>NZ_CP196667.1:0-5066120 GCF_051853195.1 Lentzea sp. HUAS TT2 | reverse complement strand
CACCTTCACGGTGACGTTGACGCCGTCGACCGTCACCTGGGTGTCGGAGGGGAACGAGGGCGACGAGTCGAAGACCCGCCCGACCAGCGTCCACCCGAGGAACAGCAGAACAGCGCTGACCACAGCGACGAGCGCGGTGGTCAGGAGCGTGATCCGAAGGCGAAGCCCTGGTCCGCGCCTTCGCATAGGTCAGTCCTCAGCAGATCCGTTCGAAGCACTCGGCACCCGGTAGCCGGAACCGACGACGGTGTCGATGATGCCCGGTTCCCCGAGCTTCTTGCGCAACGTCATCACAGTTACGCGCACGGTCGTGGTGAACGGGTCTGCGTTCTCGTCCCACACGCGCTCGAGCAGCTCCTCGCTGCTGACGACCGACCCCTTGGCCGCGAGCAGCACCTCGAGGACGCCGAACTCCTTGCGGGTCAGCTCGATCGGCTGCCCGCCGCGCGACACCGTGCGCCGCGCCGGGTCCAGCTCCACGTCCTGAGCGGCGAGCAACGGTGGCGTCGCGGGAGTCGCGCGCCGGGCCAACGCCCGTACGCGCGCGACCAGTTCGGGGAACGCGAACGGCTTCGCGAGGTAGTCGTCCGCACCCAGTGACAGCCCGGACACGCGGTCCTCGATGGACCCGCTCGCCGTCAGCATCATGACCCTGGTGAGCGCGCCGGAGCTGAGGATCTCCTTGCACAGTTCGTCACCGGACATCCCCGGCAGGTCGCGGTCGAGCACAACCACGTCGTACCGCGTGACGGTCGACTTCTCGTGCCCGCTCTCGCCGTCGTAGGCGACGTCCACGGCCATACCTTCGCGCCTCAGGCCGCGAGCGATCGCGTCGGCCAGAGGCGCCTCGTCCTCGACTACCAGAATCCGCACGCCTCAAAGGTGCCACATTCACCTGAGAGGGCGCTTAACGACACCTTCACCGCCTGCGTGCAGGCCTGTCGACGACGACCGTGGAGGCGGTCTGAAGTGCGCGGATCTCCAGCAACGCCGGGTGCTCCTCTGCCAGGCGAGCCGCGTTCAGCAACGACCGCAGCGCCGCCGTCTCGCCTCGCGCCCGCTCCAGGGCCGCACGCCCCTCGGCGGCCGCCACCAGTTCGACCAGCGCGGCCCGCCGCAGCTCACCGGGCATGACGACGTCACGCACGGCCACGTCCGACACCGAGATGCCGAGCTCCGCGGCGCGAGCGGCGACCGCCGCCAGCACCTCGGCCGCGATGACCTGGCGCTCAGGATCAACAGCAGAGTGCGCGCGCGTCACCACCGCACCGCGCAATGCGAGCTGCACGGCCGTGTAGAGCTCGTCCTCGGGAGACGCCGACTCCACGACGAACGCCGTTGGCGACGACACGGCCCAGCGCACCACAACGGTCACGCGCACCAGAACGCCGTCGGCGGTCGGCACGTCCTGAGCGGCCGGGCTCATCGTGCGCGGCCGGATGTCGACGTGGCGCAACACGGCACGCCAGGGCACCCGATGACGACCGGGACCGAGCTCACCGACGAGCACCCCGTGGTCGAACCGGACTGCCCGCTCCCACGGGTACAACGTCTTCTTCACAGCTTCCCCCACACGTCCAGGCAGACCACGACCCCGGCCGGCGGGGCGGGGAACGGGAGTCCACAAGGGACTCGCAAAGCTCCGTGCCCCCGTGTGCGACCGGGGTCGTGGTTTCAGGGATCGAACCTGATGCTTCTAAGGCACCCAACACCCGCCTCGATCGCGGGACCCTGACCAGGGAGACCTGCCGGGCCGCAAAAAAGCGGGCGTGAGGGGGAGGGTAGCCGACCTACTTCTCGACGTGCTCGTCAATTTCGACGGGCAGGCACTCCAGGCGAGCGGCCCACTCCGTCACGCGCCGCGCGACGTCCTGTGCGGTGATGCCCAGCAACGCCAGCACCTCGCCACGCTCACCGTGGTCGTGGAACTGTTGCGGCAGAGCGATGTCCCGCAACGGCACGTCGACGTCGGCATCGCGCAGCGCGGCGGCGAACGAGGAACCGAAGCCACCGTGGCGGCCACCGTCCTCGACCGTCACCACGAGCTTGTGCGACGCCGCCATCTCCACGAGGTCCACCGACATCGGGTAGATCCACCGCGGGTCGACGACCGTCACGCCGATGCCCTGGTCCTCCAGCCGTTGCGCGGCCTCGAGACCGAGCCCGCCCAACGCGCCGACCGTCACCAGCAGCACGTCGTTGCCCGAGCGCCGCAGCACGTCCACGGACCCGACGCGTTCCAGCGCGGGCAGGTCCGGGCCGACCGAGGCCTTCGGGTAGCGGATCACCGACGGCGCGTCCGAGATCTCGACGGCCTCGCGCAGCTCCTCGACCAGCGTGCCGGCGTCCCGCGGCGCCGCCACGTGCACACCGGGGATGACGCCGAGGATCGACATGTCCCACATGCCGTGGTGCGAAGCGCCGTCCGGGCCGGTCACGCCGGCGCGGTCGAGCACGACCGTGACGCCCTGCTTGTGCAGCGCGACGTCCATCAGCAGCTGGTCGAACGCCCGGTTCAGGAACGTCGCGTAGACGGCCACGATCGGGTGCAGACCACCGATGGCGAGGCCGGCGGCCGAGGTCAGCGCGTGCTGCTCGGCGATGCCGACGTCGAAGAAGCGCTCCGGGTACGCCTTGGCGAACGGGTCGAGACCGGTCGGCCCCTGCATCGCGGCGGTGATCGCCACGACGTCGGAGCGCTCGCGGCCGACCTGCACCAGCGCGTCGGAGAACACGTGCGTCCAGGTCCGGCTGGACGGCTTGACGTCCTCGCCGGTGATCGGGTCGATGACGCCGGTGGCGTGCATCTGGTCGGCCTCGTGGTTCTCGGCCGGCGCGAACCCCATGCCCTTGCGGGTGACCGCGTGCACGATCACCGGGCCGCCGAACGACTTCGCGCGCTGCAGTGCGGACTCCAGCGTCGCCATGTCGTGCCCGTCGACCGGGCCGATGTACTTCAGGCCGAGGTCCTCGAACATCGCCTGCGGGGCCAGGGCGTCCTTGATGCCGCGCTTGGCGGCGTGCAGCGCGGCGTAGAGGGGCTTGCCGAAGAACGGCGTCTGCTGCAGCGCGCTCTTGCCCTTCTCCAGCACGCGCTCGTAGCCGGGACGCAGCCGCAACGACGACAGGTGGTCGGCGAGACCACCGATCGTCGGCGAGTACGAGCGGCCGTTGTCGTTGACCACGATCACGACCGGACGCGTCTTGTCCGCCGCGATGTTGTTCAACGCCTCCCAGCACATACCGCCGGTCAGCGCGCCGTCACCGACAACGGCGACCACGTGACCGTGTGCGCCGTTGATCTGCTTCGCCTTGGCCAGACCGTCCGCGTAGGACAGCGCTGTCGAGGCGTGCGAGCTCTCCTGCACGTCGTGCTCGGACTCCGACCGCGACGGGTAGCCCGACATGCCGCCCTGCTTGCGCAGCCGGTCGAAGCCGTCACGGCGGCCCGTGACGATCTTGTGCACGTACGACTGGTGACCGGTGTCGAACACGATCGGGTCCTGCGGCGAGTCGAAGACCCGGTGCAGCGCCAGGGTCAGTTCGACGACACCCAGGTTCGGGCCCAGGTGCCCGCCCGTCTTGGACACCTTGTCGACCAGGAAACGCCGGATCTCCTCACACAGCTGCGACAGCTGCGCCTCGTCCATCCGTTTCAGATCAGCTGGTCCGTGCACGGACTCCAGCAGGGTCACCACGCCCACCTCACTCCTGAAGACTTCGGCTCAGTCTACGGAGACGCGTCTGAGACGCAGCCTCAGCTCGTCTCAGGTACGAGCAGCGCGATGCACTCCATGTGGTGGGTCATCGGGAACGCGTCGAACGCCCGCAGCTCCGCGAGCCGGTACCCCTGAACTGTGAATTCGGCCAGGTCGCGTGCCAGTGCGGCGGGGTCGCAGGCGACGTAGACGACCCGCTGCGGACGGCGTCGTGCGACTTCAGCCACAACGACCTTGCCCGCCCCCTTGCGAGGGGGGTCGAGCACCACGACGTGCGGGTCCTCGACGGGGAGCTTGCGCGTGACGGCGAGCTCCACCTTGTCCGCGACCCACTCCACCTGGGACATCCGCCGGAGGTTGCGCCTGCCGTCCTCCACGGCACCGGGGAAAGACTCCACGACCAGCACGGATCCGCTTTCGCCGACCTGCCGTCCGAGCACCGACGCGAAGAGGCCCGCACCGCCGTAGAGGTCCCACGCGCGCTGCCCGGGCTCGGCCGCGGCCCACTCCCCCACGACGGACGCGAACGTGTCCGCGGCGGCCGGGTGGACCTGCCAGAAACCATCGGCGGAAACTCGCCACTTTCGTTGGGCGGCGGTCTCGACGGCGGTACCCGTTCCGGCGCGTCGTGTGGTGTGTCGGCCTCGCACCTCACCCACATGACGGTTGCCGTCACCGTCCTGGACGATCGTGAGCTCCTGCGCCCGCCACTTTCGGTCGGTCACCGCCTCGACCATGCCCGGCCGGGAGATCACACAGTGGTCGACCGGGATCACATCGTGGGAACGCAGGCCGCGGAAACCCGGCCTGCCGTCGCGGCCGACGGCCATCCGGATCCGGGTCCGCCACTCCAGCGGCCCGCCCGGCAGCGCCTCCACGACCACGTCGCGTTCGATCTTGGCGAGCCTCGACAGCTGCTCGCGGACGACGTCGGCCTTCAGCGCCCGTTGCGCGTCCCACGAGACGTGCTGGAAGTCGCAGCCACCACACATCCCGGGGCCGCTGAACGGGCACGGCGCCTCGACGCGGTCCGGTGACGCCTGCAGGATCTCCACGGCGTCCGCACGGCAGAACGAGCCGCCGTTGTCCTCGTACACCGACACCACGACGCGTTCGCCGGGCAGCGCGTGCCGCACGAACAGAACGCGCCCCTCGTGCCGTGCGATGAAGTGCCCGCCGTGTGCGACGGGCCCTACCTCTACTTCGAACTTGCGTCCGGTCCAGTCTTCCTTGGTCGTGCTCATCGGTCGTCAAGTCCCCTTCGGACAGCGCCGGGCGCGATGACGTCCTTGTCCTTGACCTTCACCGAGGATTCGAGCTGCCACGGGACACTGGTCACCATCACTCCCGGCTGGAAAAGCAGCCTTCCCTTGAGCCGCAACGCGCTCTGGTTGTGCAGCAGCTGCTCCCACCAGTGGCCGACCACGTACTCCGGAATGAACACGGTAACAACGTCGCGCGGGTTGTCCGACTTGACTCGCTTGACGTAGTCGAGAACGGGCTTGGTGATCTCCCGGTAGGGGGACTCGATCACCTTCAGCGGGATCTTGAAGTTCTCCTTCTCCCACTCCGCGACGAGCTTGCGCGTGTCGCCGTCGTCGACGTTGACCGTGACGGCCTCCAGCACGTCCGGACGCACGGCCTTCGCGTAGGACAACGCGCGCAACGTCGGCATGTGCAGTTTGGACACGAGCACCATCGCGTGGTTGCGCGCGGGCATCGTGCGCACGCGCTCCTGCTTGCGCAGCTCCTCGGCGACGGTGTCGTAGTGCTTGCGGATCGCCGTCATCAACGCGTAGATGGCGGCCATCGCGGCGATGGCGATCCACGCGCCCTTGGTGAACTTGGTGATCAGCACGATGATCAGCACGGTCGCGGTCAGCGCGAGACCGAACGTGTTGATCGCCTGCGAGCGCCGCATCCTGGAACGCGCCTGGGCGTCGGTCTCGGTCTTGAGCAGCCGGTGCCAGTGCTTGATCATGCCGAGCTGGCTCAGCGTGAACGACACGAACACACCGACGATGTAGAGCTGGATCAGCCGGGTGACCTCGGCGTCGAACGCGATCACCAGCACGACCGCGAAGCCGGCCAGGAACAGGATGCCGTTGGAGAACGCCAGCCGGTCGCCGCGGGTGTGCAGCTGCCGCGGCAGGTAGCGGTCCTGGGCGAGGATCGAGCCGAGCACCGGGAACCCGTTGAACGCCGTGTTCGCGGCGAGCACCAGGATCAGCGCGGTGACGCCGGCGATGAAGTAGAAGCCGGGCGGGAAGTTGTCGAACACGGCGTGCGCGATCTGCGCGACCATCGTCTTCTGCTCGTAGCCCGCAGGGGCGTTGGTGATCTGTTGCAGCGGGAACTCGGCCATCCGCACGTCGGTGAGCTGGGCGAGGATGATCAGGCCCATCAGCATGACGACCGAGATGGTGCCCATCAGCAGCAGCGTCGTCGCGGCGTTGCGGGACTTGGGCTTGCGGAACGCGGGCACGCCGTTGCTGATCGCCTCGACGCCGGTGAGGGCGGCGCAGCCGGACGAGAACGCCCGCAGCACCAGGAACACGAACGCGAGGCCCATCAGGTGGTCCTGCTCGGCGTGGATCTCGAGGCCCGAGCTCTCCGCCCGCATGTCGTCGCCCAGCACGAAGCCGCGGAACAGGCCCCAGCCGATCAGGCCGAAGACACCGATCATGAACGCGTAGACCGGGACGGCGAACGCGCTGCCGGACTCGCGGATGCCGCGCAGGTTCACCGCCGTCAGCAGCACGATGGCCGTGACCGCGAACTCCGCCTTGTGGGTGGCGACGAACGGGATCGCCGAGCCGATGTTCGCCATCGCCGCCGAGATCGACACCGCGACCGTGAGGATGTAGTCGACGAGCAGTGCGCTCGCCACCGTGAGCCCGGCTCGGCGGCCGAGGTTGACCGTGGCGACCTCGTAGTCGCCGCCGCCGGACGGGTAGGCGTGGACGTTCTGCCGGTAGCTGGCCACCACGGTGAGCATCACCACGACGACCGCGACCCCGACCCACGGCGCCATCGTGTAGGCACTCAGGCCCGCCACCGACAGCATCAGGAAGATCTCTTCCGGCGCGTAGGCGACCGACGACATGGCGTCGGAGGCGAACACGGGCAAGGCGATGCGTTTGGGCAGGAGGGTGTGAGCGAGGCGATCACTGCGGAACGGCCGTCCTACCAGGAGGCGTTTGGCAGCGGTGGCGAGCTTGGACACCGGCAGAGCGTAAGGGGTCCGCTCACCGGGACGGGCTAATGCTCGGTAGGTTCTGCGCAGAGCTCGCCTGAGGAGGCATGTCGTGCACGTGGTGATCATGGGCTGTGGCCGGGTGGGGGCGTCCCTGGCCAGGGCTCTGGAGCGACTCGACCACCAGGTCGCCGTGATCGACAAGGATTCGCAGTCGTTCCGCAGGCTGGGCAGCGACTTCCACGGACAGCAGGTCATCGGCAACGGTTTCGACCGCAATGTCCTGATCGAGGCCGGGGTCGAGCGCGCGGGCGCGTTCGCGGCGGTCTCCAGCGGCGACAACTCGAACATCATCTCGGCGCGGGTCGCGCGTGAGACGTTCGGCGTCGAGCACGTCGTCGCGCGCATCTACGACCACAAGCGCGCCGCGGTGTACGAGCGCCTGGGCATCCCGACCGTGGCGACGGTGCCGTGGTCGACCGACCGGTTCCTGCGGATGCTGTTGCCCGAAGGTGCGGCGACGGCGTGGCGCGACCCGTCCGGGACCGTGGCGGTGCTGCCGATCGAGGTCGACGAGGCCTGGGTCGGGCGGCCGGTGCGCGAGCTCGAGGAAGCGATCGGCGCGCGCGTGGCGTTCGTGATGCGGTTCGGCACGGGCGTGCTGCCGGACGCGAAGACCGTCGTGCAGGCCGACGACACCATCTACGTGGCGGCGCTGTCCGGCACGATCACCGACGTCGCGGCGGCGGCGCTGCAGGCACCGGAGGAGAGCTGATGCGGGTCGCTATCGCCGGCGCGGGGGCCGTGGGGCGCTCCATCGCGCAGGAGCTCGTCTCGGACGGGCACCAGGTGATGCTGATCGAACGGGACCGGGCGCACTTCGACCCGAACTCCGTCGAGCAGGCCGAGTGGGTGCAGGCCGACGCCTGTGAGCTGTCCTCTTTGGAGGACGCGGGCATGCACCTGTGCGACGTGGTGATCGCCGCGACCGGTGACGACAAGGTCAACCTCGTGGTGTCGCTCCTGGCCAAGACGGAGTTCGCGGTCCGTCGCGTCATCGCGCGGGTGAACGACCCGACGAACGAATGGCTCTTCACCGAGTCGTGGGGTGTCGACGTGGCCGTGTCCACGCCACGGCTGTTGGCCGCCATGGTCGAGGAGTCCGTGACGATCGGTGACGTCGTACGGCTGATGACGTTGCGTCAGGGCCAGGCGAACCTCGTGGAGATCACGCTCGACGAGGCGACGCCGTTCGCGGGCCGTGCGGTCTCGGAGCTGACGCTGCCGCGCGACGCCGCCCTGGTGACGATCCTGCGGGGCGGGCGGGTCATCGTGCCGCAGCCGGACGACACGCTCGAGGGCGGCGATGAGCTGTTGTTCGTGACCACCGCCGCCGTCGAGCAGGACATCAAGACCGCTCTGGGCTACTAGGCCCACCAGTACTGGTGCCCGCCTCCGTGGCAGTCCCACAGCTGCACGGAGGCGCCGTTCCACCAGTTCGCGCCCGCGATCTCGACGCACCGGTTGCCGGACTGCCACGTCCGGATCCGCCCGACCTCCGCTGTCGTGGCGGCGGGGCGGTAGAACATCTGGAAGGCGTTGTTGCCCGGCTGGCAGTCGTACATCTGCAGGTGGGCGCCGTTGTCGAGATTGCCCCAGGCGGCGGTGAGGCATCTGCCGCCGTCGGCGTTGCGCAGTTTCAGCCCGTCCCAGTACCAGCGCTGGGTGAGGGCGTTCTGGCAGTCGACCATGATGACCCCGGCGCCGTTCTGGCCGGTCGAGGCGGTCATGCACCGGCCGTTGAACTTCGACTGGACGTAGATGGTGTTCTGCGCCTGCGCCGCGGAGGACGTGACCAGCACGCCGCCGACGACGAGGGTCAGTGCGGCCAGGATGGCGGCCTTGCGCTTGAGAATGTTCATGACAACCCGACGCCCTGCGCGCGACGGCTGATACACGGCTTGCCCGGTATCTGCGCAGCGGAAGCGGGCACTTACCAACTGTGAGCGATCAGCTGCCCCTGGTCGGGCGCGAGAGAGAGCTTCGGACCGCGTTGCGTGCGTTGGCCGTGGACGGCGCGGTGCTGCTGTCCGGCCCTCCGGGCGTGGGCAAGACACGCCTGGCCGCCGAGGCGCTCGCCGCTGTGCCCCACCCGGTGGTGCGTTGTTACGCCACGGTCGCCACGTCCCGGATTCCACTCGGCGCCATCGCGTCGCTCGTTCCCACCGATCTGCCCGCCTCGCAGGGTTCGATCCTGCCGTCGTCGTCTGTGCGCGCGGCCGCCGAGCACCTCTCTCGTGGCGGGCGCCGGGTGTTGTTGGTCGACGACGCTCATCTGCTCGATGACGCGTCGTTGTTGGTGTTGCAGCATCTTGTGCGCCACCGACTGACGCGGGTCATGTGCACCGCACGACCTGGTTGGGGCATGGAGGGCTTGACCGTCGTCGGGGTCGACGCGCTGGACCAGGAGCGCGCGAACCTGTTGCTGGCGACGGCTCTGGGCGGGCCCGCCGATGCCTCGACTAGGCACCTGGTGTGGGCGAACAGCCAGGGGAACCCGTTGTACCTCAAGGAACTCGTCGCTGCGGGCCGTCATGGTGGCGCGTTGACCGAGACCGAGGGCGGGTGGAGCTGGAGCGGGCCGCTGGAGCTGTCCGGGCGGCTGGCCGAGCTCGTGGACCTGACGCTGGGACGCCTCGCGGACCCGCAGCGGCGCGCGCTGGAGCTGCTCGCGTACGGCGAACCACTCGAACGCGAGCTGATGCCCGTTCCTCAGGACTTGGTGGACATGGGGTTCGTGCGCGTCGGTGACGACGGACGCGCGCGCGTCGCGCATCCCCTTTACAGCGCGCGCCTGCGGGCGACTTGCCCGACGTTGCGGGCACGAGCGCACCGCCGTGCGTTGGCCGATCGGCTTGAGGCAGAAGGTGCGGACAGGCCCGGCGACGCGGTGCGGGTCGCGACGTGGCGGCTCGACAGCGGGACGGTCGAGTCACCGGACGTGCTGGCGCGTGCGGCCGAACAGGCACTGTCCGCACAGGACTGGGAGCTCGCCGAACGGCTCTCGCGGGCCGCCGTGGCGCGTGGGGCGACATCGCGCGTGGGGCTCGTGCTGGGTCTTGTGCTGATGTACCAGCGTCAGTGCGCACAGGCGGAAGAAGTGCTCGCCGAGACCATGGCTGCCGGCGGCGACATGCTGACGGTGATCCAGGTCGGCTGTACGCGCGCGTTCAACCTGTTCTTCGGCCTCGGTGACGAAGAAGCCGCTGTGGCCGTGCTGGACCTCGTGACCGCACGGGAGTTGCCCGCCGAGTTGGAACACGCGGTGCTGTTCTTCGCGATGACGTTCGCGCTGGAGGCCGCGCCGCTGGGAATCGCACGGCTGGGTGGTGCGCTGCTGATCGCCGAGGGCGGCTGGGCGGCGACGGCGGGACGGCAGGTGCTGGCGTTCGCGGACCAGTTCGCTGGCCGCTACGCCGACGCCGTCGCGCGGATCTCGGCCAACCACGAGGCGGTGCTGGCGACGGCGGGCCGGTTCCCGTCGTTGATGAGCGCGGCGAACGGTGTGCGCAACGAGAGCATGCTGCGGTGCGGTGACCTGGTGGGGGCGGAGCGGCGGGGCGCGCAGGCGCTGGCCGAGGTGATCGAGGAGGACCGCTGGTCGGTCACGCAGGTGCCGCCGCGGGTGCTGCTGAGCCAGTGCGCCCGGTTGCGGGGCAAGGCCGCCGCGGCGGTGCGGATCACCGCGGAGGGCGTGCCGGACCCGGCCGCGCAGCCGATGATGTGGGACGTACTGCTGCTGGCCGAGTTCGCCGCCGGTGCGGCGTTGCAGGGGCAGTCCGATCGCGCTTTCCGGGCCTTGGTTCGCGCGGAAGCCGGGTTGCGGCCCGCGTGGCGTATCGCGGAGTTCGCTGTGGGGGCCGCACGGTCGTGGGTGCTCGCCGGCGCCGGACGCGTCACCGAGGCGATGCAGGCCGCCCTGGACAACGCTGCCAAGGCACGGGAGCACGGCGCGCACTCCGAGGAGATCGGATCGCTGCACGACGCCGCACGGTTCGGTGCGGACACATCGCCGCGTCTCCTGGAGTTGGCGAAGTCGCGCAAGGATCCGCTCACGACCGCGTACGCCTCGCACGCCCAAGCGCGCGCGTTGCGTGACCCGGCGGGGCTGGAGGAGGTAGCGGCGGCGTTCACGGCGTGCGGTGCCACGTTGTACGCGGCCGAGGCGCTCGCGGAGGCCAGCAGGCTGTCGCGGTTGCACGACCGGCCTCGTGACGCGGACCGGCTGGAGCGGCAGGCGTCGGCGCTCGCGGAGTCGTTCGACGGCGCGACCACGCCCGGTCTGGTGGTGACGAGCACGCTCGCCGCGTTGACGCCGCGTCAGCTGGAAATCGCGCGTCTGGCCGTGGCAGGGCTGACGAACGTGGAGATCGCCGAACGGCTGACGATCGCCAAACGCACCGTGGACAACCATCTGCACACGACCTACGCGGCGGTAGGCGTCACTGGACGGGGTGGCTTGCGCGCGCTGTTCGGCCAAGGGGCGTAAATCGAAGTGCGCGGTGAGCCGGAGCTTCGGCACACTGCGAGACGTGTGGCCGTTCGTGGGCAGGGTTCGGGAGCTCGAGGACGTGATGTCCGCGCTCACCGATGCCGACGAGAAGGGCGCCGCGCTCGTCGGCCCCGCGGGTGTGGGCAAGACCAGGCTCACGGACGAGGTCGTCGCACGGCTGGAGAGATCCGGTCTCGCCGTGCAGCGCTGTTACGCGACGGTGGCGACGTCCGCGATCCCGTTCGGTGCGATGGCCGCGATGCTGCCCGCCGACATGCGCACGGCGAATCCGCTCGGCCGCGCCGTGGAGCACATTCTGTCCGGACAGCAGCCGTTGGCGATCGTGGTGGACGACGCGCATCTGCTCGATGACGCCTCCATCGCGTTGCTGCATCACGTGATCCGGCACGGGCACGCACGCGTGTTGGTGACCTCGCGTCCTGGCGAACGCACCGAGTTGTGGCAGGAGGGCCTGCTGCGGCGTTATCCGGTCGGCGACCTGTCGCGGGCCGAGTCCGACCTGCTGCTCGAACGCGCGCTGGACGGTCCGGTCGACACGCGGTCGGCGGCCCTGCTGTGGTCGGCCAGCGCGGGAAACCCGTTGTACCTCAGGGAACTCGTCGTGTCGGGCTGCGCGGTGGGGGCGTTGCGCGCGGACGACGGAATCTGGGCGTGGCACGGCGAGATCGAGCTCGGCGGACGGCTCGGCGAGCTCGTGCAGTCCAACCTCGGCCGCCTCGAACCGACGCACCGGCACGCGCTGGAACTGCTCGCCTACTCCGAGCCGGTGGAACTGGACCTGCTCGCGTCACTCGTGCAGGAAGAAGTGCTGGACGACCTGGAGACGCGGGGACTGATCCGTGTCGTGCCATCGGGCCGTCGCATGGTCGTGCGACTAGGGCACCCGTTGTACGGCAGCCTGCTTCGCAAGACATGCCCGACGTTGCGCGCGCAGTCACACCAACGCGCGTTGGCCACCGCGCTGGAGGGCACAGGCGCACGTCGCCGTGAAGACCTCATGCGCATCGCCACGTGGCGCCTCGACAGCGGCTCGCCGATCTCGGTGGACCTGCTCACCGCCGCCGCCGAACAGGCGTGGGCCGCGCAGGACGTGACGCTCGCCGAACGCCTGTGCCGCGGCGCCGTGGAGGCCGGCGGGCTGAACCGGGTCGGGCACGTGTTCGGCCAGGTCCTGATGCACGGCCGCGCGCCGGAACAGGCCGAGGC
Organism: Lentzea sp. HUAS TT2; assembly: GCF_051853195.1. Taxonomy (NCBI): domain Bacteria; kingdom Bacillati; phylum Actinomycetota; class Actinomycetes; order Pseudonocardiales; family Pseudonocardiaceae; genus Lentzea; species Lentzea sp. HUAS TT2. The sequence continues at coordinate 5,053,426 of NZ_CP196667.1, read as the reverse complement.
CACGCTCGCGGACGTGATGGCGGGCCCGCTGTCGGCGGAGGACCTGAGCAGGCTCGGCGCCACCCGGTCGATGAACCTGCACTTCGGCCTGGGCGACGCGGACGCCGCCACCGCGGTGCTCAACGCAGTCGACACGCCCGCTCTCCCCGCCGACCTGCGTGACTGGCTCCAGGTGGTCCGCGTCATCTCGGAGGCGCAACACGGTCACGTAGCAACGGTGCTCAAACGCACCTATCAGCCCGTGGCGCCCCATCTTTCCGTCCACTTGCGACGAACCAGAGCGTTGTGCCTCCTGCACGCGGGCCGCTATCGGGAGGTCGCACAGGAGATCACCGCCTACGAGGCGATGGAGGACCTGACCGAACCGGACGACGGCGCGTTGCGCATGCGTTGCTTCGCGCTGGCGTTCGCCGGCCATCTCGCCGAGGCGGAAGCCCTCGCGCTGACGATGTACAACCGGAGTTTCGACGAGTTGGCGTTCACCGGCGCGACCTCGCTCTACAGCGTGTTGTCGTTCTGCGCGCGCATGCGAGGCAACGGCACCCAGGCCCTGCGTCTGGCCCGCGAAGGCAGTCCCAGAACCCCTTCCCGCCCTTTGATCTTCGACGCCATCGCGCTGGCGAACCTGGCCGGCGCCGCGGCCCTCAACGGCGAGACCACCCTCGCCCAGGACGCCCTGGCCCGCGCCGACAAGGCCCGCCGCCCGGCCTGGCGCCTGGCGGGCACCACGGTCTCGGTGACCCGCTCCTGGGTGCTCGCCGGCACCGGTGACCTCCGTGCCGCGGCCGACGCCGCCATGGCCGCCGCCGACGAATGCGCCGAACTGGGCGTGCACGGCAGCGAGGCCATCGCCCTGCACGACGCGGCCCGCTTCGGCGTGGACACGTCCCAGCGCCTAGCGGCCCTCACGTCCACGATGGACGACCCGATGACGTCGGCCTACGCGGCACACGCGACCGCCCTCGCGCACGCCGCACCGGCCGCCCTGGAGGCCACGGCAACGGACTTCCAGCGCCTGGGCGCCACCCTCTACGCCGCCGAGGCCCTCGCCGCCGCCACCCGCCTGCACCGCACCCAGGGCAACGCCCGCGCCGCCTCCCAGGCCTCGGCCCGTCAGGCTCTCCTGATGCGCGACTTCGACGGTGCCCGCACCCCGGCCCTGTGCGCCGGCGGTCTCACCCACCTGACGCGGCGCCAGGCCGAGGTCGCCCGCCTCGCCACGTCCGGGCTCACCAACCAGCAGATCGCCGAGCGGCTCCACACGTCCAAGCGCACGGTCGACAACCACCTGCACGCGATCTACGGGGTGCTCGGGGTGACGGGTCGCGACGAGTTGCGAACCGTGCTCGGCCCGTCCTGACCTCGACCGATATCCCATATATCGGTTGTCGCACGCCGCCGCTCTTGCCTCTTCGCCATCCGGTACATCGCGTCCCGACCTGCCCGTACACCTTTGCAATGAGTCTTTTGACTTCGTCCGCAAACGTTTTTTGCATCCGGTGGACGGTGACGAGCGGACGGGCAACGGGCGACGAAGCGGTCGACACCTCGCCGATATCCGATATATCGCCTGCTGGACATCGGCGTACTGCCCGCTCGGCCCCGCACACCTCAGCCAGACGAAAACGACGCGGCCGGCGTCCCCCCGAAGGGAAGCGCCGGCCGCGTCGAAGCAGAGCGGGGTCGAACTCAGTAAAGCGGGATCAGTCCCTGGACCTGTCGCGGGACTCGGCGTCGACGACGCGCTTGAGCTCGTCCATGTCCGGGGTGAGCAGGTCGTCGGCGGTGCGTGCCAGCACGTCGTCCTCCTCGGCCGCCTTGGCCTTGGCCTCGGCTTCCTCCTCGGCCGCCTTGAGGCGCTTGTCCGCGCGGCGGACCGCCCAGACCGTGGCGAGGAGGGCGATGGCCATCAACGGGTAGCCCATGCCGAGGCGCGCGACCGCGAGCCAGCCGACCTGGTCCTCGTCGTAGAGCCAGCGCTGGACCACGAAGCGGGCGAAGAAGACGAGGGCCCACACGAAGGTCGCGATGTCGTAGTCGCGGACCGTGGCCTTGTCGGAGCGCCAGGAGCGGTCTCTGCCGTTGAGGACCGTCCAGATCACGCCGGCGAGCGGCCAGCGCACGATGATCGACAGCAGGAACGCGCCGCCGTACACGACGCTCTGCCAGATGCCGAAGAGGAAGAACCCCTTGGCCTCACCTGTCTTGTAGGCGATGAACGCCGCGATGCCCACGCCGAAGACGGCGGAGATCGCGGGCTGGACGGTGCCCTTGCGCACGGCCAGCATCACGCCGATGACGACGGACGCGGCGAGCGCGCTGATGATCGCGGCCATCAGGTTCTTGGTGGCGAAGTTGACGATCACGAAAACGACGACGGGCAGCGATGAGTAGAGCATTCCGCTCACGCCGCCCATCTGCTCGAGGAGAGTGGGCTGCTTTTCGGTCTCAGCTGAGGTCATGAAGCGTTCTGCAACTCGTAATAGGGGTTGTAGAGCACCTTGCGCCCGTCGCGCACGGCGATGCGGCCTCGGGCCTTGATCGTCCGACCAGGCTCGATTCCCGCGATGCGACGGCGGCCGAGCCAGACGAGGGTGACGCCCTCGGTACCGTCGTAGAGCTCGGCTTCCAGTGTGGCGGCCGCGTCCCTGGGACAGAGCTCCACGCTGCGGAGCCTGCCGAGGACGGTGACCTCCTCACCGGACTTGCAGTCGCAGGCCTTCACCGCGCCGACGGCCTCCGCTTTTCGCGACAGGTCGTCCGCGTCGAGCTCGGTGACGTCGCTGGTCAAGCGACGCACCAAGCGGCGCCAATAGCCGCTCATCCCCGACTCCTGCATTGCTCAGGTGGCCCCGTGGTGTGGACCGTCTGACAGTGAGGGTACGCACGGGCAACGACAATCTCGGGCGTGCCTGCCGAGACTGTGCTTCTCCTGCCCGGAACCGCCTCTGACGAGGTGTTCGTCCGTTCCGTGTTCACCGAGCCGTTGTCGCAGGTCGGTGCCGTTCTCACCGCACCACGTGTTCGCACACTGAGTGATCGGTTGACGGCCCTCGAAAATGCCCCGGCAGGCCACCCGATCGTGGTCGGTGGTGTCTCACTGGGCGCGCACGTCGCCGCGCGGTGGGCCGTGGCCAACCCGGACAGGTGCGCGGGCCTGGTCCTGGCGCTCCCGGCGTGGTCCGGTGCCCCGGACGGGGCTCCCGCGGCGCTCGCGGCCAGGGCGAGCGCGGAGATCGTCAGGACCCAGGGGCTCACGACGGCGCTCGCCGGCACGACCGGCTGGCTGCACGACGAGCTGAACCGGGCCTGGCGCGGTTACGGCGACGAACTCGTGCCGCATCTGGAAGAAGCCGCGGAGTCGCTCGCGCCGACGCTCGACGAGCTGAAGTCGCTGAACGTGCCTACGGGGATCGTCGGGTGCACCGATGACCCGGTGCACCCGATCGCAGTCGCGCGGGCATGGACGGAAGCCATCCCACGCGCCGTGCTCGTCACGACGACGCTGGACGCCTACCCGCACGCGCTGGGGCGTGCGGTGCAGGCGTGGCAGCGGGCTCGTTAGCCCTCTTGCTGCTGCTGGATGTGCCGGGCGATCGCCTCGGGCAGCTCGACCGGCAGCGGGGTGCGGGGCGGCATCGGCTGCTCGCCGCGCACGACCACGGTGCCGCGCAGCATCTGCCGCAGCGCCGAGGAGTTCTGCTCGAAGTGCTCCTCGGGACCCGCCGCGACACCGCGCAGCATCCAGCGAGGGCCGTCGACGCCGACGAAGAGGATCTGCACGCCCTGGTTGCGCGCGGTGATCTCCTCGCCCCACTCGCCGTTCTCGCGGTTGATGCGGGCGCCGTCCTCCTTGAGGCCGTCGATCAGCTCGGCGCCGACCTCCCGCCAGAGGCCGCCCGACTTCGGCGCGGCGAACGCGCTGACCGTCAGCTGGCCGACGGACGTGAGGACGTGCACGGCGCGCACAGAGCCGTTCTGCTGGTCCATCTCGACCTGCAGCTGGGCCTCGTCGGGCATCGGCAGCTGCACCGAGCCCAGGTCGAGCCGCTCGACGTCGTCATGGGGCGCGACCGTCGAGTCCCACGGGCCTTCGACGTCGTCGAAGACCTCGTCGTGCTCCGGACCGGTCTCGACCGCCCCCGAGGAGTGACGACCGCGCTTGCGGCGCCTTCCGAACATGCCCCTACCCCTCCGCCTTCATCCGGGCGAGCACCACGTGCCCGCCGGTCGAGCCATAGCCTCCCGCACCGCGTTCCGTCTCCGGCAACTCGGTGACCTCGCGGAACACCGCGTGCTCGACGCGTTGCACGACGAGCTGGGCGATCCGGTCGCCGCGCGACAGCACGATCTGCTCACGAAGATCATGGTTCACGAGGCAAACGCGGATCTCACCGCGGTAGCCGGAGTCGATCGTGCCCGGCGTGTTCACGACGCTCAGCCCGACCCTCGCGGCCAGCCCCGAGCGCGGGTGCACGAACCCGGCGAACCCGTCGGGCAGCGCGATGGCGACACCGGTGCCGACGACCGCGCGCTCTCCTGGTGGAATGACCACGTCCGACGTGGTGACCAGATCAGCGCCCGCGTCGCCATGACGGGCGTAGGCGGGCACGGGAACCCCCGGATCGAGCCGGGTCAGCAACACCTCGACGCTGGGCACGGCGGCCGAGATTACCCTGACGACGTGAGTGAGACTGCCGTGACCGCCACTACGACCTTCCGCGAGCGCCTGTACGTGACGTGGTGGATCTGGCCGCTGCCGCTGCTCGCGGCCGCGTTGCTGGCCGCCGAGGTGCACATGGGCTTCCCCGGCGTCCGTTCCTGGCTGCCGTACGTGATCCTGCTGCCGCTGACGATCGTGCTGATCGTGCGGATGGGGTCCACGAAGGTGGAGGTCGCCGACGGCGAGCTGCGCGCGGGTGACGCGCACATCCCGCTGGAGCTGCTCGGCGAGGTGGAGATCATCGCCGCCGAGGACCGCCGCCGGACCATGGGCCGCGAGCTCGACCCCGCCGCGTTCGTCGTGCACCGCGGGTGGGTCAAGCCGCTCGTGCGGGTGCGCGTGAACGACCCGGACGACCCGACTCCCTACTGGGTGATCAGCACGCGGCGCCCGGACGAGCTCGCCGCCGCGATCAAGTCCTGAAGAACACAACTGGGCGCCACCCGAGAGGGTGAGCGCCCAGTTTTTCTTCGGCGGACTGAACTCAGGCGCAGTCCCGGCAGATGTACGTGCCGCCGTTGTCCTCGGCGAGCCTGCTGCGGTGGTGCACCAGGAAGCACTTCGAGCACGTGAACTCGTCGGCCTGCTTGGGCAGGACCTTGAACGTGAGCTCCTCGCCGGACAGGTCGGCGCCCGGAAGCTCGAAGTTCTCCGCGCTCGCGTCCTCGTCGACGTCGACGACGCCGGACTGCGTCTCGTTCCGCCGGGCTTTCAACTCCTCGAGGGAGTCCTCAGCGAGTTCGTCCGCCTCGCTGCGACGCGGCGCGTCGTAGTCGGTCGCCATCTTCTTCACCCCTGCGGTCTACGGAGACTGTTCGTGTCGCTGGTTAACGCTCCAGCGACCTCTTTTGTGCCCCACGTCAAGGTGACGTAGGTCTCGCACACCCGGCGGGCAAGCCAACCCCCTTGACGTGACCGTCGGCTTGATCGAAATGTGTGCGGAGCGCGCAGAGGGTAGCTCATTGCCGGAGTGCCTCGACATCGGGTTACCCCTTACCGACCGGACGGGTGACACAACCTTTCTACGCTGGACCGATACCCTGTGCGGGAGCACACGCGCTCCGGCGTGCAACCTGGCGCCGGGCCGGTACCGTCCTGACTGTGAGCAAGCAGGCCGGTGCGGTGGGTCACGCACGTCGAGGCGCGCAGCAGTCGGGCAGGGCCTAGGCTGGTCGCAGGGGACGGATCACGGGGAGGACTTCGAACGTGGGATCCGCATCGGGAAGCTTGACGCCTTACAAGAGGCGTCGGCCCGTGCCCGCGCTCGTCCTGTTCGCGGTGCTGTTGGTCAGTTCCGTGTTCGTGTGGGTGAAGGTGCTCGGCAACGCGAGTGACGTGGACGCGGCCATCAAGTGCAACGCGCCCGGCAACGTCGTGGCGACGTCCGCGACAGCGGCAGCGGACCCGGCCGCCGGGCAGGAGCAGACGGCACCGCCGCCCGCGCTCGGCACGGTCCTGGAGCACGACGCGCTCGACCGCACGAACCCGGCGCCGGTCGGCGACGTGAACTTCAAGGTCGTCAACGCCTCGACGCAGCGCAACCACGCGAAGGCCGTCGCGACGATGTTCACCGAGCTGGGCCTGAAGCAGGCGGCCGAGCCGGGCAACGACCTGATCTACCCGGCGGGCGACATGAACTGCCGCGGCCAGATCCGCTTCGGCGCGCCCGGCGCGTCGGCGGCGAGGACGTTGTCGCTGCTGGAGCCGTGCCTGGAGCTCGTGCGCGACGACCGCCAGGACGCCACCGTCGACATCTCGATCGGCAAGAAGTTCGACGAGGTCAAGCCGAACAGCAACGCCCGCAAGGTGCTCGACCAGCTCAAGGAGTGGGCGGAGCAGCAGCCGGAGCAGCAGGGCGGCCAGGTCGCCGCGGCCGCACCGCCGACGCTCAACGCCGACAACCTGGCCGGCGCACGCGACGTGAGCTGCTGACTTCCCTCCGGGCACGCGCTACCTTGCGCGCATGGGGGTTGATCTTCTTCCGGACGAGCACGTCCTGTGGCAGGGCAGACCGGCGAGTCGCTCTGTGTTCCTGCGCGTCGATCCGCACTGGATGCGGTTCAGCCTGAAGTTCGATGCCGTGATGTTCGTCCTGGTGGTGGCTGTCGGCGCGCTGCTGAGCTGGTGGTCGGGCCCGCTGGACCCCGGGATTCTCAAGGTCCTCGCGGCCGTGGTGATCGCGCCCGAGATCGTCCGGTTCGTCGAGCCGTTCGCCTGGCGCCGCTTCACGCTGCACCGCACGACCTACTACGTCACCGACCAACGGGTCGTGTCCGTGCCGGGCCGGCGAGCGCGGTCGACGCGCCTGAACGAGATCGAGCACCTGACGTTCGCCGAGGAGCCCGACGGCTCCGGCCACGTCCGGCTCGACGGGCGGTACATGCCGGACGGTTTCGGCAACAGCGCGGTGGCCGAGCTGATCCACGTCCCCGACGTCCGCGAGGTCGTCACCCTGCTCTCCAGGCTCAGCGGCAAGCCCGCGAACGAGCGCTGAAACGGCCCGCTTGTGCAAAAGACGTTTGCGGACGTCCGCAAACGTCTTTTGCACAACCAATATATTGGCGCGCTGAACTGCGGTTTCAGACCTTGCCGTAGCCGGACTCGACGAGCGCGCCGTACAGCGCGTCGGCGATGCCGGGGGTGGCGGCGAACGTCGCGTCCTCCCCCAGTTCGGGCGACGAGCCCGGCAGCCGCACGACCGCACCGGCCTCCGCGGCGATCAGCCCGCCGGCCGCCCAGTCCCACCGGCCGAGGGCGTGCTCGGTGTAGGCGTCGAGCCGTCCGGCGGCCACCGAGCAGAGGTCCAGCGACGCCGCACCGGCCCGGCGCAGGTCGCGCACACGGGTCGACATCCGTGCCCAGGCGTCGGCCTGTCGCTGACGCCGCTCCGGCCGGTACGCGAACCCGTACCCGAGCAGCGACAGGGACAGGTCCGTCGTCGCGGACACCCGCAGCGGCTCACCGTCCAAGTAGGAGCCGTAGCCGCGTGCGGCGGTCCACACGCGACCTGTCGCCGGCTCCACCACGGCGCCCGCGACGGACTCGCCGTCGAGCTGCGCTGCGATCGACACCGAGTACCAGGGGATTCCGTAGAGGTAGTTGACGGTGCCGTCGATGGGGTCGACGACCCACGTCAGGCCCTCGACGACGGTTCCGCCCTCCTCCTCACCGAGCACCGGTTCGCCGGGGCGCAACTCGGACAGACGCGTCCGGACGAGTTGTTCTGAGGCACGGTCCGCGGCCGTCACCACGTCCGTGGAGGTGCTCTTGGTGTCGAACGAGATCACGGCGGAAGCACGCATGCGCTGAACAAGAGCGCCCGCTTCCCGTCCGATGGCCGTCGCGATGTCGACGAGTGGCCGGGGATCGAACACGACCGGTTCCCTCCTGCGTCACTAGCACGGGACTATCGGACAACGTCAGGCTAATGTCTGCGCACCACAGGTACTGAATCGAAACCAGCAGGATCGAGTAGGAAGGACCACGGGGATGGGCATCACCCGCGGGTTCGGTGTGGACATCGGCGGCTCCGGCGTCAAGGGCGGCCTGGTCGACCTCGAAGCAGGAGCACTGGACGGCGAACGCATGCGGATCCCCACGCCTCAGCCTTCGACACCGGAGGCGGTGGCGGAGGTCGTCGCGGAGATCGTCGAGAAGTTCCAGTGGGACGGCCCGGTCGGCGTCACGCTGCCGTGCGTGGTCAAGCACGGTGTCGCTCTCAGCGCCGCGAACGTGGACAAGGGCTGGATCAACTGCGACGCCCAGAAGCTCTTCGCCGAGCGCCTCAAGCGCAAGCCGGAGGACATCGTCGTGATGAACGACGCGGACGCGGCCGGCATCGCGGAGATGTCGTTCGGCGCGGGCGTGGGCAGGAACGGCACCGTGGTGCTGCTGACGTTCGGCACGGGTATCGGCAGCGCGGTGTTCCTGGACGGCAAGCTCGTCCCGAACACCGAGTTCGGTCACCTCCAGGTCGACGGGCACGACGCGGAGACGCGGGCGGCCGCCTCCGTGAAGGAGGAGAAGGACCTGTCCTGGGAGGAGTGGACGCCCAGGGTGTCGCGGTACGTCAACGTGCTCGAGGACCTCATCTGGCCCGACCTCGTGATCGCCGGTGGGGGCGTGAGCAAGAAGGCGCACAAGTGGTTGCCGCTGCTCGAGGTCCGCACCGAGGTGGTCGCCGCAGCGCTGAAGAACGACGCGGGCATCGTCGGCGCCGCGTGGGCCGCCGCGCACGGCGTCAGGCCCTAGTGAGCGTTCGACACCGAAACGTGTCCGACTCGATCTAGCTGCGGGAACGCAGGTGAGAGCGCCTCGAAGCACCTCGGGGCGCAACACCGCGTCACCGACGTCGTTACAATGGAACGCACACCCGCCAAGCAAGATCGGCGGGGAGATCCCCTGAACTCTGGCGACCGAGGTTTCGCGCCCTCTGGTTTGCCTTGAACGACCGTCGCGAAAGGGCGTACGTGGCAGCCGCAGAAACCGCAACCCGACGCTCCAGCTCCGCCGCGAGCGCCGCCAAGACGACCAAGGCGACCGCGGCCGGCGAGGCCGAGGAGAAGCCGAAGCGCAAGACGACCGCTGCGGCAGCGAAGAAGCCCGCAGCCGCCGCCAAGGCGCCGCGCAAGACGGCCGGCAAGGCCGATCCTGCCGCGAAGGGCACCGCCAAGAGCGGCGACGAGCCCGAGGACATGGAAGGCGCTCCCGGCGCCGAGGACCTGGTCGAGGACGTCGAGATCGTCGACGAGCCCGTCGTGGACGAGCCGGAGGAGGCGGAGGACCCCGAGAACAAGGGTGACTTCGTCTGGGACGAGGAGGAGTCCGAGGCCCTGCGCCAGGCGCGCAAGGACGCGGAGCTCACCGCCTCGGCCGACTCGGTCCGCGCCTACCTCAAGCAGATCGGCAAGGTCGCCCTCCTCAACGCCGAGGAGGAGGTCGAGCTCGCCAAGCGCATCGAGGCGGGTCTCTACGCCGCCGAGCGCGTGCGCCGTTCCGAGGAGGAGGCGGAGAAGCTCACCCCGCAGCTCCGTCGTGACCTGCGCTGGATCGTCCGTGACGGCGAGCGCGCCAAGAACCACCTGCTCGAGGCGAACCTCCGTCTCGTCGTGTCGCTGGCCAAGCGCTACACCGGCCGTGGCATGGCGTTCCTGGACCTGATCCAGGAGGGCAACCTGGGTCTGATCCGCGCCGTCGAGAAGTTCGACTACACCAAGGGCTACAAGTTCTCCACGTACGCCACCTGGTGGATCCGGCAGGCGATCACCCGCGCGATGGCCGACCAGGCCCGCACCATCCGCATCCCGGTGCACATGGTCGAGGTCATCAACAAGCTCGGTCGCATCCAGCGCGAACTGCTCCAGGACCTGGGCCGCGAGCCCACCCCGGAGGAGCTCGCCAAGGAAATGGACATCACGCCCGAGAAGGTGCTGGAGATCCAGCAGTACGCGCGTGAGCCCATCTCGCTGGACCAGACGATCGGTGACGAGGGCGACAGCCAGCTCGGCGACTTCATCGAGGACTCCGAGGCCGTCGTCGCTGTCGACGCCGTCTCGTTCACGCTGCTGCAGGACCAGCTGCAGTCCGTTCTCGCGACGCTGTCCGAGCGCGAGGCGGGCGTCGTCCGGCTGCGCTTCGGCCTCACCGACGGCCAGCCGCGCACGCTGGACGAGATCGGCCAGGTCTACGGCGTCACGCGTGAGCGCATCCGCCAGATCGAGTCCAAGACGATGTCGAAGCTGCGTCACCCGTCGCGTTCGCAGGTCCTGCGCGACTACCTCGACTAGGTCTTACCCAGTCATACGCACACAGCCCCGCACCGGTTCGGTGCGGGGCTGCTGTGTTTTCTGAGCAGGGCGAGATCGAACGCACGCGAAAGATGAGTACCCCTGTACTCATGTGCCGCCCATGCGTCCGCGACAGCATCAGTGTGGAGCTGTGCCGGAGGGGTGCACAGGGGCAGTTCCGGACATCGGAACAAGGGGGCACGACATGGGCAGGTCGGTACTCGAAGGGGCTTTCTCACTGCTGGACAGGCTGATGGACGAGGGCGAGCTGGGGCTCACCCAGCTCGCCGACCGCTGCGAGATGCCGAAGACGACGGTGCACCGCCTCCTGGAACAGATGGAGGACCTCGGCGCCGTGGAGAACGTGCGCGGCCGCTACCGCGTCGGCGCGCAGATGTTCCGGTACGGGCAGGCCTGGGAACCTGCTCCCGGAATCCTGCGGGTGGCGCGGCAGCCGCTGCGGGCGCTGTCCGCGACGATCAGGACGTCGACGATCCTCGCGGTGCCGCGGCGCGACCGGGTGCTGGTCGCGGCGGCGAGCATCGTGCGGGCGGAGGACGTGGCCCGGTTGCGGCCGGGGGCCACGGTGCCGACGGGCATGGAGTTCGTCAGCGCACCGGTGCGCACACCGTCCAGCAGCGTCATCGGCACGGTCTCCGCGGTGCTCGACAGCGGGCGCAGCGCCACGGCCCTCAGCGAGGCCGTGAGGCATGCCGCACGGGCGATCAGCGCGGCCCTCGCGAGCTGATCGAGCGGGACCGGGCAAGCGTCCGGCCGGGATTTTGATCACGGTTCCGCGTCCGAATCGTGGGACGTTCGTGACCTGTTCGCGGAGGGCGGACAAGGGCAAGCGATATCACACTCCCGGCCGCACGCAACCGACCGGATGGCCTGAACGTGCTGCTCCACCAGCGGGTTTTCGATCGCTCAGCGTGCGTGTCAAGACGGTGAACCGGTGGCGAACGCAGGTGTAATCCTGCTGCAGGCGGGTAAATCGCATAGTGACGCGAGTCGCCACGCACACGGGAACACTGACTATCGCCAAAACGTCTGTCAGAGTGGAGCCAGCGAGCACCGCGCACCTGCCAGGGGCGCTGTGGTCGCAGCTTGGTAAGAGGGCACCGGAACACCTCAGTTCCGTTGCCGGGACGGAGGGAGATTCATCATGACTGCAGCACTCACCCGCCCCGAGTTGACCGCTGCCGACCGCTGCGACCGCTGCGGGGCTGCTGCCCAGGTTCGCGCTTTGCTCCCGTCCGGGGGCGAGCTGCTGTTCTGCGGGCACCACGCCCGGGCGCACAGTGAGAAGTTGCGCGAACTCGCTGCTGAGATTCAGCAGGGCTGACTTCCACCCCACCTAGCCGCTCGGGGCGGAGATCCTCCAGGGATCTCCGCCCCCTTCGCTTTCCAGACGTTCTAGATGGCGTCGAGGACCGGCTCGAAGGCCAGTTCGGCCGCGCCGATGAGCTTCGCGTCCCGCCCCAGTGGCGACGTCACGACCTGGGTCCCGCCTACCGCGCGGGAGACCATGCTGCGCCGCTGCACCGCCGAGCTCACCGACTCGACGACGGACGCCGGCAGCGCGGTGTAGAGGTCGCCGAGCACGACCATCTCCGGGCCGAGGACGTTGACGATGTTCGCGAGCCCCAGTGCGAGCCAGTCGGCGAACTCGTCGAGCACCGACGGGTCGTCGAGCGCCCGCAGCGCCGCGACCACGGCACCGCGCGGGGCGTCGTCGGGAAGGCCCAGCGCCCGGCACAGCGCCGGTTCGCCGACCTCGGTCTCCCAGCAGCCGTCGCAGCCGCAGTAGCACCGCAGGCCGCGCGGGTTGACCACCATGTGCCCGAGCTCGCCGACGTAGCCGGCGGAGCCGCGCAACGGTTGCCCCGAAAGGATCACTCCCCCGCCGACGCCGACGTCCGCGGAGATGTAGACCATGTCCGAGGACTCGCGGGCCGCACCGCGCACGTGCTCCGCGAGCGCCCCCAGTTCCGCGTCGTTGCCGACCTGGACCGGCAGCTTCAGCACCGCCTCCAGGCGTTTGCCGAGCGCGACACCGGTCCAGTGCAGGTTGGGCGCCTCGTGGACGTGCCCGTCGGCGCGTCGCACGACGCCGGGCACCGAGACCCCCACCCCGACGGCGGTGGCGTCGAGGTCGTCGGCCATGAGGCGCGCCGACTCGACGATGTGCGTGATGACCTCCCCCGGATCACGCGTCCGGTGCAGGTTCCAGCTGTCCCGCCCGAGGATCTCCCCGCCGAGGCCGACGAACCCCATCGCCACGTGCTCCACGCGCACGTCGATCGCGATGACGACGGCGGCGCTGGGCTGGGGCAGCACGAGAAGCGACGGACGGCCCGCTCCGCTGCGCAGAGCGGGCACGCGTTCGGCGACGACACCGGCTTCGGCGAGGCCGTCCACCAGGGCCTTGATCGTGCTGCGGTTGAGACCGAGCTCGACCGCGAGCGACGCCCTGGTGGACGGTCCGTCGATGTGCAGGCGGCGCAGCAGCGCCGTCCTGTTGTGCCTGCGGATCTCGTCGGGACGGGTGCCGGACGTGGGTCCAGTCACCGCGTCATCGAGCCGCGGTGGCCGCCCGGCGGCGGGACAACGCGTCGACGCTCGCGGCGAGCAGCAGGACGAGTCCGGTCACGATGAACACCACGGCGGCGGGCTGCCGGAGCAGGCCCATGCCGTTCTGGATGATCGCGAGCACCGCGCCACCGATCACCGCGTCGCGCAGCCGGCCCTTGCCGCCGAACAGCGACGTACCACCGATGACGGCCGCACCGACCGACAGCAGCAGCGTGTTGCCGGCGCCGGCGTTCGGGTCGACCGAGCCGACCTTCGACGAGTACACGATCGCGCCGATCGCGGCCGCCGCGGAGGCGATCACGAACACGCTCATCCGGATGCGCTCGACGTTGATACCGGCGCGGCGCGCGGCTTCCTTGTTGCCACCGACGGCGTAGATGTGGCGGCCGTAGCTGGTGCGGTCGAGCACGAACGTGCCGACCACGAGCAGCACGAGCACCACGGGCACCACGTACGGAACGCCCTCGATGATGACGAGGGTGCTCGGCGCCCGGTTCTGCGAGAGCGCGTAGGTGATCAGCGCCGCGAGCAGTGCGAGAGCACCGATCTTGGCCAGCACCAGCGACGTGGGCTGGGCCACGAGTCCCTTGCGCAGCCGGGAGAAGTGCCGCATCAGCACGATCGCCGCGTAGCCGCCGACGGCGACCACGAACAACACCCACGAGCCCACGACGTTCAGGTTGCCGTTGGCGACGTTGAAGATCGTGTCGTCACGCAGGCCGAGCGTGCCGCCCTGGCCGATGAGCTGCAGCACGACGCCGCCCCAGACGAGGAACAGCGCCAGGGTCACGACGAACGACGGGATGCCGACCTTCGCGACCAGGAAGCCGGTGACGCAGCCGATGGCCGCGCCGACGCAGATCGCGAGCAGCATCTCGACCCAGGGGTTGGCGGGAACGCCGACCGCGGCGATGATCAGCGCGATGGCCGAGAGCGCCGCACCCGCCCAGATCTTCATCAGCGCGGCGAGCACGATCGCGAGCACGAGCAGCCCGCAGAACACGTAGAACACCGTGTCGCCCATGCCGCCGAGCAGGTTGCCGTTGTGGATCAGGTGCAGCGCCATCACCGACGCCGTAACACCGGACGCGGTACCGGCCGCCAGGTCGATCTCACCGAGCAGCAGCACGAACACCAGGCCCATCGCGATGATGGTGATGCTGGCGCCCTGCTGGAGCAGGTTGGCGAGGTTGCCGAGGGTGAAGAACGTGTCGGACAGCGAGCTGAACACGATGAGCAGCACGACGAGCCCGAGCAGCGCGGGGAGCGAGCCGAGCTCGCCCCCGCGGACCCTGGACCAGTAGTCGCGGATCGCCTCGCCCGTGGACTGGGACGTCGTGTCGATGCCGAAGTCGGAGATGGCGCCCGTTGCCGCGGTGTCCTGCGAGGGCGTCTCGGTGGTGTCGGTCATGCTGGCCTCTTCGGAACTCATCAGATCGTCGCCGCCTCGGGGCGGGCGATACCCAGGTCACCGGAACGCCCGGCGGTGATCAGCTCGACCACCTGGCCGTGCGTGACGTCCTTGGACGACACAACGGCGGCCATGCGTCCGAGGTAGAGGCACGCGATCTTGTCGGCGACCTCGAAAACGTCGTTCATGTTGTGGCTGATCAGGACGACGCCCAGGCCCTGTTCCGCGAGCCGGCGGACCAGGTCGAGCACCTGCCGCGTCTGCGCGACGCCGAGTGCGGCGGTGGGCTCGTCGAGCAGCACCACCTTGCTGTTCCACAGCACGGCCTTGGCGATCGCGACGGTCTGGCGCTGACCACCGGACAGCGAGGCGACCTGAGTGCGCACCGACTTGACCGTGCGCACGGACAGCGACGCCAGCGTCTTGCGTGCCGCCTGCTCCATGTCGGTCTCGTCGAGCAGACCGTTCTTGGTGCGCTCACGGCCGAGGAACATGTTCTGGACGATGTCGAGGTTGTCGGCCAGAGCGAGGTCCTGGTAGACGACCTCGATCCCGAGCTCGGCGGCCTCGCGCGGGCCCTTGATGTGGACCGGCTGGCCCTCGAACAGGACCTCACCCGAGTCGGTCGGGTGGATGCCCGCGATGCACTTGACCAGCGTCGACTTGCCCGCGCCGTTGTCTCCGACGAGGGCGGTGACCTCGCCGGGGTGGACGTCGAGGTCGATGTCGTGCAGGACGTGCACGGGACCGAAGCTCTTGTTGATGCCGCGCAGCTCGAGAATCGGCTCGCTCACTGGGTTTCCTCCGTGGTTACACGTGGCGAGAGGCGGGGTGCGATGAACACGCACCCCGCCTTCGTCACGAGCGGTGTTACTTGATGCCGAGCTCGGTGCAGGCAGCCTGGGTGGCGGCCACGCAGACCTCGGAGGCCTTGACGAAGCCGGCGTCCACGACGACCTTGACCTTGTCGCGGGTGATCAGCTGCGAGGTGAGCAGAACGGACTTCACGTCGCGGTTGGCCTTGGAGTCCTTGGTGACACCCGAGGCCAGCTTGTCGGCACCCGCCGTGTCGCCCTTGGCCAGCAGGCCGGCGAGCTTGGCGGCGGCCTCAGCCTCTTCCTTGATCGGCTTGAAGACCGTCATGTACTGGTCCTTGAGCAGAACGGCCTGCAGGCCGTCCGGGGTCGCGTCCTGACCCGTGACCGGCACCTTGCCGTTGAGGCCGACCTTCTTGAGGACCGTGATCACAGCGCCGGCGAGGCCGTCGTTCGCGGCGACGACGCCGTCCACCTTGCCGCCGTTGCTGGTCAGGATCTGCTCGAAGACCTGGCCACCCTTCTGGTTGTCCCAGTTGTCGATCGGCTGGGACTGGACGAGCTTGAGCTTGCCCGAGTCGTAGAGCGGCTTGAGGATCTTCTTCTGGCCGTCCGCGAAGAGGGTCGCGTTGTTGTCCGTCGGCGAGCCCTCGATCTCGATGACGTTGGCGCCCTGCGGCGCGTCCTTCATCGCGTCGGCCAGGCCCTGGCCCTGCAGTTCGCCGACCTTCACGTTGTCGAACGACACGTAGTAGGACGAGGTGCCACCGGTGTTCAGGCGGTCATAGTCGATGACCTGGATGCCCTGGGCCTGTGCCTTCTTGGCGACAGAGGCGCCGACCTCGGCGTTGGGCGTCGCGATGATCAGGACCTTGACGCCGGCGTTGATCATGCCGTCGGCCAGGGTGCTGAACTTCTGGACGTCGCCCTGGGCGTTCTGAATGTCGGGGACCAGGCCCTCGGCCTTCAGCGCGGCCTCGAGGAGGGGCTTGTCGAAGCCCTCCCAGCGCGCGGAGCTGGCGGTCTCAGGAAGGATCACGCCGACCTTCGCGCCATCGCCGCTGCCAGCGTTCGGGGTCGAGCTTCCTCCGGTGCCGGAGGACGTGTTGGCGCCGCACGCCGAAACCGCCAGGGCGAGGCCCGCGGTAACAGCGATGGAAGCGAGAGTCTTGCTGCGCATCCGCCATCCCTTTCACTGCGCTGTGTCACAGAGAATGTTGTGGCGCACAACGTATGCCGGACATATGCGTGACCGGAACCACACTGGATCGATTAAGTCGCAACGATGCGGTAACCCTGACGAAATCTGACTACCGAGAGTCGCGAGAGCGTTACCACCGCGCTACTGATTCCAGCGGCGCCATATGGGATGTCAGCCCACGGCGGACACTCGCCTGTCACCTCCCAGTCACCCCTAGGTTGGATGGATGGCCTTCGACAAGGAAGCCGCCGAAAGGCTGGCGCGCTCGTTCGGTTCCGAGGCGGTCCGCTACGACCGCACCCGTCCGCGTTATCCGGAGGAGCTGATCGGGAAGCTCGTCGCCGCCAGCCCCGGCCAGAGGGTCGTCGACGTCGGCTGCGGAACGGGCGTCCTGTCGCGGCAGCTGATCGACGCCGGCTGCGAGGTGCTCGGGGTCGAGCACGACGAGCGGATGGCCGAGTTCGCCCGCGGCACCGGGGTCGGTGTGGAGGTGTCGAAGTTCGAGGACTGGGACCCGGCGGGACGGGAGTTCGACGCCGTCGTCGCCGGGCAGTCGTGGCACTGGGTCGACGCCGAGACCGGTCCGGCGCAGGTCGCGCGCGTGTTGCGGCCGGGCGGGGTGTTCGTGGCGCTATGGCACGTGTTCGGGACGCCGGAGCCGATCGCCGACGCCTTCGTCGCGGCCTACGAGAAGGTGGCGCCGCAGCTGCCGTACCGCGTCGGCCACTCCTACGACGAGGCGTTCCAGTCCTACCAGCAGGGCTGCGTGCGCACGGCCGACGCGTTCGCCGCCACTGGAGCGTTCACGGACAGCCACCAGTGGTCGGTGAACTGGGAGCAGACCTTCACGACGGCCGAGTACCTCGACCTCATGCTCACCATGAGCCCGATGGCCCTGCTCAGCACCGAGCAGGCCACCGAGCTCCTGTCCGGGGTCGGCGCTGCGATCGACGCGCTCGGCGGCACGTTCAGCACGCGCTACAGCACGCTGGCCGTCGCCGTCACCCGCAACTAATATATCGGATATCAGCCCTGCTACCAGGAGCGCAGGGTCGAGATCCGCTCTTCGAGCTGCTCGATGGTGGCCATCGCGGTCGGTGGCCCACCGCAGTACTCGCGCAGCTGGTTGTGGATCTTGCCGTGCGGCTTCTTCGTGCGATGGTGGTGCATTGCGACGAGGGTGTTGAGCTCCTTGCGCAGTGACGCGAGGCGTTCCTGCACACCGGCGGGCCTCGCCTCGCGCACCGCGACCTCGGGCTTGGGGCGTTTAGCGGCGATCGCCATCTGCTCCTCCTGCCGCTGCATCAGCAGGGTGCGCACCTGGTCGGGCTCCAGCAGTCCCGGCAGGCCGAGGTACTCCTGCTCCTCAGCGGAACCCGCGATGGTCGGGGCGCCGAACGACGAGCCGTCGAAGATGACCTGGTCGAGCTCGGCGGTGGTGCCCAGGGCCGTGAAGGCGCGTTCGTCCTCACCGGGTTCGTCCTTGACCGCGTTGGCCGCGGCCATCAGCTCGTCGTCCCAGCCGTCCTTCTCGCGGTGCGGCTTGCCCAGGACGTGGTCACGCTCGGCCTCCAGCTCGGACGCGAGCTGCAGCAGCACCGGCACCGACGGCAGGAACACCGAGGCGGTCTCGCCGGGCTTGCGGTTGCGCACGAAACGGCCGATGGCCTGCGCGAAGAACAGCGGGGTCGACGACGACGTCGCGTACACGCCAACGGCGAGCCGCGGCACGTCGACGCCTTCGGACACCATGCGGACGGCGATCATCCAGCGTTCGTTCGTGGCGGCGAACTCGGCGATCTTGCCGGACGCCTTCGGGTCGTCCGAGAGGACGAGCGTCGGGATGTGGCCCGTGACGCGCTCGAGCACCTGCGCGTAGGCCTTCGCGACGGTCTGGTCGGTGGCGATCACCAGGCCGCCCGCGTCGGGCAGGCCGTTCTCGCGCTTCTGCGTGAGTCTTTGGTCTGCGGCACGCAGGACGGACGCCACCCAGTCGCCGGCCGGGTCCAGGGCCGTGCGCCACGCCCGCGCGGTCTGTTCCTGCGTCAGCGGCTCGCCCAGGCGGGCGGTGAACTCCTCACCGGCGCTGGTCCGCCAGGACGCCTCGCCCGAGTACGCGAGGAACAGCACGGGCCGCACCACGCCGTCGCGCAGCGCGTCGGAGTAGCCGTAGGTGTGATCGGCCTTGGACGTCTTGAAGCCGCCGTTGCTCTCCTCGTACTGCACGAACGGGATCGGCGAGTCGTCGGAGCGGAACGGCGTGCCGGTGAGGCAGAGGCGGCGGACGGCGGGCGTGAACGCCTCGCGGATCGCGTCACCCCACGACTTCGCGTCACCGCCGTGGTGCACCTCGTCGAGCAGCACCAGCGTCTTGCGGTTCTCCGTGCGCACCCGGTGCAACGTCGGATGAGCGGCCACCTGCGCGTACGTCACGGCCACACCGTGGTAGTCGCGGGAGGTCATCGCGTTGGTGTTGCGGAAGTTCGAGTCGATGTGGATGCCCTGCTCGGCGGCGGCCTTCGCCCACTGGTGCTTGAGGTGCTCCGTGGGCGTGACGATCGTGATGGTCTCGATCGTCCGGTCGGCCAGCAGTTCCGCGGCCACCCGCAGCCCGAACGTCGTCTTGCCCGCTCCCGGCGTCGCGACGGCGAGGAAGTCCTTGGGCTTGACGGCGAGGTACTTGGTCAGCGCGCGCCGCTGCCATGCCCGCAGCGGTCGCATTGCTGCTGTCGCTGTCACAGACGTGTTTCTCCTCATTTATGCAGGTCAAACATGGCAGCGCCCTCAGGCGGACGATGGCCGAGGGCACCGCGACTCTACCTGTTCCGGGCGTCGATGCCGCGAAACGTGGCGGTATGCACCATGCTTGTCACGCGATGGGTTCGCCTTCCGACAACGACGCACGCAGGTCCGGCCGCAAGGGGCCGCTGCGTCTACTCGCGCGCACGCTGTCGAAGGCGTGGCAAGGGAACATCTTCTCAGAAGCCGCCGAGGCCGCGTTCTGGCAGACGCTGTCGTTCCCTCCGCTGCTGCTCGGCGTGCTGGGCTCGATGGGCTGGATCGGCACCTGGTTCGGTCCCGAGATCGTCCAGTCCGTCCAGGAGAAGATCATCGGGTTCACCCGGACGATCTTCAGCGCGGACGTCGTCAACGGCGTGATCCAGCCGACGGTGGTGGAGATCCTCTCGACCGGCAAGGGCGAGATCGTCTCCATCGGCTTCCTGATCTCGTTGTGGGCGGGATCGTCGGCCATGTCGTCGTTCGTGGACGCGATCACGGTGGCGCACGGGCAGTACGGCGTGCGCAACGAGCTGTGGCAGCGCATCTTCGCCCTGCTGCTCTACATGGTCTCGCTGGTGGCGCTGGTGATCGGCCTGCCGGTGCTGGCGCTCGGCCCGGACGTCCTGCCGCAGTTCTTCCCGACGTCCTGGCAGCCCTACATCACCACGTGGGTCGGCCGGTTCTACTACCCCGGCGTCGCGCTGCTGCTGGTGCTCTCGCTGTCGCTGCTCTACAAGGTCGCGCTGCCGCGGCGGCTGCCGTACCACCGCGTGCTGCCCGGCGCGATCCTGGCGATGGCGGTGTTCATCCTGTCGTCCATCGGCCTGCGCCTGTACATCCAGTGGATCACCACCACCGGCTACACCTACGGCGCGCTGGCGACACCGATCGCGTTCCTGCTGTTCGTGTTCTTCATCGGCCTGGCGATCACCATCGGCGCGTACTTCAACAGCGCCATCCAGGACATGTGGCCCGCCCGCATGACCCGCCGCCAGCGCCGCCGCTGGCGCAGGCTGGAGATGGAGCGCGCGGCGTCCCGCATCCGCGAGGAGAACGCGCAGCCCGTCCCGGAGGCGGACAACTCCGTCTACACGGCGCCGTCCCCCGCGGACACGCAGCTGACGACGCCGCTCAAGATCCAGGAGCAGCGCTCGCACTCCGAGGAGGAGAAGCAGCGCGGCTAGGCGTCACGAGAACAGCAGCGCCCGCTACCTCGGGGTGTCCGAGGCACCGGGCGCGTGGTCGGTCTGGGGGCAGGCTCAGTCGCCGTCGCCGCCGGGAGGCAGGTTCTCGTAGATCTTCTTGCAGTCCGGACACACGGGCGAACCGGGCTTCGGCGACCGCGTGACCGGGAAGACCTCGCCGCACAGCGCTACCACGTGCGTGCCCATCACGGCGCTTTCGGCGATCTTCGCCTTGCGCACGTAGTGGAACATCTTCGGGGTGTCGTCCGAAGACTGGTCGGTCTCATCCGGCCGTACGTCGACCTCAGGAAGAGTCTGGGTGCTCACGCGCCCAGGGTACCTGGGATGATGTCCCCTCGTGACCACGCTGCACATCGCTGATGAAGTTGCCTCCGCGCTGGCCGGGAACCGGCCTGTCGTCGCTCTTGAGAGCACCATCCTGTCCCACGGCCTGCCCGCGCCGCGCAATCTGGCGGTCGCCGCACGCCTGGAGAAGGTCGTGCGGGAGGCCGGTGCCGTGCCCGCCACGATCGCCGTGCTCGACGGTGTGCCGCGCATCGGCCTGTCGGCCGCCGAGCTCGACCGCGTCTGCAACGCGGGCGACCTGGTGAAGCTCTCGCTGCGCGACCTCGGCCCCGCCTACGCCCTGGGCCGCAGCGGCGCGACGACCGTGGCCTCCACCGCCGCCCTCGCCCACCAGGCGGGCATCCGCGTCTTCGGCACCGGTGGCCTCGGCGGCGTGCACCGCGGCGCGCGGGAGACGTGGGACGTGTCCGCCGACCTCGACGTGCTGGCGACCACGCCGGTGCTGACCGTCTGCTCGGGCGTGAAGTCGATCCTGGACATGGGCGCGACCCTGGAGGTGCTGGAGACCCGTTCGGTGCCGGTCGTCGGCTACCGGACGTCCCGCTTCCCCGCCTTCTACCGCCGCGAGTCCGAGTTCGACGTGCCGTGGCGCGTCGAGACGGCCGCCGAGGCCGCCGCCGTGTTCGCGGCCGGTGGTCGCGGCATGCTGCTGGTGAACCCGATCCCCGCCGCGTTCGAGATGGACGCCGAGCTGCACGACCGCCTGCTGGCCGAGGGCCTTCAGAAGCTGGTCGACCAGGACGTGCGCGGCAAGGACGTCACCCCCGTCCTGCTGGACCACTTCCACACCGCGAGCAAGGGCGTCAGCCTCGACGCCAACGAGGAACTGGTCGTCAGCAACGTCTCCGTCGCCGCGGCCGTGGCCGTGGAGCTGTCCCAGTGAGGCCGGTCGTGGTCGTGGGCGACGCGGGCCTGGACGTGGTGGCACGCCACTCCGGCCCCATCGCCCACGGCGGCGACGTCCGCGCCAAGGTCACCATCGAGCCGGGCGGCGCCGGTGCCAACACCGCGGTGTGGCTGGCCGCGTGCGGCGCCTCGCCGGTCCTGGTGGCCCGCGTGGGCGCCGACTCGGCCGGCCGCCAGGTGCACGCCGAGCTCACCACCGCGGGCGTCCAGTGCGCCTTCGCGGTGGACCCCGAACTCGCGACCTGCTGCGTCGTCGTGCTGGTCGACGAGGACGGCCAGCGCTCGATGCTGCCCGACCGCGGCGCGAACGCCCGCTTCTCCCCCGCCGACCTGGCCCCGGGCTTGCTCACCGAGGCTCACGGCCACCTGCACCTGTCCGGCTACGTGCTGCTCGACGCCACCTCACGCCCTGCGGGGCTGGCGGTGCTCGAAGCGGCCCGAGCCGCGGGCTGGACGACGTCCGTGGACCCCCAGGCGGCCGTCCTGATCCACTCGGCCGAGGCTTTTCTGGAGGACGTGCGCGGGGTCGACTTCCTGCTTCCCAACGCGGACGAGCTCCTCGCGCTCACCGGGTCCTCTGAGCCGGCCGCGGCGAAGGCCCTGCTGTCCCACGTCGGTGCTGTTGTGGTGACCTCGGGCCCTGACGGTGCGACGTGGGTCGACGCCGACGAGCTTGTCTCAGTCCCCGCTGAAGCCACTGAGTGTGTCGACTCGACCGGCGCCGGCGACGCCTTCGACGCCGGGTTCCTCGCGGCCTGGCTGTCCGGCGCGTCCAAGCACGACGCCCTGCTCGGCGGGGTCCGGGCCGGCTCTCGCGCGGTCAGCGTCGTAGGCGCCCAGCCGCCCCGCTAGCCCCTCGGCCGACCGATATATCAGCTCCCGCGCTGATATATCGGTGCTGCCTTAACCGGCCTGCCACCCTGCCCGCGTGCCCTGCTCGGCATGCCGTCCACGCCTAGCCGGATGCAAAAGACGTTTGCGGACGAAGTCAAAAGACTCATTGCAAAGGCACGGGCGGCGTTGACCGGCGGTGTGATTCGAGCGGGTTCGGCGACTCAGCCGTCGATGACGGTGGTGCTCTTGGTGGCGATGGCGCGGCGCTCGACCTCGTAGCGGCTGGCCTTCTCGGTCTTGCGCGGCGGCCTGTCGTTCGCGATCAGCACAGCCATCCACGGCAGCGGCACGGACAGCACGATGAAGAACAGGGCGAGCCACCAGGTGTGCGCGAACAGGGCCGCGAGGATGAGGCACGGGAAGCGCAGACTCATCATGATCGCGTACTTCTTGCGCCGGGCGGCGTGCTGTTCCTCGTAGGACGGGGCCGCCTCGGTGATCAACACCGGGGTGTCGTTCCGGTCGGGACTGCTCACGACACCACCTCCACGTGTCTCATGCTCCCACGTCCGAGTGACCGCCGGGACACCCGGTCGGCGGTTAACATCCGCGGGTGGTCGCCCTTGATCGCCTCGTGGACGTGCTCGGCAGCCTGGGCACGCACCTGGCCTGCGCACCGAGGGGCCGCGACGCCGAGCTCCGCGGCGTCGCCCTGCACGATCCGGCCGAGAACACGCCGGCTACCGCAGGTGACGTCCTGCTCGGGCTGGGCACGCCGTCGGTCGCCGCGGCTGTGCGCCTGGTGGCTTCCACGGTCGCTTCCGCGGTAGTCCTGCACGGCAAGCCGCCGCTCGACGAGCGGGTGGTCGCCGCGGCCAAGAAGTCGGGTGCGGCCGTGTTGCTCGTGGACCCGTCGGTGCCGTGGAGTCAGCTCGCGAACGTCACGCAGACGCTGGTCAACGGCGGTACGCGGACCGGGGACCTGTTCGGGCTGGCCGACGTGATCGCGGGCGTGGTCGGCGGGCCCGTGACGATCGAGGACCAGCAGTCCCGCGTGCTCGCCTACTCCTACCGGCAGGAGGACGTCGACCCCGTCCGGGTGCAGACCATCCTCGGGCGGCGGGTGCCGGAGGAGGCGCGGCGGGCGTTGGACGAGTTCGGCGTGTTCACGCACCTCGCGTCGTCGGACGAGCCGATCTTCGTGCCCAAGCTGACCCCGCAGCTGGGCAACCGGCTCGTCGCCGCGGTGCGGGCGGGTCGTGAGCTGCTCGGGTCCGTCTGGGTCGAGGTGACGGGGCCTGTCGACGCGGCTCGGAGTGCCGCATTGGTCGATGGCGCGCGCACGGCGGCGTTGCACCTGTTGCGGTCGCGGGCGTCCACCGACCTCGAACGGCAGGCCGAGGCCGATCTGGTGATCAGGCTGCTCGACCAGCCGGAGTCCGCCGACGTCGTCCGCCTCGGGCTGCCGTCGGCCGATCTGCGGGTGATCGCGGTGCAGGCGCACGCGGGCGAAGGGGAGCACGGCGCTGCGGTGCTCGCCTTCCAGCGGGCCACGGCCGGGTTCGGCTGGTCGCGGCCTGGGCGCAGCGCGCTGTTCGGCAACGTCCTCTACACGATCATCCCCGCCGCCGACGACGCCGTCGGGTGGGTGCGCTCGCTGGTCCGGGAGCTGCCGGCGGAGGCGACGGTGCTGGCCGGCATCGGAGGTCCGGCCGAGGCGACGCAGCTGCCCACGTCACGGCAGGAGGCGGATGAATGCCTCGTGCTCTCCACCGGTACACCGGTCGTATACGACGACGCGTGGGCCCAGGTGTTGCTGCATCGGCTCGCCGCCGTCGCCGAGGCCGGGCGGCTCCCGACCCGTGGGCCGATATCCAATATATTGCGGTACGACGCCGAGTACGGGACGCAGTACGCGACGACGTTGAGGGCATGGCTCGCGGCCCAGGGTGACGTGCGGGCGGCGGCGAAGGCGCTCAACGTGCACCCGAACACGCTGCGGTACCGCATGCAGAAGATGTCCGAGGTGACGCCGCTCCCCCTCGACGACCCCGATCAACGGCTCGCGATGGCGATCGCCCTCCAGATCACGCGATGAAACACCGGGCGTGAAAACATCTCCACCCGTGCACCCCGATCTTTCTGTAGACCTGTGCGCCCGTTTGCGCGGGGCGTTCGAGACCGCCGGCTACACCGCGGACGGCGTCGTCGAGGCGCTCGGCCCCCAGGCCCACTCCGCGCTCGGCCGAGGTGAGCCCGAACCCGCCCGCCGCGCGAGCAGGGACGCCGGGACGCTCGGCACGCTCATCCGCCTGTTCCTGCTGGGAGACCAGGAGCCGGAACAGGACGTCCGCAAGGCGCTCAGCGGAGTCGACATCGACGACGCCGTGAAGAACGAGATCCTCACCAAGGAGCTCACGGCCGGGCTGGACGTGCGGCCGTACGAGGACAACTGGTGGGTGATCGCCGACCTCGACTCCGACCTGCGCGGCAGTGCCGTCCCCGAGGACCACGTGCTCGGCGTCGGCCACGCGTCCATCAGCCTCGCCCGCGCCACCAAGCGCACGCCTGTCCGCACGCTGCTCGACCTCGGCACCGGCTGTGGCGTCCAGGCCCTGCACGCCAGCACGCACGCCGAGCGCATCACCGCGACCGACCTGTCCGAGCGCGCGCTGAGGCTCGCGCAGGGCACGTTCCGCATGAACGGCCTCGACGTGGAGACGTTGCAGGGCGAGTGGTTCGGCCCGGTCCGCAACCGGCGGTTCGACCAGGTCGTCTGCAACCCGCCGTTCGTCGTCGGGCCGCCGCGCGTGGACTTCGTGTACCGCGACTCCGGCCTCGGCGGCGACGACGCGTCGGCGCTGGTCGTCCGGCAGCTGCCCGCGTTCCTCAACGAGGGCGGCGTCGGCCAGCTGCTCGCGTCGTGGGTGCACCGCAAGGGCGAGGACTGGGAGGAGCGCGTCTCCGGCTGGCTGCCGCGCGGTGGCATCGACGCGTGGTTCGTGCAGCGCGACATCGCCGAGCCCGCCCTCTACGTCGGCACGTGGCTCAAGGACGCAGGCGTCGACCCGCGCAGCCCCGAGGGCCGGCAGAAGGCCGCGGCGTGGCTGGACTGGTTCGAGCAGAACGACGTCCAGGGCGTCGGCTTCGGCTACGTGACGCTGCGGCGCACCGACGAGATGCACTCCCAGGTCATCTGCGAAGACCTGCGCCACGCCTACGACGACCCGCTGGGCCCGGAGGCCGCGCGCTGGCTCGACAACGTCGCGTGGCTGCGCGCAAACCCCGATCTGCTGGGCCAGCGGTTCCGGGTCGCCGACACCGTGCTCCTCGAGGAGGTGTCCGAGCCTGGCGACGAGGGCTGGCGCAAGGTCGTCGCGCGCCTGCACCGCACCGACGGGCCCGGCTGGCAGCACGAAGTCGACGAGGCGACCGCCAAGCTCGTCGCCGGTTGTAACGGCTCGCTTCCGCTGGAGGACCTGCTCGCACTGCTCGAGTTCGCTTACGGAGAAATCGATGCAGAAGCGGCCTTGCCGATCGTTCGTGATCTCATCCGGCACGGAATGTTGATTCCCGCGTGAAAGCAGTTGTGGCGCGCGTCACAGAAGCGAGTGTCGAAGTCGAAGGGGCGATCGTCGGCGCGATCGACGAGCCCGGATTGCTGGTGCTGCTCGGCGTCCATCACGACGACACGGCCGAGCACGCTCGCAAAATGGCGCAGAAGCTGCACGGGCTGCGGATCCTCGACGACGAGCAGTCGTGCGAGTCGACCGGTGCTCCGCTGCTGGTCGTCAGCCAGTTCACCCTTTACGGGGACACGCGCAAGGGCCGCCGTCCGTCCTGGACGGCGGCCGCCCGGCCCGAGCACGCGGAACCGTTGGTGAACGCCGTCGTGCAGGAACTACGCCAAAAGGGCGCGCGCGTCGAAACGGGACGATTCAGAGCCGAGATGAAGGTACGGAGCGTGAACGACGGTCCGTTCACGGTGATCGTCGAGCTCTGACTAAACGGTTCTCAGGCAATCCTCAGATTAGTCGCGCAACCGCTGTGACTGCGGTGACGTCTTCAGGTCATGGAAGTCGGGAACGAATTCGGAATCGTCTTCGTTACCCAGGTATCAGCCAGCTAGCGATGGGATCCCGAGCGGGCCCGCCGCAACCGGCAACCAGGGCGCAGCGCCGCGCCGCCTTGACCGCCACGCGCGACTGTCCTGACCGACAGCAGCGTTGCCCGCACCAGGGGGAGGGAGATCCATGACCGTCACGAGGATCTCCGACCGTGAAGTCGGAGAGAACACGCCCGCCGTCGTCGAGCACGAACTCGACGCGCAAGGACCAGCAGCCGACCTCGTTCGAGTCTACCTGAACGGAATCGGCAAGACCGCGCTCCTCACCGCTGAGGAGGAGGTGGAGCTCGCGAAGCGCATCGAGGCAGGTGTGTTCGCGCAGCACGTCCTCGAGACGGCCAAGCGCCTCACCCCCACCCGCCGCGAGGAGATGGGAGCGCTCGTCCGCGACGGCCGCCGCGCCAAGGACCACCTGCTCAAGGCCAACCTGCGCCTCGTCGTGTCGCTGGCCAAGCGCTACACGGGCCGTGGCATGCCGCTGCTGGACCTGATCCAGGAAGGCAACCTGGGCCTCATCCGCGCCGTCGAGAAGTTCGACTACACCAAGGGCTTCAAGTTCTCGACGTACGCGACGTGGTGGATCCGCCAGGCCATCACGCGTGGCATGGCCGACCAGGGCCGCACCATCCGCCTCCCCGTCCACCTCGTCGAGCAGGTGAACAAGCTCGCGCGGATCAAGCGCGACCTGCACCAGACGCTCGGCCGCGAGGCGACGACCGAGGAGCTCGCGAAGGAAGCCGGCCTCAACGTCGACAAGGTCGCCGACCTGCTCGACCACGCGCGTGACCCGGTATCGCTCGACATGCCGGTCGGCACGGAGGAGGACGCTCCCCTCGGTGACTTCATCGAGGACTCGGACGCGACCGACGCCGAGAGCGCCGTCATCTCCGGACTGCTGCAGGACGACCTCCGCCGCGTTCTCGCGACGCTGGAGCCGCGCGAGCAGGCCGTGATCCGGCTGCGCTACGGCCTCGAGGACGGCCAGCCGCGCACGCTCGACCAGATCGGCAAGCGGTTCGGCCTGTCGCGCGAGCGGGTGCGCCAGATCGAGCGTGAGGTCATGTCGAAGCTCCGTCAGGGCGAGCGCGCCGCGAAGCTGCGGGCCTACGCCTCGTAACCGGGGAGTCGTCACGGTCGGGTCTCACCCGACCGGCAGTATTGACTTGTGACTCAACTCACGGCACGGTCGGGCGTTACCAGAGCCACGCGACGCCCGTCGAAAGCCGGGTTAGCACGCGAAGGAAGGTCGGGGCGGCCGGGGGCCGCCCCGGCCTTCCGCACGTTGGGGGTCCGTAGCGAAGAACACGGTGGACGGGGACGGGAAGGCCCCCGTCAGGGCGGTACGGTTTTCTGATCCGAACTGCACACCGTTGGAGTTGTGTACCCCGTGCCCACCACATTCGAGTACACCGACGTCCTCCCGCTCGCGAAGGACACCGAGACCGAGTACCGCCTCGTCACCTCCGACGGGGTCAAGCTCATCGAGGCCGGTGACCGCAAGTTCCTGGAGATCGCTCCCGAGACGCTCACGCTGCTCGCGAAGGAGGCGATCCGGGACATCCAGCACCTGCTGCGCCCGTCGCACCTCGCCCAGCTGCGCAAGATCATCGACGACCCCGAGGCGTCCGGCAACGACCGCTTCGTCGCCATGGACCTGCTGCGCAACGCCGCCATCTCGTCCGGTGGTGTGCTGCCGATGTGCCAGGACACCGGCACGGCGATCATCATGGGCAAGCGCTCGGAGACGGTCCTGACCGGCGGTGACGACGAGCAGGCGCTGGCCCGCGGCGTCTTCGAGGCCTATCAGGAGCTCAACCTGCGCTACTCGCAGATGGCTCCCGTGACGTTCTGGGACGAGAAGAACACCGGGACGAACCTGCCGGCGCAGATCGAGGTGTTCCACAAGCCCGGCCAGGAGCCCGTGTACGAGTTCCTGTTCATGGCCAAGGGCGGCGGCAGCGCGAACAAGACGTTCCTCTACCAGGAGACGAAGGCGGTGCTGAACCCGAAGCGCCTCGCGTCGTTCCTGGACGAGAAGCTGCGTTCGCTCGGCACCGCGGCGTGCCCGCCGTACCACCTGGCGGTCGTCGTCGGCGGTCTGTCCGCCGAGCAGAACCTCAAGGTCGCGAAGCTCGCCTCCGCCCGCTACCTCGACAACCTCCCGTCGGAGGGCTCGGCGCTGGGCCACGCGTTCCGCGACACGGACCTCGAACAGCAGGTCCTGGAGCTCACGCGCAACTTCGGCATCGGCGCGCAGTTCGGCGGCAAGTACTTCTGCCACGACGTGCGCGTCATTCGTCTCCCCCGGCACGGCGCGTCCCTGCCGGTCGGCATCGCGGTGTCGTGCTCGGCGGACCGCCAGGCCAAGGCCCGCATCACGGCCGAGGGCGTGTTCCTGGAGCAGATGGAGCGCGACCCGGCGCAGTTCCTGCCCGAGATCGAGGGCGAGGACCTGTCCAGCGAGGTCGTCACCATCGACCTCACCCGCCCCATGTCGGAGATCCGCGACATCCTCACCAAGCTCCCGGTGAAGACCCGCGTCTCGCTGACCGGCCCGCTGGTCGTGGCCCGCGACATCGCGCACGCCAAGATCAAGGAACGCCTCGACGCCGGCGAGGAGATGCCGCAGTACCTCAAGGACCACCCGGTCTACTACGCCGGCCCGGCCAAGACGCCCGAGGGTTACGCCTCCGGTTCGTTCGGCCCGACCACCGCGGGCCGGATGGACTCCTACGTCGAGCAGTTCCAGGCGGCGGGCGGCTCCCTGGTGATGCTCGCCAAGGGCAACCGCTCCAAGCAGGTCACCGACGCGTGTTCGTCGCACGGCGGCTTCTACCTGGGCTCGATCGGTGGCCCGGCGGCGCGGCTGGCGCAGGACTGCATCCGCAAGGTCGAGGTGCTCGAGTACCCCGAACTGGGCATGGAGGCGGTCTGGAAGATCGAGGTCGAGGACTTCCCTGCCTTCGTGGTGGTCGACGACAAGGGCAACGACTTCTTCGCGGAGACGTCCGCACCGACCCTGCAGATCAGCTTCCGCCGCTAGACCTCGCGGTTCGCTCACGAGACCCCCGATCAAACAGTACGCTCGTACTGTTTTCCTTGATCGGGGGTTTTCGCTGTGATCCACCACGTGCAGGTCGCCTGCCCCGCAGGTTCTGAAGATGCCCAGCGCGCCTTCTACACGGGTGTCCTGGGCTGGACCGAACTGCCGAAGCCACCATTGCTCGCTGCCCGAGGCGGGTGCTGGTTCGAGGTGCCCGGCGGCGGTGAGGTGCACGTGGGCGTCGAGGACGACTTCCGCCCGGCCCGAAAGGCGCACCCGGCGTTCGTGGGCGACGTGACGCGGCTGGCCGAGGCGGTGGCAGCGGCCAGCCACCCCGTTGTCTGGGCGGACCCGGCGGAGATCCCGGGCAGGCTCCGCTTCCACACGTTCGACGGCGTGGGCAACCGCATCGAGTTCCTCGCCGACGCCTGAACTGATATATCGGCTGCCCCGACACCCCCTCCACCACCCTTTGCAACGAGTCTTTTGCGGACGAAGTCCAAAGAGTCATTGCTAAGCGGCTGGTCAGCGAGGTGCGCGAAGATCGACTGGTGCGTGAACGGTCAGTGCGCCAGCAGCCATTCGAAGGCAGCCGGGATCTGGTTGAAGACTGATATATGGCCGTCGTCCGGGGTCAGGCGGAGTTCGGCACCGGGATCCGAGAGGCGAGCCAGTGGCTGTGCGCGGGTGGGACGATGCCGTCGCGTTCGCCGTGCAGCAGCAGGGTGAGCCTGCGCGGGGCCGACGACCTTGCCGAACCACGGTCGGGCAGCAGGGCGGCGCACATGAGGGCGTGTGGTGCGCCGTCCTTGTCAACTACAGGCCGAGTGCCCGACGACGATGAACTCCGGGATGCCTAGCTCGTCGGCGATATGCGATATATCGGCGGCCGTGGAGGCCACCGTGCGGTCCCGGAACGGCGGTGGAGCCGCCGCAGCCGGGTCTGTCGCAGGACACCCACCGCAGGCCGTCCCTGAAACAGCGGTTCGGAAGGAAGACCGAGGTTGAGCGTGCCGTGGTGCCAGAACACCGACACGCCCGCACCCACGTCTATACGCGCACTACGCGATCGCCCTGGGGGAGATCGGCGGACCGCAGCACGAAGGGCTGGAAGTCCACGTCAGCGCCCCGCTCAGCCGGTTTCCTCGCGGGACTCGAGGACCAGGCGGCGATCGCCCAGCGGCGCGGCCAGGCGGACGGTCAGCGGCACCTGGCGGACCTCCTGCGTGCACACGGTGCCGGGAGGCTGCTTGGTGATCGTGACCAGCGTGATCTGGACGACGTCGGCGGACTGGCCGGTGATCTCGACACGGGCCTCCTTGCAGCCGCCGCCGACCCCGAAGACCTCGACGTCGCGGCCGTCGCCGAAGACGTAGGCCTCGTCGCGGTAGATGTCTGACAACGATGTCGTGTCGACCTTCTCCTTCGCCACGGGCGTGACGTTGGGCGGGACGACGGGCTTCTCCTCCGAGATCGAGACCGGAGGCTGGGCAGGGGCCGTGGGGTTCCCGCTGGACGAGCCCGTGCCGGGGGTGCCGCTCGAACCGGGCGCGGTCGTGCCCGTGGGCGCGCCGCCCGACGAGTTGGAGCCGGGAGCGCCCGACTGCGTGCCGGACGAGCAGCCGGCGAGCACGACGGCGAGAGCAACGGCAGCGACGGCGTTTCTCATGCGCACCATCCTCGCAAACCGGGACAAGAGGTCCCTGTTAAATGTCCTGCGAAATGTCCGGTCAAATGTTCCAGGACAGGACAGGAAATAGGGGAGATGCCCGGCCGGCGGGGCAGTTGCCGACCGGGCACCGTGGGGAGGAAGACCTACTTCTGTTCCTGCCGCGACGTCAGCACGACGGTGCGCTCGCCCAAGGGCTCGGTCACCTGCACGGTCAGCGGGGGGAAGCGGATGTCCATAGTGCACATCTGCTTGGTCAGCGGCAGCGTCTCGAGCAGTTCGATCCTCACCGTGGAAGCGTTCTGCTCCAGCACGGACGCGCTCGCCTTGCCGCATCCGCCTTCCTGGGCCACGACCCCGACGGTCTTCCCGTCGCCCTGCGTCCACACGGTGCGCGGATGATCCGGCGCCAGACCGTTGGCGTCGAGCTTCGTCACGGGTTTGCCGCCCGGCGGCATTTCACCGGGTGCGATGTTCGGTGGCACCTCGGAGGACGAGGTGGCGGTCGGCAGAGTCGGACCGCCACCTGCCCCGGTGCCCGCGTTCTGCGCACTGCCACAGGCCGAGATGACCAGCAGCAGGACGCCAGTGCCAACTACGGTTCCTATGTGCCTCATGGTCAAAGGACGGAACGGCAGTCACAACGGGTTGCAGCAACTTCTCTTCACAGTTAGCGGCTGACGGCTGTTACAGCCTCTCGCAAAGCTTCCAGCCGTGCCGCGGACGCGAGACCCCCGTGGTAGAGGTGGAACTCCTCCACACCGGCGTCCAGGTACGCGAGCCACTCCTTGGACAACGCCGCACCGTCGGCCGGCTTCGGCGGCAACCCCAGCACGTATGCGGCGATCCGCGTGTCCGGAGCAGCAGCGCGAAGAGCCTCGATGCCGGGCACGGCGACGTCGGGGCCGGGCCAGCACATCGTCGTCAGCACGTCGACGTCGGCGCCGACTCCCCCGGCCACGGTCGCGAACGGTCCAGTGCCCCAGGGATCCGCCGTCACGTGCATGCCGACCCGGATGGAAGGCGCGGCCGCACGGATCTCCGAAACCAGCTTCTGCCGCAACGACCGCACCACGCCGGTGCGCACGGCCTGAACGTCCTCCGCGAGCGCGCCCAGCGCTTCCTCGACACTGGACGCGCCGCGATCGACCCCGGCCCGGACCGCTTCACGCAGGGCATCCGGGTCGGCGTACAGGGCGGTGCAGGCAGAGCAGAAGCACAGCGACAACAGCTTCTGCTGCACCGCGTCCCAGTCCGTGCCGTCGGTCTTCTCGTGGTGCCCGCCGTGGAAGAACCCCAGCGGCCCGCAGGCCTCCAGGATGATCCCGTCCGGCGCGCCGAGCTCCAGCACCTCGGACACCAGCACCGACGTGTACTCGACGACGTCGGGCTGCGCGGTGCACAAAGCGTACGGGTAGCGGTCCCCGAACGCGTTCACCACGGTCACGTCCGGGTGCAGGTCACCGAGGCGCGAGTTGTGCGTCAGCACGGTCCACGCGTACACCGGCAGTCCGGCGGCACGGACCAGGGCCGCCGCGGCACCGAACGAGTCCGAACCGTCCACCCAGGACGGTTCGGCGGGCACCAACCGGCCGTAGTTCGACGAACGCACCGGCAGGTAGAACGCCGCGTGCCGCGCGTCGACCAGCCGATGCGACGGGTGCAACGGCGTCGCGGCCCGAACCGTGTGGTACGACGCGGCCACGGCGATCGCGTCGACTCCGAGTTCCTGATACCGCGCAACGGCTTCAGGATCTCCGATCAGGTCCCACGGGTAGGCGTGGACAACCGACTTCACCACCGGGGACGCTTCCTCTCGTAGCTCGGGTCGAACTTCTGCATGTAGCCCGTGTCGTCACGAGCCGTGATGCCGCACCGGACGTAGTTCTCGGCCATCCGTGCCAGCGCGTCCCGATCCAGCGAAACACCCAGGCCAGGGGTGACAGGCACCGGAACCGCACCATCCACAAAGGACAGCACGCCGGGCTCCACGACCTCGTCGGCGGCGTTCCACGGGTAGTGCGTGTCGCACGCGTAGTTCAGGTTCGGCGTCGCGGCGGCCAGGTGCGTCATCGCGGCCAGCGAGATGCCGAGGTGCGAGTTCGAGTGCATCGACAGG
Source organism: Lentzea sp. HUAS TT2 (assembly GCF_051853195.1). Classification (NCBI taxonomy): domain Bacteria; kingdom Bacillati; phylum Actinomycetota; class Actinomycetes; order Pseudonocardiales; family Pseudonocardiaceae; genus Lentzea; species Lentzea sp. HUAS TT2. Next base: position 5,019,867 of record NZ_CP196667.1, on the reverse strand, counting down.
CCGATGCCGAACGTCTGGCAGATCATCCCCAGCTGACGCGACCGCTGCAGGCCACCCCAGTAGTGGTGGTCGGAGAGGAGCACCTGCACGGCGTCCTGCTCCACCGACGGCCGCAGGTGCTCGAAAGCGACCACGCACATGTTGGTGGCCAACGGCATCGGCGCCTTCGCGGCCACCTCCGCCATCCCGGAGATCTCCGGCGTCGGGTCCTCCAGGTACTCCAGCACGCCGTCGAGCTCCTCGGCGACCTTCAGCGACGTCGCCGTCGACCAGGCCGCGTTCGGGTCCAGCCGCAACGGGTGATCGGGGAACGCCTCGCGCAGCGCCCTGATCGCCTCGATCTCCTGCTCCGGCGGGAAGACACCACCCTTGAGCTTGATCGACCCGAACCCGTACTGCGAGATCATCTTGCGTGCCTGGGCCACGATGCCGGCGGGGTCGATCGCCTCGCCCCACTCGTCGGGCTCGGCACCGGGGTGCCCGTCCCACTTGTAGAACAGGTAGGCCGAGTACGGGACGGCGGAACGGACCGCGCCGCCCAGCAGGTCGTGCACGGGACGGCCGAGCGCGCGGCCCTGGATGTCCAGGCACGCCACCTCGAACGGCGAGTACACGCGGTCGACGGTGCTCTCCGCCGTGATCTTGCCGGTCAGGCCGTGCTTGTCCTGGCCCGCCGCGCCACCGAGCGCGGCGGAGACCCGCGCGTGCATCTCGTTCAACGCGAACACGTCGAGACCGATCAGGGAGTCCACAACGGACCTCGAGCGATCCAGGTGCCCGAGGTCGCCGTAGGTCTCCCCCAGCCCAGAAATGCCCTCGTCGGTGTGCACCTCGACGATCGTGCGCAGCGCCCACGGCTCGTGCACGCCGGCCGAGTTGAGCAGCGGCGGGTCCCGGAACGCGATCGGTGTCAGGACAATCTCGGTGATCTTCATTCCGAACGCCCTCTCAGCTCAGCAGTGCCTTGCCCGCGGCGATGATCTTGTCGAGCGCGGCCAGGTGCTCGTCGGCCGGGTCGACCAGCGGCGGACGCACACCACCGACTTCGAGACCGTTCGCGCGCACGGCGGCCTTCACCAGGGCGACCGCGTAGCCGGGGACCTTGTCCCGCAGCTCGACGAGGGGCTTGTAGAACTCGAAGAGGAACCGGTTCACGAGCTCGGTGTCGCCCGCTTGTACAGCGTTGTAAAAACCGATCGAGATCTCCGGCGCGAAGCAGAACACCGCCGACGAGTACAACTCGACGCCGATGGCCCGGTACGCGAGCTGGGTCATCTCCGCGGTGGGCAGGCCGTTGAAGAACTGGAACGGCTTGTCAACGTTGGCACGGACCGACAGCACGATGCGCTGCATCTGGTCGAGGTCTCCGAGGCCGTCCTTGAAGCCCACGACGTTCGGGATCCGCGCGACCTCGACGGCGGTCTCCGGCGTGAACCGCGCATTGTTGCGCTGGTACACGATGATCGGCAGTTCGGTGGCACCGGCGACCTCGGCCACGTACCGCACGAGCCCGGCGGCCGGGTTGGTCACGAGGTACGGCGGCAGCAGCAGGATGCCCTGTGCCCCGGCGCGTTCGGCGGCCTGCACGAACTGCTTGGTCTGCGCGACCGACCCGCCCGCTCCGGCGAACACCGGCACCTTGCCCGCGGTCGCCTCGACCGCGACCGCCACCGCGCGCTCGAACTCGCCCAGCTCCAACGCGTGGAACTCGCCGGTGCCGCACGCGGCGAACACCGCGCCCGGCCCGGCGGAGACACCGTGCTTGACGTGCTCGGCGAGCACGTCGTACGCGATGTTCCCCTCGCTGTCGAACGGGGTCACCGGAAAGAACAGCACACCATCGAGTTGCATAACCAGACTCATCCCTTGATCGCTCCGGTGGTGATCCCACGCAGGAAGGACTTCTGCAGCGACAGGTACACGATCAGACTCGGTACCAGCGCCAGCAACGCACCGGCCAGCACGATGCCCGTTCCGACCATGTCGTCGGAACGGAGCGCGAGAAGTGCGACCGTGAGCGTGTAATCGGAGGGGTCAGCGGCGACGATCAGGGGGAGCAGGTACTGCTCCCAAATCATGTTGAAGCCGAACACGGCGATGACGCCGAGCGCGGGCTTGCACAGCGGGAGAATGATCTGCGCGAAGAGACGCAGCTCTCCTGCACCGTCCACTTTGGCCGCTTCCTCCAGTTCATTGGGGATCTCCTTCATGAACTCCGTCATGACGAAGATGGAGAAACCCCAAGCCCCCAACGGGAGGATGACGCCGAGCAGGGTGCCCTTGAGACTCACGTGCACCAGCGGTAGGTCTCCGATCACCAGCGAAAGCGGGATCGCGATGACCTCCTCCGGCAACATCATCGTGGCGAGAATGACCAACAGTGCGATGGCCTGACCGCGGAACTTCTTGCGCGCCAACGCGTATGCGGCGAAAACGCTCACCGACAGCTGCAACAGCAGCGCACCACCGGCGATGATCAGCGAGTTCATCAGGTAGTGCCAGATCTTGTTCTCCGCCGCGACCTGGAAGTTGATCAGCGACGGGTTGTCCGGGATCACCGACAGCTTGGTCGGGTCGGGGTTGTGGTCGAACGCGCCGGAGAAGATGACCAGCAGCGGTCCGCAGAAAAGGATTACAGCGAGGGCGCTGAAAAGGAACCGGATGCCCTTGCTGACCCACGCGTCCGGGCGGGCGGACCAGCCGATGGCACTGTCGAAGCGACTTGAGTTGACGCTCATCGCGCCTCCTTCCACCGGCGGTACCACTGCACGCTGACCGTCAAAACCAAGGTAACCAGGAACAACAGCACGGAGCCAGCGGATGCGAGTCCGGCTTCGGACTGTTCGAACGCCGTGGTGTAGACGCGGGTCATCCAGACGTCGGTCGACCCCGCTGGGCCACCGCCGGTGAGCACGTACACCTCGGTGAAGACGCGCAGGCCGCGGATCGCCGCCAGCGTCAGGAGGATCGTGATGACCGGCCGCAACGCGGGGAGCGTGACGTTCCAGATCCGCTGCGGCGTCGTGGCACCGTCGATCGCGGCGGCCTCGTACTGCTGGCGGTCGATGCCCGCGAGCCCGGCGAGGATCAGCACCATGTCGTACGGCGCGTGCTTCCAGATGCCGACGAACATGACCGACACCAGTGAGGTGTCGGTGCTGTGGATGTACTCCCAGGGCCCGAGGCCGACCCACGAGATGAGCTCGTTGAGGAAGCCTTCGGGGGCCGGGTAGAAGAAGAGCCGCCAGATCTCGCCGATGACCGCGGTGGCCGCCACGACGGGCAGGAACACCGCGGACCGCACGAACCACAGCGACTTGGTGTGGCCTTCCAGCAGCAACGCGAGGAAGAAGCCGATCACCATCGCACCGACCGTCTGACCGCCGGCCAGCACGAGGGTGTGCCAGCTGGCGGTCAGGAACTTCTCGTCGGACAGGATCGCCGAGTAGTTCTGGAACCCGACGAAGATGTCGCCGAGGAACGGCCGGACCTCGAACAGCGAGAGCCGGATGCCCTCCGCCATCGGGATGAACTTGAAGACCAGGAAGATCAGCGCGGCGGGAAGCAGGAAGAGCCACGGGACGAAGGTGGCTCCCGTGAGGCGACGCCGGCGGCGTCGCCTCACGGGGTGGGTTTCGACGGCACCGCCGCCACTAGCCGTCGAGCCCACGTCTCGGGTGTCGCCGAGTGACTGGACAGCGGTCACTTCGACGCCTTCTGGTTGTCGAGCTCCTTCTTGAGCGCGTCCGCGAGAGACTTCAGCTCGGCCGAGGAGTCGGCGGGGCACTTGGCGAAGATCGAGTTCAGGGTCTCCGAGGTCTTCTGCCGGAACGGCGCGAAGTTCGGGACGCTCGGGAACGGCCTGGCCTCACTGGAGTACACGCCCGCCACGGTCGCCCAGCGCGGGTCCTTGTAGGTCGCGTTGACGTCGACGGTCTTGTTGACGGGAAGGCGCACGACCGGCTGCGGATCGCCCTTCATGCCTGCCTGCTGCGCCTCGGGCGTGATCAGGTACTCGGCGAGCTTCTTCTGGTCGGCGGTCTTCGCGGAGCCGGCCATCTGGTAGATGTTCTCGCCCTCACCGAGCACCGTGGCGCCGGCCGGTCCCTTCGGGGACGCGATGACCTCGTACTTGTCCTTGCCGACCGACTTGTCGAAGCGGCCGATCATGTACGGGCCGGTGAGGTAGATGCCGCTCTTGCCCGACTCGAACAGCGGGTGCGCGTCGTTCGTGCCCAGCGTCAGCGAGCCGGGCTGCATGACCTTGTCCTCACAGAACAGCTTGCGCAGCCGCTCGACCGCCCTGGTGGACTCCGGCGAGTCGATGCCGACGCGGAACTTGCCGTCGCCCTCGTCCTCGAGGATGTCGCCGCCGCCCTGCCAGATGTAGCTGGACGCCCACCACGCGAGGTAGCCGCGGTCGGTCGTCCCTGGGACGAGCATGCCGTAGGTGTCGTTCTGGCCGTTGCCGTCGGGGTCGTTGCGGGTGAAGGCCTTCGCGAGGTCGTCGAGCTCCTCCCACGTGGTGGGGATCGGCTTGCCGAGCTTCTCGCGCCAGTCCTTGCGGATCAGCGTGACCATCGCCTGGGTGGAGTAGGGGATGGCGTAGTACTTGCCGTCCGCGCCCTTCCCGTTGTTCCACGCGCGGTCGACGATGTCGCCGGCTCCCGCGAGGTCGTCCTTGCCGACCTCGGTCGTCCAGCCCTGCTTGACGAAGTTGCCGAGCGAGCCGGTGTCGGTGATGACGACGTCGGGGAGGTCCTTCGACGCGGCGCGCTGCTGCACCTGCTTGTCGAAGTCGTTGAAGATCGGCTTGTAGTCGACCTGCACACCGGTCTTCTCGGTGAACGACTTGAAGATCTTCTCGTAGACCTTCGCGGTTGCCTCGGTAGAGCGGGTCCACACCTCCAGAGGCTTGTTCGGGTCCTTGGACGACGCCGCCGTCGTGCCACCGCTGCCGCACCCTGCGAGCAACGCTGCCACACCGAGTGTGGCAATTGTCGTGGCTGTTCTACGGCGCATCGTCGGAGCCCTTCGTGTTCAGATATATGAACGTGGGTCGTACTTGTGAACCTGGGTCAGGACTGTAAGAATCAGCACAGCAACGTGTCAAGGGAAAGTTTCTTCCCTGTTTCGAGGAGGCTTCAGGTGGCGTCGCCGATCGGCAAGGGCACAGCTCGTCCCGGTGCGGTGAAGTCCGCCGACCGCACGGTGGAGTTGCTTGAGGTGTTGTCCGCGTCTGACCGCAGGCTCACGCTCACGGAGCTGCACCGCGAGCTCAGCTATCCCAAGTCCAGCCTCTACATGCTGTTGCAGACGCTGGTGGCGCGCGGCTGGGTGGAGGTCGACGCGGACCGCGGCACCTACGGCATCGGCGTGCGCGCACTGCTCGTCGGTACGTCCTATTTGGACCACGACCCCGTTGTGCGCGCGGCGATCCGGGTGATGGAGCAGGTCCGCCAGGACATCAACGAGACCGTCCACCTTGCCCGTTTGGACGGTGCGGACGTCGTCTACCTGGCGAGCCGCGAGTCCGAGCACCACCTGCGGGTCGTCTCACGCGTCGGCCGCCGGCTGCCCGCGCACTCGACGTCGCTGGGCAAGGCCGTGCTCTCGACGCGGACGCCGGAGGAGGTCGACCTGATCCTCCCGGCCGAGCTGGCCCCGCTGACGCCGAACACGGTGATCGATCGGGCGGCGCTGCACGAGCAGCTCGCCGGGTTCCGCAACGTCGGCTACGCGCACGAACGCGAGGAGAACACCCCGGGGCTGGGCTGCTTCGCGGTGGCGTTGCCCTACCGAAATCCCGTTCTGGACGCTATGAGTTGCTCGGTCCCCCTGGGCAGACTGGACCCCGAGCACGAGCGGCAGGTCATCTCCGCTCTGCTCGACGCCGCCCGGCAGATCACCGAGCTCCTCCGCCAGTTCGGTCGCTGAAGCTTTGCCGACACACCTGAACAAGACGGAGGGGTCCAACCCGTGACCGCACGCATCCTGATCACCGGCGCCGGCGGCGGGGTGGGCACGCTCATGCGTACCCGCCTCGCGGCGGAGGGCCGTGTCCTGCGGCTGCTGGACATCGCGGAGCTACCCGCGGCCGCCGACGGCGAGAACGTAGAGCTCGTCGAGGCGTCGGTGACCGACATGGCCGCGATGGAGGCGGCGTTGAAGGACGTCGACGCGGTGATCCACCTCGGTGGCCACAGCCTCGAGGAGTCGTGGGACAAGATCCTGCGCGTCAACATCGACGGCACGCACACGCTGCTCGAAGCCGCGCGCCGGCAGGGCGTTCGCCGGGTGATCCTGGCCAGCTCGAACCACGCGGTCGGGTACCTCGAGCGCGCCGACGGCGAGGCGGGCGACTACGCGTTCCCGCGCCCGGACACCTACTACGGCGTGTCCAAGGTGGCGCTGGAGGCGTTGGGGTCGCTGTACTCCGACCGCTACGGCATGGACGTGATCGCGATCCGCATCGGCTCGTGCTTCGAGACGCCGCGCGACGTGCGGATGCTGTCGACGTGGATGTCACCGGACGACGGCGCCCGCCTGTTCGAGGCGGCTCTGTCCTTCCCCTCCCCCGGTTTCCGGATCGTGTGGGGCGTCTCGAACAACAAGCGCGGCTGGTTCTCGCTCGACGAGGCCCGCGCGATCGGCTACGAGCCGCAGGACGACTCCGAGGAGTACGCGGCCGCGGTGCTGGAGCAGCACGGCGGTGAGCTCGACCCCTCGTCGCCCGCGGCGAAGTACGTGGGCGGGGCCTGGTGCGGTCCCGATTTCGACACGGCAGTCAAGGAGGCAGGGCGTTGAGCCACGTCGTTCAGGGATACAACCCGCGCACCGGTGAGCCGTACGGCGAACCGGTGACGAAGACCCCCGACAGCGAGGTGGACCACATCGCCTCCGCCGCCGCTGTCGCGTTCTCGGCGTGGTCGGTCGTTCCGGCGGCAGACCGCGCCGTCGTGCTGGAGAAGGTCGCGGACGCGCTGGACGCCGAGTCCGCGTTGCTCGTGGAGACGGCGGACGGCGAGACGGCACTGGGCGTGCCGCGGCTGACGACCGAGCTCAAGCGCACGACGAACCAGCTGCGGCTGTTCGGCGAGGTGCTGCGCGAGGGCAGCTACGTCGAGGCCACTTTGGACACGGCGAACCCGGACATCATCCCGCCGCGGCCGGTGCTGCGGCGCGTTCTCCGTCCTTTGGGGACGGTCGCGGTGTTCTCCGCCTCGAACTTCCCGTTCGCGTTCTCGGTGGCCGGTGGTGACACCGCTTCCGCGCTGGCGTCCGGTTGTTCCGTTGTGGTGAAGGCACATTCGGCGCACCCGTCGACGTCGCGCGAGACCGCGCGGGTCGTCGTGGACGCTCTTCGCGAGGCCGGTGCGCCCGAGGGCGTGTTCGGCATCGTGTACGGCACCGAGTCCGGCGTCGCGCTGGTGAAGCACCCGGTGGTGCGCGCGGTCGGTTTCACCGGGTCGACCGGTGGCGGGCGGGCGTTGTTCGACCTGGCGCAGGGCCGGCCGGACCCGATCCCGTTCTACGGTGAGCTGGGCAGCGTGAACCCCACGGTGATCCTGCCGGGCGCGGCCGGGCGTGAGGACATCGCCGCCGGGTTCGCCGCGTCGCTCACGATGGGTGTCGGCCAGTTCTGCACGAACCCCGGCCTGGTCTTCACGCCGGAGTCGCTCGTGCCCGCGCTGGGCGAGGCCGTCGCGGCGACGTCCGGTGGCGCGATGCTCAACGAGCGGATGTGCGACTCCTACACGGCTTCGACGGACGCGCTGGCGGCGTCGGACCTGGTGACCGTCGTGTCCACGGGCACGCGCCCGGACGAGGCGTGGGCCGTGGCCCCGCGCCTGTTCAGCGTGCCGGTGTCGGTGTTCGAGGAGAACCTCGAGAAGCTGACCGAGGAGCACTTCGGCCCCGCCGCACTGGCCGTGACGTACTCGGATCCCGCCGAGCTGCACTCGGTGCTGGCGAAGCTGCCGGGCACGCTGACCGGCACGGTGCACGCGGAGACGTCGGACCACGCGGAGGCCGGTCAGATCGCCGAGGTCTTGCGGCACGTCGCCGGGCGCGTCATCTTCAACGCATGGCCGACCGGTGTCGCGGTGGCGTGGGGGCAGCACCACGGTGGCCCGTGGCCGTCGACGACGAACCCGCTGCACACCTCGGTGGGCGCCACGTCGATCCGCCGCTGGATCGCTCCCGTGACGTACCAGTCGTGGCCGGACGCGTTGCTGCCGGCGGAGCTGCAGGACGCGAACCCGCTGGGCATTCCGCGCCGGATCGACGGTGTGCTCGGCGTGCACTGACAGGTTTTTCGGATGAGCGGGGCCGCTGACTTCACGTCGGCGGCCCCGTTCTCGTTGGGAGGACGTGGGATGGTCGGTCGTCGTGCCTACAACTTCATGTACCGGACCTGGGCGCCGTGGGAAGGCGGGCCCCGTGCCGAACTGGTGGACCTCGTGACGTCGGGACGGATCGCGCCGGGTCGCGCGATCGACCTCGGCTGCGGCAGCGGGGCGAACTCGATCTTCCTGGCGGAGCACGGCTTCGACGTGACGGGCGTGGACTTCTCCCCCGTCGGTCTGGAGAAGGCCCGGCGCGCGACACCGCCGTCGTTGTCGGTCGAGTGGCTGCAGGGAGATCTGACGGCCACCTCGATCCCCGGTGTCACCGGCACGTTCGACCTGCTCGTCGACTACGGCGTGCTGGACGACCTGGGCGGGCCGGGCCAGGAGGCGATGGCGGCGACCGTGCTGCGGCTGTCGCACCCCGGTTCGGTGTTCCTGATGTGGTGCTTCTACGACGAGATCCCGTGGTGGAAGCGTCGTGGCGCCCGCTTCCCCGGTCTCGCCGTGGGCGACGAGCAGCGGCTGTTCGGGGAGTCGTTCGCCATCGAGCGGCTGCCGGAGCCCGCTGCCGGGAGCGGTTTCGCGTGCTTCCTGATGAGACGCTCCTAGCCGGAGATTGATTAGTCGGTTAATACCAATACGGCGAGGCGCACGCCGTATTCGTGTCGGTGACATGTCACCAGCCCAACAGCAGACCGATGTTTAAATGAATTCGACAGCTCCTTTAGCGGCTCGCCGGTGCAAGATTGGTTATCGCACGGCTACGTCCAGGGGAGTGGGACATGACCGACCTGCGTTTCGCATGGCTGGAGATCACCGGCAAATGTCAGCTGAGCTGCACGCACTGCTACGCGGAGTCCGGACCGCGCGGCGACGAGGGCGTGCTCACCGCTCAAGATTGGTTCCGGGCCATAGACGACATCGTCTCAATTGGCGCGCGTTCCGTTCAGTTCATCGGCGGCGAACCGACATTGCACCCCGATTTACCGGACTTCGTCGACCGCGCATTGAACGGCGGGCTCGAGGTCGAGGTGTTCAGCAATCTCGTGCACATCGGCCCGCGCCTGTGGGAGACCTTCTCCCGTCCGGGCGTGCGCCTGGCGACGAGCTACTACTCCGACACGGCGTCCCAGCACGAGGCGGTCACCCGCCGGCCCGGCAGCCACGCCCGCACCCGCGCGAACATCGCCGAGGCCCTGAGCCGCGACATCCCGCTGCGCGCCGGCGTCATCGACATCAGCGCCTCGGACCACATCGGCCGTCAGCGCACCCGCGCCGCCCAAGCCGACCTCTCGTCGCTGGGTGTCCCCCACGTCGGCGTCGACCGACTACGCCGCATCGGCCGCGGCGCAAACGCTTCACTTGTTCCTGACCAGCCCGGCTTCGACCAACTCTGCGGCCGCTGCGGCCACGGCGCCGTCGCCATCTCGCCGTCCGGTGACGTCTGGCCGTGCGTGTTCGCCCGCAGAATCAAGCTGGGCAATATATTGGATACGGATCTGGCGACGATCCTGTCGACCACCAGTTTCACCGCGCCGGTCACCGCGGGCCCGTCATGCTGGCCTCAGGGCGGCGGTTCTTGCGCCCCGAACGACGACCCACCCCGCGCCTAGACGACTCGGTGGCTAGGCGCTCCCGACCAGCGCGGCGATCACCCTGGCGCACTCGACCGCCTCGGCCTTCGCGGTGTCGACCTCGACGTCGTAGGTCATCCCGCGATGTACGAGCTCGGCCTGCGCCTCGGCCATCCCGGCAACCCGGTCACCACGAGCAAGCTCCCGCCCGGCGGCGACGGCGGCGTCACACCGCACCCCGACCCACACCACGTCCAGCCCGTCCAGCGCCTTCTCCCACCGCCGCCGTGACTCGGCACCACCGAGGAACACGTCGTCCACGATCACCCGCGCCCCGGCGCGCACCATCGCGGCGACGCCTCCCATCCACGCGTCCTCCAGCACCCGGAACTCGGCCCCGACGCTGACCTCACCGTCGCCCGCGAACCCGATCCCCTCCGACCCGAGCCGCAACCGCGCCGGCATCACGTCGATCAGCGTGTCGACCCCGATCGCCAGCCACGCCTCCGGCAACACCGCCTGCAGGCACCGCGCGATCCCGGACTTGCCGGAGCTGGACCCACCGTTGAGAACGATCACCTGAACACTCGACGACACGCCCCGACCGTACCCAGCCCGCCCCATGCCCACGCCTCACCTCGCACCCGCCACACCCTTAGCAATGGGTCTTTTGACGACGTCGCCAAAAGACCCATTGCTAAGGCCCAGCTCAGCGCCCTCCGCCAGCTGATATATCGCCGACTCGCCCACGCCGGATGCAAAAAACGTTTGCGGACGAAGTCAAAAGACTCATTGCAAAGGTCAACAGCGCGGGGCGGAGGAAGTCAGCGGCGAGCGGCCCCGGCCCGTCGCTCCTCCTGCAACTCCCGCTGATACCCGAGGAAGTCGACCTCCAGCGTGTGCCGCTTCGACTTCACGTACCGCCGGCGCAGCCTCTCCCGGTACGAGGTGATCTCGGCCTTCATCTCCGGCACCGAAGGCAGCACCCCACGCCCGGAGATCAGGTCGGCGATCCACTCGGCCTGCGCCTCGGCCAGCGGCATGATCGCCCCCAACGGCTGGATCAACCCGAGGAAGTACAGCCCGGGATGAGCCGGATCCACGACCCGCCGATACAGCGACATCTCGTTGTCGGCGGACGACACCGCGGGGAACTCGGCACCCGACAGGAACGGGAACTCCACCTTGTAACCAGTGCAGTAGACGATCACGTCGACGTCCTCGCGCGACCCGTCCGCGAACACGACCCCGGACCCGTCCAGCCGCTCCAGGTTCGGCTTCACCGTGATGTCGCCGTGCCCGAGCCGCGTCAGCAGGTCATCGGACACCGTCGGATGCGCGGCCAGGATGGCGTGCGACGGCTCAGGCAGGCCGTAGTCGGAGAGCTTGCCGCGAGACAACCGCAGCATCGCCCGCAAGGACAGCGCCTGCAGCCAAGCAGGCGCGAACCGGGCCAGCGGCGAGGTCGTCAGATGATCGGTCGGCATGCCGAAGAGGTACTTGGGCATGATGTGCGCACCGCGGCGCATCGCGAGAAACGTCCGCGCGGACACACGGGACGACTCGACCGCGATGTCGCAGGCGGAATTGCCGATGCCGAGAACCAGCACCTTCTTGTCCGCGAATCGTTCGGGTGTCTTGTAGAAGTGAGCGTGCATCTGTTCGCCGTCGAACGAGCCCGGAAACGCGGGTTCGGGCATGCGCGGCGACCAGTGATGACCGTTCGCGACGATTACTGAACGATAGACACCCGAAATCTCGTCGCCCGTATCGCGATCGCGCGTCGTGACGGAATAGCCACCCGGCGCGACGGAAACGGCGGTGACCTCGGTCCGGAACCGGATGCGGTCGCGGAACCCGTGGTGCTTCACGAAGTCGTCGAAGTACTCGGCGATCTGGAAGTGCGACGGATACGCGGGCAGGCGCGCGGGCATCGGGAAGGACTTGAACTCCATCATCTGCCGCGAGGTGTTGATGTGGAGGGACCGATAGGCCGAGGACATGCCGTTGTCGTTGAGGTAGCGCCAGTTGCCGCCGATCTCCGACCCGGTCTCGAAGCAGTCGAACTCGATGCCGCGGGCGCCGAGCACCTGACATGCGGCGATGCCGGACGACCCGGCCCCGATGACGCACACGCGTTCCATAGGACTGAAGTATTTTCACGTTCAGACCGGCTGTCAATCACCCGGGCACGGCGGTAAATCGGACGAAATTGTCAGACCGGACCGCCATGATGCGCGCATGACAGACGCGATCGTGGCCGAAGGCCTGGTCAAACGCTACGGGTCGGTCGTCGCGCTCAACGGCCTCGACCTGCGAGTTCCCGAAGGCACCATCATGGGTCTGCTCGGCCCCAACGGCGCCGGCAAGACAACTGCGGTGCGGGTGTTCACCACACTGCTCGAGGCCGACGAGGGGTCGGCGAGCGTCGCCGGGCTCGACGTCCGCGCGCAGGCGGGCGAACTCCGCACGAAGATCGGTCTCTCCGGCCAGTACGCGGCCGTGGACGACAACCTCACCGGGTTCGAGAACCTCGACATGGTCGGCCGCCTCTATCACCTCGGCCGCAAGAGGAGCCGGGAGCGGGCCCGCGAACTGCTCGCCAGGTTCGACCTGGAGGACGCCGCCGACCGCCCGGTGAAGGGCTACTCCGGCGGCATGCGGCGCAGGCTCGACCTCGCGGGCGCGCTCGTCGCGAAGCCGGTGGTGCTGTTCCTCGACGAACCGACGACGGGTCTCGACCCGCGCTCTCGTCTGGGCATGTGGGAGGTGATCGAGGAACTGGTCAAGGGCGGCACGACCCTCCTGCTCACCACCCAGTACCTCGAGGAAGCCGACCGGCTCGCCGACCAGATCGCCGTGATCGACCACGGCCAGGTGATCGCCGAGGGCACCGCCGACCAGCTCAAGGACCAGGTGGGCGGCGAACGACTCGAACTGTCCGTCGCCACGTCCGCCGAGCTCGACACGGCCGAGACGACGCTGGCCGGCCTCGCCGTCGGCAAGATCGAGGCCGACCACCGCCAGCACCACCTCACCGTGCCGGTCGCGGGCGGGTCCTCGGTGCTGATGGAGGCGATCCGGATCCTGGACGCCGAGTCGGTGAAGGTGCTCGACATCGGGCTGCGCAGGCCGACGCTCGACGACGTGTTCCTCGCGCTGACCGGCCACCACGCCGCTGGGGAGGAAGAGAGGTGAAGCTGTTGCAAGCGCTCGCGGACGGCGCGGTCGTCGCCAAGCGCAACCTGATCAAGATCAAACGCGTACCGGACCTGCTGGTCTTCTCCACAATCACGCCGATCATGTTCGTGCTGCTGTTCGCCTACGTGTTCGGCGGCTCGATCGAGATCCCCGGCATGGACTACCGCGAGTTCCTGATGGCGGGCATCTTCGCGCAGACGGTGCTGTTCGGCGCCACCATCACCGGCAGCGGTCTCGCCGAGGACATGACCAAGGGCATCATCGACAGGTTCCGCTCGCTGCCGATGGCGCGCTCGGCCGTGCTGATCGGCCGCACCACGTCCGACCTGGTCAACAACGCGCTGGTCGTCGTCATCATGATGATCACCGGACTGATCGTCGGCTGGCGCATCCACTCGTCGCCGCTGGAAGCCCTCGCCGCGGTCGGGATCCTGCTGCTCTTCGCCTACGCGTTCTCGTGGGCGATGGCGTGGATCGGGCTGCTGGTGCGCAGTCCCGAGGTGTTCAACAACGCCAGCTTCATCTTCATCTTCCCGATCACCTACATCGCGAACACGTTCGTACAGGCGGAGAACCTGCCCGCGGGCCTACGGCACATCGCCGAGTGGAACCCGGTCTCCGCCGTCACGCTGGCCGCCCGTGAACTGTTCGGCAACACATCTCCTCTGCAACCGGCACCGGACGTGTGGCCGTTGCAGCACCCGGTGCTCGCGTCGCTCGGCTGGGTGGTGATCTTCCTGCTGATCTTCGTTCCGCTGGCCAACCACCAGTACAAGCGCGCGGTGGCCCGCTGAGTCCGTCGGCGCGGAAACTCCTTTGTGGACCAGCAAAACGCCGCCTAACCTCGTGGCCATGGCAGCAACCGTGGTCCGCGGCCAGAACGTGGACATCCGAATGTGGACTCGACCGGACGAGGTCGAGGAGTTCGCCATGCGGCAGCTGCAGAACATCTCCTCGCTGCCGTGGGCGTTCAAGCACATCGCCGTCATGCCGGACGTGCACTACGGCAAGGGCGCCACGGTGGGTTCGGTGATCGCGTTGCGCGACGCCGTCTCCCCCGCGGCCGTCGGCGTGGACATCGGCTGCGGCATGACCGCCGTGCGCACCTCGCTCACGGCCAGCGACCTGCCGGAGACGTTGCGTGGCCTGCGTTCCCGCATGGAGGCAGTGGTCCCCGTCGGTTTCGGTCAGCACAAGGCGACCGCGTTCACCGAGAGGGACGCGTCCGACTGGGGCACCTTCTGGAAGAAGTTCGACGACCTGACGCCCGTCGTGAAGGCGCGCGCCGACAAGGCGCTGCACCAGATGGGGACGCTCGGGGGCGGCAACCACTTCCTGGAGATCTGTCTGGACGGCGACCAGCGGGTGTGGGTCATGCTGCACTCCGGGTCGCGTGGCATCGGCAACGAGCTGGCGCAGCACCACATCGCGGTGGCGCGCACGCTCGCGCACAACGCCGAACTGCCGGACCCGGACCTCGCCGTGTTCCTCTCGGGCACGCCCGAGATGGCGGCGTACCGGCACGACCTGTACTGGGCGCAGGACTACGCGCGACGCAACCGCGCCGTCATGCTGCGCCTGGTCTGCGACGTGCTGCGCACCGAGTTCCCGCAGATCGCCTTCGAGGAGCCGATCTCGGCGCACCACAACTACGTCTCCGAGGAGAACCACTTCGGCGAGGACGTCCTGGTGACGCGCAAGGGTGCGATCCGCGCCGGACGTGGTGAGCTGGGCATCATCCCCGGCTCCATGGGCACCGGTTCGTACATCGTGCGCGGGCTCGGGAACCCGGACTCGTTCGAGTCGGCGTCGCACGGCGCCGGCCGCAGGATGTCGCGCAACAAGGCCCGCAAGACGTTCACGACGCAGGATCTCGCCGCCCAGACAAGTGGTGTCGAGTGCCGCAAGGACTCCGGCGTCGTGGACGAGATTCCGGGCGCGTACAAGGACATCGACACCGTGATGGCGAACCAGTCCGACCTGGTCGAGGTGGTCGCCAAGCTCAAGCAGGTGGTTTGTATCAAGGGTTGATGTTTCCCTTGTGGGTGAACGGGAAGCCTCGAGGACAGCAGAGTCTTTCTTGCCTGTCTTGGAGGTTTTTCCATGTCAACGGGCGCCATCATCGGCCTGGTGGTCGCGGTTCTAGTGGTGCTGGCGGTCCTCGCGTTCGTGCTGAGGCCCGCTATGCAGCGCAAGAAGCTGCGCGACCGCTTCGGCCCTGAATACGACCGCGCGGTCACGGACAGCGACAGCAGAACGGCCGCGGAGAAAGAGCTCGCCGAGCGGGAACACCGCCACAGCGAGTTCGACCTGAAGCCGCTTTCCCAGACGGCGCAGGAGAGTTATCGCCGGCACTGGGCGAACGTGCAGGCGAAGTTCGTCGACTCGCCGGAGAGCGCGATCGCCGATGCCGACCGGCTCGTGACGGACCTGATGGCCGAGCGCGGTTACCCCACCGAGGGGTACGAGGCTCAGCTGAGCGTTCTGTCCGTCGAGCACGCACGGACGCTGGAGCACTACCGCAAGGCTCACGACATCTCGGAGCGCCAGGAGATCGGTGAAGCGAGCACCGAGGACCTGCGCACCGCGATGGTGCACTACCGCGAACTGTTCACCGATCTGCTCGAACACGCCGGCGCACCGAGCAAGACCAAGGAAGCCGTGCGGAAGGAGAAGACTGATGTCTGAGGCACCGACCCACTCCGCCGGGGTTCCCACTCCCGCCCGGCCGCTACAGACCGAGCGCACCCCGCAGACCGACCGCACACCGCAGCAGCCGCAGCGCCCCGACGCGCAACGAACTGACGCGCAGCGGACCGAGACGCAGCAGACTGAGGCTCAGCGCACCGATGCTCAGCGCATCGAGGCCCAGCGGAACGAGGCAGTGCGGGCCGAGCGCCAGCGCAACGAACCGCAGCGCAACGAACACGAGCGCGGCGAACACGAACGCAATGAGCACGAGCGCAGCGAGCAGCACCGCGCCGAGCAGCCCACCGGCTCGCAGCGCACCGACCAGAAGCTGTCCAGCAAGCTCGAGGACGAGTGGCAGGCGGTGCAGTACGAGTTCGTCGACGACCCCAAGTCGGCCGTCCGCAAGGCAGACGACCTCGTGACGCGCGCACTCGAGGAACTCACCACCCGGCACCGCTCCCTCACCAAGCAGCTCGAGGAAAACGGTGATCCACAGACCGAGGACCTGCGACTGGCTCTCCACCGCTATCGGGAACTCTTCAAGTCGCTGGTCGCTGTCAAATAAGTGCCAAAGAGCCCCGGCGCCGTGGCCGTAACAGGTTGCGGCGCCGGCAGGCATGTCCGGACCAGGTCAGCTGGGCAGCTCGCGGATCTCCATCTCGAGGACGTCGATCTCGTCGCTGATCGCCTCGTCCAGCATGTCGTCCAGCAGCTTGCGGCACTCCGCCGATCCGCAACGCGGTAGTCCGGCACCGAACCGCGGCACCTGCTCCCACCACACCGCGGGGTTGTTCCAGAACGACCCGGAACCCTGGTCGACGCCTTCGAGGCAACGCAGCCTCTGGTCACTCGCCGGAAGGGCTCGCACGAACTCGATGAACAACGCGAGCGCATCGGGATTGCTCACCGGGACCGCGCCGTAGCCGCGCAGACAATCCTCGAGTTCTGCGAGGAACTCCGCCTTGAAGGACACGGCACACCCCCGCTCCTCCGCACCGTTGCGGAACCACTGAAGTTCGTGACAACAACAGTACCTCCGCGACTTGAGCGGGAAACGAGTGCGAACGGGCGGTATCTTCCTGAGCCCGCACGGGCTCCGGTGACCCGCAGTCACTTCATCTGCTGGTCATGTGCCTTCGTGCGACACGTAGCGGGAGACGAGGAAACCGTTGTCCAGCTTGACGATCTGGCCCACGACCAGCTTGTCCGCCGGGTCGGCGCCGGACGTGCCGCTGCTGCCGGTCTGGTCGAACGTCAGCCTCCCGGACGCGCCGGGGAAGTCACGCAAAGTGCGCAGCTTGTCGTAGAGCATTTCTCGTGACGCACCAACAGAGGTCTGGCGCGCGACGACGCTGACGGCGTCATAGGCGAGCAGGACGTGTCCGTTGGGGCCCGAAAGGAATGCCCGGCGAGCGTGCTTCTTCTGGGCGGCCTCGTAGGTCGTGAAGAACTGTTGCGTCGGCTGGGGAATCGGTTCACTGCCCGGTGTCCACGCGAACGTCGTGAAGTAGAGTCGGCCGCCGGCGAATCGTTTGATGTCTTCCAGATCCGTGAAGTTCGTCGTCTCGAGCTGCGTCAGGTCGTCACCGCCGAACACCACCGGGTCGGTGCAGTTGCTGTGGCTGAGCTCGGTCAGCAGCCCGCCGACCTCCGCGGTGCGGCCCGTGTAGAGGATGAGCGGGTTCGGTGACTTCCGGCAGATGTCCGTCACCACCTGACCCAGCTGTGTGGTGACCGCGTTGGCCGTCTCGTCGTAGTCGTGGCGTTCGGGCTTGAGCACGTCCTCGAACTCGTCTGCGAGATCCGAGCTGTACTCATCTCCCGGGCTGCGCACGAGGTGCAGCGGGCGGCCGCGCAACGCCTCGGTGCGCTCGATGATGCGCGCGGCGACCTGGGCCTGGCGGTCGTTGGCCGGGGCGACGCGGAAGAAGTACGGCTTCTGGCTGAAGTTCGTCGACGACAGCGACGAGCCGACCATCGGGATCCCCGTCGGCCGTTCCTTGGACGGGCCCAGCACGGCGAGCGCGGACTGCGTCGTCTCGCGGCTCTGCCCGAGACCGGTCACGGCGATCACCGAGGGGTTGCGGTCGGCGTACTCGCGGATCTGCCGCGCGACGAACTCCGCGTGCGCCGACTCGCCGCCGAAGTTCGCGAGAACCAGGCGCACCAACGGGTTGCGGCCGAGTCCGTCGAGCTGGTTCCAGTCGCGCTGGGCGAGGTAGGCGCCGCGCAGCTCGTTCACGCCGGCGGACAAGTCCCGCTTCACGCGTTCGCTGGAGCTGAGCATCGTGGCGACGACGATCGTGACGACGCTGCGGTCCTTCACCTTGGTGGCGCGGTCGTTCTCCTCCGCGATGAGCTTCGCGAGCTCTTCGACCTCGGCGTCGTCGTTGTTCTGCGTGGCCGGGTCACCGTAGGCGAACCTGCCCGCTTTCTCGCTCAGGCCAATGCACTGCACGCCATCCATTTTGGACAGACGCGGGCTCTTGCCGGTGAGGTCCGCGACGAGCTCGGCGGGTTCGAGAACGCCGTAGCGCACACAGCCGATGCTGCTCTGGACGTAGAAAGCCGCGCCGTACAAGACGAGCAGCATCGCGATGAGGTAGACGGCCACGCGGCGCACCGAGTTGCGGCCGGGCCAGCGGCGCGGATACGGGAACCCTCCGACCGTGGACGGGCGCGGCAACGACGCCGGCGGCGACGCGGGCGTGTTGTGCTCGAGCGCGCGTTTCGTTGTGCGGTAGGCGCTCAGGTGCTCCTCGGCGCCGTGGAGTTCTTGGTGTGCGCGCAGCACCCGGTCGTACATCTCGACGGTGGGGCGGTCCGTCCGGCTGCGGGAACGCAGTTCCCAGGTCGCGATGACCGCGTCCTCCAGCAGTCCCGTCTCCGGGCGCACCACGCTGTCGTAGCGGCGGTGCAGGTTGCGCGTGGTGCCGGTTCTCAGGCGCTCCCACCAGGTTCGCGACTCCTCGACGTGCTCCGGTTCGCCTTCACCGGGCGGCATCGGGGCCTCGGCGATGGCGGCGAGCTCGGCGATCCAGCGGTCGCTGCGTTCGTCGACGTGCGGGCGCAGGCGATGCGCGACGAGATGGACTTGGCCGAGCGCGAGTGCGTGGTACAGCGCGTCTTCGCGTTGCCCGAGGCTGTCGTAGCGGTCCTTCAGCAGCCGGTGGACGTTCGCGTGCGAGAAGGACTGCTCCGCCGGGACCTCGCGCAGTCTGCGTGCGAGGAGGTCGCGCAACAACGGGTGCAGCACGAAGTTGTCGCCGTCCTGGCTCACGAAGCTGAGCTGTGCCAGCAGGGCGCGCATGTTCTCGGCCGACCACGTCGGCGGCAGCAGCGCGCGGATCACGTGCCGGTCGAGCACGCGCGGGGCGGCGAGACGGGCGAAGATCTCGCGCGCCGCCTCGCGTTCGGGCATCTCCTCGGTGCCGGGGATCCGTTGGAAGAAACGGAGAAGCAGGTAGTCGCCGACGGTGGCGTCCTGGAACGTCGTGGTCTCGTCGACCGGCAGCCGTTCGTCGAACACCGAGCGCACCGACGGCAGCACCTGGTCTCGCGCGAAAACGAACTGCACGAGCTGGATGGCGAGCCGCACGGCGAGCGGGTGGCCGTGCGTGACCTCCTGCAGCTCCTCCACGAGCGCCTCGGACTCGACCGTGCTGTTGCGGGTGCGGTTCCACTCGGCGAGGAACTGCCGCGTCTGCGCCAGTGTGAAGGGTTCCAGGCGCACGGGCTTGAAGACCGCGGAGCCGGACAGCGCGGGCGCCGACTGCTTCGTGGCGATCACTAGCAGCGGCACGTGCGGTTCTTTGACGCGCCGCTCAGCCAACAGGCTGAGGAAGTCCGTCGCCCGCGCGGCGGGGCGGGGCCGTTTCGGGGGCAGGTAGGAGTCGATGCCGTCGAGCAGGTCGGCGCCGTCGAGCAACAGGAGGCTGTTCATCCTGCGGTAGCGGCGGAACCGGTAGGCGGCCGTGATGTCGGCGAGGAAGGCGGCGACGAGCAGGCGGTCGATCTCCAGCGTGTCGCCGGTGCGGTACAGGCCCCATGTGTGCACGAGTGCGGCGTCGAACTTCGAGCGCTGGCCGGATTTCAGTTCCTGGCCGACGTAGTTCTCGAACCAGCGCAACGCACTCGCGACCCGCGGCCCGCCGAGCAGCCAGCGCAACGGCCGTGGCGCGACCACAGCGAGCCCGATCAGCCACAGCAGCAACGGCCGCAGCACCTTGCCGAGCCCCTGGGCGGGCGGCAGCATCTCGACGACCTCGGCGGCGTCGGCCACCGCGACGAGCCGGGTCATCTGCTTGGCGGCGAGCTCGCGAGCACGGTGGTGCGGGTCGTCGGAGTGCCCCGCGAACACCTCCGGGTGCAGCGCCAGCCGGGCGAGGTCGTAGCGCGGTAACCGCATGCGGCCGAACTCGGTGTGCCGGTAGGAGCGCAGCTGTTCGGCGGCGACGTCGAGGATGTCCTTGCAGGAACGGGATCCGGCCTTGTCGAGGTCGACCTTGGCCGTCGGGGCGTCACGGTAGCGCCGGCGGACGTGGTCGAGCAGCGACGTCTTGCCACTGCCGCCGGGACCGAACGCGACGATCACCGGCAGGGGGTGTTTCGCGCGGCGTTCCACGAGGGACTCCACCAACGCGGTGATGTCGTCCCTGCCGACGAGCCCGATCTCCGGTTCCAGCGCCATGATCCTCAGACGCCCGGGAGACCGCTCCTGTTCCGTTCCGAATGAATCGGCCTAGCGGTCGGCGTGCAGCCTGGCCACGAAGCTGAATCGGTCGCCCCGGTACAGCGAGCGCGCACGTTCGATCGGGTGGCCGTCGACGTCGTAGGAGACGCGATGCAGCAACAGCATCGGCAGCGCCGGGTTCGTCCCGATCAACAGCGCCTCACGGGGCGTGGCGAGCACCGTCTCGACGCGTTCCTCGGCCTCGGCGAAACGCACGCCGAGCCGTTCGGTGAGGCACGCGTAGAGCGACCCTGCGGGGTCGAGCTTCTCCAGCAGGGCCGGGAAGCGGCGCAGGCTCAGGTAGGTCGACTCGAGGCCGATGCGTTCGTCGTCGGCGAGCAGGACGCGTTCGAGGTGGACGATCGGGTCGCCCGGCTCGATCATCAGGTCACGGGCCAGGCCGTCGTCGGCGCCGAGCTCCTCGACCGTGATGACCGTGCGGTTCGGCTCGACCCCCTGGCGGCGCATGCCCTCGGTGTAGCTGACCAGCGACAACGGCTGGACGAGCTTCGGCGGTGCGACGAACGTGCCGCTGCCCTGGCGGCGGATGAGCTTGCCTTCGAGCACGAGTTCGCTGACGGCCTGACGGAGCGTGACGCGCGAGACGGAGAACCGTTCGGCGAGCTCGCGTTCGGACGGCAGGACGGTGCCTTCACCGAGGTTCTCGACGAGGTCGAAGAGCTCGGCCTTGACCGCGTAGTAGCGCGGGACACGGCCGTGTTCGGGTATGCCCGCGCGAACGGGTCGATCAGCGCGGTGCGGCGGGACGCGGTTCACGTGGCGTGAGCCTACGTGACGCCCTGTGTGATCAGGGGGCCAGCTTCGGCGGGTCAGGAATCTTGTAGCCGGAAGATCCGATGTTGACCTCGAGCGACTTGCGCCAGGCACCCGTGTCGATCATCTTCTGCATCGCTGCCTGGACCTTCGACTTGCTGGCGGGGTCGTCGCGGTGCAGGCCGACGCCGTACTCCTCCTTGCTGAACGGGTCGCCGACGACCCGCAGGAGCTCCGGGTTCTGGGCGGCGTAGCCCGCGAGCAGCACGTCGTCTGTGGTGACGGCGTCGACGTTCTCCGCGAGCAGCGCCGTGACGCAGTCGCTGAACTTCGCGTACTCGACCATCTTCACGTCCTTCGCGAACTGGTCGCGGACGTACTCGGCCGAGGTGGAGCCGGCGGTGGAGCACAGGCGGAGGCTGGCGTTGAGCGACTTCGGGCCCTCGATGCGGTTCTCGTTCATGCGCACCAACAGGTCCTGGCCTGCGACGAAGTACGGGCCGACGAAGTCCACGATCTGCTTGCGCTTGTCCGTGATCGAGTAGGTGGAGACGACCATGTCGGCCTCACCGCTGGTCAGGAGCGTCTCGCGGTTGCCCGGCTGCGCTTCCTTCCAGGTGATGTTCTGCTCTTTGACGCCCAATTCGTTCGCGATGTACTTCGCGACGTCGACGTCGAACCCGCGGTAGCTGCCGTCGAGCCTGCGCACCGACAGTCCCGGCTGGTCGTACGACACGGCGATGATCATGCGGTCGTTCGAGCTGACCTTGCCGGCCATGCCGGACCCGCCACCGCCCGCGCACGAGGCGAGCAGGAGCACGGCCGCGCATGTCGTCCCCACCAGGCGGAGAAGTGCTCTCGGCGTCATTCGTCCCTCTTACAACGGTTATCCACTACAGCGATATTCCACGGGCATGCGCCTGCGCACCTGGGTTCGGCACTGCCTGGCGATGCCGGAAACCTAAGCGGCGGAACGACGCATGTCCATACCTGGACGCGAATGGAAACAACGGAATCGTTGCGGTAACAGGTCGGTGGAGAGTCACCGCAGACGGCGTGGACCTGCATCGTGCAGGGACGGAGGTGGGCCGATGACGATGCGGGCACTGCTCACGAAAGCCCCTGCGGCAGAAGCAAGAACGGGTTCGAGCTTCAACGAACGCACCTCCGGAAGGTCCTCGGCCAGTGCCGCCAAACGGAGTACCAGATCCTGAAGTGCTTTCAGGTCCGCGGGTTCGTCGCCGCGGTAACCGGTGAGCAGAGGCGCTGCTTTCGGTGCCGCAACGAGTTCCGCCGCGTCGGTGTCGGTGAGAGGTACTGCCCGGTAGGCACGGTCGCCGAGGAGGTCGCTGACCAGACCCGACAGTCCGAACCAGACCAGCGTGCCGAAGCTCGGGTCGTCCTGCAGGCCCAGGACGCAGCTGACTCCCTTGGGCGCCATGCGTTGCACGTACACGCCCGGTTTGCCGGAGAGTTCGGCGAGGTCCTGGTAGGCCCCCGTGACCGATTCGGCGTGGGCGATGTCGAGCCGGACGCCGACGAGGTCCGTGCGGTGGCGCAGGCGTTCGCTGGTGGCCTTCATCGCGACCGGGTAGCCGAGCTCGTCCGCCGCCCGCACGGCCTCCTCTGCGCTGTGGGCGATGAGGAACGGGACGACGTCGATCCCGTAGCACGCCAGCAGTTCGACGGCCTTGTGGTCGTCGAGGAGGAGCTCGGCCTGCGGGCTGTCCACAATGGAACGCGCTCGTTCCGCGTCGATGCCCTCCGGACGGACGAAGGTGCCCTGGGGCGCAGCACGCCAGCGGGCGTAACGGACGGCGCGGGCCAGGGAGAGCACGGCGCGTTCGGGACTGGCGTAGCTGGGGATCGAGCCTTTCCCCGGCATCCTCAGCTCGTCGGGAATGCCCTCGACCGCGAGGAACGTGGAGACGATCGGTTTCGTGCGGTGCGCGGATTCTTTGATCGCGCGCGCATATGCGGCGCCGGGGACCGCGATCGGCGGCACGAACACGACGACGAGCGCATCGGTGTCGGCGCGGTCCAAGGCCTCGCGGACGGCCTTCGCGAACTCGTCCGGCGTGGCCTGGGCGCCGACGTCGACGGGATCGCCCGCGAGGTCGAGGTCCTGGGCGAGCAGCGTGTCTGCGGCGAGCAGGCCGATCGCGGTGGAGTTGCCGACGACGGCGACGCGCTTGCCCTTGGGCAGCGGCTGGTGGGCGAGCAGGAGGGCGGTGTCGAAGAGCTGGGCCAGCGAGTCGACCCTGATCACGCCGGCCTGCTCGAACAGGGCCTGGACGCTCGCCTCGTCGACCTTAGCGGCCGTGGCGGCGAGACCGGGGACGACGGCGTGGCGGCCGGACTTCACCGCGACGATGGGCTTGGTGCGGCCAAGGCGGCGGGCGAGCCTCGCGAACTTGCGCGGGTTGCCGAACGACTCCAGGTAGAGCAGGACGACGTCGGTGGACGGGTCGGTCTCCCAGTACTGCAGCATGTCGTTGCCGGAGACGTCGGCGCGGTTGCCCGCCGAGACGAACGTGGACAGGCCGAGGCCCCAGCCCGCGGCGTTGGCGAGGATGGCCGTGCCGAGGGCGCCGGACTGGCAGAAGAAGCCCGCGCGGCCCCGTGCCGGCAGCTTGGGGGCAAGGCTCGCGTTGAGACGGACTTTGGGGTCGAGGTTGAGCACGCCCAGCGCGTTGGGACCGACGACGCGCATGCCGTGCGCTCTCGCCTCCGCCGCGAGCCTGCGTTCGGCCGACAGCCCGTCCGGTCCCGTCTCGCCGTAGCCCGAACTGACGACAACGAGCGCCTTCACGCCCTTGGCGAGGCATCCGTCCATGACCTCGTCGACGCTGGCCGCGGGGACTGCGACCACGGCGAGGTCGACGTCGTCGGGGATGTCGAGCACGGTCGGATAGGCCCGCACGCCCCGCACGGCGCGATGCTCGGCGTTGACGGGGTAGACGGGCCCGTTGAAGTCGGCCTCGAGGAGGTTCTTGAGGACCGCGTGCCCGATCTTGGTGGGGTCGGTGGACGCGCCGATGACCGCGACGCTGCGGGGATGGAGCAGGTTGTGCACGCTGCGGGCCTCGGCGGCCTGTTCGCGGGCCCTGGCGACGGCGACGGACTCGTCGGTCGGGTCGATCGCGAACTCCAGGTGCAGCACGCCCTCCTCGAACGCCCTGCTGACCTGGTAGCCGGCGTCGCGGAACACCCGCACCATCTGCCCGTTCTCGGCGAGCACCTCGGCCTCGAACCGCGTCAGCCCGACCTCCCTGCCCGCGGCGGCGAGGTGTTCGAGCAGGATGCTGCCCAGCCCGCGCCCCTGGTGCCCGTCCTCGACGACGAACGCCACCTCGGCGCTCTCCCCCAGGTGGTTCTCGCCGGGGAGGCGGTCGAACCGGCCCACGGCGACGATGTCGTCGCCGAGTTGCGCGATGAGCGCCACGCGGTCGTGGTGGTCGACCGTGCTGAACCGCTCGAGGTCGCGCTGCGGAATCCGCGGGTAGGGCCCGAAGTAGCGGAAGTACCGCGTCCGCTCGGACAGCCGGCCGTGGAACTCGCGCAGCTCGTCGGCGTCGTCCGGCGTGATCGGCCGCAGGTGGACGGTGCCGCCGTCGCTCAGGACGACGTCCGCCTCCCAGTGCCGCGGGAAGTCGAACGGATCTCTCACACTGTCCGGCACCGGTGTCAGTCCCTGGGGTCGTCGGGATCAAGTCCGTGCAAGGGGAATACCGCGCGCCGCGTGTCGCGAATCGCCTTGTCCACAGGTTCCTGCGCGTCCCCGCCCCACGGCTGGTGCCCAGGGTCGCACCCATCGGTCATGGACGCAGGCAAAGGCCACTCAGGCGCGATCCGTGTCGCATAGGACACCCAGTCCGCCGGCAACGGCCGGTTCGGGTCGACGTCGCGGTCCAGCACCGTGGCCAGCAGGTGCGTCCACGACCGCGGCACCACCCTGAGCAGCTCGTACCCGCCCCCGCCCAGCGCGAGCCACTTGTACCCGTGCTCGTTCACCAGGTCCCGGAACGCCTGATAGATCGCCCGATGCCCGTCCACGCTCAACGACAGGTCCGCGAGCGGATCCTCCTTGTGCGTGTCGACACCGCACTGCGTCACGAGCACCTGCGGCCGGAACGCCCGCAACAACGCCGGCACCGTCGCATGGAACGCCCGCATCCACCCACCGTCCCGCGTCCCCGCGGGCAACGGCACGTTGACCGCGCTCCCCTCGGCCCCGGCGCCACCGGTCTCACCGGCCCACCCGGTGCCGGGCCACAGGCTCATCGGATGCTGGTGCAACGAGATCGTCAGCACCCGCGGGTCGTCCCAGAACGCCGTCTGCACCCCGTCCCCGTGGTGCACGTCGACATCGACGTAGGCAATGCGCTCCACCCCGCTGCGCAACAACCACTCGATGGCCACCGCGCAGTCGTTGTAGACGCAGAACCCGGCCGCACTGTCCGGCATCGCATGATGCAACCCACCGGCGATGTTGACCGCCCGGTCCGCCTCCCCCGACGCAATGGCCCGAGCCGCCGCCAACGACCCGCCGACCACCAGCGCCGAAGCCTCGTGCATCCGCTCGAACACGGGGTTGTCCGGTGTCCCGAGCCCGTGCCCGACGTCCCACCCGGCCGTGGGCGCCGCCTGCACGGCGCTCAGGTACCCGGGCTTGTGCACGAGTTCGATCTCCTCGTCACTGGCCGGCCCGGGCACCAGCAACTCGACGCCCTCCAGCACCCCGAGCGCCGTCGCGAGCCGCACGGTGAGGTCGAGCCGGACCGGATTGAGCGGATGGTCGCCACCGAGGTCATACCCGAGGAAGGACCTGTCCCAGACAACCGCGGCTGGCTTACCCATGCCCAGCAACTTACAGTCGCGAGCCCGGAACCGATCTCACCGAACAGGGGTCAGAGGCGACATGCACCTGCGACCAGCGGCCATCCTCCTCGCATTGGGCCTGACCCTCGCCGCCGTCTCGGGCTGCGCAGAGCAGGTCAAGGGCTCGGCCCGCGCCGACGCCAACGCGGCCCAGGAGCCCGCGGACCCCACCACGACCACGCGGAAGCCTCCCGCCAGCACCGCGACCTCGAAGCCGGCCGACCCCACCGCCCAGAAGCAGGGCGACGTGAAGATCACCACCAAGAAGAAGGCCGCCGGCCTCGAGACCTGCGGTGTCCTCAAGACGGCGGACATCGAGGCGGCCACCGGCGGCAAGTCCTCGGCGGACGGCGGCTGCATCCACACGACCACCGGCCCGTCGACCGTCATCACCCAGATGGTCACCGTCCCGGACGTGGTGGAACAGGAAGGCGAGAAGAAGCAGATCGAGATCGGCGGCAACACCGCGTGGCAGGTCAGCGCCTCCAAGGAGGACTGCCAGGTCACCGTCATGCTGACCGACGACCCGTCCGCCATCACCACGGCCTTCTCGGTGAACGTCCTCGCGATCGAGGAGATGGACACCTGCGGCACGGCCCTGAAACTCGCCACCGAGGGCTTCAACCGCATCCCCAACGCCTGACGCGACCGCCGCCCTGCCAGGCGGGCCCCGTCAGGCTCCGGTAGCGACCTCCCGGTCCAACGCACACCAGTTGGACCACGACCCGGCGTACAACGCCGCCGGCTTCTCGGCCGACGTGATCCCCGCGACCTCCAGCGCGAGCACCACGGACGAGGCGGTCACGCCCGACCCGCAGTACGCACCGACAGCCACACCACCCGTCACCCCGAGCCCGGCGAACCGCGCGGCCAGCTCCTCAGGCCCGAGCCACCGCCCGTCCGCGCCGACGTGCCCGGTGGTCGGCGCGTTGAGCGCACCCGGAACGTGCCCGGCCTTGGGATCCACGGGCTCGGTCTCCCCGCGGTACCGCGGAGCCGCCCGCGCGTCGAGCAGCACGCCCTCTTGAGCGAGCGCCGCCGCCTCGTCCGCGTCCAGCACGGGCATCTGCCCAGGCCGCACCACCACGTCACCGGCGGCATCACCGGTCAGGGCGGCCGGCACGTCGGCGGTCACCGGCAACCCGGCGGCCTCCCACGCGGCGAACCCGCCGTCCAGCACCGCGACCTCACCGAACCCGGCCCACCGCAGCAGCCACCACACCCGCGCGGCGACCGACCCGTCCCCTGCGTCGTACGCCACAACCCGAGCGCCCTCGCGCACGCCCGCGCCACGCAGCACCTCCTGCAAACGCTCCGGATCCGGCAGCGGATGGCGGCCCCCGATCCCGGGCGGAGCGGACAGCTCCGTGTCCAGATCCAAGTACACCGCGCCGGGCACGTGGCTGACCTCGTAGTCTTGGCGTCCGGGTGGTCCGCCGAGACGCCACCGGACGTCCAGCACGACGGTGGTCGAACGCGCACCGAGCGCGTCGGCGAGGGCCTCAGGAGTGATCAAGGGATGCACGGCTCACATCCTGCACCCGCGCGGACACCTGTGTCCCCCGGCACGACTACCATCGACACCATACGAAGGGGAGCGGGTGTGAACGACCTCATCGACACCACGGAGATGTATCTCCGCACGATCTACGAGCTCGAAGAAGAGGGCGTGGTGCCACTGCGGGCCCGCATCGCCGAGCGCCTTGGCCAAAGTGGACCGACGGTGAGCCAGACCGTCGGCCGCATGGAACGCGACGGCCTGGTGGTCGTGGCGGAGGACCGCCACCTCGAGCTCACCGAGCAGGGCCGCAACCTCGCGATCGCCGTCATGCGCAAGCACCGGCTCGCCGAGCGCCTCCTCGTGGACATCATCGGGCTGGAGTGGGAGCACGTGCACAGCGAGGCATGCCGCTGGGAGCACGTGATGAGCGAGGCTGTCGAGCGCAAGCTCATCAAGCTGCTCGGCAACCCCACCACCTCGCCCTACGGCAACCCGATCCCCGGCCTCGACAAGCTGGGCGACGGCGAGCCCGCCCCGCCCGCCGAGGCGGACCTGGTGCGCGTGGACGAGGTGGCCCGCCGCGGCGGCGGTCGCGTCGAGGTGCGCCGCATCGCCGAACACGTCCAGCTCGACCCTGACCTCATGGCCGACCTCAAGGCCGCCGGCGTGGTTCCGGGCGGCACAGTGGAGGTCGAGGCGCTCAGCAACGCCAAGGTCATCCAGGTGCGCGGCAACGGCACCACGGCCGAACTCGACCCCGCGGTCGCCCACGCCGTCATGGTGCTCGCCCGGTGACCCAGGCGACAACACCGGCAGCGAAGGCGGCAGAGGCGTTCCAGCGTCTGCACGGACGCGCTCCAGATGGGGTCTGGTCCGCTCCCGGCCGTGTCAACCTCATCGGCGAGCACACCGACTACAACGACGGCTTTGTGCTGCCGTTCGCGTTGCCCCACCGCATCGCGGTCGCGGCCTCGCCCCGCACCGACGGCGTGATGAACGTCAGCACGACGGGCGACGACGGCGGGGTGCAGGAAGCGGACCCGGTCGTGGTCGCCGACCTAGTCCCCGGCACCGTCAAGGGGTGGGCCGCGTACCCCAGTGGCGTCGCCTGGGCCCTGCGCGAGCAGGGGATCGCCGTCACCGGCGGGGCGGACCTCGTCATCGCGGGCGACGTGCCCGCGGGGGCCGGTCTCTCCTCCTCGCACGCTTTGGAGTGCGCTGTCGCGCTCGCACTGCTCGGCCTCGCCGGCGTCGACGCGGACCGGCCGGACATCGCGCGCTGGGTGCAGAGCTCCGAGAACGACTTCGTGGGCGCGCCGACCGGCATCCTGGACCAGACGGCATCGCTGTGCTGCATCGAAGCGCACGCCCTGTTTTACGACGTGCGTTCCGGCAAGCCTGAGCAGGTCGCGTTCGACGCGGCTGCCAGCGGGCTCGAGGTCCTCGTCATCGACACCCGCGCCAGCCATGCCCTCGTCGACGGCGGCTACGGCGCCCGGCGGGCGGGCTGTGAGCGAGCCGCCAGCCTCCTCGGCGTTCCCGCGCTGCGCGACGTCGACATCGCCGAGCTCGACCAGACGCTCGTCCGGCTGCCCGAAGAGCTGCGTCCGCTGGTGCGGCACGTCGTGACCGAGAACGACAGGGTCCTGCGCACCGTCGAGCTGCTCCGCACGGGCAGGCTCGCCGACGTCGGTCCCCTCCTCTCGGGCTCCCACGCGAGCCTCCGGGACGACTACCGGGTCTCGTGCCTCGAGCTCGACGTCGCCGTCGACTCCGCGATGGCGGCCGGTGCCCTGGGCGCCCGGATGGTCGGTGGCGGTTTCGGTGGCTCGGCCATCGCCCTCGTGCCCGTCGAACGGCACGACGAGGTCGAACGGTCCGTGCTGGCCGGCTTCGCCTCGCGTTCGCTCACGCGGCCGAGGCTCTTCACGGCGGTTCCGTCCGCGGGCGCGGGCAGGGACCGGTAGCAAAGAACGATCTCGACCAGGAATGCGAGGACTGTGGTGAAGCTGCTCGTCACGGGCGGGGCCGGATACGTCGGCAGCGTGTGCGCCGCCAGGCTGCTCGAAGCCGGACACGAGGTGGTCGTCCTCGACGACCTCTCGACCGGACACGAGGACGCCGTCCCCGCAGGAGCGCGCTTCATCCGGGGCGACATCGCCGAAGTGATCGGCGATGTCCTCGCGGAAGGGTTCGACGGTGTTCTGCACTTCGCGGCGAAGTCCCTCGTTGGCGAATCCATGCAGGACCCAGGCAAGTATTGGACGGGCAACGTCCTTACCGCGATTCGTCTCCTCGACGCGATGAAGGATCACGGCACGCCGAAGCTCGTCTTCTCCTCGACTGCCGCGACGTACGGCGAGCCGCGGGAGGTGCCGATCCCCGAGACGGCCCCCACCGCGCCGACCAACACCTACGGTGCAACCAAGCTGGCCATCGACCACGCGATCACGTCGTACGCCGCCGCGCACGGCCTCGCGGCGACGAGCCTTCGGTACTTCAACGTCGCCGGCGCCTACGGCAGCTTCGGTGAGCGGCACGCGACCGAGACCCACCTCATCCCGCTGGTGCTGCAGGTCGCGCTCGGGCAGCGCGAGCACATCTCGATCTACGGCGAGGACTGGCCCACCGAGGACGGCACCTGCGTCCGCGACTACATCCACGTCGCGGACCTCGCGGACGCCCACCTCCTCGCGCTCGACCACGCCACCACCGGCGAGCACCGGATCTACAACCTGGGCAACGGCACCGGCTTCTCGGTCAAGCAGGTCATCGACACCTGCCGCGAGGTCACCGGCCACGCGATCCCCGCCGTCGTCGCCCCGCGGCGCGCCGGCGACCCGGCCGTCCTGGTCGCCTCCGCCGAGCGGGCCCGCACCGACCTCGGCTGGAAGCCCGAGCGCGCCGACATCACCGGCATCGTCCGCGACGCGTGGGAATTCACCCGCGCCCGGCACGGAGCCTGAGCCGGGATGACCGACTTCGCCTCCTTCGAGAGCTACAACGCCACCGCGCGGCTCGCGTCGCTCGCGCTGTCCCCGGACGGCACCCGGCTCGTCACCGTCGTGTCCACGCTCGCGCCGGACGGCAAGACGTGGCAGGGCGCTCTCTGGGAGGTCGACCCCACCGGGGAACGGGAGGCCGTCCGGCTCACCCGTTCCGCCAAGGGCGACTCCTCCCCCGTGTTCGCGCCGGACGGCTCGCTGCTCTTCCTCTCCGCCCGCCCCGACCCGCTCGCGAAGCCGGGCGAGGCCAAGGAGAAGAAGGCGCTGTGGCGGCTTCCGGTCCGCGGTGAGGCCGCCGAGGTGCTGCGGCCGGGCAGCGGGGTCGGTCAGCTGCGGGCCGCCGGTGAGACGGTGCTGTTCACGTCGTCGGCGTACCGCTTCACGGAGTTCGGCGACGAGGACAACGCCAAGCGCAAGGCCCGCGAGGACGCCGGCGTGACAGCGATCCTGCACGAGTCGTACCCGATCAGGTACTGGGACGCGGACCTCGGCCCGGCCTACCCGAGGCTGTTCGCGGCTCCTCTCGCGGACGTCACCGCCGAGACGGTCGCCACCCTGAGCGAAGACTCCGAGAGCAGGCTCAGCGACGAGGACGTCGCTCTCAGCCCTGACGGGAAGCAGGCCGTCTACGGCCACTCCGTCGACGTCAGCGCCGCCTACGGCCGCCGGATCGAACTCCGCGTCGTCGCCACGAGCGGCGGCGCGTCGCGGGTGATCGCCTCCGAGGAGGGTTTCTCCTTCCACGGCGCCACGTTCACTCCCGACTCCTCCGCGGTGATCGCGATCCGGTTCCGCGAGTCCACTACGGACTCCCCGTATCGGCGCGAACTGGTGCGCATCGCACTGGCAGACGGCTCGATCACGCCACTGGCGCCCGGCTTCCAGGAGGAACCGGACCACCCGGTGGTGAGCCCGGACGGATCCGCGGTGTTCTTCACCGCGAGCCACCTCGGCCACCAGCCGCTGTGGCGGCTCGACGTCGCGACCGGCGAGATCACGAAGCTGACGGTCTCCGGTTACTACAGCGATCTGGTCGTGAGCCCGGACAGCAAGACTCTGTACGCGCTGCGCAACTCGGTCGACCACCCGCCTCAGCCAGTGCGGTTCGCCGCCACCGGGGCCGACCAGGACCCGGAACGGCTGCGCGCACCCGGCGCCATCCCGTCGGTGCCCGGCACCCTCACCGAGATCTCCACGGTCGTCGCCGACGGCAGGACCGTCCGCTCCTGGCTGGTGCTGCCGGAAGGCGCCTCCGCCGACTCCCCCGTGCCGCTGGTCCTGTGGGTCCACGGTGGCCCGGTCATGAGCTGGAACGGCTGGACGTGGCGCTGGAACCCGTGGCTGATGGCGGCTCGTGGCTACGCCGTCCTGCTGCCCGACCCCGCCCTGTCGACCGGGTACGGGCCGGACTTCATCAAGGCCGGCTGGGGCCGCTGGGGTGCCGAGCCCTACACCGACCTCATGGCCATCACGGACGTCGCGGTCGAGCGGGCCGACATCGACGCCTCCCGGACCGCCGCGATGGGCGGGTCGTTCGGTGGCTACATGGCCAACTGGATCGCCACCCAGACCGACCGGTTCCGCGCGATCGTCACCCACGCCTCGTTGTGGCACCTCGACGCCTTCTCCGGCGGCACCGACAGCTCCTACTTCTGGATGCGGGAGATGGGCGACCCCCTCACCCAGCCGGAGCGGATCCTGGCCAACTCCCCGCACCTGCGGGTGGCCGACATCAAGACCCCGATGCTCGTCATCCACGGGGACAAGGACTACCGGGTTCCCATCGGTGAAGGGCATCGCCTGTACTTCGACCTCGTCCGCCACGGGGTCAACGCGAAATACCTTTACTACCCAACTGAAAACCACTGGATCCTCACCCCCGGGAACTCTCGGGTCTGGTACGAGACGGTGTGGGCGTTCCTGGCCGAGCACGTCCTGGATCAGGACTGGGAGCGGCCCGAACTGCTCTGAGCGCGAGCGAGCAGCTCACGGGCGCTGTCCATGTACTTGGCGGACAGCGCCCGCATCTCCGACGGCGGGACCGCGGCGCTGACGGCGCTGCGGATGAGCTTGCTCAGCATGTGGCCGGGACAGGCTTCCTCGGCGGCGTCGAGCGCGATGGACGCGATCCCTCCATCGCCACGCTGGTAGGCGTAGAACGCGAGCAGGCACGCCGGCTCCGCTCGTTCCGGTGCGGGACAGGTCCTGGTGAGCTCCAGCCACAGGCGTTCGGCCAGCCTGGACCTGGGCTGTGCCGCGAACCCCATGCTCGCGTCGCGCACCTCGGGCACTGCCAGCGCCCTCGCCAGGGCGACGATCTCCTTGTCCGGCAACGATCCCTTGCGGTGCTCCACGGCATCGATCGCCTCGCTCACCCGCCGCAGTTCAGTGCCTGGGTCGGGATCGGCTGTCGTCGTCATGAGCTCGTCGAGCAAGGTGGACCTGCGTTCGAGCGCCTCGGGCGGGTCCAGTGCGGCGATCGCGGCCAGGGCGGCGCGCGACTCGAACGTCACGTTGCCCTCGTGGGCCGATGCGGCGGCGACCGCGGACAGCCGGGGATCCGGCAACGTCCCGTGGCAGTCGATGTCGAGATAGCAGAGCCACCGCGCGTCCTTCTGGCACGACGGCAGCCACACAGCCTCGACGACCTCGATGCCCACGCCGCCCAGCTCGTGTTCGAGCGCGGTGACCAGTGGCTCGTGCGGCAGTTCCTCAGGCATGTGCTCCGACGGCGGGCACACGACCACCAGGACCACTTCGGACGCCTCTTGTTCCTGCAACGGCCCTTGCAGCTGCGCCGCGAGGAAGCCTCTGTGTCGTGGGCGCGGAAGGTCGACGCGCATGGTCATGCTGACCAGATGGTCCTTCAGCACCAGCACGACCAGCGAGTCGGCCGGGTGGAACCCCATCAGGTGCGGGATGGCGGCGAACAGATCGCCGGCTTCGCGGACTCGGATCGGCTTCGAGAGGGTTGAGGGCATGGGCCCACTGTGGAGGGTGGGCCGGGTGGCGAGCCGGGTCGGCCGCGGGGATGTGGACAACTCAGCGGTTGTGGACAGGTTGAGATCTTGGGGTGCTTTGCGGCGGGGTTTTGTCGGGGGCGGGTGCTAGGTTGCCGCGCTTCGGCCCCGAGAGACCGAAGCGCGGCGACACGTCAGAACGTCTGGAACACGGAGCGCCATCCGCCGACGACCGGCAGTTCCACCGACGTCCGGGTGAGGTCCAGTGACAGACCGGCACCCGGCTGCGGGCGCAGGGTGTAGTCGTAGTCGCTGGAGATCACGACGAACTCGAGCCGGTGACCGGCCTGCAGGACGTAGTCGTCCGGCACGATCGGCACCTCGACGTCGTAGAACTTGCCGGGCTTGATCGGCGACGTCTTGTCCGGCCGATCCCGGTTCTGCGGGTCGGTCGAGCCACGCGTGATCACGTGCGACCTGCCGTCCGGGGCGCGGTCGACGAGCAGCGCCGTCACGTTGGCCGCGGGCCGGTCGAACGCGACCCGCAGGTTCGCCGTCGACTTGCCGGACAACCGCACCGGCTTCTTCGCCGGCTCCGAGGTGTAGGAGAGGCGGTTCGGCGAGGTCGCCAGGTCGATCAGCGACTCAGCGGTCTTCGTCGCGTCGTCGGTCAGCTTCTCGACGCCACGGCCGGGAAGGATCCCCAGCCCGCCCTTGGTGGATCCACCCGCGGACAGCCGCAGCTTCACGTCGGACGTGCCGGGAGCCGGCCAGTCCTTCTCGTCGGCCCACGTCTTGTCCTCGCGCTGGATCGTCGCCTTCGGCTCCTTGTCGATGCCGTTGCGGTGACCCCAGAGGTACTGGGTGAACCAGCGGTTGAGCGTGCGCCGCCACTCGGCCGAACGCAGTGTGTCGGGGTCGGTGTGACCGGACTGGTGCAGCCAGATCTTGTGCGGCGCACCGACCTTCTTCAACGCCGAGTACCACTGCTCGACGTGCGTCATCTTGACGTTCCAGTCGTTGAGCCCGTGCACCGCCAGCACGGCCGCACGGACCTTGCGCACGTCGTTCAGGTAGTTCCTGTCGTCCCAGAACCGGCTGTAGTCACCGGTGATGCGGTCCTGGTCCTTCGCGATCTCGGCGATGATCGGCTTGCAGATCTCCCGGTCCGCGCGCGTGTAGACGTACTCGGCGAGCACGTCGGCGTCCTCGCCCTGGAACGTGCCGGGCGCGACGACGGCGCCGTCCGCGCGGTAGTAGTCGTACCAGCTGGAGATCGCGGCGATGGGCACGATGGCTTCGAGGCCGCGGACGCCGGTGGAGGCGACGGCGTTGGGCAGCGTTCCGTTGTAGGAGACGCCCATCATTCCGGTCTTGCCGGTCGACCACGTCGCCTTGATGGCTTCGCCCGTGGCGGTGCGTGCGGTCGCACGGCCGTTGAGCCAGTCGACGACGACACGCGCGCCGATCGTCTCGTTGACGTCGCCCGTCGTCGGGCAGCCCGTCGACTTGCCGGTGCCGAGCGATTCGGCGTAGACGACGGCGTAACCGCGCGCGATGAAGTAGGCCTCGTAACGACCCGAGGTGATCGGGTTCGGGCCGAGGGCGGCGGTGATGCGTTCGTCGGAGGAGGACTTCAGCAAACGGCCGTTGCGCTTGTCGGGCACGTCCAGCTCGACGTCGACGTTGTGGTTGGCGACGTCGTTACCGCCCGAGAAGTACGGGCTGACCATGTAGACGACGGGGACTTTGAGACCGCGTTCGGTGGCGCGTGGCCGGACGACCTCGGTGTAGACCTCGTCGTCCTTGCCGTCGCGGTCGCTGTCGACCGGTGCCCGGACCCAGAGGCTCTCCTTCACCACGTCCTTCGGATCGAAGACGGGTTGCGCCTCGCCGTCCTGGAACACCGGCCCCTCGGCAGCTTGGGCGGTCGTGGGCAGGAATGGCAGAACCAGCACCGCTGTCAGCAGTGCAACTCTTCGTGCGCCCCTCACGAGGCACCCCCAATGCGGAAGCCAGAGACAGGGATTCGCCCTGCACCCTCTCCTTTGACTGCAAGACATGTCACCCGTCGAACGGCCCTTGACCTGAGAGCATGGACCGTGCACATTTCCGACTTCGTCCACGCGCTGCCGAAGGCCGAGCTGCACGTCCACCTCGTGGGCGCGGCCTCCGTCGACACCGTCCTCGCGCTCGCCCGCAACCACCCGGGCGGGCGAGTGCCGGCCGACGAGGCCGCGTTGCGGAAGTTCTACGAGTTCAGGGACTTCCGGCATTTCATCAACGTGTACGGGATTGTCAACGACCTCGTCACCACCGGCGAGGACATCCGCACACTCGTCGTCGGATACGCACGTGACGCCGCACAAACCAATATCCGATATGCAGAGCTGACGATCAGCGCGACCAGCCACCTGCGGGCGGGCATCGCACCCGACGAACTCGTCGAAGCGTTGAAGGCGGGCCGCGACGAGGCGCTCGCCGTGCACGGTGTCGCGCTGCAGTGGATCTACGACGTTCCCGGGATCTGGGACGGCGACTGGGGCATGACAAGCGCGCGATTCGCGGCCGAGCACCGGCCGGAGGGGTTGATCGGGTTCGGGCTGGGCGGGTTCGAGTCGGACTCGCCCAGAGCGAACTTCCGCGAGGCGTTCGCGATGGCGCGCGATACCGGGCTGCACATGGTGCCGCACGCAGGAGAGACGACGCCGCCCAGCGAGATTTGGGCCGCGCTGCGCGATCTGCGTGCCGAACGCATCGGGCACGGCGTCAGTGCGGTGCAGGATCCCGAGTTGGTGCGGCATCTGGCCGATGAGGGCGTCGTAGTAGAGGTGTGCCCGACGTCGAACATGCGCACGGGTGCGGTGGCGTCGCTGGACGAGCACCCGTTGCCGCGGCTCGTGGAGGCCGGGGTGCCGGTGACGATCAGCACCGACGACCCCGGCATGTTCCACACCGATCTCGACCGCGAGTACCTGTTGTGCCACGAGCGGTTCGGGTTCGGCCGCGATGAGCTCGCCGG
Source organism: Lentzea sp. HUAS TT2 (assembly GCF_051853195.1). Classification (NCBI taxonomy): domain Bacteria; kingdom Bacillati; phylum Actinomycetota; class Actinomycetes; order Pseudonocardiales; family Pseudonocardiaceae; genus Lentzea; species Lentzea sp. HUAS TT2. The sequence goes on along the minus strand of NZ_CP196667.1, from coordinate 4,983,175 downwards.
CCTCGCACGTGCCGCGGTGCGGGCGTCGTACGCGCCTGCCGAGTTGCAGGACCAGTTGCTGAAGGAGATCGACGCGCTGTGAGTGGTGCGAGCGTTGTGACCACGACCGTTGACTCCGCCGAGGCGGCGGAGTCGCTGGCGAAGGGCATTGTCGAGGCACGGCTTGGCGCGTGCGTGCAGATCGTCCCTGTCCGCAGTGTCTATCGGTGGGACGGCGAGGTCCGCGTCGACGCGGAATGGCAGTGCGTCGTGAAGACGTCCGCCATTCGCGCCGACGACCTCGTTGCGCACATCAAGGCGCATCACACCTATGACGTGCCAGAGGTCATCGTCACCCCCGTGGTCGGGGGCAACGACGACTACTTGGCGTGGGTCTCAGAGGAGACCTCTTAGGTGACGTGGCAGCGGTTCGGTGTGCAGGACGCCGAGCCGCTGCGTCGCCCTCGTCAGCGCCACGTACAGCTCGCTGGGCGACATGCGGTGCGGTTCGACGACGAGGACGACGTCGAACTCCAGCCCTTTCGACGCACGCGGCGGCATCCAGCCTTCGCCGATGACGGCGATCGTGCGTCCGTTGTGCGCAGCGGTGTGCCCGTCGAGTTCGTCGCGCACCGCCGCCGATATATCAGTGACACGGCGAGCCCACGGGCGTACACCGGCCGTGCGCACCGATACCGGCGCCGACGCGTCGGGATCGACGAGCTTCAGGACCGGGGTGGCGACGGCCATGATCTCGCCGGGCGTGCGGTAGTTGACCTCCAGCCGGCGATAAGTGAACCGGTCGAACACCGATCCCCAGCTCCGGACGCCACCCGCCGCCTGGCGCTGGGCCAGGTCGCCGACGACGGTCATGGACCTGTTGGGGCATCGGCGCAGCAGGACGCGCCAGTCCATCGCGGACAATTCCTGCGCTTCGTCCACGACGACGTGGCCGTAGGTCCACGTGCGGTCCTCGGCGGCTCGTTCGGCGAGGGTCCGCTGGTCGCGGACCTCGTGCCGGGCGGCCAGCACTTCGGCGTTGACGAAGTCCGTGACGATGTACTCGTCGGAGTCGGCCCGCCTGTCGATCGACAGGACGTCCATGACGCCGCGCGCGTAGTCGAGCTGTTGCTCCTCTTCTCGCTTCGCCGCGCGCTCCGCGGTGCCGTCGGAGCCGAGCAGTTCGGCGAGCTCGTCGAGCAACGGCACGTCGGACACCGTCCACGCCTCGGCGTCGGGCCGGTACAACTCCGGTGCGCCGATCCGGAAACAGCGGCCTTCGTACAGGTCGGCGAGCAACTGTTCCGGTGTGAGCAGCGGCCACAGTCTGTCGACGGCGTCGCGCAACACCGAGCTGTTGCGGAGCTCGTGGCGTACGTCCTCCTCGATCTCCGGCCAGTCGACACCGATCAGCCGCAACGCCGGCGCGACGAGCTCCTCGGCGAGCGCGAGGAAGAAGTACTTGCGAGCGGCGTTGTGCGGGAGCCCGTAGTAGCGCGTCTTCTCCCGCGCGACGGCGGCGATGTGCGCGTCGAGCGGGACGACGACGTCCTCCAGTTCGACCTCGATGGGCTCGTCAGGAAGTTCCTGCCGGTCGGCGACGGCGACGGCCAGAAGGTCCAGAACTGATATATCGCCTTTCAGTCGTTGCAACGACGGGGTGTCCTCGATGTCGGTCACGACGCCGGGGTACAGCTCACCGGGCGTCGCGAACACGACGTCGGTCTCCCCCAGTGACGGCAGGACGTCGCCGACGTAGCGGAGGAAACCGGTGTTCGGGCCGACGATCAGCACTCCGTGGCGCGACAGGCGTTCACGCCGCGTGTACAGCAGGTATGCCACGCGGTGCAGTGCCACCGCGGTCTTTCCGGTGCCCGGGCCTCCCTCGATCACCAGCACCCCGGCTCCCGAGTAGCGGATGATCTCGTCCTGTTCGGCCTGGATGGTCGAGACGATGTCGCGCATCGTCGCGGTCCGCGGCGCGTTGAGGGCGTCGAGCAGTGCGGTCGTGTCGGTCAGCAGTTCGTCGTCGTGGAAGTCGCACAGCTCTCGGTCACGAACGCGGAAGTGCCGCCGCAGTACGACGCCTTCCGGGTTCGCTGCGGTCGCCGTGTAGAACGGCCTGGCAGCCGGTGCGCGCCAGTCCAGCAGCAGCGGTTCGAAGTCCTCGTCGAACAGCCCGACGCGTCCGATGTAGGCGCAGTCGCCCTTCTCCGAGTCGATGCGGCCGAAGCACAGTCCTTCCTCGGCCGCGCGGTACTTGCCTACTTCCCTGGTCAGCAACTCGACGAAGGCCTCGCGGTCCAGTCGCTGGGTAACGGTGTCCCGCAGCGCGGCCGCGAGGTCGGCGGCCGCTTTGTTCCGTTCTTTGTCGAGCTTTTCATACAGAGAGGTGATCCGTGCCTGTTCGCTCGCCAACACCTTGCCCCCTGTGATACAATCATTCTGTCTTCCCGGAAAATTGATTCCGAAAAAGCAAAGTCATTCTTTTTATCACACTTCAGTCGCGCGCGGAACCCGTCAGGAGATCCCGCGATGAAGATGATCCGTCTGTCGCCGCCGGCAAGATGAAAGCCTGCTGAGCTGGCCCGACGCGACCCTTGGTGTCACCTGGACAGGGTCAGGGGCATGACGAGTGGCTGCGGAATCCCAAGCCACCTCATTCACAGGCCGATCTGCGCGGACTGGCAGCGAAATCCTCTGCCGACCTGCCGTGCGACCTCCGGCGATTCGTCGTTCGCCGCACTGGAAAATGTAGGATTCAGCGAAGCGGCTCGCGTGCGGGAGAGGCTCGAATGGACGTGGTCAAGGCATGAAGCTGGTCATCCTGGGCGGGGGCGGCTTCCGAGTGCCGCTCGTCTACCGCGCGCTGCTCGCCGATCGCTCGCCCGGCCGCGTGACCGAGGTGGTGCTGTACGACCTCGACGCTTCCCGGCTCGCCGCGATCGGTGGCGTCCTCGCCGAACTCGCGACTGATATGTCGGACGCGCCGACGGTGTCGGCGTCGACCGATCTCGACGAGGCGCTGCGCGGGGCGGACTTCGTGTTCTCCGCGATCCGCGTCGGCGGGCTCAACGGGCGCGCGGCCGACGAGAGCGTCGCGGCGGGCTGCGGTGTGCTCGGACAGGAGACAGTCGGCGCCGGCGGCGTTGCATACGGGCTGCGTACCGTGCCCGTCGCGCTCGACATCGCACGCCGTATATCAGTGCTCGCGCCAGACGCGTGGGTCATCAACTTCACGAATCCCGCCGGCATGGTCACCGAGGCCATGTCGGCACATCTCGGCAATCGCGTCATCGGCATATGCGACTCCCCCGTCGGGCTCGGCAAGCGTGTCGCGCGGGCGGTCGGCGCCGATCTCGAAGACGCGTGGCTCGACTACGCCGGCCTCAACCACCTCGGGTGGCTGCGGGGTGTCCACGTGCGTGGGCGGGATGTGCTGCCGGACCTGCTCGCCGACACCGGGCGGCTCGAGTCGTTCGAGGAGGGCAAGCTCTTCGGCGCGGAGTGGCTGCGGACGTTGGGTGCGATCCCGAACGAGTACCTGCACTACTACTACTTCACGCGTGAGGCGGTGGAGGCCGGCGCGTCACGCGGGGCGTTCCTGCTGGAGCAGCAGAAGCAGTTCTACGCGGCGCCCTCCTGGGAAAGCTGGGAGCGGACCCGTCTCGAACGTGAACAGACCTACATGGCCGAGACCCGCGATGACGAACGCGACAGCGACGACCTCGACGGCGGCGGTTACGAACGCGTCGCCCTTGATCTGATGCACGCCATCGCGTCTGACAAACGGGCCACCTTGATCCTCAACGTGCCGAACAGGACGACGTTGTCGTGTCTAGACGCGGACGCCATCGTCGAGGTGCCGAGCGTTGTCGACGCGAACGGCGCGCGGCCCATCTCCGTCAGTCAGGTGCCCGACGAGGGCGTCGGACTCGTCACGGCGCTCAAAGCAGTCGAACGGGCCACCATCAAGGCGGCTATCAGCGGCGAGCGCGCACACGCGGTGAAGGCGTTGGCGCTGCATCCGCTCGTCGACTCCGTGAACGTCGCCCGCAAGATCGTTGATGCTCATCCGCTCCTGTCCGGAGTCTTCCGCGCTACCTTCTGAGGTCGTGGACACCGACCTGTTGCGGCAGCTCAACGACGACGTCTGGCACCCGTTCCGGCTGGCCTACGCACGGCTGGACGCGCCGGCGTTCCTGGAGCTGTACGCCCCGGAGCTGATCCGCGCGGGCGGTCCGGCGAAGCAGGTGTTCGGGTTCACCGAGTACGCGGACCAGACGGAGAAGTGGTTCGCCGAGCTCGCGGACCGCGGCAGTTCGGTGAGCATCTCGTTCCGGTTCGTCGAGCGGATCGTGACGAACGACGTGGCGAGCGAGCGCGGCATCTTCCAGCTCGTGTCGACGCGCGCTGACGGCGATGGGCGCACGTTCTACGGCCGCTTCCACACCTATTCGCGGCGCACGGACGGACGGTGGCGCATCTGCGTCGACTACGACACGGACGAGCGGCCGGCGACTCTGGAGCAGGAGTTTCTCGCCGCTATCGACGTTGACGACGTCGACGCGTTCAAGGAGTGACCAGGGTCTGATGCCGAGTGGTGGTGTTCTTAACTACGCTCGACCGCAAATGGACACCACCACCTCTCGCCGCGTGCCCCTCGTCATGGGCATCGCCGTGCTCGTGCTGCTGCTGGACCAGGCCACGAAGTTCTGGGCCGAGAGCGCGCTGACCGGCCGCGCGCCCATTCCCGTACTCGGAGAGTTCCTGCAGCTCAGGCTCCTCTACAACCCCGGTGCCGCGTTCTCGATCGGCGCGGGGTCGACGTGGATCTTCACCATCGTCGCGGCCGTGGCCGTCGTGCTGCTCGCGCGGTACGGCATGCAGCCGCAGACGAGGCTGCGGGCGGCCGCGCTCGCGCTGATGCTGGGTGGGGCGACGACGCACCTGCTCGACCGGCTGTTCCGGCCGCCTGGCTTCGCGCGCGGACACGTCGTCGACTTCCTCGACTACAACGGCTGGTTCGTCGGCAACGTCGCGGACATCGCCCTGGTCTGCGGCGCGATCCTGCTCGTGCTGCTGAGCTTCACCCCGACGAAGCAACCTGCCGCGTGAGCGTGTCGGCGCGGCGGGTCGTCTCGGGCAGCCGGTAACGCGGAGCCAGTCGCAGCACCTCGGCGCACGCGCGGTCCAGGTCGATCTTGTGGCCAACCGACACGAAGACGGGCTTCACGCCGTCCTGCGTGCGCAACGCCCGGCCGACGACCTCGTCGCCGTCGTCACCGTCCATGACGAGGTCGCTCATCGACCCGCGGGCGTGGCCGGGCTGCTCGAACCTGCCCATCGGGTTCTTCGCGACGCCGATGCTCGGGATACCCGTGTGCACGCCGAGATGGCATGCCAGGCCGAACCGCCGGGGGTGGGCGAGACCCTGACCGTCCGCGACCAACAGGTCGGGTGCGACGGTCACCTGATCGAGAGCGCGCAGCAGAACCGGCATCTCGCGGAACGCGAAGAGTCCGGCGATATATGGGAAGTCCGTCGTGTCCTCGACGACGACCTCGTCGAGGACGACCAGCGTCTTTGCATCGAACACCACGCAGACGCCCACAACTGAGTCGTTGCTACGGTAGCCGACGTCCAGGCCTGCGACGGTGTCTATGCGCAGGTCAGGCGCGCTGGTGGTGATCACCTGGGTGCGCAGGCGTTCTTGCATCGCTACGGCGTCGTCAACCGTTCTGGGCCACTCCACGGGCGACAGTGTGCCGTGACGCGTCGTAGTGGGCGACGAGCAGGTCGTCGCCGAAGTCACCTGAATGGCGACGCCAGACGGTGTGGACGTGGTTGGCCTCGTTGGCCGTGTTGTCGTACTCGATGAGCAGTTCCGGGGCCTGGACGCGGTAGTAGTGGCCCTCGCCTCGGCGCAGCGAGCCCTCCCACGAGAAGTGCAGGCGTTCGGGGTCGATCTGGGCGAACTCCTCGTCGGCCAGTTCGTACACGAGCCGGTCACAGTAGAGGCGGACGATGTCGACGAGCAGTTCCGCGGCGGGCTTGCCGAGCTGGGCCAGGGTCACGCCGACCGACTCGGCTGGGCTGATCCGTGGCGCGTTTCCGGTGCGGATGTCGTGCGGGGCGGTGTCCGCGACCACGGCCAGGCGCCGGGCGGTCGGGCCCATGCGGTCGAGGAGTTCGCGGGCCAGTTCCTCTTCGAGTCGCAGAGGCTGGCCCACGACTCGGCCTCGGTAGGTGACGCGGGCCGGGTTCGCGCCGAGGAAGAACGGGGTCGCGGAGATGCGGCCGTTGGCCACGACGACGTTCACCGACAGGTGGTGTCCTTCGATGCGCCAGCCCCACGGGTCGTCGCCGGGCGTGCCGAAGAGCACCGTCCAGAAGTCGCCGTTGTGACGGTCGCGGTGCCCGCCTTCACGGTGGTCGAGCACGTCTTCCAACGCCATGACCGCTGCGGCCTGTGCGTAGGCGTGTGGGCTGAGCACGGTCGCGAGCATGCCGTGCACCGCCTTGCGCTGGTCTCGTCGGAGCTCACCGAGCGCGAGTCCAGGGCGTGTACCGGGTGTATACGCCCAGCGGTGCCTCAGGTCGTCGTCCGTGACCGCGCGGATCGCGTGTTCGCGCTGGTCAGCGGCGAGCAAACTAATATATTGGCGCGTGGCGTCGGCGACGTCGTGCAGCATCGTTCGAACCTATAGGCCGTGAGGTTGCCCAGCAGCGGACGTTCAGGTCGTCCTTCGCCGCGGCCGGCTCGGCGTCACTGTTTCGATGCTCGACAGGAATCCTCATAGGTGTTAAAAACCTTACGTAATGAAGTTGCCACATGATGATGACGCAGTCTGGCGCGCCCTCGCGAATCCCCTGAGGCGCGCGATCCTCGACGTCCTGCGCACCGGGCCGCGCACCACCGGCGAGCTGGTCGAGGCGCTGGAGACCAGCCGGCACGTCGTCATGCAGCACCTCGGTGTGCTCCGCGAGGCCGACCTGGTGCTCGTGGAGCCGCAGGGCCGGAAACGGGTCAACCACCTGAATCCCGTGCCCATCCAGCAGATTCACCAGCGGTGGGTCACGCACTACGAGCAGAACTGGGCAGCGGCGCTGGTCGGCTTGAAGCTCACGGTCGAGAGCGCCGAACAGGAGGCTGAGGACGTTGGCTGAACCCGGCACCGAACTGTTGCACAGCATCGTGATCGCCGCGCCCATCGAGAAGGTGTGGGCGGAGATCACCAGACTCGACGGCAAGCAGCGCGCCATGATGGACGCGGTTCTCGACTCCGCGCTCGAACCCGGCGCGCCGCTGTACTACCGGTCGACCGACGGCAAACGGGTCTTCGTCGTCGGCCGTGTCGTCGAGGTCGACCCGCCGCGACTGCTCTCCCACACGCAACGGCTCACCATGCGCGACGACCCGTGGACCGTTGTCTCGTGGGAGCTCGAAGAGGTCGACGGCGGCACGCGCGTCACGCTGCGCAACTCCGGTTGGCCCGAGGGCGTCAAGCGGCTCGACAAGGTCGACGCCACCTGGAAGGGCATCCTCGCCGCGCTCAAGCAGGTCGTGGAGTCCGGCGATGTCGGCACCGGCCTGAAGCTCCAGTACGCGATGATGCGCGCCTTCATGTGGGCGATGCCGTCGGGCACCAAGACCGAGAACGTCCCCGAACCGCCCGGCATCGACCGGGCTGTCTGAAACGTGAAACCTGGTTTAGCAATGACTCTTTTGACGACGAAGTCCAAAGAGTCATTGCTAAGCAGCAGGTCAGTGGCGGTGCCGGAAGCGATATATTGGTTGGACTAGGCGTGGCAGGCGATGGGGCCGCCGTGGAGTTGCGTCATGTCCGTCCAGACGCGGAGGAGCTCGAGGCGTTCCGAGAGGGGCTTGCCGTCCAGTTCGTGGTAGGCGCGGTGGAGGTTGCCGACCAGGCGTTCGGACTCCTGCCACGACGAGAAGCGCGACTCCCCCGCCTCGCGGACGGTCTCCATCGGGGTCTTGCCGGCGGCGTGGCCGGACGACGCGAGCTCCGAGAGGTAGGTCGCGTAGGCGACCAGGTCGTCCAGCACGCGGTTGATCTCGGGGCCTCGCAGTAGCGGACCGTGACCAGGCACGACCACCTCGGCGTCGAACGCGCGCAGGAACTCCAGGGCCGACAGGTAGCCGTGGATGCTGCCCTCGGCGAGGAACGGCTGGCCGCCCGCGAAGACCAGGTCGCCGGTGAACAGGACGCGTTCGGCCGGCAGCCACACGACGGTGTCGCCGCGGGTGTGCGCCGGGCCGGGGTGGTGCAGTTCGACCACGCGCGTGCCCAGGTGCAGCGTCAGGGACGTGGTGTAGGTGAGCGACGGCGGGCGGACCTCGATGTGGCCGTAGTCCGGGCCGGTCAGGACCTGCGCGGCGAGCAGGCCGGCGGCGAGCACCTCTTCGCGGCACGCCTCGTGGCCAACGATCACGGTCGACGGCGGTACGAGCCAGTTGCCGAAGGTGTGGTCGCCGTGGTGGTGGGTGTTGATGACGTAACTGGGGTCCGCGGCGGACACCGACGCCACCGAGGCGAGCAACGCGCGGTTGCGGGCCTCGGTGGACGTGGTGTCCACGAGCAGCAGCGTGTCGTCGGAGCCGACGACGACACCGGTGTTGTTGATCATCCAGGACCCGTCGGGCTGGATGTAGGTGTGGACCCCTGGTGCGACCTCCACCAGGTCTGGGGCGAGTTCGGGCTGGCCAGGAGAGGGTTTCACCCGATCCAGCGTAGTGAGAGCGCCCCGGTCCGGTGCGGGTCAGCCCTGGGCGATGTAGGCCTGCAGCTGGTCGTGCGACTGCTCCAGCTGTCCGATCCGGCTCTTCACCACGTCGCCGATGCTGACGATCCCGACCAGTTGCCCGTCGGACAGCACGGGCACGTGGCGGAAGCGCCGTTCGGTCATCACGACTGTGAGGCTGTCCACCGTGTCCGACGGCGAACAGGTGAAGACGTCGGCGGTCATGATCGCCGACACGGGAGAAGACAGCAGCTCAACGCCTGTTTCGTGCAGCCGGCGCACCACGTCTCGCTCCGACACGATCCCCGCCACGCCCGCAGGGCCGACGACGACGATCGCGCCGATGTTGTGCTCGGCGAGCGCTCTGAGCAGTTCGGACACCGGGACGTCCGGGTCGATTGTCGCGACGGCCGAGCCCTTGGTCCGCAAAATGTCAGCGATCCTCATCTGGCGCCTCCGATCCTGTCGGTCCGGTAGCAACTCAGGCTAGATCGGATTCGGACAGAACGGGAGATCAAGCCCACGAAGGGAGCAGGGGACGCGCTCGTGCGCGTCCCCTGCGATGTCGCGCCCGGTTCGGCGTCGGCTACGCGGTTCCTCCGCGGCGACGGGTCGCGAACTGGCGCGGCTGGACCATCGGCGCGCGCTGCAGCGGCGGCTGGAAGTGCGTGTTCTGGTCCTGCTTGCCCCGCTTCTGCGCACGTCGCGCAGCGCGGTTGCCCGGCTCGGGCTGGGTGGTGTCAGGCATGCGAAAGCCTCCTCGCGGAGAGGGCGTGCAAAAGGCACGGCGGAAGTCGGCCGTGAGAGATGGACCCGCGCGTGGGTCACCGGAGAAGTGCGCGACGACGAGGTCGCGAGGGCAGCGTCAAGAGCGCCGCGGAGCTTCATCAGATGAAGAACATGTCCGCAACGCTAGCGACGCCGCCGTCTCACGCCAACCGAATTAACCGCGGGCCCGCGTGGCGGCCGCACCGGCGCCGAGCATCACGAGGATGACGGTGACCATCGCCCACTTGCGGGACTTGGTCATCGGCGTGGTCTCGGGATCGAGCGGCAGGTCCTTGCGGGGCTCGGGTCGCTGGCGCGCGACACGCACCGGAACCGGTTGCGGTGGAACGGGAGGCAGCGCGGTCGCGGTGACCGGAGGCGGTGCCACGACCGGCGCGGGCACCGGGGCGGGAGCAGGCGCCGGGACCGGGGCGGGTGGCGCGGGAGGAGGCGGGGGCGGCGGCACCTCGGGGCGGGGCGCGGGAGGTTCGACGCGCGGCGGCATCGGGTTCGGCAGGCAGCCCGCCGCGTCGATCATGCCCATCTGCGGGCCGTTCGAGAGCTCCGCCGCCGTGGTGCCCGTGATGCGGTAGAAGCGGCTACGGCCCTTGTGGCCGTTGTTGATCGCGTAGACGGTGCCGGCCGAGTCGATCAGCACGGCGCCATAGGTGGACTTGCCGGGCAGTTCGGCGATCTCCCTCCTGCTCACCACCCGCCCGGACACCGGGTCGAACGACACGACCTCGCCCGGTCCCCAGCCCGCCGCCGACACCCCGGTCAGCTTCCCGCTCACCGGGTCCGCGGTGAAGTCGTCGAGCGTGAGAGCAGGCCAGTCGAGCACGACGGTCCGCACGATCTTGAGGTACGACGGGCTGTCCGGGTCGATGTCGATGGCGTGCAGCCTGGCGTTGTCGCGCACGTAGAACGTGGTGCCGACGACCGCGCCCGCCGACACGTCGTCGGTGCGGAACCAGTGCGCGTCAACGGGTCCGAGGTCGTTGACCACGCCCTTGGTGTCGATCAGCACGACGTGTGAGGGGTTCTTCCACCAGTGATGGCCTCTGGAAGTGAGACCAACCAAACGGCCCAGCGCCGGCGAGTACCCCAGTGCATTCACCGCGTAGTCCAGGCGGGCTACTTCCGTCACCCCACCGGATGACACGTCCACTTTCGTGAACGACGAAAAGTCTCCACGATGGGATGAACGTACTTGATAAGCGTCACAGTTCGGCGGCGCAGCCTGGGCAACGGCGCTGGTGAACGGAGTGGAAAGCACCAATAGGGACGAGACCGCGCCCAGCGCGAACGAATCCCGCCGCCACCGGGTTGGAGTAGCCCAATACGACAACCGGGTATTTCTGCTGTTGCCGTGCATTCCCACCTGACCATTACTCGTTAACCAGACCGTGCTGTACCGGTCACAGTAGACCGTGGTCTAATCCCACACCAGAAAGGAGCCGAATTGAGCATTTACCTCACCGGCACGCTCTGGGTTCTCGGTGCTGCCGCCATCTCCGCCGTTCTCGTCGTCATCACCCGCCGGTTCGGCTCGGAGGAAGTGGGCGAGAAGAACCTCGGCGCGGGCGGATCGGTGTTCAGCATCGTCGCCGGCCTGCACGCGGTGCTCGCCGCGTTCATCCTGATCTCGCTGTTCGACTCGGCCAACGGCGCCGAGGAACAGGTGCAGAAGGAGGCCAACGCGCTGGTCGCCGTCAACTGGTCGTCGGACTCGCTGCCGGAACCCGCGAAGTCCAAGGTCGACGAGCTGATCCGCGACTACGTGTCGACCGTCGTCGTCGACGAGTGGCCCCGCATGCGCGAGGGCGAGGAGATCGGCAACCAGGGCTGGACCACGTTGAACCAGCTCAGGGACACGATCTCGACGGCAGCGCCGGACGGCGGCTGGCAGGAGGACCGCAAGGCCGAGGCAGCGAACCAGCTGTGGGAGGTCTACCAGGCCAGGCAGGAAAGGCTCGACGCCGCGGACAACGGGGTCAACCCGGTCGTGTGGCTCGCGCTGCTGATCGGCACCGGCCTCTCGCTGCTGTTCCCGTACCTGTTCCGCGGGCCGACCCTGACCTCACAGCTGCTCATCACCATCACGCTGAGCTCGACGCTGGTCCTGCTGCTGTTCGCGATCTACCAGTTGCAGAACCCGTTCAGCGGCGGCGTGCTCATCCCACCGGACGCGTTCAGCTCCGCACTGGACCGGCTGAGCTAGCGCGAATCGGTCATTCCGTCCGCTTCCTCGATCTCCACGGACAGCACCTCGCCGTCGATGACCTTCGGCAATACGTCCGTGTGGCTGAAGTAGCGATTTGCGAATGCGCCGACCGCTCTGGTAGAAGCGGCGTCGACTCCACCACCGATGACGCCGCCCAGCAGCGGAACGCCCTTCGCGGCGACGGTACCGAGTTTCTTCGTACCGTATTTTGTAATAAGCGCCGACGCGGCCTTCTTGGTGAACTGCTTGATGCCGACTTTCTTGAACAGTTCGGTTCCGGCATTGCCGAGAAGGCACAGCAGGATGGCCATCTGCACCTCGTCGCTGTCCACGTCGTGGCCGCGCAACGACGCGATGGACGCGATGAGGTGCGTCTGGATGACGTACGTGGCCGCGATGTTGGACGGCAGCGAGACCGGCAGCGTGATCAGGCCGCCGAGGTTCGTGACGAAGCCCTGCGCGCCCGCCAGCGCGACGTGCGTGCGGACGAGGTGCTTGATCGCGTCGGCCTCGTCGCCCTTCTTGACCAGGGCGTCGGACGCGGACTCGCGGGCGCTCTTGAACGGGCCGAAGCCGTCGACGCCTGCGCGCAGGAGGTAATCGGCGATGCCTTGCTGGACCTTGTTCAGCTCACCCTTGGACTCAGCCACAATCCCGACATTACGCGTTCAACTGCTCCGGTGAGATGTCAACGGTCTCTACCAGCACAACCGCGCCGGTGCCGCCGTCCACGGTGATCCGCTCGCCGGTCTTGATCCGCGTCACGGCCTCGCGCACGCCCACGACCGCCGGAATGCCGTACTCGCGCGCCACGACCGCGCCGTGCGAGTTCGCGCCGCCCATCTCCATCACGAGGCCACCCGCGGTCAGGAACAGCGGCGTCCAGCCGGGATCCGTCGACGGCGCCACGAGGATCTCGCCCGGTTCGAGGTGCGCGCCGATCGGGTCCATGACGACGCGCGCGATACCGGTGATCGTGCCCGCCGACGCCGGTGTGCCGACCAGATCGCCCTCCACCGGGGCGCCGTGGCGCACGGCTTCCGGTTCTGTGCCGTCCGACAGCAGCACGCGCGGGATGTGCCTGCGCCGCATCTCGCGGGTGTAGATCTCGCGGCGCTCGGCCACTAGTGGACGCAGATCTCCGTGCGGGGAACGCATTTCCTCGAAGTCCAGGAAGAACACGTCGTCCAGGACGTCCAGCCGATCGGCCGCGACGAGTTCGGCGCCGATGGCGGCCACGCGCTTCCGCAGCACGCCGAACAACGTGATGATCAGGTACTTCGGGTACTCCCGCAGACCGGCGAGCAACCTGGTGCGGCGCAACGCGAAGCGCACGAACCAGCCGCGTCCCCACGCACGCCGGGCGAGCGTGTCGATCATCGCCTCGGCCTCGGCGGCGCCGCGGGCGAAGACCGCGTCCGGGTGGGCCTGGTCGCCTTCCAGGCGCAGGAAGTTCTTGACGACGCCGACGACGTGCGCCGGGTCGTCGGACCACCTCGGCAGGCCGAGGTCGATCTCGGCGACGGCGCGGTGGCCCCACCGGGCGAGGAAGCGGCCGAGTGCCGCGGGGTGTTCGCCGTTCTGGAACTGCCGCAGCGCAACGGGATCGTGGCGGATCTCCTGCGCGAGGTCCCACATCGCCATGTCCATCTCGGTGGTGATGTTGTTCGGCAGGCCGCGCAGAACGGTCTGCAACTCCCCCGGCCGGGTCCTCACGATCTTGCCGACCAGGCCGAGCATCGCGAACCCGATCAGCGCGGTGGGCGCGAGCCGGGGCAGCACTGGCACGACGCACTGCTGCAACGCCTGCTCGACGGGGAGCGCTGCGGACTTCTCCAGGATCTCGCGCTCCAGCAGCAACGCGTTGCGCACGGCCTTCTCGGGGTTCACCAGCGCCTTCATCGCCGTCACCGGCACGTGGAAGCGACGGGCGAGCCGCAGGACGCGCTTCACCGCGGGCGTCGGCGAGGAGTCCCTGATCGCGAACCTCGGGTCGTCGAACAGGCTGCGCAGCACTTCGGAGGAGCGCGCCTCCATCACGCCGAGCAGGCGCGTGATGAACTCGCGGCCGACCCTGCTCCGCAACACCTTGGTGACGTCGAAGAAGATGCGATCGCCGGTCTCCACATAGGACTGACTTTGCGGGTCGCCGATCACGATCTCCAAGGCGGACTTGGCGATCTCCCGGAACGCGGCGCGCCCCATCGGCGTGATCGGGCGTTCGAGGCCTTGCGCGAGGCTGAAGCAGAAGTAGACGTGGGCGTTGCCGTCAGGGTTGTCCGGCAACGGGAACAGCGTCGTGATCGGGCGCGCCTGGGTGAGGTGCAGCTCGCCGTCGTCGTCGATCGCCCACTCGGTGTCCTGCGGCGAACCGTAGTGCCGCTGCACCTTGCGGCCGAGGACGGCCAGCGCGTGGATCTGCCCGTCGGTCAGGCACTGCTCGCCGCTCTCGCCGACCTCGACGTGCTCGGTGCCGCCGCCGGGCAACGAGCGGATGACGAACCTCTTGTCCCCCAGCCGCTTCTCGACGATCTCGCCGTCGTCGACGACGAAGTGGTCGGGGTTGACCGCGCCGGACACCACGGCCTCACCGAGACCGGGGCTCGCGTCGATGACGATCTGGTCGCGCGTGCCGGTGACCGGGTTCGCCGTGAACATCACGCCGGAGACCGTGGACTGCACCATCCGTTGCACGACAACGGCCAGATAGGTCGTGGTGTGGTCGATGCCGTTCGTCTCGCGATAGCTGACCGCGCGGTCCGTCCACAGCGAGGCCCAGCACCGGCGCACCGCGTCGACCACCGCGTCCTCGCCGACGACGTTGAGGAACGTGTCCTGCTGGCCCGCGAAGCTCGCGAACGGCAGGTCCTCGGCCGTCGCGCTGGAACGCACCGCTACTGGGACGCCGTCGCCGAACTGGCGGTACTCGGCGACGATCGCGTCCCGGATCTCTTGCGGCACAGCGGTTTCCAGCAACGTCCTGCGGGCGTTGTCCGGAGTGGTGGTCGCCAGCTCGCCGGCCTGCGCGACGGCGCGGTACGCGTCCGTGGTGACGCAGAAGCCCTGCGGCACCGGCAGGCCGGCCCTGGTGAGCTCGCCGAGGTTCGCGGCCTTGCCTCCGACGACGGCGAGCATCGTGCCGTCGATGGCATTGAAGCCGATCGTGAGCGCCATGGCCACTCCTCCAGGTTCCGCCTGAGGAGGAGGTTACGAGCGTTCGGCCAAAAACTCAACACGTGATGAATAAATCACCCCGCAGAGGTCACAACTCCTGTTCAGAGCGGCTCACCCAGTCCGGGAGCGGCTCGCGCTCCCGGACCCACTCCTGCGGCGGGCCCGTCACGATGCCTCCGACGATCGCGGCCGTGGTGTCGATGTCGCCGCCCGCCCTCACGCACGCCGTGACGGCGGCGCGGTAGTCGTCGAGGTGGTGGGCCGCGACCCAGAGCGTGAACGGCACCGTGTCCTGCGCCGTCACACGCGAGCCGTTGCCGAGGACGTACGCGGCCTCCTCGGCGTCGCCGATCTTGCGTGCCTTCTCGATCCCCTTGCGCACGAACGAGTCTTCGAGGTGGTCGAGCACCGTCCCGAGCAGATCACGTGGTGGCGCGCCCGTCAGCCGTGCCCTGGCGGCGACGGCTGCGGCGTGGGCCACCGCGAGACCGCCCATGACGCCCTCCGGATGCTGATGCGTCACCTCGCTCGCCCGGATCGCTTGTGTCGTAACGGCTTGCGGATCGTCGGCGAAGTAGGCGCCCAGCGGTGCGATCCGCATCGCCGCTCCGTTGCCGCACGAGCCCTGCCCGTCGAACGCGCTGGAGGCCGCCTCCTTCCACGGCGTGCCCTGGCGAATCTTGCGCAGGATGGTGAAGGCTCCCGCGCCATAGCCGCGATAGGGCTCGCAGCGATCGGCGAACGTCGCCGCGAGGCGGGTTTGATCGACTTCGCCGTGGTCACGAAGGTCGGCGACCAGGTTGCAGGCCATCTCGGTGTCGTCGGTCCACTCCCACGGACCCCGCGGCGGCTTGCCGGCCACGAGGTCGGGCAACGAGCGGCCGACCATGAAGAACTGAGCGCCCAGGGCGTCGCCGACGGAGAGTCCGTCGAGCGAGGCGTATGCGAGGTCCAGGCGCGCACGAGTGTGCAGAACTATGCGCATCACCTGCGATTTTATCGGTTTGCCCTACGCTGGGCACATGGATTTGGACCTGCGGAAGCTGCGGTATTTCGTGGCGGTCGCGGAGCGTCTGAACTTCGGCCGCGCCGCCGAGGACCTGCACATCGCGCAGCCCGTGCTGTCGCGGCAGATCCGCGCGCTGGAGACCGAGCTGAAGGTGCGGCTGTTCGACCGTTCCTCGAAGGGCACCGTGCTGACGCCGGCCGGGGAGCAGCTGCTGGCCGACGCACGGCCGTTGCTCGCGCAAGCCTCGGCACTGCTGCGGCGCGTGGGTGTGGCGGACGTGTTCACGGTCGGGTTCATGCCAGGCCTGATCATCACGCCCGCGGTGCGGCTGCTGGCGTCACGCCATCCCGGGCTGCGGGTCGACGTCGTGCGCACGACGTGGGAGGACCAGGTCGAGGTGATCCACGACGGCCGCGTCGACGCCGGCTACGTGCGGCTGCCCGTGCCGATGGACGGGATCCGCTGCGTGCCTCTGTTCACCGAGCCGCGAGTCGCCGTGGTTCCGGCGACGCATCGGCTGGCGGGCAAGGAAAGCGTGCTGGAGGCGGACCTGGCCGGCGAGCGGCGCGTGCAGCACACCGACACGCCGGGGATCCGGTCCGTCGAGGAGAAGCTGGAGCACGTCGCGATGCACGGCGGGGTGGCGATCCTGCCGTTGTCGACGGCGGTGTTCTACTCGCGCGAGGACCTGGTGCACGTGCCGATCGAGGACATCGAACCGAACGAGGTCGCGCTGGCGTGGGCCGCGCACCGGCAGACGCCGCTCATCGCCGAGTTCGCGGAGATCGTCATCGGGACAACCCAGCAGGCGTGAAGACGAAGCTGTCGCGGAAGCCGCCGTCGCCGCGCCGCGTCGCCATCAGCCGCATCTCGGGCATGAAGTGGAAGAACACCAGCGACCCCGACCGGTCCGGGTAGCCGAGCGTCTTCGAGTACTTGGGGTTCGTGCCGCCCAGCCACAACGGCGGCTCGCCGTACTCGGCGATCACGTCGTCGAGCAGGCAGTCGCGTTCGCCCAGCACTCCGGGGATCCGGCTGTCTGCGTCGAGCGAGAGCCAGCCCTGCCGGTGCGCGAGATCCGCGTACACCGACGCCATGACGTCCTCGCTGCGGTGCCCTAGCGCCTCGTGCACGGCGCCGCTGACCATCGCCGCGTTCGCCGCACCCCGCTTGACCAACGCCTCGAGTTCGGTCTGCCACCGGTCCGTGCGGTCGTCGGCGAACGCCAGCGCGTCGAGCAGCGTGAGGATCACCGCCTCACCGCCGTACATGCCGGGACGCCGGACAGCGGCGTTGAGCTGACCGAGCAGGTAGCGCCGTAAGTCGTCGAACGAAGGCATCTCTCCCCCTTAATGCGAGATGTTCTATCAGTTGCGGGTAGGCGAAACGGAATCGCCTTCATGACCGACAGGAGAGGCAACAACTGGGGAAGGACCACATGAGCATCAGCAACCAGCAGATCGTCGCGTACTGGGTCGAGCACGAGGTCGACCTCGTCGTCGACTGGGGCACCGCACACGAAAGATGCTGGCGCTGTGGTTACAGGTCCTCACTGGAGCAACACCTCGTCGTGCCTGCGTCGATGGGTGGCGTTCGCACCACGGACAACCTCGTGCTGTTGTGCGGGCGGTGCGTCGGTGAGTCGCCGAGCCACCAGGACCCGCGGTACCTGTGGCGGTGGCTGCGCGCGACCGCCGTGTCGTCCTACGACACGTACTGGACGTTGCGCGGGTGGGAGGAGTTCGAGGTCATCTTCGGCCGCAAGCCGCTCGAGTGCTTCAAGGAGGCGGCGGTCAACCACCGGTCGCTGACGGCCGAGTGCCGGGCGTTGGCGGCGTCCGAGTTCTCGAAGACCGTCGTGCGCTACGGCGAGGGCCGGCTCAACCCGTCGACGATCGCGTGCGTGATCGCGGAGATCGAGAAGAAGCTGGCGATCCGTCACGGCATCACGCTGCCGTGACGGACCGCCACCTTGGTTACAAGGTCTAACTTCACGCCTCTGCACAGACGCAAGGGGCAGTAGTTCGCTACTTCTTACTCGATTTGGGCGTCTGTGCAAGCGCGCTGGCTGCTGAAGCCTTCTCAGACTTGGTCGATCCCGGGTTGGCCAGAACCTTGGCTGCCTTCGAAGCGGCGGCCGGGCTCGTCTGCCCCGTGCTCTTCGGTGCCTGTGCGAGAGCGCTGGCTGCCGCGGACTTCTCTGCCGAAGTCGACTTGGGGTTCGACAGAACCTTGCTCGC
This sequence comes from Lentzea sp. HUAS TT2, assembly GCF_051853195.1. NCBI lineage: Bacteria > Bacillati > Actinomycetota > Actinomycetes > Pseudonocardiales > Pseudonocardiaceae > Lentzea > Lentzea sp. HUAS TT2. The sequence continues at coordinate 4,965,015 of NZ_CP196667.1, read as the reverse complement.
GCTCGACGCGGCCTTTGCACCGGTCTGCCTGCTGTTTCTTGCGGTCATGACGTGCTCCTGATCACTCGATTGGCATGAGCGTCAGGAACGTGATGTCATGCGATTGATGCACCGCGTTGGACAACACACGTCCTGACGCCCACGAACACCCGGCCCTGCAAGGCCGGGTGTTCGTCGTTCCGGCGGTGTCTGACCACCGGTACGTACAGGTGGGGCCCCGAACGCACGAAGCGTCGAGGCCCCAAGCCACTGTTCAGTTAGAACCCAGCGACAGCGGTCAGCTGCAGCCGGACGTGCTGCCGCAGCCCTCGCACAGGTAGCAGGACCCGGCCGGACGCATCTTCGTGCCACAGGTCATGCACAGCGGCGCGTCAGCGGCCTTGCCCAGGTGCAGCTCCAGCAGCTCCGTGGAGCTGCCGACCTGCCGAGGCGTCTCGACGGTGGCCTCGACCTGCTTCGGGGCGGACTCCACCGACCCGCGCAGGCCTTCGATGTCCACGTCGGACGGCGCGGGCGCGCCGTACTCGCCCGCGACCTGCGCCGAACGCTCGTCGGCGGTGAAGATGCCGAGCTGCGCGCGCTTGTCGTAGGGCAGGTAGTCCAGCGCCAGGCGGCGGAACAGGTAGTCCAGCACCGACGTCGCGATGCGCACGTCCGGGTCGTCGGTCATGCCCGCCGGCTCGAAGCGCAGGTTCTGGAACTTCGAGACGTAGAACTCGAGCGGGATGCCGTACTGCAGGCCCACCGAGATGGACATCGAGAACGCGTCCATCACGCCGGACAACGTCGAGCCCTGCTTGCCGAGCTTGACGAACACCTCGCCGAGACCGTTGTCCGGGTAGGAGCCGGCGGTCAGGTAGCCCTCGGCGCCGCCGACCGTGAACGACACGGTCTGCGACGGGCGCTTCTTCGGCAGGCGCTTGCGGACCGGGCGGTACTCGACGACCGTCTCGGTCTTGGCCTCGGCGCCCTTGTTCGCGCCCTTGCCCGCGGACAGCGGCTGGCCGACCTTGCAGTTGTCGCGGTAGATCGCGAGCGCCTTCAGGCCGAGCTTCCAGCCCTGGTAGTAGATCTCCTCGACGTCCTCGACGGTGGCCGCCTCCGGCATGTTGACCGTCTTGGAGATCGCGCCGGACAGGAACGGCTGCGTGGCCGCCATCATCCGCACGTGGCCCATGGGCGCGATCGAACGCTCGCCCATCGCGCAGTCGAAGACCTCGTAGTGCTCGCGGCGCAGGCCCGGCGCGTCGACGACGTGGCCGTGCTCGCCGATGAACTCGACGATCGCCTCGATCTGCTCGTCCTGGTAGCCCAGCGACTTCAGCGCGCGCGGCACCGTCTGGTTGACGATCTGCATCGAGCCGCCGCCGACGAGCTTCTTGAACTTGACCAGGGCCAGGTCCGGCTCGATACCGGTGGTGTCGCAGTCCATCATCAGGCCGATGGTGCCGGTCGGGGCCAGCACGGACGCCTGGGCGTTGCGCCAGCCGTTCTTCGCGCCGATCTCCAGCGACTGCTGCCACGCCTCGGTCGCGACCTTGTGCGTCGCGGCGTCGTTGCCGCCGTAGGTGCGGATCAGGTCGTTGGCGGCGGCGTGCTTGCGCATGACGCGCTGGTGCGCCGTGGCGTTGCGCTTGTAGCCGTCGTACGCGCCGACCATGCCCGCGAGCTCGGCGGAACGGCGGTACGAGACACCCGTCATCAGCGAGGTGATGGTCGCGGCGAGCGCGCGGCCGCCCTCGGAGTCGTACGCGTGGCCGGTCGCCATGAGCAGTGCGCCGAGGTTCGCGTAGCCGATGCCGAGCTGGCGGAACTTGCGGGTGGTGTCCGCGATCGGCTCGGTCGGGAAGTCCGCGAAGCAGATCGAGATGTCCATCGCGGTGATGATCAGCTCGACGGCCTTGGCGAACGTGACGGCGTCGAAGCGGCCGTCGTCACCGAGGAACTTCATGAGGTTCAGCGACGCGAGGTTGCAGCTCGAGTTGTCGAGGTGCATGTACTCGGAGCACGGGTTGGACGCGGTGATGCGGCCCGACTCGGGGCAGGTGTGCCAGTCGTTGATCGTGTCGTCGTACTGGATGCCGGGGTCGGCACAGGCCCACGCGGCCTCCGCGAGCTTGCGGAACAGCGACTTCGCGTCGACGCGCTCGATGACCTCGCCGGTCTGGCGGGCACGCAGGCCGAAGTCGTTGCTGCCCTCGTAGGCGTGCATGAACTCGTCCGAGACGCGGATCGAGTTGTTCGCGTTCTGGTACTGCACCGACACGATGTCCGCGCCGCCGAGGTCCATGTCGAACCCGGCGTCGCGCAGCGCGCGGATCTTGTTCTCTTCCTTCGCCTTGGTCTCGATGAACTCCACGACGTCCGGGTGGTCGACGTCGAGGACGACCATCTTGGCCGCGCGGCGGGTGGCGCCACCGGACTTGATGGTGCCCGCGGACGCGTCGGCGCCGCGCATGAACGACACCGGGCCCGACGCGGTGCCGCCGGAGGACAGCAGCTCCTTCGACGAACGGATGCGCGAGAGGTTCAGGCCGGCACCGGAGCCGCCCTTGAAGATCAGGCCCTCCTCGCGGTACCAGTTGAGGATCGACTCCATCGTGTCGTCGACCGCGAGGATGAAGCACGCGCTGACCTGCTGCGGCGAGCTCGTGCCGACGTTGAACCACACCGGCGAGTTGAAGCTGAACACCTGGTGCAGAAGCATGTAGGTGAGCTCGTGCTCGAAGATCTCGGCGTCCTGCTCGCCCACGAAGTAGCCGTGGTCCTTGCCGGCGCCGACGTAGGTCTTCACCACGCGGTCGATCAGCTGGCGCAGCGACTGCTCGCGCACCTCGCTGCCGACGGCGCCGCGGAAGTACTTGCTGGTGACGATGTTCGTGGCGTTCACCGACCACGACTCGGGGAACTCGACACCGCGCTGCTCGAAGTTCACCGAGCCGTCGCGCCAGTTCGTCATGACGACGTCGCGGCGCTCCCACGTGACCTCGTCATAGGGGTGGCGGCCTTCGGTGGTGTAGACGCGCTGGATCTTCAGCGCGGCAGGCTTGGCAGCCGCCCGTGCGGCTGTCTTCTTGGCTGAGCCGCCGACGGTCTCGGTCACGGTGGATCTCCCTCGTGCTGGTGCTTTAGAAAGATGATGGTGTCGCGCGCTTTAGTGCACGCGGATCACTGCTCGGCCGGTGAGTCCTCGGCGCGGGCAGTGCGAAGATCAAGGATTTCCTTCTCGAAGTCCTCTACGGACGAGAAGGACCGATACACGCTCGCGAAGCGCAGATAAGCGACCTCGTCGAGCTCACGCAGGGGGCCGAGAATGGCGAGCCCCACCTCGTGACTGGCGATTTCCGCACATCCGGTCGACCGGATCGACTCTTCCACTCGCTGGGCGAGCTGCTGGAACGCGTCCTCGTCGACCGGGCGGCCCTGGCACGCCCTGCGCACACCGACGACCACCTTGTCGCGGCTGAAGGGCTCCGTCACGCCGGAGCGCTTGACCACGGCGAGAACCGCTTCTTCGACCGTGGTGAACCTGCGGCTGCAGCTGTTGCAGGAGCGGCGGCGACGGATCACCTGTCCCTCGTCGACCTCACGGGAGTCGACCACCCGCGAGTCCGAATGACGGCAGAACGGACACCGCACGCCAACTCACCCCTTCCCCAGCGCAGCACTCACCGCAGCAATCGCACTGGTCGGGTTACCCACAACCTGTGGACTACTTACGATGATGTAACCACTAGATGTAGGGGTAGAACCTAGATCGCGACGGACGGCAACGCAACTCGACACACCACTCGAACGGGGGAACGTTGCGCCGAACAGCGGCGATTACCGAAAAAAGCCCGCCGGTGACGGAGCGTTCACGTCACGGCGGGCGTCGAAACACAAGATGTGGGGGCAGGACTACGGGGTGACCCCAGCCTGCTGTAGGTAGAGCACTCCGAGCGCGACGACCGTCAGTGCGCTCAGCACACCGACAGCGATGAGTTCGAACAACGACTCGCGCTTCGGCCGGACGTCACATGAGCTCGACTCGCGCCACGAGGGCACCGCGACCGGGCGCGGCTTGGTCGCGGGCCTGCGCGGCATGACGCGGGGACCCGAACGGAGTGGACGTCCCGCTGCTACGTCCGCGTCTTCGACCACGCGCAACCGCTTCTCGACGAGCACCGCCATCACGACCTCCATCGCAGGTCAACCACCATGATCGAACAGGGGTTCGATCGAACGTCCGTGCGAATTTCTACCAGACCGGCTCTCCGAACGCCACAACACGCACCCAAATACCTCGAACAGGTGTTTGATCTGCGCAGCAAACACGACTACCGTCGACCACGAAGATCGACGGAGGCCGGATTCCCATTCGAACTGGGGGCGGCGAGGAGGACAGCGACCGTGGCAGGCAAGACGATCGACCCGGATCCCGCTCTTGTGGAGACACAGGTGAACGAGATCGCGGGAAACGCCGGCCTGACTCTGCGTCAGCGCAAGGTGCTCGACGTGATCCGCGATTGGGTCGACCGTTTCGGCTACCCGCCGAGCGTGCGCGAGATCGGTGAGGCCGTGGGTCTCACGTCGACCTCGTCGGTCGCGTACCAGTTGCGTGCGCTGGAGCGTAAGGGCTTCCTGCGCCGCGACCCGAACCGCCCGCGTGCGGTCGGGATGCTGCCCAACGAGATCGACGCCGGTCTCGACCCGATGTCCAAGCCGACGCCCGCCTACGTGCCGATGCTCGGCCGGATCGCGGCCGGTGGCCCGATCCTGGCCGAGGAGTCGATCGAGGACGTGTTCCCGCTGCCGCGCGAGATCGTCGGCGAGGGCGAGCTGTTCCTGCTGCGCGTCGTCGGTGACTCGATGATCGACGCCGCGATCACCGACGGCGACTGGGTCGTGATCCGCAAGCAGCCCACCGCGGACCAGGGCGAGATCGTCGCCGCCATGATCGACGGCGAGGCGACCGTGAAGACGTTCAAGCGCAGGGACGGTCACGTGTGGCTGATGCCGCACAACCCGGCCTACCAGCCGATCAACGGCGACGAGGCCACCATCCTCGGCAAGGTCGTGACGGTGCTCAGGCGCCTTCCGTAGCTTCTCCGCGGGCCCGCTTCTTCTTCTCGAAGAAGTCGAGCCACTTGTCCCTGGTGGCCTCCATGTCCACCACGACGAACGCGAAGAACTGGCCCATGTCCTTGAGGCGGGCTCCCACTGGGGTGCCGAGACCGAAGATCTCGGCACCGTCCAGTCCTGTCTGCGCCCAGACCGAGTTGCGGTGGGCGCTCGACAGCCATGCCCGGTACCAGAGGTCGTCGCCCAGGAAGTAGCGCACGCGCTTGCCGTCGCGCTCGCTGTGCAGCAGGTCGATCTCCTGCAGGTAGCTCGTCGACCGCGAGACGGTTCCCGGGCTGACCGACAGCCGCAGCACGAGCTCCGTCGCGGACAGGCTGCCCTTGTCGGTCATGAAGATCTCCGCGAGGATCCGCGCCGCCGTGCGCGTGAGCCCGGTCTGCCGGAAGACCGCGACGAGCCTCAGGTGGAACTCCTGCACCTGCGCCGGACTCCGGTCGAACGAGTACGCCTCCTCGTCGACGTCGAGGTCGTCGACGGCAGGCATCCGGCGCATTGCCCGCTCGCTCGCCGCCCGGTGCGCGGCGCCCGGCCGGTAGTTGTTGTGGCCGCCGTTGCGGACCACCTCGCGCTGGATCGTCGAGGCCGGCCTTTGCAACCGCCTCCCGATTTCCGAGTAGCCCAGGCCGTCCCAGAGGAACTGGGCGATGAGCTGCCGTTCTTCTTCGTCTAGCCGCTTACCAGGCACAACATCATGGTGCCTTGCGCTTCAGGCCATTGCAATGAGTCTTTTGACTTCGTCCGCAAACGTTTTTAGCTTGCAGGGAGGGGAAAGAACTCGTTGCAAGGGGGAGGCAATGCCACTGAGTCCGATGACGTTCCCGGACGGGCACGTCGGCTGGCGGGCGCACGACCACGCGACCGTGCGCGCGGTGCTCGCGGACGGCCGGTTCAGCATCCGGCCGGATCTGATGCACAACCCGTTCGGGCCGGGCAGCCCCGGGGACGCGCCGCCGTCGCCGCCCGGTGCGTTCACCGATCACGACCCGCCGGACCACACGCGGTATCGGAGCAGGCTGACCGGTCAGTTCACGGTGCGGCGGATGCGGCTGCTCGCCGAGCGGCTGGAGGTGATCACGGCCGAGCACCTGGACGAGCTGGCCGCGCAGGGGTCGCCGGCTGACCTGGTCGAGCACTTCGCGGTGCCGGTGCCGGGTCTGATGATCTGCGAGCTGCTCGGGGTGCCGTACGAGCGGCGGACGGAGTTCCAGCAGGACGCGATGCTGCTGACCGGGGCCAGCGGTGCCGAGGCCGACGAGGCCGCGGCGATGTTCGAGGCGTTCGGGAGGCTGCAGCGGTTCATGCTGGAGATGGTCGCGGCGAAGCGGGCCGAGCCCACCGACGACGTGCTGAGCGACCTCGTCAACTCGGAGCAGGGCGACTCACCGCTCACCGACGACGAGATGGCCGCGATGGGCATGGCGTTGCTCGGGGGCGGGCTCGACACGACCACGAACATGTTGTCGCTGGGCTCGTTGGAGCTGCTGCGCGAGCCTGCTCGGGTGGAGGCGATGCTCGCGGATCCTGGGGCGGCCGTGGAGGAGCTGCTGCGATATATCAGTTTGACGCCCGCTACGGCGCGTACCGCGCTGGAGGACGCCGAGATCGACGGCGTCGTCGTGCGCGCGGGTGACACGGTGTTCGTCGAGCTGGGGTCGGCGAACCGCGATCCGGCTCGTTACACCGATCCGGACGTCCTCGACCTGGCTCGGGGAACGGCGGGGCATCTCGCGTTCGGGCACGGCATCCACCAGTGCATCGGGCAGCACCTCGCGCGGATCGAGTTGAAGATCGCGTTCCCCGCGCTCTTCACCCGGTTCCCCAGGCTGCGGCTCGCTGTCGCCGAGGACGAGTTGCCGCGCCGGGCGAGTCTGGTGATCGGCGGTCTGGAGCGGATGCCCGTCGTCTGGGACTGATGTACTGGATATCAGGCCCGGCGGCGGAAGCGCAGGCCGATGACCAGGGCGGCGACGAGCACGATGCCGCCCAGGGTCAGCGCCAGCGGCCAGTTCTGCCAGGAGGTCGACGACGGCGGGGCGGCCTCGGACTGCTCGGCGGCCGGCGGCGGTGTCGTGGTCGTCGGCGGCGGTGGCTGGGCCAGGGCCGCGGCGCCCGGTACCGCGCGGATCGGGGTGCCGGTGCCCTCGGAGGCGGAGAGCAGGGTGCCGTCCGGGTCGAAGGCGATGGCCTCGCCCTGGGGTTCGTTCGGGAGCGGGACGCGGACCGGGTCGCCGGAGAGAGCCTTGACGATGTCGCCGTCCGGGACCGGGTACAGGTAGGCGTCGGTGTAGGTGCGCAGGGCGATGACGGAGCCGTCGGCCATTGAGGCGGCTCCTGTCACCAGGCGTGAGTCGAGAGTGCCTTCGAGCGGGCCGCCCGGGGTGTCCGTCGTCGCCAGCGACACACGGGTGACCTGCTCCAACGGCACCGATATATCAGTTCGGAGCGGGGCCGTCGGGCGATACACCAGTGCGGAACCGAGGGGTTCCTTGGTGATGATGTACGGCGTGCCGGACTTGTCGATGAGCAGCGCCTCGGCGTCGTGCTTGCCGTCCGGGTACGTGACGCGGAACCGCTCCACGGCGCCCGAAGGCGAGACCTTGTGCAAGGCGACCGTGGAGCGGGACTTGTTGTTGTCGCCGGTGTCGGACGCCCAGAGGGTGCCGTCCGGCGTCATCGCCAGGTCCTCGACGTCGAACGGGTCGACGGCCGCGGTGATCGTGCGTTTCACGACGCAGTCGCGGCCCATGACCTGGATGCGCAGCGTGCCGTTGTCGCTGTCGCTGACGGCGAAGAACTGCTTGCCGTCGGACGTGAGCCCGGAAAGCTCCTGCATGGCTACCGGGCACACGTCCACCGGTGGAGGCGGGAGGATCAAGCAGGCGTTCCGTTCGTCGCGAACTCCTCGAGCACGCCGGCGAGGTCCGGGCGAACACGGGCGCTGAGCAGCGTGCCCGACTCCGTGTGCTTCTCGGACAGGATCTCGCCGTCGCGGTGCACACGGGCGACGACCTCGCCGCGTGCGTACGGCACAAGAGCCTCGACCACGACCTCGGGACGTGGCATCAGCTCGGCGATGCGGACCTTCAGCTCCTCGATGCCGAGGCCCGAGTGCGCCGACACGAACGACGCGTCCGGGAACAGGTGCCGCAGCCGGGCCATGCCCAGGTCGCCCACCGCGTCGATCTTGTTCACGACGAGCAGCTCGCGCGGCATCGGCGTGTCGGTCTTGTCGTTGATCTCGGCGAGGACCTCGCGCACGGCCTTGACCTGCTTCTCCGGCATGCCGTCGGAGCCGTCGACCACGTGCACGAGCAGGTCGGACTGGCCGACCTCCTCCAGCGTCGAGCGGAACGCCTCGACGAGCTGGTGCGGCAGGTGCCGGACGAAGCCGACCGTGTCCGTCAGCGTGTACGGCAGGCCTTCCGGCGTCAGCGCGCGGCGCGTCGTCGGGTCGAGGGTGGCGAACAGTGCGTCCTCCACCAGGACACCCGCGCCCGTCAGCGCGTTGAGCAGCGACGACTTGCCCGCGTTCGTGTAACCCGCGATCGCGATGCTAGGGATCTCGTTCGCCGTGCGGCGGCCCCGCTTGGTCTCGCGGACGACGCCGATCGCGGCGATCTCGCGGCGCAGCTTCGAGATGCGCGCGCGGATCCGGCGGCGGTCGGTCTCGATCTTGGTCTCACCGGGACCACGCAGACCCACACCACCGTTGCCACCACCGGCACGACCACCGGCCTGCCGCGACAACGACTCACCCCAGCCGCGCAGGCGCGGCATCAGGTACTGCAGCTGGGCCAGCTCGACCTGGGCCTTGCCCTCCTTGGACTGCGCGTGCTGCGCGAAGATGTCCAGGATGAGCGCGGTGCGGTCGACGACCTTGACCTTGAGCTTCTCCTCCAGCTGACGCAGCTGGCCCGGCGAGAGCTCGCCGTCGCAGATCACCGTGTCCGCGCCGGTCGACTGCACGACGTCGCGCAGCTCGGAGACCTTGCCGGAGCCGATGTACGTCGCCGCGTCGGGCTTGTCCCGCCGCTGCACGAGGCCTTCGAGCACCTCGGAACCCGCGGTCTCGGCGAGGCGGGCGAGCTCGGCCATCGAGGCGTCCGAGTCCGCGGCCGTGCCCTCGGTCCACACCCCGACGAGCACGACCCGCTCCAGGCGGAGCTGCCGGTACTCGACCTCGGTGATGTCCTCGAGCTCGGTGGACAGGCCCGCGACGCGGCGCAGTGCTGCGCGCTCGACGCGTTCGTAGTCACCGGTCGAGAAGTCGTCCTCTTCCCACGTCGAGTCGAACTCGGGGTCGAACTCTGCGCTCTGGATGTTTTCCGTCATTTGCCCTTCATCGTCCCACGGACAGTTAGTCCCCCGGATACACCGCGAGGTAGATCGCCACACGGGGAACATCCGGGTTGACCGGTTGCGCGGCCAGCTCATCCATCAACGACGCGAGCCGCTGCTTTAGTTCCTCGGGGTCGACGGTGACGACCAGACGGCTCTGATCCACGTCACGGAGCCCGATGTCGGCGACCTCGCCGAGGAAAGCGTGCAGCATCGCCTCTCCTATCGCGACCGCATTTTCCCTGTTGTCGAGCTGCCAGGACAGCCCTGTAGACCGATAGGGGATCTCTTTCGCGCCCCGGTTGCCCGCGCGCGGCGGCAGCGCCTCGAGGAAGCCCGCGGCCACGAGCTTGCGCACGTGGTGCAGCGTCGTGGCCGGGTCCTTGCCGAGCCGCTGCGCCAGCTCCTTGTTGGTGAGCGGGCGGTTGAACGTCAGGCGGATCATCCGCAGCCGCAGGTCGGAGCTCAGCGCCGAGGCTTCCTCGCTCGTCGCGGGACGTCGCTTCCGGGAGAGTGACACGCGCTCATCCTAAGTGATTGACAGTTTCCAATCACTCAGCGCAGACTTCCCGGCATGGCGCTTTGGGGGCACCCCGACTTCCGCAGGCTCTGGATGGGCGACACCATCAGCCAGTTCGGCGCGAGCGTGGGCATGACGGTCATCCCGCTGCTCGCGGCCGGTGTGCTGAACGCGACACCGTTCGAGATGGGCCTGCTCGCCGCGGCGAGCACGATGGCGTTCCTGGTGATCGGCCTGCCCGCGGGCGTGTGGGTCGACCGGACGCGCCGCAAACCGCTGATGATCGCGATGGACGTCGTCCGCGCCGCGCTGATGCTGAGCGTGCCGCTCGCCTGGTGGCTGGGACTGCTCGGCCTGACGCAGCTGATCGTGGTGAGCCTCGCGGTGGGCGTCTGCACGGTGTTCTTCGACGTCGCCTACCAGTCGTACCTGCCGTCGCTGGTCGGGCGCGGCCAGCTCGTCGAGGGCAACTCGAAACTGCAGGCCAGCCTGTCGGTCGCGGAGGTCTCCGGACCCGCGATCGGTGGCTACGCGGCCCAGTTCCTCGGCGCGGCGAACAGCGTCCTCGCGACCGGGCTGGGGTACCTGAGCTCGGCGTTCTTCCTGGTCAGGATCAAAACGGTGGAGCCGGCGGCGGAACGCCACCCCGACCCGCACCTGCGCCGCGAGATCATGGAGGGGCTGCGGTTCGTCTTCAGCAACGTCACCCTGCGCATGATCGTGGCCTGCACCGGCACGTCGAACTTCTTCCACGGCATCCAGAACGCCGTGATGATCCTGTTCCTGCTGCAGACCGTGCGCCTGGACGAGGGAACGGCGGGCCTGGTGCTCAGCGCGGGCGGGGTGGGCGGCGTGCTGGGCGCGGCGTTCGCGTACCGGATCGGCCTGCTCGTGGGGCAGGCCAGGATGATCTGGCTCATCCCGGTCCTGACCTGGCCGTTCACTCTGGCGCTGCCGTTCATCTCCGACGGCTGGGGCCTGGTGCTGCCGATGGTGGGCCTCGCGGTGAGCGTGTTCGGGATCGTCGTCTACAACGTCGGTCAGGTGAGCTACCGGCAGTCGATCTGCCCCGACCACCTGCTGGGCCGGATGAACGCCTCGATCCGCTGGGTGGTCTGGGGCGCCACGCCGATCGGGGCGCTGCTGGGCGGCGTGCTCGGTTCGTGGATCGGGATCGTGCCGACGCTGTGGGTCTCGCTCGTCGGCTCGGTGGGCGGGATGGCGTGGCTGCTGCTGTCGCCGCTGCGGACTATGCGGGACCTGCCGGTCACGTCTAGCGTCGAGGCCCATGGCTGATACCTCGGTGCTGCGGGACGGTCTCCACTTCGGCGAGGGGCCGCGACGCGGTCCCGACGGACGCCTCTACTACTCCGACTTCTACGCGGGCGAAGTGCACGCCCTCGACCTCACGACCGGCGACGACGAGGTCGTCGTCGCCTTCGACGGACAACCCTCCGGCCTCGGCTGGCTGCCCGACGGACACCTGCTCGTCGTCTCGATGCTCGACCGCACCGTGCGCCGGCTGGAGGGGCAGGACCTCGTCCTGCACGCTGATATATCGGATGTCGCGACCTTCCACGCCAACGACATGCTCGTCGACTCCGAGGGCCGCGCGTACGTCGGCAACTTCGGCTTCGACCTGCACGGCCTGATCGACGACGTCGGCATCGCGCGACTGCTCGAACCCGACTTCGAGCCGCAGGGCGCCGCCCTCGCGCTCGTGCAGCCCGACGGGTCCGTCAGCGTCGTCGCCGAGGACCTCAAGTTCCCGAACGGCATGGCGCTGCTGCCCGACCCGACCGGCGAGTCCGAGAGCGGCAACATATTGGTCATCGCCGAGACCGTTGCGTTCCAGCTCAGTTCGTTTTCGGTCGACCGCAACGGATCGTTGCAAAACCGCAGGGTGTGGGCCGATGTGAAGGAGTTCGGGATCGCGCCGGACGGCATCGCAGGGGACGGTGACGGCGTGTGGGTGGCTGCCGCGTTGCAGCCCGCGGTGTTCCGGGTGACCGAGGGCGGCAAGATCACCAACAAGGTGGAGACGACGCAGACGTGCTTCGCCGTCGCGGTCGTCGACGACAAGCTCGTGTGCCTGACCGCGCCCGACTCGAACCCGAGCGTCGTCAAGCCCGACCGGCTCGGGAAGATCGAGATCTACGAACTGAACTGATATATCGGATATCAGACGAGCGCGTCCCACCAGGACTTGTCGAGCTCGCCGCGGGCGACGAGCACGGCAGGTCCGGTGAGCGTCGACGTCGTCGGCTCGATGGTCACGGTGACCTGGCCGCCGAGGACGTCGACGGTCGCCGAGCCGGTCGTGCGGCCCTGTCCCGCGAGCCAGGAGGCGACGGACGCGACGGTGCCGGTGCCGCACGAGCGGGTCTCGCCGACGCCGCGCTCGTAGACGCGCATGCGCAGTGCGTCCTCGCCGATCACGTTGATGAACTCGACGTTGACGCCGTGCGGGAACATCACCGGGTCGAAGCCGGGCGGAACGGTGAGGTCGAGGCTCTCGACCGGGACGTCGGTGACGCACGCGAGGTGCGGGTTGCCGACGTCGACCGCGAAGCCGCCGATGCCGGAGCCGCCGATCGCGGCGATGGACGTGCCGGTGACCCGTGCGGGGCCCATGTCGTTCGTGACGGAGCCGTCCGGGTGCGTGGTGACCATGCGGTCGCCGGCGCGCGTGGCGACGACGAACGAGCCCTGCGGCTGGTGGCCCGCGTCGACCAGGTAGCGGGCGAAGACGCGCAGGCCGTTGCCGCACATCTCGGCGATGGAGCCGTCGGCGTTGCGGTAGTCCATGAACCACTTGGGCCCGGACTCCCCGACCGTGCGCACGACGCGCAGCACGCCGTCCGCGCCCAGGCCTCGCTGCCGGTCGCACAGCGCCTGCACGCGCGCCACCGTCAGGTCCAACGCGTCATCGAGGTCGGGCAGGACGACGAAGTCGTTCTCCGTGCCGTGCCCCTTCACGAACTCCACGGGACAAGGTTACCGGCGGCCTCCAAGAGATCAGGCCGAGCACCGTCGAGCCAGGTGATGCGCTGGTCACGCCGGAACCACGACCGCTGCCGCCGCACGAACCGGCGGGTGGCGCGCTTGGTCTCCTCGGCGGCGAAGTCGATCGTGCAGGCTCCGTCCATTGCGGACAGCACCTGCTGGTAGCCCAGGGCGCGCGACGCCGTCTTGCCGTCGCGCAGGCCGAGCCGGACCAGGGCGCGCACCTCGTTCTCCAGCCCTGCGGCGAACATCAGGTCCACCCGCAGGTCGACCCTGGAGTCCAGTTCGGACACCTCGCGGTCGACGCCGATCTGGACGGTGCCGTACCGCGCGGGGCCGGGCTTGGGGAGGTTCGCCGAGAACGGCTGGCCCGTCAGCTCGATGACCTCCAGGGCGCGCACGATGCGGCGGCCGTTGGACGGCAGGATCGCGATCGCGGCGGCCGGGTCGAGCTCCTGCAGCCGCCGGTGCAACGCCTCCGGGCCCGCGGAGGCCAGCTCCGCCTCGAACCGCAGACGCACGGTGTCGTCGGTGCCGGGGAACTTCAGGTCGTCCAGCACGGCCTGTACGTAGAGCCCCGAACCACCGACGAGGATCGGCGGGCGTCCGGCGGCGAGCAGGTCCTCGATGACGGCCCTCGTCTCGCGCTGGTAGGCGGCCACCGACGCGGTCTCGGTGACGGACAGGACGTCGAACAGGTGGTGCGGCACGCCGCGGCGCTCGTCCAGCGGCATCTTCGCCGTGCCGATGTCCATGCCGCGGTAGAGCTGCATGGCGTCGGCGTTGACGACCTCTCCCCCGAACCGTTCCGCGAGCGCGACGGCCAGGTCGGACTTGCCGGTCGCGGTCGGTCCGACAACGGCGATAGGCGTTATTGGGGGGGTGATCACGGGCGCTCCCAGACTGCGACGTGGTAGCCCACGCCGAACGGTGCGAAGAACTCGGCGTCCGAGCAGCGCCACGGTCCGGGCACGCCGGCGAGGACCTGCCACGCCGCACGGCCCTGCGCTCCCAGCTCACGGGCGAGTTCGAGGTCGAGGCCGAGCAGGCCGTCCACGTCGGCGGTGGACAGCAGAGTGTGGACCAAAGAATCAAAAGGTCCCGAACGCTCGTCGTCCGACCCCGGCGAACGCGGGCCGTGCCGGGTCGAGCCGTCACCCAGGACCAGGAGGCCGACATCGGCGGAACCCGACGCCGCCGCGAGTTGTTGTCCAAACGAGACACAGTCGGAAGCGGGCAGGTCAGGCGGCACGAGTTCGATGCGTGACACCTCGACCGCACAGCGTTCGCGCAGCCACGCGGTGATGAGCACGGGCAACGGAATCCGTGCGTCCGGAGGCAGGTCACCGCCGAGTGACACGGGCAGATCGACCCCATAACCGAGAAAAGTTCCCGACAACGGCGGCACGTACGTCGACGGCCCGCTGTCGTCCACGGCGACCACGACCCACGGACCGGGCAGTTTTCCTGCTGCGGCAAGGGTTGCGGCCCTCACGGGCTCGGTTTCTGCGGCGGCTCCCACGACCAGTTCCGGGACCAGAAGAGGCGGGTGGGGCACCACCGCGGCACGGGTGATCACGACGAACGAGGCTACCTATCGTGGACTCCCAGTACCGAGTCGAGCTCTGACCTGTTTGAATGCGCGCGGGGAACTGGGGACGGGAGACCCTCCAGCGCCCGTATTGCATCGGCCCCGCCAACGGCGGGGCGCCCGTGGCAGGCACGGGCGTCAGATGGGAGGAACCGGCGATGTCGGAGCAGGACAGCACACCGCAGACCGTGGCGGAGACCGCCCCAGTCGAGGGTGCAGCCGAGGGTGTGGTCGAGGAAACGCCGAAGGAGACCGCGGCGCAGGCGACGCCTCCGGCCGTCCCCGTGGCGTCGGACCACCCTGACCGCTGGGGGCGCGTGGACGCCGACGGCACCGTGTACGTGAAGACCGACGACGGCGAACGTGCTGTCGGGTCGTGGCAGGCCGGCGAGCCGGTCGAGGGTCTCGCGCACTTCGCGCGGCGCTTCGACGACCTGCGCACCGAGGTCGAGCTGCTCGTGTCGCGGCTCAAGTCCGGCGCCGGCGACCCCAAGCACGCCCTGACCAGCGCGAAGCACGTCAAGGAGCAGCTCGCCGAGGCCGCCGTCGTCGGTGACCTCAAGGCGCTGGCCGCCCGCGTCGAGCACGTGCTGGTGCAGGCCGAGGCCGGCATGGAGAAGGCGAAGGAGGCCAAGGAGGCCGCCCGAGCCCAGTCCGTGGCGCGCAAGCAGGCGCTGGTCGACGAGGCCGAGTCGATCGCCAACGAGTCGACGCAGTGGAAGGTCGCGGGCGACCGGCTGCGGCAGATCCTCGACGAGTGGAAGACCATCCGCGGCGTCGACCGCAAGACCGACGAGCAGCTGTGGCGCCGGTTCTCGAAGGCCCGCGACGCGTTCAACCGCCGTCGTGGCTCGCACTTCGCGGACCTCGACCGCCAGCGCTCGGTGGCGAAGACCTCCAAGCAGCAGCTGGTCGAGGAGGCAGAGAAGCTCGTCGACTCCGACGACTGGGGCACCACGGCCGGTCGCTACAAGGAGCTGATGGTCGAGTGGAAGGCCGCCGGGCGTGCGCCCAAGGAGGCCGACGACGCGCTGTGGCAGCGGTTCCGCGCCGCGCAGGACGCGTTCTTCCAGAAGCGCTCCGAGGCCTTCAGCGAGCGGGACGCCGAGTTCACGGCCAACGCGAAGCTGAAGGAGGAGCTGCTCGCCGAGGCCGAGGGCATCGACCCGTCCGGTGACCTGGAGGCGGCGCGCAACGCCCTCTACAAGATCCAGGAGCGCTGGGACGCGATCGGCAAGGTGCCGCGCGAGCGTATCCGCGAGCTCGAGGGCAAGCTCCGCACCATCGAGGAGCGGGTCCGCGGCGCGGTCGACGCCCAGTGGCGCCGGTCCGACCCCGAGGCCGAGGCCCGCGTGGCCCAGTTCCGCGAGCGCGTGGAGCAGTTCGAGGCGCAGGCCGCGAAGGCCCGTGCCGCGGGCGACAAGCGCCGCACCGAGCAGGCCGAGGCTCAGGCAGCCCAGTGGCGCGAGTGGCTCGCCGCCGCTGAGCAGGCCCTGGCGACGCGCTAGAGGTTCTGACGTCTGAGGGCCCCTCTCCCGGCGGAGAGGGGCCCTCAGACGTTTTCAGCGGGCTATGCGCCACTTCTGGTCGTCGCTGCCGCTGCACAGCGACACGATCAACCAGGTGCCGTTCTCGTAGGTGCCGCCGTTCGCCGTCCCGAGGCAACGGCCGGACGCCACGTGCGCGAGCTGCGTGGTGTTGAGCGTCTGCCACAGCTGGGCGTTGTTGCTCCACGAGCACGCGTTCGCCTTGATGTGCTCGCCGAAGTTCTCCTGGTCCACCGGCTCCATGCAGAGGTTCCCGCGCTGGTTGCGGATGCGGAACACGGCCGGGTTCGAGTCCGAGAACTCGCGCGCCCAGAACGGCTGGAAACTGGTGCTGTCGTTCGCCGGATGCCGTTCCCACATCACGACGTCGTTCCAGCTGTTCTGGTAGAAGTCGGCCGCGCGCTGGTCGTTGCCGGCGGGCACCAGGTAGCCGGGCCCGTCGGTGGCGGGCTTCGCCGGTCCGGTGGGCTGCGGCAGCGGCGGCGCCACGGTCGGCTGGGCCGTCGGCTGCTGCTGCCGCTGCACGGGTTGCCCGGGGCCACCGGTCGGCAGGGTCCCCGTCCCCACCACCACCGGCGCGACAGGTGCGGACGACGCGGCGGGCACCGTCGTGGAGACCGAACTCGGGGACGTGGCAACCGAAGTGGTCGCCGTGGCGGCCTGCTGCTCGCCGTCCTTCTTCAGGTACACGGCGACGACCACCGCGACCGCGAGGGCCACCACCACCCCGATCACGATGGCGACACGAACCAGACGTGGCGGCTTCTGCTGCGGATCGGCGACGTACAGGTGGTTCACCGTGTGCGCCTGCACGACCTTGCCACTGATGTCGCCCGTGGTGTTCGTGTTGCCGTCCACCGCATCCGTCACGCCCAGCGAATCGAGGGTGCGCCGGAATTCATTACAGCCGCGGCATCACAGCTGCGGCGGGCGCGAGGCCGCGATCTTCACCCACTTCACCAGCAGGACGATCACCGCGATCACGGCGATGATCAACCCGGCGCCGGGGCCGGGGCCGATCGTCTTGTTGCTCGTCGTGGTCTGCTGCGTCCAGATCGACAGCACGCCGATGATCGAGCCCGCGAACAGCCCCAGCGAGCACACCCAGGTGAGGCCCCAGCGCCGCACCGCGAGCGTGACGCCGGAACCGATCACCCCGATCCCGAGTGCGAGGTAGGAGAACAGCTTCGGGAGGAACAGCGACGACTCGCCCAGCACGACCTGCAGGCCGGTGAACTCGCCGATCCACGGCAGGATCAGCGACACCAGGATCGCGAGCACCGCGATCGAGATGGTCAGCGCGCCCGTACCGGGATCGATGCGCTTGGCCGCCTGGTGCTCGACGTCGTCGATTTCCTTGCGCAAGAAGTCCTCTTCACTCACTGGGCCGCGCATCCCGACACGACGGGCAGCGGCTCGGGCGCCCCGAACGACGGCAGACCCAGGCCGATGCCCGCGGTCTTGGGCTTGATGCCGGCCTCGGAACGGTCACCGGCCTTGGTGCGGCGCCACGTCAGCGGTTCGCCGTCCGCGACGAGGTAGTGCGGGGCCGCGTACGTCACGACGGTCTCCACGACGTCACCGGGACGCGGAACCGTCGCACCCGGCGTGAAGTGCACCAGGCGTCCGTCACGTGCACGCCCGCTCATGCGGTGCGTCTCCGCGTCGCGCTTGCCCTCACCGGTGGCGACGAGCACCTCGACCGTGCGGCCGACCTGCTCGATGTTCAACGAGTGCGTCATCTCGTTCTGCAGCGCCACGAGCCGGTCGAAGCGCTCCTGCACGACGGCCTTGGGCAACTGGTCCGGCAGGTCTGCCGCCGGGGTTCCCGGGCGCTTCGAGTACTGGAACGTGAACGCCGACGAGAAACGGGCCTGGCGCACCACGTCGAGCGTGCCCTGGAAGTCCTCCTCGGTCTCACCGGGGAAGCCGACGATGATGTCCGTGGTGATCGCGGCGTCCGGCATGGCGGCACGGACCTTCTCGATGATCCCCAGGTACTTCTCCGTGCGGTACGAGCGGCGCATCGCCTTGAGCAGGCGGTCCGAACCGGACTGCAGCGGCATGTGCAGGCTGTGGCACACGTTCGGCGTCTCGGCCATGGCGGCGATGACGTCGTCGGTGAAGTCCTTGGGGTGCGGCGAGGTGAAGCGCACGCGCTCCAGCCCGTCGATCTCACCGCAGGCACGCAGCAACTTGCCGAACGCGAGCCGGTCGCCGAACTCGACGCCGTAGGAGTTGACGTTCTGCCCCAGCAGCGTCACCTCCAGC
Organism: Lentzea sp. HUAS TT2; assembly: GCF_051853195.1. NCBI lineage: Bacteria > Bacillati > Actinomycetota > Actinomycetes > Pseudonocardiales > Pseudonocardiaceae > Lentzea > Lentzea sp. HUAS TT2. The sequence goes on along the minus strand of NZ_CP196667.1, from coordinate 4,946,618 downwards.
ACACCCTCGTCCACGAGCGTCTGCACCTCGGCCAGCACGTCACCGGGACGGCGGTCCTTCTCCTTGCCGCGCAACGACGGCACGATGCAGAACGTGCAGGTGTTGTTGCAGCCCACCGAGATCGACACCCAGCCCGAGTAGGCGGAGTCGCGCGCGGCCGGCAGCGACGACGGGAACGTCTCCAGCGAGTCGAGGATCTCGACCTGCGCCTCGGCGTTGTGGCGGGCGCGTTCGAGCAGCACCGGCAGCGAGCCGATGTTGTGCGTGCCGAACACGACGTCCACCCACGGGGCGCGCCGGACGATCTCGCTGCGGTCCTTCTGCGCGAGGCAGCCACCGACCGCGATCTGCATGTTCGGGTTCGCCGTCTTCTGCGGGGCGAGGTGGCCGAGCGTGCCGTACAGCTTGTTGTCGGCGTTCTCGCGGACCGCGCAGGTGTTGAAGACGACGACGTCGGCCTGCTCGGACTCGGTGGCCCGCGCATAGCCCGCGTCCTCCAGCAGACCGGCGAGCCGCTCGGAGTCGTGCACGTTCATCTGACAACCGAACGTGCGTATCTGGAAGGTCTTCGGATCCTGCACGGTGCTCACGACCAACACGATAACCCCTGGTCAGTGGCCCGACTTTCGCGGACCGCACGAAGCCGCGCCCATCCACGCGTTGACCAGGCAGGACCTTCGTCGGGTGCAACCGCCCGCCACCCCCGTGGCACGATGCGCTGGTGCTGGGACGAGTACACGCCGCCTTGAGCCTGCTGACCGCCGCGACGGTCCTGACGGGCTGTAGCAGCACGGTGTCGGACATCAAGATAACGATGGCGACGGGCAGCGAGTCCGGCGTCTACTACTCGCTCGGCAACGGCCTGGCGGACATCTGGAGCAGCCGGCTGGGCATCGTGCGGCCCCAGGTCGTGCGCACGGACGGGTCCAGGGACAACGTCCGGCGGCTCGTCAGCGACCAGGCCCAGGTCGGCTTCTCGCAGGCGGACGCGCTCGAGGGCGTCGAGGGTTCCTCCGGGTTGCGCGCCCTGGCCCGCATGCACGACGACTACCTGCAGGTCATCGTCCGCACCGACCTGCCGGTGACGAAGCTGCGCGAACTGTCGGGGATGCGCGTGTCGATCGGCGCGACCGGATCGGGCGTCGAGATCATCGCGAGCCGGCTGCTGAAGTCGGAGAACGTCGCGCCCCAGACGGTGAACCTGGGCCTCGAGGACTCGGCCCAGGCGATGCAGCAGGGCAGGCTCGACGCGTTCTTCTGGTCGGGCGGACTGCCGACGAGCAAGATCAGCGAGCTCACCAAGGGCCTCGGCGTGCGGATGCTCGACCTGAAGGACGAGCTGCCGAAGTTCCGCCAGCAGTACCCGGTGTACGGGTCGGCGACGCTGCCCGCCTCCATCTACAACCTGAAGTCCGGCCCGGTCATCACGCTCGTCGTGCGCAACTTCCTGCTCGTGCGCGAACAGATGCCCGACGACGTGGCCGAGGCGCTCGTGCGGCAGCTGTTCGAAGGGCAGCCCGACCTCGTGAGGGCCCACTCGGCGGCGCGCACGATAGAACAGCGGTCGGCGATCGAGACATCGCCGGTGCCGTTGCACAACGGCGCCATGCGCTACTACCGCGAGGCGAAGGTCTAGACGGCCGGGAGGGTGACCACGACCTTCAGGCCACCGTCCTGCGGCGACTCCAGCGACACGGTGCCGTCGACGCGTTCGACCAGCAGCCGCACGATCGAGAGCCCCAGCCCGGAGCCCGGCACGTTCTGGTGGGCGGGGCTGCGCCAGAACCGGTCGGTGGCCCGTTCCAGCTCGTCGGGCTGAAGGCCGGGCCCGTGGTCGGCGACGGAGAGCTTGACGACGCCGTCGGACTTGCGGGCGTCGACGACGATCAGCGTGCCCTCCGCGGTGAACTTCAGGGCGTTGTCGAGCAGCGCGTCCAGGATCGTCTCGACCCCGCGCGGCGGCACGAGGGCCATGCCGACCCGTTCGCCGTCGAGCACGAGGTGGACCTCCTTCGCCGCCGCGGCGGCCGACCACGCGGAGAGCCGCGCCGACACCGACTTGTCCACGTCGACCGGCACCGGGTCCACGGAACTGGACTCGGCGCGCGCCATGGAGAGCAGCTCGTCGAGGATGCGGTTGAGCCGGTCGGTCTCGCTCAGCGCCTCGACCTGGTGCACCTCCGCCTCGTCGTCGACGTGTCCCTCCAGGTTGGACAAACGAAGTTTCAGCGCGGTCAACGGGTTGCGAAGTTGATGTGACGCGTCCGCCACGAAGGCCCGTTGCGCGGCAAGCACATCGCTCACGTTCGCGGCCATCTGGTCGAACGACCGCGAGAGGTGCCGCAGCTCCGGCGGCCCGGACTCCGCTCCCACGGGCGGCACCGGACGTCCGGACACGACGGCGGCGAGGAGCTTCCCTGTCGCCTCGTCCAGGGCCTGCACCGGCCGCAACGTCCAGCGCACCACCGGCAGCGCCAGCAGCACCGCGAGCGCCAGCACCAGCAGGCTTCCCGCGAGCAGCAGGGCCCACCAGCCGAGCACCTCGAAGCGGGTCTTGACGGTCGGCGAGAACGTGATCACCGCGCCCCGCACCTCGCCGTCGACCAGCACCGGTTCGGCCAGCACGACCTTCGCGTCGCTCCACGGCGCGAACAGCTCCGGCGCGACCGGCAGGCGCCCTGCCAGCGCTTTGCTGATCAGGTCCTGCACCGCGGGGTCACCGAGCGCGAGGTCGTTGCGCGAGGCCACCAGCGGCACGGTCGGCGCGTCGCGGGCCACCACGGCCACGCCGATGTCGTACAGCTCGTCGTAGCGCTCCAGCTCCGGCCGCAGCAGGTGCGGGCTGTCGTCGATCAACGGCCGCTGCGCCAGCGACGCGAACCGGCTGGTGTCGGTGAGCCGGTCGAGGAACATCTCCTGCTGCTCGGCGGCCGCCACGTTGCGGCCCAGCGGCACCCCCAGACCCACCAGGACCAGCACGATCAGGGCGAGCACCACGCCCAGCAGTCGGGACCTCACAGGCCGTCACCCCACCCGATCGCGACACGCCGACGAAAGATCACCCAATCGAGATCACACCTGCCCCAGCCGGTATCCGACGCCGCGCACGGTCTCCAGCAACGACGGCCGTCCGAGCTTCGTCCTCAGCGTGGCGACGTGCACGTCGAGCGTCCGGTTCGCGCCGGACCACGTGCGGCCCCACACCTCGGCGAGGATCCTCTCGCGCGTGCACACCGCGCCACCCGCGGCCATCACCAGCGCGAGCACCTGGAACTCCTTGCGCGACAGGGCGACCGACTCCCCCGCGACCGTGACCTCGTGGCGCCCCAGGTCGACCCGCACGTCGCCGGTCTCGAACACCTCCGTGGACACCGCGCCCACACCGACGGGGTCGGCACCGCGGCGACGGCGCACGGCGTGCACCCGCGCGACGAGTTCCCCCACGTCGTAAGGCTTCACGAGGTAGTCGTCGGCCCCGGCGTGCAGGCCGAGGATCCGGTCGTCGATCTCCCCTCTCGCGGACACCACGATGATCGCGACGTCCGACGCGGCCCTGATGGCGCGGCACAGCGTCACACCGTCCATGTCGGGCAGGCCGAGGTCGAGCAGCACCACGTCGACGCCGGCGAGGCGGTCGAGCGTGCCGCGGCCCGTGGCCTGCCGGTCCACGTGGAAACCCCGTCTGGTCAGGGCTGGGACCAAGGCCTCTGCGACCCTGTCGTCGTCCTCGACGAGCAGCACGCGCACTTTCGCTACCTCCCGGGCAACCGATGTCTGCCTGTGACAGAGTTGAGACCCTAAGTCTTGCTCAATGTCCTGGACTGGTGTGGTGGCGGACACCTAGGTTTCCGCCAACGCCGACGACCCCCAATGGAGGACTGGATGACTGCCGCCTCTGCACCGCCGATGATTCGTGTGGCGGGTGTGGACAAGTTCTTCGGCCCGTTGCACGTGCTCAAGAACGTGCAACTGGAAGTGCCGAAGGGGCAGGTCGTGGTCGTGCTGGGGCCGTCGGGTTCCGGCAAGTCGACCCTGTGCCGGACCATCAACCGCCTCGAGCCGATCGACTCCGGCGTCATCGAGGTCGACGGGCAGCCACTTCCCGCCGAAGGAAAAGAACTGGCTCGCCTGCGCGCCGATGTCGGCATGGTGTTCCAATCTTTTAACCTTTTCGCACACAAGACCATCGTCGAGAACGTGATGCTCGCACCGGTGAAGGTCCGCAAGACCCCGGCCGCCGACGCGCGCAAGACCGCGATGGAACTGCTCGAGCGGGTCGGGATCGCCAACCAGGCGGACAAGTTCCCCGCCCAGCTCTCAGGTGGACAGCAGCAGCGTGCGGCGATCGCCCGCGCGCTCGCCATGAAGCCCAAGGTGATGCTGTTCGACGAGCCCACGTCCGCGCTCGACCCGGAGATGGTCCAGGAGGTTCTGGACGTCATGACGGGCCTGGCCAAGGACGGGATGACGATGCTGGTCGTCACGCACGAGATGGGCTTCGCCCGCAAGGCCGCGGACCGGGTGATCTTCATGTCCGACGGCGAGGTCGTCGAGGATTCCACCCCGGAAGCGTTCTTCTCGGCGCCGAAGTCCAACCGCGCGAAGGACTTCCTTGGCAAGATCCTGACTCACTAGTAGTCAGCCCACGTTTCGAACGAATGGCAGGAGAAGGACGATGAGGGTTCGCACCCTTGCGGCGGTGCTGCTGACGGGCGCACTGGCCCTGACCGCGTGTGGCAAGGAGGGCAGCCCGACCGACCAGCCGGCGCCCGCCGGCCTCTTCGAGGTCGCCAAGGACGTCAAGGTCGACGGCTCGCCCACGTTCGAGAAGATCAAGGCGCGCGGCGAGCTCATCGTCGGCGTCAAGGAGGACCAGCCGGGTCTGGGCTACAAGGACCCGACGACGAACAAGTACAGCGGCTTCGACATCGACATCGCGCGCCTGATCGCCGCGAAGCTGGGCTTCGACCCCGAGACGAAGATCCAGTTCAAGACGATCCAGTCCGCGGCCCGCGAGCAGGCGCTGATCAACGGTGACGTCGACTACTACGTCGGCACCTACACGATCAACGCCGGCCGCAAGGAGAAGGTCTCGTTCGCCGGACCGTACTTCGTCGCCGGTCAGGACCTCCTGATCAAGGCCGACAACACGTCGATCACCGGCAAGGACACCCTCAAGGGCAAGAAGGTGTGCTCGGTGACCGGCTCCACGCCGGCCAAGCGCATCAAGGACGAGAAGCTGACCGAGGAAGGCAACGTCCTCGAGTTCCAGGGCTACTCGCAGTGCGTCACCAAGCTCCTCAACGGTGAGGTCGACGCGGTCACCACGGACGACGCGATCCTCAAGGGCTACGCCGCCGCCGAGGAGGGCAAGCTGAAGGTCGTCGGCAAGACGTTCTCCAGCGAGCCTTACGGCATCGGCCTGCCGAAGGACGACAAGGCCCTGCGCGACAAGGTGAACGACGTCCTGCAGGCCTCGCTGGACGACGGCTCGTGGCAGAAGATCTACGACGGCACGCTGGGCAAGTCCGGCTCGTCCGCCGAGAAGCCGAAGATCGACAGGTACTGACGGTTCCTCACGTGGCCGGTGGATCCCGCGTGGGTCCGCCGGCCGTTCCTTTGAAGGCGGACGGACGGCAAGGAAACCGATGAGCGTCCTCACCAACAACCTAGATCTGTTCCTGCGCGCTTTTGGCCAGACGCTCCAGCTCTTCGCGGTCTCCGCGGTGCTGTCGCTGGTGCTGGGCACGCTCCTCGCGGCACTGAGGGTCAGCCCGGTGCCGGTGTTCCGCGGCGTCGGCACGACGTACGTGACGGTCGTGCGCAACACGCCGCTGACGCTGGTCTTCGTGTTCTTCGTGTTCGCGTACCCGCTGCTGGACATCCTGAAGATCGAGCCGTACACCGCCGCGGTGGTGTCGCTGTCGCTCTACACGGCGGCTTTCGTCTGCGAGGTCGTGCGTTCGGGCATCAACACGGTGCCGGTCGGGCAGGCCGAGGCCTCCCGCGCGCTCGGTCTCACGTTCACGCAGATGCTCGGCAACGTGGTGCTGCCGCAGGCGTTGCGCTCGGTCGTGCCGCCGATGACGAGCACGATGATCGCACTGCTGAAGAACACGACGGTCGCGTCCGGCTTCGCCGTCGTGCAGGCGGGCAACATCCGCGAGCAGCTGGCGGATCAGGGTGACAACGTCCTCATCGGACTCCTGTGGGTCGCACTCGGGTTCGTCATCCTGGTGATGCCCCTGACGTACGTCCAGCAGGTCTTCGAGAAGCGGTGGAGCGTGGCCCGATGAGCATGGTGCTGTTCGACGTCCCGGGTCCGAAGGCCCGCGTCCGTCACAAGATCATGGCCGTCGTCGGCATCGCGGCGGTGGCAGCGGCGCTGGTGTACGTGGTGATGCGGTTCATCGTCACCGACCAGTTCACCGCCCGCAGGCTCGACTGGATCAACTACAAGCAGATCCAGCTCTCGCTCGTCGAGGCGATCGGCAACACGCTGTCCGCGTTCGCCGTCGGCGCGGTGCTGGCACTCGTGTTCGGCGCGATCTTCGCGGCGGCGCGGCTGTCCGACCACGGCTGGGTGCGCGCACCCGCGGCGGTGATCGTCGAGGTCTTCCGCGCGATCCCGCTCGTGATCATGATGTTCTTCTTCTACTACGGCCTTCCCGTGGCCGGGGTGAAGCTGAGCGCCTTCACGGCCGTCGTGATCAGCCTGATGCTCTACAACGGCTCGGTGCTCGCGGAGATCTTCCGCGCGGGCATCAACTCGCTGCCGAAGGGCCAGAGCGAGGCCGCGTACGCACTGGGCATGCGCAAGACGCAGGTGATGACGTTCGTGCTGCTGCCGCAGGCGTTGCGGGCGATGCTGCCGACCATCATCAGCCAGCTCGTCGTGCTGTTGAAGGACACCGCGCTCGGCTTCCTCATCACGTTCGAGGAGCTGCTGCGGTGGGGTACGCGCATCGGTGGTGACGCGGTCAACTTCGGCCGTCCGATGATCCCGGTGATGATCGTGGTCGCCCTGGTCTACATCGGACTGTGCCTGTTGCTGACGTGGCTCGCCACGTACCTGGAGAAGCGCAACCGCCGCAACAAGAAGGTCATCAAGACCGACAACCCCGACGTGGAGAAGCCCGTCCTGATGGACGCCTCCGCCGCGGGCTGACGGTGCTCTGGAACAAAACGGGGCGTGTCCACATCGGACACGCCCCGTTCGTCATTTCCAGAGCACGGACTCGCAGTTGTTCGTCACGTAGTCCGCGGCCAGCGAACCGTCGCCCTGCCGGGCCTTCGCGGCGGTCTCCCGGGCGTAGCGCTGCCCGTCGGGGTCCTCGGGTGAGAACTTCGGCAGCACCTCGTCCATCACCTTCAGCGCCTTGCTCGCCGCCGCCTGGTCGCCACGCTGGCGCGCGTCCTGCCAGCCGAGGTACCAGGCGCAGGAGTTGGTGATCTCCAGGACGATCCGCTCGCTGCCGGCCGGCGCCTTGTCCGGGCCTGGTCCCGACTTCTCCGCGAGCACGCCGAGATCCGGGTTCCGGCCGTCCGGCCAGGTGAACCTCGCGGAGCCGTCCCGCATGTCCTGCGTGTACCGCTGTTGATCGACGAGCCGGGGTTGTGCCGGGGGTGCCGCGCAGCCGGCCAGCAGGGCGAGCGCGAGCAGTCCGGTCAGTTTCCGCTCCACCACAGCGTTCCTCCGACGGTGCCCGAGGTGTAGGGGCTGTTCGAGGCGAGGCAGAACTTGGTGCCCGCCTTGAAGTTCGTGCCGACGTGCTTGCGGGTCTCCTCCATCCGCACGAACGCGCCGCGGGTGTTGCGGTCGCCGCACTTGTACCAGGCGAGCTGCATGACACCGCCCAGCGCGACCTGGGCGTCGATGTTCGATCCCGCGACAGTGATCGTGCGGGCGGTGGTGAACCAGGTGATCTGGTTCTCCTTGAACGGCACCGTGATCGTCGTCGACGCCGCCTGGGCCGGCGTCGCCGACAGCATCGCGAAGCCCACGGCGAGCAGACCGGCGAGAGCGCGTTTCATCGAGAGTCCCCTTCGGAAGGTCAGACGTTCCAGTCGACGACACCGCACCAGTCCTGCCGGGCCTCCCCGACGACGCCGAGGCAGAACGTGGTGCCCGCGCGGAAGTTCGTGCCGAGCAGCCGGCGCGACCGGTCCCCCGCCGGGAACAGCACGGGGCTGCCCGCGATCCGGTGGTCGCCGTCGCGGTACCACCGGATCTCCAGGTCGACGGGGCTGGCCGTGACCCGGAGGTAGACGTCGGAACCGTCGACGGTGATCGTGCGGACGGCGAGCAGGTCGGCCGATGCGGTGCGCATGGCGCGGAACGTATCGACGTCAGCGGAACCGGGTCGTCTCACGAAGAGTGGATCTCCCGTCAACTTTCGCGGTACGCTCCTGGTGGGGGATCTACCGCGGTGACGTCACAAGAATGAGGGCATTGTGACGCGCGTACTCGTAGTCGACGACCAGCCGTTGTTCCGCGCGGGTCTGGTTGCCTTGCTGAACGCTTCACCCGATCTGACCGTCGTCGGCGAGGCCGGGGACGGCGACACCGCCTGTGCTTTGGCGCAGTCGTCGCGGCCGGACGTGATCCTGCTGGACATCCGCCTGCCCGGCCTCGCCGCGCTCACCCGCGTCGCGACGTCCGCGCGGGTGCTGGTGCTGACCACCTTCGACCTGGACGAGTACGTCCACGAGGCGTTGCGGCTGGGCGCGGCCGGGTTCGTGCTGAAGGAGTCCGAACCCGCGCGCCTGATCGCCGCCATCACCGCGGTCGCCTCGGGTGAGATGCAGTTCAGCCCCACCGTGATGCGCCGGCTCGTGGCGGCCTATCTGAGGGGCGACACGGCCGTCTCCCCGTGGGGTTCGGTCGGGCTGGACGAGCTCACGGACCGCGAACGCGAGGTGCTCCGGCTCGTCGGCACCGGCCTGACGAACACGGCGATCGCGACCAGGCTGACGGTCACGGAGGGCACGGTGAAGACGCACCTCAACCGCGTGATGACGAAGCTGCGGCTGACCAGCCGGGCTCAGGCCGTGGTGATGGCCTACGAGTCCGGGCTGGTCATCCCGCAGATCGTCGCTAAGACCGCTTGAACAGCTTGTTGCCGAGCCAGACGACCGGGTCGTACTTGCGGTCGGCGACGCGCTCCTTCATGGGGATGAGCGCGTTGTCGGTGATGTGGATGTGCTCGGGGCACACCTCGGTGCAGCATTTGGTGATGTTGCACAGGCCGAGCCCGTGGTCGTCCTGCGCCTGGTCGACGCGGTCCGCGGTGTCGAGCGGGTGCATCTCCAGCTCGGCGACCCGCATGAGGAACCGGGGCCCCGAGAACGCCTCCTTGTTCTCCTCGTGGTCACGCACCACGTGGCAGGTGTTCTGGCACAGGAAGCACTCGATGCACTTGCGGAACTCCTGCGAGCGCTCGACGTCGACCTGCTGCATCCGGTACTCGCCCGGCGCCAGGTCCTTCGGCGGCGCGAACGACGGGACCTCGCGCGCCTTGGCGTAGTTGAAGGACACGTCGGTCACGAGGTCGCGGATGATCGGGAACGTCCGCATCGGCGTGACCGTGATCGTCTCCGACTCCTGGAAGATCGACATCCGGGTCATGCACAGCAGTCGCGGGCGTCCGTTGATCTCCGCGGAGCACGAGCCGCACTTGCCGGCCTTGCAGTTCCACCGCACCGCGAGGTCCGGGGCCTGCGTGGCCTGCAGCCGGTGGATGATGTCGAGGACGACCTCACCCTCGTTGACCTCGACGGTGAAGTCCTCCAGCGAGCCGCCGGAGTCGTCACCGCGCCACACCCGGAACTTCCCCTGGTAGCTCATGACAACTCCTCGGCGGTGAGGTACTTCTCCAGCTCGCTGCGGTCGAACAGGTCAAGCAGGTCGTTGCGGATCGGGATCTGCGGTTTCTCCGTCACCTCGGCGTGGTCACCGGATGCCGTGCACACCAGCAGCTTCCGCCGCCACTCGGCGTCCATCACGGGATGGTCGTCGCGGGTGTGGCCACCGCGGGACTCGGTGCGCAGCAGCGCCGCCTTCGCCACGCACTCCGACACCAGCAGCATGTTGCGCAGGTCGAGTGCGAGGTGCCAGCCGGGGTTGAACTGCTGGTGGCCCTCGACGGTCAGCGACTGCGCGCGTTCCTTGAGCTTCTCCAGCCGTTGCAACGCTTCTTCCATCTCGCCGGCCTTGCGGATGATGCCGACGAGGTCGTTCATCGACTGCTGCAGCTCCATGTGCAGCGTGTACGGGTTCTCGCCGCCTTCCTGCTGGAAGGGCTTGAGCGCCGTGGCCCGTGCCTCGGTGACGATGTCCTCGGCCACCACAGGGCGTTCGGCCATGGCCCGCACGTACTCCGCGGCTCCAGCGCCGGCCCGCCGTCCGAAGACGAGCAGGTCCGACAACGAGTTGCCGCCCAGCCGGTTCGAGCCGTGCATGCCGCCGGAGACCTCACCGGCCGCGTAGAGCCCTGGCACCGAAGAGGATCCGGTGTCCGGGTCGACCTCGACACCGCCCATCACGTAGTGACAGGTCGGGCCTACCTCCATCGGCTGCGCGGTGATGTCCACATCGGCCAGTTCCTTGAACTGGTGGTGCATGGACGGCAGCCGGCGGCGGATCTCCTCGGCGGGCAGCCGCGTCGACACGTCGAGGAAGACGCCGCCGTGCGGTGACCCGCGCCCCGCCTTGACCTCGGAGTTGATCGCGCGGGCGACCTCGTCGCGCGGCAGCAGCTCCGGTGGGCGCCGGTTGTTCGCCTGATCGGCGTACCAGCGGTCGGCTTCCGCCTCGTTGTCGGCGTACTTGTCCTTGAACACCTCGGGGATGTAGTCGAACATGAAGCGCTTGCCGTCGGAGTTGCGCAGCACGCCACCGTCACCGCGGACGGACTCGGTGACGAGGATGCCCTTGACGGACGGCGGCCAGACCATCCCGGTGGGGTGGAACTGGATGAACTCCATGTTGATCAGCGAGGCACCCGCGCGCATCGCGAGCGCGTGGCCGTCGCCGGTGTACTCCCAGGAGTTCGAGGTGACCTTGAACGACTTGCCGATGCCGCCGGTCGCGAGGATCACCGCCGGTGCCTCGAAGAGCACGAACCGGCCGGACTCGCGCCAGTAGCCGAACGCGCCGGCGATCCGGTCCCCGTCCTTGACGAGGTCGGTGACGGTGAACTCCTGGAACACCCGCAGGCGGGCGTCGTAGTCGCCGAACTCCTTGAAGTCCTCCTGCTGCAACGACACGATCTTCTGCTGCAACGTGCGGATCAGCTCGAGCCCGGTGCGGTCGCCGACGTGCGCGAGACGCGGGTACTCGTGGCCGCCGAAGTTGCGTTGCGAGATCCGGCCGTCCTTGGTGCGGTCGAACAGCGCGCCGTAGGTCTCCAGCTCCCAGACCCGTTGCGGCGCCTCCTGTGCGTGCAGCTCGGCCATGCGCCAGTTGTTCAGGAACTTGCCGCCGCGCATGGTGTCGCGGAAGTGGACCTGCCAGTTGTCGCTCTCGTTCGCGTTGCCCATGGCGGCGGCGATGCCGCCCTCGGCCATGACGGTGTGTGCCTTGCCGAACAACGACTTGCAGAGAACGGCGGTGCGCAGGCCGTGCTCACGGGCCTCGATCGCGGCACGCAGACCGGCACCACCAGCGCCGATCACGAGAACGTCGAACGAATGCCTTTCCAGCTCGGGCAAAACCACTCCTCAGTTGATGAAGCGGAGGTCGGAGATCGTTTCCGAGGCGACCAGCGCGACGTACAGGTCCGTCAGGCAGACGAAGATCAGCGAGGCCCACGCGAGCTGCATGTGCCGGTTGTTGAGCTTCGAGATCTGCGTCCACATCCAGTACCGGACCGGGTGCTTGGAGAAGTGCTTGAGCCGCCCGCCCGCGATGTGGCGGCACGAGTGGCACGACAGCGTGTAGGCGCCCAGCAGGCCGACGTTGACCAGCAGGATCAGGTTGCCCAGACCGACGCCGGTGCTGAACGCGGAGACCGCGTCGTAGATGTTGACCAGCAACAGGAGTGAGGCCGCGTAGAAGAAGTAGCGGTGCAGGTTCTGCGCGATGAGCGGGAACCTGGTCTCGCCGGTGTACTTGCTGTGCGGCTCGGCCACGGCGCACGCGGGCGGGGACGCCCAGGCCGCGCGGTAGTAGGCCTTGCGGTAGTAGTAACAGGTGATCCGGAATCCCAGCAGGAACGGGATGATCAGCAGCGGCGGCGTCAGGAAGCCGGGCAGTGCCGGAAACCACTGGCCGAAGTGCGAGGCCGCCGGGACGCACTCCTCGGTGAGGCACGGCGAGTACATCGGTGTGAGGTAGTGGTACTGGTCGACCCAGTAGTAGTCCCCCTGGAACGTGCGGAACGCCGCGTAGATCGAGATGAGCAGCAGGCCGACGAATGTCGTCAGCGGCGGCAACCACCATCGGTCCGTGCGCAGAGTCCTGGCGGCGATCTCTGCCCTCGCCATCAGTCACCTTTCTGGGGGTCCACGTCGTTGTGGAAGAACGCATACGGCCCCCGCGTCAGGCGGGGGCCGTGTGATCAGCTCGGCTCAGGTCCGGTTGCGGTAGCCACCGAGTCCTTCGTCGTCTGCGTCCTTCCAGAGCGACTCGTCGTAGGGCGTGTCGGGCACGACCACGACCTCGCGTTCCACTTGAGGCGCTTCCCGCTGCCTCGGGGTGCTCAGGTCGACGAGTTCGGTGGCGTCGATGTCCATGCGTTCCACGTCGTTGGCCAGGCGTTGCACCGCTGCCACGTCGCCATACCTGGCGCGCAGGTTGCTGACGGCATGCCGCATCTGGCCGATGACCCGGCGCAGCTCGACGATCTCCGTGGAGTTCATGGGACACCTCCGTTCCAAGGTCGTGCCCCGCACTCTGCCCAATCTCAAGCCATGTGACAAGCACCACACGCCAAGATTCAAAACTGGTCGCCTCCCATCTACTGAATCGTTTTTGTGTCTGCGACCAGCCATGACTTACTGTGTGTGGCGTCACGCCCGTCTGTGGGACGCCACCGTTGTCGTCTCGTAAGGGCCCCACCACGGCCCGTGATGACCCGGAGACCCCCATGACCGAACTGCATCCTGTTCTGACAGAGGTGACACGCCGGATCGCCGCCCGAAGCGCCGATTCGCGTCGCGTGTACCTCGAACGCGTGGCCGCCGCCGCGCAGGACGGAACGTCCCGGTCCGGCTTCGCGTGCAGCAACCTGGCGCACGGCTTCGCCGGAATCACCGGCGGCGACAAGGCGGCGCTGCGCGCGCTGCGCAAGTCCAACGTCGCGATCGTGTCGTCCTACAACGACATGCTGTCGGCCCACCAGCCGTTCCAGGAGTACCCGGCCTGGATCAAGGACGCCGTCCGGGCCGTCGGCGGTGTGTCCCAGTTCGCGGGCGGCGTGCCCGCGATGTGCGACGGCATCACCCAGGGCCGCGAAGGCATGGAGCTGTCGCTGTTCAGCCGCGACGTCATCGCCATGTCGACCGGCGTGGCCCTGTCGCACGAGATGTTCGACGCCGCGGTCCTGCTCGGCGTCTGCGACAAGATCGTGCCTGGTCTGCTGATCGGCGCGCTGTCGTTCGGCCACCTGCCGTCGATCCTGGTGCCCGCGGGCCCGATGTCGTCCGGCCTGTCGAACAAGGAGAAGGCCCGCGTCCGGCAGCTCTACGCGGAGGGCAAGGCGTCCCGCGAGGACCTGCTGGAGGCCGAGGCCGCCTCGTACCACTCCCCCGGCACCTGCACGTTCTACGGCACCGCGAACTCGAACCAGATGGTCGTCGAGGTCATGGGCCTGCACCTGCCGGGCGCCTCGTTCGTCCCGCCGGGGACCTCCCTGCGCCGCGCCCTGACCGAGCACGCCGGCCGCCGCGCCGTCGAGATGGCCAAGGGTGAGGGCTACACCCCGATCGCGCACGTCGTCGACGAGAAGGCCGTGGTCAACGGCGTCGTGGCCCTGCTGGCGACTGGCGGTTCGACGAACCACACGATGCACCTGGTCGCCATCGCCGCCGCCGCAGGCATCGAGCTGAGCTGGGACGACCTCAACGACCTGTCGGCGGTCGTGCCGCTGATCGCGCGGGTCTACCCGAACGGCGGCGCCGACATCAACCACTTCCAGGCGGCCGGCGGCGTCCAGTTCGTCGTCGGGACACTGCTGGACTCCGGCCTGCTGCACGAGGACGTGAACACCGTCGCGGGCCACGGCCTCAACCGCTACCGCCAGGAGCCGATGCTGGCCGACGGCGAGCTGATCTGGGTCGACGGCCCCGGCCGCTCCCTGGACCTCGAGGTCCTGCGCCCGGCCACCGACCCGTTCGCCTCGGACGGCGGCCTGCGCATGCTCTCCGGCAACCTGGGCCGCGCGGTCATCAAGGTCTCGGCCGTCGCGTCGGAGAACCACGTCGTCGAGGCCCCGGCCCGCGTCTTCACCACGCAGGAGGCCTTCCAGGAGGCGTTCAAGGCGGGCGAGCTCGACCGCGACGTCGTCGTGGTGGTCCGCCAGCAGGGCCCCCAGGCCAACGGCATGCCCGAACTGCACAAGCTGACGCCACCCCTCGGCGTGCTGATGGACCGCGGCCACAAGGTCGCCCTGGTGACCGACGGCCGCATGTCCGGCGCCTCGGGCAAGATCCCCGCCGCCATTCAGCTGACCCCGGAGGCCGCGGTCGGCGGCCCGCTCGGCCGGGTCCGCGACGGCGACGTCGTCCGGCTCGACGCCACTGCCGGGACTATCGAGGTCCAGGTGCCCGCGGAGGAGCTGGCGACGCGCCCGCTGGTGGACTTTCCGCCGACGAGCCGCGAGTGGATGGGCACTGGCCGCGAGCTGTTCGCCGCCCTGCGCCGCAGCGTCGGACCGGCCGACCGCGGTGCCACGGTGTTCGGCCCGATCACGGCCGACCACTTCGCCCCCGTCACCCACCACTAGCCCGTTGCCCGCGCACCACCAATATATTGGTTCCAGCACCACTGCTGACCTGCCCCTTAGCAATGACTCTTTGGACTTCGTCCGCAAAGGACCCATTGCAAAGGGGCGGTCCAGCACGACCGGCACGCTCGGTCGGCACGCCCGCACGACCAGCCCAACCCAGCCCGGCCTCGCCCGCACGATCCGTCACACCCGCCCGCCGACCTCACCGCCCAGTCCGCCCCGCACCCGTCCCACCGCCTGCCAGGAAGCCTTTGCAATGGGTCTTTTGACTTCGTCCGCAAACGTTTTTTGCATCCGGGAGAGGGCCGCAGGCACGAAGAGCGGGCAGGCTCAGCGGCAGCCGGCACGAGGCGACGAGACGGGCCGGCCTGCGATATATCGGTTTTCGATCTTGAGTTCCGGCCCGAGATCCGGCCAGAACTCGACCCAGAAACACAGCCCCAAGATCCGGCAAGGAGAGCAGCAGTGACCAACGGTGACAATCTTCGGGTGACCACCGGCGCGGACCTCCTCGGCCTGTCGCCCGTCATCCCCGTCGTCGTGGTCGACGACGCCGACCACGCGGTGCCGCTCGCCCAGGCACTGCTGCGCGGTGGCGTTCGCGTCATCGAGCTCACGCTGCGCACCCCCGCCGCGCTCGCCGCGATCGAGAACGTCGCGCGCGAGGTGCCGGAGATCGTGATCGGCGCGGGCACCGTCACGGCCCCGGAGCACGCGGAGCAGGCGGCGAAGGCCGGGGCGGCGTTCCTCGTCACCCCCGGCACCACCGACCGGGTGCTCGACGCCGCCGACGCGACCGGGCTGCCGTACCTGCCGGGCGCGGCGACGGTCTCCGAGGTGCTGCGGCTGGCCGAGCGCGGGCTGACTGCGCTGAAGTTCTTCCCCGCCGAGGCCGCGGGCGGGGTCGACTACCTGAAGTCGATCGGCGGCCCGGTCCCGCACGTGCGGTTCTGCCCGACCGGCGGCATCACGCCGCAGAGCGCGCCGAGCTACCTCGCGCTGCCGAACGTCGGCTGCGTCGGCGGCTCGTGGCTCGCCCCGAAGGACGCCCTCGTCAACGGCGACTGGGACCGCATCGAGACCCTCGCCAGGGAGTCCGTCCAGCTCGGGTAACCCAGATCACGGACCGGAAGTTCGGCTCACACCACGAGACCGGCGTCCCACCACGTTGGATTCTTCACCCAACGGGAGGTGACGCCGGTCTCCACTTGACGGGGGCTTGAGAAAAGTGAACCCGAACGGCCGCCAGTTGAGATTTTCACCGGAATAACGCCTGACTCCGGACTGTCACACTTGCTCGTTGCAATGGCGCACGAGAGGAGCGAATGTGGCTGTCCAGGAAGCCGACGTGGCGGGGTTGGTCGGGGAACAGCTGACTATGTCGGCATTCAACCAGCTGTCCGGCAGTCTGGGTGGTTATTCATTCGTCAAGGTCGTGGTCGACCGGCACAACGGGACGATCCACTTCCTCAACAACGCACGTCACGAGTTCCACGCGCTCTACATCGGCACCGAGATCCTGGGCATCGCCGAAAGCGAGATGCGAGCGCGGATCGACGAGTTCAACCACAGCTTCTACCACGCCTCTGACCGGCGGTTCTTCCTCGGCATCCTGTCGCTGCACCAGCGCGAGGACAGGCAGATGTTCTCGCTGGAGACGGTCGAGGTCGACACGATGTCGGCGGACATGATCGAGTTCTTCCACGCCGCGGTGCGCGAGAACGTCGATGCTGCGGTGCCGTTGTTCTTCAAGCCGGCCAACCACCTCCAGGAACAGGAGGTGGCCGGGCTTCCCGTGGAAAGACTGCCGCGGATCCTGGCGCACGAATTGTTCTCCACCGCCGAGTTCGTCGCGTTGAACCCCGGCGTCGCCAAGGGCCGGTTGCGCGCATTCCGCAGCGAGCAGGAGTACCGGGAGAACACGCTCGAGTGGTTCGACATCGTGGTGATGCACCGCGTTCCCGACGACATTCCGCGGCTCGCCGGCATCATCAACGCCAGCCACACCACTCCCCTGTCGCACACGAACGTTCTCGCGACCGGCTGGTCGATCCCGAACGCCATCCAGATCGGCGCGTTCGACCTGATCGACCGGGAGGACCTGGACGGCCAGTGGGTCGAGTACGAGGTGTCGCCGCGCAGTGCCGAGGTCGGGCTGCGGCTGATCGACGAGCCGCAGGACACCGGCGAGCGGCCCGCCTGGTACGCCCAGCGCGTCACGCTGGACGAGCCCGAGCACACGTACAACCCGATCCTCGACCTCGGCAAGATCCGCTACAACGACAGCCACCGCTACGGCACCAAGGCCGCGAACCTCGGCGAGCTGCACCACGTGCTCACCACCGAGTCGCCGCGCCGTCTGCTCGGGTTCTTCTCGGTGCCGCGGCCGCCGCGCGACAACCTGATGCCCTACCTGGCGAAGCTCCTCGGCCGCGCAGCAGACGACGACCTGCTCGCCGCCGCCCAGCAGCTGCTCGCGGAACGGGTGCGGGTGCCGCGCGGCATCGCCGTGCCGTTTTCGATGCACCAGGGGTTCCTGGAGTCGTCGCCGAAGATCCAGCAGGCCATCGGCAAGCTGAAGATGGCGCTGGAGCTCAACGCCCGCGAGGTCGAGCCGTTGTGCGTCGAGCTGCAGCAACTGATCCGCAAGACGCGCGTGCCGGACTACCTGCTGTCCGAACTGGACACCGCGCTGGTCGAGAACCTCGCGGGCGTGCGGACTTTCGTCGTGCGCAGCTCGTCGAACGCCGAGGACCTCGCGGGCTTCTCCGCCGCGGGCATCTACGAGTCGTACAACCACGTCACCAGCGCCGAGAAGATCGTGGAGTCGGTCAAGGAGGTGTGGGCGTCGCTCGTGTCCGCGCGGAGCGTCAGGCTGAGGCAGCAGGCGGGCATCTCGCTGGACGACTGCTTCATGGGCGTGGTGATCCAGGAGCAGGTCAGGGCCGACTTCGGCGGGGTCATGGTCACCACGAACCCCATGAACCGCAACGACTTCCGCAACGTCTACGTCAACGTCTCGCCGAACGTCACCGACGTCGTCGAGGGCTCGAAGCAACCGATGCAGTACCTCTACTCCACTGTGGAGGGTGGCGGCCGCACGGTCTCGCTCGGTGACGCGAAGGAGGACCTGGGCCTCAAGGCGCACGCGCAGCTGCAGCGGCTCGCGATCGTCGGCAGGTTGCTGCAGGCGCACTTCTCGCCGGACTACACGTTCGACTCGCCGGTCGACATCGAGTGGCTCGCCACCGACGACGTCCTCTACGTCCTGCAGCTGCGGCCGTACTCGATCTGATGCTGGGACTTCGCGTACCGGCGACTCCGGATGTGGCGCGTGCCGTCCGCCTGACGTACGGCTTCCAGTTCTTCTTCGGGCTGCTGCTGTGGATCCCGATCTTCTACGAGTACCAGAAGCAGCTCGGGCTGAGCGACGCCGAGATCTTCGGCATCCAGTCGATCTACTACATCGCGTTCTGCCTCATGGAGATCCCGACCGGCATGGTCGCGGACCGCTTCGACTACCGCACGTCGCTGTGGCTCGGCGCGAGCGTGCTGGTCGTCGCGAACCTGGTGCCCGTGCTCGCGGGGAACTACACCGGGTTCCTGGTGCACTTCCTGCTGATCGCGCTGGCCAGGTCGCTGATCTCGGGCGCCCAGAGCGCGTACCTGTACGAGTACCTCCACGCGCACGACGCCGGGCACCTCTACCTCAAGGTCGAGGGAGTCGGGCGGTCGTACAGCCTGGTCGGCAAGATCGTGTACTGGCCGGTGATCGGCCTGCTGATGCAGTGGAACATGTCCTCGCCCTACTGGCTCACCGCGGTCAACGCCGCGATCGCGGTGGTCCTCGCCCTGAAGCTGCCGCCGATTCCGGGCTGGAAACGACCGGAGGGCAAGACGTCGAAGCTGCTCGCGGGCGTCGGCGGGGCGTTCCAAGCGCTCAGGGGGTCCCGCTGGCTGCTCCTCCTGATGATCCAGGGCATCGCGATGTTCACGCTGGTGCGGATCCTGCAGGTGAACCTGTTCCAGCCGGTGCTCGAGTCGAAGGACGTCCCGGTCGCCTGGTACGGCTCGGTGCTCGCCGCGATGACGATCTTCGAGGCGATCGCGGCCGCGCGCCCGCACCGGCTGTCGCGCAGGATCGGACCGGCCAGGTCGGTGTTCCTGCTGACCGTCGTGATGGCGCTGGCGATCGGGTTCGTCGTGCCGTCCGGCGGGGTCGTCACGATCGTGCTGCTGTGCCTGTTCTCCGTGACGGCGGGCATGAGCTTCCCCATCCAGAAGAAGCTGCTCAACGACGCGATCCCGGATTCCCGTTACCGTGCAACGCTTCTGTCGATGGAGTCCATCATGGACCGTGCCGTGTGCGCGGTCGTGGCGATCGCGCTCGGCGCCTACCTCACGGGTGGGCGGCTCGACGAGTTCCTGGTGCTGTCGTCCGTCGTCACCGTGATCGTGATGGCGTTGCTGGCGGGCCTGCTGATCGCCGTCAGGACCACAAGGCGGCGACGAGCTCAGCTCGTCCCGTGATGCCGAGCTTGCGGTAGGCGCTCGACAGGTGCAGTTCCACCGTGCGCCGGGTGAGGTGCAGGGCTTCGGCGATCTGCCGGTTCGTCAGACCCTGCGCCGCCATCCGCGCGACCCGGTTCTCCTGCTTGGTGAGGCCCTGCACCTGGTCGTCCTCATCGCGGACCTCGTCGCCCGCGAGCTTGGCCAGCGGGTGCGCGCTGAGGTGACGCGCCAGCTCGAACGACTGCCGCAGGTGTGTCGCGGCCGCTTCGGCGCGGCCCTTGCGGCGCAGGTGGTGGCCGAGCCAGTACAACGACTGGGCGTGCAGCAGCCGGTGCGGTGACGAGGCGAGCAGCTGCTCGGCCTCGGTGAGGACGTCGATGTCGTCGGTGCTGATGCCGACGCTCATCAACGCCGTCCCGATCACCCTCCTGGAACCCCACCGCTTCGCCAGGTCGAGCTCCTCGTGCGCGAGCCGGGCGGCGTCGTCGCGGTTGCCCAGCGCCAGGTACGCGCGCACGGCGTGGTGCCGCCACGCCATCAGGGCGGGGTTGGGCATCTCGCGCGCGGCGAGTCGCCTGCCCGCCTCCAGCAGGTCCTCCAGCCCGCCCTCCGCGTGACACGACGCGAGCTTGAGCCGGCCGCGGGCGTAGACGATGTTGATGTGCTGCAACAGGTTGCCGTCTTCGGCGACCAGCGGGGCTGCCTCGTCGAACTGCCCCATCTCGATGCAGACCTCGGCCAGCTTCGCGGTCGCGAGCACGACCGCCGGGCAGTCCATGTTGCCGGTCGAGACCGGTGGCGTCAGGAACGTGTACGCGCGGGCCAGGTCACCGCTGTTGTGGAAGGCGGAGGCGCGGGCGATCATGCTGAGCATCCCGCGGCGCAGGTGCGGGTCGTGGGAGACCGGCGCGGTGCTGTGCGAGAGCCAGAACTTGTTGATGTGCTCGGGGTTGTCGCCGAGCACGGGCACCAGGAACGTGAAGATGTAGGACGCGCCGAAGACGTCGATCCACTCGCCTTCGAGGGCTTCGAGCGAGTACTCGACGGCCTCGGTGTACGAGTCGCCGCTGCGAGCGTTGCCGACGGCGAGCAGCGCGGACCGGGCGCGTTTGAGGTTCGGGTCATGCGGGACGTCCCCGACAAGGTCCTCGAAGTACTTGCCGGCACAGTTGGCCATGCGCGCGTCGCGGTTGGCCGCCAGGAGATAGGTGGTGCACACGAGGTTCCAGACCTTGTCGCGGTCCTCCGGCAGCAGCCGCGCGACGACCATGATCGCGAGGGAGACGGCGAAGTGCGCGTCCGAACCCGTGCACATGCGTTGGATCAACGCCTGCGCGACGTTCGCGGCGAGGTTCGGGTCCTCGCACTGCATGATCGCGTCACGCACCCGGTCACGGCCCAGTGCGTTGTCCTGCAGGTGTTCCGTGTGGCCGAGCTCGACCTCGATCGCAAGACGGTCCTCTTCGGACAGGTGTTCCTCGAGTGCCCGTTCCAGGTGCTCAACGCCGCCGACCTCGCGCAGAAGGTCGACGGACCACGGTAAGCGGACGGATCGGGCCTTCAGCACGTGCTCGGCGACGCGCTCGTCCGGGGCGTCCGACTCGAACAGCAGCCAGGCGGCGCGGGAGTGGGCGGCGGAGCGGACCGCGATCGGCATGTCGGCGAGGATGCTGTTGCGCACGAACGGATAGCGGAACGTCAGCGGGTCGGTGTCGGCGAGCACGCCGAGCCGGACGAGCATGTCGACTGCGGGCAACGCGTCGAATCCGGTGAGCGCGGACAGCAGTTCGAGACCCGCGTCGCCGTCCAGCACGGCCGCGGACCTGGCGACCTCGGCGGCACCGGTGTACTCGCGCAGCCGCATGCCGATCATCTCGCCGACGGCGGCCGACCCCTCTCCTTCCTCGCGCAGCAGGGCTTGGAGCAGGTAGGGGTTACCGCCGGTGAGCTCGTGGCAGCGCTTCGCGTCACGTCCGGGAACGGCGTCGGTGAGGCGTTCGATGGCGACGACGTCGAGTCCGCCGAGGTCGATGCGGTGCGGATGGGCGCCGGCGATCTCGGGGAGCGTGACCTCGTCCGTGGCGAGGTAGCCCTGGGACGCGCCGAGCGCGATGACGACCTGCATGTCCTGCAGCCGCGGGCGCAAGTAAGCGAGCGCGCGCTTGGAGAAGGTGTCGGCGACGTGCACGTCGTCGATGACCATCAGGATCGGCGCCTTGCGTGCGGAGTTCGCGGCGCGCGCGTACAGCTCTTCCAGGTCGTGCTCGTTCGCGAGACACGGTGCGAGCTGGCGCACCACCGCGCCGGGGAGGTGGCTCTCCAGCCGGGCGCTCTTGGCCAGCCGGACGGTGAAGCCGCGTTCGCGGGCCTCGGCGGCGAGCGCGTCGAGCACTGCCGTCTTGCCGATGCCGAACCCGCCGGTGACGACGACGCACGAGCCAGTTCCTTGGACCGCGTCGTCGAGCAAACGTCCGAGAGTCGCGAGTTCCGCGTCCCGGCCGAGAAGTGGCGATGTCACCTCTGTCTACCCCTGCCTTCGGTACCGAGAGGACCGCAGGTCGAAGTTTTCGGTGTTCCTTCGGTGCCGACCGTAGAGACCTGCGCTTCGTCGTCGGGCAAACTTACCCACAGGTAACGGTCAACGGAACCGTGAGCCGTTTGCAGTTGTGAGTGGGAGCGAGCGATGATCTTGGCCAGGCTGATGCGCGGATGGTTCCGCCTCGCCTGCCTGCTCGTGCGTGCCCAGCAGGACTCACATGCGCTCGAACAGCGCGAACCGCTCGTCGTGAGCGGGCGCGGCACGCGTGAGGGTGCCGAGGTCGACGGGGTTGCTGCCCTGCGAGGACCACGACTCCACGACCGAGAGCACCGCGGCGATGGCCACCACGACGCCCGCCGCCACCAGCAGGATGCTGCGCGTCATGGAGCACGGCTGCCGCGGACCGGGCGGGTTCTCCCGCAGCACCGGCCGCAACGTCGGCGTGAACATGCCGAAGTCGGCGGAGTCCCGCTGGCAGTCTTCACACCCGGCTAGGTGCCGGGAGAACGTCACGTGCTGTGCCGGGTCGAGCACACCCAGTACATACGCCGCCACGTCACCGCACGGTCCCTCCGGGCTCTCCCGGCTCATGACCGTGCGGTCCTCGTCGTTCTGACTGTCGTTCTGACTCTGATCTTGGTCTGGTCCTGCTCCCGCGTGCTCGTGATGTGGTTGACGGGTCACCATCACTAGCTCCTGTCCTGCAGCGCCCGGCGGATCGTGTGCATCGCCTTGTACAGCCGGGACTTGACGGTTCCTTCCGGGACTCCGAGAACGATCGCGGCCTCCTTCACCGTCCGGCCCATGACATACGTTTCGTAGATTGCTGAACGGTGTTCATCACTCAATTGGCGTACTACGTCGGTAATAACCATCACCGAAAGTGTCTGTTCCGTGTCGTCCGGAGATTCGGCGATGTCCGGGCGCAACAATTCGACTTCCTGCGGACGCGCCTGACGGCTGCGCCATCCGTCGATCACAATGCGACGAGCCACAGTACAAAGCCAACCGCGCAACATCCCCGGTTCCCGAACGAGATGCGCGGAGTTCTGCCAAGCCCTGATCAACGTCTCCTGAACAACGTCTTCCGTCCACTGGCGGTCGTAGTTGGTCAGACACAGGACCTGCGAGAACAGCATCCGCTGGAACTGCCCGTAGAGCAGCGTGAGCAATTCTTCGTCCTGATGGGCTTGTGCGACCTTGCCCTGATCAACCATGAAGCTGACGACCTCCCCAGATATCGGCGACGGGTTCGCTTCGGGCGGCAGTCCCAGCGACTCGGTGGCCGAGCACGGAATCTTCCAGATACTACATCGCGAACGCGAAATCTTCTCGGGTACGTAAATTCAGTCCAAATGGTTCGCAGGTTGTTGTGTGATGCACATCACATGAGCGTCTTCGCACGCGCCGTGAACCCTGACCTCACCTGCGCGTATCACCTTCGAAGGCAGCTCGATCGCGGGAGGGAACGAGCACTATGCGTCACCGATTGGGCACGCTGGGGCAGCAGGCAACGCTGTTCACCATCCTGTCTGTCGCATTTCTGGGAGCTTTCATCGGAGCCGTCCCAGCAAATGCGCAATCGACAGAAGTACAGCCGTCGGACCGTTCATTCATGGTATCTCTGCGTCAAGCAAACTCGTGGTTGGTACCGGTGAGCAAAGAAGCGCCGACGCGCTCGACGAACGCGGGCATAAGCAACGCAGGGCGAGACATCTTCGAAGCGCATTCACGACTCGACGTCGATCTTCTGAAATCAGCGGAGGAACTCGGCGTGGTCCTGCCGAACGACGTCAGCAGTGAACACCAGTCACTCATCGACGAGATGGCAGGACGCACCGGTGACAACCACGACCGCGCTTACGCGACGATCGTCCGGCAGACCCAGGGCGGCCTTTTGGTAATGGCCGTCCAAACGCGGGCGGCAACGCAGAACACCACAATTCGCACGCTCGCTCACCAGACCGTGCAGATGCTGATTCGTACAATGACGGTCCTGGAGAACACCGGGCGAGTGGACCCGTCCGCACTCGAATTGGTGACGGCCAAGGCACAGGTGAACGCGGTCCGCGTGATAGGACAGAACGTCGAACCGTCGGACCGGGAATTGCTCGTGCTGCTCACCCAGCATTCGCTTTGGCAGAAACCGGCCAGCCGTGAGAGCTCCGACCGGGCACGTGACGTGAAGGTCCGCAAGGTCGCGGGCCAGCTCGCCGCCGAGCACACGCAGCTGACCCAGGCGGTCACGGAGGCCGCCCGCCAGATCGGCGTGGACCTCCCCGTCGAACCGACGACAGAACAGAAGTCGTGGGCGAACGCCATCTCGGCCAGCTCGGGTGAAGAGCTCGACCGCATGTACGCGAACCTGTCCCGCGCCGCCGACGGCACGCTCATCACCCAGGTGGCCCGTGCCCGCGCGACGACCAGGAACGTCCCCGCGCGCATCGCGGCGCAGACCGCGCTGACCCTCCTGCTCAAGCACATGCTCCTGCTGGAGGGCACCGGCCTGGTGAAGGCGAACTCACTGCTGATGACCGACATCCCGGCCATCGCGCAGCCGAAGCCCAACAGCAGCCCGCCACCCCAGCCCGACGACTCGTCCACGAGCGTCGGCTTCCTCACCGGCATCGCCGTCCTGGTCGTGGCCGGCGCGGGCACGCTCTGGCTCGTCCGGGCGGTGGGCCACCACGGCGAACACCGTCGCTGACCGCCAGCCCACCGATATATCGGCTGAGCCCTCGCCATCCGATATATCAGCGCCCGACGGGCCCTCCGCCAGCCCCGCCAGGCGCCTGCTCACCCCCTTAGCAATGACTCGTTTGACGACGAAGTCCAACGAGTCATTGCTAAGGCCCAGCTCAGCGCGACACCGGGTTGACATAACCAAGGTGAACGCGCGAGCGAGCCGAGCACCGCCGGACCCGGCCGAACCGATATATGGATCTTGGAGAGCCGCGCAGAGGTGCCGCCGAGGCCGGAGCGGACCTTACGTATGTGCCGAGGTCTGGGCTGTGTCCACCCACTCAACGGTGTGCGCCTCGGTCAGGTCGACCGCCTCCCACTTGCCGGCCAGCCGGTCGATCACGGCGGCCGGCACCGGTTCCGGACGAGCCCGGTTGCGCGCGTGGATCACGTCCTTCGGCGCTTCGAGCCCAACCAGCGTGATGCGGGCGTGGTAGTCCGCGGCGAGTCCGATGCAGCGCTCGCGCAGCTGCTGCGAGATGTTGGTCGCGTTCCACACGAACCGCTCCCCCGCCCGCAACAGCACCCGCGCCTCCTCGAACGCGGCGGCAGCCACCGCGCGCTGGTCGCCGTCGGGCGCGATGCCGAGCCGGGACCGCACCGAGTCGAGGCTCACCACGCGCCAGCCCGGCCGGTGCCGAGCGATCCAGTGGTCCTTGCCCACACCCGGCAGGCCGGACAGCACGGTCACCTCGACGCGCGTGTCGTCGTAGGCGGCGTAGTCCGGGTCGCGGCCGGGCGTGCGGAAGTACTGGAACCGGGCGTGGTCGGACGGGAAGGCGCGCGGCCGGTCCAGGCAGTCGCGTTCGCGGCAGTACTCCTCGAACAGCGCGATGTTCTCCATCACCGAGTCCGCGTCGCCGCAGATCCGGCCGAGGATGTCGGCGCGGGCGAGGGTCGCCAGGTCGTCGTTGCGCGCGAGCAGGCTCACCCGGAACGCGATGCGGTCGAGGTCGGGACGTTCCAGCGCCCAGAACGGCACCTGGTGGTGCCGCACCAGCGCGGCGACGTGCTCGCGCCAGGCGATCGGGCGTCCCATCTCCCACAGCAGCTTGCGCGCCAGGAGGTCTCCGGCGCGCGAGTGTCCGTGTGCGGTGACGCGGCCGTCGGCGATCTGCGTGCGGAACGGCTTCGCGGAGTCATGCAGGAGCACGGTCGCGAACAGCCGCACGCGATCCGCGAGAGGACGCGCGCGCCATTCGGGCAGTGACACCAGGGCCTCGCAGGCCATCCGGGTGTGCGTGGCGACGTCACCCTCGGCGTGGTGCACCGGGTCCTGCGGTACGCCTTCCATCGCGCGCACCCACGGGAACGCCGCGCGGACGGCGTCCCAGTCGAGGGTCCACTGCGGACCGGCGGGGCAGAGTCGTTCAAACACGGGCCACCACCCGGTTCGGCAGGATCGGGCGGTCCTGCCAGTGGCTGCCCGAGTCCAGCACGGCGGTGACGAACGTCGGCCGCACCCACTTGTAGCGCCCGACCGTGCGCCCGTCCTCCTCCACCTTGACGTAGAGGCCTTCCATGTCGTCGTCCGAATCCGTCTCCGCGACCACGACGTCCGGGTCCTGCCCCGCCGCGCGGGCCGCCTCGACCAGCGCGGCACGCCACGCGGCGGTGCGGCAGGTCGACGGGCCGATCAACGCGGTCAGGTCCTTCAGGCGGCGCAACGGTCCCTCGTGCAGCACCGGCACGGACACCACCGGCGTGCCCGCGAGCACCCGGCGGCGTTCCGGCGTGGACAGGAACTCGCCGGTCGTGCGGTCGAGCAGGTCGAACTCGCAGAAGTGGTGCGGCAGCGCGTCGTAGAACACGGTGTGCTTGGCGTACAGCCATTCCCCGTAGAGCACGAACCGCGTGCCGAGCCTCTCCCACAGCACGCCCTGGTGCGTCGCGGCCCAGGCCTTCAACGGCGCGAACTGCCGTTCCCGCGGCCCGCCCGCCAGGAAATGGCCGCGTGACTGGAGTTTCAGCACCCCGGCGGAGTCGAAGCTGATGCCCGCGTTGGCACCGTCGAGCTTCTCCTCCACGACGAGGTGCCGCCCCGCGATCGCGCGGAACGGCACCTGGTCGAGGTCCTCGTCGCCCGGTTGCAGGCGCGAGCCCTCCAGGTGGGGCGTTCGCGGGTACTTGCGCAACATGCCCCGATTTGTAACCTGTCCGTGCGCCCGCGAGCGAACGGTTTACGCCTGGCCGACGAACGCCGCCTTCTCGGAGTTGAAGGTCGGCTCGAACACGAGCTGCATCTCACCGGGCGACGCGCCGACCGCGTACGCGACGTGGAAGGTGTAGGCCTTGCCCGGCAGCACGGTCGCCGAGTCGAACGTGCTGTCGCAGCCGCCGCTCGTGTCGAACACCATGTCGGCCTTCTGCCCGTTGAACTGCGCGTCGGTGCCGACCGACATGAGTGCGGTCTCGAACGTGGCGGTCGTGCCGTTGGTGATGGTGATCTCGAACCTCACCGCGCGGGCGATGTTCGCCGGCGCCGCGTACTGGCCGGGTGTGCACGCGACCGGAGCGGCGACGTCGACCGACAGGCCGTTCGGCCACGTGTACTGCTTGCCCCAGGTGTTGTTCTCGGCGAGTGCGTCCTGTCGCGCGGTCTCGCCGGGAGCGTTGGTCTGGCCCTGCCCGACGTCGCCGAGGATCTTGTCGAGCTCCTTGACCGCCGCCTGCTGCGCCACGACGGTCAGCACGATCGCCAGGACACAAAGGACGACACCGACCGCCGCGAGCACCTTGCGGGTGCCGAACAACGCGATGACACCGAGCACGATCCCGACGAACGCGGCGATCGCCGTGAGGTTGTTGAGGAAGATGACCCACGAGCCGACCACACCGACGATCCCGAGGATCACCGCCGTCCAGGCGAGCGCACCGAACCTCGCCTGCTTGGGCGGCGCGACCTGAGGCTGGGCGTACACGGGCGGCGTGGGATAGGTCATCACGGCTCCTGGCGGTTGCGATGTGTGACCACCACGTCGATTGGTCCGCTATACCCGTTAGCCCCACCCGGCAGCGTCACTCGATCGAGTTAACGAGCGGCCAGTCAGCCGACTCCCGAAGGTAGCGAATCGACTACGATCCGTACATGGCACGACGATTCACCGCACTCCTGCTGACCGTGATCGCCGTACTCGGCGTGACCACGACACCCGCGCAGGCCGCCGTCGACCTCGCCGGCACGGTGAAACTCAGCAACTGCTCCGGCTCACTCGTCCGCCTGCCCGGCTCGGCCCCCGCGGACAAGGCCCTCGTGCTCACCAACGGGCACTGCGTCGAGCTCATGAAGACGGGTCAGGCGTACGTCGACCGGCCGGCGGACCGCACCTTCAAGCTGCTCAACAGATCCGGCGCCGAGATCGCGACGCTGCAGAGCACCAGGCTCGTCTACGCGACGATGACCGGCACCGACGCCGCGCTCTACCGGCTCGACAAGACGTACCAGCAGATCCAGCAGAAGCACGGCGTCCAGGCTCTCGAACTGTCGGCCTCGCGCCCCGTCGCCCAGTCCGAGATCCGGATCGCCTCCGGCTACTGGACGAAGATCTACTCGTGCCGGCTCGACGGTTTCGTCCACCAGGTCAAGGAGTCGAGCTGGACCTGGCGCGACTCGCTGCGCTACACGCCGGCGTGCGACACCATCGGCGGCACGTCGGGCTCGCCGATCATCGACAACGCGAGCGGCAAGGTCGTCGGCGTCAACAACACCGGCAACGAGAGCGGCGGCCGCTGCACGATGAACAACCCGTGCGAGATCGACGCCGACGGCAAGATCACCGTCCGCAGGGGCACCAACTACGGCCAGCAGACCTACGGCCTCGTCGCCTGCTTCGGCCCCGGCACCGAGCTGAACCTGTCGCTTCCCGGCTGCCAGGTCGCGAAGCCCTGAACGCGAGGAAGCCGGGACGCCCCTGCCCGCGTCCCGGCTTCCTCGTCTTTCCCCCTACCTGGCGGCGCGCACGATCAGGTCGGCCACGGTGTCCGGCTGCGACACCGCCACCGAGTGCGAGGCGCCACGGACCTCGACGACCGCACGGGCGTGGGCGCGCTCGGCCATCCACTTCTGCGCGGCGATCGGGATGTTCTTGTCCTTGCCCGCCACCACGAAGTACGACGGGATGGTGTGCCACGCGGGGTCGCCGGCCTTCTCGGTCAGCGCGGTGTCGTTGATCGGCCGCTGCGTCGCCGCCGCCAGCGTCGCGTCCTTGCGGGACACGTCGGCCGCGAACTGCTGCCAGTACTTGTCCTGCTGGATCGTCAGGTCCTTGCTGCCGTCACCGATGTCGATCGCCGACAGGGTGTCGCCCAGGGTGCTGCCGGGGAACTTGTTCGACAGTTCGAGGGCGCTCTCGCCCTTCTCCGGTGCGAACGCCGCGACGTAGACGAGCGACTTCACGTTCGGGTTGCCGAGCGCGGCCTGCGACTGGACCATGCCGCCGTAGGAGTGTCCGGCGAGGACGATCGGTCCCTCGATGGAGGCGAGCACCTTGCGCAGGTAGTTCACGTCACCGGTGACCGACCTGAGCGGGTTCGCCACCGCCACGACCGGGAAACCCTTGCGCTGCAGGCGCTCCACGACCCCGTTCCAGCTGGAGGCGTCAGCGAACGCACCGTGCACCAGCACCACGGTCGGCTTCTTGGTGCCCTGCTTCTCGGCATCCTCCGCCGCACCGGCACCGGACGGAACGACGGCGGCCAGCGCCAGCAGCGTCCCCAGAACCGCGAACACCTTGCGAACTCGCATTGGTCTCTCACTCTCTCGTCGGGCACCGTGGCGGTGGTGCATCGCGCTCGATTAGGTCGTGCACGATGTAAGTTACCCGACGAGATACCTCGTGCGCGATGTGTTTCAGCTCACCGGCGAACTAGCGCTCGGCGCCGTGCTTGACCCGGTTCAGCGCCTTGCGGAGAACGGCGATCTCCTCGAGCGTCATGCCGAGGGCCTTGCCGAGCTGGTTGAACATCTCGGCGCCGATCCACCGCAGGTCACGGCCCTTGTCCGTGAGCTGGACGAGCACCGAGCGCTCGTCGTCGGGATGCGTGACGCGCACCAGCAGGCCGCTCTTCTCCAGCCGCTTGATCAACGGCGAGAGCGTGCTGTACTCCAGGTCGAGCTCCCGGACGAGCTCCCGGATCGGCCTCGAGTCCCGCTCCCACAGCAGCAGCATCACCAGGAACTGCGGGTAGGTAATGCCCGCCTTGTCGAGGATCGGGCGGTAGAAGCCGGTGACCGCCCGCGACGTCGTGTAGAGGTCGAAGCAGAGCAGGTCGGAGACCGTGGGGGTCACGGCGGACGGCGCGTCGGGAGTAGTGCTCACGCTTTTCAGGCTACTCGGAGCCAACCACCACAGAGGCGTGATCGGTTACGGCACTCCGATGAGCACGCGAACAGGGCCGGCCCTGGCCTAAGACCAGGGCTCGTCCAGTGCCGAGGCCTCTGCCCCCGCGTCGCGCAGCTCGTCGCGCACCACGCGATAGGCGAGGCCCTCCGCATAACCCTTGCGCGCCAACGCACCCACGAGACGGCGGATCTTCGTCGTCTCGTCCACGCCGGACAGGGTGCGCAGACGTTTGCGGACGAGCTCGCGGGCGCGTTCTTCCTCCGCCTCGCTGTCGACCACGGCGACGGCCTCGGCCACCACCTCGTCCGCCACGCCCTTGCGGCGCAGCTCCATGGCCAGGGCGCGGCGGCCCAGGCCGTTGTACGTGTGACGGGAACGCACCCACATCTCGGCGAACTGCGCGTCGTCGATCAGGCCGGCGCGGTCGAACTTGCCGAGGACGATCTCGGCGACACCGGGACTGATCTCCTTGCGCAGCAGGGCGTCGTACAGCTCCTGCCGGGAGCGGGCCCGAGCGGTGAGCAGCGCGTAGCAGATGTCCCGCGCCTTGCGCTGCTCCTCAGCCTCGTCCAACCCTCACGACCTCAGAACTCGACCGGCGCGACGGGAACGGTCTCGTCGGCGTCAAGGGTGGCGCCGATGCCGAGCTTGTCCTTGATGCGCTTCTCGACCTCGTTGGCGATGTCCGGGTTGTCCAGCAGGAACTTGCGGGCGTTCTCCTTGCCCTGGCCCAACTGGTCGCCCTCGTAGGTGTACCAGGCACCGGACTTGCGCAGGATGCCCTGGTCGACACCCATGTCGATGAGCGAGCCCTCGCGGCTGATGCCCTTGCCGTAGAGGATGTCGAACTCGGCCTGCTTGAACGGCGGCGCGACCTTGTTCTTCACGACCTTGACCCTGGTGCGGTTGCCGACGGGCTCGCCGCCGTCCTTCAGGGTCTCGATGCGGCGCACGTCCAGACGCACGGAGGCGTAGAACTTCAGCGCCTTACCACCGGTCGTGGTCTCCGGGGAGCCGAACATCACGCCGATCTTCTCGCGCAGCTGGTTGATGAAGATCGCGGTCGTGTTGGAGTTGCTGAGCGCACCCGTGATCTTGCGCAGCGCCTGGCTCATCAGGCGGGCCTGCAGACCGACGTGGTTGTCGCCCATCTCGCCCTCGATCTCGGCGCGCGGCACGAGGGCGGCGACCGAGTCGATGACCAGGATGTCGAGCGCGCCGGAGCGGACCAGCATGTCCGCGATCTCGAGCGCCTGCTCACCGGTGTCGGGCTGCGACACCAGCAGCGCGTCGGTGTCGACGCCCAGCTTCTTCGCGTACTCGGGGTCGAGGGCGTGCTCCGCGTCGATGAACGCCGCGATGCCGCCGGCCTTCTGCGCGTTCGCCACGGCGTGCAGCGCGACCGTCGTCTTACCCGACGACTCCGGACCGTAGATCTCGACGACCCGGCCACGCGGCAGGCCACCGATGCCGAGCGCCACGTCCAGGGCGATCGCGCCGGTCGGGATCACGGCGATCGGGGCGCGGCCCTCTTCGCCGAGGCGCATCACGGAGCCCTTGCCGAACTGCTTGTCGATCTGCGCCAGGGCCAGCTCGAGCGCCTTGTCCCGGTCGGGTGCTGCGGGTGCCATCTTGGGTCCACCTTTTGTCGTCTGCCGTTGCTTCGTCATGTTGGACCTGACGCTACTGGCGGGGTCTGACAATTCTGCGAAGCCGGGGGTCGGGGCCACTGTAGCCGAACACGTGTTCGAGCACACGCGACACTCCCGGCTCCCCGCTCAGCGGCGATTCTCCGGAACGTCGAACGCCTCGCACACCGCGATCCAGATCTCCTTGGGCCCCATCCCGGCCTCCAGCGCCTCGTCCGCGGTACGGCCCCCGAGCGACGACAGGACGTGGTCACGGGCGATCATCTCGGCCCTGACCTGGCCGAACTCCCCCGCCATGAGTTTGCGGAACATGGTGATGCGCACCGGGAGACCCTAACGAACGGGCCTGCGCAGCGATGCGAAGAGGCACACGACCAGCAACGGCAGCGCGGTGAACCCGACGATCAGCCCGAGCGCCGCGTACGACCAGGCCGTCACGACGATCCCGGCCACCGCTCCCCCGATGGCGCCGCCGGCGTTCATCACCAGATCGGACAGCCCCTGCGCGGCGGGCCGGTCCTCGACCCGCACGGACTCCGTCAGCAACGCCGACCCCGCCACGAGTCCCGCCGACCAGCCGAACCCGAGCAGCGCCAGTCCCACGGCGAGCTGCGGGGCGTCGTGCGAGGGCGCCATGCCCGCGACCGCGGACGCCGCCACCACCAGCGAGGCGCCGATCGCGAGCACCGGCACGCGGCCCAGCCGGTCGGCCATCCACCCGAACAACGGGCTCGCGGCGTACATCGCGGCGACGTGCAGGCTGATCACGACGCCGACCACGCGCAACGACGACCCGGCGTGGTTCATGTGCACCGGCGTCATCGACATCAGCCCAACCATCGCCGTGTGGCACAACATCACACCAACGAGTGCAAGCCGGGCCATCGGCCCGAGCGTCGCCCAGACCTTCAGGCCACGGGGACTCTCGCCACTGGCCCCGCCGGCGCAGCAGTCCGGAGATTCAACCGGCCGGGTGCTCTTCACGACGACCAGCGGGTCCGGCCGCAGCCCGAACTGGATCACCAGCACCGCCGCGCCGAGCACGACGGCCGCCAGCAGGAACGGTCCCACCCCCGCCGGCAGTCCGAGGGACGCGGCCGCCCGCCCGGCGGGATCGGCGAGGTTCGGTCCGATGATCGCGCCGATCATGGCCGCCCACACCACGCGGGAGAGCTCACGCGCGCGGCGTTGCGGATGGGCCAGGTCCGTTGCGGCATAACGGGCCGCGTAGTTCGCGCTGGACGCCCCGCCGAACAGCAGCAGGCCCACCAGCAGCACCTGCCACAGCCCGAGCCCCACGGCGACGGCGGCGATCAACGCGCCGAGCCCGCCCATGCCGTAACCGAGGACGAGCGCGGGACGGCGCCCGCTGCGTTGTGCGAGCCGGGCTCCCGGCAGGGCGAGCAACGCGGCACCGGCGACGGCCGCGGTCTGCGCGAGCCCGCCGACGGCCTCGGACCCGGACAGCGTCGCGGCGATCAGCGTGCTGAACGCGAGGCCGATCGTCACGGCCGCCGACCCGAGGATCTGGGTGCCGGTCAGCACGCGGACGACCTTGCGCTGCACGCGTTCGACCTGCGGCGCGACGGTCACCATGATCACGATCGTGGCACGGCGCCGCCTCGTGCCGACAGGTCCATCAGGGGCGGTTACTCGCCCGGCTGCACGGACTTTTCGAAGAAATCGGCCATTTCGTCGGCCTTGAGCTCGTCCGCGTTCTCCTCGGCGGTCTTGGTGAGGATGCCGAACATGGGACGGCCCTTGGCGGTGAACACCAGCACGCCGGTGCCGCTCGACGTGGCCGCGCGGTAGTCGCCCTCCAGGCCGTTGCCGGTCCAGTCTGCCTCGACGCGGTCGGTCTGGAACGACTTCGAGATGGCGGCGGCGTTGTTCTCCGCGCCCGTGACGCTGTCGGTGAGGATGTACTGCACCGCGTAGCCGTCGCGGATCGTGCAGCTCACGACCGTGCCCTTGATCTCCTCCATGCCGGTGATCTGCGCGGAGTCGGCCTTCTCGCAGCCGCCGCCGTCCGGCACGGTGCCCGCGAGCTGGCGCAGGCACTTCGTGAAGCCCTGGCCGTCCTGCGCGGTGTCGTCCTTGCAGTCGTCCGCGCTGGGCAGGCTCGGGCCGGAGAACGCGAAGACCGCGCCGATGATGCCCGCCACCACGAGGACCGCCGCTCCGGCGCCGATGAGGACCTTCTTGTTGTCCTTCTTCTTCGGCGCCTGCTGCGGGAAGTTCGCCGGGTAGCTGCCGCTGACGTTCGGGTTCACCGGGTAGGTGCCGCTCGCCGAGTACGCGCCGCTCGGGTAGGACCCGCTGGGATACGAACCGCTGGGGTACGAACCACTCGGGTAGGAGCCGCTGACCACCGGGTTCGGGCCGCTGACGTTGGGGTTCACCGGGTGCGGACCGCTGACGGCGGGGCTGACCGGTGCGGTCACGACCGTGGGCGGCTCGACGTACTTGGGCTTGTCGTCCTCGGGCTTGAGCGTGATCGCCGCCCGGTCCACGACCTGCGCGCCGGTGGCGACGATCGTCTCCGGGTGGTCGGGGTTGGTCGGGACGATGCCGACCTTCTCCGCGATGATCTGCGCGACCAGCGGCATCCGGCATGACCCGCCGACGAGGTAGACGTGCTCGGGCGTGACCCCGGCCCGGTGCACGGTGGAGATGAGCAGCTCGGTGGTGCGGATCAGGCTCGACCGGACCAGCGCCTCCAGCTCGGCGCGGGTGATGACGACCTTCTCGAACGGCTCCGGCATCAGCACCTCGACCTGAGGCAGCTCGGAGAGGTCCTCCTTCGCGAGGCGCAGCTCCTCGCGAAGGCCGAGGCGGGCGCGGTGGTCGTCCACCGTGACCGGGCGCATCAGCCGCTGCCAGCCGGCCGGGTCCTTGTGCGAGACCGTGCGGCCGATGTGCTCCAGCAGCGCCTGGTCGACGTCGAGACCGCCGACGTCGCTGAGGCTGCCGTCGGCGAGGATGCGGTGCTGGGCGTCGAGCACGGAGACGTCGAACGTGTCGGCGCCGAAGTCGTAGACCGCGAGCGGGCGGCCACCGCTGAGCGAGGCGACCGCGGTGGCCTCGGGGACCGCCACGAGCTCGCCGGTCATGCCCGCGAGCCTGGCGGAGGACAGCAGCTTGTTGCGCCTGCTCGGGCCCCACTCCGCCGGGTGCGTCAGGCGGATCTCGTCGAGGTGCTCGCCCTTCAGCAGCGCCGTGACGGCCTCCAGCACGCGGGCGTAGATGGCCGCGAGCGCGTCGTTGACCGGCAGGTTCTGCTCGCCGAGCTTGAGCGTCGCCTTGTCGATGTGGCGCTTGGGGTTCGGCTCGTAGCGCGACGGGTCCTGCCGCGAACGCCGCTCCGCCTCTCTGCCGACGCGCAGGGAGCCGTCCTCGTCGAGGTAGACGGACGAGGGCATCGTGGGCCCACCGTCCACATCCACCACTCCGTGGTCGGACAGCACCGCAACCGTGTTGGCGGTGCCCAGGTCGACGGACAGGACGCGCACCGTGCTCCCCTCGCAGGACGTACTGCGGTGATCGTGCCACAGCGGGCTTCGGCGGGTGCTCGGACCTGCGCAATCAGAAATTGTCGGACCCCGGCGTCATGATGGTCGCCATGGACGTGATGGAGGCATTCTCACCGGCGACCAGGCAGTGGTTCGCCGGGGCCTTCGCCGCGCCCACCCAGGCGCAGACGGGTGCGTGGGCGGCCGCGGCGGCGGGCGAGCACGCGCTGGTCATCGCCCCGACGGGCTCGGGCAAGACGCTGGCCGCGTTCCTGTGGGCGCTGGACCGGCTGGCCTCTTCCCCACCCGCCGCGGAGCCGAGACGGCGCTGCCGGGTGCTGTACGTGTCGCCGCTGAAAGCGCTGGCGGTGGACGTCGAACGAAACCTGCGCGCGCCTCTGGCGGGGATCCGGCAGGCCGCCCACCGGCTGAACCTGACCGAACCGTCGATCACCGTGGGCATGAGGACGGGCGACACCTCGCCGGAGGAACGGCGGGCGTTCGGCCGCACTCCCCCCGACGTGCTGGTGACGACGCCGGAGTCGTTGTTCCTGCTGCTCACGTCGTCGGCGCGCGAGTCGTTGCGCGGCGTGGAGACGGTGATCATCGACGAGGTGCACGCGGTGGCGGGCACCAAACGCGGCGGGCACCTGGCGTTGTCGCTGGAACGGCTCGACGCGCTGCTCGACAGGCCGGCGCAGCGCATTGGGCTCTCGGCGACGGTGCGGCCGGTCGAGGAGATCAGCACGTTCCTGGCGGGCGGGCGGCCGGTGTCGGTGGTGCAGCCGAAGACGCCCAAGGTCATCGAGGTCGAGGTCGAGGTGCCGGTCGAGGACATGACGGTGCTCGGCCAGCCGACGGGTGAGGTGTCGGGGTCGGCCGCCGGAGCCGAGCAACGCACCTCCATCTGGCCGTCGGTCGAGGCGCGGGTGCTGGAGCTCGTGCGGGAGCACCGGTCGACGATCGTCTTCGCGAACTCGAGGCGGCTCGCGGAACGGCTCACGGCGCGGCTGAACGAGCTCGCCGAGGAGGCGGTGGAGCTGGAGTCCTTCCCCGCCGAGGCCATCGGCCAGTCGGGGATGACAGTGCAGAAGAGCGCGTCCGTCGCCCGCGCGCACCACGGCTCGATGTCGCGCGAGCAGCGCACGGCCGTGGAAGAAGACCTGAAGTCGGGCCGGTTGCCGTGCGTCGTCGCGACGTCGTCGCTGGAGCTCGGCATCGACATGGGCGCGGTCGACCTGGTGGTGCAGGTGGAGGCGCCGCCGTCGGTCGCCTCGGGCCTGCAACGCGTCGGTCGCGCCGGGCACCAGGTGGGTGCGGTGTCGCGCGGCGTGATGTTCCCGAAGTTCCGCGGCGACCTGGTGTCGTGCGCGGTGGTGGCGGAACGGATGCGGGACGGCGCGATCGAGGCCGTGCGGTTCCCGCGCAACCCGCTCGACGTGCTGGCACAGCACATCGTCGCGATGGTGGCGATGGAGACGTGGGCGGTCGAGGACCTGACGGCGCTGGTGCGGCGGGCGGCGCCGTTCGCGGGGCTGCCGGACTCGGCGCTCAACGCCGTGCTCGACATGCTGTCGGGCCGGTACCCGTCCGAGGAGTTCGGCGAGCTGCGGCCCCGGATCACCTGGGACAGGGTGAACTCCGAGCTGCGCGGCCGGCCCGGTTCGCAACGGCTGGCGGTCACGTCCGGTGGCACGATCCCCGACCGGGGGATGTACACCGTCATGACCCCGGCCTCGGAGAACGGTCCCGGCTCGCGCGTCGGCGAGCTCGACGAGGAGATGGTCTACGAGTCGCGGGTCGGCGACACGTTCCTGCTGGGCACGTCGTCGTGGCGGGTCGAGGACATCACGCACGACCGGGTGATCGTGGTGCCCGCGCCGGGTCAGCCCGCGCGGATGCCGTTCTGGAAGGGCGACGCCCCCGGCCGTCCGCTGGAACTCGGCCGTGCGATGGGCAAGTTCCTGCGCGAGGTGTCCACGATGGAGGACTCGGCGGCGCGCGAACGGGCCACGTCCGCCGGGCTGGACGCGTGGGCGACGGACAACCTGCTGGCGTACCTGGGCGAGCAGCGGGAGGCCACCCGGCACGTCCCGAACGACAGGATCGTCCTGGTGGAACGGTTCCGCGACGAGCTGGGCGACTGGCGGCTCGTCGTGCACTCGCCGTTCGGCGCCCAGGTCAACGCACCGTGGGCGCTCGCGATCGCGGCGCGCCTGCGGGAGAAGCGCGGGGTCGAGGTGCAGGCCGCGCACTCCGACGACGGCATCGTGCTGCGGCTGCCCGACGCCCTGGACTACGAGGGCGTGGAGGTGACGGCGGGCGCGGAGGACGTGCTGCTCGATCCTGAGGAGGTCGAGCAGATCGTGGTCGCGGAGGTGGGCGGCTCGGCGTTGTTCGCGGCCCGGTTCCGCGAGTGCGCAGCCCGCTCGCTGCTGCTTCCCCGCCGTGATCCACGCCGGCGCACCCCGTTGTGGCAGCAGCGGCAGCGGTCGGCGCAGCTGCTGTCGGTCGCGTCGAAGTACGAGAGCTTCCCGGTGGTCCTGGAGGCGATGCGCGAGTGCCTGCAGGACGTCTACGACGTGCCGGGGCTGCGGGAGCTGATGTCGGACGTCCGCGCGCGCAAGGTGCGCGTGGTCGAGGTCGAGACGCCGTCGCCGTCGCCGTTCGCCCGCAGCCTGCTCTTCGGGTACGTGGGCATGTTCCTCTACGAGATGGACGCGCCGCTGGCGGAACGGCGGGCGGCTGCTCTGTCGCTCGACTCGACGCTGCTGGCGGAGCTGCTCGGGTCGGAGGCGATCCGCGAGCTGCTCGACCCGGAGATCGTGGCCGAGGTCGAACGCAGCCTGCAGCGCCTGTCCGAGGATCGCCGCCCGCGGCACGTGGAGGACACCGCGGACCTGTTGCGGTTCCTGGGAGATCTCTCCGACGCGGAGGCGCTCGAACGCGGCGTGCCCCGTGAGTGGCTCGACCAGCTGGTGGCCGAGCGCCGGGTGATCCGCGTGCGGATCGCCGGCGAGGAACGCAGCATCTCGATCGAGGACGCGGGCAAGGTCCGGGACGCGCTCGGGGTGGCTCTTCCGGTCGGCGTGCCGGAGGCGTTCACCGAACCGGTGGCGGATCCGCTGGGCGACCTGCTGAGCCGCTATGCCCGCACGCACGGGCCGTTCCCCGCCTCCGAACCCGCTGCGCGCTTCGGTCTGGGCGTGGCCGTGGTCACGGGTGTGCTGGAGCGGATGGCGGCAACGGGCCGGTTGGTGCGCGGGGAGCTTCGTCCCGGCGGCACGCACACCGAGTACTGCGACGCGGACGTGCTGCGCCGCCTGCGCCGGGCCTCGCTGGCGCGGCTGCGGTCCGAGGTGGAGCCGGTCGAACCCGCCGCGCTCGGCCGGTTCCTGCCGCAGTGGCACGGCCTGGGCCGCCGGTTGCGTGCGGCGCCGACGGTCGACGACGTGTTCTCGGTGGTGGAACAGCTCGCGGGCGCGCCACTTCCCGCGAGTGCCCTGGAATCACTGCTGTTCCCGTCCCGGCTGCCCGGCTACTACCCGGCGCTGCTGGACGAGCTGACGGCGTCCGGCGAGGTGACGTGGACGGGATGCGGTGCGCTGGCCGGTGGCGACGGCTGGATCGCGCTCGCCCCCGCCGACGTGGCCGATCTGCTGCTGCCCGACCTGGTGCCGGAGTCCATTCCGGAGTCGCCGCTGCACACGGCGGTGCTGGAGGCGTTGTCCGGCGGGGCGTTGTTCTTCCGCCAGGTGGTAGACCGGGCCTCGCTAACGGTGACGTGCACGGACGCCGAGGTCGTCGGCACGCTGTGGGACCTGGTGTGGGCGGGGCTGATCACCAACGACACGCTGGCGCCGTTGCGCGCGCTCGTGTCCGGTGGCGGTGCGGCGCACAAACCCCGCCGCAGCACCCCTCGGGGTCGTTATGCCCGCTTGCGTTCCCGTCCGGACATGCCTTCGCGCACGGGTCCGCCGACCGCCGCCGGTCGCTGGTCCCTCGCGGTGGCACCGGCGCAGGACCCGACCCGGAGGGCGCACGCGCGTGCCGAGGCTTTCCTGGAACGCCACGGCGTGCTGACCAGGGGCGCGTTGGACACCGAGCGCGTGACGGGTGGGTTCAGTGGCGTCTACAAGGTGTTGCGGGCCATGGAGGAGTCGGGCCAGGTCATCCGCGGGTACGTCGTCGAGGGGCTGGGCGCCGCCCAGTTCGCGGCACGCGGCGCGGTGGATCGCCTGCGAGCCCTGTCCCGTCCTCCTGGTCAGCCCTCCCAGGCCGACCAGGCCGCGGTGGTGCTCGCCGCGGCCGACCCCGCCCAGCCCTACGGAGCCGCTCTGGCGTGGCCGGATCCGGTGGGCGAGGGCAAGCACAGGCCGGCCCGCAAAGCAGGTGCGCTGGCGGTGCTGGTAGACGGCACCCCGGCGCTCTACGTGGAGAGAGGAGGTAAGTCGCTGCTGTCGTTCACCGACGACGATCCGACCCTGCGCACCGCCGCGAACGCCCTGAGCCGGGCTGTCCGCGACGGCTGGCTGGGCCAGCTGGCGGTCCAGCGAGCCGATGGCGAGGTCGCGCTCACCTCGCACCTGGCGACGGTCCTGCAGGAGGCCGGTTTCCGCGCCACACCGAAGGGTCTGCGCCTGCGCGCGTGACCTGCGGCTGCCGTTGCTAGGCGGGAAAGAGCGAGCTGTAGGCGTTCAGCGCCGGCTGCCCGCCGAGGTGGGCGTAGAGGACGGTCGAGTCGCGGCCGATCTCGCCCGAGGACACGAGGTGGATGAGCCCTGCCAGGGACTTCCCCTCGTAGACCGGGTCGGTGATCATCGCCTCCAGGCTCGCGCCGAGGCGCATGGCGTCCAGTGTGGACTCGTCGGCGACGCCGTAGGTGCCTGCGTGGAAGCGGTCGTCGAGGAGGATGTCCTCTTCGGACACCGTGACCTCGCGGAGCTTGGCGGTGTTGTGCGCGATGCGGGTGATCTGGTCGAGGGTCTCGGCGGGTTTGGCGGACGCGTCGATTCCGAGCACGCGGCGGCCGGTGTCGTTGGCGAAACCGGCGACCATGCCCGCCTGGGTGCTGCCGGTGACCGAGCAGACGATGATCGTGTCGAAGAAGACGCCGAGCTGGGCTTCCTGCTGGCGGACCTCGTCGGCCCAGTTCGCGAAGCCCATGCCGCCCAGCGGGTGGTCGGAGGCGCCGGCGGGGATCGGGTAGGGCTTGCCGCCGTTCGCGCGGACCTCCTCGATCGCCTGTTCCCAGGCGGGTTTGACGCCGATGCCGAACTCGGCGTTCACCAGCCGGACGTCGGCTCCCATCATGCGGCTGAGCAGGATGTTGCCGACGCGGTCGCTGCCGACATCGGTCCAGTCGACCCAGCTCTCCTGCACCAGCACGGCTTTCAGGCCTGCTCTGGCCGCGGCGGCCGCGACCTGGCGGGTGTGGTTGGACTGGATGCCGCCGATCGACACGAGGGTGTCGCAGCCGGTGGCCAGCGCGTCGGCGACGAGGTACTCGAGCTTGCGGGTCTTGTTGCCGCCGTAGGCGAGGCCGGAGTTGCAGTCCTCGCGCTTCGCCCAGACCGCGGCGCCTCCGAGGTGCGCGGTGAGGCGGTCGAGGCGGTGGACGGGAGAGGGACCGAAGAGAAGCGGGAATCTGTTCACAGTTCCTCCTTCAACGTGCTCCAGTTCTGGTCGACCAGGGTCGTGGCCAGCAGGTCGTCGCGCTGCTCGCACGCGTCGATGATCTGCTGGTGCTGCGTCACGGAATGCCGCGCGTTCGGCGAGGAGAACCGGCTGTGCTCGAGCCGGCGCACCAGCGGTGTGAAGCGGTCGATGGTCGCGGTGACCGCGAAGTTGTCGCAGCAGCGGACGGCCACGGCGTGGAACTCGTCGTCGGCGGCCAGCGCGGCGACGGCGTCGTTGGCGTCGAGGGCCTTCTTGAACGCCTTGTTCGCGATGCGCATCGCGGCGATGTCCTCGGCCGTCATCTTCGGCACCGCCAGGCCGATGGCGAGGGAGTGCATCGACTGCACGACGACGAGCGCGTCGCGCACGGGCTCCGCTTCCAGTGCGGTGACACGGGTGTACGCGTGCGGCTTGGTCTCGACCAGGCCCTCGTCGGTCAGCGTGGCGAGCGCCTCGCGCACCGGGGTGCGGGACAGGCCGAGCCGTTCCGCCAGCTCGACGTCCTTGATGGGCGTGCCCGGCTCCAGGTCGCCGCGCACGATCGCCGACCTGATCTCGGCCGCCGCCCGCTCCTTCAGTGACCCATATCCAATATATTGCATATTGGTGAGGGTAGGGCGCGGGCCGGGCGATCGCAACAAGAAGCCCCGAGCCGCAGGGCGACTCGGGGCTCAGGTGGTTCTGGTCAGCCCAGTCCCCACAGATTAGGTGACAGGCAGCTTGCGACCCAGGACCGCGAACGGGCGCGGGTCGCCGGTGAACTGGTAGTGCCGCAACACGTCCTCGAAACCGACGCGGCGGTAGAGCTTCCACGCCTTGCTCGGTCCCTCCGGTGTGGACAGCAGCACGCAGGAGGACGACACGCCTTCCAGCAGGCGGCGCAGCAGGTCCTCACCGAGGCCGCGGCCCTGGGCGCGCGGCAGCACGTGCAGTTCGGTCAGCTCGAAGTAGTCGGTGAGCCAGCCCTCGACGACGGCGGGCGACGAGACCTGCATCAGTCCGCGCCGCACCTGTTCGTGCCACCACTGGCCGGACGCGCCGCGGTAGCCGTAGCCGATGCCGACGAGCTCGTCCTGCTCCCCCAGCGCGACGACGCAGCGCCAGTCCTCGCGCATCATGTGCGCGAGCCACATCGGGGCGCGCTGCTCGACGGTGGCGGGCGGGTAGTTCATGGCCGTCACGTACAGCGCGAGCGCTTCGCCCAGCCGCACGTTCAGCTCCGAGGCGCTGATCTCGACGATGCGCTCCAGGCGCGGCGCGGCCGTCATGCCGACACCACCGCGACACGACCGCCCGTCAGTGCCACCAGGTCTGCGAAGGTCGTGGGGTAGACGGCGTGCGGATGACCCGCGGCCGCCCAGATCTCCGCGTAGCCGGACAGCGCCCGGTCCACCACGGTCTCGATCGGCGCCGGGTGCCCGACCGGTGAGACACCGCCGATCACCTGGCCCGTGTGCACGCGGACGAACTCCGGGTCGGCACGCTTGACCGCGTCCGCGCCCACCAGTTCGGCCACCATCGACGTGTCCGCGCGGTGCGCGCCGGAGGTCAGCACCAGCAGCGGGGACGCCTCGCCGTCGCGCACCGCGGCGAACAGCAGGCTGTTCGCGATCGCGCCGACCTGCACACCCACCGCTTCCGCCGCGGCCGCCGCTGTCCGCACGGCGTCCGGCAGGACGACGATGCGTTCGGCGGTGGCGGGTGGCAGAGCTTCCGCGACCTTGCGGATTCCGGGGTGTTCGAGCGCACTCACCGCTCCATAAGACCATGACTCGCGCTTACGCGGTGGGGCGGGTTGAGGAATCCATCGGCTGGGAGCTACGCTGGTG
Organism: Lentzea sp. HUAS TT2; assembly: GCF_051853195.1. Lineage (NCBI taxonomy): Bacteria > Bacillati > Actinomycetota > Actinomycetes > Pseudonocardiales > Pseudonocardiaceae > Lentzea > Lentzea sp. HUAS TT2. Next base: position 4,903,866 of record NZ_CP196667.1, on the reverse strand, counting down.
GGGACTCGAACATGTGTTCGAGTCGCACTATGCCTCGGAGGTGGGGTGGGGGAAGCACCCCACCTCCGAGAGCCGCCGGCTTCCCCTCGGCGGTGGACGTCGTTCACCGACGCCCCGAGGAGGCCGAGATGACAGCTGAGATTTCGAATCCGGCAGCCTTCCCCGTCCCGTTGCCACCCGCGTCCGCGCTGGTCCTGCTGCGGCAGGCCCGTGACTCGCTCGCCGAGTCGGAGCGCACGCCCGAACCCCCTGAGCGGTTCGCGACCGCTTACCTCGCCGCGTTGCGCGCCGCCGCCGCGGTGCTCGCCTTACGTGGACGGCCCCACCGAGGGCGATCGAGACCGACCAGCGCGTGGGTGCTGCTCGCCGCGATGGCGCCGGAGATGAGTGAGTGGGCCGCTTTCTTCGCGTCGTGGTCGTCCACGCGGGCTGCCGTGCTCGCGGGGATCACAAGACATGTCAACGCGCGCACGGCCGACGACCTCGTGCGCCAGACCCATCTGTTCGTGACGCTGGTCGACGGCGTGATGAGTGAGGCGACTCGGTGAACTCGCTCGACATCTTGCGCCGTGAGGCGGATCTGCTCGCCATGTCCGCGATCGGCCAGCCGCCGCACAAGGGCGTGCCCGCCTGCCCCGGGCTGAACCTCGGGGAGACCGTGCGGCACGTCGGCGGCGGCTATCGCGGTGCGCTGGCGTGGATCCGGCTCGGCCGCGAGCCCGAGTCCGGGGAATGGCAGGACTACCCGGCGGCGGACGAGGACCCGCTCGACTTCATGCGATCGGGCGCGGAGGCCGTGATCGCGGAGCTCGAAGCCCACGAGGAGGACGAGCCGTGCGCGACGTGGTGGCCTGAACAGCAGAACTACGGGTTCTGGCGGCGACGGCTCGCGCACGAGACGACGGTGCACCGCATGGACGTGCAGGGCGCCGCGGGAATGGAGCCCGGGGCCGTTGACGACGAGGTCGCGGTCGACGGTGTCGACGAGGTGCTCACGTTGTGGCTGGGGCACAAGCTGGACGTGCTCGGGGTGCGGGGCTCGCGCGACAGCCTCGTCACCATCCAGGTCGAGGACCACCTGTGGCTCACGCGCTGCGGCCCGCACGGCGCGTCGGCGTGGCGCGTGGTCGACCCGGAGGACGTCCACGTCGCCGACGCACAGGTGTCGGCGAGCCCGATGACGATGTACCGCTGGCTGTGGGGACGGTTGCCCGACCGCATGGTCGAGGTCGTCGGCGACCACGACGCGATCGCGCAGCTGTGGGCGCTACTCCGACTCGCGACCAAGTAGCACGCTCGTGGTCTCCTCGCCCGCTGCCGAGATCAGCCGGTAGCGGGCGCGGCGGCCGTCGAAGTCCAGCAGTGCCACGGAGTTCCCGAAGTGCGGGCCGCTGGTCTTGCGCCAGTGCACCAGGTCCTCCGGCACACCCACCAGCGTCGCGAGCTTGCGGAACACCCACGAGGCCGGGCGGGACCACGACAGCCGGAACCCGGGCCGCAGGAACTTCGGCGCCTCGTTGTGGATCGGCGAGCACACGAGCTGCGCGACAACGGCCTTGGTGGGCCTGGGGAACTCGGCCTCGGCGACGTAGCTGTGGTGCACGTCGCCGGACAGCACGCACACCGTCGCGGCGCCGTTGTTCGCGGCCTTCTCGATCATGCGCGAGAGCCGGTCGAACGACTCGCGGAACGCCGGCCAGTGCTCCAGGTCGACCGCCTGCCTGATCCCCTCGGCTGCCTTGCCCTGCCAGCCCGGCTTGCGCGCACCGATCTCGTTGATGGACTGGATGTGGCTGAGCGCGTGCGGCATCAGCCACGGCAGCGACGAGCCGATCAGCAGGTGGTCGATGTCGGTGCCGTCGGTGTTCTGCTCGATCCACTCGAACTCGTCGTCGCTGACCATCTGCCGCTTGCCCTCGTCGAGGATGCGGCCGGAGCGCGTGTCGACCATGAGAAGGCGGGCACGACCGAACTCGCGGCGGAAGCTCCACCACGTCGACTTGCGGCCCTCCACCTCCTTGTCGGCCTCCTCGGCGAACTCCTCCAGCAACGGCAGCACGTCCGTGTCCTGGGCCTTCACCTTGGCGTACAAGGCGTTCTTGGCGAGCTCGGCAGGACTGAGGTTGCCGAGGTGCTGGTAGACCCAGTACGACGAGATGGCGCCGCGGATCCTGTCGCGCCACCACGGTTTGTCCGCCATCTCCTTGCGCCACACCGCGGACGTGTTCCAGTCATCGCGCACGTCGTGGTCGTCGAAGATCATCGCCGTGGGCACGACCGACAGCAGCCAGCGGATCTCCGGGTCGCCCCAGGTCTCGTGGTAGAGGCGGGCGTACTCACCGAAGTGGACGACCTCGCCGTCGGGTTCCTCCGTGCCGTCGCGGCGGGTGCGCAGCCACTCCTTGGTGGCCTCGGTGGGTTCGTCGGCGTAGACCTGGTCCCCCAGCAGGATCAGCGCCTGCGGCCAGCCCTCCTCCGGCAACTGCATGAGCCGCTGCGCGAACGCGTCGAGGGCGTCGGGGCCGACCGGCGAGTTCGGCGCGGCGCGGCACGAGCCGAAAGCGATCTGACGGACCTCACCGGTGCGGATGACCGGTTTCGGGAACTCGCTGCCGGGCTCCGGCCAGACCAGCTCGTCGTCGAGTCTCACGTCGTACTCGGTGCGGGAACCGAGGTTCTCCAGCCGGACGAGCGCGAAGTGCTGCCGTCCTGCCTGGAACGTGCGGGCGGTGTGCCCGAGGATCTTGACCTCGCACGAGGTGTCGGTCTCCACCCACACCGTCGCGGACGTTTCATCGACGTACCGCAGGAGCGGTCCGAGCACCAGCTTCGCCACGCGCGAGACAGTACCCTCGCACGGGTGGAAATCACGTTCGACGCCGCGGATCCCCCCGCGCTGGCCGCGTTCTGGTCCGAGTTCGCCGGTGACGAGATCGAGCTGACGTTCGTGTGGAGCGACGCCCCGAAGATCGAGAAGAACCGGGTGCACGTCGACCTGGCCTCGACTTCACCGGAGCACCAGGCGGACATCGTGGCGCGGGCGCTGAAGCTCGGCGCCGAGCTCGCCGACGTCGGCCAGGGCGACGTGCCGTGGGTGGTGCTGCGCGATCCGCAGGGCAACGAGTTCTGCGTCCTCGAACCCCGGCCCGAGTACCCCGGTGTGATCGCGGCCGTCGTCGTCGACTCGCGTGATCCGCTGGCGTCGGCCGAGGCGACCGGGCACCCGGTGGTGCGCAGCGGCGACGGCTTCGCCTCGGTCCGTCCCGAGCCGGGTCCGTGGCTCGAGTTCGTGCAGACCGACGACCCGGAGCCGATCACCAACCGCGTGCGCGTCCGGTGGGCCGATCCGGCGTGACGACCGCCGCCGACCCGCTCGGCAGCAACCCCACCAGCACCACCGATATCCGATATCCGATATATCAGCCTGCCGAAACAGGCCCTTATGCAAAAGACGTTTGCGGACGTCCGCAAACGTCTTTTGCATAAGGGTGGATCAGTGCTGGTCAGAGCGTTGCAACGAGGGGACGGCTCAGAGAGCGGCCAACCGTTCACGAAGCGTGTCGAGGCCCATCGCGCCCATCTCCAGGGCTTCCTTGTGGAAGAGCTTGAGGTCGAAGTCGGCGCCCTTGCGGGCCCGCGCGTCCTCGCGGGCGGCGAGCCACAGGCGCTCGCCGATCTTGTACGCCGGCGCCTGGCCAGCCCAGCCGAGGTAGCGATCGATCTCGTCGCGGATGTGCGCGGGCTCCGAGAGCGTCCTGGTCATCATGAACTCCAGGCCGAGCTCGGGGGTCCAGCGCTCGCCGGGGTGGAAGCCGGTGCCGGCGGGGATCTCCAGCTCCAGGTGCATGCCGATGTCGATGATGACACGGGCCGCGCGGAACAGGTGCGCGTCGAGCATGCCGAGCAGGTCGCCGTCGTCGTCGAGGTAGCCGAGCTCGCGCATGAGGCGTTCCGCGTAGAGCGCCCAGCCCTCGCCGTGGCCCGACACCCAGCACATCAGGCGCTGGAAGTCGTTCAGCGTCCCGGACTGGTACACCGCCGTCGCGCACTGGAGGTGATGGCCCGGCACGCCCTCGTGGTAGACCGTCGAGGTCTCGCGCCACGTCGGGAACACGGACTTGCCCTCGGCGATCGACCACCACATGCGGCCGGGACGGGAGAAGTCCGCGGTCGGCTGCGTGTAGTAGGCGCCGACGGCACCGCCGGGCGGGGCGATCTTGCACTCGAGGTTCATCAGCGCGTCGGGCAGGTCGAAGTGCACGTCGCGCAGGTCGAGCAGGGCCTTGTCGGACAGTTCCTGCATCCACGCCTGCAGGCCGGCCTGGCCGTGCACCTGGTAGCGCGGGTGTTCGTCGAGGAACGCCGCGGTCTCCGCGAGCGACGCGCCCGGCTTGAGCCGCGCGGCCACCTCCTTCATCTCGGCCTCGATGCCGAGGAACTCCTCCCAGCCCCACGCGTAGGCCTCGGCCAGGTCGAGCTTCGACCCGGTGAAGTAGCGCGAGCCGAGGCGGTAGCGCTCCTCGCCGACCGCGTCCTTGGTGGGCGCCTGCGGAGCCAGCGTCGTGCGCAGGAACGAGGCGAAGTCCGCGTACGCGGCGGCTGCGGCGGTGGCGCCGGCGTCGAGAGAGGAACGCACGGTGCCGTCCACGTCGGCGGAGGCGGCGAACGGGCCGAAGAAGGTCGTGGCGAACGTGTCGCACTGCTTGGCGACCTGGGTGACCTGACGGATCGCGGAGACGTGTCCGCGGGAGGCCGCGTGCGAGAGAGAGGCGCGCAGACCGTCGAGGGCGGCGGGCACGGCGGAGAGGCGGCGGCCGATCGTGGCCCACTGCTCCGGCGTGTCGGTCGGCATCTGGTCGAAGATGTCGCGCACGGACTGGATCGGGCTCGCGATGACGTTCAGCGAGGACTCGGTCTCACCGGCCTCGTACAGCTCGTGCTCGAGGCCCGTCCGTTCCAGGAAGACGGCGCGTGCCGCCTCCTCGGAGGCATCCGCGGGCTGGGCGGCGGTGATGGCGGCCAGGGCGCGGACGGCGAGTTCGTCGCGCGCCGCGTGCCCTTCCGGGGAGAGGTCCGTCAGCTGGTCGTCGGCTCCCGCGAAGCCGAGACTGGTGGCGGTGATCGGGTCGAGCGCCACGTAGTCGCTGACGAACTTGTTGCTGATGTCGTGCACGGATGCCATGCGCCGAGACGCTACCCAACGCCCCTTCGTGCGAAAAGGTAGTTAGTCAAGCTCACGACCATCGGAGGGGACCTGCGTCGTTTGGGCCGTGCTGGCAGGATGTCCGCGTGCGTCGTTCCCGGGCACTTCTGCTGCCGGTCTTCTTGCTGCTCACCCTGTTTTCGCTGAGTGGTTGCGTTCGTGTTTACGCCGCCATGGCCGTGTCCGACGACGACCGCATCTCCGGTGAGATCGTCGCGGCCACGCCTCCGACGCAGGACAACGATCCCGGCCCGCAACTCAAGGTGCCGCCGGAACTCGCGAGCCGTGTCACCACCAAGCCGTACCGGGTGGAGGCGTACGCGGGCACCCAGCTGTTCTTCAACGGTCTGTCGTTCGACGAGATGCGCTCGCTGTCGATGTCCACGAGCTCGTCGAACAGCCGCTACAGCCTCAACTTCCGCCGGTCGGGTGATCTTGTCACGCTCTCGGGGTCGGTCGACCTGACCCAGGTGCCCGTGGAACGCGCGGACATCCAGGTCAAGGTCAGCTTCCCCGGCAAGATCGTGAACACCAACGGCCGCGAGGAGGAGAACAACACCATCGCGTGGTCTCCGAAGCCCGGTCAGGCCTCCATGCTGCAGGCCACCGTGCAGTACGCGGGTGAGAACTCGACCTCGTTCTTCGGCTGGGCGTTGCTGGTCGCCGCGCTCACCGGTGGTGCCGCGCTGATCGTGGTCGTGCTCGCCCTCATCGCGCACAAGCGCAGCAGCGTCGTCTAGGCGCGGGTGACCAGACCCAGTCGCCCGAGGACTTCCTTCGTCGCCTTGGACCTGTTCATCGTGTAGAAGTGCAGCGCGGGCACGCCCTCGTCGAGCAGCCGCTGGCACATCTCGGTCGCGATGTCGATGCCGGTCGCCCGGAACCCCGCGACGTCGTCCGCGTACGGCTCCAGCCGGCGCGCCACGTCGAGCGGCAGGTCGGCACCGGACAGTTCCACGATCTTGGACAGGCCGCGCGGCGAGAGCATCGGCATGATCCCCGGCAGGATCGCGGCGGTGCAGCCCGCGTCCGCCACCCTGTCGCGCATCCGCAGGAACGGCTCCGGCGCGTGGAACAGCTGGGCCACCGCGTAGTCCGCGCCCGCGTTGAGCTTGCGCAGCAGGTACTTCAGGTCGATGTCGAGGTCGCCGGAGCGCGGGTGCCCGTACGGGAACGCCGCGACGCCCACGCAGAAGTCACCGAGCTCGCGGACCAGCCGCACCAGCTCGTCGGCGTAGCTCAGGCCTTCCGGGTGCGCGACCCACTCGCCCATCGGGTCACCGGGAGGGTCGCCGCGCAGCGCGAGGATGTTGCGCACGCCGATCGCCGCGTACCAGCCGATGACGTTGCGCAGCTCCGCCACCGAGTGCTCGACGGCGGTGAGGTGCGCGACGGGGAGCAGCGTCGTCTCCTGCGCGATGCGGCCGGTGGCGCGGATCGTGCGGTCCCGGCGCGACCCGCCGGCGCCGTAGGTGATCGACACGAACGCCGGGTCCAGGCCCTCCAGCTCGCGGACGGCCTTCCAGAGGATCTTCTCGTCCTCCGCGTCCCTGGGTGGCAGGAACTCCACCGAGAACTTGGGTGACTGCCCCTGCAGCCGCTCCACCACCGACGTCATGGACCCAACCCTAGTGGGTCTTCCGCTAGGTGAGACTCCAGCTCACCATGTGATACGCCGCCCCGGCATGCGGGTGGTCCCGGACACAGCGGACCATGGACGTGTGTCCCACCACCCCATCGACGCCGCCCTGCCCCAGCACGTCGAAGCAGCACTGACCACGTATCTGGCCTCGCGGCGCGCGTCCGGCGAGGCGATGGACCCGAGCTTCGCGAGCGCCGTCGACGCGCTCTCCGACTTCGTGCTGGGCGGGGGCAAGCGCATCCGCCCGACCTACGCGTGGTGGGGCTGGCGTGCCGCCGGTGGCGATCCCGACGGCGAGCTCGCGGACGAGGTGCTCACGGCGGTGAGCTCGCTGGAGCTGATCCAGGCGTGCGCGCTGATCCACGACGACCTGATGGACGCCTCGTCGGTGCGCAGGGGCAAGCCGACCGTGCACATCGCGTTCGGCGCGCGGCACCGCGAGCAGGGCTGGCTCGGGTCGCCGGAGCGGTTCGGCATGTCGGCGGCCGTGCTGATCGGCGACGTCGCGCTGGCGTGGGCGGACGACATGCTCTTCGCCGCGGGACTGCCCTCCGAGGTGCTGCGGCGGATGAGCGAGCCGTGGCGGGACATGCGCACCGAGATGCTCGCGGGCCAGTACCTCGACGTGCTGACGCAGGCGCGGGGCGACTCGTCCCCGGACGCCGCGCTGCGCATCGACCGGCTCAAGACCGCCGCCTACACCGTCGAACGGCCGCTGCACATGGGCGCGGCGATGGCGGGCGGCTCGCCGGAGCTGATCGACGGCCTGCGCGCGTTCGGTGCGGACATCGGCGTCGCGTTCCAGCTACGCGACGACCTGCTCGGCGTGTTCGGCGACCCCGAGGTCACCGGCAAGCCCGCCGGCGACGACCTGGCCGAGGGCAAGCGCACGCTGCTAGTCGCGCTCGGCATGCAGTTCGGCGCCGATATATTGGATATCGCTCTGGGCAAGCCCGACCTCGACCTCGACACGGTCGAGGAGGTCCGGCGTGCGCTCGTGAAAGTCGGCGCCGTCGACGCCGTCGAGGAACGCATCGAGGAGCTGACGAAGAGCGCGCTGGCCGCCCTCGACGACGCTCCCGTGGCCGAACCGGCCGCCGCCAAGCTCGCCGACCTCGCGATCAGCTCGACCAGGCGCGTATTCTGAAGTTGATCACCTTCTCCCGTCCAGCGGGTTGATTAAGTCCACGTGACCAGTGTGGCCCGTTGCTTGCTGAGGCTTCGGCGCCTTGTGCAACGATGTTCGGGCGATGGCAGCAACTCCGTCCCTCCCCCGCACGAGCTCCGAGGCATCTCCACAGGAGCTTGATCCAGTCGTGCGCACGAACACCTACGCCATCCCCATCCGCACGACCATGCTCGGCCTGCTGGGCGTGGCGCTGATCGCGCTCGGGGGCATGGGTGCCGGCGCGATCCTCGAGCGCGACCCGCTGCTCGCCCAGGTCGGGCTGAGCTGGCTGCGCTACGGCCACGGCCGCGACCTCGCGAGCATGGTCCTGTACCTCGGGCTGGGCCTCGTCATCTGGGCGTGGATCCGGCTCGGCCGCCTCGTGCGGTGGGGCGAGATCGGCGACTTCGCGGTGCTGGTCGCGGTGACGGTCTGGACGTTGCCGCTGCTGTTCGCGCCGCCGCTGTTCAGCAAGGACATCTACAGCTACCTGGCGCAGGGCCAGCTGGCACTGAGCGGCTACGACCCGTACACGGTCGGGCCCGCCGTCCTGCAGAGCACCCTGTCCGAGAACGTCAGCTGGGTGTGGCAGCACACGCCGGCGCCGTACGGGCCGTTGTTCATCCTGGTCGCCAAGGCGATCGTGTGGGCCACGGACGCGAGCGTCATCCTCGGCGTCGTCGCCATGCGCTTCTCCCTCGCGGGCGGGCTGGTGCTGCTGTGCTGGGCGCTGCCGGGCCTGAGCAGGCACCTGGGCGGCAAGTCGGCGATCGCGCTGTGGCTGGTCGCCGCGAACCCGCTGGTGCTCGTCCACCTGATCGGCGGCGCGCACAACGACCTGCTGATGATCGGGCTGATGGCGGCCGGTGTGCTGCTGGTGCTCGACCGCAGGCACGTGCTCGGCTTCGTGCTGCTCGCCCTCGCGTTCTCGGTGAAGGCGACGGCGGTGGTGATCGTGCCGTTCCTCGTCTGGATCTGGGCTGCGCGCCTGGACGGCGACAAACGCGCCCAGTTCCGCAAGGCGCTGATCCCCGCCCTGGCCGCGTTCCTCGGGACGTTCGTCGTGTGCACGCTGGTCGCCGGGGTGAGCCTCGGCTGGATCCCTGCGCTGCGCAGCTCGTCGATGATCATCAACTGGTTGTCGCTGCCGAGCGCGGTCGGCGACTTCGTGCGCATGGTCGTGAACTGGTTCGTCTACGTCGACGGCGGCATCTTCATCGGCGTGGCGCGCGCGCTGGGCTCCGTGGTGCTGGTGTGGATCGCGTACACGCAGTGGTGGGCGTCCCGCGATGGCGAGGTGCGCAACGCCGTCCGGCGGGGCGCGCTGACGTTGCTGGCCGTGGCGCTGCTGTCCCCCGCGACGCTGCCCTGGTACTTCACCTGGGCGCTGGCATTGGCCGCCGCGTTCGCGTGGAGCACGGGCGCGCTGGTCACGGTGACGACCGCGTCGCTGTTCCTGCTGCTCGTGACGTTCCCGAACGGCGACACGGCGCTGTACTCGTGGGGCTACCTGTTCTTCGCGCTGGCGGTGTCCGCACTCGCGGCGCGGTCGCTGGTGAAGCCGGACCCGTTCGGCCTGTCCTCTCGTTACGAATGAGTCCGGGGACTGTGGACCTGGGCTCCGCCTATGCCGCCTGCCGCCGCGTGAACGCGCGGTACGGCAAGACGTTCTTCCTGGCCACGATGCTGCTGCGGCCCGAGCAACGGCCCGCGGTGCACGCGCTGTACGCGTTCGCGCGCTGGGCCGACGAGATCGTCGACGCAGCCGGGGTGGCCGACCGCGCCGGTGAGCTCGACCGGCTGGAACGACTCCTGGAGAAGGCCCCGTCGAACCCCGTCCTGCACGCGCTGGCGGACACGACGAACCGCTACGACATCGACAGGTCGCTGTTCACCGACTTCCTCGCGTCGATGCGGATGGACCTCGACGTGACCGAGTACGCGGACCTCGACGCGCTCGGCGTCTACATGCACGGCTCGGCGGAGGTCATCGGGCTGCAGATGCTGCCGGTGCTCGGCACCGTCGTGCCCCGCGAGGAGGCCGAGCCGTACGCGGCACGGCTGGGAACGGCGTTCCAGCTCACGAACTTCCTGCGCGACGTCGGCGAGGACCTCGACCGCGGCCGGGTGTACCTGCCGCAGGACGTCCTCGCGGCGCACGGCGTCGACCGCGACCTCTTGCAATGGTGTCGTTTGCATCGCCGCGCAAACGAGCGGGTGCAACGGGTTCTCGACGACCTCGTCGCGCACTCATATGCGATATATCAGTCTGCGGAGCCGGGCGTCGACATGCTGTCGGCGTCGTCGCGGCCCTGTGTGCGGACGGCGTACACGCTGTATCGCGACATCCTCGGGCTCGTCGGCTGCGAGGTGCTGTGGCGGCGTGTGGCCGTGCCGAACTGGCGGCGGCTCGCCGTGGCGGCACCTGGCGCCGCCCGCGCTCTCCTGGCTCGTGTGACGTCACCAGGGGCTTCGGGGTGAGCCCCGCTCTTTTAGCCTCACGCAGAGGCCCCAGACGTCCCTCACCTGCGGAGACGTCTGGAACCCCTGCGACTGGCGAACTAGAAGCCCATGGCCTGCGCGCGGCGCTTTACCTCACGCCCACGGTCTCCGCGCAATGCTTCGATCGGAGTGCCAGGGAGGCTTTCGTCCTCCGTGAAGAGCCAGCGCAGGATCTCGTCCGTGGAGTAGTTCTGGTCCCGCAGCACCGTGATGGTGCCGGGGAGACCCTTCACCACGCCTCCGGCAGCGAGGAACGCCTCGGGGACGACGAGAACGCCGGCCCGCCGCTCGGCGAGCAGTTGCCCGTCGCGCAACATTTGGTGGACCCGGGTGACCGGAAGTCCCATTCGGTCGGCCACCTCGGGGAGAGGAAGAACCTCCAGGTCGGCAGCCAATACATCCGCAGCGGCAGGAATCGCACTCACGGGGGTCACGATGCCATAACCGAACTGGGAACGCCCTTCCGCCAACCGGGTCATCCTGAGCTTTACCATCTCGCACTGTGGAGAGGTCGGTTTCGAACGTGATGGGTGGACTGCTCGAGCAGCGCTACCGGGTGGACTCCGTGCTCGCGCGCGGCGGCATGTCCACCGTCTATCGAGGTCGTGACACTCGCCTCGATCGCGATGTGGCCATCAAGGTGATGGATCCGCACCTGACGGCGGACCCGTCGTTCGTGCTGCGCTTCGAACGTGAGGCTCGCGCGGCGGCCCAGTTGCATCACCCGGCCGTGGTGTCCGTGCACGACCAGGGCGTCGACGGTGACCAGGTGTACCTGGTGATGGAGCTGATCGACGGCGGCAACCTCCGTGACCTGCTCAACCAGCGCGGCAAGCTCGCTCCCGCCGTCGCGTTGAGCGTTCTCGGACCGGTGCTGTCGGCGTTGGGCGCTGCCCATCGCGCCGGACTCGTGCACAGGGACGTGAAGCCGGAGAACGTGCTGATCGGACCCGGTGGCCAGGTCAAGGTCGCGGACTTCGGACTGGCCCGTGCGATCGGCGAGAACGGCGTCACGAGCGACAGCGAGATCCTGGGCACCGTCGCCTATCTATCACCCGAACAGGTGGAGACGGGTGCCGCGGACGCGCGCAGTGACGTCTACGCGGCCGGGATCGTGCTCTACGAGATGCTGGCGGGTCAGGCGCCCTATCGCGGCGAGACGGCCATCTCAGTGGCCTATCAGCACGTGAACTCGGACGTCCCGTCGGTTCCGGAGATCCCGCTGGCGCTCGACACTCTGGTGCGCAAGGCCACGCGACGCGACCCGGTGCTGCGTCCCGCGAACGCCGACGCGTTCCTGGGCGAACTCGAGCGCGTGGGCACGGACCTGGGCCTCACGCCGCAGCCGGTGCCCGTGCCCGGTTCGGCACCCGAGAACGACAGGACGGTCATCATGCGGCCGGTCCCCGTCGCTGTCGGCGCCACGCCGCCGTCCGCGGCCGAGCTGACCAGGCCGGTGGTGCCGAAGCCGTCGATGAACGCGGCGGCGATGACGACGGTGAACACGGGCCCGCCGACGCCGCCCCCCGGCATGGCCGGAACCCGCACGATGCAGCGGCCGGAGCCGCCGCGCCGCCGTCCCCCGCAGAAGCGCAAGCCGAAGGTCGACCCGGTCGAGGAAGAGCGCAAGAGGCGCAAGAAGCTCTTCACGATCTGGGGTTCCGTGGCCGTCGTGGTGGCGCTCCTCGTCGGGCTCTTCTCCTATTACGCCTCCGCGGGCCGCTACACGGAGATGCCGTCGGTGGCCGGGCAGTCCGAGCAGAACGCCATGCTCCTGCTCTCGAAGGCGGACCTGACCGGCCTGGTCGAGAAGGTGCCGTCCAACGACGTGCCCAACGGCACGGTCATCAGCGCCGACCCCGGTCCTGGCACGGAACTGCGCAAGAACGAGCAGGTGAAGCTCGTCGTGTCGCGCGGCAGGCCCGTGGTGCCGTTCATCACGGCCGGCGCCGAGGTGGCCGCCGCGACGAAGGAGATCCAGACCGCGGGCCTGAAGGTGGCCACGGACCCGACGAAGGACGCGTTCCACGACACCGTGCCGATCGGCAAGGTCGTGGGCCTCGACCCCCGTCCCGGCACGGCGCTCGCCCTCGACGCTCCGGTGACCCTCATCCTGAGCAAGGGACCGCCGCCGCGCCTGCCCGTGCCGAACGTGACGGGCAAGACGAAGGACGAGGCGACCGCTGAGCTGCAGCGCGCCGGCCTGGAGGCGGTCGACGCGAGCGGTGAGGACGCGCCGAAGAACGGTGGTTCGCGCGTGGTGCGGACGGATCCGCCCGCGGGCACGGTGCTGGACCCGACGCAGAACAAGCGCGTCACGCTCTTCTACCAGAACAACGAGGAGATCGAGGTCCCCGACGTCACCAGGCAGAAGGTGCGGGAGGCCAAGGAGCAGCTCGAACGGGCCGGCCTGAAGGTGCGGGTCGAGTTCAACAAGAGCAACAACGCGACCGTGGTCAACCAGTCGATCCCGCCGCGCTCGCGGGTGAAGCGAGGAACCGAGATCACGATCGTCGGCCTCTGATCAGCACAAAGCGAAGGGCCCCGCGTTCTCGACGCGGGGCCCTTCGCTCTTCAGCCGATCTTCAGGAACGCTGTTACGACCGGAGCATCTCGGCGACGAGGAACGCGAGCTCGAGCGACTGCTGCGTGTTCAGGCGCGGGTCGCACGCCGTCTCGTAGCGGCCGGCGAGGTCGTCGTCGGAGATCTCCTGGGCGCCGCCGAGGCACTCGGTGACGTCCTCACCCGTGAGCTCGATGTGGATGCCGCCGGGGTGCGTGCCGAGACGGCGGTGCACCTCGAAGAAGCCCTGGACCTCGTCGACGATGCGGTCGAAGTGCCGGGTCTTGTAGCCGGTCGACGACTCGTGCGTGTTGCCGTGCATCGGGTCGCACTGCCAGATGACCTTGTGGCCGCTGGCCTCGACCTTCTCGATGATGGCGGGCAGCACGTCGCGCACCTTCTGGTTGCCCATGCGCGAGATGAGCGTCAGGCGGCCCGGCTCGTTGCGCGGGTCGAGGCGCTCGACGTACTCGACGGCCATCTCCGGCGTCGTCGTCGGGCCGATCTTGAGACCGATCGGGTTCGACAGCATCTCGGCGAACGCGATGTGCGCGCCGTCGAGCTGACGGGTGCGCTCACCGATCCACACGAAGTGCGACGACAGGTCGTACAGGCGGGGCTCGTCGCGCGTCGTGTCGAGGCGCAGCAGCGCGCGCTCGTAGTCGAGGAGCAGCGCCTCGTGCGAGGCGAAGATCTCCGTGCCGTGCAACGACTGGTCGGTCACGCCGCACGCCGACATGAACTTCAGGCCGCGGTCGATCTCGCCGGCCAGGGCCTCGTAGCGCTCGCCAGCGGGCGAGGTGCGCACGAAGTCGCGGTTCCAGTCGTGCACGCGGTGCAGGTCGGCCAGACCCGCGCCGGTGAGGGCGCGCAGCAGGTTCATGGCCGCGCCGGCGTTCGCGTAGGCGCGGATCATGCGGCCGGGGTCGGCGACGCGGGCTTCGGGCGTCGCGACCAGGGAGTTGATGATGTCGCCGCGGTAGGACGGCAGGCCGAGGGCGTCGATGCCCGACGAACGCGGCTTGGCGTACTGGCCGGCGATGCGGCCGACCTTCACCACCGGAAGGCTCGCGCCGTAGGTCAGCACCACGGCCATCTGCAGCAGGGTCCGGATGTTCGCGCGGATGTGCGGCTCGGTGTTGTCAGCGAACGTCTCCGCGCAGTCACCGCCCTGCAGGAGAAATGCCTCACCGTTCGCGACCTGCGCCAGTTGCGTGTGCAGCCGGTCGATCTCGGCGGGCACGGTGATCGGCGGCACGCTCTCGAGCACGGTCCGCACGCGACGCACCTGTTCGGCGTCGGGCCAGTCGGGCTGCTGGGCTGCCGGGCGCGACAGTGCGTCGTCCAGGCGCTTGCGCATCTCGGGAGGCAGCGGCGGAAGCTCGGGAAGCGTGTCGATGGGCACGTCCACGGTCCAGTTCACGCTGCTCATCCTAGTTGTCCCACACTGAGAGACCGGGCCGGGCCTGTCAGCGGTTCCAGGCGCGCCGGCCAGGGCGGCATCCGGCGCAGGGCCCGCTACCTCCTGCGGGGTGAAGTCTGTTACTTGTCAACTACCGACCTCTGCCCTGTTGAGATGTCTCCCTGCATGATGTGGGCCATGAACGCCACCCGATTGGATGACAGCACCGCGACCCGGCTGCTGGGCGTCGCGGTCGACAACATCCAGCGCGACCACCCGGTGCACTGGTCGCACGTCATCGACGGCGACAACCGGCTGGTACCGCAGCGGGTGCTGCATCCCGTGTTCGCCGGGTCGTTCGACTGGCACTCGTGCGTGCACCAGACGTGGCTGGCCGTGCGCCTGCTGCGACTGCGCCCCTCGCTCGCCGGAGCGGACACGGCCCGCAACGCCCTCGACAAACTCATCACGCCCGACAACTGCGCCACCGAGGCCGCGTTCTTCGCCTCCCCTGCCGGAAGGCACTGGGAGCGGCCCTACGGCTGGGCGTGGCTGCTGCTGCTCGACGCCGAGCTGCGCACCTCCGGCCTGCCGTGGTCGGTGGCGCCGATCGCGGACGTGCTGCGCGACCGGTGGCTGGAGTGGGTCTCGGTGGCGCGCCTGCCGATCCGGACCGGCACGCACAGCAACACCGCGTTCGCGACCGGCCTGGTCTACGACGCCGCCCAGGCGACGGGCGACGCCGAACTGGCATCCGCGTGCGCCGAGGCGGCGCTGCGATGGCACCGGGGCGAGGTCGGATACGGCGGGTTCGAGCCGGACGCCGCCGACTTCCTCTCCCCCGCGCTGACGACGGCCGACCTGATGCGCCGTGCCCTGGGCACCGAGGAGTTCGCCGGCTGGCTCGACGCCTACCTGCCGGACCTCGAGTCGGAGCGGTGGCGCGTGCTGCGCGAGCCCTACCCGGTCGACGACCCCAGCGACCCCTACGGCTCGCACCTGGCCGGGCTCGCGTTGTCGCGCGCCTGGAACTGGGAGGCCATCGCGGAGGCGCTGCCTGCCGGGCACCGCTACGCGTCACTGGCCCGCACTGCGTCCTCGGCGCATCGCGACGCCGGGTGGACGTACGTGTTCGGTGGGCACGGCTACATGGCCGACCACTGGCTCGGCACGTTCGGCGCCTACCTCGACGTGAAGGCCTTCTGACCTGCGCTTACCCACCCCATTGCAAAAGACGTTTGCGGACGTCCGCAAACGTCTTTTGCATAACCGATATATCGGACGACTGATATATCGGATGTCAGGTGTCTGCCTCAGGAGCCGGCGGCCAGGCCCGCGCGCCGGATCAACGTCAGCGCGATGCCCGTCGCAGCCGCGTGCACCGACGCCGCGTGCGTGCGCGGATCGAACCGGGTGGTCGGCCCGGCGACGCTGACCGCGGCCACGACGGCGCCGTCGTGATCGAGCACCGGCGACGCCACGCAGGCGAGCCCGATCCTGGACTCCTCGAACTCGTAGGCCACGCCCGTCTGCCGGATCGTGGTGAGCTGGCGGCGGAGCATGCCGGGCGTGACGACGGTGCGGGGCGTGCGGCGGGCCAGCGGGGACCCGAGCACCTCGGTGCGCAGGGACGTCGAGGCGTGGGCGAGCAGGGCCTTGCCGATCGCGGTGGCGTGCAGGGGCATCCGACCGCCCAGGCGCGACGGGGAGGACGCCTGGCGGTGGCCGCCGATCTTGGCGGCGTAGACGACCTCGTGGCCCTCCAGGAGTCCCAGGTGGACGGTTTCGTGGGTGCGTTCGTAGAGGTCTTCGAGATACGGCGTGGACACCTCGACCAGGCGGCGTTCGACCGACGCGCGAATGCCCAGCTGGAACAGGTGGCCGCCCAGCCGGTAGCCGCGCGTGCCCCGGTCGAGCAGGCGGACCTCGGCCAGGTCGCCCAGGAGGCGGTGCAGCGTCGCCTTCGACAGGCCGGTGCGCCGGCCCAGTTCCGCGAAGCCGAGCTCGTCGTCGTCGGCCGCGAAGGCGTTCAGCACCGACATCACCTTGCCCAGCAGGGTGTTCGGCACCTCGGTCATCACCTGATCGTGCCACCGAGTTCCGGTGAGCGGAACTCCTGAGTGCCCACAACGCCGCGGGCACCGTCACGATGGGCGGCATGAACGAAGTCCTCATTGCAGCGGAGCGCCTGGCCACGGCGGCGCGCGAGAAGGTTCCGTGTGCGCCCGTGCGGGATCTCATCGGCGAGGCCGAGGCGTACGCGGTGCAGCAGCACAACGTCGCGCGGCGGGTCGCGGACGGCGCCGTCGTCGTCGGCCGCAAGATCGGCCTGACCTCGCCGGCGGTCCAGCGGCAGCTCGGCGTGGACCGGCCGGACTTCGGCGTGCTGCTCGACGACATGGCGTACGAGGACGGCGACGAACTGCCGGTGTCCGGGCTGCTGCAGCCGAAGATCGAGGCGGAGCTGGCGTTCGTGCTCAGGGCGGACCTCACCGAGGGCCCGTTCGACGAGGAGGTCGTCGCCAGGGCCGTCGGGCACGTCACGGCGTCGCTGGAGATCGTGGACAGCCGGATCAGCGGCTGGGACATCACCTTCGCCGACACGGTCGCGGACAACGCCTCGTCCGGGCTGTTCGTCCTCGGCACCGACCAGGTGGAGCTGGGCGAGGTCGTGCCGAAGGACGTGGAGATGGTGCTCAGCGTCAACGGCGTGGAGCGCTCGACGGGGACCGGCGCGGCGTGCCTGGGCGATCCGCTGACCGCGCTCGCGTGGCTCGCCACGACCGCCGCGGACCTCGGCGCCCCGTTGAAGGCGGGCGACGTCGTGCTCAGCGGCGCGCTCGGCCCCATGGTCGCGATCGAGGCGGGCGACCAGGTCGAGGCGACGATCACCGGACTCGGCACCGTGCGGGCCACGTTCGCGAAGGAGGGGTCGTGAAGGTCGCGATCATCGGGTCGGGCAACATCGGCACCGACCTCGTCATCAAGGTGCTCAAGCGGTCCACCACGCTGGAGGTGGCGGCGCTGGTCGGCATCGACCCCGCGTCGGACGGCCTCGCCAAAGCGAGAAAGCTCGGCGTTCCCACGATCGCGGACGGCATCGACGGACTCGTCGCGATGCCGGGGTTCGAGGACGTCGAGATCGTGTTCGACGCCACCTCCGCGGGCGCCCACGCGAAGCACGCCGAAATCCTGGCCGCACACGGGAAACGGGTCATCGACCTCACCCCGGCGGCGATCGGGCCGATGGTGGTGCCGACGGTCAACCTCGACGAACACCTGAGCGCGCCGAACGTCAACATGGTCACCTGCGGCGGCCAGGCCACGATCCCGATCGTCGCCGCCATCAACGCGGTCACCCCCGTGCCGTACGCGGAGATCGTCGCCTCGATCTCGTCGCGCAGCGCGGGTCCCGGCACGCGCGCGAACATCGACGAGTTCACCGAGACGACCTCGCAGGCCATCGTGGACGTGGGCGGCGCGCACCGCGGCAAAGCCGTCATCGTGCTCAACCCGGCCGACCCGCCGATCACCATGCGGGACACCGTGCTCGCCCTCGTCAACGCACCGGATCCCGAGACACAGCAACGGATCCACGCGTCCGTCGAGGACATGGTCACCCAGGTCGCGGCCTACGTCCCCGGCTACCGCCTCAAGCAGGCCGTGCAGATCGACCCGGTCGACCAGCCGCGCACGCTCACCGAGGAGCCGGTGACGCACCAGGTCACCGTGCTGCTGGAGGTCGAGGGCGCGGCCGACTACCTGCCTGCCTACGCGGGCAACCTGGACATCATGACCAGCGCGGCGCTGCGAGTCGCGGAGACCATGGCGGAGTCGGTGGTGCGCGCATGAAGATCTATCTCCAGGACGTGACGCTCAGGGACGGCATGCACGCCCTGCGGCATCGCATCGATCCCCAGAAGGTCACCGAGATCGCCAGGGCGCTGGACCAGGCCGGGGTCGACGCCGTCGAGGTCTCGCACGGCGACGGCCTCAGCGGCGGTTCGCTCGTCTACGGCCCCGGCAGCCACACCGACTGGGAATGGATCGAGGCGGCCGCGGAAGCGTTGACACAGGCCAAACTCACGACGCTGCTGCTGCCCGGCATCGGCACGCTCCACGACCTCAAGCGCGCCCACGGCCTTGGCGTGCAATCGGTCCGCATCGCCACGCACTGCACCGAGGCCGACATCTCGGCCCAGCACATCGCCGGCGCGCGCGACCTCGGTATGGACGTGTCCGGGTTCCTGATGATGAGCCACCTCGCCGAACCGCAGGAGCTCGCACGCCAGGCGAAGCTGATGGAGTCCTACGGCGCGAACTGCGTCTACGTGACGGATTCCGGCGGCCGGCTGCTCCCCCGCGACGTCCGCGACCGCATCCGCGCCTACCAGGACGTCCTCGACGAGAGCACCGAGATCGGCATCCACGCGCACGAGAACCTCTCGCTGTCCGTGGCGAACTCGATCACCGCGGTCGAGGAGGGCGCCACGCGGGTCGACGCCTCCCTGGCCGGACTCGGTGCCGGGGCGGGGAACTGCCCGATCGAACCGTTCGTCGCCGTCGCGAACCTCCAGGAATGGCAGCACAACGCCGACCTGTTCGCACTCCAGGACGCCGCGGACGACCTGGTCCGGCCGCTCATGGACCGCCCGGTCCGTGTCGACCGCGAGAGCCTCACGCTCGGCTACGCGGGCGTCTACGGCTCGTTCCTGCGCCACGCCGACACCGCCGCCCAACGCACGGGCGCCGACGTCCGGACCCTCCTGCTCGAGGCCGGACGCCGGCGCCTGGTGGGCGGTCAGGAGGACATGCTCACCGACATCGCCCTGGACCTCACGCGCTAGCCGTCACACGGGGAACGTGGTTCCGATGCCCATGCCGGTGATCCACTCCGGCACGGGCTCGTAACTCGTCCACACCAGCGGCAGGCCGACGGCGACCTGCCCGATGAGCCAGCAGCGGATCTCGTGCCCGCCGCTGCCGGCGTGGTCCTCCAGCGCCTCGTGCCCGATGGCGGCGATCTCACCGGCCGACCCCGCCGACAGCCGGTCGAGGAACCACCCGTCCCACACCGCGTTCACCTTCGCGTCCGGGTTGCCGCCCATCGCCTTCACCCGAGGCTCGCGCGCCGCGGCGAACTCCTTCGCGTAGGCCCGTCCCCTGATCAACGACTCGCGCCGCTCCCCCACCACGGACGGGTCGCGCGGGTCGTTGGACGGCAGCCAGTGCGACAACCCGCCGGAAGCGACCACCAGCACCCGTCCGGGAAACACCGACGACCGCAGCGCGGCACCCAACGCACGCCCCAGCTCCACGCACCGGTCCAGCGACGGCAACGGCGGCGCGGCCGTGTTGACCACCAGCGGCACCAACGGGAGCGTCGTGCCGCCGGTGATCATCTCGTAGCTCTGCACGATGCCGTGGTCGACGGTCAGCGAGTACGACAGCGACACGTCGAACCCCGCGTCCGCCAGCCCGCTGTGCGCCGACCAGGCCAGCGTCTGGGCCACCGGCAACGGCCCCGAGCTGCTGCCGAAGTCACCGAACCCCACCGCTTCCTCGACCCCGAGCACGAACGGCGGCATCACGTCGTAGAAGTTGGCGTGGAAGTGGTCCGGCCCGATCACGACGATCGCATCCGGTTCCAGCTTCTCCACGGCCAGCCGCACGCGGTCCGCGTCGCTCAGGAACACCGAGCCCGGCCCGTCCGAACCGTCCGGGGGCAGCAGCGTCGCGAACGGGCTGTGCGACATCCCCGCGAACCCGATGATCTCCGCCATCAGACCGGGTCCTTTCCGTGCAGCAACCAGGTGCGGTGCGTTTCGAGGAACTCCGAGACCTTCTCCCACTGCGGCCAGTGCCCCGCGTCGTCGATGACGTGCAACCGCGCGTCCGGCAGCCACTCCAGCAACATGTCGGCCTCGTCCAGCCCGCCCGTCGGGTCGTGGCTCGTCCACAGCAGCAGCGTCGGTGCCGCGACCTTGCCCACCCACGCCGGGTCCCACGCGAAGTCCTTGCGCACCACGGGGTCCTGCAGCACCAGCGTGTTGGTGATCGCCTGCACGAACCCCGGCCTCGAGTACACCTGACGGCGCAGGTTCACCAGCTCGTCGGTGACCATCTCCTTGTGGTGGAACAGGAACTCCACCCGCCGCCGCACGGTCTCCTCGCTCGGGTCGAGCACGGCGGCCATCGTGCTGTCCCGCATGCGTTGCATGACCTCGGGTTTGTTCGCGATGTTGCCCGGCGTGTTCAGCACGAGCCGGTCGACGCGCTCGGGGAAGTGCGCGGCGACCCACGCGACCACCCAGCCGCCCAGGGACTCACCGGACAGGTGCGCCTTCTCCACGCCCAGCGCGTCCAGCAGCCCGACGAGGTGCTCGGACAGCACGTCGATCGTGTACGGCAGGTCCGGCAGGTCGGACCAGCCGTGGCCGACCATGTCGTAGGCGGTGACGTGGAAGTCCTCCGCCAGTCCCGCGATGTCACGCGAGTAGGCCTCCAGGTGGCCGCCGGTGCCGTGCAGCAGCACGAGTTCCGGGCCGGAGCCCGCCTGCAGGATCCTGGTCCGCACGGTGTGGCCGCGCACGGGGACGTCGACGTGCCGCACGGTGTGGTCCACATGCGACAGTTCGCCCCAGATGCTGACGTGTTCGGGAATCACTGGTCCTCCCCAGATGTGGTGTCGAAACGGGCGCGGGCCTCGTCGAAGGTCGCGAGGCCGGCGCTCTGCCTGCGGGCGAGCCCGAACAGCGCGAGCAGTCGCGAGTTCTCGATCGTGAGGAACTCGACCGGCTCCGAGGTGGAGTCGTTGTAGTGGCGGTGCCAGGTCCACGGCGGCGTGTAGACGAACGAGCCGGAGGTCCACGTGACCGTCTCGAACTCCTCCTGCTCGGCGAGCTGGATCTCGCTGTGGCCGTCGCCGGAGATCACGAAGTGCACGGTCTCGTGGTAGTGCCGTTGCATGTCCGAGCTCTCCCCCGCCGGGATCACCTGGCGGAACAGCTCGAACGTCGACGTCGGCAGCCTGCCCGCGATCCGCAGCGTCGTCGGGTTCGGCACCGCGCCCGCCGGGATCGTCTCCAGCTCGTCGTCGTGCACGACCAGCGGACGCGCGCCGTCCGGCCGGACCGCGTGCGTGAGCGCCCCGAGGAAGTCGGTCATGGTGAAGTCGGGTCCTGAGGTGGCCAACGCGATCCCTTTCAGACGGAGAACTCGGTGCGGCCGCCGTCGACGGTCAGCACGGTGCCGTTGACGTACGAAGCCTGCGGTGATGCCAGGAACGCCACGGCGGCGGCGATCTCGGCGGGGTCGGCGGCGCGCCGGGCCGGGATGTCCGCCATGTCCTGGGCGGCCGCCGTCTCGAAGTCCACGCCCGCCGCCTCCGCCCTGCGCACCAGCACCTCCATCCGGCGAGGTGTCAGCGTCGCGCCGGGAGCGACGCAGTTGACCGTGACGCCGTCCGCCGCGAACTGCCGTGACGCCAGCTTCATCGCCGACGTCACGGCAGCGCGCAGCACAGTCGACGACGCCAAGCCGGGTTGCGGCTGCCGCACGGCCGTCGAGGTGATCGTGATGGCCCGCCCGAACCCGCGCCCTGCCATCGCCGGCAACGCCTCGCGCAGCAACGCGAGCGGGCCGAGCAACAACAGGTCGAGGTCTCGGTGCCACTGCGCGTCCGGGACCTCGAGAAGCCCGCCCGGCGACGGCCCGCCCGCGTTCACGACCAGCACGTCGAGCGACCCGAACCGGCGGGTGACCTCGCCCGTCACCGCGGTGGCCTCGGCCGGATCGGCGAGGTCGCAGACGACGTGGTCCGCGCCGAGGCGCGCGGCGGTCTCCTTCAGCGTCGACTCGGTGCGTCCGGCCAGCACGACGAGGTGCCCGCTCTCGACGAGCGCCGCGGCCGTCGCCGCACCGATTCCGCCGGCGCCGCCCCCGACGAGCGCGACCCGCGTGGTGTTTGCGTCCATGAGCTCCTACAGTCGCCGTGTGCGAATGGTTGACCAAGGATGAGTCCCAGTGACCGGGACTCGCAGTCGGGCGAGCCGAGCGGTTCACTCGAACGCGCGGCGGCGATCCTGGACGCCTTCGACGTCACGCACCGCGAGCTGGGTCTCGCCGAACTGGTGCGCAGGTCCGGGCTTCCGCGCTCGACGGTGCACCGGACGGCGGCGCGCATGATCGAGCTCGGCTGGCTCGACAAGCCGCACGACCGCTACCGGATCAGCACCGGCCTGTTCAAGCTCTCCGGCCTGGTGCCCGTGCGGCACGAGCTGCGCGAGGCCGTGATGCCGTTCCTGCAGGACCTCTACGCGGCCGCCCGCGTCACGGTCCAGCTCGGCGTGCTCGACGGCACCAGGGTGCTGGTCGTGGACAAGATCACCGGGCACCGGCCGATGCCGATGCTCGACCAGGTCGGCGGCGTGATCCCGGCGCACTGCTCAGGACTGGGCCGCGCCATGCTCGCCTACTCCGACCCGTCCACTGTGGACGCGGTGATCGCCGCCGGCCTGGAACGTCGCACACCCCGCACCATCACCAGTCCGACCACGTTGCGCCGTGAGCTCGCCGCCATCCCCGACCGGGGCTGGGCCTACGACCGCGAGGAGGGCATCGTCGGCATCAGCTGCATCGCGGCCCCGATCTTCAGTGCCGGTGGTGCGGTCGCCGCGGCGTTGTCCGTGACCGGCCCGAGTGCGGCGGTGCGGCCGGAACGGATCGGCCCCGCCGTGCGGATGGCCGCCTCGGCGGCGACACGCGCCTACTCGACGCGGCGCTGGGAGTCCCACTAGCCGGGACTTCTGGTTGGCCGCCGACACGGGGGCGCTCCACAGTGTGGTCCGTCACGTCCTCACCGAGGAGGCCCAGGATGCGAGTCGCGATCATCGGCGCCGGAGTCGCCGGCCTCACCACCGCGAAGGTGTTGCTGCAGGCAGGGCACGAGGTCGAGGTGTTCGACCGGACACCGGACGTCGGCGGCGTGTGGAGCCGCACCCGGCGCTACCCCGGTCTCACCACGCAGAGCCCGAAGGCCCAGTACTCGTTCTCCGACTTCCCGATGCCGAAGGACCTGCCGGAGTGGCCGACCGGCGAGCAGGTGCAGGCATACCTGGAGGCGTACACGTGGCACTTCGGTGTCGACGCGTGCCTGCGCCTGGAGACCACGGTGACGTCCGTCGTGCCCGTCGGCGGCGCATGGGAGCTGACCACGCACACGGGCACGACCTACCGCTACGACCGCGTCGTCGTGGCCAACGGCGTCTTCTGCGAACCCTCCGTGCCGGACTTCCCCGGCCGTGACGAGTTCGAGGCAGCGGGCGGGCGCGTGCTCGCGGGCACCGAGTTCCTCGACGTCGAGGAGGCGCGCGGCAAACACGCGCTCGTCGTCGGGTACGGCAAGTCGGCGTGCGACGTGACGGTGCCGATCAGCGGTGTCGCCGCGAGCACCGACATCATCGCGCGGCAGCTGCTGTGGAAGGTCCCGCGCAAGATCGGCGGTGTCGTCAACTTCAAGATGCTGCTGCTGACCCGCATGGGCGAGGCGCTGTTCCGCTACCGGTGGCTGCGCGGGTTCGAGAAGTTCCTGCACGGCCCGGCGAATCGGGTGCGGCGCTCGATGCTCAACTCGCTGGGGTCGGTGTCGGTGCGGCAGTTCGGGCTCGCGAGGCACGACCTGGTGCCGTCCGGGCAGATGGAGGACATCGTCAAGGGCGCGATCGGCCTTGCCACCGAAGGGTTCTTCGAGGGCGTCGAGTCTGGCGAGATCCGCGTGCACCGCGACAGGACCATCGCACGGCTCAAGGCCGGTGGCGCGGAGCTCTCGGACGGCGCGGTGCTGCCCGCCGACTTGATCGTGTGCGCCACCGGGTTCACCCAGGGCGTGCCGTTCCTGCCTTCCGAGGTGCAGGAGCGGTTGTTCGACGAACGCGGCAACTTCGCGCTGTACCGCCAGATCCAGCCGATCGGCGTGCCGGGCCTGTACTTCAACGGCTACAACTCGTCGTTCTTCAGCCCTCTCAACGCGGAGATGGCGGCGCTGTGGATCGCGGCCGACATCGTGGGAGCGCTCTCGCTGCCGGACGACCAGACGCGCCAGGCGGACGTGGCAGCACAGCTCGCGTTCATGGACGGCGCGACGAACACGCACCACTGCCGCGGCACGAAGATCATCCCGTTCTCGCTGAAGAACGCCGACGAGGTGCTGTCGGACCTCGGCCTGCAGATCGGCCGGATGACCCGCGCGTCGCACTGGCTCAACCCGGTGGCGCCCTCGGCGTACCGCAAGGTCACGCCCCAACTGCTCGCCCGTCTCAGTCGAATCGAGGTTGGAGACCATGGAAACCCCCGTGAAGCATCACGTCTACCGCAGCGGTGAGGGCGCGAACGTCGGCGCGATCGGCCTGGGCATCTACACCCGGCTGACCGGCGCGGACACCAAGGGCGCCTACTCGCTGTTCGAGTACGTGGTGCCGCCGAACCTCGGCGGGCCGCCCACGCACATCCACTCCCGCGAGGACGAGCTGTTCACGTGCGTGCAGGGACGGGTCGTCGTCGAACTGGACGGCGAGGAGCACGTGCTGGCGGCTGGCGACTCGCTGTTGATGCCGCGCGGGGTGCCGCACATGTTCCACAACCCCTTCGACGAGGAGACGCGCGTGGTGGCCGTCGTGTCGCCGCCGGGGCTGGAGAACTACTACCAGGCGTTGTCCGAGCTGCCGCCGGGGCCGCGGGACATGAAGCTGGTCGCGGAGATCATGGTGCAGCACGGTCTTTCGCTGCAGAGGAAGCCATGACGCGCCCTGCTGTTGACCGCACCGACATGGTGCGGCAGATGTGTGCCGCGGTCGACTCCGGTGACGCTGAGGCTTTCGGCGCTTGGTTCGCTGCTGATGCCACTTACGTCTTCGGCAACAACGAACCGTTGATCGGCCGTGCCGCTGTCGTTGCGGCGACGGCGGGTGCGGCCGGTGCGCTGCCGTGGGTGCGGCACGTGGTCGACCAGGTCGCGGAGGTCGGCGACCAGTTGTTCTGCCGGTTCACCATCGAGACCGAGGCGCCGGACGGGAAGCCGCTCGCGTTGCCGTGCGTGACGGTGATCTGGATGTCCGGCGAGGAGATCGTGGACTATCGCGTGCACATGGACATATCGCCCGCGATGGCGTGAGAAAGGGGCCCGGTTCGCCGGGCCCCTTCTCGTCATGCCGCCTGGACCTGCTGCCTGGCCGGTCGGCGCACGGTCGCGAGGAACCGCCGGCAGGCCTCGAAGTCGAGCTCGTCACAGCGCCAGGCGACGTGGCCGTCCGGGCGGATCACGTACAGGGCCTGGGAATCGGGTTCGGTGAGACCGAAGTGCTCGAACACCTGCGGCGAGTCGGCCCGGTGCACGCGCTCGTCCTGCCTGGCCTCGACCCGTGCGACGAGGTGGCCCGGGACGCCGAGCCCGGCGAGACCTGCCGTGTGCTCGTTGATCTCGGCGGTGGTGAGGTGCTTGCGGGACAACGCGATGACGTGCAGCCGGTAGTCCCGCAGCAGATCGAACACCTGCTCGCGGTCGTTGATCCGGGCGTTCGGGACGCGCTGGCCGGCGAGCGGGCCTTTGAGGGAGTAGAGCAGCTCGTTGACGTTGATCTCGCTGGGCCGGTAGCCGAGGCTGATCTGCGAGAGGCGCTGGAACGACTTGCGGTGCGGGATCGGCGCCGCCGACATCCGTCCGATCAGGAACGGTCCCGCGGTGTCACGCAGCCACGCCTGCCAGCCGCGCAGGCCCGCCGCGACCCGGTAGAGGCGGTCGGTGAACTTCAGCAGCCTGATGCCCGCCGGGTGCCGTTCCGCGGAGTAGGTGTCGAGCAGGTCGACGTCCTCGTTGATCGCCGCCGCGAGCTTCCACGCCAGGTTGGCGGCGTCGTGCAGGCCCGTGTTCATGCCCTGGCCGCCCGCCGGGGAGTGGATGTGGGCGGCGTCGCCGACGAGGAAACCCCTGCCGCGCCGGTAGTCGTCGACTCCGCGCAGGTGGACCTGGTAGCGGCTGGTCCAGATCGGGGCGCTGAGGGTGACGGGCAGGTTCATCGCCCTGCGCAGCTCGTCCTGCAGCTGCCCGAGGTCGAACTCCGCTCCCTGCTCGCCGAAGTCGGTGACCATCACGCGTGAGGTCTCGGATCCGTTGAGCGGCAGGAACAGGCCGATGCGGTCGCGGTTCATGAACACCCGGAAGTGCGCGTGGTCGAGCGGCCACTCGACCTTGCAGTCGGCCAGGAGGTAGCGCTGGCCGTACTTGTCGCCGTCGAAGCGGAGCCCGAGCTGCTGCCGGACGGTGCTGTGGGCGCCGTCCGCGCCGACGACGTACTGGGCGGTGATCGTGCGCTCGCCGAGCACCGCGGTGACGGCGTCCTCGGTCTGGCGGAGTCCGGTGAGCCGGGTGCCCCGGCGGACCGTGACGCCGTGCCGCGCGAGGTCCTGGAGCAGCACCTCCTCCACTTCGGACTGCGGCGCCATCAGGATGAACTGGTACGGCGTCGTGGCCGCCCTGGCGCGGTCGAAGTCGAGGCCGCCGACGTGCCTGCCCCTGATGTGGAAGCGGATGCCGGTGGTGGCGATGCCGCGGCCGAGCAGCTCGTCGGCGAGTCCGATGCTCCTGAACAGCTCGATCGTGCGGGCTTGGACGGCGAACGCCCTCGACTCGGTGGCGGGACCGGCGTTGGCGTCGACCACGCACACCTTGACGCCCTGGCGGACCAGCAGTGCCGCCGTCATCAGGCCGCTCGGGCCGGCACCGACGACGAGCACGTCGCAGTCGTAGCGGGCCAGCCTCGGTCCGGCGTTCCTCGGTGGGGCGACCGTCGGTTTCGGGCGCGTCCTCGACTTGCCGAGGCGGGCCAGGAAACCGCTGCCGGGGCGCGCGGTGACCTGGGGCAGCGGGTTGCCGGTGAGCCTGCCCCACATCCTGCGGGTGAGCAGGAACAGCAGGGTGACGACGGCGAAGATCAGCAGACCCACGGTTCACCTCACCGCCGGCAGGTCGCTGGACATCCGCAGGAACTGCTGACGCAACGGGCCGTCGACCAGTGGCTGGATGGCGCGACGGAACTCGTGGACGTACGGCTCGGCGAGGTGCTTCTCGAGGTCCTGCTTCGACCGGAACATCTCGTAGATCACGAACTGCGACCGGTCGGCCCGGTCGCGGTGGACGTGGAACTCGATCGAGCCCTCTTCCGCGCGCAACGGCTCGACGAGACCGAGGATCAGCGCCTCGACCTCGTCCTCGTGGCCTGCCTTGGCCGTCGCGAAACCCAGGTGGGTGTAGGGCCCTGTCTCGTCGGCGTCCGGCTCGGGCAGGACGACTCGCGCGTCGCTCATGAGGTCTCCCTTGACTGCTCAACGGATGATGAATTCACCATCGCAGTCAGCGGGAGAGCGATCACAGCGAGAGTCCCAGCGAGCGGGACCACCCCTTATGCAAAAGACGTTTGCGGACGACCGCAAACGTCTTTTGCATAACTGATATATCGGATACTGGATATGAGCCCAGGACCAGGTCCCGGGATCAGGCCCAGAGATCAGGCCCAGAGATCAGGCACCGAAGAAGACCTCGGCCTCTTCGTAGCGCTCGGTCGGAACCGTCTTGAGCTCGGCCGTCGCCTCCGACAGCTTCACGCGGACGATGTCCGTGCCGCGCAGCGCGACCATGGTGCCGAAGTCGCCGGCGGCGACGGCGTCGACGGCGTGCAGGCCGAAGCGGGTCGCGAGGACGCGGTCGTAGGCGGTCGGCGTGCCACCGCGCTGGATGTGGCCGAGGATGGCCGCGCGGGACTCCTTGCCGGTGCGGTCCGCGATCTCCTCCGCGAGCCACTGGCCGACGCCACCGAGGCGGACGTGACCGAAGGCGTCGCGCTCACCGGAGTGCAGCATCTCGGCGCCGCCCTCGGGGATCGCGCCCTCGGCGACGACGATGATCGGCGCGAACTCGCTCTCGAAGCGGCGCTCGACCCAGCCGACGACCTTGTCGACGTTGAACGGGCGCTCCGGGACGAGGATGACGTTCGCGCCACCGGCGAGACCGGAGTGCAGCGCGATCCAGCCGGCGTGGCGGCCCATGACCTCGACGACGAGCGCGCGGTGGTGGGACTCGGCCGTGGTGCGCAGGCGGTCGATGGCCTCGGTCGCGATGTGCACGGCCGTGTCGAAGCCGAACGTGTAGTCCGTGGCGCCGAGGTCGTTGTCGATCGTCTTCGGCACACCCACGACGCCGATGCCGTCGTCGGTCAGGCGCTTCGCGACACCGAGGGTGTCCTCGCCGCCGATCGCGATGATGGCGTCGATGTTGTTCGCCGCGATGGTCTCGCGGATGCGGTCGACACCGCCCTCGACCTTGTAGGGGTTCGTGCGCGACGAGCCCAGGATGGTGCCACCGCGGGTGAGGATCTCCTCGACGTCCGCGAGGCCGATCTCCTTGGTGAGGTTCTCGATCGGGCCCTGCCACCCGTTGCGGAACCCGACGATCTCCCAGCCGTGTGCCTTGATGCCCTTGCGGACCACGGCCCGGATCACGGCGTTCAGACCGGGGCAGTCACCACCGCCAGTGAGCACACCGATGCGCATCTGCTTCCCCATCTCTCGTGTTCTGTGTCACGCAGACTTTCACGAGCTGTATCGGTGCAGCAACGCGGGTCTCACTTACCGGACAGGAAACCCGATTTTCCGCCGCTGCTCCTCGATCACCTTCCACCGTGCGAGGTTGTGCCGCGCGTCGGCGAGGGCGTCGTGCGCGTCCGCGGGCGGGGCCGGCAGCTTGGGGCGGCCGACGTCGTCCCAGCGTTGCCGCAGGTCGCGCGTGAAGCGGGGCAACGCGCGCGGCAACGCCGGCATCGCACCCCACAGCTGCGCCAGCGCCACGTGGTCGTAGGCGGCGAACCACGCCCACAGCTCGACCTCGTCACGCGCCGCGTTGCGGGCGCCGAGGAAGTCGAGCAGGTCCTCGCGGATGCGCTCGCGGCCGCGCCACGCCTTGTCCGCGGGCGAGGGCAGCTGGTTGAGGACGTTCTGCCGCACCCACGGACCCGCTCGATCGGGATCGAACTCGGTGGACACGGCGTAGAACTCGCGGCCTTCCTCGTCGACCACACCGATCGACACGAGGTCGATCGTCAGCCCGTCCTCGATGAACTCACAGTCGTAGAAAAACCGCACCGCGACACCCTAGGGGTGCGGTCAGCTCGCCTTCTTCTCGGGCACCCGGTCGTCCGGCTTGCCCTGCTTCGGCACGTCCGGCGTCTGCTCCTTGGCCTTCGCCGCGTAGACGTCGACGTACTCCTGGCCGGAGAGCTCCATCAACGCGTACATGATCTCGTCGGTGATCGAGCGCAGCACGAACCTGTCACCCGACAGGCCCTCGTAGCGGGAGAAGTCGAGCGGCTTCCCGATCTTGATGCGGATCGGGTACGGCTTCCACATCCGGGAGCCGATGGGGTTGGCCTTGTCCGTGCCGAACATCGCGACGGGGATGACCGGCGCACCGGACTCCAGCGCGATCCACGCGACACCGACCTTGCCCTTGTAGAGGCGGGCGTCGGGCGACCGCGTGCCCTCGGGGTAGATGCCGAGCAGCTTGCCCTCGCGCACGATCCGCACACCGGTGTCGAGCGCTCCCTGCGCGGCGGACGCGCTGGACCGGTCGATCGGCACCTGGCCGACGCCGGAGAAGAACCACTTCTGCAGCTTGCCCTTGATCCCCGTGCCGGTGAAGTACTCGATCTTCGCCGGGAACGTCACTCGCCGCGACAGCATCAGCGGCAGGAAGAACGAGTCGGAGACGGCGAGGTGGTTGCTCGCCAGGATGGCGCCACCGTCCTTCGGGATGTTCTCGGCGCCCTCGATGATCTTCGGCTGGAAGAACAGCCGCAGAATCGGCCCCAGGAGGACGTGCTTCATCAACCAGTACAGCACCTTGGGAAGCGCCTCCCTTAAGACCCCGCGAACCTTGATCCCGACAATCAGCCTACGGAGCCGACCGCACCTCACACAACGAGTCCCGGCTTAGTGCGTCACGGCCGTGACGCGAGAACCCGCCGACGACCGCCGCCGGAACGTCATGAGGGCCATCACTAGGCCGACCGCCGTAACCCGCAACACATCCCACCCGTGCAACGATGTGGGGTCAGAGGGTGGCGGCACGTGGGAGAGGCTCTGGATGAACGCCCGGCGCGACTCGACCGACGGACCGGAGAACGTCGACGAGCTCTTTGCCGAGATCGTCGCGGGTCTCGAACGGGACGGGGTCGGCAAGGACTGGCTCGACCTCGACGAGGCGGGCCCGCAAGACCCGGAACCACGCACGGTCGTGGCCGACGAACCGGAACCGGACCCCGCTGACGAGCCAGAAGCCAGGGATCCGGCCGACGAGGACCACTACGTCCCGCCGGAGCCACCGCCGTTCCCGGTGCTGCGCGCCTCCACGCTCGCGGCGCTCGGCCTGTTCGTGCTGGGCATCCTCCTGCTGGTCGCACCCGGCATCTTCGGACTGCAGGCACGCATCGGCACGCCGCTGTCGCTGGTCGCCCTGTGCGCGGGCGTCGGCTGGCTGATCCTGCGCATGCGCAACACCCCTCCGCCCGACTCGGGATGGGACGACGGCGCCCAGGTGTGACGCGTCACGTCTTACTTGGTAACGACGTGATAACGGCCACTCAAACCTTCAGATAACGATTCGGTCGTGCTTACCGTGTCGCCCATGGACCAGATGCAGCACCTGATGATGGCCCGCGCCATGGCGACCCTGAGCAAGAAGGACGCGGAGCGCGCCAAGCGCCGCCCGCGCATCCTGCGCCTGCTCGGCCGCTAGATCTGGGTCCGGTCCTTCGCGACCGGTCGTTGGAGCTGGATGTTCGCGGCGGGTGAACAACCCCGACACACCCGCCGCGACATTCCCCAACCGATATATCAGCCCCGCTGACCAGCACCTTTGCAACAGGTCTTTTGACTTCGTCCGCAAACGAGTTGGTGCAAAGCTGCCCGGCAGCAGGTCAGCCGGACGTCGAACGCCGGCGCAGCGCGGACGGCTTGTGCACCGCGTCCTTACCGCTCTTGGCACTACGCACGCGGTACTGCGGTTCGTCCTCGGAAGCCTTCACCTTGCGCCCGGCGGCGCGCGTCTCGCTGGTGATCTCCTCTTCGACCTCGCCGTGGGTCCGCGATCCGTGGCTCGACCACTCGACCTGATCACCCGGCTCGTACGGATGCTTCGTCATCGGAGCCTCCTCACGTCCGCTTCGCCGATCTCTGTCAGGTACCCGAGCCCGCGCCGCCCGACACCTCCCCGAACCCCTTTGCAATGAGTCTTTTGCGGACGAAGTCCAAAGAGTCATTGCTAAGCAGCAGGTCAGCGGCACCGCAGGAACTGATATATCGGCGCGGCCGGTATATCAGTGCGGGGATGCGGCAGCGGGTCAGGAGCGGCGCGAGTGGTTCTTGGCCGCCCGTGAGTTCGTCTGGGAGTTCGTTTGGGAGGCCGTCTGCGAAGTCATCGACGTGGCCATCTCGCGGGCCAGGGTCGCCGCGCCCACGATGCCCGCGTCGTCGCCGAGCTGGGCGGTGCGGATCCGGGCCAGCGGCCGATGGCCCGCTCCCGTCACCACGGCCGAGTAGCGCTCGCGGGCGTCGTCGAGGAACAGCGGCGCCGAGGTCGACACGCCTCCCCCGATGACGATCACCTCGGGGTCGTAGACGTCGGCGACGAGCGCCAGGCCCTCGCCGAGCCAGCGGGCCAGGTCGGCCATCGCGCGCTTGGCCAGCGGGTCGCCGTCGCGGGCGGCGCCTGCCACCCGGCGGCCGGTCACCGCGCGGGAGTCGCCGGCGGCCTCGCGGGCCAGGACGGTCGAGACGCCAGGGTGCTTGGCGAGCAGTTCGACGGCGGTGGCGCTCAGGGCCGTGCCGCTGCAGTAGCGCTCCCAGCAGCCGTTCTTGCCGCACGGGCAGGGGCGGCCGTCCGGCACGACGCGCAGGTGGCCCAGTTCGGGAGCCACGCCGTACGCGCCGCGGAAGACCTCGCCGTTGAGCAGCAGCGCGGCGCCGATGCCCGTGCCGATGGCGACGAGGACCGCGGTCTTGGCGCCTCGGGCCGCGCCGAAGCGGTGTTCGGCGAGGGCGGCGGCGTTCGCGTCGTGTTCCAGGACGACCGGCATGCCCAGGCGGTCGCTCATGCGGTCGGCGACGTCCGCCTGCCGCCACGCCAGGTGGGGTGCGAAACGGACCGTGCGGCGGTCCGAGGCGATGAAACCCGCCACGGCCAGGCCGACGGCGTTCACGGCGTGGCGGTCCGCCACCTCCTCCACGGCGGCGACGATCGCGTCCTCGAGCGCGCGTTCGCCCGCCGGGGTGGGGGCGCGTGAGGTGTCCAGCACCGAGCCGCGCGGGTCCACGACGCCCGCGCGCACGCTGGTGCCGCCGATGTCCACTCCGACCGTGAGCACTAGTCGGTCTTCCTGACGACCTTGATGTGCTGCACGCGCTGGCCGGCGTCGGTGGTCGGCTCCTCCGCGGCACTCGCGGGAGGCGGCGTGCCGGGCTCGCGCAGTGCCGCCCGCAGCACGGCGACGAGGCCTGCCGCGTGTTCGGCGGCCTTCGCGGCCAGTTCGGAGCGGTCGCCGCGCAGCAGCGCCACGCCGTTGCACAACGGGCACCAGCCGCACGTCTCGGGCGTGTGCGCGCCGTCGCCCGCCTCGGAGACGCGCTGCAGCCACGGCTGCATGCGCTCGGCGGCCGTGTCGATGAGCAGCCGCAGCTCCTCGGCGAGCTTGCCGGTGTTGTCCTGGGTCATCTACAAGCTCCTGATCAGCGCCCCGGTCAACGCCACAGTGAAGGGTCCGGGCGGAACCCCACCGTCACGCCACCCGAGTCCATCTCGGCACCGGTGACGATGCAGCGCCTCAACAACGACGGCAGCGCCACGAGCCGACGCCGGCCGTCCACGGTCAGCGCCAGGTCGTCGCCCACGCGCGCGAGGTCCAGCTCCGTGTCGTCGGTCAGCGGCAGCGCGATGCGCAGCGAGTATCGGGCGTCGAGCCCACGCCCGCTGCCCGACACCTCCAGCAACGACTCCGAGAGGGCCGCGCCCGGCAACGGGTCCGAGTCGCCGTAGAGCTGCTCGGCGACCTCCAGCAGCGCCGTCACGCCCACGGGCTCCGACGCGCGGTGGTCGACCGTGCGGATCTCACCGATCCCGGTCAGCTCGGCCAGCACCGCGTCCTGCTCCTGGCGACGCGTGCGCAGCCACGAGGCAGCGGCACCGCGCGCCGCACCGGGCGAGGGCACCAGGCGGTTCGCGATCACGCTGTCGACCCGGATCCTCTGCAACGCCAACGCGGTCAGCGTGCGCCGGGTCTCGGCGGCGACGACGCGTTCGGGCGTCAGCACCAGCCGCACCGAGCACGACGAGGAGTCCGCGAGCATCGAGCGCAACGCGTCCAGCCGCTCGGCGAGCCGGCTCAGCGCGTCGGCCGTGGCGTCCCACTTCTCGACGGTCCCGGTGCCCGCGACGCCCGCGAGGAGCCCGCGCACCACGCGCCGGTGGGTCGGGAAGAGCCGTTCGAGATAACCGGCGAACGCCTCGGGCAGCGACAGCAGCCGCAACGTCTCCGCGGTCGGCCCGCAGTCGACGACCACGACCTCCCACGGCCCGGACGCCGCGAGCCGCCGCACCTCCGCCAGCGCGAGGAGCTCCTCGACACCGGGCAGCACGGTCAGTTCCTCGGCGTCGAGCTCGTCGACACCGGCGCCCGCCAGCACGGTCCGCAGGTGCCCGCGCAGGTCGCCCCACGCCTCGTCGACGAGGCCGCGCGGGTCGATCTGGCAGGCGAACAGCCCGTCCGAACCGTCCACTTCGGACGGTTCGGCGCCGAGACGCACGTCGAGCGCGTCGCCCAGCGAGTGCGCGGGATCGGTGGAGACCACGAGCGCCTTGCGGCCGTGCGCGGCCAGCGAGGCCGCCGTGGCGGCCGACAGCGTCGTCTTGCCGACCCCGCCCTTGCCGGTGAAGAGCAGGACCCGGCTCAAGCCGCCTTCTCCGCGCGCTTCTTGAGTTCCTTGAGCGCGGTGTCGAGGATCATCTTCTCGGCCTTGCGGCGGAACAGGCCGATCATCGGGATGACCAGCTGCACCGACAGCGTGTAGGTGACCTTGGTGCCGGTGCCGGACGGCGCGAGCACGTAGCTGCCCTGCTGCGCCTTCTGCATGGTGCCCTTGACGAGCGCCCACTTCACCGACAGACCGTCGGCGGCCCAGTCGTACTTCAGGGTGTACTCGTCCTTCACGGGACCCTGGTCGATCGCGAACCGCACCTGCTCGGCACGGCCGTCGGGGAGGGAGTCGAGGACCTCGACTTCCTTCATCCCGTTCGCCCAGTCCGGGTACGACGGGAAGTCCGCGATGATCGCCATGATCTTCTCAGGCGGAGCGTCGATGACGATGGACTGAGTGGACTCGTCGGCCATGAGTGAGGAGGTTACTCGCGTCTTTACCAGTTGAGGACGTGAGGCTTGCCGCTGCGCTGGAAGTGCCCGACGTTGATGCACTCGGTGTAGCCGACGCGCACGCGCCTGGCCAACGGCTGGTGCACGTGCCCGAACACCGACCAGCGCGGCCGTTCGCGCTCGATCTTGTCCAGCGCGGCCCGTGATCCCCATTCGGGACGGCGCGCGACGACGTCGTAGGTCAGCTCCGGCACGAGCGGCGGGATGTGCGTGCACAGCACGTCGACCTGCCCCATCCGGTCCAGGGCGGAGGCCATGTCCTGCTCCGTGCGCAGGTACGGGAACCACGGCGCGTTGGGGTTGCGGACCAGCCCTGGCACCATCAGTCCACCGCCCGCGAAGCCGAACCTCAGCCCGCCGATCTCCGCGGCCTCGCCGTCGAGGACGTGCACGCCGTCTCCGGCGAACTGCGGCCACAGGTGCGGACTGTCCACATTGCCCGGTGTCGCGTACGTCGGCGCGGACATCGCGCTGAACAACGCGTGGTACTGCTCCAGCACCGCTTCCTCGACCACGGAACGGGCGTCGGCGAGCCCGTCCCACAGCGACCGGATGTAGCTCGCGGTGTCCGCGCGCCTGGTGCCGCGTCTCAGCTCGGCGAAGATCCCGACCTTCTCCGCGCCGAAGACGCGGCCGAGGATCCCCCTGGAGTGGTCGTGGTAGTCGACGAAGTCGATCAGGTCGCCGAGCACCACGAGGGCGTCCGCCCCCTCACCGGCGCGCGCCAGAGCCTCCGCGTTGCCGTGCACATCCGAGACCACGTGAACCCGCACGGTTCCAACCTAGTTGACGCCGCATGGGGGTGTTCCCCGAGACGGGCGTCGAGCAAGATCACCCTGCCGGCGGGCAGCCGGCCGGGCGACCGTCCTCCAGAGTCAGCTTGAGCCCCAGTGCGACGGACTTCGCGTCGAGCTGACGGCGCTGCACCTCACGGCGGGCGTTGCGCGGCGTGAGCGGCCCGGCGGGAGAATCAGCGCGGAGGAAGTAGTGCAGCACAGTGCCGTCGAGCATCGGTTCGAGCCAGATCTCCATCGTGCCGACGAGCGCGCCGCCGACCGTCCAGCGCAGGCCTTCTTCGCCCCTGTCGGCGTAGACGTCCAGGTCCAGATCAGGCCAGAACGCCCGCCACGACGAGGGCGGTGCGAAGGCGGCGGCGACCACTCCGGGTGGTACCGCCAGGAAAGTCTCGTCGACGACGTCCACGCTGGCCATGAGGACAAAAGGTAACGGAAGGGCGTACCGACCTTTGTATCGCCGGAATCACACGCTAAGTTTCCCCACCAGTAACAAATCACCGTACGGAGGTTGACGTGCGCGAGTTCAGCGTCCCCGCCACGGCCGCAGTGGCTCCGGAGGAGAACCTCACCGACATGGTGTGGGCCAACGCGGAGCGCTTCGGCAACGCCGTCAGCTTCCGCAGGCAGGTCGACGGCACCTGGGTCGACATCACCGCGCGTGACTTCGCCGCGCAGGTGATGGCAGTCGCGAAGGGCCTGGTAGCAGCAGGTCTGGAGCTCGGAGACCGGGTCGGCCTGGTGTCCAAGACGCGCTACGAGTGGTCGTTGCTCGACTTCGCCATCTGGGCGGCGGGCGGCGTCGTGGTGCCCATCTACGAGACGTCGTCGGCGGACCAGATCGAGTGGATCCTGTCCGACTCCGGCGCGAAGGCGGTGTTCGTCGAGGCGTCGTCGCACCGCGCGATGGTCGACGACGTCGTCGGCACGCTGCCCGAGCTGCGCCACGTGTGGCAGATCGACGGCCCGGCAGCCGCGGTCGACGAGCTGACCGCGCTGGGTGCCGAGATCACCGACGAGCAGGTCCACGAGCGCCGCGGGCAGGCGAAGGCCGACCAGACGGCGACGCTGGTCTACACGTCCGGCACCACCGGCCGTCCCAAGGGCTGCACGCTGACGCACCGCAACCTGCTGTCCGAGGTGCGTTCGGCGCTGTCGCGGTTCCCCGAGATCCTCACCTCGGGCAACTCGCTGCTGCTGTTCCTGCCGCTGGCGCACATCCTGGCGCGTGCCCTGGCGCTGGCGTGCGTGTACTCGCGGGTGACCGTGGGGCACACGGCGGACGTGAAGAACCTCGTCGAGGACCTCGGCCAGTTCCGCCCGACGTTCGTCGTCGCGGTGCCGCGCGTGTTCGAGAAGGTCTACAACGGCGCGAAGCAGAAGGCGCACGCCGGCGGCAAGGGCAAGATCTTCGACGCCGCCGAGGCCACGTCGGTCGAGTACAGCACGGCGCTCGACAACGGTGGTCCAGGCCTCGGCCTGCGGATCAAGCACGCGGTGTTCGACAAGCTGGTGTTCACGAAGCTGCGCGCCGCCCTCGGTGGCCGCGCGATCGCGGCGGTCTCCGGTGGCGCGCCGCTGGGTGACCGGCTGTCGCACTTCTTCCGCGGCGCGGGCATCCCGGTCTACGAGGGCTACGGCCTGACCGAGACGTCGGCGGCGGCGTGCGTGACGTTCCGCGGCCAGGAGAAGGTCGGCACGGTCGGCCTCCCGGTGCCCGGCACGTCGGTGAAGATCGCCGAGGACGGCGAGATCCTCATCAAGGGCGAGATCGTGTTCACCGGGTACTGGAACAACGAGGCCGCCACCAAGGAGGCCTTGGAGGACGGCTGGTTCCACACCGGTGACATCGGCGAGCTCGACGGCGACGGGTTCCTGAAGATCACGGGCCGCAAGAAGGAGATCATCGTCACCGCCGGTGGCAAGAACGTCTCCCCCGCGCAGCTCGAGGACCGGATCCGGGCGCACCCGCTGATCTCGCAGTGCATGGTCGTCGGTGACAAGCAGCCGTTCATCGGTGCGCTGATCACGATCGACCCGGAGTTCTTCCCGTCGTGGAAGGAGTCGCACGGCAAGCCGGCGTCGGCCGAGGTCCCCGACCTGATCGAGGACGCGGACCTGCTGGCCGAGATCCAGGCCGTGGTGGACGAGGCGAACAAGTCGGTGTCCAAGGCCGAGGCGATCCGCAAGTTCCGGGTGCTGCCGGTCGACTTCACCGAGGCGGGTGGCGAGATGACGCCGTCGCTGAAGCTGAAGCGCTCCGTCGTGGCGACGACCTACTCGTCCGACATCGACGCGATCTACGCCAAGTAACAGCAGGTGGAATGCGCGAAAGGCCCAGGAGCTGAGAGAGTGCTCCTGGGCCTTTCGACCCCCAGCGATCGTGATCCGCGGAGACTTCCGCAGAACCCGAGAAGTTTGTTGCCCCGGCCCCCCGACCGGGACATGAAGAAGATTGCCGTACGGCGCTGACGTATCGCTGACGCGCCGATGTCACCCGGCGACAGTGCGCCAATAGGCTGTCGGGTGGACGGGGAAGATCTGGCTCGCACGAGGGGTAGGCGATGGCTTCGGGTCCGCAGTTCCGGCTGCTCGGCCCGATGGAAGTACGCCTGGAGAGCTCCTCCGTCGTACTGCGGGCGGGCAAGCACAGGGCGTTGCTGGCGGCGTTGCTGCTGCGGCCGAACCGCGTCGTTCCCGTGACGGAACTCGTCGAGCACGTGTGGGGGGACACACCGCCTGCGCGCACGCGTGGGACGTTGCAGACGTACGTGATGAGGCTGCGGGCGGCGCTGGGTGATCCGTCGCTGATCCAGACGGCCGCTGACGGCTACCGGATGCGGGTGGACCCGCTGGCCGTGGACGCGCATCGGTTCGCTGACGCGGCGGCTCGCGGCCGTGCGGCTGCTTCCGTTGATGACCTGGCCACGGCGCGGAAGGCGTTCGCCGAGGCGTTGGAGCTGTGGCGCGGGCCGGTGCTGTCGGACGTGCCCTCCGAGACTCTGTACGCCGAACACGCGCCGCGGCTGACCGAGCTGCTGATGACGGTGCACGAGCAGCGGATCGACGCGGAGCTCGCGCTGGGCAACCACGCGGACCTGGTGCCGGAGCTGTTCGCGCTGACGCGGGACCATCCGTTGCGGGAGCGGTTCTGGGCTCAGCTGATGCTCGCGCTGTACCGCTGCAGCAGGCAGGCGGAGGCGCTGGAGGCGTTCCGGCAGCTCGACCGGACGCTGGACGAGCAGCTGGGCATCGACCCGACGCTGGAGCTGCGGTCGTTGCACCAGGCGATCCTGGTGGGGGCGCCGGAGCTGGCGGCGCCGGTGGTGGCACGGGAGCCGGAACGCGCGCCGTCGTCGCCGATGCGGCTGCCGGACGACATCGCGGACTTCACCGGGCGGTCGTGGCACGTGGAGCGGGTCTCCGGGCTGATCACGGGCGGGTCGGTGCCGATCGTGACGCTGGCGGGGCCGCCGGGGGTGGGCAAGACGACGCTGGCGGTGCACACCGCGCACCTGCTGCGGGACCGGTTCCCGGACGGGCAGCTCTACGTCGACCTGCGCGGGTACGCCCTGAGGGCGCCGGCGGACGGGGTGGACGTGCTGTCGCGGTTCCTGCGGGCGCTGGGCGTGCCGCCGGACGAGATCCCGCCGGACGCGGACGAGCAGAGCACGATGCTGCGGTCGTTGCTGTCGGGCCGCCGGATGCTGCTGGTGCTGGACAACGCCTCCGCGCCGGACCAGGTGCGGCCGTTGCTGCCGGGGACGGCGTCGTGCCGGGTGATCGTGACGTCGCGGGACGACCTGCGCGGGCTGATCGCGATGAACGGCGCGCGGACCGTGCCGGTGGACGTGTTCCCGGCGGCGGAGTCGGCGTCGTTGCTGGCGAAGCTGCTCGGACCTGGTGACCACGCGGAGCTGGCGGCGCAGTGCGGGCACCTGCCGCTGGCGTTGCGGGTGGCGGCGGCGTACCTGGCCGGGCGGGACGACGTGACGATCTCCGGTTCGCCGATCGAGCTCGCCTACGCCGCGCTGCCTCCCGCGCCGCAGCGGTTGTTCCGGCTGTTGTCGCTGGTGCCGGGGCCGGACTTCACGCCGGAGGCCGCCTCCGCGCTGGCCGACGTCGATGCCGAGGGCCTGCTGACGGTGCTGGCGATCGCGCGCCTGGTCGTGCAGTCGGTGCCCGGTCGCTACCGGTTCCACGACGAGCTGGTCCGCTACGCCGCCGCGTTGAGCGAGGAGGCGGACAGCCCGTCCGAGCAGCAGACGTCGTGGGCGGCGCTGCTCAACCACTACCTGCGCGGCGTCGAACGCTGCGCCGAACTGCTCTACCCCGGCATCGTGCGCCTGCCGTCACCGGCCACCGGCCCGGCGCCGCGGATCGCGACCTCGGCCGAGGCGCTGGCGTGGCTCGACGCGGAACGCCCGAACCTGATCGCCGCCATCCGTCACGCCGCCGAGCACGGCCCCGCGGTGATGGCCTGGCAGCTCGCCGACGCGCTGCGCGGCTACCTCTGGATCGGCCAGCACGTCGGTGAGTGGCTCGCGACGGCGCACCACGGCCTGCAGGCCGCGCAGAAGTCCGCGCACCGCCCGGCCGAGGCCGCGATGCACGCGAACCTCGGCACCCTGTACCTGCGGCTGGGCGAGTACGCGCGCTCCGTCGAGCACCACGACCAGGCCGTCGAGCTGTACCGGGCGCTGGGCGACAAGGACGCCGAGGCGGGCGTGCTGAACAACCTCAGCCTCGTGCACCGCCGCTCGGGAGACCTGGTCGCCGCGAAGGACACGCTGCTGCGCTGCCTGGAAATGCTGCGCTCGGCCTCGGCCGACAGCGTCAGCACCGGCCTGTACAACCTCGGCCAGCTGGCCGTGGAACTCGGTGAGATCGACGACGCGGTCGACCACTTCTCGCAGGCACTGGCCCTTGCCCCGAACGCCGACAGTCACACCTACCTCGGCATGGCCCTGCGCCTGCAGGGCCGCCTCGACGAGGCCCGCACCCACCTCGAACGCGCCCTGGAGATCGGCAACGTCCCCGCCGGCGAGTCCGAGACCCTGGAGAACCTCGCCGCCCTCGAACTCGCCTCCGGCAACACCGACGCGGCCCTGTCCCTGGCGTCGCGCGCGCTGTCCCTCGTGGCCGACGGCGGCGACCAGCAGGTGGCGACGTCGGTCCTGATCACGCTCGGTGAGACCCGCCGCGCGCTGTCCGACTTCGACGCCGCCGCCGCGTTGTTCGAGCAGGCCCTCGCGACGGCCCGGCGGATCGGCTACGCCTCGGGCGAGGTCCGCGCGTTGATCGACCTGGCGGTGGTGCTGCGGGACCTCGGCCGTCACGCCGAATCCCAGGCCACCGCCGAGCAGGCCGTGCGGCGCGGCGCCGAGCTAGGACTGCGCGCCATGGAGAACCGGGCCCGCGAACTCGTCTGACCTGCGCCGATATCCACTTCACCAGCCCGCGATATCCCATATATCGCGGGCTCTGAACTACCGGTGTGCGCGCAGGGCGGCGGCGAGCCAGGTGAACGCGGGCACGCTGCGCGGCCCTGGTGGGCGATCGCCGATCAGGCCCAGCAGTTCCCAGTAGCGTTCGATGCGAGGCTCGGCCACCAGGTCCAGCCAGTCGAGCAGTGCCTGTGACTCGGTGTCGCCGAGATCGGCGGGAACGACGCGGTCGAGGATCGCACGGCCGGCGCCGGAGTCCGGTGGGATCTCCTTCTCGGCGGCCGGGCCCGCGTGCTCGAGAACAAGGGGCCCGACGTTGAGGCCGAACTCGATGCGGTCGCCAGATCCGCCGCGCTGCAGCATCTTCTGCATGGCACGTTGGAAGTCGCCGTCCGAGACGAGTTCGGCCAGCTCCACCCAGGCGTCCACCTGCGCCGAGGTCGGGTCGTCCGGCAGTTGTGGCATCTCCCGCATGAAGCCCGCGATGACCAGCGCATCCGCGTCTTCGACGCCGGCGAAGATCTTGTCGACGAAGCCGTCGATCAGGTCCTGCCGTTCCGGTGCCGGCAGCCGGGAGAGTTCGTGCATCAGGGACAGCCCTTCGGTCTTGGTGTCGCGGCAGATGGCGTGGTGAAGGACGGCACGGTTCAGCCGCAACATACGGATCTGGGCGTCCAGGGCTTCGACGTGGGCCGCGGCGACCTCGGCCAGCGTGGACTGCCGGTCGACCACCTTCCGCACCGAGTCCAGGCCGAGGCCGAGCTCGCGAAGTGTCCGGACCAGGCGCAGACGGCCGACCGCGTCCGCGCCGTAGACGCGGTAGCCACCTGAGTTCCGTTCCAAAGGCGGCACCACTCCGCTGTCAGACCAGAATCGGATCGTGCGCGCCGACAGCCCGGTGCGACGAGCCAGTTCCCCGATCGTGTAGCGGCCCATCTCTTCGTCCATGCCATCAACCTGCACCTTCCACCCGCTGGAAGGTCAAGCCGATTCCCATGGCCGCCGTGATGTACTGGATATCGGTCAGCCGATGAGGTTCTCGAGACGGTGAGCGAGCTGGTCCCAGCGCCAGTGGTCGCTGACCCACTCCCGGCCGGCGCGCCCCATCTTGGCCGCCGTCTCGGGATCGGCGAGCAACGAGGCGATGCGTGAGGCG
Organism: Lentzea sp. HUAS TT2; assembly: GCF_051853195.1. NCBI lineage: Bacteria > Bacillati > Actinomycetota > Actinomycetes > Pseudonocardiales > Pseudonocardiaceae > Lentzea > Lentzea sp. HUAS TT2. The sequence goes on along the minus strand of NZ_CP196667.1, from coordinate 4,861,464 downwards.
ACGTTCTCGACGTCGAGGCCGTCGACCACGTTGCCGGTGATGCCGTCCCGCACGGTCTCCGGAGCGCCACCGGACCGTCCGGCCACCACGGGCAGCCCGGTCGCCGAGGCCTCCAGGTAGACGATGCCGAGCCCCTCGACGTCGAGGCCGCGGCCGCGCGTGCGGCAGGGCATCGCGAAGACGTCGCCGGCGTTGTAGTGCGCGGGCAGTTCCTCCCACGGCACCGAGCCGGTCAGCACGATGTCACGCGACCCGCCGGCCAGCTTCTCGAGCGTCTTCCGGTACGGCCCGCCGCCGACGATGAGCAGGGCGGCGTCCGGCACCGAACGCTGGATCAGCGGCAGCGCGCGGATCAGCACGTCCTGCCCCTTGCGCGGCACCAGGCGTGACACGCACACGATCACCGGCCGCTCGCCCAGCCCGTACCGGCTGCGGATCTCGGCGCGCGCGGCGGGGTCAGGGCGATACTGCTCGGTGTCCACACCGGACGGAAGGTGTTCGAGCGCCGCCATCGGCCCGAACGCCGCCGCGAACCGCGAGCGGGTGTAGCGGCTGACGTAGGTCACGACGTCCACACCGGACCCGATCGCCCGCAGTGCCTGGCGCGCCACCGGCAGCATCGACCAGCCGACCTCGTGCCCGTGCGTGCACGCCACCGCGCGACTCAGTCCGAGCGACGGCGCCAGCAACGCCAGCGGTGCCGCCGCCCCGAACCACGCGGCCTCACACGACTCGGCGCGGGCGATGTCGCGGGCGCGGGCCAGGACGTCCGGCGTCGGCAGCATCAGCGACGTGGGGTGCCGCACCACCGGGAACGGCTGCGCGGCGTCGAACTCCTCCGCGCCCTTCCACTTCGGCGCGTATACGACGAGCGAGTCCGCAGGCAGTCGTGTCGCCAAAGCGTGCAGGTAGGACTGGATGCCACCGGGTCGGGGCGGGAAGTCGTTGGTCACCAGCAAGGTTCGGCGCACGAACTCAACGCTATCCGATGCTCGTTCTCAGGAACTCACGCCAGCCCGCCACGTCGACAGCACCCAAACCGGCGCCTGAGTCCACAGCAGACGTCGCCGCGTTCCGCAGGAAGAAGTCCACCACTCCCCGCTCCCCCAGCCCCGACTCTAGGTAGACCATGACCGAGTACGCCTGCTGGTACGCCAGATCACGCCCCGGCCCGCTGAAGTCGACCGGCAACGCCGACACGTCCGACGTCAGCAGCGGAGCGGCCTGACGAAGCGACAGCCCCATGCCGTGGAACGCCACCCAGTCCGCGAACCCCTCCACCAGCCACAGCGGGGCGGAGTCCGAGGTCAGGTCGCGCGTCGCGACGTGCGTGATCTCGTGCCGCAGCAGCACGCTCAGCTCCACGTCAGACAACGCCGAAGCGCGCACGCGGTTGATGACGACGCGCTGGCCGGATCCGTCGCGGATCGCGATGCCCGCCATGTCCGCGAACGCCGGCCCGACGAGCGACACGAGCTCGGTTTCCGAGGCCGGGACGACGATGTCGACCCGCCGACCCCACCCGATATCCAATATATCGGCCACCTCGCGCACCGAGGGGTCCACCAGCGCCACCACCCGCGACGCCAGCTCGCCATCACAGGAACTGCTGGTCACGGTGCCGAAAGCAGCCGTCAGCACGGTCTCATTGCAATGACGTGTTGCGGTCGGCGGCAACTCAACAGGCCGTAGTGCAACGCTGAGGCCCAGCACGAACGTCATGGCGACGGTGAGCGCCAGCAACGTCCGGAGGTGCCTCACCGGCGCAACGCTATCCCTCGATGCGCCGGATCACCGCGATGGGCCCGATGGCGTCGATCGGTGCGATCTTCACCGGCTGCCCCTCGGTGGAGGCGTGCACCGCCCGCGCGTTGTCGACGGCCATGGCGACGTGCGACCGGCTCGAGTAGTAGACGATCAGGTCGCCCGCACGGACCTCGCCGCGCGACACGGCACGCCCGACCCCGGCCTGTCCGCCCGACGTGCGCGGAATCGCGAACCCGGCGGCCGCGTAGGCCTTCATCGTCAGCCCGGCGCAGTCCCACGAGTTCGGCCCGGTCGCGCCGTACTGGTAGTCGTCCCCGCGCTGCCCCAGCGCGAAGTTCAGCGCGAGACCCGCTGCCCCGGAAGGCACGCTGACCTGCGAGCGGTCGCCAGGGTCGCGCAGCTTGTTCACGACGGGGGCAGGCAGCCGCGTCAGGGCCGTCCGCACCTCGGTGATCTGCGCCTGCAACGCCTGGTTGCGCCCGTCGAGGTCGCTCTTCAGCTTCTCGGCCGCCGCGGTGGTCTCCGCGGCGCGAGCGCGCGCGTTCTCCGCCACCTGATGCGCCTGCCGGGCCTTCTCCACCGCGCCGGACAGCCGCGCGAGCGACTCCGCCTTGTCGGAGGCCAGCACCCGCATCATCTCGAGGCGGTTCAGGAAGTCCTGCTGCGAGTCCGCCACGAGCAGCGCCGACAGCTGGTTGAACCGGGCACCCTCGAAGGACGCCTGGGCGATGAGGTCGACCTGCCCCTGGAAGTCGTCCTCGTCGTGCTTGGCCTGCCGCTCGATCTGCTGCGCCGCCGCCACTGTCGCGGTCGCGCGGTCGAGCTCGGCCCTGCGCTGGACGAGATCCTCCTGCGCGCGCAGGACTTCCTCGTTGAGCTTCGTCGCCTGTGCTGTCAGGTCCGCGTAGGCGCGCGCCGGATCGGCCGGCTGCGCGGCTGAAGACACGGCCGGAGCGACCGGAAGCAGCAGCAGGAGAACCACAAATACACGGGTGAAGTTGCGCGACATGAGGTCGCCGATCCCCTTCGCCAGAACATGCCCGTCAAGATCGACGGCGTCAGGCTACCGGGTGATCAAACACGCCCGAGACGGGCCAGCAACACTGCCGACGGCACCGGGTGCGCACCACGGCGACGCACCGAATCCGCGACCGCGCGATCCGACGTCACCACCACCACGGGCCGGCCTTCAGGCTCTGCTGTGACCAGCGCACGGATCACGTCATCGGCCAGAACACCGGGGTCGCTGAAGAGCACGCGCACGCCCCGAGGAGCCGCCGCGGGCACTGCCACCACTCCAGCGCCGTCGAACACCAACGTCACCTCGGCACCCGTGCGCGCGGCCAGCACCGCGAGCTGATGCACGAGCCGATCGCGTTGATCCGACAGCGACAACTCCGGATAGCCGGTCTTCGTGACGTTGTAGCCGTCCACCACCAGGTGCACCGCCGGCAACGCCAGCAGCCGGTCCAAGGCAGCCGGGTCCTCGACCCGTCCCACGGCCCCCTGCGACGCGCTGGCGCCCCGCACGAGGTCGGCGGGACGCGGCCCGGAGCCTTCCCCCAGGGCCAGCTCCCGGCGCAGACCGCTCACCGCACCGTGCAGGGTGTCCACGAGCAACGCGAGCCGCACCTCGTCGGCCTGCCTGGCCTCCCGTGCGGACTGCCGCGCCACCTCGGCGTCCGCGATGGCCCGCTGTGCCTTGCCGCGCTCGGTCTCGGCGCGGTCCCGCTCCCGGTCGCGTTCGGCGGACAGGCGCTTGACCTCGTCCGCGGTGCGTTCCTGGATCTTGTCGACCTCGGCGGCCGCGGCCTCGGCGGCGTCCTTCGCCTCGCGCAGCTTCACGCCCTGCTCGCGCAACCGCTTGCGCAGGCGTTCCAGCTCGACCTCGGCATCCGCGCGGACGCGTTCGGCGGCGCCGTCGAGCTGGGTGCGTTCGGCCCGCAGCCGCTCCAGCTCGCTTTCCAGGCGTTCCGCGCGCACGACGGCCGCGTCCCGTTCGGCCCGCAGCGACGCGTCGCCCACCCGCCGCGAGACCAGTTCCACGTAGTGCAGCGCGACGTCGTCACCGGTCAGCACCGCCGCCGCGGCCGCGGTCACCGGGTCCGGCGAGGTCACCTCCAGCGTCGACGGCCTGTTCTTGCGCAGCCACTCGACCACGGCGGTGCGGAAGTTCGCCGAGTTCCGCAGGCCCGCCACGACCTGCGCGCCACCCAGCCGGGCGCGTTTCGTCGGGGCGAACTTCGCCACCGGACGCAGGTTCTGCGGCACGTCGACCTTCGCCATCTCGCCCAGCGCGTCCGCGCCCAGTTCCGCGAGCCTCACCCTCAGCGGCTCCGGCAGCGCCGACCAGTCCACAGCAGATTCCTCTGAGGATTCCTCCGCGGACTCACCTGCCTCTTCTGCAGGCTGGTCGATCTCGGGCTCGGGCATCGGGTCGGGCACCACCACAGGCTAGAGCCCTCGCGCTCGAGCAGCGCATGGACGTGTCCGCCCTTCGGAACAACGATCTGGAAAAGATCACCCGAAGATCACTCCAACGGAGCAACCGCAGGTCAGGACATCGCCGACAACGCCTCCGAAAAATTGTCAGACCCCGTCGCTAACGTCAGCCACGTGACCGGACAACTGTCCTTCGACGAGCTCGGGACGCCCCTGCGCGACACGACGTTCGTCGTCTTCGACCTGGAGACGACGGGCGGCAGCGCCGAGGAGGACGCCGTCACCGAGATCGGCGCGGTGAAGGTGCGCGGAGGCCAGGTCATCGGCGAGTTCGCCACCCTCGTCGACCCCGAGCGCGGCATCCCGCCGATGGTCGCGCAGCTGACCGGCATCACGCAGCTGATGGTGACGGGCGCGCCGACCATGAAGACGGTGCTGCCCGCGTTCCTCGAGTTCGCGGCCGGCTCGGTCCTGGTCGCGCACAACTCGGGCTTCGACGTCGGTTTCATGAAGGCCGCCTGCGAACGGCACGGCTACCGCTGGCCGAAGCCGTCGGTCGTGTGCACGGTGAAGCTCGCACGCAGGGTGCTCAGCCGCGACGAGGCGCCGTCGTGCCGGCTGTCGGCGCTCTCGGACCTGTTCCACACGGAGACCAAGCCGACGCACCGCGCGCTGGCCGACGCCCGCACGACCGTCGAGGTGCTGCACGCACTGCTGGAGCGCGTCGGCAACGTGGGCGTGCACTCGCTGGAGGAACTGCTGGCGTACCTGCCGGAGGTGACGCCGGAACAACGCCGCAAACGTTCCCTGGCCGCCCACCTGCCGTCCGCGCCGGGCGTGTACCTGTTCCGCGGCCCGAAGGAGGAGGTCCTCTACGTCGGCACGGCGTCAGACCTGCGCCGCCGGGTCCGCCAGTACTTCACGGCCAGCGAGGGCCGGCGCAGGCTCCGCGAGATGGTCGCCCTCGCGGTGCGCGTCGACGCCGTGGAGTGCTCCCACCCGCTGGAGGCCGAGGTCCGCGAGCTCCGTCTCTTACGTGCGCACCGCCCCGCCTACAACCGACGCTCGAAGAACCCCCACCACGCCTGGTGGCTGACGCTGACCGACGAGCCGTTCCCGCGGATCTCGCTGGTCAAGATCCCCCGGGACGGCGCGCTGGGCCCGTTCCGCACGCGCAAGGCAGCCGAGTCGGTCGCGGACGCGCTGCTCGACGCCGTGCCGCTGCGCTCCTGCACCATCAAGATCCCCGCGGCGAACCAGCGCGCCTCCCCGTGCGCGCTCGCCGAACTCGACCGTTGCAAGGCTCCCTGCGCGGGCCGGCAGTCCGTCGAGGAGTACTCCCCCGCCGTCGTGGCCGTGCAGGACCTGGTCGTCGGCCGCAGTGCAGACCCGTTGCGCACGCTCATCGACCAGCTGGGCGGCCTGGCCTCAGCCGAACGCTTCGAGGAGGCCGCCCGCCGCCGCGACCGCCTGGCGGGCCTGGTCCGGTCCCTGGACCGCGCCCAGCGCCTGGCAGCCCTCGCCGCGCTGCCCCAGCTCGTCGCCGCCCGGCCGGACCGCGAAGGCGGCTGGGAGTTCTCGGTCGTGCGCTACGGCCGCCTCGCCTCCGCCGGGGTCGCCCGCCGTGGCACCCGCCCGATGCCGGTGGTCGACGCACTCGTCGCCTCGGCCGAAACGGTCATCCCGACGCCCGGCCCGTTGCGCGGCGCACCGCCGGAGGAAACCGGGGTCGTCCTGCGCTGGCTCGACCAGCCGGGCACCCGCCTGGTCTACGCGGACGAGCCGTGGTCCTCCCCTGCCGGAGCCGCCGCCGCATGGGTGCCGTGGGCCGAACAGGCCGCCAGCGCCCGCCCGATCCACGACCACTGGAACTGACCCCGCACGCCCCCTTGCACCACCCTTATGCAAAAAACGTTTGCGGACGTCCGCAAACGTTTTTTGCATAAGGGGCGTAAGCGCAGGTCAGCATGGGCGGCCGCAACCGATATATCAGTTGGGATGTCGACAAGGCGACATGCGCGGGGTGTGCACGGCTCGTACGCCAGGAGCGGCGACGTCCTCACGCCGGTGATCAGGCGGTAGGGCAGACTACGGGTGCTTGAGACACCGGAGCCCAGACCCGAGGAGGACGCCGTGGTCACCGCCATCGTGCTGATCCAGGCCGCCGCCGAACGCATTCCCGAGGCCGCGCAGGAGATCGCCGACATCGACGGAGTCACCGAGGTGTACTCCTGTGCCGGTGACGTGGACCTGATCGCGCTGGTGCGGGTCAGCAAGCACGAGGACCTCGCGGCCCTGGTGCCCGGCAAGATCAGCAAGGTCCAGGGTGTGCTGAACACCGACACGCACATCGCGTTCCGCAGCTACTCCAAGCGCGACGACGAGGCCGCGTTCGCCATCGGCCTGGACGACGCCCAGTAGCCCTCAGCGCCGTCACAGCGTCAAGACAGCGAAAAGCCCCCGTGAGGTTCACGGGGGCTTTTCGGTGCTTCGAACCGGAGATCAGGCCTTCGGGTCGGCAGGCTTGCCCGCGAGCTCGGCCGACTTCTCCTCCGCACCGGACTCCAGCAGGTGGTGGTGCTTCGCGTTCTCCAGGGCCACGGTCTCCTCGACCGGGTCCGGGGACCACGTGCTGCCGGCGACCGGGTGCCCGGCCGAGCCGAGCTTGTTCATCTTCTTCGGCACCGACGCGCCCTGGTAGGCCAGCGGGATCGGGTGACCGTGCTCGTCCACCGGGCCCAGCGGCTGGTGGATCTCGATGAACTCGCCGTGCGGCAGACGCTTGATGATGCCGGTCTCGACACCGTGCTCGAGCACCTCACGGTCACCACGCTGCAGACCGATGCAGATCCGGTACGCCACGAAGTACGCGATCGGCGGCAGGACCAGCATGCCGATCCGGCCCATCCACGTCGTCAGGTTCAACGAGATGTCGAACTTGTAGGCGAAGATGTCGTTACCGCCCATGAGCAGCAGCACCATGAAGTACGTGATCGCCATCCACCCCAGCGCGGTGCGGACCGGGACGTCACGCGGGCGCTGCAGCAGGTTGTGATGCGCGTAGTCCTTGGTCATCTTCTTCTCGATCCACGGATACACCGCCGCGATCCCGGTCAGCAGCGGCAGACCCAGGATGAACGGCAGGAACGCACCGGGGATCGTGTAGTTGCCCAGGTAGAACTCCCACGCCGGCCAGATGCGGACCAGGCCGTCGGTCCAGCCCATGTACCAGTCCGGCTGCGAGCCCGCCGAGATCTGCGCGGGGTTGTACGGGCCGAAGTTCCAGATCGGGTTGATCTGGAACACCCCGCCCATGATCGCGATGACACCCACCACGATCGCGAAGAAGCCACCGCCCTTCGCCGCGAACACCGGCATGATCCGGACACCGACGACGTTGGTCTCCTTGCGGCCCACACCCGGGAACTGCGTGTGCTTCTGGTACCACACCAGCGCCAGGTGCGCCGCGATCAGACCCAGGATGATCGCCGGGATGATCAGGATGTGCGCGGTGTAGAGCATCGGGATGATGTTCGTGCCCGGGAACTCCCCGCCGAACATCAACCAGTTGATCCACGTACCCACCACCGGGAACGAGATCAACAGAGCCGCCATCACCCGCAGGCCCGTGCCGGAGAGCAGGTCGTCGGGCAGCGAGTACCCGAGGAAGCCCTCGATCGCGCCCAGCATGAACAGCACGATGCCGATGACCCAGTTGATCTCACGCGGCTTGCGGAACGCACCGGTGAAGAAGATCCGGAACATGTGCACCACGATCGCCGCCATGAACAGCAACGCCGCCCAGTGGTGCACCTGACGCACGAACAGGCCACCCCGCGTCTCGAACGAGATGTCCAGCGTGGACGCGAACGCCCGCGACATCTCGATCCCGCGCAGGTTCTCGAACGACCCGTTGTAGGTGACCTCCGTCATCGACGGGTCGAAGAACAACGCCAGGTACGTACCCGACAGCAACAACACGATGAAGCTGTAGAGCGCGATCTCACCGAGCAGGAACGACCAGTGCGTCGGGAAGACCTTGTTCAGCTGTTTGCGCAGGCCAGAGGCCGCGTGAAACCGCTCGTCGGCAGCGTTGGCCGCCGCCCCTGCGACGCGCGCGGCCGCGTTGGCCGGCTTCGTCGGCGTGGTGATGGCACTCATGACTTCCGCTCCCAGAACGCCGGACCCACAGCCTCGATGAAGTCGCTGCGGGCAACCAAGTATCCCTCTTCGTCCACAGTGATCGGAAGCTGGGGAAGAGGACGGGTCGCCGGGCCGAAACGCGGCTTGGCGTACTCGAACACGTCGAACTGCGACTGGTGGCACGGGCAGAGCAGCAGACCGGTCTGCTGCTCGAACAGCGACGTCGGGCAACCCAGGTGCGTGCAGATCTTGGAGTACGCGTAGAGGTCGCCGTAGTTGAAGTCTTCCTGACCAGCGCGCTTGGTGACCGCCTGGTTCGGGCGCATGCGGATGAGCATGACCGGCGCGTCGGCCCGCTTGAGGGCCGCGACCAGGGCGTGCTCGTCCTCGCGCTCGGACTCCCTGAACGGGAACACCGTCTCGAAGCCGCCCGGCTCGACGTCCTCGGGACGCACCAGGGAGACCTCGTGGAAGTTGCCGGTGTGGCGGCGCAGGTAGACCTTCTCGCCCTTTTCGGCCTTCCAGCCGGTGTGCCACAGCGAGTCCTTGGTCTCGCTGTCCGCGTGCGGGTTCTTGATGAGCGCGCCCAGCGGGACGGCCGCGACGCCCAGACCCAGCACGCCGGCGCCGAGGCCCGCGGTGCGCTTGATCAGGCTGCGGCGCGCGATGCCACTGCGCTCACCCGCGTCGGCGAGCTCCGCGACCAGGGTGGCGCGGTCGACCTCGGACGACGGGCCGTCGTGCCGCTGCTGCACCGCGAGCTCTTCGGGGATGAACTTCTTCGTGTAGAGCAGCGCGGCGACGCCCAGCGCCACCACCGACAGGCCCAGGAACAGGCCGATCAGCGGGTTGTAGAGCATGTGCAGCAGGTGGCCGTCGGTGTGCGGGGCCTCGTACTGCCACGGCCAGAACAGGAACACGCCGAGGAAGGCCAGTCCGGACAGCGCGGAGATCACGAACCAGAGCGCGACAACGCGCTCGGCGCGACGCTCGGCACGCGTGCCGGGGACCGGGAACCTCTCCTCGTAGTGGACGAGCTCGACGCCGTCCATCTTCGTGCCGAGCCTGACGAGGTCGTCCCGGCTCATCTCCGCGAGCTCTGCCTCGCTGGGCAGCTCGGTCGGCTTGTCGCCGCTCATGCCTTGGCTCCGATCCAGAGGGTGACGCCGATGAGCGCGGCGATACCCACGATGAACGCGATCAATCCCTCGGAGACGGGTCCGAACCCGCCCAGGGGGTTACCGCCGGAGTTGTTGTTTCCGTCGGTGACCGACTTGACGTACGCGATGATGTCTTTCTTCTCTTCCGGCGTGAGCTGGCGCTCGCCGAACTTCGGCATGTTCTGCGGGCCGGTCAGCATCGCCGTGTAGATCTGCTCCTCGGTCACACCGTCGAGCTCCGGCGCGAACTTGCCGGACGACAGCGCGCCGCCACGGCCCGTGAAGTTGTGGCAGCTGGCGCAGTTGAGGCGGAAGAGCTCGCCACCGCGTGCCGGGTTGTCGCCGCGCAGGGCCTCACCGGACTCGGAGGGCTTCTTCGGGCCTTCGCCACCGTTCGCGGTGATGTAGGCCATCAGCGCGTTGATGTCCTCGGGCGAGAGCTTCGCCGGCTTGCGGATGGCCTGCGCCTCCTGCCGCGCCATGGGCATGCGGCCGGAGGAAGTCTGGAAGTAGACCGCGGCGTCGCCGACGCCGATCAGGCTCGGCCCGCGGTCCTTGACACCTTCGAGGGACAGGCCGTGGCAGCCCGCGCAGGTGTTCAGGTAGATCTGCTCGCCCTGGCGGACCAGGGCGTCCTCCTGCTGCGCCTGGGCGGTCTGGGCCTGGGGCGCGAACGCGGCGAACAGCATGCCGGCGCTCAGCAGGGCGAAGCCCAGCGCGAGCAGGCCTGCAACCCGGCGGCGCAGCTTCGTGCGGGCGCCGCGCGGGCGTTTCGTCGTGGTGGTCATGGTGTGCGGCAACCCTTGCTGTCAGTTCGGGAGCTCGTGGCTTTGGAGCAGGTCAGGGCACGATGTAGATGATGGCGAACAGCCCGATCCACACGACGTCGACGAAGTGCCAGTAGTACGACACGACGATCGCGGAGGTGGCCTGTGCCGGAGTGAACTTGCTGAGCTTCGTCCGGATCAACAGGTAGACGAACGCGATCAGACCGCCGATGACGTGCAAGCCGTGGAAGCCGGTCGTCAGGTAGAAGACCGTGCCGTAAGCCGAGGACGGGATCGTGGTGCCGTGCTCGACCAGCTCGATGTACTCGCCTGCCTGCCCGCCGACGAAGATCGCCCCCATGATCAGCGTCACGATGTACCAGCGACGCAGCCCGAAGACGTCTCCGCGCTCAGCGGCGAACACGCCCCACTGACAGGTGAAGGACGACGCGACCAGGATGATCGTGAAGACCGCCGCGTAGGGGACGTTCAGGTGCGTGGGTGGCGGGGGCCAAGGTCCCTCGTTCTGGGCCTTCACCGTGAAGAACATGGCGAAGAGGCCAGCGAAGAACATGAGCTCGCTGGACAGCCAGACGATCGTGCCGACGCTGACCATGTTCGGGCGGTTCAGCGAGTGCACGCGCTGGCCGATTGAAGGCGCTGCCGTGGTCACGCGCAGCATTATTGCCTGCGGAATTTCCGTCCGCCCATCGGGTCCTGCGCGGATCATGGGTCGGCCGGGTCACACGGCGAGTGATCGCGAGGAGATCAACGAATGGGCTTGCTGGGCCGATTGCGGGACATGCTGCACCGACAGGACGAGCCGACGTTGTCGATCGACGACCCGGCGCTCGTCGTCGTGGTCGAGGTTTTCGACTTCGCGGAGGCCGATTCCGCCGCCCTGGCCCGGTCTCCGCAGTGGCGCGCCGACGAGCTCGCGGTGCTCCGGCATCACGTGCGCATCCCCGCTGACCAGGTAGAACGTGCGCGGGAGCTGCTCACGCCCGACGGCTGGACTGTGTCCGCTTCTGGAGTCGCTGGTGATATATCGCATATCAGTCGGGTGCAGAAGCTGGACGCGTTGCACTGCGCTCAGGAGCGGTCCCGGATGGCCTCGTTGGCGCAACGACTCGGCGGTGACGCCCTGGGGTGGGACGCCCTGCAGAAAGCACAGGAACCGGCCCGATAGCATCACGGCGACCTTGGTCACTTTCTTCAGGACCGCAGTCGGCAGTCGCAGCGGAGGATCCAGAGATGAGCACGCAGACCACGAAGATCCTGGTGTTCAGCCACCGGCCCGAGGTGCGTGAGACGATCATCACTGCGGTCGGCCGCCGTCCGGCGCCGGACCTCGCGCGGGTCGACTACGTCGAGGCCGCGACGATCGCGGACGTCCTCTACGAGGCGGACGCCGGCACCGTCGACCTGCTGATCCTCGACGGCGAGGCGCAGCCGACCGGTGGCATGGGCCTGTCCCGCCAGCTCAAGGACGAGATCACCAACTGCCCGCCGATCGTCGTCGCGGTGCGCCGCAAGGACGACAGGTGGCTCGCGACGTGGTCGCAGGCGGACGCGGTGCTGGTGCACCCGCTGGACCCGCTGGCCGCCGCCGAGACCGTGGCCGAGGTGCTGCGGGGCTCTGCTGTGCCCGTCGTCAAGGGCTGATCGCGCCATGAGCCAGCGCACCTGGCCCTCGCTGCTCAACCGGCTGCTCGACGGCGTCGACCTGACCGCGGACGACACGGCCTGGGGTATGGACCAGGTGATGTCCGGCGAGGCGACCGCGGCGCAGATCGCGGCGTTCGTCGTCGCGCTGCGCGCGAAGGGCGAGACGCCGGAGGAGGTCGACGGCCTCGCGACGATGATGCTCAACCACGCGAACCGGTTCACGGTGGACGTGCGGGCGGCCGACATCGTGGGCACCGGCGGTGACCATTCCGGTTCGGTGAACATCTCGACGATGGCCGCGATCATCACGGCGGCCGCGGGCGTGCCGGTGGTCAAGCACGGCAACCGCGCGGCGTCGTCGCAGTGCGGCACGGCCGATGTGCTGGAGGCGCTGGGCGTCGCGATCGACCTACCTGCCGCCGGCGTGCGGGAGACGGTGCGCGAACTGGGCATCGGTTTCTGCTTCGCGCCGGTGTTCCACCCCGGCTTCCGGCACGCGGGCCCTGTGCGCCGCGAGATCGGCATCCCGACGTCGTTCAACCTGCTCGGCCCGCTGACGAACCCGGCTCAGCCCACCGTCGGCCTGATCGGCTGCGCGCGGGCGGCGGCGGCACCGCTGATCGCCGGCGTGTTCGCGCGGCGCCGCAACACCGCGCTGGTGGTGCGGGGCGACGACGGCCTCGACGAGATCACCACGACCACGACGACGTCCGCGTGGCTCGCGCAGGACGGCGTGGTGCGCACGGAGACCATCGACCCGGCGGTGCTCGGCGTGAAGCCCGCGCGCGAAGAGGACCTGAAGGGCGGCGACTCGTCGCTCAACGCCCAGGTGGTCCGCGACCTCGTGGCCGGCAAGACGGGTTCGGTGCGGGACGCGGTGCTCGTGAACGCCGCGGGGGCCATCGCGGCGTACGGCGGGTTCTCCGACGACCTGCACGCCGACCTGAGCGCCTCGCTGAGCCGCGCGGCCGGCGCGATCGACTCAGGTGCCGCGTCGACCTTGCTGAACCGCTGGGTGGAGCTCTCACAGGCCCTGAAGGCGTCTCCGAAGTAGCAATCCAAAGGCTCGGAAGGTGGTTTCGGTCACGCGTCGTCGCCGACGCGTGACCCTGCTCGCACGGTGGCCGCATCGGCGTAGTCCGAGCGAGTGATGGGCCAGAGATGCGCACCACGTGGTAACGCCGTGGCAATCGCCACCTGGAATGCTGGTGACATGGCCCTCCTCTACCCGGTGATGAAGCACGTCGTCGCTCGCGCAGCCCGTCTGGTCTACCGCCCAGTGGTGGACGGTCTGGAGAACATCCCCACCGACGGCCCCGTCATCCTGGCGGCCAACCACCTCAGCTTCATCGACAGCGTCGTGATCCCGATGGTCGTGCCTCGCCGAGTGTCGTTCCTCGCGAAGGCCGAGTACTTCACGGGCACCGGCCTCAAAGGCTCGCTGTCGCGCTGGTTCTTCTCCTCGCTCGGCCACGTGCCGGTGCACCGCGGCAAGGGCCGTGACGCCCGCGCCGCGCTCGACACGGCGGCCGACATCCTGGCGCGCGGCGACGCGTTCGCGATCTACCCCGAGGGCACGCGCTCGCTCGACGGCAAGCTGCACCGCGGTCGCACCGGTGTGGCCCGCATGGCGCTCGAGTCCGGGGCCCCGGTGATCCCGGTCGGCATCGTCGGCACGGACAAGGTGCAGCCCGTCGGCAGCAGGTTCCCCAAGATCGTCCCGGTGACGGTCCGCTTCGGCGAGCCGCTCGACTTCAGCCGCTACGACGGCATGCAGGAGTCGCTGCCGGTGCTGCGCAGCGTCACCGACGAGATCATCTACCGCATCCTGGACCTGAGCGGCCAGGAGTACGTCGACGCGTACCAGAAGACGCCGGAGAAGGTTTCCGCCGCCGCTTAGAGCTTCCATCGGACGTTCAGAGGACCTGCGAAGAGCCCTTCCCACCAGCACGACGGGAAGGGCTCTTTCGCGTGCTGATATCCAGCATGTGACACATCGCATACTGGATATCGGTGCCGGAAACGTCGAAGGCCCTCTCCACGCGGGAGAGGGCCTTCGACGAGACTGCGTGATGTCCGATGTACCGGATATCGGATGTCAGTCGTGGTTGGGACCGGTGTGGTACTCGAACACCAGGCCGCCGACCATGATCAGCACCATGACGATGGCGATCACGAGCAGCCACACGTGCCAGAACGCCACCGCGACACCCGTGGTCGCCGCCGCCGCGGCGAGACCGACCGGCCAGTACGAGCCGGGGCTGAAGAAGCCCAGCTCACCGGCGCCGTCGGACACCTCGGCGTCGGGGTTGTCCTCCGGTCGCACCTCAATGCGGCGGGCGACGAACCGGAAGTAGGTGCCGGTGATGAGGGCCAGGCCGCCGGTCAGCGCGAGCGCCACCGTGCCGGTGGGCTCGACGTGGCCGGTCGCCAGGTGCGTCCAGTAGCCGTACACGACGGCCATCAGGAACGAGAAGGCCATCACCAGGTCGAATACGCGAGCTTCGATCTTCATCGCGAGGCGTTCCCTACTTCTGGCCCGCACCGGAGGCTTCGCGCGCCGTCCGGTCGGTGTTGAACGGGGTAGTCGTCGTGGCCAGCGGTGAGCACCACTTGTCACAGTTCACCTGAGAAAGGGCCTCGGCCGTGGTGTACGGCTTGCCCGTCTTCTCGTTGACCTGCTTGCGCAGCTCGATGTACTTCTCGAAGTCGGCTTCCTCCAGGGCGCGGACCTCGAAGTTCATCACCGCGTGGTACGAGCCGCAGAGCTCGGCGCAACGGCCGACGAACGCGCCAGGACGGTCGATCTGGTCGATCTGGAAGACGTTGTCCTGGTTGTTCTTCTCCGGCATCGGGAAGACGTCCCGCTTGAAGTGGAACTCCGGCACGAAGAACGAGTGGATGACGTCCGTCGAGCGCAACGTGAACTGGATGCGCTTGCCTGCCGGCAGCACCATGACCGGGACCTCACCCGAGGTGCCGACCGTGCTCACGACCTTGCCCTCTTCGGTCTTGTGGTCCGGGTACTGGAACTCCCAGTTCCACTGGAACGCGATCACGTCGACGTTCACGTCGGGCTTGCCCGACTTGTCCGTGACGTAGTTCTGCGTGACAGCGGTGAAGTAGAACAACACCGCCACGATCACCGTCGGCACGACGATGAGCACGATCTCCAGCGGGAGGTTGTACGCCGTCTGACGCGGCAGTTCCTCGGACTTCTTGCGGTGGAAAACCACCGACCACAGGATCAGACCCCACACGATGACGCCGACGACGAGCGCGGCGACCACGGACCAGGTCCAGAGCTCGCGCATCTTCTCGGCCTGCGGCGTGACGGCCTGCGGCCATCCGAAGCGCAGCACCTCGTCCGTGGAGCAACCGGTGGCCCCGATGCCGACCAGGCCTACCAGCCCAGCGGTCTTCACCAGCCGGGATGCCCTGGTGCCCTCCTTCAGGCCCACTGCTCGCCCGCCTCCTCGTTCCATGCCAACGGATCAAGCGGGAGCGTAGCCCAGCGCAACGGCGCTCACCCCTCGGGGGCACCGCCGCTGCGGTGCAGTTTCGGTCACACAGAGCGCCTTCGGCATACTGAGGACTTCCCCGTGGTCTTCCCCTTCGTGTTTCTTGAGAGGTGCGAGAGCCTTGTGCGGCCTGGCAGGACTTGTATGCCCTAGCGAGAACGAGGCCGAGAACGCGCGCCCGGCCGTGGAGGCGGCGCTGCGCTGCATGCGGCACCGCGGGCCGGACGAGAGCGGCACCAGGCGGGTCGACGAGGTCGTGTTCGGCTTCAACCGGCTCGCCATCATCGACATCGAGCACTCCCACCAGCCGTTGACCTGGGGTCCGGCGGAGTCGCCGAGCCGGTACACGATCAACTTCAACGGCGAGATCTACAACTACCTGGAGCTGCGGGCCGAGCTCACCGAGAAGCACGGCGCGGTCTTCCACACCGACGGCGACACCGAGACGATCGTCGCCGCGTACCACTACTACGGGCCTGCCGCGATCACGAAGCTGCGCGGCATGTTCGCCTTCATCATCTGGGACTCCGAGCGCGAGCTGCTGTTCGGCGGCCGCGACCCGTTCGGCATCAAGCCGCTGTACTGGGCGCAGGGCCAGAGCGGTGTCGCGTTCTCCAGCGAGAAGAAGATCCTGCTGGAGATCGCCTCCTCGATCGGCATCGCCCCGAAGATGAACGTCAAGGGGCTGCAGCACTACCTCACGCTGCAGTACGTGCCGGAGCCCGCCTCGCTGCACGACCAGATCTTCCGCGTCGAGTCCGGCCACTCGTTCACGCTGGTACCGGGCGAGTCGCCGAGGTTCGAGCGCTACTTCCCGGCGAACTTCAAGGTCCGCACGGTCCGCAGCGAGGGCGAGGCCGAGGCGCTCTACGACGAGATCACCGCCGCACTGCGCGACTCGGTCGCCAAGCACATGCGCGCGGACGTGACGGTCGGCTCGTTCCTGTCCGGCGGCATCGACTCGACGGTGGTCGCGGCGCTGGCCAAGGAGCACAACCCGGACCTGATCACGTTCACGACGGGCTTCGAGCGCCAGGGGTTCTCCGAGGTCGACGTGGCCGCGGAGTCGGCGGCGCTGATCGGCGTGAAGCACGTGGTCCGCACGGTGAGCGCGCAGGAGATGATGGACTCCCTGCCGCTGATCACCTGGTACCTCGACGACCCGGTGGCCGACCCGGCGCTGGTGCCGTTGTGGTTCATCGCACGTGAGGCGCGTCAGCACGTGAAGGTCGTGCTGTCCGGTGAGGGCGCGGACGAGCTCTTCGGCGGGTACACGATCTACCGCGAGCCGTTGTCGCTGGCGGGGTTCGAGAAGGTGCCGGGCGCGCTGCGCAAGGCCATGGGCAAGGTCTCCACGAAGATCCCGCACGGCGTGCGCGGCAAGGACCTGCTGCGGCGCGGGGCTTTGACGCTGGAGGAGCGCTACTACGGCAACGCGCGCATCTTCCTCGACGACCACCTGCAGCAGGTGTTGCGCACGTACGACCCGGCGGTGTCCCACATGGACGCGACGGCCCAGCCGTACCGGGAGTCGCGCAACTGGGACCCGGTGACGCGCATGCAGCACGTCGACCTGTTCACGTGGCTACGCGGGGACATCCTGGTCAAGGCGGACAAGATGACCATGGCGAACTCGCTGGAGCTGCGCGTCCCGTTCCTCGACCCCGAGGTCTTCAAGATCGCGTCGCAGATCCCGAGTGAGTTGAAGATCACGAAGGACACGACGAAGTTCGCGCTGCGCAAGGCGATCCGCGACATCGTGCCGGCGCACGTGCTGAACCGCCGCAAGCTCGGCTTCCCGGTGCCGATCCGGCACTGGCTCAAGGACGAGATGCACGACTGGGCCGTCGGCATCGTGCGCTCCTCGCAGACCGACCAGTACATCGACAAGACCGCGGTGCTGCGGCTGATCGAGGAGCACCGCTCCGGCGTGCTCGACCACAGCCGCCGCATCTGGGCGCTGCTGGTGTTCATGATCTGGCACGGCATCTTCGTCGAGTGCCGCATCCAGCCGGTGGTGCCGGAACCGCACTACCCGGTCAAGCTCTAGCGGAAAGGGCCCCTCTCCGGAGGGGCCCTTTCCCGTTACCGGCGACCCTGGGCACTGCAGATCGCGTACGAGCTGACGACGGTGTCCGGGGACGCCATCAGTTCCAGGTAGCGCGCGAACTCGTCGTCGGTGAGCGGGAGCTTCGGGCGCATCAGCCGCGCGGTCGCGGCCAGCAGGCGGCAGCCAGCCGACCCGCCCTCCCACTCCTGCACCTCACGGGAGCCGCTGACGTCGTTCAGCCCGACGTCGAGCAACGCCTTCTCGATGCGCGCGCCCCACGCCAGCTCGGCGCCCGCGTGGTCGAGCAGCGTCAGCAGGGCGTTCTTCACCCGCATGATCAGCTTCGCGTCCTCGGGCGTGCCGGAGGCTCCCACCGTGAGGACTTCGAGGGGGAGGCAGTCGAACTCGTCGAGCACGAGCCATCCGCCGGGACGCAGCGAGTCGCGCAGCTTGCGCAGGACGAGGTCGCGGGCGGGGAGGTAGAAGAGCACCAGGCGGGCGTGGACCAGGTCGAACGCGTTGCCGGGCAATATATTGGATACTACGTCGTGCTCCAGGACCGTGACGTTGTCGCGTTCCTCGAGCCTCGTGACGTCGATGTCGGTGACCGTCACGTGGCCGGACGGGGCGACGACGTCGGCCAGCCAGTTCGTCACCGATCCCCCGCCACCCCCGACCTCGAGGCAGCGCCAGCCATCCGCGACACCCAGCTGCTCGACGCGGGCGAACGTGCCCGCGTCGAGCAGAGAGCTCAGCGCGTCGAACTTCGGGTCGAGCGACTCACCGGTGTCGCCGAACAGGTACGTCCCCATTGTCCGATCATGGCAGGACGGGGGCGATCTCCTCAGCGGCTTCTGCACCAAACGCGCCACGAATGCGGGCGAGCGCCGACTCGCGCTCGATCACCCACTCCTGCGTGCCCACGGTCTCGAGCACCTCGACCGCGATGAACGAGCCGAGCTGCGCGGAGCGCTCGATGCTCAGACCCGAGGTCAGGCCGGCCAGGAACCCTGCGCGGAAGCCGTCACCGACACCGGTCGGGTCGGTCTTCGCGACCTCGGGGACGGCGGGGACGTGCAGCGCGAAGCCGTCGCGGTCGACGATCTCGACACCCTTGGCACCGAGCGTGGTGACGCGCTTGCCGACGCGGGCGAGGACGTCGGCCTCGGTCCAGCCGGTCTTCTGCAGCAGCAGTTCCCACTCGTAGTCGTTGCTGAAGAGGTACTCGGCGCCGTCGATGAACGCGCGCGCCTGCTCGCCGTCCATGCGGGCGAGCTGCTGCGACGGGTCGACCGCGAACTTGTAGCCGCGCTGACGGCACTCCTCGGCGTGACGGAGCATCGCCGCGGGGTCGTCCGGGCTGATGATGACGAGCTCGAGGTTCTCGACGCGGTTCGCGATCGGCGCGAGCTCGATGTTGCGCGACTCGGCCATCGCACCGGCGTAGAAGGAGGCGATCTGGCACATGTCGTCGTCCGTCGTGCAGACGAACCGCGCGGTGTGCGCGATCTCGGACACGTACACACCGGACGTGTCGACGCCGTGCCGCTCGAGCCACGAGCGGTAGTCGTCGAAGTCCTTGCCGACGGCACCGACGAGCACCGGCCGCACACCGAGCACACCGAGGCCGAACGCGATGTTCGCCCCGATGCCACCGCGACGGACTACGAGGTCGTCGACCAGGAAGCTCAGCGACACGCGGTCGAGACGCTCCGCGACCAGCTGGTCCGCGAAACGACCCGGGAAGTGCATCAGATGGTCGGTCGCGATGCTGCCGCACACGGCTAGGGGCACGTCGGCTCCTCTTTTCTTGTTGCGCTACGTGACTACTCACCCGGACGAGTACCGCTGTGAAGACTACTGTTTGGTAGGTCTACCGCAGGTCAGACCACCGTCATACGGTCGGAAGGTGACGATCCCAGAAGCGACCACGATGAGTGAACTGATCGAGGACTGCGCGCAGCTCCCCTTCGCTCTGACCCACCCCGAGCACCCCCTTCCCGCCCCGCGCGACGCCGCGCCCTGGCAGGTCGACGAGCGGTGCACCCACCAGGTCGAAGGTCTCGCCGAGTACGGCGTCTAGCCTCCGGTCCGGTTTCCCAGTCTGTCCGGGTGATACCTGGCAGATTTCCTGGTCCACACGCGGAGAGGCCGCGTTCCCGGCTATGCGGGAACGCGGCCTCTCCGCGTGTTCGCCTTAGTGGAACGAGTCGCCGCAGGCGCAGGACCCGCCGGCGTTCGGGTTGTCGATCGTGAAGCCCTGCTTCTCGATCGTGTCCACGAAGTCGATGACAGCACCTTCGACGTACGGGGCGCTCATGCGGTCGACGGCGACCTTCATGCCGTTGAAGTCGACCATCGCGTCACCGTCGAGCGCGCGCTCGTCGAAGAACAGCTGGTAACGAAGGCCGGCGCAGCCACCGGGCTGGACGGCGATGCGCAGGTGCATGTCATCGCGGCCCTCCTGGTCGAGCAGCGCCTTCGCCTTGACGGCGGCCGCATCGGTCAGCGTCACGCCGTGGCTGGGCGCCTCAGTGGTCGAAGCGGCATCCTGAGCGGTCGTCATGGCTCTCCTAAGAGGTCCTTTGCGGGCGGTTCACCCATCAACAACACGGGCGTTCCCCGCCTTGTTCCGCTTCCCATCGTCCCACAACGGCGGGCCGCACCGCCTCAAGTGTCGACTGTCACGTAGACCACGCTCAAGCCAACCGATATATCAGCTGGCCCCCAGCCATGTCACCGTCACGTCCCTGCCTCGACTCTGCGGTGACTCCTAGCGCGACCACTGGCCGGCCACGTGCCTGGCCGTTGCAATGAGACTTTTGCGGGCGTCCGCAATCGACTTTTGCACAGAGCCGACGTGTTCGGACACCGAGTAGGCGGCCTGGACGCCGGCGGCGCCCATCTCGCGGCGGCCGACGCTGACCTGGCCCGCGACGGCGATGCAGGGGATGCCGCGTTCGGCGGCGCCCCCGGCGACGGCGGTGATGAGCTTGCCGCGCAGTGACTGCCAGTCGAAGCTGCCTTCGCCGGTGATGACGACGTCGGCGTCGTCGAGGGCGGCGTCGAGGCCGGTGAGCTCGCGGACGAGGCCTGCGCCGGACGTCACCGTCGCGCCCAGTGAGAGGAGCGCGGCGCCCAGGCCGCCCGCCGCTCCCGCACCCGATATATCGGCTACGGGTGTGAGGACGTCCATGGCTGCGAGCTTTGCTTCGAGGCGTTCGACGGCTTCCGGGGACGCGCCCTTCTGCGGGCCGAACGTCCGCGCGGCGCCGTGCGGGCCGAGGAGCGGGTTCTCCACGTCGGACGCGGCCACGAGCGATATATCAGTCAGGTCGACGTGGGCGAGGGCGGCGAGCATGCCGGCGCCGCCGTCGGTCGTGCCGGAGCCGCCCAGGCCGATCGTGATGACATCGTTGTCAGCCGCCGCTGCCGCGATGAGCTCACCGACACCTCGTGTTGTCGCCGTCTCGCAGGACTCCACGCGGCGGTCCGCCGGGATGAGGTGCAGGCCGCACGCCTCGGCGGACTCGATGTATGCAACGCGTCGACCACCTGTGTGCGCCCCACCTGGTGGAAGGCTGAGCCAGCGGGCTTCCACGGGCGTGCCCAGCGGGCCGGTGACGGTGATACATCGGATATCGCCGCCGGCCGCGGCGTGCAGGACGTCGACGAAGCCGGGGCCTCCGTCGGCCAGCGGGCGTTGGACGACGACGTCGTCGGGCTTGGCCTCGTGCCAGCCGGTGGCGATGGCGTCAGCGGCCTCGCGGGCGGTCAGGGTGCCGCCGAAGCAGTCCGGAGCGATGAGTACGCGCACCTCGCGAAAGGTACAGAAGAACCACTGTCCTACCCTGTCGTCGTGAGGTTCCTGCGCCGCAACGCCGCCGACACCGATGCCCCGGCCACCGAGTCGACCGACGAGGTCGCCGACTCCGCCCGTTCCGCGGGCAAGGGCAGGCCGACGCCCAAGCGGCGTGAGGCGCAGGGCAGGCGTTCCGGCCCGGTGCCGCCGCCTCCCCGCACGCAGCGCGAGGCGTTCAAGCGCATGCGCGGCAACAAGGTGAGCAAGGAAGAGCGCCGTGCCGCGGCCACCGAGCGCCGTCAGCGCATGATGGCGGGCGACGACAAGTACCTGCTGCCGCGCGACCGCGGGCCGGTCAAGGCGTACATCCGCGACCTCGTCGACTCGCGGCGCAACCTCATGGGCCTGTTCATGCCGCTCGCGGTCCTCGTGTTCGTGGCGCTGCTGACGCCGTCGCTGGCCGTGCAGCGGTACGCGACGCTCGCGACGACGTTCATGCTGATCGCGATGGTCATCGAGGGCATCGTGCTCGGCCGCCTCGTGACGCGGAAGGTGCGGGCGAAGTTCCCGACCGAGCCGATCAAGGGCCTGTCGATCGGCTGGTACTCGTTCATCCGCGCGAGCCAGATCCGCAAGCTGCGCGTGCCCAAGCCGCGGGTCAAGCCGGGCGACGCCATCAAGTAGCGAGCGGTCCTTCGGGCGCGTTCCACGGTGTGGCACGCGCCCGAAGTTCATTAGCAGCACGAACGAGTTCGGGTTTAAGCTCCGATGTATGAAGTTCCGTCGACTCGGCCGCAGCGGCCTGTCCATCAGTGAGATCTCGTACGGCAACTGGCTCACCCACGGCTCCCAGGTCGAGGAGGAGCAGGCCCACGCCTGTGTGAAGGCGGCGCTGGAGTCGGGGATCACCACCTTCGACACAGCCGACGTCTACGCCAACACGGCCGCGGAGTCGGTGCTCGGCCGGGCGTTGCAGGGGCAGCGGCGCGAGTCGCTCGAGATCCTCACCAAGGTCTACTGGCCGACCGGTCCCGGCGGCCCCAACGACCGCGGGCTCGGCCGCAAGCACATCATGGAGTCGGCCAACGCGTCGCTGAAGCGCCTGCAGACCGACTACGTCGACCTGTACCAGGCCCACCGGTACGACTACAGCGTCCCGCTGGAAGAGACGATGCTGGCGTTCGCCGACCTCGTCCGCCAGGGCAAGGTCCTCTACGTCGGTGTCTCCGAGTGGACCGCCGAGCAGATCACCCGCGGTGCCGCGCTGGCCCGCGAGCTGAACGTCCCGTTCGTGTCGCACCAGCCGCAGTACTCGATGCTGTGGCGGGTCATCGAGCCGCAGGTCATCCCGGCGTGCGAGCGCGAGGGCCTGAGCCAGATCGTCTTCTCCCCCGTCGCGCAGGGCATCCTGACCGGCAAGTACCTGCCGGGCGCCGAGGTGCCCGAGGGCTCCCGCCTGGCCGACGCGCGTGGTTCGCAGATGATCGCGCGCTGGATGCGCGACGACGTGCTCAACGCCGTGCAGCAGCTCAAGCCGATCGCCGAGGAGGCGGGCATCACGCTCGCGCAGCTCGCTGTCGCGTGGGTGCTGAAGAACCCGAACGTCGCGTCCGCGATCATCGGCGCGTCGCGTCCGGAGCAGGTCTTCGAGAACGTCAAGGCGATCGACATCGAGCTCGGCGACGACGCGCTCACGCAGATCGACAAGGTCCTCGAAGGCGTCATCACCGACGACCCGAGGCTCACCGCCCAGGGCTGAGGCCCCTACTGGACCGGGTGCAGGCTCATCGGGCCGTACACCTCGGATTCCGAGCGCAGCAGCGTGACCTGTTCGACCCCGGCGTCGAGCAGGTCGCGCCACCCGGCGCTGAACCAGTCCTCGGCCTCGGTCTGGTCCGCGAACATCACATCCGGGCCCACGACATCGCGTCCCTGTGCATCCTGGTAACGCCAGCGGTATTCCACGGACGAAGGCTAACTCTCTTGTCATCTCGCACGCTCGTGCTCGGCGGAGCACGTTCGGGCAAGTCAGCGCATGCGGAAGGTCTGCTCACCGAAGCGACCGTGACCTACGTCGCAACCGCGCGCCGCTATCCCGACGACCCCGACTGGGATGCGCGCATCGCGCTGCACGTCGCGCGGCGTCCGTCCACTTGGCACACGGTCGAGGCGTCCTCGCCCGCCGATCTGCCCGCCCTGCTCACCGCGACGCAGTACGAGGACCCGCCGATCCTGGTGGACGACCTGTCGACGTGGCTGGTCGGTGTGCTCGACGACGCCGACGCGTGGGAGAACCCCGACGTGAACGTCATCGAACGCCACGCCGACCAGCTCGTGCGCTCGGTCGCCACGTGCCGGGCGCGGCTGGTGCTCGTGACGGCGGAGGTCGGCCTCGGCGTCATTCCGTCGACGCGCTCTGGCAGGCTCTTCCGCGATCACCTCGGTGCGCTCAACGCGCGCGTCGCCGAGGTGTGCGACGAGGTCACACTCCTCGTCGCCGGCATCCCGCTGAAGCTGCGCTGAAGAGCGACGCCGACAAACGACACTGAGACGACAGAGTTGAGGAGCGACCAGGTGAGCACCGAGTTCCCGCCGGTTGAACCGCCGGACGAAACCGTTCTGCGCGAGGCCGAGGCCCGGCACGCGGTGCTGACGAAGCCGGTCGGCTCGCTCGGGCGGCTCGAGGAGCTGGGCAACTGGATCGCGGCCTGCCAGGGTGTCGTGCCGCCGAAGCCGTTCGTGCGGCCGCGGGTCGTCGTGTTCGCGGGCGACCACGGCATCACCGCGCAGGGCGTGTCGGCGTTCCCGAGCGAGGTGACCGGCCAGATGGTCGCGAACTTCCTGACCGGCGGCGCCGCGGTGAACGTGCTCGCGCAGGTCGCGGGCGCCACGGTGCGCGTGGTCGACATGGCCGTCGACGCGGACACCCCGGCCGCGGTCAGCCAGCACAAGGTGCGGCGCTCGTCCGGGTCGATCGACCGCGAGGACGCGCTCACCCGTGAGCAGTGCGAGCTCGCGATCGCGGCCGGCCGTGCGATCGCCGACGAGGAGATCGACTCGGGTGCCGACGTGCTCGTCGCCGGCGACATGGGCATCGGCAACACGACGCCCGCCGCCGTGCTGATCGCGTCGCTGACCGGGTCTGAGCCCGTCTCGGTCGTCGGGCGCGGCACCGGCATCGACGACCAGGCGTGGATGCGCAAGACGGCGGCGATCCGGGACGCGCTGCGCCGGGCCCGCCTCGTGATCAGCGACCCGGTCGCCTTGCTCGCCACGGCCAGTGGCGCCGACATCGCCGCTATGGCCGGGTTCCTGGCGCAGGCCTCCGTGCGCAAGACGCCGGTCGTGCTCGACGGCGTCGTCGTCGGTGCGGCTGCTGTCGTCGCCGAGGAGCTGGCACCGGGTGCGCGCGAGTGGTGGGTGGCCGGGCACCAGTCGGCCGAGCCCGCGCACGCGATCGCGCTCGGGCACCTCAACCTCAAGCCGCTGCTGGAGTTCGACATGCGGCTCGGCGAGGGGTCCGGTGCCGTGGCGGCGCTGCCGTTGCTGATCTCGGCGGTGAAGGTGCTCGCGGAGATGGCGACGTTCGAGAGCGCCGGCATCACCAACCGAGAAGACGCGACTGGGTGAAGCTCGCGTTCTCCTGGCTCACCGTCCTGCCGCTGCGCGTCGACGACGTCGACCGCAAAGCGGCGGGGCGGGCCATTGCCTGGACACCGTTCGTCGGCGTCGTGCTCGGCGCGTTCGTCGTCGGTGTGCTCGAGCTGCTGGCGATATCCGATATATCGGCGCTCGTGGCCGGGTTCCTGGTCGTCGGCGTCGTCGCGTTGTCGACACGCGGTATGCACCTCGACGGGCTTGCCGACGTCGCCGACGGGCTCGGTTGTTACGGGCCGCCGGAGCGCGCGCTCAAGGTCATGAAGGACGGCGGCGCCGGGCCGTTCGGTGTGGTGTCGCTGATCGTGGTGCTGGGCGCGCAGGCCGCCGCGCTCCCCCACGCTCACTGGGGTGTCGTGCTGCTCGCGTTCGCGACGAGCCGGGCCGCGTTCGGCATCTGTTGCATGCGCGGTGTGCCCGCGGCACGGCCCGAGGGGCTGGGTGCGCTCGTTGCGGGCACACAGCATCCGTTGATGGTCATCGGCACGTGGGTGGTGCTCGCTGCCGCGGCGGTTCCGCTCGGGTGGCGCGCGGTCGTCGCCGTCGTCGTCGCGTTCGCGCTCGTGTGGGTGCTGGTGAAGCACACCGGAAAGCGTTTCGGCGGCATCACCGGTGATGTGCTCGGTACTGCCGCCGAAATCGCGCTTCTGGCCGTGCTGGTGATCGCCTAGGAACGAAGTGTCGTCATCCAGCCGTGGGTGTCGGCGACGTGGCCGTGCTGGAGGCCGGTCAGGCGCTCGCGCAGCTGCTTCGTCACCGAGCCGGTGCCGCCGTCGGCGATGTCGAACTCGCCACCGGCGTGCTTGACGTGGCCGACCGGCGTGATGACCGCCGCCGTGCCACAGGCGAAGACCTCGGTGAGCTCACCGGAGGCGTTGGCCTTCTCCCACTCCTCGGTCGAGATGCGACGCTCCTCGACGGACAGGCCGAGCTCGGAGGCGAGCTCCAGCAGCGAGCTGCGCGTGATGCCGGGGAGCAGCGTGCCGGTCAGCTCGGGCGTGATCACCTTGTCCCCGAAGACGAAGAACAGGTTCATGCCGCCCATCTCCTCGACCCAGCGGCGTTCCACCGCGTCGAGCCAGACGACCTGGTCGCAGCCCTTCTCGGCGGCCTGCGCCTGCGCCACGAGGGACGCGGCGTAGTTGCCGGCGAACTTGGCGGCGCCGGTGCCACCGGGAGCGGCGCGGACGTACTCGGTCGAGAGCCACACGCTCACCGGGCGGACGCCGCTCGCGAAGTAGGAGCCGGCGGGGGAGGCGATCAGCACGTAGAGGTACTCGGTCGCGGGTCGCACGCCGAGGCCCTTCTCCGTGGAGATCATGAACGGCCGCAGGTAGAGGGACTCCTCCTCGGCCGAGGGCACCCAGCGGTCGTCGACCGCGAGGATCTGCCGCACGGACTCCAGGAAGAGCTCGTCGGGGAGTTCGGGCATCGCCATGCGGCGGGCCGAGGCGCGGAAGCGCTCGGCGTTGGCCTCAGGGCGGAAGGACGCGATCGAACCGTCGGGCTGCCGGTAGGCCTTGAGCCCTTCGAAGATCGCCTGGCCGTAGTGCAGCACCATTGCCGCGGGGTCCAGTGCGAGGGTGGAGTACGGGCCGACCTCAGCGTCGTGCCAGCCCTGCTCGCGGTTCCAGCGGATCGTCACCATGTGGTCGGTGAAGTGCTGCCCGAAGCCCGGCTTGGCAAGTACCTCCGCTACGCGCTCCGGGGTCGCCGGGTGCGGGTGGGGAGTCCGGGTGAAAGGCAACGCGCTCGTCATGAGAGCACGGTAACCCGCAGGTGGGGATACGGAAAATCCTCTTCCCAAAACTCGGACGTCCTACTAAGTGAACCTCGATAGAGTCCCCGGCCATGACCGAGCCGCAACGATCTTCAACGGGTGCCGACGTCCGCACCGTCTTACAGGCAGCACTGCTCGTTCTGGGCACCGGCATGACGCTTCTCGACGGCTGGGTGCTCGGTGGCGTGGGCGGCGTCGTGGGGGCCGTGTTCGCCGCCGGGATCTTCCTGGTCTGCTACTGGGCGATCGCCAAGGAGAAGCCGTCCAGCAACGGCCGCATCATCGGGCTTGCGGTGTGTGTTGGCGTGACGCTGCTCGTCTTCCTCTCAGTGACGCTGTCAGGCCAATGAGCCCGGTGCCGATGCCGAGTCCCGCGATGGAGATCAGCATCGCGGGGATCGGCATGCTCATGGCGAGCAGCACCGAGAGCCCGAGCCCGAGGCAGGCCGTGCGCATGGGCCACGTGCGGTCGTTCTGCAGCAGCACCCGGGCCGACGCGTTCGTGAAGGCGTAGTAGAACAACGTCCCGCAGGCCGCGACCCCCAGCGCCGTGCCGAACGGCATGAGCACCAGGGCGAGCGCGGAGGCGACGACCACGACGAGTGACAGCGCGGCGGGCTTGAGGCGGGTCGGCAGGTCGCCGTCCTCGGCCAGCCCGGTCAGCGTGCGGTGTGCTGACGCGAGGACGAAGTGCAGCGCGGCTACTCCCGCCACCGCGGCGGCGATCTGCACCAGCGGCACCAGCGCCGCCGAGTCCGCCGCGACGAGCGCGTCCCGCAGCGGGGCGGGCGACAAGGCGAGGCGCGCGCTGCCGAGCTGACGGAGCACTCCGGCGCCCACGGCCAGGCTGACCACGAAGGACAGTCCGATCAGGACCGGAATCGCGATCCTCAGCACGGCCACCGGATGCGGCTGCTCACCTCGCTGCGGCGCGGTGATGCGTTCGAAGCCCGCGAACGCCATGAACATCAGGCCGGCGACGCCGACGAGCTCGTTGACCGTGCCCGCCTCCCCCGCCGACGGCACGGGTGCGATCGAGAAGCTCGCCGCGACCACGAGCGCCAGCACGCCGAGGACGATCACCGAAACGAGAACGCTGACGCCGGTGGTGAACCGGAACCCGGCCGCGCCGAGCAGCGCCGTCGCGACGACGAGGGCGAGCGCGCCGATCACCGGCTGGTCCGGCACCACGTACGCGCCGAACATCAACGCCACCGCGGCCGCCATGGCGGACCGGCCCAGCAGGTGTGCGCTCGCTGTCATCCGTGCGGGCCACACACCGAGCTGCGCGCGCACATATCCGTAACCACCGCCGACGTCCGGGTAGGCCCGTGACTGGTCGGCGGTCGAGAAGGCGGAGCACAGGGCTGCGATCGCGGAAATGGCCAGCGCCGGGAGCACCCACCAGCCCGCAAGGCTTGCGGCTGGGGCGAATCCGGCGAAGACCCCCGCTCCGAGCACCGCGGGAAGACCGAGCGCGACCGTCGTGACGATCTCGCGAGGCGTGTGGGTCACGGGGTACACGTTCTCAGATACGGCAACCGGCCGTAACCACCCGGTCGACTGATGCGTGAAACGGGCGAATCGCCACTGTGCGCAACTGTCAACGTCACGGATTGCGGCGAACGTGGCGGGGCTGGGCATTAGTGGGACAGTCCGACCTTTAGCATGGGTCACGATTCCGAGCCCCGCCCGCAACAACCCTGGAGCAGCACGTGACAGCCCCGAAGCTGGCCCTCACCGAGGGTGACCTGAGCACCACCGCCGCGGACGCAGTCGTCGTGGGCACCCTGCAGGGTGCGGACGGTCTGGAGCTCGCCCCCGGTGCCGAAGCTGTCGCCGCCGCGTTCGACGGCGCGCTGCTCGACGTGCTCGGCACGCTGCGCGCGTCCGGCAAGGCCGACGAGCTCGTGAAGGTGCCGACGTTCGGCAAGATCGCCGCCCCGCTCGTGCTGGCAGTCGGCCTCGGCAAGAGCGCCGAAAGCGGTCCCAGCGAGGAGCAGGTGCGCCGCGCGTCCGGTGTGGCCGCCCGCGCGCTGGGTGGCAAGAAGCGCGCGATCAACACGCTCGCCGCGCTGCACGTCGGTGCCGCCGCCGAGGGCACGCTGCTCGGCGCCTACTCGTTCACCGAGTACAAGTCCGACAAGGGCGAGGGCCCGGTCGCGAAGGTCGACCTGCACGCCGCCGGTTCCAAGGAGAACAAGGCAGCGCTGAAGGCCGCGGTCGCGATCGCCGAGTCCGTCGCCATCGCGCGTGACTTCATCAACACGCCGCCGAACGACCTCTACCCCGCCTCGTTCGCCGACCGCGCCGCCAAGCTCGCCACGGCCGCCGGTCTCGACGTCGAGATCCTCGACGAGAAGGCGCTGAAGAAGCAGGGCTTCGGCGGCATCCTGGGCGTCGGCGTCGGTTCGACGCGCCAGCCGCGCCTCGTGCGCATCTCGTACAAGGGCACGAAGGCCGTCAAGAAGGTCGCGCTCGTCGGCAAGGGCATCACGTTCGACACCGGCGGCATCTCGATCAAGCCGGCCGCGGGCATGGACGAGATGACCTCGGACATGTCGGGTGCCGCCGCGATCGTCGCCACGATGGTGCTCGCCGCGAAGCTCAAGTACCCGCTGGAGATCATCGCGTCGATCCCGATGGCGGAGAACATGCCGTCCGGTGACGCGTACCGCCCCGGCGACGTGCTGACCATGTACGGCGGCAAGACCGTCGAGGTGCTCAACACCGACGCCGAGGGCCGCCTGATCCTGTCCGACGCCATCGTGCGCGCGTGCGAGGACGGCCCGGACTACCTGATCGAGACCGCGACCCTGACCGGCGCGCAGGTCGTGGCGCTGGGCAAGCGCACCTCGGGTGTCATGGGCTCCGACGAGTTCCGCGACCGCGTGGCCGCGATCGGCACCGCCGTCGGCGAGTCGGCATGGCCGATGCCGCTGCCCGAGGAGCTGCGCGCGGACCTCGACTCGCGCCTCGCGGACCTCGCGAACGTCACCGGGCACCGCTGGGGCGGCATGCTCGCCGCCGGCCTCTTCCTCCGCGAGTTCGTGGCCGAGGGCGTGCAGTGGGCGCACATCGACATCGCGGGCCCGGCGTTCCACACGGGTGGCCCGTACGGCTACACCGCCAAGGGTGGCACCGGTGTTCCGGTGCGGACCATCGCGGCCGTGCTGGCGGACATCGCGGCCAACGGCTGAGTCCTGCTTTTCACCGAGCGGGCGGAGATCCTTCGGGGTCTCCGCCCGCTCGAGCTTTTCGCTCACTTTCTCTTGCGCATTTCCGGTGGTTTTCCGGGTATTCCACAGGGCGTTCTCAGTCACCATTTCCAGGCCACGGAAGAATGGTGAGCGTCGGCCATTGCTGACGCCATCTCGCTGTTTTCGTCTCGTAGACGTGCCGTGGAGCCAGCACGGGATTCGGGCGCACGACGAGATCGAACACGTCCGCCAAACCATGCGGTGCGTAGACCCGCCACCGTCCGCCATCGACCCTCACGCCGACGCAGCACGTCGTCGCGGCGAACGAGTCGATGGCCGACTCGGTGGAGTCGTGAGGCGGGCACGGGACGCCGAACTTCTGCTCGTACCAGAGGTGGACGCGGGCCTCGTTGCGGATCTCGACGGCCGCGGGCACGTCGGCGAAACGCGCTCGACCAGCCCGGATGACGGCGTCCTCCGCCTCCCAGGACAGGTCGGACGCGTCGAAGTAGAACAGGTCGTAGTCGAGGATTCCCTCGGTCGCGGGCCGGCCGGTCACGACGTTCCACACCGTCTGGACCACGCACCCGGCCGTCAGGTACCAGCCCGGCAGACGCAGGCCGGCCGCTCCGGCGAGGACGTCGTTCAGCACCTCGTTGCGCCCGAGGATCTCCCGCAACGCCTCGACCTGTTCGTCGATGTACAGCCGGCCAAGTCGCACGTTCGCTCCCTCACGTCGCCGCTCTCCGACGGCCTTTGCAATGGGTCGTTTGCGGACGAAGTCCAACGAGTCATTGCTAGGGCCCAGGCGGGGCGGCGTGTCGTCCGATATATCAGTTGGATGGGTGGGGAATGTGGTGAGGCTTCAGCGGATAAAGCGAATCGCTTTCACTTCGTGATTCTTGCCGGAGACGCGGACGGTGGGCGGCTGAACGGAGACGCGTGTCTCGCGGGGCTAGGTCCACCGGGCGGGTGAGAGGAGTATTTCCACATGGGGACGCATCAGTACGAGGCCGACGTCGCCTGGACCGGGAACACCGGGAGCGGGACCTCCGGGTACAAGTCCTACGAGCGTGCGCACGAGGTCCGGGTCGAGGGCAAGGAGACGATCCTCGGGTCGTCCGATCCGTCGTTCCGGGGTGATCGCGGCCGGTACAACCCCGAGGAGTTGCTCGTCGCGTCGCTGTCGCAGTGCCACATGCTCTGGTACCTGCATCTCGCGTCGACCAACGGCGTCGTCGTGACCGACTACCGCGACCACGCCACCGGCGTCATGGCCGAGCACTCCGACGGGTCCGGGCGGTTCACCGAGGTGGTGCTCAACCCCGTCGTGACCGTCGCCGATCCCGCCACCAAGGAGACGGCACAGGCGTTGCACGAGAAAGCGCATTCGATGTGCTTCATCGCGGCGAGCGTCAATTTCCCCGTCCGGCACGAACCGACCGTGCGGATTTAGAGTTCACCGGAAGCCTTTTTGCGCGCGGTGTAGTCGCGCATGCGCTTCGGGTAACCGACGATGCCCGCGTCGTAGATCGGCATGCCGAGTTTGCGTGCGAACGACCTCGCGGCGTCCGGCGAGGCGACCCTGCGGCGGGTCCACTCGCCGTCGTGGGCGACCAGGACCACAGTGGTTTCGGTCACCGTGGTCTTCGGCTCCACATAGGCCTCGACGCCGTGACGGCTCTTCGTCCACTGTTCGAGGTGGCTCGTGTCCTGGTTGGAGGCCGTCCTCAGCACCCCTGCGCGCGGCTTCCTGCGAAAACGGTCGAACAGCCCCATCGAGCACCTCCTGCGCTTCCCTCCACCATGGTGCCAGGTAAGGGTGTTATGAGTAGGTGAATGATCAGCACCGGGCGTGGTCTCCTATGCCGGATCACCGCGCTCGGGCAACTAGTGACAAGATGGCCGCGTACCTCGCGCGCACCCGCGCGTAGTAAGTAATCCCGAGGAGATCCGAAGTGACTTCGCCGGAACTGGAGTCGGCCACCAACGCCGATCTCGTCATCCTCGGCGGTGGTTCAGGAGGCTATGCCTGCGCGTTCCGCGCGGCCGAGCTCGGCCTGTCCGTCGTCCTGGTCGAGAAGGACAAGCTGGGTGGCACCTGCCTGCATCGCGGTTGCATCCCGACCAAGGCGCTGCTGCACGCGGCCGAGGTCGCGGACAACGCCCGCGAAGGCGACCAGTTCGGTGTGAAGAGCTCGCTCGAGGGCATCGACATCGCCGGTGTCAACTCGTACAAGGACGGCGTGATCTCCCGGCTCTACAAGGGCTTGCAGGGACTCGCGAAGGCGAACAAGGTCACCCTCGTCGAGGGTGCGGGCACCTTCG
Organism: Lentzea sp. HUAS TT2; assembly: GCF_051853195.1. Taxonomy (NCBI): domain Bacteria; kingdom Bacillati; phylum Actinomycetota; class Actinomycetes; order Pseudonocardiales; family Pseudonocardiaceae; genus Lentzea; species Lentzea sp. HUAS TT2. The sequence continues at coordinate 4,829,179 of NZ_CP196667.1, read as the reverse complement.
TCGGCCCGAACACCGTCGAGGTGAACGGCCGGCGCTACGTCGGCAAGAACGTGGTCCTCGCGACCGGTTCGTACGCCCGCAGCCTGCCCGGTCTGGAGATCGGCGACCGGGTCATCACCAGCGACCAGGCGCTCAACCTGGACTTCATCCCGGAGAAGGTCGTCGTCCTCGGTGGCGGCGTCATCGGCGTGGAGTTCGCGAGCGTGTGGCGTTCGTTCGGCGCCGACGTGACCATCGTCGAGGCCCTGCCCCGCCTGGTGCCCGCCGAGGACGAGTACGCGTCCAAGCAGCTGGAGCGCGCGTTCCGCAAGCGCGGCATCAAGTTCAAGACCGGCGTGAAGTTCACCGGCGCCACCCAGACCGACTCGAGCGTGTCGATCACGCTGGAGAACGGCGACGTCCTCGACGCCGACCTGCTGCTCGTCGCGGTCGGCCGTGGCCCGAACAGCGCTGGCCACGGCTACGAGGAGGCCGGCGTCAAGATCGACCGCGGCTTCGTCATCACCGACGAGCGCCTGCGCACGAACCTGCCGAACGTCTACGCCGTCGGCGACATCGTGCCGGGCCTGCAGCTCGCGCACCGCGGTTTCCAGCAGGGCATCTTCGTGGCCGAGGAGATCGCGGGCCAGAACCCGAAGGTGATCGACGAGGCGGGCATCCCGCGCGTCACGTACTGCAAGCCCGAGGTCGCCTCGGTCGGTCTCTCCGAGGCCGCGGCCAAGGAGAAGTACGGCTCTGCCGAGGTCTTCATCTACGACCTCGCGGGCAACGGCAAGAGCCAGATCCTCAAGACCGCCGGTGGCGTGAAGCTCGTGAAGGCCCCCGACGGCCCTGTCGTCGGCGTCACCATGGTCGGCGAACGCGTCGGCGAGCTCATCGGTGAAGCACAGCTGATCTACAGCTGGGAGGCTTACCCGGAGGACGTGGCTCCGCTGATCCACGCCCACCCGACCCAGACTGAAGCCCTCGGCGAGGCGTTCCTCGCCCTGGCCGGCAAGCCGCTGCACGTGCACGGCTGACCGTTCCCCACACAAAGTCAGCCACACGAGAGCACGAGGAGTCAGCGAACAATGGCCTTCTCCGTCCAGATGCCCGCACTCGGTGAGAGCGTCACCGAGGGCACGGTCACCCGGTGGTTGAAGCAGGAAGGCGACCGGGTGGAGGTGGACGAGCCGTTGCTCGAGGTGTCCACCGACAAGGTCGACACCGAGATCCCGTCCCCGGCGGCCGGCGTCCTGCAGAAGATCGTCGCGCAGGAGGACGACACCGTCGAGGTCGGTGGCGAGCTCGCGGTCATCGGTGACGGCGACGCCGCCCCCGCCGCCGCGCCCGCCCCCGAGCAGGAGGCTCCGGCGCCCGCGAAGGAAGAGGCTCCTGCCGCTCCCGCCCCGGCCCAGGAAGAGGCGCCCGCCGCCCCCGCACCGGCACAGTCCGGTGGTTCGGCGGAGGGCACCGACGTCACGATGCCCGCGCTCGGCGAGTCCGTCACCGAGGGCACCGTCACCCGCTGGCTCAAGCAGGTCGGCGACAGCGTCGAGGTCGACGAGCCGCTGCTCGAGGTCTCGACCGACAAGGTCGACACCGAGATCCCGTCGCCGGTCGCGGGCACGTTGCTCGAGATCAGCGCCGGTGAGGACGAGACCGTCGAGGTCGGCGGCAAGCTCGCCGTCATCGGTTCGGGCAGCCCCGCGCAGTCCGCGCCCGCCCCGGAGACCAAGCCCGAGCCGAAGCAGGAGGCGCCCCAGCAGGCGGCTCCGGCCCCGGCTCCGCAGCAGGCAGCCCCGGCGCCCGCTCCGGCTCCGGCCGCACCGGCTCCGCAGGCCGCTCCGGCCGCCGCGCCCGCCACGTCCTCGTCCGACGACGCGAACGGCTCGCCGTACGTCACCCCGCTCGTGCGCAAGCTCGCGTCGGAGAACAACATCGACCTGGGCTCGCTCAAGGGCACCGGCGTCGGTGGCCGCATCCGCAAGCAGGACGTGCTCGCCGCCGTCGAGGCCAAGAAGGCCCCGGCTCCGGCACCGGCCGCCGCTGCTGCTCCTGCCGCGCCCGCCGCTCGCACCGCTGCCCCGGTCGCGGTCGACAACTCGGGCAAGCGCGGCACCGTGCAGAAGCTCCCGCGCCTGCGTCAGATCGTCGCGCAGCGCACGCGTGAGTCGCTGCAGATGTCGGCCCAGCTCACCCAGGTGTTCGAGGTCGACGTGACCAAGATCGCCCGGCTGCGCAACCAGGCCAAGAAGGCGTTCGAGGCTCGTGAGGGCGCGAAGCTCACGTTCCTGCCGTTCTTCGCCAAGGCCGCCATCGAGGCCCTCAAGGCCCACCCGGTGCTCAACGCGTCGATCGACGAGGAGCGCAAGGAGGTCACCTACCACGGTGCCGAGCACCTCGGTCTGGCGATCGACACGGAGCGCGGCCTGCTCAACGCCGTGATCCACAACGCCGGTGACCTGAACCTGTCGGGCATCGCCCACAAGATCGGTGACCTGGCGGCGCGCGCCCGCTCGAACAAGCTCACGCCCGACGAGCTCGCCGGCGGCACGTTCTCGCTGACGAACCTCGGCAGCAACGGCGCCCTCTTCGACACCCCGATCATCCAGCAGCCGCAGGTCGGCATCCTGGGCGTCGGCGTGGTCAAGAAGCGCGCGGTCGTCATCACCGACGAGGACGGCGGCGACACCATCGCCATCCGCTCGATGATGTACCTCGCGCTCACCTACGACCACCGCCTGGTCGACGGTGCCGACGCGGGCCGTTTCCTCACGACGGTCAAGAACCGTCTCGAGGAAGGCGCGTTCGAGGCCGACCTCGGTCTCTGACAGCCGCTGAGCAGCACTGATATCCGATATATCGGATATCGACGCAACAGTGTGACCTGAAGGCCACTCCGGTTTGCCGGGGTGGCCTTCGGCACATCCTGGGTCCGGTATGCGAGTTATGGCTGTGCAGGCAATGACGCAGTGGGGAACGATCTAGGTATGCGGGTTGTCATCGCGGGATCGTCGGGCCTGATCGGAACGAGCCTGGTGGCGTCCATGCGCGCCGCCGGTCACGAGGTGCTGCGGCTGGTGCGCCGCAAAGCCGCCGCGCCCGACGAACGCGGCTGGGACCCGTACGCCGGACGGATCGACGAGGGGACGTTCGACGGCGTCGACGCCGTCATCAACCTGTGCGGCGCGGGCATCGGCGACAAGCGGTGGGACGACGCGCGCAAGCAGGTGCTGCACGACAGCCGGATCGTTCCGGCCGAGGTGCTGTCGGCCGCGGTCGTCGAGCACGGCGTGCCTGCGCTGGTGAGCTCGTCGGGCGCCCACTTCTACGGCGACACCGGGTCGCGCCTCGCGGACGAGGACGCGCCGGGCGGCCACTCGTTCATGTCGCGGCTGACCCAGGACTGGGAAGCGGCGACGTCCGCGGCCCAGGAAGGCGGCGTGCGTGTCGTACTAATGCGCACCGCTGTCGTCATCTCTCCCTCCGGTGGTGTGTTCGGCCGGTTGAAGCCGGTCTTCCAGTTCTTCCTCGGTGGCAAGCTCGGCTCCGGGGACCAGTTCTTCCCGTGGATCTCGCTCGACGACGTCGTGTCCGCGTACCGGTTCGTCGTCGAGCACGACGACATCCGCGGTCCGGTCAACGTCGCCGGTCCGACGCCGGTGACGAACGCCGAGTTCACCAAGGCCGTCGGCACCGCGCTGCACCGGCCGACGCCGTGGGCGGTGCCGGCGTTCGCGCTCAAGACGTTGCTCGGCGGTGAGATGGCGGAGGAGCTGCTGCTCAGCGGTCCCGGCCTGACACCGAAGGTGCTGGAGAGCCACGGCTTCCACTTCCTGCACCCGGCGCTGCCGGCCGCGCTCAACGCGGCGGTCGCGTGACCCGAGTCGTCGCAGCCCTGCTCCTGATCTCGTGGGTTCTCCTGGGACTCCCCGAGATGACCGGGCTCGACGTCTGGGTGCAGAACGGGCTGCCGCGCCCGGAGTGGCTGCAGACGGCGGCGTTCGCGGTGGGCCTGGTGCTCGGGCCGACGATCGGCTGGGCGTTCGCGGCGGTGTTGTTCGTGCTGGCCTGGCGGCGGCGAGACCCGCGGCTGTGGAAGGCGCTGGCGATGCACGGGTTGTGCTGCGCGACCGTGTTGACGAGGTTCCTGTTCGACCGCGTGCGGCCCATCGAGTACCACCTGCCGAGCTACCCGAGCGGGCACACGGTGGCGGTGGCGTCGACGGCGTTCACGCTGGTCGTGCTGCTGCGCCGGACCACCTGGCACGTCGCGTTGTGGGCGGTGCTGGCAGTGCTGGTGGGCGGCTTCGCCAGGGTCGTGCTGGAGATGCACTGGGTCACCGACGTCATCGGCGCGGTGCTGGGTGTGACGGGCGTTGGACTCGTGGCAGCACTCGCTCTGGGGTTGGTAACGTCGGGTCGTGAACTCGTGCCGCACCTCGTCAGACCCCGTCGTGATCCGTGAGCTGGGGCTCATCGACTACATGGCGGCGTGGGACCTCCAGAAGGAGATCGCGGAGGCACGCGCGGGCGGCACGAGCCCGGACACCCTGCTGCTGCTCGAACACCCGCCCGTCTACACCTGCGGCCGGCGCACCCTCGACGAGGAACGCCCGCGCGGCGGCAGCACCCCTGTCATCGACGTCGACCGCGGCGGCAAGATCACCTGGCACGGACCCGGCCAGCTGGTCGGCTACCCGATCGTCGCGCTGACCGAGCCGATGGACGTCGTCGACTACGTGCGGCGCATCGAGCAGGGCCTGATCGACGTCTGCGACCGGCTGGGCGTGCACACCGGCCGGATCGAGGGCCGCAGCGGCGTGTGGCTGCCCGCCGACGACCGCGGCCCGGAGCGCAAGGTCGCCGCCATCGGCATCCGCGTGCAGCGCGGTGTGACCATGCACGGCTTCGAGATCAACTGCAACGCGAGCCTCGACGCGTTCGGCGACATCATTCCCTGCGGCATCAAGGACGCGGGCGTCGCTTCCCTCTCGCACGAACTGGGCCGCGACGTCACCGTCGCCGAGGTGCTGCCGCTCGCCCGTGACGCTGTGCTCGCGGCGCTCGACGGCACGCTCCCCCTGTCGGACCGCACTTTGACCCGCACTGGCCCCGTCGCTCCGGGTATCACCTTCGCTAGCATTCCGTAGCTCCCCGGCGGGGACCTGTGGAGTTCCCTGGGGAAATTCGGAGGAGGGTGCGTCGTGAGGTTGTCCCGACGCCAGTTGTTCACGGCTGCCGGCATAACGGCGCTGGCAGGTGGAATCAGTTCGAACGGGACGGTGGCGGCGGCCGCGCCCGTTCGGACGTGGAGCGGTGAGATCCAGGTCAGCGACTGGGAGCAGTACTACCTCGGGCTGGATGGCGGAGCGCACCAGAAGGCGCTCAGCGCGTTGGACATCGCATATCGCGACGGCGTCCGCGCCGATGAGCAGTACCTGGTGGTGCCGGTCGAGTCAGTTCGTCGCGCTGCGTTGGAGTTCGGCGATCACGCGGCGGCCGATGTGTTGCGTGACCGCTTCGGCCTCGACTCGCCGTCGATGCTCGGACGCGGGTTGAAGCTGGTGTTCGGGCAGGACGGGCTGGAACGCCGCTATCTCGACGATCCCGCGCTGCAGCTCCGATATATCGGATATCGGCGGCGGTACGCGAACTACGTCATGCCGATGCCGGCGGCAGTGCGCAAAGCGCTCGCCTGATATCCAATATCCGATATACCGGACGCTGATATGCCAAATATCGGCGTTTTGGATATCGGATACTGGATATCAGGGCTGGCACTTCTCAGCGCTGGAACGTCCCAAGGGCCGCGATATATCAGCGCGGCGACATATCAGAGCTGGGGCGCGACGTCCGACGCGATCTCGGTGATGTGGTCGAGGTCGGCGAGGTCCAGCGTCTGCAGGTACACGCGCTGCACACCGGTCGCGTCCCGCCACGCGCCGATGCGGTCGACGACCTCGGCGGGGGTGCCGGCCAGGCCGTTCTCCTTGAGCTCGGAGACCTCGCGGCCGATCGCGGCGGCGCGGCGGGCGACGTCGGCGTCGGTGCGGCCGACGCACGCGACGAGGGCGACCGAGCGGATGATCTCCTTCGGGTCGCGGCCGGTCTCCTCGCAGGCGGCGTCGACACGGGCGAACTGCTCGACCGCGGCGTCGATGCCGACGAACGGCAGGTTGAACTCGGTGGCGTAGGACGCGGCCAGCGCGGGCGTGCGCTTGGCGCCCATGCCGCCGATCAGCAGCGGGACGCGCTCCTGCGCGGGCTTCGGCAGCGCGGGCGAGTCGACGAGCGTGTAGTGCTTGCCCTCGAACGAGAAGGTGCCGCCGACCGGGGTGTCCCACAGGCCGGTGATGATCGCGACCTGCTCCTCGTAGCGCTCGAAGCGCTCCCCCAGCGCCGGGAACGGGATGCCGTACGCGGTGTGCTCCGCCTCGTACCAGCCGGCGCCGATGCCGAACTCCACGCGGCCGCCGGACATCTGGTCGACCTGGGCGACGCTGATGGCCAGCGGTCCGGGGTGGCGGAACGTCGCGGCGGTCATCAGCGTGCCCAGGCGGATCGTGGACGTGTCGCGGGCCAGGCCGGCGAACGTGATCCACGGGTCGGTCGGGCCCGGCAGGCCGTCGGCCGAGCCCATCTGGAGGTAGTGGTCGGAGCGGAAGAAGGCGCCGTACCCGGCGTCCTCGGCCGTCCTGGCCACCCGGAGCAGGTCGTCGTAGCTCGCGCCCTGCTGGGGTTCGGTGAAGATTCGCAGTTCCACGAACGCAATCTAGTCCGCGGAAAAGCGCGGTGCAGGAACGGCCGCACCCTCCGCGGTGAACACCCCGCGGGCCATCAGGTGCGGGTGCGAGACCGCCTCCTCCAGGGTCAGCACCGGCGTCACGCAGGCGTCCGAGGCAACGAACACCTCCGACCACTCGTCGCGCGTCCGCGTCAGGAACGCCTCGGCGAACGCCTTGCGCAGCAACGGCCAGGAGTCGCGGTCCATCTGCTCGGGCAGGTCGGCGGCGTCCAGCCCCAGCCCCGCCAGCAGCAGGGCGTAGAACTGCGGCTCCAGCGACCCCACCGCGACGCATCGGCCGTCCGCGCACTCGTAGATCGAGTAGAACGGGCACCCGCCGTCGAGCAGGTTCGAGTCCGGCGAGTCCTCCCAGACGGCCTGCGCCTTCATCGACCAGATCATCTGTGCCAGCGACGCCACCCCGTCGACGATCGCCGCGTCGACGACCTGGCCGAGGCCGGTGCGCTGCCGTTCCCACAACGCCGCCAGCACGCCCAGCACGAGGTACAGCGAGCCACCGCCGAAGTCACCGACGAGGTTCAGCGGTGGCTTGCCGATCGCGTGCAGCACGCCGGTGACCGACAGGTAGTTGATGTCGTGGCCGGCGCGCTGGGCCAGCGGCCCCGACTGGCCCCAGCCGGTCATCCGCGCGTAGATCAGGCCGGGGTTGACCGCCAGGCAGTCGGAGGGACCGAGCCCGAGCCGTTCCAGCACACCGGGGCGGAAGCCCTCGATCACCACGTCGGCCGCCGAGATCAGCGCCAGCACCGAGGCACGGCCGGAAGCCGACTTCAGGTCCGCCGACACCGAACGCCTGCCGCGCAACAGGAAGTCGCGGGAGGCGTCCGGCACCACGGACAGCCCGCCGGACGGACGCTCGACGCGCACGACCTCCGCGCCGAGGTCCGCCAGCAGCATCGCGCCGTGCGGTCCGGGACCGATGCCGCCGAACTCGACGACCTTCAGCCCGTCGAGCGGACCCATCAGGCTTCGAACGAGAGACGCGGGTTGAAGATCGCGCCCGTGGACTCGGCCAGGCCGCGCATCGCTTTGGCGTGGTTGCCGAAGTCCGGGTGACCGAGGGCCGCGCGCAGGGCGTCGGCGCTCTCCCACAACGCGATGTTGATGTACGAGGCCGGGTCGTCCAGCTGCCGCGACAGCGTGTACCTGATCAGGCCCGGCTGCTCGCGCAGGAACGCGGCCGTCTCGTCGAAGGCCTTCTCGAACTCCTCCGGGTCACCGGTGAGCGTGAAGCGGTTGAGGAAGGTGATCATGAGGTGGCTCCTCCAGAAACGGTGTCAGGCCAGTGGTGTGGCCCGGAACGTCGCCGGGGGAATTCGCGGTCAGACGGGTGCATCGCGGTGTCGCCCCCACGTCCTCGTACTGGTTGTACGGGGGCGTGGGGGCGACACCACGAGGCGCCCTGCTGAGCGTGGATCACCTCGCCAACGTTCCGGGTCGCGCCACTGGAAAACCATGCACACCGCGTCTTGAGACGTGCTCAAGGAACGCCCGCCAAGCTCGGACGCATGCGCATCATCGATCTGTCTTCCCACATTGACGCATCCGCGTACGAAGCGGACCCGGTGACGCACGAGGTGCTCACGGCCGCCCAGGGTGCCGAACACATGGCCGAGCAGCTCAAGGCGCGGCTCGGCATCGAGTTCGACGTCTCCGTGCTGCGGGACTCCGAGTTCCTCACGCTGGACCGGATCAGCCTGACCTCCCACACCGGCACCCACGTGGACGCGCCGAGCCACTACGGCTCGAAGACCACGTACGGCAACGGGATCCCGCGCCACATCGACGAGATGCCGCTGGAGTGGTTCCACAACCCCGGCGTGAAGCTCGACGTGCGCGGCCACGGCACCGGCGTCATCGGCGTGGAGGTGCTGGAGAAGGAGTTCGCCCGCATCGGCTACACGCCGAAGCCGATGGACATCGTCATCCTCGACACCGGCGCCGCCGAGCACGCGGGCACCCAGACCTACTTCACCGACTACACCGGACTCGACGGTCCCGCCACGAACTTCCTGCTGGACCTGGGGGTCAAGGTGATCGCCACCGACGCGTTCAGCCTCGACGCGCCGTTCCCGGACATCGTCAAGCGCTACCTGGCGACCAAGGACGAGAGCGTGCTGTGGCCCGCGCACTTCGCCGGACGCGACCGCGAGTACTGCCAGATCGAGCGCCTCGCGAACCTGGAGGCGTTGCCGGACTTCGGGTTCACCGTCGTCGCGTTCCCCGTCAAGATCAAGGGTGCCGGTGCGGGCTGGACGAGGGCCGTCGCGCTGCTCGACGACTGAGCCAGACGACCGGCTCTCAAGTGAGAGCTGAATCACGGTACCTACCTTCGTAGGTATGGACACCAGCGAAATATGGCCACCCGAGAACGAAGACCACATCGTCCGCGGCATCGACTAGAGACCGCCAAAGGGCCGCCCTCCCGAAGAGGGCGGCCCTTTTATATTGCTGTCACACCAGACGAGCGAGTGAGGTCGCCACGGTGTCCGCCGCGTCCAGCATCGGCAGCACCTGCGAAGCACCCGAACGCACGGCCTTCGTCCTGCGCGCGAACGACGTCAAAGTCTGGCCAGGACCGGCTTCCACCAGCAGCACGTCGTACATCGCCACGAGCTCGTTCAGCGCCGGTCCGAAGTAGACGGCGTCGGTCAGCTGACGCGTCCAGAACCGCGCGGACAAAGCGTCTTCGGGAGTCATCAGCTTGCCCGTGTACCCGGAGTACACCGGCATCTGCGGCGCCCGCGGGGAAGCGCTCCACGTGGCCAGGGCCTCGTCCACGGCGGGCTGCATCGCCGGGCTGTGGAACGGCGTCGACGCCGGCACCGTCACGACGATGTACTCGTCCGCCTCCAGCCGCGCCCGCACCCGCGCCAACGGCTCGTCGGACCCGGCCAGCATCGTCTGCCGCGCGGAGTTCACCGCCGCGATCGCCACGTCGCCTTCCAGGTACGGCAACAGATCCGCCTCCGACGCGGCGACGGCCAGCATGCCGCCGGACGGGATCGGCACGGCCGACAGCACCCGGTCCCGCACCAGGGACACGGCCTCCTCCAGCGTGAACACCCCGGCGATCGTCGCCGCGACGACCTCGCCCGCGGAGTGCCCGATCAGCGCGACGGGCTTGACGCCCCACGACAGCACGGTGCGCCCCAGCGCGTAGTCGACCGCGAACAGCAACGGCTGCGCACGGGACACGTGATCGATGTCGGCCCCGGAAAGCCAGTCCTCACAGGCGAGTGAGCCGACCTCGCCGAACAGCTCGAACACCTCGTCGATCACCGAGGTGAACACGGCATCCGTGCCGTACAGGGACGCCGCCATGCGCGGGTACTGCGATCCCTGGCCCGGAAACATCAGTGCTACGTCCACAACACGCCTCCAGAAACGGCTCAAGGCCGTGAAGGGGACACCTTCACGGCCTTGAGGCACATGACATCTACCTGTACTCGCGAACCACCATGGCGGAGTTGAAGCCGCCCTTGCCGCGCCCGAGCACCAGTGCGGCCTTGATCTTGCCGTGCCGCGCCTCGTTCAGGACGAGGTCGAGCTCGTACTCCGGCACGACGTTCTCGACGTTGACGGTCGGCGGGATCGCGCTCCAGTAGATGGAGAGGATCGCCGACGCCACGTCCAGCGAGCCACCACCGGCGAACAGACGGCCGGTCATGGTCTTCGGGGCCGTCACCGGCACACCGAACGGCCCGAAGATGCCCTTGATCGCCTCGGCTTCCGCCTTGTCGAGCTCGGGGATGCCCGCCGCGTCGGCGAACACCACGTCGATCTCCGAGGCGTCCATGCCGGCGTCGCGCAGCGCCAGCTCGGCCGCCCGCTTCAGACCCGGCTCCCGCGACGGCATCTTCGAGTCGAACGTCGAGGCGTACCCGACGATCTCACCGTAGATGCGCGTGCCAGGACGCCCCGCCGCCGACTCCGGCGTCTCGACGACCATGATCGCGCCACCCTCGCCAGCGACGTACCCGGAGGCGTCGCGGTCGAACGGCAGGTAGGCGCGCTTCGGGTTGTTGTTGCGCGACAGGCAACCCGACGCCTGGTGCGCCACCCACGCCCACGGGCACAGCGACGAGTCCATGCCGCCTGTCAGCGCGAGCTGGACTCCCTTGCGCAGCTGGCGCCGGGCGTGACCGATGGAGTCGATGCCACCGGCCTGCTCGGACACCACCACCGCGCCGGGACCGCGCGTGCCGTGACGGATGGAGATCTGGCCCGTGTTGACCGCGTAGAACCACGCGAACGACTGGTACGCCGAGACGTACTCCGGACCCTGGTGCCACAGCTTCTGCAGTTCGCGCTGACCGAACTCGTACCCGCCGGCCGTCGCCGCGGTGATGACCGCGATGTCGGTGTCGGGGATGTCGTTCGGCTGCACACCCGCACCACGCAACGCCCAGTCCGTGCCGACCAGTGTCAGCCGCGTCATGTGGTCCGTCTGCGGCAGCAGGCGACCCTGCAGGTGCCGCCCTGCCTCGAAGCCAGGCACCTCACCGGCGATCTTCGCCCAGTAGTTGGCGCTGTCGAACCGGGTGATCGGCTTGATCGCCGCCTCACCGTGCAGGGTCGCCCGCCAGTACGCGGTCGGCCCCAGTCCGTTCGGCGACGCAATGCCGATTCCCGTCACCACCGCCCGAGTCACCGGCCTGCCCCTTCCACCTTTTTGAGCACCATGGCGCTCTGGAATCCACCGAAACCGCTGCCCACGGTCAGGAGCGTGTCGACCTTCTTCTCACGCGCCACCAGTGGCGTGTAGTCGAGGTCGCACTCCGGGTCCTGCTCGTGGAGGTTCGCCGTCGGCGGAATGAGGTCCTGCTCGAACGCCAGCAAGGAGCCGACGATCTCGAGCGAACCGATCGCGCCCAGCGAGTGCCCGATCATCGACTTGAAGCCGGAGACCGGGGTCTTGTACGCGTGCGCACCCAACGAGCGCTTGAAGGCGGCCGTCTCGTGCAGGTCGTTCTGCTTGGTGCCCGACCCGTGCGCGTTGATGTAACCGACGTCCGTCGCATCCGCACGCGCCTGCTTCAGCGCGATGTTGATGGCGTCGGACATCTCGATGCCCTCGGGGTGCAGGCCCGTCATGTGGTAGGCGTTGCACCGCGAGGCGAAGCCGGCGACCTCACCGTAGATGTGGGCACCGCGAGCGCGGGCGTGCTCCAGCTCCTCGAGCACGATGATCGCGCAACCCTCGCCCAGCACCAGGCCGTCGCGGGTCTTGTCGAACGGCCGGCACGCCGTTGTGGGGTCGTCGTTGCGGGTGCTCGACGCACGGATCACGTCGAAGCAGACCACGGTGATCGGGGAGAGCGGGGCCTCGGTGCCGCCGGTGACGACGACGTCCGCGGAGCCCTCCAGGATCAGGTCGGCCGCGTAACCGACCGAGTCGAGACCCGAGGTGCAGCCCGTGGAGACCACGGAGACCGGTCCCTCGGCGCCCACTGTCCACGCCAGCTCCGTCGCCATCGAGGACGGCGTGAAGTAGTCGTAGAGGTGCGGGACCGCGTAGGACTGGTCGACCTCCCAGTACTTGCCCCGGTCGGAGCCGACGATGAACTCGCGCTCCAGCGAGGTCGTGCAACCGACCGCGGTGCCGAGCGAGACACCGATGCGGCCGGGGTCGAGCTGGTCGAACTCGATGCCGGAGTCCGCCATCGCCTCACGACCCGCGACGACCGCGAACTGCGCGGCCCGGTCGAGACGGCGGATCTCCTGCGGCGTCAAGCCTTCGCGCACTGGATCGAAATCTGCTTCCCCCGCCATGCGGGAGCGGTACGGAGACGCGTCGAAGTGCGTGATGTTCCGAGTCGCCGTACGCCCTTCGGACAGCAGTTGCCAATACGCCTTCGTTCCGATGCCACCAGGTGCGACCACGCCCACCCCGGTGATGACGGCGCGACGACTCATCGGACACCTCCAATCGCCTTCTGTGCGGACACGGTCTGCTCCAATCTCGGACAGGGCACGGGAGCGATACCTGTCTCTGCCGAATGAACCGATGGTGAATCGACCCGATCGAGGCCACCTTGAACGACGGCGTAGGACCCCTGTACGAGTCCGGCCCCCGCATCGGCCGCGAACAGCTGTTTCGCGGCCGAGCCGCCGTCCTCGTGACAACCGAAACCAAGGGGCACACCGGTTTCCGCGACCGCCTCGACGATCTCGCCGATCTGGTCCGGCCACAGCTTGCCCGCTGTATCGTGCAGCAACACGGTTTCCGCCCCAGCCTCCGCGGCAGTCAGCACGACCTCCAAAGCGTGTTCGGGGTCGATCAGCCAGCCGTCGAAGAAGTCCCGCGCCTCGACGATCACTCGTCTCTCGGCGCGCACGAGTTGACGCACGGCCTCCCGGACCACCGAGAAGCCGTGCCCTTGGACAACTATCGCCACCGCGGGGGTTTCCGCGGCGATGAGTGCGGTGAGGTCCTCCGCACCGCCGGAGGCGATGAGGGTGGCGGCCCGCAACCGGAGCTCGATCGCCGCCCGGTGGTAGAACGACCGGGCGGGCCTGCCTCCGTCGACGAACGCGACCCCGAGCGCGTCGAGGCGCCGCGCCGCGACCAGTCTGTCCGAAATGGACAGGCTGGTGCGGCGCAGCGAGATGTCGTAGAGCTTCATCAGAACCCCGACAGCAGTACTCGGGAGGCCTCGATCTCATAAGCACAGGGCGCCACGTCCGAAGAGGGACAACCCTTGCGCTGATGCTCGACCGCGGCCTTCTCCAGGTACATGGAGACCACGTAAAGTCCGTTGCGGCTTGCAGCGCGTGCTGCGGCGGTCAGTAGTTCCGCGCCACCCAACCCCATCGCGTCACCTCACCCGTTCTCGGCGAATTCCTTGGCGTGCCGGAGCGTCGTGAGGCTGTTGGTGCCCAGTGCGTGACGGATGAGCTCACGAGCGCGCTCGATCGTCCCGTCCGCCCCCAGCACCTCGGGGATGACCTCGGGCCGGATGACGACGGTGTGGTGCGACGTCGCCTCGATGCCGGCCTCGATGCCGTCGCCGATGTCCCTGAACGTCCACCGGCCGACGTGCGCCGCCATGATCGGCGGTGTGTGCGTCTGCTTGTAGACGATGCCGTCGTACGGGGTGCAGACCCGCACCGAGTGCGTGGTGTGGATCGACCCGTCCGGGCTGCGCGTGTCCATCTCCATGGACTGCACGCCGGTGACGGCCTCCGTCAGGTCCAGCCGCGCGACGTGCGGCAGGCGCTGCGGCCAGAGGTCCGACCGGTACAGGAACTCGTAGACGTCCTTGCGGCTCGCGTGGATCGTGATGCTGTCCGAGAACGACAGCACCAGCTTGTCGTAGTCGTCGCCGTACTCGGCCGCCCGCTTCAGGGCGGCGAGCTCGGCGTCGCTGTTGTTGTTGACGGCGTTCAGGATGAGGTCGACCGCCTCCGGCTGCGCCGCGGTGAAGTGGTGGAGCAGATCGACCCGGGTCGCCGAGTCGGCGATCGGGACGATCCGCCACTCCCCACCCATCGTCTTCACCGGTGCCGCCGAGCGTTCCTGCTCGAAGGAGATGTGCAGGTTCGCCGGGTCGAGCTCTCGCCGGGACGTCCACGTGCGCACGTCACCGTTGGCGAACGCGTGCAACCGCAACCGTTCCGTCGAGCCGTCCCGTTCGAACACCTCGGCCTGGACCGTGGGTCCGAAGATGTACGGCCAGGTCGTCACGTCCGCGACCAGGTCGTACACCACCTTGGCGGGAGCCCCGATCATGACCGTGTGCGTGGTGGTGTGCGTCATGTCCGTCTCCGTATCCCGAGTCGCCGGCGTCAGGCCGCGATCTGTCCGTTGACCTTGTCCAGCAGCTGACGCGGCGTCTCGATGTACGCCAGCTCGTCGTCGGCGATGGCGGCACCGTGCTTGCGCTTGATCAGCGCGACCGTCTCCAGCAGGGCGAGGGAGTCGAAGCCCAGCTCGAGGAACGGGATGTCGAGAATGTCCTGGCCGGGCTTGAACGAGTCGTCGTCGCCCGCGGCCTCGTTGAGGATCTCCTTGAGACCCTCGATGGTCAGTGCGCTCACGGCTAGCTTCCTTTCCTCCAGCGGGCGATTTCCGCGCGCCCACGACTGAGGTTGCCACCGCACGCCTGTAAGCCGGTGGAGAGATTCTCGAAGAAACCGTTGCACGACAAGCAAAAACGGCCCGCGCCACAGTGTGGCGCGGGCCGCTGGAGAGATGCTCAGGCCAGCAGGCGTTGCAGCTGACGGGTTTCCGCGCTGTCGAGCCGCGGATCGGATGTCAGGATCGCGTGCTGCAGCGTCTGCAGTCGCGACGAGGGCTCGACGCCGAGCTCCTCGATCAGGGTGTTGCGCAGGCCCTTGAACGCGTCGAGCGCCTGCCACTGCCGGCCGGCGCGGAACAGCGAGACCATGTACTGCGCGCACAGGTTCTCGTTCATCGGGTTCTGCACCGTCAGCACGGACAGCTCGCTGAGCAACGCCTTGTGCTTGCCCATCCGCAGCTCGGCGTCGATGCGCGCTTCGAGCACGCCCAGCCGGGCCTCCTCCAGCCGCACGATCTCGATGCCGAGCGGCATGCCCGGCCGCACGTCGACCACGGCGGCGCCGCGCCACATGTCCAGGGCCTGGCGCAGCAGCCGGGAGGCCGAGGCGTGGTCCTCGACGTCGTAGGCCTGCTGGCCCGCGCGGGCCAGCCGTTCGAACTCGTGCACGTCGACGGCCTCCGGCGGCACGTCGAGCAGGTAGCCGCCGTAGCGGGTGACCAGCACTTCCTTCGCCGCGCCCTCACCGGACGTGGCCAGGGCGTCGCCGATGAGCTTGCGCAGCTGCAGGATGTAGGTCTGCAGGGTGGTGCGGGCACTGCGCGGCGGGCGGTCCCCCCACAGCTCCTCGATCAGCGTGGGAACGGACACCACCTGACCGGAGTGCAGTGCGAGCAGCGCCAGGATCTGTCGTGGCTTGGCCGCGGTTGGCGTCACCGAGCGACCGTTCACCTTGGCCTCAACGGGCCCCAGGACCTTGATCTGCATCGCGACCCCTCCTTCGGTTCCAAGCACGGGATTAGTCTGCTCGGCCCAACGGCGGGGCGTTAGTGCACAGGCCATCGATGTCAGGTGAGTTCTGCCCGTGCCGGGTATGAAAACTTCATACGAGGGCGCATTAGCCGGTAACTACCGATCCATTACCGCTGGTCCGCATCATTACCCGTATCAAATGACTCGCAAACATCGGAGATGCACATGTACCCCACCGTCACCGTGGAGCACTTGTCTTCCGTCACCACCGCCACAGACGACTCCGACGACATGAAGATCTACCAGTTCGACCGTGAGGCCTCGATGGACTGGCTGTTCCCGTGGGGCTGGTGCACCACCACCGGTTCGGGCAAGGGCTGCGTCGCTTACGACGAGGTCCTCGCGGCATGAGACCCGAACTGGCCGAACCCGGCGAACAGAGAATCGGGTTCAAACGCCATCTCCGCCCGCAGATCGTGCAGGGGGAGGCCGTGTACCTCATCGGCGAGTCCGGGGTCACCGCGATCCAGGGCAGCCACGTCGAAGCCTTGGCGCCGTTGCTCGACGGCACCAGGGACCTCACGGCACTGCTGCGGGACGTGCCCGCGGGACTGTCCGCGGACAGGGTCGAGCGGATGCTCACCCGGCTCGCCGCGGCCGGCCTGATCGGCAGGCGCGGCACGGAGGACGGTTCGGCCACGACAGAGGCCTCGCTCGCGTACTGGGACGCGGCCGGCCTCGACCCCGCGGACGCGGTGGCGGCGACAACGACGTCGCTCGTCTCCGTCGTCGCGATCGGCGACATCGATCGCGACGCGCTCGCGGAAACCTTGCACCGCAACGGACTCACGGTCACCTCGGGGAGTGGTGACCTGACGGTCGTGGCGTGTGCGGACTACCTGGAACCGGAACTTCGCACGATCGACGAGGACCACCGCGCGTCCGGCACACCGTGGTTGCTGGTCAAGCCGGTCGGCGCGCAGGTCACCGTCGGCCCGTTCTTCACCCCCGGCGACGGCCCGTGCTGGCGTTGCCTCGCGACCCGCCTGTCCGCGAACCGGACGGCGGAGGCGCACGTGCGGGCGCGGTGCGGGCAGAAGGGCCCGGCGCCCCGCCCCCTCATCGGCCTGCCGTCGCTGCACGCCATGGCGATGGAGATCGCGTCGGTCGAGGCGGCCAAGTGGCTCGCCGGGATCCGGCACGAGACACAGCGCTCCATCTGGAGCTACGACAGTCTGAGCATGAAGGTCACCCAGCACGAGGTGCGGCACCGTCCGCAGTGCGGCGGCTGCGGTGACCAGGAAGTTGTCGCGCGCAGAGCGTTCGAGCCGGTCGAACTCGCGAGTCGCGTGAAGCGCTCCTGCGACGGCGGCGGGCATCGCTCGTCGCCGCCGCAGGAGGTGCTCGACAACTACCGCCACCTCATCGGCCCCGTCACCGGGGTCGTGCGGGAGATCCGCCGCGCGGAAGGCCCCGCGTTCTTCAACTCCTACCGCTCCGGCGCGAACATCGCGGCGGGCGGCGAGGGCATCGAGGGGCTGCGGTCGGCGTTGCGCGCGGACACCGGCGGCAAGGGCGTGACCGCGCTCGACGCCGAGGTCGGTGCGCTGTGCGAGGCCGTGGAACGCCGCAGTGGCGCGTACTTCGGCGACGAGGCCCGCGTCCGCGCCAGCCTCTCCTCGCTCGGCGACCGCGCGATCCACCCCGACACCGTGCAGCAGTACCACCCGCGGCAGTTCGAGGACCGCGACACGTGGAACGCCCAGCACGCCGACTTCCAGTACGTCACCACGCCGTTCGACGAGCACGAGGTGATGGACTGGACTCCGTTGTGGTCGCTCACCGAGCAGTGCCACAAGTTCCTGCCCACCGGCATGGTCTACTTCGGCGCCCCCTGTCCGCCGAGCGTCGTGTCGAACTCCAACGGCTGTGCCGCCGGCAGCAGCGTCGAGGACGCGGTCCTGCAGGGACTGCTCGAGCTGATCGAACGCGACGCCGTCGCGATCTGGTGGTACAACCGCACCCCCATGCCCGGCATGGACCTCGACTCGTTCCACGACTCGTGGATCCGCGAACTGCGTGAGGTGCACGCGGGACTCGGCCGCGAGGTGTGGCTGCTCGACGTCACCTCGGACCTCGGGGTGCCGACGATGGTCGCGGTGTCGCGGCGCACCGACGGCCCCCGCGAGGACATCATGCTCGGCTGCGGCGCGCACCTGGACCCGCGCCTGGCAGCCCGCCGCGCGCTCGCCGAGCTCAACCAGTGCATGCCGATGGTGTGCGGGCCGATGGACCTCGCCACGTTCGACGTCGACATGCGGCGCTGGTTCGAGACCACCAGGCTGGCCGAGCAGCCGTGGCTCGCCCCCGACCCGTCCGCACCGCCGCGGGACGTCTTCCACCACGGCTACGTCTTCCGCAACGATCTGACCGACGACGTCCGCGCACTCCAGCGCCTCCTGGAGCAACGCGGGATGGAGGTTCTCGTGCTCGACCAGACCAGGCCCGACATCGGACTACCGGTGGTCAGGGTCGTCGTGCCCGGGCTGCGGCACTTCTGGTCGAGGTTCGCTCAAGGGCGCCTCTACGACGTCCCTGTACAACTGGGGCGACTGGCACGACCCAGAAGTTACGAAGAGCTCAACCCGATCCCGCTGTTCATGTGATGCACACCTGCCAGAGCGGAGGCGCCGTGGTGCCCACGCAGTCGCACGTCCCGGCCGGCCGGCCGCTGTGGTCGTTGCTGGAGGACGCCTTCGTCGACGAGGGCGTCGAGCACCTGACCGTGCACGGCAGATGGGGTGCGATCGAGATCGCCGACACGAGCCCGCTCGTGCGCGAGGCGTTGCACCGCATGAGCCTCGGGCCGGTGGCGCTGGAGAACATCTCCGCCCTGCACGAGAACTTCGTGCGGTGGAAGACCGGCTCCGGCCCGTGCCTGATCTGGCGCAAGCTGAAGAACACGCTCGACCAACTGGGTGGTTGTGTCGTGCCCTCGCTCGGCCTCAACGACGGCGCCGGCCCGATCCTGTCGGTCGTCGCCGTCACCCGTGACGCCGTGTTCGCGTTGCCGCACGTCGCGGACGACGCGGTCGTCACCATGCGGCCGCGCACCGAGATCGAGCGCCTCAACGGAGACCAGGCGCTCGCGTGTCCAGGACTCTCCTATCAGGTGATCCTGCACAGCGCGCCCGCCACCGAGATCGCGAAGTCGTTGCTGCACACGGAGAGCACGATCGCTCAGGTGGCGGAGTCGTTGCAGGTGGAGAAGACGCTGGTCGGGGATGTCGTCGCTTATCTGGCGGGGGCCGGACTCGTCGTCGTCCAGAGGTGTTGAGCCATCGCCATGTTGCTCCGATCGCGGATCGCAAAACGCGAGACTTCCCAGGAAGCGCCCGTATCATGGCCGCGTCCCGACCCTCGCGTGGGAGCTGCTGCTGTGACGCAACGACAGGAACGCTCATCGGTCTCCCGTCGTTTGGCGTACGTCGTGATCAGCGTGGTGTTCGCCAACTACCTCGGCAACGCCTTCTTCTACGTGCTGCAGGTCTCGGCCACCCTGCCCCGGATCGCGTCCTCGCTCGCCTGCCTGCTCGCCATCGGGTTCCTGCAGCTGCGGGTGTTCTCGCGGCCGGGCTCGGATCTGCGCTCGGGCAGGGCATACCTGGCGCTGGGCGCGCTGGCGTGCCTCGTCTACGTGCCGATGTACTTCTTCCCCTCCGCGTGGCCGGGCATGCCGGGCTTCCTCGCGGGCAGCGCGTTGCTGGTGCTGCCGAACCGCGTCCGCTGGTTCGCGTTCGGTCTCGTGGCGCTGAGCAACGGCGTGATCCAGACCGCGTTCCTGCCGTCGCTGCCGCTGCTCGGCCAGGTGTACTACGTGGTGACGCCCATGGTCGCCGGCCTGGTCGTCTACGGCCTGTCGCGGCTGCCGTCGCTCGTGCTGCAGCTGGAGACGGCCCGCTCGGAGCTCGCCGAGCTCGCGGTGTCGCAGGAACGGCTGCGCTTCGCCCGTGACCTGCACGACCTGCTCGGCTTCAGCCTCTCGGCGATCACGCTCAAGGTGGAGCTGGCCCGCAAGCTGATCGGCGAGCACACCGACAGGGCGTTGCGCGAGCTCGCGGAGATCCTCGGCATCGCCCGCGAGGCACTGACGGACGTTCGTGCGGTCGCGTCGAGCTATCGCGAGCTGTCGCTGACCGACGAGATCGAGTCGGCCAGGTCCGTGCTGACGGCGGCCGGTGTCGCCACGACGATCGAGACGGACCACGCGGAGCTGTCGCCGAGATCGCGGACGGCGCTCGCCACCGTGCTGCGCGAGGGCGTCACGAACCTGCTGCGGCACAGCGACGCGACCACGTGCTCGATCACGATCAGCGGCACCGACCGGTTCATGTCGATCGACATCGTCAACGACGGGGCGCCCGCCGAGGTCGGCACCGACCGGGGCAGCGGCCTCACCAACCTCGCCACCAGGACCACCGCGATCGGCGGCTCGCTGCTCGCCCAGGCCAACGCCGACGGCACCTACCGCCTGCACGCCGAGGTGCCGGTCGACCCTGCGCCGGAGGAACCGTCGGGACGCCGCCGCCTGGCGGGCCCGACGATCGCCACGAAGTTCGCCCAGGTGCTGGTCACGTCGGTGGTGGTCGGTTACGTCGTCACGACGTCGACGCTCGTGCTCAACGAGTACGTCCGCATCGGCGCGACCGGGATCGCGCTGGCCTCGGCCGGTGTCGCCGGCACCGCGGCGCTCGTGCTGGGCCTGGTGAGCCGCCCGCGCGTCCGGCTGAGCATGGCCAAGCGCTTCGGGGTGCTCGCGGCGCTCGCCGTGTGCGTGTACGTGCCCCAGGTCGTCTACGGCAACCCGTACCTCGGCCTGCCGGGCTTCCTCGCCGGGTCCGCTGCGCTGATCCTGCCGATGCGCGCGGGCTGGCCCGCCGCCATCGCGGTGGTCGCCGGGCAGGGCGTCATCTTCGGCGCCTACGGGTTCGGCGCGGTGGACATCGCCTACGGAGTCATGGCCACGACGAACCACGGGCTGGTGCTCTACGCGTTGTCCCGGCTGCGGTCGATGGTGACGGAGCTGCACGAGGCCCGCGAGGAGCTGGCGACGGCGGCGGTCACCCAGGAGCGGCTGCGGTTCGCGCGCGACCTGCACGACCTGCTCGGCTACAGCCTGTCCGCGATCACGTTGAAGAGCGAACTGACGCACCGGCTGGCCACGCTCGACCCCGGCAGGGCCCGCCAGGAGCTCACCGAGGTGCTGGAGATCTCCCGGCAGGCGCTGGCGGACGTCCGGTCGGTGGCCCTGAGCTACCGCGAGCTGTCGTTCGACGAGGAGACCCAGTCGGCGCAGGCGTTGCTGTCGGCGGCCGACATCGAGGTCACCGTCAAGATCGACGCCTGCGACCAGCTGCCCAAGGAGGTGACGGTGACGCTCGCGACGGTGCTGCGCGAGGGCGTCACGAACCTCCTGCGGCACAGCAAGGCCGAGCACTGCGAGATCATGCTCTCCAGCTCGCGGGACCTGGTCACGATGGACATCGTCAACGACGGGATCCCCACGATCGAGCGGAAGTCCCGCGACGGCAGTGGAATCGGCAACCTGACCACCCGTGTCCGGGCCCTCGGCGGGGACCTGCAGGCGGGACTCACGCCCGAGCACACCTACCGGCTGCGCGCCGAGATCCCGCTGCCGTTCAACTGAGGCCATCCCGGAACGCTTGAACCCCCAGGTCGCGTGCCTATCATGCCGCCGTGACGCGACGCCAGGAACACTCATCGGTGTCGCGCCGCCTTGCGTACGGCGTGATCAGCGTGGTGTTCGCCAACTACCTCGGCAACGCGTTCCTCTACGTCCTGGACGGCGATCCGACGCCGGCGCAGGTCGTGGGTGCGCTCGTCTGCCTGCTCGCGATCGGGTACCTGCAGCTGCGGGTGTTCTCCCGGCCGGGCACCGATCTGAGGTCCGCCAAGGCCTACCTGGCGCTGGCCGCGCTGGCACTGCTGGTGTTCGTGCCGGTGCCGTTCTTCCCCGTCGCGGCCTGGGCCGGCATGGCCGTCTTCCTCGCGGGCAGCTCCCTGCTGGTGCTGCCGGGGCGGGTGCGGTGGGTCGTGTTCGGTGCCGTGGCGCTGGCCAACGCGCTGATCAGGACCGGCCACGGCGTCCCCACCGGCGTGCTGGGCTACTACGCCGCGTCGGCGCTGGTCGCGGGGCTGGCCGTGTACGGCCTGTCCCGGTTGCCCGCGCTGGTGAGGCAGCTCGAGTCCGCGCGTTCCGAGCTCGCGGGTCTCGCGGTGGCGCGGGAGAGGCTGGGGTTCGCCCGCGACCTGCAGGAGCTGCTCGGCTTCAGCCTCACCACGATCACGCTGAAGGCAGGTCTCGCCCGCGACCTGGTCTGTGACCGCACCGCCGCGGCGCTGGGCGAGATCACGCAGGTCCTCGGCATCGCCCGCGAGGCGCTGACGAACGTGCGCGCGGTCGCGTCGAGCTACCGCGAGCTGTCGCTGGCCGACGAGATCGACTCGGCGCGGTCCGTGCTGACCGCCGCGGGTGTCACGACCACGGTCGAGGTGGACGACAGCGCGCTATCTCCCAGGTCGCGGACCGCGCTCGCGAAGGTGCTGCGTGAGGGCGTCACGAACCTCCTGCGGCACCGCGACGCGACCACGTGTTCGATCACGATCAGCGGTACCGGCCGGATCGACGTCGTCACGGACGGCACGTACCGGCTGCACGCCGAGGCGCCGGCCCTCCCGGAGGCGCCGCGTTCATCTGGTGCCCCGATCCCGACGCGGTTCGCCCAGGTGCTGCTCACGGCGGTGGTGATCGGGTACGGCGTGATGGCGACGCTGCTGGCGTCGTACGACCCGGCGACGAGCCTCGCCGAGCTCGCGGTCTGCGCGGCGAGCTGTGCCGTGATCGCGGCACTGGTGCTGGGTGTCGTGAGCCGCCCACGGGTGCCGTCACGTCCGATGCCCGGTTACCTGGCGCTCGCCGGGATCGCCGCGTGCGTGTTCGTCCCGCAGTTCGTGTTCCAGGACCCGTACCTCGGCGGCGTTCCCGGCTTCCTCGCGGGTGCCGCGGCGCTGGTCCTGCCGCGGTGGCCTGGCTGGGCCGCGTTCGTCCTGGTCGTCGCCGGGCAGGGCGTCATCCACACGGTGCTCGACTCCATCGCCTCCGACGTGGTGTGGAGCCTGATGGCGACGACGAACCACGGGCTCGTGCTGTACGCGCTGACCCGGCTGCGGTCGATGGTCACCGAACTGCACGAGGCCCGCGAGGAACTGGCGACCGCGGCCGTCACCCAGGAGCGGCTGCGGTTCGCCCGCGACCTGCACGACCTGCTCGGCTACAGCCTGTCCGCCATCACGTTGAAGACCGAGCTCACGCACCGGCTGGCCACGCTCGCCCCGGACCGGGCCCGCCAGGAGCTCACCGAGGTGCTGGAGATCTCCCGGCAGGCGCTCGCTGACGTGCGGTCGGTGGCGCTGAGCTACCGCGAGCTCGCGCTCGACGAGGAAACCCGTTCGGCACAGGCGTTGCTGGCCGCGGCCGACATCGAGGTGACGGTCAAGATCGACGCGTACGAGCTGCCCAAGGAGGCGGAAGTCGCCCTCGCGACGGTGCTGCGCGAGGGCGTCACGAACCTGTTGCGGCACAGCAAGGCCGAGCACTGCGAGATCGTCCTCGCCAGCTCACCGCACCTCGTCCGGATGGACATCGTCAACGACGGGATCCCCGCGGCCGAGCGGAAGTCCCGTGACGGCAACGGGATCGGCAACCTCACCACCCGCGTCCGTGCGCTCGGCGGCGACCTGCACGCCGGCCTCACACCCGAGCACACCTACCGGCTGCGCGCCGAAATTCCGCTGCCCGTCACAGCATCTCGATGACCGCGCATCCCCAGCTGTAGCCGGCGCCGACGCCGAACATCACGATCCGCTGGCCCGGCGTCGCCTTACCGGTCTGCACCAGGTGGTCGAAGCTCGCGAACTGGTCGCCGGCACCGAGGTGCCCGACCGTGCGGCTCCACTCCCACGTCGTGCGCTCCGGCTCGATGTCGTACGGGCGCAGGTAGTTCACGTCCAGCCGGCGGCGGCCGAAGTGCGGCAGGATGATCCAGTCCGCGTCACCGATCTTCATGTCGGCGTCGGACAGCGCCTGCTCCACGGCGAGCGCCTGGCCCGCGTTGGCCTTGTTGATGCCGTAGGAGAGCCCGAACTCGCGGCTGAACGTGTGCTTGGCCTCCTCGAAGTCCACCGGGATGCGGTGCGAGAACGGCGCGAGGCCGAACGGCACGTCGCCGCGGTGCAACGGTTCGAGATCGCTGTCCGCATTGATAGCCAACGAAAGCAGCTTCGCGTAACCACCCCGGGTGGACAGCACGAGAGCCGACGCACCGTCGCCGTAGGGCGTGCCGGGATCGGTCTTCCAGCGGTCGATTCCCGGCAGGCAGAAGCGATCTGAGGACGTCAGGAGGGCATCCCTGCCGGGACGGGCGATCAGGTAGGACACGGCGAGGTCCATCGCGGCCAGCCCGCCGTTGGACATCTGCCGGATCTCCAGCGCCAGGCAGGAGTTCCTGACCGTCTCGCGCTGGATGTAGGAGCCGACCGGCCACAGGTCCTGGCCCTGGTGGTAGGTGGTGGCGTGCAGGATCAGGTCGACGTCGTCTGGCTGCGATCCCGCCCGTGCCAACGCGACCCGTGCCGCCTCGACCGCCATCTCGGCCGCGGACTCGTGCGGGGAGACGGACACGGACTCGACGTCCGTGCGCGAGACGAGCTTCGGCTCGCACTCCCCCGACGCGATCGCGTCCGCGACGTTCAACGTCGAGGGCAGGCGCACGCCGCTGCCGTTGACGAAAACATCCTTCACTCGCACCGCGGTCAGACCTCCTTCAGCGCACGTGCGACGCGCACGACGCGTTCCGCCTGGATCTGGGCCGCCTGCAACGCGATCTCGTCGACCGGCAGGTTGTCCGCGCCCAGTACGTGAGAGGTGCCGTAGGGATTCAGGTTTCCTCCCGGCGGCACGATGATCCCGCCGAAGTGGCAGACCATGTTGTAGATCGACACGAGCGTGGTCTCCATGCCGCCGTGCAGGCTGCCGCCCGAGGTGAAGGCGCTGTACACCTTGTCGGCCAGCAGTCCGCTGAACCAGGCCGGTCCCAGCGTGTCGATGAACTGCTTGAGCTGCGCGGACACGTTGCCGAAGCGGGTCGGCGTGCCGAAGACGACGGCGTCGGCCCACAGCACGTCGTCGACCGAGGCGACGGGGACGTCCGCGGTCTCCTCCAGGTGCGCAGCCCAGGCGGGCCTGGACCGCCACGCCGCCTCGGGCGCCAGCTCCGCAGCCCGCACCAGCCGCACCTCGGCGCCGTGCTTCTCGGCCGTCTCGGAGATCTCCGAGGCGATCCGGTGAATCGTTCCGGTCGAGGAGTAGTACACGACTGTCACGTTGACGCTGCGTTCCATGACGCATCCCTTCGCGAGGCAGCTCGGTCCACCTTGGCCAGGCCGCCTCGATGTGGCGTGGAGCGCGACATGAACGTTGGGAGATATGGTGTCGCGCGGAGGGGCGCGATGATCAGGGTTCTGCTCGCGGAGGACATGCACATGGTGCGCGGTGCTCTCATCGCGCTGCTCAACCTCGAACCGGACATCGAGGTCGTGGCCGAGGTGAGCTCCGGTGACAAGATCGTGTCGGCCGCTCGCCAGCACGGTCCCGACGTCTGCGTGATCGACATCGACCTGCCGATCCTCGACGGGCTCAGTGCCGCGTCGACGATCCGCGAGACGATGCCGCAGGTCAGGACGTTGATGCTGACGTCGCTGGGCCGTCCGGGAACGTTGCGCAGGGCGTTGGCGGCCCGCGTGGACGGGTTTCTGCTCAAGGACGCGCCGCCGACGGAGCTCGCCGATGCGATCCGCAGGGTCGCCGCCGGGGAACGCGTCGTGGACAGCCAGCTCGCCCTGGCCGCGTGGGACCGCGGCGAGTGCCCGCTGACCGACCGCGAGCTGGAGGTCCTCCGGCTCGCGGCGAACGGTGCCGACGCTCCTGACATCGCTGTCGCGCTGTCGCTTTCGGTCGGCACGGTCCGCAACTACATGACGACGATCATGACCAAGCTCAACGGCCGCAACCGGGTGGACGCCATCCGCATCGCCGAGGAAGCCGGCTGGTTGTGACGCGGACGGCATCCGTCAGGCTGCCTTCTGCTGGCTCGCGCGCAGGTCGAAGCCCGGCCTGGCGACGATCTCCGGCGTGAGCGCGTTGCCGCCCTCGAGGATCCGGCGGCCCATCAGGAAGTCGATCGGCCGGTTGTAGGCCTCGATTCCAATCAACTTGTCATTCTTGAAGCAGAACACCGAGAACCTGCCCTCGGCCGGGTCACCGACGAGGACAGTGCGGTCGTGGCCGTTGGTGAGGCCCGCGGTCTGCAGCTTCACGTCGTACTGGTCGCTCCAGAACCACGGCAGGGCGGTGTAGGGCTCCGCGCTGCCCATGATGGCCGCCGCGACCGTGGTGGCCTGGTCGGTGGCGTTCTGCACCGACTCCAGGCGGATCAGGCCGCCTGCGTGCGTGCTGGCGAACCGCGCGCAGTCACCGACCGCGTAGATCCGCGGGTCGACCGTGCCGAGGTGTGCGTCGACGACGATGCCGTTGTCGACCGCGAGTCCGGCGCGCTGGGCGATCTCGGTGTTCGGGATGACGCCGATGCCCGCGACCACGAGGTCGGCGACGAGCACCGTGCCGTCCGTGAGCTCCACCAGGCCTTCCCTGACGGCACCGACGCCCGTTCCGGTGAGGATCTGGACGCCCTCGCTGCGGTGGCGGTTGACGAGGTGCTGGGCCGTCTCCGCGGACACCGCCCGTTGCATCACCTGGCCCTGCGCCTCGACGACGGTCACCTCGTGGCGCAGTTTCCTGACCACGGCGGCGAACTCGAGGCCGATGAACCCTCCGCCGATGACAACGACGTCGAGCCCGATCTGGCCTTCGAGCCGTTCCCGGATCGCGTCCGCGTCGGCGACCGTGCGCAGGTTCAGCACGTGCTCGGCGCCGGGGATGGGCAACGGCCGAGGCCGCGCGCCCGTCGCGAACACCAGGTGGTCGTAGCCGACCGTGCGGGCACAGCCCAGCACCGCGACCCGTGCCTGGCGGTCGACCCCGATCACCCGCTCGTTGCGGACGAGCTTGATGCCGTGGTCGTCGTAGTAGGAGTCCTGCCTGAGCGCCAGCCCGGCGAGGTCGGTCTCCCCCGCCAGGTAGGCCTTCGTGAGCGGAGGCCGCTGGTACGGCGCGGCCTGTTCGTCACCGATGAGCGTGATGGGGCCGCGGTGTCCCTGCTCGCGCAGGGACACCGCGACCTGGCAGCCCGCCTGCCCGGCCCCGACGACGACTACCGACTCGCCGCGCATGTCAGTAGTTGCCCAGCCCGCCGCAGACGTTGAGCGCCTGTGCGGTGATCGAGGACGCGGTGTCCGTCGTCAGGTACGTCACGAGACCGGCGACCTCTTCCGGCGTGCTGTACCGACCCAGCGGGATCTTGGCGTTGAACTTCTCGAGGACCTCTTCCTCGGAGACACCCCAGTGGTTCGCGTACCCCTGGCGCACCCGGCCGGCCATCGGCGTCTCGACGTAGCCGGGGCACACCGCGTTGACGGTGATGCCGGACTTCGCGAGCTCGATGCCGACGGCCTTGCTGAAGCCGACGACGCCGTGCTTGGACGCCGAGTAGGGCGCGGCGAACACGACGCCCTGCTTGCCGCCGGTGGAGGCGATGTTGATGATCCGGCCCCAGGACTGCTCCACCATCTTGCCGGTGCTCAGCACCTCTTTGGTGAACCGGAAGACACCGTTGAGGTTGGTGTCGATGACGTCCAGCCAGAGGTCCTCGTCCAGCTCGGCGGTGATGCCGCCGCCACCGCGACCCGCGTTGTTCACGAGGATCTCGATGGGACCGAAGACCTCGACGGCCTTCTGGACAGCGGTGCGGATGTCCTCTGTGGACGTGACGTCGGAGGCGGCGCCGTCGGCCTCGATGCCTTCCTCGCGCAGCTGCTTCACCGTGGTCGAGACGTTCTCGGCGTTGCGGGCCACGACGAAGACCGCGTGCCCCTCCCTGCCGAGGCTGCGGGCGACCTCGAGACCGATTCCGCTGGTGGCACCCGTGACCAGGGCGACCCGTCGCTTGCTCATGCTTCTCTCCCTCAGAGTTGCTTCTCAGGCATGTGCACGACGAGCCCGTCCTGCTCCTCGGTCACGGGGATCTGGCAGCTCAGCCGGCTGTTCTCCTTGCGCTCGCAGGCGGTGAAGTAGAGCAGCTCGTCCTCCACCTGGTGCATCTGCGAAAGCGGCTTGGTGTTCTCCGGGTCGACGTACACGTGGCACGTACCGCACGAGGCCCCACCACCGCACTGGGCGACGATTCCCTTGATGCCGTTGAGAACCGCGCCGCGCATCACGGAGTCGTTCTGGGCAACGTCGACAACGGTCTCGATGCCGTCGTGCGAAACGTAAGTGATCTTTGGCATGGCAGTTCTCCCACGGATCTGCGGCTCGCCGGACGTGGTTCACCTTGAACGTCATCGCTTTGCACGTGGTGGAGACCACCTTGAGCGTTCATGGTCTTGCTGGAACGGCAAGTTCGCGTGCGTTCCGCTCCGGAGCGACCGAGAATCGAGCCATGCCAGGGAAACGTGACCAGCCGCCGCCCAGGACCGGTGGAAGTGAGACCGAGGTCCTGCGCGGGTTCCTCGACTACCTGCGCACCGCGGTGGTCGCCAAGGTGGAAGGTGCGCCCGAACCCCAGGTCCGGACCGCGATGGTCCCATCGGGAACGAACCTGCTGGGGTTGTTGCGTCACCTCACGTTCGTGGAGCGGGCGACGTTCCTCGGCAGGAAGCCGCGGAGCTGGCAGGCGACGTTCCACGTGCCCGGCGGGGACAGCGTCGCGGACGTCGTGGCGGGCTACCGGGAGGCGGTGAAGCAGGCTGACGAGGTGCTCGACGCCAGCACCGCGGAGGACGTCCGGTGGCGGCTCGCGCACATGATCGAGGAGACCGGCCGGCACGCCGGACATGCCGACATCATCCGGGAGTTGATCGACGGCCGGACCGGGCGCTGAGTTCCGGGTTCCAGGGCCGTTCGAGCAGGTGTTGCGACTCTGCGGTGTCGGCGTACACCCACACGCGGAGGTTCCACCGTGCCCCTCAAGGAGTTCTACGACCAGCAGGTGAACTGGTCACCGCCGTTCGAGGACGGCCTTGAACGCGCGACGGTCGTCGTGCCACGCGACTATTCCGACCCGGACGGTCCCAAGCTCACCATCGCGATCGCCCGTCTCAAGGCCACGGACAAGGCCAAGCGCCGCGGTGTGCTGCTGGCCGTCAACGGCGGCCCCGGAGGCGACGGCGGCGACGGCCTCGGGCTGATCAAGCGCCTCGGCAGCAGGGTTCGGACGGCCTACGACCTCATCGGGTTCGACCCGCGCGGGTACGGCGAGTCCACCAAGCTCTACGCCGAGGTGACGATCCCCAAGGCGCCCTTCGACTCCCGGCCCCCGGACTCGCTCTTCGAGCAGCTGGCCGAGGACATGCGGTTGCGCGAGCTGGGTTGTGAGAAGGGTGGCGGCGACCTGCGTCCGCACATCACGACCCGCAACACAGCACGGGACATGGACCTGATCCGCGTCGTGCTGGGCGAGGAGAAGATCTCGTTCGTCGGGTACGCGTACGGCGTGTACGTCGGCGCCGTCTACGGCACCATGTTCCCGGAGAACCTCGACCGCACGGTCTTCGACTCGTGCATCAATCCACAGTGGACCTGGCGTGAGCAGTTCGTCACCCAGGCGGAGGCGGTCTACCGCAACGTCGCGCTGTGGGCGGACTGGACCGCCGAGCGCGACGGGCACTTCCACCTCGGTAACACCCCGGCAGCCGTCATCGCCGAGATCGAGGCCGTGGTCGCGAAGCTCGAAGAAGGCGACCAGATCCAGCTCCGCACGCTGTTCGACGGCGCGGTGGGCACGCGGGCCACGGACCGCGGGCAGTGGGACTCGCTGGGCTACCTCGTCGGCGACCTGCGCACCACGTTGCAGGACGCCAACTTCGAGAAGGCACGGGCGTTGATCGTCGGGCAGGCCACCTGGCGGCCGCAGGACTCGGAGGGCGACCTGCGGGTCGGCGTGCTGGAGGCCATCACGCTGGAGACCTACTGGCCGCAGGACCTGGAGGTCTACTACGCCGACGTCCGCAAGCACCGCGCCGAGCACCCGTACGGGTACGGCGTGCTGCGGGCCCAGCCCTGGGTCGGCGCGTTCCGGACGTTCGAAAGCCTGGAGCCGCCGACGAAGCTGGCGCAGCCCGGTTACCCCAAGGGGCTCGTCGTGCAGGCGGACGGCGACCCGATGGACCGCGTCGAGGGCGGCATCGAGCTGGCCGCGCTGCTGGACCACCCGCTCGTCCTCATCGAGGACTCCGGCGACCACGAGGTGTACGGGTTGGCGGGCAACGAGGTGCTCGACTCGCTGGTCGACGACTACCTCGTCGACGGTGTGCTGCCGGCGAGCAAGCACACCAGGGTTCCCGGGCACGTGCAGCGCCCGAACATCCCGAAGGACTGACAGCACAACGCAAAGGGGCCCCGCACCGAGGTGCGGGGCCCCTTCTCGTGAAGCTCAGTCCTCGGCGGGGATGTCCCACGTGACCGGCAGCTCCCACAGGCCGTAGATCACGGCGCCCTCCTTGCGCGGGATCTCCAGGAACGGCTTCGCGAGCCGCAGCGAGGGGATCCGCTGGAACAGCGTCGACCACACGAGCTGCATCTCCAGGCGCGCCAGGTCGGCACCGATGCAGTGGTGCAGGCCGTGCCCGAACCCGAGGTGCTTGCGGGTGCCGCGCTCCAGGATCAGCTTCTCCGGCTCCGGGAAGATCTCCGGGTCGCGGTTGCCGTTGAGGCCCAGGCACAGGATGCCGTCGCCGGCCTTGATGGTCTTGCCGCCGATCTCGATGTCCTCCAGCGCGACGCGCGGGATGGCGGTGTCACCGATGGTGGCGAGGCGCACGAGCTCCTCGACGGCCGGCTCGATCATGCCCTCGGGGTCGTCCAGCAGCAGCTTGAGCTGGTCGGGGTTCTCCAGCAGCGCGGCGGTGCCCAGCGACAGCATCGAGGCCGTGGTCTCGTGGCCGCCGTTCATCAGCAGGCGGATCATGTTGAACAGGTCGCGGCGCGTGTACTCCTCGCCGGACGCGGCGTACTCCGCCATCGCCCGCGAGAGCAGGTCCTCGCCGGGCTCCTTCTCCTTCAACGTGATCAGCTTGTCGACGTAGGCGTTCACCTCGACGATCGCGGCCTGGCGCTGTTCCGGCGTCGAGTGACCGCCCAGCAGACAGGTGCCGTGCTCGATGAAGAAGTCGTGCTCGTCCTGCGGGATGCCGAGCAGCTCGCAGATGACCGTCATCGGCACGGCGAGGGAGAACTCGCGGTGGAAGTCGATCGGCGGCGTCATCGTCAGGATCTTGTCGATGTACTCGTCGACGATCTCCTGGATGCGCGGGCGGAGCCGCTTCACCTGGCGGTTGGTGAACGTCACGGCCGCCTTGCGCCGGGTCTTGGTGTGCTCCGGGTTGTCGTAGCCGATGAACGACGTCTCGGTGCGGAACTCCGGCGGCGCGATGAAGTAGAACGGGAAGTTGTCGTGCTTGCGCGACGCGCTGATCCGCGGGTCCGTGAGGAGCTGCTTGATCGTGTGGTAGCCGCTGATCGTCCAGATCCGCAGACCGGACCCGGTCAGCGTAACCTCGACGACGTCCTCCTCGGCCATCTGCGTGTACTGCGCGGGCGGCGTGAACGGGCACGTGCGCTTGTAGGGGAACGTGTCCACACCCGGCTCGGCGGTGCTGGTCATCTGGGTCTTCCTCCTAGTCGAAAGGTTGGCTCACGCCAGATCAGCGCCGCCATCGAGCGTGATGACTTGACCGGTGACCCACGAGCTCGCGGGCTCGGCGAAGCGGGTGATCCACGGAACGACGTCGTCGACCTCGCCGGTGCGCCCCAGGGGCGTCTGCGAGGCCTGGAAGCCGAAGTAGCCCTCGACCTCCTCGGGGCTCAAACCGTTGGCCGCGTAGACCTCCGTGCGCACCGCTGCGGGCGCGACCGCGTTGACGCGGATGCCCTGCGGCGCCAGTTCGAGGGCCCAGCTGCGCACCAGGCTGTCCACGGCGGCCTTGCTGGCGCCGTACACGCCACCGCCCGGCACCGCGATGTGCCCGGCATTGCTGGAGACGAACACGATGCTGCCGCCGGGCGAGGTCAGCTGCGGCAGCAGCTTGGCGGTCAGCACCAGCGGGCCGACCAGGTTGGTCTCCAGCACGTCGCGCGCGGTGGCGAGGTCGAACCCCGCGACCGGCGTGAACCGGAAGATGCCGGCGTTGTGCACGAGCACGTCCACCTTGCCGCCGCCCAGCTTCACGGCGTCGGCGATCTTCTGCGCGCCTTCGTCCGTCGTCACGTCCGCGACGACCGCGGTGATCGCGGGGTGCAGGGCGACGACCTCGGTGAGCCGGCTCTCGCGGCGGCCTGTGATGATCACGTTCGCGGCGCCGAGGTCGGCGAACGCCAGCGCCGCCGCGCGGCCGATGCCGGTTCCCCCACCCGTCACGACGACCTGCTGTCCGGCAAATGGTGCGTCCGACATGACGCCTCCAGCTTCTTTCCACTCGGTAGGGCAGTCGACGTCAACCCTGCTGGGTGTTCCTTGAGTCCAGGTCTAGCTGGGACGGAAACCCTGGGGAGCATGGGAACTCTTGCGGTGGGCAGGTGGCGCGCCCGAGTCGGCAGACCCGGTGGCCACACGGAGAGCGAGTTCGAGTTCGCGCGCGACGGCACAGCGATGCTGGTCGTGGGCGGAACAGGATCCGGGACGTGGACCCAGACGGGGCCCGACACGTTCAGCTACCGGATCAACGAGGAGTTGACCGAGGCACCAGGGACGATCGAGATCGCCCAGGACGCCGTGCTGCGCGGCGACGAGTTCGTCAGCAACGGCAACGCCGTGGTGCGCCTCGCAAATGGCACCACAGCAAGGGAAGCCGCGATCAGCATCACGGCTCAACGCCTCGGGTGAGAACACCTCGAAGGGGGCGCCAGCGAAGGCGCCCCCTTCTCCACGAGCGCGCGTCAGGAGATCTTGACCGTCACGTTGCCGGTGTACTTGCCGGCCAGCAACGACAGCAGAGCCTGCGGCGCGGTCTTGACCCCACCCTCCACGATGGTGTGCGGGAAGACGAACTTCCCCTCCTGCAACCACTGTCCGAAGTGGACGACCCAGTCCTGGATCTGCTCCGGCAGGTGGTAGCAGGCGAACGGGCGGATCTCCAGGTGCTTGGTGATCGCCGTCATCAGATCGATCCGCGGGTGCTCGGCGCCGTCGTTCTGGTTGGACAGCTCGCCGCACAACGCGAACCGGGCGTGCGGACGTGCCGCCTGGATCGCGGCCTCGAACTGCTCGCCACCGACGTTGTCGAAGAACACGCTGATGCCGTCCGGCGCCAGCTCGCGCAGCCGGTCGCTCACCGGGCCGTCCTTGTAGTTGAACGCGGCGTCGAAGCCGAGCTCGTTCACCAGCCAGTCGACCTTCTCCTGGCTGCCGGCCGAGCCGATCACCTTGGCACCGCGTGCCTTCGCGATCTGCCCGGCCAGAGACCCGACACCACCGGCGGCACCGGTGACGAACACGACGTCGCCCTCACCGGCCTGCGCGATGGTCGCCATGCCGTAGTACGCCGTCGGTCCCTGCGACAGGAAGTAGACCGGCGAGGGCACGTAGTGCGGGTTCTGCTTGATGAACTGCTGCGCGGGACCGACCCAGTACTCCTGCCACGGGCCGAACGACTGCACGAGGTCGCCGACCTCCAGGTCGGGGCTGTTCGACTTCACGACGGTGCCGACACCGCCCCCACCCGCGGGGTCGCCGACCTTCCACGGCGGCACGCCGGGGATCTGGCAGTCGGACCTCATGAACTCCTTGAAGGCGGCGGCCACCGACACGTAGTCGACGCGCACCAACACCTCACCGTCACCGGGCTCGGGGACGGCCACCTCGACGACGTCGAAGTGCTCGAGGGTCAGGTCGTCCTCGACGTGCTTGGCGAGCCTGACCTCCCACTGCTTCTCGGGGATGCTCATGGCTCTCCTTCTATCTATCCCCAGGTGACGGGGAGGCTGACGAGTGAGTGGTTGATTTCGCCCTGGTGCCACTTCAAGTCCTCGTAGGGCACCGCGAGCCGGAGGTCCGGGAATCGGCGGGTCAGACCTTCGATGGCGATCGCCATCTCCATGCGCCCCAGCTGCTTGCCGAGGCAGTAGTGCACGCCGTGCCCGAACGCGATGTGCGGGTTCGAGGCCCGGTCGATGTCGAGCTGCTGCGGGTTCTCGAAGACGTCCTCGTCGCGGTTGGCCGACGACAGCACGAAGAACACCGCGTCGCCCTTCGCGATCTTCTGCCCGCCGAGCTCCAGGTCCTCCGCCGCGATGCGGTGGAAACCCGTGGTGTCGGTGGCGAAGAGGTTGACGTGCCGCAGCAGTTCCTCGACGGCCGCCGGGATCAGCGACGGGTCGGCGACGAGCCGCCGCCACGTGTCCGGGTGGTCGTGCAGCAACGCCAGCACGGAGTTCGAGATCTGGTTCGCGGCGGTGTCGAAGCCGGCGCCGATGAGGGTGAACGCGAACGTCACCAGCTCCTGCTCGCTCAGCTTGTCGTCGTTGTCCCGCGCGGAGATCAGGTCGGACAGCATGTCCTGGCCAGGCTTCTCGCGCTTCTGTGCGATCAGGCCCATGACGTACCCGGCGAGCCTGCCGAACGCCCGCATCGGCGCCTCGGGGTCGTTCTCGTCGAACGTCGCGAACGCCCGCGCGTCCGTCTCGAAGATCTTCAGGTCCTCGGTCGGCACGCCGAGCAGGTCGCCGATGATCGTCAACGGCAGCGGAACACAAAGCGCCTCAACGAGGTTGACCGGAGCGCCTTTGAGCTCGACGGCGTCGAGCAGCTCGTCGGCCACCTTCTGCACGCCCGCGCGCATCGCCTCGACCTTGCGGACCGTGAACGCGCCCATCACCAGCTTGCGCAGCCGGGAGTGCTCCGAACCGTCCAGCGAGATGATCATCTCGGGGGTGGTGGTCATGGCGCCGCCGACCTGGGGAGCACCCTCGACGCACGTCAACGCGCGGCTCAGCCTGGGGTCGGCGAGCCCGGCGCGGACGTCCTCGTACTTGGTGATCACCCAGGTCGGCGTGCCGGAGTTGGTGGGCACCTTGGCCACCGGGCACTCGGCGCGCAGCCTGTCGTACTTGGGGTCCGGGCCGCGGTAGGAGGAACCGCTGAACGGGAACTCCTCGTCCAGTTCAAGGGGCAGCACGGGAACACCTCCGGGGGATCACATCGGCCTGGCCTCGCGCCGAACAGTGCTACGCGCACCTCGAAGGCGGCTCGAAACCTGGATGTCGACCGGGATTTGAGCCCCCGTACCTACCTTCGCGCCATGGACACTGCACTCGTGCCGTTCCGGGTCGAGGTTCCCGACTCCGAACTGGCGGACCTCACACGGCGGCTGGCAGCGACCAGGTGGCCGGACGCGGAGACCGTGGACGACTGGTCGCAGGGCATGCCCCTGGCCTATGCCAAGGACCTGGCCGAGTACTGGGCGAACGTCTACGACTGGCGCGCCACCGAGGCGAAGCTCAACGCCATCCCCCAGTTCAAGACGGAGATCGACGGCGTCGGGATCCACTTCCTGCACGCGCGCTCCCCGCACCCGCAGGCGAGGCCGTTGATGCTCACGCACGGCTGGCCCGGTTCGGTCGCGGAGTTCCTCGACGTCATCGAGCCGCTGACCAACCCGCCGGACCCTGCCGACGCCTTCCACGTCGTCGCGCCCTCGTTGCCCGGCTACGGTTTCAGCGACAAGCCGACCGGAACCGGCTGGACGCTGGAACGCATCGCCGCGTCGTTCGTCACGCTGATGGGCCGCGCCGGCTACGACAAGTTCTACGCGCACGGCAACGACTGGGGCTCGTTCATCACGGGCATCCTCGGCCACATCGCGCCGGACCACGTCGAGGCGATCCACCTCGTGATGCCGTTCGCCTCCGCCCCTGAGGCCGAAGTCCAGCTGACGCAGGAGGACTACAAGGGTCTCGGTGCGCTCAAGGAGTTCGCCGCCAAGGAGTCCGCGTACGCGGCGGTGATGAACACCAAGCCGCAGTCGCTCGCCTACGGCCTCACCGACTCCCCCATCGGCCAGCTGGGCTGGGCCGGCGAGAAGTACTGGTCGTGGAGCGACCACGACGGTGACGCGGAGAAGATCATCTCCCGCGACCGGATCCTCGACATGGTCTCGGTGTGCTGGTTCACCGCCACGGCCGCGTCGTCGGGCCGGTTGTACTGGGAGAGCTACAACAAGTCCCCGCTCACCCAGGTCGATGTGCCGACCGGGTTCTCGGTGTTCCCCGCCGACGCGCGGATGCCCAAGGTGTGGGCCGAGCACCGGTTCACCGATCTGCGCTACTGGAAGGAGATGCCGTCCGGCGGCCACTTCCCCGCGCTGGAGAACCCCGTCGTGCTCGTCGAGGAGCTGCGGACGTTCTTCCGGCTGGTGCGCTCATGACGGCCACGCTCAGCAAGCCGGGAGCCAAGCTCGGCCTCGTGCTGGCCGTGTGCTGCCTGGCGCAGTTCATGAACGTGCTGGACGCGTCGGTCATGAACGTCGCCCTGCCGTCGATCTTCGAGGACCTGAAGTTCGAACGGCACGATCTGCAATGGGTCAACAGCGCGTACACGATCGCGGTGTGCGGCTTCCTGCTGCTGGGCGGCCGGCTCGCCGACCTGTTCGGGCAGCGCAGGGTGTTCTTCTTCGGTGCGGCCCTGTTCACGGTCGCGAGCGCGGTCGGTGGCATGGCGACCTCGCCGGGCACCCTGATCGCGGCCCGTGGCTTCCAGGGCCTGGGCGCGGCCGTGATGGCGCCGGCGTCGCTCACCGTCCTCGGCACCACGTTCCGCGATCCCACCGCCCGCGCGAAGGCATTCGGCTGGTGGAGCGCGGTGTCCGGCACGGGTGGCGCGGTTGGCGTGCTGCTCGGCGGCATCGTCACCGAGTCGCTCGGCTGGCGCTGGGTGCTGCTCATCAACGTGCCGCTCGGCATCGCGCTGGTGGCCATGATCCGCAGCGCCGTGCCGGAGACGCCGAGCAACGGCGGCCGCAAGGCACTCGACGTCCCCGGCGCGTTCACCGTGACGATCGGCCTGATGGCACTGGTCTACGGCATCGCGCAGTCGCACGAGCTCGGCTGGGGTTCCTGGCAGGTCGCCGGTTCGCTGACGCTGGCGCTGGTCCTGTTCGCGTTCTTCCTGCGCCAGCAGACGGTGTCCGCCCACCCACTGATGCCGCTCGGCATCTTCCGCAACCGCGCGGTGACCGCGACGAACATCGTGGCGTTCTTCGCGATCGCCGCCCTGTTCAGCACCTTCTACTTCCTGACCCTGGTGCTGCAGCAGGTGATGGGCTTCAGCGCGTTGCAGACCGGCCTCGGTTACCTGCCTTTGTCGATCGGCATCGCGCTGGGCGGCTTCGGCGTGGCGCGGATCGTGCCGAAGATCGGCCCGCGGCCGGTGCTGATCGCCGGTCTGCTCACCGCGACCGCCGGCCTGATCTGGGTGTCCACAGCGGACGAGACGTCGACGTTCCTCGGCTCGATCCTCGTCCCGACCACGTTGCTGGGCCTGGGAATGGGCGCCGTCCTCAACGCGACCACGAACGCCGCGACGTCCGGGGTGCCGCGCGAACAGGCTGGTCTCGCGTCCGGTCTGCTCAACACGATCCGTCAGATGGGCAGCGCGATCGGCCTGGTCGTCCTCGCCACGATGTCGTCGGCGCGGGCGGACTCCCTGCTGGCACAGGGCGAACCGCTGCGGCACTCGCTCGGTTCCGGCTTCGGGCTCGCGTTGTTCGGAGCCGCCGTCTTCACCTTCTGCGGCGCGCTGGCCGCGATCGCCGTGCCCCGCAAGAAGTAGTCCGCACAGCACAAGGCCCCCGGTTGATCCCGGGGGCCTTCGGTGTTTCAGAAACCCTTGCCGTGCAGGTCGACCGGCAGCGCGACGAGCCGGTGGTTCATGTCCGCCTTCTGCCACTCCAGGTCCTCCTCGGCGACGGCGAGCCGTGCGGCCGGGAAGCGCCGGGTCAGTTCCTCGAACGCGGTGGTCAGCTCGATGCGCGCGAGCGGGGCGCCCAGGCAGCGGTGGATCCCGTACCCGAACGCGAGGTGCGCGTTGTCGGTCCGCGCGAAGTCGAGCGCGTCGGGATCGGTGAACAGCGTCTCGTCGCGGTTCGCCGAGTTGGTCGACACGAACACCGCGTCACCCCGGGGAATCGTCACGCCGAACAGCGTCACGTCCTCGGTGGCGATCCGCGGGAGACCGGTCGTGTCGTTGGTGGACAACGTGATCCAGCGCAGCAGCTCCTCGACCGCAGCCGGCACCTCGCCGGGCCGCTCCCCCAGCCGCACCCACACGTCGCGGTGATGTCCCAGCAACGTCAGGACCGAACTGGCCAGGTGACAGGCCGTGGAGTCGCCGCCCGCACCGAGCAGCGTGTATCCGAGGCCGATGAGCTCGCCGACCTCCAGCTTGTCGTCACCGATCCGGGCCTCGGTCAACGCCGACAGCACGTCGTCGCCGGGCGCCGCCATCTTCCCGAACACCAGCCCCGCCATGAACTCGCCGAGCTGCTCGCCCGCCGCGGCCGCCAGCTCCGGCGCGTCGACGGCGGCGAACTCCCTGATCAGTCGCGCGAACGTGTCGCGGTCGCCGGCGGGCACACCCAACAGGTCGCTGATCGCGATGATGGCCAGGGGGAACGTGAACCT
The DNA here is from genome assembly GCF_051853195.1 of Lentzea sp. HUAS TT2. Classification (NCBI taxonomy): domain Bacteria; kingdom Bacillati; phylum Actinomycetota; class Actinomycetes; order Pseudonocardiales; family Pseudonocardiaceae; genus Lentzea; species Lentzea sp. HUAS TT2. The sequence continues at coordinate 4,790,466 of NZ_CP196667.1, read as the reverse complement.
GCCGAGCAGATCTACGGGTCCCTCGAGAGCCTCTTCGTCGGCCTGGTCCAGCAACTCTGTCACGAGCTGCTGGATTCTCGGTCGCATGGACTCGATGCGGTCGACCGAGAACGCCTGCGACACGAGGTCGCGCAACCGGGTGTGGGCGGGCGGGTCCAGCGAGATGATCATTCCGGGCGGCGCCTGGAACAGTCCGGGAAAGGTCGGCGCGGTCGGTTCGTAGGACGCGGCACGGGAGAACCGCACGTCGTCGAGCACCACGCGGACCGAGTCCTGCGTGGTCGCGATCCAGCAGTGACCGCCGCCGTTCGCGGGCAGTCGCACGACTGGGCTCGACGCGCGGAACCCGGCGAACTCCGGCGCGGGACCGCGGTAGCTGGATCCGGGAACGGGAAAGGAGACCACCGTGCGCTCCTCGCGGGTCTGGGCAATGTTTTCGCAGGTTAGGAGCCCTGACCTGAACCCCGATCTAGTGCCGTTCGAGTGACCGGGTGAACGCTGAGCGTGATCGGCCATCCAGGCGAACCACCCAATTCGGGAGATCCACATGACCATCCTCGTCACCGGGGCGCGCGGCAACGTCGGCCGTCGCGTGCTCCAGCGGCTTTACGCGGCGGGTCACAGCCTCCGCGCGTCCGGCCGAAATCCCGCGGAGCTCGACGTCCCGGACGGTGTCGAAACCGTCGCGCTCGACCTCAACGACCCGCAGACGTTCGTCGCGGCCCTCGCCGGTGTCTCCAAGGTGCTGCTCTACGCGGAGCCGGACGGCATCGTGAAGTTCCTCGACGAGGCCGAGAAGGCCGGCGTCGAGCAGATCGTGCTGCTGTCGTCGAACACCGTCGGCCTGCCGGGCGCGGACCAGGACCCGTTGGCGCACCACCACCTGCTCGTCGAGGAGGCGGTGGTCAGCTCGGGCCTGAGCTACACGATCCTGCGGCCGGGCGCTTTCATGAGCAACGCGTTCGGCTGGAGCTACTCGCTGCAGGCAGGCGACACGATCGACCAGGTCTTCCCCGAGGCCCAGGTGGCACCGGTGCACGAGGATGACATCGCTGACGTAGCGGTCATCGCGCTGACCGAGAAGAAGATCCAGGACGAGATCGTCGACCTCACCGGTCCGGAGTCGCTGACGTTCCGCCAGGAGCTGGAGATCGTCGGTGAGGTGCTCGGCCGCAAGCTCGTGATCAACGGCCTGACCCGCGAGGAGGGTGAGGCGCAGATGAGCAACTTCGTGCCGCCGCCCGTGCTGACCTCGCTGCTCAACCAGTGGGAGGCCGCGGTCGGCGTCGTCGCGGACACCAGCGCCACTGCCGAGCGGATCACCGGCAAGCCGGCCCGCACGTTCCGCCAGTGGGTGGAAGAGCACGCCTCGTTCCTGGCGTGACCCGCACGGGAACGGAGCCGGGATGAGGGCGGCGGACCCGTCCCGGCTCCGTCCGTGCGCGGGATCTACACGCGGGTCATCGTGAACGTGATGTTCGAGGTGCCCAGGTTCGTGCCGTCCGCGAGGAAGAACGTGGACGGGCCGGAGCTGGTGAAGTTGTCCGGTCCACTTTGGACGGCGTCCTGGTCGAAGTCGACGTAGGCGAAGTAGGCGCCGTTCTCGTCGTAGACCTTCTCGCCGCGGAACTTGAAATGGAACTTGTTCACGCCGGTGACCCACCAGGTGCCCTGCGTGGTGGTGTTCTGCTCGTTGGTGACGAACACCTTGCCGTTGGCCTTGAACTGCAGCTTGGTCGGGTGGTCGCCATCCGTCCTGGTCACGTACCCGGTCCAGCTGCCCACCGGTGTGCAGGTCGCGTTCGCCGCGGTCGCCATGCCGGATAAGGCAAGCAGGACCACGGCCGTGACCGCCCCTATGCGCGCGAAGACGGCCGAACGTTTCGGAGTGAACGTCTGCATCTGTGTGGCTCCCAATCCCGGTTGCGTGCGACGGACGCGCGCAACCGTGGGCGACAGCCCTCGACGCAAACCTCAGAACGGCTCGAACACGCGGTTTTCCGCTGCGGCACAAGCTCACCTCGACTCGGGTAACGCAAAGTTTTCGTTACTCATGAGCTGACAGGGAGGACGCCGTGGCCGAACGGGAGACAGAGCTCTGCGAGCTGTTCGGGGAGGTGCTCGGGGTACCGGGGATCGAACCGGAGGACCACTTCTTCGATCTGGGAGGTCACTCGCTGCTCGCGTCGAAGCTGGTCAAGCAGGTCCACGAGCGGTACGGCGTCCGCGTCCCGTTGCGCAGCTTCTACGAGGACCCGACGGCGCGCGCCGTCGCCAAGCACCTGGACCAGGCAGCCTAGGAGTTCGAGATGCGATGGAATGACCTGTACATCGCCGGTGTGGGCACATATCTGCCCGAGCAGGTCGAGACGGTGGACGACGCCATCGCGGCCGGCCGGTACACAGAAGAGAAGAAGGCCATGAACGGCTATCGGGAGCTGCGGGTCGCCGCTCCCGGTGAGACCGGACCCGTCATGGCGTCGAAGGCCGGCCTGGAAGCGGTGGAGCGCTCCGGTCTGAGCCCGCTCGACTTCGGCTTGACCGTGCACGCCTCTCTGTCCCACCAAGGACTCGACCTGTGGACGCCCGCGAGCTACGTGCAGGCCAACACGGTCGGCGGCACCGGGCCCGCGTTCGAGGTCAAGCAGGGCTGCAACGGCTTCATGGCCGCGGTGGACCTGGCCGCCTCGTACCTGGCCTCGCACAAGGACCTGCCGGCGGCGCTGGTGACCGCGGGCGACGCCTTCCACCTTCCCTACTTCGACCGGTGGGCCTCGGAGGAGCAGAACGTCAACGGCGACGGCGCGGGGGCGCTCGTCCTGTCGAACCGTTCCGGCTTCGCCCGGATCCGCTCGATCCACTCGCACGCGGACTCGACGCTCGAGCAGATGTCGCGCGGCTTCCAGCCGTGGACCACGGGGCCGTTCGCGGACGGCCAGACGCTGCAGCTCAACAGCGGCGTGGAGGACTTCCTGCAGAACGCCGACGTCGACCTCGACGACATGATCGCGCGCATCGGCGGCGGAGTGCGGCACTCGCTCAAGATGGCGCTGTACGAGGCGGAGATCGAGCTCGCCGACGCACGCTTCTTCCTGCACCAGCAGCTCGCGGAAACCATTGTCACGCACGGCATTTGCGGATTGCTGGGCGTCGACCGCTCCACCACCACCTACGACTGGGCCAAGCAGTACAGCATGGTGGGCACCGCGGACATCGCCATCGGTCTCGACCACGTGCTGGCCGAGCGCGACCCGAAGCCCGGTGACCTGATCGTCCTGCAGTCGTCCGGCGCGGGGTACGTCTGGACCGCGGCCGTGATCGAGATCCTCGAAGTTCCCTCCTGGGTCTAGAGAACGTGCAGAAAGGGCGGGCCCTCCTTGCGGGCCCGCCCTTTTCGCGTTCGTTCAGATGTACAGCGACTTCGAGTTCCAGTCCGGCTCCGGCAGCGCCTTGCGGTCGGTCTTGCCGTTGCTCGTGATCGGCAGCTCGTCCACGACGACGAACCCGGCCGGCACCATGTGCTCGGGCATGGCCGCGCGCATGTAGGCCTTCAGCGCCCGCTTGTCGAGCTCCTCACCGGACTTCACGACCCACGCGATCAGCCTGCGGTCACCACTGGGGTGCGTGCGGAGGCTGACCGCCGCCGTGCGCACCTGCGGGTGCTCGGTCAGCGCGTTCTCGACCTCGCCCGGTTCGATCCGGAACCCGCGCAGCTTGAACTGGTCGTCGATGCGGCCGAGGAACTCGACGACACCGTCCGCGCGCTTCCGCGCCTGGTCACCGGTGCGGTAGTAGCGCTCGCCGTTCCAGCCGCCGCGCACGAACTTCTCGTCCGTGAGATCCGGCCGCTTCCAGTAGCCGCGACCCACCTGCGCGCCGCCGATCCACAGCTCGCCGGGCGTGCCGGGCTCGGCCTGCTTCCCCTCCGCGTCAACGACGACGACCTCGACGTTCTGCAGCTGCGTGCCGATCGGCACCGCGCCGCCCAGGTCCTCGTCCGCGCCGATCCGGTGGCAGGTCGCGAACGTCGTGGTCTCGGTCGGGCCGTAGCCGTTGACGATCTGCAGCTCCGGCACGGCTTCGCGCAGTCTCCGCACGTGCGGCACCGACACGACGTCCCCGCCGGTCAGCACGGTGTGCAGGCCCTTGAACGCGTCCACGTCGACGTCGATCTGCCGGTGGAACAACGCCGCGGTCAGCCACAGCACGCTGATCTCGTTGGTGCGCAGGATGTCGCCGAGCTCCTCGGCCTGCACCACGCCGGGAGGGGCGAGCACGACGCGGGCGCCGTTGAGCAGCGCTCCCCAGATCTCGAACGTGGCCGCGTCGAACGCGACCGGCGCGAGCTGCAGGATCCGGTCGTCCGGCGTCACGTCGACGTAGTTGGCCCCGGTGACGAGGTTCGTGATGTTGCGGTGCTCGATCATCACGGACTTCGGCTTGCCCGTCGACCCCGAGGTGTACATGAGGTAGGCGAGGTCCTCGGGAGCGACCTGCGGAAGCTCCACAACGGACCCGTTGGACGCCGGCGGCACCTTGACCGTGGTGAAGCCGGGGAAGAACTGGCCCACGACGAGGGACACCTCGGCGTCGGCGAGCATCATGGAGACCCGGGACTCGGGGTCCTCCGGGTCGATCGGCACGTACGCCGCGCCGGCCTTGAGCACCCCCAGCAGTGCCACGACGAGCTGCGGCGACCGTTCCAGGCACACCGCCACCCGGTCACCGGGCCGCACTCCGGACTCGACGAGCTCACCGGCCAGGGCGTCCGACCACCTGTCCAGCACCGCATAGCTCAGGGACCCCTGCTCCGCCGACAGCGCCACCGCGTCGGGCGTTCTGGCCGCCCGGCAGCGGAACGCGTCGGTCACCGTTGCAGACATGCGCCAGCTCCTCTCATTTCGCCCATCCTCCGCAACCGGCCTCGAAGTCCCCTCGGGTCACAACTGGCGCTACAGGGGTGTTTGAGCTGCCCGAACAACACTCAGCGCGTCCGCTGCCCCACCTCACCGGAGGCGAAATCCCCCATGAACGCTCGCAAGAAGGCACTGGCCGTGCTGGCCACGTGCGTGCTCGCAGTTCCCGTCGTCGCCGCCTCGGGCGCGACGGCGGGCCCCAGGCAGGACGCAGGGCTCATCGGCAAGTGGGACCTCACGGTGACCATCCACATCGAGGAACCGCCGCTGATCACGCCGCTGTTCTGCGACTTCACCGGGGACTACCGGCTGCACTGCGTGACCAAGCCCGGCTACCCGGACCCGTTGGAGGGCAACGGGATCTGGACGGTCGGCAAGGACGGCGTCTTCAGCTTCTGGATCACCCACCACGCCCACCGCGACGAGAACGGCAACCCGGTCGGCTCGATCAACGCGAGCCACCTCGGCAAGCTGACCAACAACAACAAGAAGTTCAGCACCAAGGCGCACACCTACATCGACATGCACGACGGCACCCCGTGGATCGGGCCCGTCGACATCGAGATCGCCGCCAAGCGCATCTGAAGCCCGCACAGGAGAAGGCCCCTCGCGCACCGTGAGGGGCCTTCTCCTGTGCCGGGAAACGAGCCCTGAAACGGCCTGAGGCCCCAGGCTTTGCGCCTGGGGCCTCAGGATTCCAGCGGGAGAGAACTACGCCTTGGCGGCGTCCCCAGAGGTGGATGCAGCGCCCTCTTCGGCACCTTCCTCGGCCGGCGCGCCCCACTCCTCCTGCTTCAGCCAGCGAGGCAGGAAGGAGGCGAGCAGCAGCGCCAGCGCGGCGAAGCCGAAGCCCACGTACAGGGTGGTGCGGAACGCGTCCGTGAAGGACTCGCCCGCGGCCTGGTGCGAGTACTTGTCCGCGATCGCCTTGGCCTGCGGGTCGGCCTGGACCGCGCCACACGCCGAAGCATCCGGGGTACCGGAGAACGTGGTGGCCGCACAGGTCTGGAAAGCACCCGCGAGTTCGGTGGCCTTGGCGTCGGCGACACCGGCGGTCACGAGCTCCTGGCGGACCTGCGGGGCCAGCGACTCCGCGTTGGCGGCGCCGTGGGAGGCCAGCGGTGCGAAGAACGCCAGCGTCACGATCGAGATGCCGACCGCGAAACCGAGCTGCTGCTTGGTGTTGATCAGGCCGGATGCCGCACCCGCGTCCTCGTGCGGCACCTCCTGCAGCGCGAACAGCGCGATCGGAGTCGCGGTCATACCGAAACCGAGACCGATCAGGAGCAGTCCGGGCACGAGGCCCCAGCTGGTGATGTCGGGGCTGACCGAGAACAGCAGCACCGCGACACCGACGGCGATCACGACGGCACCGACCTGCAGGACGGCGCGGCCGAACTTCGGCACCAGCGCGATGACCGAGGCCGACGCGGTGATGAAGGCACCGATGCAGAACGCCAGCAGCGTGACACCGGTCCGCAGCGGCGAGAAGCCCAGACCCTCCTGCAGGAACAGGTACAGGGCCAGCATGAACATGCCGGTGAAGCTGAACATGCCCAGCATCAGCGCGAGGGCCGCGGAGAAGCTGCGGGACTTGAACAGGCTCAGCGGGACCAGGGGCATGCCGTCCTTGCGCTGCTTGGCGCGCTCGTAGGCGACGAAGCCGATGAAGCCCACGACGGACGCGGCCATCAGCACGAATCCCCACGCCGGCCAGTGCAGCTCGCGGCCGAAGGTGAGCGGGAACAGCAGGGCGGTGAGGCTCAGCGTCGCGATGACGACACCGATCAGGTCGAGCCTGATCCGGCTCGGCGCCTTCGACTCGTTGATGTACTTCCAGCCCAGCGCGTAACCGATCAGGCCGATCGGGACGTTGACCAGGAAGATCGTCCGCCATCCCCAGTCGAAGACGTTCGCCGCGACGAGCACGCCACCGACGAGCGGCGCGATCGTGGCGGCGAGACCGCCGATGGTGCCCTGGATCGCGAAGACCGCGCCCTTCTCCTTATCGGGGAAGGTGACGTGGATGATCGACATGACCTGCGGGACCATCAGGCCGGCCGCGAGACCCTGCGCGAGGCGGGAGGCCACGAGCATCTCGGGGTTGGTCGCGATACCGCACAGGAACGACGTGACGACGAAGCCGAGCACGCCGAGCTGGAACATCTTGCGACGACCGTAGATGTCGCCGAGACGGCCACCGGTGATCAGTGTGAGCGCGAACGCGAACACGTACCCGGCGGTGATCCACTGCAGCTGCACGAAGCTCGCGCCCATGCCGTGCTGGATCGCGGGAAGCGCGACGTTGACGATGCTGCCGTCCAGCATGTCCATGAACGTCGCGACGGTCATGATGATGAACGCGATCCAGCGACGCGGGTCGGCCGCCGGCGCGTCAACGACCGGAGCCGCCTGCGCGCCGGCAGTCGCCGACGGCGACTCCAGGTCGTGGTTGGTGTTGGTGGAGGTCACGATTTCTCCTCAGAGGACTTGATTTCGCTGCGCACGACAGGCGATGGCTCAGGACTACTCGTTGTGGCGGAATGCCGGTCGAGTTGAACGAGGTCCCACCTCCTGCCTGGAAAACGACTGCCGGTCGATGACCCTCAGGGTGATCCCCTCCGCTTGAGTCCCGGTCAGGTCGCGGCGGAGCGTTTCGCGCGCACGCCGAAGGCCCTGGTGCCGGGGAGGTGGGCACCAGGGCCTTCCGGGCTCGGCGTCAGCCGTAGAGCGACGCCGGATAGGTGCGCACGGACGCGGTCTCGTACCGCAGGGCGACGTGGCTGGAGCAGCTCACCACGTCACGCCAGAACCGTTGCAGCGCACCGCCTTCCGCGAGTCCGCTGGTGCCGGCGGCCCGCACCAGGCCGCCGACCGCGTCGACCAGGACCTCGGCCGCGTAGGCGACGTTGCGCTCGTTGCGCGCCATCGCGGCCGGGGTGAACTCGCGGTCGTCGAGCACCCTGGCGTTCTGCTCCACGAGCAGCTTCGCCGACTCGACCTGGCCGGACGCGCGGACCAGGTCGACCGCGGACGTGACGGACTGCTTCTTCCCCGACAGCACCGAAACGCACGCGTCGAGCGCTCCCATCGCCGCACCGACGGCCGGAGCGGCGAACGTGAGGCCGCCGACCGCCTGGAACGGGACGTTGTGGCTCGGCACCGGCGACCAGCTGGTGCCGGCGAGCAGATCCGCCCTGTCGAACGAGAGGTGGGCCGGCACGAAGACGTCGTCCACCACGACGGAGTGGCTGCTGGTGGCCTTCATGCCGACGCTGTCCCACGTCTCGAGGACGGTGAAGTCCTTGCGCGGCAGAGCGAAGAAGCGGCCTTCGTCGCCGATCATCCCGCACAGCAGCGCCCAGTCGGCGAAGTCCACGCCGCTGACGTAGGCCCACCGGCCGCTGAGCCGGTGCCCTCCGTCCACGACGGTGCCCTTGCCCATGGGCGGCTGGCCGGTCACGACGAACGTGTCCGGGCCGTCCGCCCAGATCTCCTCGTGGCCCTGCTGGGGCAACAGACCCGCGAACCGCGACGACAACGCCGACAGCGACGCGCACCAGGCCGTTGCCGCACAGCCCTGCCCGACGGTGAGCACCGCCTCGGTCAGTTCCGCGAAGGTTCCCTCCGAGCCACCGCGTTCAGCTGCGACGAAGTGCCGCGCGAACCCGGCCTCGCGCAGTGCCTCCACGACCTCGGGAGCCAGCTTGCGGGTGGCGTCGGCCTCGGCCGCGTGTTCCGCGGCGATCAGCTTCACCTTCTCCGCGGCCGCTGCCAGCCCGGTGTTCTGAGCAGTCACCTCGTCACCTCCTGTGGAACGTCACGCAGCCTGAACGGGAAGGTCGCGGTGGATCGTGCGGGACTTGGTGTAGAGCTTTCCGTCGATGCGCACGAGCACGTCCTCGATGGAGAAGGTCGGCTCGAAGCTGACCACGCCCTCGGCGGTCGTGCGGGTGACCAGCGACGCGTAGCTGACGTTCAGCGTGTTCTCGTCGACCTCTTCGATCAGGTAGTGGTCGTTCCAGTGCCGCACGGCGACGCCCTTGTAGCGGGGCAGCGCTGCGCTGGCGCCGGCGATCAGGGCCGCCCGGCCCTCGACCTTCTCGCTCCGGTGGGCGTGGTCGGTGACCCCGTCCTCGGTGAACGTCTGGGCGTAGCCCTCCACGTCCAACGCGTCGAGCAGCCGCATCTGCTGGGCGTAGAACGTCTGGACCTCGATGTGGACCGCAACATTGACAGGGGACACGACAACTCCTCGGTCTGCCGGTTTCGCTACCGCGAATATGGGTGCGGCCGCTGGACATCCGGTCGAGCCGTCCTGGTTCGACCCCGGTTCTAGGTGGCGTTGAGACAAACCGGGCACGGTCATCGCTGACATCAACCCTTTTATTCGCGAGGAGGGCCACATGGCCTCAACTCCCGATGTCGCCAAGTCGGTGACGGTCGAGGCGACGATCGAGCAGGCGTTCGCGATCTTCGCGTCGAAGCCGATCGAGTGGTGGCCGGAGTCGCACGTGTTCGTCAAGGACCGGCAGGCCATCACGATCGAGCCGTTCGTGGGCGGGCGCTACTTCGAGCGCGGCGCGGACGGCGAGGAGATCGCCTGGGGCACCATCACCGAGTGGGACCCGCCGAAGCGCCTCGTGATGACGTGGCGGGTCGGTCCCTACTGGCAGCCGATCTTCGACGACGAGAAGGCCTCGTTCATCAAGGTGGACTTCGAGGTCGTCGGACCGACGACGACGAAGGTCACGCTGACCCACGCCGACCTGCACCGCCACGGCGACATCGCCGAGGGCATCCACAAGGCGCTCGACGGTCCGTCGCCGGGCGAGACGCTGGAGACGTACGCCCGCGTGATCGAACGGCACATCCCGAAGGCTGCCTGAGCGCCCGGAATCGCTCAGGCACAACGAGAAACGGCCGCCCCAAGCCTCCGGGGCGGCCGTTTCCTCGTGCTTTCTAGGCGCCGAGCTCGATCGCCTCGTCGTGCGTGCGGTCGACGACGCTCTTGACGTCGACGATCCGGCCGAGCTGCTTGATCAGCTGGGCGACCGTGCGGCCGGGCTGCAGGTCCACGACCACGTCGAGGCGGGAGAGGTCGCCCCGTTCGGCCGGCGCGAGGCTGAGCGACTCGACGTCGACGCCCCGGCTGGAGAACAGCACGACGATCCGTGCGAGTGCGCCGGGTTCGTTGCGCAGCAGAAGGGAAAGCGAATGTCTGGTCATCACTCTTCCTCGTCGAACAGGGGCCGGATGCCCCGTGCGGCCATGACCTCGTCGTTGCCCGTGCCCGCGGCGACCATCGGCCAGACCTGGGCGTCCTGTCCCACCACGAAGTCGACGACCACGGGCCGGTCGCGGACCTCCATCGCCTCGAGGATGGTCCCGTCCACTTCGGACTGGCTGTCGCACCGCAGGCCGACGCACCCGAGCGCGTCCGCCAGCTTCACGAAGTCGGGGTGCCGCTGGTGCGTGCCGAGCCCGGTGTTGGAGTAGCGGCCCTCGTAGAACAGGGTCTGCCACTGGCGGACCATGCCGAGGTTGCCGTTGTTGATGATCGCGACCTTGATCGGGATGCCTTCGGCGGCACAGGTCGCGAGCTCCTGGTTGGTCATCTGGAAGCAGCCGTCGCCGTCGATGGCCCAGACCGTGCGTTCCGGTGCGCCCGTCTGCGCGCCCATCGCCGCCGGCACCGCGAAGCCCATCGTCCCCGCGCCGCCGGAGTTGATGAACGAGCCGGGGCGTTCGTACTTCACGTACTGCGCCGCCCACATCTGGTGCTGGCCGACGCCCGCGGTGTAGACGGCCTCGGGCCCGGCGAGCCTGCTGATCCGCTCGATCACGTACTGCGGCGCCAGCATGCCGTCGGCGGGCCAGTCGTAGCCGAGCGGGTAGGTCGTGACCAGTCCGCCGAGGTAGTTCCACCACTCGGTGAGGTCGGTCTTCCGGGTGATGACCGCTGAGAGCGCTGCCATGACGTCGCGGCAGTCGCCGACGATGCCGACGTCCGCCTTGCGGTTCTTGGAGATCTCGGCGGGGTCGATGTCGGCGTGGATCACCGCCGCGTGCGGGGCGAACTCCGGCAGCAGGCCGGTGACCCTGTCGTCGAACCGGGTCCCCATCGCGATCAGCAGGTCGGAGCGCTGCAACGCGGCGACGGCGGGCACCGTGCCGTGCATGCCCGGCATCCCCAGGTGCAGCGGATGCGAGTCGGGGAACGCGCCGCGGGCCATGAGCGTGGTGACGACCGGGATCCCGGTCTTCTCCGCTAGTTTCTGGAGCTCCTGCGCCGCGCCGCTGCGGATCACACCACCGCCGATGTAGAACACCGGCCGTTTCGACGAACCGATCAGCTGGGCGGCGTTGCGGATCTGCACCGGCGAGAGCACCGGGCGTGACGGCACGACGAGCTTCGGCGGTGTGTAGGTGGTGGCGGTGGCCAGCACGTCCTTGGGCAGGTCCACCAGCACCGGGCCCGGCCGCCCCGATGACGCGAGCATGAACGCCTCGGCGATCACCCGCGGAATGTCGGCCGGGTCGTGCACCTGGAAGCTGTGCTTGGTGATCGGCAGCGTGATGCTGCGGATGTCCGCCTCCTGGAAGGCGTCCGTCCCGATCACCGACCTCGCCACCTGGCCGGTGATCGCCACGATGGGCACGGAGTCCATGTAGGCGTCCGCGAGGGGCGTCACCAGGTTCGTCGCCCCCGGCCCCGAGGTCGCCATGCAGACGCCCACTCGTCCGGTCGCCTGCGCGTACCCCTGGGCCGCGTGACCGGCGCCCTGTTCGTGGCGCACCAGCACGTGCCGGATCTTCGAGTCGAACAGCGGGTCGTACGCGGGCAGGATCGCCCCGCCCGGCATACCGAAGATCACCTCGCAGCCGACGTCCTCGAGCGCCTTGATCAACGCACCTGCACCGGTGGTATCCACGGTTGCTCCCCGAACTTTCAGCCCGCGAGCTGGCGCTCCAGCTGGCGCGGCGACAACGGCTTGTCGAGCGACGGCTCGGAGCTCAGGATCGCCCGCTGCAACTGACGCAGCCTTTCGGACGGCTCAAGCCCCAGCTCCTCGATCAGCGTGTCGCGCAGGGACTGGTAGGCCTCCAGCGACTTCCACTGCCGTCCCGCCCGGTAGAGCGCGAGCATGTACTGCGCGCACAGGTTCTCGTGCATCGGGTGCTGCGCGGTGAGCACCGACAGTTCGGACAGCAGCGACTGGTGCTTGCCCAGCTGCAGGTCGGCCTCGATGCGGGTCTCCAGCACGCCGAGGCGGCTCTCCTGCAACCGGGTGACCTCCATGCCGAGCCGGACGCCGATCTGCACGTCCACCAGCACCGGCCCGCGCCACACCTCGGCGGCGCTGCGCAGCAACCGGCTCGCGGACTCCAGGTCACCGATCTCGAACGCCCGCTGACCGGCACTCGCGAGCCGCTCGTAGCTGCGGACGTCGACGCTCTCCGGCGGAACGTCCAGCATGTAGCCGCCGTAGCGGGTCACCAGGACGTTCTTCGCGACACCGGGGCCCTCCCCCGGCATGGCCGCCTCGATGCGCCGGCGCACCTGCAGCACGTAGGTCTGCAGCGTCGTGAGAGCGCTGCGCGGGGGTGTCATGCCCCAAAGCTCTTCGATCAACGTGGGAACCGTGACGACGTGTCCTGCCTGCAGTCCGAGCAGCGAGAGCACCTGCCTGGGCTTCACCGCGCTCGGCGCGATCGAGACGCCGTTCTCCCGTGCCTCCAGCGGTCCGAGAACCTTGATCTCCATTGGAGCCTCCCCTGCTCAGCGGCGGACGACTTGGTCGTGCCACCAAGTTCACCTGAGCGGGGCTATCGGACGCCACGTATCCGGCCATGACTCTCGGATGGCGAACTACTGCGCCCGGCGTGAGAAATTCATATACTCAAACGAACCCAAACCGTGCCGACCGGTAATCGCACGACCACATGCAGTGACAGCAACGGGAAATACTCGTCCATTGGCGTGACATTGACTCGCAAGTCAATGCGAGTTCGCATTCTGAACCGATTCAGTTGCCGACCCGAACTGCTCTCGCATGTCTAGTATTCGGCCAGGGCGCGCGCCGTGCGAGGTCTTTGACCGGCGTTGACTCTCAGACTTTGCTCTGGAGCGGTTAGCTCTTGGGGGGCACGTGAATGCTTCGCCTGCGATACCGAGATACCGCGCGATCATCGTCGCGGTCTTCGCCGCGGTGTGCCTGACCGACCTGACCCGCGCGCTACTACTCGCCGGCGAGATCACCGAATTGGCGGTGTCGGTCATTGATTTAGCGGTACTTGTACTGCTGCAAGTGTCGTATTTCCGGCATCTGAGCGCGCTGCACCGCCACCTCGTACTGGCGGGCCAGGCGGCACTGCTGGTCCTGCCGTACGTCCTGTTCGGCCATTCCTGGGCGGGCGTCGCGGGCCTCGTCGCCGGCAACGCCCTCCTGGTCCTGCGACCGGCTTTCGGCTGGTCGGTCTTCGTCGCCACGGTGGTCGCGACAGGCCTTGCCCAGGCCGTCCACGGCGAGGCCATGCTGGCCACCGCGGCCACAGCTCTGCTGCTCGCGGGCCTGGCCACTGGCTTCGCGACCCACCGCGACTGGCCGGCCCCGGTCCCCGCCCCGGAACCCGCCCAGCCCACCGCCCCGACCATCGACCCGGTGGTCACCACGACCGCCGCCGTGACGGCCGAACGCGTCCGCGTGGCCCGCGACCTGCACGACCTGCTCGGCTACAGCCTCAGCGCCATCAAGCTCAAGAGCGAACTGGCCCACCGGATCGTCGCCGACCGCCCGGACCACGGCTGGGAGTTCATGCAGGAGCACATCACCGATATATTGGATATCACCCACTCCGCCTTGGCGGACGTGCGCTCACTGGCCCGCGCCTACCGCCCGCTGTCCCTCGCGGACACGTCGGACTCGGCCAAGGCGATGCTGGCGGCGTCGAACATCGACGTCAGCGTCGAGCTGGCCCACGACCCCCTCCCGGAACCGGTCGAGACCGTCCTGGCCGCCGTCCTGTGCGAGGCCGTCACGAACGTCCTGCGCCACAGCGACGCCAGCACCTGCACCATCGGCGTGCACCAGCGCGGCGCCACGATCCTGCTGGACGTCATCAACAACGGCGCCGCCGACCGCGCGGTCTCAGCCGACTGCAACGGCGTCCGCAACCAGGCCGAACGCATCAAGGCCGTCGGCGGCACGTTCACCGCCCGCCACGTCGGCGACGGCTCGTTCCACGTCCACGCGGCCATCCCAGCGGCCCCGCAGCCCTAACCTCGTCGCCCCGGTCTCACAGCCTTGGCCGGAGGCCACCGCAGACGCCGTGCGAACCAATATATTGCGCGCCGCTCGCCTTCCCGTGAACCCGCCCGCCACGCCTCGCCGCCGCCATCCACCCCGAAGTCGATCTTCCCACACGTCGCCGACCTGGCCCTTAGCAATGAGTCTTTGGACTTCTTCGTCAAAAGACCCGTTGCAAAGGCGCCCGGCGAAGGCGTCGCCAAGATCAGGAACAGCCGCCAGGGAGCCGGCTCAGAACCAGCCGGACTTGCGGGCGATGCGGACGGCGTCGACCCGGTTGCGGGCGTCGAGCTTGGCCGTCGCCGCCGTCAGGTAGTTGCGGACCGTGCCGACCGACAGGAACAGCGTCGTCGCGATCTCCATGGCGTCCGCCCCGTCCGAGGCGAGCCTCAGCACTTCCAGTTCACGAGGCGTCAGCGGGCACTCATCGGTGTCCCACGCGGAAAGCGCGAGCTGCGAGTCGATCACACGACGACCGATTGACACCCCGCGAATGGCGTCGGCGAGTTCTCCGACAGGAGCGTCCTTGAGGATGAAGCCGTTGACGCGTGCGTTGAGCGCTCGCCGCAGAGTGCCGGGCCGGCCCAGGCTCGTGAGAATGAGTGTGCGCGTCTCGGGCGCGGTGTCGTGGATCACGGTGGCCGCGGAAAGGCCGTCCATACCGGGCAGGTCGATGTCGAGCACCGCTACGTCCGGTTTGTTCTTCTCGACGGCCGCAATGATTTCGTCACCCGTCGCAACCGACGCGACGACCTCAATATCCGGTTCGAGATTCAACAAGGCGACCAAAGCACCGCGGACCATTTGCACGTCCTCGGCTAGTAGCACTCTGATCATCCGACCCCCTTGCTTGCCCCCAGGTCACCATTTCGAGTCTTACACTCGGTGACCATGAAGGACAAGCATTGAGTCCGGGTGCGCCGAGCGTTACTCCAAATGCGCTAGGAGCAATTAAAGAGGGTAATCGGCGGAACACATGGGGTCACCACTCGCTCACAGATCGCTCAAGGACCGAATCGGGAACCGGGACGACTCGAGCGGCGCCCGAGCACATAGCGGTACAAGCGATTCGGCCCCTGAAGCGGGTGCCGCGGCCGGTGCTCAGCGCGTCTCGCCCCACCGCTCGAGCAGTTCCAGGCCGCCGTCGACGGTGATCACCTGTCCCTGGATCCACGCGGCCTCGTCGGTGCAGAGCAACGCGACGGCGTTCGCGATGTCCTGCGGCAGCGTGACGCGACCGGACGGGCTCTTGATCGCGAGCCGGTCCACCAGGTCCGGATCTATGTTCATGGGGCCGTTGTCGACGACTGTGGTGACGACGGCGTTGACGGCGACCTTGTACCAAGCCATTTCCAGCGCCAGTGTCCGGATGACACCGTGCACCGGTGTGACCGTGTAGCCGGCGATGACCACGCGGCCTCCGTCGACGAGCGCTTTCGCAAGCGGCTCAACGAGGTTCAGCAACGGCGTGAGGTCCGGCGAGACGGCGTGGTGCACGAACACGTCGAGCTGTCCGCGCTCCTGCTTGACCTGGTCGAGCAGGAACCGCACCGAGTGCTCGTCGTGGATGTTCAGCTTGGTGACCGTCACCGAACCGGGCTTGCCCGCGAGTACGGTCTTGGCGCGCTCGAGGTCGACGTTGTCCTCGTCGGACGTAGTCAGGATGACGTGGGCGCCGTTGTCGCAGAGCTTGCTCGCGATGGCGAGACCTAGCCCGTGCGTTCCCGACGTGACAACTGCGATCTTGCCGTCGAGTCCCAGGCGCGTGTTGACAGGTTCGATCATGATGCCGACCACCTCTGTTGTCCGCGTGGTGATCGACGTTCCGCCCGGCCGCTAGGGCCGAACTCGACTACTTCTTGCGCAAACCTTCCAAAACACGCAGGATCGCGCGTTCGACCTCGCGTCCGGTGCGCTTCGGATCGGACGAGCTGGCGATCGTGCTGGCACCAGCGGACAGCGCCCCGAACAGCAGCCGGGCCATGATCTCCACCGGCGCCTCCTCGATCTCGCCGGCGTCCACGAGCAACTGCACGGCCGTGCGGAGCAGACCGAAGCTGAACTGCTCCTCCGCCTCACGCCAGCGTTCCCAGCCCATCACCACCGGCGCCTCGTGGACGATGATCCGCTGGTACTCGGGTTCCAGGCACTTGCGGACGTACTCGCGCAGACCGGCGACCGCGGTCTCCCAGGCGTCGCCGTCCGCCGTGATCAGCGCGGTCAGCGACTGGATCGACCGGGTCTCGACCTGGGTGAAGGCCGCCTCGAACAACGCCTGCTTGCCGCTGAAGTGGTGGTAGAGCGCACCTTTCGTCACGCGGGCGCGCTTGACGACCTCGTCGAGCGAGGTGCCGGCGTAGCCGCGCTTGGTGAAGAGGTCGACGGCGCTGTCGACGAGCGCCTGCCTGGTCGACTCCGAGTACTCGGAGCGTCGAGTTCGCACGACCGAAACGTATCTCACATACCGGCGGTACGTACCGGTGGTATGTTCGTGTCATACCGAGGGTATGCGAGAAACCGGGGGTACGAGACATGGGCTGGGCAGACCACTACCGCCGCCGTGACGCGCTCGACGCCGTCCTGAGCGACGCACGCCGTGACCCGTCCGCGCCGCTGATCGTGGATCCGGACGTCTTCGGCTCGCTGCACGAACTGCTGCTGGCGCTCGACCACCGCTGGCAGAACAAGCTGACCGCCCGCATGGAGAACGCCGGGCTGAACGGCCACGTGGACGAGGACCGGGTGATCGCCGAGTTGGCCGCGGAAGAGCCGGTGTTGCGAGCGGTACTCGACACACACCTATCGCTCGGCAGTTACCGGGCGGTAGGAATGACTCCATGAGTCGTTGGACCGAAGCCGACATCCCCGACCAGACCGGCCGCACCGTCCTCGTGACCGGCGCGAACTCCGGCCTCGGCCTGCGCACCGCCCAGGTGCTCGCGGCCAAGGGCGCCCACGTGCTCATGGGTTGTCGCTCGGTCCAGCGCGGCGAGACCGCGCTGCGCACGGTCAAGGGATCGGCAGAAGTCCTCGAACTGGACCTCGCCGACCTGTCCTCCGTGCGCGCCGCCGCCGACAAGGTGGAGAAGCTCGACGTCCTCGTCAACAACGCGGGCATCATGGCCGTCCCGCTCGGCCGGACCGCCGACGGCTTCGAGCGCCAGTTCGGCACCAATCACCTCGGCCCGGCGGCGCTGACGTTCCTGCTGCTCCCGACCCTGAAGCGCAGTCCAGGCGCGCGCGTGGTCACCGTGTCGTCGCTGATGCACCAGTACGGCCGCATGAACTTCGACGACCCGAACTGGGAACGCCGCTCGTACAGCGCCCGCGGCGCCTACAGCCAGTCCAAGCTGGCCAACCTGCTGTTCGCGCGCGAACTCGAACGCCGTTCACCGGACGTGACGTCCATCGCGGCGCACCCTGGAATGACGGCCACCGACCTGGCCAACAACATGGCGGATGCACACAGGTCCGTCCTCATGCGGGCCGGCGGCAAGCTCTTCGGCCTGATCTCCCAGTCCGTTGCCATGGGCGCACTGCCACAGCTCTACGCGGCCACGTCTCCCGAAGCGCACGGCGGCGCGTACTACGGCCCCGGTGGCTTCAACGGCCTGCACGGCCACCCGTCCGTCGCGGGGATGACCGCCGCCGCCCGCGACGACCTCGCCGCGAACCGCCTCTGGGAGCTCACGATCAAGCTGACCGGAATCGCTCCAGAACTTGAGTAGGGGTGCCGGCGCCCTCGCCTGGGGAGGGCGCCGGCGGGCCCGGCGTCACCTCCGGGCTGGGAACATCTTCAGCCCAGCGGGGTTGTTCATGTTCGACGCGACCTGCGTCAACAACGGATCGTGAACAACGCGCGCTCCACCAGGAACCCGGTTCTGGCGCTTGGCCTGACCTGGGAGTGCGTGACCCCGGACACTTGAGCTCGCAGCGTAGGGTGATGACGTGACTGTGGTACCTGAGGGTCGGAAGCTGCTGCGGCTCGAGGTCCGCAACAGCGAGACACCGATCGAGAAGAAGCCCTCGTGGATCAAGACCAGGGCGAAGATGGGCCCCGAGTACCGGGAGCTCAAGAGCCTGGTCAAACGCGAAGGCCTGCACACGGTCTGCGAAGAGGCCGGCTGTCCCAACATCTACGAGTGCTGGGAAGACCGCGAGGCCACGTTCCTGATCGGCGGCGAGCAGTGCACCAGGCGCTGCGACTTCTGCCAGATCGACACGGGCAAGCCCGCCGACCTCGACCGCGACGAGCCCCGCCGCGTCGCCGAGTCGGTCCAGGCGATGGGCCTGCGCTACTCCACCGTCACCGGCGTCGCCCGTGACGACCTGGAGGACGGCGGCGCGTGGCTCTACGCCGAGACGGTCCGCCAGATCCACGAGATGAACCCCGGCACCGGCGTCGAGCTGCTGATCCCGGACTTCAACGCGGTCCCGGAGCAGCTGGCCGAGGTCTTCGAGTCCCGTCCCGAGGTGCTCGCGCACAACCTGGAGACCGTCCCGCGGATCTTCAAGCGCATCCGCCCGGCGTTCCGCTACGAGCGGTCCCTCGAGGTCATCACCAAGGCCCGTGAGTTCGGCCTGGTCACCAAGTCGAACCTGATCCTCGGCATGGGCGAGACCCCCGATGAGGTCACGGAGGCACTCGCCGACCTCTACGACGCGGGCTGCGACATCATCACCATCACCCAGTACCTGCGCCCGTCGCCGCGGCACCACCCGGTCGAGCGCTGGGTGAAGCCCGAGGAGTTCGTCCAGCACAAGGAGACGGCCGAGGAGATCGGCTTCCTCGGCGTGATGGCGGGCCCGCTGGTCCGCTCCTCGTACCGCGCCGGCCGCCTCTACGCGCAGGCGAAGCAGAAGCGCGGCGAGCACCTCCCGGAGAACCTCCAGCACCTGCTGACGGTGTCGGCGTCCCAGGAGATCACGAGCCTGCTCGCTCCGCGCTGAGCGGAGTGAACGGCGAGCCAACCGATATACCAGCTGGTCACCCACCCAGGGTGACCAGCTGTTTTGCATCCGGATGCAAAAAAACGTTTGCGGACGTCCGCAAACGTTTTTTGCACAACCGATATATCAGCGCACTCGGACGTCGGCCTTCGTGGACGACATCCGGAACTCGACGGTGGCGTCGAGGCCGGGCGTGCCGAGCGCTTCCCGCAGGCGTGGCAGGCCCTCGTCGTCGATGCGGCGGCGGATCCCCCGCAGATCGGCGTCGCCGTGGGCGCGGACGACGAGGGCCAGGCGCGGTGCGGTGTGCGGACCGGTCAGCGCGGCCTCGACCTTGCGCACACCGGGGTAGGCGGTGATCTCCTCGGCGAACGGCGCGGTGGCCGTCGCCGTGGAGATCCGGGTGGAGCCGGCCTCGTCCGCCCAGCGCCAGGACGCGACCTTGCGGCGCGGGATCTGGGCGGTGAGCCAGCGCAGGCACAGCAGCGCGACGAGCACCGCCGCGGCCGCGACCACCCACAGCACCCAGGCCGGCGGCAGCTCCGTGCCGGGCACCAGCACGGCCGAGCGGTCCACCTGAGGCACGAAACCGAAGTGGACGGCGAGCGCGAAGGCACCGGCGAGCAGCAGGACCAGGCCCAGCAGGCCTAGGAGGAAGCGGTTCACGATGTGCTCCTGAGGGCCTTGACCCGCACCACGACCTGAGGCGGCCGGGCGAGGGCGAACTCTCCGACGCGGTGTTCGAGCGCGGCCCGAACGGCGTCTCCGAGGCCGTCGACCACGGAGCGCCGGGTGCGCACGACCGCGCGAACCCGGCGGCGGCGCACCTTCACGGCGGCGGACTCGACGCCGTCGACGACGGCGGCGGACCGCAGGGCGTTGCGCAGGCCGCGCACCGACACCGCGGTGTGCTCGTCCAGTGCCGCGGTCCGCGCCCTGCCGGGCACCACCGCGGCGAGGAACAGCACCAGTCCGATGGCCGTGGCGACCCCGCCCGCCACGGCCACCCCCTGAGCCGACCAGGTCGTGTCGTTCAGCAGGCCGGCCAGGGAGTCGTACGACAGCAGCGGCGCCTCGCCCACCGCGAGCTGGATCGCGCACACCGCGACCAGGACCGACGCGGACAGCAGGACGAGTGCCGTGAGCGTGGCGGGCAGCGCCCGGCGGGAACGGCGGGTCACAGGACCCTCCTCACCGGGGCCGCGTCCGCGCGCAGCACGCCGACCGACACGTCCACGACGGACACCCGCAGACCGGTGAGCGCGGCCACCCGTGCGACCAGGTGGGCGCGCACCCGAGCCGCGGTCGACGCGACCGGCGCCGGATAACGCAGGTCCAGTCGTGCGTCGAGAGTGACCACTCCCCCGGTCACCCGTGCGGTGACCGCGCAGTCGAGCACGTCCGGAACCTCCATGGCGGCACGTCCGGCGATGCGGCCCACCGCGCGGTCCGCGACGGTGGTCAAACCTGGCTGTGCCGCACCCGGCGGCGTCACGTCCGCCGGTGACGCACCGGGCTGGGTCACGCTTGACTGGGTCACCCCTGGCTGGGCGGCGACGAGCGGTGTGGTCATGGTCAGTCCCGATCCCTGCCCAGCAACTGCGCGAGGTCGAGCTTGCCCTCGGCGACCCGGCCCGCGACCAGGCCGAGAGCGCCGAAGACGAGCACGAGCAGGAACGCGCTGAAGCCCCCGAACGCGGCGGCCAGGCCGAGCGCGAGCCCGGTCAGCAGGCCCAATGCGGTGGTGCTCATCGCGGTCCCTTTCACTGCACGCGTGCGGAGGACTCGGGCTCTTCGCCCTCGTTGTCGCTCGGGATGTGCACGTCGTTGACGTTGATGTTGACCTCGACGACCTCGAGGCCGGTGATCTGCTCGATCGCCGTGATCACGTTGGTGCGCACCGACTTCGCGAGGTCCGCGATCGGCACGCCGTACTCGACCACGAGCTCCAGGTCGACGGCGGCCTGCTTCTCGCCGACCTCGACCGACACGCCCTGGCCCGCGCTCGCGGTGGCGCCGGGGATGCGGTCACGCAACGCGCTCAGCGCCCTCGTCGCGCCGCCGCCGAGTGCGTGCACGCCGCGGATCTCCCGTGCCGCGAGGCCGGCGACCTTCTGCACCACGACGTCCGCGATGGTCGTGGATCCCTTGTCGGTCACGAGCTTCCCTGCCGCGACACCGTTCTTCTCCACAGTCTGCGTGCTCATCGCAATCCCTTCCTTCGAAGCGTTCACATCAGATCGACGCGTGCCACGGCGAAACGTCACGACCCGTTCAGGTGATCGAGGGCACGTTTGTCCACATCGGTCACCACGATCCGTACAACGGCGTCTTCCCATTGCGTGCCAAGCAGAACGGCCCGCAGTGCCGCACCGGCCTCCGCGATCGGCAGCGGCAGCCGGGTCGCGACGACCCGGACGCACACCAGTTCGTCCTCGACGTCGACGGCCAGCGAGTCGACGTCCCAGGCGATCCACGAGCGGGTGGGCTCCGGCGCCGACGGTCGCAGACCGTCGACCTTCTCCAGTGCCTTCAACAACTCCGTCACGATCACCATGCGACGTCCACGATCGTGACGAAGACGGACTCCACCTCGACGCCGGTCAGTTCCGGCACGAGCGCGCGCACCGACCGTTGCACGGCACGAGCCACGACCGCGGCCTGGTCCTGGCCCGAGATCACCACATCCACCTCCAGCAGCGCGACGGCACCCGACCACCGCACCCGCACGCCTTCCACCGGCGCCGGCTGCAGTCCCTTGATCTGCTGCCTCGCCGCCCGCACCACCGAGCTCACGAGGCCCGCCACACCCGGCTGCACGCGCACCCCGGCGACCCGTTCGGCCGCGTGCACCGCGACCGCCGCCACCGCCGGAGCGGACACGACTGTTTCGATCACTCGCTCATCCTTCGAGAACGTCGGCCACGACGAGGTCCAGGCGGGCGAGCCGCACACCGATCCGTGCGGAGGCCGCGGCCAGCACCCGGCGCCGCACCTCCTCGTACGTCCGGTGCGTGACGAGGCTCGCGGTGATCGCGATGCTCAGCTCGACCTCGATCACGGGGTCCATGCCGGTCGACTCCGGCGCTTCGACGACACGGCATCCGCGCGCCCGCACACCGTCGACACCATCCGCCGCGTAGCGCAGCACCGCCGCGACGGCGCGCGTGCTGATCCTGGCCAGGCCGTCACCGGGCAACGGCACGACTTCGGAGCGCCGCACATCGGCACGCACCGCGGACATCACACGGCTGACCAGGTCGAACGGTGGCTCGACCTCTTCGCGGACCATGTCCGCCGTCGCCTCGCGCAGAACCAGCAGACTCTCCCGCACCGCCGCGCAGTGCGGGCACGAACGCGTGTGTTCGCGCGCGTGTTCGTCTGGAAGGTCGATCGCCTCCCAGACCTCTTCCACGTCCCGCCCGCACGGCAGGACGTAGTCGGACGTCACCGCCACGGCGCCATCACCTCCGCGAGTTGTGCCCGTGCCCGCGCGAGCCTGCCGCGCACCGACTGCTGGGTCGTGCCGATCGCCTCGGCGATCTCGTCGTAGGACCGGCCGTGGACCTCGCGCAGCACCCAGCACGCCCGCTGCTCCGGTGTGAGGTCGCGCAGTGCGGCCTGCAGCGCGTCGAGCTGCGCGTTCACCTCCACCGCGCGTTCGGGCCGGGTCCGCGGCGCCGGCGACTCGTGCTCGTCGAGCTCGGTGTCGGCGTGCGGTTTGCGCTTGCGCAGCACGTTCAGGCACTGGTTGGTGGTGGTGCGGTAGAGCCAGCCGAGGAACGCCCCGTCGTCGTTGAGCTGCCCGAGACGCCTCCACGCGGTCAGGAACACGTCCTGCACCGCGTCCTCGGCGTCGCCGGTGCTGCCCACGATGCGCAACGCCAGCCGGTACATCGGCCCCTGATAACGGCGCACGAGCTGCTCATATGCCCTCATGTCACCGTCACGGGACCTTGCCACCAGCGTGGCATCGTCGAGTGCGGTTGCCTCGGCCACGCTCATGCGCACACCCCCGCCCAAATTTGTTTCGTCGCCTGATGGACACGTTCGATCGCGGAACGTCACGCGGTTCCGTGATTTCCCACCCGTGACGGCTCTCACCCGGTTTTCACCCGACAGTGGCGTGACGAAGGCGCAGGAAGGGGCATCGAACCGGTGTCAGACCAACCAGCTCAGGAGGACGCGATGTCGCTGTCGGACAAGATCGGCAACAAGGCGGAAGAGCTCGGCGGCAAGGCCAAGGAGACCGCGGGCGAGGTCACCGGCGACGAGCAGCTCGCCAACGAGGGCCGCGCCGACCAGGCGAAGGCGGCCGTGAAGGACGGCGTGGAGAAGGTGAAGGACGCCGTCGGCGGGGTCGTCGACAGCGTCGCCAAGCACCTCAAGAAGTAGCGAGCGCTTCTAGCGGCAGCTAGAGGGTCTCACTCACGTGAAGCGGACCTCGCCCGCGACGACGCCGTCGAGCTCGCGCACGAAGTCGGCGCCGAACGCGCTGGACGGCGTGTGCGAGCCGGGCGCCACGCCGTTGATCTTGCCGATGGCGCGGAGCACGGCGTCCGCGGTGAGGCTGTAAGCGTTCGGGGTGGTGATCGCGCATTCGACCTTCGTCTGCGCGTCCCACGCCTCGCCGAACACCTCGGCCCTGGTGCTGGCGCGCTTGCGCTCGTCAGGGCCCTTCACCTTGCCGGCGACACTCTTCGCGACGTTCTGCACGAACGCTGTCTGCAGCACGGGCGCGAACACCTGCTGCAACTGCCCGAGCACACCCGGCACGGCGGTGAACGTCGTGATGTTGGGGATGCCGGTCGAACGGTACGCGGTGCTCACGTCGCCCCACGGGATGCTGCCGACCTCACGCGGCCCTGAGCGGAAGTAGGCGGTCCGCCTGCGGTGACCGATGCGGACGCTCCTCAGGTCGCCGTTCACGCGGATGCGCCCACCCACGGCGGCGGCCTCCACGGACGTCTTGGTGGTGCCCGCGCTCGCCCCTCCCCCGACGACGAACGCGAGGTCGAGGTGCGTCGCGGACGGCAAGGCGTTCTTCAGGATCGCGGCGACACAGTCCGTGGGCACGACGTCGAACCCAGCGCCGGGCAACAGCACGATGCCCGCCTTGCGTGCGTCGACGTCCCTCAAACCGACGGACTCGAAGACATCGATCTCGCCCGTGATGTCCAAGTAGTGCGTGCGGCTCCTCAGGCAGGCGTCGACCATCGCCGTGGACGTGTGTGCGAACGGCCCCGCGCAGTGCACGACGGCATCGACGTCCTCCAGGTGCGCCCGCGCCTGACTCAGGTCGAACGCCCGATGCTCCAGCCCCAGGGCGGCGGCGATCGGCTCGACCTTCTCGAGCGAGCGCCCAGCGAGGATCGGCCGTTCGCCGCGCTTGACCGCGAGCTCGGCGATGAGACGTCCGGTGTAGCCGTTGGCGCCGTAGACCATCCACGTCATGCCGCGACCTTACCGGCGAGTAGCCCTTCGGGAACCGACCAAAGAGCCGATCAGCAACAGCACGCCCAGCCCGATCACTGGCAGCCCCCAGAGCAGACGGCGGTGCCTCAGGTCGGCGCAGATGTCCACATAGGCCGGACTGACGGCGGAGGCCGCGGGCTCGTCGAAACCGAGCCCCAGACTGTTGCCGCAGGGGACCAGAGACCCGCTCGGCGCCTCGACGGCCAGCATCACGAACAGGATCGCACCCCCACCGAGCAAGAACGCGAGACCGACCACGACGGCGAACGTGCGCACTGACATAGGCAAAAGTTACGTCTCAAATGGACTTGGGGATAGCCCTGGTCAGACGCATTGGGGTTGATCCCCTAATCCCCGGCTGAACGCACCTCGCCCCCCACTCCCACGTTGCGGGCCGCAAACGCGTAGCGCTGCTCCAGACGGCCGTTGCGCGGATGCGGCGCAGGGGCGCCGACCTTGATCCATCCGAGGCGTTCGTAGAGCCGCACGCCTCGCACGTTGTCGACGTAGACCAGCAACTCGGCCTTCTCGTATCCATGCTTGATCAACACATCCGGCAATGCCCGCAGCAACGCCTCCCCGACGCCCGTGCCCCAAGCGCCGGGGTGCACACCCACGTAGTTGATGTAGGCGGTGTCCGTCTCTTGTGGACCCCCGGCGAGGAAACCCACCGCCTGGCCGCCGTCCCGCGCGATCAGGAGCAACGACGGCTCGTTCGCGAGAGCGCTCTCCACCCCCGGCCGCGCGGCTTCCAGTGACGGCACCTCGTCGTAGCCGTCCCTCTTCGCGACCGCGTGCGCCCAGATCACCGCGGCCGTGTCGACGTCTTCCGGTCCCCCTTGGATGATCTCCATACCGGCCAGCGTGTCAGCGCCGCAGCACGACCGGAAGCGATTTAAGGCTGGCCATGATGTCGTTGTGCGTCACCAAGGGCTGTTCGTCACCCGAGTAGACCGCGCCGGGGAACCGACCCGTCAGCTGACGCAGCACGGTCTCGGTCTCCAAGCGGGCGAGCGCCGACCCCAGGCAGAAGTGCGGCCCGTGCCCGAACGTCGCGTGGCCGGTCGTCTCGCGGTCGAGCCGGTACTCGTCGGCCTTGTCGTGCGCCCGCGGGCACCGCCCGGCGGCACCGAGGTTGATGAGCAGCAGCGTGTTCTCCGGAACCATCACGCCGTCGATCTCGACCGGTTCGATGGTGATGCGGTGCGTGGCGCTGCGAACCGGCGAGTTGTGGCGCAACGTCTCCTCGACGAGCCGCGGCACCAGTGCGGGATCTTCGGCGGCCTTGTGCCACAGATCGTTGTCCAACGCGTCGTGCACCACGTTCGCAATGAGGCTCGCCGACGTCTCATGGCCCGCAACGACGAGAAGGAACGCCATCGCCATAAGTTCGTCGTGACTCAGATGGTCGCCATCGTCACCAGCCGCCGTGGCCAACACACCGAACAAGGACTGCGGATCCAACGCACGGCCCGTGAGCAGCCCGTGGAAGTAGCCGCCCAGCTCGTCACTCGCGGGCTGCGACACCTCGGGTTCCATCGACATCATGGTCTCGATCAACGTGCGGACCCGCGCGCGATCCTGCGCCGGCAACCCGAGGACCTCGCTGATGACGTGCATGGGCATCGGCACCGCCAGCTCCGCGACGAGGTCGACCTCTTCGTTCTCGGGCAGCCTGGCGATCAGCTCCGCGCTGATCTCCTCGATGCGCGGCGCGAGCTGCTGCACCGCCTTGCTGTTGAACGCCTTCACCGCCAGCGCCCTCAGCCGGGCGTGCTGCGGGTTGTCACTGTTCAGCATGCTCGGCCCGAACAGCCCGGCAAGGTTCTCCTGAGCGCTTCCCTGCTCCGCGAGCTGCCGCTTGATCTCGCGCTGCAACTTCGCGCTGTCCTTGGAGAGCCGCTGATCCGCGAGCAGCTGACGGGCAAGCTCCAGCCCAACCGTCACCACCTGCATCCTGACGCCGTTGGGCAACGTCACGGCATGCAGGGGCCCCTCTTCCCGTGCGTCGTCCTCGATCCGGTGGTGCTCACGTGCGCGCAACTCGCCGCCGGTCAACAAGTTCGACATGGCCGGTCTTCGCCTCCGTTTGGACTCGACTAAGACCGTTCTACCGTGATCGCCGCCTAACGGAACGAGTCCAACGCGCTGATCGACTCCACAGCCGGCAACCGCGGCGGCTCAGCGGCAATGGCCTTGCGCCCCAGCACCCACTCCGGCAGGTGGTGCCGCAGCGCCGCACGCCCCTGCGCGGTGATGTCGACGGGCGCGGCCATCCCGTGGTCCATGGCCCGCTCGGGCACGACCCACGTGATCCAGTCCCTGAGCCTGAGGATCTCGAGGTCGTCCGCGTCCCACTGCTTGGCGGGCCGGTGCTCCAGGTACCAGCTCGTGGCGCCGCGGTGCACGCCTCCCTGCTCCACCAGGGCGAGCAGCTTGATCTGCTCCTGCGTGACGGTGGTGGGGATGGGCTTCGCGGCCTTGCCCTTGCGTTTCACAGGTCTTGGTCGTCCTTCGAGGTGGCGGGCCGAACGTCCCCGACAAACGCGTACAAGCTACGTCACGGGCCTGGCCAGTTCCAGCAGTTCTCACGAACCGAGCAGCCTCGAACCACCGATGCACGGCAGCCGAGCCCTCGCGATGGCGAATACTTCGATCGAGCGAAGAGCCAAATGCCGGAAGCCGTAACGGAATCCATTCCGTCACCGAATCAACGGTACGTCAGCGGACCAGCGAACGAAGGACGCCCAGGCTGCAGCCTCACTTCCGCCTTCCCGTGCGCTCGCCCGCACGTCGAAGGCACGCCGCCGATGGCAAGCCCAGGGCGCTGGCTCTGATGCCTGACTACCACGTTGTAACCCACTGATGGAGCTCACCTGCGCGCGTTCGTCACAGTCGGTGCCACGTCCTGACGCAGGCGGCATTGGCGATGCCGCTACACGCGCGGTGGCCCTGTAGGGTATTCCCACTGAGAATTACACACCCTGAGCCAACAGAAAACAGAGCATCCTCGCGCCGTGGGCGCCGAGGCTATTTTTGCTTTCTCGAACTCGACGTAGAAATTGACGGAGGACCGGCTTCAATGTATCTCTTCCTTGGGGGCGACGGCGGCGACGGAGACGACGACTAGATCCCGTCGTACCACCGATCGTCCACGTGAAGGGGAAGCAGGAACGAACCGCGACCCCTTCACTTCAGCTCCAGCTTCATCCCGACCCGGCGGTGGGCCCCGACGCCGGAGGCCTTCAACCGGATCCGGGAGCCGCTCTCGGCATCACCGAGCCGCTTTATCTTGAAGCTCCCGTCCTGATCGGTGAAGCCCACCGGCTCGAAGTACGCGTCACGGCCACGCGGCAGCACCACGGTGTAGGACAGGTTCAGCAGCGCGCCGGCCAAGCGGACCGTGAAGAAGTCCGGCTGATGTTTCCCGACCATCAGCGGCTGGCACATCATCGGCCACTTCAGGTCCACGACCAGGCTGATCTCGCTGTCCTTCGCGGGCGGCGAGTCGAAGTGGACGTAGAGGTGGAACTTGCCGTCCGTCTTCCAGTGCATGGTCTTGCGCAACGTGGCGCCCGGCTTGTCGTCGACCAGCAGGCTGCGCACCTCGACCTTGACACCGCGCCGGCAGCGAGCGGGCTGCGCCCAGCCACAACCGAGAGCCACGCGAAAGAACAGGGCGTCGTCACCCAATACCTTGATCCGCACCTTGACGACGACATTCGTCCCGCCCCGGTCGTCGGTGATGACGCTCTCCTGCTCCCAGCCGACGATCTGGTAGAACGGCTCTTCGCTGCGGCGGATGTGCGAGCAGTAACGGGTGACCAGTTCTTTGTGCTCTTCCAGCTCACGTCGCATCGAACGACGGTCGGCCAGCAGCACGAGACCAAGTGATGTCACGGCGAAGACCGCGACCAGGAGCGCCGCCGACTTGATGAACAGACTGCCGAACACGGCACCGGGCAACGCCGCGACCGAGAGAATGCCCAGGACCGCCTTCGCAATGGCAGGCGGCCCCTGCCCGAGCAGGTAGTCGTCCAGCCACGACACGAATTCCCGCAGCATCGCACTCCCCCTCGCCCGTCTGGTCAGGTGGGGGTGCTCCGTAAGCCCTGGAAACTACTAGGCGCACAACCCGTCTAACAGATTGTGTGCCACGCTCCGAACATTTCCCACGGCCAGTCACGCCAACGGCGGCTGCCCGCTCCGGTATTTCACTCTTCCACCGAGAGCAGCGAGTACGCAAGGTAACTTCCGGCGGTCCCCACCTCTCCAAAAGAGCAGCACCCACCCACACCTTCAGCGCAACGCGGACAAAATGCGTGCGCCCTGTGTTCATATTCTTCCAGATATGGAAAGAGGGCGATTTGTGGACAGGAAAAGAGACACGGACCAGCAGACCGCAAAGCCCTGCCGAACCACTAGACCGAACGGGTACACCGGCGGACGCCGGTAACACCGATCCTCCATCCGCCCGATAGCTCCACCAACCGGAGCAGCCCGAACCGCACGACGAGGCCATGGGCACGCGCTGCTCCCCGCCGACCCGGTCGAAGGGACCAGCCATGATCGAACTCGACGGGTTCGGGGGCTTCGTTCAGCTCTACCTGCTCGCCTTCTTCTTCGGCGCCTTCGGCGGTCTCGTGGGAGAGCTGCTGAAGGGGAACAAGGGCCGGTTCAAGACCCAGCGATGGACGTTGTCCAAGAAGAAGGCCGAAGAGGCGGACGAGACCTCGCTCTCTGACAGACAGAGGAAGAGGGCCAAGAGGAAGGCCGAGAAGAGGCGGCGGCTGTTCCGGGATCTCGGCGGATGGGCCAGCGTCCTCGTCGGTGCGGCAGCCGCCATGGCGGTGTGGTGGATTCTCCCGCCGAAAGAGACCCTCGTGCCGAACCAGCCCACCTCGTACTCGTACAGCGCCATCGCGGTCGTCAGTCTGTCGATCATCGTCGGATCGGCCGGCAGCGCTTTCCTGGCCGCCTTCCAGGCCAAGGCACTGGCCGCCGTGCAGGTCCAGGAGATCAAGGCCCAGGCGGCGCGGGGCGTCGACGAGGTGGCCGCCGCTGCCGATGGCACCGACGCGAAGGCGAAGGCCGAGCAGATGGCCATCGAGGTGAAGAAAAGGCTGCGCGACATCGGGGACAGCGGCATCGGCAATCCCGACGAGGACCAGTTCTAGCGACATGGCCCACGCTGTGAACAACGCACGAGTGGTGGGCGCGACAGGGTTCGAACCTGCGACCGCTCGGGTGTAAACCGAGTGCTCTTCCGCTGAGCTACACGCCCCAATCCCAACGCCGCGAAGCGCGGGGACACAACTACATCATGCCCTGAGAGAGGCTACGGCCTTCTTCCAGGCATCCTGATCGCGGGCCTCACCGGGCGCGTTCACCTCGGCGAAGCGCACGACACCGGCCACGTCCACCAGGAACGTACCCCGCAGCGCCATGCCCACGGCCTCGTTGAACACGCCGTAAGCCTGCGCGACGGCCCCGTGCGGCCAGAAGTCGGACAGCAGGGGGAACTGGTACCCCTCCTGGTTCGCCCACGCCTTCAGCGCGAACGGGGAGTCCACGGACACGCCCAGCACCTGGACGTTCTCGTCCTCGTAGGTCGCCAGTTCGTCGCGCAGCCGGCAGAGCTCGCCCTGGCAGGTGCCGCTGAACGCGAACGGGTAGAAGACCACGAGAACGTTCTTCACGCCTCGGTACGACGACAACGTCACGGGCTGCTTGTTGTAGTCGTTGAGCGTGAAGTCCGGGGCTTCCGAACCGACCTCGACCGCCATGGAATCAGACCCCTCCGAGTGACAAGACGAACCCACGGGCGAGCTACCGCCCGTGGATCAACCCTATGTCAGCTCGATGAGGATCAGCGCTTGGCCTTGGCCGACTTCGGCCACACCAGGCGGATGCCCGCCCAGTCGTCGGCGACGCTGATGTTGGAGGTCTGCGACAGGCCTGCGGTGGGGACCGCTTCTGCGACGTCGCTCGGCTCCACGTGGCCGGGACGGCCGGTCTTCGGGGTGAGAACCCAGATCACGCCGTCCTCGGCGAGCACGCCGGTGGCCTCGAGAAGGGCGTCAACCAGGTCGCCGTCGTCCTCCCGCCACCAGAGCAGCACGACGCTCACGGTCTCATCGGCCTCCTCGTCGAGGAGATCTCCCCCGATCCGCTCCTCGACTGCGGCACGCAAGGCGTCATCGACGTCCTCGTCCCAGCCGAGTTCCTGGACGACCATGCCCGATTCGATCCCGAGCTTCTCGGCGACGCCGATCTTGCCGGCGTCTTCCGCGGCGACCACGGTTTTCACTCCTCCAACTACGCAAGAGCGACAGCCCTAAGACTGCCGCCAGAGTCCGTTACTCGGGCTAGCGAACACTGTCAGCTACCTCCGGCGCAACTGTTGACCACGTGACACGCCGTAACAGGCACCCCTGTGGAGTTCCCTAGACTGCCATGAGGCACGCTCTACATACCTCTTATCGCGCGCGCGTGAGCGACACGATCCAGAACTACCGACCGGTAGCGATGACGAAGTCGCCACGCAAGGACAACGATAGGAGCGCGTGGCACGGTTTCCGGGCCATCGCGTGTACCGCCAACGAAGCCGAGGAGACACCTTGAGCCCGCAGAACACAGGCCCCGAGCGGGTACGTGTCATTCGCGACGGTCTCGCAGCCCACCTGCCGGACATCGACCCCGAAGAGACGTCCGAGTGGCTGGAGTCGTTCGACGAGGTGCTCAAGGGCGGCGGGCAACAGCGGGCTCGCTACCTGATGCTTCGACTGCTGGAGCGCGCCGGCCAGAACCAGGTCGGCATTCCCTCGCTGACCAGCACCGACTACGTCAACACCATCCCCACCGAGCGGGAGCCGTGGTTCCCCGGTGACGAGGAGGTGGAGCGTCGTTACCGTGCGTGGATCCGCTGGAACGCCGCGATGACGGTGCACCGCGCGCAGCGGCCCGGTGTGGGTGTCGGTGGACACATTTCGACGTACGCGTCCAGCGCGTCGCTCTACGAGGTCGGCTTCAACCACTTCTTCCGCGGCAAGAACCACCCCGGCGGCGGCGACCAGATCTTCATCCAGGGTCACGCCTCCCCCGGTGTGTACGCTCGCGCCTTCCTCGAGGGCCGGCTGAGCGAGCACCAGCTCGACGGCTTCCGCCAGGAGTACTCGCACGCCGGACCGGGCGGCGGCCTGCCGTCGTACCCGCACCCGCGCCTCATGCCGGACTTCTGGGAGTTCCCCACGGTCTCCATGGGCATCGGCCCGATGAACGCGATCTACCAGGCGCGTTTCAACCGCTACCTGCGTGACCGCGGCTTCAAGGACACGTCCGACCAGCACGTGTGGGCGTTCCTCGGCGACGGCGAGATGGACGAGCCGGAGTCGCGCGGCCTGCTCCAGCTCGCGGCGAACGAGCAGCTGGACAACCTGACGTTCGTGGTCAACTGCAACCTGCAGCGCCTCGACGGCCCTGTGCGCGGCAACGGCAAGATCATCCAGGAGCTGGAGTCGTTCTTCCGCGGTGCCGGCTGGAACGTCATCAAGGTCGTCTGGGGCCGCGAGTGGGACGCGCTGCTGCACGCGGACCGCGACGGCGCGCTCGTCAACCTGATGAACAACACGCCCGACGGCGACTACCAGACGTACAAGGCGAACGACGGCGCGTACATCAAGGAGCACTTCTTCGGCCGTGACCCGCGGACGAAGGCGCTCGTCGACCCGATGACCGACGACGAGGTGTGGAACCTCAAGCGCGGCGGCCACGACTACCGCAAGGTCTACGCGGCCTACAAGGCGGCGACCGAGACCGTCGGCCAGCCGACCGTGATCCTCGCCAAGACGATCAAGGGCTACTCGCTCGGCAAGCACTTCGCGGCGCGCAACGCGACGCACCAGATGAAGAAGATGACCCTCGACGACCTCAAGGGCTTCCGGGACAGCCTGCGCATCCCGATCTCCGACGAGGTGCTCGAGAAGGACCCGTACCTGCCGCCGTACTACCACCCCGGACAGGACAACCCGGAGATCCAGTACATGCTGGAGCGCCGCCGTCAGCTGGGTGGTTTCCTGCCGGAGCGCCGCACGAAGTCCAAGGCGCTGGTGCTGCCGGGCGACAAGGTCTACGAAGGCATCAAGCGTGGCTCCGGCAAGCAGGAGGTCGCCACGACGATGGCGTTCGTCCGGCTCGTCCGCGACCTCGCGAAGGACCCGGAGATCGGCCCGCGCATCGTGCCGATCATCCCGGACGAGGCACGTACGTTCGGCATGGACTCCATGTTCCCGACGCAGAAGATCTACAACCCGAACGGCCAGGCGTACACCTCGGTGGACGCCAACCTGATGCTCGCCTACAAGGAGTCCGAGCAGGGCCAGATCCTGCACGAGGGCATCAACGAGGCGGGTTCCACGGCGTCGTTCACGGCGGTCGGCACGTCCTACGCCACGCAGGGCGAGCCGATGATCCCGATCTACATCTTCTACTCGATGTTCGGCTTCCAGCGCACGGGCGACGGCCTGTGGGCGGCGGCGGACCAGATGGCGCGCGGCTTCGTGCTGGGTGCCACCGCGGGCCGCACCACGCTGACCGGTGAGGGCCTGCAGCACGCCGACGGCCACTCGCTGCTGCTGGCGCACACGAACCCGGCCGTGGTCGCCTACGACCCGGCGTGGTCGTTCGAGGTGGCGCACATCGTCAAGGACGGTCTGCGCAGGATGTACGGCGAGAACGCCGAGAACATCTTCTACTACATGACGGTCTACAACGAGCCGTACGTGCAGCCGGCCGAGCCGGAGGGCCTGGACGTGGAAGGCCTCCTGCGGGGCCTCTACAAGTACCAGGACGGCCCGCAGACCGGTGGCCCGCGTGCCCAGATCCTCGGGTCCGGTGTGGGCCTCCCGTGGGCTCTCAAGGCGCAGAAGATGCTCGCCGAGGAGTGGGGCGTGTCCGCGGACGTGTGGTCCGCCACGTCGTACTCGGAGCTGCGTCGCGACGCCGTCGAGACCGACCGCCACAACCTGCTGCACGTGGACGCCGAGCCGCGCGTGCCGTACGTGACGAAGGTGCTCAAGGACGTGCAGGGCCCCGTGGTCGCGGTGTCCGACTGGGCGTCGGCGATCCCGGACCTGATCCGGCCGTACGTCCCGACCGACATGACGACGCTGGGCACGGACGGCTTCGGCTTCTCCGACACCCGCCCGGCCGCCCGCCGCCACTTCCTGGTGGACGCGGAGTCCGTCGTCGTCGCCACGCTGGCCGCTCTGGCCCGGCGCGGCGAGGTCGAGCAGTCCAAGGTCGTCGAGGCGGCCCGCAAGTACCGCATCGACGACGTGCAGGCGGCGGGGCCTTCCACGGGCGACGCGGGCCTGGCGTAGCTCTCAGGGCTGTGTGAGGGGCCGTCCCGCTTCGGCGGGGCGGCCCCTTCGCGTAACCGAGCGGGTCGTGCTCGACGTGTCGTCGGACGAGCCACTGTCCGCAATGAGCAGATCACTCGCTTCGGTGACGGTCGCCCCGGAGAGGTGACGGTGGAGATGGCAGGCGTGCTCGGCGAGATTGCGCTCCATCCGCGCCGGCAGATCGTCGTGCATCCCGCCATCCGACCAGCCGCAGAGATCGCTCGCGACCGATATATCAGTCCACTGATATATCGGTTGTGCAAAAGACGTTTGCGGACGTCCGCAAACGTCTTTTGCACAAGGGTCGGTAAGCGCAGGTCAGAGGGCTAGCACTGGGCGACGGGCTGGGCGCTGAGGAGCGGGCCGTCGGCTCGGGCGTCCAGCAACAGCGGGACCAGGGCGCGGGCCTCCTGCTTCAGCGGCACGATGCGGTCGCCGCCTCGCAGGTACTGGGACTTGATGCCGTGCAGGGCCAGTTCGTCCTGCACCTCGCGGTACTGCGCCCCTGTCAGCACGTAACCGCACGGCGGGGTGGTCACCACGTCCGAGGGATCCGGCGCCTGGTTGTCGGCGCCGCCGAAGTAGATCGGACCGCTGCGGACCGCGCGCGACGCCGCGTTGGCCGCCTCGATCCCGGACCGGTTCGCGTGGACGAACGACTGGGTGCCGTCGAGGGCGAGCAGGTGCGACTCGACCCGGTAGGCCGGCGTGCCGTCGACGTTGGTCTCGACCAGCAGGCCCATGCCGTGCTTGAGACCCCCGGTGTTGCGCAGGATCCGTTCCTGGCCGTCACCCGCGATCTGACCGGTGGGCTCACCGGTCTCCGGGTCGATCAGGATCCCGTAGACGCCGGACGTGCGACCGGCGGCTTCGACCGAAGGACGCACGTACGAGCGGGACAGCGTCTCCGAGAGCGAGTGCACGCCGTCGGCGACGTTGAGGTTGCGCGGCCAAAGCCAGAGGACGTCCTTCACGTAGAAGGGCTCGGAGGGGCC
This sequence comes from Lentzea sp. HUAS TT2, assembly GCF_051853195.1. Classification (NCBI taxonomy): domain Bacteria; kingdom Bacillati; phylum Actinomycetota; class Actinomycetes; order Pseudonocardiales; family Pseudonocardiaceae; genus Lentzea; species Lentzea sp. HUAS TT2. The sequence continues at coordinate 4,755,418 of NZ_CP196667.1, read as the reverse complement.
GAACTCGTGCAGGTCGTGGATGACGTCGGGCTGCCAGTCGCGGATCACGGAGGCCATCGCGCGGGCCTCGGCGGAGCGCAGCAGCAGGTGGTCGCGGTTGATGTCGATGCCAGAAGAGTTGCCGCGGGTGTCGGCGACGCGGCCGTCCGGGTTGGCGTTCGGCACGAAGAAATAGGTCACGTCCGACGAGCGCGGCAGGGAGCGCATGCGGATCAGGCACGCCTCGCGGCCAGCGGGTTCGTCGCCGTGCTGGGAGCAGATGAAGAGCACCACCGTGCGCGCGGAACGGGAGCCCACGCGCACGAGCTGGATCGGGCGGCCCTGCGCGGTCACGCCGATCTGCGTGACGGGCAGGCCGGTGGCGCGCAGGTAGGCCTGTTCCTCGGCCTCGGTGGTCCACTTGCCGGTGAGCTCGAAACCGGTGCGCAACGGAGGAGCGGCGACAGCCGGAACAGCGACCAGCAACGAGACAGCAGCCAGTAGAGCGATCAACAGTCCCCTCATAGAGGAGACTTTGCCGCCTGTGTCAACCGGCGGGCGGTGCGGTTCCAGTCGACGAAACCGTGGATCACCAGGCCCGCGAAGATCAGGTAGACGAACGCGCTGAAGTACAGGCCCGACTGGATCTGCAACGGCACGCCGACGGCGTCGACCACCAGCCACACCAGCCAGAACTCGACCAGCCCCAGGCCCTGCAGCGCGAAGGCGAGGATCGTGCCGATGAAGATCGCGGCGTCCGGCCACGGCGCCCACGAGGCGTCCAGGGCGTCCAGCACCAGCGCGAACGCGACCGTGCCGACGACGAAGGCGATAGCCACCGCGGTTCGTTCGCGCCAGGAGCCCTTGCGCACCACCACGCCGAAGACCGGGTCACGGCGGCGCACCCACGCGTACCAGCCGTAGACGGCGATCGCACCGACAGCGACCTGCCTGGTCGCGAGGCCGCCCAGGTGCGCCGACATGTAGACGGTGAACAGCAACGCGACAGAGACCAGCTGAACGGGCCAGGTCAAGAGTGAACGGCGCTGCGCGAGGAACACCACCGCGAGCGCCAGCACCTGCCCGACCAGCTCCGTGTAAGCGATCTTCTGGCCGAAGAGCGTCAATCCCACGTCGTACCACACGGCTTGTTCCCCCGCGGTTCAGTCGCAGTACACCGGTGTTTCCTACGGTCCCACCATGTCATCTTCCTTAGCACTGGCGCTCGTGCCTTTGTTCCTCACCGCACCGGCCACGCCCGTCATCACACCGACGGTGATCACGCAGACGTTCGAGGAGCCGGCCGACGCGGACGACCCGGCCATCTGGGTGAACCCGCGCAACACCGAACGCAGTGTGGTCCTGGGCACGCTCAAGGAGGGTGGCCTGGCGGCGTTCGACCTGAACGGCCGCACGATCGGCGTCTACCCGGCACCGCTGCCGCCCGCCCCGGACGCGAAGCCCGGCCGCTTCAACAACGTCGACGTCCTCGGCGACCTGGCGTTCGTCAGCGACCGCGGCCGTGACCGGATCCGGGTGTTCCAAGTGGACGAACGCGGCGCGAGGGACGTCACGAACCCCGCCACCAGGCCGGTGTTCAGCAAGACCGAGGCGGAGGTCGACGACCAGCACACCGTCTACGGCCTGGCCGCGGGGCGCGTCAACGGCAAGGACGTCGTCGTCACCAGCCGGCGCAACGAGACCAGCATCGCGCTCCTCCAGGTCCAGAAGGGCAAGACCTACGACACCGAGAAGGTGTCCACTCTGGACCTTCCGAGCAGCTTCACCCTCCCCAACGGCAAGACGTGGACGGTGTGCGGTGAGCCCGGCGAGGGTCCGCAGGTCGAGGGCATGGTGATCGACGAACGCACGAGCACCCTGTACGCCGCCCAGGAGGACGTCGGCATCTGGCGCATCCCGTTGCGTTCCAACGGCTTCGGCAAGCCGCAGCTCGTCGACAAGGTCCGCACCTGGGGCGCGCCGCAGAAGTTCGACCCCGAGACGGAGGAGTGCGAGCCCGACGGCCCGAACCCCGGCTTCGGCGGCAAGTGGCTCGAGGCCGACGCCGAGGGCCTCACGATCGCGGACGACGTGCTGCTCGCGTCCAGCCAGGGCGACTCGCGGTTCGTGGCCTACCGCAAGGCGGACATGAAGCCGCTGAAGGACTTCAGGATCGCCGACGTCGAGCACTCCGACGGCGCCGACATCGTGCTGGGCAGGCTCAACCTGCTCGTCGTCCACGACGGAGAACGCCCGAACGGCACCGGTTTCGCGTTCATCAGGTTCTAGTCTGTCCCAATGGGGACGCTCAGCCAGGACCAGCTCAACCGGGCACTGATCGAACGCCAGATGTTGCGCGAGCGCGCCAGTAAGAGCGCGCTCGCCACCATCGAGCACCTCTTCGGCATCCAGGCGCAGGAACCGAAGTCGCCGTACGTCGGCCTCTGGACGCGGCTGCACGACTTCCAGCCGAAGGAGCTCGAAGACCTCCTGACCAACCGCGAAGCCGTCCGCATGCTCCTGATGCGCGGCACGATCCACCTGGTCAGCGCACGCGACGCGCTCGGCCTGCGGCCCCACACCCAGCTCAAGCTCGACCGCGAACTGCAGAGCGGCCCGTTCGCCGGAAGGCTCCAGGGCCTCGACTTCGACGAGGTCGCCGAGGCGGGCCGCGCGATCCTCGACGAGACCCCGCAGGGCACCGCGGACGCCGGCAAGCAGCTGAAGCAACGCTGGCCCGACCGCGAGCACACGGTCCTGGGCAACGCGCTGCGCAACAAGCTCGCCCTGGTCCAGCTCCCGCCGCGCGGCTTCTGGCACACCAGCGGCAGGGCCGTCTGCACGACCGTCGAGAACTGGCTGGGCCGGCCGCAGAGCGCCATGGACAAGGAAGAGCTCGTCCTGCGCTACCTCGGGGCGTTCGGCCCGGCGAGCGTCATGGACGCCCAGCAGTGGTCCGGCCTCACCAGGCTCGCCGAGACGTTCGCGGCACTGCGCCCGCGGCTCGTGACGTTCCGCAGCGAGTCGGGCAAGGAGCTCTTCGACCTCCCCCACGCCCCGCGCCCCGACCCGGAGACCCCGGTCCCGGTCCGGCTGCTGCCCGAGTTCGACAACATCCTGCTCGCCCACGCCGACCGCAGGAGGGTCATCGCGGACGACCGGCTCGGCGTGGTCATCGGCGGCAAGCCCACGGTCCTCGTCGACGGCTACGTCGTCGCCACCTGGGCGATCACCAAGGAACGCACGATCACCGTCGACTACATCGACAAACTGGACAAGAGCAGGCAGAAGGCGGTCGCCGAGGAGTGCGACCGCCTTCAGGACTGGGTCGGGAGGAACTAGGCGGCGACCTCGACGGACGCGCCATCACCGACGACCAGCCGGTGCTGGCGCGCCGACCCGACACGGGCACGGCGCCCGATCAGCGACGTCTCGATGCCCGAGACGTTGTGCACGGAGGCCTCGTTCAGCACGATCGAGTCGGCCACCCCGGACTCGGTGATCCGGCAGTCCGCGCCGATCGACGTGTACGGCCCGATGATCGACTCCTCGACCAGAGTCCCGGCGCCGATGATCACGGGCCCGACGATGCACGACCGCACCACGCGCGCACCCTCCTCGACCACGACGTCACCGATCAGCCGGGACTCGTCGTCGACGATGCCCTGGATGTCCGTCCGCAGGCCCATGAGCAGCTCGCGGTTGCACTCCAGGACGTCCTCGACCTTGCCGGTGTCCTTCCAGAACCCCGAGTACATCCGCGCCCGCACGTCGCGTTCGTGCGTCACCAGCCACTGCAGCGCGTCGGTGATCTCGAACTGGCCGCGCCACGACGGCTCGATCGCGTCGACGGCGGCGTGGATCGCGGGCGTGAAGAAGTAGACGCCGATCATCGCGAGGTCGCTGCGCGGCTCCTGGGGGTGCTCGATCAGCCGCGTCACGCGCGAGTTCTCGTCCACCTCCGCGACGCCGTAGAGCCGCGGGTCCTCCACCTTGTCCACGAGCACCTGCGCGGACGGCCGCAGCCGCTCGAACTCGTCCGCGATCTGGCCGATGCCCTCCACCAGCACGTTGTCGCCCATGTACAGCACGAAGTCGTCGTCACCGAGGAACGGCCGCGCGATCCGCACGCAGTGCGCGAGACCGAGCGCCACGTCCTGCTGGATGTAGGTGATCGAGACACCCAGGTACGAGCCGTCGCCGAACAGCTCGGAGATCTCCTGGGCGCCGTCCCCCACGACGATGCCGATGTCGGTGATCCCGACGTCCCGCAGGTTCTCCACGACGTACTCGAGCACCGGCTTGTTCGCGATGGGGACGATCTGCCGAGGCAGCGAGTATCCGGCCGGGCGTACGCCCGCGGACAGCACAAGGGCTTTCATTGGTCCTCCACCGCGACGGAACAGTTCGGGTGGAGACGAGGCTGCGGCCGGGCGCTGGATCGAAACTGGAGAACCGTCAGAACACCAGAAAGGGGCCCTGCGCGAGATGTTTCGCGCGGGGCCCCTTCCGGGAAACGAGAGCTACCTCTCGGACATCGGGGTGCCCGACGGAGGCGTCGGCATGTCACCCATGCGGCCGCCCACGGTGGACGGCATCTCCTGCGACGCACGCGGCATCGGCGACTGGGCCTGCGCCTCGTCCTGCACGCGGGTCAGCCAGCCCTCCCAGCGCTGCTGCATCGGGCGGACCAGGCCGCCACCCACACCGATGACGATCACGCCGGCGACGGTGGCGAGCACGGCGATCAGGACCGGCATGGTCACCGAGATCGCGATGCCCAGCTGGTTGAGCGCAGCGATGATGCCGAGCGCCATCACGAAGCCGTAGGTGATGTTGCCCATGATCTTCGTGTACGAGCGCTGGCCCAGCGCACCGGTCACGAGGCCCTTGAGCGCCGTGCCGATGGCCGACGCGACGATCACGAGCACCAGCGCCACGACGATGCGCGGCAGGTACGCGATGACCTCGTTGAGCAGCGTGCTGACCGGGTTCGAGGCGCCGAAGACGCCGAACGCCAGCTGCAGCGCGATGAGCAGCACGAAGTAGTACACGATCTTGGCGATCAGGCCGGACGCGTCCATCGAGGACTGCCGCATCGCGCCGTTGAGGCCCGACTTGTCGACGAGCTTCTCGAAACCGACGCGCTTGAGCAGGAAGCCGACGCCCTTGGCGAGCGCCTTCGCGATGAACCAGCCGATGACCAGAACGAGCAGGAAGCCGAGCAGCTTCGGCACGAACGTGGCGATCATCGCCCACGCCTGGCCCAGGCCCTCGGTGATTTGCGAGCCCACGGGCCCTCCTAGAACAAAGTTGCGGTGAGTGAAGTTCAGACGACGTGATCGTTTCGTGGATCACACCGCTCCACAACTTCGACACCGCTACACGAAAGGGTGGCTGACGTGGATTTTTGTCGTAATACAGTCCAGAGTGGAACCACCGGTGGGGACCGGGGAGAGGGAAGCGCCCGCCACGCTCCGTGGTGGGCGCTTCCACATTTCCCGGCCAGTTCTACGGCCGCCCTGCGCTCAGCCCGCGGCCGTCGAGGTACGCCTGGATCCGCTCGGGGGACAACGCGGGCGCGGTGCCCGGCTGACCGTCCTTCGGCACGTCCGGCCGCGGGTCGCCGGTGCACTCGGAGCTGCTGCCCGGCAGCGCCCCGTCGACCAGGTACCTGTCGACCTTCTCGTCGACGCAGGCGTTGCCGCCGTTGTAGAGGCCGTGCTTGCCCTCGTCGGTCACGGTGATCAGGTTGTGCCCGAGCCGCTGGGCCATCGCCGGGCCGCTCGCGTACTGGGTCTGCGTGTCGCCCTCCGACTGCACGACGATGCCGATCGGGTAGCCGTTGCGGCCGATCCTCACCGGCGGTTCCGGCGGGCTGAACGAGCGGAACGTGCACGTCATCGGCGCGGCCCGCACGATGCCGAAGCCGTACGGGTAGCGCTCGCGGAACATGCGCATGTCCTCGTAGTAGACGCTCAGGTCGGTCGGCCAGTCCGACTCGCAGGTGACCGTGTCGAACACGCCCGACCGCAGCTCCTCCAGCCCGGTCTTCGCGAGCACCTGCCCGGCCTTGGCGCCCTCGGCGTTCGCCGGCTTCTCCCCCGACCGCAGCTTGGTCACGATCGACGCCAGGTCCGACCACAGTGGACGGTAGCGGGCGCCGACACCCAGTGCGCCGTCGAAGGAGGAGCGGTTGTGCTCGCCGATCGGCGTCGCGTGCAGCTTCGCAGCGACCTTCTCGACCTCGGCCAGCACCTCGTCGCGCGACTTGCCGAGCCCCAGCTTCTCGTTGCGCTCGCCCGCCCACGCGGCCCACGCCTCGACGTCCATCCGGTACGCCACGGCCTGCTGGCGGAACTGCTCGTGCCAGATCCACTCCGGGTGCACCGCGGAGTCGAGCACGCTGCGGTCGAGCCGGTTCGGGAACAACGTCCCGTACACCGCGCCCAGGTACGTGCCGTAGGAGTAACCCAAGTAGTTGATCTTCTGTTCGCCCAGCACGGCCCGCACGACGTCCATGTCCCGCGCGGTGTTCGCGGTGCTGATGAACTGCCGGATCCCCCCGCCGGACTTCTGGCACGCCTCCTCGGCCTCGCGCGCCTCGGCGGCCCACTTGCCGAACTCGCTGTCCGCGGGCCTGGACTCCGGCGCGGCGATCGCGGGCGCGGTGCGGCAGTTCAGCGCCGTCGAACCACCGACGCCGCGCGGGTCGATGCCGATCACGTCGTAGACCTGGGCGAGCTGGGACTTGGCCAGGAACAGCGGCAGGCCGAGCCCCGAACCCCCAGGTCCACCCGGATTGGTGAACAGCACGCCACGCCTGCGATCGGCCGCCGCGGCCTTCTTGCGGCTGATCGTCAGGTTGATCCTGTCGCCGGCCGGTTTGGTGAAGTCCAGCGGCGCGACGAGCGTGGCGCACTCCAGCTCGGCGAGCTTCCCGCTGCACGGTGCCCACTTCGCGGTCTGGGCGTGGAACTCGGCGAGCGGGTCGGGTGGGTCGGCGGAGGCGGTGACGCTCGTCATCAGCAACGCGACCACGCTCAGGGCAAGTGCCGGGAACCTACGCAAGACGAAACCTCCGCGCCGCGCCGAAAGACCTCTGCCGACCGACCGTATGGCCGCGATAACAGCGCCATGGGTTCTGTCACCCATCCCGGTGATGTCCCCTCAGTGGCCCTAAGCTGCGCGTATGACCAGCAGCAAGGCGAAGGAGGAGCACCCGCCCACGCTCTCCGCCCGCACGATGCGCAAGATCGAACGCGCGTCGGGCTCACTCGCCACCGCCAGCGTGGCCGAGATGGAACGGCGGCTGTCGTGGTTCGCGCGAATGCCCGCGGACCAGCGCGCGAGCGTGCTGCTGCTGATCCAGAACGGCGTGGCCGGGTTCGTCGAGTGGCTGCACGACCGCCAGCAGGCGATCCGGCTCACCGCGGACGCGTTCCGCAGCGCCCCCAAGGACATCTCCCGCTGGGTGAGCCTGCGGCAGACCGTCGAGCTGGTCCGGATAGCGCTGGAGTTGTTCGAGGAGCAGATGCCGCAGATGGCGGCAACGGAGGCGGAGCGCGCGCTGCTGATGGAGGGCGTGCTGCGGTACGGGCGGGAGATCGCCTTCTCCGCGGCCACCTCCTACGCAGCCGCCGCCGAGGCACGCGGTGCCTGGGACGCGCGGCTGGAAGCGCTGGTCGTGGACGGTGTCGTGCGTGGCGATCCGGAGGAGTCGCTGCTGTCGCGTGCCGCGGCGCTGGGCTGGGACCCGGCGCTGGAGGCGACGGTGCTGGTCGGCAACCCCGGCGGCGAGGACCCTCCCGCGATCATCTACTCGGTGCGCAGCAAGGCCGCGCGTGCCGGTCGGCCGGTGCTGTTGTCCGTGCAGGGCTCACGCCTGGTCGTCGTGCTCGGCGGTCCGACCGAGACCGGCGAGGACGTGCTGGGGCGCATCTCCGAGGGCTTCGGTGAGGGCCCGGTCGTCGCGGGACCGACGGTCGCGTCGCTCGCCGAGGCCCATCGCAGCGCCAGCGACGCGTTGAGCGGACTGCGGGCCGTCGTGGGCTGGCCTGCCGCGCCCCGGCCGGTCCGTTCGCTGGACCTGCTGCCGGAACGGGCCCTGGCGGGCGACCCCGAGGCCGAGTGGCAGCTCGTCGACAGGGTCGCGCGTCCGCTGGAGGACGCCGGCGGCGCGTTGCTGGAGACCGTGGACGCCTTCCTGGAGGTCGGCGGCGTGCTGGAGACGTGCGCGAAAAGGCTGTTCGTGCACCCGAACACGGTCAGATATCGCCTTCGGCGCGTTCAGGAAATGACCGGAAGAAATGCACATGACGCTCGAGACGCACTTGTGCTTCGCGTCGCTTTGTCTGTAGGACGCCTTGCTCGGGCCCGTGGGCTGTGGTAGCGAACGGGTTGTGACGGACTTCGCACACGTCCATCAGGGTGAGGGCCAAACGACCCTCACCCTCGCTGAGCTGGGGCTACGTCGCGGGCCGTTCACCCGGCCGACACTTTTGTAGGGTCTCTACAAATACGATCGCAGTACTTCGTTCTTTACAGCATGGGGTACCGGTGGGTTCACCAGCTTTAGTAATCGACGTGATCGCACTCCTCGCGCCCGGACAAGGGTCCCAGACGCCCGGCATGCTCACCCCCTGGCTCGAACTGGAGGGGGCGGAGAAGCAGGTCCGCGCGTGGTCGGAGATCACGGGCCTGGACCTGGTGCGCCTGGGCACCACCGCGGAGGCCGACGAGATCGTCGACACCGCGATCACCCAGCCGCTGGTCGTGGCGCTCGCGCTGCTCGCGTTCGGTGAGCTGCGCCGCCGCGTCGAACTGCCCTCCGCCGTGATCGTCGGCGGCCACTCGGTCGGCGAGCTCGCCGCCGCGTCGGTCGCGGGCGTCATCAGCGCCGACGACGCCGTCGCACTGGCCGCCGTGCGCGGTGCCGCGATGGCGAAGGCGTGCGCACTGGAGCCGACCGGCATGGCCGCGGTCCTCGGCGGTGACGAGGCGGAGGTGCTCGCGCGCCTCGAGGAGCTCGGCCTCGTGCCGGCCAACCGCAACGGCGCCGGCCAGATCGTCGCGGCCGGCCCGCGCCCCGCTCTCGACGAGCTCGCGGAGAACCCGCCGGGCACGGCGAAGGTCCGCAAGCTCGCGGTCGCGGGCGCATTCCACACCAAGTACATGGCGCCGGCCGAAGACGCCGTGCGCGCGCGTGCCGCCGAAGTCACCACGCACGACCCGTTGCTGCCGCTGGTGTCCAACAAGGACGGTCAGGTCGTCACCGAGGGCACCGAGGTGCTGCGGCGCCTGGTCTCGCAGGTCACGAGCCCGGTCCGCTGGGACGTCTGCCAGGCCACCCTCGTCGAGAAGGGCGTGACCGGCTCGGTCGAGCTGCCGCCCGCCGGCGCGCTCACGGGTCTCGCCAAGCGTGCGATGAAGGGCACCGCCACCCTCGCCCTGAAGACCCCTGACCAGCTCGAGAAGGTCGCGGAGCTCTTCGACACCGTTGGAGCCAACTAAGTGACGACCTTCCAGGCCCCGCAGGCAGTTGCGGGTAGCCGCATCCTCGGTCTCGGCAGCTACCAGCCGGAGACCGTGGTGAGCAACCACGACCTCGCCCAGCGCATGGACACCTCGGACGAGTGGATCCGCGAGCGCGTCGGCATCGTCAACAGGCGCGTCGCGGCCAAGGACGAGGGCGTCGTGGACATGTCCGTCGCGGCGGGCACCAAGGCGATCGAGGACGCGGGCCTGACCGCGGCCGACATCGGCGGCGTGATCGTGGCGACGTGCACCATGCCGTCGACGATCCCGAACGCCGCGGCCCAGATCGCGACCCGGCTGGGCATCACCGCCGCGGCCGCGTTCGACCTGAACGCCGCGTGCGCGGGCTTCTGCTACGCCGTCGCGACCGCCGCCGACATCGTCCGCGGTGGCACGGTGCGCAACATCCTCGTCATCGGCGCGGAGAAGCTCACCGACTGGACCCACCCCGACGACCGCTCGACCGCGATCATCTTCGCGGACGGCGCGGGAGCCGTCGTGGTCGGCGCCAGCGACGAGAACCAGATCGGTCCCGTCGCCTGGGGCTCGGACGGCTCGATGTCCGAGGTCATCAGGATCGACGACCGCGACTCGTTCATCCACCAGGAAGGCCAGACGGTCTTCCGGTGGGCGACGACCCAGATCGCACCGGTAGCGCTCCGTGCCGCCGAACTCGCGGGTGTCGAACTGTCCGATGTGGACGTGTTCGCCCCGCACCAGGCCAACCTCAGGATCATCGAGGCGATCGCCAAGCGCCTGCGCAACAATGGTGCGCGGGAGGACCTGAAGATCGCTCGAGACATCGTCGAGTCCGGCAACACCTCCTCGGCCTCGATCCCCATCGCGCTGGACCACATGCGGTCGGCGGGCGAGATCTCCTCCGGAGACGTCGTGTTGATGGTCGGTTTCGGCGCGGGCCTGTCCTACGCGGGACAGGTGATCCGGTGCCCGTGAGCACCACCCACAGTTTTTCCATCGTTTCAATCGAAAGGGAACTTCAGTGAGCGACAACGTCCTGTCCGGTCTTGCCGAGATCGTCGAAGAGGTCGCCGGCGTTGCCGCCGACGACGTCACCGCTGAGAAGTCCTTCGTGGACGACCTCGACATCGACTCGCTGTCGATGGTCGAGATCGCCGTCCAGGCTGAGGACAAGTTCGGCGTGAAGATCCCGGACGACGAGCTGGCCAACCTCAAGACCGTTGGTGACGCGGTGAACTACATCACCAGCAACAAGTGAGTTCGGGCATCGAGGTCGTCATCACCGGGCTGGGTGCCACCACCCCGCTCGGTGGTGATGTCACGTCCACCTGGGACGCGCTTCTGGCAGGCAAGAGCGGGGTCGGCCCCATGACCCACGAGTGGGTCGCGAAGTACGACCTGCCTGTCAAGATCGCGTCGGAGCTCGTGGTGGACCCGACCGAGGTGCTCCCCCGAGTGGAAGCTCGACGCCTGGACCGCTCCGAACAGGTCGCCATCGTGGCGTCCCGCCAGGCATGGTCCGACGCGGGCCACAACGACGACACCGTCGACAAGCAGCGCCTCGCCGTGATCATCGGTACGGGCATCGGCGGCGCGATCACCCTGCTGACCCAGGACGACCTCCTGGAACAGCACGGCCTGCGCAAGGTGTCGCCGCTGACCGTCCCGATGCTGATGCCGAACGGCCCGGCCGCGCACGTGGGCCTGGAACTGAAGGCACAGGCGGGCGTGCACGCCCCGGTCTCCGCCTGCGCGTCCGGCGCGGAGGCCATCGCGTGGGCCTACCGCATGATCATGTCCGGCGAAGCCGACGTGGTCGTGGCAGGCGGCGCGGAAGCGTGCATCACGGCGATCCCGGTGGCGGGCTTCTCGCAGGCCCGCACCATGAGCACCCGCAACGACGAGCCGCAGAAGGCCTCGCGCCCGTTCGACACGGGCCGCGACGGCTTCGTCCTCGGTGAGGGCGCGGGCGTCATGGTCCTGGAACGCCGCGAGTTCGCGGAGGCCCGCGGAGCCAAGATCTACGGCCGTCTCGCCGGCATCGGCACGTCGGCCGACGGCTACCACATCACCGCCCCGGACCCCGAGGGCGTCGGTCAGTCGCGCGCCATCGCCGCAGCACTTCGCTCCGGCGGCATCGACCCGTCCGACGTGGGCCACGTGAACTGCCACGCCACGTCCACCCCGGTGGGCGACGTCGCGGAGACCGTGGCGATCCGCAAGGCGATCGGCGACCACCCGGTCCTGACCGCCCCGAAGGGCTCACTGGGCCACCTGCTGGGAGCAGCAGGCGCGGTCGAGGCCATCATCACCGTCCTCTCGATCCGCGACGGCATCGTTCCCCAGACGCTCAACCTGGAGAACCTCGACCCGGCCGTCACGCTGGACGTGGTGGCGGGCGAACCGCGCAAGATCAAGCTGGACGCGGCGGTGAACGACTCGTTCGGGTTCGGCGGCCACAACGTGGCGCTGGCCTTCACCCCGGCCTAGCACCACACAGCCCCACCACAAAGCCCCGGTCCGCAGCGCGGACCGGGGCTTTGTGCTTGCCGGGCAAGGGTTCCGGCACGCGAGCGCCTGATCTCACGCGACGCTGAGGGCGGGGCTACACGCCAACGGCGGTCAGCACTTCTCCATCTGGGGGTTCCGGTTCTCCGGCGCGTCATCCACCTTCAACCCGCCCCCCTCCCAAACCAGCACGTAGACCACCCGCCACCGAATACATCCCTCAGGCAACGCGGGCGGAGCCTTCGCAACATCCTGTGTGGACACAAAAGAGATCAACACCCGCAACCGCCGAGCCACCACATCGGACTCGACCCGCTGCACGACCATCCCGCCGTCCCGGGTGGTCTCATAAGCGGAAACCCAGCTCGCCTCAGGCGTGGTGGAAACCCGCCGAGCCGACACCACCCCGCGCCACCCGTCGAAATCCCGGGCGTTGATCGCGTCGAAGTACGCCTGCAGCACCCGCTGCACGGCGGTCCGGTCCGGATGTGTGAACGAGTCCGGGCTCAGCCGCACCTCGGGAGACCCCGGCAACGGCCCCGCGACCGAAGAGGACGGCACCGCCGGCGCGCCCTTGGCCTCGGCCGGGCGCGAGTACACGGTCCTGCCCACCATCCCGGCCGCCACCGCGGCACCGGTGATCACCACCACGGCCGGCACCAGCCAGCGGCTCGCCACGCTCCCCACACCCGCAGCCTAGCCGCACGACACGCCGGGCAGCAGCGGGCCGCTCACAAAACGTGTCGCGTTACGTCTCAACACTTAATTTCACTCGAACGATTCCATCACACCGGAATTTCGTGAGTGCATGTAGCAAGACAATGTTTGCTACATAATTAGGCGGTCGCCAATCTCATCCTACGAATGGGTCTCAACGGGTGTCCCCATACCGCCGTTCGGCCGTATCAAACACGCAATAGCAGCCAATTACGGCTTCACTCGGAAAGAGCAGTCGCCACAGCGCGTACACAGCACTTGTACGCACCTAACTATGCGTCGGGCTCCGCCTGGAATTTTGCAGCTCAGAGGCACCTCTGATCGGAAACTGTCCGGTGCCGTTTAGCGAAAACCCCACATACGTCCGGCGAAGGGTCCGGCAGCAAACATCTCAACCGGGTGAGATGGGCCCAAACCTCATCACGTGACGTGACATACGCCTCGGTAACCGAGGTTCTTTCGGACACGAACGGGCGACCCATATGACCCTAACGGCGGATTCCCCATAGCCGCGAGATTGTGCGGAAATATGCGGCATCAAAGAAACGAAAACGAGTCGGGGAGGGGAATTCGGTGGACCTCAGATACGAGGCGTACTGCTTCGCCGATCGGCAGTTCTACGATCTGCAGAGCAGCACCGAAAGCACCTCCAAGGACGACTTTTCCACCGAACTCCCCGCGCTCCCACCCGACTGGGTGACGGCTGAGCGCAACGTGTGGCGACACCACCACCCGAGCGGGGTACAGCTCCCCAACCAAGGGTGGAAGATCCACGTTTCCGCTGGACTCGACAACGCCGGCCGGGTGCTGAAGGCGACTTTCGACTACTGCGTCGAGCGCCGCATCAGTTTCAAGTACCTGCAGACGATGTCGATCGTGCTGGCCCGCAACTCGAAGTACGCGCCCCGCGAGGGCAGCGGCAAGCTGGTCACGATCTACCCGGTCGACACCGCGCACCTCGAGGAGATCCTCGCCGGGCTCGCCCAGGTGCTCGAAGGTGAGCACGGCGCGTACATCCTGAGCGACCTGCGCTTCGGCAAGGGACCTCTGTACGTGCGTTACGGCGGGTTCGCCGAGCAGTGGCTGGAGGTCGACGGGCAGCAGGTGCTCGCGATCGAGGGCGCTGACGGCACGCTCATCCCGGACAAGCGCAAGCCCGTCTTCAGCCTGCCCGAGTGGATCGAGCTGCCGGCGTTCCTCAAGCCGCACCTCGACGAGCGCAACGCCGGTGACCCAGAGCAGTTCCCGTACCAGATCAAGAGCTCGCTGCACTTCTCCAACGGTGGCGGCGTCTACCTCGCGACGAGGAAGTCCGACGGCAAGGAGGTCGTGCTCAAGGAAGCGCGGCCGCACGCCGGGCTCGACCGCGACGGCGAGGACGCTGTCGTCCGGCTGGAGCGCGAGTACGAGATCCTCACGAAGCTGCAGGGCATCAAGGGTGTGCCGGAGGTGTACGACCGCTTCACCGAGTGGGAGCACCTCTTCGTCGCCATGGAGTTCATGCCCGGCCGTTCGCTCGGGCAGTGGCTCGGCAGGCACTACCCGTTGACGCACAAGGACGTCAGCGACGAGACGATCTCCGAGTACAAGGCCCGCGCGCTCGCCATGGTCGACCGGGTCGAGAGCCTGATGGCCGAGGTGCACGAGCGCGGCGTCGTGTTCGGTGACCTGCACACGCTCAACATCCTCGTCACCGAGGACGACGAGATCTCGCTCATCGACTTCGAGCTCAGCTCGACGATCGACGCAGTCCGCAAGCCCACGCTCGGCGCGCCGGGATTCCAGGCGCCGCGGGACCGCGACGGGTTCGACATCGACGCGCACCCGCTCGCCGCGCTCCGGCTCTGGATCTTCCTGCCGCTCAACACGGTGCTGGAACTGGCGCCGGCGAAGATCAGGCAGCACGTCAAGGTCGTCCAGGACCGCTTCGGGCTCAGCGACGAGTACTGCGCGCCGATCGTCGACGTGCTCACCCCGCGCGTCGACCCTCCCACGGACCCGGCGTTCACCGAGTTCGACGAGGCGACTCCCGACTGGGCGTTGGTGCGCAAGGAGATCGCCACGGCGATCCTGCACAGCGCCACGCCCCAGCGCGAGGACCGGCTCTTCCCCGGTGACATCGAGCAGTTCGAGACCGGTGGCACGGGCTTCGGGTACGGCGCGGCCGGCGTGCTGCACGCACTCGCGGAGTCCGGCGAGGGCCGCTTCCCCGAGCACGAGGACTGGCTGATCAACGCGGTCAGGAGAGATCCGCCGAAGCAGCCCGGCTTCTACGTCGGCGCGCACGGCATCGCGCACGTGCTGGAGAACTTCGGCCACCACGACTTCGCGACCGAGATCGTCGAGAGCTACGCGGAGCTCGTACCGTCCACTCAGGACCACGGGCTGAGCGCGGGTCTGTCCGGCATCGGCCTGAACCTGTTGCACTTCGCGGCGAACCGGAACGACGACGGCTACGCGGCGCAGGCCGAGCAGCTCGCCGAACGGCTCGCGAAGCAACTCGCGGAGGCACCGAAACCGGCCGACAAGGCCAAGGCCGGCCTGCTGCACGGCTGGTCGGGACCGGCTCTGTTCTTCCTGCGGATGTTCGAGCACACCGCGGAACGCCGCTGGCTCGAGCTGTCCGAGCAGGCGCTGGAACGCGACCTGGCCGAGACGATGATCGCGCTCGACGGTTCGCTGCAGGTGCGCGACGGAACGCTGCGAAGCCTGCCGTACGTGGGAATCGGCGGCGCGGGCATCGCACTGGTGCTCACGGAGTTCGCCAAGCTGGCTCCGGAACGGCCGTGCGTCGAGAAGCTGCCCGAGCTGCTCACCGGTTGCACCGGCGAGTTCGTCATCCAGCCCGCGTTCACGCTGGGCAGGGCCGGACTGCTCGCCACGCTGGCGCACGCCACGCGCCACCAGCCCAACGAACGCTTCGAGCGCGCCATCGGCCAGCACCTCAAGGCTTTGGGCTGGCACGCCACGCGGTACGGCGGCGGGCTCGCGTTCCCCGGCGTGCAGCTGCGCCGGCTCTCCATGGACCTCAACACCGGCGGTGCGGGCGTTCTGCTCGCCATCGCGTCCACAGTGGACGACCGCGCACCACTGCCCTTCCTGGGCTCACGAACGCCGGTCCTCGCGGACCGGTAGCACCAAAGAGATCGATCCCTCGAAACTAGGAGATAGTGTCATGGGCTTCATCCTTGACATGCAGGACCTCGAGACCCCCGAGGCCCCCGCCAACATGATGGCCGGCGGTTCGGGTGGTGGCGGCGGCGGTTCGACCACCGCGTCGAGCGCCTCGCTGCTGCTCCCGTGCAGCCACAGCAGCGCGTCCCTGCTGCTGTGCTGATCTAGCTCCACCAGCACGTGAACGGCCGGTGAGCGGCATAGGCGAAGTATGCCGCTCACCCGCCTGAAGAGGGGCTCGGCAGCCGGCCAGCTGCCGGGCCCCTCGTCTCATGATGGGCCCAGATGAGCCTCGGAGGAACAGCCGATGACCAAACCCGGTGACCAGCTGTTGCTCTCCACCGTCAAACGCGACTACCGCCCGTGGTTGCTGCTCCTGAACGCCGCCGTGGCCACGACCGGCGGCCTGTTGCTCCCCGCCGCGCTCGCCGGCGCCGTCGACATGGCGCTGAGCGGAACGTTCGTGCTGGCCACGATCGTCTTCCTGCTCGTGCTGGCGGGTGTCGAGATCCTCGGCGACGCCATCGGCATCGTGCTCGCCGCGAGCATCACCTCCCGCGCCACGGCCTGGCTCCGGCGCGGACTGACCAGACATCTGCTCACTCTCGGTCACCCCTCTCCGTTCGCCGCGGGAGACGCCGTCAGCCGTGTCACAGGCGACTGCGGCAACGCGGGCGCCATCGCGGTGACCGTGATCGGGCTCGCCGTCACCGCCGTGTCGTCGGTCGGCTCGGTGATCGCACTGGCCCTGCTGGACTGGCGGCTCGCGGCGGTGTTCCTCGTCAGCGCCCCCCTGGCCGGCTACCTCGTCCGCACGCACATGCGCCTCACCGCGGACGACGTCCTGGCGTACCAGGAAGTGTCCGGCGAGGTGAGTGCGCGGCTGCTCGACTCGGTGTCCGGACTGCGCACGATCGCGGCCGCAGGCATCGCCGAGCGCGAGACGAACCGCGTGCTGGAGCCGCTCCCCCGGCTCGCCGCGGCGGGCGCCGGCATGTGGCGCACCCAGGCGAAGATGATGTGGCGGGCCGGACTGCTGCTGCCCGCCGTCGAGGTCGCGGTCCTCACCGCCGCCGGTTTCGGTGTGATGCAAGGAAGGCTGAGCACCGGTGACGTGCTCGCCGCCCTCGGTTACGCGGCGCTCGGCATGGGCATCGTCGGCCAGATGACCCAGTTGACCGTGCTGGAACGGACCCGCGCCAGCGCCGCGAGGATCGCCGAGGTCCTCGACACCCCGGCGCCGAGGCGCCCGGTCCCCAAGCCGTCCAACGGGGTCATCGAGCTCAGGAACGTCAGCGTCGGCGACGCGCTGCACGACGTGGACCTGATGATCCCTGCCGGCACGTTCGCCGCGGTCGTCGGCAGTTCCGGCGCCGGCAAGTCGACCCTGGCCGCGGCGCTCGGCGGACTGTCCGCTGTGGACGCGGGCGAGGTCGTCGGACACGACTCGGTCGGCTACGCCTTCGAACGCCCCGCGCTGCTCGGCACCACCATCGGTCGTTCGATCGGTTATGGAACGGACGCCGACGAGATCCAGGTGCGCGACGCCGCCGTCGCCGCCCAGGTGCACGACGTGCTGATCCGTCTGCCGCAGGGTTACGAGACACCCGTGGCCGACGCCCCGCTGTCCGGCGGTGAGGCGCAACGGATCGGCCTGGCCCGCGCGATCATCCGCGATCCGGACGTGCTCGTGCTCGACGACGCCACCGCGAGTCTGGACACCGTGACCGAGGCCAAAGTGGACAAAGCGCTCACCACGGCGCTGCCCGGCAGGACCCGCGTGGTCGTGACGCACCGCCCGGCCACGGCCGCGAGGGCAGACCTTGTGGTGTGGCTGGAGGCAGGCCGGATCCGCGGCACCGGCACCCATCGACAGCTGTGGCACGACGAGGACTACCGCGCCGTGTTCACCGGAGGCGAGTGATGCGTTTCTACCTCTCCACGCTGGCAGGACACCGCAGGGGCGTGCTGATCCTGCTCGGCTGGTCCATGCTCGAAGGCATCCCGGCGTTCTTCGGCGGCAGACTCGTCGGCACCGCCGTGGACAAGGGCTTCGCGGCGGGGGATCCGCTGGCCGGAGTGCTGTGGCTGCTCGCGTTCGCGGCGCTCGCGGTGGCGGGCGCGCTGGGTCAACGACAGGTGTTCGCGCGGCTCGGCGCCGTCGTCGAACCGATGCGCGACGCCCTGGTCACACGGGTCGTGAAGGGCGTGCTGAACGACCCGTCGCACCGCCGCACACCGGACGCCAGCGCGGTCGCCATGATCACCCGGCACGTCGAGGTGGTCCGCGACGCCACCGCCGGCGTCCTGGTGCAGGCCCGTGCCCTTCTGGTCACGACGATCGCCGCGCTCATCGGCCTCGCGACCACCGCCGCCGCGCTGATCTGGCTGGTGGTGCTGCCGATCGTGGCCGCGTTGCTGCTCTTCGGACTGATGCTGCCCTCGCTGGCCAAACGACAGCGCGACGCCGTGATGGCGGACGAACGCACCGCGGAAGCGTCCGGTTCGGTGCTCACCGGGCTGCGTGACGTCGCCGCCTGCGACGCGTCCACCGAGGCCTACCGCGACGTCGCGAAGCAGATCAACCTGCAGGCCAGGGCCACGATCCACGTCGCGTGGGCGAACTCGTTGCGCGCCACGGTGATCGCGACCGGCGGTTTCGCACCGGTCGTGCTGCTGGTGGCGTTCGCTCCCCCGCTGGTCGCCTCGGGACAGCTCACCACGGGCGCGGTCCTGGCGGCGGTCGTCTACCTGACCAACAGCGTGAACCCCGCGTTGCACGGTCTGGCCCGCACGACCAGCACGGTCGTGATGCGACTGATGGTCGCGCTCAAACGACTTCAGGAAGCCGCACCTCGCACCGACGAGAAGATCGGTGCCGAAACCCCTGTGAACGGGGAGTTCGTGCTGCAGGACGTCACGTTCGGCTGGAGCCCGGACGCGGAACCGGTGGTGCGCGGCCTGTCGCTCGACCTGCGTCCCGGCGACCACCTGGCGGTGGTGGGACCGTCCGGCATCGGCAAGTCCACAATGGCCAGTCTGCTCACCGGACTGATGCCACCGGACAACGGGTCTGTGCTGTTCGGCGGTGCCCCGGTGGACCAGGTGGCCCCCGCGGTCCGCCACCACGCGATCGCTCTGATCCCGCAGGAGACGTACCTGTTCACGGGCACGGTGCGAGAGAACCTCACGCTCTTCGCGCCGTGGGCCACCGACGAGGACCTCGTCGAGGCGGCGAAAAAGGTTGGCGCCAAACCACTTCTGGACTCCCTCGGCGGTCTGGACGCCGCGCTCGGCCACGGCGGGGAGGGACTTTCCGCTGGTGAGGCGCAGCTTCTGGCACTCGCGAGGGTCTACGTCACGTCCGCGAGCGTCATCATCCTCGACGAGGCGACCTCACATCTGGATCCCGCGGCGGAGGCCAGGGTCGAACGGGCTTTCGCGCAACGGGAGGGAATTCTCGTGGTGATCGCGCACCGGCTGAGCTCGGCGCTGCGAGCGAACCGCGTGCTGGTCATGGACGGCGGCAGGCCGTTGCTCGGCACCCACGAGCACCTGCTCAAGACGTCCGCGCTCTACGGGCAGCTCATGCTGGCCTGGGACCCCACGCACCGAGAAGAAACCCCGCTGCCCAAACGGTGAGCGGGGTCCACTCAGGACTCATCCGACGCGGTGCAGCCAGGTCACCGGGGCGCCGTCGCCCGCGCGACGGAACGGTTCCAGCGCGTCGTCCCACGCGGCACCGAGCAGCTCGTCGACGCCGTGCGCGAAGGACTCCCCGCCTCTGGCACGGACGGCCAGTGAGCGCAGCTGGTCCTCGTTCACGACGATGTCGCCGTTCGCCGACGTACGGGCGTGCCACAGCCCCAAAACGGGCGCGAAGCAGAAACGCTCGCCGTCCTGACCGGAGGACGGTTCCTCGGTCACCTCGAACCTGAGCATGGGCCACGCGCGCAGCGCAGCCACGAGTTTGGCGCCGGTGCCGGCGTCTCCGGTCCATGCGCATTCAGCGCGCAACTGGCCTGGTGCCGCTGGTTGCGCTGCCCACCTGAGGTCTACCCGGACACCGAGGGTGCCCGAGATCGCCCACTCGACGTGCGGACAGACCGCAGACGGCGACGAGTGGACGTAAACCACGCCACTGGTGCTGCCACGGGTGCTCACTGCTGACCTCCGCTACTCGACGAGGGACGTCTTCCCCTACGCCTTTGCCGAGAGTGAGGTGATCATCGTGGAACCCGTTCGCTGCATTCTGCCTCGACTTGAGGCAAGTCCGCCATAAGAACCAGCTCGATCATCACCCGACCGGGGCAGATACAGGTCTTAAGTCCCGATCTCCCGGCCGAGTGATGCCTGATCGTGATCTACAGAGCGTTTACCGCGGCCACCACGTCGACTAGACCGGTGCCCTTGTCGAACGACGAGGTGAAGGGCCCGACGGGCCCGTAGCCGGTGCCGTACTTGTACGCCGTCGACTTCAGCGCGCGCTCGATGTCGGCGGGGGTCGCGGAAGGCTTGGCCTGGAACAGCTGTGCGACGATCCCGGCGATGTGCGGTGCCGCCATCGAGGTGCCGCTGATCGTGTTGAACGTGCCGAGATCGAGCAGTCCCGGCCCGTTCTGCGGCTTCAGGCCGGTCGCGCAGATCGGCAGGTAGAGCCGGCAGGACGAGGTGATGTTCTCCCCCGGCGCCGAGATGTCCGGCCACGTCGCGGGGTCCGTGGCGAGACCGCGCGAGGAGAAGTCGGACAGGGTGCCGTCGCGGGTGCCGGTCTCCTGGTCGTTGTAGGAGGCCACCGAGATCACGCCGGGGGTCGGGTCCACGCCGGGCGGGTTGGACAGGTTCGCTGAACCATCGCCGCCGTCGTTGCCGTTCGCCCACACCACGACGACGCCCTCGGCCACGAGCTGTCGTTGCAGCTTGACAGTGACCGACTCAGGGTCGAACGCACTGCCGCCAGACGGCCCATAGGAGTTGTTGATCACTTTGATCGGCGGGCACGTCGAAGCGGGCACACCGGCGCCGCACGGGGCGTCGTGGTTCTCCAGCACCCAGTTCAGCGCGGCGTCCGCGCCGAGGATGAGGATCGCCGCGCCGGTCGAGATCACGACGCCCTTCGCACCCGGCGCCGCGCCGCGGATCACGGGTCCGCCGGTGGTCTGCACGTCGCCGCCGATCGCGATGCCGGTGACGTGCGTGCCGTGGCCGCCCAGCGACGTGGTGTCGGTGTCGAGGAAGTTCGGCACCGGCACGATGCAGTTCGTCTGCGTGGAGCCGTCCAGGCACAGGCTCTTCAGGTTGCGGACGATCCGGCCGCCGAACGACGGGTGGTTCGGGTCGACGCCGGAGTCGATCACGGCGACCGACACGCCCGCGCCCGTCAGCCCGAGGCTGTTGCGGGCGTCCAGGCCGCGCGTGGCGGTGTGCGAGGTCGAGCCGAGGAACCTGACCTGCTTCTGGACCTCGACGCGCGTCACGCCCGTCTTGGCCCTGGCGGTGGAGATCCGCGCGGAGTCACCCCGCGCGGCGACGACACCGATCTTGCGGAAGCTCGTGAGCTTCTGCAGACCGGCGGCCTCGACCGCCTGTTCAGCGGCGGCGATGTCGGTTCCGTGGACGTAGACCGTCGAGGTCTCCGCGGCCGTCGCGACAGGGGATGCGACGGCCACCAGCAGCACAGCGAGCGATGCAGCGCGTTTGTACATGGACCCTCCGTGAACATTGGCAGGCAATCCATCTAACGAGTGATCCACTTATCGGTGACGGGCATCACCCAATGTCTCCACCGGCTGCGTTGGGACGACCCCGGACCGCTACGGTGTCCCCCCGTGCGGAAAGGTAGGGACTCGTGCGGCTGATCCGTCTGGGCGCGGAACCTTCGGCCATTGGGGCGGACGTCCGTGCCGCCCTCACGGCCTGCGGCGCGGGTACCCAGGCTCTGGGGGGCGTTGCGCTCATCGGCGTGCAACCACCCGACTGTCCGGTGCCCCTGGACGCGATCGTCGTGCTGCCCAAGGGCGTGCTCGTGATCGTCGGCGTCGACCTGCCAGACCCCGCGCTGAAGCTCGAGGCGCCGCTCGGCGGTCAGTGGACGATCGACGGCTGGCCGCTGGTCTCCCAGGACGGCTCACCGAACCCGGCGACCGAGGCCGTGGCGGCGGCGACCGCGGTGGCGCAGCGGATCCAGGCCATGCGCGCGGAACCGCTCCCGGTGAGCACCGTCGTCGCGGTCGGCCCGTTCGTGGGCCAGGTCGTGCAGCCGACGGTCGACCTCAACCGCGGTGTGCGGGTGCTGCACCCCAAACCGTCCACTTTGCTCAGTGCGGCCCGCGAGCTCGCGACGTCGACGGTGCCCTGCACGGCCGATCACGCCGTGAAGCTCCTCGCGATCCTGCAGAACACCGGCACGCCGCCGGACGCGCGGACGCTGCTCTCCGAGGGTTTCAGCGACGCGGTCTCCGACCTCGCGTCCGCGAACACGATGCTGATCCCCAAGGCCGCGATGCGGCCGCTGCTCTCCCGCAAGCGCTTGCCGGGCAAGCTGACCTGGCCGTACCTCGCGGTCGCGGCGGTGGTCGCGCTGATCCTCGTCGGCTGGCTGGTGGTGGCGCTGCCCGGCGACGAGAAGCCGGCCGACGCGACGCCGGCGCCTACCTCGACGCAGCCGACGTCGGTGGTCGTGGACGGCACGACGTTCGTGCCGAAGGACATGAAGAAGGACCAGGACTGCGAGACGCAGGCGTTCGGCGACGTGAAGGCGTGGCTGATCGCGAACGACTGCGGCGTGCTGCTGCGCGCCACCTACGAGACGACGGTGCAGGGCAAGCAGGCCACCGTGATGGTGGCGGACATGGACCTGTACGACGCTCCCAGCGCCAAGTCGTTGCACGCGGTCGTCGCGCTGCCTGGGTCCGGCGGTGTGCAGGGGCTGGACGGCAAACCGCTGGAGAACGCGGCTTTCGCGAACAGCACCAAGGGAAGCCACGTGACGCTGGCGTTCGCGGTGTGGACCGGCGGCGCGGGCGATCCCAGTCTCGACCCGATCGCCAAGCGCGCGTTGCGGCTGCCCGCCACCCGGTAGAGGGTGAAGGGCATGGTCGGACAACTTCGTTCTGTCGTGCTCGACTGCCCGGACCCCTCCGCGCTCGCGTCGTTCTACGAGGAACTGCTCGGGGCCGAACGCCTGTCCGGCGGCGACGAGACGTGGGTCGTGATCGTCGCCGACGGCACGCGGATCGCGTTCCAGCTCGCCGCCGAGTACGAGCCGCCGGTGTTCCCGGATCCGCACGCGTCTCAACAGGTCCACCTCGACGTCCTGGTGGACGACGTGGAGGAGGCGGAGCCGAAGGTGCTGGCACTCGGCGCGCGGCTGCTGCAGAAGGACACCGACGGCTGGTTCCGGGTGTACGCGGATCCGGTCGGGCACCCCTTCTGCCTCATGTGGCTTTCATGATCCAGGCCTAATGTGGCGCCATGGACTTCGACGTCATCGTCATCGGTGGTGGACCCGTAGGTGAGAACGTGGCCTGGCGGACGGCCGCGGGAGGCCTGTCCACGGCCATGATCGAGAAGGAGCTCGTCGGCGGCGAGTGCTCGTACTGGGCGTGCATGCCCTCGAAGGCGCTGCTGCGCTCCGGTCACGCGCTCGCGGCGGCCAAGCGGGTCAAGGGCGTGGTGGGCGGGTCGCTCGACGCGGCCGCGGTGCTGGAGCGGCGCACCGGGTTCACCTCGAACTGGGACGACACCGGCCAGGTCAAGTGGGCCGAGTCGGAGAACATCCACGTCATCCGCGGTGAGGGTGAGGTCACCGGCGAGCGCGAGGTCACGGTCGGCGGCGAGGTGTACCGGGCTCGTCAGGCCGTGGTGGTGTGCACCGGCAGCGTGCCGAAGATGCCGCCGCTGGACGGTCTCGCCGACACTCCCGTGTGGACTTCCCGGGACGCCACGTCGGCGCGGGAGGTGCCGGACTCGCTGGTGGTGCTCGGTGGTGGTGTCGTCGGTGTCGAGATGGCGCAGGCGTGGGCGCGGCTCGGGTCGAAGGTGAAGCTGGTCGTGTCCGGGGACCGGCCGCTGCCGAGGCTGGAGGAGTTCGTCGGGCCCATGGTCGTGGAGGGCCTGGAGGAAGACGGCGTCGAGGTGCTGCTGAACGGGCGGGCGTCCTCGATCAAGCCGGGCGAGCTGACGTTGCAGGACGGCAGGGTCGTCCAGGGGTCGCACATCCTCGTCGCGACCGGCCGCGTGCCGGCGACCAAGGACGGCAAGCCGCTGACCATCGACGACTCCTGCCTGGTGTCCGGTGTGGACGGCCGGTGGCTGTACGCGGCCGGTGACGTCACCGGGCGGGCGTTGCTGACGCACCAGGGCAAGTACCAGGCCCGGGCCGCGGGCACGGCGATCCTGGAGCGGTCCCGCGGGTTCGAGCCGAAGCAGTGGTCGGCCGGTCAGGCCTGGGCGGACCACGTGGCGGTGCCGCAGGTCGTGTTCACCGACCCCGAGGTGGCGTTCGTCGGGCACACCGCCGCCGAGGCGCGTGCTCAGGGCCGTGAGATCAAGGTCGTCGACCTGGACATCGCGGTCGCCGGGTCGTCGCTGCACGCGGACGGCTACAAGGGCAAGGCGCGGATGGTCGTGGACGAGCGCACGCGGACGCTGGTCGGCGTCACGTTCGTCGGTCAGGACGTCGCCGAGCTGATCCACTCGGCCACCGTCGCGATCGTCGGGGAGGTCACCGTGGACCGGTTGTGGCACGCGGTGCCCTCGTACCCGACGATCAGCGAGGTGTGGCTGCGACTGCTGGAGTCCTACGGGCTCTGAGCCGGATCCCGTGGCTTCTCCAGCACGGACCCGAGCATGCCGCTGAGCAGCTCGTTCGCCGTGCCGACCACGTACGCGCGGTCGTCCTCGTCGACCCGTTCGGCGAGCTTGAACAGCGCGTCCGCGGTCTGCACGGCGATCCGGAACGTCAGCATCACCGGGGCGTCGCCGTGCGCGCCGAACCGGTTGACGAACATCTCCGCCAGCCGCTCGGCCATGAGCTCGTACTGGTCGACGCTCGAGTCGAGGCGGTGGCTGTCGAGCATGTCGCTGAACCGCACCCGCCCGAAGCCGGGCACCTCGTGCAGCATCCGCATGTACAGCGCGACGACCTGCGTCATGGCCTCGCGCCACGTGTCCGCGATCAGATCCGACGCGAACAGCTCCTCGGCCTCCCGGAGATAGGTCTCCATACCGCGAAGCGCCAGGGTGTGCACGACAGATCGTTTGTCGGGAAAGTACTGATAGAAGGAACCAATGGGCACTCCGGCCACATCGACGATGCGAGCCGTCGTGATGTCGTCGTAGTCGTATTCGTTCAGCAGGCTCGCACAAGCGTCCAGGATCGCGGAGACAGTTGCCGCGCCGCGCTGTTGCACAGGCTGGCGACGCATCACCCTGGCTAACCTGCCTTTTGCCGGATCTTCATGCACGCCGACATCTTTATCCATAACAGCGCTTATTGCCCAGCACAGGTTCCTGACAGGTTTCAGCCGGGCTCTCCGCGCCGTTTGCGATGAACCACCCAGCCGAAGTCCACGAGGCACACGACGGCGAGTAGTAAAAGCAGGACCGCGAGCCACCCGAGGTCAGCTCGCAGTGCCAGCCAGCCCGCCACCGAGTTGAAGACCAGACCGAACCCGGCCAGCCACAACCGCAAGGTCAGCGCACTGCGCGGCGGTGCGGGAGGGGGCAGGTAGTCGCTCACCTCATCCGGTTTCCCGCAGCAACGGGGCCTCAACCCGCCTCAGCTGGCGCGGCGGTTTCGTCACGTACGGGCGGACGAGCCGGGTCACGGCCAGGCCAGGGGCGATGAGCGGCACCACGGCGGTCAGGACGGCGGCGGTGATGCCTGCTCGAACAACGTCCTTGGGCATGACGGCGACGCGGTCGACGACGAACGCGCGGCGTCCGGTGATCGAGACGGCCGCCAGGACGAGCAGGAACACGACCATGCTCAGGATCGCCCTCTGCACCGCGTGCTCGTACCCGGCCGCCTCGCCCGCGACCAGCACCGCGAACCACCCCGCCAGAGCGGGCAGCTGACCCTGTTCGGTGGTGGCCGCCCAGCTCAGGCCGCCGAGCGTGGCGAGCCAGGCGAGGACCTCAGCGCGTTCCCGAGCCCATAGGGATGCCGAATCGAGGGGAATGCCGGTCCAGGCCAGCAGACCGAGCGGGCTCAGGGGCTCGTCGGCGAGCTGACCGAGCACCCACGCGAGTGTCCACGCGGACAGCAGGACCGCGACGACGAGTTGCCACCGAGGCCGGCGCACCACACAGCGGGCGAGCCGGACGATCTCCGCACGCGTCATACCCCCACCTTGCCGTTTCCTGGTGGTTTGCGGAGAAACGTCACCCCAACGCTCACCCTGTCGGCCCTCGTCCGGGGGCGTTCATCACGCAGCGCTATCCACGATCGAGGGACAGATCTTTTCTAGACTGAGGACATGAGCATCGATCAGCTTCTGCGTCTCCCCAGCTACCTCATGCTCGGGCTGGTGCGCGAAGCTCGCCGGATCGGCCGCGCGGACCTGCGCGGCCCCCACCTGACGGTGCTCGCGTACCTCTCCGAGCAGGAGGCGGTGGCGCAGAAGCGGATCAGCGACCGGGTGCGGATGGACCCGAGCGACCTCGTCTCGGTGCTCGACGACCTCGAAGGCTTCGGGTTCGCCCAGCGCAGACGCGACGAGAGAGACCGGCGGCGGTTCACCGTGTCGATCACCGACGGGGGCAGACAGGCGCTGCGGGAACGTCTGGAGGCGGCCTGGGCGTACGAGGAAGAGCTGCTGGCGCCGTTGACCCCGCACGAGCGCGATACGTTGGCCACACTGCTGCGTAAGGCGTACCTGCACCACGCTGATATGCGTGTAGATTAGACAGTCTGCGCTCACGCGAACCCGGCGCGGGCAGGACAATGCGAATCGGAATAAAATCCGACGCCGCATGATATCGAGAAAAGAGGCAAGTTGTCAAGCCCCTCCGATGACCTCCGGCTCGCCGAAATGGAGCCGGAGCAGGAATACGTGGCCATGTTGTACGGCCGGCTCGACGACCTCCGCGAACAGACGTCGAAACGACTCGCACAATCGTTGCGACAAACCGGCGGCACGCACCAGATGCGGTCCGAGCGCGACACGTCGGTCGCGATGTACACAGATCAATTGGCCCAGTACAGCGCGGTCGAGAACGGTCTCGCGTTCGGCCGGCTCGATTTCCACAACGAAGACCGCTTCTACATCGGCCGAATCGGTCTGTTCGACGAGGACAAGGAATACGAGCCGCTGCTGATGGACTGGCGCGCACCCGCCGCCAGGCCGTTCTACCTCGCCACCGCCGCCTCCCCTGACGGCGTGCGGCGGCGCAGGCACCTGCGGACCCGCTCGCGCAAGGTGATCGGCCTCGACGACGAGGTGCTCGACATCAACTCGGTCGACCGCTCGGCCAAGGACAGCCTGACCGGCGAGGCGACCCTGCTCGCGGCGTTGAACGAGTCGCGCACCGGCCAGATGAGCGACATCGTCGCCACGATCCAGGCCGAGCAGGACAAGATCATCCGCTCGGAGCTCAACGGCGTCGTCGTCGTGCAGGGCGGACCGGGCACCGGCAAGACCGCCGTGGCCCTGCACCGAGCCGCATACCTGCTGTATACACACCGTCGACAGCTGGCGAAACGCGGTGTCCTGGTCGTCGGCCCGAACACGACGTTCCTGCGATACATCAGTCAGGTCCTGCCGTCCCTCGGTGAGACGGGTGTGCTCCTGTCCACCGTCGGCGAGCTCTACCCGAACCTGACCGCCACCGGCCGGGAGTCAGCGGCGGCGGCAGCGGTGAAGGGCCGCCTGCAGATGGCCGACGTGATCGCCGCGGCCGTGCGGGACCGCCAGGAGGCGCCGCCGTTCGTCGAGATCCGCTTCGACAACGACGTGCTGCGCCTGGACCGGCGCGCCATCGCCGAGGCGAGGGGCAGGGCCCGCCGCACCCGCCGAGCGCACAACGAGGCACGCCGCACGTTCGCCCGCGAGATCATCTCGACCCTGTCGGGCATGGTCGCCGGGAGGCTGGGCGGGCACCTGCTCGACAAGGCGGACATCGACGACATCCGCCGCGAGCTGCGCGAGTCCGAGGAGGTCCAGGCCGCGATCTCGTCGCTGTGGCCGGTGCTGACGCCGTTCTCGCTGCTCTCGGAGCTCTACCGGAACCCGAAGCGCCGCAACCGCGCGATGACGAAGTTCACCCGCGAGGAACGCGACCTGCTGCACCGGACCACCGACGACTGGACCCCGGCCGACGTCCCGCTGCTCGACGAGGCCGCCGAGCTGCTCGGCGAGGACGACACGGAGGCCAAGGCCCGCGCCGAACGCCAGCGCCGCCAGGCCGTCGAGTACGCGCAGGGAGTCCTCGACATCCTCGACCTCGATGACGACGCGGACCCCGACATGCTGATGGCCTCGGACCTGATGGACGCGTACCGCCTGGCCGAACGCCACGGCGTCGACCGCTACGAGACCGCGGCGGAACGCGCAGCAGCCGACCGCACCTGGACGTTCGGCCACATCATCGTGGACGAGGCACAGGAACTGTCGGCAATGGCGTGGCGCACGCTGATGCGCCGCTGCCCCAGCAAGTCCATGACGGTCGTGGGCGACATCGCACAGACCGGCGACATCGGCGGTGCGACCTCATGGGGCTCCGTGCTGTCGCCGTACGTGCAGAACCGTTGGCGCCTCACGGAACTGTCGGTCAACTACCGCACGCCGGCCGAGATCATGGAGGTGGCCGCGGACGTCCTCGCGTCGGTGGACCCCGCTCTCGTGCCGCCGACGTCGGTGCGCGAGACCGGCGTCGCCCCCTGGGTCGCCACGGTGTCGTCGTACTCGTCCGAGGTGCCCGCGCTGATCGCCCGCGAGGTGGCGGCGGTCGGCGACGGCAAGATCGCGGTGATCGTGCCGGCCGCGCTGCTGTCCGTGGTGGGGTCCGCCGTGGCCGAGTCGGTGCCGGGTTCGTCCGTCGGCAACGAGCTGGAGGAGGCCCAGGTCGTGGTGCTCGGGGTGACCGACGCCAAGGGGCTGGAGTTCGACTCGGTGGTCGTGGTGGATCCGGACGGCATCCTTTCGGAGTCGCCGCGAGGGGCTTCGGATCTGTACGTCGCGTTGACGCGTGCGACGCAACGGCTCGGTGTCGTGCACACCGGCACGCTGCCGGACATGTTGTCGCGCCTGAAGAACATCTCGTAGCCGGCCGGGAGCCTGGGTGGCGTCAGCCCCCAGGCTTCCCCGGTCAGTGCGCCAGGGCGAGGCCGATCGCTGCCGCGCCCACTCCGAGCACAACACTGACCAGCACGTTCAACAACGCCGGCCGATACCTCTCCGCCTCCAGCAGCTTCACCGTCTCGTAGCTGAACGTCGAGTAGGTCGTGAGCCCACCGCAGAACCCGATCCCGAGCAGCGGCATCCAAGACGTACCAACGACAAACCCGATCAGCAGGCACCCCACGACGTTCACCGTCAGAGTCCCGAGGGGGAAGTCCGACGAGTGCCGCGACTGCACGAACCGGTCCAGCAGATAGCGAGCCGGCGCACCGAGAGCCGCCCCGAGGAACACCACCAGCGCGGTCACCGCGTCACCCGCAACCCGAGAAACGCCGCCCCCACAGCACAAACCGGCGTGGCGACCAAAGCCCACGACCACGAGGCCGCGTACGACGAGAACGTCGTGAACCCGCCCAACACCCCGACCCCGAAGAACGCGCGCACCAACGGCCGAGGCACCAGCCCCATCAGCACGCCGATCAAGAACGACCCCAGCACGTTGATGACGAACAGCCCCCACGCGCCCGGCACGAGCACCGACAGGCCGTAGCGCGCCACTCCCCCGAGCCCGCCGCCGAGCGACACCAGCGAGACGAACGCCAGCGGCCGGTCAGGTCGTGGGCTCTGCAAGGTGCTCCACCAGGTGGTCCAGGGCCTTCAGCGCGCGCACGACGTCCTCGCGCTCGGACGACTCCAGTTTGCCCAGTGCGGCGCCGATCCGCTTCTCGTGCTCGCGCTGCCAGACGAGCAGCTGTTCGTGTCCACGGGGTGAGACGGACAGCCGCGCTACCCGTCTGTCCTTGGGGTCTCCGCCGCGCACCACGAGGCCTGAGTCGATCAGTTGGGACACCAGTCCGGACACCGTGTTGGGGGCGAGCCGGAGGGCCGCGGCGAGGTCGCCGACCTTCATCGGCGGGCGTTCCGCGAGGGTCTGCAGCAGCTCTACCTGCGCCATCGGCAGGGATTCCCACGGCCAGTCGGCCCGGATGCTCGTCCGCAACGCCCGGCGCAGGCGAGTGACGACGTCGGTGAGCGTGCGGGCTTCGTCTGACATGCGGAAATACTACTGAACTCCCGGCAATAGCTCTGTGTCAGATATAATCGGACCACGATGAACTGGTTCGTCACGGAGTCGCCCAGACCGGCGTGGATCGCCCGCCGGTCGTACGCGCCCTGGCTGGTCATCGCGACGGTCTGCTTCGGCGCCTTCATGGGCCAACTCGACGCCTCGATCGTCACGCTGGCGTTCCCCGCGATGGGTGCTCACTTCCAGGCCGATCCCGAGTGGATCTCGCTCAGCTACCTGATCACGCTCGTGGCGCTGCTCGTCCCAATGGGCAGGATCGCGGACCGGGTCGGGCGCAAGATCGTCTACATCTACGGCTTCGCGTTGTTCACCGGGGCGTCCGTGGCGTGCGTGTACTCGCCGGGGTTCGACGCGCTCATCGCGGCGCGGATCGCGCAGGCGGTGGGGGCGGCGATGTTGCAGGCCAACAGCGTCGCGCTGGTCACCACGGCGGTGGCGCCCGAGCAGCGGCGCAAGGCGCTCGGGGTGCAGGCGGCGGCACAGGCCGTGGGTCTGGCGGCGGGGCCGTTGCTCGGCGGGTACCTCACCGAGAACTTCGGGTGGCAGGCCGTGTTCGCGATCAACGTGCCCATCGGGATCACGGCCATGATCGCGGGCCACTACCTGCTCCCCCGCACGAAGACCGCGCGCGACAAGGGAAAACCGTCACTGAAAGTCCTGCCGGGGCTGGTCGGTGTGCTGCTCACCTATGCCGCGTTGTTCGCGCCTATGACGTTGCTGCCGTTCACCATGAAACAACCCTTGGCACATATAGGACTCACGGTCGCCGCGCTGCCGCTCGGGTTCGCGGTCGCGGCGACGTTGCTGAGCAGGCCCGGCGTCAGGACCGGGGCGCTGATCGCGGCGGTCGCGTTGCTTCTGCCTGTGCCGCAGGTGGTTCAGCTCGTCGTCGCCGGCATCGGGCTCGGGATCATCGCGCCCGCCTGCACGAAACGGGTCATGGGCGCGCTGCCGGAAGGGGCGGCGGGGGTCGGGAGCGGGCTGGTCAACGTCGCGCGAGGGCTCGGCACGGCGTTGGGCGTGGCCGTGGCGACGTTGTTGATTCACACTTTCCAGTGATAGCAGCGGTTCTGATGGACCAATGGCGCTCAAGCCCTGCCGTACGCGTGCGGCGTCTCAGTAGCCTGGTCACATGTCTGAACGGGTGAGCTGGGTTCCGGAAGGCGTCGACACGGGCAGGCCCAGTGCCGCCCGCCTCTACGACTACCTGCTCGGGGGAGGGCACAACTTCGCGGCCGATCGCGCACTCGCGGAGAAGTTCCTGCAGGCCCAGCCGAACGCCCGCACGATCGCGCGGCTGAACAGGGCGTTCCTGCGCAGGGCCGTGCTGTTCATGATGGATCACGGCATCCGCCAGTTCCTCGACCTCGGGTCCGGCATCCCCACGGTCGGCAACGTGCACGAGATCGCCCGCAAGGCCGATCCCGAGGCCCGCGTCGTGTACGTGGACTTCGAGGATGTCGCGGTCGCGCACAGCCAGCTCATCCTGGAGCACGACCCGCTCGCTGCGATCGTCCAGGAGGACATGACCAGGCCCGACGCCGTGCTGCTGGCGGCGCGGGACAGCGGCCTGATCGACTTCGAACAGCCCGTCGGCGTGCTCACGGCCGGGGTGTTCCACTTCGTGCCGCCGGAGGCCGGGGCGGAGGCGATCGTGGCGGCGTACCGCGACGCCGTGCCCGCGGGCAGCTACCTCGCGGTCTCGCAGTTCACCCAGGACCTGCAGCCCGAGGAGATGGCCGGGATCGTCGAGGTCATGAAGAAGAGCCAGAACCCGATGCACCCCCGCACGAAGAGCGAGATCGCGGCGCTCTTCGCAGGGTTCGAACTGGTCGAGCCCGGCATCGTGCCGACGCCGTTGTGGCAGCCGGAGGGCGCGAACACCGATGATCCGGACAAGGCGGGCATCTACGCGGCGGTGGGCCGCAAGCTGTAGCCCAGCCCGCTTGTCGTTGTTGGCCGCACGCCGGTGAATCCGTACGCTCTGTGAACAGCATGGAACTTCCGGAACTCGCCGCCCGCTGGGTGCACGCGCTGACGTCCACCGCGTACATCCCGCTGTCCTACGCCGAGATCGAGCAGGCGCTGCTCGACTCACTGCGTGAGTTGCCGGAGTCACCTGAATCGGTCGCCCGTCGACTGGTGTCACTGCACGCGACCGGACCCGACTCGTTGCGTGCCACGATCGAGGTGCTCTCGCCCACGTTCGAACTACCTGTGCTGGCCCGGTTGAGCGGCGCGTACGCGCAGGCGATGCGGTTGGACGCGTTCGACCAGCAGGAGCAGATCAAGGTCGCGATAGTGCGGGCCAAGCAACGGGTCGAGCGCACGCTGCAGGTCAGCCTGGCACGCTTCCAGGAGGTGTTCGACTCCGCCGCCCTGGGCATCGCGATCACCGACTTCACCGGCAGGTGCGTGCAGGCGAACGACGCGCTGGCCGAGATCGTGGGACTGGAGTCGGGCGACGACATCAACGACCGCGACCTGCGCGAGTTCTACCACCCCGAGGACGTGGCCGCCCTGGGCGCCTCGTACCGCAAGGTGCAGGAGGGGCGCCTCGACAGGTTCCGCGACCAGCGCAAGCTGATCCGGGCGGACGGCGAGCCGGTGTGGGTGCATCTCGCCGTGTCCGTGCTCCGCGACGCGGACGGCGAACCGACGCACCACGTGACGATGGTCGAGGACATCAGCGAGCTGCACCTGTTGCAACGCAGCCTGGACCACCAGCTGCTGCACGACTCGCTCACCGGCCTGTCGAACCGCCAGCACTTCCTCTCCCAGGTCGAACGGCAGCTCGACGGCACCCCGATCACCCTGTACCACCTGGGTCTGGACGCGTTCTCCGTCGTCAACAACGGCCTCGGCCACGAGACGGGCGACAAACTGCTCAAGATCGTCGCGAA
Source organism: Lentzea sp. HUAS TT2 (assembly GCF_051853195.1). Lineage (NCBI taxonomy): Bacteria > Bacillati > Actinomycetota > Actinomycetes > Pseudonocardiales > Pseudonocardiaceae > Lentzea > Lentzea sp. HUAS TT2. The sequence continues at coordinate 4,722,191 of NZ_CP196667.1, read as the reverse complement.
CCGCCTGGGCAAGCTCGCCGCCGAGAAGAACGCGGTGCTGGCGCGCATCGGCGGCGACGAGTTCGCGCTGCTGACGGTCTCGGACACGGTCACCTCGACCATCGACGAGATCCAGGACGCGCTCGGCGAACCGACCTTTGTGGACGATCACGGCATCGCGCTGTCGGTGAGCATCGGCGTGGTGGACCGCCCGCCGTCGTTCGCGACGGCCGGTGAGCTCATGCGGTGCGCCAATGCCGCGCTGCGCCAGGCGAAAGCGCGCGGCAAGCGGCAGTGGGCGTTGCACGACCCGCACGACGACGCGCGCCGCCGCGGCAAGTACGCGCTGGCCGCGTCGATGCCAGGTGCGTGGGAGCACGGCGAGATCGAGATCGTCTACGCGCCGGTGCACGACCTGGAGACCAGCGAGGTGCTCGGCGCCGTCGCCCGGCTGCACTGGGACGACCTGAGCCACAACGACACCATGGCTCTGGCCGACTCGACGGGCCTGTCACTGCCGATCGGCCGCTGGCTGTTGCGCGAGGCGTGCGCGCAGGCCGCGAGCTGGGTCGAGGCGTTCGGTGACGGGGCGCCCACGCTGCACATCGCGCTGGGCGCCTTGCAGTCCCGCGACGAGGACCTGGTCGCCGACGTCAAACGGGCGCTGGACGAGACGGGCCTGCCGCCGGAACGGCTGCGGATCGCGCTCGACATCTCGTCGGTGCTGGCCGGCGACGACAACGCCGTGGTGTTGCACGACAACGGCATCGTCACCGCGCTCGACGGGTTCCGCGGCGGCCACGACGAACTGGCCGTGCTGACCGAGCTGCCGGTGCGTTCGGTGATCACCCGCGCGCCGGCGCCCAGCCCTGGTTCCCCGCTGCACCAGGCGATGCGCGCCCTGATCACGACCGTGCACGGCTTCGGTGTGCGGTTCGGCGTCGACGAGGTGCACACCCTCGCCGACGCCGAGCACTGGCGACTGGCGGGCGCGGACGGCGTGATCGGGCTGCTGCCCGCGCTGACCGCGGCCGAGGTGACCGAACTGCTGACTAGAGCTGCTTCACCGCCGCCAGCAGCTTCGTGAGCGAGTCCTTCGCGTCCCCGAACAGCAGCGTCGTCTTCGGGTTGTAGAGCAGCTCGTTGTCCACGCCCGCGAACCCCGGCCGCATCGAGCGCTTCATGAACACCACGGACTTCGCGCGGTCCACGTCGAAGATCGGCATGCCGTAGATCGGGCTCGTCGGCTCGTCCCGCGCGCCCGGATTCACCACGTCGTTCGCGCCGACCACCACGGCCACGTCGACCGACGTGATGCCGGGGTTGACGTCGTCGAGCTCCTTGAGCTGCTCGTACGGCACGTCCGCCTCGGCCAGCAGCACGTTCATGTGCCCCGGCATGCGGCCCGCGACGGGATGGATCCCGTACGCCACCGAGACTCCACGCCGTTCGAGCTGCGACACGAGCTCGCGCACGGCGTGCTGTGCCTGCGCGACAGCGAGTCCGTAACCGGGCACGACGACCACGTTGTTCGCGTACCCCAACAGGATCGCGACGTCCTCCACCGTGCCCGACTTGACCGTGCGCTGCTCTTCCCCTTGCACGGCAACGGTCGTCGCCTTGAACGCACCGAACAGGATGTTCGCGAGCGACCGTCCCATCGCCTGCGCCATCAACCGGGTCAGGATGGTGCCGGACGCGCCGACGAGCGTGCCCGCGACGATCAGCAGCGTGTTCGCCAGCACGTAACCCGACGCCGCGACCGCGAGGCCGGTGAACGCGTTGAGCAACGAGATCGCGATCGGCACGTCCGCGCCACCGACCGGCAGCACGAACAACGCACCGAGCGCCAGCCCGACGACCGCGAGCAACCACAGCAGGAACCCGTTCGGCACCGCCATCACCAAGGCGCCCAACGCGACCGACGACGCGGCCGCCGCGATCGCGAGCTGCTGACCGGCCGGCAACAGCACCGGGCGGGTCGTCATCAGCTCCTGCAGCTTCAGGAACGTGACCACCGAACCGGAGAAGCTGACCGAGCCGATCAGCACCGTCAGCACGGTCGCGAGCCGGAACAGGACGTCGGTGTCCGGCACCGCGAAGAACTCCGCCAGCGCCACCAGTGCCGCCGCCGCGCCACCGACACCGTTGAACAGCGCCACCATCTGCGGGATGGCCGTCATCTTCACCGACCGCGCGGCCGGAATGCCCACCACGACACCGAGCGCGACGGCGATCAGGATCCACAGTCCGTTGTGGACGACGCCGTGCACGTACGCGGTGACGACGGCGACCAGCATGCCGAACGCGCCGATGAAGTTGCCGTAGCGCGCGTATTTGGGCGAGCTCAAGCCTTTCAGCGCCAGGATGAAGCACACCGACGCGACGAGGTACATCAGCTGGACCGTCATCGCTTGAACATCTCCAGCATCCGGTCGGTCACCACGAAGCCGCCGACGACGTTGACCGTGGCGAGGAAGACCGCGAGCAACCCGAGCACCAACTCCAGGGTGCTCTCGGCGGACCCGGTGATCAGGATCGCGCCGACCAGGATGACGCCGTGGATGGCGTTGGCGCCGGACATCAGCGGCGTGTGCAGGATCGTGGACACCTTCGAGACCACCTCGAAGCCCACGAAGACGGCCAGCACGAAGATCGTCAGCAGGTCGATCACGGCAACTCCTTGCGGATCTGACCGTCGTGGGTGAGGCAGCAGCCGTCGAGCACCTCGTCGGTGAGGTCCGGCACGACCGACCCGTCCGCGATCATCAGCTTGAGCAGGTTGAGCACGTTGCGCGAGTAGAGCTTGCTCGCGTGCACCGGCATCGACGACGGCAGGTTCAGCGCGCCGTGCACCAGCACCTCACCGACCCAGGTCTCCTGGCCCGCCACGGAGGCAGCGCAGTTGCCGCCGGACTCCGCGGCCAAGTCGACCAGCACGGAACCGGGCGCCATGGCCTTGAGCATGTCGGTCGTCACGAGCACCGGGGCCTTGCGACCGGGAATCGCGGCCGTGGTGATCACGACGTCGGACGCCGCCACGTGCTCGCCGATGAGCTCTCGCTGGCGTTCCAGGAACTCCTCGGACTGCACGGACGCGTAGACACCGGACTGGGTCTCCAGTTCCAGTTCGAGGAACTTCGCGCCGAGGCTGCGGACCTCCTCGCCCGCGGCCTTGCGCACGTCGTACGCCTCCACGACGGCGCCGAGCCTGCGCGCGGTCGCGATCGCCTGCAGACCGGCGACCCCGGCGCCCAGCACGAGCACCTTGGCGGGCGGCACGGTGCCGGCGGCGGTGGTGAACATGGGCAGGAACCGCGGTAGCCGTTCGGCGGCGACCAGGACGGCCCGGTAGCCGGCGACCAGTGCCTGGGAGGACAGGGCGTCCGCGCTCTGGGCACGGGTGACGCGGGGCAGCAGGTCGAAGCTGAACGACGTGACGTTCCGCCGCGCATAGACGTCCAGTAGGTCCCGCTCGCCTTGGGGCTGCAGGAAACTGATGGTGACCGCGCCGGGTTTGAGCTTCTCGGCCTGGTCGATCGTGAGCGGTTGCACGGACACCACGACGTCGGATTCCGGCGTCGGGTCCTCCGGCGTCACAGTCGCCCCGGCCGCGCGGTAGGCGGCGTCGGGGGCGTGGGCATGACGCCCGGCGTTTTCTTGGACGTGCACGGTCAGTCCAGCGTCGACCAACGACGACACCGTTTCCGGTACGCAGGCGACTCGGCGCTCGGCGGGCCGCGACTCTGCGGGGGTTCCCACTTTCACCGTACGCACGTTACGCGATCAAAGGTGACCTGGGCCACATCACAGTTGCCAGGGAGGAATCCGGGCTCCCGCAGGTGCGCTCCGGCAACGGAACCGGCCTGGTGGCGCGATGTCCGCGATCACACGAACGGGGTGAACATGTGTTCGATAGTCTCACTTGCATGGCGGATGAGACGACGGCGGCCCGGTACACCTAACGGCTGCGCCTGTCCTCGTCCACCCGTCGTTTGTTGCTTGTGGAGTGGGATCGCTGCCGATGGGTGTGGAACCAGTGCGTCGCGCAGTCGCGTGTGACTCATATGCACAACCACGAGAATCCCGATGACTCTCACACTTGCGGTCCGGCACAGTTGGACAAACTTCTGACCGGCTGGCGTGCCGGGCAGGTGTGGTTGCGGGCTGGGTCGTCGGTGGCGCAACAGCAGGTCATCCGGGAGTTCAGTGCGTCGCGTGCCAAGGCGCTCAAGGATGTGCGGGAGCGGGTGCCGCAGCGGCGGCGTGCCGGGATGCCGCGGTTCAAGAAGCGGTCGCTGGCCGTGCCGACACTCAAGAACTCCGCGGCGGTCATGCTGGTCCGGGCAGGTTTGAACCCGGTCGGTGACGACGGCACAAGACCTGTTCGTCCGCCGGACGAACAGGCAGCCTGAGCCGAGAATCCCCGCACAGCCCGTGCAGGGCGGGGAGCATTCAAAGTTGCCAGACCACTGCAACGGCCAGCGTCAGGCACCCCACCAGCCCAATCGCCGGTACGAGCCGCCTACCGAGCGTCCACGCGCTGGCGTTGGCGATCGCGTAGTAGAGCAGCACGCAGAACGAGCTGAACACGATCGCGCGCGTGACGTCGACGGTGAGCACCAGCGCGATGGCCACCGCACCGGTCGCGATCTCCGCGACCCGCAGGTCCGCCAGGACCCCGGGCAACCGGCGGTCGCGCGCCATCGCCAGCGCGGTCCGGCTCACCCCGAGCTGCAACGAGAGCAACGATCCGAGGGCGGCCAGGCACGCGCCGACCCGGATCACGGGAGCCAGCGAGGGAGACACGTCGGCGAGCGTCGACACGGCCAGTTCGCTGCCCAACGCGCGCAACGCCACGAGAGCCACGACGGCGTAGACGACCAGCGTGATCGCCAGCGAGATGACCACGGCACGAGGGATCGTCCGTGCGGGTTCGCGCACCTCCTCTCCGAGCGTCGCAACGCGCGCGTAGCCGGCGAACGCGAAGAACAGCAGCGCGGCGGCGGGAAGGATTCCTGTCGGCAAGAACTCCGCCGGCTGCACGGCTTCGCGAGCCGTCACGGTCGTCAGCACCAGGACGAGCAGCACCGCGACCACGATGATCCTGGTGACCAGCGCGGACTTCTGGACGCCGGTCAGGTTCAGCACGGTCAGCGCCACGATCGCCGCCACCGCAACGGTTTTCGGCGCACCGGCGTAGGCGCCCACGGTCAACGCCATGGCGGCGCACGACGCCGTCTTGCCCAGCACGAACGCCCAGCCCGCCAGGTCGCCCCACACGCGGCCGAGTCGTTCGCGGCCGTAGACGTACGTGCCGCCGGACTGGGGGTAGCGGGCGGCGAGCCAGGCGCTCGACAACGCGTTGCAGCAGGCGATCACGCCCGCCACCACCAGGCTGACGAGCAACGCGGACCCGGCCGCGGCGGCGGCCGGGGCGAACACGGCGAACACGCCCGCGCCGATCATCGAGCCGAGCCCGACGAAGACGGCGTCGGTCAGGCCCAGGCTTCGGCGCAGTTGCACCTGATCAGTGTGCGACAGGGCAACCTGTGGGCTTGTCGGCGGGGAAGAAGTTCGGCAGCAGTTCACCGGAGTCGTAGTAGCGGTGGTACACCGGCGTCAGCCCGCCCGACACGGGTGGCACGATCCACGACCAGTCCGCGGGACAGGTCCGTCCCGCCGCCTCCTCCTTCTCCAGGTGCGTCAGGAACCTCTTCGACTCGGTGTGGTGGTCGGTGATCGTCACGCCGGCCTCTCCGAACGAATGAAGGACGGCGCGGTTGAGCTCCACCAGAGCTCGGTCGCGCCACAACGTCGCCTCCGACGACATGTCCAGGCCCATTCGCTTGGCGAGGTACGGCAGCAGGTCGTAGCGGTCGTGGTCGGCCAGGTTGCGGGCGCCGATCTCGGTGCCCATGTACCAGCCGTTGAACGGCGCCGACGGGTAGTCGATGCCGCCGATGCGCAGGCGCATGTTGCTGATGGCGGGGACGGCGTGCCACTTCACGCCGAGCGCCTTGAGCCACGGGTGGTCCGGGTGCGACAACGGGACTTCCAGCACTTCGTCGGCGGGGATCTCGACGAGCGCGGTGTCGTGGCCCTTGCAGGACACCATGAGCGGCAGCACGTCGAACGGGCCGCGCGTCGCGGGTGGCTGCCAGCCGCCTTTCAGTGCGAGGTCCGTGAGCGCCAGGTTCCGCGCGTCGCCGAGCACTCCGCCGTCGCTGCCGCGGTAGGCGGCGTAGCGGATGATCTGCTCGTTGACGATCCGCGGCGCGTCCATGCCGGGCTCCGCGGGGGCGAAGACCGTGATGACGGGCCGGATCTTGCCCTGGTTGGTGGCGACGCGGAGGTGTTCGACGCACTCCTGGGCGACGTCTGCGGGAGCGGACACGTCCCGCTGGTCGCGCACTTTCAAGCTCCGCCAGTAGAGGCGGCCGATGCAGCGTGAGCTGTTGCGCCAGGCCACACGGGCACCGAAGGTCAGTTCGGCGGTCGTGTGGCGGTAGGTGCCGGTCGCGGCGATCTCCGCGTGCACCTCGGCCAGCCTGGCCTCGACGGGACCGAGTTCCGGGTGTTCGGCGTGGTGCTGCCGGACGAAGTCCTCGGCCTCGGAGATGTCGATCTCGCCGATGTTCTCGACCTGCGCCGGGGGAAGCGCCGTGAGGGAACGGGGCATCACATCAGTCGGGACGGGGGTCATGGCGAGGCACCGTAGTTGCGCTTTCGTGTGGGAGGGAACCGCCTGTAGCGCTACGCCATCTGGATCACTGGACCGCGTCCGATACGCTCAGCAAGTACTTGATACCACAACCGGGTGACAATGGGCGCGACAAAGGGTGGTTCTCGACCGTTATCGCGCCGTCATCAAACATTGACCGGTGATTCACCTCACCACTGGATTCGACCCGTTCGAGTGAACTTCACCTGCGCCCTTCTGCGAAGTTCGCCTTGTGCCGCACTACTTCGGCGCGAGCGGACCGCATCGCACCCCGATGGGTCCCGTGAAAAAAACCGGGAAGTTCACAGGTGAAAAATTGATCATCCATTGTGGACTCAACGGCGGGTCATCGCGGCATCGCGGGAACCTCCCAGGCGGCGAACCGGGTCATCCCGCTCACCGCCAGTGACGACGGCACGGCGCGGAAGGCGAGGTTCCGCAACGCCAGCGCGATCGGCGATCGGACCTCGATCCCGAACCTCCCCGCCATCCGCGAGCCTTTCCACACCGCACGGGTGCGCGGCCGCCGCAACGCGTCGTACCGGGCGAGATCACCGTCGACCGAAGCCAGGGTCACCGCGTCCTCCAACGCCATGCAGGCCCCTTGCCCGAGGTACGGCGTCATCGCGTGCGCCGCGTCGCCCAGCAGCGCCACCCGTCCCCGCACGAACGTGGGCAGCGGCGGCAGCTCGTAGATGTCGTGCCTGATCATGTCCGCGGTCGACGCGATCAGTTCCGGCAACGGGTCGTGCCAGCCGGCGGACAACGCCACCGGGTCCAGGTCGGCCTGGGCGGGCGCGACAACCGCGACGTACCAGCAGACCCGGCCGTCCCCCAACGGCAGCACGCCCGCCTCCGCGCCGGGACCGAGCGTCTGCGAGATGGGCAGGTCGCAGGGCCCAGGGGCCACCCCGCGCCACGCGGTCGCGCCCGCGTACACCGGCCCCGGCGCACCGGGCAGCAGCTCCGCGCGCAGGCGGCTGTTGATGCCGTCCGCCGCCACCACGAGGTCCGCGTCCAGGTCGTCGGCGCTCGTCACCTCGGTGTCGGTGAACAGGATCTCCGGCGGCAACGCGCGCAGCAGCACGCCGTGCAGGTCGGCGCGGTGCATCGCGATGACCTTCCCCTGGCCGACGTCGGTCAGGTGCACGAGCCAGCGCCCGTCGGACGACCGCACGCCACCGGACACGCGCGGGGTGCCGAGCCGCCGGACCTCGTCGGCGACGCCCATCCACTCCAGCGCCCGCAGCGCGTTCGGCATCACGCCCACCCCGGCGCCGATCTCCCCGAAGGCGGCCGCCCGTTCGTGGACGACGACCTCCCAGCCGACCCGCCGCAACGACACCGCCAGCCCGCCGATGCCGCCGCCCACCACGATCGCCTTCATCGCTTCCTCCTCTACAGATGTAGAGGACTCTACATCTGTAGACTACAGCTGTAGAGAGATGAGGGGCACAGTGCGCAAAGACCTGATCACCGACGCCGCGATCCAGCTCGTCGCCGAACAGGGCATGCGCGGGCTCACCCACCGCGCGGTCGACCGGATGGCCGGGCTGCCGGAGGGGTCCACGAGTGCGTACTTCCGCACGCGCAAGGCGTTGATCGAGGGGTTCGTGGCGCGGCTCGCGGACCAGGAACGGCTCGACGTCGTGCCCGATCCGGACGACGTGGCGGGCAGCCTCGCGCGGACGCTCGACAGCTGGCTCGTGGAGCGCAACCGGACGCTCGCGAGGTACGCGGCGATGCTCGAGGCCACGCACCACCCCGAGCTGAAGTCAATCATGGTCCACTCCCCGCGCGAGCAGGCCACCGCGATCGCGAAGGCGCTGGGCCACGAGGATCCCGAACGGGCGGGCGCGCACTTCACGGCGTTCCTCGAGGGCCTGCTCTTCTACCGGCTCGTCGGCGCCGGCAGCACGCTCGGGCCGACGCCCGGCACCGAGGAGAGCGTGCGAGACCTCAAGGCAGCCGTCGAAAAAGCGTTGCGACCGTAGGTACCGTGGGTTTCATGGGATTCGGGTACGGGGTCTTCTACCTCTGATCACGGACGTGTGCCACCGCGCAACACGTCCTGATTTCGCGTACCCAGAAGAGGATCCCCGTGCGTTCGCATGTTCATTTGACGACCCAAGATCTCACCAAGGGCTATGAGGCCGGGCCCGTCGTCGACGGCATCTCACTGACGGTCTCCGCGGGCCAGCGCCTCGGCGTCATCGGCGAGAACGGCCGCGGCAAGACCACCCTTCTCCGGCTGCTCGCCGAAGACCTGGTGCCGGACCAGGGAACCATCACCCGGCACGGATCGTTGAGCCTCGTACGACAGGAAATGCCGTTCCACGAGGGCGAGACGGTGGGGGACCTGCTGTCCGAGGCACTGCGCGACAGCCGTCAGGCACTGTCCGAACTGGACAGTGCGGCGGAGCCGTTCGACGAGCAGCGGTACGCACAAGCCCTGGCCCACGCCGAGAACATCGAGGCGTGGGACGCCGAACGCCGCGCCGACATCGCGCTCAAGGCCCTCGACGCCGACCACGACAGGTCCGTGGAGCTGTCCCGGCTCAGCGTGGGTCAGCGTTACCGCGTGCGGCTCGCGTGCCTGCTCGCCGAACGCGCCGACGTCCTGCTGCTGGACGAACCGACCAACCACCTCGACGCGGGCGCGCTGGCGTTCCTGACCGAACGCCTGCAGCACCACCACGGCGTCGTCGTGCTCGTGAGCCACGACCGCACGTTGCTGGACGAGGCCTGCACCCAGCTGCTCGACCTCGACCCGGCCCCGGACGGCGAGGTGCACCTGCACGGCGGCGGTTACCGGGCCTTCAAGGAGGCCAAGCGCGCCGAACGCCAGCGCTGGGAGCAGCGGTTCGCCCAGGAGGAGGCCGAGCACGACGAGCTGGCGGAGAAGGTCGAACGGGCCCAGTCCCGCCTGCAGGACGCGTGGCGCCCGCCGAAGGGCGCGTTCAAGCACAAGCGCGGCACGCGCGCGGCGAACAAGATGCGCAACGTCGCACGCCGGCTGGAGGAGCTGGACGACCACCACGTCGGCGCTCCCCCGCCACCGCTGCGGTTCACGCCACCGGCCCTGGAGGCGAGCGGGGACCTGCTGCACGCCACCCCGCTCGAAGTACCGGGACGGTTGCGCCTCACCGAGCCGATCTCGCTCAGCGCGGGCGAGAAGCTGCTGGTCACCGGGCCGAACGGCGCCGGGAAGTCGACGCTGCTGAACGTGCTGGCAGGCTGTCTCCAGCCGTCGAACGGCACGGTGCACCACGTCGGCAGGGTCGGGTTGCTCGCCCAGGAGTCGGCGTTCGAGAACGAGGACGCCACCGCGGCCGAGCTCTGTCCGCGCGTGGAGGACATCGGTCTGCTCAGCGGAAATGACCTGCTCCGACCGGTCGGCCGGCTGTCCACCGGGCAACGCAGGCGGCTGGAACTGGCGATCCTGCTGAGCAGCTCCCCACACGTCCTGCTGCTCGACGAACCGACCAACCACCTGTCCATCGCCCTGGTCGACGAACTCACCGAGGCGCTGCACCAGACCCAGGCCGCCGTGGCCGTCGCGACCCACGACCGGCAGATGCGGACAGATCTCGGTTCCTGGCGGTCCGTGACCCTCGATTCACCTTCACGGAGTCATGAAACTTCTGTAGCTTCGAAATAGGTCCTCTGCCGAGCACTTGGGAGGTGTGCGAGATGACCGATCTGATCTCCGAGAAACTGCCCACCACGCGCCAGACCCCGTTCGACCCACCCGCCGAGATCACGCAGATCCGCGAGCAGTCCGCCGTCAGCAGACTGAAGTTCGCCGACGGTCACCTCGGCTGGCTCGTCACCGGTCACCACCAGGTGCGCGAGGTGCTGGGAAGTCCGCACTTCACGAACGACCCCTCCAACCACCACCTGCTGGACGTCAGGTTCCAGGGCGAGGCGCCGGCGGAGAAGCGCAAGGTCGAGCCGGGCATGTTCCTGAGCCAGGACCCGCCGGACCACACCCGGCTGCGCAAGATGCTGCAGGGCCAGTTCACCGTCCGGCGGATGAACCAGCTGGCCGAGTGGATCGGCACGATCGTCGACGACCAGCTCGAGCACCTGCGCACGTTCGACGGCAAGGCGGACCTCGTGAAGGAGTTCGCCCTTCCGGTGCCGTCGCTGGTGATCTGCGCGCTGCTCGGCGTCGACTACGACGAGCGGCACAGGTTCCAGGAGGACACGACGAAGCTGCTGAGCCTGGAGTCGACGTTCGACGAGGCCATGGCGGCCATGAAACGCATCCAGGAGTTCATGCGCGAGCTGATCGCCCGCAAGAGGGCGAACCCCGGCGACGACATGATCAGCGATCTGCTCGCCACCGGCGAGCCGACCGACGAGGAAGCGTCGAACATGGCGCTGCTGCTCCTGCTGGCGGGCCACGAGACCACGGCGAACATGCTGGGCCTCGGCACGTTCACGCTGCTGCAGCACCCGGACCAGCTCAAGATCCTCAAGGACGAACCGGACGTCGTGGACAACGCCGTCGAGGAGCTGATGCGGTACCTGTCGATCATCCACTTCGGACCGACGCGCACCGCCACCGAGGACGTGGAGATCGACGGCCACCTCATCAAGGCCGGCGACACCGTGGTGATGCACGTGCCCGCGGCCAACCGCGACCCGGAGAAGTTCCCCGGCAACCCCGAGGAGCTCGACCTGCGCCGCCCGGCGAGCGGCCACGTGGCGTTCGGGCACGGCATCCACCAGTGCCTGGGCCAGCAGCTGGCCCGCATCGAGATGCGGATCGGTTTCTCCAAGCTGTTCGCCGAGTTCCCGGACCTCCGCCTCGACGTCGCCCCCGAGGAGGTGCCGCTGCGCACCGACATGGGGATCTACGGGGTCCACTCGCTGCCAGTAGCGTGGTCGGCATGAAGATCTCCGTCGACCAGACGAAGTGCTGCGGTTCGGGAATGTGCGTTCTGACCGATCCCGACCTCTTCGACCAGAACGACGAGGACGGCACGGTCGTGCTCCTCGAGGAGCACCCCGACGCCGCGCACGAGGCCACCGCGAAGGAAGCGGCGGGTCTCTGCCCGGCGGGCGCGATCACGATCAGCTGATCCGCCCGTTGCCGAGCTGCCAGGCGACAACCGTGCCCGTCGCCTGGCACCAACGGCTGCGCCCCCGACCTCTGGGCGGGGGTCGTACGCTCGCGGCATGAGCACCGCTCCCGGCTGGTACCCGGACAACGCCGACCCGCGTTTCGTGCGGTGGTGGGACGGCACGCAGTGGACGCCCCACGTGCAGCCGCGCCAGGAGCAGTCCGACGCCCACCACGCCGAGGTGCAGATGGGTGGCACCGGCCAGGACCGGGTGGCGAACCAGGTCCAGCGCGCGGGTGTCCAGGGTGTCGTGCCAGGAGGCGGCGGCACGGTGCTCACCGAGCCGGTCCTGGTCGTGAACCAGAAGGCGAAGCTCGTCGAGATGTCGAACTCCTACGTCATCTACGACCAGCACGCCCGCCACATCGGCACGGTGGAACAGGTCGGCCAGTCCGGTGCCGCCAAGGCCCTGCGCGCCTTCACGAAGATGGACGCGATGCTCGACGTCCGCCTCGAGATCCGTGACGTGCAGGGGTTCCCGCTGCTGCGCATCACCCGCCCCGCGACGATGTGGAAGTCGAAGGTCCTGGTCGAGCGCGGCGACGGCATGCCGATCGGCGAGATCGTCCAGGAGAACGTCTTCGGCAAGGTCCGCTTCGCCTACGTGTGCAACGGGACGAAGGTCGGCGGCATCTACGCGGAGAACTGGCGCGCCTGGAACTTCTCGCTGCAGGACCACACCGGCACCGAGGTCGCCCGCATCACGAAGACCTGGCAGGGCATGGCGAAGGCCATGTTCTCCACCGCGGACAACTACGTCGTGCAGTTCCACCGCCAGGTGCAGGACCCGCTGCTCAGCATGATCGTGGCCTCCGGGGTCACGGTCGACACGGTGCTCAGCCAGAACCAGGGCTAACGCGGACCGGACTCCGACGCGCGCCCGGTGGCGAGGCGGAGCTCGTCGACCTCGGCCTGGAACCCCGCCGCCGTCAGCATCTCCTCCGCCTGCCGCCAGTGCTCGCGCGCCTCCTCCCGCCGTCCGACCCGCTCCAGCGCGTCGCCCAGCACCCGCAACGACCGCCCGAACTCCGGCGGCGACTTCATCTCCGCGGCCTGCTCCATCGCGAGCGTCGCGAGCCGCAGTGCCTCCTCTGCGGACGAGGACAGCCCGGACCTCAGGCGCCACACCCAGATGCGGCCCTGCCGGTCGTCGTGCTCCTCGAAGAACTCCCACGCCTGCCGCAGCTGCTCCTCGGCCGGCGCGTCCTGCCCGGACCGCACCAGCGTGTCCGCCAGGAACAACCGGATGTTCGCCGCCAGGTCGGGATCCCCGAACTTCTGCGCCGCGGCGAGCGAGGCCCTCAGGAACTCCGCCGACAGCGTCAGCTCCCCGGTGAACTGGTGCAGCCGCCCCAGTTCCAGCGTGGCCATCAGCTCGCTCTGCGAGTCCCCCAGCATCCCGGCGAGCCGGCAGGCCCGTTCCAGGTACTGCTGCGCGGCGGCCAGCCCGCCGGCCCTGCGTTCGATGGCGCCCAGCGAACAGAGCACCTCGATCTCGCCGTGCGGGTTGCTGGACGCGGCGAAGCGCGTCATGGCCTCGCGATGGGCCTCACGGGCTTCCGCCGACCGTCCGCTCCACTCGTGCATCCAGCCCATGCCGTACCAGGCGTAGGCCTCGCCCCACACGTCCCCTGCGGCGGCGAAACCCTCCTGTGCGGCCTGGAAGTGCGCCGAGGCCGCGGCGTAGTCGTGCAGCCGCGCGCTCAGGATCCCGCGCTGCTGGTACAGCATCGGCCGGCGCGACTCGGGCGCGCACGACAGGCCGAGGTCGTTGATCTGCGCCCAGTCGTCGAACCGGGCCCGCAGGTCGCAGAACGCGGCCGACCTGATCACCAGCTCGGCGGCCAGGTCTCCCAGCCCCAGCGCCGCGGCCTGGGTGATCACGGCGTGGACGTTGAGCCACTCCGCGTCGAACCAGTCCGCCGCGTCGCCGAGGTCGAACCGTTCCAGCGCAAGGGGTTCCAGCCGGACGCCCTGGTGCGGCAGCTCCGCGTCGGCCCGCGTCGCCAGGTCGAGCCACTGCTCGAACAACGGCCGCAGCGCGACGGCCGGGTCCTCGGAGGCGGCCTCGCGACCGAACGCGCGCAGCAGGTCGTGCAGCCGGTATCGCACCTGTCCCAGCGCATCGCGGCCGGCGTAGTCGACCAGCCGGGCGTCGACCAGTGCCTCGACGTGGTCCTCCGCGTCGTCCAGGCCGAGCCCCAGCAGCGGTGACGCCACCCAGGCCGGGAAGTCCGGTGTGTCCACCAGGGACAGCAACCGGAACGCCGTCCGGTGCGTCTCGTCCAGGCCGTCGTAGGACAGGGCGAGGGAGGCACGCACGTCCAGATCGCCCAGCGACAGCTCGTCGAACCGGCGGCGTTCGTCGGACAACCGGCCGGCGAGCTTCGCGAGCTGCCAGTGCGGACGCGCCACCAGCCGGGCCGCCGCCACCCGCAATGCCAGCGGCAGCTTGCCGCAGTAGGTCACGATCTCCTGTGCCGCGGCGGGTTCGGCGGTACATCGCGCCTCACCGACGGCGGCCCGCAGCAACGCCAGCGCGTCCACGGACGGCAGCACGTCCAGCGGCACGACGTGGGCCGCCTCGAGCCCGGCCAGCGCGGCGCGCGAGGTCACCAGCGCGGCACCCGAGGTCGTCCCCGGCAGCAACGGCCGCACCTGGGCCTCGTTCACCGCGTTGTCCAGCACGACGAGGATCCGCCGGTCCGACAGCAGGTCCCGGTACAGGTCGACCCGGTCCTCCACAGTGGACGGGATCGCGCCGCCGGACACGCCGAGGCCGCGCAGCAACCGGTCCAGCGCCGCGGCGGGCTCGACGGGCTTCTGCTCGCCGCCGCGCAGGTTCAGGTACAGCTGGCCGTCCGGGAAGGTGTCGCGGACGGCGTGCGCGCAGTGCACGGCCAGCGAGGTCTTGCCGACGCCGCCGGGCCCGGTGATCGTCCACGTGCCCCCGGCGCGCAGCCCTGCGGTGAGCCGCGCGACCTCGTCGGAGCGCCCGGAGAAGTCGCCGACCGCGGGCGGCAGCCACGACGGTCCCGACTGGACGGCGACCGGCGCGGACGAGCCGGCCAGCACCTCCATGTGCAGGGCGCGCAGCTCCGCGTTCGGGTCGATGCCGAGCTCGTCGGCGAGCACGTCGCTGGCGCGGCGGTAGACGTCCAGGGCCTGCGCCTGCTGGCCGGTGCGGTGCAGGGCGAGCATCAGCTGGTACCAGAAGCGTTCGCGCAGCGGGTGTTCCGCGACGAGCGAGCGCAGCTCGTCGACGATCTGGTCGTGCCGGCCCAGCTGCAGGTCGGCGTCGTTGCGGCGCTCCAGCACCTCCCAGCGCTGCTCGTTGAGCCGCTGCACGTCGGTCTGCTCCATCCGCAGCGACGACACCTGGTCGAGGGCCGGTCCGCGCCACAGCGCCGCGGCCTCACCGAGCAGGCGGGCCTCGGTCTCGAGGTCGGGCGCGCGGCGGGCCTCCGCACGCAGCCGCTGGAACGTCAGCAGGTCGAGCTGGTCGTCCTCGACGTGGATCGAGTAGCCCGTCGGCCACGTGCGGACGAGCTTGCGGTCCGCCAGGTCGTCCAGCGACTGTCTCAACCGCATGACGTACGTCTGCAGGGTCGCGCGCGCCGCACCCGACGGCTCCTCGCCCCAGAGGTGTTCCATCAGCTCGTACGAGGACACCGGCGCGTTCGCCTTCATCAGCAACGCGGCGAGCAGGACGCGCTGCTTGGCCGAACGCAGCTCCACCGCCCTGCCCGAGTCGATGACCTGCAACGATCCGAGAACCCTGAACTCCCACCGGCGTTGCATGAGCCCGATCCTAACCAGCCGGTAACCCGAGGTGTCAGCGAAATGTCAGCGGGCCGCGTGATGCTTCTCGCCCATGAGCAGGACAACCCTCGTCGCCGCCGCGGCGTTGTTATTGGGAGTGGTGACCTCCGGTCAGGCCCATGCCGAGAGCGCCCCCGGTTGCGGACCGGTGACGCAGATCGGCAGCACCGCGTACATCGGCTCAGGCGGCCAGAAGTGGGCTTCGGTCAAGCAGTTCAAGGGCTGCGGCAAGAACTGGGCCTACATCTACACGTGGGACAGCGTGCACAACGCGGGCGCGCCCTACACCCCCTTGTTCGTCATCATCGCGAAGTGGGGCAACGAGTGGTCACGTGAGCCGTACGGCCACGAGGGCCGCAAGGCGGGCGGCTACCGGCAGCAGGAACTCTGGTCGTACGGCACGAACACCCTGGACACCTGCACCAACGCGTTCGCGGAGTGGTCCTCCGGCGCCGCGACCTACCGCGCCGAGACCTCCATCCGCTGCTGACGCACCGGACCGGAGCGGTGCCCTGGCCCCCCAGGCGGGCGCCGCTCCCCTCAAGACGGTGCCGCCGGGGCTCGAAGCCCAAACCTCTCCTCGGGCCCCGGTGGCGCCTTTCAGGCCGCACCTTGTGACGCCGTCATGAACTTCCCCAGACGGGACGCCAGGTCGTCCGCGGCCTCGTTGCCCCGCAACCGTTCCGCCTCCTGCTTCAACGGCCGCATGCGATCGCGGGTGCGGGCCGAGCGGATGGGGCCGGACAGCGCGATCGCCTGCTCCCCGACCTCGCGCGCACGTTCGGTCTCGTTCTGCACCAGGTAGTTCATCGCCAGCGCGGCCAGCCGGAACGACTGGCTGCGCGACGCGTCCTCTCCCCCGGCGGAGATCGCCCTGGTGAGCAGCGGGATCGCCGACCGCGCGTACTTCACGTCGCAGGTGCGCGCGAGCTCGGTGTGCACCATGCCGCCGATCGACACCAGGTCGGCGAGGTCGAAGAACTGCGCCCACGGCGGTGCGTCCTCGCCTGCGGCACGTCCAAACTCGTCCTCCGCGCGGGCGAACTGGCGCAACGCCTGCCTTTCCGCGCCCATCTTCGCGAGCGCCCACGCCTCGTTGGCGTGCAGGATCGACACGGCCAGTGTGGATCCGCTGGCCTGCGCGATGGGCAGTCCGTGCTGGAACGACGCCAACGCGTCCTCGGCCAGTTCGTAGTGCAGGTGCACGCGGCCCATGCGGTAGTGGATGTTCGCTTCCAGCGCGCTGTTGCCCGATGCGCGCGCGAGGCCCATCGCACGGCCGAAGTGCAGGTGTGCGGACTCGAGCAGGCCCATGTCGAACGACGCCCAGCCGGCCAGGTTGTGCAGGTCCGCGATGGCCACCTGCAGCCGGTGCAGCACCTGTCCGTCCGAGCCGCCGCCGAGCAACGGGTTCGCCCAGCCGAGCAACGCGACACAGGCGTCCCGGCAGGCGCCGCCGCCGTATTCGCGGTCCAACGCCCGCAGTGCGCTCGTCAGCGTTTCGACATGCCGCACGTCGGTTTTGTCCACGCGAGCGGGAAACGCATCGCCGTTGACCATAGTGGGCCCTCCTGACGTGCGCCGGCTACCCGTTGTACGAGTACCCGTTACACACCGCCGGTATTCACCACGCCGCCGCCACCATCCCGTTGTCCGACCTGGTCGGGAAGGGTCTTTCGACTCCCCTGGGGCATGCGGACGCGGCCACCACAACGCCGTGGTGGCCGCGCTTACGATTTCGGACGGTCATGGTGAACGGAAAGGGGCCAACACGGTGTCAGCGAATCCCAGCTGAATCCATTTCCAGTGACGACGTCTCACCGGGACGGCCGATCAAGTCACTCTTCCAGGCTCACCACCTGGGCGGGGCACCTGTCCACCGCGTCACGAACCCCCGGCAGCAGCTCGGCGGGCGGCTCCGCGATCACCACGAGGCCGAGCCCGTCATCGTCGGACTGGTCGAACACGTCCGGAGCGGCGAGCACGCACTGCCCCGACCCGATGCACCTCGCCTGGTCTATCCGGACGGTGGTCACCAGACCACCGGGATCTCGGCGGCGCCGTAGGTGATCATGTCGTTGCGGTAGCTCATCTCCGTGACGGGCACGGCGGGCCGCAGGTTCGGGAACCGTTCGAACAGCGACCGCAGCCCGATCTGCAGCTCGGCACGGGCCAGGTTGGCGCCGAGGCACTGGTGCGGACCGAACCCGAACCCCAGGTGCGACACGGCGTCGCGTTCCAGGTCCAGCTCCTCCGCACGCGGGCAGAGCGCCTCGTCGAGGTTCGCCATGAGCGACACGCTCACCCAGTCGCCCGCCCTGATCAGCACGCCGTCGACCTCGACGTCCTCGGTGGCCCTGCGGGTGAGGCCGGGGCCGCCGAGCCGGCCGACGGTGTACCGCATCAGCTCCTCGACCATGACGTCCGCGCGGCTCGGGTCGCGCCGCAGGATCTCCAGCTGGTCCGGCTTCTCGAACAGGTGCAGCGTGAACAGGCCGAGGAAGTTCGACGTGGTCTCGTGCCCGGCGGCGAGCAGGCCGATGCACAGGAAGATCAGCTCGTCCATGCTGAAGTCGGTGTCGTTGGCCATCAGGCCGATCATGTCGTCGTTCGACCCGGCGGCCTTCTTCTCCGCGACGATCGGCGCGAGCACCTCGGCGAGCTTGGTGGCGTGCGCGAGGTACTCGTCCTTGGAGCCGTTCTTGCCGAACAGGTCCCCGGCCGTGGCCTGGAACAGCTCCTGGTGCTCCGGCGGCACGCCCAGCAGCTCGGCGATCACCAGCGACGGCAGCGGCAGGCACAGCGAGGTCACCAGGTCCGCCGGCGCGCCCTTGGCCTCCATCACGTCGAGGTGCTCGTCGACGATCTGCTGGATGCGCGGGCGCAGCTCGTTCATGCGCTTGACCATGAAGCCGCGCGAGAGGGGACGCCGCAACCGCATGTGCTCGGCGCCGTCGATGCCGTTGATGTTGCCGGGCTGGTCTGGGTCGAGCACCTCCTCGCCGTCGTCGGTGCGCATCTCGGGCTGTCCGCCCTTGCGGGTGCTGAACCGCGGGTCGGAGAGCACCTGCCGGACACCGGCGTAGCTCGACACCACCCAGGCCTCGACGCCGTTGGGCCACAGCATCTTCACCGGCCCGTCGCTCACGGCCTCGGCGAAACCGATCGGCGGCTGGAGCGGGTGGTCGCGTTCGTGGTGGACCGGGCAGACAGCAGCTTCAGTCACGGGATTCCCCTCAATAGAACAGAACTGTTCTTTTGAAATCATGACCGAACGTAGCGAAGAAACTACGCTTTGACGAGTTATTTGGCCCTAAAAGCACCGAGGAGCGGTCTCAACAGGCCGTCGACGATGCTGTCGACCACGCCCAGCTCCTCCGACCTCAGCACGAACGTCGAGATCAGCGCGGTGATCAGGACGTCGGTGTTCAGGTCGCCGGGCAGCTCGCCCCGGTCCTTCGCCCGGTCCACGGCCACCCGGAGGTGTTCGGTGTAGGCGCGGTCGATGTGCTCCTCGCGCAGGCACGCGAGGTCGGCGTCCTGGCGGCTGCCTTCCAGCAGTCCGAGGAAGATCCCCGCCGTGTCGAACGGCATCGGCTCGCCCCAGGCCAGCAGGATCTGGCGGACGTCTCCGGCGAACGTGCCCTCGTCCGGCTGCGGGAACCGGGGCAGGTTCGCCTTCAGGGCGTCCGTGATCAGCCGGGCCTTGGACGGCCAGCGCTGGTAGAGGCTCGCCTTGCTGGCGCGCGCCCTGCCGGCGACGAGGTCCATGTTGAACCGCGCGTACCCCACCTCGGCCAGGACGCCGAGCACGGCGGCGAAGACCTCCTGCTGGCGTTCCGGCGCGTCCAGGGGCGTGCGACCCAACATGTCTCCCGTGTCTCAGGTGACGGGGACAGTACCGCCAGGCGCACTCTCGAGCCGACCCGTCCGCTTCACCGACATCCACCGCAGCCGCGTGCCGTGCACCGCCGTGATCAACGACTGGATCACCACCGCGTACATCAGCTGCCGATACACGACCTGCTGCAGCGGATACGCCCACAACGGCTTGAGCGACTCCCCGTCGAGCCGCAGCGCGTACCCGGCGCTCGCCGTCTGGATCAGCAGGAACACCACCCACACGACCAGCGCGAGCGGCGCGTCCGCGACGAGGAACCCGTACAGCACGAACAGGTCCATCACCGGCGCGAGCAGTGGCAGCAGCAGGTGGAACGCCAACAGGTACAGGAGCCCGAACCGGCCCATCGGCCCACTCTCCGCCAGGGCGCCGCGGTGCTTCCACATCGCCTGGAAAGTGCCGTACGACCAGCGATAGCGCTGCTTGAACAAGCCCTGGACGGTGCCCGGTGCCTCCGTCCACGCCTTCGCCTCCGGGCGGTAGGCGACCCGCCAGCCCGCCCGCGTGACCGCCATCGTGAGGTCCGTGTCTTCGGCCAGCGTGTCGTCGCTGACACCGCCGACGTCGGTGAGCGCGGCCCTGCGGAACGCCCCGACCGCACCCGGCACCGTCGGGATGCAGCGCAGCGCGTGCAGGATCTGCCGGTCCAGGTTGGACCCCGCGCAGTACTCCAGGTGCTGCCAGCGACCGAGCAGGCCCTGCCGGTTGCCGACCTTCGCGTTGCCGGAGACCGCACCGACACCGGACTCCGCGAACGGCTGCACGAGCTGGCCGATCGTGCCCGGTTCGAAGATCGTGTCGCCGTCCACCAGCACCAGCACGTCGTGCCGTGCCGCGCGGATGCCCGCGTTCAACGCAGCCGGCTTGCCCTGGTTGACCTGCCTGATCACCGTGACGCCCGGCAGGTCCAGCTCCTCGGCGACGGCCGCGGTGCCGTCGGTCGAGCCGTCGTCCACGACGATCACCTCGACGTCGGCGAGATGGTCGTTGCCGGCGATGGACCGGACCGTGGCGGCGATGTTCACGCCCTCGTTGTACGCGGGGACGACCACCGAGACCGGTGGCGCGAACCACGGCGGCGGCTCCTGCTCCCGGCGCAGCCTGCGATCGGTGTGCGCGAGCCCGAGCTGCATGAGGGTGCGCAACAGCCCGAGCAACGCGGCGATCGCGATGGCCGTGCCGAACAGCACCAGCACGATGCCGCCGTTGCGCTGCGACCACGCGGTGGCCGCGCCCGTGAACCGTTCGCGCGCGGAGGCCTGGACCGGCAGCTCGTCGCTGACCGGCACGAACCGGTAGCCCGGTTCCTTCGCGAGCGCACGGACGATGTCCGCGCCGATGCTGCCGTCGTCGTGCAGCCGGACGACACCCCTGTTCTCCCGCAACGACATCCGCACCAGCGTGCCGATGTCCTGGTAGTCGCGATCGCCGCTGTCGACCTCGGCCGGGGCACCCACCAGCCGTGCGTGCACGCCGAGCGCATCGGCCAGAGCCGCCTGCGCGAACGCCACGTTCAACGGGTCGGTGTGGTCGCCCTCGGCGCGGAAACCGTCGATGCCGATCTGGTGACCCTCGTCGGCGATCCTGCGCGTCAGCTCCGGATTCCGGGTGACCTGCGTGCCGACGACGAAGAACGTCGCCTTGATCCCGTTGTCCCGCAACGCGTCCAGCACGCGCGGGGTCCACTTCGGGTCCGGGCCGCCGTGGAACGCCAGCGCGAGCGTGCGGTCCGGGAGCTCCCGGTGCTGACCGGCGTGCTGCACCGGCTCGAGCCTGATCGCGGTGTAGGCGTGGAAGGTCACCACGCACATCAGCACGACCAGTCCGAGCAGGATCGAGACCCAGTGCAGCCGGGGCGGGCGTCTCACCACGTTCCCAGCAGCGTGCCGCCGACCACCGCGGCGAACACGATCAGTCCACTTGCGACGATCAGGCTGATCAGCCTGGCCGCTACCCGTCTGCCGCCTCTGTCGTCGACGAAGACCTGCATTCTCGTTTCCCCCCAGAAACCACGCGGACGAACGCGACCACCACGGCCGCGCCGACCGACGCCGCGAGCCACGGGAACCCGTTGACGAACCACGGGACCGCGTCCGCGACGAACTCCTTGTTGTTGCTCCACAACGATTGCCGATGTGCCTGCCGCTGCCAGGCCGCGTTGCCCACAGCGACGACGACGAACACGACCGGTGGCGCCGGTGCCACCGTCCACAACCCCACGCGGCGCACGAGCGCCGCAGCCGCAACCGTGCCCGCGAACAACCAGACGCCGAAGGGCCATCCGAGTTTGTCCCCGTCCACCCAGATCCCCACCTGTGTGAACACCGCAAGCACCGCCACCGCCGCCAAAGTCGGCAGTTGAACCCCCATGAACACATAGAATAGTTCAGGGGGTGTCTTTTTCATGCAGTCACGTGCTCGCTATCACCGCACGGCCTTTCTCGTCCTGTTCCGCACCGCGTGGAGCGTCGTCTGCGTGGCCGTGCTCGTGGTCTCCGGCTTCGCCTGGGCCACGGTGTCCACGATCTCGACGGGGGTCGAGCGCTCGTACGCCATCCCGGACGACGCGCCGCGCTCGGCGTCCGGCCGCAACATCCTGATCATGGGTCTCACGACCAGGCTCGACCTGCACGGCGAACCGCTGCCCGACGACGTGCTGCGGCGCATGCAGGCGGGCGAGAGCGACCGCGGCGGGTACAACGCGAACACGCTGATCCTGTTGCACATCCCGGTTTCCGGGCCCGCGGTGGCGATGTCGGTGCCGCGTGACAACCTCGTGCCGCTGTCGTCGGGAGGCGAGGGCAAGATCAAGGAGGCCTACGGGCGGGCCAAGATCACCGAGGAGGACCGGCTGCACGCGGCCGGGTCGCACGACAAGCGCGAGCTCGAACACGCCGGGCGTGAGGCGGGCCGCAGGGCGCAGGTGCAGACGGTGTCGGCGTTTCTGGGCCAGCCGATCGACCACCTCGTCGAGCTGTCGCTGATCGGGTTCTTCCACATCGCCGAGGGGCTCGGCGGCGTGGACGTGTGCCTGCGCAACGCGACGAAGGACCCGTTGTCCGGCGCGGACTTCCCGGCAGGGCCGCAGCACCTCGACGCGGGGCAGGCGCTGTCGTTCGTGCGGCAGCGGCACGGACTGCCCAACGGCGACCTGGACCGCACGCGGCGGCAGCAGGCGTTCCTCTCCGCGGTCGCGCGCAGGCTGAAGGGCGCGGACCTCGGCGTGGTCCAGGCGATGATCGACATGGCGAAGCAGGACGTCGTGCTGGACGCGCGGTTCGACCTCGTCGAGTTCGCCAGGAGCATCCCTGCTGAGGTGCGGTTCGAGACGCTGCCGGTCGAGGGCGGCGCGAACGTGGGCGGGCAGGACGTGAACAGGGTCGACCCGGCCAAGGTGCAGGCGAAGGTGACCGAGCTGGCCACCGCGCCGCCTCCCCCGCCGCCGAACGACGGCGTCCCGTGCATCGACTAAAACACCTGGCCAGAAGCCCTGCCCGAACCGGCGGGGCTACGCCCCAGCCCAGAACTTGAGCGCCCCCGGCTCAAGTTTGGAACCTCACGCGGGGACCCTACGTACTCTCACAGCGCACGCGGGGGCCCCGCGTACCGCAGAAAAAGAGCACGCGGCGACGTCCCTTGTGGCTCGTCGGGAACTGGGCCCAACGGGCTGGGACAGAACTGCCGGCCAGGCGCTCAGGAGCGTCTTTCGGTGACCCAGGTGGCGATCTGCGCGCGTGAGGTGAAGCCGAGCTTCTGCAGGATCCGCTCGACGTGCCCCTCCGCGGTCCGCCGCGCGATCACCAGGCTGGCCGCGATCTCCTTGTTCGACATGCCCCCGGCGATGAGGTCGGCGACCTGCTGCTCGCGCCGGGTCAGCGGGGTGAGGGTCGCGGCCGGCGCCGGGTCGGCAGGCTGTTCCTCGCCGATGGCGAACGCGATGGCGTCCTCCAGGTCGAGGTCCATGCCCTTGCGGAACATCGCCCGGAACTCCTGCTCGCCGAGCGCGTTGACCGTCGACGACTCGCACTCGCCGTGCGGGGCGCCGAAGTAGCGCGACCCGAACATGGGATAGCCCACCGACTGCCAGATCTCGTTGGTGGCGCCCAGCAACGTGGCCGCGCGCACCGCGTCGCCCTGGGAGGCGGCGATCCAGGCCAGCACCTCGATCGCGAGCACGATGCCCAGCAGGTCGTGGAAGGAGCGCTTCATCCGCAGGCACTCCCGGCCGAGCCGGTCCGCGCGCACGAGGTCACCGCTGACCCACGCGCACAACGCCAGCCCGTAGACCGCGTACGCCTGCGCCCACAGCTCGCCGTGCTTCTCCCCGACGGCCCTCGCCTCGACGCAGAGCCGTTCCGCGGCGGCGAAGTCGTGCTGGAACGTCGCCGAGATCGCCAGCTCGATGCCGGCGAGCATGGTGTGGCTGTTGACCGTGCCCTGGCCCCGGTACAGCCGCATGGCCTCCTCGAACAGGCTGTCAGCCAGCGCGAGGTCGTCGCCGATCAGGTGCGTGCAGGCGAGGCGGTGGGTCGCGTAGGCGAGCGCGGGACCGTCACCGGACTCGACGGCGTACTCGTGGCACTCGTCCAGCATCCGCGTCGACGACGGCAGGTCTCCCTGCAGCGTCGCGACGTAGCCGTTGACCCACAGCGCCTTGGCCCGCAGCGGGCCCGGTTTCGCGCTCGCGACGGCGCGGTCGAGCCAGTGGCGGCCCTCACCGAGCATGCCGCAGCCTGCCCAGTAGAACCACAGCGTGGTGGCCAGGTGCACGCACTGGTCGCCGTCGTTGCCGAAGCAGAAGTCCAGGGCGGAGCGCAGGTTCGCGTGCTCCAGGCGGGTGAGGGTGAAGATCTGCGGCTGGGCGGGGCCGAACCACTCCTGCTCGCGCCGCTCGGCCCACTCGATGAAGTGGTCCCGGTGCCGTTCACGCACCACCTGTTCGCGGCCGGCGTCGCGCAGCTTGCCCAGACCGTACTGGCGCAACGGTTCCAGCAACCGGAAGCGCGTTCCGGACGGGTGCTGCTCCGACACCACGACCGACTTGTCGACCAGGCCCATCAGCGAGTGCATGACCTCGTCCGGCGCGACGCCGTCACCGGAGCAGACCCGTTCGGCCGCCTCCAGGTCGAACGTGCCGGCGAACACCGACGCCCGTGCCCACAGGATCTGCTCGGGCCGCGTGCACAGGTGGAAGCTCCAGTCCACCGCGGCGTGCAACGTCTGATGACGAGGATCGCCACCACGTTTGCCGTCCGCGAGGACCCGGAAGGTGTTGTCCAATCTGGACAACAAGTGGTCAAGGCTCAACACGCGCAGACGCACCGCGGCCAGTTCGATGGCCAAGGGGATTCCACCGAGCAGAGCGCAGATCTGGCTGACCTTGTCGTGGTTGCACCCGTCGAGGACGAACCCCGGTTCGACGGCGACGGCCCGTTCGGCGAACAGCGCCAGCGCAGGGTCGCCCGGCAACGGCATGACCTGCCAGAGGTGTTCGCCGTCGACGCCGAGGCGTTCGCGGCTGGTGACGAGCACGCGCAGGCCGGGGACCCCGCGCAGCAACGCGTCCACGAGGCCGGCGGTCGCCGCGACGACGTGCTCGCAGCTGTCCAGGACCAGCAGCATCTGCCGGTCGCGCAGGTGTTCCACCAGGACGGTGCGGTGCTGGCGGACCGTGTCGTCGTGGACGCCCAGCTGCACCAGGACCGTGTGCACGACCAGTTCCGGGTCGGTGACACCGCCCAGGTCGACGAACCACACCCCGTCGCGGAACGCCCTGCTCGTCTCGGCGGCCGCCCGCAGCGCCAGCCGCGTCTTGCCGACACCACCGACACCCGTCAGAGTGACGAGGCGCGACTCGGACAGCAGCCTTCTCACCTCGGCGACGTCGTGCTTGCGGCCGACGAAAGTAGTTGTGTCGGCAGGCAAATTGCCTTTACGACCTGGGGAAAGCGAACCGCCCACAGCGGCACCCTAGGTCGGCTGGATCTCCCGCTGCAATGTGGTCCCCCGTAGGCACCAACGGCAAAACACGGGTAGTTACCCCCTAGGGCGCATGCGGTCACCTCGCCAGTCTTGAACGCTTGGGGAGGCGCCTGCGCGAGGGGACGGGATCATGGCCGGTGACAGCCTCGAGGTCGATGTCCGGGAGCAGAACGGGGTCCTCGTCGTCCGCTTCAGCGGGCGACTCGACTGGATGACGTACATGCGCGCGCAGGACCTGCTGCTCGACCACGCCACCAAGGAGCTCGTGGGCGTGGTGGTGGAGCTCGACGAGCTGGTCGCCGAGTCCCCCGCGCTGCTCGTGCTGTTCGACGTCGTGTGGCTGTCCGCGGCGCGCTGGCCGGGCATCTCGCTGAGTCTCGTCGTGAGTGACCACGAGCTGCGCTCCACGCTGGAGTCGCGCGGTCTGCCCCGGCACATCCCGCTGCATTCCACGACGTCCGCCGCGGTGGCCGCCGTGGTGCGGCACCGGCACGAGGACCGCGTGGACGCGGCGTTGCCGACGTGCCGCTGCCTGCCGCACGTGGCCGAGCGGCTCACCGAACGCGCCTGCGAGCGGTGGGGCCTGCAGTCGATGCTCGACGTCGCGCCGCAGGTGGCGGTGGAGCTGGTGTCGCACATCGAGGACGACAGCCCTCTCTCGCTGCTGCTGCGCGTGCGTGGGGACAAGTTGTCCGTTGCCGTGCGCACGACCGCACGCTTCGACCTCAAGCAGTGGCACATCATGCGGCACAACGTCGCGTCCATCGCCGTCTGCAACTTCACGATGGGCGAGACGCCCGCGGGAGGCGGCCGGCACATCATCTGGGCGTTGCTCGACGTGCCGGAGGAGAGCCAGCGGCCCCCGAGCCATCTCCCGGAGGCCGCCGTCTTCACCCACCAGGCTTAACGCTTCCGGGTCGTTCTACTGGGCGTGCATCGCCGCGATGCTCGTCTGGCACGCCCTGACGACCTGCCGGTTCGCCGCCGTGTCCGGGGTTCCCGTTCCGCACCGGGGGCAGTAGAGGCGCGCCGTCGTCCCGTCGACGAGGACTTCGAGTGGGCGGCGGCAGGGGCGGCACCACCGGTGTCCGGTCACGGGCATCACGTGGTCCGGCGAGGCGACGCACTGGTGCAGCCAGCATCGGTGCAGGCCACAGGTGACGCGGGCGTGCGGGTCGAGACCCAGCTCCTCGGCCAGGTCCTCGGCGGCGAGGACCGCGGGCATCGTGGGGTCCTCGGCCTCAGAGGGGTTCACCAGCCGCAGATGCCTGCATTTCCTCATGATGAACACAATGCGCTCGGTGACGGCATCCGGCATACCCGGATTAATACCTGTTCAATCACGTTTCGCACCTTGATTCCAGCCCGCGGAGAACCTCTTCTCAGCCGGTGCCGTGCGCCCTACTCTCGGATTTCAACGGCGGCGCAGAGGTGTACCCCACATGGCGAATCCTGCGTACTTTCCTCCTCCGCACTCCAGCCGCATCGGCATGAGCGATGTGGAGCAACTGGAGTCGCAGACGCGTTCGCTGCGCTCGGTCGACTACCAGCACGGCGGAGGTGCGTGCCGCGACGCGGTCGTCGTGCGGATCTACTGGGCGCAGCAGCTGCTGGCCGCCGAAGCCGCCGACCCGGTGCGGGCGCGCCTGCTGTCCGCCGTCGCGGATCTGCACAACCTCGCCGGGTGGACCTCGTTCGACAGCGGCCAGGTCGGGGCGGCCTACCACCATTTCGACCGTGCGCTGGATTTCGCACGTCACGACGAAGAGCTCACGACCAACATCGTTTACCGGCGCGGGCGCGTGCATCTGCACCACGGCGCACCGGGTGATGCGCTGGCCTATTTCCAGAGGGGCGCCTTCGCACCGTTGGCGTCGAGCATCATGCACTCGAACGAGGCGTGGGCGTACGCGCGCCAGAACCGTTCCTCGGAATCGTTGTACGCGCTGGGAAAGGCTCAGGACGCGTTCGCGGCGGCGGACCTGACGCACGTGCCGGACTGGGCGCGGTTCCACGACGAGACCGACCTGACCGCGATGATCGGCACGGTCCACGCGGAGCTCGGCGACACCGAGGCCGCGATACCGGCGCTGACCTCGGCCATCGAGCGGTTCGGGCCCGCGATGGCACGCAGCACGGCGTTCTGCCTGATCTCGCTGGCCGCGTGCCACTTCCTCGACGGCGACCTCGACGAGGGCCAGGCCGTGGGGCTGAGCGCGGTGCGGGCGGCGGAGGAGCTTCGGTCGGAGCGGGTGTGGGACCGGATGCGGCCGATGCTCCAGGCCGCCGCCGTCCGCGGGATCGCCCTGCGGTGATCTTTGCAGAACCCGAACATTCGGCGGACCTCGTTCTGACCGTGGCCGGTCATCGTTCTGTGCCATGAACATTTCGCGAATCGGTGGGCTCGTGCTGGGGATGCTGCTGCTGGGCGCGGGCACCGCGTCGGCGCAGGAACCGATCACGATCAGCCCCGAGAAGGTGCAGAAGATCTGCTCACAGCGGGTGCCGCGGGTCGAGGCCAAGGTCAAGGCGCTGACCGACAAGATCAACGGCACCGCGGAGACGCTCGGCTCGAAGAAGTGGATCGAGCAGAAGTCCGCCGACGACCGCAAGGCAGGCAACACGGCGCGCGCGGACGTGCTGGACGCGCGGCTGAAGCTGCGGGACGCGCAGCTCGTGAAGCTGGC
This sequence comes from Lentzea sp. HUAS TT2, assembly GCF_051853195.1. NCBI lineage: Bacteria > Bacillati > Actinomycetota > Actinomycetes > Pseudonocardiales > Pseudonocardiaceae > Lentzea > Lentzea sp. HUAS TT2. The sequence goes on along the minus strand of NZ_CP196667.1, from coordinate 4,693,964 downwards.
GAAGGCGTCGGAGCGGGTCACGAAGTTCAAGTCCGAGCACTGCGGGTCCAAGTGAGGTGGGTCGCAGCCCTGGCCCTGCTGGTGTCGCTGACGGCGTGCCGGAGTGAGGAGCCGCCGCCGGACCTCGATGATGTGGAGGCAACGCTGAACAGCATCGAGTCGGAACTCAACCAGCCGGGGTGAACGCGTGGAACGTGGCCTGGTGCTCGTCGTGGAGGACGAACCGGCGATCGCCGAGCTCGTCGCGCTGTACCTGAGGCGCGACGGTTTCGGCGTGCACCTGGAGTCCTCGGGGGACGCGGCACTGGCCGCGGTCCGCTCGCTCTCGCCCGTCGCGGTGGTGCTGGACGTCGGACTGCCCGTGCTCAACGGCATCGAGGTCTGCCGGGCCATGCGTGCCGCCGGCGACTGGACGCCGGTGCTGTTCGTGACGGCCCGCGACGACGAGGTGGACCGCCTGCTGGGCCTGGAACTGGGCGCCGACGACTACATCACCAAGCCTTTCAGCCCGCGCGAACTGGCCCTGCGCGTGCGAACGGTGCTGCGTCGTTCTTCCGGTGGTGTGCCGGACGTTCTGCAGGTGGGTTCCGTACGGCTCGACGTCGGCGAACGGCGCGCGTTCGCGGGTTCGGACGAGGTGTCGTTGACATCTACGGAGTTCGGGCTGCTTTCGTACCTGATGAAGAATCCACGTCAGGTGTTCTCGCGCGAGCAGCTCCTCTCGGCCGTGTGGGGCTACTCCTCCGTGGCCGGTACACGAACCGTTGACGTCCACATAGCCCAGCTGCGCGCCAAGTTCGGCGCTCTCAGTCCGATCAGGACAGTGCGCGGCGTCGGCTACTCGGCGGACGCGTCGTGAACCTCGCGGGCCGGATAGCGTTGCTGTGCCTGGGAGTCGCGTTCGTGGCCGTGGTCGTCGCCGGCTTCGTGTCACTGCGCCTGGTGCTCTCGACCTCGCAGCAGGTGAGCCGCGAGTTCCTGCGCTCCCAGGCCGACGTGGTGGCGGGCCAGATCTCGAACAACCGCGTCGAGCAGATCCTGGAAGGCCAGGACATCGCGATCGTGCGGATCACCGCGTCCGGCGACGTCAACGGCTCCGACCGCGCGGCAGTCCGTGCGGTGCGCGCCGTCGACTACCGCGCGGTGCTCTCGGGTTCTCCTGTGTCCGGGGTGAGCGGCCGTCTGAACGTGGAGGCCCGTCCGTCGGGGGCGGGCGGCTTCGCCCTGGTCCAGGAGACCGAGACCAGCGGGACCTACCGCAAGCTGGTGCGCAACATCCTCGGCGCCCTGGGCATAGGCCTGGCCGTCGCCTGCCTCGCGGGCCTGGCCCTGGGCACGTTCCTGGCCCGCCCACTGCGCCGAGTCGCCTCCGTGGCCCACTCGATGAGCGCGGGCCGCCGCGACCTCCGCGTCCCCGTGTCCGGCACGTCCGAGCTCGCCGAGGTGAGCCAGGCGATGAACTCCCTGGCGGATGCGTTGCAGCGCAGCGAGTCCCGCCAACGCGACTTCCTGCTCTCCGTCTCCCACGAGCTCCGCACCCCGCTCACCGCCGTGACGGGCTTCGCGGAGTCCCTCGCCGACGGCGTGGTCTCAGGCACCCAGGTGGCGCCGGTCGGCACCGTGATCCTGGACGAGGCCCGCCGCCTGGACCGCCTGGTCACCGACCTGCTCGACCTCGCCCGCCTGGGCGCCGACGACTTCCGCCTGGACATGGCCACGATCTCCCTGGAACCCGTCGTCCGCTCGGCCGCCGAGGTGTGGCACGCCCGCTGCCACGCCCGCGGGGTGACGTTCGTTCTGGACGTGACCGCCTCACCGGTGGTGCGGGCGGACGCGCGGCGGCTGCGTCAGGTCATCGACGGCCTGATGGAGAACGCCCTGCGCGTCACCCCCGCCGGACGTCCCGTGGTGCTCGCGCTGTCGTCCGTGCTGGAGGTGCGCGACGGCGGGCCCGGGCTGGCCGCCGAGGACTACGCCGTGGCGTTCGACCGCGGGGTGCTGCACGCGCGGTACCAGGAGTCTCGGCCGGTCGGGACCGGGGTGGGGCTCGCGTTGGTGCACGGGCTGGTGACGCGGATGGGTGGGACGATCGTGGCGGGGCCGGCGGCGGAGGGCGGGGCGGCGTTCACGGTGACGCTGCCGTCCTCCTAGCGATCACTTGGCCTGCGGCAGCTTGACCTTCTTCTTCGACCCAGGCGACGAAGGCGGCGGCACCACGGGCCCGATGTCCCCGTCAGGAGCCTCGTCCAGATCCACGATCACCGGCGCGTGGTCACTGGGCCCGGTCCCCTTGCGCGCGTGCCGGTCGATCCACGCGGCCTTGGCCCGCGGCGCCACGGAGGCGGACGCGAGGATCAGGTCGATGCGCATCCCGAGGTCGCGGTGGAACATGCCGGCCCGGTAGTCCCAGTAGCTGAAGATCCGCTCGGTGGGCCAGCGGTCGCGCACGACGTCGTGGAACCCCAACGCCTCGATGGCCTGCAGTGCGGCGCGTTCGGGTTTGGTGACGTGGGTCTGGCCGATGTAGGCCTCGGGGTCGAACAGGTCCGCGTCGGTCGGCGCGATGTTGATGTCACCGCACACCAGCGCGTCCGCCGGGCCCGCTTCGAGCACGTCACGCAGGGCCGCCAGCCACTCCAGCTTGTACTTGTAGTGGTCCGACTCGGGCTCACGGCCGTTCGGCACGTACAGCGAATGGACGCGCACGCCGCCACACGTTGCCGCGACGGCACGGGCCTCGATGTGCGGGAAGCCCGGTGCGCCTGCGACGCCTACCGCGACGTCTTCCAGGCCCACGCGCGAGAGGAGGGCCACGCCGTTCCACTGCGTTTCGCCGAACAGCGCTACCTCGTAGCCGCGTTCCTTCAGGGCGTCGCCGAGCAGCGCGGTGAAGGCGTCGTCGGCCAGTTTGGTCTCCTGCAGGCACACGACGTCCGGCTGCCGCTGGTCCAGCCACGGCAGCAGGCGGGGCACGCGTTGCTTGACGGAGTTCACGTTCCAGGTCGCCACTCGCACGCGCCCCACGGTAGTCATCGCGACTAGAGCGCGCATCGAACTACACGCGCACAGGTGAGCGCAGACCTCGTGCCGCCACCCACGCGACGATAGGCAGCACTACGAGAGACAGCAGGCCCCACTGCAGGTTCGTTGCGCTTGCCACGGCGCCGACCACCGGTGAGCCCAGCCCGCCGATGCTGACCGCGAGACCCAGCGTGACGCCGCTCGCGGTGCCGAGACGGTTGGGCAGGTAGTCCTGGCCGAGGGTGACGTGCAGCGAGAACGGCACGTACAACGACACGGCCGCAAAAGCCACCATCAGGTACACGGCAGGACCGGGCACCAACGCCACACCGGCCACCGCAGGCACCGCGGCCGCATAAGACACCTGCAACACCCGGACGCGCCCGAAACGCCCGGCGAGCACGCCGCCGAGCAACGTGCTCGCGGCACCGGCCCCGAACAGCACGACGAGCGCCACGGCCCCCGCCGCCGGACCGCCGCCGACCCGTTGGGCCACCCACAAAGCGAGGAACGTGCCGAGCCCGAACGTCACCATCGACCGCGCGACGATCACCACCGTCAGCCGGCCGAACTGCCCCAGTCGTCCCGCCCGGCCTTCACCTCCACGGCAGCCGAAGCACCGTGCACCCCGCGCAGCGCCACCGCCGTGAGCACGCCTCCCACCAGCGCGGGCACGGCGAGCAGCGGACTCCACGCGAGCCCGCCGAACGCCAGCACCGGCGTGACGAGCACCGGCCCGAGGGCGAACCCGACGTTGCCGCCCACCGCGAACCAGCTCATGCCGACGTGGCTGTCCCGTGCGACCCGACGAGCGAGACGCGCCGCCTCCGGGTGGTACGCGGCGACGCCGAGGCCGGACAACGCGATCGCCAGCCACGTGAGGACGTACGAGTCACCGAGGCCCGACAACCCGATCCCCGCACCCGCGAGCGTCATCCCCAGCGGCACCAGCCACGGCATCGGACGCCGGTCGGTCAGGACGCCGAACAACGGCTGCACGACCGACGACAGCACCGTCGCGGCGACCGTGATGCCGGCCGCCGCGAGGTAGCTGTAGTCGCGTTCGAGCACGAGGAACGGCACCACGGCCGGCACTGCGTCCTGGTAGAGGTCGTTCACCGCGTGCCCGGCGACCAGGACCGACATCCGCCGGCGAGAGGTGTCCACACCCCGATCCTCACGCCGGCGATGCCGTTCGCGATTCCGATATTCTGCCGATGCATGTCGAATTCTCGCCATCTGCCGGCGGCGCCGACCACGAGCCGCGACCTGGCGGCCGCCAGTGGTGTCACCGCGCACTGGCACGACGAACACCAGATCGTCTACGCCAGCCGCGGCGTCGTGGCCGTGCACACGGAGGCGTCGCGCTGGATCGCGCCCGCGCACCGTGCGTTGTGGATCCCCTCCGGCGCCGTGCACTCCCATCGCGCGTACGGCGTCACACGGCTGCACTTCCTCGGACTCAAGCAGAACCCGTTGAAGCTCCACGAACCGACAGCACTCGCCGTTTCGCCACTACTACGAGAACTGCTGATCACCTACACAGAGCTCACCGACCGAGAAACCCCTGCGGGCAAACGAATGCGCGCGGTGCTGCTCGACCAGTTGGCCACCACAGCCGAACGACCGGTGCGCGTCCCCACCGCGCACGACCCCAGGCTCGCCGCGGTCTGCGCGACGCTCGAGACCGACCCCTCGGACACCCGCGGTCTCGAAGCGCTCGGCCGCGTGGCCGGCGCGAGCGGCAGGACGCTGACCAGGCTGTTCCGCGACGAGATGGGCATGACGTTCCCCCAGTGGCGCACGCAGCTGCGGCTCTACCACGCCCTGCGCCTGCTCGCCGAGGGTCAGTCCGTCACCGCTGTGGCCCTGCACTGCGGCTTCGCGACCGCGAGCGCGTTCATCGACGTCTTCCGCCGCTCGCTCGGCCACACCCCCGGTTCGTACCTCTAGAGCACCGAGAACACCTCCTCCGCGCGGTCCCGCTTCACGAACATCTGCCACGCGGTCTCGGCGATGTCGTCCGGGTTCAGCGTGTGCCCGGTCAGACCACCGAACTGCTCTGGCCTGCTCTCCACCAGCTTGTGGATGTCGCCGCGCTCGACGACGCCACCGATGGTGAGCGTCCCCGCGAACACGCCCTTCTCCGCGAGTGCCGCGTTGAGCGTGACGGCGTAGTTGCGCAGCGCCGCGGACGACAACGCGAGCGCGCCCAGCACCGGCATCGGCAGCACGGCGCTCAGCCCGCCCGCGAACAGCAGGCCACCCCCTCGCTCGATCACGCCCGGCAACACGTGCTGGACGACGTCGATCGCCGGGTAGAGCCACTCCATGGCAGCGAGCGCCTCCGCACGCGTCGTCGACGTGATCTCCCCCGGCATGTCGTTCAGGTCGGTGGCGCCCGGCCCGTAGTACACGACGTCCACGGGACCAACAGCGTCCAAAGTGGACAGAAGCTGCTCGCGATCACGCACGTCGGCGGCGAACGCCCGCGCCGACACGCCGGCGTCGGCGAGCTCGGCGAGATACCGGGCGTGCCGTGCGCCGCCGCGCGAGATCAGCGCCACGTCGTAGCCCTCGCGCCCGAACCTGTGCGCGACGGACATGCCGAGCCCGGGACCGGCCCCGAGCACAACTGCGGTGGGAGACATGGGTTTCATCCTTCCGAACGCTAATTCGAGACAACCCTCGACTTACGTGGCCGACGCTACCACAAAACTTGAGGGCACCATCGACTTAGCTCCCGCGTAGGATCCACCCATGGTCACCGCGTCGAGGCCCCTGCGTGCGGACGCGGCACGCAACCGGGAGAAACTGCTGGCAGCGGCCGCGGAACTGTTCGCGGAACGCGGCCTCGACGTGCCCATGGAACACATCGCCCGCCGCGCGGAAGTCAGCATCGGCACGCTCTACAAGCACTTCCCGAGCCGCGAGGACCTGGTGTCGGTGATCTTCCTCGACCGCCTCACCGCCCTCGACGTGATCGGCGAGAAGGCCCTGGCGGACCCGGACCCGTGGCACGCGTTCACGGTCTACCTCGACGACCTCTACGGCCTGCAGGCCGAGGACAGAGGCCTCAACGACGTCCTGGCCAGGGACCTGCCGAACGCCCCGGAGGTGGTCTCTGCCTGCCACCGCGGCGCCGGCCACGCCGAAGCCCTGATCACGCGCGCCATCGAGGGCGGCGTCCTGCGCGCGGACTTCTCGATCGTCGACATGGCCACGCTGACCAGGGCGATGGCCCAGGTCATCCGCGACTCCCCCGGCGAGTGGCGCCGCTTCCTGTCGATCTACGTCGACGGCCTGCACCCGTAGCCCTCGCAACGAAAGCGCGGCGTTCAACGGACGACGTCCGAGCAGAGTGACCCGCGCCACCACGCGCTAGCATGTCGCCTCGGCAACCTGGCGGATCAAGGTGAGGCTCACGATGATCAACGCGGTCATGCTCAAAACGGCGCTGGCAACACTGAAGAACGACGGCGTAAGCGGCCTGTTCACCGCCGTGCACGATCGCGTCTTTCCAGCCCAGATGTCGTCCTACGACGACTTCAAGCACCTCTTCCTCGGCAAGATCGGCCTGGAGATCGGCGGACCGACCCGCCTGTTCAAGCGCGGCAACCTCGTCCCCGTCTACCCCGACGCCGGCCGGATCGACAACTGCAACTTCAGCGCCCAGACGCTCTGGGAGGGCTCCATCGTCGAGGGGGCCACGTTCCGCTACCACGACGGCAGCGAACCGGGCGTCCAGTACGTGGCCGAGGCGACCGACCTGAACATGATCGCCGACGACACCTACGAGTTCGTGCTCTCCTCGCACGTCGTCGAGCACACCGCGAACCCGATCCAGGCCATGACGGAGTGGAAGCGCGTGCTCAAGGAGCAGGGCACGCTGGTCCTCGTCGCGCCGCACCTGGAGGGCACCTTCGACCGGAACCGCCCGGTCACCACGCTGGCGCACATGATCGAGGACTTCGAGAACAAGACGCCGGAGACCGACACCACGCACCTGGCGGAGATCCTGGCGCTGCACGACATGTCCCGCGACCCCGCGGCCGGCAGCCGGGCGGACTTCGAGCAGCGGTGCGCCGACAACCTGACGTTCCGCGGCATGCACCACCACGTCTTCGACACGGCGCTGCTGGTCGAGCTCGTCGACCACATGGGCCTGCAGATCACCGCGGTGGAGGCGTTCCGCCCGTTCAACATCGTCGTCATCGCGCGCAAGCCTGCCGAGGGCGAAGCGGTCTCGAACGAGCAGTTCCGCGGCGAGAACAGCACCTGGGCGAGCCCGTTTCAGGCGGACAAGCGGGGCACGGCGGCGAAGTAGGTCTTCGGAACTGTCCGCACTGGTCATGACCTCGTGGACATGACCAGTGCCAGATCCCGGAAACGCCTTCAACACCGGTGTGTGTGGTGGGGAAGGTGGGGCTCGAACCCACGACCTGACGGATAAGACGCAGCCTCTGCGGACGTCTGTCGTACCCTGCCAATACCTGGTTCTACCTGCGACGACTCGGTCTCGCAGTTGCTGTGCCGAACCGCTGGCAGTGGATGTTTTCCGTCATTATGTGAGGGAAAAGCATGGAGATGATCATGCGCTCGCAACCACGTGACCTCGAGGGCAAGCCTGTGGGCTGGTCGATGCCCCCAAGGCATCGAGCTGTCCATAGGTGCGGCAGCCGAGCGCCCCGGCCACCGAAACAGGCTAGCCCTCGGCGCTCGTCCCGACGATCGTAGCGACTCTTGCAGTGACAGTCAGGCCCCACCTTCTGTGACATCTTGTCCGGGCTCGTCGATCAAGTTTAGGATTTCTTTCCAAGCTTGAGCCGTTGCGTTGAGATCAACCATGACGAGCAGTGCATTCTGCATTTCAATCAGTACGTGATCCAAGTTGCCAGAGAATCCCTTGCTCTCTTCCATTGAATCATGAAAGAGAGCAACACTCTGAGTAGATTCAATGGCACCAGCCACCAGCGACCGCATTCCATTGAGGAAATCGCGAACATTTTGATCATCAATCTCCCCCGGAGAGTTGGCGATCATACGCAGCATTGAAGTGACTCCTGGCGCCACTTCGGCCAGTATTTGACGCATTTCTTGCGATTTCAAAGTGCAAGCGCTTGTGATCGGCTGCAGCTTCCTGGCGAAGGTGTTTGCGGCCTGAAGCTTCTCCCTGAATGAAGTTGCGTTAGACAGGCGAGAAGTTGCAGCCTCGGTCTCCTCGTTGAACTTGTCTATAAGGCCGCTGAAATCTGTTGCAACCTGGCCTAGTTCAGGCAATCTCTCCTCCGCTATGGCCATTACCTCAAGAGTACCCATTGAGATCTCACTTGAGGGCTCGACCGATTCTGCTTGGAAAACATCGACTGCCATTGATTCGCCTACCGGCGAAGTTGGCAGGTCGCCAACTACTTCATCTACTCGTGAGGCGATGTCTATGACTGCGGTCATCCAAGATCGCGATCCCTGCTCCTCGAAACGCAGATCCTGAATCGGCCGGTACTGCAGCTCCTTGATTTCCAGCCAAAGCTCGTCCGCGGAGAACCGCCTATCAATTTCATCTTGCGGATACAGAAGCAAAGGGATAAGCATTCGTCTTTGCTCCTGATCAAGAAGTGTCAGATACGTCTGGATTTCATCCCGACAGGCTGGACTCCGTAGGTACGCAGGGGAAATAATCGCAAACAGCACCGTCGAACCTGTCAGGCCGGCCTCTATACGCTGCCGCCATCTGTCTCCCAACGGAATCGACTCTGCATCAAAAAAGACGTCTACACTGAATCCGGACATGCTTCTGTACTGGACACCAATATCCGAGCTCAGCTTTTTCAGGCGTCCGTGTGTTCCTGCATCATCGATATGAGCATAAGAGAAGAACGTAGATACGTCTGACACATTCCCTCCACAATTGGCGGTCTGCGGGTAGCTTCAGCTCGTCTTGTCGACGGTGCTGAACACCTTCGACAAGGCACCGACTGCGGCGCATACCCGCATATGTTGATCTACAGTGCGGTTGTTACGCGCATTGAGCTAGTTCACTCGTATGGATGAGAACCCAATCGCAGCTTGCGTTGCTCAATACTGATCGACTTCCGCCTCACTTGCCCCGTCGCGAGCACGACCCTCCAGGAGGGGTGTCGCACCATCCCGTATGACCTGGCTCGCCCCAACCGCGCGCGTCAAGGGGGCACCTACCTCGTCAACGGGATCGTGCGCTGGAACGGCCCCCTTGACGCGTGTGGTTGCCCTCGGGGAGGTCATACGGGATGGTGCGTGCCCCGACCCCCGCTGGAACGCAATGTGTCGGCACTCCCCCGCACCATTTTGGAGACCTGCCCGTCCGGCGAGGACATGCTTTGAAGTCTCCGCGGTTCCCTGCGGGGGTCGCTGGCCGTTCCTGTCCGGCAACGGTCGACCTGCGCGCATGCCTCGCCCGCCGCGCTCGGACGCCGGAGGCGGCCTTGGGCGCGGCGGAGAAAGAGGCGCGTAGGTCTGCCGTTGTCGGGTAGGCACCAACGGCCAGCGGCCCCCGCAGGGGGCCGCCTTGATGAAGAAAAGAAACTCTGAACACGTCTGCCGTGACGGTCAAGCGGAAGCCAGATTGACCCCATCGTGCGCACGGACCTGAGTGACATCCTCAAATGCGTCAAGGACACGAACGGCGAATGCGGGGCTCATGAGTTCCCGGACCTCGTCGCGAGTCATCCAACGGATTTCGCTTGCCTCGTCGGTGGAAGAGACACTGCCGCTGAGTGCCTTGCATCGGAAGACGAGTGCGACGATGCCTCGACTGAGGTTCTTGTAGACACCAGTAAGGCGCTCGACATCGACCGCAACCCCGGTCTCTTCCGCCACTTCGCGCCGGACACCATCCTCAAAGGACTCTTCTAGTTCGAGCACTCCCCCAGGGGCCTGCCAATCCCCCGTGTCTTGCCGGCGGATGACGAGCACGCGGTCCTCATCGTCAACGACGATGCCCGCCACGCTGACGGAGTGCTTCGGCGTGCTGCTCATCGGTGCTACCAACTCCTCTGCTAGGTCTGTGAAAGACTAGAACACCTCTAGACATGTCCGCGAGGGAGACGGTTGTGCTGAAGCTTGGCCAGATCGATCGGACGCTCGATCAGACGCCAGCGCGTCAGATCGCAGCCATGTTCCGCGCCGCGATCAACAACAGGGATCTCGCTCCGAACGAGCGCCTGCCCTCCGAGTCTCAGCTGATCGAGCACTTCGGCGTGGCCAGGATGACTGTGCGCACTGCCCTGCTGGAACTCCGCAACGAAGGTCTAGTGGTTGCGGAGCACGGCAAGGGAACGTTCGTGCGGCCGGCGCCTCCCGTGCGGAGGATGGCTTCGGATCGCTTCGCCAGGAAACATCGAGCGGCAGGGAAGGCGGCCTTCCTCGCAGAGGCGGACAAGGCCGGTTATGCACCGAGCGTCGACCGTGTCCGGGTGTCGCGCTCCTCCGCGTCCGTAGAGGTGGCCGAACGGCTTGGTCTTCCTCCGGACACTGAGGTCGTGGTGCGTGCCCGGCGCTACCTCGCCAATGGGCGACCAGTGGAGACGGCGGTCTCGTACATCCCAGCCGATCTGGCCTCCGGCACTCCTATTGAAGAGCCGGACACCGGCCCCGGTGGGATCTACGCCCGACTGGAAGATGCAGGCCACGTGCTCGACCGATTCCGCGAAGAAGTCTCGTCTCGGATGCCTACGCCTGACGAGCGACGCGAACTGGAAGTCGGCGAGGGTGTCCCCGTGCTGCTGGTCGTGCGTACCGCCTACGACACGGCTGGGCGAGCTGTCGAGGTGTGCGACACAGTCAAGGTCGCCCCTGCCTACCTGCTCGAATACGAGTTCCGCGCCCGATAGTGCATTCGCGTTTGCAACTTGTCTAGAGGAGAGGGTTGCATCTCCTCTAGACGTCTAGGAGAGTAGAACTTGTCTAGAGGAGTGGCCCGGTTCGGGTCAGAACAGAGGAGCAACCGATGGCACTGCGCAACATCCCCGTCGTGTTCGAGGCGTACCGACTGCTGGTCACCGAGGCGCCGACGATCAAGATGCGCAAGGACGACAAGACGGGCGAGATGGTTCCGGCGACCGACTACAAGGGCGTCCAGCAGTTCCAGGTGTCGGTGTTCGCCAAGCCGCTCCCGAACGCTGAGGGCTACCAGGGCAAGGGTGAAGAGCTCAAGATCACGATGTCGGTTGACCCCGGCGACGACATCACTGAGGGCATGTACGTCTCGCTGATCTCGCCCACGGTCTCGATGTGGCAGAACGACATGGGCGCGGGCCTGTCGTTCAAGGCTGAGGGAATCATCCCGGCCGCCGCGATGCGTTCGGTTGCCTGATCGTCCACTGTGCTCGGTTGCCCTGCCCGGTTAGGCCGGTCGCCCGTTTCGAGTCGGGCCAGGGTGCGGAAATCCACGTTCTGCCAGGGGACTGGCCTGCTGCCCGTTCGAGTCGGGCATAGGAACGCGCGATTACGTCCTTTGAGAATTCCATAGTGTGTTGAGCCATGCCAAAAACGCGCCGGTTTGTTCGGCGGTGTCAGGCCCGTGCATAACGTTCCTGCCACCTGCCGTGCATTCCGAGCGGAAAGGTTCGATTTTATGGCAAGGACAAGCGGAATTGTGATGGTGGTCGACCGCGCTCGTGGCACTCAGCCCTACGTGATCGCGGTGGACTTCCGCAGGGTGTTCCGGCAGATCTCACCGACCGAAATGGAGGGTTTGCCCCTGTGGGAGGCCCAGTTGGTCACGCATCTGCTGGAGACAGGCGAGTTCGACCGCGACACGAAGATCCTCAGCCTGACCTGTGACGGCTGTACCAACCGCGTGGTCGCCCTGGAAGCACCACGGCACCGCGACGTTGAGGTGAGGCCCGGTTCGGCCTTCAACAAGGGCGGTGACGTGCGGTGAGTACCGACCTGTTCGGCAACGAGATCGACACCGCGCCTGCTGCATCTCCGGCGTCGGCCGCTCCGGTGGTCAACGACATGCGGGTGATCATGGACGTCCTGAACCGCGCGGTAGACGAACCCGGCTACGCGATTGCGGGGCCGACGCGGCGCGTTTATCGCCGCACCAACAACAAGACCATGAAACACGTCCCTCGATGGGAACTGGAAGCAGTTTTACAGCTCATCGATAGCGGCCAGCTCATCATCGGCGGCACCCACGTGTTGCGATGCGGCGCGATTCGTCAGGCGGTGAACTCGGTTCTAGTTCCGACGATAACGCGGCAGAAGCTGAAGCGGTGGAACGCGCTCAAGCCGATGGGAAACCAGGCAGCTTCGACGTCGAAGAAAGGCGCATAACCGATGGTGGTTCAGGCGTACAACGCGCACGCGATCAGGAAGTACGCCGGTTTTGTGTCGGCGATCAACTTCGCAACGGAGCAGCTCGCGCCGCTGGAGACGTTGATCAACCGGATGAACCTGGGCAACGCCCTGCCGGGTGACTGGCGGGTTCCCAAGCCCGATGAGCTCAAGGCGCAGCTGGCCAAGGCCCGCAAGGACCTGGAGGACCTCAAGGCCCACGCGGTCAAGTACGAGATCGAGCTGAAGTCTCGCGAGTGGAGGGTCTGATGTCTCACCAGCTCAACAACGCCTTGGAGGACATGGGAAAGGCCATGTCCCAGCTGCGGATCGCAATCAAGGACATCCCGGTCCGCCGGGAAGGCTTCAAAGGTCTGCACGACCAGTTCGCGCGCTCGGTGGCAACGCTGACCACGCACATGTCCTACGCCAGCGTGCTGCTCGATGAGGAAGCCGCGGAACGCCGCAAGCGTCGCCGCAACAGGTGATGTTCGAGGCAGAGGCCGGCCACTCCCACGTTCGGCCTCTGTCGTTCTCCCCCAACCAACTTGAAGGGATCAACGATGTCCAAGCGCTCTCGTTCCAAGTCCGACCGTCCGCAGGGCGGCGAGTTCAAGGCTGTGGTGTGGGCGGTGCGTCACCCCGGTTCACTTGCCGGTCCTTCTGCCCTTATCGGCGCGCTCTCGCAGTTCGGTCCGACCACGACCGGCGCGGTCCTCGGTGGTGCTGCCGCTGGTGTGGGTGCCTGGTACCGGGCTCACCCGGACACCTTCGACGCCTACGCCGCTCCGGTGCTGCGGGCGTGGAAGCGACGTTGGGCTGGCGCCTACACCGGTCGCAACTGGAAGGCATTGATGGGCTCGTGTGGGCTGACCCGAACACACCCGCGCACCCTGCAAGTCCTGGTGCCGCGTGTGATGCGGGTGCGGTCGTGGTCGTCCTCGGTGGACACGGTGCGGGTTCGTCTGGTGCTGGGCATGTCGGCGAAAGCGTTCATCGACGCAGCCGACGAACTCGCTGACAGTCTCAAGGCCGAACGTGTCGCGGTCGAGCGCACGGCACCTGGTGAGGTCACGCTGATCGTGCAGCGCGATGAGCCGTTCACCTGGGTCATCCCCTCACCCGAACTGGCCGAAGACGTGTCCGAGGTCGACCCGCTGTCGCTGTACGTCGGCGAGGACGAGTTCGGCCGCGAGTACCACGAACCGCTCTACGGCACCCACTTCCTGCGCGCCGGCGAGACCGGATCGGGTAAGAACTCCCTTCCGGCGCAACGGCTGCGCGCGGCGGCTCCGCTCATCCGCGCCGGTCTGGTCCGGCCGTGGGTGATCGACCCCAAGATGATGGAGTGGGGCTGGCTCAAGCCGATCCTGGACGGTCGCTACGCCGACAACCCCACAGACGGCCTGGAACTGCTGGACGCGTTCGTGGCGAACATGGCGCGTAAGCAGAAGCTCATGCAACGGCGCAAGCTGCGTAAGACTCCGATCTCCCCGGAGTTCCCGGTCGACTGGCTGATCTTCGATGAGATCGGCTACACGATGGCCTATCAGCCTGACTTCGCGCATGCGATCTGCGGCCAGACCGCGATCATCGCCTCGACCGGCCGCACCACTCACGATGTGGTGGAGGCGCTGGTGCAGGAACCGACCAAGGACACCGTGCCGGTGCGTGAGCTGCTGCCTCACCGCGTGTGCCTGCGAGTGTCCAGTGACAGCCACCCGGACATGGTCCTCGGCTCTGGTATGCGGGCACGTGGCGCGGTCGCCGACGAACTCCCGCAGGGTGAGGAGAACGCCGGTATCGGCTTCGCCCGCGCTCCCAAGACCCGTCAGCCGCGCCGCATCCGGGTCGCCTACACCGACGACGCGCAGTGCTCGGAGCTGGTGTCGTTCGTCAAGGCGCCGACCACGCTCCGCGCCGTCTCCTAACCCGCTTTGTCACTTAAGCGTCAAAAAAGGCTTGGGTCTGTCCGTCCACTTCACACTCTCAAGGAGGTCTGTTCGTCATGCCTGCCAACAACAATCGCTCACTGGATCGAACGCTGCGGACGGTGCGCGGACACATCCGCACGTACAACCTGCCCCGCCCGGACCGCCTGGTCATCTCCACCGCGTCCCGGTCGGTGCACACCGAGTTCACCTCTGGCGCTGCGGTGGACCGGTTCGCGGCCGTGCTGCTCTGGTCCGCCACCTTGCACGGCAACGAGTTCGGGCTCACCTACGGCTGGCACAACGAGATCCGGCTCGCCGCTACCGGTCGTACCCGCGCGGGTATCGGGATCGGACTGGCGTGCTCGGGCTCGGTGTTCGAGCTGGGCGGCACCGTAGAGGAGTACGACGGTTTCAACGGTGTGGTCCACAGCTTCGCCAACCTGCCCGGCCTGCCCACCCTCACTCAAGCAACCCCGGATCTCGCGTCCTACGACGAACTCGCCGCACTGGTCACGCACGCCCGCACCGTTCCGGTCTCCGAGGACACCGTTCCGGCCCGCGTGCTGGGGGTGGTCGCGTGAACCCCACCGACCACCCCGGCTACGTCGGCACGCGCGCTCTGATGCTCGCCCTGTTCGGCCCGTCCGGCACCCCGCCTGCCTGGCGCGCAGACGCCGCGTGCGCCGGTGAGGACACCGAAATGTTCTTCGCCACCAACACCACCGGCAAAGCCCTCGACCTCTGCGCCGGATGCCCGGTCATCGCGCAGTGCCACGCGGACACCGCCGAATGGGAGAGCAAGACCCGCTCCCGACGGTTCTACGCCTCCGGCGTCGTCGGCGGCACCACCGGATCCGAACGCAACCAGACCTACTACCCGCGCACCACCACCCGAAAGGAAGTCGCCTAGCCATGAACGTCCAACTCGTCATCCCCGTCACCCGCAAGACCCCCGCCCGCGCCATCGGCATCAGCCTGACCGTGCTCGCCGGCCTCGGCCTGATGTGGCTGCTCTTCGGCTGGATCGGCACCGTCGTCCTGGTCGCCGAACTGGCCCTGCTCGGACGCCTGCTCCTGCGCGCCGCCAACGGCAAGTAGCTCGTGTCCACATCAGACCCGCCAGGAGGTGAACCCCGTGAAACTGTTCCGCCGCAACAAGAAGACCAACGAAGACGGGCCGGAACCGACTCGGGCCGTGCGCCGCCTGCGGCATCAGCTCGATGAAGCACACGACGTGCGCGCCCTGGCCGACGATCCGTTGCTGGCCGTGGTCAACGCCGACCGGTTGCGGGTCTCCATCAGCCGCTCGCTGTGGTGGTTTCTCGCCATCGGCCTCGGGTTCACCACCACGGGCGTGCACGACTTCCTCGCCGGAGACCTCCCCGTCACCGATCCACTGTGGTGGGGAGCCTGGCTGGTCGAACCCGCACTCGCCGGAATCCTGATCACCGTGCTCCGGTGGGAGTCCGAGATGCTCGCCCACGGCCAGCACGTGGACGACGGACCCGTGGTCAAGCTGAAGCGGCTGCTCCTGGCCGCGACGCTGGTCACCAACGTGTGGTCCGCCGTCTCGCCCTCGAAAGGCCCCGTGAGCGCGGGCAACGTGTTCCTCCACGTCGTCATCCCCGTCGTGGTGTTCCTGCTCGCCGAGGTAATG
Source organism: Lentzea sp. HUAS TT2 (assembly GCF_051853195.1). NCBI lineage: Bacteria > Bacillati > Actinomycetota > Actinomycetes > Pseudonocardiales > Pseudonocardiaceae > Lentzea > Lentzea sp. HUAS TT2. Next base: position 4,678,034 of record NZ_CP196667.1, on the reverse strand, counting down.
CCGATCATCCAGCAACGCTGCGTGGCCGTGCGAGACGCGGCTCTGCGCGAAGCGACCCGGCGCAACGCAGCTCGAACCGAAGCCCCCCAGGAAAGGCCGGTCGCCACCACGGCCTCGACTCCGACCGTAAGCAGCATCGGCCTCGACCAGCTCGCGGGCCTGCGGCTACCACCGCCGATGCGCGCCACCCTCACCGCGCGCATGACCGAACTCGGACGGCCCCTCACAGCTCCTGAGGTCTCCGAGCTGCTGCGGCTGCCCGCGGACTTCGCCGCCCGCGTCGCGGACCAGCTCGCCGCCTAGCCACGAACAGGCAACCCCTCGCCTGTTCGCCATGAGGGCGGGACACGACAACCCCCGGTCGTGTCCCGCCCTTCTTGCTTCTCAAGTGCCGCAACGAAAGGAATCGGATGACCGGATCGAATGACACGAGTGGGTGCGCGCTGACGGAGAACTGTTCCTCGCCCGCGCACTTCGCGAACTGTCCGCGCTTCTCGCTGGTGATTCCTCTGATGGTCGTCCGCTACCCGGCTGACAGCGAATCGGAGGCCAGTGCAACCGACGAGACCGACGACCGATGCCCTCGCGGTTGCCCGGAAGGTGAGTGCTACTGCCCTGATGGGTCGGAACCGCGTTGGTGCGGCCACGGCCCCGGCGGCGAATGTCCTACGTGTCACGGCTGCTACGGCTGCGACGCCTGCCACTGCGGTGAGGACTACTAGCCGCCAGTTCTCTGCAAGGGCGGGACACGACAACTCCAGTCGTGCCCCGCCCTTTCACGTCTGTCCACACGAATGGAGACTCCAATGCCACCACGGCTGCTCGACCTATTCGGCGGTGCCGGTGGTGCCGCACACGGCTACCGCCTCGCCGGCTGGCACGTCACCGGTGTGGACATCGCACCCCAGCCCCGCTACGCCGGACACGAGTTCCACCAGGCCGACGCGCTCGACTTCCTCGCCGCACACGGCCACGAGTTCGACGCCGTGCACGCCTCCCCGCCGTGCCAGGGGTACTGCACCCTCACCGCCGGCACCAACCACGGCCGCACCTATCCGCTGCTCGTCGCGCCCACCCGAGACCTGCTTGACCGCCTCGGCCGCCCGTACGTAATCGAGAACGTGCCGAACGCGCCTCTTCGGCCTGATGTCGTCCTGTGTGGCCTGACGTTCGGTCTGAAGGTCTTCCGACACCGCGTCTTCGAGCTGGGCGGCTGGATGAGCCTTCAGGCCCCGCACACCCCACACCGCCGTCACCGCGTGGCCGGCTGGCGACACGGTGAACGCCACGACGGCGACATGGTCGCGGTCTACGGCGACGGCGGCGGAAAGGGCTCGGTCACCGACTGGCAGACCGCGATGGGCATCGACTGGACCGCAGACCGCCGCGAACTCGCCGAAGCCATCCCGCCCGCCTACACGGAGTTCCTCGGCTCCGTCCTGCTCGACCAACTCCCCGCGCTCGCCACCTGATCACCACACATCCCCTGCACGCCAACGAAAGGAGGCCAGACGATGCTGCCCGGAAACCCCCACACCACCCTGGAAGACCGCATCGCCCGCAAGGTCACCTCACCCGGCTACCACGAATGGCGCGCCAAGGTCACCGCTACCAACGGCTGCGCCGTCCCGGTCCGCCTCTTCGGCGCGTGGCAGCTGCACGACGCCACCACCCGCAAAGTGCTCGCCCACCACGGCGGCGAGATCATGGTGCCCTGCGGCAACCGGCGCTCCGCTGTGTGCCCGTCCTGCTCGGACCGCTACGCCGCCGACGCCTACCACCTCATGCACGCCGGTCTCGCCGGTGGCTCCAAGGGCGTCCCGGCCACCGTGACGGACAAGCCGCGAGCGTTCGCCACCCTCACCGCTCCGTCCTTCGGCCCGGTGCACAACCGCTTCACCATGGCCAACGGCAAGATCCGGCCGTGCACGGGATGCGGCGAGTACCACCACCAAGCCGACCCGCGCGTCGGTGCTGCCGTCGACCCCGGCACCTATGACTACGAGGGTTCGGTGCTCTGGCAGGCCAACGCCGGCGCGCTGTGGCACCGCTTCCGCATCGCCCTCAACCGCGAGCTGGCCAACGCGGCAGGGCTCAAGGTCCGCGAGTTCGCCAACCACGCCCGGCTGTCGTACGCCAAGGTCGCCGAGTACCAGCGACGCGGCCTCGTGCACTTCCACGCCGTCGTGCGCGTAGACGGCCCTGACGGCCCCACAGACCGCACCCCCGCATGGGTCACCAGCGAACTCCTCGACGCGTGCATCAAGGCCGCTACGGCCTCGGTGAAGCTCACCGTTCCCCGCCCGGACGGCGTGGCGCTGGACCTGCGGTGGGGCTCACAGGTCGACGTCCGCCCGATCCGCGCCAACCAGGCCCACGAGGTCGAAGACGACAACGGCTCGATCAGTGAGACCCGCCTGGCCGCCTACGTCGCCAAGTACGCCACGAAGACCACGGGTAAGACAGACGGCACAGACCGGCCGATCCGCTCCCAGCTCTGCATCGACCACGCCAAGGTCAGCGACCACCACCGACGCATCATCCAAACCGCCTGGGACCTCGGCGGCCTCCCGCAGTACGAAGACCTCAAGCTGCGCCACTGGGCTCACATGCTCGGCTTCCGCGGCCACTTCCTGAGCAAGTCCAAGCACTACAGCACGACGTTCAAGTCCATTCGCGACGAACGCCGCGCCTTCCGCCACACCGAAACCCTCGAACGCCTCGGCCTCGAAGCCGACTCGGTCCTGGTCATCAACGACTGGGCCTACCAGGGCAACGGCTACGACACCGACGCAGAACGCGAACTCGCCGCCGCACTGGCCGGCCGAATCCGCGACGACCGACGGCGCAAATACGAACAGGAGACACACCAATGAGCAAGCTCTGGAGCATCAACGATGTCGCCGACTTCCTCGGCATTCCTGTTCAGACCCTCTACCAGTGGCGTACCAGGAAGTACGGCCCACCTGGCCGCCGAATCGGCAAGTACGTCCGGTACATCCCGGACGAGGTTAGGGCTTGGTTCGACGCCCAACCGAACGGAGTGAGCTGATGGGGCGGAGGCCCTTGGATGTCGGCACGTACGGCAAGATTCGCTTCTACTCGACCTCGACCGGTTGGCGGGCTACGACGAACTTCCGTGACTACGACGGAATTACCCGCCCGGTGGAACGCTCCGGCAAGACCAAGACAGCCGCTGAGAGGGCGCTGAAGGAGGCTCTCCGAGATCGCACAGCCCCCGGCGAGGAAGGAATGATCACTACGGAGACCCGATTCCGTGAGGCTGCCGAGGTGTGGCTGACAGAGTTCCGTGCAGCCGTCGCTGTCGGCGCTCGTTCCCCCACCTCGCTTGAGACCTACGAGGGCCGGTTGAACGGGATCATCCTGCCTGCGGTCGGCGAACTGCGAATGCGTGAGTTGACCGTGGCGCGTATCGGTAAACTCTTGACGACAGTGCAGGCCCGCCAGAGCGCGGCGAGCGCCAAGACCGTGCGCACGGTTGTCTCCGGAGTGTGTGCCCTGGCGGTCCGCCATGGTGCGCTACGAGCCAATCCTGTGCGGGATGTCGCCCACCTGGAAGGTCGTAAGACGCCGTCACGAGCACTGACTGAGGATGAGATGGCGGATCTGCTGGCCAAGCTCGACGCCGATGAGGTCGCAGCCCGCCATGATCTGCCTGACCTTGCTCGCTGGTACGCGGGCACAGGTGAGCGAACCGGTGAAGGTCTGGCGGTCCACTGGCCGCATCTCGACCTCGACGCCGGGACCGTGGACTGGGCCGGCAGCGTCATCCGGGTCAAAGGTGAAGGACAAAAGATCAACGAGGGCAAAACCGAAGTCTCTAAGCGAGCTTTGGCGCTCCCGTCGTGGTTGGTGACGATGCTGCGAGAACGGCGAACTCGCCTCGCGGAGAGGTTCAACGTCGCGGAGGACGAGTTGGAAGGGCCAGTCTTCCCGAACTCGCTCGGCACGCTTCGTGACAAGCACAACACGTTGTCGAGGTGGCGGGAGTTTCGCCAGCGTGCGGGGTATTCGTGGGTCACCTTTCGAACGTTCAGGCGGTCGGTCGCCACGATCTTGGACGACGCCGGCCTGTCGGCTCGGCAGATCGCCGAACAGCTCGGGCACTCGAAGGTCTCGACCACCCAGGACATCTACATGGGGCGTCGGGTGACCAGTCGCCGGGCGGCTGAAGCGCTGGACGAAGTTAGGTGGTCCGCGCAATAAAGTGAGGGAAAAGCGTGGGGGTGATCTTGAGCAAAGACGAGGTCACCCCCACTGAACAGGGGTTTTGTGGGGAAGGTGGGGCTCGAACCCACGACCTGACGGATTATGAGTCCGCTGCTCTGACCAACTGAGCTACTTCCCCCCGGCTCACGCTGCGTGGTGGAGGATACCGATCACGCCGAACGGGCCTTGCGGGCCCCCGTGGCGAGCGACACATAAGCTGGACACGTGCGTCTGACCCTCCGCGACTTCACCCCGGCGGACGAGCCCGAGCTGCTGGCGCTGTTCGCCGACTGCGACGACTGGTTCCAGGCCGCCACCGGTCATCCGTCCGGGCCCGGTGACGTGCAGAGTCTCTTCTACGCGCTGCCGGAGGGTGCCGCGTTCGAGCAGAAGCACCTGCTGGTCGCGCAGGCCCAGGGCATGATCGGGTTCGTGGACCTGGTGGTCGGCCATCCGCAGCCGCAGCACGCCAGCATCGGGTTCTTCCTCGTGCCGAAGGACCTGCGCCGGTGGGGCATCGGCAGGGAGATGGCGCAGGCGCTCCGCGAGCGCTTTCCGGACGTCACGCGCGTGCACGTCCGGCTCGACGACTTCAAGCCCGGCAACGAGTTCCTGAAGTCGATGGGCTTAGTGCTCAACGGTCAGCGGGCCGTGCTGGAGCTCGCTCCCAGGTCCGACGGCCGGTAGCCGCGCGGGTAGCCCGGATAGGTGCGGTTGGGGGCGCTGGTGAGCTTCAGGGCCTTGCGGACCGGCATCCGGCGCACCAGGAAAGCCCTCAGCCGCAACGCACGCCGTCCTGCGGCGCCCACCCACTCTGGTGGCGCGGTGAAGCCGAACGCGCGCACCATCGCCGGGTCGAGCATGGCGATCACGGCCCGTGCGACCGCCGGGCGCGCCGCGGACGGGTACCACGAGCAGAACAGGTCGAGCGTGTACTGGCCGATGCGGCGGTTCGACGGCGCGAACACGAAGTGCTGCTGTTCGTAGGCCGTCTTGAAGGCCAGGAGCTCGTCGTAGCCGGCCGGGATGTCGCGGATGCCCATGCGGGTGCCGACCGCGCGGTAGAAGTGGAAGCTCGCGAGCCGTTCGTTGTGCGTCAGCGGGCGCCAGCCGTAGCGTCCCAACCACTCGATCGGGTCGTAGATGAACGTCGACAGCACGTAGAGCATGTCGTCGTTCGAGATGTCGTAACGGCCGTGCTGGCGGTTGACGACGCGGAGCGCCTCACGACCGCGCGGGGAGTCGTAGCCGTGTTCCACGAGCTCGGCCATCAGCACGGCGGTGTCGTCGTAGCGCTTCTGCGGGCGGCGTTCGAACTCGCCGGTGCGTTCCAGCAGGCCCGAGATCGTCGGGACGCAGTACGTGCGGAACAGCGCCATCTCCAGCGACTTCTGGTAGTCCCACGGGAACTCCAGGCCGGCCGAGATCCGCATGATCTCCTCGTGGTCGGCGACCGGGTCCAGCGAGGAGATGCGGCGGAGGTTCGCGAAGCGGGCCATGGACCCAAGCTGACCGAAGCCCGTACAAAGCGAAAGACCCCAGTCGGTGGACTAGGGTCTAGGCGGTGGCTCCCCCAACTGGACTCGAACCAGTAACCCTGCGATTAACAGTCGCATGCTCTGCCAATTGAGCTATGGGGGAATGTTCGGTTGTTCTAGCTTGTCAGGCTTGGTTCCTCCTGACAGTGGGTAACTCTACATGAGCCTGGAAAGGGGTTTTGCAGGCACCCCCCACTTGGCCGCACCACAGGCTTTGACCAGGCACGATGCGAGAGGAGACGTCACATGAAGGGCATCTTGGTCGGCGCGGCGATCGGCTACGTGCTCGGCGCGAAGGCCGGCCGGGAGCGTTACGACCAGATCGTGCGCCTCTGGCACCGGTTCACCGCGAACCCGACGGTGCGCAAGACAGCGGCCCAGGCGAAGGACAAAGCGTTCGAAGCCGCAGTTCAGGCCAAGGATCTGGCCGCGGACGCCGCTGGAAAGGCAGCGGAGAAGGCCCCGTGGCGCCACCAGGAGGAGACCAACGGCAAGGTCACCACTCCGCCGGTGACGCCACGAACGTGACAGGCCTCACACCTGCGCGACCACGAAGATCCTCCTGAACGGGAACCAGGTGGTGCCGTCGGCTCGCTGCGGGTACGCCTCACGCAGCCGCGGCGCCAGTTCCGCCACATAGGCGTCCCAGTCCTCCGTGGACAGTGCGGCCCGAACGGGTCGCAAAGCCGTGCCGCTCACCCATTCGAGCACCGGGTCCTGGCCGGAGAGCCGCTGCACGTACGTCGTCTCCCAGACGTCCGCGACCGCGCACCCACCGAGCAGGTCCGCGTACTCCACCGGAGCCAGAACCGGCTTCTCACCACGGAAAACGTGCGCCAGCGACGCTCCGGCCACCTCGCGGATCAGGCGGTGCGACGCGTCCGCGTAGTTGCCGGGGACCTGGAACGCGAGCCACGCGCCGGAAGGCAGTGCCGCCGCCCATTTGGACACGATCGAGGGATGTGACGCGACCCACTGCAGGACCGCGTTCGACACCACGACATCGGTGTCCGGCAACGGTTCCCACGTCGTCACGTCGTCCACACGGGCGTCGACGCCGGCCGCACGCGCCGCCTCGACCATCTCCGGGGACGAGTCGAACGCCTCGATCACGGCCGTGGGCCACCGCGAGGCCAGCGACACGGTCAAGTTGCCGGGGCCGCAGCCCGCGTCCACCACGCGGCGAGGCTCGGAAGCCTGCACGCGCGCCATGAGCTCGTAGAACGGCCTCGCACGGTGATCGGCGAAGGCCAGGTACTGCGCCGGATCCCACATACATCTAACAGTACACGCGTACTGCTAGCGCGCCAGCCTCTCGGAGAACGTCGCCACGGCCGAACGCACCTCGGCGAGATCCACGCCGGCGTCCCCGCGTGCCTGCCACACGACGCCATCACGGCCGGGAACCTTGCGCTGCAGAATCCACACACCAGGCGACTCGACGCGCTCGCGCACGCGGATCGACCCCTCGACGCGCTGGCTGATCGCGCGCAGCACACGACGCGGGTCGTCGAGCGCGAACCGTTGCGCGGGAAGGTCTTCCAGCAGCACGACGGCGCCCTCGGTGGACGTCTCGACGGCCTCGACCACCCGCAGCGAGCCCTCCCACTTCACCTTGCTGACCAGGTGCCAGCCGATCCGCCGCGGCGACTCCCCCGGCACCCACAGCCCGAGCGACGTCACCACGACGTGCCCGCCGGTCTGCACGGGCGCGTGCGCGATCACGGTCTCGTCGCGCTCCAGCTCACCGGTGAACCCGTCCGGCGCACCGTCGCCGAACACCCGTCGGAACAGCCCCACTACAGCACTCCCGCACTCTGCTGCAGGAGCGCCTTGCGGTACTCCTCCAGCGCCACCAGGTCACCCCACAGCGCGCGGTACTCGTCGGCGTCCTTGATCGGGGACAGCCGCCGCAACCGCGACTTCACGTCCTCGACCTGCTTGCCGACCTGCACCTCCTGCAGCCGCGCGATCACCATCGACACATAGCGGAACTCGTCGTTCTGCTTGACCGCCAACGGTTCCACGGCGAGCTCGGTCATCACGGACCGCACCGAGGCATGCGAACACGCCTGCGAGATCGCCTCCAGGTACGCGGAGCCCTCCAGCCCGCAGGACGCGCCACCGGCCGCGCGGATCGCCCGGTGCAGCGCCACGTACGCCGGGTCCGTGAAGGACTCGTCCGGCAGCGAGTCGTACAGCGGGCCCGCGTACTCGGGCAGCCGCAGCGCGATCTTGAGCACCTCGCGTTCCGGCACCAGCCGGGGGTCGCGCGGGTTCGGCCTGGGCGGGCCGTCGACCTCCACGCCGAGCGCCATCTGGTTCGGGTCGACGCGCGCGGCGGGCACGACGGGCGTCTTGCCGCCGGAGACCTGCCGGACCCGGCGCACGACCATCGCCTCGTCGTCCCAGCCCACCCACCAGGCGAGCCGCGTCGCGTACCCGTCGCGCTTGGCCCTGTCCTTGATCTGCGCGACGAACGGCACCATCTTCTTCAGCGCCTCGACGCGGCCGTCCACCGAGTCGAGGTCGTAGGCCTTGAGCTGGGCCTTGATCGCGAACTCGATCAACGGGATGCGCCGCGCCACCAGGTCGCGCACCGCCACGTCGCCCTTGGACTGCCGCAGCTCGCACGGGTCCATGCCGTCCGGCGCGACCGCGATGTAGGTCTGCGCGGAGAAGTGCTGCTCCCCGTCGAACGCCTTCAGCGCGGCCTTCTGGCCAGCCTCGTCGCCGTCGAAGGTGAAGATGACCTCGCCGTTCACGTCGTCGTCGATCAGCAGCCTGCGCAGCACGTTCATGTGGTCCGTGCCGAACGCCGTGCCGCAGGAGGCGACGGCCGTCGGCACGCCGGCCAGGTGCATCGCCATCACGTCGGTGTAGCCCTCGACGATGACGGCCTGCTTGCGCTTGGCGATCTCCCGCTTGGCCTGGTCGAGCCCGAACAGCACCTGCGACTTCTTGTAGATCATCGACTCGCTGGTGTTCAGGTACTTCGCCTGGATCGGGTCGTCGTCGAAGATCCGGCGCGCGCCGAACCCCACGACGTCACCGCTGATCTCCTTGATGGGCCACAGCAGCCGCCGGTGGAACCGGTCGATCGGCCCCTGCTTGCCCTCCTTGACGAGCTGCGACTTGATCAGCTCCGGCAGCTCGAAACCGCGGCCGAGCAGGTGTTTCGTCAGCTTGTCCCAGCCGCCGGGCGCGAACCCGCAGCCGAACTGGCGTGCAGCGGCCTCGTCGAACCCGCGCTCGGCCAGGAACTCGCGCGCCTGCTGCGCCTCCGGCGTCGCGAGCTGCTCGGCGTAGTACTCGGCGGCCGCCTTGTGCGCCTCGATGAGCCGGCCGCGGGTGCCGCGGTCGCGCTGGATCGTGGCGCCGCCGCCCTCGTAGGTCAGCTGGATGCCCGCACGGTCCGCGAGCCGTTCCACGGCCTCCACGAACGACAGGTGCTCGACCTTCATCACGAAGGCGATCACGTCGCCGCCCTCGCCGCAGCCGAAGCAGTGGAAGGTGCCGTGCGACGGGCGCACGTTGAACGACGGCGACTTCTCGTCGTGGAAGGGGCACAACCCCTTGAGCGCGCCCCCACCGGCTCGCTTCAGCGAGACCTGGTCACCGACGACCTCGTCGATCCGGCTGCGCTCACGCACCAATGCGATGTCGCTTTCCCTGATGCGTCCTGCCACGTCTCCGAGTCTAATCCCCTGGCAAACTTGCCAAGCGTGACCACCGCTGACGTCTTCGGACTCCACCGGACGCACCTCATCGGCGTCGCCTACCGGCTGACCGGCAGTCTCGCCGACGCCGAGGACGCCGTGCAGGAGGCCTGGCCCCGGTTCGCCAAGGCCGAGGGCGTGCAGGACGCCCGCGGCTGGCTGACGACCGTGGTGAGCCGCATCTGCCTGGACCGGCTGCGCTCCGCCGCCGTGCGCCGGGAGACCTACGTCGGCTCGTGGCTGCCGGAGCCGTTGCTCACGACCGGCGCGCAGGACGACCCGCTGGAGAGCGTCGTGCGGTCCGACGGCGTGCGGATGGCCGCGCTCGTCGTGCTCGACAGGCTGACGCCGGACCAGCGCGTGGCGTTCGTGCTGCACGACGCGTTCTCCTTGCCGTTCAACGAGATCGCCGAGGTGCTGCAGGTCTCGGAGGCCTCGGCGCGCCAGCACGCGTCCCGTGCCCGCAAGGCCGTCGCGGACGCCGAACCGCCTCCCCGCGCGGCGCTGGCCGAGCAGCAGGAGGTGCTGGAGAAGTTCCTGCGGGCCATGGCGAACGGGGATCTCGACGCCGTGCTCGCGCTGCTGCACCCGGACGCGGTCATGATCGGCGACGGCGGCGGCAAGGTGCGCACCGCGGTCCAGACGGTCACGGGCGCGGACAAGGTCGCGCGCTTCTTCTTCGGCCTCATCCGCAAGTACGGCTTCCCGGAGGAGCACCGGCCGGTGTTCGTCAACGGCGAGCTCGGCTTCGCCATGCCTGCGTACGGCGACGTGACGGCGCGCGTGACGTCGTTCACGGTGCACGAGGGCAAGGTCTTGGCGGTCTACGACATCGCGAACCCGGACAAGCTCACCCACGTGGCGTTCTGACGGGCGGTTTTGGTCTGGACCGTAACTGGAGCCGGGATCGTTCCGGCACTAACGTTCGGCCCGGTCCAGCCCAAGCCCCCTGCCGCGGGTTGCAACCACCGGAGTTCGAACATGCCCGAACAAGACGTCCCTTCACGCCGGGCGTTCCTGGCGACCGGTGCGGCCGCTGTGGTCGCACTGACCGCCGCCGGCACCACCACGGCGCGCAGCGCGCCTCTCCCCCTGACCCCGACCTGCGTCGATGACGACGACACCCCGTCGAACATCGAGGGTCCCTACTTCAAGCGGAACTCCCCGCAGCGCACGAACCTGCGCACGCCCGGTGTCACCGGGATCGTGCTCAGCATCACCGGGTTCGTCTACACGATGAAGTGCGCGCCGATTCCCAACGCACTGCTGGACTTCTGGCAGGCCGACGACCGCGGTGTGTACGACAACACCACGTTCAAGATGCGCGGCCACCAGTTCAGCAACGCCTCCGGCGCGTACGTGCTGGAGACGATCGTGCCCAAGGACTATCCCGGCCGCACCCCGCACATCCACGTCAAGGTGCAGGCGCGGGGCGGCCCGATCCTCACCACGCAGCTGTTCTTCCCGGACAACCTCAGGGCGTACGGGATGAACGTGCCGTACCTGAACCGGCGCGACGCCTACCTCGACCGCGAGTGCGAGGTCGAGCTCGGCCCGCTCGTGGGCAACCGCTACACCGCCAAGTTCGACTTCGTCATCGACAACTGAGCCCTACCACCGCAGTCGCAGCAGCTTCCCGACGTCGCGGAGCTTCGGGATCGCGCTGACGACCTTCATCTGGATCCTGCCGGACCTGGGCAACGCGTCCAGGTACGGCAGGTCCACGCTGCGCCAGGAGTCCACTGTGGTCAGTCCGGGGCGCAACGCCTCGATCTCGCCCGGATCGTCCACACCCCAGTGCAGGGTCGCGCCGGCGTTGCGCACGGCCGGCACGAGCTTCTGCAGCTTGATCCCCCACGAGCCGTAGACGTCGAACAGCAGCTCACCGCTCGCGAACCGGCTGGTGATCCTGCTGATCAACGCATGGCCCTCCGCCTGCGTGAGGTACATCGAGAGTCCCTCGAACACCGCCACCACCGGACGGTCGGCGGGCACCTCGGCGAGCCATGCGTCCTCCGTGACCGACGACGCCACGAGCCGGTAGTCGCCTTGGGGCGTGGGCAAGAGCTTGTGCCGCAACGCGACGACGTCCGGCATGTCGACGTCGACCCACCGAACGGTGTCCGGCCGTTCGATCCGATGCGCGCGAGTGTCCAGCCCGCAGGCCAGATGCAGCACCGTGCAGGACGGATTGGCACGAAGGAACTCGCGCGTCCAGTCGTCGAGCACCCTGCCGCGGATGGCGACGCCGACCGCCGACGTCGTGTTCATCCCGGTCTTGCCGAAGTCGTAGTCGATGCGGTCGACAGCCCGCTTGGCCTCGTCGTCGTGCAGCACGGACGCGGGCCGCTCGCTGTCGAGGGCCCGGCCGTACAGCGTGGCGAGCATGGTCTCCTGCGCACCCGTCAGGGCGATCTTCTCCACCGCTCTAGTTTGTCGGTACGCGGCAGGCGTCACCACTGGTGAAGCCCTGGTCCTTGATGTCGAACGCGCTGTTGAACCGAGCCCGCTGGTTCTCCAGCGCGATCTGGTAGGTCAGCGCGACGAGTTCCTTGTGCCCCAGCAGCTTCTCCAGCTCGGCGACCTGCTCGTCGGTGACGGCGACGGGCGTCTCCGTCATCGCGTCGGCGTAGGCGAGCGCCTTGCGTTCGAGGTCGGTGAACAGCGGCGAGGTGGCGTACTCGTCGATGTGCTTGAGCCGTTCGATGTCGAGGCCGCCGTGCTTCATCAGCATGGCGCCGAAGTCGACGCACCACGAGCAGCCGAGCTTCACGGCCGTCCGGTAGACGCACAGCTCGAACAACGGCCCGTGGATCGCCTTCTTGACCGCCAGCTCGTGCCGGGCGCTCGCCATCAGCAGTTTCGGGTGGTGCGCCATCACCGTGACGGGCTCCGGCACCGCCCCGAACTCGCGCCGGGCGAACCAGTACACGGCCTTGAGCAGCAGGCCGGCGTCCTTCTTCGTGATTCCCTTGATCCTCGTCATGCCCTGTGGACGAGACAGCTCGCCGGAACGTGACAACACCTTTGGGTGACTGGGTTGCGAGGCGGCCAGCTCATAGGGTCCATCCATGAGCAACGACTTCGTGCTGGACATCGACCACGAGTCGGCCGGCCTGCTCGCGGGAACACTGCTGGCAGGCGACTCGTGTGCGGTTCCGGTGCGGCACCAGAACGTCAAGCTGCTGCTGTGCGCGCTGCCCGGCGAGGACGGCATGCGGCTCTTCCTCCGCCGCAACACGCCTTAGCGGTCGTAGACAGCCACATACTCCATGAGCAGGTCGCGCGACCGTTCGTTGTCGAGCGCGACGGCGTGCATGCGCTGGAAGATGGCCACGGCCCGTTCCACGGTCGCGGCGTCACTGGCGAGCGTCCAGTTCGCGAGGTAGACCAGCGGCGGCTCGTGTTCGTACTGGATGAGCGCGTAGTCGAGCCCGACCGCCGCCGCCCCGCCCGCGCTGGCCGGCACGATCCGGATCGACGGCGCGTGGAACAGCAGGTGCAGGACCTGGTCCTCCATCAGCCGGTTGCCGCCGACGACGGTCTGCAGGGCGTACTCGTGGATGAAGAACACGCACTGCGGCAGCACGCCGTCACGCTGCAGTTCCGGCGTCGGGGCGAGGCCCAGCGCCCCTGCCAGCGCCTTCGCGTAGCACTCTGTTCTGAGCAGGACGGGAATGGTGACGCCGCTGAAGCAGGTGATCCGCGTGGCGCCCGCCGCGGCGAGCACGACGAGTTGCTCGCCGGCACCGTGCTGGGTCATGCCTGGAACGGTAAAGCCATGATCATGATCTCGCCGCGCGAAACGCCCGCACATCAGGGCGAATGGCCGCGAAAGTGGTTACGGACGGGCTACCTGGGCGAGGAAGTAGACGGCACCGGACCGCGCGTGCCGCACCGCCACCAGGAACGGCCGGTCGACCGTCACCACGATCGGGTCCACCGGGATCTCGATCGACACCGTCCGGAACGTGACCGCGGTGGCCGCCGCGCCTTCGAGGCCCTCCTCGTCCAGGCGCAGCACGGCCTCGTGGACCACGTCGTCGACGAACATCCGCTCGTCGGGTGAGAGTCCGGAGAAGTCGGCGTCGCGCGCGAACATGCGCTCGACTCCCAGTTGCCGCAACGTGTTCCTGAGCTTGAACCTCGCCCTCACGTCCACTTTGGGCAGTGAGAGCTCCAGGCGGGTGAGGTTCTGCGCGGTGAACAACGAGGGGGTCAGCGGCTGGTCCAGCGACTCGTCGGGCAGCAGGATCACGGTCTCGACGCCCGAGTCGGCGGGCAGCACGATCGTCTGCCAGCCGTCGTGGCGGGCGTAGCGGAACTTCTCGGTGACCTTCATCGTCGGCACGTCCACGTCGCCGCCGGGCGCGTGGAACGGCTTCGCGGCGGTCTCCCAGGCGGCGAACGGGTTGAGCCAGCCGACCTTGAGGTACAGGGCGTTCACGATGATCGCGGCGGCGTCCGCGGGCGGCGGGTCGGTCAGCAGCTCGGTGATGAGACCGCGGGTGGTCTCGGCGACGTCGGTGTTGACGAGCTTGCGGACCGTCGCGGGGTCCGAGAACGCCGTGCGCCGCACCGAACCGGCGAGCGAGAAGTCCTGGTTGATCGTCAGATCGTCGTCGGCCCACAACGTGTTCGCGACGGCGAGTTCGGGGACGTCGAGCGCGTCCGAGGCGTCGAAGTCCTTCAGCAACCCGTCGAGCTCGGCGCGGGTCTCGCCGCGGGCGGCCTCTCGGGCCAGTGCGAGGGCGCTGGCCACCGAGAACGGCGACCAGCACGCGTTCGCGGACGGATCAGGTACGGCGACGCGGTGCACGTTGAGGGCGAAGTCGGCCTGGTCGGTCACAGGTTCTCCCCGAGGATCGGACTTCGGCGCGGATCTCTTCGAACCTACGCCGATGCGCGATGCCAGGCCACGGCCTGGGCGTCGGTGAGCAGCGCGACCTGGTCGACGACGACGCGAAGCCGTGCCGGATGGGAGGAGGCGGCCGCGAACACCGGGCGGAACGCGGGGTCGAGCAGCGTCGGGCGTTCCAACAGGCGGCCGACGAGATCGGTGATCAGCTCGCGCTGTTTCGCCTGCATGGCCAGGCGCGCCGGGTCGCTCATCACGTACCGCACGGCCATCGCCTTGAGCAGCGCCACTTCCGCCGCGACCTGCTTCGGCACCTCCAGCGAAGCGTTGTACCTGGTCAGCATCCCGTCGCCGTGCACGGCACGGGTCGCGGTGACGGCGGCGGAGGCGAAGCGGCCGACCAGTTCGCTGGTGAGGTTCTTCAACGCCACCTGCGCGCCGAGCGAGCCGTCGTACTCGTGGTCGGTCCAGTACGCGATCACCGGCAGCGTCAGCAGGTCCTCCGCGGTGGCTTCGAGCGTCGCGACGGACTCGTCGGAGAACGTCTTCGCGGCGAGCGACGCGATGGCGGCCCGTTCGTCGGGACGGGCGAGCGCGCCGAGGCTGATGCGGTGGGCCAGCACCCCGTCCTCGACGTCGTGCACCGAGTACGCCACGTCGTCGGACCAGTCCATCACCTGCGCCTCGATGCACCGCTCACGCTGCGGTGCGCCCGCGCGCATCCACTCGAAAACTTCGAGGTCGTCGTCGTACACGCCGAACTTCACCATGCCCGGCGTGCGCGTCCACGGGTACTTCGTCGATGCGTCGAGCACGGCCCGTGTGAGGTTCAGGCCGTGCGCGGTCTTGGGTTCGAGGCGCGCAAGGATGCGGAACGTCTGCGCGTTGCCCTCGAAGCCGCCGCACGGACCGGCGAGCTCGTTCAACGCCCTCTCGCCGTTGTGCCCGAACGGCGGATGCCCGATGTCGTGCGCGAGACCGGCCGTGTCGACGATGTCCGGGTCGCAGCCCAGCTCCTCACCGATGCCGCGGCCGATCTGCGCGACCTCCAGCGAGTGCGTGAGACGCGTGCGCGGCACACCGGTGACCTCGGAGCCCTCGCCGGGGCCGACGACCTGGGTCTTGCCCGCGAGCCTGCGCAACGCCGCGGAGTGCAGCACGCGGGCCCGGTCACGGGAGAACGGCGTGCGTGTATCGGTGCGGGCCCCCGGCAGCACAGCGGTCTTGGGGTCTTCGGAGAGCAGGCGCTCCGCGTCGTGGCCGGTGTATCCCATCAGCCGATTTTAGGGAGCTTGAGCTCGTCGAACACGCCGGCGTGCGCCTTCATCAGGCGGTAGTAGAGCAAGGCTCCAGTCTCACGCTTGATGTAGAACCACTGCGTCTCGCGCGTCTGCACGTTCGGGCCGCTGCGGGTCGGGGACGTCCACGCCTTCAGACCCGCGTCCTCGGCCATCGTGCGGGCGCGCAGCGAGTGCCACGGGTCGCTGACGATGACGGCGGTCTTCAGGTCGCGCTCCTTGGCGACCGATGCGACGGCGCGCAGGGAGCCGAGCGTGTCCGCGCCCTCGCCGACCTGGAGCACCCTGTCCTCCGGCACACCGCGCTTGACCAGCCAGAGCTTGCCGACCTGGCCCTCGGTGAAGTTGTCACCGGGCTGACGGCCCCCGGTCGTCGCGATGTAGCCGACGACGCCCTCCTGGTAGAGGCCGAGCGCGTGCTCCAGCCGGGCCGCGAGCACGTCGGACGGGACGCCGTTGTACTGCGCGGCGCCGAGGACGATGGCCATGTCGGCCTTCGTCCAGTCGTCCACGCGGGCGACCTGCCACACGCGGAACGCCGTGCCGCCGCCGACGAGCACGCCGATGACCAGCGCCCCGAACACGAGGCGCAACACGATCCGGCGAATCCTGGCGAAGGGCTTGAGGGGCGTGGTCCGCACAACATGCATGCTCCCAGACTGCACGCATGCCGCGTTGACGCCCCTGCGAGGATCATCGTCATGCCTGCTGAGCAGCCCACCATCCTCGCCACGTCAGGAGGTCTGCGCTCAGGGCGCCGGACCTTCCTCGAGTTCAACAAGCTGATCCACTTCGCGCTGGACCTGTCCGGCGTGCAGGGCCGCACACCGCGTCTGTGCCACGTGGGCACCGCCGGGGGCGACCAGCGGGCCATGAACGCGAACATGGCGGAGGCGGGCAAGGTCGCGGGTGTCGACGTGTCGATCCTGAACCTCTTCACGATGCCGCCGACCGACGACCTCGAGGACTACGTGCTGTCCCACGACGTCGTGTGGGTGGGCGGCGGCTCGGTGGCGAACCTGCTCGCCGTGTGGGAGGTACACGGACTCGGCGCGGTCTTCCGCAAGGCGTGGGAGGCGGGTGTGGTGCTCAGCGGCGTGTCTGCGGGCTCGATCTGCTGGCACACGGGCGGCGCGACGGACTCGTTCGGCCCCGACCTCCGGATCGTCACGAACGGCCTGGGCTTCCTGCCCTACGGCAACGGCGTGCACTACGACTCCGAGGAGCAGCGCCGCCCGAAGATCCACGACGCGGTGGCCGCCGGCGTGCTGCCGACGACGTACTGCACCGACGACGGCGTCGGCCTGCTCTACCGGGGCACCGAGCTCGTCGAGGCGGTGACGGAACGCCAGGGCTCCGGGGCATACATCGTGGTCAGGGAGGATTCTTCAGCAACCGCACAGGAGGAAAAGCTCGACACCAGGCTCCTGTGAGACGGACCTTTGATGTGTGCGCTGGGCTCTGATCGTCTTCCTCGTGGCGGCCGTGTTCGTCGTCCCGGAGGCGTCGCCGTGCCAGGCGCACGGGAAGCCCTCCGCTGATATATCGCGCGGCCCTGATGTATTGGATACCGGCGAAGGATCGCTGGATCCCGGCGACGCCGATATATCGGATACGGGCACATCGGATACGGGTCCGTCGTCGGCCATATCCGATATATCAGCCGCTGATATATCGGATATGGCGGCTGCGGGCGGCGCGTCCGACGTCGGCATCGCGGTGCTGGACCTGCAGACGGACCAGGTGGTCTCGGAGCAGGGCGACAAGCCGTTCTACTCGGCGTCGCTGTCGAAGCTGATCCTCGCCACCGACGCGTTGCAGCAGCAGTTGTCCGCCGACGACCAGGACCTGATCCACCGTGCGTTGAGCGCGAGCGACGACAACGCCATGGACGTGCTGTGGACGAGGTTCGACGGCATGGACGCCATCGGCCGCGTCGCCGCCGCAGCGGGTCTCACCGGCACGCACGCCCCGGACGACCCGTCGCAGTGGGGAGAGGTCGTCATCACCGCGAACGACATGGTGCGGCTCTACCACTACATCCTCGGCTCGCCGGTGCGCGACGCGGTCGTCGCGGCGCTGTCCTCGGCCCCCGCCACCGCCGCCGACGGCTTCGACCAGGCGTTCGGCCTGCTCGGCGTCACCGGCGTCTACGCCAAGCAGGGCTGGATGTACTACCTGCCGAGCGACGTCTACCTGCACAGCGCGGGCGTGCTCGACAACCGCTACGCCGTCGCCGTGCTCAGCACGAGCCCGACCGGTTCCTGGACGACGGCCAGGCAGTCGATCAACGCCGTCGCCGCGGCCGTCCTCGCGAAGCTGGGCGTCAAGGGCTGACCTTGCGGCCCCGCGGCTCCCGCCACGGCCGGTCCCACTCGCCGGTGAACTCGCGCACCACGAGGATCGCGATCACCAGCAGCACGACCGCGCCGAAGACCAGCGCGCCGAACAACACCCCCGCGACGCCCGCCCCGGAGGCGAACTCGGAGACGGCGAAACCCGAGGCGGCGAGGACGATGACGTAGTTGCCGACGTTGCGGCGCCGCGCGGAGTAGACGTCCGTCACCCGCGTCAGACTCACGCCGAGCACGACCGGACTGAGCGTCACGAACAAGCCGACGGTCAGCAGCACGGGCCGGTACATCGGCGTCACGAGCGCCACCGTCATCGCGGACACCGCCAGGGCGAGCCCGACCGTCACGAGCACGGTCCCGAGCACCCTGATCCGCTGCACCGGCACCCCCGCACCGGAGTCCGGCACGAGCGGCCCGAAGGCGTCGACGACGATCTTGTGCACCGCGTAGCTCCGCCACAGGACCAGCGTGAGCGCCCCCAGTGCCGGCACCGACAGCACCAGCAGGACCACGACCGCGAAGTCCCCCGGCCTCCCCACGGGCTCGACGCTGAACGCGAACCCGTAGAACAGGTAGAAGATCGCCATCGCGGTGCCTTCCAGCACCACGAACACGTGCCGCAACCGTGCAGCGGTCTCCGCGTCGGTGAGACGCATCGTCACCACACCGCCCGCCACCGCGCACGCGCACACCAGCCCGCCGCTCACCGCCGTGGCCAGGAGCACCAGAGGATTTCCCACCTCGACGAACGCGGCGAACAACACCACCCAGGCGAGGAGCACCACCCCCGCCACAGCCTGCACGCGTCCCCTGCCCCGCTCCCCCGTCATGCCTTCTACACGCGCAGACGTCCCAGGATGTTGCTCGTGGCGAAGAACGCGACACCTCCCAGCACGAGCACCACCGCCAGCAGCGCCAGGTAGACGGCCGACCCCAGGCCGAACCGCACGTCACCGCCCAGCGTCATCACCTCGGCGAACCAGGCGCCCAGCACGCAGAAGATCGCCGCGCCCCACCACACCCCGAGCAGGCGCCGGACCAGCCGCGACCCGTTGACGTCGACGTACCCGTCACGAACGCACGAACGGGCGCTCAGCACACTCGCTCCCGACAACATCGCGCAGAACACGGCGATCCCCGCAGTCATCACGCCGATCACGTTGATCGGATTGCGCGCGCTCGGCAGGTTCAGCCCCACCACGACCAGCACGATCCCGAGCACCAGCGCCACGCCGACGACGGGCAGTCCCGTCAACGCGAGCCGTGCCCTGGCCCGTTCCACGCGGTCGGCGGGTACCGGAACCCACCGAGGGGGCTCACCCCGTCCGGCGACGATCACCGGCCGAGCGTCCCACGGCACGGTCACCTCGGCAGTTCCGGCAGGGCCAGGCCCCACGACTTGATGCCCTGCTCCGCCTGGTGCAGGACGTAGAAGGTCCCCAGCACCGACGCCAGCACCGCGACGGTGAAGACCACCGAGCTCAGGCTGGTCAGCAGCCCGGTCTTCTCCGGGTGGTCCGTGTACAGCGTCAGCAGGGCGGTGGTGCCCGCGACGACGTTGACCATCATCCAGACGCGCAACGGTTTCACTGCAACGAGCGCCTCGGACGTCCTCGCCAGGACGAGGCCCGCCCCCATGCCGCCGGCCACCGACACGACACCCTCGGCGGCGATGAAGGCACGGGCGACGTCGAACAGGGGCAGGGTCATCCCCGCCACGAACGCCGCGAGCGCCATCCCGGGCGACGCGGCGACGAGCACGACACCGTGCTGCCTGATCTGTTGCGGGCTCATCGGGCCACTCCAGAGTCCGGCCGGTGGCGGGTCGGCGGCAACACGCCGTACCGGCCGAGGAAGCGGGCGAGTTTGACGGCGGCCAGGGCGACGGCGAACAGCGCGGCGATGATCTGGACCGCGAACAGGACGGCACCGATCACCGACGAGGCGAACATGCCGTACACGACCGGCCACGCCATCACCAAGGAGAACATCGCGACCACGAGCAGCACGGTCACCAGCACACGACTCCGATGACCGGCGCGCAGATCGCGCACCCTGATCAGCACCACACCGGCGGCGACCGCGCAGCCGGCCGCCATCACCCCGTACAGCAGAACGCCCGACACCGAGGTCGCCACGAGCCCCACGGCGAGCAGGACACCGAGCACGGCGACGCGCTTGCCCCACGTGTGCAGGTCGCGGACGTCCACCGACCGGTCGTCGAGGGTGAGCATCGGCTCGATCACCTTGGCCGCCAGCACCGTCAGCAGCACCGCCCCGAAGGCGATCACGCCGTAGGCCACCGCGGAGACGGTGACCGGCACCGCCGGGTGCCCCACGTAGTGGTCCCGGACGGAGAACCCCGCGATCGCGGCCAGCACCAGCGAGGCGCCGAACGGGAGACCGAGGCGCTTGAGCACCTGGTGCCGCGACGACCGCAGGAACACCAGGCCCGTCCAGCACGGCCCGAGCGCCACCGCGGCCACACCCACCCACACCTGCACGGAGGCGTACCCGGTCACCGGAATGGTCAGCGCCACCACGACCATTCCGGCCAGCAGCGCGACCCCAGCCCCGGTGAGCAGGGCGCCGGTCCGTCTCAGTCGTTGTTCCCCCATGCACCCATCACACTTCAGGGCGCCGAGATGTTGCCTTCAAAAACGAATTCGGGCCCGGTGCGCACACCGGGCCCGAACAGAGGTGCAGCGGATCAGCAGCCGACGAGGCGCGCCGCGAGGTACGACTCCAGCTGGTCCATCGCCACGCGCTCCTGCGACATCGTGTCGCGCTCGCGCACCGTCACGGCGAGGTCGGTGAGCGTGTCGAAGTCGACCGTCACGCAGAACGGCGTGCCGATCTCGTCCTGGCGGCGGTAGCGGCGGCCGATGGCGCCGGCGTCGTCGAAGTCGACGTTCCAGTTGCGGCGCAGGGCCGTCGCGAGGTCGCGGGCCTTGGGCGACAGGTCGGCGTTGCGCGACAACGGGAGCACGGCGACCTTGACCGGGGCGAGACGGCGGTCGAGCTTCAGCACGACGCGCTTGTCCACACCGCCCTTGGCGTTGGGGGCCTCGTCCTCGGTGTAGGCCTCCAGCAGGAACGCCATCATCGGGCGGCCGACACCGGCTGCGGGCTCGATGACGAACGGCTTGAAGCGCGAGTTCGTCGCCTGGTCGAAGTACGACAGGTCGACACCCGAGTGGTTCGAGTGCGTCGTGAGGTCGAAGTCGGTGCGGTTCGCGATGCCCTCGAGCTCACCCCACTCCTGGCCGCCGAACTGGAAGCGGTACTCGACGTCGACCGTCCGCTTCGAGTAGTGCGACAGCTTCTCCTTGGGGTGCTCGTAGTGACGCAGGTTCTCCTTGGAGATGCCCAGGTCCGTGTACCAGCGGGTGCGCTCGTCGATCCAGTACTGGTGCCACTCTTCGTCCGTGCCGGGCTCGACGAAGAACTCCATCTCCATCTGCTCGAACTCGCGGGTGCGGAAGATGAAGTTGCCCGGCGTGATCTCGTTGCGGAAGGACTTGCCGATCTGGCCGATGCCGAACGGCGGCTTCTTGCGCGACGTCGTCTGCACGTTCAGGAAGTTCGTGAAGATGCCCTGCGCGGTCTCGGGGCGCAGGTAGTGCAGGCCCTCCTCGGTCTCGATCGGACCGAGGTGCGTCTTGAGCAGGCCGTTGAACATCTTCGGCTCGGTGTAGGTGCCGCGCACACCGCAGTTCGGGCACGGCACGTCGGAGACGTCGCCCTCGGCGACCTCCTTGCCGGTGCGCTCCGCGTACTCCTCCGACAACGTGTCCGCGCGGAACCGCTTGTGGCACGACTCGCACTCGACGAGCGGGTCGACGAACGCCTCGACGTGACCGGAGGCGACCCACACGTCACGCGGCAGGATCACCGACGAGTCCAGGCCCACGACGTCCTCGCGGCCGCGGACCATGAAGTTCCACCACTGGCGCTTGATGTTGTCCTTGAGCTCGACACCGAGAGGCCCGTAGTCCCATGCCGAGCGGGTACCGCCGTAGATCTCCCCGCACGGGTAGACGAACCCCCTGCGCTTGCAGAGGCTGACAACGGTCTCGATGCGATCGGCGGGCAAGGGGAACTCCATCGGGCGAATGAGAATCGGGGACTCAAGCCTAGCCCGTCACGTCACGCCCCGAACGGGCGACCGGAGCCTTACCCTGCACGGATGGAAGACCGGCTGCGAGAGCTGTGGGACTTCGCCGACCTCGGCGGCACCGAGACGCGGTTGCGCGCGGCGCTGGACGACGAGGCGACCGACGACGGGCGTGCGGAGGTGCTGACGCAGCTCGCCAGGGTCGAGGGTCTGCGGGACGACTTCGCCGCAGGTCACGCGTTGATCGACCAGGCGGAGACGCTGGTCTCGCCCGACTCGGTGGGCCGCGTGCGCGCGTTGCTGGAGCGCGGCAGGCTGCACCGTTCCGGCGGCGATCCGGAGGCCGCGCAACCGTTGTTCGTGGCGGCTTTCGTGCTGGCGAAGAAGAGCGGCGCGCTGTGGTTCGCCGCGGACGCCGCGCACATGGTCGCGCTGGTCGACGACCCGGAGAAGTGGACGCAGGTCGGCCTCGAGGTGATCGAGGAGCACCCGAACCTCACGCACTGGCTCGGACCGCTCTACAACAACCTCGGCTGGTACTACTTCGAGAACGAGCGCTACGAGGACGCCCTGGAGGCGTTCGACAAGACGCCCGCGCCCTACGCCGCGTACGGCAAGGCCAAGACGCTGCACCTGCTCGGCCGCACCACCGAGGCCTCCCAGGCCGCGCGCAGGGCGCTGGAACTGCTGCCGGACGGGTCCGACGAGGAGTTCCTCGCGGAGATGACGAAGATCGCTAGCGAGGGGTAGCCGGTCCCGCCGCCTCGCCGAGCCGCACCGTGAAAGCGTCCTCGGCGAGCACGCTCGTGTGCTTCTCGACCTCGCCGCCGGTGCTGGTCAGCGTCGGCTCGTACATCGCGGGCTCGTCGGTCAGCGCCTCGGACAGCAGCGGGATGACGTGTTCGCGCACGGGGAACGGCGACATCGCACGCCGATAGGCCACCACGGACTCGAACTCGACCGTCAGCACCCAGCGGTCGTCCTCGTCGGTCGACCGCGCCAGCGTGCCCTTGCGGCAGCCGGGCTGAGCCGTCAGCAGCCTCAGGGCCTGCTCGACGCGCGAGGTGAACGTCTCGGGGTCGGATACGCGGAATCGGCACACCAGCAGCACGGTGCAAGGATGGCACGGTGACCTCCAAGCGCCCTCTGCTGCCCGGCGACGGCCCACTCGCGCGCGTCCGCCCCGTCGTGGCGTTCGTGCTCGTGCTCGGTCTGTTCATCACGGGCGTTCTGGTGGGCGGCACCCTCGGCGCGGTGCTGCTCGGTGTGCTGATCGCAGGCGCCGCGGTGCTCCTGGTAGCCACGTGGAAGGTTCTTTCCCCAGCTCACCGCACATTGCGCGTGGTGGTCCTGCTCGTACTGCTCATCATCACCGTAGAATTGATTGTGAAAATCCCTACCAGGTGAGGTGCGCCGCCATGACCGTCCAACTGCACGGCGAGCACTCCCCCGAACGCGCGGCCCCCGCGCCCGCGCCACCCCGTTCCGCGCACACCCTCGCCGAGGCCGGCGACCTGCTGCGCGCGCTGGCCGCACCGGTCCGCATCGCCATCGTGCTGCAACTGCGGGAACACGACCGCTGCGTGCACGAACTGGTCGAGGCGCTGGGAGTCGCGCAGCCGCTGATCAGTCAGCACCTGCGCGTGCTGAAGTCGGCGGGCGTGGTGCACGGGGAAAGACACGGCCGCGAGGTCGTGTACCGGCTGGTGGACGAACACCTGGCGCACATCGTGGTGGACGCTGTGACGCACGTCGAGGAGAAGTTGTGACCGGACTGAGGTCCACCAAGCAGCGCACCGCGGTGTCGAACCTGCTCGACCAGCTCGACGACTTCCGCAGCGCCCAGGAACTGCACGAGGAACTGCGCCGTCGAGGCGAGGGCATCGGCCTGACCACGGTCTACCGCACCCTGCAGTCCCTCGCGGACGCCGGCCAGGTCGACGTCCTGCGCACCGACTCGGGCGAGGCGATCTACCGCCGTTGCTCGGCGCACCACCACCATCACCTCGTGTGCCGCCACTGCGGCCGCACGGTCGAGGTGGAGGGCCCCGCCGTCGAGAAGTGGGCGGACCGGGTGGCGGCCGAGAACGGGTTCTCGCAGGTCAGTCACACCGTCGAGATCTTCGGAACGTGCGCGGAGTGCACGGCCAAAGGCCTCAAGTAACCCGCCCTCCCCACCGCTCACCTCATCGCACGCGGGGCCCTTTCGTACTGTCACACAGTACGAAAGGGCCCCGCGTGCGCATCGGGAACGGCGTGGCGTGATGCGACACGCCGGTGGGCAAGTCGGCCTTGCCCGTCGGCGTACCCAGGTCAGGACTCGTAGGGCTCGACCGGCTCGGCCACGGGCGTGAACGACTCCACGGTGAAGCTCGGCACCCAGGAGTTCTGCTCGTTCGCCGACTTCGGCACGACCTTGCCGGTCACCTCGACCCACTGCTCGTCGGGCAGCGACGGCACGTCCCCGGTCACCCGCACCTTCAGCGGACGGGCGTCGGCGGCGCAGCACGAGATCGCGAGCCGTGCGACGTAGGTGTCGCCGTTGGCGCGCAGCAGGAAGCCGGTCAGCTTCACCCTGCGGCCGTCCAGCGTGCCGGACTCATCCCACGCCGTGCGCGTCACGAACTCCGTCATGGACAACGGGATGACGTCCCCGGACGGCAGCTCGCCCAGCAGGTTGCGGGAGCGCTGCGTCTGGTTCGTGTCGGCGGCCGAGTTCACGACGTCGCCGCCGAGCGCCGGGGGCGAGATCAGGAACACCGCCAGCACCGGCAGCAGCATCAGCCACGTCGAGCGCGACGAGTGCGAGTGCTCGTGGTCGTGCTCCTCGGCCGCCTTGCCGCGGCGGATGTCCTGGACGATCGCGAACAGCGCGAGGCCGATCATGATCACACCGGCCGCGATCAGCAGCGGCAGCAGGCTCTTCTGCACGTACCTGAGGTAGAGCCCGGAGAAGCTGATCTTCAGCAGCGCTCCGCCGAGCAGGACCAGCAGGATGTTCTGGGTTTCCCGCCTCACAGCAGCACCACTCCGCTCACGACAGCGCACAAGATCGCCACCACGAAGGTAGCGGGTGCGAAGCGGAAGGCGAAGGCCTTGCCGAACGCACCGGCCTGCAGCGCGATCAGCTTCACGTCGACGGCGGGGCCGACGACGAGGAACACCAGGCGCGGCAACAGCGGCAGTGCGGAGAACGCGACCGCGACGAACGCGTCCGCCTCCGAGCACAGCGCCAGCACGACCGCGAGCACGGCCATCACGAGGACGCCCAGCACGATCTGGCCGCCGAGCGTCTGCATCCACGCGACCGGCACGAACGTCTTGAACGCCGCCGCGAACAGCCCGCCCAGCACCAGGAACCCGCCGGCGTCGACGAGGTCGTGCCGCGCGCTCTCGGCGAAGACGGCCCACTTGGACCTGCCGGAGTTGTCTCCCAGCTTCGCCAGCGCGCGTTCGGCGATCCACTCCATCTTGCCGAAACGGACCCACAGCCAGCCCATGACCATCGCGGTCAGCAGCGAGCCGACGAACCGCGCGACGACCATCATCGGGGTGTCGTTGAACGCCACGGCGGTCGACACCAGCACGATCGGGTTCACGGCGGGGGCGGCCAGCAGGAACGTCAGCGCCACGGCCGGGGCGACGCCCTGCTGCATGAGCCGCTTGGCCACCGGCACCGAGGCGCACTCGCAGCCCGGCAACGCGATGCCCGCGACACCGGCCACGGGCACGGCGAGCGCGGTCTTGGCCGGCAACAGCTTGCGCAGGGCCGAGGCCGGCACGAACGCCGCGATGGCGCCCGAGATCAGCACGCCCAGCACGAGGAACGGCATCGCCTGCACGCAGATCGCCACGAACACGGTCGACGCCGTGCGCAGCTTCGGCACGTCGAGAAGATCAACGAGCGTGGACTGGAAGAGCAGTGCGAGAACGAGGATCCCGCACAGCACCTCCAACGACGTGATCTTCAGCCGAGGCGGGCCCGAGCGCCGCCTCGACGAGCGGATCTCGCCGGTGATCGTCATTCCGCGTCCGCGTCCAGGTCCAGCAGGCGGCGGTACTGCCGCGCCATGCCCTCGCGGATCTCCTCGGGCGAGGGCGGCTCGTCGAACTCCGCGTCCTCCTCTTCGAGGTCGTCGTCGTCGAAGTCGACGGGCGTGCCGTTGACGGTCTCCTCGTCGTCGGCCTCTTCCTCGAGGGCGGCTTCGCGCAGCTCCTCGATCGTGGCGGTGACGTCGTCGGCCGACAGCGCGGGCAGCATCGGCTTCACGATGGCCAGCACGCCGCCCTCGGCGTCGTCCAGTGCCACCGCCTCGGCCAGCGCGACGGCGTGGTCACGCTCGTACGGGCCGCAGATGAACGAGTCCCAGTCGTCGCCGCCCGAAGGCTCGAACGTGACGGTCCACGGGAACTCGTTGACGTCCGAGTCCTCTTCCGGCTCGTAAATGATCACGCCACCCATGGAAGGGTCCTTTCTCAAGAAAACCGGGAGAGGAGCTCGCCGCGCACCTGCGACGCGGTCGACACGACCAGCATGAGCAGCGTGCTCAACGGCTCCGGCTTGAGGCCGTCGGCCGGGAAGGCGTAGCGCAGCATGACGTCCGTGCCGCGTTCGGAGTGGATCACGCCGAGCGTGCCGAACAGGCCCTGACCAGCGCGTTCGGCAACCCACCCCGCCGCCTCGGTCGGCAGGTCCCACGCGACGACGACCGTCAGCGAGAGAACGGTCAGGCCTTCGGCCAGTTCCATGCCCTGCACCGCGCACGGCACGTCGCCGTGGCGGAAGCTCAGCGCGCCGTCGTCGTCCACCGACACGTCGTGGAACAGCTCCAACGCCTTGCGCGCGGCCTCCAGGGCCTCACCACTCGCGTTCACGACGACACCGCCTCCTCACCGGGTTTGTCGACGGCACCGCCGAAGCGCCGGTCGCGCCCCGCGAACTTCTCGCAGGCGCGCCACAGGTCGCGGCGGTCGAAGTCGGGCCACAGGATGTCCTGGTAGACCATCTCGGCGTACGCGGACTGCCACAGCAGGAAGTTCGAGATCCGCTGCTCACCGGACGGCCTGATGAACAGGTCGACGTCCGGCATCTCCGGCTTGTACAGGTACTTCGCGAGGGTGCGCTCGTCGACCTTGTCCGGGTTGATCTTCCCGGCGGCGACCAGGCGCGCGACCTCGCGGGCGGCGTCGCCGATCTCCGCGCGGCCGCCGTAGTTCACGCACATCACGAGGTTCAGCACGTCGTTGTCGGCCGTGCGGACCTCGGCCTCCTGCAACTGCTTGATGACGCTGCCCCACAGCTTCGGCGAGCGGCCGGCCCAGTGGATGCGGACACCCATCTCGTCGAGCTCGTCGGTGCGGCGCGCGATCACGTCGCGGTTGAAGTTCATCAGGAAGCGGACCTCTTCTGGGCTGCGCTTCCAGTTCTCCGTGGAGAAGGCGTAGAGCGAGAGCCACTTCACGCCCAGCTCGATGGAGCCCTTCGCGACGTCGAGCACGACCTGCTCACCGCGCTTGTGGCCCTCCACCCGCGACAGCCCGCGCTGGTTCGCCCAACGGCCGTTGCCGTCCATCACGATCGCGATGTGCTTCGGCACCAGGTCGGCGGGGATGTCCGGAGGCGTCGCACCGGACTCGTGCGGCTCCGGCGGGCGCGGGACGCGCTTCTCACGCTCAGAGCGGCGACGACGCAGCATGTGGCTAGGCACCTTTCGAGCGAAAACCGTTGTCGGTAGCCGCCACATTAGCCGTCGGCCGGCTGCGTCTTTCGCTCGACCAACGGCAACGACCGCAGCTGCCGTTCGAGGTGCCACTGCAGGTGCGCCGCGACCAGGCCACTCGCGTCACGGCGGGCCAGGTGAGGGATCTCGTCGACCACGTTCCACTGGCCGTGCAGCAGCGCCGAGAGCAGCGCCAGCGTGTCCTGGGAGGGCGACGAGGAGCCGGCGGGACGGCAGGTCGGGCAGCACGATCCGCCGGCCTGGATGCTGAACGCCCGGTGCGGACCGGGATTGCCGCACTTCGCGCACTCGTTCACTGCAGGCGCCCATCCCGCGAACGCCATCGCACGCATGAGGAACGCGTCCAGCAGCAGCGACGGGTCGCGCTCGCCGTTCGACAACGCGCGCAGCGCCCCGGCCACGAGCATGTAGAGCCGCAGGACCGGTTCGCCTTCTTCGGCCGTGAGCCGGTCCGCGGTCTCCAGGATCGCGCACGCCGCCGTGTAGCGCTGGTAGTCGGTGACGATGCCGACGCCGAACGCGTCCAGCGTCTGCACCTGCGTGATGATGTCGAGCGACCGGCCGGGGTGGAACTGCACGTCGACGTGGCAGAACGGCTCCAGCCGCGCGCCGAACTTCGACGACGTGCGGCGCACGCCCTTGGCCACGGCGCGGAGCTTGCCGTGCTTCTGGGTCAGGAAGGTGATGATCCGGTCCGCTTCACCGAGCTTCTGCACACGAAGCACGATGCCGGTGTCGCGGTACAGGTTCGCCATCAGAGACCCACCATCAGAAACCCAGGCGGCGCAACTGCTTCGGGTCCCGCTGCCAGTCCTTGGCGATCTTGATGTGCAGGTCCAGGTACACCCGCGACCCGAGCAGCGCCTCGATCTGCTTGCGCGCGGCCGTGCCGACCTGCTTGAGCCGCTCGCCGCGGTGGCCCAGGATGATCGCCTTCTGCGACGGCCGCTCCACGAACACGAACGCGTGAATGTCGATCAGGTCCTTGCGGCCCTCGCGCGCCTGCATCTCCTCGACGACCACGGCGATGGAGTGCGGCAGCTCGTCGCGCACACCCTCCAGCGCGGCCTCGCGGATGAGCTCGGCGACCAGCGTCTGCTCCGGCTCGTCGGTCAGGTCGCCGTCCGGGAACAGCTGCGGGCCCTCCGGCAGCTTCTTGAGCAGCAGGTCGCTCAGCTCGTCGACCTGGAAGCCGTCGACCGCGGACACCGGGATGATCTCGGCGAACTCCATGACCTTCTGCAGCGCGAGCAGCTGTTCCATCACCTGCTGCTGCGACACCAGGTCGGTCTTCGTGACGATGCCGACCACGGGCGTGCGCTTGGCGACCTTCTCCAGCTCGGCGGCGATGAACTTGTCACCGGGGCCGACCTTCTGGTCGGCGGGCACGCAGAAGCCGACGACGTCGACCTCCGACCACGTCTCGCGCACCAGGTCGTTGAGCCGCTGGCCGAGCAGCGTGCGCGGCCGGTGCAGGCCGGGGGTGTCGACCAGCACGAGCTGGCCGTCCTCGCGGTGCACGATGCCGCGGATCGTGTGGCGCGTGGTCTGCGGCTTGCTGGACGTGATGGCGACCTTCGAGCCCACCAGCGCGTTCGTCAGCGTCGACTTCCCTGCGTTCGGGCGGCCGACGAAGCACGCGAACCCGGAGCGGTAACCATCCATCCGTCCATTGTCCCCCTTGCTGGTTATGCCCGTTCGGGGGGCCTTCCGGCCGCTCAGAACTGCTTGCGCACCTCACCGGAGACGCTCGCCAGGAGCACGGGGCCGGACGGCGTCAGATCACGCACGGCCGCGAGCGACTCCCCGTCGATCCGGTTCGCCTCGGTGACGACCGCCGCCGCCTCCAACCCTTGCGCGCCACTCGACACAGCGGCCGAGACCGCCGCCTGCAGAGCGGTCAGCTTCAGCGACGGCAACGAGACCGTGGAGGCGTTGTAGGTGCGGCCGTCGAGGTCCCGCACCGCCGCGCCCTCCTCGGCGCCGTTGCGCGCGCGCACGGATCTCGCGAGCGTCACGAGCTTGGCGTTCTCCGGATCGACGTCAGTCATCCTCGTTCTCCTTCTGCACGGGGCGCACGAGCACTGTCGTCACCCGGATGCGGCCGCGTTCGTCCTTGCCGCCCTCTGCCCGCATGCGCAGGCCGGCGATCTCCGCCTCGGTGCCGGGCAACGGCACGCGGCCGAGCCGTTGCGCGAGCAGGCCTCCGACGGTCTCGACCTCGTGGTCGTCGAGCTCCGTGCCGAACAACGCGTCCAGGTCGTCCACCGGCAGGCGCGCGCTGACCCGCACCGCGCCGTCCTCCAGGTGCTCGACCGGCGGGCGGTCGTCGGTGTCGGACTCGTCCGTGATCTCGCCGACGATCTCCTCGAGGATGTCCTCGATGGTCAGCA
This sequence comes from Lentzea sp. HUAS TT2, assembly GCF_051853195.1. Lineage (NCBI taxonomy): Bacteria > Bacillati > Actinomycetota > Actinomycetes > Pseudonocardiales > Pseudonocardiaceae > Lentzea > Lentzea sp. HUAS TT2. The sequence continues at coordinate 4,647,786 of NZ_CP196667.1, read as the reverse complement.
GGCCCGCGGTGCCGCCGTACTCGTCCACGACGATCGCCATGTGCCGGCGCGACACCTGCATCTCGCGCAGCAGGTCCGCGATCGGCTTCGAGTCGGGGATGAAGCTCATCGGGCGCATCAGCTCGGAGACGCACTTCGGGTCCTCGCCCTCGGCGAGCGTGGCCCGCATCAGGTCCTTGAGGTTCACCACGCCGAGCACGTCGTCCACGCTCTCGCCGATCACGGGGACGCGGGTGTAGCCGGTGCGCAACGACAGCGCGAGTGCCTGCCGCAGCGACTTGGACTGCTCGATCCACACGATCTCGGTGCGCGGCACCATGATCTCGCGCGTGATCGTGTCGCCCAGCTCGAACACCGAGTGGATCATCTCGCGCTCGCCCTCGTCCACGACGCCGCGTTCCTGCGCCATGTCGACGAGCTCGCGCAGCTCGACCTCGGAGCTGAACGGGCCCTCGCGGAAGCCCTTGCCGGGCGTGATGGCGTTACCGATGAGGATCAGGAGCTTGGACAGCGGCCCGAGCACACGGCCGAGCTGCCGCACCGTGCCCGCCGCGAGCAGGCTCACTGCGTACGGGTGCTGACGGCCGAGGGTGCGCGGTCCGACGCCGACGAGCACGTACGACACGATGAGCATGCTCAGGCACGCGTACAGGACGGCGAGCCAGTCCTGCTCCACGAAGTCGAGGAACACCGTCGTCGTCAGCACCGCCGCCGACATCTCGCACGCGAGACGCAGGAGCAACAACAGGTTGACGTGCCGTGGCCGGTCGTTGAGGACCTGCAGCAACTGCCCGGTGCCCCAGCGACCCTGCCGTTGCAGGGCCTCCACCCGTGCGCGTGACACGGTGCCGAGAGCGGCATCCACACACGCGAACAGTCCGGCGGCGAGCACGAGCAGAACGGCCAGCACGATCACACTGGCAGGGTTCGCGATCATCGCGTCAGGCTTCTTCGTTCTTCTCGTCCAGGCCGACCGCGCCGAGCACCTTGTCGTCGGTGCTGCGCTGGTGAGCGGCCCTTTCGGCTTCGTCACGAGCGGTGCGGAAGTCGCCGAGGATGCGGTTCTGCAACGTGAACATCTCACGTTCCTCGGCGGGCTCGGCGTGGTCGTAGCCGAGCAGGTGCAGCACGCCGTGCACGGTCAGCAGGTGCAGCTCGTCCAGCAGGCCGTGGCCCGCCTTCTTGGCCTGGTCCTTGGCGAACGCGGGGCACAGCACGATGTCCCCGAGCAGCGCGGGCCCGAGCCCGGCGGCGTCGGGGCGGCGCGCGGAGTCCAGCTCGTCCATGGGGAAGGCCATGACGTCCGTCGGACCCGGCAGGTCCATCCAGCGCTCGTGCAGGTCGGCCATCACGTCCAGCTCAACCAGCAGCACGGACAACTCGGCCAGCGGGCTCACGCCCATGCGGTCCAGCGCGAAGCGGGCGGCGGAGACGATGGATCCTTCGTCGACTCCGACACCCGACTCGTTGGCGATCTCGATGCTCACGGCGCCTATCGTCCCCGCCGCTGGTTACCCCGGCGTGCACCGGGTCCGTGGTGTTGCTCGTTCTGGTCCACGGCGTCCTGCTGGACCTGCCACTTGTCGTACGCCTCGACGATGTCGCCGACCAGGCGGTGACGCACCACGTCCTGGCTGGTCAGGATCGAGAAGTGCACGTCATCGACGCCCTCGAGGATGTCCCTGACCACGCGCAGGCCGCTGCGCTGACCGCCGGGGAGGTCGACCTGGGTGATGTCACCCGTGACGACCACCTTCGAGCCGAAGCCGAGGCGGGTGAGGAACATCTTCATCTGCTCGGGAGTCGTGTTCTGCGCCTCGTCGAGGATGATGAACGCGTCGTTCAACGTCCTGCCCCGCATGTATGCGAGGGGTGCGACCTCGATCGTGCCGGCCTGCATGAGGCGCGGGATCGCATCCGGATCCATCATGTCGTGCAGCGCGTCGTAGAGCGGGCGCAGGTACGGGTCGATCTTCTCGTTGAGCGTGCCCGGCAGGTAGCCCAGGCGCTCGCCGGCCTCGACCGCGGGGCGGGTGAGGATGATCCGGTTGACCTGCTTGGCCTGCAGCGCCTGCACGGCCTTGGCCATGGCGAGGTAGGTCTTGCCGGTGCCCGCGGGGCCGATGCCGAACACGATCGTGTTCTTGTCGATCGCGTCGACGTAGTGCTTCTGGTTCAGCGTCTTCGGCCTGATGGTGCGGCCGCGGCGGCTGACGATGTCGAGGCTCAGGACCTCGGCGGGCGACTCGGCCTCGTTCGCGCTGAGCATCGCGACGATGCGGCGCACGGCGTTCTGGTCGATGGCCTGGCCGCGGCCCGCGAGGGTGATCAGTTCGGAGAAGACGCGCTCGGCGAAGGCCACGTCGGCGGGGTCGCCGGACAAGGTGATCTCGTTCCCGCGCACGTGCACGTCGGCGTCGAGCAGTTCCTCCGCGAGCCGGAGGTTCTCGTCGCGCGACCCGAGCAGCGTGAGCACCGCACCTTCCGGCACGGCGAACCGGGACTGACCTTCCTTGTTGTTCTGCTGTGTTACGTCGGCCACGTGGCCCCGGCCTGCTTCCTGTCGCTCGGATCTGGTGCCGACGATGCTAGTCCGGCCGAAAATGGGTGGCTACCGCTTTGCTCACGGTGTGTGCTCATGAACCGTGGAGATCCGCAGGCTTGGTGTCGACGACGTACCCGAGTGCATGAAGCTGGTCACGGACCGGGGTTGGGGCTGGACGCCCGCGCAGTGGGAGATGCTGCTGTCGCTCGGCCCGGGCTTCGGCGCCTTCGACGAGACGGGGCTGCTCGGCACGACCCTGGTCACCCCGTACCCCGAGATGCAGGCCATCAGCGGCGTGCTGGTCGGTTCGTGGGCCGAGCGCAGGGGCATCGCGGGTGCGCTGATATCCAATGTATTGGATGCCGGTCCGTCCGTGCTGTACGCGACGGACATGGGCGAACCGCTGTATCGGCGGCTCGGCTTTCACTTGGTCGGGCGTGCGTCGGAGTACCACGGTGAGATCGCCGGTGAGGCTGCCGGCGTGACGCGGCGAGCAACGGCCGATGACCTGCCCGCGGTGGTGGCGCTGGACAAGGCGGCGAGCGGGTTCACGCGGGACGCGTTCTGGGCGCACGTGTTCGGCGGGTCGTCGGTGTACACGCCCCACGTCGCGGAGGACGGGTTCGTCTGCACGCGGGTCATGGGTGAGACGTTGGTCATCGGTCCGCTGGTAGCGCCGAACGCGGCGGCGGCGTGCGAGATCATCGCTGACGTGGCCGCGGGTGCAGGGCCGTCCCGCGTCGACGTGAGCGACCCGGACGTCGAGGCGTTCCTGTCGGGCAAGGGCTACGAGGTGCGCGGAGCCTGCGCACTGATGGTGCACGGCGTCGATGACGTCGGCGGTGACCGGACGCGGTACTTCGCGCCCGCGTCGCTCGCACTGGGATGACTGGGGGATCTGTGGAACTGCGACGACTGACCTTGGACGACATCCCCGCGTGCTCCGACCTGGCGGAGAGCCGGTCGTGGCCGCGCGAGGAGAGCAAATGGGAGTTCCTGCTGACGCACGGCGAAGGCTGGGGGCTGTTCGACGACGACGGCCTCGTCGGCACGACGATCGCGACGCGCTATCCGGAGCTGACGTCGATCAGCATGGTGCTGGTCGCCGAACGCGCCGCGCGTCAGGGCCGCGCCCGCCGGCTGGTATCCCATGTATTGGATACGGATGTCTCGACGTTGTTCGCGACGGCGATGGGCCGCCCGTTGTACGAGCAGCTCGGCTTCCACGCCGTCGGCTTCACCGACATCCACGCCGGCAGGTTCACGGGACCGGCAGCCGATATATCGCATATCGCCACGCGCGCGGACCTCGACGACCTCGTCGCGCTCGACACCAAGGTCACCGGCCTCACCCGGCCGTACCTGTGGGAGTCGTTGCTGACCATGGGGTCTGTCCGGATCTCGGACCACGGCATCGCGGGCTCGTGGCAGGTGCGCGAGGCACGCCTGCTCATCGGCCCGGTCATCGCGGACTCCCCCGCCGACGCGTGCGCGCTCATCGCCGACTGCGCCGCGGGCAGCCCCAGCGTGCGCGTGGACGTGCACGACCCGGAGGTGATCGCGTTCGTGCGCGAGCACGGCCTGGAGTCGTGGGGCGAGGCCACCTGGATGGTCCGCGGCGCCGAGCAGCTGCCCGGCGACCGCACCCGCTACCGCGCCCCGTTGTTGCAGGCCCTGGGCTAAAGACGCCGGCCGCCCAGCACGTGCAGGTGGGCGTGGAAGACCTCCTGCCCGCTGTCGGGCCCGGTGTTGAACAGCAGCCGGTAGCCCGACTCGGCCACGCCCTCGGCCTCGGCGACCTCCTTCGCGGCGGCGAAGAGGTCGCCGAGCTGCTCGGCGTCGAGGTCGACGGCGTTCGGCACGTGCTCGCGCGGGATAACCAGCACGTGCACGGGCGCCTTGGGCTGGATGTCGCGGAACGCCAGCGTCGTCTTGGTCTCGTGCACGACCGTCGCGGGAACGTCACCGGCGACGATGCGGCAGAACAAACAGGACATGCCCCAAGCTAAGCGAAGAGCCGGTCCAGCTGCTCGTCGACGGCCTCGACCATGTCGGCGACGGTGAGCTCGTCGGGCCCGAGCCCGTGGTGGATGTTGAGACCGTCGATCAGCACGATGAACCGCCGCGCGGCCTTCATCGGCACCACGCCGTCGCGCAGCTCACCGGCTTCCTGCGCGGCACCGAGAACGCGGGCGATCTCGCCGTACAACTCCCGCGTGCCAAGGCGTTCCAGCTCGTGCAACGAGGGCTCGACCATCGCCCGCGGCAGGAACGACAACAGCACCGCGGCCTCGACCCGGCGGTCGTCGTCCATCGCCAGCATTTCGTGCGCGAAGGACCGCAACACCTCCCGGTTCCCCGCGGTGGTGTCGATCTTCTCCAGCCGCGCGATGAACCGCCGGTACGCGAGCTCCATCGCGAACCCCAGCAACGCGTCCTGCGTCGGGAAGTAGTGGCGCAGCGACCCGCTCGACCACCCGGACTCAGCGGCGACGGCGCGCACGGACGCGTGGTCTATCCCGTCCCGCTGCACGATGCGCCACACGGCCTCGGCGAGTTCGCGGCGGCGTTCCTCATGGTCGACAACCTTCGGCACCGGCCCTTTCTAGCAGTCGCGGGCGAGCCGAACGACAGCCGCGCGGCACCGCTCCCAGGACTCGGTGCCCGGCGTGATCATGTCCATGTGCCCGGCCCCTTCCACCACGACGAGCTCCGCCTGCGGCTCCGCGGCGCAGAACCCGATCGACTGCTCGACCGGAACGTCCTCGTCCTGATCACCGTGCACGCACACCACCGGCTTGCCGATGGGGACCAGCGCGGCCGGCGAGGCCTGCGCGAACTGCTCCTCGCTGCACAGCTCCAACGCCCGCGGCGTGATGTGCCGCGTGAAGTCCAGCACGGCGGCTTGGGCGACCGCTCCGACCACTCGCGCGCTGTGCTTGGCCGCCCACACAGCGAGGTGGCCTCCGGCGCTGTGCCCGAGCGTCACGACGGGCCCGATGTCGACCGCGTCGATGGCGGCGAGCACGTCCTCACCGGTCTGCGGCCACCCTCCGCCGCCACCCACGCGCCGGTACTCGATGTTCCAGACGGCGAATCCTTCGGCGACGAGCGCGTCCGCAAGAGGCCGTCCGAGTTCCAGGCCGTATCGCTGATGCCAAAAACCACCGTGAATGACGACAACAGCACCCTGCGCAACGTCAGCAGGAAGGTAAAGCTCGCCGAACTGACTGGGGTGGTCACCGTAAGCAATTCGCTGCACACGCAGAACTTACGTGACGGGCAAGAATTCGCCAGGCGGCACATGAGTTCGATAGGAGATGACGAAGTCGCAGGCCAGACGGCAGGCAGGCGCTCGCAGCAGGCGCCAAAACCAAAAGGGGCGCCTCGCGGTCCGAAGCCTGGGGGTCGCTTCGCCGCGAGGCGCCGACGCCGGACCGAGGGGGGAGGTGTCCGGCGAGTCTTTTGGTCAGAAGAGCCTATTCGTCTACTCCGTTTCCGGATAGACCAATCAGCCCCTCTACGAACCAGGGTAACCCCACTTGCCTGGGATTCGCTACAACTTCCGTCAAGCCAATCCATCCGATGTTCATCTCGGTAGTGATCGGGGTCACCACCGAGCAGTACGTACCCCAATGGCACCAAGAGCAACCGCTGCGGCGGTAGATGCACGCAGAACGGTTGGGCCCAATCGGACGATCCGTGCACCCGAAGATCGCAGGGCGTCGAGCTCCTCTGGCGTGATTCCGCCTTCGGGACCCACCACGAGCAGCACGTCCCCGGATTCGGGCAACGCGACATCGGCCAGCCGTTCGGTCGCGCTCTCGTGCAACACGAGGGTGAGCGCCGACGACGACACGCGATGAGAAAGCTGAGTCGTGCTCACGGGTTCGTCGACGACCGGCACCCGCGAACGGCGTGCCTGCTTCGCCGCCTCGCGCACCGTGGATCGCCAGCGCCCCAACGCTTTCGCGCCGCGCGGCCCGTCCTCCCACTTGGTGATGCACCGGGCGGCGCGCCACGGCACCACTCCGTCCACCCCGGCCTCGGTGGCGAGTTCGACCGCGAGCTCGCCGCGGTCGCCCTTCACCAAGGCCTGGGCGAGCACCACGCGCGGCGTCGGTTCGGGCTCCACCCAGCGCTCGACCACGCGCAACGCCAGGGCGTCCTTCTCCACGGCCGTCACGGCACAGCGCACCTGGGCACCGGAACCGTCCGACAGCACGAGCTCCTCACCCACGCGCAGACGCTTGACCGTCGCGGCGTGGCGCCCTTCCGGGCCGTCCAGCACGAACTCCTCGCCGGCCGGCAACGACGCGACGAGGAAGACGGGCAGCGTCACCGGTGGCCGCGCGAGGCACGCAGGCGGGCGAACAGCCCGCCGCCGCCCTTGCCGTTGTGCGACAGGGAGGGCTCGTTCTCGCCGCGCAGGTCGGCGAGGTCGCGCAGCAACGCGGACTGGGCGGCGTCGAGCTTGGTCGGCACCAGGACCTCGAGGTGCACGTGCAGGTCGCCACGGCCGTCGACGCGGCCGGTGGACCGCAGCTTCGGCATGCCGCGGCCGGCCATGACGAGCTGCGTGCCCGGCTGCGTGCCGGGGTCGATCTGCAGTTCTTCCTCGCCGTCCAGGGTCTTCAGCGGCAACGTGGCGCCCAGGGCGGCCGTCGTCATCGGGATCTGGACGATGCAGTGCAGGTCGGCGCCGTCGCGTTCGAAGATCTCGTGCGGGTGCTCCTCGACCTCGACGTAGAGATCGCCTGCCGGGCCACCGCCGGGACCGACCTCGCCCTGGCCCGCGAGACGCACGCGCATGCCCTCGGCGACACCGGCGGGGATGTTCACGGAGATCGTGCGGCGCGACCGCGTGCGGCCGTCACCGGCGCACTGCTGGCACGGGTCGGGGATGACCTCGCCGTACCCGCGGCACACCGGGCACGGGCGGGACGTCACGACCTGGCCGAGGAACGAGCGCTGCACCGACTGGACCTCGCCGCGGCCGTGGCAGGTGTCGCACTGGACCGGCTTGGAGTTGTTCTGGGTGCCGGCGCCGTGGCAGCGGTCGCACAGGATCGCCGTGTCGACCGTGAGCTCACGGGTGGCGCCCGCCGCGCACTCCTCCAGCGTCATGTCGAGCCGGATCAACGCGTCGGAACCCGGCTGCACCCGGCTGCGCGGCCCGCGGCCGCCACCGGTCGAGGCGCCGAAGAAGGCGTCCATGATGTCGCCGAGGCCGAAGCCCGAGAACGGGTCTCCACCCCCGCGCCCACCACCGGCCGAGTCGAGCGGGTCGCCTCCCAGGTCGACGACGCGCCGCTTCTCGGGGTTCGACAACACCTCGTAGGCGGCCGTCACCTCCTTGAAGCGGGCCTCCTCGTTGGGATTGACGTCCGGGTGCAGCTGCCTGGCGAGCTTGCGATAGGCGCGCTTGATCTCATCCTGCGTCGCGTCCTGCGAGACACCGAGGATGCCGTAGTAATCCCTGGCCACCTTGTTCGCTTTCATGTTCATCAACTACTGCAAGTACGTGTGGTCAACGACCGGTCAGGATCTCACCGACGTAGTTGGCGACCGCGCGGACGGCCGCCATGGTTCCGGGGTAGTCCATGCGCGTCGGTCCGACGACGCCCAGGCCCCCGAGCGGATTGTCACGGCTGCCGTAGCCGATGGACACCACGGAAGTGCTGCGCATCTCAGCGGCCTCGTTCTCCTCGCCGATGCGCACCAGCACGCGACCGGGGTCGCGGGAGGCGGCGAGCAGCTTGAGCACGACGACCTGCTCCTCCAACGCCTCCAGCACCTGCCGCAGCGAGCCGGGGAAGTCGGTGATGCTGCGGGTCAGGTTCGCGGTGCCGCCGAGCACCAGCCGTTCCTCGGGATGCTCCACCAGCGTCTCGATGAGCACAGTAGCGACTCGCAGCATCGGGTCGCGCAGGTTCGGCGGAACCTCCTCCGGCAGCTCGGCGACCTTGGCGCTCGCCTCGGCCAGCCGCTGCCCCGCCATCGCCTGGTTCAGCACGCCGCGCAGCTGGGCGGTGTGCTCCTCGCTGATCACGTCCCCGAGCTCGACGATCCGCTGGTCGACGCGCCCGGTGTCGGTGATGAGCACCAGCATCAGCCGCGACGGCGTGATCGGCAGCACCTCCAGGTGACGCACGGCCGCACGCGACAGCGTCGGCACCTGGATCACCGCCACCTGCCGCGTGAGCTGCGCGAGCAACCGCACGCTGCGGCGCATCACGTCGTCGAGGTCGACCGCGCCGTCGAGAAAACTGCGGATGGCCCGTCGCTCGGCCTGCGAGAGCGGCTTGATCTCGCTCAGCTTGTCGACGAAGAGCCGGTACCCCTTGTCCGTCGGCACGCGCCCGGCGCTGGTGTGCGGCTGGGCGATGTAACCCTCGTCCTCCAGCGCGGCCATGTCGTTGCGCACGGTCGCGCTCGACACACCCAGGTTGTGCCGGTCGACCAGGGCCTTCGACCCCACGGGCTCCTGGTTGGACACGTAGTCGGCGACGATGGCGCGTAGCACCTCGAACCGACGCTCATCGGCGTTCACCGCTGTTCACCTCCGTGTCCATTGCTCCCGAGTTTACCCAGGCGCGTTCCTGCTCGGTGGGCGCTCTGAGGTCGGCCGCCCGCAACCGGCCGCGACCCTTGCCCTCTCTCCTCACAGTGAACCTGCGCACACTCTCCGGCGACGCGACAGCGAACGCCTCGACCAAGCCCACGTCCCGGCCAGGCCGGGCCGGGCCAGGCATGCATGCATGGTGTCGCGAGTCGGGAGTGCTTCAGTCGCTCGAGGTCGAAAGCGGCAGGAAACGCGAGCGCCTCCCTGTCCAGGTGACGACCAACCGATCTCGCGCCCTGGTACAGGCGACGTAGAGCAGGCAACGCGAGCGCACTTCGATCACCGAACGCTCGTCGTCACTCGCATGCGTCAGCCGGTACCTCGACGGGAAGCTGTCGTCGTCTACGCCGACGACGATCACCCGCGCGAACTCCGTACCTTTCGCGCGGTGCATAGTCGCCACCTGCACGCCGCCACCGTCCATCGGACCGTCCGCTCTGGTGATCACCGCCGGTACACCGCCGTCCTGCAGGGCGTGCGCCAACTCGTCACGGATGTTGTTCTGCGAGGCGAGCACCGCGATGGAGCCTGGCGAGGTCGGATTGACCCCGTTCAACCAGTCCTGCACCGTCTTCACGACGAACTGCTTCTCGTCCGCCCACGATCGGGCGGGATACCCGTCCGGCTCGGGACCGACGAGCAACGAGCGGTACCCGGTGGTCGATTCGTCCTGATCGACAAGATCGACGAACTCCCCACCTCTCAACACCGTGGTCGCGTAGTCGAGCACCTGACGAGTGGTGCGGTAATTCAAGGTCAGCTTCTGCGATCGACCTCGTGTCTCGATTCCGAACCTGCTCAGCACCACCTGCCGTCCATAGATCCGTTGGTGTGCGTCTTCGCAGATGAAGAGGTCGTTTGGCCCCACGGGAACGATGCCGCGAAGCAGGCGCCAGTGCGCAGGGGTCAAGTCCTGTCCCTCGTCGACGACGACGTGGTCGTAGCAGTTCGAGGACGGCAACTCCGGGGTGTGGGCGATGTCTGCGGCCTTCGCGACCACGAGGGCATGCGTCGTGCAGTTCTCGACCGCCAACAAACGGGTGAACTCCTCGACCACCCGCCACACTCGAGCGCGCTGAACCCTGCTGATCTTGGTGAGGCCCCGGCGCGTCTCTGCCAGGTATTGATCGAGGTCGGCCGACTTTATGCCGAGGATCACGTGCTGGTGTTCGACCGACATGAAGTACGGCGTCAGCACCGCGCGGTCGGCCGGCGTGAGATCCGTGACGTTGTCGAGCGCACGTTGCCACATGCGCTGCTGCTCGTTTTCGGGCGGAACGGTCGACACAACGCCGTACACCCTCGCCACGATGTTGTGAGCAAGTCGACCGATGCTGACGACTTCGATCCGGTCCAGAACATCCGCGTCCGCCAACTGCGCCAAACCCGAACGCAGCTGGTTCGCCAGATTGCGCGTGAACGTCGTGACCAGGACTCTCGCCGCGGAGTCGCGATCGGCCAGAGCGACAGCACGGTGCATCGCCACAACGGTCTTGCCGGTTCCGGCGCCGCCCGCAACCCGGAAGGCGCCGTTGCGGTCCTTCTGGATCAGGTCACGCTGATCAGGGTGGAGGAAGGTTCGCCAGGCGGCGAAGTCACCGTCCAACATGCGTCGGAGGTGTTCGTCTCCCTCGACGACGACGAATTGCATCTGCGACCCGGCTCGACTCAACGAGTCGCGGAGTTGGGCCGAGTCACCCGCGTCGGTCGGGACTGCCTTGTCCGGCCGGACGTACCGCCTCCTCACGACGTCCAGGGCAGAACCAGTGGCCAGGTCGAGCAACGCATCGCCCTGCCACTCCGGGATGTTCAGGCAGAGTTCCTGGAGCTCGTCCTCTCCTCGGACATCTACTGCCTGTTCCGCAACGTCCTTCAGGATCCCGATACCGACGAGCTCCTCCACGGTGAACGGCACGAGGCGCGGCCGGTCGTCGTGGCGCCGCGGCGCATGTGATTCCTCGACGTCCTGCGACGGAGTCACTTCCCGCAGAACCTCGAAGACACCATTGGCCGGGTTGAGCCGCATGGTGATCTGCTCCGCGTACTCGTACGCCTTGTCGTGCTCGTGGATCGCGACCAGCACGAAGTACTGGTCGTTCGCGGAGCCTGCGGCGAACAGCACGGCGCGGTGGTTGTCCGTCACCCTCGCCACGCGGACCCTGGAATCCCTTGCGCCCTTGGGAATCTTGAGGTTGAGACCGGTGAGATCCTCGTCGGAACTCAGCTTTCGCAGCAGGTCCCACGCACGCGGTTTGAGCGAGCCGTCCAGATTGAGGTTCTTCTGGAACTCCTTGGCAAGCACCACGGTGGCCATCAGCCGCTCATCCCCCTGCGCTCCTCGACCTCAGCCGAGATCTTCTCGAAATCGCACCCGACCCGTCGGAGTCGTCCGATCCCGCCTCGATGATCATCGTTCATCAGCATGGCGGTCGAACAATCGCGCCGCCATGCCCGGATCGGGGAACCGCCGGGCCGCTGCCGCACCGATAACGGTCTTGTCGCCAACGTGCGCACCGGCTCTGCGAAGCTGCAGCGGTTTGATCCCTTCCGGTGACGATTGCCCCGTTCGTTGGCAAGGGCGCACACAAGTGCGGTACAGGTTTACTGCGCACGGTAGTCGCAGTGGGCATGCAGAGGGAGCACGTTGTTCGAGTCACCGCCCGTCCGGCGTAACGCAGCACGCCAGTCGATGACAGTCGCCGACCTTCGAGCGATCCTTCTTCCCGACGGCCCGCAGGACGAGGCCGACGCACTGATCCACGAGGTGTTGGAGCAGTGCAGGCTTGCCTTGGACACCGAGGAGGACGTACTGCGCGACGCCCTCGCCACAGGGCCTTGGCGGCTGCGTTCCGTTTCCGTCAGCGGATTCCGCGGTGCCGCGAACGGCTCTGGACTGCCGGGCGCCTCGCTCGATCCGCTCGTCCTCGACCTACCCCGCTCCGTGGACGTCGTCGTTCTGCACGCGTCCAACGGTGTTGGGAAATCGACGATCGCCGACGCGCTCGACGTGGCGCTGTCGGGAAACACCGCACGGGCGACCGCGTTCTCGGGGAACGACGCCCGGATGCCGTTCGCCGTGCACGCCGATTCGCGCAGGTCGGTGGTGTCGGTCGGGCTGGACAACGAACGCAACGATCGGTTGATCACGACCTGGCGCATGACGGACGGAGCCGAGCAGTCCGAAGTGCTGTGGCAACCGTTCGGCGATCCACACGGTGTCACCGAACTGCCCGGTGAAAGCTGGGCGGCGACGGTCGCCGCCCGCCATCCCGTCGTGGGATACGACCACCTCGCGCACAGCCTGCGAACGGGGCGACTCACCGAATTCCTGCACAACACGCTGAGCCTTGGGGGCGTGTGGTGGACGCTGTGGGAACTGTTGAGCTCAGAGCGCGATGACGCGGCCGCAGCGCTGAGGCGCTGGACGCGGGTTCGGGACAACGTCGTGACAGCCCTGGCAGAACTGGACGAGGATCTCGCCGACCAGCATCCGGAAGTCCGCAGGCCTGCCCCGTTGTCCGTGCCGGACACGCCGTTCACCGATATCTCAGAGTGGTTCGCCGGTACGTTCTCGGCACATCGGACCGACTTGCTGACGTTGAACGTCGATCGTCGGCTCGAGTACCAGGTGTCGATAGCGCGAGAGGCCGCACGAGACAGTGTCCAGCGCTACAAGGCTGCGCGCGATCGTGGCGACGAAGTCCTCTGGGCAGGAGACGGACTGGCAGCACTGACCGAACTTGTCAAGCACACCAAGGACAAGCACGGAAACCGGTGTCCTGTGTGCGGCGAAACCGCGGACGCATGGCGCGATCATGCCGACCGAACCCTGCAGGAACTGCGGCTGGTTCGCGAAGAGTTCAACCTCGCGCTGGTCGATCTCACCGAGCTCGCAAAACTGCTGGTTGACCGCACGTTGCCGCTCTTGCGCTCCGGTGAGCTGATCTCGGAGATCGCGGTGAGGTCGAGTCGACTGCGTGCGATGGTCGAGCCATTGGTGGGAAGTCGTCCCGGCTCGGATCAGGATTCGGCGTGGGTCGCCCTCACCGTCATCGCGAACGACCCCGACTTCGACCGCGACTTGGCTTCGGTGTTGACGACGTTGGCATCCGCTTCCGATGCGCTGGGCCACTGGCAGGCCGCGCGCCGACGCTGCTGCGCCGATCTCGTGGCCGCGCAATCGAGATACGGCCGGTCAGCCAGGCGCATCGAAGGACTCCGCACCGCACTCGATCGGATCGCGAAGGCGTTCGACGAGACACATGAAGGACGACGAGCAGTCGTCGAGCTCGAGGTGGACGGGCCGCTGCGAACCCTGCTGGCAGACGTAGACGTCGGCGGCGTTGCGATCGAAGTCGACGCTTCGAGCGACCAAGGGCTGAACGAGTCGGCGACTTTGCGCCTGGCGTTGGACGGCCGCGATGGCGGCCTCGGCGTCCTGTCCGCGGGCCAGTACAACGCACTGGTGCTCGCACTGCTCCTGGGCGCCGAGAGTTCCGGACCCTTCCGGTTCCAGGTGCTGGACGACCCGGTGCACGCGTTCGATGAGTTCCGCACGGACGTGTTCGCGGAGTTGATCGCCCTGAAGGCTGCGACAGGCAAACAGTTCGTCCTGCTAACGCACGACGAACAGCTCGTCGAAGTGCTGCGCCGGCACGTGGCGAGAATCTGCGTCGTCAAGCTGGGCCGGGACCAGCACGGCAACATCACACAGGTCGACGCGACACATCCGTGGGAAGCGCTGATCGCCGATGCCTGGAAGCTTTTGCAGGACAACACGAACAAGAACACCCAGGTTCACACCACATTGTCCCCGACGACAGCGTCGATGCTGATCCTCGCCTTCTGCAGGCAGGCCGTGGACGCGGCCCTACGGGAGTTCGTGCTCGAAACCAACCGCGGGTCGTCCGAACTCGCCGAGGCCGTCGAGAAGCTGGAGCGGGCGAAGATGACCAAGAAGTCGTTGGAGACCGCGCGGCGGCTGGTGGCGGAAGATCATCCTGCTCGGGCGCTGATCGCCACGTTGCTCGCCGACAGCGCCTACCTCGCAGAGCTCAACGCTGCGAGTCACGGAGACCCGTCGTCTCTCAACACGGACCATGCCCGCTTGACTGCGCGCATCGGACAGACCGAACAGTTTTGCTCAGCTCTCTTGGGCACGGTAAACCCGTGACCTGGACCCCGGCTGCAGGTGAGCAGGAGGTCGCGTCCTCCAGCACGACTCCCACGCTCCGAATCCGTTGCGAGCTCCTGTTGCTGCGAGTGCGGATCGAACAGGTCACCCACTCACTGCCCGCAGGAATGTTCATCTCGACATACGGTCGGATCGACGTGCGCCTGTGGGCACTGGTCTCCAAGGTGCGGCCGGAGGATCGTGCCGAGGCAACCGCCCGCGTTCGTCAAGCCCAACGGATCTACGACCTGACCAGTGGCTACCTGCACAGCCGGCGAGCGGCGATCGTTCCGTCTCACAGCGAGCTGGCCGCCTGGAAGGCGAGCATTGCCGCTTTGGAAGTTCTCGCGAACGCGTTGTCGGACCGGCAGCGACCCGATGGACACCCGTCGCCGCCCGAAGTCAGCTGATTCCCGAACACCCGCCGGCTGCTTTCCATCGAGTGTTCAGGAATCGCTCAAGCCTCGCAGAACCGGAAGTACCCGGTCATCGGATCGTCCGGCGTTCCGATCAGCAGAGCCCTGTCGAGGAACGTGTTGTTGGTCTCGCAGCTGCTCTCCGGCACCATCACGCATGCATAGCAGGCTGCGAGGTTGAGGCTGTCCACGCCTGTGGCCTCCGACTCCATGCACGGCGGGTCCTGCGAGCACCACTCGATCCTGCCCAGCGCCGAAGCCAGCGACTCCGCCAGCCTCTCGTGCTTGCCCTGCGCGATCACACCCCCCAGGCTTCCCGCGGAATCGCTCGTCGCCGTGTAGATGAGGACTCCGGTCTTGCCGTCGGCGACGTACAACCGTTCGCGAAGTGAAGCCGCCGGATATCCGGAATCCAGGCTCCACTCGTTGATCAGAACATGAGCGAGGGAGTGCAGCAGCAAGTACCGCGCCGACACGGGCGACCGGAGTTCGTCCCGTGACCTGACGTCGCCCCGCCGCCTCGCGAGCTTGACGAGGAGGTCGGTGTGACGGTCTCGAATCATCGCCGCGCGGCGCGCCGGTTCGGCCTGCGATTCCCACCTGGTCAGCTGCTTCTGGTCCAGTGCGAGGAACACTCCTTCACCACTGACCTCGATCGCGGGCAACCAGTCGAGCTTCTGCTTCGACAAGGAGGCGAACCGCCTCTTGTCCGGCAGCGCATCGGGAGCTTCGACCCTGGTGAACGAGTACAGCGCCCGAACCTCGCGCAGCCGCTTCACGAGCATGCTCCGCTCGATTCCCGCGGGCGGCGCAACGTCGTGGTCGGAAGGGCGAACGCACTCGAAGTCCGCACCTTGTTCGACTTCACCCGTACCGAAGCACAACGGCTCGTACTCTTCCAGGCGGAACGGGTTGAGCGCTTCCAACGCAACAGCGGACTCGGCCTCTGCTTCGACGTCCTCCGACATGTTCTGCCATCGCTCGTAGGCATCGAGTGCATCGTGGGCGGAGAAAGGTGTTCCGTCGAGAATCCCGCTGTCCTGGACGATCTCCAGCGCGTTCGCTTTGCCGGCCGCGCCCTGCAACGTCCGACGATGACGCACGACGTGCTTGCTCAACGTCTCGGACCACGGAGGGATCGACAGAGCCGAGCGGTTGATCGCGAACCAGGCAGCGGACGCACCGCGCTGCAGGGTCCTCGGTACGGCATCACAACTCGGTTCCGTCGCACCTGCACCGAGCCATGGTCGCCTACCGCTGCATTCCAGCTTCAGGAAGGCAAGCGCCCGCTTGCCGAATGCACCCTCCATCGAGGCGCTCAGTCCGCAACTGCACTTGATCACTACCGACCGCAACGACGCGGTGCGACCATCGCTGTGCATCTCCAACTGGTGCTTGCCCTGCGAGACGGTGTTCCGCTTGTGAACCCACTGCCAGTAGGGGAAATCGTCGAGATGTCCGTTCTCACACGCGACGACGAACCTCGACGGCACCAGGGTCTTCTCACACAACGAACACCGGTTCTTCGACGCCTTCGCACCGAAGAACTTGTACGGCTTGAGTTCGTTGCACCCCGGACATGAGTACATCTCCGGAAAGCGCCGGACGCGGACTCCGTCTCCAGCCGACAGATCATCAGCCGGGGGCACGAAGAACTCCCGGACCTTCAGCCTCTGCTGAAGGCGGGGCTCGAGCAACGGAGCATCACGGTTGACATGCCACGAGTCGATCCCGCTGACCACGAACGACTGATCACCGATCGCTACCAGCGAACCGACTCCGAAGGTCGTGACCATCTGGCCGCTCCGCACGCCGCCGATCGGTTTGCCGCTCATCGGTGCGGACGGGCCCGAAGAGCCTGCGGAGCGATTCTGTCCAGGCTTGCGCAACGGCATCGTCATCGCTCCAAGTACAGATTCGACGTGGCATCGACGTCACGCAGACTCCACAACGTGTCGAAGGCGTCGTCGAGGTCGTCGTCGTCGAAGTTGCGGAGAAGAGCGGCGTCAGGATCGCGTCTTTGACGGTAGCCGGCCGGTTTCGCCTCGTAGACGAGATCGGGATTCTGTTCCGCGAGCCTGCACCACCAGTTGACGATGTCGTCGAGCTGGTCACTGGTTCCCGAGCGCTCCTCTCTCGCGACTCGACTCACCCGAGACAGGACCAGGGACTTCAGCTCCTCGATCTGAGGCAGGAACTTGCCGATGCGCGCCGCGGCCTCGTTCTCGCGCAGGTCGGGAATCATCAAGCGGGCGAGCGCCACCACAACCGCGTGCAGCGCCCGGTCGCGAGCCCTCGACGAGAACGGCGTCACGCTGGACGACTCGACCTGCCTGTACAGCGCGGAATGATATGACTGGAAGTTCTCGTAATGGGAACGGTCGCGCGACCTGGCCGCGTTGAACATCGTGACGACGATACCGGGGTGGGAACGACCGACCCTACTGCTCGACTGGATGTACTCGGCCGTCGTCTGGGGTTGTCCCATGATCGCCATCAGCCCGAGTCGGTCGACGTCTACACCGACCGAGATCATGTTGGTCGCGAGAACGACGTCGAGGGCCGTCTTCTCTGGCAACGCCGCCAGGAGATCCTCCAGGTACTGCGGGATGTCGCTGGAATCGATCCGACTGGTGAGCTCGCGCACGAGGTCCGCCTGACGCAGACTGTCCTCCGCGTCACCCGCCAGCAGCTTCAACCGCTCCTGAACGTCGTCGCGCACCTGCAGATCCGCCGCCGCCAACAGACGAAGGCTGTTGAAGTAACCGATGAGGGTCCAGTAGGCGTCGCGGACCGAGTCGCTGCCGTCGATGGTCGCGGCGTGGTGCAACAAAGCCGCGTACGTCCGGACCAACAGCGATGCCTGACTGGTGTTCGGAGTGAGCACTCCCACGTAGAGACGGCTGGCCTTCTCCTCGCGCGGAGATTGAACGGCGAACCACGAGTCCCTTGCGTCCAGACCGGGTGGAGGGAACTGGGCGACTTCCCTGTCGAAGAGCGCGCGTCCTTGTTTGGCCGCCCGGCGGATCGTAGCGGTGGATGCGATGACCTTCGGTCGCCGCGCGGCCTCGTCGACCACCGTCTCGTACAGGCCGGCCAAGCTGCCCAACGGTCCGGAGATGAGGTGCAACTCGTCCTGGACGATCAGCTCGACGGGAGGAAATCCCGTGTCACAGTTGAACAACCGGGCCACGTCCGCACGCCACGGCATGCGAGCGAACTTGTCCGATGTCGCAATCACCAAGGTGGGACGGGCCAGATACAGGGTCTCGTCGACCATGTGCACCGGAAGACCGTCGCGGAAAGGACAGTCCCCAGTGCGGCAGGCGACGGTCATCGACTGCCGCCGGGTGTCCACCGTGTAGTTCCGCGCATCCATCGCCACACCGCACCACGGGCAGCCGCGCAGCTGGACGGGGTTCTCCGTTTGTACCTTGTCGCCTTTGAGCAGCTCGTTCAGCCGGGCCTCTGCCGAGGCGAGGTCGTTCGGGGTCGCAGCTTGCCCGACCCACATGCCGAGTGAGATGGGATCACCGGGAACATCGCGGCTGGAGTTGCGACGAAGTACTTCCATCGCACAGATGAGTGCCGCCGCGCGCTCGAACTGCTGCAACGTCAGCAATCGCAACGTGTACCGCATGATGGCGGTCACCCCACCACCGTTGCGGCCGTTGCGAATCCTGCGCAGGAAAACCGTGAAGGCGATTAGCCCCAGATAGGCCTCGGTTTTTCCACCACCGGTCGGGAACCACAGAAGATCGACGATATTCCGGTCGGGGTGTTCCGGGTCGTGGATCCCGTCGAGGCATTGCAGCACAAAAGCGATCTGGAACGGACGCCACTTCCCGTCCAACACCACATCGCCCCTGCGACCGCCTTTGATCCACGAAGTTCGGCCGCGCTGAAGAGCCATCGCCTCGTTGGCCAGTCTGAAGGCACGCAGTACATCTTGTCGTTTGCGCAGCAGAGCCACACCGTTGGCGATCCGCTCAGCGGCGTCCTCACATCGCTTGAGGTGCTCGTCCGCTCGCTTGCGGAACTCGGGATTCGTCAGCCGCACGCTGTCCTTGCGTTGCGCGCCTATCCAAGTGCGGTATCCCGTTACCAGGTCGGTCAGTGCGCGAATCACCTCGTCGTCGTCCGCGGTGGCCAAGTGCAGCATTCCCAAGGATTCGCTGCGGATGTCGGGATTGGAGTCGGTCAGCAACACCTCGTGCGACGGCACGAAGGTCGTGCGCACCTCTGCCACCTCTGCGCGATCCGCTCGGTCGAGGAGCTCGCCGGGGGAGGGCGGTGTCCAGCCCCACTCGACAGAACACCCGTGCCCGACAGCGAAGGTGGGTGCGTACCTGTAGAGAAGGCGGTTCCCGACCACCTCGTCCTCGTCTCCGCCTCCGGGCCCTGGCCGCTCGACCAGGGCGCCACTCACGATGATCGTCGGCTGGAAGAAGCAATAGGGATCGCGGAGTTTTGTCGGATCGACCTCGGTCACGTTGACGAGGGTGGCGGTGATCGAAACGCGACCATCTGCCGGAGGTCGCACGCGAAGTCTCAGTTCGAGCCCTCTGACCACGGTGATCGGAGCCGGTGTCGTATCGGTGACATCAAGTTCGATTCGACCAGTCGGCAGTTGGCGACGCTTCCACCGCACGCCCTGGTCCTGGGTGCTCCGGCGATCGGCTCGCTTCGGTTCGACCCTGTTGCCCGCCAGGTCGACTGACTCGTACACCGCGGCGTCCACCGAGATCGTCACGAGGTTGGAAGAACCCGTGGCGACGGCGAACGTCATACCCATCGAGGTCGGCGTCTGCACGTTCGCCATGGCGACACCCGTGTCGAGCACGTCCTCGGTCTTGTCCTTCACGTCGACGGGCGTGCTGTCGTCGTCGACGACCGAACTCTCGTCGTCCGCGTTGGGCGGGAACAGAATGCCCATCACATAGGTGGTGATCGGAGCATCGACGAGGAGCTCGTCCTCGCCGTTCGCGGGTCCCAGCAGATCATCCCGAAGCCTGCGCAGAAGCTCGGTGCGGAACTCGTAGTGGTCGGCGTACTTCGCGGTCATGCGAGTTCCTCGCTGTGTCTGCCGTAATGGAACTTTCCGAAGCCGGACAGCCGAGGTGTCAACCAGACCCCGTGCGGTCCTAGACCGGCGTCCAGGCTCGCCGACTCACTTCCCACCGATGTCTCCACTGCGTCGACCCTGACCCCGGAGATCCGCAACGGCCACCACGGATCTCCTCGACGCCCCACGGACCTCTGCAGCGAACAGAGAACCTGGCGAAACCTGCGCGAAGCGGTCGCGATCGGACGGTCTCGGTGCATCACCAGATAGGGCGGACTCTGGCCGCTCAGCAACGACACGTCGTACGACCTTTCCAACACGACCTCGTCACCAGGCTCGACCTCGGTTTCCAGGTACTGCTGCAGAACAGGGCACCGGGCCTCGAAGTCCTGCTCTCCCGGCGGCACCTCGGTCGAGACATCACCGCTGCGGACTTCGAGTCCCAATGTCGTTCTGTCGTTCCACGCATAGCGCACCCAACGATCGACGACCTTGTTCCTGCGCATCTGGCGATCCCCAGGCGTTTCGATCCACATGACGTCGTCACGAGCGCGTGTCATCGCCACGTATAGCGCTCGTGCCTCCTCTGCCGAATCAATGTTCGGGTCGGCGTTACCAGGGTCTGCGACGATCACGCGATCGAACTCGAGCCCTTTGGCCCGGTGGTAGGACGACACCACCACCGCCGATTCCTGCCGGTCCACGAGTTCGTCCGGCAACCGGCCGGACTCGACGAGGCCGCGAAGCGCCCGCAGGTCGACGACGGAAGTGCTCCGACCATGCGCGGTCGACCTGATCAGCCAGTTCCACAACAAATCCGCGGCGTCGCTCACCTCGGACGGCTGGCGACTCATCAGTTCGCTGAACATCTGCCGGGTGACAAAGGACCCCTCGTTCGCTCGGAACATCACGCCCAGCCATGCCGGCACGACCTTGTCCTGCGCTGACCGCTGCAGCCGGTGCCGGACGCCCGCCCTGTACAGGTCCTCGGACACGAGCATGGCCTGACCGTTGCTACGGCACAGGATCGCGGTGGTCACGCGGGCGTCGTCGAGAGCGGCTTTCGCGAACTCATCGTCGAGCGGTCCGAAGTCGTCCGTGCCCAGCAACGTCCCGCGCAGCCGGTCGAACACATCTGGCCCGGGCTGGGCGTATCGCAATTCCTCGGAGAAGGTCAGCGCAGGCTCTGCCTCTTTGTGACGCGGGCGGAAGTTCTTCTCCAGGCTCAGCTCGACGAGTTGATCACCGAAGATCTCGCGGAGCCTGACGAAGAAGCGGTTCGTCTCGAAGACTCGTTCGTTGGGATCCTCGACCTGGAACCCGTAGATCGACTGGGCAGGATCGCCCACGACCGTGAAGCCGACCTCGAACCTCTCGAGCAACGCCTCGACCATGCGGCGACGCGAACCGACCAGGTCCTGGACCTCGTCCACCACCACGTGCAGGAGATCGTCGAGCAGGTCGTCCCCACGCCCTGCCTCGATCACCTGCGCGGCCCGTTCGATCCTCGAGTCGAACGAGCGGGATCGCCAGTCGACGTCGGGCTCGAGCTCGATCAACAACTCGAGCGCCCAGGAATCGAAAGTCTGCGCGCGCACGTACCTCGCGGCTTCGCCGTAGCGGGCGAGACGGACGCGCAGCTCGCGGACGGCGGCACGTGAGAAGCTCAGGACGAGGATCTCCCCGGACGCAAGCCCTTTCGACACCAACGCGTCCAGCCGCCTGACCAACGTGTAGGTCTTTCCTGAACCGGGGCCGGCGGTGACGAGCACGCAGGCGTCGACCGGTTGGCCGACCACCGCTTGCTGTTCTTCGGTCAGCACCACGGTCACTGGGCGTCCCACAGGTGGTCGAACCCGGTGAAGGTGATCGCCTTGTGGTAGTTGGTGATGTTGTCCTTCACGTCGAGGATGAGGCAGGTTTCCTTGCCTCCGTTCTTCGGTCCGCGCAAGCCTCGTCCGATCATCTGCGTGTAGACGTTCGGGCTGTACGTCGGCCTCGCCACCACCACGACCCTGGTCGCGGGTGCGTCGAAACCCTGGGCGAGCACGCCGTAGTTCGTGATCACCTGGATCTTCTTGTCGCGGTAGTCGTCGATGATCTTCCTGCGTTCCGCGGGCGGCGTGGCGGAATCGATCGCGCGAGCAATGATCCCCCGATCGTTGAGCATCGCCGCCATCAACTTCGCGTGGTTCACCGAGGTGGCGAAGAGCAGAACGGGCCAGTCGCTGTCGAGTCGGGCGATCTCCGCCACCAGCATCTGGTTGCGATCGACGTCCTCGCCGAGGCGTTGCTCGGTGGCGGAAGGAAGGTTGTGCTGGAACGGCTGTGCCGCAGCTATGAGTTCTTCGTCGGTGAGCTGGATCGTCGCACCGGTCAGTTCGCGGTGTTCGACGTTCGCCAGCATTCCCAGTTCCTGCAGCGATGTGTACGGGTCGGACTCGAAGACGCCGAGGTCCAGCCGGTTCGCTCCGTACCGGTCCACCAGTCGATGGGTCTCAGCCTTGTTGAACCCGCGGAAGGGAGTGGCCGTAAGTCCGATGAGCGGACGCTCCAACGCTCGGAAGGTGATACCGAGCAACCCGAGGATGCGCGTGAACCGAGGAGTCACGGAGCCGTGTGCCTCGTCGACGATGACCAACACCGGGTCCCTCAACCACTCGTACCTGGTGTCGTCGAGGCGCGAGTCCAACTGTGCCTCACCAGCGACCACCAGATGCGGGTTCTCCCGAACCGCGGCCGCGTCGTTGCTGCCCCAGAACCTGCTGATGGTCAGCCGCTGGGGCGGTCCGACCTTGGACCAGACGAATTTCCAGCTCTCCACGGCCTGCTCGCAGAGCTCGTCTGTCTGCGCGATCCACAACACGGGACGTCCGCCCAGCCCACGAGCCTTGATGAAGCGGATGACTGCTTCCGCCGCGACGCGCGTCTTTCCCGCTCCAGTGGGCAGGCACAACATCGCTCGCTTCGGCACGTCGTCGGTCAGCAGGTCGAACATCCTGGTGGCCAGCTGTTCTTGGTACTCGTGCAGCCCTGGGAACGTGACCGGACCCTCGACGATCTCCAGCGCGTCCCTGCTCTGAGATGCTTTGGTGCCCGCGAAGGACTCGGGCAGGTGCAGGTCGCTGACCAGCCGCCGGGACGCGGTGTCACCGCGGAACGATGTCGCCACCTCTGGGAACCGGGCCTCGATGTCCTTCGCGTAGTGCCGCAGCACCGAGTCGCCGTGCGCGTTGATGGCGAGCTGGGCGATCCGCAGCTCGTCCGGGTCCTGTCCGGTCTCCGCCTTCTCGCTCTCGATCAACCCCTTGGGCAGCTTGCGCTTGAGCTGGTCGGCGCCCACGAGCCGAGCGAGCTTCTCCTTCGTCGTGGCCGCCTGCCGCACCTGCGCCAGCTTCGCGTTGTCCTGCTGCCGCTTCCGGCGATCCAGCACTGAGCGACAGCCCTCTTCGCGCAGACCGAGCCGGAGGTGTCGATCAGCAACCATCAAGACCTGGAGGTCGTCGCACGGACTCAGTACGAGGATCTTGTTTTCCTCGATCGCGCTCTGCCGGACCTCGTTCCGCGATCCGTTCGGCGTCTGCACGACCTCTTCGAGTTCACTGCACCGGGCGAACGACCACCCTTCGACCCTGCCTTTGAGCTGTCGGAGAGGCGGGAACTCCTCGACGAGCAAATGCGACTCGCCTTGCTCGACGTACCTCAGCTGCCGATCGATGACGTCGGCAGGCGTGCACATCTCCCACAGTTTGAGCATCTTCACCGCTGTGGCCTCGTCTGGCACCAGCACCGCAGGAATGCACTCGCGCACCAACTCGTCGTACTCCGACCGGATCGCAGTGACGGCGATCTGCTTGTCCGGCACCTCCGAAGACCACACGTCACCGACCCTGCAGCGGGTGTTGCCGAGGTCGATGTCGACTTCGTGCTCGAACAGGAACGCATAAGCGCGTCCGGGGAACCCGTCGTCCTCGCTCGCATCGATTTCAGTGAGCAGGCCCTCCCACATCGAAGTAGGCACCTTGCCGATGACATCCGGAAGCCGAAAGACGTCGGCGACGTCCACGGGGAGCTCGGCCACCGGCAGGAACTCCGCGTACTGCTTGAGCGCAGGCGAAACCACCTTCGTCAGAGGACGGAGCCCCCTCGTGGTCTGCACCAGTCCGTGCTTTCGAACCATCCACACCAACGGAGAGATCACCGTCCGGCGGTTGCCTGCCGTAGCGCCGATCTGGAGGCTCCAATCAGAGACCAGACCACCGCGGGGCAGATTGCGGACGAACGCTGCTCGTCCTTCCTCGGACAGCTCCCTCAGGAGCTCGAGCGGACCGGCGGGATGGATCCCGTTCGCTCTCACGGCCTTCAACGTCGGGCGGGTGGCGGCAACGTCGAGCTTGGCCAGGAGACGCTTCCAGAGGGCCTCGACGTAGTCGGGGTACCAGCTCTCCGAGGCCGGGTCGACCGAGCTGCGCGGCACGTCGGACAGTCCAAGCTCACGCAGCATCTGGCGATCGCCTGCGTGGAACTCGACGTCCACCGCGATCGCGCCGTCGCGGGTTCCGTCCGCCGGAACGACGGCACCAGGCAGCAGACAGCGGTCGAGCCGTCGAAAGCGGCCGTCCACAGTTCTGACCTTGAGCACACTCGGCAGCTCGGTCAGGCGCTCCCTCAGCGTGTCGAGAGCAACGGCCGGACCGGTCTGCCGCGCCAGTTCCCAGAAAGCCGTCCACCGGCCCGCGTCGTACTCGTGGAAGCCCTGCTCCACGATCGCGGCGAACCGACCTGCTGCGTGCGCGTCGTGAACGCCAAGAGTCAGCAACGCCGCCCGTCCGCCGAACTCGTCCAGCACGCGCACATCGACGTAGACCAGGCTGTCCGGAAGGTCGTCCTCGAACACCCGGCAGTACACCTGGCCGCTTACCGGGGCCACCAGCGCACCAGACTCGGTCAGCACGATCCGCGCCTTTTGCACTTGGTCGGCCAGCGGATGCTTGGTGCGCACGATGTCCGCGGCGATCCGCACCGCCACCGCAGAAGCCGCAGGCGACCTGTCCGCTACCAGCGCCTCCAGCCATTCGCGCACAGAAGCCGGGGGAATCTTCGCAGCGTTGTAAATGCGTTCGACACTCGTCCGCCGGTACTTCTGCCTCTCGACGGAATGATCGACCCAGTCGATCGGTCTGCCTGCGTATCCGCGCCACCACTCGAGCCACTGCGGGTTGAGCTCGCTCGGGTGCAACCGGATCTCGGCCGGCTTCCGGAAAGCGGCGGTCTGATCGGGAACGGATGGCTTGACGGCGGTCACACGCCAGATCGATTCGACCAGGTCATCAGAAGCCCACTGCGGCTCCTCGCGGCCACGCGCGGGCATCACGTCGAGATAGGCGCAGGCATCGTCTTCTCGGGACAGGGCGGACAGGGAATCGACGACCAGATCCGCCACGGCACCGATCAGCTCGTCGTTGAACGCATTGGCGGCGTAGAGGTTCTGGCGATCCTCGCTCGTTTTCCAGGGTGCGTTGACGATTCCCCTCAGGGTCGTCTTGTACTTCGTCGGGAAGTAAGCCCAGAACTCCCCGAGCCGCCCCTCCCTTCCAGTCCTGTCCGGAACCGCCCACGAGATGTCGATCTCGGGGCGGTCGTGCAGCTCACCCGCACTCTCCAAGGCTCGACCGCCAGGACGGTGGATACGGGTGAACACCCTCCACGAGGTCGTGGAGCTGGACCCGGTGCTCCTCTCCTCCTGGAGATCCCTGACCTCGCCCACGACCCGCTGGAAGAGCTGCCGCTTGACCGCCTTGCCGGATCTCCTGTCCTCCAGAGTGACCGTTCCGACGTGCGGCGAGAAGAGACAGAACTCCGCCGGGAACTTGAGCAGGTCTTCTGCCAGCGCGGCGACCTTCGCCGGGTGAAGCGGCAACCTGACCACCGTGGTGGCCCACTCGAGGAGCTCGGCGAGCACCGGATCTTGGGCGGCTGCACGTCCGCGGTCAAGCGGTCTCGCCATTCGCAGGACCGGCATCTCCTCCGCCTCCGGCACCACACCGAGGATTCGCGCGGTCGCCCACTCCTTGTCAAAGCCGAAGCTTCCGGTCGTGCTGTAGAACTCGGGCGAGTCGGAAACGCTGAGCACCGACTTCACGCCGACCCCGAACCTCCCGATTTGACCGCCGCGCTTCCTCGAAGCACTCATCCTCAGGATCGTGTCGACGCCGCCCGGCGTGATC
Organism: Lentzea sp. HUAS TT2; assembly: GCF_051853195.1. Classification (NCBI taxonomy): domain Bacteria; kingdom Bacillati; phylum Actinomycetota; class Actinomycetes; order Pseudonocardiales; family Pseudonocardiaceae; genus Lentzea; species Lentzea sp. HUAS TT2. Next base: position 4,621,735 of record NZ_CP196667.1, on the reverse strand, counting down.
GGAGCGCCCTGGTTCGCGCAATAGAGGTATGCAGAGGTCAGGACGACGGCGATCTCTCCACCTGTGTCATTCCGCAGCTCGTCCGCGCCGTTCTGAACGAGTTCGTAGATCTGTCGGTCGCCGTAACCGCCCTGCGTGATACGGCGCTCTCCGTTCGCATGCTCCCGGATGAGACCGGGATCGATGCGATAGGTCTCCAACACTCGCTCGGACTGCTCCACCACGATCCGCAGTACCGACTCGACGGAACTCACTGACCGATCAACCCCCATCCGGACATCATCGCGATGTTCGGTACCTCGTTGCGACGACGAACTGAGCTGCCTGCTTCGGGAACGACTCCCACAGGCGTCGTGAAGAACGTCGCGTCCTCACCACAGAACTGTTACCGGCGTCACCGCATCGTATCCTTACCGGATCAAACGGTTCCATTGCGTCGTTTTTCACATACGGAGAGTGAGACTAGCCGGACTTCCTCACCCTTGAGACTGAATCGAAGAAGGATCCACTCGTGTCAGGTCGCGATCGAACCGACCAGTTTGTCGGTGGTGGTCGCTAGGGTCCAAACCATGGCCGAGGACGAGTGCAAGCACCTGCTGCCCACCAGGCAGTGCGACCTGTGCCGACCACCCCCACCCGGAGTGCTGATGCAGGGATGGCGCACGAAGGGCGGCCGGGCATACCACAACGACCCCGAGTGCAAGTGGCTCCAGAAGGGACAGAACTCGCTCCGGGTGATCGGCAGGGACACCCACGAGGTCGTGCCTGTGCGTTGGGACAGGGTCAACCCCGCCAAGCTCCAGCCGTGTGAGTACTGCTGCACGCCCGCCTGGTTGCAGCGGCACGGCAAGGCGCAGGTCGCGGCAGGAAAAGCGTGCTTGGTTCACAGCGAAGACGAGTGGTGGGAGGGCACCGTCATCTGGGAGGAGGCGCGGCGGCCCGACGGGTTGTGGTGGGGCACGGCAACTTTCCACAAGCACGGAGAGGTCCTGGTCGAAGTGCGGAGTCAGCACGATCTGCGGGCCCGCTGAACCAAGGAGTGGCGGCCCAGGGCGGCAAGTCAGGACGGCGATGAGCCGAGGCCGCCGTGGAGGGCAAGCTCGGCGCTGTTCATGACCGCGTTCGGCGAGGTACGCAGTCGGTCGATGCAGCAGGGTCAGGGCCGCAGTAGTCACCGCTGTGGCAGGTCACCGCCATGGACCAAGGTTGCAGCGCATTACGGGCTGCGGTACGTCACGACCTGCGCGCCCGCTGATCACGGCAGCAGACGCCTGACCACGGCGTCGGCCAACAGCCGCCCGCGGTCGGTCAGCACGCAGCGGTCGTCGTACGGCTCCAGCAGCCCGTCGGCGATCGCCTGCTTCGCCTCCTCGCGGCCGGCGTCGTCCAGCACGTCGACGGGGAGTCCTTCGGCGAGGCGCAGTTCCAGCAGCACGCGCTCGACCCGCTGGTCCTCGGCCGACAGCGTCTCGCGACCGGCCGCGGGCGAAGAACCCTCGGCCAGCAGCGACGAGTAGCGGGCCGGGTGCTTCACGTTCCAGAACCGCACCCCGCCGATGTGGCTGTGCGCGCCGGGACCGAAGCCCCACCAGTCCGCGCCCTTCCAGTACAGGACGTTGTGCCGGCACTGGGCCTCGACCGAGGTCGCCCAGTTCGACACCTCGTACCAGGAGAAGCCGGCACCGCTCAGAACCGAGTCGACCATCTCGTAGGACGAGGCGAGGACGTCGTCGTCCGGCATGGGCAGGTCGCCGCGGCGGATGCGGCGGGCCAGGCCGGTGCCGTCCTCCACGATCAACGCGTAGGCGGACACGTGGTCGACGCCCGCCGCGAGCACGGCGTCCAACGACGACGCGAGATCCGACGGGCGCTCCCCCGGCGTGCCGTAGATCAGGTCCAGGTTCACGTGCTCGAACCCGGCCTTGCGCGCTTCCAGCGCGGCCTCGCCTGGACGGCCGGGGGTGTGCTTGCGGTCCAGCACGGCGAGAACGTGCCGGGCAGCGGACTGCATGCCCAGCGACACACGCGTGTAGCCGGCCGAACGGATGCCCGAGAAGAACTCCGAAGAAGTCGACTCGGGGTTGGACTCGGTGGTCACCTCGGCGCCGGGTGCGAGGCCGAACGACGACCGCACCGCGTCCAGCACGTCGGAAAGACCGGAGGCGCCGAGCAACGAGGGCGTTCCGCCGCCGACGAACACGGTCTCGGCCGCGGGCGCGGTCCCCAGGACGGACGCGGCCAGGTCCAGTTCGCGGCGCAGACCCTCCAGCCACGACTCGGGTGACGCGGAGGTGCCGAGCTCGCCGGGCGTGTAGGTGTTGAAGTCGCAGTAGCCGCAACGGGTCGCGCAGAACGGCACGTGCACGTAGATGCCGAACGGGCGCGAACCGACACCGGCGAGAGCGGAAGGGGGAAGCGAACCGTCAGCGGGCGCGGGCTCGCCTTCGGGCAGAGCGGAAGGCATGACTCCCAGTGTCCCCTAAAGCCCGAACGGCGGTGCACAGCCAGGCGATGTATCTGTCGGTGACAGAGATACTACGGAGTGAAACCGGCCTGGGATGTCAACTTCCCCTCGTAGATCCCAGCATGCGGTTGCTGGTGGACCAGGTACTGGACGCGGGGCACACTGAGGACATGCATTCGACTGGAGTCCGCCTCGTGGCCCGCCGCCACGTCGACTTCCGTCGTGTCTCCAGCGCGATGTGCCGTCGTTCGGCATGACCGCGCGCTGATTTGTTCCCGTCAGCGCCCGGCGCGCTGACGACGCCCCCACCACAAGCACCTCCGGGCTCGCACGCGCACCGAGCGCTCGAAACCCCGGAGGATGGCGATGGCCACGCCGCAGACGTCACCGCGCGCCAAGCAGCGTCGCGGCGAGGGGCAGTGGGCACTCGGATACCGAGAGCCGCTGAACCCCAACGAGCGGAGCAAGAAGGACGACAACCCGCTCAACGTCCGCGCCCGCATCGAGAACATCTACGCCCACGGCGGTTTCGACTCGATCGACCCTGCCGACCTGCGCGGACGGTTCCGCTGGTACGGCCTCTACACCCAGCGCAAGCCCGGTATCGACGGCGGCCGCACGGCCACCCTCGAGCCGGAGGAGCTGGACGACGAGTTCTTCATGATGCGGGTCCGCAGTGACGGTGGCGCGCTCACCACGGAGCAGCTGACGGTCCTCGGCGAGATCTCGCAGGTCTACGCCCGTGACACCGCGGACATTACCGACCGCCAGAACATCCAGTACCACTGGATCCGGGTCGAGGACGTTCCCACGATCTGGCAGAAGCTCGAGGCCGTCGGCCTGACGACGATGGAGGCGTGTGGCGACAGCCCGCGCGTCATCCTCGGCTCGCCGGTGGCGGGCATCTCCGAGGACGAGGTCATCAACGGGCAGCCGGCGATCGACACGATCCTCGAGCGCTACATCGGCGACCCGCGCTTCTCGAACCTGCCGCGCAAGTTCAAGACCGCCATCTCCGGTCTGCAGGACGTGGCGCACGAGATCCACGACATCGCGTTCGTCGGCGTGAACCACCCCGAGCACGGGCCCGGCTTCGACCTCTGGGTCGGCGGCGGCCTGTCCACGAACCCCATGCTGGGCAAGCGTCTGGGCGCCTGGGTGCCCCTGGACGAGGTGCCGGACGTGTGGGAGGCGGTCATCTCCGTCTTCCGCGACTACGGCTACCGCAGGCTCCGGCACCGCGCGCGCATCAAGTTCCTCGTCGCCGACTGGGGCCCGGAGAAGTTCCGCCAGGTCGTCGAGGACGAGTACCTGGGTCGCAAGATGATCGACGGCCCCGCGCCGGAGACGCTGGACCGGCCGCTCGACCACATCGGTGTGAACAAGCAGAAGGACGGCCTGTTCTACGTCGGTGCCGCGCCGATCGCGGGCCGGGTGTCCGGCTCGATCCTGGTCGAGGTCGCGAAGGTCGCGGAACGGGCGGGCTCCGGCCGCGTCCGGTTCACGCCGCAGCAGAAGATCATCGTGCTGGATGTCGCCGAGTCCGAGGTTCCGACCCTCAAGAGCGACCTCGCCAAGCTGGGCCTGCAGGTCGACCCGTCGCCGTGGCGGCGCGGCATCATGGCGTGCACCGGCATCGAGTTCTGCAAGCTCGCGATCGTCGAGACCAAGGCCCGCGCGAACGAGCTCGTCACGCAGCTCGAGGCCAACCTGAAGGACATCGTCGACGGCGTCACGGCGCCGATCACCGTGCACATCAACGGCTGCCCCAACTCCTGCGCCCGCATCCAGACCGCGGACATCGGCCTCAAGGGCCAGATCGTCACGGACGAGTCGGGCAACCAGGTCGAGGGCTTCCAGGTGCACCTCGGCGGCGGTCTCGGCCTCGACGCCGGGTTCGGCCGGAAGCTGCGCGGCCACAAGGTGACCGCGTCCGAGCTGGCCGAGTACGTCGAACGGATCGTGCGGAACTTCGTCGCACAGCGGGAAACCGACGAGCGCTTCGCTCAGTGGGTCGCCCGCGCGGAAGAGGGTTCGCTGCGATGACCGAACGCGCGACGCCGTTCTACTGCCCCTACTGCGGTGACGAGGACCTCCGTCCGCAGGAGGAACCCAGCTACGCGTGGTTGTGCACCGGGTGCCGCCGCGTCTTCAAGGTCTCGTTCGTCGGGCTCAACCTGCCGCAGGAGGTGAAGAAGTGAGCGATCTCAAGGAAGACCTCAAGATCGTCGCCGAAGCCGCGGAGCTGGAGCTGAAGGACGCGAGCCCTGAAGAAGCGCTGGAGTGGGTGGCGCGGACGTTCGGCGACAACTACATCGTGGCCTCCAACATGCAGGACGCCGTGCTGATCGACCTCGCCGCGAAGGTGAAGCCGAACTTCGACGTGCTGTTCCTGGAGACGGGGTACCACTTCCCGGAGACGATCGGCGTGCGCGACGCGGTCGGTGTCGTCTACCCGGACGTGCGCATCGTGAACGCCGCCGCCGAGCAGTCGGTCGCCGACCAGGAGGCGGAGTTCGGCCTGCTGTACCAGTCGGATCCGGCCAAGTGCTGCAACCTGCGCAAGGTCGTGCCGCTGCGCCGGGAGCTCGCGAAGTACGACGCGTGGGTCACCGGTGTGCGCCGCGTGGACGCACCGACCAGGGCGAACACGCCGATCGTGCAGTGGGACGACCGCAACGGCCTGGTGAAGATCAACCCGATCGCGCCGTGGAGCGACGACGAGTTCAACGCCTACGTCCGCGACAAGGGAATTCTCGAGAACCTGTTGGTGCAGGAGGGTTATCCCTCCATCGGCTGCCTGCCGTGCACCGCGAAGCCGTTGCCGGGACAGGACGCGCGCAGCGGACGCTGGGCCGGTCAGTCGAAGACGGAATGTGGGTTGCACGGATGACTCTGGCTCTGGACACCCTGGGACGTCTCGAATCCGAGGCGATCCACATCTTCCGCGAGGTCGCGGGCGAGTTCGACCGGCCGGTGATCCTCTTCTCCGGCGGCAAGGACTCGACGCTGCTGCTGCACCTCGCGATCAAGGCGTTCTACCCGGCGCCGGTGCCGTTCCCGCTGCTGCACGTGGACACCGGGCACAACTTCGACGAGGTCATCGAGTTCCGCGACCGCGTCGTCGCACAACACGGTCTGCGCCTGGAGGTCGCGAAGGTCCAGGACTGGATCGACGACGGCCGCCTCGAAGAGCGTCCGGACGGCACGCGCAACCCGTTGCAGACGGTGCCGCTGCTCGACTCGATCACCGAGCACAAGTACGACGCGGTGTTCGGCGGTGGCCGCCGGGACGAGGAACGCGCCCGCGCCAAGGAGCGGATCTTCAGCCTGCGCACGGCGTTCGGCCAGTGGGACCCGAAGCGCCAGCGGCCCGAGTTGTGGAACCTCTACAACGGCCGGCACCGCGCCGGTGAGCACGTCCGCGTGTTCCCGCTGTCGAACTGGACCGAGCTCGACGTCTGGAACTACATCGAGCGCGAGGGCATCGAGCTCCCGGACATCTACTACTCGCACCAGCGCGACGTGTTCCTGCGCGACGGCATGTGGCTCGCCGAAGGCCCCTGGGGCACGGCACGCGACGGCGAGACGTTGCTGCGCAAGACGGTTCGCTACCGCACGGTCGGTGACGGCTCCTGCACGGGCGCCGTCGAGTCCGACGCCGCCGACATCCACGCGGTGATCGCCGAGGTCGCCGCGTCACGACTGACCGAGCGCGGCGCCACTCGTGCCGACGACCGGCTGTCCGAGGCCGCCATGGAAGACCGCAAGCGGGAGGGCTACTTCTAAATGAGCGACCTGTTGAGGTTGGCTACCGCTGGCAGCGTGGACGACGGGAAGTCCACGCTCGTCGGCAGGTTGCTCTACGACACCAAGTCCGTGCTCGCGGACACGCTGGACGCCGTGCACCGGGCGAGCGCTGACCGGGGTCTCACGACGCCGGACCTGTCGCTGCTGGTCGACGGCCTGCGGTCGGAACGCGAGCAGGGCATCACGATCGACGTGGCGTACCGGTACTTCGCCACGCCCAAGCGCAGCTTCGTCCTCGCGGACACCCCCGGCCACGTGCAGTACACCCGCAACACGGTCACCGGAGCCTCCACCGCGCAGCTCGCGGTGCTGCTCGTCGACGCGCGCAAGGGCGTCATCGAGCAGACCCGGCGCCACGCGGCGGTGCTCGCACTGCTGGGCGTGCCCCGGCTCGTCCTCGCGGTCAACAAGATCGACCTCGTGGACTACGACGAGGTGACGTTCTCCCGCATCGCCAAGGAGTTCACCGCGCACGCCACGGCTCTCGGCTACACCGAGGACGCGGTCGTGGAGATCCCGGTGTCCGCGCTGGCGGGCGACAACGTCGTGGACAAGTCCGCGAACACGCCCTGGTACTCCGGCCCGACCCTGCTGGAGCACCTGGAGAACGTGCCGGTCGAGCCCGACCCGCACGACGCCCCGTTCCGCTTCCCGGTGCAGTACGTGATCCGCCCGCGCACGGCGGAGCACCTCGACTACCGGGGGTACGCCGGGCTGATCGCGGCCGGCACGGTCAAGCCGGGCGACGAGATCGTGGTGCTGCCGTCCGGCAGGCGCTCGAAGGTCACGAAGATCGACACGGCGGACGGCGAACTGACAGAGGCGGCGGCCGGCCAGTCCGTGACGTTGCTGCTGGCGGACGACATCGACATCTCCCGCGGCGACCTGATCTCGGTGGCGGGCAACGAGCCCACGGTCACCGACGAGCTGGACGCCACCCTCTGCTGGCTCGCGGAGAAGCCGCTGCGACCCGGCGCCCGAGTCCTCGTCAAGCACGGCACGCGCACCGTGCAGGCGATGGTCACCGACCTGCGCGACCGCTTCGACGAGCAGAACCTGTCCAGTGTGGACAGCCCCGGCTCACTGGAGCTCAACGAGATCGGCCGAGTGGCTCTGCGTCTCGCGGAGCCTGTGCCACTGGACGACTACAGCTTCAGCCGGCGCACCGGGTCCTTCCTGGTGATCGACGCGAGCGATGGTTCCACGCTCGCCGCCGGACTGGTCGGGGCTCCGCTGCCGCTGCTTGAGGACGGCGTGGAGAGCTGTACCGGGGGTGGCGTCAACCCCACCCCCGACAACCACGCCCTCGTCTCCCCCGGTCCCTGAAAGGCCTGAAACCCCGTGAACCTCAAGCCCGCCATCGCCGTCGCCCTGATCGCTCTGACAGCCCTGTCCGGTTGCAGCCGCGCCGGCACCGGTGACACTCCCGCCGCCGAGTCCAAGGGCGCCGCCGCAGAGGTGCGCCTCGGGTACTTCCCGAACATCACGCACGCCGCCGCGCTGATCGGCGTCGAGAACGGCCTGTACGCGAAGGAACTGGGCAACACCAAGCTGACGACGCAGACGTTCAACGCGGGCCCCGACGAGGTGAACGCCCTGCTGGGCGAGTCACTCGACATCGCCTACATCGGCTCGGGCCCGGCCATCAACGCCTACGCGAAGTCCAAGGGCGAGGCCGTGAAGCTCATCGCGGGCGCCACCTCGGGTGGTGCGCAGCTCGTGGTGAAGCCCGAGATCAACTCGATCGAGGACCTCAAGGGCAAGATCGTCGCCACTCCGCAGCTCGCGAACACGCAGGACGTGTCGCTGAAGAAGTACCTGTCGGAGAAGGGCCTCACCGGCCAGGTCACCGTGCAGAACGTGGAGAACGCCGCGTCGCTCGACCTGTTCAAGAAGGGCGACATCCAGGCGGCATGGGCGCCGCAGCCGTGGTCGGCACGCATCGTCAACGAGGGTGGCGGCAAGGTGCTGCTCGACGAGAAGACGCTGTGGGACGGCGGGGCGTTCCCGACCACCGTGGTCATCGTGCGGACGAAGTTCCTGCAGGAGCACCCGGAGACGGTCGAGGCCGTGCTGAAGGGTCACGTCGCCGCGATCGACTGGGCGAAGGCGAACTCCGACGAGGCCAAGAAGGCGGCCAACGCCCACCTGGAGAAGCTCACGTCCAAGAAGCTCGGCGACAAGATCCTCGACGCCGCGTGGGACAACATCGAGCTGACCACGGACGCGCAGGCCAAGCACTTCCCGCAGCTCGCGAAGGACGCCGTGACCGCGGGCGTGGCCAAGGAGGCCGCGAACGTCGCCGGGTACGCCGACTTCACGTTGCTCAACAAGGTCCTGCAGGCGCAGGGCAAGCCTCAGGTCCAAGCAGCGGGCCTGGACAAGAAGTAGTTCCGAGACGTCGAGGGGAAGGCACACGACCATGACCGCCACGCTCGAGACCGCTTCTCTGTCCACTGTGGACACGGCAGTCGAACTGACCGGCATCCGCAAGGTTTTCGGCCACGGCAACTCGGCCGTGGTGGCGCTCGACGGGGTTGATCTCAAGGTCAAGCCCGGTGAGTTCGTGTGTCTTCTCGGCGCGTCCGGCTGCGGCAAGAGCACGCTGCTCAACATCGTCGCCGGCCTGGACGGTGCGACGTCGGGCTCGCTGGAGCTCAACACGTCGCGTCCGGCCGTGATGTTCCAGGAGCCCGCGCTGATGCCGTGGCTGACCGCGTCCCGCAACGTCGAGCTGGCGTTGCGCTTCGCCGGTGTCGGCCGCAGCGCGCGCAAGCGTCGCGCCCAGGAGCTGCTCGAACTGGTGCGGCTCGGCGACGTCGCGGACAAGCGTCCGCACGAGCTCTCCGGCGGTATGCGTCAGCGCGTGGCCCTGGCTCGCGCGCTGGCGTCCACCACCGTGTCCGCGGACGGCGCTCCGGCCCTGCTGCTGATGGACGAGCCGTTCGCCGCGCTCGACGCCATCACGCGCGACGTGCTGCAGGCGGAGCTGATCCGGGTGTGGGAGACCACGAACACCGCGATCATCTTCGTGACGCACGACGTGCGCGAAGCCGTTCGCCTCGGCCAGCGGGTCGTCCTGCTGTCCTCACGGCCCGGCCGCGTCGTGCGCGAGTGGGACGTGAAGGACTCGCGCGACGAGGTGCTGGACGAGATCAACACCCATCTGCGAGAGGTCATCAGTGGCCACGCCTCCTGACACGCTCGACAAGGTCGGCGCGGGCCTCGACGCCCTGGATGTGCCGGTAGAGGCGCACAGGGCGTCGGTGTGGCAGCGTTTCCTGAAGACCGGCGTGCCCCCGATCATCGCCTTCGCGCTGCTCCTGGGCGTGTGGCAGGGGTTGTGGGCCTCGGCGATCCTGCCGGAGTTCCAGCTGCCCGCGCCGGTCAACGTGTGGAACGAGCTCGTCCGCTCGATCTCCACCGGTGAGGCGTTCGGCATCCTGTGGACCTCGTTGCACCGCGCGGTGCTCGGGTTCCTCGCGGCGGTGCTGATCGCCACGCCGCTGGGGTTGCTGATCGCCAAGGTCCGGGTGGTGCGCGCGGCGATCGGGTCGTTGCTGACCGGTCTGCAGTCACTTCCGTCCGTCGCCTGGGTTCCGGCCGCGATCCTGTGGTTCGGCGTCACGCCGTCCACGATCTACTTCGTGGTGCTGATGGGGTCGGTGCCGTCGATCGCGAACGGCCTGGTGGCCGGGATCGACCAGATCCCGCCGCTGCTGCCTCGGGTGGGACGCGCGCTGGGTGCGGGGCGACTGGCCTCGGCCCGCCACATCCTGCTGCCCGCCGCACTGCCCGGTTACCTGGCCGGCCTCAAGCAGGGCTGGGCGTTCTCGTGGCGGTCGCTGATGGCCGCGGAGATCATCGCGACCTCGCCCCAGCTCGGCGTCGGGCTCGGGCAGTACCTGCACAACGGCTCGTCGCTCAACGACATCAACATGGTGATCGCGGCGATCTTCCTGATCCTGCTGGTGGGCATCGGGATCGAGCTGCTGTTGTTCCGCCCGCTGGAGCGCGCCGTGCTGCGGGCTCGTGGTCTGACGGGAGCCCTGTGACTTCCCTAGTCGCCGTTGCACACGGCAGCCGTGATCCCCGCTCGGCCGAGTCGATCCACGCCCTGCTGGACGTGGTGCGGTCGCTGCGGCCCGAACTGGACGTCCGTGGCGCGTTCCTCGACCTGTGCGCGCCTCGGCTGAACGACGTGCTGCACGGACCCGCCGTGGTCGTGCCCCTGTTGCTGGGCAAGGCTTATCACGCCAGGGTCGACGTCCCGGCCGCCGTCGCGGAGTCCCGTGTCCCGGCGATCGTCACGGACGTGCTGGGGCCGGATCCACGGCTGGAGTCGGCCGCGCTGCGGAGGCTGTCCGAAGCGGGCGTCGACTTCAACGACAGGTCGTTGGGCGTCGTGCTGGCCGGTGCCGGGTCCTCGCACGCTCCGGCGAACGAGGCCGTGGCCCGCGTCGCCCGGCGCTGGGCCCGCGAGTCGGGCTGGGCCGGCGTGGAGGCGGCGTTCGCGTCGATCGCCTCGCCGACCGTGCCCGAGGCGATCGAACGCCTGCGCCGCAAGGGAGCCACGAAGATCGCGGTGTCGTCGTGGTTCCTCGCCCCTGGCCTGCTGCCGGACAAGGTGGCGAGGCTCGCGGGGGACGCCGTCGTGGCGCGGCCGCTGGGTGACGACGTGGAGGTCGCGCAGCTCGTGCTCGACCGGTACGACTTCGCCGTGGCCCGCCAGATCGTGGCCGCCTAGTCCTTCTGGGCCGACAGGTACCCGACCGTCGCCCAGCCGATGCCGAGCACCGCTCCCCCGGCGATCGCGACGGTCGTGAGCGCACTCGACCCGGCTACGGCGAGCAGGGCGATCACGGCCCCGTAGACCATCGACAGGATCAGCAGGACCAGTCCGGACTTCTTCTTCGTCATGGCCGGGAATCCTCGGGGCTCCCGGCCACGGAGCGCATCGACGGACCGGTGGGTTTCGTTCTCAGTCGACCGGCTACTGGTGTTTTCGCGCGTGCGGCCGCACAGTTTCCCGGTGTCCTCCGATGACGCCTGGGACCGCACCAAGGTCGCCTGGCACGTGGCCTTCGCGGTGTTCGCCCTGGTCGGCGTGGTGCTGGTGCTCGCGGAGGATCGGCGCCAGCCGGTCGCCCTGATCCTGCTGGCCGCGTTGTGCGTCTGGTACTGGCGCGTGGGAGCGCCGCTCGCCCGTGACGCACGCGGCGTGCGCTACCTGGCCGTCGCGATTCCTTTGGTGATCGCGATGTTCGCGTTGGTGCCCGCGTTGTCGGTGCTGTTCTTCACGCTGTACCCGCACATCTGGTCGTTGCTGGAGCCCAGGCTCGCGATCTGGGCGACCGCACTGACGTCGGTGTCGATCGGCACCGTCGTGCTGGTGTCCGGCAGCTTCAGCGAGGACGCGATCGGCGCCGCGGTGGTCATCCTCCTGAGCGTCGTGCCCGCCGTGATGCTGGGCCTGTGGATCGCGCGGATCATCGCCCAGAGCCGCGAACGCGCCGAGCTGGCCGACGTCAGCCACGAGGCGGGTGTGCTCACCGAACGCGAACGCCTCGCCAGGGACCTGCACGACACCCTCGCCCAGGGCGCGACGTCGGTGCTGCTGCTGATACGAGCGGCCCGCACCACCACGGATCCCGTTGCGCGCGAACAACATCTGGCCCTGGCCGAGCAGACTACGTCCGAGAACCTCGCCGAGATCCGCGCCCTGGTCGCCGCGCTGACACCGGCCCAACTGAACGGAGCAGCCCTCCCCGCCGCCCTGGAACGCCTGACTTCCCGGCTGGCACGCGAGTTGGGGCTCTCCACGTCGATGACCGTGCACGGCACTTATCGCCCGTTGCCACCGGACCACGAGGTCACGCTCCTGCGCGTCACGCAGGAAGCGCTGGCGAACGTCCGAAAGCACGCACATGCCTCCGCTGTGACCGTCTGTCTCGACTACGCGGCCGGTGTAGAGCTGTCTATCGTCGACGACGGCCGCGGTTTCGGTGCGGACGCCCCGCGCGGCTACGGCCTGGACGGCTTGCAGGACCGCGTGCGTGCCGCGGGCGGCGAGTTCGACATCCGTTCCGAACCGGGCTCGGGAGTCCGCGTGCACGTACGACTGGAGGACGCGTGATCCGGGTGCTGCTGGTCGACGACCACCCGGTCGTCCGCTTCGGACTGCGCACGATCCTTGAGGCACAAGAGGATCTGTCCGTCATCGGCGAGTGCGGCTCCGGCTCGGAGGCGATCGAGCTGGCTTCGGAACTGCTGCCCGACGTCGTGCTGATGGACCTCAAGATGCCCGGTGTCGACGGCGCCACCGCCACCGCCGCCGTGGTCGCGGCGACCCCCTGCCGGGTCGTGGTGCTGACGACGTTCGACACCGACGGCGACGTCCTGCGCGCCATCGAGGCCGGCGCCACGGCCTACCTGCTCAAGGACGCGCCCAGCGACGACCTGGTCGAGGCCGTCCGCGCCGCCGCCCGCGGCCAGACCGTGCTCGCCTCCCCCGTGGCGACGAAGCTGGTCAGCGCCGTGCAACGGCCGGGGCTGAGCGCCCGCGAGGTCGAGGTGCTGACGCTCGTGGGCCGCGGCCTGTCCAACGTCGCGATCAGCCAGGCGATGCACGTGAGCGAGGCGACGGTGAAGAGCCACCTGCTGCACGTGTTCGCCAAGCTCGACGTGAGCGACCGAACGGCGGCCGTGACGGTGGCGATGAGCCGCGGCTGGCTGGCGCCGCCGGCCTGATCCCGCCGAATCTCCCTCGGCACGAAGCCCTGACGTGGTACCAATTCCCGAACGGCACCGGGGGGCGACGTGACCGACGACTCACACCAGTTCGATTCCAGCGTTCGTGATGGCATCTTCGACGGCAGCGCCGACGACATCGCGGATCTCAGTCATCCGGACTTCGCGGACGACTACCACTTCTCCGGCTCGCGACGCCGTTCCCGGCGCGGCTACCAGGACCTGTCCGGCGCGCCCTCGTGGGTCAAGGCGTTCGTGTGGGCGGGCGCCCTCCTGGCGATAGCGGGCTTCGGGGTCGTCCTGTTCAGCGTGCTGGGCCCCTCGGGCGCACCGCAGCCGCGCAGTCTGACGCCCGCCTTCCCGACGGCGGTCACGTTCGGCGACGTGCCACCCGACTTCGCGGACGGCTACCAGCTGCCGCCCGGCTTCCCGAACCAGCCGCTGCCACCCGAGTTCCAGACCTTCGAGACGCCGGGCTTCCCGCAGCGGCCCACAGTCCCGAGCGTCGGCGGCCCGAACCTGGGTCTGGGCTTCGGCCTCTTCTTCGCGGGCTTCGTGCTGACGGCGATCGGCGCGCTGGGACACAGCACCTCGACCCGGCGCTGACCCGCCTGGTGGCGCCACTTCCGGCCTACGCCACAAGATCGAGTACTCAGCGCCGATCGGGCGATGTGAAGTGTGAACTGTTGACGTGAAACCTACTCATGAGTAGTCAGGTGACTACGCCGCGTGCTGGAAGTGTCCCTCGTCCACTCAACGGGGAGAGGCCATGAAGCTAGCCGGAATTGCCGCAGCCGCACTGGTTCCGATGCTGTTGTTCGCCACCAACGCGTCCGCAGCCGCTCCGCAGACGATCACCTACAAGCTCCGCGCGACTGCTGTCGGGCAGACGTCGGACTTCACGCTCGACCAGGGTGTCGACGCCTCGGCGCCGGACACCGTCGCGCCCAACGGCACGGTCAAGGTCACCATCGACCCCGCCCCCAACAAGATCCCGACCGAGGCGGGCGGCAGGCAGGTGCGGGAGATCAAGGGTCTCGCGCTGCGGCTGCCGGTGCCCGCCAACTCGAAGTTCCAGTCCGCGTCGCTGTCCGGCGGCTCCGGCCTGGGCGGCACGCCGTCGGTCGCCCTGTCGGGCAACGACGTCGTGCTGACCGTGCCCGGTCCGATCAAGGGCGGCGCCGACTTCGAGCTGCCCACCGTCACGATCAACCTGCAGGCCGGCGGCACCGGGACGATCACCACGAAGCTGGGTGGCACCAGCTACGACGCCCCGGGCCTCACCTTCACCGCCGTCGTCGTCGTGATCGGGTTCCCGATCAACGCCGCCGCGAAGGGCTACCCGGACCCGAGCCCCGTGCTGACCACCACCACGATCGGCTGACTGATGCCCAACCCCCTGCCGGGCATCAGGAAGTAGCCGCGACCAACGCGGTCATCGTGGCGAGCGTCGTGCGCAGGTCTTCCAGTGAGACCTGCGCACTGACGCGGTTGGCCCACTCGTGCTGCGCGTCCCGCAACCGTTCCACCGCGGCGAACCCTTCGGCGGTCGGCCGGACCAGCTTCGCGCGGGCATGTGCCGGGTTCGGCAGGTACTCCGCCAAACCCCTGTCCACCAACAGGTCCGCGATCCGCTGCACCGACTGACGGGCCAGCCCCATCTCCCGCGCGATCCCGGAGACGGACAACGGCTCGCGCAGCACCGCGCCGAGCACCTGCCACCACGCCGCGGTCAGCCCGACCGGCTTCGTCATCACCTCGGCCGCGTCGAGGAACGCCCCGTACAAACGGAAAGTCCTCATCACGACGTCGGTCAGCACATCACCTGATTCAGTCCTGGACGCGGACTCACTCGTGGACACTGGCCACCAGCTTCCCGAAAGCTTCCGGAGTGTCGTCGCGGTTGAACTCGTACCAGGCGCTCAAAGTCTGCGGCGAGAACGTCTCCAGCTCCGCCAGCACCTCGCGAGCGAACTCCAGGGCGGATGCGCCACCGGCCGTGATCACGCCGTCCGCACGCACCACGCGTTCGTCCCGGTACAACGCCGCACCGCCGTAGGACCCAAGCCCCTCAAGGAAGTTCGACGTGTGCGCCACGTCGTCCAGCAGCCCTTCGGCCGCCAGCGCGACCGTCGCGCCGCAGATCGCCGCGATCGGCTTGCCCGCCTCGCGGAACCGCCGCGCGAGCTTCCCGAACGCCGCCAGCTCCCCGGTCTCCCAGCCCTCGCCGCCCGGCATCACGAGCATCGCCGCGTCGTCCAGCGACACGTCCTCCAGAGCGACGTCCGGCAGCATCCGCACACCACCGATCGTGCGGATCGGGTCGGTGGTCAGCGCGACCGTCCGGATCTCGTAGCGCCCCGGCCGCTGCTGGAACTGCCGCAGGCTCACCTGCGCGGCCACGTGGCCGTACTCCCAGTCGGCGAGCTGGTCGGCCAGAACGAGGTACACCGTCTGTGTCATGACAGTAGACTGTCATAGTTGACAGCATGCTGTCAAACAACCTCGCAGCTAAGGTCAGCGCCATGGCAGATGAGCTGGTCCACTACGAGGTGCGGCGTGGCATCGCGACGATCACGCTGGACTCCCCCCACAACCGCAACGCGCTGTCCTCACAGCTGCGCCGGGAGCTCAAGGAGCACCTGGGCACAGCGGCGAAGGACGACGAGGTGCGTGTGGTCGTGCTGACCCACACGGGCTCCGTGTTCTGTTCGGGCATGGACCTCAAGGAGGCAGCCGGAGCGAGCGCGGGCGACCAGGGCGTCAACGAGTTCCCCGCGATCCTCGAACAGCTCTGGACCAGCCCGAAGCCGGTCGTCGCCGCCCTCAAGGGCCCGGCCCGCGCCGGTGGCGTCGGCATCGTGGCGGCGTGCGACATCGCCGTCGCGGCGACCGCGGCGACGTTCGCGTTCAGCGAGGTCAGGATCGGTGTCGTGCCGGCCGTCATCTCGGTGACCGTGCTGCCGCGCCTGCTCCCCCGCCAGGCCCACGAGCTGTTCCTGACCGGCGAGACGTTCGACGCGAAGCGCGCCGTGGAGATCGGCCTGCTGAACGCCGCAGCCGACGACGTCGACGCCGAAGTCCGCCGTTACACGGACATGCTCGCCCTCGGCGCCCCGAACGCGTTGGCCGCCACCAAGGAGATGCTGCAGCAGGAGCGGTCCACGAACCTCGGCGAGGTCTTCGCGGACATGCTCACGCTGTCAGCCCGGCACTTCGGCGGCCCCGAGGGCCAGGAGGGCATCACGGCGTTCAGGGAGAAGCGCAAGCCGTCCTGGGTGCCCGCGGAGGACTAGAACCAGCCCGTGCACTCGATGACGCCCTGCGAGGACCCGCAGGCGCGCATCAGCTTGCCGTCGTTCTTGAACGCGTCGGTGTACTTCGCCGTACCCGAGTCGATCCTGGTGTACCCGAGGAAGCCCTCGTGCCCGTTGGCCGAGGGCTCCTTGCGGTCGGTCCAGATCTCCTCGCCGGGCGTGCCGTGGGAGATGCGGCCCCACGCGCACTTGGACGCGTTCGACGCGCGCAGCTCGACCACGCGGCCGTTCTGCATGGTCACGGGATTGTCGCCGTCGAGCGTCTCGAACGGCGTGAACGGCCCCTCCTGCGAACAGTCGGGGTCACCGGCGAACGACACGGCCGGAAAAAGCACTCCAACAACTACGACGACGCCGAGCGCACAGCTCAAACGGCGGAATTGCGTTCCCATGGAACGGCACTGTCCACTCCGGACGCCACAACCGCAGCGCCAGTCACCGTTCTGTGCGAATCACGCGCACTTTTCGGTCACCTGATTCAGCGGTCTGCTTCGCAGCGTCACGCAGCACTTCCAGCACCGAAGAGTCCAGGTCCACGGGCACGACCAGCGTGTACTCACCCGACGGCAGCCACGAGAGATCGGTCAGGCTGTCGTAGAGCGCGTCGAGGTTCTGCCCGAACCACGCGGGAAAGTCCAGCGCGGCAGCAATGGCCGAGATCGCAGCAGCCTTTTCCGAAACGAGAATGTGCCGTTTCATTTCTTCACGTCCACCACTACGAACGACGAATAGTGGTCGCCGGTGTAGAAGACTTCCTTCTCCGAACCGGTGACGATCCTGCGCGCGCCGCGGTCAGGACTTCCCGGCGTCGGCACGGTGTACTCCTTGTAGTACCCGGAGTCCTTGGCGGGCAGCCGCTTCTCGCGGTTCTGGAACGTCACGCCGTCGTTGCGCGGGTACGGGAACGGCCCCTTCGCCTCGATCAGCTTCCAGGTCTTGCCGGCCTCGGCGGGCAGCTTCGACAGCGCCTCGACGTCCAGCCCGGAGTTCGACCCCGGCACGGTCTCGGCCCGCGCCGAGCTCGTGACCACAGGCTTCGTGGTGTTCTCGGGAGGCGTCCCCGCCGAGTTGTCCTTGACGAACCACCCGATGACGACCAGCGCGAGGAGCCCGACCAGTGCGACGGTCAGGCGACGACCAGGGCTCACGCGGCGACCTTCTCGGGCTCAGGCTCAGGCTCCGGCTCGACGTCGGAGACCGACGCCGGGTTCTTCGCACCCCAGTCGGCGACCCGGTCGATCAGCCGCGCCACGCCCAGGCAGAGCGGGAGGACCACGACCATCACCACGGGGAACTGCACGGCGACGGGCAGCTGCACGACCCACAGCTCGACCCCGTCCCACCACTGCACCAGCCAATCCACGCCCCCGAGCCTAGCGTCTGCTGCCTCGTGACCCGTGTCACGGCATTTGGCCACGATCCAGGTGGGTATGTTGCGAACCATGTTCGCCGTTTACGCAGCAGAACCCAGTCCCGAGAACCCGCTGGCCTCGCTTCGCGTGGGCGAGCGCCCCGAGCCCGAGGTCCCGAACGGCTGGGTGCGCGTCGCGGTGAAGGCGGCCAGCCTCAACATGCACGACCTGTGGACGTTGCGCGGTGTCGGCATCAAGCCGGAGCAGTTCCCGATGATCCTGGGCTGCGACGGCGCCGGTGTCCTCGACGACGGCACCGAGGTGGTGCTGCACTCCGTCATCGGCGACCCGAACTGGTCCGGTGAGGAGACGCTCGACCCGAAGCGCACGCTGCTCACCGAGAAGCACCAGGGCACGTTCGCCGACTACGTCACGGTGCCGGCCCGCAACGCGCTGCCCAAGCCGGCCGGTCTCAGCTTCGCCGAGGCCGCCTGCATGGGCACGGCATGGCTGACCGCGTACCGGATGCTGTTCGTGAAGTCCGGCCTGCGCCCCGGCCAGACGATGCTCGTGCAGGGCGCGTCGGGCGGGGTGTCGACGGCGCTGATCCAGCTCGGCCGCGCCGCCGGGTTCCGCGTCTGGGTCACCGGCCGCACCGAGGAGAAGCGCGCGCTGGCCACGGCCCTCGGCGCCCACGACACGTTCGAGTCCGGTGCCAGGCTGCCCGAACGGGTCGACGCGGTGTTCGAGACCGTCGGCAAGGCCACCTGGTCGCACTCGATGAAGGCACTCAAGCCCGGCGGCATCGTGGTGATCTCCGGTGCGACGTCCGGTGACGCCAGCGCGGCCGAGCTGCAGCGGCTCTTCTTCCTGCAGCTGCGCGTGGTCGGGTCGACCATGGGCACGCGGGAGGAGCTGGGCGACCTGATCCGGTTCTGCGCGCTGAACGACCTCAAGCCGCAGATCGGCGCCGAGCTGAAGTTCGAGGACGCCGAGCAGGGCCTGCAGGCGATGCTCGACGGCGACACCGCGGGCAAGATCGTCTTCACCCGCCCGTAAAAAGGCACAAAACGCCCTGCTGGTCAGCGGACGAGCACGAACCGCGCGACATTGGTCGTCATGACCACGCAGGGCGTTTTCAGGCGCAAGCCCATAGAACAGATCGCGGAGGACAAGGGCGACGGGCTCACCAGAACACTGGGCCTGTGGCAGCTCACGGCGATCGGCATCGGTGGCATCATCGGCGCGGGCATCTTCTCGCTCGCGGGTGCGGTCGCGAACAAGACCGCCGGACCCGCCGTGCTGATCTCGTTCCTGGTGGCCGGTATCGCGAGCGCGGCGGCGGCGTTCTCGTACGCGGAGTTCGCGGGCCTGATCCCGAAGGCCGGCAGCGCCTACACCTACGGCTACGCGGTGCTCGGCGAGGTCGTCGGCTGGTTCATCGGCTGGGACCTGCTGCTCGAGTACACCGCGATCGTGGCGGTGGTGGCGATCGGCATCTCCGGCTACTTCACCGAACTCCTGAGTCTGCTCAACATCCATCTACCGCAGTGGATGCTCGGCGCACCGGGCACAGAAGCGCCCGGCGTCGCGGAGGGCTCGTACAAGGTCAACCTGTTCGCGGTCCTGCTGTGCCTGCTCATCGCGTACGTGCTGAACACGGGCATGAAGAACGCGGCGCGGTTCGAGACCACGTTGGTGTACCTGAAGGTCGCCGTGGTCGCGCTGGTCGTCATCGTCGGCGCGTTCCACATCGATACCGACAACTACAACCCGTTCTTCCCGTTCGGCATCTCGGGTGCGCTCACGGGTGCGGCGACGGTGTTCTTCGCGGTCTTCGGCTACGACGCGATGTCGACGGCGGCAGAGGAGTCCAAGGACTCCCAGAAGCACATGCCGAAGGCGATCATCTACTCGCTCGCGGTGTCGATGGTGCTGTACGTGCTGGCCTGCCTGGTGCTGACGGGAATGGTGAACTACAAGGACATCGACGCCGAGTCCGCGTTCGCCACGGCGTTCGCCGACATCGGCCTTCCCGCGCTGGGCATCATCATCAGCGTCGGCGCGATCCTCGGCATCACGACCGTGCTCTTCACGTTCATGATGGGCGCGGCCCGCGTCGGGTACTCGATGAGCCGCGACGGCCTGCTGCCGCCGTGGTTCGCGAAGTCCCACCCGGTCAAGCACGTGCCGACGCGGATCACCTGGGTGCTCGGCATCGCCTCCGCGGTCATCGCCGGGTTCCTGCCGATCGCGGAGGCAGCCGAGCTCACCAACATCGGCATCCTGCTCGCGTTCGTCGTGGTGTGCGTCGCCGTGATCGTGTTGCGGTACAAGCAGCCCGACCTCCCGAGGACGTTCAGGACGCCGGGCATGCCCGTGGTGCCGGTCATCGGCGTGATCTTCTCGATCTGGCTGATCACGTTCCTCACCCCGGAGACCTGGCTGCGGTTCGCGGTGTGGTTCGTGATCGGCCTGATCATCTACTTCACCTACTCGAAGAAGCACTCCGTCATGGAGCGTCGGCCCAAGCGGTGACGATCTCGTCGAGGGTGGAGAGCGGCACCGCGCCGCTCCCCACCACCAGGTCGTGGAACGCGCGCACGTCGAACCGGTCGCCCATCTTCGTCTCGGCCTCGGCCCTGATGCGCAGGATCTCCAGGCGCCCCACCATGTACGCGAGCGCCTGACCGGGCATCTCGATGTACCGGTCGATCTCCGAGATGATCTCCGGCTCCGCCATCACGGTGTTGTCGCGCAGGTAGTCGATGGCCTGCTGACGCGACCACCCGAACGCGTGCAGCCCGGTGTCGACGACCAACCGGCCGGCGCGCATCGCGTCGAGACCGAGCATGCCGAGGCGCTGCTCGTCCGACGAGTACAGGCCCATCTCGTCCGCGAGGCGCTCGGTGTAGAGACCCCAGCCCTCCAGGTACGCCTCGATGAACGCGAACCGGCGCATGTTGTGCATGTCCGTCTCGGCCGCGATGCTCACCTGGTAGTGATGGCCGGGCACGGCCTCGTGGAACGCCGTCACCTCGGACAGCGTGCGGCTGCGTTCGGTGGCGCCCAACGGGTTCAGCCAGTAGATGCCGGGACGGCTGCCGTCCTGCGCCGACGGCATGTAGAACGCGATCGGTGCCGTCGCCCGACCGGCCTCGTCGACCAGCCGCACCTCGCACCCGGACTTCGGCATGCGGCCGAACCACTTCGGCGCCTCTGCCTGGGCCCGCGCGATCGCCTCGACCGCGCTCTCGACCATCTGATCCTCGTTCTCCCACAACAGTTCCGTGCGCAACCGGTGGAAGATCTCCTGCACGTCCGAGGTGCCCCACAGCCGCGACCCGATCTCCGCGTACTCCTCGCGCAGCGACGCGATCAGGTCGAGGCCGAGCCGGTGCAGCTCGTCGGGGGTGCGGTCGGTGGTCGTGTAGCTGCGGGCGAGCTTGCGGTAGTTCTCCTCGCCGTCGGGCAGCCAGCACAGACCGGCGTGCTCGTCGCTGCGGCCGTCCTCGATCGACGCGAGGACGTCGCGGAACTCGGCGACGGCCGTGCGGATCTCGGCGGAGTGCTCGCCCTCCCACGGCTGCGCGGGCGAGGCCAGGAAGTCCTCGACGCGCTGGATGCCTGCCTCGACGTGGCGCTGCAACGGCCTGCGGTCGGACTCGCGCAGCCGCTGCGCCGCCTGCCGGATGTAGCGCGGGAACTTGTCGAGGCGCTGGGACACGTCGACCTTCGTCGCGATCATCAGCAGGCCGTTGACCGGCGCGGCCAGGCCCTGCGCGACCGTGTGCTCGACCAGCCTGGCGTCGGTGCGGTCGATGATCGACCGGGCCTGGTGCCGGATGACGGCGAGCGTGACCGGGTCCTCGTCGCTCGTGTCGACGCGGCTCAGGATGTCGGCGATCCGCGCCTTCGTCGCCTCTTCGCTCTCGACGCTCAGTTCCTCCAGCTGGTCGTCCCAGCCGGGCAGACCGAACATCGCGGCGGACAGCGGCGACGAGTCCATCACCGCCTGGAACATCTCATCCGCCAGTGACATCAGGTCCTCCCAGACCATTCGGAAACAAGACCACCCAATGTGGACAACGGTACGATGCCGTTCTCCAGCACCAGGTCGTGAAACGCCCTGATGTCGAAACTCTGCCCCATCGCCGCGCGGGCCTCCGCCCGGATCCGCAGGATCTCCAGCCGGCCCACCATGTACGCGAGCGCCTGCCCCGGCGTCTCGATGTACCGGTCGATCTCGCCGTCGATCTCCGAGTCGTCCATCACGGTGTTCTCGCGCAGGTAGTCGACGGCCTGCTGCCTCGACCAGCCCAGCGCGTGGATGC
Source organism: Lentzea sp. HUAS TT2 (assembly GCF_051853195.1). NCBI lineage: Bacteria > Bacillati > Actinomycetota > Actinomycetes > Pseudonocardiales > Pseudonocardiaceae > Lentzea > Lentzea sp. HUAS TT2. The sequence goes on along the minus strand of NZ_CP196667.1, from coordinate 4,599,708 downwards.
CCGTGTCGACGACGAGCCGGCCGGCGCGCATCGCGTCGAGGCCGAGCATGCCCAGCCGTGCCTCGTCGGAGGAGTAGAGGCCCATCTCGTCGGCCAGGCGCTCGGTGTAGAGGCCCCAGCCTTCGAGGTAGGAGTCGATGAACGCGAACTTGCGCACGTTCGTCAGCTCGGTCTCGGCGGCGATCGAGATCTGGAAGTGGTGGCCGGGAACGGCTTCGTGGAACGCCGTCACCTCGGACAGCGTGCGACTGCGGTTGGTGGCGTCGAACGGGTTCAGGAAGTAGACACCGGGACGGGAACCGTCGAGCGCGGCGTCGACGTAGTACGCGAACGGCGCGTTGTCGCGGTCCTGCTCCGGCACGAACTGGACCTCGCAGCGCGCCTTCGGCTGCCGCCCGAACCAGTTCGGGGCCTCGGCGTTCGCCCTGACGACCGCGTCCGCCGCACTGGTGAGCATGTCGTCCTCGTTGGCCCACAACAGTTCCGTGCGCAACCGGCGGAAGATCTCCGGCACGTCCGAGGTGCCCCACAGCCGCGACCCGATCTCGGCGTACTCCTCGCGCAGCCCGGCGATCAGGTCGCGCCCGAGCTGGTGCAGTTCGGCGGATGTGTAGGACGCCGTCGTGTAGTCGCGGACCAGCTTGCGGTAGTTCTCCTCGCCGTCGGGCAGCCAGCACAGACCGGCCTGCTCGTCGGTGCGGCCGGGCAGGCCCAGCAGGGTCTCCCGGTAGCGGGCGAACGCCGGACGCAGGTCGGCGTCGCCCTCCCACTCCTGGCGCGGCGAGGCGAGGAACCGTTCGACGTGCGCCGCACCGCTGCGCACGTGCCGGCTCAGCGGCCTGCGGTCGGTGTCGAGCAGCCGTGCCGCCACCTGCTCGAGGAAGTGCGGGATCGCGTGGCGCCGCTGCGAGAAGTCGACCTGGGAGCTGTTGCGGAGCAGGAGCGTCACCGGGGAGTTCAGTCCCCTGGCCACGCTGTGCTCGACCAGCCTGGCGTCGATCATGGTGATGATCGACTCGGCCTGGTGCCGGATCACGTCCCGCGAGACCGGGTCCTCGTCACTTCCGTCGAGACGGCCGAGGATGCCGGTCAGCCGCGACCGCAGCGCCCGGTGGGCCTCGTGGCTGTGGTCTTCGAGCTTGTCGTCCCAGCCCGGGACACCGACGAGCGTGGCGAACAACGGGTTCCAGTCCATCATCGCCTGGAAGGTCTCATCAGAGAGCGAGGTCACGCCCTCCTTCTTAGCCGCGCCCGAACCTCTCGGCCAGAGATTTGATCGTTTCGGTCAGCTCTGCACCGATCCGCTGAACGATCGCGCCGGCCGGTTCCGCCGTCGCCAGCGGGTACGTGGTGCCCGCCCACAGCGACATGACCTCCACCTCGCCGCTCGCGCGCACGGGCCGCGTGAGGTGGTGGACGTTCGGGTACGCGGCGGGCGCGTGCGCGCTGTGCTCGATCAGGAACCTGTTCACCAGCCCTCGCGCGGGCCGTCCGCTGAACGCCCGCGTGATCGCCGTGCGCCGGGCCCCCTCGGCGAGCGCTTCCCGTTGGGCCGCATTGGTTCCCGCCTCCGGGCAGCCGAGGAACGCGGTGCCGAGCTGCGCCGCGACCGCACCCGCGGCCAGCACGGCGGCGACGTCGGCGCCGCTGACCAGGCCGCCGGTCGCGATCACCGGCAGGCTGACTGCGCTCTTCACGAGCCTGATCGCCGCGAGGGTGCCGTACAGCTCACCGCCGCCGGGCGAGATGCCGTCGTCGGCGAACGTGCCGCGGTGGCCGCCCGCGTCCGAACCCTGCACGCACACGACGTCCGCGCCGATCTGCTGCGCCTGCCGTGCCTCGCTGGGGGTCGTGACCGTCACGACGATCGTGGAGCCGGCCGCCCTGAGCCGCTGCACGTCGTCCACATCGGGCAGTCCGAACGTGAACGACACCACGGGCACCCGCAGCGCGAGGACGAGCTCGAGCTTCGCCGCGTAGTTGTCGTCGTCCCAGCGCGGATCGCCGGGCACCGCGCCGACTTTCTCCGCACAGGACGTGACCCGCCGCACGTACGACGAAATGTCCGCTGTCGGCCGTGTGCCGGGCACGAAGAGGTTGACCCCGAACGGCTTGCCGGTGAGCTCGCTCGTGCGCGTGATCTTCTCCGCGAGCTGCTCGACGGTGACGTAGCCCGCCGCCAGGAACCCGAACCCGCCTGCCTCGCTCACCGCGGCGACCAGTTCGGGGGTGGAGGGGCCACCTGCCATGGGCGCGGCGATCACAGGCACGGCCAGCGTGTGGAACATGGAGGACAACCTAGTTGGATCGAGCGGCAAATGCCTGGTGAAACCCTGTGTCTTTGATGACGCAAGGACTACTCCGAACGGGCGCGCGGCGCCACGTCCACTGTGGACGTGGCGCCGGCCGGTCCCATCATCTAGGGCAGGGAGTCCAGATGAGGAGCGACGGTGTTCGCGAACTGCCAGTTGTTCGAGGCGTCCCAGTTGATCGACCACGTCATGGCGCCGCGGATCGACGGCCAGGTCGTGCTCGGCTTGAACGTCCCGCAGTTCGTACCGCGGGCGAGGCAGCTGAGCGCGTTGTTGACGTTGGACGGCGACTGGTAGCCGCCACCGGCACCGGACGGCGACGCCGGCAGGCCGAGGCCCACCTGGTCGGCGCGCAGCCCGCTCTGCAGCTGGATGCACGCGAGCGCGGTCAGGAAGTTGACCGTGCCCTGGGCGTAGACCTGCTGGTCGCAGCCGAGCATCGTGCCGGAGTTGTAGTACTGCATGTTCACGATCGTCAGGATGTCCTTGGTCGCCAGCGCCAGCTTGAAGTACTCGGCGTTGACGTTCTGCATGTCGATCGTCTGCGGCGCCATGGTGATGACGGTGCCGCCGCCGGCGTGGATGGCCCGCAGCGCCTGACCCATGTACTGCGCGTTGACGCCGTTCTCCAGGTCGATGTCGACGCCGTTGAAGCCGTAGCTGGAGATCAGCGACTTGACGCTGTTGGAGAAGTTGGTCGCCGCCGTCGAGTTGCCGACGCTGATCGTGCCCTTCTCACCGCCGACGGAGATGATCACCTTCTGGCCGCGGTTCTGCACGGTCTTGATGTCCGCGCGGAACTGCGCGTCGGTGTAGCCGCCGAGTTGGCTGCTCAGGCCGGGGTCGAGGTTGAACGCGACCTGGCCCTGCACCGCCGTGGCGTCGGCGAACGAGACCGCGATGATGTCGTAGGTGGTGGGAACGTCCGCGAGCCGCAGAGCGCGCGCACCGTTGTAGAAGTTCTGCCAGTAGCCCGTCAGGACGTGCTTGGGCAGGCCGGTGTTCGGCGGATTGCTGGTCGTGGTGGTGGTGGTGGTCGTCGTGGTCGACGTGGTGGTGCTCGTGGTCGTCGGCGGGGTGCCGGGGCCGTCGAGGTTCACGTCGTCGGCGAAGTACGCGGGCTGGCCGTACCAGCCGTGCAGGTAGATCGTGACGCTGCTGGCGCCGCCGGAGTTGAAGTCGACGGTGAGCTGCGTGAAGCCGCTGGAACCGGGCGTCCAGGTGTTCTTCTCCACGCCACCGGTGACACCGAGGTAGACGTAGCTGCCCTGCACCCACGCGGACAGCTTGTAGGCCGTGTTCGGTTGCACCGAAACGGTTTGCTGGCACCGCGCGTTGCTCTGCCCGACCGGTGCGCCCTGCAGGGCGTACGTGCCGGTGCGCTTGGTGGCGTTGGAGACGCTCGTGCCCTCGGTGCAGGTCCAGCCGCTCAGGTTGCCGGCCTCGAAGCCGCTGTTGGCCGCGAGGTTCGCGGCGGCAGCGCTTCCGTTGATCACCAACACCAGACCGGCACAAGCGAACAGCGCGGACAGCAGCGCTATAGCTGCTCGTCTGGTCTTGGACATGGTCCACCTCCACACATCATGCGGCGGCCATGTTGTGAGTGGACTAAAAATGGACTAGACCACTACGTCTGGTCAAGACCTGGTTTAACTTGATGCGCGTGTTCACCCTCGAAGACGCCATCACTATCGCCACTTCCGCCCACGACGGCCAGGTCGACAAGTCGGGCCGGCCGTACATCGGACACCCGTTGCGGGTCATGGCGTCCGTGACGGGCGAGCACGAGCAGATGACCGCGGTCCTGCACGACGTCATCGAGGACACCCCGGTCACCGCAGATGATCTGCTCGCACGCGGCTGCCCGCCCGCCGTGGTCGACGCCGTCGTGGCGCTGTCGCATCTGCCGGAGGAGCCGCAAGAGGACTACCTGCGGCGCGTGGCCGCGAACCCGTTGGCACTCTCCGTGAAGCGCGCGGACATCGCCGACAACCTCTCCCCCGCCCGCATGGCCCGGCTGGACGACGCGCTGCGGGAGCGCCTGCAGGCCAAGTACGCCCGCGCGCTGAGGTTGCTCGCCGAGTACGTGAGCTAACTCGCTTCTTCATCGGTACAGGTCGCTTGAACAGGGTGTATTATCGAATCGTAACCAAGATTGGAAGGACAAGATGACCCGCCACGACCTGTCCGTGAAGTCCCTGCGTTCGAGCCTGGCCTCGCGCCGTGAGGCTCGGTACTCACGCCGGAGCCTGGAACGGCAGTTGGCCAGCTACACCACCGAGAGCGACCGGCTCGAACTGGACGCCATCCTGTCGCGCCACAGCGCGGAGGAGACCGGCGAGCTCCGTTCGATCATCAACCGGCAGGCGATGGACCGGTTGATCCGTTCCGCCTGACGAACACCCCAGGGCCACCCCGGCAACGATGCCGAGGGTGGCCTTCGCGTTTTCCAGGGCCTGGCTCAGGCGAGAAAGCAGGCAGCTGGAACAGCTGGCACAACTCGATGCCGAAGCCACCCAAGCCACCGCACGCAGGCGTACGTGCTGGGATTCCGGCTCGCCGAACCCGAGCGGCCCCGCACCTGGCCCTGATGGCGTCTGCAAGTACCACCAACTCAACATCAACAGGCACTTTCCTACTACCAACAGGCTTGCGGACAAGGTTCATCACCGCGCTCGGCGGCACGCTCAAGATCGTGGTTGACATCGACGGTGAAGACGTGAACCTCGCGACCAGCCAGGTCGCCTGAAGCGCGGTGACTCTCCTCCCGGTCGCGCGTCAGAAGAGCCGCTTGAGGGTCAGGACGTTGTCCTTGCGCATCTCCTGCTGCCCCTCGGGCCCGACCAGCGGCCGTTCCACCACCTCGTCGGTCACGACGATCCAGTTGTCCTTGAGCGCCAAGTGGTCGAGCACGTCCTTGGTCGTCGGGAAGTAGTAGTCCTGGTGCTCGGACCACGACGGCGCACCCGCGTGCCCGCCGATGACCAGATACCCGCCCGGCGCGACTGCGTCCGACGCCCGCTTCAGGATGCTGTTGCGCTCCCCGTCCTCCTCGACCGGCGAGTGCAGGAACTGCGCGCTCACCAGGTCGTACAGCCCGTCGGGGAACGTGGCCTTGAGGTCGTGCTGCTCCACGGAGATCTCGACGCCGGCGTCGTACGCGTGCTTGATCGCGCGGTCCAGCGCGACCTGCGACACGTCGACCCCGAGCACCCGCCAGCCCCGCTTCGCCAGCCAGACGGCGTCCCCACCCTCGGCGCACCCGAGGTCGAGCGCGCTGCCGGGCGCGAGTCGTTCGACTTCACGCACCAGCAACGGGTTGGGCTTGCCGGACCAGACCTGGTCCCGCTCCGAGTAGAAGGTCTCCCAGAACTCCTGCGCTGTCGTCATGGTTCCAAGGTGCCCTCAGCCATGCCGTTCCAGCAACCTATGTTGCCGATCCAGCAACGCCGGGACCGGGCAGCAGGTCGACATCCCCCGCGCGCATCGGCTCACCGCAGTGATCACACCGCAGTTCCACATCCGCGATCTCCCCGCACGCGTGGTGCCGGTAGAGCACCGGCGGCCCGGCCTCACCCGCGAGCCACCGGTCGCCCCAGCCCTTCATCACCATCAGCAGGTCGATCAGCTCGGTCCCCTTGACCGTGAGCACGTACTCGTAGCGCGGCCTCTGGTCGTACGGCCTGCGCTCCAGAACCCCTTGCTCCACAAGGTGGTTGAGCCGTTCGGTCAACACCTTGCGGGAGATCCCGAGGTCGGCCTGGAGCTGCTCGAACCGGTTCATCCCGACCCACACGTCCCGCAGGATCAGCGGCGACCAGGGCTCCCCGATGACGTCGAGCGTGCGCGCGATCGAACACGCCATCCCACTGAAGCTGGTCCGCTGCATGCACCCAGCCTAGCAACTCAGGGTTCCCTTAAGGAACTCAGCTCTGCTACGGTCTTGGAGTCTCTTAAAGGAACTCAAAGGAGCTTCGAGATGAGCAAGGTGATCAGCTCCCACTCGGTGTCGGTCGACGGCTACATCACCGGCCGCGACCCCAAAGCGGGTCACGGCCTGGGCGACGGCGGCATGCTGTTCGACTGGTACTTCGACGGCACGGTCGAGAGCCAGGAGTTCGGCGGCTTCAAGCTGAGCGAGCCCAGTGCGAAGGTCTTCGACTTCCACGCCGGCCGCGTGGGCGCGATCGTCGCCGGGCGCACCACCTTCGAGGACTCCGACCGCTTCGGCGGCGGCAGTCCGCATCCGAACGCCGAGCTCGTCCTGCTCTCCCACCGCCCTGCCGACCTGACCGACCGCCAGACCGCGGCCACGACCGTCGAGGAGGCGATCGCCAAGGCCCTGGAACTGGCGGACGGCAAGGACGTCGGCCTCATGGGCGGCGGCGTGCTGAACGCGGCACTCCGCGCGGGACTGGTCGACGAGGTCGTGCTGCACCAGGTGCCGATCCTGCTGGGCCACGGCCGCCCGTTCTTCCAGGAACTGCCGGAGCACGTGCGCCTCAGCCTGATCGACGTCACCCCGGCTCCCGGCGTCACGCACCTGCGTTACGAGGTGCAGCGATGACCCCGGACGTCCGCGAGGTGCTCGACGGCACCCCGATCGCCCACCTCGCCACGCTCCTGCCCGACGGCTCGCCGCACTCGGTGCCGTTGTGGATCGGCACGCACGGCGACCACATCGCGATCCTCACCGGGCCTCGGTCGCAGAAGGCGCGCAACCTGCGCCGCGACCCGCGCGTGGCCATCTCGCTGACGCCGCCCGACAACCCGTTCCAGCCGATCGTCCTGCGCGGACGGGCCGTGGAGTGGATCGACGGCGACGACGCGTGGGAGATCATCGACGCGATCGCCCAGAAATACATCGGTCAGCCCTATTCGCGCGACGAAGAACGAATCGTCGTGCTCATTGCACCCGCCTGAGCACCCCTTGTCCGCCACCCTGGGTCTTGAACGAGTAAAGGGCCTGACCGTCGGGCTGCATGTCCAGATCTATGTCCACTGTTTCCACGCAGGTGCCCTGATATTCGATTCGCTCGACCGCGCTGATCTTGTTGTCCGACGTGGCGCGCAACTCCCAACGGCCACCGCAACGCAGAGTCGGATAGGTGACGGAACCAATGGTCGCGCCGACAGCACCTCCGGCAATGACCAGTTCGACCGGATACGGAGCATCGCTGCCTTGGTAGACCTGCCCGACCCACTTGCCGTGGAACTGTTGCGGCACAACGGCTTGCGGCACGGGCTGCACCGCCACGACGCTGGTCTCCGTAGTCGAACTCGACGGTCGGGAGAACCCCGAAAAATTCACGTCGGTCATGGTGCTCGCCAGAATCCCGCCGGCCGCGACCGCCGCTCCCACTCCGGCAGCCACCCTTTTGCTGATCACAATGACCAGTCGCAGGGCGCGCACTATGCGTTACAACAGCGAAAAGCCGGACCCGCCAAGCGGATCCGGCTCATTCACCCCGACAAAGCCTACTTCTTGCCCTTCGGCTCATCAGTGGACAGCGCGGCGACGAAGGCCTCCTGGGGCACCTCGACGCGGCCGACCATCTTCATGCGCTTCTTGCCTTCCTTCTGCTTCTCCAGCAGCTTGCGCTTACGGGTGATGTCACCGCCGTAGCACTTGGCCAGCACGTCCTTGCGGATGGCGCGGATCGTCTCGCGGGCGATCACGCGGGCACCGATCGCGGCCTGGATCGGCACCTCGAACTGCTGCCTGGGGATGAGCTCACGCAGACGCGTCGCCATGCGTGTGCCGTACGCGTAGGCGTAGTCCTTGTGCACGATCGCGCTGAACGCGTCGACCGTCTCACCCTGCAGCAGGATGTCGACCTTGACGAGCTCCGCGTCCTGCTCGCCGGCCTCTTCGTAGTCCAGCGACGCGTACCCGCGGGTGCGCGACTTCAGGGAGTCGAAGAAGTCGAAGATGATCTCGCCGAGGGGCATCGTGTAGCGCAGCTCGACGCGGTCCTCGGACAGGTAGTCCATGCCGCCGAGCTGGCCGCGCTTGGACTGGCAGAGCTCCATGATCGCGCCGATGTAGTCCGACGGCGCGATGATGGTGCACTTGGTGATGGGCTCGTAGACCTCGGCGCGCTTGCCCTCCGGCCAGTCGGACGGGTTCGTCACCACGTGCTCGGTGCCGTCCTCCATCACGACGCGGTACACGACGTTCGGGGCGGTGGAGATGAGGTCGAGACCGTACTCGCGCTCCAGGCGGTCGCGGGTGATCTCCAGGTGCAGCAGGCCGAGGAAGCCGCAGCGGAAACCGAAGCCCAGCGCCGCGGACGTCTCCGGCTCGTACGTCAAAGCGGCGTCGTTGAGCTGGAGCTTGTCCAGCGCCTCGCGCAGCTCCGGGTAGTCCGAGCCGTCGACCGGGTAGAGACCCGAGTAGACCATCGGGCGGGGCTCGCGGTAGCCGGCCAGCGGCTCCGTGGCGCCCTTGCGCTCCGACGTGACCGTGTCGCCGACCTTGGACTGGCGCACGTCCTTCACGCCGGTGATCAGGTAGCCCACCTCGCCGACGCCGAGACCCTGCGACGGCTTCGGCTCCGGGGAGACGATGCCGACCTCGAGGATCTCGTGGGTCGCACCCGTCGACATCATCTTGATGCGCTCGCGCGGCGTGATCTTGCCGTCGACGACGCGGATGTAGGTGACGACGCCGCGGTAGGTGTCGTAGACCGAGTCGAAGATCATCGCGCGGGCCGGGGCGTCCGAGGCGCCGACCGGGGCCGGAACCTTCCGCACGACCTCGTCCAGCAGCGCCTCGACACCGAACCCGGTCTTCGCCGAGACCCGCAGCACCTCCTCCGGCTCACAGCCGACGATGTGCGCGATCTCCTTGGCGTACTTGTCCGGGTCCGCCGCGGGCAGGTCGATCTTGTTCAGCACCGGGATGATGGTGAGGTCGTTCTCCATCGCCAGGTACAGGTTCGCGAGCGTCTGCGCCTCGATGCCCTGCGCGGCGTCGACCAGCAGCACGGCGCCCTCACAGGCCTCCAGCGCGCGGGACACCTCGTAGGTGAAGTCGACGTGACCAGGCGTGTCGATCATGTGCAGGACGACGTCCTGCCCGTCGAGCTGCCACGGCAGACGCACGTTCTGCGCCTTGATGGTGATGCCGCGCTCGCGTTCGATGTCCATGCGGTCGAGGTACTGCGCCCGCATCGCCCGCGCGTCGACCACGCCGGTGAGCTGCAGCATCCGGTCGGCCAAGGTGGACTTGCCATGGTCGATGTGCGCGATGATGCAGAAGTTCCGGATGAGCTCCGGCGGCGTGAAGGTCGTGTCGGCGAACGTGGTCAAGGCAGTCCTCAACAAAAAATCGGACGGGTGTCCCCTTATGGTCCCATAGAGGCTGGCGGGCTCTGCACCACTAGGGTGCGTCCGTGCAGATGAACGGTGAAGACCCCCGCCCGGAGAAGGGCGCGGTCCGCGAGGTTTTCGACGCGGCACAGGCCGCCAAGCTGGACTACTCGCCCACGATGGACGGCGACGCCGACCCGGGCGAGGTCGTGTGGGCGTGGGTCCCCTTCGAGGAGGACGCCTCCCGCGGCAAGGACCGCCCGCTGCTGGTAGTCGGCCACATGGAGCGCGAACTGGTCGCGTTGATGCTCTCGTCGAAGGAGCCGCGCGACGACTACCTCGACCTGGGCGCGGGCGCCTGGGACCGCGAGGGCAGGCCGTCCTACCTGCGCCTGGACCGCGTCTTCGCCCTCGACTCGGACGACGACATCCGGCGTGAGGGTGCCGTGCTGGCACCCGCCGCCTTCGGCCAGGTCGTGGACGCCCTACGCGAACGTCACGGCTGGCGCTGAACGAACGCACGCCACGCGGGTGCGCTGAAGCTCAGCGTGCCCGCGGCGGCGTTCTTGGAGTCCCGAACGAGCACGTCGCGGCCGAACGCCACCTCCACGCACTCGCCGCCCTCAGTTGCCCCGCTGTAGCTGCTCTTACGCCAGACGCGGTCCCCGGCCATCGAATTCCTCTCGCGGTGGGCTGACGTACTCCGCCAGCTTCGTCCGCGATTGTCCCGCATCCAACGCGACCTGATCCAGATGGTCGAAGAGGAGCCTGGTCCGCGCGATGGCCCCCGGATCCTCCACGAACACGTTCACGAGATCGGCCTCGCAGTACGCCACCGATGTCGACTTCTCGTACGACCACAGAACGCAGCCGGACGACGGCACGACCACGTCGGCGGGCACGATCCGGATGTCCTGCGCACTGAACAACATCTTGGCGTACTGGTCCTCCATGATCTGGTCGTCTCCGACCTTCTGCCGGAGCGCCAGCTCGTGCACGAAGAACAAGCAAGTCGGCTGATCGTGTCGTCGCAGGATCGCCTGCCGCTCGATGCGGAACCGCACGAGGTTCGGGATCCGCTCCTCAGGTACGAATCCGCCCAGCCGATACAGGGCGTCGGCGTACTCCGGTGTCTGAACCAGCCCCGGCACACCCCTCGGCGAGTAGCTGGTCATGGTCTTGGCCGTGGACTCGGCAAAAGCGACCGTGCGCAGTTCCTCGTGCACCTGCACCACGTACTCGTCGAAGGCGTTCTTGTACCGCCTCCGGAAGTCCTCGAAGAAGTCGATGTCCTTGCCGCACATCGTCAGGAACTGCACCAGGTCGATCTCGCTGGCGCGGGCCTTGCCCTTCTCGATGTTGGTCACCTTGCTCGGATGCCAGCCCAACCGCACGGCCATGTGGGCACCGCCGAGATCGGTGCAGGTCTCCCGAAGCCGGCGTAGCTCATCGCCCAAAGCCCTGCTGCACGCGGTGGATGTGATCACACTCATACCGCCGACGCTAGGGATTGCAGTCGGTCCAATAAAGGCGCTCATTCGGGTGAAAACGTCCTACGCAAGGCGCGTGATGTCGACCGTCACCTCCAGCGCCGTCGCCGCCCCACCCGAGTAGATCCCCTTCAACGGAGCCACATCCGCGTAGTCACGGCCGAGCGCGACCCAGATGTGCCGTGGCCCGACCGGCATCGCGTTGGTCGGGTCGTACCCCCACCACCCACCGGTCCACGCCTCGATCCACGCGTGCGACTCACCACGCACCGTCTCTCGCAGCGCACCGTCCTTCTTGGTGTGCAGGTACCCGGAGACGTACCGCGCAGGAATCCCCATGCCCCGCAACAACACCAACGTCAGATGCGCGAAGTCCTGGCACACGCCCTTGCGTTCGTGCCACGCGTCCACGGCCGAGCTGTGCACGCCGGTCGACCCCGCCTGGTACTTCAGCTGCTCCGACACCCACTGCGAGGCGGCCAGCACGGCCTCGGACGGCGTCTTGCCCTTCTTGAGCTCACGCGCCTTGCTCAACAGCTCACGGTTGCGCGGCGTGTAGCGCGTCGGCTCCAGAAACTCCGTGTACCGGTCGAGGAGGTTCTCCTCGCGCATGTCCGCCCATGTGCCCGTGGTCACCGGGTCGATCACGTCGCTCGTCTCCACGACCGACGACGCGACGACCTGCAGCTCTTTGTGAGGTGCATGGAGGTCGAACGACGTGACCTCCGTGCCCCAGTAGTCGGTGTACCGGTACGCACGGGTCGCCGGCGTGGTCTCGACGCGTGAGACGACCACGTTCTGACGGCGGTCAGCACGCGGTGTCAGCCGCGCCTCGTTGTACGACTGCATGACCGGTGCCTCGTACTGATAGCCCGTCGTGTGCACGACACGCACTCGCCAGCTCATGGTCAGCCCACCTCGGTGTTCGTCCAGGCGACCCACGGCGCCACGTGGAAGTACTGCTGCGACACGGCCTCGCCGACCTCACGGACCGTCTTCTGCAACGCCGCCAGGCGCTTCGGCAGGTCGTCCAGCAGGTCGTGCGGCCGCAGGAACTCCAGCTCACTCCGTGCCTTGCCGAGCAACCGCAACGCCTCCGCGCGCGCACCGACGCGCACGGACGGTTGGTTCTCCAACTGCTCCAAGCACGCCTCGGCCTGCCTCAGCGCGTGGAACACCGACCGCGGGAACAGCCTGTCCAGCAACAGGAACTGCACCACTCTCGACGCGTCCAACGCGCCGCGGTACGTCCTCAGGTACGTGTCGTGCGCACCGGCCGACCGCAGCACCGTGACCCAGCCAGGCGAAGAAGCCTTGTCTCCCACACGGGCCAGAAGCAGCCGCACGATCATGTCGACGCGTTCGACCGACCGTCCCAAAACCAAGAACCGCCACCCGTCGTCGCGTGACATCGTGGAGTCCGCAAGCCCCGCGAACATCGCCGCACGTTCCTCCACAAAGCTGAAGAACGCGTGCGGCCCCATCGTGCGCGCGTAGGTCTGCCGCTCCGCGACGGCGTTCCACATCGCGTTGAGGCACTCCCACATTTCGGTCGACACGACCTCACGCGCACCACGCGTGTTCTCGCGCGCGCTGTTGACCGACGACACGATGGAACTGGGGTTCTCCTTGTTGTACGCCACCAGTTCCGTCAAAGACCACACGTCGAACTGGTCAGCACCCTCCGGCGGCGTGATCCCGAGAACCGTCAGCAGCTGCCGTGACGTGGCGTCCGGGTCGACCGTCGCGTCCTCCAACAGCTGGTGGACCGAGACGTCCAGGATGCGCGCCGTGTCGTCCGCCCGTTCGACGTAGCGGCCGATCCAGTACAGCGACTCAGCGTTGCGTGCCAGCATTTCGCGCGCCTCCCTACTGCTGCTGTTGTTGCTGTTGCTGGGAAGTGGTCAGCTCCGGCCCTTGCTCGGCCGCCGCGACCTCCACGCCGGACGTGCCGGCAAGACCGGGCTGCGCCAGCTCCCGCTCCTGCGTGGACGACTTGGCCGCCAGCACCCACGTGTCCTTGGACCCGCCACCCTGCGACGAGTTCACGATCAAACTGCCCTCGGGCAACGCCACCCGCGTCAACCCACCGGGCAGCACGAAGATGAAGTTCCCGTCGTTCACCGCGAACGGCCGCAAGTCCACATGCCGCGGTGCCAGCCGGTCCCCCACCTTGGTCGGCACAGTCGACAACTGCACCACGGGCTGCGCGATCCACCCGCGCGGATTGCTCTTGATCCGCTTCCGCAACGAGTTCAGCTCCCGGACCGTCGCATCCGGCCCGAACACGATCCCGTACCCGCCAGACCCCTCGACGGGCTTCACCACGAGCTCGTCGATGCGGTCGAACACGTGCGACCGCTCCTCCGACAACCAGCACCGGAACGTGTCCACGTTGGGCAGCAAACACTTCTCGCCGAGGTAGTACTGCACGATCTCCGGCATGTACGTGTAGACGAGCTTGTCGTCCGCCACCCCGTTACCCACCGCGTTGGCGAGCACCACATTGCCCGCCCGCGCCGCGTTCAACAGCCCGGCGATGCCCAGCACCGAGTCAGGCCGGAAGTGCACGGGATCCAGGAAGTCGTCGTCGATGCGCCGGTAGATGACGTCGACCTGCCGCTCGCCCTCGGTAGTCCTCAGGTACACGAAGTTGTCGCGGCAGAACAGATCCCGCCCCTCGACCAACTCCACACCCATCTGCCTCGCGAGCAACGAGTGCTCGAAGTACGCACTGTTGGCAAGCCCAGGCGTCAACACGACAACGTTCGGGTCCGCAGCATTGGGCGCGGCCGCATTCCTAAGGGCCCGAAGCAAATGAACCGCGTAGTCACCCACAGCGCGCACACGATGCCGTGCGAACAGGTCAGGAAAGACCCGCGCCATCGTCCGCCGGTTCTCCATGACGTACGAAACGCCACTAGGACACCGCAGATTGTCCTCAAGAACCCGGAACGTCCCCTGCTCATCACGCACCAGGTCCACACCGGCAACGTGGATGCGCACCCCGTTGGGCGGACTGATGCCGGCCGCCTCGCGATGGAAGTGCTCGCAGCTCGTAATGAGACGCCGGGGCAACACTCCATCCCGAACGATCTGCGCGTCGCCGTAGATGTCCGCGAGGAACATCTCCATCGCGCGCACCCGTTGAACGATGCCTTTCTCGAGCTTCGACCACTCCGTAGCCGTGATGATCCGGGGGATCAGATCGAGCGGGAACGGCCTTTCCTGGCCGCTCAGCGAGAACGTGATCCCTTGGTCGACAAAGGCCCTGCCAAGCGCCTCACTACGCGCGTTCAGCTCGTTGACCTGCGACGGAGCCACCGACTCGTACAGCGCGCGGTAAGCACTCCGCACCCCGTTGTCCGTGGAGAACATCTCGTCGTAGGCATCGGCATGGGGCCGTGCGGGATTGAGATAGCCGTTGAACAGCTCACCGAGCCTCGGCGTGGTGACCGTGCGGCTGCGGCGCAGTCCTGAGGTGCGGGCTCGGTGTTCCATGGTCCACATCTTCACCCTGTTCAGGCAGATTTCGCACTAGTCCGACCGGACAGAAACCTGCCGGAAACGAAACTCGCCCCTTTCCCGACCTTGCAGGCGTGACCTCAGCCGACGTGCCAGGCATAGAACTCGAACGCGCCATCGCACTCAACGCGCCCATCACCGAGTTGGCCATCGATGACGGCGATCCCGAGAACCCCGTCCTGTGGGCGTTCCTCGACGGAGAGCCACCGCAGACGGTTCTGGCGAACACCGGTGACCCCTTCACGGTCGAGTCCACCGCGAGTTTCCCGAACGCAGCCGGTAGCCAGCGATCACTGCAGGTCGCAGACCTGGAAGTCGCAGCAGATGGCGCGGACATCGTCGTGACCTCCAGCTCCGACGGCGTTCGCCGGCTGACCGGGCACATCTCACCGGTCACCACGTTGAGCCTGTTCCCCGCCTCGGACGAACCGCTGCTGATGTCCGGGAGCGAAGGCGGCTCAATCCGAATCTGGAACCCGCGGACCGGCGAGGTGCTGCGCCAGAGCCAACAGTGCGCGGTCTCGGTGCTGCTCACCTACACCGGTCCGGACGGTGGTGTCCGAATCGCGTCAGGAGGCCGGAACGGCGAGCTGCGCGTCTGGAACCCCCTGATGCCGGATCCGCCCAGGACTGGACCCGTCTCGACGCGCGGGTTCAGCGACCGGGTGGCACCGACGGACCTGCTGGACCGCGGCAACCTGGTGTCGACGCTCACCGAGATGCTCCAGCCAGGTGACGGCGACGCGCCGACCGTGATCACCGTCGAGGGAGCCTGGGGTTCGGGCAAGAGCACCTTGCTGGAGCTCGTGAAGACGCGACTGTCCACAAGACCCACCAAGTTGCTACCAGGCCCCAGACTCACCCTGTTCCACGCTGACCACATGCTGTGGCAGCCTGAGTTGAAAGCGCTGAAGCCTCCAAAACGACCCCCAGGGAAACCGGTACCAAAGGAGTTTCGGACAGACCCTCAATCGACGCCGAAGGCACCGCGTCGACCGGTGCTCAAGCCCGTGGTCGTGTCGTTCAACCCGTGGCGACATCAATCGAGCGAGCAGGTGTGGGCAGGACTGGCGAAGGCCCTGGCCGAAGCCGCACGACCGGCGATCATGCCGCACCAGAACATCCTCGAGCGGTACTGGTTCCACCGCAACGCCCGGCGTGTGGACCGGCGTCACCTGCAGCGCCAGCTGTGGCGGAGGACCCTCTCACCACTGCTGTCGTTCGCCGGTCTGGGTTTCGGGCTGTCCGTGCTGGGCGCACTGACGAAGTCGAACATCGACTGGGCGTGGTGGGCGACTGGCGGGCTTGCCGCAGCGGGAGTGCTGCACACCGGGCTCAGGTACGTGTTCGGCCGAGCATCGGCCTTCCTGCCGGGAGAGCTGTTCGCCGGACCTGTCGCCAGCAACGCCTTCTCTGGCACCGCAACGGATCCGACGATCCGTGACCCGTACTACCACGCTCGCTCCGGCTACCTCTATCTCGTGCAGCACGACGTCCAGGAGCTGCTGAAGGACCTCGCGGCACAGAACTACCAGGTGATTCTGCTGATCGACGACCTCGACCGGTGCACTCCGCGCACGACGGCAGAGGTGTTCGAAGCGATCAACGTCTTCCTCTCGGACGACTTTCCTTCCAGCAGATTCGTGCTGGGGCTCGACACCACGGTCGTCGCGTCGCACGTCGACCACGCCTACAAGGAGCTCGCCGACGCGAACATGGTGACGCACCCGGACGACCCGAGTCCTGGATGGACGTTTCTGCGAAAGCTCGTCCAGCTTCCGGTCCGGCTGCCCCGCACGACTGCCGACAGCGTCGACCAGGTGTTGCTGGCGCAACTGGGACCGGTACACCTCGAAGCGCAGGCGGGGACGCCCGAAGTCCTCCGGAAGTTCGAGAGCGCGCCGGCAAGGAGCTCTGCCAGGAGAACCACTCAGAAGATCATCGCGATCGAGCAGCACCCGAAAGTCCGCGAGCACCTGCGCCGCCGGCTCAGGGCCCAGCCGGAGCAGTCCGTGCGCGAGGAGAAACGCCTCCTGAACGTCTGGCAGTTCTACCTGCGCATGCTGAGCTCCGTAGATGTCGTGCTGGCGTGTCACCTGGTTGTCGTTGCCGAGATCGCGGTCAGGTGGCCCGCCTACCTGCACCGGCTGCGCGGTGGCTGGCAGGACCTGGCCGACGCGCTCGACGACGACGTCCGATGGGGCGCGACGATCGCCAGGCTGGGCTTCACCTACTCCGACCGCAAGGCGGCGGCGAACCTGCGGGACCTGCTGCGCGACTGCGACGCGCAAGCGGTTGCGGCGCTGACGACCAGGCTCTTCTAGGCGTCTGTGCCCAGCGGCAGCCAGCGGACGAGCGCACCGACGTCGGGTGCGGCGGCGAAGGCCTGTTCGACGGCGGCGCGGCGCTGGTGGAAGTGCTGCCAGCCCTCGTAGTGGACGGGGACGACGGTGCGCGGGCGCAGGTGGCGGCACAGGTCGACGGCGTCAGCGGCGGTCATCGTGTAGCGCAACGGTCCGGTGATCGGGAAGCGGACGCCGCCGAGGTGCAGCAGGGCCAGGTCGACCTCGACGCGTGCGGCTACCTCGCGGACGCCGTCGTACAGGACCGTGTCGCCGGAGATCCACAGCGCGCCGTGGTCCTGGCCGTCCCAGTGGAGTGCGAAGCCGATGACGTCGCCGGTGATGGGACGGGACAGGGGTGGACCGTGCCGGCACGGGGTCGCGGTGATCTCTATCGACGGGTGTCCCGGCTTGTCCAGGCGGGTGGAGGCCCACGGCGCCAGGCCGCGGGCGTTGCCTAGTCTGCTGGCGCCGGAGGCCGTGGTGACGACGGTGTCCGCGGTGGGGAGCAGGGCGCGGCCGGCGTCGTCGAGGTTGTCGGCGTGGTGGTCGTGGGTGAGCAGCACGGCGTCGATCGGGCCCAGGTCTGCGGCGGTGATCGCGGGGCCGGTCAGCTTGCGCGACGACGTGCCCCAGCCGAAGGAGTACCTGCGGCCGGGGGCGTCGAACGTCGGGTCGGTGAGCAGGCGCCAGCCGTGGACCTCGATGAGGACCGTCGGGCCGCCGATGTGCGTGAGACGGACGTCCTTCACGCGGTGGCCGGCCAGCCGGCCTGCTCGACGGCCCACGCCAGGACCTCGTCGGCGACCTTCTCCCAGCCCTTCTGCGCGGGCAGCAGGTGGGCCATGCCCTCGTACTCCCTGATCTCGGTGACGGTGTTCGACTTGTAGTGCTTGGCGTTCGACCGCTGCACCGACGGCGGCATGATGTGGTCCTCGCTGCCGGACACGAACAGCAGCGGGGCGCGCTTGTCGTTGTGGTAGTCGACGTGGATGTCCTGCGGGCCGGGGATGAAGTTGGCCAGCACACCGCCCCAGAGGATCCGCCCCGACGCCGGGACGTGGTAGCGCTGGTAGAGCGCCAGCGACTCCTCCTCGGTGAAGGTGTTGGTGAACGCGTAGCGCCACTGCTCCGGGGTGAGGCCGACGGCCTTGTGCCGGTTGCCCGGGTTCTTCAGCACCGGCAGGGTCGACCTGATCTGCGACAGCGGGGTGACGAGCACGCCCTCGGTCGGCGCGGAGTTGAGTGCCACGCCCGCCGCGCCGAAGCCGTGGTCGAGCAGGACCTGGGTGAACGCGCCGCCCGCGGAGTGGCCGATGATGATCGGCGGTTCGTCGAGCTGTCCGATGACGGACTCGAGGTGCTCGATGATCGCGGGCGCGGTGACCTCCTCGATCGGCGACGGGTCGGCGTTGAGCGCTTCGACCTCCACCTCGAAACCGGGGTAGGCGGGAGCGACGACGTTGTAGCCGGCGCGCTGGTAGTGGTCGATCCAGTGCTCCCAACTGCGCGGCGTCACCCAGAAACCGTGGACCAGGACGATGGTCTTCATGTTGCGGCCCTTCCGAAGTCGACGAAATGAGCAGTCCGCGGCAGGACGGTCAGAGCCTAAGATCAAGGCTGCGCGCCAAATCGGTCCACAACGCCGTGCCGTCGGCTCACAACGCCCACCCAGCCGTCGTGTCAGGGGGATGTCGCATGGCCGTTCTGCTCGACACCGCAACGCTCGCGCCGCGCGACCGGCGGGACGCGCTGATCACCACGATGCGCGAGGCCGCCGGGGTGACGAGGGTGGACGTCGAGGACGACGAGCCGGTGCGGGCCAGGGTGGACCTCTGGACGTTCGGTTCCGCCTCGATCCTGCGCGCGGAGTCGACCGGGTTCGCCAACGTCCGCACCGCGAAGGCCGCCCGTGCGGCATCGGGCGAGCACATCGCCATCGGTGTGCACGAGAGCGGCGTGGCCCGGTACCAGGCGGGAACGACCCTCCGGATGGTGCCCGCCGGGGAGATCCTGGTGGTGGACGTCAGCCGGCCGTTCACCTTCGGCTGGCGCGGGTTCGGTGCGGCGCAGTCGCTCAACACGTGGACAGAAGATCTGGCACTACCGGCCGACCTGGTTCGGCGCGCCGGGCCTCGACTGAGATCGAGCCCGCTGTACGGGTTGTTCAGCCGCCATGTCCTGGACATCACCAGGAACGCGGACCTGCTCAGCAACAGTCCCGCGGCCGGCATGCTCGGGGCCGCGAGCGTCGAGCTCGCGCGTGCCCTCATCGCGACGGCCGTCGACGACGTGGCCTGCACCCGTGACATCGTCGAGCAGACCCTGATCGTCCAAGTCCGCGCCTACGTGCGGCAGCACCTGCGTGATCCGGATCTCGGACCCGGCACCATCGCCGCGGCGCTCGCCATCTCGCCCCGTCACCTGCACCGCGTCTGCGCCAACGCCAACCTGCGCCTGGAGCAGTGGATCATCGCGTGCCGACTGGAGCAGGCGAAGGCCGAACTGGTCCACCCCGGTTCCCGGCACCGGTCCATCGGCACGATCTCCCGGCGGTGGGGTTTCAAGGACCAGACCCATTTCACCCGGCGGTTCCGGCTCGCGTTCGGCATGCTGCCCAGTGAATGGCGCAGAACGTGAAAAAACCCTGCGGGGAGCGCTTGTGGCGCTCAACCCGCAGGGCAAATTATGTTCGGCGGCGACCTACTCTCCCACACCGTAACCAGTGCAGTACCATCGGCGCAGAAGGGCTTAACTACCGGGTTCGGAATGGGACCGGGTGTTTCCCCAACGCTATGACCACCGAAACACTATGGAGATATCAACCAGAAACCCCGAACCAACAGGATGTGACCCTGCCGGGGGTTTCGATCGGTTCTGGTTGTTCTTCCAGAACCGCACAGTGGATGCGTAGCGTCTTTGTAACAAGTCCTCGGCCTATTAGTACCAGTCAGCTCCAACCGTTACCGGTCTTCCACCTCTGGCCTATCAACCCAGTGGTCTAGCTGGGGGCCTTAACTCACGAAGAGTGGGATACCTCATCTTGGAACGAGCTTCCCGCTTAGATGCCTTCAGCGGTTATCCCTTCCGAACGTAGCCAACCAGCAATGCTCTTGGCAGAACAACTGGCACACCAGCGGTCCGTCCGTCCCGGTCCTCTCGTACTAGGGACAGCCTTCCTCAAGTATCCTACGCGCGCGGCGGATAGGGACCGAACTGTCTCACGACGTTCTAAACCCAGCTCGCGTACCGCTTTAATGGGCGAACAGCCCAACCCTTGGGACCTACTCCAGCCCCAGGATGCGACGAGCCGACATCGAGGTGCCAAACCATCCCGTCGATATGGACTCTTGGGGAAGATCAGCCTGTTATCCCCGGGGTACCTTTTATCCGTTGAGCGACCACGCTTCCACAAGCCATGGCCGGATCACTAGTTCCGACTTTCGTCCCTGCTCGACCCGTCAGTCTCACAGTCAAGCTCCCTTGTGCACTTGCACTCAACACCTGATTGCCAACCAGGCTGAGGGAACCTTTGAGCGCCTCCGTTACTCTTTGGGAGGCAACCGCCCCAGTTAAACTACCCACCAGGCACTGTCCCTGATCCGGATCACGGACCGAGGTTAGACATCCAATACGACCAGAGTGGTATTTCAACGATGACTCCACAACCACTGGCGTGGCCGCTTCACAGTCTCCCACCTATCCTACACAAGCCGAATCGAACACCAATACCAAGCTATAGTAAAGGTCCCGGGGTCTTTCCGTCCTGCCGCGCGTAACGAGCATCTTTACTCGTAATGCAATTTCGCCGGGCCTGCGGTTGAGACAGTCGAGAAGTCGTTACGCCATTCGTGCAGGTCGGAACTTACCCGACAAGGAATTTCGCTACCTTAGGATGGTTATAGTTACCACCGCCGTTTACTGGCGCTTAAGTTCTCAGCTTCGCCCTTGCGGACTAACCGGTCCCCTTAACGTTCCAGCACCGGGCAGGCGTCAGTCCATATACATCGTCTTGCGACTTCGCATGGACCTGTGTTTTTAGTAAACAGTCGCTTCTCGCTGGTCTCTGCGGCCGTCTCGCCCTAGCCTGCAAGAGGCTTCAAGCGCTACGGCCCCCCTTCTCCCGAAGTTACGGGGGCATTTTGCCGAGTTCCTTAACCACAGTTCGCCCGATCGCCTTGGTATTCTCTACCTGACCACCTGTGTCGGTTTGGGGTACGGGCCGCGTGAAAGCTCGCTAGAGGCTTTTCTCGGCAGCATGGGATCACTCTACTTCGCCTCAATCGGCTACGCATCACGTCTCAGGATATGTGAGGCACGGATTTGCCTATGCCTCTCCCTACACGCTTGCACCAGTACTACCACTCACTGGCGGAGCTACCCTCCTGCGTCACCCCATCGCTTGACTACTACAAGTTCAGGTCCCGCGCTCCACATTCCGCTAGCTCCCGAAGGAGTTTCGCAGGTGCTTTGGGCGGTTAGTATCACAAGGTTCATCATGGGCGCGTTCACACGGGTACGGGAATATCAACCCGTTGTCCATCGACTACGCCTGTCGGCCTCGCCTTAGGTCCCGACTTACCCTGGGCGGATTAGCCTGGCCCAGGAACCCTTGGTCATCCGGCGGACGAGTTTCTCACTCGTCTTTCGCTACTCATGCCTGCATTCTCACTCGCATAGCGTCCACGGCTGGATTACTCCGCCGCTTCAACCGCTACACGACGCTCCCCTACCCATCCCAGCACAAGGCTGAAATGACACAGCTTCGGTGGTGTGCTTAAGCCCCGCTACATTGTCGGCGCAGGACCACTTGACCAGTGAGCTATTACGCACTCTTTAAAGGGTGGCTGCTTCTAAGCCAACCTCCTGGCTGTCTGTGCGACCCCACATCCTTTCCCACTTAGCACACACTTAGGGACCTTAGCTGGCGTTCTGGGCTGTTTCCCTCTCGACTACGAAGCTTATCCCCCGCAGTCTCACTGCCGCGCTCTCACACCTCGGTATTCGGAGTTTGGTTGATTTCGGTAAGCTTGTGGGCCCCCTAGACCATCCAGTGCTCTACCCCCGAGGTGAAACACACGACGCTGCACCTAAATGCATTTCGGGGAGAACCAGCTATCACGGTGTTTGATTGGCCTTTCACCCCTAACCACAGCTCATCCCCCAGGTTTTCAACCCTGGTGGGTTCGGGCCTCCACGCGGTCTTACCCGCGCTTCACCCTGGCCATGGCTAGATCACACCGCTTCGGGTCTAGACCACGCGACTCAAGCGCCCTATTCAGACTCGCTTTCGCTACGGCTACCCCACACGGGTTAACCTCGCCACGTAGCACTAACTCGCAGGCTCATTCTTCAAAAGGCACGCCGTCACCCCTAAAGGCTCCGACGGATTGTAGGCACACGGTTTCAGGTACTATTTCACTCCCCTCCCGGGGTACTTTTCATCTTTCCCTCACGGTACTAGTCCGCTATCGGTCACCAGGGAGTATTTAGGCTTAGCGGGTGGTCCCGCCAGATTCACAGCGAATTTCACGAGTACGCTGCTACTTGGGAACACTCTAAACAGACATCGGATTTTCGAGTACGGGAGTTTCACCCTCTACGCTCGTGCTTTCCAGACACGTTCCTCTAACCACAATGTTTTCTGACTGTTCGCTAGCTCGGCAGAACTAGCCAAGAGGTCCCACGACCCCGCGAATGCAACCCCTGCCGGGTATCACACAGACGCGGTTTAGCCTCTTCCGCTTTCGCTCGCCACTACTCACGGAATCACGGTTGTTTTCTCTTCCTGCGGGTACTGAGATGTTTCACTTCCCCGCGTTCCCTCCACATACCCTATGTGTTCAGGTATGGGTGAACCCACATGACTGGGTCCGGGTTTCCCCATTCGGAAATTCTAGGATCTCAGCTCGGTTGACAGCTCCCCTAGACTTTTCGCAGTCTCCTACGTCCTTCATCGGCTCCTGGTGCCAAGACATCCACCGTATGCCCTTACTAACTTGCTACAAAGATGCTCGCATCCACTGTGCAGTTCTCAAAGAACAATCAGATCCACTCGCGCTACTGCAGACGCCGGCCTGACCAGTGTCAGGTGGTTCATCCGCGGCAAGTGGCCGATCACTGAAAGACACAAAAAGCGTGTTCCCTCAGGACCCAACAGCGTACCGATCAATTCAGCTAGCCCCCAGATGACCTTTCCACGCGGTAAACCGCAGTACTCACTCATCCGGCAACAAGCCGTCATGCCAGCCAGCATCCACTAATGAGCCTCACCCAACATCAAGGTCGGGTTGAGTTCTGACCAGTGCGGAGACGTTTGCTCCGAACACTGGTAGATGCTCCTTAGAAAGGAGGTGATCCAGCCGCACCTTCCGGTACGGCTACCTTGTTACGACTTCGTCCCAATCGCCAGTCCCACCTTCGACCGCTCTCCCCCTTGCGGGTTGAGCCACGGGCTTCGGGTGTTACCGACTTTCGTGACGTGACGGGCGGTGTGTACAAGGCCCGGGAACGTATTCACCGCAGCGTTGCTGATCTGCGATTACTAGCGACTCCGACTTCACGGGGTCGAGTTGCAGACCCCGATCCGAACTGAGACCGGCTTTATGGGATTCGCTCCACCTCACGGCTTAGCAGCCCTTTGTACCGGCCATTGTAGCATGTGTGAAGCCCTGGACATAAGGGGCATGATGACTTGACGTCATCCCCACCTTCCTCCGAGTTGACCCCGGCAGTCTCCCATGAGTCCCCACCATTACGTGCTGGCAACATGGAACGAGGGTTGCGCTCGTTGCGGGACTTAACCCAACATCTCACGACACGAGCTGACGACAGCCATGCACCACCTGTGAACCAGCCACAAGGGAGGCTCTATCTCTAGAGCTTTCTAGTCCATGTCAAGCCCAGGTAAGGTTCTTCGCGTTGCATCGAATTAATCCACATGCTCCGCCGCTTGTGCGGGCCCCCGTCAATTCCTTTGAGTTTTAGCCTTGCGGCCGTACTCCCCAGGCGGGGTGCTTAATGCGTTAGCTGCGGCACAGAGGGCGTGGAAGCCCCCCACACCTAGCACCCACCGTTTACGGCGTGGACTACCAGGGTATCTAATCCTGTTCGCTCCCCACGCTTTCGCTCCTCAGCGTCAGTGTCGGCCCAGAGACCCGCCTTCGCCACCGGTGTTCCTCCTGATATCTGCGCATTTCACCGCTACACCAGGAATTCCAGTCTCCCCTGCCGAACTCAAGTCTGCCCGTATCGACCGCAAGCTTGGAGTTAAGCCCCAAGTTTTCACGGCCGACGCGACAAACCGCCTACGAGCTCTTTACGCCCAATAATTCCGGACAACGCTCGCACCCTACGTATTACCGCGGCTGCTGGCACGTAGTTAGCCGGTGCTTCTTCTGCAGGTACCGTCACTTGCGCTTCGTCCCTGCTGAAAGAGGTTTACAACCCGAAGGCCGTCATCCCTCACGCGGCGTCGCTGCATCAGGCTTTCGCCCATTGTGCAATATTCCCCACTGCTGCCTCCCGTAGGAGTCTGGGCCGTGTCTCAGTCCCAGTGTGGCCGGTCACCCTCTCAGGCCGGCTACCCGTCGTCGCCTTGGTAGGCCATTACCCCACCAACAAGCTGATAGGCCGCGGGTCCATCCCATACCGCCGGAACTTTCCACCACCGATCATGCGATCAATGGTCGTATCCGGTATTAGACCTCGTTTCCAAGGCTTATCCCAGAGTACAGGGCAGGTTACCCACGTGTTACTCACCCGTTCGCCGCTCGTGTACCCCGAAGGGCCTTACCGCTCGACTTGCATGTGTTAAGCACGCCGCCAGCGTTCGTCCTGAGCCAGGATCAAACTCTCCAATAAGGATTGTGTTTGATCGCTCCAGACGGAATATGTCTGGCATCAATCTAGTCTTGCCTCAAAGGAACTACCTCGACGAGGAGGTAATTCATATATTACTGGCTGTGTTTCGGCACGCTGTTGAGTTCTCAAAGAACACGCGCTCACCGCAGTCACATCAGCTTTTCGCTGACTTACTTCCGGGGCTGTGTTTGAAGCTTATTTGGTGTTGCTTCCCGGTGTCAAATCGGCCTGTGAGGCTCTTTGTCTTCCGGTTTTTTGGCCAGGCCCGTTCCGGTCTGTATTTCCCGGCCCGCTTCGCTCTGACATGGAGAACATTACACGGGCCTGTTTCGATCTCCAAATCGGGGGGTCCTGGTAACCGCCACACGGGCGGCTACCAGGACAAATGCGTTCGTCAGGGTGCGGAGACCCCGACATCGGCCTTCGTCAGCGGCTTCCGCACCGACGACGAGTTGTACTCATCCGCCCCGACATCAGGCTTGCCGGAGCGCGCCTGCGGGTCGAAGTCACGCGTCACATAGGAGTAGGTGCCTGCCGACGCGTCGATGGCAGGGCTACCGGAAGACAGCCGGAACAGTCCGTTGGCGTCCTTCACCAGCTTCGGGTCCACGGACTTGTAACCGGACGACGGCATGCTGCCGCCGGTACCGCCCCAGATGACGTTGCCCTCGTACTTCACGGTCGAACCGGAGTGCATGGAGACGACTCCACCGGAAGAACCGCGAATGACGTTGTTCGCGAGCACGCAGTCCTTCGGCTTGAAGTCACCGCCGTCGCTCTCGACCACCGCGCCGGTGCCGATCAGCGTGTTGAACGCGACCGTCACGCGGTCCGGCCGGTCGTGCAGCTTCGAGTCGGGGCCGCTGTCGGCCTCCTTGCCGGAGCCGAACACGATCGCGCGGTCCTTGGTGGTCTCCACGTAGTTGTTGATGACCTTGTGGTCGTTTCCGTGGAAGCGGATGCCGCTGTTGAACAGCAGGTTGCCCTCGACCGTGGTGCGGTGGCCGTGGCGCAGGACGATGTAGCCCTTGCTGTTGCGGATCGTGTTGTAGCGGACGATGTTGTCCGACGACTTGATCGAGATCGCCTCGGCGTCGCCGTCCGCCTTCTCGAACAGGTTGTGCTCGACGATCGCGTTCGCCGACTTCGACTGCTTGTGGCTGTAGCCGAGCCGGATCGACTCACCGCCGTTCGCACCGGTGAACTGGTGGTTGTAGAAGTAGTTGTGGTGGATCCACGACCTCTTGGCGATCTCGCTGCCGGGGCCGGTGATCTGGAGGTAGACGCCCTCGTTGGTCCGGTTCTGGAACGTGTTGTGGTCGATCTGGACGTCGTCTGCGCTGACGCTGAGCGAGGCGCCGTCCTTGTTGCCCGAGTACGTGTTGCGGGTGATGCGCGTGGCCAGCGCCTCCGCGGGGACCGAGAGCGTGCTGGTTCCGTCGAAGACGAAGCCCTCGATCGTCACGTCTCGAACGGCTCCGAGTTCGAAGCCGCCTCGGGTGAACACCGTGCCGCCGACGGTCTGCGCGGCGACGGTGATGCCCGACTTGCTGATCTTGATCGGTTGGTCGGCGGTGTGCAGGCCCCTGGCCAGCACGATGCGCTGACCGGCTCGTGCGGTGTCGAGAGCGGCCTGCAGGGAGGACACGCTCGACACGGTGACGACAGCCGCGTGGGCCGGCACGGCGACGAAGGACGACAGCAGGGCGGCCGCGCCGACTGCGGCCAGTGATCGGATCATTCGCCAACTCCATTGGAGGCAAGTTGGCGGCGGTAGAGCGAAATCTACCGCAAGATTCCGGCAGGTGGGGCAGTTCGGTACAGACCAAGTGCCGTGTCCAGTGACGGCACGCGGTCCAGTTGTCCGACCTCTGCCACCGGGAACCACTGCGCGAGGTCGGTCGTGCCACCCACCTCGTTGCGCAGTTCGCCGCCCACGATCCGCACCTCGTACATGATGCGAAGCGCGTGGTAGTCGCGGTCTGGTTCCTCGCGGAGCTCGGAGTCGATGCCGAGCAGGCGGACCACCTCGACGACGTGTCCGGTCTCCTCCTCGAACTCCCGGACGACCCCGTCGTACGGGTGCTCGCCGTGGTCGATGCCGCCGCCGGGCAGGATCCAACGTTTGCCCTTTGGGCCAAGCCAGCGCGCCAGCAGGATCTCGTCGTCCTCGTTGATGCACACCCCGTACGCGGCCACGCGCTGCTTCTTCGCCCTCATGCGATCCAGCCTAACTGGCGATCATCACAGAAAAGTGATATCACTTAGATACTACTTCGCTAGGGGGTCCTGGATGAGTGCATCCATCGAGACGACGGTCCAGATGCCGGCGCCTGTCGTCCGCGAGAAGCAAGCGCGGGAGCTGCCCGGTCTCCTCATGTTCTTCGCTGGGTTGGCGGTGCTCGCTGTGAGCGTGTGGACGGTCATCGAGGGGATCAAGGCGACCGACGCTGCCGACGGCGACCCGGCGGCCGGGCTGCTGCTCACCGGAGTGCTGCTGTTCCTGGCCGCCGCGGTGATCTGGAAGGGGCTGTTCACCGTCGCGCCCGGCGAGGTGCGCGTGCTGCAGTTCCTCGGCCGTTACGTGGGCACGGCGCGCACGGACGGTCTGCGGTGGGCGAACCCGATCACCACGCGGGAAAAGATCTCCGTACGGATTCGCAACCACGAGACGGCGACGCTCAAGGTCAACGACGCCGACGGCAACCCGATCGAGATCGCGGCCGTGGTCGTCTGGCAGGTCGAGGACACCGCGCGGGCCCGGTTCGAGGTCGACGACTTCGTGCGGTTCGTCGGCATCCAGACCGAGACCGCGGTGCGGCACATCGCGAACAGCTACCCGTACGACAACCACGAGGAGACCGGCCTCTCGCTGCGGGAGAACGCGGACGAGATCACCGAGACGCTCGCGATCGAGATCTCGGCACGCGTGCAGTCCGCGGGCGTGAAGGTGATCGAGTCGCGGCTCACGCACCTCGCGTACGCACCGGAGATCGCGCACGCGATGTTGCAGCGGCAGCAGGCGAGCGCGGTCGTGGCGGCACGGACCCGGATCGTCGAGGGCGCCGTCGGCATGGTCGAGCTCGCGCTGGCCCGGCTCGCCGAGCACGACGTCGTGGAGCTCGACGAGGAACGCAAGGCGGCGATGGTCTCGAACCTGCTCGTCGTCCTGTGCGGTGACCGTTCCACTCAGCCCGTGGTCAACACCGGTTCGCTCTACACCTGATGGCCGAACGTAAAAGCGTTCTGCTCAGGCTGGACCCGGCGGTGCACGACGCGTTGAGCAGGTGGGCGAATGACGAGCTGCGCAGCACCAACGCGCAGATCGAGTTCCTGCTGCGGCGTGCACTGGCGGAGGCGGGCCGCCTGCCAGGCGAGGCGAAGAAGATGCCTCGCCGCGGCAGGCCCCCGAAGAAGGCCCCGGACGAGCCGGGCGAGTGAGGTTCAGAACTCCGGGGGTGCCTGCAGGTCGTGGGCGCGGAAGAGCACGGCGTGCTCGACGCCCATGGCCTGTCCGCCCATCGCGGCGACCTTCGGGATGAAGTCCGCCGGGGCCGGGTGCCCAGGAAGGGCGGCCAGGTACGCGGCGTGCGCTTCCAGTGAGGCCACGCCGCGCCGCAACGGCTCGCCGGTCACGTCGACACCGTGCGTCGCTCCGGGTCCCATCGCGGGCGTCAGGTACCAGCGTGGCGAGTGCGGTTCGAGGCCCTCGTCGACCTGGTCGGGGAACACCCAGCGGTTGCCGGCGTCGCGCAGCGCGTCGAGGGTCGCGAGGCCGGCCGCGCGGTGGTCGGCCTGGTCGAAGCCCCACGGCGTCTCGACCGCGAACGCGCTGCCGAGCACGGCGTCGGGCTTGAACTCGCGGATCTCGCGGCAGATGTCCCGGCGCAGATCGAGGCCGTAGACGAGGACCCCGTCCGGATGCTCGAGGATCCTCAGGTGCTCGACGCCGACGACGGCGCAGGCGGCCTGCTGTTCGGCGGTGCGCAGCCGGGCCGTCTCCTCCGGCGGGTTCGGCATCCCCGCCTCACCTCGGGTGAGCAGCAGATAGCCGACCTCGATGCCTTTGGCGGTCCAGCGGGCGATGGCCGCGGACGTGCCGTACTCCATGTCGTCGGGATGCGCGACGACGCAGAGCACCCGTCTGAAGGACTCCTCTGGAAGCTCGGGCAGTGTCATCCGGCCATTTTTCCTCCTTCCGGCCGCAGCGGCTGATCAGGCGTTTCACCAGCATGAAAACGCTGTCATCGAGTTCAGCCGTTCGGGGGTGTTTTGACCGACTTCGCCACGCGAGGGTGTGCGGCGGGCGCACCGGGAACGTGGAGGAGTCTTGTCTTTGTTCTCCCGCAAGCGCGCCAGTGTCGGCGTGCTGGGCGTTGCTGTGCTGATCGCGTCACTGACACCGGCAGGTGGTCTGGCGGCGGGTAAAGAGATCTATCTGGACAGTCGGGCGTCGGCCGAGCGGCGGGTGGAGGACCTGCTGCGCAGGATGACGGTCGAGGAGAAGATCGGGCAGATGGCCCAGATCCGCGTCGGGAAGCTGCGCGGTGACTGCAACAACGTCAACGGGCCGTTGGTCGACGCGTGTCTGAAGGCGGTGCTCGCGGACGCGCACGTGGGCTCGATCCTGTCCGGTGGCGGTGACGCGCCGCTCGACAACACGCCCAAGGCGTGGGCCGAGATGAACAACGCGATCCAGCGCTATGCGTTGGAGAACAACAGGTTGAAGATCCCGATCATCTACGGCGCGGACGGTGTGCACGGGCACAACAACGTCATCTCCGCGACGATGTTCCCGCACCAGATCGGGCTCGGCGCCACGTGGGATCCGGGACTGCAGGAGAAGATCGGGGTGTCGGCGTCGAAGGCGTTGCGCGCCACCGGTGTCTTCTGGAACTTCGCACCGGTCTCCGACATCGCACGGGACACGCGCTGGGGCCGTTACTACGAGACCTACAGCGAGGACCCGTTCCTGTCCGGCCAGCTGGCGGCGGCGAACGTGCGCGGGCAGCAGACCAAAGTGGACGACACCGCGCAGCTGACCGCCACGGCGAAGCACTTTGCGGGCTACTCGGCGCCGGCGAACGGGCACGACCGCGCGGCGGCGCAGATCCCGATCCGGCAGCTGCAGGACCTCGTGCTGCCGTCGTTCCAGGCGCAGTTCGACGCGGGCGTGAAGACCGTGATGATCAACTCCGGTTCGATCAACGGTGTGCCGGTGCACGCGTCGAAGTACATGCTGCAGACGCAGCTCCGTGACCGCATGGGCTTCAAGGGCGTCGCGGTCTCGGACTGGCAGGACATGAAGTACCTGGTGGACCGGCACAAGGTCGCGCCCGACTACAAGACGGCGATCGCGATGAGCGTCAACGCCGGTGTGGACATGGCGATGGAGCCGTCGAACGCGGCCGAGTTCACGTCGTTGCTGCTGGCGAACGTGCGTGACGGGTCCGTGTCGCGCGGGCGGATCGACCAGGCCGTGCGGCGGGTGCTGAAGCTCAAGTTCGACCTGGGGCTGTTCGAGAAGCCGTACGTGGACCCGGCGAAGGCCGACGGCAACGTGGTGAACGTGGACCGCTCGCTGGCTCGCCAGGCGGCGGCCGAGGGCACGGTGCTGCTGAAGAACGACGGCGTGCTGCCGTTGTCCTCCGCCGCCAAGAAGATCGTCGTGACCGGGGAGACCGCGGACGACGTGCGCCGTCAGCTCGGTGGCTGGACCGTCGAGTGGCAGGGCGTGCCGGACGACTCGCCGTTGCCGCCGACCGCGACCGTGCTGACCGGTGTGCGCGAGGCCGTTCCTGGTGCGTCCGTTGTGCACGCCGCGACCCCTGCGGCCGCGGTGGCTGACGCCGCCGATGCGGACGCGGTTGTCGTCGTCCTGGGTGAGAAGCCCGGTGCGGAGGGTCCTGCCGACACGGAGAACCCGGTGCTGACGCCCGAGCAGCAGGCGTGGGTGGACGCGGTGCAGGCGACCGGCAAGCCGGTGGTCGTGGTGCTGCTGACCGCGCGCCCGCAGGTGCTCGGTGCGGCGGCGGACGCGAACGCGCTGGTCGCGGGCTGGTTGCCGGGCAGTGAGGGTGGCAGGGCGATCGCCGACGTGCTGTTCGGCGCGGTGAACCCGAGCGGCAAGCTGCCGATCTCGTGGCCGAAGGCGCTGGGCGACCCGACGCTGACCTACGACCAGCTGCCGGGCGCGAACACCTCGGCGGGAGCGAAGTACGACCCGCTCTACGCGTTCGGGCACGGGCTGTCGTACACGTCGTTCACGACCTCGGGGACCTCGGTGTCCGTTGACCGTCAGAACGGCGTGGTGAAGTTCACGGTGGCGAACACCGGTG
This sequence comes from Lentzea sp. HUAS TT2, assembly GCF_051853195.1. Lineage (NCBI taxonomy): Bacteria > Bacillati > Actinomycetota > Actinomycetes > Pseudonocardiales > Pseudonocardiaceae > Lentzea > Lentzea sp. HUAS TT2. Next base: position 4,568,524 of record NZ_CP196667.1, on the reverse strand, counting down.
CGCGTGCGGGCACCGCGGTGGTGCCGGTCTACGTGCGTCAGCCGGCCTCCCCCGTCCTGACCCCGGACGCCCGGCTGGTGGGCTTCACCCGCGTGGAACTCGCTGCGGGGCAGTCGAAGCAGGTCGAGGTCTCGTTCAAGCTCTCGCAGCTGGCCCTGACCGTCGGCGACGTGGACGGTGACGGACGGCGTGAGGTCGCCCGCGGCGGCTACGAGGCCGTGGTCGGCGCCGAGAAGGCCACCTTCACGGTGCGCTGAGCTGGCCTGATATCCTTCGTCGTCGTGAACGCGCGGCTCTCCGCCGTGGAGGAGACCTGGCCCTTGTGGCCGGTGCCGACATAGCGCGTCACGAACTCCGGTTTCGACAAGAAGGGTGATGTCGCATGGCGAACATCAAGTCCCAGCTCAAGCGGATCAAGACCAACGAGAAGGCTCGCCTTCGCAACAAGTCGGTCAAGTCGTCCCTCAAGACGGCCATCCGCAAGTTCCGCGAGGCTGCCGAGGCCGGTGACAAGGCGCAGGCCCTGGAGCTGCTGCAGGACGCGTCCCGCAAGCTCGACAAGGCCGCCAGCAAGGGCGTCATCCACGCCAACCAGGCCGCCAACAAGAAGTCGGCGATGGCGCTGCGCGCGAACTCCCTCGAGGGCTGATCTCGCTCGTAGTTCTTCGAACTTCTGCAAAGGGCTCCACTTCCTCTCGGGGAAGTGGAGCCCTTTCGCATGTGGTCCCGGGCACGGTAGGCGTAGATCCATGGAATCGCTTCCGCGCATCGACTTCTTCGAGCTGCACGACCTCGACGGCACCCCGCCCGTGCTGCGGACCCTGCACACCGAGTCGATCACGACCATCTACCGGCTGACGGACGCCGCGCGGGAGTACTCACGGCCGTTGGCGCTGGCGCTGCGGTCGGGCGCGGACCACCGGATCGTCGACCTCTGCGCGGGGTCGGGCGGGCCGGTGCCGCTGATCCAGCGGCGGCTGCACGCCTCGGGTGTCCACACCCAGGTCACGCTGACGGACCTGGTGCCGAACGTGCCCGCCTTCGAACGTGTCGCCGCGGGCAACCGGCGACGACTGCCGGACCCGTGCTGCTCGGTGGACCACGTGCCGTCGTCCGTCGACGCCACCGACTGCCGGCTGGAAGGCACGCGGACGATCTACGGCGCCTTCCACCACTTCCCGCCTGAACTGGCCACGCGCATGCTGCAGAACGCCGTCGACACCCGGCAGCCGATCGTCGTCGTCGACACCAAGCGGTCGTGGCTCTACGTGCTGGTGTTCCCGTTCTTCCTCACGCTGGCCGTGCTGCTGGCGGCGCCGTTCCAGCGCAATCCCCTGCCGCGCTACCTGCTGCGGCTGGCGCTCACCTACGTCGTGCCGGTGCTGCCGTTCATGATGTTCTGGGACAGCGTCGTGTCGTTCCTGCGCATGTACGGACGTGCGGAACTACAGAGGATGGTCGACGGCATGAACGGCACCGAGTCGTTCACGTGGACGATCGGCGTCGAACCCGGCTTCACGGGAGCCCAGTACCTGATCGGGATCCCTCGCCCGCAGTGATCAGCGGCCGTGGTCAGCGGCGGCTGTGCGCGGCCACGATCCGGAGCACGGCACGCTCCAGCGCGTAGCCGGCGTCGGCCGCCACGCCCTTCACGTCGGCGTTGAGCCCCGCGACCACCTGCATCGCGTCGGCGAGCCCCGACTGGTCCCAGCCGCGGGCCTGGGCCTGCGCCTTCTTGATCTTCCACGGCGGCATGCCCAGCGGCCCGGCCAGGCTGAACGGGTCGGCGCGCCCCACCGCGGACACCCGCGCGACCGTGCGCACCGCGTCCGCCAGCGCGTCCGCGACCAGCACGTGCGGCACACCGAGCTGCATGGCCCAGCGCAACGCCTCCATGGCGCCAGCCCGGTCACCCGTGACGGCCTTCTCCGCGACGGCGAACCCCGTCACCTCGGCCTTGCCCTGGTGGTAGCGGCGGATCTCCTCCACCGTCACCTTGCCGTCGGTGTCGGAGACGAGCTGCGACGCGGCCGCGGCGAGCTCACGCAGGTTCGTGCCCACCGCGTCGATGAGCGTGGCGACGGCCTCCGAGTCGATCTTGCCGCCCGCCTGCCGCACCTCGTTGCGCACGAACGCCTCGCGCTCACCGGACTTGGTGATCTTGGCGCACTCCGTGACCGCGGCACCGGCCTTCTTCAGCTGCCCCGGCAGGTCCTTGGCCGCCTTGCTGCGGCCACCGCCCGTGTGCAGGACGACGAGCGTGACCCCGTCCGCGGGCGACTTCACGTAGGAGAGCACCGTGTCGGCGACCTCCTTGCTGATGTCCTGCCCGTTCTGCAGGACGATCACGCGACCCTCCGCGAACAGCGACGGACTGACCAGTTCGGCCAGCTCCGGAGCCGTGAGATCAGTCACCTGGACGCGGGTCAGATCGGCCGTCGGGTCGACCTCGCGGGCAGCCTCGAGAGCCGCCCGAACAGCCCGTTCGACCAGCAACTCCTCTTCGCCGACGACGAGGTGCAGTGACTCCGGTGCGCTCACGACCGGCATCTTCCCACGTCTCGAATCGTGGACGTTTGTGGCCGACCAACGGACCGGTGCCGTAGGTTGGTGGCCACAACTGAACACCGCTCATCCAGAGGGGCAGAGGGAACGGCCCGACGAAGCCCCGGCAACCGGCGTCACCGCTATGCGCAGAACTGTGCGCACACGACGATCACGGTGCCAATTCCGACCCGTTCGATTTCGCGGGAAAGATGAGGAGATACCTCGCGATGACTGCTGTCTCTGTGCCGACGAGCACCACCTTCGACCTCGGCCCCGCCCGCGCACTGCTGTGCCGTGAGTGCGGAAATGAAACCCCTCTCGCTCCTGAGTACGCCTGTCTCGAGTGTTTCGGGCCGCTGGAAGTGGCCTACGACTTCGGGAAGATCCGGCGCGAGGACATCGAGGCCGGCCCCAGGTCGATCTGGCGCTACCGCGGCCTTCTCCCTGTTCCGTCCACTGTGGAACAGCACCCGAACACCGACCCCGGCGGCACCCGCCTGGTCGAGGCGCACAACCTCGCCAAGGCCCTCGGCGTCCGCAAGATCTGGGTGAAGGACGACACCGGCAACCCCACCCACTCGTTCAAGGACCGCGTCGTCGGCGTAGCGCTCGCCGCGGCCCGCGAGCTCGGCTTCAAGGTGCTGGCCTGCCCGTCCACCGGCAACCTGGCGAACGCCGTCGCCGCGGCCGCCGCCCGCGCGGGCTGGAAGTCCGTCGTTCTCGTGCCCTCCAACCTCGAGCGCGCCAAGATCCTCATGAGCGCCGTCTACGACGGTGCCCTGATCGCCGTCGACGGCAACTACGACGACGTGAACCGCCTCGCCCAGGAACTCGCCGCGGAGAACGAGGACTGGGCGTTCGTGAACGTCAACGTCCGCCCGTACTACGCGGAAGGCTCGAAGACGCTCGGCTACGAGGTCGCCGAACAGCTCGGCTGGCGCCTGCCCGACCAGATCGTCGTGCCGATCGCCTCCGGCTCGCAGCTCACCAAGGTCGACAAGGCGTTCCGCGAGCTCGGCCAGCTGGACCTCGTGGAAGCCACGCCGTACAAGGTGTTCGGCGCGCAGGCCACCGGCTGCTCCCCGATCTCGGCCGCCTTCAAGGCCGGCCACGACGTCATCCGCCCGGTCCGCCCGGACACCATCGCCCGCTCGCTGGCGATCGGCGCCCCGGCCGACGGCCCGTACGTGCTCGACGCGGTCCGCCGCACCAACGGCGCCATCGACGACGTCACCGACGAAGAGGTCGTCGAGGGCATCAAGCTGCTCGCCCGCACCGAGGGCATCTTCGCCGAGACCGCCGGCGGCGTGACCGTCGCGACGGCGAAGAAGCTGTTCGAGTCGGGCCAGCTCGACCCCGACGCCGAGACCGTGCTGCTGATCACCGGCGACGGCCTCAAGACCCTCGACGCACTCGGCGACACGATCGGCCCGCGCGCGACGGTGCCGCCGTCGGCCGAGGCCGTCATCAAGGCACTGGGCTGAGCACCTCCCTCCGGACGCGATCTCCTTGGCTCACAGGGAGATCGCGTCCGTCTTGAGCCAGCCCGTGCGCGGGAACCGTTGCAGGCCGTCCACCACGTGCGGCCCGACCCGTTCCACGACCGCGCGCCACGCCACGATCCGTTGCGGCCACGGGGCTTCCGCCTTGAGCGCGTTGTAGTGGTAGTCGTGCCACACGTCCGGCGCGATCCGCAGCTCGTCGTCGAACACGTGCTCCGCGACGAGGTCGAACGCCTCCTCCGGTGTCGCCGCCTTCGTCTGCGGCAGCACGTGCGTGATCACCGCTTTGTAGGTGACAGCGCGGGTGCCGTCTTCGAGCGTTTCGCAGATGTAGTAACCGAAATCGGGCTTGAGCTCGTCGTGCGGCCACGGCGTCGCCGAGTAGTTCGTCTGCCACAGCGCCCAAGCGAGCCCTGGCGTGCCACCGGCAATCGGGTAGCGCGCGTTGAACAACCTGACCCAGACCATCTCTTCTCCTTCGTACGATTCGGTTTCCCGGCAACACCGCCAGGTCGCCATCCATGTCCGTGCGCAACACCAACGCACCTCCCGTCCGCAACACGTCGATGACGTGCGGACTCGGGTGCCCGTACCTGTTCCCCGTGCCGACGCTCACCAGCGCCACCCGAGGCCGCACGGCCTTGAGGAACGCGGGCAGCGAGTACCGCGACCCGTGGTGCGGCACCTTGAGCACCTCGGCGCTCAGGTCCCGCTCCCCCAGCAACGCCGCCTGGCCGGCCAGTTCGACGTCACCGGTGAGCAACACCCGGCCCGCCCTCGTGTGCGCCCTGAGCACGAGCGAGTAGTCGTTCACCGTCGTGTTCTCGGCCGCGACGACCGGCGCCCGCCGAGGTCCCATCACCTCCAACTCCAGTCCAGGCAAGGCGAACCGCTCGCCCGCCTTCGGCTCCACGACCCGCACGTTCTGCGCGCGAGCCCGTTCGCCGACCTCCCTCCACGCCCACGCGGGCTCCTTGAGCGGCCCGACCGCCACCGCCCCCACCGCACGCCCGGTGAGCACGGCGCCAAGACCGCCGACGTGATCCGCGTGCAGGTGCGTCAACACCACCAGCGGAATCTTCTTGATCCCCAACGTCTTCAGGCACCGGTCCACCGCGCCGGGATCGGGCCCGGTGTCGACCAGCACCGCCGTCTCGGGATCATCGGTCGCGAGCACCAGCGCATCGCCCTGCCCCACGTCACAGGTGATGACCTTCCACCCGTCGGGCGGCCAGGTTGGCGCCACAACCCTCATGGGCACCAGCACCACGAACCCGCCGACGAGCACCGCGACGATCAACGTCCGCGTCTTCTTGAACCGCAACAACAACACGACCACCACAGTGACCGCCGTCAGCGCGATCGCCCCGACCCAGCCATCAGGCCAGCCGACCGCCGCACCAGGCACGGCCGACGCCCGCCGCCCAACCTGGATCAGCCAACCAACCGCAGGGCCGGCAACATGCGTGACAACCTCGGCCACCCGAGGCGACAGCGGCGCAACGGCCGCCGCCACCACCCCCAGCACCGTCGCCGGCGCGACCACCGGCCCGGTTATGAGGTTGGCCAGCACCGACACCAGGCTCACCTGCCCGGAAAGCCCTGCCACCACCGGAGCCGTGGCCAGACTCGCGGCCATCGGCACGACGATCGCCTCAGCCAGCCCGTTCGGCACGCCACGCCGTTTGAGCGCCCGTGCCCACCTCGGCGCGACGAGCACCAACGCCGCCGTCGCCACCACGGACAACGCGAACCCCGGATCACCGCCGAGCGCTGGATCGTGCAGCACCAGGACGAGCACAGCCGTCGCAAGGCTCGGCACCGCGGACCGTTGCCGGCCCAGCACCAACCCCAGCAACGCGACACCACCCATGACGGCAGCCCTGAGCACACTCGGCTCCGGCCCGGCCAGGATGACGAACCCGACCAACGCCGCCATGGCTGACAGCGCCGCCGGACGTGGGCCTAGTCGCCTCGTCAGGAGGTAGACCGCGCCGCACACGATGGCTAGATTCGCGCCGCTCACGGCCAGCAGGTGGGAGAGGCCGGCTGTTCGGAACTCGTCCACGATGCGCGGCACCATCTGCTCGGTGTCGCCCACCACCAGTGCCGGTAGGAGTCCGGCCTCCTCATCGTCCAGTACCGCGCTGGCCTGTCTGAGGCCGTCGCGGAACTCGTCGGCCCAGGTTTGCCAGACCGGTGGTGGCTGTGGGTTGTTCGGTGGACCTCGGACTCGCAGCAATGCTGAGGCCAGGTCACCTCCTCTGGGTGGGGCGAGGGTGCCTTTGGCCGTGACCTTCTGGCCTGGCAGCAGATCCCGCCACTTGTCCGCGGGGGCGAGCAGCACCAGTTGGGCGCCGTTCGCCGTCGCTCGGATCACCACGTTCTCCACGCCTGCCTGGGTTCCGCCGAAGCCTGCTGCTCGGATTCCTTTCGGTCTGGTGGTGAGTTCGACGGTCAGGGTGGTGCCGCGGCCCTCGTTGGCGGCCAGGTGAAGGGGGTGGGTCTCGGCTTTGAGGACTGCGCCTCCCACCCAGGCTGCGGCTACCGGGCCGGAGATCAGTAGGGCTATCGCGCAGGTTCTTGGCCACCACGCTCTTCGCCACGCTGCTAGGCCGATGGCTCCTGCTGTCAGGCCGGTGATCGCTGCCGCTTGCCAGCTCAGGAAGAGGCCGGCGGCTGCTGTGGTCCAGACAGCTGCGGCTGCTGGGACCAGGCGGTAGTCGTGGGTTAGTGGGTGTTTGCGGGACATCGGGGCCTCCCTTCTGGGGTGGGAGGTCTGGGGTCAGGGCTGCTTTGTCGGGGGTGAGGGAGCTTTGTCGGGCGGGTGCGGTGTAGGAGGTGGGGCGGCTGGATTTGGGGGTGTCGGGCTGTGGAGTGGTGCCAGGCGGTGTCGATGCGTGGGTGGCGGGTGATGCGGACTGAGGGCATGGCTGGCTCCGATCGGTTGGGGGCGGGAGTGGGGTGGAGGCAGGGGCGAGCAGGCGGGGTGGGCTGGGCGGGGCCGCAGGGCCGTGGGGTGGGCTAGCGGTGTCGTTGCGCGAGCGGCGGCTGAGCATGGCGTGGGCATGGCTCAGTCCCATCACCGAGCGAGAGCCGGGCGAGTTTCCGTTGGTACGGCGGGAGTTCAGCGCTTCGGCACGGTGGCCGCGCACAGGCGGCAGGTGCGCTGCATGCCTGGCGGCAGAGGTGGGTTTTGGTGCTGGGAGCTGAGACGGCGGAGCGGCCTGTGGTGGGGCCGGTTGGGGTGGGAAGGCCGTGGCCAGCGCTTGGCGGAGGGCCCTGGTGAGCGGGCGGGACCGGGGCCGGCGGCGAGTGGTTGGGGTGCGGTGTAGCGGGAAGGCGAGGGAGAGCGGGCGGGGTAGGTGGTTGTGGTCGGCTTGGCGGAGGGGGTGGTTGGTCAGGTGGTGGTAGTGGGCCCTTGTGCGGAGGTAGAGGGCCAGGGCCTTGGTGGCGAGGGTCATGTGTGGACCAGGTCGGAGAGCTTGGCCAGCTTCGACTCGCCGATGCCTTCCACGTCGCGGAGTTGGTCCACCGAGGCGAAGGGGCCCTTGCGGGTGCGGTGGTCGACGATGCGTTGGGCCGTCACCGGGCCTACGCCTGGGAGGGCGTCCAGTTCGGTCGGGGTGGCGGAGTTCAGGTTCAGCTTTGGTTGGGGTGTGCCTGGTTGGGGTCCGCCTGCGTCAGGTGGTGGGGGTGGGATGCCCACCGCTATCTGTTCGCCGTCGGTGAGTTTGCGGGCCAGGTTCAGGTTGTGGAGGTTCGTGCCCGGCTTCATGCCTCCGGCCAGGCGGATGGCGTCGGCCACCCGTGCGCCTGACGGTGCGGTGACCAGGCCTGGGGTGGCCACCTCGCCGACCACGTTCACCACCAGCTCGGGGGCTGGGGACGAGGTGCTCACGAGGGCCAGGTCTGGGGCTGGTTCTGCGGCTGGGCTCTGCCACCAGCTGCCCAGGCCTATCACCGTGCAGGCCACGGCCACGCCCAGTGCCAGCAGGCCGCGGCGCGGGAGGCGGGGCAGGTGGAAGCGGCGGCGGGGCGGGCCGTGTTCGTCCGCGTCCTCTGATCGTGCGTAGACCAGGGTCGGGTCGGCTCTCACCTTGTCGGCCAGGGCGGCGAGGCGTTCGGTCGGAAGGGAGTCCTGGTGGGGGCGGGGGAGCATGCGAGGGACGTTACGGAGCGGGGTGGGTGGGGAGGTGGGGTCAGCTCCGGGGCTGTGGATTACTCGCGGGTTGTGGACAGGTCGCGATCACTCGGGCCTCTCGGGCCGGGAATTGTCGGGGGTGTGTGGGAGGCTGTCGGGTCCTCCCGGCAGCACCACGACGCCCAGCACGCCTGGGCCCGTGTGCGCGCCGATCACCGCACCCACTTCCGAGATCACACAGCCCGTCGAGCCGGGCAGCCGTTCGTCCAGGCGGGTCGCCAGTTCGGCGGCGCGTTCGGGAGCGGCCAGGTGGTGCACGGCCAGTCCTACGGGGCCATCGCCTGCCGCGGCCGCCGCCAGGTCGACCAGACGGCCCACTGCGCGGCTGATCGTGCGCACCTTCTCCAGCGGCACGATCCGGCCGTCGTCCATGTGCAGCAACGGCTTCACGGCCAGCGCGGTCCCCACCAGGGCCGCCGCCGTGCCGATCCGGCCGCCCCGGCGCAGGTGCTCCAGCGTCTCCAGGCAGAAGAACATCCGCGTCTGCTGCGCGGCGGAGGAGGCAGCGTCCTCGACCTCGGCGTGCGTGTGGCCGGCGGCCACGGCCGCGCAGGCGCGCAACACCGAGAACCCGAGTCCCATGCCCGTCGACCGCGAGTCGACGACACGAATCCGGGAGGGATCGATCTCCTCAGCTGCCAGCCGTGCGGCCTCCCACGTCCCGGACAACTCACGAGAGAGATGCACGGACACGACCGCATCCGACGAAGAGAGCGCCTCGCGGTACACAGCGGCCATCTCGCCTGGCGTGGGCCGTGATGTGGTGACGCGGCGATGCTCGGCGAGGGCGGCGGCGAGCTCGAAAGGACCGAAATCGACGCCGTCGAGGCGTCCGGCACCGTCCACCGCCACGTGCAGCGGCACGACGGTGATCGCATGGCGCTTCGCGAACCCCTCGGGCAGGTATGCCGTGGAGTCGGTGACGATGGAGATGCGCACGAGCGACGAGCCTACGGGGCTCACTCCTCCGAGGGACTCAACGCCACGGACGAGATCAATGCCGCCATCGCCTTGCCCACGAGCTCGTGGCCCTCCCAGCCCCAGTGCATCCCGTCCGGATTCCCGGCACCGGACCGCACGTGCTCCCCGATCACGGCCGGCAGGTTCAGCAACGGCACATCCGCAGCCGCGGCCCACCCACGCACAGCAGCCACCGCAGCCGCGTGTCCCTGATGCGCGTACGCGTACGTAGCCGCGCGATGCACCGACGGCACGATCCCGACCGCCGGCATCGTGTACTGGAGGTTGCGGACGGACTGCAGCATGTCCCGCAGATACCGCGCCGTCAGCGCAGGCGGCAGCGACGCCCGCGTATAAGGCGCCAGCCGGGGCTGCACGGACTGATAGCCCGCACGCACCCACCGCCGCAACCAGTCCGGCCGCACATAACGCAGCCCCTCGCGCAGATACGTGGGCAACGGCGAGGGCAGCGTGTCCATGCTGCCCACCGCGAACACCAGCACGTCCGTACGGGGTAACAGCGACCAGATCCGCGGATCCCCGGTCAACGCCCACCAGGCGTCCCGGGCCGTCCACCCGAACCCGGCCGCCAGCTCCGCCGAACCACCCAGCGTCTCGGCACAGATGTTGTGCCACAGGCGTGGATGATCAGCGGGCAGCGGACCGGAAGGCCCGAAGAACGACAGCGAGTCCCCGAGGACGAGCAGTCTCAACGCGTGGTGCCCGCGTTGTAGGACGACAGCCGCCACCGGTCGTTGCGGCGGGTGAACACGGTCCAGTGGCAGTTCGAGATGCCGCCGAGCTGCGACCAGTTCTCCACCGGCAGGTCGAGCAACCGCCCGGTCAACGCGCTGATCAGGCCACCGTGCGCGCACAGCAGGACCGTCTCGGAGAACTCCGCGTCGACCTCCCGCACCACCTGGATGGCCCGCTCGGCCACGTCGACGCGCGACTCGCCGTCCGGAGGCGTGTACGTCGGGTCGGTGCGCCACACCGTCACGGCGCCCGGCCACTCCTGCTCGACCTCGGCGGTGGTGAGCCCCTGCCACTTGCCCAGATGGGTCTCGCGCAGCCGTTCGTCGATCCGCAACGGGACGTCCGCGGACGTCGTGAAGACCCGTGCGGTGTCACGCGCGCGTTGCAGGTCGGACGCGACCACGATCTCCGGTTCGAACCCGGCGAGCACCGGCACGGCGAACCTGGCCTGGTTCAAGCCGGTCTCGGTGAGCGCCGAGTCCAGATGACCCTGCAGGCGACCTGTCGCGTTGTAGTCGGTCTCACCGTGCCGCCACAGCACGAGCCGGCTCAGGGCCATCAGCTACCTCATTCAGCCGTGGACTCGGCGGGGACGTCCGCTTCGAACTCGATGCGCGGGCAGTCCTTCCACAGTCGCTCCAGGCCGTAGAAGCTGCGCTCCTCCGTGTGCTGGACGTGCACCACGACGTCCACGAAGTCCAGCAGCACCCACCGGCCCTCGCGGGCTCCTTCGCGGCGCACCGGCTTCGTGCCGGCCTCCCGCAGCTTCTCCTCGATGTTGTCGACGATCGCGCCGACCTGCCGCTCGTTGTGAGCGGACGCGATCACGAACACGTCCGTGATCACGAGCTGGTCGGAGACGTCGAGCACCGTCACGTCGTGCGCCTTCTTGTCGGCCGCTGCGTTCGCCGCGACCAGCGCCAGCCGTCGTGCCTCGTCGGTGGCTGCCACGTCACTCCTCTGACTTCCGGCGGGCGTCGATACGCCCACACGAGTTACTGAGGGTACCGGCGCGCACCAACAGGTACTTCACACGCACGCATGATGAAGGCCACCTCAGCGCCCTGAGGTGGCCTTCACCTGTGCCGAAGCCTAGAGCGGGCGGACCTGCTGGGCCTGCGGCCCCTTCTGGCCCTGACCGACCTCGAACTCGACCTTCTGGTTCTCTTCGAGCGAACGGAAACCCTTGGACTGGATCTCCGAGTAGTGCACGAAGACGTCAGCCGAGCCGTCGTCGGGCGCGATGAAGCCGAAGCCCTTTTCGGCGTTGAACCACTTCACGGTGCCTGTAGCCAAAGTCTTGCCTTCCACGAACCAGCAACAACCCGCTGATTGTTGCTCCCCGAGCGCTCGGATGCACGCAAAATCCACTCGAACGTGGTTACGACTCGGAGTACAGGCCTGTTTTCGCGATGTATTGGACGACACCGTCGGGGACCAAATACCAAACGGGCTGTCCGGATGCAGTACGCGCGCGGCATCCGGTTGACGAGATCGCCATGGCGGGGACCTCCACGAGCGACACCGACCCAGGCGGCAGATGGCGGTCGTTCAGCGTGTAGCCCGGACGGGTTACGCCGATGAAGTGGGCCAGTTCGAACGCGTCCGCGGCGCGCTTCCACGACAGGATCTGCTCCAGCGCGTCCGCGCCCGTGATGAAGAACAGGTCGGAGTCCGGGTACTGCTTCTTCAGGTCCGTGAGCGTGTCCACGGTGTACGTGGGGCCGTCGCGGTCGATGTCGACCCTGCTGACCGAGAACCGGGGGTTGGAGGCCGTGGCGATGACCGTCATCAGATAGCGGTCCTCGGCGGCGGAGACCTCCCGCGACGCCTTCTGCCAGGGCTGACCCGTCGGCACGAAGATCACGCGATCCAGGTCGAAGCGGGCCTGCACCTCGCTGGCGGCCACGAGGTGGCCGTGGTGGATGGGATCGAACGTGCCACCCATGACGCCGATGCGCATCAAAACAGCGTAGACCGGCGTCGGGCCGCTCCCGAGGCCTGACGCCGGTCGTGCTGATCACACCGCACGGCTCAGGGGGAGGACGAGCCGTTCGGGTCGCGGCCCACCCCGAAGCAGAGCCGCGCGCATAGGAGGAACGCACGGGCCGCTCCCCCATTACGCGGTCGGCCCAAGATTTTTCTCACCAGGCCACGACGACCTTCAAAGGGCCTCTGACCAGCGAACCCTTGCGGAACTCGACGGGTTCGGCGAGCCGCAGGCCGGGCAGGCGGCGCAGCAACGTGCCCAGCGCGACCTGCAGTTCCATCCGTGCGAGCTGCGATCCGAGGCAGAAGTGGATGCCGTGCCCGAACTGCATGTGCTGACCTACTTCACGCTCCAGGTCCAGTTCGGCGCTGTTGGCGTACATAGCCTCGTCGCGGTTCGCCGACGACACGACCACCAGCACCGCGTCGCCCTCCTTCACCAGCGCGTTGCCGACCTGGACGTCCTCGGTCGCGATGCGCGGGAAGCCGGCGCCGCTGCCCAGCGGGATGAACCGCAGCAGCTCCTCGATGGCGTTCGGGAGCTTGTCGGGGTTCTCGCGCAGGCTCTTCATGGCGTCCGGGTGCTCGAACAGCGTCACGACGCTGTTCGAGAGCATGTTCGCCGTCGTCTCGTGTCCCGCGACCAGCAGCGTGATGCCGAACCGGACGAGCTCGTCCTCGCTCAGCCTGTCCTCGTTGTCACGTGCGGCGACGAGCGCGCTGATCAGATCGTCCGTGGGCTTCGCACGACGTTTCGCAACGAGGTCGGTGAAGTAGGCGTGCAGCTTCATCACGCCGTCCATCGCCTCTTCTGGCGAGTAGCCGCCGATCGTGGACAGCGCCTGGTTCGACCACTTGCGGAAGTCGTCGCGGTCCTCGAACGGCACGCCGAGCAGCTCGCAGATGATCGTGATCGGGAACGGCATGGAGAAGCCCTCGACCAGGTCACCGGGGTTGTCCAGGCGGTCGAGCAGCTCGTCGGTGATCTGCTGGGCGCGCGGCCGCAGCTCCTCGATCCGGCGCACCGTGAACGCCTTGGACACCAACCGGCGCATGCGCGCGTGGTCCGCGCCGTCGTGCGTGAGGATCGACCCGCCCGGTGCGATGAGGGGCTGCATCCGCGGCACGTCCTGGTCGACCGTCCGCGCACGGCTGAACCGCGGGTCGCCCAGGACGAACTTCGTCTCTTCGTAGGACGTGACGAGCCAACCCTCGCCGCCGTACGGGTACGTCACGCGCGAGACGGGCTCATCACGCCGTAGACGTTCATAGGTCGGATCGAGGGTCAGGCCGTCAGCTTCGGAGAACGGGTAGGTGGGAGCCATGTCTCCGAACGTAGAGCTACGCCTTCGGGCGTGTGTGCCCTTCGCCCCACACGACCCATTTAGAGGACGTCAGCTCGGTTAGGCCCATCGGACCACGTGCGTGCAGCTTCTGCGTGGAGATGCCGATCTCCGCACCCATGCCGAACTCCGCGCCGTCCGTGAAGGCCGTGGAGGCGTTGACGAACACCGCCGCCGCGTCCACGCGCGTCGTGAACTTGCGGGCGGCCGCGACGTCGTTGGTGACGATGGCCTCGCTGTGGCCGGAGCCGTACGTCGCGATGTGCTTCACCGCCTCGTCCAGCGAGTCGACGACCTTCGCCGCGATGTCGAGGCTGAGGTACTCGGTGCCCCAGTCGGCGTCGTCGGCCTCGACGACGTCGGGCTGCTGCGCGAACTGCTCGTCACCGTGGATGGTCACGCTCTCCTGCTGCAACGCCTTGGTGATGCGCGGGACGAACTCGTGCGCGACGTCCTTGTGCACCAGCAGGGACTCCGCCGCGTTGCACACGCTCGTGCGCCGCGTCTTGGCGTTGAGGACGATCGCCTCGGCCATGTCGAGATCGGCGTGCGCGTCCACGTAGACGTGGCAGTTGCCGACGCCGGTCTCGATCGTGGGGACCGTCGCCTGCTCGACCACGGCGTTGATCAGACCCGAGCCGCCGCGCGGGATCACCAGGTCGACGAGGCCGCGCGCGGTGATGAGGTGGGTGACGGACCTGCGGTCGTGGCACGGCAGGAGTTGCACGCAGTCGGCCGGCAGATTCACGCTTTCGAGTGCGTCGCGCAGGACCGCGACCAGCGTGGTGTTGGAGTGCTCCGCGGTCGAGGAACCCCGCAGCAGCGCGGCGTTGCCCGACTTCAGCGCGAGACCGGCGGCGTCGACGGTGACGTTCGGCCGGCCCTCGTAGACCATGCCGACGACGCCCATCGGGACGCGGACCTGCTTGAGCTCCAGCCCGTTCGGGAGGATGCCGCCGGTGATCACCTGGCCGACCGGGTCGGCGAGTCCCGCCACGGTCTCCAGGCCCACGGCCACGGCGTCGACGCGGGCCTCGGTCAGGGTGAGGCGGTCCAGGATGTTGTCCGGGAGACCTGCTGCTTCGCCGGCTTCGAGGTCTTTCCGGTTGGCCTCGATGATCTCTGGCGCGCGCTTGCGGAGCGCGGCGGCCATCTCGAGCAGCGCGGTGTCCTTGCGCTCACGGGTGGCGAGGACGAGTTCGTCGGCGGCGACACGGGCGCGGCGAGCTGCCGCGTGCACCTGATCGCGCAGGTCATCAGTCACGCCACACAGCTTACGACCTGCGACAATCACAATTGTCAGAGTGGCCTGGCAAGCTTGCGCCTCATGGACGACATCGCGTTGCGAGAACTGGCGGAGGAACGGCTCCGGGCACTGGCGGGCCCGGAGGCGGTGCTGCGCGAGGACCAGTGGACCGCGATCCACACCCTGGTGGCCCAGCGCCGCCGGGCTCTCGTCGTCCAGCGCACGGGCTGGGGCAAGTCGGCCGTGTACTTCATCGCGACGGCGTTGCTGCGTCAGCTCGGTGAGGGGCCCACGATCATCGTGTCGCCGTTGCTCGCGTTGATGCGCAACCAGATCGACGCGGCGGCGCGGGCAGGTGTGCACGCGGTGACGATCAACTCGGCGAACCCCGGTGAGTGGGACGCCGTGCAGGAGCAGGTCGCGGCTGGCGAGGTCGACGTGCTGCTGGTGAGTCCGGAGCGGCTGAACAACCCCGATTTTCGCGATGCGGTGCTGCCTTCGTTGACGGCGTCGGCCGGCTTGCTCGTCGTCGACGAGGCGCACTGCATCTCGGACTGGGGGCACGACTTCCGGCCCGACTACCGCAGGCTGCGGACGTTGCTGACGGAGCTGCCGCTCGGTGTGCCGGTGCTGGCGACGACGGCCACGGCGAACAACAGGGTGGTCCACGACGTCACCGAGCAGCTGGGGCTCGGGGCGGAGGAGGGCACGCTGGTGCTGCGCGGGCCGCTGGACCGCGACAGCCTGCGCCTGTCGGTCGCGCTGCTGCCGACCGCGGAGTCCCGCCTCGGGTGGCTGGCCGAGCAGCTCGACCGCATGCCCGGTTCCGGGATCATCTACACGCTCACGGTGGCGGCGGCGGACGACATCGCGGCGTTCCTCGCCTCGCGCGGTTTCGCGGTGGCGGCGTACTCGGGCAAGACCGAGCCCTCCGAACGTGAGCGCGCCGAGGAGGAGTTGCTGAGCAACAAGGTCAAGGCGCTCGTCGCGACCTCCGCGCTCGGCATGGGGTTCGACAAGCCGGACCTGGGGTTCGTCGTGCACGTCGGCGCGCCGTCCTCCCCCATCGCGTACTACCAGCAGATCGGCCGTGCGGGCCGTGGTGTCGAACGGGCCGAGGTGGTCCTGCTGCCCGGTCACGAGGACCGCGACATCTGGGCGTACTTCGCGTCGCTGGCGTTCCCGCCCGAGGTGGTGGTGCGGCAGGTGCTGTCCGCGCTCGACGGCGCGGGCAGGCCTTTGTCGACGGCGGCGCTGGAGCCGATGGTCGAGCTGTCGCGCGGCAGGCTCGAGGTGGTGCTGAAGGTGCTGGACGTCGACGGCGCGGTCCGGCGTGTGCGCGGTGGCTGGGAGTCGACGGGCCGGCCGTGGGAGTACGACGGCGAGCGGTACGCGCGCATCGCGGAGGCGCGCAAGGCCGAGCAGCAGGTGATGATCGAGTACCAGCGCACCGATGTGTGCCGGATGAAGTTCCTGCAGGACCAGCTCGACGACCCGACCTCGCACGACTGCGGGCGCTGCGACAACTGCACCGGCGAACGGCTGTCGGTCGAGGTGTCCGAAGTGGCGGCGGAGGCTGCTCGCGAACGGCTGCTGCGGCCTGGTTTGGACGTGGCGCCGCGCAAGATGTGGCCGACGGGCATGAGCGCGATCGGCGTTCCGCTGTCCGGCAAGATCCCGGCTGCGGAGGTGGCGGCCACGGGCCGGGCGCTCGGCCGGCTCACCGACATCGGCTGGGGCAACCGGCTGCGCGACCTGCTCGCGGACGGCGCCGACCGCGAGATCCCGGACGACGTGTTCGCGGCGTGCGTGAAGGTGCTGACGGCGTGGGGCTGGGACGAACGGCCGGTCGGCGTGGTGACGGTCGGGTCGCGCCGACGTCCTCAGCTCGTCGGCAGCTTCGGTCAGAAGATCGCGTCGATCGGGCGGCTGCCGTTCCTGGGCACCGTGTGGCTCGGTGAGTCGACGCACCGGGCGAACAGCGCGCAGCGGCTGGCCGGACTCGTGCGGGCGGGCGAGACCCCGGATCTGTCCGGTGTGGACGGTCCGGTTCTCCTGGTGGACGACCACATCGACACCGGGTGGACGATGACGGTGGCGGCTCGGATGCTCAGGAAGGAGGGGGTCTCCGCCGTGTTGCCGTTCGCGCTGGCGGTGACGAACTGACGAAGAATCCGCGAACCGCGCCCTGGCGCGGTGTGGCACTGTCGTCGCCATGACTCCGGACGTCGTGCGGTACCGGCAGGCCGATCTCCTCTCCTGGCTGTACCGGCGGTTCGGGCCGGTCGTACCGGTGGGTCCGTACACCTACCTGCTCGGTCCGGAGGCGAACCGGTTCGTGTTCGCGCACGCCGAGTTGTTCGAGGTGGAGCGGGCGTTCCAGTCGCTGATGCCGGTGGACGGGCCGACGTCGTTGATCGTGAGCGACGGCGAGGACCACAAGCGGAGGCGCCGGATCGTGCAGCCGGCGTTGGCGCATCGGCAGATCGCGGAGTACACGCCGATCATGCGGGCCAACGCGGAGGCGACGATCGACGCGTGGCGGCCGGGCGAGACCGTTGACGCGTACCAGGAGTTCCGCAGGGCCATCCGGCACAGCACGATCCACGCACTGTTCGGCGAGAGGCTCGCGCAGGAGTCGGACTTCTTCGGAGCCCATCTGCAGGTGCTGATCAACCTGATCGACCGCAATCCGACGGTCGTCACGTTGCTCAGGACGATGAGGGCTCCGGCTTGGCGCAACGCGATGAGGGCGCGGCGGGCCGTGGACGCGCGGGTGTACCAGGCGATCGAGGAGACACGTCAGGGCGGAACGGCCGGTGACGTGCTCACCTCTCTCGTGCAGGGTGATGGGCTGAGCGATTTGGAGGTGCGCGACCAGATCGTCACGCTGATCGCGGCCGGGTACGAGACGACCAGCGGCGCGATGGCGTGGGCGGTGTTCAACCTGTTGCGGCACAACGGGGTCTGGGAGCGTGCCCAGCAGGACGACGACTACCTGGCGAACGTCATCAACGAGACGCTCAGGCTGTACCCTCCGGCGGTCGTGTCGGCGCGGGTCGCGACGCAGCAGTTCGAGTTCGCCGGGAAGAAGATCAAGCAGGGTGCGTTCCTGCTGTACAGCCCGTACGTCACGCATCGGCTGGCCGAGGTGTTCCCCGACCCGCTGAAGTTCGACCCGGACCGCTGGGAGACCAAGCCGGGGCCGCACGAGTTCCTGCCGTTCGGCGGCGGTCCGCACCGCTGCGTCGGCGCCGGGCTCGCCACGGCGGAGCTGACCGTGATGCTGAAAGCGTTGCTGCAAAGGCCGAAACCCGAGCTGCTCCCCCAACGCCTGACGCCGACCGGCCTCGCCGCGATGCGTCCCAAGAACGGCCTCAGAATCCGAGCAGCAGGATGACGGTTGAGGCGAGGCAGGCGACGGCCCGCACGTGGTTCCAGAGCGTCCACGTGCGCAGGTACTCGGGCCAGTAGGCGTCGTCGGTCCGTTCGAGGCGGTTGTTCATCGGCACGTTGACGAACATCGTCAGCAGGAACGACCCGACGACGTAGAGCAGGCCGCCGACGATCCGTCCCTGGAAGACCTCGATGCCGCACAGGACGGCGGTGCCGAGGAACACCAGCAGGAACACCGGGTTCTGGATGCGTGCGTTGATCCGGCGCATCGCCGCGCGGGCCTGCTCGGCGGGCAGGTCGGCGAGACCGGGCATGACAGCGACGGAGAAGGCGAAGAACAGGCCGGCCATCAGACCTGTTGCGGTGGCTGTGATCAGCGTGATTGTCCCCATGGCACCAACTCTGACCGGTGAGCACGGGACTCTCAATGACAATTCATCGCGCGAGCTTGCTCGTTCGTCCAGAATCAGCACCATGACGGATGCGCTGGGCGAGGCACTGCACCTGTTGAGGATGTCCGGCACCTTCTACTGCCGCAACGAGCTCACGGAGCCGTGGGGCGCGACGATGCCGGACATGGGCGACTGCCTGTGGTTCCACGTCCTCACGAGCGGCCGGTGCGACGTCGAGGTCGACGGCCAGGTCACCTCGCTCGAACCCGGCGACGTGCTGCTCGTGCCGGGTGGGCAGCGTCATCGGCTGTTCCACGGCGAAGCGGAGTCGCCACTCGTCACGACGCTGCCGCACGAGTTCGAGACCGACAACTACGCGATCCTGCGGCACGGTGGCGGCGGCGCGGTGACGCACCTCGTGTGCGGTGCGGTCCGTTTCGACCATCCGGCCGCGAAGCACCTCACCAGCGTGCTGCCGAACGTGCTGTACGTGCGCCGCGCCGACGACATGCGCGCCACGATCGACCTGCTGGCCATCGAGTCACAGGCCGTGCGTCCCGGCGGCGAGGCGGTCGTCACCAGACTCGCGGACGTCCTGGTGATCCAGACGATCCGCTCGTGGCTCGCCAACGACCCGGCGGCGCGCACGGGCTGGCTCGGCGCGTTGCAGGACCATCAGATCGGGCAGGCGCTCGCGCTGATCCACCGCGACCCCGCGCAGCCGTGGACCGTCGAACGCCTCGCGCACCAGACAGCCATGTCCCGGTCGGCGTTCGCGGCGCGGTTCACCGACCTCGTCGGCGAACCGGCCATGCGCTACGTGACGCGGTGGCGCATGCACGTCGCGATGAACAGGCTGAAGGACCGCGACAGCACGGTCAGCGAGATCGCCCGCGGCCTCGGTTACGAGTCGGAGGCCGCGTTCAGCCGCGCGTTCAAACGGATCGTCGGGGTGTCGCCCGGTCAGGCGCGGGTGGGCTGAAGCAGGTCCCAGCGGTTGCCGTAGAGGTCCTCGAACACGGCCACGCGGCCGTAGACCTCGTCGCGCGGCTCCTCGCGGAAGTGCACGCCGAAAGCGAGCATGCGGGCGTGGTCGCGGTCGAAGTCGTCGGTGTTGAGGAAGAACCCGACGCGGCCACCGGTCTGATCTCCCACTCGTGCCTGCTGCTGACCTGTGTCAGCCTGTGCCAGCAGCAGCGACGTCCCCTCCCCCGCCGAGATCACGACCCAGCGCTTGTCGCCCTGCGGAGTGTCCTCGACCAGCGTGAACCCGAGTCCCTCCACGTAGAAGCGGATCGCCTCGTCGTAATCGCGAACCACCAACGTCACCAAACCAATAGATCGCACGGCGATGAGTATCAACGACGAGAGAGGTCTACTCGCACATGGCTGACTCACTCGTGCTCCTGCACCCCGGCGGCGCCGACCCCTCGGCGTTCGGACCGCAGTTCGACGCCCTCGCCGACTTCGCGCTGCACGCCCCGCACCGCGTCGACCAGGCCACTCAGGACCACACCGAGATGGCCCACGAGACCATCCAGTTCCTGGAGCGGACCGGGCCTGCCCACCTGCTCGGCTGCAGTGACGGCGCCACGGTCGCACTGCTGACCGCCGTCCTCAGACCCGATCTCGTGCAACGGCTCGTGGTCGTGTGCGGCGTCTACCACCACGACGGCTGGGATCCGGCCACGGAGCTCACGCCGATGCACCGTCGCAGTCCCGCGCTGACCGAGAAAGATCTCGGGAAACTGCCGAACCGGACACTGATCATGATCGGCGATGACGACGAGGTGAAGCTGGAACACGCCACGGCGATGTACCGGGCATTGCCGAATGCCGAGCTGGCAGTGGTTCCTGGCACTTCACACGGTCTTCTGCACGAGAAACCCGCACTGTGCAACGCGATGATCGTTGACTTCCTGACCAATGAACCAGTCGAGACATACGCGCCAATTCGTCGCCGTATGTGATTGGGTGCGTCTATGGCGGTTACATCGCAGACGCATCGACTGCCCGTACGCACGCTCGTCGCATCAAGCGCCGGCAATGCGGTCGAGTGGTACGACTGGGGCATCTACACGGCGTTCAGCATCTACTTCGCAACGCAGATCTTCCCAGCGGGCAACGAGGCCGCCGCCCTTCTGAGCACCTTCGCCACGTTCGCGCTCGCCTTCTTCTTCCGGCCACTCGGCGGTTATCTGCTGGGCCGGTTCGCGGACCTCAAGGGCCGCCGCACGGCGATGCTGTTCACCATCGTGCTGATGTCCGGCGGCTCGGTCGCGATCGGCCTGCTGCCGACGTTCGAGCAGGTCGGCTGGCTCTCACCGGCACTGCTGGTGCTCGCCCGCATCGCACAGGGCATGGCGCTGGGCGGCGAGGTCTCGAACGCGTCGGCGTACCTGGCGGAGATCGCGCCGGCCTCGCACCGCGGCCGATACTCGTCGTTCTTCTACATCTCGACCGGCGCGGCGGTGCTGATCGCGTCGCTGCTCGGCTTCTTCCTGTCCC
The DNA here is from genome assembly GCF_051853195.1 of Lentzea sp. HUAS TT2. NCBI lineage: Bacteria > Bacillati > Actinomycetota > Actinomycetes > Pseudonocardiales > Pseudonocardiaceae > Lentzea > Lentzea sp. HUAS TT2. Next base: position 4,547,681 of record NZ_CP196667.1, on the reverse strand, counting down.
GCAACCTCGACAAGGCCGCGATGGCCTCCTACGGCTGGCGCGTGCCGTTCCTGATCGGCGGCGTGCTGGGCCTGATCGGGCTGTGGCTGCGACGGGAGCTCAAGGAGACCGAGCAGTTCGAGGAGAACAGGGCCAAGGCCGAGAGCCTGCGCAACCCGCTGATGACGACCCTCAGGGAGCACCCGAAGGCCGTCGGGCAGCTCATCGGCATCACGCTGCTCTCGACGCTGAGCTTCTACACGTTCTTCAGCGCGCTGACACCGTTCGCGGTGAAGTCCAAGGGCGCCAACGACATCGACGTGTTCCTGGCGCTGTCGATCGGCACGGTGGTGTTCATCGCGCTGCAGTACCCGATGGGGTGGATGGCCGACCGCTACGGCCGCAAACCGCAGATGCTCGTGTGGGCGGCGGCGATGGCGTTGCTGGTCGTGCCGTTGTCATCGCTGGTCAAACCCGGTCTGGCGAACCTCGTGGTCGTGTTCGCCGTGGGACTCGGGCTCTACACGGCGATCACGTCGATCGCGCCCGCGATCATGAGCGAGCTGTTCCCGACCGAACTGCGCGGGCTCGGCATCGGCGCCTGGTACAACCTGACCGTCGCGGTGTTCGGCGGCACCGCCCCGCTGGTCATCCAGGCCGTGGGCGGCACCGTCTTCTTCTGGTACGTGGCGGTCGCCGCCGTGATCACGTTCCTCGTGGTGCTGACGCTGCCGGAGACGAAGGGCGTCGAGCTCACCTAGCCAGCGGCACCAGGTCGTCGGCGTGCACGACCTCGCGGCGCTGGTCCTCCGGCAGGTCGTGGGACTTGCGGCCGATCAACGACGGCAGCTCGGCCGAGTCGTAGCCGACGACACCGCGGGCCACGACCTCACCGGCCAGGCTCACCAGTTCGACGACGTCACCGGCCTCGAAGTCGCCGTCCACACCGGTGATCCCGGCGGCCAGCAGCGAACGACGCCTGCCCACGACCGCGGCGACCGCGCCGTCGTCGAGGTGCAGGCGGCCGTTGGCGTCGGTGGCGTAACCGAGCCAGAAACGGCGCGCGGTGAGGCGCGAGCCCGTGGCGGCGAAGGCTGTGCCGACGTCGGCGGACGTCAACGCGCGGCCTGCCTCGGCGGAACCGGTCAGCAGCACCGGGATGCCCGCGGACGAGGCCAGCCGCGCCGCCGCCAGCTTGGAGGCCATGCCGCCGGTGCCCAACCCCGACGCACCAACGGTTCCGGCCTGCACACCGTCCACATCGGACGCTGACGCCACCTCGGAGATGCGCACCGCTCCCGGTTTGCGCGGGTCGCCCGAGTAGAGGGCGTCCACGTCCGACAGCAGGAACAACGCGTCGGCGCCGACGAGGTGCGCGACCAGGGCAGCGAGACGGTCGTTGTCGCCGAAGCGGATCTCTTCGGTGGCAACGGTGTCGTTCTCGTTCACGACCGGCACGGCACCCAGCGCCAGCAGACGCGAGAACGTGCGCTGGGCGTTGCGGTAGTGGGCGCGGCGCACCACGTCGTCCGCGGTCAGCAGGACCTGCCCGACCGTCAGCGAGTAGCGGCCGAACGAGTTCGCGTAGGCGTGCGCCAGAGTGAGCTGGCCGACGCTGGCCGCGGCCTGCTGGGTGGCGAGGTCGCGCGGGCGGCGGGACAGCTTCAACGGCGCGAGGCCGGCGGCGATCGCGCCCGAGGACACGAGCACGACCTGGCTACCTGCTGCGGCACGGGCGGCGAGGGCGTCGACCAGCGCGTCGAGACGCGCCGGATCGAGGCCACCCTCCGCTGTGGTCAACGAGGAAGAACCGACCTTGACCACGATGCGGTTCGCCGAAGCGACCGCGGTTCGAGCTTGTGAGACCGCGGGGGCCGTCACGACTTACTCCTCGGTGAAAGCGTCGCCGTAGTCACCGGGCGCGCGGCGGGCCTTCTTCAGGGCCTTGCGCTCGTGTGCGCCGATGCGGTCGTTGTTCTCGAGACGGATGTCCGTGCCACGCCCGGTCATCGTCATCGCGATGCCGGCCGGGGTGGTCGGTTCCCAGTCGAAGATCAGGTCGCCGATGGTGACCTGGCAACCGGGGACGGCACCCTTCTTCACGAGCTTTTCCTCGACGCCCAACCTGTTGAGGCGGTCCGCGAGGTAACCGACGGCTTCGTCGTTGGAGAAGTCGGTCTGACGGATCCAGCGCTCGGGGCGTTCGCCCTTCACGATGAAGCCACCCTCGACCGAGGGGTCCTCGGTCACGGTGAAGCCCTGGTCGTCCACGGCGGTCGGCCGCAGCACGATTCGGGTCGATTCCTTCTTCGGCTGGGCCGCGCGGTACTCGCGCACGACCTCGGCCAGCTTGAACGTCAGCTCGCGCAGGCCCAGGCGGGACACCGTCGACACCTCGAAGACCGGCAGGCCGCGGGCCTCGATCTCCGGGCGGACGATGTCGGCGAGGTCCTGGGCGTCCGGGATGTCGACCTTGTTGAGGATGACCACGCGCGGCCGGTCCTCGAAGTTGCCGCCCAGCGCGGGGGTGTACTCCGAGAGTTCCTTCTCCAGCGCGTCGATGTCCGCGATCGGGTCGCGGCCCGGCTCGTACGTCGCGCAGTCGACGACGTGCGCGAGAACGGCGGTGCGCTCGATGTGGCGCAGGAAGTCGAGGCCGAGGCCCTTGCCCTGCGACGCGCCGGGGATCAGGCCGGGGACGTCCGCCATCGTGAAGACGGTCTCGCCCGCGGTGATCACGCCGAGGTTCGGGACCAGCGTGGTGAACGGGTAGTCGGCGATCTTCGGCTTGGCCGCGGACAGCACCGAGATCAGCGACGACTTGCCGGCCGACGGGAAGCCCAGCAGGCCCACGTCCGCGACGGACTTGAGCTCCAGCACCAGGTCGCGCGTCTCGCCCGGCTCACCGAGCAGCGCGAAACCGGGGGCCTTGCGGGCCCTCGACGCGAGCGAGGCGTTGCCGAGGCCACCACGACCACCACCAGCGGCGATGAGCTGCGTGCCCTCGCCGACCAGGTCCGCGACGATCTCGCCGTCCTCGGTCAGCACGACGGTGCCGTCCGGGACGCGCAGGATCAGGTCTTCACCGTTCGCGCCGTCGCGGTTCGCACCGGCGCCGGACTTGCCGCTGGTGGCGGAGGCGTGCGGGTGGAAGTGGAAGTCCAGCAGGGTGTGCACCTGCGAGTCGACGACGAGGACGACGTTGCCGCCGCGGCCACCGTTGCCGCCGTCGGGACCGCCGAGGGGCTTGAACTTCTCGCGGTGCACTGAAGCACAACCGTTGCCCCCGTTGCCGGCGGCAGCGTGGATCACCACACGGTCTACGAAGCGGGCCACGGAAATACTTCCTCTCAACAGGACTGCGGACAAACAACGAGGGGCGGAACCGGATTGACCGGGCCCGCCCCTCGCAGAGGTCTAACTACGTTGCGGAAACGGTCCTCAGACCGCGACCGGAACGATGTTGACGGTCTTGCGACCGCGCTTCGAACCGAACTCCACCGCACCGGGCAGCAGGGCGAACAGCGTGTCGTCCTTGCCGATGCCGACGCCGACGCCGGGGTGGAACTTGGTGCCGCGCTGGCGGATCAGGATCTCGCCGGCCTTGACGACCTGACCGCCGTACCGCTTCACACCCAGGTACTGGGCGTTGGAGTCACGGCCGTTGCGGGAACTGGATGCACCCTTTTTGTGTGCCATGAGAAGTCAGGTCCTCACTTACCGGTGATGCCGGTGACCTCGACGCGGGTCAGCTTCTGCCTGTGACCCTGTCGCTTGTGGTAGCCGGTCTTGTTCTTGAACTTGTGGATGCGAATCTTCGGGCCCTTGGTGTGCTCGACCAGCTTGCCGGTAACCGAGAACTTCGCCAGGGCCGCCGCGTCAGCGGTGACGTCAGTGCCGTCGACCACGAGCAGCGCCTGGAGGGAGATTTCGGTGCCCGGCTCGCCCTCGAGCTTCTCGACCTCGACGATGTCGCCGACAGCGACCTTGTACTGCTTGCCGCCGGTCTTGACGATCGCGTACATCAGGACGGAAGTCTCCTGCTACTCGATGGTGACGGGCCGCGCGCCAACCATTCTGGGAAGTTCACCAGCGGAGGCACACGACAGGACCCGTCGGATGGCGGGCCGTCAACAAGGTTACGGGAGTGGGTGCTCCAGGAGCAAACCGGGGTGCCCCGATGACGTTCCCGCAGGCTGTGCGGTCCCTCACAACCCTTGTGGGCAAAGCAAAACCGGGGCCGCCCGCAGGCGACCCCGGTCTCACTTCATTCGCGTCAGTCCTCCTGGACCGGCGGTCCCGCGGGCCGCGACACGGCGCGGCGCCTGCGGGTGGTGGTGACCACCGGTGCGGGCATCTGGACCTCGGGCTGCTTGGGCACCTCGACCACGATCGGCGCGGGCACCTCGGCCGCCGGGGCACCGGCGGCGCGCTTGGCCGCACGACGCCGCGGACGGGCCGCGGGGGGCTCCACAGCGGCCACAGGGGCCGCTGCGACGGGCTCGGGGGCCGCGACCGGCTGCGGGGTGGCCACGGGCTCCTGCTCGGGCTCCACCGCCACCACGGTCCGCTGAGCGCCGATGCGACCCGTCACGACGGGCTGCTCCTGCGCGGGCTCGGCGATCGGGCGCTGCGCGCCGATGCGTCCGGTCACGACGGGGGCCGCGACCGGCGCCTCCTCGGCGACCGGCTCGACGAGCTCCTCAGCGGTCTCCTCGATCACCTCGGACTCGGTGACCACGGGGTCCAGCTCGACGGGAGCCGGGTCCTCGGCGGGCACGTGACCGTTGAGCGCCTGCTCCTCGACCACGACCGCGTCGACGACGGCCTGCGGCTCCTTGTCGCGGCCACGACGGCGGCGGCGACGACGGCCGTGGGCCTCGTGCTCCTGGTCGGCGGCGACGAAGTCCTCGGAGGTGTCCTCGGGCTCGCCGGGCTCGAAGACCTCGGCGGGCTCCGCGGGAGCCACCGGCGCCTCGACCGCCGCCTCGACGACCTCGGTCGTCTCGGCGGACTGCTCGCCGCCACCCTTGTTGCGGCGCGACTTGCGGCCACTGCTGGGCTGCTGCGGCTGCTGCTGGCCGCCACCGTTGCCACCGCCGTGCGAGTGCACGGGCTCGGTGGACACGACGACGCCACGGCCGCGGCAGTGCTCACACGTCTGGCTGAACGCCTCGAGCAGGCCGGTGCCGACGCGCTTGCGCGTCATCTGCACGAGACCCAGCGAGGTGACCTCGGCGACTTGGTGACGCGTGCGGTCGCGGCCGAGGCACTCGGTCAGGCGGCGCAGCACCAGGTCGCGGTTCGACTCCAGGACCATGTCGATGAAGTCGATGACGATGATGCCGCCGATGTCGCGCAGCCTGAGCTGGCGGACGATCTCCTCCGCCGACTCCAGGTTGTTGCGCGTGACGGTCTCTTCGAGGTTTCCGCCCGAACCGGTGAACTTGCCGGTGTTGACGTCGATGACCGTCATCGCCTCGGTGCGGTCGATGATCAGGTAACCACCCGACGGCAGCCAGACCTTGCGGTCGAGCGCCTTCATCAGCTGCTCGTCGATGCGGTACTCGACGAACGCGTCGCTGTTGCCGACGTGCTTCTTCAGGCGGTCCTGCAGGTCCGGCGCCACGTGGCGGACGTAGGAGTCGATGACCTCCCACGCCTCGTCGCCCTGGACGACGAGCTGCGCGAAGTCCTCGGTGAACAGGTCGCGGACGACCTTCACCAGCAGGTCCGGCTCCTCGTAGAGCAGGGTCGGCGCCTTGGTGGAGGTGCTGTCGGACTTCTCCTTGATGACCTTCCACTGCGCCTGCAGACGGGTGACGTCGCGGCCCAGCTCCTCCTCGGCGATGCCCTCGGAGGCGGTGCGGATGATCACGCCGGCGTCCTCGGGGACGACGCGCTTGAGGATGTCCTTGAGGCGCTTGCGCTCGTTGTCCGGCAGCTTGCGGCTGATGCCGGTGGCACCGCCGCCCGGCACGTAGACGAGGAAGCGGCCGGGAAGGCTGATCTGCGTGGTGAGGCGGGCGCCCTTGTGGCCGACCGGGTCCTTGGTGACCTGGACGAGCACGCTGTCGCCGCTGGACAGGGCCTGCTCGATCTTGCGGGACTTGCCCTCGAGACCGGCGGCGTCCCAGTCGACCTCACCGGCGTAGAGCACGGCGTTGCGGCCGCGGCCGATGTCGATGAACGCGGCTTCCATGCTCGGCAGCACGTTCTGCACGCGGCCGAGGTAGACGTTGCCCACGATCGAGCCGGAGCCCGACGACGTGACGAAGTGCTCGACCAGCACGCCGTCTTCCAGCACGCCGATCTGGGTGCGGTCGCCGCGCTCGCGGACGACCATCGTGCGGGCCACGGCCTCGCGGCGGGCCAGGAACTCGGCCTCGGTCAGCACCGGGGCACGACGGCGGCCGGCCTCGCGACCGTCACGGCGGCGCTGGCGCTTGGCCTCCAGGCGCGTGGAGCCGCGGATGCTGCGCACCTCGTTCTGCGCGGCCTCCGAGTCGGCCTTGTCGTCGCGCGCGTCCCGCGTCTCGCGGACGTGCACGACCGTGTTCGGCGGGTCGTCCTCGGACGACACCTCCTCCTCGGCGCCCGTCTTGCGGCGGCGGCGACGGCGACGGCGACGGGTCGAGCTCTCGTCGCCCTCGTCCTCGGCCTCAGCGGCGTCGTCGTCGGACTCGGTGGCCTCGGAGGCGTCCTCGGACGGTGCCTCGTCGGTCTCCTCACCACCCTCGGCGTCGGTGCCCTTGCCGCGGCCACGGCCACGGCGGCCCCGGCGGCGTCGACGGCGGCTGTCGCTCTCGTCGTCGCCGTCCGCCTCGGTGTCCGCCTCGGCCTCCGCTGCGTCGAGCTCGTCCGCGGCGATCTCACCGACGGACTTCTCCTCGACGACCGGCGCCTCCTCGACCACGAACGGCGAGGGCGACGCCTTCGGCCGTTCGATCGGCTGGGGCGGCAGGAACACCGCGCTCGGCGCGGCGAAGATCGGCGCGAGCGCCGGTGCCTCGAACGCCGGGATCGCGGGTGCCTCGTAGTCCTCGGTGACCTCACCGGTGACCACGTCGTCCCAGTCGACGAGTGTCTCGGCGACCTTCAGCGCGACGTCGCGGCTGACGCTCGACTGCGCGCTACGGGCGACCTCACCGAGGTCGGCCAGCGCAGTCATCACGTCCTTGCTGCTGACGTCCAGCAGTTTGGCCAGTGCGTGGACCCGCAACTTGTCCGGCAGGTCCGCCAGTTCAGGGCGTGCGGCAACCACGCCCTGCCCGCCGGTGACACCGGCAGGCTTTTCCTTGTTCGACATGCAGCTCCTCCACCCCCGGGCGCGTCCCGTGAGGACGCGGCCGCGCAGGGGCCTCTCTTGTCTCTCTCCACCGCTGCTCGCGGCGGGAATCCTTGCCTCGCGCGCAGTGGCGTGGCGCCTCTCTGGGCGCACGCTTGCGCAGGTCCCACGACGACGCCGCTGTCAGCGCCGCTCCTCCTGTTTGCGTTGCGGCCGGGTCAGACCAGACCGACACCGTCGGCGCTCGTCAGGACTCTCTGTCCTGCTGGAGCGGGTCCACCAGCCTGCCCTCGCCGTCGAGCCTTCCCTGCGCCATCCGGGTTGCTCTCGCAGGTACCGGCGGCACGAGATCGGCCACGACGCGAAGCGCATTCAGCACGTCGTCGGGTCGCACGGTAGGCGTTACCTGCCGTACAACCGTCATGAGTATCCCACACGGTTGTGACAAAGCGGTGTCATCGTGTCCGGCGTCGCTCGAACGTGGTTCGACCAGCGCTGACACGACGGCGGGCCGCACGTCGAGCATCTTCGTGCCGTTCTTGGTGAGCCGCTCGACCTCCACGGACTCCGCCGCGAGGAAGACGCTCACCGCCTTCGCGAGCTCGTCCGGGTCGACCCCGTCGAGCTCGATCCGCCATTCGCTCGCGTCGATGCGCTCGGTGAGGTTGCCACCGTTCGCCTGGACGATCTCGACGACGTCGATGCCGGGTGGCAACGCCTCGTCGAGCGCGGCCCTCAGCGCCACCGGGTCGAGCCTCTCGACCACGGACACCTCGACGTACTCCGCCTCGCTGGCGACGCCGGTCGGCGCGGCGCCGACCCACGACACCTTCGGGTGAGGGCTGAACCCCTGGGAGTAAGCCATGGGTACGCCTGCCCTGCGCAGCGCACGTTCGAACGTGCGAGCGATGTCGCGGTGCGAGGTGAAACGCAACCTCCCCCGCTTGGTGTAGCGAAGGCGCAGTTTCTGCACCGCCGCGGCGGATGGGTTGTTGGGCAGGTTGCGGCTCAGCGGTGCTCCCAGTGGTGTTCCGACGGGTGAGCGGTCCCATCGGCGCAGGCTGTTCGTCCAGGAGGACGGTACCGTGAACCTGATTCAGAACGTTCAGCTTGTCTAGATCGTTGCGCGTGGCTACGGTCCGGCTGTCTGGACGCCCTGCCGACCTGGAGGTCCCTGGTGCCTCTGCTCCACCGCGCTCGAGCGGCGGCGATGACCGCACTGCTCGTCGCAGGGTGCTTGGCGGCGTCCCTGCCCGCCGGCGCGGAACCGGACTCCGCCGCCGGGGGACCGTCCTGCATCCAGCCGGGTCCGCTGCTGCGCTACCTCGTGGTGTTTCCGCAGTTCACGACCGCTGAGACGGCGAACTCGGAGATCTCAGAGGCGTGCGGTCTCACCACCGTCTACTACCCGCAGATCTCGGTCGCGGTGGCCACCTCGCCCGACCCCGGTTTCCTCAAGCTGATCGGCCCAGAACGCGCGTACAGCGCCCAGGCCGAGAGCATCGCCAAGCGGTCGGTGAAGCGGAAGAAGGACGACACGGAGCTGCTGCGCCCCGCGGGCGTGCGGTCCGCCGAGCAGTGGGACATGAATCTCATCAAGGCGCCGGCCGCGCACGAGATCACCACGGGTTCCAAGTCGGTCGTCGTGGGCGTGCTGGACTCCGGCGTCGACGCCCGCCACCCCGACCTGGTGGACGCGCTGGCCCCCGAACTGTCCGCGGGGTGCCTGACCGGCAAGCCCGACACGTCACCGGCCGCGTGGACCCCGACGACCTCCGCCCACGGCACGCACGTCGCCGGCACCATCGCCGCAGCTGACGACGGCCGTGGCACCACGGGCGTCGCACCGGGCGTGCGCATCGCGTCCGTGAAGGTCGTGGACGACGACGGCTTCATCTACCCCGAGTACGCGGTGTGCGGCTTCATGTGGGCCGCCTCGCAGAACATGACGATCACCAACAACAGCTACTTCATCGACCCGTACCTGTTCACCTGCCAGAGCGAGCCCGGCCAGCGCATCGTCTACGAGGCCGTGCGCCGTGCCGTGGACTACGCGACCACGCGCAACGTGCTGACGGTCGCCGCAGCCGGGAACGCGGCCGCAGACCTGTCCCGGCCGGGACGCGACTCGTTGTCGCCGACGAACGGCGAGGCGCAGACGCGTCCGGTGGACTCGACGTGTGTGGTGCTGCCCGCACAACTCAAGAACGTGGTCGGCGTGTCGGCGGTCGAGTCGACCAAGACCAAGGCCGGGTACAGCTCGTACGGCCTCGGCGCGATCGACGTGACGGCGCCGGGTGGCGATCCGCGCACGCCGACCGGGTGTGTGCTGTCGACCGTGCCGTCCGGCTACGACTACTCGTGCGGCACGTCGATGGCGGCCCCACACGCGTCCGGGGTGGCGGCGCTGATCGCGTCGGTGCATCCCGAGACCGACGCGTTGTCGCTGGGCCGGATGCTGAACGCGCAGGCGGAGACGCTGGCGTGTCCCGCCGACTACGACCTGAACGGCACCGGGGTGCAGGACGCGTTCTGCACCGGGTACTCGGAGTACAACTCGTTCTACGGGCACGGCCTCGTGGACGCGTTGGCCGCCGTCACGAAGTAGCCGCCCTGCCCGCCACGACGCACGCGGGGCCCTTTCGTACCGTCTGACGGTACGAAAGGGCCCCGCGTGGCGTTTGGAGCTACGGGGTGAGCGCCGGGTTCTTCACCGGGGAGCCGACGCCGACCGGGGAGATCGGCAGCAGCTTGCGGCCCGTCGGACCGACCTCGATGTCCGTGCCCATCGCCGGGCAGACACCGCAGTCGAAGCACGGGGTCCAGCGGCAGTCGTCCTGCTCGCGCTCGTCGAGCGCGTCCTGCCAGTCGGCCCAGAGCCATTCCTTGTCGAGGCCCGAGTCGAGGTGGTCCCAGGGCAGGACCTCCAGCTCCTCGCGCTCGCGGGTGGTGTACCAGGCGAGGTCGACGCCGAGCGGCTCCAGCTGCTCGGCCGCCTTCGCGGTCCAGCGGTCGTAGGAGAAGTGCTCGCTCCAGCCGTCGAAGCGGCCGCCGTCGCGCCACACGGCCTCGATGACCTTGCCGATGCGGCGGTCACCGCGGCTGAGCAGGCCTTCGATGAGGCTCGGCTTGCCGTCGTGGTAGCGCATGCCGATGTTGCGGCCGAGGCTGCGGTCGCTGTTCACGGCGTCGCGGAGCTTCTTCAGCCGGTCGTCGACCACGTCCGGGTCGCACTGCGCGGCCCACTGGAACGGCGTGTGCGGCTTGGGCACGAACCCGCCGATCGAGATGGTGCAACGGACGTCGTTGCGGCCGCTGGCCTGCCGGCCCGCGCGGATGACGTTCTTCGCCATCTCCGCGATCTGCAGGACGTCCTCGTCCTCCTCGGTCGGGAGGCCGCACATGAAGTAGAGCTTCACCTGCCGCCAGCCGTTGGAGAACGCGGCCGACACCGTCCGGATGAGGTCCTCTTCGGACACCATCTTGTTGATGACGCGGCGCATCCGCTCGCTGCCGCCCTCGGGCGCGAAGGTGAGACCCGAGCGCCTTCCGTTGCGGGACAGCTCGTTCGCGAGGTCGATGTTGAACGCGTCAACCCGCGTGCTCGGCAGGCTCAGGCCCGTGTTCGTGCCCTCGTAGCGGTCCGCGAGGCCCTTGGTGATCTCGGCGATCTCGCTGTGGTCCGCACTGGACAGCGACAGCAGGCCGACCTCCTCGAAGCCGGTCGCCTCCAGGCCCTTCTGGACCATCGCGCCGATGCCCTCGATGGACCGCTCGCGCACCGGGCGGGTGATCATGCCCGCCTGGCAGAAGCGGCAGCCGCGCGTGCAGCCGCGGAAGATCTCGACGCTCATCCGCTCGTGGACGCTCTCGGCGAGCGGCACCAGCGGCTGCTTCGGGTACGGCCACGCGTCGAGGTCCATCGTGGTGCGCTTGAAGACGCGGTACGGGACCCGGTCGCGGTTCGGCACGACGCGCTGGATGCGGCCGTCCGGCAGGTACTCCACGTCGTAGAAGCGCGGGATGTACACACCGCCGGTCTCGGCGAGCCTGGTCAGCACCTCGTCGCGGCCGCCGGGGCTGCCCTCGGCCTTCCACGTCCTGACGATCTCGGTGATCTCCAGGACGGCCTCTTCGCCGTCGCCGAGCACCGCCGCGTCCACGAAGTCCGCGATCGGCTCCGGATTGAACGCCGCGTGCCCACCGGCGACCACGATCGGGTCGTCCACGGTGCGGTCGGCGGCGTGCAGCGGGATGCCGGCTAGGTCCAGCGCCGTCAGCATGTTCGTGTAGCCCAGCTCCGTCGCGAAGCTGATGCCCATCAGGTCGAACGCCTTGACCGGCCGGTGCCCGTCGACCGTGAACTGCGGGACGTCGTGCTCACGCATCAACGCCTCGAGGTCCGGCCACACCGCGTAGGTGCGCTCGGCGAGCACGTCCGGCAGCTCGTTGAGGATCTCGTAGAGGATCATGACGCCCTGGTTGGGCAGGCCGACCTCGTACGCGTCGGGGTACATCAAAGCCCAGCGCACGGAGGCCGCGTCCCAGTCCTTGACGGTCGCGTTGAGCTCGCCGCCGACGTACTGCACCGGCTTGGAGATCCGCGGCAGCAGTGGCTCCAACCTGGGGAAAACAGACTCGGCACTCACACGACCAGAGTAACGGCCCTCACGTGGCAGGGCCGAATCGCGGTCAGTCCAGCAACAACGTGCCCAGCCGCCGCGCCGCCACCACCGTGCCGACGGCCGCGAGCACCGCGAAGTACGCGACGTGTCCGAGCAGCCCCCAGCCGACAACGCCCAGCGTGAGGCCCCGCATCAGCTCGATCGCGTGGTAGAGCGGCGTCCACGTCACCACGGTCTGCAGCCAGCCCGGGTAGACCGACAGCGGGTAGAACGTCGTCGAGAACAGGAACATCGGCAGCACCGCGAGCTGCACGAGGTCGAAGTCCTGCCACGACCTCATGAACGTCGTCGCCGCCATGCCCACCGCGGCGAACGCGAACGCCACCAGCAGCGCCGCCGGCAACGCGAGCAGCGCCCACGGCGAGAAGATCAGCCCCATCCCGAGCATGACCGCGAGGAACCCGGCCGAGTACAGACCGCCCCTGAGCAGCGCCCAGGCGATCTCGCCGATCGCGATGTCCATCGGCCCCATCGGCGTCGTGAGCATCGCGTCGTACAGCTTCACGTACTTGAACTTGAAGAACACGTTGAACGTCGCGTCGTACACGGCCCCGTTCATCGCGCTGGCCGCCAGCAACGCGGGCGCGACGAACGCCGCGTACGAGATCGGCCGCCCGTCCGGCCCGGCCACCGCCGACACCATCTGCCCGAACCCGAGCCCCAGCGACCACAGGAACAGCACGGGCTCGAACGCCCCGCCGACCAGCACGAACCACGCGCGCCGGTTCACGACCGCAGCGCGTTCGACGAGCATGCTCGCCTTCCCGCCGTAAAGCCCGGGCGGGATCACGCGCCACAACAGCCCCACGCTGGCGGGCACGGCCTTCTCGCGATCGAGGGTCTGCGTCATACCGCCAGCCTCCGGTGGAAGAACTTCACGCCGAGCGCGATGCCCGCGGCCGTCAGCGCCACGAGGTAAACGAGGTGCCCCAACGCGGGCAAGAGGTCGATCGTCCCGAACGTCGCACCGCGCGCGAGCTCGATGCCGTGCCAGGCGGGCGTCAGCCACACCACCGGCAACAACCACTCCGGCAGCTGGCTGACCGGGAAGAACGCGCCGGTGAACAACGTCATCGGCATCATCACGAACCGGAAGATCGTGGTGAAGCCGTCAGGTTTGTCCAACGTCGCGCTGTACGCGACCAACGGCGCGCTGAACGCCAGCGCCGCCACCGTCGCAACAGGAATCGCCACGAGAATCCCAGGCCCCGCAGCCGCACCAAGGACAACCGCGATCCCCACGAACACCGCGGACCGCACGAACATCTGCGACCCGATCCACAACATCTGCCCGTACAACACCTGCGCGGGCGTGATCGGCGTCGCCACCATCCCGACGTACGTCTTCTGCCACAGAAACGCCGACATGATCGCGTAAGTCGACTCGAACGTCGCCCCCTGCAACGCCGTGACGACCACCAGCGCGGGCGCGAGGTACTCCAGATACGGCACCCCGCCGATCAACGCCGTCGACTGCACCTGCGACCCGAACCCGAGCCCCAGCGCCAAAAGGAACAACACCGGCGTCAAGAAGCTCGACACCACAGTGGCCCGCCAGTTGCGCCGGTACCACATCCAGTGCTTCTCGAAGCCGAACCAGGAGGCCCTCAGCGTCTGCATCAGTCCACCAACGTCCGCCCGGTGAGCCGGAGGAACACGTCCTCCAGCGAACTGCGCCGCACAAGACTCTGCACGGGCTGAACCCCGTGCTCGTGCACCACGCTCAGCGTGTGCTCCCCGTCCTGCGTGTACAGCAGCAACCGATCCGGCAGAACCTCGACCCGTTCGGCGAACCTCTCCAAATCCGGCTTCGCCGCCCCAGGCTGGAACCGCAGCTCCAGCACTTCCCTGGTGGAGTACCGACTGATCAGCTCGCTGGGCGACCCCTCAGCCGCGATCCGCCCGCCGTCCATCACCACGAGCCGATCGCACAACTGCTCGGCCTCGTCCATGTAGTGCGTGGTGATGATGAGCGTGACACCGTCCTGCTTCAGCCGGAACAGCCTGTCCCACAACAGATGCCGAGCCTGCGGGTCCAACCCGGTGGTCGGCTCGTCCAGCAACAGCAACTCCGGATCGTTCACCAACGACCGAGCAATCGTGAGCCGTCTCTTCATCCCGCCACTGAGCGGCTCGACCTCGTGATCGGCCCTGTCACTCAGCTGCGCGAACTCCAGCAGCTCCTCAGCCTTCTCCCGGCACTTCGCCCGCGACATCCCGAAGTACCGCCCGTAGATCTGCAGGTTCTGCCGAACCGTCAACTCCGTGTCCAGGTTGTCGAGCTGCGGCACCACCCCCAGCCGAGCCCGGATCTGCGGCCCCTGCGCAGCCGGGTCCATCCCGAGCACCTTGAGCTCGCCGCCGCTGCGCCCGGACACGCACGAGATCATCCGCATGGTCGACGACTTCCCGGCACCGTTGGGCCCGAGAAACCCGAACGCCTCCCCGCGCCGAACCTCGACGTCGATCCCACGAACGGCCTCAAACGACCCGAAGTGCTTGGTCAGAGCCTTGGCCTCAACGAGGTTGTCCACCTGCCCGACGGTAACGAACAGGTCTGACAATTCTCGACGCAATTACGATCACCCCATGCCCACCACCGCCCTGCACTGGCTCTCAGAGGCCGACGACACGATCCGCGCAGAGATCCACGCAGTCGTGCACGACGTAGTGGCAGCGGGCGGCGCGGTCGGCTACCACGAGCCCCCGGCCCACGACCGGATCTCAACCTGGCTGGACACCGTCCTGAAGCAGGTCCGCGACGGTGACGCGGCCTTCGCGGCCGTGACCGTGGACGGCGTGGTGCGCGCGGTGGGCCTGTGGCGCCGAGGCTCGACCGCCGTGTTCCAGCACCGCGCAGAGGTCCAGCAGGTCATGGCCCACCCCTCGGCCCGTGGCCTCGGGCTCGGCAAGCGGGTGATGGAGGGCCTGGTCGAGAACGCACGTGCGCACGGCATCGAAATCCTGATGCTGGGTGTGCGCGGCAACAACCACGGCGCCATCGAGCTGTACGAGAGCCTCGGGTTCCGCGAATGCGGACGGATGCCGAACGCGATCGCGGTGGGCGACGAGAGGTGGGACGACGTGTCGATGTACCTGCCGCTCGGCTACCCGGAGGGAACCCGTCTCAACGGGGCAACGGCAGGCGGCCTGGGCAGCAGCCCGCGAAGGGCCTGACAACGCGAAGCCGGCTCAACCCGCGCGCACCCGGTCAGGCCGGACCACGATCGTGCCGACCGTGTAGTTCCCCCACAACGTCGTATGGATCAACATCCGGGAATCCACCGACAACATCGTGAACTCGGGCACCCAGAACTCCCGCCCGTCCTCCTCGAACCGCCACCCGCGAAAGTGCCGGCACGCATCCCCGGCGACGTCCAAGGAATCCACGCCGTCCCGCAACCGGACCCTGACCCACTCGAACCGGCTTTCACCGTCCCCGGGATCCCGGAAGTCCACCGGGAAAAGGCACTCACGCCGCTCGTCGAAGAGTTCGTACTCGACGGCCATCCCCCACCAGTCAGCGTTGACCTTCGCCGCGAACCCGGGGTCGTCGATGCTCACCGCACGCGTGTCGAAGCGTCCGTGCTCGGTCAGGCTGGAAGCCGCGCTACGACCGGGTGGGGTGGGAAAAGCGGGCTCGTGATCCAGCAGGCCGAGGAACTCCAGCCCCACAACGGCGAGATCTGCGGCGAGCTGCGTCCTGGAAAGTGGCACAGCCCAGAAAATAACAACGACCCCAACCGATTTTCACCGGTCAGGGCCGCCACAGCGAAAACCTCAGAGGTTCGGGAACCAGATCTTGATCTCACGCTCGGCCGACTCGGCCGAGTCGGACCCGTGCACCAGGTTGTACTGAACCTCGGTGCCGAAGTCCCCGCGGATCGTGCCGGGCGTGGCCTTCTCGACGGGGTCGGTCCCACCGGCGAGCTGACGGAACGCCGGGATCGCCCGAACACCCTCCACCACGATCGCGACCAGCGGCCCACCGGTGATGAAGTCCACCAGGTCACCGTAGAACGACTTGCCGTCGTGCTCGGCGTAGTGCTGCTCGGCGGTGGCGCGGTCGGCGGTGCGCAGCTCGAGAGCGGCGAGCTTGAGGCCCTTGCGCTCGATGCGGGCGATCACCTCGCCAACGAGACCACGCTCAACGCCATCGGGCTTAACGAGAACCAGGGTGCGCTCGGACACGACGGTGTGACTCCTCGAAACAGGTACGGGATGTGCCGACAAGGGTAACCGCGCACTTCCGACGCCCTCCGGGAGGGCTGTGACGGGGGCTACTCCCACCGCCCCGCACACGGCGGCGATACGTTCTGCGAGTGAGTGCAAAGCACACGGGTTCCGCGCTGACCGGCGCCGCCGTCCTCTTCGTTCTGCTCAGGCTCCTCGCGGTGTCCGGATATGACTGGCACACGAGTTTCGCCCTGCTTCACACGCTCGAACTGGACGACGCCCCAGGCCTGTTCCTCGGTACGTTCATGGCCGACGACCGCATCAGCACGGTTCTGCTGATGATCGTCACCCCGGCCACGTTCTTCTACTTCCTGAACACCCGCAAGGACCCCGAGCGCCACAACACGACGTCACTTCTCGCCCTCATCGTGCTCCTGGCCCTGATGGTCTCCCACACCCTGACCTACCACCGCTGGTGGCTGTCCGCGGGAGCGGTGGTGATCGGCACGGCCATGGTTCTGGCCATCCGCAACGCCCGTTGGGTACTCAAGTGGTTCGCTTGGCTGGTGGCCGGCTCCGCCTTGGCGGTGGCTGCCATCGTCAGCACCCCGTGGGTCCCGAAGGAACGCATCAACGACGCCCAAGAGGTCTACGTCTTCGAGACCAGCCCGGGCTTCCTCAAAGTCCTCGACGCGAAGGACCGCAAGTTCACGATCCTGCGCACCGAGGACGTCCAGAAGCGAGAAGAACTAGCCGACCACTAGTGCACCGGCACGGGCTGAGCAGAACGGTCCACGGAAACCTGCCGCAGCACGAACACCGCCAACCCGAGGGCCACCGTCACGAGCGAGGCCGAGATCCAGAACGCCAGGTGGAACCCGGAGGTCAACGCCTCCAGCCGCCCGACACCGGAGGCCAGCAGCGACGACGTGTAGCTGGTCGACGTGGTGGCCAGCACCGCCAGCCCCAGCGCCCCGCCCACCTGCGCGGTCGTGTTCACCAGCCCGGAAGCCAGCCCCGCCTCGCCCTGGGCGGCGCCCGACATCGCCAGCGTCATCAGTGCCGGGAACGACAGGCCCATCCCGATGCCCAGCGGGGCGACGGCGGGCAGGATGTCCGCGAGGTACGAGCCGTCGACCGGCACCTGCGCGAACACGATCATGCCGACCAGCATGAACAGCAGGCCCACGATCAGCATGTTGCGCTCGCCGAACCGTGAGTTCAGACGCGCCGACAGCGACACCGAGAACACCGCGATCGCCAGCGCGACGGGCATGAACGCCAGGCCGATCTGCAGCGGCGTGTACTGCAGCACGAGCTGCATGTACAAGGTGCCGAGGAAGAACAGGCCGAACATGCCGGCGACCATGGAGATCTGCACCAGGTTCGCGCCCGTCACGTTGCGGGACCGGAACACCCGCAACGGCAGCAGCGGCTTCGCGGCAGTCCGTTGGCGCACGACGAATCCCACCAGCAACGCCACGGCGACGGCGCCCAGGCCCAGCGTGTGGGCGGAGCCGAAGCCGTAGTGCTCCGCCTTGACGATCGTGTAGACGCCGAGCATCACCGCGGCCACGATCAGCAACGCGCCGAGCACGTCCGCGCCTTCACGCAGGCCGAGACCGACCGAGTCCGGCACCAGGCGCACCGCGGCGACGGCGGCGACGATGCCGATCGGGATGTTCACGAAGAAGATCCAGTGCCACGACATCGCGTCGGTCAGCACACCGCCGAGCAGCAGGCCGAGGGACGCGCCCGCCGCCGCGACGAAGCTGAACACGCCGATGGCGCGCCTCTGCTCCCCCGGCTCCGGGAACATCGTCACGACCATGCCCAGCGTCACGGACGTGGCCAGCGCACCGCCCGCACCCTGCACGAACCTCGCCACGATCAGCATCTCGGAGCTGAAGGACAGCCCGCACAGCAGTGACGCGACGGTGAAGACGCCGAGGCCGATCAGGAACACCTTCTTGTGCCCGATCAGGTCGCCCAGACGACCCGCGAGCAGCAGCAGACCGCCGTAGGCGATCAGGTACGCGTTGACGACCCAGGCCAGCCCGGCCTGGCCGAAGTCGAGGTCCTCCGCGATCGCGGGCAGCGCGACGTTCACGATCGTCTGGTCCAGCACGATCATCAACATCCCCGCGCACAACACGATCAGCGCCAGCCAGCGCGTGTCGGTCTTCGATCCCCCTGAAGTCATGAGAGGAACCGTAGCAGATAGTTTTGTACGGGACTATCTGTTAGCTGACGGCATGACGCAGAGCACGTTTGCGAGGCGGCTTCTCACACGGCACGGGGGTGCTCAACCGGCCTTCCACCAGCCGGGTCAGGCCGCTGACCAGGCCAGAACGCTCGTCGTCCGGCAACGAGCCCAGGACGCTCCCGACAACGTCCGAGTACACGTCGTCGGCCTTCGCGACGATCTCACGCCCCGACTCGGTCACGACAACAACGCGCGCACGGCGGTCCGTCGGCGACGGCTTGCGCTCGGCGTAACCAGCGGATTCGAGCGCGTCCATCGTCACGACCATGGTCGTCTTGTCGATGTCGACCATGTCGGCGATCTCGGTCTGCGTGAGTCCCGCGTCCAGCGCGCTCGACAGAACGCAACGGGCTCGCGGACTCAGACCGATGTCCGCGAGCCTCGCCGTCAGCTCTGTCTCGAGCGCGTGCGCCGTCCGATGCAGCAGCATCATCAGGTCAGTACACCCCGTCGTGCCCATGAGCACCACGGTACCAAACTAATCTGGAACAAAACTATTTCTCAGCGGAACTATCGCTCCAGCACGACGACCGAACGCGCGGCTCCGGCCTTCTTCTCGCTGGTCACGGCCTTCCAGTCCCCTGCGGGCAGCGTCACGGCCTGGTCCGTCGGGAACGGGTTGATCACGACGACCAGCCCGCGACGAGCCGGGTCCACGTCCGGCCCGGCCGTGTCGTCGACGTGCATGACGATCACACCGGACTCGGCGGCGGGGAACGACACCTTCTGCTGCACCAGGTCCGCCGACCCCAGCGAGAACAGCGGTGACGACTGCCGGATCCGCAGCAGTTCCAGGGTCGCGTCCAGCGAGGCCTTCATGTCCGCGGAGGACGGCTTCGGCCCGGCCAGCAACGGCTTCGCGTACGGCCACTTCGACTCGTTGTCGGCCTTGGGCGGCAACCCGCGACCGAAACCGTTGTCGCGCAACGACGGGTCGTAGGAGTTGAACCAGTCGCCCGAGTCGTAGCTGTTGCGGTCCAACGACTTCGAGCGCAGGAACTCGGTGCCCGCGTGCACGAACGGCCGCCCCTGCCCGAGCAACGCCGGCGCCAGCGAGACCGTCTGCATCCTCACGCGGTCGGCCATCGACGTCTCCGGCTTCAGCTTGTACATCAACGCGTCGAACAACGCCTCGTTGTCGTGCGCGTCGACGTACGTGATCGCCTCCAGCGGCTGCCCGGTGTACCCGGCGGGAGAGCCGTTGTACTGCACGTCGCGGCCCGACACCACCGGCCCGGCCGTCGACCGGAACCGGTACGACGCCATGTTGCCCGCCATGCCGAGCTTGACCAGGTCGCTGTAGTTCTCCAGCCGCGCGGCCACGTTCCCGTTGGCAGGCGAGGAGTTCACGTCCCCGGCCAGACCGGAGCCGAGACCCTGCACGCGCGGGTCGTCGTCGAACGGACCGCCGCCGCGCACCGCGTCGCGCAGCCTGTCGCTGAACGTGCCGATGCCCGTGCCGGCCATGTTCGCCTGGGTGGCCTGCTCGAACCGGGCGTTGCCGGCGACCTCGCCGAAGTCCCAGCCCTCGCCGTAGACGCCGATCCTGCGCCCGTCCACGCCGTCGCGTTCGACGGTCAGCGCGTCCAGAGCCGCCCGCACCGCCAGGATGTTCGCCTTCGGGTGGTGGCCCATCAGGTCGAACCGGAAGCCGTCGACCTTGTAGTTGCGCGCCCACCGCACCACGGAGTCCACGACGAGCTTGCCCATCATGGCGTTCTCGGTCGCGGTGTTCGCGCAGCACGTGGAGTTCGCTACCGAGCCGTCGAGGTTGAGCCGCTGGTAGTAGCCGGGCACGACCTTGTCCAGCACGGACGTCGGTGCGTCGCCGAACGCCGCCGTGTGGTTGTAGACGACGTCCACCACCACGCGGTTGCCGTTGTCGTGCAACGACTTCACCATCTCGCGGTACTGCTTCGAGCGCGCGGCGCCGTTCTGCGCGTCCGCCGTGGCGTACGAACCCTCCGGCACGTCGTAGTGGAACGGGTCGTAGCCCCAGTTGAAGCCGTCACTACCGGCCACCGCACCGACGCAGGCCTGCTGCTGGTCCGAGTCCGCGGGCAAAGACGCCAGGTCGCAGGCCGGAGTGGCCTGGTCGGAGCGCTTCTCGGGGATCGTCGCGATGTCGAACGTCGGCAACAGGTGCACGGTGTCCATGCCCGCCGCGGCCAGCGTCTTGAGGTGCTTCATGCCGGTCGAGTCGCGGTGCGTGAACGCCTTGTACGTGCCGCGATCAGCAGCGGGCACCGACTGGTCGTTGATCGAGAAGTCCCGCACGTGCAGCTCGGTGATCGCGCCGCCCATGCCCTTCGCGACGTCCTTCGACCACCCTGCGGGCATCGAACGGCTGTCCTTCAGATCGGCGAACTGCGAGTGCGTCGAGTTCACCGACAGCGCCACGGAGTACGGGTCGGTGACCACGACCGTGCGCTGCCAGTTGGTGACCTCGAACTGGTAGTACTTGTTCTTCCAGTCCCCCGTGCCGGTCCACGACCCCGAGGCGTCGTCGCGCTTGAGCTGCACGACCTTCTTCGGTTCGCCGGAGGGCTGGTCGAACAGGCGCAGCTTGACGTTGGTCGCGGTCGGCGCCCACAGCCTGACCGACGCGCGGTCGCGGTCGAACGTCGGCCCGAACGTCAGTTTCGTTGCGGCAGAAGCAAATCGATCGTCCAGCACGCCTGCGATCTGCACGCTCGTGCGGTGCCGGATCGCACCACCCGCGTCGACGTGCACGGCGGAGAGCTTGTCCCGCAACGCCTCGTCGACGAACCCGCGCACGGCGAACACCGGCTTCCCGCGAAGGTGCGGGAACTGCGCCGGCACCTCCTCGGTCGTGGGCGACAGCCGCAGCACCCGTGCGCCGTACTCGAGCCGGTAACCGTCGGACTGCACGGCCGGCACGTCCCAGACGACCTTGTCCTTCGAGATCCAGATCGCCTTGGCCTTGGTCAGGTCGTCATCGGCGGCCGGTCCGACACTGGACGGCAGCAGGTAGGTCTCGTTGCCCTGCAGCTGCCACACCTCGTTGCCCTTCTGGCCCAGGTCCAGGAACTGGTCCGGGCCGGGATCCTTGGTGTCACCGCGGTGCACGATGTAGCTCAGACCCGCCGCACCGGCCGCGAGCGGCACCGACCAGTAGACGCCGAACTGGTCACGCCCGTCCGGCACCCGCGACTGGTTCCAGCCCGGCGAGGGCTCCGCGGAACCCGTCCAGTGGTACATCGTCCAGTCGGTGTAGTCACCGTCCGCGCGGTTGTAGTGGATCACCGCCCGGCTCTCGGCGGCGGCCTTCGAAGCGTGCACCTTCCCGCCCGCCACCCACGAGTGGCCACTCGTGAACTTGCCCGAAGCCTCCGCGGTCGTGCCGCGCACGACGGAGAAGTCGGTGGTGGGCGGGAGTTCCGCGACGCCGCCGGTGAACGGCACGTCAGCCCGTCCGGCAACACGCACCACGGCTCCGGTGGCGTCACCGACGTAGTGCACGACCGCCTTGCCCGTGGCCGCCTGCTCGGACGCGTACACGGCCGGGTCGCCCTGCTTCAGCCACACCTCAGGCGTCACGCTCGGATCCACGAACCGGTCGACCGACGTGTCCTTCTCGTCGCCCTTGTGCGCGATGAGCCCGACCGACTTGGCGCCCGGCTTCAGCTTGATCCACGCGAACCGCCCGTAGGTGTCCTCCCCCGCGAACGGCAGCGGGGCGCCCCACTCGGTCGGCGTCTCGACGTCGCCCCAGGCGTGCAGGCCCCAGCCGTCGTAGTTGTCGCGCGCGTAGTGCACGACCAGCCAGTCCGGGTTCTTCGTGCCGGGGTCCGGGACCGGCGGCGCGGCCACGAGCGACACGAACGCGCCGTCCGCGCCGATCTCACCGGACTTCGCCACCACGCGCAGTTCGACGCGCTTGCCGACGGCCGCACCCGGAAGTGCCGACAGGTCAGCGAAAACGCGGTAGGGAGCGGCGTCGTCGGTGCCGAGCACGGTCCAGTCGCGGGTGCCCTCGACACGGGCGGCGAAAGTGGCGGCGGCGTTCGGTGCGCTGATGCCGTCCGCCCGGAGCTCGACGCGCTTGTCCAGCACGGTTCCGGCAGCCGGGGTGACCAGCACGGGCGCCGGCTTCGACTTCGCGACGTCGCTGGTTCCCTTGAGCACCAAGGAGGACAGCGCGGGCACGGTCACCGTGACGCGGCCGTTCTGGACCTGGGCGTTCTCGAAGGCCGAGGACGACACCGGCACGGTGACGGTCGCGGGCGCGGTACCGGCGTTGGCGACGACGAGGTGCTCGCGGCCGAGGATGCGGCTGAACGCGAACACGTCACCGTCGGCGTACCGGAGCACCTGGTTGCCATCACGCCACACCGGATCGCGGTCGACCTGTGCGGCCAGTGCCTTGAGCTGCTGGTACAACGGGTGAGAGGTGTTGAAGTTGTCTTGAGCGCCCGTGCGGTCGGAGCCGACGAGCTTCTCCGCCATGTACTCGGGCGTCTTGGAGGCGAACATGTCCTGACGTGCGAGCTTGTCGCCGCCCGTGCCCGCGAAGCCCTGCTCGTCGCCGTAGTAGACGACCGGGTTGCCACGCCACAGGTACATCAGCTGGTTGCCGAGCTTGAGGCGCTCCAGCAGTTCGGCGTCCGAGATGCCCGGCCGGTCGTTGCGGATCATCCACGCGATGCGGCCCATGTCGTGGTTGCCGAGGAACGTGGGCAGCGACGAGGCGTTGGAGTCGGCGTCGATGTAGCGGTCGTCGTCCAGCAGCACCTCGCCGAGACGCTGGGAACCCTTGCCGGACAGGAAGTTCAGCGCGCTGCTCTGGAACGGGAAGTCCAGCGTGGCCTGCATGCGGCCGTCGGTCGTGTACTTCGAGGTGTTCTCGGGCGAGGAGTCGAAGACCTCGCCGAACACGAAGAAGTCCTTCTTGCCCTTGCGGTTCGCGTACTGCTTCACGTGCGGCGCGAGGGCCTGCCAGAACTCGAGGTTGACGTGCTTGACGGTGTCGACGCGGTAGCCGTCGATGTCGAGCGTGTCGATCCAGCTGGTGAAGATGTCCTTCATGCCGTTGACCACGCGCGGGTGCTCGGTCATCAGGTCGTCGAGGCCGGAGAAGTCGCCCTGCTCGCTCGACTCGCCGGAGAACGTCGAGTCGCCGCGGTTGTGGTAGAGCGTGGAGTCGTTGAGCCACAACGGGTACTTCGTCTGGCCGTCCTTCACCGGCGTGTACGGGAAGGACTTGGCCGCGTCGAGCTTCGGGAACGTGGACTTGCCCGCGTAGTCCGCGATGTCGAACGGCTTGCCGTCCGCGTCCAGGTACGGCTGCGCACCGGTCGAGACGTACTGGGTCTTGTTCTCCGCGTACTTGATCACGTCGGCGGTGTGGTTCGCGACGATGTCGAAGAAGACCTTGATGCCGCGGCGGTGCGCGTCGCGGATCAGGTCGCGCATCTCCTGCGTGGTGCCGAAGTGCGGGTCGAGCTTGGTGAAGTCGAGCGTCCAGTAGCCGTGGTACCCGGCGCTGTCGCCCTGCACCCAGCGGTTGAGGAACATCGGCGTCATCCAGATCGCCGTGATGCCCATGCCGTCGAGGTAGTCGAGCTTCCCGTGCAGGCCCTTGAGGTCACCGCCGTGGTAAAAGCCCTTGTCAGCGGGGTTGAAGCCGTTCTCGGCGGCGTTCGAGCGGCCCCGGTCGTTGCGGGGGTCGCCGTTCGCGAACCGGTCGGGCATCACGAAGTAGAAGCGCTCGCCCCGCAGGTCGTCCCGCTTGGGCGGCAACGCGAGTCTCGCGTCCCCGTCGCGCACACCGGGCGCTATGTCCACCACCTCCCCCACGGCCAGGCGTTGCGGTGGAGCGGCAACGGCCTGAACGGGTGTCAGGGGGAGCAAAACCAGTGCAGCGAGCGCGGCGACGACCCGACGCATCGCGACCTCCTTGTCGCAAACTCTTGCAGGGTTGCTGCACGAAACCACGACAAACAGCGAGAAACAATACGTCGACTACTGCAAATGTTTGCAATCAGCCCGCCGGACGACGGTAGGTGATCGCCATCCGCAGCGGATGCGAGCGCCACTCGTTGACCGCCAGGCCGGCGATCACGCCGATGCCCTCGACCGACTCCGGTGTCGCGGGCGCGCTGCGGCTCGGTGCGCCCGCCAGCGGTCCCTCGGTCGGCGGTGGCGAGAACTGGGCGACGACCACCTGCTGTCCCTCGTGCGGCTGCACGGCCAGGAGGACGTGCGGATCAGCCTGCTCGCCCTGGTTCTCGATCGGTTCCAGGGAAAGGTGCTCACCGCGTTCCGCCGCCACGCCCGCCATCCGGCCCGCCCACTTGAAGGCGTCCATGACGTCGTCGTCGGTCAGCGCCGCGTCGGCCTCGGGCAGCGTGACCTGCTGCAGGTGCGTGCCGTGCGCGGTCATGTTGCCGTTGGTGGTGAAGCGGTCGGGGATCATCGCCTCGCCGGTCTCGACGTCGATGAGCAGCATGTCGCGAAACCGGGTCTCGGCGAGCGGCGACCGGCCCATGAGGCCGCGGCCGAGCATCTCCGTGAGCTTCGGGTCGGACGTGTGCCAGTACGTCGTCTGCTCGCCGATCTGCAGCCCGACGAAGCCCTTGACCGGCAGGCTCGGCAGCGCCGTGACGAGACTCTGACCCGGCCCGACCGGCGGTGGCGGCGCCTGGACCCTGAACGGCGGCAGCGAGGCGAACCCCGGATCCACCCGTGCCGTGCGAGCCACGTGGTGCGCCCACTGCCGTACCCGCGTCAACGGGTGTTCGGGGAACCGTGCGTCGTGACGCGGATCGTCGCCCGCGTGGAACGGCAGCACGCCTTCCAGCTCGGGGGCGTACGGGTGCGGCTTGAGCCAGTTCTGGAACCCGATCTCGGCCGCCAGGATGGCCTCACGCGTGCCCGTCATACCGCGTTCCAGCGCGCCGAGCTGCAACACCGCGCTGCAGCTCTCCTTGGGGATGGTGAACGAGCCGACGAACACCTGCCCGTTCGGCTGGTTCGGCAGCGGCATCTTGACGATCCGCAGCAGCGCGGGCGCACCGCCGAGCTGGACGACGTGGGCCTCGATCAGGCAGCCGGTCTCGCCGTGGATCAGCGCGAGGTCGTGCCTGAGCCTCGGCAGGTCGTCCAGCCCGGCCGGCAGATCGGGGACCAGGCCGTAGTAGGCCAGTTGTGCCTGGTCACCGCTGGGGTGCTGCCAGGTGTTCTGGTCGAGCTGACGGAAGCCGGTGGTGTCGAACGAGATGGGCACCCACCGACCCTACGACCCGCGTCAGGCGGCCCTCAGCGTTTTGGACCAGAGCGAGGCGCCTGTCGCGTCGCGCAGCCACACCGTGAGCTCGTGCTGCGACGCCTTGACCTCGCCGAAGTGCTGGAACCCGTCCAGCGGCGAGGTGTTGGCGGCGGGCGGGGCGTGCACGAACTCCGCTTTCGGGCCGAACGTCGGGTCGAGCGTGTTCGGGCCGAACGCGCCGGCGTGCAGCGGACCGGACACGAACTCCCAGAACGGGTCGAAGTCGCCCACGGCCGCGCGGTCGGGCGAGTAGTGGTGCGCGGCGGTGTAGTGGACGTCGGCGGTCAGCCACACGGTGTTGTGGACGCGGCGGCGCTTGAGCTCCCTGAGCACCCAGGCGATCTCGTGCTCACGGCCGTTGGGCGCGCCCGGCAGGCCGTTCGCGACGCCCTCGATGTCGGCGCCGTCCGGGACCGTCAGTCCGACGGGCAGGTCCGCCGCGATGATCTTCCAGGTGGCGGTGCTGCGGCTGAGCCCGTCGACGAGCCACTTCGCCTGCTGGGCACCGAGGATCACGCCCGGCTTGTCCTTGGGCGAGGTGTTCTTGTCCTTGTAGGTGCGCATGTCGAGCACGAAGATCTCGACGTTGCGGCCGTAGGAGAACTTCCGGTAGACCCGCCCGTCGACGGCGCGCTTCCGGTCGATCGGCATCCACTCGTGGAACGCCTGGAAAGCCCGCTGTGCCAACACGTCCACGCGCTTCTCGGTGTAGAGCGGGCTGTCGAGGATCTCGCCGGGGTACCAGTTGTTGGTGACCTCGTGGTCGTCCCACTGCGCGTAGACCGGGACCTGGGAGGCGAAGCGCTTCACGTTGTCGTCGAGGAAGTTGTACGCGAACTGGCCGCGGTACTCGTCGAGCGTCTCGGCCACCTTGGACTTCTCCGGCGTGACGACGTTGCGCCAGATCCGGCCGTCCGGGAGCGTCACGCTCGCCTGCATCGGGCCGTCGGAGTAGACGCTGTCGCCGCTGTGGATGAAGAAGTCCGGCCCGCGGTCGGCCATCGCCTTGAAGATCGGCATGCCGCCGATGTCGGGGTTGATGCCCCAGCCCTGGCCCGCGACGTCACCGGACCAGACGAAGCTGACCTCGTCGCGTCCGATCGGGGCGGTGGTGAAGCTGCCCGTGACGGCCTCGCTGCAGCTGCGGCCGTGCAGGTCCTCGGCCGTGACGCGGTAGTGGGCTGGGCGGCCGGGCAGCAGGCCGGAGACCCTGACCTGCCCGGTACCGCCGGTCTCGGGCGTGAGCAACGGGCCGCGGATGCGGCGGGAGTGACGGAACCTCGGGTCGTTGGACACCTCGACGAGCATTCGCGAGGGACGGTCGGCGCGCGTCCACACGATGCCGCCGTCCCAGGTGACGTCGCCGGACTGCACGCCGTGGGTGAGGATCGGGCGGTCGGTCTTCGCGAAGCTGATGCCCGAGGGCACCAGCGCCGCGGCCGTCCCGAATGCGCCTGCCTTGAACAACGTACGACGGTCGAAGGTCATGCGCGGTTTCTAGTCGCCGGTTCTGGCCAGCTCTGAAACCGCAAGTGAACTTCAGCAGCGGAGGTCCGTCCAGCCGCTCACGTAGCTGCCGCCGGGGACGGTGACGCTCGCGACCGCGCGGGTGCACTTGTCGAGCGTGGCCGCACCGGCGCCCCACAGCTCCTGCTTGTTGCCGCTGCGGGAGTCGCCGCCGGGGTACTCCTCGTTGCCGTCGATCACGGCGATCCAGTTCGTGACGCGGAACGAGTGGTTCTTGGCGTAGGAGTCCCAGACCCAGGTGTAGGCGTAGTTCTTGCCGCACCCGGCGAACTGCTTGACCGACGCGATGGTCGCGCCCTGGTACTTCACGTAGCCCGTCGTGCCGATCTGCTTGGCAGAGGCACAACCGGGAACGGTCTCGGCGTTGGCGGTGCCCGAGCCCAGACCGACGGACAGCAGCGTCGCGGCCAGTGCGGCGGCGATGGCGAATGGCTTTCTCACAGCCGCGACGCTGCGGCAGTCCGGTTATGCGGCGGTAAATCCGGTTCACGTCAGGCGCTTGAGCCAGTCCGTGATGATCTGACGCGTCGCGGGCGTGGCGTGCACCCACGTCT
The DNA here is from genome assembly GCF_051853195.1 of Lentzea sp. HUAS TT2. NCBI lineage: Bacteria > Bacillati > Actinomycetota > Actinomycetes > Pseudonocardiales > Pseudonocardiaceae > Lentzea > Lentzea sp. HUAS TT2. Next base: position 4,519,915 of record NZ_CP196667.1, on the reverse strand, counting down.
GGTGGTTCTGGTCGGTGTACTTGACCACGAGCCAGCGGCCGTCCTCGAAGTCGATCGTGGTGAGGAAGGTCTTGGCCCGCTGCCTGCCCTCGCCGTTGTGCTTCGCCGCGTACAGCTTCGCCGTGCCCTGGCGGGGCTGGGCGAGCAGCTGGCGCAACGAGATCGACGGCGACGCCTTGCCGGGCTGGTGCAGCTTGATCTCGGACTCGTGCACGTTGATCGACGCGCCGCGCCCCGCCGGCACGTCCGGCAGCTGCATCGCGAGGACCTCCGGCGCGTTCTCCGGCCGGATCGGGTGCAGCTGCACGAACCCGTTGTCGTGCAGGGCGAGCACCCCGTGCTGCGAGTTCGCCGCCACGACCACGGGCCTGGTCTCGTTCGGCGTGACCGCGATCCAGGCCGAGTAGTCGTGCTCCGCCTTGGCGATCAGGTGCAGCGTGCCCCGCACGTCCGGGTGGTCGAGCCCGACCCGGCGCAGCTCACCGATGACGTCGCGCTCGATGAGCACGCGTTCGTCCTCGGTCTCACCGGGCGAGTCGACGGACAGCGCGGGGTGGTACGCCCCGAGCTTCTCCTGCTTCCACAGGACGTCGAAGGCGAGGTCGGACAGTTGGATGGACGACCGAAGCACGTCACCCCCCGATCGTCGGCGGTGCGACCATCGGCATGTCGCCGATGATCTCGTTCGTGTTCTCCTCGGTGATGAGATAGTCGGCGGACTTGTGTTCCAAGTCGTCCTCGCCCTGGCCCTTCTGGCCCTGACCACCCATACCGCCCATGCCGGCGGCGCCACCACGACCGGCCGCGCCCGCCGCACCACCTCGTGCCGCCGCGTTCGCGTGCGCCTCGCCCATGCCGCCGAACACCCCGGCCTTGCCGCCGGGCTGCTGGGCGGACGTGCCACTGCCGCTTCCGACTCCGCCGAGGCCGCCGGAGCCGAACTTGCCCGCTCCGCCCGTGCCGCCTGCTCCACCGCCACCGAACTTGCCGGCTCCGCCGGGGCCACCACGACCGCTGCCCGGCCCGGTGAGGCCGCCACCCGGGCCCCTGGTGCCGCCAGGACCGCCGGGGCCACCGGTGTTCGGGCGGACGGGCACGCCCACGGGCGGGAGCCCTGTGTTGTTCGGTCTGTCGATCACGCTGCCGACCGGGGGCTTGCCGGTGACGTCGGGCCTGCCGGTGTTGTTGGTGTTGCTCGTGTTCGTGGTGTCCGACGAGCTGGTGGTGGTCTGGTCGCCGTTCGTGGTGGGCACGGTCCAGCCGGTGCCGGTCGTGCTCTGCGGCGTGCTCGTCGAGTTCGGAAGGCCCGTCGTGGACGAGCGCGTGGTGCTGCTGCTCGTCGTCGTGGTCTTCTCTTCACCGTTGTTGCCACCGGTGTCGGCGATCTCGACCTGCAACGTGTCGGCCGTGACGCCGGGGAACTCCTTGGGCAGCTCACCGCGGTTGGTGTTGCTGGCGCTCTGGAACTCCGAATAGACCTCGCGGTTGTGCTTCTCTTCGGCGTTGTAGCTGTTGACCTTGTCCTCGGTATCGGTGTCCCAAGGGGTCGCGTCGTCCCAGAAGTTCGTGTCCGGCTTGGCCGCCGGCATGTCCTTGAGCTGGCCCTTGTTCAGGGTGAACTGGTAGATCTGGTTCGAGATCGAGTGATCGGCCTGCCGCAGAGCGTCCTGCATCTGGACCATGGCCTGGTTGATCGGGTTCGCGGCGGCCTGTGCGGCGTCCGCGCTCGCACCGGTCCACGCCTCGCCCAGCGTCTCGCCGACCCGCTTGAGCCTCGCCTCGATGCCCGCGTAACTGGTCTCCAGCTTGGAAGCCGTGGCCGCGGCATCCGTGGCAGAGCCGGTGCCGGGCCCGCCGTGCATCTGGGAGTAGATCTGAGCCCCGGAGAGCCCATCAGCACGTGAATTGTCCTCTGAGAAGCAACTCGGCGCGGGCCGTGTCATTTCGCACCTGCCTTCATCGTGGTGATGGCGAGGTTCGCGAACTCGGTGATCGCGGCACACGGGTCAGCGAACTTCGAACTGCCTTGGGTGCTCTGAAAGGTGAAGGTGACGGCCTTCTCATCTGACACGGCGACGAGCAACGCGCAGTCGCCGTTGTTGCGGCTGTCCGCGACGAGGGTGAGGTACGTGGGGAAGCCCTGGATAGCGGGCTTCTGCTCGAACACCTGGTAGGCCGTGTCCTTCGTGGGAAGGATCGTGGCGAGATTCGTGCCGTCCGGGAGAATTCCCACCCCGGGGGACATCTTCGCCGGAGTGCTCGCACCGAGCCACACGCACGCCGCACCAGGAGCGGCCGAGTTCACCTTTCCGGTGACTCCGGGCAACCCGAACGCCTGAGCCTGAGCCGGAGTGACCGTGCTGCACGGATCGGCTTCGAAGGCTTTGACGTCCAGCGGGTTCTCGACCTTGGGGGCTCCGCCGCTGTCGCCCGTGGTGGCGGACGTGGAGGCGGTCGTCGGTGCGCCGGTCGTGCCACCGCTGTCACCGCAGCCGGCCAGCAGGGCGAGTGCGGCCGCACCGAGGGCGATGCTTCGAATGCGCAACAGTTCAGTCCTTCTACTTGAGGTTGTCCTTGTTGCCCTGCTCGGTCTGCTCGTACTGCTTCAGCGTGGCGTTCAGGTTCTCGATCCTGGTGGTCAGCGTGTCCTGAAGCTGCTTGTTGGAAAGCTGGTGCGCCGTGCCCGTCGCGCGGGCCCAGTTCGCGTAGACCTGGCTCGGCATGTCCTTGCCCGCACCTTGGACCATGGTCATGATGTGACCGGCCTGGTGGTACATGACCAGCTCGTCGCGGATCGCCTCGTACTCCTTGATGGCAGCGCGCAGTGTCTCCAGATCGACCTTGGTCCCGCTCATCCCCAGTGCCCTCCCCGCAGATTCGTGCGTCTAGCAGCATAGCGCCAGGTCGCGGGACCAGTCCCAGTTTCAAAGCACGATCGGGTGAACACGACGAACCCTCGCCGTCGCATTGCGACGAGCGAGGGCACGAAGACGGAATTCGTTTAGTTAATGTTATTGCCGAATTGCGGAAATGCGTTCGGTCAGGACTGCTGTTCGGCCTGCTGTTGCTGCGCCGGAAGCCGGCCCTCCGCCATCCGCTTGAGCAGATCCTTCCGCAACCACAACAGATAGGCCCAGACCAGCCCGAAGATCACCCCGATGACACCCATGGCCGGCAACAGCAGCCAGGTGGCGATCAGCAGCACGTGCAGCCCGACGACAGCCCCGATGGCCCAGGGCTTGCGGACGAACGCGCACATCGCGATGAACACCGCGATGAAGCCGAACGCGACCCAGCCCACCAGGGACGTCACGCCGCCGTGCAGCTTGGCGATCACCGGCAGGGCCAGGGCGACGACGATGACCTCGAGGATCAGCGTGCCGGCCATGATGCCGCGGAACGCCTTCATCGGGTCCTTCTTCAGCGGGGCCGGGGTGGTCATGCCGGCTCCTTTCCGAACAGCGCGCGGGCCTCGCCCGCGGTGACGACGGAGCCGGTGACGATCACGCCGCCGCCGGACTGTTCGTCCTCGATGAGGTGAATGGCCTCCTCGACGGCGTCGACCAGTCGCGGACGCACCTCGAAGCGGTCCTCTCCGAAGATCGGGACGGCCAGGCCCGCCAGCACGTCCGGGTCCATGGCGCGTGGGGAGGAGTTGGTGGTGATCACCAGTTCCTGCACCACCGGCTCCAGAGCGGCGAGGATGCCCTCGGCGTCCTTGTCGGCCATGACGGAGACCACGGCCACCAGCTTGCGGAAGCCGAACTCCGACTCCAGGGCGCGGGCCAGTGCGGCGGCGCCGTGGGGGTTGTGGGCCGCGTCCACGAAGACGTTGGGGGCGGAGCGCACGCGCTCCAGGCGGCCTGGCGTGACCACCGAGGCGAAGCCCTCGCGGACCATCTCGATGTCGATCTGGCGTTCGGGGCCCGCGCCGAAGAACGCTTCCACTGCGGCGAGTGCCAGGGCTGCGTTCGCTGCCTGGTGTTCTCCGTGCAGGGGAAGGAAGATGTCCTCGTAGACGCCGCCGAGGCCCTGCAGCGTGATCATCTGGCCGCCCACGGCGACCGCGCGTGAGATGACGCCGAACTCGCTGCCGAAGCGGGCGATCATCGCGTCCACGTGGGCCACGCGTTCGAGGATGACCTTCATGACCTCGGGGGTCTGCTCACCGACGATCGCGACCGCGCCCGGCTTGATGATGCCGGACTTCTCCACCGCGATGTCCTCGGGACGGGTGCCCAGGTACTCGGTGTGGTCGATGCCGATCGGGGTGAGCACGGCGACGCGGGTGTCCACGATGGACGTCGCGTCCCACGTGCCACCCATGCCCACCTCGACGACGGCGACGTCGGCCGGTGCCTCCGCGAAGGCCGCGTAGGCCATGCCGGTGAGCACCTCGAACTTGCTCAGCCTGATCTCGGACTGGGCGTCCACCATCGCGACGTACGGCTCGATGTCGCGGTAGATCTCGACGTAGCGCTCGGGGCTGATCGGCTGGTTGTCGATGCTGATCCGCTCGGTCGCGAGCTGCAGGTGCGGGCTCGTGAACCGGCCGGTGCGCAGGCCGATGCGCGTGAAGAGCGCATCGACCATGCGCGACGTCGACGTCTTGCCGTTCGTGCCCGTCAGCTGCACGACCGGGTACGACGCCTGCGGGTCGCCCAGCACGTGGGCGAGCGCCTTGATCCGGTCCAGCGACGGCTCGAGCTTCGTCTCGGGCCAGCGCTGGTTGAGCTCGTTCTCGACGTCGAGGAACTCGTCGAGGTTCGTTTCCACGGTGCTTACGCCTCCGGCAGCGCGGCCAGGCGCTCGTTGATGCGGGCGATCTCGGACTCGGCGGTGGCCTTGCGCTCCTCGATCTTGGCCTTGACGTCGGCGGGCGCCTTGGCGAGGAACGCCTCGTTGCCCAGCTTCTTCGTCGTGCCCTCGAGTTCCTTCTGCGCCACGGCGAGGTCCTTGGCGAGACGCTTGCGCTCGGCGGCCACGTCGATCGTGCCGGACAGGTCCAGCTCGACCTTCACCGCGCCCTTGGGCAGGCCGACCTCGAGCGTCGCGGAGACGGTGAACTCGTCACCGGGCTCGGTCAGCCGCGTCAGCGAACGCACGGACGGGACCTGGTCGGTCAGGCCGACGCAGCACGCGCCGCGGACCTTGCCCGCGACCTTCTGGCCCGGCTTGAGGCCCTGCTCGGAACGGAAGCGACGGATCTCGGTCGCGAGCTTCTTCAGGCCCTCGATCTCCGCCTTGGCGTCGAGGTCGCGCTCGGCGCCCGAGGCGGTCGGCCACGCGGCCACGACGAGCGACTCGCCGCCGGTCAGCGACGTCCACAGCGTCTCGGTGATGAACGGGATCGACGGGTGCAGCAGGCGCAGCAGGACGTCGAGGACGTGGCCGAGGACGGCCTGCGTGGCCTCCGTGCGGCCGTCCGCGATCTGGACCTTCGCGATCTCCAGGTACCAGTCGCAGAACTCGTCCCACGTGAAGCTGTACAGCGCCTCGCACGCACGGGAGAACTGGAACGCCTCGAAGTTGGAGTCCACAGTGGACACCAGGGCGTCGAGCTCGTCGAGGATCCAGCGGTCGGCCGCCGTCAGCTCGGCACGGTCCGGCAGCGGACGCTCCACGGTCGCGCCGTTGGCCAGCGCGAACCGGGTGGCGTTCCACAGCTTCGTGGTGAAGTTGCGGGAACCGGCCGCCCACTCCTCGGCGACGGCCATGTCCGAACCGGGGTTCGTGCCGCGCAGCAGCGTGAACCGGGTGGCGTCCGCGCCGTAGCGCTCCATCCAGTCCAGCGGGTCGATGCCGTTGCCCTTGGACTTCGACATCTTCTTGCCGTACTGGTCGCGGATGAGACCGTGCAGGAAGACGTGGTCGAACGGCTGGACCTCGTCCATCGCGTACAGACCGAACATCATCATCCGGACGACCCAGAAGAACAGGATGTCGTAGCCGGTCGAGAGAACGGACGTCGGATAGAACTTCTTGAGGTCCTCGGTGGACTCCGGCCAGCCCAGCGTCGAGAACGGCCACAGACCCGACGAGAACCAGGTGTCGAGGACGTCCTCGTCCTGACGCCAGCCCTCACCGGTGGGCACCTCGTCGTCCGGTCCGACGCAGACGACCTCACCGTTCGGGCCGTAGTAGACCGGGATCCGGTGGCCCCACCAGAGCTGGCGCGAGATGCACCAGTCGTGCAGGTTGTCGGTCCAGTCGAAGTACCGCTTGTTCAGCTCGGCCGGGTGGATCTTGGTGCGGCCGTCGCGGACGGCGGCGGACGCGGCGGCGGCGATGTTCTCCACCTTGACCCACCACTGCAGCGACAGGCGCGGCTCGACGACCGTGTTGCACCGCGAGCAGTGCCCGACGGAGTGGACGTACGGCCGCTTCTCCGCGACGATCCGGCCCTCGGCGCGCAGCGCGGCGACGATCGCGGGACGGGCCTCGAACCGGTCCATGCCCTCGAACGGGCCGTGCGCGGTGATGGTCGCGCGGCCGTCCATGATCGTGAGGTTCGGCAGGCCGTGGCGCTGGCCGATCTCGAAGTCGTTCGGGTCGTGGGCGGGCGTCACCTTGACGGCGCCGGTGCCGAACTTCGGGTCGACGTGCGCGTCGGCGACGATCGGGATCCGGCGGCCGGTCAGCGGCAGCTCGACCTCGGTGCCGATGAGGTGCCGGTAGCGCTCGTCGTCCGGGTGGACGGCGACCGCGGTGTCACCCAGCATCGTCTCGGCGCGCGTGGTCGCGACGACGATCGACGCGTGCCCGTCGCCGTAGCGGATCGAGACGAGCTCGCCGTCGTCCTCGCTGTGGTCGACCTCGATGTCCGACAGCGCCGTCTGGCAGCGCGGGCACCAGTTGATGATCCGCTCGGCCTGGTAGATCAGGCCGTCGTCGTACATCTTCTTGAAGATCGTCTGGACGGCGCGCGAGAGCCCCTCGTCCATGGTGAAGCGCTCACGCGACCAGTCGATGCCGTCGCCGAGGCGCTTCATCTGGTCGAGGATCTTGCCGCCGTACTCCTCTTTCCACTCCCAGACGCGCTCGACGAACTTCTCGCGCCCGAGGTCCTGCCGGGACATGCCCTGCTTGGCCAGGTCGCGCTCGACGGCGTTCTGGGTCGCGATGCCCGCGTGGTCCATGCCGGGCAGCCACAGGACCTCGTAGCCCTGCATGCGGCGGCGGCGCGACAACGCGTCCATCACGCTGTGGTTCATGGCGTGGCCCATGTGCAGCGAGCCGGTGACGTTCGGCGGCGGCAGCACGATGGTGAACGGCGGCTTGTCGCTCTTGACGTCCGCCTCGAAGTAACGCCGGTCGACCCACCGCTGGTACAGCTCCGCCTCTACCTCCGCCGGAGTCCACGCGGCGGGGAGGTCAGGACGCTGGGTTGCGGTGTCGAGTTCAGTCACAGCAGTGAAGTCTACGGAGGGCAGGCTATCGACTTACACCGAGATACCTGCTAACGCGCGGGCCGACGTCTACGATCCCCGCCTCGTGAGTCTTTATGGGGGCCTTGAAGATCATCCAGACCTGAACGACGCCGAGTGGGGCCGTCGGGTCGAACGCGAGTTCAGACGGGAGAGACGCGGCAGGAGAGGTCTCGTCGGCGGGCTCGTGGCGGCGTTCGCGGTGACCGGTCTCGTGGCCGCCGGCCTGATGTGGGGCGGTGTCGCCGAAGGACCGTCGAGCCCCGCGTCCGCCGTGGACCTCGACCGGCCGTTCGCCGGCACGGAGTTCGAGACCTGGGCGGACGGCGAGCAGGGCGTGGTCGCGGCACCCGAGCACGAGCAGGTGCGCAGGGCCGTCATCGCGGCCAGGCTGGACCCGGCGGTGCTGGTGGGGCATGACCCCACCGCGTTCTTCTCGCTGGCGCCGGCAGGGACGCGCGAGGACTTCGAGCCGATCCTGCCGTCGCTGGTGACCCGGCTCAAGCAGGGCACCACGCTGCTGCCCGGCGGCATCAAGGTCAAGGGCACCATCGCCCCCGCCGTCGACGACCAGGGCGTGAACGTCGTCCGCAGCGACTACCTGATCGCCTACGCCTTCGCGCCCACCGGCCGAGCCGCCGTGGACAGCCACGAGGACTTCGTCGTCCTGCTGCACGCGATCGCCGACTACGGGTTGATCCCGGAGGGCCTGCAGATCAGGGCCACGAAGATCCGCATCGACCACGCGGCGTGCACCACGAGGTCCGACGGCTACCTGGCGCCGCGGTTCAGCGAGGGCTCGACCTGCGGGGTCAGCACCTGATCCGCCCCGATTGATCACTCGTTCAGAGGTGCCGGGAACGAGTGACGGCGATCACAATTGACCGTCACGGACCGTGCAAACCCCTTGGGGCCCGTGTCGACGGCGCCGCCGCGTTCTTCGGGGGCGCTGGCGGCGCCGACGTCGATCAGCGAAGAATGCAGCCATGAGCAGCAAGCCCCCGCAGCACGACGTCGACGAGTCCGCGCTCGAAGTCAGCACCCCCAAGACCTGGGCAGCGGGTATTCCCGGTGTGCTCGTGTCGCTCGACCGCGCGGTCGAGCAGATGGGTGTCGGGCGCACGGTCAAGACGTTGCGACTGCTCAACCAGCGTGAAGGTTTCGACTGTCCCGGTTGCGCGTGGCCTGAACCGCAGGGCCACCGCAAGTTGGCGGAGTTCTGCGAGAACGGCGCGAAGGCCGTCGCGGAGGAGGCCACCAAACGACGAATCGGGCCCGAGTTCTTCGCCGAGCACTCCATCGAGAGCCTCCGGACGAAGACGGACTACTGGCTCGGCCAGCAGGGCCGGATCACCGAACCGATGGTTCTGAAGCCGGGTGCGACGCATTACACACCGATCAGCTGGGACGCCGCGTTCACGCTCATCGCAGAAGAGCTGACATCGCTGTCATCGCCGGACGAGGCGATCTTCTACACCTCCGGCCGCACCAGCAACGAGGCCGCGTTCCTCTACCAGCTGCTGGTCCGCTCGTTCGGCACCAACAACCTGCCGGACTGCTCGAACATGTGCCACGAGTCGTCCGGCTCGGCGCTCAACGAGACGATCGGCATCGGCAAGGGCTCGGTGTCGATCAAGGACTTCGACCTCGCCGACCTCATCGTGGTCATCGGCCAGAACCCCGGCACGAACCACCCGCGCATGCTCAGCGCGCTCGAGGACGCGAAGAAGAACGGCGCGAAGATCATCGCGATCAACCCGCTGCCGGAAGCGGGCCTGATGCGGTTCAAGAACCCGCAGAACGTCGCGGGCGTCGTCGGCCGCGGCACCGCGCTGTGCGACGAGTTCGTGCAGATCAGGGTCGGCGGCGACCAGGCGCTGTTCCAGGCGATCGGGCATCTGCTGCTGCAGTGGGACAAGCTCGACAGGAAGTTCATCGAGGCCAAGACGCACGGTTTCGAGGAGTACGCGGAGAGCCTGCGCGAGCTCGACTGGGACAGCGTGCTGACCGCGACCGGCCTGACCCGAGAGCAGATCACGCGCGTGGCCGGCATGTTCGTCGACTCGAAGGCCACGATCGCGTGCTGGGCCATGGGCCTGACGCAGCACAAGCACAGCGTGCCGACGATCCGCGAGGTCACGAACGTCATGTTCCTGCGCGGCATGATCGGCAAGCCGGGCGCGGGCCTGTGCCCGGTGCGCGGCCACTCGAACGTGCAGGGCGACCGCACCATGGGCATCTACGAGAAGATGCCGGAGAAGTTCCTGCTGGCCCTGGAGAACGAGTTCAGCATCTCGGTGCCGCGCAAGCACGGTTTCGACACCGTCGACGCGATCAACGCGATGCGCCAAGGCCTCGGCAAGGTGTTCATCGCGATGGGCGGCAACTTCGTCAGCGCCACCCCGGACACCCCCGTGACCGAGAAGGCGCTGGAGCAGTGCTCGCTGACGGCGCACGTCTCCACGAAGCTCAACCGCTCGCACGTGGTCCACGGCCGCACCGCGCTGATCCTGCCCGCGCTGGGCCGCACCGAGAGCGACGTGCAGCACTCGGGCGAGCAGTTCGTGACGGTCGAGGACTCGATGTCGGTCGTGCACCGCTCGCGGGGCCGTTTGAAGCCCGCGTCGGAGCAGCTGCTGTCCGAGGTGTCGATCGTCTGCCGGCTCGCGCGCAAGACGCTCGGCGCCTCGCACCCCGTTGCGTGGGAGGAGTTCGAGAAGGACTACGACGTCGTTCGCGAGCACATCTCCCGTGTCGTGCCGGGCTGCACGGACTACAACACTCGCGTGCGTCAGCCCGACGGTTTCGTGCTGCCGCACCCGCCGCGCGACCACCAGGAGTTCGCGACGGCGACCGGCAAGGCGAACTTCACGGCGAACGAGCTCACGGTCATCGAGATCCCCGAGGGCCGGCTGCTGATGCAGACCCTGCGCAGCCACGACCAGTACAACACCACGATCTACGGCCTGGACGACCGCTACCGCGGCGTGAAGGACGGCCGTCGCGTGGTGTTCGTGAACCCCGACGACATCAAGGCCCTGGGGTTCGAGGACGGCCAGATGGTCAACATCATCTCGGAGTGGAAGGACGACCCGACGGGCGTCGTCGAACGCCGCGCCGAGTCGTTCCGGATCGTGTCGTACTCGACCGCGCGCGGATGCGTGGCCACGTACTTCCCCGAGGCGAACCCGTTGGTGCCGCTGGACTCCAAGGCGGACATCTCGGGGACGCCGACGTCCAAGTCGGTGATCGTGCGCTTGGAGGCTATTTAGCCATGACCGTGTAGTTGCTGGCACCGCCGTTGGGTCCCAGTTCGACCGTCCCCGCCCGGAAGCCCTTGGCGTACAGGCGGAAGGTCTTCGGGGACCCTTCGGTGTTGACCAGCTGCAGGCCGCTGTCGAGCCACAGCGCGTCCATCCACGGGCGTTTGCCGAGCCGCGTGTCGACCGCGACGTAGACCAGCGCGTCGCGGTTGATCGTGAAGCGCGCCAACGGGTTCTGCGTCGCCGACTTCGAGTCGTTGGCCGTGCGGATCCACTTCGCTCCCGCCACCTCCTCCGGCACCGCGCTGAACGTGAAGTCGCGGTCGCCGTACTGCGCGACACCCGCGCGCAGGCCGTTCTGCACCGACCAGTCGCCCGCGTTCCCGGTGTCCGCCACGGTCAGTCCGCTCAGTTCCAGTTCCGCGGGCTGGTCTCCGACGGTCAGGATGGCGACGGCCGACCGCGTGATCTGACCGGCCGTGCCGATGACGTTGATGTTCGTCGAGCCGTGTGGTGTGTCCGGCAGCGTCGCCACCGTCATCGTGGACGTCTGACCAGCGTTGATCGTGGCCGGGTTGAACTGCACCACCGTCCCGGCGGGCACGTTGTCCGCGTCGAGGCTGATCGGGCCCGGCGAACCGGTCGAGGCCGCGCTGACGGTGAACGACGCCGTCTCCCCCGGTGTGACCACGCGTGACGCGGGGTCGACGGCAAGACTGAAGTCGTTCCCGCACTTCTCGGTGGAGCCGGTGTTCTGCACGCGTGGCGCGCCCGAGTTGCGGACGCAGAAACCGTTGGTGTTGCGGAAGAGGAAGTCCGTCGGACTGCCAGTGCCCCGCTCCCAGCCGAACGTGTCGAACGTGAGGTCGGTGGAGTTGTCGGCGATCACCGCGGGCCTGCCGTCGTTGTTGGTGAAGGCCACGGCGCTGTTGAGGAAGCTGATGCGGTCGGCGTAACGGATGTACCAGCCGTACGCGGGCCGGGTGCCGATGCTGTTCGGGTTGTAGTTGGTGCGGTCGTTGCTCGGCGGGTTCGTCGACATGGTGCCGTTGCCGCCCGGCACGTTGATCTTCACGTTGGTGAAGGTCACGTCGGTGACGTGGCCGTCGACGTCACCCATGATCGTGGGGCTGAACGACGGCGAGGCGCCGTTGATCGTGATGTTGTCGTAGGTGATGTTCTTGATCGTGCCGACGCCCGGACTGTTGCCGCAGCGTTTGCGGGCGCCGACCTTGAGCATGATCGGCGACCGCACGCCGCTGACGGTGATGTCCTTGTAGCGCACGTCGGAGATGACCGAGCCGTCCATCGAGACGAGCCCCAGCCCCGACTTGTTGGAACCCTGGATCTGGATGCGCTGGAAGTCGTAGCCGGTGAAGTCGCCACACGTCTCCGAGCCGAACATCAACGCGTTGCAGCACCCCGCGCTGAGCCTGGTGTCGTAGACCTTCACATTGCCGTTGCTCAGCTTCTGGCCGAGCGCGTAGTCGCTCTTGAACGCCAGCGCGTCGTCGTTGCCCGCGAAGTTGCCGTTGGTGATCGTGACGTTGGTGGTGCTGATGACGTTCCAGCCGTCGCGGTCGCTCGCGGTGTCGATCGTGAGCCGGTCGGACACGACGTTGCGGCACCCGTTGATCAGCATCGCGAAGTGGCCGCCGCGGCGGAGTTTGATGCCGCTGACCGTGAGGTTCTCGCAGCGCGTCAACGAGATGATCTTGTCGGCCTGCCCGCTGTCCGGGTTGCCGGTGATCAGCGCGCCACCGCCGTCGATCGTGCCGGAGCCGACGAAGCCGATGTCGGTCAGCCGGTCGCCCCAGATCATGGCGTTGTGGAAGTGGCTGTGCCCGTAGTCCTGGTACTTGTCGTGGGGGTTGGGCTCCGGCTTGTCGTACCCGTTGCCGCTCGCGCCCATGATCGTGGCGCCGGAGTCGAGCTGGAGCGTCACGTTGCTCTTCATGTGGATCGAGTTGGGCGAGCGGTACGTGCCGGACGGGAACCGCACGGTCCCGCCACCCGCCGCGTTCGCCGCGGTGATCGCCCTGTCGATGGCCGCCGTGTCGTTCGCGCTGCCGTTGCCGGCGGCCCCGTAGTCCTTGACGTTGAAGTCCGCCGCCTGAGCGGGTTCCGCCAGCATCGTGATGCCCAGCAGTGCCGCGGTCACCGCCACGCCGAGTCTGCGTAACACGGATGTCCTCCCCGTTGTAACGTCGTGAAAACGTTTACGGCGGCGGGGAGCTCACACGCTACGCCGGTCGAACGCGCCCGAACAGCCTCCAGCGGCGGCGACCCGTCGCGAGTAAGCCTCCGCCGACCCGCTTCTCGGGTTGCGTGGCCTCCTCGGATGCGCGAACGAGCCTGTGCGCGGCCGCGTCGGCCTCGAAGTCGGCCTGGCGCTGCTTCGCGATAGCAAACGCATCATGGGGCGAGAACATGGCAATCCCCTCAGTTCGTTGGTGTTACTCGGGTGCGACCGTGGAGCTCAGGAAGAACCTGACCGCCCTGGCCCCGTCCGGCCGCAACGTGGCGTCCAGCCGACGCTCGTCGTACTTGTCCAGAAGCGCCTGCAACTCCGCCAGGTACTCGACCGCCTCCTCAGCGGTGAGGAACTTGACGGTGCCCTCGGTGCCGACAGCCGGGCGCCACTCCTCCGGCAGGTGCTCACGCAGCCGAAGACGGTCCCGGATGCGTTCGAACTCCTGGTCCAGGTAGGCCATCGCGGCCGCCTCCGCCGCCATCGCCGCCTCGCCTTCGAGACCGTCCGACGAGATCGACTGACGCTTCGGAACGATCTTCCAGGGCTTCTGCCGACCCGGGCCTTCCACCTCTTCGACGAAGCCGTACTTGGCCAGCATGTTCAGGTGGTACGAGCAGCTCGCCACACTCTCACCGAGCGCCTCCGAACACTGGGTGGCAGTGCGCGGCCCCTCCTCGATGAGCAGCTGGAGCAGCTTCCACCGGAACGGGTGCGAGAGCGCCCGAAGCGCCTTGGGGTCAGTGATCGGACTGCTCGTCATGACACCACGGTACCCAGATCAATAAACCTTTAGCAAGGTTCCTTGATATATAAATCCTGATATAAAACCGGCCAAGATCCGTCAGGCTGTGCGCATGACCTGGGGGAAGTGGTGGCTGCTGGGCGCGTTCGGCGCGCTGGTGGCGGTGACGTGGATCAACCCGTCGTGGCCCGCCGAGCAGGCGTTGCACAGCTCGTTGACGGCGGTGGCGCTCGTGGCGCTGTGGCTGCTCGGACGCAGGCTGGACACCGCGCAGTGGGCGTGGGCGCTGGTGTTCCTGGCGCTGCACACGATTGCGGCGCGGTGGATCTACTCGTTCGTCCCGTACGACGACTGGACGGACGCGCTGTCCGGCGTGCGGCTGTCGGAGGCGTTCTCCTGGGAACGCAACCACTTCGACCGGCTCGTGCACTTCGCGTACGGCGTGTGCCTGACCGCGGTGCTGCGCCGGAAGTGGTTGCGGTCGCTGGAGATCGTGCTCGCGACGAGCGCGCTCTACGAACTGCTGGAGTGGGCGATCGCGATGACCCTCGCGCCCGACGTCGCCGAGGCCTACAACGGCCAGCAGGGCGACATGTGGGACGCCCACGCCGACATGGCGCTGGCGGCGCTCGGCGCGCTCGTCACCAGTCTGGCGAGTTGCGTGCGACGGCGGTCACCAGCGGCAGCGACTCGATGACCGGCACCCGCAACAGCTCCGCGGGCACGTCCGGGTCGCGGACCGGCTCGACGAGCTCGCGCAGCAGCGCGCCGACGACGTCGTCCGCGGACTGGTCGACCTCGTGGATCAGGTCGCGCAGCTGGTCCGCGGCCTCGTTGAGCACGCGCGGCCGTTGCGGCTCCTCCAGCATCAACGCCGCCAGCCGCAGCACCCGGCGGCAGGTGCGCAGGCGAAGGCTCCTGCTCGCCGACTCCCGCGTGCCCGCGAGGCCCAGCCGGCCGCGCGTGCGTTCGATCCACGGCTCGACCGTCTCGCGCCGCCAGATCGGGCCGGACGCGAGTTCCGCGTCCGGCTCAGGGATGCCGTGCGAGCGCCTTTTGCGCCAGACAGCGACCAACTGCCGACTGAGCCCCATGGCGTCGGCGATCTCCGCGATCCCGTAGAAGTCCCCCACGCCGCCAACTGTAACCAGAGATGACGCGGAGTGTCATCAAAAATATCTCAAACGCGTTCGAGGACGGCCCTGGCGGCGTTGTGCCCGCCGATGCCGCTGACCCCGCCGCCACGCCGGGAGCCGGCCCCGCAGACGAGGACGTTGGCCACGTCGGTCTCGACGCCCCACTTGCCGACCTGGTCGTCGGTCTCGGCGAAGGGCCAGTCGAGCTCGCCGTGGAAGATGTTGCCACCCGGCAGTCCGAGCTCCTCCTCCAGGTCCAGCGGAGTGCGCGCCTCGATGCACGGCCTGCCCTGGGCGTCGAGGGCCAGGCAGTCCTGGATCGGCTCCACGAGGTGCGCGTTGAGCTGGTCGAGGTAGCGCGCCACCAGCTCGTCGCGGAGCTCGGTGTTGCGGCCCTCGAACAACGACGCGGGCAGGTGCAGGCCGAACAGCGTCAACGTCTCGTGGCCCTGCAGCGACGGCCCGAGGATCGACGGGTCGGTCAGCGAGTGGCAGTACATCTCGCCCGGCAGCACCGACGGCACGTGGCCGGCCGCGCTCTCCAGGTAAGCGGTCTCCAGCTGGTCGTAGGACTCGTCGAGGTGGAACGTCCCCGCGAACGCCAGCCGTGCGTCGACACCGGAGCGCAACTCGGGCAGCCTGCGCAGCAGCATGTTGATCTTCAGCTGACAGCCGGGTGCGTCCTGCACCTCCTTGCCCCGCAACCGTCCCAGCACCGACGGCGCCACGTTGGACAGCACGAACCGGGCCTGCACGGTCGTGTCGCCGTACGTCACGGAGGCGGTCGAGCCGTCCGACTCGACGGAGGTGACCTCGGCGCCGGTGATGATCTGAGCACCGGCCTCGCGCGCGACCCTTTCCAGCTCGGCGGTGACCCCGCCCATGCCGCCGACCGGGACCTTCCACTCCCCCGTGCCGTTGCCGATCACGTGGTAGAGGAAGCACTTGTTGGCGCGCAACGAATGCAGCGACGAGTGCGTGCCGATCAACGCGTCCGTGGCGACGACACCGCGCACCAGGTTGTTCTCGAACAGTTCCTGCAGCGTCGCGCCGATCGGCCGTTCGAAGACCTGCTCCCACAACCGGCCGCGCACCACCGAGTCGACGTGCACGCGCAGATGTTCCCGTGACACCAACGGTTCCAAAAGAGTCGGCGCCAGTGCGGCAGCCATCAGCTCCAGGTCGGCGTACCAGCGCTGCCACCGCTCCCAGTCCTCCAGCGACCCGCAGACCGCCTCGAACGACGCCACCGTCGCCTCGCCCGGTGAGCGTTCGACGAGCAGCCCCGCCTTGCCGTTCGGCGTGTACGAGGAGGCCGAACGAGACCTCAAAGCCAGCTTCAGCCCCAGATCCGACACGATCTGGTCGGGCAGCAGCGACACGAGGTACGAGAAGCGCGAGAGCCGGGCGTCAACGCCCTCCCACGGTGAGGCGCTCACCGCGGCCCCGCCGACGTGCGGCAGCTTCTCCAGCACCCTGACCGACTTCCCCGCCCGTGCGAGGTACGCGGCCGCCACCAATCCGTTGTGGCCGCCCCCCACGATCACGACGTCGTCCATGCCCCTCGATCCCTTCGGGCTCGATTCCACTGGAACACGTCCGTAGCCTGATCAGAGGGGTTACGAACTGTTCGAGGTCAGTGGGTATTTGTGTTCGAGCATATGTTCTACTGTGGGAGTCGCGGAGAGCTGACTCCAACGCGGGCTCACACTCACGAGCAGTGCGTTACCCCGTGACCGGTCCATGCCGGCGGTCACCACGACCATCGGGACTCACAAGGCACGAACCTACCGGGATCGTCGAATGAGCACGGTTGTTCAGGCGTACCAGTTCGCGCTCGATCCGGCACCGGCACAGGAAGCGATGTTGCGATCGCATTGCGGCGGTCAGCGCTACGCGTTCAACTGGGGCCTGGCGCGGATCAAAGCGAACCTGGACCAGCGCACGGCCGAGAAGTCCTATGACATTCCCGTCGATCAGCTCACCCCGCTGGTCTCGTGGTCGGCCTACACCCTGCGCAAGGACTGGAACCGGGCCAAGTCGGACGCCGCTCCGTGGTGGAGCGCGAACTCCAAAGAGGCCTACTCGTCCGGCCTGCTCAACCTCGCCGTAGCGCTGACGAACTGGCAGGCCTCTCGCTCCGGTAATCGACGTGGCCCCCAGGTCGGGTTCCCTCGGTTCAAAGGCAAACGCAGCGGCTGGTCGTGCCGGTTCACCACCGGTGCGTTCGGCCTGACCGACAATCGGCGGCACGTGAAGCTGCCTCGCATCGGAACAATCCGCACCCACGAGTCCACACGCAAGCTCGCCCGCCATGCGGAACGAGGCACTGCTCGCATCCGGTCCGCCACCATCTCCTACCGATCCGGCCGCTGGTTCTGCTCTTTCTCGGTGGAGATCACCCGCACCGGCCTGGCGCCCGTGCGACGCGGAACAGCAGTCGGCGTCGACCTCGGCGTCAAGTCACTCGCCGTGATGTCCACAGGTGAGATCGTTCCCAACCCGCGGCACCTGGACATCGCGCAGCGTGAGCTACGCCGCCTGCAACGCCAAGCCGCCCGCCGCACCGGCCCCGACAAACGCACCGGACAGAAACCCTCGAATCGTTGGCGCACAACCCAGGCACGCATTGCGCGACGCCATGCGCGAGTCGCCTGCGCACGCCGGGACGGCATGCACAAACTCACCACCCGCCTGGTGTCCGCCCACAGCGTGATCGTTTTGGAAGACCTCAACGTCTCCGGGATGCTGCGCAACCGTCGCCTGGCTCGCCACATCGCGGGTGTGGGAATGGGCGAGTTGCGGCGGCAGATCGTCTACAAGACGGCCTGGGGCGGTGTTCGGCTGGTCATCGCTGACCGTTGGTACCCGTCCTCGAAAACCTGCTCGGACTGCGGCGCGGTGAAAACCAAACTGCCGCTGCGAGTCCGGAAGTACCACTGCGACGAATGCGGCCTCGTGCTCGACCGCGACCTCAACGCTGCCCGCAACCTCGCCGCACTCGTCGGCAAGACAACGGTCAGCACGTCCACGGAGAGTTGCGCCGGGACGCTAAACAAGCCCGATGGAAACCCATGTCAGCCCCACACCGTGTGGGCAGCGGGTACTGCCACGGGAAGACCCGCACCACCAGCGCGGGCCAACGCCGCCACCGCAAGGCGACGGCTGCCTGAACGCGAACACGCATTTCAGGTAACGGAACATAGCGGTCCGAAGGAGATGTGCACATGGGCCGAGTGACGGTGCGCCGAGCGGTCGAACGCGTGTCGCCGAGCGGTCGTCGGCGCAGAGTCGACTCGCTCGCCGCCGAGGAACCGCTGGAGCTGCGGGTCAACGGGAAGGCGCTGGCGGTCACGATGCGCACGCCGGGCCACGACGTCGAGCTCGCGCACGGCTTCCTGCTCAGCGAGGGTGTCATCGGGTCGTCGGAGGACATCTCGATCGCCCGGTTCTGCGAGGGCACCGGGCCGGACGGGCTGAACACCTACAACGTGCTGGACGTCGCGCTGGCCGACGGTGTGCCGCCGCCGGACACCGGGGTGGAGCGGAACTTCTACACCACGTCGTCGTGCGGGGTGTGCGGCAAGGGCGCGCTGGACGCGGTGAAGCTCAAGACCCGCTACTCGCCCGCGCTGGACGAGGTGACGGTCACACCCGAGGCGCTGACGGGCTTCCCGGACGCGTTGCGGGAACGGCAGAAGGTCTTCGAGAGCACCGGCGGGCTGCACGCGGCCGGGCTCTTCGTCGACGGCGAGCTGCTGGTGGTCCGCGAGGACGTGGGCCGGCACAACGCCGTCGACAAGGTGCTGGGCTGGGCGGTGCTGCAGAACCTCGTGCCGTTGCGCGGCGCGGTGCTGATGGTGTCCGGGCGGGCGTCGTTCGAGCTGGTGCAGAAGGCCGCGATGTCCGGGATCCCCGTGCTGGCCGCGGTGTCGGCGCCGTCGTCGCTCGCGGTCGAGCTGGCGCAGGAGCAGGGCATGACGCTCGTCGGGTTCCTGCGCGGCGACTCGATGAACATCTACACCGGTGGGGAGCGCGTGCTTGAGACCGCTTGACGGCGTCGTGGTGGTGAGCCTGGAGCAGGCCGTCGCCGTGCCGTACGCGACGCGGTTGCTGGCCGACCTGGGCGCGCGGGTCATCAAGATCGAACGGCCGGGCACCGGAGACTTCGCGCGCCACTACGACTCTGCGTGCGGCGAGGTGTCGTCGTACTTCGCGTGGACGAACGTGGGCAAGGAGTCGGTGTCGCTGGACATCACCCACCCGGACGGCCGCGAGGTGCTGGAACGGCTGGTGTCCCGCGCCGACGTGCTGCTGTGCAACCTCTCGCCGCGGGTGTGGGAGCGGCTCGCGCTGGAGCTGCCGCCGTCGCTGATCGTCGGTGAGCTGTCCGGCTACGGCTGGGAGGGCCCGTACGCGGACCGCAAGGCGTTCGACGCGCTGGTGCAGTCCGAGGCGGGGCTGGTGTCGCTGACCGGCGAGGGCGACGTGATGGCCCGTGCCGGGATCTCGGTCGCGGACATCGCGGCGGGCGTCCAGCTGCAGGCCGCAGTGTTGGCGGCGTTGCTACAACGCGGCCGGACCGGTGTTGGTGCCCGGCTGCGGTTGTCACTCTTCGCAGCGATGGCCGAGTGGATGCACCAGCCGATGCTCTACGCCGCCGGGACGGGCGCCGCTGCCCCTCGGTCGGGCGCGCACCACCCGAGCATCGCGCCGTACGGGCCGGTGGCCTGCGCGGACGGCGCCGTGCACCTGGCCGTGCAGAACGACGGGCAGTGGCAGCGGCTCTGCGGGCTGATCGGCCTGGCACCGGAGGAGAGGTTCGCCACAGTGGCGTCCCGTGTGGAGCACCGCGCCGAGCTGCAGAAACTGCTCGAACAGGCGTTTTCGGACCTCACCGCGGCCGAGTTGCTGACCACGCTGAACGCCGCCGACGTGCCCGCCGCGCTCACCCGCCCGGTCACCGACCTGGCCACCCACCCGCAGCTCGACACGTGGGTTGACGTGCGCGTTCCCGGTGGGACGGCCCGGATGCTGCCGCCGCCGGTAGCCGGTTTCGAGTGGTCACCGGCTGCGGTCCCCGCTCTCGGCGAGCACAATGACGACGTGCTGAGCTGGCTGGGCTATTCGGGTGAGGAACTGACTTCCTTACGCGTGCGTTCCGTCCTCTGAGAAGGAAACGAGGAACGGCGCCCACGCGATGAGGTGAGCATGGGGGAACCGAGGTACAGCCGCCGCACCCTCCTCGCGGCGATCGGCGTGGTCATCGCGACAGCCATGGGCGTCGCGACGTACGTGTCGTCGTCCTCCGGCGCCGTCGAGCAGCAGCAGATCGCGACCGCGGACAAGGTGAGGACCGCCTCCGCCGCGAAGCCCGTGATCCGCTTCGAGCGCGTGTACTCGACGGCCCGCCACCGCGAGGTCACCCTCGCCTTCTACCTGCCGGCCGGCGCGAACCCCCGCGGCCTGCCGATGTCGATCCTGCTGCACGGCCTGAACGGCGACGCCAAGCACGCCGCGGTGGGCAACCTGCCCGACGTCCTGGCCGCCGCCGTCGCGAAGGGCTCGGTGCCCGCGTTCGGCTTCGTCGCCGTCGACGGCGGCAACAACTACTGGCACGAGAACGTCGCCGGCGACGACCCGATGGCCATGCTGCTCGACGAGGTCCCCGCCTGGCTCAAGGAACGCGGCTACGGCGAGCCGTTCGCGGTGACGGGTGTGTCGATGGGCGGCTTCGGCGCGCTGCTCTACGCGCGCCGCAGGGCCGAACGCGGTGACCCGGTCGCGGCCGCCGCGGCCATCTCCCCCGGCCTGATCACCACGTGGCCGGAGATGGCGAAGCGGCGGGCGTTCAAGAACGAGGGCGAGTGGGCGTCGCTCGACCCGTTGCGGCACATCAGGTCGACCGGCCCGACGGCGCTGGGCGTGTGGATCGGCGACCGCGACAGGTTCATCGAGGGCACCCGGCGGTTCATCCGCGAGGTGCGGCCCGAGGTGAGCGCGGTGAAGGGCGGC
This sequence comes from Lentzea sp. HUAS TT2, assembly GCF_051853195.1. Taxonomy (NCBI): domain Bacteria; kingdom Bacillati; phylum Actinomycetota; class Actinomycetes; order Pseudonocardiales; family Pseudonocardiaceae; genus Lentzea; species Lentzea sp. HUAS TT2. Next base: position 4,499,078 of record NZ_CP196667.1, on the reverse strand, counting down.
GGCCACGACGACGGGCTGTACCGGAAGGTGACGCCCGACGTCGTGCAGTTCCTCGCCAAGTACGCGAAGCGCGCCGTCTAGACCCTGCGGGCCGCCCTGCCCCAGTGCAGGTACTTCACCCGGTTCTGCTCGTCGCGTCCGTGCAGGACGACCACCGGATGGAACCCGTTCTCCTCCTCGACTGCGATCAACGCGTCATGCCGCAGGCCGGTGTACTCGTGCTCTTCGTCGTCGACGAAGGACTCCCAGCCAGGGTCGAGCGCCACGTACCGCAGCTTCACCCGGCCCCCGTCGCCTTCGGTGACGTGCCTCTCCAGCCCGGTGGAGCGGTAGACGCCGACGACCCGCTCGACGTCGACCGCCACCGGCAGCGGCGGCGGTGTGGGAAAGTCGGGCACAGTGATGCCCGCCAGGTCGCCCAGCACCTCGTCGAAGACCGCGCGCACGAGCGGCAGGGGCGGTCCGCCGTTGGTGAGGACCGCGACCGCGAGCCGGGCCTCCGGAACCACCCTCAGGAAGGCCCGGAACCCGACGGTCGATCCGGTGTGGCCCATGCCGGTGACGCCCCCGGCGTAGTCGTGCAACATCCAGCCGAGCCCCTGCTTGCCGCTGTACCCGAAGTCCGGCGGCACGACCTGAGGCTCGCGCATCACGTCGAACTCGCTGGTGTCGAGGTGCATCCGCACGAACTCCAGCAGGTCCCGCGCGCTCATCGCGAGTGCCGTTCCCGCCGGCGCGTCGCTCTCGGCCATCAGCCGGTCCGCAGGCTTGGGCCTCTCGCCCAGGTGTCCTGTCGCGAGAGTCTGGGCCGCGTACTCGGCGTGGCTCACGGCGGCGGTGCGCAGCCCGAGCGGTTCGATGAGACGTTCCCGGAGCACAGCGCGGAAAGGCTTGCCGCGCACCACTTCCACGATCCGGCCGAGCAACGTGAAGCCGCTGTTGCAGTACGTGTAGAGCTCGCCCGGCGGGACTTCCTGCTCTGCGTCCACCAGTCGCTCGACGTACTTCTCCAGCATGTCGTCACCGTTGCCGGTGTCGTGGAAGAGATCGCCCTGGAACCCGGCGGTGTGGGTGAGGAGGTGCCGTGGCGTGATGATCCGCGCGGCCTCCTCGTCGGCGAGCCTGAACTCCGGAAGCACGTCACGCACCGGGCGGTCGAGGTCGAGCAGACCCTCGTTCACCAGCTCCTGGACGAGCGTCGCCGTCCAGATCTTGGTGATCGACCCGATCTGGAAGATGGAGCCGGTGGTCACCTTCTCACCGGTGACGTTGTTCAGCACACCTGCTGCCACGTCGACGATCTCGTCGTTGTGCAGCACCGCGACCTGGGCGCCCACGACGCCGTGTGCCGCGATCAGTTCATCCAGATTGATCATGCTTCTCCCCCAGAAGTTCTCAGATCCGGGCGGCTGCCCGTCCGAAGTGCAGCAAGCCGTTCACGAGCACCAGCACGGTGTGCGGCTTCTCCACGGCGATCAACGCGTCGTCGCGCAGCGCCACGAACTCGCGCTCGTCCCCGTCGAGCCGGACCAGCACGCGTCCGTGTTCTGCCTGTGTGACAACCACTTCGTGGCCCGCGCAGCGATAGGCGCCCACCACACGTGCCACGTCCACCGACTCGGGATCGGCGGGCGGCAGCGGCAACTCGGACCGGCGCACACGCGCGAGGTCGCTGAAGAGGTTCCTGACGACGTCGTCGAACACCGCCTGCGCCCGTCCACCGCTGGCGACCAGGGCGACCGCGACCCCGCGTTCCGGCGCGACCCGCAGGTACGCGCTCAGGCCCTTGTTGCCGCCGTTGTGGCCCACCACGAGGCCCCCGGAGTAGTCGTGCAGCTCCCAGCCGAGACCCCACCGGGAGCGATACCCGAAGTCCGGCAACGAAACCTGCGGCTCGCGCATCACCGCGAACGCCGGTGTCGCCAGGTGCATGCGCGCGAACGCGAGCAGGTCCTGTGCGCTCATCGCCAGCGCCGACCCGGCGGGCCAGTCGGACTCCGGTCCCGGATCGGTCACCGGCTGTCCGTCCACATGGCCCACTGCGGCGTGCAGTGCCTCGCCCTCCGCGTAGGTCGTCGCCACGGTGAGACCGAGCGGGGTCGCCAGCCGTTCCTTGAGGACGGTGTTGAAAGGCTTTCCGCGCAACACTTCCACGATCCGGCCGAGCACGGTGAAGCCGCTGTTGCAGTACGACCACAGCTCACCCGGCGGACTGATCTGCTCTGCGTCTTCCAACCGTGCCACGAACTTCTCCACCGCGTCGTCGCCGGAACCGGTGTCGTGGAAAAGATCGCCGTCGAGGCCCGACGTGTGGGTGAGCAGGTGGCGCGACGTGATCACCGGCCGGAAACCCGGCAGGACGTCGCGCACCGGGCGGTCCAGGTCGAGCCTGCCCTCGTTCACCAGTTCCTGGACGAGCGTGGCCGTCCAGATCTTCGTGACCGACGCGATCTGGAACAGCGAGTCCGGCGTCACCGGCGCGCGCGTGCCGGTGTTCAGCACGCCCGCGGCCACGGTGGCGATCTCGCCGTCGGCCAGGACGGCGAGCTGCGCACCGACGACGCCGTGGTCGTCGACGAGCTCCTTCAGTTCGATCACGTTCCCCCCAGGAAGTGATGTCTACCTAGGTGAGAGCGGCACCGTCTTCGACCGCACCCACTTGAGCACCGCGGGCCACTCCCCGTAGCCCGCGTCGATGTTGATGTGCCCGGCACCGGGCAGCACGTCGATCTCGATGCGCAACGCCTCGGCGAGCTGCTTCGCGGCCTGCATCGGGCAGTGCGGGTCACCCTCGCCCGCGACGAGGCGGGTCTCGGTGGCGGCGCGACGCAGGTTCGCCGGGTCGAGCGGGGCCGGGAAGAACGACTTGATGGCCGGCTCCGGGTGGTCCAGCTCAGGCGGGGCGACCAGCAGCACCCGGTCGACGTGCGTGATGTTCTCGCGGGCCGCGTGGTGCAGCCAGAGGTAGCAGCCCAGGGAGTGCGCGACGACGACCCGTTCGCGGTCCGCCGGCAGCGCTTCGAGGTGCGTGTCGAGCTCGCGGAGCCACGTGTCGCGGTCGGGTGCCTCGGGGCTGCTGAAGTGCGGCAGGTCGGCGAGGCCGCCGTGCTCGGACACCGTCTGGGCCAGCCAGCGCTGCCAGTGGCCGGGGCCGGAACCGGTGTAACCGTGGAGCAGGAGCACGTGAGGCAACGACATGGCTCCACCTTAGAACGACGAAGGGCGCCCGGTCAGTGACCGGGCGCCCTTTCGACTTGATCTCTTAGGCCCTCTAGGCCGACTTCTCCCGACGCTCCCGGCGCGAGGGCTGCCGGGCCACGATGGTCGGGTTCACGTTCTCCTTCACCGTCTGCTCGGTGATGACGACCTTGGCGACGTCCGTGCGGCTCGGGATGTCGTACATCACGGGCAGCAGGACCTCTTCCATGATCGCCCGGAGGCCACGAGCACCGGTGCCGCGCAGGATCGCCTGGTCGGCGATCGCCTCGAGCGCGGTCTTGGTGAACTCGAGCTCGACGCCGTCCATCTCGAAGAGCTTCTGGTACTGCTTCACCAGGGCGTTCTTCGGCTCGGTGAGGATCATCACCAGCGACGGCTTGTCGAGGTTCGTGACGGAGGCGACCATCGGCAGACGCCCGATGAACTCGGGGATCAGACCGAACTTGATCAGGTCCTCCGGCATGGAGTCGGCGAAGTAGTCCGCCGCGTCCGTCTCGGCCTTGGAGCGGACCTCGGCACCGAAGCCGAGACCCCTCTTGCCGACCCGGTCCTGAATGATCTTCTCGAGACCCGCGAAGGCACCGGCCACGATGAACAGCACGTTCGTCGTGTCGATCTGGATGAACTCCTGGTGCGGGTGCTTGCGGCCGCCCTGCGGGGGCACCGAAGCCGTCGTGCCTTCGAGGATCTTGAGCAGCGCCTGCTGCACACCCTCGCCGGACACGTCGCGCGTGATCGACGGGTTTTCACTCTTTCGAGCGATCTTGTCGACCTCGTCGATGTAGATGATGCCCGTCTCGGCGCGCTTCACGTCGTAGTCGGCGGCCTGGATGAGCTTCAGGAGGATGTTCTCGACGTCCTCACCGACGTACCCGGCCTCCGTCAGCGCCGTCGCGTCGGCGATGGCGAACGGCACGTTCAGCATCTTCGCGAGCGTCTGCGCGAGGTAGGTCTTTCCGCACCCCGTCGGGCCGAGCATCAGGATGTTCGACTTCGCCAGCTCGACGCCGTCGTCACGACCCTCGCGCCCGCGGTCGCCCGCCTGGATGCGCTTGTAGTGGTTGTAGACGGCGACGGACAGGGTGCGCTTGGCATCGCTCTGGCCGATGACGTACTGGTCGAGGAACTCGTGGATCTCGGCGGGCTTCGGCAGCTCGTCGAGCTTCACGTCACCGGCTTCGGCCAGCTCCTCCTCGATGATCTCGTTGCAGAGATCGATGCACTCATCGCAGATGTAAACGCCGGGGCCGGCGATGAGCTTCTTCACCTGCTTTTGGCTCTTTCCGCAGAAAGAGCACTTCAGCAAGTCGCCGCCGTCACCGATACGCGCCATGACCGCTGACCTATGTCCCCTCCGGCGCACACCTGCTGTAGTGCGCCTGCTGACTTGCTGTGGCAGTCCCACTGGCTGTGGGTGCTGAGCCCGTTCTCCTGACGGTACCTGGCCGACCCCGTTTCAGGGGAGGACCCGCGTCCCCCCGACGCGCCGATCAGGCCAGATAACCGGTCACATCGGCGTGTCGGGTGGGCGCGCAGTGCCCGGGGGCTGGGGATTCCCAGCCCTCAGGACGACCGCGCTCAGGACTTGGCGGAAAGCTTGCGGTAGGGCAGCACCGTGTCGACGATGCCGTACTCCCTGGCCTCTTCGGCCGTCAGAATGCGGTCGCGCTCGATGCTCTCGCGAACCTCCTCCGCCGTCCGGTTCGTGTGCCGCGCGAGGGTGGACTCCATCAGGCGGCGCACGCGCTGGATCTCGTTCGACTGGATCTCCAGGTCGGACACCTGACCGTACGCGCCCTCCATCGAAGGCTGGTGGATCAGGATTCGCGCGTTGGGCAGCGCGTGGCGCTTGCCGGGCGTGCCGGCCGCCAGCAGCACGGCCGCGGCGGAGGCCGCCTGGCCGAGGCAGTACGTCTGGATGTCCGGGCGAACGAACTGCATCGTGTCGTAGATGGCCATCAACGAGGTGAACGAGCCACCCGGCGAGTTGATGTACATCAGGATGTCGCGGTCGGGGTCCTCGGACTCGAGCACCAGCAGCTGCGCCATGACGTCGTTGGCCGAAGCGTCGTCAACCTGCACGCCGAGGAAGATGATGCGCTCCTCGAAGAGCTTGTTGTACGGGTTCGACTCCTTCATGCCATAGCTGGTGCGCTCGACGAACGACGGCAGCACGTACCGCGACTGAGGCATGTGGAACTGGCTCACTTGAGGTCTCCTAGCTGACGTCAGTTGTTCGAGTCGCCGACGGGCTGAGCCCTGGTGACGACCTTGTCGACGAAGCCGTACTCGAGCGCTTCCTGCGCCGTGAACCAGCGGTCGCGGTCGGAGTCGCGGGTGATGGTCTCGAGCGTCTGGCCGGTGTGCTCGGCGATGAGCTCGGCCATCTCGCGCTTGGTGCGCGTGAGCATGTCCGCCTGGATCGCGATGTCCGCGGCCGTACCGCCGACACCTGCCGAGGGCTGGTGCATGAGGATGCGGGCGTGGGGAAGCGCGTGGCGCTTGCCGGGTGCGCCCGCGGAGAGCAGGAACTGCCCCATCGAGGCCGCGAGGCCCATCGCGTACGTGGCCACGTCCGGCTGGATCAGCTGCATCGTGTCGAAGATGGCCATGCCCGCCGTGACGGAACCACCCGGCGAGTTGATGTAAAGCGTGATGTCCTTCTCGGGGTCCTCTGCGGCGAGAAGCAGCAACTGAGCGGTGATCTGGTTCGCGATGCCCTCTTCGACCTGTGAACCCAGGACGATGATCCGCTCGCGGAGCAGCCGCTCGTACACCGAGTCGTTGAGGTTCATCCCGGCGGTGGCCGACCGCATCTCGGGGGTCGGGAAGGAGTGCTGCGTCACGTCTGCCTGCCTAACTCCAGGTGGAACGAATCTGGATGTCAAAACTCTCTGCGTTCGACCTTAACGAAGACGGGCGGCGTCAGATGCCCGACACCGCCCGCGTTCGCTCTAGGCGTTACTTCTCCGCGTCCTCTTCGGACTTGGTCTCGCCGAAGAGCTCGTCGAGGTCCAGCTTCTGACCGGCCGAGTCGCTCACCTCAGCCTGGCGCACGACGCTCGCGAGCGCCTTGCCCCTGCGGACGTCGGCGAAGATCGCGCCGAGCTGACCGGACTGCTGCGCGCGCTTGACGTACTCGTCGGGCGAGATGCCGAAGCGCTGCGCCTGGTAGATGATCCGCTCGGTCAGCTCGCCGTCGGACACCGTGACCTGCTCGGCGTCGGCGATCGAGTCGAGCACGAGCTGCGTCTTGACGGCCTGCTCGGCGGCGGTGCGGAGCTCGGCGTCGAACTCCTCCTCCGACTGGCCCTGCTCGACCAGCCACGCAGCGAACTTCGCGTCGTCGTGGTCGAAGGCGTGCACGGCGTCGTGCTTCCGCGCGTCGATCTCGCCCTGGACGATGCCCTCGGGCAGCGGGACCTCGGTGGTCTCCAGCAGCGCCTCGAGGACCTTGTCGCGGGCCTGCACGCCCTGCTGCATCTTCTTGACGCGGGCCAGGCGGGTCTGCAGGTCGCCCTTGAGCTCGTCGAGCGTGTCGAACTCGCTGGCGAGCTGCGCGAACTCGTCGTCGAGCTCGGGGAGCTGACGCTCCTTGACGCTGCTCAGCACGACGGTGACCTCGGCCTCGCGGCCCTCGTGCTCACCGGCGACGAGCGTGGTGGCGAAGGTCTTGGTCTCACCCTCGGACGCGCCGACGAGCGCGTCGTCGATGCCCTCGACGAGCTGGCCGGAGCCGACCTCGTAGGACAGGCCGCTGGTGCGGGCCTCCTCGACCTCCTCGCCGTCGACCGTGGCGGACAGGTCGACGATGACGAAGTCGCCGGTCTCGACGGGGCGGGAGACGCCGGTCAGCGTGCCGAAGCGAGCGCGGAGCTCGTCGAGCTGGGTGGTCACGTCCTCGTCGGTGACCTCCTGCTCGTCGACCGTCACGGCGAGCTCGCCGAACGCGGGCACGGTGATCTCGGGACGAACGTCGACCTCGGCGGTGAACTCGAGCGTCTGACCGTCCTCGATCTTCGTGACCTCGAAGTCGGGACGGCCGAGCGTGCGCACCTCACCGGCGTTGACGGCCTCCAGGTACTTGGCCGGGATGGCCTCCTGGATGACCTCGTCCAGCACCGGGGCGCGGCCGATGCGGTTCTCCAGGACCTTGGCGGGGGCCTTACCGGGACGGAAGCCGGGGATGCGGACCTGCTTCGCGAGCTTCCGGTACGCCTGGTCGAAGTTCGACTTGAGCTCGTCGAACGGCACCTCGACGTTGATCCGGACCCTCGTCGGGCTCAGGTGCTCGACGGTGCTCTTCAACGTGGACTCCTCGTAACGAACAGAGAACGTGCAAGACAGCCGGTACCGCCACTGAGGGCGGCCGGATTCCCAGCGAGTCTAGGCGAGACCCGTGCTGTGACCGCCGCCACCCCGCCTTGGGCCGGCGCCGGGGCACCGCCCGGACCGATCGCCGCGGCGTCCACCTACGCGTGGACCGTCGACTGACGAACGGAAGGCATCGGCGCTTTTTTGTTCGTTCCGCGAACGACTTAACGCACCAGAGTCACCCAGCTACCGCCCGTAAAAGCGTCCGTCTCAATTTCACTCGTTCGGCGGAAACAGCCTTTCGCGACCGATCAAGATGACTCCATAAGCACCAATCTGCCCTCCGCAGCGGACAGGTAGCGTTACTGCTCCCGCACCATCCGTAACAGGACCACGGGAACGAACGAGAAAAAGTCGTCGCACCGTTTTACCCCGAGGATCCGCCTGATGGAGACACGCCAGCTTCTCGCGTTCACGACCGTGGTTCAGACAGGGAGCTTCACCAAGGCCGCTGCCACGCTCAACTGTTCGCAGCCGACCATCACGACCCGCATCAAGGCGCTGGAGGAGGCCCTCGGGGTCGTCCTTTTCCGGCGCCTCCCCAGAGGTATCCAGATGACGTCCGCGGGTGTGGAACTCCTCCCGTTCGCGCGAAACATCATCAACCTCACCGAAAAGGCTCGAAAAGCCATCACGATGAACGGCGAGCCGCACGGCAAACTCGTCATCGGTTCCGCACAGAGTTTGACCGACTACCGTCTGCTACCGCTCATCGAATACATGTGCTGGCGCTACCCGTCGGTCCAACTCTCGTTGCACTCCCGCAACGCGCTGAACAACCTGAACTCAGTGCGCGACGGTCAACTGGACTGCGCCTTCTTCATAGGCGCGATCGAACCCCGCGAGGGTCTCGAGACCACGGTCCTGTGCCCGGAGCCCCTGGTGATGGTCGCGGGCCCGAACCACATGCTGACCCAGCGGCAGTCGCTGGCCGAGGACGACATCACCAGCAGCACGTTGATCCGCGCGGAGAACGGCGCCTCGTACCACGAGCTGTTCGAGCACTCGCTCGGTTACGACGACACCCGTGCCCCGGTCCTGGAGCTGGACTCGGTGGACGCGGCCAAACGGGCGGTGGCCTCCGGTCTCGGCATCGCCCTCATGCCGGAGGTCACCGTGTCCTCCGAGCTCGCCGACGGCAGGTTGGTCCGCTTGCCCTGGTCCTCGACGTTCCGCGTGTACACGCAGTTCGGGTGGCGCCAGGACAACTCGACGAACCCGGCGGTGACGGCCCTGGTGTCGGCTGCGGCCCAGGTGGTGAGCGACCAGGTCGCCTCGCTGACCTGACGCGTGGGTGGGGTGGCAGCACCCCACCTACCCCACCGGTGCCGGCCCGGAGCTCCCCCGGACCACCAGTTCCGGCAGCACGTCCTCGACGTCGGTCGGCGACGCCCCGCCGATCACGGCCACCAACGCCCGAGCCGCGCGGGCACCGAACGCGAACGTGTCGCGCGACAACGCGGTCAGCCGCCCGTGCTGGCACAGGACCGAGTCGTCCCAGGCGACGATCGACAGCGCGTCGGGCACAGCAATCCCCATGGACGAAGCCACTTCCGCGCCGGCCACGGCCATCACGTCGTTGTCGTAGACGATCGCCGTGGGCGGGGTGGCATTCTCCAAGAGCTCACGGGTCGCCCGCGCCCCCGACTCGGCCGTGTAGTCACCGGCGACCACCAAACCGTCCACAACGGACGAAGCAAACGCCTCGTCCCGCCGTACGGTGTGCAGCAGCGACGACAGCCCGGCCACCCGCGCGATCCGCCGATGCCCCAACGACTTCAGGTGCTCGACGACCGAGGTCATGGCCGCGTAGTCATCCGCCCACACCGAGGCCAGCTCCCCGTGGTGCCCGGCCCCGCCCACCACGACAGCCGGCAACCCGAGCGCGGACATCAGCTCGACGCGCGGATCCGACACCAGCAGGTCGACCAGGAACACCCCGTCGACCCGGTGCTCGGCCCACCACCGCTGGTACAGCGCGATCTCGTCCGACCGCGAGCCCACCACCTGCAGCAACAGGGCGGACGACATCTCGGACTGGATCCCGGCGATCAACTGGAAGAAGAACGCCTCGTCCCCCAGCGCGCGAGGCGGCCGCACCAGCACCAGCCCCACCGCGTCGGCGGACGCGGACGACAGCGCACGGGCGGTGACCGAGGGCCGGTAGCCCAGCGTCGACGCGACCTCCAGCACCCGCGAGCGCGTCGACTCCGACACGCCGGACCGGCCGTTCAACGCCAACGAGACAGCGCCTTTGGACACCCCGGCGGCCGCCGCGATGTCCTTGATCGTTGGCCTCTTCACAGCACCGCACCCTGTCCGGAACGAGACAACAAGACGTTCGGAGGCTAGCCGCAGATAAACCGGTTTAGCTAGGGTCCGCGACAAGGAGGTGGGTGTCAATGAAGAGGCGCACGTTCCTCGCGGGCCTGGCGGCGGTGCCCGTCGCGGGATGCGGACTGTCCGGCACGTCCAGCACCAACACTGCTGGAAACGGCCAGGTCACTGGTGAGATCACGTTCCAGACCTGGTCCCTCAAACCCAAGTACACCGACTACGTCAACGGTGTCATCGACGCTTTCCAGAAACAGCACCAGGGCACCTCGGTGAAGTGGGTCGACCAGCCCGCGGACGGGTACCTGGCGAAGGTCATGGCGGACGCGAGCGCGGGCAGCCTGCCCGACGTGATCAACGTACCTCCGGACCTGAGCTTCCCGCTCGCCAAGGCGGGCCAGCTGGTCGATCTCGACGAGTCGCTCAAGGACGCCAAGCCCGAATACCTGGAGAACGCCTGGCAGGCGTTCGAGATCCCCGGCAAGGGCGGCTGCTACGGCTTCCCCTGGTATCTCAACACCGGCCCGATCTTCTACAACAAGGCCCTGTTCAGCCAGGCCGGGCTCGACCCGAACAAGCCGCCCACGAACTTCAAGGAGCTCGAGGAGCAGGCTCTCAAGCTCGCCGCGAAGAAGATCGCGATCCTCGGCCAGACCCCGAGCATCGCCGACTTCGGCCTCTACGGCGTGAAGCTGTTCGAGAACGACAAGTTCACCTTCAACGAGGCCAAGGGCATCGAGTTCGTCGAGAGCTACAAGCGCATGTACGACGCGGGCGCGCTCATTCCCGAGGCGCTCACGCAGAACTACACCGGTGCCGGCACGAAGTTCATGGCGCAGCAGACCGCGCTCAACCCCGGCAGCGCGTACGACCTCGCCAAGTTCAAGACCGACGCGCCGGGCCTGTACGCGAACATCGGCATCACCACGCCCATCACGAACACGGGCAGCGCCAACATGTTCCTGCACGGCGTGAGCGTGCCGAAGAGCAGCAAGAACCAGGCGACGGCGCTGGCGTTCGGCAGGTTCGTCACCAACGCCGAGAACCAGGTGAAGTTCGCCAAGCTCGCGTCGATCTTCCCGTCCACGTCGAAGGGCGGGGACGACCCGTACTTCACCACGGAGGACGGCACCGACGAGGCACGCGTGCGGGTGGCGGCGGCCAAGCAGCTCAAGACCGCGGTCAACTACACGCCCGTGCAGTTCAGCGACCAGATGCGCGAGGCACTCCTGCAGCAGCTGGCCGACGCCATGCTCGGCAAGAAGTCGCCGAGGCAGGCGCTGGACGACGCCGTCAACGAGTGCAACCGGCTCCTCAAGTAGGCGGACCATGACTCACCGCCCGTACACGCCGTGGCTGTTCCTGGCCCCAGGACTGGCCGTCTGCCTGCTGTTCGTCATCTTCCCGTTCCTGAACATGATCGTGCTCGCGTTCACGGACGCGAGCGCGCTCGGCGGCGGCCAGTTCACCGGTGTCGACAACTTCGTGCGGATGGTCCAGGACCCCAAGTTCTGGGCCGCGGCGCGCAACAGCCTGCTCTACATGGTGGGCGTCGTCCCGCCACTGGTGCTGCTGCCGCTGCTGATCGCGATGCTCGCGCAGAAGATGGTGCCGGGCATCGGGATCTTCCGCACGGCGTTCTTCACGCCGGTGATCGCGTCCACGGTCGTGGTCGGGCTCATCTGGACGTGGCTGCTCGACAGCCGCGGCCTGGTGAACAGCCTGGTGGAAGCGCTGGGCGGCAGCAGGATCGGGTTCCTGACGGACTCGACGCTGCTGCTGATCAGCTCGATGGTGGTGACGATCTGGCGCGGCCTGGGCTACTACATGGTCATCTACCTGGCCGCGCTCGCGAACGTGCCGAAGGACCTGCACGAGGCCGCGATGGTCGACGGCGCGGGACCGGTCAGGAGGTTCTGGTCGGTCACCGTGCCCAGTCTGCGGCCGACGATGGTGCTGGTCGCGGCACTGAGCGCGGTCAACGGGTTCCGCGTGTTCTCCGAGATCTACCTGCTGTCGGGCGGGTCCGGCGGGCCGGGCGGGGCGAGCACCACGCTGGTGATGCTCATCCAGTCCGTCGGCCGCGGTCTCACCGGTGAGGTCGGGTACGCGTCGGCGCTCAGCGTCGTGCTGTTCGTGATCCTGCTGGGCCTGCTGCTGGTCACCCTCAGGCTCAACCGCAGGGAGGACCAGCTGTGAAGCGCGCCCACGTCTACCTGGCACTGCGTTATCTCGGGCTGCTCAGCATCCTCGCGATCAGCGTCGGGCCGTTCCTGTGGCAGTTCGCCACGAGCATCAAGGGCCCCGGCGAGGACGTCTTCGTCCCCGACTTCATCCCGGACGACCCGACGTTCAGCAACTACGCCGCCGTCGCCGACGTGGTGCCGGTCTGGACGTTCGCGCTCAACTCGCTCGGCGTCGCGAGCGTCAACGTCGTCACGAACTGCCTCGGCGCGGCCATGGCCGGCTACGCGTTGGCACGGCTGAGGTTCCGGGGCCGCCGGTTCGCCGCGGTGATCTTCGCGAGCAGCATCCTGGTGCCGTTCGAGGCGATCATGATCTCGCTGTTCCTGGTGATGCGCGGGTTCGGGCTCACCAACACCCTCACCGGCGTCGTGCTGCCCGGCGCGATCGCCGCCCTCAACGTCCTGTTGCTGCGCAACGCGTTCCTCGCACTCCCCGCCGAAGTCGAGGAGGCCGCGGTCATCGACGGCGCCAACGCCTGGCAGCGCTTCACCCGGCTCGGACTGCCGTCGGTGAAGGGCACGCTGGTCGTGGTGGCGCTGTTCTCGTTCATGTTCAGCTGGGACGACTTCCTGTGGCCGCTCATCGTGCTGAGCGACCAGGAGAAGTACACGCTCACCATCGGCCTGGCGTACCTCCAGGGCACGTTCGTGCAGAACCAGCGGCTGGTCGCGGCGGGCACGATCATCGCCGTCGTGCCGCTGATCCTGTTGTTCCTGTTGCTGCAGAAGCACTTCTTCCGCGGAGTGGGAGAAGGCGCGATCAAGGGCTGACACCCCGAGGAGCTCAACCTTGCGTTTCGGCGTGAACTACACCCCGTCCCACGGCTGGTTTCACCACTGGCTCGACTTCTCCCTCGACGACGTGAAGGCCGACTTCGAGTCCATCGCGGCTCTCGGCCTCGACCACGTGCGGGTCTTCCCGCTGTGGCCGGTGTTCCAGCCCAACCGCGGACTGGTCCGTCCCCAGGCCGTCGACCAGCTCGCGCGGATGCTCGACGCGGCCCACGAGACCGGCCTGGACGTGCAGGTCGACGTCCTGCAGGGGCACCTGTCGAGCTTCGACTTCTACCCGTCGTGGGTGCAGACCTGGCACCGCCGCAACATCTTCACCGACGCCGACGTGATCGACGGGCAGCGGTTCTACGTCCGCACGCTCGCCGAGGCCCTGCGGGACAAGCCGAACTTCCTCGGCTTCACCCTGGGCAACGAGGTCAACCTGCTCACCGAGTCGAACCCGTGCGCGCCGGAACAGGCGGGCGAGTGGATCGACGCACTGCTCGACGAGTGCGGGAAGTCCGCACCGGGCTTCCCGCACGTCCACTCCGAGTACGACGCCGTCTGGTACGAGAGCGAGCACGCGTTCCTGCCGGAGCACGCCGCCAACAAGGGCGCGATGACCACCGTGCACTCGTGGGTCTTCAACGGCACCGCGCAGCGTTACGGGTCCCTCAGCCCGGAGAGCGTCCACCACGCCGAGTACCTGGTGGAGCTGGCGAAGGCGCACGCCGAGGACCCGCAACGGCCCGTGTGGCTGCAGGAGGTCGGCGCCGCCCAGCCCGAGATCAGCGCCGAGCAGGCGCCGCGGTTCGCCGAGCAAACGCTTGCGAACGTGCTGACCTGCTCGAACCTGTGGGGCGTCACGTGGTGGTGCTCGCACGACGTCGACCGTGCGTTGGTGGACTTCCCCGAACGCGAGTACGAGTTGGGGTTGTTGACGACGGAACGCAAGGTCAAGCCGCTCGGCGAGGCGATCGCCCGGATCGTGCGCGAGGCAGCGCACGTGCCGGCCGAGCGCACGCCGATCACGTTGCACGGCGACCGGCCCTCGTGGGGTCCGGGCGGCGCTTTCTTCGAAGAGTGGATGGGCCTCGCGCGGGACGGCGTGCGGGCCTCGATCGAGCTGGGGTGACGACGTGCACGACGAACGCGCGCTGCTGGAAGAACGACTCAACCGCACGCTGAAGGAACGCATCCGCCCGGCCGTCTACGGCGAGACCGCACCGCTGGAGCTCGCCGTCTGGACCGTGCCGGATGAGCCCGTGCCAGTCGCCGAAGCGCTCGAAGCCACCTACGTCCCCGCGGCCGTGGGCGACGACTGGGGCGCGCCGTGGAGCACGAGCTGGTTCCGGCTCACCGGCAGCGTTCCCGAGTCGTGGCAGGGCAAGCAGGTCGAGGTCGTGCTGGACCTCGGCTTCACCCACCCCGGCCCCGGTTTCCAGTCCGAGGGCCTCGCCTACACCGCCGACGGCCTGCCCATCAAGGGCATCGAGCCGCGCAACACCTACCTGCCCGTCGACGGTCGCGAGGTCCTCTTCTACCTGGAGGCCGCGGGCAACCCGACGATCCTCGACTTCCACCCGTTCCTGCCGACCGCGCTGGGCGACAAGGAGACGGCGGGTACCGACCCGTTGTACAAGATCCTCAAGGCCGAGCTCGCGGTGTTCCAGCCGCAGGTGTGGCACCTGATGCTCGACATCGAGGTGCTGCAGTCGCTCATGAAGGAACTGCCGGAGCACGACCCGCGCCGGCACAAGGTCCTGCACGCGCTGGACCGGGCGATGGACGCGCTGGACCTCAACGAGGTCGCCGCCACGGCCGATCTCGCCCGCGAGGAGCTGGCGGGTGTGCTGTCGTTGCCCGCCAACGCCTCCGCGCACAAGGTCTCCGCGATCGGCCACGCGCACATCGACTCGGCCTGGCTGTGGCCGTTGCGCGAGACGGTCCGCAAATGCGCTCGCACGTTCTCGAACGTCACCAAGCTGATGGACGAGTACCCGGACTTCTACTTCGCGTGCTCGCAGGCCCAGCAGTACGCGTGGATGAAGGACCACCACCCGCACGTGTGGGACCGCGTCCGCGAGAAGGTCCGCAATGGACAGTTCGTGCCGGTCGGCGGCATGTGGGTCGAGTCGGACACGAACATGCCCGGCGGCGAGGCGATGGCCCGCCAGCTCGTGCACGGCAAGCGCTTCTTCCTCGACAACTTCGGCGTCGAGACCGAGGAGGTCTGGCTGCCGGACTCGTTCGGCTACAGCGCGGCACTCCCCCAGCTGATCAAGCTGTCGGGCTCGCGCTGGTTCCTCACCCAGAAGCTGTCGTGGAACCAGATCAACAAGTTCCCGCACCACACGTTCTGGTGGGAGGGCATCGACGGCACGCGGATCTTCACCCACTTCCCGCCCGTCGACACCTACAACTCGTCGCTTTCAGGCGAGGAGCTGGCGCGTGCTTCGAGGCAGTTCGCCGAGCACGCCAAGGCGTCGCGGTCCCTGGTCCCGTTCGGCTACGGCGACGGCGGCGGTGGCCCCACCCGCGAGATGATGGAGACCGCGCACCGCGTCGCGGACCTCGAAGGCTCGCCGACCGTCCGCGTGGAGCCTCCGCGCGAGTTCTTCCAGGCCGCGCAGGACGAGTACCCGGACGCACCGGTGTGGGCCGGCGAGCTGTACCTGGAGAAGCACCGCGCCACCTACACCACCCAGGCCAAGACCAAGCAGGGCAACCGCCGCAGCGAGCACCTGCTGCGCGAGGCCGAGCACTGGTCGGCCGCGGCCGCCCTGGCCGGCGCCGAGTACCCGTACGAGGACCTCGACCGGTTGTGGAAGACCGTGCTGCTGCACCAGTTCCACGACATCCTGCCCGGTAGCTCGATCGCCTGGGTGCACCGCGAGGCCGAGGCCACCTACGCCCGCGTGGCGTCCGAGCTGAAGGCCCTGACCGCCCGGGCCATCGACGCGCTGAAGGGCGACGGCGACGACGAGCTGACGTTCGACGTGCTCGGTGGCGACACCCCGCGGCCGTTCGTCGCGCCTGCCGACGGAGTGCTGGACAACGGCCGGCTGCGCGTCACGATCGACGCCGACGGCATCGTCCTGTCCATTCTGGACCTAGAGGAGGACCGCGAGGTCCTGCCACCGCACGGTTTCGCCGGCATGCCGCAGCTGCACCGCGACAACCCGAACCAGTGGGACGCCTGGGACATCGACCCGTTCTACCGCAACTGGAAGGCCGACCTGATCCCGTCCGAACGCGTCGACGCCTCCGACGGCGTGGTCGTGCGGGCGAAGTTCGGCAACTCCGTGCTCACCCAGACCATCCGGCTGCGCGAGGGTGCCAAGCAGCTCGACTTCGACACCGAGGTCGACTGGCAGGAACGGGAGAAGCTGCTCAAGATCGCGTTCCCGCTCGACCTGCGCGCCGAGGTCTCCACGGCGGAGACCCAGTTCGGCCACCTGCACCGCCCGGTGCACACCAACACCTCGTGGGAGGCGGCGAAGTTCGAGATCTGCGCCCACCGCTACCTGCACGTCGGCGAACCCGGCTACGGCGTCGCGGTGGTCAACGACTCGACCTACGGCCACGAGGTCACCCGCACCACCCGTGAGGACGGCGGAACCACCACGACCGTGCGCCTGTCCCTGCTGCGCGCACCGAGGTTCCCCGACCCCGAGACCGACCAGGGCGAGCACCGCTTCCGCTACGCCCTAGTGGTCGGCGCGGGCATCCCGGAGGCCATCGACGCCGGGTACCGCATCAACCTGCCGCCGCAGTCCGTCCGCGGCTCGGACGCACCAGAAGCGTTGGTGCGCACCAACAACCCCGCGGTCAGGGTCGAGGCCGTGAAGCTGGCCGACGACCGGTCGGGCGACGTGATCGTCCGGCTCTACGAGGCGCACGGCGGCCGTGCCCGCGCCTCGATCAGCACCTCCTTCGCCCACACCCGAATCCAGGAGACCGACCTGCTCGAACGGCCCCTGGCCGACGCGTCGGCCGAGGTGGTGCTGCGCCCGTTCCAAGTGATCACCCTGCGATTCACGAGGTAACGCATGAAGAAGCTGTTCCTGGCCCTGCTGCTGGTGGCGCTCGCCGCGCCACCAGCCCAGGCGGCCACCCAGAAGCGCACCGTCGTCTACTACCAGACCCAGTACAGCAACGGCGCGACCGGAACCTACGTCTCGCCCAAACCCCTGCTGGACCGCAACACCGGCGTCACCGACGTGCTGGTCGCCGCGATCCACCTCAACGACAACAGGATCGTCCACCTCAACGACCACCCGCCGTCGCACTCGCGGTACACGCAGATGTGGCAGGACCTCGCCGCGATGCGGGCCCGCGGCGTCAACGTGATCGGCATGGTCGGCGGCGCCGCGCAGGGCTCGTTCCAGCGACTCGACACGCAGTTCGACACCTACTACCCGTTGCTGCGCGACACGATCCGCACCTACGGGCTCAACGGCGTCGACCTGGACGTCGAGGAGCGGATGTCGATCGCGGGCATCCGGCGCGTGATCGACCAACTGAAGACGGACTTCGGCGCGAACTTCATCGTCACGCTCTCCCCTGTGGCGAGCGCGCTGTGGGGCGGCGGCAACCTGTCCGGCTTCAACTACGAGGACCTGTACCGCAGCCACGGCTCGAAGATCGCCTGGTTCAACGGCCAGTTCTACAATGGCTGGGGCAACGCCGGCAGCACCTCGAACTACGACCAGATCATCAACCGGCGGGTGATCCCGGCGAACAAGGTCGTGCTCGGCACCCTCACCAGCACGGCCAACGGCGGGTCGGGCTACGTGAGCATGACCACGCTGAAGAACACCGTCACCAGCCTGAAGACCAAGTACACGAACTTCGGCGGCGTCGCGGGCTGGGAGTACTTCAACTCGCTGCCCGGCGGCACCACGGAACCGTGGCGGTGGGCGGCGGACGTGACGGCCATGCAGAAGTAGGCCGAACGGCGTAATTCGGGCGGGGTGGGCAACGAACACCCCGCCCGATGCGATTAAGGCGCGGGGAACCTCCAGCCACTGGGGGCTGGGGTCTGGGGACTTTGGGGGAAATCTCGCATGCCTTCTGCAAGATCGCTGGTGGTCGCGACCGCCGTGCTGATGGGGGTGCTGGCGCCGGGTGTGGCGCACGCGGCACCACCGTCCAATGACGACTTCTCCACGTCCACTCAGGTCACGACCCTGCCGTTCGGCGACGAGCAGGACATCGGCGGCGCGACGAGGTCCGCGGACGACCCGTACTGGTGCCAGACGTCGGTCGACCGCTCGGTCTGGTACTCCTACACGCCCACCGAGGACGTGCTGCTGCGCGCCACGACCGCGGGCAGCAGCCAGAGCATGATCATGTCGGCCAACACGGGTCTGCGCGGTGAGCTGCGCGGCGTGGACGAGGCGTGCAGCACCGGCGGCTCGTCGCCGATCACGTTCCGCGCCAAGGCCGGCACCACCTACCACTTCGCCGTCGGCGGCTACGGCGGCACGCTGAAGTTCGCGCTCGACCGCGTCGCCCCCGCTCCCAACGACGACTTCGCCCAGGCCCAGTCCGTCACGCTGCCGTTCACCGCGCAGCCGGACGTGACCGTGGCGTCCTCCGAGGCGGACGAGCCCGAGTCGAGCTGCGTGTACGACGAGCAGCGGCCGTCGGTCTGGTACTCCTACACGGCTCCCGCCGAGGCGCTGTCCGTGGTGCCGAAGGTCCAGGGCAGCACGTCCGCCGTCACCGTCTACAGCGGCAGCGACATCACCGCGCTCACCGAGCTCACCTGCGCCGACGGCAACACCGTGCAGCGCGCGATCTTCCGGACCACTCCGGGTACGACCTACCACCTGCGCTTCACCGCCGCGCACCGCAACTACCAGCCGATCTCGGTGAGCCTGGCAGAGGCGCCGCCCCTGCAGCCGTACATGGGTGTCAGCGGCAACGGCAACACCGTCTACAGCGACGTGGAGCTCCACCCCTCTTCCGGCAACTCCGTCGACGGGGAGCTCATCGTCGACTGGAACTTCGGCGACGGCACGACGCTCACGGGCCAGAAGGGCTCGGTGTCCCACCGCTACCAGGCCGACGGCACCTACGCGGTGACCATGAAGGCGACGTCGGCCGACGGCCGCACCGCCACCGTCACGGGTCAGATCAAGATCGAGACGCACGACGTGGGCATCACGAAGTTCGTCGTGCCGACCTCCGCGCGGGCGGGCCAGAGCAAGCCGATCACGGTGCACGTGGCGAACACGCGCTACCTGGAGAAGACGAGCGTGACGCTCTACCGGTCCAACGGATCGTCGTGGGACGAGGTCGGGCAGCTGACGCTCGACGTCGCCGCGCACCCGACGCGCAAGGTGCAGTTCCCGTTCTCCTACACGTTCACCCCCGAGGACCTGGCGATGGGCAAGGTGGCCTTCCGCGCGGTGGCATCGCTGCAGTACCCCGCGCAGGACGCCCGCAGGCTGGACAACGAGGTCATCTCGATCGCCACGACCGTGCGTCCGGCCGCCGTCACCAACTCGGCCATGAACTGACCTGGGGGACATCATGAAGAGAACGTTCATCGCCACGATGGCGGCCGCGCTGGCGGTCGCCCTGCTGCCCGGCGTCGCGCTCGCCGCCGACCCGCCCGCGAACGACGACTTCGACAACGCCACGACCGTCACGGCGCTGCCGTTCAGCGCGAAGATCAGCAGTGCCGGCGCCACCAAGGCCACCGACGACCCGACCGCGTGCCACTACTGGGGCGAGTCGACGGTGTGGACGCGCTACACGGCGCAGGAGGACGGGTTCCTGCGCGTCTCGTCCTCCGGCGGACCCGCGATCGGCGTGTACACCGGCAGCCGCGGCGCGCTCGCCCTGGTGCCGGGCGCCTGCACCTACAACACCGGGTTCTCCTCCGACGTGTTCCCGGTGAAGGCCGGCACGACCTACCACTTCGCGCTGATCGAGAACTACGCGTGGAACGGCCGTGAGTTCACCTTCGACCTCGCGACGATCCCGGCCGCCCCCAACGACGACCGCGCGTCGGCGACGGTCACCGGGTTCCCCGCAACGCTCGACGGTGACCTGCGCAGGGCGACCAGCGAGCCGGACGAGCTCACGGCGAGCTGCGGTCCCGAGGCCGGCCAGTCCGTCTGGTACCGCTACACCCCTGACCGGACCCGTTCTGTGCAGGTGAGCCGGTCGGACTCCACCGTGGTGAGCGTCTACCGCGCGGCCGATCTGTCCGAAGTGGACTGCCAGGGCACCTCGGACTACTACGGCGCGGTGTTCACCGCGACCGCCGGTCAGAGCTACCTCATCCGTGCCGCCCAGGACGTCGAGCGCGCGGGAGGGTTCGAGCTGCACCTCCTGAACGCCCCGGCCGTCAAGCCCGGCGCGTACGCGAGCCCCGACGCGCCGTCCGTCTTCGACGACGTCCAGTTCACGCCCTACGCGGGGGATCCGCTCGTCCGTCCACTGGCGAGCGGCGAGATCCAGTTCGGTGACGGCGCCACCGCGTCGTTCACCGGCACGCAGGCCGTCAGCCACCGTTACGCCAAGGACGGCACGTACACCGTGCGCGTCACCGGGACGACGAACGACGGCCGCACCGGCTCGACCGAGCAGGTGCTGGAAGTGGCGACGCACGACGTCAAGCTGACCGGCCTGTCGCTGCCGGCCACGGCCCGCGCCGGCGACACCAAGCGGATCAAGGTGTCGGTCACCAACACGCGCTACGACGAGGACGTCCGCGTCTCCCTCAAGCGCAGGACGACGAGCGGCTACTACGAGGAGATCGGTCACCTGACGCAGCGCGTCGCGGCGTCGCCGTCCGGAAAGGTCGAGTTCCCGTTCGCCTACACCTACTCGGCGGCCGACGCGGCGGCCGGGCAGGTGGAGTTCAAGGTCGTGGCGGAGCTGAACCGCTGGGACTTCGACGACGCGCAGCCCGCGGACAACGAGCTCGTGGCCGTCACGGTGGTGCGCGCGGCGGCCAAGGCCACCGCGAACGCGGCGATCAGCTAGGAGCACGAGCCCTCCTGTCCTGCTCGGGGACGGGAGGGCTCTGTAGCGAACACCTCTGAGCACCTGACCGGATGTCCTGTCCGAAACGACGGGCTACACCCCTGAACTTGAGCGTGCCCGGCTCAAGTCTAGAACCGCACGCGGGGACCTTTCGTACTGTCAGAGCACACGCGGGGACCCCGCGTACTGCAAAAAAAAAGGGCGTGCCGGGCCCCTTGTTACCCATCGGGAGCTGGTCCCGACGGGCCGGGGGCAGAACTTCTCGCCAGGTGCTTAGTCGAAGCGGAAGGTGGCTGTCTCGAGGTTGTCGAGCATCCATTCCCGCCGCACGAGCGGTGCGCTGGTCTCCCTGCGCAGCAACGGAAGCCGGCGCACCATCTCCTCCAGCAGCACCCGCTGCTCCAGTCGTGCGAGGCCCGCGCCGAGGCAGTGGTGCGGGCCGTGCCCGAACGTCATGATCCGCGTCCTGCGGCGGATGTCGAACACCTCGGGGTCCGCGTAGCGCGACGGGTCCCGGTTGGCCGCGCTGAGCCACCCGGTGACCCACTGGCCAGCCGGG
Source organism: Lentzea sp. HUAS TT2 (assembly GCF_051853195.1). Taxonomy (NCBI): domain Bacteria; kingdom Bacillati; phylum Actinomycetota; class Actinomycetes; order Pseudonocardiales; family Pseudonocardiaceae; genus Lentzea; species Lentzea sp. HUAS TT2. Next base: position 4,477,565 of record NZ_CP196667.1, on the reverse strand, counting down.
ATCGTCCGCCCGCCGATCTCGACGTCGCGCAGCACCAGCCGGCGGGGTCCGGGGAACACCGGGTACCAGCGCATGGTCTCCTCGACCGCGCCCGGGATCAGCGACGGGTCGGCGCGCAGCTCGTCCCAGCAGCCGAACTCGGTCAGGAACAGCACCGCGTTCGGGATGCTCGCGTAGACCGTGTCGACCCCGGCGCCGAGCAGCATCGCGCAGTACCCGACGAGGTCCCAGTCGGACACCGGCCGCCCGTCGACGAGGTAGCCGCGGTCCTGGGCCGCGATCAGCTCGGCGATCAGGCCGCCCTTCGGCTCGCTCCGCTGGCGGTCGACCTCGTCGGCGAAAAACCGCGCCATCTCGGACTGCGACGGCAGCGTGTTCGTCGTGACCGAGGCCTTGTACCACTCCTCCAGCCACGCCGTCATGAGCGTCTCGGCGCTGAGGTCGAGGCCGAGCAGGTGACAGATCACCCTCGTGGGCAACGGCCGGGCGATGCGCGCGACGACGTCGAAGCCCGCCGGGTCGAGGTCGTCGACCAGCTCGACGGAGATCGCGCGGATCCGCTCCTCGAGCCGGGCCATCACGCGCGGGCTGAACGGGTCGGCGACGGCGGCCCTCAGGTCGCGGTGGCGCTGCCCGTCGGCGGCCCACATGCCGCTCAGCATGGCGTTGGCGAGCGGGCGCGTCTCGTCGGTCAGGCCGTAGCCCGCGGAGAAGTGCTCCTCGTCGGACAGCACCCGCTGCACGTCGGCGAGGCCGAACACGTGCCAGGTGCCGAGCTGCTCGTCGAAGTGCACTTCGGTGGCGGGATCGAAGAACTTCGCAGGTCGGGTGGGTAAGTGGGCGACAGTCATGCCCTCGATCGTGGCCCCTTACCCGGCCTGCCGGGATCCGCTGATCCAGCTACCGGAGTGCTGCGTAAGGGGTCTCGCGGGGCGACCTTAGGTGATCGTCCGATGTAGCGGTCCATCCCTCAGGAGCAATCTCATCGTCATCAGGAAGACGAACTGAGGAGTGAGTCAGATGGAGTGGACGCCCGAGGCGATCAAGGCGGAGATGGACTACCGGCAGGAGGCCCTGCGGGAGGACGCCCGCCGCGTCCAGGAGTACTACCGCAACGGCGGGAAGCCGCGGTCGTGGTGGCACCGCATGACACACCGGCACGAGCCTGAGGTGCCCAACGGTCACCGGGCCGCCTGATGCCGGGGGTAGCCGTGGGGGTGTGGTCCCTCTCGTCCAGGAACCACACCCCCACGGCTTTCTCACGTTCTGACTAGGCCTTGGGCAGCCAGGCCTTCACCTTGTCGGCGTTGGCGTCCGCCCACTTCTTGGCGGCGTCCTCCGGCTTCATCTTGTCCTCGGCGATGTACTTCGCGACCGTGTTCTGGTCCTCGTTGGTCCACTTGAAGTTCTTGACCAGCTGGAAGGCAGGGCCGTTGGCGTCGGCGAACTTCTTGGACACGAGCTTGTCGAGGTCGTAGTCCGGGTAGTCGCAGGCGATCTTCTCGGCGTCGGCGTCACAGCCCGCGGTGTAGGCGGGGAGCTTCACCTTCTCGAGCTTGATCTCGTTGAGCAGCCACTGCGGCGAGTAGAAGTAGCCGATGACCCACTTCTTGTCCTTCTCCGCCTGGCGGAAGGCCTGGATCAGCGCGGTCTCACTGCCGCCGTAGACGACCTTGTAGTTGAGGTTCAGGTTCTTCACCAGAGCCTCGTCGTTCGTCACGAACGACGGGTCGCCGTCGAGCAGCTGGCCCTTGTCGCCGGACTCGGAGGTCTTGAACTGGTCGGCGTACTTGTTCAGGTTGTTCCAGTCGAGGATGTCGGGGTGCTCCTTGGCGAGCCACGGCGGCACGTACCAGCCGATCTGGCCCTTCACACCCGTGGAACCCGCGCTGACGGCGGTCTTCTGCTCGTCGATGTACTTCTTGCGCAGGTCGTCGTGGCCCCAGTTCTCGACCACGGCGTCGACCTCACCCGTGCCGAAACCCTGCCAGGCCACCTCTTCCTTCAGTTCCTTCTTGGTGACCTTGCACTTGAGCTCCTTCTCGGCCACGTACGCGAGCACGGCCGCGTTCGCCTCGTAACCGACCCACGGGTTGATCGCGAGGTTGAACGTGCCGCAGTCGCCGGTCGCACCCGAGGAGGTGTCACCGACCTTGGCGCCACCGCAACCAGCAAGGGCGAGTGCTCCTACGAGCACTGCTCCCAGCACGCTGTGCCTAGCCACTTTCCAGACCTCCTAGTTGGTCCACCGCTTGGCGGCCGCCTGCGTGAGGCGGTCGAGCATGACGCCCAGCACGACGATCGCGACACCGGCCGCGAGCCCCTTGCCGTACAACTGGCCCTGCGAGAACCCGGCCACCACGTCGTAACCGAGCGCGCCGGCGCCGACGAGACCGCCGACGACGACCATCGAGAGCACGTAGATCAGTCCTTGGTTGGCGGCCAGGGTCAACGCCCCGCGCGCCATGGGCAGCTGCACCTTCACGATCGTCTGCCACGAGCTCGACCCGAGCGCCGTGGACGCCTCGACCGTCGCGGGCGACACCGCGCGGATGCCATCCGCGATGATCTTGATGGCCACCGGCGCCGCGAACACCACAGCGGCGATGATCGCCGTGAAGCGCGACGCGGAGAACAACGCCAGGAACGGCACCAGGTAAACGAATGCCGGCATGACCTGTGCCGCGTCGAGGACCGGCCGGATGAACCGGTCCGCCCGCCTGCTGCGTCCCATCCAGACACCGACGACGATTCCCAGCAGCATCACCATGATCGTGGCGACCAGGGTGGACGCCAGCGTGATCATCGAGTCCTGCCACAGGCCGGTCGCGATCAGCAGGGCGACGCACACGGCGGACACGATCGCCGGCCGCACCCCGCCGATCATGAACGACAGCGCCACGATCACCAGCGCCACCAGGAACCACGGCGACTCGGCCAGCAGCGCCTGCAGCGGGTTGATCAACGCGAACGTGACGAAGTCCTTGAAGCCGTCGGTGAGCACCGGCAGCGAGTCCTGCGCCCATTCCGTCACGGCGGTCGCGCCCCTGCGGATCGAGCTGCCGATCTCCACGTCCGACTGGAACTCCGCCGCCCACAGGTAGGTGTAGGAGAGGTAGACGCACACGGCCGTGACGCCGAGCCCGCCGAACAGCGCCCAGCGCGGGAGCGTGCGGCGTTCGGTCGCGGCGGTCGTGACGCGGTCCAGCACGATCGCCAGCACCACGATCGCGAGGCCCGCGTTGAACGCCGTGCCGACGTCGAGGGTCTGCAACGCCTTCACGACGGTCTTGCCGAGGCCCGGCGCGTCGATCAGCGCGGCGATCGTGACCATGGACAGCGCGGCCATGATCGTCTGGTTGACGCCGAGCACGATGGTCTTGCGCGCGGACGGCAGCAGCACCTTCACGAGCGTCTGCTGTTGTGTCGCGCCAAGGGACTCGCTCGCCTCGACGGTGGTGCGCGGCACCGAGCGGATGGCGTGCGCAGTGATCCTGATCGCCGGCGGTGCGGCATAGATCAGCGTCGCGATCGTCGCACTCGCCGGACCGATCAGGAAGAACAACGTGAGCGGTGCCAGGTAGACGAAGGTCGGCATCGTCTGCATGAAGTCGAGCACCGGCGTCAGGACCCGGTTGACCCGATCGGACAGTCCCGCCCAGATTCCCAGCGGAATGCCGACGAGCAACGAGATCACGACCGCGGCGAGCGTCAGGGAGAGCGTGTCCATGCTCTCCTGCCACAACCCCTGCAGGCCGAGGAACACGAAGCCCGCTACGGCGAGCAGCGCGACCCGCCAGCCGGCGACCGCGAGGCTGACGAAGCCGGCGATCGCGACCACGCCGAGCCAGCCGATCACCGGCACGGGCCTGCCGAACGACGGCTGCGCGATCAGGGCCTGGATGAAGGTCACGAACTCGTCGATGACGAGCCGGATCTCGTTGAAGAAGTACAGGAACACGGGGTTCGAGTTCCTGGACGCGCCTACGGCGTCGTTGACGTCGTTGACCCACCGGTGCAGCGGGGTGAGGTCGGCGGCGCCGAGCGCGAGCGTCCCGACGTTGCGGAACACCAGCCACAGCACCAGCCAGACCAGCACTATCCCGGCGAAGATCACCAGCCGCTTGTATCGATTGAAGAACAGTGGGAGCTGCCGAGGGGCGGCGACGGCAACCATGTCACGCCTCCCCGGCCACGACCCCGAGGATCTCCTCGTCCGCGACCACACCGAGCAGTTCGCCGTCCTTGACGACCTTCACCGGCTTGTCCGCGCTCAGCACGCTGCGGACGGCTTCCCGCACAACGGTTTCCGGCGCCAGCTCGGGTCCGTCGAGCTCGTCCTCCGGACGCGGCGGACGCATGATCCACTTCAGCGTGAGCACGTGCGACTTGGGCACGTCCCGCACGAAGTCGCGCACGTAGTCGTCCGCGGGCGCGCCCACCAGCTCGTCGCCGGTGCCGACCTGCACGACCTTGCCGTCGCGCATGATCAGGATGCGGTCGCCCAGCTTGAGCGCCTCGCTCAGGTCGTGGGTGATGAAGACCATCGTCTTGCCGACCTCGCGGTGCAGCCGGATGACCTCGGACTGCATGTCGCGCCGGATCAGCGGGTCGAGCGCGGAGAACGGCTCGTCGAAGAACAGGACGTCGGGATCTCCCGCGAGCGCGCGGGCGAGACCGACGCGTTGCTGCATACCGCCGGAGAGCTGGTCCGGATAGGACTTCTCGTTGCCGGCGAGCCCCACCAGATCGATTACTTCCTGCGCCCGCTCCGCACGTTTCGCCCGCGGTACCCCGCGGATTTCCAGTCCGTAACCGACGTTGTCGGCGACGGTGCGATGCGGGAGAAGACCGAAGTGCTGGAACACCATGGAGAACTTGTTCCTGCGCAGGTCGCGCAGGCGCTTGGCGTCCGCTTCGAGAATGTTCTCGCCTTCGAACATGATCGTGCCCGCGGTCGGTTCCACCAACCGCGTGAGACAGCGGACCAGTGTGGACTTTCCCGATCCAGAAAGTCCCATGACCACGAACATCTCACCGGGAGCGACGTCGAAGTCGACTCCCCGCACGGCGGCGACGGAACCCGTGCGGTCCATCAGTTCCTGCCGCGACAGTGCTTTGAGCTCGTCCGAGGCCACCAGTTGAGATGCGTTGGGGCCAAACACCTTCCACAGGTCCCTGACCGAAATCACGGGATCCACGCCAAACCACTCCGACCTGTTGCGGACTGCGCACACCGTTTCTCGATGCGCGACAGCATTGACCTTCGCACGGGTACGGTCAAGGGCCGATACATATCTGATCCTTTGTGGACAACCAATCATCCCATGACTTGACTGCGTCTGATCGATCGGGAAAAGCTGAACTGAGCGGTCTCCTGCATCGCTCTTCCCCCCGACGAGGAGCTGTTCGTGCAAGCCCCCAGAATCGCTCTGGCAATGACGTTCGTGTTGACGATTGCCGGTTGTGGCGGTGGTTCAACGGCGTCACCGCGGTCCAGTTCGGCAGCACCCACCGAGCCTTGCGGCTCCATCACCATCGCGGTCAACCCGTGGGTCGGTTACGAGGCGAACGCGGCCGTGGTCGCGTACCTCGCCGAGAAACGGCTCGGCTGCAAGGTGACCAAAAAGGAAGTCGACGAACAAACGGCCTGGCAGGGCCTCGACTCCGGCGAGATCGACGTGATCCTGGAGAACTGGGGTCACGAGGACCTGAAGCAGAAGTACATCGACGAGAAGCGCACGGCCGTGCGGGTGGGCCCGACCGGCAACAAGGGCGTGATCGGCTGGTACGTGCCGCCGTGGATGAAAAAAGAGTTCCCGGACATCACGAACTGGCAGAACCTCAACAAGTACGCGGAGAAGTTCAAGACCCCGCAGTCCGACGGCAAGGGCCAGGTGCTCGACGGCGACCCGTCGTTCGTGACGAACGACGAGGCCCTGGTCAAGAACCTGAACCTCAACTACAAGGTCGTCTACGCGGGCAGCGAGGAAGCGTCGATCAAGGCGTTCCGCCAGGCCCAGGAGAAGAAGACGCCGCTGATCGGCTACTTCTTCGAGCCGCAGTGGCTGCACCTCGACATCGAACTGGTCAAGGTGGACCTTCCCCCGTACACGGCCGGTTGTGACGCGGACGCGGTCAAGGTGGCCTGCGACTACCCGCGCTACGAGCTCGACAAGATCGCCGCGAAGAAGTTCATGGACAAGGGCGGCCCCGCGGCCAGGCTGGTCCAGAACTTCCAGTGGAGCAACGACGAGCAGGACACGGTCGCGTCGTTCATCGCGAAGTACAAGATGTCGCCCGACGAGGCGGCGAAGCGGTGGGTCGAGGCGAACCCCGACCGGGTCGACGACTGGCTCACGAAGGCCAAGCCGTAACTATCGTCCTGGTCTGGCGTGCGTCAGTTCCGGCCGCGCGACCACCACTTCTCGTCGGGGCCGGAGATGTCCTCGACGCTGAGCCTGCGCACCGAACCTGCCCGTTTGAGCCGGGCCACCAGCTGGTCCTGACGTTGCGCGAGCCGGCGGTAGATCTCCACGGCGGAGGTCTCCTGCCGGCTTCGCTGTCTTTCGACAGTTCGCCAGTTTCCGAGGAACTCGAGCGTGAGATCGGCGACAGCCTGCCCGGCGTGCGCGGTCAGCGTGTCGGCCGGTGAGGCGAACCGTCCCGCGTGGAACGCCAGGTTCCTGGTGACGTAGAGCCATTCCAGCAACGCGGCCGCGGTGTCCTCCTGCTCGCGCAACCAGCCCGCCAGGACCTTCGAGTCCGCGAGCCTGCCGCGCCAGAGCTCAGTGAGGTCCTGCACGAGACCGCCCTCGCTCTCGGCGAGCGCGGTGATGGCCTTCTGGGCGGCTGCGAGCTGTTCGTCCGGGCGGTTGTGCTGGACGAGCACCTCCAGCCAGGCGTCCACGGACTTCAGGTGGTGCTTCACACCCGTCGTCGGCACGTGCGCGTCGAGCGGCCCGCGCAGCTCGGTGTCGTGGTTGGTGACCACGACGTGCAGGCTGATGAGGTGCTGCCGCAACATCTGCAGCGCACAGGCCTTGGCCAGCCAGGCGATCTTGCCAGGATCCAGTCCCGTGGCCTCCAGCGCGCTCCACGCGAGCCCGGCGCTGGCCATCGGCGCGTCGACCTGCCGCGCCAGGTTCGCCACCCGCATGGCGCTGCGCAGCTCGGCCGGCCAGTACGCGGTGAGCGGGTAGGCGTTGCCGACCGTGCGCTGGTGCTCGGTGCCGCGGGTGACCCGTCCGCCCGGCCCGCTGACCTGCCAGACCGGCGCGATGTCGAGCTCGGTCAGCCGCTCCCCCGCCGCGTACTGGTCGAGCACCTCGCTGAGCACCCTGCGCGCCTTCTGCGCGGCCGTGTGCACGTCCGCCGCCACGACCGGCACCCGTACCAGCACCGACGACCCGGTGACCGCGTCCTTCAGGAAGTCGTCCTTCGGCAACCTGTTGCGGTGCAACGGTTCCTGCCTCGCCTGGGGCAGCAGCTCGTCCAGGTGCCTGAGCACCCGCGCGCCCCTGACGACGAACGCCACGACGTGCTTCTGCTTGCGCGGCCACAGCACCTCACCGAGGTCGCCGGGCTTCTTGAGCCACCTCAACAGGTCCGTGCGCAACTGCCTGCCGTCCCGGCCGTGCACCGCGACGACGACCGCGACCTCGGCGATCATCCTGGCGCGCAACGGGAGCTCGACCCCGTTCCACAGTGGAGTGACCCACTTCTGCACTGCCTTGCGCAGCGCCCGCGGGTCGAGCTTCGCGGCAGCTGCGGCCGTGACCTGGGGATCGAGCCGCTGACCGTCCGCCGCGATGGCCGCGTCGACCTTCACCAGCACCCTGCGGGCCTTGGCGAGCTCCAGCCCGCCACCGTGGGCGTAGGCGGGTTTGGCGGCGTCCATGCACGCCAACGACGTGGCGATGATGCGCCGCAACAGGTTCCACCGCGGCTGGTCCTCGGTCGCGTGGCTCTCCAACGCGGTCTGGGCACGCAGGACGGCGAGGAACGCGCTGTTGAGACCGGCCACGTGCTCACCGAGGTGCGCGTCGGGGTCGAGTGCGCGCAGCACGCCCTGCAACAACGCCCGCTGCCCGCGGTCGAGCCCGGCGTCGTCGAACGCCTGCCGCAGCCGGCCGTCGAGGTACTGATAGCGCACGTGACGCACCATAGAGGGCATGGACAACCGGAAAGCGGTCTTCGCGGGCATCGACGGCCAGGCACTGGCGGGCCGCCTCGAACTGCCCGCCGGCGACGTCGTGGCCACCGCCGTGTTCGCGCACTGCTTCACCTGCGGCAAGGACTCGGTGGCGGCCACGAGGATCTCCCGCAGGCTCGCCGAGCGCGGGGTGGCCGTGCTGCGGTTCGACTTCACCGGCCTGGGCCAGTCCGACGGCGACTTCGCCAACACCACGTTCACGTCGAACGTCGACGATCTCGTGTGCGCGGCCAACCACCTGCGCGACACCATCGGCGCCCCGAGCGTCCTCATCGGACACTCACTGGGCGGCGCCGCCGTGCTGGCAGCGGCGCGTCAGGTGCCGGAGGTCAAGGCCGTCGTCACGATCGGCGCCCCCGCCGACACCACCCACGTCGAGCACCTGCTCGGTTCGTCCAAGGAGGAGATCGAGACGCACGGCGTGGCCGAGGTGCTGCTGGCCGGGCGCCCGTTCCGGATCAAGAACGACTTCCTGCTCGACATCAACCAGCAGAACCAGACGGCGTGCATCGCGGGACTGGACCGTGCGCTGCTCGTCATGCACTCACCGCAGGACGACACGGTCGGCGTGGACAACGCCCGCATGATCTTCGACTCGGCCCGCCACCCCAAGTCGTTCGTCTCGCTCGACGGCGCGGACCACCTGCTGACCGACCGTGCGGACGCCGCGTACGTGGCGGAGGTGCTGGCCGCGTGGGCGAGCCGCTACCTGGTGAAATGAGCCAAAAGCCCCCGGCGAGGTTCCTTCGCCGAGGGCGTTCGACAACCGATCGGGGCGACAGGATTTGAACCTGCGACCCCCCGCTCCCAAAGCGGGTGCGCTACCAAGCTGCGCCACGCCCCGGTTGTACGTATCTTACCGCCACCCGCTAAGGTATTGATCGCAGCCCCTGAAGAGGGACGGCATGCGGGCGTAGCTCAATGGTAGAGCCCTAGTCTTCCAAACTAGCTACGCGGGTTCGATTCCCGTCGCCCGCTCTGACGAAGGCCCGAGTGCTGATGCACTCGGGCCTTTCTCGTGAGCTAGGTCACGCCGATGCCACGCCGATCTGCGTGCGGCGGTGGGCCGGGTTGTCGATCTCGTCCACCACGGCCACGGCGAAGTCCTCGTAGGTCAGTTCGTCCGCCGGATCGACCGGTGCCAGGCGGTACCCGCCCGTGGACGTGCCGCCGAAGTTGCCGGACGGGCTCATCACCAGCCAGTCCGCCTCGGACCCTGCCAGCACCTCCACACCCGCCGCGTGCCCGAGGCAGAACGGCTTGTGCTCGTCCGGGAAGTCCGGACCGTCGATCACCCGCACGCCCGGCGCGGTCTCCAGCAACGTGTAGATGCCGACCACGATGATCCGGCCGACGCCCGACGCCACGAGCGCATGAGCTGCTTCGCGGTAGAACTCCGCCGGGTCTCGCGAGAGGTCGGCCACCGAGCTCACCGCGACGTCGTACCCCGCCGCCACCTCGGCCGCCGCCTGCACGCCGGGGTCGCGCCCGATCCTGGTCACCTCGTGGCCGCGGGCCTCCGCGACGGCCGCGATCTGCTTGCCTGCCTTGCCGGACGCTCCGAAAACAACGATCTTCGCCATGGGCGCGAAGGTAGGGTGCCGGTGTCCGGTTCCCGCAACGATATCGGGGGTGAGCAGGTGGAATGCGACCACGCGGACCTGCCGTACCGCATCGGCGACAAGTGGACCGCGCACGTGTTGCGCGGGCTGCAGGACGGACGCCGGCGGTTCACCGAGCTGCGCGCCGGGTTGCCGGGCGTGACGCCCAAGGTGCTCACCGAGACGTTGCGGGCGATGGAGCGCGAAGGCACGGTTTCGCGCGAGGCGTTCGAGGAGAACCCGCCCCGCGTCGAGTACGAGCTGACCGCGCACGGTCGCAAGATGCTCGGACTGCTCGACCTGTGTTGTGACTGGGCCCGAGAGAACCTGGTGGAGACGTGAGGCTGGAGCAGATCGTCCTCGACAGCAACGACCCGAGCCGGCTCGTCCGGTTCTGGGCCGAGCTGCTCGGTGGTGAGCCGGTGAACCGCGAGCACGGGTGGGCGCACGTCGAGCCGCCCGGTGGTGTGCGGATGTCGTTCCAGCCGGTGCCGGAGCGCAAGGACGTGAAGAACCGCTTCCACCTCGACTTCGTGGTCGACGACATCGAGGCGGCGGTCGTGAAGGCCGTCAGCCTGGGAGCGACCCGCGAAGGCGTCGTGCACACAGACGAGAAGGGCAGCTTCCAGGTCATGCGCGACCCAGAGGGGAACGAGTTCTGCTTCGTCCACTGAAGAACTAGTGGACTGCGCGCCAGAGCACCTCACCGAAGCGGATCGCGAGGATCACGAGCAGTACGCCGATCGCGAAACTGATGAGGCACCGCACGATGATCAGCAGCTTGGCGCCTTTCACCCGGACATGATTCATCGTGGCCGGGCATGAACGACAGGGTCCATCGGTACCAATACGATGCGGGCGTGACCGACTGCCTGTTCTGCCGCATCGTCGCGGGCGAGATCCCGGCGACCGTCGTGACCGAGGACGACACGACGCTCGCGTTCCGCGACATCGACCCCAAGGCGCCGACGCACGTCCTGGTGATCCCCAGGGAGCACCACGCGGCGATCGGCGACGTCGACCCGGTGCTCGCGGGGCAGATCCTCGCGACGGCGCACCGGGTCGCGAAGTCCGAGGGGATCGACGAGTCCGGCTACCGGCTCGTGTTCAACACCGGCAAGGACGGCGGCCAGACCGTCTTCCACGTGCACTGCCACGTCCTCGGCGGGCGCGGTCTCACGTGGCCGCCGGGATAACCATCTCCCGCACGAACTGGGCGTCGACCGGGTCCCCGTGGCCCGGCACGACGATCCGCGGGTCCAGTTCCAGAAGCTTGTCGAGGACGTTGCGCCAGTTCGACGGCGTGGCGTCCGGGCCTGCCTGAGCGGGAGCGCCCTGCTCCACCAGGTCTCCCGCGAACACGACACCGGCGTCCGGCACGTGCACGACCACGTCGTGCGAGGTGTGCGCGGGGCCGAAGTGGTGCAGGTCTACGCGGCGGCCGCCGACGTCCAGCGTGACGGTGTCGCGGAACGTGTGCGTGGGCGCGACGAGCATGCCCTCGAACGGTTCGTCGTAGTACTTGGCGCGGTCTTCGAGGAGGCTGTCGTCGACGACGCAGCCCTCGTGCGCCCACACCTCGCACGGCAGGAACGCCCCGGTGGCCAGCACGTGGTCGAAGTGGTTGTGCGTCAACACGATCCGCGACGGCCGGACCTCGTTCGCGAGGGCGAGGTCCATGCCGGAGTCCACCAGCAGCGAGTCGCCCGATCCGGTGATGAGGCCGAGCGTCAGGTCCAGCTCGGTGTGCCGGCGGACGAAGACGCCGTCCGCGATCTCGATCACCGCAGCACCCCGTCGACCAACATCGGAACGGCGGTGCTGACGTTGACCCGCACCGCCAGGTCGACGTCGGCGGCGTGGCCGTTCTCGACCAGCTCCCGGCCCGACCCGCACCCCCTCACCGCGGCCGGCACGTCGGTCGTGCGGAACGCGGTGGCCGCCAGCCTGGCCTCCGGCGACGCCGTGCCCGTCAGCGCGGCCAGCACCGCGCCGGCACCGAGGTAGTCCTCGACGCACGGCCGCAACGGACCGAACTCGCGCGGGCCCGATTTGAGGATGTCGAGTCCCCACCGTTCGCCGCCGGGGATCACCCCGATCCTCTCCCCCAGCTCCTGTGCCCGCTTCGCCACGGCCGTGGCGTTGCGCAGGCAGGCCGCGAGCACGTGGGCGCCGGTCTCCCCCGCGAGGAAGCACAGGTTCGAGCCGTTCGGCGACGGCAGCTCGACCAATCCCGTCTCCCCGGCGAGTGATGCTGGTCGCAGGGTCTTTCCCGACTCCGGCCGCCACCGCGCCGGGCGCACCTGGCCGCCGTTGGCCACGACCAGGTCGACGGACGTCGTGAACGACAGCACGTCGACGACTATCAGCACGTCACAGTCCCGCAGGGCGTTGACGCCCTCGGGCCCCCATTCCAGCCTCAGCTGGTACCCCTCCTGGCTGAACACACCCGCCAGCGTGTCAGACTCCGTGACGTGCGCGTTTATCTGGCAGCAGACCACGCTGGCTTCGAACTGAAGTCCCACCTGATCACGGCTCTCACCGAGCAGGGCTACGAGGTCGTCGACGTCGGCGCCCTCGAGTACGACGCCCAGGACGACTACGTGTCGTTCTGCGTCGACGCCGCCGAGCGCGTCGTGGCGGACCCCGGCAGCCTCGGTGTCGTGATCGGCGGCTCCGGCAACGGCGAGCAGATCGCCGCGAACAAGGTGAAGGGCGCCCGCGCCGCGCTGGCGTGGAACGTCGACACCGCGCAGCTGGCCCGTCAGCACAACGACGCGCTGCTGGTCGGCATCGGTGCCCGCCAGCACTCGACCGAGGAGGCGACCGAGATCGTGTCGGCGTTCCTCAAGACGCCGTTCTCGGGCGAGCCGCGCCACCAGCGCCGCATCGACCAGGTCAGCGCGTACGAAGACCGTGCCTGAGGGCCACACGCTGCACCGCCTCGCGCGGCTGCACCAGCGCCGGTACGCGGGCAGCCCCGTGGCCGTCACCAGTCCGCAGGGACGCTTCGCGGCGTCCCTTGTGGACGGACGGAAGCTCGTCCGCGCCGAGGCGCACGGCAAGCACCTGTTCCACGTCTACGGACCGGACGCGATCGTGCACGTCCACCTCGGGTTGTACGGGACGTTCACCGAGTCACCGCTGCCGGTCCTGCTGCCCGTGGGCCAGGTCCGGATGCGGATGGTCGGCGAGACGCACTGGACGGACCTGCGCGGCCCGACCGCGTGCGAGGTGCTGAACCGCGACGAGGTCAAGCTGATCCGCGAGCGCCTCGGGCCCGACCCGTTGCGCCGCGACGCCGACCCCGACCGCGCCTACGAGCGGATCATCCGGTCGAAGCAGTCGCTCGCCGTGCTGCTGATGGACCAGAAGGTCCTCGCGGGCGTCGGCAACGTCTACCGCGCCGAGGTGCTGTTCCGGCACAACGTGAACCCGTTGCTGGTCGGCAACAAGGTCAGCCGCGAGCTGTGGGACGCGATCTGGGCCGACCTCGTCGTGCTGATGAAGGACGGCGTGAAGGTCGGCCAGATCAACACCGTCCGCACCGAGCACATGCCCCGTGCCATGGGCCGCGCCCCACGCGTGGATCGGCACGGCGGTGAGGTGTACGTCTACCGCCGTGCCGGGGAGCCGTGCCTGGTCTGCGGCACCGAGGTCATGACCACGGAGCTGGCGGCCCGCAACCTCTTCTGGTGCCCCGCCTGCCAGCCGTAGCCGGTTTCTAGAAGTCGAACCCGCCCATGTCGCCGAAGTCGAAGCCACCGGCGTCACCGACGTCGGCACCGCCCATGTCGCCCATGTCTCCCATTCCCATGTCGCCCATGCCCGCGTCGGCCATGCCGTAGTCGCCGACACCGTGCATGCCGGAGAACATGGCATCCATCAGCAGGAACGTGCCCACGCCCCATGCGCCGGCCACGAGCGCGGGCTTCCACCACGGCTCGGAGTACCAGCCACGCGGCACCGGGCGTCCGGCGACCATGCCACCGGGGTAGTAGTAGGGCGTGCCCGAACCGGAGTGCGGCGAGGCGGCGTACTGGTGGCCCTCGACGGCGACCTGACGGTCCTCGCTGACGGCACCCGCCTGCTTCTGGCTCGCGCTCTCGGGCAGCGCCGGTCCGGGGTCCATGCCCATGGCCTCACGGGCCGCGCGCACGTAGTGGAGGCCTTCCATCGCGGTCTCGGTGACCAGCCGGGCCTGCGGGATCGTGCGGGCCTGCTCCATCTGCGAACCGGCGGCGGTGAAGCGCTCGGACGCGTCGGCCATCGCCTGCGTCGAGGCGGTGTTGCTGCCGGTGAGGCTCATCACCTGCCCGCCCAGCCGCTCGACCCAGCGGCGTGCTTCCGCCTTGGCGTCGTCGAGCTCTCTGGCCTTGCGCGCGTTGCTCTGGCTGACCAGGTAGAACACGCCCGCGATCAGCAGTACCAGCACAACGATCCACACGATGGTGCCCACGGCTTTACCTCCCACACCAGGTGAACCGTCAACGAGCGACCACCGCCGTGAGTTCCGTCAGAACACCTCGGGGCAGTGCGGCTCACGCGCTCCGAGGAACGCCGTCGTCAGCGCGTCCACATGTCCTGGCGTGTGCTCGACCACGCGGTGTGCACGCCTGAGCACAGAAAGCCGTACGCCGCCGAGGAAAGCACTACCGAGCGCGGCGATGTCGAGCGACACGTCCGCCGGGTCCTCGGTGGGCGTGACGGTCGCTTCCCCGCCCTTGACGTTCAGGCGCCAACGGCCGGAGTTCCACGGGCAGAGCGAGTCCTCGACCTCCAGCACGCTGTCCACATCGGACGAGTAGTGGCGCAGCGGGAGAGCCCGGTCGATGTCGACGATCCGCAGCCACAGCGCGTCACCCGCCTCGCGAACGACCTTCCGGGGGTTGTCGACCATGTGCACGATCGGGTCGTCCCAGGCGGTGTAGAAGGAGATCTCCTCCGCGAGGTCCATGTCCAGCAGGAACCGGTAGAGGTCGGCGTAGGCCTGATCGGTCTCGCAGACCAGCTCACGCACGTGCAGCTCGGCCGAACCACCGTCCGACTTGACCCGGAACACCACATACCCCTCGGGATGCAGGCAGTAGCGGTACGAGGAGAGTCCGCCGCGGTCGATCTCGCGGTCGGCCAGCTGCACGTCCCAGGTGTGCTCGACCCGGCTCAGCCAGCCGACCCGCGTGCAGCGCACCCGTTCGTGGATCTCGCGCATGATCGGCAGCGCTTCTTCTCGCGACACCTGACGGATCCGTGTGTCGCTGACGTGCACACCGCGGTGGAAAGCCAAACGCGTCGGCATCTTCAGCATGGCGATGCTGGTCGCATATTCGCCGTAACCGTAGCGGCGGTAGATGCCGCCCTCCGACGCCCACAGCATCGCGATCGGTTCGCCGGCCTCGTGCATGCCGTGCAGCTGCGTCTTCATCATCAACGACGCCACGCCGCGACGACGGTGGCCGGGTTTCACCGACACCACCGTCACCGCGCCGGCCGGGGCCTGCCGCTCACCCGGAACGGTGATCTCGCGCGTGAGCACCGCAGCCGTGCCGATCAGCTCGTCACCGTCGAGGACGACGTGCGCCCGGTCCTTCTCCAGGACCTTGAGCCACTTGCTGTCCTCCCCCATCGTGTCGCTCAGAAACGCCCACGCCATCACCCGCTGGAACTCGGGGAGGTCGGAGTCGGTGATGGTCCTGATGCTCAGCGCCGGGTCAGCCATGCCAGCAGTGATACGCCGGTGCGCGCCCGCTCGCAGCCCAATTACCGCTGAACGGACTTGACCTCGCAGAACTCGTCCAGCCCGAACCGGCCGAACTCCCGCCCGTTGCCCGACTGCCGGTAACCGCCGAACGGCGCGCTCGTGTTGAACGCGGCGGCGTTGATGTCGACCTGCCCGGTCCGCAACCGCCGCGCCACCCGGAGCGCGCGATCGGTGTCCGCGGAGAACACCGCACCCGCCAGCCCGTAGATGGTGGAGTTCGCGATGCGCACCGCGTCGTCCTCGTCGGCGTACGGCATGACCGACAGCACCGGCCCGAAGATCTCCTCCTGCGCGATCGTCATCTCCGGCGTCACCCCACCGAACACCGTCGGCGTGACGTAGAACCCCTTCGGCAACGGCGCCTCCGGCCCACCGGCGGCCAGCGTCGCGCCTTCCTCGACGCCCTTGCGGATGTACCCGACGACCCGGTCGCGCTGCGCCTTCGACACCGCGGGCCCGATCCGCGTGGACGGCTCCGCCGGGTCGGCCGACGTGTACTTCTTTGCCGCCTGCGCAGCCAACTCGACGGCCTCGTCGTGCCGCTCCTGCGGCACGAGCAGCCGAGTCCACGCGCTGCACGCCTGCCCGTTGTTCATGAACGAGTTGGCGACCGCGATCTTCACCGCGCGCCCGAAGTCGGCGTCGTCGAGCACGATGCACGCCGACTTGCCGCCGAGTTCCAGCGCGACCCGCTTCACCGTCTCCGCGGCAACGGCCGACACCCGCCGGCCGGCGTTCGTCGACCCGGTGAACGACACCATGTCCACGTCCGGATGCGCGGCCAGCGCCTCGCCGACGACCGGCCCCGTGCCGTGGACGAGCTGGAACACGTTCTCGGGCACGGCAGCCGTGACGATCTCGGCGAGCAGGTCGGCCGTCTTGGGCGCGAGCTCGCTGGGCTTGAGCACCACGGTGTTGCCCGCGGCGAGGGCCGGCACGACCTTCGCGACCATCTGCTGCAGCGGGAAGTTCCACGGCGTGATGGCCGCCACAACCCCGACCGGCTCGCGGAAGACCAGCGAGTTGCCGATCTCCTCCGGCTCGAAGTACCCGCGCTCCAGCACGTCCGCGACGCCCTCCGCGATGGCGACGGGGTTCGCGACCTGCACCTTCTGGCTGAAGGTGAGCGGCGTGCCCATCTCCCGCGTCATGGTCGCCGCGAGCTCATCAGCACGGGCGCGCAGGCCGTCGATGATCGCCCGGACCGCCTTGGCTCGTTCCTGTACCGAGGTCTGCGACCACTGCTGGAACGCGGCGACCGCATTGGCCACGGCCGTGTCGACGTCGGCCGGTGTGCCCTCGGCGAGCGTGCCGATGACTTCCTCGGTGGCGGGGTTGACGACCTCGATCACGGGAGCCCTCCAGGCGGATGTGACACCACTGCGCTGACTACGCCTCAGCCTGTCACATCTGGGGGCGGGGTTCACGTCGGAGGGTGCGTTCGGAGTCAGAACGCCGAGGTGACCCGAGAACGACGCGGCCCCTCACCCCGAAGCAGCCACCACCCCTCCCAGCCGCCGCTCCCGCAACACCCGCAGATGCACCGCAGCCCAAGTCCGATAAGGCCGCCAAGCCTCCGACACCTCGGCCAACGGCCGCCCATACCGCTCAGCCACCTCATCGGTCAGCCGAGACTCGTTGTGCGGCACCGCATCCGGAGCGTTCGCCCCACGCAGCACGACCAACTCGGCGGCGAACGGCCCCAGCCCCTTCACCTGCTGCACCGCCAGCACAGCAGCCGCAGGCTTGAGCGCACGCAACGTCACCGCGTCCAGCAGCCCGTCCAACGCGGCCTCGGCCACCGCGCGCAGATACTCGGGTTTGCGACCTGGCAGATCCAGGTCCAGCGACAACAACTCCGCAGGCGACGGGAACACGCCGTCCCGCAGCAAAGAAGCCTTCAACACAGCGGCCTGCGACACCCGGATCCGCTGCGACAGAACAGACCAGGCCGCCGCCTCGTACGGCGAGTAGAAGCCGCACGGCCGTAAGCCGGGCAACAAGGCCTGGGCGGAGGCGATCACCGGATCGCGCAGGCCGACGTCGGGCCACGCCCGCCCGTCGACGTCCAGCGACAGGAACCGGCACACCTGCGCCGCCGCCAGGTCCAGATCGCCCGGACCGGACAGCGACAAGACGGCGGTGGCGCCGTGCTGGGTCACGGAGACCGAAGCACGGCGCCACTCACCTTCGACGAGGAACGTCGCCTGCAGCGCCTCGCCCTCGCGCGCGGGCAACGCGGACGGCGTGAAGCCCTCCCAGAACTCCCTGGACGTCGCCAGCGACCAGGGGCCCTGAACTGCGACTTCGACGCGGTGGTCTGCCATGTCACGAGACGCTAGCGAGCACCCCTGACAGAAAACGGACCACCACGAGGTCAGCTGAAGTCGAGCTCACCCGAACGGGTCCGCTTGAGCTCGAAGAAGTACGGGTAGCCGGCCAGCAGCTTGGCGCCGTCGAAGATCGTGCCCGCCTCCTCGCCCCGCGGGATCTTCGTGAGCACCGGGCCGAAGAACGCGACGCCGTCGATGTGGATGGTCGGCGTGCCGACGTCCATGCCGACCGGGTCCATGCCGCGGTGGTGCGACGCCCGCAGCGCCTCGTCGTACTCGGTCGAGTGCGCGGCCTCGGCGAGCTCAGCCGGCAGTTCGGCGTCGCCGAGCGCCAGCTTGATGATCTCGTCGAAGTCCTGGTTGCCCTCGTTGTGGATGCGAGTGCCCATCGCGGCGTACAGCTTCGGCAGCACCTCGTTGCCGAACTTCTGCTCCGCGGCGATGGCCACGCGGACCGGACCCCAGCCCTTGGTCATGAGCTCCTTGTACTGCTCGGGCAGGTCTCGGCCCTCGTTCAGCACGGCGAGGCTCATCACGTGGAAGCTCAGGTCGATGTCGCGAACCTTCTCCACCTCGAGGATCCATCGCGAGGAGATCCAGGCGAACGGGCAAAGAGGGTCGAAGTAGAAGTCGACCTTCGCCTTGTCGGTCATGCGTGCCCCTTTAGTGACGGTCGGTGGCGTTATCGCCCCATCAGCCCAACGAGATCACCCTGTCATCTCTTCCCGTACGCCGGTTCCGTGATTGGATGCGGGAGTCATAACCATTCCCGACGACGTCAGCGCGTAACCACACGCGCGGCAGACGAGGTGACCAGTGGCCGCGCCCAACCTCACCCGCGACCAGGCTCAGGACCGTGCTGAGCTGCTGGAAGTGGAGTCCTACCGGATCGAGCTGGACCTGACCGACGGCGGCGGAAAGCCGGGTTCGGACACGTTCCGCTCCACCACCACCGTGGTGTTCCGCAGCCGGACTCCGGGTGCTTCCTCGTGGATCGACATCGTGGCGGCGACCGTGCACCGCGCTGTGCTGAACGGAAGCGAGCTCGACGTCTCCGGATACCGCGAGGAGGACGGCGTAGTGCTGCCGGACCTCGCGGAGACCAACGAGCTGACCATCGAGGCCGACTGCCGGTACATGAACACCGGCGAGGGCCTGCACCGGTTCGTCGACCCGGTCGACGGCGGCGTGTACCTGTACTCGCAGTTCGAGACCGCGGACGCCAAGCGCATGTTCGCGTGCTTCGACCAGCCCGACCTCAAGGCCGTCTACTCGATGAAGGTGACGGCCCCGCACGACTGGAAGGTCATCTCGAACGGCGAGATCACCGCCACCGAGGACGGCGAGGGCGGCGCGGACGTGCACACGTTCGCCACCACCAAGCCGATGTCGACCTACATCGTGGCGCTGGTCGCGGGCCCGTACGCCGAGTGGCGCGACGAGTTCGTCGAGGGTGACTTCAAGATCCCGCTCGGCATCTACTGCCGTGCCTCGCTCGCTCCCCACATGGACCACGAGCGGCTGTTCACCGAGACCAAGCAGGGCTTCGGGTTCTTCCACAAGGCGTTCGGGGTGCAGTACCCGTTCGGCAAGTACGACCAGTGCTTCGTGCCGGAGTTCAACGCGGGCGCGATGGAGAACGCGGGCTGCGTCACGTTCCTCGAGGACTACGTCTTCCGCAGCCGCGTCACCCGCTACCTCTACGAGCGCCGCGCCGAGACCGTGCTGCACGAGATGGCGCACATGTGGTTCGGCGACCTGGTGACGATGCGCTGGTGGGACGACCTGTGGCTGAACGAGTCGTTCGCCACCTGGGCGTCCGTGCTCGCGCAGGCGGAGGCCACCGAGTACCGCCAGGCCTGGACGACGTTCGCGAAGATCGAGAAGTCCTGGGCCTACCGGCAAGACCAGCTGCCGAGCACGCACCCGGTCGCCGCCGACATCTCCGACGTGCAGGCGGTCGAGGTCAACTTCGACGGCATCACCTACGCCAAGGGCGCCTCGGTGCTCAAGCAGCTCGTCGCGTACGTCGGGCTGGAGAACTTCCTGGCGGGCCTGCGGGTCTACTTCGGCAAGCACGCCTGGGGCAACGCCACGCTGGCCGACCTGCTGGGCGCGCTGGAGGAGGCGTCGGGCCGCGACCTGTCGTGGTGGAGCGCGCAGTGGCTGGAGACGACGGGCCTCAACCTGTTGCGTCCCAAGTTCACCGTTGACGCCGACGGCAAGTTCACCGAGTTCGCCGTGCTGCAGGGCGGCGCGCGTCCGGGTGCCGGCGAGCTGCGCACGCACCGCATCGCGATCGGTGTCTACGACGACGACGGCTCCGGCAAGCTCGTCCGCACGCACCGCCACGAGCTGGACGTGACCGGCGACCGCACCGAGGTCCCCGAGCTGGTCGGCGTGCACCGCGGCAAGATCGTGCTGGTCAACGACGACGACCTGACGTACTGCACGATGCGCCTCGACCCCGACTCGCTGGCCGGGCTGATCGACCACATCTCCGACATCGCCGAGCCGCTGCCCCGCACGCTGTGCTGGTCGGCCGCCTGGGAGATGACGCGCGAGGCCGAGCTGAAGGCCCGCGACTTCGTGAACCTGGTGCTCGGCGGCCTCGGCTCCGAGTCCGAGGTCGGTGTGGTGCAACGACTTCTGCTGCAGGCCCAGACGTCGCTGTCGTCCTACGCGGACGCCTCGTGGCGCGCGGAGGGCTGGCGCCGGTTCGTGGCGAAGGCGCTGGAACTGGCGCAGGCCGCCGAACCGGGCTCCGACCACCAGCTGGCGTTCGTGAACGCGCTGACCTCGTCGGTGCTCGACGACTCCACTGTGGACGTTCTGCGGGGCTGGTACGACGGCACCGCGGTGCTCGAAGGCCTGGACGTCGACACCGACCTGCGCTGGCGCCTGCTGCAGGCACTCGTCGCGCACGGCAAGGCGGACCTGCCGGAGATCACGGCCGAGGAGGAGCGCGACCCGACCTCCACCGGTCACCGCCGCGCCCAGTCGACCCGTGCGCTGCGCCCGACGACGGCGGCCAAGGACGAGGCCTGGGACAGGGCCGTGAACGACGACGACCTGCCCAACGCGGTCAGCGAGGCGATCATCGCGGGCATCTCGCACCCCGGCCAGAAGGAGCTGCTCGCGCCGTACGTCGAGCGCTACTTCCGCGACGTGAAGGGCGTGTGGGACCGCCGCACCTCCGAGCGCGCGCAGTCGATGGTCGTCGGCATGTTCCCGGCGTGGTCGATCACGAAGTCCACTGTGGAGGCCGCGGACGCGTGGCTGGCCGACGAGCACCCGCCGGCGTTGCGCCGTCTGGTGTCCGAAGGCCGTGCGGGCATCGTGCGCGCCCTTGCGGCACAGGAGTTCGACCGCTCCTGACGCGGCACTCGTGAAGCCCCGCAATGCGTTCGCGCGTCGCGGGGCTTTCGCGTTAGCGTCTCCTCGGGGAGGTCTGGTGAGATTTCGCTACGAGGTCGTCTGCCGCTGGTACGACGACGACGAACACTCCGACGAGGTCCTGGCGCGAGTCGTGGACGTCGACGGGCTGTTCGCGGACATCGTGCCGCCGGAACGGGAACGGCTCGTGCTGCGCGGGTGCACGGTCGCGCCGGACGAGCTCACCGGCGACTTCCACCTCGACATCAGCGGCTCTCCCGGATCGCAGTGGTGGCACCTGGGCGACCTGGTCGTGCACGCCGTGCTGCCCGGCGGCGACGTCGTCGCCAGCGCCTGCGTGACCCAGCTGGTCGACGGTGAGGACTTCGGTCCGCTGCCCGTGCGGTACTCCCTGTTCAAGGACCTGCGCGAGTCCGGCACCTGTCGTGTGGTGGAAGGGTTTCCCCGCCCGTTCGACAGCGTCTGGCCGCCCGTGACGCTGATCGGCTGCGACAACCCCGGCCTCTTCCGGTCCGAACCGCGCGAGGACGCCCGCGGGCCGTACGTGGGGTTGCGAGCCCTGGACCCCAACGGCCGGATCGTGGCGCACGCCGGAGTGGTGTTGGACGTCACGTCGGTGACCACGTCCGCGGTGGGCGGAGGACTCTTCGACGTCGTGCTCGACCAGTCGCGCTACGGCGAGTGCTCGTTGATCGGGCAACGCCCCGAACCCGCCGCCCGTGCGGTGTGGCGCAGCTGGCAGGAGGGCATTCCGGCGGAGCGGAACCTGTGGGCACCACTGGATCCGCACGGCCGCATGTGGTGGAACGAGATCGCCGCCAACGCCCCGCGCACGAAACCGACGGCCGGCGTCCACCACGTCGACGGCACGTACGCCACGGACGAGTTCGGCGTGCACTTGGCGCTCAGCGAGGCGCTGGTCGGACCTGGGCGCTTCCTCGGCGGAGTGCACAGCATCACCGGGATGTACGAGGACTGGTGGTTCGTCCCCGGCATCACGCTCGTGTGGCACGACCCGGACGTGGCGCTGGACGCCGTGCCCGAACGCTTCTTCGGACTGCTGAAGTACCTGCGGCGCAACGGAGTCGAAATCCACTTCGAACCGTCCGAACCGGATTTCGAGGACAGACTCGAGGACAGCGTCGAGCTCGGCGCGCTGGTCGACCGCTGGATCACGGGCTGGGCCAGGGCGGCGGAGCTCGAACCCCCGTACGCCATGCTGGACAACTGGCACCTCTGGGCAGGCCTCCCCGGCCGTGAGGAGGAACGGATCCTCGCGGGCGACGCGCTGGTGGCCGAGCACGCCGAGGACGTCGAGCTCCAGTCCGTCCCGACCTGGCTGACGGTGCCGACGCACTCCCCTGCCGAGGTCACCCGCCTGGTCCAGGAGGCGGGGCTGGTCCCGCGCGAGCCGGAGACGTTCATGCGGCGCGGCCTCTTCGACCACCCGGCACCGAAACCTCCCGACGGCTACTCGGTGCGGGTGACACCGGGCGACGTGATCGAGGTCGTGGTGACCTGCGACGGTGAGGAGGCGGCGAGCGGTCTGATCGCCGTCGTGGGCGAAGACGCTGTGCCGCACCGGATCGCGACGAAACCGGAGCACCAGCGCAAGGGGCTCGGCAGCGTGGTGATGGGTGTGCTGGCGCGGGAGGCGGTCAAGGCCGGCGCGAGCGACGGGCTGCTGTTCGCGACCGCGGAAGGCCTGCACCTGTACCGGAAACTGGGCTGGGACACGATCTCCGACGTCGTGATCGCGGCGAACGACAAGGGGGAAGCATGATCGGTGAACTGGTGGAGCGCTGGCACCGCGGCTGGATCGCGGCCGACGGGCTGACGTCGGAGTACCGCGACGGCTATCTGGTCGTGCACGTGAACCGGCCGCATCGGGTGTTCGAGTGGCTCGCCACGGACGACGCGGAAGTCGGCAGGATGGCCGAGATCGTCGCCGCCGCCCCGGAACCGAGCTGGTTGAGCGTTCCCACGCACGAGCCGGAGAAGGTGGTCGCGGAGGTCGAGGCGGCCGGGTTGGTCGTCGCACGCCCGGACGAGACGTTCCTGCGGCGCGAGCTCACCGGCCATCCCGCACCTGAAGCGCCCGCCGGCTACCGGCTGGAGATCACCAGGGACCCGGTGATCAGGATCCAGGTGCTGGCGGACGGAGAGGTGGCGGCCAGCGGGATGATGGCCGTCGTCGGACAAGACGCTGTCGCGCACCGCATCGAGACCGCGGAGGCCCATCGGCGGCGCGGTCTCGGCAGCGTCGTGATGGGCGCCCTGGTCAGGGAGGCCGTGCGGGACGGCGCCACGACCGGGCTGCTGTTCGCCTCGACGATCGGCGTGCACCTCTACCGCAGCCTCGGCTGGGAGAAGATCTCCGACCTGCTGGTGGCCCGCAACGAGGTCAGCGCGTGAAAAAACGCCCCCGGCGACGTGCCGGGGGCGTTCGAAGAACGAGAGTCAGGAACGCGGCGCGCTGCCGGCCTGGTCGGTCAGCATGCGCAGGCCCGACACGAGGCCGCCCGCGAGGTCGCCCTCCTTGAAGGACGCCACCATGCTCATCACCGCGAGCTTCGCGCCGCGGTCGGCGAGCCGGCGGTGCGACTCCTCGCCCGTCACGATCTCGACGACGCGCTCGCCCGGCGACACGGCCACGAGGACGTGGTGCGTCGGACGCTCGGTGGAGGCGTGCAGCTCCTGCGCGCGCTCGTGCGCGTTGGTGCCGAGCTCGCCCAGGTACACGCTGAAGTCGAGGCCCGTGCTGCGGCTGGAGAGCGTCAGCGCCTCGTCCAGCTGCGCGAGCTGGGAGGGCGTGAACGGCAGCTCCGGCGCGTGCGGCTCGTACATCTTCGCCGCGGACACACGGCCGCTGTTCGTCACGACGGCGCCGAGGGGCAGCGTCGACGGGTCGACGGCCACGATCGCTTTACCAGTTGCCACGTGCGCCTCCCTTGGCGGTCGAGTCCGAGGCACCGGACTCGGCGGCGCTGTGGTGCTCAGCGCTCAACCCAGCCGGGTTCGCGCTCCACCACACCGGGGCGTAGCCCCATTCCTGGCCCGGCCGGTACCGGGGGATCCGGGTGGCCTTTGGCCTCACCGTCAGCAGCGTGATCACGCCGTAAATGGCCAGCGGGATCAGCGCGAAGACGAGAACGGTCTCCACGATGGTCACGGCGGGTACGGTAGCCGAACTCAGCCGCGCACGAGCGGCCGGGCCAGCAAGATCGCGGTGAATCCCACGATCGAGCCCGCCACGACGTAGACGGTGCCGAGCGACGTCGCGGCGGCCAGCGGTCCGGCGAGGCCCGCGCCCAGTGGCGAGAGACCCCAGGCGAGCACCCGATAAGCGCTGGTCACGCGCCCCATCATCGGGCCGGGCGTGAGCCGTTGCCGCCGGGTCGCGGACAGCACGTTCCAGCCGGCGGCCGCCACACCGAACAGCACGCATGCGAGCACCGCCACAGTCAGCCACGGCGTGAGGCCGAACAACGCGAACGCGGCGCCGAGCAGCACCAGGAACCCGACCATGACCCGGCCGGCACCCCAGCGCGCCGCGAGCCGCGGGGACAGCCAGGCGCCTAGCAGAGCACCGGCCGCCATGCACACGACGAGGAATGGAACCACCGGTTCGGCGAGGCCGAGTACCTGGATGGAGTAGAGCGCCAGCATGGCGTTGATCGCGGCCGCGCAGACAGCTGTGATTGCAACGGCAACTACCAGTGACCGCAGGCCAGGGGTCCGCACGAGGAACCGCGCGCCCTCCACCAGCTGCCCGCGAAGATCACTGCCCGAGCGCTCCGGAGCAACGTCCGGCACGCGGGACACGAGCACCGCGGCGACGACGAACGAGAGCGCGTCGAGGGCGAAACAGGCCGCAGGCGCCCACCAGAACAGCGCTGCGGCGGCCAGCGGCCCTGCGAGGTCCATGCCGATCGTCTCGACCGTCACGAACCGGCCGTTGGCCGCCTCCAGCTGGTCGCGGCCCGCGAGCTCGACGAGCAGCACCTGCGACGCCGAGTCCGCGAACGTCTCCGCGGAGGTCAGCACGAATGCCGTGGCGCACAAGACGACGACCGTCGCATGTCCGTTGTGGACCGCGAGCGCGAGCACTCCGGTCACTCCGGCGCGCAGCCAATGTGCCACCACGACAACGGTTCTCGGTCTCCAGCGGTCCACAAGGGCGCCCGCGGGCAACGCGACGAGCAACCAGGGCAGGGTGAGCGCGACGGCCACAGCGGACACCGCGAGCGGGCTGCGGGTGCTGGCCGCGGTGAACAAGGGCAGCGCGACGACGCGCACGCCGTCGCCGACGAGCGACACCGCCCAGGCACCGGTGAGCGCTCGGAAACCCGGTCCATGCACGCCTTTTGCGCTATGACGCACGTCACGTTCCATCAGATTGAACGCTACAGAGCGTGTCCATACCGGCCAGTAAGGCCAACGAGTGCTCTCGTGCGGCGCAGCGGTTACACCCGGTCAGGCCTCACCCGGACGGCGGCGAACGGGTGCCGGTTTGGGGTCTTGTTCCCGGAACACTCTCCTCCTAGCTTTTCACCTATACGGGTCTTGCGCACCCGCCCCGAGCGAGCTGGAGGACACAAAATGTTCACGATGACCCGCCCCCAGGCCGTGACCTTCACTCTTCCGAGCTACAAGGACGATTCAGTGCGTATCACCGCGAGTGACTCCGTCCGGATCACGATGGACGACTCCGTTCGGATCACGGCGACCGATTCGGTGCGCATCACTGCCCGCGACTCCGTCCGAATCACCATGGCGGACTCGGTCCGCATCACGGCGAGCGATTCGGTCAGGATCACGTGTGCCGATTCTGTCCGGATCACTGCGCGTGAAGACTCCGTTCGGATCACCGCTCAGCAGGATTCGGTGAGGATCACTGCGCGTGAGGACTCGGTCCGGATCACCATGGACGATTCGGTCCGGATCACGGCCCACGACGACTCGGTCCGCATCACCGCGCAGGACTCCGTGCGCATCACGATGGACGACTCCGTGCGCATCACCGCGACCGACGACTCCGTCCGGATCACGATGGACGACAGCGTGCGGATCACGGCTCATGACGACTCGGTGCGCATCACGGCGCACGACGACAGCGTCCGCATCACCGCCCACGACGACTCGGTCCGCATCACCGCGCACGACGACTCGGTGCGCATCACGGCGCACGACGACAGCGTCCGCATCACCGCACACGACGATTCCGTGCGCATCACCATGGACGACAGCGTCCGCATCACCGCACACGACGACTCCGTGCGCATCACGGCGCACGACGACAGCGTCCGCATCACGGCACACGACGACTCGGTCCGCATCACGGCACGCCGGGACGACTTCTCCCTCGCGGCCTGACCCCGGACCTCCAAGAAGCCCCGGCCTCAGGCCGCGGGTTCACCCAGGTACGGCAACCACTGCGGATCAGCCTCGGCCACCCCGGCGAGCAGCCGCCAGTGCGGGCCACGTGGCGCCGCGGGAACGACGCGCAGCCGCCAGCCCAGTTCGGACAGCAGCTTGTCCGCCTTGCGGTGGTTGCACTTCGCACAGCAGGCGACGCAGTTGGTCCAGGTGTGAGGTCCGCCACGCGAGCGCGGCACGACGTGGTCGATCGTCTCGGCCCGCCCGCCGCAGTAGGCGCAGCGATAACGGTCGCGGTGCATGAGCCCGGCACGGGTCATCGGCACGCGGCCGCGATAAGGCACGCGCACGTAGGAGCTCAGCCGGATCACGGACGGCACGAGCACCTCGGACTTCGACGAGTGCAGCACCAGCCCGGAGGCGTCCCCGTGCACGACTTCGGCTTTCCCGCAGACCACGAGGACGACCGCGCGGCGCAGTGACAACGCCGTGAGCGGCTCGAACGTGGCGTTCAGCAGCAGGACCTTGCGTCTTCCCCAGGGGAAAACAGCCGGCGTCGGACCGGTACCTCCCCCATCTCGATCCCCATCCGGCACGGCCCGCAGCTCGGGCGGTTTTCGGCATGGGGGGACCGTCGGCGCCGTCTCGCCTGGTAGCGAGGTGCCGATAGGGGTCGGTTGTCGGTCTGGCACGCGACCACCTCCACCGGTTCAGCCATAGGAGACCACACATACCAGGAAAAAATCACGTGTGATAAGTGACGTGTCACGGATGCGTGATCAAACCTGGGGTGAACCAGCTCCCTATCGGAGATGGTTTTCAAGAGCCCGCTACCCTTGACAAGGTGACAGAGGCACCCTCCACCCCACTGCCTGCGACGATCACCTACCCGATCGCCGAGCGGCTAAACCTCGCCGAGCAGATCCACGGGCGCGAAGTCGCCGACCCGTACCGCTGGCTCGAGGACACGGCAGACCCCCGCACCGCGGAGTGGTCGCAGGCACAGGACGTGCTCGCGCGCTCCTGGTTGGACGCGATGCCCGGCCGCGCACGCCTGGACGCCCGGCTCAAGGAGCTGATGCGCACGGGTTCGGTGTCCACGCCGACGTGGCGCGCCGGCAGGGCGTTCTTCACCCGCCGCGGCCCTGAGCAGGACCACCCGGTGGTCATGGTGCGCGAGAGCGACGGCACCGAACGCGTGCTGCTCGACGTGAGCGCCCTCGACCCGTCCGGCCGGACCACAGTGGACGGCTGGTCCCCCAGCCTCGAGGGTGAGCGCCTCGCCTACCAGGTGTCCGTCGGCGGCAACGAGCACTCGCTGCTGCACGTCATGGACGTCGGGTCCGGCGAGCACGTCGAGGGCCCGATCGACCGCTGCCGCTACTCGTCGATCGGCTGGCTGCCCGGTGGCGAGGAGTTCTTCTACGTCCGCCAGCTCGACCCGGCGCTGCTGCCCGAGGACGAGAAGCTGTTCCACCGCCGCGTGTGGCGGCACCGCGTCGGCGCGGACCCGGAGACGGACCTCAACGTCCACGGCGACGGCCAGGCGCACACCTTCTACTACTCGCTCAACGTCTCGCACGACGGCCGCTGGCTGGTCGTGAGCGGCGCGCCCAGCACGATGAAGCACGACTCGGTGTGGATCGCGGACCTGCACGGCGACAACGTGCTCAAGGCCGTGATCCTGAGCGAGGCCGGCGTGCAGTGCTCGGCGTCCGTCGCCCGTGACGGCAGGCTCTACCTGCACACCAACCACGGCGCGCCCCGGCAGCGCCTGTGCGTGGCCGACCCGGCGAACCCCACCGAGTGGACCGAGCTCATCAGCGAGGAACAGGACTCGGTGCTCGACGGCGTGCGCTGGCTCAACGGCGACCTGGTCGTCCTGCGCACCAGGCACGCGGTGTCCGAGCTGCACCTGCACGACGCCGCGACCGGTGCGCACAAGCAGGAGATCCCGCTGCCCGGCACGGGTTCGTTGCACGGCATGTCCGTGGTGGACCCCCAGACCGGCCACGACCAGGACACGCTGTGGTTCGGGTGGACGGACTTCGTGACGCCCCAGTCGGTGTTCCGGTTCTCGAAGGCCACCGGTGAGACGGTGCTGCACGAGGCCGCGCCCGGCCGCGTCGAGCTGCCGGCCGTGACGACGCAGCAGATCGCCTACACGTCCAAGGACGGCACGACGGTCCACATGTTCGTCGTCAGCGGCGAGCAGAAGCCCGACCTGCCCCGTCCCGCGCTGCTCACCGGCTACGGCGGCTTCGCGATCGGCCGCGGCCCCGGCTACAGCGCGACCACGCTGGCGTGGGTCGAGGCCGGCGGCGTGTGGGTGCACGTGTCGTTGCGCGGCGGCGACGAGGAAGGCGAGGACTGGCACGTCGCCGGCATGCGCGCCAACAAGCAGAACGTGTTCGACGACTTCCACGCCGCGGCGGAGCGTCTGATCCGCGACGGGTGGACCACGCCGCAGCAGCTGTCGATCATGGGAGGCTCCAACGGTGGCCTGCTCGTGGGCGCCGCGCTGACCCAGCGGCCGGAGCTCTACGCGGCGGTGGTGTGCTCAGCGCCACTGCTCGACATGGTGCGCTACGAGAAGTTCCTGCTGGGACGGTTGTGGGCCGATGAGTACGGCAGCGCAAGCGTTTCCGAGGAGCTGGGCTGGTTGCTCTCCTACTCGCCTTATCACCGAGTGGTAACGGACGTTGAGTACCCTTCGGTCTTGTTCACGGTGTTCGAGTCGGATTCTCGTGTGGACCCCAACCACGCCAGGAAGATGTGCGCGGCACTGCAGCACGCTTCGTCCAGTGATCCGACCAAGCACCCCGTGCTGATCCGCCGCGAGACCGAGGTCGGTCACGCGGGCCGGTCCGTCAGCCGGACGGTGGCTCTCGCCGTGGACCAGCTGACGTTTCTCGCGAATGCCACTGGCATGGAGTTGTAGGAGGGCACGAGCACGTGTTGGCGACGAGTCCTGTGGATGACGCCGCGAACAAGACCGCGCAGGCGGTCGAGTTCTTCGAGAGGTACGGCCCCACGATCCTGGCGGGCGCGATCAAGATCGTCCTGATCACGATCGCCGCCTTCGTCCTCAGGGCCATGCTGCGCAAGGTCATCGACCGGATCACCACCCCCGGCAAGGAAGGCAAGAAGCCGGGTCTGCTCAAGCCGCTGCGGGAACGCGCTCCGCAGGCGCTCGGGAACCTCATCTCCGAACGCCGTGAGCAGCGCGCCCGCACGATCGGCTCGGTGCTGAAGTCCATCGTCACGATCCTGATCTTCGGAATCGCGTTCCTGGAGATCCTGATCGTGGTGGGCATCAACATCACGCCGATCCTGACCTCGGCGGGCATCCTGGGCGTCGCCATCGGTTTCGGCGCCCAGAACCTGGTGAA
This sequence comes from Lentzea sp. HUAS TT2, assembly GCF_051853195.1. Lineage (NCBI taxonomy): Bacteria > Bacillati > Actinomycetota > Actinomycetes > Pseudonocardiales > Pseudonocardiaceae > Lentzea > Lentzea sp. HUAS TT2. Next base: position 4,447,488 of record NZ_CP196667.1, on the reverse strand, counting down.
GGACTTCCTGGCCGGCATGTTCATGCTGCTCGAGGACCAGTACGGCGTCGGCGACGTCGTGGACCTGGGCCCGGCGACGGGCACCGTCGAGGCGGTCGCGTTGCGCACCACCACGATCCGGGACACGGGCGGCACGGTCTGGTACGTCCGCAACGGCGAGATCCTGCGCGTCGGCAACTCGTCGCAGGGCTTCGCGGTCGCGGTCGTCGACCTGCCGCTGAGCTACGGCGCGAACCTCGCGGAGGCCACCCAGGTGCTCGAGCGCCGGGCCGCAGAGGCGGCCGAGAAGGACCCGCTCAAGTCGGACATCACGGCCAAGCCCGAGGTGCTGGGCGTGGAGAAGTTCACGCCGGAGGGCATCACCCTGCGGGTCACCGTGAAGACCCGTCCCGGCCGGCAGTGGGCGGTGCAGCGCAACCTGCGCGCGCAGCTCATGCCCGCGCTGGAGGAAGCGGGCTTCACCGCCAAGTAGGTTTCCGCGTGAGTTAGAACACCCATTCGAGACGGTGATCATCAGGCGTCCTGCCAGTTCACAACCCTATGGCGCACCCAACAGGCGGGGCGGCCTGCGCGCGGTGGCCCGCGTGAGTCAGGATGGGTGTGTGGGAAACCCCGTGAGCTTCTTCGAACAGGTCGGTGGCGAGGAGACGTTCCGCCGTATCGTCGCGCGCTTCTACAAAGAGGTGAAGGCCGACGAGATCCTCCTCCCGCTGTACCCGGAAGAGGACCTCGGACCTGCGGAGGAACGGCTGCGGCTGTTCCTCATGCAGTACTGGGGCGGTCCCCACACGTACTCGGACAACAGGGGCCACCCGAGGCTGCGGATGCGGCACGTACCGTTCAAGATCGGCCCGATCGAACGGGACGCGTGGCTGCGCTGCATGAGGATCGCCGTCGACGAGGCCGGTCTGGACGAGGCTCACCGCAAGCAGCTCTGGGACTACATGGAGATGGCCGCGAACAGCTTGATGAACAGCTTTTCCTGAGCGCCCATCACCCGTTCGGGTCCTTTAGCAGCGAGACGAATGGCAGGATGACCCCCCGTGCGACGATCCTCCGACCTCAGCCCCGAGATCGCCGAAGAGGCCGCCTGGTGGCGTGACGCCGTCTTCTACCAGGTGTACGTGCGCTCCTTCGCAGACTCCAACGGCGACGGCGTCGGCGACCTCGACGGCATCCGGTCCCGCCTCGGCTACCTGGAACTGCTCGGGGTCGACGCGCTCTGGCTCACCCCGTTCTACCGCTCGCCGATGGCCGACCACGGCTACGACGTCGCCGACCCGCGCGACGTGGACCCGATGTTCGGCGACCTGGCCGCGTTCGACCGGCTGGTCGCGGACGCGCACGAGCACAACATCCGCGTGACGGTCGACCTGGTCCCGAACCACACGAGCGACCTGCACGTGTGGTTCCAGGAGGCGCTGCAGGCCGGTCCCGGCAGCATGGAACGCGCCCGCTACATCTTCCGCGAGGGCCGCGGCTTCGACGGCTCGCAGCCGCCGAACAACTGGACCTCGGTCTTCGGCGGACCCGCCTGGACCAGGGTGCCGGACGGCCAGTGGTACCTGCACCTGTTCGCACCGGAGCAGCCGGACCTCAACTGGGACCACCCGGAGGTCCGCGCCGACCTGGAGCAGACGCTGCGATTCTGGCTGGACCGCGGCGTCGACGGCTTCCGCATCGACGTGGCGCACGGCATGGCCAAGCCCGAGGGTCTCCCGGACATGGAGATCCGCCCGCAGGCCCCCGGTGTGCTCAGCGACGACGCGCACGACCCGCGCTTCGACAACGACGGCGTGCACGAGATCCACCGCATGATCCGCAAGGTCATGGACGGCTACCCCGGCACCATGGCCGTGGGCGAGATCTGGGTGAAGGACGACGAGCGCTTCGCCGCCTACGTCCGCCCTGACGAGCTGCACCTGGGCTTCAACTTCCGGCTGGTCGAGGCCGGTTTCGACGCCGACGCGGTCCGTTCGGCGATCGAGCACTCGCTGGGCGCGGTCGCCCTGAGCGGCACGCCCGCGACGTGGACGCTGTCGAACCACGACGTGGTGCGCCACGTGACGCGGTACGGCGGCGGCGCGCTCGGCGAGCAGCGGGCCCGCGCGATGACGCTGGTCGAGCTGGCGCTGCCGGGCGTGATCTACCTCTACAACGGCGAAGAGCTCGGCCTGCCGAACGTGGAGCTGCCGGACTGGGCCCTGCAGGACCCGACCTGGGAGCGTTCCGGGCACACCGAACGCGGCCGAGACGGGTGCCGGGTGCCGATCCCGTGGGAGGGCACCAGCCCGCCGTTCGGGTTCTCGACGGCCGTGAACACGTGGCTGCCGCAGCCGAACGAGTGGGACCACCTCACGGCAGAGGCGCAGCTGGAGGACCCGGGCTCGATGCTCTCGCTGTACCGCGAGGCGCTGGAGCACCGGAAGTCCAACGCGGGCTTCGCCGGCGAGGAGCTGGAGTGGTACGGCGCCCCTGCCGGCTGCTTCGCGTTCCGGCGCAAGGGCGGCGGGCTGATCTGCGCGCTGAACACCTCGGGCGCGTCCGTGCCGTTGCCGCCCGGTCAGGTGCTGCTGTCGTCCGGTCCGATGGACGGCGACCAGTTGCCGCCCGACACGGCCGTCTGGCTCGTCTAGAGCCGTATAGATCGTCACCGCGGCCGGGAGGCGGGGTTTCAGCGCCTCCCGGTTGTCGTGTGCCCGGAAGATCGTGAGCGCCTTCTCTGCCGCCACCTCCAGCTCGCGGAGCGTGCGCAGCACCAGTGGCTGTCTGAAGCCGTCCTGCATCTCGTTGCACGTCGCGAGCAAGCCCCAGCTGTGTGACGCCTGAAAGGCCAAATAGCGCGCCGAAGTGCCCCGTGTCAGTCCGTCAGGCGCGCACCTTGTCCTCCACCACCAGCAACGCGCCGAAGACCAGCACCAGCGCGGCGACCTGGGCGATCGCCAGCCACAGTCCGATCGGCACGGTGGCGAGCGAGGCGACGGTCGCGATCACCCGCCACTTCACGGTGCCGATCCTGAGCAGGAGCCGGAAGACCACCTGGCCGAAGAGGAAGAGCGCCGCTCCACCGCCCAGTGCGAGCGCGCCGCTGAGATAGAGGTGCTCCGTGGCGTGGCCGATGGTCTTCTTCACCCCGACCGCCACCACGACGACACCGAGCAGCATCGGCGCGTGCGCCCACCCGAACGCCGACAGCGCCGCCCTGGACCGCTCGGGCGCCGGCATCGCGGCGAGGCTGTGCTCGGCACGGGTGTCCTGCGCGCGGCCGAAGTAGCACCACCAGAGCTGGTACACGAGCGCGAGACCGAGCAGCGCGGCGACGACGAGCTGGAGGTTGAGCGGCAGGCCCGCCGCGCCGATGCCGATCGCGATGATCGACTCGCCGAGCGCGACGATGACGACGAGCCCGTGGCGTTCGACGAAGTGCGCGGGCCGGATGCGGAACTCGCCGTGCCTGCGGTTCACGTACGGCGAGACGACCATCAGCACGACCGCGGCGGTCCAGGCCACCGCGCGCCACGCGCTCGGCAGGAAGCCGCCGGCGAGGACGAGGGCCGCGGACCCGAGGTTGAAAGGTGCGAGGCGGGCCATCGCCGCCGCCGACCCCGGGCCGCCCGCCGAGATGAACAACCCGGAGTGCACCAGGTTCACGATCAGGTACCCGATCCCGAACGCCGGCCCGGCCGCCTCGAACGCGTTCGGGACCGCGAGCGCGATGACCAGGAACCCGCCCATGCCGACCATGAGCAGCAACCGTCGCACCGTGGTGTCCGGCGCGACGGCGTTCGTGAGCCAGACGTACCCGAAGTACATCCACAGGATCACGAACAGCATGATCACGACCTGCCCGAAGCCCAGCGGCGACGTGTCGTCGGCGAGCTTGCGGGTCAGCTGCGTGATGGTGAAGACGAAGACCAGGTCGAAGAAGAGTTCCAGGGTCGAGACCCGGTACTCGGTCTCCTCCTGCGGCTGCGTTTCGGCGGACACGCGCGACATGGTGCCACGCGGACCTGCTTGGCACGCGCCGGTTTTTCCCGCAGCGAACCTGGACCAAACTCCAGGTCAGAGGAGCAGCGGCAGCATCGAGTGCCGCCGCCGGACGACCGCGCCGAACCTGGCGTCGATCCGCAGCCACGAGTCGGTCGCGGTCACCCGCACCTCACCGGACTCGCCGAGGAAACCCATGCCCGACAACGCGAACAGGACCCGCAGCGGAATCTTGACGTCCAGTCCGGACCCGCTGACGGTGAGCACCGTCTGGTCCAGCAACGAGGCCGGCGGCGTTCCCTGCGGCCCGGTGTTCTCCCGCGCCACCTCGACGCCCTCGTCCGCGAGCTTCGCGACGACCTCGACCGGCAGCCGGTCGACCATCAGCCAGCCCTCCGTGGGCGGCAGGGCCGTGCGCCACATCAGGTCCTTGGCGGGGCCGGGGTCGATGCGTTCGTCCCGCATGACCGCGAGACCCGTCAGCAGCTCGGAGCCGGACACCGTGACGTCCGCCGGATTCGCTTGTCCCGCAACGGTTCGGGTCGCGAGAGCGTCGAACGGCGTGGCGATCCACGCGTCCAGCAACTCCTCGTTGCGGTTGCGCAGCCGCACGACGGTCTGCGCGTCGAGCCGCACCGCCCGCGCCGCGAACGCGCCGAGGTCGTCTCTCTCGGCCGCGTCGGCCAACACCAGCTCAGGCACCATTTCCCCCTGCACGCCACCCGGCGAGAAAGTCGCGCTCGGCCTCGGTGAGCCTGCGCGGTCGTGCTGTCGTCACGTTGTAGGGCGCCATGAGCGTCTCCGCCCTGGCCACCACCGGGCTGTTCGCGTCACGGCCGGCGCGCACCACGTAGTCGAGCGTGAGCGACGCGGACTTCAGCTCCCGCACCGACATCTCCACGACGATGTCCTCGCCGGTGAACACGATCGGCGCGAGGTACTCGACGACGAGCTTCGCCACGACCATGCCCTCGGCCAGTTCCTTGACCCCGTGGCGGGCGGCCTCGGTGAACAGCAGCTCGATCCGGGCCTCTTCCAGCAGCGTCACCGTTTTCGCGTGGTTGACGTGGCCGAACGCATCCATGTCCGACCATCGAGGCCGCACACCAGTGACGAAGACACCCATGCAGGGACCCTACCGAACGGCAGGCGCCCGAACCTTCACAGGACCTCCACACCAACCGATTGAAAATCGATAGGCAGCTCTCGATACTCGATTCATGTCTCGCGTACTGGTGTTCTTCCTGCAGGCCCTGCTCGCGATCGCGTTCCTCGGCGGCCTGTTCGCGCAGGTCGTGGTGATCCCGGCGACCGCGGCGGACGAGGTCGAGCTCTTCCCGCCCTACGAGTCCGTGCGGCTGCCGTTCGTGGTGCTGGCGATCCTCTTCATCGCGTGCCTTCAGGTGCTGGCGGTGGCGCTGGGCGGAATGCTGCAGCGGGCGAGCGACGGCACCGTGTTCGAGTCCGGCGCTCTCACGTGGACGAACATCGCGATCGGCGCCATCGCCGGCGGTGCCGTGGTGCTCGCCTGCCTGTTCGTCTACGTCACGTTCGCCGACATCCCCTCGCCCGCCGACGGCATGGAGACGCTGGGGCTGTGGCTGGGGTCGGGTGCCGGCACGGTCGCGGCCGTCGGGGTCGCGCTGCTCGTCGTGGTCGGGCGGCAGTGGCTGGGGCGCGCGATCGCCCAGCGCGCCGAGCTGGAACAGGTCGTCTGACACGCGCCGGGGCGCCGTGGAGGGGATTCCACGGCGCCCCGGTTCTTCGCTGTGCGTGCTAGCGGACCATGCTCCGCACCTGACGCGCGGCGACGGAGAGCGTCGCCAGGTCCAGCTGGTGGACCCGGTTGATCTCCTCCAGCGCACCGCGCGAGCGGGCCAGGCGCGAGGCGTTGGCCTGCTCCCACTTGCCGATCTTCTCGCTCGCCGTGTCGCCCTCGTCGCTCGCCCTGAGGACGTCGATCGAGATGGCCCGCAGCGACGAGTAGAAGTCGTCGCGCAGGGCCAGGCGCGCCAGGGCGTGCCAGCGGTTGCCGCGCTCCAGGTTCGTCACCGAGTCCAGCATGTGGTCGATGTCGAGGTGGTCGGACAGCGAGAAGTACAGCTCGGCCGTCTCCCGGTGCGTGCGCTCCGGGCCGGCGCCCCCGGTCGGGCCGAACTCGCGTTCGGCCAGCTCGGCGATCTCGGTGACGTCGAGCAGGCCGTACATGTAGAGCAGCGCGGCCACCTTGCGGGCGAGCTCGGCGGGGACGCCCTGTTCGACGTAGCGGTCTGCCTTGCCCGCGACCACGTCCAGTTCCTTGCCCTGCAACAGGTCGAAGGCGAACGGGCTGAGCTCCTCGACGACGCTGCGGAAGCGGTTGATCGTCGAGCCCACCGCGAGCGGCTGCGGGCGGTTCGACAGCAGCCAGCGGGACGCGCGGTCGAGCAGGCGGCGGGTCTCGAGGACCATGCTGTCCTGCACGTCGGTCGCCACCACGTTGTCCAGCGCCTGGATCTCGCGCCAGATCTGCGGCAGGTCGAAGACCTGGGTGACGACGGCGTAGGAGCGCACCGCGTCCGTCGCCGACGCGCTCATCTCCTCGGCCAGGCGGAACGCGTAGGACACGCCACCGCCGTCGACGACCTCGTTGACGACGACCGTGGTGATGATCTGCTTCGCCAGCGGGTGGTTCGGGATCGCGGCTCCGAAGCGTTCGCGCAGCAGGCTCGGGAAGTAGTCCGGGAGCTTGCGGGTGAACGTGTCGATCGTCGGGATGTCGCTCGCGAGCAGCTCCTCCTTCAGCGTGAGCTTGGTGAACGCGAGCAGCGTGGAGAGCTCCGGCGAGGTGAGGCCCTCGCCCGCCTTCTCCAGCGCCTTGAACTCCGCCGCGCTCGGCAGCGCCTCCAGCTTGCGGTTGAGCGCCCCGCGGGCCTCGAGGTCGGCCGTGAGACGCGCGTGCACCGACAGCATCGGGGCGGCGTGCGCCCGGCTGACGCCGAGGACGTTGTTCTGCGAGTAGTTGTCCGCCAGCACGAGCTCGCCGACCTCGTCGGTCATCTCGGCGAGGACCTCGTTGCGCTGCTGCTGCTCCACCGAACCCTCGCGGACCAGGTGGTCCAGCAGGATCTTGATGTTGACCTCGTGGTCGGAGCAGTCGACGCCCGCGGAGTTGTCGAGCGCGTCGGTGTTGACCTTGCCGCCGTGGCGGGCGAACTCGATGCGGCCGCGCTGGGTCAGGCCCAGGTTGCCGCCCTCGCCGATGACCTTGACCCGCAGCTCGTCGCCGTTGACGCGGATCGCGTCGTTGGCCTTGTCGCCGACATCGGCGTGCGACTCGGTCGACGCCTTGACGTAGGTGCCGATGCCGCCGTTCCAGAGCAGGTCGACCTGCGAGAGCAGGATCGCCTTCTTGAGCTCCGGCGGGGACAGCTTCACGACGCCCTCGTCGAGGCCCAGCGCGACGCGGGCCTGCTCGGAGATCGGGATCGACTTGGCCGTGAGCGGGAAGATGCCGCCGCCCTCGCTGATCAGCGAGCGGTCGTAGTCGTCCCACGACGAGCGCGGCACGTTGAACAGCCGCACGCGCTCGGCGAACGAGGTCGCCGCGACCGGGTTCGGGTCGATGAAGACGTGGCGGTGGTCGAACGCGGCCACGAGCCGGATGTGCTCGGACAGCATCATGCCGTTGCCGAAGACGTCACCGGACATGTCGCCGATGCCGACGACGGTGAACTCCTCGGTCTGCGTGTCCACGCCGAGCTCGCGGAACGAGCGCTTCACGCTCTCCCACGCGCCCTTGGCCGTGATGCCCATGGCCTTGTGGTCGTAGCCGATCGAGCCACCGGACGCGAACGCGTCGCCCAGCCAGAAGCCGTAGCTCTGGCTCACGCCGTTCGCGATGTCGGAGAACGTCGCGGTGCCCTTGTCCGCGGCCACGACCAGGTACGTGTCGTTCGCGTCGTAGCGCACGACCTGCGGTGCGGGCACGACCTCGTTGTTGATCAGGTTGTCGGTGAGGTCGAGCAGGCCCGAGATGAACATCTTGTAGCAGGCGATGCCCTCGGACATGAAGTTCTCGCGGTCGATGCCGGGGTCACCCGTGGGAGCGATCGGCTTCTTGACGACGAAGCCGCCCTTCGCGCCGACCGGCACGATCACCGCGTTCTTCACGGCCTGCGCTTTGACCAGGCCGAGCACCTCCGTGCGGAAGTCCTCGCGGCGGTCGGACCAGCGCAGTCCACCGCGCGCGACGCTGCCGAAGCGCAGGTGCACGCCCTCGACCCGCGGCGAGTACACGAAGATCTCGAACTTCGGCCGCGGCGCCGGCAGGTCAGGGATGGCCTGCGGGTCGAGCTTGACCGACAGGTACGGCCGGGCGTTGCCCTCGGCGTCGCGGAAGAAGTAGTTCGTCCGCAGCGTGGCGTTGATCAGCGTGAGCAGGCTGCGCAGGATCCGGTCCGCGTCGAGGCTCGTCACGTCGTCGATGAGCTTGCCGGTCTCGACGACCATCGTCTCGGTGTGCGCGGCACGCGTGGTGTCGTCGAGCGCCGGGTTGAACCGGGCCTCGAACAACGCCACCAGCGCGATCGCCACGCTCGTGTGCGTGAGGACGGCGTCCTCGATGTAGTCCTGCGAGTACGGCGTGCCCGCCTGACGCAGGTACTTCGCGTACGCGCGCAGCATCGCGGCCTGCTGCCAGGTGAGCCCGGCCTGCAGCACGAGCGAGTTGAACCTGTCGATCTCGGCCTCACCGCGCCAGACGGCGGCGAACGCGTCCTGGAACCGCACGCGCACGTTCTCGAGGTCGGCCTCGGAGAGCTGGGCGAGCGCGGCCTTGTCGATGCGCAGTCCGAAGTCGTAGATCCAGCACTGCACGCCGTCTTCGCGGGCGATCTCGTACGGCCGCTCGTCGACGACGATCACGCCCATGCGCTGCAGCATCGGCAGCACGTCGGACAGGGTGATGCCCTCGCCGGTCAGGAACAGCTTGAAGCGCCGCTCCCCCGGTTCGGCGTCCTCCGGCACGTAGAACACCATGTCGAGGTCGCCCTCGACGAGCTTCTCGATGCGCCGGTAGTCCTCCAGGCCCGTGGAGGCGCGGAAGTCCTCCTTGTAGGCCTCCGGGAAGACCGTGGCGAACCGCTGCCCCTGCTCCGTGGCCGACTCGGCACCCAGCTCGCCCTCGTCACCGACGACGGCCTCGACCATGCGGTCGTCCCAGCTGCGGATGGCCTCGGCGAGCTTGACCTGGATCGCGTGGACGTCCGGCTCCAGCGTGCGCGCCGGGTCCGTGTGCACCATGAAGTGCACGCGGGCCAGCGCCGACTCGCCGATGCGCGCGCTGTACTCGAGGTTCAGCCCGCCGAGCTCGGCGAGCAGCACCTCCTGCATCGCGAGGCGGCTCGTCGTCGTGTAGCGGTCGCGCGGCAGGTAGACCAGGCACGAGAAAAAGCGGCCGAACGGGTCGCGGCGCAGGAACAGCCGCAGCCGGCGCCGTTCCGCGAGCGCGATGACACCCGTCGTCGTCTGGTAGAGCGTCTCCGCGTCCACCGAGAACAGCTCGGTGCGCGGGTAGTTCTGGATGACCTCGAGCATCCGCTGGCCGGAGTACGACTGCAGCGGGAAGCCGGCGCGGTGGATCACGTCGCGCACGCGGCGGTCGATCACCGGGATGTCGAGCACGTTCTCGTGCAGCGCGGTGGTGCTGAAGATGCCCAGGAAGCGGTGCTCGCCGGTGACGTTGCCCTCGCCGTCGAACGTCTTCACGCCCACGTAGTAGGGGTAGACGCTGCGGTGCACGCTGCTCTGCGCGCTCGCCTGCGTCAGCACCAGCAGGTCGGGGCTGAGCGCCTGAGCGCCGTTGTCCGGCCCCGCGGTGAGGCTGCGCGCGGCGAGGCTGTCCTGGCGCAGCACGCCCAGACCGCTCGCGAGCACGGCCCGCAGCGCCGGTTCGCCGTCCTCGCGCACCAGCTCGTACTGCCGGTAGCCCATGAACGTGAAGTGCCCGTCCGCGAGCCACTTGAGCAGCTTCGAGCCGTCGGTGGCGGCGTCGGACGGGTCCTTCTCCAGCTCCTCGGCCAGCTGCAGCGCCGTGGTGGCCATGCGGTCGGTGTCCTCGACGACCTCGCGGACGTCGGTCAGCACCGTCAGCAGCCGGGTCTCCAGCTCACGCGCCCGATCGGGGTCGGTGATGAGGTCGACCTCGATGTTCATCCACGACTCGGCCAGCGCGTCCGCGGGCGGATCGGCCGGATCCGCGGTGGGCAGCACCTCGGTGCGCTCACCGGTGACCGGGTCACGCCGCACGACGACGATCGGGTGCACAACGCGCTGCACCTGCACACCACCACGCGTGAGCTCGGACGCGACCGAGTCCACGAGATACGGCATGTCATCGGTGACGACCTGCACCACGGTGACGGGGCACTGCCATCCGTCGGCACCGCGCGTCGGGTTGAGGATGCGCACCGCGGCGCGTCCGGGGACGCGGCTCTCGGCGAGCTGGTAGTTCGACCGCACCGCTCCGACCAGGTCCACCGGGTCGTCGTCGTTGACTTCCTCGGCGGGCACGTGCCGGTAGAAAAGGCGGATCAGGTCAGCGAGTTCGGGGGCATTGGCGGCGGCCCGTTCGATCAGCTCGTCACGGACCTGCTCAGGACTGGCCGGTCGACTGTCATCACCCGCGGCGGGGGCCGCGGAGACGTCGTCGGTTCGGGTCGGGGCTCCAGTCGAGGTCATCTTCAGGCGACTCCACGCTATCCGGCACCTCTGTGTGCCGGGTCCGACCCCACCCTAGATGGGGTGGCGGCCGTCACCGGCAACGGGAGGGGCACTGACGGACCACTGAATCGTGGGCTGAATCGAGTCACATCATCAGTGGCGACAAGGCTTTCCGCATAATGGACGCGACCGGACACCGGCGGGCTCCGGCCACTTCGGCCAGACCCGGCACCCGGTCGCTCCGCGGGTTTCATCCGATCATGGGCCCAGCGGCGCCATGACCACCGCCGAACCGCCGGACGTCACCGGCCCGCCCACCGCTGGTCGCCGTCCAGCCGCTCGCACGACTCGTCCCCCGGCGCCCGGCGGGCGGGGTTGGGCAAGGCTTGAGGTGTGGTGCTGACCACCATCACGTCCCCGGCAGCGTCCAGCCAGGCGGACCGTCCGTCCGGAAGGGACGAATCGGACCCGTGGTCTCGCTGTCCGACACCGGGGGCACGGGGGCGATCGGGCCGGTCTTCTCCTGCTCGGACTCCACGGGCGGCGTCGAGCCGAAGTAGTCCCGGGCCGGCTGCGCGGGGAAGGCCGAGACGGGGCTCAGGCCGCGTTCGGTCGACTCCTCTGATGGTTGCGTGGAGCCGAAGGACTGCGCCCGGAACAGCGGGGCCGAGGACGCGGGATCCGGCTGGTCCTGCTGGGAACCGAAGGACAGACCGGTCCGAAACAACGGCTCCGAACTCGGCGTCGCTTCCGCCGCTGAGTCCTGCTGGGTGCCGAACGACGACCCAGTCCGAAACAACGGCTCCGAACTGGGCTGAGGTTCCGGCGCCGAGTCCTGCTGCACACCAAAAGGCCGACCTGGCTGGAAGTCCGCGTCCGCACCGGACTCGGCCTGCGTCGCCGACTCCTGCCGAACCTCGGACGACCACTTGTCCTGCGCCCCGAAGGCCGGGTCCGAACCGATCCGCAGATCCGTGACCACGCTGAACGGCTCCGCAGGGCGCGCCGGCGGCTCGACCTCGGCGGGGCGTTCCGGCAGCGCGGGCTGGTCCGCCGCGGCGGCGTCCGGCGCCGGTTCGGTGGCCGACCACTCCGAGACGCTGAGATCCGCGGCCTCGACCTGTTCCTCGTCGGAGCGGCGACCCGTCTCGTAGGCGACCAGCGCTTCGGCCAGCAGGTCGGCGAGGCTCAGGTCGCTCGGCCTGCGGCGGCTGCTGGGGCGGCCGGTCCGGTCGGCGGGCTCGTTCGTGGAGCCGGTCGCCGGGTCGCTTGCGGCCGGTGTGGCGGGGGTGGCCGCTTCGGGTTCGGGCTGGTCGGCGAAGTAGTCGTACGACGCGGCCGAGTCGGGCTCGGCGACCGCAGCGAAACCCGTCTCGGTCGGTGCCTCGGAGGCAGCCGGATCCGGCTGTGCGACGGGGACCGCGGCCGCACCGGTGCCGTAGGTGGCCTCGAGGCTGTAGGCGGGCTGGGCGCCGAAGTCCGGCTGCGCGCCGAACGACTGGGTGCCGAAGCTCTGCTGCGTGCCGAAGGTCGCCTGGGTGCCGAAGCTGGTCCTGGCGCCGAACGACGGCGGGGCCTGGTCCGGCTGCGACTGCACGCGCACCGGGGTCGTGGGGACGTCCGCCGGGTCGTCGTCCACGTCCGCCGAGCTCAGGAACGTCGCCGACATCAGGTCGGGTTCCGATCCCGGCGGGACCTCCGCCGGGATCGGCACGGCGGGGATCGGGTCCGGGATGGGCGGGAGCGGCTTGTCGTCGGGCTCCGGGTCCTGGTCCGGGTGTTCCGCCGGGGCCGGTGGGGTCGGGATGGAGATGGCGGGTCTCGGCCTGCGGGTGCTGAAGTCGAGACCGCTGAAGTCCAGGTCGGGGAGCTTGCGCTCGTCCGGGTCGGGAGAGGTGGAGGCCGGGAAGCCCCCCGCGGGGGTGTGCAGCGGGTAGGCCGGTTCGTCCAGGTGGGGGCCGAAGTCCGGGGCCGCCGGCGCGCGGGAGAACGCCGCGGCCAGGCCGGAGCGCGCGGGGCCGTCCGGGGAGTCCTGGTCGGCGAGGTGGTCGGAGCGGGACTGGCCGGACTCCGCGAAGTAGTTCCGCGGCGGCTGGGCGGCGGAAGGGTCCTGGCGCAGGCCCGACGGGGGTTCCACGCGCCACGACGGGGTGTCGGCCTGGGACTCGGCACCACGGGCCTCGGCGTCACGGGCGCGGCGGCGACCGCCTGCTCGCAGGCCCTGGGCCTTGAGCATGTCCAGCACGCTCTCCGACTGGGACCCGGACGTCTCGTCGGCACGGGCGGCGGCGTCCTTGGCCGCCTCCTCGCGTTCCACGGCCAGGCGGGCGACCTCCTGGTGCGCCGCCTCCTGGCGGGCGACGTCACGGCGGACCGCCTCCTGGCGAGCCGCCTCGCGACGGGCCTCCTCCTGGCGCACGGCCTCCAGGCGAGTCGCCTCCTGCCGGGCCAGCTCCTGCCGCAACGACTCCTGGCGAGCAGCGTCCTGCCGGGCCGCTTCTTCACGGGCGGCTTCCTGCCGGGCTGCTTCCTCGCGCGCGGCCTGCTGACGAGCCGCCTCCTGACGCGCAGCCTCTGCACGCGCGGCCTCTTGGCGAGCGGCTTCTTCCCGCGCTGCCGCCTGGCGAGCGGCCTCCTCGCGCGCCGCTTCCTGACGCGCGGCTTCGGCGCGCACGGCTTCCTGGCGGGCCGCCTCCTGACGCGCGGCCTCTTCGGCCGCCTGGGCCTCGCGTTCGGCCTTCGCGCGCTGTTCGGCACGCTCCTGGCGTTCCGCCTCGATCTGGCGGCGGGCCTCGCGCTGCAGCTCCATGAGCTGCTGCTCGACCTTGCGCTTGCGTTCCTGCTCGATGCTCAGCGGCGGCTGCTCCGGCTGCGGCTCGGGATCCGGGGCAGCCGGGGTGATGGGGATCTCGGCGATGGTGGTCGGCCGGTCGTCGTCGATCTCGCCGGCGGCCACGCGGGCGGCACGGCGACGGCCGCTGACCATCGCGCCCGCGGACGCGATCAGGCCGGAGGCGGGGACGGTGCGGTCGGAGGAGGAAGACGAAGAGGATGACGGCAGGGGTGCGGGTGGCGTTTCCACGGCTTCCGGGGTCTTGTCATCGGGCTCGCCGAACGGCTGGACCATGCGCCACCGGTCGGCGGCGTGTTGTCGTGCCGCGGACAAACCTTCCACGGTCATGTCTTCGGCAGCGCGCCGGACGCGCTTGACCTTCAGCCCGTCGCCCTTGCGGACCTGGACCGGGCGCCACTGCCGGAGTTGTTGCTTCAGTGCGGCGGACAGCACGCCGTCGGTGACGACCTGCATGCCTTCGATCGGGCGGAGCACGCTCGCCAGCTGCTGGTGCAGATCGGCCGGCTGGCGGTGGACACCGGAGAACTCGGCGGCGAGCCGGGCGCGCACCGCGTAGACGGCGCGGGCACGGCGGCGTTCGGCGGCGTGGGCCAAGCGCAGGTTCGTGAGCGCGTCGGACAGTTCGCCGGACACCTCGTGCACGTGGGCCAGCGCGAGCAGGCTTTCGGCCAGCAACGTGTCGAGCTGGTGGCGTTCGGCGCTGGCGGCGGCCTCGCGCAGCATCTCGCGGGCGAGCGCGACCCTGCCCGCGGGCAGGTGCACCCGAGTGGCCAGGGCCAGGCGCAGCCACCCCGTCGTGTCCGCCGACGGCGCGCGCACCGGGAGGTCGAGCATCGGTGCGCCGACGTCGCTCGCGTCCAGCAGGCGGTTCGCGTCCATCAGCGACAGCACCAGCTCCAGCGTGAGCCGGCCGACGCCCTGGCCGCTGTCCGCCGACGGATCGGAGAACCTGCTCAGCAGGTCGAGCCCCTCGCGTGCGGCACCGATGGCCGCGGCTATGTCGCCCCACCGCCGGTGCTGCGCGGCCTGCACCGCGCGGATCAGACCGCGCAGCAGCAGACGCGTGTCGTCGTCGAGCGTCGTGTCGGCGACGTAGAGTTGGTCCGCCTCGGCGAGGGCCAGCGTGGGCTCGTCGCCCCGGCCGACCGTGACGAGGCATTCACTGGCCTGCACCAGTGCCGAGGCCCGCAGTTCCGCGGGCACGTCCGGCGCTTCGAGCACCGGCGTGACCGCGGCGAACCCCGTCAGCGGTGCTCCCACGGACCGCGCGCACGCCGCCAGCTCGACCCGCAGCAGCCACGCGGTCTCGTGCTCACCGGCGGCCTCGGCCGCCTTCAGCGCGTCGATCGCCCTGTCGGCGACGCGGACGCCGCGGCCCACGCGATTGCTCGCGAAGACCACCAGCGACTCCGCCCGCAGGCGGTCGGCTTCGTCGCGGCGGGTGGTGGCGAGGGCGAGTGCCCGCTCGCCGAGCACCAGAGCGAGCTCCGGTGCCCGCCAACGCAGCATCCAGGCGGGCACGACCAGCGTGCTCACCTCGACGTTCGCCTGCGCCTCGCCCCTCGCCGCCACGACGTCGCCGTTGCCCTCTCAGTCCCGTGTCAGCTTGCGGTACGTGACACGGTGCGGCCTCGCGGCGTCGGCACCCAGGCGCTCGAGCTTGTTCTTCTCGTAGCCCTCGAAGTTGCCCTCGAACCAGTACCACTTCGACGGGTCCTCGTCCGTGCCCTCCCACGCGAGGATGTGCGTGGCGACGCGGTCGAGGAACCACCGGTCGTGGGAGATGACCACGGCGCAGCCGGGGAACTGCTCGAGAGCGTTCTCCAGCGAGCCGAGGGTCTCGACGTCCAGGTCGTTGGTCGGCTCGTCCAGCAGGATCAGGTTGCCGCCGAGCTTGAGCGTGAGCGCGAGGTTGAGGCGGTTGCGCTCACCACCCGACAGCACGCCGGCCGGCTTCTGCTGGTCCGGACCCTTGAAGCCGAACGCGCTGACGTACGCGCGCGACGGCATCTCGACGTTGCCGACGTGGATGTAGTCGAGTCCGCCGGACACGACCTCCCACACGTTCTTCTTCGGGTCGATGCCGCCGCGGTTCTGGTCGACGTAGGACAGCAGGACCGTCTCGCCGACCTTCACGCCACCGGCGTCGGGCTTCTCGAGACCGACGATGGTCTTGAACAGCGTCGTCTTGCCGACGCCGTTCGGGCCGATGACGCCGACGATGCCGTTGCGCGGCAACGTGAACGACAGACCGTCGATCAGGACCCGGTCGCCGAAGCCCTTCTTGAGCTTGTCGACCTCGACCACGACGTTGCCCAGACGCGGGCCCGGCGGGATCTGGATCTCCTCGAAGTCGAGCTTGCGGGTCTTCTCCGCCTCGGCCGCCATCTCCTCGTAGCGGTCGAGACGCGCCTTCGACTTCGCCTGGCGGGCCTTGGCGCCGGAGCGCACCCACTCCAGCTCGTCCTTGAGGCGCTTCTGCAGCTTCTGGTCCTTCTTGCCCGAGATCGCGAGGCGCTCGGCCTTCTTCTCGAGGTACGTCGAGTAGTTGCCCTCGTACGGGTGGGTCTTGCCGCGGTCGATCTCGAGGATCCACTCGGCGAGGTTGTCCAGGAAGTACCTGTCGTGGGTCACGGCGAGCACGGCGCCGGTGTACTGCGCGAGGTGCTGCTCCAGCCACAGGACGCTCTCCGCGTCCAGGTGGTTGGTGGGCTCGTCGAGCAGCAGCAGGTCGGGCTTGCTCAGCAGCAGCTTGCACAGCGCGACACGGCGGCGCTCACCACCGGAGAGCTTGGTGACGTCGGCGTCCGGCGGCGGGCAGCGCAGGGCGTCCATCGCCTGGTCGAGCTGCGAGTCGATGTCCCACGCGTTGGCGTGGTCGAGCTCCTCCTGGAGCTTGCCCATCTCCTCCATCAGCTCGTCGGAGTAGTCGGTCGCCATCAGCTCGGCGATCTCGTTGAAGCGGTCCAGCTTCACCTTGATCTCGCCCAGGCCCTCCTGGACGTTGCCGAGGACGGTCTTCTCCTCGTTGAGCGGCGGCTCCTGCTGCAGGATGCCCACCGTGTAGCCGGGGGCAAGGTAGGCCTCGCCGTTTCCGGGTGTGTCCAGCCCCGCCATGATCTTGAGCACGCTCGACTTGCCGGCGCCGTTGGGACCGACCACACCGATCTTCGCGCCGGGGTAGAACATGATCGTGACGTCATCGAGGATGACCTTGTCACCGTGCGCCTTGCGCACCTTTTTCATGGTGTAGATGAACTCGGCCATGGCGGCGATCGTAGAGCGGTGCTCGGAGGCTCCTGACCTCGGTCGCCGACAAGCGGCCGCCCACCCCCGGAACGAGCGTCACGCGACTCGGTGACCAGCCCGTTCCGTTCGAACGTGAACGACTCTCGGCGATCGGCCTCAGCGGCCCCGATCTACGAGCTTCCCTCCTTCTTCATGGATCGCGGTGCGTACATCTTCTCCGGCGCTGCTGCCGGATCGGGCCGGTTCCCGAAGTCCGGAACGTGGTTGCCCCGAACGGCTCAGAACGGGATCGGCTCCTCCGCCAGATCTTCGGCGGCCCGCGGTTCAACGACCGGGACGGAGCCCAGTGACTGCACTCGGCTCAAATCCAGCCCGACGTGCATCGCGTCGAGGTGGAGCGACGGCCGTTTCACGTCGTCCTTGTCGTAATAGCGGACTCGCAGCTTGCCTTGGACGATCACGGGATCACCCTTGGACAGCGTCGTCTTCACGCTGTCGGCGAGCTTGCGCCAGCACGAGACACCCAGCCACAACGTCTCGCCGTCCTCCCAGTCGCCGACCGCCGTGTTGTACCGGCGCTCGGTCGAGTTGATGCGGAAGAAGGCGTTCGTCCTGCCGTCCTCGCCGTGCTTGTAGGTGATCTCGCTGACGACACTTCCAACAACGGTGATCATGGTGGAATTCCAGGACATCGGGCTTGCCTCCAGGTCGCGGGGTTCCGGTCCAGGTTGCTCCGGAGGCGGGCGGCCGGGGTGGGGTGGCGGCGGATCTGTGGACAACTCGCGGGTTGTGGACAGGTCGAGATCTTGAACGGCCTCGGACCGCCGAATTGTCGGGGGCGCGTGCTAGTGCGGCACTAGACCCGACGAGAGTGAGTGAGCGCCCACTCATTGACATGAGTGAGTACTCACTCATACAGTTGCGGACGTGTCAGAGGAACCACGCCGCCGCCGCGCCCCCGCGATGAGCCCGGAAGACCGCCGCGAGGCGATCGTCCAGGCGACGCTGCCGCTCGTCGTCAAGGCCGGCGCGAACGTCACCACCAGCCAGATCGCCGCCGCGGCCGGAATCGCGGAGGGCACGGTGTTCCGCGTCTTCAAGGACAAGGCCGAACTGCTCGACGCGTGCATCCAGCGCGCGCTGCACTCCGACGAGGAAGTCGCGAGCCTGGCAGCGATCCCGGCGGACGTGCCGCTCGAAGAACGGCTCACCGCGGGAGTCGCGATGTTCAGCGGCTACCTCGACCGCATGTGGGGCGTCATCGGCGCACTGCGCGAGTCCGGCTACCAGCCGCGCGACGAGGACCACAAGAAGCACAAGGGACCGCCGATCGGCATGCAGCAGCTGTCCGACGCCGTCGCCGGCCTGTTCGGTGACGCGAAGCTGCGCGTCAGCCCCGATCTCGCCGGACGGATGCTGCTCGGCGCCGTGTTCACGAACCGCATGGGCTCGGGCTTCGGCCAGATCGCCGCCGAACCCGCCGCCATCGTGGAGCTGTTCCTGCACGGAGCACTCGAACCAGGGGGAGCAAATGACTGAGCTCATGATCGAAGCCCACGAGGTGAGCAAGAAGTTCGGTGACGTCATCGCGCTCGACGGCGTGAGCGTCACCGCGAAGAAGGGCTCCGTTCTGGGCCTGCTCGGCCACAACGGCGCCGGCAAGACCACGCTGGTCAACCTCCTCACCACGATGCTGCCGCCGTCCGGTGGCAGCGCGAAGGTCGCGGGGTTCGACGTCGCGAAGCAGGCCCACGAGGTCCGCAGCCGCATCGGCCTGACCGGCCAGTTCGCCGCCGTCGACGAGCAGCTCAGCGGCCACGACAACCTCGTGCTGATCGCCCGCCTGCTCGGCGCCAGCCGCAAGCAGGCCCACCAGCGCGCGGACGACCTGCTGGAGCAGTTCGACCTCACCGACGCCGCGAAGCGCAACGCCAAGACCTACTCCGGCGGCATGCGGCGCCGTCTGGACCTGGCCGCGTCGCTGGTCGGCAACCCCGAGGTGCTGTTCCTGGACGAGCCGACCACGGGCCTCGACCCGGCCAGCCGCCTCGCGATGTGGGAGATCGTCGAGAAGCTCGTCGCGGACGGCACGACGGTGCTGCTCACGACCCAGTACCTGGACGAGGCCGACCGCCTGGCCGACTCGATCACCGTGCTGTCGCACGGGAAGGTCGTCGCGTCCGGCACCTCGGCCGAGCTCAAGGCCCAGGTCGGCCAGCGCACGGTGACCGTCACGCTCGACTCGGCGTCCGAAGTGGACACGGCGTTGAAGGCCATCAACTCCGTGGGGCTGCACCCCGTCGCGGAAGGCCTCACGCTCACGACCCCCGTCAGCGCGTCACGCGACCTTGCGACGGTCGTGCGCGCGTTGGACGACAACGGCTTGGAGGCGCACGAAATCGGCCTCAAGGAGCCCACGCTCGACGACGTCTACCTCACTCTCGCCGCGAACTAGGGGGAATCATGGCGACCTTGACCTGGCACGGCAGCAGCTACCCGACGCAAGTCCTCGTGCTGACTGGCCGTTCACTGCGCGCATTGCTGCGCACGCCCGCACTCGTCTTCTTCAGCATCCTGCAGCCGTTGATCATGCTGACGCTGTTCAGCCAGATCTTCGGCAGCATCACGTCCACGGCGAACTTCCCGCCGGGCATGAGTTACATCAACTTCCTGCTGCCCGCGATCCTCGTGAACACCGCGATGCAGTCCTCTCTCGCGTCCGGCATCGGGCTCGTGCAGGACATGTCGAACGGTGTGCTCGCACGGTTCCGTTCGCTGCCCATCCGGCCGAGCACGGTTCTGTTGGCGCGCAATCTGTCCGACGCGGTCCGCACCGCGTTCCAGCTGGTGCTGATGATCGCGTTCGGCGTCCTGGTGTTCGGTTTCCGGCCGGACGGCGGCATGCTCGGCACGCTGGCCGCGCTGGGCCTCGCGCTGGTCGTCGGCTGGGCACTGAGCTGGGTGTTCATCGCGATCGCCGCCTGGGTGCGCAAGGCGGAGCTCATGCAGACCGTCGGCTTCCTGGCGATGTTCCCGCTGATGTTCGCGTCCAGCGCGTTCGTGCCGGTGGGCGGCCTGCCGGGCTGGCTGCAGGCGATCGCCAAGGTCAACCCGCTGACCTACGCGGTCGACGCCGCCCGCAGCCTGGCGCTCGCCCACCCCGTCACGGGAGTGGCCGGCGCGCTGGTCACGAGCGGCGTGATCGCGGCGATCGGCGCGTTCTTCGCGGTCCGCGGGTTCCGCAGGCCGCTGTCGGTCTGATTTTCTGTCCTTGCTGTGTTAACCCTTTTCGGCAATCTTCCGCAGCATCGCGTTGTAGGCCTCGAGGTCGGCGCCACCATCGGCGTCGGCCTTGCGGTCGTACCGCTTCGCGTCCCGCCCGTCCTGCCGCGCCCACTGCGTCAGCAGGGCGACCATGACCACCAGCAACGGGATCTCCCCCGCCGCCCACGCGATGCCGCCGCCGAGTCGCTGGTCCTCCAGCAGGTTCTGCACCCACGGCAGCGCCAGGCCCCGGTAGAACTGCTCGCCGATGACGTTCGCGGAACTCATCAGCACGACACCGAAGAACGCGTGGAACGGGATCGACGCGAACAGCAGCCCCAGCCGCCCGAGCGGTGGCAGCCTGTTCGGCGACGGGTCCACGCCGATCACCGGCCAGTAGAAGACGTAGCCGGCGAGGATGAAGTGGGCGTTCATCGCGAGGTGCGCCCAGTGGAACGGCAGCGCGGCCTCGAAGAGTCCCGAGAAGTACAGGGCGTAGAAGGAACCGACGAACAGGGCCAGCGCCACGAACGGGTTCGTCAGCAGGCGCGCGACCGGTGACTGCACGAAGGCCAGCACCCACTCCCGCGGCCCCGGCACCTCCTTGTTGACCGGCAACGCGCGCAACGCCAGCGTGACCGGTCCACCCAGGACGAACAGGATCGGCGTCAGCATGGACAGCACCATGTGCGCTTCCATGTGCACGCTGAACATCGCCGGCGAGTACCGGCCCATGCCCGACGACGTCGCGAACAACAGCGAGAAACATCCGCACAGCCACGCGACCGTGCGACCCACCGGCCACTTGTCACCGCGCTTGGTCAGCCTGCGCACGCCCAGGACGTACAACAGCGCGAGGGCCAGCGCCGCGGTTCCGTAGATCAGGTCGAAGCGCCAGTCGAACAGGATGGCCGCGAGCGTCGGCGGCCCGTCGAGGTCGTAGCCGATCGCGATCTCCGTGCGGCTGGGCAGTTCGGTGCTGCCGCCGGGAGGAGGCGTGCGGGCCAGCGCCACGGCCAGGCCGATGGTGAACATCATCAGCAGGACTTCGAGGCCGGCGAGCTTGAGCAGCGCGTGCGGCTTCCCGTCGACCACGCCCTTCACACCGCGTTCGCGCTGGAAGTAGCCGAACACGCCGAGCAGCAGCAGGCACGCGAGCTTGCCGAGCGTCAGCCAGCCGTAGGTGGACGTCACGAGGTCGACCGGCGTGATGCGCACGAGCGCGTTCACCACGCCCGAGACGGCCATGACGATCCAGCAGACCAGCGCGATCTTCGAGAACCTCGTCGCAGCGAGGGGAAGATGCGCGCCGCCACGCCTGCCGTGCGCGAGCAACGCGATCAGGCCACCTACCCACAGCACCGCGGCCACGAGGTGGAACAGCAGGCTGTTCGTCGCCATGTCGTGCGAGCCACCCGACGACGAGTGTCCCGTGACGGCGACCGGGACCAACGCGAAGATGGCCCCGAACAGCAGGACGGTCGTCCATCCCCACGACAGCACCAGACGGCAGCCGAGTGCGAGCAACGCCACGATGATCGCCGTCAGCAGCCACGCCTTCGACTGCTCCAGCAGCATCGCCGTCGCGATCATCTGGCTGAAGGTGAACGAGCCCACGGGACGGTCGATCGCGGCCGCTGTGGTGAACGGCACTGACAGCAGGGCACCGACGAGCCACACGAGCGCGAACCACCCTGCGGTGCGCATCGCGGCGTAACCGTCCGCTGCGAGAGTGCCGGACTTCTGCGGTGGCACCAGGAACGCCGCCAACAACAACGAGCCGATGGTCACCACCGCGCCCGTCTCGGTCAGCACGCGCACGATCAGCAGCCCTGCGGGAGGGTTGCTCTCGATCGAGCTCAGTGCGACAGCGGCGAGTGACGCCACCGCGAAGCCGATGACGACGAGGGGCACCAAACCCGTTCTGGTGGAGCGTTCGATTGGCACGCCCAGGAGCCTACGACCCTCTAGTGTTGCGCCGTGTGAGACGTTCTCTCCCCCTCCTGCTCGTGCTGCTCTCGCTGACCGGCTGCGCGTACTCAGTCCAGGGCGAACCCGTAGCGGCACCGCTGCCGCCCCTGGCCATCGCGACGCCGCGCAAGACGGCGGGAGTCGACCCGTGCGCGATCGTGACGGAGAAGGACCTCAAGCCGCTCGGCACGCTCAAGTTCAAGCCCGTACCACGCACGGAGCTGGCGAACTCGTGTCTCTACACGCTCAACGAGGGCTCGTACGTGCTGGTGGCGGTCCCGTACCGGTCGTTCGACGAGTCGAAGAAGTCGCAGCAGTCAGGCCGTGAGGTCGAGACTTCCAAGCACGTCACGTGGCTCAACTGCACCAAGCCGTCCACGGACAAGGACATGGTGTGCACGGCCACCATCGCCGTGACGCGCGACGAGTCGTTGATGGTCGCCCTCGGCATGAGCGGTGACGCCACCGAGAGCAAGGTGACCAAGGCGCTGGAGCCGCTCCGTGTGGAGGCGCTCAAACGGATGCCGCCTGCCTAGCCGCCCTCCTGGCCAGCAACGTCATCGGGATGATCAGCGCCGTGACGAGCGCCACGAACCCGAGCGACAGCACAAGAGAACTGACGTGCGCGAGCCCGCCCACGATCGGCGGCCCCGCGAGGAACCCCGTGTAGGCGATCGTCGTCACGAGCCCCAGCTCACGCTCTCCACCACTGCCGTCCGCGCGTTTGCCGGTCTCGCTCGCCAGGTCCATGACCACCGGGAACGAGAACGCGAGCCCCAGCCCGGTGAGGCCGAACCCGACGTACCCGGCGGCCGGGAACGGCACCACGACGGCGAGCGCCAGCCCCGTCGCGGCAAGGCCACCACCCGCGGCGAGCAACCGATGAGGGCCGAGCCGGCGTTGGATCGGCTCGCCGAACCACCGTGCAAGCGCCATCGTCACCGAGAAGACCGCATAGGCGTATGCACCTGCCGCGTCACCCATGCCGCGCTCACGCACCATGAACAACGCCGACCAGTCCGCCGCCGCCCCTTCCGCGATGGCACTGCACAGCGCAACGCTCGCCAACAGCCAGAGGACCGGGCGCTTGAGCACGTTCGCGCGTTCGGTGACTTCTTCCCTATGACGCTCCCCCACTCCTCCAGGAATCGTCTTCGCGATGAGCGCCGTGACAACAACACCCACCAACGCCGCAAGAAGGAAGTGCTTCATGGGCGTCCAGTGCGCCTGAGCGGCAGCAGCACTGCCCAACGACCCGATGAGCCCGCCCACGCTGAATCCCGCGTGGAACTGCGGCATCAACGGCCGTTGCAACGCGCGAACGACGACGACCGCAGCGATGTTCATCGACACGTCCATCATCGCGATGCTGGAGCCCAACGCCACCAGCGTCAGTCCGAACTGGAGCGGTGACTGCGACAACGCGAGCACGGGCAACAGCAACGGACTGAGCAGACTGCTGGCTATCAGCACCCCACGCGACCCGTGGACCGCGCAGACCCGTGCCGCCAACGGCGCCGTGAACGCCAGCCCGACACTCGCCCCGAGCAACGCCAGCCCGAGGCTGCCCACCTCCGCGCCGATCTGCTCGGCGAGCGCGGGCACACGAGACGCCCACGTGCCGAAGACGGCGCCGTTCAAGAGGAAGACGACGAACGTCGCCAGGCGTGGAGACATGCGTTCCAGCATGACTGAAGCGCTTCAGCAGCGCCAGCGAGTAGAAAGCGATCTCTCGCCTACGATGCGTCAGTGGACTCCGACCGCCGACGCAGGCCGACGCTGGACACCGTCGCCGCAGCCGTCGGGGTCTCCAGGGCAACGGTGTCGAACGCGTACAACCGGCCGGACCAGCTGTCGTCGTCGTTGCGCGAACGCATCCTCGAAACGGCCCGCTCCCTCGGCTACGCGGGCCCAGACCCGGTAGCCCGCTCGCTAGCCACTCGCTCGTCCGCCGCCGTGGGCTTCATGCTGCCGCAGGGCCTGTCCGGAGCGTTCTCGGATCCGGCGTTGTCGATCGTGCTCGACGGCCTGGCCCAGACCGTCGACGGCCACGACCACAGCCTCGTTCTCATGCCAGGCGACTCCACCGGCGGCCCGCGCCCCTCGATCGTGTCGCGCGCCCAGGCAGACGTGATGGTCGCCTACTCACTACCCGACTCAGCCCCGGCCCTCGATGCCGTAGCGGCCCGCGGCCTGCCGCTGGTGGTGATCGACCAGCCGGTACTCCCAGGCTCAGCGCGAGTAGAGGTGCAGGACTACACCGGCACGTGCGCCGCGGCGGCACACCTCCTAGCCCTGGGACACCGCCGGTTCGGCGTCCTGACCTTCGCGCTGCACCCGGACGGAGTATCGGGACCGGTCTCGCACGAGCGCCGTTCGGCCGTGCCGTTCCGCGTGAGCCGCGACCGCCTGGGCGGCTACCTCGACACTTTGGAAAAAGGCGGGGTGAAACCGGACAATGTTCCGGTGTGGGAGGCGCGCGGCAGTGATCGCGAACTCGGACGACTAGGCGCGCGGTGGCTGCTCACCCGCACGCCACGCCCGAGCGCCTTGCTGTGCACATCGGACCAACTGGCGTTCGGCGCCCTGCAAGCGGCCCGCGACCTGGCGTTGACCGTGCCGCAGGACATTTCGGTGGTCGGCTTCGACGACGTCCCCGAAGCGGCCTACAGCGACCCACCGCTGACTACTGTGCGTCAACCCCTGGCCGACAAGGGCCGCCGCGCCGGCGAACTGGCACTGAAGTTACTGGCCGGAGGCAGACCGCCACGGCCGACGAGACTCGACGTTTCCCTCGTGGAGAGAGCCTCAACGGCCCCACGGACGTGATCCGCGTCACGTTTAGACTGTTTTTATCACCCGTTTGGACGTAGGGCAGAAACAGTCGATCGACTCCGGACGATGTGTCCGGTGGGGGCACTGGTGACCACACTTCGTGGCCGCTTTCGCACCCCTCCAGCCTCTGTAGCTCAGTGGAGAGAGCGAGGGACTTCTAATCCCGAGGTCGCAGGTTCGAATCCTGCCAGGGGCGCCTCATCAGAACGGCCTCTGACCTGTGCGAACAGGTCAGAGGCCGTTGTTGTTTCCGATCACCGGCCCACCCCGTGGAGCCACTCGCAGAGCTGAATAATCAGGCTCGTGGACAAGACGCGGTTGGGCATTGGGCTGGTCGTAGGCGTGCTCGTGGTGCAAACGGCGGCAACCCTGCTGTGGAACCCCGACACAACGCTGACCGGCATCGCTCTCGCCTTCAACGCCGTGGCCGCGGTGTCGACGGCGCTGTACGTGAAGCGGGGCGGCCAGGCAGCGTGGGTGGTGGCCGGCTGGTGCGCCGGGTTCTTCGGCTGGCACGTGCTCGGGCTCGGTGAGCTGGCCGGCTGGTGGACGACCGGGCTGGACGCCGCGTTCCTCGTCGGGGGCGGGTACCAGGTGTCGGTCGTCTACCAGGCGGTGCTGGCCACGGCTGCCGGGTTTGCCGTGCATCTGTTGTTGCCTCGTCAGCGCCAGGTTTCCGAGACGTAGGCGTCGAAGGTGGTGGCCGGGCGGCCGAGGAGGCGCTCCACGTCGTTGGTCGGGGTGGCCAGGAGGCCTGCTCGCATGGCTTCGAAGAGCAGGTTCAGTTCAGCTGCCACTTCCTCGGGGACGCCTTCTGCCTGGAGGTGTGCGCGGTACTCGTCCGGGGTGAGGCGGGTGAGGGTGAGGTCGCGGCCGGTGGCCTTGGCGATCTTGGCCAGGGCCTCGGTGAAGGTCAGGGCTTCCGGGCCGGTGAGTTCGTAGGTCTGGTTGTGGTGGTCGTCGGTAGTCAAAGCTAGAGCGGCTACCTCGGCGATGTCCTGGACGTCCACGAACGGTTCCGGGGTGTCGTCGACGGGGAGCGCCAGGGCGTCCGGGTTCCAGACGTTCTCGGAGAAGTTCTGGTTGAAGTTGTTGGCGCGCAGGATGGTCCACGGCACGGTGCCGGCTCGGAGGGCGTCCTCGGCGGCGTGCATGCCCTGGAACAGTTCCGCGGGGGTCTTGTCGAGGCCTCGGCCGGAGAGCAGGACGAGGCGGCGGACGCCTGAGGTTGCTGCGAGGTCTACGAACGGGGTGGCCAGGGCCGGGTTTTCCGGGGCGATCACGTAGGCCGAAACAACGTCGTGCAGGAACGGTTTCCAGGTGGTGGTGTCGTTCCAGTCGAAGCCGGTGGCGCGGGAGGCTTTGCGGGGCGTGATGCCGGCGGCTTCGAGGGTGCGGACCACGCGGCGGCCCGTCTTGCCGGTCGCGCCCAGGACCAGGATCTCTGTCATGACACCAAGCCAACCTGCCGGCGGGGCGTGCGGACATGGGTGAGAGTTCATCGATGATGTTCGATCGTTCGGGCCGTATGTTGGAGGCATGGAGCCGTTCGACGAACTGTTGCGCGGGATGCGCGCGGATGGTGCCGGGGTGCGCCGGACCGAGGTTGCCGGGGCGGAGGTGTTCGACGGGCTGACGCTCTGCGCGATCGCGGAGGGTGAGCTCAAGGTGCGCGGCGAGGTGGCGCGGGCCGGTGACATCGTGGTGGTGCAGGGATCTGTTGCGGTGCAAGGGCATGCGACGGTGTTCAGCGGCACCTACGACGTCATGGGGACGGTGGCGCGCCGGCTCGTCGCCGTGTTGCCCGCGTCTCTTGTTGTTGCGGGGAACGACGAGTGCGCGGCGTTCTACCGGTCTGTCGGCTCGGGTGGGCCGAGTGTGGTGGCGGATCGGTTGCTGGACTGGTTGATGGTGTGCGCGCTCAAGGAGTGGTTCGACCGCGAGCACGGGGACGGGTGGCTGGGCGCCCAGGCCGACGCGGTGGTCGGGCCGGTGCTCAAGGCGATGCACGCGAAGCCCGAACGGGCGTGGACGCTCGCCTTGCTGGCCAAGGAGGCCGGGGTGGCTCGGACGACGCTCGCGAGCAGGTTCGCGCGGCTGGTCGGGGTGCCGCCGCTGACGTACCTGACGGAGTGGCGGATGGCGGTGGCGGCCGATCTGCTGACCGGGTCGGCGACGACGGTGGCGGCGGTGGCGCGCAAGGTCGGGTACGCGGACGCGTTCGGGTTCAGCGCCGCGTTCAAGCGCGTGCACGGGTTCAGCCCGAGCGCCTGCCGCAACCGGTGCGCCGAGAGCGCGTGACGTCCACGCAGCAGCGGACGAAGTCGGCGGCGGCCTCACCGGCGTCCGGCAGCCAGGCCACGGCCACCTCGCTGGGACTCACGCCTGTCACCGGCACGTAGACGATGTCCGGCCGGGAGTAGAAGCGGGGCGTGGAGGCCGGGACCAGTGCTACGCCGTGGCCGCCGGCGATCGCGCCCAGGAACTCGTCGGGGTGTTCGGTCACGGCGCCGACGCGGACCTCGCGACCGTCCCTTTCGGACAACGCCAGCCAGTGCGCGCGCCAGGTTCCCTTCAGCGCGGGTGCGACGATGACCGGGTCGTCCCACAGCTCGCGGAACTCCACCGAGGAACGACCGGCCAGCGGGTGTGTGGAAGGCAGTGCCACGCAACGGGATTCGCTGAACAGGGTCCGAACGCCGAACGTCTCCTCGCCGGGAAAGGGTAATCGCAGCAACGCGACGGGCACCTCCGCTCCCGCGAGGCCTGCCGTCGGGTCGGACCACGGCGCCTGCCTGAGGTCAACCCTCCAGCCGGGGCAGAGCCTGCCGAACGCCGCGACGATGGCCTGCGTCGAGTCGTTCGCCGCGCTGGCCAGGAAACCGACGCGCAGCACGCGGGCCGCTCCCCTGGTCTCGCTCACCGCGGCGTCCCAGCCCGCGAGCACGGTCGGCACGCGTGCGGCGAGGGCGTGGCCGGCCTCGGTCAGCGTCATCCCGGTGCTGGACCGCGTGAACAGCCGCACGCCCAGCTGCGACTCCAGGTGCTTGAGCTGCTTGGTCAGCGCTGGTTGCGACACGAACAGCCGGTGCGCGGCGCGCGTGAGGTTGCCCTCTTGGGCGATGGCGGCGAAATACCTCAGCAGCCTCGTGTCCACGTCCATACCGTCAGGTTATGGACGTGGACATCAACCACAAGTGAGTACACGAGCAAGTTGGTGATCTACCAGATCCACGGCGGCCTCCGGGGAGACCTGACCGATCAGCACCTGAAGCATCAGGCCGTCGACGAACGCCAGCAACGCCATGGCATCCCGTGAGACATCGCCGCCAGGACGCACCGCGGTGATCATCCCCGCCAGCCACGCCACCATCTCGCCGCTGCCCTTGCGCAACGGCTCCCCCAGGCGCGGTTCGACCACGGCGTGCGCGAGGAACGCGGTGAGCACGGGCGCCTCCTCACGGGCCGCGGCGCTCAACGGCAGGAGCTCCAACAAGATTGCCCGCAAATGCTGCGCGGGATCATCGGCCGCGATCGCACCGAACCGAGCCGCCACCCGAGCGCTGACCATCTCGAACGCGAACATCAGCATCTCGTCCTTGGTCGCGAAGTAGTGCTGCACGCGCCCCATGGACACCTCGGCCTCCGCGGCCACGTGCCGCAAACTCACCGCGTCCAACCCTCGTGACGCGATCACCCGGCACACGGCGTCACCGATCTGGCGCCGGCGTTCGTCGTGGTCGACCTGCTTCGGCATGCACCAACTCCAATGCGATCGCATTGCATCATACGTCGTCCCCGGTTTACGATGCGTTCGCATTGCAAAACGTGAAGGGGGACGTCATGCAACTGTGGGACTTCGCCGCGCTCACCTACTACCGCGCGTTGGACCGGTTCTCGGGCTCGCTCAACCGGCTCGCGATCGACGAACTCGGCCTCCAACCCGGTCACGCCGTGCTCGACATCGGCTGCGGCACCGGGGCGCTCATCCCC
Source organism: Lentzea sp. HUAS TT2 (assembly GCF_051853195.1). Taxonomy (NCBI): domain Bacteria; kingdom Bacillati; phylum Actinomycetota; class Actinomycetes; order Pseudonocardiales; family Pseudonocardiaceae; genus Lentzea; species Lentzea sp. HUAS TT2. Next base: position 4,418,633 of record NZ_CP196667.1, on the reverse strand, counting down.
GCGCTCATGGAAGCCGTTGGGCCACAAGGACGTGTGGTCGCGATGGACTTCAGCGCGCGCATGGTCGCCGTTGCCAGGAAGCGGTCGGTGTGGCCGAACGTCGAAGTGCGTCAGGCCGACGCATGCGTCACCGATCACGGCGCCGGGCAGTTCGACGCGGCGGTGGCGCTCGGGGCGTTCAGCGCGATGCCGGACGTGCCGGCGGCGATCGCGAACGCGGCGGACGCGCTCAAGCCGGGCGGGCGGTTGTTCGTGTTCGACGTGCGGCTGGCCAAGAACACGCGCACAACGAGGTTCATGCGCGCGGCCTACCGGGCGATCGCGGGGTTCACGGGCGCCGACGTCGTCACCGAGCTCAAGAAGGTGTTCGAACGCGTGGAGCCGGTGTTCGCGGCCGAGGGCGAGACGACGACGGTGGTCGTGGCCACGAAGGTCACGGAAACGGCCACCCGTTCGGCGTGCACACCTTCCCGTCCTGCGGGATGAACGCCCCCTGCGGCACACCACCCGTGATGCGGACGATCTCGTCGTTGGACACGCTGAACGTCTGCTGCATCATCACCGGCGCCGGGCCACCGGCGACACCACAGGGCTGGTGGCCCTGCCCGAACGCGTGCCCGACCTCGTGGTTGACCATGTACGTCCGGTAGGCGGTCAGATCCGGCAGGAACGCGACGGCGCCGCGGAACCAGCGGGCCGCGCTGAGGAACACGAAGTTGCCGTCGCGGCACGAGACGTCGACCGGGATCTCGAAACCGCAGACCATGCGGGCGGTCTGCTGGGACGTCAGCCGCACGCGCACCGAGGCGGCACCGGAGACGCGCTGCACCGACCGCGCGCCACGAGCGGTCCACCCACGCGGGTCGCTCAGGGTGGCGTCCACGAACGCCGCGAACGCCTGCTCATCGACCGTGATGCCGTTCTCGATCTCGACGGCATAGGTGCGCAGCGGGCCGGTGCCGACGACCGGTCCGTTTCCCGGCACCACGTGGAACGTGCCGGCACCAGCCACCGGAAAATCCGGGCCGTCGGGCAGGTCGGAGCTGGAGGCGTACACACGGGGCGGCGGCGCCGGCGGGGCGGACGGGACCGGCGGCTCCGACGAGGGCGTGGTCGGCGCCGCGGTCGTGGTCGGAGCAGCCGCGGGCGAGGTTTCGCCTGCCAGCTGGGTCGTCGTCAGCAGCAGGGCCGTCAACCCGACAGCCGCCAGGGCCAGGTGCACCTTCATGACGGCAACGCTCGCCGGAACTGATGAAGAACCTGTTTACGTCCCGCTTGACTGTCGTGAAGGCCTGCATACTTCGCACTGTGTGTGCCCACATTCTCGTCGCCGAGGACAACGTTCACCAGGCTGAACTCGTCCGCCGGTACCTGGAGCACGACGGGCATTCCGTGGTGGTCGTCCACGACGGACGGGCGGCGATCGACGAGACGCGGCGCCGCAACCCCGACCTGCTGGTGCTGGACGTGATGATGCCGCTGGTCGACGGCATCGACGTGATGCGCGCCGTCCGCGCCGAGTCGGACGTGCCGATCGTGCTGCTCACCGCGCGGTCCACTGAGGACGACGTGCTGCTCGGCTTCGACCTGGGCGCGGACGACTACATCACCAAACCGTTCCGGCCACGGCAGATGGTCGCGCGGGTGCGGACGATCCTGCGGCGCACCGGCCGTGCGCGCGAGACGAACGCCACGGTGCTCAAGGTCGGCGATCTGACCGTCGACCCGATCCGGCACGAGGTGCGCATCAAGGACGAACTGGTGAGCCTCACACCGGCCGAGTTCCGGTTGCTGGCGAAGATGGCCGCGCAGCCGCAACGGGTGTTCACGCGCGAGCAGCTGCTGGAGGACGGGTTCATCACCGCGCGCACGGTCGACGTGCACATGATGAAGCTGCGCCGCAAGATCGAGCAGGACTCACGCAGGCCGGAACGCCTTCTCACCGTCTACGGCATCGGATACAAGCTCGTATGAAAAGCCTCCTCGTCCGGTTCTTCCTGTTCTCCCTGGTGATCGCGGCCTGCTCGATCGCCGTCACGGCGTGGCTCGCGTCGCAGGCTACGACGGGTGCGATCCGGCAGGAGCAGGGTGAGGCGCTCGAGACCGACGCCCAGATCTACGACGAGATGGTCGAGTACGCCGCCACGCACAAGGACTGGAGCGACGCGAAGTCCACAGTGGAGGGAGTCGCGAAGACGCACAACCGCCGCATCGCGCTGACCGACCAGACCGGGAAGAAGCTGTTCGACACCGGTACCGGGAACGCGCCGCCGCTGCCCGTCACGCCCAAAGCGCTGGTCGACCCGTTGAACGTCAACGGGAAGATCGACCCGCGAGCGGTCGGGCCGTTCAAGCTGACCGACGACGAGGCCCGCAAGTTGCACTCCTACGCCGACCAGCTCCTCGGCTGCAACACCCGGATCGAGATCGAGGAGTCCCCGAACGGCAGGCCCAGGGTCAAGGGCCTGGACCCCGGCCGGTCCTCGCTGTGGGAGTCGTGTCCGGCCGGCGACTTCCTCTACACGATGACGACGAGCGAGGAAAATGCCTACCAGGAGCTGCGGCCGTACTTCACGGCCTGCCTGAAGACGCTGCCGGGAAACGAACTGCTCTCACCCAAGGCGGCCGGCCGGGTCACGCTCGACTGGGACTACCTGGTGACCGCCGACGCCTCGCCTGACGTGGTGCAGTGCATGGACGCCGGGCGCCGCGAGATGCTGAAGAAGTACGTCGCCGCCCCGGTGCAGATGTTCCTCACCTCGCCGACAGGGGATGAGCCGCAGTCGATCGACCTGTCGACGACCGGCACGACCCGGATCACGCTGGTGGCGCTGGGAATCCTCGCGATCGCCGGCTTCGCCTCCTGGGTCACGGCGACGCAGCTCGTGCGGCCGATCCGGGCGCTCACCGCCGCCACGAAACGCACGGCGGAGGGTGATCGGACGGCGCGGGTGGACGGTGGCGCGGGCGAGATCGGTGAGCTGGCCAAGTCGTTCAACGCCATGTCGGAGAAGCTCGCCGAGACCGAACGGCAGCGGCAGGCCATGGTCAGCGACGTGGCGCACGAGCTGCGCACGCCGCTGGGCAACATCACCGGCTGGCTGGAGGCGACGCAGGACGGGCTGGCCGAACCGGACCCGCACCTGATCGACATGCTGCTGGAGGAGTCCCTTCTGCTGCAACGACTCGTGGACGACCTGCACGACCTCGCCCAGGCCGACGCCGGCACGCTCAGGCTGCACCCCGAGCCGATCGCACTCGACGACGTGGTGGACCAGGTCGTGAACGCGCAGCAGAACCGCGAGATCCTGCTGCGCGCGGAGACCACGCCGGTGCACATCAACGCGGATCCGGTGCGGCTGCGACAGGCGCTGGGCAACCTCGTCGCGAACGCCGTGCGCTACACCCCGCCCGGCGGCGAGGTCGTCGTGAAGCTGTTCCAGTGGCAGGACCAGGCGATCCTGGAGGTCACGGACACCGGTACCGGCATCGCGCCCGAGGACGTGCCACACGTGTTCGACCGGTTCTGGCGCGCCGACAAGTCCCGCAGCCGCCGCACAGGTGGCAGCGGGCTCGGTCTCGCGATCACCCGGCACCTGGTCGAGGCGCACGGCGGCACGGTGTCGGTGACCAGCACGCTCGGCGAGGGCTCGACGTTCCGGATCAGCCTGCCGCCGGCATGAGACCCAGCAGGTCGACGTTGATCATCCCGGCGGCCTGGGCTCCCTGGGCGGCGGCGACGATCACGATGGCCGCGGGGTCCGTGACGTTGCCCGCCGCGTAGACACCGGGAACGCTCGTGCGGCCGTGTGCGTCCGTGCGCACGAACGGGCCGGCGATCGTTTCCGCGGTTTCGGCACCCAACGCCAGCAGGAACTCGTCGCGCGGTTTGACCGGTGCGGAGTACACGAGCGCGTCGGCCGGCACCCGCCTGCCCTCGGAGATCACCGCGACCAGCCGGTCGTCCACCACCTCGATGGCGTCGACCGACGGCACATGGGTGACGTCGTCCGACCACTGACGGACCAGCGCGACCTTCTTCTCCTCGCCGAACACCACGAGCTTCTGGTCGCGGACCTCGTAGCCGTGGCAGTACGGGCAGCCGAAGACGTCACGGCCCCAGCGTTCGCGCAGGTTGTCCGGCACCTCGTCGACCAGGCCCGTCGCGAACAGCAGGCGCTGGGCGTGCACCGTGCGCTCGCTGAGCTCGACGGCGAACCCGTCGCCGGTCCTGCTCACGCCCAGCACGTCGTCGTTGACGATCTCTCCGCCGTATCCCTCGACCTCGGCCCGTCCGTGCTTGAGCAGGTCCAACGGCGAGAGGCCGTCGCGAGAGAGGTAGTTGTGCATGTGCGCGGCCGGCGCGTTGCGCGGCTCGGCACCGTCGACCACGAGCACGCTCCGGCGCGCCCTGGTCAGCATCAGAGCGGCGCTCAGTCCGGCCGCTCCCCCACCAATGATCACCACTTCATACGTCATGGTTCGAGAGTGCGGTCGACAGCCCGGTTTTGGCAAAGTAAGTTGCTGTTATGGCAACAACCGTGGGGCACCGGCTCGCCGCGCTGCGGGCCGAGCACGATCTGACATTGGCGACGTTGTCCGAGATGACGGGCATCTCGAAGTCGACGCTGTCACGACTGGAGACCGACCAGCGCAAGCCGACGCTGGAGCTGCTGCTGCCGTTGTCGCGGACCTACCAGGTGTCGCTGGACGACCTGGTCGGCGCGCCGGAGGTGGGCGATCCGCGCGTCACGATGAAGCCGCGGCAGCTCGACCACGGCCGCGTCGGCATCCCGCTGACCCGCTCGATCGGCCCGCTGCAGGCGTGGAAGATGATCATCTCGGACCCCGAGCTGCACGAACCCCGCGCGCACGAGGGCTACGAGTGGTTCTACGTGCTGAGCGGGCAGATCCGGCTGCGGCTCAGCGACAAGGAGGTCGTGCTGCGCGCGGGCGAGGTGGCCGAGTTCGACTGCCGTCAGCCGCACAGCTTCAGCAGCGCGGACGGCAGGCCGGCGGAGATCCTCAGCCTGTTCGGCAAGCAGGGAGAACGCATCCACACCCGCGCGGCGCCGCCCAACAGGTCATAGTGGAGGCATGTGCCGAAACATCCGGGTGCTCCACAACTTCGAACCGCCCGCCACGTCCGACGAGGTCCAGGCCGCGGCGCTGCAGTACGTGCGAAAGGTGGGCGGGGCCGCCAAACCGTCCGCGGCGAACCAGGCCGCCTACGACAAGGCGGTCGCGGCCGTGGCCGCGGCGACGCAGGAACTGCTCGACGCGCTGGTGACGACGGCGCCGCCGAAGGACCGCGCGGTCGAGGCCGAGAAGGCACGTGCGCGGTCGGCCGAGCGCTACGGGCGCTAGTTGCGCACGCGGGTGTCGAGGTACATGCAGATCAGCTTGGCCGCGATGCCCGCGGAGCCGACGATGAACGCCTGGTCGGGGCCGAGCGTGACGGCGATGGCCCACAGCAGGAGCGCGATCAGCACGAGGATGACGGTCACCTGAGCCGCGTGCGGCAGGGTGCCGAGGTGGGCCAGCCACCTCGTCGGCTGCCGAGGCTGCGGAACCTCCACGTCACCCGCTCTATCGGGTGAACGCTCCGCCTTTACCGCCATCGTGCTCCCTCACCGTGATTCCTCCTGATGAACCCATTCTGCTGAGTTGATCTTCTACGGAGTGTTACTTCTGCTCGTCATGCGGTGAGCGTTGGGTGAGCGTCGGCGAACGGCAGACGAACGGTCATCCACGTGATCGGTTGCCAGTCCGTCACCGTCCGTTTACCGATTGCGATCTAGGTCGCAACTCTGCGTGTCACCCACACAGGTGACCGCTCAACGCAAAGTGACGATTACGCCGTTCGGAGCAGCACCGTTTCTGTCAGACCCCTCGGATAACGTCAGGTGAAGCTCGCGGTACGAGGGGAGAAAACGTTGCCGGACAACAATGTCAGCGTCACCGCACTGTCGTTCACCGAGTACGTCATGAGCGGTCAGCGTGGACGCATCAACATCGTGTCGGAACAGCGGGGGATGTACCTGGCCTCCGATACCCGGGTGTGCGGGTTCTACAACCCGATCCGCGACGCCATGCGACGAGCGGTCAACTCGACCGAACCGGAGATCGAGCTCAAGAAGGCGATCATGAACGCCAACCGCACGGGCCAGCCGCGGGCGTTCGAGGAGATCGCCGACGGCTTCCTGCCCTGGCTGGCGTCGTTCAAGGCGACGGGGGTGCCGGTGGAGGGCGCCACCTACCGCGCAGGCGAGCTGACCTTGAAGGTGCGGCCGCACCTGGGGCTGCGCAAGAAGGACGGCACGACGTACGCGGTGCTCGTGCACGCCAAGGAGCTGCCGCTGACCAGGGAGGCGGCGAACGTCGGGCTGCGGATCCTGCAGCACACGGTCGCGGACACGCTGCCCGGCGCCATCCCCATGGTGCTCGACGTGCGGCGCGGCAAGGCGTACCAGATGCCGGCGCGGACGAACCTCGGCAAGCTCGACGTGCTGATCGCGGCGGAGGCCATGGGGTACGTGACGCACTGGAAGCTGTCCGGCCTGTTCGAGTCCGTTCAGGTCGGGTAGGGGGAACGGCCCGGGAAGCCGGGCTTCGGGGAAGGTGACGACGCGGCCCGCCTGGGGGGGTCGGGCCGTGTCGTCGGCACTAACAGGTCTTCAGCAGTCCGGCCAGGGCATCGTGCTCGGCCTGGTCGACGGTCAGCTTGTAAGCGATCTTCACCGAGATCCAGTGCTGCGCGTACGTGCACCCGTACGCCGCGATCGGCGGCTTCCACTTCGCCGGGTCCTGGTCACCCTTGGAGCGGTTGGACTTCGCGGTCACGGCGAGCAGCTGGATGCCGCCGAGGTCGTTGGCGAACGCCTTGCGCTCGTCGTCGGTCCACTTGTCGGCGCCGGAACGCCAGGCCTCGGCGAGCGGCACGGTGTGGTCGATGTCGACCTCGCCGGCCTCCTTGATCACCACACCGTCGTAGGCGCTGTTCCAGGTGCCGGAGACCGCCTTGCAGTCCTTGTCCTGCTTGACGTCGACGCCCTGCTTCTGGAGCACGATCTCCCTGGTGTCACAGGAGTTCCCCTGCGAGGCCCAGTGCGGGAAGCGGTCGCGGCTGTAGCCGGCCATCTTGCCCTCCGGCGCGATCCGCAACGCGGCGAGGTCCGGCGAACCGGTCGGAACGGGCGCGGGGGTGTTGGGCGGATTCTCCTGGGAGGACTGGAGATTCGTGAGGTACCAACCCACTGCCACGAGCAGCACGAAGACCACCAGTGACGTCACCGCCGCGCGATTCATGCGGCAATGATCGACCATGCCGATCACGGACCGGTCACCCGGCCCGTGATCCGCGTGTCGGGACTACGGGCGCGAGGTCAGGTAACCGCCCATGTGCTTGAAGTACTCGTGCGCCTTGAGCTCGGTGCCATCAGCGGTACGAACCTTCTTGACCAGCAACGCCTTGCTCTTGCCGCGGCGGGCCTCGGCGCCGGCGACGATCGTCACGCCGTCGCCCTCGCGGTAGAAGATCCGGCCGGGGGTGCCGCCGTAGACCTCGGCGGAGACGTCCGCCTCGATGATCTCCAGGCGCTGGCCGCGGTGGAAGCAGAACGCGCTCGGGTACGGCGCACACTGCGCGCGCACCAGACGATCCAGCTCCTCGGCGGTCCACGTCCAGTCGATCCGGAGGTCCTCCTCGGCGCGCTTGTGGAAGAACGAGGCCTGCGAACGGTCCTGCTTCACGAAGTCGGTGCGGCCGGACGCGATCTCCGCGAGGCCGTCGACCGTGATCGGGCCGAAGAGCTCCAGCGTCTTCTCGAACAGCACCGCGGTCGTGTCGCGCGGGCCGACCGGAACCGAGCGCTGCAGCACGATGTCGCCGGCGTCGAGCGTGTCGTCCATCATGTGCGCCGTCACGCCGACCTCCTTCTCGTCGTTGAGAAGCGCCCAGATCAACGGCGAGAAGCCCGCGTACTTCGGCAGCAGCGAGTCGTGCACGTTCAGCGTGCCGTGCTTGGGCAGCGCGAAGACCTGCGGCGGGATCCACGTCCGCCAGTTGCAGGCGACGATCACGTCGGGCTCGGCCGCCTTGAGCGCGCCGAGCAGCTCCTGGTCCTCCGGGCGTTCGCGGACGATGACCTCGACGCCGTTCTCGCGGGCCAGGTCCTCGACCGAATCGCTCCAGACCTTCTCGTACGCGCCCTCACCCCTGGGGTGGGTCACCACCAGAACGACCTCGTGCTCGGACGCCAAAAGTGCCTGCAGGGTGCGATGACCCCAGGTCTGGAACCCGAACATGACGACCCTCATGGGGGTGTCCTCCTTCACATCGGTGCGATACGGTCAGGCTAACCTAACTGAAGGCTTGCAAAGAGAGCTTAGGCTGCCCTAAGTTCGGTGCTCATGCATCCGATCTACGACATCGTCGGTATCGGGTTCGGTCCCTCGAACCTGGCGCTCGCCATCGCTCTGACCGAGCACAACGAGCAGGCCGAAACCCCTGTCACCGCGGTGTTCCTGGAACGCCAGCAGGCGTTCGGCTGGCATCGGGGCATGCTCCTGGGCGACGCCACCATGCAGGTGTCGTTCCTCAAGGACCTGGTCACCATGCGGAACCCGACCAGCCGTTTCTCGTTCCTCTGCTACCTGCAGGACCGCGGCCGGCTGATCGACTTCGTCAACCACAAGAACCTGTTCCCGCTGCGCGTCGAGTTCCACGACTACTTCGAGTGGGCCGCCGCGCAGGTCGACGACGTGGTCGCCTACGGCACGGAAGCCGTTGGTGTGGAAGCGATCCAGGACGACCTGTTCGAGGTGACAACGGCCACGGGTGACGTGTACCACGCCCGCAACCTCGTCTTCGCGACCGGACTGCGCCCGGTCGTGCCCGAGGGCATCACGCTGTCGGACCGCGTGTGGCACAACAGCGAGTTCCTGCACCGCGTCAGCGAGCTCGAGAACCCGCAGCGCTGCGTCGTCGTGGGCGCCGGGCAGAGCGCCGCGGAGGCCGTGGCGTACCTGCACCGCGAGTTCCCCGGCGCCGAGGTGTGCTCGGTGTTCTCCCGCTACGGCTACAGCCCCGCGGACGACAGCTCGTTCGCGAACCGGATCTTCGACCCCGCGGCCGTCGACCACTACTACGACGCACCGGACGACGTGAAGCAGCGGCTGATGGGCTACCACCGCAACACCAACTACTCCGTGGTCGACGTCGACCTCATCGCGCAGCTCTACCGCACCGAGTACCAGGAGAAGGTGCTGGGCACCGAGCGCCTGAAGATGATGAAGATGACCCGGCTCGTCGCGGTCGAGGAGTCGGCGGACGGCGTCCGCGCGGTGATCCAGTCGCTCGTCACCGGCGAGCAGGAGTTCGTCGACACCGACCTCGTGCTGCTCGCCACCGGCTACGACGAGGCCGCGCCCGTTCTCGGCGGACTCGAAGAGAGCTGCGCACGGGACGAGGCCGGCCGTCTGGTCGTGGGCCGCGACTACCGCCTGCAGACGTCGTTGCGTGGCGGCATCTACCTGCAGGGCGGCACCGAGCACTCGCACGGCATCACGTCGTCGCTCCTGTCCAACGTCGCCGTGCGGTCGGGTGAGATCCTGGCGTCCGTGCTGACCAACACTCCTGTTCCGGTCCTCGCGACCGCGTGAGACTCGATCTCAGACTGACGGGCTGCCGGGCCATCACGATGGACCCGGCACGCCCTGCCGCGCACACGATCGGCATCTGGCAGGGCCGCATCGCCGGGCTGGACGAGCAGGTGGCCGACCTGCCCGCCGCCGAGACCGTCGACCTCGGCAACGCCGTGGTGCTGCCCGGTTTCATCGACGCCCACACGCACCTCGCGTGGAACGGCCGCCGCACCGTCGACATCACCGGCCTGACCACGGCCGCGCAGGTCCTCGACCGCCTCGCCGCCGCTCCCGGCACGGGCTGGATCGAGGCGTCCGGCTACGACCGCCGGATCATGCAACACCCGCTCACCGCCGCGGATCTCGACCGCATCAGTGGCGGCAGGCCGGTGTACGTCGCCGACCTGTCCGGACACGCGTGCGTCGTGAACTCCGTGGTGTTCCAGCAACTTCCGCACATCACGAGCGACGGCTGGCTGACCGAGAACGAGCAGCTGGCCGCAAGAACGTTGCGACTCCCCTACTCCCTCGACGAGATCACCACCGAACTGCGCACGAGCGCACAACAGGTGCTGTCCGAGGGCGTCACCATGTGCGCGGAAGCAGGCATCGGCGCAGGCCTGATCGCCAGCAGCCCGCTCGAAGCCGCCGCGTACCAACAAGCCCAGCTGCCGATCCGCGTGCAGCTCATGGTGTCCGCCCACGTCCTGCACGACGTCACCGCCGACCCGTCCGACGGCGTCCCGCGCGCGATCGACCTGGGCCTGCACACCGGTTTCGGCAACGACATGCTGTCGATCGGCGCCCTCAAACTGTGGACCGACGGCGGCATGATGGCCCGCACGGCCGCGCTGTCCGAGCCCTACGAGGGCAGCGACAACGCGGGCCGGCTGGCCGAGTCCGAGGAGTTCATGCGGGCGGCGATCATCGACGGCCACCACGCGGGCTGGCAGCTCGCGATCCACGCCATCGGCGACCGAGCGATCGACTTCACCTTGGACGCGGTCCAAGAAGCACAGCGCCAACGCCCCCGCGCCAACTCCCGCCACCGCATCGAACACTGCGGCCTCGTCCGCCCAGAGCAACTCGCCCGCATCGCGACCACGGGCATGGTTCCCGTGATCCAGCCGACGTTCCTCTACGCCTACGGCGACGACTACAGCGAGATCATGGGCTCAACGCGGGCACCGTGGATGTACCGCGGCCGCGCGTTCCTGGACCACGGCATCACCATCGCGGGCAGCTCGGACCGCCCGGTAGCGGACGGAGCCCCGTTGCGCGCCATCGAGTTCATGGTGCGACGACAGTCGTCCGGCGGCCGCCCCATCGGCCCGGACGAGGCGATCACCGTCGAGGAGGCGATCCACGCCTACACCCTCGGCAGCGCCTACGCGTGCCGCAAGGAGGACGTGCTGGGCAGCCTCACGCCGGGCAAGCTCGCGGACCTCGTCGTACTGGGCGACGACCCGCGCACGAGCGACGCCATCGCGGAGATCCCGGTGCTGGCGACGATGGTGAACGGCAACCTCATGACTCAGCCAGCTTCTTGATGGCGGCCAGCCTCTGGTCCCACTGCGAGGCGAGCGAGGCCATCCAGGTGGCGGTGGCGTCCAGCGCGCCGGAACGGACGGAGAAGTTGTTCTCCCGCCCGGCCCGCGCGGACGCCACCAGCCCGGCCTTCTCCAGCACTCCCAGGTGCTTCACGATGGCCTGCCGGCTCACAGGCAGCTCGGCGGCGAGCGCCGAAGCAGACACGGCCCCCCGAGCCGCGACGAGGTCGAGGATCCGCCGGCGCATCGGATCGGCGAGCGCGGCCAAGACGTCGTCGACCTGACTCACTCGCACACCCCTTCTGCAACCCGACGGTTGCAGAACAGGCTACTGCAGGTGGAACGTCGCGGCCAACGTCGTCAGGCGGTCGGTGATGTCGGCGTAGACGTTCGTGCGCCGCACCCAGTTCTCAGTACCGGACACAGCGGACGGCGGCGTGCCCAGCGGCGTGACCGCGTCGGTGACGCCGTACTCCAGCCGGTACGCGAGCACCGCGACGGCCGACTCCAGCCAGAACGACGGGTCCGGCGTGGGGATCTCGCCGAGCCCGACCCGGAACCACACGGGCATGCGTGCGTACTGCGAGAGCGCCTCGGAGATGCGCCGCGCGGCCGCGTCCTTGATCTCACCCCTGGCCTTGTCCCCGGCGAGCACGGCCTCGGTGCGCCACTCCTCCCCCACGGCGTCCTCGTCGGCCTCCAACCGCTCGGCGGCCCGCCGCGCGCTGGCCTCGTTCGCGTTGATCAGCCATTCCATCTGACGAACCTCGTGCGACAGCGCGTCCCGCTCGAACCGGGGCACCCGCCCACCGTCCAACTTGGACTTGGCCTCGTCCCGGCGAGCCTTGAGCCCGTCGAACTCGAGCACCTCCGCCTTGAGGTCGACCCGCGCCGGATCAGCGAGGATCTCCTGCTCGGCGTCCCACCCCTTGCGCAGCGCCTCGACCAGCGGCTCGACGTCTCCGGACACCGCGTCGAGATCCGCCAATGGCCCGTCACCGGCACCGGACAACCGCCGTTCCAGCACCGTCAGCCGAGCCGTGACGCGCTCCAGTTCCGCGGACAGCTGACCGACATGACTGATCAACGTGGCGACCTGCGGCTCGACCACGTCAAGCCGTTCCTTCTCCGTGGGCACCCGACCAGCGAACCGGACACCGAGGACACACAAAAGCGGGTACCCGACGAATGCACGCATTAGAGGCGCGGTTCCGCCCGCCCGTGGCACCACCCCTCACGCACCGTCACGACCCTGGGTGAACCCGGACAAAACGAGGTATTAATAGAAAATGGCGACCTCTGTTACTGAGACCGAACGCAAGTACGAGGCACCATCGGACGCGAGTCTGCCGGACCTCACAGGGATCACCGGCGTGGCGACCGGCCCGGAGGAGTTCGACCTCGAAGCCACGTACTTCGACACCGACGACTACCGCCTGGCCCGCGCCGGCGTGACCCTGCGCAGGCGCGTGGGCGGCAACGACGAGGGCTGGCACCTCAAACTCCCGGCAGGCGAAGACTCGAGGCAGGAACTCAGAGTCCCCCTGGGCAATGCGGTGAAGAAGCCCCCGAAGGACCTCTCCTCCTTGGTACGAGCCCACACCAGAGGCCAGACCCTCACCCCAGTGGCCGAAATCCGCACCAACCGCCGCCGCTGGCAACTGACGAACAACACCGGCGAAATGCTCGCCGAAGTGGTCGACGACGTGGTCACCGCCCAAACCATGGGCTCCTCGACCACGACCACCTCATGGCGTGAGATCGAAGTAGAACTGGGCGAAAGCGGCGACCGCAAGCTCCTCGACACGGTAGAACGCCACCTGGGCGACGCGGGCATAGTCCCGTCGTCCTCGAAGTCCAAGCTCTCCCAGGTGATCGGCGTAAAACGGGACCAGGGCCCCACCCTCGGCAAGAAGCCGACAGCAGGCGACGTCCTCCTCTCCTACCTCTACGAACAACGAGCGGCCCTCCAGAACCAGGACCCGCGAGTCCGCCGCAACGAGGACGACGCAGTCCACCAGATGCGGGTGGCCACCCGCCGCATGCGGTCAGCCCTCCAAGCCTTCGGCAAGATCGTCGACCGCGACCAGACCCGCGCCCTGACCGACGAACTCAAGTGGCTGGCCTCAGTACTGGGCACCTCACGTGACCTGGAGGTCCTCCGCATGCGCTTCGAAGCGGGCCTGCACGCCCTACCACCAGAACTAGCGCTGGGCGACGTGGCAGCCCGCATGACCCGCTACTTCGCTCCACTGGAAGCCAAGGCGCACAAGGACTCGGTGGCCGCGCTGAACAGCGACCGCTACTTCACCCTCCTCAACACCATCGACGCCCTCCTGACCGCGCCCCCGCTAACCCAGCTGGCACAAGGCAAGGCGAAGGAAGTCCTCCCACGCCTGGTGGAAAAGGCCCGCCACCGCCTGGACGAACGCGTGGAGGCAGCCCTGGCCACGACCGACAGCGATGAGCCCATGCACGAGGCCCGCAAAGCAGCCAAACGTCTGCGCTACTCGGCGGAGGTGGCAGAACCGGCCTTGGGCAAGCACGCCAAGGCCCTCCGCAAGCGGGCAAAGGACGTCCAAACCCTGCTGGGCGACCACCAGGACTCCGTGGTGGCACGCCCCGTACTCCTGGAACTGGGCAGGGGCGACGAGAACGGCTTCACCTTCGGCCTCCTCTACGGCCAAGAGGTAGAGCTGGCGCACAAAACGGAAGCAGCCCTGCCGGCCCTGTGGCAGAAGCTGAGCAAGGAACACCTCTAGCCACAGCAACAGCCCGCCCACGCGCGAAGCCGAAGGCGAGCCGTCTTTCCAACGCGGTCAGGGCGGAGTGGCTGCGCCCCACTACGCAACGCCACTTCGCCCAACGCAACAGGCGTGCCATCCGCCCGCCACCCGAACACCTGCGAAACTCCGGAAAATTGGTCTGAACCTTGACACCCAATCCCCACCCCTGAAACGGTGACTGAACGCCGCCCAAGGTCCCACCGACCCCGGAGGATGGCGTGAAATCCACACAACTGCAGGCCGCACTAGCGGCGCTGGTGATCGCCGGATCAGGAGTGCTGGTGACCGAGACAGCCGACGCAGCCTCCCCCACCGCCCAGGCGGCAGCCACGCCCCTGCAAGAGCTGGTCCCCCAACCGGTCCAGGTCCAGCCCCGGACGGACATCACCTACACCCTCTCGGCAGCCTCAAAGATCCAGCTGGGCACACCAGACGCCCGCAAGCCAGCAGAACTCCTGGCACAAATCCTCCGCCCCTCCACGGGCTACCCCCTGCCGATCGAGAACACCGTCACCGGCGACGGCATAGTCCTGACGACCGGCGCAGACCCGAAAACCGGCCCGGAGGGCTACCAACTGGACGTGACCCCAAAACAGGTGGTCATCCGAGCCAACTCACCCCAGGGCCACTTCAACGGCATAGCCACCCTCCGCCAACTACTCCCACCCAAGGCAGAGGCGAAGACCAAACAACAGGGCCCCTGGCAGGTCCCAGGCGCCAGCATCCTCGACCACCCCAGATACCACCACCGAGGCGCGATGCTGGACGTCTCCAGGCACTTCTTCACCCCACCCCAGGTAAAACGCTACATAGACCAGATCGCAGCGTTCAAAATCAACTACTTCCACCTGCACCTGAGCGATGACCAGGGCTGGCGCCTGGAAATCAAGAGCTGGCCAGAACTGACCAAGATCGGCGGCAGCACGGAGGTAGGCGGCCGAACGGGCAAACTCTTCTACACCCAGGACGAGTACAGGGACATCGTCGCCCACGCCACGAGCAGGGGCATCACGGTGATCCCGGAGTTCGACATGCCGGGCCACACCAACGCCGCCCAGGCCAGCTACGCCGAACTGAACTGCGACGGCAAGAAACGCCCCCTCTACACCGGCACAGAGGTCGGCTTCAGCTCGCTCTGCATCAACAAGGACGTCACCTACAAGTTCGTGGAAGACGTGATCCGCGAGGTCTCCGCGATCACCCCAGGCCCGTACTTCCACATCGGCGGCGACGAGGCCCTCTCAACACCGGACGCGGACTACGCAACGTTCATGGGCCGTGTACTCCCGCTCGTCAAGAAGTACGGCAAGACCACGACGGGTTGGCACGAGTTCATCAAGACCACCAAGGACACCACGGCGATTCCGCAGTTCTGGGGCACCACCACGACGGACGCCAACGTGGCAGCGGCGGCCCAGCGCGGCAACAAGATCCTCATGTCCCCGGCGAACCGCATCTACCTGGACATGAAGTACAACAAGAACACCAAGCTGGGCCTGGACTGGGCCGGCCTCGTGGAGGTCAAGGACGCCTACAGCTGGAACCCGGGCGCCTACCTCAACGGCGTGACAGAGGCCAACGTCCGAGGCGTGGAAGCTCCATTGTGGACCGAGACCATCAAGACCTCGGCCGACATCGAGTACATGGCCTTCCCGAGGCTCCCGGTGGCCGCGGAACTGGGCTGGTCCCCTGCGAACATCCACAACTGGGACCGCTTCGCCCCACGCCTGGGCGCCCAGGCCCCGCGCTGGAAGGTCCAGGGCATCAACTTCTACGCCAGCACCCAGGTGCCGTGGAAGAAGTAGGCGATCAGAAATACCCCTGCCCGCGGTCCGAGTAACTGACCAGCAGGTGCTTCACGCGGCGGTACTCGGCGAGCACAGCGGTGTTCGCCGGGTACGCGTAGTAGTTGTTGACCCACACCCGCTCGGCCCGCAGATCCTGCCCAACGTTGTGCGCCAGCGCGACATCCCGGCACCAGATCCCGGCGCCGAGCTGAGCCACGGACTCGTTGGCGATCTTCAACGCGTCATCGCGGTCGTCGAACCGGGTCACCGACACAACAGGCCCGAGCACGTCTTCCAAATACACACCAGACCGGTGATCACCCTCGAAGATCGTGGGCTCGACGTAGTGACCGGAGGCCGAGCCACCGGTGACCAGCCGCGCACCCTCGGCCTTCCCGCGCTCCACGTACGCAAGAACCCGATCGCGTTGCGCAAGACTCACGACAGCGCCGACCATCGTGTCGGTGTCGAGCGGGTCCCCCTGCCGCAACGCCTGGGTGCGCTCGGTCGCGAGGTGCAGGAACTCCTCGTAGACAGCCGTCTGGATCAACGCACGCGACGGCGCCGTGGAGATCTCCCCCTGGTTGGCCGCGAACATCGCGAACCCCTCCAGGGCCTTGTCCAGGAAGCTGTCGCGCTGCGCCGCGACGTCGGCGAAGAAGATGTTCGGGCAGCGGCCGGCGACCACGGGGTGGTCGGCGGAACCGGTGACCACGTTGACCACGCCGGGCGGCAGCAGGTCGGCGATCACGCCCATCAGCACGTGGATCGAGGCCGGCGTCTGCAGCGCGGGCTCCAGCACCACGGCGTTGCCTGCGGCCAGCGCTGGCGCCAGCACGCGGCAGGCGTTCATCAGCGGGAACGTCCACGAGATCCGCTCGTGCACCACGCCGAGCGGCTGGAACGAGCGGTAGTCGAAGGTGCCGCGGCCGAGCTGCTCGACCTCGCCCACCTCGGCGCGGATGACGGCGGCGAACTGGCGGAACAGCTCGATCAGCAGCGGGAGGTCGGCGACCAGTGCCTCGCGGACCGGCTTGCCGTTGTCCCACGTCTCGGCGACGGCGAGCTCGGTCGCGTGCTCCTCGATGCGGTCGGCGATCTCGCACAGCACGGTGGCGCGCTCTCGGGGCGTGGTGTTGCCCCACGCGCGTGCGGCGCCGCTGGCCGCGTGCAGTGCACGGGCGCGGTCGGCGTCGGTGCCTCGGGCGACCTCGGTGAACACGTCGCCGGTCACCGGCGTGACGTTCTCGACGTACTCACCGGTCACGGGCGCCACGTAGTCGCCGCCGATGAAGTGGTCGTACCTCGCTCGGTACGCGACCACGCTGCCGGGCTGACCCGGTGCCGCGTACTGCGTCATTCTCGACTCCTGCCAGAACATGGCCCACTGGATGACCTGGGTGCGGGAAGTGAGAAAGTAACCAGCAGAACGTTGCATGCTCGTTGCAAGCCGCGGATGGATCAGTGACCCACGAACCCGGGCAACACGCGCTGTTGCTTAGTCGTGTCAGAGAAGCCGTGTTGAGTGGCACTCGCACGGTGATTTCGCCACGCTCAGTCATTTCCGCGTCGTGGCAGCGGTCACTCGCCGCCAACGTCGATCCCGACCTGCACACCGCGCCGACCGTGTTCGCCGCCGACGAACTGTCCGACCTGCGCAAACGGCACCCGCTGGAGCCGACGCTGCCGCTGCTGCGCGAGACGCTGCTGGGCTTCGCGGAAGAGGCCGGGCACATCATGATCGTCGCGGACGCGCAGGGCCACATCCTGTGGTGCGAGGGGTCCAAGGACACCCGCGGCATCGCCGAGGACGTCGGCCTGGCGGAGGGAACGCTCTGGTCAGAGGGTGCGGCGGGGACGAACGGGATGGGCACCGCGCTGGCGGTGAACTCCCCCGTCACGGTCCACTCGGCCGAGCACCTGGTGCGGACCTACCACCACTGGACCTGCGCGGCGAGCCCGATCCGCGACCCCGACACGGGGACCACGATCGGGGTCGTCGACCTCAGCGGCCCGCTCGAGACCGTCCATCCCTCGATGGTGGCGCTCGTCTCGGCGTCCGCCCGGCTCGCGGAGTCGGAGATGCTCGCGCGGATGCACGCTCAGGACGAGGAGCTGCGGGCGCGCAACATGCGACACCTGATCGCGTTGCGCGGGGAACCCGGCGCGCTGCTCAGCCCGACCGGCCGGGTCGTCGCGGTCGAGCCGTACGGGCTGCTGCCCTCGCGTGTCGACGTCTCCGCGGACCGCATCGTGCTGCCGGACGGCCGCGAGGCGGTGCTGGAACCCCTCGCCCATGGCTTCCTGCTGCGCGTTCCCCGGCAGCGGCACGTGCGGCGCAGCGTGCTGTCGCTGTCGTTCCTGCTGCCGGAGCCGAAGGTCGTGCTGGACGGCCGCGAGGTGCCGCTGTCGTTGCGGCACGCGGAGATCCTCTGCGCACTGACGTTGCAGGGCAGGCTGACGGCCGACCAGCTCGCGCAACGCCTCTACGGCGAGCGCGGCAACCCCACGACCGTGCGCGCCGAACTGCACCGGCTGCGCGCCCAGCTGGGCCCCGACGTGCTCGCGACCAGGCCCTACCGCCTCACCGCCGACGTCGAGACGGACTTCCTGGCGGTGCGGGCCGCCCTCAAGGACGGGGACGTGCCGCTGGCCGCGAGCAGGTACCGCGGCTCGCTGCTGCGGCGTTCCGAGGCGCCCGTCGTACTGGCAGAGCGCGACGACCTGGCGACCGGCATGCGCAAGGCGGTCCTGCAGCGCGGCGACGCGAACGCCCTGTGGACTTTCACCCAGACCGACTCAGGCGAACACGACGTCGAGGCACTGGAACAGCTGGTCAAGCTGCTTCCGCCGGACGACGTGCGGCGTGCCATCGCGACCGCCAGACTCAGAAGGCTCGACTGCGAGGACTGACGTCGGCGATTGACAAGACTCTCGTGAACTGAATATCTTTCCTTCTAAGAGACTTAGCAGGGGGAGGTTGCCATGCGTGTACTCGTCATCGGCGCGGGGACCGGTGGCCTGTGCCTGGCGCACGGGCTGAAGAAGGCCGGCGTGGACGTCGCGTTGTTCGAACGCGACCGCACGCCGCGCAGCATGTTGATCGGCTACCGGGTCGGGATCAGCCCGGACGGCAGCAAGGCGCTGCACAGCTGTCTGCCGCCGGACGTGTTCGCGGAGTTCGTCCGCACGACCGCCCGGCCGCCCAAGCACATCGTCATGCGCACCGAGAAGTACAAGGAACTGCTGGTCGGCGAGGTCGACACGGACCGCGACGACAGCCGCAGCGAGAAGTCGGTCAGCCGGATCGCGATGCGCACGGCGTTGCTCGGCGGCCTGGAGGACGTGGTCCGGTTCGGCAGGACGTTCACGCACTTCACCCAGAACGACGACGGCACCGTCACCGCGTTCTTCGACGACGGCACGTCCGAGACCGGTGACGTGCTGGTGGGCGCGGACGGCGCGCAGTCCAAGGTGCGCAGGCAGTACCTGCCCGACGCCAAGGTGGTCGACACCGGCATCACGTCGGTCGCGGGCAAGCTGCCGCTGACGGAGGAGAACGCGAAACTGCTGCCCCCGCTGGCCGACGGCGGCATCACGTTGCTGTTCGGCCCGAACGGCGAGTTCGTGATCCTCCACGTGATGCGCTTCGACGGCACCGGCGTCGAGGACGACTACATCATGTGGGGCTACGCGGCCTCGCACGACAAGTTCCCCGACATGAAGGGCATGAGCCCGGCAGAGCTCAAGCAGGTCGTGCTGAACCTCACCCCGAGGTTCCACCCGAACCTGCGCGAGCTCTTCGCGCTGGCCACACCGGAGACCGTGTTCCAGATCAAGGTCCGCACGTCCGAACGGCTGCGGCCGTGGCAGCCGAGCAACGTCACGATGATCGGCGACTCGGTGCACCTCATGACGCCCGGCCGCGGCATCGGCGCGAACACGGCCCTGCGGGACGCGGAACTGTTGTGCCGCAAGCTCACCGAAGGCCAGGACGTCGTGCGGGCGATCGGCGAGTACGAGCAGGAGATGATCGAGTACGGGTTCGCGGCCGTGGAGGCGTCGCGCGAGATGATGGACGGCAGCAGCCTGGTCCACAAGCCCGTGATCGGACGGGTCGCTGCGGCGTTCCAGCGGACGTTCCTGCGCGTGACCAACGCGGTGCCCGTGCTCAAGCGGAAGATGCTGGCCGAGGACGCGGCCGAACGTGATCACGTAAGTTCTGACCATGAGGTTGTTCACGCCCGGTGAGGTCGTGGTGCGGCGTGAGGTGCTGCACGGCAAGGTCTGGTCGGAGATGCCGACCAGGGTGGTCGTCGACGAGCCAGGACTGCTCGCGGTGTTCGTGGAGCCCGGCACGCGGCTCACCTACCCCGACCACCACCACCCGCACCCGTGGGACAAGCCCGAACGCGGATTCTGGCGCGGTCACGGCAAACTCATGCTGCACCGCCCGCAGGACGCCTACTCCGTCGACCTGTTCTGGAAGGGCGACGACAGGACGTTCGGCAACTACTACCTGAACCTCCAGGCGCCGTACCGCCGCGTCGAGGACGGGTTCGAGACCCTCGACCACGCCCTGGACTACACCCTCGACCCGGACGGCACCTGGGCGCAGCGCGACCTCGACGAGTTCGAGGAGCAGGTGGCCTCCGGCAAGTACTCGGCGCGGGAGGCGGAGGAGATCAGGGCCGAGGGGCTCAAGATCGAGAAGATGCTGGCGTCCGGTGAGATCTGGTGGGACACGGCCTGGGCGGCGTGGACGCCTTGAAGGTTCGGCCGCTCACGTTCGACACGCTCGTCGCCGAGCTCGTCGACCAGGTGTCGGAGATCGACGGGCGGGTGCGCGTGCTGATCGACGGCGCACCCGCCGCCGATCCCGGCAGGCTCGCGGATGCCGTCGTGGAACCGTTGCGCGCCTTGGGGCGTTCGGTGCAGCGAGTGTCCCTTGAGGACTTCCTGCGTCCGGCCTCGGTGCGGCTCGAACACGGCCGCACCGACTCCTACTCGTACCGGCACGACTGGTTCGACTTCGGCGGCCTGCAACGCGAGGTGCTCGACCCGGCGATGGACGGCAAGGTGCTGCCGTCGCTGTGGAACGCCGCCACCGACCGGGCCAGCCGCGCCGAGTACGTCGACGTGCCGGAGAACGGTGTGGTCCTCGTCGACGGGACGCTGATGCTCGACCGCTGGCTGCCCGCCGAGCTCACGGTCCACCTGTGGCTCTCCCCCGGCGCCCTGAAGCGCAAGACCGCCGAGGCGTGGACGCTGCCCGCGTTCGACGACTACGAGCCGGCCGCCGACCTCTTCGTGCGCTACGACCACCCCGAACGGCCGGGCCTGGTCGAGTCGTGAACCGCTCTGCCCGCCGCGGACATAGGCGGGACAGAGAGGAGGGTCCGTGACCGACGAAGAACTCTGGGGGCAGGTCCGGGCCGGCGTGAGCGAGGCGTTCGGGCAGCTGTTCGAACGCCACGCCCAGGCCGTGTTCGCCTACTGCTTACGCCGCACCGGTACGTGGACGGTGGCCGAGGACCTGGTGTCCGTGGTGTTCATGGAGACCTGGCGCAAACGCACGTCAGTGACGGTCGAGGGGTCGTTGCTGCCGTGGTTGTACACGGTCGCCCTGGGTGTCACCCGCAACCACCAACGCGCCCGCACCCGCTACAAGGCCGCTCTGGGCAAGGTCGCGCCGCAGCACGCCGACGACGACCACGCCGATGATGTGGCACGGCGGGTGGACGCGGAGGCACGCACGAGGACGGTGATCGCGGAACTGGAGAAGCTGCCCGCCGGGGAACGGGAGGTGCTGGAGATGTCCGCGTGGTCGGACCTGAGCCAGGCGCAGATCGCCCAGGTGCTCGGCATCCCGGTCGGCACGGTGAAATCCCGGCTCGCTCGTGCGCAACGCACCGTGCGTGGCGCTCTGGTTGAGGAGGCGCTGTGAACATCACCCCCGACATCCCGCAGCTCGACCCGATGCGGCTGCAGACCCGCAAGCACGCCCTGCTGAACGAGATCGGCTCGAAGCCGTCCCGCCGCTGGTGGCGCTTCGCCGTGCCCTCGACGGCCCTCGTGGCCGCCGTCGCCGTGACGCTGGTGCTCTGGACCCCGACGAACCAGGACGCCTCCGCGGCGTGGACCGCCGAACCGAGGGCTCCCGGCGACCTGGCGCCCGTGCTCGCGAAATGCGGGGAGTCGCTCGACCAGCACGATGCGGAGCGCGGAGTCGAGGGAAGGCCGGTCTGGCCCGCCCCGCGTGAGGTGTCGGTCACCGACCACCGCGGCAACATGACGATGGTGCTGTTCACCGGTCCGCGGTCCGAGGCGCTGTGCTGGGGAACACCGAAGGGCGTCGGCATGAGCGCCCGCGGCGGCATCGACGAACGCGAGCCGCTCGGCGACCGCCTGTTCGCCGACTTCGCCCCGCAGATCGGCATGACGGAGGTGAGAAGCGGCAGCAGCACGACCGTTCTGACCGGCCGGGTGAGCCCGAAGGTCGGCAAGGCGGTCATCGTCACCGAGGACGCGCTGGAGGTGACCGCGAGTCTCGGCGACGGCTGGATCGTGACGTGGTGGCCGAGCCTGGGCAAGCCGAAGCAGGTCCGGCTCTACGACGAAGCGGGCAGCCTGCTGGAGACCGCCCCGATTCCCGTCAAGCACAGGTAGTCTGCGAGGTATGTGGCGGCCGGAGACCAAGCAGCGAGCGTTGCTGATGCTCGCGGTCTTCCTGCCTGCCCTCTACGCCTTCACGCTGTTCTCGTCTCCGACCGAGGTCGTCGCGGCCGTGACCGCGCTCGCCCTCGCGTTGATCGTGGTCGTCGCGCTGGTGCCGCTCTCGGTGGCGCCGGCGCGGTCGCTCTCGATCCGCGAACGAGCCCAGCGCACGGCCCAGCTGCGGCTGCGAAACCCTGATGCCGCAGGCAAGTCCCGTCCTCGAGCACCGGGATGCCGGACGTTCTGACACGTCCTGGCCCTGAAACTCGATACGGAGAAACCACCCTTGTTCGCTGACCTGGGCGCTGCCCTGGCGGGCTTCGGCATGCCCGCGCTCGCCATCGTCGGATTCACGATCGTCGTGCGGCTCGTGCTGCACCCCCTCTACCGCGCCGCCGTCCGGGGCGAGAAGGCCAAGGCCAAGCTCGCGCCGGAGATCCAGAAGCTGCAGAAGAAGTACGGCAAGGACATGCTGCGGTTCTCGGAGGAGTCGCAGAAGGTCTACAGGAAGAACGGTGTGTCGATGTTCGCGGGCATGCTGCCGATGCTCGCGACCGTGCCGTTCTTCATGGTCATCTACCAGGTCGTGACGACCCCGAACCCGTTGCTGGAAGGCACTTTGTTCGGCATCCCGCTCGGCTCGCACTTCACCACCGGGTTCGCGTGGGTGTTCTTCGTGCTGTTCGGGCTGCTCGCCGTGGTCGCCTATCTGACCGTGAAGTGGCAGCAGTCGCGGATGACCACCACGCCCACGCCGGGGTTCATGACCGGGCTGGTCAAGGTGCTGCCGTTCGGGACGATCCTGGTGGCCGCGTACCTGCCGCTGGCCGCCGGGCTGTACCTGCTCACCACGACGACGTGGACGATCGCGGAACGGGCGCTGCTCTACCGCATCCTGAGCTGAAGCTGGGCGACGAGCCGGACGAGCGGATCGTCCAGGTCCAGGTCGATCCGCTTGAGCCGGTACCTCAACGTGTTCGGGTGGACGTGCAGCCGGTCTGCTGCCGCGCGCACGTCACCCAGCGCGTCGAGGTAGGTCAGCAACGACTTCGCGAGCTCGGGGTCGAGCGCGTCGATCCGCGGATCGCGGATCCGGGGATTGTCCTGGAGCAACGCCAGGATCTCGCTCACCAGGACCTGGGAGCGGACGTCGGCGAGCGTCGCCACCTCGGCGTCGAGGTCGCGGGCCATCGCGTCCAGCACGCGTTCGGCCTCCTGACGGGAGACCTGCGCGTCGTCCAATGTGGACACCGTCGAGCCGACCGCGGCCTGTACCGCCGTGTGCAGGTGACGGCGTGCGGTGGTGACGATCTCCTTGGTGAGGTTCAGGAGCTGGGCGTTCGGGGCCAGGTCCGGCAGCAGGACGTAGGTGCGGCCGCCGGACTCGCTGACCAGGGCGCTGCGCCGGTACGCCGCCGCGTGCACGGAGATCAGGCCGGTCATCTCGGCGCGGCGCAGTTCGTGTTCGCTGCGGTCGCCCTCGGCGCTGCGCACCGCGAACACCACGACGGCGGCGGGCTTCTTCGGGTCGGCGCCGATCTGGCCGGCGACGGTGGCGGCGTCCATCCTGCCGGTGAGCAGGGCAGCGAGGAGGTTCTCGCGGAACCTCGACGTGGGCTGGTTGCGCTGCTGGATCAGGTGCGGGGCGGTGACGCGGGCGGCACCGAGCAGCGCTCGTTCGGCCTGGTCGGTCAGCGGCTGGTCGCCCTCCTGCACCCAGATCGTGCCGAGCGGCTGGCGGCCCGCGTGGATGCCGACCGCGATGCGCTTGCGGATGCCCAGCTCAGGGCGTTCGTCGATGCGGACGACCTCCTCGCCCGACCGCAGCAGGTTGTAGACGCCCCACTCGCGCAGCATCTTCAGGTACGGCTCCGGGCCCTGGCGGCCGAGGATCGAGAGCCTGCGCAGCTCGTCGACCTCGTCGGTCGAGCGGGAGTAGGCGAGCACGCGGCTCGCGGTGTCCTCGATGCTGACGATGCCGCCGGTCAGGGTGGCAATCGTTTGCGCGAGCGCGAACAGGTCGCCGAGGACCTCGCCGTCGTCGGTCGTGGTCGTGAGGACGCTCTTGGCCAGCGACTCCAGGTGGCCCCAGCGGACCTCGGGACGGACTTCGAGCAACGCCACTCCGGCGTCCGTGGCGGTCTGGACGAGGGCCGGGGACGACTCCTTGACGGCGACGGCCGCGGCTTTCGCGCGCCCAGCGGCCCTGATCAGCGGCAATGCGGCTCTGCCCCGTGCCCCGATGAGCAGCGCGAGGTCTCCTGCCGCCACGTCCGGCGGGTCGTCCGGATCCATGATCACCACATCGCGCACGTCTACTTCCAGGCCCTGCGGGGCAACCTGCAGTTCGACGAGCGGATCGCCCAGCGCGATGAGAACGTGGCGGAGGCTCGACACTGTTCGATCGTACATCTGACCTAGTGAATATTGGCCTGTTGAACAACCGAGGCCAGGTCGGCCGGACTTACGGTTTGCGTACCGAACAAGCCATAAGGAGTGTTGCGAGTGGACGCGGTCACCCAGGTTCCCGCCCCGGTCAACGAGCCGGTCCTGCAGTACGCCCCCGGCACCCCGGAGCGCGCTGAGCTGCAGGCCAAGCTGGTCGAGCTGCAGAAGGAGCCGCTCGAGCTGACGCTGACCATCGGTGGCGAGCAGCGCATGGGTGGCGGTGAGCGCGTCGACGTCGTCCAGCCGCACAACCACCGCTCGGTCCTCGGCACGCTGGCCGGTGCGACGCAGCAGGACACGACCGACGCCCTGCGCGCGGCCCGCGAGGCGGCCCCGGCGTGGCGCGCGATGTCGTTCGACGACCGCGCGGCGATCATCCTGCGTGCCGCCGACCTGCTCGCCGGTCCGTGGCGGCAGACGCTGAACGCCGCCACGATGCTCGGCCAGTCGAAGACCGCGATCCAGGCGGAGATCGACGCGGCCTGCGAGCTGATCGACTTCTGGCGCTTCAACGTGCAGTTCGCCCGCACCCTGCTGGCCGAGCAGCCGATCTCCTCCCCCGGCGTGTGGAACCGCACCGACCACCGCCCGCTCGAGGGTTTCGTCTACGCGATCACGCCGTTCAACTTCACCGCGATCGCCGGCAACCTGCCGACCGCGCCCGCCCTGATGGGCAACGTGGTGCTGTGGAAGCCGTCGCCGACGCAGTCGTTCGCCGCGCACCTCACCATGCGCCTGCTCGAAGAGGCCGGCATGCCGCCCGGCGTCATCAACCTGCTGCCCGGTGACGGCCTCGCGGTGTCCGAGGTGGCGCTCAACTCCCCCGACCTCGCGGGCATCCACTTCACCGGCTCCACGCCGACGTTCCAGAAGCTGTGGGCGCAGGTCGGCGCGAACATCGCGAACTACCGCTCGTACCCGCGCATCGTCGGCGAGACCGGCGGCAAGGACTTCGTCCTGGCGCACCCGTCGGCCGACCCCGACGTGCTGCGCGTCGCCCTGATCCGCGGTGCTTTCGAGTACCAGGGCCAGAAGTGCTCCGCCGCGTCGCGCGCCTACGTGCCGCGCTCGGTGTGGAACAAGATCAAGGACCAGTTCCTGTCCGAGGTCGAGGCGCTGACCTACGGCGACGTCACCGACTTCTCGAACTTCGGCGGCGCGGTGATCGACCGCCGCTCGTTCGACAAGCTCTCGGGTGTGCTGCAGGCCGCTCGCGCCGACTCCACGCTGGAGATCGCCGCCGGTGGCACCGCGGACGACAGCGACGGCTTCTTCGTGCGGCCGACCGTGCTGCTCGGTTCCGACCCCACGAACTCCGTGTTCACCACCGAGTTCTTCGGCCCGGTGCTCGCGATCCACGTGTTCGAGGACGCCGACTACCTGAGCGTGCTCAAGCAGATGGAGAGCGCGGCGCCCTACGGTCTGACGGGTTCGATCATCTCCCGCGACCGCACGGCCGTGGCGCACGCGCAGGAAGAGCTGCGGTTCGCCGCCGGCAACTTCTACGTCAACGACAAGCCCACCGGTGCCGTCGTGGGCCAGCAGCCGTTCGGCGGCGGCCGCGCGTCCGGCACGAACGACAAGGCGGGGTCGGTCCACAACCTGCTCCGCTGGGTCAGCCCGCGCTCCATCAAGGAGACCTTCGTGGCGCCCACCTCCCACCTCCACCCGCACCAGGGCTAGATCCGGCCCTTCTGAGTGAGGGGAACGTCCATGCGCCACAAGTGTCTGGACGTTCCCCTCACCTTTCACACCCTGAGGACGTGAACCATGTTGCGCTCCAGCCTCCTTTTCGCGGCCCGCAACGCGAGCGCCCGCAAGCTCGTCGAGTCGACGCCGCTGACCCGGCCCGTCGTCGAGCGGTTCATCGCCGGTGACGACGTCGACTCGGCGATCCGCGCGACCGCCGAGGTGCTCGGCGACGGCCGTCTGGTGACGCTGGACCACCTCGGTGAGGACACCTTCGAGGAGTCGCAGGCCAACGCCACCGTCGAGGCCTACCTGACGCTGCTGTCGCGGCTGGAGTCGTCCGGGCTCACCGAGGGCGCCGAGGTGTCGGTCAAGCTGTCCGCCGTCGGTCAGTCGCTGGCCGTGGACGGCGAGAAGATCGCGCTGGAGAACGCCCGCCGCATCTGCACGGCCGCCGCCGTCGTCGGCACGACCGTGACGCTGGACATGGAGGACCACACCACCACGGACTCCACGCTGGGCATCCTGCGTGAGCTGCGGGTGGACTTCCCGTGGGTCGGCGCGGTGCTGCAGGCCTACCTCAAGCGCACCGAGCAGGACTGCCGCGACCTCGCGTACGCCGGTTCGCGCGTGCGGCTGTGCAAGGGCGCCTACCAGGAGCCCGCTTCCGTTGCGTACCAGGACAAGCACGACGTCGACCTGTCGTACGTGCGATGCCTGAAGGTGCTGATGGAGGGTGACGGCTACCCGATGGTGGCCTCGCACGACCCGCGCCTGATCGCGATCGCCGCCGACCTGGCGTCCGCGCGCTCGAAGGACACCTACGAGTTCCAGATGCTGTACGGCATCCGGCCCGAGGAGCAGCAGCGCATCGCCGGCGAGGGCAACCGCATGCGCGTGTACCTGCCGTACGGCGACGAGTGGTACGGCTACTTCATGCGCCGCCTCGCGGAGCGTCCGGCCAACGTGGCGTTCTTCGCGCGCTCGCTGCTCACGAAGAGCTGAGCTCTGCCGCTGTCTCCAGCGCGAACCCCAGCTTCACCGGCTCACCTGCCTCGCGGAAGATCTCAGCCGCGCGGTGGGTGAGCCGCAGTGCTTTGAGGACCTCGAACCTCGTCTCGGCGCAGAGCCTGCCGTAGATCGTCAACGCGTCCGCGTACCCGACGTGGCGGTCGAGGTCGAGCCCTGCCATGTGCCACAACACCAACGCCGTGTGCGCGGTGTTGCGCGCCTCCTCTTTCCGTTCCGCGCCACGGAGTCTGCACACGTGCTGCTGGACGGCCGAGAGGTAGACCGTGGGCGGTGTCCTCGTCTTCAGCGCACGGCAGACGCCGACCGCGAACTCCGACATCCGCAGGGCGCGGACGTGGTGGTCCGATTCGGACAGTGCACGGGCCGTGTTCTGCAGCGGTGGCGCCAAGGTCGCGCCGAAGAACTCGACGAGCTGCGACGGCAGCCGGTGGCAGAGGTCGAGGCACTCGTCCGCGGTCTGCAGCGCCAGGTCGTCCAGGTCGTGCAGGAGCTGCTGCTCGACCAGCGTCGCGAGGGCGATCACCAGCCCGGCCTGGTTCCGGACGAGGTCCTCCGCCGCCAGATCCCGGTACACCTCAACGGCTTCCTTCGCCGCGTCGACATCGCCCACGACCCTGGCGACGTTGAGCAGGGCGGCGCCCAGGCCCTTGCGGTCGCCCGTGTCGCGCCAGAGCATCACGGCCTCGCGCGCGGTGAGTGCGGCCTCGACGTCGTCGGCCAGCTCTCGCAACGCCTGGCTGCGGTGGGTCAGCGCCTCGGCGAGCTCCGTGCCGAACGTGGCGGGGTTGACCATCGCGAGGCGGCGGAAGAGATCGACGGCCTCCCGCAGCGTCTCGCCGGCCGCTCCGGCCCTGCCCAGGTCGGTGAGCATGGCGCCCGCCGCGACGAGGTTGCGGGCGAGGTCCGGTTCGAAGCGCGGGTCCTCCTGGGCGAGCACCCGCCAGTTCGCGATGGAGAGCTGCATCGAGTCGGCGGCGTGCTGCTTGTTGCCCTCGACGTGGAAGCGGCGGGCCATCGCGGCGGCGACTCTGGCGAAGTCGGCGCGGAAGAGCGCCGGGTGGTTCTTCGCCAGTTCCTGGAAGAGCAGGGTCGCGCGGCTGATCGCCGTCATCGCGTCCTCGTCACGGCCGAGCGCCTGGTAGCGGTAGCTGATCTGCTCCAGGGCGGACGCGAGTTGGGGGATGCTCTCCTGATCGGCCTCGGCGATCTCGCGCCAGAGGTCGATCGCCTCCTCGGAGACTTCCAGCACCTCGTCGCCGCGCTGGGCGTTGATGAGCCGGAGCCCGAGGTCTCCCAACGCGTCCGCGAGCAACGGCCGGTTCTCCGGGTCCTGCCGGGCGAGCTCGCGGTAGCACTCGACCTCGGCCTGGGAGGCCTCGACGGACTCCTGCCGCAGGCCGCACAGCATCGTGCGGGCGCTGAGCATCCCGTACGTCTCGGCGCGTTCGAGGACGTCGTCCGCGCGGTCGACCAGCCGGCGGGTGACGATCGACGGGATCGCGTCGGTGGCGAACCGCTCGTCGCGGAACACCTGGCGGGCGATGGTCTCCAGGGTCGCGAAGGACCCGATCTCGGCGGCGATGCGGAGGCTGTCGCGGGCCAGGCCGGGGACGATCTCGGGGGTGCCGGTGATCAGCTCGTCGAGTGCGGGCCGCAGGTTCGGCCACCGTTCGGCGGCGCGGGCCAGCAGGTCGGGGTCCGGGGTGGCCGGGGTGGCGACCGCGAGGTAGTCCTCGGCGATGCGGCCGGTCCCGCGGCCGTCGTCGTGCTGGAGGAGCTGGCGGACGAGCTGGGTGCGGTTCACGTCGCACGGGTCGCCGTGCACCACCGTCAGCGCCGCCATGTGCAGGTCGAGGACCGTCTCCTGGGCGATGTTGGGCGGCGGCTCGTCCGGTGCGGTGACGGTGAGCTGCTTGGCGAAGTGCTGGCAGGCGAGCGTGAACGACTCGGTCCGGTCTTCGAGGGTCGCGGCCAGTTCGAGGTCGGTGACCTCGTGGTCGAAGTCCGCGATGCGCTGGCGGGTGGAGGACCACCACCAGCCCGTGGTCCTCGCCGCCAGCAGCACCCGCGTGCGCGCCGGCCCGTGCCGGAGCGTGTCCTGCAGCAGCAGGAACACGTCCTGCCACCGGAGGCGGTCGGCGTCGTCGATCACCAGCAGCCTGCCGTGCGCGTCGTCGTCCCAGTGCTCCTCCCGGAAGTGCTGGAGCAGCCTGGTCTTGCCCGCGCCCGCCGGGGCGTGCAGCAGCAGAGACGCTTGTGGCACGGGGCTGTCGCGCCACAGCGTGAGTGTGCGCAGTTCGGATTCTCTGCCGTGAAAGGGGACCACCTGGTGGGTGGGATCCAGCAATGCGGCGACGCTGAGTGCTCGGTCCACGGCTTCATAGTCGGCCGGTGACCAGGCGAGGGGTAGGAAGACCACACCATCGTGGTCTTTTCCCGTTTTTCCTTCACCCCAATGCCTACTGGCTTGGAGAAGGTCCAACAGCTACCCGCGAACGGCCAGGTGGTGACGGTAGCTCTCGTACTCGCCGACGAACTTGGTGCGGATGCGGGCGAGCTCCAGGACCTTTGACAGCGCGTCCTTGTGGCCGATGAAGTCCGCGCCCGCGTAGTGCGCGCCGCCGAAGCCGCCGATGATCCGGGCCCGCAGCGGCATCTGCTTGCGGGCGTACTCCTTGCGGAAGAAGCTGCCGGGAGCCATGCGCTGACGGATCGCGCTCTTCACGTTCTCCGTGACGTCGCGCTCGGCGATCCAGTCGAACTCGGTGATGTCCTGCTGCAGGGTGTCCCGGAACCGCTGGTTGGAGCGGGGGTCGAAGACGTCGATGATCGAGAAGTGGCCGCCGGGCCGCAGCACGCGGGCCACCTCGCGGAAGAACTTCGCGACGTCGGGGTAGTTGTGCGAGCTCTCGACGTTGATGACGAGGTCGAACTCGCCGTCCTCGAACGGCAGGTTCTCCGCGTCGCCCTCGACGTAGGTGAGCCGGTCACCCCTGGCCAGGATGGCGTTGGCCCTGCGGATGGCCGCGCCGGAGATGTCCAGGCCGACGGCCTTGGCCGGGTCGATCAGGCGGGTGAGGAAGTTGAGGCCCTCGCCCATGCCGCAGCCGACCTCGAGGACCTTGAGGGTCCTGAAGTCGTTCGTCGTGTAGGGCAGCCCGCGCAGGGTCTGGAAGTAGAGCTGCTCGGAAAACCCGTCGCTCACGCCCGCGTTGAAGTTCGGGCGCAGGGCGTTGAGCTCGCTGAGCAGTTCCGGACAGTGCATGCCCCAGTTCCAGAAGTCGCCGGTCCTCGACCACGACGCCACGTCGTCGTAGACCGTCGAGACAGCGCCCTTGATCTGGGCCGCGTCGGGGATGCCGGCGTTGAGGTCGCGCAGGCCGGTGGCCGCGTTGCCGTTGGTCATGAGAGCTCTCCCAAGGTGAGCGTTCCTTGGTTCGGCACTGTGGCAGCGCTTCCACTAGGGGATGACCTGTGGTTTTCTGCAAACGTTTCCAGCCCCTTGGTTCAGCCTGGACTGAAATTGTCAGACCCTGCGGGCAGAATCCCTGGTGTGCTGGTCGCTCTGGTTGTCGACGCCGACGGTGCCGGGCGGTGGCAGAAGCTGCACGACGACGGGACGCCTTCTGGTCCCGTGATGACAGCTTCGTCGCTGCCCTCGGCCGTCGCGTCGCTGGAGCGCGCCCATCGGCCGCGCTGGGTGTGGGCGGACACGTCCGAGATCTACCCCGTGCTGCTCGCGGCCGGGGTGCGGGTCGACCGGTGCTGGGACCTGCACCTGACCGAGGCGTTGCTGCTGGGCGTCGAGGGCAGGCATCGGGAGCCCCGCGAGCTGCCGGCGGCGCTGGCCCGCGTGCTCGGGCTGCCCGCTCCCGCCGACGTGGGGCCGCCGAAGAAGGACGACGCGCTGACGTTGTTCGGGCCGGAGCCGGTGACGCTGCCGGGCGACACGGACGAGCTGGCCGCGTTGTCGCTGGTTTTCCGTTCGCAGCAACGGAATCCGGCGTTGGGGTTGCTGATCGCGGCAGAGTCCGCCTCGGCACTGGTGGCAGCGGAGATGACTTTCCACGGGTTGCCGTGGCGGGAGGACGTGCACAACAGGTTGCTGGAGGAGGTCCTCGGGCCGCGGCCGGCACCGGGTCAGCGGCCGAAGTTGTTGCAGGACCTCGCGGACCAGATCCAGGAGGCGTTCGGCGGGCGGGAGATGAACCCGGACGCGCCGGCCAGCATCGTTCGGGCGTTCGCACGGGCCGGCGTCGAGGTGCCGTCCGCACGGCGGTGGGTGTTGAAGAAGGTCGACCACCCCGCGGTGAAACCGTTGCTGGACTACAAGGAGCGCGCACGGCTGTGGGTGGCGCACGGCTGGTCGTGGCTCGACACCTGGGTTTCGGATGGGCGGTTCCGGCCTGACTACGTCGTCGGTGGCGTCGTCACCGGCCGTTGGGCGTCGCGAGGCGGGGCCGCGTTGCAGATCCCGCGACTGATGCGGCAAGCGGTGATCGCGGACGACGGCTGGTGCCTCGTCGCGGCGGACGCCTCGCAGCTCGAACCGCGGATTCTCGCTGCCCTGTCAGGGGATCCGCGGCTGACCGAGGTCTGCGGGGACGACGACCTGTACGCGGCGCTGGCGGCGGACTCGTTCAAGGGCGAGCGGCCGCGCGCGAAGATCGCGATGCTGTCGGCGATGTACGGCGGCACCTCCGGCGAGGCCGGTCCGCTGCTCGCCGTGCTGCGCAAGAGGTTCCCGATCGCCGTCGGGTACGTGGAGGACGCCGCGAGGGCCGGCGAGCAGGGCCGGATGGTGCGCACGCGCCTGGGCCGCACGTCACCGACGCCCTCCGCGGCGTGGCAGGAGCTGACCGGAGGCGCCGACGAATCCGGCGAGTCGTCGAGCTCGTCACGGCAGGCTGCGCGCAACTGGGGCCGGTTCACCAGGAACTTCGTGGTGCAGGGCAGCGCGGCGGACTGGACGGCGGCGTTGCTGGGCGTGCTGCGGACCCGGCTGCCCGCCGACGCGCACCTGGTGTTCTTCCAGCACGACGAGGTGCTCGTGCACTGCCCGATCGCCGAAGCCGACGCCGTCGTAGAGGCGATCGCCGAGGCCGGACGAGAAGCGACACGACTTCTGTTCGGCGAGACAGCGGTGCGTTTCCCGATGAACGCGGTACCCGTGACCTGCTACGCGGACGCGAAGTAAGTCCAAACGAGACGCTCGGCGACCAGCTGCGATTTGGGGTGTTAGTCCGAACGGGCGCTTGTTCTTACACCGTGAGAGCGCTCTCATAAGTGGACTGCACCCGTGACAAGGAGGTCACTCGCGCATGAGGCAACGCCGCCGCATCCTCGCGGCCACGACAGCTCTTATTGCCGCGGTACCCCTGGCGATCGCCGCCATGTCCGCCAACGCCTCGATCCCACCCCCTGCAGCGGGATGGACGCAGGTGTGGGGTGACGACTTCAACGGTTCCAACGGATCGCTGCCGTCGAGCTCCAACTGGATCATCGACACCGGCCACGGCTACCCCGGCGGACCTGCCAACTGGGGCACCGGCGAGATCCAGAACTACACGAACAGCACCAACAACCTCAAGCTCGACGGCAACGGCAACCTGCGCATCACCGCCCTGAAGGACGGCGGGGGCAACTGGACGTCGGCGCGCATCGAGACCCAGCGCTCCAACTTCAAACCGGCCGCGGGCGGCAAGCTCGCCATCGAGGGCCGCATCCAGATGCCGAACGTGACCGGCGAGGCCGCCCTGGGCTACTGGCCCGCGTTCTGGACCCTGGGCGCGCCCTACCGCGGCAACTACTGGAACTGGCCGGGCATCGGCGAGTTCGACATCATGGAGAACGTCAACGGCATCAACTCCGTCTGGGGCGTGCTGCACTGCGACGTGGCTCCCGGCGGTGCCTGCGGCGAGTTCACCGGCATCGGCAACTCGCGGGCGTGCCCCGGCTCGTCCTGCCAGTCCGCCTTCCACACCTACCGCTTCGAGTGGGACGACGCCGCCAAGACATTCACGTGGTTCGTCGACGGCCAGTCCTTCCACCAGGTGACGCAGGCACGTGTCGGCGTCAACGTGTGGAACGCCATGACGTCCCACGCGGGCCACTTCATCCTGCTCAACCTCGCGATGGGCGGCGCGTTCCCGAACGCGCTCAACAACAACCAGCCGACCCCTGTCGCGGCCACCCAGTCCGGGCACTCGATGGTCGTGGACTACGTGGCCGTCTACTCGGCTGGCGGCACGACCCCGACCACCACCACTACGACCACGACGTCGAACCCCGGCGGTGGGGGTTCCGCGTACAGCGAACTGCAGGCGGAGAACGCTTCCGAGCGGTCCGGCGGTTCGGTGGCGCCCGGTGACGGCGGCTCGGGCGTGCATCAGATCGCGAACGGCGGCTACCTGAAGTTCTCCGGCGTGAACTTCGGCACCGGACCGGCCCGCCAGTTCCTCGCCCGCGTCGCCTCCGGCGCCGGGGGCGGGGTGAGCGGCCTGGTCGAAGTGCGGCTCGGGTCGCGCACGGCGACACCTGCCGGGTCGTTCGCGGTCGGCAACACCGGTGGATGGGACGCGTGGAGAACCATCCCCGCGAACATCTCGAACATCTCCGGGACGCATGACGTGTACGTGACGTTCACCAGCGGCCAGCCGGCGGCCTACGTGAGCGTGAACTGGGTGAAGTTCGGCCTCTGACCCCCTGCTTTGGCGCCGGGGTGAGCTCGTCCGCTAAGATGTCATCCGTACGACACGGATGATTAGCTCAGCGGGAGAGCACTACCTTGACACGGTAGGGGTCACTGGTTCAATCCCAGTATCGTCCACTTGAGAGAAGGTCCGCTCCAGACGGAGCGGACCTTCTGTCGTTTCCGGGGTGGGCGGCTCTCCCCGTTCGGCCCAACCTGATGCGCGGTCGTAACGGCCCGCCGACGGGCGTCGACATGCCTTCCGTCAAGGCACGATCACGGAGAAGACCAGCATCGACCAGGAGCCCCGGTGGGTATTTTCGGCAACCGCGAAGAACTGCGTTCCGTCGACACCGATGCGATCTCCGTCCATCCGGCGATAGCCGGGAAACTGCCGGACGCGGGCGAATTCCTGTTGCGGCAGCTCTCATTCCTGCACGAGGACTCCCTGCGCGAACTCGCCGCGGAGATCGCCAGGGTTCGCCACCCGAACGGTTCCATCCCGCGCCGCAACCTCAAGGCCATCGGCCTGCGGGACTGGAAGAGCGGCCCGCTCACCCACCTGGTGTGGATGACCGCGAAGGACATGATCGTCGTCGGCGTCTGGGCAACGCTGACCCTGAGCAGGCGAGACAGCCGGCAGTTCGAGAAAACAGTGGTGGCCATCGCGGAAGAACAGGGAATCGCCGCCGCCGCGACCTGGACGATGCTTTCCAGGCCGGACGGAAATCTTCACATCGAGTCGCTGGCCTCACAACTGGAGGACTCGTGGAGTGAAAGCCTCGGACTCATCCGGAACGGCGAGATAATCAAGTCGTTCGAGAAGTGGCGCCGATAGCCCGCCAGCGGTTGCCGACGGGCCATCGCTCTTGCGCTACCCCAGGTTGTCGCCGTGGGTCAGCGTCTCCCACGACACGAACAGGTTGTTGGTGCCGAGCGGGCGGCGCTGGGTCGTCCACGTCTCGGTGTTGGGCATCGGGTTGCCGAGCCTGTTGTGCATGGCGTTGTAGCCGACCTCGGTGATCGGGCCGAGCCCGCGCTCGACCGCTCCGCCGCAGAGCCACGACGGCGGACCGTTCAGCTCGTAGGTGGCCTGGAAGCCCAGCGCCTCGCGCAGCCGCGTGCCCACCTCGGGGTAGAGGTCGACGCCCTGGATGCGGGACGTCTCGGCCACGTGCGAGATCGCGGACAGGCCGTATCCCGTGTGGACGAAGTCGCGGCAGGTCTCCTGGGTGAGGCCGTTCACGAACGTGGACTGGTCGTGCCAGAAGCCGATGATCTTCTCGCGGGTGTTGAGGTTGTTGCTGGGCACGGTTTTCGGCAGCGCGCCGTCGGACGTGAGGTAGATGAACGCCGGGACCCTCGCGCGGTACAGGCTGACGCCGCGGTCGTAGATGGCCTTGTCGTCCAGGAACACCCCGATGCCGACGACGGCCTCGGCGATGCTGAGCTCCCAGTTGCCCGTGCGGGGGTCGCTGCCCTGGATCTCGTTGTAGTAGACGTTGCGCAGCATCGTGCCGAACCGGCCCGCGTTCGGCCAGGTCCCGTAGACGTGCTTGATGATCTCGGCTGCGCGAGGCCAGCTCGACGCCGACCACGCCGTCTGCAGGTGGGCGTTGTCGTGTGTGTGGTCGCGGATCGTGGCCGACCAAGCGTCCATGATCTGGATGGCCTTGTTGGCGTACCTGGCGTCGCGCGTGACGTACCAGGCCAGTGCGTGGGTGTAGGCCGCGATGGCGTCTTCGCGTTCGTCGGTGCAGCCGTTGTTCGGGTTGGACACCGGACCGCACTCGACCACCGCGCGTGGGTGCGGCGTGTACGACAGGGATGCGTACCGGGAGCCCATCATCGCGTCGTAAGCGCGTTTCTGCGGTTGGGTGCCGGCGTTGACGCGGGTGCGCATGACGTCGAGCTGGCCCTTGCTGACGAGCACACCGGGGTGGGTGAACGTCGGCGGGGCAGCCGTCGCCGAGGGCACTGCGGTCAGGGTCAGCACCACTGTTGCGGCCAAGGCTAGGCGCAGGGACTTGCCTCGCATGGAGTTGTCCTTCGGTCGTCTCCGCATGGGGGTGTGACGACGGAGTTTTGTCTTGCCTACCAAGAATGACAACGTTTGCAGCGACCGGAAACAGGTCCGGTCCTCTTGTGGTGCTGAGACAATGGGTCCGTGTACGCCGAACGTCCTGCTCCCGCGGGTCTGGCCTGCCTCTGGACGCGCACGGTGTCTGCACCGACCGTGCAGCGCGTGGTGCCGGACGGCTGCACCGACCTGATGTGGACGCCTGCTTCCGGCGCGCTGTTCGTGGCCGGTCCGGACACTTCGGCCCAGCTCGCCTCCGTCGCTCCCGGGACGTTGTACGGGGTGCGGTTGCCGCCGGGGGCGTTCCCGTCGGTGTTCGGCGTGCCCGCGCACGCCGTCCGGGATCTGCGCGTGCCGTTGTCGGAACTGGTGCCCTCGGCGCGGCTCGGGTCGTTCTCCGAGATGGTGGCGTTCTGCGCATCGCGAGTGGCCGTGGATCCGGCGGTGGCCGCGACGGCGTCGTTGCTGCGGTCCGTCGACGTGGCCTCAGCGGCCTGGGAGATCGGGCTGAGCGCGCGTCAGCTGCGGCGGCGATGCCTGGACGCGTTCGGGTATCCGCCCAAGGTGTTGCAGCGGGTGCTGCGGTTCGACGCGGCGCTGCGGCTGGCCTGGGGCGGTCTGCCGTTCGCTGCTGTGGCTGTTGAAGCCGGCTACGCGGACCAGGCGCACCTGGCCCGCGAAGTGCGTGCGCTGGCCGGCGTGCCGCTGGGTCAGCTGATCCGGCCGTAGCGGCGCAGGGTCAGCAGCGCGTCGACCGTGGCGATCGAACGCCATTCGAAGTCGACGATCGGGGTGAAGGCCGGGAAGCCGAAGTTCCAGCCGCCGTCCTCCTGCTGGCCTCGTTCCAGTGCGTCGAGGTCCTTGTCGAGTTCTTCTTCCGTGAACCAGGCGCGGGCGAGGCTGGTCGGCTTCTGCGCGTAGGTGTGCGGTTCGAGCGCTTCGCCGTCCGCGTATCCCTCGGTGCTCGGGGTGAGGTGCTTGAGCCGCGCCGCCGCGAGCTCGGCGCGGGACCGGTCCGGCACCTCGTCCAGGAACATCGCCGCTGCTCGCAGCTCGTACGGGTGGGTCTTTTCGAGCTTCTCGATCTCCTGCCAGCAGTAGTCGGTGGCCCTCTCGAGCCACGGGTCGGTCGCGTTGAGCGCGTAGAGGCCGGCGGCGATCTGGGCCGTGAGGAGAAGCCCGCCCTGGTCGTCGGCGGCGATCCACGGTGCCTTCGGATGGTTCTTCGAGGTGGACATGCCGAACGGCACCGCGCCGTCAGGGCAGGTGTCCGTGAGCCAGGCCAGGATCGGTTCGGCGTGCTCCGGAGCGTTGACCTCGGCGAACACCTGGAGCGCGCGCAGGGCGTGCAGCGGCTGGCTGGTGGGACCGCGGTGGTCGGGTTCGAGACCGTGCCCGTAACCACCGTCGTCGTTGCGGTAGGCCAGCACGGCGTTGACCACGTGCTCGGCCTTCCCGCCGTCGAACGCGTGCTCGAACCAGCGTTGTTCCAGCGTGCGGGCGTTGGTCCAGAGGAAGGTCCTCGCTTGCTCGATCATGTCGCCGAACCTATGCCGGTCACGGAGCGGGGTCTTGGACGAATCGGCCATGTGACCTGATCAGCTGATTCGAACGGCTCCATCGGGAACCGGTCCTATGCGAAAATCCTCCAACAGGGGTGTGGAGTTCTGAGGGGAGCTGGCTGAGATGCTGATGTTCGACGCACTCGTACCCGTGAAGACGTCCGGGTCCATCGGCAAGGGTGTCGGTGCGGCCGTGGGCGCTGCGGCTGGAGCAGCCGCCGGTGCGGGCGGTGGCGGAGTCGCGAAGTTCAGCGTCGACCCGGACCAGGCTCAGAAGATGATCGACGGCCTGAAGCTGGCCATCGAGAAGCTGGTGGAGCTGCAGATCCAGTCTGACCAGATCAAGACGTCGGGCGCACCAGGTCCGGACCCCTACAGCGGCTACGCGACCCTCGCGATGCGCAAGACTGCAGGTGGCGAACCCGGCGGATACCAGTGGGCGAACCAGGAAGCCCAGAAGGCGCTGGAGCAGACCGTCAAGAACATCGAAAAAGCTCTGGCCGAGTACAAGGCGACCGACGAAGCGGCCAAGTCCGCGATGAAGGGCTGACAAACCTTGAAGCGCATGACCGCCCTGCTCACCGCCGCGTTCGCATTCAGCGCGCTGGCAGGGTGCACCAGTACCCAGACCGGTGGAAACCCCACCACCGCTGCCCCGACCGGCGCCGATCAGACGAGCAGCCAGCCGACCAGCGACGGATCTGGCGCAGGGCTGAGCATCGCCAAGTACGTGAGCGCCCCCTGCACCATCCTCACCGCCAGCCAGGTCGCAACGCTCGGTTCCGTGCGCGCACCGGCGCCGGGGACTGGAGAGTTGGGGCCTTTGTGCACGTGGATGGGCCAGGACGTGATCAAGAACTCGCGGTACACGATCTCCGTGACCGCGAACAAGAACTTCGACGACATGGTCAGCAACGTCAAGAGCAACCCTGTCTTCACTGACAAGAAGATCGACGATGTGCGGGTCATCTCCACCAGTCAGACCGACGCCTCGACCGGTTGCCTGACCTCGCTCCAGGCCTCGAAGACCGACTCCGTCACGGTGCAGGTCGCCACCGCCGCGGACGAGCGTGCGAGCAAGCCCGCTTGCACGGAGTCCGAGAGGGTCGCACAACTGATCATCACAAACCTGAAGGGGTAGCGAGATGGCTGGGGATGAGCCGAACGTCGCTGGTTTCGTGATGCTGCCCTTCGCGGGTGGCGAAACGATCTACAAGTGGTTCGAGAACGGCAGCGGTCCGAGCCAGAGCACTGCGGTCACCTCGCAGGCCTGGCGCGGTCTCTCCACTGGTCACAGCGACGTAGCTCAGCTGATCGAGAAGGCCGTGCGCGACTCCGGAGCCGCCTGGGAGGGCTCCGCGGGTGACGCGGCGCGTGGCGGCACCTCGCCGCTCGCGACCTGGGCCACTGTCACCGGCGAGTCGGCGACCCAGGCAGGCACGACGGCCGACACCGTCGGCAGCGCGTACGCCGACGCCAAGAACTCGATGTCCAAGCCGCCTACCGTGCCGGACAAGCCGTTCCTGAACGACCTGCGCCCGTGGGACACGGACTACGACCGGGCGCTGGAGAAGAACCAGCAGGTCAGCGAGCAGAACATCCGGGCGTTCAACCAGTACGCCGGTGCCGTGAACGCGAGCATGAACAACCAGCCGACGTTCATCGCGCCGACCGCCACCGACGGCAGCGTCCAGGAAGAACCGGGTGGCGACAAGAACATCGGCACCATCGGCATGAAGAGCGAGCCGCCGCCAAACATCGGCGGCCCCGGTGGCGGCGACCGCAACGGCGGTGTCGGCGGTGGCCAGGACGGCACCGACCTGTCCGGCTGGAAGCCGCCGGGCTCCGGTGGCGGCGACGACACCGGCAAGGCCGGCGTGGACGACCCCAGGTTCACCCCTCCGCCCACCGATGACGGCGGGCGTCGCCCGCCGCCCAACATCGGCAACCCGACCGTTCCCCCGGACGGCGTGTTCAACCCGAACGACCCGCGCAGGCCCGGTGGCCCGCTCGACCCGAACAACCCGCGCAACCGCCCCGGCGGCCCCAACGGCCCTGGTGGTCCCGGTGGCCGTGGCCTCGGCGGACCCGGTGGCGGCGGTGGTGGCGCTGGCGGCGGTCGTGGTGGCGGCCTCGGTGGACCCGGTGGCGGTGCCGGCGGTGGCCTCGGTGGTGCTGCGGCGGCCAAGGGCATGGGTGGTCCTGGCGGCATGGGCGGCGGCTTCGGTGGCGCGGCCGGTGTCGCCGGTGACGGTCGTGGTGGTGCCGGTGGCTTCGGGCCTGCCGGCGCCGGCGCCGGTGCGGCTGGTGCCGGTGGCCGTGGCGCGGCGGGCATGGGCGCTGGAGGCATGGGCGCCGGTGGCGGCCGTGGCGAAGGCGAGGAGGACAAGGAGCACAAGTCCGCGTCCTACCTGCAGGAGACCGAAGACATCTTCGGCGACGGAACGATGGTCGCTCCGCCGGTCATCGGCGGATAAGGGGGAAACGTGCTTCGGAGCAGGGTCGCCATCCCTGTCACGGCGCTCTACCAGGCGTGGCAGGCCGCGGGCCTCCCGACGATGCACCGTGCGCTGCTCGCTCAGGTCGACTTCGACGAGGACCTCCTCGAGTCGGGTGACGTGAGCGAGCTCGAACGGCTGCAGCGCTCGGCCTGGGCGCAGCTCGAGCAGTACGGGCTCGCGCGCGGCGGTCAGATCCACCCGGACCTGACGAACGCGCTGCGGCTCGTGGTCGAGGCGGGCGTGGAGTACTGGGCGTTCTTCAGCTTGAAGGACGGCCCGCAGCAGAGTGTGCTGGTCGTGTCGAACGGCCAGGACGCGCTGCGGATCGCGCTCACGACGGACCAGCAGTTCGTGCTCGAACCGGTGCGCGCGGACGAGGCACCCCAGGCGTTGGTCGGCGCGCTGCCGCCCACGCCGGCGGGCAGGGGCAACCCGATCACGCTGCCCGAGGAGGCCCTGCAGCAGAAGCGCCAGCCGTCCTATGAGGACACCGGCTCGTTCATGCAGCAGAGCAGGCCGACGAGCACGCCGAACGACCAGCTGGTCGCGCAGCTCAACGAGATCATGAGCCAGCCGCGCACCGGCGGCGGCCAGCTCTTCTCGGCCAAGCGCGACCACCTCGGCCGCAAGCAGCGCTGCGTCAACCCGCTCACCTACATCGACACGCCGAGCGGGCGGTACCTCGCGGCCAAGAGCGACGGCTGGCTGCGGGTGCAGCCAGCCGACTTCGGCACGCTCACGAGGATGACGGCCACCATGCCGTGACTGTCAGGAGAACCGCAGCGCGTCCGGCCCCAGGTCGGCCGGGCTGCGGTGACCCGACAGCCCGAGCGTCAGGTCGAAGTCCGCGAGCAGGCTGCGCAGCACGTGCCGCACCCCGACCTGACCGCCGTGCGCCAGCCCGTACGCGAACGGCCGCCCGACCATCACGGCCTTGGCCCCCAGCGCCAGCGCCTTCACGATGTCGGCACCGGTGCGGATCCCGGAGTCGAACAGCACGTCGACCTGCTCCCCCACCGCCTCGACGATCGACGGCAGCACGTCCAACGACCCGACGGCTCCGTCGACCTGACGCCCGCCGTGGTTCGAGACGACCACACCGTCCATTCCGAACTCCACGGCCTTGCGCGCGTCGTCCGGGTGCTGGATTCCTTTGAGGACGATCGGCCCGTCCCAGTGCTCGCGCAGGAACGACAGCTGGTCCCACGACTTGTCGGTGCCGGTGAACAGCTGCACCCATCGCAGGATCGCCATCGGCAGGTCCTCCTCGGGCGACTTCTCCAGGCCGGCGCGGAAAACCGGGTCGCTGAACGGAATCGCCGTGCCCACCCCGCGCAGGAACGGCAGGTAGGCCTGGTCCAGGTCGTGCGGCCGCCACGCCAGCGTCCACGTGTCCAGCGTGACGACCAGAGCCGTGTACCCGGCCTTGCGCGCCCGATCCAGCAGCGACGCGCACAGCTCGGGGTCGTTCGGCCAGTAGAGCTGGTACCAGCGCGGCCCGTCACCGGACGCCTCGGCGACCTCCTCGATGGTGTGCGAGGACGCCGTCGACAACACCATCGGCACCCCGAGCCCGGCCGCCGCCCGCGCCGTCGCCAGCTCGCCGTCCGGGTGCAGGATCGACTGCACACCAACGGGTGCGAGCATCACCGGCGCCGGCAGCTGGGTGCCCAGCACGGTCACGCCGAGGTGCCGTTCGGTCGCGTTGGTCAGCATGCGCGGCACGATCTGCACGCGCTCGAACGCGTCGCGGTTCGCCCGCACGGTGGCACCCGAGCCGGCGCCTCCCGCCACGTACCAGAACGGCCCTGGTCCCAGCCTGTCGCGCGCGGACTGCTCCAGCGCGTTCGGTTCGGTGGTGAACGGCGGCACCGCGCCACCGAGCCCCTGCAGGTAGATCTCGTTCTGGTACGAGGCGAAGGAGGTCATGCCGCCTACTTTGCCCCGGATCGAGCCGCCCGAGGAAGAGATCCTCGCGAAACCACCCGACGCGGCCACCGCGACTCCAGCCAGATCGCGATGGGAGCGGCCGTGACCACTGTGGACGCGGTACCGGCGACCAGCCCGATCAGCAGCGCGGTCGCGAAGTCGGCCAGCGAGCCGTCACCCAGCACCAGCAACGCCGCCAGCACGAACAGCACGCCGATGCCGGTGTTCACGGTGCGCGGCACGGTCTGCACGACCGCGTCCGACACCACGTCCGGGTACGAGGCCTTCAACCGGGACCCGCGCAGCTCGCGCAGCCGGTCGAACACCACGACGGAGTCGTTGACCGAGTAGCCGATCACGGTGAGCAGGGCCGCGAGGAACACGCCGTCCGCCGTCTTGCCCATCCACGCGAACACGCCGACCAGCACGAAGACGTCGCTCAGCAGCGCGGCGACCGTGGCCACGCCCAGCCTCCAGTCGAAGCGGATGGCCAGGTAGCCGAGCTGGGCGGCGACGGCGATGGCCAGGCCGATCAGGGCGTTGCGGCGCAGTTCGGACGAGAGCGACGGGCCGATCAGCTCGTTGCTCGCCTGGCGGGCGCCGCCGTCCACGGCCGAGGAGACGACCTCGCCGAGGCGGGACGAGGTGGCTTCGTCGATCGGGCCGGTGCGCAGCGACACCTCGTTGCCCGACGACGAGACGACCACGTCGGAGAAGCCCGCGTCGCCCAGAGCGGTGCGCACGCGTCCGGCGTCCACGGTGCCGCCAGCGGTGAAGTCGAGCATGCGGCCGCCGGTGAACTCGACGCCCAGGTTCAGGCCGCGTGCGAAGAGGCCCGCGACGGCCACCAGCACCACGGCACCGGCGCTGATCAGCCACAACGACGGGCGGCGGTACAGCACGACGGACAGGCGCTGGCGGACCCAGCCCAGCGTGTGCAGGCCGCTCAACTTGGGCCGCTGAGCGACAAACCGGGTGCCGAGCGCCCAGACGACGAGGACGCGCGACAGGACCAGGGCGCTGAACATCGACGCCAGCACACCGATGGTCAGGGTGACGCCGAAGCCGCGGACGGGGCCGGTGGCCAGCCAGAACAGCAGACCTGCTGCCAGCAGGGTGGTCACGTTCGAGTCGGCGATCGCACTCAACGCGCCGCGGAAGCCGTTCTCCGAGGCGCGCCGGAGGTTGGGTTTGCGGGCGTACTCCTCGCGCGCCCGTTCGAAGATCAGGACGTTCGCGTCCACCGCCATGCCGATCGCCAGCACGAAGCCGGCCAGACCGGGCAACGTCAGGGTCGCCCCCACGGCGAGCAGGCCCGCGTAGGCGACGCCCGCGTAGCCGACCAGCGCGACGACGGCCAGGAAGCCGGCCAGGCGGTAGGCGATCATGAGGAACAACGAGGTCAGGGCGATGCCGATGATCGCGGCCTTGGCGCTGGCGTCGATGGCCTCCGCGCCCAGGGTCGCGCCGACGGTGCGCTGTTCGATCACCTCGACCGGCACGGGCAGCGCGCCGGAGCGGATGACCAGG
This sequence comes from Lentzea sp. HUAS TT2, assembly GCF_051853195.1. Classification (NCBI taxonomy): domain Bacteria; kingdom Bacillati; phylum Actinomycetota; class Actinomycetes; order Pseudonocardiales; family Pseudonocardiaceae; genus Lentzea; species Lentzea sp. HUAS TT2. The sequence continues at coordinate 4,374,686 of NZ_CP196667.1, read as the reverse complement.
GCCAGTTCCTTGGCCTCCGCCTGGGAGAAGCGGCCGGTGATCGTGGTCGCCCCGCCCGGCTGACCTGCGCCGCACGGGGTGTCGAGGCTGACCTCCGGCGACGAGATCGGCTTGCCGTCGAGCACGAACGCGATCTGGCGGCCTGGGGTGCCGGACGGCTCGCAGGCCGCCTCGCCGGTGACCTTCTGCCACTTCGACGGGGCGTCGCCCTGGAACTGGATGTTGACCACGAAGCCCGCGCCCTGCGGGTTGCGCTGGGCGTTCGCGTCGGAGATGCCCTCGCCGGTCATGACCGTCTGGCCGCCCCGTTGCACGGTGAGCTGCGCGGTCTGGCCGAGCACCTTCACGGCCTCCGCCGGGTCCTGGACGCCGGGCAGTTCCACGACGATGCGGTTCTCGCCGGAGCGGGCGATCACCGGTTCGGCGACGCCGAGCGCGTCGACGCGGCGCCTCAGCACCTCCAGCGAACGGTCGGCGGCGTCGGAGTCGCCCTTGGCCTCGAGGACGATCTGGGTTCCGCCACGCAGGTCGAGACCGAGGCGGGGATCTGTGGTGAGCAGCAGGAATGCGGATGCGACGAGGACCCCGAGCGCTATGAGGGCGCGCATGAGGAGACCCCGTCGCGCGGTGTCGCGCGACATGGGTGAGTGAGCCTTCCTGAAGGAAAGTGGTTGCTGGAGAAGGGATTCAGCGACCGGAAGGCGGGGAGCGAGCAGGCTGCGGGGTCCAGCGGATGCCCTCGGGCGTGCGGTGGACGCGGCGGGCGAAGGAGACGGCGAACCGCATCGGCATCGCGGGCTTCGCGACCGGCGGCACGTCGGACGGCACCTGGGCCTGCGGCACCTGGGCGGCGTGGGGGTTGTGCGGTTTGGGCGCGGTGACCGGCAGGTTCGCGAAGTCGTGGCCGTGCCGGACGACGGAACCGGAGGTGACGGGCTCGGCGGGCGCGGCGACGATGAACAGCTGTCCGAGGAACAGCAGGAACGCGAGCGCGACCGCGTTGCGACGCATCACCGCTTCCTGCCTCCACCGACGTAGACGAGCGCTCCCCCCACGACAGCGCACAACCAGGAAAGCACAAGTGGCTGCATCGTGGTGGCCCCGAAGAACAACGCGACGGTCCAGCCGACCAGGATCAGGGCGGAAGCGCCGAGCAGCGAGACCGTCACGGCGAGCTTGCGCAGGCTGAAGAGCAGCTTGAACGGACGCAGCCGCAACGCCACGACCAGGCAGCACAGCACCAGCGCGCCGGTGAAGAACCCCAGGTAGGGCGTCGGCCGGGGCATGCCGGCGATCAAGCCGAGTAAACCGCCGCCGATCAGCAGCAACGAGAGCGTGCGCAGCGCACGCCACACCTGCACCTTGTTCAACTGCAGCTGCACGGGCCGTGACGAACGCTGCCGTTGCACGGTCGCGAGGTTCGCCTTGGAGTCCGCGTCGGACGGGTCGAGCTTGATCGCCGTGCGGTACGCGTGCTCGGCGGTGCCCCAGTCGCGCATCCGCAGCGCCGCGTCGCCGAGCACCTGGAACGCGCGCGCTTCGGTCGGCGCGAGCTGGGAGGCGTGCAGGGCCGAGTCGAACGCCTCGACCGCGCCGTCCGGGTTGTCGGCCAGCACCTCGGCGAGCACGACGTAACAACGCCAGTCGCCGGGCTTGCGCCGCACGGACTCCCGCGCCGCGACCGCCGCCTCGACGTGGCGGCCGAGATCGCTCAACGCCAGCGCGGCGAGCCGCTGGGGCCAGGCGGGCTCGCCGTCGAGCACCATCGCGCGCTTGGCAGCGTCGAGCGCCTGGTCCGCCTCGCCGAGGTCGAGATGGGCACCGGCGAGCCGGCACCACGCCTCGGCGTGCCGAGGGTTCGCCGCCACGAGGGGCCGCAACAGGTCGATCGCCTGCCGCGGCTTCCCCGAGGCGGTGAGCTCGGCTGCGCGCAGCAGCACGGCTGTCATCGGCTCGGACACGCCGCACAGTGTGACAAAGCGCCTCCGGCCCTCGAACGGGTGACCTCACCGAACAGGTCTCCCCCGCCCCGGGCACTCAGCCGGCGGCCACCCCGAACCAGCGGGTCAGCTCCTCCTCCAGCCCCGCCTGGTCCTGCCCGGCCCACGCCACGTGCCCGTCCGGCCGCACCAGCACGGCGGGCGCGGCCAGCTCCTCGCTGACGTCGACGACGTGGTCGACCCGGTCCGCCCAGCCGTCGACCGACAACGTCCCCGCCTGGTCGATCAGAACGCCGCGACCGGCGTGCATCTGGTCGTAGAGCCCGCCCCGCTTCAGGGCGAGGTCCCCGATCCGCCTGCCCACCAGGTCGTCCTCGGAGCCGAGGTCGTACCGGACGGAGACCGCGATGATCTTCTCGATCAGGTAGCGGTTGACCTCCTCGAACGCCACCAGCTCCGTGAACAGCCGCCGCACCGCCTGCGGCCCCGGCTCGACCTTCATCAGCTCGATCTGCGCGCGGGTGTTGTTCAGCACCTCCTCGGCCACCGGGTGCCGTTCGGCCTCGTAGGTGTCGAGCAGCTCGGAGGGTGCCCAGCCGTGCACGGCCGCGGCGAGCTTCCAGCCCAGGTTGAACGCGTCCTGCACGCCGAGGTTCAGCCCCTGCCCACCGGTCGGCGGGTGGACGTGCGCCGCGTCGCCCGCGAGGAACACGCGGCCGGACCGGTAGCGCTCGGCCTGCCGGGTGGCGTCGCCGAAGCGCGACAGCCAGCGCGGCGAGTGCACGCCGAAATCGGTGCCGGCGACCTTGACGAGCTGCTCCTTGAAGTCGTCCAGGGTCGGCATGACCGCGCGGTCCTCGTCGACCCCCTCCGCGGGCACTACGACGCGGTAGGTCGCGGTGCCGCCGATCGGGCCGATGCCGAACCGCTTCTGGGTCTGGCGGACCTCCAGCATCAGCGGCATCGCCTCCTCCCACGGGACGCCGATCTCCATCTCCCCCAGCAGCGTCTCCACCCGTGACGACTCGCCCGGGAAGTCGATGCCGGCGAGCTTGCGCACGGTGCTGCGGCCGCCGTCGCACCCGACCAGGTACCGCGTCCGCACCGACGTGCCGTCCGCCAGTTCGACGGTCACGCCCTCGTCGTCCTGCGTGAACGCGGTCACCGTGCTGCTGCGCCGGATCTCGGCGCCCAGCTCGGTGGCGTGCTCGGCGAGCAGCCGTTCGGTGATCGGCTGCGGGAGTCCGAGGACGACCGGGTACTTCGTGTCCAGCCGTTCGGGCGCGGGCTTGTCGATGCCCGCGAAGAACCCGGCCAGCGGGTGCGTCTGGCCGGCCGTCAGGAACCGGTCGGCGAGGCCGCGCTGGTCCAGGATCTCGATGCTGCGCGCGTGCATGCCGAGCGCCCGGACGACCTTCGTCGGCTCGGGATCCCGTTCGAGCACCAGCACGCCCACGCCGTGCAGACGCAACTCGCCAGCCAGCATCATGCCGGTCGGTCCACCGCCGGCGATGATGACGTCGATCATGGAGTCTTCCCCATTTCCCCAGGTAGATGACGTTGGCCGGGAAATGATGAAGCACACCCAGGGTCTTGTGGCAAGGCCCCCCGTGCGCTATATGTTGAAGTGGGAGGAGAGCGCTGCTCTCCTCTTTCGTCGTTTCTGGGGGTCACGACGTGCGGTGGTACTTCGCCGGGCTCGTGCTGTCGTTCTTCGGGACGACCGCGATGATGCTGGTCTCCGGTGTGTGGGTGAAGTCGCTGACCGGCAGCGACGCGCTCGCCACCCTCGCCCTGCTGTGCGTCTACGCGCCGGGCGTGCTGTCCCCCTGGATCGGCCGGTTCGCCGACTCCTACCGCCGCAGGCCGTTGCTGATCTGCACGGACCTCGCGATCGTGCCCGCGCTGTCCGTGCTGTTGCTCACCGACGAGATCTGGGTGATCTTCGTGGTGCTGCTGCTCTACGGCACGAAGGCCGTGCTCGTCAGCGCGGCGGAACCGGCGTTGCTGGTGGCGCTGCTCCCGCCCGACCGGCTGGCCAGGGTCAACGGGCTGCGCATGTCGTTGCAGGAGGGCATGAAGCTCATCGCGCCGTTGGCGGGTGCAGCGCTGTTCGCGGCGCACGGGGCATGGCCGGTGGTGGCGATCGACGTGCTGTCGTTCCTGCTCGCGGCCGGTGCCACGGCGATGATCAAGGTCGACGAACCGCCGCCGGCCCCGCGTGAGTTCGCGAGCCTGCCGCACCTCAGAGCGCTCAGATGGCCGATCATCGGCACGGCGGTCGCGTTGTTCGCCTCTTCGCTGAACACCGCGGCGGCGTTTCCGCTGGTGGAGCAGGGCCTGCACTACGGGCCCGAGTTCCTGGGCGTCCTTTCCGCTGTTCAGGGTGCGGGTTCGGTGCTCGCGGGCCTGCTGGGCAGGCGCGCGAACGTCACGGCCGGGCTGGTGCTGATGGCCGTCGCCGCGGCGGCACGCATGTCGGCGTGGTTGCCCGCGGTACTGGTGTCGGGGTTCGTGAACGGCGTGGGCCTCGCCTGGACCGTGGTCGCGGTGGCGACGCTGGTCCAGCAACGCACGCCGGCGGCAGTGCTCGGCCGGGTCGGCGCCACGGCGATGAGCATCGTGTTCGGTGCCGTGCCGCTCGGGCTGGCCGCCGGTGCCGCTCTCGTGGCGAACGCAGGCTTCGAGCTGATCTACCTGGTCATCGCGGCACTCACCGCGGGAACGGCGCTGTGGACAGGCGTTCGCGGCCGCGGTCCGCGAACGTCAGGACAGCACTCCGATGTCCCGCAGGTGAGCGAAGATGATCCGGTCGACCGGTGAGATCCGGTCCGCGTCCGCGGTGGTGAGCCAGGCGAGCTCCTCGATCTCGGCCGACGCCACCGGTTCCCCGTCGAACGACGCGGTGTAGCAGGTCATGCGCACGGTCACCCCCGACGAGTGGCCGTGTGCCTGCGCCTCGAACGTCCCCAGGTGCTCCGCCGACGCCGCGTCGATCTCGACGGACAGCTCCTCGCGGATCTCGCGCACGAGCGTCTCGACGTCGGACTCGCCCGGCTCGCGCTTGCCGCCGGGCAGGTAGTACGTGTCCTTGCCCGCCGACCGGGTGCCGAGCACGCGGCCGTCCTTGAGGTAGATCCAAGCCACCTTGTCGATCACAAGGCCGAACCCTAAGCGCTGGCGAGTTCCTTGACCACGCGGTGCGCGTCGGCCAGCGACTCGACCGCGAGCTCGCGGAACTGGTGCATCTGCGGCACCACGTCCGCCAGGGTCAGCTCGGCGTGCACGAACTCCAGGTTCTGGTCGAGGCCGACCATCGACAGCACGGCGCGCAGGTACGGCTCCTGGAAGTCGAAGCCCTCTCGCGGAGTGCCCGGCTTGTACGAGCCGCCACGGGCCGTCACGACGACGACGCGCTTGCCTCCCCACGCGAACGTGCCGTCCTCGCGGGCGAACCGCTCCGAGGTCGCGACCTGGTCGATCCAGGCCTTCAGGGTCGACGGGATCGAGAAGTTGTACATCGGCGCGCCGATCAGCAGCACGTCGGCGGCGTCGACCTCGGCGATCAGGCCGGCGGCGATGCCCTGGTCGGTGCCGTCCTTGTGCGGGATCGGCGACGCGTGCAGGTCGCGGTAGGTGTAGCCGGAGCCGGGGTTCGCGGCACGCCAGCTCTCCGCGAACGCGCTGGAGATCTCGCGGGTCACGGAGCCCTCGTACCGGATGCTCGTGTCGATGTGAAGCAGATTGGTCATACTCGGAACATACGAGCGAAGAACTTCCGAGTCAAGATGTTCTTAGCCGAGAACATCTCCTCCGGGATGTAGGATGGAACACATGGAGGAGCAGCCGGAACTCATCGAAGCCTGCTTGGAGAAGTGGGATTTGAACTGGCTGCTGCACCGCGCCACCCAGCGCGTCGGGGCGGCGTACGCCGACGAGATCGCGAAGTTCGGGATCTCGTTGCGCGGTCAGCTGGTGCTCGGCGCGCTCGCCAACGAGGAGGCCATGCGCACCCAGCTCAAGCTCGGCGCGATGCTCGGCCTCGACAAGACCACGCTCACCAGCGAGCTCGACAAGCTGGAGCGGGCCGGTCTGATCCTGCGCGTCCCCGACCCGAGCGACCGGCGCGTGCGCACGCCGATGATCACCGACAAGGGCCGTGAGCTGCAAAAAGAGGCGGGTGAAGCGCTCGCCGCGGTCGAACGCTCCTTCCACTCCCGCTTCAACCCCGAGGAGATGGCGCTCATCCGCAAGGCCCTGCAGGACCTCTCGCGCGGCGAGGGCCCGATGCAGGGCTCCTGCATCTAGACGATCTAGGCGAGAGAGCCCAGGTCCGCCTCTCGCAGCTGTTCCGGCGTCACAGTCGCCTGCGCGTCCACCAGCGCCTTCAACGCCGTGCCGTGGTCCCAGACGTTGACGTTCATGGCCGCCCGCAGCCGTCCGTCGCGCAGCCAGAACGCGATGAACTCGCGTGAGGCCACGTCGCCGCGCAGGACCAGCTCGTCGTCGGGGCCGGCCAGGCCGCGGTACTCCATGCCCAGGTCGTACTGGTCGGTGAAGAAGTACGGCGACTTCAGGTACGGCTCGTCCAGCCCGATCAACGGCCCCGCCACGTGCGTGCCCTGGTCCTTCGCGTTCGCCCAGTGCTCGACGCGGACGCGGTGGCCGTAGCGCGGGTGCTCCTGCGCCGCGATGTCGCCGGCGGCGAACACGTCGGGCGCGGACGTGCGCAGCAGCGCGTCCACCGCGACGCCGCCCTCGGCCAGCTCCAGACCGGCGGCCTCGGCCAGTTCGAGCCGGGGTGTCGCCCCCACGGCCAGCACCGTCACGTCCGGATGCAGCTCGGTGCCGTCGTCGAGCCGCACGCCGGACGGCGAGAAGCCCGCGACCCCCGTGCCCAGCTTGAACTCCACGCCGTGCTCGGTGTGCAGTCCGCGGAACATCGCGCCCATCTCCGCGCCCAGCACGCGGATCAGCGGTTCGGCCTGCGGGTCGACCACCGTGACGCGGCAGCCGTGGGCGCGCGCGGCGGACGCGACCTCGCAGCCGATCCAGCCCGCGCCGACGATCACGACGTGCCTGCCCTCGCGCAGAGTGGACTTCAACGCCAGCGAGTCGTCGATCGTGCGCAGCACATGTCCTTGTGCGCCATGGAGAACGCGCGGGCGCGATCCCGTCGCGAGCAGGAGCCGGTCGTAGGGACGCACTGCTCCATCCGAGTCGACGATCGTGTGATCGCCGGGCCGGACCTCCAGCACGGACACCCCGAGCTGGAGGTCGATCTCGTTGTCGGAGTAGAAGCCCGGCTCGTGCACCCACGCGGGTTCGGCGGCCTTGCCGAGCAGCACGTCCTTGGACAGCGCGGGAAGTTCGTACGGGCGATGGTGTTCGGTGCCGAACATGGTGATCTTGCCGCCGTAGCCGCGGTCTCGGAGCGCGCCCGCCGCGGAGGCACCGGCGAGGCCAGTACCTGCGATCACAATGCGTTGCGGTTCCGCCATTTTCACCCCTCCAGGTGACCAGGTCTCATCCCACGTGCGACGCTATCCGCAGCTCGGCACGGTCGCCGGACGGAGAACACGAAACCGCCGTCATGACCAACGGTGACGCGCGTCTCTACTGACGCGAGCACCGGCACCACCGGGCCGGCGCGCCGAGTGACCTGGAGGAAGAAACCCGTGGGAGCCCAAGAGGAGTGGCAGGTGAGCTGCCGCGACATCGCTTCGCGCCGACGGGACATGACGGTGTTCGTCAGCCAGGGGCACATAGTGATCACCGTGCCGCCGGGAGAGGCCGCCGTGCTGACACCACTGGAGGTCGGCCGTCTGCGGGCGGCGCTGCGCGATGCCGTCGTGAGCGCGTCCAACACCGATATGTGACCGCCATCACACCGTTACCTACTCGCTAGTAGGTAGATGGCAGAGTGGGTCGCATGGTGACCCGCGTGCTGCTGACCCTGGTCAAAGCCGGAGTGATCCGGCCGTTGGGCCCGCGTGGGCTCGCCGGCACCGTGCGCGGGTATCTGCAGTGGGACATCACACTGGCGTGGGGCTTCCAGACCGGCGCGGGACGGCACCCGGACCGCGCGGCGATCATCGACGACGACGGCGTGCTCACGTACGCGGAAGTGAACGAGCGCACCAGCCGGCTCGCACACGCCTTCCGCCCCAAGGAACGCGTCGGCCTGCTGTGCCGCAACGGCCGCGCGTTCATCGAGACGATGACCGCGTGCACGAAGATCGGCGCGGACGCCGTCCTGCTCAACACCGGCCTGAGCAGAGGACAACTGGCCCAGGTCGCGCAGGACCAGGAGATCGGCAGGATCGTCGCCGACCGCGAGTTCGCCGACGTGCTCCCCCCGGACGTCCCGGTGTTCTTCACCGACGAGCTCGAGTCGCTGATCGCCAACGGCTCCACGGCGGCACTGCCCCGCAGGCCTCCGCGCGGCCGCCTGATCATCCTCACCTCCGGCACCACCGGCACGCCGAAGGGCGCCCGCAGGCCGGAACCCGCGAGCCTCGCCCCGGCCGCCGCACTGCTGTCGCGGATCCCGCTCAAACACGGCGACGTCATCTCCATCACCTCCCCGCTCTTCCACGCCTGGGGCCTCGCCGCGTTCCAGCTCGGCCTCGTGCTCGGCGCGACCCTGGTGCTGCGCCGCAGGTTCGACCCGGCGCAGGCGCTGAAGGACGCCGACAGGTGCACCGCGATGTTCGTCGTTCCCGTGATGCTGCAACGCATGCTGGAGACCTCGCACCGGCCGAAGCTGCGGGTCATCGCGTCCAGCGGCTCGTCGCTGCCACCGCGCGTCGCCGCACGCACGCTCGAGGAGTTCGGGCCGGTGCTCTACAACCTCTACGGCTCAACGGAAGTGAGCTGGGCCAGCATCGCGACACCGGAGGAGATGCTGCGCGAACCCGGCACGGCGGGCAAACCACCGCTCGGCACCAGACTGGCCATTGTGGACTATCGGGGCGAACCCGTGGCACCGGGCGAGACCGGGCGCATCTTCGTGGGCAACGAGATGCTGTTCGACGGCTACACCAACGGCACGAGCAAGGAGTCGCTGGACGGCCTTATGTCGACGGGCGATCTCGGTTATCTCAAGGACGGCCTGCTGTTCGTGGCCGGCCGCGACGACGAGATGATCGTGTCAGGTGGTGAAAACGTTTACCCGCACGACGTCGAGGATTTGCTCTCGACGCTGGACGGCGTCACGGAGGTCGCGGTTCTCGGTGTGCCGGACGACGAGTGGGGCCAGCGACTCGCCGCTTTCGTTGTAGGCGCAAAAACACTGACGGCTGAACACATACGTGAACACGTGAAGGCGAATCTGGCGCGGTACTCCGTTCCCCGGGATGTTTTCTTCGTCAACGAGTTGCCTCGCAACGCAGCCGGAAAAGTGTTGAAACGTCAATTGCGCGAGCACCACTAGAGTCAGCCTCCGAATGAGGGGGCTCCACCATGACGGTTCCGGGCAGGACCGCGGATCCGCGATCCAACGCTGTGCACAACCTGCGCGAGGCGCGCATCGCCCTGGACGAGGGCAGGCCGGGCGAGGCGCTGGAGTACGCGGAGAAGGCCGTGGCCGCGTTCTCGTGGCTGGACGACGCGGAGGGCGTGGCGGAGGGCGTGCTGGCGCAGTCGGTGGCGCTGGGCAAGCGAGGGCTGTGGCCCAGCGCGCTCGACACGATCGACAAGGTGCAGAAGATCGCGGCGGCGAACCGCCACATCGGACTCCAGGCGCGGTGCAGCTTTTCCCGTGCCGTGGTGGAACTGCGTCTCGACTCGCGGGAGCGGAGCTTCAACTCCTTCGCCCGCGCACTGGGTCTCGCGGAGCTCACCGGGGACAACGAGCTGATCGGCTCGGTGCTGTTCGAACAGGCGCGGGTGATGCGCATGCAGTACCACGAGCACTGCATGATCCGCACCGAGGAGAGCCGGTGCAGCCTCGACGGGGAGCCGTGCGTGCGCAAGCTCCGCCGCGCGGAAGCGTTGTGCGCGCAGGTGCGCGACCGCTGGAAGACCCTCGGCGATCCGGTGCGGATGGCGATGGTCAACGTCCTGCTGACACACGTGCGCATCGATCTGGGTGAACTTGACCGCGCACACCGCAGCTGGCAGCGCGCTGACCAGTTGCTTGCCGGAAAGAACCGCCCGGTGGCACGGGCGGAGGCGCTGATGGCGCGGGCGCGGCTCAGCGGTGCGCGGGGACGTCACCCCGAGCAGATCAGCCAGCTCACCCAGGCCGCCGAACTCGCGATGAGCTGTCTGGCACGGGAAGTGGCGGTGCACGCGCACCAGCAGCTCAGCGAGGCGCACGAACGGTGCGGCGATCTCGAGCGGGCGTTGCGGCACGCGCGGCTGCAACTGGAGCAGTACCGGTTGTGGGAGTTGCAGGAAGGCCGCGATCTGCTGCGGATGCGTGAGCACGACCTGTCGTCACGGCTCGTGGAACAGTTGGCGCACAGGCGTTTCGAGCCCAAGCGCGAGGACACGGTGGTGCGCGTGCCGAACGCCGGTGAGCTCCACGAAACCGGTACCGCGGAACACACGAACACCCGGATCGCCCGCGCACTGCGAGCAGGACTCACCAAACGCGGCATCGAGGTGCTGCGGCTCGTGGCCGCCGGGGCGAGCACGGCGATGATCGCGGAGTCGCTCGGCTTGTCCCCCAAGACCGTGCAGAACCACCTCCAGCGCATCTACACGACCCTTGACGTCAACGGCCGCGCCGGTGCCATCGTCTGGTGGATGAACCTGACCACCATCTAGTCATTCGCAGTCAATTCCTTGACAACTGAGCCGACCAGCCTTGCCGGTGATCGCCCGTTCGGTCGCTTGCCGCCGACCGAGAACTGCCGGTTACCGGGTGTTTTACCCATGTTTGCGCGGTGTAATTGGGTGATGTGATGGGTAACTGGTCTGTGTCATGCTCCGTTAACAAGGTGTCCGGTTAATGAGCGAGGGGCGGTCATGACCAGGCAACGCCGCCTAGCGCCGAAGGCACTAGTGCTTGCGCAGCGCGATGCGTGCCACGTCCCGCCAGAGCAACGGGTCGACGCCCTCGGGGTTGATGTGCTCCAGCAACGCGGCCAGCGCGGCGCGTGCGTCGGCGCCACCGGCCGGATCGACCTCGTCCGCCGCGCGCACGAGCAGGAGGTGGCACCGCAGCTGCAGTTCCGCGTCGAGGTGCCCGGTGGCGAGCGCGACCTCCGCCAGTTCGCGCGCCCGGTCGACCTCCCCGTCGCGCAACGCCAGTTCCGCCCGCAGGGCGCGGGCGTGCGCGAGGAGGTTCTCCTGCCGGCGCATCGCCGCGACCGTCGTCTCCACCTTGTCCAGCAACGCGACCGCGTCGTCGAGGTTCGCTCCCGGTGTGCGCAGCACGATGGCCGCACCGGCCAGGCGGACGCGGCAGCGGTACTCGGGGTCACCGTCGAAGTCGTCGAGCATCGCGACGGCCTCGCGGATGCAGTGCGCTGCCTCCATGCGGTCCCCCAGACGATCCGCGACCTTGGCGCGCACCCACCACGTGGAGATCGCGAGCCGGTCGCGGCCGAGTTCGGGCAGCCGCACGGAAAGCTGGTCCACGACCTGTTCGGCGTCGGCGAGACGGCCCGCACCGGTGAGCTCGGCGCACAACGAGATGAGTGCGCGGGTGTGCACGCGACGCACCCGTTCGCCGTCACCGCTCGCCAGCTCGACGGCCTCGCTCGCGGCCTTCACGGATTCGGCCGTCCGGGCGAGGCGCCGCAACGAGGATGCGCGCAGGATCTCCACGAGCGCGTCCACCGCCGGACCGGGAGACCACGACTTGCGCAGCTTCGCCGCCGCCAGCAGCAGACCCTCGTGGTCGCGCTGCCTGGCGAGCATCACCAGGCGCGTCCAGCGCACGCACCAGCCGAACATCTCCTCGTCGGACCGCTTTCCCAGCGTTTCCAGCAGATCGACGGCCATCACCAGGTCGCCGTCGTGGTACGCGAGCAGCGCCTCGCACCACGCCAGCGCCTCGTCCTGCATCGCGGTGCGGTCCTCGTCGACCATCAGCTCGGACGGGTCGACGCCGAGCACCTCGGCGAGCCTGCGGACGACGGTGGGCGACGGCACCCGTTCGCCGGACTCGAGCCGCGACACGTAGCTCATGGAGACACCGGGGCACGCGAGGTCCTTTTGCGACAAACCGCGCTGCAGCCGGACCGCCCGCAACCGCGCACCGAACCTCGTCAACGACTTCCTGCCCTCATCCACGGCCGCCACCTAACGAAGGAGCCCCTCAATGAAGTTGAACACTATCGCTCGAACCGTCGCGGCTGTGATCCTCAGTTTGGGGGCGCTGCTGGCGATGAGCGGTGCGGCATCGGCTGACAACCCGGACATCTTCACGCCGCCGTACTGCGCCCAGCCCTGACCGGATCGCGTGAGCCGGGGTGGTCCCGCCTCCCTCGCAAGCAGGACCACCCCGGCCACCGACACACCAATTGACACACCTGACCACACCACCAGGTACGAGTGAGGCACCCTTGTGGGGTGACTCTGCAACTGCGCACACCTCGTCACCAGGTGAGCCCGAAGTCCGTCCTGCTGTGGACGATGCAGGCCGCCGTGTTCTGGCTCGTGCTCTTCGTGCCCCAGCTGATCGTGTTCCTGCTGGTGGACGAGCCGCCGACGTGGGAGCTGGCGCTCTTGATCGCCACACTGGTCGTCGGGATCGTGCACACCGCGGTCGAACCGAGCTGGCGCTACCGCGTCCACCGCTGGGAGACCACGCAGGACGCCGTCTACACCCTCTCCGGCTGGCTGAACCAGGAGTGGAGGGTCGCGCCCGTGTCCCGGATCCAGACGATCGACACGAAACGCGGGCCGTTCCAGCAGTTGCTCGGCCTGTCGACCGTCACGGTGACGACGGCGTCGGCCGCCGGTCCCGTGGAGATCGAGGGCCTGGACCACGAGGTCGCGCAGAGGCTCGTGGTGGAACTGACGAACACCACGCAGGCCACGCCCGGTGATGCCACGTGACCGCTGAGGTTCCCGCCGGACTGCCCGCCGCACCGGAGTTCACCGAGCCGCTGCAGGAATGGCACCGCCTGCACGTGCGGATGCTGGTCGTGCGGCCGCTCAACGAGGGCATCGCGATGCTGGTGCCGATCCTCGTGCTGCTGTTCACCGGCAACGGCGAGAAGTGGCGGCTCATCGCGTCCGGCGCGACGGTCGCGGCGATCCTCGCGTTCAGCTACCTCATCTGGCGCACCACGAGGTACCGCATCACCGACGACCAGGTCGAGCTGCACACGGGCCTGTTGACCCGCAAGCAGCTCGCGGTGCCGCGTGATCGCATCAGGACGGTCGACCTCACCTCCAAGCCGGGCCACCGGATCTTCGGGCTCTCGGCGGTGCGGATCGGCACGGGACAGCAGGACGTTCCCGGCACGGACGGCCTCACGCTCGACGCGGTGACGCAGCAGGAGGCCGAACGGCTGCGGTTGTTGTTGCTGCAGAAGGGAGTCGCGCCCAAGGCGACTCCCGAGGGCGAGGACGCGGACCCGGTTCCGCTGCCCGAGTCCGAGGTCATCTCGCAGCTCGACCTGAAGTGGCTGAAGTTCGCGCCGCTGTCGTTGTCGGGTCTCGTCGCGATCGGCGCCCTGTTCGGCGTGCTGTCGAACTACGCCGACGACCTCGGCCTGCACCCCGTGCAGGACCTGTGGGAGTGGTTGTTCGAGAACCCCAGCCTCGCGCTCTTCGCCGGGTTCCTGGTCGTGCTGGCCGTGGTCGGGCTGGTGCTGTCGATCCCGCTGTACATCCTTCAGTTCTGGAACTACCGGCTGACCCGCGAACCGGACGGAACCCTGCGCGTGCAACGGGGTCTGCTCACCACCCGGTCGGTTTCGGTGGAGGAGCAACGGCTTCGCGGCGTCGACATCCAGGAACCGCTGCTGGTGCGCGCCGGCAAGGGCGCCAAGCTCGCCGCGGTGACGACGGGCCTGGGCTCGAAGGGCGAGAGCAACCTGCTGCTGCCGCCCGCGCCGTTGTCCGTGGCGCACCAGGTGTCGCGGGACGTGCTGAAGGTCGGCAACGACCCGACGACGCTGCGGCTGCGCAAGCACCCGTTCGCCGCGTTGCGCCGCAGCATGGTCCGGCACACGATGCCGTGGATCGTGATCGCCGTCGGTCTCGCGGTCTTCGCGCCGTCGTGGGCGTGGCCGATCCCGGTGGCGATCCTCCCGTTCGCCGCGCTGGTCGGCTGGGACAACTACCGTTCACTTGGCAATGCGCTGGACGAGCGTTATCTGGTGACGCGCAACAACTCCCTCGTTCGCAGCACCGTCGCGTTGCAGCGCACCGGCATCATCGGCTGGCGCATCCACCGGTCGTTCTTCCAGCGCCGCAGCGGGTTGGTGACGATCGGCGCGACCACCGCGGCGGGTGCGGGTGTCTACCACGTCACGGACGTCGGCGAGGCGGACGGACTGGCGCTGGCCGACGAGGCCGTGCCGGACCTGCTGCGCCCGTTCCTGGTCGACGAGTCCGCTGTGGACGGTCAGGCCGAACGGAACGTCTGACGGTAGGCGCTCGGCGAGACCCCGATCGAGGCCGCCAGCTGCTGCCGCAGAGCCGCGCCGGTGCCGAAGCCGGCGTGGTTCGCGACCTGGTCGACCGGCAGGTCCGTGGACTCCAGCAGGTGCCGGGCGCGGTCGACGCGCTGCTGCGTCAGCCACTGACCCGGTGACATGCCGGTCTCGGCGCGGAACCGGCGGGTGAACGTCCGCACGCTCATCTGCACCTGCGAGGCCATCGCGGCCAGGTCGAGCGGTTCTTGGAGGCGCTCCAAGGCCCACTCGCGGGCGAGCGCGGTCGAGGTGTCCGGGTAGCTCGGCACCGGCCGGTCGACGAACTGGGACTGGCCGCCCTGCCGCCACGCGGGCACGACGCAGTAGCGGGCGATCCAGTTGGCGACCTCGCTGCCGTGGTCGGACCGGATGACGTGCAGGCACAGGTCGATTCCCGCGGCGACACCCGCCGACGTCAGGATGTCGCCGTCGTCGATGAACAGCACGTCCGGGTTCAGGCGCACCTTCGGGTAGAGCGCGCGGAACTGGTCGGTGGTGCCCCAGTGCGTCGTCGCGGGCCTGCCGTCGAGCAGCCCGGCTGCGGCGAGCACGAACGCGCCCGTGCAGATCGACATGATCCGGCGCGCGTTCGTCGTCGTGAGCGCCTCCAGCACTGCCGGTTCGAGCCGGCCCTCGCGCGCGGGCTTGTAGTGGGTGCCCGGCACGAGCACCGTGTCCGCGTCTTGGAGCACCTCCAAGCCGTGCTCGGGCGCGATGGTGAAGCCACCGGTCGTGGGGATCGGGCGGCGGCCCGGCGAGCAGACGACGACCTCGTAGCGGTCCGCGAGCCGGGCGAACATGTGCGTGGAGCTGCCGATGTCGAAGGCGACCGACTGCTCGAGCGCGAGAACGGCGATCCGGTGCATGGCCTGATTCTTTCACATGTTGGCCATCGGGCCACTGGTTGAAGCGTCGGCCATCGCCGAACCTTGTCGGCGTGAGACTGCATTGGGCCTGGGTTGTCGCAGGCGTGTCCTTCATCGCCTTGGTCGGTGCCGCGTCGTTCCGCGCGGCGCCGGGCGCGTTGATCGAGCCGCTGCAAGCGGAGTTCGGCTGGAGCACCGGCACGATCTCGCTCGCCATCTCGATCAACCTGTTGCTGTTCGGGTTGACCGCGCCGTTCGCGGCCGCGCTGATGGACCGGTTCGGCGTGCGGGTCGTGGTGACCTGCGCGTTGACGCTGGTCGCGATCGGCAGCGGCCTGACGGTGTTCATGACCGCGTCGTGGCAGCTGGTCCTGCTGTGGGGCGTCGTGGTCGGGCTAGGCACCGGCTCGATGGCGCTGGCGTTCGTCGCGACGATCACC
The DNA here is from genome assembly GCF_051853195.1 of Lentzea sp. HUAS TT2. NCBI lineage: Bacteria > Bacillati > Actinomycetota > Actinomycetes > Pseudonocardiales > Pseudonocardiaceae > Lentzea > Lentzea sp. HUAS TT2. The sequence goes on along the minus strand of NZ_CP196667.1, from coordinate 4,358,835 downwards.
GGCCGCTGGTTCGTGCGGCACCGCGGCCTGGTCACGGGCGTGCTGACGGCAGGTGGCGCGGCCGGACAGCTGGTGTTCCTGCCGACCGTGGCCTGGCTGTCCGAGTCCTACGGCTGGCGGTACGCGTCGCTGGTGATCTGCATCGCCGCGCTGGCCGTCGTGCCGCTGGCCGCGTTCTTCCTGCGCGAGTACCCGCGGGACATGGGGCTGTTGCCGCTCGGCGCGACCGAGGACACTCCCCCGCCGCCTGGTGGTGGTGCGGCGAAGCGCGCCCTCGGTGCCTTGAAGATGGCCGCGAAGACCCGGCCGTTCTGGCTGCTCGCCGGTGGGTTCGCGATCTGCGGCGCGTCCACGAACGGCCTGGTCGGCACGCACTTCATCCCCGCAGCGCACGACCACGGCATGCCGACGACGACCGCGGCCGGGTTGCTGGCGCTGGTCGGGGTGTTCGACATCGTGGGCACGATCGCGTCCGGCTGGCTGACCGACCGCGTGGACTCGCGGCTGCTGCTGGCGGGCTACTACGCGTTGCGCGGACTCTCGCTGATGCTGCTGCCCCAGCTGTTCGGCGAGTCGGCGCACCCGTCGATGCTGGTGTTCATCATCTTCTACGGCCTGGACTGGGTCGCGACCGTGCCGCCGACCGTGGCGTTGTGCCGCCAGTACTTCGGGATGTCCGGGCCCGTCGTGTTCGGCTGGGTGTTCGCGTCGCACCAGCTCGGCGCGGCCCTCGCGGCCTCGGCTGCCGGGCTCACCCGCGACCACCTGGGCAGCTACGACCTGGCCTGGTACGTCGCGGGCGCCCTGTGCATCGGCGCGGCCGTGCTGTCAGCGTCGCTTGCGCGAAGTCCCGAACAGGCCTCGCGTGATCTCGCGCGCCAGGGCGCTGCCGGCTGACCGCAGGAACGACTTCACGGCGCTGTTGCCGAGCACCTTCTCGACCATCCCCGGTTCCTCCTTCTCCTGACGGGGAGGAGCCGGGGCTTGCTGCTGCTGTTCTTCCTGCGGCGGCGCGACCTTCTGCATCAGCTGCTCGTAGGCCGACTCGCGGTCGATCGTCTCCGAGTACTTGCCGTGCAGGTCCGACGACTGGGAGGCCTGCTTGATCGCGTCGTTTCCGATGGTGTCCATCAACGACCGCGGCGCCCGCAGCCGGGTCCACGCGACCGGCGTCGGCGCGCCCTTCTCGCTGAGCACGGTGATGATCGCCTCGCCGATGCCGAGCGACGTGAGCGCCTTCTCCAGGTCGTAGTGCGGCGTCGTCGGGTACGTCTTCACCGTGCGCGCCAACGCTTTCTGGTCGTCCGGCGTGAACGCGCGCAGTGCGTGCTGGACGCGCGCGCCGAGCTGCGAAAGCACGTCGTTCGGGATGTCGGTCGGCAGCTGCGTGCAGAAGAAGACGCCGATCCCCTTGGAGCGGATGAGCTTCACGGTCTGGGTGATCTGGTCGAGGAACGCCTTGGAGGCGTTGGAGAACAGCAGATGCGCCTCGTCGAAGAAGAAGACGAGCTTGGGCTTCTCGACGTCGCCCTCCTCCGGCAACGTCTCGAAGAGCTCCGCCAGCAACCACATCAGGAACGTGGAGAACAACGCCGGGTTGCCCTGCAGCTCGGCCAGTTCCAGCAGGCTCACGACACCCTTGCCGTCGCGCTGCCGCATCAGGTCGGCCGGGTCGAGCTCCGGTTCGCCGAAGAACCTGTCGCCGCCCTGCGCCTCCAGGTTGACCAGCGCCCGAAGGATCACCCCCGCCGTGGAACTGGAGACACCGCCGATGCCCTTGAGGTCGGCCTTGCCCTCGTCGCTGGTGAGGTGCTGGATGACGCTGCGCAGGTCCTTGGTGTCGAGCAACGGCAGGCCGCGGCTGTCGGCCCAGTGGAAGATCAGGCCGAGCGTCGACTCCTGGGTGTCGTTCAGGCCGAGCACCTTCGACAGCAGGATCGGCCCGAAGCTCGTGATCGTGGCGCGCAACGGCACGCCGAGACCGCCCGTGCCGATCGACAGGAACTGCGTCGGGTACGACTGCGGCTGCCAGTCGTCACCCGTGTCGGCGGCCCTGGCCTTGGTCCGGTCGCTGTCCGCGCCCTGCTGCGACAGACCGGACAAGTCGCCCTTCACGTCCGCCATCAACACCGGCACACCGTTGTTGGAGAGCTGTTCGGCGAGCAGCTGGAGGGTCTTGGTCTTGCCGGTTCCCGTTGCGCCGGCGACAAGTCCGTGGCGGTTGACCATGGCCAGCGGGATGCGGACGTGCGCGGTCGACTCGACACTCCCGTCGACCAGCACCGCGCCGAGCTCGATGGCCGCGCCCTCGGACGCGTACCCAGCAGCGATCTCAGCTTGAGCCGTCATGCACGAGGAGCGTAACCAGGTTGCTGCACGCCGCCACTCGAAGTTGACGCTCCGCGCAGTAATGTTTCCGGCGTGATGGATCGTCTGGTGTGGATCGACTGCGAGATGACCGGACTCGACTTGGGCAAGGACGCTCTGATCGAGATCGCGGCACTGGTCACGGACGCCGAGCTCAACGTGCTCGGCGACGGCGTGGACATCGTGATCCACGCGGATGACGAAGTGCTCGCCTCGATGCCGGAAGTCGTCATGCAGATGCACGCCAAGTCGGGCCTGACCGAGGAGGTGCGCGCCTCCGCCGTGTCGCTGGAGGAAGCAGAGGCCGCCGTGCTGGCCTACATCAAGGAGTGGGTCCCCGACCCGCGGACCGCTCCCCTGGCCGGCAACTCCATCGCCACCGACCGCGGCTTCATCGCCCGCGACATGCCGGCGCTGGACGCCCACCTGCACTACCGCATGGTCGACGTCTCGTCGATCAAGGAGCTGTGCCGGCGCTGGTACCCGCGCATCTACTACGCGCAGCCGGGCAAGGGCCTCGCGCACCGGGCGCTCGCCGACATCGTCGAGTCCATCCGGGAGCTCGCGTACTACCGGCGGACGGCGTTCGTGCCGCAGCCGGGCCCGTCGTCCGAGCAGGCCCAGGCCGTGGCCGCTGACCTGCTGAAGAACACCGACTGAACCTCGCGAGTTCGGACTTTGAACCCCCCGATTTCAATATCGTTGGCCGTCGTTGCTATGCTTCCTCTGCCGGTCAACGACTGGCAATGGTGGGTGTAGCTCAGCCGGTAGAGCACTGGGTTGTGATCCCAGGTGTCGCGGGTTCAAGTCCCGTCACTCACCCTTTGTCGAAAGGCCTCCGCACTCGCGGGGGCCTTTCTTCACGTTCAGGGGAGTCTTCATGACCACGCTCGTCGCCAAGGATCTCGCCGCGGGTCACGGTGACCGCGTCCTGTTCTCCGGACTGGACCTGGTGGTCGCTCCCGGCGACGTCATCGGGCTCGTCGGCGTCAACGGCGCGGGCAAGTCGACGCTGCTGCGGACACTGGCCGGCCTGATCCCGCCGGAGCAGGGCCGCGTGTCGCTGAGCCCGCCCTCGGCCAACGTCGGGCACCTGGCCCAGGAGCCCGAACGGCTCGAAGGCGAGACCGTGCGCGACTTCCTGGCCCGCCGCACGGGTGTCGCGGACGCGCAACGTGCCCTGGACGTGGCCACCGAGGCGTTGACCGCGGGCAACGACGAGGGCTACTCGGACGCGCTGGACCAGTGGCTCGCGCTGGGCGGCGCCGACCTGGAGGAACGGTCCCTGGAGGTCGTGTCGGACCTCGGGCTGACCGTGGGCCTCGACGCGTTGATGACGTCGCTGTCCGGTGGTCAGGCCGCGCGGGCGGGCATGGCGTCGTTGCTGCTCAGCCGCTACGACATCTTCCTGCTCGACGAACCGACCAACGACCTGGACCTCGACGGCCTGGAGCGGCTGGAGAAGTTCGTCACGGGCCTGCGCGCCGGCACCGTGCTGGTCTCGCACGACCGCGAGTTCCTGGCCCGCACGGTCACCAGCGTGCTGGAGCTCGACCTGCACCAGAACTCCGTGCGCCTGTACGGCGGCGGCTACGAGTCGTACCTCGACGAACGCGCGCGTGCCCGCCAGCACGCCCGTGACGACTACGAGGAGTTCGCGGACACCAAGGCCTCGCTGGAGGCCCGTGGGCGCATGCAGCGGGCGTGGATGGACAAGGGCGTGAAGAACGCCCGGCGCAAGGCGACCGACAACGACAAGAACGCCCGCAAGTTCCGTGCCGACGCCACCGAGAAGCAGGCCTCGAAGGCCCGCCAGACCGACCGCATGATCGAACGCCTGGAGGTCGTCGAGGAGCCCCGCAAGGAGTGGGAGCTGCGGATGGAGATCGCCGCGGCCCCGCGTTCCGGCGCGATCGTGGCGTCGTTGCGGGCGGCGGTCGTCGAGCGTGGCGGCTTCCGGCTCGGCCCGGTGGACCTGCAGATCGACTGGGCGGACCGGGTCGCGATCACCGGCGCGAACGGCGCGGGCAAGTCGACGCTGCTGGCCGCGTTGCTGGGCCGCGTCGAGCTGACGTCCGGCTACGCGACCCTGGGCTCCGGCGTCGTGGTCGGCGAGGTGGACCAGGCGCGCGGGCTGTTCCTGGGCGACCTGCCGCTGGTGACCGCGTTCGAACAGGCCGTGCCGGAGATGAACCCGGCCGACGTCCGGACGCTGCTGGCGAAGTTCGGGCTGAAGGCGGCGCACGTGATGCGCACGGCCGCGTCGCTGTCACCGGGTGAGCGGACGCGGGCGGCGCTGGCGCTGCTGCAGGGCCGCGGGGTGAACCTGCTGGTGCTGGACGAGCCGACGAACCACCTCGACCTGGCCGCGATCGAGCAGCTGGAGACGGCGCTGGAGAACTACCCCGGCACGTTGCTGCTGGTCACGCACGACCGGCGGATGCTGGAGGCGGTGCAGGTGAACCGTCACCTGGCCGTGTCGGGTGGCCAGGTGACGGTCTCCTAGAGCTTTAGCGGTTGCCCTGGACCCACGTGGACCACGGGACCTGCCAGTCGCCGAAGCCGTCCCACGACTCGAGCGCCGGGCCACCGGAGTTCGCGACGGTCACGACGTCGCCCTGCTTGCTGTTGTCGAACACCCACTTGGCGTTCTCCGGCGACAGGTTCAGGCAGCCGTGGCTCACGTTGCGGCGGCCCTGGTCACCGATGGACCACGGCGCACTGTGGAAGAAGATGCCGCTATTGGACATGCGGTAGGCCCAGTCGACCGGCGTCTTGTAGCCGCCGTTCTCGAGCGCGAGGCCGTACGTCGTCGAGTCCATGATCATGTGGTCGTGCTTCTCCATCAGCACGTACGTGCCGGTGGGAGTGGTGTTGGCGGCGTTGCCCATCGAGGTCGGCATGGTCTTGACGACCTGGCCGTTGACCTTGACGTTGACCGTGTGCGCCTGGCCGTCGGCCTCGTAGATGACCTCGTCGCCGACCGTCGTGGTGATCGTGCGGTCTTCCTGGCCGTAGATGCCGTCACCGATGTGCTTGCCGTAGACCTTGATGTTCATCGTGATCTTGGTGCCTGACTTCCAGAACGCCTGCGGACGCCAGTGCACCTCCTTCTTGTTGAACCAGTAGAAGGCACCCTCGACCTTGGGCTCGGTGGTGATCTCGAGCATCTTCTCGGCCGCGACCTTGTCGGCCACCGGCTCGTCGAAGTAGAAGGCCAGCGGCTGCCCGACGCCGATCGTGGTGCCGTCCTGGGGGTTCGTCGACACGTACGTGAGCGTGCGCGGCTTCACCGTCGTGAAGGACGACTCCTTGGTCTGCGGCTTGCCGTCCTCACCCGTCGCCGTGGCGGACAGCTTGTACGTCTTGGAGTAACCGAGCGGCTCGGTGTTCGTCCACTGCGTCGCCTCGGGGTTCATCTTCCCCTCGACGAGCTTGCCGTCGGCGTTGGACAGCTTGACCTCGGTCAGCTTCCCGTCCGCCGCCGTCGCGATCACCGGCAGCCCTGGCGACACGTCCGCCGCACCGTTGTTCAGCGCCAGCGTCAGCGTGACGGGCTTGGGCGGCGGAGGAGGAGCGCTCGACTCCCCGCCGGCGCCCCCGGTCGCGCTGTCGCCGCCCCCCGAACAGCCTGCGATCAGCATCACAGCGATTCCCGCTGCGACCACCCCATGACCGCGCCTGCTCCACATCCCCATGGACGTACTTCCGTTCTGCTTGTCACCGCTCCCGAGACTGCCTGCACGAAGTCGTTTTGGCGTCCCCCGTCTAGGTGACGACAGGGGGTGGCCCGAAGTTGCGCAAGTGGCCGGATCGTTACGTGGCCGATGCGCCCCCAAACCCGTGCTGACCAGCCGATTGGGAGCGTGCGGAGACGCTGTGCTAACGTTCTTCCCGTCGGAACGAGCAAGCCTCCGACACACAAACAAGCGCCGCTAGCTCAGTTGGTTAGAGCAGCTGACTCTTAATCAGCGGGTCCGGGGTTCGAGTCCCTGGCGGCGTACTCCAGAGAAGCAGGTCGACTTTCGAGTTGACCTGCTTCTCTGCTTTTCGGGTACTCATCCGAATTCTTCCTTTGGTCGTTCTGGATCATGGTTTGGCGCGCCCGAGGTGACCCCGAGACGCGGATGATCTTCGATCACCGGACGTTCCGGCATCACGCGGACCGAGGCGACCTTGCGCGGCACGAGACGGGCGATTCCCTCGGCTGCCTCGCGGGCGACCTGCGGCAGCACGCCGGTGTAGGTGTCGGCCGTGATGGTGATCGAGGAGTGCCGGAGCATGCTGGACACGACCTTCATGTCCGCCCCGGATGCCAGCGCGAGGGTCGCCGCTCCGTGGCGCAGGTCATGCAGACGGATCGGCGGCAAACCTGCTGCTTCGACCAGTTCGTTGAACAGGTCGGTGACGGCGGCGGGGTGCAGCGGCGAGCCGTCCAGCTCGGTGAACATGAGGCCGAGATCGACCCACGCGTCCCCTGCCGCTTCGCGTTCACGCCGCTGCCTGGACCGGTGAGCGCACAGCTCCAGGACAGTCCCGCGGTCGAGCGTGATGATCGCGACGCTGCTGTCGGTTTTCGGAGTGTCGAACTCGGTCTCCCAGCCAATCTGTAGGAGCTGGAACCTGATCGCGAGCGACGCTGCGTTCTCATCAAGGTCGGCCCAGTACTGCCCAAGTCCCTCTCCTCGGCGCAGGGCGGCGTGGGCGAGCAGGTGGAAGAACGCGTACAGACGTGGTGCGCGATCGAGTCGAGGAAGGCACCCGTCTGCTCGGGCGTCCACACCATCACCTTGCCCGGGATCTCTCCCGTTTCCTGCCACCGCTCGACGCGAGCCTCGGTCCACACGAGCGGCTTGGGCCGCACCTCGGGCGGAAGCTCGACCTTCACGGCAGGGTTGAGAGTGATCAAGCCGTCGCCGTACATCGCGTCGTTGAGACCCTTGCGCGCGGTGGCGACGATCCGGTGCATCGAGGCGATGCCGACCGGGCGCCGGTACCGCGCGAGCGCGCGGTGGTCCGGGTCCGGGCTGTTGCGCGGCTCCTCGATCCGGTCGTTGAACTCCTCGATCTGCTCGAACATGAGCGTGAAGTCGGCGCTCTCCAGTTCGTCGAGCCAGATCTCGCCGCGGTACGGCACGAGATACAGGCGGATGTGCGACTCGTAGCTGCGGTAGGTGTTCTTCGCGAGGCCCTTCCGCTTCGGCAACCAGGCCTGGAAGTAGGAACCGACCTGGATGCGGTCACGCAGTCCGCCTTTGGGCCGGACCCGACGACGGACGGTGTCCTCGTCCGGAATCGCTGTCGAGTTGCTGATCGCTTCCGCGATGAGGTCGCCGACTTGGGTGAGGGCTTTGGTGTCCCCAGGCCTGGGGATCTTGAGCAGTCGTCGGATCAGGTCCAGCTCGTCCTGGGCTTCGGTCGCGCTGTCAAACGTCGTGCGTCGGCGCGGCCTCCGTTCACCGTCCGCACTCGCAGGTAGCTCGATGCGGTAGCCCCAGGTGCCGTGCTCACTCCTGCTGAGTTTCGGGCAGGACTTCCCGAACAACTTGCCCGTCTTCGGGTCGCGGCACGAACAGCGTTTGAAGGTGGAGCCGACCGCGACGCCCTTGGATGCGTCAGCCGTCTTGGATTGCATGACCATCATGCTCGCGCTGCGGCGGGAGCCCGAGCGAGCCCGAGAAATGGGTGAACTTGGCCCGAGACATGGAGATCCGATCGTGTCGAGAGTGGACTGTCAGTCACGAGTCCGCCGCTTGCGGACCACCTTGGTCACGAGCGGCTGAGATGGCACGGGTGGAGTCGGCTCCGCAGGTACCGGTTCGAGCCCGAGTTCTCGGCGCAGCTCGGCAGCGGGAACGCGATAAGCGGATCCGACCCGCACGACGCGGCAAGGGAACTCGCCTCTGCGCGCCAAGGCGTACGCGGACGTGCGTCCGAGGCCAAAGGCTCGGCCGGCCAGAACGATGTCGACGACGGCGGGCAGTGCGATGACCTCGGCGACGGTCAGCGGCTTCGCTGTCATGGTGACGCCTCCTCCTGCTTGGCGAAGCGAGCGATCGCGAGATCGTGGAACGCGGAATTGAGGTCGACCCCGATGTAGGAACGGCCGAGCTGGCGAGCGGCAAGGCCCGTCGTCGCTGTCCCGCTGAACGGGTCGAGCACCACGCCACCGAGTGGACACCCGAGCTCGATCACTCGCCGCGCGACCTCGACCGGCCCGACTGCCGTGTGACCGTGAAAGGACTGCGTCGGCACGCTCCACACGTCGCCGAGTGGACTGAGCGCGGGTGCGAAGTAGTGGTCCTTGGACGTCGCAAAGAAGAAGACGGACTCGTAGCGGTTGCCAAGCCGGTCACGTACGGATTCAGGTCGAGCGTTCGGTTTGTGCCACACGATCGAGTTCCGCAGTAGCCAACCGTCTTCCTGCATCGCGAGCGCAACTCGCCACGGCACCCCGATGAGGCTCTTCCTCAGCACACGGGACTGAGGTGGCCGGTGCGTGCCGTGGCGACGGCGGCGAACCTCGTCGTTAGCGGTGGGCGCGGTTGAGCCGGCGGCGACGTAGTTTCCCCACGAGCCACCATAGGAATCGCCAAGGTTCAGCCAGCAGGTCCCAGACGGTTTGAGGACACGACGTACCTCGGCGAACAGGACACGCAGGACTTCGACGAAGTCCTCGACGCGTTCCTCTTGCCCGTACTGTCCGACTACGCCGTAGTCGCGATGCCCCCAGTACGGCGGTGACGTCACCGCGCAATCAACAGAACGCGTGTCGAGTCTGCGGAGCACCTGCAGGGCGTCGCCCAGGTAAAGCTCGATCCCTGCACCTCGGTGGTAGGTAGAGGCCGTGCTCATGCTGCCCTCCTCTCCGCCTCGCTGGTGATGTCGACGAACCTTCGACCGAGCAGTCGGGCTGCGGCCGCTGTCGCGGACGACCGAGGGAACACTTCGAGCATCGTGCCGCCGAGAGGACAGGCCGCCTCGATACACCTCAGGACGGAGACCCATCATCCGATCGTGCCGTTGGTGGTCCGGTGCTACCGAGCTGCGAAACAGGTCGCACGTGCTGGGGTGAACGGGATCAACGTCGTCAGCGAAGTGTCCAGTCAGCATCCGTAACAACCACTTGTGGCACCGCGATTCACCGGAAGCGTTGACGACATCGGTTGCTTTCGGCGGACACGTCAGGATAGGAGCTGCGACATGGCATGGCCGGTTCTGGCCACATCCTCGATGGGTGTGCTTGCCAGCGCACATACCTCAAGACACAGAGCAGACGCCAGGCGCGTGCGCCGACTCTCTCTGACAAGTCGCCTCAGCACGAGGCCGTTCACGGTAAAGGCGACTTCTTGGCTTGCGACAACAGACGGGCGCGGGGTGTGTGTTGTTGCCCAGTAAGCCTATGCGCCGAACCTTCATTGTCGGTGCCGGCGCGAGCGTCGCCCCGCCCGCCGGGCTGCCCTTGTTCTTCGCCCTTCGCAGCTATCTGGTAGAGCAGTTGGAGTTGCCGCCCGACGCCGTCAACGGTGCTGCTCAACTCGCGCCCGAGACCTTCATGCGCGCGTTGCACGAGGGTGGCCTCCCCCTGGAACTCTGGCTCACCCGTACGTTGCGCCAAGGCCACCCAAACGCCTTGCACACCGTGCTCGCGACCGCTCTCGCCAGCGGTGACCGCGTGTGGACCGTGAACGTCGACGAACTGATCGAGGCCGCGTCCTCCAAGCCGCTGAAGGTCGCCGCGTACGACAGCGTGGCCCCAGACGCGGACGCCGTTTTGCTGAAGCCACACGGGACGGTGAGCTCAGGGCGGTACATCTTCCGCTCCGACCAGGTCGTACGTCCGTTGCCACCCGCATGGGCGCAACGGCTCGTGGACGACTGCGCGGGGCGGCACGTGGTCGTCATCGGATACGCGGGTCTTGACGTGGATATGAGACTGGTGCTTGATGGCGCTTTCGCGGGCGCCGCAGAGATCACCTGGTTCGCGACGACCAGCGATCGTGACGGTCTCATGCGACGTCTGCCGTTGCTGGGAAAGGTGGGCAACTTTCTCGGCGGGGATCGTCCGAACACCCTCAGCCCGGCTTTCCTGGCGTGGGCGGACGGGCAGGGTTTGACCGGCGGTGTCACGCCCTATCAGAGGGAAGCGGTGGAGCGTCGGGACGATCGGCTGCCTGCTCACCTGGGTGGTGACGTGCGACTGGCACGGGCGTTGTTGCTCGAGCGCATCGGTGATCGCGCCGGCGCGAGGGAAGAGCTTTTGAGGATTCTCGTGCCGCGATTGCCTGCGTTGCGATACCGCGTCAAGGTCGCGGCAGCTCGGCTGAGGACGATCGACCTGTACGGCGAGGCGTCCTGGACCAAACCGTTGCTGGCCATCGCGGCGAGCCGGATTGCCTGGGTGCTGCCCCGCACGTTGCGGCAGCGACTGGACCGTGTGCACGTAACGCTTCTGAGCAGCTCTCGCGGTTTGCACACGGCCGCACGCAGGCGGGCCCGCCGGGCCCTCGACAAGGACGACCCGGCGATCCTTCTTTGCACCGCGAAGGCTGCACGGTTCACAGGTGATCTCGCGACGTCGGTCGCTGATGCGACCAAGGCGGCTGACTTAGCGCGCATAGCTGGCGATGTCGACCTGCTGGCGCACGCGCTGTTCGAGCGGGCCTTCGCGCACATGTGGGCGGGCGAGCTCACTCAGGCTCGTTCGCTGGTGCGTGACTTGCACTCTGGTGTCGATGGCCTGGCAGGGGTGCGTTGGATCGCTTGGGCCTGCTGGCAACAGGCTTGTCTCCATCTCTACGACAACCGTCCGCAGGACGCGATCACGGAGCTGGAGCGTGCGGAGGGATTGTTCGCGTTGGAAAGGTTGCCAGCGGGTGAGGCGGCGTCGATCACGGTGCAGCTCACCGCTCGCCGCATGATGTGTGACGGCGCGGAGTTCGAACGTCTCCACCGGGATCGGCTGACGAAGCTGCGCGGTAGTGCGGGCTGGACGGCTTACACAGATGCATCGATCGCGCTGGAACTGGCGGAGTGGGCCCGCACGCACGGTGACCCCGGAGAGGCTGAGCGGCTCTACGACGAGGTCGTCGAGTCCTCCTCGGACGAGCCGGTGCACCGGACGTTCGCCATGCTTGGGCTCGCGGAGCTGGAACGTGCGGCCGGCCGTGACAACAGTGCGCTCGCCGACGAGATCCGAGAGGTGTTGCGGCAGCATCCGATGGCCTACATCGAGGCGCATCTGGTCGTGACCGACTTCCTGGCCGGACGTGTCGGCGCGACAGACGGTCTCGCGTACATCGCCGCCGCCGCGCCGAATCTCACGACGAGAACCGGTTTTCCGCCAAGAGATCCCTCTGACTACTGCCTGGGCGCGCACCCCGAGCTGCATGAGATCTACCTGCCCTGACGGTCCGCGATATGTCGCATCAAGTGCAGCGCCACGATCCGTGCACGCTGACACCAGCCGTATTGCAGGGACCGCACCCCGCCAACTACCTCGCCCAGGCTGAACACGCGGTGAGCGCCAGGCAGCAGATGTGTGCGCATGGCACCGGAACGGGACCCAACAGCCTTGTACAACCGCTGAAGTTCTCGGTAGTCGCGGACCAGATCACTCGTGGAGTCGTCATGGCGATATCGGTCGCGCAGCATTCGATGCCGGTAGCTGATCCAGGCGAGGATGTTGCCGGCCTGCCCGAACCACTCGCTCGAGATTGCAGCGTGCTGGTCGCCACGCCTTCCCGCGAGGCTGCTCGCGAGATCCGTTCTCCGGCGGAACTGGTGCACACCTGCGGTCTGGTCTGTTGTCCCGATCTCCTGGAGAACGTCGGCAGCCAACTTTGCGGCGAGCCATTTCAACCCTGGAACGCGCGACATGTGTTCGATGACGCGACCTTCGGTCTCGGCGAGTTCCCTGCGGTCATCCCCGCCGGCCCGCTTGCGGTGCCACATCAGCCAAGCGAGTGCCGGAAGGAACCGGCCCTGGACCCACATCGTGGCACCGATGCGCTCGATCCGCGTCACGCCGCTTCGCGGCCGCACCCCGCTCCACCGCCGACGCAGGTCGTTCCAGCGCCCCGCCTCCCACAACGCCGCCCCAGCTGCGGAACGGATCAGGCCGGGCGGCGCCTTCGGCATCGGTGTGAGCAGCAGCTCGACCTCGTCGAACAACCCGCTGTCCAGGAACAGGGCGAGCGAGGCGACCTCGCGCAAGTCGTCGTCGACCGACACCGCTGGAGGAGACGGTCGCCGTCCGGCTGGCACACCCAGAGGGAATCCCCACTGATCACCGAGCTTCCGCACCAAGAAGTCGGTGGGGCCGCACAAGACTGAGATGGCCGCCCCCTTGCGCCGCATCGCGATCGGCAGCGGCGGGACAGGGTCGTCCGTGTTGTCGATGATAGGTGTGAGGTGCGGCTTGTGCGGTGCGTTGTGCTGAAGCCACACCACTTGAATACCGCGCAGCGCGTCTGGTGGCAGGGCCATGACGCTGGCGTTGACGTCGAAGAAGTCACTACCGCTGTAGCCCACCACGATCAAGAAGGGGCGGGCAGTGAGCAGGTCGGTGAACTCCGCGGCGAGTGCCGGCGAGAAGCCCTTCTCGATTCGTGTCAGCGTAGCTCCGAGCTTGCCACCCACCGCGCCGTGGAAGTGCAGGAGATCGCTCGTTCGCCAGCCTGAACCGCTCGCCGCAGCCGCGGTTTCGATGCACTCATCGAAGTTCGCAGTAAGATGGCCACCGCCGGCGGCCAGGTGCCGGCCCAGGAAGTCGTGCAGCCTGTTCGGGGATGCAGTCGCGACGTCTGCGACGATCTCGTCGACGGAATGTTCGCCGTAGATCCTCGCCACCACACCGAGAACGGTCTCCAGCCTGGGCGGGCGTGGATCGCCCGATGCCTTGTTCGCCGCGCACGACGGTACTTCGAGCCAACCTACAGCGCGGTGATGTCTGAGCATCCGCGCCAGGGTGTCGGGCAGGAAGTAGGCGTCGAACACCCGCTTGGTCAGCTCCCACCCCGTCGGCAGCGATGACGGGCCTTCGACTGAGATACCGGCACCGCTCAGGACAGTCACGTCCTCGGGGGTCGTCTTGGCGAACTCACGCAGTAGCGACGCCACGTCTTTCATCCTGCCTCCCTCAGCTGGACGGCCTGGTCACAGGGACGAGCCGCTGCCGAGTCAGCTCAGCGATCGTCTTCCCGATCGTCAACGCGGTCTCCTTGTCGTCGAGCCCGTCGAACCGGATCGGTGGTGCGCTCGGAAACGCTCGCGACCACTCCGCGGGGACGTCGATTCCATCTCCGGGAACCAGGAACCGTATGTCGTGCACGCCAGCCTGCCGCAGCAATGCGGCACCCGCCGCAGAGTCGGGCGGCAGGTCCGCGAGCTGAGCGTCGGACAGCAACAGCAACACCGTGTCACACGGCGGCGACGACACGGGGAGTTTTCCGATCTCGTCGAGCATCGGACGCAACAACGTGTTGTTGCCGTCTGGCACGGATCCGTTGGGCGCGATGGTGCTGTGCGCCACCGGCGTCGGTGGCAGACGCGTGATCGCTCCACCGGCGAAGTCGACGATCGCCATCTCGTCGTCGGCGCGCAGCGTGTTCTTCTCGGTGGCCCACTGCCGCAACTGGACCAGCGCGGAGTCGCGGGCGGCGGCGTACTCCGCCATCGAGCCGGACACATCCATGGCGATGGCGAGTCGCAGGCACGTCGGTCCACGCGGACCGTCGAGCTGGTACAAGCGCAGAACGTCTGGCTCCGGTGGGCCGACGACACTTTGGTACCCCTGCCACACGCCGATGCCAAGCAACGCCAGCAGCACCAACGGCAAGAGGAGGGCACGTCGCTTGCCAGGACTCGGTATCAATCGCGGTCGTCCCGCCAGATCGGGACCGTGCACGAGCATGCCGGACATGGCTGATCAGCTCACCTTCAGCGACGGGGTGCCGGACTGGAAGGGAGGCTGGGCGCCAGGTTCCTCTTCGTGCAACGCGTTCCACAGGTCGTCCAGCAGGCTGGAGAGGTCCTCGGCATCCCAGGCGCGACACCGCAGCAGGAGATCAGCCATATCCGCCAGCGACCGCGCGTGCAACAGTGCTTCCACCCCCCCGAACAGACGCGGAGACTTCAGGTTGGGCAAGAGCAGACAGCCGCGGGCACTCGTCTTCTGGTCCGAATCTTGGTCTGGGGAGACCAACGCGGCCGGACCTTCCGGCACCGCCTTGACAGCGTGTGGGTCGCCCCAATAGGCCTCGGCCTGAGTGACCAGGCGCGCACCCGCGGCGTTGACTCGGGTCGCCTCGTTCAGCCTGTGCTGCACTTCGAGACGAAGCGCGAGCCACGCCGTCTGGTGCCTGCGGTTCGACTCGATGAACTTCTTCGCGAGCTTGGAGAACTCGTTGCTCCGCAGGCGGTACTGGTCTCGTACCTCGGACACGAGGTAGGTCCGCACTGCGGCGTCGGTCAGTAGCACGCCGGCGAAGATCATGGCCATCGGCAGGGCAGGAATCGAAACGGACCCGATAGCAGTGTTGGCGCTGTCGAACCGGTACAGCACCAGCAGGAAGATCGCCGTCAGCAGGATGAGGAACACTCCCAACCCGACAGCGGCGCCGAAGTGTCTGCGCTTGCTGATGCCCTGGTACTCCATCACCCAGCGGTGAGCGAGTCCACCGGCGAGACGTGCTCCCATGATGGTGACGACGGGAATCAGGACCGCCATGAGGATCGCCGCGATGCGATGGGGGTGCAGCAACTCCGCCCTGCGATCGAGGTCGACGGTGAACGTGGTGTACCAGAAGAAGAACTCTGCCACGGACAGTGCGATCTCGATCCAGAGCAGGTTTCGCCGGGAGAGCAGCGCGCGGTTGTGGTCGAACTTCTCGGTCTTCTGGTCGTCATCTGGCACAGGCTGCCTCGCCGCGCGACCCGTCTGCCGAACGATTTCCCACTGCGGGTGATCACGCAGCATCCTCAGCATCAACAGGCACCAGGTCGAGGAGGCGGCTGCCCTGACAAGCGTGCGCATCAGGCCGCGCAGCTTCCTGCCTGCGTCCTGGTCCTTCTTCGCGAGCGTGTTGATCACTTCGAGCGCGGTGGTGGCCTCGTCGGCGTAGAGGCCTTCCGCACGCTGGTGGGCATGACGGACGTTCTGCTGCCTGCGCTGGTGCGTAACCTCGTGCAGGCTGCCGAGCGCGCCTTCCACTCCGCCGCTGCTCAGGCCCCGAGGAGACCTGCCCAGGACCCTGCTGACCTTCCTGGCGATCCGGCCAGTGTTCATCGTCCACATCCCTTCGTGCCCAGGGTGATCTCGACGCGGCGGTTGGTCGCCGCGGCGGGGTCCTGCTGGTCCTTCGGGCGGTCGGAACCGAACCCGCGCGCTTCGAGCCGCACGGTGTCGACCCCCATCGAGGCCAGCGTCAGGGCGACGGCTTTCGCCCTATCCTCGGAGAGACGCTGCTTTCCCTCAGCGGTACCGAAATCCGCCGTGTGCCCCTCGATGCGAGCGGTCATGTCCTGGTGTGCGGTCATTTCGGCCGCAATCGACTTCAACACCTCGTCTGCGCCGTCAAGCAATACTGAGCTCTCCGCACCGAACAGCAACGCGGAGGGAATGGACTGGACGACGCCGCAGGACAGCGTCAGCTTCTTGACCTCGGGCACGACGAGGGAGTCAGTGGGAAGTCCATCGGGCACGGTGCCGCGCTTGCCCGTCTGCTGGTCGAAGTCAGCCGTCGCGTTCCTCGTAGCCAGCACCGCTGTCCAGACGGCCTTGAGGTTCGCCCGTGCGGACTGTGGCAGGGCTCGCGTGGTCTCGCCGAGGCCCGCCCAAACGAGCTTCTGCTCCTGAAGCGCCTCCTCGACCGAGGTGGCGAGTGCGCGCGCGAGTGGTTCCGGCTGCGTGTCGAAGCCGAGCTCGTTGATGTCGAACGGGCTCACGCTGTTCACCCCGTCTGACATCACGAGCAACGTCGACGGCTTCTGTCGCGCCGCGAATCCGATCGCGTCCAGCACCGCGCTGCCGGATGCCGTGGGCCGCATGCTCTCGGCGCGAGCCCACCGGGCGACGCAGTCCAGCACGATCGGTCGTGCATTGTCCGCCGTGACGCTATCCACACCAGGGTTGGGCTCGAGCGCGACCTTGCGCACGACTGCAGGCTGTTTGCCCACACCCTCGACCGAGATGAGGGCGAGGACATCGCCTCGACGCTGCGCCTCCTTCAGTTCGGCGACGATCCGCGGCGGAAGGTCACCTGTCGCTGCGGATGCCGTGTTGTCGACGACGAGGGCCACGAGTCCCTTCTCGCTGGGGACTTTCACCTGTTCAAGCTTCACGCAGTCAGCGGGGTCGCCGCCGTCTTGTGAGCTGCCGCAGCCGGAAATGCCGAGGCCGAGGAACAGGACCAGCATCAGGACCGCGCGGTACTTCCACGCTTTCCACTGTGTTCCGACGAGGTTCATGTGCACTCGCAAATGACTTGCGGAGCGCCAACACAGGCGGGGCTCGGAGAATGTGTCAACGATCCTGACGGCGAGCCGCGATGCAGGGGCGCGCTCGGATGACCGGCTGACCGTAAGGCTGACCGGCATTATGTGTCAAGTGCGTGATAACCTGAGCCTCAAGAGCGAGCAAGGGTGCCGCGCAAAATGGGATTTAGAAGCTCAACGCCCTCGCCCGCTCGGTACAGCTCGGCTGGTCGGCCGCGGTTGCCCTTCGGGTGCCGCGTTCGTCCGGTTGGGACGATGAACTCGCTCGCGTTCTTCACCTTGCGGTGGAAGTTCGCACGGTCCAGGGAGGTGTTCCACACCGCCTCGTACACCTCGCGCAACTCGCCGATGGTGAACTCGGGCAGACAGAAGGCGGTCGCGATGGTCGAGTACTGCAGCTTTCGCTGGGCCTGGCGAATCGCGTCGCGGAGAATCTGGTCGTGATCGAAGGCGAGCGCGACCTTGATGTCGGCTCCGTGAAACACGTTCACCCACGACGCGGATCGAGCGTCTGAGCCGCGGCGAGGCCTGGGGTTCGGCAGATCAGGTGCGATTGCGAGAAACGCGCAGGTGATGACCCTTCCCCTGGGATCACGGTCCACATCGGAGTACGAACCGACCTGTTCGAGCGCGAGCCTCCCCGGATCGAGGCCGGTCTCCTCCTCGAGTTCGCGTTTCGCCGCATCCAGGTTGTTCTCGCCGACGCGCAGAAACCCTCCAGGGAGGGCGAACTGACCCTCAAAAGGATCTTCGCCGCGCACCACCAACGCCACCTTGAGGATGCCGTTTTGAATGGTCAAGATCACCAGATCTGCGGTCACCAGCACCTCGATGGGATCGATCGATCCCATGGGCGTGGATGCGGTCCCTACGTCGGTCACTACTGAACAGTAGCTGAATGTGTCAAGTTGACGCGAAATGAGATGCTGTGCTTTCGTGTCACTGCGACACGAAACCGTTGCCTTCAGAGGGGCTCGACATGGCCCGCACAACACGTCCCGCGTTCGCTGACTGCCGCGAAGCGAGCCATAGGGCGCAATCTGCACCGCTGGGGTCTGCGGCGATCCACGCCTTGCGGCCGAGAGGGGGCGCAGCGTTGATCAGGTCCCGGGCGCCCGTGGCGCTGATCCTCTACGTCGCGGCGCTGGAAGGCCGCCTCGTGTGGCAAGGGCCTCAGGGGTTCGCGTTGCTCGAGCCGCCGATCGCCCGGCCGGAGCCCTGGCGGAACCGTGGCTGGAGTCGGGTTGTGCCGCTGGCGTGGCTGGACCGGAACTGGAGCACTGTGCTCTTCGGACTGCCGGGATTCGCCGCTATGGCCGCTGCGGCAGCTCTGCTTCCGTTCTCCTCGCTTCACCTGGCCGCGTTGCTGTTCACGCTGGCGGGCATGGTGTACGTGGCGGGCCTCATGCTGGTCATGCTGGTGTGGCAACTGTTCTTCGGACGTGATCACAGGCCGGACGAACTCGCGCTGGACTCCGTGGCCGCCGAACGGTGGACCATGCAGTTGTTCCATCAGGAACACCCTCACCGCGTCGACGAACTGCTGGAGCAGGTGCGGACGAGACTGCACCGGCTGGTGACCGAGAAGGTGCGCACCGACGCTGCCGACAGCGGTGGCCAGGTCGGGCCGGTGCGATTGACCACGCCGTTGAACCTCGTGCACTCCGGCGTCACGACGGAGGAAGCCCTGCTGCGGATCGAGGCCGTCCGAGGTGTCGGCCATCCTGGTCTCACGATGCAGGTCTTCGACTCGCGGCCGGAGGACGTGGCCCGCACGCCGACCAAATCACCTGCGTTTTTCCGCTTCTACCTCTTCGCGGTCGTAGTGGTGGTGCTCGGCATCGCCGTCTTGGTGATGTCAGTCGAGCGAGGAGAGTGCGCTCAAGGGTGCGTGCAGGGCTCCATTACCTACGGGCAGGCTCTGGCGTGGGTCGCCTACCAGTTGGTGTGGCGGCAGGCGCCTGGGGTGACCACGGCGAGCGATTTCTCCGTCGTCCTGGGCTGGTTGTTGTCCGCGTTGCTGCCGATGGTGCTGATCGTCGGAGTCGTGGCCTTTCGGGCACAGGCGCGATCCAAGCGCGACGAGGAACGGAAGATCGTCGAGAAGGAAGGACGGATCATGGGCCGCACCAGGGTGTTGGTAGTGACGGTGAACGACACGGAGCGCGACGCGGTACTGGACGCGATCGAGGGGTACACCGGGAGGACTGTCGAACCGAGGTTCGACGGCCCGATCCCGGTGTTCTCGATGGGATCGATCAACGACGCCGAACTCTTCGTCGTGCAGGCGGGTGCCCAGGGCATCACCAACCCGGCGGGCGCGCTCACGTTGACCGCAGAGGCGATCCGGCATGTCGCGCCGCACTACGCGTTGATCGTCGGCGTCTGTTACGGGCTTCGTCCGAAAGAAGGACAGAAGCTGGGCGACGTCCTCGTCTCCGAGCGAATTCGCGATCTGGACCACGGCAAGCTCGTGGAGTTGGAGAAGCAGGTGCGCGAGGTGTCGCGCGGGGAGACCGTCGTAGCGTCGCCGATGTTGCTCGGCTCCGCCCGGCTGGCGCAGCGGGGCTGGGAGCGGCAGAGCGGGATCAAGGTCAGGTTCGGGCCGATGCTCGCCTGGAACAAGTTGATCGAGTCGAAACACGTCATCGAGCAGCTGCGTGCCGACCACCCGGACGCCATTGGCGGTGACATGGAGGGCGCGGGGTTTCAAGCTGCGGCGAGGTTCGCCGACGTTCAGTTCTTGCTGATCAAGAGCATTTGCGATTGGGGCAAGAACATGACCTATCAACATCAGCCGATGGCTGCGAAGAACGCAGCGCAGTTCATGCTGCATCTGGTACGCACCGGAGTGTTGTCTCACACGCCAAAAGAACGCCGCGGTACCGCGTAACCATGCAGTCCTGGCCTGCTCCAGCCACGCGGCGGCGGCCTGCTGCTGACGTAGCTGGTTGTCACGCCGACTCAGCCCAGGCAAAAGCAACGGCCAGGCGGCCGTACCCGACAACGTGGGTGCGACGGCAGTGCCGATGGTCGCGGGCGAGGCGATCCGGTTGCTCAAACCGCACTACGCGATCATCACCGGCATTTGCTACGGACTGTACCCGGACGCCCAGGAGCTCGACGACGTTCTGGTGTACGCGCTGATCCGAGACCTCGACCACGCCAAGTTGATGGAATCCGGAGGCGACGTGATCCGTCGAGACCGCGGCCCGAACGTCGATCCCTCCCCCGTTCTGCAAACGGCCGCGAAGGCCGCCCAGAGCCAATGGCAACAAGAGTCGGAAATGCCCGTGCACTTCGGGAAGATATTGTCCTGGAACAAGCTTCTGAACGCGCGGATCGTGACGGACGAACTCCGGCAGCGGTATCCGTCGGCGATCGGCGGTGACATAGAGGGCATGGGTTTCCACTCCGTCACCCGCTGGGCGGACGTCCTAGGGATCTTGATCAAGGGCATCTGCGACTGGGGCCACGACAAAGCGGACGAGCACCACGCCGTCGCGGCCGCGAACTCGGCCGGCTTCGCCCTGCACCTGGTGAGGATCGGCGGCCTCTCCGGAATCCGGCGGACGTACAGATAGCTACGCCGCTGCCGCGGTCGTAGTTCAGACGAAGAGGAGCCCTGCGGAAACGGAGGCGTCGTGACCACCGAAGCCAACCCCGAACACGGACCTCCCGTGTCGGCCCGGGACGTGAAGATGCTGCGCCACTTCCTCCGGGACGACCTGCGAACACCGCGACCGGTCCAAGGACGCCGGACACTGCCGTCCAGCGTGTCACGACCCGAAATCGTCGAGCGGCTGGCTCCCGGAGCCGACCCAGCGCACCTCCGGGCAGCGCTGGCGACGCACCTCGTCCGATTCCGCACGATGGACAGGCTGAACTCCGAGGACCTGTGGCTCTGGTTGGACGCCACCGGCCTCACTTCCGATCCCGCGCCCGTCACCCAGATCGCCCAGGACACCGGAGTCACCCGTCGAACGGTGGAAAGGCGCTTGGACGCAGTCGATGCGTCCATCGCGCGCATCTTGACGGCGACGCGCCTGCTCGCCCACGACGTCTCGGCCGATCCGTTGGACGCGGTGAACCTGCTCGCCCTGCGGTCAGAAGCTTCGAACGCGGCCGACCCGGGCCGCGACAGCGCCGCCTTGGACGCGTTCACCGCGAGGATACTGCCCCGCGACGCACAGCCTCCGCAGCTGACGAAACCGAATCACTACAAGGATAAGGACAAGCGGTACCGGGACTCCTGGCGAGTTCCGTCCCGGCTGCTCACCATCGCCGCCCGGCCACCGCTGCGGCCTCCTCGCCTCGTCCCGGCCACCAGGCTGTCCCTGACCGACGACCCGCACGACGCGCTGCGCCAGCTCAACCAGGCCTATGCTGCGCGCCGGACCGACCTCTACGAGTTCCTGCTCTCACAGGCAGAACGAGCGATCCCCGATGTTCACGCGGCCGGTCCTCAGACTCGACTGGCCCTGCTGGAGATCGCCCACGTGATCACCCGCGACGCCGAGAACGTCGTAGCGCTGCGGTACGCGCGCGCCTGGGAGCTCGAGGCCGCGGCACTGCCCTCCCCGCACGACCGCGAACTCGCGGTGCTGAAGGCGCGGGCGGGCCAGGCGCACGTCTGCCAGATGTTCGGCTTGCTGGACAGCGCGAACCAGCTCTACCGCAGTGCTGCGGCGATAGCGGCGACCGGCGAGTTCGGACCACACCGACGCGAGGCGATGACCGCACTCCACGACGTTCTCGGTCAGATCGTGTTCACGGAGGCGCTGATCGGGATTCGGCGAGACACGGTGGCGGCGGTCCTCGACCGCATGGCGGCGGTGGCCGACGAGCTCGCCGACGGAGTCGACGTTCCGGGCGGCCCCTACTCGGGGGCACTGGACATCGGCTACACGCTGGCTCGCCGGAGGTTCGAGGCCGAGTTCGCGTTCAGCACCTCGAAGCACACACTGTCCGCTCTACCGGTCGGGCGCGTTCGTGACCTGGCTCTCCACCGCGCTTACGACGCATTTTCCACCCTCTCGGCTGCCCTGCCCTCCACTCACCGGATCCTCGCCGCGGCGGACCTCGGCATGGCCTGGTCGATCAGGGAGCGCGACATGGCCACCGCTCGGACGCACTTCGCGCGATTCGCCCACGTCAGTGAGCACGTCGGCAGCTTCGCCAACCTGAGCTACCGCATGCAGAGCCGAATCCGGTCAGCTTTGGGACTCATGCCGGACCTGACCGAACTCCCCGAGGTTCCTGGACTGACCGGCCCATGGCGCAGTCGTGGGCACGTTCCGCAGATGGCGACGGGCTTGCTGGTGCATCCGCAGCCCGGCGGCTGACGACGTCGTCGCGCGCGCTGTCGCACTTTCGCGAAGTTCGTTCCGGACGTTGGTGATCACACCCGACCGCACTCGACCATGAACGCACCGGTCCTCACCCCATAGGAGCACATGATGCAGAAACGGGTGTTCGACGCCCTGCGGAACCCGCAGGGCCGCAGGAGCATCGAGGCGTGCATAACCGCGGCGGTGACCACCGCTCTGGCCGTGTTGTCGCTGATGGACGACCTCGTGAGCGACAACGTGCGCTGGGCGGCCGTGCTGGCTTGCCTGGCCGTGCTCGTCCAACACGTCACACGACCGATCCGTTCCGAAGAGGCGCAGAACCTGCCCCACACGTCTCAAGCCGTTCCCACGGAGCCAGGAGACCAGCGATGATCGCGCCCACCAACGCGTGCACACGGAGGAACACCTGCCGGGACCTGGCAAGAGCAATAGCGGAGACGTTCTCCGTGATCGGCGGTGTCACAGGCAAGCCGGTGACCCACCTGCTCGACCAGCTCTACCGTGACATCCCCAACTTCACCTGGGCGTTCAACGAAAAGGTCGCCGTGGAAAGCGCGGTCGGCGCCTCGTTCGCCGGCGCACGCAGCTGCGTGATCATGAAGCACAACGGACTGGGCTTCGCACTCGACACCCTGGCCAACGCCGGGGTGCACACCATCGGCGCGGCCTTGGTGATCGTGACCGGCGACGACCCCGACGCCGCGAACTCGACGTGCGTGCTGGACAGCCGCGAACTCGCAGCCCTCGCGCGGGTTCCGATTCTGGAACCCGTCTCCGCCGGCGACTGCGCAACGACGGTACAAATGGCGGTGACGTTGTCCGAGCGGTCGAAGACGCCGGTCCTGATCCGCGTGACGCCCCGCTTGCACCAAGCTTGTGATGGCGACGCCCTGCCTGCGCGCTTGCAGATCGCAAACCCGCGAACGGCGCAGTACCGAACGCACGATCGAGCTGCCATCGCGCACCGGCTCACCAAACTCGGACGGGTGCAGTGGCAACGCCTGATCACACTGCCGTCGGTCGCCGAGATCTCGGCGGGACTGAGCGTTGAAGCGCGCTGCGGGTGTGACGGCCGCGGAGCTGCTGTAGTCGCTGTCGGAGCTGTCGCGGAGTGCCTGCCTGAAGACGTCCGGTGCGCGATCACACTCCGCATGTGCTGGCCGGTACCGGATGCCGTCACCACTTTCGCGCTCGCCCACAACCGAGTCGTGGTCGCCGAGGAATCCAGTCCCCAGGTGGAAAGGTTCCTCGTCGAGCGCGTACGAGGCGAGGCCGAGATCATCGGACGGTGCTCGGGCCATCTTCCGCCCGAGGGCTCCCTGTCCGCGGAGTCGCTCGCGAAGGCGCTGACGTCGCCGGAACCCGGCACTTGGCAGACGACGCAGCCGAAAACCGCCGCTGCCGCGGCTCCTGGTAGGTACGGCGTGCTCTTCGACGCTGTGGCGCGACTCCGCAGGGCAGGTGCTTTTGTCGCGGCGGACGTCGGGTCCTCGGTACGGCTGTGCTATCCGCCCTACGAAGGCGCGGAGGTGGCGCTGTGCCTCGGTTCAGCGGCCGCCGTCGCTTCCGGCGCCGCTCGTACCGGCTTGCGTGCCGTCGGCGTAATCGGGGACTACGCGTTGCTGCACAGCGGCTTACAGTCCGTGCTCGAGATTGTGAACGGCCGACTTCCCGTGCTCACGGTCGTACTCGCGAACGGCCTGCAGGCGCAGACCGGCGGACAACCCGTGCCCGAGGCTGACCTGCCCGCGCTGCTGACCGCCTGCGGGATCGAACGCGTCGACAGCTGGGCGCTCGACGATCTCGACGTCAGCGCGACCTTCAAGCGCCTCTGCGCCCTCCTGCGCGGACCACTGCCGGCCGTAGCGATCGTCCACGCGGACAGCTAAACCGAACCAACTCCCTGAATACGAGGTGCCATGAACACTCCCAGCGCACATGTGGTCGTCCTCGCCGGAGGCAGTGGGACGCGGCTGTGGCCCGCGAGCAGGCATGACAGGCCGAAGTTCCTGCTCGACCTAGGAACGGGTGAACCACTTCTGGAGTCCGCGATCCGTCGGGCGTTGTCGCTCACCTCGCCCGACCACGTCCACGTCGTCACCGGTGCCGGCCACGAGGCTCAGACACGGGCCATGGCCAAGCGGCTCGGCGTCACCTCAGTCATCACGGAGCCCTCGGCCAGGGACACCGCACCAGCACTTTGCCTCGCAACGATTCTGATCGCGCAGGCGGAACCGGAAGCAGTGATCATCAGTACCCCGGCTGATCACGTAATCGAGACGGACGACGATCGTTGGAACGACACCATGTCCACCATGCTCGCAGTCGCGCGCGGCGGGGACGTCGCCTGCATGGGGATACCGGCGACGCGTCCCGACACCGCTTACGGCTACATCCAGGCGCCCGGCTCGGAAAACGGCCCGACACGAGTCACCTCGTTCAAGGAAAAACCAGACCTCGCCACCGCGCAGAACTACCTGAGTGCAGGCGACTACCTCTGGAACAGCGCGATCATGTCCTGGTCAGCGCAGTCGTTCCTCCAGCAGATGGCGATCCACGCGCCGACAGTGCTGTCCGGTGTCCAGGAGGCGATGGCGGTATCCGATCAGATCGACTCCGACGCGTGGGCACGTGTCCCGCGCATCGCCGTCGACTACGCCCTGCTCGAACCAGCCGCCGCGGCAGGTGGGGTCGTGGTCGTGCGTGGATCCTTCGACTGGGAAGACTTCGGCACGTGGGACGCGTGGGCCAACCGGACACAAGCCGAGTTGCATCCGCATTTGATGACGGTCCAAGCAGAAGGCTCCGTGCTGCACGCTGACCCTGCGGTCAGCGGGAGGCGCTACACGATCTTCGGGCTCCAGGACGTGATCGTGGTCGACACCGGGGACGCCGTCCTCATCACCAGCCGCGAGCACAGCGCGAACCTGAAAGAACTGGTCGCGCGAATCAGTGACCACGGCTGGGGCGACCTGCTGTGAACGCTCGCGGACGACAGTGCCGCCGATCGTTCCTCGGTCTAGCGGCGGGAGTGGTGACCTCCACTTTGGTGAAGGTTCACCCCGCTCCCGATGTTATGCCGGCGCTGGAGGATGCCGAGCAACTGTTGTCCAGGTCCCTCGCCGAACAAGCAAGGCGACGCCTGTCAGTTTACGGCGCGGTCGACGTGTCCGGCGATCCGTCGACCGCGGCCCGCTGGCTCCACGCGATGGGCGTCGCTCTCCGGGACACGGGCAACTCCGACAAGGCGCTGCACTACTTCGGGCAACTGCGCGACCTGGCCATCGCGACGGGCGCGACGGGCATGTCGGAATGGGCCACGATGAACATGATCGTGAGTCTGATGAATGCCGGGCGGTGGCGGATCGCGGACACCCTCCTGGCACGCTCACGTTCAGCGGTCCGCGTTCTGGACGATCCCTCCTTTCGGGTCGAGACGTTGTTCTGGACTGCCAGAGTCCTCGAAGCACGCGGAGCGAGCAGAGCCGCCTTGGACCTCGCTCGTCGCCGGCTTCTTCCAGCGTCCACAGCGGTCGAACACCGCGACCTGCGGATCGCACGCCACGCTTTCGTCGCACGCTTGGCGCTCAACCAGCGCACCATCGACTGGGATCAAGCACACCGCGCGCTGGCCGAGGCCTGGAGACTCCTCGAACCGGAGACCTGTGCTTTGCGCACGGGCCAAGTGCTGGTGGCACAAGCACTTTACGATCTGAGGCGAGGAGCACGCGACGAGGCCGAACGGTGGCTCGACGAAGCGCAGGCGGTCTTCGCCGTCGGCGGGCTCGTAACGCCGCACGCAACATCGCTTAACAACGAACTACGATTGATCAGCGGATGAGCGCGACTTGTCAACGCCAAAAAAAGGGGGAGTCTTCGCAGACGTGAGGTCTGCGAAGACTCCCCGGTGGTGGGGTCAGGCGACGGTCAGGAGCACTTCCGCCCGTCGTTCACGCACTTCACGATCTTCGCCATCGTCTGGTCGGAGTTCACGTTGGCGAAGTCGTTGTGGTCGGAGAACGGGTTGTGGTTCTCCTCCGGGAACGCGTCGAGCTGGTACTGCCCCTTCTGCTGGATGTCGCGGGCGATGTTGTAGGAGATGCTGATCCGCAGCTGCGGGATCGCCTTGAAGCCCTGCGGGCACGCGCCGGTCTGCTTGTCGGCGAACCGGACGTGGTCGCGGTGGTTGGCGCTGTCCGCGTTCTTGCCGTCCCAGCAACCCGCGAAGTCGTGCACGCGCATGACCTTGCTGCCGTTCGGGCAGACCACGTACTTGTCGGACAGCCGGTCCTCGAACCCGCTGCAGGTCCACGTGGCGCGGGCGTTGGCGGGGCCGCGGCTGGTCGGCTTGGCGTCGCCGACGACCATCTTCAGGAACTTCGGCATGCCCGTGACCTTGCTGGCCGCGTTGCCGCGGTACTCGATCTTCACCTCGGCCGGGCGGACGATCTTGCCGTTGTTGCCGACGAGCTCCAGGTTCTTGCCGGTGGGAGCGGCCAGGGGCGGCGCGGCGACGGTCGTCGTGGTCGGGGCGGCGGTCGTGGTGGTGGCACCGCCGTTGTTGTTGCCCCCGTTGTTGTTGTTGCCGTTGTTGTTGCCGCCGTTGTTGTTGCCGCCGTTGTTCTCCTCGCCCTCGCCGCCCTCTTCGCCGCCCTCGTTGAGGCCGCACTTCGCGAGGCGCTCGAGCCCCTGCGGCTTCTCGGCGTTGCGGCCGATCGCGATGGCGATGCGGTCGAGGGTCGCGACCCGCTTGTCCTTCAGCGGCCCGAGGATGGCGTTGTCGATGAAGTTCGCGCCGCCCTGCCCCTTGGTCTTCACCAGGCGCTGGTTGGCTTCGGCGATCTGCTTGTCCAGCAGGTCGAGGTTGTTGTCGACCTCGTCCAGGGCCTGGTCGGGCACGCCTGGCAGCGCTTCGCGGACCGACGGGCACTTGATCGTCGGCGTGGCGGCGTCCTGCTCGGCGCCGTTCTGCTCGGGCTGCTGCTGGAGAACGCCGTCGGCGGCGAACTTGCGCGGCTTCGGCGTGTGGCTGCCGTGACCGCCGCCGCCGTGGCCGTGGCCCCAGCGCAGGTCGCAGTCGGCGAGCGGCGTCAGGTTCGGCTTGCGCGCGGAGCGGCTCAGGGCGTTCGCGATGCGTTCGAGGGTCGCGACGCGCTTGCTGCGCAGCGGGCCGAGAACCGTGTTGTTGACGAAGTTCGGGTCGCCGGGGTTCTGGGCGCTGGCCACCCGGTCGTTGGCCTCCCTGAGCTGCTGGGCGAGCTGCTGGAGGTTCCGGATGATCTCGTCGCGCACCCGCTGCGGAACGGCCGGCAGGCGCTGGGCGACGCCCGGACACGCGACCTCGCCGGGGCCGTTCTCCTTGATCTTGTCAGGGGTGGAGCCGACGTCCTGCGGGTTGGCCTTGGTGTTGATGCGCACGACCGGCCAGAAGTAGGACGAGCGGTCGCCGTTGCGACAGGTCGTCTCCGCGTCCACCAGGCTCTCGTCGGTCGACTCCGCGCTGATCGACTGGTTGCCCACGAAGTCGTGGACGTGCTGCGCGCCGTGCTTCAGCCCCGGCTGGGCGACCGGGTTGTCGGCGCTGAACTTGCCGGTCTCGTTCGTGCCGCAGTCGACCCGGAAGACGCCCGCGGCGCCGTTCTTGCCGACCTTGGGCTCGACGACGTTCTTGTTCACCTTCTCGATGGGCACGAACGCGGCGAGCGGCGCCGGCTCACCGTCCTTGGCGGCCAAGGCCACGGTGGCGGTACCCGCAGCGACCACAGCCACTGCCGACAAAGATGCGATCAGGCGAAACTTCCGTCTGTCCGTCACGCGGTGGGTCATGCGTACTCCTCGTTCGTGCGGCGCATGAACGGGAGTACGTACGGAGGGGTTCATCGGCTCAACCGAATTGTTACCCTACGGCCACAAGGCCTAACGAGGGTCGGCGATCGCCACGGTCCCCGGCGTCGTGCTCCACCACCGATCCGGCCTGTCACCTGGGAAGATGCCCGCGTGGGACGCGACCCGTCCGCTGTCACGAATGAGAGCGCTCTTCCGTCTTGACTGGTGAAGGTCCCCCGGCGTTCCTCAGCGACGGGCAGGGACCACCAGGACGATCGACGTGACCACGAGCAGCCCCAGCGACACGGCGTTCAGCACCTGGTCGCGTGGTTCGTACATGTGGAGCATCGTGAGGTGGTAGATCAGGTGCAGGGTGTTGAAGACCAGCAACGCGGCGCCCGCGAGTGGCACGACCGCCGGCTTCCTCACGTTCGCCAGTGCGACCAGGGCCAGCACGGTGAACGCGAGGTACGCGGCGCCGACGTCCTTGGCGAAGTGCTCGTTGTACGGCCCGAGCTGCGGCAGCCACCTCAGCCCGAGCCCGGGGAACGTGTCGTACCAGGTCTTCGGGGCGAAGTAGGCGAAGACGCCGACGTAGGCCGAGGTGAGGCCGATGAACGCCAGGCAGATCCGGTCGAGCAGGAGTTTCGTCGTGCGTGGCGGAGCAAGCCGTTCGGTGCCAGCGGGTTGAGCCATGCGTCCACAGTAGATTCGGTCCGGCACAAGGGCTTGGTCCAGTTCGATGACTGACGCGAGTACCACTTCCGGGCCGGTGCCCGGTCTGGACCTGCACCTCGAACGGCACGGCGCGGGGGTGCGGGAGGGGCTGCTCGAAGCCTTCCGGGAGGCGATCCGGTCCGGCCGGCTGGCACCGGGCACGCGGCTGCCGTCCAGCCGGGCCCTGAGCAGCGACATCGGGGTGGCCCGCAACACGGTCGTGCAGGTCTACGCCGAACTGACCGCGGAGGGCCGCCTGGTCTCCCGGCAGGGTTCGGGCACCGAGGTCGCGCCGCGCTCCGACGCGCTGTCCGCGACTCCCGGCGGGTGGCGGCACCCTCGGCGGCCACCGCGGCTGGTCCACGACCTGCGCCCCGGCCGGCCGGACCTGTCCTCGTTCCCCCGCAACGAGTGGCTGCGCGCGTTGCGGCGCGCACTGCAGACCGCGCCGGACGAGGCGCTCGGGTACGGCGACGTGCACGGACTCCCCGTGCTGCGCGAGGCGGTCGCCACCTACCTCGCCAGGGCCCGCGGCGTGCACACCCGGCCGGACAACGTGATCGTGAGCAGCGGAACGGCACAGGGACTCGCGCTGCTCGCCGGCGCGTTGCACAAGCTCGGCGTGCGCACGGCCGCGGTGGAGGAGTTCGGGCTGCCGATGCACACCCGGTTGCTGGAGTCCGCCGGTATGGAGGTCGTGCCGCTGCCGCTGGACGAGCACGGAGCCCAGGTCGCCGCCCTCGACCAACGGCCGGAGGTCGGCATGGTGCTGCTGACGCCGTCCCACCAGTTCCCCACCGGCGTCGCCCTGCACCCGGACCGGCGGGTGGCGGTCGTCGACTGGGCACGGCGGACCGGCGGCCTCGTCGTCGAGGACGACTACGACGGCGAGTTCCGCTACGACCGCACGCCCGTCGGCGCTCTCCAGGGCACGGACCCGGACCACGTCATCTACCTGGGCAGCACGAGCAAGTCGCTCGCTCCGGGGCTGCGGCTGGGCTGGATCGTGGTGCCGGACCACCTGGTCGACGTCGTCGCCGGGGAGAAGGGTGAGGTGGAGGTGTTCTGCGGGTTCTCCGACCAGCTCGCGATGGCGGAGTTCATCGAGTCCGGTGCGTACGACCGGCACATCCGCACCATGCGCCAGCGGTACCGGCGCCGCAGGGACCAACTGGTCACGGCGCTGGCGGGACACGCCACCAGGATCACCGGGATGGCAGCGGGTCTGCACGTCCTCGCCGAGCTGCCAGACGGCGAGGAAAGCGTTGTGTCGCAAGGATCGGCGTGGCAGGGGCTCGCGACCAAAGGACTCGCGGACTTCCGGCACCCTGACGCGGCGCCGGGCAAGGACGCGTTGGTGATCGGGTACGCCACGCCGTCACCGAGCGCGTGGAACGGGGCGCTGCGGGCGTTGGCCCAGCTGCTGCCCTGAGCCTCACCGCTCCGGACTCCAGTCGGGCGAACGCCCCAGCGTCGCGAGGATCCGGCGCAGCGGGTCGGCACCGCCCGCGTCCACCGCCGGCCCGAACGGTGCGTCCGGCTCCAGCCTGCCCGCCCCGTCCGGGACCATCAGCGCGATCGCCAGCGCGGGCTCGGCCAGTTCCGGGGCCAGGCGGTAGTCGAGCCCGAGCGACCGCGCGACGTCCCAGCCGTGCACCACGTAGTCGATCAGGTGGAAGCCGATCGCCTGCTCGGCGGGGAAACTGGCACCGAACTCCGGTAGCTCGAACATCCGTTGCGGCACTTCGGGTTCCGCGAAGACGGTGAGCAGGTCCTCGGCCGCCTCGACGTACTCGGCGACCGGGTGGGAGCCGAGGGGCCGGACCTCCCACGCCGCGAGGTCGCCTCCCTTGCCGCAGGCCGCGGCCGCGAAGCCGTGGTGCTGGGCGGTCATGTGGGCCAGCAGCCCGGAGACCGTCCATTCCGAACAGGGTGTGGGCCTGCCCAGGTCCGCGACCGAGACCCGCTCCACGACGTCGATGCTGGTCCGCACGGCGGTGCGGTGGAGGGCGAGCAGATTATTAATAAGCACGTGCTTACGATAAGCATGTGCTTATGATCGACGCAAGGTCGGTATCATGTGGGACGTGGATGGCCGGCGACGTGACCTCGCGGCGATGATCGCGCCGCTGCAACGAGCGCTGGTCGCCGCCGAGCAACCGGTGCTGCGCGCGCACAGCCTGAGCATGTGGAGTTACGTCGTGCTCGACGCGCTCGAAGGCCAGCCGGTGCGCACCCAGGCCGCGCTCGCCGAGTTCATCGGCGCGGACAAGAGCCGGATCATCGGCGTGCTGGACGGACTGGAGAACGACGGCCTGCTGGAACGCACCCGCGACCCTGCGGATCGGCGCGCCCGGCTCGTCACCATCACCGCCGAGGGCCGTCGCCGGCACGCCGCGGCCCAGGCCGAGATCCAGCGCGGCGAGGAACGCCTGCTCGCCCAACTGCCCCCGGCCGACCGGGAGGCGTTGCTGCGTTCACTGGCCGCGCTCGTCGACGCGTTGCCGAAGCTCGACTGAGGAGTCACAGTGCCCGACCTGCACGCGCTCTACCGCGATCTGCACCAGCACCCGGAGCTGTCGCTGCAGGAGGTCCGCACGGCCGGTCTACTGGCGGACGCGTTGCGGCCGTTGGGGTACGAGGTCACCACCGAGGTCGGCGGCACGGGCGTGGTCGGCGTGCTGCGCAACGGCGACGGCCCGGTCGTGATGCTCAGGGCGGACATCGACGCGTTGCCCGTGCAGGAGACGACGGGGCTGCCGTACGCGTCAACGGCCCGTGCGACCAATTCGGACGGTGAGGACGTGCATGTCGCGCACGCGTGCGGGCACGACATGCACGCGACGTGCCTGATCGGGGCGGCCGAACGGCTGGCGCAGACTCGCGAGGAGTGGTCCGGGACGCTGCTCGTGGTGTTCCAGCCGGCCGAGGAACTGGGTCGTGGCGCGCGGGACATGGTCGCCGACGGCCTGTTCGAACGGTTCGGCAAGCCGGAAGTCGTGCTGGCGCAACACGTCAGCCCGTTGCCCGCCGGGATGATCGCGCACGGCAGCGGTCCGCTGATGGCGGCCTCCGACTCGGTCCGCGTCACGTTGTTCGGACGCGGCGGCCACGGTTCGGCGCCGGAGATCGCGGTCGACCCGGTGCTGATGGCCGCGCACACCGTCGTGCGGCTACAAGGGATCGTCGCGCGCGAGATCGCCCCGTCCGAACGTGCCGTCGTCACGGTCGGACGGTTGCAGGCGGGTACCAAGGAGAACGTCATCCCGGAGACGGCCGAGATCGGCGTCAACATCCGGACGTTCAACGAGCACATCCGCGGCATCGTCCGCGCCGCCGTCGAACGGATCGTGCGCGCCGAGGCCCAGGCGTCGGGAGCACCGCGCGAGCCCGAGTTCGACTGGTACGACGGCACTCCCGTGCTCGTGTCCGATCCGGACGCGACCGCGAGGACGGTGGCCGCGTTCACCGAGCACTTCGGCGCACAGAACCTGATCCCCGGTGCGGTCGTCAACGCGAGCGAGGACGTCGGCGTGTTCGGCACGGCCGCGGGTGTGCCGACCGTGTTCTGGTTCCTCGGCGGCACCGACTTCAGCACCCGCGAACCCGGCCGGCCCGTCGCGATGAACCACTCCCCCGAGTTCGCGCCGGACATCGAGCCGACGCTGTCCACCGGTGTCGACGCGCTGGTCGTCGCCGCGCGGGCGTGGCTCGGCTAGCGTGCGGCGATGCCGTCGTACATGACTCGGCGCAGCGCTTCACTTTGCGCGGCTTGGGCTTCCGGCGTGCGCAGCGATGAGATCGCGGTGCCGAGGATCATGCCGTTGATCGCCCTGGCCGTGTTCTCGACGTCGAGGTCGGCGCGCAGGTAGCCCAGCTCGACGCCGTGTGCGAGGTACGCGGACGTCAGCGCGGCGGCCAGGTCGAACAGGTCGAGGATCCGTTCGGCCATGGCTCGGTCGATGCCGGGGGCCTCGAACAGCAGCAGGCGCGGCACTCGGGGGTCCTCGCCGAAGATCCGGCCGAGCGACTCGCCGATGCGCGCGGACTGTTCGCGGTACTCGGCCAGCGTCGACACCGCGTCCGGCGCGTTCTCCGCCGTGAGCGCGCCCGTGATGCGTCCGACCAGGTCGTCGACCACGTGGTCGACGATGTCCCGCTTGTTCTCGAAGTAGCGGTAGAACGTGCCGTGCCCGATGCCCAGGCGCGTGGCCACGTCCGCGATGCCGGTGGCGTGGTAGCCGCGTTCGGCGAAGCAGTCGAAGGCCGCGTCGATGATCTCGCGGCGCAGCTCCTGCTTCTTGCGCTCGGCTCGGCTGACGGGCTCGGCACTGGACGTCATGACCTCAAGTCTATGACCTGCGGCGTCTTGCGATCACCTCGGAACTGACATACGGTTCCGAAACTGACACGCGATTCCGTTTCAGGGAGGCCGGGATGAGCCAGCGGTACGACGCGGTGATCGTCGGAGCGGGGTTCGGCGGCATGGGCGCGGCGATCGAGCTCAAACGGCTCGGGCTGCACGACCTGCTGATCCTGGAGCGGGAGGACGACCTCGGCGGCACCTGGCACGTGAACCGCTATCCGGGGCTGGCCGTCGACATCCCGTCCTCGACCTACTCCTACTCGTTCGAGCCGAACCCGCACTGGTCGCGGCTGTTCGCGCCGGGTGCCGAGCTCAAGCGGTACGCCGAGCACGTGGCCGTGAAGTACGGGCTGCGGCCGTTGATGCGCTTCGGGGTGACGGTGACCGGCGCCCGCTGGCGGGACGACCACTGGGAGGTGACCGCGGGAGAGGAGTCCTTCACCGCGCGGTACCTGGTGACCGCCACGGGGTTCCTGTCGATGCCGAAGAAGCCGGACATCGCGGGCATCGAGTCGTTCCAGGGGAAAGTGCTCCACACCGCGGCCTGGGAACCCGCCGATCTGACCGGCAAGAGGGTGGCGGTCATCGGCACGGGCGCCACCGCGGTGCAGCTGATCCCCGAACTCGCGCGGCAGGCCTCCGCGCTGACCGTCTTCCAGCGCACGCCGATCTGGGTCAGCCCCAAGCCCGACTACGCGGTTCCCCGCCCGGTCAGGAAGCTGTTCGCGCGGCTGCCGTTCGCGCAACGGGCGGTGCGGTGGCTGGGCAGTTCGGTGCTCGAGCTGATGATGATCTCGGGAGTGGTGCGCTACAAGCAGTTGCGGGTCGTGAACCGGCTGGCCGAACGGTGGTGCCTCGCGCACCTGCACCGGCAGGTCCGCGATCCCGCGCTGCGCCGCCGGCTCACGCCCGACTACTCGTTCGGCTGCAAGCGGCCCACGTTCTCCAACGACTACTTCCGCACCTTCACCCGGCCGCACGTCACGCTGGAGACGTCGGCGATCGAACGGATCGACGCCTCCGGAGTCGTCACGGCCGATGGGCGCACCGAGATCGACGTCCTCGTGCTGGCCACGGGGTTCAACCTCTGGGACACCAACTTCCCCGCGTTCGAGGTGGTCGGGCGCGACGGCAGGGACCTGGGCGCGTGGTGGCGGCAGAACCGGTTCCAGGCCTACGAGGGCGTGACCGTGCCGGGCTTCCCGAACTACCTGTCGCTCAACAGTCCCTACTCCTACAGCGGACTGTCGTACTTCACGACGATCGAGTGCCAGATGACGCACATGCGGCGTCTGTTCACCGCGATGCACGCACGTGGTTCGTCGGTCTTCGAGGTCACCCGGCAGGCCAACGACGAGTTCCTGCGACGGATGCGCGCCAAGGTCACGCAGAACACGGTGTTCTCACTCGGCCAGTGCGCCACCGCGCACAGCTACTACTTCAACCAGCACGGTGAAGCGACGTTGCTACGGCCGACCTCGACCGTGAGCGCACACCGCGCGGCGCGCAGCTTTCCTTTGTCGCACTACGACTTCTCGAACGTCCGCTTGATGACCTCCAAGCCGCGCGACATCGAGTCGGCCATGGGCTCGGCCAGCCGGTCGGGCAGCACGTCGCGGGTCCACACCAGCCGGCAACGCCCCTCGTCGTAGGGGAAGGCCTGCATGGACGCGTTGTCGTGGACCGGTTCCACGGAGCCGCCGACGATCGAGTAGGCGATCCGGCGCGCCTGGTCGTCGACACCGATGCGCCGTTCGTTGACCACGACGCCGTCGGCGAACGTGACGGTGCGGAGGTCGCCTTCGGACCGGGTGTCCACCACGAGTCCGGGCGCCATCCGCGACGGGCCGGTGGCGAACTCGCCGATCACCTTCCACACGTCGTCGGCGCTGGAGTCGATGACGATCTCCCTGATGATGGAGGCCATGGCGCGTCACCCTGCCAGACAGAGCAGGTGGCCCTGCGGGTCGGCCAGCACGGTCCACTGGCCGTCGCCGGGCTGGAACTCCGGTTTGGTGGCACCGAGTTCGAGCAGTTGCTTCACCGCGAGCGCG
The DNA here is from genome assembly GCF_051853195.1 of Lentzea sp. HUAS TT2. Lineage (NCBI taxonomy): Bacteria > Bacillati > Actinomycetota > Actinomycetes > Pseudonocardiales > Pseudonocardiaceae > Lentzea > Lentzea sp. HUAS TT2. The sequence goes on along the minus strand of NZ_CP196667.1, from coordinate 4,323,658 downwards.
ACGTCGGCGACCTGGAAGTCCAGGTGCGCCTGCTTGTCCGAACCGGGCCACTGAGGTGGCTGGTAGTCCGGCACGCGGACGAACGCGAGCTGGACGCCGCTCTCGCCCAGGTAGGCGGAGTCGTCGCTGGAGGTGATCGTCCACCCGGTGACCGCGCGGTAGAACTCGGCCAGCGGGCCGGGTTCCGCGCAGTCGAGGACGATCGTGGTGAGCTGGGCGAGCATGTTCTTTCTCCTTCTGGGTCGGCGGGCACCAGCCTGCGCCGCGACCACCCCTGGGTCTTGAACATCCTTGCGCCGAAAATTGTCAGACCCCCTCCCTAGCCTGAACAGGTGCTCTCCTTCAGCGCTCTCGCCTCCCGTCCGGAGTTCAGCGCGTCCGCGGTGGACTGCCGCGAGGACCACCGCGGCTGGTCCGCCGAGCAGCCGCGCGCGGACGTGCGGCTCGTGCTCGTGCGCAGCGGTGGGTTCCGTCGCCGTGTCCGGGGCGTGTGCACGGACCTGGATCGCACGGTCGGTTATCTCGGCTTACCCGATGAGGAGGAGCACTTCTCGCACCCCACGGGTGGGGACGTGTGCACGTCGATCAGCCTGCGGCCCGATCTCTGGCGCTCCCTGGCGGGGGACGCGGCGAGGGTGGCCGGATCGGCGCTGTACGTGGACGGCGGGCTCGATCTCGCGCATCGCCGGTTCGTCACGGCCGTCCGCGACGACGGGAGCGAGGAGCTGGTCCGGCTGGTGGGCCTGGCCGTCCGGCAGCTGGTCACCACGCCTGTTCCCGACGGCGGTGGTGAGGAAGCGTTGGTGGCGAAGGCTCGCGGGGTGATCGGTGACGACCATCCGGCGGCTTCGGGGCTGATTCCGCTGGCCGCGTTTCTGGGCGTCTCGCCGTATCGGCTGAGTCGCGCCTTCAGCCGTTCGCTGGGAGTCTCGCTGACCCGCTACCGCAACGGGGTGCGCGTCTCCCGTGCGCTGGACCGCCTGGAGGAAGGGGAACCCAGCCTCGCCGTGCTCGCCGCCGACCTCGGGTTCGCCGACCAGGCACACCTGTCCCGCACAGTGCGCGAACACCTCGGACACACGCCAACCGCTCTGCGCCGACTTCTCCGGGCAAATCGAACATCGGGCGCGACAAAGGAATACCCGGCCGCAAGTCCTACAAATGCGCACGAATTATCGGTGTGAATAAGTTAGTACTTGTTGACGATCGCCGTTGAACTCATTCTTTCCCTGCTCCGCCATCACATTCACCTCGACGAACACCCGGCTCCCCCTGCAACCGAGGGCCGGTCTGTTCGCCCTGCAACGAGGAGAAAAATGCAAGCGAGACGCACACTCGTGCTGGCCGCGGCAGGTTCACTGGTCGCGGCCGTTCTCACCCAGACCGGCGCGCAGACCGCCGTCGCCCAACCTTCTCAGACCGCCGAGGCACTGGCCGTGGACGCGGCCGCCAGCCTCGTCGCGAGCCGCCCGGCACAGCTGCACGCCGGGTCGAACGACGAGTTCGTCCGTCACGGCGTCATCTCGTCGACGAACGGCCTCAAGTACGTCCCGTACGACCGGACCTACAAGGGGATCCCGGTCGTGGGCGGCGACTTCGTCGTCGTCACGAACTCGACCGGCCAGGTCCTGCAGACCTCCGTCAGCCAGAACGCCCCGATCGACCTCGCCGTCACCACGCCCTCCGTCACCAAGGCGCAGGCCGAGGCCACCGCGCGGACCACGATGTCCACTGTGGACGGCGTGGGCACCGCGGAACAGGTCGTGTACGCGCTCGACTCCGCGCCGGCGCTGGCGTGGAAGGTCACGGTCACCGGCCGCGACGCCGAGGGCCCGAGCAAGCTCGACGTGGTCGTGGACGCCGCCACCGGCAAGGTGCTGCGCAAGCAGGAACGCGTCATGCACGGCACCGGCACCAGCGGCTGGAACGGCCCGAACCCCGTCACCATCGCCACCACGCAGTCCGGTTCGAACTACTCGCTCAAGGACCCGACGCTGACCAACGTCAGCTGCCAGGACGCGGCGAACAACACCACGTTCACCAAGACCACCGACACGTGGGGCAACGGCACCCAGACCAACCGCGAGACCGGCTGCGTCGACGTGCTGTTCGCGGCGCAGACCGAGGCGAAGATGCTCTCGCAGTGGCTGGGCCGCAACGGTTTCGACGGCAACGGCGGCGGCTGGCCGATGCGCGTCGGCCTGAACGACCAGAACGCCTACTACGACGGCAGCCAGGTCCAGATCGGAAAGAACTCCGCGGGCCAGTGGATCGGCTCGATCGACGTCGTCGCGCACGAACTGGGTCACGGCATCGACGACCACACGCCGGGCGGCATCTCCGGCGCGGGCACCCAGGAGTTCGTCGCGGACGTCTTCGGCGCCACCACCGAGTGGTTCGCGAACGAGCCGTCGCCCTACGACACCCCGGACTTCCTCGTCGGCGAGACGATCAACCTCGTCGGCCGCGGCCCGATCCGCAACATGTACAACCCGTCCGCGCTGAACCACGCGAACTGCTACTCCAGCTCGATCCCGAACACCGAGGTCCACGCGGCCGCCGGCCCCGGCAACCACTGGTTCTACCTGCTCTCCCAGGGCACGAACCCGGCCAACGGCCAGCCGACCAGCACCACGTGCAACAACACGACGATCACCGGCCTGGGCGTCGAGAAGGCCATCAAGATCTTCTACAACGCCATGCTGCTCAAGACCTCCAGCAGCTCGTACCTGAAGTACCGCACGTGGACGCTGACCGCCGCGAAGAACCTCTACCCCGGTAGCTGCGCGGAGTTCAACACGGTCAAGGCGGCCTGGGACGCGATCAGCGTGCCCGCCCAGTCGGCCGACCCGACCTGCAGCGCCACCGGCACCGTGACGATCGGCAACCCCGGCAACCAGTCGAGCACCATCGGCACCGCGGTGAGCCTGCCGCTGTCGGCGAGCGGCGGCACCGCGCCGTACAGCTGGTCCGCCACCGGCCTGCCCGCGGGCCTGTCCATCAACGCGAGCACCGGCACCATCTCCGGCACCCCGACCACCGCGGCCACCTCGAACGTCACGGTGACCGCGACGGACAGCGCCTCCAAGAGCGGCACCGCGTCGTTCAGCTGGACCGTCGGCACCACCGGTGGCAACTGCTCGGGCCAGAAGCTCGCCAACCCTGGCTTCGAGTCCGGCACGGGCTCCTGGACCGCGAGCTCGGGCGTCATCGGCCAGCACAGCGCGGACGGCGAACCCGCCCGCACCGGCACCTGGTCGTCCTGGCTGAACGGCTACGGCTCCTCGCACACCGACACGCTGTCCCAGTCGGTGACGATCCCCGCCGGCTGCAAGGCATCCCTGACGTTCTACGTCCACATCGACACCAAGGAGACCGGCAGCACCGTCTACGACAAGCTGACCGTCGCGGCAGGCACCACCACCCTCGCCACTCTCTCGAACACGAACGCGGCCGCGGGCTACGTCCTCAAGACGTTCGACGTCTCCGCGTTCGCAGGCCAGACGGTGACCATCAAGTTCACCGGCGTGGAAGACGCTTCGCTGCAGACGTCGTTCGTGATCGACGACACGGCGGTGACGCTGAGCTGAGGCTCTTAGTCTGAGCCGATGAAGAAGCAGGCGTACGCGGTTGCCGCGATCGTGGACTCGATCGCGGCAACCGTGCGCGGCGCCCACCCCGCGCGCACTGTGACGAAGACCGCACTGATGCCCGCGCTCGCCGTGGCCACCCCACCCCGCGACCCCGGCATGGCACTCGGCCTGGCCGGCTCCTGGGCAGGCGACATCGCGCTGCTCGGCGACTCGGACCGCGCCTTCCGAACAGGACTCTTCAGCTTCCTGGCGGCCCACATCGGCTACACCGCGGCCCTCGCCCGCCGCTCCTCACCGGGCACGCGCAAAGCCGTCGCCCCGATCGTCGCCGCGTCGGCCGCAGGAGCACTCGCGTTCGCCAAAGCAGCAGGCCCGCTGGGCAAACCGGTAGGCCTCTACGCCCTCACGCTCGGCACGATGGTCGCCGCCGCCTCCACGGCCAGAGGCACCGGCGCACGACGAATTTTTGGTGGTGCGGCACTGTTCGCGGTGTCGGACGCCCTGCTCGGCGCGAGCCGGTTCGTCCTCAAGGGACGCGCGGCACGGGTGGCCTCGGCGGGCGTCATGCCGACCTACGCGGCGGCCCAGTGGCTCCTGCACTCGGGGTTCGAGACGTCCAACGGGTGACCCGCGTGAAAACCCGTTGGAAGCACTGTGCTAACGTTCTTGTCGTCGGAACGAGCAAGCCTTCGGCACACAAACAAGCGCCGCTAGCTCAGTTGGTTAGAGCAGCTGACTCTTAATCAGCGGGTCCGGGGTTCGAGTCCCTGGCGGCGTACTCCAGAGAAGCAGGCAGAGATTCGTCTCTGCCTGCTTCTCTGCATTTCGGGGTTCATCTTCATCCTCCGTTTCTGCGTTGTGGATCATGGTTTGCGAGCCTGAGACATCCCTGGAATTAAGGGATCAGGCCCTGGCGCGGCGGTGTTATGACCCCAGGCGGTGGCCTCGTCGTAGGTCGCGTGGTGGCGAGACAGCCGTGGAGGATGCCGACGAGACGGTTGCTGACGTGTCTCAGGGCGACGTCGCGCGGGAGCCCGCGTGCGCGTTGACGGTCGTAGTAGCCCGCGCTCCAGGCAAGCCTGACAGCGCGGCCATCGCAGCGATGGGGTGACTAACCCGCCTTACCTCTCGTGCCCTTCTTAGCCCGAATGTTTCGAGCCACAACACGAGCTCCGGACATCCTCATCTGGGCAAACTGCTCACTCACCCCATATGTCTGCGCCACCTGCGCGTTCGTCATGTCGGCGAGGGCTGCTTCGACGGCGCCCTTCCACGGCACCAGTAGCTCGCCGGACACGAAGGTCGCCTGCTTCTCCTTCTCCCGGTCGAACCGGCGGCATCCCTCCGCGGTCAGAAGCACCTCGTCGAAGACGTGCTCGAGCAGGAAGTGGCCGAGTTCATGGGCGATGCTCGACCGGCGCCTGACAGGCGCGTGGGACGTGTTCTCGATGATCAACCGCCGATGCCCGACCGGCACCAGCGCAGCGGACCAGGTATCTGTGCGCCTCGCGGTGAAGTGGCGAACAGCGCGCTCGGCGCCCTCGCAGTCGGGCAGCTCGTCGACGGGGTAGACGCGAATCCCGTGCGTCTTGGCCAACAGATACGGATCGAGCGGCTGATCCCAGGTAAGACCGAGTTCAGCCCGCTCCTCTGCGGCCACCTCCCGCATCTTCGCCTGGGTCCAGCGGCAGCTCATGAGTGTCAGCCCTTCCTCGCAGCCCGTTCGGCGGCAAATCTCCGCACCGCGGAGCCGATGATCTCCTCGAGATGCTCGACGTCTTCCTTCTTCAGATCGCTGCGCGCCCGAAGCAGCGGCGCCAGCTCCGCGAGCAGCGGCGGCTCCTCGTCAGTCCTGACCGCGAGATCGTCCTCGTCCACCATGAACTTCTCGGCGGGCACTCCGAGCCACGTCACCATCGCCGCGAAGGCGTTCACGTCGGGCTTTGCGTCGTCGTTCGCCAACCGGGACATCGTTGACGGGCTCACGCCGAGTTCCTTGGCCAGCTGCCGCCAGGACATGCCTTTGCTCTCTCTCGCGGCATCCAACGCCGCGTGCAGGCGACTCACGTCGACCGTCATCCGTGCCATGCACACCCCTCACTGGTTCGTGTCGCGTTTCTACCACCACTCGACTTGTCGAGCACGTGTGCTACCGTTCAACCTAGTGTTCGACTTCTCAAACACTGACAGCAAGTCGGGACACTCGTTTGGAGCATCCCGGCACAGCACCAATGAGGAGGACGACGATGTCCACCGCCACTGAACACACGGACCACGGAGCCCACGGGCACCCGGTCAAGATCCAGGTCACCGTCAACAACCAGTCGGTGACGCTCACCGAGCACCGGATGACGGGCCTCGAGATCAAGCAAGCGGCCAAGAATCAGGGAGCCGCGGTCGAAGTCGACTTCCAGCTCTCCGTGAGGCACGGCAACCGCTACGAGGTCGTCGGCGACGACGACACGATCGCCGTCCACACGGGGCAGGTGTTCCTCGCCGTCGCCCCCGACGACAACTCGTGACGCCCCTGACCCCGGCGGTCACTGAGGCCGTCGCCGCCGTCCGGGAACACTTCACCGGTCACCCGGTCGAGGTCACCCCGGACGGCGCCGGCGGCGCCGTCGTCATCGTCAGCGACGTGGACTTCGGGGACCGCTACACCCCGCGCACCACCTGGCTCGGGTTCCTGATCGACGCGGCCTGCCCGCACAGCGACATCTACCCCTTCTACTGCGGCCGGATCGCCCGAGTCGACGGCAACGCATACGGCGACGGTGTCCAGCCCCTCGAGTGGCAGAACCGACCCGCACTCCAACTCTCCCGTCGATCGAACCGGCGCAACGGCTTCGACAACGCCGTCCTGAAAGCAGAGAGGGTGATCCAATGGTTCGCCACCAAGTGAATCCACCAGCTGACGGATGGAGCCTCGCGCTCCCGCCACGCATGTGGGCAGAACTTTCGGAGCACCTCTTCCTGGACGGTGACGAGCACGGCGCGGTGATCCTCGCGGGAATCGCCGACGGGCCTCGTGGGCCTCGCCTGCTTGGACGGGAACTCCTCATCGCCACCGACGGGGTGGACTATGTCGCGGGTACTTTCGGGTACCGCGCGTTGTCGCCTGAGTTCGTACGGGACGCAGCGGTCCGTGCCGCGGACGAGCAACTGGCTTATCTCGCGGTGCACAACCACTTCGGCTCCACCAGCGTCGGGTTCTCCCCTGTCGACTTCGCCAGCCACGAACGCGGCTATCCCGCTCTGCGGCAGATCACCGGGCAAGTTGTCGGCGCTGTCGTGTTCACACCACAAGCGGCGGCAGGCGACCTCTGGCTCCGCGACGGTGCCCGTGCAGAGCTGGCCGAAGTGATCGTTCCGGGCAACAACCTCATACGTCTGCGGCCACGGCTCGCCCCGGCAACAGTCTCCGACCTCCGCTACGACCGGCAAGCCCGGTTGTTCGGCGACCAAGGCCAGGAAACCTTCAACCGTCTGCGCGTTGCCGTCGTCGGACTGGGTGGCGTCGGCAGCATGCTCGTCGAGTTCCTGTCCCGCCTAGGAGTCGGGCACCTGGTGCTGATCGACGACGAGAAGGTCGAGGAGACGAACCTGTCGCGACTGATCGCCGCCGAACAAACCGACGTGGGCAAACTCAAGACCGACCTCGCCAGCCGCAACGCGCTCCGAGCGAACCCGGAGATCACTCTCGAACCGATCGCGGAACGCGTTGAGCACCCGACCGCGCGGCAAGCGCTCGCCAGTTGCGACTGGATCTTCCTGGCCGCCGACACCGACGCGGCGCGCCACTGGGTGAACGAGACCGTCCACCGCTACCTCATCCCCGCCACCCAGGCAGGCGTGAAGGTCCCTGTAGGAGCTGACGGCACCATCGGGCAGATCCACGCGGCCACGCGGCTGCTCGTACCAGGAAAGACCTGCATGTGGTGCGACGGGCTCATCAACTCGACCAACCTCGCGATCGACATGCACCCTGGCGAAGAACGCCGGCTAGCGCGCTACCTCGACGAGGTTCCCGCGCCCAGCGTCATCGCTCTCAACTCCGTCGCCGTCGCCGAGGCCGTCAACCATTTCATGCTCGCGGTCACCGCGCTGCACGAAGACGACACCGACACCGCTTCCATACTCCACCGGCCGCGGAGCCGCGATCGCGCCCTGGTCGTCTCCCGACAGGATCCGACGTGCAGCGCCTGCGGTCTCAACGGGCCGCTCGGGCGCGGTGACAGCTGACCAACGGCCTCGTCCATCTAGTTCTTCTGGTGCTGCAGAGATACAGGTCGAGATTCGTCTAGACCTGCATCTCTGCATTTCCGCCTCAGGCCGCCAGCGCACTACCGACTTAAGCTGGGTGCGCGCTGTGTCCGTCTGCCGCCGATCCAGTTGCTCCAACGATCCACTGCGCCGCTTCACGGGCGATGTAGCCCGCGCCGACAACGACCGCGAATGCCGTGGGTAGGTCCATCCCGATCGCAACCTCTACAACAACCACACCGAGGACGACGAGCCACACAATGACCCGCTGTCCAGCCTTGAGGATTCGGCGCGTCAGGTCGAAGAGCAAACAGAGCCACAGACGCATCTGCTCACCACTCAGACAGCCGAACTCGGCCGCCTTTCTCCACAGGTACAACACTTCCCGCTCCTTAGATGCATACACACCGGTTCTGGGCCAAGCAGACCGATTGAACGGCGCCAGGCTGGGAAGCGGCGGTACGTTCGATCGGAAGTACGTTTTGTATCACGCTCCCCTCGGAACCCGCGCAACCGGGATGGCGAATCGAACCGCCGTGTCGCGAACCCAAGATCAACATTCTTTGGGGCCATGCGCCTTAGCGCCCCTTCCGGGTGAAGATTCCACCTCCTTCTCTTGTCATAAGTCCTATTTGCCCAGCTCAGGACACACAAAGACCCTCGACTCAACCTAGCGTCAACTGTTAATACGCTGCCCGCCTGAACCATTCAGACCCCCCGCGCGTATCCGAGGACGCCGAGGCAGGTGTAGCGTCTTGCACCAAGGCGGCAGATTCTCTGCGCCGCAGAAAAGCCCCCCGGATGTCTCGCTCCAAAGGTTCTGGGCTGACAGCCGGCAGTGGGAAGAGAGTGGAGTCCCGGCTGGGAAACTTGGACTCCACTCTCACCTTCACGCTTCCAGAGCACAGCAGCAACACGGGCAGGCAAGCGCTACCCGGACGCAACAAGGCATAAGATATTAAAATATCAGCACGTCAAGCAAACGCAGAGGATGTGCGATCCAGTTTCCTCGCCGACTCGAATCTTCCGCAAATCCCATGAACGCCCGGTCGAGTGCAAACGCCCTTAGCCGATGATGCATCCTTACTGTCCACCGCTAGACCGAGTACATCTCGTCTTCAGAGCAGCCGGTCACGTCCGGCGACACCGTGGCGCAGCGCGTTGTAGGAGACCTAAGGGCGCATGGGATGACCGATGACCGGAGAGCTGGCCGCCGACTGCCCAGCGAGTTGAGTGATTTCTCAAGCGAGCATCCGCTGTCGGCGCAGAAGAAGCTGTACGTCCTGAAGATCAACGAGGTTCTACGCTTGCGGTTCAGCTACGCGACCGACTTCGCGAGATGGACGCTCGATCAACCCGACCGTCCCAGCTGGACGTACGAGCAGAACTTCACGCAGTGGATCTACCCCCGGCTCGGGGCCGAGTCCAGGGCCACCAAGTTGCCCGAGTGGAGACTGATTGACTGGGTGGTCAAGAGCGCGATGCCTTTGGGGCGCTACTCCAGAGACGACCACACCGAGAAGCTCTGGGAGTTGGCTGATGGCTGGAAGACCCTGGAAGGCGAGCGCCCACCGGGCTACGTCGGCCCACATTCTGATGAGCCCCCACTGACTCGACTCGATCAGGCGCGTGACCGCGATACCGAGATTGCACTGCTGCGAAACCTCGTGCGGCCTCACCTGCTGCCCAGCAACCGGCATCAGCTGAGTCTCGGCCGGCACCACAGGCCCGAATCACTACCAAACGCCAATGAGCTCAGCAAGACGATGGGTCAGCAACACGCTCAGACCGATCAACAGCTGCAAGCCGAACTACAAGCACTCAGACGGCAGAACGACGACCTCGTCGCCCAGCTCGATGCAATGACGAAGGCCACCGAACTCGAACGAAGCGAGAACGCCGCAGGAAGAGCGTGGATCATCGCCTGGCTTAACGTCCTACGGACCAGAATCCCGCACGGCGAGTTCAGTGAGTGGGTTCGGGTGATGCACTTCGGCGAGCTCCCGATCGCGAACCTCCACAACGTACTACGTGCGCCTCGCCCGCCCGTGTACGGCTGCGTAGCACTGTGGTTTAGCGCGTATGTTCGGGCGTTCCTGCTCATGCGGTACCCCGCCGGGTACAGCTGCGTGGACTCAGGCGGTCACCTTGAAGATCTCGTAGACAACGGGACGTTGCCTACCCACGACGGACTCAAGAACCTGCTGGCGGCGGATGCCGTCCTGCGGACCGTAGTCCCGCCTCTGCTGGACGAAGCATTCCACGAGGTCCAAGAGCGGACAGCTGCTGGCTTGGGTGCTGCAGATACCGCCATCATGCCGGTCATCAAGGAGAAGAACCCGATGGAAGTCCCATCCACGATCTCCCGAGACCAGGACGTCTTCGTCCAGCAGGCACTTCCTTCCACAGCTGGCGACATCCTCGACTTCTCCAAGAAGTTCAACAGAGCCGGGTCCGGAGACAGGACGGTCTGCGAACTGATCACCCGACTTCGTGCCCTGAACAGGCTCAGCGCCTGAGTTCGGCCGACAGCTGCACATTGCCGAAACTCGCGCGAGTTAGGTTACGTGCCAATCGCAGCGTCTTTCATGGCCTGCGGCGGAGACGCGGTCGGGACTTGACGAGGGCCACACGGACGTCCACACGGGGCTGCTACGCGGGCGTTGCCGAGTTGGGGCCCAGGGAGTCGGCGTCGGGGACAGCTCTGCCGGTGATCGCTCCTGCGACGGTGGTATGTGGTGAGATCTGGCAGGTCGTCTTGAGCGAAGTGCCCGGCTGGAGTGCTTATCGACCCCAACACCCACGCACTGCGCCAAGCGGTGGCGGAGATCGGGCTGCAGTCCAAGCGGGAGACCGGATACGACCTCGGCCCGTTCGCCCCTCGAACCCGAACTACCAGGGCGTCCTGATCAACTCAGAGAGGTTCTCCGCAACGTTCCCCATCGCCGCAGGCGCGTCCGGCTTCAGCCGCGAATGCGACACGTGGTGGATGGACTGGGTGTGGGTACACCCCTACGAGCGCGGCACGGGGCTGTCTCGCCAGGCCTGGAACGAGATGGAGCGGCTCTACGGCCTGTTCCGCATCGATGGGCCGTACTCGCATCCATGAGCACTTTCCTCCGGGCCAGGCAGATAGACCCGAACCGGCTGAACCTTCCCCTGCACGACGGCCGATGGGATTGAACTAGGCAACCGCAGCACACACCTTGGCCGCGACTTCACGGCGGATCACCGCAATCAACTCACGTGCCTGGACGGTGCCGATCTCCAGCTCCCTGCGAAGCACATCAGCCGGAATCGGCCGCAGGTGCGACGCCCAGTACCGCGCGTCAGCACCCCGAGCACGCACCAGGTCGTCCGGCGAAGGCACTGCAAGCTCCACCTCATCAAGGTCAACGGGTTCGGACGCAAGCTGGACGGGTGCAGCCGGACTGACGCGGGCGAGCGCCTGCAGACCTGCGGGCCGACCTCCGCCCATCCGATCAGCAACACTGGACCAACCGCATCGAACGCCGCCTTGCCGTACTCGCCGCTCAACACGGGCTCAGCCACGTTGAGAGCCAACGACACCACGCTGACGAACAACGTGAACCCGCGTAGAGGCCGAAGGTCCTCCGCCGAAGCGCCATGCATGGCGAGATACCTCGACGCAAGAAGAAGCCCAAGGATTGACAAGTCGACCGCAGGCGCGATCAACGGAGCCACCCACACCGGTTCACCGAGCCGCAGCGCAAGGCTGAGCACGTTGCCGAACCCGAAGAGAAACGTCAGACCAACAACCACCGCGGTGATCACCGTGACTGCCCGCGTCACGTCCTGCAAGACCCCTGAATGCGAGCCCGTGACGGGCCCGAGATCCCTGACCTGCGACGACACAGGACGGCATAGAACGAAAGGCTGCGCGTCCGCTTCTTGGATCTGACGTGCAGAAACGGCATCAGCTGGCATCACTCGCCACCGCAGTCGAGGGCCACCCGAGGACTCTTAATCAGCAGGTCCGGAGTTCGAGTCCCTGGCGGCGTGCTCCAGAGAAGCAGGCAGAGATTCGTCTCTGCCTGCTTCTCTGTTTTGCGTGCGAATTCCTCGTCACCACCGCAGGGCGCTGAGCTCACGGATCAAGACGGGCGAGAACGTCCCGTCGGCGGTGGTCATCGCGTGGCCCACGCCGGGGAGCACGACACGGTGCCCCACAACGGATGCGAGCTGGTCGGTCGTGTGACACGGCACCTGGGGGTCCAGCTCGCCGCAGGTCAGCAGCACCGGCATCGGCGGCAGCCTCCGTGCGACGTCGGGCGGGAAGACCGCGTCGTCCGTGGTGACGAACTTGCGGCTCGGCCCCGCCAACGACTGGAAGAGCGCGGCGAGCGCTGCCGGCATAGCCGTTGTGTCGACGGCGCGGCCGCCTCGCAGGTCCGCGACAGCCACGTCGATCGCCCGGTCGATGACCTCTGCTTCCTGCTCGGTCAGTGCTCCGGCGGCGACGGCTTGGCTGATCTGGTCGTGCAGTTGCATGGCGAGCACGTCCAGCAGTCGCAACGACTGGGGCTGCAGCATGATCAGGGCAGCGGCGCGCTGGTGGCGAGGCGCTTGCGCGGCCAGCACCAGTGCCGTCATGCCCCCTTCGCTGTGGCCGACCAGCGCCACCCTGTCGCGCGCCACCTCGGCACGGTGTCGCAGGAGGTCGCGGGCTGCCTCGGCCTGACGCACGAACGCCGGGTAGTCGAGGTCCTGAGGACGGTCGGCCCAGGCTCCCAGTCCCGTGCGGCCCGTGCCGTACTTGTCGAACCGGAGGGTCACCACGCGGTCGCGGTCCAGCGCGCCGGCGAGGTCGCGGAGGGTGTTCGGCGTGAGCGATGACTGGTTGCCGTCACGGTCGGTGGGACCGCTTCCCGGCAGAAGGAGGGCCGCGGGCAGGCGTTCGCCGCGCCGCCGGGCCGGCACGTGGAGCGTGCCGTACGTGGTCGTGCCCTCGACCACGAAGGACACCTGCTCGTCGCGTGCGGGCAGCCAGGCCGTGGAGCCGTGGCCGACGGCGGGCGTGATGCCGGTGGCGAAGACTGCTGCCATGAGGGCCGAGGCGACTTTGACGATCAACGGCTCGTCGCCTGTTCGACCATGGCCACCACCGCGCGGGGGTCGTCGACCTCGACGACCAGACGGGTGTAGTGCTCGTCGGCCAACTCCACGACCACTGCCTTCTGCCCGTCGCGGACCGCCCAGAAGACCTTCTCGCCGTCCTGGTGGAACGTGCCGGCCGTGATCACGCCGGGCAGGTGCGTGCCCGGTGCCCGAACGCCCTTCGGCTCGCCCACGATCCCGGGATCCACCGTGGCACCGCGCACGTGTGCGAGCGGGATGGTCAGCTTGCTCTTCAACGACCACAACTTGTCCAGGCCGTTCATCTCCACCACCAGGTCCTGACCCTGCACGCTGATCGTCGCCATGTCAGATCTCCTTACCCTGCACCGTTTCCGGCACATCACGAATAGTGGGGACGTCGGCCTCCTCGTGGCGCGCGACGTCCGGCCGGCCGCGCAGCCATCGGCCGAGCAGCGCCTCGGTGGCGCGCGGGTCGCCCGTCGCCTCGTCGAGCTCGGCGAAGACCGACGACACCAGGCCGGCGACCTCGGGGTCGTCTGGAGCCCGGTCGACCGCGGCCACCAGCAGGAAGTCCCACGCCGGCACCTGGTCCTGGACAACACGAGCCAGGTGCGGGCGGACGTCCTGCTCGATGTGCCGGCGCAACGCGGCCAGGTACAGCCCGCGCTTGCTGCCGAACACGCCGTAGAGGCTGTTGCGGTGCACTCCGAGTCGAGTGACCAGGTCGTCGATCGAGACACCGTCGTAGGCACGGCGGGCGAACAGATCCGCCGCCGCCTCCACGGTCTCGTCCACGTCGAAAGACCTGCGTCGTCCCATGTCACGACCGTAGCGTTTTCAGGAACGGTCAGTCAAGAACAATCGTTCCTAAAAACGGTCAGCGAGCGGCGAGCACCCGCGCCCACGACTCGTCGACGTCGGCCAGACCCAGCACGGCGACCACGTTGTCGAGCATCCCGGTGCCGAACCACTGCCGCACCGCGTCGTCGTCGCCGAGCAGCTCCCGGACGGTGGCGACCTGCTTCGCGTAGCACTCGCGCACGGCCTGCGCCACCAACGGCTCACCGGCGGCACAGTTCGCGTGCATGAGGAACCGCAGGACGGTGCGGTCCGCGACCAGGGCGGCGTAGGCGTCGCGTGCGGCGGCCATCGCTTCCTCGGCCGTCCGTTCACCACTGGCCGCGTGGTCGGTCAGGGTCTGGGTCATCACCACGGACACGTGGTCGACCGCCGCCGCGAACAGCGCCTGCTTGTTCGGGTAAAGGCGGTAGAGGTACGGCTGCGAGATGCCCACCCGCTCGGCGATCTCGTGTGTTGTCGTGCCGTAGAAACCCTTGTGCGAGAAGGCTTCGACGGCCGCGACCACGACGGCCCTGCGTCGTTCGTCGCTCTTGGCGCTGGTACCGGGGGCGGGCATGGCGTCAGTTGAACACGCGTGCTGTCAGCGCCCGAAATCCACGCCGAGCTCACGATCGGACAGTGCGTCGTCGGGCGTGAGGGCCTCGATCGCCACCAGTGGGTTCCAGTAGTCGAGGTAGCGGGTGATGAGTCCGTCGTCGTCGGTTCTGACGACGGAGATGCAGGTCTGCTCGTACGGCTTGCCGGTCGGCAGGGCGGTGCCGGTGGAGCGGAACTCGGCGATCGCCAGCTTCGGATCGACGGTGTGGTGGAACACCAGGTCGACGAACTCGACGTCGAAGGTCTCCGGGAAGCCGGCCATGTGCGCGACCAGCGCCTCCCGTCCCACCACCCGGCCGGGAACTCCCGCGGGGGCGTAAGGGAATTCGAGCACCGCGTCCGGGGCGAACAGGGCCACCCAGTCGTCGATGCGTCCCGCCGCGGTCAGGCGCAGGTGCTCGGCGACGGCGTGCTGGGCGGCGGTGCGGCGTCCGGTGTCGACCACGGCGGCCTCCTCAGGTTAGTGATTGACCGATAACCTAGCACGAGAAAACAAGGGCGGGACCGACCGAGGTCAGCCCCGCCCTCGCGGTCACGAGAACGTCAGCCGCGGTGCCACTTCTGGTTGGCGCCGCCCACGCAGTCCCACATGTGCAGGACAGCGTCGTTGTTCGGGTTCCACTCGGCGATGTCCACGCACTTGTTGGCCTGCGGGTTTACCAGGTCACCGTTGCCGTTCAGCACGAACTGCTGGGCAGGGTTGCCGGAGCAGGTCGCGAGCTGCACGGCCGCGCCGTTGTCCCGCGAACCCCACGCCACGTCCACGCACTTGTTGTTCTCGGTGCGCAGGGTGCCGCTCACGAACTCGAACTTCTGGTTCGTGCCGCCCGTGCAGTTCCACACGATCAGGCGCTGGCCGTCGGCGAAGTTCCAGTTCGGCACGTCGATGCACTTGCCGTGCCAGTCGCTGACGATGCTGCCCGTGGTGGCCGGCGGCGGCGTGGAGCCACCGCTGAACGGGGTCAGGATGATGCCGGCCGAACGCGGGTCGCCGTCGTGCACCAGGGACTCCTGGGCCTGCACGTCGTCGAACGCGAACCCGTACGCCTTGCCGTCCACCATGTTCTGGTGCACCAGCCGCGAGTAGTGGTTGGTGATCGCGCCCTGGTAGAAGTCCGCGGGGCCGCCGCCGGGCTGGACGTCGATGCGGCCGAGCGTGGAGCGGTGCAGTGCCGCGCACAGGGTGCGCGCGATCGGGCCGACCACCTGGTCGTTGGGGGCGGCCAGGGCGCCGTCGCAGCCCCACACGTTCGACGTGGACGGCTTCGAGAACGACGCGACCTGCTGGCCGGCGGTGTTGCGGAAGTTCATCGTGCCGCCGGAGGTGCCGCCGAAGTACTTCACGTCCGGCCGGTCGCCGAACGGCTGCACGGTCAGCGTCTTGGTCATGTAGGCGTTCCACGCCTGGGTGATGTACGAGTCCAGGTAGTTGCGGTCGAAGTTGCCGACGTCGGCCGCCTTGCCCGGTGCGAGCACGCGCAGCACGGTGCCGTCCGAACGGGACATGACCGAACCGCCCCAGCCCGCCTGGTTGCGGATGCCGTTGATGACGGCGTCCCGCCCGCCGGACTTCAGCTCACCGGTCTTCTTCGTGGCACCGCTCGCGCCCGTCACGGTCACCGCGTGCGGCACCGCGAACATGTCCACCTGGGAGCTGTTGAGCCACAGACCGGCGTCGTTGTAGGTGAACTCGCTCCAGTCGAACAGGATGCCGCTGTTCGGGTCGCCGCCCGCCCACGGCGCCGGCTGCACCAGGCCGTCGGGCGTCAGGAAGAACTTCAGCTTCTCGCCGAACGACATGTAGACGCGGCCGGAGATGAACCGGGGCACCCGCAGCGAGGCGGTGCCACCGGGACCGGGGCCGGCGATCGACACGTCGGGCGCTGGGGTGGGCGGGTTGCCGCCCGGCGACCACGGCGTGAACGTGCCCGCCTGGTTGACGTACCCGAGTCGCCCGTTGCGGAT
Source organism: Lentzea sp. HUAS TT2 (assembly GCF_051853195.1). NCBI lineage: Bacteria > Bacillati > Actinomycetota > Actinomycetes > Pseudonocardiales > Pseudonocardiaceae > Lentzea > Lentzea sp. HUAS TT2. The sequence continues at coordinate 4,307,279 of NZ_CP196667.1, read as the reverse complement.
GTCGGTGCCCAGCACGTACAGGTGCACGGACTCCGACCGGCCGCTGTTGTTGGTGACGTTGAGCGGCAGCAGGTCGGGGCCGATCGCCTGTGCGGGTGTGCTCGCGATGGCCATCGACGCGGTCGCCGCCAGTGTGGCGAGCGCGCTCAACCACTTTGTCCGAGTGCGCATGTGACTCCTTGTGCAGGGGTGCTCCCGTCAGCAGGTCCCCGGCCGGTCCAGGGCGGCAGGGGGCTCCGGTCGGGGGAAATGGTCCAGACCGGTTATGAGAGCGCTTCCATGGTTGATCGCAGAGACGAGCCCTGTCAATACCGGACCGGAACAACGCGGGTCACGACCGTGCGCGCGACCGGTTCAAGCCTGTGAGGACTCCTGCGGCACGCGGATCAGTGCCCACACCGTTTTCCCCTGTCCCGTCAGAGGACGGACGCCCCACTCCTCGGTGACGTGCTCGATCATGACGATGCCCCGGCCGCGGTGCCCGCCCAGGCGCGAGAGGCCCTGCGTCGGGAGGTGCGGGGACACGTCGTCGACCTCGAGGAGGATCTGGCCGGGTTCGTCGCGGCGGATCCGGATCTGGCCGGGCCCCGGGGTGTGGTCGTAGACGTTGCTCGCGAGCTCGGAGGCCACGAGCAGGACGTCGTAGAGGTCGTCCTCGTCCAGGTCGCCGAGCACCGTGGTGATCCACCGGCGCATCTCGGACAACGACGTGAGCGGGTCGACGCACAGGTCCATGGCGGGCGCGGCGCCGTTGAGCGGGCGCATCAGCCGGCCTGGTCCTGGTCGGCCACCGGTGCGGACTCCTCCGGCGCGCTGGCACGGACGTCGGCGGGACTGACGTGTTCGTCGGCTTCACTGAGCAGGGAACGGATGCCGGAGTTGAGCACCGCCAGCAGGGGAACGGCCAGCAGCGCGCCGGCGATGCCCGCGGTCAGCAGTCCGGCCGCGATGGCCAGGATCACGGCCAAGGGGTGCAGCTTCACCGCACGTCCTAACAGGAGTGGTTGCAGCACATGACTTTCCAGTTGCATGACGGCGATCACGACACCCAGCACCACCAGTCCGGCTACGAGTCCTTTCGCGACGAACGCGATGAGGACGGCGACCCCGCCCGCGACGACGGCGCCGATGATCGGGACGAACGCGCCGAGGAACACCAGCGCCGCCAGCGGAACCGCCAGCGGCACGCCCAGGACGGCGAGTCCGATGCCGATGCCGACCGCGTCCACGACCGCGACGGCCGCGGTGGCGCGCACGTAGCTGACGAGGGCGGCGAGACCCCGGCGACCGGCGACGTCCACCCTGGTCCGCACGCCGGTCGGTGCCACGCGGATGACGAATCCCCAGATCCGCCCGCCGTCGTACAGGAAGAAGATCAGCGTGAACAGCACGAGGAGCATCTGCGTGAGCGTCTCGCCGACGGTGGCGGCCGTCGTCAGCGCGCCGGAGGTGATGCCGGCCTGGTTCTCCCGCAGGGTCGCGAGCAGCCGGTCGGTGAACTCGCGCAGCTGGAGCTCGCTCAGGTGCAGCGGGCCGGCGGTCAGCCAGGCGGAGACCGCGTCGACGCTGTTCGACAGCTGGGCGACGAGGTCGGGCACGCCGTTGACGAACGTGATGACGACGAACGTGAGCACGCCGCCGAGCACGAGCAGCCCGCTGACCAGCACCAGGGCCGTCGCGACACCACGGGGCACCCTGCGGCGCACGAGGTAGTGCACGGCGGGCACCAGCAACGCGGCCAGCAGCAACGCGATGGCCACCGGAACGATCATGGCCGCCAGGTAGCCGGCGGCCCTGCCGATCACGTAGAGCGCGGCCACCAGCACGAGGACCCGCCAGCCCAGCGCGGCGCTGATGCGCAGCGCGCGCGGGACGGCGTCGTCCACGTCACGGTCGCCTCTCGGCGTCTGCGGACCTGTGCGATCGCCCATGCTGGTCCGCCACTCGTAGATGTCCTGTGCGTCGGGGTGACAGGACCTGCTCGCGGATACCCGGCACGGCACTGCGCGAACCGGACACCTTCGGGTCAGTGTCTCCCGGCCCAGGCCTGCTGGGCCTGCTCCGCGGTGGGGTGTGTCGCGAACAGGTCCGTGAGGCCGAGCAGCCCGAGCACTTTGCCCAGGTGACGTGGCACGGCGGCGAGCGCGATCTCCCCACCGGCGCGGTGGGCGAAGTCGCGTGCCGCGATGAGGGCGGCGATTCCGCTGGAGTCGCAGAACGTCAGGCCGGTCAGGTCGACGACCAGCTGGTCGCCTGCGCTGATCGTGAGCTGCCGGATCGTGTCGTGCGCGGCGGGAGCGGTGGACGAGTCGAGCTCGCCGACGAAGGCGAGCACCGGCCCGGTCGTGGTGGCCTGGGTCGTGGTGCTGAACTCGGTGCTCACGAATCCCCGTTTCCGGTCGAGGGGATGCTCAGGGCGAGCAACGCCGTGTCGTCCTCCACGCCGTCACCGAACCCGGTGAGCAGCCCGATCAGCGCGTTGATGACCTCGGACGCGGTGTCCGCCGCCGACTCCGCGAGGAAGTCGAGAAGCTCCTCCTCGCTGTAGCGCGTCCTGCTGGACCTGGTCGGGACGGCCTCGGTGAGGCCGTCGCTGTAGAGCAGCAGGGTGTCGCCCGGTGCGAGGTGCAACGCGACCTCGATGAACCGCGCGTCCGGGATCGCGCCGACGAGCATTCCGCCCTCGGTGTGCAGGAAGTGCGCCTGGCCGTCAGCGCGCACGACGATCGCCGGTGGGTGCCCGCCACTGGCCAGGGTGATGGCGCAGCCCGTGTCGTCGGGGACGAGCGAGCCGTAGATGACCGTGCAGAACCGGGTGTCCCCGCCGCGGTACTGCTGGTGCAGCACGGTGTTCAGGTTGTCCAGCACCTTGACCGGCTCGGGGCTGAACACCGCGGCGGAGCGCAGGGTGTAGCGGGCCAGCGAGGTCACCACCGCGGCCTCGGCACCCTTGCCGGACACGTCGCCGAGGAAGAACCCCCAGCTGTCCCCGGTGAGCGGGAAGAGGTCGTAGAAGTCGCCGCCGACCTCGTCCGCCGAGGCCGGGTGGTAGTAGGCGGCCACCTCCATGCCCGGCACCGTCATCAGCACCGGCGGCAGCAACGTCCGCTGCAGCGTCGACGCGAGGTGCCGCACCCGGTCCCGTTCGGCGTCGGACTCCTGGCGTGCGCGCAACAGCTCGCGTTCGTACTCACGACGGACGCGGCCGTCGAAGAGCGCGGTGCGGATCAGCTGCGAGGCACCGTCGGCGTCCTTCTTCACCGTCGACGTCGCGAGCACCGGCAGCCGCGTCCCGTCCGCGGTCTTCAGCTCCAGCGCGAGACCGCCCGCCTCGCCGTGCAGCGCGAGCGTCGGCCCGATGTGGGTCTCGTAGTAGATCCGGCCGCCCGTGGTCAGCAGGTCCGAGAACCGCCGCAGGCCGACCACCTCGTCGCGGCGCAGACCCAGCCAGCCCAGCAGGGTCGTGTTGATCCTGGTGATCGTGCCGTCCATCGACGTGGAGAGGTGACCGCACGGGGCGTTCTCGTACAGGTCCTCGGTGGTCTCGGACATCACGGCGCACCGGCGAACACGAGGATCGCCGCGGCGGTCGGCTCGGGGGCGCTCAGCTGCGGGCAGTGCCCGGTCGCGTCCAGCGTCACCAGCTCGCTGCCCGCGATCTGGTCGTGGACGAACCGGCCGACCTCCTGCGACGCGATGGCGTCCTGCGCGGTCTGGATCACCAGCGTCGGCACGGCGACCTCCGGCAGGTCGGCGCGGTTGTCGGAGAGGAAGGTCGCCCTGGCGAACACGCCGGCGATCGTCGGATCCGTGCGGCAGAAGCTGTCCGTCAGCTCGCCGCCCAGCTCGGGACGATCTGGGTTGCCCATGATCACCGGCGCCATCGTCGCCGACCAGCCGAGGTAGTTGGACTCGAGTGACTCCAGCAGCTCGTCGATGTCCTCGCGGCTGAACCCGCCCCGGTAGTCGCCGTCGTCGACGTAACGGGGGGACGGCGTCAGCAGCACCAGCTTCGCGAACCGGTCCGGCTCGAGGTTCGCCGCCAGCACCGCGATCATCGCCGACACCGAGTGCCCGACCAGCACGACGTCGCGCAGGTCCAGCGCCGCGCAGATCTCCAGCACGTCGCCGGCGTAGGCGTCCAGCGTCGAGTACCGCTGCTCCGACCACTCCGACGCGTCCGACCTGCCCGAGCCGATGTGGTCGAACAGCACCACCCGGAACCGTTCGGACAGCGCCGGCACGATCAACCGCCAGAGGTTCTGGTCGCAGCCGAAACCGTGAGCGAGCAGCACCGTCGGGCTGCTTTCACGACCGACCACGGTCACGTTGTGCCTGGCGATCACGTCCACGGTGCGCATACTGCCACCGCGACGAGGTCAGCGGGTGGTCCTGGCCGCGCGGACGGCGTTGAGGATGACCAGGACCTCGGCCGTCTCGTGCACGAGCACCACAGCGGCCAGGCCCATGACGCCGAAGGCCGCCAACGGGATCAGCACGCCGATGATCGCCAGCGACAGGCCGACGTTCTGCAGCATCACCCGGCGGGCGTGCCGGGCGTGCGCCAGGACCTGGGGCAGGTGGCGCAGGTCCTCCCCCATCAACGCGACGTCGGCGGTCTCGATCGCCACGTCGGTTCCCATGGCGCCCATGGCGATGCCGACGTCGGCGGTGGCCAGCGCGGGGGCGTCGTTGACTCCGTCACCGACCATGGCGATCCTCCGGCCGTTGCGCAGCCGGCCGATCAACGCGGCCTTCTCCTCGGGGAGGAGTTCGGAGTGGACGGTGGTGATGCCCGCCTGTGCGGCCAAAGCCGTTGCGGTGGCGGTGTTGTCGCCGGTGAGCATCGCGGTGTCGATGTTCAGGCCGTGCAGCCTGCTGATCACCTCGGGGACCTCGTCGCGCAGCTCGTCACGAACCGCGACGGCGCCGAGCAACGTGCCGTCCCGTTCGAGGAGCACGACGGTGGCGCCCGCCCGTTGCAGGCGGTCGACCTCGCCGTGCAACGAGCCGGAGTCGACCCAGCCCGGCTTGCCCAGACGCACTTGGGCGCCGTTCAGGCTTCCGGTCAGCCCGTGGCCGGGCACCGCGGTGACGTCGTCGGCGACCGGTGCGTTCGGCACGGCCTCCAGGATCGCGCGGGCCAGCGGGTGTTCGCTGCGTGCTTCGAGCGCGGCGGCCGTGGTCAGCACCTCGTCCCGCAGGGCGTCTCCGGCGGGCAGCACCTCCACGACGCGCGGGGCGTTGCGGGTCAGCGTGCCGGTCTTGTCCAGGGCGACGGTGCCGACGCGGCCGAGCTCTTCGAGAGCGGCACCGCCCTTGACCAGCGCACCCTGCCTGCTCGCCGCTCCGACCGCGGCGACGACGGTGAGCGGGATGGAGATCGCCAGCGCGCAGGGAGAGGCGGCCACGAGCACGACCAGCGCGCGTTCGAGCCACACCACCGGATCGCCCAGCAGCACACCGAACCCGGCGATGAGCGCGGCCAAGACCATGATCGAGGGAACGAGCGGGCGGGCGATGCGGTCGGCGAGCCGTTGCCCGGCGCCCTTGCGGTCCTGGGCCTCCTCGACGATGTGCACGATCCGCGCCAGCGAGGAGTCCGCGGCGCGGGCCGTGACCTCGACCTCGATCGCGCCACCGCCGTTGATCGCGCCGGCGTGCACCACGTCACCGGGCCCTGCCTCCACCGGCACCGACTCACCGGTGATCGCGGACAGGTCCAGGCTGGTGTGGCCGGTGCGGATGGTTCCGTCGGTCGCGGCGCGCTCCCCCGGCCGCAGCACCATCCGGTCGCCGGTCACGAGCTCGTCCGGCGCGACCCGCAGCTCGGTCCCGTCGCGCAGCACCGAGGCGGTGGGCGGCACCAGTCCCAGCAGTGCGCGCAGGCCGCGACGGGTGCGGGCGAGGGCGTAGTGCTCCAGACCCTCGGCGATCGAGAACAGCACACCGAGCATCGCGGCCTCGGTGACCTGCCCCAACGCGACCGCGCCGATCGCCGCGATGGTCATCAGGGTGGCCACGCCGACCCTGCGCCGCAGCAGGCCGCGCACCGCACCCGGCACGAACGAGGCCGCGCCCACCACCGCCGACGCCAGCGTGACCAGTTCGACGCCCGTCAGCCAGCCCACTGCCAGCAGGACCGCGGCGACGGCGGCCAGCTGCAACTCGCGAACCTGCCACCAGCTCGCCGGCCCGTGGTCGTCGCGTTCTTCGGCCTGTTCCTGCGGCCCGCAGCACTCGTCAGCCACGGCTGGCCCTGTCCTCTGTCAGGACCGCGGCGACCAACGCCCGTCCACGACCGGTCAGCGCGTACATCACCAGCCGGCCGTCCCGCCGCGACGACACCAGCCCGCCGATCTTGAGCTGCCGCAGGTGGTGCGAGGTCAGGTTCTGCGCCGCGCCGACGACCCACGAGGCGTCGCACACGCACAGCTCCCCGCCGGTCAGCAGCGCCGCCGCGATCCGCAGCCGGGTCGGGTCGCCCAGCGCCCGCGCCGCCGCCGCTGCCTCCTCGATCGCGGACAGCTCCGGCAGCCCCGCCCTGATCTCCTCGGCGTGCGGCAGGTCCAGGCACAACAGGTCACAGGTGTCCCCGCGCTCGTCAGTCACCGGGACATCCTAACGTTCGTTGATACGTTGGTACATGCAGACGATAAAAAGGCGGGGCCGGCAGATGCCGGCCCCGCCCTGAGATCACCTCGTGGTCACGCCTTCACGGAGTGCTTCCCGTGGGTCCAGGACGAGGCGTCGCCGCCGTCGCCCGCCGGACCGGAGTGGCCACCGGCCGTGGTGCTGTGGTTGGACGCGTCACCGGTCGAGCCGGTGGCACCCGTGTCGCCGGAGTTGCCCGAGGTGACCTCGGTCCAGGACTTGGTGCCGTGGTTCTTCCAGTCGTGCTTCCAGCCGGAGTGCTTCCAGCCGTGGTTGTTCCAGCCGTGGCACTTGTCGCCGCGGTGGTCGTTCCACTTCTGGTTCTTGTTCTCGGTCTTCACGACCGCGGTGTTGCCACCGGTGTCACCCGAGTTCCCGGAGTTGCCCGAGTTGCCGGTCGTGGCGTTGTTCGAGCTCGTGGCGTTGCCGCCATTGCCCGAGTTGCCGCCGTTGCCCGCGATCGCCTTGGCCGAACCGGACTTGTCGTTGTGCTTCCACGACTTGCCCTGCTCGGTCACTGCCCACGCGTCGCCGCCGTCACCGGCCGGGCCGGAGTTGCCACCCACGGTGTTGCTGTGGTTGGAGGCGTCACCGGTCGCACCGGTGGCACCCGTGTCGCCGGAGTTGCCCGACGTCACCTTGGTCCAGGACTTGGTGCTGTCCCAGTGCTTCGACCCGATCGTGCGCACGAAGGCCTTGTTACCGCCGGTGTCACCCGAGTTCCCGGAGTTGCCCGAGTTACCCGTGGTGGCGTTGTTCGAGCTGGTGGCGTTGCCACCGTTGCCCGAGTTGCCGCCGTTGCCCGCGGTCGCCTTGGCGGAGCCGGACTTGCTGTGGTGGCCCCACTTCTGGTCCTTGGTCAGGACGGTCGCGTCGCCACCGTCACCGGCCGGGCCGGAGTTGCCGCCCACGGTGTTGCTGTGGTTGGAGGCATCGCCGGTCGCACCCGTGGCGCCGGTGTCACCCGAGTCGCCCGAGGTCACCTCGGTGTGGCACTTCGCCAGCACGCAGACGCCGTAGGCGCTGTTGCCACCGGTGTCACCCGAGTTGCCCGAGTTACCGGAGTTGCCCGACCGCGCGGTGTTCGAGCTCGTGGCGTTGCCGCCGTTGCCCGAGTTGCCGCCGTTGCCCGCGGTCGCGCCGGTGTTCTGCGCACGACCCGCAGCGGTGGCGTCGCCGCCATTGCCCGCGGCGCCGGACTTTCCGCCCACGGTGGTGCTGTGGTTGGAGGCGTCGCCGGTCGTGCCGGTCGCGCCGGTGTTCCCGGAGTCGCCCGAGCTCACCTTGGTGTGGCACTCCGCCAGCACGCAGACGCCGGTGGCGCTGTTGCCGCCGGTGGCGCCGGAGTTCCCGGAGTTGCCCGAGTTGCCGGACGTGGCGTTGTTCGAGCTGGTGGCGTTGCCGCCGTTGCCCGAGTTGCCGCCGTTGCCGCCCTGCACCACGGAGTTCACGACGTCGCCGACGCCGCCCAGGAGGCCGTTGCCACCCGTGTCAGCGCTCGCCATCGCCGTTCCGAACAGGAGGAAGCCTCCCGAGAACGCTGCGGCCATCAGACCGCGTCGCACATAGCTGTGCATTGTCGAACCTTCCTGTCAAACAAGCTTGGTGATCTGCCGGCTTGGTTGTCAGGACTGCTCAGCTGGGATGACTTCGGCCGTAGTAGTAGCACCACGACCCGTGGATCCAGTCGTTCGAACCGACCACGAGCACCTCGTCGTGCGCGGGAATTCCCTGTCGTGCCGGGAGATCCGCCACCACGGGACTCGCTGATCCACCCGACAGCACCGATCCCGTGGTGCCCGGTAGAGCGAAGGGCACTTCGGGCAACGGCTGCCGGGGCGCCTCGGGTGCGGGCGCCGCGTCAGGTGCGGTGATCGGGTGCTCGGCGATCTGCGGCCCGGCGATCTGGTGCCACTGCGGGGTTTCCGCCACCCAAGCCGCAACGCGGTCGGGCTGCGCCGCTGGCGTTTCCGGTGCCGCGGCAGGCGTTTCCGCCGCCACGACTGGCGCCTGAGGAACCGGCATCACCTCCGCCGGAGCGGTTTTCTTCGCCACCAGCGGTTCCGCGATCCTCGGCACCACCGGCACGTCCTGCACCGTGCTCACCACGGGGGCGAGCAGCGGGGCGGTCACGGGCTGGAGAGGCTCCAGCACCGGGCTCAGCGACTCCGTGACGGAGTCGACGGCCGGCGCCAGCGGCGTCAGCACCGGTTCGGTCACCGGCGCGAGGACGTCGACCACGGGCGAGACGAGCGACGTGACGCCACCCAGCAGGCCGGGTGAGTCGTCATCGGCACTCGCGACGCCCGCGGACAGCAGGCCGAACCCGATCAGGAACCCGGCCACGCCGAGCGTTCGCCGGAGCACTGCAGAGCAGGTCGACTTCATGCAATCACCCCCTTTCAGCGAATCGGCAACCTGTTCACCTGGTGATTCGGTGACACATGGACTGCGGTTCACTCGAAAGTGGAGATATTTTTGTTCTCCCAGCTCAGCGAGCTGAAATAATTCGAAACATCTATTTGCAACTACTTTATGACATGAATTCGAACCCGTAAGATCAACAGACCGTGACCGCTCTATTCGGTCGTGAACACCATCGAATGCCAGCCCGTCGCACCGTCCGGGATGGGCGCGGCCCGCTCGTTCGTCTGGGTGTAGCCGGTGCGGTCGGTCGCACGGCACTCCAGGGTGTGGTTGCCCGGCGCCAGATCGAGCTCGACGCGCCACATCCGCCACGTGTCGACGTTGACCTCGGTGGCCAGCGTCGCCTTCTGCCACGGCCCTCCATCGACGCGGACCTCGACCCCGTCGACGCCGGTGTGCTGGGCCCAGGCAACACCCGCCGCGACGAACTTGCCCGCGGGCGCCCTCTCGAAGGACTTCGGCCGGTCGATCCTGGACATGACCTTGACCGGGGCCTTCTTCCCCCAGCCACGCCGCGCCCAGTACGCGTCGAACGCGGCGAAGGTGGTGAGCTCCGCGTCCACCAGCCACTTCGTCGCCGACACGTAGCCGTAGAGCCCCGGCACGACCATGCGGACGGGGAAACCGCGCTCGATCGGCAGCGGCTCGCCGTTCATCCCCAGTGCCAGCAACGCGTTCGAGCCCGGCGCCATGATCGAGGCGACCGGGGTGCCGCACGTCCAGCCGTCCACACTGGTCGTCGCGAGCTGGTCCGCACCGGGACGCACACCGGCGTCGCGCAGCAGGTCGGCCAGCGAGACGCCGATGAAGTTCGACGTGGAGATGTACGGCCCGCCGACCTCGTTGGACACGCACACCAGCGTGATCGTCTTCTCCACCAGCGGACGCCGCAGCAGGTCGTCGTAGGTCAGCACCATCTCGTTGTCCACCATGCCGTGCACCCGCATCCGCCAGTCCTCCGCACGCAGGCGGGGCACGGTGAGCGCGGTGTCGACGCGGTAGAACTTCTCGTTCGGCGTCAGGAACGACGGCGTGCCCTCGCGGGCGAAGTCGGCATCGAACGGGATCTCCGGCGCGGTCTCCCGCGGCCGCAGCCTGATCCCCCGCCGCGACGCCTCGACGTCCACCCGGCCCGCGAGCAACTGCCCGCCCGCCGCGGCGACCCCGGCGACGGCCGCGACCGCCGCCGTCGACAGCAGGAACTTGCGCCTGCCCGGCACCACGGCCGGCGCCAGGGACCACAGCCAGCGGAACGCGGCCACCCCGGCCACGAGACTCACGAGCGGGGCGAGGACGGACAACGCGGTCGTCGTCGGCCTGGCGAGCACCGCGGCGATGCCGAGCAGACCGAGCAGGCCGGCGAGAACGGTCCCGGGCCAGGGACTGCGGCGCGACAGCAGCCCTGCCACCACACCCAGCACCGCGAGCACGACCCCCATGCCGCCGAGCAGCACCAGCTTGTCGTTCTCACCGAACGTGCGGACCGCGAAGTTCTTGAGCGCGGTGGGGGTCAGGTCGATCGCCGTGTTCCCGACCGCGAGGAACGGCGAGGCCGCCGGGCTCACGAGCCCTGCGACGAGATGCCCTGCGGCCAGCGCCACAGCCACCGACACGAGGCCGATGAGGATGGATCGAGTTGGCTTCACGCGGGTGATTCGGAGCCAACCGCTCAACGGATTGGCGCCCGCTGAAGTCCACAGTGGACGCCAGAAGGCGAGCGCCCGGGAAAGGGCGCTCGCCTTCTGGAGGTCACACGTGTTGTCAGGCAGGCATCAGGACCGAGTCGATGAGGTACACGGTCGCGTTGGCGGTCTTCACGCCGCCGCAGATGACGTTGGAGTCGTTGACCTTGATGGCGTTGCCGGAGCCGGTGACCTTCACGGTGCCGGTCTGCACGGTCTTCTGGTCGCCGGCGATCTTGTCGGGCGTGATCTGGCCGGGGACGACGTGGTAGGTCAGGATCTTGGTCAGCAGCGCGTCGTCGGTCTTGAGCTTCTCGATCGTCGCGGGGTCGATCTTGGCGAACGCGGAGTCGACCGGCGCGAACACGGTGAACTCGGCGCCGTTGAGCGTCGAGACCAGGTTGACCTTCGGGTTGAGCTTGCCGGACACCGCGGAGACCAGGGTCGTGAGCAGCGGGTTGTTGCTCGCGGCGACGGCGACCGGGTCGGCGGCCATGCCGCTCACGGAACCCGAACCGGACGGAACCTGCTTGGCGTAGTCGGCACAACCGGGGCCGACGAGGTCCTTGGCCGGGTCGGCCATGGCGGCCGACGACGTGGCCGTAGAGGTGGGAGCGGCGCTGGAAGAGGTGCCGCTGCTGGCCATGTCGCCCGAACCGCACGCCGCGCCGAACAGGGCGAGCGAGGCGGCGCCGAGGGCCAGGACGGTGTTGCGGACGGTCTTGTTCATGACGAGACATCTCCAAGGGGTGGTCGAGCAGTTGCTATCGGTGATTCGCCACCCCTCGGGGAGCGGATGGGTGTGGTTATGAATCCGTTACCAACCACACCGTCCACAGTGGATGGTTCAGGCCCGTCCGGGTGTGACGGCGCATTCAGGACCGATCCATCCGCGCCTCTGCTGCGAACACCAGAGGACAACGCTCGAGGAAAGGACCCGGGATGCCTGAGCGTGAGCGGGCGCTGCAAAGCCTGCCGAGCACCCCTCGTGACGTCGGCCCGACCGCCGACGACCTGCTCGCGCTGGTCGCACGAGGCGACGAGGCCGCGTTCGAACGGCTCTACGACGCCGTGTCCGGCTCGGTGTTCGGGCTGATCAGGCGGGTCGTGCGGGACCAGGCGCAGTCGGAGGAGGTGTTCCAGGAGGTGATGCTCGAGGTGTGGCGGACCGCGACCAGGTTCGACCCCGATCGCGGCAGCGCGAACACCTGGATCCTCACACTGACGCACCGCCGTGCCGTCGACCGCGTCCGGTCCGCCCAGGCCGCGACGCACCGCGAGGACCGCGCCGCCCGGCTCGACCCCGCCAGGCCGTTCGACGAGGTGAGCGAACAGGTCGACGGCCGGATCGAGCAACGCCAGGTGCGCAGGTGCCTGAGCTTCCTGACCGAGCTGCAGCGCGAGTCCGTGCTGCTCGCCTACTACCAGGGCTACTCGTACCCGGAGGTCGCGAGCCTGCTGAGCATCCCGCTCGGCACGGTCAAGACCAGGATGCGCGACGGCCTGATCCGACTGCGGGACTGCATGGGGGTGACCGGATGAGGACCACATCCGCTGATCTGCACACGCTCACCGGCGCCTACGCCGTGAACGCGCTGTCCGACCTCGAACGGGCCGCCTTCGAGGCGCACCTGACCCGCTGCGAGAGCTGCGCGGTCGAGGTCGCCGAGCTCGCGGCCACGGCGGCGCGCCTGGGTGTCGCGGTGGAGACCGCGCCGCCACCGCAGCTGCGTGCCCGCGTGCTCGCCGCGGCGGCCGAGACACGGCAGATCTCTCCCCACGCGGAACGTGTGCCGAACCCGCGCCGCGCGCGCTGGGCCGGCGCACTGGTCGCGGCCGCCTGCCTGGTCGCCGCCGTCTTCGTGACGGTGCAGTACACGGGGTCGTCCGACCAGGACCGGCAGCTGGCGCAGCTCTCCAGCGAGTACACCCGCTTCTCCGACCTGCTGTCCACACCGGACGCCAGGCTGATCAGCGGCACCGCGCCGAACGGGGCGACCGGCACCGCCGTGATCTCGGCCAGCCGCGACGAGGCGCTGTTCCTCGCCAGGGACCTGCCGGACCCCGGCCAGGGCAAGGTCTACCAGGCCTGGACGATCGGCGACAACGGCCCGCGCTCGGCGGGAGTGCTCAAGTCGCTGACTTCGCCGCTCGTGGTCTCCGGACTGACCGGCGCGCAGCGGTTCGCGCTCACCGTCGAGCCGGAGGGAGGTTCGGAGCAGCCGACGACGCTCCCGCCCGTGATGGAGATGCCGCTCGCGTGAACCAGGGCGGTCCCTGACCTCGATCCGTGCCAGCATCCCGCGCATGATCGGACGTTGGCACGGCCTGGTGATCGACTGCCCTGATCCGCAGGGCCTCGCGGAGTTCTACGAGAAGCTGCTCGGGATGGTCCGGGTGCAGGACGACGGCGCGTTCGTCGTCATCGGTGACGCCCCGGACCGGCCCGGTGTGGCGTTCGCGCGGGTCGAAGGCCGGCAGCCGCCGAAGTGGCCGGACGAGACCGCCCACATGCACTTCGACGTGCGGGTGGACGACCTCGCGTCGGCGGGCGGGAAGGTCCTCGCCCTCGGTGCGCGCAGGCTCGAAGGCGGTGGCGAGCGGTTCCACGTGTACGCGGATCCCGCCGGCCACCCCTTCTGCCTCGTGAGCTGGTGAACTAACGCAGCCGGGCGCGCATCACGTGCGCGTCCAGCGGCAGGGCCTGCGTCTCGACGAGGTCGAACCCGGCCTCGGCGAGCAACGCGCGGTAGTGCGACTCGGTGCGCTCGCGGCCGCCGGTGTTGCACAACATGTGGATGTCCCAGGGGATCGCGAGCGAGTCCACCTCCCCCGCCTCGGGCAGCAGCCGTTCGATCACCAGCAGTTCGGCGTGTGCGGGCATGTTCCGCGCGCACGTGGCCAGGATCGTGCGGCACTGCTCGTCGTCCCAGTCGTGCAGCACGCGCGACAGCAGGTAGACGTCGCCAATGCCGGGAACGGCGCGGGTGAAGTCGCCGGGGACGAGGGTGACGCGGTCCGCGAGGTCGGCGAGACGCGGTTCGGCCGCTGCGAGGGCGTTCGGGAGATCCAGCAGAACGCCGTGCAACGCCGGGTTGGCGTGCAGGACTCGGGACAGCAGCTCGCCGTTGCCGCCGGCCACGTCGACGACGGTGCCGGTCCCGGGGAAACCGACGACCTTGGTGACGCCGGTGAACATGGCGTTGCTCGCCGCCATGGACCCGTGGAACAGCTCCGCCAGCGCCGGATCCGTCGCCATGTGGGCGAAGTGGTGGGCGCCGAAGGCCTTCGCGTACGACTCCTCACCGCTGCGCACAGCCTCGGTCAGCTCGGCGAACGACCGGTAGAACGGGCCGCCGTACATCAGCGCGAGCGGGCGCATCGAGCCCGCCAGGTCCGACCGCAGCAGCTCGCCGAGGTCGGTGAGGCTGTGCCGCTCACCGGACATGTGCACGACACCGAGCGAGGTGAGGTAGCGCAGAAGCCTTGCCAGGCTTTGGGGTTCGGTGCCGGTGGCCGACGCCAGACCGGGCAGGTCGGGGATCGTCACGAGGTGGTCGAGCAGCCGGAGTTCGGCCGCGGTCGCGATCGCCTGCGTCGCCCAGGCTCCGGTCAGCAGGCGCAGCAACTCCGTGCCGGCACAGGACTCCCGCTGGTGGGTGGCCTGCAACTGCGGGAACCGGCCCGCGGCGATCAGTTCGAGGCGGCGGAACGCGGGATCGGCGCAGTGCGCGTCGCGGAAGTAGAGGACCGAGTTGTTCTCGTAGCCGTTGTAACCACCGCCGTCCGGCCGCATGACTCCGGCGATCATCGTCCGGAGTCCGCGCAGCAGCACGGGATCCGGCCGGCGCACGGCCAGCCCGACGTGGTTCTCGTGTTCGTGGCGGCGTTCGTCCTCCGCGATGTGCGCCAGCTCCGGCGGCGTCACCATCACGAAGATCTCCAGTTCGCACGGCCAGCCGTTGCGGTCGGAGACGGGTGCGCGCAGGATGCCGACCTTCAGGTCCGCGACGGGCACGGAGTAGCGGGCGCTGAGCCGTTCGCGGACGACGACGCTCGGGGTCATCGTGCCGACCTCGATGCCGTGCCGCGCGAGCTCGTCCGCAAGTCCCGCAAGGGTTTCCGGGAAGATGAGCAACGCGGCGTGGTCGAGGGTGGCGTGCCGCGTGACGGCGGCGCGCTGGTCTGCGGGCAGCGACGGCACCGCGGCGGCGAGGGCCGAATGCGTGTCGTGCGCGCCGAGGAGGGCCATCGTGGCGGTCAGCCGGTCGAGGTCGGCCGCGGCGATGACGGGTGTGCTGGTCGAGATCATGGTGACGGTTCCTGAGGCTCAGATGCCGACGTAGTGCTCGGCGAAGAAGTTCTGGTGGGCGCGGCAGTCGCGCAGGCTGTGCAGCCGGGCGCGACGGAGAGCGCGGTGGAAGTCGTCGTCCTGGGTGTGCAGAAGATCGATCATCCAGCGCGAGAACTCCTGCGCCCGCCAGACGCGGGGCAGGCAGGTGCGCGAGTAGGCGGCCAGCGGCCGTTCGTCGTCGCCGTGCAGTGCGGAGATCAGGGCGGAGGCCAGCACCTCGGCCTCCATGATCGCGAGGTTGGCGCCCTTCGCGGCGGAGGGACTGATCAGGCTGGCCGCGTCACCGACGAGGAACAGCCTGTCGTGCTGGATCGGGTCGACGACCTCGGATCGCAGCCGGACGATCCGCCGTTCGACGACGGGGCCCTGTTTGAGCTGGCCGAACTCGTCGGTGCGCATCCGGGTGCCGAGCGCGGCCCAGATCCGTTCGTCCGTCCAGGACCCCGGGTCGTCGCCGGGAGGAACCTGGAGGTAGTACCGCGTCACCTCGGGGCTGCGCGCCATGTGGCCCGCGAAGCCGTCGTCGTGGATCGCGTAGGTGACCGCGGCCATGCTCTGCGGCGCTTCGACGAGCACCGCGAGCCAGCTGACGCCGTGGTCCTGGGTGTGGCGCCGGCCTAAGCCCGCCGGGATCGCCTGGCGGGTGGCACCGTTGCTGCCGTCGCACCCCGCGAGGAACCGGCCGGTGGCAACACCTTCGCCCTGCTCGTCGCGGTAACGGATCGTCGCGGTGCCGGAATCGACGCCGGTGACGGTGGCACCGAAGCGGATCTCGCCGCCGCGGTCCAGGTATTCGGCGATCAGGTCCGTGACGAGGTCCTGCTGCGGGTAGACGGTGTGCACCTCGCCCTGGCCGAGCGAGGAGTAGTCCAGCTCGAACTCCCCGTCCTCGCCCCGGAAAGCGCAGACGCCGTGCGACCGTCCTTTGTGGAGCATTCCGGCGGAGAGCCCGTGCTGGACGAGGATCCTGGCGCTGTTCGGCCCCAGGAAGCCCGCTCTGGCCCTGGTCTGCACCTGCTCACGGCTCGCCCGCTCGACGATGAGGGTGCCGATCCCCGCCGCACGCAACAAGTTGCCTAACACGAGCCCTGCCGGCCCCGCGCCCGCGATGAGCACGGTTGTGTGGTCGACCACGCCTACTGGTCCTCTCTCCGGATCGGCCCGCGTCCACGGCGGGCCCGATTGCGCAGCACTGGACCTCAGCGGCCGGGGCGGGGGCCAGCGGCTCGCCGGAGATGATGATCATGATCACCTGATCGTGTCGGTGCGGGACCGACTCACGCGGTTTGTAACGACTTCATCGGCCGTGCATGACTTCGTCGCCCCCATCCGGCATTCTGCGCAAATGGCACTCCGGCAGGCGAGCGACTTCGCCCACTTGGCCGCCGAGATCAAGCAGGCTGGCCTGCTCGCTCGGCGGCGTGGTTACTACTTCGCTCGAATGGGCGTGAACCTCGCCGTCTACGCGGCGGCGTGGTTGACGTTCGCACTGCTCGGCGACTCCTGGTGGCAGCTCGCTGTCGCGGTCGTGCTGGCCGCGATGACCACGCAGCTCGCGTTCATCGGGCACGACGCGGGCCACAAGCAGATCTTCGCCACGAAGAGGTGGAACGCGATCACCGGCTACGTCCACAGCGGACTGGTCGGCGTCAGCTACGACTGGTGGGTCGGCAAGCACAACCGCCACCACGCCAACCCGAACCACGAGGACGAGGACCCGGACGTCGACATCACGGTGCTCGCGTTCACGCAGCGGCAGGGCGAGGGCAAGCGCGGGGCGTTGCGGTGGATCGCCTCGCACCAGGCGGTGTTGTTCTTCCCGTTGCTGCTGCTCGAAGGCTTCGCGCTGCACTGGCACTCGATCCGGTACTCGGGCCGCGAGCGGTTCGTGATGATCGCGAACGTCGTGGTGTACCTCGGGGTCGTGTTCTGGGTGCTCTCGCCCGTGTACGCCATCGCGTTCATCCTCGTGCACCAGGCGTTGTGGGGCTTCTACATGGGTTGTTCCTTCGCCCCCAACCACAAGGGCATGCCGGTGCTCTCGGCAGGGCACTCGCTCGACTTCCTGCGCAAGCAGGTGCTCACCTCGCGCAACATCCGCGGCGGCTGGTTCACCGACATCCTGCTCGGCGGCCTGAACTACCAGATCGAGCACCACCTGTTCCCGAGCATGCCCCGGCCCGCGCTGCGGCACGCGCAGGTGATCGTGCACAAGTTCTGCGAGCAGCGCGGCATCTCCTATGCCCAGTGCGGTCTCTTCCGCTCGTACGGCTACGTGCTGGAGCACCTGCACGAGGTCGCGGCACCGTTGCGGGTCAAAGCCGCGGTCTGAATGTCCGAAAGTGGACAAGGACAGGCCGAAACGCCCGTCTGAGTGCAAGGGCGCTGGTTTCCTCGGTTCAGGACCGAACTGGGGGAACTTCTATGCGCAAACAGCTGTTCGGCGTGCTCACGGCAGGTGTGGCACTGGCTCTGGTCGCCGGCGGGCAGTCGGCGGCCGAGCCCGCGCCGAGGCTCAGCCAGCCCGAACCGATGCTGGCGTTCCTGCCGGCGGAGGCGCAGATCGACTGGGCCGCGGTGCACCGCAACCGGGAGTCCCGCAAGCAGTCGCGGATGGCGGCGAAGAGCGCCGGCCGGCCGTTGACGTACGCCGAGAAGGAAACCGGGCAGGGCGCGAACGACACGCCCGCCAGCGCCGAGCACGTGGCCGGTTTCGGCACAGGCCGGGGCAAGAACCCGAAGCTCGCGCTGACCGGTGACCTCGCGGGTGATCCCACGACTCCCGTGGTGCCGCCGTTCGCCGAGACCAACGACGCCGTCCCGCTCGCGAGCGACCTCGGCGCACCGGCGTCCCTGCGGACCAGCGGGACGATCGGGGACGGCCCGTACGGCAGCAGCGGCGACGGCAGCGGTGACCACGACTTCTACAAGCTCTCCGGCGGCACCCAGAACCGGATCGTCGTCGTCGAGACGGACACCCCGTCCGGCGACCTGGACACGATGCTCGCCGTGTTCGACGCGACCGGCGCGTTGCTGGACCAGCACGACAACCTCGCGGGCACCACGGACAGCAGGCTGCGGATCCCCGTGTCCGCCGGGCAGGACCTGTACGTCATGGTCGCGGCGGCGGGACCGGGCGGAATCCCGGCCGACCCGATGAAGCCGGGCACCGGCAAGCGGGTCCTCACCGAGGGCGCGTACGACCTGACCGTCTCCTCCGGCGGCGGCCAGGCGGACAGGGACTACTTCTCCGTCGATCTCAAGGCGGGTGACGTGCTCGGCGCGTCGGCGGCGGGCAAGGCGACCAGGGTCGTCGTGCACGACCCGGCCGGACGCGAGGTCTTCGGTTCGTCGCAGGACTTCAGCTTCATCTTCGCGGAGAACACCCCGCTGCCCGCCGGTGGCAACGCCGTCGCGGACTTCGTGGCACCCGAGAACGGCCGCTACACGGTCGGCGTGGAGAACGGTGACGGGCGCTACGACGTCACGGTCGAGGCCTACCGTCCTGGCTCCGAGCTCAACCCGCGGCCCGACGTGCTGACGCTGTTCCTCGACTTCGACGGCGCACGGGTCAACACCAGGATCTTCGGCGCCGACCCCGCCGGCAACCGGGACCTCTCGCCGATGCGGAGGTTCCTGCCCGGCTGGGGCCTCACCGCCGCCGACGAGAACGCCGTGATCGACGGCGTGGTCGCGACCGTGCGCGAGAACATCGAGAAGGACCTGGCCGCCAAGGGCACCAACAAGCGGTTCGCCGTGCGGATCCTGAACAGCCGCGACCACGCCGACCCGTGGGGCCGGCCGAACGTCAGCAGGGTCGTCGTCGGCGGCTCGATCGCCGAGTCCGGCATCCCGACCGTCGGCATCGCGCAGTCGATCGACGCGGGCAACTTCGCCAAGGAGGAGACCGCGCTGGTGCTGCTCGACGTACTCAGCGCACCCGCCGCCCAGACGCGCACCTCGCTCAACGGGTACATCACCCCGGCCAGCGACAAGCTCGCGTTCATCGGCAGGGCGATCGGCAACATCACCGCGCACGAGGCCGGTCACATGTCGGGCAGCTGGCACCAGGACCAGTTCAACGCGCTCGACACCATCATGGACCAGGGCGGCAACCCGAAGGGCATGTTCGGCGTGGGCCCGGACGGCATCGGCGGCACCCCGGACGACGTCGACGTCGACTTCCACGAGGACGTCCTCAACCCCAACGAGGGCTTCACCGGGATCGAGGACACCCTCAACCGCACCGCGTGGGCGTACGTCCGGGGCGCCAACTGACGGTCTGATTCCCGCCAGACTCCTGGAGCCGATTCCAGGAGTCTGGGGGCATGGGATCACTTGCAGGGAAAGCGGCTCTCGTCACCGGCGGGAGCCGCGGCATCGGGGCCGCGATCGCCGGGAAGCTCACCGCGCTCGGCGCACAGGTCGCGGTCACGTACCAGAACACCAAGCCGGACAACGGTTTCGCCATCCAAGCGGACAGCGCTGATCCGGACGCCGTCGTGGCGGCGGTCGAGGAGACCGCCGTCCACTTCGGACGGTTCGACGTCCTCGTCAACAACGCCGCGGTCTTCCAGGTGGGACCGCTGGAGAAGCTCGGCCGTGAAGAGTTCGACCACACGATGGCCGTGAACGTGCGCGCGCCGTTCCTCGCGGCACGTGCGGCGGCACGGCACATGCACGACGGCGGGCGGATCATCAGCATCGGCAGCAACGTCGCGGTGTACGCGCCGTTCCCCGGTTTCGCCCTGTACTCGGCCAGCAAGACCGCGCTGATCGGAATGACGAAGGGACTCGCTCGCGAGCTGGGACCGCTGGGCATCACGGCGAACGTGGTGAACCCCGGACCCACGGACACCGACATGAACCCGGCCGACGGGCCGATGTCGGACACGATTCGCGGACTGACCGCGTTGGGACGCTACGGAAAGCCGGCGGAGATCGCCGAGCTCGTCGCGGCCCTGGCCGGCGAGGCCGGTGCGTACGTCACCGGTGCCAGCATCAACGCAGACGGTGGCTTCACCGTCTGACGGGTACTACGCCAGGGTGACCGGCAGGGCGTGGACCCCGTAGATGTTCATGTCGGTCCTGAGCTTCACCTCGCGGGCAGGAACCGCGAGCTGGAGACCGGGGAAGCGGCGCAGCAGCCCCTCGAACCCGGCGCGCATCTCGATGCGGGCCAGCTGCTGGCCGAGGCACTGGTGGATGCCGTGCCCGAACGCCAGGTGGCCGCGGGCGTTGCGGTGCACGTCGAGCTGGTCGGCGTGCTCGTAACGCTCCGGGTCGTGGTTTCCCGCCAGCAGCGACAGGATGACCGACGAGCCCTGGGGGATCGTCTCCCCGAAGAACTCGATGTCCTCGGCGGCGTACCGGAAGAAGACGTCGGCGACGGCCAGGTAGCGCAGCAGCTCCTCGACGGCGTCGGGGATCAGCGCCGGGTCCTCCCGCAGCGCGGCGAGCTGGTCCGGGTGCTCCAGCAACGCGAAAGTGCCCAGCGCCAGCATGTTCGCGGTCGTCTCGTGGCCCGCGAGCAGCAACAGGAACGCCATGCCGCAGAGTTCCTCGATGCTGAGGTCCTCGTCCCGTGCGAGATCGGACAGCAGGTCGTCGGCCGGTTCTGCGCGCTTGCCGATGACCAGTTCGGCCAGGTACGTGTTCATGGCCATGTACGCGGCCATCTTGTCCTCGAGGTTCACCTCCCGTTCCATGAACTTGGACGAGTTCGTCTGGAACGTGTCGCGGTCCGCGTAGGGAACGCCGAGGATCTCGCAGATCACCAGTGAGGGCACCGGAAGCGCGAACTCCTTGACGAGGTCGACCGTCCCGGTGAGCCGCGCCAGCTCGTCCAGCTGCCGTTCGGTGATCTCGACGATGCCCTCTTCGAGAGCCTTCATCCGCTTGACGGTGAACGCGCCGGTGAGCTTGCGGCGCAACCGGGTGTGGTCCGGCGGGTCCATGCTGAGGAACAGGCCGGGCGTCTGCGGGGACGGCTCCGTCTGCTCGGGCATGCCGGGCGTCGGGAACGGCACGTGGATGATGCCGAGGTCCTGGCGGTTGCTGAACCTGACGTCCGCCAGGGCCTGCCGGACGGCCTCGTAGCCGGTGATGAACCAGCCCTCGTGGCCGTCGGGGAAGAGCATCGGGCTGACCGGGCGGCTCGCGCGCACCAGGGAGACCTGGCTGGGCGGGACGAACGGGGTGACGTCGCGGTCCGTGGGAAGGCCGTGCAACATGATCGATGTCCCCTTCAGCGGGTGGATTCGCGGTTGAAGAGCTTCTTGGACCAGAGGTAGCCGCCGAGTCCGATGACGGCGCACCAGGCGAAGGCGATGTAGCCGCTGTTGCCGATCGGCGTACCGCCCAGCAGACCGCGCAGGGCGTCGATGAACGGGGTGAACGGCTGGTACTCGGCGAACCAGCGCAACACGGTCGGCATCGAGTCGGTGGGCACGAAACCGTTGCCGAAGAACGGGAGCAGGATCAGCGGCAGGCCGACGTTGCTCGACGACTCGACGGACTTGCTGGCGAGGCCCAGCGCGGCGGACAACCAGATCATCGCGAACGACATGGCGATCAGCAGGCCGGCCAGCGCGAGCCAGCCGAGAGCGCTCGCCTGCGGCCGGAACCCGATCGCGACCGCGACACCGAAGACGAACGTCATCGCGAGCAGCGTCTGCACGAGGCTGCCGATCACGTGTCCTGTCAGGACGGACACGCGGGCGATCGCCATGGTGCGGAAGCGGTCCACGATGCCCTCGGTCATGTCCATCGCGATCGAGATGCTCGTGCCCTGCACCGCGGCCGTGATCGACATCAGGATGATCGTCGGCGTCACGTAGCTCAGGTACTCCGCGCGCCCGCCGGACGGGCCGCCGAGCCCGGCACCGAGCGTGCCGCCGAAGACGTAGACGAACAGCAGCAGGAAGACGACCGGCATGATCAGGAGCTGGAACGTCAGGGACGGGTAGCGGATCATCCGCCGGAGGTTGCGGCGGACCATCGTCGCCGAGTCGGTCAGGACGTAGCTCATGGCAGCGTCACTTTCTTCTGGGCCGCCGCTTCCGGCTTGCCGGTGAGGGCGAGGAAGACGTCGTCGAGGTCGGGCGTGTGGGTGCTGAGCGACTCGACGGCGACCGCGTTCTCGTCGAGCCGGTCGAGCATCGACTTGAGCGAGCGGACGCTGCCGTCGCTCGGGATCCGCAACGCGAGCGCGTCGCCGTCGCGCGAGGCCTGGCCGATGATCCGCGTGGCGGCCTCCAGGTCGCGCAGCTCGGTGAACTGCAGGAGCACGTGACCGCCGGGGATGCGGCGCTTGAGCTCGTCCGCGGTCCCCTCGGCAACGATCTTCCCTTGGTCCAGCACCGCGATCCGGTCGGCGAGCTCGTCGGCCTCCTCGAGGTACTGGGTCGTCAGGAAGATCGTGACGCCGCTCGCCACCAGCTCCCGCACGATCTGCCACATGGTGCGGCGGCTGCGCGGGTCGAGGCCGGTGGTCGGCTCGTCCAGGAAGATCACCTGCGGCGACCCGACCAGCGTCATCGCGAGGTCGAGCCGGCGCCGCATGCCGCCGGAGTAGGTGGACGCGGACTTGTCGGCCGCCTCGACCAGGTCGAACTGCTCCAGCAGCTGCTCGGCCTTGCGCTTGCCCTCGGCCTTGCCGAGGTGGTGCAGGTCGGCCATCAGCTTCAGGTTCTCGCGGCCCGACATCAGGTTGTCGACGGCGGAGAACTGGCCGGTGACACCGATCGCGGCGCGGACGGCGTCCGGGTCGTCCGCCACGTCGTGCCCCGCGACGGACGCGCTGCCGCCGTGCGCGGCGATCAGCGTGGAGAGGATCTTGACGGTGGTGGTCTTGCCGGCGCCGTTCGCGCCGAGCAACGAGAAGACGGTGCCGCGCTGGACGTTCAGGTCGACACCCTTCAGCACCTCGGTGTCGCCGTAGGACCGGCGCAGGCCGGTCGCCTGGATCGCGTACATGGATTCCCCCTCAGGAACGGCGGACGGTGATGTCGCCGAAGGACGTGTGGGCGGTGACCTTGACGGTCGCCGCGGAGTTGCCGGGGCCGTCGCTGCCCTCGAGCGTGTTGGTGACGCGGCCGAACGCGGTCTTGGCGTCGATCCACGCGGCAGTGCCCTGGGCGATCCCGATCTCGATGCCGCCCATCGCGGTGTTGAGCGTGACGGTGTCGCGGACGACCTCGCCGATGTTGATGGACCCCATCGCGGTCCTGGCCTCCGCCGGCCCGGCGACACGTTCGACGGTGATGTCGCCGTTGGCGGAACGCGCCTTCAGCTCGCCCTCGACCGTGCCGGCGTCGATGTGGCCGTTGGAGTTCTTGGCGACCAGCGAGCCGCGGACCGTGCCGATGCGGATGTGCCCGCTGCCGGTCCTGACGTCGGCGTTGCCCGTGACCACGCCGACGTTGACCACTCCGGCGCCGGTGTCGGCCTTGAGCGCCCCTGTCCGGTCGGTGTGGATGTTGCCCGCGGACATGTCGACCTCGGTCACGCCGAGCACGCCGGAGGTGCGGACGCTGCCCGCCGTCACGTCGGCGTCCACTTTGGACCCGGTCGGCAGCTCGATCACGACGTCGACCGACCTGGTCTTCTTGGAGAAGTCGAACGTCCGCTTCGGCCCCCGCACCATCAGCGTGCCGTCGGAGTAGTCGACGCGGGTCTTCTGCGCCGCCTCGACGTCCGAGGAGTCGGACGGGTCGGAGGGCCGCACGTCGACGAACGTGTCGGTGCGGTCGGTCGCGGTGATCTGGACGTAGCCCGCGTAGACGTCGAGCAGTACGGAAATCGGTTCTGGCGTTTCGTAAGAAGGCATGGCTGTCCCCTCAGAAGGTGTCGGTGGAACATCCCCGCAGGTCGGGGCGAAGTGAAGAAGGCTGGAGAGCTAGCGGACCCAGCCGACGAAACGCTGGGAGGCGGGCAGCCCGCCGGTCAGCGCTTCGGTGACGGCGTCCCGCTTCGGGCTCAGCTGGGCCGACGCGGCACGCACCAGCCACGCGTTGACCGAACGGCCCTCCTTGGCCGCGGCCTCGTCGATCGCGGCCTTGAGCGGTTCGGGCAGCCGGACGTTGATGCGCACGGTGGTGCCGTCGTCGAAACCGGCCGCCACGTCCTCGGCGGGCGCGGCGGTGGGCTCCGGTGCGGCGGCGGCCGGCTGTTCGGGCGCCCGGCGCGTCACGACGAACTTGGGGTCACGGCCCCGCAGCAGCACCTGCACTGAGTCCGGTGCCAGGTCCGCAGTGATCTCGTCGGCGGCGGCGGACAGCGCCTCCAGCAGCGCCAGCCGGATCGCCGACTCCATCGTCACGGTCAACCGCTCGACCAGCGCACTCGCTTCGTCGCCGCCTGTTTCGACGGCGGTCAGCAGCTCGCGGCCGAGGGAAGCCACATACGGGGTCAGATCCATGGCACCACTATGGCACACGGTGGCACCACCGGCAAGCAATTCTGGCTCAGTTTGGCATCACTCTGGCTCACCGCAGGTCGGAGCCGGTTTCAGCCTCATGTCATCCGAGGTTCGCGGATCTTCGTCTACCTGGACGTGCAACCAACGCCCACCACGTGACGTCCGGCCGCGATCCCGCCGACACCGTGGTCGACCGCGACGCGCTGCGCAGGGTCTTGGCCGAGCTGCCCAGGAGACAGCGGGAAGCGGTGGTGCTGCGGCACTTCGCCGGGATGTCCGTGGCGGAGACGGCGGACGCGCTGCGCACCTCCGAAGGAACCGTCAAAGCACACACGAGCCGGGCCGTCGCACGGCTGCGAGAACTGCTCGGGGAACAGATCACGGAGAACGTCCATGGTGTCTGACAACGAACTGCTCGACGACGTGCGCGCGGTGCTGCGCGCCGAGGTCGCCGCGGCGGTCGCCGCCGTCGTGCTGATCCCCGCCGCTACCCGGCCCGCGCCGGTGAACGCCGCGCTGGAGCTCACGAGCGCCGCGCTCGACGGCGTCCGGGGCATGGTGATCCACGAACAGGCCGTGGTGGTGGGCGACAAGTACCTCGACCCGGGTCAGCGGGGCTGGCCGAACGCTGGCACGCGGCGGACGGCAGCGCGTTCCGGTTCCGGGTCTCCGTCGACGGCAGGACGGTCGTGGACCTGAGCCGTTCGGCCGCCGGCAACGTCTTCACCGATCACCGGAACCGGACGTTCCGCTCTCTGCCGGGTGAGTCGCCGGACGAGGAGGTGTGGACGCCGGAGAAGATCCAGAAGGCGATCGTGGGGGGTCGCATCGTCGTGGCAGGGCCAGGCGAGGTGATCAACGGCAAGGAGACCGTGCGACTGACCGTCGCCGGCCGGAAGCCGGACCCCGCCACTCAGATGTGGGTGGACGCCTCCACGCACCTGCCGATGCGCTGGCGGTGGGAGCAGGACGGAGCGACGGCGTTCGACGTGACGTGACTGCCGCCGACACCGGAGAACCTCGCGCGGCTCAGGACCCAGATCCCGGAGGGGTTCAGCGAGGTGAGGTGAACACGTCGGCGAACGCGGTCAGCGTCGGCGCGCCCGCCTGCCCGTCCAGCACCGCGAAGACGACGTGGTCGAAGAAGCGGTTGTCCCGCAACGCGAGCGCGAAGATCTTCGCGACGGTGGCGGGGTCGTTGCCGAAGACACCGCAGCCCCAGGCGCCCAGCACGAGCCGGCGGTGCCCGTGCGACGCGGCCACGTGCAGCACGCGGATGGTCCGCCGCAGCAACGCGAGCGGGACGCCGTCGGCCCGGCCGGGCTGGTTCTGCAGGATCGCCGTGAGGTTGGGCGCCGCGGCCGTGAGGAACGAGACCTCGCACGGTCGAGGCAGCAGGTTCCCCTCGTCGTCGCGGAACACCGGGACGCGCGGCGAGTAGATCACGCGGTCGCTGTAGGTCAGGTCGTCGTGCTCGCGGTGGTGGACGTAGAAGTCGCCGGCGGCGCGCAGGCACGGGTAGAGCGCCGACGCACGGGCGATGCTCTCCTCCTGCGCCTCGCGGCCGTTCAGGAACCCGCCGCCGGGCTTGCGGGCCGAGGCGAAGACCAGGCCCGCGACGTCACCGCCGAGCCGGCGAGCGGCGTCCAAAGTGGACTCGTTGGTGACCTCGACCCGGACGCCGGAGGTCTCCGAGGGCAACGACAGCACCTCGTCCGGCAGGTGGAGCCGGGTTCCCTCGACCGCGGGCGCGACGGCGATCGAGACCTCGCCCGCGTCCGTGGAGTAGGAGCCCCGCTCGGAGATCTCGACGGTCTCGTGGGCGATCGCGCGCAACCTGCTGCTCATGATGCCCCCGAGTCTGACCGCCTTCCCCCGGCACGCCAAGCGGTTATGTCCGGGCGTAGACCTCGGCAACGGCGCCGAACGCGGCCTTGGGCTCCCAGGTGCCGTCCTCGTAGACCTTCACGATGCCGGGACCGGCCATGTCGAGGTCGCGGCCCGGGTCGTCCGGCCGGTGCACGTAGTTGTTGAGCGCGAACAGGTAGACGAACGCGCCGTCGACCCCCTCGGCCTCGAAGGTCTCCAGCACCTCGCGCAGGTACGTGGCCTGCTCGGCCTCGTCGCGGACGTACCCGTCCTTCACCCGCGCCGGCAGCCCGGCCTCGTCGTGCTCCACGATCTCCATGCTGCGCGGCGCCACGGCCCCCGAACCGTGCCAGGCCGCCGTGCCGAAGCCCGTGATGGCGACCGGCTTCCCCTGTGCCACCACGTTCCTGATGCTCGCGGCGTACACGTCGGCGACCTCGGCGGACCGGATCAGCTCGAACGACTTGATGTCGAACAGGTCCCAGTCGGGGTTCTCGAACGGGATGCAGGCGTAGGTGAGCCTGCCCCCGAAGTGCTCCCGCACCACCGCGACCGCCTCGGCTAGGAACTCGTTGAGCTTCGCCGACGCCTCCTGCATCCGTTGCGGCTGCCCCAGGAGCCGGGTCAGGCGCTGCAGCACGTCGTCGCCCGGCATGAAGCCCGAGTTCATGATGCTGAGCTCGACGCCCGTCACGAACACCACCTCGGCCGCGGCCCGGATCCGCTCGGCCCGCCGGGCGCAGTCGGCGAACAGGTCCAGGATCGCCGCGGGCGTCAGTTCCAGCGGGTACGGCGAGAACCAGATCTCCAGCCCCAGTCCGGCGGCGATCTCCGCGGCCCGTTCGAGCCGTTCCGGATCACCGCCGACGAGGTGGACGGCGTTGCAGTGCAGGTCGTCCCTGATGACGGTCAGGTCCCGCCTGACCGCGTCCAGGTCGAACTTCTCCAGCGAGATCTCTCCGTGGCGCACGAAACCGGTGTCGTACGCGATGCCTTTGGCGCGCATGCCACCGAGACTAGAAGAGAAAAGTGCGTGCACGCAAGTTTGCGGGAACGCAGTTACGACGGCCAGACGAGCAGCACCGGACAGGGCGCGTGGTCGACGACGAACCGGGTCGCCGACCCGAGGCTGCGCGGGCCGGCGTGGCTGACGTCGCCGTCGCGGCAGAGGACCAGCAGTGACGCTTCCCGGGCAGCGGCAACGACTTCGTGCTCGACGCGCCCGGCACGGGCCTCCTTCGCACACGGAAGGCCCAAGCGTTCCGCGGCCGCGTCCAGGAGCTGCGCGGCATGGCCCGCGGCGAGGTCGTCCAAGCGCTTGCCGGGGTCGCGCGCGGGATGCCCGCGGCCGAACAGCCCGGCGAACGCCCCGTGCGCCGCTCCTGGCACGTCGTGGTCGCTGACGTGCAGCAACAGGAAGTCGCCGGAGTAGGCGCGAGCCGCGTCGACGCAGTCCTGCCAGGTGTCGTCGGCGATCCACACGACCACCGTCATGGTCATCCTCCGATCAGCCGCAGGGACGCCCACAGTGCCACGACGGCGCCGATCAGGGTGGCAGGCACGGCGAGCAGGCCGAGCTTCGTGAACTCCGGCAGGTTCACCTCGGTGTCGTGGTCGTGCACGATCCGCCGCCACAGCAACGTCGCGAGCGACCCGGCGTAGGTGAGGTTCGGGCCGAGGTTCACACCCAGCAGGACCGCCAGCACCACACCCGGCCCCATCGGCGCGACCAGCGGCAGCAGCACGAGCACCGCCGGCAGGTTGTTGATGACGTTGGCGAGCACGGCGGCGACCGCGGCCACGCCGAGCAACGCGAGCAGGCTGGTGCCGCCGGGGATGACGTTGCGCAGCAGGTCGTCGAGGCCGTTGTCGACCACCGCCCGCACCACGATCCCGAGGCCGAGCACGAACGCGAGGAACGGCAGCGAGACCGCCCGCACGATCTTGACCACCGAGGTCCGCCGCCGCACGAGCGCACGCACGGCCATGGCGAGCGCACCCGCACAGGCCGCCCACGCCGGGTCGATCCCGGTGGCCGACGCGACCACGAAGCCGAGCAGCGTCAACCCGACCGTGGCCAGCGCGAACACCGGCAGCTCCTGCGGCGCCTGCACCACGGGCGCGTGCGCGGGCGCGTCGAGGTCGGTGCGGAAGAACCGCCGGAACACCACGTACTCGGCCACGATCGCCACCACCCACGGCAACGCCATCAGCGCCGCGAACCGCGTGAAGCTCAGCCCGCTCGACGCGAACGCGAGCAGGTTCGTCAGGTTCGACACCGGCAGCAGCAGCGAGGCGCTGTTGGACAGATGTGTGCACGCGTAGACGTGCGGCTTCGGCCGGACGCCGAGCTGTGCGGCCGTCGCGAACACCACCGGCGTCAGCAGCACGACCGTCGCATCCAGACTCAGCACAGCGGTCGTCACCGAGGCCGTGACGAACACACCGCCCAGCAACGTGCGAGGTCTGCCGCCGGACGCCCGCGCCATCCAGTGACCGCAGGCCTGGAAGAGCCCGTCGTCGTCGCAGAGCTGCGCGAGCACGAGGATCGCGGCCAGGAACCCGATCACGGGCCCCAGCCGCTCCGCCTCGTCCACCACGTGCTCGAACGGCAACGCGCCGGCCAGCACGACGAGCACCGCCGCCGGCACCGCCACCGCGGCCTCCGGCCAGCCCCACGGCCGGACGACCGCGCACACCAGCACGGCGACCAGCAGCAACACGGACAGCGCCAGCACGGGATCCTCCTGCGCCGGCGGGGCCCGGCTCCAACTACATCTTCGCCGCCGCCGACTTTATGGCCTGCCGGATGCGGAAGTAGGTGCCACACCGGCAGACGTTCGCGATCCGGTCGATGTCCTCGTCCGAAATCTCCTTCTTCGTCCGGAGCAACGCCGCCGCGGCCATGATCTGGCCCGGCTGGCAGTAGCCGCACTGCGCGACGTCCTGCTCCAGCCACGCCTCCTGGACCGGGTGCAGGTCGTCACCGGACGCCAGCCCCTCGATCGTGGTCACCGACTGCCCGGCGCACTCGGCCACCGGCGTCACGCAGGGCTGGATCTCCGCACCGTTCAGATGGGACGTGCAGGCGCGGCAGACGCCGATGCCGCAGCCGAACTTCGGGCCGCGCACACCGAGCTTGTCGCGCAGCACCCAGAGCAGTGCCATGTCGGCGGGGGCCTCGACGGAGACCGGCTTCCCGTTGACGATCATGGTGTAGGTAGGCACAGGGGACGCTCCTTCAGCGCGGGAACGGCTCGAAGTCGACCGGGAAGATGATCGGGAAACTGCTCGGCACCACGCCGGTCGCCCGCGCGTAGGCGTTGGCGATCGCACCGACCGCCGCCGGCACGCCGAGCTCGCCCGCGCCACCCGGTTCGCCGGTCGCCGGCATCACGAAGATCCGCACGTCCCGCGGCACGTCCTTCTGACGCGCGTAGTGGAACTGCGAGAACGAACCCTCCAGCGGCAGGCCCTTGTCGATGTGCAGACCGGCGCGCAACGTCGTGGAGATGGCGTCGGTCAGGCCGCCGAGCATCTGCGCCTCGAGCCCGCGCGGGTTGATCGGGCGGCCGACGTCGACCGCGATCACGGCCTTGACCACGCGCGGGTTCTGCGGGTCGCGGGCGTCGATCTCGACCAGGCAGGCCGTGCACGACTTGTACTCGTCGTGGAACGCGACGCCCTGCGCGAACCCCTTGGGCATCGCGCGGCCCCACTCGCCCTCGGCCACGGCCTTGTTCAGCACGGCGCGCTGGCGGGCGGTCTTGAGGTACTCGCGGCGGAACGCGACTGGGTCCTTGCCCATCTTCTTCGCGAGCTGGTCGACCAGGACCTCTTCCGCACCACGGGTGTTGGCCGAGTAGACCGACCGCCACGAGCCGGTGTGCATGCGCAGCGGCACCTCGTTGAGCAGCGAGGTCACCACGCCGAAGTTGTAGGGCACCTTGCAGGTCGTGAGAAACACCGTCTGCGCGAACGACAGGTTGCCCGCGACCGGCAGCGACGCGGCGGTGGCGGTGAGGATCTCGCCCAGGCCGTGCCGGAAGTCGGTCTCGACCGAGGCCACCCGGTGCTCGAACGTCAGCACGTTGCCGAGTGCGAACGTCGCCCGCAGCTTGTGGTGGCTGGCGGCGCGGGCCCGGCCGTGGCGCATGTCGTCCTTGCGGTCCCACATGAGCTTCACCGGGCGCCGCAGGGCCTTCGAGATCTGCGCGGCCTCGATCGCGGCGTCGAAGAACAGCCTGCGCCCGAACGAGCCGCCGCCCTGCATGACGTGCACGGTCACCGCGGACTCGGGCAGTCCGATGGCGGCGGCGATGGTCTGCCGCGCCACGATCGGCGACTTCAGGCCGGCCCAGATCTCCGCCCTGTCGTCCCGGACGTCCGCGATCGCCGAGTTCGTCTCCATCGGAGCATGGCTGACGAACGCGAAGTCGAACTCCATGTCCACGTGCTGCGTCAGCAGTGGCGGCACCACGAACGGCAGCGTGGCCGCCCGCAGCTTCGCGCGGATCTCCTTGTCCGACAACGCGTCGATCGTGCCGGGGTTCCAGGTGACCTTCAGCGCGTCACGGGCGGCCATGGCCTGTCCGAACGTCTCGGCGACCACCGCGACGCCCGTGGGCACGACCCCGATCGCGAGCACACCCGGCATGGCCTTCGCCGCCGTGGAGTCGACCGACTTCACCGACCCGTTGATCGTCGGGGGCCGGCGCACGACCGTGGGCATGGCGCCCGGCACGTCCTGGTCGAGCGTGTACCGGAACTGGCCGGTGACCATCGCGCGGGCGTCGATGCGCGACTGCGGCGTGCCGATCAGCCGGTGTTCCGAGGCCGGTTTCGGTTGTGCCGCGAACACTCCGGTCAACTGCGCCGCGGCCGACGTCAGCAGCCCGTAGACGATCGGACGTCCGTCCGGCAGGATCACCGCGCCGTCTCTTGTGGACAGCCGGTCGACCGCGACGCCGTGCTGCTTCGCCGCCGCCGCGAGCAGCCTGGCCCGTGCGGCCGCCGCCGCCTGACGGACCGGGCCGTACACCGACCGCATCGTGTTCGAACCGCCCGTGAGCTGGTTCATCAGCAGCTCGGGCCGTGCGTCGGCGAGCGTGACGCGCACGTCGGCCAACGGCAGGTCGAGCTCCTCCGCGACGAGCATCGCGCAGGCGGTGGTGATGCCCTGACCGACCTCGGCGCGCGGCAGTTCGAGGGTGACGACGCCGTCCTCGCCGACGCTGAGCACGGCGAGCGCGCCCGCCGTCGGAGTGCCGGCCAGAATCAGGATGTCGCCGAGATCGAGGATCTCGGCCGGTTGCGGCAGTGTCGGGATGACGGCCTCGGCCGTACCGGGAACCGCGACGGTGAGCACCGGCGCGGCGACCAGGAACGTGAGGAACTGCCGCCGGCGAACGGGGACCCGGGCTTCGGGGACCGGGACTTCGTTGTCACAGGTCATGTACTCGTCAACGACATCTGGCGGACCGGGGTACGCCTGTCAGCCGAACGGGTGCAGGCCTGTCCGGCGCAGTGCCGCACCTGCGCCTTCGCCGAGGACGATTCGCCGTACCTGAGCCGACTAGGCGTCCGGAACGACCTGCAGCTTCAGCACCTTCTCCGCGCCGCCGGTCGAGACGAGGAGCCCGACCAGCGCGCGTTTGACCTCGTCGTTGCCGTGCACGCCGAGCTCACGCCGGAGCCGGCGGCTGTCCTCGACCAGCCGCTGACCCCGCGGGGTCAGCTGGGCGCGCCTGATCCTGCCGTCCACGCGGTCGGGCACGCGCTTGACGTAACCGAGGCGTTCCAGCTCCAGCAACTGCTTCGAGGCGGACTGCTGGGTCACGCCGAGCAGCTCGCCCAGCTCCCCCACCTTCGGCTCGCTCTCGACGAGGTGCTGGAGCACGTAGCCGTGCGACATCCGAACGCCCTTGTGCCCGAGCTCGTGCAACCGCTTGACGATCGCGTCGTTGGCGGAGCTGCCCGCGAGGTACGCGAGTGTCGCGAGGTCGATGTCCATCAGGTCCACATCCGGCATCCTGACATTGACAACTGCGGTTGTACACCGATGGTTGTGAACAGGAAACCTGTTGCTCCTCCTCGCCACCGCCGCCGCAGCGAACGGTCGTGCGACGCCACGACGACCGCGCCGGGGTAGTGCGCGAGCGCGGCCTCCAGTTCTTCCACCAGAGCGAGCGACAGGTGGTTCGTCGACTCGTCCAGCAGCAGCACGTCGGATTCCCCGCGCAGCAGCCGGGCGAGCGCGAGCCGCCGCCGTTGCCCGACCGACAGGGCACCCACCGGCGTCGCGAAGTCCTCCCTGCGCAACAACCCCAGCGCTTCGAGCTCGTCCGCACTGCCGCCGAACGCCCGCAGGACGGTCTGCTTCGGTTCGCGCACAACGGTTTCCTGCGGCAGGTACCCGACGACGCCGGTGCGGACGACCGTGCCGCGATCCGGTTCGAGCACCCCGGCCAGCACGTCGAGCAACGTCGACTTGCCGGCGCCGTTAGGCCCGGTCACCAGCACCCGTTGCCCGGCCATCACCTTCAGCTCGTCGACGCGCAACCGTTGGTCAACGCTGACCTCCTGGAGTTCGAGCACCACACCTTCACGCACCGCCGTGCCGCGCGGAACGTTGAGGCGCAACGGTTCCGGCGGCTTCGGCACCGGATCGGCCCGCAGCCGCTCCAGCCGTTCGGACGCGCTGCGCACCCGCGTCCTGATCGACGCCTGCACCCGGCGGCCGTCGCCGTTGTACTTGCACTTGTTGTGGTCGGGGATCGGCCGCCCCGGCGCGACGCGGTGCGCCGTCGTGCCACGCCACTCGGTCCAGTGCCCGATCTCGCCGACCCACTCCGCGTAGGCCTGCTCCCACCGCTGCCGCGCCGCCCGCTTCCCGGCGACGTAACCCGCGTAACCGTTGCCGTAGCGGGTGATCGACCGGTTCTCGACCTCGACGATCGCCGTGGTCACCCGTTCCAGCAGGAGCCGGTCGTGCGTCACCACGACCAGCGTCCCCTGGTGCCGCCGGAGCTCGTTCTCCAGCCAGCCGAGCGCCTCGTCGTCCAGGTGGTTGGTCGGTTCGTCGAGCAGCAGCAGCTCCGGCCCGGCCGACAGCACACCGGCGAGCGCGAGCCTGGCCCGCTGCCCGCCGGACAACGTGCCGAGCCTGCGTTCGCGGCCGATGTCCCCGATGCCCAGGACGGACATCGCGGCCTCCACCCGCGCGTCGGCTGAGTAGCCGTCGCGCAGCTCGAACGCCGTGAGCAGCTCACCGAGCTCGGTCAGCATCTCCTGCTCGCACGCGACCTCGATCCGCCGTTCCAGCGAGCGGATCTCGGCGAGGGCGGCGTCGATCGCGTCCCCGACCGTCGCCTCGAACGGCAGGCCGAGCACCTGCCCGAGGTAGCCGACCCCTTGCGCCACAACGGTGATCTCGCCGTCGTCGGGCACGTCCTGCCCGGCGATCAGCCGCAGCAGCGTCGACTTGCCGGAGCCGTTGTCCCCGACCACGCCGAGCTTCTCGCCCGGCCGGACCGTCAGGGAGACGTCTTCGAGCACGCGCTTGTACGCGTAGTTCCTGGTGATTTTCTTGATCGTCAACTGAGCTGACACGAGGGACCCCCACACGGCCGAAGGAAATCGGGCACGGATGCGTTGGAAGCGGGGTCAGCAGATCACCTAACTGATGTTGCCATACACCGTACGAGACGGCGAGCAGGATATACTCACAGGGCATCTACCTGGGGGTTTGAGTGCATCGGAACGTTCGCACGATCGACGACGTCATGACCCTGCTCGACGGTCTTTTCGCGCCGGAGGCAGACCGCTGGACCGCGCACGCGGGCGACTGGTGGGACGGCTTCTACGCGGACCGCTCGCGCGAGATCCCGTTCTTCGTGGCCAAGCCGGACGAGAACCTCGCCGCGCACGTGCGGAGCGGCCTGATCGAGCCGGGCCGCGCGCTCGACGTCGGCTGCGGACCCGGCCGCAACGCCATCTTCCTGGCGCGCAACGGTTTCCAGGTCGACGCCGTCGACATCTCGGCCACCGCGGTCACGTGGGCCGCGGAACGCGCCGAGGGCCTCGACATCCGGTTCCGGCACGGCGACGCGTTCGCGACCGAGGGCTCGTACGACCTGATCTACGACTCCGGCTGCTTCCACCACCTGCCACCGCACCGCCGCATCGGTTACCTGGCGCTGCTCGACCGCGTCCTCGTCCCCGGCGGCCACTTCGCCCTCACCTGCTTCACCGCGGAGGAGGGCACCGCCACCCCGGACGCGGACCTCTACCGGCAGTCCGGCCTGTCCGGCGGCGTCGGCTACACCCCGCAGGACCTCCGCTGGATCTTCCAGGACCTCACCGAGGTCGAGCTGCGCCGGATGACGGAGGAACCGCCCGACTCCCCGCTGTTCGGCAAACGTTTCCTGTGGACGGCGCTGTTCCGCAGGCAATAAGTGCAGCCAACGAACACACACGTCCGGCAGGCGGAAAAGTCGGGTGCCGCCACCTGCGAAAGTAGGGTCAACCCCCTGCTCCAGTAGGTGATCCAAGGCACAAAAGCGCCAGTATCGTCAGCCGCGTGACACGGGCAGGTGATCTGGCGCTGGTGCTGCTCGTGGCGGCACTGGGGGTCTCGCGCGAGTTCGTGCTGCCAGGACCGTCCCGGCTCGTGATCGCGCCGCTGGCCGTCTACCTCGCGATCCACCTGCTCTCGGCGGCCGCGCTGTGGTGGCGGCGCACGCATCCCGTGGCGTCCAGCCTGGTGGTCGCCCTCCTCGCCCTGCTCACCCCGACCTGCGCCTCGATCGCGTCCGCGTACTCCGTCGCCGCCCACGCCACGCGCCACCGCTGGCTCGTGTGGACACACCCCGTGACGTGGGCGATCGGCGCCGCGGCGTGGGCGGGCACCGGCCTCACCGGTCCCGGCGTGATCGTGATCGCCGGGTTCGCCGGCCTCTACGCCGGGGCGCGCCGCAGGCTCGGGCAGGCACTGGCCGAACGGGAGCTCGAACTGCTGGCCGAACGGGCCCGCGCCGACGAACGCACGAGGCTCGCCGCCGAGATGCACGACGTCGTCACGCACCGGCTGAACCTGATGGTGCTGCACGCCGGCGCGTTGCGGGTGACGGCGAAGGAGGTCGGTGTGCGCAAGGCCGCCGAGGAACTGCGCACCGCGGGCTGTCAGGCGCTGGCCGAGTTGCGCGACCTCGTCGGCGTGCTGCGCTCCGGTCGTGCCGCGCGCATCCCGGACGTGCTGCCGGACCGGCTCTCCCGCCTCGTCGCCGACTCCGCCGCCACCGGCCTGGAGATCACCCTGACCGAACACGGCGACGCGGACACCATCTCCCCCGCCATGCGCCGCACGATGTACCGGATCGTCCAGGAGTCGCTGACCAACGTGCACAAGCACGCTCCCGGCGCCCACACCGAGATCACCATCCACTGTGGACCGAGCAGCGTCCGCGCGGTCATCCGCAACACCAGGCCGCCGGCCACCCGCACCCTCGCGCTCCCCGCCTCCGGCAGCGGACTGCTCGGCCTGCGCGGCCGGGTCGAGATGGTCGGCGGCACCCTCACCGCGGGACCGACCGACGACGGCGGCTTCGAGGTGGACGCGGTCCTGCCCGCGTTCGTGCCGACCTGATCACTCGTCCGAGGCGCGCACCGCTCTGCACGCCAGGTGCACCGCCAGCCGTTCGTCCGGGTTCAGCAGACTGACCCCGAGCAACTGCTCGGCCCGGTTGATCCGCTGCGTCACGGTGTTGCGGTGGACCTTGAGCCGCACTGCCGCCGACGACGTCACCGACTCCTCGTCGAGGTAGATGGCGAGCGTGCGCAGCAGCTGCCCGTCCTCCACGCCTGTCAACGGTTCCAGCAGGCGCGCGGCCTGGTCGACCAGCGCCGGGGTCTCCGCCGCCATCGACAGCAACCGCCGCACGCCCAGTTCGTCGACGTGCACGACCTTCGCCGACCCGGTCATCGAGGCGGCCTCGCGCGCCTCCGCCAGCGTCCTGCCCACGCCGGAGACGCCGGGGTGCGGCCGTCCGATGCCGGCGACGAGCGGGCAGCCGCCCAGCACCTGCGCGATCTTCGTGGTCAGCTCGCGGTGCTGCGACTGCGGCGGCTCCGAGTCGTTGGTGAGCCAGAACGACCAGCCCTCCGCGCCCTCGACCAGCTGGCCGTGCAGGCCGCGCCGGGACAGCTCGACGCGCAGCCGTTCGGTGTTGGCGGTGTCGAGCAGGCTGGGCGTCGGCGAGCTCGGCACCGCGTAGACGCCGGTGTGCCAGCCGTCGAGCCGCCACCCAGCGAGCACGGCCTGCTGCACGAGCTGCGGCGGCACGTCGTCACCGCAGGCGAGCAGCTCGGACAGCAGCGAGCCGCGGGAACGGGCCCTGCGCTCGGTCTCGAGGCGTTCGGCGGCGACCCAGCTGCCCAGCGCCCACGAGGCGACCTGGCTGATCTGCAGGACGGTCTCGGCCCAGCGCTTGTTGCTGCCCGACGCGTGCGAGACGAGCCACAGGTGCACGTGCCCGGTCCGGTCGGTCTCCACCGGCACGGCCACGGCGAAGCCCTCCGCGAGCTCGACGGTCGCGGCGACGGAGCCGGCCAGCAGGTCGGGCGGCAGTCCCGGCGGGGAGACGCCCTCGATCGCGGTGCCGTCCGCGCTGATCACGGCGCACGTCACGTGCAGCTCGCCGGACAGGATCGTGATCACCGAACGCGGATCGGGCCTGCTGCGGCCCAGCCGCGCGGTGACGGCGTTGAGCAGCCTGGCCGCCGCGACCTCCGGCCGCCGCACCGCCGTCCGCAGCGCGTCCGCGACCAGCAGCGGGTCGTCCGCGCCCGCCTGCAGCAGCGGCACGCCGAGCCGGTTCGCGAACGAGATCGTCGCCGTGGACGGGGCCTGGTACGCGCCGGTCGACGGCCGCACCAGCACGACGGCCCGCACGTCCGCGCTGTAGGCCCGGCGCAGCGCCACCTCCACGAGGTACGGCTGGTGCCCGGTCAGGATCACCAGGTCGCCGGCCGAGCACGCCTCGACGGCCGTGATGTCCGCCGCCAGCCGCACGTCCGCGACCTCGGTGCCGATGCCGCGTTCGCCCGCCAGCAAGGTCGCGTCGCCGAGCACGCCGATCTCCAGGAGATCGCGCACGGTCAGGGAGTCCGCGTCGTCGATCACTCGGCGCCCCGGAACGGCACGTAGTCGAGGTCGTAGCCGAACGCCCTCGGGTCGACCCTGCCGAGCATCTCCCGGCACAACCAGGGCGCCGGTGATGGGAGCGCTACCACGTCCACGACCGCGCCGAACCCGAGCCGTTCGGCCGACAGCGGGTGGCCGGTCTCGGCGTCCAGGCAGCACAGCAGGTCGGGTGTCGTCACGAGCGCCTCGCCGTCCGCGAGCGCGATGAGGTACTCCCCCTGCATCTCCAGGCGCACATAGGCATCGTCGGCGTCCAGCCGCCGCAACGCCACCGTTCCGCGGGGGAAGTCGCCAACCGACTCGCGCCACACTTCGACGACTTTTCCCCGTGCCACGAGGAAACCGCCGGACAGCCTGGCCCGTTCGCTGACGGGAACCGTGTGCTGCGACCAGATCTCGCCGAGTTCGAGAGCCCGGGCGAGCGAGCCCGTTATGCCCGCTTTGACCGCGTCCGCGAGCTTCAGCGGTTTCGCGACCATCATCGCCCAGCCGCCGAAGTCGACCATGACCGTGCGGGCGAGTTTCTCGATGCCGGTCGAGTCGAGCACCGCGCGGTTGCCGCTGGGTTCGGTGATGGCCAACGGCGTCGTGGGCAGCCCGGCCGCGTCGTAGGTCGTCTGGTCGATCCGCGGGAACGCCCTCCCCATGCCGTCGACGTCGACGTAGGGCAGGCCCAGCCGCGAGGCCAGGATCAGCGGCAACAGGCCGTTGCACCCGCCGATCTCCCACCCGATGACGGCCGTCGCCCGCGTGGAGTCGTGCGCCTGCAACGCCTTCAGGGCCTCCTCTGCCTCCATGCCGGAGGGCAGTTTCTCGATCATCACGGTCGGTGCGCCGAGCAGCCCCACCCGTGCGCCGTAACCGCCGGGATCGGCCTCCCCCGGCGCCAGGACCGTGACCGGGCCGCTCTGCCGCATCTCGTGCCGCAGCATCGCGGCGAACGCGTGGGTCTCCTGCTCGCCGCCCCCGCCTCCGCTGCCGAGCATGACCACGCCCAGGGCGAGCTGGTCCACCTCGTCAGGCCCGAGCAGGTGCATGTCTCAGGACATTAGTGGCCGAGCAGCAGATCCCCCACCGCACGCGCCCGCACGCGGCTCGCGTTTCCCGGCAGGTACGCGAGCGGGATCTCCTCGATCTCGACGATCCGCACGCTGCCGGCGTCCGCGCCCGCCGCCACCGCCTTGTCCACGGCCTCCTGCCTGGCCGCGTCGAGCACCTCCTCGCGGCGGGCGGGTTCCATCGTGAACACCCGGTCGACCTCGCTGCCGACCTGCGCGATCGCGGCGCCGATGGCGTTGGCGAAGGCGTGGTGCGCGGGCCGGACGACGTCGCTGACGCCCTCGATCTCGTCCGGCACGAGGACACTGCCGCCGCCGACCAGCACGACGGGCAACGGCTTCGGGCTCGTGCGCATGCGGTCGACCCGCGCGGCGATCTGGTCGCGGACGTGGTCGAGTACCGACCGCACGAGCGTGCGGTCGAGGTGCCGCACCAGGGACGCGTCGCCGATGTCGGCGAGGCCCGCCGCGACCGCGACGTCCGTCGCCGTCAGCGTGTCGCCGCCGAAGACCAGCGCCTGCTGCGCCAACCGGAAGCCGACGCTGTCCGGGCCCACCTGGAGGTTCCCTTCGTGCCGCACGACGCTGCCTCCGCCGAGGCCGACCGAGCGGACGTCGGGCATCCGGAAGTTGGTGCGCACGCCGCTGATCAGCACCTCGGACGCGGCCTCGCGCGGGAAACCGTTGTGCAGCATGCCGATGTCGGTCGTGGTGCCGCCGACGTCGATCACCGCGCAGTCGTCCATTCCGGACAGGAACGCGCCGCCGCGCATGGAGTTCGTGGGCCCGGAGGAGAACGTGGCGACCGGGTAGCAGCGCGCGTACTCCAGGTCCATCAGCGTGCCGTCGTTCTGACTCAGGTAGAGCGGGGCTTTGATGCCTTGTGCCGTCAGGGATTCCGTGAGCCCGTCGGCGATCTGCTCGGCGAGCACGCGCAGGGCGGCGTTGATGATCGTCGCGTTCTCCCGCTCCAGCAGTCCGAGCCGCCCGATCTCGTGCGAGAAGCTCACCAGCAGGTCCGGCACCTCGGCCGTGAGGATCTCCGCCGCCATTCGTTCGAACTCGCTGCTGACCAAGGAGAACACCGACGAGATGGCGACCGACCGCACCCCTTTGCCGGCGATGTCGGCGGCCACGGCACGCAGTTCGGCCTCGTCGAGCGGCGAGATGACCCTGCCGTCGTACTCGTGGCCGCCGTGACAGAGGTAGGCGTGCCCGCCGATGGCCTCCCGCAGCTGCTCGGGCCAGTCCAGGAACGGCGGAAGTGCCGTGGTGGCGGGAAGTCCGAGCCGCACCGCCGCCGTCCGCGCGAGCCCGCGGCCCTCCACGACGGCGTTGACGAAGTGCGTGGTGCCGATCATGACCG
This sequence comes from Lentzea sp. HUAS TT2, assembly GCF_051853195.1. Classification (NCBI taxonomy): domain Bacteria; kingdom Bacillati; phylum Actinomycetota; class Actinomycetes; order Pseudonocardiales; family Pseudonocardiaceae; genus Lentzea; species Lentzea sp. HUAS TT2. Next base: position 4,267,245 of record NZ_CP196667.1, on the reverse strand, counting down.
CGGTGATCTCCGCCGGTTCGAACGCGTGTCGCAGCCCGCCGACCGCCTCGACGATCCCCGTCGTCACGTCGGCCGTGGTCGTCGCCTTGCACTCGGCCAGCACGCGCCGGCCCTCGACGAGAACGGCATCGGTGTTCGTGCCGCCGACGTCGATACCGATGTGCATGTCCACCCCTCAGGCGGCCGACGCTTCCCCGGCCACCTTACGGTTGGTGGCCCTGCGCGTGCGCATCCTCAGGAGATCCAGCCGCCCGGCGGAAACGTACAGCGCGAACGCGAGCACGAGAGAGTTCACACTGGACTGTCCGAACGGCAGCAGTTCTGCGAGAACGGCCGAGGCGGGCCAGATGACCACCGTCGCGGGCACCCACGAGGGCGCGGACCGCGGCACGTGCGGCCTGGTCGAGATGATCTCGTTGCGCCACCGCCGCACGACGAAGTACTCGGCGATCATGATCCCGGTGACCGGCGGGAACACCACGCCGAGCAACACCAGGAAGTGGCTGAACTGGTGCACGATGCCCGCCGCCGCGAGGAAGCTCCCCGCGCACCCGACGATGACGGTCACCTGCGCCCGGCTGATCCTGACCGCGAACACCGCGTCGAAGAAGTTCACGAGCCCGAGCGACGCCGAGTAGAGGTTCCAGTCGTTGATCTTCAACACGGCCGTGACCACGATCAGCGCGCCGATCCACCCACCGGACGCGCCGATGACGCCCATGACGTCCGCCGTGCCGAGCCCGTGCGCGATGACCACGCCGGTCAGCCCGATGACCCACTCGCCGAGCGTGATCCCCAGAACCGTCTGCTTGACGACGTCCCACTCGTTGCGGTTGAAGCGCGTCATGTCCGGCGCGATCGCCGCACCCACGACAAAACTGCCGGTGACCAGCGTAATAGCGGTCATCATCCCGATAGCGGGCCCCGGCGCCGCCCCGCTGAGAACAGCACCGACATCGTTGACGTTGCTCAGCACGAGATAGACCAGCAACAGCAGGAACGCGGGCACCGCCACGTACGACGTCCACGCCATCCACCGCACGCCATAGGCCGCGATAACGGTGACGAACACCCCGAAGAGCAACGACCACACCGCCGCCGGCAACACCCCCGCGACACCGGCGATCGCCGCCCCTGCCAGCCCCGTCTGCACCCCGAACCACCCGGTGCACGACAGGGCGATGATCAACCCGAGCATCGCAGACCCCGCATGCCCGAACCCGGTCCACCGACTGAGGATGGCCGTGGAAAGCCCTTCCCGCTGCCCGATGATCCCCACGGTGACCGCCACCGCGTTGAGCAGCACGGCCCCGATCGTCAGAGCGAGAAACGCGTCCCAGAACGTCATCCCGAAGCCAAGCGTCGCGCCCAGCAGCAACTGGCTCAGCGCGGTCGTCTGCCCGAAGCGCTGGGTCGCGACTGACAACCAAGGGTGCCGCGCCTGGTCAGGGACACGGCTGAGGGCCTGATCATCACGCCCGAGAAGAGCGGCCACGATCATCCTCCCGCCCTGTGATCGACAACCCGGACAGTAATAGCCCAGTCACGATCGAGCTACAGACAATGTGCACAGTCGGATGAATCACCACGTTGCGATACGCACAGCCACCTAATTCATCGCAAGGGCAATACGTCGGCGCGCCACCAGCCGAGTCTGGTGCACGTCCATGCTCACGCCAAGCCCGGGCCGCCGCTCGAACCGGTCGTAGCTGCGGCTGAGCAGCCAATGAGCCGCCACCGGGGTGATCAGCTCCAACCGCATCTCGTCCCGCAACCGAGCCAGCGCCTCCCCCACCTGCCGCGTCAGAAACGCGTGCCGAGTGAGACTCCCACTGATTTCATCGATCATGAAAACCATGGCATGAGGCGCATCGCCGTACGAATAACTGCACAGCAGTGCCAGATATCCCGCGTCGATGGACCGGTCCCCGATCCAGCACTCCCCGAATGTGAGCGCTCCCAGATCCCACCGAGGCGCTTCCTGATACCGCGCGGCCTCCTGCGCCCACACCCCAGGCCGTCCAGGAAGCAGATGCCCAAGGGCAGTGAGGAGCGCGGCACTACGTCGGCTCGGCACCTCCCGCAGGTGCCCGACGACGACCTCCCACAACTCCTCGTTGTCGGCGAAGGCCCCGGCGAACGCGCTGACCTGGAGCTCGACCTCCAGCGGATCGGTCAGCTGCGGCAGCGGGCGCCCGGCGTCCACCACCGCCTGCTGCATGGGGGTCAGCCTCGTCCGCATGGCGGGAGATTAGGCCGATCGGCGCAACGCAGCCCTTTCGTGGCTCAACGCCACCACGTGGATCACCCCATCGTGATCACGGCACGCAGCCCGTCCACGAGCAGGTCGCCCGGTATCTCGAACTGAACCCCGCCCTGCGCGGTCACCAGCACGGTGACCGGCTGCTCCAGCGCGTCCACCACCACTGCCAGCTCAACTCCGCTGAACCGGTGCCAGTGCGGTGGCCAGTCACGCGGCCGCGCTCGTTCCGACGCGAAGACATCCACGACGTCCTTGCGCAGGACGAGGTGCTTTCTCGGTTCGCGAGCGGGATCGGCGGGCAGCACGAGTTCGGCGGCCAGCACCGCGTCGACCAGTTCAGCCTTGTCCGCATACCCGCGCTGTACGAGGTACATCAACGACTCGAGGTCGTTCTCGAAACTGATTTCACGCGCCTGATATCGGGGATTGTGCACGTACTGATCAGTGATCTCTCCGCGTGCGTCCACGAGGTAACGCCCGATCACCGCCTCGGTGGAGACGCCGTCGTGGCCTGGATCGGTCACGTGCAACCAACTGTTGGGCGCGCGACGAGCGCGTTCCCGCATCTCCCGAGTGATGAGCGGCTTCACCATGCACGCATTGTGCCGAACCGTGCGCGGAGAGTTCGTCTCAATGAGAACATTTCGCCCATGACCGATCCGCACCAGTTCCTCGCGAACTTCGAGGGGCGTCTTCAGCAGGCACAGGAACAGGCGAACGCCATCAAGGCGGCGTTCCGCGAGTCCCGCACCGAAGCCCAGAGCCCGGACGGCGCGGTCCTCGTCACCGTGGGCTCTGGCGGCCGGATCGAGTCGCTCCAACTCACCCCGCGTGCCGACGACCTGGGCCACACCGCGCTGGGCCGCTCCATCATGGACACCATCCGCCGAGCCCAGGTCGAGGCCGCCCGCAAGATCGAGGACACGATGCGCCCGATCCTCGGCGACGGCGAGGGCATGGCGTTCCTGCGCGAACAGGTGGAGCAGGGCATCGCCGTGATCGACCCGGCCGGCACCGTGGCCGAACCGCCACCCGCCCCAGGCCGTCCCGCACCACCTCGGGGCGATGACGACGACTTCGGCGGGAACTCGGTGCTGCGATGACCGGTTTCGCGGCGCAGTCCGAGGCCGTCGCGGCCCACGGCAAGCAGATCGTCGGCGGGCTCTCCCCGTCCCTGCGGGAGGTCGCCTCCGCCTCCCAGGTGAGCCTGGGGCCCACCGTGATGGGTGAGCTGTGCCAGGTGTGGTCGTTCATCTTCAACGACGAGCTGGACAAGGCGAAACTGCTGCTCGCCGAGCTGCCCAAGGCGTTCGAGGCCACCGGCGACAGCCTCTGCTCCACCGCGGAGACCTACCAGCAGACCGAGGACGGCAACCGCGCCTCCATGCGGGGAGTGGACGGGTGACCAAGCGCATCGCGATGGCGACCGTCCTCTGGATCGTCGCCCTCTACCTCGCCCAAGCCGGACCCAGGTTCTTCGGTGGTGAGGTCGGTTCCGGCGGAGAGACGAAGGGCTACGCCGAGGACATCTCCTGTTCGAGGAACTGGTGGGCTTTCGGAGTCCTCTGGTCCTGCGACGCCACCATCGTCGCCAACGACGGCAAGCGCTATCGCTACCACGACGGCGGTTCCGCGCTCACGCCCGCCGACGTCGGCCAACGCGTGCCGATGACCAACCACCGAGTGCGGACCAGCGGTTCTTCAGCCCCATCCCTGGAATGGGGAGTCACAGAACTGCGCGAGCCCGTCAAAGCACTCGCGGCCCTCTCCATCGTCGGCATACCGGGAATCGCGTTCATCATCACCGTCCGCATGTTCCGCAAGAGGAAACCCGAGGGCGCGGAAGAAACCGGACCCGCACCGACCCAGCACGAGGGAACGAACCGATGAGCAATCCACTGGTCGCCCAGAAGGAGCCCGAGAAGAAGTGGCTCGCCGGCGCCGGCTTCGCCGACACAGGCGAGGACCTGGTCAGGCCGTTCCTCGAAGGCAAGGACATCGACCCGGTCGCGCTCGGCATCGACGGTGCCGCGATGGTCCTTGATGTCGCCGGCCTGCTCACCGACCCGCTGGGCACGCTCGCCTCGTCCGTCGTCGGCTGGATCATCGAGAACGTCGGCTTCATCCGCGAGCCCTTCGACAAGCTCGCAGGCGACCCTCCCGCCATCGAGGCGGTAGGCAACACCTGGGAGAACATCGCCAAGCGCCTGAGCGAGGAGGCCACCGCCTACGAAAACCAGGCAAAGGCACTCGCGGACTGGACCGGCGACGCCGCCGACGCGTACCGGACCCGGTGCAGCAGCCTGGTAGCGCAACTGCAGGGCTCTTCCGCCGCGGCGTCCTCCGCCGCGAACAAGATCAAGGTGGCCGGCGCGATCGTCGCCGCCACCAGGGCGTTGATCCGCGACCTGCTGGCCGACCTAGCGGGAACCCTGCTGATGTGGGGCATCCCGGCCGCCGCGTCGGCCATCCCCACGGCCGGTGCCTCGATCGCCGCCTTCATCACGCGCGCCGTGACCAAGGCCGTCGAGATCGGCACCAAGATCGCGAGGTTCGTCGCCAAGCTGTTCAAGGCCCTGGACAAGCTCGGTTCCCTGGCGAAGAAGGCCGGCGAGGCGATGCGCAAGCAGGCCGACGACCTGGCCGCGCTGAGCAGGCAGATGCCGAACAGCCGCTACGGCAACCAGCGCGCGGCGGAACTGGCGTCCGACTCCGCGACGAGGGTCTCCCGGGCGGACACGCTCGACAACGTCGGTGAGGGACTCGGCAACGCGAGCAGGCGGATCCAGGACGGCGTCGACAACGCGATGAACAAGGTCGACGACATCGCCCAGCGCACGAGCCGGAAAGTCGACGACTGGGCGAACCGCGTGAAGGAGAACGGTCCCGCGCGCAAGCAGAAGGTCAAGGACTACTACGAGAAGATGAACCAACCGCCGCTCACCACGCGCAAAGAGCACATGGGCGACCCCGGCTCCGGGCTGGGCCGCGCAGCCGACCGCGTGGACGCGCCGTTGAGCAAGGGCCTGCTCGACGGCCAGAACTGGGTGCGAGCGGTGGCCAGCAAGGACATCAGCCACCTGTTGCCGAACTGGGGCGACCTGGTCCACCCGGCGAAGGAACTGTCGAAGGAGCTGAACAAGGCAGAAGGCGGCGGCCACAAGGACCCCGAGGCTGGACGATGACCAAGCCCATCGCCATCACCGCCGCCCTGTGGATCGTCGCGCTCTACACGGCCCAGGCGGGCACGCTGTTCTTCGACGGCGAGGCCGGCTCGGGTGGAGAACCGAAGGGCTACGCCGAGAACATCTCCTGCGCGCGGAACTGGTGGGCCTTCGGCGCCCTGTGGTCCTGCGACGCCACCATCCTGGCCGAGGACGGCAAGCGCTACCCGTACAGCAGCGACAACTCCGGGCTCACTCCCGCCGACATCGGCGAACGCGTACCGATGACCACCAACCGCGTGCGGTCCGGGAGGTCCTCGCAGGCAAGCACCGAGTGGGCACTCGCCGAGCGCAGGGAGCCCAACAAGGTCGCGTACATGCTGTGCCTCATGGGCATTCCGCTCGTCGCGCTCTTCGTGACGTTCCGCGTGTTCCGTGACAAGAAGCCTGTGACATGAAGAACTCGGAGCGGACGCGGCGACTGAATTCCGCCCAGCAGCGATGGTCAGGGCATCGCCGCGTCAGCTGGCGTCATAGCTCATGCGCAGGTACGGCTCAGCTTTGACCAGGTCCGTCGAGTTCGTGATCCGAAGCTCCAGATCACCGGTACCGAAGTGTCCGATGCTGCGCACATCCCTGGAAAAGCCCGACTCGAGGTCCACCGACTCCGGATTCACCTTGAGGTAGACCAGCAGGGCACGACTTCGTGGATGCACCTCGACGCAAGCGAAGTTCTTGAGCCGCTTGTAGGAGAAGTACAGCTTGCGGGTGGTCTTCTGGATGTCGTCACCGAACGCGAGCAGCCGCGCATCGAGGTCTGCGTACAGGTTCTTCAGTTCCTCCGGCGCTTTCGCCAGGTAGTCGGCCACGGTCGGCTCGACGGAGGACACCGGTTTCGCCGAACTCAGCCGTTGAGGCATCGGCGTGGTGGTGCTCACCGAGGTCAGCAACTCCAGGGCCAGCAGGTCACCGCCGAAATCGCGGTATCGAACGAGTTCGATGTTGTGGTTGTTCTGCCGAACGGCATGTTCGTCGTACCGCGTGAAGTCGCCAGCGACGCAAACCAACCTCGGGTTCGTCCAGTCGATCTGCTTCGCTGCTTCGGCACCGAGGCGGTCCATCACCAGCAACGTGAACTCGGCTTGGTGGTCGAGCAGCCAGTCCAGGTAGAACAAGCCTTGGTTGATCACGTTCTCGTCGCGCGAGCGTTTGTACTCGAATATCACCGGTGAGCCGGTCTCATCGACACCGAGGGAGTCGATCCGGCCGCGATGCTTCGGACCTGTCGAGTACTCGGAGTCGAGGAACGTGACCCCGAACAGGATCTCCATGTTCGATTCGATCGTTCGCTGCAAATGACGTTCCAGCGCAACAGAGCCGCTGGACAGTTCTTCTGCACGCCCTGCCGTGATTCGGAACAGCTTGAGGTCACTCATGCGCCACTCCGTCCGCTGGCTACGCAAGGCCCGACCAGCGCACATTAACATCAGCGTTGGGCACCGAACGAGATTCGCCGTTCGCCCGAACAAGCGATACATCCCGCTCTACCATTGCCCCAATGGATGATCACCGAGCGCAGCCTCACATCCTCCTGGCCCCGTGCTACGGCAACCAGAAGACCCGTCGCCGCTACCACCAGACGATCGAGGCCGGCGTCAACTTCGAGGCGAGCGAGTACGCCGAACTGCTCCAGCCAGCCGAACTGGCCGCCCTGCGCACCCTGCACCCGTCGGGAACCGCCCGCTTCTGGGGAGCGATCGCCACCCACGACCGGATGATGGACAGGCTCCGCACCGGCGACGTCGTGGTGTTCACCGGAGGCAACAGGGTGAAGGCGGCCGGCGAGATCGGCTACCTGTTCCGCAACCCACCGCTGGCAGACCTGCTGTGGGACCAGTTCGACGGCGACCGGAGTTTCGTCAACGTCTACAGCGTGCGGAACGTGCAGGTGATCGACCGCCCCCGGCAGGAGGTCTGGCGCAGTCTCGGGTTCGACGAGCGGGACAACGTCGCCGGGCAACGTCTCGTCACGGGCGAGCAGGTGACGAGGATGCTGTCCGAGCTCCGCGTCGTGCCGAGTCTGGAGGAGGCGCTCGCGAGCGCCCAGCTCGAAGCCGTCGACCGCGCGCTCACGACGGGATCACGGGTCATCCCCGTCGAGACCTTCCACACCGACTCCGTGTCGCTGCACATCACCGAACGGATCGCACACCACGAGCGGGTGGAAAGCCGGTTGGTCTCGCACTACCAGCAGTCCTGTCCGGACGTGGCGTTCACGAGCTTCCGCACGCACAACGGCAAACGCGCCGACCTCTACCGCGTGGAGCAGGACGAGGTCGAGATCCTCGAGGCCAAGAGCCTGGCCAGCCACGAGAAGGTGCGCGAAGCCGCGGGGCAGCTGCTCGACTACTCGGCCGAGAGCCCTCACCCGGTGACCCGCCTGAGCGCGCTGTTCCCGTTGCGGCCCGATCAGTACGGCATCGACTACCTGCACCGCCTCGGCATCGACTGCGTGTACCGGTCCGACAGCGGTGCGTTCGTTCGCGACGAGGCTCCGGAAGACCGTCGGAGGTACATGCGAACGGTGTGGCGCGGCGACAGCTAGTCCCGGGATCCCGGGGCGTCCGCCCTGTCACCCGAAAGCCCTACAACGCCAGCTACGGTGGCACAGGTGACGACGTTTCCACCGGTGCCCGCGGACCTGTTCCGCTTCACCACGACCGACCAGGCGGAGCTGCACATCGCGGTCCTGCGCGTGTTCGGGGTGGCGAACGAGTGCCTGCAGACCGTCCTCACAGCCGATGACGTGCAGCAACGACTCCGCCAGGTCGGCTGGTCCGAGCAGGTGACGGACGACGACCTCCAAGCGTCCCTCAACGCGCTCCGTCAGTGGGGTCTGCTCGACGCCTCGCAGCTCCGGTACGGCCTCACCCAGTTCGGCGAGGCCGCGTACGCCGGCATCCAGCACGCCGCCCACACCCTCACGAGCAACGGCGCGCTGCAGACCGCCGTGCTCGACGCCATCGCGGCCCACCTCGACGAGCTGGGCAAGCCGCTGGACGACCGCGCGGCGTTCACAACCCTCATGCAACTCGAGGCCCACCTCGAAGCCTTCAAAGCAGGCACGACGCGGTTCAACGCCGACCTGCAAAGACTCCTGAGGGACGAAGACGCCGACCTGGCCACGTTCCAGGACGTCAAGCGCACGACGATCACCTACCTGCGCGACTTCATCGCGGACTTGGACGCGCGCAAGCACCGAATCCGCGAGTCCATAGCGGCCATCGACCAAGCTGACCTGCACGAACGCGCGCGCAACGGTGCCGGGCTCGTCCACGACCACTGGTTGCAGCAGCGGAAGGAGCAGTGGAGCAGCCTCAAGAGCTGGTTCCACGACAACCCGCCGCGCGTCGAGGAGCTGCAGGACGTGTCGCGCAAGGCGATCGTGCAGCTGCTGCGCGTGCTCGACCGGATCAGCGAGCAGCGCAAGAAGCCGACGAACACGGCCGCGGACTTCCGGGCGCTCGCGCACTGGTTCGCGAGGACCGAGACCGAGGACGAGGCGCACGAGCTGTTCAACGCCGCGTTCGGGCTGTGGCCCGCCCGGCACGCGCATCTCGCGCACGCGGACGGTGAGCTGATGCCGAGCGCCGAGGCCTGGCACAACACGCCGCCGGTGCCCGTGTCGCCGCAGCTGCGCGCCACCGGCAAGCAGGAGCACATCGGCAGCACCGGCAAGGTCCGCAACGTCGACGAGGTGCGCCGCAACCGCCGTGAGCAGGCGCAGCGGGAACGTGAGGAGCTCGAGTACGCCTGGTCGCAGATCCAGACGGACGGCGCGATCCGGATCTCCACGCTCACCAACCTCGACCACGACACGTTCCACCGGCTGATCGACCTGGTCGGCAGGGCGCTGGGCAGCGACCCGGACAGCACGGGCACGCGCACGGCCGGCACCAGCGACGGCCGGATGCAGATCAACCTGCGCAACGCCCGCGGCTGGGCGACCATGACCACCCAGAAGGGCACTTTGAGCGGGCCCGACTACGTGATCGACGTGCAGAGCCGATGAGCCGCACGGGGAACCAGCTCGCACGGCTGGAGAGCGAAGAGGTGGCGCGTGGCGTTCGCATGCTGCTCGCGCGGCCGTTGCTCACTGCGGCGCAGGACCACGACGGCTTCGACCTCATCAGAAGGCGCCGCGAACCGATCGTGAAGTGGTTCGACTACTACTGCGGCTGGCGCGTGCACGTCGAGCCACGCGCCGGATACGCGCGTCTGTTCAAAGTCACGCAACGGCCTGACCGCACACGACCGGCGTTCGACCGGAGGCGGTACATCCTGCTGTGTCTCGTGTGCGCGGAACTGCTGACCACGCCGACGACGACGCTCGACGAGCTGACGGCGCGCACGAAGCAGGCGGCCACTGACGGCATCCAGTTCGACCCGGCCAGGCGCAGCGACCGCAACGCGTTCAACGACGTGCTGACGTTCCTCGAAGAACACGGCGCGGTCGAGGTGAACGAGCAGGTCCGCGCGGATCCGACGCTCATCACGCGCCTGCTGGCCGCACCGGTCCCGCCCTCCACAGTGGACACGATCGCGGACCTCACCCGCGAGACCCGCTACGACAACACGCACCGCAGCCTGTGGCAACGGCACTCGGTGATGCGCAGGCTCATCGACGATCCCGTGGTGTACAAGGACGATCTGACCGCTAGCCAGCTCGCGTTCCTGACCTCACCGGCCGGCCGCAAGGTCGTCCAGACGGGCATCGGGCTCGCCGGCTGCACGCTGGAGGAGCGCAAAGAGGGGTATGTCGTGGTGGACGCCGACGCGATCGCCACGGACACGAGATTTCCGGACGACGACAGCAACGCGAAGGTCGCCGCGTTGTTGTTGCTCGACCGGTTGGCACAGGGTCCGGCCACCACGGAGGACCTGGTCGAGGAATCACGCGAGCTGCTCACGAAATTCCGCACCTGGGCGAAGGCCTACCAGTCGGACGGTGGCGCGGGCAGACTCGCGGCGGACGGGCTCGAACTGCTCGAAGCGTTCGGGCTCGCACGCACGGAGAACGGCACCGTTCACAGGCTGCCCGCCGCAGCCAGGTACGCGGTCGAGGAGCAGCAACATGGCTGACCGGTGGCAACCGAGCCGCGCCGGCATCATCAACGTCTGGCGCTACTACGACGAGATCTTCTCGTTCTACCAGGGCAGGCTGCTGCTCAGAGGACCCAACGGCACGGGCAAGTCGAAAGCGCTCGAGCTGCTGCTGCCGTACCTGTTCGACGCAAACCTGCGCCCGCACCGGCTGTCGACGTTCGGCAGCGCGGACCGCACGATGCACTGGAACCTCATGGGCGAGGGCAACCAGGGCAGCACGCGCGTCGGGTACGTGTGGCTGGAGTTCCAGCACGGCGAGCAGTGGTTCACGTGCGGTGCGCGGCTTCAGGCCACCACGAACACGTCGAACGTCATCGCCACGTACTTCACGACGTCGCTCAGGGTCGGTGACCTGGCGCTGGTGAACGAGGCCGGGCGCCCGTTGACCAAGAATGATCTCGTTGCGGCGATTGGTGATTACGGCGTCGTGCACGCCACGCCGGCCGATTACCGCCACACGGTGCGGACGACGTTGTTCCCGGGTGTGAGCGAGCAGCGGTACGACTCGCTGATCACCGCGTTGCTGCAGCTGCGCACGCCGAAGCTGTCCGAACGGCTCGACCCGAGCGTGCTGTCCTCGTTGCTGTCCAAGGCACTTCCGCCGCTGGACCAGTCCGATCTCACCGAGATCGCCGAGGGGTTCGAACGGCTCGACCGCCGGCGCGAGGAGCTGCGGCGGCTCGACGAGAACATCACCACCGCCGAACGACTCGCGGACGTGCAGCGCGCCTACGCCCAGCGCGTTCTCGGGGTGGCCGCGAACGCGCTGGAGTCGTCGACCGAGCAGCTCGAGGACCTGACGCGGGCCGCGCGGATGAGCGAACGGCGCTACCAGCGCCAGATCACGCTGACCGACGAGGCGTTCGACCAGCTCGCGGCGCTGGGACGCGAGGCGAGCGCGGTCGACGCGGAGATTTCCGGCATCTCCGACCTGCCCGCGTACCAGGAGGGCAAGCAGCTCGACCTGTTGCGGCAGCAGCTCTCCGCCGCGAACCTGCGTGCCGCGGAAGCCTCTGCGCACGCCACGAAGCTGCGCGCCCGTGCCGTCGCCGACGACGAACTGGCGGAGCAGGCCAAGACCGAGGCGGCCGCGCGCGCCGACGAGCTGCGCCGTTCCGCCGTGCAGGCAAGGGAAGCGGCCGAGCGGGCCGGCATGCCGTCGGTGTTCGAGGAGATCGAGTCGGACCCCGACGTGCGGGCGGGACGTCGGCTGCTCACGGCCGCTGTCGATTCCCGGTCCGCCGAGATCGGTTCGATCATGCGTGCCGTGGCCGCGCACGAGAGAGCTGTCGACGCACGCAACGCCGCACGCCAACGGCTTGAGGAAACCCGTGACGAGCTCGACCTCGCCACGGAGGCGGAAGCTGCGGCTCAGCAGACGTTCGAGCAGGCGTTCGCGAAGTTCCGCGCGGACTTCGACACGTGGGCGCACGGCTGCTCCGAGCTGAGCGTGTCCGAGAACAGCGAGGTCGTCGAGGCCTCCGCACGCGCTCGCGAGGAGTTCAGCCGCATCGAGGCGCGCCTGGAGGAGACGCGCACGGCGTTGAACGGCCAGCTCTCGCAGTACAACGCCATCCGCGAAAAGCTCGCCAACCAGGTCGACGTGCCGCCGCCCGCGCCGTACACGCGCGCCGACGACTTCCGCTCTTCCGCCGCAGGCGCCCCTCTGTGGCGTCTGGTCGACTTCCGCCCCGGTACGCCGGCGTCCGTCTGCGGCGCGGTCGAGGCAGCGCTGGAGGCGTCGGGCCTGCTGGACGCGTGGATCACGCCGGACAACTCGTTCGGCCTGCCCGACCAGGACCGCTTCGTGGAGCCGTCGCTGGCCCCTCCCGCCCCCGGCTACACGCTGCTGGAGGTGCTCGTCACCGAGGACGAGCGCTGCCACCGCCTCCTGGAGAGCATCGCATTCGGCGAAACGGCCACCGGCCACGCCGTCGCGATCGGCGCGGACGGGACGTGGCGCCTGGCCAACGCGCACGGCCGCTGGACCAAGGCCTTCCCCACCTACATCGGCACGGACGCCCGCAAACGCGCCCGCGCGGGCAGGATCGCCGAGCTCACCGGCCTGATCGAACAGCTGGCCACGGATCTGTCCGGTGTGGACGCCGCGCTGAACCAGATCGCCGTGCGCCGCGCGACCCTGGCAGGCGAACTGGCCAGGCAGCCCTCGACCGACCCGATCGAGATCGCCGAGGAACAGCGCACCAAGGCCCAGCTGCGTTGCGCGGCAAGGAAAGACGCCGTAGCGGCCGCGACGCAACGGGTCTCCGTCGCCGAGGCCGCCATGGCCCAGCACGCGACCGCTGATCTCCCGGACGTGGAGGCGCTGGCGGCGTTCGGCACCGCGACCCACCGCTGGCTGGACGACCGCCACGACGCGTCCGCCGCCGAGAAGCTGTCGGTCGACGCCGGCAGCCGCGCCCTGCTGAGCAGCGCCCTGGCCGACGAGGCCGAGGAGACGACGGCCGCCCGCCAGCAGGAAGCAGCCGACCTCGCCATCACGCTGGAGACCGTGGAACGTTCCGCGGGCTCCGAGTTCCAGGCCCTGGACCAGCAGCTGATCGCGTTGCGCACCAAGGCACTCGAACTGGCAGAGCAACGCGAACTGCTGCAAGACAAGCAAACGGGCCTAGCGCGCACACTCGGCACGTTGGAGGAGAAGCGCAAGGTCGACACCGCACGCGCCGCAGAAGCCGCCGTCGTGCACGAGGCAGCCGAAGCGCGCCACCGCCACCTGACCAGCGGCCACCTGCCCGCAGACGCCGGCGAGGTCCCCGACGGCCCGGTCGACCCGCGCCTGATCCGCGACTACGAGGCACGTCTGAGCCGAACCGTGCACGAAGCGCAACAACAACTAGCGGGCCGCATCGACCTGTCACTGGACCCAGACGACGACGTCACGATCCTGACCGCAACGCTGGACGGCACGCGCATGGGCGCACACGCCCTCCTTCACGCTCTGCAGGCCGAACGCGCGCGCATGCGCACCCACATCACCGACGGCGAACGCGACCTCTTCGACCAGACCCTCACCGGCGACACCCGAAGGCACATCGCCCAACGCATCCAGGGCGCCTCCGAGCTGGTCGGCACCATGAACCAACGCCTGGAGCGCGTCCAAACCGCCTCCGGCATCCGCGTGCAACTCGACTGGCAGGTAGACCCCCAACTACCCCCAGGCACCCGCGAGGCCCGCGACCTCCTGCTGCGTTCAGACCTGAACGACGACGAACGCGAGTCACTGCACCAGTTCTTCCGCGAGCGCGTAGAGGAAGCACGCGCCCACGACTCCGCCACGGGCTGGGAACAACAACTCGCCCAGGTCCTCGACTACACGACATGGCACCAGTTCGTCGTGAAGGTGGACCGAGGCGAAGGCTGGGTCCCGGTCACCAAACGCGTGCACGGCGCGTTGTCCGGCGGTGAGAAGGCCATCGTGCTGCACCTCCCGCTGTTCGCCGCGGCGGCCGCGCACTACCACGCGACCCCGACCGCACCGCGTCTGATCCTGCTGGACGAGGTCTTCGTCGGCGTCGACGCCACCAACCGCGGCCAGCTGCTGGAACTGCTGGTCAACTTCGACCTGGACCTGGTGCTCACGTCGGACCACGAGTGGTGCGACTACCGGGAGCTGACGGGCATCGCCATCCACCAGCTCACCACGGGCACCGATGGCGATGACGCCGTGACGACCGTGCGGTTCACGTGGGACGGACACAGCCTCACGGCCGATGACTAGACCTCCGCGTTCCTGGATCAGCCCTGCGAGCCGCTCAGCTGACCGAGCAGACCCGCGAACAGATCCTCGGACACCACCGGAATCCCGTATGTGCGCGCCTTGTCCGCCTTGCCCGACATGGAGTCCGGGTCCGCCGCGATCACCACGGCGGTCCGCTTCGTCACGCCTGCTTTCACGGTGAGCCCGGCGGACAGCGCCCGGCTCTCCCACACGTCGCGGCCCTCGCGCATCTGGCCGGTGAACACGACGAGGTCGCCCAGCGAGAGCCGGACCGGCCTGCGCAGCGCGTCGCCGACATCCACTCCGAGCAACGACGCGACCAGCCGCAGGTCCGCCTCCTCGTCCGAGGTCACCCGGCCGTCCTCCCACGCGGCGTCGGCGAGCGCGGCGAGGTAGCCGCGGTGCAGCTCCATCACCTGCGGCAGGCCCAGATCGAGCGCACGAGCAACTTCGAGAAGTTCTTCCTGTTCCTCCAGGGTCAGGTGCCGGTCGACCAGGGCCCGGTCGAGCACGTCGAGGTACTCGTCGCCTGACGCGGTCTCCACGCGCGGCAGCAGCCGCACGAGTTTCGCCAGGAAGTGCTGTTCGGCTCCGTGGGAATGGCTGCGTTGCACGGCGAACGCGTTCAAGGTGCGCGGCACCGTCAACCGCACCGGCTCCACGTCCTCGACCCGGTCCAGGCAACGCGCCAGCAGCCCCGCGGATGCCCGCGCGTCGTGCAGCGCGGAGTGTGCGGTGCCCATCGGCACGCCGGCCACCTCGCAACACGCGGCGAGCGACCGCGACGAGGCACCGAGGTACCGGCCCGCGAGATCCATCGTGCAATGCCCGTCCGCGAAGAGCTCGTGGCCGAGCCTCGCGAACTCGGCCTGCAGGAACCGCAGGTCGAACGACAGGTTGTGCGCGACGAGCACCCGTCCCGACAGTCTCGCGGCGAGCTCACCGGCTATACCGGCGAACTCGGGCGCGCGCCGGGCGTCCGCGGCGCTGATGCCGTGCACGTGCTGGGCGCCGAGATCGCGGCGCGGGTTGACCAGCGTGCACCACTCGTCCACCCGACGGCCGGACGCGTCGAGGTGAACTACGGCGACCTCTATCACCCGGTGGTGCTGACCAGGTGAAAGTCCGGTGGTCTCGACGTCGACGACCGCGTACCCGTTGCTCATGCCGGACCTGTCGTTCGGACCCGTGCCGAGCGTTATCCCCTGCCGCCGAGGTCATCCGTAAGGACCAACGCGAGCTCACCGCGGGTCGTGATCCCGAGCTTCGCGTAGGCGTTGGAGAGGTGGTTGTCGACAGTCCGCACGGAGATCACCAACGACTCGGCGATCTCCCGGTTCGTGAGCCCCCGCGCAGCCAGCACGGCAACCTCGCGCTCCCGCCGGGTGAGCGGTTCCAGCGCCACCCGAGCCAACGCGGGCGTGCGCGCGCCCTCGCACAACCCGATCAACCGCCCGGCCAGCACCCGATTGCCCGAAGCGGCGGCGGCTTCGGCTGCGAACAGCATGTACCCGGCCTCCGAGAACCGCGCCGCCACTTCCTCCAACGCTGTGGAGTCGTTACGCACCAACGCCTCCGCATGCGCGGCGTACACCGGCACCAGCAACCCGGTAGTCGTGACAG
Source organism: Lentzea sp. HUAS TT2 (assembly GCF_051853195.1). Lineage (NCBI taxonomy): Bacteria > Bacillati > Actinomycetota > Actinomycetes > Pseudonocardiales > Pseudonocardiaceae > Lentzea > Lentzea sp. HUAS TT2. The sequence goes on along the minus strand of NZ_CP196667.1, from coordinate 4,251,290 downwards.
CGAGCTCCCGCAGCCGTTCAAGAGCATCGGCAGCGTGCCCGAGCCGCACCGCCTCGTGCAGGAACACGGCCTCGGCGGCGAACTCGGTGTGCGCCCTGGCGTCCGCAGCGGCCTCGAACGGCGACGTCCCGCCCGCCCAGATCCGCGCCTGCCAGAGCCCGATGCCGTACGGGCGCATCCCCGGCGGCGCCAGCGCTTCCGCCTCGGCGAGCAGTGCGCGGCCGTCGTTGCCCAGCAACGCCTCCACGTGGGCGAGCACGCAGAGCTTCATGAACGGCTGCGCAGGCCGTGCCTCCAGCAACAACCTCCTGGCTTCGAGCAGCCGCCCGCCCGCGCACGCCAGGCCGGCGCACGACACGGCCCAGCTCGACCGCATGGAGTCCCACTCGGCCTTCGCCTGATGCGCTTGCACGGCAAGACGTTCCGCATAGGCCAGTTCACCGTGCATCGAGTGCACGAACACCTCGGAGAACGCGTTCATCTCAGCGCTCAGCCCCACGTCGGGGTTCGGAGGGACGACCGGGAACGGTCCCGTGTACATGCCCTGCACCACGTCGATCATCGCGAGGATCGCCGCCTCGCCCGGATCGGAGTCCGAGAGCAGCGCACGGGCCTCGTCGTACCTGCCGGCGAAGTACAGGAACACGGCCCGTCCCACCGGCATGATGATCATCTCCGCCGCTTCCTCTGTGCGCCCGAGAGCCCAGCCGAGGTTCATCGCGCGCATGGTGCGGACCTCGATCGGGTCGTCATCGGTCGCGACCGATGCGAAGACCTCCTCTGCTTCCTCCGCACGATCCGTGAACACCAGCACGTACGCCAGCTGCCGTGCGGCCTCGACACCACCACCAACGGACCATGCGGCGCGTGCGAGCCGTTCTGCCAGAACAACACCACCAGTTGAACTGGCGAGATTCGCTGCCTTCAAAAGCAATGCGGGATCGTCTGCTGTACCACTGTCCAGACGCAACACAGCTACTCGCAACGGATCGTCGAGCACGGAAGCCAGATACCGCTGATGGTTGCGCTTGCGCAGAGGAGGGCACTGCGCGCGCAATACCTCGCCGTACAACGGATGCGCGAGCCTCAGCCCGTCCGACGTCACGGTCACAAGCCCGTCCAACGCCTCCGAAGCGGCCAGGTCCAGCGGTTCGCCGAACGCGAGCAGCTCCAGCACCCGCCGTTCCTCCGCGGGCACGGCGGCGAGGTGCGCCTCGATCAGTTCCACGAGCCGTGCGGACAACGGCAGCGGACCGTCCAACGACCACACACCGCCGTGCGACACCCACTGCGCGGCGAAGTGCATCTCTCGCAGCAGCAACATGTTTCCGGCCGACGCCGTCCACAGCCGTTCAGCCGTCGCGCTGTCCAGCACTCCGCCAAGCACGGTCTCCAGCACCTCGACCACCACCGCACGGCCGAGCGGCTCCAGTTCGATGCGCGGCAGCAGCTCGTCCTTCCACAGCGCCACAACCGACTCAGGCGCTCGTTCGCCCGAACGCAACGTCGCCACCACAACGGCTTCCCGGTGATGTACGAGCTGGTGCAAAAGTCCTGCTGACGCGTCATCGAGCAGATGAATGTCGTCGACCACCACGACGCGACCGCGCAACACGGTCCGTGCGGCGGTCAACATCGCCAACGGCGAGGGATCCACGGACGGCAGGAAGGGCGCCATCACCCCAAGTGGAATCTCCGACATCGCGGCGGTCGCACGCAACCGGACGTCACACCCGACCTCGTCCAACAGTCGTGTCTTGCCCACACCGGCGGGACCCGCCACGATCAGCCCGGCACCGCGCACCGCACGCCGGACCGCGGTGAGTTCGGCGTCCCTCCCCACGAACGGCCACCCCATCCGGTCAGGCTAGGTGATCCGCGCCGCCGAGTTGGGTGATCGCCTACTCATGCCCCTGAACAGCGCAAACGCCACGATGAGGGCATGAGTTACTTCACCGATCCGACCCCGTACTTCGACCGGTGGCGCGAGCAGGGACCCGCGCTGATCGAGACCCCGGACGGCCAGAGGTCGTGGATGATCGCCCGCCACGACGACGTCGTGCAGGCGCTCGGCCACCCCGGCCTCAGCAGCGCCATCATCCCCGGCGGCATGCTGAACCACACGGACCCACCGGAGCACACTCAGCTGCGCAAACCCGTCGCGCGCGCGTTCTCCACACGGCGGATGGAGGCGCTACGGCCACGCATCGAGGAGATCGCCAACGAGCTGCTGGACGCGTGGCAGGGCGCGGAGGAGGTGGACTTCATCGAGACGTTCGCCTATCCGCTGCCGATCACCGTCATCTGTGAACTCCTAGGTGTGCCCGAAGAGGACAGAGACGAGGTCCGGAAGCTGTCCGCGGAGCTGCTCGCGCCCGCGACGATGGCCGAGGCGTTCGGCAGGTTCGCCGCGTACGTGGAGCGCCTGCTGGCGACCAAGGAGCCCGGTGACGACGTCATCACCGAGCTCCGCGAGGAACCGAACCTCGTGATGAACCTTGTGTTGCTCATCACAGCAGGCCACGAGACGACCGTGCAGCTCATCGGCAACGGCCTCTTCGCCCTGCTGCGCGATCCCGCCCTGAAGCGGTCGCTGATCGACGATCCGATCATGATTCCGGAGGCCGTCGAGGAGTTCCTGCGCCTCGACGGGCCCCTGTCCACGGGGGTGGGTCGTGTCGCCACTTCCGACGTGGTGATCGGAGGGGTCACGATTCCGCGATCTTCGCAGGTCACCGTCTCACTTGGGGCGGCGAACCGGGATCCGTCCCGGTATTCCGACCCCGACGTGCTGCAGCTGGGCCGAGACCCACACGTCGCGTTCGGTCACGGGATCCACTACTGCGTGGGAGCGCGGCTGGCCCGTATGGAGGGCGAGATCGCGTTCGGAACGCTCCTGAGGCGTTTCCCGGAACTCGTGCTCGCCGCTGAGCCCGAGTGGCGGGAGTCATTCATCCGAGGCTTGGGATCATTTCGCGTTCGACCGAAGCCCTGACGGCGGCACGGGCCGCCGACAGGTCGTCGACAGCGTAAATCTCGGGGCAGGACGCGATGACGAGGTCCTTGTCCGACGCGACGGTCAGCAAAGAAACTTTCTCGGTCAACGACTTGGCTTGCCGGACAACTCCCTTGGCATCAACGCGGATCAGCGTGACCCACGTCTCTGACCAGGGAAAGTCCGCGACGGCGCTGGATTTACGCAGGCCTTCCACATCGAACTCGGCAAATCTGGGCATGACACCAAGATAACGAGTCGAGGTTGCGGAAAGTCAAAGATCACCCTTTCACCGCAATGCAGCCAGCAGATGGGACAGGTTGACACCTACGGCGTCCGCCAACCGGCGCACGACTTCTGGAGCGGGTGCCAACGGGTGTGTCTCGCGGGTGAACGGGAGGCCTTCACCGCCGGAAAACTTCGATTGCGGCGTAACGGGCGCGAGGATCGGGTAGACGCGCCAGCGCGGCACCTTCGAGTCCGCCATGGCGAGAGTGTTCTCGTGCCACAACATCACGGCCGATGACCGAATGTTGCGCGCGAGGACGCAGCCATGGCCCGTGAGCGTGATCGCGCGCGCAGCAGCCCGCACTGCGTTGCGGAACTCGCCCTCCACCACCCACACGCCGTTCATGAACTCCGCGGTGAAGCCCTCGGTCTCCAGGGCGGCGATCGTCTCGGCGTGCTGGTCGTCCGCTGCGGCCGTGGCCAGCTCGACCACCTCCTGCACCTCGGACGCCGTCACGACGCGCGCACCGGCCTCCGTGGAGGCGTACAGGAGCCTTTCCACGTGACGGTCCTCCGCGTAGGCAGCCCACTCCTGGGCCTTCTCCCAAGCAGACCGTGCGATGACATCAGCTTCGGAACCGCCACGCAGCCGTGCGTCCTGCAGCAGCTGTGCGAGCACCACGGCGATGACAGAGCTCAGCAGGGCGTCGTCATGTGACTGGTCGCCTTCGGGCACGAGAGAGACGACCAGGTCGCGCAGATCGGCACGCCAGCTCTCGTCGCCCGCCCACACGCCGATGGCGAGCAGGTTCAGGTAGTGGTCCGCGAGGGCCATCCGCACGAGCAACGGCTGCGTGCCCGCCTCCCGTGCGTCGCGGCGCGCGGTCACCTTCATCTGCTGTCGTTCCGCGGGATCCACCACGCTCACGCGGATCTTGTCGAGTTCGTCGAGGAAGTCGTCCCACCGGTCGTCCGAGAACCGGGCGAAGACGTCGTCCACCTGTTACCTCCAGCTCAGAGTCGAGCGACGGACTCGAGTACTCGTCTGGTGCGCGCCACCTCGTGCGCGCGAAAGACCGCGGCGCCCGCCAACGCCGCGATCACAGTCGCGACGAGGGTGCCCTCGACGCGCTCGTGCAGTTCCACGCCGAGGGTCTCCCCGACGAAGTCCTTGTTGGACAGAGCCATCAGCACGGGCCACCCGGTCGCCACCAGCTCGTCCGTGTGCCGCACCAGCGCGAGGCTGTGCCATGTGTTCTTGCCGAAGTCGTGTGTGGGGTCGATCAGCACGCTCTTGCGAGGCACACCGAGCGCGACCACCCTCTCCGCACGCGCCGTCGTCTCCGCGATGACGTCCGCGACGAGGTTCGGGTAACTAACCCTATGCGGACGCGTGCGGGGCCGCGCACCGCCCGTGTGCGAGCAGACGTAGCCGGCGCCGTACTCCGCGGCGACCTCGGCCAGCTGCGGGTCCGCGCCCGCCCACGTGTCGTTGAGCAGGTCGGCACCGGCCTCGCAGACGAGCCGGCCGACGTCCGCTCGCCACGTGTCGCTACTGATGATCAGGTCCGGGTAGGCGGCACGCACGCGGGCGATGAACGGCACGACGCGGCGCACCTCCTCGCCGGAGTCGACCAGATCGCCTGGGCCGGCCTTCACACCGCCGATGTCCACGATGTCCGCGCCCTCGTCCACGACGCGGTGCACGGCCTCCATGGCCACGTCCTCGGCGTAGGTGGCGCCCTTGTCGTAGAACGAGTCCGGGGTGCGGTTGATGATCGCCATCACCAGCGCGTGGTCGCGGACGACGGTCCGGCCGCGGAACTGGAGCTCGATCACATCCCGTGTCTACCAGGTGGTCCCCGACCTTCGCACATGGCGGACGTCTCATACTGCATGGCGTGGAACTGGTGAAAGCGGTCGACGCGCTCTGGCAGCGCGGATGGCTGCCGTACGACGTGCGCGAGATGGTGGCGCGTTCGCTCGATGAGTCTGCCGCCTCTCTCGTGGTGGACGTGATCGCTTTGTCCTGTTCGCCGCATGCGCCGACGACGGTGCATCCGCGGTGGCAGAGTCAGCTCGAGGAGATCGGCGCCTCGGTGTGGTGGGAGGGGCCACTCCTGGAGGCGTGGGCCACACGTCACATCGAGACGCAGGCCTATGCGAACCGCACGGCCGCCGAACTCTTGAAGTTCCTCGGGCGGATGCCGTCGTTGCCGCAGATCCTGCCGTTGCCGGGGGACGTGCTGATGTCGGCCGTGCGCGCGGGGCTCGACCCGAAGGTGCTCAACCGGGTGCGCGGGCTGCTCGCGAAGGCCGAGTCGACGGCGTTCCCCGAGGAGGCGGAAGCGCTGTCGGCCAAGGCGCAGGAGCTGATGAACCGGCACGCGCTGGAGCGGGCCATGCTCGACGCGGACCTGCCCGCGCAGGCGACGTCGCGGCGCATGTGGCTCGACAAGAGCTACTTCAAGGAGAAGGCGCAGCTCGTGCACGTGGTGTCGGAGGCGTTCCGGTCGCGTGCGGTGGCCTACGACGGGTTCGGGTTCATCGCGCTCGTGGGCGACGAGGTGGACTTGGAGAGCGTGGAGCTGCTGTCGACGTCTCTGCTCGTGCAGGCGACACGGGCGATGGTGGCGGTCGGTGGTCGGGCCGGGAAGGGTAGCGAGGCGCGCTCGCGGCCGTTCCGGAAGTCGTTCCTGGTGGCGTACGCGGCGCGGATCGGGGAGCGGCTGGAGGCCATGGCCGCGGCGCCGGCCCCGGAGGACGACCCGATCGTCTCGGACGAGCTGCTGCTGCCGGTGCTGGCCGATCGCAAGGTGGCCGTGGACACGTTGTTCGAGGAGATGTTCACGCGGACGCGCACCTCACGCGTGACGGTGCGTTCGGCCGCGGGGTGGGGCGCGGGGCGTGCGGCGGCGGACCGCGCGGACATCGGAAGCAGTCGACGGTCAGTGACCTCGGGCTGATCTCCCACCCCTTCGAGTGAACCCCCGGTCCACCAAGGCATCCCCGGGCCGTCCCAGCCGAAAACCGTCAGACCCCCTCCCTAACGTCGACCCCATGACATCCACCTTCCACAACGAGATCAAGCTCGGCGAGGTCAACTACCGGCTGAGCGCGACGACCGACTCCGATGAGTCGATGGTGCTCGACCTGCTGGGGTCGCTCGACTCCGGCGAGGTGGTCGCGGACGGCCGCCTCCGCCTGCCGGTCGAGGGCGGCACCACGATCGGCAAGCTCCTCGCCCGCGTCCTGAGCGCCCACACGCGGCTGCGCAGCCGCCCGTCCCGCCACGCGAACGCCAACCAGCCCTGGACCGAGTCCCTCGACACCGAGCTGCGCACCGTCTGGCTCAGTCCCTCCGCGCCGGGGACCCCGAACCTGATCAGGTCCCTGGCCGACGACATGCAGCGCTCCCCCACCGCGATCCGCGCCCGCCTGGCGAGGGTGGGCTGCGATCCGGACGTGCCGGGCCGCGAGCTCTCCGAGGCGGCCGCAGTCCTGCTAGGGGGAAAGTCAGGGACCTCTCAGGGAAAGACCTGATTCGTGCCGCCCACGCCCGGCGGACCCTGGAGTAGCAGGTACCAGAGTCTCAGGGGGCAACAGTGGAAATCGGCGGCTTGTTCACCGCGCTGCTCTTCGGCGCCATCATCGGCGGTCTGGGCCGTCTGGTGGTCCCGGGCAGGCAACACGTGTCGCTGCTCGCGACCATCCTCGTAGGCATCGCCGCCGCCCTGCTGGGCACCGCGGCCGCCACCGTCCTGGGCGTGGCCAACACCCCGGGAATCGACTGGATCGAACTGGCTCTGCAGGTAGGCCTCGCCGGCGCCGGCGTGACCGTGCTGGCCAACCGCTCCAGGCCGAAGATCCCCCGCTGACCCCAGGGCTCGGGCGGCCCCGCCCGCCCGCTCACCTCACGCGCCGCAGCCCGAGCAGCCCAGCCCTCCGCGCGCCCACAAGCCACCGCGCCCGGACCGCACGGCGTCCAACGGGCTCCGGCGCCTCACCGACCACGGCGAACAGCCGCCGTTCCCGGTTGCTGCCCGCGATCCGAGTCTGCGCTGCCCTCCCGCACCCGAACGTGCCGGAGCCCCAGCGCCCCAACGGATCCCGCGGCCCCGGCACACCATGCCCGTTGCCGGGCAACGACCTCCCAGCCCTTCTGCGCATCCGCGCCTCCCCCACCCCACGAACCTTCTCGACATTCCCCCACCGAAACGTCTCAGGCCGGCCACATCCCCCAGTGCGGCCGGCCTGGAAAGGAGGTCCCCGGCCACTGCCGTCCGGCCTGAACCAGAACCACCCCGGACGATCAGCGGACGTTCATCCGGCGTACCACTCGATCGGCCACAATGCGCGCCTCCGAGCTGTTGAGGAGGACCAGTGGTCCGGTTGTGCACAGGCCTGGTGGCCTTGGTGTTGCTCGTCTCCGCCGCGCCCGCCGAGGCGTCGGTGTCGTCGCGGTTCCAGCGCTTCGACACGATGCCGGTGTTCCGGAACAGCTCTGCCGCCGAGCACACGGCCGCCGAGATCGCGGCCGCCACCGCGGACGGCAGGCTGGTCGTCTACACCGACTCGCCCGCGCGCCGGATCGGGTTCGCCAAGGCGGGGCGGAAGCTCACGCCGGACGGTGTGCTGGCGATGCCCGGTGAGCCGACGTCCGTCGACATCATCGGCGGGCTCGCCCTGGTCGCGGTCAACACCTCGAAGTCGCACGCCGAGCCGTCGGGTGTGCTGGTGGTCGTGGACCTCGGCAAGCGCGCGGTCGTCGCCACGCACGAGCTGGGCGGGCAGCCGGACTCGATCGACATCTCCAAGGACGGCCGGTACGCGGCCATCGCGATCGAGAACGAGCGCGACGAGGACGTGAACGAAGGCGCGATCCCGCAGGCGCCTGCGGGGTATCTCACCATCGTCGACCTGGTCGGGCGCGGGCCGGCGGCGTGGCAGCTGCGCAAGGTCGAGCTGACCGGGATCGCGCAGGTCGCGCCGACCGACCCGGAGCCGGAGTACGTCAGCATCAACGGGCGCGACCAGGTCGCGGTGACGTTGCAGGAGAACAACCACATCGCGATCGTGGACCTGCGCTCGGGCAGGATCGTCAAGCACTTCTCGGCGGGCACGGCCACGGTCAAGGGCGTCGACACCGCGGACGACGGGAAGATCTCGCCGACCGAGACCATCACCGCCGCCCGTGAGCCGGACGCGGTCGCGTGGCTGGACGACCGCACGCTCGGCACCGCCGACGAGGGCGACTACCTCGGCGGCTCGCGCACCTGGACGATCTTCGACGCCGACAGCGGCGAGGTCGTGTTCTCCTCCGGCAGCGAACTCCAGCGGATCGCCATCGAGCAGGGCCAGTACCCGGACGGGAGGTCGGACAACAAGGGAGTCGAGCCGGAAGGTCTGGCCGTCGCCACGTTCGGTCGTGACAGGTACGCGTTCGTCGGCCTGGAACGCGCCAACCTCGTCGCGGTGTACGACGTGAACAACCCGCGCAAGCCGCGCTTCCTGCAGGCGCTGCCGACCGGTGTGGGGCCCGAGGGTCTGCTGCCGATTCCGGCGACCGGCACGCTCGTGGTCGCCGCGGAGGAGGACTCGGCGGGTGACGGCGTCCGCTCGTCGCTCAGCGGGTACCGCCTCACGCGCAAGCCGCTGGCGTTGTCGCTGGCGCACAACCAGGGCACGCCGTCGATCGTGTCGGACGGCATCGGGTTCGGTGCCCTGTCAGGGCTTTCCGGCATCCCGGGCAACCACCGCGATGTCGTGGCCGTGACGGACGCCGCCTACGACCCGACCCGGATCCTGACCATCGACACGGTGGCGGCGCCCGCGAAGGTCCGCGAGGAACTGACGCTGACCAAGGACGGCAAGCCGGTCGGCTACGACGGCGAAGGTGTTGCCGCACGCAAGGGAGGTGGCTACTGGATCGCAGTGGAGGGCGACGGCAAGCAGAAGCCGAACCTGCTCCTGGAAGTGGCCGCGAACGGCGCCGTGGTCAAGGAGATCCCGCTGCCCGAGGCGGTCGCGAAGACCGCTACCGGCAACGGGTTCGAGGGCGTCACCGTGATCGGCGGCGGCAGGTCGGAGCAGGTGTGGCTCGCCGTGCAGCGCGAGTGGAAGGCCGACAAGCCCGGCCAGGCCACGCTGGCGCGGTTCACGCCAGCGACCGGCGAGTGGGCGTTCGCCGCCTACCCGCTCGACGCACCGCAGGCGGGTGCGTGGATCGGCCTGTCGGAGGTCACCGCGCTGAACGACCGCACGCTGCTGATCCTGGAACGCGACAACCAGCGCGGTGAGGCGGCCAGGACGAAGAAGGTCTACCGGGTCGACATCGGCGGTGTGACGCCGGTGCCCGCGGGCGCCGAGAAGCCGTTGGTGTCCAAGAAGCTCGCCTCGGACCTCGTTCCGGTACTCCAGGCGGACGGCGCCGCCACGCACGACAAGCCGGAGGGTCTCGCCGTGGTCGGCAGCGGGCCGTTCCAGCGGCTGGTCGGCGTGGTGGACAACGACGGTCTGGACGATGCGCCTGGCGAGTCGGTGTTCCTGCGCCTCGGCCGGATCTGACCTAGTCAGTGGGCTTCAGCGACAGGTAGGCCGGGCGCAGCAGGTCTGCCAGTGACGACTTGCCGACGGTGATCGGCACGCCGTCGAGCTGGTCGAGCACCGCGTCCGTGCGCACCACGGCCGTGGGGTCGCCGAAGTGGAGGTTCGACGTGGTCTGCCGCTGCCAGAACGTGTCCAGGCACCTCGTGAGGGGCGGCGCCTCCTCGCGGACCACGGTGGACCGCACCGTGCCGCGCAGGGCGCGGAGCCGGTCGAGCAGGTCCTCACGGCCGCGGCCACGCCAGGCGAGGATCTCGAACGGATCCTTGTCGAACGACTCGGCCAGCAGGTAACAGGTGGCGGCGAGGTGCTTGCACGGCACCTCCCAGTCCGGGCAGCTGCAGTCCATCGTCAGCTCGCGCTGCGTCGCGGGGAAGAGCCGCAGCCCGAGCGAGGCGAACAGCGTCTCGATGTCCGCGGGCATCTCGCCGGCCAGCAGTTTGGCCGCGTACAGGGCCTTGCCGGCCAGTGCGTGCTCGATGCGCTGCCATTCCTGGCCGGTGAACGACTTGATCGCGATCCGCGTCTTGTACGGCGTGGGTCGCGAGCCCTGCACCAGGGCGATGACCATGCTCGTGGACAGCGACAACGACAGAACCTGGCCCTGACGCGCGTAGTTGCGCCCGCGGGTCAGCCTCCCTCCCATGCCGAACGACTCCAGCACCTCGATGAACCGGCGTGACCACCAGGTAGCGCCGATGTCGCCGCGCTTGCTCTGCGCCTTGAGACCGTTGTCCACCTTGATGGTCTTGCCGTAGCGGGGACGTTCGCCCGACCAGTGCTCACTCACCGATGGCCTCCCCGGACAACGTCAGCAGGTCCCGCAGCTGTGCGGTGGACAGGTCGGTGAGCCAGTTCTCGCCGGCGCCGACCACCAGCTGGGCCAGGGCGCGCTTCTCCTCGATCATGGCGTCGATGCGTTCCTCCAGCGTGCCGATGCAGACGAACTTGCGCACCTGCACGTTGCGTTTCTGGCCGATCCGGAACGCGCGGTCGGTCGCCTGGTCCTCGACCGCCGGGTTCCACCAGCGGTCCAGGTGGATCACGTGGTTGGCCGCGGTGAGGTTGAGGCCGGTACCGCCTGCCTTGAGCGACAACAGGAACAGCGACGGCCCCTTGCGGTCCTGGAAGCGTTCGACCATGCGGTCGCGGGACGCCTTGTTCGTGCCGCCGTGCAGGAACATCACCTCGGTGTCGAAGCGCGCGGCCAGGTAGGGCACGAGCATGCTGCCGAACTCGGTGAACTGCGTGAAGCACAACGCCTTGTCGCCCTCGGCGAGCACTTCCTCCAGCACCTCCTCCAGGCGCGCGAGCTTGCCGGAGCGGCCGGCGACGCGTGAGCCGTCGCCGAGGAAGTGGGCGGGGTGGTTGCAGACCTGCTTGAGCTTCGACATGGTCGCGAGCACCAGGCCCTTGCGGCCGATGCCTTCCTCCGCCTCCTCGATCCGCTCCAGCATGTCGTTGACGACGGCCTGGTAGAGCGAGGCCTGCTCGGTGGTGAGGTTGCAGAGCTGGCGCATCTCGACCTTGTCCGGCAGGTCGCTGATGATGCGCGGGTCGGTCTTCACGCGGCGCAGCACGAACGGGTTCGTGATCTTGCGCAGGCGGGCGGCGGCGTCCTGGTCGTTGTGGCGCTCCACCGGAACGGCGAACCGGGCGCGGAACGTGTTGACCGTGCCGAGCACGCCGGGGTTGGCGAAGTCCATGATCGACCAGAGCTCCGCCAGGCGGTTCTCGACGGGCGTGCCGGTCAGCGCGACGCGGTGCCGTGCCTTGAGCCGGCGCACGGCCTGGGACTGGCGGGTCGCGCTGTTCTTGATGTTCTGCGCCTCGTCGAGCACGACGCGGTCGAAGGTGAGGTCGCCCAACGCGTCGGCGTCGCGGGCGGCCAGCGCGTAGGTGGTCAGGATCAGGTCGTGGCTCTCCACGGCTTCCCGCAGCGCGTCGCCGTCGAGGCGGTCCGCGCCGTGGTGCACGTGCACCGAGAGTTCCGGGGTGAACCGCGCTGCCTCGCGTTGCCAGTTGCCGACGACCGACATCGGGCAGATCAGCAGCGTGGGCGGCCTCTTGCCGTGCGAGCGGTTCAACGCCTCCAGTGCCAGCAGCTGAACGGTCTTGCCGAGGCCCATGTCGTCGGCCAGGCACGCGCCCAGGCCGATCTTGTCGAGGAACGCGAGCCACGCCAGGCCGCGCTGCTGGTACGGACGCAGCTGCGCGAGGAAGTTCGCCGGTGGTTCAACGGGTTCGATCTGCTCGTCGGCCTTGCCGGACAGCAGGTCCCCGAGCCAGCCGTCGGCGTCCACCGACATCAGCGGGAGCGGGAGGCTCTCGTCCTCCTCGGTGAGTCCACTGTGGAGCATCACCTCGGCCGCGGTCATCTGCCCACCGCCGCGCTTGAGGAACGCGAGCCCGGCGGCGAGCCGCTTCTGGTCGACCTGCACCCACTGGCCGCGCACCTTGACCAGCGGCACCTTCGCCCTGGCCAGCTCGGCTAGCTCGGCGTCGGTCAGCGTGTCCTCACCCAGGGCGAGCTCCCACTTGTAGTCCACGATGGACTTCAAGCCGATCTCGCTCTCCTTGGCGACGGTGCCGGCCGTGCCGCGGCTCTTCGCCGTGAGCTTCAGGCCCAGCTTCGTCGTCTGCTGCCACCACGACGGCAGCAGTACGCCGAAGCCCGCCTGCGCCAGCACGGGCGCCGCGGTCAGGAACCGGTAGGCGCCCTCCGCGTCGACCTCCATCTCGGCGGGGTGCGAGCCGCGCAACGCCTCGTCCAGGTCGGGGTGCAGCTTGCTCGCGCGGCCGAGGTCGGCCAGCAGGTGCTCCTGCGGTGCCGGGATCCAGCGCCGCAGCACGCCGTCGTCGGCGAACCAGACCTGTTGTGCCGGCACGAGAACACTCGGCTCGTCGACGGCCTGCAGCAGGAACTCGACGGCCCACTCCTCGTCGTCGCGCTGCTCCGGCGAGCGCAGCCGGAAGCAGGTGCGCACGGGGCTCTCGTTGCCCGCGCTGTCCCGCCAGCGGTCCAGGTGCTCGCGCAGTTCGTAGAGCTCGACCGGGTCCGCGTCGAACGCGGGCTCGCCGGTGAGCGCGTCGAGCCACGACTCGGCCGTCGTCGCGCGGCCACGTCGTGCCGGGGCGAGCGCCGCGCCGTTCAAGCGGCTGCGCACCTGTTCGTCGACCGCGGTGGTGAGGGCCGCGCGCACGAGCTCGGCCGGGTCGCTCGCGATCTCCTCGCAACGGCAGGCGGGCGGCATCGCAGCCTGCAGCGCCGCGAACCGCGCCGAGTCCGTACCCGACAGCACCGGCACCCACCGCGCGACGGCCCGCTCCGGCGCGACCGAGGGCAGCACGCGGCCGCGGTCGACCAGGTCGGCGGCGAACCCGGCCACGTCGAACACGAACCGCGCCGAAGCGCTCATCCGCGTCTCCGCACCCAGGTCAGGGGTGCCGTCAAGCCTGATCGTGGGGACACCCCACTGCCGCAGCTGCACCTTGCCGCGTGGCGCCCGTCCCGCCGTCAACGGGTCGCGGACCAGCTCAGGAGAGGCCATCGGCCCTGACGAGAACGACGGCAGCAACAGCGTCCGCGTGGTCGTTTTGAGCGGTTCCAGCCCGAGCGCGGCGGCCAGCGACTCGGCCGACGCCGCGAACGGGTGCGGTGCGTCCCGTCGCCCGCTCTCACTGCGTGCGGGCAGCCCGGAGTCTTCGGCCCACAGCGCCAGGACGCCGTCGGTCGTGCACAGGCCATGCAGTACGAGCACGTCCGAACCCTATGTGCTCACATTGGCGCCATGGTCGAAGACTCCCCTGTCGTGCTGGACGGTCGCTCACTCAGCGCCGACGACGTGGTGCGCGTCGCGCGGTATCACTCCCCCGTGACCCTGCACGCCGACGGCGTCGCACGCCTCGAAGCATCGTGGGGCGCCAGCCAGCGGCTAGTGGTGCGACGACAGGTCTACGGCCGCACGACAGGTGTGGGCGCGAACCGCGACCAGATCGTCAGCACGGAGGGATGGGCCGAGCACGGTCTGCGCCTGCTGCGCAGCCACGCGGGCGGACTCGGCGGCATGCTCCCCGAGGAACAGGTGCGCGCCATGATGGTCGTGCGCCTCAACCAGCTCCTCGCGGGCGGCGCCGGCGTGCGCAGAGCCGTGGCCGACGCGCTGCTCGCCGCTCTGAACAGCAGCTGCTACCCCGGCGTCCACGAGTACGGTGCCATCGGCACGGGCGACCTCACCGCACTCGCCGAGACCGGCCTGACCCTGCTCGGCGAGCGCTACTGGCTCGGCTCCACGCAGACCCCGGACCCGATCGAGCTCGACTCTGGCGACGCGCTGGCGTTGATCAGCAGCAACGCCCTCACCATCGGCATGGCGGGCCTGGCCTGGCAGGACGCGCACCAGCTCCTGAAAGCCACCCACGTGGTCGCCGCGCTCTCGTTCCTCGCGGTCGACGGAGCCGTCGAGGCCTACGACGAACGCGTCCACCTCGGCCGCCCACATCCAGGTCAGGTGGCGGTGGCCGCCGAGATGCGCCGCCTGATCGGCGACCCGCCGCGCCCACCGGCACGCATCCAGGACCCGTTCGGCTACCGCTGCTTCCCGCAGATCCACGGCCCGGCCGTCGACGCCGCCACCGACCTGGCCCGCGTCCTGGACGTGGAGTTCAACGCCGCCGCCGAGAACCCGCTGATCGTCGCCGACCACTTCGGCCCGGACGACGACGCCGCGTACCACCACGGCGCCTTCCACAGCGCGTACCTCGGCCAGGCCCTCGACCGCCTGCGCCTGTCGATGCTGCACACCGGCCACATCTCGACCGCCCGCCTCGCGACGCTGGTCGAACCGAGCTTCACGGGCCTGCGCCCGTTCCTGGCGGAGGGCGTGCCCGGCAGCTCGGGCGTGATGATCCTCGAGTACAGCGCCAACTCCGCCCTGGCCGAGGTCCGCACCCTCGCCGAGCCGGCGAGCATCGGCAACGCCGTCGTCTCCCGCGGCCAGGAGGAGAACTCGAGCTTCGCCTTCCAGTCCGCCTCCCAGGCACTGCGCTCGCTGACCGCGTTCCGCCTGGTGCTCGCCTGTGAGGTGGTGGCCGCCGTCCGCGCTCTGCGACTGCGCGGCATCACACCCCGGACCCCGTCACTGCGCACCGCCTTCGAGGCAGCGGAGTCCAAGCTCAACCCGGACATGTCCGACCGCCAGCTCAGCCCGGACGTGGAGGTCGCCTCAGCACTCCTGGACGACTTCGCCTCCTGCTAGAGCACCGCTCCCCCCGTCCCGAAACAACCCTTGATCTCCACCAAGCTAGAGCTCTTACGGTGGGCCACAGCCAGGTTGTTCGAGTGGGGGATGTGGTTGTGATGCGTGCCGTCCGCGTGCACGAGTTCGGTGGCCCGGAGGCGCTCCGGCCGGAGGAGATCCCAGAGCCGGCAGCCGCCCCGGGACAAGTGGTGGTCGGCCTGGCAGCCTCCGACGTGATCTTCCTGGACACGCTGCTGCGCCGAGGCTGGGGCGGCGAGTACTTCCCGCTGACCCCGCCTTACGTGCCAGGCGGAGGCGGCGCGGGCCACGTGCTCTCAGTCGGCGAAGGCGTGGACCCGGCCTGGCTGGGCGAACACGTGACGGCCCGCGGCGCCGGCGGCTACGCGGAACAGATGGTTTTCGCGGCCGACGAGATCGTCCCGGTCCCGGACGGCCTGAGCTCGGCAGAGGCAGCGGCACTGGTCCACGACGGCGTGACCGCCCTGAACCTCGCCCGCCGCGTGAAGGTGGAAAAAGACGACTGGGTCCTGGTGGCAGCCGCCACCGGCGGCGCCGGCTCCCTGCTGGTCCAACTGCTGCGCGACGCCGGCGCCCGAGTGGTCGCCGCGGCCAGAGGCGACCGCAAGCTGGCACTGAGCCGCGACCTGGGCGCGACCCTGGCCGTCGACTACTCCCGCGCCGGCTGGCAACACGAGGTCCGCGAGGCAACGGGCGGCGTCAGCCTGGCCTTCGACGGCGCGGGAGGCCCGCTGGGCCAAGCGGTGTTCGAGACGGTGGCCACCGGCGGCCGCTTCGTCACCTACGGCACCTCGGACGGGTTCGCCGACATCGACCAGCAGGTAGCGGACCAGCGCCAGGTACAGGTGGACAACGTGCTCGCAGCCGGCCCGCCCGATCCGGCGACCGTGCGCGAACTCCTCACCGACGCACTCGCGCTCGCCGCGCAGGGCCGGATCCGCCCGGTGATCGGCGCGACGTTCCCGTTGGAGGAGGCCGAGAAGGCTCACCGGTCGCTCGAGGAACGCGCCACCCTCGGCAAGTCGCTCCTGCTGATCCAGCCGAGCCCGGTCGCCGGGTAGTGGCGGCTCGCCCTGCGCTCACCACTGCCGCGCGGACCCGCTGAGGTGCTGGTTGGCCGCCAACGCCGACCAACAGCGGCACTGCCAGCGGCAGCACAGCAAGGTGGCCAGACGAGGGCGGCAGTTGACCGCAAGCGGGAGTGCGGCCCGCCCCGCCGCTCGCCATCAACTACCCGTCGTCAGCCATCAGCTGTCTACTGCCTGAGATCAGCCTCCCGCCACCGACGGCAGGATCTGGATCTCGGCGCCTGCCGGGAGTGGCGTGTCCGGGCCGGCGAGGCGGCGGCACTCCTCGCCGTTGACGTAGAAGTTCACGTAGCGGCGGAGGGTCGCGCGTTCGTCGCGCAGGCGGCGGTCGAGGCCAGGGTAGGTGTCCGCGAGGACGTCGAGGGCCGCGCCCAGGGTGGCTGGGTCCGGCACTTCCACGTCCAGGTGGGCGGCGCCGTCGGTGGCCGTGCGCAGGACGCCTGGGATCAGGACCGTGACCTTCACGTCGGGACCACCGCTGCTCGGACCGACATCACGTCCGGGAGGTGGGCGGCCACGCGGTGCCAGGTCTCGCCCTCGTCCGGGCTGGCGTAGACCTCGCCTGAGCGGGAGCCGAAGTAGACGCCTGGGGTCGGAGCGTCGTCGGTGCACATGGCGTCGCGCATCACGGCGGACCAGAAGCTGTCGGGGAGGCCTGCGGACAGCGGTTGCCAGGTGGCGCCTGCGTCGCGGGAGCGGTAGACGCGGCACTTGCCCTCTGGTGGGAAGCGGCGGCCGTCCGCCTCGATCGGGAAGGTGAAGATCGTGTCCGGGTCGTGGGGGTGGACGACCATCGTGAAGCCGAAGTCGGTGGGGAGGCCGTCGGCGATGGACTGCCAGGTGTCGCCTCCGTCGTCGCTGCGGTACACGCCGTGGTGGTTCTGGGCGTAAAAACGTGAAGTCAGCGCGGGGTGTTGCGCGACCTTGTGGACGCATTGGCCGAACTCCGGCCACGGGTCCGGGAAGAAGTACGCCTTGATGCCCTTGTTGCGGGCCTCCCAGGACTTGCCGCCGTCCGCGGTGCGGTAGACGCCGCCGGTGGACATCGCCACCAGCATCCGGTCCGGGTCGACCGGGTCGGGCACGATCGTGTGGACGGCCTGGCCGCCGAAGCCCGCCTCCCACTCCGGGCGGTGCGGGTGGTTCCAGAGGCCCTCGACGAACTCGAACGAGCGGCCGCCGTCGGTCGACTTGAACAGCGCCGAGGGCTGGGTGCCCGCCCAGACGACGCCCGGCTGCGAGGCCGGTGCGGGCTGCAGCTGCCAGACGCGCTCCAGGGCCGCGTCGTCCACCGGGAACGAGATCGGTGGCGTGGAGGACTCCTCCCAGGTGGCGCCCAGGTCGTCCGAGATGGACACGCCGGGGCCGAAGTGCGGCGACGACACGCCGGCCATCAGGCGCAGGCCGGAGCGCGGGTCGAACGCGACCGCGTACACCTCCTGCATCGCGTGGTGCGGTCCGTCGACCTGCCACGAGACACGGTCCTCACTGCGGGCGAGCCACAGCCCCTTGCGCGTACCGATCGCCACGACCACCGTCATCGCAACGCCGCCTCCTAAGTCGGGAGATGTGATGCGGAGCACGTTACGCCGGGGGTCCGACAATTTCTGAGGAGGAGGGAAACCCCACGTAGACCCACAAGTTACTCACTGGTAGCGTCCGAAACAGGAGACGCAAGGAGGCGCCAGTGCTGCTCGACCCGAACCACTACGACCCCGCCCATCTCGACGACGAGACACGCCGCCTGCTCAAGGCGACCGTCGACTGGTTCGAGGCCCGCGGCAAGCGGCAGCTCATCGCGGACGCGCAGGACAAGGTCTGGTACACCGAGTTCCTCGACTTCGTGAAGCAGGAGAAGCTCTTCGCCACCTTCTGCACGCCGAGTTCGGTAGACGGCACCAAGCGCTGGGACGCCGCCCGCAACGCCGCGTTCAGCGAGGTGCTCGGCTTCTACGGCCTGCAGTACTGGTACGCCTGGCAGGTCACGGTCCTCGGGCTCGGCCCCATCTGGATGAGCGGCAACGAGGAGGCCAAGCAGAAGGCGGCGGCCCTCCTCGACAGCGGCGCGGTCTTCGCGTTCGGCCTCTCCGAGAAGGAACACGGCGCCGACGTCTACAGCACCGACATGATCGTCACGAAGACCGACGACGGTTACCGCGCCAACGGCAGCAAGTACTACATCGGCAACGGCAACGTCGCCGGCATGGTCAGCGTGTTCGGCAAGATCGACGACGAGTACCTCTTCTTCGCCGTCGACAGCCAGCACGAGAACTTCCACCTCGTCAAGAACGTCGTGGACAGCCAGATGTTCGTGAGCGAGTTCCGCCTCGAGGACTACCCGCTCACCGACGCCGACGTCCTACACCGCGGCCCCGACGCCTTCAGCGCCGCGCTCAACACCGTGAACGTCGGCAAGTTCAACCTCTGCACGGCCAGCATCGGCATCTGCGAGCACTCCTTCTACGAGGCGATCACCCACGCCCACAACCGGATCCTCTACGGCAACCCGGTCACGGACTTCCCGCACGTGCGCCAGAACTTCGTGGACGCCTACGCGCGCCTCACCGCGATGAAGCTCTTCGCGGACCGCAGCGTCGACTACTTCAGGTCCGCCGGCGAGAACGACCGCCGCTACCTCCTCTTCAACCCCATCACCAAGATGAAGGTCACGAGCGAGGGCGAGAACGTCATCGACCTGCTCTGGGACGTCATCGCGGCCAAGGGTTTCGAGAAGGACACCTACTTCACCCGCGCCACGGCCGACATCCGCGCGCTGCCCAAGCTCGAGGGCACCGTGCACGTGAACCTGGCCCTGGTGCTCAAGTTCATGCCGAACTACCTCTTCAACCCCAAGGCCTACGACGAGGTCCCGACCCGCCACGACGCGACGGACGACGACTTCTTCTGGCACCAGGGCCCCGCGCGCGGGCTCGGCAAGATCCAGTTCCACGACTGGGAGCCGATCTACACCGAGCACGCCCACCTGCCCAACGTGGCGCTGTTCCACGAGCAGGCCAACGCCATCAAGGCGCTGCTCACCCAGGCCGCGCCGGACGAGGCCCAGCAGAAGGACCTCGACTTCCTGCTCAACCTCGGCCATCTCTTCACCCTGGTCGTCTACGGCCAGCTGGTCCTGGAGCAGGCGAAGATCACGAACACCGACCAGAACGTGCTCGACCAGATCTTCGACGTCCTGGTCCGCGACTTCGCCGGCTACGCGACCGCCCTGCACGGCAAGGCGAGCAGCACCGAGGCCCAGCAGCAGTGGGCGATCGGCCAGATCCGCAAGCCGCACGTCGACCAGGCCCGGTTCGACGCCGTCTGGCAGCAGGTCGAGGCGCTGTCCGGCAAGTACGAGATGCGCCCGTAGGCACCGAACGAGACGCGAGGGGGCGGAGCCGACAGGTTCCGCCCCCTTGACGGGTGCGTTACACAAACGTTTACATGAAGCTCTGCCGCCGCACTCCGCAGATTGGAGCGCGCGCAAAGTGGATCTCCGCAGATGGCGCACAGCCGCAGTCGCCAGCCTGATCGCCGCAGGCACCCTCGTCACGCCCCAGGCTCACGCGCAGAAGCCAGACCTCGCGCTGACACCGCCGATGGGCTTCAACAACTGGAACAGCACGCACTGCCGCAACGACTTCAACGAAGACATGGTCAAGGGCATCGCCGACATCTTCGTGACCAAGGGCCTGAAGGACGCGGGCTACGAGTACGTCAACATCGACGACTGCTGGGCCCTCCCCGAACGCGACGCGAACGGCGACCTGGTCCCCCATCCGACGAGATTCCCCAACGGCATCAAGGCTGTCGCGGACTACGTGCACGCCAAGGGTCTCAAGTTCGGGATCTACACGAGCGCGGGAACCAAGACCTGCAACAAGGAAGGCGGTTTCCCGGGCGGCCTCGACCACGAGGTGCAGGACGCGCGGCTGTTCGCGAACTGGGGCGTCGACTACCTCAAGTACGACAACTGCAACAACCAGGGCGTCGACGCGAAACTCCGCTACACCAGGATGCGCGACGCCCTGAACGCCACCGGGCGGAAGATCGTGTTCAGCCTCTGCGAGTGGGGCCAGAACAAGCCGTGGGAGTGGGCGAAGGACGTCGGCCACCTGTGGCGCACCACCGGGGACATCAGTGACAACTGGAACTCCATGGTGTCGATCGCCAAGCGCAACATGGAGCTCGCCGACTTCGCGGGCCCCGGCCACTGGAACGACCCGGACATGCTGGAGGTCGGCAACGGCGGCATGACGGACCTCGAGTACCGCAGCCACTTCAGCCTCTGGTCGATCATGGCCGCACCGCTGCTGATCGGCGCGGACCTGCGCAAGGTCAGCCCCGAGACGTTCGAGATCCTGGAGAACCGCGAGGTCATCGCCGTCAACCAGGACAGGCTCGGGGTGCAGGGCAAGGTGATCCGCAACGAAGGCGGCAACCACGTCCTCGTCAAGCCGCTCAGCAACGGCGACAAGGCCGTCCTCCTCTTCAACGAGAACGACAGCGCGGCCACGATGTCCGTCACGGCAACGGAACTGGGCCTGGACCAGGCATCCGGCTACCGGGTCCGCGACCTCTGGGCCAAGACCACCACGCACACCGCGAACGCGATCAGCGCCGCACTCCCGCCGCACGGCTCGGCGATGTTCCGCGTCAGCAAGGCCACCGACTGGTACCGGTACCCGCCCGCGATCACCACGGCCGCGGACGGCGAAGTCCTGTACCCGGGCGCACTTCCGATCGTCCAGCCAGGAAAGACGGTCACCTACACGACGTCGGTCACCAACGCCGGCCGCCTGCCGGTCGCCCTGGTCCAGGCCGCTCTCCAGGTCCCCCTGGGCTGGTCCGCGAAGGCCACGACGACCAGCTTCAAGGCGGTCCTGCACGGCGAGAAGAGCTTCCGGACCACCTGGCAGGTCACCGTGCCGCAGGACGTCCAGGCAGGCCGGTTCCCCGTCACCGCGAGCTTCTCCTTCCACAGCCCGCACGAGAACAACCCGGTGACCAGGCAGTACTCCACCGAGGCACTGGTACCCGGCGCGGCACCGAAGGGCGAGCTCTTCGTCAGCGACCTCAAGTGGTTGCGGTCGGCGAACGGCCACGGCCCGGTCGAGGCCGACACCACCAACGGCGAGGCCAAGCAAGGTGACGGCGGCCCGATCACCCTGCGCGGCAAGGTCTTCGCGAAGGGCCTCGGCACGCACGCCCCCGCCCACGTCGAGTACTACACGGGTGGCGCCTGCACGAAGCTCACCGCGACCATCGGCATCGACGACAGGAAGGTCAACCCGCTCAGCCTCGTCAGCTACGAGGTCTGGGCCGACGACCGGCTGGTCCACGACAGCGGCCCGGTCACCGGCACCGACGCCGCGAAGCCGCTGCAGGCCGACGTCTCCGGAGCCGTGGTCACCAGGCTGGTCGTCAAGGACGGCGGCAACGGCAAGTCCTACGACCACGCCGACTGGGCCGACCTCAGGATCACCTGCTAATCGGACCGGTACCGCTCCAGGGCCGCGATCATGAGTTCGAGCCCGAACTCGAACTCATGATCGTGGTCGTAGGTCCCCAGCTCGTCGAGCACCCCGGCGGACAACGGGAACGCCGCCATGTCGACCTCGACGTACGGGGACAGCGCGATCCCGCCGAGCTCCGGCGAGGTCGCGACCTCCCTCATCAACGTGCCCAGCAGGTACGACACCATCGCGCGCATCATCCCGACGGCGACCTTGCCCCGGAAGCCCGCGCGGTCGAAGTTCATCAGCGCCGCCTCGATCGTGCGGAACCCCGCCTCGGTGCTCAGCCGCCGCGTCGCCAGCATCACGAACGCGCGGGGGTGCCGGCGGGCCAGCGCCCGCACCGCACGGGCGTGCGCCCGGATGTGGTCGCGCCAGTCGTCACTGTCCACCGCGTACGGCTGCGCCTCGGCCATGATCCGCTCGGCCGCGAGATCGACCAGCACGGCCTTGTTCGGCACGTGGTTGTACAGCGACATCGTGCCCGCGCCCAGCTCGGCGGCGAGACGCCGCATCGAGACGGCCTCGACGCCCTCGCATTCGATCAACCTCACGGCCGCATCCACGATGCGTGCGCGGGTCAGCGGTTCACGTGACGAGGACACTGGCGGAGACCATGTGACGTGGAGTAGCTTCCCTGCGACGTACGGCGTACGTAGGAGGGTCAGCCGGCATGACCGAGTCCAAGGCGCTCAGAGCGCTGCGTGAAGCGATCGTCTTGGAGCACATGGAGTCGCAGAACGAGCACGACTTCGACACCTCCCTGAACACGTTTCCGCACCCCCGCTACGAGATCATGGCGTCCGGCCAGGTCTTCGAAGGCGTGGACGCGGTTCGCGACTACTGGCAGCGCACCCGTGCGGCGTTCCCCGACCAGCGCAACAAGGTCATCGACGTCCACCACGCGGACGACGCCGTCATCCTCGAGTTCGAACTGCAGGGCACGCACCTCGGCAGTCTCACCGGTGAAGAAGTTACCGGACGGTCGTTCAAGGTCAGGATGGTCGGCTTCTTCCTCTTCGACAAGGACGTCCTCGTCTGCGAGCGCGTCTACGGCGACACGGCCACCGTCATGGCCCAGCTCGGCATGCTCGACGTCCCCGAGAAGTTCTAGAACACCACGCGGACCTCCCCGACGACCTGCCCACCCCCGAGCACCGGTACCGACAGGGATTCCTTGGCGGGCGACACGTCAAACCCCAGCGCCGCCAGCGCCGTGAGCCCGATCGCCGTCGTGGCGCGGGGATTGCCGTCGAGGACCTTCACCGCGACCGCGTGGCCCGCCGAGGTCGCCAGCACCAGCACGCCCTCCGCGCCGCCCTTGGCCACCACGCCCGGCAGCTGCTGCATGACCACGGTGTTCACGTGCCCGGTTCCTCCGACGTACTCGGGAAACCCGCGCATGGCATCGGCGACGGGCGTGCGCACCAGGCCCTGCATCGCGCGCGCCAGGCCGTGCAACGACAACCCGAAGACAGGCGCGCCGCAGCCGTCGATCGCCGTGTGCGCGACGGACTCGCCAGACAGGTCCTCCACCGTCCGCATCACCAGCTGCTGCAACGGATGTGACGGCTCCAGGTAGGTCTGCGTCGGCCATCGAGCCGCCACACACGCCGCGAGCATCGCCGCGTGCTTGCCGGAGCAGTTCATCCGCACCCGAGAAGGCTCCGTCACGCGCCGGCGCGTCTCCTCGTCCTCCGGCCAGGAGGCAGGACAGCGCAGCAACCCCACCGGCAACCCGCCGAGCAGCTGCATCACCAGTTCGACGTGCCGGTTCTCCCCCGTGTGCGACCCTGCCGCGATCGCCAGCGCGGGCCCGGCGAGGGGCGCCCCCGCGGACAGGCACGCCAGCGCCTGGAACGGCTTCATGCACGACCGCGGCAGCACCGGGTCCTCCACCGCGCCGACGGACACGCCCACGGCACCGGACGGCAGCAGGCCGACGACGCTGCCGTGGTGCAGGCTCTCCACGAACCCCGACCGGGTCACCTCAGCGAGCAGTGCGGGCACGGGAAGCCTCCAGCCGGTGGGCCAGCCTGGACAGCGCCAGGTTGACCACGAGGTAGACGAACGCGACGACGATGAACGTCTGGATCAGCAGACCGTTGTAGTTCGCGAGCACCCGCCCGTTGAACAACAACTCCGTGTAGGACACGACATATCCCAGCGAGGTGTCCTTCAACAGACTGACAGCCTGGGTCACGAGCAACGGCGTCATGTGCCGCACGGCCTGTGGCAGCACCACGAACCGCGTCACCACGCCGTCCGGCATGCCGAGCGACAGCCCTGCCTCGCGCTGACCGGGATCGACCGCCGAGACGCCCGCCCGGAAGATCACCGCGTAGGACGCCGCGTGCGACAACGCCAGCGGCACCACGAGTTTCCAGAACAGCGGCAGGTTGATCCCGAACGACGGCAGCACGAACAGCATCACGTATACGAGCAGCAGCACCGGAACCGTGCGCATGACCTCGGCGTAGTCGCGGGTGAACCGGTTGGGCCGCAGCGCGAGCAGCAACCCACCCGCCATCGCCAGCACTCCCGTCGCGCACGCCGCCACCACCGTCGACCACAGGCCCCCGAGCAGATAACGCCACACGGGCCAGGTCAGATACGGCCTCCACCGAACAGGGTCGAGCTGCCCGCCGGCCGCGAACTGCCGCAACCCCAGCGCCACCAGTCCGAGGATCACCAGCGCGGACACCACCGAGACCCAGAGGACCCGGCGGCGGGCGCGGGGGCCAGGAGCGTCGAACATCAGGCCAGCCGCCGTTCCAGCACCCGAGCCCCGAACCCGATGCCCGCGGCCATCACCAGATAACAGAGCCCGACGCCGGTGAAGACCAGCAACGGCTGCGCGAGCTCCAGGTTGATCCGTTGCGCCGCACGGGTCATGTCCACCACGCCGACGGCACCGGCCAGCGCCGTGGCCATCGTCAGCGCGATCGCGATGTTCGCCAACGGCTGCACGACGTTCCTGGAGGCCTGGGGCAGGATCACGTGCCGCAACGACTGCCGCAGCGACAGCCCCAGTGCCCGCGCGGCCTCCCCCTGCCCGGACGCCACCGAGTTCACGCCCGACCGCAGCGCCTCCGCCACGAAAGCCGCCTCGTACAGGGAGATCGCCGTGAAGGCCGTCCAGAACAGCGGCATCTTCAGGCCCACCTCCGGCAGCCCGAACACGAACAGCACGAGCCACGCGAGCAGCGGGATGTTCCTCCACACCTCGACGTAGACGGCACCGACGCCCCGCAGCAACGGGACCGGCACGATCCGCAGGACGGCCACGAGCAACCCGACGAGCAACGCGCCGGCGAACGACAGCAGGGTCAGGGCAACGGTGTTCAGAAAGCCTTCGAGGACCAGGCTCATGAGGCGATCGCGGGTGGCGCCGGCGCGTCGCCGGTCACCACGGTGCCGATCGTCTGCTTCCAGACCTCCCGCCACAGCCCCGACTTGCCGATCTCGCGCAGCCAGTCGTTCACGAACTTCGTGAACTCCGCGTCGCCGTGCTTGATGCCGATGCCGTACGGGTCCTCGGTGAACGGCTCGCCGACGAGCTGCAGCTCGCTGTCCTTGGACGCGTCGGCGACGAGAATCGCCTGGTCCTGCACGTAAGCCTCACCGCGGCCCTGCTTGAGCGCCGTCAGGCACTCGGGATCGGAACCGAACTCCAGGATCTTCGCGGTGGGCGCCGCGTCCTGCACCGCCTTCACGCCGGGGGTGTTCGCGCCGACGATGACGGTCTTGCCCGCCAGATCAGCGGGTGTGCCGATGCCGGACGTGCCCTTGCGCACCGCGATCGACTGCCCCGACTGGTAGTACGGACCGGCGAACGACACGCGCTCCTGACGGGCGGGCGTGATCGTGTAGGTCTGGATGATCACGTCCACGGTGCCGTTGGCCAGCAACGGTTCGCGGGTCTCGGAGGTGGCCGACAGCAGCTCCGTCGAGGGCTTGCCGACGACGTAGTGCGCGAGCAGCTTGCCCAGGTAGGCGTCGAACCCCGTGAGCTCGCCGCTGATCGGGTCGAGCTGCGACAGCAGAGGAGCGTCCTGGGAGCCGCCGATGAGCAGCTCACCGCGCTTCTTGATGCGGTCGACGGCCGAGCCAGGGGTGACCTGACCTGTGTAGACGGGCGCCTTGGCCAGCAGCGCGTCGATCTTGCTCCCGCCCGGCACGGCGTCAGAGCCACCGGCGCACCCGGCCACGAAGAGCAACACAGCCGCTACGAACAGTCTCCCCATGCCGCGACGCTACTGAGCGCGATCAAGCGGGCACAAGACACGACAAAGCCGCTTGTCCGATAGTGGACAGGCGGCTTGTCTTGATTCAGATGCAGATCAGTTCAGACTCAGACGGCGCGAACGCCCTGGGCCTGCGGGCCCTTCTGGCCCTGACCGATCTCGAACTCGACCCGCTGGTTCTCCTCGAGAGCCTTGTAGCCGTTCATCTGGATCTCGGAGTAGTGGACGAACACGTCGGCGCCACCGTTGTCAGGGGAGATGAAGCCGAAGCCCTTCTCCGCGTTGAACCACTTGACGGTGCCCTGTACTGCCATCTTGCTACTTCTCCTCTAACAGGTGCCGGATCGCGCTCGCGACCACCGGGTCAAGTCACGGGCAGCGTCTTCTCCGGAACCTGGAGAACCCGCTCGCTCGCAACCTCGTTCCGCGAGCGGGGTGATCCACGAACACGAAACGTACGACCGCAGACAGTCAACCACGCCTCCCCGTCCTCAGTCGAGCGCTCGATTTCGCTGCTACCGTGAGATGCCAAATGAGTTCGCGGAGGTGCTCGTGTCGGAGCAGACGGCGGTGTCGATCAAGGTCACGGTCGCCTCCGGTGGCCTGGCCGCGCTCGCCGGAAAGCTCCTCCGCAAGGCCTCCGCGGAAGATCGCGACGAGGGCCCCAGGACCATCGTGAACCGCTCCGAGGGCGATGTGCTCGGCACCCTGTTGCAGATCGGCACCGTGAAGAACATGCACCTGCGCGAAGGCCGGTAACCTGGAGGGTCGAAGACCCAGGGGGCCGTGGCTTGACCGGCAGCGAACGACTGCTCTTCTTCTTCATCGGTTTGGTGACCACATTCGTGTTCATCCGCATCAGCGTGCGCCTGATCAGGGCGAAGGTCCGCTGGTGGCCGGGAAACATCGTGCACGGCGACACGCACGTGCATCACGTCGTGTTCGGCACCGTGCTGTTGCTCCTGTCCAGCGTCACGAGCCTCGTCATCCCGGACGACCTGCACGGCGCCAGGCTCGCCTCCTCGGCCGTGCTCGGGGTGGGCGCGGCGCTGGTGCTGGACGAGTTCGCGCTGATCCTGCACCTGAGGGACGTGTACTGGACGAAGGCAGGTCGGCTGTCCGTGGACGCCGTGTTCCTCGCCGTCGGTCTCACCGGGACGTTCCTGCTCGGCGCCCGCCCGTTCGGCTACGACGAGGTGCTGCAGCTCAACCCGGAGACGACGCCGGCGTCCACGTTCACGCTGAGGGTGATCGCGATCTCGGTGAACCTGTGCTTCGCGATCGTGGCGCTGCTCAAGGGGAAGATCTGGACGGGGCTGCTCGGCCTGCTCGTGCCGGTGGTGCCGGCCGTGGGCGCCGTGCGGCTGGCGCGGCCGGGCTCACCGTGGGCGCGCTGGCGTTACCCGGAGGGCTCGCGCAAGCTGACCCGCGCGTACCGCCGGGAGGCGAGGATCCGGCAGCCGATCATCAAGGTGAAGATCGCCGTGCAGGAGTTCATCTCGGGACGTCACGACCTGCCCGATCAGGACAGGCCGTGACGACGGTCTCCTAGCCTCCGAGGATGTCCTGCTGGGCGCACGCCTGCGCGAGGGCACCGGCGCACAGTTCCGCCGGCTTGACGATGCCCTCCGTGACGAGCGTCCGGACGGTGTCCTTCTTGATCAGCGTCGCGCCGAGCAGCACCGACTTCATGTCGCGCCGCGAGACGGGGTCGCGGAGGTTGCCGGTGGCGAGGTCGTCGGCACCCTCCAGGTCACCGCGGGCGACGGCGATCGCCAGCCTGGCCGCGGCCTCGGCCTCGTCGCGCACCGGCTTGTAGACGGTGACGCACTGGTCGCCGCTCAGCACGGCCCGCAGACCGTCCACAGTGGCGTCCTGGCCGGTGACCGGGACCCTGATGTTCTTCTTCTTGAGCACGGCGATGACCGCGCCCGCCAGTCCGTCGTTGGCCGCGACCACGCCGTCGACCTTGTTCTGGTTCTCGGTCAGGATCTGCTCGAACAGCTGCCCGCCGAGCTCGTTGTCCCAGTTGTCCACCGGCTGCGACTTCACCAGCTTGAGCGCGCCGCTGTCGTACTTCGGCGCGAGCCTCGACTTCTGGCCCTGGGTGAAGAGCGTGGCGTTGTGGTCGGTCGGGGCGCCCTCGATCTCGATGATGTTGGCGCCGGGTTTCTCGCCGAGGCAGCTCAGCAGGCCGTCCGCCTGCAGCTGCCCGACGTTCACGCTGTCGAAGCCGACGTGGTACTCCGCCTGGCCACCCAGGGTGACGCGGTCGTAGTCGATGACCGGGATACCCGCGGCCTTCGCCTTCTTCTGGACCGCCAGGCCACCCGCGGCCGAGAGCGGCGTGATCATCATGACCTTCACCTTGCGGCGGATCATCTCGTCGGCGATCTGCGCGAACTTCGCCTCGTTGCCCTCGGCGTTCTCCATGAACGGTTCGATGTCCGCATAGTTGAACGCCTGCGTGAGCAGAGGACGGTCCTGTTCTTCCCAACGCGCGGATGTCGTTCGGTCGGGAAGGATTACCCCGACGATTGGTTTGGGACCGCGCGTGGGCAGCGTCGGAGAGCCCTGACCTGCGTCACCACAGGCAGAGAGGAGAAAGAGCAGGCACGCCGACGTTGCCATTACCCGTCTTCGCATAATCGCGAAGTCCAGCGCTTGAATCTTGTTAAGTCAAGATTTGTTCTCATAACATCACGCTCCGCTTCCGATCGGCTACAGTTCGATTCCGTACGAAAGGTGCTGATGCGAGGCGAATTTTCGTGTCAGTGTGTCCAACTTGGGCGGCAATCGGGGGCTGCCCGTGTTGTTGGATCCAGCCCTGATCGGGTGTGAGGAGACAGCTAGGTGAGAACGCGCAGAACCGTGATGGCGGTGGCGGCAACGGTGTCGCTGATCGCCGCGGGCACTTCGGCGGCGGGGGCCGCACCGGCCTCCACAGGGCCGGTCACGGAGTACACCGTCCTTCTGGAAGAACCCGGAAA
This sequence comes from Lentzea sp. HUAS TT2, assembly GCF_051853195.1. Taxonomy (NCBI): domain Bacteria; kingdom Bacillati; phylum Actinomycetota; class Actinomycetes; order Pseudonocardiales; family Pseudonocardiaceae; genus Lentzea; species Lentzea sp. HUAS TT2. The sequence goes on along the minus strand of NZ_CP196667.1, from coordinate 4,222,341 downwards.
CCGCGACTTCGCGATCGACGCCGTGGAAGCGGCGGGCGGCGAGGTCGTGCGGAGCAACGACGCCGTCGGCCTGCTGACGGTGAAGGCTCCCGCGAACGGCTTCGCGGAGAAGGTTTCCGCTTCGAGCGCGATCGTCGGTGCGGCTCGGACCAAGCCGATCGGGCACGCGCCCGCGGCGAAGGCCGAGAAGGCCAAGCGGGACAACGTCGAGAAGGAGAACAAGGGCGAGAAGCCGAACAAGGCTCCCGCCCAGCAGGGGTCGACCGCCGGCATGGACCCGCTCGACGGGGACCTGTGGGGCCTGAACCTCGTTCGCTCCAACATCGCCCGGGCCAAGCAGGCCGGCGACAAGCGCGTGTACGTCGGCATTCTCGACACCGGTGTGGACGGTTCCCACCCGGACATCGCGCCGAACTTCAACAACGAGCTCTCGCGCAACTTCACCGTCGACATCCCGAACGACTCCGACGGTGGCGTGTTCGACGGCCCGTGTGAGTTCCGCGGTTGCGTCGACCCGGCGAACTGGGACGACGGCGGCCACGGCACGCACGTCGCCGGCACCATCGGCGCCGCTGCCAACGGTTTCGGCATCTCCGGTGTCGCGCCGAACGTGTCGCTGGTCAACATCCGCGGCGGGCAGGACGCGGGTTCGTTCTTCCTGCAGCCCGTCGTCGACGCCCTGACCTACGGCGCCGACATCGGCCTGGACGTCATCAACATGTCGTTCTACGTCGACCCCTGGTACATGAACTGCGCCAACGACCCCACGGCCTCGGCCGAGGAGCAGCTGGAGCAGCGCACGATCATCGCGACCGTGCAGCGCGCGCTGAACTACGCGCACCGCAAGGGCGTCACCCTGATCGGTGCCGGTGGCAACAACCACGAGGACCTGGGCAAGCCGCGCCAGGACACCGTGAGCCCGAACTACCCGCCGGGTCACAACCGCCCGCGCCCGGTCGACAACGCGACCTGCCTGAACCTGCCGACCGAGGGCAACCACGTCATCTCGGTGTCGGCTCTCGGCCCGTCGACCCTCAAGGCCGACTACTCGAACTACGGCCTTGAGCAGACCGAGGTCTCGGCTCCCGGTGGCTACTTCCGCGACGGCCTCGGCACGCCGTGGTACCGCACCAACGAGAACCTGATCCTGTCCACCTACCCGCGCAACGTCGCTCTCGCCGAAGGCGCGATCGACGAGGCCGGCAACATCACGCCCGACGGCCTGGCCGCCGGCGTGAAGAAGGCCGTGCAGGGCGACAAGGTCGGCTACTACCAGTTCCTGCAGGGCACCTCGATGGCCGCCCCGCACGCCGCTGGTGTCGCCGCGCTGATCGTCAGCCAGTACGGCAAGAAGGACAAGAAGAACGCCGGACTGACCCTCGACCCCGACAAGGTCAAGAAGGTCCTGCTCAAGACCGCGACGCAGCGCGCCTGCCCGAACCCGCGCACTGTCTCGTACGTCAACGTGGGCCGCACGCCGGAGTTCGACGCCACCTGTGAGGGTGACTCGAAGTTCAACGGCTTCTACGGTCACGGCATCGTGGACGCCTACGGCGCTGTCACCCGTGGTGGCCAGTTCCTGTAAGTCGTTGTAAGTCCTTGTAGGACAACAAAAGGCCCCCGGTGTCTTGCCGGGGGCCTTTTGCGTGCGACGAAAGTGGACTCTCGCCGACACCTTCGTCTGAACTGTCCCGGCCTGCCTTGACCGTGCCGTAGCGGCATAGTTTCAACTGGGTCCTGTCAGCAACCGGGGAGGAGGACGTCGTGGCGTGGAGCACCAGTCAGCTGGCCGATCTCGCCGGCACGACGTTGCGCACGATCCGGCACTACCACGACGTGGGCCTGCTCGCCGAGCCGGAACGCCGCGCCAACGGCTACAAGAGCTATGGCGTGCCCCATCTCGTGCGGGTGCTCAGGATCAAGCGCCTCACCGATCTCGGTCTGTCGCTCACGCAGATCGCGGACCTCGGTGACGGGGACGAACATCCCCGCGAGGCGTTGCGGGAGCTCGACACCGAACTGGCGGCGCAGATCGAACGCCTGCAGCAGATCAGGGCCGAGCTGGCACTGGTGCTGCGCCAGGAGGTGCCGACCGACCTGCCGCCGGACGTCGCGGCGATGATCGAGAACGCGAACCTGTCTCCGCAGGACCGCTCGTTCACCGTCGTCATGGCCCAGCTGCTCTCACCGGAGACGCTGACGAGGTACGCCGGGACGCTGAAGGACTACGCGCGGGATCCGGCGGTCGTGGCGTTCGACAACCTGCCGGAGGACGCGGACGAGGCGACCCGGCAGGCCGTGGCGGACGCCATGCGCGAGATGCCGTACATGGCGCAGATGCGGGCCGAGTTCCCGGATCCGGCCGGCCTCTGGAGCGACGCGCCGCGCGGCGTGGAGCACGCGAGGCGGACGGTCGTGAAGGTCATGGTCGAGCTCTACAACAAGGCTCAGCTGGACGTTCTCGTCCGCATGAGCAGCTGAGCACTCATTTGTGGCGCACCGAGAGAGTGCGTCGTCGGGGAGGTATTTGCTAATGCGAAAAACGTTGTCGCTGGCCGCGGTCGTGACCGCCGCCGCAGGGCTGGTGGCGGTGCCGGGGGTGTCTGCCGCCGCCACGCCGAAGCCCGAGGTGCAGTGGGTCGCGTGTCCCACTGACGTGGCGCTGCCCGGACTGGAGTGCGGAAAGCTCCAGCTGCCGCTCGACTACCGCAAGCCGGAGGGTCGCAGGACCGAGGTGATGATCACCCGGCTGGCCAGCAAGAACCCCGCCAAGCGCAAGGGGATCCTGCTGACCAACCCCGGCGGCCCGAGCGAGGGCCTGACGTTCCCGTTCGTGCTGAAGGCGGTCGGACTGCCGCAGGACGTGCAGGACGCGTACGACATCATCGGCATGGACCCGCGGGGCATCGGCTACAGCTCACCGTCCACATGCGACATGACCGACGAGCAGATGGCGGACGGCAGCGTGCCTCCGTACGCCAACAACTCCGCCGAGGTGCGGCAGCGCGCCGACGAGGTCAAGAAGATCGCCGAACAGTGCCTCAGGTCGGCCTCGGCCGGCGAACTGCCGTACAACACGACCCAGAACATCGCGCGTGACCTGGACTCGGTCCGTGCGGCGCTGGGCGAGAAGAAGGCGTCGTTCCTCGGGTACTCGTACGGCTCGTACCTGGGTTCGGTGTACGCCACGCTGTTCCCGAAGACCTCCGAGCGCGTCGTGATCGACAGCAACCTGCCGAAGGGTGGCTGGGACGTCGAGGGCGGCCGGCTGATGGGCCGCGGCGTCGAGGACACGTTCCCCGACTTCGCGAAGTGGGCCGCGGCGCACCCCGAGTACAACCTGGGCACGACGCCGCAGCAGGTGCGCGCCAAGTTCTTCGACCTGGCCGCGAGGCTGGACAAGAAGCCTTCGGTGGAGGGCATCGACGGCAGGCTGTTCCGCTTCCTCACCTTCACGGCCCTCTACGCCACGGGTGACGAGGCCTTCGCGAAGCACGCCGCCTCCTGGAAGGCCTTCGACACCGGCCAGCCGCAGCCGCCGCAGGAGTACCCGGAGGTCCCGCGCGTCCAGGCCCTGCTGGCGGGCCGCCTGAACGTGATGTGCGGTGACTCCGCCTGGCCGTCGTCGGTCCGCACGTACGAGCGCAACGTGGAGATCGACCGCCTCCGCCACCCGATGTTCGGTGCGGGCGCCGCGAACATCCAGCCGTGCGCGTTCTTCCCGAAGCCGGTGGAGAAGCAGATCCTGCCGTCCGACCGCGGCCCGCGCAACGTGCTGCTGGTGCAGAACGAGCGCGACCCCGCGACGCCGCTGGTCGGCGCCCAGTCGACGCGTCGCGCGTTCGGCGACAGGGCCGCGATGATCACGATCGACCAGGGTGGGCACGGTGCCTACATCTTCGGCAAGAACAAGTGCGCCAACGACAAGGTGACCGCGTACCTGCTCGGCGGACAACGCCCGAACGACGTCAAGTGCGCAGCTGAAACTGGCTGATCCCTGACGGCCGGCTCGCCCACCGGGGTGAGCCGGCCCTTGCCGTGCGAGCGCTCCCACGCTACGGTCGCCCATCGTCGCCGCCGATTCCACTGTGGATTGGAGCGGCATGAATACGTTTGCACGGCTCGCGGCAACGGTTCTCTGCGCGGCGGCCCTCGTCACGCCCGGCACCGCCCAGGCGGCGGACCTGAACGACCCGCAGCTCAAGGACATCGCGATGCAGCTGGTGTCCAGTGCGGAGAACTCCTCTTTGGACTGGCGCGCGCAGTTCGGCTACATCGAGGACATCGACGACGGCCGCGGCTACACCGCCGGCATCATCGGCTTCTGCAGCGGCACGGGCGACATGCTCGACCTCGTCCGCCTCTACCGCGACTGGAAGCCCGGCAACGTCCTGGAGAAGTACCTGCCGGCGTTGGAGCGGGTGAACGGCACGCCGTCGCACGACGGCCTGGACCCGAACTTCCAGGGCGACTGGCGGGCAGCGGCCCAGGACGGCACGTTCCAGGGCGCGCAGGAGCACGAACGCGACCGCGTCTACTTCGACCCGGCCGTCACCCGCGCGAAGCAGGACGGCGTGCAGGCACTCGGTCAGTTCGCGTACTACGACGCGATCGTCATGCACGGCGACGGCTGGGGTGACCTGGACTTCTCCAGCATCCGCCGGCGCGCGCTCGACACCGGCGCCCGCCCGCCGGCCCAGGGTGGCGACGAGGTGCAGTGGCTGCACGCGTTCCTGGACGCACGCGTGTGGGCGATGAAGCAGGAGCCCGCGCACGAGGACACCAGCCGCGTCGACACGGCGCAGCGCCGGTTCCTCAACGAGGGCAAGCTCAACCTCGAACGCCCCCTGCAGTGGCACGTCTACGGCGAGCAGTTCGACATCAGGTGACCTGATTCTCCGGCGGAAACGTTTGCGCGACAAACGTTTCCGCCGGATTGCGCCAACTGAAGGCAATTGTCCGTTTCGCGAATTAGTAAAGACTCTTGCCAATAAAGGTATGGACCCCTTACCGTTGCTCCCACGCCGCCCGGGCCCCACAATCCCTGCCCCGGAGGGAACTTCGTGAAAATCACTGGTCGCATCGCGGCCGCACTGCTGACGTGCGCCGCCCTCTTCACCACCACCGTCGGTACCGCCTCGGCGGCCAACCTCGACGAACCGCGCCTCAAGGACATCGCGATGCAGATCGTGTCCAGCGCGGAGAACTCCTCCACGGACTGGAAAGCGCAGTTCGGTTACATCGAGGACATCGACGACGGCCGCGGTTACACCGCGGGCATCATCGGCTTCTGCAGCGGTACCGGTGACATGCTCGACCTCGTAGAGCTCTACAAGACGAGGAAGTCCGGCAACGTGCTGGAGAAGTACCTTCCCGCACTGCGCAAGGTGAACGGCACCGACTCCCACTCGGGTCTCGACCCCAACTTCATCAAAGACTGGAAGGCCGCGGCCAAGGACTCCGTCTTCAAGGCGGCCCAGGAGTCCGAACGCGACCGCGTCTACTTCAACCCCGCCGTGGCGCAGGGCAAGGCCGACGGCGTGCGCGCCCTGGGCCAGTTCGCGTACTACGACGCGATCGTCGTGCACGGCGACGGCGGCGACAAGACGAGCTTCAGCAACATCCGCAAGCGCGCGCTCGGCAAGGCGAAGCCCCCGTCGCAGGGTGGCAACGAGACCACGTGGCTCAACGCCTTCATGGACGCCCGCGTGTGGGCCATGAAGCAGGAAGCGGCCCACGAGGACGTCTCCCGCATCGAGACCGCGCAGCGCGTGTGGCTGAAGGCCGGCAACCTCGACCTGAAGACGCCGCTGAAGTGGAAGGTCTACGGCGACAGCTTCACGATCAACTAGCCACGCCGTTTCACACATGAGAAAGAGGGGTTTCCCGGTCCGGGAGGCTCCTCTTTCTCATATATGACAACAAGTTCGTAATCGGATGAACATCCTTGCCGGTGGAGGTCCGAACCCCTTACCGTTGCCACACCGCCGCCCGGGACATCCCGGGAGGAATGCATGAGGATCTCAGGCCGAGTGGTGGCCGCAGTTCTGACATGCGTCGCGATCGCCACCGCGACAACAGGTACCGCCCAGGCGGCCGACCTGAACGACCCGCGCATGAAGGACATCGCGATGCAGATCGTGTCCAGCGCGGAGAACTCGTCCACGAACTGGAAAGCGCAGTTCGGCTACATCGAGGACATCGACGACGGCCGCGGCTACACCGCCGGCATCATCGGCTTCTGCAGCGGCACGGGCGACATGCTCGACCTCGTCGAGCTCTACAAGCAACGCAAACCCGGCAACGTGCTGGAGAAGTACCTCCCCGCACTGCGCAGGGTGAACGGCACCGACTCCCACTCGGGCCTGGATCCCAACTACACCAGGGACTGGAAGACCGCCGCGGGCGACTCCGTCTTCAAGGCGGCCCAGGAGTCCGAACGCGACCGCGTCTACTTCAACCCCGCGCTGCGCCAGGCCAAAGCCGACGGCGTCCGGGCGCTCGGCCAGTTCGCCTACTACGACGCGATCGTCATGCACGGCGACGGCTGGGGCAGCCTGGACTTCTCCGGCATCCGCAAACGCGCGCTGACCAAGGCGAAGCCGCCGGCACAGGGCGGCAACGAGACGACGTGGCTCAACGCCTTCATGGACGCCCGCGTGTGGACCATGAAGCAGGAGCCCGCGCACGAGAACACCAGCCGCGTCGACACGGCGCAACGCGTGTGGCTCAGGGCGGGCAACCTCGACCTGAACACACCGCTGAAGTGGAAGGTCTACGGCCAGAGCTTCGAGATCAAGTAGCCGGAACGGCGTCTGCAAGTACCACCGACTCGGAGTTGGTGGTACTTGCAGACGCCTTGTCAGGCTACAGCTGGGTCCAGTCCAGCACCGGCGCCGCGAAGTCGCGGATCGACGCCAGCAACCCGAGCCGGGCCGCCTTCACCTTCTCGTCCTCGGCCATCACCAGCACCTCGTCGAAGAACGTGTTGATGGGTGCGGTCAGCCCTTCGGCGGCACCGAAGAACGCCGCCAGCCCGACGACATCGCGCGGAACCCCGTCGAACGCCTTGTGCAGCGCCACCTCGGCAGGCTCCGACAACACCGAGGCGTCGTAGGAACCCTCAACGGCCGCAGGCACGATCCGCCGCACCCGTTGCAACGCCGCAGCCAGTGCGTCGAAGGACTCGTTGCCCGCCAACGACTCCAGCTGAGCCAGCGTCTCGTCGGCCAGCACCGGCGAGTCGGCCAGCGGCAGCACCGCCTGCACGAACCGGTGCTCGTGCCCCGCGTCGAGCAACGCCTGCTCGTAACGCCGCACCGCGAACTCGCGCGCCGTCTCCAACGCCTCGGCCGACACCTCGAGACCTTCGGCGGCAAGGGAAAGCGCCACCGGCAGCGTGATCGCCCGCAGGTCCGGGAACGCCCGCAGCACCGTCACCGCGCCGAGAGCCGCACGCCGCAGCCCGAACGGGTCCGACGACCCGGTCGGCTGCGCACCGATCCCGAACAACCCGGCCAGCAGGTCGAACCGGTCCGCCAGCGACAACAACGCCCCCGGCACCGACGACGGCAGCGCGTCACCCGCCGACCGGGGAAGCTCCATCTCCCACAACGCCAGCGCGACCTCGGACGTCTCCCCCGAGCGCGCCGCGTACTCCCGAGCCATCACACCGGCGAGCGACGACAGCTCGATCACCATCTGCGAGCCGAGGTCGAACTTGGCCAGCGCGCCCGCGCGGTCGAGCGTCTCGCGGTCGACCTCCACCACGCCGGCGAACCGCCCGGCCAGCGAGGCGATGCGGCCCGCGCGGTCCGCCATCGAGCCGAGCTTGTCCGCGAACGTCAGCTTCGCGAGACCGGACTTCATCTCCTCCAGCGGCGTCTTGAGGTCCGCGCGCCAGAAGAACGCCGCGTCCTCGTACCGCGCCCGCAGCACGGCCTCGTTGCCCGCCCGCACCAGATCGGCGTCGACGGACCCGTTGGCCACCGCCACGAAGTGCGGCAGCAACGAACCGTCGGCCGACCGCACCGGCAGGTAGCGCTGGTGCTTGCGCATCACGGTGGTGAGGATCTGCCCCGGCAGCTCCAGGTACCGCTCCTCGAACGAGCCGAGGATCGGCGTCGGCCACTCGACCAGGTTGGTGACCTCGTCCAGCAGTCCGTCGACCTCGACGACACCGCCGACCGACGCGGCCAGTTCCTGCGCGGCCGCCACGATCGCGGCCGAACGGGCGGCGGCGTCGACCTGGATGCCGTGCGAGGACAGGAACTCCAGGTAACCGTCCGCTTTGGACACCTCGACGACCGGGACGTCCGCGGTGCGGTGCACGCGCGTCGAGGTGCCCGACGCGAGCGACGACACCGCGACCGGCACCGGCGTCTCCCCCAGCAGCGCGAGCAGCCAGCGGATCGGCCGGGTGAACGACAGCTTCGGGTCGTTCCACTTCATGTTCTTCTCGGAACGCAGGTCCGACACGACCTCGCCCAGCAACCCGCTCAGGACCTCGACGGCACCGCGTCCGGCGTCGGTCTTGGTCAACGCCACGAACTCGACGTCGTTCTCGACCACGCGCCCCAGCGAGGAGACGTCGACACCCTGGCCACGCGCGAAGCCCTGCACGGCCTTCGTCGGGTTGCCGTCGGCGTCGAAGGCGGCGGAGACACGGGGACCACGAACCGTGCGCTCGGCATCCGGCTCACGCGGCGACACAGCGGGCACCAGCACAACGATCCGGCGCGGCGTGCCGTGCACGGTCACCTCGCCGTGCGTCAGCCGCGTCGCTTCCAGCTTGGACGCCACCGCTGAACGCACCGCGTCGACGGTCCGGATGACCTCGTGCGGCGGCAGTTCCTCGGTGCCGATCTCGAACAGCAGCGTGGCCGGCGCGACCACGTCCGCGAACGACGAGGGCTTGGCGACGGCGACCGGCAGCTCGGCCACACCGAGCGGATGCCCGAGCTCGGCACGCCGCTCGGCCCACAGACCCGCGACCTCCCTGGCCAGTCCGCGCATCCGTCCGAACGCACGGGCGCGCTCGGTCGTGGAGATCGACCCGCGCGCGTCCAGCACGTTGAAGATGTGCGAGCACTTCAGCACGAAGCTGTGCGCCGGAACGGGCAGGCGGGCGTCGAGCATGCGCCGCGCCTCGGTCGCGAACTCCTCGAAGAGGCGCTTGTTCGCCTCCACGTCCGCGTCGTCGAGGTAGTACCGCGACATCTCGTACTCGGCCTGGCCGAACGCCTCGCCGTAGGAGATGCCGGGCGCGTAGGCGATCTTCTTGAAGTGGTCGACGCCCTGCAGCGCCATCATGATCCGCTCGATGCCGTAGGTGATCTCCACCGACACCGGGTCGAGCGTCATGCCGCCGGCCTGCTGGAAGTAGGTGAACTGGGTGATCTCCAGACCGTCGAGCCAGACCTCCCAGCCGAGGCCCCAGGCGCCCAGCGCGGGCGAGGCCCAGTTGTCCTCGACGAACCGGACGTCGTGCCCGCGCACGTCGATGCCCAGTGCCTCGAGCGAGCCGAGGTAGAGCTCCTGCGGGTCGCCAGGGTCGGGCTTGAGGATCACCTGGAACTGCGTGTGCGTCTGCAGCCGGTTCGGGTTCTCGCCGTAGCGGGCGTCGTCGGGCCGCACGGACGGCTCCACGTAGGCGACGCGCCACGGCTCGGGACCCAGCACCCGCAGCACGGTGGCCGGGTTCAGCGTTCCCGCCCCGACCTCGGTGTTGAACGGCTGCACCACGATGCAACCTCGGTCGGTCCAGTACTTGGTCAGCGCGAGCAGCGCGTCCTGCATCGTCAACACGGCGACGAGTCTACGAAACGGACAAAACCGCTGGTCAGGGGGCCTTGATCGGGTGGGCTGCGCCACTGTGTCACCCTGTGCACAACCGAGTGGCGGCCCCGCACGTCTACTTGGTGTACCCGAATGTGCTGAGAGGAGTGGGTGTGGACAACCGGCCGCCGCGGCCGGGAGACCCGACAGGGAATCCCAGGCGACCCTCTGCCACTCCGCGTTCCCAGGCGGGTCAGCCCCGCCGTCCGCAGGTACCCCCGCGCAGCTCAGAGCCCCCGCGCAGGCAGCCGGGCCGGGCGGAGCCGCCGAGGCGGGAGCCTCCGAAGAGCGCCGAGCCGCCCCGCCGTGAGCCGCCACGCCGCAGCGAGCCACCTCGCCGCGAGCCCGTGAGCCGCAGCGAGCCTCCCCGCCGCGAGTCGGCGAGCCGCAGCGAGCCTCCCCGCCGCGAGTCGGCGAGCCGCAGCGAGACCCCGCGCAGCCGTGAACCGGGCCGTGCCTCCTCGTCGGCGCCGCGACCGCGTCCGATCGCCGACCGCCCGACGGTCCGCACCACCCCGGCGAAGGCCAAGGCCGCCGCCCCCGCGCCCCGGCCGAGGCCCAGGCCCGCCGCCCGCCGCCCCAGCAAGGCCGAGCGCGGCGCGTCCACCGGCGCCAAGATCTTCCTCAGCATGCTGTCCGCGACGATCCTGCTGGTCACCGGCATCGGGTGGCAGAACCTGACGGCGCTGACCGACGGTCTGACCAAGCAGGACCTGAACCTGGCAGACGAGGGCGAGAAGCCCGCCGACGGCGCGATCGACATCCTGCTGGTCGGCATGGACAGCCGCACCGACTCCAAGGGCAACCCGCTGCCGCAGAACATCCTCAACGAACTGCAGGCGGGCGGCAGCGACGACGGCGGGTTCAACACCGACACGCTGATCCTGCTGCACATCCCGAACGACAGCGGCAAGGCCTACGCCGTGTCGTTCCCGCGCGACTCCTACGTGAAGATCGCGGGCGGGTACGGACGACACAAGATCAACTCAGCCTACGGGTTCGCCAAGAACGACGCCGCAGAGAAGCTCCAGGGCAGCGGCAAGAGCGCCCCCGACGTCGAGATGGAGTCGCGCAAGGCGGGCGCGAAGAACCTCATCGAGACCATCCAGAGCCTGACCGGCGCGACGATCGACCACTACGCCGAGGTCAACCTGGTCGGCTTCTACGACATCACCAAGGCCATCGGCGGCATCGACGTCTGCCTCAACGCCAAGGTCCGCGACAGCTTCTCCGGCGCGAACTTCCCCGCAGGCCAGCAGACCATCGAGGGCAAGAACGCGCTCGCGTTCGTCCGCCAGCGGCACGGCCTGCCGATGGGCGACCTCGACCGCGTCGTGCGCCAGCAGGTCTTCATGGCGGGCCTCGCCAAGAAGATGCTGTCGGCCGGCGTGCTCACCGACAGCACCAAGCGCAACGACATGATCAAGGCCGTGAGCGGCGCGATCGTGCTCGACGACGGCTGGGACATCACCAAGTTCGCCCTGCAGATGAAGGACATGACGGGCGGCAACATGACGTTCCAGACGATCCCCACCGGCAACCCGGACCTGCAGACGCCAGAGGACGGCTCTGCGGTCGAGGTGACCGAGTCCGAGGTGCGCGCGTTCGTCAAGGCCCTCGGCAAGGCCCCGGCGGCGTCGAACCCGGCGGACCCCAAGTTCGACAGGTCCACCGTCACCGTCGACGTCCGCAACGCCTCCGGTCAGCCCGGCCTCGCGGGCGACGTGCTCCAGTCGCTCGTCACGAAGGGCTTCAAGCAGGGCCAGACGGGCAACGCCGAGGCCATGGCGAAGTCGGTCGTCCGCTACGGCAAGGGCGGCGAGGCGGGCGCCAACGCGGTCCAGGAGGCCCTCGGCGGCCTGAAGATCGAGGAGGACGTGAACGTGCCCGCCGGCGCCGCCCGCGTCTTCCTCGGATCGGACTACTCGGGTCCCGGCGCGAAGGGGTTCACCGGTTCCGGAGTACTCGCCCTGGACGGTGCGCGTCAGCAACCGGCTGACCCCGCGGCCCCTCCGCCCATCTCCGCAGACGGCGTGCGCTGCGTAAACTGATACTCAGAGTAGAGATGTATAGCCCGTTCGGGGGATTCTCCCAGTAAGTTGCGTAAGCGGCGAAGCACTGGCGCCTTCCATCACCGTGAGACCCGCTCACGGGGTGGAGGACCAGGGTGCAGACTGCGAACGGCCAAATCGACACAGTGGCGTACCAGCGCGTGCTCGGTGATGAGATCCGCAGCCTTCGCAAGCAGCGCGGATGGACCCGCAAGGAGCTCAACAAGCGGCTGCAGACGGAGATCTCGCTGCAGACGCTGGCGACCTACGAGCTCGGCACGCGGCAGTGTTCCGTCGTGCGTCTCGTGGAGATCTGCCACGCGCTCGACGTCCCGGCGCACGAGGTCCTCGCACGCGTGCACGAACGCTTCTTCGGCGACACCCCCGCCGGGCATCTGACGCTGAGCCTCACGTCGATGGCCGCGACCGACAACCCGCGGATCCTGCCGCTCAAACGGTGGGCGGCCGGACGGCTGCACGCGCTGCCGCCGGGTGCCTCACCCGACGTGCACCTCGACCTGCCCGCCCTGGAGAACATGGCGCAGCTGTGCCAGTTGCCCACGGTGGAGCTCATCCGGATCCTGCGCGCCCTGAGCCGTTAGCTGAGCCGGTAGTTGTACCGAACCCCGTTCACACCAACGCAACGACCGTCCGAAAAGGGGCAAAGAGCAACGCCGGTAACATCGCCGGGGTGAACGATTCCCCCGCCCGCCTCCCTCTGCGGACCGCAGCCGCCGTGAAGCTGGGCAACCTGAGCTCCACGCTGTCGCAGAAGATGGGCCTCGGCGCCGGCGGCATGATCGGCGGCCGGGTTGCGCTGAAGCTCGACCCGCAGGCGCTGGGCCGCCTCACCCAGGGCCGCAAGGTCGCCGTCGTGACGGGCACCAACGGCAAGACCACCAGCACGATGATGCTGGCGAGGGCCGTGGGCGCGCTGGGCGAGGTCGCCACGAACCACAGCGGCGCGAACATGCCCGACGGCCACGTCACGGCACTGTCGAAGCAGCCGGACGCCCCCTACGCCGTGCTGGAGTGCGACGAGGGCTACTTCCCCGCCGTCGCGGGCGCCAGCAACCCGGCCGTCGCGGTGATCCTGAACCTCTCGCGCGACCAGCTCGACCGCGTCGGCGAGGTCCGCACGATCGAGCGCTCGCTGCGCGACACCGTGGCCAAGCTGCAGAACTGCACGATCATCGCGAACTGCGACGACGTGATGGTGACGAGCGCGGCCTGGAACGCCTCCAAGGTCGTCTGGGTCGCCACCGGCACCGGCTGGCACCACGACTCGGCGAGCTGCCCGCGCTGCGGCAACCCGATCCGCTGGCAGGGCGAGCACTGGCACTGCACGGGCTGCGACCTGGCACGACCGCACCCGAACTGGATCACCGCCGACGAGGCCATGATCACGCCGGAGCACCAGAAGCTCGAGCTGCGCCTCACGCTGCCCGGCAAGTTCAACCAGGCGAACGCCGTCATGGCGTCCGCCGCCGCACACGCGATGGGAGTCCCCGCCGACGAGGCAGTGCGTCGTCTGCGTGGCGTCTCCAACGTGAGCGGGCGCTACCGCACGATCCAGCGCAACGGCCGCAGCGCGCGCCTGTTGCTGTCGAAGAACCCGGCGGGCTGGAGCGAGACCCTCACGGTCGTCAAGGAGGCCAACCACCCGGCCGTCCTGGTGATCAACGCGAACGAGGCCGACGGCCGCGACCTCTCCTGGTTGTGGGACGTCCCCTTCGAGCGCCTGCAGGGCCGCACGGTCATCGCGTCCGGCGAACGCGCGACCGATCTCGCCGTCCGCCTGACCTACGCCGAGGTCCAGCACACGATCGTGCCCGACCCGCTGAAGGCCATCGACCAGATGCCCGCCGGCGCCGTCGAGGTCATCGCCAACTACACCGCGTTCCGCGACTTGAATGCCAGGGCTGCCGCTGATGAGTGAGTCGACAATCCAGATCGCGCTCGTGCTGCCGGATCTCCTCGGCACGTACGGCGACTTCGGCAACGCCGTGGTCCTCGAGAAGCGCATGACGTGGCGCGGCATCAAAGCCGAGATCGTGCCCATCAACTACGGCCAGCCGGTGCCGGACTCGTGCGACATCTACGTCGTCGGCGGCGGTGAGGACACCGCGCAGACGCTGGCGGTGAAGCACCTGCGCGAGCACCCCGGCCTGCAGCGCGCCGTCACGAAGAACGCCGTGGTGCTGGGCGTCTGCGCCGGCATCCAGATCTTCGGCGAGAGCTTCACCCGTGCCGACAACATCACCCACCCCGGCATGGGCCTGATCGACTCGTCCTCGCACGCGGGAGGCAGCCGCGCGATCGGTGAGGTCATCGCCGAGCCGGCGAACGGCCTGTTCGAGGGCGTGCTGACCGGCTTCGAGAACCACCAGGGCCGCACCACGCTGGGCCCGGCCGCCAAGCCGCTGGCGCACGTCAAGGTCGGCACCGGCAACGACGGCAGCGTCGAGGGCGCCGTCCAGGGCCGGATCCTGTGCACCTACCTGCACGGCCCGGTGCTGCCGCGCAACCCGCAGCTCGCGGACCTGCTGATCGAGTGGGCCACGGGCACCAAGCTCGCGCCGCTGGACCTGCCCGCCGTGTCCGCTATGCGGGCTGAGCGGGTAAAGGCTGCTTCGTAAGCCTGGCTGAGACACCCGGCCAGATCACGGCCATCACGTAGTCGGTTGCGAGCGCAGGTCCCACCGAGGGCCTGCGCTCCATCCACACCGCGAGGCGTTCGGTGGCGCCGACGACGATCTCGGCGAACGCCTCCGCCTCCAGCGGGTCGATGTCCGGCGTGAACGACGCCAGCACGGCCCCGATCATGTCCGTCTGCTGCTGACGGATGCCTTCCACCTCTTCTTGCGCCGACGGCACCGCCACGGCCGCTTCTTGCCGCAGCAACGCCCACGAGCGGCGGTGCTCGTCGATGAACTCGAAGAACGCCCTGAGCCCCAGTCTGAGGAACTCCTCCGGGCTCTCGGCGCCCGCGATCGCCGCCGCCGTCTTCTCCCGCAGCTCCGTGCGCGCCCGGTGGATGCAGCCGATCAGCAGGCCTTCCTTCGAGCCGAAGTACTCGTAGAGCATCGGCTTCGAGACACCCACGCGTTCGGCGATCTCGTCCATCGAGGTTGCGAGATAGCCCTGCTCGGCGAAGATCTCCTCAGCGACGGTCAGCATCTGGGCCATGCGCTGGGCCTTGGGCATTCGGCGCCGAGGGGCTGTCACGACAGCCTCCTGCCAAAGCTCGACATCGTTCTCCTAGTACTTTGATGCTTGTGCGAACGGCGTACCGGTGCCGGGCCTATCCCACTCCTGAGCAAACCAGAATTCTCAACCGCACCTTCGGATGTGTCCGTCTGGTGTGGAACAAGACCCTGGACGAACGGAGTCGCCGGTACCACTCCGAGGGTGTGCGCACGTCGTACCGTCAAGCCGACGCCGCGCTCACCGAGTTGAAACGCACCGAAGAGTTCGCGTTCCTCTCCGAGGTGTCCTGCGTACCGTTGCAGCAGGCGCTGCGACACCAGCAGACCGCGTTGCAGAACTTCTTCACCGGGCGCGCTCGCTACCCCCGGTTCAAACCGCGCACCAACCGCCAAACCGCGCACTTCACACGTTCGGCGTTCCGGCTTCGTGCCGGAGTGCTGACATTGGCGAAGATCGCCACGCCCCTGCGGTTCGTGTGGTCCTTCGACGACACCGACATGACCTCGCTCGCGCCGACGATGGTCGTGATCTGCCGTGAGCCGGATGACCGCTGGTACGTGACGTTTGCCGTCGACACGAAAGCTATTGCGCCGCTTGTGCCCACGGGACAGGCGATCGGCGTCGACCTCGGCCTCGCGGAGTTCGCAGTGACCAGCCGCGGCGAGCGGATCGTCGCCCCTGAACGTCTGGAGCGCAGGGCGCGGAACCTGGCTCGCTACCAGCGTCAACTGGCCAGATGTCAGCGCGGCAGCATGAATCGCCGCAGGGCGAGAGCCAAGGTCGCTCGCGCTCATCGCAAGGTGCGCGATGCCAGACAGGACTTTCTGCACCGCACCACCACGACGCTCGTGCGCTCGGCTGACATGATCGCCGTCGAAGACCTCAACGTGTCGGGCATGGTCCGCAACCGCAGACTCTCCCGTGCCATCTCCAACGCTGGATGGAGCGAGTTCCGGCGGCAGCTGGAGTACAAGTGCGAACGCGCCGGCCGCACGCTGGTCGTGATCGACCGCTGGTACCCCTCCAGCAAGACGTGCTCCGCGTGCGGGCATCGGCTCACCGAACTCGCACTCTCCGCCCGGCACTGGACGTGTCCGAGCTGCCGCGCCCGGCACGACCGGGACCTCAACGCGGCGAAGAACATCCTTGCGGCTGGTCGAGCCGTAGCCCGAGGCGACTCGGGCGATGCCTGCGGAGCTGATGTCGGACGGCAAGGGCCACCCCTTCCGCGATCGGCCGTGAAACAGGAAGTCCGTGCCGCGAGGTACAGCCCGTAGCGGCTGCACGCCTCAAGGCGTGTGGAGCCCCGTCCCAAGGACGGGGAAAGACAAAAATGGAGTCTACCGCTCGTAACTTACTCGGGGTAACCTACCGAGAAGTAGCTACCGCGAGCGGAGGGACTTCCCCATGCACCGAGAGACGAAAGTGCTCGTCATCGGCACCGGCTTCTCCGGCCTGGGCATGGCCATCGAGCTGAAGCGCCGCGGCGAGCACGACTTCGTGGTGCTGGAGAAGGCCGCCGACCTCGGCGGCACCTGGCGCGACAACTCCTACCCCGGCTGCGCGTGTGACGTGCCGTCGCACATGTACTCGTTCTCGTTCGAGATGAACCCGAAGTGGTCGCGGATGTTCGCGCAGCAGGGCGAGATCTTCGACTACCTGCAGCGCGTCGCCGAGAAGTACCGGCTGCGGCCGCACATCCGCTTCAACACCAAGGTCTCCGGCGCGCAGTGGGACGACGAGGCCAAGCGCTGGACCGTCACGACCGAGCAGGGCGACACCTACACCGCCCAGGCGCTGGTCGCGGGCGTCGGCGCGTTGCACATCCCGAACGTCCCCGAACTGCCGGGCATCGAGAACTTCAGCGGCAAGACGTTCCACTCCGCGCAGTGGGACCACGACTACGACCTGACCGGCAAGCGCGTCGCCGTCATCGGCACGGGTGCGTCGGCGATCCAGTTCGTGCCGAAGATCGCGGGCCAGGTCGGCTCGATGAAGATCTTCCAGCGCACGCCGCCGTGGATCATGCCCAAGGCCGACCGCGAGATCAACGGCTGGGAGCAGAAGCTGTTCCGCGCCTTGCCGTTCACGCAACGGCTCTACCGCGACTTCGTCTACTGGACGCGCGAGTCGTCCGCGCTGGGCTTCGCGGTGAACCCGAAGATCATGCAGTTCGCGCAGGGCATCGCGTTGCGGCACATGAAGAAGCAGGTGCCGGACCCGAAGCTGCGCCGCAAGCTCAAGCCGGACTACACCATGGGCTGCAAGCGCGTGCTGATCTCCAACGACTTCTACCCGGCGCTGGGCTACCCGAACGTCGACCTGGTGACGGACAAGGTCTCCGAGGTGCGCGAGAAGTCCATCGTGGACAGTGCTGGCGTCGAGCACGAGGTCGACGTCATCATCTACGGCACCGGGTTCCACGTCGTCGACTCGTTCGACTACCTGGACATCCAGGGCAAGGGCGGCGTCGACCTCGCGAAGCAGTGGCGTCAGCAGGGGATCGAGACCTACTACGGCATCACGGTCTCGGGCTTCCCCAACCTGTTCTTCCTGCTGGGCCCCAACACCGGGCTCGGGCACAACTCGGTCGTGTTCATGATCGAGTCGCAGATCCGGTACATCTCGCAGTGCCTCCAGCTCCTCGACAAACACCGCGCAGCGGAGCTGGACGTACGGCTGGAGGCCCAGCAGGAGTTCAACACCGAGATCCAGCAGAAGCTCACCAAGGGCGTCTGGACCCAGGGCGGCTGCAAGAGCTGGTACCTCGACGCGCAGGGCGTGAACCGCACCGTGTGGCCGGGATTCACCTGGCGGTACTGGATGCGGACCAAGCGCGTGCGCGCCGAGGACTACGTGCTGACGACTAGCCCGCGTTCTGGGGCCGGACGATGACCTTGAGGGCGGTCCGCTCGTCCATCGCCTGGTAGCCCAGCGCGACGTCGTCGAGCGTGACCGTCCTGTCGAACACGGGACCGGGGTCGATCCGTCCCGCGAGCACGTCGGCCAGCAGTTCCGGCAGGTACGCCCGCACGGGCGCGACACCGCCGCCGATGGCGATGTTGCGGCCGAACAGCTTGCCCAGCGGCAGCCCGGGCATCTCGTGCGGCACACCGACGTACCCGATGCGGCCGCCGTCGCGCACGATGCCCATCGCGGTCGTCCACGACTGCTCGGTGCCGACGCACTCCAGCACCGCCGACGCGCCGAGCCCGCCGGTCATCTCCTTGATGCGCTCGACCGCGGCCTCACCGCGTTCGGCGACCTGGTCCGTGGCACCGAAGAGCGACGCGATCTTCGCGCGGTCCTCGTGCCGTCCCATCGCGATGATCCGCTCGGCGCCGAGCCGCTTGGCCGCGAGGACGCCGCACAGGCCCACCGCGCCGTCACCGACGACCGCGACCGTGCTGCCGGGACCGACACCCGCGCCCATGGCCGCGTGGTGACCGGTGCCCATGACGTCGCTCAGGCTCAGGAACGCGGGCAGCAGCGACGCCGGCGCGTCCGCGGGAACCCGGACCAGCGTGCCGTCGGCCTGCGGCACGCGCACGGCCTCGCCCTGACCGCCGTCGCTGCCCTTGCTGCCCCAGAACCCACCGGCGCGGCACGACGTCTGCAACCCGGCCTGGCAGTACGCGCACGTGCCGTCGCTCCACACGAACGGCGCGATGACGCGGTCGCCGACGTTGACGGAGTGGACCTCGCTGCCGACCTCCTCGACGATGCCGAGGAACTCGTGCCCGATCCGCTGCCCGTCCTCGCGCTTGGCCACGCCCCGGTACGCCCACAGGTCGCTGCCGCAGATGCACGCGAGCTCGACCCGGACGACGACGTCGGTGGCCTCCTTGACCGCCGCGTCCGGCACCTCCTCAACGCGGATGTCGCGAGTGCCGTAGATCGTCGTAGCCCGCACCTGGAGCCTCCTCTTGTCTCGTTGCTCAACCGTTACATGGTCCTCCTATGGAGCCGTTCCCGCCGAATCGAGACGATGTGGAGTTGGTTACGCGTGCTTAGGATCGATGCTGTGCCGATCACCGAAGGTCTCGTGCGAGCTCGTGGTGTCCGATATGCGACCGCTTTCCGGTTCGCCGCGCCGGAGCCGTACAAGTGGGACGGTGTGATCGACGCCGGCGAACGCGGCCCTGCCTGCCCGCAGCCTCCGTCGGCATTGGTCGCCCTGGTCGGCAGCTCCGTCGACGGCCTGACGTTCGACGAGCACTGCCACGTCCTGTCCGTCACCGCGCCCGCCGACGCCTCCGGCCTGCCCGTGATGGTCTGGTTCCACGGCGGCGCCTACTTGACCGGCAGCGGCGAGTCGACGAAGTACGACGCCGGTCTGCTGGCCTCCGAGGGCGTCGTGGTGGTCAGCGTCAGCTACCGCCTCGGCGTTTTCGGTTACCTGCGGGACAACCTGGGCCTGCTCGACCAGCTCACGGCGTTGCGGTGGGTGCGGGACAACATCGCCGCGTTCGGGGGCGATCCGGCGAACGTGACGGCGTTCGGGCAGTCCGCAGGCGCCGACTCCGTGTACGCGCTGATGCTCACCGACACCGAGAACCTGTTCCACCGCGCGATCCTGCAGAGCGCGCCGCTGGGCACCCGCAGTCCCGAACGTGCCGAGATGACGGCCGTGCTGCGTGCGTCGATCTCCGTGGACGACAGCACGTCCGTCGAGGGTGTGCTGGCGGCCCAGGCCGCCGGGGTCGCCGAGGTGGGACCGCGGTTCGCCCCGTCCGGCGGCATGCCGTTCGCCCCGGTGCTGGACGAGGTCGACCTCGCCGCGGCGGCGTCGCGCGTCGAGCTGCTCGTCGGGCACACGGCCGACGACGGCAGCCCGTACGTGCCGAGCCGCGAGCACTGGGCGGCGGTGACCGAGCTGATCTTCGCCCTCGGGGCCCGAGAGCTGGCGCGGGACTGGACCGCGGCGGGCGGGCAGGCCGCCACCTACACCTTCAGGTGGGCGCCCGCCGACGCCCCCATGGGCTCGTGTCACTGCATGGAGCTGCCGTTCCTGTTCGACCCGGACGGCTGGATCGGCGCGGGCATGCTGGCGGGGCAGGAGCCGGACGCCGAGCTGGCGAAGACCATCCGGAGCACGTGGGCGGGCTTCGCGCGAAACGGGATGGACGCGCTGCCGTCCCGGTCGCTTGAATTCGGCGGGTGACCGATCGCGAGCGTCTGCGCACCACGTTCGGCGAGGACGCGGCCCGCTACCACCGGGCACGCCCCGCCTATCCCCCGCCGCTGTTCGAACGGCTGACCGGCCCGCGAATCCTGGAGATCGCGCCCGGCACCGGTCAGGCCACGCTGCCGCTGACCGCGCTGGGCGACGTGACGGCGGTCGAGCTGAGCCCCGACCTGGCCGCCATCGCCCGTGCGCACGCCCCGGACGCCCACGTGGTCGTGGCGGACTTCGACGACTGGCCGTTGCCCGCCACCCCGTTCGACCTCGTGGTGTGCGCGACGGCGTTCCACTGGCTCGACCCCGCCACCCGGATGGCCCGCTGTGCCGCCGCGTTGCGTCCCGGTGGCGCGCTGGCCGTGATCTCCACGCACCACATCGCGGGCGGCACCGGGAAGTTCTTCGCGGACGCGCAGGAGTGCTACGAGCGCTGGGATCCCTCCACGCCACCGAACCTGCGCCTCTCGCCCGCCTCGGACATCCCCTGCGAGTTCGACGACAGCGCGCTCTTCGACGAGCCCGAGTTCCACCGGTACGAGTGGGAGCAGGCCTACGACACCGAGGCGTACGAGGACCTGCTCCTCACGTACTCGAACCACATCGTGCTGCCCGCCCGCGATCAGCTGATCGCGGACATCACGTCCCTGATCCGCACGCGGTACGGCGGCCGGATCGTGAAGCGGTACATGACCCAGCTGGCCGTCGCTAAGCGCAGGTGATGCGCGGCGAGGCCCAGTCGCCGTGGTCGGAGTTGATCCCGTCACCGGCGTCGGTCAGCACCAGCCGCAGGTTCTCGGCGTCGGTGAGCGGCGCGGTGAGCCTCTTCGCCGCGTCGGTGCCCGTGAGCCTCCCGGAGTCGGCGACCTTCACGTCGTCCGCGAACACCTGGAAGACCACCGATCCCTTTCCCGCGGCCACCTCGTCGTCGACGCCGACGTCCACCGCCAGCGAGGAGCACTTGCGGCCCAGGTAGAACTCGATCGTTCCGGCCGCGTGCGACCCGAAGCCCTTCTGGTGCGCGACACCGTTGATGGTCAGAGTCCTGCCGTCGCCGGCGGCCTGGTTGCCGACGGACCTGTCGAGCTCGACGGGTCCCCAGCCGTTGGTGGAGGACGTCGCCTCGAACGCCGACAGGTCGGTGGTGCCGGCCGGCGGGGTCGGCCGCGGGCCGCTCTTCGAGACGCGGTAGATCACCGTGGCGAGCGACGGGACGGACGCCGAGATCGTGCCGGTCGTGGTCCGCGTCGACTTGGTCCAGAGGTCCTTGAGCACCGCCGGTCCGGACATCCCGATCTCCGGCAGCGACGTCGAGATCGTCTGCGTGGAGCCGGACTTGTTGAACAGCGCCACGGCCTTGTCGCCGTTCGCGAGCGGCTTCACGATCACGTCGACACCCGACTTGCCGGTGGTGCGGATCCGCTTGCCCTGCACGCCGAGCTTGTCCTGGTCGACCGCGATGACGTCCTTGTTCTCCAGGATCGTGAACGTGTCGGCGGAAACCTTGCGCAGGTCCGACCCGATGAGCAGCGGTGCGGCCATGATCGCCCACAGCGAGAAGTGGCTGCGGTACTGCACGGCGCTCATCTTGCCGTTGCCGACTTCGAGCATGTCCGGGTCGTTCCAGTGCCCAGGTCCGGCGTAGGAGTCCAGCACGACGTTCTTTTCGTAGATGTCCATCGTGCGGGGCCACGTGTCGTTGATGTCGCCTGTGGTGCGCCACAGGTGTCCGGTGTCGGAGGCCCACTCCCACGGCTTGTTCTGGCCCCACTCGCACAGGCTGAACACGATCGGACGGCCGGTCTTCTTCAACGCGTCGCGCATCTTGCGGTAGCGCTGCTTCGCGTCGACGCCCTGGTTGTTGCAGTTGTCGTACTTCAGGTAGTCGACGCCCCAGCTCGCGAACTGCTGCGCGTCGGACTCCTCGTGGTCCAGGCCGCCGGGGAAGCCGTTGTCCTTGTTGCAGGTCTTGGTTCCGGCGCTGGTGTAGATGCCGAACTTCAGGCCCTTGGCGTGCACGTAGTCCGCGACGGCCTTGATGCCGTTGGGAAAACGCGTCCTGTTCGGCACGAGCTTCCCAGCGGAGTCACGGGTCTTCTCGGCCCAGCAGTCGTCGATGTTGACGTACTCGTAGCCGGCGTCCTTCAGGCCCTTGTCGACGAAGATGTCGGCGATGCCCTTGACCATCGCCTCGGTGAACTCGGCGCGGCAGGCGGTGGTGTTCCAGTTGTTGAACCCCATCGGCGGGGTCAGGGCGAGGCCGTCCGGCAGCGCCTGGGAGGCGGGGGCGACCAGGACCGCACCGACCATCGTGGACAGCAAAGCTAGCGCGAGGGTGCGCATGGGGCTTTCCTTTCCGATCATCACGCGGGAAGACCCCAGGGCTTGCCGGGGGTCGTGACGGCGACCGGCCGGACGGCCAGGTCAGGGCGGCGGCCCCTGGGATGCACCAGGACTTCCTGCCCGCGGCGCAACGGGATCTCCAGCGTCCCGTCGCCGCGGTCGTGGTACCGGACCGGCGCCACCACGGACACCGGCCCCTCGATGCCGTGCCGCAGCACCAGCGGCTCGCCCGCGCGGCTGCGGACCAGCACGAACTCGGTCCTGCCCTGCACTCGTCTCGCGGTGACGGAGAACCCGCCCTCCGCCGAATGATCGGCGATCACGACGTCGGGCCACGCGGACGGCACGGCGGGGAACACCCGGACGACCCCGCCCCAGCTCTGGCACACGAAGTCGTGGATCGTCTGCGCGCCGGACAGCGGGGTCTCCACGACCGGGCCCGCCTCGGTGTACATGGTGTTCTCCAGCACCGGGAACCTCTTGGTGGTGTCGAACATCTTCACGAAGTAGGCGTAGGCCTCGTCCCCGCGGAACATGCGCGCGGCGATCGAGCCGGACCCGGAGTAGCTGTAGCCGCGGTGGGCCGGCTCCAGCGACATCCAGTGGCGCAGCGACTTCTCGATCAGCTCGCGGTTCTCCTGCTGCTCCCAGTTCACCGTCATCAGCGGGAACGTCGCGAGCAGGTGCGAGAAGTGCCGGTGCGACACGGCGAACGGCACCCCGGCACCGATCATGAACCCGTTGGCGTCCACCGGGTACGGGGTGAGGTCACGCAGCACCTCGCGCCACCTCGGCGCCAGCGGGTCGTTGATCTTCAACTCGACGGCCGAGTCGATCAACGTCTGACAGCCCCAGCGGATCAGCTGCAGGTCGTAGTTGCAGTCGGGCGCGTCGCCGTACTCGGGCGAGGTGGTGACGTCGAGGTGGAGCCTGCCGTCGCTGCCTTTCGTCAGGAAGTGCAGGTAGTAGTTGATCGACCGGCGCAACAGCGGGAACACGACGTCGGACAGGATCCGGGCGTCCATGCTGTGCCGGTACGACAGCCAGACGTTGTGCAGCGCCCAGGTCAGGTTGCCGAGCTCCTTGACGCCGGTGCCGCCCGTCCCCGGCTCGTACAGCGTGCCGGCGTTCGACGTCGTGCGGTCGGTGCTGCGGCCGACACCCGCCGAGTCGTGCCGGTAGGCCTCCTTGACGTTGCGGACGAGCTGCTCCTGGTTGTCCTTGAGCGTGCTCGTGATCGAGTCCAGCTCCAGGTGGTTCGAGCCGTGGACCAGCCAGTACTCCAGCTGCACGTTGAGGTTCCACCAGGCAGCGCCCCACGGCGTCCGCTCCAGCCACGGCCCGGTCGTCGCCATCACCGGCCCGCCGGCCCGGGAGCCGGACGCGATCTTGTAGAGCTGGATCCAGTAGAACGACTGCAGCCGCTGCTCGCCGAACGACAGGAAGCTCTTCCGGTAGAAGGCGTTCCACCACCGGCGATGCGACGCGAGCGGCACCGCCGCGCGCACGGCCTTCACGGCGATCCTGTCCGCGCCGGCCTCGGGGAAGGTGTGCGCGACCGCCAGCAGCACCCGCTGCGCGCGGCCGTTCGACGTGATCCGGAAAGCGGTTGCCGTCCGGCCGCCCGCGTTCAGCTCCTGCGTCACCACCGTCTCGCGGCCGTCCGCCCTGGTCACGGGATCCGGGTTGAGGACGTAGCCCTCTGGCAGCGGGTAGAACTCGGCACGCATCGGAATCGCCTTGGCGGGCACGAACTCCAGCACCGGCCCCTCCGTGCCGGACGCGCTGACGTCCAGCGAGAGCACCGAGCGTTCGGAGTGGATGTACGCGGCGAACGTGATCACGCCGAGCGACGTGGTCACGGTTCCACGCAGCTCCGCGTTCCACAGGTCGAGGCGCCAGTCGACGGCCGCGACGGTGCCGGCCGCCGTCATCTTCAGGTTTCCGACAGGAAGCCGGCAGACCCCGAACTGGCTGCCGCCCGTCGCGCGGTGATCCTGCACGTCGGCGTGCTGCACGGTGAACCTGACGACGTTCCCCTCGGCGTAAACGACGCTGCCGAGCCGCCCGTCACCGAGGAACGGGGCCTGTCCGTACTGGGTCGGCGGCCTTTTCCACACGAGATCCTGCGCCCCGATGAACTCTTCCCAGTCGCGTTCTGACATGCCGTCACAGGCGGATACCTCCGATGGCCCGGTCTTTTTCCCGGTCGCCACCCCCGACCGCCCGAGCACCACCGCTGCTGTGGTTCCCCCCAGGAAACCCCTTCTGCCAAAGACCATTACCCGCTCCTCGCCCGCGCATGACAACTGCTCACGTTCAGCTGCGCGGCGAGGCAGCCTGGTCCAGACATCCCGAAAGGTAGGAGTTCTGGGGCGCATCGCGCAAGACCCAACCAACCACAACACGATGCAACAACCGGGTGCTGCTCACCCTGCGAGGTGGGCAAGACGCCTAGGATGTGCCGCCAAAGGGGCGGGGAGAACACGCACGAGCCGTGCCCTGGTACGAGGAGGTGGCATGGCTGTGTCGACAACGGCGTTCAACGAGGGCAGGGCCCCGCAGAGGGGCCGTCCTCGGGACGCCAGCAGGGACGACGCATTACGTCAGGCAGCGCTCGAGGTGATGGCCGAGGTCGGGTACCGGGCTCTCACCATGGACGCGGTGGCGGCCCGTGCGAGAGCGGGCAAGGCAACGATCTACCGGCGGTGGGAGTCGAAGCTCGATCTCGTGATCGACACGTGCACCCAGCTCGCCACGCAGAACCTCGCGGCACCGGACACCGGCTCTCTGGCCGGAGACCTGCGCGAGTTCCTCTCGTCGTTCGCCGCGTTCCTCTCAGGACCGATCGGCAAGGCCGCTCAGGCGCTCGTGGGCGAACTCCCGCACGAGCCGGAGCTGGCGGCGGCGTTCCGGGAGACGTTCCTGATCTCGCAGCGCGACGTGCTGCGCGGCATCCTGGACCGGGCAGCCGAACGGGGCGAGCTCAGAGCCGACGCCCCGCGCGGCATGGCGGTCGAGATCGCGGGCGCCGCCCTGATCTACCGGCTGATGCTGACCGGGGACCCGCTCGACGAGCCGTTCGTGGAGAAGGTCGTCGAGCAGGTGCTCCTGCCGTTGGTGCGCGTGTCCTAGCGGAAGAGCTTGCGGACCAGCGCGAAGCCGACCACCGCGCCGACCGCGATCAACGTGTACTTGACCTTGGGCTGGCTCAGCACGTCGAGCACGGACGACTTGCCCTGCTCGACGAGCTTCTGCGGGTTGGCGCGCTCGCTGAGCTCGTCCAGGGTGGCGGCCAGCGCGGTGCGAGCCTGCTCGATCTCGCGCTGAATGGTCTCGGGATCGCGAGCCACATGTCCTCCTAGCAGCGGTTCTGCCCGCAACCGTAGTGGACGGCCGGTGACGCGGCTTCGCGTGACCCTGGTCAGACCCGAGAGAGCGAGTCCATGGACGGCCGATAGGCTTCCACCCGAGGGGTCGTAGCCCAATTGGCAGAGGCACTGGGTTTAGGTCCCAGCCAGTGGGGGTTCGAGTCCCCCCGACCTCACCATCTTCCTGGGCGAATGTGCTCATGGAGCGCATTCGCCCAGGTCAGATCGGGTCCACAGCGGGGACACCCCGCACCCCGGGTCAGCGCTTTCAGTGGTTCGCCGCGGGGGCTGGCCCGCGGCGAACCACCTTCAAGTTAGCCGCCCGGCCACCGGGTACATCCCCAGCGAACTGCTCCGCGAGCCGTTCCCTGCCGTAGAGCCGGACCGACTCCAGCTGTTCGAACCGGCCGGCGCCCGTGATCGTGAGCAGCGACTTGGCCACCAGCGCCGACAGCAGCACGAGCACCCGGTCCGAGGGCAGGTCGCAGGCCTGGACAGCGCCGTCGAGCCCGAAGCCGCCCGGCCTCTGCGAGATGCACCGGAACACGTGCTGCTCGTCGACGCTGAGGTGGTCGTAGCTCCAGCCGATCGCGGCGCGCAGGCTCTGGTGCCGTTCGGCGGCGGTGCGGTTGCCGCGGTTGAGCAGTTCCAGGCGGTCGTCGAGCCGCGCCAGCAGCTCCTTGACGGGCAGCACGGTCACCAGCCTCGCCGCGAGCTCGATCGCCAGCGGGAGGCGGTCCAGGCGCGTGCACAGGGCGGCCAGCGCGCCCCGGTCACCGAGCCTCAGGCCGACGTGGTTCGCACGGGCGCGGTCGGCGAACAGCTCCACCGCGTTCGTGATCGACAACGGCTGCACCGCGAACAGGACCTCGCCCGGCACCCGCAGCGGTTCCCTGCTGGTCGCGATGACCGTGAGGCCGGGACAGCCCAGCAGCAACGGTTCCAGCAGCGCCGCGCACTCCGCCGCCACGCGCTCGCAGTTGTCCAGCACCAGCACGGTCTCGCGGCCCGCCAGCGCGTGCACGAGCGTGCTCAGCGCCGGCTCCCCCGCCGGCTCGCCGAGTGCCGCCGCGCACGCACTCGCCACGTCCGTGACGGAGTCGAGCTCGACCCGCGTCCACCGGCCCGCGGCGAACTCCTTGGCCAGCCTGCTCTTCCCGACACCGGCCGGGCCGACGAGCGTGAGCACGCGCGTGCCGGCGAACCTGCCGAGACGGACCAGTTCGGCTTCACGGCCGATGAAACTGTCCAGTGCCGTAACGGGTTCGTTCACGCGCTGCCGGTACGCCCGCTGCCGGCACGCGTTCGAGCAGTACCGCGCCTGTCTGCGCCGGGAGGTGGCGGTCGCGGTGCCGCAGATCGCACACGTCCCCACCTGGTCAGCCATCGAACTCCATCGTAGTCAAACGATTACAGGCCGGAAAGGCCTTTCCCCCGTGTTGTGGACCAATGGCTCTCGACCGCGTATACATCGGAGGTGTCGCCGCCGCGACCGACGTCTGAGAGGACCGGGCATGCGGTTGTCCACCGTGCGATGGCACGCGGCGGGAGCGCTCGTCATCGCGTTAGCGGCGAACGCACTAACTCCAACAGCGACAGCGCAAAGCGATCCGTGGCCGAAAGCTGTCGTGACCCTGTCGAACGGGGTGCCGAGCCTGTCGGTGACCCGTGGCGGTACCACGGTGCTGGAGCCGGGGCCGTTGGGCGTGGTGACGGAAAGAGCGGATCTTTCGACCGGCCTGCGCTTGACGGGCCGTACCGAAAGGCGCGTGGCCGAGCACTACACGGCGTCGTCGGGCAAGCAACGGCAACGTGCAGTGGTCCACAAAGAAGAGCGGTACTCGTTTTCCGGGGCCGCCCGGTTGGATCTCGTCGTGCGGACCGCCGCCGACGGTGTGGCCTATCGGTACGAACTGCCGGCCGGGCTGGGTGACGTGCTGCGCGAGACGTCGGCGTTCCACGTCCCTCCCGCCGCCACCGCCTGGGTCGCGAAGTACCGGCGTGACTACGAAAACCCGTTCGTGCAGACGAATGCGGCCGCCGCGGAGACCGCCGACTACCTGCATCCGGCACTGTTCGAGACGAACGGTGTGTACACGCTGCTCACTGAGTCCTCTGTGGACGGGCGGCACTCCGGCGCGCATCTCGCGCACACGGCCGGTTCGGGCGTCTACTCGATCAAGTACTGGGACGAGCGGGTGGCCGTGGACGGTCCGTGGCAGTCGCCGTGGCGCACCGCCGTCGTCGGCTCGCTGGCGGACGTCTCCGCGTCGACCCTCGTGGACGACCTCGCGCCGCGGTCGAAGGTGCGCGACACGTCGTGGATCAAGCCTGGCAAGGTGTTCTGGAGCTGGCTCGCGGGCGGGCGTGAGGCCGGGCAGAGCCTCGCGATGCAGAAGCAGTACGTGGACTACGCGGCGGCGCACGGCTGGCCGTACGCGCTGGTCGACGCGGGCTGGTACTTCGACCCGAACTGGGACTACGACCCGTCGTGGGAGCAGACTTCGTGGATCCCGTCGCTGGTCTCCTATGCCGCCGCACGGGGTGTGAAGATCCATCTGTGGGTGCACTACGACGAGCTGGACACGCCTGCGGAGAGCGCGGCCCGGCTGGCGTTGTTCGAACGGTGGGGCATCGCGGGCGTGAAGATCGACTTCATGGACTCCGACGGCCAGGACCGCTACCGCTGGTACGACCGGATCCTCGCCGAGACCGCCGCTCGCCACCTGCTGGTGAACTTCCACGGTTCGACGATCCCGCACGGCATCCACCGCACATGGCCGCACGTCATGACGATGGAAGCCGTACACGGCGGTGAGAAGTCCTCAGGCCTCACGGGCGCACATCTGACTGCCCTGCCGTTCACGCGCGGCGTCGTCGGAGGCATGGACTACACGCCGCTGGCTTGGCACCGTCCATCACGCACCACGTCCGACGCGCACGAGCTGGCGTTGACCGTGATCTACGAGTCGGGCCTCGCGAACCTCGCCGGGCGTCCGGAGGACTACGCCGCACGCCCCGTCGCCGAACGCTTCGTCGACCAGGTCCCGACGGCGTGGGACGAGACGCGGCTGCTCTCCGGGCGTCCCGCAGACCACTCGGTGTTCGCGCGGCGGTCCGGCGACCGGTGGTTCATCGGCGGCGGGTACTCCGGTGCTGCCAGGACCGTGTCGGTGCCTTTCGCGTTGCCTGCCGGTCGCTGGCTGGTGGAGATCACGCGGGACGGCCCCGCAGGGCTCGTGCGCGAGTCACGGACCGTGCGCGCCGGGGACACGCTGACGTTGGACGTGGCTGCCAACGGAGGTTTCGCCGCAATCGCTTGCCGCGCCGGCGCGCGGACCTGTGAGCGGCCCGTCTCCGCGGTGCCGTCGACCTCGGTGTCGGCTTCTGCCCGTGGGTTCACCGTGACCGGCCTCTTCACCACACGTACGGACGTGCGCGGGGTGACTCTGGCGCCGCGCGTGCCCGCGGGTTGGTCGGTGCAAGGAGCACCTGTCACGGCACGGGTCGTGCGTCCGGGTCAGGCGTTGTCGGGCACGTGGACGGTCGTGCCGCCGGCCACCTACGGCTACTTCGACATCCCCGTGGTGGCGTCGTTCAACGGCGGCGTGGAGTCGGAGAAGACCGCGCGCGTGCACGTGGTCCGGCCGTTGCCCGACGGCTGGTCGTACCTGTCGGACCGGCCGTGGGTGTCGGCGACGGGCGGTGACGGCCCGGTCGAGAAGGACCTGACGAACGGCGGCACGTCGGCCGGCGACGGCCGGGGCATCGCTCTGCGCCGCGCCGTTTTCGCCAAGGGCCTGGGCACGCACGCGTCGTCCGAGATCACTTACGCACTGGACGCGCGTTGTGGCGCCTTCGCGGTTGCGGTGGGCGTCGACGACGAGGCGGGCCTGGACGTGGCTCGCCAGCGCGTCGGTGGCACGGTGGCGTTCCAGGTGCTGGGCGACGGCGTGGTGCTGGCGGACACGGGCGTGCTCGGCGTGCGTTCCCCTGCCCGCGACCTGGCCGTGGACGTGACCGGCGTGAGGACTCTCACCCTGCGAGTTCTCGACGGCGGCGACGGCACGCAGAACGACCACGCTTCTTGGGCTGACGCAAGGATCAGCTGCGTCTAGGGGTAATCCCCTGAGACGGGGGTGGGGTTTACCCCACCCCACCTTTGCGGCTTACCCCAATGTCCCCCGCCCTCCCCATCCGTAACTTGGATCCCATGAACTTGGTCGACTGGGTCACCGACCTGATGAACACGGCCGGCGCACCCGGAGCGGCTTTGGCGATCGCGCTGGAGAACCTGTTCCCGCCCCTGCCCAGCGAGGTCTTCCTGCCCCTGGCCGGCTTCACCGCGGCCCAGGGCAAGATGGGCCTGCTGGACGCGATCCTCTGGACCACCTTCGGCTCGGTGGCAGGCGCCCTGATCCTCTACTGGGTAGGCGCACTGCTCGGCCGCGACCGAGTCCGCCGCATCGCCTCCCGCATGCCACTGGTCCGCGTGTCCGATGTGGACAGGACAGAGGCCTGGTTCCTCCGCAACGGCTACCGCGCGGTGTTCTTCGGCCGCATGATCCCGGTGTTCCGCAGCCTGATCTCGATCCCGGCAGGCGTGGAACGCATGCGCTTAGCCCCGTTCCTCGCCTACACCGCGGCAGGCAGCCTGCTCTGGAACACGGCCCTGATCCTCGCGGGCTACCTGCTGGGCGACAACTGGCACCTGGTCGAGCAGTACGTGGGCATCGGCTCCAAGGTGGTCCTGGGCCTGGCCGTGGTGGCCGTGGCGATCTTCGTGGCAACCCGCCTGCAGAAGAGGCGCACCAACACCCGCGTCTAACGGCCCGCCCGCCACACCGGCCGCGCGAGCTCACCCGCCACACCGACACGCAGGCCGCGCGAGCTCACCCGCCAGAACGAGCCCCACCCGCCGAGCTGCTCCCCGCCCCACCACGACGCGGGGCCCGGCCCGCCGCGAGCCAAGACTCCGCCGACCACGCCTCACCGCGACCGTCAGCGCACTCCCGCCCACCCACCGCGGCCCGACCTTCACCCGGCCACCAGCCACGTCTTCGCACAGGCCACCGCCCACGCCCCCGCCACCCCAGCACCCGGACACGCTGCCACCCGGCCCACTCGCCAGGCCACTCCCACCCAGCACGACCCGGCCTGCACACAGCCATCAGCGCGCTCTCACACCGGCCGAGCGAACCCGCGCGCCTTCCCAGCCCGCCAGCCAAGCCGTTCCCGTCCACCACGCCCGACGCGCCCCTCGAGCTGCCACCATCCACGCCGCACATCCCCACGGCCCCTCGAACCACCCACGCCACAGCGTCAGCTAGCGCGCCGCCTCAACGCCGCCCAAATACCCCACCAACTCCCGCACAGCCCCACGCCCGGCCCGGTTGGCTCCGATGGTGCTGGCCGAAGGCCCATACCCCACAAGGTGAATCCGCGGATCGGACACCACACGAGTCCCGTCCACCTGAATGCCGCCACCAGAAGCCCGCAGGTGCAACGGCGCGAGATGGTCCAGGTCATGCCGAAACCCGGTGGCCCACAAGATGATGTCGGCATCGAACCGCTCGCCAGAGTCCCACTCGACCCCAGCAGGCGTGACCCGAGAGAACATCGGCTTCCGGTCCAGCACCCCGGACGCGACAGCGGCCCGAGTCTGATCGGTCAGCGCAAGCCCGGTGACGCTGACAACGCTACGAGGAATCAGCCCGGCCCGAACACGTTCCTCGACCATCCCGACCACCCACCGGCCGTAGTCCTCGGTGAACGGCCCCTCCCGCCACACCGGTTCGTGCCGAGTGACCCAGCGGGTCTCCGCTGCGAAAGGAGCGAGTTCCATCAACAGCTGCGTGGCCGAAGCACCACCGCCCACCACCACAACGCGCTTGCCCGCGAACTCCGCGGGGCCCTGGTAGTCGGCGGTGTGGAGCTGGCGGCCCTGGAACGTCTCCTGGCCCGGGTAGTACGGCCAGAACGGGCGGCGCCACGTGCCGGTCGCGTTGATCAGGCCGCGGGTGGTCCAGACGCCGTCGGTGGTCTCGACCTTGAGCAGCGCGCCGTCGTTCACCACCTGGGTCACGTTCACCGGGCGGACGACGGGCAGGTCGAAGAGCTGTTCGTAGCGGGCGAAGTAGGCGGGGATCGCCTCGTTCGCGCGCTCGTCGGGTGCGGGCTGTTCGAACGGCATGCCGGGCAGCTCGTGGATGCCGTGCACGGTTCGCATGCGCAGGCTCGGCCAGCGGTGCAGCCATGCGCCGCCGGGTTCGGAGTTGGCGTCGAGCACCACGTGGTCCACGCCGCGCCGCTGCAAGAAGTACGAGGCGGACAGGCCCGCCTGTCCGGCACCGATCACCACCACATCCGTCACACCACGGTCAACGGCACGGCACGGTCACTTCTTCTCACCTGTGACCGACAAAACATGGGCCAAAAGGTTCGGTTGACCACTAACTTCCGGGAGCGTGCACCTACTTCTCACGATGGCGTTGCTCGCGGCACCCGTCTCCACGACGGCACCCGTGCCAGCACCGACGGCCTCCTACGCGGTCTACGACCGGATCACGCACAAGACAACCGGCCGGGACGTGCACAAACCGATCAGGTCCGCCTCGCTGGTGAAGATCCTGATCGCGATCGAACAGCTGGAGACGCGCGGCGACGACCCGCGCATCGAACCGATGTTGCGCGTCAGCGACGACAACGCGGCGAGTGAGCTGTGGGTGGAGAACGGCTGGGAACAGCTCGTCGTGCGCACGGCCGAGCGCCTGAAGCTGCAGGACACGCGGCCGCCGGAGAACCGCGGCATGTGGGGGTACACGGCGGTGAGCGCCTCCGACGTCGTGAAGATCTACCGGTACCTGCTGGAGGACGCGAAGCCGAAGGTGCGGAACACGATCATGGGGCACCTGCAGCGTGCCGAGAAGTGCGCGTCGGACGGGTTCGACCAGTCGTTCGGGCTGCCGTCCGCGACGTGGAAGCCCGCGTTCAAGCAGGGATGGTCGGGGTTCGGCGACCCGGCGAAGCCGTGCGTGGACAGGCCGCGGCCGCGCATCCAGTGGGAGCTGGACACCAAGTCGCCGGCCATGCACACGTCCGGGACGTGCTGGTTCAGCATCGTCGCGGTGCTGACGCTGCACCCGGAGGGCACCACCTACGACAAGGCCGCGAAACGAGTTACCCGGCTCACGGAAGAAGTCACGAAGTATCGGTGTTGATCGATGTATGAGCCGTCTGACTGAGATCCCTCTGTCCGTACTCGACCTCGCGCCCATCACGTCGGGGTCGGACGCGACGACCGCGCTGCGGAACTCGCGGGAGCTCGCTCAGCAGGCAGAACGCCTCGGCTATCACCGTTACTGGTTCGCCGAGCACCACAACATGCCCGGGATCGCGTCGTCCGCGCCGGCCGTGCTCATCGGTCACGTCGCGGACGCCACGTCCACGATCCGCGTCGGTTCGGGCGGCGTGATGCTGCCCAACCACGCGCCGCTCGTGGTCGCCGAGCAGTTCGGCATGCTCGAGGCGCTGCACCCCGGCCGCATCGACCTCGGCATCGGCCGCGCGCCCGGCACCGACCAGAAGACGGCGCGGGCGCTGCGGCGCACCGAGGCCGGTCTGTCCGCGGAGAACTTCCCGCAGGAGCTCACCGAGCTGATCCAGTACTTCGAGGGCACCGCCGAGCTCAACGCCGTGCCCGCCGCGGGCAACAAGCCGCCGATCTGGCTGCTCGGCTCGTCCGGCTACAGCGCGCAGGCGGCAGGCCTGCTGGGACTGCCGTTCGCGTTCGCCCACCACTTCAGCGCGCAGAACACGTTGCCGGCGCTGGAGTTGTACCGCCGGCACTTCCGGCCGTCCGACGTTCTCACGGAGCCGTACGCGATGGTGTGCGCCTCGGTGGTCGTCGCCGACACCGACGAGCAGGCCCGGTACCTCGCGGGCCCGGGAGCGCTCTCATTCGTGAAGCTGCGCCAGGGCCGCCCCGCGCCGCTCGCCACGCCGCAGGAGGCCGCGGACTACCCGTACACCGAGATCGACCAGCTGGTGATCGAGGACCGCATGGCCACCCAGATCATCGGATCCGCCTCAACGGTCCGCGCCGGACTCGACGAGTTGATGGAGTCGACGGCGGCCGACGAGCTCATGGTGACGACGATCGTGCACGGGCACGACGACCGTCTGCGTTCGTTCGAGCTACTCAGCGAAGTGGCCGAACGGACGCCGTCGATGGGCCGTTCAGCCGCACATACGTGAGTCGGTCAGGCGTGACCTTCACGTTTTGTACGACTGACACTGGTCTGAACGGGTGATAAACGGCTCCGCTTGTAGCGCGTGGCACACAGTCGGCGATGATCGGTGTGAGCGCGCACGCCCCCCGACGCGCTCCCTAGCATTACCAGCGGCCTCGGCCGCACGGACGGCGTGGGGCCGGCGCACTCTGTGGCGCCGCCCACGCCGCCCATCACGAGTCGGCCACGGCCCGGCACCAGGTCCGCTTCTTCAGGCCTGATTCGTTCGCACACCCCCTTCGGCACCGTCACAGTTGACGTGAGTCGTCCACACCCACCGCCGGGGTGGGAAAGGGGAGTTCGTGAAGTTCGCCAAATCGGCCGCGGGCCTGTGCCTGTTGCTGGCCGTGGCGGGATGTGCGGGCCCCAGTGTCGCCGTCACCCCCGACGAGAACCTGACAGTCGAACAGCGAGCCGAGTCGCCCAGCGCGTCCAGCGCCGCCGCGTTCGGCACCCAACGCGTGTGGGCCTCCGGTCTCTCCGTCGTGGTGTCCGCTCCGCGCTCCCTCGCGCCGTCCGAGACGGCGATCCCGAAGGCCAGGCGCACAGCGGTCTTCACGATCACCGTCTACAACGGCTCCAAGACCCCCTACCGCTCCTCCCAGCTCGCCGTGCGCGCACTCGCGAACGGCGAACCGGCAGCCGAGCTCGTCGACTCAGTACAGGGCCTCAACGGCCTCGCAGCGGCCGTGGCGGAGCTCCCGCCGGGCCGCGACACCCAGCTCCAGCTCGCGTTCGCGGTGCCGGAGTCGGCGGTGCGGATGGAGCTGACCATCCAGCCGGGCGGACAGGGCCAGGACGCGCCCACCGTCTTCGAGGGCCAGGCCTAGCCCCGGGAATAGGCTCTGGGGCATGACCAGTCGTCTCGAACCTGGTGACACCGCGCCCGCGTTCACGCTGCCCGACAGCGAGGGCAAGCCGGTGTCCCTGTCCGACTACCTCGGCAAGTCCGTGGTCGTGTACTTCTACCCGGCCGCGAGCACGCCGGGCTGCACCAAGCAGGCCTGCGACTTCCGCGACAGCCTCGCCCAGCTGGGCGGCCTCGGGTACGAGGTGGTCGGCGTCTCGCCCGACAAGCAGGAGAAGCTCGCGAAGTTCCGCGACGCCGAGGGCCTGACGTTCCCGCTCCTCGGCGACCCGGACAAGAAGGTCCTCACCGAATGGGGCGCGTTCGGCGAGAAGCAGAACTACGGCAAGACCGTCCAGGGCGTCATCCGCTCGACGTTCCTCGTCGGCCCGGACGGCAAGATCGTCAAGGCCATGTACAACGTCCGCGCCACCGGCCACGTCGCCAAGCTCCTGCGCGAACTCCCCGCCTGATTCACCACCGGCATGAGGCCGCCGTCGCTTTCACAACGACGGCGGCCTCTTTTTCGGGTATGTTGAACGGTGAGGGCGTGCAACAAAGCCGCTCCTGTTCCGGTGAGGGTGATACACCGTGTGTCGTTTGACGGCACCTAGCGGCCCCGACATCCCGTCTGAGTTCGTCTTGCGAGTCCACTTCCCCACGCGCGGCGGCTGACCAGGCCTTTTCGCCTACCTGTCATCCGTTCTCTTCAACACGCACGCTGAGCGCTGCGTGCATTTCGTGCTGGGAAAATTCAATGCTCAAGTGGATCCTGCTAGCCCTCGCCGTAGGCGCGGAGGTTTTCGCGACCCTCTGCCTCAAATACTCCGACGGCTTCACAAAACCCTGGCCCACAGCGGGCCTCGCAACCGGCTTCCTCACCGCCCTCTACCTGGAATCATTAGTGATCAGAATGGGCGTCCCGGTAGCCATCACCTATGCGATCTGGGCAGGCGCGGGCATCGCCCTCGTCGCCATCACGAGCCGCGTCCTGTTCGCCGACCCGCTGAACCTCGCGATGCTGGCCGGCATGGCCCTCATCGCCGCAGGCGTCTGCGTCGTGTCGGTGGCCTCACACGCCCAGGCGGCCGTCTAACCTCGTTTGGGTGGGCTTAGAAATCCAAGCTGTCTCCAAGCTGGGCCAGTCTGTAGCCATGCGCGCCGCCACCGAGTGGCTGGCAAGCCACACCGACGAGCGCACCATGTCGCTCACGGAACTGGCCGCGGCGGAACTCTCCAAGCCCACCCAACGAGCCAAGCTCAACACCCTGGTCGAACACATCGGCCACCAGGTAACCGAACAACTGGAATCGGCCCTGGAACGCTTCACCGACGACGACATCGCCTCCTCCCTGTCCGCTGTGGAGGAGGCGCTGTCGTCCATCGACCTCTCCGATGCCGCCCTCCTGGCCGACGACGCCGACCCCGAGGTCTTGGCCCAACGCATCCGCCGCTCACTGCCACGCGCGGACCTGGGCCGCTGCTACGAGGTCGCGCTGGACCAGTCCTGCCGCTACCTGGTGCAGATCATCAGGAACCTGCCCTCGTTCCAACCCCGAGCCCTGGCCGAGGTCCTCTCCCGAGCCACTGCCCAAGCGGCGATGCTCGACGACGTCCTGTCCCGGCTCCCCCGTACCTCGCTCTACGCGCCACAGGGAACGGACAACGACGAAGAGTTCCGCGACGAGTACCTGCGTTATATCGGGGCCAGCCTGGACCGCCTCGAACTTCTGGGCCTGTCGATGAAGGACCGCCCACGCCTCGCGTTGAGCGTTGCCTACTTGAGCCTCACCGTGACAGGCGAGAAACGGCGGCGCGGCAATTGGTTCAGCGAAACCGATCAACACGCGCATTCGGGAGTGCGCGTCGAGTCGGCACTCGTCTCCCGCACCTTTGTTCGTGGCGAAGCGGGCTCCGGCAAGACGACACTGCTCGACTGGCTAGCTGTCACTGCTGCTCGCAGCGGGTTCACCGGCAATCTGCAGAAGTGGAACGGCATGGTGCCGTTCCCGATCCGCCTGCGCAGGTACGCGGAGGATCCGTTGCCCATCAAACCGGAGGAGTTCGTCACCGGGTGGCTGGCCGGAATCATGCCGTCCGGCTGGGTTCACCGTGTTCTCCAGACGGGCAAGGGACTTCTGCTCGTCGACGGCGTTGACGAGGTGCTGCTGCAGAAGCGTCCGAAGGTCCGCGAGTGGCTGCGAGAACTCCTCCAGGTGTTTCCCTTGGCTCACGTCATGGTGACGGCGCGCCCTGCGGCCGCTGATGAGAAGTGGTTGGCAGAACTGAGTTTCTCCTCCGTCGAGTTGGAGCAAATGAGCCCAGGCAACGTGAAGATGTTCCTTCAACGCTGGCACGAAGCCGCAGGGGCGCCAGAAGAAGCTCAGCGACGGCTGGTTACCCAACTTGAAAGCCGCCAGCATCTGCAGGGCTTGGCGTCCTCGCCTCTGCTGTGCGCGATGTTGTGTGCACTGAACTTGGGCAGGGTCTCCGAGCTGCCGCAAAGTCGAATGGAGTTGTACTCGGCGGCACTGACGATGCTGTTGGACCTTCGCGACGCGGAGCGCGGCATCGCCCGGATCCTCACTACCTCGGACAAGACGGTGTTGCTGCGGGACCTGGCCTGGCGTCTGCAGTTGGGCGGCCTGACCCAGTTGTCCACCACGAAGGTTCGCGAGCACGTAACGCGCAAGATTCGCTCAATGCCCAATGTCGATGAAGAGCCCGAGGCTGTGCTCACGCATCTACTGGAACGCAGTGGGGTAATACGCGAACCCGTCCCAGGGCGAGTCGACTTCGTGCACAGGACATTTCAAGAGTACCTCGCCGGAGAGGAGGCGATGCAGGACGGTCAGGTCGAGACTCTGATCGCACACGCCCATCAGGACTCCTGGACGCAGACGATCGTGCTGGCCTGCGGGCACGGCCAGCGGTCTCAGGTGACCGAACTCCTCACCGAGGTGCTGAACCGTGCCGACCGCGAACCCCGCAGGGCACGCCGGCTGCGATTGCTCGCCGCCGCATGCCTGGAAACCATCCGCGATGCCGACGCTGACGTGTGCGATCGGCTTGACACGATCATCAGGGACCGGCTGGTACCGCCTCGCAGCAAAAAGGAGACCACGTCCCTGGCCACGATCGGCCATCGCGTACTCCGCTACTTGCCAACATCGCTCGAAGAACTCACCGATGCTGTGGCCGTGGCAACAGTGCGAAGCGTTGTGTTGGTCGGTTCGCCGGAGGCAATGACCAAGCTCGCCGGGTATGCAC
This sequence comes from Lentzea sp. HUAS TT2, assembly GCF_051853195.1. Classification (NCBI taxonomy): domain Bacteria; kingdom Bacillati; phylum Actinomycetota; class Actinomycetes; order Pseudonocardiales; family Pseudonocardiaceae; genus Lentzea; species Lentzea sp. HUAS TT2. The sequence continues at coordinate 4,183,942 of NZ_CP196667.1, read as the reverse complement.
ATGATCCGCGACTGAGCGTCCAGGAATCGCTGATCGATGCCTGGCTGAGTTTCGACGTTCAGCGATACGCAGAGGAAGTTCTGGCTGACGCGCCGTTGTACAACGGGAGGGCCAAGGTCGAGTCGACCAAGCTGTTCCCGCACCTTGCACGTCTTCAGCACCTGACCAGTCTGGATATCTGGTTGCCGTCGAACGAATGGCAGCCGAGCCTGAGCTTTACCGAGAACCTGCCACCCATACGCCTTCTCTACTGCTGGACGCGGGGCGAGATCGACCTCGCCCCGCTAGCTCAGAAGACACCGGAACTGCTTTATCTGGTGGGTGCCGAGCGCTACACGAACATCGAACTCTCGTCAGACACCTCGTCGCTTGGCTTATACCAGGACGAGCTGTGGCAAAGTCTCGACTTCTTACGCTACAAATCACTGGATTACCTACATCTCAGCGAGTTGGCGCCCGGCTGTGACCCGAGTGTGCTCAATGATGTGCCTGAGCTGAAGGCCCTGTACTGCCGGGGGTGGAGTGATCCGGAGATCCTCTCCGCACTGCCGACCTTGGAGTTTCTCTCACTCACGGGCGACAAGCCGATCGACGTCCGTCAACTGCGCGACCGATCGATGACCTTGCAGCTACGTCGGCGGTGCACCTACGTCGGGGTCGATGAACTCGGCCCCGACGTCAAGGTGAAGTGGGTCGGCTAGACCAGCTTGCGCAGGTGCGGGACCAGGAGCTTCAACGCGCGGCCCCGGTGCGACTCCGCGTCCTTCTCCTCCGCCGTCATCTCCGCCGAAGTGACCTCATACCCCTCAGGCACGAAGATCGGGTCGTACCCGAACCCGTTGGCCCCACGACGAGCCCGCAGCAAAGTGCCACGCCACTCCCCGCGAACGACCACCTCGTCGCCGCCGGGCACAACGAGAGCGACCACGGACACGAAGGCCGCACCACGACGCTCATCGGGCACATCGCCGAGCTGCCCCAGCAACAGGTCCAGGTTGGCGTCGTCATCGCCATGACGACCGGACCACCGAGCAGACAGCACCCCAGGCATGCCGTTCAACTCGTCAACGGCGAGCCCGGAGTCGTCCGCAACAGAAACCAGGCCCGTGGCGGCAGCGGCGTCGCGGGCCTTGGCCAGGGCGTTGCCCTCGAAGTCCGGCGCGGTCTCGGGCGCCTCGGGGAACTCCGGGACGTCCGAAAGCGACAGCACCTCGATGCCGGACAGCTCCTCCGCCACGACGATGCGCTGGAGCTCGCGGAGCTTCTTCGCGTTGCGGGAAGCCAGGAGCAGCTTCACTTGCGCCCACCGGACTTGGGCTCCGGCAGGACGCCGGGGTAAGGCTGAGCCAGGGCCGCGGCCTGCAGGCGGTTCAGTTCGGCGCAGCCCTGCAGGGCGACGTCGAGCATGCGGTCCAAAGTGGAGCGGGCGAACGTCGCGCCCTCGCCGGTGCCCTGGACCTCGATCAGCGTGCCCGCGTCGGTGGCGACGACGTTCATGTCGACCTCCGCGCGCGAGTCCTCCTCGTACGGCAGGTCCAGCCGGACGCGGCCGTCGACCACGCCGACCGAGATGGCGGACACCGCGCAAGACAGCGGTGACGGGTCGGCCAGGCGGCCTGCGGCGCCGAGGTACGTCACGGCGTCGGCGAGGGCCACGTAGGCGCCGGTGATCGCCGCGGTGCGGGTGCCGCCGTCGGCCTGGATCACGTCGCAGTCGATGACGATGGTGTTCTCGCCGAGGGCGGCGAGGTCGATGCAGGCACGGAGGGAACGGCCGATCAGGCGCGAGATCTCGTGCGTGCGGCCGCCGATGCGGCCCTTCACGGACTCGCGGTCGCTGCGGCTGTGCGTGGCTGAGGGGAGCATCGCGTACTCGGCGGTCACCCAGCCGAGGCCGGAGCCCTGACGCCATCGGGGCACGCCTTCGGTGACACTCGCGGCGCACAGCACGCGGGTGTTCCCGAACTCGATCAGGACCGAGCCCGCGGGCCAGGTCTGATATCCACGCGTGATCCGGATGTCACGCAACACGTCGTCGTTTCGGCCGTCGGTTCGCACCACGGCGCCTACCCTAATGAACCCTGCGGAGCGCCATGGCGTAGGGAGAGACATGCTGACGATCGACGGTATTCCGCTTCACCCGTTGCTGGTGCACGCGGTGGTCGTGCTGTTGCCCCTCGCGGCGCTCAGTTCGGTCGCGATCGCGCTGGTCCCGGCCTGGCGGCGCAGGTACGCGTGGCCCGTTCTCGGGGTCACGCTGGCCGGTGTCGCCGCGGTCCCGGTGGCCAAGGAGGCCGGCGAGGACCTCCAGGCCGCGCTCGCGCAGAACGGCGTGCAGAACCCCGCCATCCAGGTGCACGCGGACCTCGGCGACATGCTGCTGCCCATCGCGCTCGGGTTCGGGGTCGCGGTGATCGCGCTGCTGGTCGCGGGACGGCTCGCCGACCGCGAACGCGCGGCGGAGGCACCCACCACGAAGACGTGGCGGGTGATCTCAGTCGTGGTGTCCGTGCTGGTCGTGCTGCTCGCGGTCGGGACGACGGTGCAGACCGTGCGCACCGGTCACAGCGGGTCGGGCGCGGTCTGGAGGGGTACCGGGAGCTGAAGCGGCGCCGTCGCCGACTGCTTCAACGTCCGCGTGACCGTGCAGAACTGCTCCACGGCGCGCCGGACGACGGTCTCGAGCGCCTCCGGGTCGTCCACGGCGGACAGGTCGTACGAGAGCGTCACGGGGATGGACAGCACCTCGTTGCCGCTCTCGGACTGCACCGCGTCCGCCTCCGCTGTCAGCTGATCGCCGCCTGTCCGGCGCAGGATCACCGTCTCCGACGTGACCATCGCGCATCCCGCGGCGGCGGCGACCAGCAGCTCCACCGGGCTGAACGAGCCCTCCTGGCCCTTGCGCCCGATCCGCACCGACGCGCCACGCCCGTTGGAAGCGACGAACTCGTGCTCGCCGACGCGCTCCACGTTGATCATGTCCGCTCCCCCACCTCGTACCGGCCGCCCTGCACGACCAGCTCACTGTGCCCGCCGAACGCCGACCGGGCCTCCCCCAGCACGTCCTCGCGCGACGTCCACGGCGGCACGTGCGTGATCAGCAGCCTGCCCGCCCCCGCCCGCGCGGCCAGCTCCCCCGCCTCGCGTCCGGACAGGTGCAGGTCCGGCTGCCGGTCGGGGGCGTGCGTCCAGCTCGCCTCGCTCAGCAGCACGTCGGCGCCGGACGCCAGCGAGTCCAGGGCGTCGCACGGCCCGCTGTCCCCGGTGTAGGCCAGCGACACGCCACCGTGCGAGATCCGGAACCCGTAGGCCTCGCAGGGATGTGCCACCACGGCCGACTCCACGGCGAACGGTCCGATCTGGACCGGGGCACCCAGCCCCTGGAACGAGAACACGTCGCTGAAGTCCAACGTCGACCGCTCGGCCTCGTTCGGTGCGTAGGCGGCGACGAACCGCGAGTGCGCCTCGGCCGGCGCGTAGACGGGCAGCGGGCTCGAAGGCGGCGAAGGGTGGTACTTCCGCGCCACGTAAAGAGAAGACACGTCGACGCAGTGGTCGGGATGCAGGTGCGAGAGCACCAGCGCGTCCATCGAGAACAGCGGCCGCTCCTCCTGGAACCGCGACAGCACGCCGTTGCCGAACTCCAGCACGAGCGTGAACCCGTCGGCCTCCAGCAGATAACCCGAGGCCGCGGCGCCTGGTCCGGGAATGCTGCCGGAGCAGCCGAGCACGGTCAGCAGCACATCAGCCCCACTGTTCGAAGGTCGGCAGGAACCGGGCGGCGAGCTTCGCGAACCGCTCGGGCGGGCCGGTGCACGTCACCCGGTGCAGCGCGGGCTCGGAGGCGAACTCGTCGCGCTCGGTCAGCAGCCGCACCACGTCCTTCACCGTCTCCTCGGCGCTCGACACCAGCGTCACGTGCTCGCCCATGACGATCTGGATCACGCCGGTCAGCAACGGGTAGTGCGTGCAACCGAGCACCACGGTGTCGACCTCGGCGCGCTGCAACGGTTCCAGGTACGCCTGCGCCAGCCCGAGCACCTGACGCCCGGAGGTGATGCCGCGCTCCACGAAGTCGACGAACCGCGGGCAGGCCGCCGCCGTCACCGTCACGTCGCGCGCGGCCTGGAACGCGTCCTGGTAGGCGTGGGAGTTGATCGTGCCGACCGTCGCGATCACGCCGACGCGTCCGGTGTGGGTCGTCCGCACCGCGCGGCGCACGGCGGGCAGGATCACCTCGACCACCGGCACGTCGTAGCGCTCACGGGCGTCGCGGAAGCAGGCGGCCGACGCGGTGTTGCACGCGATCACCAGCATCTTCGCGCCTTCGTCCACGAGCTGGTCGCAGATCTCCAGCGCGTGCTTGCGCGCCTGCGCGATCGGTAGCGGCCCATAGGGTCCATGCGCCGTGTCGCCGATGTAGTGGACCGACTCGCCCGGCAGCTGATCCATGATCGCGCGGGCGACCGTGAGGCCGCCGACGCCCGAGTCCATGATCCCGATCGTCACGCCGTGAATGTAGCCGGTGCGCTGGTGCGCCGGTTGTCACGAGACACACCCCACGCAGCCACAACTCCGCCGATTGCGCCGAACAGGTGGCCTTCCCACGAGACCCCCGGCTGGCCCGGCAGCACACCCCACAGGGCGGCGCCGTACAGCGCGAACACGCCGACCGCGATCACCAGTTGCAGCCACGAGCGCGCGAAGATCCCGCGCACCAGCAGGAACGCGAGGAACCCGAACACCAGCCCGGACGCGCCGATGTGGCTGCCGGGACTGCCGAACACCCACACACCGAGCGCGGAGGAAAGCCAGATCACCGCGGTGACCTGGAAGAACTGCTTCAGCCCTCCTGAGGTGGCGAGGAACCCGAGCAGCAGCAACGGAACGGCGTTGCCGGTGAGGTGGCTCCAGTCGCCGTGGATCAACGGCATCCAGATCAGGTTGTCCCACTGGCTGAAGTCGCGCGGCCGCACGCCGTCGCCCTCCAGCGAGCCACCCGTCGCCACGTCGAAGGCCTCGACGGCGTAGAGGAAGCCGACGAACCCCGCCACGACGAGCAACGACAGCACTGGATGCGGCGGTATTACCCGTTTCGCGAGCGCGGTGCGGTCCACGTGTCCAGGGTACGTGCCGATTAGGGTGGTTGGGTGTCGATCGAAGTAGCGGTACGCGCGTCCGCCCAGCTGGGCGAGGGACCCACGTGGGACCACGGCAGTTCCACGTTGCTGTGGGTGGACATCCTCGCCTCCGAGGTGCACCGGTACGCACCCGCGCGGGACGACGACGCGGTGCTCGTGGTGCCCCAGCACGTCGGCGCCGCCAAGCCGCGCGCGCAGGGCGGCATCGTCTGCAACCTGCGGGACGGCATCGCGCTGATCGACCGCGACGGCGCCAAGAGCTGGCTCGTCTACTGGGCCCGCGAGGGCGTGCGCGGCAACGACGCGGGCATCGACCCGTCCGGCCGCCTGTGGGCCGGCACGATGCGCTACGACCAGGCAGCCGACGAGGGCTGGCTCGCCAGGGTCACCGGCGACGGCTCCGCGAAGGTCATGGTGGACAAGGTGAACACGAGCAACGGCGTCGGCTGGAGCCCGGACTCGAAGCTCATGTACTTCATCGACACGCCGACCCGCCGCATCGACGTCCTCGACTTCGACAACGCCTCCGGCACCGTCGCGAACCGCCGCCCGCTCGTGCACGTCGGCAACACCGACGGCTGGCCGGACGGACTGACCGTGGACGCCGAGGGGTGTGTGTGGGTCGCGTTGTGGGGTGGTCACGCCGTGCGCCGCTACACGCCTGAAGGTGAGCTCGACCGCGAGATCGCGCTGCCGGTCGACAACCCGACGGCGTGCTGCTTCGGCGGCCCGGACTTCACCGACCTCTACGTCACGTCCGCCCGCACGGGGCTCTCGGACCAGGTCCTGATGGACCGGCAGCTCAACGGCTCCGTGCTGGTGCTGCCCGGTGCCGGGCAGGGCGTGCCGAGTGTGGCGTTCAACGGCTGACCGATCGCTGGTCCGGGCACGCGCGAGCGCGTTATGATCACTGAGCGGATCAACGTCAGTTGATGAGTGCCGCCAGCCGGTGAACTACCACGAGTCCACCGGCCGCACGAGCATCTGGGGGATGCGACATGAGTGAGGATCTGGCCTGGAAGGGCGCCCTGAAACCGATCGAGCTGTAACCGATCACGCCCAGAGGTGGCCGTCGAGCTTGGCGGCCGCCTCGTCCAGGGTTCCGGCGTAGGCGCCGGTGGACAGGTACTTCCACCCCGCGTCCGCCACCACGAACACGATCTCCGCGGCCTTCCCCGCCACCTCGGCCTTCTGCGCCACGGCCAGCGCGGCGTGCAGGATCGCCCCCGTCGAGATGCCGGCGAAGATGCCCTCGGTCTCCAGCAGCTGCCGGGTGCGGCGCAACGCGTCGTAGGAGCCGACCGAGTACCGCCCGGTCAGCACCGACTCGTCGTACAGCTCCGGCACGAAGCCCTCGTCGAGGTTGCGCAGCCCGTAGACCAGCTCGCCGTAGCGGGGCTCGGCGGCGATGATCTGCACGTCCGGCTTGGCCTCGCGCAGGTACCGCCCGACGCCGACGAGCGTGCCCGTCGTGCCGAGTCCGGCCACGAAGTGCGTGATCTCCGGCAGGTCCTTGAGGATCTCCGGCCCCGTGCCGCGGAAGTGCGCCTCCGCGTTAGCCGGGTTCCCGTACTGGTAGAGCATGACCCAGTCCGGGTTCTGCTTGGCGATCTCCTTCGCCGTGGCGACGGCCTGGTTCGACCCGCCGGCGGCGGGCGAGAACACGATGCGCGCGCCGTACGCCTGCAGCAGCTGCTTGCGCTCGGTCGAGGTGTTCTCCGGCATCACGCACACCAGGCCGTAGCCCTTGAGCTTCGCGGCCATGGCGAGCGAGATGCCGGTGTTGCCGGACGTCGGCTCCAGGATCGTCGCACCGGGACGCAGCACGCCGTCCCGCTCCGCCGCCTCGATCATGGCCAGCGCAGGCCGGTCCTTGATCGAGCCGGTCGGGTTGCGGTCCTCGAGCTTCGCCCAGATGCGCACGTTCTCGGACGGCGACAGGCGCGGCAGGCCCACCAGCGGCGTGCCTCCGAGCGCGTCCAGAAGCGAGTCGTAGCGGGCCATGGGAAAGATCAGCCGCCCGCGACAGCCGGGAGGATGGTGACGTTGTCGCCGTCCTTCACCTCGGCCGCGAGGCCACCGGAGAAGCGCACGTCCTCGTCGTTGACGTAGACGTTGACGAACCGGTGCAGCGTCCCCTCCTTGACCAGGCGGGCCTTGAGGCCGCCGTGGTTGTTCTCCAGGTCGTCGATGACCTCGGCGAGCGTCGTACCGGCAGCGGACACCGACTTCTCGCCCCCGGTGTGGGTGCGCAGGATGGTCGGGATCGACACGGTGACTGCCATGGTGGTTCTACCTCCGGGAAACGGGTGCAACTCAGGATTCGACGATCTTGACCGGTTCCTCGGTCACGACACCGTCGACGATGCGGTACGACCGAAGCTCGTGCTCGATCGGGTCACGCGTGGAGACCAGCACGTAGTGCGCCTCCGGCTCGCCCGCGAACGAGATGTCGGTGCGGGACGGGTACGCCTCCGTCGCGGTGTGCGAGTGGTAGATGACCACCGGCACCTCGTCGTTCGCGTCCATCCCACGCCACACCTTGAGCTGCTCGGCCGCGTCGAACCGGTAGAACGTGGGCGACCGCTCCGCGTTCTCCATCTCGATGAAGCGCTCAGGGCGGTCGGACCCGAACGGCCCGGCGATCACCCCGCACGCCTCGTCGGGATGGTCGCGGCGCGCGTGGGCCACCATCGCGTCCACCAGGTCACGGCGAATCACCAGCACGCGCTCAATCCTACGGGCTGGCCGGAGTTGTCTCGGTATGCGAGATACCCGCGTCACGCAGCTTGATTTAGCGCTGGCTTATATTAGTGGCGACTACTACAGTGGCCCGGTGCACGCGTTCGACGTACTCGCAGACCCGGTGCGCCGGCGGATCCTGGAGCTGCTCGCCAGTGGTGAGCGGGCTGCGGGCGACGTCGGGGAAGTCGTCCAGGCCGAGTTCGGCATCACCCAGTCCGCCGTCTCACAGCACCTGAAGGTGTTGCGGTCGAACGGGTTCGTCGAGGTCAGACCGGCCGGGACGCGTCGGCTGTACGCGGTGGCGCCCGACCCGCTGCGGGAGATCGACACGTGGCTCGACCACTTCCGGCGGTTCTGGGAGCCGCACCTCGACGCGCTCGCGACCGAACTGGCGCGCGGAAAACGGGAACGCAGACTGGAGGCAGAGGATGACTGACCGCGCCTACGACGACGAGAAGCTCGTCATCCGGCGGCATTACAAGGCCGACCGCGAGGACGTCTGGGACGCCATCACCACGCCGGAACGCCTGGTCAGGTGGTTCCTGCCGATCAGCGGCGAACTGCGGCCCGGCGGCCGCTACCAGCTGGAGGGCAACGCGGGCGGCGAGATCGTCCGCTGCGACCGGCCCAGCGAGATCGTGCTGACCTGGGAGATCGGCGAGATGAACACCGACGTCCTGGTGCGGCTCGACGCGGACGGCGACTCGACGGTCCTCACGCTGACGCACTCCCCCATGCCCGGCGAGTTCGTCCCCGGCACCGGCGTCGGCTGGGAGCTCGGACTGGTCGCCCTGGAGAAGTACCTCGCCGGCGAACTCCCGGAGGGACGCGCCCTGGACTGGATCGCCGCCTCCGCGCCGGAGGACCTGGCCGCGGCGCACGCACTGGCGGAACAGCTCGCCGGGGAATGGGTCAAGGTGCTCGGATGAGGTTCACCAAGGAGGTCGTGCTGAACAAGCCGATCGGACAGGTCCGCGTGCTCACGTCCGACCCGGCGCACGTCCACCACTGGCAGCCGGACCTCGTCCGCATCACCCAGCACAGCGAGACCCCTGGCGCGGCGGGTTCGACGGCGACCCTGACGTATCGCAAGTTCAAGCTGGAGGAGACGGTCCTGGCCGCGACCGCCGACGTGCGCGTCTCCCGCTACGAGACGCGCGGCATGGTTCACACGATCACCAACCGCTACTCGGCGATCGACGCCGGCACCACGAAGCTGGTGTGCGACAGCGAGATCGAGCTGTCCGGCCTGCTCAGGCTGGGTCGCAGGGTGCTGGAGAAGTCGCTGCGCGAGCAGTCCGAACGCAACCTCGACAACTTCAAGGCCTACATCGACAACGCCTGAGCACCTGGCCGGAAGTCTTGTCCGGAACCTCGTGTCCTGGTTGGCGCCGAGGCGTCTGCAAGTACCACCAACTCTTGATCGAATCGCCGTCAACCACACCCAACCTGTTCGCCGCCTGACGAACAGGCGCCGTCCCTTTTGGGCCCCGCAAGCCTGTTGGCGGTAGAAAAGTGCCTGTTGATGTTGAGTTGGTGGTACTTGCAGACGCCAGCAGAGCCAGGGGCGGGGCCGCTCGGGCTAGTAGCGGACACGACTGCTGGAAACAGGCTCAGAGGTCGCGGAAAGCCGTGACACCGTTCAACGACGTCGCCTCGCGCGCACCGGACACCACGGCGTCGGCGAACACCTCGGCAGCGGCGGCACACAGCGCGTCCAGCGCGAACACCCGCGGCTCTGCCAGCGGCACGGCACCCGTGGCGAGCGCGAACACCGTGTCGCCGTCGAACATCGAGTGCGCGGGACGCACGGCGCGGGCCAGCCCGTCCTGCGCGGCCATCGCGAGCCGCCGGCACTCCGCTTTGGACAGATCCGCGTCCACCGCGACCACACCGATCGTGGTGTTGAGGCCGTCGGGCTTGCGTTCGGGCAGCGTGACCGTCTGGGTGCCCAGAGCCGGCAGCCACGGCAGGCCGGACGCGCGGTCGACGACCTCACCGGCCGCGTTCACCACGGCCAGCGCGCCGATCTGGTGCGCGCCGACCGTCGTCGAAGCGGTGCCGACACCGCCCTTCAAAGAACCGACCCGCGCACCGGCACCCGCGCCGACGCAGCCCAGTTCGAACTCGGAAGAGGCCGCCTCGCAGGCCGCGTAGCCGAACGACGAGTCCGGCCGGTTGCCCCACTCGGACATCGGCAGGTCGAAGATCACCGCGCCGGGCACGATCGGCACGACGTGGTGCGGCTGGGCACCCACCTGGAAGCCGATCGAACGTTCCGAGAGCCAGCGCATGACGCCGTCCGCGGCCGCCAGCCCGTAGGCGGAGCCACCGGACAGGCACACCGCGTGCACCTGCTGGACCAGGTTCGACGGGTCCAGCAGGTCGGTCTCACGGGTGCCGGGCGCGCCGCCGCGGCCGTCGACGGCCCCGACCGCGCCGGCCGGCACCAGCACGACGGTCGTCCCCGTCGCCCAGCCCGGTTCGACGCGGTGGTGGTGGCCGACGAGGACGCCTTCAATCACGGCATCATCGCTTCGACCAGGGTGTCCTGCACCCAGGTCAGCCAGTGGTAGACGCCGAGGTGCGGAGACCTCGGGTCCTCCGGCGGCAGCTCGTCCGGCATGTCCTCGGTGACGTCCAGCGCGGTGCCCAGGGCCAGGCGGACGTCGTTGAGCGACGCCATCCAGGCCTCGGCCTCGGGGATCGTCAGCCGGATCTCACCGCCGTCGGGCGAGCAGGTCTTGAGCACTGTCTCGGCCGCGGCCGTCTTGTGGTCCAGAAGCTCCGGTTCGTGCAACGAGCGCAGCGCCGCCGCCGAGTTGACCTCGTCCGGGTCGGGCGCGTCGTCGTCGAGACGGTGGAAGTCGGGCAGCAGCCTGCCCAGGATCGGGTCGTCGGGAGCCTCCGACGGGCCTGTCCTGATGCCCGTCAGCTCCGCGAGCTCGTCCTGGGGCGCCTCCTCGGCGCGGGCCAGCAGCATGTCCTGGATCTGGCTGACCAGACCGCGCACGACCGCGGCCTCCTGCCGATCCAGCCGGCCGACGACGACGTCGCCGTCGCGGATCCACCTCTTCACGAGGCCCGCTGCATGGTCGCCCAGAGTCCTGCCGCGTGGAGTTTCGCCACGTCGGCCTCCACCTTGTCCTTGGTGCCCGATGTCACGATCGCCTTGCCCTTGTGGTGCACGTCGAGCATCAGCTTGGTCGCATGATCCCTGCTGAAGCCGAACAGCTTCTGGAACACGTACGTCACGTAGGACATCAGGTTTACCGGGTCGTTCCAGACCACGGTCTGCCAGGGTCGGTCCTCGGCGGCGACTTCCTCGCCGACGGACTCCGGCTGCGTCCGTTCCTGTTCGACGGGCGTGGTCATACCGCCAATGGTGTCATGTTCGCCGCAGTGACGGAGACCGCGTGCGGGTAAACCGGATGCGACCTTAGGGTTGGTGACCATGAACTCGACGGCGTTGCTCACGGACCACTACGAGCTCACCATGCTCGCGGCCGCTCTGCGTGACGGCACTGGTGACCGTCCGTGTGTGTTCGAGCTCTTCGCCCGAAGGCTCCCGAACGAACGGCGCTACGGCGTGGTCGCGGGCGTGAACAGGCTGCTCGACGCGATCGCGGACTTCCGCTTCGGCGAGGAGGAGATCGACCAGCTGCGCCGCAACGCCGTGGTCGACGATTCCACCTTGGAATGGCTCGCGAACTACCGGTTCTCCGGCGAGATCGACGGTTACCCCGAGGGCGAGCTGTACTTCCCCGGTTCGCCGGTGCTGACGGTCCGCGCGTCGTTCGCCGAGGGCGTCGTGCTGGAGACGCTCGCGCTCTCGATCCTCAACCACGACAGCGCGATCGCGTCCGCCGCCGCTCGCATGGTGACCGCCGCCAACGGCCGTCGCATGATCGAGATGGGTTCCCGCCGCACGCACGAGGAGGCCGCCGTGGCGTGCGCCCGCGCGTCGTACCTGGCGGGCTTCACCGCGACGTCCAACCTGGAGGCCGGGCGCCGGCACGGCATCCCGACGGCCGGCACGTGCGCGCACGCGTTCACCTTGCTGCACGACTCCGAGGAGGAGGCGTTCCGCAGCCAGGTCGAGGCGCTGGGCGCCGGGACGACGTTGCTGGTCGACACCTACGACATCACCGAGGGCATCAAGACCGCGGTCGCGGTCGCCGGGCCCGACCTGGGCGCCATCCGGATCGACTCGGGCGACCTGGGCGTGCTGGCCCGCCAGGCCCGCGACCAGCTCGACTCGCTGGGTGCCCGCAACACCCGCATCGTCGTGTCGGGCGACCTGGACGAGTACTCGATCGCCGCCCTGCGCGCCGAGCCGGTGGACGCGTACGGCGTCGGCACGTCCGTCGTGGTCGGGTCCGGCGCGCCGACCGCGGGCATGGTCTACAAGCTGGTCGAGGTCGACGGCAGGCACGTCGAGAAGCGCAGCACGTCGAAGCAGTCGCGCGGCGGCTGGAAGAAGGCGCTGCGGCGCCACAAGGACACGGGCACGGCGCTCGAGGAGGTCGTGTTCCAGGCCTCCGCCGAACCCGAGCTCGGCCCGTACGACAAGCTCGTGCAGATCCCGCTGATGCGTGCAGGACAGGTCACCGACGAGGTCCCCACGCTGGAGCAGAACCGCGAACGCCTGCGCGCCGCTCTGGTGAGCGTGCCGTGGGAGGGCCTCAAGCTCTCGCGCGGTGAGCCCGCGATCCCGACGATCTACCTGGAGAGCTGACATGACCAAGGCACTGATCGTCGTCGACGTGCAGAACGACTTCTGCGAAGGCGGCTCACTGGCCGTGGCGGGTGGTGCGGCCGTGGCGGCGGCCATCTCGCAGCACATCACCACCTCGGCCTACGACCACGTCGTGGCGACGCGCGACTACCACGTGGACCCGGGCTCGCACTTCTCGCTGACGCCGGACTTCATCGACTCGTGGCCGGTGCACTGCGTGGCCGGCTCGCCCGGTGCGTCGTTCCACCCGGAGCTGGACGTGTCCGGCATCGAGCAGGTCTTCTCGAAGGGCCGGTTCGCCGCCGCCTACTCGGGTTTCGAGGCCGAGAACGACCTCGCGGGCTGGCTGACCGAGCGCGGCGTGACCGAGGTGGACGTCGTGGGCATCGCGACGGACCACTGCGTCCGCGCCACCGCCCTCGACGCCCACCGCAACGGCTTCCGCACGAGGGTGCTCGTCGACCTGACCGCCGCCGTGGCCCCGACGACCCGCGACGCCGCCGTTGAGGAGCTGCTCGCCGCGGGTGTCGCCGTCGCCTAAGGAGTCGGCGAGCAGGCCACCGTGCCGACGGTGATGCTGCCGGTGTAGCCGGACGACGGCTCGAAGGTGATCTTCAGCAACGTCATGCTGAGGCTGCCGTCGTTCGGCACCGGGAACACCGTGTCGGTGAACTTGGCCTTGGCCAGCACGGTTCCGTTGCCCGCCTTGACCTCGTGCACGTAACCGGACGGCAGCGGGTTCGGCAGCCCGGTCCAGCCGGACATGCCCTTGAGCTCCCAGCCCGCGCTGGTGCCCTTCTCGTCGGCGTCGCAGTTGACCGTCCACTCGGCGATCTTGAGCCGCGGCCCCTTGTTCCCGCCGGAGAGCCCGGCGAGCGCGGACAGGTCGAAGCCCGTCCCCTTGGCCACCGACTTCGTCCTGGTGAGGAACTGGGAGGCGTCCACGACCTCGGTCGTGCACGTCGAGCCGGTCTCACCGATCCTGAGCCCGGTCCTGCTCACGGCGGGGCTGGCGCCGGTGACGGTGCCCGCCGCGTCCGGGTTCACGTCGCACACCGCGAGCGGGGCGACCTTGAACGTCTGGTCCGCCTTGGCGAAGTCGGCGGAACCCGACGACGCCCTGCCGGGCGGGTTGCTGGCGAACGCGGGAGCGGCTGTCGCGAACGTCAACGCGACCACTGCCCCGGCGATCAAACTCCTGCGCACTTCGGTCCTCTCGCCTGTGTTCGTTTTCCCACCGCCCGATAATCGTGGTGCTGTCCCGTGATGACGGCAGCCCGGCACCCCATGTCACCCGTTCGTGGAATCGCAATTACCCGAACTGGTGACCGGCGAGCTGTTCGTCACCAAAGGAAGTCACGATTAAGCTGAAAATCACCCGCTTTCGCCACTGGAATTGACCGGAATCTCACGGGATCTAACGCACCCCGGCGAGCGTGGCGAACGGCTCCCGGCGCGGCAGGGCGGTGGGGAGACCTGCCAGCCTCTCCAGCGCGGAACACACCCTCACGGCGGCACGCCCGTCGCCGAACGGGTTGCGCCCCAGGGGAAGCCGCAGCCGGGAGCCGAGCACCCAGCCCGCCTCGGCGAGGATGCGGGTGGTGTCGGTGCCGACGAGCCAGGCGCACCCGGCGTCGACGGCGAGCATGCGTTCGGTGGTCTCGCGCAGCACCAGCACCGGCACGCCGAACGTCGGCGCCTCCTCCTGGATGCCACCGGAGTCGGTCAGCACGAGCGCCGAGCGCCGCAGCACGCGCACCAGGTCCGGATAGGCGAGCGGGTCGGTGATGACGATGCGCTCGTGGCCGCCCAGCAGCGACACGACCTGTTCGCGCACACCGGGGTTCGGGTGCGCGGGGATCAGCACGTGCAGGTCGGGGTGGCGGTCGGCGATGGAGCGCACGGCGTTGAGCACGCGCATGAGCGGGCGGCCCCACGACTCGCGGCGGTGCACGGTGACGAGCATGAGCCGGCCACCGGTGGCGTCCAGGGTGCGTTCCAGGGCGGCGAGATCGGGGCTGGACGCGGGGAGGTCCAGGGCCGCGACGCGCTGCACGGCGTCCACGACGGTGTTGCCGGTGACGACGATGTGGCTGTCCGGCAGGGACTCGGTGTTCAGCGCGTTCGCGGCGTCGTCGGTCGGCGCGAGGTGCAGCGAGGTGATGCGGGAGATCATCTGCCGGTTCCCCTCCTCGGGGAACGGGCCGTACAGGTCACCGGTGCGCAGACCGGCTTCGAGGTGCGCCACGGGGATGCCGCGCCAGAACGACGCCAGCGCCGCGGCCAGGGTCGTGGTGGTGTCGCCCTGCACGAGGGTGACCGCCGGGTCGCGCTCCTCCAGCACGGCGTCGAACTCGGGTAACAGGCGGGAGACCAGCTCGGCCTGCGTCCCGGTGGCGCGGGGCACGTCCAGCCGCACGTCGGGCACCAGGTCGAACGCCGCGAGCGCCTGGTCGACCATGTCACCGTGCTGTCCGCTGTGGACGATCGTGGGACGCAGGCCGGGGTGCCCCTTCAGCGCGACGGCGACCGGGGCGATCTTCAGGGCTTCTGGCCGGGTGCCGGCCACCAACAGAACCTCTTTGCTCACCGTGTCCTCTTCTCGGGGGAGAGAGCGGGAGGTCCGCCTGGGGCCGGGGGCAACCCCAGGCGGACCAATTCAGCCAGCTCGATTCGGTCTGGCCTGGACGGGGATCGCTCGGCGCCGCTTCCGCGCCGAGTGCATGAGGAACGCACCCGCGACGAGAAGGACGATTCCCGCGACGATCCACCACGTCACGTCCGCGCCGGTGACCGCGAGGGCACCCACGCCCGTGCCGACACCCACGCCGGTTCCGGGGACCTTGTACATCTGCCGCTCTCCTGGTCAGGCCGGGTTCAGCGACGCGCGGCGGCGCAGCGCCACGAACGCGACCGGAGCGGCGACGACACCGAGCAGGCCGAGGCCGATCCACAGGCCCGCCCCCGACGCCATCGGGATGGGCAGGCCGGCGGGACCGCACGTGGCGGACGAGATGATCACGTCGCCGGTGCCGATGCCTCCGAGCACGCCCTGCAGCAGCTTGATGTGGATCGCGTTGACCGTCAGGCTGCCGTCGTTGTTCTTGACCTGCTCGTTGAAGATCACCTCAGCGATCTTGACGCCGGCCAGCTGGACGTCGAGCTTGGTGTTGGCCGCCGGATCCGCGTTGACCTGGCCGAGCTTGCCGAGGTTCACGCCCGCGAGCTTCGACTTGCCGGACAGACCCTTCTGGGTCGCCGTGCACTCCGCCTCCACCAGTTCGGCGGAGATCTTGCCGGTGACCTTGGAGAGCAGGTCGACCCGGACGTCCGCGGTGCTCGCCCGCGAGTACACGCCGCCGGAGTTCTCGTCTCGTGACGCGGCGGCGTTGATGACACCGGTCTTCAGGATCCCGGTGAGGTCGACGCCTGCGAACGAGTTCGTGGTGGGCCCGTTCGCATTGGCTGCGGCGAACGGCTCCGCGTTGACCGCGGGGTTGCCGAGCAGCGTCACGTTGAGCTTCGCACCGTAGGCCGAGGCGTCCCCCGGAGCGGCAGAAGCAGGAGCGGCACCGACCAGGAGTGCGGCAATCGCGATGACTCCAGCCAGTCCCGTCATTCGGACACGCATGAAACTCCTTCCCTTGATTCCTCCGGCCCCAAGGCGCGTTGATACCAATCTGGTTTCACGCTTTCCGGGGGCAATTACCGGCATCGGCTTTCTTTCGAGGGAACTGAGGGTTACTCCCCGTATCGGGCGACACGACCACTCGACTCGCCCAGTGGGCGCCACCCATCGTGGTGTTTTTGATCAATTTCCGGTTACGGCATCACCCGATCCGGGGCTGAGGGATGACGTTGCGTCTACCGATGGAACGTCAAGTAGCCCGTCTGGGCGCTCCCTCATCGGTGGAAAGGATCCTCGGGTGACGCTTGCCCTGCGCCGCGCCACGTTCCCGAGCCGGGTGACGGTGGTCGTCCTGCTCGCGGTGGCCGCGGGACTCGTGTTCGCACACCGCCTGTACCGCACGGCGGAGATCTCGCTGTCCGGCGCGGTCCTGAGCGTCATCAGCTCGTACGGCGTGCACGTGGTCCCCGACCGCCAGACCGTCTACTTCGGACTGGGTTCGGACACCCCGCTGGGCCTGCGGATGACACCGGAGTGCACGTCCGCGTTCCTGGTGCTGCCGCTGATCGTGGTGGGCGCGGTGATGATCGCGCTGCGCCCGCGCATCCAGAACCGCGTGCTGTTCGCGCTGGGCATCGCCGCGCTCGCGGTCGTGGTCGTCAACCAGTTCCGCGTGCTGACGCTGGTGGGTCTGGTGCAGTGGCTCGGCGTGGACACCGGGTACTACTGGGGCCATACCCTGCTGGGTTCGATGGTGAGCGTGTTCGGTGGCGCGGCCGCGTTGGTCGCGTTCGTCTGGCTGGCCACGCGCAAGTGAGCCTCGACCTCGTCCTCGGGTTCACGCAGGCGCTCGCGCTGACGATGAGCGTCGCCTTCGTGACGTACGTGTTCGTGATCGTGATCCCGTACCTGCGGCGCAAACCCGCGCCCCTGGGCGATCCTTCGTCGCTGGAATGGCACTTCTTCGTGCCGTGCCGCGACGAGGAGGCCGTCATCGGCGACACGATCCGGTACCTGCGCGGGACCTTCCCCATGGCGCACGTGTGGGTCATCGACGACGACTCCGACGACCGCACCGCCGGAGTCGTGCGGACCTTGAAGCGCAACGGCGGTGTGCGCGACCCGCAGATCCATCTCGTGCAACGCCAACGCCCGTACGCGCGCACCGGCAAGGGCAACGCGCTGAACGACGCCTACCGCACGTTGAAGATGTGGATGGGCCGCCGCGCGGACCCCGACCGCGCGATCATCGTGGTCGTCGACGCCGACGGCCGTCCCGCGCCGAACTGCCTGGAAGTCTGTGCGGCACAACATCTTTTCGGCAACCCGCGGATCGGCGCCGTGCAGGTGGACGTGCGGATGATCAACGCGGGGCAGCGGCAACCCGGCGTGACGTGGTGGCGGCGCGCGTTCGGTGCCGGGCTCGTGCGCATGCAGGACCTGGAGTTCCGCACGGCCATCGCGGCGATCCAGATGTCGCGCGGGGCCACCGGCACGATCTCGATGGGCGGCAACGGCCAGTTCACCCGTCTGTCCGCTTTGGACTCGATCGCCGGGCCGACAGGAAGCCCGTGGCGCGGCTCGTTGCTGGAGGACTTCGAGCTCGGCGTGCACCTGCTGACCGAGGGCTGGCACACCGGTTTCTCGTTGGACACGCACGTGAACCAGGAGGCGCTCTACTCGTTGCGGCGGTTCCTCGCGCAACGCACCCGGTGGGGCCAGGGAACCATGCAGTGCATGCGTTATCTGCGGCGCATCTGGGACTCCGACCACCTGACCACGCTGGGCGCGGCGGAGATGATGTACTACCTCGCGCAACCGTGGATGCAGTTGCTGGGCACGCTCATCTACCCGATTCCGATGGCGATGATGGCGTACCGGTTCGCGATGTCGCCTTCTGAAGTCATCACGTGGTTCTTCGACGGCGCGTGGATCCTCTTCACCGTGTACGGCGCGTTCGGGCTCATGCCGTTCGTCCTGTGGGGACCGGTGTACCGCGCACGCTGTGTGCCCGTTGGTTTCTGGAAATCCATCGCGTACGGGTTCGGCTACGCGCTGTACATCTACACCTTCTACATCACCTCGTGGCGCGCGCTGATCCGCTTGGTGCGCGGCAACAACGGTTGGACCAAAACGCGCCGCAACGAGGACAGGGTGGCGGGCAAGGTCGCCCTCGATGTGTGACCGGTCACTTTGTGGAGATCGAACAAAGACGTTCTCGAGCTCGTCTGGTTAACCTCGGTTCACTCGATTCCGTCTGGGAGGGAACCGTGACTCTCGCACTCGCGCCTCGTCGCACCGTGCTGGCCGACTTCGTGCCGGGCGCGCTGGCCCGCGACCTCACGCTGGTCGTCGCCGGCGCCGCCCTCACCGGCCTCGCCGCTCAGGTCGCGTTGCCGATCCCCGGCAGCCCGGTCCCGCTGACGGGCCAGACGTTCGCCGCACTGCTGGTCGGCGCCTCCCTGGGCTGGCAGCGCGGGGCGACCTCGATGCTCCTGTACCTGATCGCGGGCGTCGCGGGCGTGCCGTGGTTCCAGGGCGGCTCGTCCGGCGTCCCGGTCTCGCTCGGCTACGTCGTCGGCTTCGTGTTCGCCGGCGCCCTGGTGGGCTACCTGGCAGGCCGCGGCGGCGACCGCACCCCGTTGCGCACGCTGGGCACGATGGCGCTGGGCAACCTGGCGATCTACTCCGTCGGCGTGCCGTGGCTGATGGCGGCGACCGGCATGTCGTTCGGCAAGGCCCTGGCCGTGGGCGTGCTGCCGTTCCTGATCGGGGACGCGTTGAAGATCGCGCTGGCCGCGGGTGTGCTGCCGGGAGCCTGGGCGCTGGTGCGCCGGAGGTAGTTTGGACCGGGTGGTGACACCTGGGGAGTACCTGTCGTTCTTGGATGCGCGCCTGCCGGGTCTTGTGGCAGGCGCGCACGTTTATGGGTCGCGCGTGCTGGACGACGTCGTCGCCGACTCGGACCTGGACATCGTGATCGAGCTTTCTTCACCCGCCGAAGTGCCCGCATTCGAGGGCGCCGACGTCGCCGTGGTTCCGGCGGGTTCGTTGGAGAAGCCGGTTTTCGACGTGACGCCGCTGGCCGGTGAGATCACTCCCGTGCTGTGGCAACAGTTGCGCACCGTCGGCCAGACCGTGCGCGGCGCACGGCCTACCTGTCCCGGCACTGCTGCTGAGGTCGAGGCGTACTGCCGTTCGAACCTGGTCGACTACTGGAAGCTCGACTTCGATCGCCTCCGCTCCGTACTCCCCACGCTGGATCCCGAAGCGGCCTTCCCGCGCGACTCCTTGCTGTGGGTGGGCCTCGGCCCGGCCAGGCTGTGGCACACCATCCGGACCGGCGAGATCGTCGGCAAGTCCCGTGCAGGCGAACTGGCCGCCGCCCGCTGGCCCGACCTGCCGATCCTGGACCTGGTCGCGTCGAGGCGCGGCGCGGAAGTCCCGCTGAAGGTCTCGCACGCGGCAGCGTCCCTCGACCTGTTCGACCGAATCCTGGCCGACGTAACGACGTGACCGGTTCGGCCGAGAAATCCGCGTGACGACGCATACCCCCGAAGAGCTGGGCTGCCTCGCCGGCGGCCCGGCCCGCGCGGCCGAGGTCGCCCTGTCCCGCCTGATCCAGGCGGGCCTGGTCCGTGTCTCGCGCGAGGGCGTGCTGAGCGCCGTCCACCTGCCGGGCAGAGGCCCCTCCACCCCGCTGGAGGCGCAGATCCTGAGCGGCCTGCGCCACGGCCGCCACCTGAACGACGTCGTCTTCACGGCCTTCAGCTCGCCGGAGGCGGAGGGCCTGCGCGGCCACCTGATCAACCGCAGGCTGCTCCGCCGCCGCCGCTCGATGCGCCCGCGTCTCTACCCGTGGCTGTTCCTGCTGACGCCGATCCTCGTGATCGCCGGGGTGATGAGCGCCGTGGCCCCGCACCTCCTGGTGGACTTCCTGGACTTCGGCCCGCCGCTCACCGAGTTCCCGTTCTGGTACTTCTTCGCCGCCGCGGTGGTAGCGCTCGTCTGGGCCCTGGTCCTGAAGGCCCGCGACCCCGGCCGCCTGCGCACCAGGGCCGGCTACGTGCTGCTGAAGCGCGCCAGGCGCCGGGTGACCCCGCAGGACCCGGTCGGTGCGGTCGCGGTACGGGGTCTGCGCGGACGGATCGGCGGCGTCGCGGTCGCCGGGATGTTCGGCCTCAGCGCTGTCGCGATCGCGACGCTGCCTGGTCGTGAGACGACGACCAGCAGCAGCTGCGGGGGCGGGTGTTCCTCGGACAGCGGCTGCTCGTCGGGTGACAGCGGTGGCGGCAGCGGCTGCGGCGGCGGATGTGGTGGAGGCGGCGACTGAGCTCGTAACGGCCTCGGTGCGGGAGCCGACAGGCGCGACATGACCAAGTGGGACGAGCACGGAATCCTGGACAAGGTGACCACCGCGCTGCGGCAGGACGGTAGGCCCTACATGACCGCCTACCAGCTCGCGATCAAGCTGGAACGCGCCCACCCCGGCCTCGCGGAGCGGCTCGGCAAAGTCCTCGGAGGCGCGGGCATCGGAGTCCGGAACAGCCTGGCCGAATATCTGGGTGGCCAACTGGCGGGCCGCATCGACCGCGAAGGCACCGCGTTTCCCGTCGAGCGCGCGTACCTAAGCAACGACGAGATCCGGGAAGTTCGCTTCGCCGCCCCGGACGGGGACTTGGTCAGCAGCCTGACCGGAAGCGGCTACCACCTGTCGATCTACCGGTTGCGAGGACCGGTCAGCGACGCCTGACCGAGACTGTCGGACCTGCCGGGTACGGTCTGTCCCGTGCCTGAAGTTCCCCCCACCCTGAGCCTGCTCGAAACCGCCGTCCACGCCGTCGGCGGTGCGGAGCGCCCTGGTCAGGTGGAGATGGCCGAGGCCGTCGACCACTCGATCCGCACGGGCGAGCATCTCGCGGTGCAGGCGGGCACGGGCACCGGCAAGTCGCTGGCGTACCTGGTGCCGTCCATCCGGCACGCGGTGGCCGAGGCCGAGACCGTGGTGGTCTCGACGGCCACGATCGCGTTGCAGCGGCAGCTGGTCGACCGGGATCTGCCGCGGCTGTCGAAGGCGCTGAAGAAGGACCTGGGCAGGGAGCCCACGTTCGCGATCCTCAAGGGCCGCAGGAACTACCTGTGCATGCACCGCGTGCACAACGGGGCTCCGGACGAGCCGGAGGAGGACGCGCTGTTCGACCCGTTCGCGGTGTCGAAGCTAGGGCGCGAGGTGAAGCGGCTGCACGAGTGGTCGTCGGACACCGAGACGGGCGATCGCGACGAGCTGGTGCCTGGCGTGAGCGAGCAGGCGTGGCGGCAGGTCAGCGTCACGGCTCGGGAGTGCCTCGGCGTCTCGAAGTGCCCGATCGGGTCCGACTGCTTCGCGGAACGGGCGCGGGCGGAGGCGGGCAAGGCGGACGTGGTGGTCACGAACCACGCGATGCTCGCCATCGACGCGTTGGAGGGCTACCAGGTCCTGCCGGATCACGACGTGGTGGTGATCGACGAGGCGCACGACCTGGTCGACCGCATCACGTCGGTGGCCACGGAGGAGCTGAGCGGCGCGAGCGTCTCCATGGCGGCGAGGCGGTGTGGGCGGCTCATCGACCAGGACATCGCGGACCGGCTGGCCGAGGCCAGTGACGGGCTGGCGATGATCCTCGAGGACATGCCGTCCGGCCGGCTGGACGCGTTGCCGAGGGCTCTCGCGGGTGCGCTGGCGGCCACGCGCGACGCGGCGCACAACTGCGTGACGGCCATGGGGTCGGAGAAGAAGGAAGACCCGGACGCGGCGACGGCGCGCAAGCTCGCGCTGGCGTTGCTGGAAGAGGTCCACGACTGCGCGGTGCGGGTGCTGGAGGCGTTCGACGAGGAACGCGACGTCGTGTGGGTGTCGGGCGACTTCAACCAGAAGGCGCCGTCCATCAGGGTCGCCCCGCTCGGTGTGGGCGGTCTCCTCAGGGAACGGCTGTTCGCCAAGCGCACCACCGTTCTGACGTCCGCGACGCTGACGCTCGGCGGCGCCTTCGACACGATGGCGCGCCAGTGGGGGCTGCCGCCGTCGGAGAAGGTCCGCAAGATCGAGGGCGCGGCGACGGACAAGGACATCGACGGTCCGAAGTGGTCCGGCCTCGACGTCGGTTCGCCGTTCCAGCACGGCACGAGCGGCATCCTCTACGTGGCAAGGCATCTGCCGCAGCCGGGGCGTGACGGCCTGCCGCAGGAGTACCTCGACGAGATCGAGGGCCTGGTGAACGCGGCGGGCGGCCGCGCGCTCGGGCTGTTCTCCTCGACGCGTGCCGCGAAACAGGCCACCGAGGCGCTGCGGGACAAGCTCGACTACCCGATCCTGTGCCAGGGCGACGACGCGACCGGTCTGCTGGTCAAGAAGTTCTCCGAGGACGAGCGCACGTGCCTGTTCGGCACCCTGTCGCTGTGGCAGGGCGTCGACGTGCCGGGGCCGAGCCTGCAGCTCGTGATCATGGACCGCATCCCGTTCCCGAGGCCGGACGACCCGCTGGCCTCCGCCCGCCAGAAGGCGGTGAGCTCACGCGGCGGCAACGGTTTCCTGACCGTCGCCGCCACGCACGCCGCCCTGCTGATGGCCCAGGGCGCCGGCCGTCTGTTGCGCTCGATGTCGGACAAGGGTGTGGTGGCGGTCCTCGACCCGCGCATCGCCACCGCCCGCTACGGCGGCTTCATCAGGGCCTCACTGCCGCCGTTCTGGACGACCTACGACCCCGAGGTGGTCCGCGGCGCGCTCAAGCGCCTGGACCAGGCTCAGACCCCTTGATCCGCTCCACGAGCTCGTCGCGGTAGGCCTGCGCGTCCGCCAGTTCCGGTTCGGAGCCGTCGGTCCGCTTGAGCGCGCCTTCGAGGATCTTCAACGCCTGCCGCTCGTCCCCCTTCGCGTCGCCCAGCCGGGCCGCGTCCTCCATGGCTTTCGCGAGCTTGGTGCGCGGCGCGGGTTCGGTGGTGGACTTGTTGACCCGGATCCAGTTGCCGGCCGGGTCAACGACGGCGAACCCGGTGTACCGGTCGTTGCGCAGCCGCGGCCGGGTCATCCGCGGAATGCCGGAGATGAGCATCTTCCCGTGCACAGCGCGCATTCGAGCCGCGAAGTCCTCGAACAGCGGACCGGTGTCCTCCACGATGACCACGCACGTGCTGTGCGACTGCTCCGGAACGTGCCCTTCCAGGCCGTAGAAGTGCAGGTTGATGTCTTCACGCCGCACGCAGACGTACGGGTTCGGCCGCGTCTGCCGGTACGTGACGGAGAAGCCGAGCATCTCGTAGAAGGCCGCCATCTCGTCGATGTCGACACAGGGCAGGAGCGGGATTGTCAGTTCGTTTGCCACCGCCCGAAGCTAAGCCCGGATCAGCCGAAACGACACGGAGCTATTTGCTCATGCGAACAGCATGACGACTCCACCCAGCACCAGCAGCGCCGACACCACGGCGATGACGAGCACCCGCCCACGCGATGTGCCGACATGTTTCAAGGCAATGCCCAACGGACCGATCCCAGCCACGACAGCCCCTTTCGAAGGCATAGCAACGGAAGCACGCACAGCCCCGAACGCCACCCACAACGGCGACATGCCGAGTTCGTGCGCGCCAACAACATCCGCTTCCCACTGCTCGCGATAGCGCTCATCGCGCACAACGGCCGCCGCGAACCGCACCAACAACAACGCGACTCTCATTGCGCTGTCCGAGGTACGAACCGAGGCGCCGGAGCCGCCCGAGCGACGACCCGACGGGCTTCCGCGGCGCCCTCGGCGGTCAGCCGGTACATCCGCCGCCGCGGCCCACGCCGTTCGGCGTCGTCGTCCCACACGGACGTGACCCACCCGGCGCGCTCCAGCCGGTCCAGCAACGGGTAGACGCTGCCGGACGGCCTGCCGGTGAGCTTGATGATCTCCAGGCCCCAGCGCGGCTCGTCCGCGCCGAGCAGCGCGTCGAGCACGTCGACGGTGGCCTTGCCGATGCGTTGCAGTGGCTCCACGCCACCAATACTACCTATGTAGATTAAGCCGTTCAAGCAGCTCTTCGCGGAACTCCAGCGCCGACGCCCGCTCCTCCTCCGAAGCGTGCACCTCCCGCGCCAGGGCCCCTTCGAGGATCCGCAACGCCTGCCGCTCGGCCCCGTGCGACCCGGCCAGCGTCACCGCGTTGGTCAACGCCCTGGTCAGCCCGTTGCGCGTGGCCTCGCGCTCCCGCACGGCCGGCACCACCCGGATCCAGTTGCCACCGGGGTCGACCATCAGGAACCCGTCGCGCCGAGGACGCGTCATCCGCGGGATCCCCGTGAGCAGCACCTGCCCGTAGACCGCGCGCATGCCGTGGGCGAACGCCTCGTACAGCTCCCGCGGGTCCTCGACCTGGATCAGGCACGAGCTGTACGACGCGGCGGGTTCGTAGCCGGGGATGCCGAAGAAGTGCAGGTTGATCTCGTCGCGCCGCACCGACAGGTACGCGTTCGGCCGATACTGCCGATACGTGACCGTGAAGCCGAGCATCACGTAGAACTCGGCCACCTCGTCGATGGAGGCGCACGGCAGCAGCGGGATCGTCACCTCGTTGGCCACGCCGCCACGCTAGCGGCGCAGGTCAGCCGTCGACCAGCAATCCACGTAACGGTCCTTGCAATCTTCCGGCACGGCGGGACACACCGGGCAGCGGCATGACCCGCGCCGGACGTTCCAGCGCCGGCCGCCACACCTCGTCGACCACGAGATGCGCGGGGCCGGAGACGTCCGCGTCCAGGTGCTCGGCCCACAACCGCAGGCGGGTCGAGCGGGCCACCTCCGCGTCGTCGGTCACCAGGTTGACCTCGGTGTCGTTGAACAGCGAGTGCTCGTTCAGGTTCGCCGAGCCGACGGAGAGCCATTTGTCGTCCACAATGGCCAGTTTGGCGTGCACGTAGACGGGCGCGTCACCGTGTGCGACAAGGGTTGCGGCGACGAGCCGATTGTCGGTGTCCGCGTCGAGCAACCTGCCGAGCTGGCCGCGGGTGGTGTCGGCGCCGTTGCTGGGCTTCTGCGGCAGCAGCAACACCATCCGGAACTCCGGCGTCGGTGGGTTGCTCAGCTTCTCCAGCAGCACCTCGGTGATCTCCGGCGACCAGAGGAACTGGTTCTCGATGTACACGAGGGACTCGGCCGAACGCAGCGCCCGCAGGTATGAGTCGAGCAGGCTGAAGTCGCCGTGCGGTGAGAACGAGTAGGTCTTCTCCGGGATCGTGCGCACCATCTGCACCGACGACGACCCGGCCTCGGGCGGCACGACGGGTGAGGGCAGGGTCTCCCCCGCGATCTCCAGCCAGCGCGCGGCGAAGTGCGAGGCCACCTCCGCGACGACGGGGCCCTCCACGCGGGCGATGTGGTCGTGCCAGCCGAGGTCACGCGGCGGATGCTCCGGTGAGTCGTGCCGGTCGCCCTCCACCGCGGTCATGTCGAGGCCTCCGACGAACGCCACGTCGTCGACGATCACGATCTTCTCGTGATGGCAGTGCATGGTCCGCTCGCGCGCGTCCAGCTCGCACCGGACCGCGCCGCACTCCAGGAAAGCCTTCTGTGCGGCCAAAGCACGCTTGCGCGTCGGCTCGAACATCGGGAAGGGCGGACCGGCCCACAGCAGCACGCGCACCGGAACCCGTTCCGCGGCAGCCGAAAGCAGCTCACGCAGCTGCGGCGCACCCGGCTCACGGGTCAGCTTGAAGTCCGGCGACGCGTGCCAGTTCGCGATGTGCACGTACTTCTGCGCGTTCTCGATCGCCTTCGCCACAGCGGGGAACGCGGTGGCGCCGTCGATCAGGATCTCGATCTTGTTGCCGCGCTGCACCGGGCGGCGCGGGGTGAACGACCCCGTGCCGTCACCGGCCAGCACCTCGCCCCACCCCAGTCGCCGCAACCGGCGAGTGTGGTGCGAGCACAGCATGTTCTCCAGCCCGTCGCCGAGCCGGGCGTCAAGAACGTCGAGTAAGCCCACAAGACGCGGATTTACCCGATTCGGGCACTTCTAAACAGCGATCACCGTCGTCGTACCCGGCTCGACCTCCGTGAAACCCGCGTCCCGCACCGCCACGACGTCGCCGCGGTGGATCAGCGAGTCCCACTCCGCCACGGACGGCGTCCGCACGGCACACCGGTAGTCGAGCGCCGTCCACGCCTTCAGCTCGGTCTCCGACAGCGTCGGCGCCAGCAGCATCGACGCGTGCCCGACCTGCGCCGCGAGCTTCCCCGCGGACATCTCGACGCGCGGGTTCACGTACAGCAGCCGCGCGCCCTCTGGAACGGCGCCGGGCTCGTCCACCGGCAGGTCGGAGCCGGAGATCTGCAGCTTGGCGACCTCCCGCGGCGTCTCGGACACCAGCACGGGCAGCAGCGAACGCACCGAGGCGCCGTCCACGGTGATCGTCACCCCTGGCAGCTCCTGCACGGCCTCCCACTGCACGCCACGGGCCCGCCGGGACACCTTGCGGATCCGTCCGGCGACCCAGGCACGCACGGCCTCGTGCCACTCGCCGTCGACGTCTGCGCGCGGGTCGAGACACACCGCGACCGCCGAAGCGGCCGCGGCCTCCAGCAACGCCGTGCGGGACGGCGGGTCGACACGTTCGATGCGCAACACCATCGGCATCGCGCGGACTTCGGACTCCTCCGCGTAGTTCCGCGAGGCGATCAGGTCGAGAATCATCACAGCCGGGTCAGCTCCATGCCATCGGCGGCGTCCGCGGCTTCCACCTCGGCCCGCGTCACGCCGAGGATGAACAGCACCGCGTCCAGGAACGGGTGCGAGAGCGCCGTGTCGGCCACCTCGCGCAGAGCGGGCTTGGCGTTGAACGCGATGCCCAGCCCGGCCGCGCCCAGCATGTCGATGTCGTTCGCGCCGTCACCGACCGCCACGCACTGCGCCAGCGACACACCGACCTCCTCGGCGAACCGGCGCAGCGCCACGGCCTTGCCCGGCCGGTCCACGATGTCGCCGACGACCTGGCCGGTCAGCTTGCCGTCCACGACCTCCAGCGTGTTCGCCGCGCAGAAGTCCAGCTGCAGCTCGTCCGCGAGGCCCGTGATCACCGACGTGAACCCGCCGGACACCACACCGCAGTAGAAGCCGAGGCGCTTCAACGTCCTGATCGTCGTGCGGGCGCCGGCCGTGAGCTCCAGGTTGGACCCGACCTCCTCCAGCACCTTCTCGTCGAGGCCCTCCAGCAGCGCGACCCTGCGCCGCAGCGACTCGGCGAAGTCGAGCTCGCCGCGCATCGCGGCCTCGGTGATCTCGCGCACCTGCTCCTCGCACCCGACGTGCGCGGCCAGCATCTCGATCACCTCGCCCTGGATCAGCGTGGAGTCGACGTCGAACACCACCAGGCGCTTCGCCCGGCGCGTCAGGCCGGCCCGCTCGACCGCGATGTCGAGACCCACCCGCACCGACACCTCGGCGAGCGCGGACCGCAGCTGCGTGTCGTTCTCCATCGTGTCGTCCGCGACGGAAACGCGCAGCTCAAGACCCGTGACGGGGTAGTCGGCGACACCGCGGATGGCGTCGATGTTCACGCCCAGCGACGCGAGCCGGCGCGCGACCTCGGTGAACGCCTTCGCCGTGACCGGGCGGCCGAGCACGATCAGCACGTGCGACGACTCCAGGCGTGCCGTGCGCTTCGAGTCCGCCCCGATCTCGATCTCCACGTGCATCGAGACGGTGGCCATGGCCTGCTCGACCGACTCCTGCAGCCCCTCGGGGTCGTGCTCGGTCGAGACCAGTGCGCCGAGCACCAGCCGCCCCCGGATCACGACCTGCTCCACGTCCAGCACCTCGACGCCGTGCCTTGTCAGCACGGCGAAGAGCACGGAGGAGACACCAGGCTTGTCGGGGCCGGTCACGGTGATGAGCACGGGCGTTTTCACGTCGTCGTCTCCTCGTAAGACGCGAAGAGCCCCGACCGCGACAGCGACCGGGGCTCAGCGTTGAACCTGTTAATGGCAGGTTACTTGTCGTGGTCCGGATCTTCCTTCTCGGAGGCCGTACCAGACTTGATGGCCGCTGCAGCCAGCTCGGACGGAGCCTGCTTGGCGTCCTTGTGCGCGATCGTCTTGCCGGTGAAGGTCACGTGGCCCTCGTTCCGGATCCGCTCGATCATGTGCGGGTAGTGCAGCTCGAACGCCGGGCGCTCCGAACGGATCCGGGGCAGCTCGGTGAAGTTGTGGCGCGGCGGCGGGGACGA
Organism: Lentzea sp. HUAS TT2; assembly: GCF_051853195.1. NCBI lineage: Bacteria > Bacillati > Actinomycetota > Actinomycetes > Pseudonocardiales > Pseudonocardiaceae > Lentzea > Lentzea sp. HUAS TT2. Next base: position 4,155,458 of record NZ_CP196667.1, on the reverse strand, counting down.
CGTCGCCCACTCGAGCGAGTTGCCGTAGCCCCACGGGTCGTCCACCTTCACGACCTCACCGAAGCGGTAGCTCCGGAAGACGTTCCAGATGAACGGCAGCGTCGACGCGCCCAGGATGTAGGCGCCGATCGTCGAGATCATGTTCAGCGTCGTGAAGCCGTCGGACGCGAGGTAGTCGGCGTACCGGCGCGGCATGCCCTCGTTGCCCAGCCAGTGCTGGACGAGGAACGTCGCGTGGAAGCCGAGGAACGTCGTCCAGAAGTGCAGCTTGCCGAGCGGCTCGTCCATGAAGCGGCCGGTGATCTTCGGGAACCAGAAGTAGATACCCGCGAAGGTCGCGAACACGATCGTGCCGTAGAGCACGTAGTGGAAGTGCGCGACGACGAAGTACGTGTCCGACACGTGGAAGTCGATCGCGGGGGCGGCCAGCAGGATGCCCGACAGACCACCGAAGAGGAACGTGACGATGAAGCCGATGCTGAACAGCATGGGCGTCTCGAACGTCAGCTGCCCCTTCCACATCGTGCCGATCCAGTTGAAGAACTTCACACCGGTCGGGACCGCGATGAGGAACGTCATGAAGGCGAAGAACGGCAGCAGCACGGCGCCGGTCGCGTACATGTGGTGCGCCCACACGGCGACGGACAGGGCCGCGATGCCGAGCGTCGCGTAGACCAGGCCGTTGTAACCGAAGATCGGCTTGCGGCTGAACACCGGGAAGATCTCCGACACGATGCCGAAGAACGGCAAGGCGACGATGTAGACCTCCGGATGCCCGAAGAACCAGAAGAGGTGCTGCCACAGGATCACGCCGCCGTTGGCGGGGTCGAACACGTGGGCGCCGAGATGCCGGTCAGCCAGCAGGCCCAGCAGGGCCGCGGTCAGGATCGGGAACGCGAGCAGCACCAGCACCGACGTCACCAGGATGTTCCAGGTGAAGATCGGCATCCGGAACATCGTCATGCCGGGCGCGCGCAGGCAGACCACGGTGGTGATCATGTTCACCGCGCCGAGGATGGTGCCGAGACCACCGACCACCAGGCCGGAGATCCACAGGTCGGCGCCGACGCCGGGCGAGTGGATGGCGTTGCTCAGCGGCGTGTACGCGAACCAGCCGAAGTCAGCCGCACCACCGGGGGTGATGAAGCCCGCCATCACGATCAGGCCACCGAAGAGGTAGAGCCAGTACGAGAAGGCGTTGAGCCGCGGGAACGCCACGTCGGGCGACCCGATCTGCAGCGGCAGCACGAAGTTGGCGAAGCCGAACACGATCGGCGTCGCGTACAGCAGCAGCATCACGGTGCCGTGCATCGTGAAGAGCTGGTTGAACTGTTCCTGCGAGAGGAACTGCATGCCGGGCCGGGCCAGCTCGGTCCGCATCAGCATGGCCATCGCGCCGCCGACCATGAAGAAGGCGAACGAGGTGACCAGGTACATGATGCCGATTTGCTTGTGGTCCGTGGTGCGGAACATCCGCAGCAGGAAGGACCCCTTGACCGCAGTGCGCGTCGGATAAGGACGCGTTGCGATCGGCTGCGGGGCTACGGCCGTCACGGTGCCTCCAGGCCTTGGTGGGACCAGTTCGTTCGGGAAACTCCTGGGGATATTAGACGGAGCCGATCAGCTCCGTTCGGGTGGCCCAGGGCCGGTGGCCAGCGGCGTAGCGCACGTCACACGTATCCTGCCGCCGTGCTCCGATTGCTCGCTGTCGCTTCTGTCCTGTTGCTGGCCGCCTGCGGCTCTCCCGCCACGCACAACTCGGCGGACGTCGAGTTCGCGCGGGGAATGGTCCCGCACCACGAACAGGCGCTCGAGATGTCAGGGCTCGTCGCGTCCCGCACGGAGAACCCGCACGTGATCGATCTGGCCAAGCGCATCGAGGGTGCGCAGAAGCCCGAGATCGACCGCATGAACGGCTGGCTGCAGTCGTGGAACGCGCCGGTGCAGGCGTCAGCGCACAGCACGCACGGTCACACCGAGTCGCACGGCATGGTCGAGCTGGGCAACCTCGCCGACCTGGACGGCACCGAGTTCGACCGCCAGTGGCTGTCGCTGATGATCCAGCACCACCGCGGCGCCGTCGAGATGGCGCAGAAGCACCTCTCGGCCGGCACCGACCCGGAGACCCGCAAGCTCGCCCAGGACGTCGTCAGCCACCAGGAGAAGGAGATCGCGGAAATGGAGTCGCTCCTCCCCCAGGGCTGATGCCAGCCTTCTTGCCGTGAACGCTCTCGCAGCCGCAGTGTCGTTGGCGGCCTCGCACGGCGTGGTCTCCACCGACCCCGTCGTGCTGAAGACCGGCAGCAACGTCCTGGTGTACCTGCGCCCGGCCCCGGTCGTGGCCCGCATAGCCGCCCGCACGGCCCTGGTCCGGCCCTCGGTCGCCTCACACTTCGCCCGGGACCTGTCGGTGTCGGCGTTCCTGGACTCCCGCGGCGTCCCGGTCGTGACACCTTCCGCCGAGCTACCGGCGGGACCTCATGTCGTCGACGGCTTCGTGATCTCGTTCAGCACGTACGTCCCCCACGAGCACGGCCTGCGGCTACCGCACGACGACGTGCTCAAGCTCCTGCCGGACCTGCACGCCGAACTGAGACACTACGAGGGCCCATTGCCCGCACGCGGCCCTCTGGACGACGTCGACAACGTCCTGACCTACCTGGACCACCGGGGCGCCCCGAACCTGGACAGGTTCCGCACCTGGCGCGACTCGCTGCTTCAGGAGTGGACCGAGCACTACAACGACGTCCAGCCCCTGCACGGCGACGCACACCCCGGCAACCTGCTGATCACCGAGTCCGGCCCGGTCTGGAACGACTTCGAGGACACCTGGCGCGGCCCCGTCGCCTGGGACGTGGCGTGCCTGATGAGCAAAGGAGCCGCCCAGCGCGCCGTAGAGATCTACGGCGGCGGAGCGGCTCCTTCAGACGTGGAGTTCCACGTGCAGACACGAACCATGTTCGGCACGCTCTGGGGCGTGCTCATGGAGTGGTCTTAGACGCGACGCCTGCGCATCACGAGCACCAGGGCAGCACCGGCCGCCACCAGCGCGGCACCGAGCCCGAGCATCCACGCGGACCCGAACCCAGTCGCGGCCAGCTCGTCCTCGTTGGCGACGGGAACGATCGCGGGCGTGGTCGTGGTGGTCGGCGCGACCTCGGAGGACGACGCCCCGGTGGTCGTCGTGGTGGTGCTGGAGGTCGAGCTCGGGGTCGACGACTGGGTCACCGTCGAAGTCGTCGTCGTGGTGGTGGTCGTCGTGGTCGTGGTGGTGGTCGTCGTGTCCTTGACCCCACAGCCGTACCAGTGGCTGATCTGCGGGAGCTGCCCGCCGTTGTTGAACGGCGCCCGCAGCTTCTCCCACGGCAGCGCCGCACCGAGCTTGTCGGCGAGGTAGACGTTGAACTTGTCCCCGCCCTTCACCACCATGCCCGTCACCTTGATGCCCTCGGGCAGCCCGGTGATCTTGAGGTACAGCTCGTTGTCGCCACCCTCGTACTCGAAGAGGTTGGGGTGGACCGTGAAGCCGGTGAGCCCGCCGACAGTGCAGGCCTCCGGGTGGTTGATGTCGACGTTCTTGAGGAACGGCGTGGCACGCGGGTCGTCCGTCGTAGGCACCTCGGGCTGAGCGAGGGCGGTCGTCGCCAGCACCAGCGAGGCCAGGGCGGCCATGGCGGCCGAGGCGAGCAGGCCGGATCGTCTCAGGGGCGTCAAACGCATCGGTCACTCCGTGGGTGTCGGCGGATGCGGCGATCTAAGACGATCGACGTCCCCCGAACGGGCTAGATGACGATCAACTTCGCCCTTGTGGCCGATTCGTTATTGCTCTGTGAAGTGGCATCCCCAAACGACCGAACGCCGAACGGGCCGAGCACCGGCCCGTTCGGCGTCCAGATGAGACTCAGAGGTCTTCCTCGACCTCGGCTGGCCGCAGGAACACCGTGCCTCCGCCATTCGGTCCACTCCGGAACCGATCGACCGGAACGACCTGCCGTCGGCTTCGACGACGCGGGCCTCCTACCTCGCCGAAGTGACGCGGCTTGGACACGAGGCGCTCCGGAATCAGCGGGGGCTGCATAAAATACTCATCGAGAGCCATCGGATTTTCTCCAGCTTGGATTGAACCAACTGAAAATTAGCCCGACTATCGCGCTCCAAGGCAGCAAAAACCTGGCACGCGTCTGCTTCTCAGCCGACCTGGGACGCAGCCCTTTAGGTCGGAGCCGAGCCATAAGTCCAGGTCACAGACTCAGCAAGCAGCCTTGACCTATATGTGAGCGACTGTCGGCCGCTTCAGCAAATAAGGAACATTGCCGAAGTAGCCGACCACCGAGACAAAAGGGCCGGCAAAACAACCCTCGTCTCGCGAATCAGCTCTGCTGGCCCTCGACGGGCTTCGCGTAGACCGTTCCCCCGGTAGGCATGCGCCTGAACCACTGAACGGGGGTGACCGGCTGGCCGATCACCGGGCCCACCCCTGGCGCGGGGTGAGCGACAGGCATGCCGGCGTTCTGCGGGAACTGCGGCAGGCGTGAAGGCTGCTTCGGGGAGGTCATGGTTCCTTCTCGGGAGGCGACTAATGTGCTTTGTCGGGCATCCCGACGAGGGACGAAGCAAGAAGCGAACCGAGTGCCTCTTCCAGCCGGACTGCCGTCTCAGCGGTGTCGGCCTGCCATTCCTCGGTCGCCCGGGCGAGCATCCACCCGAACGTTTTCGCCACCCTATCGTTACGCCACTGGCTCAGAGTCCAGCTCGCGTCCTCGTCGAGCCAGAAGACCTCAGGTGGCGTTGCCACCCTGCCCGCCACCACTCGCCCCGTGACTGCGCGCTTGTAACGCACGTCCGGTAGCGGGTGAAAATGGCAGTCCTCTGAAATCTCTGGGGGTAGTGTGACACCGTCCACTTGAGACGGCGCAACAGCCTCACCGCTGGGTTCGACCGCGCCACCTGCCAGGGCTCGCAGAAGCCAGCGCGCGTCTACACGCAGGTCCTCTTCATGCACGAGCAGCCACTCACCGATCTCGTCGGCACGTTCCCTTGCTTTCAAGAGCAATGAATCCGAGCCGAGTTGTTCGGTGCCAACTGAAGCGTTGAACTGCGCGAGGCAGCTGTAGGCATGCCATGCCGCGAAGGTCTGTTCCAGTGGCCACTGTACGTGCGACCACGAAGTCTCGAAATAATCAGCGTCCTCGGCGCTCACGTCAAGAAATTCTCTCGCAATGGCGAGATCGAAGAACTTTTCGTGCGCACCTTCGTGCACCAGCGCCTCGGCCACCTCCATCGGCAGCGTCGGCTCGTCGATCAGCACGATGCCCGGGACGTACCTCGACGACGCGGAGACAAGTCCGCCCGAGGTCTCCCGCTTGAGCACGGCGAGCATCGACACGTGCGCGAGAAGGTCCTCGGCCATGTCGGGCGCGAGCTCACGCAACAACCGGACGCCCTCGGCCACGACCGCGAGAACGTTCTCGAACCGCTCTCCGTCAGCCTCGGTCAACGGCTCCGGACGCGCACCAGAGGGAGCGGTGATGCGCAGCGGGGCTTCGAGCACCTCGGCCGACGCCGGGTCCGAGGCCACGAGCACACCGGCGTCGCGGACTCCCATCGACGCGACCTGAGCCAGTTGAGCGGGATCCACACCACCGTGGCCGGCGAGCGCCCTGCCGAGCTCATATCGGACGATCGGGTGATCCGCGAGGTTGTCCGACAACTCGGTTCCGGGGGCGAACATCTCGGCCGCGAGGCGGTACAGCGTGCGTCTCTCGTCCACGAGAGCAGGCGCAGGAACCAGCGCCGCATGCAGCGCATGCGCACTCACAGCGGGCGAACCCGTCACCGAAGACCCCGTACTCACGTCCCCCGACGCCATGGAGTCATGGGCGCCTCCACGTCGGCGGCACCCGGAATCCGCGCCACTCTAGGGCACACGGTGATCTGAACAACACATTGGATACCCCTACAAAACACCGGTGCCCCGGTCACGTCTGGCGAGGACGCGGCCGGGGCACGATTTTCAGGTTGATCTGCTCATCAGCTGAACAAGATGCTGGTGACGTTCACGAAGCCGACGACCGCCAGCGCGACGATCGAGACGGCGACCATCGTGAGCACGGTGCGCCATCCGATCGCGGTGACGGCGACTGCGACGGCGGCGGCGATTCCGAGTGCACTCCCTGCGGACATCTCGTTTCCCTCCCGACTAGGCGAGTGCTGGTCCCAGGTGTGGGCGGTCCTGGGGGCCTCGCCTGTCCCAATCGTCCCGCCCTGTAGGTTGTCTGTCAACGGTCGACAGGTTGCCAGACAAGTTGCAACAGACAGGCAACAGGCCTACCCTGGACCAATGTCCGCCGATGACGTCCCTTTCGGCGAGAGCTGGTCGCTCTCGCCTGATTCGCGACGGCCACTTCCGGAGCTGATCGAGCAGAAGCTCCGGGAGCAGATCATCGGCGGCACGCTCAAAGCCGGTGACCGTCTCCCCACCGAGCCCGTGCTGGCCGACAAGATGGACGTCGCCCGTTCGTCACTGCGCACGGCACTGCAGAGGCTGCAGCTCCAGGGCATCGTCGAGGTCCGCCGCGGCCTGGGCTGGTACGTCCGCCGCACCGACCTCGCCGCCGTCGAGGAGCACCTCGAAGGCAGGCTCGCCGCGCGGCAGTTCTCCCACACCGACCTGCTCGAAGTGCGGATCGCGCTGGAGACCACCGCCGCGTCGCTGGCCGCCGTGCGCGCAGGCGACGGTGAGCTGGACGAGCTCGCGAAGCTGAACCGCCGCTACCAGCGCGCGCCTGTCGACGACACGCAGGAGGTGATCGAGTCGGACGAGGAGTTCCACTCGGCGCTGATCCGCGCGTCGCACAACGAACTGCTGGAGCAGATGTACCAGGCGCTCGTGCCCGGCCTGCAGGACTGCAAGCGGCACGCACACCCGTCGCGCGAAGTGCACAACCGCTCCGCGAACGAGCACGAGCAGGTCATCTGGTTCCTCCGCCGGCACGACGAGGTGGGTGCCAAGAGCGCGATGACGACCCATCTGCTCGGGCTGTACAACGACGTGGCTGTGGACGACACCCAGCCGAGGGCGACCCTGAGCACCTATGTCGGGGTGTCGGACAACCCGATCTGGGGCAAGTCGCGCTGAGGCGTTGCTGATACGACAAGGACCGAAAGGGTCTGGCGCTGATCGGCCATCACTCCCACCATGTATGGACGACCGGGTGGAGTGAGGGGGCGGCGACCACGTGGCGGCTGCGCGCAAGCAGAGACAAGCGCTGGCCGTCGCGTTCCTGCTCCTGCTCGTGGCGGCCGTCGACCTGACCGCGGTGCTGCTCTGGCAACCCACGTCGCGAAGCCTGCTGCACGACGTGCTGGTGGTGCTGTGGCCGTTGCCGGCGCTGGCGGGTTTCCTGCTCGGCTCGTACGAACTGTTCCTGCACCAGCGGCTCGTGAGCGAGATGGGCCGCATCTCCGGCCCCGGCATCGTCGAGCACCTCCTGCCCAGTGAGGTGCTCAGGACATTCCTGTCGAGGATCTACGGCACCGGCCAGCGCAACGACGACGTGGTGTCCGGTGTGCTCGGCGGCAGCGGCATGCGCCCCAAGGGCGACGACCTGACGATCAGCACCCACACCACGGTCCGCCTGGCGCTGCAGGGCGTCGACACCCTGACCTACCACCTGACCACGACGCAGACGCACCAGTTCCGGCACAGCGTCCCCGTCGACAGGTTCGTCATCTTCGCCACCAGCAACGCCACCCTGCGAGACACGATCAGCGCCGCCTGCCGCTTCCCGCTGTTCGAGCTCTACTTCATGCCGGACGCCTCGCTCTTCCTCGACTCGGTGGACGACATCCGCGACTCCACCAAGATCACCATCGACTACCTGGACCACGACGGCCAGAGCCGTTCCGCCGAACCGAGCCAGATCCCGCCGATCGAGGTCAGGTTCGACCAGTGGGCGAACTATCTGACGTTCTTCCGCGAGGCCATGGCCCCACTGCCGAAGCTCAGCCCGCTGGACCACATGAGCGACCTGCGCATCCTGGAGTGCGACCTCAGCGGCATAGCCGACGACCACGTGGTCCGCGCGATCCTGGGCCTGACCGTGTCGTCCCGTTCCCTGCAGCGCACCAACGACGGCTTCGCGTACTGGCAGTCGCCGTACCCGTCCTATGTGGACAAGATCAGCTTCGACGCCACCGAGCTCGCGGTCGACCACTCCCCCGGCCACGAGTTCCGCATCATGCCGTTCACGTTCCGGTCCGGCACGGAGGCGGCGCAGTGGCTGCGCGCCGACCAGCTCGGGGACCTGGACGTGCGGTCGTGGATGCTGCCGGGGCACGGGGTGGCGCTGCTGTGGCGGGAGGCGCGCCGCTGACTCACCACACCGCCATGACGCCCTGCCCCTGCACCACCCATCGATCGAGCCTCGTCGACAGATGTCCCTCGTCGGTGTCGAGCATGAGCGAGTCGAGGCCGCCGAGAAAGGCGTGCACGACCACCTCCCGCGTGCCGATCCTCAGCAGCTCACGCACGTCCACGGTGATGCTCCTGATGAACATCGGCCGGTCCGCCGACCAGTAGATGAAGTGCTCGTTGAGGTCCTGCGACCAGTGGAAGTACTGGCGCACGCGGATGAGCTCGGTGCTCTCACCGCTGAGGTCCGCGACGAAGAGCGCGAGCTCCGAGCTCGCCATGCCCACCGGCAGTGAGATGTACCTGCGCATCGCGTTCGCCGGCACCCTGCGGAACTCCACCCGCCTGGTTCCGCCGAGAGGTGGCTCCACATAGCACTCGAGCTGCTCTCCGTACGTCTTCACGGCTTCGTGGAAGGGAACCAGCCGCGGCAGCGCGGTGACCTCGAACAGCTGCGGGCACGCCGCGGACAAGGCAGCCGAGTGCGTCGGCGACGTCGTGGCAGCAATCAGGACCAGGCCTCGCGGCATGGTCATCTCGACGAGGTTGCCGACGTGCACCACGTCTCCGTCGACCCGTTCGACCCGCAACACCATCGACACGTCGTTGTAGGCAGGGCGCGGCGAGAGCACCAGCGACACGAGCGAGGACTTGTCCCCCACGTGCGGCATGTGCCGGTCCAGGGCGGTCGTGGCGAGCTTCTCGGGCGAGGTCGAGTCCAGCACCAGTTGCCGGACCGCCGGTGCGGTCGCGGCGCGCAGGTCGTCGACCTTGTGGTCGATGCCGTGCAGGAGCTCGGTCTGCGCTCTGGTGCGGATCCACTCGAAGTAGATCGAGATGAGCAGCACCAGCACGAGGTCCTTGGTGACCGAGCCGAGGCTGCGCGCGACGGCGTCGCCGGCTTCGGGGTTGAGCACCGCGGACACGACGATCCTGGGAACGGGCGTGTTGATCAGTGCGATTGTTGCGAGCAGGCTGCCGAAGTAGACGAGCACGCGTGATCGCATGGCACCCGGTCAGTCGACCGACCGCACGTAGACGGTGCCACCTCCCGTGGGCATGCGGCGGAACCAGTCGACGCTCTTCACCGGCTGCGGCAGGCCCGGTCGTTCGGGAAGTTGGGGAGCGGGAACGGGCTGGACTGGGTCGGTGGCCATCACGGTCTCCCTCACCTGTGGGTGACGTTCAAGGCTATCGACGAGGTGAAGCGGGGGGCGCCTGCCGAGCGGGTGAGCATGGTGCTGCAAGCGAACGCAAGAAATTGCGTACACTTGCGCCATGACGCAACGGAGGCTGGCCGAGGTCGCGGCCAAGGTCGGGGTCAGCGAGGCCACCGTCAGCCGGGTGCTGAACGGCAAACCAGGGGTCTCGGACGCCACGCGCAGTGCCGTGCTCACGGCACTTGACGTGCTGGGTTACGAGCGGCCGACGCAGCTGCGGGGTGAGCGGGCGCGGTTGGTCGGGCTGGTTCTGCCCGAGCTGCAGAACCCGATCTTCCCCGCGTTCGCGGACGTGGTGGGCAACGCGCTGGCGCAAAGGGGTTTCACGCCTGTGTTGTGCACGCGGACGGCCGGCGGGGTGACGGAGGCGGAGTACCTGGAGCTGCTGCTGGAGCAGCATGTGAGCGGGATTGTCTTTGCCGGCGGGCTGTACGCGCAGAAGGACGCGAGCCACGGGCACTACCAGCAGATGATGAGCAGGAAGTTGCCTGCGGTGCTGGTCAATGCGGCTATAGACGATCTGGCGTTCCCCAGGGTGTCGTGTGATGACGCGGTGGCGGTGGAGCAGGCGTACGGGCACCTGACGTCGCTGGGGCATCGGCGGATCGGGGCTGTGCTCGGGCCGCCGGACCACGTGCCGAGCATCCGGAAGCAGCAGGCGATCGACAAGTGTGGTGGCGCGGATGTCGAGCACGCGATGTTCAGTCTTGAGGGTGGGCAGGCCGCTGCCACGAAGCTCGTGCAGCGCGGGGTCACGGCGATCATCTGCGCTAGCGACCCGCTGGCGTTGGGTGCGATACGGGCCGTCAGGCGGGCTGGGCTGGACGTGCCCAAGGACGTGTCGATCATCGGGTACGACGATTCCGCCTTCATGACCTGCACTGATCCGCCGCTCACGACGGTGCGGCAGCCCATCGAGGCGATGGGGCGGGCGGCGGTGGAGCTGCTGGCCAACCAGATCTCCGGCAACGCGGTGGCGCCGGACGAGTTGCTGTTCGAGCCGGAGTTGGTGGTGCGGGCGTCCAGTGCGCCGGTGAGGTAACGAGCGAAGTCGTCTTCTTGCGAGTTTTCGTCTGGATATTGCGTTCAGATGTAACAGCGCCTTATGGTCGCCGTCACATCGACGCGCTCGCGAGAAGGGCGGCTCCACCATGAAGAAGTCCGCTGCCGTGCTGATTGGCGGTGTCCTGGCCCTCAGCACAGTCGGCTGTGGGAGCGGTTCCACGACGGAGCCGGGTGGCAAGGTCACGATCAACATCAACGGCCAGCCGCCCCAGACCCAGGCGTTCGACCGCAAGGTCTTCGACGAGGACGTCGCGGAGTTCGAGAGCAAGAACCCGGACATCGACCTCGTGCCGCACGAGGGGTTCATGGACCCGAAGACGTTCAGCGCCAAGCTCGCCGGCGGGCAGCTGGAGGACGTCTTCTACGTCTACTTCACCGATCCCGGTGGCCTCATCGCCCGCAAGCAGGCCGCCGACCTGACCGACTACGTCAAGGACGTCCCGCACTACGGCGACATCAAGCAGGAGCTCAAGGACGTCTTCACGGCCGACGGCAAGGTCTACGGCCTGCCGACGGCCAACTACACGATGGGCCTGCTCTACAGCCGCCCCAACTTCACCAAGGCCGGGCTGAACCCGGACTCGCCGCCGAAGACGTGGGACGAGGTCCGCGCGGCCGCGAAGAAGCTCAAGGACGCCGGTGTCACCGGGTTCGCCGAGTACAGCAAGAGCAACCAGGGTGGCTGGCACTTCACGACGTGGATGAAGTCCGTCGGCGGTGACGTCGCGCGCAAGGACGGCGACACCTACAAGGCCGACTTCAACAACGACAAGGGCAAGGAAGTCCTGCGCAGGCTCAAGGAGATGCGCTGGGACGACAACACCATGGGCGACAAGCAGCTCCTGGAGATCGGCGACGTCCAGAACATGATGGGCGCGGGTCAGCTCGGCATGTACCTGGCCGGGCCGGACAACGTCGCCGCGATCGTCAACCAGTTCAAGGGCAAGTACGACGACTACGGCCTGGCCGCGATCCCGGAGCAGAAGGGCACCCTGCTCGGCGGCGAGGGCTACATGATCAACCCGAAGGCGACGCCGGAGAAGATCAAGGCGGGCCTGAAGTGGATCCAGTGGAAGTACCTGAACCCGGACCGCCTCGAGGGCAACCTGCAGAAGTACAAGGACCGCGGCCAGCCCGTCGGCCTGCCGATCCCGCCGATCGCCGACATCTGGACCGGTGAGCCGCGCAAGCAGCAGGAAGACCTGAAGTCCAAGTACGCCACCATGCCGGTGCAGAACTTCCAGGCCTATGTGGACGGTTCGGAGCAGACCAAGGGCACGCTGGAGCCGCCGCAGGCCCAGCAGGTCTACGCGATCCTCGACACCGTCGTGCAGGGTGTGCTCACGAACAAGGACGCTGACCACTCGGCGTTGCTGAAGGACGCCGAGACCAAGGTCAACGCCGTTCTGGCCCAGGTGAAGTGAGTGCGGCGCCACGTCACCGCGTACGGCTTCCTCAGTGCCGCACTGGTCGTCTTCGCGGTGTTCTCCTGGTACCCCATCGTGCGCGGGGTGGTCCTGAGCTTCCAGCAGGTCAACTTCGTCACGAGTCCCGACTGGGTGGGCTGGGCGAACTTCGAGCGGCTCTTCGCGGACCCGCTGTTCGGGGTGGCGTGGCGCAACACGTTGTACTTCACGCTCCTGGCTCTGCTGCTCGGTTTCGGCGTCCCTTTCCTGACGGCCGTGGTGCTCAACGAGCTGCGGCACGCCAAGGGCTACTTCCGCCTCTTGGTCTACCTGCCGGTGATGTTGCCGCCAGTGGTCACGGCCTTGCTGTGGAAGTGGTTCTACGACCCAGGACCCGGACTGTTCAACTCCGTCCTCAGAGGACTCGGGCTGCCGACGAGCCAATGGCTGGACTCCAGCAGCACCAGCATGATCAGCCTCGTCCTGGTGATCACCTGGGCGAACATGGGCTCGGCCACGCTGATCTACCTGGCCGCGCTGCAGACCATCCCCGGCGACCTGTACGAGGCCGCGGACCTGGACGGCGCGGGGATCGTCAAGAAGGTCTGGCACATCACGATCCCGCAGACCAAGTTCGTGATCCTGATGCTGTTGCTGCTGCAGGTCGTCGCGACCATGCAGATCTTCACCGAGCCGTTCATCATGACCGGCGGCGGCCCGGAGGAGTCCACGGTCACCGTGCTGCTCCTGCTGTACCGCTACGCCTTCTACTACAACGACTTCGGCACCGCGAGCGCGCTGAGCCTGATCCTCTTCGCGGTGCTGGGCGTCTTCTCCTTCCTCTACTTCAAGATCACCAGGAAGTCCGACGCATGAGGACTCTCACCAGAGGAACCGGCCCCGCCTACTGGATCGTCCTCACGGCCACGCTGGTCCTGTTCACCGCGGCGTTCCTGCTCCCGCTGGTCTGGGTGCTGCTCGGCGCGTTCAAGCCACCGGCGGAACTGGCGCAGCAACCACCGACGATCCTGCCGGAGACGTGGGAGCCGGGCGCGTACGTCGACGCCTGGAACTACATGGACCTCGGCACGTTCTTCCTCAACACGCTCGTCGTCGCGCTCGGCGCGTGGGCCGTGCAGATGGCCGTGATCGTGCCCGCGGCCTACGCGCTCAGCAAGCTCCGCCCGATCTTCGGCAACGTGATCATGGGCCTGATGCTGGCGACGCTGATGTTGCCGTCGACGGCCGTGCTGGTGCCCGTCTACCTCACGCTCACCGATCTCGACCTGCTGAACAACCCGGCGGGCATCTGGTTGCCGGCCGCGGCGAACGCGCTGAACGTGTACCTGCTCAAGCGCTTCTTCGACCAGATCCCGGAAGAGCTCCTCGAAGCGGCCAGGATCGACGGCGCGGGCACGTGGACGACCCTCGTCCGCATCGTGCTGCCGATCTCCCGCCCCATCCTCGCCGTCGTCTCGATCTTCGCGGTCGTGGCGGCCTGGAAGGACTTCATCTGGCCGCTGCTCGTGTTCCCCGATCCGGCGAAGCAGACGCTCAGTGTCGCGCTGCAACGCTTCGCTCCGGACACCCCGATCAACCTCCTGCTCGCGGGCCTCGTGCTGGCGAGCCTGCCGATGGTGGCGCTGTTCCTGGCGTTCCAGCGGCACATCCTCGCGGGGCTCACCGCGGGCGGCGTAAAAGGCTGAAAGGACACCAGATGAGTTGGTGGCGCAACGCATCCATCTACCAGGTCTACCTGCGCAGCTTCGCGGACGGCAACGGGGACGGCATCGGCGACCTGGCCGGCCTCCGCGCCAAGCTCCAGCACATCGCGAGCCTCGGCTTCGACGCGATCTGGCTGAACCCGTGGTATCCGAGCCCGCTGGCCGACGGTGGCTACGACGTGGCGGACTACCGCGACATCGAGCCGGTGTTCGGGTCGCTCGCCGACGCGGAGAAGCTCATCGCGGACGCGCACGGACTCGGCATCCGGATCATCATCGACCTCGTCCCGAACCACAGCAGCGACCAGCACCCGTGGTTCAAGGACGGCCTGTGGGACCGCTTCCACGTCCGTGACACCGAGGAGATCCCGAACGACTGGCAGTCGCGCTTCGGCGGTCCTGCGTGGAGCAAGCTGGAGGACGGCCGCTGGTACCTGCACCTCTACGCGGCCGAGCAACCGGATTTCAACTGGGAGAACCCGGTCGTCCACGACGAGTTCGAGGACATCCTGCGGTTCTGGCTCGACCGCGGCGTCGACGGCTTCCGCATCGACGTGGCCGACGGTCTGGTGAAGGACTTCTCCAAGCCCGACGTGGACCTCCCCTACTCCGACCAGGACGGTGTGCACGAGATCTACCGCAGGTGGCGGCAGATCGTGGACGAGTACGACGGCGACCGCATCCTCGTCGGCGAGATGTGGCTGCCCGACCCGGTCAGGTTCGCGCGGTATCTCCGGCAGGACGAGATGCACAGCGCGTTCAACTTCGACTTCCTGTGCTGCCCGTGGAACGCGGACGAGCTGCGCACGGTCGTCGACAGCACGCTGGCCGCGCACGAACCCGTTGGCGCACCACCGACCTGGGTGCTGTCCAACCACGACGTCACCAGGCACGTGACGCGCTACGGCCGCGAGAAGACGGGATTCTCCTTCGCGGACAGGCAGCACGGCGCCCCGACCGACTTCGAGCTCGGCACGCGCCGCGCCCGTGCGGCGATCATGCTCACGGCCGCGCTGCCCGGCGGCGTCTACGTCTACCAGGGCGAGGAGCTGGGCCTCTGGGAGGTCGAGGACCTGCCGGACGAGCTGCGCGAGGACCCGGTGTGGCACCGCTCCGGCTTCACCGACCGGGGTCGCGACGGCTGTCGCGTGCCACTGCCCTGGTCCGCGGAGGACGGTCCGAGCTGGTTGCCGCAGCCGGGGAACTGGCAGGACTTCTCGGTCGCGGTCCAGACGGACGACCCCGACTCGATGCTCGCCCTGTACCGCCGGGTGTTCGCGCTGCGCCGCGCGATCGACGGCGACCTGGAGTGGCTCGACCTCGGTGAGAACGTGCTGGCGTTCAAGCGCGGTGACCACACCTGCGTCGTCAACCTGTCGGACGACGCGATCGATCTGCCGGGCGTGCCAACGTTGTCAAGCGTCCCGCTGGAGGACGGCAAGCTCCCGAAGGACGCTGCTGCCTGGCTGAACTGAGTACGAACTGAGAACCGTTGAGCGGTTGTGGTCGAACTGTGACCACAGCCGCTCACTCATTTTGCCCACATGGGGGCAATGCGGGCAGAGCGGCGCCGGGACTCGGGCATGCCCGCTCTGGTCGACCTGCGTGAACAGGCCGTCACACACTGCGAGCCGGGCATAAATCGGGCAGGATTCCATCCTGTTGTGGCACCCACCACAATGTTTCGAGGGTGTTTCATCTATGCACGGCCCGAACGGGCAACCAGAGAGCCGAATGGGCAGGTGACATGCGAGCCGAGGAACGCAAGCGGCGCATCCTGGCCAGGGCCCGCGCCGACGGCCGCGTCGACGTGGTGGAGATGGCGCAGGAACTGCGTGTCGCACCCGAGACGGTACGGCGTGACCTGCGCGTACTCGACGAACACGGCCTCGTGCGCCGCACGCACGGTGGCGGTGTCCCCGTCGAGAGCGCGGGCTTCGAGACAGGGCTCCGGTTCCGCGCCGGGTCCCACGTCCCGGAGAAGCGGCGCATCGCGAAGGCCGCAGCCGAACGGCTCGACGACGCCGAGACCGTCTTCATCGACGAGGGCTACACGCCGCAGCTCGTCGCGGAGGCGCTGCCCACGACCAACCCGCTCACGATCATCACTGCGTCGCTGCCGACCGCGGCGGCGATGTCCGAGCACCCGTCGTGCACCGTCCTGCTGCTGGGCGGTCGCGTCAGGGGCCACACACTGGCCACTGTGGACCACTGGACCACCAGGATGCTCGGTGAGATGGTCATCGACCTCGCGTACATCGGCGCGAACGGCATCTCCCGCGAGCACGGCCTGACCACCCCGGACCCGGCGGTCGGAGCGGTGAAGGCCAAGGCGCTCAACGCATCCCGGCGCAAGATCTTCGTCGGGACGCACACGAAGTTCGGCGTGTCCAGCTTCCACCGGTTCGCCGAGGTCTCCGATCTGGAGGCGGTCGTCACCGACAGCGGCCTGTCCGCCCACGAGGCCCACCGCTACACGTTGCTAGGCCCCAAGGTCATCCGCGCCTGATCATTTCGGGCACTGAACGCCCTCCCTCCTTCGGGTGCATCCCCCCTCTTTGACGCGCCCGAAAACCCTTGAAAGGAACCGACGATGCCGTCGATTCGCACACCTCTTCGCACATTCGGGGCCGCCACCGCCGTGTTGCTGCTCGCGTCCGCCTGTTCGGGCGCCGGCGGCGGGGGTGGAGGTGAGAACTCGGTGAACGTGCTGATGGTGAACAACCCGCAGATGCAGGACCTGCAGAAGCTCACCGCGGACAACTTCACCAAGGACACGGGCATCAAGGTGAACTTCACCGTGCTGCCGGAGAACGACGTCCGCGACAAGATCAGCCAGGACTTCTCCAGCCAGGCCGGGCAGTACGACGTCGCGACGATCTCCAACTACGAGACGCCGATGTACGCGAAGAACGGCTGGCTCGCGCCGATGGACGACTTCGTGTCCAAGGACAGCGGGTTCGACCAGGCCGACATCCTCGAGCCGATCAGGCAGTCGCTGACCGCGGCGGACGGCAAGGTGTACGCGCAGCCGTTCTACGGCGAGTCGTCGTTCCTCATGTACCGCAAGGACATCTTCGAGGCCAAGGGCGTCACGCTGCCCGAGAAGCCGACCTGGCAGCAGGTCGCGGAGGCGGCGCAGAAGGTCGCCACGCCCGAGGTGCGCGGCATCTGCCTGCGCGGCCAGCCGGGCTGGGGCCAGGTCATGGCGCCGCTCACGACGGTCGTGAACACCTTCGGCGGCACGTGGTTCACCAAGGACTGGCAGGCGCAGGTCAACGCGCCGGAGTTCAAGGAGGCCACCAAGTTCTACGTGGACCTCGTCCGCAACTACGGTGAGGCCGGCGCCCCGCAGGCCGGGTTCGCCGAGTGCCTCAACAACATGACGCAGGGCAAGGTCGCGATGTGGTACGACGCCACGGTCGCCGCCGGCCTGCTCGAGGCCGCCGACTCCCCCATCAAGGGCAAGCTCGGCTTCACCCAGGCGCCGGTCGTGAAGACCGACAGCTCCGGCTGGCTCTACACCTGGGCGTTCGGCATCCAGAAGGCGTCGAAGAAGCAGGACAACGCCTGGAAGTTCATCTCGTGGGCGTCCGGCAAGGGCTACGAGGAGCTCGTCGGCAAGAACCTCGGCTGGTCGAAGCTCCCCGACGGCAAGCGCTCGTCGACCTACCAGCGCGCCGAGTACAAGCAGTCCTCCGGCAGCTTCTCCGCGATGGCCGAGGCCGCGATCAAGGGCGCGAAGCCGCTCAACCCCGGTGTGCAGGAACGTCCGGCGCCCGGCATCCAGTTCGTCGGCATCCCCGAGTTCACCGACCTGGGAACCCAGGTGTCGCAGCAGATCAGCTCGGCGATCGCCGGCGCGGTGACGGTGGACGACGCGCTGAACAACGGCCAGGGGCTCGCCGAGAAGGTCGCGGCGAAGTACAAGGGACAGTGACATGGCGGTCATAGAGCGGGAGCGGTCGGTCGTGGACCGGCCGCCCCCCGTCCCCCGCAGGAGCTACCCGAAGTGGGCGCGGCGGGCGCCCTTGCTGCCCGCGCTCATCTTCCTGATCATCGTGACGCAGCTGCCGTTCGTGGCGACGCTGGTCATCTCCTTCATGAAGTGGAACTCGCTCGACCCCACCAACCGCGGGTTCGCCGGGTTCGACAACTACGTCAACGTCTTCACCGACCCCGATCTGCGGTCCTCGGTCGTCAACACGATCGTGCTGACCGCGTCGGTGGTGCTGATCAGCCTGGTCCTCGGGCTGGGCCTCGCGTTGCTGCTGGACAAGAAGTTCCGGGGCCGCGGGTTCGTGCGCACGATGCTCATCGCGCCGTTCCTCGTGGTCCCGGTGGCGGCGGCGCTGATCTGGAAGCACGTGCTCTACAACCCGGAGTACGGCCTGTTCAACGGCATCCTGAACTGGCTGGGCTTCGACGCCCAGCCGGACTGGATCTCCACCATGCCGATGAGCGCCGTCGTGCTGTCGCTGGTGTGGCAGTGGACGCCGTTCATGATGCTGATCCTGCTGGCGGGCCTGCAGTCCAAGCCGATCGAACCGGTCGAGGCGGCCACGATCGACGGCGCGTCGCCGTTCCAGATCTTCCGCTACCTGACGTTCCCGCACCTGCGTCAGTACCTGGAGCTCGGCGGGCTGCTCGGGTCGATCTACATCGTGCAGAACTTCGACGCGGTCTTCACGATCACGTCCGGTGGTCTGGGCACGGCGAACCTGCCGTACATGATCTACCAGACCTTCTACCAGGCCCACGAGTACGGCGAGGCCTCCGCGGCCGGCGTGATCGTGGTGGCGGGGTCGATCATCATCGCGACGTTCGCGCTGCGCACGGTGTCCTCGCTGTTCAAGGAGGAGAAGCGATGAGCACCCAATGGGTCAAGCACGGCTGGGGTGTTCTCGCCTGGCTCTCCGGCCTCGTGTTCTTCGCGCCGGTGGCCTGGATGTTCCTGACCTCGCTGCACAGCGAGTCGGACGCGGCGACGAACCCGCCGTCGCTCACGGCACCGCTGACGCTGGACGGCTACGCGGAGTTCTTCGACGCGGGCGCGTGGCCGCCGCTGATCAACTCGTTCAGCGCCTCGATCGGGTCGACGATCATCGTGCTGCTGCTGGCGATCCCGGCCGCGTACGCGTTGTCGATCAAGCCGGTGGAGAAGTGGACGGACGTCCTGTTCTTCTTCCTTTCCACCAAGATGATGCCGGTCGTCGCGGCGCTGCTGCCGATCTACCTGATCGCGCAGTTCTCCGGGATGCTCGACAACATCTCGTTCCTCACGCTGCTGTACTGCTCGATGAACCTGCCGATCGCGGTGTGGCTCATGCGCTCGTTCCTCGCCGAGGTCCCCAAGGAGATCCTCGAGGCGGCCTCGATCGACGGCGCCGGGCTGATCACGACCCTGCGCAGGGTCGTGGCACCGATCGCGATGCCCGGCATCGCGGCGACGGCGTTGATCTGCTTCATCTTCAGCTGGAACGAGCTGCTCTTCGCACGGGTGCTCACCGGTGTCGTCGCCGGCACCGCGCCCGTGTACCTGACCGGGTTCGTCACGTCGCAGGGCCTGTTCCTGGCCAAGGTCTGCGCCGCGGCGGTCGTGGTCTCTCTGCCGGTGCTCATCGCCGGGTTCGCCGCCCAGGACAAGCTCGTCCAGGGCCTCTCGTTGGGAGCAGTCAAGTGAAAGCAGCAGTGATCACCGGCGTCGGGTCCGTCGAAGTGACCACTGTGGACGATCCCAGGTGCGGTCCCCGCGAAGTGGTCGTCGACGTGGCGGCCTGCGGGCTCTGCGGCACGGATCTGCACATCCTGCAGGGCGAGTTCGCTCCCACCCTGCCGGTCGTGCCGGGCCACGAGTTCGCCGGCACGATCGTGGAGATCGGTTCGCAGGTGAACGAGCTGAAGGTCGGCGACCGCGTGGCCGTCGACCCGTCGCTCTACTGCCACGAGTGCCGGATGTGCCGCAACGGCAAGAACAACCTCTGCGAGCGCTGGGCCGCCATCGGCGTCACCACGGCCGGTGGCGCGGCGGAGTTCGCGGTGGCGCCCGTCGCGAACTGCGTGAAGCTGCCCGACCACGTGCGGCTCGAGGACGCCGCGCTGATCGAGCCGCTGTCGTGCGCCGTGCGCGGCTACGACGTGCTGCGGTCGCAGATGGCGTCCCGGGTGCTGATCTACGGCTCGGGCACGATGGGCCTGATGATGCTGCAGCTCGGCAAGCTGACCGGCGCGTCGTCGATCGACGTGGTCGACCTGAACGAGGAGCGCCTCAAGACCGCCGTGCAGCTCGGCGTCACGAACGTCGCGACGTCGGCGGACGAACTGGACCGTCCACAGGGCTGGGACGTCGTCATCGACGCCACCGGCAACGAGAAGGCCATCCAGGACGGTCTGAACCGGGTCGCGAAGGGAGGCACGTTCCTCCAGTTCGGAGTCTCGGACTACTCGGCCCGCGTGACCATCGAGCCGTACAAGATCTACAACCAGGAGATCACCATCACCGGCTCGATGGCGGTGCTGCACTCGTTCGAACGGGCGGCGGACCTGTTCGCGACCGGAGTACTGGACCCCGAGATCTTCATCAGTGACAGGGTGCCGCTGGACGGTTACGCGGGGGCGTTGGACCAGTTCAAGGCAGGTGTCGGCCGCAAGATCCAGGTCCTCCCGTGAGCTAGCCGGAAAAAGTTCGAGAAGTTCGTGGGCACTCGTGTATCCAGACGAGTGCCCACGACTCCTTCCAGGCATGTCGAAGTCCGGGCAGAAAGTAACGCCGCCGTACTTTTCGCACATGTCCGACGAAGAGCTCCTCGCCTGGTACGCGGAGCTTCAGGTGCGCGCGATGAACGCGCCTCCTGGGGACGTCGATTTCGATCACTCGCACAAGCCGGCCGAACCGAGAACCGTGGAAGAGCTGCGTCACCGGATCATGACCTTCCAGGGCTGGCCGGGAGGCCTTTCCACCCTCGACGACGGTTCTCCGTTCCACAACCTGTGGCACTGGCTCAGCGACTGACCCGCCGCGAGGTCACCCTCGCGCGGGTCATCAGCGCGTTGGTGGCCGCCTGTGTGCTCTACGCCGTCGTGCACACAGCGGTCACCGGCGCGGTCTCGCATCCGCGGAACTGGCTGGTCGCGTTCGCCTGCACCCTGCTCGGGGTGCGCGTGATCGGCCACGTCCGCAGGTCGTCCGTCGGGTGGTTGCTGCTGGTGATGGGCCTGTTCGGCGCCGTCGCCGTCGCGGTCGCGGGTCAGCCCGCCGACCACCCCGCCCGATGGGTCGAGGCGTGGGTCTGGTGGCCCACGTACGCGCTGTTGCCTGCCGTGGCACTGGTCTTCCCGAACGGCAAGCCGTTGAGCAACCGCTGGTGGATCGCCATCGGCGCGTCGCTGTTCAGCGCTCTCGTCGGCACCATCGGGATCGCCTGGGCGTCGTGGGGCGATCCCGCCTCGTTCTGGCAGAACAGCGGCGGTGGACTCGCGAAGACGATCACCCTGATCGCCGTGCTGGCCGCCGGGGTGTCCGTCCTCGCGGCCGTGGTGAACCTGGCTCTGCGGTGGCGGAGGGCCGAGGGGGACGAACGCCGGCTGCTCGTGTGGGCCTTCGCGTTGCTGACGCTCGCGGGTGTGGCGACCGTCGTGGAGACGACGGACGGGCACATCGCGTGGATCGTCGGCGTGCTCGCGTTCCCGGCCGCCGCTGTCATCGCGATCGTGCGGTACGGGTTGTACGACATCAGCCTGCTGATCCACCGCTCGTTGCTCTACGGCTCGCTGACCGTGGTGCTGTTGCTGGTCTACCTCGGCGTGATGGTCGGGGCCGGCGAGCTGCTCACGAACGACACCGAGGTGATCGGGGTCGTGGCCGCGGGACTGGTGTTCGCGCCGATCCGCAGCTGGTTGCAGCGCAGGCTCGACCGGTGGCTGTTCGGGCAGCGTTCCGATCCGCACGCGGCGCTGTCCACGTTGAGCGAGAAGCTCGAACGCTCGCAGGACGTGCTGCCGACCGTGGCGCAGACCGTGGCCGAGTCGCTGAAGCTGCCGTACGTGGCGATCCGCGGCGGGTCGGTGCTGGCAGAGCACGGACGCAGCCGCGGCTGGCCCCAGCTGCGCTTCCCCATGACGTACCGGGGTTCCTCCGTCGGAGATCTCGTGGTCGAGCCGCGTGCCCCCGACGAACGGCTGAGCGACCGCGAGCTGAGCCTGCTCGTCGACCTCGCCCGCTCCACCGCCCCCGCCGCCCAGTCGATCAAGCTGACCGCCGATCTGCAGCTCGCCCGCGAACGGCTGGTGCGCGCCCGTGAAGAAGAGCGGCTGCGGCTGCGGCGCGACCTGCACGACGGCGTCGGACCGGCGCTGGTCGGGATCCGGTTGCAGCTCAAGGCGTTGCGCCGCTCGCTGGGCGACGTGCTGGACCCGGTGCTGGCCGACGTCGACACGACCGCCGTCGAGGTGCGCAGTCTCGTGGACGGGCTGCGGCCGCCGATCCTCGACCAGGGACTGGCGCTGGCCGTGCGCGACGAGGCCGCGCGGTTCAGCGGCGGGTTGACCGTGCAGGTCGAGGCCGAGCCGATCGAAGGGCTGTCCGCCGCCGTCGAGGTCGCCGCCTACCGGATCGTCGCGGAGGCGCTGACCAACACCGCACGCCACTCCGGGGCGTCGAAGTGCGTGATCACCGTGCGGGCCGACGGTGATCTGGTCGTGGAGATCGTCGACGACGGATGCGGCGTCGCGGCCGGGTCCAAACCGGGTGTCGGGCTCGACTCGATGCGAGAACGCTGCGCGGAGCTGGGTGGATCGTGCACAGTGGGACCGGCGGAACCACACGGCACTCGGGTGGTGGCGCGGATCCCGTTGGAGGCCCAGTGACGCGGGTTGTGATCGCAGACGACCACCCGGTGTTCCGGCGCGGCCTGAAGGCGTTGCTGGACGGCGAGGACGGCCTCGAGGTCGTCGGTGACGCGGCGGACGGCCAGGAGGCCGTGCGGGTCGTCCTCGACCTCGCACCGGACGTCGTCGTGATGGACCTGCACATGCCCGTGCTGGGCGGTGTCGAGGCCGCGAAGCAGATCCAGGAGGCCCTGCCGCACGTCGGTGTCCTCGTGCTGACGATGCACGAGGACGACGAGCTCGTGTTCGCGGCGATGAAGGCCGGCGCGCGCGGTTATCTGGTCAAGACGACGGACGACGACGAGATCGTGCGCGCGGTGCAGGCCATAGGAGCGGGAGAGGCGATCTTCAGCGCCACCATCGCCCAGCGGATGATGGGCTACTTCACCGCCATCTCGTCGTCCCGCGCGGTGCTGTTCCCGCAGCTCACCGACCGTGAACGGGACGTGCTGGAGCTGATGGCGTCCGGGATGGACAACCCGTCGATCGCCCACCGGCTCAGCCTGTCGGGCAAGACCGTCCGCAACCGGGTGTCCGCGATCTTCACCAAGCTCCAGGTGGCCGACCGCGCGCAGGCCATCGTGCGCGCCCGTGAGGCGGGGCTCGGAAGTCCCTCCCAAGACGGGACACCGGTCACCTGACGGCGGGACCGGTCCCTCGTTTGGATCGGCGTATCCGCCGAAGGGGGCCCGATTCGCATGGACATCACCTGGGACGTCGCACACGCGCGGCTCAGCCACGACCGAATGCTGCACATCGCACAGGCGCTCATCTCGATGCGCCCCGAGACCGTCACGCTGGGAGGCGGCGAGCCGCTGGGAGTGCCCGGCCTGTTCGAGATCGTCGAACTGTTCCGCGCCGCCGGCATCGACGTCGTCCTGCGCACGTCCGGAAAGTCACTGCACCCGTCGATGGTGCGCACGCTGCTGCTGTCGTGCTCGCGCATCGAGGTGTGCGCGATGGCGTTCACGCACGCCATGCACGCGTTGCACCTGCTCGACATCGGTGCCGCGAAGCTCGACCAGCACGCCGCGTTCGGCCTCGACGCCACCGGCATCCGGCGCGGATTCGACCGCCTGGAGGAGTTCTGCGCCACCACGGCGTTCGAGCTGCCGCACCTGGCGTTCATCGCGTTCAGCGACACGATCGGCTCGGACCACGCGCAGTACCTGCAGTCGCTCGCTCCTCAGACCGTCCGGGTGACGGTCGAGACCGCCAACACGTCGGTGGTCAGAGCGAGTTGATCAGAGCGCGCCAGGCAGGGGTGGAGAACGCGAGTACCGCACCGCTCGCGTTCTTCGTGTCCCGCACCAACGTGTCCTGGGCGAGAGAGACCTCCACGCAGTTGCCCGAGCCGCTGCCACCGCTGTAGCTGCTCTTACGCCAAGTCCGTTCCTGGAACATCCGAGTCCTCTCGCAGGCCGCTGACGTACTCCATCAGCTTGCTCCGCGATTGTTCCTCATCCAGTGCAACGGCATCCAGTCGCTGAAAGAGCCTCTTCGCCCGTGCCACAGCGGTCTTGTCCTGCGCGAACACCTTGGCCATGTCGGTTTCGCAGTACACGACCGGCGATGCCTTCTCGAACTCGTACAGCACACACGGGGAGCGGAAAGCGGTGATGTGCGCCGGCACGACCCTGAGGATGTGGGTGTTGAAGAGGAGACGCAGGTACTGATCCTCCCGGACCGCGACACTGCCCAACTGCATCCGCAGCGCCAGTTCGTGCACGTAGAACAAGCACTCCGGACGGCTCGGCCGCCTCATGATCGCCTGTCGCTCCATTCGCGCACGGACGAACTTCTCGATGTCCTCCGGCGCCTCGATGTGGGAGTCGACGAACAGCTCCCGCGTGTAGTCCTCGACCTGCACGAGACCAGGCACGGTCATGATGTCGAGGCTGATGATCTTGGAGGCCATCGCCTCGGCCATGGCGAGTGTCCGCAGGTCGTCTGGCAGCTGCGCGAAGAACAGGTCGAACGCGTTGTAGTAGCGACCGCGGAACGCGTCGATGAAGACGATGTCCTTGCCGCACGCCGTCAGGTACTGGACGAGGTCGATCTCACTCGCCCGCACCTTGCCGAGTTCGATGTCGGACACCTTGCTCGGGTCCCAGCCCAGCTGGACGGCCATCGCACGGCCGTGGAACCGGGTGTGCGTCTCCCTCAGGCGGCGCAGCTCGTCGCCGAGATCCCGGCTGTACGGGGTGGAAATGATCGCGGTCATAACTTGCGACGGTAGGGATTGGGTTCAATCCATGCCACGGGCTCGTTCGGGTGAAAACGGCAGGCCCTATGACATCGTGCGTCGCACACGGCGCCATAGGGTCTGACCTGCACGTTCATCCGATCGTGGAATGGAATTCGAACACGTGTTCATGCCACGATGAAGACATGACCGCCCTCGCGCTCGCCTCCCCGCTTGAGCTCCTCGACGAGCTCAAGCGGAAGGTCCGCGCGCTGCAACAGCTTCACTTCCAGGTGCTGGAGGTCATCGGCGCGCTCGATCAGCAGGGCGCGGCGGAGTCGCTGGGGTACAAGGATCTCGTCGAGGTCTTCAAGCACATGCTGCGCTGGGATCCCAGGGTGTCGCGCCGCAGGATCAAGCAGGCGCAGGCGTTGTGCCCCACGGTGACGCCGACGGGCTCTCGGATCGATCCGGCGCTCCCCGGTGTCGCGGCCGCGATGGCCGAGGGAGAGCTGTCGGAGGACCACGTGGAGGTGCTGGCCGAGGCGATGGCCGCGCTGCCCTCCGTGGCGGAGGAGCACGTGGTCGAGTACGCACGGCAGCACGAACCGCGCTCTGCCAAGGCGTTCTGCAAGGAGCTGGCCTACCGCCTGGACCAGGACGGCCCCGAGCCCAAGGAGCCGGAGCCCACGCGGCAGAAGAACGTGCTGCGGCGCCAGTGGAGGGGCGGCCGGTACCTGCTGTCCGCCGACCTCGACGCCGAGACGGGCGCGAAGCTGGACGCGCTGATCGACCCGCTGGCCAAGCCGGAGCCCAACGACGTGCGGTTCGCGCCGGAACGCGAGGGCGACGCGCTGTGCGAGATCGTCGACCTGGCCCTGCGCTCCAGCAGCCACCGGATCCACGGCGGTGAGCGCGTCCAGCTGACGGTCACGGTCGACTACGACAAGCTCCGCGAGGGCATCGGCACCGCATTGCTGGACAACGGCGAGCACCTCCCGATGAACAAGGTCCGCAAGCTCGCCTGCGATGCCGGCATCATCCCCACGCTGCTGGGCAGCCACTCCCAGATCTACGACGTGGGCCGCAGGACCAGAGGGATCAACACCGGCCTGCGCCGCGTGCTGGTGGCTCGCGACAAGGGCTGCGCCTTCCCCGGCTGCACCCGCCCGCCGAAACACTGCGAAGCGCACCACATCACGCTCTGGTCCGAGGGCGGCGAGACCAACGCCGACAACCTGGTCCTGCTCTGCCGCCGCCACCACGACCTGGTCCACCACTCGGAGTGGGAGATCCAGATGGCCGGCGGCCTCCCCACCTTCTGCCCGCCGGCGTTCATAGATCCGCACCGAAGACCGAGAACCAACCCGCTCCACGCCGCCTAGCGTGCCGCGCCCGCCAGCCGCCTTCCCGAGGTGGCCGGCAGGGCGCGGCGCAACACCCGCAGCAGCGCTCAGAAGACTTCGCCGCGGACCGCGAACACGTCCTCGGCCGCGGTCTGCGAACCGAGTGCGAGTCGCAGCAACACCCGTGCCTTGCGCGGGCACAACCATCCCGCCATGACCGCGCCGCGCCGGATCAGGTCCGACTCGGACCCGGTGAAGCCGTAGGTGTCGCGGAACGTCGTGCCCGCACCGGTTCGCGACGCCACCACCACCGGGAACCGGGCGCGGGAGATCGCCTCGGCCATCCCCTGCGAGACGTGCCCGGCGCCGGTGGCCGCGACCACGACGCCCTGGACGTTGAGCCAGTCGAGGATCGAGCCGTCATCGTCCACAGTGGCCTCGACGAGCGGAACCGCTGGTGCGTCGAGAGGTCGTGGCAGCGCCGGCAGTCGGTGCGCGGGGTGGAAGTACCGCGGTGCGCCCTCGACCTGGAGTCCGAGCGGGCCGGGGAACGACGCGAAGGCGTTCATCAGGCTGCTGTGGGCTTTCCGCACCCAGCGTGCGGCGTGGATCTCGTCGTTGAGGACCAGCAACGCGCCGCGCCCACGTGAGTTCGCTGCCGCCGCCACCGCGACCGCCGCGGCGAGGTTGGCCGGGCCGTCCGCGCCGGGCAGGCCGGGGTGGCGCATCGCGCCGGTGACGACGACCGGTTCCTCGTGCGGCCACAGGCAGTCGAAGAAGTACGCGGTCTCCTCCAGCGTGTCGGTGCCCTGGATGATCACCACACCGGTGGCGCCGTGCGAGACCTGGTCGCTGGCCCAGTCAAAGGTCTCCAGCAGTGTCGTGAAGGTGAGCGAGGCGCCGGGGATCGTCGCCAGGGTGGCGATCTCGCCGACTTCCAGGCCTGCCACCAGGTCTTGCGCACCGAGGGTCGGGGACACCGCGCCGGAGCCCGTCATCGTGATCGTGCCGCCGAGCGAGGCCACCGCCACCCGTGAGTCCATGGCGCCACTCTAGGGTCGATCGCATGACCGGATCAGTTGACTGGCCTCCCGCCCCGATCAGGACCGAACGGCTCGTGCTGCGCGAGTCCGCGACAAGCGACCGCGAGGCGTTCGCCGACCTGTTCTCGTCGCCGGAGGTCGGCACCTACATCGGTGGCTCCAAGCCCCGGGACGAAGTCGTGCGCACGATGCCCGCGTTGCCGGGCCGGCGCACGGGTTTCTTCGTCGTCGCGCTCGACGACGCGCTGATCGGCATGATCACGTTCGACCCGCACCACGAATCCGGAGAGCCCCAGCTGGGATATCTGTTCCTGCCGGAGTTCTGGGGGCAGGGCTACGCCTCCGAGGCATGTGCGGCGGCGCTGCGCTGGTTCGCCGCCGCACGTCCCGGTGAGCAGGTGGTGATCACCACGCAGACGGCCAACCTGGCGTCGATGCGGCTCGCGGCGAAGCTGGGCTTCACCGAGGTGAGGCGCTTCGAGGAATGGGGTGCCGAGCAGTGGTTCGGCGTGTGGAGGCCTCAGCGCTGACAGACGTCCCGCTTCCGCGCGTCCCGCCGTGGCACGCGGAAGCGGGACCGGTTCAGGGAATCACTGACGCCAGTAGGTGATGTTGCGGAAACGGGCCTCCGCGCGGCCGCTGCCGTGGTGGTAGACGCCGTTCTTGAAGTACCGCGTCGCCGGGCCCTCGTCCTGGTGGGTCAGTTTGAGGGTGCCGTTGTAATAGGTCTTCACGGTGCCCCGGCCGCCCGCCACCGCGGTGTGCTCGACGCGGATCTTGAACCATTTGTTGTAAATGCCGGTGGCGATGACCTGGTTGCTGTCCTTGCGCAGGGTGCCGCCGTTGATGTTCGCGACGTTGAGCATCACGTCGGTGGCGCGCGTGCCGTCCGGGCGGCTGCCGCGCAGGATCTGCACGACGGTCGGGCCGCTGACGCCGGCCGGGATGTAGATCTCGCCCTCCCAGGCCCGCGAACCGCTGGAGTACTCCTGGTTGAACCGCAGCTCGGTGCGCGGATCCGTCGGGCTGCCCTGGGTGTGCGGCTGGTCGTAGTCGTACACCCACATCGTGTGGACGCCGCCCTCGAACTTGTACCGCGCGCTGGTCGCGAGGTTGTAGGGCTTCTGGACCGTGTACGTGTACGGCGCCGAGACCCACTGCGCGGACGGCGGCTGAGCGAGGGCCTGAGCCGCCGGGGCCACGAGCAGGGGTGCCGTCAGCGCGAGGGCGAGCACGGATCGTCGTGTGTGGAGTGCAGGGGTTTCCACGTTGAATCCCTCCGACCTTCGATAAGTGGTCTGTACCACTGTGAGGTCAGAGGACGGAGGGAATCAATAGTTCGTTCAAATTCCGGAACAATGTTCAGGTAGGCGAACTTTTCACATTCCTGAACGGATCTCGTCGAACGTCGGGAACCTCGTCGCGATGTCGCTTCCGGTGAAGTTCCCGATCCAGCCGTCGTCGTCGTGGAAGAACCGGACCGACACGTAATCCGGCGTCGTGCCCATGTCGAACCAGTGCGTCGTGTTCGCCGGAACGCTCAGCAGGTCGCCCGCCTCGCAGAACACCGCGTACACCTTGTCGCCGATGTGCAGGTAGAAAACGCCTGCGCCACGGGCGAAGTAGCGGTCCTCGTCGTCGTCGTGGGTGTGCTCGGCGAGGAACTTGTTGCGGAACTCGACGGCCTTCGCGCGGTACTCGTCGGTGTCGGCCGGCGTCATCTCCATCGCGTCCACGTAGCCGTAGCCCTCCGTCTCGCTGACGCGGGCGATGTCCTTCTCGAAGATCTCCAGGGCGTTCTCGGCGGTCACACCGTCCACAACGGACCAGCGGCTGAAGCGCACGCCGTGCTCCTTGAGCGCGGTGGTGATCTCCTCGGCGTCGGTGGTGCGCAGGACGGTCTCCTCGGGGCCGGATTCCGGCCACACGGTCAACAGCGTCATGAGTTCCTCCCCGTAAAGATGTCTCGCGTCTCCACCTTGAAGCGCAGCAACCACTCCAGGCATTCCAGGCGGTGCCGTGCCTGCGTCAGGTCGTCGCCCCACACGTACACGCCGTGCCGCGCGACGAGCAGTGCCGGGACTTTCGGGTCGAAGCCCTTCTCGAAGGCGTCGCCCAGTTCGATCATGTCCTGGGAGTTCCGCACGACCGGGATCACGACCTCTTCGTGGTCGTACCGGCCGAATCCCTTGAGCATCTCCAGGTCCTTGAGGACCACGCCGCCTGGCCAGTGTTCCGCCGCGACGACGGGTGCGAGCGCGTGGACGTGCACGACGGCGCCCGCTCCGGCGACGCGGGCGATCCTGGCGTGCAGACCCGCTTCGGCGCTCGGGACCTTCGGCGAGTCGACCGCGTTGCCGTCGGCGTCGATGACCACGCTGTCGTCCGCGGTGATCTCGCCCTTGTCGACGCCGCTGACCGTCACCGCGAGGCGGAGCGGATCACGTTGCAGGACAACGGAAAGATTCCCCGAGGTGCCGCGCATCCAGCCCATCTGCGCGTAGCGGACGCACTCGCGGGCGAGCTCCGCCGTCACGAGAGCTCCCAGACCGTCGGGTGGGGCGTGAAGTCGGCGTTGCCGTACGGCTCACCGGCGCGCGCGACGCCGACCGTCTTCCAGCCCGCCTCCTGCGCGGCGTGCAGCTCGGCCGGGACGTCGCTGTAGAAGGTGATGTCGTCGGACCGCAACGTCTCCGCGATCTTGTGGTATGACGCGGCTTCGCGCTTCGGCCCGGCGTTGACCGTGTCGAAGTGGTGCTCCAGCAACGGGGTCAGGTCGCCGTCGGTGGTGTGCTGGAAGAACGCGACCTGGCCCGCGACCGAGCCGGAGCTGAAGATCGCGAGCTTCACGCCGTCGCCGTGCCACTTGCGGATCGCGGGGACGACGTCCGGGAAGAACTCCGCCACGAGGTCGCCCTGCGCGTAGCCCTGCTGCCAGATGAGGCCCTGCAACGTCTTGAGCGGCGTGACCTTCTGGTCGGCGTCCATCCAGTCGTGCAGCGCTTTGACAACGTCGTCGTGGCCCGCGAGCTCCTTGATCTGCCGCACGGCCTCGGCGACCACAGGGTCGTCACCGTGCTGCTCGATCCACGGACCGAGCCTCGGGCGGGCGTAGTCGTAGAGGACGACCAGCACCTGGTCCGTCGCGCTCAGCGTGCCCTCGATGTCGAGCACGACCCACTTGCTCACCGCTGTTCTCCCTCGTAGTACTTGTCGAGCTCACCGGCGTTGTAGACGCCCCGGTCCGTCACCACGGTCGTGACGAAGCGCGGCGGCGTCACGTCGAACGCCGGATAGTGCCCTTTCACCCTCGGCGTGGCACTCGGTCTGCCGAGCACCTGCAACACTTCCGAGCCGTCGCGGTACTCGATCTCCACGTGGTGCGTCGTGGGCGCCAGCAGATCGGGTGCCTGCACTTGGGCGTGGAACGGTACTCCGAACGCGTGCGCGGCCACGGCCAGACCCAGTGTCCCGACCTTGTTGACGACGTGCCCGTCCATGGTGACCCGGTCGGCCGCCGTGACCAACGCGTCGACCACACCGCTTTGCAGCACGGCGGCGCCCATGCCGTCCGTGATGAGCGTGGTGTCGACGCCCATCTCGATCAGCGTCTCCGCAGTGAGCCTGGCGCCCTGCAGGTACGGCCTGGTCTCCGTGCAGAAGAACTTCAGCCGCTTGCCCTGCGCCTGTGCCGCCCTGACCGTCTCCGTCAGGTACAGGTCGGCCCAGCAGTGGGTCATGACCGTGGCTTCGTCGGGCAGCAGGTTCGCCGTGTGCTCGCCCAGCGCCTGGCTCTTGGCCCGGTACCTGCGGTCGCCTTCCTCGGCGCCCTGGAGCGCGTGCGTGACGTCCTGGGCCGCGTCCACGTGTTCGAGGACGACCTTGGTGGCCTTGCGCAGGGCGTTGTTGGTGCGCCTGGTGTTCTCCAGCAGGTGCGCGGTTCTCGCCAGCTGCTCGCGAGCCTCGTCGAACGGCAGGTGTTCGAGGGTGCGCGCCCTGAGCACCATGGCGAAGAGGACTGCGAAGTACGGGCCGGAGGACTGGGTGACCATGTCCTCGACGGCCCGCGCGACCTCTTCGGCCGTGCGGCACAGCACCCAGTTCCGTTCGAACGGGAACTGGCGGCGGTCGAGGATCAGCACGCCGTCGTCGGTGAGCTTCACCGAGTCGGCGAGGACCGGCTGCATCAGCTGTACCCGGTGAAGGCGGGGCGCGCGCCGGTCAGGAAGTGCTCGCCGACCTCGCGGGCCTTGTAGACGACCGGGTCGTGCAGCGTGAGCGTGCGGGCGTTGCGCCAGAAGCGGTCCACGCCGTACTTGGCCGCGGTGCCGCGCGCGCCGACCTGCTCGAAGATGCGACTGGTGACCTCGTTGACGAGCTTGGTGCTGACGACCTTCGCCTCGGAGATGACCACGGCGACCTCGCCGCGCTTGGCCGCCGTGAGGTGGCGGCCCAGTTCGGTGGCCTCGTGCAGCTGACGGGCGGCCTCGTCCGCGAGCAGCCCGGCGGCCCTGGTCTGCGACACCATCTCGCCGTAGGCCGCGACGATGTACGGATCCTCCGTGGCCGACTCGACGCCGCTGACGAACCACGGGCGGGTCTTCGTGCGGGTGTAGTCGGCGGCCTCGTGCAGCGCGCCTTCCGCGATGGCGACGTAGAGCTGGGCGAGCACGAGCTGGAAGCCGATCGCGGCGAGGCTGATGCGCGGGTCCTCGTTCGCCGGCTGCACGCCGAGGATCTCCGTCACCTGAACGTTCTCGAAGTTCACGCCACCGGACGCCGTGAGACGTTGCCCGATGTTGTCCCAATCGTCCAAGTAGGTGATTCCTGCTGCTTTCCCGTCGAGCAGGAAGGTCAACTTCTCGCCGTTGTCGGTGCGCGTCGCGCTCACCACGAGGCGGTCCGCGACGGCCGCTCCGGTGGCGAAGGTCTTGCGACCGTTCAGGACGAAACCATTTTCGGCGGGGCTCAGTTCGAGCGCCGCGTCGAGCGGGTTGCTGACACCGGCCCAGAACTGGTCCGGCTGCACGCTGAACTGCGCGTCGAACAGGCCGCTGCGCCAAATCTGCAGGTAGTGGTACCCGAGGAGGTGCCCGACGTTGGCATCGGCGGCACCCACGATCCGCCCGATCCGCTGCTGCTGCGTCCAGTCCTCGACGTTGAGCAAGCCGCTCTGCCGGAGCAGTTCCACCTCTTTGATGGGTGGCTGGTTGGCCCGGTCCCTGTCCGCCGCATCGGACCTGAGCGTCGCCGCGACCTCGTGCGCGACGTCCAGCCAGTTCGTCATCCCTGCTCCTCCCGGTGGTATCCACTTCAACTTACTTCGTCACACCACCGGGCTAACCACGATGTGAGAGAGACCTTCGACTGGCAGACTGCGCGCGAACCCGCTCTGGCGGGGGCCAACATCTAGGGAGCAATCGGTATGGCGCAGGGCACCGTGAAGTGGTTCAACGGCGAGAAGGGCTTCGGATTCATCGCGCAGGACGGCGGCGGTCCGGACGTGTTCGTGCACTACTCGCAGATCTCCGGCTCCGGCTTCAAGTCGCTCGAGGAGCAGCAGCGCGTGGAGTTCGAGATCGGGCAGGGCCAGAAGGGCCCGCAGGCGCAAGACGTCCGCGCCATCTGATTCAGCTCTTGGAGGCCCGTCCGGTGTTCTGCCGGGCGGGCTTCTCTGCGTCCAGACGGATTTCGAGCAGGCCCCGTCCCACCAGGGACCGCGATCCCGGAGTGACCTTCAGCGGCGAGCCGCCGTTCTGAACGACGGCGTGAAACGAGAGAGGCGCCGCGGCCCGTCGGCCGCGACGCCTGTACATCCCGCCGCGGGAATTCGGCGTGGAGCGCTCGCGGGCAGTGCCCGGAGCAAGTGGCAACCGAGGGAGTCGAACCCTGCGCGGCTTGTGAAGGCGGCGCCCGAGTACCGGCCCTAACCCTTCGGTCGGGCGACGGCTGCCTTGGAGTTGTTCTGCTCTACAAGAGGCCTCGACGACACTGGGGATACCCACAGTGTTAAACGTCCACACTACTGAGGGTGTTTCATGTTTCACTCAGGTGGGTGACTCTGGTCACCGTGCGATACCTCCCTGCCATCGCGGCCCTGCTCCTGCTTCCCCTGGTACCCGCCACCGCCGACGCGGCGCCCGCGGGCACGTTCTACGTCACCAGTGTCCGGACCGGCCTCAACGTCGCCCAGAGCGGCAGTGGACTGGCACTGCACCGCCCGAAGGGCAACGAGGACCGCCAGCAGTGGCGGCTGAGCGACGGGAGGTTCGAGAACACCGACTCGCCGGGTCAGTGCATCACCCGTCAGCTCACCATGGGTTCGTGCTCACTCGGGGATACGGTTCACGAGCCCCGTCAGTTCGGTGATCAATGGAAATTCTTCGCACTGGACGGCGAGACGCGCTGGTACCTGACGCCGGTGGCCAATCAGACCGAGCCGATGCCGCAGGATCCGCGGCTCGACCAGATGACGTTCCTGACCGCCCACAACGCCTATGCGAACGGGGTGGACGGCGGGTTCGCGCCGCCGTTCATCAACCTCGCGAAGAACCAGACGCGCGGCATCGTGCAGCAGCTCAGTGATGGCGTGCGCGGTTTCATGCTGGACATCCACCAGACGCCCGACGGCGCGATCCTGTGCCACAACAGCTGCACGCTCGTCAGCAAGCCGGTGGCGCTCAACGTCGACATCCAGCGGATCGTGGACTTCCTCAAGAACAACCGCAGCGAGATCATCACGGTCTTCCTGGAGGACTACGTCGACGCGAACACCCTGCGCGCCGAGCTTCGCAAGGTGCAGGGGCTGAACGACGTCCTGTACCGGGCCGAGGGCGTGCAGCAGAACGGGTGGCCCACCCGCAGCCAGCTGCAGGGCAGCAACAAGCGGCTGATCATCTTCACCGACCACGGCAAGGACGGGCGCGAGGACTCCGGCGTGCTCTACCAGAAGGACTGGACGGTCGAGAACTACTGGTCGATGGGTTCGGGACTCGGCAGTTCCGACTGGTCCTGCTACAGCCGATGGGATGAAAAACCGCTCACCGCGACGGGCGGCTTCCAGCCTTTGTTCGTCATGAACCACTTCCGCGACGTTCCGTTCACGAGCACGGCGACGACGGACAACGGCAAGCTCGCGAACCGTGCGCAGCAGTTCTGCCAGCCCGCGGCGCGCAAGAAGCCGAACTTCCTCGCGGTCGATCTCTATCACCTGGGCAACGCGGCCCAGGCGGTGCAACAGCTCAACGCATACGTATATAGGCCGTAGCCCAGATTGTGAGAGTTGTACGCTCCGCGCATGGCCTCGATCCTGTTCACGCGCGGAGCGCCCTCTCTCGACATCATCGACCAGGAAGGCCTGCGCGAAGCGGCGCAGAAAGCCTTCACGGACGACCCCGGCGGCACCTTCGCGTACGGCACGAGCGTCGGCTACGTGCCTTTGCGCACCTGGCTCGCGGAGCAGCACGGCGTCGCGCCGGAGCAGGTGCTCGTCACCAACGGCTCGATGCAGGCCGACGCGTTCCTGTTCGAACTGCTCGTCCAGCAGGGCGACGACGTCGTGGTCGAGGCTCCGACCTACGACCGCACGCTGCTGAACCTGCGCCAGCGCGGCGCCAAGATCCACGCGATCGAGCTGGAGACCGACGGCATCAACGTCGACGCGCTCGAGAAGCTGCTGGAGAGCGGTGTGCGCCCGAAGCTCGCGCACATCATCCCGAACTTCCACAACCCGGCCGGCTACACGCTGTCCGAGGCGAAGCGCGCACGTCTGCTCGACCTCGCGGCGAAGTACGACTTCGTGCTGTTCGAGGACGACCCGTACGTCAAGGTGCGGTTCGAGGGCGAGCCGCTGCCGACGATGCTGTCGCAGGACAAGAACGACAAGGTCGTCTACGCGTCGTCGTTCTCGAAGACCATGGCGCCCGGCATCCGCTGCGGTTACCTGGTGGGCCCGAAGGCCGTCATCAAGGCCGTCCAGGACATCGCGACCACCACGTACATCTCGCCGAACATGGTGGCGCAGTCGATCGTGAACTCGTACTGCCGCTCCGGCCGTCTCGAGGAGTCGGTCGCGAACGTCCGCACCGCGCTGCGCGCCCGCAAGGACGCCCTCGTCGCCGCGCTCCAGCGCGAGCTGCCGGAGGCCGTCTTCACCGCGCCGCAGGGCGGCTACTTCATGTGGGTCGAGCTGCCCGGCGTGTCCATCGACAAGCTGGTGCCGGTCGCCAAGGAGCACGGCGTCGAGTTCGTGAAGGGCGCCGACTTCCTGCTGGAGGGCGGCGACAACGCCATCCGCCTCGCGTTCTCGGGCGTCACGCCGGAGCAGATCGACGAGGGCATCACCCGCCTCGGCGCGGCTGTCCGCGCGCTCTGAACCACCCAAAAGGTGTCAGTTACTGCCAGGAGTTCTGGCAGTAACTGACACTTCGCGCTACCGTGGCGACGTGGACACCTTGACCACGCGCGCCGCGAAGGACCTGCGCACCCGCCTCGCGATCCAGGAGGCGGCCATCGCCCTGTGCCTCGACCAGGGCTTCGCCGCCACGTCGACCAGGGCGATCGCCGACCGCGCGGGCGTCTCCGAACGCACGCTCTTCCGCACGTTCGGCACCAAGGCCGCGATCTTCTGGTACGACGCGTTCCTCAGCCGCGTCGTCCGCGTGCTCGCTCCGGACCCCGATCCCGTCGCGGCGCTGACCACAGCGGTGCGCACGGCGATCGACACGATCACCCCCGAGCAGTGGGCGCTGGAGCTCGGCCGCCGCGCGGTGATCGTCGCGGAGCCCGACCTGATCGCGACCGGCACGCAGGAGCTCAACAGCGGCGCCGCGCAGATCGCCGCGATCCTCACCCCGCCACTCGCCTCCCCCGCGCAGGCCTTCGACCTGGTGCTCTTCGCCCGGTTCGCGGTGGCGGGCATGGGCGTGGTCCCGATCCACGCGGACACCACGCCCGGCGAATGGGGCGCGGAACTCGAACGTGTCGTGCACAAGGCCGCGTACGGCGCACTGGAGCGGCCATGAAGCTCATCACCGACCCGAACACGCTGGCAGGCCTCAGCCACGACGAGGCCGAGTGGGCACCGGCGGGCACGCCGTACGCCGCGTTCCGCCCGGAGTCCACTGAGGACGTTCAGGAGGCCGTGCGGCACTGCGCCGAGCACAACATCCCGATCGTGCCGAGAGGTGCGGGCACGGGGTTGTCCGGCGGGGCGAACGCGACGGACGGCTGCCTCGTCCTCGACCTGAGCCGGATGAACCGGGTCGTCGAGATCGACCGCGACAACCTGCTCGCCGTCGTGCAACCGGGCGTGGTCAACGACGACCTCAAGAAAGCCGTTGCCGCGCAAGGACTCTGGTACCCACCGGACCCGGCCAGCTCACCGTGGTCGACGATCGGCGGCAACGTCGCCACGAACGCGGGCGGCCTGTGCTGCCTCAAGTACGGCGTGACGCGCGACTACGTGCTGGGCCTGGAGGCCGTGCTGGGCGGTCCCGTCGCGTACGGCACCGCGGTCCGGCTCGGCAGGCGCACCACCAAGGGCGTCGCCGGCTACGACCTCACCGGCCTGCTCGTCGGCTCGGAGGGCACGCTCGGCGTCATCACCGAGGTCACCCTCCGCCTCCGCCCGGCGCCGCGCCCGGCTGCCACCGTCGTCGGCGCGTTCGACAGCCTCGTCGCCGCAGGTCAGGCCGTCGCGCTGAGCACCAGCCGAGGCCTGCAGCCCGCCGCGCTGGAACTGATCGACCGCGCCTGCCTGCAGGCCGTCGAGGACTGGAAGCACCTCGGCATCGAGCCGGACACCGCGGCCATGCTGCTGGCCAGCGCCGAGACGCCGGACGACGCCGACGGCCTGGTCGCGGCCTTCACCGACGCGGGCGCCGCCTGGACGGAACGCTCCACCGACTCGACCGAGGCCGAGGCGCTCTTCGCCGCCCGCCGCCTCACCTACCCGGCGCTGGAACGCCTGGGCCCGCTGCTCACCGAGGACGTGTGCGTGCCGCGGTCTGCGGTCCCCGCGATGCTCGCGCACATCGAGGAGATCGGTGCGCGCCACGGGGTCCGGATCGCCACCATCGCCCACGCCGGCGACGGCAACCTGCACCCGTTGCTGATCACCCCGCCCGGCGACGACAACGCCAGGATCGCCGCGCAGGCGGCGTTCGAGGACATCATCGACCAGGCGCTCGCCCTCGGCGGCACCGTCACCGGTGAGCACGGCGTCGGCCTGCTCAAGCGCGACGGCATGGTCCGCGAGCTCGGCCAGGACGCCCACGCCGTCCACCGGGCCGTCAAGCACACGTTCGACCCGCTGAACATCTTCAACCCCGGCAAAGCCTGAGGAGTCCGCATGCTGGTTCCCGCAGACGGCGGCGACCTCGCCGTCGAGATCCACGACGGCGACACCCCGCCCGTGCTGGCGATCCACGGCGTCAGCGGCAGCCGCAAGCTGTGGAACTGGGTCGCCGCCCACCACTTCTCCCTCGTCGCGCCCGACCTGCGCGGCCGCGGCGACAGCTTCGAGGTTCCCGGGGCGTCCATCCGGCAGCACGCCGACGACATGGTCCGCGTGCTCGACGCCCTGGACCTTCAGACCGTGACGGTGTGCGGCATGTCCATGGGCGCGTACGTGGCCGTCGACCTCGCCGTGCGTCATCCGGACCGGGTGCGCGCGCTCGTGCTCGTGGACGGCGGCTTCCCGATGCCCGCGCACGCCCAGATGACCGAGGAGATGCTCTCGGCGGCGTTCGCCCCACAGGTGGCCGCCCGCGAACGCACTTGGACCGTCGACGAGTACCTGGCCGTGCAGGCCATGGCGAACCCGCTGATCGACGCCACCGACCCGTTGATCCGCGACTACTTCGCCCACGACCTCACCCCGGACGGCCACCTCAGGCTCCCGGCGGACACCCTGATCGCCGACGCCACCGACGTCATCTTCGGCACCTCGCGCTGGCAGGAGCTGACCGTGCCGACGTGGTTCCTGCACGCCGAGTGGAGCACCGGCCCCGGCAGCCCGCCCGCCTACACCGTCGACCAGGCCGAGGCGTTCCGCACCGCGCTGCCCGTGCTGCACGAACCGGTGCTGATCAACGAGGTCGACCACGGCGGCACCGTGATGACCAGGGCGGGCGCCGCCGTCACCGCCGAGGTCCTCGCGGAAGCCCTGAAGTGACCCGCTGAGCCCTGCACCACACCTCTTGGATCAGAGCACGCCTCCGAGTTAGTGTGTACACCAATGATTAGTACACCAAGCATCCCGGAGAACCCGCTCGAACTGGAGCGGCAGGTCTGCTTCGCGCTGGCCGTGGCCAGCCGGACGGTGATCGCGGTCTACCGCCCGATCCTGGAGCCGCTGAACCTCACGCATCCCCAGTACCTGGTGATGCTGGCGCTCTGGGAACGGTCGCCGCGCACGGTCAAGGACCTGAGCAACGTCCTGCAGCTCGACCCCGGCACGCTCAGCCCGCTGCTCAAGCGGCTGGAGGCGATCGGGTACGTCGAGCGCCAGCGGGACAAGGCCGACGAGCGCGCGCTCGCGCTCACGCTGACCGAGGCCGGGGTGGAACTGAGAAAAGAAGCTCTCAAGATTCCCTTCAAGGTCGTGGAGCAGCTCGACATGACGTTCGAAGAGCTCGCGCAGCTGAACCAGGTGCTGCACAAGGTGATCGCCAAGGCGACACGGTGAAC
Organism: Lentzea sp. HUAS TT2; assembly: GCF_051853195.1. Taxonomy (NCBI): domain Bacteria; kingdom Bacillati; phylum Actinomycetota; class Actinomycetes; order Pseudonocardiales; family Pseudonocardiaceae; genus Lentzea; species Lentzea sp. HUAS TT2. The sequence goes on along the minus strand of NZ_CP196667.1, from coordinate 4,116,479 downwards.
CCCGCGCTGAAGGCCTGGTATTACGCGGGCGGCCGGCTTCCTCAGAAGTACAGGGAGTTCGTGTACGAGGACGTGACCGGTCCGAAGTGGCTGTTGCGCTTCACCGTGCGCAGTCTCGTGCAGGTCACGCCGCTCACCGTCGCCATCGCGCTGGCGCTGGTCTTCGGACTCGGCTCGGCGTGGCCACTGGCAATCGCGTGCGGAGCGCTCGGTTTCGTTGTAGGACTGTACTTCGCGTTGTCCTACGCACCCGAAAGCGTGGATTACCGGCTCACGAAGTACGGGTACCCACGAGGGTCGGCGACTCAGGGTCGCCGGGAACGAAACGCCGTGAGGGACCGCGCGCGACAAGCGAAGTACGACGCGGTCTGGCGGCGATCCGAAGGGTAGAGACCTATGGCCTTGTTGAGCGATCAGTTCGAGTTCACGAGGCCACAGGCACTCACCCTCACCGCCGGCGTCTTACAGCTCGCGTTCGGATGGTTCGACGTGTTCGGATTGGACCCGAACTATCACGTGATCCAGGTCGGAGTCGGGGTGCTGGGTGTCGCGATGGCGTGGCGGCACGACCTCGCGCGCATGTACGGGCTGTTGTTGCTGCTGGCGTTCGGGATGCTGGCGTTCTCGCTCGACGACGTGACGACGGAGGGCTTCCTCGAGGTCCGCACGGCGTTGATCGGGCTCATCATCACGCTGGCCAGGCCGGCAAAGCACGCTCAGGAGTGACGTCGCGCTCCACCGAGCGCAGCGCCGTCACCGTCGCGAACCCCTCTGCCAGCAACGCCGTGTCCGTACCCGGCACCAGCGACTCCTCCGCGTAGACGTGCACGAGCTCGACCTCGTTGTCGCCCACGTCGTCCACCCGGCTCTGCACCGCGCCGAAGCGCGCCAGCTCCGCCCAGCGAAGTCCTTGCACGTCAACGACGTTCGGCACGTTCAGCGACAGCACCGTGGCCGCGGGCATCTCCAGCAGCACGGGCAGCACGACGCGCACCACCTCGCCTGCCTTGTCCCACAACGGTTCGGGCCCGTCCAATCCCACGTCGAGCGACACCGCCATCGCCGTGACGTCGTTGAGGTGCGCGGTCAGCGCCGCGCCGACGGTGCCGGAGTGCAGGATCGCGCGGCCCACGTTCGCGCCGAGGTTCACGCCGGACAGCACCACGTCGGGCTTGCCGCCGAACCCGCCGCGGCACGCGATGAGCGAGATCAGCCCCGGATGCGCCGCGACCGCGTAGGCCTCGACGTCCAGTCCCGGCAGCGAACGGCGTTCGCTCGCCACCCGTCCCATCTCCCCCGAGGCCGCGACGGACGCGCTCGTGCCGCTGGCCTGGGTGACCGGCGCCGCCACCACCACGTCGAGGCCGCAGTCGGCGGCGGCCGCCGCCAGGGTCCACAGGCCGGGTGAGTCGATCCCGTCGTCGTTCGTGATCAGCGCGCGCATCGGCTCATTCCTCGATCGGCTCCAGTTCCACGCGGTTGCTCAGTTCGCGCACGGCCTCTCCCCCGCCGCTGCCGAGGCCGTGCCGCGTCACGTTCACCGCGCCGGCGGCCGCACCGAGCTTCACCGCGTCCGTCAACGACATACCCAGCGCGAGGCCCGCTGAAATCCCCGCGGTCATGGAGTCACCCGCACCCCGCGTGTCGACGGGTTCGAGCCGTGGCATGCGCACGAGGTAAAGCTGATCTTCCAGCAGTGCCAACGCCGGTTCGTCAGCGCGGGACACCACCACGCCGTGCACGCACGAGGACGCGATCTCCCTGGCCTTCTGCACGAGCTTGGGCAGGTCCTCCTCGCCCAGTTCCTCGTGCGACACCTTGACCACGTGCGGGCCGCCGCGCACGGCCTCGGCGAGCCGGTCGCCCGCCAGGTCGACGATCACGCGGCAGCCGTTGCCGGTCAGGTCGGAGACGAGGCGGAAGTACGTGTCGTGGGGCAGCACGCGGTCGTCGGACGGTCCGCTGAGCACGGCCGTGCCCGCGCGGATGCCCTCCACCAGTGCCGACTCGTACACGTCGTCGAGCTCGTGCCGGGACAACGCGTCCGGGAGCATCTCGACCATCTCGTCACGGCTTCCGTCGCGGCGATCGTGCACGTAGGCGCCGTTGCGCGCGGCGACCTCCTGCGCGCGCACCTCGACGTGCTCGCCCTCCAACAAGGTGCGCAACACGCGGCCTGTCTCACCGCCGAACGTCGCGCACACCACGGCTTCGACACCTAACGCGGCGATCATTCTGGACTGCCAGAAACCCTGGCCGCCGGCGTGCAGGTGCACGTCCGGCTCGCCGTCGAGGTCCTCGACGGTGACGGTCAACTGAGGGGACGGGGCAAATACGGCAACTCGGGCATTCACGACACCCTGGTACCCGGTGCGGGCGAGTACTACGCGCCCGCACCGGATGAATCAGGGATCAGCAGGCGCCGCCGTCGCGCCAGACGCCCCACTGGCCGGTCGTGCCCGGCTCCTCACCGCGCGTCCACCACTGCGCGGTCCACTTCTTGCCGTTGTGCGAGACCACGTTGCCGCCGGTGTAGACCTTGTCGCGCTCCCACGCCGGCTGCGTGCAGGGGCCGGGGCCAGGGCCGCCGGTGTCCCACGGGACCTGGGTCGACTTGTAGAAGTCGATGCCCATGGTCGTCCAGCGCGGGCCCTGGTTGCCCAGGCGCACCTTGAACTGGTCCCAGTTGTGCGTCGACCACGGCGACCACGCCAGTTCGGCGATCGCGCCGAGCCGCGGGAACGCCATGAACTCGATGTCCTCGGCCGTCACCAGCGTCTCGCTCCACAGTGGAGCCTCGACGCCGCGGATCGCGGACTCCGGCACGCCGCTCAGGTGCGTCCCGGGGTTCCAGTCGTAGGCGGTCTGGACCTCGATCAGGCCCGCCCACGACAGACCCAAAGGCGTGCTGGCGTTGTACTTCATGTCCAGGTACGCCTTGTTCGCGGGCGACATGATGACCTTGTTGCCGCGCGCCGCCGCTGCCTGCACCACGGCGTTGGACGTCGAGGTGCCCCAGTACTGCGGGATCGTGGCGGTGTCGGTCGTGGTCTTCACGAACTCGTGCCAGCCGAGCGCGGTCTTGCCGTACTTCTTCACGATCGGCAGGGTGCGGTCCATGAACGTCTGGTAGTCGGCGTCGGGCGTGGAGTGCGCCTCGTCGCCGCCGATGTGGAAGTACGGGCCGGGGGTGAGCGCCGCGATCTCCCGGATCACGTCGTCCACGAACTGGTAGGTGATCTCCTTGTTGACGCACAGGGAGGAGTAGCCGACCTCGATGTCCGTGCGCAGCGGCGGAGCCTGGTTGTTGCAGTTGAGCTCCGCGTAGGACGCCAGTGCCGCGTTGGTGTGACCGGGCAGGTCGATCTCGGGGATCACGGTGATCTTGCGCGAGGCCGCGTACTGCACGATCTCGCTGTACTGCGCCTTGGTGTAGTAACCGCCGGGTCCGCCGCCGACCTGCGTGCTGCCGCCGTACGTGGCGAGGCGCGGCCAGCTGTCGATCACGATCCGCCAGCCCTGGTCGTCGCTCAGGTGCAGGTGGAAGTAGTTGATCTTGTAGAGCGCCAGCTGGTCGATGTAGCGCTTGACCGTCGAGACCGGGTGGAAGTGACGGGCCACGTCGAGCATCGCGCCGCGGTAGGAGAACCGCGGGTAGTCGACGATCAACACACCCGGCACGGTCCACGGACCTGCCTGCGCGGTCGTGCTCTCCACCTTGGCGGGCAACAGCTGCCGCAACGTCTGCACACCCGCGAACAGGCCCTCAGAGGTATTGGCGCGCAGGACGATGCTGTTCGCGGCGACGTCGAGCTGGTAGCCCTGCTCGCCCACCGTCCCCGGTGCGCCCGAGAGCAGCAGGGAGATGCCGTCGGACGGAGTCCCCGTCGTGTCGGACACCGGCAGGACGTAGCCGGTCGAGGGCCGCAGGAGTCCGGCCAGGAAGGTGCCGGCGTCCCGCGCGGCAGGGGCTGTGTAGATCTTCGTGGCGGCCGTCAGCGTGTGCGTGACACCACTGCGGGCCTGCACCGACACCGGTACGGGCACCAGGCTCTGCAGCGGTTCCGCGGCTTGCGACTGCGCGCTCACGGACAGCGCTGCGGTGACAGCGATGACCGCGGCGAGAACGCGAGTTCTCACGACTCCTCCTCACGAGTCGGGGGCGGCGACCCTGCACCCAGCCTGGTCAGACATCCCTTTTGTCGTCAATGGTCTGAGCCAATTTCCTCTGCGACAATCGGGGGATGGGGGATTTCCGAAGGATGATCGACGATGTCGTGCCGACGATCGAGGCGCTGATTCCAGCCGAACCGGCCGCGGTGCTCGGCACGTACGTCCGGCACCGCCGGCAGGACCACGCGAGCGTTTCCGTAGTGCGGCAGTCGTTGCACGACTTCCCCGGTCTGCCGGCGGAACGACTGCTCGGCGCGCTGGAACTGGCCGTCGCCCGGCTGGACCTGACCGCACCCGCCGAGCTGATCGCCGGTCTGGTGCCGATGCCGGACGGCAGCACGTTCTCGTACCTGTCGATGAGCGGGCAGAGCGCGATGACGACACCGGTGCAGATGGCCGACATCGTGCACAGAGGCGCCAGCGACCTGATCCTCCGGCACGTGCGCGCGATGCTCCCGGACCTCAGCGAGGTCACGGGTGACGAGGCCGCCATCGCCGCCCAACGCGGAGCCGCGCACCTGGCCGTCGCCGTGGTGGTGGCCAGGGCGGTCCTGAACGCGATCGGCACGCCCGCGGCGACCGAACCAGCTGCGGCCATCGGGATCGCGATCGGGGTGACCGCCGAGATCCTCCCGGACCTGCCGATGCCTCCCGCCTACGAACGGGCGTTGCTGGAGAAACGGCGCCGGGAGTTCATGGGCAGCTCGTGGTCCACTCAGGCGATGGTGTTCGGCCACGAGTTCGTGCTGGTCGAGGAACTGAGCGCGGCCCAGGCGGACTTCACGGCGACCGGTCTCGCAGGTGCGGTCGACACCGGGTTCGCCGTCCGCACCGGCATCGCGGAGGGCCAGGTCCCCGTGTCGGTGAACGTCCGGTTGGACGCGCCGGGTGCGCCGGAACCGGAGCAGTGGGACGAGATCGCGGAGATCAGCTACACCGCGGCGAAGGGTGCCGCGAAGTTCGGCCACGGCTCCACCGCGCCGTGGCCGGGAGAGTTCCGGGTCCGCGTCTGCGCGACCGGCCGGGACGAGGACGACGAGCGCTACGAGCTGACGATCTGGCCCGAGCCCGCGTCGGATCCGGTGCTGCACAAGAAGACCGACCGCGTCGGGCACCTGCTGCGCGGCGAACCGGCACCGCCGCCGATCTCCCGTCCCGAGCGGCCCTACCGGTGGCTCGTCGAGGTGCTCGGGGTGGCGGCGACGGTCACGATCATCGCGAACGCCGACGTGGACGACGTGGTGGACGAGTTCGAGGAGGACTCGATCGCCGTGGAGATCGACGGCGGCGTTCTCGTCGTGGAGCTGAACAACTGGCAGGGCTCTCGCGGTGAGGTGCTGGAACGCCTGTCGCGCAACGGGAAGGCCGCGAGCCACTACTGGAACGTCAACCGGCTCACGCGGTTGTCGTTCGCCCGCGATGGCCAGGTCCTCGACGCCCGCGAGCTGCTGAACCAGGCGCCGTTCGGTGACGACCCCGAGGTGCGGAAGGCGTTGGAGGGACTCAGCTTCACGGACTGGCGCCACCTCGACGCCAAGGGGATCACGGCGGTGACGAGGTTCACCGGTGCCGTGATCCCCGAGGACGACGTCCGCGCGGCGATCGACGAGCTGTTCAGTAGCTGGGAAGCGTGAGGCTGTTGACGACCGCGGCGAACTCCTCGGTGGGCGCGCCGCCGTTCGCCTGGTTCTTCAGCGCCATGTCCTGGTTCGCGACCACGTACGGCCGCAGGATCTCCTCGTAGCGCTGGAAAGCGGCCGACGGGTCCTTGGCCAGCTCACCGGCGAGCACGTACGCGCCGACGAGGGCCATGCTGGTGCCCTGCCCGGACAACGGCGAACCGCAGTAGCCGGCGTCACCGAGCAGCACGACGTTGCCGCGCGACCAGGAGTCCATCCGGATCTGGCTCATCGAGTCGAAGTGGAAGTCCGGCGCCTCCCACATGTGCTTGAGCGCGGTCGGCCACGCCCAGCCCGCGTCGGCGAACTTCTCGGCGATCAGGGCGCGCTGGGCGTCGATGTCGCGGTAGTCGAAGTCGGTCACGCCGTTGAATCCCATGTAGACACGGCATTCCGCGTTCGCGCGGGCGCTCATGATGCCGCCGCCGACGACCTCGCCCTGCTGGAACGTCTGCCAGTGGTCGAGGCCGAGGAAGTTCGGCGCGGTGAAGACGGCGAGGTTCATGCCGAGGTGGGAGATGAACTCCGACTCCGGCCCGAAGACGAGCTTGCGGACGTTGGAGTGCAGGCCGTCCGCGCCGACGACGACGTCGAAGTCGCGCGGCGCCGCCTTCTCGAACGTGACGCGGGTGCCGTCGATCGAGGTGATCGTGTCGTCGAACAGGTACTCGACGCCTTCCGCCGCGTCGAAGAGCATCCCGGCGAGGTCGTCGCGCAGCAGCTCGACGTCGGGGCTCGACAGGTCGCCGCCGCTGAAAGTGTGCGTGGTGGAGCGGAACAGCTCGTTGCCGTCGGCGTCGACCACGTTCATGCCGCGCATGTTGGTGCTGAACGACCGCAGCTGGTCGCCGAGGCCCATGCGCTCGATGACCTCGAGCGCCGGGCCGCGCACGTCGATGGCCTGGCCGCCGGGCCGCATGCCGCGCGCCCGCTCCACCACGGTGACGCTGAAGCCGTGGTGGCGCAGCCAGTGGGCGAGCGCGGGTCCGCCGATGCTGGCGCCGGAGATCAGGACGTTCTTCATGGTGTCGCCCCCTGTGAGTCGGTGTTGCCCACAAGGTGCCGGGAGGCGCTGACCGTCTGCTGACCATCGGCGGTCAGCGCCTGACAGCGGCTAGCGGGAGACGAGCCGGGCGGCCGACGTGCCGATGCCGGACGGTCCCTGGTGGAACACCACCGGGATCTCCCCCGCCTCGTCGTAGCGGCTGGTCTCCTCGTGCCAGTGGATGATCCCGACGATCCAGTCCTTCAGCTCGTCGGCGTACCGGGTCAGCCCGTCCCGCGCGCCGGCGTCCAGCGAGAGGTCGTCGAACATCTTCGGCATGTCGGTCTCGACGGACTTCACGAACTGGCCGAGGCGCGCGTCCATCAACGCGTAGGTGATCTCGAAAGCACGTTCCTGGGAGACCCCGAGGAAGTTCTCGACCACGCGGACCATGTTGTGCACTTCGCCCTCGTGCTGAATCTCCTTGAGGTACGAGAAGACGTCGTTCAGCATCGTGCAGTAATCCATGGCAGACCGTTCCATGGTCTGCACGACCCGCGTTCCCCACAGCTCCGCGGGAACGGTCGCGGAATGCGAGAAACGCGACAGCGACGTCGTCAGCTCGGAACCGAACGTGCTGCGCCGCATCTCCACGTAGTCGACGGGGTCGGGAATGCGGTTGAAGTGCATGTTGATCACTTCCCACACCCACGCGTCGAGCATCGCGTCGATGGTCTCCCGGAACGTGGCGCGGAAAGCCGGGTTCATCGGTCCCGCGGTCCGCTGCCAGAGGTCGGCCAGCGAGACCTCCATGGCGTTGGCCGGCACGACGGTCCGCACCAGGTCCAGCGGCATGCTGGCCTTGAGGCGGGCGGTCTGCGTCTTGAGCCCGAGGAGGTTGCGGGTCTGGCCGAACCAGAGCGGGTAGGCGTCGTCGGCGTAGGTGCCCCAGGTGAGCCAGCAGCCGGACAGGAACAGCTCCTGCGGCGTCGCGTCCGGGTCGATGCCCGCCGAGCACAGCGGGAAGTCGAAACCGCGGATCTTCCGCTCGTCCCAGATGCCCTCGCCGGTCATGCCGTTCTCGACGGCCCACGCGACGACCTGGTCCCTGGCCTGGTCCAGGTGCGGCGACAGGGTCAGCGTGAACGGCGTGGTGAACGCCGGCAGCGTGTACGGCTCGACGACCTTCGGCGTGCTGGAGAACTGCTTGATCCGCTGCGGCATCGTCCTGGCGTACGAGCCGAGGACGTTCGTGCCGGACTTGGCGCCCTTGTTCATGTACCGCGACGACCGCAGGTGCCACTCGTGGCCGCCCGCCTGCCAGTCCTGCAGGCCCTTCACGTAGCCCAGGACGGCCGCGCGCCCGATGGGGTCGATGGCGTGCTCGTCGAGCAGGATCGGCACCTCGGTGAGCGCTGTGTGCTCGAACTGGTGCAGCCGTGAGGTCAGCAGGTCGTTGACGGCCTCGGCGGCGTCCTGCGTCGGGAGGCCGAGGAACTTCTCGAACACCAGCACGCCGTTGGAGAGCTCGCCCTCGTCCAGCACCTCGCGTTCGTAGGAGAACAGGTCGTTGCGCAGGTGCACGGCGTCGCTGAACGTGTCGCGCAGGACCCCGATCGGCCTGGACAGGGCGATGGACGCCGGCACCTCGAGGCCGACGGCGTGCTCGACCAGGTTCGCGCTCCACGGCGCGCCACCGACCTTGCGGCGCATCTCGATGTACTCGATGGGGTTGCTCAGCCGGTTGGAGCTGATGTTGTGCAGCTCCCACATCGACTCGTCCAGCAGGTGCTCGGTGTTGGCGGCGAACCGTTCGCGCCAGTCGAGCGAGTGCGTGCCGACCGTGCGGCGCCAGAGGTCGGCGAGACCCTTCTCCACCGGGTTCGCCGGTTCCTCGGTGATCACGCCGTTGACCGGCATGAACAACGGCAGCCGGTCGAGGTACGCCTGCGCGCCCTTGATGTCCGGGTTGCGCTTGTAGAGCTCGACGAAGTGGTCGTCGAAGTAGAAGACCCAGACGTACCAGTCGGTGACGAGGTCGAGCGCGTCACCGTCGCAGTCGGGGTGGGTGTAGGCGCAGAGCAACGCGTAGTCGTGCGACTCGAGATCCTCGTCGGTCCAGATCACGGTGCCGTGCTGCGGCACGTCGATCATGTCCATCTCGTGCGCCCAGGCACGCGTGTGGACGCGGGCGCGTTCGAGGTTCGGGTTCAGCCTGGCCGGATGGGGCGTGTAGAACTCCGGCAGCTGGAACGGCTGCATGTGCGTTGGACCTCCGCGCGTTGGACCTTGTCGCGATGCACGCAACCAGCCCAGCGCGCGGGGACGCCAGATGGTGAAACGTTGATCTACACGTTCGTAGAACGGTGTCGCCCGTTCAGCCCAGCGGGTGTGAAGCGACGAGCACTCAGCGCACCAGTGACTGGGCGCTGAGCTTCACCGCGAACGGGAACTGCAGCTCGATGATCTCTTCGCCGTCGGACCACGCCTGTTCGACGTAGACGCCGTTCTCCAGGTGCAGGCACCGCAGCCACGGACTGTCGTAGTCGATCATCCAGTAGTTCTCGCAGCCGACTTCCTGGAACTTCGCCCGCTTCAGTTCGAGGTCCACGTGTCGCGTGCGCGGCGACAGGACCTCGACCGCCAGCACGGGCGGTCCGATGAGCGCCTGCTTCGAGAACTGCTCGCGGCGGCCCACCACCAGGTCGGGGATGAAGACCGTGTCGTCGGCGAGCACGACGTCGACCGGAGCGGGAAGGACCTCCAGCTCCGGTGGGCAGACAGCGGTCAGCGCCACCAGCAGTCGGGCGACCACCCGCTGGTGCACGGGGCGGGGTGAGGGGCTCATGACGAGCACCCCGTCGACGAGTTCGAAACGGTGCCCGTCATCAGGCATCGCCTCCAGGTCCGCCCACGTCAGCGGTCTGCCGTGGGGAAACGTAGGGACACCACCCATGGTGCGTTCCACCCCCGTGTCGAGGCCACTGTCCGCCGGACGGATCCCGGCGATGCCATTAGACAAGACTGGTCCGATTCTCACGACTCGCAAGCCCCTTTTGGCCGACCCCGCACCACTGCACGCACACACCTGCGTCAACACCGTCCCGCAGGGTGAGCAGCGACTGGTCCTGCCGTGGAAGGCACCACCCGGACGGAGCAGCATCATGGTTGCAAACGAACAAGTGACTAAATTTTGATCAATTTTCGGGCGATTTTTGATAACGCCCGCCGCCTCGCCAATTACTCGCGAATGCGACCCTAACGGAATCTTACGGGCGAGCCAAGCACTCGGTTGGAGCAATACCTCACACCAACCTCATGGCTGAAAGATCATATCGCCCTGCACTGGTTTCAGGCCGAATTCCGAGTAAACCGCACGGGCCGCCGCCTCCAGCTCGGAAGCGAGTCGAACGTCGCCGCACGCGTGATGCACGCGGGACAGTTCGAGCCGGGCCCTGGCCGCGCCCACGACGTCGAACGTCTCCTCGCAGATCGCCACCGCCTGGCCCAGCAACGTGCGCGCCCTCTCGTGCTCACCGCGTTCGAACTCGTTGTGCCCCAACGCGTACAGCACGAAGCTCTCCCCGCGACGGTCTCGTGCGGTGCGCGCCAGGTCCAGCGCCGCGGTCAGCGTGTCCACCGCCTCGTCGTGCCGTCCCTGCGCGGCCAGCAGCTTGCCCAGGCGGTAGTTGATCTGCGCCAGGACCCGTGCGGGGCCGTCGCACGCGGCCGCGGCGTTGAGGTGCCGCAGCGCACCGGAGGGGTCGCCGTCGTACAGGTCGATCTGGGCCAGGTTCTGCAGAACGGACGCCCTGCCGACCGGATCGGCGAACTGCTCGTACACGGCGAGCGCGCGCTGGTACCACTGGCGGGCGGCGACGAGGTCGCCGGACGAGCGGGCGACGATGCCGAGGTTGCGGTAGACGAGGCCGAGGCCGGCGAGGTCGCCGAGGTCCTCGAAGATCTCCAAGGCGTGCAACGTCATCTCGTGCGCGAGGTCGTAGCGGCACTGGCTGATGTGCAACGACGCGAGCGAGCAGTGCAGCGCGGCCGCACCGCGCCGGTTGCCCGCCTGCTCGCACGCCGCCAGCGCCACGTCGTGCGTGCGCTGCCAGCCCTCGTAGTCCGCGCGCGACTCGAACAGCGTCACCAGCCGGTGCGCCAGTTCCCAGGCCTGTTCGTCCGAACCGGCCTCCGCGGCCAGGCCGACGGCGTCACACAGGCTCTGGCGCTCGGAGTCGAGCCACGCCAGCGGATCCGTGCGGAGCAGGCGAGCGGGCCGCACGACCTCGCGGGCGGAACGGCCGCGCACGACAGCGAAATCCCCGCCGTACAACGCGGTGCGCGCCTGGTCCAGCAGATAGAGCCAGCCGCCGAGCACGCGCCGCAGCGCCTCGCCGGCACCGGACCTGCCCGCGAACTCCCGCACCAGACCGGGCACCGCGTACCCGGCCTCGCTGACCGAGACGAGGTGCGCCGACACCAGTTCGTCCACAGCGGACTGTCCGCGCACGTCACCGAAAGCCGCCACCGGGGCCCAGGGCGGCAACCGGTGCGCACCCGCGTCCGCGAGCATCCCCAGCAGCCGGCGGGCGTGCGGGCTCAGGTCTCCCGCGGTCTCCTCCAGCCTCGTCCGGACGGACAAACCGCCGTGCGCCAACACGTCCAGCCGCCCGCCCGGGTCGCGCAGGCGTTCGGCCAGCAGCGCGACCGGCCAGTGCGGACGGGCCGCGAGCGTGGCACCGGCGATCCGCACCGCGAGCGGCAGGCAGTCCGAGGCGGCCACCACCGCCTCCGCCTGCGCGCTCTCGGCGGCGAGCCGGGCACGGCCGATCTGGTTGCCCAGCAACGTCATCGCCTGCGCGGGCTCCAGCGGACCGACCTCGACGACGTGCGGCAGCTTCAATGTGTGCCGGGAGGTCACCAGCACCGCACAGCCAGGTGCGTGCGGCAGCAACGGCTTCACCTGCTCGGCGCACGTCGCGTCGTCGAGCACCAGCAGCAGCGACTGGCGCACCACAGCGTCTCGATAGGCGCTCAACCTGGCCGCGAAATCGCCTGGGGCGGGCAGGCCGAACGCGCCGAGGAACCGGCCGAGCACCTCGTACGGGGTGGTGCCGCGCAGCCGCACGAACAGCTGCCCGTCGGGGAAGTGGCCGTTCGCGACCCGGTGTGCGGTGTGCACGGCGAGCGTCGTCTTGCCGGTGCCGACCGGTCCGGTCAGCAGGACCACCTGCGGAAACGGGATGATCCGGTCCACCACGGACTGGACGAGCTCTTCCCGTCCCACGAAGTCGGAGACCGCGGCCGGCAGCTGGTGCGGGCGCGGGAACCGCGCGATCTGCACACTGCTCCCTCCGCCGGAGACCGTCAGGAGATTTCAGTCTCACACAGAATTCCCGCAGGTTCACGGGCCGTGTGACCGCGGTGGGGACGACGTGGGGACGGCCCTGTCCATCCTCGGTGGCACCACCACCGAGGGGAGCCGGGGATGCGCAGGACCAGGGACAGGATGCAGCAGTGGGTGGCGTTCGCCGTGCTGGCGGCGGCCGTCGTCACGCTGGTGGTGCTGGGGCTGACGCTCTAGCGAGGATCCGCTGCGCGACCGCGACGGCCCTGGGCTGGCGCAGGCGCTCGGCGGCCTGGACGGCCCGCTCTCCGTACCGGACGGCGGTCTCGCGGTCGCCGAGCGCCAGGTGCAGCCGGCACAGCTGGCCGAGCACGCGGTCTCCCGCCCACCTCCGCTGGGATCGCGCGACCGCCTCCAGGCACCACTCGCCGTACCGCACGGCGTCGGTCAGCCGTCCTTCGATCTCGGCGCGGATCGCCAGCACGAAGGAGTGGCCCAGTTCCGCGTAGTGGTCGCCCATCTCGGTCATGATCCGCAGGACCTCGTCGTCGTCGGTCACCCCCATGCCGGTCCGGTACAGCTCCGTCGCCGCCGTCGCCATCTCGAGGGCCTTGCCCGGCATGCCGAACTCGAGCGCGGTGTGCGCGAAGTCGGTCCGCAGGGTCGCCTCACCCCGCCAGTCCCCCACCTCCTGGTAGGCGACCAGGGAACGTTCCAGGTACGCGAGGCAGTCGTCGTCGTTGGCCAGGTGGTAGTGCACGAAGCTGATGTCCTGCAACGCCATCGCGGCGCGGTTCACGTCACCGTGGGCCTCCATCAACGACAGCGCCGCCTCGACGTGGGCCAGCGCCTGCTCGTTGTCGCCGCGCAGCGCGTACATGACGCCGACGTTGTGCAGCGCTCTCGCTTCACCGGTCGGAGCGCCGGCCTTCCGCATGAGCGCCAGGCCCTCGTTGAAGTACTGCTCCGCCTTGTCGAGGTCGTTGCGCTCGCGCGCGATGATCCCCAGCATGCCGAGGACCGACGCCTGCCCGCGCACGTCACCGATCTGGCGCATCAGGTCGAGCGCCTCGTACAGGTGCTTGAACGGCGTCTCGTCGTTGCGGCTCATGTACGCCGATCCGAGCCCCTTCAACGCTTCCGCGCGGGCCTTCAGATCACCGAGCTGGTGCGTCGCGGCCAGTGCGACGCTCTGCAGCTCGATCCGTTCACGTCCGTAACCGCGCAACAGGTAGTGCGCCAGGTGGTGCGGTAGCTGCCAGGCGTGCGCGTAGTGGCCGCGATAGGCCGCCAGGTACACGGCGGCCCTGAGGTTGCGGCGTTCGGTGTCGAGCCAGGCGACGGCCTGCCGAGGTGTCCCGAGCTGCGGCGGGTCGAACGGCAGGTACCGCACCGCGGTGGTGATCTGCGGGCTCCCCGGAGCCATCGTGATCTCCGCGGTGGAGGCGACGTTCAGGTAGTAGTCGAGGATGCGCAGCACCGCCTCCTCTGCCTCCTCTGGCTCGACGCAGGCCTTCGCGTGTTCTGCCAGCAGGTCGTGGAACCGGTAGCGGCCGTCTTCCCGCTGCTGCACCAGATGCACGTCGAGCAGCTCGTCGAGCAGCCGTTCGGCCTCCGCACGCGTCGAGCCGATCACCGCCGCGGCCAGGTAGGCGTCCCAGTCCTCGCCCGTGTGCAGGCCCAGGCGGCGGAACAGGCGTTGCTGATCGGGCGTGAGTTGCTGGTAGGACAACGAGAACGCGTCCGCGACGCTGCGTTCGCCCGCGGTCAGCTCGCTCAGTCTCTGCTCGGTGAGGCGGCGCGTCAGGTCGCGGGCGGACCACGCCGGTCTGGTGCGCCAGCGGGCGCCGACGACGCGCACGGCCAGTGGCAGGTAGCCGCAGAGCCGGACGATCTCGCGGGCGGAGTCCGGGTCCTGGTCCAGTCTCCGTTGTCCCGCGATGCTCGCGAGCAGGTTCAGCGAGTCCTGCTCGGACAGCACGTCCAGCGAGATCGTGTGGGCCGCGTCCAGGTCGACCAGCCGGCGCCTGCTGGTGACCAGCACCAGGCCGGTGCCGGGCAACAACGGCCGGACCTGGGCGGCGCTGCCCGCGTTGTCGAGCACCACGAGTGCCTTGCGGTGCGCCATTTCCGCCCGCCACCGGGCCGCGCGGGCGTCCAGGCCGTCCGGGACGTCCTGTGCGGGCACGCCGAGTGCGGTCAGCAACGCCAGCAGCGCGTCGGACGGGGTGCGCGGTTCGACGCCCGCGGTGTAGGAGTGCAGGTCGACGAAGAGCTGCGCGTCCGGGAAGCGGGCGGCCAGCCGGTGTGCGGCGCGGACCGCGATCGTGGTCTTGCCGATGCCCGCCATGCCGTCGATCGCGGTGATCGCGACGCAGCCGGACGGCACGGCGGCCAGGATCTCGTCCAGGTCGGAGGCGCGGCCCGCGAAGTCGGCGATGTCGCCGGGCAGGTCGTTGCGGGCGCGCGGCCGGTTGTCGGCCGTGAGCACCTGCTGGTGGGCCTTCTGCAGGTCCCTGCCGGGATCGAGGCCCAGCTCCTCGGCGAGTCTGCCGCGGACCTCGTCGTAGGCCTGCAACGCCTCGGTCTGCCGGTCGCAGCGGTGCAGCGCCACGACCAGCTGCGCCCACATCCGTTCCCTGGTCGGGTGCTGCCGGGTGAGCGAACGCAGCTCGGGCACCAGCCGTTCGTGCTCGCCGGCACGCAGATCCTCCTCGATCCGCGCCTCCAGCGTCGCGAGGTACTTCTCGGTCAGCGCGGGCACGTGGTCGCGCTCGAGAGCGTCGCTGCCGATGTCCGCGAACGGGCGGCCGCGCCAGAGCGCCAGCGCCTCCCGCGGCTCCAGCCGGTCGAACCGGTGGACGTCGACCTCGTCGGGCCGCACGTCCAGCAGGTAGCCGCCCGGTTTGGTCTCCACCAGCGACGGGAGCACCTCGCGCAGGCGCCCGACCGTGGTCTGCAGCGCGTTGCGCGAGCCGCCGACCAGCTCGACCAGCTCGTCGACACCGACCACCTGGCCAGGACGCAGCAACAGGGCGGCGAGCACCACGCGCCGCTTGCCGGGCGGGATGTGGACGCGGCGCCCGTCGAGCACCACGTCCAGCGGCCCGAGCAGGCCGAACGACCTCACTTCCACTGACCCCAGTGCACGACCTCGTCGAACGCCTTGCGCTTGCGCCTGAGAGGCGAGGCGCCCTCGGAGATGCCCTCCTCCGCCGAGTGCCCGATCGCGATGATGCCGATCGGCACGTACGTGTCCGGCACGCCGAACGCCGCACGCAGCTCCGGCCACGTCTCCTTGTCCGTGCCGAAGAACACCGCGCCCAGGCCCTCGTCCACAGCGGTCTGCAGGATCAGCAGCGCGGCCATGCCGGTGTCGATGTCCCAGTAGGGCACGGGCCAGCGTTCCTCGGTGAGGCCGATCTCGATCTTGTCGGGCTGCGCGTACCGGTCGAGGTAGACCTGCTTGGACGCGAACGGGATGACGACGACCGGCGCCGTCTTAGTCTCTTCCCCGCTCCACCACTCGAACATCTCGCTGAGCCGCTTCAGCTGCTCGCCCTGCAGCACGAGGAAGCCCTGACCCTGCGAGAACCCGGCGGACGGGCCGCGCACGGCGTTGCGCATGATCCGCTGCAGGCTCTCGTCGCTGACCGGTTCCCCGGTGAACTTGCGCACCATCCGCCTGCGCCGGACGACGTCCTGGAACTCCACCCCGTACCTCCCCAGATAGGTCTCCCGACCGTATCAGCGTCGGGGAGGACCCACTCAGAGGCGGCGCAGCCCCGCCAGCACGCGCTCCAGCAGCATCCCGTCCGGCCGGTCGCCGCCGTACGACGACGCCGTGCGGTGCACGTCGATCAGCCCGTGCCCTGCCATGTCGCCGAGCAGGACCTTCGTGACGCCCAGCGGCAACCCGCGCAGGGCGGCGATCTCCGCCACCGAGCGGGGCTGCGCGCACAGGGCCAGCACGTCCTGGTGCTCCGGGCGCACCGCGGTGGCCGAGAACTCGTTGACCGACACCAGGGTCTCGATCTCCAGGTGCACGTCGGACGTCGTGCGCCCACCGGTCCACGCGTAGGCGCGCACGATCGACGACGACGCGTCGATGCCCGACTCGACCGACGGCAGCGGCGGGACCGGTTCGAACGGCAGCGTGGCGTACGGGTCCGGCTCCCGGATGGGTTCGGGGGAACGCTCGGGCTTCTTCTTCCCCCGCTTGCGGATCCGTTCGCTGTCGAAGCTGAAACCGCTGATCAGGTCACCGAAGTTGACCTGATCGTCAGGCTCTCTGCTCATGCCAGCTCTGCCCGCAGCTCCGGCGTGAGCAGCTGGCCCACCTGCCGCACGACCACGGTCATCTCGTACGCGATCTGGGCGACGTCCGCGGCGGACGACGCCAGCACGGCGAGGACGGAGCCGTCGCTGATCGAGGACAGCAGCATCACGCCCCTGTCCATCTGCACGACCGTGCGGACCACGGACTCGCCCGCGAAGTACTTCGACACCGAGTCCGCGAGAGAGACCACACCGGCCACGATCGCCGCGAACTGCGGCGCGACGTGCGCCGGCAGCTTCGACGACGAGATCAACACCAGCCCGTCCGCGGAGATCACCACGGCGTGCTCGATGCCGGGCGTGCGTTCGGCGAAGTTGGTGACCAGCCAGCCGAACTGGTCCACCTGCGTGCTCATCGACTCTCCTGGTGGTCGGGAAGGCCGCGCTGCACACCACGCTGGAAGGCGTCGAGGAAGCCCCGGGCCGATTCCGGCGTCTGACGTGCGGTTGCGGGGGGAGGCGGCGGTGCGGCGGCCGGCTTCGTCTGCTGGAACCACGATGCCTGCTGTCGTTCGATCGTCTCCCCTCGGAAAGACTCCCAGGACTCTTCGCGTCGTGGTGCCAGTTCTGCCGGAACCAACACGATCGCGCGAGTCCCCGTGCCTTGTTTGGCGTCCAGACGTACCACGATCTGGTGGCGTGCGGCGAGCCTGCCCACGACGAAGAGTCCCATTTCGCGGAAGACCTGCACCTCCACGCCCTCCCCCGCGACCTCGAGGCGGTGGTTCGCGGCCGCGAGCGCCTCGGGGTCGATGCCGATGCCGTGGTCGACCACGTCGATCTGCACGATGTCGCCGGCCTCGATCGACGCGCTGATCGACACCTGGGTGTGCGGCGGGGAGAACGCCGTCGCGTTGTCCAGGAGCTCGGCGAGCAGGCGGACCAGGTCGCTGGCCACGTAGCCGACGACCTCGGCGTTCGGCGCGGTGTGCACCATGACCCGCTGGTACTGCTCGATCTCCGCGGCCGCCGCGCGCAGCACGTCGGTGAGCGGGATCGGCTTGTGGAACCGCCGTGCCACGTCGCCGCCGGAGAGCACCATCAGGTTCTCGTTGTTGCGGCGCATCCGGGTGGCGAGGTGGTCGAGCTTGAAGAGGTTCGCGAGCTGGTCCGGGTCCTCCTCGTACTTCTCCAGCTCCTCCATCAGCTTGAGCTGGCGTTCGACGAGGCTCTGGCTGCGGCGCGAGAGGTTGACGAAGATGTTGCGCATGTTCGCGCGCATGCCGGCCTGTTCGATGACCGACTTCACGGCCTGCTGGTGCACCTCGTCGAAGGCGCGCGCCACCTGGCCGAACTCCTCGGTCGTGCTCACCGGCACGCGTTCGATCTCGGTGCTGCCGCGGCCGGTCGCGACCATCTCGGGCAGCTTCTCCCAGGCCACGTCGAGCGCGGAGCGGCGCAGCGCGTTCAGCGAACGCAGCAGGTAGCGGCCGACGACGAACCCGACGGTGGCGGCCAGGATCAGGCTGGCGAACAGGATCGCGGACGCCGTTCCGGCAGCGTCGCTGGACTCGTCGCGCAGGCGGTTCGCGGTGTTCCGCAGGTCGTCCTGCAGACCCGTGACCACGCTGTCCATCGCCGAGACGACGGCACCGGTGGCGTTGGTCCAGTCCTGCTTCGCGATCGGCAACGGCTTGGGCCGGTTGGGCCCGGCGGGAGGCACGTCCGAGGTCGGGTGCAGCACGGCGGCGGCCAGCATCGTGCGCTGGGCCTCGGTGTCCGGGCCGCTGAAGTTCTTGCCGTAGACCTTCATCTGGTCGGGCGTCGCGAGGGCCGCGAACTCGTCCGCGATGTAGCCGAGCTTGACGTTCGACTCGACCAGCGCGCGGACCTCGGCGTTGGTGAGCTGGCCGCGGGTGAGCCCGGACAGCACGACGGCCTGCTGGAAGAGCACCTGGTCGCGGACGTGCACCACGTGGTGCAGGCCCATCGCGGTGCGCAGCAGGGCGGCGTCGCCGAACTCGCTGGCCATCACCTCGTCGACGTCGAGCAGCGCGTCGGTGAGCTCGGTGTAGATCTTGATCACCGCGGGGATGTCGTTGCTGCTGCGGTCGCGCAACACCGTCAGGTCGCCGATGCGGTTCTGGACGTCGCTGAGTCGGGCGGTCACGACCTCGCTGACAGAGGTCCTGCCGATCTGGTCGCGCAGCACCGCGCGGGCGTCGTCGGTGCGCTTGCTCTGCTCGGAGAGGAGCTCCGGGCCGACGCCCTCGGCGACGATCCGCCGCTCCGCCTGCACCCCCTCGATCACGGGGATCAGGGCGGCACGGACCTTCACCAGTCGCTGGAGCGCCGCGTAGGACTCGGCGCGGTCGATCTGGGAGTTGATCTGCAACAGGCCGGAGCCCACCGCGATGGTGACCGGAACGATCAACACCGCGGCGAGCTTCACCGGCAGGCGCCAGTTGCGCCAGTTGACGAGCGCGTTGAACATCAGACGAAGAGCTTGGCCGCGTTCAGGAAGAGCCGGTACAGGCCGTACGCGAGCGGCAAGCCCACCCACAGCCACGCACCGACGAGCAGCAGTGTGCTCGAACGGTTCTCCAGGGGTGAGCTCACTTCTTCACCACACCTTCCGCGTCTTCCTTGTCAGCAGCCGTCTCTGCGACGTCCGCGGCCTCGGCCTCGTTCCACTTGGCGACCGTGGCCTCGTCATCGCCCTGGGGCGAGGGCTTCTCGATCTCGCCGGCGGCCTTGGGCTCGTGGAACTTCGGGTTGACCGGGCGGATCAACTCGTTCGCGACGAAACCGACGACCAGCAGCGAGATCATGATGTAGAACGACGTCGCGTACAAGTCAGGACCGACGTGGCCCGCCTTCTTGCCCGCGTCCGCGATGGCGTTGACGATCAGCGGCCCGAGCACGCCGGCGACCGACCACGCGGTCAGCAGGCGACCGTGGATCGCGCCGACCTGGTAGGTGCCGAACAGGTCGCGCAGGTACGCCGGGACGGTCGCGAAGCCCGCGCCGTAGAACGACAGGATCACCATCGCCGCGACCACGAACAGCGGCACGCTGGACGAGCCCATGGTCAGCAGCAGCAGGTACAGCAGTGCGCCCGCGCCCAGGTAGAGGCGGTAGATGTTCTTGCGCCCCACCAGGTCCGAGGTGGACGACCAGACGATGCGGCCCGCCATGTTCGCGGCCGACAGCAACGCCACGAAACCGGTGGCCGCCGCCGTCGCGACCGGCGTCGACGACTCCTTGAAGAAGTCGACCAGCATGGGCGCGGCCTTCTCCAGGATGCCGATGCCCGCGGTGACGTTGAAGCACAGCACGACCCAGAGCAGCCAGAACTGCGGCGTCTTGATCGCGTTGTTCGCGGAGACGTTGTGCGCGACCGTGGCCTTCGGCTTGTCCTTGAGCAGCGCCTCCTTCTCCGCCGTGAACTCCTTGGAGGGCAGGCGGATCAGCAGCACGCCGAGGCTCATGAAGACCGCGTAGGCGATGCCGTGCACGAGGAAGGCCTTGCCGATGCCCGACGTCGAGGTGGCACCGAACGCGGTCAGCATGGAGGTCGACCACGGTGACGCGATCAACGCTCCGCCGCCGAAGCCCATGATCGCGATGCCGGTCGCCATGCCGGGACGGTCGGGGAACCACTTGATCAGCGTGGAGACCGGCGAGATGTAGCCGATGCCGAGACCGATGCCGCCGATGAGGCCGTAGCCCACGACGACGACCCAGTACTGACCCGCCCACACGCCGACCGCCGAGATCAGCAGACCGGAGCAGAAGGCGATCAGCGACATCAGCATGGCCCAGCGCGGGCCCCTGCGCTCGACCGTCGTGCCGAGCACGGCCGCGGAGAGCCCGAGCATCACGATGCCGAGCTGGAACGGCAGTGCGGACTGCGTTCCGGTGATGCCGAGAGATTTCTCCAGCGGCGTCTTGAAGACGCTCCAGGCGTAGGCCTGACCAATGGAGAGATGAATCGCCAGTGCTGCGGGCGGAACGAGCCAGCGGTTCCATCCGGGAGGCGCGACTTGGCGTTCGCGCGCTAAGAACCCCACTTTATCCCCAACCGTCACCAATAACGCGGACCGATCGATCCTAGGCCAGGTACACACGTGCGACAACGGGCTTGACCAAGGCTTCAGGTGTTGCACACGACGCAACCCCGGACACTCCACTTGAGACAAACCACGGGACGTACCATTTGAGACGAATGCGTACCTGAGTTTTCAGTCCGGTTACAGTCCGATCCGCGCCCGGCATTGGTCCGGTTTCGTCCGTTTCCGCGCGATCCGCGACGTTGACTGCACACGTGAGAGCGCTACAGTGGGCGCCGCACACGAGGGGCAGGGGTACATGACCAAGGCGATGAGGTCGCCTGGCGAAGCGCAGCACGAGTACCGGGAAATTCGGGGTTTCGCGTCGTTCGACGACCCCGAGACTTTGTCGTACGTCGATTCCGACGGCAACCCGAAGTTCGAGCTGATTCGGCAGACCGACGAATTCCGCGTCCTGCGCCGGCGTCTCACGACGTTCATCTTCCCGATGACCGCGCTTTTCCTCGCGTCCTACCTCACCTTCGTACTGCTGTCCGCGTATGCGAAAGACTTCGTCAGCACCAAGGTGATCGGGGTGATCAACCTCGGGATCCTGCTGGGTCTTGGACAGTTTGTGACTTCGATCATCATCACGCTCGGTTATGCCCGTTACGCAAAGCGACGGCTGGACCCGCAGCGCAAATTGCTCGCAGAGATGACAGGCGTCGAGGAGTAAGGCATGCCCACCACCGGCAACCCGGTGCTGAACCTCAGCGTCTTCGCGGTGTTCGTCCTGATCACCCTCTACATCGTCTACCGCTTCAGCAGCCGGAACGTGACGGCGTCGGACTACTACGCCGCCGGCAGCTCGTTCACCGGCGCCCAGAACGGTGTGGCGCTCTCCGGTGACTTCCTGTCCGCCGCGTCGTTCCTCGGCATCTCCGGCGGCATCGCGGCGCACGGCTACGACGGGTTCCTCTACTCCGTCGGCTGGGTCGTCGCGTGGCTCGTCGGCCTGCTGCTGATCGCGGAGGGCCTGCGCAACACCGGCCGCTTCACCGTCGGCGACGTGCTGGCGTTCCGGATGAGGCAGCGCCCGGTCCGCGCGGCCGCGGCGAACGCGACGCTGGTGATCTCGTTCTTCTACATGATCGCGCAGATGGCGGGCGCAGGCGGCCTGATCGCGTTGCTGCTCAACGTGACCTCGAAGTGGGGCCAGGCGATCCTGATCGCGCTGGTCGGCATGGTCATGGTGCTCTACGTGCTGCTCGGCGGCATGAAGGGCACGACCTGGGTGCAGATCATCAAGGCCGTCCTGCTGCTGCTCTGCGTGACGCTGATGAGCGTGTTCCTGCTGGGCAAGTTCGGTTTCAGCCTGTCGGCGATCATGCAGCAGGCCACCGAGAACAACAAGCTCGGCGAGGCCGTGCTGGACCCCGGCGCGAAGTACGGCTTCAGCGCGATGTCCAAACTGGACTTCGTCTCGCTGGCCCTGTCGCTGGTGCTGGGCATCGCCTCCCTGCCGCACGTGCTGATGCGCTTCTACACCGTGCCGAACGCCTCGGAGGCCCGTCGTTCGGTCGTCTGGGCGACCTGGACGATGGTCATCTTCTACCTGTGCACGCTGGTGATCGGCTTCGGCGCGATGGCACTGGTCGGCACGGACACGATCGCCGCGGCACCGGGTGGCG
This sequence comes from Lentzea sp. HUAS TT2, assembly GCF_051853195.1. Taxonomy (NCBI): domain Bacteria; kingdom Bacillati; phylum Actinomycetota; class Actinomycetes; order Pseudonocardiales; family Pseudonocardiaceae; genus Lentzea; species Lentzea sp. HUAS TT2. The sequence goes on along the minus strand of NZ_CP196667.1, from coordinate 4,094,271 downwards.
AGAACTCCGCCGCGCCACTGCTCGCGTTCGAGATCGGGGGCGCGGTGCTGCTCGGCATCGTGTCGGCCGTCGCGTTCGCCACGATCCTCGCGGTCGTCGCGGGCCTGACCCTGGCCGCCTCCGCCTCGTTCGCCCACGACGTCTACGCGAACGTGATCAAGCGCGGCAACGCGGAGCCGCGCAGGGAGATCCGGGTCGCGCGGCTGACGGCCGTCGTCGTCGGCATCCTGTCGATCATCGGTGGCATCGCGGCGAACGGGCAGAACGTCGCGTTCCTCGTGTCGCTCGCCCTGGCGCTGGCCGCGTCGGCGAACCTGTCGACGATCCTCTACACGATCTTCTGGCGGCGCTTCAACACCACCGGCACGCTGTGGAGCATCTACGGCGGCCTGGGCTCGTGCCTGATCCTGATCATCTTCTCGCCGGTGATGTCCGGCGCGAGGACCTCGATCTTCCCGGACGTCGACTTCGCGTGGTTCCCGCTGGGCAACCCCGGTCTGGTGTCGATCCCGTTCTCGTTCCTGTGCGGCTTCCTCGCCACGATCTTCTCGAAGCGCGAGCCGGAGATGGCGGACAGGGCGGCCGAGATGGAGGTGCGGGCGATCTCGGGCATCGGCGCCCGCACCTGATCCTCGCTACCTGGAGTCCGGCAGGCCCGCGTAGTCGGGCAGGTCGACGCCGTTGATCGCGCGGTCGACCACGGCCATGAGCGCCTCCATCTCGGACTCCTGGGGCGGCTGGGCGCCGGGCCGGCGGCTCTCCACGTGCAGCCGGCCGATCTCCTGGTTGGCCTCGACGAACGGCCGCATCCGCTGCTCGTGGGCGGCGAACCCGGCCACGGGGTCCCAGTCGGCGGCGGCGAGCTCCCCCGCCAGCAGGTAGGCGCCGACCAGGGCCAGCCCGGTGCCGCCACCGGACATCGGCGACGAGCTGAACGCGGCGTCGCCGATCAGCCCGACCCGTCCGTCCGACCAGCGGTCCATCACGACCTGGGCGACCTGGTCGAGGTAGAAGTCGGGGCTGTCGTCGACGTGGGCGAGGATGCGCGGGGTGAGCCAGCCCAGATCGGCCACCTGCTCGCGGAGCAGGCGCTTCTGCGCTTCGACGTCGCGGTGGTCCACGTCGAAGTCCGCCGCGGGGAACGAGAAGAAGGCCATCGCCTGCTTCGCGTCCTTGAGCGGCCGCAGAACGGCGGAACGCCCGGACGACTGCTCCTGGTAGTCGACCATCCAGCCGTCGACGCCGAACTCGTTGGGCACGCTGAAGAACGCCAGCACGAGCCCGAGGTGGCGCAGGTAGCGCTCGCGCGGCCCGAAGACCATCCCGCGCAACGACGAGTGCAGCCCGTCGGCCCCGACCACCAGGTCGAAGCGCCGCCGCTCGCCGCTCGCGAACGTCACGTCGACCCCGTCGGCGTCCTGGGTGAGCTCGGCGATCCGGTCGCCGAAGACGTACTCGACGCCGTCGCGGGTGTCGTCGTAGAGCACCTGGGACAGGTCTCCGCGCAGGATCTCGATGTCCGCGATGTACCCGTCACCGCCGTCGTCCTCGGCGCGGTAGGTCTCCAGCACGGTCCCGTCGGCGTCCACGGTGTGTGCGCCGGCGGTGTCGGTGCAGGCCGCGCGCACCTCCGCGTCCAGTCCCATCCGCGTGATGACCTCCTTGGCCACCCCGCGCGCGTCCACCGCCTGACCTCCGGGGCGCAACCCGGGAGCCCGTTCCACAACGGTCACCTCGGCTCCCCTGCGCCGCAACCAGTGGGCCAGCGCGGGCCCCGCGATGCTCGCCCCTGCCACCAAGACCTTCGTCCCGCTCACCACGGCCCCTCTTCGCCTGTCCGACCGAAGGTCCGAAGTGTACGGTGACCTGCGCCACTCGGGGCCGGTTTCGCTGTGCCGCAAGACATTCACCGCACATCGGACTTATCCGGCGGGGATGATCCCCGACTCGTGGGCGATGATGGCCGCCTGCACGCGGTTGCGGACACCGAGCTGCCGGAAGATCGTGCTGACGTAGACCTTCACGGTGCCCTCGACGACGTGGATGCGTGCCGCGATCTCCGCGTTGGACAGACCCGCACCGACCAGGCCGAGCACCTCGCGTTCGCGTGCCGTGAGCACCTCGATCCGTTGCGTCGCAAACGGTCTCGGGTGCGCGCGGGAGAGCTGGTCCACGACTCGCTTGGCCACCAGCGGGGAGAGGAACGCGCCGCCGCCCGCCACCGCTCGGACACCGGAGATGATCTCCTGCGGGTCCCCGGTCTTCAGCACGAACCCGGCCGCACCCTCCCCCAGCGCCCTGCTGATGTAGGCGTCGTCGGCGAACGTCGTCAGCACCAGCGTCTTCGTGCCCGGATGGCACTCCCGGATCACCTTGGCCGCGTCGAGGCCGTCGAACACGGGCATGCGGATGTCGAGCACGGCGACGTCGGGCCGGTGCCGGGCGACGAGGTCGATCGCCACGCTCCCGTTCTCCGCCTCCGCGACCACCTCGATGTCCCCCGCGGTCGCGAGCACGGCCTTCACGCCGAACCTGACCACCGGTTCGTCGTCGGCGAGCACGACCCTGATCAACCGCTCCTCCTGGCGAGCCACTGCTTGGACACGAGCCGATCATCCCGGAAGCACAGCTGGTGCAGGTCGTGGCGGTCGCCGTCGAACGGGTTGGCGTGCGTGCTGTAGTAGCGGCACTCGGTGCCGGGCGGCGCGGTGACGCCGAGCGGGTTGTCGACGCGGGTGCGCAACGGAAGGTCCATGGTGTCCTCGTCCTGCCCGAGTTGTGCCCGTTCGAACTGCTGCGGTGTGAGAACGGACGTCACCGCGTCGAACACCATGTAGCCCGGCACGCCGATCGCGATTCCCGCGCACACGACCGACGTGATCAGCACGGTCCGGCGGGCGCTCTTGCGCAGCTCCTCCTCCGTGCGTTCGCGGCGCACGTGCGTGGGCGTCGTCCTGGCGCGCGGGCGTTCCGGGAGCTTCGCCCTGACCTCGAACCCGCCGTCGTCGGAGGGCGCGGCCTCGAACCAGCCGCCGACGAGCGCGACCCGTTCGGCGAGGCCCACCAGCCCCTTGCCGCTGCCGACCGCCTGCGTCCCCGGCGCAGGGCCGTTCGTGATCCGCAGTTCGAGGTTCGCCGACAGGCTCACGGTGACCTTCGCGCCGGGCGCGTGCTTGATCACGTTCGTCAGCGCCTCGGCGGTCACCCGGTGCACGGTCCGCGCGATGATCCCGTCGATCGGCGCGGTGCGGCCGTTGGTCAGCTCGACGTCGATCCCGCTCCTGGTCACGACCTCCTCGATCGTCGCGACGGGTTCGTCCTCGTCGGCCCGCAGCACCTGCATGACGTCGGCCAGCCGTTCCGCCGCGGCCGTGACGCTGGCCCGCGCGGTCTTGGCGGCCTCGCGTTGTTGTGCGGTGAGAGTCGGTTCCAGCTCCAGCGCCCCGGTCAGCAACGCGGCCCTGGCGAGCTCGTGGCCGACGAGGTCGTGCATCTCGCCCGCGAGCCGGGCCCGTTCGGCGTCGCGCGCGTTGTCGGCGGCCCGCTCCAGCAACGAGGCGTGCTCCCAGCCGACCTCGCGCAGCTCCGCGTACCGCCGCCGGAACCGCCCGAACGCCCAGGGGATCACGCCGAGCACACCGACGCCGGACGTGACGGCGAGCGCGGTGTCCGAACCGCCGCGCTCGGTCAGCGCGACGACGACGCCGGCGATCTCGGCGACGGTGAGGGCGATCGCGGTCGGCCGCGGGTCCGGCGAGACCCGTCCGGCGAGAAAGCTGACCAGCGCCAGTGCGGGGGCGAGCGCGATCACCCTGACGTCGAACTCGACGCTGACGAGGTAGCAGACGAGCCAGGCCCCCAGTGCGATCCCGAGAGCCACCGCAGGCCGGTTGCGCACCAAGGAGAAAGCCGCGCCGAACAGGACCAGGTAGAGCAGAACCTCCCACACGACGGCCATCATCGCAGTCGCTGCATCACCACGGTCGGCGCGTCGGCGTTGGTCACCGCCCTGGGCAGCCGCTTCTCCAGCAACACCGCGATCCCCCACGACACCAACGCTCCGAGCGCCAGTCCGGCCATGACGTCGTGTACATAGTGGACACCCACGATGACCCGCGACGACGCCGCCGCGATCGCACAGACCGCCGCGATCCAGCCGTAGGTCCGGTGCAGCGCCCAGATCGCCATCGCGGACGCACCGGCGATCACCGAGTGGTTGCTGGGGAAGGACCAGTCACCCGGCTCCGGGCACTCCGCCATCGACGGCCGCGTGCGGCACGGCCGTTCCTCCTGCACGACGAGCTTGACGACCTCGCTGATCGCGTAGGCCACCACCACACCTGCCCCGGCGAGGAACGCCCGCAGCCTGTGCTGGAACCACAACAGCAAGAACATCAACGCGAACACGCCGAGCACCGCGTCGGTGCCCACAGTCAGCCAAGTCACCCAGCCGAACCTACGAAGGCCGCGGCGTGGGCGCCCCTGCCGTTCGGAACCGGTCAGACCTTACTTTCGACAAGGTTCCGGCACCGAGCATTCCTCCTGGACGAACATCGGATCATGATCGGCGCCGCTGTCGCTGCGGCGGCGGCCGGGGCGTGGAAGATTCACCGCAGCATCCCCGTGGCGAACCGCGCTCGCGGCCGTGCTGGGAGGTCTGCTGATGCAGCGGGCGGCCATCGCACTCGTCCAGGTCCTCGGCCTGGCCGTGTGGTTCTCGATGTCCGCTGTTGTTCCCTCCCTGCGGGTCGAGTGGGGCATCAGCGCGGGCGCGGCGGTGTGGCTGACCGCGTCCGTGCAGCTCGGGTTCGTCGTGGGCGCGGTCGGGGCCACGGTGCTCAACCTGGCCGACCGCGTCCGCCCGCACCTGCTGCTCGCGTGGTCCGCGGCTTTCGGGGCGGTCTTCACGCTGCTGCTCGGGCTGTTCGTGGACGGGCTGGGCGCCGCGATCCCGTTGCGGTTCCTGACCGGGGTGGCGCTCGCGGGCGTCTACCCGGTGGGCATGAAGCTGATGGCGTCCTGGTCGGAGACGCGCACCCGTGGCCGTGCGTTGGGAGTGCTGATCGGGGCGCTGACGCTGGGGTCGGCGCTTCCCCACGTGTTCGGGCGGCTGCCGTGGCGCGAGGTGCTCGTCGCGGCGGCTCTGATCGCGTTCCTCGGCGCGGTGGTGGCGCTTCTGTTCGTGCGGCCGGGGCCGTTCGTGAGCGGGACGACCGCGCAGCTCAACCCTCGCTATGCCGTGCAGATGTTCCGCGAACGCAAGCCGCGGCTCGTGAACCTCGGCTACTTCGGGCACATGTGGGAGCTGTACGCGCTGTGGACGTGGCTGCCGACGTTCCTGCTGAGCTCGGGCGAACCCGTTGGCCTCACGGTGTTCCTGACGATGGGCGTGGCGGGGTTCGCCGGCTGTCTGATCGGCGGCTGGGCGGCGGACCGGTTCGGTCGCGCGCCCGCCGCCGTCGGCGCTCTCACGGTGAGCGGGCTCTGCTGCCTGCTCTCGCCGCTGGCGTGGGGAACGCCGCTGTTGATCGCGTTCTGCGCGGTGTGGGGAGCCTCGGTGATCGCGGACTCCGGGGTGTTCTCGGCGTCGCTGAGCGAGGTCGCCGACCCGCGCTACGTCGGGACGGCCCTCACCGCGCTGACCGCCGCCGGCTTCGGCCTGACCGTGGTCAGCATCCAGCTCGTTCCGCTGCTCGCCGACGCCGTGACCTGGCGTTACGCGTTCCTGCTGCTCGTGCCGGGCCCGGTGATCGGCGCGCTCGCCATGCTCAGGACCAGGTCGTAGTAGCCGTCGGGGTTGTCCGCGCCGGACCGCCCGTCGATGAGCTCACGCACGATGTCGCAGTGCCCGGCGTGCTGCGCGGTCTCCGCCGTGACGCGGACGAGCAGGTGCCCGAACGTCGTCCGCCGCTTGTGCTCGGCCCACCACTCCACCTCCGCGGGCGCGTCCAGCGGCAGTTGCGCGATCGACTCGTCGGAGTGCTTCCAGGCCGCGCGGTAGAGATCGACGAGGTACTCGCGGGACTCGGTGGGCTTGGCCCACAGGTCGCCGTTCTCCCAGATCGACTTGTCCTCGACCCACGGCAACGTGATCGGCGACGGACGGCCCGAACTCGCTCCGAGGTAGCCGAACTCGATGCCGATCAGGTGCTTCACCAGGCCGAGCAGGTTGGTGCCGCTGGGCACGAGCGGCCGCCGGACGTCGTACTCGCTCAGTCCGTCCAAAGAGGACAGGATCGAGTCGCGCGAGTCCTGCAGATAGCGCTGGAGGTCCTCAGCAATCATGCCGCCGACCCTAACGCCGTTGTGCGACGACTTCCTTCGGTTTCGCCACGGTCTCCTGCGGCGGGCGCAGCACGTCCGGCGCGGTGCCCCACTGGCTGTACACGGCGGTGAAGTTCTCCTTCTGACCGTCGACGGTCGGCGTGCTCCGTTCGGCGCGGACCACCCGGTCCTGGTCGTCCACCTCGACCACGAGCCGCACGTCGCCGTTCGTGTAGCCGCCGGAGTGCGGCACCCCGCCCGCCGCGAACACGTACCGGTCGCCGTCGTGCTCGGTGAGCCGGACCGTGCCGCGGTCGATCCCGGTGAACACGCCGCTGGGCCGGTACCGCTGCTCCGCCAGCGACAGTTCCACCGACAGCGTGCCCACCCACAGCGCGTCGTTGAGCCCCATGCTGGAGAACTCCTTGCCGGGCGGCAGGGTGAGGTCGCTGTGCTGGAGGAAGCCGTCCTCCTTCACGCTCACCCACCGGTAGTCGGTCGTGCCGTACCGGCTCTCGGCGTGCGCCGTCACGTCCTGCTGCGTCGTGCCACCCATCCAGCTGGAGTGCAGCACCCCGGCGTAGGCCTCCTTGCGCGGAAACCTGCCCTCCACGTCCATCTTCACGTCGAACCGCACCGACGCCTGCCGCTGCATCGCCTGCTTCCAGGTGTCGAACAGCGCCGCCGGGTCCGCGGGCTCCGCCGAGCACGCGGTCAGGACGAGCAACAGGGCCAGAGCCAGACGCATGCCGCAAGTGTTACGGACGGTGACTCCTGGTCAGGCCCGGATCGCTCGAATGTCGCTCGAGTTTCGCTAGAGCGGCCGCTCGTCTAGGACACAAGCTGACCTCAAGTGGTCCTACAGTCCTTCATGTCGGGACAAACGAGCGAAGGACAGAAGCGATGACCACCACCGAGATCCTCACCGGCGAGCGCGCGGACCTCCTCGAGACCCTCAAGCAGCACCGCTGGTTCCTGACGTTCACGGCGCAGGGTCTGAGCGACGAGCAGGCGGCGTCGAGCCCGACGGCGAGCGTGCTGAGCATCGGCGGCCTGATCAAGCACGTCGCGTCGGTCGAGGAGAGCTGGGTCAAGTTCATCGAGCAGGGCACCTCCGCGATGGAGGTCGACCCCGAGTCGACGGACTACGAGAACCACGAGGCGAACTTCAAGATGGCGCCCGGCGAGACGCTGGAGAGCATCATCGCCCGCTACAACGAGGTCGCGGCCTACACCGACAAGCTGGTCGAGACGGTCGACATGGACCTCTCGCACCCGCTGCCATCCGCGCCGTGGTTCCCCGAGGGCAAGACGTGGTCGGCGCGGCGCGTGTTCGTGCACATCGTCGCCGAGACCTCGCAGCACGCGGGCCATGCGGACATCATCCGCGAGACGATCGACGGTCAGAAGACCATGGGCTGAGCGCTAGGCCTTCGGCGGCGAGAAGGTCGAGAGGAACTGGTCCCGGAAGTCGCTCATCCGCGACACCGGGGCCGACCCTCCCGGCTTGATCCCGTCGTCCCACTTCCAGTCCGAGACCCGCTCCATCACGGCCGGGTCCTTGGCGACGATGGTGATCGGCACGTCCCGCGACGCTCCCTCGCCGGTCACCATCTGCGCCGGCTGGTGGTCGCCGAGGAACACCATCACCAGGTTCTCGTCGCCGTACTTCTCCAGGTACGAGAGCACGGACTCCAGCGAGTACGAGATGGAGTGCGCGTAGTCGGCGCGCACGGCTCCTGGGTCGCGGCCGAAGATCGACTCCGGCGGGTCGTTCGAGGCGGGCATGGTCGAGTAGATCGAGCCGTCGCCGAGCTTGTCCCACTCCACCGAGTCGGGCGTCGGTGACCACGGCGCGTGCGAGGACACCATCGGGATCGCCGCCATCACCGGGCCGTGGGCCTTCGCACGTTCGTTGCGCTGGAACGACTCCAGGGTGAACTGGTCGGGCGTCGTGGCGTAGCCGAAGCGCGGGCCCTGGTAGCCGAGGTCCTGGGCGGCGTAGATCTTGTCGTAGTGGAAGAAGTCGCCTTCCGGCCACGCCTGCGTGATGCCGGGGACGACCCCGACCGAACGCCACGACGACTCGCGGAACGCCCGCGGCAGCGTCAGCCGGTCGGAGGCCACGAGGTTGCGGTAGCGCTGCTGGTTGTCGATCCACAGCCCGGACAGCAGCGTCGCCTGCGCCATCCAGCTGCCACCACCGGCGGTCGGCGAGGTCAGGTACGCGGAACGGGCCGAGTAGCCGGCCGCCTTCAGGCGATCGTTGCCCTGCGCCAGCTTCGCCGCCACGTCCGGCATGTCCAGCGCCGACTTGCCGTAGCTCTCCACGAACGTGAAGACGACGTCCTTGCCCTGCAACGAGGACAGCAGCCCAGGGTGTCCGCGGAACGCGTCGACCGAGGCCTCCGCCGCGAACACCTCCTTGTCGTTCAGACCGGCCTGCACGCGCCGTGCGTGATCCACCAGCGAGGTGGCGGCGGCGTCGGAGTAGACCGGAACCCCGGGCACGGCAAGGGAAACACAGGCGACGGCGAGCAGCGCGACCGCGCGGATCGCGATCGGGCGCCGTCCGGCGGCGACAGAACTGAGGCGCTGCACCGATGCCGCCGCGACGAACACGATCCCGGCGACCAGCGCGACCGCGAGGCCGACGGCCAGCACCGAGGCGAAGCGGCCGAACGTCACGTCCACGAAGTCGATGGCGGGCACCAGCAGCGGCCAGTCCAGCACGAGGTCGAACGGCCGGTACAGCACCATGTCGAAGCCGATGTCCATGATCTTCACGACCGTGAACAGGCCCAGCGCGACACCACCGGCGATGGCGGCGGGCTTGCGGAACCGGTCCGGCAGCAGCACCAGCACCATCACGCCGATGAGGCCTTCGAGTGGCACCCGCAGGAACGCCTCGAAGGAGAACTTCTCGAGGTCGCTCGGCGCGATGAGCACGAACAACACGAACAGCCCCGCCAGGACCGTGACCGTCCGCCGCAGCAACATCCTCACCGAGATTCCCCTTTCCGGACCCCATGAGGTAAACGCGGCGCGGCCCGCGAACGGTTCACCTGCTCTACCATCGGTTCCCGTGACCCGCCCGCACGTTCTGCTGAGCGTCGCCGTCAGCCTCGACGGCCACATCGACGATCGCGGCACCGAGAGGTTCCCGCTTTCCAACGCCGAGGACTTCGACCACGTCGACCGGATGCGCGCGGAGTCGGACGCGATTCTGGCCGGGGCCGAGACGTTGCGCCGTGACAACGCGCGACTGCTCGTCTACAGCGACGAACGACGCGCGCAGAGAATAGCCGACGGCAAACCGGAGTTTCCGCTGCGAGTCACGGTCACCAGGAGTGGCCTTCTGGACCCTGACCTGCGGTTCTGGCACTGCGGCGGCGACCGGGTCGTCTACTCGAAGACCGCGCAGACCACGGTCGGGCATCTCGCCGAAACGAAGACCTTCAGCGAATTCTCAGAGATTCTGGACGATCTCGGTGCACGCGGAGTGAGAAAGCTCATGGTCGAGGGCGGGACGAGCATTCACACGGCGTTCCTGCAAGCCGGACTGGCCGACGAGATCCGGGTGGCGGTGGCGCCGATGCTGATCGGACAGGCGACGGCCCCTCGTTTCGTGAATCCCGCCGAATTCCCCGGTGGACCGGCTCGCCGATTCCACCTGGAGGACGTCACGAAAGTCGGGGACGTCGCGGTGCTCCGCTACTTCCCGAAAGTCACTTCCTGACGAGCTTGAACACGCCGAAGATCTGCTCGCGGCGGTAGACCGCGATCACCAGCGCCCACACCATGAAGATCAGCGGCATCATCGCGTCGTCGAAGCCGCCGTTGGTGACCAGCGTGAGCTCGGTCAGCGCCGCGCCGGCCATGATGCCCGCGAGACCCAGCGCCGCGAGGCCGCAGATGCGCGGGATGAGCAGGCCGATCGCCGTGCCGATCTCCAGCACGCCGGTGAAGTAGCGGAACCACTGACCGAAGCCGATGTCGTCGAACTTGGCGACGAACGCGTCGGTGAACAGCGCGTAGCCGTTCATCACGAACTGCACGGCGAGCACGATCTGCAGGATCCAGACGACGATGTTGCCGATCTTCGTCGCGGTTGAGGTCTGCTCAGACATGGCGGGATTGTCCCACCGAGACAGCGGCGTTGTTCCACAGCCAGAGCACATCGCGACCGAACGACCACACCAGCGATGCCAGCGCGAGACCGACGAGCACGCCCGCGAACGGCAGCAGGCCGGAAGCCGCCACGACGAGGAAGATCCCCTGGACCGCGGCCACGACCTTGCGGGCGTAGCTGCCGGGCAGCGGCGCGGTCATCCAGCGCAGACGCCAGGACGCGGCGACGAACACGTACCGCATGAGTCCGATCGCGAGCACCCACGGACCCAGGTGCACGGCGACGTACGCGCTGAGCACCAGGATCAGGAACGCGTCGACCTCCATGTCGAACCGGGCGCCCAGAGCGGTCGAGGTGCCCGTGCGGCGAGCGACCTGGCCGTCCACCCAGTCGAGCGACAACGCGACGGCCGCCAGCGTCACGACCAGCGCGACCGGCACGTCCTGCCCTGCGCGGTCCGCGACCAGGGCGGTCACCGCGCCGACCATCAGGCCACGCGCCAGCGTGACGCGGTCGGCGGGACCTAAGGCCGAGGTGCGGTGCCGTTGCATGCCGTAGCCGAGGAACGCCCACGTGGCGAACCCGTAGGCGAGACCGGCGGCCCAGCCGAGCGGCCCGAGGCCGGCTGTGGCACCGACCACGCCCAGCGCGAGGACCTGGAGGCCCGCCCAGATGGCAGGCTCCCGCAGGACGGGTGCCTGCCTGGTGTGCTGAAGTGTGATCATCAGGTGCCCCTAACGAACTTCGTGCGGCGGAGGTGTTGTGAGTGACACGTACGGCGAGTGCCTTTTGGCTCAATGAATCGGGAAAAGGGGAGGTTCGGCAGGTCACACTGGCCGAGCCCGGTCCCGGTGAGGTCGAGGTGCGCACGCTGTTCTCCGGCGTCAGCCGCGGCACGGAGACCCTCGTGTTCCGCGGTGGCGTGCCGGAGAACCAGTACGCGGTGATGCGGGCGCCGTTCCAGGAGGGCGACTTCCCGTGGCCGGTGAAGTACGGGTACCTCAACGTGGGTGTGGTGGAGACCGGGAACCTGCGCGGACGCACGGTGTTCTGCCTCTATCCACATCAGACTCGTTACGTGGTCCCGGAAACCTCGGTCACGCTCGTGCCCGACGGGGTTCCGGCTGAACGAGCCGTGCTGGCGGGCACCGTCGAGACCGCGGTCAACGCCGTGTGGGACGCGCGGCCGCTGGTCGGCGATCGGATCGCGGTGGTCGGTGGTGGCATGGTCGGGTCGAGCATCGCGGCGGTGCTGGCGACGTTCCCCGGCGCGCGCGTCGAGCTCGTGGACGCCGATCCGGCTCGCGAGGAGATCGCCCGCAAGCTCGGTGTCGGCTTCGCCCTGCCGGGCGACGCTCTCGACCGCTGCGACCTGGTCTTCCACGCCAGTGCGACCGAGCCCGGCCTCACCACGGCGCTCAACCTGCTCGCGCCGGAAGGCCGCGTGATCGAGCTCAGCTGGTACGGCGACAAGAAAATCTCGGTTCCGCTCGGCGAGTTCTTCCACTCGCGGCGGCTCACGATCCGCAGCAGCCAGGTCGGCACGGTCGGCCGCCCGGACCGCACCTACGCCGAACGCATGGCGGTCGCGCTGGACCTGCTGGCCGACGACAGGTTCGACGCGCTGGTCACCGGCCACAGCACGTTCGAGGAGCTCCCCGACGTCATGCCGAGGCTCGCGGACGGCGAGATTCCGGCGCTGTGCCATCGGATTGACTACGGTCAGGCCCATGTTCCCGAGTGACACCACGGTCGACGTCCGAAACCAGACCGTCGCGGTGCTCCCGGTCGGCAGCACCGAACAGCACGGCCCGCACCTGCCGCTGGCCACGGACTCGGTGATCGCCTGGACCATCGCGTCGGAGATCGCCGCGCGGTACCCGGTCCGGCTGCTGCCGCCGATCCAGTTCTCGTGCTCGCAGGAGCACGCCGACTGGCCGGGGACCGTCAGCATCTCCGCGAGCACGTTGATCTCAGTGGTCAAGGACATCGCGGAGTCCTTGCGGCGCAACGGTGTCACGAACGTCGTGCTGGTCAACGGCCACGGCGGCAACTACGTGCTGTCGAACATCGTGCAGGAGGGCGAAGGCCTGGCGTTGTTCCCCGGACGGGACGACTGGGCGTTCGCGCGGGAGAAGGCCGGCATCGAGACCTCGGCGTACAGCGACATGCACGCCGGCGAGCTGGAGACCTCGATCCTGCTGCACGCGCACCCCGATCTGATCCGTCCCGGCTACGTTGACTCTGACCACCTGGCGGAGGACCGGCGGCACATGCTGACCCTGGGTCTGGCGCCGTACACGTCCTCCGGCGTCATCGGGCGGCCCTCGCTCGCGTCAGCGAGCAAGGGCGAGCTCCTGCTCGCGGGGCTGACCGAGTCGTTCCGTCACTACCTGGACCTCTTCGGTCTTCCGGCGTGAGAGGAACAGCACGACCGCGCCGGGCAGAGCGGCGATGAGCGCCAGCACGCCGTAGACGATGCCGGTGGTGAAGCCCTGCGCGGCGCCCAGACCGGCGGCACCGAACGCCACCGCGAGGAACGCCTCGCGCGGGCCGAACCCGCCGATGTTCACCGGGATCGCCATGATCAGCAGCGCCAGCACGACGACCGGCGCGAGCTGGGTGATGGTGGCGTCCGACCCGGCGGCGCGGGCGGCCACCAGGAACATCGCGACGTACCCCGCGACGGTGGCTGCCGACAGGCCGATGACGGCGGGCCAGGTCCTGAACGACAGCAGTCTGATGCCGTCGGCGAGCGTGTTGACCAGCACCCGGCGCACCGGCCTGATCTGCCAGCCGGCGGCCGCGGCCACGGCCAGACCGGCGACGACGAGCCCGGCGGTGGTGCCGTCCGGGGCGAGGTCGAGGCCGGGCGCGGGGTGCGTGAGCAGCACCGCGAGCCCGATCCCGATGAGCACGATCTGACCGGCGAAGCGCTCGAAGAACACGGCGCGCACGCCCCGTCCGACATCGCCAGACTCACGGCCGTGGTTGACCGCGCGGTGCACGTCACCGAGCACACCCGCGGGCAGCACGGCGTTGACGAGCTGGGCGCGGTAGTAGTCGCTGACCGCAGTGCGCAGGGTCAGCGGCAGGCCGAGGCGGCGCGCGACGAGCACCCAGCGACCCGCGCTGAGCACCGTCGTCACGAGCCCGATCGCCAGTGCGGCGGCGACGGAGAACGCGTCGATCGCGCGCAGTCCGTCGAGGAACGCCTCCGTGCCCAGGCGCAGGCCCAGAGCCACGAGGATGCCCAACGCCAGCACCAGGCGAAGCCACGGCCAGAACTTCTTCATCACACAGCTCCCGGTAGTGCCAGCAAGTCGACGTGGTGGACCACCACGGAGGCCGTTGACCTGCGGCGCAGGTACTCGGAGGCCTCCGAGGCGAGTGAGGGTTCCTGCTCCACCGCGGCGTCGACCCAGCCCTTCAGCCACTCGGACTGCAGGGCGTCGCCGTGCATCCGCCAGGGGCTTTGAGCCGTTCGAACCGAAGCGCCTGCCGCCACGAATGCCTCTTCAGCGGCGGCCGGAGCGTCCGGTCCGAGCAGACGGCGCCCGTCCACGACGCGGCGCTGGTGAGCGTTGAACGCGTCCTGGAATGCGGCGTCGAGCGGCTCGGCCGGATCGATGTCGATCCGGCCTGCCACCGAGAGCGTGAACAGAGCGGGCACATGTGCTTCTACGCATGCAACCGCCAGAGCGTTCATCTCGTCAGTAGTGAGCAAGTCGAGCAACGCGGAGCAAGTGACCAGGTCAGCACCCGCGATGTCGGCGGATTTCAGGGCCGTCAGGTCGCCCTCCCGCGTCTCGGCGGTGACGTTCTCGAGGGCGTTCATGCCGGCCTCTGCCAGCCCGAGCAGCCGGGGGTCGCGGTCGTGCAGCACCCAGTGCTGCACGCCGCCGAGCCTGCCGGCGAGCCAACGTCCCATCGATCCCGTTCCACAACCGAGGTCACGGATCGTCAGGGGGTTTCGGTTCACCAGAGTTTCGCGGACCACGTCGGCGAGCTCGGTCGAGCGTGCCTGAGCGTCGGCGTTTTCCCGCAGTGCCAGCCATTCCGGGGCGAAGGTCATGGCCGGAGCGTAGCCAGCACCCTCCGCAGGTCCTCTGTGGATTCGTCCCAAGTGGACAGAACAGCCCGCCGGGCGAGCGCCTTCGAGCGCAGTTCCGCCCGGAAATCTTGATCTTGAAACCAGCGTGTTAGTGCAGCTTCCAATGCATTTTCGTCCCCGGCGGGAACGAGCAGGCCGCCGTCGCCGAGCGCGTCGGGAACCGAGCTCGCGATGACCGGCAGACCGTGTGCGAGCGCCTCGGTGACGACCATGCCGTAGGTCTCGGCGCGGGAGGCCAGCACGAAGAGGTCCGCGCGGTCATATGCGCTGGTCAGAGCCTCGCCGGCGAGCGGTCCCGGGAAGCTGACGCGCTCGTCTCGCGGGAGTTCGCGCAGGAACGGCCGGTGCGGGCCCACGCACGTCAGCCGCCAGTCGCGTTCGATCCGCCGCAACGCCCTGACCAGCAGGTCGTGGCCTTTGCGGGGTGTGATGGACGCGACGCAGAGCAGGTGGTGGACGCCGTCGGTACCCCGCGCTTCCGGTGCCGGATCGGTGCCGGGGACGACGACGTGGACGTGGTCCAGGCCGTGCCTGGCCCTGATGTCACGGGCGGCCGTGGGACTGGTCGCGATGACCGCACTCGCCGCCCGGAGGACCTGGCCCTCTTTCTCGTTCAGCAACGCGGCCGTGGCGGGGTCGAGGCCCGTCTCGTCGGCCAGCGGCAGGTGCACGAGCACGGCGAGCCGCAGCCGTGGGGAGTGAGGGACGACGACTTCGGGTACACCGCAACTGACCAGGCCGTCGAGGAGCACGACAGCACCGTCGGGAATCGCCGCAAGCGTTTGCGACAACGCGGTGGTGTCACTCGGGCGCGGCCAGTCCCCAGCGACGAGCAGACGGTCCATGCCCGCGCTCACGCGCAGGTCGTAGACGTTGCCGCCGCTGGGACTGCCCGGATCCCCGACGTCAGCCGGAAGGACGAAGTGCACGTTCGTAGCCGGCCCACGCCACATGCGACTCGTGAAGTGTGACGGCGATCGCATCGATCCCGTGAGCGCTCTCACCCAGAGCGCCCTCGGAGATCTTGTCCGCGAGCTGGTCCGCGATGTGCTTCGCGAGCCATTCCGTGGACGTGTTGATGCCCGCGAACTGCGGTTCTTCGTCCAGGTTGCGGTAGTTGAAGGCGGCCAGGACCTTGTTCAGCTCCTGGGTCGCGAGTCCGATGTCGACGACGATGTTGTCCGAATCGAGCTCAGCACGTTTGAACGTTGCGTCCACCAGGAACGTTGCTCCATGCAGACGTTGTGCCGGACCGAAGACTTCGCCGCGGAAACTGTGCGCGATCATCACGTGATCGCGGACGGTGATGCTGAACAGGATGACCTCCGCTGTGCGGTCGGGTTACGGTGCGACCTCCATCCGAGCGTAGCTGCACGCCCGGAAGGCGCCTGGTGACAAGGGGACCGGAGATGTTCGAAGAGGCCTTCAACGAGGAAGACGTTGCGGAGTCCGACCTGGTGACCCGCCGTGGCACCTTCCGCGCAGTCGCGTTCCGCGCGGACGGTCACGAGCACATGGCCCTCGTCTACGGCAAGACGAAGCTGCGCGAGAACGTGCTGGTGCGCATCCACTCCGAGTGCATGACCGGCGACATCTTCGCCGCCATGCGCTGCGAGTGCGGTGAGCAGCTCGACGCCGCGCTGAACACCATCGTGCGTGAAGGCAGCGGCATCCTCGTGTACCTGCGTGGACACGAGGGACGCGGAATCGGTTTGGTGGCGAAGATTCGCACGCACGTGCTGCAGGACGCCGGACTGGACACGTTGGACTCGGCCACGTCGCTCGGGCTGCCCGTGGACGTGCGCGACTACACCCCCGCGGCCCGCGTGCTCAAGCATCTGCGCGTGCAGTCCGTGCGGCTGATGTCCAACAACCCGGACAAGATCGCCGCGCTGGAGTCCAACGGAATTTCGGTGACGGCACGCGTGCCGTCGTTGATGACCCCGAACGCGCACAACATCGCCTACCTGACGGCGAAGCGCGACCGGCTCGGGCACGACCTGCCGCAGGTCGAGGAGTTCACCACCCTTCCGCACGCCCGCTGACCATTGCTTTCCCAGCATGTGGCGCTCAGAATGTCCGGATGCTGGCGCTGCGGGCAGGGCGTGCGTTCGACGGTGAACGGTCGATCGCGGGGCCCGTCACGGTCATCACCGAGAACGGCACCATCAAGGCCGTCGAGCAGGGGCATCCGGACGTAGCCGGTGCCGAGATCGTCGATCTCGGCACCGCCACCGTCCTGCCAGGACTGATCGACACCCATGTCCACCTCGGCGCGGACAGCGAGAACGGCGCGCTGGACCGGCTGCCCGAGTTCACCACCGAACACCTGGACGCGGTGATCAAGGACAGCCTGGACCGCCACCTGCGGGCCGGGGTGACCACCGTCCGCGACCTGGGCGACCGGCAGTGGTCGGTGCTCGAACAGCGCTCCAAGCACCGGCAGCGGATTCTCGCGTCCGGCCCTCCTCTCACCTCTCCCCGTGGCCACTGCTGGTCGATGGGCGGCGAGACCAGCGGTGACGACGCGCTGCGCCGGGCGGTGCGCGAACGGGCCGAACGCCAGGCCGACGTCGTCAAGATCATGGCCAGCGGCGGGTTCGCGACCCCCGGCACCGCCGTCGACGACTGCCAGTTCACCGAGCAGGAACTCCGCGTGGTCGTGGAGGAAGCCCACTCCCACGGCCTGCCGGTGACCGCCCACGCGCACAGCCTGTCCGCGATCCAACGGGCCGTGGCCGCGGGCGTGGACGGCATCGAGCACTGCTCGTGCCTCACCGATCGAGGCATGCGGATGCCGGTGGAGCTGATGGACGCGATGGCCGAGGCGGACATCGCCGTCTGCCACACCCTCGGCAACACGCAGGACCCGCCGCCGCACATCGTGGAGGCGTTCGACCGTGCCGGCATGAGCATCCCGGCGAAGCTGGACATCGTGGGTCGCATGCACGACCACGGGGTCCGGGCGGTGTCCGGCACCGATGGCGGGATCGGGGCGGGCAAGCCGCACGGGATCACCGCCCACGCCCTCGGTCACATGATCGAGGCGGGCATCCCGAACGCGGTCGTGCTCGCCGGCGCCACCAGCCTGGCGGCCAGGACGCTGAACGTCAGCAAGGGCGCGCTGAAGCCCGGCTGGGACGCTGACATCATTGCCGTGCAAGGAGATCCCATGCGGGACATCACGGCGTTGCACCACGTGACGACCGTGGTGCTAGGTGGTCAGATCGCGACGACCGTCTTGCCGACCGACCGTCGCGAGTAGACGTGGTCCACCGCGTCCAGCGCCTCGGACAGCGGGAAGACCTTGCCCACCGGGGCTTTGAGCGTGCCTGACTCGACCATGACGCGCAGCTCGTCGAAGACGACCCCGAGCTCCTTCGCCATCAGCGGGACGAACTTCCTGGAGGAGAACGGGTTCAGGAACAGAGCGCCGATCGACTTGTGGAATCCGCCCGTGATCGATCCGCCGGTCTCCGCGCCGACGAGCACGATCCTGCCGTGGTCGTTGGTCGCCCCGCGCAGCCTCGACAACGGCCTGGCGCCACCGCAGTCCAGGATCAGGTCGTACGTGCCGGTGAAGTCCGCGACCGTGTAGTCGAATACCTCGTCGGCACCCAGCGACCTGGCCAGCTCGACCTTGCGCGTGCTGCACACCGCAGTCACATGTGCGCCAAGGGCTTTCGCGATCTGGACCCCGTACGAGCCGACGCCACCGCCGGCGCCGAGCACCAGGACCCGTTGCCCCGGCTGGACTCCGCGCAGTCCCTCCAGCGCGGTCCCGCCCGAGATCGGCAGCGCCGCGGCCTCCGTGAAGGAGATGCCCTCCGGTTTGCGCGCCAGCCGTGCGACCGGCGCGACGGCGTATTCGGCGAACGACCCCTCGCACGTGCCGAACACCTCGTCGCCGACCGCGAACTCGCTGACGCCGGGCCCGATCTCCTTCACCACACCGGCGACGTCCCTGCCCGGTACCGGCGACTTCGGTCCGCGGAACCCGAACCCGAGGAACCGCACCAGGTACGGCTTCCCGGTGAGCAGGTGCCAGACGCCCATGTCGACGCCCGCCGCCCGCACCTCCAGCAGAACCTCACCGTTCCCAGGCACAGGCACATCGAGGTCACCTGACACCGCCGATCCGTATCTTCGTTGCACGACAGCCTTCACAGCTCTTCCTCCTCCGGGTACTGGAACACGTCGTCGAGCGACACCTTGAACACGCGCGCGATCTTGAAGGCCACCTCCAGCGAGGGCGAGTACTTGCCCTGCTCGATGGCGATCAGCGTCTGCCGCGTCACGCCGATGGCCGTGGCGAGATCGGCCTGCTTCATCTCGCCGTGCGCGAACCGCAGTGCGCGGATGGAGTTCGTGACCTTGGTCGGCTTCACGCCATCCCCCGCCGGTAGAACATGATCTTCGCCAGCGAACCCAGCACCGCGGACAGCACGAAGCACAGGTAGAGCACGTTGGCGATCCAGAAGTACGGCGCCTCGAGCATCGCGAGCGCCATGGCGGACACGCCGCCGATGACGACGAACGACTGACCGATGCCGTCAGCGATCCGGCCGATCTCGCGATCCCGCTCGTCGGCTTGAAGGCCGTCGTTGCGCGAGGCGATGCCGAACCAGATGCCCGACACGATGCCGGCGACGATCCCGAGTGAGATGGTCCACAACATCGGGCCGATGTAGGGCGCCTCGACCAGCGAACGCCCTGCCGCTCCAGTCATGACAAGTGCGACGTACACGGCATAACCGGCCACGGCGATGACCGCCAAGGCCCACGCCCGCTTCTCCTCGAACGCCATGGTCCCGCTCCTGATGTCAAAGAAACCTGACATCACCAAGGTAAAGCGAAACAGACACCGTGTCAAACATCTTTGACTTAACCTTTTCGTGATCAACGCGTCCGTATGGCGGTCGACTACCTCCGATCGGACCCATTAGCGTGCGGCGCATGCTCCGTCCGATCCTTGTTGCGTGCGCGCTTGCCCTCACGGCGTGCGGCCACGCAGTGACGGCGGAACCTCCCGCCGCCGCACGCACGCAACCGCCGTCCCACACCCTCGCGGCCGCACCCCTGGTCGCGACGCCCGAGGTCTGCCCGCTGCCCGACAGCGGGTTCGAGTGCGACTTCCAGAAGCGTCTGAAGGCCGCCCAGGACTACGCCGAGACCAGGCCGGGAACCGTGGGTTTCGTGCTGCGCGACCGCAAGAACGGGGCGACCTGGCGCAACGACCACGCGGGCGACATGACGTGGACCGCGTCGACGATCAAGCTCGCGATGGTCGTGAACCTGCTGGAACGGCACCGCACAGGCAAGATCAAGCTGACCACCGGCGACCGCAGCCTCATGAACGCGATGCTGCACACGTCCGACGACGACGCGGCGGACTCGCTGTGGAAGAAGTTCGGCGGCACCACGTTCAACGCGGCGTTCGGCAAGTACGGGATGACCGACCTGGTGCCACAAAAGGGATACTCGGCCACGTTCCCCTACTGGGGCTTCCAGAAGTGCACCGCGAACGACCTCGACCGGCTGATGAACTACATCCTCGACTCCGTGCCGGCCGACGACCGCGCGTACATCGTCGGGCAGATGCGCCAGGTCGGCGCCGTGCAGCAGTGGGGCGTCTGGGGTCCCGACTCCGGCGCGAAGAACGGCTGGTCGGAGGAGGAAGGCGGCTGGGTGATGAACTCGGTCGGGTTCGTCGGGCAGGACGAGCGGTACACGCTCGCGATCATGAACAACCTCAAGGGCGAGGGCGCCTACGACGAGGGCCGTGCCACGGACACGGAGATCACCCGCCTGCTCTTCCGCTGAGCACCGTCAGTCCTTCATGGACTCCCACAACGCTCGGCACGTCGATGGTCAGCACGGGCCCCTGCACGAACTCGGTTCGCGGTGAGATCCGCCGTCCGCGGGCAGCTCGAACTCGACCCTGGTCATCGCGCGAGATCCGGCACCTGGGCGACGAGGTCCTCCGGCGCCGACAACCGCCAGGCCTCGAACACCAGCTCCTTCATCTCGTCGGCGTCGACGCCTTCGAGGTACACCACGACCCAGCCGAAACCACCGGCCGTGAACTGCACCTCGAACACCTCAGGCCGTTCCGCCACCAGCGCCAGCTGTTCGGACAGCGTCTGCTTCAGCCCGACTGTCTGCGTGCGCGGCCAGTAGTAGCCGAACACCTTGCCGCGCACGCGGAACGTGTCGTACTGCTGACCGGAGGAGCGCTGCGCCTCGGCGAGCGCGTCCACGATCTTGAAGAGCTGCTTGTTCGTCGTCGCCACTGCCGACCCCCAAAGCCGAAGAGCGGAAAGTATAAATCCGGCTTTCAGGACGCGGGTGCGGCGAGCCTCCTCAGATGATCGACGACGAGTGCGGCGTGGGACAGCGGCGTGCTGAGGTCGTCCACGTCGCCGTTCGTCGTGTAGTCGAGCAGCACCACGTCGGCGGACTCGGCCAGCTCGTGCAGCCGCGCGACCTCCGCCCGCAGCCGGTGCTCCAGAACCCAGCGGTAGGCCGGTAAGTAGATCTCCTGCCGGGCCGTCCGGTAGTCGAGCAGGCGCTCACCGGCCAGCCCCGCGCGGTGCCCCCGCACCTGGCCGAAGCGGCGGACCGTGCGCTTCAGGCCCTTCATCGACGTCACCGCGAGCTTCGACGGGTCCACGTCGGAGCCCTCGAAGACCTTCAGCGCCTGCCAAAGCCCTTCGACCGACTCGCTCGTCACGCCCGGCGACAACGGCACCGGGATCTGGCCGTGCGGGAAGAACGGGCTGAAGCGCACCCACGGCTCGGGGCCGCGCGAGGTCACGTCGACGACCACCGCGTCCGGGCGCTTCAGCTTGCGTCGCTTGCTCGCGACTTCGATGGGCATGGTTCGAGGATGGCAGGAGGGTCTGACAATTTCGGGCCGCTGGGCACGCGGCTGCGCTGGGTCAGCACCACGCAGACGAGCACGACGGCCGCGGTGGTGAGGGCGGGCCAGCCGACCGGTTCGTTCAGCACGAGCGCCGACCACATCAGCGTCAGAACCGGCTGGGCCAGCTGGATCTGGCCGATCTTCGCCACACCGCCCGCGGCCAGGCCCGCGTACCAGGCGAAGAAGCCCAGGAACATCGAGATCAGCGCCACGTAGGCGAAGCTGGACCACACGACGCCGTTCGCGCGCGAGAAGTCCGCTGTGTACAAGGAAACCGGGATGGTCACCGGCAGCGAGACGACCAGCGCCCAGCAGACGGTCCTGGCGCCGCCCAGTTCGCGGGAGAGCGCGCCTCCCTCGGCGTATCCGAGGCCGCACAGCACCACGGCGGCCAGCAGGTAGACGTCGGCCAGGCTCAGCGAGCCGGAGAAGCCGCCGCCGGTGGCCACGAACGCCAGCACCGCGAGCAGGCCCGCGCCGCTGGAGAGCCAGAACGCGACGGGCGGGCGTTCGGAGGCGCGCACGACCGCCCAGATCGCCGTGGACATCGGCAGCACGGCGATCACCACGGCGCCGTGGGCCGAGGTCTGGGTGGTGAGGGCCAGGGACGTGAGCAACGGGAAGCCGATCACGATGCCGACCGCGACGATCACCAGGCGGCGGAACTGCGCCGCCGACGGGATCGGTGCCCGCGAGAACGCCAGGTAGGCGATCGCCAGCACACCCGCGACGAGTGCGCGGCCGAACGCGACGAACCACGGGTCCAGACCTGCGACTGCCAAGCGGGTCGCGGGCAGGGAGTAGCTGAAACCCAGCACGCCGAGCGCGCCCAGTGTTACCCCCGCCGGCACGATAACGTTACTCTTGGCTCTCATGAATGAGGATAACGCAGCCCTCCGCGTTATCGAGGACCTGAGAGCGGCGGCACGTGCCGGGCGTACCGGCGACCGCATGCCCTCGGTGCGCGACCTGATGGCGCGCCACCGGGCCTCGCCCGCGACCGTCCAGCAGGCCATCCAGCGCGTGGCCGCCGAAGGGCTGGTCGAGGTGCGCCCCGGCCGGGGCAGCTACGTCGCCGCGCGGACGAACGCGGTCGCCGGCCACGACCTGTCCTGGCAGGCCGTGGCACTCGGCGAGGGCAGGCCGGGCGAGGACCTGGTGGCGAACCTCGTCGCGGTGCCGAAACCCGAGGCCATCCCGCTGACCAGCGGCTACCTCGACCCCGCGCTGCAGCCCACCGACGCGCTCGGTGCCGCGCTCAGCCGTGCGGCGCGCCGGCCCGCCTCGTGGGGACGCGTTCCCGTGGAGGGCAAGGAAGAGCTCCGCGCGTGGTTCGCGAAGGAGGCCGGCGGTGAGCTGAGGGCCGGCGACATCACGGTGTGCGCGGGCGCCCAGGAAGCGCTCGCGACGGTGTTCCGCGGGCTCGGTGACCGCGGTGACGCCGTGCTGGTCGAGTCACCCACCTATCTCGGCGCGATCGCGGCGGCGCGCGACGCCGGGCTCAAGGTCGTGCCGGTGCCGGCTGACCAGGACGGCGTGCGGCCGGACCTGCTCCAGGCCGCGTTCGAACGCACCGGCGCGAAGGTCTTCTACTGCCAGCCGCTGCACGCGAACCCGCACGGCGCCGTGCTGTCCGGCGAGCGCCGCACCGAGGTCATGCGGATCGTCCGCCGCGTGGGCGCGTTCCTGGTCGAGGACGACTGGGCGCGCGGCTTCACCATCGACGGCACCGCGCCGCCGACGCTGGTCTCGCAGGACACCGACGGCCACGTCGTCTACGTCCGCTCGCTCACCAAAGTCGCCGCGCCCGGATTGCGCGTCGCCGCGATCGGAGCCCGCGGACCGGCCGGCACCCGGCTGAAGAACACCCGCTCCCGGCAGGACCTCTACGTCGCGGGGCCGTTGCAGGAGGCGGCGATCGACTTCGTGACGTCCCCGGTCTGGCGGCGGCACCTGCGCACGCTCCAGCAGTCCTTGAGGTCCAGGCGTGACGCTCTGGCGGGCGCGCTCGCCGAACACCTGCCGGAGTTCGAGATCGCGAGGTCGTCCGGCGGCCTGCACCTGTGGGCGACGCTCCCGGACGGCGTGGACGACCTGGAGCTGACGACGGCCGCCGCGGCGCGCGACGTCGTGGTGTTCCCGGGACGGCCGTGGTTCGCGGCTGAACCGCCGGGCAGTTTTCTTCGTTTGACCTACGGCGGCGCACCTGAGCACGTGCTCGCCGAAGGGGTGCGCCGGCTGGCCGACGCCGTGTCCACCCTGCGGCGATGACCGCTTCGAGTGAACTGCACCGTTCATTAACTTGACTCATTCCAGAAAAGACGGCAGGGTGGCTCCCGTGCCCACGGCTTCCGACTTCGAGCGCCTGTTGCGGGGAGCGTCGCTTCGGGTGACCGCTCCGCGGATAGCTGTGCTGTCCGCGGTGCACTCCCACCCCCACGCCGACACGGACTCGATCATCGGCGTCGTGCGTCAGAACCTCGGCGCGGTCTCCCACCAGGCCGTGTACGACGTGCTCCGTGCACTGACCGGAGCCGGCCTGCTGCGGCGCATCGAGCCCCAGGGTTCGGTCGCCCGCTACGAGGCGCGCGTCGGGGACAACCACCACCACGTCGTGTGCAGATCCTGCGGTGCCATCGCCGACGTCGACTGCGCAGTCGGCCACGCACCGTGCCTGGACGCATCCGACGACCACGGGTTCGTCATCGACGAGGCCGAGGTCATCTACTGGGGCAGCTGCCCCGAGTGCACGACCGCCGCGAAACGTTCCTGAACACCCGGAAGGATTCCCGTGTCCGACAGCACTGACGCCAAGCTGGCCGACCTGAACGAGGAGGAGGCCGGCGGTTGCCCGGTCGCGCACGGTCGCATCAGCCACCCCAGCGAGGGCGGCAGCAACCGTGACTGGTGGCCCAACCAGCTCAACCTCCGGATCCTGCGCAAGCATCCCGTCCAGGCGGACCCGTTCGGCGGCGAACTCGACTACGGCCAGGAGTTCCTGACCGTCGACCTCGACGAGCTGGCGCGCGACGTCGACGCCGTGCTGACCGAGTCGAAGGACTGGTGGCCGGCGGACTTCGGTCACTACGGCCCGTTCATGATCCGCATGGCGTGGCACAGCGCGGGCACCTACCGCACCCACGACGGCCGCGGTGGCGCCGGCGCGGGCATGCAGCGCTTCGCCCCCCTCAACAGCTGGCCGGACAACGGCAACCTGGACAAGGCCCGCCGCCTGCTGTGGCCGGTGAAGAAGAAGTGGGGCAAGAAGGTCTCCTGGGCCGACCTCATGATCTTCACGGGCAACCGCGCGCTGGAGACCATGGGCTTCGAGACCTTCGGCTTCGCCGGTGGCCGCGCGGACGTGTGGGAGCCGGACGAGGACGTCTACTGGGGCCCGGAGACCACGTGGCTCGGCGGCGACGCCCGCTACAGCGGTGACCGCGACCTCGAGTCCCCGCTCGCGGCCGTCCAGATGGGTCTGATCTACGTCAACCCCGAGGGCCCCAACGGCAACCCGGACCCGCTGGCCTCCGCCCGCGACATCCGCGAGACGTTCGGCCGCATGGGCATGAACGACGAGGAGACCGTCGCGCTCATCGCCGGCGGCCACACCTTCGGCAAGGCGCACGGCGCGGGTGACCCCGAGCTGGTCGGCGCGGAGCCCGAGGGCGCCTCGATCGACGCGCAGGGCTTCGGCTGGATCAGCACGCACGGTTCCGGCAAGGGCCGCGACGCCATCACCTCCGGCCTCGAGGTGACCTGGACGCAGCAGCCCACCAAGTGGACGAACCTGTTCTTCAAGAACCTCTTCGCGTTCGAGTGGGAGCTCACCAAGTCCCCCGCCGGCGCGCACCAGTGGAAGCCGAAGGACGGCGCCGGCGCCAACACCGTGCCGGACCCCGAGGACGGCACGCTCAACCGCACGCCGCAGATGCTGACCACGGACCTCGCGCTGCGCTTCGACCCGATCTACGAGCCGATCTCGCGCAAGTTCGCGGAGAGCCACGAGGCGTTCGCCGACGCGTTCTCCCGCGCGTGGTTCAAGCTGACGCACCGCGACATGGGCCCGATCCAGCGCTACCTCGGTGCCCAGGTGCCGCAGGAGGAGCTGATCTGGCAGGACCGCCTGCCGGCCCTCGACCACGAGCTCGTCTCCGCCGACGACGTGGCGTCGCTGAAGGCGAAGATCCTCGAGTCCGGCCTCTCGATCTCGCAGCTGGTCAAGACCGCGTGGGCCTCGGCCTCCTCGTTCCGCCAGAGCGACAAGCGCGGCGGCGCCAACGGTGCCCGCATCCGCCTCGAGCCGCAGCGCGGCTGGGAGGTCAACGAGCCCGACCAGCTCGCGCAGGTGCTGCGCACGCTGGAAGGCGTGCAGGAGGCGTTCAACTCGGCGCAGACCGGCGGCAGGAAGGTCTCGCTGGCCGACCTGATCGTCCTCGGCGGCGCCGCGGCGATCGAGCAGGCCGCCAAGGCCGCGGGCCACGACGTCGAGGTGCCGTTCCTCGCGGGCCGCACCGACGCCACCCAGGAGCAGACGGACGTCGAGTCGTTCGCCGTCCTGGAGCCCACGATCGACGGCTTCCGCAACTACCGCGGCAAGGGCCACCCGCTGCCGTCGGAGTACCTCCTCGTCGACAAGGCGAACCTCCTCGGCGTCTCGGCGCCGGAGCTGACCGTGCTGATCGGCGGCCTGCGTGTGCTGGGCGCCAACCACGGCGGTTCGGCCGCGGGCGTGCTCACGGCCAAGCCGGAGACGCTGACCAACGACTTCTTCGTCAACCTCCTCGACATGGAGACGGAGTGGAAGTCGGTCACCGAGGACCAGGAGAACTTCGAGGGCCGCGACCGCACCACCGGTGCCGTCCGCTGGACCGCCACCCGCAACGACCTGGTGTTCGGCTCGAACTCCGAACTCCGCGCCGTCGCCGAGGTCTACGCGAGTGACGACGCCTCCGCGAAGTTCGTCCAGGACTTCGTCGCCGCGTGGAACAAGGTCATGAACGCGGACCGCTACGACGTCTGATCCCTCCCCTCCCAGGTGCCCCAGGCCAACTCCCCCGGCCTGGGGCACCTTCGTCTTGACCGGGTACGGGCCGAAGCCCAGGCCGCGGGTCCGGCAGTGTTGAGCGGCCTCGCCGGAATGTGTTGCACAGCAACACCATCGCGTACGGGGGCGCGCACCCCACGAAACCCGGCAGCGACCGCCGTCCAGCCCTGGACCCGACTGAGCCACGCACCCAGCCGAAGCCAGCGAGCCAGGATCCGCCGATGTCCTAGCATCCGCATGTGGACCCAGCCGACCAGTCACCAATGCCGGCGCGACCCCGTCGGAACGCGGTGCACGAGATTCGGCGCAGTGCCCTCATCAACTACTTCGCAGCGGTCGTGTTGACCGCGGGCGCGGCCGTCGTCCCCGCGGCGGAGCTGGTGCGGGTGCCCGGCTGGGTTCCGCCGTGGACGTTGATCCTCGTGACAGCCCTGCCGCTGCTCGAGATGATCTGGCGGTCCGGACTCCGGCCGCGGCTGATGTGGAACGACGGCGGGCTCGCCGTGGTGCGGTCGTTCACGATGTCGGTCCACCGCTGGGATTCCATCGCCAGGTTCGACGAGGAGTTCAACCGCGTCCGCGTCGTCTTCGCCGACGGCAGCGAGGAAGAGTGGGAGTTCGACCACGCGTGGCTGTGGTCGAAGATCTCCAAGAGCTACGCGGCGCGCGAGGGGCGCAACCGTGACGCGTTGACGGAAGCGCTGCGAACCGGGCGGGAGCGTGGCGAACTGGTCCGGCCTCCTTCCCGGCTACCGCGACGACCAGCCGCGCTGTACCTGCTGGCGGTGCCGGCGGCGGTGCTCGGCCAGGTGCTCGTCGTGTGACGGGCGAGCCTGGGCGGTCATCGCTTGACGCGCGGTAAGACCGCCGTCGCCTCCGGGTCACCCTGCGAGCGCTGGCGCAGGCGGGTCACCACGAAGAGCGTGATTGCGACGGCCACCGCCGCGATCACCAACTTCTGGAAGATGCCCGCATAGGCCTCTACCCGGTGCCAGTTCTCGCCCAGCAGATAGCCGGCGCCCACGAAGAAGGTGTTCCAGATCAGGCTGCCCAAAGTGGTGAGCACCAGGAATTTCGGTAAGTTCATGCGTTCCACACCTGCGGGCAGCGAGATGAAACTGCGGAACAGCGGCACCATTCTCCCGAAGAAGACGGCTTTGGTGCCGTGTCGGGTGAACCAGGCTTCCGTCCTGTCGAAGTCCGTGACGCGGACCAGCGGGATCCGGGCCACCAGTGCGCGGGTCCTGGCGCGGCCCAGCAGCATGCCCGCCAGGTAGACGACGACGGCCCCCGCCACCGAGCCCAGGGTGGTCCAGAACAGGGCCGCGGGCAGGCTGAACACGCCTTTGCTCGCGGAGAAGCCGGCCAGCGGCAGCACCAGTTCGCTCGGGATGGGCGGGAACAGGTTGTCGAGACCCACGACCACGGCCGCGCCCACTCCTCCCAGCGACTCCATCAGCGAGACGGCCCATTCAGCCAGCATTGGTTTTCCCCTCAGGTGTGCGGAATGTGTCGGGGGCAACGCTAGGAATGGGGAGGAGGCGGGACCATGAGGTTGTCCGTCGAGAATCGTGTGGGAAGCCGCAGGACGATACTGCGGTAAACCACAATGCCTGGTGCCGGGCAGGCCAGTACGGTGACGAATGTGCATCAGGAAGGGCAGCTCAGCGCGGGTTCGCTGGTGCGCGGCTGGTTCCGGATGCTCGCCGGGCTCACGATCGGTTCGGTGACGGGGCTGTTCGGTCTCGCCGCCGCGGCCGTCGACGTGGGTGTGGTCGGGCAGACCGGGTACGAGTTGCGGCGGATCGCGCGGTTCGACAAGGCCGTGCACACGAACCCGCTGACGCGGAAGGGATGCCGTCGTTACCTCGCGGTGAGGTGGCTGGTCGGCGCGCTCGGCGCGGGCGTGATCTGGATGCTGGCGTTCTGGTACGTCGTCGCGATCTCGGTCGTGACGGCGTGGCTCTTCGACGGCGACTGGGGGTTCATCGAGGACGGCAACCGCGTCACCCTGCAACTGATCGCCGTGGTGGCGATTCCGGGTGCGCTGGTCATCTTCGTGACCACGGCCGGCGTGGTCGGGGTGGCGGTGCTGGACCGCTGGCTCGCCACCGCGATGCTCGGGACGAGCCAGCAGACGCTGCTGCGGCAACGGGTCGCGGAGCTGACGAGCACGCGGGCGGAGGTGATCGAGGCGATCGACGGCGAACGGCGGCGCATCGAGCGCGACCTGCACGACGGCGTCCAGCAACGGCTCGTCGCGCTCGGCATGCTGATCGGCAGGGCGAGGCGGGCCAAGGGTGAGGACCAGTTGCAGGAGTTGTTGCAGCAGGCGCACTTCACGGCGGGTGAGGCCATCGACGAACTGCGCGAGGTCGCGACCCGTGTCTACCCCGCCGTGCTCGACGACTCGGGCCTCGACGCGGCGCTCGAGGTGCTGGCGGAGCGGTCGAGCGTGCGCGTCGCGATCAGCAACGAGCTCAAGGCGTCGCCGGGTCCCGCGCTGGAGACGGTGATCTACTTCGTCGCGTCCGAAGGCGTGAACAACGCGACCAAGCACGCCGATCCGACGGTCGTGGAGATCTCCGTGTGGCCGGCGCAGGGTGACATCACGGTGATGGTGTGGGACGACGGCTTCGGCGGCGCGGATCCCACCGGCACCGGGCTGTCCGGGCTGGCCAGGAGGGTCAAGGCGGTGGACGGGACGTTCGAGGTGACCAGTCCCGAAGGCGGTCCCACCACGATCTACGCGAGGTTGCCGTGCGAGTGATCCTGGCCGAGGACTCGACGCTGCTGCGCGAGGGCCTGATCCGGTTGCTCGCCGAGGAGGGCCACGACGTCGTGGCCGCCGTCGGCACCGCGCCGGAGCTGCTCAAGGCCACCGAGGAACACCGGCCGGACATCGTGGTCACCGACGTCAGGATGCCGCCGGACCACAAGGACGACGGCATGCGCGCCGCCCTGGAGATCCGCGAGCGCTGGCCGGAGGTCAGCGTTCTCGTGCTCTCGCAGTACATCGAGAACCGCTACGCCACCGAGCTGATCACCAGCACCGGCGGCAAGGTCGGCTACCTGCTCAAGGACCGTGTCGCGCAGGTGGACGAGTTCCTGGAAGCACTGGACAGGGTCGCGGCGGGCGGCGCGGCCTTCGACCCGGAGGTGGTGCGCAGGCTGCTGACCAGAACCACCCACGTCGACCCGTTGGACACATTGACGGCAAGGGAGAAGGAGGTCCTCGAACTGATGGCCCAAGGCCTCACCAACGCCCGCATCTCCGCACAGCTGCACATCTCGCAGAGCGCCGCGGAGAAGCACATCAACGCGATCTTCGACAAGCTCGGCCTCTCCGGCTCGTCCGGCCTGAGCCGCCGGGTGATGGCCGTGGTCCGCTACCTGGGCAGCTGAGGACGATCGAGGAATTGCCCAAAGCTCCTTATGTAATGCGATGAAAGCGGTGGCCCGCTTCCTCTCACACCGAACCCGTTGCGCACCGACCAGCAGAGAACCCAGCTGCAGGACGCCGGAATGAGTCGAGGCTGCCCCGCAGTCGAACTGGCCGACTTGGACCTCGGCAAAGCGAAGACGACCGACGACGCAGGTGTGCTCACCATCACAGGAGTGAAAGCACGCTCACCAACTCGGAGGCGATCGCCGGGTTCTACCGGGGTCGGCGACAAGCCCGACGACCTCACGCCGACCCTCGGTTCGTCCTGCGCCTCGCTGCCCGAACAGCCCGGTCCGGCCGGTCCGCCGCCGGTCGTGCAGGCCCCGCAGGACCTGGTGCCGCCGCGCGCGTTCAGGCCACAGCGACTGGCGAACACGGGTGCGTCTCCACTGGTGCCTTTGATCGCGGGAATCGTGCTCCTGGGCAGCGGAATCGGGCTGCGAGCCACGACTTCACCCGGACGGAGGACTTGATCACTATGATGGGTGAGTGCCCCTGAGTAGTCGACCAACCGCGTTACTCGCTGCGCTCGCACTGGTCAGTGCGGTCACGGCGTGCACCAACGCAGCGGTCGGCGACCCGGTCGGAGCACCCGCCGAGCAGCAGAAGCCCACGTCAACGAAGAAGGCACCGCCGGCGGCACCCCCCAGGGACAAGATCAAGCTCACCGTCGAGAACGGCCGTCAGAGCGCCGGGACCGTGATCGCGGGGGCCGGGGACGCGCCCTACAACTACGCGCCCGCCGTGATGGTCGACGGTGGCAAGGTGCGCGCCTGGTGGTGCAGTCAGCTGAGCGCGGCACCGCCCGGCGGCGACGACATCCTCTACAGCGAGGGTCCTGCCGTCGGCGGGCCGTTCTCGACGGCCGTGCCGGTGTTCTCCGGCAGCGGAGGCAGCTTCGACGCGATGCACACGTGCGACCCGTCGCTGATCAAGATCGGCGGCACCTACT
The DNA here is from genome assembly GCF_051853195.1 of Lentzea sp. HUAS TT2. Lineage (NCBI taxonomy): Bacteria > Bacillati > Actinomycetota > Actinomycetes > Pseudonocardiales > Pseudonocardiaceae > Lentzea > Lentzea sp. HUAS TT2. The sequence goes on along the minus strand of NZ_CP196667.1, from coordinate 4,063,392 downwards.
ACCTGTACTACACGGGCGCTGCCAGGGACAACCACGCGAACGGCAGCTCGGTCGGAGTGGCGTCGAGCAAGGACGGCATCACCTGGACGCGGGAGGCGGGCGGCGGGTCGATCGTCGCCCCCGCCGGGGACAACGTCCGCGAGAACACCTACGGCGCTGGTCAGCAGTCGGCGATCTACCTCGACGGCTGGGTGTACCTGATGTTCACGGACACCACGGGCCTCGCCTCGCACCAGAACGGCGCCGGCCAGTACGTGCTGCGGTCGAAGGACCCGACGTTCGCCAAGGGCGTCGAGGCGCTCGGCAAGCAGGGCTTCAAGCCCGTGACGTCGAACAACGGCCCGCGCACGCGGTCGGTGGTCGAGGCGTTCAGCGCGGACTGGATGTGGATCGAGGCGGTGTCGTCGTTCGCCATCGCCCACGAGACCGACACCGGCACCACCATCACGTTCTGGAACAGGGACTTCACCCGCCACCCGTTCGAACCCGTGGTGATCCCCGGCCCGTGGAAGGAAGGCCCAGGCCTCCTGCGCACGCCGGAGGGCCACGCGCCGACCGACACCAGGGACCCGTGCGGCCGCGTCGCGATCGACGTGCTGCGCGGCACCATCGAGGGCCCGGCGGGTCCGACGAACATCTCCCACTTCGGCATCGACGCGGTCGGCGTCCGCGGCTGTGCCACCGCGACCGAGGCGAAAGCGCTCAACGGCTTCGCGGTGCCGTCCCCGGAACGCACGCTCGACGTCGTCGTGGGTGGCAGCCTGATGCGGTTCGAGCGCCGTTCGGTGGCCGAGAAGTTCGCGCGCGGCGTGCTCGGCACCCGTCCGCAGGGCGTCGAGGCGTTCAAGCTCGCGGTCAACGTCCCCGCTGGCGCTCCCGCTGTGACCGACCCGTCCGGCCAGGTCGGGCTGCTGCTCGACGGCAAGCTGTGGATCATCGAGTCCACCGACATCGCGAAGCTGAACTCCTCCACGGTCACCTCGGTGTCCGCGGAGCAGTGGGCCAAGTACGAGCGCCTGCCGGACCTCGTCCGGCGCTGACCGGCTACGTTCTCCGGAGACCGAAATCGGACACGGGGGACCGACTGGTGGTATTCACGGCACAACGGCCCAGGGAGCTCGCGGACAGCGTGGTGCCGCTGCCGGACGAACCGCGGCACGAACTCGCGTGGCTCGGCCTCTCCGCCGCGTTCCTGGCCTCGCTGGCGTACCTGCTGCTCATCCCCGCCGGCTGGTCGCGGCTCGACCACCTGTGGGCCGAGGACGGCGCGCGGTTCCTGGTCGACGCCGTGCGCTCGCCCGTGCTGTCGAACCTGACCGAACCGTACGGCGGCTACCTGCACATGCTGCCGCGGCTGGTCGCCCAGCTGGTCGCGGTGCTGCCGATCGAGTGGGCTGCCGCGGGGTTCGCGCTCTGCGCCGCGGTGCTGCGGGCGCTCATCGCGTTGATCACGTTCGCGGCCTCGAAGGCGTATCTCGAGTCGGCGCCGATGCGGTTCGCGCTGGCGTCGCTCGTCATCGTGTTGCCGGCGGGCAACTCCGAGACGTTGAACAACATGTCGAACCTGCACTGGTTCCTGCTCTACGGCGCGTTCTGGGCGTTGTTGTGGCGCAACGCCCCGCGCGTGCCGGTCGCGGTGTTCGTGGTCCTCGCCGCCCTGTCCAGCCCCCTGATGTTCGTCCTGGCTCCGATCGCGCTCGTGCGGCTCTTCCAGCCGCGCAGGGAGGTGCCGATCGCGTTCCTCGCCGGGCTGCTCGTGCAGGGCCTGACGATGCTGTTCACATCGCGCACGCCGTACTCGCACGACGAGATCGACCCGGTGCAGGTGCTGCTGGCGAGCTTGCTGCGGGTGCCTGTGGTGGCGTTCACGGGCTCGGAGCGGGTCGCCGACTTCTACCCGGCGCAGGGCAACCTGCTGATCCTCGGCGCGCTGCTGGTGGCCGCCGTGCCGATCGTGGCAGGACTGCGGTTCGGTGACCGGGCCGCGCGGACGCTCCTGCTCGTCGCCGGTGCGTACAGCGTGATCGTCATCGTGGCGTGCCTGGTGCTGAACTGGACGCAGGTCCTGCAGGTGCAGGCGGAGGACGCCGTGATGAACGCGCAGCGCTACAGCATCGCGCCGTGCCTGTTCCTGTTCACCGCGATCTTCGTCGGCCTCGACGCGACTCCCCCGAAGACCTGGGAACGCCTGGTGGTGGGCGGAAGCCGCTGGCTGATCGGGTTCCTCGTGGTGGTCAGCATCATCGGCCACTTCCAGGAGCCGAAGCCCGTGCTGAAGGGCGTTCCGTGGGACGAGAGCCTGGCCAGGGCGCGCGCGGAGTGCACGGCCGGAACGCGGGAAGCGCGGCTGGAGCACGAGCCGGAGGACTGGTTCTTCATCGTTCCGTGCGAGTCGGTGCGCTGACCCCGTCGAAATCGCGGACTCCCGTTCGACGTACTTGCATGACGACGATTGAGACCCGCAACCTCGACCAGTACGGCAACCCCGCTCTGCCGTGGAGCCAGGCACAGGACCTGCTCGCCACCGAGTCCGCGGCGAAGGACGTGCCGTTCTTCCTGAACACCGTGCGCCAGGACGGAAGACCGCACTCGGTCGGCATAGGCGCGGTCTGGTTCGAGGACGCGCTGTACTTCGTGAGCGGCCTCGACACCCGCAAGTCGCGCAACCTCGCGGAGAACCCGGCCTGCACGATCTCGGTGCGGCTGACCGGGATGGACCTCGTGCTGGAGGGCGACGCGCACCTGGTCGGCGACGAGTCCACTTTGGACAGGGTCGCCGCGAGGTACCGCGAGTCCGGCTGGCCCGCGCAGCGCGAGGGCGCGGCGTTCACCGCGCCCTTCATGGCGCCTAGCGGGGGCGCGGGTCCCTGGTACGTCTACCGGATCACGTTGCGCGGCGCGCACGCCGTGGCCACCGCGGGTCCCGGTGGCGCTACTCGCTGGACGTTCGCTTGACGAAGTCGCGGAACGACCGGGCGGGCCTGCCCGTCACGTCCTCGACGGTCGTGGTGACCCGGTCCTCCGCTCCCCCGCGGATGTCCTCGTCGAGCGCGGCGAGGACGGCGGCGAACTCCGCCGGCAGCACGGACGCCATGCGTTCGGCCATCTCCGCGGTGCTCACCGAACGGTGCCGCACGGGCCTGCCGGTGACCTCGGTGATGATCGCGGCGGCATCGGCGTAGCTGAGCGCCTCCGGACCGGTGATGAGGTGATCCGCGTTGTGCGGCACCGGATCCGTCAACGCACGCGCGGCCACGGCGGCGATGTCGGCGGCGTCGATGAACCCGACCCTGCCGTCCCCGGTCGCGGTGACGATCTCGCCGGAACGGACGCCCTGGGCGACGAGGTGGTCGCCGGTGAAGTTCTGCATGAACCACGACGGCCGCAGCACCGCCCACTCCGGCAGGGCGCGCACGAGCGCCGGGAGAGCGCCCATCCCCGTGGCGCTCTCCGGCACCGCGGACGAGCTCAGCAGTACCACCCGCCGCACGAGCCGCGCTCGAGCGAGCAGCGACTCGACCACCGGCGCGGGGTCTACGACGCCGACCGGGTGGATCAGGTAAAGACGATCTATCCCCTCCAGGGCTCCTTCAAACGTCGCGGGCACGTCCCAGTCGAAGCGGACGTGGCCGGGGAGCACCGGTTTCCTGGTGCCGACACGGGCTTGCGGCAGCAACGAGGCGAGGCGGCTGCCGGTCGTGCCGGTGCCGCCGATGATCAACGTGGTCACGCGATCTCCTGCGCGAGCAGCGGGTTCCAGTAGTCGCGGTAGTGCACGATCTCGCCGTCGCGGGTCGTGATGACCGCGATGTAGGAAGCTCGGTACGGCTTGCCCGTCGCGACCACGACACCCTCGGCGTCGAACTCGGCGATGAGCACGTCCGGGTCGGTGCTCTGGTGCACGACCTGCTTCGGGAAGCCCTGGATGTCGAGCATCTTCGGGTAGTCGCGCAGGTAGTCCTCGATCGCGGCGCGCCCCTCGACCCTGGCGGGCCAGCCGGGCGGGGCGAACGGGAACTCCATCACGCCGTCCTCTGCCCACAGACCGGCGAACCCGATCATGTCCTTGTCGAGCAGCAGCCGCAGCGCCCTCGGGATGAGGTCCATGGATCTTCCTCCGAACGAATTGGACGAGACGGTCCCGTCCCGTCCACAACGTTAGGCGGGACGGGACCGTATCGTCCAGTCCTATGATGTGCGGCATGACCAAGCGCACCCCCACCGGCGCCGCCGTCCTGCAGCCCCAGGTGACGCAGGCGATCACCGACGCCGTGTTCGACGAGCTCGCCCTGCACGGCTACGGCCGGCTGTCGATGGAGGCCGTGGCCAAGCGCGCGGAGGTCGGCAAGAGCGCGCTGTACCGGCGGTGGCCGTCCAAACAGGACATGGTGGTCGCGGCGCTGTCGGAGTTCTCCGTGCCACTGGCGGAGGTTCCGGACACCGGGTCGTTGCGCGGTGACCTGCTGGCCACGGTCACGGCGGTGCACGACTGGCTGACGCACCCGAGGTTCGCCACGATCCTGCCCGACCTCACCGCCGAGGCCGTCCGCACCCCGGCGCTGTCCGAGGCGATCGCGGCGACGATCGGCGAACCCCGGCGCGCGCTCGGCGCCGTGACGTTGCGGCGGGCGATAGACCGGGGCGAACTACCGGCGGACCTGGACTTCGAGATCGCGCTGGACCTCGTCGCGGCCCCGGTCTACTGGCGGCTGTCGGTCCGGCGGGCGGAGGTCGAGCCCGACTACCTCGAACGGCTCGTGGACCACCTGCTGCGCGCGCTTCAGTGCTGATGGGCGGGGTAGTCGACGTAGCCGGTGGGCGCCTGGAACCAGGTCTCCTGGTTGGAACTGGCGAGCGGCAGGCCCTGGCGGAACCGCTCCACAAGGTCGGGGTTGCCGATGTAGGCGCGGCCGTAGCTGATCAGGTCGGCACCGTTGGCGAGCCAGCGCTCCCCCTGCTCCTGCGTGCTCTCGTTCGGGCCGATCTGGCCGCCGGGGTTGAGGATGAACGCGCTCGGCCACGCCTTGCGCAGCTCCATCAGCCGCTCGTCGTCCACAGTGGCCAGCACGTGGATGTAGGCCATGTCCGGCAACGCTTTCAGCAGCTCGCCGTAGAGCACCGGGACGTTCTCCTCGACGATGCCCTGGATCTCGCCGCCAGGTGAGAGCCGGATGCCGACGCGGTCGGCGCCGATGGCGTCCACGGCCGCCTCGACGGCCTCCACGGCGAACCGGATGCGGCCGCTGACCGAGCCGCCGTAGCCGTCGCTGCGCTCGTTCGCGCTGGAGGACAGGAACTGCTGGATCAGGTAGCCGTTCGCGCCGTGCAGCTCGACCCCGTCGAACCCGGCGTCGACGGCCAGGCGGGCCGCGTCGCCGAACGCCTGGACCTGGTCGGCGATCTCGGCGGCGGTCAGCTCGCGCGGCACCGGTGCCGGCTTCATGCCGGTCGGGGTGAACACGTCGGTGCCGGCCGCGATCGCCGACGGGCCGACGGGGTGGTGCCCGGCGACCTCGGAGTGCCCGATGCGGCCGCCGTGCATGAGCTGGGCGAAGATGCGGCCGCCGTTCGCGTGCACGGCGTCGGTGACCACGCGCCAGGCCTCTACCTGCTCGCCGGTGTGGACGCCGGGCATGAACGGACCGGCCTGGCCAACGGCGTTCGGGTGCACACCTTCGGTGACGATGAGCCCGGCGGTGGCGCGCTGGGCGTAGTAGGTGGCCGTGGCCTCGGTCGGTTTGCCGTCAACGGCCCGTGCGCGGGTCATCGGCGCCATGACGAGGCGGTTCGGCAGGGTCAGGTTTCCGAGTCGGTAGCTCGTGAGCAGCATGAGAGCTAGGCTAGAAACCTGACGTTGACGTCAGAGGTAGCTTTTGTGGTGGAGGTCTCAATGCGCATCGGTGAGCTGGCGGAACGCACGGGCGTGAGCGTGCGCGCGTTGCGCTACTACGAGGAGCAGGGCCTTCTCGCGTCCGAACGCAGCGTGAGCGGGCAGCGCCGGTACACCGAGAACGCCGTCGGCCGGGTCAAGCTGATCCAGCAGCTCTACGCCGCGGGGATCTCCAGCACGTCGATCCTGGAGATGCTGCCGTGCGTGGTGACGGGGGTGGCGGCGCCGGAGGTCCTGGCCAAGCTGCGCGGGCACCGTTCGTCGGTGGTGAGGCAGATAGAGGAGCTGCAGGAGACCCTCCTGCAGCTCGACACGGTGATCGCGGGCGCCACGAAGGCCTACGCGACCGGGGTGCCGTGCCCGCCCAGCTGAGCGGGCACGGCACAGCCCTCAGATCGTGGCGGTGTCGATGACGAACCGGTACCGCACGTCGCTCGCCTGCACCCGCTCGTAGGCGGTGTTGATCTCTTCTGCGCCGATCAGCTCGATCTCCGAGCCCAGGCCGTGCTCGGCGCAGAAGTCCAGCATCTCCTGGGTCTCCGCGATGCCGCCGATCATCGAGCCTGCGAGCGTCTTGCGGCCGCCGAGCAGGCTGAACAGGTTCAGCGAGACCGGCTCCTCCGGCGCGCCGACGTTCACGATCGCGCCGTCGGTCTTGAGCAGACCGAGATAGGCACCGAAGTCGAGCGGCGCCGACACCGTGGACAGGATCACGTCGAACGTGCCCGCGAGCTCGGTGAACGTCGCCGGGTCGCTGGTGGCGCGGTAGTCCTGGGCGCCGAGCTTGAGCCCGTCGTCCTTCTTGCGCAGCGACTGCGACAGCACGGTGACCTCGGCGCCGAGCGCGGCGGCGATCTTGACGCCCATGTGGCCGAGCCCGCCCAGGCCGACGACGGCGACCTTCTTGCCCGGCGCGACACCCCAGTGCTTGAGCGGCGAGTAGACGGTGATGCCCGCGCACAGCAGCGGCGCGGCCACGTCCAGCGGGAGGCCTTCGGGGATCCGCACGACGAAGTTCTCGTCGACCACGATCTGCTTCGAGTAGCCGCCGTAGGTGACGTCGCCGCGGCGGTCGACACCGTTGTAGGTCATGGTGTTGCCGCCCGTGCAGTACTGCTCGAAGCCGCGCAGGCAGTTGTCGCACTCGCGGCACGAGTCGACCATGCAGCCGACGCCGACCCTGTCGCCGACGGCGTGGCGGGTGACCTCGGAGCCGACCTCGACGACCACACCGGCGATCTCGTGACCGGGGACCATCGGGAAGATGGCCTGGCCCCAGCCTTCGTTGACCTGGTGGATGTCGGAGTGGCAGATGCCGGCGAACTTGATGTCGATCAGGACGTCGTGCGCGCCGACCGCACGACGCTCGATGGTGGTGCGCTCCAGCGGTGCCTTGGGTGCTGGGGCGGCGTAGGCAGCGACGGTGCTCATCAGGGTCTCTCCTCGTTGTCGTGTCGAAGACGACACTGCTCTGCTTCGGGAGGGCTACCCAGACACCTGTTCTTCGTACGTCTGCCGTGCCTACTACCAGCAGTAGCAGGCACGGTTTGCCCAGGCCGGGAATACTCGGACCCATGGACGTGGACCCGCGCACCGAGCTGAGCGAGTTCCTGCGCAGCCGCCGGGCGCGGCTGTCGCCTGACGACGTCGGGCTGCCGCGCTACGGCCGCACGCGCCGTGTGCCAGGCCTGCGTCGCGAGGAACTGGCACAGCTCGCGGGCGTCTCGGTGGCGTACTACACACGCCTCGAGCAGGGCAACGGCCGCAACGTCTCGGACGAGGTGCTCGACTCGGTCGCACGCGCGTTGCAGCTCAACGAGGCCGAGCGCACACACCTGCGCAACCTCGCGGCCTGCCCGTACGACAACAACAAGCAGAAGAAGGTGGGGCGCAGCAACATCCGCCCGGCGCTGAAGCACCTGCTCGACAACATCAACGTGCCCGCGTACATCGGCGGGCGGCGCTGCGACGTGCTCGCCTGGAACCCGATGGCGGCGGCGTTGTTCGGCGACTGGGGAGAGCTGGAGCCACGCGACCGGAACTGGGCGCGGTTCATCTTCCTCCGGCCCTCCTACCAGGAGCTCTTCGTCAACTGGGAGAGCAAGGCCTCCGACGTCGTGGCCTTCCTGCGGATGGACGCTGGCTGCTTCCCGAACGACCCCGGGCTGACCGCCCTGATCGGCGAGCTGTCGGTGAAGAGCGAGCTGTTCCGGCAGCTCTGGGCGAGGCACGACGTCAAGGAGAAGTCCTTCGGCACCAAGGCGATCCGCCACCCGCTCGTCGGCGAGATGACGCTGTCGTACGAGACGCTCCGGATGCCCAGCGAGCCCGACCTCTTCCTGACCACCTACAACGCGGAGCCGAACACTCAGTCCGCCGAGGCACTGCAGCTGCTGGCCAGCTGGGGCAAGGACGCGACCCGCACCGGGGCGTCTGTTAATACTCAGGCATGAGAACACCGCGTCTGGAGATCGAGTACTGCACCCAGTGCCGCTGGCTGCTGCGTGCGGGCTGGACCGCGCAGGAGCTGCTGACGACGTTCACCGCGGAACTGGGCGAGGTCGCGCTGATCCCCGGCACCGGTGGCGTGTTCGACGTGCGGCTCGACGGCGAGACCCTGTGGTCGCGCAAGGTTCAGGAGGGCTTCCCGGACCTCGCCGTGCTCAAGCAGCTCGTGCGCGACCGGGTGGCGCCGGAACGTTCCCTGGGCCACACCGATCGCAAGGGCTCAGCCGACGCCTGAGGACAGTCGCGCGTTCTCCGCGGCCTGCGTCACGGTGGCGCCGACACCGCTGAACCAGATGGTCGGCTTCGTGCAGCCACCCGAGACCTCGTACCCGCCGGAGATGGCGCGCACGCGGTCGTGCATGCAGAACCGGCCGGGCGCGATCTCCTTGAGCAGCCGGGCTTCCCGTGCCGCGTCCGTCAGCGTGGTGCCGTACGCGTCGACGAACGAGGTCGGCTTGGCGCACGACATGCTGATCCGGAAACCGCCGACGTCCGCACGGCTGCTGTCGCCGCTGCACAACGGTCCACCGTTGCTCTGGAACTGCCGCAGCAGCAATCCTTCCCGGTTCGCGTCACCGGTCGTGCTGCCGTACCCGTCGATGAACGCGTCCGGGCTGGAACAGGTCATCTTGGCGACGTGGCCACCCGGAGTCGTCCGCGTCGAACTGACCGAGCACGGTCCCGCCGCGCTCGCCGGTCCTACCGCGACCACCATGCCGCTCAAGGCCAGCACGACACCCAACAGGGTTGCTCGCATTCGGTTCTCCCCCTTCGGTTTCCCCCACAACCTCCCGTGGCGCACCGGCAACGTCAATCGGGCAGAACGCCTGCCGCACTGGGCCTTCTGCGAATTCCCTGCGGCGTGGCCGCACGGCTCGTATCGTGGCGGCCGTGCATCCGAACCAGGGTTGGCAGGCGCAACAGCCGCAGGGACACGGTCCGGGTTACGGCCCGGCGCCCGGCTGGGGGCAGCCGCTGCGGCCGAGCGTCACGCCCGCGTTCCTCGCGGGTGGATTGTGGGTCGCGGTCTCGGTGCTGTGCTTCGTGCTGGCGGGGCTGAACTCCGCCGACGGCAAAGGCGTCCGGCAGACCCCGGAGGCCGCCGTCGCGTTGCTGGGACTGGCGTTCGGGCGCGGGGTCATCGCCAACGGTGACCCGGCGATCGTCGCCACCTACGTGGCCGGTGGTGTGGTGCTGTTGCTCGCCGCGCTGGTGATCGCCCGGCTCGGGTTCGCACGCTGGGTCCTCGCCGGGCTCGGGTTCCTCGTCGTCGCCTACTACGTGTTCGCCGTCGTCCGGCTGACGATCGACCACGGCGGCACGCTGATCATCGTTCCGGGCATCGCGCTGGTGCTGTGGCTGGCCGCGTCGATGGTGTCGGTGCTGCCGCCGGTCGGACGGGCGATGCGGTGAGCGAGACCTGGGCCGGCTACACGTTCACGCCCCGGTTCTACGAGATCGACGGCCAAGGCGTCATGTTCAACATGTGGTATCTCGGGCACGTCGACGAGGCGATGGCCGCGTTCTTCATCGACCGCGGCCTGCCCTACGACGGCTGGCGCGACCTGGGGTTCGACGCGCACGTCGTGCACGTGGACCTCGACTTCGCCGCGGGCGTGAGGCTGCGGGACGTCGCCGAGATCCTGGTCAGCCCGTCCCGGATCGGCCGGAAGAGCTTCACGCTCGACTTCGCGTTCCGGCGGGACGGCGAGATCGTCTGCAGCGGGGGTCTCGTCTACGCGACCGTGTCCGCGGACGGGCACGGCACGATCGTGCTGCCGGACCTCCTGGTCGAGGCCCTGGGCGAGGTCCGGCCACTGCGAGGCTGATCAGTCCGTGCGGATGAACCCCTTCGACACCATCCAGTCGCGTGCGACCACGCCTGCGTCCTTGCCGTCCACGTCGACCTGACGGCACAGCTCGATCATCTGGTCGTTGGTCAGCGCGGCGCTGATCTTCTCCAACGGGCCGCGGATCTGCGGGTAGCGGGCGAGGAACTCGGCGCGCACGGTCGGTGCGACGTTGTACTGCGGGAATGCCTTCTTGTCGTCCTCCAGCACTCGGAGCTTCTGCGCGGCGATGCGGCCGTCGGTCGTGAACACCTCGCCGACCGGGCAGGTGCCGCCCGCGACGGCCGAGTAGATCGTGCCGATGCCGAAGTTCTTCACCTCGGTGGTCGGGAAGCCGTAGGTCCGTTGCGCCGCGGGGAAACCGTCCTGGCGGCTGGTGAACTCGGTCTCCAGGCAGAACACCGCCTGGTCCGGGTTCTGGGTCAGGAACGCCGCCAGGTCGGACGTGGTCTTCAGGCCGTGCTGCTCGCCGTAGGCCTCGGTGACGGCGAACGCGTACTGGTCGTTGAGCGGGGAGTAGGCGAGCCACTCGACGCCGTACTTCTCCAGGTCGGCCTTCTTCGTGGCGTCGTACTGCGCCTGTTCGCCGCCGGGCACCGGGAGCTCGTTGCCCTGGTAGTTGATCCAGCCGGTGCCGGTGTACTCCCAGGTGACGTCGACCTCGCCGTTGAGCAGGGCCTGCCGCGCGGTCTGCGAGCCCTTGAGGTCGGTCAGGTCGATGACGTCGGCACCGGCCGCCGACAACGCCATCTCGGCCAGGTAGCCGAGAAGGATGTTCTCGGTGAAGTCCTTGGACCCCACGGTGATCTCGACGCCCTGCAACGACTGCTCCGGCTGGATCGAGCCCGGCAACACCTTGTAGGGCAGCGCACTGTTGACGTCCAGACCGCAGCTGGACAAGCACAGCACGAGAACGAGCAACGCCTTCCTCATCGGACCCCCTTGGGGCCGAACCACTGCTCGATCACCGCGCCGGCCCAGTCGACCAGCAGCGCGAGACCCGCCGCCAGCACCGAGCCGGTCACCAGGACCTTCATCAGGTTCAGCTTGTAGCCGGTGTCGATCAGCAACCCGAACCCGCCCGCGTTGACGAACAGCCCGAACGTCGCGGTGCCGACCGCGAGCACCAGCGCGGTGCGCAGCCCGGCCAGGATCAGCGGGACGGCCAGCGGCAGCTCGACGCGCCACAGCACGGCGGACGCCGACATGCCGATGCCCCTCCCGGCGTCCACAAGGGACGGATCGACCTGCTGGATGCCGACGATCGTGTTGCGCAGCACGGGAAGCAGCGAGTAGAACGCGAGCGGCAGTGCGGCCACCCACAGTCCGCCGGAGGCACCGGTGACCAGGAACCACAGCACCAGCACACCCAGCGCGGGCGCGGCCTGACCGACGTTCGCGACCGCCAGGAACACCGGGGCGAGCCAGCGCGCCCACGACCTGGTCGCGACGACCCCGGCGGGCACGGCGACCACCACCACGATCGCGGTCACCACGACCGTCATCGTCAGGTGGTCGCGCAGCGCCGTCAGCAACGACGACGCGTTCAGCGTGCCCTTCTCGGTCGCCGTCAGCTCTCCGGAGAACACCCACGCGAGCACGCCGCCGACGATCAGCAGCACCGCGAGGGGCTGTGCCCAGAACCGGATCCGCCCGGCCGTCATGCGCTCGCCCGCAGCTGTTGCACGACCTCGGTGACGGTCGCGAGGTCGATCGTGCCCACGTACTCGCCGCGGCCACCGGTGACGACGGCGCGGCCGCCCTCGGTGAGCATCGCCTCCAGCGCGTCCCGCAACGTCGACTGCAGCGACACCGAGTCCTGCACCGGCTGACCGGCCCTCGCGAGCGACGTGGTGCGCTTCAACTCGCTCGCGCGCACCCACCGCACCGGCCGGTCGCGCCTGTCGAGCACCAGCACGAACTTCGCGTCACCGACCTCCACAGTGGACGGATCGGCGTCCGCCCGCACCGTCACCGTCTGACCCAGCTCGACGTCTCGAACCCTCATGAGCGTCAACGCCTTGAGCGACGCGCCGGCGCCGACGAACCCGGCCACCGTGTCGTCCGCCGGGTTGGCCAGGATCGCGTCCGGGGTGTCGTACTGCAGGATCGTGGACCGGTCGCCCAGCACCGCGATCTTGTCGCCCAGCTTCACGGCCTCGTCGAAGTCGTGGGTGACGAACACGATCGTCTTGCGCAGCTCGCTCTGCAGCCGCAGCAGTTCGTCCTGCAGGTGCCCGCGCGTGATCGGGTCGACCGCGCCGAACGGTTCGTCCATCAGCAGCACCGGCGGATCGGCGGCCAGCGCGCGTGCGACGCCGACCCGTTGCTGCTGGCCGCCCGAGAGCTGCCGCGGGAACCGGTCGGCGAACTCGCCGGGGTCGAGCCCGACGAGGTCCATCATCTCCTCGACGCGGTCCGCGATCTTCTTCTTGTCCCAGCCAAGCAGCCCCGGCACGATGCCGATGCTCTGCGCCACCGTGAAATGGGGGAACAGCCCTGCCTGCTGGATCGCGTAACCGACGCGCCGCCGCAGGTCGTCCGGGTCGATCCTCAGTGCGTCCTCGCCGCCGATGGTGATCGTGCCGGACGTCGGCTCGATCAACCGGTTGATCATCCGCATGGTCGTGGTCTTGCCGCAGCCGGACGGGCCGACGAACACCACGATCTGCCCGGCGGGCACGACCATCGAGAAGTCGTCGACCGCCGCCGCCTTCTGCCCCGCGTACCGCTTGGTCACGTGGTCGAGCCGGATCTCGATACCTTCAGCCACGGACGCCCCTCGACACGGTGAAACGGTTGACCAGCACGTAGACGCCGTCGAGCAGCAGGGCCAGGATCACCACGCCGATCGTTCCGGTGAGGGCCTGGTTCATCGAGTTCGCGCTGCCCGCGTTCGCGAGCCCCGAGAACACCTCCGACCCCAGCCCCGGTCCTTTCGCATAGGCCGCGATCACCGCGATGCCCATCAGCATCTGCGTCGCGACGCGCATTCCGGCCAGAATCGCGGGCCACGCAAGGCGCAACTCGACGCGAGTCAGCACCCCGATTCTGCTCATCCCAATCCCTCTTGCGGCATCACTCACAGCCGGGTCCACTCCGGCGAGTCCCACCACCGTGTTGCGAACTATTGGCAACAAGGCGTAAAGCACCAATGCGACCACCGTCGTGTTCGCGCCCAGGCCGAACACCGGAATCAGCAACGCCAGCAGAGCAAACGACGGAATGGTGAGAATCGTGCTCGCCAACGCCGTGGCCAGCGCGGATCCGGCCGGACTGCGGTAGACCGCGACCCCGATCGCCACGCCGAGCACGGCCGCCAGAACCGTGCACTGCACCACGGCACTGACGTGCAGAAACGCTTGCAAAGACAGCCGATCCCAGCGATCGGCTACGTACTCGAGCACATTCATCCTCGTGGCCCCGCCCTCGAAGTTGGCGTCTACCCAACACCACTGTGGACGGTCGGGCAACCATTCGCCACCGAACTACCCGTCTCAGCACGCGAGAATCCATTGCCTTTCAAGGCGGTTCTGGTAGACCTCTGCGGCTGTCCACCAGGCACCTCACTCCAGTGGGTTTCGAGCCAAATCTCATACGTTCTTCAACCAAGTAAGAACGCGCTCGCACCCACTCATGCCCGCTGACCGCTTGGGGGATTTCTGAGATGGCGCACGAAGCTGAAGTGGACGGCGGCTGCCTCCCCGACCTGCTGCGCAAGCAGGTGGAGGAACACCCGGATCGCACGGCCGTCGTCTTCGGTGAAGAGAGCATCACCTACGGCGAACTCTTCGAACAGAGTTCCGCTCTGGCCACACATCTGCGCAGACTCGGCATCAGCGAGGACGGCTGCGTCGGCATGTTCGTCGAACCCTCGCTCGACCTCGTGATCGGGGCCTGGGGAATCCTGTGCGCCGGCGGCGCCTACCTGCCGCTGAGCCCGGAGTACCCCGAGGAGCGGCTCCGGTACATGATCGAGGACTCGCGCACCAAGGTCGTCGTGACGCAGCGAGCGCTCAAGCAGCGCCTGGCCGAACTGGCGCCCGCCACCACGAGGATCGTCACGCTCGACGACTGTGACGAGGCGTTCGACGACGGCTTCTCCCCCGCGCACACCAGCCTCGCCTACATCATCTACACCTCGGGCAGCACCGGCAGGCCCAAGGGCGTGATGATCGAGCACCGCAGCATCGTCAACCAAATGCAGTGGCTGCACGACGTCCACTCCATCGACGGCACGAAGCGCGTGGTGCAGAAGACGCCGATGAGCTTCGACGCGGCGCAGTGGGAGATTCTGGCCCCCGCGATCGGCAGCACCGTGGTGATGGGGCGCCCCGGCATCTACCGCGACCCCGAGATGCTGATCGAGACCATGCGCGAGCACGGGGTGACCACGCTGCAGTGCGTGCCGACGCTGCTGCAGGCGTTGATCGACACCGAGGAGTTCCACACCGTCACGTCGCTGAAGCAGGTCTTCAGCGGTGGCGAGGCGTTGTCCCGCACGCTGGCCCAGGCGTTCGTCGCGGACATGCCGGACGTCGGCCTCATCAACCTCTACGGCCCCACGGAGACGACGATCAACTCGTCGTCGCACGTGGTCGATCCCGCCGAGCTCGCCGAGGCCCCGAAGTCCATCTCGATCGGACTGCCCGTCGCGAACACCACGTACCTGGTGCTCGACGCGAACCGCGACATGGTCACGCCGGGCGAGATCGGTGAGCTCTACATCGGTGGCGTGCAGGTCGCCCGCGGCTACCTGCACCAGCCGGAGCTGACCGCGGAACGGTTCGTGGACGGCATGTTCCGCACCGGCGACCTCGTGACGCAGAACCTCGACGGCACGGTGCAGTTCGCCGGGCGCGCGGACAGCCAGGTCAAGCTGCGCGGGTATCGCGTGGAGCTGGACGAGATCCGGCTCGCGATCGAGACCCACGACTGGGTCCGCAACGCCGCGGTGATCGTGAAGGAGGACGAGCGCACCGGGTTCCAGAACCTGATCGCGTGCGTCGAGCTGAACCCCAAGGAAGCCGCCCTGATGGACCAGGGCAACGCGGGCTCGCACCA
Organism: Lentzea sp. HUAS TT2; assembly: GCF_051853195.1. Classification (NCBI taxonomy): domain Bacteria; kingdom Bacillati; phylum Actinomycetota; class Actinomycetes; order Pseudonocardiales; family Pseudonocardiaceae; genus Lentzea; species Lentzea sp. HUAS TT2. Next base: position 4,048,080 of record NZ_CP196667.1, on the reverse strand, counting down.
CCAGTCGAAGTCCAGCCGCCTGCAGGTGCGGGCACAGCTGTCGAACCCCGGCGTACGCGACGACCTCAGCGGCAGGCAGAGCTTCGAGCTGCCCGGCGAGGAAGCCTCGTGCCTGCAACGGAAAGTCGTGTTCTCCCGCAAGTCCTACCGCTTCTACGAGGGCGGTCAGGTCACCGACGCCGACCTGGCGCGGCTGCTGGAGCGCAAGCCGGCCGGCGCCGGTTCCAAGGACCCGAAGACCGTGCACTTCGCCGAGCTGGGCGAGATCCTGCGCTACTTCGGCGCGCACTTCAGCGACCAGCGGCTGCTGCCGAAGTACGGCTACGCCTCCCCCGGTTCGCTCTACGCGACCCAGCTCTACCTGGAACTGCACCACATCGCGGGCGTGCCGAGCGGGTTGTACTACTACCACCCGCTGCGCCACCAGCTCGTGCTGATCTCGTCGGTGCCGGAAAGCGTTGAGGCGCAGGCGAAGCTGCACTTCATCGGGCACAAGGCAGCGATCGAGGCGGTGTACCTCAACAACATCCAGGAGGTCCTGGAGATCGAGACCGGCCACATGCTCGGGCTCTTCGAGGAGATCCTGCCCGGCTACGGTCTCGACGTCACCGCCTCCGCGTACACGCCGGAGACCAAGGACCTGCTCGACGTTCCCGAGGAGGACTACTACCTCGGCACGTACGAGCTGTGCGCCTACACCGGTCCCCGCGAGGACGACGTCACCATCTACCTGCAGACGCACCCCGGCCGGGTGGCGAACCTGCCCGGTGGCATGTACCGGTACGCGGACGGCGAGTTCGAGCGGCTGTCGGACGAACTGGTGCTGCGCAAGCACGTCATCGCGATCAACCAGGCGGTGTACGAGCGGGCGAGCTTCGGCGTCAGCGCCGTGGCGAGGTCGGAAGAGCGCTGGCGGCGTTACATCGACCTCGGCCGGACGATGCACCGGTTGTCCGCCAACGACGTCGACCTCGGCTTCATGTCGTCGGGCTACAGCTCCAAGACGAACAACGACCTCCCGTCCGCCAAGCGCATCTGCGACATCCTGAAGGCGATCGGCGAGGACGACGGCCCGTCGTACTTCTTCCTGGGCGGCAAGGTCTCCTACGAGCAGCGGCGCAGCCCCGGCATGAAGGAAGACGTCGTCCACATGAAGGGCCCTGCCGAGCTGATCCGCGACGACCTGGTCAACTTCCTGCCGGACTACATGATCCCGAACAAGGTCGTGGTTCTGGACGCGCTGCCGGTCACCGCGAACGGCAAGATCGACGTCAAGGCGCTGGAGAAGTCGGACAAGACCAACGTCGACGACCAGGACCGGCCGTTCGTCGCGCCGCGCACCATCACCGAGCGCCGCATCAGCGAGATGTGGAAGAAGCTGATGAAGCGCGAGACCGTCTCGACGCACGACGACTTCTTCGAGACGGGCGGCAACTCGCTGATCGCGGTCGGCCTGGTCAACCGCATCAACAAGGACTTCGGCACCAGCCTGCCGTTGCAGGTGCTCTTCGAGTCGCCGACGATCGAGCAGCTCTCCCGGCGGGTCGACGGCCTGCACGACGGGCCGATCTCGCGGCTGGTCCCCCTGCAGCCCAACGGGGACGCGGTGCCGGTGTTCTGCTGGCCGGGCCTGGGCGGCTACCCGATGAACCTGCGCACGCTCGCAAGTCGTTCGGAGCGCCCGTTCTACGGCGTGCAGGCGCACGGCATCAACGAGGGCGAGACCCCGTACGGCACGATCCGCGAGATGGCCGCGGCCGACATCGCGGCGCTCAAGGAGGTCCAGCCGGAGGGCCCGTACACGTTGTGGGGCTACTCCTTCGGCGCGCGGGTCGCGTTCGAGGCCGCCTACCAGCTGGAGCAGGCGGGCGAGGAGGTCTCGAACCTGTACCTGATCGCGCCGGGGTCACCGAAGGTGCGGTCGGAGCGGGACAGCGACGAGGCCTCCTACGACAACAGCGCGTTCGTCACGATCCTGTTCTCGGTGTTCGCGGGCAGCATCACCGACGCCAGGCTGGCCCGGTGCCTGGAGGTCGCGCGGGACGAGGACAGCTTCGCGGCGTTCATCAGCGGCGAGTTCCGCGACCTCGACAGCGAGCTCGTGCGGCGGATCATCAAGATCGTCACCGAGACGTTCTCCTTCAAGTACACCTTCAGCGAGCTGGCCGAGCGCACGATCACCGCGCCGCTCACCATCTTCAAGGCCCAAGGCGACGACTACTCGTTCATCGAGGGCAGCGAGGGCTTCTCGGTCACCGACCCGGTGGTCGTCGAGCTGGCGGCCGACCACTACAGCCTGCTGCGCGAGCCCGACATCGACGAGCTGCTGGCGTCGATGGAGCGCAACGCCACCGTGCGCGAGGAGGTCTCGGCGGTGCCGGTGCTGCTGTCCGACGAGCAGATGTCCGAGCTGATCGCCGCCGTCACCAAGGCCGTCACGCTCGCCATCGCGGGAGGCCGGCCGTGACGAGGTTCCCGGTGAGGAGGACACCGTGCCGCACGTGAACATCAAGCACTTCCCTGCCCCGCTCAACGAGGAGCAGACGTCCGAGCTGGTCGCGGCCATCACCGAGGCGGTGACACGGGCGTTCGGCTGCGACGAGGGCGTCGTGTCGATCGCCGTGGAACCGGTCGACCCGCAGGCGTGGCAGGACCAGGTCTACGCGCCGGAGATCTTGGAACGCAAGGAGTTCCTGCGCAAGACCCCGAGCTACTGAGGTGCCGATGAACATTCCCCTGGTGTACGGCGAGGAAGTGGCGGAGGCGATCACGGCGGGGCAGCCCGTCGTGGCGCTCCCGTCGGAGGTGCTCAGGTCCGGCTCGGACAACGCCGAGACCGCGCGCCTGGTCGAGGACGCGGTGCGGGCGAGCGGGTCGGTGCCCGCCACGATCGGCGTCGACAAGGGCAGGATCCTCGTCGGCCTCTCGGAGACCGACGTCGAGCGGTTCGCTTCCACACCAGGTGTTCCGCGGGTCGGCAACCGGGACCTCCCGGTCGTGCTGGCCCGCGGGACGATCGGCGCGACGACCGTCGCGTCCTCGTTGATCGCGGCCGAGCTGGCGGGGCTGAAGTTCCTGTCCACAGCGGCGATCGGCGGCGTGCACCGCGACGCACGCCGCCGATCGCCGGACCTCGTCCAGTTCACCCGCTCGAAGGTCGCGGTGGTCTGCGCGGGCGCCAGGAACACCCTCGACCTCGGCCTCACCCTGGAGTTCCTGGAGACGCACGGCGTTCCGGTCGTCACCTACCGCTCGGACGACTTCCCCGCGTTCTACTGCGTGTCCAGCGGGCTGCGCGGCCCGCACCGGATCGACGACCCTGCCGTGCTCGCCCGTGCGATCGAGAGCCACTGGGCGCTCGGCGTCCCCGGCTCGTTCCTCGTCACCACCCCCACGAAACCCGCGGACGCGATCGACAGCGCCGAGATCGAGTCCGTGATCACAGCCGCGCTCGCCAGGGGAACGAAGTACCTCGAGCGAGCGGTGGCCCGCGCGACGGAGGGGCGTTCCGCGAAGGCCGAGCTGGCGGTGCTGGTCAACACCGCGGAGGCCGCAGGAGAGCTCGCCGCCGCCCACGCGAAGGAGTTCTCCCCGTGAACCGTTGCGTGATCTTCGACCTGGACGGCACGCTGGTCGACTCCCCGCGCGGGATCGTCACGACGTTCGCCGCGGTGTTCGCCCAGCTCGATCTGCCCACAGTGGACTCACCGACCATCCGCGGCACGATCGGCCTGCCGCTGCCGTCCGCGTTCGCGAAGGTGCTCGGGGTCTCCGAGGACGACCCCTTGGTCGCGCGCTGCGTCGAGCTCTACCAGCCGACGTTCCGCAAGATCGTGCTGCCGGCGGCGACGCAGCTGGTGTTCCGCGGCGTGTTCGACGGACTGCAGTCGTTGCGGGACGAGGGTTTCCTGCTCGCCGTCGCGACGAGCAAGTTCATCGCGAACGCCGAGGCGCTGCTCACCGCCGCCGGGCTGCGCGAGGAGTTCGCCTTCGTCGTGGGCGCGGACCAGGTCTCGAAACCCAAGCCCGACCCCGAGTCCGGCCTGCTCGTGCTGCGCAGACTAGGGGTGGCACCGCAGAACGCGGTCATGGTCGGGGACACCACGCACGACATCCACATGGCGCACGGGGCCGGGATGGCGTCCATCGGCGTGACCTACGGCGTGCACAACGTCGACCAGCTGCTCAGCGCGAACCCGACCTGGCTGGTCGACTCGTTCGCCGCGGTCGTGGCCGCGGCGCACGAGTGCACTTGATCAACGCACCACGTCGTAGACCAGCTTCTGGATGCCGTTCGAGTAGGTCTCGCTCTCCACGACCTTCAGCAGCTGCTTGTCCTTGTCCGACTCGCTGAACAGCCGCTTGCCCGCGCCGAGCAGCACCGGGAACACCAGCAGGTGGTAGCGGTCGATCAGGCCCGCGTCGGAGAGGGTGCGGTTGAGCGTCGCGCTGCCGTGCAGGGAGATCGGCCCGCCCTCGGTCTCCTTGAGAGCGGCCACGTCGTCCAGCGAGCGCAGGATCGTGATGTCGCCCCAGTTGTCGACCAGCTGGTCTTCCTTGAGCGTGCTGGACACGACGTACTTCGGCATCGCGTTGTACTGCGGGAAGTAGTCGAGCGTCGGCCACACCGGCGCGAACGCCTCGTAGCTGACCCTGCCCATCATCATCGCCGCGGCTTCTTCCTGCTCACGGCCCTTGATCTCGTAGGCGGCCTCGTCGAACTCGATGTCCTTGAAGGTCCAGCCCGAGCTGCGGTGACCGGGTTCGCCACCGGGCGACTCGACGACGCCGTCGAGGGAGACGAAGGCGGTGGCGATCAGGGTGCGCATCTGGTTCTCCTCGGTGTTCGCGCTTGCTGTCATCAGTGCGTCGAACGGGAGATGCCCGGAATCGACATCTCGCGCCAAGGAAGTTTCCGGCATGAGTGTCGGCGGCGCTGAACACCCCTCCGAGTCCAGCGCCGCCGGCCTGCGGACGAGTCTTCCCGCACGCGGGCCGGCTCACATGGGGGTGGAGCCCCCAATTAGCGGGCGGGCGTGCGCGATCAGGTCGGCGCGGCTCTGGCGGCCGGTGCGGGCCTTGAGGCTCGCGACGTGGCGTTCGACCGTCCGCGGGGACAGGAACAGCCGCTCGGCGATCTCCGCGTTGCCGAACCGTTCGACGACCAGGCGCAACACCTCGTACTCGCGGACCGTCACGCCGGCCTTGCGCAGCTCGGCGGGCACGGTGTCGTGGTCGCGGCGGCGGCGTTGCTGCGGTGCGCCTGCCTCGCGCAGCACGGCCCGGCAGGCGGCGGCGACGGCGGGCACGCCGAGCTGGTGGAAGTACTCCTCCGCCTCGCGCAGCCACTCGAGCGGTTCGCCCCAGCCGTCCGCCAATGCTCGCGGACCGGCGAGCCGCAGGCCCAGGTAGCGGGGCAGACCGAGGCCGGCACTCAGGTCCAGGGCCTCGCGCGCGGCGGCGTTCGCTTCGGGGACGCGGCCCTCGCGGCCCAGCAGGATCGCGTGGCTCCACGCGAAGTACGTGCGGTGCAGCTGGACCTGGGAGAGGTGCGACTCGGCCAGCCGTTCGTACTCCGGGCGGCCCGCCAGGCCGTGCGCGACCCGCACCAGCAGCCGCGGGCCCTGGTAGAAGGTGCCGCGGATGATGCGCGGTTCCGTGACGGCCTTCTCGATCTCGTCGAACTCGGCCAGCGCGCGCTCGTACTGCTCCTCCATCAACGCGCAGACCGCCGAGCTGTACGACCAGATCTCCTCGGAACCGCCGTGGTCACGCAGCCGCGCCAGCGCCCTGTCGGTCGCCTTGCGGTTGCCGTGCATGGCCGCGATACCGGCCTCGATCGCGACGGCGAGGGCCTGAAGCGCGTGCAGGCCCAGCTTCTCCGCGGCCTCCCCAGCGCTCGCGCCGTACTTCGCGGCCTCCTCGTACTCACCACGCACGAGGTAGGTGGCGCCCAGATGCAGGTCGGCGGCTATCAGGATCACGATCGCGCCGGTGTCCACCGCGGCCTGGCGGGCGGCCAGCAGGGTGTCGACGCCGATCGTCAGGTACTTGTCGGTGATCCCCAGCTCCAGCAGCGCCCGCAGCCGCCACGCCGCGAGCCCGTGCTGCTCGGCGACCTGCAGCCAGCGCTGGAGGTGCTGCCGCGCCTCGGCGAGGTCCTGCCCCCTCGTGCAGCGGGTGAGCACCTCGAGGGCCTCGCAGACGACCTCCGGGGTGCCCGTGGCGGCGGCGCGTTCGGCCAGCGCGCGGGCCTTGGACAGGAGGTCGAGCTGGTTGAGCCCGAGCAGCAGCGACGCCTTGACCACGTCGACGGACGGACTGGTCTCCTTGGCCGTCGCGAGCAGGTCGAGGCCGCGCTCCCACCGTCCGGCGACGGCGGCGACCCTGGCCTGCGCGAGCCGGACGGCCGCCCGTCGCCCGGGCTGGGCGTGCGCCGCGGTGAGGGTCTGCTGCAGCCGTTCCCCCAGCGCGAACGCCCTGGCGCCGTTGTCGGCGGGGACGACGACCGCGGCCAGCGGCAGGACGGCGGCGAGACCGTCGAGCAGGTCGGCGGTGAGGTCGGGATCGCTGGTCAGCGCCTGGCCGCGTTCGAGCAGCTCCACGGCCGTGCCGAACCGGCCGAGCGCGGCGGCGTGCCGGCCCGCGCGCACCAGGCAGCCCACGGCCTTCGCGGTCTCGCCACCCGCCTCCCACAGCTCCGCGATGAGTTCGAGCTCGGTGGGCCGCAACGCCTCCGTGGCCCGCGCGGCTCGTCTGGCGAGCGTCGCGCGTGCCGCCGGTGGCATCCGGCCCGTGATCGCGTCGGCGGTCAGCGCGTGCCGGAACTGGTGGCCCTCGACGAGCTGCGCGCGTTCGGCGTCTGCCCACAGCTTCGGCGTGTCCGTGCTGGTCACGACGGCCGTGACGACGTCGAGCGGGAACGTCCGCCCGAAGATCGCGGCCGCTTCGAGCAACGCGATGCACTCGGGGCCGAGCGCGTCGACCCGGTGCAGCGTGGCCGCCGCGACCGTGGGCGGCACGGCCCGCAGGTCACCGCTGATCAGCAGCTCTTCCACGACGAACGGCACACCGCCGGACACCTCGACCAGCCGCGCCAGCACGTCGTCCGGCACGGGTTCGCCCAGGCAGTGCCGGGCGAGCTCGGCGACCTCACCGGCGTTCAGCCCGGCCAGCCGCACCGTCGCGGCCACCCTGCGCGCGGTGGCCTCGTTCGCGAGCCGCTGCGCCCCCTCCGGATGCGGTCGCAGCGTCGCCACCAGCAGGACCGGCGAGTCCGCGAGGTTGTCGAGCAGGTAGTCCACAACGGCCAGCGTCTCGCCGTCCGCCTCGTGCAGATCTTCCAGCAGCAGAACGGTTTTCCCGGCCGTGACCAGGCGCAGCACCGCCTCGGCCCTGACCACGGCGGGATCGGGAACGCCGGCGGGCGCGTCCGGGGCCATCCTCAGCAGCACGGGCAGGTAGGCGCCGAGCTGCTTCTCGTCCGGCGCGTCGGCCTTGCGAAAGGCCGACAGCACGGCCTCGACCAGCGCCCGCAACGGCACCGCGCGGCTCGCCCGTCCCCTGAGCACGCGAAACCCGCGCGACGAGGCATGTCCGGCGATCTCGGTCGCGAGCCGCGACTTGCCGATGCCCGGCTCTCCCACCAGGAACACCGCGCCACCGCGGTGCTGCTCGGCACGGGTGAGCGCGGCCCGCAGTGCCAAGGTCTCCTCGCCACGCCCCACCAGCACCGGGGACTGGAACTGCATGGCGCACGACAGTACTAGTACTCCAGCCGGTCAGGAATCGAGAAGCGCGACCGGGCCGGCGCTCTTACCGTTGTCCTCAACAACGACCGGGAGGACACGAAAATGGCCAGCAGCAAGGGAATCCGCCAGTTCCACCGCGTGGTGAGCATGGTCTTCATGGCCACCGTCGTGTTCACGGCGGTCGCGCTGACCGTCGACAGCTCGGTGGTGTGGGTGTCGTACGTGCCGCTGCTGCCGTTGTTCGTCCTGATGGGAACGGGCGTCTACATGTGGTTCCTGCCGCAGATCGCCCGCCGCAGGGCCGCTCGCCGGACCGCCTAGCCGTTGAGGCGGTCCTCCAGGTGCGTGAGGGTGACGTTGAGCGCCACCCCGTACACCGCGATCCGGCACGCCAGCCGCCACAGCGTCGCGTCCGTCGGCGCCACGGCGAGGCTGATCACCAGCTCCCGCACGAGCCGCCGGGTCTGCGCGACCAGCACCCCGGCGCTCTCGGTGATCTCCCCGAACGCCGCGGACACCGAGCTGAGCCCGCGGATCGCCTCGATGTTGTGGCCCATCAGCCGCAGGTGCTCCCCCGCGCCGCTCCACTCGGGGGCGTCGTACTCCAGCAGGTCTTCCAGCTCGTCGGCCATGTCCTGCTGCTCGCCCGCGATGTTGTACCAGGTCATCGCGTGTGCGGCGATGACGTCCGGCAGCCCGGTGAGGTCGTCCAGCACGGCCCGCAGCGGCGCGATCTGCTCCATCGCCGCCCTCGCCGAGCTCTCGACCGGCGCGACCAGCGAGGGCACGGCGGCCTCGCGCACGGGGTCGGGTTGCGGCGGACGGACGCCGTAGAGGTCGTACAGCCCGGCCACGATGAGCCGCAGGTTCTCCTCGATGTACGCGACCAGCTCGTCCTGGCGGGCGTGCTTCTCCAGCACGGTGTGGATGGTCCACCGGCAGAGCCGCCCGTACACGGTCTCGTCGCCGACGACGACCGCGCTGGCCCGGTGCACCGCCGCGAACCGCACGCGGACGGCCTCGATCCGGCCGGCATGGCGGACGATCTGGCCGGTCACGCGTCTCCCTCGGATCGGCAACCCCTCGCGGGGCCAACGGTAGTGGTGGTGCGCGGCGGGAGGGGAACGATTCACCCCGCTGCGCCGCAAGTGGTTCCCGGACTTGACCTTGCACCACGGTGCAGGGTCCATCGTGACCGGCATGACCCGAGATCACGTGGCCCGCTGGGGCAGAGCAGGTGCGCTGTACGACCTCGTGGCGAGCATCGCGTTCGTCACGCCCTGGACCGCCGCACTGGTGCTGGACCTGCTCGGCACGCCCCACAGCAAGGAAACGCTCCTGTTCGCCACGCTCTTCGGCACGGTCGTGGTGATGTGGTCGATCGTCCGCTGGCTGCGCCCCGAACGACTGCTGATCGCCGCCGACACCGCAGGCCGCGCCCTGTTCAGCCTCTGGTTCGCCTGGGCGTTGTGGCACGGGCACACGCCCGCGCTGGCCGGGTTCCTGGTGCTGGAGCTGTTCTGGGGCGCGGCGCAGCTGCGCGCGCTGCTGCGGAGGTAGTTTCCGGTGGTGCGCATATCCGAACTGGCCCGCGCCGCCGGGGTGGGCATCAGCACCGTGCGGTTCTACGAGCGCCGCGGCCTCGTCGTCCCCACCGCCCGCACCCACGGCGGCTACCGCAGCTACGACCCGGAAGCGTTGAAGCGGTTGAAGTTCATCCGCCGCGCCGCCCGGCTCGGCTTCACGCTCACCGAGGTCGAGCAGCTCCTGTCCGCCTCCACCACGCCCGACGTGGGTGACGTGGTCACCGGCAAGGTCGCGGAGATCGAGCAGCGGATGCGGGACCTCGACCGGGTGCGGACAGCGCTGCTGGACGTCGCCGAGAACGGCGTGCGGGATCAGTGCCCTGTGGTCGCGGCGCTGAGCGACTGAGCTCGGCGGCGTAAGCCCGCAGGAGACCGTGCAGGAAGTACCGGCCGGGACGGTGCTCGACGAGCAGGTTCGCGCGGGTCAGCTCCGCCAGCAACGGCCTGACCCGCGGCGTCCCGGACAGCGCCGCGGCGTTCTCCAGGGAGATGTCGCCGCCGCCGTGCTGACCCAGCAGGCGGAACAACCGCGCCGCGTCCGGCCCCAGCGCGTCGTAGGACCAGGAGAACACCTGGCGCAGGTCCGTCGCCGAGTCACCGCCGTCGAACGGGTCGAGCCCGCCGCGCAGCTCGTCGGCGATCTCCGCGAGCCCGAACCCGGTGCAGGCGATGCGGGCGGCCACGACGGTCAGCGCGAGCGGCAGCCCCGCGCACCGCGCGATGATCTCGGTCGTGGCCGCGGTGTCGGGCACCGCACCGAGACGTCCGGCGAGCAACGCGCGTGAGTCCTCTGTGGACAACAAGCCCACCGCGACGGGGCGCGCACCGTCCACGGCGACCAGTCCGGTCAGCCGATCGCGGCTCGTGACCACCACCAGGCAGCCGGGGAAGCGCGACAGCAGCGGCCGCACCTGGTCCGCGTCCCGGGCGTTGTCCAGCAGCACCAGCATGCGCCTGCCCGACACCGTTTCAGGCAGCGTCACCGCCCCACCAGGACCGAACCCGCGCAGGTTGACGTACAGCTGCCCGTCCGGGAACCGGTCCGCGACCCGGTGCGCCCAGTGCAGCGCCAGCGCGGTCTTGCCCACCCCGGCCGTACCGGTCACCGCCACCAGCTCCCGGCCCGGCAGAGCGGCGTCGAGTGCGGCCAGCTCACGTTCCCGGCTGACGAACGACCGCGGCGGCGCCGGCAGCTGGCGGGGCACACCTGGCAACGCCAGGTCCGCTGCCAGGATCCTCCCGTGCAACGACCGCAGGTCGGGCCCGGGATCGGCACCCAGCTCGTCGGCCAGCAGCAGCCTGATCCGCTCGTAGCGCAGCAGAGCGTCGGCCTGCCGCCCGCACCGGTACAGCGCCAGCATCACCTGGCCCGCCAGCCGTTCGTCCAGCGGGAACGCCGCCGCCGTCGCCTCCAGCTCCGCCAGCAGCTCGGTGTGCCGTCCCTGCTTCAGCACGAGGTCGTTGCGGTCGAGCACGGCCGCGAACCGGTGAGCCCCCAACGCCGTCCGCACCCCGGCGAACCACGGTGTGTCCACAGTGGAGAAAGGCTCGCCCCGCCACAGCCCGAGCGCCTCGTCCAGCAGCGCGACGGCCTTGCCCGGCTCGGCGCGCGCCCGTTCCACGAGAGCGTGGAACCGGTGCAGGTCAACGGACATCGGGTCGGCGGTCAGCACGTACCCGCCCTGCCGCCCGGCGATCCGCACCTCGTCCGGCAGCACCTGGCGCAGCCGCGACACGTACCCGGCCACGGCGTTGCGCGCCCGGTGCGGCACCTGCTCACCCCACACGCGGTCCACCAGCACGTCGACGGGCACCAGCCGGTTCGCCTCCACCAGCAACGCCGCCAGCACACATCGCTGCCGCGAGTGGCCGATGTCCACGACCCGGCCGCCGACACGGACCTCGACGTCGCCGAGCAGTCCGAACTCCACGAGCCACTCCCCTTCAGGAGCAAGAAATCGGCCGCTGAGCAGCCGATCACATGATTGCCGAATCCCCGCCGAACACCGGACGAGCACTGTCATCCACGACAGATCGGTCGCAGGGATCCGATCGTCAGCAGACCTTCGGAGGACACATGTCCAGGACGCTTCTTCGCCGCGTGAGCGCCGCGATCGCACTGACGGCCGCCGCGGTGGCGTTCGCCGGCGCGAGCACCTCGTCCGCGGCCGTCACCTACGACCTGATCCGCAACTCCAACTCCGCCAAGTGCCTCGACGTCGCCGACGGCAGCCGTTCCAACAAGGCCGCGATCGCCCAGTACGTCTGCGACGCGTCGAAGTCCCACCAGCAGTGGACGCTGGAGGAGGTCGGCGACGGCAGCGGCGCGGTGCGGATCAAGGCCGCGCACAGCGGCAAGTGCATCGACATCTGGGACTCGAGCCAGGACCCGACCGCCGACGCCATCCAGTACACCTGCAGCGCCACCAAGTGGAACCAGCAGTTCCTGGTCGAGACCACCGACTCCGGCGCGAAGAAGTTCCGGGCGCGTCACAGCGGCCTGTGCCTGGACATCTCGGGCCACGACTTCGAGAACAAGTCGATCCTGCACCAGGACACCTGCGTCACCCACCGCGCGCAGCTCTTCACCATCGGCTGATCGCCCCCTCACGTGGGTTGTGCCTCTTGCCGGAGGCACAACCCGCCTTCCGGCGTTCCGGCTCGTAGGCTGTCGGGCGTCGGTGGCGAGCGGGAGGTCAATCGGTGGCAAACGACACGGTGGCGGAGCTGCTGGCCGAACTGGCCGCGCTCGACGACCCGAAAGCCCGTGCGGTGAACGAGAAGCACGGCGACGACCACGGCGTGAACCTCGGCAAGCTCCGCGCGATCGCGAAGCGCCTCAAGACCCAGCAGGACCTCGCGGTGCAGCTGTGGGCGACGGGCGACACCGCGGCCAGGTTGCTGGCGCTGCTGATCTGCCGCCCCAAGGCGTTCGGACGCGACGAGCTCGACGTCATGCTGCGCGAGGCCGAACGCCCCAAGGTGCACGACTGGCTCGTGAACTACGTCGTGAAGAAGAACCCGCACGCCGAGGAGCTGCGGGTGCTGTGGTTCGCCGACCCGGACCCGGTGGTCGCGAGCGCGGGCTGGGCGCTCACGATCGACCGCGTCGCGAAACAGCCGGAGGGCCTGGACCTCGACGGTCTGCTCGACATCGTCGAGAAGGACATGAAGGACGCGCCGCAACGCCTGCAGTGGGCGCAGAACCACTGCCTGGCGCAGATCGGGATCGAGCACCCCGCGTTGCGCGCCCGTGCGATCGAGATCGGCGAACGCCTGGAGGTCCTCAAGGACTACCCGACGCCGCCGAACTGCACGTCACCGTTCGCCCCGATCTGGATCAACGAGATGGTGAAGCGCAAGAACTAGAGCCAGCCCCGTTCGCGCGCGGTGTTCGCCGCCTCCGAACGGTTGCGCGCGCCCAGCTTCGCCATCGCGGTCGACAGGTAGTTGCGCACGGTCCCCTCGGCGAGGTTGAGCCGGGCCGCGATGTCGGCGTTGCTCGCGCCCGTCGTGACCTCCTGCAACAGCTCGCGTTCGCGCGGTGTCAGCGGATCCGCGCTGTCCCACGCGGCCATCGCCAGCTCGGGCGCCACGACGCGTTCGCCGGCGTGGACGCGACGCAACGCCGAGACCAGGTCCGCGATCGGCGCGTCCTTGAGCACGTACCCCGCCACCCCGGCGTCCATCGCGCGCCTCAGGTACCCGCTGCGGGCGAACGTCGTGATGATCAGGACTCGGGTCGGATCGCCGCGCTCGTTCAGTTCCCGCGCGACGTCGAGCCCCGTGCGGCCCGGCATCTCGATGTCGGTCAGCAGCACGTCGGGCCGGTGCTCCGCCACGGCCGCAAGGGCTTCGTCGCCGTCCCCCGCAGTCGCGACGACCGTGACGTCCGGCTGCAGGTCGAGCAGCTGGGCGAACGCGCCGCGCACCATCGCCTGGTCCTCCGCCAGCACGACCCTGATCACGTGGCCACCTTCAGCGGAACGGCGATCGTGACGGTCGTGCCCGCCGAGGCAGTGCGCGCGACCAGGCCGCCCAGCGCGGCGATCCGTTCCCTCATGCCCGTCAACCCGTTGCCCTCCGGCGCGTGCCCGCCGATGCCGTCGTCCGCGACCACCAGCCGCAGCTCGCCGTCGCGGGCCTCCACGCCGATGTGGCACGTCCTGGCGCGGGCGTGCCGGGCCACGTTCGTCACGGCCTCCCGCAACGCGAGCGCCAGCTCGTGCTCGGTCGAGCCGACGATCACCAGCTCCGGGTCCCTGCGCACGACCACCTCGACGCCGAGGCTCGACAACGCGGCCCGCGCCGCCTCCAGCTCGGTGTCGAGCGACGCGCTGCGCCACCCCGTCACGGCGTCGCGGATCTCGCCCAGCGCCGCACGGGCGGTGCGTTCGATCTCCGCGGCCTCCTCCGTGGCGCGCTGGGGATCCGCGGCGACCAGCTGGGCGCGCACGATGATCGCGGTCAGCGTGTGGCCGAGCAGGTCGTGCAGGTCGCGGGCGATGCGCTCGCGCTCGGCCAGCGTCGCGAGGTGCTCGATCCGCGCGGTGCGGATGCGCAGCTCGGCGCCCTCGCGGTCCCGTTCGGACCATTCGACCTGGAGGATGCCGATCAGCCACAGGAAGATCAGCGACGGCAGCAGCCCCCACAGCCGGTACGGCATCTCGACCACCGACACCACGCCGAACAGGCAGATCAACGCCGTCAGCCCGACGAACCACCGCATCGCCACCCGCCGCGACTCCGCGAGGCCCGCGAACGCCGCCGCGTAGACGAAGAGCACGGCGGCGCCGGTGTTGAACGGCGTGGTCAGGGCCCCGAGCACCACCGTCGGCACCAGGCACCACCAGCGCACGCGGTCCGGCCGCAACCACGCCAGCACGTACATCGGGACGAAGGCCACGACGACGACGGCGACGAGCGCCCAGTCCACCCAGTCCGCAGCCGGGTCGAAGATCGGTGCCCAGAGCAGGTTCCCCAGGTAGATCAGGTGCAACCAGCGGGAGATCCCAGCGACTTTTTTCATGACCGCGCATGACGATACGACACGGCCGCGAGCGCCGCAGCCACGATCGCCGTGCCGAGCAGCACGAGCACGTGCGTGAGCACCGGCCCGCCGGTCAGCTGTGCGCGGGCGAGCTCCGACAGGTGGTAGGTCGGCAGGAACGGCGCCACGTCGCGGAAGAAGGCGGGCATCATGTCGAGCGGCATCCACAGTCCGGAAAGGACGGACGACGGGATGAGGATCGCGTTGAGCACGGCGGCCGCGGCACCCGCGCCGACCTGGAACCCGATCGCGAGGCTCAGCAACGCGAACGGCAGCGCGCCCACCAGCAGCACCGCCAGCACCCGCAGCAGCGCGGGCAACGGCGCGTTCAACGCACCGGTCACCGCCGCCGTCGCCGTCATCGCGACCAGCACCCCGGCCGCGTAAGGCAGTGCTGCCACCACTTTCGCCGCCAGCGTCACGCTGATCGGCACCGCGGACACCTGCTTCGCCCGCAGCCAGCCGCGTTCCCGATCGGAGGCGACGCCGATGCCGGGGTTCATCAGCACGACCGAGATCACGCCGAACGCGCCGAACGTGGCGATCATCGTCGTCCCCGCGGACAGCCCGCCTGAGCTGAACTTCCCGAACAGCGACACGAAGAGCGCGAAGAACCCCACCGGCATGATGATCGAGAAGAACAGGGCGGCGGGTTCGCGGACGATACCCCTCAGCTCGTCCGCGAGCTCGACACCGAAGACCTTGCCGGACACCTGCGCTGTCATGCCGCACCCCTCTCGATCAGACCCGCCACCGCCTCTTCCAGCCCGGCACCCTCGACCCGCAGGTCGGTGAGGCCGGGGTCCTGCGCGAGCAACACCCGCAGCAACGCCTCCGGTGAACGCGTGCCGAGCCGGACGTGCTCACCGTCGTTGCGCAGCGACACGACACCCGGCAGCGCTTGGAGGCGCTCCAAGCCCAGGTCCGTTCGAGCGATCACCGTGCGGTCGGGCAGCCTGGCGACCAGTTCGTCCGGTGTGCCCTCGGCGAGCACGCGGCCCCGGTCGAGCACGACCACGCGGTCGGCGACGGCCGAGGACTCCTCGATGAGGTGCGTGGTCAGCAGCACGCCGGTGCCGCGCTCGCGCCGTTCGGCGAGGATCTGCCAGAACCGCTTGCGGGCGGGCACGTCCAGGCCCGCGGTCGGTTCGTCCAGCACCAGCAGCGCCGGATCGCCGACCAGCGCCATGGCGAGCTGCAGTCGTTGCTTCTGACCGCCGGAGAGCTTCGCCGCCCGCCGCCCGGCCAGCTCGGTCAGGTCGAGCTCCGCCATCACCGGCCCGGCCGCCGCACGGGGCTTGCCCGCACGCACCGCGGCCCCGATGACCAGCTCGGACACCTTCAGCGTGTTCGGGAACCCGAGCGACTGCTGCACCACCCCGAGCTGCCGCCTGGTCGACGCGACGCGCGGGTCACCACCGCGGACGCGCACCGAGCCCGTCCCGGCGGGCAGCAGCCCGATCACCTGGTTGACCAGCGTCGTCTTGCCCGCGCCGTTCGGCCCGAGCAGCGCCACGCACTCCCCCACACCGACGTCCAGATCAACGCCGTCCAACGCTCGCGTGGCACCGTAGTCGTGCCGCGCTCCCCGTACCTCGAGCACCGTCTCCATGGCATCAAGCCTGGTCGGAGCGGGCTTTCAGCAGTAGTGAGGCAGCGTCACCACGTCGGGATGACAAAAGTCATTCGGGCCGGACGGCCTGCGCCCTCGGGTACTTGCGGCCGGGGATCGGCGCGGGCGACCCGGTGAACGACACCGGCGTGCCCGCGAGCAGCAGGGTCAGCCCGTCCGGCAGCTCGTCGCGCGAGACGAACCACGACCCGCCGCGCGTGTCCGTGATGAACCCGTGCGCCTGACCGGTCTTCCAGGTCGCCACCGTGCCCTTGCGCCGCCCGCGCGGCGCCCCGACCGGCGACGCCACCGCCTGCGACGACCGCACGAAGGCACGCCGCAACGGGTAGTCGGCCTGGTCACCGGGCGCGAACAGCTCGTCGAAACCGGGCGTGAACGGCGTCGCGGCCCGCAACGGGGCGGCGGTGCGCGGCGTCCAGGCAGGCGGCGCCTGGACCGTCTTGATGTCCACCACGGGCACGATCACGTGCACGCCCCGCGCCGTCAGCCGCTGGGCGAGCGGGGCGAAGTCCGAGTCACCCGTCAGCAGCACGACCCACTGCAACGGCGACGTCATCGCCCGGTCCCACGCCTCCAGCGCGAGCAGGACGTCGACGCCCTTCTCCTTGCCGTTGTGCAGCGGCAGGTCGTGCCGCGTGATGCCGGCGGCGGCCAGCGCCCTGTCGAAGGACTCCGCGGGAGTGTCGATGCGACCGCGAACGTAGTGCGCCTCCGCGACCACGCACTCGTCCAGCGGACGACCCGTCTCGTTGTGGACGTACCAACGCAACGCGTCGTGCAGACCATCGAGAGAGACACGCGCGCCCCTGGGGTGCGCGGTGGCGTAGAAATCGCTCAGGTAGGCGAACCACGTGCCGTCGTAGAACACTCCGATCCGGTCGGTCTCACCCACCGGACGAGATTACTACTTCCGGTGAAAGTGGACGTTGCGCCACTGGTGCCCGGCCCCCGCGGTCTTCACCGTGCCGCACACGCCGTACTTCACCAGGTCACCCTCCGGAACTCCGATCGAACGCGGAGTGTCCGGGCGCCTCGGGTAACTGCAGCAACTGGCCCGCGACGTCCAGGAACTCACCGCCGCACTGCCACATCGTCAGGTCGGGATCGACGACGAACGGGTCAGCGGGGTCCGCGTCGTCCTCGGCCACGCGATAGGCCAGTGCCTCCGACTCCGAGTACGCGAGCACCGTCTCGTTGGTGCCACGCCACACCCGTCTGAACATCACAGCGTTGACGCACGTGAAGTGATCATGCACGACGGTCCGCTGAAACCCGCGACGCAGCAACAACTTCATGCATTCCTCGACGCTGCTCACAACACCCGATTGTGGCTGTGCGCACGTATCACCCCCACCGTGCGTCACTCGATAGGGTCAAACGTTTGAGGCACGTGCACAACCTGGCCCTCCCTCTTTCGTGCACGGAACCAGACCGGAACGGGCTATCGCCTGCTGCTCCGGGATGCGCAAGCCTCTGGCGGTGGTCGACATCCCCGCACCAGACCCCGCCTCGCCGCTCTACGACCGTGCCGCGACGCAGATCCCGCGCATCGCCGAGAAGGTCCTGGAGGCGTTCTTCGCCAGATCGGCGACATACCGGCAGCTGCCGCACCAGCTGGTCGACCGCGAGATCACCGAGGCGGTGACCCGTCACCTGCAGGTCTTCCTGCGTGCGCTGCGGGAACAGCGACCGCCCGCGCCCGAGGAGCTGGACATGCAGATCGCCACCGCGGTGCGCCGCGCCCAGCAGGGCGTTCCGCTCGACATCGTGCTCAGCACCTATCACGTCGCCGCGACCGTGGGCTGGGAGGCGATGGCCGCGGTCGCCGAGCCGGACGAGATCCCCGACCTGCTGGCGACGGTGCCGGCGCTGCTGCGGTACCTGAGCGTCGCCGTGCCCGCGGTGGCCGGGTCGTACCTCGCCGAGCAGCAGGCCCTGCACGCCGAACGCCGCGAGGCCGGTCGCGCGCTGGTCGCCGCCCTGCTCACGGGCAGGGAGGCCGAGCCACTCGCCGAACGGATCGGGCTGGAGCTGTCCGCTCATCACGTCGTCGTGGCCGTACGGGTCGAGGCACCGCCAGTTCCCGAGGGTGGCGACGCGCGACTCGCCGTTCATGGGCTCGTGCGGCGGCTACGAGCCGAACTGCCGAAGCACGCTCTGTCCGCGTTGGACCACGACGGCGGAACGGTGCTGCTGCCGACCACCGAGGAGACCGCGGAGTCGGACCTGGAGGAGGCCGCCGAGCTGGTCCGCCGGCTGCTCACCGCCTCGGGCACCGGGCTGACCGGCGGCATCGCCGCGGCGGAGAGCCGAGAGGACATCCCCGCCGCCGCCCGTCAGGCCGCCGACATCGCCGAGCTCGCCCAGCGCCTCGGCCGTCCGCCCGGCGCGTACGTCCTCGACGACGTGCTGCTGGAGTACCAGCTCTGCCGCCCCGGCCCCGGCCGCAAGCGCTTGGCCCGCGTGATGGACCGGCTGTCCGAGCACCCCGACCTGCTGCACACGCTGCGGACGTTCATCAACAGCGACCACAACCGCCACCGCACGGCCGACGAGCTGCACCTGCACCGCAACACGCTGAACTACCGCCTGCGCCGCGTCGCCGAGCTCACCGGCTACAACCCCGCCGACCCGACGGACATCCGGCTGCTCTCGGCGTCGCTGATCGTGCACGACCTGAGGTCCTGAACGCCGAAGAGGCGAGCGCAAGGGATGCGCTCGCCTCTTTCAGACGTTCAGATCAGTCGCCGTGGGGGTTCTGGACCGAGACGTGGACGTGGTCGTAGTGACCACCGGTGACACCGCTACCGGCGGTGTAGGTGCGCCAGCCCTCGGACGCACGGGCCACGCTCCAGATCTTGCCCTGCCAGATCACGTAGCGGACGTCCAGCTTGGACGCGTGCTTCTGCAGCCAGTAGGCCAGCTTCCAGCCCTGGGCCTTCTGCGACTCGGTCGGGTAGGTGCCGATCGCGTTCGAGATGGTGCAGTCGAGCGCGTTGCCCGTGTTGTGGTTGCTCGTCGACGACTCGTAGCTGCGGTAGTCGCCCACCCAGCACTGCTTCTCGCCGGTCTTCGAGGCGATCTGGTCGTCGATGAACTGCGTGCGCTTGGTGGCCTGCGGCGCCCGCGCGGTGGCCGACGGGTGCGGGTTGGTCTCCGGCGCGGGGTAGGTGCCCGGCGACGGGTCCGGGTCGCCACCGGCGTCACCGAAGCGGTGCGAGGCGTTCTCGTTCTTCAGCTCGGCCTTGAGGTTGCCCTTGGCGCCGGCCGCGAACGTCTGCTTCGCGCCACCGTAGTTGCTGTTGTAGAACACGGTGACGGCCTTGGTGGACCGGTTCCAGACCGACGCGGCGTTGTTCTTGACGCACACGCCCTGGCCGTTGCCCGCGCTCTTGAACTCGTAGCAGCTCGGCTGCGAGTCGCCGTAGTCGGCGATCGAGCCCGCGAAGTCCGACACCGAACCCGCGTTGTCGCTGTTGTAGTAGAGGCAGAACTCGCCAGACTCGCAGGAGCCGTTGCGGTCCGTCGCCGCGTTCGCGACACCGGCGCCTGCCCCGAAGGACGCGCTGAGCAGCGCGCCCATCAATGCCACAAAAGTGAATTTCTTCAGCACGTTTGACCCTTTTCGCTCCACAGGCTCCCCGGCCTGTGCAGGGGAAGCTTCGTTTCGCCAGAAGGATTGCGAGACGCGCTGACATTCCACTGACACCGGCGGCCACCGAAGTGTCAGCGGGGCCGTTCGGGGCTACTTCTCACAGGCCACGCCGTCACCGTCGCGGTCGAGTCCCGAGCGGTAGCCGGCCTGTCCCCGGTAGAGCGGTGCCGCGCCGGCTGCCTTCGCCTCGGCGCAGCTCCCGTAGTACGCGGGTGCCGGTGCGGGAGGCGCGGGCTGCGGCTGGGGCTGGGGCTGGGGTGCGACGGGTTGCGGTGCGGGCTTCGGCGCCACGGGCGGCGGTGCCACGACGGGCGCGGGCTTCACGTCGAGCCCGCCGCACGAGGGACCCCAGAACCCCAGCGTCGCCTGCTTGGCGGCCGTCTCCGCGGCCTGGATCGCCGTGTCCGCGCCGGAGATCGCCCGCGCGACACCCTGACCGGCCGCGAGAACCGCGTAGTCCATGCCGTCGGCCAGCAGCAGTTGCGACGCCACGATCCGGACGGGCTTGCCCACCAACGTCTTCGTCGCGAACTCGACCGACGACGCGGCCCAGCACTCACCGGGCTGGGCGAGTCCGGAGAGCAGAACCTTGGCGCCGTTGGAGAGCACCACCGTGCGACCGTCCACGATGGACTCGACGGTGACCGGCGGAGGCGTGGTCGTCGTCGGGGCGGAGGTGGTGGTCGTGGTCGTCGTCGTGGAGACGCCGGACGCGAGCTCGGCGGGTGACTCCGTGCCGCACGCGGACACCACGAGCAGGAAGCCGGCGACGATCGCGGCTTCCTTCGCCAGCTTCTGGGAAACGGTCATGGCCGCCACATCGCGACATTTGCCGGGCGGCGTTACACAAGTCCATTCGACTGCGCATAAAGCGCGGCCTGGGTGCGGTCGCGCAGTCCGAGCCTGCCGAGAATGCGCGAGATGTGATTCTTCACCGTGCCCTCGGAAAGGTGCAGGCGCTCGGCGATCTCCTTGTTCGTGGCGCCACCGGCGACCAGCCGCAGCACCTCGACCTCGCGCACGGTGAGCGGTTCGCGATGGCTGTCCGACCGGTCCAGCACCGCCGCCAGCCGGGCCGCCGCGGCAGGGTCGAACTGTGCCACGCCCGCCGCCGCGAGCTTGACCGCCGCAGCGAGTTCCCGCGACGGCAGGTCCTTGAGCAGGTAACCGGTGGCGCCCGCACGCAGCGAACGCACCACGTAGTCCTCGTCGTCGAACGTGGTCAGCATGACGACCTTGCACGAGGGCGCGCGCTTGCGCAGCAACGCCACCGCCTCCACGCCGTCGAGCCCCGGCATCCGCACGTCCATCAACACCACGTCCGGAGCCAGCGTCACCGCCAGTTCCACGGCCTCGTGCCCGTCAGCGGCCGCGCCGACGACCTCGATGCCGGGCTGCAACCCCAGCAGCGAAGCGATCCCTTCCCGGATCAGCCGCTGGTCGTCGACGACCAGCACGCGCGTCATGCGTTCCCCGCCACGGGAATCGTGACTGTCAGCCTCGTGCCCGCCGGCGAACTGACGAGGTCGACCCGCCCACCGGCCAGCGCGACCCGTTCCCGCATCCCGAGCAACCCGAACCCCTCCGCCGCCGCACCCATGCCACGCCCATCATCGGCCACGGTCAGCCGCGCCCGCTCGGCATCGAGCTCAACCTCAACCTCGATGTGCGTGGCAGCAGCGTGCCGGCGCGAGTTCGTGATGCCCTCCTGCGCCGCGCGATACAACGCATGCAACGCCCCCGTCGCATGACCTTCCGGCGAACCGCTGACCGTCAGCGTCACATCCCCTTGCCCCGCAACCAGTTCGTCCAGTGCGGCCGGCAGCTGGAACGACCGCAGCGACCGAACAGACTCCCGCACCTCGCCCAACGCCCGCCGCGCGGACCGTTCGGCATCCAGCACCGCGGTCTTCGCCGTGCCGGGCTCGCGGTCGTGGAACGCGGAAGCCTTCTCCAGCAACACCACGATCGCCGTCAGGTGGTGGCCAAGGTCGTCGTGCAGATCCCTGGCGACCCGAGCCCGTTCCGCCGCCGCAGACAACTCGGCGACCGTCCGATGCGACTCCTGCAACCGAATCCGCCCGTCACGCTCACGCACCGCCACCGCGGCCATCGTGATCGTGAGCACCAGCCCCACGGCGAACATCACCAGGTCCGACACCTGCTCGACGTCGGCGTACCACTCCGGCGTGCTCACAACGGCCACCGCCAGGCACGCCACCGCCAGCACGACCGCAACGCCGCGCCCGAACGCGAAGAAAGCCGTGAACGGCACGAGCAACAACATCACCCGAGCCAGCCCAGAACCGTCCACATAGGCCAGTCCGACGTACAGCGCGGCCCGCAAGACCAACAACCCCGAAGCCACCGGCTTGGGCGTGCGCACCGGATAGGCCCGGAACTCCACCAGGTCCACAACCACCAGCACCGCAAGCCCACCGACCAGCAACGGCACCCGAGTGTCACCAAGCCCGGAAACCGCGGCGTACACCCCCGCGACCAGCACGGCGACACACATCACCGGCGAGACCCAGAACGCCGGCCGCGAGGTGTACATGCCGCTCAGGCTAGTGCCGGACGAGCCGACCACACCGCCGCGGACAACCACACCAGCACCACGGCACACGCAACGTGCACCAGCGCGGCCAACGGCGTGTCCGGCAAAGCCGCGAACACCGCCAACAACACGAACGAGACCCCATACCCCCAAGCAGGCACCGCGGGAAACACCTTCGCCCGCACCATCGACACCCCGAACAACACACTGCCGAGCACGAACACCAACGACCCGGCCCTCAACACCACCTGGGTCAAGGGCGCCACCTGCCCGGGTTCCAGAAAGAAGATCACCAGGTTCAACGAGAACGCCACCCCGGTGAACACCCCGAGCCCGAGCATGTTCGCGGCGAATGCAACCGCCCCGAACCGCCCCGACGCGTGCGCCTGATGCCCGTGCAACGCCAGCACCGCAGGCACCCCGAACGCCGTCCCCAACCCGATCACCGCACTGGTGAACGCCGTCTCGCCGGTGAAGGCCTCGACCGCCCCCGGCACCCCGATCGACAGGGCGAGCACAACCCCGCACACCGCACCGAACCTCGGCAAGAAGATCCTGTTGTCCGTCACACCGCCGACGCTAGGGACGCCACCACCGTGCCCCGAAGTACCGACCGGCCACTTCGGACGCCAGAGGTCACGCCCCCAGGGGTGCCGATCGGCACGTGCCTCTCACCGCCCGTGGCTCCCGTTCACCGGCGGGATGCATCGTCGCCCGGCCGGGTCGACACGACGGTGATCCACGTCTCGATGCAGCACTAGAGCCCCGACCCGTGTAGCGTGACGTCATCTGTCATGGCTACGAAGTACCGTTCGCCCGTGATCGCAGGTCACGGGCGTTTTGCTGTTCAGCGTCTTTGCCATGGCGGACACCCCGGCCCCCGCACAGTGCGGGTGCCACATCATGCTTGGAGTGCACCATGGCCACCGGAACCGTCAAGTGGTTCAACGCTGAAAAGGGCTTCGGCTTCATCGAGCAGGACGGTGGCGGCGCTGACGTCTTCGCCCACTACTCGAACATCGCCGCGCAGGGCTTCCGTGAGCTCCAGGAAGGCCAGAAGGTCTCCTTCGACATCACGCAGGGCCAGAAGGGCCCGCAGGCGGAGAACATCGTCCCCGCGTAGTCGGGACACCGCTGCTGATCCGTCAGCGGCACGCACGACCTTGAACCAGAGCCCGGCCGGGTGATCCATCCGGCCGGGCTCTGTTATGCGGGTAGGCGACCACGCCATCAGGACGACGGGTCGGTGCAGACCAGCCGTCCGTGCCGGTGTTCACCCGTTTGCCGGTCAACACCACCACCGCCCGACGGCGTTGGCTCACAGTGCGCTGCATCACGGTCACCGACAGTTCTCGTCGTAAGAGCTCCGAGATCGGTGACCAGGATGCGGCGCCCGTGCGCGGACACGATCTAGCCGAGGGCGGACCTGATGGAGTTCAGAACCATTAACGGCCGGCGCGTCCCGATCAAGGGCGGGGGCAAGAGCGGGGCGGTGGTGGCGGCCGGGGTGCTCGCGCTCGGCTTGGCAGGCGGCACCGGCGGCCTGACCCTCGGAGGCGGATCCAGCCTGGTCTCCGAAGTCGGCGCAGGCGCGCAGAACGCCGCGCAGGGTGCCAGCTCTGGCTCGAGTGGCTCCGCGCAGCTCAGAGCCCGCAAGTCCGAGGGACAGAAGTCCGCGCGCAAAGGCGACAGCGAGGCTGCCTGGCAGCGGCTGGGCGTCAAGCAACTCAAGCGCACCGCGCGTCAGCAGGCCGAGTGCGTGGCGGTCTCGTTCGGGCAGATCCGCGACTTCTTCACCCGCACCCGCTGCACCTCCCTGGACCGCGCCCTGTTCCTGGTCGGCGACGGCGCGGGCAACACCGCGGTGCTGTCGGTGGTCTGGGTCGGTCTGGCCTCCACCCGCGACGCCGACAAGTTCGAGTCGGTGATGAAGATCCACGGCAGCGGCGACATCCAGCCCCTCGGCTCAGCGATGCTGGGTCTCGCGGACATCCGCTTCACCGGCGAGAACTACGGCAGCGACCGCAACGGCAAGAACGTCACCATCGCCGAAACCGAACTCGCCTCCGGCCACCTCGACCGTGACACCCTCGACGCCATCGCCGAAGTCTCCGCCTACCTGCCTCGCATCTGAGCGTCGTGGCCCTGGTCGTGCTCCCATGTCGTGCCCCGAGCACGAAGCAGACCTGAATGCCGAGCACACCCGTCCGCTCGGAACTCCACGTCTCCGAACCACTTGCGGCGCAACCAATCCCGCATACGAGCAAGCTGGAGAGTTCTGTTCCAGAACAGCAAGAAACCCGCCTGATCCGCGATGTTCGCCAGATCAGACGGGTTTCTACCTACAAGTGGAGCCGAGGGGACTCGAACCCCTGACCCTCACACTGCCAGCTTGGTCCACAAAGGACCCTTACCTGCGGAAACCCGAACACCCCAGGAAATGCAGGACAGTGCCGATCACTGACCTACAAGCCGACGCGCCACAACAGAGCCCACGGCAACGCTCGGGCTCCGGGGCGATGCGAGTGCGCTCTTCTGCCACTGAGCGGGCTGCGGCCGTTGGCGCCGACGGCGGTGCCGGGCTACCCGTTTCCCGGCACCTCGGTTCGCCAGCCGAGAAGGATCGCGCGGAGCGCCTGCTCGGCGAGTCGCCGGGCACGCTCGTTGTCGACGGTGCCGAGATGGCCGAGCGAGGCTATGCCGTAGAGCGTTCCCCAGATGATCTCGCAGGCCTCATCGGAGTCGGCCAGGACCACGTCGTGCGCGTCTGACCAGGCGGCGAGCAGTTCCTTCAGGACGGCGACGGCCGGTTCGACGGCGTGCCTGCGCTCGTCCGCGTCGACTGCGGCGCCGTTCATGACCGCGTAGAGGTGTGGGTGCTCGCCGGCGAACCGGACGTACTCGGACGCGATGCGCAGCATGCGCCGGTCGATGCAGGGCTCCTCGGCGGCCTGCCGGAAGTCGGCCAGCATCAGGCGGTGGCCACGCGCGACCAACTCCAGCACGAGCGCGTCCTTGTTGGCGAAGTGCTGGTAGACGACGGGGGCGGAGTATTCGACGTCGGTCGCGATGCGCCGGATCGTCAGCGCCGCGGTGCCCTCTGTCTCGAGGACGTGCAGCGCGGCCTCGATGATCCGTTCGCGGGTGCTCGCCCGTTCCCGGTCCCGTCTTGTACTGGTCGGCATGTTCCGTCACTTCACTTCGGTGGTGTCCGCGGACATTAGCCGCCGCCCTTGACGACGACGTCTCCGCCTAGCTAACTTAACGACGTTAGAAAATCTAACGTCGTTAGAAACCGAGGAGCAAGGCGTGATCCACCACATCAACCGGGCCACGTTGAAGGCCACCGCGACGCCCGAGCAGATCGAGGCGGCGTTGGAGAGCTGGCGCACCCAGGGCCGGTCGAACCCCGTGATCAAGTCCTTCATCGTCGGCCGCGACCACGGCGGCGACTACGCCTACAGCTCGGTGTTCGTCCTCGAGGACCTCGACGGGCTCTTCGAATACCTGACGCACCCGACCACCTACCAGACCGACCACCTCGGGCTGAACCTGGTCGAACGGCTCGAGACCTTCGACATCAGCGACGACAACGATCCCGACCTGAACGCGAAGATCCAGGAACTGCACCGGCGCCGCAACGAACTCAACCCCGAGGTCGCCGGAATGCTGGCCGACGTGCCTGCCTACACCGGTTCCGGCGTGGACGACTGACCGGTCTCAGACCCGTCCTGGGCGCGGCGACGCACCCAGGACTCCCCCCATCAAGGAGAAACCTGACATGGCCGAACACGTCATCATCGGCGCCGGTTCCATCGGCGCGAATGTCGCACGCCTGCACGCCGAGAACGGCGAAAGCGTCCGGATCATCACGCGCAGCGGCTCTGGCCCCACGCACCCGCTCATCGAGCGGGTCGCCGCGGACGCCTCCGACCCCTCACGCATGACCGAACTGTCCCGCGGCGCGAAAGCGATCTACCACTGCGCGAACCCGCCCTCCTACACCAGCTGGGAACGCTTGCTGCCGCCCCTGCAGACAGCGATGATCACCGCCGCGAAGACCAACGACGCGGTCCTGGCACTCACCGGCAGCCTCTACGCCTACGGCCCGCAACCCGACGGCCGGATGAACGAGCACACCCCCATGGCCGCCACCGGGCGCAAGGGCCGCCTGCGCAGAAGGCTGTGGGAACAAGCCCTCGCCGCCGGCATCCGCACCGTCGAAGTCCGCGGCTCCGACTACATCGGCAAGGACGCGAACGGCCTCTACTCCATGCTCATCGAGCCTGCCTCGGAGAAGGACAGCGCCGCTTGGATCCCGGGCCACCTGGACATGCCGCACACCTTCACCGTCAACGGCGACATGGCCAAAACCCTGGTCACACTCGCCCAGGACGAACGCGCGTGGGGTCGAGCCTGGCACGTGCCATCCCCACCGGCCGTCACCATCCGCGAGCTCGCACGACGCTACGCCGTCGCCGCGGGCCGGCCGCCGACCACACTGATCCAGATGCCGCGCTTCGCGATGCGCACGGCCGGGCTGGTCGTGCCCATCGCCCGCGAGATGGCCGAGATGGACTACCAGTGGTACGCGCCATTCCACATGGACGCGACGGAGACGGCAGACACCTTCGGCCTGACCGCCACCGATCTCGACACCGCCATCCGCGACCAGGTCGGCGCGATCAGGGAGGAGCACGCCGACCGAGGACCGCGGTCGAACATGTAACCACCAACGCGCGCTCATGGCGCAAGTCGCGCGTTGCGAAGCCCGGCAGCCAAGATCGCCTTTAGGGCGACTTGCGTTCAAGGAACTGGAGGCGCACAACTGAGGCACACCCGCGCGCCCCAGAGGTCGTCATGGCTTGGGCAGAACAGATCGGCACGCAGTCCTGGCGAGTCCGCTACGGCACTGGTGACGGCCACACCGTCTCGATCTCCGGCTTCACCACGCAGCGCTCAGCCGACAACTACGCCGCCGACATCCACCCGAGATCGCCCAGGCACGGAGACTCGGGCACCACCTGCCCAACCGTGTCACCGAGGTCTACTCCTATGTCGCACCCGAAGTCGAACTCCGACTCCTCAACGACTTACAGCGCCGCTGGCACGAAGCAGACCTCAACGTCAAAGCACACCCAACGGCACCACGGCCAATCGAACGCCACGTCCGGACCGCTTGCCGCGTAACAAAGCTATGCCCCTCACACCGTTAGTGAGAGGGGCACGACGACCACCCAGTCCAGCGACCAGCACGACGATCAAGCCGGAGAATCCTGCTCCAGAAGTGCTCCATAGGGTCACCGCAACACGATCAACAGACGATCACCCAAGATCCACCCAGAACAGCAAGAAACCCGCCTGACAAGCGGAAACCGCTCGATCAGACGGGCTCTCAATTCAAGTGGAGCTGAGGGGACTCGAACCCCTGACCCTCACACTGCCAGTTTGGTCCACAAAGGACCTCTACCAGCACGAACGCTAGAACACCAAGACCTCCAACGCAATCAACCGCAGTTCAATGCAGTTGCAGGCAGTTCCGCTACGTTCAACTCCTGACGCCGCTCCAGTTTCGCTCCACGACGTTCAGTGTGAGACTCGCCGTCGGCATCACAACGATCCAACGGCAGGTTGAGCGGTCACGATGGCACGATGAGCCGAAAACGGTCTCCGCACGGGTGAATCAGTTCAAGGCGAGGCGGCGCGCTCTTGGAACATGGCGCGAGCCCAGGAGTCATCAGCCACCGCCCAACCGCGGCACTGCCCAACTCGGTGAAGGTCCGGGCGCGCTACGCGGCCGCGCGTACGGATCCGAGATCGCGGCCGAACCAGCGTGTGGTGAGGTCGATGGTCTCCTGCAGGTGGTCTGTGAAGAGTTCGAAATGCGTCTGAGGGATCTCAACCACGTCAAGCTGCTCGACCGCGCTGAGTACGCGGCGAGCGGCCGGCGCGGGGGTGATGGTGTCGTCCGCGGCGAGGATCGCGTGGACAGGGGTGGTGATGGCTTTCAGGTTTTCGGTCGGACCGGCGCGGGGTAGGGAGGCTCCTTGTCACCGTCCTGGTCCTGGTTCCAGGTGGCGATCATCCCGTTGGAGTACGTCTGCTCGGTGTCGAAGCTGACAGACCGCTGGTCGGGCAGGGGTCCGACACCCACGGTGAAGCTCACGTGATCGTCCGGCTTGATTCCCCGCCCGGGCTGCGCCGTCCAGACCAGCGTGGTGACCTGGCCGGGAGCTCCGGAGACGGTCTTCTCGGTCCATCCGTCGACCGGCGGAACGCTGACGACGGACAGCGCGGGCGGGATGGCGACGGCGACCCGCACCGTGGTGGCGTCGGCGAGTTCGCTGGGAACCCGGAACTGCAGGGTGGCGGGTTGTCCGGGAGTGGCCTCGGCGATGACCCGCACGTGCGCCATGGCGGGTTGGGCCATCGCGAAGACTGCTCCCGCCACGACGGCCGTGGCGGTGAGGACACGGGCAAGGCATGCGCGAGTGCTGTGGGACATGAGGCGGTCCTCTCTGCTCTGCCCGGGAATCAGCAGCAGTCGCAGTAAACGAGGTCTGCGGTGGTCACCGCGTGGCCGTGCATGCTGCCCTGGTTGGTCAGCGCCGCCTGCTGCACGGGGGTCGCGGCGCCCTTGGCCGCGATGGCGATGCTCTTGCCCCCGAATGCACCGAACCCGAGCACCATGGGAGCGCCGCCGTTCGCGTCCGTGGTGAACGAGAGGACGGGGGACTTGCTGCCGTCCTCTGCGACGGAGTAGGCCTGATAGACGGTGTTCGCGCTGAGGCGACGTGCTTGGAGTTGGATCATGTCCAGCCCGCCCACAGGCCGGATGGTGGCCTCCAGGACGCGCCCCTTGGCGGGATCCAGGGTGTCGCCGGAGGTGCCGTCGGGCAGGGTGGTGGGAACGTTGCGGGCTTGCTGGTCGAGTCCTTGGCGGCCGAGGTTCGCGGCGTTGCCCGCGGCGGCTGCCCGCGGCGCGTAGACGACGGCCTGTGGCTCCTGCCCCGACTTGATGGTGTCGATCACCTTGTTGGTGGCGGTGTCGATGACGTCCACCGCGTCGGACTTCTCCAGGCCGACGTACATCCGGGAACCGTCACCGCTGGCCCAGGCTCCGTGGGGAGCATGCCCGCTGTTCTTGATCTTGGCGATCAGTACCGGGGTGCCGCCGGTGAGGCGGTATGCCCAGGTCTCGTCCAGCCCTCCCATGGTCAGGTAGGCGAACTTCCCGCCGCGGGTGTCGGCGAACTGCGGGTGGTTGGTGTCGGGCCCGGTGGTGAGGACGGTGACGACCTTGTGGTGGACGAGGTCGACCACAGAGACCTTGCCTGCTCGCTTGTGCGCCGCCCACAGTTGCTTGCCGTCGGGCGAGATCGCCTGATCGGAGGAGAAGACGTCACCGAGGCCGGAGATGTGATCCTCGACCTCGCGGGATTCGACGTCGATCACGGTGATCTCGGGCAGGCTGATGTGGTTGACGTAGGCGTGCTTGCCGTCCGGGCTCATCACGACCTTGGAGGGGCCCTGGCCGACGGGCAGGTTGGCGATGACCCCGCCGTGTACGGCGTCGACCACGGTGACGGTGTCCCTCCCCCGGTTCGCGACCCAGAACTGCTTGCCGTCGCGGGTGAAACTGCCCTCGTGGGAGGCCCGCCCCACGTCGGTGGTCGTGAGGACCTTGTTGGTGGTCGTGTCGACGATGTCGACCGTGTTGCTGGTGACACTCACCACCGCGAGACGTTGCTGGTCCGGCGAGTACGCCAGGCCGTGGACGCCGACATCGCCGAGGTACTGCGGGCTCAGGGTGCCGCCCACCCGCTGGTCGCCCAGCTTGATCGTGCCCAGCGTCCTGCTGGACGAGGGATCGATCACCGAGACGGTGTTGGACGTCTGGTCAGCCGTGTACACACGGTCGAGGCCGGAGATGGGGATCGGCTCATGCCTGGCCGCCGCGGGCTGTGCCAGGGCACTGGCGGTCAGGGTTCCGCCTCCGCCGGCCAGCGTTGCGATCAGAACCCAGGTAGCACGACGTGCAGAAGGCATTTCGTTTCTCCATGAGGATGTTTGTTCGAGGGCATGGCGAATCACCTGATCGCCCAAGGAATTCGGGCGTCAGGAGGTGTGGGACGGCCGTCAGGCCGTTGGGGGCGGTGTCACGGGGAGGCGGGCCACGACCCGGCCCTCCTCGTCTTCCAGGATCAGATCTGTGATCGTGTCGCGGTGCATCGCGGTCACCATGCGGGTGGCTATCGGTTCGTCACCGGTGGCCCGAACGCTTCCGCCGGGACTACGTGCGCCAGCGGCGTTGACGGTCATCATTCGGTAGACCGCGCCTGGCTGGAGTCCGGAAAGGACGATCGGTACCTCAGTGCCGCCAGGGCTGATGACCATCGGGCCCTCGCGGACCAGCGCCACAGCCGTTGCGGGCGCAGGATCCTGCCGTGTGGCAAGCGGTACGGCCACCGCGGCTGCCGCGACAAGAGCAGCCGCAGCAACACCGACGGCGACCCGGTGCCGGATTCTGTGCCGCACAGTCGCCGCTCCAGGACGGCCTCTGGCGACGTCTCGGCGAATCCGATCGCCCAACTCCAGCGAGGGCCTCTCGTCGGTGACCACGCCGACTGCGGTCTCACGGCTGAACTGCGGATCTGTCAGACGCAATGTCCGCACCACATCACCGATCTCGGACACCTCACGGGTGCACTCCGGACACCGGTCGAGATGCCGGGAGAGTTCCTTGGTGAGGGCCTTGCCGAGGAGCAGGCGTTCGGTCAGCAGAGAGCGGACGGAAAGGCATTCCTGATTCATGAGGCCAGCCACCCGTTCTCCTCCAGGATGAGTCTCAGGGCGCGCACGGCGTAGTACAGCCGGCTGCGCATCGTGGAGGCCGAGATACCCATCTCCTCGCCCAGTTCGGCGCAGGTACGCCCGCCGAAGTACACCTCGACCACCGCCTGCCGGTGCTGTGGGCTCAGCCGTTCCAGAGCCTCGCTCAGCTGAATCCGCTCCAGAAGCCCATCGACCGGATCGAACCCCGACGATGACTCGGTCACGGCTTCCCACGAGGTTTGGCCAGCACCCTCACGGACTCTGCGCCGCCGAATCGCGTCCACGACTCCGTTGCGCGCGATTGCGAACAGCCACGTTCGCATGGTGCCCTGTTCCGGATCGAAGCCTTGCCCCGACCGCCAGGCACGGACGAACGTCTCCTGCACCACTTCCTCGGCCAGCTGCCGGTCCTCCAGTGCCTTGTAGGCGAATCCGAACAGCTCCCCTCCGTAGCGTTCGTAGGCGACCTGAACCTCGCGTTCGGTCCTCAGGCCGGACTCCTCCGCGTCCGTCGGACCTGAGCGTCGGCGCAACCAGCGCAGTGGGCTACCGCTCACAGTCACCTGTATCCGCTCCGCGCTGCACCGCCATGGCGCTTCCTCATTCTCCGGAAAGTGTGTTCATCAGGGGGATACGCACGACCTCGAGCAGGTGTTGAACGGCGCCGAAGAAAAACCCGCAAGAACCAGACCGCCGCACACGAAACGCGTATTGCCCGCCTCGTCAGGTGGTATCTGCCTCAGCCGGACGTGCCGGGCGGCGGGAGCGGTCCCCATGCTTTGGGGGAAGAGAGGATGAAGGACGTCGCGGGCTTGCCGAGTTCGTTGAGCTCGTCGATGAGCGGCTCGAGCGCGGTGATGTCGTGCGCGACCACGCGCAGGATGTGGTCGTCGGTGCCGGTGACGCGGTGATCTTCAAGAATGTGTGGCGTGGCACGGGCGGTATGAGCCATCTGGTGCGACTGGCGGACACCCGTGGTGGACAACACAACGAAGGCCTGGACGGGCCACCCTGCCTTGGCCGGGTCGATGCGCGCACTGTAACCGGTGATCACTTGAAGGCTTTCCAGGCGCCGCACCCTGGCGGCCACGGCCGGTGGGCTCAGCCCCACCCGGCGTGCGAGCTCGCGGTAGCCGAAGCGAGCGTCCTCCTGCAGCAGTCCGAGCAGTTGCCAGTCGGTGGCGTCGAGGGATGTCATGGCTCACATCGCACTTGATGACTTAACAAACGGCAAGTCCTACCCCGATTCGACAGCACAACATGCATTCCGTGCCGGTGATGTGCGTGCGTACGGTCGGCGGTGCCCGCTCGGGCCCTGACGTCAATCCTGTGGAGCCTGCCGATGAGCCGCCGTGGCCTGTTGTTGTTCCTGACCGTGGCCTTCCTGTGGGGAATCCCCTACCTCCTGATCAGTGTCGCGCTGGAGGGTCTGGGGCCGGTGGGTGTGGTGGCCGGACGGGTCGCCCTGGGAGCTGTGGCCCTGTTGCCGCTGGCGTGGCGCCGCGGTCTTCCGCGACTGCTGCGCGAGCGCTGGCGTTCGGTGCTGCTGCTCGCCGGAGTGGAAGTCATAGCGCCCTTCACGCTCATCGCGGTGGGAGAGCGCACCGTTCCCTCCGGGCTCACCGGGGTTCTCATCGCCACGGAACCTCTGTTCATCCTGGCGCTGAGCCTGTTCTGGGGCCGGCGTGAGCGTCTGGCCCGCGGGGCATGGGCAGGAGTGGTCCTGGGGTTCCTCGGAGTGATCGTGCTACTCGGGGTCAAGGGCGTGGGCGTGGACGCCGTGCTCGTGCTGTCAGCCGCCGCCTGCTACGCGGTGGGTGCACTGCTGATGCACCGCCTCTTCCCCGGCGTACCACCGTTGACCATCACCGCGGGCATGCTGACGCTGGCGGCCGGCCCTCTGCTGGTTGCTGCCGCAACCCTCGAACCGGCTCCGCAGATCACCACCGGGGTCGTGCTCTCCGTCGCCGCTCTCGGATTGGCCTGCACCGCGGGTGGCTTCACCGGCTTCTTCGCCCTGATCAACACCGAAGGGCCCGCACGCGCCGCCTTCATCACCTACCTCGCCCCCGTCGTTGCCGTCGCGGCCGGCGTCGCCGTGCTCGCCGAACCGATCACCTCGCACACGATCGCCGGAACCCTGCTGATCCTCACCGGTGCGGCCGTAGCCGCCCGGCGGCCAGGCAAGACGCACGGAGGATCCTCTTCAGCGCCGCGACGCAGTCGTCTCGACTCACGCGGCATCCCGGCTGCCGGCAACGAGCGGACCGGCGTGCGGATGGACGCAGAACGAAGCTGAAGGACGCGGTTTCCTTCTGTCAGCGGCGGCGCAGGCGCTTGTCCGCGATGGCCGGAATGACGGCGTCGAAGTTGTCGGCGGGGTTGATGTCGTTGCCTGGCTCCACGATCTCGTCGATGCGGTCCAGGACTGCGTCGTCGAGGACTACGTCGGCACTGAGGAGCAGGTCGTCGAGCTGTTCAGGTGTACGTGGTCCGATCAGTACCGCGCTGACCGCTGGGTGCGATCGAACGAAGCCCAGCGCCAGGTGGGTCATCGGTACGCCCATTTCGTCGGCGAGTTCGCGCAACCGACGTGCTGCGAGCACCTTGGCCTGGTTGGCGGGGCTGGCGAGGTCGAAGACGTGCTTCTCCATCTCCGCTCGCTGACCGCCGGTCGGATCGGCGCGGCCGGCCAGCCAGCCGCTGGCCAGTGGCGCGTAGGTGAGCGCGCCCATGCCGAACTCCTGCAGGGTCGGGAAGACATGGGTCTCCGGCCGGCGGTTGAAGATCGAGTAGCGGGGCTGCTCGCTGACGAAGCGTCGACTGCCACTCCGTTCGGCGGCCCACTGAGCCGAGACGATGAGCTCCGCGGGGAAGGTGGACGAGCCGATGGCACGGACCTTTCCCTCACGCACCAGATCAGTCAGGGCACCGAGGGTCTCCTCCAGATCGGTCCGGTAGTCCGGTCGGTGCATCTGATACAGGTCGATGTAGTCGGTACCCAGCCGCCGCAGGCTGTCCTCGACGGCGCGCCTGATCCAGCGAGCGGACCCGCCGCGCTCGTTCGGATGCTCTCCCATGGGCAGACCGAACTTGGTGGCCAGGACGACCTCGTCGCGCCGTCCTGCGATGGCCAGACCCACGACCCGCTCCGACTCGCCTTTGCTGTAGACGTCCGCAGTGTCGATCAGGTTGATCCCAGCGTCCAGCGCCCGGTTGACCATCGCCACTGCCTGCTGGTCGCTCGGGCCACCGGGAAAGCCGAAGTTCATCGCACCGAACGCGATGTCGCTCACCACGATGCCCGATCCACCCAACGTGCGCTGTTCCACGGTCACTCCCGTTGTTCCGGCCGATTTCGCACGTTCAACAGAACGCTGCGATTTCATCTGGCGGCACACACAGCTGTGACCGGGTATTGCCAGAGGGGGGTCGAATGGACCCCCTCGCCCACTGGTCGCACAAGCCGACTGAATGCGACCGTGACTGCGGCGGACGTGCGTTTCGGTAGCGCTACAGGCGCGATCATTTCCCCACGGCTGTCGGCGCCTCAGCTGAAGTCGCTGGCGCCCGCGATGTGGCGCCAAGCGTCCATTTCCTTGCGGACACCGTCCAACTTGGCCTCCACCGCTTGGAGCGTGTCGGAGCCCAGCTGAAGGCGCAGCGGCGGCTCCGCACCGGAAGCCATCTCGACGATCAGCCGTGCACCCTTGACCGGGTCGCCCTGCTGAGTCTTGTTGATGCTGGGGACCGCCTGGCGCATCGCCCCGGAGGTGGCCGCGTAGTCACCGATCGGCTCCTGGACAGTGTGCAGGCTGCTCGGCTCGAGGAAGTCGGTGCGGAAGTATCCGGGTTCGACGAGGGTCACGTGTATGCCGAGCGGAGCGAGCTCGGCGTGCAGTGCCTCGCTGAAACCTTCGACGGCGTACTTGGTCGATGCGTAGACGCCCCAACCGGCCAATCCGCCGAACGCGGCGATCGAGCTCATGTTGATGACGTGTCCGGAGCGCTGTTTGCGCAAGATGGGCAGGACGGCACGCTGGACAGCCAGCAGCCCGAAGACGTTGGTCTCGTACACCGCCCGGACTGCGGCGTCGTCGGCCTCTTCCACCGCGCACAGCAACCCTCGGCCCGCGTTGTTCACCACCACGTCGATGCCGCCGAAGCGCGCCACGGCTGCTGCTACCGCCGTCTCGATCCCGGCGGCGTCCGTCACGTCGAGCGGCAAGGCCAGCAACTGGTCACCGGCGTCCGGGAACTGGCTGAGCACCGCGTCCGTGCTGCGGGCAGTGGCGACGACCTCGTGCCCCTCGTCCAGAGCGGCACGGACGATCTCCGCGCCCAAGCCGCGGGACGAACCCGTCACAAACCACACGCTCATTGCCCGACTCCTTGAACGTAAGCCCCCGGCCGCGCGGCCGGTACTTGTTGCGAGATGTGCGTTGGTGTCTCAGCTGTTCGCGTGTCTCCGGCTGAGCTCACTGCGGGACGACGTACGGGAACTGGTCGTTCTGCTGAGCTTTGGTGGTGGCCGGGGAAAGGCCGCTGGGCACCGGCATGTTGGTCACCAGCGACATCATCACCTCGGGTGCGTTGTCCGCGCGGGTACGGCCGTTGCGGGCGGCGAAGCCGAAGCAGGCAGGAGTGCCGATCACATACGGGAGGATGTCCGGCAGGAGCTGTGCGGCTACGGTCTGCCCGTAGCCCGAGGGGTCGGCTGACGTTCCAGTGGCCGAGACCACGGTGGCGATCTGGTCGGCGATCGCCCGGCTGTCGGCGGCGACGTCCTCGGAGGGGTGGCGGGTGTTGGCGGGGTTGGAGAAGTCGGTGTCGTCGGGCCAGAAGATCGGCCACATCATCGGGTAGCCGCCCCGGTTGATCTGCCGCCAGCCACCCGCGTCGGTGGCCAACTTGGTGGCGCACCACACTGCGATGCTGGTTCCGGGCCGCAGCCGGTCGTGGGTGTGGGGGACTTCGAGGACGATTGCTTCCACCGTGGTGCCGGCGAAGGTGTTCTGGGCTTTCTGCGGGTCCCAGGACGACAGGTCCACCGCGGTTCCCTTTCCTACCGCGCCGTTGACGGCAGCAAGCAGGGAAAGGTCGATGTAGAAGGCTTCCTGGACACGTCCGGCCCAGGCACGGATACCGGCCGCTCCGGCGGCCTCGCCAGTGCGGCCTTCCAGCAGCAACTCGCCTTCGGCGTCATCGCCCAGGGCGTCCGCTTCGGTCAGGCAGTGCAGGCTCAACCCCTGCTGGCCACTCGGATCAGGCTCGCCGAAGGAGAACCGGAAGGTCAGGGCCTCCTGGTCGGCGCCGTCGAAGTGCACCTTGATCTCGTAGCGCGCTTCGTGGTGGAAGCCCGGCTCGGCGTAAACCCCGGTGATGTTGGAGTTCACGTCCATGACGAACACCGTGCTGTCCTCGCCGGGGAAGACGTAGAGGTCGTCGATGAACAGCTGGCCGTTCTGCGCTGCCAGCGGTGTGTCGAGATGGTGAGACATGAATAGTCCGTTCTCGTCGCTTTCGTACTGTTAGCGATTCGGATACGCCGGTTAATGCGGGGCCGCAATGTGCGTGCTGGTCCGAAGAAGTGCGTCAATGAAAGCTGGCGGCACTGGGCCCGCACACCACTCTTGCCGGTACCACGCTCCGGCCGACTTTTCATGCCGGGTGTGCACGCGATGGCTGGGCAGCCGGCCTGCGGGCCGGCCGGCTAAGCGCTCGTGCCCCGGTCGCTGATGCCGGTCTCGGTATCGGCGGCGGCCGGCTTCACGATGTCATCGGCACTGGAGGGCCTCGACGGGACACACCAGCTCGAGAGCAGCGCCAGAGCCTGCTCGGAAGGCGAATGTGGTTCGACGGTGTGCGTCCCGAAGATGAGATCAGGATCGCCCACCGGCGTCATGGCCTCGTATCCGAGTTCCAGCTCACCGACGAGGGGGTGGTGGTAGCGCTTGCTTCCGTAGTCGCGCCGATACACGTCGTGCTCGGCCCACCAGCGGCGGAAGTCGTGATCACGCACGGCCATGTCGCCGATGAGGTCGGCGAGTTTTGGATCGTGCGGGTGGGTGCCGGCGTACCGTCGCAGTTCGGCGACCACCGTGCGCGCGGTCGCCGCCCAGTCGTCGTACAGTTCGCGGGCTGCATCGACGGTGAACAGGTAGCGGACGATGTTCCGTCGCCCCGCGGGCATGAGATCGAGTCCGACGTAGAACGCTGCCCCGAGGTCGTTGATGGCGATGAGGTCGTAGCGTGGTCCTAGGACCAGCGCCGGGACGTCGGTGACCGTGTCCAGAGCACGGCGCAGCCCAGGGCGCAGGCGCACCGGAACCGCGTGCGCCCGCGGGGAGCTGTGAGAGCCGGCGAGGACGTGGAGGTGTTCCCGTTCAGCAGCGTTGAGCTGCAGTACCCGGGCGATGGCGTCGAGCACCGACGCTGACGCGGTCTTCCTACGGCCCCGTTCCAGCCGCTCGTAGTACTCGGCACTGACACCGGCGAGCAGGGCTACTTCTTCGCGTCGCAGTCCTGGTACTCGACGGATACCCACCGACGGTGGCAGCCCTGCATCCTGCGGCGTGATGCGCGCGCGGCGGCTGCACAGGAATGCCCCCAAGCCGTCAGCAGGACGTTCGTTCATGTATTCCAGGCTAACGATCCTGGCGGATATCCGAGGGGGGTCTGTTTGTCCCCCCTCAGGCCGTGGCCGGTCACAGCGGCGTCAACCTGATCGACACCGCAGACGTCTACCGCAAAGACGACTCGGAGCGGGTCATAGGCCTGGCCATCGCAGGGCGGCGCGACGAGGTCGTCCTGGCTTCCTCGCAGCGGAGGTCACGGGTCCTGCCCGACTGATGATCTACCAACAGGAGCTGTTCGCCCTGCTTCAGCCGCAGGCGGGAGCGACCGCACGCACCGTCGATCCTCCGCTCACCATCGGCACGGTGATCGACGATGCTGATGCTGGTGGCCCCAGCGTCCCGCAGGCAATGACGTGGTGAGGTTTCGCGACGAGGAGCATCTCGTCGCACAGATCATCGACACCGTGCTGCAGACGCGGGCCTGGCGGAGTTCAACGCCATCAAGCGGCAAATGAACCAGGATGCTGCACAGGTACAGATCAAGTTGCGTCTCAACTCACCAAAGCGCACACCAGACATGTCAACCACCCGATCCACAGTGGAGACCGACATGGCCTGGACAGAACAAACCGGCAAGCATGCCTGGCGGGTCCGCTACCCCACCAGTGACGGACACATCGCATCCATCTCCGGCTTCACCACTCAGAAGGCGGCCGACGACTACGCCACCGACATCGAAACCGACCAGCGACGCCAAGTCTGGATCGACCCAACACTCGGCCGAGTCAGCGTCGAAGACTGGGCAACACGCTGGCTCCCCACACTCGACATAGACCTACGGACGTTCGGAAACTACGACGGCAATCTGCGCAACCACATCGTGCCTCGCTGGGGCAGCACCTCACTGACTGAACTGTCCACTCTCGACATCACGGGGTGGATCAAGGATCTCGGCACCGAGTACGCACCCACCACTGTCTCCACGATCGTGAAGCTCATGTCGATGATGCTCGAAGATGCCGTCGACGAACGCATCATCCCCGCCAACCCCGTCCGCCGCCGACGGCGACTGGGACGCCGCGCAGCCAAGCGACAGCCCGAGAAGATCTGGGCAACACCGGAGGAAGTCGTACGTATCGCTGCCCAAGCTTCATCGCTTGCCGGCGACACCATCAGCACTCTCATCATCACCGCGGCCTGGACTGGTTGCCGTTGGGGCGAACTAGCCGGCCTGCACCGCACCAACCTGCGCCTCGACACCAGGCGCCTGGTCGTCGACCCGGACGTCGGGGCGCTTCACGAGTACAGCCGCATGCGGTGGATCGGGCCACCCAAGACCACCGCATCGGCCAGAAGCATCTCGCTCCCACCGTTCCTGATCACCCTGCTCCGCCAGCACCTCGAACGGCACGACAACGAATTCGTCTTCACCAACAGCCGCGGCAACTGGCTCTGGCACAGCGATGTCATGCGCCGCGGTCTACGCCCTGCCGCCGACGGCAACTTCGATCTCGCGAGCCCGCGTATCCGGACCTACCCGATTCGGCCGGGCTTGACCTTCCACGGCCTCAGGCATAGCCACAAGACCTGGCTCATCGCGAGCGCCGTACCCGAAATCGCCCAATGCCGCCGACTCGGCCACCACCTCCACGACCGAGTCACCGAGGTCTACTCGCACGTCGCGCCCGAAGTCGAACAACGACTCCTCAACGCGCTACAACAGCGCTGGCAGACCGCGACCAAGAAATGCCGCACTCACCCGATGCCACCCACCCCTGCACGTCACGGAAACGAAGCCGCATAACGAACCTAGATGCCATTCACACCGCTGGCGGGATGGTCACACCGCAGTACCGAACGCCTACACCGGAAACGTCCTGGTCATCGAGTGGCAGGGACAGCGTCCGGAATGATCTTCCTGGAGGACCGTCCTCCCGATCCCCTCCATGTCAAGCCAATCTGGAGCACCCTCGACGATCACAGCTGATCGGCCAGCAAACACAAAGAACCCCTCCGACCTGCGCAAACCGCAAGATCAGAGGGGTTCTACCTACAAGTGGAGCTGAGGGGACTCGAACCCCTGACCCTCACACTGCCAGTGTGATGCGCTACCAGCTGCGCCACAGCCCCTTGAAGGTCCACGCTCCCGGCGGGTTTCCCTGTCGTTCTCGTGTGGCAATACCGTACAACACCCATGCCACAAGATAAAAATCGGGGGTATCCCAACCCCATTCGGCCTGGTAGAACCCCATCCCGGCCGCCAAGAACCAGGCCCGCAACGCCTGCCGGAGAACCAACAGTGACACGCAACACAAAAGCGCCTGGCCCCGGGAGATCCCAGGGCCAGGCGCTGAACCGAGCGGCTTACTTCGCCAGGTCGGAAAGCCAGTTCTTGTTGTCCAGGTCAACGAGCTTCCCACCGGACGCGACGCTGGGCGTGCCGCGGAACCGCCCCGACTCGCTGTCGCGCAGCACAGGATCGTTGCTGGTCTTGGACATCAGCTCGTCCAGCTGCGCCTTGTAGGTCTGGTTCTGCACGCACGACTCGAACCCGGCCGCGGTCACGCCGACGTCCTTGCCCAGCCTGATCAGCTGGTCCTTGGTGTAGCCGGCCTCGCCTTCCTCCGGCTGCTTGCTGAACAGCGCCGCGTGGAACGCGTTGAACTTGCCGTCGTCGGCCACGCACAGGGCGGCGTTGGCCGAGTCGGTCGAGTAGCCCTCCGGTGACGACAGGCGGTTGAGCATCGGCAGGATGTTGTAGCGGATCTTGACCTTGCCGTCCTCGACCGCCTTCTTGATGTCGGTGCCGTAGGTCTTCTCGAACGTGCCGCAGATCGGGCACAGGAAGTCCTCGTACACGTCGATCGTCACGGTGGCCGTGTCCTTGCCGACGAGCACCGTGTTGCCGTCGCGGACGGCGGGTGCCGAGATCGTGTGGTCGGCCGGGGCCAGCGGGATGACGTCCGTGGCCGACGTCGACGGCTTCATCTGCTGGAAGATCACGTAGCCGATGACGGCGACGGCCAGCACCGCCACGATGGCGATGCCGGCGATGACCTTCGTGCGGTCGGAGCCCGACGAACGGGCCTGGACCACCGAACGCGCGGCCTGCTTCTTCTTCCGCGCACTGCGCTCTGCTCCACCCACGGCGACGAGGGTAGCGACACAAACTAAAAGAAAGCTGAGCGCGCAATCATGCTTCCGGGTGACGTGGCTTGCCGCCCACGCGTTCGCCGGTCGGAATCTCCGCGCTCTCGTCGAGGCAGCCGCACTCCGGCGCGACCGCGGCGGCCGTGTGCTCCTCCTCATGTGTGGGCAGCGTCTCGGGCGAGACGAACCAGAAGCCCACGGCCAGCAGCAGCGAGGCACCGGTGATGGCGAACGACGCTCCGAAGCCGAACGAGTCGGCCAGCAGGCCCGCGCACATCGGGCCGATGATCGCGCCCAGGTCCGTCACCATC
The DNA here is from genome assembly GCF_051853195.1 of Lentzea sp. HUAS TT2. Lineage (NCBI taxonomy): Bacteria > Bacillati > Actinomycetota > Actinomycetes > Pseudonocardiales > Pseudonocardiaceae > Lentzea > Lentzea sp. HUAS TT2. The sequence goes on along the minus strand of NZ_CP196667.1, from coordinate 4,006,974 downwards.
TGGAAGCCCGCGAGGACGGGGCCGCCCTTGCCCCGAGCACCGATGACGTCGGCCACCACGGCGTTCTGTGGCGGGTTCAGCAGGCCCGCGCCCGCGCCCGCGATCAGCGACGCCGCCATGAACGTCCACAGGTCGCCGGTGAAGCCCATGCCGACCGTCGCGAGACCGCTCACCAGGAGACCGGCGATGGCGACCGGCTTGCGGCCGCGGGTATCGGCGATCCGGCCGGACAGGAACAGCATCGCGGCGTTGCCGGCCGCGAACACCGACATCGAGATGCCCGCCACGGCCGCGCTGTGTTCCAGGGCTTCGATGACGAACACCGGCACCAGCGAGATCCGCACGCCGAAGACGGCCCAGCCGTTCGCGAACCCGGACGCCAGCGCCGCGCGGTACGCGGGGTGCCGTGCCGCCTCGCGCACCGTCATGGGCACGTCGGTGTTGGTCTTGTCGATCGCCACCAGGGTCGAGCGCCGCAGGAAGATCCAGACCACGAACGCAGCGATGCACAGCAGCACGCCGTACGACACGAACGGCACCCACAGGCCGAACGGCACCAGCCCGGCACCGACGATCGGTCCGGCGATGTTGCCGACCAGGAAACCCGCGGCCCACATTCCGGACGCCCGCCCGCGCATCGGCGCCGGCGTGATCCGGATCAGCAGCCCGAGAGCGGCGACCGTGAACATCGTCGACCCGACACCCGCGAGCGCGCGCCACGACAGCATCTCGGCGTAGCTGGTCGAGAACCCGCACATCGCGGTGCCGACCGCCACGATCAGGATCCCGACGATGTACACCCGAGGCTCGCCGAAGCGGTTGACGAGTTTGCCGCTCATCGGGGCGAACGCCAGCCGGACGAACGCGAAAGCGCTGATCAGAGCCGCGACAGCGGTGTGACCGACGCCGAACGAGGACGCGTACACAGGCAGAACGGGTGCCACGATCCCGAAACCCACGGCGATGATGAAGCTCGCCGCGACCAGGACCCACACCTCGACCGGTAACCGATCGCGCACAAAGCCTCCCTTAGCCCTGCTAAGGATATGTCACGCGGCAACTAAGTAACTCAGTCGAGCAGCTCATCCACTCTGCGTACATATGCGGTCACGGGATACGCCGCGACGAAGCCGCAGGCCTCCGCGAACCGCTCCCCCGGACCTTCGTCCACCTGCGACGCGACCAGCATCGCGCCCGACGAACGCAACGCGGAGGCAGCGGACACCACCAGCGAACGGCCCACACCGCGGCGCCGTCGCGCCGGACGCACCACGCACTGCTCGACCAGCCCCACACCACGTTCGGCGAACCCCGACACGAACCCGCCGATCCGGTCGCCGTCGTCCATCACCAGCACCAGGCACCGCGGGTCGTCCAGCCGATGCCCGAGCCACCGCGACAGCCGCTCGCGGTTCCCGACCAGCTCGTCGGACAGCAGCTCGACGATCCCCGCAACGTCCGCGTCGACCGCCGGCCGCACACCCTCGGCGACCGAGGCGGGCCCGCGATGGACCACGGTCAGCAGCTCCTCGACCGCGTACCAGCCGGAGTCGTCGGCGATGCCCTCGATCTCGTCCACGGTGGTCGGCGACGCGTACACGACGGCCTCCGCGCGCCCCACGTCGGCGAACGTGTGTTCCAGCTGCAGCAACGTCGAGGCGACCTCGACCGACGTCCCGTCCAGCGCGCAGCCGAAGTTGCCGGACGGCAGCGGGTTCTCCCGGTTGATCACCACGGCAGCGCTGCCGACCTTGCCCACCTTGCCGTACCGGACGGCACCGGACGCGAGCCGCGCTCCCTCCACCAGGATCGCGAGCGACCTCGACTGGTAGGGGTCGAGCAGCTCCGGGTCGTCCGGGTCGCGCAACGGGTCAACCAACGCGGCGGTCCTTCCACTGGGCACCTGGACGCAACGCGCAGTCCAACAGGAACACCCCAATCGTCGCCCACGCCAGCGGAGCCAGCACGGCCGCGGTCCCCGGCTGCCCGGTCCGCAGCAGGAACTCGCGGTGCGGCACGGCCTGTGCGAACCACGCCAGCCACGACCACGGCGACCGCCACCGCAGCACCGGGACCAGCCCGTACGCGAGGTGCAACAGCCCAGCGACCACCAGCAACGGGCGTCCCCACGGCCCGAACATCTCCCGGAACCCCGGCTGGATGCTCTTGCGCAACGACCGCCAGCAGTCGCCGAACGTGTCGATCCCCGAGGTCGTCAGCAACGCCGAGGCGTCGACGAACTTCACGAACCCGCCGTTGTCCCTGATCAACGTCGCCAGGCCGACGTCGTCCGCGTGGGTGCCCGCGATCGCCTCCCAGCCACCGGCGGCGTCGAACGCGGTCCGCCGCACCAGGACGCAGTGCCCGACGGCGAGCGCCGTGGCCCCGCGTCCGTCCGGCGGCGACCCCTCGAACACCAGCGTGTTGAACGCGGGCAGCAGGAACCACCAGGCAGGCCCGGTTCCGCGTCCCGACGACGACACGAGGTCCGCACCGAGCGCCGTCGCCGACGCCACCAGCCGTCCCACCAGATCAGGCGTGCACGTCACGTCGGCGTCCATGAACAACAACCACTCTTCGTCCTGAACGGACCCGACGCCGAGATGCATCGCGTGCGTCTTCCCCGCCCAGCCGGGCGGCGGACCGGACGACTCGACCACCTCCGCGCCAAGAGACCGCGCGACAGCTGCCGTCGCGTCCTCGGAAGCGTCGTCCACCACGACAACGCGCACGCCCGGCTGGCCGACCAGACCGGGCAACAACCGCGGCAACGTGGCTTCCTCGTTGCGCGCCGGCACGACGGCCAGCACCGACGCGTCCACAGACGACGCCGACACCTCCGGCACGTGCCTCCACTGCCGCACGGTCCTCGTGGACCGCACCACAGACAGGACCCCGGTAGCCACGCCGATCATGCCCATACGACCACCCTGACACACTCAACGGTGTGGACCTGCCCGATCTCCCGGTGAAATCCGTTCTCCCCCAACTCCTGGAGCAACTCCAGGAGCACGGGGCCGCCGTGCTGGTCGCGCCTCCGGGAACCGGCAAGACGACGCTGGTCCCGCTGGCTCTCGACGGCAGGGTCATCGTCGCCGAACCGCGCAGGATCGCTGCGAGGGCCGCCGCCGCACGGATGGCGAGCCTGCTGGGCGAACCGGTCGGGCACACCGTGGGCTACTCGGTCAGGGGCGACCGCAAGACCAGCAGGCACACCCGCATCGAGGTCGTGACGAGCGGCCTCCTGGTCCGCAGGCTGCAACACGACCAGGAGCTGAAGGGCATCGGCACGGTCCTGCTGGACGAGGTCCACGAACGCCACCTCGACGCCGACCTCCTGCTCGCGCTCCTGCTGGACGCCAAGGCGGGCCTGCGCCCGGACCTCAAACTCCTGGCAACGTCAGCGACCGTTGCCGCGCAACGACTCTCGGACCTCCTCAACGCGCCGGTCCTGCACACCGAGTCGCGCATGTTCCCGACGGAGCTCACCTACGTCCCGCCCGCGCGCAACGAGCACATCGAGACCACCGTCGCCAGGGCCATCAGAAAGGCTCTGTCCGAAGTGGACGGCGACGTGCTCGCGTTCCTGCCCGGTGTCAGGGAGATCAACCGCACGGCGAGCCTGCTGAACGTGGAGACCGTGATCCTGCACGGCCAGCTCAACGCCCAGACGCAGGATGCGGCCCTCAAACGCGGCAACAACCAGCGAGTGGTGCTCGCCACGAGCATCGCCGAGTCCAGCCTCACCGTCCCCGGCGTCCGCGCGGTCGTCGACGCCGGCCTGGCCAGGGTTCCGCGGGTCGACCACCGCCGAGGTCTCGCCGGCCTCGCCACGATCCGCGTCTCCCAGGCGGTCGCGGAACAACGCGCCGGCCGTGCCGGACGTGAGGCCCCTGGCCGCGTCTACCGCTGCTGGCCGGAGCACGAGCACTCGACGCTGCCCCGCTACCCGGAGCCGGAGATCAAGACCGCGGACCTGACCAGGCTCGCCCTGGAGCTCGCGGTGTGGGGCACCCCGGACGGCAGCGGCCTGAACTGGTGGGACGCCCCGCCGGAGGGTGCGCTCAAGGCCGCGCAGGAGACCCTCACCGCGATCGGCGCGCTCGAACCCGGCCGCCGCGACCGCATCGCGAGCGTCGGCCTGCACCCCCGGCTCGGCCGCGCCCTCATCGACGGCAGCGCGCTCGCGGGCAACCGGACCGCCGCCGAGGTCGTGGCGCTGCTCGACGACAGCACCCACACCTCCACGACCGACCTGGCGACCGCGCTGAAGGCCCCGGGGAAGTGGCGCCAGGAAGCCAAGAAACTCGAAAAGCTCGGCACGAACCCGGCGGGCAACGGCGATCCGGCGCTCGTCGTCGCACTCGCCTACCCGGAACGGCTGGCCAAGCGCCGCTCCAAGAACAGCAACGTCTACCTGATGGCCAACGGCACCGCCGTCGAGCACACCGACTCGCAGTTCCAGTGGCTGGCGGTCGCGATCGCCGACCGCGAACCGGGCAGCAAGCACGGCCGCGTCCGCCTCGCCGCCCCTGCCGACGAGGAGCTCGCCGTCACCGCCGCGGCGGCCCTCGTGCACACGGTCGACGACATCCGCTGGAACGGCGACGTCATCGCGAACGAGGTCCGCAAGCTCGGCGCCATCAGCCTCGGCGAACGCAAGCTCAACGACCTCGCCAAGTCGCAGCAGGCACTCCGCCTCGGTCTCGAGGCCGAAGGCCTGGGTCTGCTCAAGTGGACCGACGCCGCCGAACGCCTGCGCGAGCGGATGGCGTTCCTGCACCGGACGCGCGACTGGCCGAGCGTCGACGACGAGCACGTGATCCGCGCGATCGACCTCGGCAAGGCGAAGAAGCGCTCCGACCTGGCCAAGATCGACACGGTGGCGCTGCTGCGGAGTCTGCTGCCGTGGCCGGAGGCGGCCGAGTTCGACAAGCTCGCCCCGGAACGCATCGGCCAGGGCAAAGTCGACTACACGCAGGACCAGCCCGCCCTGCACGTCCGGCTCCAGGACGCGATGAAGTGGGCCGACACACCGCTCATCGCGGGCGTCCCTGTGGTCGTGCACCTGCTCTCCCCCGCAGGCCGCCCCACCGCCGTGACCAGCGATCTCAGGTCGTTCTGGCGCAACGGCTACCTGCGCGTGCGCAGCGAGCTGAAGGGCCGCTATCCCAAGCACCACTGGCCGGAACGTCCCTACGACAAAGGTAATAACAACAAGACCTGAACAGAATCACGACCACGGCGTTGAACCTTCAGGAATCGAACAACGTTGTTCTGGTCTATGGCGCACATCGCGGTCTTCCTCATTCCCGAACGCGGACACGTCCTGCCCGCGCTGGGGATGATCGCCGAGCTGGTGCGCCGCGGTCATCGGGTGAGCTGCCCGACGAGCACGCGGTTCGCCGCCGCCATCGCGGAGTGCGGCGCGACCCCGGTCCTCTACGGGTCGACGCTGCCCGGTGCACTGCCGGAGTCGCTCTACGAGGCCGCTCAGCTCGCGCTCACCGAGGCCGAGGCGGCGTTGCCCCAGCTGGAGAACATCTTCCGCGACGACCGGCCGGACATCGTCGCGTGGGACATCGCAGCCTGGGCGGGCGGTGTCGTCGCACATCGGCTGGACGTGCCGAACGTGCTGCTGGATGTCTTCCTGACCAGCAACCAGCACTGGTCGCTCGGCACCGCGGTGTTGCCGCCGCGCCGGTTCGACCGGGTCGCGATCGGGTTCTTCACGAGGGTGCACGGCTTCATCGGCAGCTCGCTGCCCGAGTTCGTGGCCGGCGCGCGCCGGCGGATCGCCCTGTTCCCCAGGGAGTTCCAGCCGGAGGGCCACACGTTCGACGAACGGGTCGTCTTCGCCGGCCCGTGCCTGACCGGGCGCGCGTTCCAGGGCGGCTGGGCACCGCCTGCCGACAGGCCGGTCGTGCTCGCGACGACCGGCACGCAGATCTGCGCGGACGCGGCACGGGGAATGCCGTGGCACCTCGTCACGAAGGGCAAGGTGCTGAGCCCCGCGCTGAACGTCGAAACGCACGACGAGGTGCCGCAGCTGGCCGTGCTGAAGCACGCCGACGTGTTCGTCACGCGCGGTGGAATGGGTGGCGTGATGGAGGCGCTGCACCACGGCGTCCCGATGATCGTCGTGCCGCACATGACCGACCAGCGGCTGCACGGCCAGCGCGTCGAGGAGCTCGGGCTCGGTGTGCTGCTCGACACGGTGACCGTGGAGGGCGTGCGCTCGTTGGTGGGTCAGCTGACGTCGGATTCCGCGATTTCCGCGCGGGTGAAGGACATGCGGCGCATGATTGCGCAGGCGGGCGGCAGCGCGGTCGCCGCTGACGTCGTCGAGGAGGAACTGGCGCGGTGAGACGGATCTGGGACGACGCGGTCCGCACGCTCGGTGGTGCACCGGACGCGGGCGATCTGATGGAGCGCTACGCCGAACCGCATCGGACCTACCACAACACCTTCCACGTGGTGTGCGTCGTCCGCGACTCGTCGGCGCTGGCCGACGCGTTCGCGTTCACCGTGGAGGAGCGCTCGATCCTCGCGCTGGCGGCCTGCGCGCACGACGTGATCTACGAGGGCAAGCCCGGTGAGGACGAACGCGCGTCGGCCGCGTGGGCCCGCGAACGCCTGGCCGGCGTGGAGGAAGGGCACATCGCCCGCGTGGAGTCGCTGGTGCTGGCCACGATCACGCACGCGTCGGACGACCCGCTGGCGCACGTGCTGCTCGACGCCGACCTGGCCATCCTCGGCTCGGAGCCGGAGCACTACGAGCGCTACAGCCAGGCCGTGCGCCAGGAGTACTCGCAGTACGACGACCCGACGTGGCGCGCGGGACGGTCGAAGGTGCTCAAGACCCTGCTCGACCGCGAGGTGCTGTTCGTGACCGAACCCGCGCGGCAGCTGTGGGACGCCGCCGCGCGGCTCAACCTGGCCCGCGAGCTTCAGTCGCTGGCGTAGAGCACCTTCGTCGAGGTCGTGAAGCGCTTCACCGTCTCCGGGATCGGCTCGACACCGATGCCGGGACCGGCCGGCACGTGCATGAACCCGTCCCGCAGCTCGAACGGCTCGGTCAGGTCCTCGGCGAAGTACCGGCGCGACGCCGACACGTCGCCGGGCAGCACGAAGCCGGGCAAGGCAGCCAGCGCGAGGTTCGGCCCGCGACCGATGCCGGTCTCCAGCATTCCGCCGCACCACACCGGGATCCCGTGCGCGACCGCAACGTCGTGGATCCGGCGCGCCTCCAGGTAACCGCCGACCCGCGCGGGTTTGACGTTGATGATCCGGCACGCGTCGAGAGCGATGGCCGTCGCCGCGTCCTTGGCCGAGGTGATCGACTCGTCGAGGCAGATCGGCGTGCGGATCCGGTGCGCGAGCAGCGAATGCCCGCGGACGTCGTCCTCCTCGAGCGGCTGTTCGATCAGCAGCAGGCCGAACTCGTCCAGCCGGCGCAGGTGGTCGGCGTCGGCCAGCGTGTACGCGGTGTTGGCGTCGACCTGCAGCAGGATGTCGCCGAACCGTTCGCGCACGGCCCGCACCGGTTCGACGTCCCAGCCCGGCTCGATCTTGAGCTTGATCCGCGCGTAGCCCTCGGCCAGGTAGCCCTCGACGTCGCCGATCAGCTCGGGGATCGAGTTCTTGATCCCGACCGAGACGCCCGCGGGCACCTTCGTGGCCGTGGCGCCGAGGAACGTGCCGAGCGGCATGCCGAACGACCGGAGCTCGGCGTCCAGGACCGCCGTCTCCAGCACGGCCTTGGCGAGCTTGTGGCCCTTGATCGCGTGAGTCCTCGCCTGCACCTCCGCTGCCGTGATCTCAGGCGTCACCCGCGGCACGAGGTGGTGCTCCAGCACCAGTTCCGCGGCGGCGACGAACTCCGAGCAGTACAGCGGTTCCGGGTCGGCCGCGAACTCCGACCAGCCCTCCGCCGCGTCCGTGACGACCCGCAGCAGGAACGTGTCCTTGGTCGTCATCGTCCCGAACGACGTGCGGAACGGCGACACCAGCGGGATCGCGACGTGCAGCAGCTCGATCCGTTCGATCCTCACCGGTGCTCCAGCCCGTACCAGCCCTCGCGGGACATCGACGTGGCGACGTAGCCCTGGTCGAAGGCGTCGACGAACACCCCGCGCACCGCCTCCCGCCACTGCTTCGCGAGTCCGGCGGACTCCTTGCGCACCTGCACGATGTCCCGCGGCACGCGGCACCAGATCCGTTCGCCATCGGTGCGCGCCAACGGTTCCCCGTCCGGCGCGGTGTGCGTGACCTCCCCGGCTGGCACCGACTCGTGCGGCTCGCGGGCCCCGGTGAGATCCCATCGCACGGTGAGCCGGTCGCTCTCGTCGCCGTCGTTCACGCCGTCGCGCATCGGCCCGTAGAAGTCCACTGTGTACTCGGTGACGACCGCGCCGAGCTTGACCAGGTTGAACCGGGCGTTGCGCGACACCAGCGGGTCGTAGGTCCACCGCATCGACTTCGCGCCGAGTCCCACGGCCCAGTCCCTCTGCGCGAGCTTCAGCGGATGCCCGACGCCGGTCCGCGCGGCCGCGATCATCGAGTACACCGAGCCGTCCGGGCAGAAGAGCCCGGTCGTGGCGCCGATCAGCTCGTCGCCGTCGAACGCCCCGATCGTCGCGCCACCCGCGTGCCGGACGCAGTGCAGGGTCTCCGACGACAGCACGTCCTCGGTGGTGTCCCAGACCTCGGCGTAGTACCTGGCGGCGCGGGCGATGCCGGCGACGTCACTGATCACCTGGAACCGCAAGGCGTGCCTTCCTGACGCTGTACCCGAAGTAGATGACGAACCCGAGGACCATCCAGGCGAGGAACGCGATCCAGGTGTCCAGCCCGAGGCTGAACATCATGTAGACGCAGAAGGCCAGGCCCAGCAACGGCGTCACGGGCGAGAACGGCACCCGGAACGTGCGCTTGCGGTCCGGTTCGGTGCGCCGCAGGATGATCACCGCGATGTTGACCAGCCCGAACGCGAACAGCGTGCCGATGCTCGTCGCGTCGGCCAGCGACCCCAGCGGCACCAAAGCGGCCAGCACGGCGATGAACAGGCCGACCACGACCGTGTTCACGAACGGCACCCCGGTCTTCGGGCTCAGCCTCGCGAAGATCGACGGCACCAGCCCGTCCCGCGACATCGCGTACAGGATGCGCGTCTGTCCGTAGAGGACCGTCAGCACCACCGAGGTCGTCGCCACCACGGCACCGATCGACAGCAGGATCGGCCAGATCGCACCGTTGACGTTGTCCGTCAGCACCCGGCTCAGCGCCGCCTCCGTGCCCTCGAACGTCTGCCACGGCATCGCACCCACGGCGGCGAGCGCGACGGCGCAGTACAGCGCCGTGATCACGACCAGCGAGATGATGATCGCGCGCGGCAGGTCGCGCTGCGGGTTCTTGGCCTCCTCACCGGCGGTCGACGCGGCGTCGAACCCGATGTAGGAGAAGAACAACGTGGCCGCGCCGGCGCTCATCCCGGCCAGCCCCAACGGGAACAGCGGCTGCAGGTTGCCGGCCTTGAGCGCGGTGAACGCGACCGCGCAGAACATCAGCAGCGCGCCGACCTTGATCCACACCAGGATCGTGTTCGTGCGCGCACTGCCCTTCGCGCCGCCCAGCAGCACCAGCATCGAGATCACCACGACCAGCACGGCGGGAACGTTGACGATCCCTCCCGCACCCGGCGGCTGGCTCAGCACGTCCGGGATCCGCAGCCCCGTCACCAGGTGCAGCAGCTCGTTGACGTACTGCCCCCACCCGACCGCGACCGCCGCGACCGAGACCCCGTACTCGAGCACCAGGCACCAGCCGCAGACCCACGCGACGATCTCGCCGAGGGTGGCGTAGGTGTAGGAGTACGAGGAGCCGGACGCGGGGATCAGGCCCGCGAGCTCGGCGTAGGACAGCGCGGAGAACAACGCCGTGATGCCCGCCAGCACGAACGACAGCACGATGGCAGGCCCAGCGAGCGGTACTGCCTCCCCCAGCACGACGAAGATGCCGGTGCCGAGCGTGGCCCCGATGCTGATCATCGTGAGGTGGCCGACACCCATGGTCCGCTTGAGCTCGCTGCCAGGGTGGGCCAGCTGGTCGATCGGCTTGCGCCGCAACACCCGCGCCCCGATGCGCTGTTCGTTGCTCATCAGGACAACTTAACTGGTCCCGGCAGAACCTATTTGCCACCAACCGGGCGGAACGTGCGGCGATATGTGTCCGGCGGCACACCGACCGTCCTGTGGAAGTGCCGCCGCAACGTCGTGGCCGTGCCCATCCCGGACGCCTCCGCGATCTGGTCCACGCTGTCGTCCGTCATCTCCAGCAGCTCCTGCGCGCGCCGGATCCGCTGGGTGTGCAGCCACTGCAACGGCGTGGTGCCCGTCACGGCCTTGAAGAGCCGCGCGAGGTGCCGCGAGCTCATGTTGGCCTGCCGCGCCATGGCCTCCACGGTGATCATCTGGTCGAACCGCGCCGACACCCAGTCGAACAGCTCGGTGAGCGGATGACCCTCCCCCGACGGCACCGGCGCCAGCACGAACTGCGCCTGCCCACCGTCCCGATGCGGAGGCACGACGAGCCGGCGAGCCGCCGTGTTGGCCGTGGCGGTGCCGTAGTCGCTGCGGATGACGTGCAGGCTCAGGTCGATCGCCGCCGCCTTGCCCGCACTGGTCATCACCTGCCCGTTGTCGACGTAGAGCACGTCAGGGTCGACCTCGACGCGCGGATAACGCCTGGCCAGCTCGTCGGTGTGCCCCCAGTGCGTCGTCGCCCGCAGCCCGTCGAGCAGCCCGGCCTCCGCCAGCACGAACGCCCCGGTGCACAACGACACGATCCGCGCCCCGTTGTCGTGCGCGGCTTTGACGGCTTGGACCAGCTCCAGGTCGAACGGTTCGTCCACGTCCTCGACTGCGGGCACGATCACCGTGTCCGCACTCCGCAGCCGGTCGAGCGGCAGATCCGGCTCCAGCGTGAACTTGCCGAGCCGCACCGGCCCGTTCGCGCAGATCCGGACCTCGTAGCCGAGCTGCGGGGCGGTGAAGATCTCGTACGTGGCGGTCAGCTCGAAGTGCAGCATCCCGTCCGTCACAGCAAACGCCAGCATGTCCGAAACTGTACGCATCACGTCGTTCCAGACACTAGCCCCATCTCGCCCCCGCGACTTGAATGGTCCACATGGGACACAAGATCGCGGTGTACGGCGCGTCCGGCGTCACGGGACGCTTTGTCGTGGCAGAACTGGAAAAGCGCGGCCACACCCCGCTGCCGTTCGGCCGCGCCCAAGCCACCGCCGACAACCCCGAAGCACTCGACAACGCGCTGACGGACGCCGACGCGCTGATCAACACGGCCGGCCCGTTCGCCATCACCGCCCTCCCGCTGCTCGCCGCGGCGGAACGCGCCGGCATCCCGTACGTCGACGTGGCGGCCGAGATCGAGGCGAACGCCGACACGTTCGCCCGCGGCGCCTCCGTCCCGGCCGTACCCGCGATGGCGTTCTTCGGCGGCCTCGCAGATCTCCTGGTCACCGCCGCGATGGCCGAGTGGGGCGCCGCCGACGAGGCGCACATCGCCTACGGCCTCAGCGGCTGGCAGCCCACCGCCGGCACCCTCACCGCAGGTCAGGTCTCCCGAGACCGGCGAGAAGGCCAACGCGTCCGCTTCCGCGACGGCGAACTCCAGTACCACGGCGACACCCCACCGACCCTCGACTGGGACTTCCCCGGCGGCACAAGCCAGGTGATCGGCGAGTTCTCGATGGCCGACGTGGTCACGGTGCCGAGCCACCTCCAGATCGCCTCGGTGACCGACTACATGTCCACCACCGCGGCACAGGGCCTGCACACCGCAGCCGAACGCCAGGAGCCCGAAACGTTCGAGGTGGACGTCCGAGTCCGCAGGGTCAGCGAGGAACGACGCCTGGTCGCGACCGGCAAGGACATCTACGCCGTGAGCGCCCCTCTGGCCGTAGAGGCAGTCGAACGCCTGCTGACCGGCCGCTTCAACGTCACCGGCGTCGCCTCAGCGGGCGCGATGTTCGACGCCCCGGACTTCCTGCGCTCCCTGACAAACGTCATTCAGACCGCCCACGCCCTCTGACCTGCGGATTGCAGAAACCCTGCAAGCCTTCCGCAACTCCCGCCCCGCACCCTCCCTCCGAACACCGAATCTCGGAGGGAACTGCACATGCGGATCTTCACCAGGCTGGGCGTAGCCCTACTGGCCATGGCGGCACTAGTGACGACCACGGCGGGCACGGCCTCAGCAGCAACCGGCTACGCGGTGAACGTGAACCACAGCTCGGGCACTCTGGCCACGAGCGGCAACGGCAACCTGACCTGGTCGACGTCACGCCGCACGGTGTCCGTCACCACCCCGTCCATCTACGTGCGCGCCGGCGAGTGGGCGGACATGACCTGGACGGGCCGCCAGGGCAACAAGGCGGTCACCGGCATGGCCTGGATCCCGGCGGTGGACCAGCGAGGCAAGGGTGCGGCAACCGTGCAGATCGACCCGTTCTCACTCACGACGACCACGCCAGGCGGAATCGAGTTCGTCCGCATCACCGTGCGCGACATCGACCACCAGATCGTCCGCACCGTGGACTGCTACTACAACGACACCAGCTGCCCATAACCAACCACGCCAGCTCCGCCGGTTACGCCGGCTCCGCTAGCTACACCGGCTACACCGGCTACACCGGCTACCGCCAAGGTCGCGAAGCGACGAGGCGGCGGGGGTCCGGGGGCTTGCCCCCGGCGTGGGGTCTGGGGGCTCGGCCCCCAGAAAACACCCGAAACGAGGAACGGCGAGCGCCCGCAGGGTGCGAGCACTCGCCGCCCACCGAAGTGGAGGTGCCGGGAATCGAACCCGGGTCCTGTGCCGGTTCATCAGGGCTTCTCCGTGCGCAGTCCGCTGTGTCTCTGCTTGACCCCACCTGTCACGCGAACGAGCAGGTGTGACGGGCCCAGTCGCTGTGAGTTTCCCGAACAGTCTCCGCGACCGAGACTGCAGGTAAGCCCTCTAGCTGATGCCGGGAACTAGGCCGAAGGCACTCCTAGGCCGACAACCGCTAGCTCCGCTGTCAGGCAGCGAGAGCGTACGCGGTGCGCTTGTCGTTAGACGTGGCGCTTATTGGTTTGCGATGACGCTTAACGGTGGTCTCTCGCCTGCACCGGCACGCTTCCCCTGAATCAACGTCCACAGTCGAAACCGTTCACCCCCTGGTAGTGGTTGCACCTAGCATAACGACTGGGGCCAACGAGTTCTTCCCGAGGCAGGTAGGGCTGTCCCCACCCCCGACCGGATAGCTAGCCAGATGGTCTCTGACCAGCGGGAACGACAGCATGGACGTCATGAGGAAACCGAACGCGCTCGCAGCCGGGTTCTACCTGCTGACCAACCTGGTGACCGGCATCTTCTGGTTCACCCTCGCCGTCGTGCTGACCGTCGTGGGGTTCGCGACCTCGGTCCTCTGGGTGGGCATCCCGCTGCTGTGGCTCGCCATGAACGTCGTGCGGGGTGGCGCGACGATGGAGCGGTCGTGGGTCAGGGCGGCGCTGCGCACGGACATCCCCAGCCCGTACCGGGCGACGCCGGCGGGCACGACGCTGTGGCAGCGCTGGAAGGCCCAGTTCACCGATCCGGCCACCTGGCGTGACTACGGGTACCTGTTGTTGCTGCTGCCGATCGGCGTTCTGGAGTTCGGTGCCGTCCTCGCGATGTGGGTGGCGGTGGCCGCGTTCATGGCGGTGCCGTTCTGGATCGGCGAGGCACCGTTCGCGGTGATCGTGGGCGAGTTCTGGACGATCGACTCCTTCGTGTCGGCGTTGCCGGTCTCGCTGATCGGGCTGGCGCTGATCCCGTTCGCGGTCCTCGGTACCAGGGCGCTCGGCACGGTGCACGGCAGGTTCGCGCGGGCCATGCTCGGGCCGACGCGGGCAGACGCGCTGATGATCGAGGCTGAGCGGCTGTCGTCGAGCAGGGCCCGCGGGGTCGAGGCCGCCGAGGCGGAGCGCCGGCGCATCGAACGCGACCTGCACGACGGCGCGCAGCAGCGGCTCGTGGCCGTGGCGATGGGGCTGGGTCGCGCGAAGTCCAAGATGGACACCGATCCGGAGGGTGCCGCCGAGCTCATCGCCGAGGCCCACGCGGACGCGAAGCTCGCCATCAAGGAACTGCGGGACCTGGCGCGGGGCATCTACCCGTCCGTCCTGGGCGACCGGGGGCTCGACGCCGCGTTGTCCGCGCTCGCCGCCCGTGTGCCGATCGAGGTCGAGCTGCAGGTCGACGTGGAACCGCGGCCGCCGACATCGGTGGAGAGCGCCGCGTACTTCACCGTCGGCGAGGCGCTCACGAACATCACCAAGCACTCCAACGGCACCAAGGCGACCGTGCGGGTCAACAGGGTGGACACCGGGGTGCTGGTCGAGGTCACCGACAACGGTCAGGGTGGCGCGGAACTGCGGCCGGGCGGCGGACTCGCCGGGCTCGCGGACCGTGCTGCGACCATCGACGGTGTGGTTGTCGTCGTCAGCCCCGCTGGTGGGCCGACCGTTATTCGAGCGGAGTTGCCGTGCGCGTGGTGATCGCCGAGGACTCGGTGCTGCTGAGGGAGGGCGTGCAGAGGCTGCTCGCCGACGAGGGCATCGAGACCGTCGCGGCGGTGGAGAACGGTGACGCGCTGCTCGACGCCGTGACGGAGCACAAGCCGGACCTGTGCGTGGTGGACGTGCGGATGCCGCCGACGTTCACCGACGAGGGCCTGCGGGCCGCCATCGAGTGCCGCCGCCGCTATCCGGGGCTGCCGGTGCTGGTGCTGTCGCAGTACGTCGAGGAGCGCTACGCCGTGGAGCTCCTCGCGGGCGGTGCCAGCGGGGTCGGGTACCTGCTCAAGGAACGGGTGGCGGACGTGAAGGAGTTCGTCGACGCGGTGCGCAGGGTCGCCGACGGCGGCACGAGCATCGACCACGAGGTGATCACGCAGCTCATGGTGCGCAGCAAGAAGAGCCCCGTCGACTCGTTGACGCCCCGCGAACGCGAGGTGCTCGGGCTGATGGCACAGGGACTGTCCAACACGGCCATCGCCAACTCGCTCGTGGTGTCCGACGGCGCCGTCGAGAAGCACGTCGGCAACATCTTCGCCAAGCTCGGCCTGGAGCCGTCGAACTCCGAGCACCGCCGCGTGCGCGCCGTGCTGGCCTATCTCGACAGCTGAAGCAGACGGGCGCCGTTGTCGTGCAGCACCGCCTGTTCGGCCGCGGCGTCCAGGCCCCACGACCTGATGGCGTCGAGCTGCACCTCGTAGGGGTACGGGATGTTCGGGAAGTCGGTGCCCAGCACCACCCGGTCCGCCAGCCCCGCGATCCGCGAACGCCAGTCGGCCGGCAGCGGCGCCATCTGCTCCACGAACGGAACGCCGACCATCGTCGTGTCGACGTGCACGTTCGGATAGCGCTCCACGAGGTCCAACGCGCCTGAGTAGTCAGGCATCCCGGCGTGTGCGAGAACGGCCGTCAGCCGCGGATTGCGCCGAAGCACCTCTTCGAACACGCCCAGCCCGGTGTGCTCACCGGGAGACGGCCCGTCGCCGCAATGCACCACGACCGGCACACCGGCCTCCGCGAGCTGCCCCCAGACGCCGTCCAGCAGCGCGTCACGCGGGTCGTAGCCGCCGACCTGCACGTGGGACTTGAAGCACCGTGCGGCGCTCTCGAGGGCCTTGCGCACGTACGCCTCGGCGCCGGGCTCCGCGTAGAACGTGCCCGTCGGCACCGCCTCGGGCACCCGCGCGGCGAAGTCGGCCACCCACTCGTTCAGCCATTGCGCCATGCCCGGCTTGTGCGGGTAGAGCAGAGGTGCGAACGCGACGACGCCCAGCTCCCGCAGTGCGGTGAGCCGGGCGTTCTCGTCCGTGCGGTACCAGATGAACCAGTCGACCCCGGACTCGCGCACGCGGTCGAAGTACGCCCAGACCTTGTCCAGGACGTTCTGCGGCATGAAGTGGACGTGGACGTCCACCAGTGCCATCAGTAGCGACCCTTCAGGGCGCGGCCGTGCGCCCTGGCGATCTCGCGGTTCGCGTCGCGCTTCGCCAGGTCCTGGCGCTTGTCGTAGGACTTCTTGCCCTTCGCCAGCGCGATCTCGACCTTGACGTAGCCGTCCTTGAAGTACATCTGCAGCGGCACGAGCGACAGACCGGACTCCTTGGTCTTGCCGATCAGCCGCTCGATCTCGCTCTTGTGCAGCAGCAGCTTGCGCTTGCGCCGGACCTCGTGGTTCGTCCAGGTGCCCGCGACGTACTCCGGGATGTGCAGCGCGTGCAGCCAGATCTCGCCGTCGTCGACCTGGGCGAAGGCGTCCACCAGGGACGCCCGTCCCATGCGCAGGCTCTTCACCTCGGTGCCGACGAGCTGAATGCCCGCCTCGTAGGTGTCCAGAATGGACCAGTCGTGCCGAGCCTTGCGGTTCGACGCGATGACCTTCTGCCCGCGTTCCTTGACCATGACGACCAGTCTAAATGCTCGGCAAAACTCTTAAAGGCGCACGTAGAGGCGGAGTGTCACGTAGCCGGTCGTCGCCGAGATGACTATCGCGACGAGGAACAGCCATGGCGACACGATCAGGATGTCCAGATACCCGATCGGCGGGATGATGCCCGACTCGGTGAGGTTCCTGGTGATCCGGTCGAGGAAGAACGCCTTGAACAGCACCAGGCCGCCGACCGCGGTGACCGAGCCGATGATGCCCGCGACGACCGCCTCGATGAGGAACGGCAGCTGCGTGTACCACCGGGTCGCGCCCACCAGTCGCATGATGCCGACCTCGACGCGGCGGGTGAACGCCGACACCTGGATGGTGTTCGAGATCAGCAGCAGCGCGGCGAACGCCTGGATGAGCGCGAGGATCAGGGCGACGTCGCGCATGCCGTTGAGGCCCTCGAAGAACCTCTCCAGGAACTTGCCCTGGTCGTCGACGCCCTTCACACCGGGCTTGCCCTCGAAGGCCTGCTTGATGACGTCGGTGCGCTCCGGGTCCTCGAGCTTCACGCGGAACGTCGCCGGGATGGCTTCGGGACGCGCGAGCTTGAGCAGTTCCGGCTGGGCCTCGAAGATGCGCTTGAAGCGCTCGAAGCCCTCGTCGCGGTTCTGGAACACCACTGTCTCGACGCCGGACGTCTGCTCCAGGGCGGAGCGCAGGCCCGCGCACGGCTGCTGTGTGCAGTCCTTGTCGTTGGCGCTGACGTCGTTCGTCAGCAACACGGAGACCTCGAGCTTGCCCGCGTAGTTGGCCTGCATCTTGTCGACCATGCGGACGACGAGCAGGCCACCGCCGAGCAGCCCGAGCGAGATGGCGGTCGTGAGGATCATCGCGATCGTCATCGTGACGTTCCGGCGAAGTCCGGTGATGACCTCGCTGAACACGAAGCTGGTACGCATCGGGGGCGGGGTTCCTTGGGGTTCGGGGGCTTAGGGACGCTTAACGGCCAACGCCGTAAACGCCGCGCGCGTCATCACGGACGACCTTGCCGTACGACAGCTCCACCACTCGGCGGCGCATCGAGTCGACGATGCCGTGGTCGTGCGTGGCCATGATGACGGTCGTGCCGGTGCGGTTGATCCGCTCCAGCAGCAACATGATGTCCTGGCTCGTGTCGGGGTCCAGGTTTCCGGTCGGCTCGTCGGCGATCAGCACCAGCGGGCGGTTCACGAACGCACGGGCGATCGCGACGCGCTGCTGCTCACCACCGGACAGCTCGGTCGGGAACCTGTCCTCCTTGCCGTCGAGGCCCACCAGCTGCAGCACCTCCGGCACCACCTTGACGATGGTGTTGCGGGGCTTGCCGATGACCTCGAGCGCGAAGGCGACGTTCTCGGCGACCGTCTTCGTGGGCAGAAGACGGAAGTCCTGGAACACGCAGCCGATCGACTGACGCAGACGGGGGACCCTGCGCCGCGACATCTTGGCGACGTCGAAGTTGGAGACGTAGACGCGTCCCCTGGTCGGCACCTCTTCGCGCAGCAGCAGGCGCAGGAACGTCGACTTGCCGGACCCCGAAGGCCCGATCAGGAAGACGAACTCGCCCTTCTCCATCTCGACGGACACGTCGTCGAGCGCAGGACGCGTGGAGGTCTTGTAGACCTTGGAAACGTGTTCGAGACGAATCACGAGGCGCGAGTCTACTCATGGCCGGGGTAAAGCCCCCGTTCCGGTTAACTTCCAGCCCCGGAAGGGCGGCCGAGACGTCGACGCCCCGTGTCCGACCAGGCACTACCCGTCCACGAAAAGAGCACGTCCTGCCCTCGTTCGGGGCTGAACGTGCTCTTCGACCCAGCTCAGCTGACTACACCTGCTGGGACTGCTTGCGCCACCGGATGCCGGCCTCGAGGAAGTCGTCGATCTCGCCGTCGAGCACGGCGGACGGGTTGCCGACCTCGTGGTTGTTCCGCAGGTCCTTGACCATCTGGTACGGGTGCAGCACGTAGGAGCGCATCTGGTTGCCCCAGCTGGAGCCGGAGTCCTTCAGCGCGTCCATCTTGGCCTGCTCCTCCTGCCGGCGGCGCTCGAGGAGCTTCGCCTGCAGGACGTTCATGGCCGTGGCCTTGTTCTGCAGCTGCGAGCGCTCGTTCTGGCAGGACACCACGATGCCGGTCGGGATGTGCGTGAGGCGCACCGCCGAGTCCGTCGTGTTGACGCCCTGGCCGCCGGGGCCGGACGAGCGGTAGACGTCGACGCGCAGGTCCTTCTCGTCGATCTCGACGTGGTCGGTCTGCTCGACGACGGGCACGACCTCGACGCCGGCGAACGACGTCTGGCGGCGGCCCTGGTTGTCGAACGGCGAGATGCGCACGAGGCGGTGCGTGCCCTGCTCGACGCTCAGCGTGCCGTAGGCGTAGGGCGCGGTGACGCGGAACGTCGCGGACTTGATGCCCGCCTCTTCCGCGTAGGAGGTGTCGAAGACGTCGACGGGGTAGTTGTGGCGCTCGGCCCAGCGCGAGTACATGCGCAGCAGCATCTCGGCGAAGTCCGCGGCGTCGACGCCACCGGCCTCGGCGCGGATGGTGATCAGGGCGTTGCGCTCGTCGTACTCGCCCGACAGCAGCGTGCGGACCTCGAGGCTCGCGATCTCCTCACGCAGCTTGGCGCGGTCGTTGTCCGCGTCGGCCGCCGCCTCGGCGTCCTCGGCCTCTTCCGCGAGCTCGTAGAGCAGGGGGAGGTCGTCGAGGCGCTCACGCAGGTTGGTGACGCGACGCAGCTCACCCTGCTTGTGGGAGAGCGCGCTGGTGACCTTCTGCGCCTTCTCCTGGTCGTCCCAGAGGTCAGGGCGGGCAGCCTGGTCCTCCAGGTCCGCGACAGCGGCGCGCAGCGCAGCGAGGTCCAGCACCGCCTCGATGCTCGAAAGAGTGGCGGAGAGGTCCTTGATGTCTGCTTCGACGTCCGGGTTCACGCAAAAAGATTACGCCAGCACCGGTCGCCGTACGCGACCGGTGCTTCGCTGGCGTCCCCTTTAAGCCGTGGGGATGGCGTCGAGCAGCTTGAGAACGGCCTTCGCGTGGGCGAGACCGAACTCGGCCACCGCCTTGGCGTAGGGGTCCTCGGCCGTCTTGGCCGCGCTCTTCGCGCTCTCCTGTTCCTGACCGTACGTCGAACGCGCGGTCGTGATCAGGGACTCGCGCTGCTTCGCGGTCAGCGAACCCGCGTGCACGAGACGAAGGATGAGCGGGCTGCGCAGGTGGTCCGGGCCGGGTTCGGACAGCAGCCAGTTCTTGAAGGCCTTCTTGCCCGCGGCCGTCAGCACGTACTGCTGGCTGGACCGCGGTCCCTGCTTGCCGAGGCGCAGCAGGCCTTGGTCAGCCAGCGCGGGCAGCTCGCGGTACACCTGGGAGCGGGTCACGCTGAAGAACGCGCCGAAGCGGTCTCCGGCTTCCGCCACCAACTGGCCACCGGTCTTGGGTCCGTCGTGCAGCAGCCCGAGCAGGGCGGCTGCGGTCGCATTCAGGTCTGACACAACGACAACGTTCCCACGTCTGGGGGAAGCTGTCCACAATGGTCAGCCGTTCTGTCCACAGTGGCTGATCACCGGGCTAGTCTGATGGGCCATGCGGAGCAACGAAAAGTCTCGCTGAGTAAGCGGCAGTTTCGAAGCCTCACGCGTTTGGCCGCTTGACCGTCCGTGTCCATCCCGGATGGAAAAGTCCTTTCGCAGAAACGAAAGTCCCCCGTTCTCACTCGATCGGCGGTACGACCTCACCGGGCGAAGCCACCCGAATGGACGGTCGAGGGCCTTCGTCGCACGACCCGGTGATGTCCGCTCCGACCCCTTTCCTACGCCTGCCGTTCCGGGAAAATGATCATTGCCAGCAGCGGCGCACGACAACGGAGGTCGGGGACCCCATGAAGAACCTGAACATGAAGTGGCTGGACCACAAGAAGGTGGCCGCCCACACGCGGGCCTGGGTCACGGGCGGCATCCCGGAGCAGGCCGGCAAGGACGAGTGCATGGTGTGCGGCAAGCAGATCCGCAAGCACCGCACCGTCAACGGCGAGGGCCGCATCTGCTCCAGCATGCTGTGCGCCCAGTACTGGGCGGAGAACATGACCTGAACGACCTCGCCTGACCCACCCAGGGGACCGGGCCCGCCCCCGGGACCTGGGGCCATACCCATCTGGCCTGCCTACGGGACCGGGAGCCTGGCCCAACTGGCCACCTACGGGAGTCCGAGGCCTTCCCACCCACGAGACCGGGGGGCCTCGCCCGACTGGTCATCCACGGGGATCCGGGAGCCTCGCCCGACTGGCCACCTACGGGGGTCCGGGGGCTTGCCCCCAGGGTGGGGTTTGGGGGCTCCGCCCCCAATGCAATGCGAAAAAGGCCCTGTTCGCGATCTCCGCGAACAGGGCCTTCCTACCTTTGTAGCGGGGACAGGATTTGAACCTGCGACCTCTGGGTTATGAGCCCAGCGAGCTACCGAGCTGCTCCACCCCGCGCCGCTTCTTGCTTGTCTTGCTGTTGTAAGTAGAACTATACACCCTCTGGAAACCCGTTTTTACCACCCCCCTCTTAACGAGGTCTTCGCAGTTCAAGGGTGGTGCGGGCGCCGTACGCGGCAGATGCGGCGAGAAAACCGCGACTGACGCGGGTCGTGGATGTAGTTGTCGACGAGCAGTTCTGGAAACTACTTGCGTTAAAGCAAGAAGCCCGGAACCTGATGGCTCCGGGCTTCGAACTGTGTAGCGGGGACAGGATTTGAACCTGCGACCTCTGGGTTATGAGCCCAGCGAGCTACCGAGCTGCTCCACCCCGCGTCGGTATGAATAGAACCTTACGCGGGGTGGAGCAGGAAAAGCAAATCGGTAGGTCAGCCGGACGGTGTGGGGCTCGGCACAACCGACGACTGGCCCGTCGCCGGCGGTGTCGTGGCACCGACGTTGTACTGCTTGAACCTCTTCCGGGCGTCGTCCAGGCGTCCGTAGGCCTGGCCGAGCTCGGTGAAGTTGCCGCTCTGCTGCGCCTTGGTGATGTCGTCCAGCGCAGTGCCGATGTCGTTGATCGCCTTCTGCAGCTCGGGGCTCAGCGCGCTGTTGGTCGGCGGTGTCGTCGACGGCGGCGTGGAGGTCTGGCCGTTGCCGTTGTTGTTGTCGCTGGCCGGCGGCACGACCGAGCCCGCACCGCTGAGCACCTGCTCCAGCGCCTCGTTCAGCGTGGACGCGTAGCCGACCCGGTCGCCGTACCAGACCAGCACCTTGGACAGCTGCGGGTACGACGTGTTGTTCGACGCGCGTTCGATGTAGACGGGTTCGACGTAGAGCAGCGCTCCGCCCACGGGAAGTGTGAGCAGGTTGCCGTAGACGACCGTCGTCTTCTGCTGGGTCAGCAGGTTGAGCTCGCGGCTGACGTTGTCCGAGGTGAGGAACTGCGTCTGGATCTGCTGCGGGCCCTTGGCGTCCTGGCTGAGCTGCAGCACGCTGATCTTGCCGTAGTTGTCGGGATCGGACCCGACCGAGACGTGGGCCGCCATGAACTCGCGGTTCTCACGCACGAGCGGGCTGGTCAGCTGGAAGCGGACCTTGCTCGCGTCGCTCGGGTCACCGGCGAGGACGTAGAACGGAGGCTGGGCGTCCCTGCGCTTGCTCGCCGCGTCGCGCTGGGCGTCGGCCGTCGTCACGTTGTCGATCGTCGGGTCCTGCGGCGGTGCCCAGTAGGCGACACCGGAGTAGAAGTCCGACGGCGACGAGACGTGGTACTTCGACAGGATCTGCCGCTGCACCTTGAACAGGTCCTCGGGGTAGCGGAAGTGCTGGCGCAGCTCAGGGGAGATCTCGCTGCCCGCCTTCACCGTGTTCGGGAAGACGCCCATCCACGCCTTGAGGACCGGGTCCTTGTCGTCGATCTGGTACAGGTTCACCGAGCCGTCGTAAGCGTCCACAGTGGCCTTGACCGAGTTGCGGATGTAGTTGACGGGCTTGTTGACCTGCGAGATGACGACGCCGTCCGCGGTGAGCGAGTCGTTCGTCGCGTCACCGAGCTGGGTGCGCTGCGCGTACGGGTAGTTCTCCAGCGTGGTGTATCCGTCGACGATCCACGTGATGCGGCCGTTGACGACGGCCGGGTACGGGTCGCTGTCCACCGTGAGCCACGGGGCGACGGCCTGCACGCGGTCGCGCGGCGTGCGCTTGAACAGGATCTTCGAGTCGTCGGCGATCGACTGGTTGAAGAGGATGTTGCGCTCGCCGTAGTAGGCCGCGAAGGCGAGCTTGTCGAACAGGCCGCCGATCGGGACGCCACCGGTGCCGGTGTAGGTGTAGGACTTGGCGTCCGTGTCGTACTCCGCCGCCGAGCCGGCCGGGCGGCCGCCGACGATCGAGTAGTCGTTCTGGCCGAACAGCTCGCCGTAGTAGGTGCGCGGCTGGTCGACCTTGATGCCCTTGGGGTCGTTGCCGACCTCGCCGTTGGACTTGACCTCACCGGTCTTGAAGTCCGGGTAGCCGCCGTTGGACTCGTCGGCGACCGCGTTGACCTTGTTCGCCTCGGCGTAGACGAAGCCGTTGCCGTGCGTGTAGATGAGGTGCTGGTTGATCCAGTCGCGCTGACCCTGCGGCAGGCTGTCGAGCTTGAGCTCGCGCACGCCGACGATGTAGTCGCGCAGCTTGCCGTCCACTGTGTACCGGTCGACGTCGAGCTTGTTCGGGAAGCCGTAGAACGGCCGCAGCTGCTGGAACTGCGTGAAGGTGCGCGAGAGCACCGCCGGGTCGAGCAGGCGGATGTTGCCGAGCGTCGCCGCGTCGTTGGTCTTGACCTGGTCGTTGCTGACGTTCTGCTTGCCCTCGTAGGGCTTCGTCTCGACCTTGTCTTCTGTCAGCCCGAACGACTGCCGTGTCGCCGCGATGTTGCGGGTGATCGACTCGGCCTCCTTCTGGATGGCGTTCGGCTTGACCGAGAACTGCTCCAGCACCGCGGGCCACGCCGCGCCGACGAGCACGCTCGACAGCACCAGCAGGACGGTCGCGATGGCGGGCAGCTGCACGTTGCGCATGAACGCGCCCGCGAAGAACGCGACGGCGCAGAACACCGCGATGCACAGCAGGATCAGCTTGGCCGGCAGCACCGCGTTGAGGTCGGTGTAGCTGGCGCCGACGAACTTCTCGTTCTCGTGCAGCAGCAGCGTGTACCGGTCGAAGAAGTACGCGACGGCCTTCAGCAGCACGAACGTGCCGGCGACGAGCGCCAGGTGCAGCCGCGCGGGACCCGAGAGCTGGCCGCCGCGACCGGCCAGCCGGATGCCGCCGAACAGGTAGTGCGCGATCACCGCGCCGATGAACGACACCGCGACCGTGATGAACAGCCACGACAGCAGCCACTCGTAGAACGGCAGCTGGAACGCGTAGAAGCCGATGTCGTGCCCGAACTGGGGGTCGGTCACGCCGAACGGCTGGGAGTTCAGGAACAGCTGGATCTGCTGCCAGTTGTCCTGCGCCGACGCGCCCGCGATCAACCCGATGAAGACCGGGATGCCGATCGAGAACAGGCGCATCCGCCGCATCACGACCGTGCGGTAGCGCGCCACCGGGTCGTCCGGCCCGGACACCGGCACGAACACCGGCCGCGCCCGGTAGGCGAGGTAGAGGTTGAGTCCGACGATGCCGCCGACCACGGCCCCGACGGCCACGAAGAGCGCCAGCCGGGTGAGCAGCACGGTGCTGTAGACGTCGCGGAATTTCACCTCGCCGAACCACAGCCAGTTCACGTAGGTGTCGAGCAGCCGCGATCCCGTGATGAGACCGAACAGGAGCACTACACCCACGATGAGCAGTATTCGGCTGCGCCGGGACAGTTTCGGCAGTCCGACCGGAGGCCGTGTGGCCACGAGGCACGCTCCTGGATCGCGGTAAATCGATACGTACGTTTAGTCCAACTCTACGGACGACGCCCTGGGTTCCCGTGAAGTCCGCAGTCTTACGATGACACGCGTGTCAGCGAGTGAAACGCCAGCGGTCATCCTCCCGACGGTCGCCCGCGAGGTTGAGGAGTTCGTAGCGGCAGGCGGCTGGGAGCAGCCACCGCAACTCTTCGCCCTCGTGGCCACCTCAGACCTGATCGACCAGCAGCCGGAGCTGCGCAGCCAGCTCGACCCAGAGTCGAGCCCGCTGACCCCGATCGCCCAGGACGCCCTGGAAGGCGATCTGGCCGACGCGCTCGCGGGCATCGAATGGCCGCCGGCGGTCACCGGCTGCGCCCTGGCGCAGGAGATCGTCGTCCTGCCCCCGGAGGCGGAGACGGAGCTGAGCCACGGCGACCTCGACGACGAGGCGGCCCGCCAGTTCGCTGCCGCCCACCCTGCGCGGCGCGAGGCCCGCCTGGTGGCCGTGGTGCTGCGCGACGGCTCGGTCTCCTGCCTGCTGCGCCTGCGCGGCACGGTCGAGGTGCCGGAGGAGGTCGTCGAGCACCCCGAGCTGGCGCCCAACCTCACCGACGCGCTGCTCGCCACGCTGCGGCCCTAGTCGTCACGTCCCCAGGCTGGCACAACCCCGGCACTCGAACGCGCCGGGGTTGTGATCTCGTTGCCCGATGTTCGCGACGAGCGGACACGTCGCCTTGCTCAGCAGCCCGGCGTGTCCTTGCCGGAGTTGAGCGCGTCCAGTGACGACACGGCGTCCGTCAGGTTCTCGACCTTGATCAGCCGGAGGCCCTCCGGCGCCTGCTGCTTCGCGTCCGTGCAGTTGTCGGCGGGCACGAGGAACGCCGTCGCGCC
Organism: Lentzea sp. HUAS TT2; assembly: GCF_051853195.1. Classification (NCBI taxonomy): domain Bacteria; kingdom Bacillati; phylum Actinomycetota; class Actinomycetes; order Pseudonocardiales; family Pseudonocardiaceae; genus Lentzea; species Lentzea sp. HUAS TT2. The sequence goes on along the minus strand of NZ_CP196667.1, from coordinate 3,981,712 downwards.
CGCTTCCTTCGCGGCGACCATCTTGAACGCGATGCCGCCGATGGGCTTCACCGTGCCGTCGCCGGTGATCTCGCCGGTGCCCGCGATGACCTTGCCGCCGTTGAGCTCGCCCGGCGTCAGCTTGTCGACGATCGCGAGCGCGAAGATCAGGCCGGCCGACGGGCCGCCGACGTCGGACAGGCTGATCTTGATCTTGAACGGCACGTCGGCGCGGTCCACCGGGGAGATGCCGATGAAGCCCGCCGGTCGGCCGTCGTCGCGGGTGCCCAGGGTGAGCTGGGTCGACTGCGAGGTGCCGTCCTTCTCGAACGCCACCTCGATGCGGTCACCCGGCTTGGTGTTCTCGAGCGCGCCGCTCACGTCGGCTGCGCTCTGCACCTGCTTGCCGTTCACCGAGATGATGCGGGCGCCGAGCGGGATGACGTTGTCCGCGGGGCTGCCCTTGGTGACCTGGTTCGCGATCACCATGCCCGGATACTTGAGGTAGTGCAGCGCGGCGACCTCCGCGGCGGTCTGCGACTCGCTGAACGCGCGCTCGTTGTTCTCCTGGACCTGCTGCTCGGACTCGCCGGGCTTGAAGAACTCCTCGCGCGGCGCCAGCGCGTAGCGGCCGGACAGCCACAGGCCGAGCGCGCCGAACAGCGACACGTCGTCGGTGAGCGAGACCGTCGTCATGCGCAGGCTTCCCTTGGTGGGGAACGTGTCCTGCCCGTCCACCGAGACCACGTCGGTGTCCTTGACCTTGCCGAGCACGTCGTAGGTCGGGCCGGGGCCCAGCGCGACGTACGGGACCTGGACGAAACCGCCCGTTGTCCCGAGTATCGCCACCACCAGGAAGCTGACGATCAGCGTCCACGTCCTGCGGGTCAGTCCGCGCTCCCTCGGCGGGGGCGCGGGTGCGGGTGCGGTCGCGACGGTTTCACTCACGGCTGAACAGCGTACGACCATGTCTATCCGCGTACGGTAGAGGCATGAGTGACGTGCCGTTCGGGTTCAGCCCGCACGACCCCGAGGACAAGAGCGGGAAGCCGGGAGACAACCCGTTCGACTTCAGCCAACTGGGCAACATGCTGAGCCAGCTCGGCTCCATGTTGAGCAACGCGGGGTCGTCGAGCGGGCCGGTGAACTACGACCTCGCGAAGCAGATCGCGTTCCAGCAGCTGTCCTCGACGACGACCACGATCGGGTTCGCGTCCGACCAGTCCAGCGCGGTGACCGACGCCGTGCACCTGGCCGAGATGTGGCTCGACCCCGTCACGTCGCTGCCCGCCGGCACCCGCACGACGCAGGCGTGGACCGCGCGCGACTGGATCGAGCGCACCATCCCGACCTGGCAGCGCCTGTGCGACCCGGTCGCGCAGCGGATGTCCGGCGCGTGGGTCGAGGCGATGCCAGCCGAGGCGAAGCAGGCGGCCGGTCCGTTGCTCGCGATGCTCGGCCAGATGGGCGGCATGGCGTTCGGCTCGCAGCTCGGCAACGCGCTGGCGCAGCTCGGCGCCGAGGTGCTGACCTCGACCGACGTCGGCCTGCCGCTCGGTCCCGAGGGCACCGCGGCCCTGCTGCCCGCGAACATCGAGAAGTTCACCGAGGGCCTGGAGCGCCCGGCGTCCGAGGTCATGGTGTTCCTCGCCGCCCGCGAAGCCGCCCACCAGCGCCTGTTCACGCACGTGCCGTGGCTGCGGCAGCGCCTGCTCGACACCGTCGAGGAGTTCGCCAAGGGCATCAAGGTCGACACCTCGGCCCTGGAGCAGCTCGCGGGCCAGATCGACCCGTCGAACCCCGCCTCCATCGAGGAGGCCATGGGCTCCGGCCTGCTCGAACCGCAGACCACCCCGGAGCAGAAGGCGGCGCTGAACCGCCTGGAGACGCTCCTCGCCCTCGTCGAGGGCTGGGTGGACGTCGTGGTCGACGCCGCCGTCGCCGACCGCCTGCCCGGCGCCCCCGCGCTGCGCGAGACGCTGCGCCGCCGCCGTGCCTCCGGTGGCCCGGCCGAGCAGACGTTCGCCACGCTCGTGGGTCTGGAGCTGCGTCCGCGCAAGCTGCGGGCCGCCTCGGCCCTGTGGAAGCTCATCGGCGACCAGCACGGCGTCGAGGTGCGCGACAGCGTGTGGGAGCACGCCGAGCTCGTCCCGACCGCGGAGGACCTGGACGACCCGCTGGAGTTCGCCGAGCGCCTCACGAACACCCGCAAGGCGCTGGAGGACCCGATCGCCGAGCTGGAGCGCACCATGCGCGAGGACGGCGAGAAGGGCGACAAGCCAGAAGAGGCCTGATCGGTCTTCTGAAACGACGCGCCCGGCGAGGATCTCCTCGCCGGGCGCGTTGCGTTCGGGGCCAGGCGCACACACTCGCCGGGCGTTTCTCGTCGATCTTCAGTCTTCCGAGATCCCCAGGCCTGCGGCGGCCGAGAGTCCTTCCAGGTAGCCCATGGCCCGCTCGGTCTTCTGGTAGCGGTGGACCCACTCCCAGAAGTCCTTCCCGTGCCCTGGCACCAGCAGGTGCGCGAGCTCGTGCACCAGCACGTAGTCGAGCACCCACGGCGGCACGTCGCGCAGCCGTTCGGACACGCGGATCGTGCCCTCCGTCGGCGTGCACGACGCCCAGCGCGTGCGCATGGGCGGCACCCAGCGCACGCTCACCGGATCGGCCAGCGAGTCCAGGTAGCGCGCCGACAGCTCGGCGCACCGCGCCATCAGCGCCTCGTCCGATGTCCGCGCAGGGGATTTCCTGCGCGTCTCACTGCGCTGGAGGCGGCTCAACATCTCCGCCACCCAGTGCTTCTCTTCCCCCTTGGTCATCCGTGCCGGCAGAAGGACGACGACGGTGTCGCCCTCCCGGTACGCGCTGACCATGCGGCGGCGCCGGGGGCTCCGCCGCACTTCCACCCGCGGTTCGGCCATGCAGTCACCGTAAACGTCGCCACCGACAATTTTCGGCCCCCAACCGGCGGCAGGCGCGCACCCGGCGGGTGAAGTTCCACCGAACGGCGGCTGGACACGCGCGGGATCGACATGCGCGGTTTCGCACGCTTGCGGAGGTACCGTCGCGCCAAGGTCCCCGAGTGTGTCCGCACTCACAACTGCAAGGGAGGGGCTGTGGCCGACACCTACAACGGCTACTGCGTCAAGTGTCGCGAGAAGCGCGACTTCGACGGAAACGTCGAGGAGACCAATGGGCGGCGCATGGCGAAGGGCACCTGCCCTGTGTGCGGTACGAAGATGACGCGGATCCTCGGCAAGGCCAAGGTCTGACGTTTGCGCTGGCAGGGGGCCACGCCCCCTGCCAGTCTTGCCGGTGTGGACACAAGACCTCGCGTGCGTGCAGGACTGGCCGTGGTGCGCAGAGCCCCCGGCGTCGTCCAGGTCGGCACCGATCCGAAGCACGCCGTAGTGATCGACTCGCTGCCCGAGGCGGTGGTCGACGAGCTGATCACCCTCGACGGCCGCCACACTGTCGCCGAACTGGGTGAAAGGCTGAAATCCCGAGGCGAGGACCCCACCCAGTTGAGTGAAGTTCTGGTGTCACTCGAAGAGGCGGGGCTGCTCGACGCCGACTCCCGCGCGAAGGGCGGGACGGCCGCCGTCCACGGGTCCGGACACCTTGCTCTTTCCATTACTTCGCTTCTGGCGGAATCCAGCGTGCAGCTGGCCCACAACGCGGATCTGACCGTGCTGGCGGCGACGCAGGTCCCCGATCCGAACCTCGTGAGCACCCTGATGGCGTTCCGCACGCCGCATCTGGCCGTGCGCGTGCGTGAGGGCGTGGGCATCGTCGGGCCGCTGGTCCTGCCAGGCCGTTCCTCCTGCCTGAACTGCGCGGACCTGCACCGCACCGACCAGGATCCGGCGTGGCCCGTCATCGCGGCCCAGCTCGCGAACCGGCCGGCCTCCACCGACGTGCTGAACGCGTCGGGAACGGCGGCGCTGGCGGTCGCGCAGATCCTGGAGTCGTTGATCTACGTCCGCGGCCGCGACCTGGCCCCGCCGCCCGTGCTGAACGCCACTCTCGAACTGGACCTCGCGGCCGGTGTCGCTGAGAGGCGTAGCTGGTATCCGCACCCTGACTGTCAGTGCGCCGCACATAACATGGCCGAGTGACCGAGATTCCGCGCAAGGCCGTGCAGCGCACCGCCAAGCTGGCGAGCCTCCCGCTCGGGGTGGCCGGCCGGGTTGTCGGTGGCTGGGGGAAGCGACTGACCGGACGCGCGGCCGACGAGGTCAACGCCGAGGTGACGGCCAAGACGGCGGAACAGGTCTTCGCCGTGCTCGGCCAGCTCAAGGGCGGCGCGATGAAGTTCGGGCAGGCGCTGAGCGTGTTCGAGGCGGCGGTCCCGGACGAGCTGGCGGCCCCGTACCGCGAGGCGCTGACGAAGCTGCAGACCGCGGCCCCGCCGATGCCCGCCCGCACCACCCACCGCGTGCTCGCCGAACAGCTCGGCTCGTCCTGGGCGAAGCGCTTCCAGGAGTTCGACGACTCACCGGCCGCGTCGGCGTCCATCGGCCAGGTGCACCGCGCGGTGTGGCACGACGGCCGCGACGTGGCGGTGAAGGTCCAGTACCCCGGCGCCGACGAGGCACTGCGCGCCGACCTGAAGCAGCTGCTGCGGTTCTCCCGCCTGCTGCAGGCGATCATGCCCGGCACCGACGTGCGCCCGCTGCTGGAGGAGCTGCGCGACAGGTACCTGGAGGAGCTCGACTACCGCGACGAGGCAGCGAACCAGCGCACGTTCGCCAAGGCCTTCGAGAACGACCCGCACGTGCTCGTCCCCCGCGTCATCGCCTCGTCGCCCAAGGTCATGGTGACCGAGTGGACCTCGGGCGTGGGCCTGTCCCACATCATCCGCGAGGGCTCTACCGAGGACAGGGACCTGGCAGGCCAACTGCTCGCCGAGTTCCACTTCTCGGCCCCGTCGCGCTCAGGCCTGCTGCACGCAGACCCGCACCCCGGCAACTTCATGCTGGGCGACGACGGCCGCCTGCGCGTGCTCGACTTCGGCGCCGTGGCCCGCCTGCCAGACGGCCTGCCCAAGACGCTGGGCCTGATGACCCGCCTGGCCCTCGACGGCCGCTCCGCCGACCTCGTCGAGCTGCTGCGCACCGAGAACTTCATCCGCGAGGGCATGGAACTGCACGGCGAGGACGTGCTCGGCTACCTGGCACCGTTCGTGGAACCGCTGCGCACCGAGTCGTTCCACTTCACCCGCCGCTGGCTCCAGTCGCAGGCGGAACGAGTGGGCGACCTCCGCAGCCCGGATTCACAAACGGGCCGCTCCCTGAACCTGCCGCCGCAATACCTGCTGATCCACCGCGTGACAATGGGCGCCACAGGCATTCTCTGCCAACTGGACGCCCACGTGACGGCACGCGAAATCGTCGCGCGCTGGCAGCCAGGATTCGACGACTAACTCGTCCGGGTGAACCCTGCCTGAGTTATCCACAGGTTGGCGTTCACCCCCATTTCCCTGCCCGCACGTGGTCCACGATGAACCCATGGCACCCATCGCAACCACCGCGGACCTGCGCAAATCCGGATTCTCCTCCCGGGAGATCCTGCACCACTGCACCCCCGCCGGCTCCTGGCAGCGCCTGCTGCCAGGAGTAGTTCTGACCTCGCCATCCCCGCCAACGCGCCTCGATCGTCTGCGCGCAGTCCTTTCCTTCGCGGGCCCTTCTTCTATGATCACAGGGGCCGATGCACTGGTGCGCCAAGGCGCCACGCTTCCCCTTCCCCGGCACATTCACGTGCTGGCGGGAAGCAATGCGCGAAGAGCGCATCCGTGGATTCTTCTGGAACGCACGACCCGTCCACCTGTGGTCGTCGAACGCCACGGGCTGAGGCTGGCCGCCCCTGCTCGGGCCGCCCTGGACCTGGCTCGGCGGGAGACCAATCCGCGCGCTGTCGTGGAGATCCTCGATGCCGTGGTGGCAGCACGGTTGTGTTCGCCTGGCGAGCTCCGGGAGGAGTTAGGGGTGAGCAGCCGGCGAGGGACGGCGCTGGTCAGGCAGGCCCTGTTGCACCTGTGCCCGGCCTGACGGCCAGCGCTCGACCGGCTTGTCGGCGGCTCTGTTGCCAGGGCATGCGATCTCACCGGTGGCCTGATCGGTGCACCGCCTCACCCATGAGCTGGTCGGCACGCCGACTGCGCCCGTGGACTGGGCTGTGCCGCCTGCACCCGTGAACTGGTCGGAATGCCGTCTGCTTCCGCGCCCGTCACCGCAGGTCAGCGACCATGCCCGGTGCCTCTCGAGTCCCCAACTCGGACAGCGGAGCTGACTCCCAACTCATGCCGTTCGACCCACTCAACGGCCCCACACTCACAGCCGCCGACCCACCGATAACCGCTGGCGCGGCTGCGGCCCTACCTCACCTGCGGCTCAACTTCACCTATCGCTCACCGCACCAGCCACCAGCCCACCCGCAGCCACGCCGGTCCACGGCTGCGGCCCCCCTGCCCGCAGCCCACCTTCACCCGCGGCCCGACCTCACCCACAGCCCAACTTGATCTGCGGCCCTACCTCACCCGCCGCCAAACCCAACCACCGCCCACTCCACCCTCCGCGCAACCCGCGTCCCAGGTGAGCCAGGCGAACTCAGCGCCAGTACTCGTCCGGCAACTTCCCCTCGATGTCCCGAACATGGACCTTCGAGCAAACCTGACACAACCACCGGACCACCCCACCGGTCCGCTCCGACGACCAGGCCAAAAACTCCAGGTCAGAAACGGAGGAACGCAGCCGACCACATCTGTGGCACGCGGTCACCGCCGCCGCCCCACATGCACGGTGTCGGTCTCCAACAGGAACACGTCCTCACGCAAGCCGACGTACTCCGAGTCGGAAGGGTTGAGCAGGCGGCGCAAAGCGTCACGATCAGACGGGTGCAGATAAGCCCCAGTGATCTCGTTCAACCAGGTCAGGCGATCAACCGCCCAGTCGCGGACGAGCTGCTTGGCCGGAGCCGGGTGATCGACCACAAAGCTGAAGGCGCTGATCTCGCCAAGCCCGGCATCGGCCAGGGCCACGTTCCACCCGACAGGCAGGCGAACCGAGCCCGTCATGTTCTCCCGCATCGACACGAACCAGTCGGCGCGGGCAGCGGCCATCCGGTCCTGGAGGCCGGGAACGCCGACACCGAGGTCCCACGGGAGGAAGCGGGTTTCGAGGCCGCCCTCGGCCAACGCCAGCCATCCGCCGGGAGCCAAGGCTTCTACCAGGCGTTTCACTCCGCGCAACTGATCAGGAAGGTGGTGGATCACCCGCGAGCCCCAGATGAGCTCGACCGGGCCGGCGAACGTCAGCGGGTCTTCCGCGGCGAGGTCGGCGAGCACGGGTTTCACCGTGACGATGCCTTCACCCTCGATGCGGGCCGCCGCGCAGGCCGCGTCGAGCAGTTCGGGCGTGGCGTCGACCAGCACGAGGACGCCTCCGCCGTGCTCGCGCAGGGCCGAGACGAGCGGCACGCTCATGGAGCCGGCGCCGCAGCCGACGTCCATCACCACCGGCGAGTCCGGGAGTGGCTCGACCAGTCTGCGCGCGACCGCGGTCAGCGCCTCCGCCTGCAGCGAGCCGTAGCGCCTCATCGCGTGGAGGCGGGCGGACCAGTCGATTCCGTCGTGAGTGTGGTGCGGCACAAAGGGAACGGTACGGAGGAACGGCCGAGGCCGCCATCCACCTTCTCGTGGATGACGGCCTCAGCTCGAGACTGTCAGAGGTCGAAGCGAGCCGCTCTGCGTCCCGCCCATCGCGACAACCTGCGCCAACGTTGCGCTGACGCGAGGCGGTTCGCCAGGCGTTGCTCTTCTGCGAACCTCTGGGCTTCTTGTATTCGTATTCGGACGAGTTCTTCATTCAGAGACATGGGTGTCAGGCCCTCGTTCAGGTAGGCGGGCAGTGCGTTGCTGGTGTGCTGCACGGTGTTCACGCTGCCGCCTCCGTCTTGCTGGCAGTGACAACGCCGGCGTCCTTGCGCGGACGGCCACGGGGCCGCTTGCGCGCGATGACGACTCCGCGCTCGAAGATCTCTCCACCCCAGACGCCCCACGGCTCGTGACGAGCGACCGCGCCGGCGAGGCACTCCGCGAGGACCGGGCAGGTCCCGCAGAAGGACTTCGCCTTCTCGAGGTCAGCAGGCGCGTCGGCGAACCAGAGGTCGGGGTTGTGGGTGCGGCAGGGGATGTCGAGCCCCTCCGCGAGGTCCGGAAGTGTCTCGCCGGTGAGCGGGACAGTCGCGGTCAACATCAGGGTTTTCTCCTTGTGTGGGGTACTGCAAAAACACGAAAGCCGCGGACTCTTGGCGAGTCCGCGGCTTTCGTGAGCCTGGTGGTCCTTCGACCCCTTCTAGGGGGTCGGCAGGAGCCTTCTCACTTGATGCGCGGACAGCGCATTCGTGTAGTTGTCGACGTCATCGATGACCGGCAGCGCGATCGGCTGCTCGTTGCGGACTTCGGCGCCGGCCAGGACGGTGCTGCGCAGAGCGGTGCCCCGCTCACGGCCCAGCAGTGCCACTGGCTTGAGGGCAGAGGTGTGCCACATGGCCTGAGCGGATGCGGACGTGCAGATGCCCTCGGTCGACCGGAGACCCAACGCGCGAGAGATGCTGAAGATCTTCACAATGGGTCACCTCCTCCAACCGAGAGAGCTCTGCTGCTGAGAGCTAGTAGTAGTTCTTCTTCCCCAGACGGGTCCTCCGGACCCGGCATGAGCAGGTTATGACCCCGTACCTGGGGCTCGCAACCTATTTAACGAAACTTGTCCCGATCAGGTGGCGGAGTACCCGACACCGGCTCGGACCAGGCCCAACACGTCATCGCCGAACTTATCAAGCTTCGACGCGCCGATGCCCGAGATCGCGACGAGCCCGGCCGAATCCGTGGGTCGCTGCTCCGCGATCGCCACCAGGGTCGCGTCGGTGAAGACGACGTACGCGGGCACCTTCAGCTCCCGCGCCCGTCCCGCGCGCCACCGGCGCAGCGACTCGAGCAGCTCCTCGTCCACATCGGACGGGCAGGACCTGCATCGGCCGAGCTTGACGGCCTGCGCCTCGACCAGCGTCGACGCGCACACCCGGCAGGTCGGCTTCTCCTTCTTCATGAGAGGAGGCCGCTGGGCGCCGGCGGATACGCGTGCGGCGGGGTGGTTCTCGGGAACGAGGTTGTAGAGGAACCGCGACCTGCGGCGGTACTTGCGCCCACCGGCCGCGCGCGCCAGCGCCCAGGACAGCCAGATGTGCTCACGCGCGCGCGTCACACCCACGTACAGAAGGCGGCGTTCTTCTTCGATCTTCGCCTCGTCGCCGTCGGCGTACTGGATCGGCATCGTGCCCTCGACGAGTCCGACGAGGAACACGGCGTCCCATTCGAGGCCCTTCGACGCGTGCAGCGACGCCAGCGTCACGCCTTCGACCGTCGGCGGGTGCTGTGCCTCGGCGCGCATGTCCAGCTCGACGCAGAAGCGCGGCAGGTCGGCGTCGGGCGTGGCGGCGGCGAACTCCTCGGCGAGCTCGACCAGCGCGAGCAACGACTCCCAGCGTTCCCGCGCGGAGCCGCCGGTCGGCGGCTCGTCGGTGAGCCCGACGCGGTGCAACGCGGCGCGGACGACCTCGGGCAGGCTCCCGGACACGTCACCGGCCGAGCGCAACGTGATCATCGCCTGGCGCACCTCGGCGCGCTCGAAGAAGCGCTCGCCCCCGCGCACCAGGTAGGGGATGCCGAGCCCGGCGAGCGCCTGCTCGTACACCTCGGACTGCGCGTTGACGCGGTAGAGAATCGCGATCTCGGACGCCGCGACGCCCTCGTCGAGCAGCGTCTTGATGCGGCCGGCGACGGCGTCGGCCTCGCTCGGCTCGTCGTCGAACTCGTGGAACCGCGGCTTCGGCCCGTCCGGCCGCTGCCCGATCAGCTGCAGCCGTGAGCCGGACGGACGCCCGCGCGCCCACTTGATCACGTCGTTGGCGAGCTCCACGACCTGCGGCGTCGACCGGTAGTCGCGTTCCAGCCGCACGACGACCGCCTCGGGGAAGCGGCGCCCGAAGTTGAGCAGCGGCTGCGGCGAGGCACCGGCGAACGAGTAGATGGTCTGGTTCGCGTCGCCGACCACCGTCACGTCGTCGCGGTTGCCCAGCCACGAGTCGAGCACGCGCTGCTGCAGCGGCGTCACGTCCTGGTACTCGTCCACGACGAAGCAGCGGTAGCGGTCGCGGAACTCCTGCGCGACCTCCGCGTTGTCCTCCAGCGCGCCCGCCGTGTAGAGCAGCAGGTCGTCGAAGTCGAGCAGCTGCGCCTCGGTCTTGAGCTGCTCGTAGGTCGTGTAGAGCTTCATGATCTGCTCGGCGGGCGCCGGGATGTCCCGTGCGGCGCGCGCGGCGGCGGCCGGGTAGTCCTCCGGCGTCAGCAGCGACGCCTTCGCCCACTCGATCTCGCTGGTCAGGTCGCGCAGCGCGTCCGACTCGGTCGGCATCCCCAGCCGGGACGCGGCGCGGGCGACGACGCGGATCTTCTGGTCGACGAGGTCCCAGCGCGGGCCGCCGATGACGCGCGGCCAGAAGTAGCGCAGCTGGCGCGATGCGGCGGCGTGGAACGTCACGGCCTGCGCGCCGTTCACGTCCAGCGAACGCAAACGTGTGCGCATCTCCCCCGCCGCACGCTTGGTGAACGTGACGGCCAGGACCTGCGACGGAGCGACGTGGCCGCGTTGGCAGAGGTACGCGATGCGATGCGTGATGGTGCGCGTTTTGCCGGTACCGGCGCCCGCGAGCACGCACACGGGGCCACGTGGGGCCTCGACCGCGGCGCGCTGTTCCGGATCCAGACCCTCCAGCAACGCGTCCATCCCGGCAGTCTCGCAGACGGCCGATGCGAGACTGATACCACCGCGCCGTATCCTGTCCACATGGCTGGTAAGCAGGACAAGGCGGCGGCAAAGGAAGCGGCGAAGGTTCGCCGCGCGGCCTCACGCGAGCGGCGCAAGCAGATCTTCGAGGCGTTCAAGATGCAGCGCCGCGAGGACAAGGCGCTCGTTCCGCTGATGCTGGGTGCGGTGCTCGGTGTCACCGCGATCGCCGTCGTCCTCGGCCTGGTCTTCAACGCGGTCTGGATGTTCGTGCCGCTGGGCGTCGCGATCGGCGCGCTGCTGGCCGTGATCATCTTCGGCCGCCGTGTGCAGAGCAACGTCTTCCGCAAGGCGGACGGCCAGCCGGGCGCGGGTGCCTGGGCGCTCGAGAACCTGCGCGGCCGCTGGCGCGTCACGCCCGCCGTCGCGGGCACCACGCAGCTCGACGCCGTGCACCGCGTACTGGGCAGGCCGGGCGTCGTCCTGGTCGCCGAGGGCGCCCCGCAGCGCGTCAAGCCGCTCCTCGCGCAGGAGAAGAAGCGCATCTCCCGCGTCGTCGGCGAGACCCCGATCTACGACTTCATCATCGGCACCGAAGAGGGCCAGATCCCTCTGAAGAAGCTGCAGTCGACCCTGATGAAGCTGCCGCGCAACATCACGGCCGCCCAGGTCGACACGCTGGAGACCCGCCTCGCCGCGCTGGCCAGCCGTGGCGCCGCACTGCCCAAGGGCCCGATGCCCGCGGGCGCCAAGATGCGCAACGTCCAGCGCGCCATGCGCCGCCGCTGACCTGCCTTCCCACCACGTGAAGAGGCCCGCCGCACATCTCGTGCGGCGGGCCTCTTCACGTTCCAGGGGGAGCTAGCGGACCTTGATGACCACGGTGCCGGCCGCCTTGTCGTGCAGGCAGCGGCCGTCCGAGTCCCAGACCAGCGCCGGGATCAGCGGGAAGATCAGCACGGTGCGCAGCAGCGCGCGGGGCAGGTGCACGAACGTCTTGCCGTCGATCCGCGCCACCCGCAGCCCGAACAGCGCGTGACCCGGCGTGAAGCCGAAGAACGCGACCGCGATCACAGTGATCACGAACCAGGCCAGTAGGCTCCAGTTCTTCGGCAGGTCGGGCTGGGTGAACACGGCCGCGACACCTGCGGAAAGAAGGAAGTCGGTCAGGATGGCGAACGTGCGCCGCCCGATCGAGGCGATGGAGCCCGGCCCCTTCTCGGGGAAGCCGTGGCGCTCACCGCGCCAGCGCTGTTGGGTGCCGTCGTTCGAGTCCTCACCCGGTGACAGCACCGAGTTGGGTCCTGACAGCCACGATCCGGTCCACCTGCTCACCCCACCAGAGTAAAGCCGTGCTCAACGGGTGAGCATCGGCAGGTCGTCTTGCCCCCTCCGACCACCCCGTTAACACTGGCGAAACATCGGAGTGACGGACGGGCAACACCGCCGACATACGGTCGCTCGCGATGGCCAGCCGTATTCCATAGTCAAGGAGTCGACGAGGGTGTTCAAGAATTCCGACGAGGTGCTGAAGTTCATCACCGACGAGGGCGTCAAGTTCGTCGACGTTCGGTTCAGCGACCTGCCGGGCGTGATGCAGCACTTCACGCTGCCCGCCAAGGCGTTCGACGCCGACGCGATCGAAGAGGGACTCGCCTTCGACGGCTCCTCCGTGCGCGGCTTCCAGTCCATCCACGAGTCGGACATGCTGCTGCTGCCCGACCTGTACACCGCGCGTCTCGACCCGTTCCGCATCGAGAAGACGCTGATCGTCAACTTCTTCGTGCACGACCCGTTCACGCGTGAGGCGTACAGCCGCGACCCGCGCAACATCGCGCGCAAGGCCGAGCAGTACATCACCGACTCGGGCATCGCCGACACCGCGTACTTCGGTGCCGAGGCCGAGTTCTACATCTTCGACTCGGTCCAGTTCGACACCACCGCGAACGGCTCGTTCCACAAGGTCGACGCGGTCTCCGGCTGGTGGAACACCGGCCGTGAGGAAGAGGGCGGCAACCTCGGCTACAAGGTCAAGTACAAGGGTGGCTACTTCCCCGTCACCCCGAACGACCACTACGCCGACCTGCGCGACCAGATGGTCCTCAACATGGAGGCCCAGGGCTTCACCGTCGAGCGCGCCCACCACGAGGTCGGCACCGGCGGCCAGGCCGAGATCAACTACAAGTTCAACACGCTGCTGCACGCCGCGGACGACCTGATGCTGTTCAAGTACATCATCAAGAACACCGCCTGGCAGGCCGGCAAGACCGTCACCTTCATGCCGAAGCCGCTGTTCGGCGACAACGGCTCGGGCATGCACACGCACCAGTCGCTGTGGAAGGACGGCTCGCCGCTGTTCCACGACGAGAGCGGCTACGCGGGTCTCTCCGACACCGCCCGCCACTACATCGGCGGCATCCTGCACCACGCCCCGTCGCTGCTGGCCTTCACCAACCCGACGGTGAACTCCTACCACCGCCTGGTGCCCGGCTACGAGGCCCCGGTCTCGCTCGTGTACTCGCAGCGCAACCGCTCGGCGTGCGTCCGCATCCCGATCACGGGCAACAACCCGAAGGCCAAGCGCATCGAGTTCCGCTGCCCCGACTCCTCGGGCAACCCGTACCTCGCCTTCTCGGCGATGGTCATGGCGGGCCTCGACGGCGTGAAGAACAAGATCGAGCCGCCGGCCCCGATCGACAAGGACCTCTACGAGCTCCCGCCCGAGGAGGCCCGCGACGTCAAGCAGGTCCCGGCCACCCTCGACGCGGTGCTGGACAACCTGGAGGCCGACCACGAGTTCCTGCTCGAGGGCGGCGTGTTCACGCCGGACGTGATCGACACCTGGATCTCGTTCAAGCGCGAGCAGGAGATCGACCCGCTGCGTCTGCGCCCGAACCCCTACGAGTTCGCGCTGTACTACGACGTGTGATCGGTTGAGCTTCACCCGAGGGCCCGGCAGGAACTCCTGCCGGGCCCTCGGCCTGTTCTGCTCCTGCCATTCGCCGCCGCGACAACGGCAGTTGGCAATTGCGGATGCCTGGAGCCGACCCATGACACATGATCCGTGCATGCGCGAGGTAGCCGGTTGGATCTTCGAGGACAACCTGACCAAAGTCGTCGAGTACCTCGCCGCACTCGTCCACTACAAGTGGGACGACCTGGACAACGACGCGCTGGAAGTCGGCATCCCCACCACGGACGCTGATCTACCTGGCACCTGGTTCGAGTACCCGATAGCCGGCACCCCCGCCGTAACCCTCCGCATCGCACGCAACCACGGCAGCGGAGTCCTGAGCACGACCATCAGCGGAGACGTCGACGCAGTCCTGGCCGCCCGGCTGGAAACCTTGCTGGATCTCCTCTGAAGACCCGGCTAGTTACCAAGCAACGTCACCGTCGACGAGACCCCGTTGACCCCTTCGCTGACCCGCACGTTGGCCACCAGCACCTCGGCCTCACCCCCGGTGGGCAGCTTGATCCGCGCCTCCCCGCCGCTGAGCTCCGCCATGGCCGTCCCCGCACCGGACAGCTGCCACATCCCGCCGTCGTTCACCGTCTCGATCAGGTCCACCCGCTCCAGCTCGACCGTGTCGCCGTCCGCGTAGACGAGCCGGGCGGGCCCTGAGTAGCTGAACATCACTTCTCCTCTGCCAGATCTCCCCGACTCCCTGACACACGCACGGCAGGGCAGAGGGGTTCAGCGAGGAGGAGCGTGATAGAGGTTGCGGCGTGACGGAGTGGACGGTGCACGGCACCCGCAGGATGTACGAGTCGGAGTGGATGAGCGTCGACCTCGACGACGTCGAGATCCCTGAAGGCGAGCGGTTCGAGCACCACGTGTTGCGCATGCCGTTCGACTCCACGGCGGTGGTTGTGGTGCGGGATGGCCACGTGTTGCTCATGTGGCGGCATCGGTTCACGACCGGAGTGTGGGGCTGGGAGATTCCGGCCGGGCGGCTCGAGGCCGGCGAGACGGCCGCGTTCGCTGCGGTGAGGGAGACCGAGGAGGAGACCGGGTATCGGGTGGAGGTCGAGCCGCTCACGACGATCAACCCGTTGAACGGCGTCAGTTCTCACACGACGCACCTCTTCGTCGGCACGGGTGCGGTCAAGACCGGTGAGCACGATCCCGCTGAGGCGGCGAAGGTCGAGTGGGTGCCGCTCAACGAGATTCCCGCGTTGATCCGAAAAGGACTCGTGCCCTGCGGGATCACGTTGGCGGCACTCACCACCTACCTCACGCTGCGAGCCTGGAGCGAACCTCCATCAGGGCCTCGCCGAGCAGGTTGAGGCCCAGCCACGTGGACGGGTCCTGGGCGCGCGGGTCAGTCGCGACCAGGCCGATGCCCCACACGCGGTCCTGCGGGCTGGCCTCTACCAGGACGCGCGAACCCGTGCCCAGCAAGTAGGAACGCAGTGCCGGGTCCTGTCCGAACTTCGCCAGGTTGCCCTGCACGACGATCTCCAGCCTGGCGGAAACCCAGTCTGCGTCGGAGAAGTTCGAGACCTCGCGGCCCAGTGCCTTCGCCTCGCCCGGTGTGCGGGCGGTCAGCACTCGGGATGCCGCGGAGGTGTCGTCGAAGAGCAACGCCTTGCGCCACATCATGTAGTGCTCGGCGGACTGGAACTCCTGGCCGTCGAGCACGAAAGTGCAGGGCCACCACTGCGAGAGACAGCCTTTGCCGATGGAGCCGTCGCGTTCGGGCTGGTGGCCCCAGAAGAACAGGTATTTCACGAGCGCAGGCTAACCCCGGGAGTCGGGCCCGGTCTCGTCAGTAAATCACTTCGGCAGCGGGATTCCGGTGACCGTGATCGCGGCGCCGGTGGGCGCGAACTGGCCGGAGATCGACGAGAACGTCAGCGTGAGCGAGTTCACACCCGATCCGAGCTTCTCGTCGAGGATGACGGTGCCCGAGGTGGTGGTGCCCTGGGTGACGAGGCCGTCCCACTTGCTGCTCGAGGCCGCATAGGTGCGGTTCAGATCGTCCAGGACTGCGATGCCGACCACGGGGAGGGTCATCCTGGCCTGGGAGGCGTTCGTGGCCGTCACGAACAGCTTCACGCGGTTGTTCGCCGCTTCCACGCGGGTGACCTCGAGGGTCAGCATGCCGCGCTGCTGCTTGAACGAGCCCGTCTGGACCTTCACGTCCGCGGAGGGCTCTGTCGTTTCCAGTGCGCCATCAGGGGTTTCGACGCCGTTCGACGTAGTCGTCGTGGCGGTGACGTTGGGCTGGGCGGCGGAGTTGTTGCCACTCAGTGCATATTCGATCACACCGAGTAGTCCGAGCACTCCGGCAGCAACGCCCACGATGGCGATCACGGTCTTGCCTCGGCGCGTGACCCTGCGATGCTGCATGACTTCCTCTGCTAGACCCCCGGGACGTTCCACAGCTCCCCCACTGAGCGCGCCTAGTCTCATCTCGATTGGGTGAAACGTCAATGCGCTAGGGTCCGCGCGTGTCTCAAGATGTCGCCGAATTCACGGCTCCGCAGCTGCTCACCACCCACATCTTCGACTCGGCACCCGATGCGCTGGAAGCGGTTCAGGCCGCTGACGTGCTCGACCTCGGTGTCCGCGTCTACAACCGGCTCGTGCCCGACTCCGACGACGCGGAGGCGTTGGAGGAGGAGTGGGTCGTCGAGATCTACACCAGCGCTCCGGCGGTGGACCCGGACTCCGACGAGGACTGAGCAGTGCAGGTTTGGGGGCACACCGCGAGGTGCGCCCCCAAACCTGAAGAAATACCTGAAGATTTCAGGCCGTCAGTACAACTTTTCCTCGTACGTGGCCACCTTCGAGCAGCTTGTGCGCCTTCACGGCCTCTGCCAACGGAAAAGTCTGCTGCACCTCGACGCGGAGCTTGCCTGCCGCGACCAGATCGACGAGCCACTGCGTCTGCTCCGCGTTGGGCCGCGCCCACGTGTTGACCACGCCGTTCTCCAGCGCCCGAGGCCCGTCCACAATGGACGTCATCCGCGCCCGGTCGCGCACCAGCTGCAACGACTGGTCGAACGCGAGCCCGCCCGCGTTGTCCACCACCACGTCGACCAGGCCGTCGCCGCCGACGAGCTCCGCCACCGCGTCGACCAGTGCGTCACCGTAGGCGACAGGTTCGGCCCCGAGCGACCGCACGAACTCGTGGTTGCGCGGCGACGCGGTGCCGATCACCCGCGCGGCACCCAGCTCCCGCGCGATCTGCACCTGCAGGTGCCCGACACCACCGGCCGCGGCGTGCACCAGGACGACGTCCCCTGAACCGGTTCCGACGACCTTCAACGCCTGCAGCGCGGTCAGCCCTGCCAGCGGCAACGCCGCCGCGGTCACGAAGTCCACGGTGGACGGTTTGCGCGCGACCATCCGGTCCGGCAGCGAGACCAGCTCGGCGTAGGTGCCGAACTGGACGTGGTCCTTGCGGGCGTACGCGAGCACCTCGTCGCCCGGCTTCCAGTCCTGCACGCCGATGCCGACCGCCCGCACGACGCCCGACACGTCCCAGCCCGGGATCAACGGCAGGTGGTGGGGCATCAGGCCCTGCAGGTAGCCGGCTCTGATCTTGTAGTCCACCGGGTTCACCCCGGCCGCCCGCACCTCCACCAGGACCTGGTCGGGTCCGAGCAGCGGGTCGGGCAGCTCCTGCCACGACATGACGTCGGCATCGCCGAAGCGGCTGTACGCGATCGCTTTCACAGTCCCTCACCGTAGAAGACACGCTCCGCCACCGCACGTGCACGGCGGGTGGTCCTGCGGTACTCCTCCACGAACTCCCCCGGATCGCCCCCTGGCTCGTACCCCATGACGGACGCGACCGCCACGAGATCGCGCCCGGACGTCGGGAGCTGATCAGATGCCTTGCCCCGCACCAGCATCAGGGCGTTGCGCGCCTGTGTCGCGAGGTTCCACGCGGCGGTCAGCGCGGCGGCGTCCTCCGCGGCCAGCAGGCCCGCGCCCACGGCGGCCTCCATCGCGGCCATTGTGGACGGTGTGCGCAGACCGGGAACGGAACCGGAATGCTGCAGCTGCAACAACTGCACGGTCCACTCGACGTCCGCGAGCCCGCCGCGCCCGAGCTTGGTGTGCGTGCTCGGGTCCGCGCCGCGCGGCAGCCGTTCGGCGTCGACCCGCGCCTTGATCCGGCGGATCTCCCGCACGGACGCCGCGTCCAGGCCGTCCGGCGGGTACCGCAGCGGCTCGATCAGCGCCTCGAACTCGGCGCCCAGCGCTGCGTCGCCCGCGAGGAACCTGGCCCGCAGCAGCGCCTGCTTCTCCCAGATCTCCGCCCACTGCCGGTAGTACGCGCGGTAGGAGTCCAGCGTCCGCACCAGCGGCCCCTGCCTGCCTTCCGGCCGCAGGTCCGCGTCGACCTGCAACGGCGGGTCCTGCGACGGTGCGCCGAGCAGCCGCCGGATCTTCTCCACGACCCCGCTCGCCCACTTGACCGCCTCGGCGTCGGACACGCCCTCCAGCGGCCTGCACACGAACATCACGTCCGCGTCCGATCCGTACCCGAGCTCGTGGCCGCCGAGCCTGCCCATGCCGATCACCGACACCACGGCGGCAGGGTCGCCGGACGACCGCACCGCCGCGTCCAAAGCGCTCTGCAGCACCGAACCCCACACCTCGGACAGCGAGATGCACACCGTCTCCAGCGGCATGAACCCCAGCAGGTCCGCGGCGGCGATGCGCAGCAACTCGTGGCGCCGCAACGATCTCGCGGCCGCGATCGCCCGCGCCGCCTCCGGGTACCGGGAAACGGCGCTGCGCAGGGGTTTCCCGATCGAGTGCGGGTCACCGCCGACCAACGCGTCGGTGTCCGCGAGCAGCCGCATCACCTCCGGCGCCCGCACCAGCAGGTCCGGCACGAACCGCGAGGTGCCGAGCAGCACCGCGAGCCGTTCGACGACGGCGCCCTCGTCGCGCAGAAGCCTCAGGTACCAGGGGGTTTCCGCGAGCGCCTCGGACACCTTCCGGTACGCGAGCAGCCCGCCGTCCGGGTCGGGCGTGCCGGCGAAGAGGTCGAGCAGCACCGGCAGCAACGCACCTTGGATGCGAGCCCGCCGTGACATCCCGTGCGTCAACGCCTGGATGTGCCGCAACGCGCCGTCCGGCGACGTGTAGCCCAACGCCGCCAACCGGGCCACGGCCTCCTTGGTGGTGAGTCGCAACGCCTCGGTCGGCACGCCCGCCACGGACTGCAGCAGCGGCCGGTAGAACAGCTTCTCGTGCAGCCGCCGGACCTGGTTGGCGTGCTTGCGGAACTCCGCGAGCAGCACCTGCCCCTCGGACTTCTGCCCGTCCGCCGCCAGCCCCGTCGAACGCGCCAGCCACCGCAACGCCGTCATGTCGTCGTCAGCCGGGAAGAGGTGCGTGCGCAGCAACCGCTGCAACTGCAGCCGGTGCTCCAGCGTGCGCAGGAACCGGTACGAGCGCCCGAACTCCGCCGCGTCCTCACGCCCGACGTACCCGCCCTGGCCCAACGCGGCCAACGCGGCCGTCGTCGCCTGGATCCGCAGGTCCTCGTCGGAACGCCCGTGCACGAGCTGCAGCAGCTGCACCGCGAACTCGACGTCGCGCAGCCCGCCGCGGCCGAGCTTCAGCTCGCGGTCGGCCAGCCCCGACGGCACGTGGTCCTCGACCCGGCGCCGCATCGCCTGCACGTCCTCGACGAAGTTCTCGCGCTCGGCCGCCGTCCACACGTACGGCCGCACGACGTCGAGGTACGCCTGCCCCAGCTCGGCGTCACCGGCGACCGGCCGTGCTTTCAGCAGCGCCTGGAACTCCCAGGTCCGCGCCCACTTCTTGTAGTACGACGCGTGTCCTTCGAGCGTGCGGACGAGCGCGCCCGCCTTGCCCTCCGGCCGCAGCGCCGCGTCGACCTCGAAGCACGACTGGCCCGCGATCTGCATCATCGTGCTGGCCAGCCGCGTCGCCACGCCCAGATCACCCTCGGCGACGAACACGACGTCGACGTCGCTCACGTAGTTGAGCTCGTTCGCGCCGCACTTGCCCATCGCGATCACCGCGAGCTGGCAGCGGTCGGCACCGTTCACGCGCTCCGCGGCGAGCTTCAGCGACGCCCTCAGGGCCGACACGGCCAGGTCGGACAGCTGCGCGGCCACCGTGTCGTACGGAACGTACGGCAGGTCGTGCTCCACGACGTGCGCCAGGTCGTTCGCGGCGACGAGCAGCAGCTTCGCCCGGTACTCGGTGCGCAGCACGTCGCCGTCGGCCAGCTCCAGCGACACGTCGACGTCGTCGGTCAGCGAACGCCATCGGTCGGGGTTCACGACGAGGAAGTCGGACAGCGCGGTGGACGAGCCGAGCACGGCGAGCAGCCGCCCGCGCACCACGACGTCCTTGTGCAGCGCGACCGACAGCGCGTCCCAGTCGGCGACGGCGTGCAGGCGTTCGAGACCTCGCAGCGCGAGGTCGGGATCGGGGCAGCGGGACAGTGCGGCGAGCACTGCCTCCGACCCCTCGGTGGGCCGGCGGTCAGCCCACAGGCCCAGTCCGCGCAGCACTTCCTCGCTGCGCGGCTCGGTGAGCCCGAATCTTGCCGGGGACGCGTGGCGGACTGGTTCGCTCATCGTGAGCCAACCCTAATGCCCGCACAGCGCTAGAAGACGATCAGTGAGAGTCCGTAGAGCACCACGGCGACGCAACCGGCGAAGCTCGCGTACGCGGGGACCTTCTTGTCACCCGACAGAGCGCGGATGCCGAGCACGAACAACGTCACGACCACCACCGTGACCAGCAGCGTGGCGCCGAAGACCTGGAGCAGCGCCGTCCAGTCGACCTTCATGCCGCCACCTTGTGCAGTTCGGCCTGGGCGGCGACCTCGTCGACGATGTGCTCCGGCTTGACCGGCTCGCGCCGCGCCAGGATCCAGATGCCGATCGACACCGCGAGACCGATGGCGGCGACGCCGATGATCCCGACCGTGCCGGTCGACGCCCACTTGCCGGCGAGTGCGCCGACGATGCCCGCGGCGGGCAGTGTGAACAGCCAGCCCGCGGCCATCTTGCCCATGGTGCCCCAGTTGACGCCGCGGCGGTCGCGGCCCAGGCCGGAGCCCATGATGCCGCCGGACGCGACGTGCGTGGTGGAGAGCGCGAAGCCGAGGTGCGACGACGCGAGGATCGCCGTGGCGGTCGAGGTCTGCGCCGCGAAGCCCTGCGCGGGCTCGATGGTCGTCAGGCCGCGGCCCAGCGTGTGCGTGATGCGCCAGCCGCCGAGGTACGTGCCCGCGGCGATGGCGAGACCGGCGCTGACGATCACCCAGGTGGGCGGGCCGGAGCCGGGGGCGAGCGAACCGGACGTGATCAGCGCGAGCGTGATGATGCCCATGGTCTTCTGCGCGTCGTTCGTGCCGTGCGCGAGGGAGACCAGCGAGGCGGACGCGACCTGGCCGACCTTGAAGCCGGTGTGCGCGACGCGCGGGTCGGCCGCCTTCTTGAGGCGGTAGACGACGATCGTGGCGATGGCCGCGACCAGACCGGCGACCAGCGGCGCGACGATCGCGGGCACCAGGACCTTGTCGACGACCTTGGCGAAGTGGATGGCGTCCACCCCGGACGCGACCCAGGCAGCGCCGATCAGGCCGCCGAACAACGCGTGCGACGAGCTCGACGGCAGGCCGACGTACCAGGTGACGAGGTTCCACATGATCGCGCCGACCAGCCCGCCGAAGATGATGGCGGGAGTGATCTGGGCGTCGTCGACGATGCCGCCGGAGATGGTCTTGGCCACCTCGACGGAGAGGAACGCGCCCACGAGGTTGAGGACCGCCGACAGCGCGACCGCCGTGCGGGGCTTGAGGGCACCCGTGGCGATGGAGGTGGCCATGGCGTTGGCCGTGTCGTGGAACCCGTTGGTGAAGTCGAAGATGAGAGCAGTGACAACGACGATGATCACTACAAGTGCGGGATCCACACTGATCCTCCGGCTGGATCGAACAAGCTGTCCAGGAGATTACGGTACCGCCAACGGAGGATGTCTTAAAACCTACGAAAGTAACGTCACACCAAGGGAAGTTGTGCGCCTGATCCCAGTGCGGGCAACAGTTCTCCCCGAACGAGTTTCGCGAATCGGCCGACGAACGGCTGCCACACCTCTTCGAAGTCGCGGTGCGCTTCTTCGAGGAACTCCTGGTCGAAGTGCTGCGCCCGCGCGCACGCCGCCGAATCAGGGTCCTTCGCGGCCCAGTGCAAGACGATTTCCGGGGTCGTCTCGATGTGGAACTGAAGGCCGTAAGCGCTCTCCCCCACCCGAAACGCCTGATTCGGATATTTCGGGGACGCCGCGAGGTGTTGTGCGCCGGGCGGCAGCAGGTGCACCTCGTCGTTGTGGAACTGCAGCACGTCCGGGGTGAACGGCAGGTCGGCGAACAGCGGGTCGGTGGCGGCAGCGTCGCGCTTCGCCACGAGCAGCACGCCGACCTCCGGCCCCTGCGGGCCCTTGCGCACCTGGCCACCGGTGGCGGCCGCGAGCAGCTGCGCACCGAGGCAGATCGCCAGGGTGGGCAGCCGCTTCGACACCGCGCTGGACAGCAGCCGGCGGGCGTCCGCGAGCCACGGGTGGTCGATGTCGTCGAGCGCGCCCATCTCACCGCCGAGACAGATCACACCCTGGTAGCCGTCGAGGTTCGCCGGCGCGGGCGCGTCCTTGAGCGGCACGAGGTCGAGCTCCAGCCCCTCGGCCTCGAGCCAGTCGCCCAGCTTGGCCAGCGGGTCTGACTGCGAGGGCTGCAGGACGAGCAGGCGCGGTGCGTTCACGCACCTGAGCCTAGGTGGGCTCGGGTCAGCAGTGACATTCGACCTTGGTAACACCTGCCCCGGCGGGCTGGTCCGACTCGACCGGATAGCCCGCGTCCCGCCAGGCCGTGATGCCGCCGGACAGCCGCTTCACCCGGTAGCCCCGCTCGGCGAGCGCGAGTGCCCCTTTGGTCGCGGCGTTGCACTGGAAGCTCTCGCAGTAGCAGATGTAGACCAGGCCCGGATCGAGGTCGAGCTCGGCCGGCAGGTCGCGGTAGGGCAGGTTGATCGCGCCGGGGATGCGGGCCCGCGCAAACGCTTCCGGGGCGCGCGTCTCCACGAGGACGTACCCGCGGACGTTGCCTTCCTGGAGATCGCGGTGCACGTCGTCGGGGTCGGCCTCGAACGCGAGCTCGGCGGCGAAGTGGCCGGCGGCGGTCCTGGGGTCGGCGGCGGGGAAGCGCAGTGCGTTCGTCATGGTTGCGATCCTGCTGGCACCGGGTCCTGTTCGGACATGCGGAAGTCCAGGCGTTGCGCGGGTTCTCCTTATGATTTCCAGGTGGAACTCGACGCCGTGGACTGGAAGATCCTGTCTCTGCTCCAGCAGGACGGGCGGATGTCGTACACCGCGCTGGGCCGCCACGTGTCGTTGTCCGCGCCCGCGGTGACCGAACGGGTGCGGCGCCTGGAGTCGCTCGGCGTGATCACGGGTTTCACCGCGGTGGTGTCGCCCGCCCGGATCGGTCTGCCGATCGAGTCGATCGTGCGCGTGCGGGTGCGGTCGCTGGACACGCCGCGGTTCCGCTCGCAGGTGCTGGTGCTGCCGCAGATCCTCGACGCCGATCATGTGACCGGTGACGACTGCTGGTTGCTGCGGGTCGTTTGCCGGTCGATGGTGGAGTTGGAGGAGCTCGTCGAGGTGATGCAGCGCTATGGGGACACCACGACCTCGCTCGTGTTCTCTTCGCATGTGCGCAACCGGCCGCTCTCGCCTGAGCTGTTCGGCTAGTCGGCCGGGTGGCTGGTCGGCCGAGCGAGGGTTGGCCTGGCGGGTCGTCAGGTCTGGGGCGGGTCGTCAGATCGGGTGAAGACCGTCCTGATCCGGCCGCTGCTTCGTCTCGTTCAGTGGCCAGGAGGGGGGCCTGCGAGTTGTCCACAACCTGAACGGGCGGTGGTTGTCCTGAAACAGCGTTTTCTTTCTCCCGCATATGCGGAAGCGCGGGGGGATGCGACAGGGAACTGTGCCGGCGCCGGGCTCGGTGACACTCCGCGGACTGGGTCGGGTGCGCGGCGTTCTGTGGATGGGCCACAGCGTCAGCCCGGCGCGGGGTGCCCGGCGCGGGTGGCGTGCCCGGTACGGGGTCCAGCGGGCGTCCGTCGCTTGGTGCTCGGCGGCGTGGCGAGGAAGCGCCGTCCGGTTCGGCCACGAGGGCGATTCACCACTCGGTGATCAGGTCATCGGCGGCGGACGTGGCGAGCCTCGAACTCCCCCTGGGGACGTCTGGCACGTCAGGTCTTCGAACCGGTGGAGCCGCAGGGCGTAGAGCGCGTGCCCGCCGTCGGGCCTGAGCGTGCGGAAGGGTTCGACGGTGGTCCCGCGTTCCGGTGCCCCTGCTGATCTCGCGGCCCTGCCGGGTGTCCACGACGAGGAGCGCCGCGGCTGGTGGCATCGCGGCGATGTGCAGTGGGCGACCCTCCATCCGGGTCACCGCTCCGGCCATGGTTCCGTTGTGGTGCAACGAGATCAGCGCGGTCGGCGTCCGGCACCCTGCACCGCGGTGTCCACACCGGTCAGGTGCCGCTGTTGTTCACGGGTTCGGTATCGAGGAAGTCCTGGTGTCGGTGTGGCTCAGTGCTTCCACCAGAACTCCGCCCAGTCGTCGAGTGGTTGGTAGCCGATTCGTTGGTAGATCGAGTTCGAGGTGGGGTTGGCCAGGTCGGCGAAGAGCAGGACCTCGGTGGCGCCCTGGTTTAGCGCCCACTGGCTCACCAGCGCGCTGACTGCGGCGCCGTAGCCGTGCTTGCGGTGCTCGGGTGGGGTGTAGACGGGGCCGACCCTGGTCATGCCAGCCTGCGGGAGGCTCGCCACGGCCCAGGCGACGGGCGTGCCGTTGATCATCCAGAGGGCGTGGCCGTTGCCTAGGCGCAGGGAACTGCGCATGGCGTCGGTCGCCGGCTCGTTCGGTGCTTCCGGGACGGCTTCGCGGAGGAAGGCCTGGCGCCAGGCGCCGAGGAGCTCGACGTCGGCCTCCGTAGCCAGGCGGCCTTCGCCGGCCACCGCGGGTGGGACGAGGGTGGTCAGACGGTATTGCCTGGTGGTGAGGGATTCGGTGTAGTTCTTGCCGGTCGCTGTGGCGAAGGCCTCTGACCTCTCCCGCGGGCCTGTCGCCCCTGGCGCGTCCGGGTCGATCCTCGCGGCCAGGTCAGCCGCCATTTCCACCGCGGCTAGTGGGAGGTCTGCTGTCTGGAACGGCCAGGGTGGTGTGCGGACCAGGGAGCCGATCACTTCGCCGTGCTCGTGGAAGGTGATCAGGATCGGCTGTTCTTCGGTGGCCGGCGAGCGGCGGATGCGGTCCAGCGAGGTGAGTGCCACCGTGTTCCGCACCGGATCGGCTGCGAGCCGTTCGTGGGTGGCGGCGTCGAACGATTCCAGTGTGATGTGCACGACCGCGTCCATGGGTCCATCAGATCAGGCTGCGCAAGCGAAATCACGCTTCGAGCACGCCAAAAGACCCCTGAGGGGAGCACCGAAGTGCTCGACCCTCAGGGGTCTTCTGGAAATAATGTTCGGCGACGACCTACTCTCCCACACCGTAACCAGTGCAGTACCATCGGCGCAGAAGGGCTTAACTACCGGGTTCGGAATGGGACCGGGTGTTTCCCCAACGCTATGATCACCGAAACTCTATGGAGATGTACCTGCGGCGATCGGAATGCCGCTCGGTTCTTCCAGAACCGCACAGTGGATGCGTAGCGTCTTTGTAACAAGTCCTCGGCCTATTAGTACCAGTCAGCTCCAACCGTTACCGGTCTTCCACCTCTGGCCTATCAACCCAGTGGTCTAGCTGGGGGCCTTAACTCACGAAGAGTGGGATACCTCATCTTGGAACGAGCTTCCCGCTTAGATGCCTTCAGCGGTTATCCCTTCCGAACGTAGCCAACCAGCAATGCTCTTGGCAGAACAACTGGCACACCAGCGGTCCGTCCGTCCCGGTCCTCTCGTACTAGGGACAGCCTTCCTCAAGTATCCTACGCGCGCGGCGGATAGGGACCGAACTGTCTCACGACGTTCTAAACCCAGCTCGCGTACCGCTTTAATGGGCGAACAGCCCAACCCTTGGGACCTACTCCAGCCCCAGGATGCGACGAGCCGACATCGAGGTGCCAAACCATCCCGTCGATATGGACTCTTGGGGAAGATCAGCCTGTTATCCCCGGGGTACCTTTTATCCGTTGAGCGACCACGCTTCCACAAGCCATGGCCGGATCACTAGTTCCGACTTTCGTCCCTGCTCGACCCGTCAGTCTCACAGTCAAGCTCCCTTGTGCACTTGCACTCAACACCTGATTGCCAACCAGGCTGAGGGAACCTTTGAGCGCCTCCGTTACTCTTTGGGAGGCAACCGCCCCAGTTAAACTACCCACCAGGCACTGTCCCTGATCCGGATCACGGACCGAGGTTAGACATCCAATACGACCAGAGTGGTATTTCAACGATGACTCCACAACCACTGGCGTGGCCGCTTCACAGTCTCCCACCTATCCTACACAAGCCGAATCGAACACCAATACCAAGCTATAGTAAAGGTCCCGGGGTCTTTCCGTCCTGCCGCGCGTAACGAGCATCTTTACTCGTAATGCAATTTCGCCGGGCCTGCGGTTGAGACAGTCGAGAAGTCGTTACGCCATTCGTGCAGGTCGGAACTTACCCGACAAGGAATTTCGCTACCTTAGGATGGTTATAGTTACCACCGCCGTTTACTGGCGCTTAAGTTCTCAGCTTCGCCCCGAAGGACTAACCGGTCCCCTTAACGTTCCAGCACCGGGCAGGCGTCAGTCCATATACATCGTCTTGCGACTTCGCATGGACCTGTGTTTTTAGTAAACAGTCGCTTCTCGCTGGTCTCTGCGGCCGTCTCGCCCTAGCCTGCAAGAGGCTTCAAACGCTACGGCCCCCCTTCTCCCGAAGTTACGGGGGCATTTTGCCGAGTTCCTTAACCACAGTTCGCCCGATCGCCTTGGTATTCTCTACCTGACCACCTGTGTCGGTTTGGGGTACGGGCCGCGTGAAAGCTCGCTAGAGGCTTTTCTCGGCAGCATGGGATCACTCTACTTCGCCTCAATCGGCTACGCATCACGTCTCAGGATATGTGAGGCACGGATTTGCCTATGCCTCTCCCTACACGCTTGCACCAGTACTACCACTCACTGGCGGAGCTACCCTCCTGCGTCACCCCATCGCTTGACTACTACAAGTTCAGGTCCCGCGCTCCACATTCCCCTCGACCCCGAAGGGTCTTTGGAGGTGCTTTGGGCGGTTAGTATCACAAGGTTCATCATGGGCGCGTTCACACGGGTACGGGAATATCAACCCGTTGTCCATCGACTACGCCTGTCGGCCTCGCCTTAGGTCCCGACTTACCCTGGGCGGATTAGCCTGGCCCAGGAACCCTTGGTCATCCGGCGGACGAGTTTCTCACTCGTCTTTCGCTACTCATGCCTGCATTCTCACTCGCATAGCGTCCACGGCTGGATTACTCCGCCGCTTCAACCGCTACACGACGCTCCCCTACCCATCCCGAGTAAACTCGAAATGACACAGCTTCGGTGGTGTGCTTAAGCCCCGCTACATTGTCGGCGCAGGACCACTTGACCAGTGAGCTATTACGCACTCTTTAAAGGGTGGCTGCTTCTAAGCCAACCTCCTGGCTGTCTGTGCGACCCCACATCCTTTCCCACTTAGCACACACTTAGGGACCTTAGCTGGCGTTCTGGGCTGTTTCCCTCTCGACTACGAAGCTTATCCCCCGCAGTCTCACTGCCGCGCTCTCACACCTCGGTATTCGGAGTTTGGTTGATTTCGGTAAGCTTGTGGGCCCCCTAGACCATCCAGTGCTCTACCCCCGAGGTGAAACACACGACGCTGCACCTAAATGCATTTCGGGGAGAACCAGCTATCACGGTGTTTGATTGGCCTTTCACCCCTAACCACAGCTCATCCCCCAGGTTTTCAACCCTGGTGGGTTCGGGCCTCCACGCGGTCTTACCCGCGCTTCACCCTGGCCATGGCTAGATCACACCGCTTCGGGTCTAGACCACGCGACTCAAGCGCCCTATTCAGACTCGCTTTCGCTACGGCTACCCCACACGGGTTAACCTCGCCACGTAGCACTAACTCGCAGGCTCATTCTTCAAAAGGCACGCCGTCACCCCTAAAGGCTCCGACGGATTGTAGGCACACGGTTTCAGGTACTATTTCACTCCCCTCCCGGGGTACTTTTCATCTTTCCCTCACGGTACTAGTCCGCTATCGGTCACCAGGGAGTATTTAGGCTTAGCGGGTGGTCCCGCCAGATTCACAGCGAATTTCACGAGTACGCTGCTACTTGGGAACACTCTAAACAGACATCGGATTTTCGAGTACGGGAGTTTCACCCTCTACGCTCGTGCTTTCCAGACACGTTCCTCTAACCACAATGTTTTCTGACTGTTCGCTAGCTCGGCAGAACTAGCCAAGAGGTCCCACGACCCCGCGAATGCAACCCCTGCCGGGTATCACACAGACGCGGTTTAGCCTCTTCCGCTTTCGCTCGCCACTACTCACGGAATCACGGTTGTTTTCTCTTCCTGCGGGTACTGAGATGTTTCACTTCCCCGCGTTCCCTCCACATACCCTATGTGTTCAGGTATGGGTGAACCCACATGACTGGGTCCGGGTTTCCCCATTCGGAAATTCTAGGATCTCAGCTCGGTTGACAGCTCCCCTAGACTTTTCGCAGTCTCCTACGTCCTTCATCGGCTCCTGGTGCCAAGACATCCACCGTATGCCCTTACTAACTTGCTACAAAGATGCTCGCATCCACTGTGCAGTTCTCAAAGAACGAACGGTCATCATCTCTTCTGTGCAGCTCGCCTGCCTGACCGAAGCCGGCGGTTCGAGCGCTGAGATGATCCGATCTGCTGAAAGACACAAAAAGCGTGTTCTCTCAGGACCCAACAGCGTACCGATCTGTTCATCCAGCCCTCGCGACACCTTTCCACGCTCCGAAGAGCAGTACTCACTGTCGTGACAACCGAACGTCTAGCCAGCCAGCATCCACTAATGAGCCCACCCAGCATCGAGGCTGGTGTGGTTCTGACCGATGCTCGGAACGTTTGCCCAAGATCATCGGTAGATGCTCCTTAGAAAGGAGGTGATCCAGCCGCACCTTCCGGTACGGCTACCTTGTTACGACTTCGTCCCAATCGCCAGTCCCACCTTCGACCGCTCTCCCCCTTGCGGGTTGAGCCACGGGCTTCGGGTGTTACCGACTTTCGTGACGTGACGGGCGGTGTGTACAAGGCCCGGGAACGTATTCACCGCAGCGTTGCTGATCTGCGATTACTAGCGACTCCGACTTCACGGGGTCGAGTTGCAGACCCCGATCCGAACTGAGACCGGCTTTATGGGATTCGCTCCACCTCACGGCTTAGCAGCCCTTTGTACCGGCCATTGTAGCATGTGTGAAGCCCTGGACATAAGGGGCATGATGACTTGACGTCATCCCCACCTTCCTCCGAGTTGACCCCGGCAGTCTCCCATGAGTCCCCACCATTACGTGCTGGCAACATGGAACGAGGGTTGCGCTCGTTGCGGGACTTAACCCAACATCTCACGACACGAGCTGACGACAGCCATGCACCACCTGTGAACCAGCCACAAGGGAGGCTCTATCTCTAGAGCTTTCTAGTCCATGTCAAGCCCAGGTAAGGTTCTTCGCGTTGCATCGAATTAATCCACATGCTCCGCCGCTTGTGCGGGCCCCCGTCAATTCCTTTGAGTTTTAGCCTTGCGGCCGTACTCCCCAGGCGGGGTGCTTAATGCGTTAGCTGCGGCACAGAGGGCGTGGAAGCCCCCCACACCTAGCACCCACCGTTTACGGCGTGGACTACCAGGGTATCTAATCCTGTTCGCTCCCCACGCTTTCGCTCCTCAGCGTCAGTGTCGGCCCAGAGACCCGCCTTCGCCACCGGTGTTCCTCCTGATATCTGCGCATTTCACCGCTACACCAGGAATTCCAGTCTCCCCTGCCGAACTCAAGTCTGCCCGTATCGACCGCAAGCTTGGAGTTAAGCCCCAAGTTTTCACGGCCGACGCGACAAACCGCCTACGAGCTCTTTACGCCCAATAATTCCGGACAACGCTCGCACCCTACGTATTACCGCGGCTGCTGGCACGTAGTTAGCCGGTGCTTCTTCTGCAGGTACCGTCACTTGCGCTTCGTCCCTGCTGAAAGAGGTTTACAACCCGAAGGCCGTCATCCCTCACGCGGCGTCGCTGCATCAGGCTTTCGCCCATTGTGCAATATTCCCCACTGCTGCCTCCCGTAGGAGTCTGGGCCGTGTCTCAGTCCCAGTGTGGCCGGTCACCCTCTCAGGCCGGCTACCCGTCGTCGCCTTGGTAGGCCATTACCCCACCAACAAGCTGATAGGCCGCGAGTCCATCCCATACCGCCGGAACTTTCCACACCAAACCATGCGGTTCAGTGTCGTATCCGGTATTAGACCTCGTTTCCAAGGCTTATCCCAGAGTACAGGGCAGGTTACCCACGTGTTACTCACCCGTTCGCCGCTCGTGTACCCCGAAGGGCCTTACCGCTCGACTTGCATGTGTTAAGCACGCCGCCAGCGTTCGTCCTGAGCCAGGATCAAACTCTCCAATAAGGATTGTGTTTGATCGCTCCAGACGGAATATGTCTGGCATCAATCTAGTCTTGCCTCAAAGGAACTACCTCGACGAGGAGGTAATTCATATATTACTGGCTGTGTTTCGGCACGCTGTTGAGTTCTCAAAGAACACGCGCTCACCGGTTCCAGTCTCCGTTTCCGGAGGCTTTCTCTCGGGGCTTGTGTTGAAAGCTTAGCCAGTTCGTTTTCGCTTTGTCAAATCGGCCGTTTTGGCGATTCAGGCTCGGCGCAAACTCGCTTCGCATTCAGTTTTTGCTTGGTTCAGAAGTTATCTGAGTGGCTTTCCCGGTGTCAAATCGGGGTCATTTTCAGATCCCGGACAGCACGTTAGGCCGTTCATTTACTTCTGGGGGTTTGACGCCGTGAGACTTTACCCGGCCCGATCCGCGGTGTCAACCGCTCGTTCCGGGGTCTCGCTTGCGACCTGGAGAAAGTTACTGATGGGGACGATCAAAGTCAAATCGCCTGGTCAGCGGGCTGCTTGATCGGCACGGACGGCGAAGGAGCAGCCTGCTTGGCCCCGACCGGACGCGGTCGCAGCCACAAGGTGATGGAACGAAGTCCCTCCATCGCCCGCACGATCTGGTCCGCCGACGCCGGCTGACGGGTCGCCACCGGCACCAGGTCGTAGCCCCAGACGCCGAACTCCTTGAGCACCGTCACCGGATCGTCACCGAAATCCGAGGTCGCGGTCGCGGAGAACTCCAGGAACACGTGCGGCCTGTCGCGGCGCAACAACCGGACGAGCCCCGCGAGAGCGCGATGCCCACGTCCAGGGGTGTCGACCTTGACGACGGATAGCTTCATGCCCTGCACCAAGGCGATCTCTTCGAGCGCCTTGTCCAGGCGGACGGCCTTCACCCGTGCGACGTCCTCGCCGGCATCGGCCGCCAACGGCGACACCGACACACCACCGGTCAGCGTCGGCGACACCGCGAGCTCGCCCGCGCTCTCCCACGCGGCGCCCTCGACCACCGTCATCCGATCGGCGACGGCGGCAGGAAGGTTCGCCGAGACGTTGTGCTTCAAAAGCGCGGCAGCGGACGCGTCCGGTTCAACGGCGACAACAGCGCCCATCAGCCCGAGCCGAGACAACACGCGAATCGAGTGATAGCCGACGTACGCGCCGACGTCGAGGAAGATCCCGTCCGGCTCCAGCACGGAGTCGAGCAGTTCCGCGAGTTCCGGCTCCCACACACCGTTGGACGACAACAGCGGGAGCATGAACGCGTCGTCGGAGGGCAGCCGCATCATGCCCGCGTCGCACAACACCAGCGATGAACGCACCGCAGGCGCGTCACCAGCGTTCTCGTGCTGACGAACGACCACGCGCCGCAACGCGTCCGCGGTCTGTTGTGCCTGGTGAGCGGTGCGAAGTGCGGCGTCCAGGCGCGTGTCGCGCTCGCGGAACACCTCGACGACCTTGGACTCCAGCGAGTCGATCCGGTCCAGCGTCCGGTCGAGCGCCACGGTCAGCTTGTCGATCCGCTCGGCCAGCACCTCGTCCGACTTCGCGCGCTTGGCCGCCTCGGCCACGACCGCGTCCTCGACGTCGCGCTGCCGGCGGCCCTGACCGGCCATGTCGGCGCGGACGCGCACCACGCCGTCGTCGACGCCGACCAACTGGTCGACGAAGTGCGACTGCCGGGCGGCGACCTGCTCGACCTCGGCGCGGAGCAGTTCCAGCTCACCGGCACCGACGCCGGCCTTCAGCGCGTCCTGCCGGTTGACCAGCTCGGACACCGTGCGCTCGACCCCGTCGACCAGGGTGTGCAGCACTTGGCGCATGTGGTTGTCGTAGTGGTCCAGCGCGCGCAGCACGACCTTGCGCAGCGCGGGTGCCATCGGTGTCCGGTGAGGGCCGTCCACGGTCGGCTGGCGCAGTAACGCGTGCTTGGCCGACTGCAGCGCGAGCATCGGGTCGACCTCGGCCTTCGCCTTCGGCCTACGGGCTCGCCATCCGCGGTACGCGTGCTCGATGCGTTCACGGAGAACTTCGGCCACGCGTGCGACCGACCGCACCGACAGCACGTGCTCACGTCCGGCCGCACCGAGCGCAGCGGCCGTGGGCAGGTCATCAGCCAATGAACGCAGCAGCTTCGCGGCGGCCTGCACGTCGGGTTCGGAGCCCTGGTGACACGGCACGAGGACCGCCGTCTTGCCGAACAGCTCGGCAACGGCGCCGTGGTCCGACGCGACGACGGGAACTCCCCGCACGGCGAGCTCTGCCAGGCGCAACGCGATCCGGTCGTCCGCCCCACCGCGGTGCAACGACACCACGGCGTCCGCGACAGCGGCCACGTCGAGGTCGTCCACCAGCGAGATCCGCGGGTCGGAGCCCGTGGCCAGGCGCAACCGCTCGGCCGCCTCCGAGTGCTCGACCGCACCGGACACGGCGATCTTCAGTTCGACGTCCGTGCGGTCGGGGAACGCGGTCAGGAACGCCGACACGGCACCCAGCACGTTGCCGGACCTGTCCAGCCCGTGGTCCGCGATCGCCGCGAACACCACCACTTCCCCAGGAACGTGCTCACGCGCGCCGACGTCGTGCACCGGCACGGGCACAACCCGCACGATGGGCCCGCCGATGCGTTCGGCAGCAGCACGCGACACGTCGGAAGAAAGCCACAGCTCGTTCACGCCCGTGCGGTCGTCCGCAGCCGTGGCGTCCAACGCAACCTCGACGACGAATCGTCCAGCAGGCACTTCATCGTCAGAAGAAGCGCGCACCACCACGGGATATCCGGCGGCGGCCGACACCGGCAGCCCGGACGCGCGCGCGGCGGCGAGCATCCGCTCCGCCAGCGGTCCCGAGCCCACGACGGACACGCCGAGCTGGTCGAGCAGCGCCGGACCTTCCGTCCGGGGCTGCGGCACGGCGGGCGCTGGCAACCGTCCGGACGCGACACCGACACCGGCGCACCACTCGCGCCAGGCGTCCGCGTTCGCACCGAACGGCGCCGGGAACTGCTGGCGCAGCGCGGCATCCGCCCGCCACACGGCGTCGGACCACCGCGTGCCACCGGTCTCGGTCTGCTCGCACGCCCACATCAGGAACCCGCCGCCCCCGTCCTCGCCGAACGCCGGCGGCGGCGTCAGCTCGGAGGCCCGGTAGTCGGCCCGCAGCTCGGACGGGATCTGGGTCCCGTCGATCAGGGAGTCGAACCGGTACGGCACAGGTGCCACGGACCAGCCACTTCGCACCAGTTCGGCGCGATAGGACTGGCAGAGCTCGGCGACCTCCGTGTGCTCCGAGAGCAGCACACGGGGACGTTCCGCGAAATCGGCGGACAGCAGCCACGGCCTCCGCGGGTCGAACCCGCGGAAGTGCACGGTCAGCAGGTCCTGGCCGATCACGGCCAACGAACCGGACTCCGTGCGGTGCAACGGCCTGTCCGCGACGTTCCACACGGACAAACCGACCCGTGCGTCGCGCACGACGTGATGCGGCACGATCGCCGGCATGTCCAAAGAGGTCAGGTAGGGCTCGGAACCGGGGCCGACGGCGATGAACCCGGGGTCGAAGGCACCCTGGTCGTGCAGGTCGGCGGGTCCGGGCTGCAGGCCGTCGGACGCCAACGGCCGCAACGTGCGCGGCAGCAGCACGACCGGTGCGGTGCGCAGCGCCTCGATCACGACCTTCGTCAGCGACCCGAACACCTGCACCCACGGGTCGAGGTACAGCACGGGCATGCCCTGCGGCAGCAACGCCTCCAGCAGCCGCGGCACCATGGCGGCCTTCAGCGCGTCGGCGTCCAGCGAGGTCGCGAGCACGTGCAGCTCGAGCTCCTCCACGCCGATGTCGAGTGGCGTCATCAGCCCGGGACCCGCGTGCTCCGGCTGCGCGTCGACGATCAGCGCGACGAACCGGCCCTCGGGGTGCTCCGCGAGGAACGAGCTGGACAGGACCTTGACCGCGGGCAGCTCCGCCGCCGTGGCGACGGTGCACGCGCAGATCGTCGGCTGGAACTCGGGTACCTCAGTCACGGAGAGCACGTATCTGCCTCACAGCATGGGAAGAAGAGTGCGCAACTCGTACGGGGTGACGCTGCGGCGGTACGCGTCCCACTCCGTCCGCTTGTTGCGCAGGAAGAAGTCGTAGACGTGCTCGCCCAGGGCCTCGGGAAGCAGCTCCGAGTTCTCCATCTCGGTCAGCGCCTCGCCGAGGTTCTGCGGCAGGTTCGCGTAGCCGGCCGCACGACGCTCGCGGTCCGTCAGCGACCACACGTCGTCCTCGGCGGGCGGCGGGAGCTCGTAGCCCTTCTCGATCCCCCGCAGGCCGGCGGCCAGGATCACCGAGTAGGCCAGGTACGGGTTGCACGCGGAGTCCAGCGAACGGACCTCGACGCGGCGCGACGACGACTTGCCCGGCGAGTACATCGGGACGCGGACCAGTGCGGAGCGGTTCGCGTGGCCCCAGCACACGGCCGTGGGGGCCTCACCGCCGACGATCAGCCTCTTGTACGAGTTGACCCATTGGTTCGTGACACCGGAGATCTCGCGCGCGTGCTTGAGAATGCCCGCGACGAACTGTTTGCCGATGTCGGAGAGCTGGTACGGGTCCTCGTCGTCGTAGAACGCGTTGCGGTCGCCCTCGAACAGCGAGAAGTGCGTGTGCATGCCCGAGCCGGGCTGGTCGGAGAACGGCTTGGGCATGAACGAGGCGCGCACGCGCTGCGTGATCGCGACCTCCTTCACCACGTACCGGAAGGTCATGACGTTGTCCGCCATGGTCAGCGCGTCGGCGTAGCGCAGGTCGATCTCCTGCTGGCCGGGCGCGCCCTCGTGGTGGCTGAACTCGACGGAGATGCCCATGGCCTCCAGCGCCTCGATGGCGTGGCGGCGGAAGTGCGTGGCCGTCTCGTGCGAGGTCTGGTCGAAGAACCCGCCGTTGTCCGCGGGCTCGGGCTCGCTGCCGTCACCTGGCAGGCCCTTGAGCAGGAAGAACTCGATCTCGGGGTGCACGTAGCAGGTGAACCCGGCCTCGCTGGCCTTCGACAGCGTGCGGCGCAGCACGTGGCGCGGGTCGGCCCACGACGGGGAACCGTCCGGCATGGTGATGTCGCAGAACATGCGCGCGGAGTAGTTGGTGCCCTCCGGCGTCTGCCACGGCAGCACCTGGAACGTGCCGGGGTCCGGCTTCGCGACCATGTCCGACTCGTAGACGCGGGCGAAGCCCTCGATCGCCGAACCGTCGAAGCCGATGCCCTCGCTGAAGGCACCCTCCAGCTCGGCCGGTGCGACCGCCACGGACTTCAAGAAGCCCAGGACGTCCGTGAACCAGAGCCGGACGAACCGGATGTCGCGTTCCTCTAGCGTGCGGAGCACGAACTCCTGCTGGCGGTCCATAGAGCGCAGCTTAAGGGCTCCGGAGTCTCTACGATCAACGCATGTCCGCCCGTTGGTTGTTGGTTTGCGCACTCGCCCTGCTCACGAGCTGCACGTCCGGGGGAGATCTCCCCGATGGTGCGACCTTGCTCTCGAAATCGGCCGAGACGATGCGTTCGGTCAAGAGCGTCCACTTCACCATCAAGGTCGACGGCGAGCTGCCGGACGTGCCGGTGAAGGAGGCCGACGGCGACCTCACCTCGGCAGGGGAGTCGAAGGGCACCGCGAAGGTGACGTTCGCCGGCAGCCTGCTGGCCGTCGAGTACGTGCTGACGGGCGGGAACCTGCACTTCAAGGGCCCGACCGGCGGGTTCACGAAGCTGCCGGCCGCGTTCGCGGGCCAGGTGTACGACCCCTCGGCGATCCTGGACCCCGACAAGGGGGTCGCGAAGGTCCTGGCCAGCGCGAAGGACGCGAAGACGAAGTCGTCCGGTGACGTGTCGGTGGTCGAGGCGACGGTGCCCAAGGACGTGGCGGCCGGGCTGGTGCCGGGCATCTCCGCGGACGTGAAGGCGACGTTCTCGCTTGACAAGGACAACAAGCTCAAGAACGCGCTGTTCGAGCTGCCCGGCGGCCAGAAGGTCGACATCGGGCTCACCGACTTCGACAAGCCCGTCACGGTCACGGCACCCGCGTAGATGAGACGGATCGCTCTCGCCGCGTCCGGCGCGGCCGTGCTGTTGGGGGCGCTCGACGCGTACGTTGTCGTCGGCGTCCTCACGGACATGGTGCGTGACCTGAGCATCGCGGTGAACGAGCTGGAGCAGGCGACGCCGATCGTCACCGGCTACCTGCTCGGGTACGTGGCCGGCATGCCGTTGCTCGGGCAGCTGTCCGACCGGCTCGGGCGGCGGTTCGTGCTGCAGGTCTCGCTGCTCGGGTTCCTGGTGGGCTCGGTGATCACGGCGCTGGCCGCGGACGTGCCGCTGCTCGTCCTCGGGCGAGTGGTGCAGGGCCTCGCCGGTGGCGCGTTGCTGCCGGTGACGATGGCGCTGGTCGCGGACCTGTGGGAGGAGCAACGGCGGTCGTCCGCGCTCGGGACCGTCGGTGCCGCTCAGGAGCTGGGGTCTGTCCTCGGCACGCTGTACGGCATCGCGGTGGCGTCGCTGTTCAACGCGTTGCCGTTGTTCGAGGCGTGGGAGCCGCAGAGCTGGCGGTGGATCTTCTGGGTGAACATCCCGTTGGCGGTCATCGCGATGGTGATCGTGCAACGGTCCGTGCCGAACACACGGCGCGAGGTGCGCATCGACGTCGTGGGCGGGGTATTGCTCGCTCTGGCGTTGTCTTTGCTGGTCGTGGCGCTCTACAACCCGACGCCCGCCGAGTCCGTGCTGCCGTCGTGGGGCTGGCCGACGCTCATCGCGGCGTTCGTCGTGCTGGGTGGCTTCTTCCTGTGGGAACGCCGTAGTGCCGTGCGGCTCATCGACCCCGATGGCGTGCAGTGGCGGCCGTTCTGGGCCGTGCTCGGGGTGTCGCTCGCGGCCGGTGCGGCGTTGATGGTGACGCTGGTCGACGTGGAGTTGTTCGCGCAGACCGTGTTGCGCCGCGACTCGGCGTCCGCGGCGACGCTGCTGACCAGGTTCCTGATCGCGTTGCCGGTCGGTGCCGTGCTGGGTGGGTTCCTCGCGTCACGGATCGGCGACCGCTGGGTGTCCTTCGGCGGGCTCGCGATGGCGTCGGTGTCGTACGTGTTCATCGCGCAGTGGCCCGCTGACGTCAGCGGGCTGGTGCTCACGCGTGACCTGGCCATCGCCGGTTTCGGGCTGGGCCTGGTCATCGCGCCGTTGTCCGGTGCTGTGCTGCGGGTCGTGCCGCCCATCAGGCACGGCGTGGCGTCGGCGTTCGTCGTCGTCGCGCGCATGACGGGCATGCTCGTCGGCGTGGCGGCGTTGTCCGCGTGGGGACTTCACCGGTTCCGCGAGCTCACGGCAGGCCTGAACACACCGCTGCCGTTCGGCGTCGAGAAGGCCGAGTTCGAACGGCAGATGGCCGAGTACCAGCGCGGGCTCACCGAGGCGCTGCTCACCGAGTACCACGAGATCTTCCTGATCACGGCGGTGATCTGCGCGTTCGGAGCGCTGGGTTCGGTCCTCCTGCCGGGCAAGTCTCAGCAGACCGAATCGGTCTCCGGCAGCCTCAGGTCCACCAGGTAGTTCGTGCCCACGCCGTCCACGCAGCCGATGCCCGCGAGGAACGCCGTGTGCTGGTTCCCGTTGTACGTCAGCAAACGCGCGCCCAGCGCCCGAGAGAGGTCCACGCCGGACTGGTAGGGCGTCGCCGGGTCACCGGTCGTCGACACCACCAGCACCTGCGGCAGCCCGTTCACGTTCGGCGGATGCGGTTCCGACGTGTGCGGGGCCGGCCAGAACGCGCACGGGCCGAGTGCCGTCTCGTCGGTGGGGATCGTGTCGTTGCCCAGCAGTTCCAACAGCCTCCGACGGTTGGACTCCAGCGTGGCGCGGTCCTTGATCGGCGGTTCGTCGACGCAGCGGATGGCCACGAACGCGTCCTGGATGCGGCTGTAGGTGCCGTCCTGGGCGCGGCCGAGGTACTGGTCGGCGAGCTGCAGCAGGGTGGTGCCCTTGTTCTGCCGCAGTTCCTGGAGACCCTTCAACGCGGTCTCCCACAGCCGGTCGGTGTACATCGCCTGGATGATGGCGGTGTTCGCGTCCGAGTGGGACAGCCTGCGGTCGCCGACCTGCAGCGGGGTCTTCTTGAGCGGCTCGATCATCTGCCGGAACTTGGACTCCGCCGTGGCCGCGTCTCTCCCGATAGGACAGTCGCGTTGCGCGCACCAGCCGGCGAACCGCTGGAACGACTCCTCGAAGCCCTGCGCCTGACGTGCCGACGCGGCCACCTTGTCGCCGTCGACCTCCACCGCGCCGTCGAGCACCATCGCGCGCACGTTGCGAGGGAACATCTCGGCGTACAAGGTGCCGATGCGCGTGCCGTAGGAGTAGCCGAGGTAGCTCAGCTTCTTCTCCCCCAGCGCCGCGCGCAGCACGTCCACGTCCCGCACGACGTCACGGGTGCCGACGTTGCGCAGCAGGTCGATGCCGCTGCGTTCGGCACAGCGCTCGACGAAGAACTTGTTCTCCTGCTCGGTCTGGTTCGCGCTCTCGCCCTTGGGCCGCAGCCGTTGCGCGTCGCGTTCCGCATCCGTCAGGCACTGGACGCGGGGCTGGCTCGCCCCGACGCCACGCGGGTCGAAACCCACCACGTCGAACCGCTTGCCGACCGGGTTGCCCGCCTGCATGTTCGCGACGTGCGACATGCCGGACCCACCGGGCCCGCCGGGGTTCACCACCAGGGAACCGACCCTCCGGTCCTTCTCGGTGGCCGGTCGGCGCAGCAGTCCGACGGTGATCGTTCCTGCGTCCGGCTTCTCGTAGTCGAGCGGGACCTGCAGGCGCGCGCACTGGATGCCCTCGCGCTCGTACAGGCCCTTGCTCTTCGCATCGGTCGCGTAGGGCTGGCACGCACCCCACGACAACACCTGCGTGTAGAAGCGGTCGATGCCCTTGCGGCCGGCAACGGGGTTGCCGTTGATGCGCGCGTAGGACGTGGACGTGCCGAGCAGAACGATCAAGGCGAACAAGGCGGCGGTGACTCGGGATCGCCTCTTCGTCATTAGGCGCACCGGGTTCCGTCAGCGGGCAGGGTCTGGTCGATCAGGTACTTCACGCCGGCGGCGTCCACGCACTGGTCGCCCTGCAGGAAGACCGTGTGCTGGACGCCCTCGTAGGTGAGCAGCCGCGAGTTGAGCGCCTTGGCCAGGTTCACGCCCGCCTCGTACGGCGTCGCCGGGTCGCCGGTCGTCGAGATGACCAGCAGCGGCGGGATGCCCTCCGCCTTGGGCGGTTCGGTGCGGCCGGTCACGGGTGCCGGCCAGTACGCGCACGAGTCGAGGGCCGCACCCGGTGGGTTGCCGTCGTCGAGGAACGGTGCCGCCGCCTTGTACTGCTTGGCGGTCTCGAGCAGCGCGTTCTTGTCCGTCAGCCGCGGGTCGTCGACGCAGTGCACGGCGCTGAACGCGTCCGTGATGGTCGAGTACTCGCCCTGGTCGTCGCGGTCGAAGTACGCGTCGGCGAGGGTCAGCAGCCTGGTGCCCTTGCCGTTCTTCAGCTCCTTGAGGCCGTCGAGCAGCAACGGCCACAGCTGTTCCGAGTACATCGCCTGGATCGCGGCGGTGATGGCGTCGTTGTAGGAGAGCTTGCGCCCGCCGACGTCGACCGGCTTCTGGATCAACGGGGTCGTGAGCTGCCGGAAGCCGGCGTTGGCGTCGTCACCGAGGGGACAGTCGTTCTTGCCCCGGCACCACTTCACGAACTCGTCGAACGCCTTCTGGAAGCCGGCCGCCTGTGCGACCAGCGACGCGAGCTGGTCCTGGGTCGGGTCGACGGCACCGTCGAGGATGAGCGCGCGCACGTTCTGGGGGAAGGTCTCAGCGTATTCAGTGCCTATGCGGGTGCCGTACGAGTACCCGACATAGCTCAGCTTCGCGTCGCCGAGCGCAGAGCGGAGGACATCCATGTCCTTAACTACGTCCCGCGTGCCCAAATTGGCGAGCATTGATGCCCCGAATTTTGTACCGGCGGCACACTTCTCGGCATATGCCCTGTTCTCTTGCTCCGTTTGGGCGATTCCGGCCGGACTCGTGTCCACATCGAGGTCCAAACGCTCCGCGTCGCGCTCCGGACCGGTCAGGCATTTGACCGCCGGCTCGCTCGCGCCGATGCCCCGCGGGTCGAACCCGATGAGGTCGAACCGCGCCGCGAGGTCGGTCTTGCGGTAGGCCGAGACCATGCCCGCGGCCGACGCCATGCCGGACGCGCCGGGCCCGCCGGGGTTGGTCAGCAGCGAGCCGATCTTCTGCCCCGTGGCCTTGTACCGGAGCACGCCGATGGTGATCGTGTCGCCGGTCGGCTTGCCGTAGTCGAGCGGGACCCTCAGGCGGGTGCACTCGACGTCGCGCTTCTTGCCGTACGCGTCCCTGCTCGACCCGGTCGTGGCGTACGGCTCGC
The DNA here is from genome assembly GCF_051853195.1 of Lentzea sp. HUAS TT2. NCBI lineage: Bacteria > Bacillati > Actinomycetota > Actinomycetes > Pseudonocardiales > Pseudonocardiaceae > Lentzea > Lentzea sp. HUAS TT2. The sequence goes on along the minus strand of NZ_CP196667.1, from coordinate 3,940,776 downwards.
AGCTCTCCCAGGCGAGCTGCTGGCCGTAGAACTCCTCCAACCCGGCGGGGACGACGCCTGCCGGGCCGACCTTCTCGAAGGACACACCGGGTTTGGCCGCCCCTTCGATGATCGACGTGCAGGACGCGAGCAGCGGAATGACGAGCAACACGCTCAAGAGACGGACCACAGCCCGATGGTATGGGAGATGATGAGGGCATGCCGCAGCTTCGGATCGCGCTCTCCCAGGTCAACGCCACTGTAGGCGACCTCGCGGGCAACGCGTCGCTGGTCGTGGACTGGACGCGCAAGGCCCGTGAGGGAGGCGCGCACCTGGTCGTCTTCCCCGAGATGGTGCTGACCGGCTACCCGGTCGAGGACCTGGCGATCCGCACGTCGTTCGCGCGGGCGGCCTCGGAGGCGCTGGAGACTCTGGCGGGAACGCTGGAGTCCGCGGGCCTCGGGGACATCGCCGCGGTCGTCGGCTACCTGGAGCACGACTCCGTCGGCCCGCGCAACGCCGTCGCCGTGCTGCACGGCGGCCGTGTGGTCGCCCGGCAGTGCAAGCACCACCTGCCGAACTACGGCGTGTTCGACGAGCGCCGGTACTTCAAGCCCGGTTCGTCGCTGGACATCGTGCGGATCAACGGTGTCGAGGTCGGCATGGTGATCTGCGAGGACCTGTGGCAGGACGGCGGGCCGATCACCGCTCTCGGTGACGCCGGCGTCGACCTCGTGGTCTCGCCCAACGCGTCGCCGTACGAGCGCAACAAGGACGACCAGCGGCTGCCGCTGGTCGCGCGCCGTGCCGCGGAGGCCCACGCGCCGCTGGCCTACTGCAACCTGGTCGGTGGCCAGGACGAGCTGGTGTTCGACGGCGACTCGCTCGTCGTGTCGCCCGACGGCCAGCTGGTCGGGCGGTCGCCGCAGTTCGTCGAGCACCTGATGTTCGTGGACTTCGACCTGCCCGGTGGCCGCGAGTACGAGCAGGGGCAGATCGGCGACTTCTACGTGCGCCGCGTGTTCCTGTCCGATGCCGTGCCGGCCTACGAGCCGTTGCCCGCGCCCCGCGTGTTCGAGCCGCTGTCCGACGAGGCGGAGGTGTGGCACGCGCTCGTGACGGGCCTGCGCGACTACGTGCACAAGAACGGCTTCCGGTCCGTGGTGCTCGGTCTGTCCGGTGGCATCGACTCGGCCGTGGTGGCGGCTCTGGCCGTGGACGCTCTCGGTGCCGACGCGGTCTACGGCGTCTCGATGCCGTCCTCCTACTCGTCCGAGCACTCGCGGTCGGACGCCTCCGACATGGCCGTGCGGACCGGGCTGCACTTCACCACCGAGCCGATCGGCGAGATGGTGTCGACGTACGTCTCGCAGCTGAAGCTGACCGGACTGGCCGAGGAGAACATCCAGGCCCGGTGCCGCGGCATGCTGCTGATGGCGCTGTCGAACCAGCACGGGCACCTGGTGCTCGCGACCGGCAACAAGTCCGAGCTCGCGGTCGGCTACTCGACCATCTACGGCGACGCGGTCGGCGGCTACGCCCCGATCAAGGACGTGCTGAAGACCCTGGTCTGGGACCTCGCCAAGTGGCGCAACGCCGAGGCGGAGAAGCGCGGCGAGACGCCGCCGATCCCGGAGAACTCGATCTCCAAGCCGCCGTCGGCCGAGCTGCGGCCCGGCCAGGTGGACACCGACTCGCTGCCGGACTACGAGATCCTCGACGCCCTGCTGGACGACTACGTCCACGACGACAAGGGCTACGACGCCCTGCTCGCCGCCGGGCACTCGCCGGAGCTCGTGGACCGGGTGCTGCGGATGGTCGACAAGGCCGAGTACAAGCGCCGGCAGTACCCGCCGGGCACGAAGATCTCGAACAAGGCGTTCGGGCGCGACCGGCGGCTGCCGATCACGAACGGCTGGCGCGAGGGCTGATTCGTAGAGCCTGCTCTACCGCGCCGCTCCTGGTCAGACCGCTACGTTTGCTCCCATGAAACGGATTTGGGCGGCGCTGGTCTACCTCGCGAGCGGCCTGTTGACGGCCATCGCGTCGTGGCTCGCCATCGGCGTCCTGCTGCTGTCCGTGGTCGTGCTGCCGTTGCTGCCGATCACCGCGCCCTGGATTCGGCGGATCGTGGACTTCGACCGGCGTCGGCTGGCGCGGTTCACCGGCGACCGGCTGCAGTCACCGCCGCCGCTCGACGGGCCGTGGCTGCACCGCGCGCAACGGGTGCTGGCCGATCCGGACAGCCGCCGCGACGGGATCTGGCTGGTCACGCACGCCCTGTACGGCACGTTGTTCGGGTCGATCGCCATCGGGGTTCCCGGGACGCTGCTCCAGCAGCCGTTCGTGCCGCTGATCTGGTGGGCCATCCCGGGCGGGTTCGAGAACTCGTTCGGCGTGCACGTCGACTCGTGGCCGGAGGCGCTGCTCAGCGTGCCGATCGGGATCGTGCTGACGCTGGTCGTGCTCCAGTTCCCTCGCCTGGCCGCGTTGGACGCGAAGTGGGCGCGGAAGCTGCTGGCACCGCCCAAGGCCTCGCTGGAGAAGCGGCTGGCCGAGGTCGTCGCGACGAGAGCGGCGGCGTTGCAGGCGCACGGGGCCGAGCTGCGGCGGATCGAACGGAACCTGCACGACGGCACGCAGAACAAGCTGGTCGGCGTGGTCATGATGCTCGGGATCGCGGAGCGGACGCTCAAGCAGAACCCGGACAACGCGGTGCAGGCGTTGCTGCGCGCACAGGACGCGGCGGGCGATGCGTTGGAGGAGCTGCGCAACGTCGTGCGCAGCATCCATCCGCCGGTGCTGGATGATCTGGGCCTGGACGGCGCCATCCAGGCGTTGGCGGCGCGATGTCCGGTGCCGTGCGTGCTCACGGCCGAGCATCTCGGACGGTTGCCCGCGGCGGTGGAGGCGGCGGCGTACTTCGCGGTGGCCGAGGCGCTCACCAACGTGGCCAAGCACAGCGGGGCCAGGCACGCGTGGGTCAGCCTGGGCATCATCGAGGACCGGCTCAGCGTCGTCGTGCACGACGACGGCAAGGGCGGCGCGGACGAGAATCAGGGGACGGGCTTGGACGGCATTCGCGGCAGGGTGGCGGCGTTGGACGGCAGTGTCGAAGTGAGCAGTCCCGAGGGCGGGCCCACTGTGCTCACCGTCGTGCTGCCGGTGGGGAGGTGACCATGCGCATCGTGATCGCCGAGGACGACGCGTTGCTCCGCGAGGGGCTGACGTTGTTGCTGCGCAACGAAGGGCTGGAGGTGGCGGCGGCCGCGGACAACCCGGACGACTTCCTGAAGGCCGTCGCCGAACACGAGCCGGACATCGCCGTGGTCGACGTGCGGATGCCGCCGACGTTCACCGACGAGGGCCTCAGGGCCGCGGTCGAGGCACGGCGACGGCACCCGAAGCTGGCCGTGCTGGTGCTGTCCGCGTGGGTCGAGCAGAGCTACGCGCACGAACTGCTCGCCGGCACCAGCGGCGGCGTCGGTTACCTGCTCAAGGAACGCGTCGGCAAGGTCGCGGACTTCCTCGACTCGCTGCACCGCGTCGCGAACGGCGGCACGGCGCTCGACCCCGAGGTCGTGTCGCAGCTGCTGGTGCGGCGCCGGTCGGACGACGCGCTCAGCGTGCTGTCACCGCGCGAGCGCGAGGTCCTCGGGCTGATGGCGGAAGGGCTGTCGAACGCCGCCATCGGCGAGAAGCTCGTCCTCAGCGCGGGAGCCGTGCACAAGCACATCGGCAACGTGTTCCTGAAGCTCGGCCTCAACAGCGAGGACGGCTCGGGAGACCGCCGGGTGCAGGCGGTCCTGGCCTACCTGGATCACTGAGGCCGCACGAACGGGAAGAGCACGGTCTGCCGGATCGACGTGCCGGTCAGCATCATCAGCAACCGGTCGACGCCCATGCCGAGACCACCGGTCGGCGGCATGCCGTGCTCCAGCGCCCGCAGGAAGTCCTCGTCCAGCTCCATCGCCTCCACGTCACCGGACGCGGCCTTGAGCGACTGCGCCTCCAGCCGCCGCCGCTGCTCCAGCGGGTCGGTGAGCTCCGAGTAGGCCGTGCCGATCTCCGCGCCGAACGCCACCAGGTCCCACCGCTCGGCCAGGCGCGGGTCGACGCGGTGCTGGCGGGTCAGCGGCGACACCGACGTCGGGAAGTCGACGTAGAAGGTCGGGCCGACGGTGGCGGCCTCGACGAACGAGTCGTACGCCTCCTGCACCAGCTGGCCGTGGTCCCAGTCCTCGTTGATCTCCACGTCCCGCGCGGACAGCAGTGACCGCAGCTCCTGGACGGACGTGTCCGGGGTGATCACCGCCTCCAAAGCCTCGGAAACGGCCGTGTAGACCGGAATCACCGGCCACTCCCCCGACAGGTCGAACGTGCCGTCGGGCCGGTGCGCGACCTCGGAGCCGAACGCCTCGCGCGCCGCGTGCTGGATCAGCGTGCGCACCAGGTCGAGCATGACCCGGTAGTCCGCATAGGACTGATAGGCCTCCAGCATCGTGAACTCGGGGTTGTGGGTGGCGTCCGCACCCTCGTTGCGGAAGTTGCGGTTCAGCTCGAACACCCGGTCCACACCCGCGACGCACAGCCGTTTCAGGTACAGCTCCGGCGCGATCCGCAGGTACATCCGCATGTCGTAGGCGTTGATGTGGGTGACGAACGGCCGGGCGTTCGCGCCGCCGTGCACGGCCTGCAGCATCGGCGTCTCGACCTCGAGGTACTCCTGGGCGTGCAGGAACTCGCGCACGCTGCGGATGACGTCGCTGCGCAGCTTCAGCAGGTGCGCCGAGTCGGAGTTCACCACCAGGTCGAGGTAGCGCTGGCGGACGCGGGCCTCCGGGTCGGTGAAGCCCTTCCGCTTGTCCGGCAACGGGTGCAGGCACTTCGCGGTCATCGTCCACGACGACGCGAGCACGGAGATCTCGCCGTGGTCGGACTTGATCACCCGCCCGGTCACGCCGACGTGGTCACCGAGGTCGACGTCCGACTTCCACGACGTCAGCTGGTCGCCCAGGGAGTCCGCCGACAACATCAGCTGGATCTCGCCGCTGAAGTCCCGGATCCGTGCGAAGCAGAGCCTGCCCATCTCCCGCAACGCCACCACGCGCCCGGTGACCGAGACCTCCTCGCCGAAGCGTTCCCGTGCACCGGCGAGGAGATCCGTGCGGGAGAACCCGACCGGGTACGGGTCGACGCCCTGGGCCAGGAGCCGTTCGACCTTCGCGATCCGCACCCGGACCTGTTCCGGCCTGCGCACGGACTTCGGTTCGATCCGGATCTCGTCGATCTCGGCCACGCGGGCCGCGAACTCGTCGCTGACGTCCGTCTTCTGCAGCGCCCGCTTGCGCAACGACCGCAGCGACGGCACGAAACCCTCGGCGACACCGGCGGCGATGCTGACCCGCGGCAACGACCGGGACCGTTGGTAGCAGAGGAAACGCGGCTCCCACTCCGGCAGGTACTTGGCGTTCGACCGGTACAGCGACTCCAGCTGGAAGAACCGCGACGCGATCGACAGCACCTGGCGCCACGCCCGCAGCACCGGGCCGGCGCCGATCTTCTCGCCCTCCTCGAACACCGCGCGGAACATCGCGAAGTTCAGCGAGATCCGTTGCACGCCGAGATGTCCGGCGGCGGCCGCGAGCTGGGCGACCATGTACTCGTTCAGGCCGTTCTCCGCTGCCCGGTCGCGGCGCATGAGGTCCAGGGAGACGCCCCGGCGACCCCACGGCACGAACGACAGCAGGCCGCGCAACGCACCTGAGGCGTCGTAGGCCTCGACCATCACGCACCGGCCGTCGCTCGGATCTCCCAGGCGCCCCAGCGCCATCGAGAAGCCGCGTTCGGTCTCGGCGCCACGCCAGGCCTCCGCCAGGTCCAGGATGGACGCCATCTCGTCCGGCGCGATCTCGCTGTGGCGGCGGACCCGCGTGGTGTACCCGGCGCGTTCGACGCGCGACACCGCCTGCCGCAGCCCGCGCCGTTCCGGACCGGCGAGGACGAACCGGCGCACGTCCAGGATCGCCTCGTCGCCGATCTCCAGCGCCTTCAGCCCGGCGTCGGCGTAGACCTGCGCACCGCGTTCGGAAGCACCCAGAACACCGGGCATCCAGCCGTAGGTGCGCGCCTCGGACAGCCAGGCGAGCACGGCTTCCGGCCAGTGCTCCTCGTCGCCGATCGGGTCGGCGGAGGCCAGCGTCACGCCGCCGATCACCCGGTACGTCAGCGCGGCCCGGCCGGAGGCGGCGAACACGACGCTCTTGTCGCGCCTGGTCGCGAAGTACCCCAGCGAGTCCGGCTCGCCGTCGGCCGCGAGCAGCCGCCGCACGTCCAGCTCCTGCTCGCCGGTGATCATGCTCTGCGACCGGACGCCGCGGAAGAAGATGTACAACCCGCGCGCCGCGACGAGCGTGCCGCCCAGACCCAGCACGACACTGAGCCACTGCGGGCCCTCGGGGATGTTCAACCGTCCCAGCCGGACGACCTCACCCGTCGCCTGGTTCGCCGTCCACGCGAGCTTGTCGAGCTGGTCGACCAGCCTGCCGGGGAAGATCTCGGTGAGTCCCCAGCCCAGGAGGACGAGCGCGATCATGCCGACGACGAACGACGCGAGCGCGCGCTTCCAGGCACCACGGGCGACGCGGGCGGGGAACGCCTCGCGCACCGCGAACAGCAGCGCGACGAACAGCACCGAGGTCGTCACCCCGACGCCGAGAAACACCCAGTGCGGTTTTTCGCCCTCGTCCAGGACTTCTTCAGGCGCCAGGGCCAGGATGACCATGATGAAGCCGACCAGCAGCAGGCCCATGGCCTGGAACAGCAGCAGCGTCCACAGCGCCGCTCGCTTGTGCCTGCGCAGGGCGGCGCCGAGCACGAAGAACACCATGGCGATGAAGAGGTTGCCGTCGATCGGCAGCCCGAAGAAGTACCCGATGCCGTCCGCGACGTCGGTGAACCAGCTGTCCTCCGGCAGGATCACCCTGAGCAGCGACAACACCCCGGCGAGTTGCACGATCGTCGCGATCGCGCCCGCTGTCTTCCACTTCCACGCCGGTGCCACTACCACTCCCGAGGTCAGCCGATGACCGTCATGATTCCGTCTTCGGCCGGGAGGGTGCATGTCGCCACCTCCGGGCGTGTCGGCGCACCCGTCGTCGTGCTCAGCTCAGGCCTGGGCGGGGCGTGGTTCGACTGGGACCGGACGGTGCGGCTGCTGGAACCACTCGCACGGGTGATCGTGTTCGACCGGCCGGGTCTCGGGCTGAGCGGTCCCGCCCGGCGCGGGCCGTCGCTGGCGCGCGAGGTGGCCGTGCTCGACGCGGTGCTGCGCGGGGTGCCGCGGGCGATCCTGGTCGGGCACTCGATGGCGTCGATGCACGTCGAGGCCTATGCACGGCTGCGGCCGCACCGGGTCGACGGCGTGGTCCTGCTCGACCCGGACGCCGAGACGCCGGGCACGGGAGCCCCGTTCGACCCGTCCGCGATGATCGCGCAGGGCATGCGGGCGATCGGCAGCCGCTGGCTCGGCGCCCGGATCACCCGGCGGTTCGGGCACTCGTTCCGCAACCTGCTGACCGCGGTCTCGACGCTCGGCATGACCGATCCGGCGCCCTCCGACCTGGTCGAGCTCGTCTACCGGCGGCCAGGTGTCGGGCGGGCGGTGCTGTGGGAGCTCGCGTCGTACCCCGGTCAGGTGGCGACGCTCGAACGGCTGCGGACGCGCCGGCCGTTGCCGCGTGTGCCCTGGTTGGTGCTCACGGCCGGTCGGAACGTATGGCCGGAGCACCGGTCGTTGGCCGCCCTCGTGCCGTGGGGACGCAACGTGCCGGTGCCCGGCAGCAGGCACATGATTCAGATGGACCGGCCGGACGCCGTGGTCATGGCCATCCGGGAGGTGCTCAGGGGTCTGCCCGACCACTGAGCAGGCAGAACTCGTTGCCCTCCGGGTCCTGCAGGGTGTGCCAGCTCACGTTCTCGCCCTGGCCGATGTCGGCACGGGTGGCGCCGAGCGCGAGGAGACGCTCCAGTTCCTCCGCCTGGTCGCGGTCCGTGGCGCGGACGTCGATGTGCAGGCGGAGCTTCTGCAGCTTGCGGTCGGGGTTGCGCAGGAAAAGCAGCGTCGTGCGCTTGTCCGGCGGCCCGATCTCCACCGAGACGTCGTCGCGGTCGAGCACTTCGTAGCCCAGGACTTCTCCCCAGAAGGTGGCAAGACGTTCGGGATCGGTGCAGTCGAGTACCAGTTCAGTGATTCGTGCGGCCACGCGTGTGACGGTAGCCGCATCTGCATTCCGTTTCCGCCTGACGGTGCCACTCTGGTGTTCGGCAACCGTGCACCAAGCGCCCGGGGACCCACACAAGTGGGCCTCGAGGAAAGGAACGGTCGACGATGACCAATGCCGAAGTTTCCGCGCCCTACGGCTCCGGAGCGGGCCAGAAGCCCCCGGCCAAGAGGGTTCGCGTTCATCACCTGCGTGAGATGAAGGAACGCGGCGAGCCGTGGCCCATGCTCACCTCGTACGACACCTTCACCGCCTCGATCTTCGACGAGGCCGGCATCCCCGTCCTGCTGGTCGGCGACTCGGCCTCCAACACCGTCTACGGCAACGACACCTCGCTGCCGGTCACCGTGGACGAGCTCGTACCGCTCGTGCGCGCGGTGACGCGTTCGGTCAAGCGCTCTCTCGTGGTCGCTGACCTGCCGTTCGGCTCCTACCAGGTGTCGGTCGAGCAGGCCGTGGCGACGGCGGTCCGGTTCATGAAGGAAGGCCAGGCCCACGCGGTCAAGCTGGAGGGCGGCGCCTACTTCGCACCGCACATCCGCGCGATCACGGCCGCGGGTATCCCGGTCATGGCGCACATCGGCTTCACCCCGCAGTCCGAGCACCAGCTGGGCGGCTACCGCGTGCAGGGCCGGCACGAGAACCACGACGTCGTGCTGCAGGACGCGGTGGCGGTGCAGGAGGCCGGCGCGTTCGCGGTCGTGCTGGAGATGGTGACCGCCGAGGTCGCGAAGCAGATCACGCACGACCTGGTCATCCCGACCGTGGGCATCGGTGCCGGTCCGGACACCGACGCCCAGGTGCTGGTGTGGCAGGACATGATGGGCCTGAACCGCGGCAAGGCGCCCCGTTTCGTGAAGCGCTACGCGGACATCGGCAACATCATGCTCGGCGCGGCCACCGAGTTCGCCAACGAGGTGCGCGGCCAGCAGTTCCCCGGCCCCGAGCACACCTTCCACTGAGTCCGCGTCGCTAGCGGGTCCAGACCTCCGGGTCTGGACCCGCCGGCACGATTCCGGACGGGTTGATGTCGTGGTGCGTCACGTAGTAGTGGCGCTTGATGTGGTCCCAGTCGACCGTGTCACCGAACTGGGCGTAGAGGCGTTTCGCGTACGCCCACAGGTTCGGCATCTCGGTGAGCTTGTTCCGGTTGCACTTGAAGTGGCCGTGGTAGACCGCGTCGAACCGGACCAGCGTGGTCCAGAGCCGGATGTCGGCCTCGGTGAGCTGCTCCCCGACCAGGTACGTGTGGGTTTCGAGGTGGGCCTCGATGCGGTCCAGTTCGGCGAACAGGCTGGTGTACGCCTGCTCGTAGGCCTCCTGTGACGTGGCGAAACCGGCCTTGTAGACGCCGTTGTTGACGTGGTGGAAGACCGGCTCGATCCAGGCGTCGATCTCGTCCCTGAGGTGCTCCGGGTAGAGCGTGCTCTCCGGGCGCCACTTGAGGCTGAAGTCCAGGGTGATCTGCGGGTAGTCGTTGGTGACGACCTCGCCGGTGGTGGTGTCGACCAGCGCCGGGACGGTGACCCGACCCTCGTAGGTGCCGTCGGCCTTGTCGTAGGCCTCTTTGAGGAAGTCGATGCCCAGGACCGGGTCTGTTCGTTCGAACCGCCAGCCCTTCTCGTCGCGGATCGGGTCGACGACGGCCAGTGAGATGTCGTCTTCGAGGCCGAGGAGCTTGCGGACGATGACCGCGCGGTGCGCCCACGGGCAGGCGAGGCTGACGACGAGCCGGTAGCGGCCCGGCTCGGGTTCCGGCCGCGCGGTGAAGCGGTTCGGTTGACGGACGAACGCCCCCGTGGTGGAGGTCTCCTGCGAGAACTGCGCCATGTGTCCGACGATAGGCCCATGTACCCGGAGATCGAGCCCCACGCGTCAGGCCACCTGGACACCGGTGACGGCAACCTCGTGTTCTGGGAGGAGTGCGGCAACCCGGACGGCAAGCCCGTCGTCTTCCTGCACGGCGGCCCCGGCGGCGGCTGCTCGCCGTCGCACCGGCGCCTGTTCGACCCGGCCGCCTACCGGATCGTGCTGTTCGACCAGCGCGGTTGCGGGCGTTCGCTGCCGCACGCGTCCGTGTCCGGCGACCTGTCGCTGAACACGACCTGGCACCTCGTGGCCGACATGGAACTGCTGCGGACCTCGCTGGGCATCGACCGGTGGCAGGTGTTCGGCGGCTCCTGGGGCTCGACGCTGGCACTGGCCTACGCCGAGACCCATCCCTCGCACGTGTCGGAACTGGTGCTGCGCGGGATCTTCACGCTGCGTTCGTCCGAAGTGGACTGGTACTACCGCGGTGGGGCGGCGAACCTCTTCCCGGACCTGTGGGAGAAGTTCATGGCGCCTCTCGCCGGTCTCTCGGGTGATCCCGTCGAGCTGTACGCGACGCTGCTGGCGTCCGAGGACCCCGAGGTGCACGGGCCGGCGGCCGTCGCGTGGAGCACGTGGGAGGGCGCGACGGTGACGTTGCTGCCGCGGCCGGAACTGGTGGCGGAGTTCGCCGTGCCGGAGTACGCGCTGGCGTTCGCGCGGATCGAGAACCACTACTTCGTGAACCGGGGGTGGTTCGAGGAGGGGCAGCTGATCCGGGACGCCGTGCGGCTCAAGGACATCCCCGGTGTGATCGTGCAGGGTCGTTACGACGTGGCGACGCCCGCGGTGTCGGCGTGGGACCTGCACAAGGCGTGGCCGGAGTCGGAACTGGTGCTGGTGCCGGACGCCGGGCACGCGTACGACGAGCCCGGCGTCCTCGCTGCCCTGCTGGCGGCGACCGATCGGTTCCGGGACTAGCGGAGGCCGATCCACTTCGCGCTGGACGTCGTGCAGGTCGCGGCCGTCACCTGCGCGGTGAGGCACGTGTTCGTGCCGACGTTGCGGAACTGGAAGGAGCTGCCCGACGCGACGCGGCGCCACCGCTGGTTGGCGCTCGTCGTGCAGGCCTGGCCGAGCACGTCACCGGACGAGGTGGCGGCCAGGCACTTGTCGGTGGCCATGTTGTGCGGCCAGTCGACACCACCGCTGATCGGGACGATCCAACGCTGCTCGTCGGAGAGTTCGTTGCACGGCTTCAGAACGACGTTGCTGCCGGTGTCGGCGAGGCAGCGGGTGCTGCCGGCGAGCTGGTAGACGACGACGGGTTCGGCGCTGGCCGGAACGGCGGTGAGCGCGGTGACGGCGGCGGCTGTCGCGATGATCGCGGCTAGTTTCCCCATGGGCGAGAATCCTGGCAGCGCACGGGGTTCCGCGAATCCACCCGTGGTTGTCAACCCTGGCCGTAGTCGAGTGCCCTCTGGAGGCTAGCTTTTGCATCCACGAGCGAAGGCCCGTACCAGGTCAGGTGCCGGCCGTTGACCAGCGCGTACGGCAGGCCGGGGAAGCTCTCCGGGCCGTCCTCGTGCGTGAACAGGTACGGCTCGTCGGGCAGGATCACCAGGTCGGGGCGCTTGTCGTTGAGCTCTTCGAGGCTCGGCCGCGGGTAGCGCTCCTCGTCGGAGGCGTAGACGTTCTCGATTCCCAGGCGCCGCAACACATCGGTGGCGAAGGTATCGCGGCCGACGACCACCCACGGGCGGCGCCAGACCGGGATCAACGCGGTGAGGGTCGCTGGTCTCACATCGCGCCACAGGGCCTCGGCCTCGGTGAGCCACGACGGTTCGAGGTCCCAGCCGAGCGCGAAGAGCCTCCTGAGCGACTCCAGCGCCATCGGGACCGTCTTCGGCGCCTCGGTCACCCAGACGTTGACGCCGTTGGCGCGCAACCGGTCCACGTCCTCGGCGCGGTTCTCCTCGGAGTTGGCGATCACGAGGTCCGGTTTCAGACTCAGGACCTCGTCCACGTCCGGGTACTTCGAACCACCGACCCGTGCAACGTCCAAATCGGACGGGTGGGTGCAGTAGTCCGTGGCACCGGCCAGTGCGCCGGGCACGCTGACGGCGACGGCCTCGGTGATCGACGGCACCAGGCTGACCACGCGCCGGGGCTGGTCGAGCAGGACCGGCTCACCGAGGTCGTCGACGGGCAGCATCAGACTCCCGTGATCTTCAGACCGGCGTGGGCCTTGTAGCGGCGGTTGATCGCGATGAGGTTCGCGGTGAACGCCTCGACCTGGTGCGCGTTGCGCAGCCGGCCGCCGTAGACGCCGCGGAAGCCCGGCACGAGCTCGGCCAGTTCGCGCACGGTGTCGGTGGCCTCGCGGTCGTCGCCCAGCACGAGGACGTCCATGTCCACTTCGGACACCGCGAGGTCGGCCAGCAGCACGGCGGACACGTGGTGGAACGCGGCGGTGACCCTGGACTCCGGCAGCAGGAGCTCGGCCTGCTGCGCGGCACTGCCCTCGGTGACCGGCAGCGCGAACGGCCCCTGCTTGTCGAAGCCGAGCGGGTTCACGCAGTCGATGACGATCTTCCCGGCCAACTGGTCGCGCAGGGACGCCAGCAGGTCGCCGTGCCCGTCCCACGGCACCGCGACGAGCACGATGTCGGAGTCGGCCGCGGTGTCGGAGTTGTCCGCGCCCCGGACGTCGCCGCCGGCGATCTCGACGATCTCCTTGGCAGCCAGCTCCGCCCGGTCGGCGCTGCGGGAACCGATGATCACCTTGAGGCCCGCCTTGGCCCAGCGGACGGCGAGGCCCTTGCCCTGGGCTCCGGTGCCGCCCAGGACGCCGACGGTGAGGTCGCGAATGTCAGTCACCCCTGCATCTTCACACGACCCGCCGGGGCGGTGCTGCCCAACGTGACCTTGGGCTCTCAGCGCACCGCTTCGAAGCGCACGCGCCGTTCGGCCGGGTCGGCCTCGGCCAGGCGCACGCGCACCGACTCCCCCTCCGGCAACCGCTTCCCTGCGCACTTGGCGAGGATCGGCGGCGAGGACACGAACACCTCGGCCTCGTTGTCGCCGGACCGCAGCACCACGGCGTCGAACTCCTGCCCGACGCGTCCGGCGAGCACCCACGCCTCGACCTGGTCCAGCGACGCCCGTTCCACCTTCGACGCCACCGAGTCGGACGCCCCCATCAGCGACGGCAGCTGCGGCAACGCCTCCGCCAGCCACGCCGGCAGCTCCTGCCCTGCCGTGACCGCCAGGCACACCTCGGTGGCGAAGCGGTCGACCAGGCGCCGCAGAGGTGCGGTGACGTGCGTGTACGGGGCAGCGACACCCGCGTGCGTGACGACCTCGGGCACGGACCCGTTGAACGCCGAGTAGCCCGCACCGCGCAGCAGCCTCGTGGCGTCGGTGAACAGCGCCAGCGCTTCCGGCGTCGAGGCGTCCAGACCGGCCAGGAACGCACCCGGCGACAGGTCGGCGGGCCAGGCCACCTTCAGCGCCGCCGCGTCCTTCCGCAACGAGGCCACGGCCGCGGGGTCCGGGTCGGGCAGCGTGCGCAGGATGCCGACGCGTGCCTCCAGCATGATCGACGCGGCCGCCATGCCGGTCATCAGCGAGATCTCGGCGTTCCACGAGTCCACCTCGGCCCGCGGCCGGGTGACCAGCTTCCAGCCCTCGCCGTTGGACTCGATCTCCTGCTCAGGCAGGTGCAGCTCGATCGCGCCGCGCTGACGGGCCAACGCCCGCCGCAGCGGCCCGAACTCGGCCAGCGCCGCCACGGACGGGTGCGGATCGCCCGCGTCGAACGTCTTCTGCACCGACTCGTAGTCGAACTGGGCCGTCGACCGCACCAGCGCCCGCCGCACCTCGACCGCCGTGGGAACGCCGTCGGCGCCACAGGTGAACGTCCACAGCACCGCGGGACGCACCACACCGGGCAGCAACGACGCGGCGCCCTCGGAGAGCACGGTCGGATGCAGCGGCACGTTGCCGTCGGGCAGGTAGATGGTCTGACCGCGCCCACGGACCTCGGTGTCCAGCGCACCGCCGGGCGTCACGAACAGGCCAAGGTCGGCGATCGCGTAGTGCACGACGAACCCGTCACCGGACTTCAGGACACAAAGGGCCTGGTCCAGGTCTTTGGCACCGGGAGGGTCGATCGTCACGAGAGGCAGCGAGGTGAGGTCGGGGCGGTCTCCCGGGGGACGGGAGACCGCCGCCTCGGCCTCGGCGAGCGCGGCCGCGTCGAAGGACGAGCGCAAGCCGAACTCGGTGCGGATGCCGTCGAAGGACACGTCCGCACGACCCGTGCGGATCACCAGGGAAGCCACCCGCACAGACTAGGTGGCGTGACCTGGAACGTTGCCGGGGCACGCCACTGGGACAGGCGAGTCAGTCCTCGTCGTCGCCGCGCCACTTCTTGTCGGACGCGTCGGCGGCCTTCGTCCGCTCGCGGGCGATCTCCAGGGCGCGGGCCGCGGTGGCCTCGTCCGGGTAGGGGCCCATGCGGTCGGGGCCCTTGCAGCCCTTGCCCTGCTCCACGGTCTGGTGGGTCAGGCAGTAGTACCAACCGCTGCTGTCACTCATACGCGTTCGCCTCCCAAAGGCGCCGGGAATCCCCGCGGCGGCGTGGACTGGTTGGCGTTGGCGTACTCCGACGGGATGGGATCCAAACATGAGACCAGCACCGTGCGGTCCTCGGCGTTCTCGATCTTGCGCCCGGACCGGTCCCGGTAGACGAGGGAGCCGTCGGAGTCGATCTCCATGATGGCGCCCACCTCGGCCAGCTGTTCCTCGTCGAGGTCGGCGAGTTTCTCGTAGCGCGACGGCACCACCCGGTAGACCGGCCACTTCAGGTGGCCGTAGGTGCGGTGGAAGTCCGCGAGCAGGTGCACGAGGTGCTGCTGGAACGGCAGCGGCATCGCCTCGGCCAGCGCTCGTGGGATCACCACGTAGTCGGCAGAGACTCCCGGAGCACCAGCCGCCATGTAGTCACGCACTGGTGTGCTCGACGCGGGTGGTCCGGAAGGCCTCGGGATGGGGTCGTGGTTGTACATGTAGCGCCTCCCCGCGATCTACACGCCCGGCCGGACGGCCAGCGGCATCAACTCGTAATAGTCCCAGTTGACCTTGCTGATCTTCACGACATCACCCGTCTGGGGTGCGTGGATGTACTCGTCGCCGCCGAGGTACATGGCCACGTGGTGCACCGTGCGCGGGTTCGACGTGTCGGTCGCCCAGAAGATCAGGTCACCTGCCTGGGCGTCGCGCACCGGGAGATGGGCGCCGCCCTTCTCGTACTGGTCGTTCGCCACTCGCGGGATGCTGACGCCGGCCGCGCCGAACGCCTTCACCAGGATGCCCGAGCAGTCCCACGCGTCCGGGCCGTTGCCGCCCCACAGGTACGGCTCGCCCAGCTGTTCCTTGGTGAACTGGATCGCGATGCCCGCCGCGTTCGAGGCCAGCAGGAACGCACCCGCGCCCGAACCGCAGCCGGCCGGGTCGGTGATCGCACCGAGCTCGCCCAGCAGGAACGCCGCCATGGCCTCCCAGTTGTGGTACCGGTCCGGGTACGCCGACCGCTCCACGGCCTGCGCCGAGTCACCGGGGCGCTTGTTCTCCCAGTCCGGCACCTTCAGCAGCACGTCGTAGAACTTGTTGATCGCGTACGTCGGGTCCGTCACCTCCGCGGGTGACCCCCAGCCCATCGAGGGACGCATCTGGAAGATGCCGAGCGAGTCGCGGTCGCCGTAGTTCAACGGGCGCAGGCCCGACTCGGTCATGCCCGCCTGGATCGCGATCTGCCACGCCAGCGGGGGCAGCTTGCGCTCCTGGCCGATGGAGATGATGCGCGCGACGATGTTGCGCTGTTCGTCGTTGAGGCGCGAGGCGTCGTAACGGCCCTTGTCGCCGCCGTCGCCGTCCCACGGTCCGATGGCGGCGTTGCAGCTCATCCGCAGGAGGTTCGCGCCCGCGGCGGGGTTCGTGGAGTTGCTGACGACCTGCGTCACGCCCGACGTCGCCACGGCGATCACCACGACCGCAGCCAGCGCCCCGATCAGCAACATCACGCGCATGAGTCAGTCCGCCTTCGTGTAGCTGTTCACGCGCCACTTCCCGTCCGGCGCCTTGACCAGCGTGATGCGCACCTTGCCCAGGTCAGTGGTGACCTCGAAGTCGATCGACGACGTCGTCGACTTCACGGCCTTGACCTTGTCGGTGAGCCTGTCCGGCACGTTCCTCGGGTCGATGGTGGCCATCTGCGCGAGGAACTCGGGGGTCGTGAACTCCTCGAGCTGCTTGAGCCACTTGTTGACGTCGTTGTTCGGCGGCGGCTTGACCCAGGTCTCCGCCCACAGCTCGGCCACGAGCTGCGCGTCGGCGGCAGGCGGCGCCGCCTTCGCGGAGTTGGACGGCGCCGGCAGCTTGGTCGGCAGCGAGGTGCCGCTGGCCGGCAGCTGACCGACCTGGTTGCCCTGCGACGACGTCGAGGTCTGCCCGGCGGCGGACGGGTCGGTGGGCTTGCGGTCGAGCACCTTCGGGATGATCACGCCGAGCGCGACGACCAGCACCACGAAGATGATGATCGAGGCAGCCAGGTGCCGCGGGGAACGCAGCGGCCAGCCCCACAGCCTGCGGTAGACCGCGGCACGGCCGCGGTTGGTCCGGATCGGCACCTACGCCTCCCTTCAGTTGTCCCTGACTTCGAAACCGCGCGACGGTCGGTAGATCACGTGCACCGGACGCCCTGCCACCACTTCTGTCTCTGCTCTGCGAGGTTCCTGCACCGGGGCGGAGTAGCCGTTGGACCGCGACGGCACGAGCACCGCGTCGTCGACCCGGTCCCACTGCCGGTCGGTGACCGTCGGGCTGTCCACCACGCGCGAACGGGCCGCGGGCAACGCCGCCGGGCCGGAGCCGGAGGGCAACGCCCCCGCACGCACGCCGGAGCCGTCCGGGCCGCTGATGATCTGGCCGGGCTGCGAGTCGCGGTCGAGCCGCTGCGCCGTCGCCATGACCGGGTTCGAGGCCTCCGGGCGCACCCGGCCGCGGCCGCGCTGCGGGGTCGCGTCGCCCTCGGCGTCGCTGTCCCGCACGGACTCCCAGAACTCGTCCTGCGGCGTCGGACCGGCCTGCTTCTTGCGGCCCGTCATCTTCGACCAGACGCCACCGCTCATCGGCAGGACGTTGCTGGCCGACCCGACCGACATCTCGACCATCTGCCACATGCGGCGCAACGGTTTGCCGATCACGAAGCACACGAGTGTCAGCATCAGGCCGAGCAACGTCCGCGTCAGCAACGACAGCCCGGTCGCGTTGAAGATCGCCTGCAGCAGCAACGCGTGGACACCCGCGAGGACCGCGAGCACCAGCACGTTGAAGACCGTCACGGCGGCCGCGCGGGCGACCTTGCGCAGCAGGTCGTGGTGCAGCAGCGCGACGAGACCGATGAGCGGCCCGGCGAGCGTCAGGATGCGCAGCAGCAGCTGGGCCAGCAGCACCGCGGCCTTCGCGAACAGCTGGAACAGCGAGAACGCGACCGACTGCAGCAGTGCGAGGAACCCGGCGCCGGTGCGGCTGCCGTCGGTGCCGTCGAAGTAGCCCTTCGAGGTGCCGAGCTGGGCCTCCAGTGCCTTCCACTCGGCCTTCTTCGCCTCCAGGGCTGCCTGGTCGGCGTCCTTGTGCTCGGCGATCTCCGTCGTCGTCCAGGCCTGCGTCTTGAGGATGCGCGGGCCGTACTCGGCGGCCTGCGGTGCCTCCGGCGTGCCGAACGCGCCGCGCAGCCAGCTCTGGTAGACGACGGCGTCGTGCAGTTTCGTCGGTAGGACGTGGAGCGTGCCTTGTTCTTCAGGCGCCTCGATGAACCCCGCCTGGATCTCCGATGTCTTGGAGACCAGCGTGTTGTCGAGGAGGTTGTAGAACTGGGGCAGCGCCAAGGTGGACGTCGCCAGCCACATGGCTGCCAGCGCCCAGAGCCCGCGTTTGGAGATCGCGGCGAAGTCGCCGGTCCAGATCTGCCGGAACATCAGGATCGCCAGAAGCAGCGCTACCAGGCCGAACCAGCGCAGGTAGACGTTGTCGTAGACCTTCTGCACGCCGTTCTTCACGGCGTCGTCCAGCGGGACCAGCAGACCGCGGCCCATCACCGTGTAGTGCAGCGCGTTCGTGGCACCGACGATGTTCTTGCCGATGCTGAAGAGCTCGTTGCCGGCCCACGTGTCGAGCGTGGCGTTGGCGTCCGGCAGGACACCGCACTTGGCCTGGTAGTTGTGCCAGACCATGCCCGCGTAGCCGTACTCGAGGTACGGCGAGCCGGGCAGACCGTTGCCGACGGGCGGGTCGAGCGCGCCGACCATGCCCGCGCCCGGCCGTTCCGGATTTGGTGCCTCGCCACAGGATTGGGCGTGCGCCATCGGGGCACCCATCACCACCTGCAACGCCAGGATGGCCGCGACGAGGCCGACCGACCTGGTGCGTGCTGACGCGCGCAGCGCGAACCGCCGCCTTGCCCAGAGCAAGGCGGCGATCGCGAGCACGATCGTCAGCGCCGTCATGCGCCGCCGTCCCGGCGGCGGTTGGAGCCGTCACCGTGGCCCACCAGATGGGCCTCTTCTTCCTCCGTGAGTCCTAGCTCCATGTCCGCCGCCAGTTCGTCGTCGATCTCGTCGGGCACGTAGGCGGGCGGCTTCGGGGCCGCGTCGTCGTCCACCGGCACGATCTCGCCCTTGCCGTTGTCGCGCTTGGCGTCGGGGGTCGTGTCGAGGGCGTTGCGCAGGTGCTCCAGGTGCGGGCCGCTGAAGTCGATGCGGATCCGCTCCACGCCACCGGCACCGTCACCGAAGATGAACTGACGGGGCGCGCGGTCGCGTTCGGTCGCGTTGCGGTCGCCACCGGGGCGGCGGCCGAGCGACGCGACGACCTGCTCGTACCCGGCGCCGACCGGCACCTTGAGCAGCCGCAGCGCGTCCGCCTGCGCCTGGTCGTCGTCGAGACGGCCTACGAAGACCGAGTCGAGCAGGGCGACGAAGCCCTGGATCCTGAGGAAGTCCGCGGGGATCTGCGACGACAGCAGCACTCGGACGTTCCACTTTCGCGAGTCACGCGCGAAGCGGTTCATCAGCACGCGACCGGTCGGGACCTCGGAGAGGAAGAACGCCTCGTCGATCCAGACGCCCTTGCGCTGGTCCTTCGGCTTCTCGTAGATCGAGCGCTGGGTGAGCCAGGCGGCGAGGTTCAGCATCTCGACGCCGAGCGACTCCGCGTCGGTCCAGTGCTCGCGGCCGACGCCGTCCTTCGGCAGGTTCAGGCCCGCCATCGTCAGGACGGTGAGGCGGTCGTCGCGCACCTCGTTGTACGGGTCGTGGTTCTCCTCGGGGATCAGCAACGACATGCGCTCGCGCATCTCGTCGAGGAAGTCCGCGACGACGACGGCGTGCTCGTGGTGCTCGGACGCGTCCCGGCGCAGCGCCTCGAAGACGAGACCGGGGTGCGCGTCGAAGCGGCCACCGACCGTGCGGACGGCACGCAGCAGCACGATGCGCGTCTGGGGCAGGCGGGCGACCTCGAACGGCAGCAGGCCGGTGAGCACGTCCAGCACGAGACGGCGGCGGGTGGCGGCCGCGAGGGCCTTCTCCCTGCGCCAGGCCCGTTCCGGGTCGTCCTCGTCGAGGAAGTGGTCGAGCATGGGCTCGGCGACCACCCGGTACGGGTTCAGGATGCCGGGCTGGGCGTTGAGCAGGTTGATCGGACGCGCGTAGGGCCGCAGCTCCGGCAGGTCGCACAACGCCGAGAGCGGTCCGGACGGGTCGAGCAACGTCCAGTGCGCGCCGGCCCGCAGGGTCTTGTAGACCATGCCGCCGCCGAGGAACGACTTACCGGCACCCAGGCCCGCGACCATCGCCGTCAGGCCAGAGGCGTCCCGCAGCTCCTGCGCCATCCACGGGTCCCACGCGACCGGGCGGCGGGTGGCGGTGACGGTCTCGCCGAGCAGGATCCCCCGGCGGTCACCGACCTCGGCCGTCGCGGTCGGCACAGCGGACGCGGCCCACAACACGCTGCCGCGGCGCAGGTACGCGCCGTTGGACAGCGGCTCGCCGGGGATGAACTCGCGGGCGATCGCGTACTGGGCCTCGGGGTGGTCGATCGAGACCTTCGGCTTGTACAGCTCCAGCAGCGACTGGGCCAGGCGCAGCGCCTCGCGTTCGGTCGGGCCGGACACCGCCAGGCGCCACCAGCTGCGCACCCGGGTGCCCAGCGCGGTGAAGCCCGACGTCATCTCGTCGTCGATCTCCAGCACGCGACCGGCCTGGCGGGCCAGCGACTGCGGCGGCTCCAGCTCGTGCTCGTCGGTGTAGTGCCGGACCTGCGAGCGGACCTTGCTCATCTGCCGCGACAGCTCACCCGAGACCTCTTCGGGCTTGCGCACGTAGATGCGGGCGGACCACTCGACGGAGGCCGGGAGCCGGTCCGCGCGCTGCACCCACGGGTCGTCGACCTCGGGGATCTGCAGGCCGTGCATGAGTCCCACGGTGAGCACGGCGACGTGCCGCTTGATGCCCGCGTTCGAGCCGGTGCGGCCGCGCACGGTCACCGTCGGCGAGTAGGGCTCCTGGTGGAAGTCCGCGGCGTCGGTGAACGACGCCAGGTCCTCCGGTTCCCACGCGGCACCCGGCACGGCGGGCAGGTTGCGCGGCGCGGGCAGGCCCAGCGAGCACGACCGGTGCATCAGCCAGGACATCTCCTCGGCCGTCGCGGGACGGCCTTCGAGACCCGCGGAGCCGATGACCTGGTCGAGGTGCTCGACCTCGGAGTCCAGCGCGACGAGCTCGGCGTCGACGGCGTCGGGGAAGACCTTGCGCAGGACGGGGGCCGCGCGTTCGACGGCGCGGTCCATCATGTTGCGGGTCTGCACCTGGACGCCCAGGTAGACCTCTTTCTCCGCCATCGAGCGGCCCATGAGCTGCTGCTGCTCGCCGACCATGTAGTCGTCGAACGACAGCGTGCCGGGGGTGTCCGGCAGGCGCTTGACGGCGTTGTGCACGTGCGCCTCCGCCCACATGCGGATGGGGTACGGCCGCGTGGTGACGCGCAGGTGCATCCAGCGCCCCTGCAGCTCGGCGTACTGCCCGGCGATGGCGGCGATCAGGTCCTGGCGCTGCGAGTCGCTGCGGAACGACCAGCGCTGCGGCGCGAGCCGGTACCAGGCGTAGACCTCCTGGCCGGTGCGCAGCAGATGACCGTCGATGCTGCGGGCGGCGATCGACGGTGTGTAGCTCGGCACGGACTGCTCGCCGGGCAGGCGGCGTCCACGCTTCGAGTACGCGGCTTGGTCACGCGCGCGGGGGTCGGCCGCGGCGTGCTGGGCGATGTGCTGGGCGGAGCGACGGTCACGGTCTCGCCGGCGTCCGAACACCGCGAACCTCCTTCTTACGGCTGTCTGACGTCCGGCGGGGCTGGGCCTGCTGTCTCGCCCGTCGTTGTTGTTTCTTGCTCAACTTGGGACGAGGCCGCTGCGGGTTGACCCGGATCCGGGCGGCACTGGCCGCTCCGCCGGTGCTAGCCGTGCGCTCTCGAGGTGCCGTCAGCTCGCGGACCCACATCGACATGACGGCCGTGAGGGGCCGTTCATGGCTGATCCGCTGGGTGATGAAACGAGTGAGGATGATCGTCGCGACCAGGGCCCACGCGGTCGAGAAGAACCCGAACCCGACGCCCATCTGCCGCTCGATCGTGAGTACGACGAGGAAAACGACGATCCCGACACCCCACGCGACGTATCGCGCGCGCCAGGGAAACGTCGCTTTGGGCGGGCCGAGCCAGACGGCGTCGACCCGGTAGACCTCGTCGTCAGTGCGGACCCGCACGGATCAGCCTCCGACGAACAAGCCGGCGAGCCACTTGCCGATGTTCGCGCCGGCGTCTGTGGTGACGGCGAGGCCGATGATGGCCAGCGCGACGATCACACCGCCCAGGCGGCGCATGACACCCGCGTTGTCGCCCTTGCCGCCTCCCAGCCAGAGCAGGAGCAGCGCGACCGTCAGCAGCAGCAGGGGGACGATGTTGTTCAGGATCCAGTCACGGACATTGCTTGTGCCCGGCACCGTCGGCTGCTGCTGAGCGAGTGTCACCAGGTCCATGGCGGTCATTCGGTACTCCAGAGTGCGCGGGGGCTTGCGCTACGAGTAGAACACGAGTTCGTCACGACGTGTGGGGCTGTTGCTGCGGGGTGTAGATCATCTGGCCGTTCCCCCTGGGAGGAATTACGTCTAATCTGGCCGACACATCATCACTGAGGAGACGTCAGTGGGGAACACCCGGATCGAGATTCTCTCCGTCGCTGGCAAGGTTCACCCGACTGCGAACGCCCTGGTCACCCACAGTGCGTGCGTCTCAAACACGGGCACGTGTACACCCATGTGAACGCCCTGATCGGCCGGTTCGCGACCTCGCCGCGGGCGCGCGCCGGAGCGACGACTCCGAGGAGATTCGCCCATGCTCGAACCTGACCTCGTGCCGGATGGAAGTGTGGACGGAATCACAGCCTCCCCTAATGCTCCAGGCGTGGACGAGCCTACCGGGCAGAGCGTGCAATCCCGGCGCCGGGTCCAAAGGACCATCAACTTCGACAGGTCGGTGCTGGAACGTGCGCGTGCGGCGGCCACCTACCTCGCGTCGTACGAGCCGCAGGCAGGGGTCCGGTCGCTGGCCGACATCGTGAACCCGGCGGTGCTGGCCTACGTGACCGAACTGGAGGAGCTCTACAACGCCGGGGAGCCGTTCCGGCCGGTGCTGAGGATGCCCTCGGGACGGCCCGCGAACCGGTGAAGCCCGGCGACCGCGAGGTCACCGGGCTTCTTCGAGGGTTCGGCGGCTCCTAGGAGGCGCCGGAGATCCGCCAGAACAGGCCGGTCGAGGCGTAGTCGGGGCCGACGCCCGTGCCCTTGCCCCAGAAGTAGTCGTTGAAGTTGCCCAGGCCACCCGACGAGGTGACGGGACCCATGGTCGCCCAGCGGACGGACGCGGGCTGGGTGTCGATGCTGGCCTGCGCCCACGCGTCGCGGACCTTCATCGGGTTGTTCCACCACAGGAACGGCGAGCGCCACATGTAGTGACCGAACTTGCCGCCGTGGTTGGCGGAGTTGTAGCTGACGGTCGTGAAGCTGTTGATCTGGTGCAGGCCGCGGAACGCCTGGCCCCAGCGCTGCGCCCAGGTCTGGCCGCCGGTGCTGTTCTCGAGGATCAGGCAGGTGAAGAGGCTCATCCACTCGACGTCGTTCTGGCCCCAGCGCGCGTCGGTGTTCGCGAGCTTGTCGTCGGTGTGGTTGGAGCAACCGGTGAAGTAGAAGCCGGTGCCGGAGCCGTGGCCCTGCCAGTAGGTGAGGTCGACGTCGTCGGCCCAGTTGGTGTCGTCACCGCCGGCGAACATCGGGTCCTTGAAGTCGCTCTCCCACGCGTTGCCGTTGAGCCAGCTGAAGTCGCTGGTGATGCCGTGGTTGCCGGCCTCGGTGGTGAAGGTGCCGATGTTGGCGACGGTGTTGGGCAGGCCGGAGCAGTTGCCGGTGCCCTCGCTGCCGACCTGCGTGCCGACGCCCTGGGACTTGAACTGCTGCCCTTCCGGCCTCGGCTCCTGGCCGGGTCCCGGCTGCGGCAGCTCGGCGCCGACCGCGGCGGGCAGGGTGATGGCCTGGGGTGCGCCACCGTCGTCGTTGCGGCCGGAGCAGCGGAAGGAAGGCTCGATCTTGTCGACCTCGTCCTCCAGCGGCGGGGCCACGTAGACGTAGCTCACGTCGGGCTTCACCGAGGCGCCCAGGTACTTCTGGCACAGCTTGGCGCCGTAGGCGAGGTCGTTCACCTTGACGGAGCCGGCCTTGTCGTAGGTGCGGGCGGCGTGGCTGACCGCGGTCACGCCCTGCGCGTCGAACGAGACGCGGATGTTCGCGCCCTCGCCCTCCAGCGGAAGACCGTCGAGCTGGAACGTGTAGGAGACGCTCGTGTCGAGGTTCGCCGTGAGTGCGTTGCGCCCGTTGACGTCCGAGAGCTCGAACGTGGTGTGCTGCGCGCTCGGCGTCGCGTTGTCCGGCAGCACACCCGCCGCCCTCAGGCCTTCCTGCGCGCGCTTGGTGGCCTCCTCGGCCGGAACGGTCTTGATGCGCTTGATCGCCTCGGTGTCGAGCGCGGTCTGCGTGGTGGCGTTGCCGTCCTCGTCGGGCTTGCCCTGTCCTTTGTCGACGGTCGGCAGGTACTGGTAGCGCTGCTCGTCCGCGAAGGACACCGCGCCGGACTCGGCTCTCTGGACGTCTTTGAGGCCGAACGCCCGTTGCAGCTTCTGCGCCTGTTCCTGGTCGAGACCGGAGCTCTTCACCCCGTAGACGGGCAGTTCCGTGGCGTCCGCAGTCGCGACGCCGACGACTCCAGCGGTGACGAGGCTGGACAGGGCCAGCACGACCGTCAGCTTGCGTTGCATGTCTGTTCCCTCCCTTGGGGACGGCCGGCTGCAGGGGCCGACCGTCTGACAGGAGGATCTGCGGTTATTCGCCGTGATACCGAGAGTGGGCAGTTACGGCGGCCGCACCACTCGAACGGCCGAAATTCTGTAACACCCTTGGGGCAGCGAAGGACCTAGAGGCGGACACCTGGGTATTTGATGCCCGCACCGGTGTTCAGCACGACCACTTCGTCGTCGGCCTTGATCCAGTCGTTCGCCCGCAGCACCCGGACCGCGCTGATCGTCGCGGCGCCCTCCGGGCACAGGAACACGCCTTCCCGCCGGGCGGTCTCGGCGCGGTCGGCCGCGATCTGCTCGTCGGTCACCGCCACCGCCGTGCCGTTGGTCTCCCTGATGGCCCGCAGGATGATGAAGTCCCCCAACGGTTTCGGCACGTTGATGCCGAACGCGTCGGTGTAGGCGGCGTCCCAGAAGGCCGACTCGGCCTCGCCCTCGTCGAACGCCTTCACGATCGGCGCGCACCCGGTGGACTGCACGGCGACGAGTCGCGGCAGCCTTCCCTCGATCCAGCCGAGCTCCCGCATCTCGTGCAGCGCCTTGTGAATCCCGATCAGGCCGACCCCGCCACCGGTCGGGTAGACGATCACGTCGGGCACGCGCCAGCCGAGCTGCTCGACGATCTCGTAGCCCATCGTCTTCTTGCCCTCGATGCGGTACGGCTCGCGCAGGGTCGATGCGTCGAACAGGTCGACGTCCGCGATCGCCTTGCCCGCGTCGGCGATGGTGCCCGGCACGATCCGCAGTTCGGCGCCGCTCGCCTCGACCTCCTCGCGGGTGATCAGCGGAGCGTCCTCCGGCATCGCGATGACGCTGCGCAGGTCGGCGCGCGCCGCGTACAGGGCCCAGGCGGCGCCCGCGTTGCCGTTGGTCGGCATCTTGATTCCCTCGATGCCCAGTTCCCTGGCCCTCGCCACGCCGACGGCCGCGCCACGGGCCTTGAACGAGCCGGTCGGGATGAGCGACTCGTCCTTCATGAGGATCTTCGCGTCCAACGCCCGGCTCAGCACGGGCAACGGCACGAGCGGCGTCATGCCCTCGCCGAGGCTGAACGCCGGGTCGGGGTCGCGGACCGGCAGCACGTCGCGGTAGCGCCACAGCGAGTTCTCGGCGGTCGGGCGGGCCACCCGCGTGAGGTCGTAGCGCGCCAGCAACGGCGACGCGCACTCGTGGCAGAGGTTCTGGACCACGTCGGCGTCGTGCCGGAGGCCGCAACGGGCGCATTCCAGATGCGAGAGCATGACTTCATGCATACAGGCGGATGAGCCGGCATGTAAGCCGGATCCTGTTCGTGGGACCGAGGTCCCAGTCGGCGGCCATCCATCTGGGCCTGCCGTTGCCGACAGGCTCTAGCGGCCTACCCGCGAGCATCGGGCGGGCAGCCCTCGAACGCTCGCGCAGCACCATCACTCGCGATCCGGTGCCCTCTTGGCCTTGCTCCGGGTGGGGTTTACCTAGCCGCCCCAGTCACCTGGGGCGCTGGTGGTCTCTTACACCACCGTTTCACCCTTACCGCGGCTTGCGCCGTGGCGGTCTGTTCTCTGTGGCACTGTCCCGAGGGTCGCCCCTGGTTGCCGTTAACAACCACCCTGCCCTGTGGAGTCCGGACTTTCCTCGACGCTCGCGCGCCGCGGCCGCCCTGCCGACTCATCCGCTTCCCGAGGATATCCCAGCGACTGGAACCGGTTGTCCACCGGTGCGGACGTTGGTTGACTTCAGCCATGACACGACGTCGCCACGTCGACTACGGCCGCGTGGCAGCAAGCCTGTGTTGCCTTCTCTGAGTGCGTCCTTCGTCGCCACGACCTCAGGGAGTGCCTTGTCATGTCCGATCTGCTGATCATCTCCGGCGCGCCGTCCCACTCCGCGCCGACCGGTGTCGTCGTGTCGTTCGTGGAGGAACACCTGCGGGCCGCCGGGCACCGCGTGTCGTTGCTCGACGTGCGCGCGCTGCCGACGTTGTCGCTGCTCACCGAGGACCTGCGCGACCCGGAGATCTCCGGCGCCGTGAGCAGCGTGCTGGCCGCGGACGGCCTGGTGGTCGCCTCGCCCGTGTACCGCGCGGCGTACAGCGGCCTGGTGAAGGCGTTGCTCGACCTGCTGCCGAAGAAGGCGTTGCGCGGCCGCGCCGTGCTACCGCTGGCGACGGGCGGCAGCCAGGGCTTCCTCGTAGCGATGGACTACGCGCTGCACCCGTTGCTCGCGGCCAAGGGCGCGGACCAGGTGGTGCGCGGCGAGTTCGTGCTGGACCAGAACGTGGGAACGCCCGGCGCGGCCGCCGCGCTGGAGGCGGCGGCCGACCGGTTCGCCGCGGCGCTGAGGCCACGGCTGCGCAAGGTCAGCTAGAGCTCGCGCACGAAGTAGGGCCGCGTTTCCATCCATCCCCGGCCGGAAGCACCGTTGACCACGCCGGCGCCCTGTTCGGACAGCGTGTACCAGGACTCCACGTAGTCGGGATCGTCGGTGTACCAGCTGTCCGGGATGGCGTCGAGGACCGCGCTCACCAGCGGGATGTACGCGCCACCGTCGACGATGGTCAGCAGCGCCGCCACCAGAGCCTGGGCGAGCGCCTTGTAGTTCGTGTCGCCGTCGTCCTCCATCATCACGACGTCGGCGAGGTCGTACTTGTAGTTGTTCCAGTGCACGAGGAGCTGGTTCGGCGCGTACGTCGTGTTCTCTTCGTCGAGGTACGGCATGGTGACCGGGTCGACGCGGACCTTGCCGTCGAGCCCGAAGCCGGACACCAGCGCGAAGATCTCCGCGTCCCCCTTGAACCAGGGTTCCTGCACGTCGCTGACCCGGACCCGGGTGACCTGCGTGGCCCAGTAGCCGGCCAGCTGTCCCGTCTGCGGCGTGGGCATGGCCTGACGGATCACGTCCATGCCGCGCTTCGCGGCCTTCTCGACGTCGATGTCGATGAGCACGAGCGGCTGGTCCGGCTCGTGCGCCGTCGTCAGCTCGTGCGTGTTGCCCTTGCGGTCGTAGGCCTTGAGCTTCGTGGCGTTGTCGTCGTCGGGTGCGGCCGCGACGAGCAGTTCACCTTTGAGTCCGCCGACACGACGTGTCGTGACGAGCCCCTGACCGTCCGGCAGGCCTTTGGCCTCGGCGATCTTCCGTTCGGCGGCGGCGATGGTGCCGGTGCCCGACGTGGCGACGTCGTGGGCGAGCCGGTCGAGGATCTTCTGGACGGTGGGCGCCGCCGCGGCCGTACCGGTGGGCACGGCGGCGGCGACCAGCAGGGCGACGAGAGTGGCGCGCAGGGTGTTGGCTCTCATGTCTCCGGATCGTGGAGACCCGTCGTGTGGTGCGGCAAGCCCCCGAACGACTACTTCATCCCAGGTCAACCCAGGTGCGAGGTGTCGTTCACCAGCTTCACCGACGCATGCCCGTCGGGGTAGAACTCGGCGATCGAGACGCCGGTGAGGTCGAGGTGCATCCGGAACAGGAACTGCGGCCCGACGTCCAACGCTTGCCGGAGCATCGTCTTGATCGGCGTGACATGGCTGACCAGCACCAACGTCTTACCGCCGTACCGCGCGATGATGTCCGTCCGCGCCTTGCGCACCCGCGCGTGCACCTCGTCAAAGCTCTCCCCGTTCGGCGGCTTCACGCTCGTGTCGCCCAGCCACCGCCGATGCACCTCGGGGTCCTGCTTGCTCGCCTCGGCGAACGTCAGCCCTTCCCACGTGCCGAAGTCGGTCTCGATGAGCCCCTGATGGGTGACGACCTCGAGCCCGATCTTGTCCGCGAGCTTCTGCGCCGTCTGCTGCGCCCGTTGCAGCGGCGACGAGATGACCGCGGCGATGCCCTCTACTTTGGACAGTCGCGCTGCCGCCTTCTCCGCCTGCTCCAGCCCGAGCTCCGTCAGCGGGTGATCACCGCGCCCCGAGTACCGCCGGTCGACCGAGAGCTTCGTCTGCCCGTGCCGCAACAGGATCACCCGCGTGGGCTCCCCCATCGCACCACTCCAGTGCGGCTGCTTGGTCCCCTCGGCCTCTTCGGCGGCTTTCGGCGCGTTCTCGCCGTCCATGGCCTCGTTGGCGAGCCGGTCGGCCTGCTTGTTGCGCTCGCGCGGGATCCACTCGTACGCGACCTTCCGGAAGAAGCCCGCGACCTCCTGCGCCTCCCGTGCGAGCGGCTGCATCGAGGGGTGCTTGATCTTCCAGCGCCCGGACATCTGCTCGACCACGAGCTTGGAGTCCATCCGCACGTCGACGGTCTCGGCGTTGAGCTCCCTGGCCGCCCGCAGCCCCGCGATCAGCCCCTGGTACTCGGCCACGTTGTTGGTGGCCACACCGATGAAACCCTTGCGTTCGGCCAGCGTCTCGCCGCTGAGCTTGTCGCGCACGACCGCGCCGTACCCGGCCGGGCCGGGGTTGCCCCGCGAGCCGCCGTCAGCCTCGACGATCACCTTCACGGGCCGATCGTAACCCCGCGTTCAGGGGCCTCCGGACGCCCTGTATTCTGTTCACATCAGTCTGGGTGGCGGAATGGCAGACGCGCTAGCTTGAGGTGCTAGTGCCCGTAAGGGCGTGGGGGTTCAAGTCCCCCCTCGGACACCAGCTTTATCCACACGCAAAAGAGGTCGTCGCACAGACGGCCTCTTTTGCGTTGTCGGGGCACTGGCCGCGACCACTGCCCCGAACTGCCCAGCGTGCGATGTCCGAGGGTCCTGGCCGCTCCCCGCACGGTCCGTCCACCAGTTCCCGGGAACTGGTGGACGGACCGTGTGGCGGGGTGGTCAGCGGGTGATCGCGAAGATCGCGGAGCCCGTCGTGCCGAACGTCTTGATCGGCGGGAGGTTGGGGATCAGCTTCGGCTCGGTGACGTCGGAGGCGTCCCGGTACCCCAACTGGCACGAGGTGTTGCCTCCCCAACCCCACAGGCTGCCGTCGGTCCGCAGCGCGTACGTGCCGATGATCTTCGCGACGTCGGCCGCCCTGCCGTCGGACAGCTTCCCGATCCGCGTCGGCACGGTAACCAACCGGTTGGCGAAGCCGATGCCGGCCGCACCGTGGTAGTGCGAACCCCAGGCGACGACGGTCTTGTCGGCCCGGACGGCGATCCCGGTCGCGTAGGCCGCCGCCACCGACACGACACCGGTCAGGTCCCGCACCGGAGCCGCGGTGCCCGACTCGCCGGTGCCGGTGCCGTTGCCGAGCTGCCCTTCCGAGTTGCTGCCCCAGGACCACACGGTGCCGTCCGAGCGCAGCGCGTACCGGGCGTTGCCGTTCGCGACGATCGTCGTGACGTCCGTCAGGCCGGTCACCTGGACCGGGATGTACGAGGAGCCGCCCTTCGTGCCGTTGCCGAGCTCACCGGCGAAGTTGTTCCCCCAGGACCACACCGTGCCGTCCGAGCGCAACGCGTAGCCGGTGCCCGTGGTGGCGGCGATGGCGACCACGTCGTCGAGGCTGCCGATGCGGACGGGCAGGTCGATGATGCCGTCCGGGGTCGTCGACCGGGGGCCGAGCTGGTCGCTGTAGTTGTAGCCCCAGCCCCACACGGTGCCGTCGGAGCGCAGCGCGTAGCCGTTCCACTGCGAAGCCGCGAGCGCCGTGACGCCGGTCAGCCCCCTGACCTGGACCGGGACCGACGCGAACCCGTTGTACGTGTGCCATCCTGCGCCGAGCTCGCCCCAGCTGTTCGAGCCCCACGCCCGCACCGTGCCGTCCGCCAGCAGGGCGTAGCTCCCGGCGAGGGCCGTCACGCCGCTCAGGCCGGACACCGGCCGCGCCGTCGGCTCGCCGAAGTACGCGTTCTCGCCCAGGCCACCGCCCGAGCCCAGCGATCCGTTGTTGCTCTGGCCCCACGCCAGCACGCACCCGGTCGTGCAGGTGGACGGCGCGGGGGCGAAGTACCCGGCCAGGTCGACGATCATGTGCATGGCGCCTGCGTTGGGCTTGATGTTGAGCGTGCCGTACATCCCGAGCACCACCACCGCCAGGTTCGGCACCGTGCCGCCCTGGGCGACGTTGAGCGTCGACGACCTGAAGTCCCAGGTGGGCGACACGCTGACGTGGGTGTTCGCCGTTGACTCGGTCGCCGTCACGTTCATCACGACCGCGGACGCGTTGGCCGGGACGGAGTCGTCCGCGTCGAGCCACAGGTTCAGCGGGTTGTCCGGCCGGATCGTGGCAGACGAGCGCGTGTCCGTGACCCGCCTGGGGTCCAGCGGGTAGTAGGCGAGTCCCTCGCCCGGCACGTAGAAGCCGGCGAGGTCGGCGATCAGGTCGATGCCGCCCAGGTTGTTGTACAGGTCGACGGTGCGGCCGGTGCCCAGCGCGACGGTCACCAGGTTGGCGCGGGTCTCCCCCGGCGCCATGTTCAGGTTCGACGTGTCCGGCCGGGTCTTGCCGTGCGGCCACGCGATGACGTGCGTGTTGGCGGTGACGTTGGTGGCGGTCAGGTTGAACGTCACGGCGGTCGCGTCGGCGGGGACGAGACCGGACAGGTCGAACGGCAGCGAGCCGTCCGGGTTCCGCGGTTTCACACCGGTCCCGTCGCGGGTGTCCAGGGCCCGCGTGGGCGGCAGCGGCTGGTACAGCGCGCCGGCACCGGACGTGTAGTGGCCGGCCAGGTCCGCCAGCAGGTGCACCGAACCCGCCGCGTTGAACAGGCTCACCTTCCGGCTCTGGTCCAGTCGCACGGTGACCAGGTTCGGCCGGCTCTCCCCGGCGACGACGTTGACGTTGGACGTGGTCGGGCGCGGGCTGCCCGAGGGCCACACGATCACGTGCGTGACCGACGTCGGCTGGGTCGCGGTGACGTTGAGCACGACGGCCGTGGTGCCGACCGGCGTACGGGCGGACAGGTCCAGCACGACGCTCTGCCCGGCTCCCACCGGCCCTGCCGCACCGAGCCCCGAGCGCGTGTCCAGCAGCCGCACCGGCGTCACCGGGGTGTAGGCGGACGCGACCGGCTCGACCGCGGCGGTGGCCGGCAAGGGCACGGCCAGCGCGGTGAGAAGGAGTGCTGTCACAGGCAGCACGAGACGTCTCTTCATTCCGGTCATTCCGGTCCCCCAGGGTCACGCCGATTCTGGCGCGGAGCGTACCTCCGATCGTGCGGATCAGGGCCGGTTCGAGCACCTCTCCACCGCGGGAGCTTCCGCCCTCGTCGTTGTAGGTTCCGGACATGATCAAGGCTGCTCCGGACCTGATGGAGATCGCGTCCGCCCTGCTGCCCGGCACACGTCTGGACGACGCCTTCGTCGCGCCCGACGGCAACGTCCACCGGGTGTTGCTGATCCCGGGCGTCGCCGCGGTCCGGGTCAGCACGAGGCCGCTGGCCGCCGCGTCGATGCCCCGCCGTGTGGAGGTGCTGCGGCGACTGGCTGCCGCAGGCCTGCCTTTCCAGGTGCCGGAACCGCTCACCCCCGTGACCGCGTTCGGCGACCAGTCAGCGGTTGCCGTGTCGTGGGTCGACGGCGCCGCACTGCCAGAAGGCGCCGGCGATCCCGCGCAGATCGCCGAGGTGCTGGAGGCCGTGCGCTCCGTACCGCTCACCGGCTCGCTGCTGGAGGTCCTGGACGACCGGGCGCAGGGGCCGTCGTGGTCGCAGATCATCGCCGAGGAGATCGTTCCCCGCCTGCCCGTTCGCTGGCAGGCGGAAGGACGGCGGCGCCTGGACGCCGCCCTGGATCTGGAGCCCGTGCCCGACGCGCTGGTGCACGGCGATCTCAGCGGGTCGAACGTGCACTGGTCGGCGGACGGGAAGCTGCTCGGCGTCCTCGACTGGGACATGGCCATGCCCGCCGACCCCGCCATCGACGCGGCTCAGATGGCCTGGCACGGCTGGGACAACGTCCGTCGCGCCGTGTCCGCCGACGTCTACCGCCGTGCCCGCACGTGGGACGCCCTGTTCGGTGTCGGGCACCTGGTCGCCACCATGAACGGCCGGCCCATGACCAGCCCGGACGGCTTCGTGTCCGCGATCGTGCCCTGGCTCGAGGATCAGTCGCGGCGGCGGTAGGGGTGGTAGCCGGAAGCGCTGTGCAGGTAGGGATAGCTGACGATGCGGTGGACCGTGCCGTGGCCGCTGCACTGCTCGTAGGCCCAGTAGTGCGAGTGCGCGACGTCGGCCCAGCGGCAGAAGACGGTCACGTGCCGCGTGGTGCGGTCACCGGTCAAGGTGATCAGCAGGTCGCCGGGACGGAGGTCGTCCTTGGTGATCAGGGCGCTGATGCCTGCCAGATCGACGGTGTTGAGGCCGCCGCGGGGGTCGAGCGGCCTGCCGGGCAGGCCCCACGCCATCGAGGCGAAGCCGGAGCAGTCGGTGCGGTAGGTCCCGTACTCGTTGGTGTGGAAGTCGTTCTGCGAGTACGGGACGCCGGTCCAGCTGGCAGCGCGCCGGAGGATGTCGTTCATGGTTCTCACCTGGAAATGGCTGAAGGGCCACGACCCCCAGGCGTGGCCCTTCAGCGGTGCGGATGGATCAGTAGTTCGTCAGCGAGAAGTCGCTCACACCGTTGGTCTGCTCGACCCAGCTGCTGTACGGGCCACCGTCCTTGACGGTCAGCGAGCCGTCGGTGCGCAGGACGCCCACGCGGGCGGTCTTGGCGTCGACCTCGATGCCGGAGGCGTTGGCGAGCTGGTCGATCCAGCCCGAGTAGAGGTTGCCGACCTTGACGGTGGCCAGACCGTTGTCCAGCACCACGCCCAGGTAGTCACCGGACAGGTCGACGTCCTTGACACCGCTGGTCTGCTCGACCCAGCTCGCGTACAGGCCGCCTTCCTTGACGGTCAGGGTGCCGTCGGTGCGGACCACGGCGATGCGGCCGTTGCTCGCGTTCAGCTCCAGGTTCGCGGCGTTGCTCAGCTGCTCGGTCCAGCTCGCCCAGAGGTTGTCCTCCTTGACGAACACCTTGCCGTCGGTGGTGACGACGCCGACGTAGGTACCGGAGAGCTCGATCTCCTTGACGTTGTTGGCCTGTTCGACCCACGTGCCCTGCAGGCCGCCCTCCTTGACGGCGGCGGTGCCGTCGGTGCGCAGGATGGCGACGCGGCCCTTCTCCGACTCCAGTGCGAAGTCCTTGACGTTGCCCGCCATGTGCAGCCAGCCCTGCCAGAGGTTGCCCTGCTTGACGTACAGGTCACCGCCGGTGGTCAGCACAGCCACCATGTCGCCGTGCGTCTCGGACTTGGCGATGCCGCCGCCGTGCACCTCGACCCACGGCGCGTAGAGGTTGCCTTCCTTCACCTGCACCGAGCTGTTGTTGAACTGGACACCCAGGCGGGCGGTGGTCGGCTTCACGTCGCTGACGCCTGCCGGGCTGACGAACGCGGAGATCGTCTGGCCGGCGATGACCTGGCCGACGCGGCCGCCGCCGGTGGCGTACTGGACCGACGAGGTCATCGGGCCGCTGCCACCGAAGTTGCCGTTGATCGTGCGGATCGTGCCGTTGGCGTACACAGCGTCGACGAGCGACACGTGGTCGGCCCAGGCGTTGCCCTGGTAGTTGAGCACCACCGCGTCACCGACCTGTGGGACGTAGCCCGAGTCCTTGTGCAACGTGCCGTGGCGCTCGCCGTAGGTGTAGAACGTGCCGGCGGACGGGGTGAGGCGGTCGACGTTCAGGTTGCGGTTGCCCCAGACCCATCTCGCGAAGTCCGAGCACCAGGCGTGCCGTGCGGCGCAGCTGCCCATGAAGCCCTGGCCGCCGAGACTGTTGGTGCTGCAGGTGTTCTTGGCGTGGTTCGCGGCGGCGAGGTCACGGATGTCGGTGCGGGTGTCGGCGCTGGCGGGGATCATGCCGAGAGCCATGAACGTGGCGGCGAGGACGGTGGCGGCGGTGCGCTTGGCGATGGTCTTGGTGGACATTGTCCTGCTCCTTGGGTTCGAGAAGTGGCGGGAGGGCGGGAGGGTCAGCGGCGCAGGCACTTGATCGAGCTCTCGGCGACGGGGAGCGAGCCACCGTTGAAGTAGGCGAGCGCCTTCTTGTAGGAGGTGCAACGGTTCTGCGACTCGGTCGGGTCGAGGTCGTAGGAGTACCCGATCGCACGGCCGACGCCGCCCATGTCGTACGCGTCCGCGGAGGCGTTGATGTTGCGCGCGACCGTCCAGTACCAGCGCGCGATCTTCGCGCTCCACTCGACCTTCGCCGCGTCCTCGGGGTGGTTCATGAAGTCGTGGCCGAAGTAGTTCGTGATGGCCTGGTAGTTGAAGTCGTTGGTGATCTGGATGAAGCCGCGTCCCTTGTAGACGGCGCCGTTGCCGGCTTCTCCCGCGTTGTAACGGAATCCGCTCTCGTGCTTCAGCGTGGCGAGGAGCGCCGCCTTGCGCGTCGGCGAGGTGATGCCGGCCGCTTCCATCTGCTCGTTGAGACCGGGCAGTCCGGTCGCGACGGTGTCGGTGGCATAGGCGGAGCCGTAGATGTTCACGATGTCCTGCTGCGACACGTGCTTTCCGCCCTGGCTGCTGGTCGCCGCCGCCAGCCGGAAGCTCTGCGCGCCGCCGTACTGGTTGACCCAGGAGCCGTACAGGCCGCCTTCCTTGACGGTCACGAGTCCGCCGGTGGTCAGCACACCGATGCGGTCACCGGCGATCTGCAGGTCGGCCACGCCCGAGGTCTGGTTCACCCACGGCGCGTAGAGGTTGCCCTCCTTGACCGTGGCGAGACCGTCGTTCGTGACGACACCGATCATCGAGCCGGACAGTTCGACCCTGGCCACGTTGCCGATCTGC
Organism: Lentzea sp. HUAS TT2; assembly: GCF_051853195.1. Classification (NCBI taxonomy): domain Bacteria; kingdom Bacillati; phylum Actinomycetota; class Actinomycetes; order Pseudonocardiales; family Pseudonocardiaceae; genus Lentzea; species Lentzea sp. HUAS TT2. The sequence continues at coordinate 3,905,501 of NZ_CP196667.1, read as the reverse complement.
TCGACCCAGTTCGACCAGAGGTTGGACTCCTTCACCGCGACGGTGCCGTCGGTGCGCAGCACGCCGACGCGGTCCGCGGACAGTTCGATGTCCGCCACCCCGCCCAGCTGGTCGACCCACTGCGAGTACAGGGTGCCTTCCTTGACGGTGGCGAGACCGTTCTCCAGGACCACGCCGACGCGGTTGCCGGACAGTTCGAGGTCCTTCACACCGCTGGTCTGCTCGACCCACCCGGCGTTGAGGTCGCCCTCCTTGACCGCGAGTGTCGTGTCCTGGCGGATCACCCCGATCCGGTTCCCGGTCAGCCGGAAGTCCTTCACGTTCGCGGCCTGCTCGGTCCAGCCGCTCCAGAGGTTGCCCTCCTTGACGAACAGCTTGTTGTCGTTGGTCAGCACGCCGATCCGGTCACCGGCCACGTCGAACTTCTGGACGCCGCCGCCCATCTGCTCGACCCAGCCCGCGTAGAGGGTGCCTTCCTTGACCTGGAGCTTGCCGTCGGCGAGCACGCCGAGCCGGTGGCTGCCGGCGGGCAGCTCCCCCGCCGAGGCGGTCGTGTGCATCGTGGTGAGGGCGATTCCGGTGACAAGAGTGGCCGCGGTGAAGCGACCGAGCGCGTTCTTGAACGAGCGCATCGTTGGCTCCTGAATGATTTCTGCGAAGACTGGAAGAAAGGGCGGGAACTCACGCGGACGGCGCGGCGAGACCGATCTGCTGCACGCCGGCAGCCTGCTCGACGAGTGAGCCCTGCACGCCGGTCCTGACCGCGGCGGTGCCGTCGGCACGGAGCAGACCGATGCGGTCACCTGCGAGGTCGAGGGCGGAGATACCGGCGCCCTGCTCGGTCCACGACCCGAACACGCCGTTCTTCACGACGGCCGAACCGTCGGTGCGCACGACGCCGATGCGGTCACCGGCCAGCGAGAGCTGCCGGGCATCGGACAGCTGCTCGACGAACGAGCCGGTGAGGCCGTCCCTGACGGCGACGGAGCCGTCGGTGCGCACCAGGCCGACGCGGGTGGCGGTCAGCTCGACGTCCTTGACGCCGGAGGCCTGCTCGGTCCAGGCCGAGAACAGATCACCCTGCTTGACCAGGGCCGTTCCGGTCGTGGTGACGACGCCGACGCGGTTGTTCGTCAGCTCGAAGTCGGTGACCCCGGAGATCTGCTCGACGAACGAGCCGGAGAGGCCTTCCTTCACCGCGAGCGAGCCGTCGGTGCGCAGGACGCCGATCCGGTTGCCGGAGAGGCGGAAGTCCTTGAGGCCGGAGGCCTGGGCGACCCAGGAGGCGTCGAGCGCGCCTTCCTTCACGTGGAGTGTGCCGTCCGTGGTCAGCGCGCCCACCCGGTCGCCGGCGATCTCGAACCTCGCCACGTCTCCGCGTTGACTCGACCAACCGGCGAACACGCTGCCCTGCTTGACCGACAGGTCACCGTTCTGGAGCACGCCGATCCGGTCGGCACCGGCGGGCAGCTCACCCGCGGAGGCGGCGAACTGGTTTCCCGTGAGCGCGATTCCGGCGATCAGCGAAGCAGCGGCGATTCGACCCAGTGCGTTCTTCATGACCCTCACCCTTGACCCCTCGTCATTTCCCGTCTTTCGGGATGAGAGAAGCTTCGCGGCGGGGTCTCAAAGAAACCTGAAGCGGAATCTGAAACCGGCCTGCCGATCTCAAACTCGATCTAAAAGACCTCTAAAACTCGAGGTCCTGGCGCCGGAACGCGCCTGGGCTCCTGTGCTTCGCGGCAGCCGTGCAACTGGAAGACGCCCAGTGCCTCCGCCCACGCCCTGTCCGCCGCGACGGTCTCGCCGAGACCGTCCAGTGCCGCCGCCAGGTCACGCAGGGTGCGGGCCCGCCACACCGGCAGTCCGAGCGCGTCCCACCACTGCAACGCGCGGTCGAGATGCCGCCGCGCGTCCGCGAACCGCCCCGCTGCCAGGTCGAGCTCGCCGATCGTGCGCAGCATCAGCGCCTGGCCGAACCCGTCCTGCATCTCGTTGCAGGTGTTCAGGCACGCCAGCAGGTCGTCGCGCAGGTCGTCGCCCCTGCCCTGCCGAACGCGGACCTTCGCCAGCGCCTGCACCGCGTACGCCGACGCCAGGCGGTTGCCGAGTCCGGACAGCACCTCGACCGCCCGCGCGGACCAGTGCGAGGCCTGCTCCAGGCGTCCCGCGGCCCGGTGCACGATGCCGACCGACCTCAGTGCGATGGCCCAGCCGCGCTGGTCGCCGATCTCCTCGTACTCCGCGCAGGCCTGCTCGCACGCGGCCAGCCCGGCGTCGAGCTCGCCCTGTTCGGTCAGCACGCGGCCGAGTCCGTGCCGCGCCTGGGCGATCACGAGCCTGTCCTCCGGCAGCTGGAGCTCGGACAGGACCTGCTCCAGCGACGAACGTGCGGCGGTGAGCTGGCCGTGCTCGCGCTGGACGGTGCTGAGCGCGAGCCTCGTGGTGGCCAGGCCGCGCCGGTCGCCACTCTGCTCGTAGGCGGTCAGCGCCTGCTCGTAGTAGGTGGCGGACTCGTCGAACCGGTCCTGCTCGTACCGCAGCCAGCCCAGTCCCACCAGCAACCGTGCTTCGCCGAGGCGGTCACCCGCGCGGCGGGCTGCCTCCAGCGCGGCGGTGTGCGTCCGGTACCACTGGCCGAAGAGGTTGCGCACGGAGAAGCGAGACGAGCACAGCGTGGCCGCGAGCCGCGTCGCCACGTCGGTCAGGTCGAGCTCGCTGACCCGTTCGACGACGCCGACCAGCCCACCCTGCTCGGCGTCGAACCACGACTCGGGATCGGCGACGATCTCGTCGACCTGGGCCTCGTCGAGGTAGCGGTCGAGCAGGCCGGACCGCTCGGAGTCGAAGGTGGCGTGGGGCATCCGGCTGCCGGCGACCTCGACCAGTCCGAGCCAGCACTCCGCCGCGCGGGACACCGCGGTGCGAATCGTCTCGGCGGTCTCCTCGGCTTCGCCGCGTTCCCGCGCGAAGGCACGGGTGAGGTCGTGGATCTGATAGCGCAACGCGGCGCTGTCGTCCGTTGTGGACACATCGAGCAACTGGGCGTCGACGAGCCGCTCCACGACGTCCTCCGCGTCCGTCGCGGAACAGCCGAGCAGCGGTGCGACGACCCAGCCGCCGAACGACGACAGGTCGAGCAGACCCAGGCGCCGCAACGCCATCCGCTCGCGTTCGGACAGTCCGTCGTAGCTCAGCGCGAGGCTGCCGCGCACTTCGAGGTCTCCGATGGAGAGCTCCTGCAGCACGCGCTGCTGAACACGCAGCCGGTCGGCCAGGCGGCCGAGCTGCCAGCGCTGCCGTGCCGCGAGCCGTGCTCCCGCGATGCGCACGGCCAGCGGCAGCCTGCCGCACAGCCGCACGATCTCCTGTGCCGCCAGTGGTTCCGCCGCGACCCGATCGCCGCCCACCACCCGGTCGAGCAGCTGCACGGCCTCCTCGTCGGCGAGCACGTGCAGGTCGAGGTGCGTCGCGCCGTCGAGCGCGCTGAGCCGTTCACGGCTCGTCACGAGCACGGCCGCGGTGTGCCCGCCCGGCAGCAGCGGCCTGATCTGCTTCTCGTCGGCCACGTCGTCGAGCACGACGAGGATTCGCCGGTCGGCGAGCATCGTGCGGTACAGACGCGCCCGCTCGTCCGCCTCGTCCGGGATCGCCGAGTCCGCGACGCCGAGCGCGCGCAGGAACCCGGCCAGCACCTCGACCGGTTCCGGGCGAACGGCACGAGTACCGCGCAACGACACGTACAGCTGGCCGTCGGGGAACTGCTCGCGCACGCGGTGGGCGACGTGCATCGCGAGCGTGCTCTTGCCCGCGCCGGGCTTGCCGAAGATCGTGCACAGCCGCGAGCCGGTCCCCTCCTCCGCCAGGCGCCGGCCCAGCGTCGCGACCTCGACGGTGCGGCCGGTGAAGTCGGCGATGTCGAACGGCAGCTGGCTCGGCGTGCGGACGAGCCGCGAGGGCTCGCCGCTTTCCTGTTCCTCCGCCGGCGCTTCGTCCTGCACCACCGGCACGGGTTCCTCGTTGTCCCGCAGGACGTGCTCGTGCGCGCCGCGCAGCATCGGGCCGGGCTCGACGCCCAGCTCGTCGAGCAGCGCCCGTCTGCCCTCCTGGTAGCACTCCAGCGCGTCCGCCCGCCGTCCCGCCTGGTGCAGCGCCAGCATCAGCTGGGCGCGCAGGCGTTCCCGCAGCGGCTCCTCGGCGACCGCGATGGTGAGCTCGGCCACCAGCGCCTCGTTCTTTCCCAGCGCGAGGTCCGCGTCGACGCGGTCCTCCAGCGCCGCCAGCCGCAGTTCTTCCACGCGCGCACGTTCGTTGTCCGCCCAGGTGCCCTGCGCGCCACCGAGTGCGGTGCCCCGCCACAGCCCGAGCGCGTTCTCGAAGTGGGTGACCGCCTGGACGAGCTTGTCCTCGGCTCGCGCCCGCCTGGCCGCCGCGATCTCGCGGAGGAAGACGTGCAGGTCGATCTGGTCGAACGAGGCTTCGAGCCGGTATCCCCCACCGGTGCGCACGATGACGTCGGCGCCGTCGGCCGCGGCGAGCTTGCGGCGCAACGTCGAGATGTAGGTGTAGATCGCGGCCTTCGCCTGCTCCGGCGGATCCTCACCCCAGACCGCGTCGACCAGTCGCTCCAGCGGCACGACCCGGCTGGTCTGCGCGGCGAGCAGTGCGAGCAGCGTTCGCGGTTTCGGCCCGCCGAGAGGGACGGGTTCCCCCGCCACGAGAGCTTCGACCGGACCAAGCACGCGGAACTCCATGTACCCCCCAAGACGCAGGAGGCATCGTCGGCGGCCACGAACGCGGCCTTCCGACGTCCCCCCAGGATCCGTCCGACCAGGCGAGGTCACACGTTCGCGTGACATTCGTCTGGTGCCAATCGACAGTATGAGCTGGTCGCAGCACTGTCAAGCGAGGTCAGCGGGGGTATGACAGCGATCTCAGGCCAGGCGGCGCGCCCGGAGAATGCCCTCGACCGCGTCGAGGAGCGTGTCGCCGATCGGACCGGGATCGGAGAGGCAGCCGGCCGCCATCGCACCGTCGCGCAGCATCACGAAATGCCTGCCATCGCGCTCCGCGGGAGCGTCTCCCACACGGGCGAGCAGTGCCGTGACGACGTCGAGGAACCACTGACGGTGCGCCAGAACCGCCTTGTGCACGGGATGCGCGGGATCGGCGTACTCCGCCACGGCGTTGAGGAAAGCGCAGCCGCGGAACGCCTCGCTCCGGATGTGCCCGGCGATCCCCTTCGCGACGGCGCGCACGGCGTCCGCGTCGTTCGACGCCGCGGCCACGCCCGCCTCGACGTTCTGGCGGGTCGCCTGGTCCGCCTGCGCCAGGTACTCGAGGACCAGGTCCTCCTTGCCGGCGAAGTGGCGGTACATCGTCGCGCGCGTCACCTTCGCCTCGGCGAGGATGCGGTCGACTCCGACGGAGTGCAGTCCCTCGGAGTAGAACAGCCGGCTGGCTGTGCCGAGCAGGCGGTTCCGGGCGTCGGACACGGTGCGGGTCACGCCTTCGACGCTAGCAGAGAGAACGTTCGGTCTTGACAGGTGCGATCGCTTGCTGCCAGTCTTGGCCAGGTAGAAAGAACGTTCTCCCCACTTGAAGGATCTGAGCCGTGAGCACCCGTACCGAATCACCGGCGAGCCTCGCCCCCGCCCTCCGCACGCTCTACCTCGTCCGCTTCGGGTTCGCTGTGGTGTGGGCGGTGTTGCTGTTCGTCACCGGGAGTGAGATCGGGCTGGTCAGCGGGGCTTTGCTGGTGCTGTACCCGTTGTTCGACGTGGCGGCGATCGTGGTCGACAGCCGGACCTCGCGTGGTGGGGCTTCTCCCGCGCTCTACGCCAACATCGCGGTCAGCACGCTCGCGGCGGCTGGGCTGGCGTTCGCTGTCACGTCCGGGATTCCGGCGGTTTTGACGGTGTGGGGTGTCTGGGCCGTGGTGTCCGGGGTGGCTCAGCTGGCCGTTGGGCTGGTGCGGCGGAGCCTTGGTGGGCAGTGGCCGATGATTCTCAGCGGTGGGATCTCCACTCTCGCCGGTACTTCGTTCGTTCTGCAGGCTGGGGCTGACGGGGCGACTTTGAGCAACCTTGCCGGGTACGCGGCGATCGGCGGCGTGTTCTTCCTCGTCTCGGCGCTGCGCCTGCGCCGCAGCAAGTGACGAGAAAGGGACCGCCCCAAACGCACGCAAGCATTCCCGGCATGGTCGGCCCAGGCGCAAGGCAGCACTGTTCCCAGCGTGCAGCCGATGTTCGCGTCCAGCCATTGTCCGATGGTCGCAGGCAGGAATTCGGCAGTTCCGCGCCAACCGACGCCCTGTCCGGACAGAGAAGACGTCACGGAAGACGGCCGGCCTTGACTCAGTCCGAGCAGGCTGCCCTCTGTCCTGACTCCCGTTAGATACCACCCGTCGAGCAGTTCAACCTCTACCCACCACGAACCGCACCCGAGACATTGCCCTTCCCCAGCCCAGGCCCTCGACGAACGTCGCCCACGACTCTCGTGAAACCACGATGCCCGCAACTCCCTGGAATCCAAGGTGTTGCGGGCAACGTTGGAACCCGCTGACCGAAGGGTCACTCACGAGCACCCTGAACGGTGGGCCCGCTCGTCTACTGCTCGTAGTCGGCGTAGCGAACCGGCCCAAGCGGCAGGTTCGCCTGCCGGTAGGCCGCGCTGTCCGCCCTGCTGTCAGCGATGAGCGGGCTGTCCGCGTCGTACGTCAGGTTGTACTCCGCCCAGTAGACGCGAGACGCGATGACGTAGTTCTCGAGCGAGCCTTCCTCGATGAAGTAGACGGAATCCGACTTGCGAATCCGGCCGATCCGCTCCGCCAGCGCGTCCCGCTGAGCCTGGTCGGCCATCCGCACGTGCAATGACTTGATGTGCCTCCAACTGGCGATGCGCTCCAGTCCGAGGAACACGACGTCAAGTACTCGGGCGGCAGACCCGAACGGGATATCGTCATCGCGCAGAGGTATTCCGCGGAACACTGCCCACGCGTGACTGGTGCCGTAGTCCGCCAGGCTGAACTTCCGCTCGTCACGGAGGTCCAACTCAGCGCGGACCGGCTTCAGCCTCTGTGCTTTGGATTCGGCTTCACTAGCGCCCAAGTGCCCGTCTTCCTACTCGTTCGGTAGAAGTCGACGTCGTCGAGCTTTCCATGCTGCGCTACTTCGGCCAACTCCCACTCGGTCGCGCGCTCCGTACCGGCCTTTGCCTTCGCTACAGCAATCTTGGCGGCCTGCTCATATCCTTGGCCCGCGGCGTCGAGCCCGTCGAGCAGGAACGACACCTTCGAGCCGGATCCGATGTTCGCGACAGTGGCGTGGACGCTGGCCTTCCATCCAGACTCGCCCATCAGGTGCGTCGCACCAACTGCCTCCGCGAAGTCCTTGACGCCCTTGTCTTCGATCCCCAGTGCCAAGTGCCTGACGGGATCTGCGGCCTCGAGGTTCTCACAACCGGTAATCGACTCCCTGTCCTCGTTGTGGACGAGGAGTGGCGCGGCCTCCGGAGAGCTGGCGACGTAGTACGTGTGCAGCCCGTCGACCGTGAAGTTGTGGACCTTCTCGATCCCGCTCCAAGTCCGCGTGCCAGTGACCTCGGCCGACCTGTTGTCGGCGGTGAGGAACCGGTACGTGGGCTTGACGTCGATCGCCTTGACCCAGCGCTTCTCCGACTCCACCCAGAACGGGTGCTCGTCGGTGGCCTTGATCTTGCCGCCGGCAGTGTCGGTCAGCTCGACCATGACGCGCTCAGAGGTCTTGGTACGGACCTCGGTGACCTCGCGCGCTCCTGACGTGCCCGTGGTCGGGTCGGTGGCCAGGACGTACTCGCCCTCACGCAGGTCCTCGATCTTCTTGCGGGAGCCGTCGGCCATCACGACCAGCGTGCCGGGCACGAAGCTGTTCGACGCCGCCCACGGCACCGGGCACGAACCGCCCGAGGCCGCGTTCTGCTTGGCCTCCTTGCCCTTGTCGCCGGCACGTTTCTTCTTCTTGCCACCACCGGCCAGGTCGAGGATGTCCTCGGCGTACGGAACACCCAACGTCGCAAGGGTTTCCGCCACCTGGGCCTGCGCGGCCTCCTGGATGACCTCCTTGCCCACGCCCAGGATCGCGGTCTTGATCGTCTCGTAGACCTTGTTGAGGTCCTGGACGTTCGTGACGGCGGTCTGGACGATGCGCGCCGGGGCGTTGGGCATCGCCGAGATGATGTTCTTGGCATTGGCGATACGCGGCTTGAGAGCAGCCTTCAACGTGGGGATCGGGTTGCTCTTCACGGCCTTGGCCACGGCGGCCTTGGCTGCTGCCGTTCTGCGTACCGCTGCCTGGTAGGCGGCGGCTGCTGCCGCGGCTCTTCGTGCCGCTGCCTCTGCTGCCAGCTTTCGGGGATCTGGCAACGACTTCGAGGCGTTCGGGACGTCCGTCTTCTTCAACGGCATGCCGTCCGGGCCCTTGCCTGCGTTGGGGCCGTCGGGGCGACGGGGGTGCGGCGCGTCCGGGCTGCGCGGGGTTGGGACGTTGTCGGCGCCGCGGACGGCGTCGTAGCCGCGGTTGCCCCACTTCGCCGCGGTGGCGCCCCAGCCGCCGAACGGGATCATGCCCGCCGCGGACAGGGCGGCGTCGGTGTAGTTGCCTTCCGCGAGGTACCAGACGGCGTTGATGCCGTCCGCGATCTCACCGAGGCCGGGGACCAGGCCTGCCACGTCGAGGACGGTGTGGCCGACGGTGGAGATGTTGTCGCCGACCCAGGAGACGGCGTCGCTGAACCAGTTGTGACCGTTGGGGTCGAAGCCGTTGACCGGGGAGCCGACGCCGTAGGAGTAGCGGTTGAAGCCGCCGGAACCCGGGCCGCCCTGGTCGACCGAGTCACGGGAGGCGAAGCCGCCGGTGGACGGGTCGTACCAGCGGGCGCCCATGTTGACGTGGCCGCTGTCCGGGTCGGTCCAGTCGCCCTGGAAGCCCACGGCGGGCTTGGTGCCGGTCGACGCCGTCACCTTGCCCCACGGGTCGTAGGCGACCGAGTCCTTCAGCTGGGCCGAGGACGCGTCGATGCCGCCCACGACGTCGCCGTGCTTGTCGGACAACAACAAGCGCTTTTCCGCACCGGACGACTGCGACAGCAGCTCGCCGCCGGCGCCGCGGCCGAACAACGACGTCGAGTCGGACACCGGGTCGATCGACGGGCCGGAGTACTTGAACTGCTTGGAACCGCGCGTGACCGGGCGGTCGAGACCGTCGTAGGTGTAGGTCGCGGAACCGACCTTGGTCAGGCGGTCGAAGGCGTCGAACTCGAACTTCTCCTCGAAGCCCGACGAGGTGCGCGAGTCGCGGGTGCCGCGCGGCGAGTACTTGTAGGTGTAGTCGCCGTCGGACAGGACGCGGTTGCGCTCGTCGAACGCCGAGGTCTTGGCGCCGTTCTGGATCCGGTTGCCGGACTTGTCCCAGGCATACGCCGTCGTCGCGCCGCCGGACGTCCAGGACGTCATGCGGCCGAGGTCGTCGTAGCCGTAGGTCTGCTCGCCGCCGCCGGCGGTGCCCGCGGTGGTCTTCTTCTTCAGGCGGTCGGCCAGGTCGTACTCGTACCCGACGGAGGCGACGACGCCACCGGTCGAGTTCTTCGTGACGTCCGAGGTCTCGCGGCCGAAGTCGTCGTAGCCGAACGTGCGGACCCTGCCCGCGCCGTAGTTCATCGACTCGACCAGGCCGGCGGGGTTGTAGCCGAACGCCACCAGGGCGCCGGAGACGCCGTCCTGCGCGGAGTTCAGGCGGCCGTTGACGTAGCTGAACGACGACGTGCCCGAGGCGTCCGTGCGGGTCGAGAGACGGCCTGCCTCGTCGTAGCCGAAGGTCGCGTCACCGGACGGGCCCGTGGCCGAGGTCAGCAGACCGCGGGTGTTGTAGGAGTAGGTGTTGGAGCCGCCGGGAGCCGACACGGAGGTCGGGCGGCCGACGAGGTCGTAGGAGACCAGACGCTCCGAAGCCGACGCTGCGGCGCCCGCGCCCGTTTCCTTGCGTAGACGGCCGAGGCCGTCGTACTCACGGGTGCGCGTCACCCCGCCGGGAGCCGTCAGGACAGTCGGGCGGCCCGAGTTGTCGTAGGCGGTGGTCCAGGTGCGGTCGGTGAGGTTCGGGTGGGCCGCGGTGGACGGCTCGATCACCGACTCCGGCTTGCCCAGGGAGTTGTAGGTGTAGAAGGTCGCGTTGGAGCGGCCGTCCGTCACCCGCGTCCTGCGGCCCGAGTTGTCGTAGCCGTAGGAGGTGGTGATGGACTCGGTGGCCGACACCGGCTCTTCCAGCGCGGTGAGCTGGCCGAGGGCGTCGTAGGTGCTCTTCGTGACCTTGCCGAGCGGGTCGGTCGCGGTGACCATGTTGCCCGCGATGTCGTAGGTGTACTTGCCCTGCCGCAGCACCTGGCCGTTCGGGGCGAGGCTCAGGTCGAGGACCTTGTTGCCCGCCTGGTCGAGGCGCTGGTACGAGGCACGGCCCTGGGCGTCGCGGGTGTAGACCTGGTTGCCGAACGAGTCGTAGCCGAGCTGCGTCACGACCCCGGCCGGGTCGGTCACGCTGGTTTTCTGCCCCAGCGCGTCGTAGCCGAAGCGGGTCACCTCGTTCTTCGGCGAGGTGATGGTGTCGAGGTTGCCCTTGGCGTCGTAGGCGAGCTTCGTCTCGAACGCGGCGGGCTGCGGCGTGGTCTCCAGCACGGTCTGGGTGACCGCGCGGCTGAACTGGTCGTACGTGCGCTGGGTCGTGCCGCCGGTCGGGTCCTGTGTGGACAGCAGGTCGCCGTTGTTCGTGTAGCTGTAGCGCCACGAACCGCCAGGGGTGGTGCGCTCGTCCGGGTTCGGGTCGCGCTTCTCCACCAGACGGCCGCGCTGGTCGTAGTACATCCAGATCGACGCGCCAGTGGGGTCGGTCGTCTTGGTCGCGCGGCCCATCGCGTCGTACTCGACCGTCGCCACGCCGTTGACCGGCGAGCCGGAACCCGGTGCCTGGTACGACGGGGAGACCGTGCGCACGGCACGACCCGCCTTGTCGTAGGCCATGGTCATGACGCCACCGGCCGGGTTGCGGATCTCGGTGACGTCACCGAACGCGTTGTAGCCCGTCGTGGACGTCGGACGCGTGACCGACGGCGCCTTGCCGTACTCCTCCGTGGTGACCGGAGGCGAGACCATCGAGACCGTGCGGCTGCGCTCGTCGTACTTGTACTCGGTGGTGTGGCTGGCCTCCACGGCACCGGCGACGTTGCCGAGCGGCGCGATGACCGACGTGACCAGGTCGCGCTGGTCGTACTTCTTGCGCGTGACGGCGACTCCGGCGGAACCGCGCATCGACTCCTTGACCTGACGGCCGTACGCGTCGTACTCGAAGTCCACGACCTCGGAGAACGCCGCGGTGAACGCACCGGTGTTGGAGTGCGCACCGCCGCGGACGACCTTCGTGATGTTGCCGCTCAGGTCGTAGGTGTAGTCGGTGCGGCGGCGCAGCGTGTCCGGTTCCTGCGTGGAGGACTTGAGCCGGCCGGTGGCGTCGACCTCGTGCGCGACGACCTTGCCACCCATGCCGACCTGACGGGTCAGGTTGCCCGCGGCGTCATAGGTGTTCTGCTGGATCGGGATCGCCTGCGTGCCGTCCTTGTTGTCCGCCTTGGCCTTGATCTCCTTGACCAGGCCGTCACCGAAGTACGAGTACTCGGTCCGCCTGCCCATGGCGTCGGTCTGCACCAGCAACTTGCCGGTGTGGTCGTACTGGTTCGACTCCAGGACCAGGTCCGGCAGCGGCTCGTCCGGGTCCAGCGGGTCGAAACCGGTGGCACCGGGCGTGATCGCCTTGCCGTGGTAGCCGACCAGACGGACCTGCGCGACCTTGTTGCGAGCTGTGTAGGTGTAGACGGTCTTCACGCCGTTGGCGTCGATGGCCCACGTGCGGTTGCCGAACACGTCATAACCGAACGACGCCTCGTTGCCCTCAGGCCCGATCGTCTTGGTCATGCGGCCGAACGCGTCGAACTCGAACGTCGAACGGCGCGGGTTGCCGGGGTCCTGCGAGTCGACGATCTCGGCCGCGGTCGTGTTGCCGTCCGCGTCGTACTCGGTCTTCGCCGTCTCCACGTGGGTCTTGCCCGTCACGGCGTTCTTGGTCGCCGGGTAGACGACCTCCGTGACGCGGCCGAGCTTGTCGTACTTGTACGTCGTGGTCACGCCGCCGGGGTTCGCGTCGGAGATCTCCGTCGCGGTCTTCTTGCGGCCCAGCACGTCGTAGGTGAAGACCGTCCGCATGCCCGAGGGGGACTGCGTCTCGGCCAGGTCGCCGTTCTCGTAGTACTTGTTGACCGTGGTCGAGCCGCGCGGGTCGGTGGTCGACTTCAGCAGCCGCACCGGCTCCGGCTTCGTGGAGCCGACCGCGGTCGTCGAACCGTCGGTGTAGCGGTGGAACGTCGAACCGCCGTCCGGGTTCGTCTCCCGTTCCAGGTCACCGAAATCGGTGTAGCTCGACGTGGTCAGGTAGGTGTTGTCGGCCGGACCGGACGACCGGGCGTCGCGGGTCTCCAGCAGCTTGTCCGTGCGCGGGTCGGTCGGGTCCGCGGTCGGTGCCTGGTAGGTGTAGTAGGTGGTCTGGCAGTTCTTCTGCTGCTGGTCACCGACCCAGGTGATCTCCCGGCAGCTGATCTTCTGCTTCAGGTTACCGCGCTCGTCGTGGACCAGCGTCGCCTCGTTGGCGAGCTCGTCCTTGATCGTCTGCTGGAAACCCGACTTGTCGTAGTCGAACAGGCGGACACCCAGCGAGACGACCAGGCCGTCGCACGTGGTGATGCCGTCGCCGTTGGTCCGGCAGTCACGGCCGACCATGTCCTCCGGCCGCACCGCCGCACCGATCGGCGTGACCTGGCGGAGGATCCTGCCCTTGGCGCCGTCGAAGTCGTAGTACTGCGGACGGCCACCCGGATCCACGACCCGCACGCTGCGGATCAGGTTCTCCTCGTTGCCGCCCATCGTGGGCACGCCGAGCTGCCAGCGGCCGCCGTCGCTGTCGACGTACTCGCGCATGCGGTCGTGGACGTGGTCGTAGCTGATCTTCGCCGCGACCCTGTCCAGACCGCCGGGCATGGTGACCTCGGTGACCTGGTCACCGGCCGCCTGCGCCGCGTGGTGCGTCGCGACCTGGCTCAGGCCCAGCGGGCGGGCGTAGAACGCGACCTCGTCCACCAGACCGGAGAACGACGTGCGACCTGAGGCGATGCCCGGCCAGGAACCCGTCACGTTGGCCGCGCCGACCTGAGCGAACTGCAGCAGCGCGTGGTCGATCGGACCCGCCAGCGGCGTGGAGTTGACGACCTTGCCGTCCAGGAACAACGTCTGGCTAGCGACCGAGCCCGACAGCACCACGTGGTGCCACTGGTCGTCGTTGACCGTGCCGGTGGTGGTGATCGGGTTGATCGCGCCCTGCCAGAACTGGCCGCGCAGCTTGCCGTCGGACCCGATGTACAGCAACGGCACGCCGCGGCCGGGCGTCTCGCCGACCGCCTTGTCCTGGTACCCCACGAGAGGACCGGCCGAGGTGGTCTTGAACCACAGCTCGATCGCCAGGTCGCGGTGCTTGTTGACCTGCTTCTCCGGCAGCGTCACGTGGCTGCCGCCACCGAGCCGCACGGCGCGGTCGTCGCTGCCGCCCAGCGCACCGGTCTGGTTCTGGTTCGGCGCACCGACACCGACGAACTTGCCCAGGTCCTTGCCCAGCTTGACGCTGATCTGCGAGTTCGCGTCGTCGCCGCCGGCCTCACCCAGCCGCCAGTACGAGTCCGGGCGGGAGTCGAGGACCGTGCTGCGGTAGTGCGAGCCCTTCTCGTAGTTGTAGCGCGTGCACTTGCCGGTCGGGTCGCACACCTCGCGCAGCTGATCCGCGTCGTAGACGTACTTCCACTCCAGCGCTGACCCGTCCACCGGCTCGGTGCGCACGTACTCGACATGCGTCCGGTCGGCGTTCCAGGCGAAGAACAGCGTGCGGTTGCTGGTCCTGCTGGTGACCTTCTCCAGCAGCCTCTTGCCGTTGTCGTCCTTGTAGGTCAGCTCGACCAGCCGCGCCGCACTGTCCTTGATGGACACCAGCGCACCGCTGTTGTCGAAGCCGTAGACCGTCCGGTCCTTGTCGACCAGCTTCCAGTCCGACGCCGAACGGACCAGGGTCGCGGCACGACCCGGCGGCGGCGTGAACGTGCCGTCGGGGTTCTTGCCGAACCGCACCTGCTGACCGTCGGGGTACGTCACCACGACGTTGCCCGAACCGTCACCGTCCTCGACGACCCGCATGTCGTACCGGGTCGACCAGCCGCTGCCGAACGTCAGCTTCGCCCGCGGGTCGAGGCTGTTGTACGTGCGGGCGACGTTGAGCTCGGGGCCCGCCGTCGCGGCCGCGGCGTCGATCGCCGCGGTCGTGTAGTTGCCGACCATCGGGTCGAACCCGAGACCGTTGCCGGTGTAGGGCGCGTTGCCCATCCGCGAGGTGACCTCGGGCTGCGGCACCGACGTGATCAGAGCCGACCAGGCGACCGGACTGCTCTCGCCGTTGCCGTCGTAGGCGAACGCACGCCAGTAGTAGACGCGGTCCCAGCGCAGCTTGCCTTCCGGCACCGTCCAGTACGCAGGGGCGATGACCCCGGAGTCGAAGCAACCGACCTCGGCGCCCGCCTGGTCGCGCTCGCAGATCTGGAACTTGTAGGTGATCGCGTCACCCTCGTGGTCCTGCGCCTTGGCCCACAGCTGCGGCCGCAGCGTCTCCACGTTCTGACCGGCCGGCGGGTACTGCTCCGTCACCACCGGCGGAACGTTGAAGACCTCCAGCGTGATCCGCGCCGGCGCCACCTGCTCGTCGGTGAACACCGTGTTCCCGTGCCGCATCGAGAAGTCGAAGACGTAGCGGCCGTACGGCAGCTTCGCGATGTCCGCTTCCAAGGTGACCGCGTCACCACGGTTCACCGTGTGCGGCAGACCCTTCGCGCGCACCACGTCGACCAGAGCGTTGGTGTCCGCGTTGAAGACCTTGTACGCCAGGTCGTAGTTCGCCGGGTCCCACGCGTTCGCACCCGTGTTCCGCACCCAGACCTTCACCTTGCCCGGCTGCTGACTCGTCAGCGGCGGGTCCGGGACCGGCTGGTCGATCCGGTACTCGGCGTTGTACGGGCTGTGCGTCACGAACAGCTTCGGCGGGTTCGCCGTGCCCGCACCCACGATCTTCTTCCACTGGGCGGCCGAACCCTGGTTCTGCGCCTGCAACGCGATGCCGTTGTTCGCGGCACCGTTGGCCCAGCCCTGCACCAGCTGCTCGCCGCCGATGCCCAGGTCGATCAGCTCCGGTGCCGCCGGGCACGCGGATCGCGTCTGCCCCACCGACATGAAGCCGTGCGAGAACGACCCGCCGCCTATCACCCCGCCCAGAGCGGGCGAGGCGTCCGTGAAGTTGCCCGCGACCGAGCGCACCACCATCGGCTGCGGCTTGCAGGTCGCCGAGTCGAAGTTCACCAGCTGCAGCTGGGCACCGAAGATCTTGTGGTTGCGCAGCGCGGTGCTCACCGCACCGAACCGCAGCAGCGCCGTGCGGCTGTTGCCGATGGCCAGTTCGCCGGGAACCGCGCCCTGGCCGAGCTGCCGGGCCTCCGGCCTGCCCTCGAACACCGTGGGGTCGACCAGCACCGGGTACACGCGGGCAGGGTCGTCGAGCCACGCGGAGTCGAGCGACACCCGCAGGGTGCGGCCGCCGCCGGTGATCTCGTACTTCACGCCGAACGACTGCGCAGGGACGACGTCTTCCTTGCGCGGCGCGGAATCGGTCATGAAGCCGGGGGGAATGCTCAGCCGCTCACGACCGGACGAGTCTGACAGCACGACCGAGCCGTCCACGACCTTCGCGGTCAAACCCTTGAGCCGCAACGGGAAGTCCCACGTGCGCGCGGCGGCCCTGTCGTTGAGGACCAGGATCTCCTTGGCACCACCGGGAACCGACTCGACCCGCAGGTCGGCGTGGTCGGCGACACCGGGGTAGGTGACGGTCGTGCCCGCCTGCACACCAGCGCTGCCCCGCGCGCCGGCCAGGCCGTAGGCGAACTCGTGCTGGTCGTCGAGCTTGATCGTCACCAGTGACGACGCGTCGGCCTTGCTCGCGAGCTGCAACGACACGCCGTCGGCCTTGTTGCGCCACGAACCGTTGTCCGCCACCAGGGACGGGTCGATCGGCGCCCACGTGCCGTCCGGCTTGCGGTAGTTGATCGGCGTGTCGCTGAACTGCGTGGTCCGCGTGCCGTCGGTGTTGCGGTAGGTCGTCTCGTTGCGGGAGCGCGAGTCGAGACGGCTCGTCTTCGAGTCGAACCCGGTGACCTTGCTCGGCCCCTGCTCCACCTTCGCGGTGTTGCGCGCGCCGCCCTCCGGCGATCCGAACTTCGGCCTGGGGTACTTCGACATCTCCGAGACCGGCATCCCGAGGTTGCCCTCACGGCTGTCGCTCTCGGACGGGAGACCGTCCGCGGTGCCGCCGTCCTGCTGGGCGGCGAGTCCGCGAGCCCTGTCCAGCTGCTCCGCCAGCTCACGCCCGGCGTCGGTGAACCAGGGCAGGAGCGCCGTCATGCCGGACCCGCCGACACCGATGACGAGCGTCACTGTGAGCAACAGCCCCAGCACGGGAACCAGGTATTTGGGCGCGCGGAAGCGCCCGGCTCTGCGGCCGGTCATATGGATCTTCCCCCAGGAAGTGAGGCCCCCAAGTTCGGGCAGAGCGGAGCATAAAGTCGTAAACGCCGATTTCACAAGAGATGTGCAACTGGTCACTTTGTGTAACAGACGGCGTCGATGTGCGGTTCGTCCGCAGGATTCCCATCCGGGGATTTCGTCTGCTACAAAGCCTCCGTCAGCATCCTCTGGGGGATGTCAGCAACTACCTGCCGCGCGGACCGCGCGGGCTTTGGCATGTCCAGAATTGGGGGACCTCAGTCATGACCAGACCCGAGCGCGGGTCGTGGAGACGCTGGACGCGGGTGGCTCTCGCCGCCGCCGTGGGGATCGCCGGCCTGCCGGTCCTCATGAGCGGTGGCAACGTCGCCAACGCCGTCGACACGATCTTCTGCAAGCCCAAGGTCAACGTGTTCGTGAGCATGGCGAACAGCCCGGGCCTCAGCCTCCGCACCACCACCGAGCCCTCCGCCGGCTACACCGGCCCGTGGACGGACCAGGGCATCGGCTGGGGTTGGGACCACCACTTCGTCGCCGGCCCCAACGGCTACATCTGGTTCACTTTGGACAATGGCGAACTCCGTCGCCACCAGTGGATCGACGGCGTCGGCTGGGCCGACAACGGCATCAGCAAGCTGATCTCCACCAGCTGGCCCGGCTGGAACCTGCCCGCCTTCCGCTACCGGCTCACCGTGGACTCCACGAACACGCTGTACACAGTGGACGACAGCGGAAGTCTCAAGCAGCACAAGTACAACGAGACCTCCGGTGTGATGACCACCAAAGTCGTCGAGGCCGGCTGGGGCAAGTACGACCAGGTCTTCGCGGCCGGTCCCGGCGTGCTCTACGCCCGTGACCGCAACGTCGGCGACGGCACGCTCTACCGCTTCCAGTACGACGACGCCACCGGTACGTTCACGCAGCGGGAGAAGAGCCTCGGCACGGGCTGGAACGGCTTCAAGCAGCTCACCTCTCCCGGCGGCGACATCATCTACGGCACCGCGCCCGGTGGCGGGACCTGGTGGTACCGCTGGAAGGCTGAGAGCGCGGAGAACCCGACGGGGCACTACGAGCACGGCGGCGCCGGCCTGTGGAAGCAGCAGATCAGCACCTGGGGCGACGTCGACGAGATCGCACCCTCGATCGACACGTGCAGCGTCAAGCCGATCGCGTCCGATGTGGAGTGCAAGCCCTACGCGGACATGTGGGGCTCCAGCCCTGACGCCGGTCTGTACCGGAAGAAGTACATGGAGCCCGAGAGCGGCCTCACGTCGTGGGACCACTCCACCGGCCGGATCGGCAACGGCTGGAACAACATGCGGTTCATCGCCGGCGCCAACGGCTACAAGTACATGATCCTGGCGGACGGCAACGTCCACCGGCACCAGTGGGTCGAAGGCATCGGCTGGGCCAACGGCGGTGTCAGCAAGCAGATCGCGAGCGGGTGGACCGGCTGGACCGACCCCCGGTACATCAACCGGATCACGGTCGACACCAACAACCACTTCTACGCCGCGGTCGCCACCGGCCAGCTCGAGCACAGCGTCTACAACGAGCAGGCCGAGACCTGGACCAAGACGATCATCGACGAGGGCTGGGGCAAGTACGACCAGGTCTTCGCCGCGGGTGACGGCGTGCTCTACGCCCGTGACCCGAACATCGGTGACGGCACGCTGTTCCGCTTCCACTACGACCACAAGAACAAGCGGTGGATCGAGTACGGGCGCAACGTGGGCACCGGCTGGAACGGCTACCAGCAGATCCTCTCCCCCGGCGCCGACATCGTCATCGGGCACGCCGGCCCCGACGTCTACTGGTACCGCTTCGACAACGCCACGAAGACCTGGGCGAACGGCGCGGAGAACACGTGGAAGGAGTACATCATCTGGTGGCAGGACCTCCAGCAGCTGATGATCGACGTGGACTCCTGCAAGCTCAAGAACCCCGACAAGATCACGCCTCCGCAGACGCCCGCCCCGGCGGTCGACAAGGCTGAGATGATCTACAACGCGTCGAAGTCGCGGTTCGAGATCGCCTACGCCGACGGCAACGGCACGGTGCACCGCCTCTTCCAGTCGGTGCCCAACAGCGAAAGCGTCGAGTTCAACGCCTTGACCAGCACCGGGTACACCGGCCGCGCGTCCATCGCCCAGCGCGAGGACAACAAGGTCGTCGTCATGGCGCGGGGCACCAACGCCCAGGTGACCGCGTTCACCGAGCCGCCCTCGTCCAACCCGAACGTGTGGTCGACGAAGGCGGTCAACGGCGCGCTCAACACGTCGCCGATCCTGGTGCGTGGCAACAACAAGGTGCTCACCGCGTTCTCCGTCGACGGCAACAACAAGCTGTGGTACTCCGAGCAGTTCGGGATCAACGGCGAGTTCAAGCCGTGGCGTCAGGCCACCGCGCCCGACACCTACAACATGAGCGGCGAGATGACGATCGTCCCGTCCGGTGACGGCTTCGAGATCGCCTACGCCAGCGTGACGAACGTGGTCGCGGTCAAGAAGTTCGCCAACGGTGTGCTGAGCCCGCACCGGGTGGCCTCCGGCATCACCGCCGCCGGCGCCCCCGCCGCCGTCGTCTTCTCCGACGGCAAGGTGCAGCTGGTGGCCCGCGCCAGCAACAACAAGCTCTACACGCAGAAGGAAGGCGCGTCGGGCTTCACGGGCTGGACCGACATCAGCGGTGCCTTGAACTTCACGGGCTCGCCCGAGGCGGTGCTGAACAAGTTCAACATCGTCGAGGTCGTCGCCCGCGACACCAACGGTGAGATCTACCGCGGTGGCCAGACCGCGCCGGGCGCCACGACGTGGCGGTTGTGGTCCGACACGACGTGGGCCTCGCCGTACGACGTGTCGTTCGCCGCCGGTGCGAACAACGAGCAGCGGGTCTTCGCCAACCTCGGCGACGGCAACTTCATCCTGCTCGACTCCCCGCCGTACTCCTCCGAGCAGAACCTCGCCATGTCCTCGGACGCGGCGACCTCGCTCGAGAAGTCGAAGCGGACGGTCCCCGCCAAGGCGACCAAGCAGCAACTGCCCAAGTAGTACCGAGTTGAACCAGAAAGGGGGCTGCCCAGGTGGGCAGCCCCCTTTCTGCTGTGCTCCTGCTACAGACCTGACTCCGAGGTGCGGACCAGGATCGCGCCGCACTCCTCACACCGCACGACCTCGTCGGCCGCCGCCTCCTTGAGCTTCGACACCGCGCTGCGGTCCAGCTCGATCCGGCACGCGCCGCAGCGGCGGGACTGGATCAGGGCCGCGCCGATGCCGCGCTGCTCGCGCTGGCGGTCGTAGGCCTTGAGCAGGTCGTCCGGGAAGCCCTTGGCCATCGCCGAACGGTCGGCGTTGCGGCGGGTCTCGGTCGACTCCAGGTCAGCGAGGGCGGTGTCACGGCGGGCCGTGGCGTCTTCCAGCGTCTGGCGGGCCTTGTCGAGCTCCACGCGTGCGAAGGACGCGTCAGCCTCGACGGCCTCGCGGCGTTCCATCAGTTCCAGCAGGTCGTCCTCGAGGACGCCCTGGCGGCGCTGGATGGTGGTGAGCTCGTGTTCCAGTTCGGTGAGCTGCTTGGCGCCGACGGAGCCCGACTGCATCAGCTTGCGGTCGCGCTCGCCACGGGCGCGGACCTGCTCGATCTCGGTCTCCTGGCGCTTCACGTCGCGGTCCAGGTCGGTGAGCGTCGTCTCGACGGCCACCAGCGCGTCCTGCTTGGTGCGCACCTGCTGTTCGACCTCGTTGATCTCCGTGATCTCCGGCAGCGTGCGGCGGCGGTGGGTGACACGCGACAGTTCGGCGTCGACCGCGGCCAGGTCGAGCAGCCTGCGCTGCACTGCGGGGTCGGCTTTCACGCATGTCCTCCTGCTGCTGTGCTCGTCGCACCGACGGTCCACGGATCGGTCCGGCGAGTGGAGACGAGTACGTCGACCCTACCGCCGAAGGCAGCCCGCAGGATCTCCGCCGCCTGCTCGCACCACGGCCACTCGCTGGCCCAGTGCGCGACGTCGACCAACGCGGGTCCGCCGGCCTCGATGTGCTCGCTCGCCGGGTGGTGCCGCAGGTCGGCCGTGACGTAGGCGTCGACGCCGGCGCGCTGCACCTTGCCCAGGAAACCATCACCGGCGCCGCCGCACACCGCGACCCGTTTGACCAGGCGTTCCGGGTCTCCCGCCGCCCTGACGCCCTGCACCGTGACGGGCAGCGCGTCGGCGACCCGCTGGGCGAACACCCGCAGCGGCTCGGGTTCCGCGAGCTCACCGATGCGGCCTGAGCCGGTGTCGCCCGGCAGGTCGGCGATCTCGTGCAGCGTGAAGCCCGGTTCCTCGTAGGAGTGGGCGGCCTTGAGCGCGTTGATGACGGCAGTGCGGCGAGCGCGTGGCACGACGACCTCGATGCGCGTCTCCTCGTGCCTGGTCAGCTCGCCGACCGAGCCGATCACCGGTGCGGCGCCGTCCGTCGGGCGGAACTGGCCCACGACGGTGTTGATCCAGGCGGCCTCGCGGTAGTCGCCGAGCGCGCCCGCTCCCGCCTCGGTCAGCGCCTTGAGCAGCTGCTCCGACTCCGGGACCGGCACGTACGTGGTCAGCACGTCCAGCGGGGTGCGCTGGGCGGCGTCGAGCGGGCCGGTGACGGTGAGTCCGATGGCCTTCGCGAGCGCGTCCGAGACGCCGGGCAGTGCGCTGTCGGCGTTGGTGTGCGCGCAGTACAGGGCGGCGCCGTTGCGGATCAGCTTGTGCACCAACGCACCCTTGGGGTCGTCGGCGGGAACCCCGTTGACGCCCTTGAGGAGCAGCGGGTGGTGCGCGAGCACGAGCTGCGCGCCCCGTTCGACCGCCTCGTCCACAGTGGACGACGTCGGGTCCACGCAGACCAGGACCCTGGTGACTTCTTCGGCCGGGTCACCGCAGACCAGGCCCACCGCGTCCCACTTCTCGGCGGTCTTCGGCGGATACGCGGACTCCAGGACCGCGATCACGTCGGCGAGCTTCACGCCAGTTCCTCCATCACTACCCGCAGTGCGTCGGCGAACACCGCGAACTCCTCCGGCGGGCGGATCGCCACGCGCAGGTACGTGTCGTCGAGTCCGGGGAACGTGTCGCAGCGCCGTACCGCAATCCCCTTGTCCCGCAACGCCTGCCGCGTCCCCTTCGGCGCCCTGAGCAGCAGGAACGGTCCCTTGGGCGCCACGACGACGAGGTCCTGGAGCTGCTCCACCGCGTAGGCGGCGTGCTGCTCTGCCTCCTTCGCGAACAGCGCGGACTGGGCGAGCGCCTCCGGTTCGCAGCACGCCGTGATCGCCTCCAGCGTGAGACTGCCCACTGGCCAGTGCGGACGGCCGTGCGCCAGCCGGGCGAGGGTCTCCGGGTCGCCGAGGAAGTAGCCGGCGCGCAGGCCCGCCAGGCCCCAGGTCTTGGTGAGGCTGCGCAGGACCAGCACGTCGGGGTCGTGCGCGAGCGACTCGGGCTCGCCGGGGACGGCGTCCATGAACGCCTCGTCGACCACCAACCGGCCGGGCAGCGCCTTGAGTTCGATCGCCTCGTGCAGCACCGACGTCGGGTTCGTCGGGTTGCCGATGACGGTGAGGTCGGCGTCCGAGGTCACGGGGCGGAGGCGGAAGTCGCCGTCGAGCAGCACGTGCTCGACCGGAATTCCGGCATCGCGAAAAGCCACCTCGGGCTCGGTGAACCCGGGGTGGACGATCGCGGCACGGCGCGGCGCGAGCTTCGGCAGCAGCGCGAAGCCCTCGGCGGCACCGTTGAGCAGCAGGACCTCGTCCGGTGTGCGCCCGTGACGGCGTGCGACTGCCTCACGGGCGCGTTCCTCGGCCTGCCTCGAGGGGTAACTCCCCAGTCCGTCGAGCGCCGCTGCCAGCCGTTCGCGCAGCCAATCGGGCGGGTGCGGCACCCGCACGTTGACGGCGAAGTCGGCGAGGCCTGGCGCGGCGTCGACGTCACCGTGGTGGCGCAGGTCTGGGCTGGTCATCGCCGGAATTCTAGGCGACGGGCTCAGACCGGCGCGTCACTGCATGTAGCGGCGGAGCTCGGTGAGGTGGCTGATCAGCTCGTCCAGCTGGAAGGCGTCGAGCTGCGCCGACTCACCGGGCGGGGTGCGGAAGCAGACGCGACCCTTCTCGTTGAGGTACACCTCGAACGCGCGACGGCGCCCGAGGGCGTCGGTACACCCGATGATCTCCCGTTGAGGGGGCACGTCGGTACCTGTCTGCATGGGCGGCCTCCATGTCGTTTGTCCGTACATCTTGCGACAGCGGTTGAGCGTTACCGTGCGGCGGCACCACATAGGCTGCGCGACATGCACGTCTCGTTCGTCTGCACCGGCAACATCTGCCGGTCCCCCGTGGCAGCGCTCGTGTTCCGAGAATGGCTGTCCAGGGAAGGATTGTCCCACCAGGTCCGGGTGTCCAGTGCCGGAACGGGCGGATGGCACGTCGGCGACCCCGCCGATCCCCGCGCGTTGAAGACATTGGCGGACAACGGATATCCCGTCGACCACGTGGCCGCGCAGGTCGGTCCCGACCACCTCGACGCCGACCTGCTGGTGGCGCTCGACTCCGGCCACGCCCGCGCGTTGCGCCGGATGGCCGATCCCGACCGCGTCCGGCTGCTCCGTTCGTTCGATCCGGACGCCGACGGCGCGGACGTGCCGGATCCTTACTACGGCGACGATTCCGGGTTCGACGAGGTGCTCGTGATGACGGAGGCGGCGATGCCGGGATTGATCGCGTGGGTCCGCGAGCGACTCTGAGGACGAAGCACCAGTCGCCTGCCGCCACCTCCGCCGAGGCGGCCGGCCTGCGGTGGCTGCGCGTGGACGGAGGCCCGCCGGTCTCGTTCGTGCACAGCGCTGAGGAGGGCGCGCTGGTGATCGACGAGATCCCGGTCGGCGAACCGAATCTTCAGGCGGCCGTGACCTTCGGGCGCCGGCTGGCTGTGTTGCACCTCGCCGGCGCTGAGGCGTTCGGCTCCCCACCGCCCGGCGGCCCGCGCGAGGCCACGATCGGCCTGGCACCGATGCTCAACGAGCCGTCTGCGGAGTGGCCGTCGTGGTTCGCGTCACACCGCATCGAGCCGTACGCGCGGCAAGCGGGCGTTGACGTGGGTGAGGTGTGCGCGCGGATCAGCGAGATCGCCGGTCCGCCGGAACCTCCCGCACGGCTGCACGGCGACCTGTGGAGCGGCAACGTGCTGTGGGGCGCCGACGGCCAGGTGTGGCTGATCGACCCCGCGGCCCATGGCGGGCATCGAGAGAGCGATCTCGCGATGCTCCAGCTCTTCGGCTGCCCGTTCCTCGACCACGTGCTCGGCGCATACCAGGAGGTCGCGCCCCTGGCCGACGGCTGGCAGGCACGGGTGCCGTTGCACCAGCTCTTCCCCCTGCTCGTGCACGCCGTGCTGTTCGGCGGCGGCTACCGCGCGCAAGCCTTGGCAGCGGCACGGGCGGCTTTGCGAGGATGAGGTTCATGGACCTCACCGGCTGGACGTGGCTCAACGAACCGACGAAGTGGTCGCCCACCCCGCTGACCGTGCACGCCGACCCCGGCAGCGACTTCTGGCGCCTCACCGGCAACGGCGTGGTCCGCGACAACGGCCACCTCTACGGCCTGAACGTCACCGGCGACTTCACCGTCACCGCCACCTTCTCCGGCGAGTACGCGGCGCAGTACGACCACGCCGGTGTCGGCCTGCTGGTCGACGGCGAGAACTGGATCAAGGCCGGGGTCGAGGTGTTCGACGGGAAACAGCAGGCCAGCACGGTGGTCACGCGGGGTTTCTCGGACTGGAACCTGGCGCTCGTGGAGCCGTTCCAGCGCTTCACGGTGAGTGCGGAACGCAAGGGCGACGCGGTGTGGGTGCGGTACGGGCTCGACGGGTCGGAGCCGGTGAACCTGCTGCGCAAGGCGTACTTCCCGCCCGACGCGGAGGTCACGGCCGGGATCATGGCCGCGAGCCCGGAGGGCGAGGGGTTCGTGACCCAGTTCCACGAGGTCCAGCTCACCCGATAGGTCGTTGCGACTGCTTCGAATAATGCGGATAGCGGAAGGAGGAGAGCGATGGGTTCCGCTGCACTGCGAGCCGTCCAGCCTGACGATCACGACGTCGTCCGGGCGGGCGCCGCGTTGACAAGGGTGAAGGCCTACCTGCACGACCACGAAGACGACGGGAACGACGTCCGCATCCGGGCCGAGGAAGACGACGACGTGCTGGTGCTGCCGCGTGCCGCCGTCGAGCTCTTCGCCCAGATCCTCGCCTACATGGCCGCGGGCCACGGCGTGTCCGTCGTGCCCGCCGACGCCGAACTGACCACGCAACAGGCCGCGGACATGTTGAACGTGTCACGTCCGTACCTGATCGGCCTGCTGGAAGCCGGTGCGATCGAGTACCGCAAGGTCGGCAAACATCGCCGTATCAAGGCTGTGTCGTTGGTGGAGTACATGCGCAACGACGATCAGAGGCGGCGGCGAGCGGCCGATGAGTTGTCGGCGCTCACGCAAGGTCAAGTGGACTGAGCAGATCTTCGACGAGGTGTTCCGCAACATCCGCAAGAACCGGCCGGACCTTTCCGAGGAGCAGCTCCTGCGGATCCGGACACTGATGGTCACGTCGGTCCGGGATTGTCTCGTCATCGGCCACGAACGCTGGTCACCGCGCTGGACCTGCCCGATCCAGACCACGTGCTCGCGGCCGCGATCAGGGCTCACGCGCGGGTGATCGTCACCAACAACCTGAAGGACTTCCCCGCGCAGGTCATGCGTCAGCGGGACATCGATCCCGAGGTCGTGTGGAGCTGCGTCCAGCAGATCGCGAACTCGTGGCGCAATCCCCCCGGCACGATCGGGGACGTGCTCGCCTCGCTAGAACGCTGCGGGTTGGTGCAGTCAGTGGCCGCACTCAGGGCGCTCTGACCGGTCATCTACCGTGAGGACGTGCGGTTCAAGTTCCTCCTCAAGCCGGGCTGGCTGGCGCTGACCCTGGCCGTCTGGGTGTTCGCGGGTGCCTGCATCTACTTCCTCTCGCCGTGGCAGTTCGGCCGCAACGACGAGCGGCAGCAGCAGAACTCCGCCATCACCCAGTCGCTGAAGAGCGACCCTGCCCAGTTCGGCGCGAAGCACGACGAGTGGCAGAAGGTCGAGATCAAGGGCCGCTACCTGCCGGAGCTCGAAGCGCTGGCGAGGTTGAGGACCGTCCAGGGCGAGGCGGCGTTCGAGGTCATCACGCCGTTCGAGACCACCACGGGCCACCGGATCCTGATCGACCGCGGGTACGTGCGGCCCATCAACGGCATCAAGCCGCCGAACTTCCAGGCGCCTCCGACGAACGAGGTCACGCTCATCGGGCTCGCCAGGCCCAACGAGTCGAACGACCAGCCCGCGTTCGAGCAGGACGGCCGCCGGCAGATCTACTCGATCAACAACAACGCCGTGGGCGCGGGCATCGAGCCCGGCTACTACCAGCTGATCGAGGGCCAGCCGGGTGCGCTCGACACGCTGCCGCTGCCCAGGCTCGAGTCCGGGCCGTTCTTCTCCTACGCGCTGCAGTGGATCGCGTTCGGCGTGATGGCGGTCGGCGGCTGGCTGTACTTCACGATTCGCGAGGCACGGCCCGGTGGCGTGCTCTACGAGGGCAAGAAGAAGAAAAAGTCGATCGCCGAGCTACTTGCGGAAGAGGGCGATGACGGCGCTGACGAAGCCCGCGCCGAAGCCGACGACGCGGGACAGCTCCACGGCACGCGTCACGTGACCTGAGTCCGGGTTGCGGCCGTGGCCGAGCACCGGGCGTTCCTCGACGCCGTGCGAGTAGACGGTGCGGCCGCCGAGCCTGATCTCCAGTGCTCCGGCGAAGGCCGCCTCGACCTGGCCCGCGTTGGGCGACGGGTGCGCTGACGCGTCCCTGCGCCAGGTCTCCAGGGCCTGCGAGGCCGAGCCGCCGACGACCGGGGCACCGCCGACGGTCAACAGGGCCGCCAGCCGCGAGGGCAGCAGGTTCAGCAGGTCGTCCAAGCGGGCGGAGGCCCAGCCGAAGCGCAGGTAACGCGGCGACTTGTGGCCGACCATCGCGTCCAGCGTGTTGGCGGCGCGGTAGCCCAGGAGCCCGGGCACGCCGAACACCGCACCCCAGAACAACGGCGCCACGACGGCGTCCGAGGTGTTCTCGGCGACGGACTCCACGGTCGCGCGCGCCAGGCCCGTGGTGTCCAGGCGGGCGGCGTCGCGGCCGCACAGGTTGGGCAGGCGGTCCCGCGCGGCCTCGAGGTCGCCGTCGGCCAGTTCGCGGCCCATCGACGTGCCCTCGGTGGCCAGGGAGTTGCCGCCGAGCACCACCCAGGTCGCGACACCCGTCGCCAGCGCCTGCGTCAGCCAGTTGCGGCGAGCGAGGCGCTCCACGGCGACACCAGCGGCCACGGTCCCGCCGACCAGCACCGCGGAATAGACGGCGCCGGCTGCCTGCGAGTCGGCATAAATGCGCTTTTCGAGGGCCGCCGACGACGACCCGAATGCCGCTACCGGGTGAAATCGGCGTGGATCACCGAACACCGCGTCCGCGGCCACGCCCAGCAACAACCCCAACGCGCGACCCGCACCCACGGCAGCCTCCCCAGCTCGTCGAAGGCACCGTAGCGCCGCAGCACAGCCGGCCGCGCATTAGGGTGGCCGGTCGTGGAGCACAAGCGGCTGAAGCTGTACGCCTATCTGGACGCGCGCGATCACCAGCGCACGTACCTGGCGATCATGCGGCTGTTCACCTCCACGCTGCTGGCGGATCTCAGCGCGGGCGAGGTCGCCGGCGCGCTCGCGGGTCAGGAGCGCGAGGGCAGGGTCGAGGCAGGCGAGTCGCGCATCGAGAACGTCATCAACCGCCTCAAGCAGCTCGTCGAGTGGGGCAACCTGGTCCAGGGGCGGCGTGAGGTCGTCGCGGCCAGCATCGCCGAGTTCCAGCACGGCAGCGTCCGCTACCAGGTCTCGAAGCTCGCGGTCCGCGTCCAGCGCGACGTCGACGAGCTGCTGCGCGTCCCCGAGGGCGCCCGCGAGGTCTCCCGCGAGCTGCTGCCCGCCATCGAACGCGGCCTCAACGAACTGGGTGGATCCCTGTCGGTGGCCCTGCTCAACGAGGGCGACAAGACCAGGGAGCTGCTGGCCGAACGCGTCACCACGCTGTTCCTGCAGCACGCCGAGCTCGCGGCGACGGTCCGCGACTTCTACGCCTACCTCGGCCAGGTCGTCACGAGGAACCACCTCGCGCCCGAGGAGATCGCGGGCTTCCGGAACCTGCTGGTCGAGTACATCCAGCGGGTCGTCGAGGACGTCCTGAAGTACACGCCGCCGATCGCAGAGGCGCTGGCCGGGTTCTCGCGGGCGCGCACCGAGCTGCTGAGGCTCCTCGGCACCGACCTGGGCAACAACGTCGAACGCGCCCGCGGCCGCACGCCGGAGGACTGGCAGGAGCTGACGGACTGGTTCGTCGACCGCCCCGGCCGCCCGAGCCAGGTCACGGCGCTGCGAGAGGCCACGGCCCGCGCGATCGGCAGCCTCCTGGCCAGCGTGAAGCGCGCGACGTCCGGCGGCGGGCTGCTGCCGGGACGCCGTGCCGAACTGCTGAAGCTCGCGAGCTGGTTCGACAACTCGACCCGCGAGGAGGCGCACGAGATCTACGCCTCCGCGTTCGGCCTCTACAGCGCCCGCCACCTCTCCCCCGCGCCCGAGCACGACTCGGACAACGAGCGCACGGCGTGGCGCGACGGCCCGGTCTGCGACGTGACGGTCTCCGTGCGCACCCGAGGCGACCGGGGCGGGCGCGGCAGGCCGTCCAGGATCCTCGACGACCCGATGACCGAGCAGTCGCTGCTGGCGGAGGCCCGTGAAGCCGACGAGATCCGCGCGAGGCACGTCGCGGAGCTGACCAAGGCCGCCGGGAACCTGGAGAACACGACGCTCACGCACGGCGCGTTGGAGGTCTTCTGCGAGCTGCTGACGCTCGCGATGGCCCAGCGCGACTCCCCCAACGACAGCGGATCGGCCAGCGACCCCGTGCGCGGCCTCAAACTGGAGATCGCCCACGGCACGACGACTCAGATCAGGTCGGCCGCCGGGACGCTCACCCTGCACGACGCGACGGTGGCACTGAAGCGATGAACCACTTGGACAACCTCTCCGACATCGACGCCGCCAACGTGGTGCGGTGCGCGCGAACGTTGCTGCGCAGGCCGTTGCTGCGCTCCGACGGCCCGGACGGCGAGCTGCTCAGCCTCGTCTACCGGCACCGGGCGACGCTGCAGGACCTCTTCGCGAGCCTGCTCGGGTACCGGCTGGTCGTGGAACGCCGGTTCGCGCGCCTCTACAAGTCGGGCCCCGGCAACGACGACACGCGCGGCGTGCTCAGCATGTCCCCGCGCGGTTACGCCTACCTGGCCCTCACGCTCGCGGTCCTCACGGGCATCGGCCGGCAGACGCTGCTGTCCCGCCTGGTGGCCGACATCCGTTCCGCCGCGGCCGAAGCGGGCATCGAGGCGCCCGACGACGTCACCGAACGCCGTGCGCTCACCGCGGCCCTGCGCCACCTCGTCTCCCTGGGAGTGCTGCACGAGACCGAGGGCTCGGTCGCGCAGGACCTGCTGCCCCAGGAAGCGCTGATCACGATCGACACGGACCTGCTGGGCCAGCTCGTCACGGGCCCGGTCGGCGAGGCGCAGACCCCGGCCCACCTCATCGAGCTCGCGGCGCGGCCCGGTCCGCGGGGCATTGAGCACGCGGTGCGGCGCAGGCTCGTCGAGACACCGCTGGTGCTCTACGCGGACCTGCCGGACGAGCAGGCGGAGTGGTTGCGCCGCAACCAGCGCAAGGAGACCGCGTTGCTGGAACAGGCTTTCGGCCTGCACACCGAGTGCAGGGTCGAGGGCGTGCTCGCCGCGGACCCCGAGGACTTCCTGACCGACCTGTCGTTCCCCGGCGTCTCGACCGTCGCGCGCATCACGCTGCTCGCGCTGCCGGACCTGCTGGACAGCGAGGACGAGGACGCGCCCGCACGGCACGTCGTCACGGTGGATCGGTTGCGCGAGGTCTGCGCCGCGCTGGTCGAGGACTATCCTGCGGCGTGGTCGAAGCAGTTCACCGACGACCTGGACCGACTGGTCGCCGAGGTGACGGAACTGTTGCGCCGCATGGGGTTGGCGGCCAGGACCGAGGACGGCGCGTGGTCGATCAGCGCGGCCGCGCACCGCTGGCTGCCGTCGCCCGACGGCGACCCGGAACGAGAACAACCGGAACAACCCGTTGTGGCGCCAGAGGTGCCGAGCTGGTCCCTGTTCGACGAGGAGAACGTTTCATGAGCAGGTGGCGGCTGCACCGCGGCGGCGTGGTCAACATCTGGCAGTACACCGAGCAGACGTTCGACTTCTCCGGTGGCCGGGCGATCTTCCAGGGCACCAACGGTTCCGGCAAGTCCCGCACGCTGGAGCTGCTGCTGCCGCTGTGCCTCGACGGCGATCTGCGCCAGCTCGGTTCGAAGGGCTTCGACACGGTCAGCCTCCGGCGCCTGATGCTGGACGACTACGACGGCGGCCCGAACCGCATCGGTTACGCGTGGATCGAGCTGATCCGCGAGGCCGCCGACCACTCCGGCAACGAGTACCTGACGTGCGGTATCGGCGTGAAGGCGTCGAAGACCTCGCAGGCGATCACGGACTCGTGGCGGTTCGTCACGCCGATGCGCGTCGGTACGGAACTGCAGCTCGCGGGCCCGGAACGCGTCCCGCACGGCCCGGCGCAGCTGCGTGATCTCATCGGCGCGGACTGCATGTTCGAGGAGCCGGCGTTCCGCGCGAAGGTCGCCGAGACCGTCTACGGCGTGCCGGCCGCGCGGTACGGCGACCTGCTGCACCTGCAGCGGACGCTGCGCAACCCGGACGTCGGCCTGAAGGTGCTGGAAGGCCAGCTGGAGCAGATCCTCAGCGACGCGCTGCCGCCGCTGGACCAGGCGATGGTCGAGCAGCTCGCGACCTCGTTCGACGACCTGGAGTCGATCCGCGAGAACATCGTGCGACTGTCCTCTGCGGACAGTGCGCTCGGCACGTTCCTCAAGACCTACAGCGACTACGCGTTCGGCGGGCTGCGCAGCGCGTCCGAACGGCTGGAGTCCGCCGAGAGGTCGGTGGCGAAGCTGCGGCGCGAGCAGGCGAAGCTCACGCAGGAGCTGGACCTCACGCGGATCGAGCGCACGTCGTCCGAGCAGGCGCTGGTCGACATGGAGACCGGCGAGCAGCAGGCCGAGGAGACCATCGCGGCGCTCAAGGAGCTGCCCGCGTTCCGCGACCTGCAGGACCTCAAGACGCGCGAGAACCTGGTGGCGCAGATGCGGTCCTCCGCCGTCGCCGCCCTGGAGACCGCGCACCGCCAGCGCGCCCAGGAGGACGCGGCCGTCGACAACGTGCTGCGGCTGCTGAAGCGCCTCGCGGAGGACCTGTCCGCGGCGGACGCGCTGAGCGAACCGCTGCGCGAGAACCTGCGCCTCGCGGGCATGGACCCGGACCTCGCACCGGACGTACCGCAGGTCCCGGCCGCCGAGGCCACCGTGACCACGGCCTCCGTGCGCGCCAAGCCCGATCCCGAGGCCGGTCCGCTGCCGATCGAACGCCGCGTGCCGCCGGCCGCCGCGACCGAGGACGTGCTGGCCGCGCTGACGTCGGTCGTGGACCAGACCGCGGGCATCGCTTCCCTTGCCCGCCAACGGGGTGCGCTCGCGCTGGCGTTGCACGAGCAGGCATTGGCCTTGGACGTGCAGCAGCGCGAGGTGGAGTCGTTGCGGCAGAAGGCCCGCGACGCCCAGCTCGGCGCGACCGAGTCGACGTCGTTGCGCAACCAGGAGATGCAGGAGCTGGCCGAGGTCGTGCAGACCTGGCTGGAGCAGGTCGAGGTGTGGACGTCGAGCGGCCCGCTGCGCGACGACCGCCCGGCCGAGGCCCTGAGGCTGCCCCAGACCGCCGATCCGGCCGCCGCGAAGACGTTGAGCGCCACCGCCCGAGAGTGGGCGGGACCGCTCGTGCAGGCCGCTCGGGACGCCGCGCACGCGTTCACGCAGCAGCGCACCGAACTGCGCACCCGGCTCGACACGCTGGACGAGGAGCTCATCGGCCTGCGTTCGGGCAACGAGCGCGTGCCGGTGCCGGGCCAGTACACGTCGGCGGACCGCGACTCGGCCGTCGGCGCGCCCTTCTACCGGCTGGTCGACTTCGTGCCGGCGCTGACCGACGACGAACGGGCGGGGCTCGAGGCCGCGTTGCAGGCGAGCGGCCTGCTGGACGCCTGGGTGACCCCTGCCGACGCCGAGCTGAACGACGTCCTGGCGGTGCCGAGGCCCGCCGCCGAGGGCCGGTCGCTGGCCGACTACCTGGTGCCCGCGGTCGAAGGCTCGCCCGTGCCCGAGGCGTTCGTCACCGACCTGCTGCGCGCGGTGTCGCTGGACGACATGACGACGACCGGCGACTGGCGCACGGGAGTGCTGACCGGCCGCTGGACCAAGCCGGAGGCCGAGTTCATCGGCGCGGGCGCGCGGGAAGCCGCCCGCGGCCGCCGAATCGTTGCCCTGGAAGAGGAACTTGCCGGGCTGCGCGACCGGCTCGGCACCGCCGAGGACGAGCTGGCCCGCGCCCACGAGCACGTCGCGACCTGGGAGGCGCACCTCGCGGCGTTCCCCGGCGACGGTGAGCTGATCGCGAAGCACAGCCGCGTCCAGGCGGCCGAGGAGTCCGCGGCACGGTCGCAGCAACGCACGTTCGAGCTGCGGGAGGCCTTGGAGAACGCCAACTCCCGGCTCGAGGCGGCGCGCTCGGAGCTCACCAGGCAGGCGGGCGACGCCGACCTGTCGTCCGACACCGAGGCTCTCAGGCAGGCCCAAGCGGCCGCCTCGGAGGCCCAGCGGACCGCCGACCTGCTCGGTGACGCGGTGCGGAGGCGTTGCCAGGGCACGATCTCCGACCTCACCGACGCCTCGCACCGCTACCACGAGGCCGTCGCCGACCGGCAGACCGCGGAGTCCGACGCCGACAGCCGCTGCGTCGACCACGCGGCCCAGGCGGGCACGCTGGCCGAGCTGACCGACGCGGTCGGCGGCGAGGCCAAGGAGATCAACGAGCAGCTCACGTCACTGGAGAAGTCGCGCAAGAAGATGCGCGAGGACCTCAAGGGAGTGCGCGAGAGCATCACGACCGCGCGCGAGCAGGCCGCGAAGCTGGAAGCGTTGCTGGAGAGCAACTCCACGCAGGTCGCCGACGCCGCGGAGAGTCTGGAGCGCGCCTCGGCGAACTTCCAGGCGACCGTCCGCGCGCCCGGTCTGCTGGCGGCGGCGTTCCAGGAGGCTCCCGAGGAGTCCCTGGTGCGGCAGGCGATCGCGGAGACGCCCGACCGCCGTGGCGGCACCGAGGCCACCGTGATCGCGAAGCTGCAGGCGTTGCAGACCTCGCTGGCCGGCAGCCACGACATCGCCGCCGAGCAGCACGCGGGCCTGCTGACCGTGACGGTGACCGGCGAGGAGGGCGCGAAGCCCGTCGCCGTGGCCGCCCGCCAGGTCACCACGAAGCTCGCGGAGCAGCGCGGGTTCCTCGACGAGCAGTACCAGAGCGTCTTCGCCGACTACCTGATCCGCGACCTGGCCGAGTGGCTGCGCGGCCAGATCACCGTCGCCGAGGACCTGACCAAGCGCATGAACGAGGTGCTCGGCCAGGCCCGTTCCAGCCAGGGCGTGCACGTCAAGCTGGCCTGGAAGTCCTCCAGCGCCCTCGACGACTCGACGAGGCAAGCGCTTGCGCTGGTGCGGCTGCCGTTCGGCGAACGCACCCCCGAGCAGGACGCCACGCTGCGCCGCGTCTTCACCGAACGCATCGAGAACGAACGCGACACGCACTCCGGCGGCTACGCGGAGATCCTGTCGCGCGCCCTCGACTACCGCACGTGGCACCAGTTCACCGTGACCGTCGCGGACACGGGCCCGGACGGCAATCCGCGCGAACGGCGTCTGCGCCAGCTCTCGTCCGGCGAGACCCGCCTGATCTCGTACGTGACGCTGTTCGCGGCCGCCGCGAGCTTCTACGACGCCGTCAGCGACGAGTTCGACCCGCTGCGCCTGGTGCTGCTCGACGAGGCGTTCGAACGTCTCGACGACCCGACCATCGCGCGCATGCTGGGCCTGCTGGTCGACCTGGACATGGACTGGGTGATCACCTGGCCGAGCGGATGGGGCGTGTCGGACAAGATCCCGCGCATGCACATCTTCGACGTGCTGCGGCCCAAGAACGGCCGGGGCGTCGCGTGCACGCAGACCACGTGGGACGGCGCGGCGCTGGACCGGATCGACCCCTAGAACGGCACCTCGGTGCCGAGCGGGGTGGTCCCCCTGCCGGAGAGCGCGCGGCAGAACTCGACCGCGTCGAACTCCAGCTCAGGACCGCCCTCGCCCCAGGTCCCGCCCGCGGGCCCGGTCAGGCGCAACGTGACCGGGCTGCCCAGCCGTTCGAACCACTCTCGGACCACGTCGTCGACCAGCACGCCGTCGTGCTCGGCCGTCAGCACCATGGGAGCGCCCGTGGCCCGCGCGATGTCGGTCCGGTGCATCCACGGGTCCCGGGTCATGATCACGTCGGACAGGAACCCGAGCGTCCACGCCTCCTCGCGCCCGTTGACCAGCTGCGCCGCCGGCATCTTCTGCCTGCGCAGGAACCACGGCATGCGCCGCCGCGCCTTCACCGCCTTCGGGGCCACCTCGGCGTACCGGGCGGCGATGCTCTCCGGAGCCATGTCCGCCCGCTCGGCCACCTGCAGGTCCGTCAGCTCGTCGATGAACACCCCGCCCCGTGCCTGAGCCGCCTTGACCTGCCGCATGCTCTCGCGCATCGACGCGGACATCTCGGCCATCCCGAGCAGGTGCGCCGCCATCGCGCGGACGTCCCACGCCGGGCAGTCCGTGGGCTTGGCCCAGTCCTGCGGCACGAGGCCTGCCAGCAGGGCGGCGACCCGTTCGTACTCGGTGGCGGCGAGCCGCATCGCGGTGTCGCGGTCGAGCGCGGACGTACGGGGTCTGGAGGCGAGTGCTGCGGTCATCGTGAGCTCCTCAGGGAAGGTCCGGGCAGGCCGACCTCGTCGGCGAACATGTCGATCACGCGGGGAAGCTGCCGCAGCCAGCGGTCTCCACCGGGCTCGTTCGCGAGCTGCCGGTCGAGCAGACCGCCGCACAGGGCCAGGAACAGGTCCACGTCGGCGGTGTCGGTGACGCCGAGCCCCCGCAGGGTGTCGTGCAGCAGGCCGATCACCTCGACGGACGGCGCGTAGGCGGCCTCCGACGGCGTGAAGCCGGGAACGGCGTGCTGGTTCAGCAGCTGGTAGCGGGCGGCGTCGGCCAGCGAGAACGCGAAGAAGTGCTCGGCGATCGCCAGCACCGCCTCCCGCGGCATCTCCGGCAGCCGCGCGTGGTGCTCCCTCATCTCGGCGAGGTAGAGCGTCCAGGCCTGCCCGAACATCGCGTCGTAGATCGCGTTCTTCGAGTCGAAGTGCGAGTACAGCGACGGCGACCGCATCCCGATCATGGCCGCGACCTCGCGCAACGTGACCGCACCCAGCCCGTCGCGCCGCGCGATCTCCCACGCGGCGTCGACGATCTCCCGCCGGGTCGCCTCACGCCGTTCGGCTTGCCTATCACGATTAGGCAGAACGCTCATGGTTAGGAAGGGTCCGCTTCGGGACTCCTCCTGTCAAGCCCGGTCGCGCCCGGCGTCGCCCCCGGGTGAACGAGGTCGAAGTGCAGCACCGCGTCGCCGGGAACCTGGTCGAGCACCTCGACCGTCCGCCGGCCACCGCTCCACGAGAGGGCCGTCTTTCCTTCCTCCGGTCGTCGATCTCCCCGCGACTAGTGTGGCGCCGTGAACATGGACCAGCCCGAGCTGCGGGAGTTCTGGCGTCTCGCGCGGGAGACGATGGAGGGCGGCGGCCGTTCCGCGTTCAGCTTTCGGGTCGAGGACGCGAGCACCGCCACCGTCCTGGGCGAGCTCCTGCGCAAGCCGATCGCTCACCCGGCCCGCCGGCAGATCTCGCTGGCACGCTTGGACGAACACGTTCGCGCGCACGGCAGCTCGTTGCCCGAGGTCCTGGAGTCCGTGCACGGCAAGCCGATCGGCATGGCGACGTCTGAGGAGTCCTCGACCGCGGACGCCGTGCTGAAGTTCGCGTTGCGCGAGCACGGCCTGCTCTCCAGCCCGTGGGCCGCCGAGTGGATCGAGCACGTCCGCCGGTACGGCAAGATCCCGCAGCCCGCGTTGCCGATGATCGCGAACCAGGCCGCGGCGATCCTCGCGGAGCTGCACCCCGAACCGCGACGGTGGACAACGCGTTTCGCCTTGGCGGGCAACGATCTGGACGACGGCCGCCCGCTGACCCGCATCGTGCGGAAGGCGCTGGCGTTGGCGGGCACGGACTTCGAACGCTCCGGGGTCCTGCCCGACGCGTACAGCGACCCGGTTCTCACCTCGCAGGGTTACCTGACGCTCAACGACTCTCTGGCAGCACGGGAGATCACCGTCGTCCGCTCCCCGCGCCTGCTCGAATCCGGTGTGCCCGGTCCGCTGATGGTGCTCCCGGACGGCCTCACCCCGCAGGCCAGGCACCACCTCGACGGCAGGACCGTCCGGTGCCACAACGACTTCACGCCCGACGGCATCCGCACGGCGAACGAGGTCCTCGCCTGGACCGGCGGCACGGCGTGGCGGATGTCGGCGGCCGACTACCGCGAGGCCGTGGCCACGCTGATCGCGCGTGGGGTCGAGCTGCCGACGTTGAACAGTCGTCCTGAGGAAGCGAGCTGGGATCCCGCGCTCGCGGAGACCATGGCCACGACCGGCCTGATGGTCACCGAGGAGCACGTCCTGCCGTCACTCCTCTGAGGACTCCGCGCGGCCTGCCCGGGATGAGGCCGGGCAGGCCGGGGATGCCCACGGTGAACGGGGTGAGCACGGCGTCGGCCTGCTCGCGGGCGTTGAGGGCGGCCTGCTGGATCGTCGCGACGACGCTCTGGCCCAGCTTCTCCGGTGTGCTGCGGTCGAACGCGGCCGGGGCGAAGGTGACGCCGGTGACGATGCCGCTCGCGTTGACCGTGACCTCCACCAGACCGTCCGGCGAGGTGGCGCGGCCGACCTTGGCCATCGCCTCCGCCTGCGCCTGCTGGGCGGTCTGGCGTCCGAGGTTCGCCGGCATCGAGTCGGCCTGGCCGCGCAAAGCAGCGTTGCGCGCTTCGAGCTCCGGACTGGTCGTGCGTGGACCGAACCGGGATGCGTCCGTTCGGCGCGACCCGACTAAGCCCTGGACCAGCTCTGCAGCATCCGGAACGCGATCGACGCACCACCGGCGAGCCCGAGGCCGGGAACGCTGCCCGGTTCGTCGATCGCCTTGCGCACGTCCGCCCGCGACACCCACTTTGCCTCGGCGATCTCGCCTTCGGCCAGCCGCAACGGTTCCGCGGGATCGGCCACGGCCTCGAACCCGATCATCAGCGACCGCGGGAACGGCCACGGCTGCGACCCGAGGTACCGGATGTCGGTGACGGCGACGCCGACCTCCTCGGAGATCTCCCGCGCCACACAGGCTTCCAGCGACTCGCCGGCCTCGACGAACCCGGCCAGCACGGAGAAGCGGCCCTCCGGCCACTCCGGACCGCGGGCGACGAGCACCTGGTCCGCGCCGTCGTGCACGAGGCAGATCACCGCCGCGTCGGTGCGCGGGTACTCCTCCCGCCCGCAGCCGGAGCAGACCGACAGCCAGCCGGACTTCTCCAGCACCGTCCTGGCGCCGCACTTGGCGCAGTACTTGCCGATCCGGTGCCACTGGAACAACGCGGCGGCGGTCGTGAAGAGCCCAGCCGACATGTCGTCCAGGGTCGCGCCCGCCTGCCGCAGGTCGAGCCACTGCGGCTCGTCCGTGAGCTCCGGCGCGCCCCAGACGCGGGCGGCGGGGATCTCGCCCTCGTCCACGGCGGGCATCAGCACGGCGAACCAGGCCACGCCGTCCTGCTCACCGAGCAGGACGGCGTTCACGGGCGGCAGGTCGCCGAACTCGAGGGCCGGCCGGTCGGCCAGCCGTGTGCCGCGATCGGCGACCAGGGTGCGGCCGCGCGTGTCCACGACGATCATCCGGGCCTTGGGCCAGAGCGCGGCGAGCTTCTCCTCGTCGCCGCGCAACGGCTCGCACCGGTCGATCGTGGACCGCGACAGCGCGGGCAGACCGACTAGTTCGAAACTCACTGGAACGAGACCCCACCCAACGCGGACAGCTTCGGCTTGAGCTTCTCGGCGTCACCGACGAGCACGCCGGTGAAGTTGCCCGGTGCGAAGAACTCCAGCGCGGCCGCGGCCACCTGCTCCGGCGTGACGGCGGCGAGGCGCTGCGGGTGCGCGACGAGCCAGTCGAGGCCGAGGCCCAGCGCGACGAGGTTCACGAGGAACGACGCCAGGCCGCCCTGCGAGGACGTGCTGGTGAGCAGCGTGCCGACCGCGTAGCTGCGCGCGGTGTCCACTTCGGACTCCGACGGCGGCACGAGGCCCAGGCGCGCCAGTTCGTAGCGCGTCTCCAACAGCGCCGCCGCCGTCACGTCGGACGCCGTGTCCGCGTCGATCAGCAACGTCGCGCCGTGCGCGGTGAACTCGGGGTGCGACCGGGCGCTGTAGGTGTAGCCCTTGTCCTCGCGGATGTTCTCGACCAGCCGCGACGAGAAGAACCCGCCGTAGACCAGGTTCGCGAGCTGCAGCGCCGGGTAGCGCTCGTCGGTGCGCGGGATCGACTGCGCCGCGAGGCGGATCTGCGACTGCACGGCACCGGCGCGGTGCACCAGCACCACGTCGCCACCGGACACCTCGGGCAGCGGCGGCAGCTGCACGGCCTCGCCGTCGCCCTGCCACGCGGCCAGTGCCTCGCCGATCTGGGCCACGGCTTCGGACGGCTCGACGTCGCCGACGACCACGAGCACCGAACCGCGCGGCAGCAAAGCCTTGCCGTGCAACGCCACCACGTCTTCGCGGGAGACGGCGGCGACCTCGTCGGCCTCCGGCATCTCCTTCGCGTACGGGTGGTCGCCGTACAGGACCTTCTGCAACGCCTCGCGCGCGATGACGCTCGGCTGCGACCGGGCGATCGTGATGCGCTCGACGAGACGGCCGCGCTCGCGCTCGACCTCGTCCGCCGGGTAGGAGGCGTTGGTCAGGACGTCGGCCAACACCTCCAGCACGGTGCCGAGGCCGGTGGCCAGTGCGTTGCCGGTGAAGCTCAGGCGCTCCGGGTCGACCACGGAGTCGAGCTCGCCGCCGACCAGCGCCAGTTCGGTGTCGATCTCCACGCGCGACCGCGTGGCGGTGCCCGTCAGCACGGTGTTCGCGAGGATCTCGGCGACCGCGGAGTGCTGGGAGCCGACGCTCGTGCCTGCCGGGTCCGCGAACGGCACGCGCAGCCGCAGCTCGACCATCGGCACGGTGGCGCGGCGCACGGCGATGACGCGCAGGCCGTTCGGCAGCGTCGTGTCCACAGTGGACAGCTCGGCGGCCGCCTTCTGCGAACCGAGCTCCGGCAGCGGACGCGGGCCGACTGCGGTGCGTCCGATCTCCTCGGCTGAACGGTGGGTCTTGGCCGAGGTCACTGGGCTCCTCCGGTGGGCTTGACGAAGAGAAGGGCGCGGGAGTCGGGACGCAGCGCCTTGGCCGCGGCGGACACCTCGTCGACGGTCACCGAGGCGATCCGCTCCGGCAGTTCGTAGATCAGCTCGGCGCGGCCGAACAGCAGCTCTGCGGAGCCGAGGCCCAGCGTGCGGTTCGTGAGCCGGTCGTGCTCCTTGTGCATGGTCGACGCCCAGCGGGCGGTGACCTTCGCGAGCTCCTCGACCGACGGCGGCTCCTGCGCGAGCTTCTGCAGCTCCTCGTCGATGGCCGCGACGACCTGCTCCGCCGGAACCTCGGCGGCGTGGATCGCGGTGATGCTGAACGTGTCCGGGTCGCGAGCTTCCAGCGGTCCGAACAGGCCGCAGCCGGCGTTCAGGTCGATGACGATGCCCTCGGTGTGCACCAGGCGCTGCTGCAGGCGCGAGCCGTCGCCGTCCGCCAGCACGCCGGCGAGCACGAGGTAGGAGAGGTAGCCGTCGATGTCGGTGACCGGGTCCGGCACGCGGTAGCCGATGGCGATCGCGGGCAGCGGGGCCAGCGCGTCGCCGTGCTCGTGCCGCACCTCGCCCTGCGGGCCGGGCTCGGCGAACGAGGGGCGCTCGGGGCGCGGCCGGGCCGGCACGTCACCGAAGTGCTTCTCCACCAACGCCTTCGCGGTCTCGACGTCGAGGTCGCCCGCGACCGTCAGCACCGCGTTCGCCGGGCTGTAGTAGGTGTCGAAGAACTCCGCGCAGTCGTCGACCGTCGCGCTCTCCAGGTCGACGAAGTCGCCGTAGCCGTTGTGCGCGTTGGCGAACGTCTTGAACAGCACCGCGGGCAGCAGGATCCAGGGGAACCCGCCGTACGGGCGGTTCAGCACGTTGAGCCGGATCTCCTCCTTCACCACGTCGATCTGGTTGCGGAGGTTCTCGTCGGTGAGCTTCGGCGCGCGCATGCGGTCCGCTTCGAGGAACAGCGCCCGCTCCAGCGCCGCGCTCGGCAGCACCTGGTAGTAGTCGGTGTAGTCGGGGTGCGTGGACCCGTTGAACGTGCCGCCCGACGACTGCACGTGCCGGAAGTGGGCCAGCTTCTCCAGGCTTTCGCTGCCCTGGAACATCAGGTGCTCGAAGAGGTGCGCGAACCCGGTGCGCCCCTCCGGCTCGGAGCGGAAGCCGACGTCGTAGTGCACGCTGACGCCAACGACCGGTGCGCTGGCGTCGGGGGCGAGCACCACCCGCAGGCCGTTGGGCAACGTGAACCTGTGCAGTTCGGGTGAGGCCATGGAGCAAGACTACGGGTTCGGCGTCCGGAGCGATCGCAGGTGGCCCGCCTGGGCGAGCACGCCGTCGAGCGCCCCCAGGAACGCGGGGAAGCTCCGCCGGAAGTCGGACGCATTGCCGTACCAGTAGAGGTCCTGCTGACCGAAAGTCGCGAGCCAGCGCTCGGTCTCGCCGAGCACCACCGCGTACGGCAGCGACCGGGAGAACACGAGCTCGCGGTCGGCCTCGGGCACGTCCTCCGGCGTCACGCCGTGCAGGTAGCCGCGCAGCCCGCGGACGTGCTCCAGCAACTCGCTGCCGCGCTTGGTGCGGGCGGGCATCGACCGCGCGCCGAACGCGAGCGCGACACCACCGACCGCGACGACGAGCCCGAACAGCGCGTTGCCGATCGTCAGCGCCAGCACGACCGTGGCGGCCACGCCCAGCACGGCGATCACGATGCCCGCCCACCAGAACAGGTTCCGCTCGGCGTCCGGGCGGCGCACGAACCAGCGCTTCTCCACCACGTCGGCGTAGAGCCGCTCGCGGACGTGCGCCAGGTCGATCTGCCGGCCACGCAGTTCCGACACGCTCACCGCGTCCACGCCCTGCGGCAGCAGCGCCTCGCAGACGGCCTTCTCGTAGCCGGACAACGAGTCGTCGACCGGGTTGCGGCGCACGATCTGCCAGTCGTGGCCGTCGACTTCCGTGATCCACAGGTAGTTGCGCACGGCGAGGTCGATGACCGTGGCGGTCACGTCGACGACGTCCACGTGCTCGTCCACGACCGTGCCGACCTGACCGGGCAGCACGCCGTCCGGCGAGGCGAACGCGACGTGGCCACCCTGGTCGCGGACCAGCACGGTCACCGCGCCGACCTCGCTCGCGAGCGCCGCCGCGTCCCTGCCGCGCAGGAACCAGAGCAGGGCGACACCACCGAGCAGCAGCACGAGCAGCCCGCCGAGAGCGGCACCGCTGGCGGGCGTCAGCGCGAACGCGGCGGCGAGGCCCGACTGCTCGACCACGACGGCGTTGGGCGGCACGACCCCGGCGGACAGTCCGATCGCGACGTCGACGCGTTCACCGGCGCCGAGCTTGATCTCCTGCGCGCGCACGCCCTTGCCGTCCGCGAGGTCGGCGCTGGTGCACGGCTGGGACGAGCCGACGGGGCCCGCGAGGCAGTTGACCGACGTCGGGGAGTCGGGTGCGGAGAAGGAGACGGCGACCTTGTCGAGCTCGGTGTCCCAGCCGCCCGCGACCTGCCAGCGGACCTCCAGCGCGTCCCCGACCGGGGCGACCGCGCCGACGACCACGTAGGTCAGCGTGGACTGGCCGCCCTCGAGGGTGACCGAGAAGCTGTCGTCGTCGGTGGAGGTGCTGCCCTTGCCCTCGACCTTGGCGTCGGTGACCTGGTACTGGCGCTCCAGGTCGTTGCCCACCGCGAGTCGCAAGGGGACGGTCCGCTTGACGGTCTTGCCGTCGGGCACCTGGACGGTCTCGGTGACGGACAGCCTGGCGTCGCGCTCCAGCTTCATCCGCACCTCGGTGCTGACGGTGCCGGGAAGCGGCTGCGCGAGCGCGCCGGCAGCCGTGGTGGACGTCAGCGCGACGGCGACGAAGATCGCGGCTCCCCAGTTCTTCAACACGGCTGCGGACAATAGCGGAGTCCTCATATGCTCCGGCGGACTTTCGAACAGACGCCATCTGGGGGATCTTCGGCGATGACGCAACCACCGCCACCGGGCAGTTGGCCGCCGCCACGCCCGGTGGGTCCACCGCCCGTGCCCGCGCCACCGCCGTACGGGCCGCCGATGCCTCCTCGCCCCGTTCAAGGACCACCTGGCACTCCCCCTGGCATGCGTCCGCCTCCCTATGGCCCGCCGCCGATGGGACCTCCACCTCCGTACGGCCCACCACGTCCCGTTGGCGCGCCTCCTCCCTACGGCCCGCCGCCAGGACGCGCACCCCTCCCGCCGCCGCGCCCGATGATGCCGCCGCAGCAGCCACCGTGGGGCCCACCACCTCCCGGCTACGGCCCCTACCCGGGAATGCCCCCGCGCAAGAGCAACAGCGGCCCGATCGTGGCGCTGGTGCTCGGTGGTGTGGTGATCCTCGGCTTGGGCGCGATCGGCGTCTTCTCGGCAACGCTGAGCAACAAGGTGAAGGACACGGGCTACTCGAACTACACGACGTACAGCCCGACCTACACCTACACATCGACAACAACAACGACCACCACGACGACGACCAAGAGCACCTCGTCGACCAAGACGCCGAGCACGCAACCGACGCCGGTCGGCCCGAAGGCGATCTACAAGCTCGCCGACCACCCGATCTTCAGCACCGGCGTCGGCGCGAACGACTTCGCCTCGTGCCCGTTGCCGAAGATGGAATACAGCCCCGCGGGCGAGGAGCGGTTCCTCTCGGCCGCGCTGCCGTGCATCGAGAAGGCGTGGCAGCCCGCGCTC
This sequence comes from Lentzea sp. HUAS TT2, assembly GCF_051853195.1. Lineage (NCBI taxonomy): Bacteria > Bacillati > Actinomycetota > Actinomycetes > Pseudonocardiales > Pseudonocardiaceae > Lentzea > Lentzea sp. HUAS TT2. The sequence goes on along the minus strand of NZ_CP196667.1, from coordinate 3,862,387 downwards.
AAGGCCGCCAACCTGCCGTACCAGCCGGCCGAGCTGCAGGTGTTCACCGGCACCACGCAGACGCCGTGCGGTTCAAGGCAGAACAACACGACGGCGATGTTCTGCCGGGGCGTCATCTACTGGCCCGGCAACTTCTACGCGAACGAGGGCGGCTCGACGGTCCGGCACCCCGGCGTCTACCTGGGGCAGCTCAGCCACGAGTACGGCCACCACATCCAGTGGCTGACCGGCATGCTGCGCGCGGCCGACCAGGCCCAGTACGACGTCGGCGGTTTCGACACCCCGAAGGGCCTGGAGCTCAACCGGCGGCTGGAACTGCAGGCCACCTGTCTCGGCGGCATGACGCTCGCGCCGTTCTCGCACAAGAACGTCGTGCCGATCGAGGTCGTGAACACCGGCCTGAGCGACTCGGGCAAACGCGGCGACTACAACCGCAGGCCAGACCACGGCAGCGCGCCCAACAACGAGCGCTGGGTGATGCACGGCCACAAGCAGAACGACATCAAGGCCTGCAACACCTGGGCGGCGAGCGCAGCGGACGTCTCATGAACCGATCCCCCGGCCCGTGCGTCTCAAGTACGTGGACGGGACGCGTTAGCCCGGTCGGGGGACGTGCGATCTCGCTCCGCCTATGCTCGTACCCGACCCAGGATGACCATTGGGGGGACCTCAGGCGATGACGCAACCACCGCCACCGGGCACCTGGCCGCCGCCGCGCCCGGTCGGCCCGCCACCGATGCCCGCACCGCTCGGGCAGCGTCCGCCTCAAGGCCCGCCCCCGCCGTACGGGATGCCACCCCAGGGTCCGCCTCCCGGCTACTACGGCCCGCCGCCACCGCCTCCCGGCCCGGTCATGCCGCCGCCGCAGCCGTCGTGGGGCCCGCCGCCTCCCGGCTACGGGCCGTATCCGGGCATGCCGCCGCGGCGCAGGAGCAACGGGCCGCTGATCGCCCTGATCCTGGGCGGCGTCGTGATCCTGGGCCTCGGCGCGGTCGGTGTCTTCGCGGCGACCCTGAACAGCAAGGTCAAGGACACGGGCTACTCGAACTACACGACGTACAGCCCGACGTTCACCCTGCCCAGCACGACGACGGAGGCAGCGGAGACGACGACGAGCGCACCGCGCACGTCCGCCTCGCGCACCCCCTCGGCCCCTGTCACCCCGGCGGGCCCGAAGGCCGTCTACGCGCTGGCCGACCACCCGTTCCTCAAGCCGGGCTTCGGCGCGAACACGATCCCGGGCTGCGCGCTGCCGGCGATGGACTACTCGCCGGCGGGCCAGGACCGCTTCCTGCGCGCCGCGCTGCCGTGCATCGAGAGCATGTGGAAGCCGGCGCTGGCCGCCGCGAACCTGCCATACCAGCCCGTCGAGCTGCACGTCGTCACCGAGACGGCGCAGTACCCGTGCGGCACGGTCCGCCCCGACCAGACGGCCCGGTACTGCCAGGGCGGCATCTACTGGACCGCGAACGCCTACGCCGCCGAGCGCAACCCGAACAACCCGAACCACCCCGGCAAGTACCTGGGCCAGCTCGCCCACGAGTACGGCCACCACATCCAGTGGCTCACCGGGATGCTCAAAGCCTCGGACCGCGCGCAGTACGACGCGGGCGGGTGGGATACTCCAAAGGGCCTCGACCTGAACCGCCGGATGGAGCTGCAGGCCACGTGCTTCGGCGGCATGTCGCTGGCCCCGTTGTCGCACGGAGCAATACCGATAGAGGTCATCCGGGTCGCCCTGACCGACGCGGGCAACCGGGGTGACTACGACATCTATCCGACGAAGGACCACGGCACGCCGCAGAACAACGCGACCTGGGTCGACCGCGGCTACAAGTCGAACAAGGCGTCCGAGTGCAACACCTGGGCAGCGGACCCAGGTTCCGTCTCCTAGGAAGGGGAGAACGTGACCCAACCAGCCAACAACAACCCGGTCCTGCTCGCGGGAGTGTTCGTGCTGGTGGTCGCGTTCGTCCTCGGAATCGGTCAACTGAGTCGCCCGAGAGTGGTCACCGGCCACGCCCTGGCGGGTTCCCGGCCGGCCTCGACGCCCCCGGCGGAGCCCTCCACGCCGATCCGCCCGCGCGCGGTCTACCGGCTGGCCGACCACCCGTTGCTGGTCAAGCCGGTCTCGCTGGCCCCGGTGACGTGCGCGCTGCCGCCGTTCGGCACCACGGACGCCACGCTGGCCGCCTACTACGCGGCGGGCGTCGACTGCCTCGACGCCGCCTGGGGCCCGCTGCTGACGTCCGCGAACCTGCCGTTCGACAAGCCGGTCCTGGACGCCTCGCCGGTGCTCAAGGACGGCCCGTGCGGTGAGGCGCCGGAGTCCGATCACGCGGTGGCCTACTACTGCGGCCGCAACCGCACGATCTACATGCCGACGGCCCGGCTGCGCGACAACGGCGGCGGCGACGCCCCGGCGACGCACCTGGCCACGCTGTCGCACGAGTACGGCCACCACGTCCAGGCGCTGACGGGTCTGCTGCGGGCGGCGGACCTGAAGATCACCGACGTGGGCGAGCGGACCCCTGCGGGCCTGGAGATGTCGCGCCGGATCGAGCTGCAGGCGAACTGCTTCGCCGGCATGTTCCTGACCTCGGCGGCGGGGCGCGGTTCGCTGACCGCGAACCTCGCGCGGCAGGCGCAGGAGGACTTCCAGTTCGCCATCGAGGAGAAGCCCGAGAACAACGCGCACGGGTCCGCCAAGAACCAGGCGCAGTGGGCTTCCGCGGGCTTCCGGGCGAACTCGACGGACGCCTGCAACACCTTCGCGGCGCCTCCGGCCCTGGTCGGCTAACGGAGGTAGGTCTGCTCGTCCACGTGGCGCGTGGGCGTTCCCAGGAACACCTTCGCGTCCCGTGGTGAGCCGTAGGCGAGGTTCAGCGTGGTCAGCAGGTAGTTGTAACCGCCGTCGCGCGGCCGCTGCCAGCGGTGGTTGAGCTGCCAGCGCACCCACTCCCCACGCGCGAGCCGGACCGGGGAAGGCCGGTTCCACCGTCGTGGTGTGGCGTGCATGGTGTCCTGCAGCTGCACGGACAGCACGTCGTCGTCCTCGCGGAGGGTGAGGGAGATCCGGTCGATCTCGCTGCTCTCCTTCGACCACACGGGTGCGAAGTCCTCCCATTCGAGCAGGCGGACCTCGTGCACCGCGGGTTTCAGGTGCGGCAGCGCGAACCCGACCGGCACGGCGTTGCGGCGGGTCGCGCCGGGCTCACCGCGGGACTGCTTGGTCCACTCGGTCTTCACCCACTGCACGATCACGTCCGCGTCCACCCGTCGATGGAATCAAACGCGGAGCGGCTCGGCGACCGGATTTACCGAGGGCAGCACGACGCGGAACACGGCTCCCTGCTCGGACGGCTCACAGGTCAGGTCCCCGCCGTGCGCCCGGATCACGCCGCGCGCGATGGCGAGGCCCAGCCCGGAGCCGCCGGAGCGCCGGTCGCGGGCGTCGTCGAGGCGGACCAGCCGGTCGAAGATCCGTTCCCGTTCGGCCTCGGGCACGCCGGGCCCGTTGTCGGAGACGGTGAACCCGGTGAGGTCGACTCGGATCCGGACGGTCCCCTGCGGACCGGTCGCCTGCCGGGCGTTGTCGACCAGGTTCGCGAGAACCTGCGCGAGGCGTTGCCCGTCACCGACGACGGCGGCCGGGACCCCCTCGGCGGTGATGTCGAAGTCGGGCGCCACGAACCGGGTGCGCGCCACCTCGGCCTCGGCCAGTCCCAGCAGGTCCACGGACTCCCGCTGCATCTCGTACCCGGCGTCGAGCTGGGCGAGGGCCAGCAGGTCGTCGACCAGCCGACCGGCCCGCCGCGCCTCCCTGACCAGCAGGAACGACATCTGGTCGCGGTCCGGCGAGTCGACGGGGGCCTGCACGAGGGCCTCGGCGACGGCCTGGACGCCGGTGATCGGCGTCCGCAGCTCGTGGGCGGCGTCGGCGACGAACCGCCGGGTCCGCTGCTCGGAGCCCTCCAGCGAGTCGAGCATCCCGTCGAACGCGGCCGCGGTCCGTCCCAGCTCGGTGTCGGTCCGCGAGGGGTTGAGCCGCCCGCCTCGATGGCCGGCGGCGATGGCCTGGGCGAGCGAGGTCATGGCGTCGAGCGGGGCCAGCGCCCGCCGCACCACCACGACGATCAGCAGGCCGGTGACGGCGATCGCCCCGAGCCCCAGCAGCACCAGCAGCTTCCGCAACCGGTGCTGTGCCTGCGAGATCGCCTCGGTGTCGGCGTACAGCGTGACCTTGTTGCGGCCGACGTTGCGGACCTGGCGGGTGAACTGGCCCTCGTCGGGCGCGTTGCCGACCGTCGTGCCGTTGGGCAGCTCGATGGTGACGTGGACGTTCTTCTTCGTCAGCGCGCTGACGACCTCTGCCGGGCGCCTGCCGTTCTTCAGCATCTCCACCGCACGTGTCTCGGTGGAGTTCAGCACCCCGCCGACGTCCTTGGAGGACTGCCCGGCGAACGTGCGGTCGACGGAGATCACCAACGCCACCAGCACGAGGAACAGCACCAGCAGCACCGACACGGCTACGCGGCGGCGCAGCGAGACCGTGCGGAGGTTCATTCCTCGGCTCGCAGCACGTACCCAAGGCCGCGAACGGTGTGCACGAGCCGTGTGCCGTGTTCCTCGATCTTGCGACGCACGGCGCTCACGTGGACCTCGACCAGGTTCGGGTCGTAGTCCTCGTAGCCCCACACGGCCGTAAGGATCTGCGTCTTGGACACGACTCGTCCGCGTTGCGCCGCCAGGTACACCAGCAGCCGCAGTTCGGTCGCGGTCAGGTCGATCGGCTGGTCGGCGCGCATGACGACACCGGCGTCGGCGTCCACGACCAGGTCGCCGACCTGCACGGTCGAGGGCGTCCTGCCGAGGCGCCGCAGCACCGCCGAGACCCGTGCCACGAGCTCTGCCAGCACGAACGGCTTGCCCACGTAGTCGTCGGCGCCGCCGGAGAGCCCGCGCAGCCGGTCCGGCACGCCGTCGCGCGCGGTCAGCATGACCACGCCGGCGCCGGACGAGCGGCGGATGACCTCGAGCAGCTGGAAGCCGTCGCGGCCGGGCAGCATCACGTCGAGCACGACCAGGTCGGGGCGGAAGCGACCGAGATCGGTCTCCAGCTGGCGCCCGTCCAGGCGGTGCTGCACCTCGTACCCGGACTCGCGCAGCGCGGACGACACCGCGGCGCCGATCGCCTCGGCGTCCTCGATCACCAACACCCTGGCGGACACCCCACCATTCTGCTGATCATCGGGACTTCGGGCGACTCGCCTTCAGCTCACGCTCAGAATGCGCGCGCACCCTGGGCGCATGTCGAAGAAATCAGCGTGGGCGGGCGCCATCGTCGCGGCCGTCGGGCTCACCGTCGGCGGCATCGCGGTCGCGACCGCGGCCGAGGGTCCCGACCGCGTGCCGAACGCGGCGTTCGCGGAACGTCACCCCGGTGGTCCCGGCAAGCCGGGCCGCCCGGACAAGGCCAAGCTCAAGGACAGCACGCTCGTCGTCGGACGGGTCAAGTCGGTCGAGTCCGGCAAGCTCACGATCACCAAGGACGACGGCAGCGAGGTGTCGTTGACCACTGACAGCGCGACGAAGCTGCGCGGCGGCGACCTCGCCGGGCTCAAGGCCGACCAGCGCGTGACCGTGCGCGTGAAGGACGGCAAGGCGCTCAACGTGGCGCTGGCGAAGGCGCAGGAACGCGGCACCGTCAAGGACGTCAACGGCGACAACGCCACGCTGGTCCAGGTCGACGGCCTGCAGACGCCGCTGGACCTGTCCGCGGTGACCGAGAAGCCGAAGAACGGTGACCTCGTCGCCGTGACCGGCTCGGTGACCGACGGCAAGACCATCAAGGTCGAGAAGCTCCGCCAGCTGCCGAAGTAAACCTGGGCTCCACGCGGGCCGCCGCGTCTGCGAACATCGCAGTGTGGCGGTTCCGCGAAGCCCGGACAGATGGGTGTTCATCCTGCTGGTCGTCGGACTGGTCGGGATCGGGGTCGCGCTCGCGCTCTTCTTGCCCGGCAAGGTGTTGGGCGCCGAGGAACCCCCCAGACCCGTGCAGGCCACAGTGGTCGAGAGCGGCTCGTGCGGCTCCGGCATGGACACGGTCGAGTGGGACGCCGACGGCCAGAAGAAGCAGGCCAAGCTCGACGGCTGCGGGCACACCAAGGGCGAGACCGTGGAGATCGTGCACACCGGCGGCGAGATGGTGTCGTCCGCCGCGTCCGTCCCGGTCGGACTCCCGGTCGGGCGCCGCCTCACCGCGCTGCTGCTGTGCATGGCAGCACTGGCGGGCGGCTTCTACGCGTTCCTCTTCCGCTACGCGCCTCTGCGCGCACCGGCCGTGATGCCTACTCCACGGCGGGCGGAACCGATTTCCTGACGCCGGCGAGGATGCCGACGACATCGCACGCCATGGCGGCCACGTCGTCGATCTGCTCGGCGAGGTCCATGTCGGTGAAGGTGAAGCACGCTGTTCCGTCGGCGATGTCCACGGCGGGCGGCGAGTAGGACCTCAGCTGGGCGAGGACCTTCCGTTCGGTGTCCCCCGACACGAGAGGCGCCAGGCTCCCCAGGGTCCCGTAGCGCTGGGCGCCCTGGATCGGGTTCATCTGCAGGTCTCCCGGCAGGTCCGGCGCGTCCACCGCCACCACGAGGCCGGGGACGACGGCCCACCTGGTCGGGACGCCCTGGTAGGTCCCGGCCACCCTCGACGAGGCGAAGACGGCGACCCGCACGGCCCGCCCGTCGTGCGTTCCCGCCACCGCCGCGTGCCGCGTCAGGCCCACGTCGCCTATCCGCCCCGCCGGCACGTCCTCGTCGTCGGCGACCTTCCGCCACCGGGTGCTGCCCGCCAGGCGCCGGAGCGTGCCCGCGCCGACGGAGAGCGAGCGGGCCTGGGCGTTCTCCTGCGCGACGTTGACGACCGACGCCACGATGACCGCGATCAGCACGAAGAGCCCGATCACCACCAGGACCTGCGTCAGACCCATGTGTCCTCCGAGAGGTATGGCTCCCCGGTCGTGGGGAGCCCCTCATTGGACTACTCGCGGGGCGCGCGTTCACTCTTCTCCGGGCGGAGTCACCTTCTTGACGTAGAGCAGCCGGTCGCCCGGCTCGATCGCGTCGGCCTCGGGGGCGTCCACCCGGTACAGCGTCCCGTCCCGCACGACGCCGAGCACGATGTCGGGCAGGTGCCGCGGCGACCCGCCGATCTCGCTCTTCTCGACGTCCCGTTCGGCGATCGCGAGCCCCGCGTCCGGCGTGAGCAGGTCCTCGACCATCGCCACGACGGACGGCGTCGCGGTGGCCATGCCGAGCAGGCGACCGGCCGTCTCCGACGACACGACCACCGAGTCGGCGCCGGACTGCTTGAGCAGGTGCTCGTTCTCCCGTTCCCGCACCGACGCCACGATCTGCGCCTTGGGGGCGAGCTCACGGGCCGTCAACGTCACCAGTACGGCCGTGTCGTCCCGGTTCGGTGCAACGACGATCGCGCGCGCACGGGCCGCACCGGCGACCCTCAGCACGTCGTTGCGCGTACCGGACCCGTGCACGACCACGAGCCCCTTCGCGGATGCCGCGTCCAGCGACTCCTGCACGGTGTCGACGACGACGATCGAGCCGGGATCGACACCGTCGCCGAGCAGCGCCGCGACCGCAGAGCGTCCCTTCGTGCCGTAACCGACGACCACAACGTGGTCACGCACGACCCGCCTCCACTTCTGAATGCGCAACGCCTGACGGGAGCGCTCCGTGAGAACTTCGAGTGTCGTGCCGACCAGCACGATCAGGAACAGGACCCGCAACGGCGTGATGACCAGGACGTTGACCAGCCGCGCCGACGACGACGCGGGCGTGATGTCGCCGTAGCCGGTCGTCGAGAGAGACACCGTCGCGTAGTAGAACGCGTCGAGCAACGAGACGCCGTCCTCGTTGACATCGCGGTAGCCGTCACGGTCCAGGTACACGATCATCACCGCGAGCAGCAGCGCCGCCATCGCGCCGATGACGCGCTTCAGGATCGCGCGGACAGGGCTCTCGACCTTGTCCGGCATCCTGATCACGCCGACGAGCGAGTGCGACGCTTCATCAGACAGGCTCATCGGGACAACCTCTTCGCGATATCCGCTTCGGCAAGCATTCGCCACAGGTGCGCCGCCGCCTCCGCGCCCTTGAGGAGCAACGGCACCACTACGCGCTCGTTCGGCGCGTGGACGCGATCATCCGGCAAGGTCGCACCGAGGTAGACGAGGGGCACCCCGAGGAACTGCTGGAGCACCGCCGCGGGCCCGGACCCGCCGGCCCGCGCGAACCTCACGGGCTGGTCGAAGGCCAGTTCCATGGCCGTTCTGACGGCGTCGTTGGCCGGGTCGTCCGGGCTGATCGCGTACGGCGGCACTCCCTCGCCGCGGAGGCTGACCTCGGCCCGGATGCCTTCCGGCGTGTGCTGGGCGACGAACCGTTCGAGCTGGTCCTTGACCTTGTGCGGGTGCTGGTCGGGCACCAGGCGGAAGCTGATCTTCGCCGTCGCACTGGCGGGGATGATCGTCTTGAGTCCTGGCCCGGTGTAGCCGCTGCTGATGCCGTTGACCTCGGCGGTGGGCCGGACCCAGATCCGTTCGAAGGTGCTGTAGCCCGTCTCGCCGCTGGTTTCTTGAGCTCCCCCGCCGTTGCGCGCCAACCACTCCCGCTCGTCGAACGGCAGCGCGGCGTAGTCCTCACGCTCCTTTGTGGACGGTTCGCGGACGTCGTCGTAGAAGCCTTCGAGCTGGATCCTGTTGTCGTCGTCGTGCAGCGCGGCGATCAGTTTCGCGAGAGCCGTCGCCGGGTTCGGAATAGCGCCACCCGCACGCCCGGAATGAACGTCATCGGTGCCACCGGTGAACGTGATCTCGGCCCCGAGAACACCGCGCTGCCCGGTGGTGATCGTCGGCGCGTCGCGTTGGTGCAATGCCGTGTCGGTGAACACCACGAGATCGCATCCGAGTCGATTCCGATGATCTTCGAGCAGCTTTCGCAGATGCGGCGACCCCGATTCCTCCTCGCCTTCGACGAAGAGTTTCACCGTGACACTCGGCGCATTCTGTCCGGTCGCCGCCAGATGCGCTTTCACCGCGAGCAGGTGCATCGCGACCTGCCCCTTGTCGTCGCTGGCACCCCGCCCCCGGATCTCGTCCCCGCTGATCACGGGCTCGAACGGCGGATGCTCCCAGCGCTCGACCGGATCGACCGGCTGCACGTCGTGATGGCCGTACACGAGCACCGTCGGCGCCTGCGGATCAGCGGCGGGCCAGCACGCGAACACAGCGGGAAGCGTCGGCCCGTCCCCCCAGATCTCGACCTCGGGCCACCCGTCCTGTTGCAGCTCCTTTGCCAGCCACTCAGCGGATCTCCGCACGTCAACGTGGTGCGTCGGCTCCACCCCGATGCTCGGAATCCTGATCCACTCGCAGAGCCCGGCGACGAAGGAATCGGTCAGCGCGGCGACAGCGGCGCGTTCGGCACGTTCGGAATGACGAGAATCACCTGCCACGGCCGTGCAGAATAGGCCAGCCCCGCCTCGCCTACGCGGCGTAGGCATGACAGGGTGACGCCATGGAACCAACCCGTTCCCGAGCGCGGTCGGCGCTGGCGCTCGCCGCACTGCTAGGCCTGGCAGGAGCAACCCACTTCACCAGGCCGAAGTACTACGACGCGATCGTCCCCCGCGCACTGCCCGGCACCCCGAGGCAATGGACGTACGCGTCAGGCGCGGCAGAACTGGCCGTCTCCCTGGCCGTGGCCGTCCCCAGAACCCGCCGCCTGGGCGCATTCGCGGCCACCGCACTCTTCGTGGCCGTGTTCCCGGCAAACGTGAAAATGGCTCTAGATTTCCGGGACAAGTCGCCCAAAGCCCGCGCAATCGCCTACGGCCGCCTCCCCCTGCAGCTACCGCTAGTGGCATGGGCGTGGAAAGTGGCGAAAGGCTCCCCATGACCACCCTGGGTAATCCTTAACCAAGTGTCCCGCAAACGCTGTCATTTCCCGCGCGAGGAACCTTAGGATGCGCCCTGTGCAAACGCTCCTTCAGCGCGCCGCGACCGCGCTCGGCTGGGACGGAGTCGTCGTTCCCGACGTCGCCGTCCTGGGCCAGCAGGTGTCCGCGGTAGTGCGTTTGCTGCCCGAAGTGCACGAGTGGAGAACCGCGAACGGCTGGCCCCCACGCGCCGACCCGTCGTGGTTCCGCTCGTGGTTCGAGCCGGCAGCGCACGACCGCCTCCCCGTCGCCGCCGTGGAACTGATCGGTGTGCTGGTCAGCGAGTCCACCACGGACCGCGCCCTGCAGTCGTGCGGCACCCTGCTGACCTTGGCGCCGTGCGCGGTGATGCTCCCCCGCACCGACTCGTCCCAGGCCTGGTCGTTCATCGAGCTCGACTACTACGGGATCGGTGTGGTGGTCGGGGACGACACCTCCGCCGATCTGATGGTGCCGCCGGAGGACCGGTCGCCGGAGTTCGGGCCTTCGTTGTTCGGGCGGTGGTTGCTCGAGGTTCTGTATGAGCGGGTGTTGAAGGCTTCGCATGCGCCGGCGGAGAGCAGCTCGCAGGGGTGAGCCGGGCTCTTGGGTGAGTGGGTCTGCCGGGAGCCAGCACGATCGATCGCCGGAACCAGCAACCCTCAAGGCCGAGCCGTCCGCAGGACCTGAGCAGTCCGCGAGGACGAGCAGTCCGTGGATGCCAGGCCAACCGCAAGGCCGAGCACCACAAAGTACGAGCAGCCGACCCGAGCAGCCGCTGCCCCCCGCGCGCTTCCTTGTCACGCAACGAGCAAAACGCGTTCCAGGTTCCCGGCTATCCACAGGTTACCCGGATTCCCATAACCGCAGGTCAAAACCCCGCATCCTGTGGACAACTCGCGATCATGCCCAACCGAAGGTCAAGACCCGACCCGAATCAGGACTCCACCGACCGGATCAGGTCCCTCAGCCCCTGCTCCTCCAGCAGATCAGCGGGCCGAACAGTGTGGTCATGCCGCACGTAGTGGAACGCCGCCCGAACCTGCTCCAACGGCGCCCCCACCAAGGCAGCCCAAGCCAGCCGGTAAGCAGCCAACTGCACCGACAGCGCCGGCAGGGCCTCGGCGTCCGGCACCGCGCCCGTCTTCCAGTCGACCACGGTCCACCCGTCCGGGTCGCGGTACACGGCGTCCATGCGGCCGCGCACCGAGATGCCGTCGAACTCCGCCTCGAACGGCACCTCGACGTCGTGCGGGGTGCGGTCTGCCCAGGCGCTGGCCAGGAACGACTCCTTCAGGCGTTCGAGGTCGGCGTCCGGGGCGGCGTCCGCGTCGCCGGCGCCTGGGAGTTCGTCGAGGTCGAGCAGACGGGTGGCGCCGAAGCGGTTTTCCAGCCACGTGTGGAAGGCCGTACCTCTGCGGGCCAAGGGGTTCGGTGGGAACGGGAGTGGGCGGCGCAGGCGGCGGGCCAGGAGGTCCGGGTCCTTGGCCAGCTCTACCAGTTGTGAGACCGAGAGGTGGTCTGGGAGGGACACCTGTTCGCGGCGGTTCTGGGAGGCGGCGCGTTCTGCCAGCAGCACGTCCACGTCGCTGGCCCAGCCTTCCAGGTCCGCCTCCAGAGGCATTTCCGGGTCGTCTGGGACCACGTCGTCGGGGAGTGGTTCTGGTTCCGGCGGGAAGTCGTCGTCCGGGGGCTCGTCGTCGGGGGGTGGGTAGTCGTCGTCGAGGATTTCGGGTTCTGGGGTGTCGAAGATCAGGGGTAGCGGGGCCGGCGGGGCGTTGCGGAGGGTGTCCAGGGCTGCCAGGACCATTTTGGCGCCCTCGACTACCGCGTCGCGGCGCTTGCCCAAGGGGTCGGAGGGCCAGATCGACGACTTCACGTCTTCGGCCAGCGGGTTCGGGGCGTCCGCGTCCGGCTCGTCGGACCAGACTGAGATGTCGCCTGGCGGGTTGTCGCGTTGCAGGACCTCGTGCATCTCCTGCAGGAACACCGACGGGCCCTTCGGCTTGTCGCCGGCCTCCGCCCACCAGTGGCCCGACATCAGGAGGCTGTGTTCGGCTCGGGTCACGCCCACGTAGAAGAGGCGGCGTTCTTCTACCAGGCGGCGGTCTTCGAACTCCTCCGCGTGGATCGTGAGTGCCTCGTCCACCTCCTTGCGGTTGAAGCCTGCTGAGAGCTTCAACTTGGGGAGGTCTGCCGAGTCGCCGCGTAGGGGGGCCGGGAGGTCGGTGACGTTCTTGAGCCAGCACGAAGACTTCTTGCGGCCCGGGAAGACGTCGCGGACCAGGTGTGGCAGGGCGACGATCCGCCACTCCAGGCCCTTGGCCGAGTGGACGGTGAGGATCTGGACTCGGTCCTCGGAGACCTCGACCTCGCCTGGTTCCAGGCCGTCCTCGGCGTGTTCGGCCGTGTAGAGGTAGTCGAGCAGCGACGGGAGGGTCGCGGACGGCGAGGCGGCGGCGAAGTCCGTCACCACGTCGGAGAAGGCGTCCAGGTGGGCGCGGCCGACCATGCCTGGGCGTGACATCGACTCGATGTCCAGCAGCAGTGTGCGTTCGACGTCGGCCACGAGTTCGGACAGCGGTTGGTCCAGCCTGCGCCGCAACGCCGCCAGCTCGCCGCCGAGCCTGCGGATCCTGCGGTAGCCGTCGGGTGAGTAGGAGTCCGCGTCACCTGGGTCGTCCAGGGCGTCGGCGAGGCCTGCCTGTTCGGCGTGTTCGCCCGGCAGCGCGTCTGCCAGCACCAGCAGTGGATCGTCCACAACGGACTGTCGTGGCGCAACGCCGGCCAGGTCGCGTGCCCTCGACCACAACGCTGCCAGGTCCACTGCGGCCAGACGCCAGCGCGAACCGGTCAGCAGGCGGGCGGCGGCGGTGCCTGCCAGCGGGTCGACCAGAACCCGCAGCGCTGACACCAGGTCGCGCACCTCGGGTTCGTCCAGCAGGCCGCCCAGGCCGACTACCTCTACGGGCAGGCCGCGTTCGCGCAGGGCTGCGGCGATGGCGGCCATGTCCGAACGGCGGCGCACGAGCACGGCGGCGGTCGGCGGGACGCCCTCGGCGTCGAGGTGCGCTTCCCATTGCGCCGCAACGTTGTCCGCCATCCAGTCGAGCTCGGCGCGGATGTCCATGTGCAACGCCAGCCGGACGTCGCCTGGACCGGCGCCTGGCCGGGCTCGCAGTTCGTCGACGTCCAGGCCTGCCTCGCGCAGTGGCAGCGACACGGCGTTCGCGAGTTCGAGCACCTCGGGCGGGTTGCGGAAGCTGGTCAGCAGACCGAACTTCCGCGTCGGCGGGAAGTCCTCGGCGAAGCGCGGCAGGTTCGCGGCCGACGCGCCGCGCCAGCCGTAGATGGCCTGCGCCGGGTCGCCCACCGACGTCACCGGCATGGGTTCGCCGTCGCCGAACAACGAGCGCAGCAGCACTCGTTGCGCGTGCCCGGTGTCCTGGTACTCGTCCAGCAGCACGGCGCCGTACCGCTCGCGCTCTCCGGCGGACACCTCGGGGAACGCGGCGAGCTGCGCCGCCAGCGACATCTGGTCCGCGAAGTCCAGCGCCGCTTCCTTGCGCTTGCGCTGCTGGTACGCGTCCAGCAACGGCAGCATCGCGATCCGCAACCGTTGCGCCGCAACGATCTCGCGCAGCTTCTCCGGCAACGCGTCCCGTTGGCGGGGCGCGCGCGGAGCGTTCTCGACCAGCGCGCAGAACTCGAGGGCGTGCGCTTCCAACGCCTCCGGCGTCACCAGGTGCTCGCCCAGCTCACCGGCCAGCGACAGCAGGTACCCGGTGATCGTCGCCGGCACCTTGTCCGTGTCCAGGTCGCGCGCCCAGGTCGACACCACCCGGTGCGCGAGCTGCCACGACGACGTCTGCGTCAGCAGCCGCACGCCGGGCTCCACCGGCAACCGGAGCCCGTGCTCGGTCACCAGACGCCCCGCGTAGGCGTGGTAGGTCAGCACCACGGGCTCGCCGGTCAGGACGGCCATCTTGCGCTCGCCACTCGGGTCCAGTTCGTCCAGGAGGGACGATCCGGCCAGCCTGCGCAGCCGGGCGCGCACGCGGTCGGCGAGCTGGCGCGCGGCCTTGCGCGTGAACGTCAGGCCGAGCACGCGGTCGGGCAGCACGAGACCGTTCGCCACCAGCCACACCACGCGCGCGGCCATGGTCTCGGTCTTGCCGGCACCGGCGCCCGCGATCACCAGCGCGGGCTGCGCGGGTGCGGCGATCACCTCGGCCTGCTCGGGTGTCGGCTTGTTCAGCCCGAGCGCCTCCGCGATCTCAAACGGGCTGACGGTCACCAGTACATCTTCCTACCCGGCCCACCAGCGGCCGCACCAGGCGGGACGGTGTGTTCGCCGACAGTTCGAGAACGAGAAACGCGCAGGTCAACAGTGCTTACTCACTGACCTGCCTGCCGGAGGGGTGGATGGGGCACGTCGTGCGGGCCGGGCAGCGATCGCAGTCCGCGTTCTCCCTGGCCGTGTACTGCGGCCCGAGCACGGACTCCGCGGCACCCTGCACGACCTCCAGCCACGCCCGCACGCCCTGCTCGTCCAGCGGCGCCTGGGTGCGTTCGACAGCTCCTGTCTTCTTGTCCTCCTTCGCCACGTAGAGCAGGCGCGCGCCGCCTGGCTCCGTTCCCAGTCCGATGTGGGTGAAGCCGCCCAGCGACGACGCGAGCTGGTAGACGGCCAGCTGCGGGTGTTCCTGCGAGGCCTCGCGCGACACCGGGCTCTTGCCGGTCTTGAGGTCGATCACCACTGGACGCCCGTCGGCGTCGTGTTCGAGACGGTCGACCCGGCCCCTGACCTGCAGCCACGGTCCCCCGTCGCGTTTGGGGACCTCGACGACCATCTCCTCCTCGACCGCGACCTGTGTGAGCTGACTGCGGCTCATCGTCAGCCACGCGAGGAACGTGTCGAGCATCTTCTCCACCCGCAGGCGTTCGCGGCGGGAGAACCACGGGGCGCCGGCGTCCACGGCTGCCCACGCCTCGTCGAGCTTCACCCGCAGCTGCGCCGAGTCCGCCCCCGAGGCCGCGGCCTGCGCCAGCGCGTGGACCAGCGTGCCCGTGACCGAGGCGAGCTCCGCCGGGTCCTGCCCCCCGTGCCGCTCGACGACCCACCGCAACGGGCACTTCGTGATCACCTCGATGGTCGACGGCGTCACGCTGACCTTCTGGTCCTCGGTCCACAGTGGAGCGTCGACGGACACCTCCGCCAGGCCGTACCAGGACTCCGGGTGCGCACCGGGCACCCCGGCCTCGGCCAGCCTGGCCAGCTGCTCGGCGGCACGCGACCGGCGGTCGGGGGCCTCGTCGTCCGAGCACACCACCCGCCGCAGCTCGCCGACGAGCTCGCCCAGCACCAGGCCGCGCTGCGGCCGGTGCAGCTTCCGTTCGTCCTCCGAGGACGACTCGATCTCGTCCAGGAACCGCGACGGCTGCTCGTCCTCGCCCCGCACCGCGCTGATCAGCAGCTTCGACCGCGCCCGCGAGGCGGCGACCAGCAGCAGGCGGCGTTCCTCGGCGAGGATCGGTGCCACCGCCGACACCGAGGGCTCCATGCCGGCCAGCACGTCCACCATGCGTTCGACGCCCAGGACCGTGCCGCGCAGCCGCAGGTCAGGCCAGCTGCCCTCCTGCACGCCGGGCACCGCGACGACCTCCCACTCACGCCCGGCGGCCGAGTGCGCCGTCAGCACGGACACCGCCTCGCCGGTCGGGGCCGACGCGGCCAGCGTGTCTCCCACGATCCGTTGCGACTCCAGGTAGTCCGCGAACCCGGCGACACCCGACCCCGGCAACCGGTCGACGTACTTCGCGGCCGCCTCGAACAACGCCACGATCGAGTCGAGGTCTCGGTCCGCCTGCATGCCCGGCATCCCGCGCCGGGCCGACTGCGTCACCCAGCGGTCCTGCAGCCCCGTCGCCGTCCACATGTCCCACAGCACGACCTCGACGGACTTCCCCGCCTCGATCGCCTTGCGCGCCAACGCCAGCAGGTGCCCGATCCGCCGCGCGGGCAACGACTCCGCGTCCTCCAGCGCCGCCAGCCGGTCCGCGTCCTCCACGACCTCGACCAGCAGCTCGCCGCTCGGCCTGTCGCCGCCCGCCGCCATCTCCAGCCGCCGCAGACCACGCCGCAACCGCCGCAGCGCCAACGGATCCGCGCCACCGTAGGACGACGACAGCAGCATCGCCGCCGTGTCCTCGTCCAGCGTCCCCGGCGCCGCCGCAGCACGGATCAACGCGAGCAACGGACGCACGGAAGGCTGCTGCGCCAACGGGAACTCGTCCGACGCCACGGACACCGGCACGCCGGCGGCGAGCAAAGCACGTTGCAACACCGGCAACGACAACGTCGCCGACCGCACCACCACGGCCATCCGCGACCACGGCACCTCATCGGCCAGATGCGAACGCCGCAACTGGTCCGCCACCCACGTCGCCTCCTGCGCGGCCGACGCGAGCAACCGCACCTGCACCGACCCCTCGCCGTCGACCGGCTCCACCAGACGCGCAGGAGAGGCACCGGGCAGCCGCGCCGCCAGCCGCGCCACCGCGTCCCGGATCTCGGGCATCATCCGGTGCGACTGCCGCAGCACGACGGTCTCCCCGTCGGCGTCCCGCAGGATCTCCGGATCGGCACCGCGGAACGTGAAGATCGCCTGGTCCGGATCACCGGCCAGCACGAACCGCGTGGCCCCCGAGCCGAGCGAGCGGATCAGCGAGTACTGCATCGGGTCGAGGTGCTGCGCGTCGTCGACCAGCAGGTACCGCACCCGCCGCCGTTCGCCGAACAGCAGGTCCTCGTCGTTCACGAACGCCGCGTACGCCGACGACACCAGCTCGGCCGCGTCGTAGGCCGGGGCGTACGCCGTCGCGGAGTCCATGCCGGACAGCAGGTTCACCGCCTCGTACTGCGCCCCGAACCGCCCGGCCGCCACCCACTCGTCGCGCCCCTGCTGCTCGCCGAGCTCGATCAGGTCCTCCGGCCCGAGCCCGCGTTCCGCCGCCCGCAGCAGCAGATCCCGCAGCTCGTGCGCGAACCCCGGCAGCTCCAGGGCAGGCCGCAACCGCTCCGGCCACTTCAACGCGCCCAGCTCCACGTCACCGGCCAGCAGCTCGCGCACCATCGCGTCCTGGTCGGGCCCGGACAGCAACCGCGGCGGCGGCTCGCCGAGCAGCACCGCCTGGTTGCGCAGCACGGCGAACGCGTAGGAGTGCACGGTCCGCACCAACGGCTCGCGGATCGCGGACAGCCGCCCCGTGAGCAGCTGCGTGATCTGCGCGCGCAACGCCACCGACGCACGCCTGTTCGCCGTCAGCACGAGCACGTTCTCCGGATCGGCCCCGTGCTCCAGCACGACGTGCGCGGCCAGTTCGGCGAGCAGCGTCGTCTTGCCCGTGCCGGGGCCGCCGAGCACCCGGACGAAGCCGTCACGAGAGAAGACCCCCTGGGCAGCGGCGTCCCACCGGGGACGCGGGCGCGTCTCCGGCCTTCTGCGGACCAGCTGGGGTGGAAGTGCCACGCCTCGATTGCACCACGCGACACCGACAAGATCGTTCACGCCCGCCGCGTGGCGGGGAACTGCGCTGTTCAGGGCTGTGAACACGGCCGCCGCCACCAGTCGGCCGAACCGCCGGACGATTTCGTCTACCTTCTTGACAGATAGTGGTGGTCTAGTCCATTTTTGAAGACGTTGTGAGCCCCCTCACTGCCAGCTCCGCCGCCCTGGACCGAGCAGTCTTTGGAGGACTGATGAAGCGGTTCCTCGTCGGCGCTGTCGCTGCCACGTGCGCGGCGATCATGCTGCCCACGACCGCACAGGCGGCCGTCAACCCCGTGCTCGCGGCGCCCTACCTCTACCAGTGGGGCGGTCAGCCCAACCCCGCCACGGTCATGCAGCAGACGGGCATCAAGAGCTTCACCCTCGCGTTCATCCTGAGCAACGGCACGTGCAACCCGCAGTGGGACGGCAACCGCTCGCTGACCGGGTCGGACAAGACCCTGATCAACAACATCCGCGCGGCCGGCGGTGACGCGGTGCCGTCGATCGGCGGCTGGTCCGGCAACAAGCTCGGCCAGTCCTGCACCTCCGTGAGCGCACTCGCGGGCGCCTACCAGAAGGTGATCGACGCCTACGCGCTCAAGGCGATCGACATCGACATCGAGGCCGCCGAGTTCGAGAACAACACCACGCAGGACCGCGTGCTCGGCGCGCTGAAGATCATCAAGCAGAACAACCCCGGCGTGAAGACCGTCATCACCATGCCGACGGACCGCACCGGCCCGAACTCCTGGGGCAAGCGCCTGATCACGCGGGCCAAGGAGCTCGGAGCGCCGATCGACACGTGGGCCGTCATGCCGTTCGACTGGGGCAGCGGCGGTGACATGTTCGCCTACACCAAGAGCGCCGTCGACGGCCTGAAGAACCACGTCAAGTCGACCTTCGGCCTCACGGACGACGCGGCGTACCGGCGCAGCGGCCTGTCGTCGATGAACGGCAAGACCGACACCGGCGAGACCGTCACCCCGCAGAACTTCCGCGACATCGTGGCCTGGTCGAACTCCAAGCACCTGTCGCGCGTCTCGTTCTGGGCCGTGAACCGCGACCGCGGTAACTGCGGGGCAATGAGCTCCTCATGCAGCGGCATCAACCAGCAGACCTACGAATTCACCAAGGCGCTGGCCGGTTTCACTGGCTAGTGCGGTGACCGCCGCACTCCAACTTCTCCGGTGGCCGGACGTGACCCCGACCCCGTCCGGTCACCGGAGTTCCAGGTCCTCCAGGAACTCACCCGGTTCACGAGCCACCCCGAAGTGGTCGCCGGTCGCGAAGTCCGCACCGGCGTCCCGCCACCACGCGGCCAGCTCGGCGCTGTCGATCCCCTCCACGGCGATCGCCACGCCCCGCTCCCGCAGCAACGGCAGAAGCGCAGCGACGTACTCAGACCGGCTCTCCACCAGGCCACGCGCCACCCGCACGGCGCGCAGCGGCATGTCGGCCGTGAGCAGGCCGAAGTCCAGCGGCCCCATGCCGAAGTCGTCGATCGCCGTCAGGACGCCCATGCGGGCGAGCACGGCGACGTTGTCCGCGGCGTCGGCCACGGTCAGCACCGCGCCGGGCACGCTGACCATCAGCTTCTCGACGGGCACCCCGATCCCGTCGAGCACCTCCACCACCCGTGAGACCAGGTCCGCGTCGGCCGCCTGATGCGCGGTGAGCCGCACGGCCAGCGGTTTGTCGAACTGCCCGCGCTGCCGCCACCACGTCGACTGACCGCCGGCGACCTTCAGCAGCCACCCGCCGAGCGGCAGGATCAGCCCGGTCTGCTCGGCGAGCTCGGCACAGCGGTCGTGGCCCAGCACCCCGACTCCCGGCCTGTCCCAGCACAGCTCCGCTTCGGCACCGACGACCGAACCGTCCGTCAGCCGGACGATCGGCTGGTACCGCACGGTGATCTCGCCGTTCTCCCACGCGGCCGGCATCTCCACGGCCAGCGCGTCGTCGCGGCGTTCCTCGGCGTCCTGGCCGGCGTGGAACAGCTCCCACTGCCCGCGCCTGCCCTTCTTGGCCCTGCGCAACGACCGTTCCGCCGACCGCAGCACGTCGAGCGGCTCCACGTCGCTGCCCGGCCGGTGCACCACGCCCGCGCTGACCGACGCCGCCACCCCGTGACCCTCCACGAAGGTCGGTTCGAGCACCAGGTCGTCGTTGATGCTCTTCATGATCGCGTCGATGCTCGGCGTGGTCGCCGTGTTCTCCACGAGGACGCCGAACTCGTCGTCGCCGAACCGGGCGATCATGACCCTCTCGCCCGCCAGCAACGCCTGCAGGCGCTGTGCCACGTGCTGCAGGAACCGTTCGACGACCCGGCCGCCGAAGGTGTCGCGCAGCATGCCGAACGCGTCGAGGTCGATGTGGAAAACCGTGATGCCGTGCTCGGGATCGGCCTTGCGCAGCGCGATCTCCAGCTGCGTGGTGAAGAACTGGCGGTTCGGCAGCCCGGTCAGCACGTCGTGCAGCGCCTGCCGCTTCAGCTCGCTCTGCAGCAGCGCCAGCTCGGTGCCGTCCTCGACCACCACGACGAAGTGGCTCGGCTTGTTGTCGGCGCCGCGCAGCAGGGACGCGGTGAGCGTCACCCGCGCGGACTCTCCGTCGTTGCGCAGCAACCGCTGCGACTGCCGGACGCGATCGGTGCTGCCGGCGGCGAGGGCTGTCATCGCGTCGCGCAGCATGTCGGTGAAGGCGGGCTCGATCAGGTCGAGCAGCGGTGTGCCGGTGAGCTCGTCCGAGGTGCGCCCGAGGATCTGGCCGATGGCCTCGTTCACCTGGAGCAGCCTGCCCTCGAGGTCGACGATCAGCACGCCGTTCGTGGACGACGTGACGACCTCGTTGAAGCGGGCCTGGCTCTCCTTGAGGTTCCAGTTCGCGTCGCGGACGGCCTTGAGCAACGACCGCTGCATGCTCTCCTGCTGCACGAGCACGGACTCCGCGTTGGCCGCGGTGAAGCCGGCGCCGAGCGCGCCCATCGCGAGCGCGATCCGTTCCGCGTATCGCTCGACCGGCTGGAACTCGGGCAGCGCGAGCAGGCCCTTGCCGAGCACCTCGCTCGTGCAGCGCAGCCCGAACTTCCCGAGGTGACCGAGCGTCGCCAAATCGGCGCCGGCGGCCTCGATCGGGGCAGTCGTGAACGGTTTTTCGTGCAACATCGAACACAAGGAATCGAGCCGAATGCTCAGTTCCTCGTCGAGATCGTCGCGGCCCAGCGGAATCGCCACGGCTCCGAGCAGGCGATACGACCATTTCCGGGCGAGCGTCTGCCGCGCCCGGACATTGTCCTGGGGCGATGGCGTTGCGCCAGGGATTCTACCCGGGGTGGACATTCGAGGACTTCCCCGCAATGCTCGGTGGATCCCGGCAGTTTACCCACGCACAGTCGCCCATGCCTCAACCGGCCGCGTGAATCAAGTTCACACCATCGAGAATGGTTATGGCTTCCTGCCGACGCCCGCGAACGCGATCCTGTTCACCGCGGGATCGTCCGAGACGTCACCGGGGCCGGCGGGTCGCCATTCGGCGTACTTGACCACGCCCGGCTCGACCAGTTCGAAATCACCGAAGAAGGACTCGATCTCGGCGCGGTCGCGGTAGGCGACGTCGCCGCCGCCGGACTTGGCCATCCGGTCCGTCACGGACCTGGCCTCCTCGTTCACGTGGTCGCCCGCCATGTGCGAGATCGCCAGGAAGCTCCCGCTGGGCAACGCCTCGCGGTAGCGCTTGAGCAGGCTCTGCGGGTCCGCCTCGTCGGGCACCCAGTGCACCATGAACAGCATCAGCAGGCCGATGGGCTTGTCGAAGTCGAGCAGCCGGTTCACCTCGCCGCTGTTCAGGATGCTCTCCGGATCGCGCATGTCGGCCTGCAGCACGCCGACGCGGTCGTTGCCCGCGACGATCAGCTCACCGTGCGCGACGGCGACGGGATCGCGGTCCACGTACATGACGCGGCACTCGGGAGCCTCCGCCTGCGCGACCTCGTGCACGTTCGCCACCGTCGGGATGCCCGAGCCGATGTCCAGGAACTGACGCACGCCCTGCTCGGTCATGAACCGCACGGCGCGACGAAGGAAAGCCCTGTTGAGCCGTGCCGCGCTGCGGGAGTGCGGCATCATCTGCTCGGCCTTGTCCCCCATGACGCGGTCGACCGCGAAGTTGTGCGCGCCCCCGAGCAGGTAGTCGTACACCCGTGCCGCACTGGGTACGGAAACGTCCACGCTCTGTGGAATCCAGTTCTGCTCGCTGGACACGCTGATCACCCTCTTCAGGTTGCGGACGCACTAGCTTAGTCATGCACAAAGCGCACTCGACTACGCCGCAAGTGTGAACGCACTCCACCCGATCGGGCACTGTCACTCTGACCCGAACGACTCATAGGGTGGCTCGACTCTTTCCACCTCGCGAGGAGCGATGATGTCCGTCCCGGTGGCACCCGGCAGGTTGCCATTTCTCGGGCATTCATTGCCTATGCTCAGGAAAAGATTCGCATTCACCGGGAATTTACGAGGTCAAGGTGAACTCGTAGAAGTCCATCTGGGACCGATGCGCGCCTATTTCGTCGCCAGCGCGCGGTTGACGCACCAGGTGCTGGTCACCGACGCGCCGAAGTTCCACAAAGGCCGGATGTACGACAAGTTCCGCCCGTTCGTCGGCAACGGGCTCGCGCTCTCCAACGGCGCCTTCCACCTGCGTCAGCGCCGGATGATGCAGCCCGCGTTCCACCGCGACCGGATCGCGGGCTACGCCAAGATCATGTTACGTGCGGCGCAGGACCTGCTGGACGGCTGGCGCCCCGGCGAGGTGCGGCAACTGGAGGCCGACATGCAGGGCCTCGCCGTCACGATCGTCGGTGAGGCGCTCTTCTCCACCGAGATCGGCCGCAAAGCGATCGACGAGGCACGCCGGTCGGTCTTCGTGATCATCAAGAACGGCATCCTGCGCGCGCTCTCACCGGGGTTCGTCGAGAGGCTGCCGATCCCGGCCAACCGCGAGTTCGACGAGGCCATCGCCCGGATGCGCGCGATCGTGCACGAGGTCATCGAGAGCCG
This sequence comes from Lentzea sp. HUAS TT2, assembly GCF_051853195.1. Lineage (NCBI taxonomy): Bacteria > Bacillati > Actinomycetota > Actinomycetes > Pseudonocardiales > Pseudonocardiaceae > Lentzea > Lentzea sp. HUAS TT2. The sequence continues at coordinate 3,839,780 of NZ_CP196667.1, read as the reverse complement.
CCGCGACGACGAGACGGACCACGGCGACCTGCTCACGATGCTGCTGGCCGCCAGGGACCCCGAGACCGGCGAGCCGATGACCGACGAGCAGGTGTTCGACGAGGTCGTCACGCTGCTGACCGCGGGGATCGAGACCACCGCGCTGGCGCTGGCCTGGATCTTCCACGAGATCGGCGCCGACCCCGAGGTCGAGCGGCGGGTGCAGGCGGAGGTCGACGAGGTGCTGGCGGGACGTCCGGTCACGATCGACGACGTGCCGAGGCTGACGTACCTCGGCCAGGTGGCGACCGAGGTCCTGCGCAAGTACCCGCTCTGGCTCGTCATGCGCCGCACAGCCGAGGAGGTCGAGCTCGGCGGCGCGGTACTGGAGCCGGGCACCGAGGTCATCCTCAGCCCGCACACCATGCACCACGACCCGGCGCACTTCCCGGATCCCGAGCGCTTCGACCCGGACCGCTGGACGCCCGAGCGCGCGAAGCTGCTGCCGAAGGGCGCGTTCGTCCCGTTCGGCGGCGGCATCCACCAGTGCATCGGGAACCACTTCGCGTTGACCGAGATCGCCATCGTCGTGGCGACGGTCTGCGCGCGCTACCGGCTGGTCCCCGACCGGCCCGTGCGCACCAGGTTCACCAATGCGGCCTACCCCAACGACCTGATGATGAAGGTCGTCCCCCGCTAGCTGGAGGTTGTTCCCCCATGCGTTTCCGTCGGCTCTGTGCCGCCGTGCTGCTCGCCGCGTTCCTACCGGTTCCCACGCCGGCGAGCGCAGCGCAGACCACCTGTGAGGACGTGTACACGCCCGTCCAGTTCGGGCTCATCCGGCAGACGATGTACGGCCGGTTGTGCGTACCGCAGGGCGCAAAGACAGTTCAGGTGCTCGTTCCCGGCGGCACGTACACGGGCGGGTACTGGGACATCCCCGTGGACGGCGAGACCCGCTCGGTCACGCGCGCGATGAACGTCGCGGGTATCGCGACCATGGTGGTGGACCGGATCGGCTCCGGTAAGAGCACCAAGCCGCTCAGCATCCTGGTCGACGTCCCCAACCAGGCGGAGGCGGTGCACCAGGTCATCCAGAACCTGCGGCCCCGGTTCACGAAGGTGCTCGTGGGCGGGCACTCGATCGGCTCCGCCATCGCGATGGCGGAGGCGGGCAGGTACCGCGACGTCGACGGCGTCCTGATCACCGGCATGACGCACCAGTGGGACTACGTCAGGGCAGTGCCCGCGCTGACGAACCTGATCCCGGCCCCGCTCGACTCGAAGCTGAGCCTGCGCGGTCTCGACCTCGGCTACCTGACGACGGTGCCGGGCAGCCGCTACACCATGTTCCACGCGCCCGGCCCGAACGTCCCCGCGGTCGTGGACCTCGACGAGGCCACCAAGGATGTCGTCTCGGCCGGTGAGTTCGTCACCACCGCACTGATGTCGAACCTCGTGCTCCCGGTGAGCGCTCTCATCGACGTGCCGGTGATGACCATCCAGACCTCGGCCGACTACTTCTGCGGCACCCCGCCGCTCGGCGCGGACTGCTCGTCGTCGGACGCGCTGGTGAGGTCGGAGAAGCCGTTCTACCCCAGGGCACCGCGAGTCGACGGCTTCGTCGTCGACGGGTATGGGCACGTCTTCAACTTCGACACCAGGACGGCGGTGCGCTACCACGACACCGTGATCGCCTGGCAGCGCACCATCTGAGCCTGTTGCCAGAAGTTGTGTCCGCTACTCGCCCAAGCGGCCCCGCCCCTGGCTCTGATGGCGTCTGCAAGTACCACCAACTCAACATCAACAGGCACTTTCCTACCACCAACAGGCCTGCGGGGCCCGAGAACACCCAACCTGTTCGTCGTCTGACGAACAGGTTGGGTGTGGTTGACGGCGATTCGATCAAGAGTTGGTGGTACTTGCAGACGCCTCGGCACCAACCAGGACACGAGGTTCCGGACAAGACCTCTGGCCAGGTGCCTAGACCAGCTTGCGCAGGAACTCCCCCGCGTCGAGCGGGGACCCGAAGTGGGCGCCGATCGCGAGGTCGGCGCCCGCTTCGTGCCACCACTTCTCCTGCTCGGCGGTCTCGATGCCGTCGACGCAGAGGTTGATGCCCAGCTCGTGCACGGCGGGGATGAGCGCGGCGGACCGGGGATCCTGCCGCCGCACCAGGTCCTGCGGCACGAGCACGGACACCACCGGCAGCTCCGAGAGCCAGGCGAGGTCGCGCGGCCCGAGCCCGAAGTCGTCGAGCGCGATCCGCACTCCCATGTCCGCCAGGGTGGTCAGGCTGTCCGCCGCGTCGGCCACGCCCAGCACGCTGACCGGCATGCTCAGCGTCAGCCTCTCGTGTGGCATCGCGGTCTCCTCCAGCACCTTCGCCACCCGTGACACCAGGTCCGCGTCGGTCGACTGGTGGTGCGTGAGCCGCACGCCGAACTGCTGGTCGAGCTCGCCGCGCTGGCGCCACCACTGCGCCTGGCCGGCGGCGATCCTGATCAGCCACTCGCCCATCGGCAGGATGAGCCCGCTCTCGTCGGCGAGCGCGGCGCAGCGGTCGGAGAGATCCCAGTGCAGCACGGCCTCGACGCCGGCCAGGCCGCCGGTCGCCAGGTCGCGCACCGGCCGGTAGGCCACGCCGATGTCGCCCTGTTCCCAGGCTCCCGGCATCACCACGGCCAGCGCGGCGTCTCGTCGTCCCGCGGCGTCCTCGCTGGTGTGGAACAACTCCCACTGGCCGCGGCGGTCGCGCTTGGCCTGCCGCAACGCCAGGTCGGCCGTGCGCAGCAGCTCGACCGGGTCGACGTCGGGCAACGGCCGGTGCACCACGCCCGCGCTCACCGACACCGCGAGGCCGTGACCGTCCACATAGGTCGGTTCGCCCAGATCGGCGTTGATGGCGGCCATCGTGGTCGCGATGTCCGGTGTCAGCGCCGTGTTCTCCACGACGATGCCGAACTCGTCGCCGTCGAACCGCGCGACCATGGCCTTCTCGCGGGACGTCACGGCGCGCAGCCTGCGTGCGACGTGCTGGAGCAGGTGTTCGCCGACCCGCGCGCCCAGGCTGTTGCACACCAGGCCGAACGCGTCGAGGTCGAGGTGGAAGATCGTCACGCCGAACTCGGGGTCGGCCCTGCGCAGCACGGTCTCGAGGTGGGTGGTGAAGAACTGCCTGTTCGGCAGCCCCGTCAGCACGTCGTGCAGCGACTGCCTGCGGAGTTCTCCTTGCAGCAGCGCCAGTTCCGTGTCGTCGTCCGCCATCACGAGGACGTGGCTCGGCTTGCCCTCGTCGTCGCGCAGCAGCGACGCCGTGAGCGTGACCTTGGCGAACTCGCCGTCACCGCGCACGAGTTGCATCGGTTCCCGCTCGAACTCGCCCCGCTCGGAGAGAACCCGTTCCATCATCTCGCGGAACACGACGATGGAGCTCGGCGCGATGAGCTCGACGAGCCGGGTGCCGGCCTCGGGTGGTCGTCCCATGATCACAGCGATCGACTCGTTGCCCCAGGCGAGGCGGCCGTCGAGGCCGACGATCAGGATGCCGTTGGTGGACGAGGACGCGATGCCCTCGAACTTCGCCTCGCTCTGGCGCTGATCCCGTTGCGCGTCATGGGCGGCCTTGAGCAGCGAGCGCTGCATGCTCTCCTGCTGGTCCAGGATCGCGCGTCCACGCGCGGCGGCGAAGCCGCACGTCAGCGCGCCGATCCCGCCGACGACGCGGACCGTGTGCTGGTCGCTCGCGCGGAACTCCTCCAGTGCCAGCAAGCCTTTGCCGAGCACGTCGACGGTGCGCTTGAGGCCGGGCTCGTTGACGTAGCCGAGAGCCACGAGCCGCTCGCCCACCTCCTCGAACGGAGCAGGGTCGAACGGTTCGCTGTGCAGCGCCGCGCACAATGCGTCGAGCTGGACACCCAGTTCGGCGTCCAGTTCGTCTCTGCTCAGCGCGACCACTACGACGCTGCTGAGCAGGTAGCTCCACTTGCGCGACAAGGCTTCTCGCGCACGGACGGCGGCGGGCTCCGTTGGTGGAGCGGCATCGGGTCTTCGGCTTGGATTCGTCATTCCCGTTGCCCTGTATGGGTTGGAGAGTGTCCGGCAGTTTACCCACCGGCAGTCGGCGCCCGTTGCGCCAACCGTGTGATCCTCCGACACTACAGCGTGGTTTCAGTCCTTACGACCGACCCCAGCGTACAAGAACATGTTCATCGACGCCTCGTCGGCGAAATCCCCAGGTCCGTCCGGCCGCCACTCCCCGCAGCCGACCAGACCGGGCTCCACCAGGGAGAACCCGTCGAACAACGCGCTGACCTGCGCGTGGTCGCGCATGTGCATCTGGTCCGCGCTCTTGCTCCGGTTGACGACCGCGGCTGCCTGGTCGACGGTGTCGTCGATCTGGTCCTTCGCCACGTGCGTCATGACGAGGAAGCTGCCGGCGGGCAACGCGTCGCGGTAGTGGGCGACGAGCTTCTCGGGGCCGTCCTCGTCGGGCACCCAATGCATCATGAGCAGCATCAACAGGCCTACAGGTTCGTCGAGGCGCAGCAACCTCTTCACCCCGGGACTCGACAGCACGACCTCCGGATCGCGCATGTCGGCCTGCACGATGGCAGCGTTTTCGTTGTCAGCCAACAACAACTGGCTGTGCGCGACGGCGACCGGGTCCTTGTCGACGTAGACGACGCGCGCGGCCGGGTCGCGTTCCTGCGCGACCTCGTGCACGTTCGCCACGGTCGGGATGCCGGAACCGATGTCGAGGAACTGGCGAATGCCCTGGTCCATCAGGAAGTTCACGGCGCGGCCGAGGAACCTCCTGTTGAGTCTGGCGACGCTGGGCAGGCCGGGCACCAGCTTCTCGATCTGGCCGCCGACCTGCCGGTCCGCGGCGAAGTTGTGGGCGCCGCCGAGGATGTAGTCGTAGACGCGGGCCATGCTCGGGACGTTCGTGTCGATGCCGAGCGGAACCCAGTTGTGGGTCTCTGCCACGGGGAACACCTCTTCGGTCTTTCGTGGCGGTTCGGGGATGACGCACGAGCTTAGTCACCCGTGCGGCGTGCGCACTGAACCATCAGAGTGATGCCGAACCACCCGTTCAGGCACTGTCGTCTTCCCCCAAACGGCTCTTAGGGTGGTCCCTTCCCATTCGGCCCAACTCCTCAGGAGTCCGAATGCCCGTCCCGGTGGCTCCCCACCGATGGCCGTTGCTCGGGCACACTCCGTCGATGCTCACGCGTCGCGCCGGCTTCACCGACGCGCTGCACGAACACGGCGACGTCGTGCGCCTCGACCTCGGCCCGCTGCAAGCACACTTCGTCACGAGTCCTTCGCTGACTCACGAAGTTCTTGTGTCGCAGGGATCGAAGTTCCGCAAGGGCGCCATGTTCGACAAGTTCCAGCCCTACCTCGGCACGGGACTGCTGCTCTCGAACGGCGAGTACCACCTGCGCCAACGCCGGATGATGCAACCGGCTTTCCATCGGGAACGGATTGAAGCCTATGCCTCGACGATGGCTCGTGCTGCTTCTTCGCTGGCTGCGCGCTGGCAACCAGGCGAGATCCGCACCATCGAGAACGACATGCAGGAGCTCGCGGTCACCATCGTCGGCGAGACGCTCTTCTCGACGGAGATCGGGAAGCGCGCGGTCGAGGAGGTCCGCCGGTCCATCTTCACGGTCATCCAGCAGGGCATGATCCGCGCGCTGTCGCCGTCGTTCGTCGAGAAGCTGCCGATCCCCGGCAACAGGGAGTTCGACGCGGCCATCGCGCGCATGAAAGCCGTTGTGCTGCAGGTGATCGAGAGCTGGCGCGCCGATGGCACGGACAACGGCGACGTGCTCTCCATGCTCCTGCTGGCGCGCGAGGACGGCGCCGGCATGACGGACCAGCAGGTCTACGACGAGGTCCTGACCCTGCTGACCGCGGGCATCGAGACCACGGCGATCGCGCTGGCCTGGGCGCTCTACGAGGTCGGCGCCGACCAGGAGGTCGAACGCCGCCTGCACGCCGAGGTCGACTCGGTGGTGGGCGACCGCCCGGTGACGTACGCCGACGTCCAATCCCTCACGTACACAACACAGATCGTGCAGGAGACGCTGCGGAAGTACCCGATCTGGTTCGTCATGCGGCGGACTCTCACGGAGGTCCAGCTCGGCGACGTCTCGTTACCCGCAGGCGCCGAGGTGATCGTCAGCCCGCACGCCCTGCACCACAATGAGCGCTACTTCCCCTCCCCGGAACGCTTCTGGCCCGGCCGCTGGACTCGAGAGTTCTCCGCCGCCCTGCCGCGCGGCGCGTTCATCCCGTTCGGCGGCGGCAACCGCCAGTGCCTGGGCAACACCTTCGCCCAGACCGAGATCGTCATCACCCTCGCGACCATCGCGGCACGCTGGCGCCTGGTCCCGACCCGCCCGGCGCGCGTGAAGTTCACGTCGGCGCCGTACCCGAGCGGCCTGTTCATGAAGGCACTCCCCCGCAACTAGCCGGAAGGTAGTTCTCCCATGCGTTTCCGCAGGCTCTGCGCCGCGGCTCTGCTGGCCACCGGAACCCTGTTGGCACCACTGCCCGCGCACGCGGCCACGTCGTGCCAGGACGTCACGTTCCCGGTGCGGATCGGCCTCACCCCGCTGGTGACCACCCAGGAGACGATGGCCGGCAGGCTGTGCGTCCCCTCCGGGGCCACCACCGTGCAGGTGCTGATCCCCGGCGGCACCTACGACCGGACCTACTGGGACGTCGGCTTCGAACCGTCGACCCACTCGTTCACCAGGGCCCAGAACAACGCGGGCTTCGCCACCCTCGCGCTGGACCGCCTGGGCACCGGCAAGAGCACCAAGCCGCTCAGCGTCCTGGTCACCGCCTCGACCCAGGCCAGCGCCGTCCACCAGGTCATCAGCACCCTGAAACCGCGCTTCGGCAAGGTGATCGTGGCGGGCCACTCCATCGGCTCGGCGATGGCGATGATCGAGGCGGGCACCTACCGCGACGTCGACGGCGTGCTCGTCACCGGCTTCACGCACAAGATGAACTACATAACGGTCGTCCCGGTCCTCGCCAACATGATCCCGGCGGGCTTGGACGCCGGCTACCTCACGACAGCCCCGGACACGCGCTACAACTCGTTCCACAAACCGGGCCCGCTCATCCCGGGCTCGATCTCGTTCGACGAGTCCACGAAGGACGTCTTCGCGGCGACGGAGGCCGTGGACACCATCCTGCTCAACACGGTGATCATCCCGATCTCGCGCAACATCACGGTCCCGGTCTTCGTCGTCGTGGGCAACGACACCCACTTCTGCAGCTCCGGATTGCCGTTGATGGGCAGCGATTGTTCTTCCGCCGCTGCTCTGAAGTCGGACGAGGCCCCGTTCTTCCCTGCGGTGCCGCGCCTCGACACCTACGTGCTCAACGGGTACGGCCACTCGATCAACTACGCGCCGAACGCCCCCGACTACCACTCCGCGGTCGCTGAGTGGGCAAGGGGCATCTAGCTAGACTCAACGCATGGACGAAGAGATCCACGAGAAGGTCCGCGACGTCATCAGGTCGATTCCCCGCGGCCGGGTCGCCACGTACGGCGACATCGCGGATCTCGCCAAGGCCCCGTCGCCACGGCTGGTCGGCCGCATCCTCAACGAGGACGGTCACGACCTGCCGTGGCAACGCGTGCTCAAGGCCGACGGCACCTGCGCGCCGCACCTCCGCGACACCCAGCTCCAGCTGCTGCACGACGAGGGCGTCCCGAACCTCGACGGCAAGGTGAACCTGCGGGAGTACCGGTGGGAGGACGCCCGCAAGGAAGAGGCCGAGGACGTGCCCGGCCTCTGGTAGCGCCCGAACCTGTCAAACCCGTCGGTGGAACAGTTCCATTGAGGCCGGTCCACGCCACCCCTCATGCTGTTCGCAGCAACACCGTCCGAGCCTCGTAGTACCTGCGCAACAACGCATCGACCACAAGAGGATGCGCCCCGACCGGTGCGGACACGACGTCCGCACCGCACTCGGCGAGCGACCCGTGGAATGCCCCCGGTGCCAGGAGCCACGAGGCAACGGCCACGCGGCGCCCCCGCAGCCCGGCAACGACGTCGGGCACGCGGGGCGTCGCGGTCGCCACGTACCCGACAGCGGACGCGCCGAGCAGCCTGGCCGCGCTGCGCACGGTGGCCAGGGCCCGGGCATCGGACGATCCCGCCGCGGCGAGCACTACTGCGTCGCCGCGGCGGACTCCTGCCTCCCGCAACCGGTCGAGCACGGCCGGCACCGCGTCCAGCCCCAGCGGCGACGTCAGCACCACCCCTGGCCGGCGCCCGATCTGCGCGGGAATGTCGACGCGAACGTGATACCCGGCGGCCAGGAAGACCGGCACGACAACACAAGGCCCGTCCACAACGGATCGGACATCAGGCTGCACGACGTCGGCGAAGGCAACCTCGACAGGAACATCCACATAGGACCGCACCTGCGCGGCGATCTCCGAGCACACCGCGATCCCGGCAGGGTTACGCGTCCCGTGAAACGCCAAGACCAGCTTCATACGGGCTCCATGGCCAATCGGTACCCACGCTTCACAACCGTGCACACCATCTGGGGCGAACCCAAAGCGGTCCGCAACCGCCCGATCGCCGTCTCGACAGCATGCTCCTCCCCACCGGAAGGCAAGGCGGCCAACAGATCCTGCCGCGACACCACCCGCCCGCGAGCAGCCACCAGCGTCCGCAACACGGCCATCGGCGCCGGGGCGACAGGCCGAAGCTCGCCGTCGATCACCACGGCCTGAGCACGCATCTCCATGTCCAGGGAGGCGATCCGCAACCGCAGCGCCCGAGAAGGCAACTCCAGGGCCAGCTCGCGAACCATCGACCCGATCCGGGACCGGGCAGGCTGCACAACGGGAATCCCAGCGGCGACCAACGGCCCTGCGGTGATCGCCCCGACCCCGACGACCAGCACATCGCGGCGCAACGCGGAGACCAACGCCCCGTGATCCGGCGCGGTCCGCAGCACCGAGGCCGCAGCGGGCGCCGAGGTGAACGTCAAAGCATCCACCTGCCCCGCGACCACGGCCTCGATCAACCGCTGCAACGGCGCCAGGTCAGCCGGCGGTTCCCAGCGGTAGACGGGAATCTCGACGACCTCGGCCCCGGCGGCCTCCAGCGTGCCGACGAAGTCCGGCAACGGCTCACCGTGCAGCTGAACGGCAACGCGCTTGCCGGAAACGCCCATCCTCAGCAGGTACTGCAACAGCTCCGCGTTCGACTCGGACGACGGCGACCACGCCTCGACCAGCCCGGCAGCCCGCACCGCGCCCTTGGCTTTAGGTCCACGCGGCAACACGACCGCGCCTTCCAGCGCCCGGTGCAGCCGCCCGGCCAGCCCCCACCCCTCTGCGGCCTCGAACCACCCGCGGAAGCCGATCGCCGTGGTGGCGACAACAACGTCGACCGGCGACGCCACCAGCTCCAACGTCGCGGCGTGCAAGGTCGCGTCGTCCGGCAACGGCACGATCCGCAAGGCGGCACCGTGCATCACCGAGGCGCCCTTGCGTTCCAGCATGGCGATCAGCTCGTCGGCGCGACGGGCCGCCGTGACGCCGATGGTGAAGCCCGCCAACGGCCCCGTCATGTCAGCTCCACAACGCCGTCGCGCACACGCACACCATGCACGGCAACGGAGACGGAGGGCTGGTCCAGGCACTTGCCGGTCGCCAGCTCGAACGCCTGCTTGTAGACCGGTGACACGACAACGGGAACGCCGCCCCGGTCGCCCACGATGCCGCGTGACAGCACGGCGGCGCCGCTGAACGGGTCGATGTTGTCCAGCGCGTGCAAGGCTCCGTCCGCGGTCAGGAACACCGCCACCTGCGAACCGTCGGGCAGCAACGCCGCCACGCCCTGGTCCGGCCGCAACACGTCAAAATCGCAGACGATCATCTGGCGACCTCCGGTATGCCCAAGGAGACGGGGACGCGCTGACCACGTTCAGCGCGGAACGAGATCGTGGGGTCCGGGACGCCCGGCGCGTTCACGAACGACGTGAACCTCGCCAGCTTCTCCGGGTCCTCCAGCACACCGCGCCACTCGTCGGCGTAGTCGGAGACGTGCGACTCCATCGCGGCCTCCAGTTCGGCGCAGATGCCGAGCTTGTCGTCGACGACGACCTCGCGCAGGTGGTCAAGCCCGCCCTCGAGGCCGTCCAGCCACACCGACGTGCGCTGCAGGCGGTCGGCCGTGCGGATGTAGAACATCAGGAAGCGGTCGATCACCCTGATCAGCTCTTCGGTGTCCACATCGGACACCAGCAGGTCGGCGTGGCGCGGGGTGAAGCCGCCGTTGCCGCCCACGTAGAGGTTCCAGCCGTTCTCGGTGGCGATCACGCCGAAGTCCTTGCCGCGCGCCTCGGCGCATTCGCGAGCACAACCGGAGACCGCCGACTTGAGCTTGTGCGGCGAACGCAGACCCCGGTAGCGCAGCTCCAGCTCGATGGCCAACCCAACAGAGTCCTGCACGCCATAACGGCACCAGGTCGTACCCACGCAGGACTTCACCGTGCGCAACGACTTCCCGTACGCGTGCCCGGACTCGAAGCCCGCGTCAACCAGACGGCGCCAGATCAGCGGCAGCTGGTCGACCGTCGCGCCGAACAGGTCGATCCGCTGGCCGCCGGTGATCTTCGTGTAGAGGCCGTAGTCGCGGGCCACCTCGCCGATGACGATCAGCTTCTCCGGCGTGATCTCGCCGCCGGGGATGCGCGGCACGACCGAGTACGTGCCGTTGCGCTGCAGGTTCGCCAGGAACCTGTCATTGGTGTCCTGCAACGAGACCTGCGTCTCGCCCAGGATGTGCCCGTTGCCCAGCGACGCCAGGATGGAGGCCACCGCGGGCTTGCAGATGTCGCAGCCGCGCCCGGTGCCGTGCTTCTCGATCAACGCGGAGAACGTCGTGACCCGCGTCGCCCGGACGATCTCGAACAGCTCCGCGCGGGAGTGCGTGAAGTGCTCGCACAACGCCTTGGACTGCTCGACACCGCACTCGGTCAGCAGCTTCTTCAGCATCGGCACGCACGAACCACAACCCGTGCCGGCCTTGGTGCACGCCTTCAGCTCGGCGACGTCGCACGCCACACCGGAGCTGATGGCGTCGGTGATCGTCTGCTTGGTGACCGCGTGACAGGAGCAGACCTGCGCGTCAGCGGGCATCTCCACGTCCACGGCCCCGCCCGGCTGCAACAGAGAAGCCGGAACCTCCTTGCCCACCAAGGGACGCAAGGACAGGTACGACGAGGCGTCACCGACGAGCACGCCGCCCAGCAACGTTCGGGCGTCATCCGACACGACCAGCTTGCTGTAGGTCCCGGCGACAGCGTTGTTCACCACGACTTCCAGCGCACCCTCGGTGGCAGCGTGCGCGTCACCGAACGACGCCACGTCGACACCGAGCAGCTTCAGCTTCGTGGACACGTCGGCGCCGGGGAACACCCGCGTACCACCGGAGATCTGGTCCGCGACCACCTCGGCCATCGCGTAGCCGGGAGCGACGAGCCCGTAGGCCACGCCCTCGACGGCGGCGCACTCGCCGATCGCGAACACGTGCGGGTCCGCTGTCCGGCAGGCCGCGTCGACCAGGTACCCACCGCGTGGGCCCAGTTCCAGCCCCAGGTCCAGGTCGGTGCGCGGCCGGATGCCCGCGCTGAACACCACCACGTCGAGGTCCAGTTCGAGACCGGACGCCAGCCGCGCGACCAGCCGGGTCCCGTCGCGTTCGATCGAGGACGCGGACGTCCCGGTGTGCACGGTCAGGTCGAGCTTCTCGACCAGCCGCTTCAGCAGCCCGGCACCACCGTCGTCCACCTGGATCGGCATCAGCCGCGGCGCCAGTTCCACGACGTGCGGCGACACCCCCATGCCGCGCAACGCGTTGGCGGCCTCCAGCCCGAGCAGACCACCGCCGAGCACCATCCCGGACCGCCGTCCAGGACGGTCCGCGGCCTCCACCGTCGCCCGGATCTCGTCCAGGTCGTCGATGGTCCGGTAGACGTGGCAACCGGGCAGGTCACGGCCGGGCACCGGTGGCACGAACGGCACCGAACCGGTGGCCAGCACCAGGACGTCGTACTCGATCTCGACACCCGAGGCGCCCACCACGACCCGGCGGGCGCGGTCCACGGACACGGCCTTCTCGCCCAGGCGGAGCTCGCAGCCGGTCAGCTCCGGCAGCTCCAGGTCCGCCGAGTCCCAGCTGTCCACATAGGACGACAGCGCGACCCGGTCGTAGGCGGGCCGGGACTCCTCGCCGAACACCACGATCCGCCAGGGCGAGTCTCGGAGGACCTCGACGAGCCGGTGGCCGACCATGCCGTTGCCGATCACGACCAGGGTCTGGGTCATCGGGCATCCCTCCTTCGCCCGGTATGCTCACCGGGCGGCGTGTCATCCCAAGGTCCGCGGTATTTCGCGGGTGTTAAAGGAAACTCTCTTCGCAGTTCAGCGCGTTGTGCGTCACACGCCGGCGTAGGCGAGCGAAGGCCGCGCCGCGAACACGTTGCGCCGCAGGTAGAACCACCAGGTGGTGCCGACGCAGAGCCCGTAGAAGACCAGGAACGCGGTCAGCGCGGGCGTCAGGCTCTTCGAAGCGCCTTCGAGCGAGAACTTGAAGACGAGGTTCACCAGCACACCGCCGGCGGCGCCGATCGCACCCGCGATGCCGACCACGGCGGCGGCCTGGCGCTTGGCGGACTTGTCGCAGTCCGACTGGGTGCGGAAGATCGCCGGGATCATCCGGTACGTGGACCCGTTGCCCACCCCGGCCAGCACGAACAACGCGATGAACGAACCGAAGAACAGCGCGAAGTTCTTCGTGTCGACGCTGAGGATCACGCCCACCGTGCCCACGCCGAGCCCGACGAACGTCCCGAGCGTCACCTTCGCGCCGCCGATCCGGTCGGCCAGCCAGCCACCGAGCGGCCGTGCCACCGAGCCGATCAGCGCACCGAGGAACGCGAGCGCCACCCAGCCCTTGTAGTCCAGGAAGCTGATCTTGATCAGCGACGGGAACGCGAACGAGAACCCGATGAACGACCCGAAGGTGCCGATGTAGAGGAACGACATCACCCAGGTGTGCGGGTTCGACAGGGCCAGCTTGTAGGACTGCCCGTCCGGCTTGGCCTGCGTGAGGCTGTCCATGAAGAACCACGCGCAGGCCGTGGCCACCACGATGAACGGCATCCAGATCAGCGCAGCGTAGGCGAGGTGGATCCCGGTGCCGATGGTGATCACGATCGGCACGATGAGCTGCGTGACCGCGACACCGAGGTTGCCGCCGGCCGCGTTGAGGCCCAGCGCCAGGCCCTTCTTGCCCTCGGGGTAGAAGAACGAGATGTTCGCCATCGACGACGAGAAGTTGCCGCCACCGAGGCCCATCGCGGCCGAGGTGAGCAGGAAGAACCAGTAGGGCGTGCCCGGCGTCGAGACCGCGTAGGCGAGCATCGCGCACGGGATCAGCAGCAACCCTGCGCTGATCGTCGTCCACACCCGGCCGCCGAACCGCGGCACCGCGAACGTGTACGGCACCCGCAGCGCGGCACCGACCAGGTTCGGCACGATCAGCAGCCAGAACTGCTGCCCGACGCTGAAGGCGAAACCGACGGAGCCGAGGCTCACGACGACGATGCTCATCAGCACCCAGACGCTGAAACCGAGGTTCTCCGCGAGAATGGAGAACACGAGGTTCTTGCGGGCGATCCGCTTCCCCTTGCTCTCCCAGAACTCGGGCTTCTCCGGCTCCCAGTGGTCGATCCAGCTCATTGAAGTCCTCCGCGGGGTCGGCGTTGCCGGAAAACCTAGGAACCGCTCATTACCGAGGGGTTCTGGCCGATGACGGCGGCGGCAACTCCGCCGCACATCACGCAGGGGCGGGCTGTGAGGCCGCGAGCCAGTCGATCAGCCCGCACACCGCGTCCTTGCAGCCACCGCACCCGGTGGTGGCGCGCGTGGCCTCCGCGAGCTGCGGCAACGACTCCGCACCTGCCCGCCAGGCCGACACGATCTGTCCTTTGGAGACGGTGTTGCACCGGCAGATCACCGCGCTGGACGGCAGGTCGGCGGGCGACGCGGCTTCGGACGGCAACGCCCGCCCCAGCAACAACGCCAGGCGGTCGGTCGGCGCGGGGATGCCGCGGTCGTAGAGCTGGGTGATCGTGGCGGCCGCGTCGGGTGCGCCGAGCACGATCGCACCCGCCACCCGGTCGTCGCGCAGCACGAGCTTGGCGTAGCGGCCGCGCGAGGGTTCCTGGAAGCACAGGACTTCCGAGTCCGGGCAGTCCACGTCGGTGTGCACGTCACCCAACGCCGCGAGGTCGACGTCGCGCGCCTTCAACCGCGTCACCACGGACGTCCCGAGGTAGCGGGCGGCCGGGTTCACGCCGGTCAGGCGGTCCGCGAGCACGGCTGCCTGGTCCCACGCGGGCTGCACCAGGCCCGACACCGTGCCGGGGTGCTGCGCGCAGTCACCGATCGCGTGGATGCGCGGATCGCTGGTGCGCAACGCGTCGTCCACGACGATGCCGCGATCGACCGTCAGGCCGGCCTGCACCGCCAACGAAGTCTCGGCGCGCACACCGGCGGAGACCACGACGAGCTCGGCGGGGACGTGCGTGCCGTCGTCGAGGATCAGGCCGTCGCCGGGCAGGTACTTCGACGCCATCGAGTTCAGGCGGAACTCGATGCCGAGCTCACCGAGCGTGCGGGCGAGAACGCGGCCGGCACCGGGGTCGAGCTGGCGTTCCATCAGGTGGCCGACGGGGTGCACCACGGTGACCAGGCACCCGCGTCCGGCCAGGCCGCGGGCGGCCTCGATGCCGAGCAGGCCGCCGCCGAGGACCGCGACGGGAGCGCCCCGGTGGGCCTTGGCCTCGATCTCGGCGCAGTCGTCGAGGGTGCGGAAGGCGACGACACCCGCCGCCAGCACACCGTCCTCCACCAGCCCTTCAGCAGGCGGCACCCACGGCGTACTACCCGTCGCGAGCACCAACGCGTCGTACTGGAGCCGCACGCGGGGACCTTTCGTACTGTCAGACAGTACGAAAGGTCCCCGCGTGCGGACAGCGACGGTGCGGGCAGCTCGGTCGATCTCGATCACCTCGTGGGCCAGGAGCAGGTTGATGTCGTGCTCCGCCGCCCACTTCTCGTCGTGCAGCCGCGTCGACTCCGGCGTCATCGCGCCCGCCACCACCGTCGACAGCAGCACCCGGTTGTACGCGGCATGCGGCTCGGCACCGATCACCGTGATGGAGATGCCGGGATCCCGGCGCCGCACCTCGTCCGCCAGCCTTGCCCCTGCCATGCCGTACCCGACGATCACGACTCGCCTCATGCCGGCTCCAATCGGACTGCGCAGACCTTGAACTCGGGCATCCGGCTCGTGGGGTCGAGCGCGGGGTTGGTGAGCAGGTTCGCCCGTCCGTCACCGGGGAAGTGGAACGGCAGGAACACCGCGTCGGCACGCATGCTCGGCACGCACCGCACGACGGCGGTCACGGTTCCCCGCCTGGACACGACGTGCGCGGACTCGCCGGACGCCAGGCCCGCCCGCGACGCCGTGTCCGGGTGCACCTCCACGTACATCTCGGGAACGGCCTTCAGCAGCTCGCCGACCCGCCGCGTCTGCGCCCCCGACTGGTAGTGCTGCAGCACGCGCCCGGTGGTGGCCTGCAACGGGAACTCCTCGTCCGTCGGCTCGGCGGGACCGCGGTGGTCGACGGGGATGAACCGCGCCAGGCCGTCGGGATGCGCGAACCGGTCGAGGAAGAGCCTTGGTGTGCCGGGATGATCGACCGACGGCACCGGCCAGTGCAGCTGCTCGGACTCCAGCCGCTCGTAGGTGATGCCGGAGTAGTCGGAGAGTCCGCCGGCAGACGCGCGGCGCAGTTCCTCGAACACCTCGACGGGTGCTACGGGGAACTTCGGGCCCACGCCGAGCCGCGAAGCCAGTCCGTGCAACAACTCCAGGTCGCTGCGCACACCGGCGGGCGGGTCGAGTGCCTTGCGGCGCCGGATGATCCGGCCTTCGAGGTTGGTCATCGTGCCGTCTTCCTCGGCCCACTGCGTCACCGGGAACACGACGTCGGCCATCGCGGCGGTCTCCGACATCACGAAGTCCGCCACCACCAACAGGTCCAGCGCCCGCAAACGGTCGGTCACGCCGGACGCCCGCGGCGCCGACACCACCGGGTTGCTGCCGAACACCAGCATCGCCTTGATGTCTTCCGCGACCAGCAGCTCGTACGCGCTGCGGCCGGGACCGGGCAGCCACGAGACGTCCCAGACGTCCATGATGTGCTGCCGCGCAACGGGATCGTCGATCTTGCGGTAACCGGGCAGCTGGTCGGCCTTCTGCCCGTGCTCACGCCCGCCCTGGCCGTTGCCCTGCCCGGTCAGGCAGCCGTACCCGGAACCGGCACGCCCCGGCAGGCCCAGCGCGAGCGCCAGGTTGATCCACGCCGAGACGGTGTCGGTGCCGGACGCGTGCTGCTCGGTACCGCGCCCGGTCAGCACGAACGACCGCCCGGCCAGCATGTGCACGGCAGCGCGTTGGTCGGCGGCGGACACCCCCGTGACGCGTTCGACGCGCTCGGGCCACCACCCCGCCGCCACCCGCCAGGCGTCGTCGAAACCCGAGGTCCTGGAGGTGATGTACTCCTTGTCGATCACGCCCTCGATGACCGCCGTGTGCAGCAGACCCAGTGCCAGCGCCAGATCCGTGCCGGGTGCGGGCTGCAGGTGCAACGTCGCGCGCTCGGCGGTCGGGGTGCGGCGCGGGTCGATGACGATCAGCCGCGCGCCCTCCAGGTGCCGCAGGAACGGCGGCATGGTCTCGGCCGGGTTCGAGCCCGCCAGCAGCACCGTGTCGGCGCCGCGCAGGTCCGTCAGCGGGAACGGCAGCCCGCGGTCCAGCCCGAACGCCTTGTTGCCCGCGGCGGCCGCGGACGACATGCAGAACCGGCCGTTGTAGTCGATCTGCGAGGTCTTCAGCGCGACGCGGGCGAACTTCCCGAGGGCGTAGGCCTTCTCGTTCGTCAGCCCGCCGCCGCCGAACACGGCGACCTCGTCGGGTTCGAACCCGGAGATCCGCGCCGCCACGAAGTCCAGCGCCTCGTCCCAGGACACCGGCTGACCGTGCAGAAGAGGCGAGGTGAGCCGGCCGGGATGGCGCAGCAGTTCCCCCGCCGTCCAGCCCTTCTGGCACAGCCCACCGGGACCAGGGGTCACCTGGCCGTCGATGACGCTCATGGAGCACTGCAGCGCGCAGTAGGGGCAGTGAGTCACGCCGCTGACGCTAAGAAGCCCGCGTTAACCCGATGCTCCGCAATGTTTCGTCAGTGGAAAATGGCCCGCTCAGAGCAGCCCTGTGACGAAGTGAGCAGCTCGTTCCAAGCCCGCAAAGGACTGCGGCGTTGACAACGGGTGCAGCGCGTGCACGGCAAGACGGAACAGCGTCGCGCGCACCAGCATCTGCTCCCACTCGGCCTGGTGGCTCCACCGGTGGAACAGGCCGGAGTCCGCGCCGCCCCACGCGACGGCGTCCACCGCGACCACGGCGGAGGCCCACTCGGCGGGACGCCAGTACGCGGTGAAGTCGATGACGGCCGGCGGCGCGTTGCCCGCGAACAGCACGTTGCCGAACAGGTCCCCGTGCACGACCTGGGGCTTCAGGTTGACGGGCTTGCGCATTTCCTTGAGCAGGTCGAACAGCCGTCCGCCGAGGTCGGCGTCGAGCGGCACGTCCTCCTCGCCCCACGCCTTGCGGTCGGCGACGGCGAACACGTCCGTGCGCGCGTCCAGGAACCGGGGCTTGGGCAGCTCGGTCGTGGCCTGGTGCAGGCGCTGCGCGACAGCGATGACCTCGTCGTGGCGCGCCTCTGCCCGGCCGGCGAGGAACTTGGTGGCGGACCAGCCGCCGACGACGTATCTGCCGTCGGTGGATCTGAGCGGCCGGCCGATGCGCAGGTGGTGCACGTCCAGGCCGTCGAGGGTCTTGGCGATCCAGGTGGCCTCTGCCGGCTTGGGCGCGGGCCGGATCGTGGCGTCGCCGCACTTCCAGGCGGGGCCGCCGTCGATGAGCTCTGGCTCGGCGTCACGTGCCCCGAACGCCGCACGCACGTGCGCTGGGGGCGGTTCGGGGGACCGGGTCACGGCTCGGCACGCTACCTGCTTGGGCCTTCCGGGTGGTGGACGCGAGCACACCGCAATTCGCGCCGCCACCCGAAAAGCCGAAAGTTTGACGGGTGCTTTCCGGCGCCGATGCACCCGAAAGCACCCATCACCACTAGTACGTTGGCAGGCTGGGGTCGACCTCGCGGGCCCACGCCAGCACACCGCCACCGACGTGCACGGCGTCCTTGAAGCCCGCCTTGTGCAGCGCTGCCAAAGCCTCCGCCGAGCGAGCACCGGACTTGCAGTGCAGCACCAGCGGCTTGTCCTGCGGCAGCTCCGAGAACGCCTCCCCCGACAGGATCTTGTCCTTCGGGATCAGCACCGAGCCGGGGATCTTCACGATCTCGTACTCGTGCGGCTCGCGCACGTCCACCAGCAGGAAGTCCTCACCGGACTCCTGCTTGTGCTTGAGCTCGAGCGGCGTGATCGTGTTGCCCGCGGCCGCCTGCTGCGCGTCCGTGGACACGACACCGCAGAACGCCTCGTAGTCGATCAGCTCGGTGATCTTCGGCGACTCCGGGTCCTTGCGGATCTTGATGGTCCGGTAGGACATCTCCAGCGCGTCGTAGACCATCAGGCGGCCCAGCAGCGGGTCGCCGATGCCCGTGAGCAGCTTGATCGCCTCGGTCACCATGATCGAGCCGATCGACGCGCACAGCACGCCCAGCACGCCGCCCTCTGCGCACGACGGGACCATGCCGGGAGGCGGCGGCTCCGGGTAGAGGTCGCGGTAGTTGAGGCCCTGGCCGTTCGGGGCGTCCTCCCAGAAGACGCTGACCTGGCCCTCGAACCGGAAGATCGAACCCCAGACGTACGGCTTGCCCAGCAGCACCGCGGCATCGTTCACCAGGTACCTGGTGGCGAAGTTGTCGGTGCCGTCGAGGATCAGGTCGTAGTCGCGGAAGATCTCCAGCGCGTTCTCGGAGTTCAGGTGCGTCTGGTGCAGGATCACCTTGACGAACGGGTTGATCTCGGCGACCGAGTCGCGTGCGGACTCCGCCTTGGGGCGGCCGACGTCGGACTGGCCGTGGATCACCTGGCGTTGCAGGTTCGACTCGTCCACGACGTCGAAGTCGACGACGCCGAGCGTGCCGACCCCGGCCGCGGCCAGGTACAGCAGTGCCGGGCTGCCCAGGCCGCCCGCGCCGACGACGAGCACCTTCGCGTTCTTCAGCCGCTTCTGCCCGTCCACCCCGACGTCCGGGATGATCAGGTGTCGGCTGTAGCGCGCGACTTCTTCCTTGGTCAGCTCCGCGGCTGGCTCAACGAGCGGCGGAAGCGCCATGCTGGTCCTCCTCGACGAATGTCTCCGTGTCCGAGACAACGTCTACCCTGCCTCGACTCTTCCCGGTTGGAAAGCCGTCTCAGCCTGCGGGAAACGCGTTCGGCGTGCACACCTTGCCGTCGGCGGGAACGACGTCCTGGCCCGCGTTGAGCTGCGACACGAAGTCGTTCGAGACCCCGAACGTCTGCTGCATCATCACGGGGGCCGGCGCACCGGCCTCCGCGCAGGCCGCGTGACCGCTGCCCAGGGCGTGCCCGACCTCGTGGTTGATCACGTACGTCCGGTATCCGGCCAGGTCACTGCCGTAGACCATGGCGCCGCGGATCCAGCGGGCGACGTTGATGATCACGCGCTTCTGCTGGGGGTTGAAGCAGGAGGTCTCGAACGGGATGTCCTTGCCGCAGAGCGTGTGCGTGGTCTTCGTCGTGGTGAGCGTCACGGTGAAGTCCGGGTTCTGGTTCCCCTCGACCCGCTGCAGCGCGACCTGCTTGGTGCCGATCCAGCTGCGCGGGTCGGCCAGGATCCCGTCGATCGTGCGCGCGAACGCGGCCGCGTCGTCGTTGTAGTCGGCCGGCTTCACGCCGTCCTCGATGGCGATCGCGTACTTGCGGAACTTCGGCGCGTTCGCCTCACCGATGCGGGCGCCGCTACCGGCGATCGCCTTGAACGTGCCGACGCCGTCCTCCGAGAAGGCGGGGCCGCCCGGCAGCTCGGCGGTCGGGATGTTCAGCACCGGTTTCTTGCCGGGGACCTCGGACGCGGGCGCCTCGGGAGTGCTGACGGGCGTCTCGGCGGCGTTCGTGTTCTGGCCACCGGTCCCGGGCGCCTTGGGCTGGACCGTGTCGAGCACCACGAGCGCCGTCAGCACGAGCAGGACCGGGATCGCGTAGATCCGCCACCCGTAGTTGGCGACGAGCTTCTTCACGCCGCGGCGTTTGCGGGGCCTCCGCATCGCCTGCGTGGCATCGGGTTCCCAGGCGGCCGCGAGCGGTTCCGCGCTGGTCCGGCGCTCGCCGCGGCGGTAGCGGTCAGCGGGCGGAGCAGTACGTCCTCGCTCGGGGGCGCGATTCACGTGGTCCAGGGTCCCACATCCCCCGTATGGCCGTCGTTCATCACCATGAGTGTCGGTCGACCGCCTCCCACATGCCCAGCACAGCCCTCGCCACGGTGGCGGGCCGTTCCATCTGGGCGACATGGCCGGTCTTGGGCAGCACGAGCAGTCGCCCCCGCGGCAGCAGCCGCACCGTCTTCGGGCCCTTCCGCACGCTGACGAGCCGGTCGTTCTCGCCCCAGAGCACCAGCGTCGGCGCCTGGACCGCGGGCAGCAGCCGCCACAGCGACTTGGGGCCGGGCGTGAGCCAGCTCTGCATCAGGCCGAACGTGCTGCGGTTGAGCGCCAGCCCCGCCCACTTCTGCCGGGCGCGCTCCTCGTTCTCCTTGATCGACTCCTCGATGCGGTGGTCGGGCACCACGCTCGGGTCGGCGAAGCACAGTTCGAGCATCTGCTTAGTGCGCTGGTGCGCGGTCAGCTTCGCGAGCTCGCGGCGCACCCTGGACCCGACGACCGGCAGGACGGCGAGCGCCATCCGCGGGTCGGACATGCGGTCGAGGCGCGGCCTGAGGTCGGGCACGGCCGGGGAGACGAGCGTGAGCGTCTTCACGAGGTCCGGCCTGCCCGCGGCGGCGATGACCGAGATCGCGCCGCCCATGGAGTTGCCGAGCAGGTGCACGGGCTCGTTCAGCGTCTCCAGGTACTTGATGACCGTGCGCGCGTGCGTCGCGAGGCTGAAGTCGTAGCCGGGGATCGGCTCCGAACGGCCGAAACCGGGCAGGTCGATCGAGTAGCCGCGGACGTGGTCCTTCAGCTGCGCGGAGAGATCTGTCCAGTTCGTCGCGGACCCGCCAAGCCCGTGCACGTAGACGGCGGGCGGCCCGTCGCCCGGCGTGACGCGCACGTGCACCTGGTGGTCGTCGACCTGGTGGAACTCGCCTGGCCACGGCGTCTGGGACTTGTCCAGCGGCGGCAGCTCGACCGTGGACAACGGGGCGGGAATGATGGCACTCACCGGACCAGGATGCGGGAAAGAACGCCAAGATGGTTCCCGGATGTGGGCTACCAGCGAGTAAGGTTGCGCTCAGCCCCGGACTGGCAACCCCTTTCCGACGGCGCATCACTCGTGCTGGAGGCACCATGACGGAGACGGCGCAGAGCGCACCCGCTGGCAGGGGCGTTCGACTGCCGCGCACCGCCCGCCGCGCGCAACTGCTGGCAGCGGCGCAGGACGTGTTCGTCGCCAACGGTTACCACGCCGCGGCGATGGACGAGATCGCCGAGCGCGCGGGCGTGTCCAAGCCGGTGCTGTACCAACACTTCCCCGGCAAGCTCGAGCTCTACATGGCGCTGCTCGAGTCCCATGTGGACGAGCTGGTCGGCCGCGTGCGCACCGCCATCGGTTCCACCTCCGACAACAAGCTCCGCGTCCGTGCCGCCGTCGCCGCGTTCTACGACTTCGTGGACGGCGAGGGCCAGGCGTTCCGCATGGTGTTCGAGTCGGACCTGCGCTCGGAACCCGCCGTGCAGTCGGCCGTGGAGCGCGCGACCACCGACTCCGTCGACGCGATCACCGACACGATCACCGCGGACGCCGGTCTGGACGAGGAACGCGCCCGTCTGCTGGCCGTCGGGCTGGTCGGGCTGTCGCAGGTCACGGCGCGGTCGTGGCTGGCGGACAACCGGCGCGTGCCCAAGGAGGACGCGGTGGCGTTGATCTCCAACCTGGCCTGGCGCGGTATCGGTGGCGGGTTCCCGCTCCAGCACTGACCGCACGAAAAAGGGCCCGCGAGTGCGGGCCCTTTTCTCACATCAGCGCGGCTATTCGTCTCGCCACGTCCCCTGACCGTTCCAGCGGCAGCATGTGCCCGGTCTTCGGGTAGATCACGAACTGCGCCGACGGCAACGCCTCGGCCAGCACCCGCGAGTGCCGCAACGGCGTCAGCACGTCCCAGGACCCGGCCATGACGACCGCGGGGATGTCGGCGAGCACCGCCAGGGCCTCCCGCCGCTGGTGCAGCGTCAGCTCCTCCCGGATCCCGACGAACGCCTCCCCGGACGTGTTCCCGGCCATCGCCGCCGCGGCCCGCACGTCCGCCCAGGACGGCCGCCGCCCGAACGTCACCCGCAGCCCCGGGGTGATCAGCCGGCCGAACCCGACCTTGGGCCGCTTGACCAGCCACTTCCCGGCGAGCCTCTCCACGCCGCTCTGCCGCGGCAGGTTCCCGCACGACGTGGCGATCAGCGCCACCCCGGACACGCGCGCGAACAGCTCCGGCCGTTGCTCGGCCAGCGCCATGATCGTCATGCCGCCCAGCGAGTGACCGGCCAGCACGATCCGGCCGGTCGGGACGTGCCTGTCCAGCACCGCGGCCAGGTCGTCGGCGAGCTCCGAGATCGTCCCGGTCCCGGTGCCCGCGGACCGGCCGTGCCCGCGCACGTCGTACCGCACCACCCGGCCAGGCAGTGCGGCGGCGACGCGGTCCCACGTCGTGAGGTCCATCGTCCAGCCGTGCAGCAGGACGGCGGTCACGTCGGAGGACGAAGGCCCCGACGTGACGACGTTCAGACGATCAAGAACGAACGGCGCCATGCGCTCATCCCCGGCTTTCCGACGAGTCCTGCCTCGTCCAGGAACGACATGATCCGCTCGCCCGCCCAGCGGATGGTCTCCTGGAACCGCGGGTTGCCCAGCGCCTGCCGGTGCGCCTCGCGGACGTCGAGGCCGACGGACGCGTACACCTGCGGGTTGATGATCGTGCGCGTGATCATCATCGACACGGTCGCGATGAGCCACTTCTGGTACGGCTTCTCGAACCCGCGCAGCTCCGCCATGCCGCGCGTCAGCTCCTCGCGGGCGAACCGCACGTGGCGGGCCTCCTCGAGCACGTGGATGCGGTTGACCATCCGCACGAGCGGCTGGACGGTCTCGTCGTTCATCGCCTCGCGCTGCAGCCGGTCGAGGATCTCCTCGGCGACCAGGATCGAGCCGTACATCGCGGGGCCGTAGCCGATGGTCGGCAGCAGCTTGCCCAGGCGGTGCGTGTGCTTCCTGGGCCCGTACGGCGGGCAGCCGATCCGTTCGACCAGGCGCGCGAACATCGTCGAGTGACGGCACTCGTCGGCGACCTCGGTCAGCGCGTACTGGGCGTGCCGCGAGGTCGGGTCGGTGTTGTAGACGACCTTCACCAGCATCTGCATGAGCAGCAGCTCGAACCACAGGCCGACGGACGCGATCGAGGCCAGCTCGTGCTTGGACAGCTCGATGCGCTGCTCCTGCGTCAGCGAGTCGTAGAGAGGCGTGCCGTAGAGCGAAATGCGCTGTTCAGGGATGTAGAAGAGGCCTTCGACCAGAGGTGCGGACCAGTCGATGTCCACCTCGGGGTCGTAGAACTTCTCGGCGGACGACTTGAGCAGCCGTTCCGCGGTCTTCTCCCGATCGGCGACCCTCATCGGTTGCCCTCCCCGGTAAGTGTTACTTGAGGTAACGGTTACTTCTGGTAGCGTGCGTCACATGGCACGCACTGTCAAGGGGCCGGACGCGCGACGTGAGCGGTGGAAGGGTCATCGCGAGCAGCGCAGGGCGGAGTTCGTGGAGGCCACGATCGCCGTCGTGGCCAAGAAGGGCCCTGATGTCGGCATGGACGACGTGGCCGCGGAGGCCGGCGTCAGCAAGCCCGTGCTGTACCGGCACTTCACCGACAAGTCCGACCTGTACCTGGCAGTGGGCCAGAAGGCCACCGAGCTGCTGATGGACCGCATGGGCCCGGCGCTGATCGCCGACGGCCCGATCCGCGGCCGCATCCTCGGGATCGTCGACGCCTACCTGTCGGTGATCGAGGAGAACCCGAACCTCTACCGGTTCGTCGTGAAGGGCTCCTTCGTCGACCGCCCGGTCGAGAAGGACGTCGTCGCCGAGGACAAGAACCTCATCGCGTCGACGCTGGCCAGGATCCTCGGCGACTACCTGCGGTCCTTCGAGATGGACTCCGGCGGCGCCGAGCCGTGGGCGCACGCGCTCGTCGGCATGGTGCAGAACGCGGGCGACTGGTGGCTCGACCGCCAGACCATGTCCCGCACGAACCTCAGCGAGTACCTCACCACGCTGATCTGGCACGCCATCGACGGGCTGCTGCGGTCGGCCGGTGTGCAGGCAGACCCCGCGAAGCCCCTCACCCCTCTCCGATTGGTGGACTGATGAGCGAGCACGAGCACGACGAAGAGGGCTACCGCGGCACCGCCACCCTCGTCTTCGGCGAGGAGGAGGTCTCGGTCGAGGTCGAGCTGCGTGGCTACTTCCAGCCGATCGACGGCCGCTACCACTGGTACGGGCGGGTCAAGCAGAACGACGACGTCACCAGCCGGGTCGAAGGGGGCGCGCGGACCGCGTTGCTGCGCACCCCCACCGGGCAGGCGGAGGGGACGCTCACCGACCAGGACCCGTGGGGCCGGTACCGGGTCGGTGGCATCTCCACTCCGCCCTACAAGATCGAAGAGCCGGTCGAGCACTAGGCCGACTTCCTCCTCAGGAACACGCCCACCACCAGCAGGGCCAGGCCGAACGCCGCCAACGGCAGGGCCGGGAAACCGGTCCACGCGATCGGCGGGTCCTGCCGGACCTTCACAGTCGCGGAGCACCGCGGATCGGACCCGCCGGGCCGGCAGTTCGAGCCCGGCACGTCCGAGGTCACCACGTTGCGCAGCTCGCCGGGACCGCTGGCCGTCACCCAGTACGTCACCGTGGCCGAGGCCCCGACCGCCAGCTCACCGGACCACGTCAGCACCGGCGAGGCGAACGTGCCCGCGTCGGTACCGCCCCACGTCGCGGCCTTCAGCACGTCGGCCAGCGAGTCGCTGAACGACCCGGTGATCGGCGTCTGGCCGGTGTTCCGGACGGTCACGGTGTAGGTGATGCGATCACCCGGTTTCGCCTCCGCCCTGTCCGCCTTCTTCACGATCTCCAGGCCGGACACCGGGGTCTCGGTGACGCAGTCCTCGGGACAGTTCGACGGCGTGTCCGACGTGACCACGTTGCGCAGCTTGAAGTCGCCGGTCGGCGGGTCGTTCACGCGGACCCGGTACGTGACCGTCTTCGTGGCGCCGATGGCCAGCTCACCGGTCCAGGTCAGCTTCGGCTTGGCGAACACACCGGCGTTCGTGTCCACGAAGGACGCGTCGTCCAGCACCCCGCTCAGGTCGTCGACGAAGCTCGCCGCCGGCAACGTGGTCTGGCCGGTGTTCGTGACCGTCACGGTGTAGGCGACGAGGTCACCGGGCTTGGCGGCCGTCTTGTCGGCCTTCTTGAGGATCTCCAGTCGTGGCACCAGCACCTCGACCGAGCAGCCGTCGCGGCAGTTCGAGCCGGGGGTGTCGGAGGTGACGACGTTCTTGAGCCTCAGGTCGCCCTTGCTCGTGACGGTCACGGAGTACCTGACCGTCGCGGTGGCGCCGACGGCGAGATCGCCCTTCCACGTCAGCGTCGGCGCCGCGTAGGTCGCGAGACCCGAGGTCGAGGCGGCGTCGCCGTTGTACGTGGCGTCGTCGAGCACCTCGGTCATGTCGTCGGTGAACGCGGCGTCGCGCAGCATCGTGGCGCCGGTGTTCGTGACGACGATCGTGTAGGTGACCTTCTCGCCCGGCTTGGCCTCGGCCCTGTCCGCCTTCTTCACGACCTGGAAGCCGGCGATCGGGGTGTCGGTGGTGCAGCCCTTCGTGCAGTCGGTGTCCGGGACGTCCGACGACACGACGTTCTTGAGCCGCTTGTCGCCGTCGCCGGTCACCTTCACCGAGTACGTGATCGTCACCGACTCGCCGACCGCGAGATCACCGGTCCACGTGAGCTTCGGCGCCGCGAACGTGCCAGCACTGGTGCCGATCCAGGTCGCGTCGTCCAGCACACCGCTCAGGTCGTCGGTGACCGTGATTCCACTGTGGACCGTCTTGCCGGTGTTGGTGATCGTCACCGTGTACTCGACCTCGTCACCGGGTTTCGCCGACTCGGGCTCGGAGGTCTTCACCAGCTTCAGCCCGGCGATCGGCGTGACCGTCGTGCACTCGACGCACTTCCCGCCCGGCGTCTCGGTCGTCACGACGTTGTCGAGGCTGAAGTCGCCCTTCACCGGGTTGTCCACCTTGACCGAGTAGGTCACGGTCACCGTCGCGCCGACCGGCAGGTCACCGGTCCAGGTCAGCTTCGGCGAGGTGAACGACACCGTGCCACTCGACGCCGACCAGGTCCCGAACGTCGCGTCGTCCAGCACCTTCGTGAGGTCGTCGCTGAACGCGCCGGCCAACGCGGTCTGGCCGGTGTTCACGACCTTGACCGTGTACGTGACGGTGTCGCCCGGCTTGGCCGACTGGACGTCGACGGACTTGCTGACCTCCATGCCCGGCAACGGGGTCGAGGTCGAGCACTTCGGATCAGTGGATCCCGGCGGGCAGTTGCCACCGGGGGTGTCCGAGGTGACGACGTTGTTCAGCCGGTGGTCGCCGGCCGCGGTCACCTTCACCGAGTACGTGATGACGGCCTGCGACCCGACCGGCAGGACACCGGTCCAGCTCAGCGCCGGTGCCGCGTAGGTCACCTCGCCCACGGTCGCCGCGGCGTCGCCGTTCCAGGTCGCGTCGTCCAGCACGCCGGTCAGGTCGTCGCGGAACGAGGCGTTCTGCGAGGTCTGGCCGGTGTTGCGCACCGTCACCGTGTACGTCACGGCGTCGCCCGGCACGGGCTTGTCCGGCGCCACCTTCTTCACGATCTCCAGGCCCGCCACCGGGGTGTCGGTCGTGCAGCCCTCCGAGCAGTCGGTGCCCGGGGTCTCCGACGACACCACGTTCTTGAGCCGCTTGTCCCCCGCACCCGTGACCTTCACCGAGTACGTGACCGTCACCGACGCACCGACCGCCAGGTCACCGGTCCACGTCAGCTTCGGCGCCGCGAACGACACCGAACCCGCCGTGGCGGCCTGATCACCGTTCCACGTCGCGTCGTCCAGCACCCCGGACAGGTCGTCGGAGACCGAAACTCCACTGTGGACGGTCTGGCCGGTGTTGCTGATCGTCACGGTGTACTGGACGCTGTCGCCCGGTTTCGTCGTAGGCGGCTCCGCCTTCTTCACCAGCTTCAGCGCGGCGACCGGCGTGTCCGTCGTGCAGCCGCCGACGCAGTTGTTGCCGGGGGTGTCCGACGTGACGACGTTCTTGAGCCGCTTGTCGCCCGCCCCGGTCACCTTCACCGTGTACGTGACGGTCGCCGTCTCCCCCACGGCCAGCTGCCCGGACCAGGTCAGCACGGGCGAGGCGAACACCCCGGCGCTCGTGCCGACCCACGTGGCGTCGTCCAGCACCCCGGTCAGGTCGTCGCGGAACGACGCGTCGAGCACGGTCTGCCCGGTGTTCCGCACGGTCACCGTGTACTTCACGGTGTCGCCCGGCTTCGTCGACGCGGGCTCGGCGATCTTCTTGATCTCCACGCCCGACACCGGTGTCGTGGTCGTGCAGTTCGGCACGCAGTTGTTGCCGGGGGTGTCGGAGGTGACGACGTTCGTCAGCTGGTGATCACCCTTGCCGGTCACGACGACCGTGTACTTGACGACAGCCGAGCCACCGATCGGCAGCACGCCGTTCCACGTCAGCACCGGCGACTCGAACGTCCCGGCGTCGGTGCCGCCCCAGGTCGCGTCGTCGAGCACCTTCGTCAGATCGTCGCGGAACGACGCGTTCAGCTCGGTCTGGCCGGTGTTCCGCACGGTCACGGTGTAGGTGACGGTGTCGCCGGGGTTAGCGGACCTCCGGTCGACCTCCTTCACGATCTCCATGCCGGGCAACGGGGTCGTGGTCGAGCACTTCGGGTCGGTCGAGCCCGGCGGGCAGTTGCCGGGGACCTCGCTGCTGACCACGTTGACCAGCTTGTGGTCGCCCTTGACCGGGTCGTTGACGCGGACCACGTAGGTCAGGGTCGCCGAGGCGCCGACCGCGAGATCACCGGTCCACGTCAGCGTCGGCGCGGCGAACTCCGCCTTGCCCGTGGAGGCCTGCACGGACACCCAGGCCGCGTCGTCGAGCACGCCGGACAGGTCGTCCGTCACCTTCTCGCCGGTCAGCGGCACCTGGCCGGTGTTGGTGATCGTGACGGTGTAGGTCACCGCGTCACCGGGCTTGGCCGACGCGGGCTCGGACTTCTTCTCGATCGTCAGCTCACGGCCGGGCGTCTCGGTGCTGCACGACGGGTCCGTGGAGCCGGGCGGGCAGTTGGTGCCGGGCGTGTCCGAGGTGATCCTGTTGTTGAGCCTCTTGTCGCCGGGGTTCGGGTCCTTCACCGTCACCGTGTAGGTGATCGTGGCGGTGCCGCCGATCGGCAGGTCGCCCTTCCACTCCAGCCTCGGCCACACGAGCGTGACCGCGCCGACGGTGGCCTGCGCGTCGTCGTTGTAGCGCGCGTCGTCCAGCACCTGCGTCAGGTCGTCGGTGAACGACGCTCCTGTTTGGACGATCTGGCCGGTGTTGGTGACCTTGATCGTGTAGGTCACGGTGTCACCGGGCACGACCTGGTCGCGGTCGTCGGACTTCTCGATCCGCAGACCGGCGACCGGCGTGCTGGTCGAGCACTTGTCGCCGCCGGGGCAGTCGGCGCCGGGTGTGGTCGACGTGATCACGTTGTCCAGCTTGAAGTCCGCCGGATCGCCGACCTTCACGGTGTACGTGACGGTGGCCGTGCCGCCGACCGCGAGGTCGCCGGTCCAGGTCAGGCGAGGAGCCGCGAAGGAAGCTGAACCCGTTGAGGCCTCGGCGGAAACCCACTCGGCGTCGTCGAGCACCTTGGTCAGGTCGTCGGTGAAGGTGGCGCCCTGCAACGGGGTCTTGCCGGTGTTGCGCACGGTCACGGTGTACTTCACGACGTCGCCGGGCTTGGCCGACTCGCGGTCCACGGTCTTCTCGAACTCGACACCGGACACCGGCGTCGTGGTCGTGCAGTTCGGCACGCAGTTGTCGCCGGGCGTCTCCGAGGTGACGACGTTCGTCAGCTGCTTGTCGCCCTTGCCGTTCGCGACCACGGTGTAGGTGACGGTCGCCGACTCGCCGGGCGCCAGCGGGCCGTTCCACGTGAGCGTCGGGGACACGAAGTTCGCCGTACCGCTGGAAGCCGTCGCGCTGCCCCAGGTCGCGTCGTCGAGCACCTGCGTCAGGTCGTCGGTGAACGAGGCGTCGAGCGGCGTCTTGCCGGTGTTCCGCACGGTCACCGTGTACTTGACGGTGTCGCCGGGGTTCGCCGACTGCCTGTCGGCCTCCTTCTTGATCTCCACTCCGGAGACCGGCGTCGAGGTGCGGCAGTCCGCGTCCGCCGAGCCCTCCGGACAGTTGTTGCCTGGCGTGGTCGACGTGATCACGTTGTCCAGCTGGTGATCACCCTTGCCGGTCACCTTCACGGTGTACGTGATCGTCGCCGTGCCCCCGACGGCGAGCGACCCCGTCCAGGTCAGCACGGGTGAGGTGAACGTGCCCGCGCTGGTGCCGACCCAGTCGGCGTCGTCCAGCACCTTCGCCAGGTCGTCGGAGAACGTGGCGTTCAACGGCGTCTTGCCGGTGTTGGTGACCTTCACCGTGTAGGTGACGGTGTCGCCGGGGTTCGCGGACTTCCTGTCCACGGCCTTCTCGATCTTCAGGCCGGCCACCGGGGTCGTGGTGCCGCACTTCGGATCCGTGGAGCCCGGCGGGCAGTTGCCGCCCGGCGTGCTGGACGTGATCGCGTTGTCCAGCTGGAAGTCGCCCTTGACCGGGTTGGAGACCTTCAGCGAGTACGTGACGGTCGCGGACCCGCCGACGGGCAGGTTGCCGGTCCAGGTCAGCTTGGGCGAGACGAACTCCGCCGTGCCCGAGGTCGCGGAAGCGGACACCCACTCGGCGTCATCGAGCACGCGAGCCAGGTCGTCGGTGAAAGTGGCGCCCTGCCAAGGAGTCTTGCCCGTGTTCGTGACGGTGACCGTGTACGTCACGGTCTCGCCGGGGTTCACCGACTGCTTGTCGGACTTCTTCTCGAAGCTGATGCCGGACACCGGGGTGTCGGTCGTGCAGCTCGGCACGCAGTTGTTGCCGGGCGTGTCCGAGGTGACCACGTTCGTCAGCTGCTTGTCGCCGTTGCCGGTGACGACGACCGTGTACGTGACGGTCGCCGACGCACCGACCGCCAGCGCGCCGGTCCACGTCAGCTTCGGCACCGCGTAGGTCGCCGTGCCCGAGGAAGCCGTTGCACTGCCCCAGGTCGCGTCGTCGAGCACCTTCGTGAGGTCGTCGGCGAACATCGCGTTCAGCGGCGTCTTGCCGGTGTTGGTGACCTTGACGGTGTACTTCACCGTGTCGCCGGGGTTCGCGGACTGGCGGTCGACGGACTTCTCGATCTTCACGCCGGGGGTGTTCACCGTGGTCGAGCAGTCGGGGTCGGTCGAGCCGAGCAGGCAGTTGCCCGCGCTGCTGACCACGACGTTGCGCAGCTGGTGGTCGCCGGTGATCGGGTTCTTGACCGTCACGGAGTAGGTGAGCGTGACCGTCTTGCCCTTGCCGATGTCGCCGGACCACGTCAGTTTCGGCGCGGTGTAGGAGATCGAACCCGAGGTCGCGGCCTGGTCGCCGTTGAACGTCGCGTCGTCCAGGACCTGCGAGAGGTCGTCGGACACGCTCAGCCCGGTGATGTCCGTGGCGCCGGAGTTGGTGATGGTGACCGTGTACGGCACCTGCTCACCGGGGTTCGCGGTGGTCTTCGTCGTGGACTTCTTGATGTCGAGGCACTCGACCGGCAGCCGGTAGTCCTCGACCTCGCCGCTGTCCGCGAGGCCCTTCTCGT
Source organism: Lentzea sp. HUAS TT2 (assembly GCF_051853195.1). Classification (NCBI taxonomy): domain Bacteria; kingdom Bacillati; phylum Actinomycetota; class Actinomycetes; order Pseudonocardiales; family Pseudonocardiaceae; genus Lentzea; species Lentzea sp. HUAS TT2. The sequence continues at coordinate 3,808,426 of NZ_CP196667.1, read as the reverse complement.
TGCGCACCTGGTCGACGTTGTAGCTCGCCCGGAAGCGCGCGTAGGTGTTGCCGCACTTGATGCCGCCCGGGATCTTCCACGTGATCGTGACCGAGGTGGCGCCGGCGCCGAAGTCCGTGCAGGCGCGTTCGTTGCCGCTGTCGAACGTCCCGTTGCCGTTGAAGTCGATCCACGCGCACACCCGGCCGGGTTGCGAGGCGCCGGACAGCCTCACCGGCACCGAGTAGTCCTCGTCGGCGTCCGACCTCGCCAGCCGCGGGAACGCCGCCACGCCGTCGTCGAGGTCGTCGCCGTTGGGCAGGTTGTTGTCCGCGCCCGCCGCCACGGCCTTGGGGCTCGGCGTGGTCGAACCGGTGTTGATCGTCGTGGTGTTGTCGGCCGACACGCCCGAGCCCAGCGCGAGATCGCCGACGACGTGGCTCGCCGCCGCACCGGTGTCGTAGCTCGCGGGAGCGTCACCGAAGTCCTCGTCCACGGACACGCCCGCGACGTAGAAGTCGTCGGTGGGCTGGCTGCTGTTGGTGAGCATGTCGACCTGGAAGCTCACGGAGCTGATGGTGCCGTTCATGCGGACGCTGCCGCACGACGCAGGAGCGAGCCTCGCGCCGTTGGAGTTGCACAGCACGTTGAGGTTGCGGTTCGGCGCTTCGACGCGGGTGCCGCTCTGCCCGATCGTCATGTTCGTCGCGCCCGCGAGCGGTCCGTCCAGCGTCACGCCGGGGGTGGTGACCGTGTGGGCGACGTGCGTGCTGCCGGTGTTGCCGATGGTCGCGCCACTGCCCGCGATGTGCAGCACGGGGTCGCGCACCGGCCGGTTGAACGAGAACGTCAGCGTGCCGCGGTTGAAGCAGTCGGAGACCCCGGTGCAGCCGGCGCCGTACGCGGTGAGGCCGATCAGCGCCGTGTTCGCGGGGATCTGCGGCCGGAAGTTGCCGGGCACCGCCCCTCGGTCACCGGGAGGCGAGTTCAGCGTGGTCAGCCGCAGGTTCGCCCCCGACACCGACGCCGTGACGACCGCACCGGACGGCAGCATCGACCGCGCGGAGGCGTTCGCCGCCGGCAGCGAGGAAGTCGTGGACCACGACCCGGCCGCGTGCGTCTGGTACGCCTGCGCGGGCAGGGAGAAGGTCGTTGCCGAGACCACGAGCAACAGGGCCAGCAGGGCGGCGCGCATAGCACTCCTCAGCAGCGTGACGACTCCGTCACGCTAGGTGCGCGCACATGCTCCTACCAGCGAAGTCACCGCTTCGTGCGACCTTCGCGAGGCGCCGGGCTGCGAGGTCGGCGGCGGTGATCGATACTGCGCCGCCGAACGAGAGAGGCCCCGGTCGCGAACGACCGGGGCCTCTCTCACGTTGTGCCGTCTCAGGCGCCGAACCCGACCTTGCGCGAGTCCTGCGGGCCGATCTCCACGTACGCGACGCGGCCAGCGGGCACGACGAACCGCGCACCCTTGACGTCCACCAGCGACAGCACGCTGGACTTGCCGGACACCGCGTCCGCCACCAGAGTCTCGACCTCGGACGGGTTGAGCTCACTGGTCACGACGAGTTCGCGCCCGCTGTCCGCGACGCCGATCCTGACCTCCACGCTGACCTCCGTGCTCAAGAGAAAAATCTAGTCGCGAGCCTACCTAGCCCAGACCCAGCTGCGTCATGCGCCGCGCGTGCGACTGCTGAAGGCGGCGGAACAGCTGACCGATCCCGGCGAGGTCGCCGGAGCCCCGGATGATGAGCTCCGAGAGCCCGTCCCGCTCCGCCACCACGTACTGGGCCTGCGTCAACGCCTCTCCGAGCAGCCGGCGGCCCCACAGCGCGAGCCGGTCGCGGACCCGCGGATCGGCCTCGACGGCGGCCAGGACTTCGCGTTCAGCGAACGCCGAGTGACCCGTGTCGGCGAGCACGGCGAGCACCAGCTCCTTGGTCGGCTCGTCCAGCCACTCCGCGATCTCGCGGTAGAAGTCCGCCGCCAGCCCGTCCCCGACGTAGGCCTTCACGAGCGACTCCAGCCACGACTTGGGGCTCGTCGACTCGTGGAACGCGTCGAAACCCTTCACGAACGGCGTCATCGCGTCCTCGACGGTGATGCCCTCGGTGGCCAGGTACTTCTGCAACAGCGTGAAGTGCCCGATCTCGGCTGCGGCCATCTGCGCGAGCGCCGCGCGTCCCGCCAATGTCGGCGCCGTGCGCGAGTCCTCCGTCATCCGGTCGAAAGCCGAGAGCTCGCCATATGCAAGCGCTCCCAGAAGATCGACAACACCCTCCGCAACACCCATAGTGGCCAAGCCTAGTGGTCAAATGTGTCTTGCCAGGTAGAATGGGGGCGGACGCCCGGCGTGACGAGTGTGACGACCACGCTGCGCGGCGCAGAAATGGTGCGCGTACACCTTTCCCGCAGCTGCTCATCGAGCGCGGTCGAGAGGCCCGGCCAGGGCTCGTACGCGCTTGGTACGAGAGAGGCTGATCACCCTGACCGCTGAAGTAGAAGCACATCTGGACCCGGTTCTCCTGGAACACAGCGAGGCCGGAGTCCCCTTGGAAGACACGTCGCACCCGTTGCTGGCAGACGCCCCGGTGCAGTCCGAATCCCCCACGTTCGCCGAGCTCGGAGTACGTGAAGAGATCGTCAAGGCCCTCGGCGAGGCCGGCATCGTCCGCACGTTCGCCATCCAGGAGCTGACGCTCCCGATCGCACTCGCCGGTGACGACCTCATCGGCCAGGCGCGCACCGGCACCGGCAAGACCCTCGGGTTCGGCGTGCCGCTGCTGCACCGCATCGACCTGCCCGGCGACGGCACCCCGCAGGCCCTTGTGGTCGTGCCCACCCGTGAGCTGTGTCTCCAGGTCTCGCACGACCTCACCGACGCCGCGCGCCACCTCGACCTGAAGGTCGCCGCGATCTACGGCGGCATCCCCTACGAGCGGCAGATCGCGCAGCTCCGCAAGGGCGTCGACGTCGTCATCGGCACGCCCGGCCGCCTGCTCGACCTGGCAGAACAGCGCCACCTGGTGCTCGGCAAGGTCCGCATGCTGGTGCTGGACGAGGCCGACGAGATGCTCGACCTGGGCTTCCTGCCCGACATCGAGCGCATCCTGACCATGGTTCCCGACGAGCGGCAGACCATGCTGTTCTCCGCGACCATGCCGGGCCCGATCATCACGCTGGCGCGCACGTTCCTGAACCAGCCGACGCACATCCGTGCCGAGGAGAACGACGCCGGCCAGACGCACGAGAACACGTCGCAGTTCGTCTACCGGGCGCACTCGATGGACAAGCCGGAGATGCTGGCCCGCGCGCTGCAGGCCCGCGACCGCGGTCTGACCATGGTCTTCGCGCGCACCAAGCGGACCGCGCAGAAGGTCGCCGACGACCTGACCGAACGCGGGTTCGCCGCGGCCGCCGTGCACGGTGACCTCGGCCAGGGCGCACGCGAGAAGGCGCTGCGGGCGTTCCGCGCAGGCAAGGTCGACGTGCTGGTCGCCACCGACGTCGCCGCGCGCGGCATCGACATCGACGACGTGACGCACGTCATCAACTACCAGTGCCCCGAGGACGAGAAGACCTACGTCCACCGCATCGGCCGCACGGGCCGTGCCGGGCGCACGGGTGTCGCGGTCACGTTCGTCGACTGGGACGAGACGCACCGCTGGAAGTCCGTCAACGACATGCTCGGCCTCGGCCAGCCGTTGCCGGTGGAGACGTACTCCACGTCCGACCACCTGTTCGCCGACCTGGGCATCCCGTCCGGTTCGACGGGCCGGCTGCCGCTGAGCCACCGCACCCGTGCGGGCCTCGACGCCGAGGAGGAGGAGAAGCTCGACACCGGCAAGCGCAAGCGCCGCAGCACCAGCCGTCGCACCGGTTCCTCCCCCGCGGGTGCCGAGCAGGCGCCGGAGGCGAACACCGAGGAGACCCGGCCGAAGCGGTCCCGTTCCCGCACGCGCAGCCGCGCGGGCGTGGCCGGCGAGGGCGCCGCGGCCGAGACCGCCGCACCCGAGGCGACCGAGAAGTCCGCCTCGGACAAGCCGCGCAGGCGTCGGCGTCGCCGAAGCTCTGCCGAACAGGCCGCTCCTTCGGCAGACTGATCACCATGTCGTCCCCCGGTTCCGACGTCACCGACATCGAGGACGTCCTCGACGAGCCCGCGCACGAGAGCGCGGCAGGCCCCCGGCCCGTCGAGGAACGTCCGCCCGCCCGGTCCTGGCGCACGCGCGCCGACTTCATCGCGGTCGCCCTGATCGCCGTGGTCTCGGTCACCGCGTCCGTCCTGACCTGGGCGTTCAGCGATGCTCGCGCCACGACGTCGGTCACCGGGCCGTCATCCTGGGAGCAGCTGCCCGAGGTGACGGCGCTGCCTCCGTCGCTCGCCGAGGTGTGGCGGGCGAAGAGCGGCGCCACGCAGTCGCCCGTGGTCGTGCAGACCGCGGTGAAGGAGACCGGCGAGGAGAAGCCGTCGACGGTCGTCACCGGCGACGGCGGCACGGTCAACGGGCGCGACCCGCTGACCGGTGACGTGCGGTGGACCTACTCGCGCGATCTGCCGTTGTGCGTGGTGAGCACCGCGTGGAGCCGGGCGATGGCCCTGTACTCCAAGGGCACGAACTGCTCAGAGCTCACCTCGCTCGACGGCATCACCGGCGAACGCCGCGCGCAGCGCAACGGCGACGCGGAACCGGGCACGGCGCTGCTCAACGAGGGTTCGCACCTGATCACCACCGGCTCGAAGTTCCTCGAGGTCTACCGGCGCGACGACCTGGTGCGCTCGCTCGAGTTCGGCGGCCTGCGCGCGATCGTGAACCCGAACAAGCAGCCGCGCGTCGGCTGCACGTACGGCTCGATGGCGGTCACGTCCGGCAAGTTCGCGATCATCGAGCGCTGCCCGGACGACTCGTCGGACCGGGTCACGGTGCTCAAGCCGAACCCGGACAAGTCCGACGAGCCCAAGGTGTTCGCCAGTGTGACGACCAACGGCAAGAACGCGCAGGTCGTGGCCGTCACGGAGAAGCTCGTCGCGGTCGCGGTGCCGAGTCCCGCCCGCCTGCTGATCTTCGAGTCGGAGACCGGCAACCAGGTCGGCGAGTCCCCGCTCGACGTTCCCGACGCCGACTTCACCGACCCGCCGAACCACGTGACCCGCGGCTTCACCACGAGGACGAACGCCTTCTGGTTCACGGGTTCCCGCACGGTCTCGCTGTCACTGGAGACGCTCACTCCACAGTGGACCGCCGAGGGCACGCTGGGCGCCGGTACGACGCTCGCGGGCCGCGCACTCATCCCGGTGAAGGAGGGTCTGCGGGTGTACGAGCAGGCCACCGGTGCCGTGGTGGGCACGATCAAGCTGAACCGCGAGGGCTACACGGGCCCTGTGCAACTCGCCACAGCCGGTCCCGTAGTGCTGGAGCAGCGTGGCGAAACGCTGGTCGCGCTGCGATAGTTCTGCTCGTGTACTCGCAGCTCAGCCCGCACCGGGCGCAACGCGTCGACCTCCCCGGCCGCTACGGCACGATCGCTGCCCTGCGCGCGCCCGCGATGGGCGACGACGCGATGCGCACGACGGTGCTGATGGTGCCGGGCTACACGGGTTCCAAAGAGGACTTCGCGCCGATGATCGACCCGATCGCGGACGCGGGTTTCGAGGTCGTCGCGATCGACCTGCCTGGCCAGCAGGACTCCACCGGACCTGACGACGAGGCGCTCTACCGGCCGGGCCCGCTGGGGTCCGTGCTCGCCGAGCTGATCGGCAAGATCGCGGCGGACGGCCGGAAAGTGCTGCTGCTCGGCCATTCCTACGGCGGTCTGGTGTCACGGGCGGCGGTCTTCGCGGGCGCGCCGATCTCGGGGCTCACGCTGATGTCGTCCGGCCCGTCCGAGCTGCCCGCGGGGGAACGCCGCACGGTGCTGGACGTCGGCGAGCACGTGCTGGCCGAGCAGGGCGTCGAGGGCACCCAGCGGCTCAACGAGCTGCGGACCGCGCAGAACCCGGCCTGGGTGGCGCTGCCGCAGGAGCTGAAGGACTTCTACCGCACCAGGTTCCTCAAGTCGGTGGCCGCGTCGTTGCTCGGCATGGGCAACGGCCTGCGCTACGAGCCGGACCAGGTCGCGAAGCTGGCGCGCGCGTTGCGTTCGTCCGGCACGCCGTGCCTCGTGGTGTGCGGCGACTCCGACGACGCGTGGAGCCCCGCCGCCCAGCGCGACATGGCGGAGCGGCTGGACGCGGACTTCGCCGTGCTGCCCGGCGTGATGCACTCGCCGAACACCGAGGCGCCGATGGACCTCATCGCCACCCTGCTGCCGACGTGGCGGGCTTGGCTGAGCTCCTGACACCGCTCAGCCAAGCCGTTTCACATCACCACTTCAGCGAGATCGTCCGCTCGTCGGCGGCCGTGTTCGGGTAGGCCTGCAGGTCGGCCTTCGCGAACGCGGGGGCGACCGAGCCGAACGCCCGGTTCTGGGCCGTCACGCTGATCTTGACGGTCGAGAACCCACCGGTGCAGGTGACGGTCTTGGAACCGCTGCCGGTGGCCAGGCCGATCAACGGCCTGTTCTGCGTGAGGCTCACGTAGATGTAGGCCTGCGACTGGCTGACCGGGCAGGAGTAGGTCACGTCGAGCTCGACCGCCGCGCCCCACGCCTTGAGCTTGCCGGGGTCCTCGACTCTGACGAGCGACTGCGAAGGCGACTGCGCGCTCACGTCGGCCATGACCGGCGCGATGGACGCGAGGACGGCCCCACCCGCGACCGCCAGGACGGCCGCCGTCTTCCCCGCGGAGAACTTCTTCATGCTGTAACCCCCTCATTCCTTCCATCCTCTGTGGACGGAAATCCCAGACCGGCGCAGAGACCGGCGACGACGAGGACGGCGGGCAGGTGCCACAGGAAGTCGAAGCCGCTGTGCACCAGCACGACGACCACCGCTGCCAGGGCTCCCGCCCACAACGGTGTTCCACGCCCTCGCCACACGGCGATCAGCACGGCGACCACGACCCCCAGCGCCAGCACCAACCCCACGGCCCCCAGCTCGACGAGCACCTGGAGGTACTCGTCGTGCACATAACGCATGACGCGGGCACCACCGTTGCCCCCGCCGAAGAAAAAAGATCCGTTTCCCGGTCCGACCCCGAGCAACGGCGTCCGCGCGACCAGATCCAGCGCGGCACCCGTGGCGCCGGCGCGGTCCGGTGAGCTGAACGAGACCCGAGTGGCCAGCCCCTCGGTGAAGCCGGCCAGGGCCACGCCACCACCGGCCGTCAACGCCAGCGCGACAGGCACCATGAACCGCCCCAGCCTGGGCAGACCCAGCGTCACCAGGCCACCGGCGACGAGTCCCGCGACCGCGAGCAACGGCTGCGGCTCGTCCGCCACCCGCATCGACGGCAACAGCGCGGCGACGGCCACCACGGCCCCGAACACCGGCGGCAGCACGGCCGTCAGCGTCTTCTTGAAGCCCCAGAACACGCACAGCACCAGCACCCCGGCGAGGAACGCGAGCACACCGGCCCGGCTCATCGTCGCGCCGATCCCCGCGCACAGCAGGAAACCCGTCACCGCGGTGAGCACCGCGGGCCGCAGCACCAGCGACAACACGGCGGCCGCGGCCATCACCGCCGCCGCGGCGTTCGGGTAGGTCAGGGTCGACGCGGCCCGCAACAGGCCTTCCGCCAGCGTCGTCCAGAACGGCAGCCGGAAGGCCACGGCCACCCATCCGGTGAGCCCGATCAGCGCACCGACGCCGGCGACAACGGTGGCGAGCAGTTCACGCTGCTCACGATCGGCCTGTGCCGCAACGAGTGCGGCGCCGACGAACACCGCGACCGCGACCGCAGACGGCAGCCCGGAGAGCACGTCCCCTTCGAGCAACCCGCGCACCAACGCCCACGCCGCGAACGTTCCCCCCAGTGCCACGAGGAGGTCCGGCCGAGGACGGGCGAGCACGACGGCCACCCCGACCAGCAGCCCGGACAGCACCCGCCCGGGCAGGTAGTACCCGCCCTGCGCGACCACGGCCGCGGCGAACCCCGCGACCACCAGCAACACCGGAACCGGCAACGCGACCGATTCCCGGCGCGCGCCAACGACTTCCCCCACGGCCATCGACTTCCCCCAAAGACTCCGAACCGCCTCCCCAAGCGGATCGAGGCACACTGTAGGCGGACGGGCCGCCCCCGCGGTAGTGCGAGTTTCCGGTCAGTGCACCAGAACCGCGGCGAACGCGCCGAGCAACATGAACGGCCCGAACGGCAAGGCGCTCTTGAGCGTGATCCGCCGAAGGGCCAACAGGACCAGCGACACCACGGCGGACAGGACGAACGCCAGTGCGGCGCCGAGGAGCAGCGCAGGCCAGCCGAGCCAGGCGAGCGCCATCCCGATGACACCGGACAGCTTCACGTCGCCGTAGCCCATTCCGGCCGGGTTGAGGAACTCCAGCACCCGGTAGACGAACGCGAGCGTCAGCCCGCCGAGCACCGCGCGGCCGAGAGCGCCGAACGTGCCCCCGGTCAGCGCGGCCACGGTCAGCAGGATCAGCACCAGCGGGTACGCGGGCAGCGTCAGCACGTCCGGCAGCCGGTGCACGGCGGTGTCGACGAACGACAGCGCGACCCCGAACGCCCCCAGGCACGCGAAGGCGAGCACCTCGACCGACCCGGCGAACCTGAGCGCCAGCACGGCCAGCACGGCCGCCGACACCAGCGGCAACGCGATGCCGGTGCGCGTGAACCGGTTGACCAGCCCGCGCAGCGCGACACCGGAGGCGAGCCCGCCCAGGGCACCGCCGGCAGCCCAGAGAACCATCATGCGACCGACGCTAGAGCGCGTAGGATCGCGACGGAACGTGACAGCGGCAGTTCTGGCCGAGAGGCCGATATCGTGTCCCCCGAACGACCGACATGTCCTCCGATCTGCGTCTTCGTTACACCTCTTCGCCCGATACCGGCACCAATTCCACGTCACGCAGAGTTACGGCGTCCCGAATCGGATTCTCACATCCCCAGGAGACCGCCATGCTCACCTTCCTCAGCTACGTGCAGACGTTCCTCACCCGCACCCGGCGCGAAGACGACGACCGCGGCGCGACGGCTGTCGAGTACGGCCTGATGGTCGCCCTCATCGCGATCGTGATCATCGCCGGTGTGACGGCGGTCGGCGTCAACCTCCTGGCGCTGTTCACCGAGATCGCCGGCGAACTCGTCTGACCGTGCGACGTCCGTGCGAATCGGACCGCGGCGCCACCGCCGTCGAGTACGGCCTGATGCTGGCGCTGATCGCGGTCACCGCCCTCGTTGCCGTCACCGCCGTCGGCGAGAACATGGCCGCCATGTTCGAGCTCGTCGCCGACGTCATCAACGGCTGAAGTCTCCTGTCCCGCGCGGCCGGCGATTCCCCTCCGCCGGCCGCGCGCCTTTCTTCGGAGCGGTCATGACGAACCTTGCTCGCGATCGCGGCGCGACCGCTGTCGAAGTCGCCCTGCTGATGCCGATCGTGCTCGTCCTCGTGATGGGCATCGTGGACTTCGGCTGGGCCGTGCGCGCCCAGATCACCCTCACACAGGCGGCGCGCGAAGGCGTCCGGGTCGCCGCGTTGGGGCAGCCGAACCCCGCTGCCCGCGCGACACTCGCCGCGAACGGTCTCTCCGTCGGCGTCACGGTCGACGCCTGCCCTGCGGGTGAAGCGCCCGGCAAATCCAGCGCCGAGGTCGTGGTGACCCACACCTACGACTTCATCACGCCGGTCGGCGGCCTCGCCGGACTGTTCGGCGGTGGTGGCTTCGGCTCCCCGATCCCGCTGAGCGCAACGGGGGTCATGCCATGCGGATGAGGGACAACGACCGGGGAGCGATCGGCGTGCTGATCAGCATCCTGCTCGGGTTCGGCGTCCTGCTCGGCATGGGCGCCATCGTGATCGACGTCGGCTTCCTCTTCAAGGAGCGGGCCGAGCTGCAGAACGGGGCCGACGCGGGAGCGCTCGCCGTCGCCCAGACCTGCGCCACCGCGCCCTGCCTGGTGAACAAGTCGAACTACTTCGCCAACCACAACGCGAAGGACGGCGTGTCCACTGTGGACGTCGTCTGCGGGTACGACAAAGGCGGTGTGCTGCCCTCGTGCCCCGCCCCGGCGGGCACGATGACCGACTGCCCCGCGAAGCCCGCCGCCGGCGTCACGTACGTCGACGTGCACACCTCCACGCAGACCTCCGGCGGCGACACCCTGCTGCCGCCGATGTTCGCGCGTTCGTTGCTGGGCAACGGTTCCTACGAGGGTTCACGGGTCGCCGCCTGCGCCCGCGCCAGGTGGGGTCCGCCGAAGACCGCGACGACGATGGCCATGACGATCTCGTGGTGCGAGTGGAACCAGGCCACCGCGAACGGCACGAGCTTCGGCCCGACACCGCCCGCCACGCCCCCGCTGTCCGTGCACCGCGTGCTCAAGCTGCACACCACCGGCGGCACGACCTGCCCCAGCGGTCCGGCGGGGTCGGACGGTCCCGGCATGTTCGGCTGGGTCGACGACACCGACGCCGACTGCTCGGTGCTGATCAGCGGCAACACCTACAGCGCGAACACCGGCGCCTCCGCCGACAAGGACTGCAAGACCGCGCTGGCCGACGCGTTCACCTCGCGCACGGCCGTGTACTTCCCGATCTACACCAAGGTCACCGGCACCGGCACCGGCGGCACCTACACGCTGGCCGGCTTCGCGGGTTTCGTCGTCACCGGCTACTGGCTGCCCGGCGCGAACCAGAAGGACTGGCTGACGAACAAGAACGAGTGCAAGGGCTCGGACAAGTGCGTCGCGGGCTACTTCGTCCAGGGCCTCATGCCCAGCACCGGCACCATCGGCGGTCCCGACCTCGGAGTCCGCATCGTCCAGCTCATCGGCTGATTCCAGGAGTCGTCATGAAGAACCGCGCACTCATCATCATCCTGGCGGTGCTGCTGGCCGTCTGCGGCAGCGCCGGGGTGTTCCTCTACGTCCGCAGCGCCGACTCCCGCGCTATCGCGGGCCAGCAGGCCGTCACCGTGCTCGTCGCGAAGGACCGCATCCCGGCAGGCACCGGCGCCGAGTCCCTGAAGGACCTCGTCGAGCAGCAGAAGATGCCCCAGAGCAGCGTTCCGGCGAACGCGCTGTCCGAAGTGGACTCCTCGGTGGCCGCGCTCGTCACGTCGTCGGACATCGCCGAGGGCCAGCTGCTCACCAAGGCGTTGTTCACCGAGCAGGCCTCGCTGGCCAAGGGGATCTCGATCCCGGACGGCATGATCGCGGTGACCGTGCCGACCGAGGCCTGGCAACGCGCGGGCGGGCTGGTCCAGAAGGGCTCGAAGGTGGCGGTGTTCGATACCTTCACCGTGGCGGACGGCCAGGGAAACACCCCGTCCGGCGACGGTCTTTCCAAGCAGTACGAACGAAACCAGTCCACCCGGCTGTTGCTGACCGGCCTCGAGGTCCTCTCCGTCGTCGACGAGAAGAAGGCGGCGGAGGACGGCGACGTCGGCAAGGCGATCGTCACGGTCGCGGTGAAGCAGGCGGACGCGGAGAAGCTGATCCACGGCCAGCAGACGGGAACGCTCTACTTCGCGCTGCTCGGCGGCAAGTCCGAGATCGCGCCGGGACCCGGCGTCGACAACCGCACCCTGTTCGGGAACTGAGGCGTGCCATGACGATCCTGTGCGAACCGGCCGCTCTCGCCGGACAGCTCTCCCCCGCGCTCGGCGGTGACGTCCGCATCGCGGCGACCCTGGGCGAGACCTCGCGGCTGCTGGCCGCCGACCCCGCCGAGACCCTGGTCGTCGTCGGTTCCGCCGCCGACCTGGACGAGGCGCTGGCGTTCACCGCGGGCCTGCGGGTCGAACGTCCTTCGGCCGGCGTGGTGCTGCTGCGCGACGTGCTCGACGTCGTGGTGCTGACCAGTGCGCTGCGCGCCGGTGTGCGGGAGGTCGTCGCACGGGACGACCTCGCGGCGCTGGTGGACGCCTGCACGCGGTCAAGGGCGCTGTCCGCCCAGGTCACCGGGATTCCACTGCCCCGCTACGACGAACGCGCGCACGGTCAGGTGATCACCGTGTTCGCCGCGAAGGGCGGGTGCGGCAAGACGACGCTGGCGGTGAACCTGGCCGCGGTGCTCGCCGCCGGCGGTGAGCGGTCGGTGTGCCTGGTGGACCTCGACCTCGCGTTCGGCGACGTCGGCATCTGCCTGCGCGCCGAGCCGGTCCGCACCGTCGTGCACGGGCTCGGGATGGTCGGCCACGTCGACGCCGCGGGTGCGTCGTCGCTGCTCACGGCGTGCCGGCCGGGGCTGAGCGCGTTGCTCGCGCCGGTCGAACCCGGTGACGCGGAACGGATCCCGGCCACGCTCGTCAGCGAACTGCTGGAGGTGCTGCCGACGATGTTCGACTTCGTCGTGGTCGACACGCCGTCCGCGTTCAGCGAGCACGTGCTGGCCGCGATGGACGCCTCGCACCACCACGTCCTGCTGACCACACCGGACGTGCCGGCGTTGAAGAACCTGCGCGTGACGCTGGACATGCTGGACCTGCTGTCGTACGCGCACGACATCCGGTCGATCGTGCTCAACCGGTCCGACTCGAAGGTCGGGCTCTCGATGGACGACGTCGAACGCGTGGTGCGCAGCGACATCCGCGCCCACGTGCCGTCCAGCAGGGACGTCCCGATCTCGGTCAACAAGGGCAACCCGATCGTCCTCGACCTGCCCCGGCACCCCGTCAGCGAGGCCGTCTCGCGGTTCGCCCGCGAACACGTGCTCGCCGAACCCGTGGTGGCCTCCAGGTCCTCGAAGAGGTGGTTCCGATGAGCCTCGCCAACCGCATCGCCGCCCAACGGGAATCGTCCTCGCCGACACCGCAGGTGCGCCGTCAGGCCCGCACCGCCGACCCGTTCGCCGAGGTCAAGCGCAGCGTGCACGCGGGTCTGCTGGAGGTGCTGGGACCCAAGCTCTACGACGCGCACCTCGACCAGCGCGAGCTGGAGACCCGTGTCCGCCAGACGTTGCAAGCCGTGCTGGAGCGCGACGAGACACCTCTGACCAACGCCGACCGCGCCCGTGTCGCGCTCGAGGTGCTGGACGAGATCCTGGGCCACGGCCCGCTGGAGCCCTACCTGCGCGACCCCGGCATCTCGGAGATCATGGTCAACGGGTTCGACCAGATCTACGTCGAACGCGCGGGGCGGCTGGAACCGGTGCCCGTGGCGTTCGCGGACGAGTCGCACCTGCGCCGGACCATCGACAAGATCGTGGCCAAGGTCGGCCGCCGGGTCGACGAGGCCTCTCCGATGGTCGACGCCCGCCTGCCCGACGGCAGCCGCGTCAACGCCGTGGTGCCGCCCATCGCGCTGGACGGCTCGGTGCTGACGATCCGCAAGTTCGCCGCCGACCCGTTCACGGTCGACGACCTCGTCGGGTTCGGCACGCTCACGCCCGCGACGGCGTACCTGCTGCAGTGCTGCGTGCACGGGCGGATGAACATCCTGATCGGCGGCGGCACCGGCTCCGGCAAGACGACGTCGCTGAACGTGCTGTCGTCGTTCGTGCCCGCCGACGAGCGGATCGTCACCATCGAGGACGCCGCCGAGCTGCAGCTGCGCCAGGACCACGTGCTGCGCCTGGAGGCCCGGCCGCCGAACGTGGAGTCGCGCGGCGAGGTGGCCGTGCGGGACCTGGTGCGCAACGCGTTGCGGATGAGGCCCGACCGGATCATCGTCGGCGAGGTCCGCGACGGCGCGGCGCTGGACATGTTGCAGGCCATGAACACCGGCCACGACGGCTCGATCACCACCGTGCACTCCAACTCGCCACGCGACTCGTTGTCCCGGCTGGAGACGATGGTGCTGATGGCGGGCGTGGACCTGCCGGCGCGGGCGATCCGCGAACAGATGGCGTCCGCGATCGACCTGATCGTGCACCAGTCGCGGCTCAAGGACGGCACGCGGCGGATCACGCACATCACCGAGGTCGTCGGGATGGAGGGCGAGATCGTGACGCTGCAGGACATCTTCACGTTCGACTTCCACGCCGGGGTCGACGAGCACGGTGTCTACCGGGGCGCCCTGCGGTCGACCGGGCTGCGGCCGCACTTCGTGGAACGGTTGCGGGACCGCGGGATCGACGTTCCGCCGCACCTGTTCGGGGGTGGTCCGCGATGAACCGGTTGATCTCCTGCTTGCTGGCCGGCGTGCTGCTGACGTTCGCGTTCAGCGGTTTCGCCGTCGCCGCACCGACTCGCGGGGTGGTCGTGCTGCTCGACACCAGCGGGTCCATGGCACCGGACCGGATCGTGGTCGCCCGGCAGGCGATCTCCACGTACGTGTCGCGGCTGCCCGCCGACGTCCAGGTCGGGCTCGTCGCGTTCTCGTCGCAGCCTTCGCTGGTGCTGGCGCCCACCGTGGACCGGAGTGCGTTCTCCGGGGCGCTGGACCGCTTGCAGGCCAAGGGCGACACGTCGTTGTTCGACGCGGTGCCGGTCGGGCTGTCGGCGTTGCAGGGGGTCGACGAACGGCGGATGGTCGTCGTGTCCGATGGCGAGGACACGGTGTCGAAGTCCACTGTGGACAACGCGGTGTCAGCCGTCGCCTCCGCCGGTGTGCCGACCGACGTGATCGGGTTCCAGTACAGCGACGACTCCCTGCGCCGGATCGCCGCGGCGGCGGGAGGGCGTCTGCTGACCGCCTCCGACGCTCCCGCTCTGGCCGCCGCTTTCGCCGCCCTGGCCGTGCCTTCCACCACCGCGCCCGCCGTGGTCACGACGCCCGCCGCCGCGCCTGCGCCGGTCGTCCTGACACCGGCTCCCGCGCGGAACTGGGCGGCCGGGGTGCTGATCGCCGGCACGTTCCTGGCGGTGTTCCTCGTCGTGGTCATGCTGCTGACGCCGCGTCGTTCGGCTGCAGGCCGCAGGCTCGAACGGCACCTGGAGCACTACGGCACGCAGGAACCCGTTGTGCAGGAGGAAAGCCAGGCCGCCCAGACTGCCGTCGTGTGGACCCGGCGGGTGATGAGCGACGACGGTGCCGCCCGTCTCGCCGACCGGCTCGACCTGGCGGGGATCAAGGCCGGCCCCGCCGAGTGGACCCTGCTGCGGGTCTGCGCCGGTGCCGCCCTCGCCGCGCTGCTGACGTTGCCGACGACGTGGTGGATCGGCGTGCCGCTGGGCGCGTTGCTCGGCTGGCTGCTGTCCGCGCTGGTGGTGCGGGCCAGGACCTCGAAGCGCCGGGCCGCGTTCACCGACCAGCTCCCGGACGTGCTGCAGCTGGTCGCGAGCTCACTGCGGTCCGGTTTCTCGCTGGCCCAGGCGATCGACGCCGTCGTGCGCGACGACACCCAGCCCACCGCGGGCGAGTTCTCCCGCGCGCTGGCCGCCACCCGCATCGGCGCCGAGCTGGAGGACGCGCTCGACCGCGTGGCCGCGCGCATGCACAGCGCCGACCTCGCGTGGGTGGTGATGGCGGTCCGCATCCAGCGCCAGGTCGGCGGCAACCTCGCCGAGGTGCTGATGAACACCGTCGCCACCATGCGCGACCGCTCCCAGACCCGTCGCCACGTCCGCGCGCTGTCCGCCGAAGGCCGCCTGTCCGCGTACGTCCTGATAGGACTGCCGATCTTCCTGGCTGCATTCCTGTTCTGGTTCCGCGCGGAGTACATGCAGCCGCTCTACACGACGTTGATCGGCATCGTGATGCTCGCGTGCGCCGCCGTGCTGGTCGTGCTCGGTTCCCTGTGGATGCGCAAACTCGTGCGCGTGGAGGTGTGATATGGCTCTGTACCTAGGGATCGGCTGCCTGCTGCTCGCGGTGTTCCTCGGAGCCGCCGCCGTCGTCCTCAAACCACGCGCCACCGCCGCCGGTTCCCTCGCGCTCATCGAGACGAGCTACTCGGCCGCCGTCTCCTCGACGCCGGACGCGGTCGTCTCGCCCAGCTGGTTGCGCTCGATCGCGGTGCGGCTGTCGCCGGCGGGCGTCGCGGCGGGGTTGCAACGCCGCCTGGACCTCGCAGGCAACCCCGCCAGGTGGACCCCTGACCGCGTGCTGGCAGCCAAGGGCCTGGGTCTCCTTCTCGGCGCCGCCCTCGGTGGCCTGCTCGGCGCCCGTTCGGTGGGCCTGCTGGTCATCGGCCTCGTCGCCGGCGCTGTGTTCGGCTTCTTCCTGCCCGACCTGCTGCTGCTCAACGCGGGCCAGAAACGCCAGGAGAAGATCCGCCGTGCCCTGCCCGACGCCCTCGACATGCTCACCGTGTGCGTGGAGGCGGGCCTGGGCTTCGACGCCGCTCTCGCCCAGGTGGCCCGCAACACCTCGGGCCCGCTCGCCCAGGAGTGCGCCCGCGTGCTGCAGGAGATGCAGATCGGCAAGTCCCGCAACGAGTCCCTGCGGGCGCTGACCCTGCGCACCACGGTCGCCGAGCTCCGCTCGTTCGTCTCGGCACTGGCTCAGGCGGGCGAGCTGGGCGTCCCCATCGCCGCCGTGCTGCGCGAACAGGCCCGCGAGATGAGGCTCCGCCGCCGCCAGCGTGCCGAGGAGCAGGCCCAGAAGGTCCCCGTGAAGATCCTGTTCCCGCTGATCACATGCCTTTTCCCGGCCATGTTCGTGATCATCATCGGGCCTGGCGCGATCAGCATCGCGCGCGTGCTGATGAATCTCTAAGTCCCTGTCCACTCAGGACCGACGACTCTGTTGGTCCTTTCGGTGTAACCAATTGATACGTCTGGAGCGACATGCGGGATGAACCTTCAAGGAGAGGGGACAGCTCATGGAGATCCGGGTTGTCGTCGTCGACGGTCACGCGCTCACCCGCTTCGGCCTGACCATGCTCGCCGTCACCTACACGGACCTGAAGGTGGTCGCGGAGGCGGGCACGGCGGCCGAGGCTCCCGCCGTCATCGCGGCGCACTCCCCGGACGTGGTCACTGTGGCGGTCGGCCTGCCCGACGGTGACGGCCTGAGGCTGGCCCGCGACCTGCGCGACCGCCACCCCGCCCTCGGCATCGTGATCCTGACGTCGCACGGCGAGGACGACGTCCTCTTCAGGGCCATGGAGAACGGCGCGTCGGCGTTCGTGGGCAAGGACGCCCCCGTCGGGGAGATCACCTGCGCCATCCGGCACGCCTACGTGGCGGCGGCCTCGTTCACCGCGTCGGGCCTCGCCGACGCCATGGCCCGCCGTCAGTCCACCGGCCGCCTGCTCCTCAGCCCGCGCGAACACGAGGTGCTGGGCCTGCTCAGCGACGGCTTCTCGATTCCGACCATCGCGCGCATGCTGTTCGTCTCGCCCTCGACGGCCAAGACCTACGTCTCACGCGTCTACGAGAAGCTCCACGCGTCGAACCGCTCCCAGGCGCTCATGGCGGCCCTGCGCCTCGGCCTCATCCGCAGCGACACCGCGACGGCCTGAAGAGCTCCCGGTCCCCACCGCGTTCTAGGCCCACCAGAAGGTCCACAGCGTCGCGCCGCTCACGACCAGCACCGCCAGCGAGGCGACCGGCGCCTTCCAGTCCGCGTACCGGTCGGCCACGATCTGCCCGCCGACCACGAGCAACGCCGCCACCACATGCGCGACGACCGACAACGTGCCGGGCCCCGGCAGATCACGGGAGTTCGCGTAGAACTGGACGCCGATGTTCCCCAGGGCGAGCAGCACCATGCCCACCGCGAGCACACCGCTCACGGCGCGCAGGAATCCGAAGGTCCGCGAGGGCCGCTTTGCTGCTTCCACGTCCACTCCAGCCACCCTACGGGGCAAGAGGTGCGCGGGCAGGCATGACCCAGCCGCCTCCACGCCGGCTACGGCAAAAGCCGCACTCCGGACACCCTTACGGAGCCAGCAGCGCCCACGGGTCCAGCGGAGGCGCAGCCTCCTGCCCCTCCGCACAGCTGCGCCGGAAGTCGCACCACTGGCACTGCCGCCCCGTCACCGGCGGGAACAGGACCTCCTGGTCCCCACCGGCCTTCAGCGTCTCGGTGGCCAGGTCGATCTCGTCCGCGGCCTCCTCGGCCCGCTTCACGTGCCGCGCGAGCGACTCCTCCGTGTGCTCCCACACGGCCACCGACCCGGACGGCAAGTGGTGCAGCTCGACCCTGCGGCACGGCTTGCGCAGCGTCCGGCGCGCCGCCAGCGCGTACAGCGCGAGTGCCTGCGACCCGCGCGCATCGTCCGAGGTCAGCACGTGCCGCCCGGTCTTGTAGTCGACGATGACCAGCTCGCCGTCGCGGTAGTCGATGCGGTCGACCCGGCCCTCGGCCACGATCCGGTCGGTCGGCGACGACACCCAGCGCTCGACGCCCAGCGGCTCGAAGTCGACGTCCAGCGACGTCACGTAGTCGTGCACCCAGCGCTGGGCCCGCGTGCGGTACTCGGTGGCCTGGTCGACGTCCTTGAAGCCCTCGGACTTCCACTGCCGGTTCAGCAGCGCCACGGCCTGGTCGGGCGTGCGGCGGTCGGGCGGCAGGTCGAACAGCGCCTTCAGGGCGTTGTGCACGACGGCGCCCAGCGTGTTGTGCGCCCAGGCACCGCCGCGCGGGGGCGACGGACGGTCGAGGTACGTCATCCGGAAGCGGCGCGGACAGCTCGTCCACGTCGACAGCTTCGCGGGCGTGACGCGCACGAGCCGGCGGGGTGCCGCGGTGCCGAAGTCGAAGCCGAGTTGTTCCACCCCAACCAAGTTACTCAGCACCCCTGACAGTGTTGGTTCGCCCCTGCTCCGCAGAGGGCGGCTCGTTCGTCGGGAAGCCGGTCGTCCGGCCGAATCGCCGGTGCCGAACTGGGCTCCGCCGAACTCGGCACCGGCGGTTGACCGGACGACCGGCACGAACTCGCTACATTTCGCCGCATGGAGATCTGGCACAACCCGCGCTGTTCCAAGAGCCGAGCCGCCAAGCAACGCCTCGACGAAGCCGGCGCCGACTACACCGAACGCCGCTACCTCGACACCCCGCCCACCGCCGAAGAGCTGGACCACGTCCTCAAGCTGCTCGGCAAAGAGCCCTGGGAGATCGCCCGCACCAAAGAGGCGGCCTACCCCAAGACCCTCGAACACGACCGCGCCCAGTGGATCGCGCACATGGTCGCCAACCCGAGCCTGATCGAACGCCCGATCATCATCGACGGCGACACAGCACGAATCGAGCGCTAAGCACCTGGCCAGAAGTTTGTCCCCAGCCCGTCGGGTCCGGTGCCCGATGAGTCACAAGGGGCCCGGCACGCCCTTTTTGCGGTACGCGGGGTCCCCGCGTGTGCTCTGACAGTACGAAAGGTCCCCGCGTGCGGTTCTAGACTTGAGCCGGGCACGCTCAAGTTCGGGGTGGGGTGTAGTCCGTCGTTTCGGACAGGAATTCCGGTCAGGTGCTTAGACCCCGGACGCGATGAACCCGGCCACCGACGACGCCACCAGCTGCACGGCGATCGCGGCCAGCAGCAGACCGGCGATCTTGGCCATCAGCAGGATGCCGCTCTCCTTGAACACCTTGATCAGCAACCCGGCGGACCGCAGCGTCCCCAGCAGCACGAGGTGCACGGCCACGATCGCGGCGGCGAGAGCGAAGTAGGAACCCCAGTCCCCACCCGCCTGCCGCACGAACACGATCGTCGCGGCGATCGCGCCGGGTCCGGCCAGCAGCGGCGTCCCCAACGGCACCAGGGCGATGTTGACGTCCTCGACCTCGGGGTGGTTCGTCGCGCCCTTGCCGGTCAGCAGGTCCAGGGCGATCAGCAACAGCAGCAGCCCGCCCGCACCCTGCAGGGCGGGAATGCCGATGTGCATGTAGGCCAGGATCGAGTTGCCCGCCACGGCGAAGAGCGTGATCACCAGGAACGACACCAGCACGCCCTGCCGCGCGGCCCGCTTGCGGGCCTCGCGCGACTTGCGGCCGACCAGGCCCAGGAACACCGGCACCGTGCCGGGCGGGTCCATGATCACCAACAGCGTGATCGACGCCTCGATGAAGAGCCGCAGGTTGAACACAGCAACACCGCCCTATCCCACGAGGATCTTGCAGCCCGTCGCCCTCTCGGCCAGAGCATCCAGCATCTCCGGCGCCGTCGTCTCCGCGCCGAGCCGCACCGTCTTGTTCGTGCCGTGGTAGTCACTCGACCCGGTGACGACCAGGCCCAGCTCGTCGGCCAGCAGGCGCAACGAGTGCCGCGTCTCGGGATCGTGGTCCGGGTGGTCCACCTCGACGCCGGCCAGGCCGGCGGAGGTCAGGTCGCGCACGACGGAGGCCGCGACGACGGGGCCGCGGGAACGGGCGAAGGGGTGGGCCAGCACGGTGACGCCGCCGGCCTCGGTGATCATCTCGATCGCGCGCTCGACGGGGGTGTCCGTGCGGCCCACGTAGTACTGGCCGCCGGTCAGGAACGTCGCGAACGCCTCGTCGACCGACGTCACCACACCGGCGCGGATCAGGGCCTGGGCGAGGTGCGGGCGTCCGGCCGGCGCGTCGAACGGCAGGCGGGACATCAGGTCGACCGGGTCGATCGGGAAGCCGTCGGCCTGCATCATCTCGGCCATCTTCTGCAGCCGCGAACGCCGCTCCTCACGCAGGCGCGACTGTTCCTTCATCAGCATGGCGTGCGTCGGGTCGTACAGGTACGCCAGCAGATGAACGGTGATGGTGTGGCCGAAGCCATCGGCGGAGGAGCACGACAGCTCGGCGCCGCGCACCAGCCGCATGCCGGACGGCAGCGCCGCCTCGGCCTCCGCCCACCCGGCCGCCGTGTCGTGGTCGGTGATCGCCACCGCGTCGAGCCCCGCGAGGGACGCCGCCCTCACCAGGTCGGCGGGGCTGTCGGTGCCGTCGGACTCGGACGAATGGGTGTGCAGATCGATGACCACGTCGTCCAGTGTGGACGACGTGGCGAACGTCCGGTGTTACGGGACCATCTTCTTGCCGCGCGCCGCGCGCTGGGCCTTGATCATCGAGAAGCGTTCGGCCTGGGCCTTCTTGTCGCCGAAGGTCAGCTCCGAGATGGCGTCGTAGACCTCTTCGGGGTTCGGCAGGAACTCCAGGCGGTTCAGCGCCTGGATCTGACCTGCCGACTCCACGATGAGCGTGCCGTAGCCGAACATGCGTCCGGTCACGGTGCGCTCGTAGGTGAGGTCGGTGACCTTGGTGATGGGCATCATCGCGACCTTGGTCTCGAAGACGCCCGACGTCAGCATGAAGCGCTTGTCGGTGACGACGATGCGCTCCACCCACCACTCGATGATGAAGTAGGCGACCCGCAGCAGGACGAGCAGCGCCCCGTACCAGAGCACGTTCTGGATCACGCCCGCGTTGGCCGGGAGCAGGTACGAGATCATCATGAAGCCGGCGAGCAGCGCCGCCGCCTCCAGGACGTCCCAGATCAGATAGGACCAGTGCCTGCGCACACGGATGACCCGACGCTCGCTCTGGAGCAGGTAGTCGTCCGGATCACGTGGTGCGAACATGCGCTACCAGCCCTTCCTGGTACCAGGCACTGCCCTGTCCATCCTGCGCCACCGGCCACCCGTTGGGTAGCCGGTGTACCGGGCAAGCCTAGAAGACGGAGCGCACGAACGTGATCAGAGCCTCAGCCGCGGTCCGCAGCGAGTTGAGGATGTTCTGGACCAGTTGGGCCGCCTGCTGGGGCTCCGCGATCAAGAAGAAGAGCAGCAAGGCGATTCCAGCGAAAGTGAGAATTTTCTTCAAGTTCACGGTGTCCACCCCGTCCGCGTCGCACCCGTTTGGCGCCGTTCGTGACCGTTGTACAGCACGATTCAGCACCTTGGGAGATTTGTACCGCAGCCGGGGTAGCGGACAGCACCGCCGTTCCGGTGTGACTACGCTTCGTGATCGTGACGGGCAGCAGCAAGCGCACCATCCGTTGTGTCGGAGCCGTCGTTCATGACTCGAATGGGCGACTACTGCTCGTGCGACGCGCCAATCCGCCTGGTGAGGGCATGTGGTCGATACCAGGCGGGCGCGTGGAGCCAGGTGAGACGGATGAGGCTGCCGTGACTAGGGAACTGCTGGAGGAGACGGGACTCTCCGTCACCGTCGGACGGCTCGTCGGCCACGTGGAGCGACCGGCCCCGAACGGGGTTTTCTTGATCTTCGACTACGAATGCCAGGTCACGTCGGGTGTGCTCCGAGCGGGCGACGACGCATCGGATGTCGCTTGGGTCGACGGTGCGACCTTCACCACACTTCCGACCACCGACGGGCTGGTGGAAGCGCTCTCCCAGTGGAACTGCCTGCCCAGGGCCTGATCAGGGTTCACGCGTTCGTGGCCCGTGCTCAACGCCAAACGAGACGTTGCCCGTGGGCCTCGGTGGTGGCCAGAGTGGTCGTCTCCACGCCTGCGTCACCGACACGGATGAGCCGCAGCTCACCGGCCTCGTGCGCGGCCCACCAGACAGGCCTGCCCAAAGCCGACAAAGCAGGCACGAGGTCGAGCCCGGAGCCGCTCGAGATCACCACGAGCGGCGCGTCGATCGGCTCGACCGCCTTCGCGAGGTCCGCGACCGGGTCGCCGGTGACCATGCGCGGCGGGTTCTTGCGCAGCACTCCGCACGCCACCCCGAACAGACGCAGCCGTTCCGGTTGGTCGGCCCACACGCAGGCCTCCAGCCACGCGTAGGCGTCCTCGTCGGCCAGGTCGGCGGGCGCGACCCCGATGCCGGCCTTCGCGGCCACCTTGACCGTCTTGGGCAGCTTCGGCAGCACCGCGCCGGGAGCGAGCTCCAGCGCGCAGTGCAGCCCGAGAGCGGCCTTCGCGGGCCCGGCGACGAGCTGCCCGGCCTCCGCGGTCTGGTAGCGGTACGAGTACTGGTCGAGCCCGAGCAGCAGCCCGGCCGTGGTCGCGACCTCCACGAGCCCGATCGGCCCGCCCGCCTGCTTCGCCGCGGCCACGACGGCCGGGTAGAGCAGGGCGGCGCGCCGCACCTCGTTGGTCTGGATGACCTGGGTGCTCACCAGGGTCCGCATCCGGTCGCCGCGTTCCAGCACGAAGTCCCGGAACAACGGCCAGGTGCTCTCGTCCGCGCCGTACGTCCCGCCCAGCGACGGGTAGTAGTTCGAGAGCTGGTGGAACGGCTCCGCCTGCACCAGCCGGTGCGCCGCCGCCAGCAGGAGCTCGCCCGTGGCGTTGTCCTCGCTGGCGGCGGTCAGCAGGTCGGCGACCTCCGGATCGGCGGCGGCACGCGAC
Source organism: Lentzea sp. HUAS TT2 (assembly GCF_051853195.1). Taxonomy (NCBI): domain Bacteria; kingdom Bacillati; phylum Actinomycetota; class Actinomycetes; order Pseudonocardiales; family Pseudonocardiaceae; genus Lentzea; species Lentzea sp. HUAS TT2. The sequence continues at coordinate 3,785,266 of NZ_CP196667.1, read as the reverse complement.
GCGAGGTGCTCGTAGAGCGGCGAGATGGGCGCCGCCTCCTCGGCGAACGCGCGCAGACGTTGCTGTGCCAGATCCAGAGAAGTCACTTCACTCCTTGGGTTCAGGGCGTCCCGGCTGCTCTCCACCGCGAGCGTCACCGTAGGACTGCTTCGGCACCATGACCTTGCGCCTGAAGATGCACACGACCGTGCCGTCCTGTTTGTAACCGCGAGTCTCCACGTAGACCACGCCCCTGTCGTCCTTCGACTTGGACGGCGTCTTGTCGAGCACCTCGGTCTCACCGTAGATCGTGTCACCGTGGAACGTCGGCTTCACGTGCCGCAGCGACTCGATCTCCAGGTTGGCGATGGCCTTGCCGGAGACGTCGGGCACGGACATGCCCAGCAGCAACGAGTAGATGTAGTTGCCGACGACGACGTTCTTGCCGAAGTCCGTCGTGTTCTCCGCGTAGTTCACGTCCATGTGGAGCGGGTGGTGATTCATCGTGAGCAGGCAGAACAGGTGGTCGTCGTACTCCGTCACCGTCTTGCCAGGCCAGTGCTTGTAGACCGCTCCGACCTCGAACTCCTCGTAGTACCGACCGAACTGCACCGCGCCTCCAACTACGTGTGATCGAGATCTGACTCAGGTGGGGAGACAGTCTTTACGCGGAGGGAGTACCCTCGGCAACCGGTGTGTGAGGATTTCCACCACCCGTGCCTTTCGCCCTTAGGAGGTGAGGACCCCGAAATGAGCAAGGACCCCCACCCTGCCAGTACCAAGCGCGTCCTCACCGAGGTGGCTTTCTAGATCCATCTAGGAGTTCCGTTCCACCGGTCAGGACGCCCGTCGTGCATCAGCACGTTCACGCCGGCGTGTGTACCTGGAGGAACCCACCATGCCCAGCCTGCCCTCGATCCGCGGACGCGGCGCCCAGCAGCGCCCTGCGCCGCACATCGCCGTGCCGTTGTCGCACTACGTGGTCGACTGCGCGGTGTACGTGGACGGCAAGCGCTTGCCCGGTCGCTGGACGCACACCGACGCCGTCAAAGAGGTGCGCAAGCGCAAGGACGGGTTCGTCTGGATCGGCCTGCACGAGCCGGACGCCGAGCAGATCGAGGGCATCGCCGAGACGTTCGGCCTCCATGAGCTCGCTGTCGAGGACGCGGTGCACGCGCACCAGCGCCCGAAGCTGGAGCGCTACGACAACACGCTCTTCATGGTCTTCAAGACCGTCCGCTACGTGACCAACGAGCACCCGGACGCCGCCAACGAGATCGTCGAGTCCGGCGAGATCATGGTGTTCCTGGGCAAGGACTTCGTCATCACCGTGCGGCACGGCAACCACTCCGGCCTGTCCAAGCTGCGGCACGTGCTGGAGGCCGACCCGGAGCGCCTGGAGATCGGCCCGTCCGCGGTGATGCACGCGATCGCCGACCAGGTGGTCGACAACTACCTCGAGGTCACCGACCACATCGAGGACGACATCGACCGCATGGAGGAACGGGTCTTCGCGCCGCGCACCGAGGTGAGCGCGGAGCAGATCTACATGTTCAAGCGCGAGGTCGTGGAGCTGCGCCGCGCGGTCATGCCGCTCGCGAACCCGTTGCGCCGCTTGGCGGAGGGCTACACGCCGCTCATCCCCGAGCAGGTGCGCGCGTTCTTCCGCGACGTCGACGACCACCTCACCGAGGTCTCCGAGCGCGTCACCGCGTTCGACGAACTGCTGACGACGCTGGTCGACGCGACGCTCGCGAAGATCACGCTGCAGCAGAACACCGACATGCGCAAGATCACCTCGTGGGTCGCGATCATCTCCGTGCCCACCATGGTCGTCGGTGTGTACGGCATGAACTTCGACTACATGCCCGAGCTGAAGTGGAAGTTCGGCTACCCGCTGATCATGAGTCTGGTCCTGATCGCCTGCCTGACGCTCTACCGAATACTGCGCCGAAATCGCTGGCTCTAGTCCCGGTTTCGCCCGCTTTTTTCGTTGTAGAAGGGCCCTGTCATGACCAGAATGCTCACCAACATCCGCTTCTGGATCCTCGCGTTCCTGCTCTGCTGGATCACCACCGTGTTCGTGCTCATCAGCGGGACGCCCTGACGTGTTCGCGCGGCTGACGAACCTCCGGTTCTGGCTGCTGGTGTTCCCGATCGGCTGGCTCGTGATGGTGTTCGTCTCCATCGCGGTCTGGCCGTCACCGGGAGCCGCGTCACCGGACGAGCTCGCCTCCGAGGTGACGACCGCGTTGCGGGCACACGACTTCCACCGGCTGGAGCCGTTGCTGGCGGTCGGCGGGGAAGAGGTCGCGAAGACGACCGCGGACCAGTTCCAGACCGCACAGGTGGAACGTGGCGTCTACCGCGACGGCGCCGTCGTCGTGGAGTACACGCACGACGGCATCCGCGCGGAGTTCCGCCTGCCCGTGGAGATGCAGGACGGCCGGTACGTGGTGAACCCGGTCGTCACTCCCAGGGGGTGACGTTCCAGGTGAACGGCGTGCCGTGGCCGGCGCCGTGGCCGAGGTTCAGCGAGATCCCGGCAGGCCAGAGCTTGAGCAGCAGTTCGAACCGGTAGTCGTCGTCCGCGCGGCGCGGCTCGAAGACCAGCAGTGCCAACGGTGTCGTGGGTGTCGCCTTCGCGGCGGCGTCGGCCAGGACGGACCTGCCCATCGCGCGGTCGGCCGGCGAGACGTACTGCCACACCACCGAATGCCACACGACGGTGAGCACGTCCCGTTCGGCGCGGGCGAGCTGTCTCGCGAGCCATTCAGGGCCGGCCGACCGCTCGACGGGGACGGGGTCGGTCGCGGCGAGGTCGAGCGCGTCCCTGAGCCGGTTCCACCTGTCCAGCTGGTCGGCCCAGACGAACGAGCTCAGGTGCAGTCGTCCGTCCTCTGTGGACACGTCGACCGGGCTGAGGTCGCAGCCGGCCCTGCCGACGACGCGCAGCCGGTGGCCCAGGTCCGCGGGTGGCCTGCCGGTCCACTGCGGGTCGAGGACCAGGAGGCTGTCCGGGTCGCCGAGGACGGTGTCCTCCAGCTGGTAGCCGACGTGGTGCGGGCGCAGGTTGAGCCCGCCGCTCGCGCCGATCTCCAGCAGCCGCACGCAGAACGGCACGTGCCTGCCCGCGGCCTTCGCGGCCTCCTGCGCGGCGACCATCAGGCCGCCGTAGAGGGGAGCGCTGCGGCCGGGTTCGTTGGTCTGCACGACCGTGGCCAGGACGCGTTGCCTCAGCACGTCCGCGTGCTCGGTGAGCGCGGGCAGCGCGTCCTCCCAGAGCATCGGCAGGTTCGGCTGGCCGCCGACCGACGGGTAGTGCTTCGCGAGGGCCGGTGCGCGCCCTTCGAGCACGAGCCGGTGGACGGCGCCCGCGAACCGCAGCCCGGGCACGGTGCCCTCCCGGTCGCGTTCGGAGCCCGCCATGATCTGCGTCGTGACGCCGCCGCGCGCGAGGTCGTCGGCGGCGTCGGTGAGGAGTCGCTGAGTTAGCGGACTGCGGTCGCGGCATCCGTGGGCGGCCGCGGCGAACAGCTCGGCAAGCACGGTGCTCACGCTAATGGCAGCGCTGCCGCCCGTCATGTGGGGAAAGTCCTCATTACAGTGCTGGGATGGCTCGGATTCTGGCTGTCGCGGACGAGGTGGTCGAACAGCTGTGGACCGATCAGGTGCACCAGCACGCCGGCGTGGACCTGATCCTCGCGGCGGGTGACCTGCCGTTCGACTACCTGGAACACCTGGCGAACGCCCTCGACAAGCCGCTCGTGTTCGTGCCCGGCAACCACGACACCGACCTGTCGGGCTACTCGAACGTGCGCGGCCTGTGGACCAAGGCGGGCGTGCCGGTCCGCTGGCCAGGTCCAGCCGGTGCGGTGAACGCGGACGAACGTGTGGTCGACGTCGCCGGCCTGCGGATCGCCGGTCTCGGTGGTTCGATCCGCTACAACAAGGGCCCGAACCAGTGGACGGAACGGCAGCAGGCCCGCCGTGCCCGCCGGGTGTCCCGGCTGGCCGGATGGCGCAGGCTGCGGGACGGACGTGGCGTGGACGTGCTGCTGACCCACTCACCGCCGCTCGACTGCGGCGACGAGCCCGACGCGCCGCACCGCGGCTTCGAGTGTTTACGAGGGCTTGTCACGCGGCTGCAGCCTTCGTTCATGCTGCACGGCCACATTCATCCGCACGGTCATCCACGGCCGGACCGCGCGCTGGGCACGACGCGCGTGATCAACGTGGTTCCGCAGAAGGTGCTCGACATCTCGGGAGGTCGCGATGAGACATGACACCGGTTTCCCCGTGGCCGACGCGGAGAGCGACTTCCTGCGGGCCCGCCGCCGCCAGGTGATGTCGCGCCTCGCGACCTGGCTGCGCCGCGAGCCGGACGACGTGAACATCATGCTGCCGTTCCACGAGGTCGTGGAGGCGCTCGGCATGGCGTCGGAGAAGCGCCTGGGCCTGCAGTCGATCCGCCTGGACTCGATCGTCGGCAGCGTCGACCGCACCCGCGACTTCGACCGCCGCTTCCGCCCCACGTCCGGCCGCGTCCGCGAACGCTGGCAGCGACTGGCCCTGGCCGCGCGCCGAGGCGAGAGCGTGCCGCCGATCGAGGTGTACCGGATCGGCGAGCTGCACTTCATCATCGACGGCCACCACCGCGTCTCGGTCGCGCACGCGCTGGGCCTGGAGACGATCGACGCGTACGTGACGCAGGTGATCACCCGGATCAACTCCTCCGGCATCCGCTACCGCGGTGACCTGATCGTGAAGGACTACCGGCGCCTGTTCCTGGAGCGCGTGCCACTGGGCGGCGAGGCCCGCGCCGCCGTGGTGCTGTCCGACCCGTGGGGGTATGCCCAGCTCGGCGAGCACGTCGAGGCGTGGGGGTTCCGGCTGATGCAGGACACCGGCCAGTACCTGGACCGCGCCGAGGTGGCGCGCCGCTGGTACGCCGACGAGTACAAGCCGGTCGTGGCGATGCTGCGGCAGGCGGACATGATCGGCGACCGGACCGAGACCGAGGCGTACATGTGGGTGGCGGCGGAGCGGTACCGGCTGATCCGCACGCACCGGTGGGACGCGGAGGTGATCAACGCCGTGCGGGAGGAGACCCGCACGCACGGGCGCACGAGCCGCGGCTGACCGGCCTGGTCGGCACGCTCACCGCGGCGCCACCCGCGGCCCGTCCGCGTCCGGCAACGGCCGCGCCTGGTCCAGCACCTCGTCGGTGTACTTGTCGAGCAGCCGGGTGCCGATCTGCTGCGCGTACCCGAAGATGACCGCCCACAACAGCAGGGCCGCCGCCGACGGGATGCCGATCAGCCCGCTGGTGACCCCTGCCCCGAGCGCCAGGATGCCGACCACCGCCAGTGCCGCACCGAGCATGATCTTGATCAACGCCTGGTAGCCGATCATCACGTACGGCGAGAGCGATGGCCGGCGACGTAAGAGCAAGACCACCGAGGCCAGCACAGCGCCGAACGAGCCGAGCACCTGCACCAGCCACACGTCCACACCGGACGCCTTCGCCGTGCCGCCGGGACAGACCGTCGGCAGCGCGTTCTCCTTCGGGTCAACGCACAGCGGGATGATGCCCGGCTTCACGATGCCGACGACGCCGAGGACCGTGTTGATCACGAACAGCACGAGGGACGCGGCGATCAGCTTGTTGCGCAGCGCGCGGGAGCCGGCGTGCGCGAAGTCCGAGTTGTCGTAGGCCGCGCGCAGGGCGTCCACCACGATCGCGCGCTCGACGGCGGGCGTGAACTCCCCCGGCCGCAACGCTTCCAGGGCGCGGCGGCGCGGATCGTCGTCGTCCAGGTACTGCGCCACCCGCGCCTGCAGACCCGGCAGCCGGCCCAGGAACCCGCGCTCCGCCGAGATCGTTGCCACCTCGGCCTCGTGCAGGGCGCGCCAGGCTCGTTCGATGTGCCAGCCCGACCACCACGACGGCAGCATGCGCCACCACGGCTCGCGGCTGCCGAGCATCGCCTCGACCACGGCGGCCTGCTCCTCGGCGGTGCGGCGCCACACGTCGCCCTCGGGATCGACCGGGTCGGACGGGCCGAGCGCTGCCAGATCCGCGCGGACCCGGTCCAACCGGGACTGCACGACGAGTCGCCAGTCGGTGACTCTGGGTTTGCGCTCGGCCATGTCCCGATGGTGACAGGCGGCACCGACAATTTCGGCCGCCGTCCGTGTGACGTGCGGAAACGTCACCAGAACGCCCCAACGCGTGATCGACGGCTCAGTCCAGCGGTTCGAAGACCGTGTCGTGCCGGCGAGCGCCTCCTTCGCCAGATGCGCGAGGCCTTCTGCGTCCAACGGCTTCCACATCCAACAGCTTCCACGGAAGCAGGCAGTCCCCGAACGTCCCGGCGCCGTAAGCCTTCATCAACGCCACGTAGTCGTCAGGTCAGGCAGGCGGCTCCACCTTCACGCCCCGTCCTGGGCCACCCGTGCCCGTGCCCGCTCGAACTGCTCCACATGGTCACCGCGATAGCCCCAAGGCCATTGCGACGCGCGTTCACCGCTGCGGGCGATGTGCAGGGCGAGCCTGTCGTTCGCGGACACGTCGAAGTAGTACAGCGCGAAAATCTGGTGGCTCCACAAGGAACGCGGGTGGTCGTCGGCGCCGGCGAGCAGGCGGTCGGACGCGGCATCGACCTCGGCGCGCTGCTTCTTGAGGTACGAGTTGGTGAAGACCTGCCACACCCGCACCGGAAAACTGCCCTTCCAGCCCAGGTACAGCTGCATCTCCAGGTGCGCCGACGGGATCAACCCCAGATTCGGATGCCCGTCCGGCACACCGGCGGCACCGGCCCTGGCGAACTCGAACATCTCCTCGTGGCTGCCGTACCACTTCTTGCAAGACGCGTGCAGCCGCTGGAACGTCGCGCCGACCAGGTCCGGCACCCGCTTCACGACTTCCTCGTAGACCTCCGCCGCCTCACGCCGGTGCGTGGGCGCGCCGACAGCCATCGACATCATCGCCGCCCACGGCGCGACGTCGTCAGGATCCAGGGCGGCGGCGCGACCGAGCGTCTCGTGGGCCCGGCGGGAGAACTTCAACAGTCCCGCGACCTGGTCATCGCTCGTCTGGTCCATTCCCGCCGCACCACGCGACTCCCACGCCGCCTTGGACTGGGCGGAGCCGAGCAACAGCAACAGGTTCACGTCGTCAGGCCGCTCTTCCTCCGCGTCTAGCAACTGCGGCAGCACCGCGTTGCCCGCCGCGCCGAGCACGTCGAGCACGAGCTCGCGGCGGTGCGGGTCGTCGCGGGTGACGGCGAGCAGGTCGAGCGCGGAGGCGAGATCGCCGGACACCAACGCGTGGGCGGTGTTCATGAGTTCGGGGTCGTCGAAGTCGACACCGACGTAGGAAGGGAGCTGGGAGACCACGCGCGGAAGCTAGCACCTGGTCAACCGCGACAGTCCACAGTTGACCACGGTGAGGGAGGGGCCGCCCAGGGCACCAAGCGACGCCTCCCCCACCTGCTCAGGCGGTCTGCGAAGGCTCCACCAGCGCACGGAGCCGGGGAGGCATCCTCTTCTCCAGCCCGTACGGTTCGAGGTGCGCCTGCAACACGCCCGTGAACGCCCGCTCGACCGAAGCGGTGTCCCAGTTGTCGCTCTCCAGGATCGGCTGCTTGAAGTACGGCTGGCCGACGATGTGCAGCTGCCGCCCGTTGCACCGGATGACCTGCCCGGTGATGCCCTCCGCGCGGTCCGAGAGCAGGAACAGCACCAGCGGCGCCACCTTGCCCGGCGTCCGGTCTGCCGGAATCGCGCGCAGGGAACGTTCCGACTTCCACACCATCCGCGTGTGCGCGACGGGGCACACGGCGTTCACGCGGATGCCTTCGGACTCCAGATCGAGAGCCCACGAGTAGCTCAGCGAGGCCACCGCGCCCTTGGTCGCCGAATACGTCGCGAGTTTGCGCTGGCCGAATGACGCGCCGGACGAAATGTTGATGATGGAGCCGCCACCGGTGGCACGCATCGCCCGCATCGCCGCGATTCCGACATAGATGACACCGAGGACGTTCACCTCGACGACCTGCTTGATCGTCTCGGGGTCGTCTTCCCACGGCAGGGTCTCGTAGTTCAGGCCCGCGTTGTTCACCAGACCGTCGACACGACCGAATTCGTCCACGCACAGGTCGACGATCTTGGCGGCCTCGCTCGGGTCGGCGACGGTGTGGTTCGAGGCCACGGCGCGGCCGCCGTACCCCCTGATGTGCTCCGCGACCCGTTCTGCCAGGTCACCGTCGTTGTCGTTGACCACCACGGAGGCACCCGCGAGGGCGGCGTGCATGGCGTAGGCCTCGCCCAGCCCTCGGCCCGCCCCCGTGATGACGACAGCTTTACCGTCCAGGATCCCCATTGCGCGCTCTCTTTCACTCGGCGGCGGTTACCCGGAACCCCCCTGTGGTCCTGTACCCGCCTCCGACAAGCGTGCGGACTCTCCGGAGGTGCGAAGAACATGTTTCGATGAGATGACGCTGCCGAGCGCCCAATGGCGAACCGAGTTCGGCAGGGCAGATAGGGCCGGACTAATCAGTCCCAAGTGCACGGGGGCTTTAGCCCTCACTCGATCGAGTGACAAAAGCGGGCCGCCTTCCCGCGAGGGAAAGGCGGCCCGGAAAACGAGAATTCACCGTTCCGTGTAAGTCAGGTTCCTGCCGCTGGACGGGTCGAAGAGCTGCACCTTGTCCGCGTCGAACCAGATCTCCGAAGAAGCGCCTTCCACCGCGTCGGAGGCCGAGGACAGCCGCGTCACGAGCGAGATGCCGTCACCCGGCACGTCGTCCGATCCCGCGTCCGCCGCGAGCTCCTGGAGCTCGGCCGAGGCCGCCTGCTCGCCCGTGAGGTTGAAGTAGGCGTACTTGTCCGAACCCATCGACTCCAGCACGTCCACCTGGTGCGTGAACTTGCCGCCGGCCGACAACGCGACCGCGTCGACCAGTGCCGCGTCCTCGAAGTGCTCCGGGCGGACGCCCATGATCACCTCGCGGGGCGCGTCGGCACCCTCCAGCAGCTGCCGGATCCGGTCCGTCAGCGTCACGTCGCCGAGGATCGACCGCAGCGAGCCGTTCTCCAGCGTCGCCGGCACGAAGTTCATCGACGGGGAGCCGATGAAGCCCGCGACGAACAGGTTCGCCGGCTGGTCGTAGAGGAACTGCGGCGCGCCGATCTGCTGTACGACACCGCCGCGCATGACGACGACCCGGTCGCCGAGGGTCATCGCCTCGGTCTGGTCGTGCGTCACGTACACCGTGGTCGTGCCGAGCTGCTTCTGCAGCCGCGACACCGAGGTGCGCATCTGCACGCGCAGCTTGGCGTCCAGGTTGGACAGCGGTTCGTCCATCAGGAACGCCTTGGGGTTGCGCACGATCGCGCGCCCCATCGCCACGCGCTGCCGCTGGCCACCGGACAGGTTGGACGGTTTGCGGTCGAGGTGCTGCGAGAGATCCAGGATCTCCGCGGCCTCGTTCACCTTCCGCTCGACCGTCGCGTTGTCCACCTTGGCCAGCCGCAACGGGAAGGCCATGTTCTCCTTCACCGTCATGTGCGGGTACAGCGCGTAGGACTGGAACACCATCGCGATGTCGCGGTCCTTGGGCGCCTTCTCGTTGACGCGCTGCCCGCCGATCCGCAGCTCGCCGTCGGTGATGTCCTCCAGCCCCGCGATCATGTTGAGGGTGGTGGACTTCCCGCAGCCGGACGGTCCGACGAGGATGATGAACTCGCCGTCGGCGATCTCCAGGTTGACCTCCTGCACGGCCAAAGCGCCGTCGGGATACCGCTTGGTCACCTTGTCCAGAACGATCTCTGCCATTGGTCAACTCACCCCTTGACGGCGCCGGAGGTCAGGCCGGCGACGATCCGGCGCTGGAAGAACAACACGAAGAGGATGATCGGGATGGTGATGACCACGGCCGCCGCCGCGATCGACCCGGCCGGGTCCTCGAACTGGGAACTACCGGTGAAGAACGACAGCGCCACCGGCACCGTCCGCGACGACTCGGTCGAGGTGAGCGAGATCGCGAACAGGAAGTCGTTCCAGCAGAAGATGAACACCAGGATCGCCGTCGTGAACACGCCCGGTGCGGCCAGGGGCGCGATGACGCGACGGAACGCCTGCCCCGGCGTCGCACCGTCCATCTTCGCCGCCTTCTCGAGCTCCCAGGGGATCTCGCGGAAGAACGCCGAGAGGGTGTAGATCGCGAGCGGCAGCGCGAACGTGATGTACGGCAGGATCAGGCCGGGCCACGTGTCGAACAGACCCAGCGAACGCTCGATCTCGAACAACGGGGACACCAGCGAGACCTGCGGGAACATCGCGATCAGCAGCGAGACGCCCACCAGCAGGTTCTTGCCGGGGAACTCCAGCCGCGCGATGGCGTAGGCGGCCATCGTGCCGAACACCACGGCGATCGCGGTCGCGATGATCGCGATGCCGATGGAGTTGATCAGCGCCCGCGTGAACTCCGACGTCGAGAAGATGTTCTGGTAGTTCTCCAGACTCCACTCGCGAGGGATGAAGTTGCCGTCCGCCAGCGTCTTCGACGACTTGAACGACAGCGACACGATCCACAGCACCGGGATCAGCGCGTAGATCACGACGACCGTGTTGAGAACGCCCCAGCCCCACTTCTTGGCCGGGGTCTCCGCTCCTCCGATGCCCGCCATCAGCGCTTCCCTCCGTCGTCACTGCCGGGGGCAGCGGTGCCGAAGAGCTTGATGAACACGAACGCGATGATCGCGACCATGATGAAGATCAGCACGGACATCGTGGATCCGATACCGAGGTTCAAGCCCTTGATGAGGTTGTTGTAGGTCAGCATCGACACCGACGACGTGCCCTGCGAACCCGCGGTGAGCACGAAGAGGTTGTCGAAGATGCGGAACGCGTCGAGCGTGCGGAACAGCAGTGCCACCAGGATCGCCGGCTTCATGATCGGCACGGTGATCTTGATGAACCGCTGCCACCCGCTCGCGCCGTCCATCGCCGCGGCCTTGAGCAGGTCGTCCGGCACCAGCGCCAGGCCCGCCATCAGCAGCAGGGCCATGAACGGCGTGGTCTTCCAGATCTCCGCGAGGCCCACGACCATCAGCGCCGGGATCTTCTCCGTGAGCACCGGATCGCCGCCCAGCGCCTCCGCGAGGTAGCCGGTGCCGGGTGTCCAGGCGAAGCGCCAGGAGAACGCGGCCACGACCGTCACGATGCCGTACGGGATCAGCGTCGTCGTGCGGACGATGCCACGGCCGACCAGCGCCCGGTGCATGATCAGCGCGAGCGACATGCCCAGCACCAGTTCGACCGCGACCGTGACGACGGTGAGCAACACCGTCACCCACACCGCGTTCCACCAGTACGGGCTGCTGAGCACCGTGACGTAGTTGTCGAACCAGATCCACTCGGTCCGGTCCGGGAACTTCAGGTCGAACCTCTGCATCGACAGCAGCAGCGAGTAGAGGATCGGCCAGCCGGTCACCGCGATCATGGTGAGCGCGGCGGGCGCGCAGAGCAGCCAGCCGAGCCTGCGCTCGGCCTTCTTGCCCTCGCTCAGCGCGACCTTCTTCTTGGGGGCGACCGATGCAGGCGTCGCCCCGGTCGTCGCTGTGTCTTCCGTTGCTGTCTGGCTCACGGCAGCACCCCCTTCGAGTCGAGAGCGTCCTGCAGTTCCTTGCGCAGCCTGTCGGCCGTCGCCTGCGGGTCGATGCTCGCGGGCGGCGACAGGATCGTGGAGATGACAGTCGACGCGTTCTGGTACGCGGGGGTGCGCGGCCGCACGCTCGCGTTCTTCAGCGTCTCCTTGATGTCGTCGCGCATCGGGTACGCCTCGGCCATCTCGGGCTCGTCGTAGACGGCCTCGATGGTCGGCGGCACACCGTCCTTGAGCGCGGCGAGCTTCTGGCTTTCCGCACCGCGCAAGCACAACACGGCGTCGAACGACTCTTCGGCGTGCGTGGTGTAGTTGCTGACGGCGTAGTTGATCCCGCCGACGGTGACCTTCGCGGAGTCACCGCTGACCGTGGGGTACGGCGCCCACTTGAAGTTCTTCGCGAAGTCCGGCTTCTTCTGCGCCGCCGCGTAGACGTACGGCCAGTTGAGCTGGAACGCCGCCTCGCCGTTCTCCATCGCGAGCCGCGCGTTGTCCTCCGCGGCGTTGGAGAACGACGGGTCGATCGCCTTGGACGTGGCGAGCTTCTTCAACGCCGCCAACGCCTGCACGGCCTTCTCGTCGACGACGGCCTTGGTGCCCGTGTCGTCGATGATGGTGCCGCCGTTGGAGTTGACGAGGGTGTTGAACAGCACGACGAGCCCTTCGTACTGCTTGCCCTGTCCCACGATCCGGCCGGGCTTCCCGTCCGCCACCAGCGCCTCGGCCATCGAGATCATCTCGTCCCACGTCTTGGGGGGCGTGGGCACGAGATCAGAGCGGTACCACAGCAGCTGGACGTTCGTGTTGTCCGGCGCCGCGTACAGCTTGTTGTCGTAGGTCGCCGTCTCGAGCGGCGTCTTCAACGTGCCGTTCTCCACCTGGGACTTGACGGATCCGGTGAACTCCTTGAGCCACCCGGCCTCCGCGAGCTCCGCCGTCCACGTGACGTCGAGCCCCAGCACGTCCATGCTGTCGTCTTCCGCAGCGAGTCTGCGGACCATCTGCTCGCGCTGACCGTCCGCCTCCCGCGGCAGCTTGTTGTAGACGATGTTGTATCGCCCGCCGGCCTTCGCGTTGCAGTTGTCAACGATGGCCTGGAAGTTCTCCTGGGGATACTTGTAAACGTTGACGGTGATGCCTTGGTCGCCAGACCCGCACGCCGTGAGCGTTCCTGCCGCGAGTACCGCGGCTCCCACTCCGGCGGCGAGACGATAGCGCCTCGTAGCACCCATCGGCCCTGCCTCCTTCCCGACTACACGGAGGAGCCAGACCGCAGCGCCCGGCACCTCGTCGTGCCACCGGCCGCACCGGGCGGACCGGTCAGATGAACCTAGGCCGGGTGATCAGGAGCCGCAACCAAAGGAAGCAACGATTCAGAACCAATGAGTGGTCGCAGCGTCTCAATTGCTCGGGTTCACGGGCCGCATCGCCAGCTTGGCGAGCAGGTCACGGCCCTTCTCGGCCGACTTCGGGTGGCACAGCACGTCGTACCTGTTGGCCACGAGCTGACTGGCCGACTGGAAGTCCCGCTTGCCGCGCGCCGAGCCGTACCCGACCGCCGCGAACACCAGACCGAAGAACACACCGGTGATCAGACCCGTCAGCACCGGCCCGACGGTGACGCCGGGCTCAGGGCTGAACAGCGTGAGCAGCAACCCCACGAACAGACCGAACCACGCGCCACTCGCCGCGCCGGTCATGAGCACCCGGCTCCAGGTGAGCTTGCCGGTGATGCGTTCGACGAGCATCAGGTCGACACCGACGATCATGACGTCCTGCACCGGGAAGTCCTCGACGGCCAGATGGTCGACCGCGCGTTGTGCTTCCTCGTAGGTGGCGTACGAACCGACCGGCCACCCCGTCGGCGGGGTGGGCAGGCGGGGAGGGACGCCGGGCCGGTTCGGGTTGGCGAACGGACTCGTCACGGGGACCACCTCTGTCGGACGCGCTGATCGTCCCATCCTGCCAGTGCCCCCTGCGGGGTGCCGAGACGCCTGCGGGTGTTTTGCCGGTTTCAGCTCGCGGGGTGGTACAAGGCGAAGACCTCGTCGTGGGTGAGAGCGCGATCGTAGAACCGGACCTCGTCGGCCGAGCCTGGGAAGAACCCGGTCCGCACGCCCGCCTTCTGCAGCGCGCCGAGGGTGAGGGCACCGGTGCCGTTCCACTGCGTGTTGACCGTCCCCGAGCCGCTCAGCGAACCGGAGTCGTACACGTAGCTGGTCCCGCTCTCCGCGTCGTAGACACCCACCACGTGCGTCCACTCGCCGGTCTCCACGGGGAACGTCGTGGTCGCGGTCGCGGTGATCGGCGCGGCGTCGGTGTCGGCCTCCGCCAGCTCGAAGTACCAGTTCCCGAGGTGGTCGCGGTCCTTCAGATAGCCGAGCGAGAAGCGGCTGCTGCGCTCACCGTCGGCGCTCACGGCGGCGAACTTGCACTTGGTCACGGCACACTTCGAGTCGAGGTTCACCCACACCGACACGGTGAAGCTGTTGCCGGTGTCGACCGCGAGCGGCGCGGACACCGTGCCGCCGCCGAACACGAGGCCGCCGTCGAACACGCCGGGCCCGAACGCGGCGGCGCCCGACAACGTGCCGCTCGCCCCCGTCACCGAGTCGGTGGTGGTCGTGCCGGACACCTCGTCCAGTCGCCACTCGCTCACCAGCGGCGCATCGGCCTGGACGGCACCCGCCGTCAGGCACAACGACATGACGGCAGCCGTCATCGTCAGAACTGCACGCATTGTGTATTCCCCCAGGTAGAACGGTCAGGATCGAGACTCTAAGTCATCTGACCGGGAAGACATAGGGAAAATCGGCCGGGAGGTGTCCTGCCGGGTTTCAGCTCTCGGGCGGCACGACCACGTGGTCGTCGTTGCCGGGCCGGAACACCGCCAGATCTCCCTCCCTGCAGGTGCGGCGCGAACTCGGCGATCTCGCGTGTTCGACCGCAGCGATTCCTCGGTCGAACACGCGGAATGGCGATCGGCCGGGGGAATTCTTGTTCGGCCGAATGTTCGGAGCTTGATCACTGGTCCGATCAGAACCCCCCGCGTACGTTTGTTGCACGGGCGACGGACTGCTCCGGTGAACGGAGTGGGTGCTTTCCCAGCCCTTGCACAATGCAGTCAACATGGGGGGGTGACCGACATGACGATGACCGATCTGAAGGCCAAGCTCGAGACCGAGCTGTTCGAGACGCTCGAGCAGTACGCGCAGAGCTGCTGCGCCGAGGTGAAGCAGGACTGACGCGTGAACCGGGCCGGGCAGCTGTCATCTGCCCGGCCCGGTCCCCTTCTCTGGAGCCGATATGACTCTCACTGAAAAGTACATCGACCCGCGCATGCGGGGCCTGCTCTCGGCCAACCTGACGGACCGTTCCGACGCCGACATCGACGTCCAACTCGAGGAGTGCCTGAAGTTCCTCGAGATCGTCTCCGCAGGTGAGGGCGGCTCGTTCATCCCGCTCTCGAAAGAGGTCGACGAGGTCTGGCACGAGCTGATCGTGGAGACCGGTTCGTACCGGAAGCTCTGCGACGCCCTTCCCGGACGCCGTTTCATCAACCACGAGTCCATCGGTCTCGAGGACTACGCGGGCCGAAGCACCAAAGCGGTCGTGAGCGCGCAGTTCCTGGAGTGGATCCCGAAGTACCTCTCCCGGTACGGCAGGTTCACCGAGGAGGTCGCCGACTACTGGACGATCTGCCAGTTCCTGCGCACCGAGCTGGGCATGTCGCTCGACGAGATCAACGAAATGGGCTGGAAAGAACTCGAAGAACCCACGCTGACCGCGTCATGACCTCGGCGCGGTTCGCCGGGTCGAAGCTGACGCTCGGCAGGAAATTCGCTGTCTCGGGATCGAAACTGGCTTTGGCCATTTTCATCACCGGAATGAAGGGCCTGGTCTTCTTCCACACGCTGTCGGCGTACGAACCGGCGGTGGTGGCCGCGTACGGCACCGCCCTCAACCTGATCATGGTGTTCGTCATCGCCGCGGCCGGGTTCCAGGTGCTGGTGGTGTCCCGGTTCCGCCCCGCCGACTTCCGGCAGGACACGTGGCGGCAGGAGACCGCCGACCGGCTCGGCGCGCTGGCGGCGACCGCCATCGCGGTGCTGGTCGGCCTGGCCGTCGTGCTGGCGCTCGCGGGTGGCGTGCTCGCGCTCATGACTAGCGGCCGCGCCCTGGTGGAGATCTCGTACTGGGCGCGCGTGCCGTCGGTCTGGCTGGTCCCGGTCACGAGCATGATGAGCGGGATTCTGGTCCTGATGGGCAAGGAGGGCGTCGCGCTGCGCGTCGCGGTCGAGAACCTCGTTCTCACGATCGCGGTGGCCTTCGCCCTCACGTTCTTCGACCTGAGCGGACCGGCGATGCTCCTCTGCATCGGCCTGCTCGGTGCCACGGTGGACCTGCTGCTGGTCGTCCGCCAGTGGATCGGGCTCGGCCCGATGCGGCGTGCGGTCGGAGCCGCTCTGCGCCAAGGCGTCCGGCTGATCTCCGCCCCCGGCAGGTGGGACTACGTCAAGGCGGTGCCGCGAGCGGTGTCGGGTGCCGTGGACGCGCTGTTCCTCGCGGCGACGTTCACCGTCGTCACCGCGGTCGCCACCACGGTCAGTCCTGTCGCCGGCGCGATCACCGGCAGCCTGGTCGCCCTGATCCGGACCGTCGTGGTGCCGTTGAAGGCGTACGGCATGGTCGCGGGCAGGATGACGAAGCAGAGCGACGACGCGACGACGATGACCACGTTCATCACGACCGTCAGCCTGTTCTTCGTCCCCGCGGGTCTCTTCCTGCTCATCAGCCCCGCGACGTTCGTGAACCTGGTCGGCGAGTTCCCGGCGGACTCGCCGGGGATCCTGCTCGCGGTCCGGCTCGTGGGCGCGCAGCTCGTGCTCGAACCGTTCACCGGGTTCGTGTCGTCCGCGCTGAAGGTGCTCGTCGCACCGTCCGCGACGCTGCGCAGCCTGGCGATCGCGCTGTTCGGCTTCGCGCTTCCGGCGATCCTCGTCCTGCACTGGACCGGCTCGCTGTCGCTCGGTGGCGTGTGGATCGTGCTGCTGTCGGCCAGGGTCCTCTTCTGCGTGCAGACGATGTACGCCTACTCGCGCTGGCGATCGCGCGCCGTGGAGGCAGCGGGATGACCGCCGCGCAGGACCAACGCATCGTGGCCGAGTCCCCGCCCTTCGGGGTCGACCTGACCGAGTCCCACGCCGTGCTGCCGGACGACTTCAAGAGAGCGGTCCTGCGCAGGGTCGGGCAACTCGACTGGGCGAGGTACCCCGCCCGGCAGCAGCAGGCCGTCCTGGAACGGATCGCCGCGCACTACCGCGTCACACCGGCGGAACTGGTCCTCACCCGAGGCGCGAGCGAAGGGCTGAGAACGTGCTTCCAGCTCCTCCGGAACCACTCACGCGGGGTGCTGCTGCCCTCACCCGGTTTCTTCGGCTTCCGCGACATCGCCGCCTCACTGCAGATGTCCACAGAGGACTTCGATGTCTCGGACGGGTTCACGGAACTGGTCGAGCACGTCGAAGGAGGACCCCGCGACCACGTTCCGGTGTTGTGCTCGCCCAACAACCCCACCGGGCACGTGATCGATCTCGGGACGCTGGAGCGCATCTGCGAAGCCGGCTCCGCACCCGTCAGCGCGGTCGTCGACCTCACCTACGACACCTTCACCGACCACCCGTTGCAGCACCACCTGCGGCGGCTGGCCGACCGGGAGGCCGTGAGCTGCCTGACGGTGTCGAAGACGTTCGCACTCGCCGGGGCCAGGACCGGCCTTCTGATCGGCCCCGCGGCCACCATCAGGGCGCTGACCAGGATCCAGGACCGCTTCCCGCTCGACTACTTCCAGCTGGCGGTGATCGACACGTTGTTCGCTCCCGAGTGGTCGGCCCTGCGTGACGAGATCGTCGACAGCACCAGGTCGTTGCGAGACCGCGTGGCACGGCTGTTGCACACCGTCTTTCCCGGGAGCCGGGTTCTGCCCGCCACCGCGAACTTCGTGTGCGTCGAGTACGACGCCGGCCTGCCGGACGCCTTCGTTCGCGAGGTCGTCGGATCCACCGCGTGCAAGTGGTTCGCGGACGAGCGCTTGCTGCGCTTCACCGTGAACCCGCGCACGGCAACAGGGTTGGGCGCCATCGCCGCACGGCTAGCACTTTGAACAACCGGGGACCGCCTGCGTGGCGGTCCCCGGCGGCCGTCAGCCCTCGTCCTGACCGATCGCGTGCTTGCGTTGCAGGTCGTCGGCGAACCGGATCAACACGTGCGCTTGTTCTCGCACCAGGTCGACGACGACTTCGGCGCAGTGCGCGGGAACGGCCGCGGCCACCGCCTCCCTGCCGTCGAGCGCCATCGCCTGCACCTCCAGCCAGCGCAGCAGGCCGCGCCCCTTCTCACTCAGCCGCAAGGACGGGTCGTTGCGCAACGCACCCATCGCGGCGAGCCGGTCCACCCTGCGGGCTTTCGCGGCCACGCGGCGCACCGAGGACCGCGAGTCACGTCGCGTCCCCGCGGACCTGGTGCCGTCGGGAATCGGGTCGGCTCCCTCGAGGAGTCGTTTGCGGACGTCGTGCGCCGTGGCCACCGAGATCCCCGCCCGTACCGCCACGTCCCTCAGCGGTGTGCGCGGAGCCCCGCTGATGATCTCCGCGGCCCGCAGCCTGCCCACCGCGGGTCCGACGGGCCGGCTCCGCCCGTCGCGGCCGACGCGCACGCACGTCTGAGCATCGCCCTGCGGCACCCGCTTCCTCTGCGCCGCAACGGTCTTGGCGGACACCCCGACGATGCCGGCGATCGCCCGGTCGGAGAGGTACGGGTGAGAGCCGAAGATGCGATCGACCGCCAGCTCGCGTTCTTCCTTGCTCAGCGGCAGACCGTGCCGGACGTTGGCACGAACGGCGTGCACGAACGCTTCCTCCGGCGAGCCGTCGAAGAACTCGGCCTCGATCTCGGCGTCCCCGCGCCGCAGCGCCGCAGCCACCCGGTGCTGGCCGTCGATCACGCGCAGGGAACGCCTGCACACGAGCACAGGAGGCAACGCCTCCGCGGCCAGGCCGGCCAGCACCTCCACGTGCGCCTGCCGCAGTTCGCCCAAACGCGGTGATGCGCCGTTCTCCAGCTCGTTCAGACCGAGGCGGACCCGGCCCGCGGTCGTGACAGCGGCAATCCGGTCAGGCCTGGACGGCCCGACGTTGGTGTTCGTCAACAAAGATCCCCCAGGACTTGATGTCGTACAGCAAGAGGCCCCACAAGCGCCCCCCGGCGCGTGCGGTCAACGGCCCCCACTCGATCCTGACAAACAGAACGACCGTCACGCATAGTCCGAACGGGTGATAGGAGGCTGGTGTGATCGGAGTGTGGCTCCGGACATTTCAGACATAAAGACGCCCAAAACGGCGCAATCAGCCGAACACGATGTCGAACCGGTGCACGAGCGCGCGGTGCGCACGCGTGTAGGCGTCATTGGCCTCCGCCACCCGCTCGGTCTCCTTCTGCAACGCCTCACGGGCGGCCCCGGCGTTCCCACCGAGCACGTGGATGATCGCGAGCTTGCGCGCCCGCTCGAAGTCGAGCAACGACTCCGGCTTCGCCACGAGCTCGCGCGCCAGGACGTCCCACTTGGCGTACTTGTCGATGTACGGCTTGCCGTGCTTGAGGACGGCGCCCACCAGCTCCGCGGCACCGGCCGCGTGGTCGCCGCCCGGCGTGAAAGCCCACTTCCAGACGGGCTTGTCGGCCATCAGGTAGCCCAGCGGCGTGGACACCACGGGCGTGGTCGGGATCCCGACGCCCAGCGCCTTGCAGGCGTCGTCGTAGCGCTGGAAGCAGACGCCGACCAGCGGGGTCAGTTCGAGCGAGCCCGCCACGCCGAAGCCGAGCCAGCCGGAGACGCCGTCACCGCGGTCCTGCAGCCACACGTGGCCGCGGCGGACGAAGCCGGTGGGGCGCAGGGCGGTGTCCACGGCCATGAGCACGTCGGTTTTCGGGGAAGGCCTCACGAACGACAGGGTCCCAAACGAACCCGCATCCCGCTGGTCAGCGAGGCCGTGCGGTCACCTGGTCCGCCGGTGGCAGGCGCGTAGGAGGCTCGTCGGTCAGCCAGGCGTACTCGACCGCCGACAACCGCCCGCCCGCGATCCACAGCACGATCTCGCCGACCGGCGCACCTGACGCGTGCACCTGGGCGTCGATCGGCAGCACGCCGTCCGCGATCTCGGCGGCGGGCCCGCCCGTGTCGAGGTCGAGGCTGGCCGAGCCCTCGTACCAGGGCTTCAGGACCTGAACGTGATCGAGCTGGGCGCGCAGTGCGGCGGCACCGGGGAAGTCCGCGGCGAGGATCCGCTCCAGCACCGCACGTTCCGAGCCGGCCAACGGGCGCGGCCGGCCGTCGGAGGGCAGCAGGCGCAGCAGCTCCGCGGCCAGCTCCCGAAGCGACGCCCACTGCGGTGAGCAGGCCAGCGCGTCCACGTGCCAGACGGGGCTGGGGCCGCTCATCGCGTCGAGCAGGGCGTCGATGCGCTCGGCCAGCACGACGACCTCGGCGTCCAGGCCGCGCAGGTGGTGCAGGACGTCGTCGAACTCCAGCGCGAGCTCGTCCGCCGACGGCGCGGTGCCGATGGACTCCAGGTAGCGGCGTTGCGCGTCGGCGGGCATGGCGAGCCGGCGCACGGGATCCACGAACGACATGACACCCCTCAGTGCAGCACGGGGGCGAGGAACTCGGCCAGCTTCGCCACCACGTCCGGTGGCACCTCGTCCAGGTGCTCGGTGAGCTGCAGAAGTATGCGACCACCGCCGAGGTGCTCGACGGAGAAACACGGCGCGGTCGAGCAGACCTCTTGCACACCACCCAGAGCGGCGACCTGGCGCGGGCCCAGCAACGTCGCCCAGTGCGGGCCGCGCGTCAACTCCGCTGCCATGAAAAGGGATTCGTCCAGGCCCACACCGACGGCGACCTCGTGCGCGGTCCGCACGCCGACGCGGTCCAGCGTGATCCAGCCGCCGGAAGCCTGGGCGACCAGCGCTCCCGAGCGGAACGCGGAGAGCCATTCCTGTTGCACCACATGGGAGATCCAGCCGCCGAACAGCGAGCGCGCGGCCGTGATCGTGATCTGGTGCGGGAACGCGGGGTCGTCCTTCAGCAGGATCTCGGCGCTCCAGCCGTCGTCGACCAGGGGCAGGCCCTGGGAGTCGAGCTGGACGAGTTGCACGCGCAGGAACGAAGGCAGGTCGTCGAGGGCTGCCGACCACGACTGAAGAGTGAAGTCACCCGATGAGAGCAGCAGGCGGGCATATCCCGGCGGCCCCCACGGCGTTGTGTCGGAGGGCAGGTAGTCGCGCGCCACCGACACGAGCTCCTCGACCGAGGCCGGGCAGAGCGGTGCGAGCAGGTCGGTGAACAGGGCGCCGAACCACTTGGCCAGCGCGGGGCGGTCGACGCCGGAGAACGTGTCCAGCTCCATGCGGACGACGTGTGGCGGCGACACAGGTCTCGGAAGCGTCAGATCTGTGCTCAAAGTGAGCGAACCTTATGGCCCGCAGACGAAATCCGTTAGGGGCCAGTCCCGTGAAAGATTGGCCCCTAACGGAGGAATCAGCAGGTTCGTCTACCCACGTGACTGGTAGTCGCGGAGCAGGCCGCGCGAGATGATCGTCTTCTGGATCTCCGAGGTGCCCTCGCCGATCAGCAGGAACGGTGCCTCGCGCATCAGGCGCTCGATCTCGTATTCCTTGGAATAGCCGTAACCGCCGTGAATGCGGAACGACTCCTGCGTCACCTCGGCGCAGTATTCGGAGGCGATGAGCTTCGCCATGCCGGCCTCGACGTCGTTGCGCTGACCCGAGTCCTTCAACCGCGCGGCGTTGACCATCATCAGGTGCGCGGCCTCGACCTTGGTCGCCATCTCGGCGAGCTTGAAGGCGATGGCCTGGTGCTCGACGATGGCCTTGCCGAACGTCTTGCGCTGCTGCGAGTACTCGATGGCGAGCTCGAAGGCGCGGATCGAGATGCCGCACGCGCGGGCGGCCACGTTCACGCGGCCCACCTCGACGCCGTCCATCATGTGCCGGAAGCCCTGGCCCGTGACGCCGCCGAGGACCTGGTCCGCGGCGATCTCGAAGCCGTCGAACACCATCTCGGTGGTGTCGACGCCCTTGTAGCCCATCTTGTCGATCTTGCCGGGGATCGTGAGGCCCGGCAGGACCTCGCCGTAGCCCTCGGGCTTCTCGACCAGGAACGTCGTGAGGTTCTGGTGCGGCTTCTCGGCGCCCTCGTCGGTCTTCACCAGCACCGCGGTGAGGTTCGACGTGCCGCCGTTCGTCAGCCACATCTTCTGGCCGTTGATCACATAACCCGCGTCGGACTTGGCCGCACGGGTGCGGATCGCGGCGACGTCGGAGCCGAGCTCGGGCTCGGACATGGAGAACGACCCGCGCACCTCGCCGGTGGCCATGCGCGGCAGGTACTTCTGCTTCTGCTCGGGCGTCCCGTGCTGCTTGAGCATGTGCGCCACGATGAAGTGGGTGTTGATGACACCGGAGACGCTCATCCAGCCACGCGCGATCTGCTCGACCACCAGCGCGTACGTCAGCAGGGACTCGCCCAGGCCGCCGTACTCCTCCGGGATCGTCAGGCCGAAGAGACCCATCTCCTTCATGCCCTCGACGATGTCGGCGGGGTACGTGTCGCCGTGCTCCAGCGTCTGGGCGTGCGGAATGATCTCCTTGTCCACGAACGTGCGAACGGTCGCGAGGATTTCTTCCTGGATGTCCGTGAGACCCGCGGTCTGGGCGAGGCGCGCCATCGCACTTCCCTTCCAAGGCTTTGGTTACCGGCGAGTATGGACCGGTTAACGCTCGTTTGCGACCGGGGTGTGCTCTCCGCAACAACGGCGGCACCAGCTGTACCGAAACAGCATCCCTGACAGGTGTAATCGCGCACCCACACGCGACGAACCGGGCAGCAGGACCATAAGATCCCGCCACCACTTTCTAGGGGGATCGCCATGACCTACGACCCGTACAACCCGAAGCAGCCGGGGGACCCGTACGGCCAGCAGCAGCCTTACGGCCAGCCGGGCCCGTACGGCCAGCAGCAGCCCTACGGCTACGGCTACCCGCCGCCCATGCCGCCGAAGCCGCAGCAGAACGCGATCCTGTCGCTCGTCCTGTCCTGCGTGGGCTTCGTGACCTGCGGCATCACGGCGATCGTCGGCGTCATCTTCGGCCACATCGCGATGGGGAAGATCAAGCGGGGCGAGGAGGAAGGGCACGGCATGGCCATGGCGGGCCTGATCGTCGGCTACTTCGTCATCGGTGGGTGGTTGCTCTACTTCGCCTTCATCATCATCGCGATCATCGCGGCGGCGAACGGCAACACCTACTAGCGGAACTCAGCCCGCGAGGGCGATCTCCAGCGCGCCGCCGCAGTGGCGGCAGACGTCGGCGAACACGTGGACGTCGGCAGCGCATCCAGGGCAGCTGCGGAAGCTGCGCTCGAGCAGGTCGTCCTCGCGGCGTTTGAAGAGCCGCAACCGTCTGCTCGCCTTGCCGTTACTCGAACGTGACATGCCCAGAGCATGCCCCCATGCCGGGGGCGGATCGCAAACTCCGGTGACGGATTGTGCGCCACTTCACCAGTTTCGAACGCAACCCGTGACGGTCGAACACGTCCAGTGACATTCGTGGTGAAGTAGCGCACAATCCGTAACGGGATCAGGCCTCCGGCGGCGTCCACACGTTCGCGCGCGCCATGCCCGCGGCACGGCCCTTGCCGGAGATCACCAGCGCCATCTTGCGCGACGCCTCGTCGATCATCTCGTCGCCGAGCATCACCGCGCCACGCCTGCCGCCCGCCTCGGACGTGTAGAACTCGTACGCGTCGAGGATGTTCTCGGCGTGGTCGTAGTCGTCCTGCTTCGGGCTGAAGACCTCGTTGGCCGCCTCGATCTGGCCGGGGTGCAGCACCCACTTGCCGTCGAAGCCCAGCGCGGCCGAACGACCGGCGACGCGCTTGTAGCCGTCGACGTCGCGGATCTGCAGGTAGGGGCCGTCGATGGCCTGCTTGTCGTGGGCCCGCGCGGCCATCAGGATCCGCATCAGGATGTAGTGGTAGGCGTCACCGACGTCGTAGCCGGGCGGCTGCTCGCCGACGACCAGCGACTTCATGTTGATCGACGCCATGAAGTCGGCCGGGCCGAAGATGATCGTCTCGACGCGCGGGGACGCGGTGGCGATCGCGTTGACGTTGTTCAGACCCAGGGCGTTCTCGATCTGGGCCTCGATGCCGATCTTGCCGACCTCGTAGCCCATCGTCTTCTCGATCTGGGTCAACAGGAAGTCGAGCGCGACGACCTGCTCGGGCGTCTGGACCTTCGGCAGCATGATGCAGTCGAGGTTCGCGCCGGCGCCCTCGACGACCTCGGTGACGTCGCGGTAGGTCCACTCCGTCGTCCAGTCGTTGACGCGGACGACGCGGGCCTTGTCACCCCAGCCGCCCTCGTTGAGCGAGGCGACGATGGTCTTGCGGGCGTCGGGCTTGGCCAGCGGGGCGCAGGCGTCCTCCAGGTCCAGGAACACCTGGTCCGCCGGCAGCGTGCGCGCCTTGTCGATCATCTTCTGGCTGGAGCCGGGAACCGCAAGGCACGAGCGACGGGGGCGCTGCTGGTCGACCACTGGAGTACCTCCTTGTACCGGCCGGTAACTATGAGCGCCACAGTGGCACGCATCATCTCCGGGCGCATATTCGCTGAGTCCCGTTTCACAAACCCTGGCAGGCTGAACCGGTGGAGATCACTCGAATCCTCGATGCGGCGCTGCGCAAGGCGGCGGCCGTCTGGATCACCTCGCCCGGCCACGAACCCCGGCTCGTGCACTCCCACTGGCGTGCCGACGCGCTGTGGGTCATCTCCGGCGGCACCGAACCGACGGTGCCGGGACTGGCCGACGGCGCCCAGGTCACCGTCACCGTCCGCTCCCCCAGCACGCACTCGCACCTGATCGACGCCCAGGCCGTCGCGCACCTGACCGAGCCCGACGACGAGACCACGCAGGCGCTTCGCACTGCCCGGCTCAACACCAAGCCGTCGTGGGACGCCGTGTACCGGCTGGAGTTCAGCTCGTGATCACCGTGCCGGAGGGCTTCGGCGAGAGCCTCGGCGACGGCGCTGAAGCGTGGGCCGCGTCGCTGCCGAAGCTCGCGACGAAGGCGTGCGCGCGCTGGCGGCTCACCCCGGACGGCGCGCTGATGAACGGGTTCTGCGCGGTCGTGCTGCCGGTGCGCCAGGCCGACGGGCATCCCGCGGTGCTCAAGCTGACCTGGGTCGACGAGGAGACCGAGCACGAACCGCTGGCCTTGCGGCTCTACGACGGCGCCGGTGCGGTGCGGCTGCTGGACCACGACGCCGAGCTCGGCGCGTTGCTGCTGGAGCGCCTCGACCCGCACTCGCTCGACGACGAACCGGTCGACCTCGCGATCGGCGTGATCGGCGAGCTGATGCGCCGCCACCGCGGACTTCAGGCGCCGAGCGAGATCCGGAGGTTCTCCAGCGAGCTGGTAGATCACCCGGCCGTGCCGCCCAAGCTGCTCGACGCGGCCCGTGCGGCCGGCACCCGGCCGATGGGCACGACGCTGGTCAACGAGGACCTGCACTACGAGAACGTGCTGCGCGGCCACCGCGAACCGTGGCTGATGATCGACCCGAAACCGTTGTCCGGTGACCTGGAGTTCGGCGTGCTCCCGTTGCTGCGCAACAGGTTCGACGAGATGGACGGACGAAAGGGACTCGCCGACCGGTTCCACGCGGTGTGCGACGCGGGTGAGCTGGACGAGGACGCGGCACGGGACTGGACGCTGCACCGCGCGGTGACGAACTGGATCTGGTGCCTGGAGGAGGACGACGAACACGCCGTGATCTGCGCCGAGATCGCCGGGTGGGCGGCCTCCACCTGATCTAGCCTTGGTGTTGTGGTGGCAGTGAACCGGGTCTTCATCGCTCAGCTGGCCGGACTTCCCGTCTTCGGCCCCGACGGCGAACCCATAGGCAAGGCCCGTGACGTCGTGATCAGCCTCCGCATCGACCGGCAACCGCCGCGCGTGCTCGGCATGGTCGTCGAGCTGGCGACGCGCCGGCGGATCTTCGTGCCGATGCTGCGGCTCACGTCGATCGAGCCGAACGCCGTGACGCTCGCGACCGGGTCGGTGAACCTGCGGCAGTTCCACCAGCGCGTCAACGAGGTGCTGGTGATCGGCGAGCTGCTCGACGCCAAGATCAGGGTCGACGACGGCGCCACGGCGGTCGTCGTGGACGCCGCGATGGAGCTGACCCGCACCCGCGACTGGCGCATGGTCCGCGTCGCCGGCCGCGAACGCACCGGCCGGTTCAGCCTCAAGGGTCCCGTGCAGGTGTGGCGGTGGGAGGACGTCGTCGGCCTGAGCGTGAACGAGATCGCGGGCCAGCCGCAGGGCGCGCAGCAGCTCGTCGCGGTCTTCGAGGGCATGCGCGCGGCCGACGTCGCGAACGCCCTGCACGAGCTGCCGCCCAAGCGCCGCTACGAGGTGGCCGACGCGCTGGACGACGAACGGCTCGCGGACGTCATCGAGGAACTGTCCGAAGAGGACCAGAAGGACGTTCTGTCGCATCTGGACGAGGAACGCGCCGCGGACATCCTGGAGGCGATGAACCCGGACGACGCGGCGGACCTGCTGAGCGAGCTGTCCGAGGGCACCAAGGACCGCCTGCTCGAGCTGATGGAGCCCGAGGAGTCCGAACCGGTCCGGCGGCTGCTGGAGTACTCGTTCGACACGGCCGGCGGCCTGATGACGCCGGAACCGATCATCCTCACGCCGGACGCGACGATCGCGGAAGCGTTGGCACGAGTGCGAAATCCCGACCTCACACCGGCGCTCGCGTCGATGGTCTTCGTGTGCCGCTCCCCCTCCGCGACGCCGACGGGCCGCTACCTCGGCTGCGTGCACATCCAGCGACTGCTGCGCGAGCCACCGTTCGACCTCGTCGCCGGAGTGCTCGACACGGACCTGGCCCGCCTGCCACCGAACGCCTCGCTGAGCGACGTGACGCGCTACTTCGCGACCTACAACCTGGTGTGCGCCCCGGTGCTGGACGAGGCCGAGCACCTGCTCGGCGCCGTCACCGTGGACGACGTGCTGGACCACCTGCTGCCGGCGAACTGGCGCGAGACGGGACTGAGCCATGCCTGAACTGCCCCGGCGCAGACTCGACCTGCCACGGGAGCCGCGCGGCTTCCGCCTGTCGATCGACCCCGACACGTTCGGTCAGCTCTCCGAACGGCTCGCGCGGTTCCTCGGCACGGGCAAGTTCCTGTTCTGGCAGACGCTGATCGTGATCGCGTGGATCACGCTGAACCTCGTCGCCGTGTCGATGCAGTGGGACCCGTACCCGTTCATCCTGCTGAACCTGGCGTTCTCGACGCAGGCCGCCTACGCCGCGCCGTTGATCCTGCTCGCGCAGAACCGGCAGGACGACAGGGACCGGGTGTCGCTGGAGGAGGACCGGTCGCGGGCCGCGCAGACCAAGGCGGACACCGAGTACCTGGCTCGGGAGCTGGCTGCGGTGCGGCTGGCGCTGGGCGAGGTGGCGACGCGCGACTTCATCCGGGGTGAGCTGGAGAAGCTGGTGAAGGAGCAGAACAACCTGAAGAAGGTCAGGCCGTGACGGTCGAGGAGTTCCGCGACGTCGTGGCGCTGTGGCACGTGGACGAGGCCAGGGACACCGACGTCGTGGTCGCGGCCTGCGAGCTGGTCGTCGCGGGGGTCGACGGCCCTGCGGTCAGCACGCTGGCCGGTGCCTCGCTCAAGCACGCGTGGGAGGAGATGCCGCCGCTGCTCGGGGATGCGCTGGCCGAACTGGGACTCGACCACCACGAACACCACACCGATGGCGGACGGACCGAAGGTCTGCGACTGATGGCCCGGCGGACGCGTGCAGGGGCGATGTCCCCACGAGAACTGGCCGCGTGGGTGCGGGACAGCTTCGGGTACGGACTGCCGGAGGCGGAACCGCTGGCCTACCTCGACGGCACCTACCGGACGCTGGAGTACTACCCGGACCTGTCCTCAGCCGATGTGGACGAACAGGTGCTGGCGGAAGTGCGCCGGCTCACGTCCTGATCTGTCCACTCGCGACCAGGTCCGCCAGGACCTCGTGGATCGCGGGAGCCGTCTCGGCGTGCCCGCGGTACTCGTCCCGCGTCACGTACGTCAGCTCGGCGATCTCGCTCGTGGGCCGCGGTGTGCCCAGCAACGAGGCCGTGAAGCAGGTCATGTCGACCATCGCGCCCTCACCCTCGCCATAGGCGGGGGCGACGTAGCGCTTGAGGACCTCAGGCCGTTCGAGCTCGATGCCGAGCTCCTCCCGAACCTCCCTGCGCACGGCGTCGGCAGGGGTCTCACCAGGCTCGATCTTGCCGCCGGGGAGGTAGAAGGCCTTCTTGTTGCGTGAGCGCACAACGAGGAGGCGGCCAGCCTCGACGTGCACGAGTCCCACCACCGTGATCACGGAAAGACGTCGTCCGCGGCCAGCCGGTCGCACGTGCGGCCGAAAGCCTCGAGCTCACCGGGGCCGAAGCTCTCCCCGAAGTGCTCGGCGACGCCGGCGAGGTGGGTTGTGGAGGCACTGCGCAGGCGTTCGGCGCCCAGCGGTGTGAGCACGGCCACGATGCCGCGTCCGTCACCGTCGGCGCGTTCGCGCCCGACAAGGCCGGCCCGTTCCAAACGGTCCACCAGGCGGGTCACGCCAGATCGGGACAGCAGGACGGCATCGGCCAGTTCAGTCATGCGCATGCGCATGGAAGGCGTCTCGGCCAGTTGAACCAGCACGTCGTACGCCGCGAGCGAAAGGCGCTGCTCAGCAATCAGTTCGGCCTCGAGGACCCTCGTGATCCGTGCATGCGCGCGGAGGAACGATCGCCACACCCCTAGCTCGACACGGGTGGGCAACCGGGAACTACCCGATTCCGGCACGGACGTCGATGTTACGGACAGCGCCCTCCCCACTACGACCTGGCCCTGTGCGGAGAAAGTGACCGGCCGGTAGGAGTGGCACGAACCGGACGTAGCATGGGGCAGGTGACCACCACACAGCCCCTCCCCACCATCGAGGACGTCCGCAAGGCGCTCGCAGGTGTGCAGGACCCCGAGATCCGCCGCCCGATCACCGAGATCGGCATGGTCAAGGACGTCGAGGTCGGCGCTGACGGCGTCGTGGTGGTCGGCATCTTCCTCACGGTCGCGGGCTGCCCGATGCGCGACAAGATCACCAAGGACGTCACCGCGGCCGTCACGGCGCTGGACGGTGTCTCGTCCGTGCGGGTCGACCTGGACGTGATGAGCGACGCCCAGCGCACCGAGCTGCGCAAGACGCTGCGCGGCGGCGCGGAAGAGCCGGTCATCCCGTTCGCCCAGCCGGGCTCGCTGACGCGCGTGTACTGCGTCGCGTCCGGCAAGGGCGGCGTCGGCAAGTCCTCGGTCACCGTGAACCTCGCCGTGGCGATGGCCGCCCGCGGCCTGTCGGTCGGCATCGTCGACGCGGACATCTACGGCCACTCGATCCCCCGCATGCTGGGCGCCGACGGCCGTCCCACGCAGGTCGAGAAGATGATCATGCCGCCGCAGTCGCACGGCGTGAAGGTCATCTCGATCGGCATGTTCACGCCGGGCAACACGCCGGTCGTGTGGCGCGGGCCGATGCTGCACCGCGCGTTGCAGCAGTTCCTCGCGGACGTGTTCTGGGGCGACCTGGACGTGCTGCTGATCGACCTGCCGCCCGGCACCGGCGACATCGCGATCTCCGTCGCCCAGCTCGTGCCGAACGCCGAGATCCTGGTCGTCACCACCCCGCAGCAGGCCGCAGCCGAGGTGGCCGAGCGCGCCGGCTCGATCGCGCTGCAGACCCGTCAGCGGGTCTCGGGTGTCATCGAGAACATGTCGTGGCTGGAGATGCCCGACGGTTCGCGCATGGAGGTCTTCGGCACCGGTGGCGGCGCGGCCGTCGCGGAGTCGCTGACCAAGGCCATCGGCTCCGACGTGCCGCTGCTCGGCCAGGTGCCGCTCGACCCGCGCCTGCGGGAGAACGGCGACTCGGGCACGCCGATCGTGCAGGCGGTGCCGGAGTCGGCGGCGGCCAAGGTGCTGACCGACATCGCCACGAAGCTCTCGGTGCGGTCGCGCGGACTGGCGGGACGCCTTCTCAACGTCTCCCCCGCGGGTCGCTGACCTCGCTCCTCGAACGCACGCGGGGACCTTTCGTACTGCATGAGAGTACGAAAGGTCCCCGCGTGCGTTTCAGAACGAGGTCAGGTCGCGTCCGGGTCGTACGGCGGACGCTCGCCCGGTGCGAGCGGCCGCTGTTCGGCCACGGGCGGGGTCGACGGCGTCGGGTAGCCGTTCGACTTCGTGGGTTCGGGGTCGTCGAAGAGGTGCTTGGTGACGGCGCGCTTCGGGTCGAAGTTGCGCAGCTCGCGCAGGTCCTCGAGGGGCTTGCGGAGCGACTCGAACTCCGGGCCCATCTCCTGCTTGAGCTGCTCTCGCGCGCCGGTCGCGTACTCGCGGACCTGCCTCACCGTCTTGCCCAGCCAGGCCGCGGCCGATGGCAGGCGTTCGGGCCCCAGGATGAAGAGACCCGCGACGACGATGATGAGGATCTCTACCCATCCGATGCTGTCGAACACAGGTCTCAGCCTACTTCTCAGTCGCTCTTCAATGTCACGTCGAGTTTGAGCTCACGGCCCTGCCGCGCAAGGACTACCTGCACCGTTTGGCCGATTTCGTGCTCCCTGACCGCGACGACCAGCTCGGCGGCGTTGCGGACCATCCGGTTGCCGACCTTGGTGATCACGTCGCCCTCCTGGATGCCCGCGGCCGCGGCCGCGCCACCCGCCGGGACGTTCTGCACCTGGGCGCCCTCGGAGGTCTCGGCCGACACGGACTTCACGTTGATGTTCATGTCCGCGTGCTTGACCTGGCCGTTGCGGATCAGCTCCTGGCTGATCTTGCGGGCCTGGTTGCCGGAGATCGCGAAGCCGAGGCCGACCGAACCGCCGGTCTCGGTGCGGATCGAGGAGTTGATGCCGATCAGGGCGCCGCGCGAGTCGACCAGCGCGCCACCCGAGTTGCCCGGGTTGATGGCGGCGTCGGTCTGGATCGCGTCGTAGGTGACCTGCGGGCCGCCGTTCTCACCTGCCGCGGTCACCGGGCGGTGCAGCGCGGAGACGATGCCCTCGGTGACGGTGTTGGACAACTGCAGCGGCGAGCCGATGGCGATCACGCTGTCGCCGACCTGGAGCTCGTCGGAGTTGCCGAACTGCAGGACGGTGGGGTTCGTGACCTCGACCTTGATGACGGCGAGGTCGGTCTTCGGGTCGCGGCCGACCACGCGGGCCTGGGCGCGGGTGCCGTCGGTGAAGACGGCGCTGAGCTTGGCCGACGAGTCCTGGGCCGCGGGGGCGACGACGTGGTCGTTGGTCAGGATGTAGCCGCCGGCCTCGATGATGACGCCGGAACCGACACCCGCGACGTTCGCGCCCTTGAACTCGATGGAGACGACGCTCGGCGTGACGCGCTTGGCGATGTCCGAGATCGACCCCGCCGGGCGTTCCTTGCCCTCGGAGACCTCGGCCAGCGTGACCGTCGAGTCGGTCAGGGGGTTGCCCGCCCGGCCGATCAGCCAGCCGACGAGACCACCGACGGCACCGAGCACGAGCGCGACGGTGAGCAGCAACGCGAGGGCCGTCGGCTTCACGCGGCGGCCGAACAGCAGCTCGGGCACGCTCAGCTGGGGGCCGGGCTCCGGCTTGCGCTCGGGTTCGCCCGGGGGGTCCTCACCGACGGCGGGCGGGCCGATCACGGCACCGGAGGCCGGGTCGCGCCACGGGTCGCCTGCGGGCTTGTCGCCCCAGAAGACGGGATCGATGTCCGGGTCAGGGTCGGACACGGGTTGCGGCGGCCGCTGCAACAGTTCTTGGGAGCCCTGGCGGCCGAACGCCGTCACGAGGGACTCGGGAGGCGGCGGCGCGGACTGGAGCTGGGACACGGGCACGTCGCGCGAGGCGAACGCCCCGGCGACACCGTCCGGGCGGCCGAACGCGGTGGCGGACGCGGGGTCGACCGGCGGCTGCACCAGGGGCCGTGGCCGGAGCCTGCGATGCGCTCCGTCGTCCACTCCGGAAACGGGTGTGGACGTCTGGCCGTTGGGCGACTGCTGGCTCATCTCTCCCCGAATTTTCCGCTAGGAGTGCTGAACTACAGCGTGCCTCACGAACAGTGAAATGACTGTCAGGGGGTGGTCGCGAAGACCGCGCCGGCGTTCTGCGGAACGACAGGAGCCGGAACGGGCGCGTCGCTGTCCGGCGTGGTGAACGCGAGGGCGCTGAGCAGCATGCCACTCACGACGACCCCGGCACCCTGGCGGGCACGACGGCCGCTGAACCAGCCGTTGCTGCCCAGCGGTCTGG
Organism: Lentzea sp. HUAS TT2; assembly: GCF_051853195.1. Lineage (NCBI taxonomy): Bacteria > Bacillati > Actinomycetota > Actinomycetes > Pseudonocardiales > Pseudonocardiaceae > Lentzea > Lentzea sp. HUAS TT2. The sequence goes on along the minus strand of NZ_CP196667.1, from coordinate 3,753,125 downwards.
ACGAGCCCAGCACCGGCCCTGAGCCGAACGCGGGCTTGTCCGTGCGCTGCACGGCGACGAACTGGCCGTCCTCGGTGATCGCGAGCCCGTCCGGAGCGGACGGCAGATCGACCTCTTGGGGGATCGCGCCGAGCCTGTCGAGCAGCGACGCCGACGCCGTGGGCGCCGAGGCCGTGCGCACCGCGGAGCGCGCCTGCTGCTGCGTGTAGGTCTCGAAGGCGCAGAAGCCGCAGCGCTGGATGTGCGCGGAGGCTCGCTCGTGGGCGGTCGAGGACAGTTCCCCGTCCACGAACGCGACCACGGCATCCGGCAAGAGATGCTGCTCAGGCAGGCCCCAACCACGGAGGTCGGTCATGCAGAGTCCTCCAGCAACGATTCTTGACGACGGCGTTCGAGCGCGACCCGCAGAGCCTGGCGGCCCCGGTGGATCCTGCTCCTCACGGTACCCATCTTCACCCCCAGCGTGGCGCCGATCTCCTCGTAGGAGAGGCCTTCCACGTCACACAGCACGACCGCGGCGCGGAACTCCGGCGGGAGCTCGTCCAGCGCGGCCTGCAGGTCGGGGTCCAGATGGTTCTCGTCATAGATTTCCTCGGGGGACAGGTCGTCACCCTCGAGGCGGTCGTTGTCCTCGGGCAGCGCCTCCATGCGCACGCGGCTGCGCCGGCGTGCCATGTCGAGGAAGAGGTTGGTGGTGATGCGGTGCAGCCACCCCTCGAAGGTGCCCGGCTTGTACGACGCCAGCGACCGGAACACGCGGATGAACGTCTCCTGCGTCAGGTCTTCAGCGTCGTGCTGGTTGCCGGTCAGGCGGTACGCGAGCCGGTAGACCCTGTCCGCGTGCTCACGGACGATCTCGTCCCACGAGGGCGGCGTCCAGTCGGCCGTCTCGATGGGCGCGACGGCCTCCGGAGAACTCGACTGCGTGCGCATCAGGTGTTTCGGCACCTCCATGTGGGCCGCCCGGCGACCCTTATGCGGCTCAACGGGCGACGGGTCCGGCTTGTTCCCGACTAGAGCCTGGCTTCTTGCCTCTGTACCTTCTCCTGCTCTCTTTAAACGATCGTGAGAGTGGGCTGAGAGCATCCTGAGAATCTCGGTTAGGGCCACGTTCACCCGTTTTGGGCACCGGACGCACTAACCTGCTACCCCGTGACCCCGGAATCGGCCCTGCGGGAGTACGTCGAGCAGTACCTCCCCGAGGACGACGTGCACCTGGCAGCACGAGCACGCGGCCAGGAACTGGGCTGCGTGCCCATCGGCGCGGGCGGAGGCGCCGCCCTGCGGTTCCTCGCGACCGCACTCCAGGCCCGCGCGGTCGTCGAGATCGGCACCGGTGCGGGCACCAGCGGCCTCTACCTCCTGGCCGGCATGCCGGCTTCAGGAATCCTGACCTCGATAGACGTGGCCTCCGAACACCAACGGGCCGCCCGCGAGGCCTACGCGGCGGCGGGCATCTCCCCGTCGCGCACCCGACTGATCATGGGCAAGGCGCTGGACGTGCTCCCGCGCCTGACGGACGCGGCGTACGACCTCGTCTTCGTGGACGCCTACAAGCCCGAGTACCCGCAGTACCTGGAACACGGCGTCCGCATGCTGAGGCCGGGCGGCGTGATCGCGTTCGACAACGTGCTGTGGCACGGCGCGGTGGTGGATCCGAGCAAGCGGGACGACTCGACCCAGGCGATGCGGGACATTGCCCGCCTGGTGAAGGAGGACGACCGCCTCGTACCGGTGATCCTGCCGCTGGGCGACGGCCTCCTGGTAGCGGCCCGCCGCCCTTAGCGCACCGCACGCGGGGACCTTTCGTACTGCATGAGAGTACGAAAGGTCCCCGCGTGCGGTGAGTCAGTAGGCGCGGACGCCCTTGCCGAGGACCGTGACCCCGCTCGCGGACACCGTGTAGCGCTCACGGTCCATCGGCGCGTCCACACCGATCAACGCCCCGTCGGGCACCACGACGTTCTTGTCCAGAATGGCCCGTCGCACGACGGCGCCCTTGCCGATCCGGACGCCGGGCAACAGCACCGACCCCTGCACCACGGAGCCGACCTCGACGGTCACGTCCGAGGAGATCACCGACCCGTGGATCTTGCCGGAGATGATCGACCCGGGACCCACCATCGAGTCCTCGGCGGACCCTCCGGCGATGAACTTGGCCGGGGGCAACGGAGGCGTGGCTGTCCGAATAGGCCACAACTGGTTGTAGAGGTTGAAGATCGGATGGACCGAAACCAGGTCCATGTGCGCGTCGTAATACGCGTCGATCGTTCCGACGTCCCGCCAGTACCCGCGATCCCGGTCGGTCGCCCCGGGCACGTCGTTGTCCTGGAAGTCGTAAACGTGAGCTTTCCCGCGATCCACGAGCATGGGGATGATGTCGCCACCCATGTCGTGATCGGAGTCGGGGTTCAACGCGTCTCCGCGCAGCGCGTCCAGCAGGGCCTCGGTCGTGAAGACGTAGTTGCCCATTGAAGCGAAAGTTACATCCGGGTCGTCCGGCACGTGCGGCGGCTCGGACGGCTTCTCCAGGAAGCGCGTGATCTTCCCGGACGCATCGGAGTCGATGCACCCGAAGGCCTTGGCCTCGTTGCGCGGCACCCGGATACCGGCGACGGTCACGGCCGCGCCCGACTCGACGTGCTGCGAGATCATCTGGCCTGGGTCCATCCGGTACACGTGGTCCGCGCCGAAGATGACGACGTGGTCCGGCTTCTCGTCGTGGACGAGGTTCAGCGACTGGAAGATCGCGTCCGCCGAGCCCGTGTACCAGCGCGGGCCCAGACGCTGCTGCGCCGGTACCGGTGTCACGTACTGACCGAGCACATTGGACAGGCGCCACGTCGTCGAGATGTGGCGGTCCAGTGAGTGCGACTTGTACTGCGTCAGCACGCAGAGCTTCGCGAGCCCCGCGTTGACCAGGTTCGACAGCACGAAGTCGACCAGCCGGTAGTTGCCCCCGAAGGGCACAGCCGGTTTCGCGCGGTCGGCCGTCAGTGGCCACAGGCGCTTGCCTTCACCACCGGCAAGCACAATTCCGAGAACGTGCGGCTGCCCCTTCACAGCATGTGACCCTATCCGTGCGATCGTTCTCGAACCAGACGCAAACCGGTTTGTCCCAACGGGGACGTCCGTGATCTACGGTGAGTGCGTGCGAGTTGCGCTGCTGACGCGGGAATATCCGCCGGAGGTCTACGGTGGAGCTGGTGTGCACGTGGGATTCCTCGTGCCCCATCTTCGCGAGCTCGTGGACGTCGACGTGCACTGCTTCGGTGCACCGAGATCGGACGCCACGGCCCACAACCCACCGCACAGCCTGGAGCAGGCGAACGCGGCCCTGACGACCCTCGCGGTCGATCTCGAGATGGCCGCGGCGGTGTCCTCCGCGAACCTCCTGCACTCGCACACCTGGTACGCCAACATGGCCGGTCACCTGGGCAAACTCCTGCACGGGGTCCCCCACGTGGTGACGGCGCACTCGCTGGAACCACGCCGGCCGTGGAAGGCAGAGCAGCTCGGCGGCGGGTACCGGATCTCCTCCTGGGCGGAGCGCACGGCGTACGAACACGCCGACGCGGTGATCGCCGTGAGCGAGGGCATGCGGATCGACGTGCTCGACGCCTACCCCTCTCTCGACCCGGCGAAGGTGCACGTCGTCCGGAACGGGATCGACAGCGTCGCGTACCACCCGGTCGAGGAGACGGACGCCCTGACCTCCCGCGGAATCGATCCCACGAAGCCGATCGTGGCCTTCGTGGGAAGGATCACCCGGCAGAAGGGCGTCGGCCACCTCGTCGCGGCCGCGCACCACATCGACCCGGAGGCGCAGATCGTGCTGTGCGCCGGGGCGCCGGACACGCCGGAGATCGCCGAGGAGACCCGGCAGGCGGTCAGCGAACTCTCGCAGGCGCGGCCGGGCGTGTTCTGGATCCAGAAGATGCTGCAGCCCGCCGAGGTGCGGCAGATCCTCAGCCACGCGACGGTGTTCGCGTGCCCGTCGGTCTACGAGCCGCTGGGCATCGTGAACCTGGAGGCGATGGCGTGCGGCACCGCGGTCGTCGCGAGTGACGTCGGTGGCATCCCCGAGGTCGTCGTGCACGGCGAGACGGGCCTCCTTGTCCACTACGACGAGCATGATTTGTCGACATATCGACTCCAGCTCGCGGAATCGATCAACGAACTCGTCACAGACCCCGAGCGCGCGCGGCGTTTCGGTGCCGCCGGACGCACGCGGGCTGAGCAGGAGTTCTCCTGGTCGGCGATGGCCGAGCAAACCGTCGAGGTCTACCGCAGTGTGATTTGAGACACACTCGTCGGGGGCAACCCCGACGAGTGAGCGCCGCCTTTAACCAGTAGTGACGTTTCGACTTCAACTGGTGAGGGGCGCGAGGACTGTGCGTTGTGCGGTGCTGGGTCTGACGGTCCTCCTGGCAGTGACAGGATGCGCCACGGCCCCCGCCACACAGCCGGCCGCACTGCAGCTCACGGTCGACGGCAAGAAGCTCGCCCAGGCCTCTGACCTGCAGGCCAACGCCGAAGCGCAGCTCGCCTACACGCTGGAGTACGGGTACGTCGCACGAGCGGGTGCCGCCGCGGTCAGCTGCTGGTTCTCGAAGACGGGCCTCGAGGCCGAGGTCGACAAGCGGCTGTGGTGCGGACCGGTCCAGGTCCCCGGCACCGGCGCCGGCACCGACTGGGTGCCCGTGCCGCTCAAGGAAGTCACCAAGACGGATGACGAGGTCCGTTACGAGGTGCAGTCGCCCGAGGTGCCGGAGAAGGGCAACCGCAGCACGCCGAGCGGGATGCTCGTGCGCACCGACGGCAAGGAGTTCGACCCGTCCAAGCAGCAGGACCTGACGGCCGGGCGCGACTTCCTCGCCGTGCTGCCCGACGACGGCAAGCGCGGCAACGTCGACCTCGGTCTGGGCGACGCCGACATCAAGCTGCGCGACGACCTGCTCAGCACCGCCGTCACCGGCTGGGCGAACCCGGACATCTGGTACACCGCAGAGGGCACCCTGCGCGCCGAGCCGGGCTCACGGCTGCGCGTGGTCAGGATGAAGGTCGAGAAGCTCAACGAGACCGACAGCGGCTTCCACCGCACCAACTGGCAGGGGTTCGCCCCGCAGCCGTCCGAGCTCGCGCTGGAGGTGCCCGGCAAGCGCCAGGTCCTCCCCGCCGACCGGCTGCCGGCCAACGGCTCGGTCTTCGTCGTCTACACCGTGCCCGACCCGCAGGCGGGCACCGAGTCGCTCGCGCTCGGCACGCTCGGCGCCAAGTCGCTGGAGCAGCGCGCCGAGGTCCCGTCCGGCAAGCGCTCGGACAACCCGCCGCACGTGCTGGAGCGCGCCGCCGCGCCCGCGCAGTTCAAGGACCAGACGCAGAAGATCCGCTTCGGCGACCGCGAGCTCGGCATGAAGATCACCGGGATCAGGCTCGGCCGGCAGCGCCCGGTCAAGCTCGGCGAGAGCCAGTACGACGTGGCCACGATCTCCGCGCCGGACAAGGCGCTGCTGGAGGTGCGGGTCGAGGCCACCGGCAACCTGCCAGACACCGCGGGCGGCCTGCTGACCAAGGACCTGATCACCGTCACGCTGCCGGACGGCTCGGCCGCACGGCAGGTCGGCGCCCGCTACGACGGCGGCCCGCTGCCGTTCGCGATCGTGGTCGAGGTCCCCGCCGACACCCGCTCGGTCACGGTCGGCATGGTCGACGGGGTCGTGGACCTGCCGCGCATCGGCAAGACCACCATCGCGCCGGTCGACTCGCGCGCCACCCTCGCCCTGGAGTTCTGAGCAGGTGGTGTGTTCGCTAACCCTCGCCGGTCCATTTCGTGTCCAGGCGGGTAGCTCGCGGTGCCGCCCCCACGCCCTCACATCGGGCATATGGGGGCGTGGGGGCGGTGCCGCGAGATGCCCCACTGGGCGCGGAATTGACCGGTGAGGATTGCGAACACACCACCAGCATCGCGGCCAGCGCGAGCCAGCCGAGGATCACCAGCACCAGGCCACCCCAGCCCCACTCCTCGTACGCGGTGGCGCCGGACGTCCCTCCGATGCTGCTGCCCACGTAGAACCCGGCCAGGTACAGCCCGGACGCGTGCCCGCGGGCGTGTTCGGGAGCCCGCGCGGCGACCCAGCCACTCGCCGTGGTGTGCGAGGCGAAGAACCCGGCCGTGACGATCGCCAGCCCGAGCGGCACCCACACCAGGCTCGCCAGGGCTCCCAGGGCCAGCACGCCGATGCACAGCAGCAGCACCTTGCCGCGCCCGAACCGGTCGGCCAGCCTGCCCGCGAACGCCGCCGCGGTGCTGCCGAAGCCGTAGAAGAGGAAGACCAGCGTCTCCAGCCACGCCGGGCCGGAGAGCTGGAAGCCCGCGACGTTGTAGAACGAGATGAACGTGCCCACGAGCAGCACAGCGATCGCGTACATGGACAACAGCACGGGGTCCTTCAACGCGGCCTTCATGCCCTTCGGGGCGCGCTTGGGCATGGCCTGCGCCTTGGGCAGGAAGAACACCACGACCAGGGCCGCGACCAGCCCGAACACCCCGGCGAGCAGCACGGAGCCGCGCCACCCCAGCCAGTCGACGGTCATGCCGGTGACGAGCCGCCCCGACATGCCGCCCAGGCTGTTCCCGGCGATCATCGCGCCCATCGCCGCGCCGAGCTTCTTCTTGTCCAGCGCGTCCGCGAGGTAGGCCATGGACGCCGCGGGCACCCCGGCCGCCGCGACGCCCTGCAGCACCCGCAGGCCCAGGAACACCTCGTAGTTCGGTGCGAACGGCAGCACGAGCCCCAGCAGCGCCGCCACCAGCACGCTGACCACGATCACCGGGCGACGCCCGAGGCGTTCGGACAGCATCGCGATCGGCACGACCACCACCGCCAGCGCGAGCGTCGCCGCGGAGAGGGCGAGCGACGCGCTGCCCGGCCCGAGCCCGTACTCGGCGGCGATCTGCGGCATGACCGGCTGCGGGGTGTACAGCAGCGCGAAGCACGCGAACCCCGAAGCGGCGATGGCCGCGGTCAACCTGTTCACGCATCTGACGCTAAGCCATACGTCCAATACGGAAATGCGACAGAATCAATCCGTGGATGAATTGGAGCTGGCACCGAAGCTAGCGGTGCTGAAAGCGCTTGCCGCCGACGAGCACGTGACTCGCGTCGCAGAACGCGTCGGGCTCCCCCAGCCCACCGTCAGCCGCTGGATCGCCGAGCTCGGTGAGCAGCTCGGGGCGCCGCTGCTGGTGAAGTCCGGCCGCCGGGTCCGCCTCACCCGTCCCGGCCGGTTGCTGGCGGAGGCCGCGACCCGCTCGCTGGCCGCGCTGGAGCCCGGTCTGCGCGCGGTCGAGGAGGAGCTCGACCCGGAGAAGGGCCGTGTCGTGCTGGGCTTCCTGCACATGCTCGGCCGCGCGATCGTGCCGGAACTGGTCCGCGGCTACCGCGCCGAGCACCCGCACGTGCGGTTCGGCCTGGTCCAGAACGCCCGCCAGGCCGTGATCGACAAGCTCGTCAGCGGCGAGATCGACCTCGCCCTGGTCGCCCCGCCGCCGGTCGGGCCCGAGTTCGAGTCGGTGGTCGTGTTCGAGCAGCCGCTGATCGTCGTCGTGCCGGCGGGACACCGGCTGGAGTCCCGCAAGTCCGTGCGGATCGGCGACCTGGAGGGCGAGGAGCTGATCACCCTGGAGCACGGCTACGGCCTGCGCCAGATCACCGACGACATGTGCGCGACCGCCGGCTTCACGCCCCACTACGTCTTCGAGTGCCAGGAGATCGAGACGGTGCGCGGCCTGGTGGCGGCGGGACTCGGCGTGGCACTGCTCACCCACGCCGAGTTCGCGCCGCCTCCAGGACTGCGCGAGCTACCGCTGACCCCGCGCACGGGCCGGATCTTCGGGCTGACGTGGCTCAGGGACCACCCGCTGCCGCCCGCCGTCCGCGCGTTCCGCGAACACGCTCTGCGGACTCACGGCGTCCAGCGCTGAGTGCTCTGCCACATCCGCAGGTACGACTCGGCGCCGGCGAGCATGTCCTGGATCAGCTGGTCACCGCCGACCTGACGGACCTTCTCGACCCAGTCCGGCAGCAGGCCGATGTGCGCGCCGCCGTCGACGTTGATGTCCCAGACCCGCTCACCGGTGCGCTGCCGGTCGACCAGCGGGCCGTCCGGGTAGCTGCGGAACGGGTAGGTCACGCCGCTCTGCGGTGCCGGGTGCGAGCCGACGCCGTTGTAGTCGGAGCCGAACCCGATGCCCACGTCGTACTTGCGCCGCAACGGTTCCGCGGCGGCCGCCTGCGAGACGTAGCCCTCGGGACTGTTCTCGTAGCCCGCCACGAACCCGCCGAGCCCGTAGACCTTCTCGGTCCACTGCGCGTCCATCCAGCTGTGGCTGGAGACGATGCCGGGGAACTTCGCCTGCGCCGCGAGGTCCAGCACGCGACCGGCGGCCTTCACGCTCATGTGGTCGATCTCGATCATCATGTTCCGGCGCATCATGCCCTGCACCGCGTACTCGCCCAGCGACGTCAGGCCGCGCACGTTGCACCGCTTCGCCGGGTCGTACTTCGGCGCGACCGCCGAGGCCGGGATCAGCGCGTTCGGGCCGACGGTGCCGATGGGGTTGTCCTGCTGCGGGCCCTTGCACACCTCGGTCTGCCACCACTGGCCGGTGCGCAGGAACTGGCCCGCGTTGATCACGCCGCCCTGGGTTCCCGAGTCGAAGCGGACGCCGCACAGCGCGTTGTCGAACTTGTGGCACAGGAACGCGCTGCGCACGCCGAGCGCGTACATCTCGTCGAGGCCGCGGTCGATGTCGCCCTTGCTGCACAACGGGATGTCGAGGAACGTCCGGCAGCCGAAGAGCTCAGAGGTCTCGATGCCGAGCACCACCGCGAGCTTGCCCTGGGTGATCACGTCGCGGGCCTGCTCCGCCGACGTGACGATGCGGAACCAGCCCTTGCCCGCGCCACCGAACTGCTTGTCGACGAACGCCTGCAGCTCGTAGGTGCGCTGGGCCTGCAGCCGGACCGACTGCATCTCGTCGCAGGGCTTGTCCTTGAACGGGTGGATGACGCACAGCGTGGCGTTGCTCGTCAGGTCCTGGACCAGCACGCGCTGGCCGCCGCGCCACGCCCGCTCAAGCCAGGCGTAGTAGTTCTGCTGGTGCGAGACCGTCGTCGAGGACGGCCAGTCCTTGAACGTCGGCCAGCCCACCGGGTCGTGGCCGTCGAGGTCGCCCGTCACGATCGCCTCGAAGATCGCGCCCAGCCCAGCCGGGTGGTGCTCGGAGCAGTCCTTCAGCGCGTCCGCGATGCCCTGCTCGGAGAACGGCTTGCCGCAGATCAGCTTGCCGCCGAAGCCCTCGTTGGTCATGAGGTGGTTGTGGGCGTCGACGAACCCGCGCACCCTGCCCTGGCCGTCCGTGCCCTTGAACGGCTCGCCGGTCACGTTGATCTGCGAGTCCACCGCCGGCCGCGCCACTGGCTCCCACCAGGGCGTGGCCGCGGTTGCAGGTGTGATGGCCGCTAGGACCAGCGAGACGGCGAGAGCCAGGCGGATTAACACGAGCGCTCCTTTACGACGATGTGAAGGCGCTCACATCATGCCGTGGAACGTCGCCGTCTCGAATGGGCTGATCGTAGGGACTAACGTGAATATTTTTCAGCCAGCTCGACCAGCGTCCGCGCACCGAAGCCCGTCGCACCCGCGACGACCTCGTCGTAGACCTTCTCCGACCGCGCGGGACCGGCGATGTCGAGGTGCGCCCACGGCACGTCGCCCGCGAACTTCTGCAGGAACAGCGCCGCCGTGATGCCGCCGGGGCCGGGCGGGCACTGCTTGTAGTCCGCGATCTCGCTGGCGACCGAGGCCACGTGCTCCTCCAGCAGCGGCATCCGCCACCACTTCTCGCCGACGGCCGCGCCGGCCTGCGACACCTCGGCCGCGAGCTCGTCGGACGCGCTGAACACCGCGCCCGTGCGCAGGCCGAGCGAGACCTTCATGGCACCGGTCAGCGTCGCCACGTCCACGACGAGGTCCGGCTCGAGGTTCTTCACCGCGTACGCCATCGCGTCGGCCAGGACCATGCGGCCCTCGGCGTCGGTGTTCTGCACCTCGGTGGTCGCGCCGCCGTAGTGGCGCACGACGTCGCCCGGCCGGTACGCCGAGGCGCCCACGTGGTTCTCCGCGCACGGCACGAGCCCGGTGACCCTGACCGGCAGCTGCCGGCGCGCCACGGCCAGCAGCGCGGCGATCACCGCACCACCGCCCGCCATGTCGGTGCGCATGAGGTGCATGCCGTCGGCGGGCTTGACCGAGATGCCGCCCGTGTCGAACGTGATGCCCTTGCCGATGAACACCAGGTGCGGGCCCGTGGTGCCGTACGTGAGCTCCAGGAACCGCGGCGGGCGGGCGGATCCGCCGCCGACCGCGAGCACGCCGCCGAAGCCCTGCTGCTGCAGCCACTTCTCGTCGCGCACGGTGGCGTGCAGCCCGTCGACCTTGTCCGCGAGCTTGGCCGCGGTCGTGGCGAGCCAGCGCGGGTCCTTGACGTTGGACGGGGTGTTGGCGAGGTCACGGGCCAGCGAGGTCGCGGTGGCGAGCGCGTGGGCCTTCAGCGCGGCCGACGTGAGCACCTCCTCGAACCCGTCGTCGGCCGTGATCAGCCGCAGCGAGCCGACCCGCTTCGGGCCGTCCTCGCCGGTGACCTTGAAGCGGTACCCGCCGAGCGCGGCGCCCAGCACGAACGCGCGCACCTTCTCGGCGTCGAAGTCCGGGGTCAGCAGGACGTCGGCGGTCTTGGGCGCGTCCTCACCGCTGAGCGCGCGCACGAGGCTCGCGCCGGCCGTGCGGTAGTCGGCGAGCGTGCCGGTGCCGACGCCGAGCGTCCAGGCCTCGTCGTGCCGCACCGCCTCGCCGGCCTTGCCGGTCAGGTCGGAGACGTCGATGCCGTCGCCGCCCGGTCCCAGCGCCGGTCCGGTGGCCGCGAGCACGACCGCCGGAACGTTGCGACGCGAGGCGGTGGCCACCTCGACGTCCACGAGTTTGGTGGGCACTGACGGAACCGTCGACGCCACGGCTGGACCTCCCCTATTGCACTAACGACCGTTCATTCTCTCTCAAGCCGAGAACGAAGCGATGCCCCGGTCTCCACTGTGGAAACCGGGGCTTCACGTGCTTCTCACCGGGAGGCCTCAGCCGGCGGCGGCCTTCAGCGCGTCGCCCAAGGCGCTGGCCTCGTCCGCCGACATCTCGACGACGAGGCGCCCACCACCCTCGAGCGGCACGCGCATGACGATGCCGCGTCCCTCCTTGGTGACCTCGAGGGGACCGTCGCCGGTCCGGGGCTTCATGGCCGCCATCGCGTGCTCCCTCCGTCAACATCTTCCCCGTCCGGCCAGGCCGGATCTGCTCCATTCTCCCCTATGGCGACTCAGGGGCGAAACCGAACCGATCTTTTGGCGAGTCCGGGTGACAGTTGTCGATCTTGACTTGTGCCTGATCAACACCTGTTTTCACGACAAGGCAACACTTTCGGCACCTAGGCCGTGTCGCACCGGTCTGGTCGAGGAGACCCGCATGGGGACGGCATCCAGTGCCTGGCCAGCGGTGCCGCGTTCAGGCCCGCTGGCTGCGGCGATCGCCGTGGGGCCGACACGGCACGGACCGAGGCGGGCCGTGACAGGATGGGACGGGTGCGAGCCCGTTCCGCGCTCTTCGACGTCTACGGCGGCCACCTTCGCGAACGCGGTGGTGCCGCCACCATCGCCGCGCTCGTCCGGCTGCTCGAACCCCTGGGTTTCGCCGCGCCGGCCGTGCGCACGGCCGTCTCCCGCACGGTCCGTCAGGGCTGGTTGCAGCCGTCCAGGCTGCCTGACGGGCCCGGATACGCGATGACACCTCGCGGGGAACGACGCCTCGACGAGGCCGCTGCCCGCATCTACCGCACCGGGCCGTCCACGTGGGACGGTCGCTGGCACGTGGTGGTGCTGGAGGAGATCCCCGGCCGCGACTCGCGCGACCACCTCACCTCGGAACTGCAGCTGCTCGGCTACGGCGCGCTCGGTCCTGTGACGTGGATCGCTCCCCGGCCGTCGCCTGAGCTGGCCGACGTGCTGGCCGCCGAAGAGGTTCCCGCACGAACTTTTCACGGTTCACACGACGGTGGGGACGCCGAGCTCGCCGCGAAGGCGTGGGACCTGGCCGAGCTGGGACGTGACTACGCCGGTTTCGTCGCGCACTGGCACGAGCAGGTGTCCGTTGTGGACGAAACGGACGACGCGGCGGCGTTCGCGGCGTCACAGCAGCTGCTGCACGCGTGGCGGAAGTTCCTGTTCCGCGATCCCGGTCTTCCTGCTGAACTGTTGCCACCGGACTGGCCGGGGCACGCGGCAGCGTCGTTCTTCGACGAACAGACACTGCGGCTGGCACCGGGCACGAGTCGGTTCGTCGACGAGTGCCTGCGGCCGGTCCGCAACGTTTCCACAGCTTGATGGAGGTCCAGTGTCCGAGCTCCTCGTCGACGACGCCGATGGTGTGCGCACGATCACGTTCAACCGCCCCGAGTCCTTCAACGCCTTCACCACCTCGCTGAAGGTGTCGTTCCTCGACACGTTGCGGGAGACGGCGGCCGACGACTCGGTGCGCGCGGTGGTGATCACGGGTGCGGGCAGGGCGTTCTGCGCGGGTCAGGACCTCAAGGAGCACATCGGGTTGCTGCAGTCCGGTGACCCGGCGCCGCTCAACACCGTGGAGAAGCACTACAACCCCATCGTGCGCGAGCTGATCGGCATGCCGAAGCCGGTGATCGCCGCGGTCAACGGCAGCGCGGCCGGCGCGGGCGCGTCGTTCGCCTACGCCTCGGACCTGCGCATCGCGGGCACGTCGGCGAAGTTCCTGATGGCGTTCGCGAACGTCGGCCTGACGGCGGACTCCGGCGCGTCCTGGACGCTGCCGCGGCTGATCGGCCACGGCCGCGCGATGGAGATGATGCTGCTCGCCCAGCCCGTCGGCGCCGAGGAGGCGTTGCGGGTCGGCATGGTCAACCAGGTCGTGCCGGACGAGGAGCTGCTGTCCACAGCGCACCTGCTGGCCGCCAAGCTCGCCAAGGGCCCCACGACGGCCTACGCGAAGATCAAGGAGGCACTCGCCGCGGCGGCGGACGGCACGCTGGAGGACGCGCTCGAGGCCGAGCGGCGCACCCAGGCCGACTGCGGCGCGACCGAGGACCACCGCGAGGCGGTCGACGCCTTCGTGAACAAGCGGGCGCCGAAGTTCAGCGGGAAGTAGCGGCGCTGGCGCGGAAGCAGGTCGAGATGTGGTCGTCGACCATGCCCGTCGCCTGCATCAGCGCGTAGCACGTGGTGGGGCCGAGGAACTTGAAGCCGCGCTTCTTCAGTTCCTTGGCCATCGCCTTGGACTCGTCCGTGATCGCCGGGACGTCCGCGAACGTCTTCGGCCGCTTGTGGTGAGCGGGCGCGAACGACCACAGCAGCGCGTCGAGGTCGACGCCCTCCGAGACGATCACGCGGGCGTTGTGGATCGCGGCGTCGATCTTCAGCCGGTTCCGGACGATGCCCGCGTCGGCCATCAGCCGTTCCACGTCCGCAGGCCCGAACTCGGCGACCAGCAACGGGTCGAAGTCGCCGAACGCCGCCCGGAACGCCGGCCGCTTGCGCAGGATCGTGATCCACGACAGCCCTGACTGGAACGCCTCCAGCGACATCCGCTCGTACAGCTCGGGCGTGCCGTGCAGCTCCACGCCCCACTCGGTGTCGTGGTACTCGGCGTAGTCCGGGGTCGAGTCCCCCCAGGGACAACGGACGATCACCGGTACTCCTCGGCGAAACGCGCGAAGCGCTGCAGCGACCGGCGCAGCATCAGCACGAAGATCGGCTTCACCAACGGGTAGAAGAACGGCACGTCGAGCCGCTCCGTCCACACGAAACGGCTGCCGCGCACGGCGAACACCCCGGTGCCCTTCACCACGCGGCCGAGGTGCAGGACCTCGACGGCGTGCGGCGGGTCCCAGCGGGTGATCCGCATCCGGTCGGAGACGCCGAACGTGACGGCGTCGATCTCGCTGCCGACCGACCTCCCGTCACCGGCGACGACCTTCACCGTGGTGCCGAAGATCCACTCCGACTGGCGCTCCCAGTCGGACATGGCGCGGAAGATCGTGTCGGGCGGCGCGGCCACCTCGACGGTCAGCTCAAGATCGGTGGTCACTGCTCTCCAGGGTCTCGAGCTCCGCCACGCGCGCCCGCAGCGTCTCGACCTCGGTCGCGAGCCGCTGCAACGCCCAGTCGACCTCTGTCATCTTGTAGCCGCGGAAGACCTGCTGGAACTTCAGCTCGCGGACGTCGTCCGCGGTGATGTCGTCCGACGGCAGCCGCGTCGGCGAGGCACCGGGCGGCAGCGGCGCGAGCTCCTCGCCGCGCCCGAACACCAACGCCGCGAGCAGGAACACCACTGCCGCGACGGCGATCATCACGATCAGGTAGATCAGGGCGTTGGTCACGCGACGATCGTGGCACAGCTCAGGCAGCGGCGAGCGAGCAGACCGAGACGAATGATCACGATCCAGGTGACCAGGCTCCCGAGGAGCATCGGCAACGACTGCACGAGCCGCGAGGTGTCGAAGTGCGCGGTGGCCACGATGATCGAGAGGTTGCCCAGCAGCACGGCGCAGACGGCCGCGATCGCGATGCCCGCACCGATCCTGGCCAGCAGCCTGGTGTCGTACCTGCGGGCCACGAACCGGCCGAGGATCAACGCCACCAGCGCCACCCCAGACGCGGCACCGCTGGTCAGGTCGTTGGCCTTGGCGATGACCAGGTACCAGGACGGTGGCATCGTGCCGAAGTCCTGCCACGGCCCAACGAGCAGCATCCGGCCGTACTCCCACGCCATGTGCATCAGCGGAAGGATGATCGCGAGCCAGATGAGCGTGCGCGTGCCGTAGGCGATGGCCAGCTCCGCCTGGTACTCGTTCGCGATCTCGCGCACCGGGCCGAACTCCTCGACGGCGCGCTTCTGCGCCTCCTTCTCGGTCAGGCCGCGGTCCAGGTGGGCCTCGGTGGCGTCGGCGAGGCTGTCCCGGGTCTCCGTGAGCAGGTCGCGGACCTGTTTGCGCGAGCCCTGCAACCGCGACCCGAGATCGGTCACGTACCGGTCGATCACGTCTGTTTCCATCACGTCTGCGCCCACTTGCCGTCACCTCCCAGCACCCCGTCGATGACCGTCGTGAACTCGCGCCACGCGCTGCGTTCGGCGTGCAATGCCCGCTGTCCCGCCTGCGTGAGCTTGTAGGTGCGGCGCTTGCGTCCGCCGACCGTGCTCCAGTCGCTGACGACGTGGCCCGCCCGCTCCAGCCTGCGCAGGGCCGGGTAGACCGTGCCCGTCGGGAGGTCGAGCGCACCCCCGCTGCCCTGCTGCAACGCCTCGATGATCGCGTAGCCGTGCAGCTGCCTGCCCTCGAGCGTGGCCAGCAGCAACGCGTCGAGGTGGCCGCGTAGCGCGTCGGGCTTCATGGGTAGCGAGTCTAGTGATCCGGCCCTGGCCGCGGTCCCTGAAATCCGCGCTCAGGGTCAGCCCTGAGATCCCCCTGAAATGGGCGTTCGCGCCTTCATAAGTAGTGGCGCTACACATAGCGTCCCAACCTATGAGTGCAGTAGACCTCGCCCGGCTCCAGTTCGCCCTGACCACGTCGTTCCACTTCCTGTTCGTGCTGCTCACGCTCGGTCTGGTCACGCTGCTGGTGATCATGCAGACGAGGTTCACGATCACCGGCGCGCCCGCGCACGAACGGATGACGAGGTTCTGGGGCCGGATCTACGTGATCAACTACGCGCTGGGGATCGTCACCGGCATCGTGATGGAGTTCCAGTTCGGACTGAACTGGTCAGGCCTCGCGACCTACGCCGGCGACGTGTTCGGCGCACCGCTCGCGATGGAGACGCTGATCGCGTTCTTCCTGGAGTCGACGTTCCTCGGCCTGTGGATCTTCGGCTGGGGCAGGCTCAACCGCTGGGTGCACCTGTCACTGCTCTACCTGACGGCGCTGACCGCGTTCGCGTCGGCGTTCTGGATCATGGCGGCGAACGGGTTCCTGCAGCACCCCGTCGGCTACCGGGTCGACGGGAACGTGGTGCGGCTGGACGACTTCGGCGCGTTGCTGACCAACCCGACGTTCACCGCCGCGCTGACCCACGTGGTCTTCGCGTCCATCACGGTCGGCGGCGTGTTCATGACCGGCGTCTCGGCGTACCACTTCATCAAGCGGACGCCCGAGGTCGACTTCTTCCGGCGGTCGCTGCGGCTGGGCGTCGTCACGACGGCCCTCGCCACGCCGACGCTGATCGGGGCCGGGTTCGCGCAGTTCCCGGTCATCGCGAAGTTCCAGCCGCACAAGACGGAGGCGGCGCCGTGGATCGGCGCGCCGCTCGGATTCATGATCATCATCGGGATGACGCTGACGATGGTCAGCTGGGTCACGCTGCCGCTGCTGATCAGGGACGCGGTGATCCGGATGCGCTTTCCCCTGTACCTCATGGTGATCGGCATTCCACTGCCGTTCGTGGCGGCCGTCTTCGGGTGGCTGTTCCGCGAGATCGGGCGGCAGCCGTGGCTGATCTACGGCCTGCTGCGGACCGAGGACGCGGTGTCGCATGTGGACGCATCGCAGATCCTGTTGTCGCTCATCGTGTTCACGTCCCTGTTCGTGGTGCTGGCCTGTGTCGACTGGGCGTTGATCGCACGTGCGGTCCGTCGCGGTCCGGACGTGGCGCCCGCCCCCGTCTCGCCACTGGTGGTGACCCTGTGATGGAAACGCTCTGGCTCGTCGTGCTCGGCACGCTGACCGCCGGCTACTTCGCGCTGGCCGGTTTCGACTACGGCACAGGACTTCTGCTGCCGTTCCGCGGACGGGAGGTCTCGCTGCACCGGATGAACCCGTTCTTCCTGGGCAACGAGGTGTGGCTGGTCGCCGCGATCGGGGTGCTGTTCGCGGCGTTCCCGCGGCTCGAAGGCGAGCTGCTCTCCGGCGCGCACAGCACGTTCACGCTGGTGCTGGCCGGGCTGGTGCTGTTCATGGCCGCGGTGCAGCTCAGGTTGTGGTGGTGGCTGGTGTTCACCGGCGCGTTGATGGTCTCGGTGGGCTGGGGACTGTTCCTGGCACATCTGCTGCACGCGCCGTGGCCGGTCGCGCTCGTGATGCCGGCGCTGTTCGCGGTGCACGGCTGGGTGTTCCAGACCCGGCGCTGGAAGGTGTTCCCCGCCACCGCGTTGCTGTGCGCGCTGCCGATTCCGCTCGCGTTCAGCTCGATCGACGTCACCGGGCTCATGGCGCACAACGACACGCTCAGCCTGCTCGCGTGGGTCGCGGTCCCGATCATCCCGTTGGTGGTGTTGGTGCAGTGGTCGATCGTCGCCATCTCCTCGCGCTGATCCCGATCCCGTTCCTGGTGCTGCTCCAGGCCGAGCTCCTGGCGTCGGTGCTGAGCGGCGGAACGGGACTTCTCCTGCTGTGCCTGGTCATCGGCGCGCGAGTGCTGGTCTGGTGGGTGCACCGCGAGTGGGCTCACCGGGCCGCCGAACGAACCCGCGCGCGTCTGCGGGAAGCCTTCCTGCGCTCGCCCGGCACCAAGGCCGGTGAGGCCGCCACGCTGGTCACCCGCGGCGTGCACGACGTGACGCCGTACGTCGTCGGGTATCTGCCGCAGCAGGTCCTTGCTGTGGCCGTGCCGCTCGCGGTGGTGGTCAGGTTGGCGTTCGCCGACCTCACCGCGGCACTGACGATCCTGGCGACGCTGCCGTTGATCCCGATCTTCGGTGTGCTGGTCGGCGCGCACACCCAGGAACGGACGGCCCGCCAGTGGGACGCGCTGGCCACCCTCGGCGGGCACTTCCTCGACGTGGTCAAGGGAATCGGCACGCTGCGGGCGTTCGGGCGGGCCGAGGCGCAGTCCACCACGGTCCGCAGGCTCGCAGCGCAGCACAGGACCGAGACGATGTCGGCGCTGCGGGTCGCGTTCCTGTCGGCGTTCGTGCTGGAGCTGGTGGCCACGATGTCGGTCGCACTGGTCGCCGTGCCGGTCGGGCTCAGGCTGCTCGGCGGCGGGGTGCCGCTGCACACCGCGCTCCTCGTGCTCTTCCTTGCGCCGGAAGCGTTTCTGCCACTGCGGGCCGCTGGCGGCCAGTACCACGCCAGCGCACAGGGCCGGGAGGTGCTCGCCCAGGTGCCGGCCCGCATCGAGTCCTCCGGCCAGGCGCCGCCGGATCTCACCCAGGCCGAGATCGTGTTCGACAACGTGAGCGTCCGCAGCCTCAAGGACTTCTCGTTGCGCATCGAGCCCGGCGAACGGATCGCGCTGGTCGGCCCGAGCGGCGCGGGCAAGAGCACGATTCTGGGACTGCTGCTGGGTTTCGTGCGACCCGACGACGGTCGCGTGCTCGTCGGCGGCGTCGATCTCCAGGACATCGACCGCGAAAAGTGGCTGGCAGCGCTGTCGTGGGTGCCGCAACGGCCCACGCTCGTCCCGGCGAACCTCTCGTCCGGCGAGCAGCAGCGGGTCGCGCTGGCCAACGCACTGGACCGGCGCCAAGCCGCGTTGTTCCTGCTGGACGAACCCACCGCACACCTCGACGCGGAGACGGAAGCACTGGTACTCAAGGCAACGCGCGAGTTCACGCGAGGCAGGACGGCGGTGATCGTGGCGCACCGCCCGACGCTGCTCAACGAGGTCGACAGGGTGGTGACGGTGTGAAGCTCGCGATCCTCGTCGGAACGCTCGCCGAACTGGCCGGCGTCGGCCTCGCCGCGACGGCGACCTGGCTGATCATGCGTGCCGCCGAGCACCCGCCGATGCAGGCGCTGACCGTGGCGATCGTCGCGGTCCGCACCCTCGCCCTGGTCAAGGGCGCCCTGCGCTACCTCGAACGCCTGACCAGCCACAAAGCGGTGCTCAGCGAGGCCGTCGAACTGCGCGGCCAGGTCTACGACGATCTCGCGCACCGCAAGCACATCCCGTCCGGCGCGGCGCTGACCCGCATCGTCACGAACGTCGACCAGCGCCTCGACATGAAGCTCCGCGCCACCCTGCCGTGGATCACCGCGGTCCTGGTCGGCGCCGTCGTCGCAACGGTGTCCGGCTTCTCGCTGCCGCTGATCGCCGGCCTGCTGATCAACCTGGCCCTGCTCCCCTGGCTCGCGATCCGCACGCCGCAGGACCTCACCCCGTTGCGCGCCAGGCTGACCGAACAAACCACCGAACTGGTCCACAGCAAGGAAGAACTGATCGCCTACGGCCTGTTCGACGAGAAACTCCGCAATGCCACCAGGACGGCGAAAGAGCTGTCCCGCAAGGAACGCACCAAAGACCTGACCCCGCTCGCGATCGCCGTCCAGTTCGGCGCGGCCCTGCTCATGCTCACCCAGCACGAACCGGCCTGGCTGATCATGGCAGCCATCGCCACCTTCGAGATCACCGTCCCGCTCGCGGCCCTGACCAGGCCACGCCCGGAAACCACTGACGAGCCCGAACCCGCCCACGACCCGGAAACCCCTGACCTGCAAGGCAGAACCGCGATCGTCGGCCCGAGCGGCTCGGGCAAGACCACGTTGCTCAACGCCCTCGCCCACCGACTCGAACCGAGCAGGGCAGCACTGGCCGACGCGCACGTCTTCCACACCACGGTCCGGACCAACGTCCTGCTGGCCAAACCCGATGCCACCCAGGAGGAACTGGACCAAGCAGCGAAGATCACCGAGCTCGACCTCGACTGGGACCAGGTCGTCGGCGAACGCGGCGAGGAGATCTCCGGCGGCCAGCGGCAACGCCTGATCCTCACCAGATCGGTGCTGGCCGACCCCGAGATCCTGCTCCTGGACGAACCCACCGAGGGCCTCGACCCCGAACAGGCCGACCGCGTGCTCGGCAAGATCCTGGACAACTCCCGGGGCACGGCCCTGGTCGTCACCCACCGGACCGAGCAGCTAGCCCTTTTCGATCACGTGCATCATCGGGGGCCGATCAGCCACGAGCACGTCGGTCGAGTCGGGTAGCCACTCGCCGCCGACCTGCACGAACTGCGTCAACGGCCCGGAGTCCGCGACCACACCGCACCGGGCCAGCGCGGTGCCCATGATCTGCGACGACATCGCGCCGAGCTGCAGCAGCGACCGGTTCCGGTGCTTGCGCACCCCCAGGTTCACCTGGGCCAGTGCGGAAAGCCCGTGCACGCGGTGCACGTCCAGCAGCAGTCCGATCTCGACGCCGTACCCGGCCGCGAACGGCACCGACTCCAAAAAGGACCGGGTGGCCGCGTACTCGCCGCCGAGCGGTTGCACCACACCGGAGAGCTCCGGCCGCAACGTGTTCAGCAACGGCCGCGCCACCAGCTCGGTCACCCGCCCGCCACCGCTGCTCTCCAGCCGCAACGGCCGCCGGTAGAACCCCTTCACCAGGTGCACGCCGGCGTCCAGCAGCAACGGCCCCAGCAACGCCGTGACGAACGCGGTCTCCGGGTCCACCAGGTCGGAGTCCAGGAAGACGATCAGGTCACCGGTGGTCGCGGCCAGCGACCGCCACAGCACCTCGCCCTTGCCCGGCAACGGCTCGAGCCAGGGAACCACGTCCTCGCGCAACACGACCCGTGCCCCGGCAGCGGAGGCGACGGCGACAGTCCGGTCGGTCGACCCGGAGTCCATCACCACCAGCTCGTCCACCAGGGTCCCGAGCAACGGCCGGACCACGGAGACCACGTCCCCGACGGTCTCCTCCTCGTTCAACGCGGGCAGCACCACGGACACGGTCCGGCCGCGCTTCAACGCGACCAGCTCGTCCACGTCCCACGACGGCTGCTGCCAGGTGTGCGAGGCGAACCAGGCTTCGACGGAGGGCAGCATCAGGCGAGCGCCCGCATCGCCCGCGCCGGCGGACGGGTCCCCGTCACGCTCGCGACCATCTCCACGACCTTCCTCGCCTGCCGCACGTCGGAAGCACGAACGGCGCGTGCTCCGGACATCGCAGCCACTGTGGCAGCCGCGAGCGTGAAGTCCTCGTCCCCTGCGGGGATCGTCACCACATCCAACGTTTCGCGCAGTGACGGCATTTCCAGCTCGCCGTCGAACTCGACCACGTCGGCGCCGTCGGCCACAGCCCGTCTCAACTCGTCCGCGCTGGTCAGATGCGCAACAACCAGCACGCGGTCTTTCGGCAGCTCAGTGACGCGGAATCGGTTCACGCCACCCAGCGTAGACAGTGACCTGGCTCACAGCTTCTTGCTACTCACGAGTAGCCACCTGGTTTACTCCGCAGTAACAAACCCTGTGTGATCTACGTCATGGTCAAGGAGGACCAGAGTGCGACGATCACTTGTTTTAGTGCTGGTACTCCTCACAACCCTGCTCGGTGCTCCTGTTGCCGCCACCGCGGCCCCCGGACACCAGATCTCGTACCGGTCGATCCCCGGCGTCGGCGGCACCGTCCTGAAGGCCCTCGTCGTCGAACCCACCGGCCTGGGCAGCGGCCCGTTCCCGCTGCTCGTCATGCCGTCCAGCTGGGCGGTCCCCAACATCGAGTACGTCGGCGCGGCGGCCAAGCTCGCCAAGGAGTCCGGGTACGTCGTGGTGAGCTACACCAGCCGCGGCTTCTGGGACTCCGCCGGCACGATCGACGTCGCCGGCCCTGAGACCGTCGGCGACGTCAGCAAGGTCATCGACTGGGCCATCGCCAACGCGCACGCCGACGGCACCAGGGTCGGCGCGGCCGGGATCTCCTACGGCGCTGGGCAGTCCCTGCTGGCCGCGGCGAACGACAAGCGCATCAAGGCCGCTGCGGCGCTGAGCACGTGGACCGACCTGGCCCGCTCGCTCTACCCCAACAACACCGTGAACAAGCAGGCCGTCGAGGTCCTGCTGGCGGCGGGCAAGGCCACCGGACGTCCGGGACCGGTCCTCGTCGAGGCAGAGGACGCCTACCGCGACGGCAGGTTCTGGGAGGTCGTGCCGATCTCCGCGGAACGCTCGGCGGCCAGCAAGATCGCCCAGATCAACGCCAACGGCACCGCGGTCATGCTCGGCAACGCCTGGAACGACGGCATCTTCGCGCCGGGCCAGATCACGGACTTCTACGGCAAGCTCACCGGCCCGAAGCGGCTCATGCTCTCGCCGGGTGACCACGCCACCGCCGAGCTGTTCGGCGCGGCGGGGCTGCCCAACGAGATCTGGGAGTCGGTCGGCCGCTGGTTCGACCGCTACGTCAAGGGCACGGCCAACGGCATCGACGCCGAGCAGCCGGTGCGGCTCAAGCCCAACAACGGCGGCACGTGGAGGACGTTCGGCGCCTGGCCGAGCGGCGCCGCGGACACCGTGCAGCTCGACGCGAAGAGGATCCACGCCGGCTGGGGCACCGTCGCCGACAGCGGCACGATCCTGCTCTCCGGTGCGCTGCAAGGGTTCCTGAACATCCCGACCGGGGTCTCCCTGCCGTTCGTCGACCGCAACGTCGCGGGCGTCTGGGGCGGGCCGGAGTACCCCCGCGGTGCGACGATCGCCGGCACGCCGAAGCTCAAGCTCCAGGTCACCCCGAGTGCGGAGACGACGACGTTGTTCGCGTACCTGTACGAGGTGGGGCCGCTCGGGCTCGGTGCGCTGATCACGCACAAGCCGGTCAAGGTGACCGGCGCCGGCCGCACGCAGACGCTCGACGTGGAGCTCGAACCGACGGTGTGGAACGTCGGCTCCGGCAACCGGCTGGCGCTCGTGATCGACACGGTGGATCCGCGTTATCTGACGGAATCAACTCGCGGCTCAACCGTCACCTTCGGACCGTCGAGCCTCACGGTTCCGAAGGCGTAAGAATGTCCGGGTGGACCTCACCCGGCAGCAGGTGCTCCTCCACCGGATCCATCAGCACGAACTGGACCGGCGGATCTCCGACGCGGCCGAGCTGGCGGTGCTGTCACTGGGCATCCAGGACAACACCTCCGGCTCGGCCCTGCTGAGTCTCGCCGCGCGCCTGCACAAACCCTCTGCCGACGACTTCACCCTGATCTGGTCCGTCCGCGGTGCTCCTCATCTGCACCGGGACGGTGAGCTGAAAGCCTTCTCCCGCGCGCTGTGGCCGTGGAGCGACGCCGACGCCCGTGCCCGTGCCTCGCGGCCGAAGGTGGACGAAATGGTGGCGGCGCTGCGGCACATCGCCACCGCGATGAGGTCGATCGTCACGAAGCCGATGACCAAGGGCGAGGTGAGCAAGGCCCTGACGCCGTTGGCTCCCCAGCAGACGATCGAACCGTGCCGCGGCTGCCAGACCGAGCACGTCTCCGATCCGATCTTCCGGCTCGGCGCCCTGCCCGCGGGTCTCCGGATCATCCCGGAGGAGAAGACCGTGACGTTCGAACGCATCCACGGCTGGCCCGGTGTGCCGCGCAAGACCGCGGGGTTCGACGAGCTGGTGCACCGGTACCTGACGCTGCACGGCCCGGCCGGACCGTCCGAAGTGGCCAGTTACTTCGGCACGAGCACCCGCGAGGTCAAGAAGCGGTGGCCGAAGGACGGCCTGGTCGAGGTGACCGTCGAGGGGCAGAAGGCGTGGCTGCCGGAGGACCTGGAGATCGCCGACGCCGAACCGCCGGAGGTCAGGCTGCTGCCGCCGACCGACCCGTACCTGCAGGCACGTGACCGCGACCTGCTGCTGCCGGACAAGGCCGCGCAGAAGGACATCTTCCGCATCCTCGGCCGGCGCGGGGCGATCCTGGTGGACGGCGAGATCGCGGGCTCCTGGCAGGGCAGGGTGGTGTCCGGCAAGCGGTTCGAGGTGACGGCCACGCCGTACCGCCCGCTGCCGGATCTCCTGCCGGAGACCCAGATCCTGGCTCAGGCCAAGGGACTAGACGACGCAGGCGTCAAGGGCGACTGACACGTCGTCCGTGACGATCAGCGACTGCAGCGCGGCGTGCGAGACGAAACCCTTGTCCCGCAACTCCGTCAGCCACTCCACGAGTCCCTTGTAGTGGTTGTCGACGTCGAGCAGCACGACGGGCTTGCCGTGCATGCCCAGCACTCCGGCCGTCCACACCTCGAAGAACTCCTCGGCGGTGCCGATGCCACCCGGCAGCGTCAGGAACGCGTCCGCCTTGTCGTCCATCATCTTCTTGCGCTCGCGCATGGTGTCGACGACGTGCAGCTCGGTCGACTCGCGGTCGGCGATCTCCCTGGTGGCCAGGCCCTTCGGGATCACGCCGTAGGTGTGCGAGCCGCCCGCGCGGGCCTCCCGCGCGACCGCGCCCATCATCGACGTCTGCCCGCCGCCCCAGACGAGGTGCCAGCCGCGTGCCGCGATCTGGCGCCCCACCTCGGCGGCGAGGTCGATGTAGCTCTGCGGAACGGTCGCGAGACTTCCGCAGTAAACAGCGACATACATCAGTGTGCGTCCGCCCATGCCTTGTGCGCGTCCTTGACGACGTTCACCGCGTCGTCGATGTCGTCGGTGAGGTGCAGCAGCGCGAGGTCCTTCTCGCCGACCTTGCCGCCCGGCAGCACCGAGTTCTGGATCCAGTCGTAGAGGCCCTGCCAGTACTCGGTTCCGAACAGCACGACCGGGAACTTCGTGACCTTCTTCGTCTGCACCAGCGTCAGCGCCTCGAACAGCTCGTCGAGCGTGCCGAACCCACCCGGCAGGCAGATGAACGCCTGCGAGTACTTGATGAACATCGTCTTGCGCACGAAGAAGTAGCGGAAGTTCACCCCGAGGTCGACCCACGGGTTGAGGCCCTGCTCGAACGGGAGCTCGATGCCGAGCCCGATCGAGAAACCACCGGCCTCCGAACACCCGCGGTTGACCGCCTCCATGGCGCCGGGACCACCACCGGTGATGGCCGCGAACCCGGCCTCGGCCAGTGCTTTGCCCAGGTCCCGGCCGATCTGGTACTCCGGGTGGTCACGGCCGGTACGCGCCGATCCGAAGACCGTCACCGCGCTCGGCACCTCGGCCAGCGCGCCGAAGCCCTCGACGAACTCGGCCTGGATCCGCAGCACCCGCCACGGGTCGGTGTGCACCCAGTCCGACGGGCCGCGGGAGTCGAGCAACCGCTGGTCAGTGGTGGTGGTGCGGTCGTCCTTGCGATCACGCCGCTCCACGACGGGACCGCGACGCTTCTCCGATGGGCGCTCGTCGACGGCGCCGTTCTTCTTCTCTTCCGTCATCACTGAGATTCTAGTGATCAGTCCAGCAGAAATCGCTTAAGCACGGCGAAACACCCGGTGATCTGCTGGACCGGCACGTTCTCCTCCTGGGTGTGCGCGAGCGTCGGATCACCCGGCCCGAAGTTGACCGCGGGCATCCCCAGCGCCGCGAACCGCGCCACGTCCGTCCACCCCAGCTTGGCGACCGGCGTCCCTCCGGCGGCCTCGATGAGCTCCTGTGCGGCGGAGGCGTGCAGTCCCGGCAGCGCACCGGCAGCGAAGTCCGTGACGGTGACGTCGAAGCCCTCGAAGACCTCGCGCAGGTGCTGCTCCGCCTGCTCCACCGTGCGGTCCGGCGCGAACCGGTGGTTGACCGTGAGCACGGCCTCGTCCGGCACGACGTTGCCCGCGACGCCGCCGCTGATCTTCACGGCCTGCAGGCCCTCGTGGAAGTGGCAGCCGTCGATCTCGGGCTGCCTCGGCACGTAGGCCTCCAGCCTGCGCAGCGCCTCGCCGAGGCCGTGGATGGCGTTGCGGCCCATCCACGCCCGCGCGGTGTGGGCGCGCTTGCCGGTGGTCCTGATCTCGATGCGCATGGTGCCCTGGCAGCCGGCCTCGACCGTGCCGTTGGACGGCTCGCACACGATCGCGAGGTCGCCCATCAGCCAGTCCTGCTGCTCGCGCTCGATGCGGGTGAGCCCGTTGCGCTCGGCCTCGATCTCCTCGCAGTCGTAGAAGACGAACGTGAGGTCGTGACGCGCGTTCTGGCTCAGGGCCGCGATCGCGAGCATGACCGCGTCGCCGCCCTTCATGTCGACGGTGCCGCAGCCGTGCAGGATCCCGCCCTCGCGGCGGCTCGGGAAGTTCTGGTTGATCGGCACGGTGTCCAGGTGCCCGGCGAGCACGACCCTGCGCGCCCTGCCGGCGTTCGTGCGGGCCAGCACGGCGTTGCCTGATCGGGTGATCTCCAGGTGCGGCGCGTGGAGTTTCAGCGACCGCTCCACGAGGTCCGCGATCTCCGCCTCCTCCCCGGACACGCTGCGCACATCCACCAGCGAGGTCGTCAGGTCGATCGGGTCGGCGAACAGATCAAGGGTGTCGGACACGCGGGTCACCCTACCCAGGCGGCTTGGGCACTGGGCCGTTCAGCCGATACCGTGCGCTGCGTGATCAAGCGCGCACTCCTGGTCATCTCCCTGCTGCTCCCGGCGACCGGCTGCGGCGAGGCCCCCGCCGCGTGCGACCGGCAGTGCGGTGAGATCCGGGCGCTGTTCACCGCCCCGTGCGGCTCGCAGCACAACTTCACCCCCGCCGACTGCGCCGCGTGGGTCGGCGAGGTCAGTGCCATGACCCAGCAGCTGGACAGGTCGCTGCGGGGCAAGCAGGTCCAGCAGGACGTCAGCGAGGTGCTGCCCCGGCTGATGACCGCAGTTGGCGACTTCGAGGCGCACCAGTGCGGTGAAGTGCGCGTCGACAACGTGTCCAGCACGGACGCACGGCAGTCGAAGTGCAACGAGGCACTGATCGAGACTCGCGGTGACCTCGGCTCGCTGTACTTCTCGGCAGAAGTGCCCGACTGACGCTTCGGACTAAGCTCGGTAGCCGTGAGCACCGCATACGGCATCGGCCTGGCCACTGTGACCCCGGACGGCACCGTCCTCGACACCTGGTACCCCGCCCCCGCGCTGGGCGACACCGCGGAGCTGGGCACCGTCCGCGTGTCGTCGGCCGAGATCGCGGAAGCGCTCGGAGAGGCCGCCGCGAAGCTGCTCGGCGAGGACCTGGAGCGCGGTGTCGAGGTCGTCGGCGTCAAGGTCGTCATCGACCTGGAGGCCGCCCCGGAGAACACCTACGACATCTGGCTGCGCCTGCACCTGCTCAGCCACCGCCTGATCAAACCGCACGGCGCGAACCTCGACGGCATGTTCGGCCTGCTGACGAACGTCGTGTGGACCAACCACGGCCCGTGCGCGGTCGACGGCTTCGAGCAGACCCGCACCCGCCTGCGCCTGCGCGGCCCGGTGACGGTCTTCAGCATCGACAAGTTCCCGCGCATGGTCGACTACGTCGTCCCGTCCGGTGTCCGCATCGGTGACGCGGACCGGGTCCGCCTCGGCGCGCACCTCGCGTCCGGCACCACGGTCATGCACGAGGGCTTCGTGAACTTCAACGCCGGCACGCTCGGCAGCTCGATGGTCGAGGGCCGCATCTCCGGCGGTGTCGTGGTCGGCGACGGCTCGGACGTCGGCGGCGGCGCGTCGATCATGGGCACCCTGTCCGGTGGCGGCAAGCAGGTCATCAGCATCGGCGAGCGCTGCCTGCTCGGCGCGAACGCCGGTCTCGGCATCTCTCTCGGCGACGACTGCGTGATCGAGGCGGGTCTCTACATCACCGCGGGCACGAAGGTCACACTTCCGGACGGCGAGGTCGTCAAAGCGGTGTCGCTGAGCGGACAATCGAACCTGTTGTTCATCCGGGACTCCGTCACCGGCACCGTGAAGGTCAAGCCCCGAAAGGGCACCGGCGTCGAGCTCAACGCGGCTCTGCACGCCAACGACTGACCGATCCAGAAACCCGGTGTCTGGGGCCCGGTCTGCGAAGGCAGACTGGGTCTCAGTCGCTTCCGGGAGCAGAGGGAGGTGCACGTGCTGAAACAGCGACTGGAGTTGAACGCTCGCGCCGCGATCGAGCGTGCCCTCCAGGGGGCGCAGTCGGAGGACTCCTTCGTGGAGTTCAAGACGCAGTGGCCGGTCGACCACGGCAAGGCGGCCAGGCAGATCGCCGCGCTGTGCAACGCCGCGCGCGGGTCGGAGGCCATGTGGATCGTCGGCGTGGACGAGAAGGGCCGCTACGTCAAGGGCGCGCCTGCCGAGGAGCTGTCCTCGTGGTGGCCCCGGGTGGAGTCCCACTTCGACGGCGTCGCACCGGGACTCACCACCGTCGCGTTCGACTGGGCGCGCGGCCGCACGGTCGTCGTCCTCAGCCTGCAGACCGACAACGCGCCGTACGTGTTCGTCACGAAGAAAGAGCCCTACAGCAGGGAAATCCCGTGGCGCTCCGGTGAACGCACGCGCAGTGCCCGCCGCGGCGAGGTGCTGGAACTGCTGGTGCCCAAGCTGGACATGCCCGGCTGGGAGTTCGTCAGCGCCCGCGCGACGCTGAGCCAGCACTCGCCGACGCTGCGGTTCGAGGGCGACCTCTACCTGGAGACGAACCAGCCGTTGTCGTTGCCGCACCACAGATGCCACTCGTACGCGACGTACGGGCTCGACAGCGAGACGGTCGACCTGGCGTTCAGCTTCCGCACCAACACGCGAGACGTGCGGGCCGTCGAACGCGTCGTGCGCGTCGCGGAACCGGCCGTGCTCCACGTCAGCGCGGACGCCGACGTGGAACTGGACGCGTTCTCCGAC
This sequence comes from Lentzea sp. HUAS TT2, assembly GCF_051853195.1. Lineage (NCBI taxonomy): Bacteria > Bacillati > Actinomycetota > Actinomycetes > Pseudonocardiales > Pseudonocardiaceae > Lentzea > Lentzea sp. HUAS TT2. The sequence goes on along the minus strand of NZ_CP196667.1, from coordinate 3,724,523 downwards.
CTGTGGGACCTGCACTGGCACCTCGTGCTGGGCCTCGGCCTGAGCGGCGAGCAGATCAGCACGTCGGTGCGGCTCACGACGGACGCCGTGCCGCCCAACCAGTTCACCCGCAGGGTCTGGTCGGCGCTCAAGCCCTGAGATCAGGCGCTGAGGCGCTCGGCGGCCGCGGCGATCCGCTCGTCGGTGGCCGTGAGCGCGACCCGCACGTGCTGGGCGCCCGCAGGGCCGTAGAACGTGCCGGGAGCCGCGAGGATGCCGCGGTCGGCCAGCCAGGAGATCGTCTCCCAGGCGTCCTCACCGCGGGTCGACCACAGGTAGAGCCCCGCCTCGGAGTGCGACACGGTGAACCCGGCCGCCTCCAGCGCGGGCTTGAGCACCTCACGCCGAGCCAGGTAGCGAGACCGCTGCTCGGCCACGTGCTCGTCGTCCTCGAGGGCGGCGCGCATGGCCTCCTGCACCGGCCGCGGCACGATCATGCCGGCGTGCTTGCGCAGTTCGAGCAGGCCCGCGACCAGCTCAGGATCGCCGGTGACGAACCCGGCCCGGTAGCCCGCGAGCGACGACGACTTCGACAGCGAGTGCACCGCGAGGACACCGTCGAAGGAGTCCACAACGGACGGATGCAGCACCGACACCGGCGAGGAGTCCCACGGCAGCGCGAGATAACACTCGTCCGACGCCACGATCGCCCCGACCGCGCGGGCGGCGGCGACGGCGTCCCGCAGCTGCTGCGCCGAGAGAACGCGGCCCGTCGGGTTCGACGGCGAGTTCAGCCACACCAGCTTCGTGCCGGCGGGCGGCAGTTCCCCGTCGGCCAGGCGGACGACCTCGGCCCCGGCCATCAGCGCGCCCACCTCGTAGGTGGGGTACGCGACGGCCGGCACGGCGACGACGTCACCCGGCCCGACGCCGAGCAGGGTGGGCAGCCACGCCACGAGCTCCTTGGAGCCGATCGTGGGCAGCACCGCCGCCTCCGGCACACCGACGATCCCGTACCGGCGCTCCACCGCGGCGACGAAGGCCGCGCGCAGCTCAGGGGTGCCGTGGGTGGTCGGGTAGCCGGGGATGTCGGAGACCGACGACAACGCGGACCGGATCACCGCGGGAACCGGGTCGACGGGCGTGCCGACCGACAGGTCGACCACGCCGCCGGGGTGCGTGCGCGCCTTGGCGGCGTGGTCTGCCAGCAGGTCCCACGGGAAGTCCGGCAGCGCCGGGCCCCTGCGGTTGATGATCAATGCCCCTCGGCCTGCGGCGCGAGGACCTTCACGAACTCCGGGTCGGCGCTGACCTTGCCGACCTTCGACGCGCCACCGGGCGAGCCGAGCTCGTTGAAGAAGTCGACGTTCGCCTTGGTGTAGTCCTTCCACTCATCGGGGACGTCGTCCTCGTAGTAGATGGCTTCCACCGGGCACACGGGTTCGCACGCGCCACAGTCCACACACTCGTCGGGGTGGATGTAGAGCATCCGGTCGCCTTCGTAGATGCAGTCGACAGGGCACTCTTCGATGCAGGCCTTGTCGAGCAGGTCCACGCACGGCTGGGCGATCACATAAGTCACTGCGCTCTCCAACTTCATCGGTCACACCGCGCAAGCCGGAGAGTACGCGGCACGTTCGAGTATCACCCGGTCAGGCTTGCCTTAGCTGTGCGGTCCGACACGTCTTCACTCCTGACCTGAAACTCACTCGCCAACATAGTCAGGATGGACGTGTGCACACCGTGGATCACCTGGAATCGCTCTGCGCGCGAGCATGGCCCGTCCTGGCAGAAGTTCCGCTTGGAGACTGGTTGATGCGTGCCGCAGCCGGCTTCACCGGCCGCGCCAACAGCACGCTGACCTGCGGCGATCCCGGCATGCCCGTGCCGGACGCGTTGAGGGTCGCTCAAGGCTTCGCCCGTGAGCACGGCATCAAACCCACCGCTCATGTGGTCAACGGCTCACTGCCGGAGGCGGCCGTCGAGGCGGCGGGCTGGCGGGTCGATCTGGATCACCCCGGCGGCGCCGAGTCACTGGTGATGACCGGTCCGCTGGAGAAGTTCGCGGACGGTGTGGCCGAGAGTCGTGATCTTCCCGGATGGTGGGAACTGACGGCCGGATCCGAGGTCTCCCCCGCCCAGCGGCACGTGCTCGGCAGCGGCGGCAACGTCTGCTTCGCCTCGATCACCGACGGCGGCACCGTGATCGCGGCTGTGCGCGGCGCCGTGGTCGAGGACGTCCTGCACGTCGCCCGCCTCGCCGTGCGGCCGTCACATCGCCGTCAGGGCCTCGCACGGCGCCTGATGGGCGAGCTGGCGGGCTGGGGCCTGGAGCAGGGCGCCACGACGTGCGTGCTGCAGGTGGCCGAGCACAACGAGCCGGCGATCAGGCTGTATGAGGAGCTCGGCTGCACCGAGCACCACCGCTACCGCTACTGGATCCCGGCGGTCTCGTAGAGGCCGGGCCGGTTCGCGGCGTTGCGGGCCATCACGGCTCCCACGGCCACCGCGCCCGTCAGCGCACCGCCCGCGAGCATCAGCAGCCCGCGCCAGTCCTGGAGGAGCAGCACCTGACCGTTGATGCTGCCCGGCTCGAAGTAGCCGAACACCATGATCGTGAAGAACCACACGAGCAGCGGCAGCGCGGCGGTGAAGACCCGTTCGGACAGCGAGGCCGCCCACGACACCAGCAACGGTGTCGTGACGGCTGCCACCACGATCATGATCGGGAAGGGCCAGTCCCCCAGCTTCGGCAGCAGCGTGCCGTCGAAGCGCAGGGGCAGGAACATCGTTTCCAGCACGGCGAGTGCCGCTGCCTCGACGCACAGAAGCAGCAGGAAGACGACTCGCCAGCTACCTGTCACCCAGTCCTCCGAAAAGATCTACCTCCGCGCCGGTCGCGGAACCCTTGGCAATCACGTAGTACTCGGCGCGGACCAGCGGCTGCGCGATGTTGTTCGACAACGCGTACCCGCCGTCCCACACACTGACCTGCGTCGAGTGTGCACGCAACGCGCGGCGCTTCGCCGTCAGGTGCTCCGACACGTCGACAACCGTTGTGATCTCTTCATCCGGCGTCACCGGCAGCTCGCCGGGCTCGGGCAGCCGGAACGCCTCGGGGAAGTTCTCCAGCGCGGCCACACCGGCCTCGGTGGCGTCGCGGGACGTCACCGCGTAGAAGACCCGCTCGACGTCGGAGACCTGGGCGCACGCGGCGACCGTGATCTCGTGCGCGCGGATGTGGTCGGGGTGGCCGTAGCCCCCGAACGCGTCGTAGCTCACGACGACCTGCGGCTTGACCTCGCGCAGGATCTCGACCAGCTGGGCGGTCTGGTCTTCGAGCGGTCCCTGCACGAACGCGCGCGCCTTCGCGTTGGACGGCACGTCGACCATGCCGGAGTCGCGCCAGCGGCCGATGCCGCCGAGGAACCTGTGGTCCGTCACACCGAGGGCGGCGCAGGCTGATCTCAGCTCGCCCACGCGGTATCCACCCAGCTGGTCGGCGGCGTCGGCGGCGAGGTTCGCCAGCGCGGGCGGGATGATCTCGCCCTCTTCGCCCAGCGTGCAGGTGACGACGGTGACGTGCGCGCCGGCCGAGGCGTAGCGCGCGATGGTGCCGCCGGTCCAGAGACTCTCGTCGTCCGGGTGGGCGTGCACGAAGAGCAACCGTGGTGGGGCAGTCAGCGTCACCGGAAAAGAGTAAAGGCCGCCCTCATCGGTTGATAAAGGCGGCCTTTGCTAACCATCTCAGTTGGTCGGTGAAGCTTTTAAACGACCGCACGTTCCTCGGCGAAGTGGCACGCGGACAACGTTCCCTCCGGCCCGCCACGCCTTTCCAGCTTCGGTTCTTCGGTGGCACAGATGTCCTGGGCCTTCCAGCATCGCGTGCGGAAGCGACACCCCGACGGCGGGTTGACGGGCGACGGCACGTCGCCGGTCAACACGATCCGCTGACGCTGGCGTTCCTTCTTCGGGTCCGGCATCGGCACGGCCGAGAGCAACGCCTGCGTGTACGGGTGCATCGGCTTGCCGTAGATGGCCTCCCGCTCGCCCATCTCGATGATCTTGCCGAGGTACATGACCGCGACCCGGTCCGAGATGTGCCGCACCACCGAGAGGTCGTGCGCGACGAACAGGTACGCGAGCCCGAGCCGTTCCTGCAGCTCCTCCAGCAGGTTCACGACACCGGCCTGCACCGAGACGTCCAAAGCGGACACCGGCTCGTCCAGCACCAGGAACTTCGGGTTCAGCGCCAGCGCGCGGGCGATGCCGATGCGCTGCCGCTGACCGCCGGAGAACTCGTGCGCGTACCGGCTGCGGTGCTCGGGGTTGAGGCCCACCAGCTCCATCAACTCGTTGACCCGCCGCTGCACGCCGCCTTCGACACCGTGGATCACCAGCGGTTCCGCGATGATGTCGTTGACCTGCCACTTGGGGTTCAGCGACGCGTACGGGTCCTGGAAGACGATCTGGATGTCCTTGCGCAACGGCCGCAGCTGCTTGTTGCTCATGGACGTGAGCTCGCGGCCCTCGAACTTCACCGAGCCCGAGGTCGGCTTGTGCAGCTGCAGGATGGCGCGCCCGGTCGTGGACTTGCCGCAGCCGGACTCGCCGACGAGACCGAGCGTCTCACCGGGGTGCAGGCTGAACGACACGCCGGACACGGCCTGCACCGTGCCGATGTTGCGCGGGATGATCCCGTTGCCCCGCACCGGGAACTCCTTGACGAGGTCGGTGACCTCCAGCAGTGGTGTGGTCACTTCGCCTCCTCGTCCTTCAGGTCCGTGAGCAGAGATCCGTGCACGGCGGTCACCTCGAGCGACTCGTCGGGGTTGGCCGCGGCGAACACCGCAGGGTTCTCCACGGTGCCGATCTCGTCGTGCAGGAACAGCTTCTGCGGCTGCTCGATGGTCGCCAGGTGCTCCCAGCGGTGGCAGCGCGTCGTGTGGTTCGCGACGCCGGCCTCCTCCAGCAGCGGCTCCCACTCGTGGCACACGTCGGTGGCGAGCGGGCAGCGCGGCGAGAACGAGCAGCCGGTCGGCAGGTTCACCAGCGACGGCGGCGCGCCCTTGATCGGGGTGAGCCGCTTGCCCAGGGTGGACGGGTTCGGGACCGAACCCAGAAGTCCCACCGTGTAAGGCATCCGCGGCCGTTCGAAGACGTCGTCGACCGGGCCGGACTCGACCACGGTGCCGCCGTACATCACCTGCACGCGGTTGACCATGCCCGCGACCACGCCGAGGTCGTGCGTGATCATGACGATCGCCGCGTCGGTCTCGGACTGGATGCGCAGCATGGTGTCGAGGATCTGCGCCTGCACCGTCACGTCGAGCGCGGTGGTCGGCTCGTCGGCGATGATCACGCTGGGGTCGTTGATGATCGCCATCGCGATCACCACGCGCTGCCGCATGCCGCCGGAGAACTCGTGCGGGTACTGCGACGCCCGCTTGTCCGGCTGCGGGATGCCGACGAGCTCCAGCGACTCGACCGCCTTGGCCCACGCCGCCTTCTTCGAGACGTCGTGGTGCGCCCGGTAGGTCTCGGCGAGCTGCCACCCCACGGTGTAGACGGGGTTCAGCGACGTCATCGGGTCCTGGAAGATCATCGAGATGTGCTTGCTGCGGAACGGCTGCATCTGCTTGTAGCTGCGGCCGTTCAGCTCCTCGCCGCGGTACCGGATCGAGCCCTCGATGACCGCGTTCTTGGGCAGCAGGCCCATGATCGCCATCGAGGACACGGACTTGCCGGAACCCGACTCGCCCACGATGCCCAGCACGTCGCCGGACTTGAGGTCGAACGAGACGTTGCGGACGGCGCGGACGTCGCCGTCGTCGGTCGGGAAGGTGACCGACAGGTCCCTGACCGAGAGCAGCGGTGCGGTGGTACCGGAGGGCAGGAAGTCCTCCGACAGTTCGGAAACAGTGGACATCAGGCACGCACCTTCGTCTGCCTCGGGTCGAACGCGTCGCGCAGGCCGTCACCGATGAAGTTGACGGCCAGGGAGAGCGACACGAGCACGATGAACGGACCCCAGAACAGCCACGGGCGGTTCATGAACTGCCCGTAGTTCTCCAGCACGATCACGCCGAGCGACGTGTCCGGGGGCTGGACTCCCAGTCCCAGGAACGACAGCGCGGCCTCGGTCAGCACCGCGGCGGCGATCGCCAGGGTGGCGTTGACCGTGATGCTGCCGATCATGTTCGGCACGAGGTGCTTGAAGATGATGCGCGGGGTGCTGGCGCCACAGGCACGTGCCGCCTCGACGAACTCCCGCTGTGCCAGGGAGAGCGTCTCGCCGCGGGTGATGCGGGCGATCTGCATCCAGGCGAACGCGGCGAGCACCAGCGCGACGACGTACCAGCTGCCGGAGAACCCCTTCACGACGATCGCGGCGACCGCGATCTGGGGGATGATCAGCAGGAGGTCGACCAGGCGCATCAGCGCCGTGTCCACGAAGCCGCGCAGATATCCGGCCAGGGCGCCGAACGTCACGCCGACCGCGGTCGCCAGGGCGGCCACGATCAACGCGATCTGCAGCGAGTAGGCCGTGCCGCGCATGAGCAGCGCCAGCATGTCCTTGCCGACCTGGGTGGTGCCGAGCGGGTGGGTGCCGCTCATCGGCTGGTAGGACTTGCTGGTCACGTCCTCGAAGTCGTACGTCCAGATGAACGGGCCGAGGAACGCGAACAGCACGAGGAAGACGAACACGCCGAAGCTCACCATCGCGAGCCGGTGGCGCAGGAAGCGACGCAGGACGAGCTGGCCCTGCGTGCGGGTCTTGGTGGCGTCGAACTCGTGGGAGCCGGACTCGGGAGCGCTGCTCACCACACCGCCCTCGGACGCCATGTTGATGTTAGCCAAGGCGAATCCTAGGGTCGAGGACGCCGTACACGATGTCGGCGAACAGGTTGAACAGCACGATCAGGGTCGCGGTGACCGCGAGCCAGCCCATGAGCATCGGCGGGTCGAACTGCCGCACGGAGTTCACGAGCAGCGTCCCCATGCCGGCCCAGCCGAACACGGTCTCGGTGATGATCGCGCCGGACAGCACGGCACCGAAGTTCAGCGAGAACAGCGTGGCGACGGGGATGAGCGCGTTGCGGAACGCGTGCTTGAAGATCACGCGGCTCTGCGAGATGCCCTTCGCCCGTGCGGTGCGCACGAAGTCCGAGTGCAGGATCTCCAGCATCGAGGCGCGTTCGAACCGGCTGTACGCGGCGAAGCTGATCAGCATCAGCGCGAGCGTCGGGAGCAGGAACGTGCCGGTGTACTTGAAGATCACTTCGCCGAAGCTGCCGGTGAAGCCACCTGGCCTGGGGCCCGCGGTGGTGAGCCACCTGTCCAGCCCCATCGACTCCAGGACGTTGTTGAACTGGATGCCGTAGTTCTTCACGATGACCGCGACGCAGAAGATCGGCATCGAGAACATGAGGAACGCGGTGCTGGTGGCGAGGTAGTCGAAGATCGAGTACTGGCGCACGGCGGCGAGCACGCCGACCGAGACACCCAGTGTGAGCGCGAGCAGTTCGGCGCCGATGACGAGGCGTCCGGTGGTCCACAGCGCGTCGGTGACGGCAGGGAAGACGGCGGTCTTGGCCTGACCGAGGGCGATGCTCTGGCCCCAGTCGCCCGACAGGAAGTCGGTGAGCCAGTTCCAGTAGCGGACGATCACGGGCTTGTCCAAGCCCAGGGCGACCTCCGCCGCCTTGAGGTCGGCTTCGGTGACGCCGGGCCGGAATCGCATCTCCGCCAGGGGGTTGCCGGCGGTGGCGACGAGGACGTAACAGGCGAAGCTGCCGATCAGCAGAATGGGTATCGAGATCAACAGCCGTCGAATGATGTAGCGGATCACGGCGGGGCTCCTAGGGGGCAACCCGGCTCGGGCGGGGCCGGACTCGTGGTCCGGCCCCGCCCGGTCAGGCGTTGCGCACTTCAGCTATGGCGAATTACTTGGTCTGCCACTCGTTGGCGTTCCAAAGCGCGCCGTAGTAGCTCTGGAAGTACACGCGGTCGAGACCCTTGAAGGCCCACATGTTCGGCATCTGGAAGAGCGGAAGCGAACCGTAGGCGTTCGCGATCTCCTCGTCAGCCTTCTGGAAGTACTTGAGCGAGTCCGCGATCGTCGTCTGCGAGACGCCCGACTTGAAGGCCTCGTCCGCCGCAGGGACGCTCAGGTTCTGCCAGTTCTGGCCACCACCGGTCTCGTAGATCGACTTCTTGTCGCTCTTGAGAGGACCACCGGACCACGCGAACAGCGCGACGTCGTAGTCACCCTGGCTCACGCGCTCGTCAAGGAAGTTGGGGTCGGTGTCGTCCTTGATCTCGATACCGGCTTCCTTGCACTGGCCCTGGACCAGCTCGACGGTCTGCTTGCGCCGCGGGATGTCGGTGTGGCTGATCCGGAAAGAGGCGCGCAGGCCGTCCTTCGCGAACACGCCGTCGGCACCCTGCGTCCAGCCCGCGTCACCGAGGATCTTCTTGGCCGCGGCCGGGTCGCCCTTCGCCTTCTCGGCGTAGACGTCCTTGTAGCCCTCGTCCTTCGGGAAGAAGATCAGGCTGCCCAGCGGCTTCGCGTCCGCCTGGACCTCGGAGATCAGCTTGTCGATGATGTCCTGGCGCTTGACGCACATGAAGAAGGCCTTGCGGACCTCTTCCTTCGCCAGCACCGGGTTCTTGAACTGGATGTCGAAGTGCTCGAACGACAGGCCGGGGCCCGCGCCGAACGTGATGCCCTGGGCGTTGAGGCCCTTCAGCTTCGTGGCGGCGTTCGCGTCGGGCTGGGCCATGGAGTTGACGGCGACCTCACCGTTCTCCAGCGCCTGCGCCTGCGCGACGGGGTCCGGGACCGCCTTGAGGATGATCTTGGCGGGGCCACCGGCCCTGCCGATCCACTTGGGGTTGCGCTCCAGCGTCACGGACTGGTTCGGCTCGAAGCCGGTCATGACGTAGGGGCCGGCACCCGGCATGAGGTCCTTGGTGAAGCCGTTCCACTTCTCGTTCCAGAAGTCGGCAGCCTTCTGGATGTCAGCGGCGGCGCTGTCCTTGTTCAGCTTGGTGATGTCGGCGATGCCGGCGTTCTTCTCCAGGATGTGCGCGGGAAGCACGTCGTTGTTGAAGAGGCCGATGTAGTCCGGGTACGGGTCCGCGAACGAGCCGACGAACGTCTGGTCGTCCTTGCACTCACCGGTCATCAGGTCGTAGCCCGTGCTGCCGGCCGGCTTGAAGAACTTGCTGTTGTCGGCCTTCTTGGCCGAGTTGCTCTGGGTGAACCAGGCCATGTAGAAGTCGTCGCAGTCCCAGGCCTCGCCGTCGGACCAGGTGACGCCCTTCTTCAGCTTCCAAGTGACGACCTGCGGAGACTTCGAGGTGACCTCGATGCTCTCCATGACGTCCTTGTTGACGCTGTACTTGTTGTTGCCGTTCAGGATGTTCGCACCCGGCTGTACGAGAACCAGCGCGAACGTGTTGTAGGACTGGTTGGCGTCCTCGGTCGCGTTGTTGTACGCGGTGAACGCCTTGTCCGTCGAAACAACGATCTGGTCGCTCTGCTTCGTCTCCGGCGCGGTGTAGCCGTCCGCGGACTCGCCGCGTGCGACAGCCATCTCCGCGATGGTGGCGTCGCCACCGTTGGCGTCGCTGCTTCCACCGCCGCCACCACCGCAGGCACCCAGCACGAGAGACGCGCTGGCGACCAGCGCGATCGCCGGAAGTGCTTTGGTTCTCCTCATCGACACGTGCCCTCCTAGCACTGGGCGGCCGTGGCCTGGTCGGCATGCACGCCCATAACCGTGATGTGCCATACGCGCCCCGAACCGGCACATCGTGGGCAGCACGGTAAGAACCCGTTGAGGCGGCGGTCACTACCTGAGAGGGCGATCGTGACCCAATGGAAACAGGTTGTTGCAGGCCGCAATGGCCCGATTACCGGGCGCCAGCGTTCGTTGACCGGGCGGGTGAAATTCTGTCAACGAGAACGGCCGAACGTAGCAACGCGAAAACAGCTCGCGCAACGGGATTTCCACCCGCCGCTACTTGTCGCGGCGCCGCCATTCGGGCGCACCGCTGAGCACGCCCGCCAAGGGTGCCCCGGCGTCGACTCCCGAAACCGTGGGAAGCACACCGAGCAGATCGACCACCTGGAACAGGGGCACCGAGACGGCCTGGGCCCCGATCAACGGCTCGACCCTCGCGAGCACGTCGGCCACGAGCACCTTGCCGGTGAGGGCGGCGTCGATGTCGGACTGGATCGCCGGGTCGCAGAAGCCCGCGATGTTCTGGGGGCTCGGCGTGGCACCGTCCGGAGCCTCGCCGACACAGCCGAACTCGCTCGCGAGCGCGGCCGCCGCGTCACCGGCGTCGACCCGCGGCACGACGGCGATGTCGACGTCCTTCTCGGTCAGCTGCTTGCTGAAGAGGTCCTCGGCGGTCGGCGTGACGACCTCGGAGTCGATGCCCCGCTCCGCCAGCTGGGCCTTGATCCGGTTCGCGATGCCGACGTACGGCTCGGACTTCTCCGGCGCCGCGATCCTGAGCTTGAGCGCCTTGCCGGCCTTCTGCCACGAGGTGCCGGCCTTCGCGTACCCGGCCTCGGTCAGCAGCTGCTCGCCGGCGGCGACGTCGAGGGTGTTCGCGGTGATGGTCTTGACGTACCCGGCGCGGCTGGGCGGCACCACGTACGAGTCGGCCCGGAACGAGGCGCTGGGCCCGCTCTGCGTGCCGTACGCGATGAGCGCCTCGCGGTCCAGCGCGGCCACGATCGCCTTGCGCGTCTTGACGTCCTTGAGCTGCTCGCTCGCGGGCCGCAGCAGCACCTGCACGACCTCGTTGCGCGGCACGGGTTTCGTGGTGACGTCCTTGACCGCCTGGAGCAGGTTCACGTCCGCCGCGTCCGCGCGCAGCAGCGCCGCCTGGTTGTCGCCTTTGGACAGTGACTCGGCCATCGCGCTGTGCGTGGCCCTGCGGATCACGACCCGGTCCAGCGTCGTCGGCGTCTCCCAGTACCGGTCGCTGCGCTCCAGCACGACCTCGCCGCGCGGCTCGTCGAGGCTGCGCACCTGGAAAGGCCCCGCGGTGGCGGGGAAACCGGTGGAGAGCACGTTCGACCACGTGCCGGGCGCGTCCTTGAGCAGGTGCGCGGGCAACAGGTTCGAGAAGAGGCTCCGCCAGCCCGGGAACGGCTTGCCGAACGCGACCTCGACGACCTTGCCGCCCTCGCGCGCGGTGATGTTGTTGACGAGCCGGTAACCCGCCGGATCCACAACACCGGGTTCGGTCCGCATACGCTGCCAGAGGTAGTAGAAGTCCTCGGCGGCAATGGGGGCGCTGTCCGACCAGCTGGCGTCCTTGCGGATCGTGTAGGTGACCGTGAACGGTTCGGCCTTGGTGACCTTCGCGCTCACCATCAGGTTCCGGTCGAGCTGCGGCGCTCCGTCGTTGCCGGGACGGAACGGGCTGGGCAGCAACAGCGAGCTGAGCGCCGTCGTGATGGGACTCTGCGCGGCGAGGGCGTGCGGGTTGTAACCGCCGGCCACGTCGTCCACGCCCACCACGATCTCGGTGACCTTGGGCCCGGTGGTCGTGATGACAGGCGCCTCGGACTTCGGCACGAGGGGCGGAGGCGGCGCGTTCGTGCACGCCGCAGCTGTGCCGCACAGGACGGCAGCAGCAAGCACTCCCCCGAGTCGCCTCATGGTCCTCACATTGCCAGAAGGTTGGTGGTTGCGTTCGGGCAACCCGGCTTTTGTCACCCGCGCCACTAGAGGGACGTGCCGCGCGGTCGCGGGGTTGCTCGCCCGGTGGGTACTACGGCTCACCTGGTCGGGTGGTTCGACTCCTCGCAGCGGGTCTGCGGCACCCTCACGCCGCCCCTGACACGACGAAGGGCGGCCAGGCCATCGGCCCAGCCGCCCCCGTCAGGCGTTGCGTCAGAGCGTCGCTCAGCCGCGCGCCTTCAGCCTCGAACGCTCACGCCCGCGCAGGTTCGCGTCGAGCGTCACCTTGCGGACGCGGATGACCTCCGGCGCCACCTCCACGCACTCGTCGGAGGCGCAGAACTCCAGCGCCTCCTCCAGCGAGAGCTTGCGGGGACGGGCCAGGGTCTCCATCACGTCTGCCGTGGAGGAGCGCATGTTCGTGAGCTTCTTCTCGCGCGTGATGTTGACGTCGAGGTCCTCGGCGCGCGGGTTCTCGCCCACGACCATGCCCTCGTAGGCGTCGGCGCCCGGCTCCACGAAGAACGTGCCGCGGTCCGCCAGCTGGATCATCGCGTAGGCGGTGATGGAGCCGGTGCGGTCGGCGACCAGGGAACCGTTGTGACGCGTGCGGATCTCGCCCGCCCACGGCGCGTAACCCTCGGACACGGCGTTCGCGATGCCGGTGCCGCGGGTCTCGGTGAGGAACTCCGTGCGGAAGCCGATGAGGCCGCGCGACGGGACCACGTAGTCGAGCTTGATGCGGCCGGTGCCGTGACCCGACATGTTCTCCATGCGGCCCTTGCGGTTCGCCAGCAGCTGCGTGACGGCGCCGAGGTGCTCCTCGGGGCAGTCGACGGACAGGCGCTCGAACGGCTCGTGGATCTTGCCGTCGACCGTGTGCGTGACCACCTGCGGCTTGCCCACGGTGAGCTCGAAGCCCTCGCGGCGCATCTGCTCGACCAGGATGGCCAGCGCCAGCTCGCCACGGCCCTGCACCTCCCAGGTGTCAGGACGCTCGGTCGGCAGGACCTTCACCGACACGTTGCCGACGAGCTCGGCGTCGAGACGCGCCTTGAGCACGCGGGCGGTGAGCTTCGTGCCGCCGTTGCGCCCCGCCAGAGGCGAGGTGTTCACACCGACGGTCATCGAGATGGCCGGCTGGTCGACCGTGATCCGGGGCAGCGCCTCGGGGGTCTCGGCGTCGGCCAGCGTGTCGCCGATGGTGATGTCCGAGATGCCGGCGATGGCGACCAGGTCACCCGCGCGGGCGAACTCGGCGGGGACGCGGTCCAGCGCCTCGGCGATGAGGAGCTCGGTGATGCGGACCTTGACCGGCTCGCCGTCCTCACGGCACCAGGCGACGGTCTCGCCCTTGCGCATCGTGCCCCGGTGGATGCGGCACAGCGCGATACGACCGAGGAAGGTCGAGGCGTCGAGGTTCGTGACGAGCGCCTGCAGCGGCCCGTCGACGTCGACGTGGGGAGCGGGGATGTGGTCGAGCAGCACCTGGAACAGCGTGTCCAGGTTCTCCTCGTCCGGCTGGCCGCCGTCCTCCGGCTGGTTCAGCGACGCACGACCGGCGCGCGCCGAGGCGAAGACGACCGGCAGGTCCAGCACGGACTCGTCGGCACCCACCTCGGTCGCGAGGTCGAGCAGCAGGTCGTGGGCTTCCTCGACGACCTCGGAGATCCGGGCGTCGGGACGGTCGACCTTGTTGACCAGCAGGATCACCGGCAGACCGGCCGCGAGCGTCTTGCGCAGCACGAAGCGCGTCTGGGGCAGCGGGCCCTCGGACGCGTCGACCAGCAGGACGACACCGTCGACCATCGACAGCGCACGCTCGACCTCGCCGCCGAAGTCGGCGTGGCCGGGGGTGTCGACCACGTTGATGATCACGTCGCCGTCCGGCGTGTGCCTGCGCACAGCCGTGTTCTTGGCGAGGATCGTGATGCCCTTCTCACGCTCGAGCTCGCCCGAGTCCATGACCCGGTCGACGAGCTCGGCACGCGCGGAGAAGGCGCCGGACTGGCGCAACATCGCGTCGACCAGGGTGGTCTTACCGTGGTCGACGTGCGCGACGATCGCGACATTTCGCAGGTCAGTTCGCGTCTGCAAGACAGACGCGGTGGCCGTGGGCACGCGGAACTCCTAGAGCTTCGAAGGCGTTGGAGGGGCTCGCGCCAGACACGTCGATGCGCACAGCCGTTGCTGATACTACCGGCTGCGTCGCCATTACCACACAAGACTGCCAGTGAAGTGAGCCTCACCTACTCTAGCGACACGTGTCGGAGTGGAGAGCAACCTGTGGGTAAGAAGCTCAAGAAGAAGTGCTGCCGGTCCAAGCCCCAGTGCAAGCGCTGCCCGGTCCCCTTCCTGCTCAAGGAGCGGGACAAGGCCAGGAAGAAGGCGGCGAAGAAGGCGGAGAAGGCCGCCAAGAAGGCACTGAAGAAGGCGGCTTGAGGTCGCTCGGAGCCGGCGGGGTTCGGGCGTATGTCGACGCGGCGCTCGACCTGTTGGAGCTTCACTCGATCGAGAGTTCGGCGGCTGACTGGGCGGTTTTGCGTGCCGAAGCTCACGTTGTCGCCGCGGCGGTCGGTGGGCCCGAGGGGGCTTACGACGCTGTCCGTCACGTGATCGCTTCGCTTGGTAACCCTCACACGCATTTGATCACTGCTCGGCGGGCTGGGACGCCGGTTCTCGGTGGGGTTCCGGGTGGGCGACTGGTGGATGCGGCTGGCCGGGTGGTTGAGGTGACTGGTCGGTTGGGTGGAGCAACTGGTCGGTTGGCTGGGGTGACCGGGCGGTTGGGCGAGGCAACCGGACAGTTGGTTGGGGCAACCGGGTGGTTGGTTCTGCCTCAGACCCACTCCCGCCACGGCAGCACCTACGTCACCGCCGGACTGAAGGCCCTGCGAGCGCTGATCGCACACCGACCAACCGGTTGGGTGGTGGACCTGCGCGGCAACCACGGCGGCGACATGCACCCGATGCTCACGGTCGTGGCCCCGCTCCTCGGCAACGGAGAGAGGGGCAGGTTCATCGGCCCACACGGCGAGACGAGCTGGGGCATTAGGCGCGGCCACGTCTACAACGGCCGCAGGACGGCATTCCGCCACCGCCGTATCCCGGCCGCACTAAACCAGCCAGTAGCGGTCCTCGTCGACAAGGACACAGCAAGCTCGGGCGAAGCGGTGCTGATCTCATTCCTGGGCGCGCAGAACACCAGGACCTTCGGCCAGCCCACAGCCGGCTACGCCACGGCGAACCAGACGTTCGGCCTGCCCGACGGCGCCAAGCTCGCCATCACGACCGCACTCATGGCCGACCGCACCGGCCGGACGTACGGCAACACCCCGATCGCCCCGCAGACGCTCGTCGACAGCGACGACGCGCTGAGCGCGGCGATCGAGTGGCTGGCCACACAGACCTGACGCCGGACGAGACTCAGTGCCGGACGAGCCCTGAACACATGGCCGGATGTCCTGGTCGCCCCCGCTCGGGCCCGGTTCGTTGATGAGGTGCGCAGATCGGGCACGAGGCCAGGTCCGGCAGGAACAGCGGGTCACGGACAGAACCTCTGACCAGGTGATCAGTACTGCAGCACCGACTCGTTCAACTTCACCAACTCGGGCGCCGTCCGAGTGGCCTCGAACTCGCAGATCTCATACGTGACCAACTTCTGCACCGCCCAAGGATCCGTGGCGAGCAGCGCTTCGAGCTTGCCCCGCGGCATGGGCCGCGTGATGATCACGCCACCCGTCCTCGGCACCTGACGCCCCGAGGCGAGGAAGAGTCCTCGCTCGTACTGCTTCTCGACCCAGTTCCGGTGGTCGGGGAGGGCGTAGTCGATCTGTTCCAGTGGCGCGGCGTACTTCAGCAGCACGATGAACATCCTTCGACGGTAGCCCTATACTGGCCGTCGTGCGCACTCTGAACGCCTTCTGGTGGGCCGCCTTCAGGCGGCCGGAGTAGCTGCGCGCAGACACCACTGACGCGTACGACGGGCCGCCCCGAACGGGCGGCCTTTTTCGTGCGCTCGGCCTGGGCGGTCCTTCACAGAAACGGAAGGACCATCATGATCCGCCTCTCCGCCATCACCCCGTCCGGCCAGCCCACGCTGGGCAACTACCTGGGGGCGCTGCGCACGTGGGCCAGCGAGGGCACCGAAGAGGACGTGTACTTCATCAGCGACCTGCACGCGATGACGTCGTCGCACAATCCGCAACGGCTGCGATCGCTGACGCGGGAGCAGTTGGCCGTGCTCATCGCGTCCGGCATCGACCCGGCCAGCGTGTGCGTCCAGAGCGACCTGATCAGGGAGCTGGGGGCGTTGAACTGGGTGCTGGAGTGCACGTGCACTTACGGCGAGGCCGCGCGGATGATCCAGTTCAAGGAGAAGTCACTCGGACGCGAGTCGGTGCGGCTGAGTCTGCTCACCTATCCGGTGCTGATGGCCGCGGACATCCTGTTGCAGGGGACGGCGGAGGTGCCGGTCGGTGAGGACCAGCTCCAGCACGTCGAGCTGGCCCGTGCGCTCGCCCGGCGCTTCAACCACGCGTACGGCGACGCGTTCATCGTGCCGACCGCGGTGGTGCCGAAGGTGGGGGCGCGGATCAAGGACCTGTCGGATCCGGCTCGCAAGATGGACAAGTCGGCGCAGAACTCCGCCGGTGTCGTCTTCGTGCTCGACGAGCCGGACCTGGTGCGGCGCAAGGTCCGCAGGGCCGTCTCGTCGACGGAGGGCATCGCGAACCTGACCGAGATCCTCGCCTCCTGCACGGGGAAGGAGCCCGAGGACTACACGAGCAGGTTCGCCGACCTCAAGAACGTCGTGGCGGAAGCGGTGGTCGAGGAGCTTCGTCCGGTGCGCGAGCGCACGCTGGCGTTGCTCGCCGACCCCGCCGAGCTGGACAGGATTCGGGAGGCCGGTGCCGAACGGGCCCGCGAGCGCGCCCAGCACCGGCTGAACGCGGCCCTGCGCCTGTCCGGGCTCAGTTGAGGAGCGACTGAAGGGCCGGCACCAGCACGCGGTCGGCCGGTAGCCAGTCAAGGCCGGGCAGCTCGTCGGTGGTGAGCCATCGGACGGCGTTGTGCTCCAACGCCTCCGGTTCACCATCGGCGAGCTCGGCCGCGAAGATCCGCAGCACCAGGTCCTTCTTCAACGGCACGTCCGGGCCGACCTGCTCGCCGACGACGACCGTCGCGCCGAGCTCCTCCACGCACTCGCGCACCAGCGCGTCCGCGGGCTTCTCGCCGGGCTCGACCCGGCCGCCGGGCAGTTCCCACTGTCCCGCATGGCTTTCCGGGAACGACCGCTGCTGCGCCAGCAACCGTCCATCCCGGACGATCGCGGCACCCACGACGACTCGGGCCGCCCGCAGCTCCTCGCACCGCCGCGCGAGCAACGCCGAACGCTTCTCCAGCACCCGCAACGCCATCCCGCGGCCGACCGTGACGTCCGCGAACCGCCCGACGACGCCGCGCACGGAGGTCCAGCCGACCCGGTCGATCACCATCGTCCCGGCGCCGGTGGCCACGAGATCCGTGTGCAGCTCGAGAAAGTCGCCGGCGGCGGACACACCGGACAGATCAGCACGGGTGACGGAGAGCCGGACCCCGAACGGCCCGGTGAGCACATCTCCCAGGCACAGCAGGGAACCCGGGACCCTCACCCCGAACCCCGTGATCAGCGACGTGTCCAACAGGGCACCCGCGACGACGGGGACAGGCGCGTCGACCAGTGCCGACGCTCGCAACTCTGGCACCAGAGCTTGCTACCAGGACGGCCAGCGGATCTCCAAACGCGCACCCCCGGCGGGGGACTCGGCGGCGCGCACCGTCCCGCCGCGACGGCGCACGAGGTGCGACACCAGCGCGAGGCCCAGCCCGAACCCGCCGGACCGGCGCCCGCGGTCCTCCTCCACCCGGTAGAACCGGTCGAACACCTTCGTCCGGTGCTCGGCAGGAATGCCGTGCCCGTCGTCGTCCACCAGCAGCCGCACGTCCCGCCCGACCGGCACCAGCGTCAGCGTGATCGTCGAGTACGCGTACCGGGCGGCGTTGCGCAGCAGGTTGTCCAGCACCAGCTCGACCTCGGACCGCGTGGCCGTCACCAGGCAGGCCGACGGCGGCGCGGTGAGCCGCACCAGCAGCTCCGTGTCCAGCCGCGAGATCGCCGCCTCCGCTTCCAGCACCAGGTCCACCGCCTCGGCACGGGGTGGCGCCGCCGTGTCCGCGCGCGCCAGGATCAGCAGGGACTCCACGAGCGCGCTGAGCCGGATCGACTCCTCGACCACGGACTCCAGCACCTCGATCGAGAAGTCCGGATCCGGATGCGCCACCGCGACCTCGGCCTGCGCCCGCACGGAGGCGACCGGTGAACGAAGCTCGTGCGCCGCGTCCCCCGTGAACCGCCGCAGCCGGTCCGAGGCCTCGTCCCGCCGTGCCAGCAACGCGTTCAACGCCTCGGCCAGCGCCTGCAGCTCGTCGCGCGAAGGCGGCACCGGCAACCGTTCGCCGTGCGGCAACTCCCCTGCCGCGACGCGCATCCGTTCGACCGGCCGCAACGACGACCGCACGGACAGCCAGGTCGCGATCCCCACCAGCCCGGCCACCAGCACCGCCGCGACGGCCAGCCAGCGCGTGCCGAGCGTGTTGGCCTTCCCGTACCCCAGCAACGTGCTCGCGTAGACCTCCAGCCGGGGCGTGCCGTCGCCGGAGAACACGACCTGCCCGCGGAACCGCAGCGCCGACTCGCCCTCCAGCCGCAGCACGGGCTCCCCCGACTTCAACGCCCGGATGTCCTGCGCCGTCAACGGGAGCGGCGGCTTGCCGTCCACCGGCACCCCTGCCACGTCGAGCAGCCGCGGCGGCGACTTCTGCAGCTCCTGGTCCACAGCGGTGATCTGGATCAGCCCGATCAACGCCGGCGCCAGCCCGGTGAAGGCCAGCAGGCAGAGCAACGCGACCCCGGTGGCCACGACGGTGATGCGGAAGCGCAGCGTGCGCCGCAGCCACCAGCCAGGAGTCACTTGTTCCCCAGCGCGTTGTCGAGGTCCGGCGTGGACGCGATGTACCCGTGCCCGCGGATCGTCCGCACGACCTCACCGGCCCCCACGGCGTCCAGCTTGCGCCTGAGGTACCCCACGTAGACCTCGACCGCGTTGCGGGTGGCCGCCTGCTCGTCTCCCCAGACGGTCCGCAGCAACTCGTCCTTGGTCACCACGGACCCGGCGCGGGAGGCCAGCACGTCGAGCACCGCGTACTCGCGCGGCGACAGCGACACGTCCTGCCCGCCCCAGCTGACCTCGCGCAGCCCGCGGTCGATGACCAGGTGCCCCAGCGTCAGCCTCCGGCGAGCCCCGCCTCCCCGCCGCAGCAACGCCCTGACCTGCGCCACCAGCACGACGAAGCTGAACGGCTTGACCAGGTACCCGTCGGCGCCGAGGTCCAGCCCGTCGGCCTGGTCGACCTCCCCGTCCTTCGCCGACACCATCAGCACGGGCGTGCGCACCCCTTCGGCCCGCATGCGTTGCAGCACGCGGTACCCCGACAGCCCGGGCAGCATGATGTCGAGCAGCACCACGTCGAAGGCCCCGGTCAGCGCGACCCGCAGCGCCGTGGGCCCGTCGGAGGCCGTGACGACCTCCATGCCCTCCGCCGACAGGCCGCGCTCCAGCGCCCGGCGCACGCCGACTTCGTCGTCCACGACCAGCACTCGAGGCTTCACGGGTCACAGCATGCCGCGCGCGGCTCTCAGCTGCCCGCAAGATCTCAGCCGACTCTCAGAAAGCAGCGTGAGGCAGGCACAAAACCGCAGGTGAGAGTAGTCTCAGCACCATCTCAGCAACCCACCACCAAGCTGTGGGCACAAGCCCTTGGAGGAGGGGAACCACTGATGAACAAGCGAAAGGTGACCCTGGCCGCTGCGGCGGCCGGTGTGATCACCGGTGTGGCAGGCCTGAGCCTGCTCGCCATGCCAGCAGGTGCGGGCCAGCCGCCATCACTGCCGGACGTCTCCCCGGAGACGCTCGTCGAGCAGGTCCTGACGAGCAAGCCGGGCGCGTTCGGCGGGACCGTGGAGGTCGACAACAAGCTCGGTCTCCCGTCGCTCGCCGAGATCCCGCAGCTCGCCGACGGCAAGCACAGCGCGCGGATCTGGACGGACGGCAACGGCAAGTTCCGCGCCGCGCTGCCGAACGGTCAGTCCGAGCAGACCATCGTCGACGACGGCACCACGACCTGGTCGTGGAACTCGGCGGACAACGAGGTCGTCAAGTCCGAGCACAAGGCCGACCAGCCGAAGGCGGGCAACGAGAAGGCGCAGTCCGTCGACCCGGCCACCGCGGCCAAGCAGGTCGTCGGCATGACCAAGGAGTTCAGCGACATCACCGTCGACGGCACCGCGCGAGTCGCGAACCGTGCCGCCTACGAGCTCGTGCTGACCCCCAAGGCCAGCGAGAAGACCCTGATCCGCGAGGTGCGGATCGCGGTCGACGCCGAGCTCAAGATGCCGCTGCGCGTCGCCGTGCTGACCAACGGCTCGAGCGAGCCCGCGGGCACCGTCGGCTTCAGCGAGATCAACGTCGGCACGCAGGACCCGAAGCTCTTCGAGTTCACGCCGCCGGCGCAGGCCAAGGTCACGACGCCCGAGGCCAAGGAGAACAAGGAGCGCGGCCGCGGGCCGGAGCTCGGCCTCGAGCAGGCGCTGCAGGGCAAGGACCCGCAGATCTTCGGCACGGGCTGGGACACGGTCGTCGGCGCGCGCATTCCGGCCGAGGCCATGACCCAGGTTCCCGCCGAGGCGCAGGGCCTGGTCGACAAGTTCACCAAGAAGGTGAGCGGCAACTGGGGTAGTGGTCAGATCTTCAACACCAAGGTCGCCACGATCCTGATCGCGGACGACGGCCGCGTGGTCGCGGGCGCCGTTCCGGAGCAGGTCCTGTTCGACACGATCGGACAGGTGAAGTGACCACCTCGACCAGCGCGCCGGTGACAGCGCCGGCGAAACACGCTGTCGCCGCGCGGACCAAGGGTCTGCGCAAGGAGTACGGGAGCACGGTCGCCGTGGACCGCGTCGACCTGGAGCTGCCGGAAGGTGCCGTGCTCGGCATGCTCGGGCCCAACGGGTCCGGCAAGACGACCACGATCCGGATGCTGCTCGGGTTGGTCCGTCCCACGCAGGGGGAGATCGAGCTGCTCGGCAGGCCGCTTCCGGAGGGGGCCGAGCACGCGCTGCCGCACGTGGGCGCGCTGGTCGAGGGTCCGGGGTTCCACCCGTTCCTGAGCGGACGGGAGAACCTCGTCAGGTGTGCCGCGTTCGAGCCTCTGCTGCCGCGCAAGGAGATCAAGCAGGCGGTCGAGGACGCCATCGAACGCGTCGGGCTCGCCCAGGCGGCCCACCGCAGGTACCGGGGTTACTCGCTCGGCATGAAGCAACGTCTCGGCCTGGCCGCGGCGTTGCTCGTGCCGCGCAAGCTCGTCGTGCTCGACGAGCCGACCAACGGCCTCGACCCGGCCGGCACGCGCGAGATCCGCAAGATCATCGCGGAGCTGCACGCGTCCGGCAGCACCGTGATGGTGTCGAGCCACCTGCTCAGCGAGGTCGAGGCGACCTGCACGCACGTCGCCGTGCTGCACCGCGGAACCGTGGTGGCGCAAGGAGAGCTGACCGAACTGCTGCAGGCGGGCGGTTCGGCGCTCCAGGTGATCACACCGGACGTCGAGACGGCGCTGGGCGCGTTGCGGCAGGCCAAGATCTCCGCCAGGCCGCTCGGTGACGGCCTGCGGGTCGAGCTCGCGGGGACGAGCGCGCCGCAGGTGATCGAGACCCTGGTGCAGGGAGGCGCCCGCGTCTTCGAGGCGACGCGCTGGAAGACCGGCCTCGAGGAGCTGTTCGCACGGCTCACCGAGGCCGAGGAGGCCGAACGCGGAATGTCCGCTGTGGACACTCTGGACGGGGGACGGCGATGATCGCGCGGCAGTTCGGTTCCGAGGTGCGCTGGATGCTGCGCAGGCCGCGGACGCTCATCGGGCTGTTCGGGCTGATCCTGGTGCCGATCATCATCAGCTTCGGCATCTGGACGGCGGGCTCCGACGAGGGTGGTGGCGGGCCTCCCGGTCTCGGCGCGATCCTGCAGGGCAACGGCATGGTCGTGCCGATCTTCACGTTGTTCCTGTCGCTCAACCTGTTGCTGCCGCTGGTGGCGTCGATCTGGGCGGCGGACGGGCTCGCGGGCGAGGCCCAGCACGGCACGTTGCGCGGCCTGCTGGTCGCGCCGGTGTCCCGCGTGCGGCTGCTGTTCGTGAAGCTCTTCGGCCTCACCGCGATGTCGTTGTTCGCCGTCACGTTGATGGCCGTCGTCGGCATCATCTCGGGCACGGCGTTCCTCGGCACCGACGGCATGATGACGTTGTCCGGCACCACTCTCTCGACCGCAGAGGGCCTGGTGCGGATCGGGCTGTTCATCCTGCTGGTGACGTTCCAGATGGTGGCGATCGGCGCGGTCGCGCTGGCCGTCTCCGCGACCACCGAGCACCCGCTCGTGGTGCAGGCGGCGACGATGGTGTCGATCATCGTGTTCCAGGTGCTGGGGCAGTTCTCGTCACTGGACTGGCTGCACCCGTTCCTGATCACGACCGGGTTTCCCGGGCTGATCGACGTGATGCGCGACCCGATCCCGTGGGGGCAGATCGGCGACAGCACGCTGCTCGCCGCCTGCTACCTGCTGATCGGCACCGGGCTCGCGGCGATCCGGCTGATCACGAAGGACAGCTAGCGCCGAAAACCGCCTTCGCTGTTGATCACCTGTCCGGTGATCCACGCGGCGTCGTCGGTACACAGCCAGGAGATCAGCCGGGCGGCGTCGTCCGGCTGACCCCAGCGCTTCGCGGGCATCCGCTCGTTCACGAACTCGGTGAGCTCCGGCCCGGCCCAGCCGGTGTCGGTCGGGCCGGGGTTCACCGCGTTGACGGTGATGCCCCGGTCCGCCAGCTCGTGCGAGAGCGTCGCGACGATCGCCGCCAGCGCCCCCTTCGACGCCGCGTAGGCGATCTCGCCGGGCATCGGGCCGAGGTTCTGCCCGGACGTCAGGAACACGATCCGCCCGCCGTCGGTCCTGGCCCACTGGCGGGCAAACGCTTGCGCCAGCAGGATCGAAGAGCGCGTGTTGACCGCGTAGTGCTCGTCGAGCATCGCGGCGTCCAGTGAGCCCAGCGGGCCGTCGCCGCCGGATCGCGCGTGGTTGCACACCAGCACGTCGACACGTCCGCAGGCCTCGACGGCCGCGGCCATCAGCTCGTCTGGAGCCTCTGGCCGGGCCAGGTCCACGCCCAGCCCCTGAGCGCCGACGTCCGCCAGCACCTCGTCCACGGCGTCCGCGCCCCACGGCTGGGCCGCGTCGTGCGCGACGTGATGTTGCACGAACAGGTCGAAGCCCAGCCCGCGCAGCCGTGACGCGATCGCGTAGCCGATGCCCTGCCGCCTGCTCACGCCCGTGACGAGCGCGACGCGTCCCCCATGAAGTCCCATAGGGCTCAATGACTACCCGACGCGCGCGACGCCGTCCAAGTCAATTGCGAGCCGCACGCGGTCACCGACGGACACCGGTCCGACGGCCTCGTACTCCTCGCCGCCGATCTCCACGAGCAGCCGCACGTGGTCGCGCCGGTGCACCCGCTCCAGCACCGTGCCCTCGAGCAGGCCGTCGGAGTCGACCCGGAGCGCCGTGGCGCGCAGCCCGACCCGCTCGGCGTCGAGCCCGACGAACGACCCCGGCACGAACTTGTTGCAGCCCAGGAACTTCGCGGTCTCCACGTCGACCGGCGACGACCACACCTCGGCCGGCGGCCCGACCTGGACGATCCGGCCGCGCGACATGATCGCCACCCGGTCGGCCAGCGTGAACGCCTCGTCGTGGTCGTGCGTCACGACGAGAGCCGTCGTCGCGGCCTCCCGCAGCAACCGCGCCAGGTCGACCGCGAGCTGCTCGCGCAACGCCCGGTCCAGCGCCGACAACGGTTCGTCCAGCAGCAGCAACCGGGGCGACGGCGCCAAAGCCCGTGCCAGCGCGACCCGTTGCTGCTCGCCGCCGGACAGCTGCGTCACGCGGCGATCGGCATACCCTTCGAGCCCGACGAGTTCCAGCAGCGACAGCACGCGCTTGTCCCGCGCCTCCCGCTCGACCTTCTTCATCCGCAGGCCGAACGCCACGTTCCCAGCGACCGTCCGGTGCGGGAAAAGTTGCCCGTCCTGGAAGACCAGCCCGAACTCCCGGCGGTGCACCGGCACGCCGGCCAGATCGGCGGAGTCCCACCGGACCGCGCCGTCAGAAGGCTTCTCCAGCCCCGCGACCGTGCGCAGCAACGTCGACTTCCCGCAGCCCGACGGCCCGAGCAACGCCACGACCTCGCCGTCCGCCACCGACAGCGACACGTCCGACACCGCGGCCGTCTGTCCATAACGGACGGTGATCGAGTCCAGTTCCAGCGCCATCAGAACTCCCCGCTGCTCGGCACGCGCAACCGTTCGATCAACAGCACGCACCCGACCGTCACGACCATCAGCAACGCGCACGCCGCGTAGGCCATCTGGCTGTTCAACTCCCCCGGCCGCGACATCAGCCGCGCGATCACCACCGGCAACGTCGGCGCGTCCGGGCGGGCCAGGAAGCTCGTCGCCCCGAACTCCCCCAGCGCCACCACGTACCCGAACCCGGCCGCCGCCGCCAAGGACCGTCCAGCCAGCGGCAGGTCCACCTCACGCCACACCCGGAAAGGCGAGGCGCCCAGCGTCGCCGCAGCCTGCCGCAGCCGTTCGTCCACCGCCCGCAACACCGGCAGCACCATCCGCACGATCAACGGCGTCACCACCAGCGCCTGCGCCAGCGGCACGAGCAACGGCGAGGTGCGGAAGTCGCCCGGCAACGCGTCCATCGTGATCAGGTACCCGAAACCGACGGTCACCGCGGACACCCCGAGCGGCAGCATCAGCGCGGTGTCGAGCACCTCCGCGAAACGAGCCCCTGACCGCCGCAGCCCGACCAGCACCACCGCCGAGAACACCCCGACCACCAGCGCCACCAGCGTCGCGTCGAAGGCGGTCCGCAGCGAGTTCACGGCAGCGTCGATCCCGGTCACCGCCAGCGTGCCCCGCTCACCACGGGTGTTCAGGGCCACGTACCCGGCGAAGCTCCAGCCGTCCCGAGTGGACAGTGACCGCGTCACCAGCCCGACCACGGGCGTCAGCAACGCCACCACGACGCCGAAGGCGGCGGCCACGACGTACCACTCGCCCCCGGTCGGCCGCCGCGCCAGCTCTTCCCTGCCCCGCAACGCCAACGCTGTCTCCCGCCGGCGCCGAGCCAAAGCGCCCAGCACCAGCACCGCGAGCACGGCTAGGAACTGCAACAACGACAACGCCGCCGCCCCGGACAGGTCGAACAGCTCGACCGTCCGCAGGTAGATCTCGGTCTCCAGCGTCCGGTACCGCGACCCGCCCAGCACCAGCACGACACCGAAACTCGTGGCGCAGAACAGGAACACGACCGCGGCCGCCGACCCGATCGCGGGAGCCAACGCCGGCAGCACCACCGACACGAACGCCCGCGGACGGGAAGCACCCAGAGCCCGTGCCGCGTCCTCGGCGCGTCGATCCGTGTGCGCCCACAACCCGCCAACGGTCCTCGCGACCACGGCGACGTTGAAGAACGCGTTCGCCAGCACGATCGGCAACACCCCGCCGTCCGGCCAGAACGTCCGGAAAGCCAGGCCCACCACCACGGTCGGCAGCACGAACGGCACCATCACGGCGGCCCTGATCACCCCGAGCCCGCGAATCCGGCAGCGTGCCAGCACGAACGCGAGCGGCATGCCGGCGACGACTGCCACGACCGTCGACGCCAGCGCCTGCCCGAGGGTGAAGCCGACGAGCTCCCAGGTGTCGGCCGCGAGGACCGCGTCGAGCACGCCGCCCTCGCGCAGACCGAGGTTGACGATCGCCAGCACCGGCCACGCGAAGAACAGGGCCAGGAAGGCCAGCGGCAGCAGTGCGGCCGCCGACCACCCCGTGCGCGAGCTCAGCCCTGCACGAGCTTGCGCCACTGCTCGACCCATGCCTCGCGGTTGTCCTTCACCTTGTCCGCGGGAAGCGACTGCGGCGAAGACGGCAGCGGAGCGTCCTTGGCCCACGACTCGGGCAGGGCGACACCCTCACGCGACGGGTAGACGTACATCTGCTCGGCCACCTGGGCCTGGAACTTCTCGCCCAGCAGGAAGTCGAGGACCTTCTGCGCGTCGGCGGGGTTCTTGGCGCCGGACAACACACCCGCGTACTCGACCTGGCGGTAGCAGGTGTCCAGCACGGCCTTGGTCTTGCCGCCCTCGGCCGACGGCGACGACGCGTACGACACGACGATCGGCCGGTCGCCCTTGGTGGCGGAGAACTCCTGGTTGTAGGCCTCTTCCCAGCCGCTCACGACCTTGACGCCGTTGGCCCTGAGCTTGGTCCAGTAGTCCTGCCAGCCGTTCTCGCCGTACTTCGCGATCGTGCCGAGCAGGAACGCGAGACCGGGCGAGGACGTGGCCGGGTTCTCCACGACCAGCTTGTCCTTGAACCTCGGGTCGATCAGGTCGTCGTACGACTTCGGCTCGACACCACCCAGCTTGGCCGGGTCGATGTTCAGGCACACGTCACCGACGTCGACGGCCTGCAGGCGGTTCGAGTCGTCCGCCTTGTACCGCTGAGCGCCCTTCGAGGCCTCCGCCGAGGCGTACTCGGCGAACACGCCCTCACTCAGCGCCCGCGAGGCGAACGTCGAGTCGACGCCGAACGCGACGTCGCCGATCGGGTTCGCCTTCGTGAGCACCAGCTTGTTCGTCAGCTCGCCCGCGTCACCGCTCGCGAGCTGCTTCACGGTGATTCCCGAGGACTTCTGGAACTCCTCCAGCACCTCGGGCTTCACCGCGAACGAGTCGTGGGTCACCAAGGTGACCTCGTGCGACTGCGGCGCGGTCGAAGTACCGGCCGAACAACCGGTCAGCACCAGAGCAGCGAAAACAGCGAAAATCCTTCTCACGTCAGATCTCTCCCTACGCCGGTATGACCCGGATCAGGTGGACGGTCGAGGGCTTGCGAGCCCTCCTCTCAGCCCGGCGCTTCACCGGACTCCCGTGGCAAACGCGCAGCTTACGTGACGTGGTGGGACGATCAGGACATGGCCGAGCTGTTGAGCGACGATCAGTTGAACGACGTGCTGCCCAAGCTGCCCGACTGGAGTGCCCAGGACGCGGCGCTGGTCCGGACCGTGGAGCTGGCGAGCTTCTCCCACGCGATCATGGTCGTGAACCGGATCGCGGAGATCGCCGAGAACGACAACCACCACCCGGACATCGACATCCGCTACAAGACGCTGACATTTCGCCTGAGCACCCACTACAAGGGAGGAATCACCGCGCTCGACGTGTCCCTCGCCGAGGAGATCGACGGGGTCCTGGACGCGATGAGCTGATTCGGTCAAGATGTGCGCTGCCGCCGCCCGCGGAAACGAGAGGGAACACCCTCATGCGGTTGCTGCGCACAAATCGAACACAGCACTTTTCGTGGTCGTTCTGACCGGGACGCTTGCCGGGGTTCCGGCCGCGGCCCAGGCCGTGCCGTGCGCCGTGACGGACACGATGATCAAGGCCGGCGCGACGCGGGTCACCAAGGGCCCCGACCTGGCGGCGAACAACTGGTCCAACGCGAGCTTCCACGTCGGCAACCTCGCCCAGCCGTTGCGCGACAACCTGCGCGCCCGGGTGAAGGACGGGAAGACGCACTACTGAGCACCTGGCCAGAGGTCTTGTCCGAAACCTCGTGTCCTGGTTGGTGCCGAGGCGTCTGCAAGTACCACCAACTCTTGATCAAATCGCCGTCAACCACACCCAACCTGTTCGCCGCCTGACGAACAGGCGCCGTCCCTTTCCGGCCCCCAAGCCTGTTGGTAGTAGGAAAGTGCCTGTTGATGTTGAGTTGGTGGTACTTGCAGACGCCAGAAGAGCCAGGGCGGGGCCGCTCGGGCGAGTAACGGACACCACTTCTGGCACCAGGCTCAGAAGTCACCGGACGCGCTGAACACGGCGCTGCCGTCGTTCACGCGCATCGCCGTCGCGGACAACGACCGTTCCTGCAGCGCCACGACGGCTTCTGGGGCGCGACGGGCAAGGACGCCGCGATGATCACCTACGCGATCGCCGCCGGCATCAACGCGGGTGTGCTCGACCGGGACCGCACGTGCGGAAGGGCTGGCAGGCCCTCCTGACCGCGCTGGACGCCGACGGGACGCTGGGCTGGGTCGCGGCCCGCAACTCGTGGAAACCGGCCTCAGCCGGTGACACCGGTGGGTTCGCCGTGGGCAGCTTCCTCATCGCCGGGCAGCAGCTCGTCCCGCTCACGCCGGGTTGCCAGCCCGATCGCGACGAGCGTGAGCAGACCCGCGGCCGGATAGCCCCAGCCGAGCGCCACGAAGATCCACGGCCGCGGGAAGTCCCAGATGTTCGGCTGGGCGAGCAGCAGGAACGAGATCAGGTAGCCGCCGGTCAGCAGCACCCACAGGCCGGCGGTGATCTTGCAGAGCAGGTGCCCGCCCTCGTAGATCAGCCACAGCAGGGCGGGCACCATCCACACCCAGTGGTGGCTCCACGAGATCGGCGAGACGAGCAGGCCGAGCATCTGGACGCTGACGATCAACGCCAGCACGTCCTTGGTCTTGCTGACCGCGAACCACGTCAGCGCGGCCGCGACGAGCACGGCGACGATGTAGAGCGGCCCGGTCTTCACGTCGTAGCCGACCGTGCGGCTCAACGCGCCGCGCATCGACTGGTTGATCGCGCTGCCGACCGGCCCGACGCGGCTCGCGTCCCCGAGCAGCTGGAACCAGAACTTGTCCGACTGGGACGGTGAGATGGCCCACCCGATGCCGTAGACCACGACAAAGGCGACGAACGACCACACAGCGGCCATCCAGCGGCGCTGGATCAGGAAGTACAGCCCCGAGATCGCGGGCGTGAGCTTGATGCCCGCGGCGAAACCCACACCGGCGCCGCCGACCCAGTTGCGCGCGCTGGCGAGCGTGCCGATCAGGATCGCGACCAGCACCAGGTTGATCTGGCCGTAGTTCAGCGTGGTGCGGACCGGCTCGATCCACAGCGTCAGCGCGGTCCACATCATGGCGTGCCGCGGGTCCTGCATCTTCAGCAGCTTCAGGCTGGTGCGCACGATGTAGTAGAGGCAGCCCAGGCAGATCAGCTGCCAGATCCAGCGCGACGCCTCCCACGGCACCCAGCTCATCGGCGTGAAGATCGCGGCCGCGAACGGCGGGTAGGTGAACGGCAGCGGGAACACGTCCGCGTACTGGTCGAGCCGCCACTCGTAGAGGTCGCCGGAGAACAGGTGCGGCGACCCGTTGCGGTACACCAGCAGGTCGATCATGGTCATCTTCGCCTGGAACGCGACCATGAACAGGTGCCCGGCGACCGACAACACGAGCAGCCACGGTGCTACGGAGAGCACACGCGCTTCCACAGCACGGAGTTTCACCCCGAAAACGTTACCCGAGGCAACGAAACGGGGTACCCCGGCGTCATTAGCAACGGGAGAGATCGCAAGAGGGAGTTTTCTGAACATGTCTGTTGATCTTGTAGTTGCCGCTGTCGCCGCTCTGGCCATGCTGGGGGTCGCGTTCGGAGTGTTCGCCGCCGCCGCGCGTGCCAAGAACAACGTGTAAGCCGTTGTGAGACAAAAGGAAGAGGGAGCCTCCACAAAGGAGACTCCCTCTTCACCGTTTCCGAGGGGGAGAACGGTGCTCCGGTACGGCGTTTAGAAGTAGTGCGCCCGGCCGCCGATCGGCTTGCCGACCGCGCCGAGAACGGCGAGAATCGCGCCGATCACCAGCAGCACCACGCCAAGCGTCGTCAGGATGCTGATACCAGCAAGCCATCCGACGACGAGCAGGATCAGTCCGAGGACGATCATGACACCTCCAGGTGGGGAATCCTGTTCTAGGGCTACCCCGCCGAGGTAGGTACAAACCTCGCTTCATACATTCGTCACCGATGCAAGCAGCTCGTGCACCTGCTGGATCTCCTCCTGGAAGTTCTCCCGGTCCAGCATGCCGTCGGCGACCCGCAGCGCCTCGGTGAGGTGCTCCCGCGCACGAGCGGGCTCCCCGGCCTGGATGAAGGCCGTTCCGAGCAGGATGAGGCAGCTGGCGACGTCGGTCACCGCACGCATCTGCTGCCAGACCCGCAACGCCCGCTCGTAGCTCTCGACGGCCTCGGTGTACCGGCCGAGTCCGAGGTAGATGTCGCCCAGCGTCTCCTGGTTGCCCGCGGGTCCGGCGTCCTGGCCGTTGAACTCGGTCTCGGCGAACCTCTCCGCCGCCAGCAGGCAGAGCTCCAGCGCACGGGCACCGTCGCCCACCTTGTGGTGCGCCCTGCCGAACGCGGCCAGGTGGCGGCCGAGCTCGTAGCCGTCCTGGTCGTCCGCCATGCGCGGATGGATCTCCGCCAGCACCTCGAGCGCCTCCGCGAACCGTTCCTGCCGTTCGAAGGAGAACGCGAGCCCGCGCCGCAGATGCGCCTCCGCGTGGACGTTGCCGCCGGCGCACCGGATCGCCTCACGCAGGTGGAACTCGCTGGCGGGAAAGTCGTTGAAGCTGATCTGCGTGGAGGCGAGCCTGCGGTGCATCAGGCTCTGCGCGTCGAGGTCGCCGAGCCGTTCCGCCGCCGCCAGCCCGACGCGGTGCCCGGCCGCGGCGTCGTGGATGTGGCCCTTGCGGGAGAGGTAGTCGTGCAGCGTGAACATCGTCTTCCAGGCGAAGTCGTCCTCACCCAGCTCCCCCGCCCGTTCCACGGCGCTGAGCAGGACCCGGTACTCGGCGTCGAACCGGGCCCACGCCGCGTCCGCGTCCGCGACCGGCTCGACCAGCACGTCCGGCGCGGGAGGCTCCGTCACGACCGGCGCGGCGTTGAACTGCAGGTGCTGCCAGGAGGTGTGGGTGGTGTGCAGGTAGTGGTCGAACATCCGGCGCAACGCCGCGGCCCTCGGTTCGGCGGGCAGGTCGGCCACCCGTTCCGCCGCGAAGTCGCGCAGCAGGTCGTGCAGCGCGTACCGGCCGCCGGTGCCCGTGTCGAGCAGGCTGCCGGCCACGAGCTCGCCCAGCAGCCGCCGCGTCCTGACCAGGGGCAGCCCGGCCAGGCTGGCCGCGGCCGCCACGGCGAGGTCGGGGCCTGGATGCAGCCCGAGCAGGACGAACATGCGGGCGGCGTCCTCGCTGAGCGACCGCAGCGACCACGAGAAGACCGCGCGGACGCCGGTGGAGTCGTCGACGTCCAGCGCGTCGAGCCGTTCGCCCGCCAGCTCCCCGGCCAGCGCGGTGAGGGAGTCGTCGTACGCGGCACGGGCGGCGACGATGCTCAGCGCCAGCGGCAGTCCCGCGCAGTGCGCCACCAGCCGTGCCGCGGCCTCGGGTTCGGCGGCGACCCTGTGCGCACCGATCCGCGAGGTCAGCAGGTCCAGGCCGCGCTGTTCGTCCAGCAGGTCGAGCGTGACCGGACGCGCGCCCTCCCGTGCCACCAGGCCGCGCAGCTGGTTGCGGCTCGTGATCAGCACCAGGTTGGAGGCCGTGCCCGGCAGCAGCGGCCGGACCTGGTCGGCGTCGCGGGCGTTGTCCAGCAGGAGCAGCACCCGGCGTCTAGCGAGCACCGACCGGTAGTGCGCGACCAACGCCTCCTCCGACCGCAGGTCCGCCACCGAGACGCCGAGCGCCAGCAGCACGTTGCTGATCGCGGCCAGCGGACGCACCGGCTCGGCCCGCGAGTCGAACCCGCGCAGGTTGACGTAGATCTGGCCGTCCGGGAAGTGGTGGGCCACCTGGTGCGCCCAGTGCACCGCGAGGGACGTCTTGCCCACGCCTCCGACGCCGTTGATCGCCGCGATCAGCACCGGCTCGTCCCGCCGGGTGTGCAGCATCTCGGTCAGCCGCGCCAGCTCTCGTTCACGGCCGACGAACCGCGAGTGGGTGAGCGGGAGCTGCCTGGGCACCTCGGCCGAGGCCTGGACCTCACCGCTGAGGACCTGCTCGTGCGCTTCGAGCAGCCGGCGGCCGGGGTCGACCCCCAGCTCGTCCGCCAGGCGCTTGCGGATCTCCTGGTAGACCGCCAGCGCCTCCGCCTGCTGCCCGTCGCGGTGCAGCGCGAGCATCAGCTGCGCCCAGAACACCTCGCGGAACGGGTGCGTCCGGGTGAGCGACCGCAGCTCGGGCACCAGCACGTCGGTGGCGACGGCCAGGTCCGCGTCGATCCGGCGTTCCAGCGCGACGGCCCGTTCCTCCTCCAGTCTCGGGACGTCCTCGCGGTGCAGCGAGTCCGAGAGGACGTTCGCCAGCACCGGGCCGCGCCACAGCTCCAGTGCCGCGCGGTGCTCGCCCTGCGCGGTGAGCTCGCGGAACCGGGCGAGGTCGAGCTGGCCGGGAGCCACCTCGGCCGAGTAGCCGCGCGACGACGTGCGGACGCAGCTGGCGGCACCGAGCGACCGCCGCAGCCGCAGCACGACCGTCTGCAACGTCTTGTGCGCCCGGTCCTTGGCGGGCGGCTCGCCGTCCCACACCCGTTCGACCAGCTCGTCCACCGGCACGAACTCGTTGGCGCGCAACAACAGCGTGGCGAGCAGCACGCGCCCGCGCCCGGCGGGCACAGCGACCGGCACGCCGTCGAGCAGCACCTCCAGCGGCCCCAGCACGCGGTACTCGACGGTCACGGCCCTGGGACCCCGCAGTCCCGGTAGGCCTTGGCGGCCAACGCTTCCGCGGTCTTCGCGCCCTCCTCGTCACCCGCGGTGCGGCGGATCACGGCGAGTGCTTCGAGCGACTGCCCCTCCTGGTGCCGCTGGTGGTACCGCTGGTGCGTGGCGACGGCCTCCTCCGCACACCGCAGCGCGTCCCCCAGCTCACCCGCCGCGAGGTGCAGGAACGCCTGTTCCCTGGTCACCCTTCCGGTGAGCAGGGCGTTCCCCTTGTCGAGCGAGCGCGTTTCGGCCAGGTGGTGCGCCGCTCGCTCGTGCTCGCCGAGCAGGCGGTACGACTGCGCGAGCGACAGATGGGCGTCCATCTGCATCTTCACCGGCTTGTCGCCGTCCATCATCTTGAGCTGCAGGTGTCCCGCGGCCAGTGCGTCCTCGTGCGCACCGCAGTCGTCGAACAGGTCGGCCAGCGCGTTCCAGGCGTCGAACTCCTCCTCGAAACTGGTCCTCTTCCGCACCTCGTCCAGCACCTCGATCATGAGGTCGAACGCGTCGTCGAACTGCAGGAGCGCCCGCCTCACGTTGACGACGGCGATGGTGCCGATCGTGATCGGCCGGGGGTTGCCGAGCTTCGCCTGCAGCGCCAGGAACGCGTCGTGGTTCGCGAGCACCTCGGGCATCCTGCCCAGTTGGTGGTAGACGCCGTTCAGCGAGGCGTGGGCGTGGCCCAGCACGGCGGGCGAGTTCGCCGCCAGTTCCAGCGCCGTGAGCAGCGCCTGCTCCGCGCCGAGGAGGTCGGGCAGGTCGAACAGGCCCGCGGCGATGTTGAGCAGCGACACGGCCTGACCGTCGGACTCACCCCGCTGTTCGTGGATCGCGAACGCCAGTCGCTGGTGGTGCAGGAACTTCTGCGTGTCCCCCACCGTGCGAGCCAGCGCGCCCAGGAGCTTGTGCGCCGTCGCCTGAGCCGGCTGGTCGCCCGTGCGCAGACTCAGCTCGAACGCCTCGTCCGTGAGCTCCTTCACCTGTGCGAAATCGGCCTGGGAGAAGCGGTAGATCGCGTAGGAGAGGTTCGAGTGGGCGATCAGCACGTCCTCGCCGGACTCGCGGGCGGACCGGTCCCTGATCTCGCACAACGCCGACCAGCTCGCGTCGTCGCGGGTCTCGTAGCAGTAGGAGCTGAGCACGGCGCCGATCTCGTTGGCGGGCCGGTGCTCACCCCGTTCGGCCGCGACGACCATCGCCGCGACCATGTTCTGGTACTCGGCGGTCATCCACGCGAACGCCTGTTCCGTCGTCCTCAGCACGAAGCCGGGCAGCTGGGTCGTGGTGGTGGCGAGCGGGAACCGCCGCTGGTCGGGGAACAGCAACTCGGCCGCGTCGTCGTTCATGCGACGGTAGAAGTCGTACAGCCGCCAGAGCGCCGCGTCGATCTCCTCTGCCGTGCACCTTTCCCGCGCATACACGCGAAGCAGGTCGTGCAGAGCGAAGCGGTTATCGCGCTCCTCCACGAGATGGACCGCGACGAGCTGGTTGAGCTGACGACGGACGTTGTCCAGCCCGGAGATCACGGCGGCGTCGTCGGCGGTGAAGTCCACGCCGGGCAACGCCCCGAGCCGGCGCAGCACCAGCCGTGTGTCCTCCGCCAGCGCGGAGTAGCTCTCGTCGAAGACGACACCCACCGCGGCCGCCGGGTCACCGGGCACCGCCAGCTCACCGAGCCGGTCGGCGTCGAGCTGCGCGACCTTGCCCTCGATGGTCATGTCGTCCTGCGCGCGCAGGTCCGCGGCCGCGATGCGCAGGGCCAGAGGCAATCCGGCGCACAACCGCACCAGCGAGGCCGCCGCGTCCTTCTCCGCGCGCACCCGGTCCGCACCGAGCACACGTTCCAGCAACCGCATGCCGTCGTCGTCGCTCAGCGTCGGCAGCTTGACGAGGTCCGCGTCGTTCAGCGTCAGCCCGCGCAGGTCACCGCGGCTGGTGACGATCGCCAGCGCCCCCGCCGACGCGGGCAGCAGCGGCCGCACCTGCTCGGCACTCGCCGCGTTGTCCAGCAGCAGCAACAACTTCCGGTCCGCGGCGAGCGAGCGGTAGAGCGCCACCTGCTCGTCCAGGCCGACCGGCACGGAACCGACGCCCAGTCCCTTGAGCACCAGCGCCAGCGCCTCCTGCGGCGGCATCGCCTGCACCTGGTCCTGGCCGCGCAGGTTCACGAAGATCTGCCCGTCCTCGAACCGCGCCGCGATCCGGTGCGCCCAGTGCACGGCGAGCGCGGTCTTGCCCACCCCGCCGGTGCCCGAGATGACCAGCACGCGCGCCTCACTAGCGGCGAGCCGTGCCACGTCGGCCTCACGCCCGGCGAACGTGGCGAGATCCGGCGGCAGCTGCCTGGCCGTGACGCGCTTCTCCTTGGGCGGCGCGACCTCCCCGCGCAGGATCTGCTCGTGCAGTTCGCGCAGCGCGGGCGCCGGGTCGATCCCCAGCTCGTCCGCGAGCATCTCGCTGACCTGCCGATACGTCGACAGCGCCGCAGCCTGCTGCCCCGACCGGTACAGCGCCAGCATCAGCTGTCCCCAGAAGCGGTCGCGCAACGGATGCCGTCGCGTCAGTTCCTGCAACTCCGGCACCAGATCGGCCGCCCGCCCCGCCTCGAGGTCCGCCTCTACCCGCTGCTCCAGCGCGCCGAGCTGCTCCTCCACCAGCGACGGCACCTCGTCGCGGTGCAGCGACTCCGACACCACGTTGCCCAGCACCGGCCCCCGCCACAACGCCAGCGCGGGCCCGAACCGCTGCCGCGACACCAGCGCCCGGAACCTCAGCAGGTCGAGCTGCTCGGGCTCGATCTCGGCCAGGTACCCACCACGCTCGTGCCGGACGCAGTTGGCCTCCCCCAGCGCCTGCCGCAGCCGCATCACCACGGTCTGCAACGTCTTGTGAGCCCGGTCGAGATCCGGCGGATCGCCCTCCCACACCCGCTCGACCAGCTCGTCCACAGACGTGAACCGATTGGCGCGCAACAACAACGTGGCGAGCAACACCCGGCCGCGCCCAGCCGGAACCGCCACGGGCTCACCGTCGAGCAATACCTCCAGCGGTCCCAGCAACCGGTACTCAACTCTCACACGGCGAAAGTCTAGGTGCGCCGCCGAGATCCGCGCTGGACGCAGGACACCACAGTTGCCACGCTCGGGACATGCGGGGAGTGAGCAGGACAGCACTGTGGGTCGCCTCGATGCGCGCCGCCGAGGCCGCCAGACCAGACCGCCTGCACGAC
Organism: Lentzea sp. HUAS TT2; assembly: GCF_051853195.1. Taxonomy (NCBI): domain Bacteria; kingdom Bacillati; phylum Actinomycetota; class Actinomycetes; order Pseudonocardiales; family Pseudonocardiaceae; genus Lentzea; species Lentzea sp. HUAS TT2. The sequence continues at coordinate 3,688,801 of NZ_CP196667.1, read as the reverse complement.
GACCCGCTGGCAGCGGCGGTGGATTTCGAGTCGGTCCCGCCGGCCCCACCGGGCGCGGCCGAGTTCATGGCCGTGCGCACCCGGTTCTACGACGACTTCTTGCGCGGTTGCGGCCTCACACAGGTGGTGGCGCTGGCCGCGGGGCTGGACGCCCGCGCGTTCCGGCTGAACTGGCCTGGTGGCACCCGGTTGTTCGAGCTGGACCTGCCCGAACTCCTGGAGTTCAAGGAAGAGCTGATCGGTGGCACCGGCTTGGTCAGTCGCTGCACCCGCGTCGTCGTGCCGGTGGACCTGCGCACCGACTGGATTGTGCCGCTGACTGCGGCCGGGTTCGACGCCGCCCAACCCACCGCCTGGATCGCGGAGGGGTTGCTGCCGTACCTGGGCGAGGAGGACCGGAAGCGGCTGCTCGACATGGTCCACGCGCGGTCCGCGCCTGGTAGCCGGTTCGCGTTCGACCACATGGACACGTCGGCGGACGACCGCGCGTCTGTGGTCGACACCTTGGAGCGGATTCGGAGCATGGGCGCGGAGTTCGTGGCTACCGCAGCGGATCCGTTGGGCTGGCTGGCCGCGCACGGCTGGACTTCCGCCGTGGATCGGGTTTCTCAGCTCGCCGTCGCGTACGGGCGGCCGCTGCCGGAGTTCATGGATCCGGCAGCGGCTGACGCGACCGCGCTGTGCACGGCCGCTTTGAGATGATCAGACGTTGAAGCGGAACTCCACCACGTCACCGCTCGTACGGATCAGTCAGCGTCAGCGGCGTCCTGGCCGCTTCCAGGGCTGACTCCGGAAAACGGTCGCCGACGGTGTAGAAACGGGCGCGAGTACGACCGACCGGTGTCAGAACACCGGCGGTGACCAGGTCACGCAGATCCCGCTGGGCTCGTTGCAGCCCAAGGTTCTCGGCTCGCTCGTAGCGAGTGCGGCGCACCCGCCCCGACATCGCCACGTCGTGCAGCGCCGCCACAGCCCTCTGCTCCAACCCCTTGGCCTCAGCGAACTCACCGAGCAGAACCCACACCCGGCTCGAACGGTCCAGCCGGCCGCGAACGGTCTGCGCCTGCTGGTGATACGCGATGAGGTTGAAGCGGACCCAGTCGGAAACGTCCTGGCCGGGACGGTAGGTCGCGCCTCGGTGCTGCAGTTCGCGGTAGTACTCCCACGTGTTGCCAGGCCGTCCCAGCCAAGCCTCGATCGAGGAGAACTCGGGAGCCAGCTCTCCCTCTCTCGCGATCATGAGTGTCTGGAGGGACCGGGACATGCGGCCGTTTCCGTCCGCCCACGGGTGGATGGAGACGAGATGAAGGTGCGCCATCGCGGCCCGCACCAGCGGGTGGATGCCGTCATCCGCGTTCAACCACTCGACCAGCTCGCTCATCAACGAGGGCACGTCGACCGCGTCCGGCGCCGTGTACACCGCGATGCTGGGGTCGCGGGCGTCCGTCACGTACACCGCACCGCGGCGCCATTGCCCGGCCGGCTTCCTCGGGGTGTGCCGGTGCCCCTGCAACATCCAGTGCAGCGCGTTGAGGAACTCCTTGCCGTAGCGGAAGTCCTCGACGTCGTGAAGCGTCTTGATGTAGGTCATCATGCGCTGGTAGGCGAGCGTCTCCTCGCGGTTCTCCTCGGAGACGTCGACATCCCGTTCACCCTCGAGGAGGTCCTCGACGTCGACCGTGGAGACCTTGAAGCCCTCGATCGAGTTGGAGGCCGCCACCGCGTCGGCGGTCAGGAACTTGCGCAGCCCTTCGGCCCACTTCGTCGGAGTGTTCCGGACCTGCTGACGCAACGAGCGGCGTAGGTCGTCGATCTCCCCGAGAACGCGCTGGTCCTCGGCGGTGAGAGCAGGCGTGGGGTACAGCATGCGTCAAAGATAGATTGACGCAATCATTACGTCAATGCGTCACAGCGTCAACGACGAAGGGGCCGGACCACCAGGCCCGGCCCCTTCGGCTGATCAGACGTTGAAGCGGAACTCCACCACGTCGCCATCGGACATGACGTAGTCCTTGCCCTCCATGCGGACCTTGCCCGCCGCCTTCGCGTCAGCCTTCGACCCGGAGGCCACCAGGTCGTCGAACGACACGACCTCGGCCTTGATGAAGCCCTTCTCGAAGTCCGTGTGGATCACGCCGGCGGCCTGCGGGGCGGTGGCGCCCTGCGGGATCGTCCAGGCGCGCGCCTCCTTCGGGCCCGCGGTGAGGTAGGTCTGCAGGCCGAGGGTGTGGAAGCCGGCGCGGGCCAGGGCGTGCAGGCCCGGCTCCGCCTGGCCGATCGACTCCAGCAGCTCGAGGGCCGACTCCTCGTCGAGCTCGAGGAGCTCCGACTCGACCTTGGCGTCGAGGAACACCGCGTCGGCCGGGGCGACGAGCTCGCGCAGTTCCTTCACGCGGGCCTCGTCGGTCAGGACGCCCTCGTCGGCGTTGAAGACGTAGAGGAACGGCTTGGTGGTGAGCAGGGAGAGCTCACGCAGCAGTTCACCGTCCACTTCGGACTGCGCTGCGAACAGCGTGCGGCCCGCGTCGAGGATGTCCTTGGCCTTCTTGGCGTTCTCGAGGACGGCGCGGCGGTCCTTCTGCATCCGCGCCTCCTTCTCGATCCTCGGGATGGCCTTCTCGAGGGTCTGGAGGTCGGCGAGGATCAGCTCCGTGTTGATCGTCTCGATGTCGCTCGACGGATCGACGCGGCCGTCGACGTGCACGACGTCCGGGTCGTCGAAGACGCGGATCACCTGGCAGATCGCGTTGGCCTCGCGGATGTTCGCGAGGAACTTGTTGCCGAGGCCTTCGCCCTCCGACGCGCCCTTGACGATGCCCGCGATGTCGACGAACGACACCACGGCGGGCACCTCGCGCTCGGAGCCGAAGATCGCGGCCAGCTTGGAGAGACGCGCATCCGGCAGCGGCACGACGCCCACGTTCGGCTCGATCGTCGCGAACGGGTAGTTCGCGGCGAGCACGTCGTTGCGCGTGAGCGCGTTGAACAGGGTGGACTTGCCAACGTTGGGCAGGCCGACGATACCGAGGGTCAAACTCACGGGGAGCGAGTCTACGGCAGCCGACGGTCGTGTCCGATTCCCGCGAGCCATTGGCCGTTCCCGCTGGCAGGATCGATGGCATGGTCATTGACGAAGAACACGCGTACCGGGTGTGCTCCGCACGTGACGCCCGTTTCGACGGGTGCTTCATCCACGCGGTCCGCACGACCGGCATCTACTGCCGGCCGTCGTGCCCCGCGGTGACCCCGAAGCGCCGCAACAGCCAGTTCTTCCTGACGGCAGCGGCCGCGCAGTCCGCCGGGTTCCGCGCCTGCCGCCGCTGCCTGCCCGACGCCGTGCCCGGCTCCCCCGAGTGGAACCTCCGCGCGGACCTCGCCGGGCGGGCGATGCGCCTGATCAGCGACGGCATCGTGGAACGCGACGGGGTGACCGGCCTGGCGTCCAGGCTGGGCTACTCGGAACGCCACCTCACGCGGGTGCTGACCGCCGAACTGGGCGCCGGACCGCTGGCGCTGGCGCGTGCCCACCGCGCGCACGCCGCCCGGTTGCTGATCGAGACGACCGAGCTGCCGTTCGCCGACATCGCGTTCGCCGCGGGCTTCGCGTCGGTGCGGCAGTTCAACGACACGATCCGCATGGTGTTCGCGTCCACGCCGTCCGACATGCGCGGCCGGGGCAAGGCACCGGTGGGCACGCCGGGTCGCATCGTCCTGCGGCTGCCGTACCGGCCGCCGTTCGACGCCGCGGGGCTGCTGGCCCACTTCCGGGCGCACGCGTTGCCCGGCGTCGAGGAGGTGACCGCCGACTCCTACGCGCGCACGCTCTCACTGCCGCACGGTGAGGCGACGGTCCGCCTGACGTTCCCCACCGACCACGTCCTGTGCTCGCTGCGGCTGGCCGACGTGCGGGACCTGGGCGCGGCCGTGTCCCGCGTCCGGCGCCTGCTGGACCTCGACGCCGACCCGATGGCCGTCGACTCGTTCCTGGGCGCGGACCCGATGATCGGCCCGCTGGTCCGCGAGACGCCCGGCATCCGCGTGGCGGGCAGCGTGGACGGCGCGGAGACCCTGCTGCGGCTGGTGGCCCCGTTCACCGGTGTCCCGCTGCAGATCCCGGACGGCGCGCTGACGCACCTCTACGCGGCGGGAGACCACCCCGTCACCGAGGCGCTGGCGAACGGCAGCCTCGTCGTGGACGTGGGCCGCTCGATCGAGGACCTGACCGAGGAACTCACCCCGCTGGTCGGCACCGCCGTGGCCGACGAGGTGGCCATGCGGGTGCTGGGCGCACCGGACGTGCTGGTGCTCCCCGCCGCGGCGAGACACCTGGCTTCCCACGGTCCCGAATGGCGGCCGTGGCGCTCCTACGCCGGAGCACACCTGACGAGGAAGGCAGCTACATCATGAGCGTCGCACACACGTCCACTGTGGACACCCCGGCGGGGCCGTTCACCGCGATCGTCGCGCCGGACGGGGCAGTGCTGGCCAGCGGCTGGACCGCCGACCTCGCCCTGCTGACGCCGCAGATCCACGCCTCCCTGATGCCGGCCGAGATCACCGAACGGCCCGACCTGGGCGACGTCACCAAGGCCGTCATCGCCTACCACGAAGGCGACCTGACCTCGATCGACACCGTCGAGGTCCGGCAGAGGTCGGGCCCGTTCCTGCAGCACGCGTGGGACGTCCTGCGCACGGTCCGCGCCGGCGAGCCCGTCACCTACAGCGAGTACGCCGAGCTGTCCGGCCGTCCCGCCGCCATCCGCGCCGCAGCCTCGGCCTGCGCGCGCAACTCGGTGGCGCTGTTCGTTCCCTGCCACCGGGTGATCCGCATCGGCGGCAACCTCGGCGGCTTCCGCTGGGGCCTCGACGTCAAGCGCTGGCTGCTCGCCCACGAGCGCTAACCGACCAGGTTGATCTCCGGCGGCCCCGTCATGGTGACCAGGTCCGTGCCGCACTTCCGGCACGGCCTGGCGACCGGCCAGACCGCGTTGGTCTGCAGCGACTGCTCCCCGTTGAACCAGTCGTCCTCTCCGGCGTCGCGGCAGGAATGACACCCGACGCGGTAATGCAGGCGGACCCACGACTTGCCCGCCAGCTCGCTGCCCCGCGTGTCCGGGCGCTTGAGGTCGGTGAACGGCGACCACCAGAACGACAACCGGCAGCGCAGCGCGTGGTGGGCCTTGCCACCGTAGGAGTCGAACCCGGTGATGCGGATCGGCGCTGGGTGGCTGCCCGCGAGGTCGAGATCGTCCTGCCATTCCAGCCGCGTCTGCGAGGAGCTGCACAGACCGTGCGCCGCGCCCTCGTGCAGGACGACGGTCCGGCCGGTCCTGCGGCACACGAAGCAGTCGTGCGAGTACTCCACCCTGTTCGACCACCAGAAGTGGGCGGCCTCGGTGACCTCGACGCGAGCGGTGATTTCCACGTGGGACAGCACTCGCCGAGGTTAGACGCTGATCACGCCAGCGACATCTCCAGCGTCGACCCGGTCCGCGCCTTGCGCACCCGCAGCCGCGTGGGAATCCGCTGCCGCAGCTCCTCCACGTGTGACACCAGCCCCACGACCCGTCCACCGGCCCGCAGCTCGTCCAGCGTGTTCATCACGATGTCCAGCGTGTCCGAGTCCAGGGTGCCGAACCCCTCGTCGACGAACAGCGTGTCCAGCAACGCGCCACCGGTCTCGTTGGCGACCACGTCGGCCAGCCCGAGCGCGAGCGACAGCGAGGCCAGGAACGACTCCCCGCCGGACAACGTCTTGGCCGGCCGCGCCCGCCCCGAGTAGTCGTCCAGCACGTCGAGGTTCAGCCCGCCGCGGGTGCCGCGCGCCCCGGCCGAGTCGGAGTGCACGAAGCTGTACCGCCCCTGGCTCATCCGGTGCAGCCGGGCGGACGCGGCGACCGCGACCTCCTCCAGCCGCGCTGCCAGCACGTACGACCGCAGGGTCATCTTCTTCGAGTTCTGGCCGCGCCCGTTGATCACGTCGGTCAGCGCGTCCAGCTCGGCGTAGGTGGCCTCCAGCGGCTCCAGCGACTTCCACTCGGCCCTCAGCCGGGCGGCGAGCTGGCCGACCCGGTCGAACGCCTCCTGGGCGCGTGCCAGGCTCGTGGCGGCCGAGGACGCGGCGGCACGGGCCGACGAGGCCTCCGCCGTGACCTGGGCGAGGTCCACCTCGGCGGCCGGGTCGATCCCGGCCAGCTCCTCCAGCGTCGCCGAGGCCGACGCACGGGCGCGTTCCCAGGCGGCGATCTTGTCGTCCAGCGCCTGCAGCTTGACCGCCGGACGGGCCGCGGCCAGCGCCGACTCGACGTCCGCGAAGCCCGCCTCCGCGGCCATGCCCGCGACCAGGGCCTGCTGCTCCTCGACCCTGGCGAAGGCCGCGTCCCTGGCGCTCCGGCGATCGGCCAGCTCCACCAACGCCTTCGACAGCCGCAGCAGGTGGTCCCGGCGGGTCAGGACGTCGTCGTGCTCGCCTCGCGCCTTGTCCAGCCGGGCGCCGCGCTCCTCGACCACGCCCACCAACGACGCGTGCTCGGTGCGCAGGCCGACGAGGTCCTGTTCCACCTGGGCCTTCTCCGCGCCCAGCTCGCGGGTCTTGCCCTCCAAGCCGACGAACTCGTTCTGCCGCTGCGAACGGGTGCGGGCCAGTTCCAGCGCCGCCCGGTACTCGGCCACCGCGGCAGCGGGTTCGTCGGAACCCAGGGCCTCCCAGCAGGCCTGGATGCGCAGTTCGGCGGCGTGGGCGGCACGCTCGGCGTCGTTGCGGCGGTCGAGCGCGAGCTGTTCCTCTGCGGCCGCGTCCTCCTCGTCGGTCGCGTCGACACCGCCGAGCATCGGTTGCGCGGGCGCGGGGTGCGAGGGCGAACCGCAGACCGCGCAGGGCTTGCCGCGCTGCAAAGCCCCCGCCAGTTCGATCGCCATGTTCTCCAGGCGCTGGTGGCGGACCTGCTGGAGGACGTCCTTGGTCTTCTGGTGGACGTCGATCGCCTCGTGCAGCGCCTTTTTGGTGCGCTCCAACGCTTTCCCCGCCTCCGGCAACGCCAGGGCGGCGTCGGCGCGGGACTTCAGCGACTCCAGGCGCGCCGAGGCCTCCGCGGCCGCGTCCAGCTGCAGGCGGCACTGGGCGAGGCGTTCCGGCAGCACGTCCAGCTCGGCGTTCAACGCCAGCAGGCGGCGTTCCACCTGGTACGAGGAGTTCTTCAGCACCGACAACCGGCGCACGTCGGCCTGCTGGCGTTCGGCCTCGGCCGCCAGCTCGCCCAGGCCACCGGCCTCCTCGCGGTAGCCCGCCGCGTCCTCGCGCAGCGACGTGCCCGTGTATCCCAGCAGCGCCAACGACTCCGCGGCACGGGACTCGTCGCGGACGGCGAACTCGCAGGACTGCTGGAGCTTCGCGATCTCCCCGAACGCCGGCACGACAGGGCTCGCGCGACGGGCGGCGTCACGTTCGGCGAACCACGACGCCGAGTCCGCGGCCTCCACCCGCGCCAGCAGCTCACGGGCCTCGCGCACGCGGCGGATCTGGTCGGCGTGCACGCGGGCCTGGGCCAGCAACGCGTCCGCGCCGTCGGCCACCCCGGCCGTCTCCTCGGACAACGCCCTGGCCGCGGTCACGGCCCCGGCCAGCCGCTCCAGCACGGACTCCAGCCAGCCCGGCTCGAACGACGGCTCCTCACCGGCGGCCTCGGCCACCCGGTGCACCAGCTCGGAGGCGCCCTGGCGGCGCTCCTCCAGCACCCGCCCGGCGACAACCCTCTTGTCGCGGAACCACTTCTCCACGTCCAGGAACCGCTCGGTGCCGAAGAGCTTCTCCAGCAACACCTCGCGCTCGGCCGTGTCCGACCTCAGGAACCGTGCGAACTCGCCCTGCGGCAACAGCACGACCTGGAAGAACTGCTCGTACGACATGCCCAGCATGTCCTCGACCGCGCGCGCCACGTCGTCGATGCGCGTGATGCCCTCGCCGTCCCAGCCCTCGAGCCAGGTCAGCGAGCACTTCGCGGGCTGCGTGGTGAACCCGCCGCCGCGCTTCTTCGGCCTGTCGAACTCCGGCGAGCGCACGATCCGGAACCGCCGCGACTGCACGGTGAGCTCCAGCGACACCTCCGTCGGCACCTCGGGATCGGCGTACTCGCAACGCAGCTTCTTCACGTCTCCGCGCGCGCCCGGCACCCGGCCGAACAGCGCGAACGCCACCGCGTCGAGCAACGTCGTCTTGCCCGCGCCGGTGTCGCCGTGCAGCAGGAACAGCCCGTCCGCACCCAGTTCGTCGAAGTCGACGACCTCGGGCTTCGGGTAAGGCCCGAACGCCGTGAGCTCCAGGCGGTGCAGTCTCATTGCTCCTGCTCCCTCGCCACCGACGCGAACGCCTCGCGCAACAACGCCATCTCCGCCTTGGAGGGCTCGGAGCCGCGCGCGTCCGACACGAAGCAGCAGGCCACTTCCTCGTCGGTCCGGCCGCGCAGCCGTTCCGCGTAGGTCATGGTGTGCTGCGGGCCCTGCTCCGGCCGCCACTCCACGTGCACCGCGTGCTCGAACCGCTTCTGCAACTGCCGCAACGCGTCCATCGGCCGCACCTGGTCCGTCAGCACCACGGACAGGAAGTGGTCCTCCAGCGGCTGGTGCGCCGGATCCTCCAGCACCTCGGCCAACGTCCCGCTCACCACGGCCAGCTGCCGCGGCACCGGCAGATCGCGCCGTTCCACCCCGACGAGCCCGCCCGCGTCCAACTCGACCAGCCACACCGACTTGCGGTGCCGCGCCTCGGAGAACGAGTACGCCAAAGGCGATCCCGAGTACCTCAGGTTCTCCGCCAGCGTCTGCGGCCCGTGCAGGTGCCCCAAAGCCACGTAGTCGACGCCCGCGAACACCTGCATCGACACGTCCTGCACGCCGCCCACCGCGATGGTGCGCTCGGACTCCGACGGCGCCCCGCCCGTCACGAAAGCGTGTGCCAGCACCACGGACCGCGCCTCGCGCGATGCCAGGTCGGCGCGAATCCGCCGCATCGCCTCGCCGAGCACGGGCGCGTGCCCCTTGTCCGCCACCCCGAGCACGTGCCGCGCGGGTTCCGGCTCCAGGAACGGGATCCCGTACACCGCGACGGGCCCGTGCTCGTCCTCCAGCTCGACCGGCTTGTCCAGCAACGAGATCTGCGTGCGCAGGTACAGCCCACCGGCCGCGGCGAACTCCCCGAACACGCCGATCCGCGCCGCCGAGTCGTGGTTGCCCGGCGTGATCACGATCCGCGCCCCGGCCGCCCGGATCCGCATCAGGACCCGCGCGCACAACGCCACCGCGTCGGCCGACGGCACGGCCCGGTCGTACAGGTCGCCCGAGATGACCACGACGTCGACCTTCTCGGAGGACACCAGGTCAGCGAGGCCGCTCAGCACCGACTCCTGCTCCACGAGCAGGTCGCGGCCGTGGAAGGTGCGCCCCACGTGCCAGTCGGAGGTGTGCAGGATCCGCATGGCCCCAACCGTAGAGACGAGGTCCGACAAAACTCCGGGAGGGTTCCCGGCGTGTCACCCGATCGAGTTCGACATCTTTGAGAGAGCATCATCGGTGCCGTGACCGCAGTGATCATCACCGCCTCGCTCGTCCTGGCCCTCGTGAGCGCCGGGGCGCTGCTGTTCGTCTGGCGTCTCTACCAGGACAGCGTCCGGCGAACCGACGAAGCGCTCCAGGCCATCGGCTCCGAACGCGCGCGCTACGACGCCCAACAGGTTGCCCTGCAACGCTACGAGGTGGCGTTCTCCAGCGTCAGCGGCCGTGGTGAACTGGGCGAACAGGTGCTCGTCGAAACGGCGCGCGCACTCGGCCTGAGGGAGAACCTCCACTACACGCTCCAGACGGACGTGGCGGGCGGCGGCGCGGTCAGGCCCGACATGGTGCTGAACGTCGGCGGCGGCCGCGCGGTCCCGGTCGACTCGAAGATGTCCATGGCGACGTGGGCAGAGGCGGTCGAGACGGACGATCCGCAGGAACGCCAGGACGCCCTGCGCGTGCACGTCCGCAACATCCGCTCCCGCGCCGCCGAACTGGCGGGCAAGGGCTACCAGCGCTGGGCCGACGCGATCTACGGCACGATCATGTTCGTCCCCAACGACGGCGCGGTCGTCGCAGCCCTGGACACCGATCCCGAACTGCTGCGCTGGCTGCTCGACCGCCGCGTCTTCCTGTGCGGCCCGACCGGGTTCGCCGTGATCGCCTCCTCGGCGATGTTCGCCGTCACCGAACGCGCGCTGGCCGACGACGTGGAGCAGGTCAGGCTGCAGGCGGGCCGCGCGAACCGGGCCGCCGACAGCGCCATCGACGCCGTCAACCTCTCCACCACCCACCTGCAGCGGTTCCTGTCGGCGAGGCGCCGGGAACTGGACGCGCTGGAGGGCTTCCGGGCGAGCGTGGAGCCGCTGACGGACGCCTCCGCCACCCCCACGCCCCTTCCGCTCGTCCGAAGGGCGGACGAACAGTCCGCTTAAAACGCACGGAGTGTGCCCGCAGGTTGCTTCTGGGTGAGAAAGCAGCGGACTGACGAACACCGAATGGCCGAACGGCTACCGTGTGCGTCGTGAGTGAGTTGCGCGAGCGTTCAGCAGCTTTCGATGACGACGACGTCGAAGACTACGACGCGGTTCCGTGGAACTACCGGGCCATCTTCGGGGAGTTCAAGGGCATCCCGTGGTGGGCGGCGATCCTCGCTGCCCTGATCCCGGCGTTCATCGGTGCGTTCATCGACATCAACTCCAGCAAGACGGTCGGCTGGACGTTCAACGTCGTGTTCTTCGTCGGAGCGCTGGCCGGGATCCTGCTGGTGCAGCGCCGCAGCCTGTTCGGGCCGATGGTGCAGCCGCCGCTGATCCTCGCCGTGACGGTGCCCACGCTCGTGATGTTCACCGGCGGCATCCAGAAGGGCGGCCTGTCCGCCATGGCGCTGGGCCTGGGCAAGCCGCTCATCGACAGCTTCCCGGTCATGGCCATCACCACCGCGGTCACCGTCGGCCTCGGCATCCTGCGGATGTTCCTGCAGAAGAACCCGAACCGGCCGAGCAAGGACGAGGTCCGCGAGGCCAAGGCGGAGATCAAGGAACGCGCCAAGCCCGTCCGCAGGCCGCGCGAGGAGCCGGCGGAGGAGGAGCGCCCGCGCCGTACCCGCCCGGAACGCACTGAGGGCACGCCGGCCCGCCGCCCGCGTCCCGAGGGGGCACCGGCCCGCCGCCCGCGCCCGGAAGGTGCCCGCGCCGAACGTCCCGCGGGCCAGCGCAAGCCCCGCCCGCGCGAGGACCGCTAGCGCCCAAACCAGCAGCTCGCGTGCTGTTCTGGCGTCTGCAAGCACCACCAACTCAAGATCATCAGGCGTTTCTCCACCACCGACTGCCAAACCCGAGCCTGGTTGCTCAGGACGAGCATGTGGCGAGCTGGGTGCGGCCGGCGGCGATTTGATCATGGATTGGCGGTACTTGCGCACGCCATGGCCGGGCTGCCCGCGAACCAACGAACTTCAGGCCCGCTCGGCTCGATCGGCCAGTGCCGTAAATCAGCCGCCCCAGCGGCGCCTCCCGCCCTCGCTCGACCGCACGCGGGGACCTTTCGTACTGCATGTCGGTACGAAAGGTCCCCGCGTGCGGCAAGGAGCGGCGGGGGCCTTCGGGGGCGGGCGGCTACTTCGCCTGCGGATCTCTGGCGCGGCGCGACTAGCGGACCAGGTCCTTGCGGAGCTCACGCGGCAGCGAGAACGTGATGCGCTCGTTCGCCGTGGTGATCTCCTCGACCTCGCCGTACCCGTGGGACTCGAGGAACTTGAGCAGCTCCATCACCAGCAGGTCCGGCACCGACGCGCCCGACGTGACGCCGACGGTCTCGACGCCCTCGAGCCACGCCAGGTCGACCTCCTTGGCGTAGTCGATCAGGTACGAGGCCTTGGCGCCGTGCTGCAGCGCGACCTCGACCAGCCGGACAGAGTTGGAGGAGTTCTTCGAGCCCACGACGAGCACCAGGTCGCACGACGGCGCCATCGTCTTCACCGCGGTCTGGCGGTTCGAGGTGGCGTAGCAGATGTCGTCGGAGGGCGGGTCCTGCAGATCGGGGAAGCGTTCCTTGAGCTGCCGGACCCGCACCATGGTCTCGTCGACCGACAGCGTGGTCTGGGACAGCCAGATGACCTTGTTCGGGTCGCGCACCTCGACCTTGGCGGCGTCCTCGGCGGTGTCGACGAGCTGGACGTGGTCCGGCGCCTCACCGGCGGTGCCCTCGACCTCCTCGTGACCCTCGTGGCCGATCAGGAGGATGTCGTAGTCCTCCTTGGCGAACCGCACCGCTTCCTTGTGGACCTTCGTCACGAGCGGGCAGGTGGCGTCGATGGTGCGCAACGAGCGCTGCTCGGCCTCCGCGTGCACGGCCGGCGACACGCCGTGCGCTGAGAACACGACGAGCGCGCCCTCAGGGACCTCGTCGGTCTCGTTGACGAAGATGGCACCGCGGTCGGACAACGTCTCCACGACGTACTTGTTGTGGACGATCTCCTTGCGCACGTAGACGGGAGCGCCGTACTTCTCGAGGGCGAGCTCGACCGTCTCGACGGCACGATCAACGCCCGCGCAGTAACCACGCGGCTTCGCCAACAGGACTCGCTTGGGCATGGCTCCAGGGTACCCAGGCCCGTTCCTAGGCATTCAGCGCGCAGTTGCGGCAGGCTAGACCGCATGAAGCCACTGCCTCTGGGTGTCCGCATCGCCGCCGGCCTGGCGGTGACCGCCCTCGAACAGGCCCGCAGGCTGCCGCAGCAGCTCGCCGGGCTCCCGTTGACGGTGGTCAGCGAGGCGATGCAGCTGTCCATGCGCGTCCAGCAGCATGTGACCGAACTCGCCATCAAGGGCGACGACGTCCTCTCTGGACTGAGGCCGGCGGAGGAAGAACCGGAGTGGGCGACGTTCGACGAGGACGAGACGCCCGTCACGACTTCTCAGGAAACCGCCGCCGACGACCCGTGGGAAGAGGAGGAGCGCGCGCTCGCCGAGGTCCCCGAGTTCCTGCCGATGTACGACGAGCTGTCGATCGCCCAGCTGCGCGCCCGCCTGCGCAACCTGGACGTCGAGCAGCTCGAGGAACTGCTGCGCTACGAGAAGGCTCACGAGTCGCGGCCTGAGTTCGTGGGGATGCTCAACCGTCGGATCGCGACGGTGAAAGCGCAGTCGTGAGTGATGCGAAATCCACGCCGGAGAACCCCTGGCCGGTGCGGACGGTGGCCCGCAAGCTGCTCGACTGGATCAACCGGCTCGGCGACGTCTGGGTCGAGGGCCAGGTCACGCAGCTCAACGCGCGCAGCTCCACGGCGTTCCTGACGCTGCGCGACCCGAGCGTCGACATGTCGATGTCGATCACCTGCAACGCCTCGATGATCCGCGAGCTGCAGCTCACCGAAGGCAGCAGGGTGATCGCGCACGGGAAGATCAGCTTCTACCCGAACCGGGGCACGCTGTCGTTGCGGGCGGACGACATCCGCGCCGTCGGCATCGGCGAGTTGCTGGCGCGCATGGAAAGACTGCGCAAGCTGCTGCACGCCGAGGGCCTGTTCGACCCGCGCCGCAAGCGCAAGCCGCCGTTCCTGCCGGGCAAGATCGGTCTCATCACCGGCCGGGCCTCCGCGGCGGAACGGGACGTGCTGACGAACGCGCGGAACCGTTGGCCCGGCGCGCACTTCCGCGTCATCAACGTCGCCGTGCAGGGCCCGACGGCCGTCACCCAGGTGATGACCGCACTGTCCACTTTGGAACGCGACCCCGAGTGCGATGTGATCATCATCGCGCGCGGCGGCGGCAGCGTGGAGGACCTGCTGCCGTTCTCCGACGAGGCACTGTGCCGCGCGGTCTCCCAGTGCCGCACTCCGGTCATGTCGGCGATCGGCCACGAACCGGACACCCCGCTGCTCGACCACGTCGCTGACGTGCGTTGTTCGACGCCGACCGACGCTGGCAAACGGGTGGTTCCCGATGTCGCCGAAGAGAGTGAACGCATCCGTCAGATGCGCGACCGCGGCCGGCGCGCGTTGCACGGCTGGGTTGATCGAGAACGCAAACTGCTCGACCAGCTGCGCTCCCGACCAGTACTTTCGGATCCTTACGGCCCGCTGGAGCGCCGTTCCGAAGAAGTGAAGCGTTTTCGCGACCAAGGTCGCAGGGCGATCACGCAACGACTCGATCGGGAAGACGTCCACCTGTCCGGGACCAAAGCCCGCTTGACGACCCTCGGACCAGCCGCCACGCTGGCGCGCGGATATGCCGTTGTGCAACTCGTCACACCTGACGGGCCGGACGGGGTGCTGCGTTCGGTCACGGACGCACCGAGCGGAACACAGCTGCGGGTACGCGTCGTTGACGGAGCAGTGCACGCCGTTGTCACCACTGCGGAAGGGGGAGGTACCGATGATGCGTGATGCCGTGTTCCTGCCCCTCACCATGGAGGCGGCCGGTTCCTGCGGCTCGGGACTGCGCACGAAGGCGGAGGCGGCCAACCGCGCCGCGTCGGAGTGCTGGACGGCGATGGTGGGCGACTGCGACTCCACGAGCCGCCGCACGCTGATCCTGACGTTGCACGACCTGAGCGAGGCCACCGCCGGCACAGTGCAGTACCGGCGCGTCGCGGAGGCCGAGGCGCTCATCGACGAGGCGGTGCGAGAGGGTGACGGCGAGGAGTTCGCGGAGGCGCTGGTCGGCTACGACCTGGCCGTCGCGACCGTGCTTAGCCGTCTGAGGAGTCAGTCCGCGTGAGTTCAGAGACGCTCGGTTACGAGTCCGCCCGTGACGAGCTGGTCGAGGTGGTCCGCAAGCTGGAGGCCGGTGGCCTGTCCCTCGAGGACTCCCTCGCGTTGTGGGAACGCGGTGAGGCGCTCGCCAAGACTTGTGAGCAGCATCTCGCCGGTGCGCGCGAGCGAATCGATGCAGCTCTGGCTGTCGTCGAGGAGGACGTTTCGGACGCGTGATCCCGTGCAAGGATTCAGCTGCCGATCACAAAATCCGGCACGCTGAGTAGTCGCATGGAGGCGCGCAATGGTGAACACCCCCGCGGAACGACGTCGCGAAGCCCCCGACCGGAACCTGGCACTGGAGCTCGTGCGCGTCACCGAGGCAGCGGCGATGGCCGCGGGCCGCTGGGTGGGGCGCGGCGACAAGAACGGCGGCGACGGGGCGGCCGTCGACGCGATGCGCAAGCTCATCCACACCGTCTCGATGCGGGGCGTCGTGGTGATCGGCGAGGGCGAGAAGGACGAGGCGCCCATGCTGTTCAACGGTGAAGAGGTGGGCAACGGCGAGGGCCCCGACTGCGACGTCGCGGTCGACCCGATCGACGGCACCACGCTGATGGCCAAGGGCATGCCGAACGCGCTGGCCGTGCTGGCGGTGGCCGAGCGCGGGGCGATGTTCGACCCGTCCGCCGTGTTCTACATGGAGAAGCTCGCCGTGGGCCCGGAGGCGGCCGACGTCATCGACATCACCGCGCCGCTCGCGGAGAACATCCGCCGCGTCGCGAAGGCCAAGCACAGCGACGTGTCCGACGTGAACGTGTGCATCCTCGACCGGCCGCGGCACGAGCAGATCGTGCGGGAGGTCCGTCAGGCCGGCGCGCGCATCCACTTCATCTCCGACGGCGACGTGGCCGGCGCGATCGCCGCGGCACGCCCCACGTCGGGCGTGGACATGCTCGTGGGCATCGGTGGCACGCCAGAGGGCATCATCGCCGCGGCGGCGCTGAAGTGCGTCGGTGGCGCCATTCAGGGCCGGTTGTGGCCGAAGGACGACGAGGAGCGCGAGAAGGCGATCGGCGCGGGCCACGACCTGTCCCGCGTGCTCACCACGAACGATCTTGTTTCCGGTGACAACGTCTTCTTCTGCGCCACGGGTGTGACCGACGGAGACCTTCTGCGCGGTGTGCACTACCGGGCGGGTGGCTGCACCACGCAGTCGATCGTCATGCGCTCCAAGTCCGGCACCGTGCGCATGATCGACGGCTTCCACAGCCTGCACAAGCTGCGCGAATACGCCTCGGTGGACTTCGACCTGCCCGAGGACGTGCAGCAGCCGCTGCCGTAATTGTCCCATTCACTGTGAACTGTGAACGCTCGGTAACCAGACGAGTGACCCTAGTGACGGTGTGACGTTCGTCCTTAGTTTCCGACCTGACCCCGGCAACCCTGCGCCGGGTTCAGGAAAGGAACTCAACGATGAGGGCACGTTCGTTGTTCTCCGCAATCGTCGTGGCCGCGGGCGCCCTGCTCGCCACGGTCACCGCGGCCAGCGCGGCTCCCGCTCCCACGGCTGACGGCGACGTCTCGCCGATGATCGTCGGCGGCGGCAACGCCTCCCAGGTCTACCCGTTCATGGTCTCCCTGCAGAGCACCTCCGGCAGCCACTTCTGCGGCGCCTCGCTGGTCAAGGCCAACTGGGTCGTGACGGCGAAGCACTGCGTCCAGGGCTCGTCGGCGTCCTCGATCCGCACCCGGATCGGCACCACGAACCGGACCAGCGGCGGCACCACGACCGGCGCGTCGCGGATCATCCTGCACCCGTCCGCGGACCTCGCGGTCGTGCAGCTGAACACCTCGGTCAGCCAGGCCCCGATCACCATCCCGACGTCGTCGGGCGCGGTCGGCACCGCCACCCGCATCATCGGCTGGGGCCAGACCTGCCCGGTCCGCGGCGCGTGTGGTGCCCCGGTGACCCTGCAGGAGCTCAACACCTCGATCGTCGCTGACAGCCGGTGCTCCGGCATCAGCGCCGCGTCGGAGATCTGCACCAACAACACCGATGGCAACAAGGGCGCCTGCTACGGCGACTCGGGTGGCCCGCAGGTGAAGTCGGTGGGTGGCCGCTGGGAGCTCATCGGTGCCACGAGCCGCTCCGGCGGCGGCGCCAACTGCGCCCAGGCGCCGTCGATCTACGTCGACGTCGCGTACTACCGCTCGTGGGTCAGCTCGAACGTGGGCGGCCTGTAACCGGGTAACCGCATTCCGAGGGCCCGTCTCCCATTCGTTATGGGAGGCGGGCCCTCGCCGTTGCAACCTGAGCAGTCCTCCCGCCGTCTACTTCGGCAAGGGATGGAACAACCAGGGGGTACGCGATGCGGATGCTGCTAGTGGCGGTCGCGTTGATGTCGGTGGCGGGGTGCGCGCAGGGGGCCGTGCACGCCGAGACTCCAGCAGCGCCACCATCTTCTACTGCTTCCTCGGCTTCTTCCGCACCGTCGCCGGCGCCGCCGGCCTCGTCCGCTCCACCGGTCTCGTCCGAGGCACCGCCTCCTCCCCCGCCGCCGCCACCGCCCGTCGTGAAGCCGACGCCGTGCACCATCAGCGACGGCGCGTGCATCCAGCTCTCGACGAACCAGTCGTGGGTCGTCAGGGGCGACAAGATCGTCTACGGCCCGACGCCGATCACGCACGGGCGCAAGGGCTTCGAGACGCCGCTGGGCAACTTCCCGGTGCTGCGCAAGGTGAAGGACGAGTGGAGCCGGCCGTACAACGCGGCGATGCCCTGGTCGACGTACTTCACCGAGAGCGGCATCGCGTTCCACGAGGGCTCACTGACCGTGCCGTCGCACGGCTGCATCCACCTGGACCCGCCGTCGGCCAAGTACTACTTCAACAACCTTTCGATTGGCGACACCGTCCAGGTGGTCTCATGATCATCAACCATGAGAGTCCTGGCCGTCACGGCCTTGTTCCTGCTTGGTCTCGCGGCACCCGCCCAAGCGTCCAGCTGCTCCGTCCACAACGGAGCGTGCGTCCAGAAGCACACGAACCTGGCCTGGCTCGTCACCAACGGCGTGACGAGCTACGGCCCGGTCCGGATCAGCCACGGCAAGCCCGGCTTCGGCACGCCGGTGGGCAACTTCCCGGTGCTGCGCAAGGTGAAGAACGACTGGAGCGTCCCCTACAACGGCCCGATGCCCAACGCCGTCTACTTCACCACCGACGGCATCGCGTTCCACCAGGGCGACCTGAACTCCCAGTCCCACGGCTGCGTGCGGCTGACCTGGAACGACTCCGAGGTCTTCTACAACAACCTCTTCCCCGGCGAACGCGTCCAGGTACTTCCATAAGAAGATGATTCAAGTCACCCCATCGTGGTTATCCCACTACCGAGGGGTGATGAGAGATGCGAGTTCTGATCGCGACGGTGCTTCTGATCCTCGGTTTCGCTGTTCCCGCACAGGCTCAGGCGGGATGCACCGTCTACAACGGAGCGTGCCTGGAGAAGCATTCCAACCGGGCATGGCTCGTCTTCAACGGCACCACGAGCTACGGCCCGGTGCCGATCAGCCACGGCAAGCCGGGGTACGAGACCCCGGTCGGCACGTTCTCCGTGCTGCGCAAGGTGAAGAACGACTGGAGCGTCCCCTACAACGGCCCGATGCCGAACGCGGTGTACTTCACCACGACCGGCATCGCGTTCCACCAGGGTGACACTGCCGTCCAGTCGCACGGTTGCATCCGGATGTCCTGGGACGCGTCACAGGTGTTCTACGACAACCTCATGGTCGGCGAGAAGGTGCAGGTCCTGCCCTGACCGACCGGTTTGAAGGCCTGGCCGGCACCGGCCAGGCCTTCAAGCAGCTTCTCGACCGTCGTCCCGATGCGGTCGACCCTCTTCAGCGCAGTCTCGTGGTCGGCCCCGTCGTCCTCCCTGGCGAGCGTGTAGATCACACCGCCGGCACTGGCGACGTGATCGGGCACCCACACGATCCCCCGCTCCCGCAACAGGTCCGCCACGCCGTCCTCGGTGAGCTGGTTGTTGGCGGGCCCGACGATCAACCGGACGTCGAGGTGCCGCACGCTCTCCGGGCTGAGCACCCCGCCCACCGCCGCAGGGACGAGCACGTCGGCCTTGATCCGGTACGCCTCGTCAGGACGCACCCAGGCGAACTCGCCCGTCCGCCTGCTCTCGTCCACGTCGGACACCACGACGTCCGCACCCTTCAGGTCGCGGGCGATCAGCTCACCCACCGAGCCGAACCCGCTGATCACGACCTTCCGGCCGGCCAGGTCGCTCGTGCCGAACGTGTGCCGGGCAGCCGCCTTCAACGCCGCCAGCACACCCCGCGCCGTGGGCCCGCTCGACGAGCCCGTACCGCCGTGCTCCTCGGGCAGGCAGTAGGCGTGCGGCGTCAGCTCCCTGAGCACCAGCATGTCGTCCGGTCCCGTCCCGACGTCCGGACCGGCCTGGTAGGCGCCGCCGAACTCGTTGATCAGGTCGGCGTGGTCGAGCAGCACGTCACGCCTGAGCTGCGGCGTGAGCTCCCGGTCCACCACGATCACGCTCTTGGCTCCCCCGTGCGGGATCCCGGCCGCCGCGCACTTCAGCGTCATGGCCTTGGACAACCGCAGCACGTCCGTCACGGCATCGGTGATCTGCGCGTACGCCTTCATCCGGCACCCGCCGACCGCCGGCCCCGCCGCCGTCGAGTGCAGGGCGACCATGGTGGTCATCCCCGATCGTTTCCCCGAGCGGACGACGAGCTGTTCGTGTTCCCACATCTTCGTTCCTCCCCGAACTTCAGCCAGGCTTCGACCTCGAAGTTAGGGTGAACAGCAGGGTTGATGATGCTTCTCCGAACGTTGTTCGGCAAAGCAGCCTGAGGAGCGCGATGGATGAACTTGATTCGGCGATCGTGCGGGAACTGCAGCGCGATGCCCGGCAGTCGAACCGCGACATCGCCCGCAAGGTGGGCGTCGCGCCGTCGACGTGCCTGGAACGCACCCGCCTGCTGCGCGAACGGGGCGTGATCCGCGGCTACCACGCCGACATCACCCCGTCCGCGCTGAACCGGGGCGTGCAGGCGCTGGTGTCGATCCAGGTCCGCCCGCTGAGCCGCGCCGTGATCGACGCGTTCAAGACCTTCGCCCACGGCCTGCCCGAGGTGACGGCGGTGTTCGTGATGGCGGGCAGCGACGACTTCGTGATCCACGTGAGCGCGCAGGACAACGACCGCCTGCACGCGTTCCTGGTGGACAGGCTGAGTCAGCGCAAGGAGATCGTCGGCTTCCGCACGTCGATCATCTTCCAGCACCTGGCGAAGCACGACCCGGCACCGCTCGCGTAGTCACTCGCAGCGCGCGTCGAACTCCTCCCGCGACACCCAGTCCCCGCGGTACAACGTCTTGCCCTCGCTGAGCTGCGCGAGGGTGAACATCTGCGTGGTGGCCTGTGGGCGCTGCTCGTAGGCGATCTCGACGTGCACTTCCTGGTCGGGAGCGGGCTGTTGCCAGGGAACCGTCTCCACCGCGCCCTCCGGCGTACGCCCCGTCTCGACGGAGGACAGCGGGGTCGGCGTGACGAAGTCGAGCTGCCAGATCTTCGGCTCGTCCTCGTCCCACGTGTCGCCCTCCACGACCACGAACGCGATGCGGACGAGCTTCTCGGCCTCCTCGCCGCAGTTCGCGTAGACGATCTCGACGCCACCGGTCGGCCCGAGCCGCACCGCGTACGGCGGCCAGTCGCTGCACCCCGACAACAGCAGACAGGCCGCGAGCACGGCCACAAGTCTCCCCATGCCCGCAGATCCTGCCGTCAGCTGCCGTCGCTGGAGTGCCCGGGGAACAGGTGCGCCGACGGGTTGAGCGCCACCGCGATGTTGTTGACCGCGGTCGCCGCCTCCCCGAACCCGGTCGCGATGAGCTTGACCTTGCCGGGGTACTGCGCGACGTCGCCCGCCGCGTAGACCCTGTCCAGCTTGGTCTTCATGGTGGAGTCGACGAGCACCGCGCGGTGGTCGAGCTCGAGCCCCCACGACTCGATCGGCCCGAGGTCGGCCGTGAACCCGAGCGCCGCGACCACGGTGTGCGCCGGCAAGGTCCGCGCGTCGCCACCCTTGACCTTGATGTCCACTTCGGACAGTGGCTCGCCGCGCAACGCCAGCACCTCGGCGTCGGTGATGATCTCGACCCCGAGCTCCCGCACCTGCCGCACGGTGGCCGCGTGCGCGCGGAAGTTGGCCCTGCGGTGCACGATCTTCACGCTCGCGGCGATCGGCTGCAGCGCCAGCGCCCAGTCGAACGCCGAGTCGCCACCGCCCACGATCACCACGTGCTGCCCGGTGTGCTCAGCGAGCACCGGCACGAAGTGGACCATGCCACGTCCCAGCCAACCGTCACCCGCGGGCAACGGGCGCGGGTTGAACTCGCCCATGCCCGCCGTGATCAGCACGGCCTTGGTGTTGATCGACGAACCGTCCGCCAGCCCGACCCGCAAACCGTCCTCAATGGACTCACAGGTGCGCGCCTGGCGGCCGAGCAGGTAGGTCGGCTTGAACTGCCCGGCCTGCTCCACCAGCCCGTTCACGAGGTCACGTCCCCGCACGGCGGGAAACCCCGCCACGTCGAAAATCATCTTCTCCGGATACATCGCCGTGACCTGGCCGCCCGGTTCTGGCAGTGCGTCGACGACGGCGACGTTCATTTCCCGGAAGCCTGCGTAGTAAGCGGCGAACAACCCCGTGGGACCAGCTCCCACGATGAGGAGGTCGACGTCACGCTCCATGAGTGGTGCCCTTCTGCCAGTGGTGGGTGGCAGTGCTGTGATCGACCATAGAGACTCGAAGGTATGTCTGAACAGGAGTACCGCGTCGAGCACGACACGATGGGTGAGGTCCGCGTGCCGGTCGACGCATTGTGGCGCGCCCAAACACAACGCGCGGTCGAGAACTTCCCGATTTCCGGTCGAGGCCTGGAACGCGCCCAGATCAGAGCACTGGGCCTGCTCAAGGCAGCGGCGGCCCGGGTCAACGCCCAGCTCGCCGTCCTCGACGAGGACGTGGCCTCCGCCATCGCCACCGCGGCCGACGAGGTCGCCAACGGCCAGTGGGACGCCCACTTCCCGGTAGACGTCTTCCAGACAGGTTCCGGCACGTCCTCGAACATGAACGCCAACGAGGTCATCGCCACCCTGGCCACGCGAGCCCTCGGCCGCGAC
Organism: Lentzea sp. HUAS TT2; assembly: GCF_051853195.1. NCBI lineage: Bacteria > Bacillati > Actinomycetota > Actinomycetes > Pseudonocardiales > Pseudonocardiaceae > Lentzea > Lentzea sp. HUAS TT2. The sequence continues at coordinate 3,666,842 of NZ_CP196667.1, read as the reverse complement.
GTCCACCCGAACGACCACGTCAACGCCTCGCAGTCGTCCAACGACACCTTCCCGACCACCCTGCGCGTGGCCGCCACCGAGGCCGTCCTGACCGACGTGATCCCGTCCCTGGAACACCTCCAGGGCGTCCTGGAATCACGCGCCCGCGAATGGTCCGACCTGGTCAAGTCCGGTCGCACCCACCTCATGGACGCCGTCCCGATCACCCTCGGCCAGGAGGCAGGCGCCTGGGCGTCCCAGGTCCGCTACTCGGTGGAACGCCTGCACGCCTCGATCCCGCGCCTGGCGGAACTCCCCATCGGCGGCACCGCGGTCGGCTCGGGCCTGAACGCCCCCGCGGACTTCGGCCGCCTGGTGGCAGCCGAACTGGCCACCGCCACCGACCTGCCGCTGGTAGAGGCCCGCGACCACTTCGAGGCCCAAGCCACCCAGGACGGCGTGGTCGAGATCTCGGGCCAGCTCCGCGCCACCGCGGTAGCGCTGTTCAAAATCGCCAACGACCTCCGCTGGCTCGGCTCCGGCCCCCGCACGGGCCTGGGCGAACTGGCCCTCCCCGACCTCCAGCCGGGCAGCTCGATCATGCCGGGCAAGGTCAACCCGGTGATCTCCGAGGCGACGATGATGGTCGTGGCCCAGGTCATCGGCAACGACGCCACCGTCGCGTTCGCCGGCTCGCAGGGCAACTTCCAGCTCAACGTGATGCTGCCGGTCATCGCCCGCAACGTCCTGGAGTCGTCCCGCCTGCTGGCCGCCGTCGCCCGCCTGCTGGCCGACAAGGTCCTCCTGGGCACCGAACCCTCGGTGGACCAGATGCGGGAGTACGCCGAGTCGTCGCCGTCCATCGTCACGCCGCTGAACCGCTACATCGGCTACGAGGAGGCGGCTTCGATCGCCAAGCAGTCGTTGAAGGAGCGCAAGACCATCCGCGAGGTGGTGCTGGAGCGCGGGCACGTGCCGGGAAAGCTCACCGAGCAGCAGCTGGACGCCGCTCTGGACGTGCTGCACATGGCGCGCGGCGGCCGCTGACGCGCAACGGGCGGCTAGCCGGGGTGGCTAGTCGCCCGAGATACCCCACACGACGGTCGTGGCCGGCACACCGTTCTCGAAGAGCGTGGTGAACCGTCCGTTCCACTTGAGACCGTCGTCCTCGTCGAGCTCTCCGGCCTCGTAGGACGCGTCGAACTGCTCGCGCGTGGGCGTGACGGTGCCGAACTTCTCGCGCATCTCCGCCGCGGCCATGGGGCGGACCGTCCAGGGCTCTACGTCGTCACGGACCTCGAAGACGTCGAGCACCGAGTGCGTGCCCTCCAGCGGGAGGCGCTCGTACACGCCGTAGAGCTCCTGCAGCGCCTGGACCGTCGTCGGCCGCGGAACGTCCGGTTCGGCCCAGTGGTACTCGCCGCTGGCGAGCGCCTGCTCGTGCAGAGCGTTCAGGACCACGACCGGGTCAGGGTTGTAGTCGGCGTAGCGGATCCAGGCGGACGCACCCATGTCCGCAGTAGATCATCAGGAGTACATCGCGAGCTAGATGGCGCAGACCACGGCCCCGATCAGCGGAGGTCGCGATGAGCGAAGTGGAACGGCGTGGGCCGGCGCTTGACCGGGTCGCCGGGGCCGCTGCACAGGACGAGGCAACCGTTCGCGCACTTGGCCGGGCCTACGCCCGTGGAGTGCTCATGGACGTCCGCGTGCTTCACCGGCTGCGCGACGGCGAGCACTGGATCAAAAGGCCTGAAGAGGGCGCGGACGCGCTGGCGATCGTCGACGCAGACCCTGGTGTGGACAGCCCTGCTCGAAGTCGAATGTGCCTCGCTCGGCCTGGAAACGGCCTGACAAGACCAGCAACCTGGGAAAACGCCAGGTCAGGAGTACATCGCGAGCCAGATGGCGATGTAGTGGCAGATAGCCGCAACCACAGTCGCAGCGTGGAAGAACTCGTGATACCCGAAAACCTGAGGCCAGGGATTCGGCCACCGAGTCGCGTAGAACACCGCGCCCACCGTGTACAGCGCACCACCCACCAGCAACAGCACCAACGCAGCAACCCCAGCGTGGTGCAACAACTCAGGCAGAACGAAAACCGCGACCCACCCCAGAGCGATGTAGATCGGCACCCCGAGCCACCGAGGCGCATGCGGCCAAGCCAGCTTCAACGTGACCCCGAGCAAAGCCCCGATCCACACGACCAGAAGCACCGTCGACCCGGTCCCAGGATCCATCGCCAGCAGCGCGAACGGCGTGTAGGTACCGGCGATGAACACGAAGATCATCGAGTGGTCGAGCCGCTTCATCCACGTGCGCACGCGTTCGGACTTCCACGTGACGCGGTGGTACAGCGCCGAGACACCGAACAGGCCCAGAACTGTCAGGCCGTAGACGGAGGTGGCGAGGGCGGCGCGGGCGGACACCGTGGACGCCGCCAGTGCGATGAGCGTCGCGCCTGTCGCCACCGAAGCGATGAACGACCAGAGGTGCAGCCATCCACGCAGGCGCGGCCGCAGTCCGGGCTGAGGAGGAACGGTTGCAGTGGTCACAGGTACCTAGGTTACGCGACCGTAGGTTTCCGACCAGTACTCAGTGATGAACCTTGCACGGCGTACGCTGTTCGGACGTGGCACTCCGCACCCGTGTGAAAGACGTCGCTATCCACCTCTACGAGTGGATCCTCCGACGTGAGCTGAGCGCCACGCCTCAGGCACCCAAGCACGTGGGCGTGGTTCTCGACGGCAACCGCAGGTGGGCCAGGGAAGCCGGCTTCACCGACGTCGCGCACGGTCACAGGGCCGGCGCGCGCAAGATTCTCGAGCTGCTCGAGTGGTGTGGTGACGCCAAAGTGGAGGTCGTCACCCTCTGGATGCTGAGCACCGACAACCTCAACCGCGACAACGAAGAGCTGGCGCCGCTGCTCGACATCATCGCGGACATCACCGACGAGCTGGCCGGCGACGGCAAGCCGTGGCGGGTCCGGCACGTCGGCGCCATCGACATGTTGCCCAAGGAGCACGCCGAGCGGCTCACGAACGCCGCGGCGCGCACCAAGAACCGCACGGGCATCCAGGTCAACGTCGCCGTCGCGTACGGCGGGCGGCAGGAGATCGCGGACGCCGTCCGGAAGCTCCTGCAGTCGCACGCCGAGCGTGGCGGCACCATCGAGGAGCTGGCGGAGGTGCTCGATGTCGACCACATCGCGGAGCACCTCTACACGTCCGGTCAGCCGGATCCTGACCTGATCATCCGCACGTCCGGTGAGCAGCGGCTTTCCGGTTTCATGCTCTGGCAGTCCGCGCACTCGGAGTTCTGGTTCTGCGAGGCCTACTGGCCCGGTTTCCGGCGCACCGACTTCCTGCGGGCCATGCGCGAGTACGCCAAGCGCCACCGCAGGTACGGCAGCTGACGCAAAAGGGCGCCCACCGCGAGGTGGGCGCCCCTGAAGTGCGTCGACGACGAGATCAGTCGTCGTAGCCCCACTCGGCGCCGTCCTCGATGCCGCCGGCCGCGCAGGTCTCCGTGATGGAGGGCGAGTTCACCGGAACCGCCGCGCCGAGCACGCCGACGTTGTTGCCGCACACGCCACCGGTGAGGTTGAGGTTGTTGGCGTTGCCGACGACCAGCAGCGGCTCGTTGACCCAGTGGTGGCCGGGAGCGGCCATCGCGGGGGAACCGACGGCAACGAACGCAGCAGCAACGCCGAGGGCGGCAGCAGCCTTCTTCAGCACGATATTTCTCCTCATGAAGGTTTAAAACGGGGAAAAAACGCGTCTGGGGGCGCCAGAAATGACGCCCCCAGACGTAGAGCTAAAAGGGAGATCAGCCCTCGTCGACGATGCCGCCGGCGGCGCAGGTCTCGGTGATCGACGGCGAGTTGATCGGCACAGCGCCACCCAGCACGCCGACGTTGTTGCCACACGCACCGATGGTGCCGTTGAGGTTGTTGCCGTTCAGCAGAACCAGCAGGGGGCCGTTCTTCCAGTGGTGTCCACCGTGGCCCTCGCCGGCCATGGCGGCCGGGGCGAACGCGAGCGACAGCGCGGCTGCAGCGGCAACCACGGCACAGGCCTTCTTCATGTGATTCTCCTTCATGTCGGGTTATCCCCGTCATTTCCGGAGTCTTCGGGGATCTCCGGAGCGGTGGGGTCTCCGGGCGGAAACGCTATAGGCATTGATCCAAAAAGGCGGCCCGCGTGACCCCATTGTGTGACGGCAAGATCAACAACATTCCCCGATCAGGTGGTCGTCGATTCACGATTCGGTCGCGAGTAAGACGCTGTGGTAGACGCTCTACGCTCTCCGACTCATGGACGCCAACGAGCTGGTGCGCGGATATCTGGTGCTGGGGCTGCGGCTCGGGCGCCTGGTGTCCGGGTTCGTCGACTCGTTCACCGGCGACCCGGCACTGAGCCGCGCCGTCGACAACGAGCCGCGCCTGCACCCCAGGGCACTGGGGGACCACGCGCGGCTGCTGCGCGCGGAGGTTCCCGGCAGCGACCTCACCGAGCAGCGCAAACAGTTCCTCGACGCGCACCTGAGGGCGCTGGAGTGCACCGCGCGCAAGCTCGACGGCGAGCGCATCTCGTTCGTCGACGAGGTCCAGCAGTACTTCCAGGTCCGCATCCGTCCCGGTGACGAGGACGCGTACGCGCAGGCCCACCGCAACCTCGCCGCGGTGCTCGAGGGGCCGGGCTCGCTCGCCGACCGGCTCACGGCCTTCCGAACCGCCGACGAGGTGCCCGCACGCAGGCTCCAGGGCGTCGTACAGGCCCTGTCGAGCGCCCTGAGGGACCGGGTGCGCCAGAAGTACGCGCTGCCCGAGCAGGAGATCGTGGAGTACCGGGTCGTCACGAACAAGCCGTGGAGCGGCTTCAACTACTACCTCGGCGGCTACCGCAGCCGGGTCGCGGTCAACGCCGACCTCGGCCACCGCATGTCGAACCTGCCGCACCTGGTCGCGCACGAGTCCTACCCGGGCCACCACACCGAGCACTGCCGCAAGGAGGCCGGCCTGGTCGCCAAGCGCGGCCACGCGGAGCAGTCGATCTTCCTGATCAACACGCCGCAGTGCCTGATGGCGGAGGGCATGGCGGACCTCGGCCTGCACGCCGCGGTCGGGCCCGGCTGGGGCGTGTGGACGGAGCGGATCCTCGGCGACCTCGGGTTGCGAATGGACGGCGAACTGTCCGAAAAGGTCGAGTCGGCGGCATCGGGCCTGCTCACGGTCCGGCAGGACGCCGCTCTGCTGCTACACGATCGGGGTGCGGATCAGGATGACGTGGTTGCGTATCTGCGCAGGTGGCTGCTAGTCCCCGACCGTCGCGCACGGCAAATGGTCCGCTTTTTGGCCGATCCGCTGTGGCGCGCGTACACCACGACATACGTCGAAGGAGTGCGTCTCGTAAGGGCCTGGCTCGACGTCCGCGCACCCGGCGAAACGCTCGACTCCCGCTATCTGAGGCTTCTCGACGAGCCTCTCGTGCCGAAATCACTCGAATCCCAGGTCAGGGACGGCTTGTCGTGGCTGGCGCGCAACACCCACGAGAACAGCATCTGACCAGCGGAAACACGCTTGTGGTCACGTTTCGGGATGTTTGCGGGCAGATGACGAATTCGGATTCACCTGTGTGGCTTCGTGCAGATGGGGCACTTCCGCAGGTAACTTCAAAAGCGGCGGGACGCGACCACTGCGGACCGCGCAGGGAGGCTCTGATCGTGGCAGACAACGTCGCGAGGGGGCCGGCACCCGGCCCTCGTGGTCGACCTGCCTGACGCCACACCGGCGGAGGGCAAGACGATCAATCAGGGTGGTGCCTGGCCCAGCGAGGAGCGGACGCGGGTGCCGCGTTCGTGAGGGAGTTGCCGTGAACGCACGACGTCCCGCGAGCCGTTCCTCAGGCTCATCGCGCAGTTCTTCCTCCCGGCGCAAGTCCGCCGCCCCAGCCATCACGACATATGTGCTGGACACGTCGGTACTGCTGTCCGATCCTCTCGCCGCCACCCGTTTCGCGGAGCACGAGGTCGTGCTCCCGCTCGTGGTGATCAGCGAGCTGGAGGGCAAGCGCCACCACCCCGAACTGGGCTGGTTCGCGAGGGAAGCCCTGCGCCTCCTCGACGACCTGCGCTTGCGGCATGGTCGCCTCGATTCGCCGATCCCCATCGGGGATCTGGGAGGCACCTTGCACGTCGAGCTCAACCACTCCGACCCGGAGGTGTTGCCATCAGGTTTCCGAACGGACTCCAACGACGCCCGAATCCTCGCGTGCTCCCTCAACCTCGCTGCTGAGGGGCGCAACGTCACCCTGGTGACGAAGGACATGCCGCTGCGGGTCAAGGCCGGATCGGTCGGCCTGCAGGCGGAGGAGTACCGGGCGCACGACGTGACCCTGTCAGGCTGGACGGGAATGTCCGATCTGGACGTTCCACAGTCCCTGGTGGACAGCCTGTTCAAGGAGAACGTCGTCGACCCCACCCAGTTCGAGGACCTGGAGCACATCGCGGAACTGCCCTGCCACACCGGGATCCGGTTGCTGGCGGGCACCTCGAGCGCTCTGGGCCGGGTGACCGCGGACAAGCAGATCAAGCTGGTGCGCGGAGATCGGGAGGCGTTCGGACTGCACGGGAGGTCCGCCGAACAGCGGATCGCACTGGATCTGCTGCTGGACTCCGAGGTCGGCATCGTCTCGCTGGGCGGACGTGCGGGCACCGGCAAGTCGGCACTGGCGCTGTGCGCCGGTCTCGAAGCCGTGATGGAGCGCAGGCAGCACCGCAAGGTCGTGGTGTTCCGGCCGCTGTACGCGGTCGGTGGCCAGGAGCTCGGTTACCTGCCGGGTAGCGAGAGCGAGAAGATGGGGCCGTGGGCGCAGGCGGTGTTCGACACCCTCGGCGCGCTGGTGAGCCAGGCGGTCGTGGAAGAGGTGATGGACCGCGGGATGCTCGAGGTCCTGCCCCTCACCCACATCCGCGGCCGCTCGCTGCACGACTCCTTCGTGATCGTGGACGAGGCGCAGTCGTTGGAGCGCAACGTGTTGCTGACCGTGCTGTCGCGTCTGGGCAGCAACTCGCGGGTGGTGCTGACGCACGACGTGGCGCAGCGCGACAACCTGCGGGTCGGCCGGCACGACGGCGTGGCGGCGGTGATCGAGAAGCTGAAGGGCCACCCGCTCTTCGCTCACGTCACGCTGACGCGCTCGGAGCGTTCGCCGATCGCGGCCCTCGTCACCGAGATGCTGGAGGACTACGCCTCATAGCAGTGCCGTGAACGAGAACGGCCCCGCGCAGTCGTTGCGCGGGGCCGTTCTCTTTAGTCCAGGGCCCGTTTCATGAAGCCGCGCAGGCCGAGCCCGCCGAAGCCCGCGATGGCCACGACGAGGACCAGCAGCACGATCGGCAACGGGATGTGCGGCACGTCCGGCACCAACTCCGCGCGCATGCCCTCGCTCACGTACGTCAGCGGGTTCAGCGCGCAGACCACCTTGAACCACAGCAGGTCGTCGCTGAGCGACCGCCACGGGAACTGCGCGGAGCCCGTGAACAGGATCGGCGTGAGGATCACCGCGAACATCACGTTGACCCGGCGCGCGGGCACCGAGGTGCCGATGACGAGCCCGACACTGCCGCCGGCGAGGCATCCCAGGATGATCACCAGCAACGCACCGGGAATCCCCGACCATGCCCACGACACGTCGAGCATCACGAAACCGACGGGCACCATCAGCACGGCCGCGAAGAACCCGCGGACCGCGCCGAACACGATCTTCTCGACCGCGACCAGCGGGATCGAGATCGGCGCGAGCAGCCGGTCCTCGATCTCGCGCGTCCACGAGAAGTCCAGAACCAACGGCAGCGTGGTGTTCTGCAGCGCGCCCAGGAACCCGTTCATCGCGATGATGCCCGGTAACAGCACCTGCGCGAAGTCGCCCTGCACGTACCCGATGTCCCCCAGCACCTTCGCGAAGATGAAGAGGATGAAGAACGGCTGGATGATCACCTGCGCGAGGAAGCTCGGCAGCTCGCGGCCCGTGACGAAGACGTCGCGCCACAGGATCGCCCGGAACGTCCTGAGTTGGCTCACCGAAGCTCCCTGCCGGTCAGGTGGATGAAGACGTCTTCCAGGCTGGGCTTGCCGATCGCGACGTCGCTGACCGTGACGTCGAGGTCCCGCAGGACGTTCAGCACGGCGGGCAGCGTGATCGCGGTGTCGGCGTCGGTGAAGACGCGGTACATGCCGTTCAGTTCCTCCACGCGCTGCACGCCGTCCACTTCGGACAGAGCCTGGGTGATCTTGGCGATGTCGTGGCCGTTGGGGCTCACCGTGACGCTGACGGTGTTGCTGCCGGGCAGGGTCTTCGTGAGCTCGTCCGGCGCGTCCAGCGTCAGCAGCTTGCCGTGGTCGACGATGCCGACCCGGTCGCACAGCTTCGTGGCCTCGTCCATGTCGTGCGTGGTGAGGACGACCGTGACGCCGTCCGCGTGCAGTGCGGCGATGCGCTCGTGGACGAAGAGCCGGGCCTGCGGGTCGAGGCCGGTGCTCGGTTCGTCGAGGAACAGCACCTTGGGGCGGTGCATCAGCGCACGGGCGATCATCAGCCGTTGCGCCTGACCGCCGGACAACGTGTCGACGAGCGCGTTCTGATGGTCCTTGAGGCCCATCCGCTCGATGATGTCGTCGGCGAGCTTCGCGCGTTCCTTCGGACCGATGCCGTGGTAGGCCGCGTGGAACAACAGGTTCTGGCGCGCATTGAGCGACCGGTCGAGGTTGTTGCGTTGCGGCACGACGGCGAGCAACTGCCGCGCACGCTTGGAGTCGGCCACGACGTCGACGCCCTCCACGAGCGCCTGCCCCGAGGTGGGGCGGACGCGCGTGGTGAGGACACCGACCGTGGTCGTCTTGCCCGCGCCGTTGGGCCCGAGCAATCCGAAGACCTCACCCCGGTGGACCTCGAAACTCAATCCGTCCACCGCGGGTTTTTGCCCCGTTTTATAGACTTTGCGGAGATCTCTTACCGAGACCGCTTCGTCCACTTTCTCACCATCCCCCTGGCAACGGCCTTCCTTCCGCGAATCCAGCGGCGGACTGGATGCCGAGCACAGCCTTGTCGTGGAATTCCTCCAGAGAGTTCGCACCGGCATACGTGCAGGCCGAGCGAACGCCGGACGTTATCGCATCGAGCAGGTCCTCCACGCTCGGGCGCACCGGGTCCAACCGCATCTTCGACGTGGAGATGCCCTCTTCGAACAGCCCCTTCTTGGCCCTCTCGAACGCGTTGTCTCCCCGCGTCCGCGCCGTCACGGCACGCTTCGACGCCATTCCGAAGGATTCTTTGTAGAGGTTCCCGCGCTCGTCGCGCTGCAGGTCCCCCGGCGACTCGTACGTCCCCGCGAACCAGCTGCCGACCATCACGCTGCTGGCCCCTGCCGCCAACGCCAGCGCCACGTCGCGCGGATGCCGCACACCACCGTCGGCCCACACGTGCTTGCCGAGCTTGCGCGCCTCCGCGGCGCACTCGGCCACGGCGCTGAACTGCGGCCGCCCGACGCCGGTCATCATCCGCGTGGTGCACATGGCGCCGGGCCCGACACCGACCTTGATGATGTCGGCGCCGGCCGCGACCAGGTCCCGCACGCCCTCCGCGGTGACGACGTTGCCCGCCGCCACCGGCACGTCCGGGTTCGCCTCCTTCACGGCCTTCAGCGCCGCGATCATCTTCTCCTGGTGCCCGTGGGCGGTGTCGACGACGAGCACGTCCACCCCGGCCTTGATCAACGCCTCGGCCTTGGCCCGCACGTCCCCGTTGACCCCGACGGCCGCCGCTACCCGCAGCCTCCCCTCGTCGTCCGTGGCCGGCTGGTAGACCTCGGCCCGCAGCGCCGTCAGCTCGGTCAGCACACCCCTGAGCCGCAGCGAGTCGTCCACTCCCAGCGCGATCTTGTGCGCGCTGTGGTGCAGCTCGTCGAACACGTCCTGGGGCCGCGAGTCGAGCGACAGCTTCAGCACGTCGGTGTTCATGACGTCGCCGAGCCGCGCGAACCGGTCGACCCCGGTGAGCGCCGCCTCGTCCACGACACCTAGGGGCCGCCCACCGTCGTCCACGACGACGACCGCCCCGTGCGCCCGCTTGTGCAACAGGTTCCACGCGTCCGCCACCGCGTCACCCGTGGTGAGCGTCAACGGCGTGTCCCACACGGGATGCCGTTCCTTGACCCACGCGATGATCTCCGCGACGGCCTCCGTGGGCACGTCCTGCGGGATGACGACGAGCCCGCCGCGCCGCGCGATGGTCTCCGCCATCCGCCGCCCGGCCACGGCCGTCATGTTCGCGACGACGATCGGGATCGTGGCCCCGGTGCCGTCCGAAGTGGAGAGGTCGACGCCGAACCGGGACTCCACGGCACTGCGGCCGGGAACGAGGAACACGTCGTCGTAGGTCAGGTCGTAAGAGGGTCGATGCCCTTCGATGAACCGCACGTGCTTCCACGATACCCGCAGCGTCTCACTTGGGCAGGGGGCTCGGCTCCCAGACGTAACCGGTGGTCGTGGTCACCACCACGAACCCGAGGCGTTCGAGGATCGGCCGGCTGTCCTCCGACGCGTCGACCTGCAGGTACTTGATGCCGCGTTCGAGCGCGACGCGCGCCCGGTGCGCCACGAGCGCGCGGTAGATGCCCTTGCCCCGCCACTGCTCCAGCGTGCCGCCACCCCAGAGCCCGCCGAACTCCGTGCCCGGCACGATCTCCAGCCGCGCCGACGACACGACCTGACCACCGGCCTCCGCGACCACGACGACCGTGTTCGGGTCGTCCTTCTTCTCCAGCAGGTAGTCGACGAGCCAGGAGCTGTTCCTGCCGAACACCTCCGTGGCGGTGGTGGCCAGCCGATGCAGGTCGGCCTCCTCCTTGGTCTCGCGCAGGACGATGCCGTCCCCGAGGTGGACCGGCCCGGCCATCTCCTCGGCGAGCCCGACGAGCACGGTCTCGCGGCCCTCGGAGACGAACCCGGCCGCCTCCAGCCGTTGCGGCAGGTCAGCGGGCTTGTCGTGGCCCCAGGTCTTCCACTCGACGGCCTGTCCGCGGGCGGCGAAGTAGTCGCGCTGGCGTGCGATCACCGCGTCGAGCTCGGCGCCGTCGACGCGGAGGTCCGGCGGGCCCGAGACGAAACCGCGGCGGTGGTCCCAGGCGACCCGGAACACCTCCGAGTCCTGCACGGCGCCGGGATACGCCTCCCACTCGGCGGAGCGGGCCTGGGTGTCGAATGCGCTGAGCAGCGCGGATGCGTCGGTCACTGGCTTGACGCTATTGCCGGGCGCTGACGGCCGCACTCGATTTTCGAACCAGAACCGCCCCAGCGCGAGCACGCTGACCGGCCACTTCTCGGTGAGGACGCGGTGCAGGACGGGGTGCTCGGAACCGGTGATGCGGGGCAGCCACTCGCCTGGTTCCCCGGCGAACGTCACCGGGGCGCCGTAGACCTCCGGCCAGGGCTCGACCACGTTGAGCAGGACGCCCTGGGCCGTCGCTCCACTCCAGTCCCCTGCTTCGAGCTCCGCGGCGAGCTCGCCTCCGTCGCCGAAGTCGTGCACGACCCAGACCTCGATCCGCACCGATTCTCCGGTGTCGAGGCTGATCGGCAGGACGACGCGGACCGTCTTGCCGAAGTCCTGCACGGCGAGGACCCGTCCGTCGTACCAGCTCAGCGTCGCGCCGCGGTCCAACTCCGTCCACTGCGCGAAGTCGTCCGGCTCGACGTAAGCGCGCCCGAGCTCCTGGTTCTCCCCCACACCGCCAACCTAGCGGCCGTCAGCCCTGGGATTCGGTTGTGCGGCAGGCAGAAGCGCCCTCACCTCCTCGATCGTCGTGGCCTCCGACGGGTCCTTGTCCGGGCGGTAGCGCACGACGCGGGCGAACCGCAGCGCGACGCCACCGGGATAGCGCGGCGAGACCTGCACGCCGTCCAGCTCGATCTCGATCACCAGCTCCGGGCGGACCATGACCACCCAGTCGTTCTGCTCGGCCGCGATCTCCTGCAGGGCCTTGGTCTGCCACTTCAGCAGCTCGTCGGTGAGGCCCTTGAAGGTCTTGCCGACCATCACGGGCGGGCCGCCGTCCGGGTCGCGGGCGCCCAGGTGCAGGTTCGACAGCCAGCCGCGGCGGCGGCCGCTGCCCCACTCGACGCCGAGCACGACCAGGTCGAGCGTGTGCACCGGCTTCACCTTCTGCCAGGCGCTGCCGCGGCGGCCTGCCGCGTAGGGCGAGGCCAGCGACTTCACCATCACGCCCTCGTGGCCGGCGGACAGCGACGCCGTGACGACGTTCGCCGCCTCCTCCGGTGACGGGTCCAGCACACCGGGGATGACCTGCTCGCCCGCCACCTGCCGCAGTGCGGCGAGGCGGTCGCGCAACGGCTCGTCGAGCAGGTCCTTGCCGTCGAGGTGCAGGCAGTCGAAGAAGTACGGGTGCAGCAGCAGCTCGCGTTCGTCCTGCGCGCCGAACCTGCTCATCGTCTCCTGGAACGGGCGCGGTCTCCCCTCGTCGGTCAGCGCCAGCGTCTCGCCGTCGAGCACCACCGACGTGCACGGCAGGCCCCGTACGAGCTCGACGAGCTCCGGCACCGTCTTGGTGATCTCGCGCAACGTGCGCGTGTAGACGTGGACCTCGTCGCCGGAGCGGTGCACCTGGATGCGCGCACCGTCGAGCTTGTGCTCCACCACGACGCTGCCGAGCTCGGCCAGCGCCTCGTCCAGCGACTCCGCCGGTGAGGCCAGCATGGGCCGCAGGGGCCGGCCGACCTCCAGCCGGAACGCCTCCAGCACCGGGGCGCCGCCCTCCAGCGCGGCCACCGCGGTCTCCGGTAACCGGCCGGACAGCATGAACGCGCGCCGCACGGTCTCGCCCGGCACGTCCGCCGCGGAGGCGATCGCGTCCAGCATCACGCCCTCCAGCGCGCCCTGACGGAGCTCGCCGGTGAGCAACCGGCGTAAGAAATCCTGCTCCGCCTCCGTCGAACGCCCGAACAGCGCCGTCAGCAGGTCGACCCGGCGCTGCGCCGAGCCCTTGCCGGACGTCGCGGCCACCTCGGCGAGCGCCGCGTCGACCTCGGCGATGGTCAGTTCGGCGCCGGCGACCGGAGGCACCGACAGATCGATCACGGTGCGCCAGCCTGCGCCGATGCGTCCCTGCCGCGGTGTGCCGATGAGGAACGACACCACCGCGACCACTACGTCCGCCGTCGCCGCGCGCAGCAACGCGGACAGCGCCTTGACCTTGGCCAGGCGCGACCGGGTCGCCGCCACCGCGGCTGACGTGTCGACCACTTCGGAGAGAAGCACAGGTCTCATGGTGCACCCGAGCACTGACAATTTCTGGAGGCGCGGACTAGGCTGACAGGGTCAACCGTTCTACCTGGGGGTTTACCGCGCCATGCGTGTTCTCATCGCTGCCGCTCTGCTGTTCGTCGCCGTCGCGGCACTGTCCGGTCCCGACACCGGCGACCGCGAGCACATCCTCGGCGCCGACACGAGCGCCAAGCGCGAGCACATCCTCTAAGCGACGGCGACGTCCGCGATCTCCCTGACCGCCTCACGCAGGCGGTCAGGGGTGAGCGACGCGTACCCGAGCACCAGACCGGGCCACATGGGCGTGCGCGTGTACTGCGCCAACGCCCAGACGTTCACGCCACGCTCCGCGAGCCTGCTCTTCAACGCGAGGTCGTCCGTCCCGTCCGGCATGCGCAGCACGACGTGCAACCCAGCCGCGACGCCGATGGGCTGCCATGCGGGCAGATGCTCCGCAACGGCTTCCAACAGCGCGTCACGCCTCTTCCGGTAGAGCGCGCGCGTACGGCGCAGATGCCGGTCATAGCCGCCCGTCCGCAACAGGTGCGCGAGCGCGGCCTGTGGGATCGTGGCGGTGCCCATGTCGTTGTACTGCTTGTGTCGCACGATGCCTTCGCGCAGGCGTTCCGGCACCACGAGCCATCCGAGCCGCAACGCCGGCGCCAGCACCTTGCTCGTCGTCCCCTGGTACACCACGTGTTCGGGTGCGAGCGCCTGCAACGCGCTCAACGCCGGCCGGTCGTAGCGGTGCTCGGCGTCGTAGTCGTCCTCGATGATCAACGCGTCCCGCTCGCGCGCCCAGTCGACGAGCGCCCGCCGCCGTTCCGGATGCAGCACCACGCCCAGCGGGAACTGGTGTGCCGCAGTGACCAGCACCGCTTTGCAGTCCGTTTTGGACAGCAGGTCGACCCGGATTCCCTTGTCGTCCACGGCAACCGGCACGGTGTTGAGCCCGTGCGACTGCAACAGGTGCTCGCCGCCGAAGTGGCTGGGTTCCTCGATCGCGATGCTGCCGTTCAGGATCCGGGCGGTGAGCTGCAACCCGTCCGCCGCGCCGTTGGTGATCACCGCGTCCTTGGTGACGACCGCGCGGACGCGGGACAGGTAGTCGACGATCTCCTTGCGCAGTCCCACAAAACCGGCCGGGTCGGGGTAGGCGAGGTCGTCGTCGGGGAGATCGGCGAGCGCCGCCCGATGCGCCGCCACCCACTCGGCGCGGGGGAAGGCACCCAGCGCGGGCAGGCCGGGCCGCAGGTTGTACCGCCACCGCTGCGGCGGCTCCGGCACACCGCACGCGCCGGCCGGTCCGAGGCTCGCGACCGTCGTCCCCGACCCGCGCCGCGTGGTGAGGTAACCCTCCGCCACGAGCTGCGTGTACGCCGACGTGACGGTCCCGCGCGCCACCTCCAGCTGCGCGGCCAGGTCCCGGCTCGACGGCAGCCGCGTGCCCGGCAGCAGCCGCCCGTCCCGGATCGCCCGGCGCAGCTCGACCTCCACGCCACGGCGCCGCTGATGCCCGGGCAACAGCAGCTCGCGAAAAGTGGTCCAGTTCGTGGCCATTGAAGTGGAGCTTAAACCTGGACCAGTCCGGCGCAAGGCTCTGAGGCATGAAACTCGGGGTGGCCGCGGGAGCGACAGCGGCAACGATCGTCGGCGCGTCGGTGCCGATCACGGGCATGCTCGAGGGCTACCCGGTCCTGACAGGACAGGCCATGCGCTACGCCCTCGGCGCGGCCGTGTTGCTGCTGGTGGCACGCCGTCTGCCCATGCCTTCGTGGCGTGACATCCCGCCGTTGCTCGGCGTGGTCATCACCGGCATGCTCGGCTTCAACGCCGTGCTCATCGCCGCTCAGCAGTACGCGGAACCGGGCTTCGTCGCCGCCGTCATGGGTGGCGCGCCCATCGCACTGGCACTGCTCTCCCGCCAACGAACCGCATCCGCCGTTGTCGGCGCTGTGGTGGTGGCGGCAGGCATCGTGCTGTTGTCCGGCGGCGGCTCGTGGCACGGTCCCGGCCTTGCGCTGGCATTGGTCACGATGGCCGGTGAGGTCTGTTTCACCTTGTTCGCCGTGGGAGTCGTACGGCGCCTTGGTGTGCTCGGCGTGGCCACGTGGACGTGCATCCTGGCGACGGTGATCGGCGCCGTGCTCGGCACGTTCGTCGGCGGCTGGCAGATGCCGAACGCACGGCAGGGCTTCTCCCTCGCATTGCTGGCCGTGGTGGTGACCGCGCTGGCCTTCGGACTCTGGTACTTCGCCGTGAACCGTCTGGGGTCCGACCGCGCGGGCGTGCTCATCGGGTTGATGCCGGTGTCGGGCCTGGCGACCTCTGTGTTGTTGGGCGCGCAGGAGCTCACGCTCGTGTCCGTCGCCGGCGTCACCACGGTCGCGCTCGGGTGCGTCATCGGGCTTCGGCGAGGTACGCAGGAGCCAACGGCCGCACTCGAACCACACGCAGCACACGACGCGAACGCCGCGCACGAACCAACGGGCACCCACCACACACACGACTCGGGCCGGGTACCCCCAAAATCAACAATAGCGAACGGGTCTGACACTCCTGCTGAAGTCGTTGCGCCGTAACGATCTTCAGGAGTTGCCGACCACCACGGCCATCTGCCGGACGATCCCCCGCGACTCGCCCGGCTCGGCCAGGACCTGCTCGAAGATCTCCCGCTGCGCCGCCGTGAACCGCCCCCGCTCCAGCAATGCGACAGCAAGGCTGTGCACGTCGATGTCCGCAGAGGCGCCCTTCGAGTACCAGACCCACACGGCGTGAAGGGCGGCCTCGTGCGGTGCGCCGTACCAGTGCGAAGGCCGGCTCGGGTTCACCGCCGACGGGTGCGGCACGCGGTAGCCCAGCCGCTTCGCGTGCCGGCGGAGCACGGCGTAGGCGCGGAGTTCGGCCTGCCAGGCGGTGTAGCTGGCGGTCAGCAGTTCCATCGCCCTCGGCAACGCGGCCGGGTCATGGTTGAAGTCCCCCGCCACGAACCGGAGAAAGCTGAACGACGCCTCGTAGCCGATCGGGTGGTAGTGCCCCAGACACCTGGCGAAGGCGTTGACGCGACTCCCCAGCGGCAGCGACGTGTCGAGGACTTTCCTTGCGTAGCCCGCAAAACTCACGAGGTAACCTTCGCGAGCCAGGAGGCTGCCTCGTCGGCGGGCAGCACGCGGGTGATGTCGACGAGCGGCGTCATCATCGGGTAGACGCGGCCCGCGTTCCACGACCGCTGGTACGGCGGCGGGTCGAGCACGACGACGCGGCGGCCCTCGAACACCGGGATGTCCGACGGGCGGCCCTCGTTCCAGATCGTGTCGCCGAACGCGTCGGAGAGCTGGAACTGGCCGCGGATCCCGCCCTCGGGTTCGAGGTCCGGGCCCACCGACGCCGCCTCCACCCACGAGTCCAGCGGCGGTTCGCCCGGCACGTGCTCGGGAACAAGGCGGTACGCGAGCAGCGTGTGGAGCTGGAAGTTGTCGCCGAGGCCGCCGATCGTCACCTCGAAACCGTTGCCACTGGGGCGATGCAGCACCAGCAGCGGTTCGAGGTCCACGACCATCAGCAGGCCGTAGAGCCACGAATCGGTTGGTACGGCGGCAAGAAGGCGCTCGCGGTGCGGCAGACCGGCGCGGACGTCCTCGTCCTGGAGAGGCAACAGAAGTGCGCGCTCCCAGGCTTCGCCTTCGCCGCGTTCGTAGGCTTCCACGACGCGCAGGACCAACGGTTCCAACGCGTCGCACGCGCCGATGTAGAAGAGCAGGTTGCCGAGCAGTTCGTTGACTTGGACGTCCGGCGACGAGGACAGCACCAGGGCCGCCGCCGACATCTCGTCGGGCTCACGGCCCTGGGCCTCGTCCACGAACTTCTCGAACGCGCCCGGCTCGTCCCGGACGACCGCTTCCGCGGCCGAAATCAGATCCACGCCGGGCAGATTAGGCCAGATCCGGCCCCTGCGAGCGGAGATCGTCGACCTTCGACATGGCGTCACGCAGTTCGTCGAGCCATGTGTCCGCGTGTTCTCCGACCAGGCGCACGGCCCATGCCAGTGCGTCTGCGCGTGAGCGGGCCACGCCGGCGGCTACCAGCGTGTCGAGCACCTGGCGTTCTGGCTGACGCAGGCGCGTCATGACCGGCACGGCCAGGTGCGTGAACAGTTCGCGCGTGCCGCCCTGCACGGCACCCCAGGCGACCTTGCGGCCGTAGCGGTGCTCGGCCTGCCGGGCGATCTCGATCCGTTCCTCACGGGTGTCCTCACGCCAGCGCGCGATGCGGCCCGACTCGGCCGCGGCGCGCGAGGCGTCGTCGAACTCGCCCTCGAGCGCGGGCAGCGTGCCCACGACCGTGATCTCCTCGCGGTCGATGATCACCTCGGGGGCGCCGGCGAACCAGCCGTCCGGGAGCCTTCCCGCGAACCACGCCGCCGCGTCGTCGGCCGGGGGCAGGTCAGCCTGCTGCCACCCGCCTCGTCCTCGCCATCCACGTCCCACTTCGACCACCTCTGATTACATGATTACGTTGTAACCGACGTTACGCCTGCAATCACGTGGTGGTGTTCGCCGTCAGCGAAGTGACCAGCGCTTCTGCCGAAACGACGGGCCTGTCGCACACGTAGCCACGGCACACGTACGCCGCAGGGCCGTCGTCGACCAACGGCCGGTCTTCCAGCAACGGCGCGGATGAAGGCTCACCGGCCACGACGACGCCGCCTCCGGGCACATGAGCGACCGCTGCGGCCCACAGCGACGCGCGTCGTGAGTCGTCCGCACCCACCACGGCCACCTGCAACGGGCCGGCCACCAGTGCTTCGGCGACGGTCAGCCAGTGGCCCGCGAACCGCGGCGCCCGCGCGGCCAGCAGACCGGCCCGCGTGACGGCCTCCGAGGCGGCCGTGAAGTACAGCGAGGAACGGTCGGCGCCCGACAGCAACGATGCCGTCGCCAAGGCTGAGGCCAGCGAAGACGCACCGGAGGGAGACGCGTTGTCGGTCGAGTCGGCAGGACGCCGAACGAGAGCCTCGGCGTCGTCGGCCGTGTCGTAGTAGGCACCGGGCGAGCCGGGGACGGCGAAGCGCGCGAGAGCCGTGTCCAGCAGCCCGCACGCCAGGTCGAGCCACCGGATCGAGCCGGTGACCTGGTGCAACGCCAGCAGTCCGTCGGCGACGCAGCCGTAGTCCTCCAGCACGCCGAACGACGGGCCCGCCGCGCCGTCCCGCGAGGTCCGCAGCAGCCTGCCCTCGACCAGGTGCACCGTGGCCAGCAACGACGCCGCGTCCGACGCCGCCGCGATCCACGACGGCTCACCGAAGAACGCGCCCGCCTCGGCCAGCGCGGCGATCGCCATGCCGTTCCAGGAGGCGACCACCTTGTCGTCACGGCCCGGTTGCGGCCGCGCGGCACGCACCGCCAGCAACGCGGACCGCACCTCCTCCCCCGGCTCCGACACGAACCGCAACGTCGACCTGCCGTCCTCGAAGTTCGGCTCGGAGGTCACGCCGAACGCAGCCGCCGCGTCGCCCAGTTCCTCGAACGACCACACGTAGGTCAGGCCCTCGACGCCCTCGGTGTCCGCGTCCAGCGAGGCCGCGAACCCGCCCTCGGCCGTGCGCAGATCGCGCAGCAGGAACGAAGCCGTGTCCCGCGCGACCCGTTCGTAGCGCTCAGACCCCGTCACCCGCGTCAGGTGCGTGTAGAAGCGGAGCAGCAAAGCGTTGTCGTACAACATCTTCTCGAAGTGCGGCACCACCCACGACGCGTCGACGCTGTAGCGCGCGAACCCGCCGCCGAGCTGGTCGTACAGGCCGCCGTTGGCCATCGCGTCGGCCGTCGCGGTCGCCATCGAGACGGCTTCGAGCGAGCCGGTGCGTTCGTGGTGGCGCAGCAGGAACTCCAGCGCCATCGACGGCGGGAACTTCGGCGCACCACCGAATCCGCCGTTGCGCCGGTCGAACTCGCCCAGCAGCGAGACCACCGCGCCCGCCAGCGCATCCGAGTCCACAGCGGACGGAGGCAGCGGCGCGGCGTGCCGCGAGATCTCCTCCACCACGGCGGAGGCGGACTCCAGGATCTCGCCGGGCCGCGCGGCCCACGTCGCCGACACGGCCTCGATGACCTGCGTGAACGACGGCATGCCCGGCCGCGGCGACGGCGGGTAGTAGGTGCCCGCGTGGAACGGCCGTGAGTCCGGCGTGAGGAACACCGTCATCGGCCACCCGCCGTGGCCGGTCATGGCCTGCGTGACCTCCATGTACACGGCGTCGACGTCCGGACGTTCCTCGCGATCCACCTTCACCGACACGAAGTTCGCGTTCAGGAACGCGGCCACGTCAGCGTCCTCGAACGACTCGTGCGCCATCACGTGACACCAGTGGCAGGCCGCGTAACCGACGGACAGCAGCACCGGCACGTTGCGCCGTCGTGCCTCCTCGAACGCCTCCGCTGACCAGGGCCACCAGTCGACCGGGTTGTCCGCGTGCTGCAGCAGGTAGGGGCTGGTCGCGTCCGCAAGTCGGTTCGCCATGCCTCCACCCTAAATCGCCTGCGGAAACAGCGTCTGTCGATCAGACTCGACCTCGTGTTGCTCACCATGACCACGACGCATCAGCCGGCGACCGATCTCGGCCACCTGCTGCACAAGCATCCCGACCGGGCTCAGTCCTTCACGACGAGCTCGGGCATCGCGCACGTCTTCTACCCGAAGGCGACGAACGAGGAATGCACGGTCGCCCTCCTGCTGGAGGTCGACCCCATCGCGCTCGTCCGAGGTCCCGGCAGCACGCTCACGCAATACGTCAACGACAGGCCTTA
The DNA here is from genome assembly GCF_051853195.1 of Lentzea sp. HUAS TT2. Lineage (NCBI taxonomy): Bacteria > Bacillati > Actinomycetota > Actinomycetes > Pseudonocardiales > Pseudonocardiaceae > Lentzea > Lentzea sp. HUAS TT2. Next base: position 3,646,720 of record NZ_CP196667.1, on the reverse strand, counting down.
CGCGGCCGGTTCGTTGCTCACGGTCGCGCTCGGCAGCGTGTTCCGCACGGCCATGAACGGCCGCAGCGAGAGCTACCCCGAGCTCGCCCGGACACCGATTCCGCTGGTCATCCGCATTCCCGCGCTGCCGCACCGGCTCGCGGAGCGGCTGTTCACGCCACTCGGTTGGGACGTAACGGTCTCCGAGCACGGCGACTCGCGCTTCGGCGACGTGACGCTGACCGGCACCGTGCGGCTCAGCGACGCGTTGAAGCACCTCTACGTGCTGCTGCCCGTGCTCGACGGCGGCAAGCACTACTGGGTCGCGGCCGACGAGGTCGACAAGCTCCTCAAAGCCGGTGACGGCTGGCTGGCGGCGCACCCGGACAAGGAGCTGATCACCACCCGGTACCTGGCGCGCAAGCGGCCGTTGATCACCTCCGCCCTGGAACGCCTCGCGGACGTCGACGAGGTCGAGCCGGAGGAGCTGGACAACGCGCTGGCCGAACCGAAGATCTCCCTTGCCGTGCAGCGCAAGGAGGCCGTGATCAAGGCTCTGAAGGAGGCGCGGGCCAAGCGCGTGCTCGACCTCGGTTGCGGTGGCGGGGCGTTGTTGCGCGCGCTCGTCAACGAGCCGGAGTTCACGGAGATCCACGGTGTCGACGTGTCCGCGAAGGCGTTGCAGGAGGCGGCCCGCAAGCTGCACCTGGACCGCATGGGCGAGCGTCAGCGCGAGCGGATCACGTTGCGGCAGTCGGCTTTGACGTACGCGGACGCCGAGCTGGCCGGCTACGACGCGGCGGTGCTGATGGAGGTCGTCGAGCACGTCGACCCGTCCCGCCTGCCTGCTTTGGAGCACTCGGTGTTCACCGTGGCACGACCGGCGACCGTGCTGGTGACGACGCCGAACGTCGAGTACAACGCGCTGTTCGAAACGTTGCCGGAAGGGCAGATGCGGCACTCCGACCACCGTTTCGAATGGACTCGCGCGGAGTTCGCGGCATGGGCGGACGGCGTCGCTGAGCGCCGTGGCTACGCCGTGCGTTACGTGCCGATCGGGCCGGAGGACGCCGAGCGCGGCGCGCCGACCCAGATGGCCGTGTTCAGCTTGGGGGAAGAGAACTGATGGAACTGAAGATCCCTGACCTGTGTCTGGTGGTGCTGGTCGGCGCCTCCGGTTCGGGCAAGTCCACGTTCGCGCGCAAGCACTTCCTGCCCACGCAGGTGTTGTCGAGCGACTACTTCCGCGGGCTCGTGTCCGACGACGAGAACGACCAGTCGGCGTCCGCGGCGGCGTTCGACGTGCTGCACTACGTGGCCTTGAAACGGCTGGAGGCCGGGCGCGTCACCGTGATCGACGCGACCAACGTGCAGGCGCCGGACCGCGCGAGGCTGATCGAACTCGCGCGCAAGGCGAACGTGCTGTCGGTCGCGATCGTGCTCGACACCCCGACCGAGGTGTGCCTGGCGCGCAACGCGCAGCGTCCCGACCGCGACTTCGGCGCGCACGTCGTGAAGCGGCACCGGTCGGCGTTGCGCCGCTCGTTGAAGTTCCTCGGCAAGGAGGGGTTCAAGCGCGTCCACGTGCTGCGCTCCGAGTCCGATGTGGACAACTCGACGATCGTGTACGAGCGCCTTCTCAACGACCTCAAGCACGAGACCGGGCCGTTCGACGTGTTCGGTGACGTGCACGGTTGCCGCGCGGAGCTGGAGGAACTGCTCGTCGAGCTCGGGTACGTCCTGGTCCGCGACGACGAGGGCCGTGCCGTGGACGCGCTCCCACCCGGTGACCGCAAGGCCGTGTTCGTCGGCGACCTGGTCGACCGCGGTCCGGACACCCCGGGCGTGCTGCGCCTGGTCATGGGCATGGTCGCGGCCGGGCACGCCTTCAGCGTGCGCGGAAACCACGAGGAGAAGCTCGTGCGGGCGATGCGCGGGCACAAGGTGACGGTCCGGCACGGGCTGGAGAAGTCGCTGGAGCAGCTCGCGCACGAGTCGGACGAGTTCCGCCTCGCCGCGACCCGGTTCTGCGACAGCCTGGTCGCGCACTACGTGCTGGACGGCGGAAACCTCGTCGTCGCGCACGCCGGCCTGCCCGAGCGCTACCACGGTCGTGCGTCCGGGAAGGTCCGCAGCTTCGCCCTGTACGGCGACACGACCGGCGAGACCGACGCGCACGGACTGCCGGTGCGCCTGCCGTGGGCGAACGACTACCGCGGCGCGGCGATGGTGCTGTACGGCCACGTGCTGGTGCCCGAGGCCGAGTGGATCAACAACACCATGTGCCTCGAAACGGGCGTGGTGTTCGGCGGGAAACTGACCGCGCTGCGTTACCCGGAGCGGGAAACCGTGTCCGTGAAGGCGCACCAGGTCTGGTACGAGAGCGACGCGCCGTTTCCCGTCAAGCCCGCCGAGCGCGCGCCGGACGTGCTGGCGCTCACCGACGTCACGGGCCTGCGCCGGATCGACACGTCGCTGCTCGGCGCCGTGACGATCCGCGCGGAGCAGTCGGCGTCGGCGCTGGAGGTCATGAGCCGGTTCGCGATCGACCCGCACGACCTGCTGTACCTGCCGCCGACGATGGCCCCGGTGGCGACCTCGCAGCGCGACGACGTGCTGGAGCACCCGTCGGAGGCGTTCGCGGACTACGCGGCTGCCGGTGTCTCGCAGGTGATCTGCGAGGAGAAGCACATGGGCTCCCGCGCGGTGTTGTTGGTGCGCAAGGAAGGTGGCGCGATCTACACCCGAACCGGGCGCGCTTTCTTCGACGGCGCACTGGGTTCGGCGTTGCTCGATCGCGTGCGTTCGGCGTGTGCCGGCCTGTTCGAGGAGTTCTCGACGGACTGGCTGCTGATCGACGCCGAGCTGATGCCGTGGAACGCCAAGGCATCCGGGCTGATCCGCGAGCAGTACGCGGCAGTCGGCGCGGCAGCCGGTGGTGCACTGCCGGTGGCGGTCGACGCCCTGTCGGCGGCTGCCGCGCGTGGCGTGGACGTGGCGGACCTGCTGGCGCGGACGTCGGAGCGTGCTTCGAACGCCGCGGCTTACAGTGCGGCGTACTCGCGGTACTGCTGGCCCACTGACGGGTTGGAGGGCGTGCGGATCGCGCCGTTCCAGCTGCTCGCGGCGGAGGGGCAGACGTTCCACGACCGCTCGCACCTGTGGCACCTGACGACGTTGGCCCGGCTGTCGGACCCTCTGTTCCAGCAGACCCGGCACCTGGTGGTCGACGTCGGCGACCCCGAGCAGGTGGCCGCCGGCGTGCGGTGGTGGGAGGAGCTGACCGCGGACGGCGGCGAGGGCATGGTCGTGAAGCCGCTGGCGAACCTCGGCGGCCGCGTGCAGCCGGGCATGAAGGTGCGCGGACGCGAGTACCTGCGGATCATCTACGGCCCGGACTACACGTCGCCGCAGAACCTGTCGCGCCTGCGCAAGCGCTCGCTGGGCCGCAAGCGCGGCCTCGCCCTGCGCGAGTACGCCCTGGGCATCGAGGCCCTGGAACGCCTCGTGCGCGGCGAGCCGTTGTGGCGCGTGCACGAATGCGTCTTCGGCGTGCTGGCCCTGGAATCGGAACCGGTGGACCCGAGACTGTGATCCTCGAAGCCGTGATCGGGTCGCACGCCTACGGGCTGGCGACCCCTTCGTCCGATGTGGACAGACGGGGCGTGTTCGTGGCGCCCACGTCGGCGTTCTGGCGGTTCGAGAAGCCGCCGGCGTCGGTGGAAGGCCCTGCCCCCGAACAGCTCAGCTGGGAGGTGGAGCACTTCTGCAGGCTGGGCCTGAAGTCGAACCCGACGGTGCTCGAAACGCTCGTGAGCCCGCTGGTGGAGGTCAGCACGCCGATGGGAGAGGAGCTGCGGGACCTGTTGCCCGCGTTCCTCTCTCGTTACGCCGTGCGCGCTTTCACGCGCGCAACGGAAATGCAGCTATCGCGCGCAGGCCGCAACCTCAAGCCAAAGCAACTAATGCACGTCGTGCGCCTACGCCTCGTGGGCCTTCACCTACTACGCACCGGCCGCTACGACATCACCGCGGACCGCTCGCTGCTAGCGATCCGTGACGGCTCGATGGCGTGGGACGACGCGGTGGCGTGGGCACACCGGCTCGGCGACGAGATCGCGTGCGCGGAAGGCCCGCTACCGGACGATCCGGACAGGGCGCGGGTGGAGGACTGGTTGGTGTCGGTGCGCAGGAGGATGTTGTGAGCTACGAGGTACCCGACCTCCGCGAGGTGGTGGCCGAGCAGTCGCACGGCCTGCTGTTCGCCACCGTGTCCGGCGCGCACCTGTACGGCTTCCCGTCGCGCGACTCGGACGTGGACCTGCGCGGCGTGCACGTGCTGCCGCTCACGGAAGTCCTCGGCCTGCGGCACGGCCCGGAGACCAAGGAACGGATGTGGGTGCGCGACGGCGTCGAGATCGACCTGGTCACGCACGACGTGCAGAAGTTCTGCCGGCTCCTGACCCGCCCCAACGGCTACGTGCTCGAACAGCTGCTCTCCCCGCTGGTCGTGCACACCACCGATGCGCACCGCAGGCTCGCCGACCTGGCTGCGGGCTGCCTGACCTCCCGGCACGGCCACCACTACCGCGGGTTCGCGGCGACCCAGTGGCGGTTGTTCGAGAAGACCGGGGAGATCAAGCCGCTGCTCTACACGTTCCGGGCGCTGCTGACCGGGGTGCACCTGCTGCGCACCGGGGAGGTGAACGCTCACCTGCCGACTTTGCTGGAGAAGCTCGACGGGCCGGACTACCTGGCTGGGCTGATCGAGGCGAAGATCCTCGGCGAGCATCGGGCGTTGGCCGGGGTTTCGGAGCGGCCTGCGCCTGAGCGGTTGGAGGCTGACCTCGTGCACTGGCAGGAGCAGCTGCGGCTGGCTCGGGAGGGGAGCTCGTTGCCGTTGGAGCCGCCGGCTTTCGAGGAGGTTCACGAGTTCGTGGTGGCGGCTCGGCTGGGTTGAGGTCGGGGTGGCCGCGGTGGGCTGGGGGTGGGCCTCGCCTCGTGCGGCTGACAGGGCGCGAATGCGGGTGGTCCGGAACGGGCTGGGCTGAGCAGGTCTGGCCCGTGGCCGCATGGATCGGGTAGGGCTGGCCGCAGCTGCCTGGGTGGATCAGGCGTGACGTGACGTGGCACGGCGCGAGCAGGGCTGGCATGCGGCCGACCGGACTGAGCAGGCCTGGCCGCAGCGGGCTCGAGTGGGCAGTCCGGCCCGAGGCTGGCACGGCGCGAGTGGGCAATCCCGCCCGAGGCTGGCACGGCGCGAGTACCGCTGGTCTGCGGCCGGCCGAACTGGGCAGGGCTGCCTCGCGGCTCCCGGCCTGAACGGGCCTGGCTGGACTCAGCAGACCTGGCCTGACTGGACCTGGACGCGGCCGACTGAGCCGGACGTGACCTGGGCCGAGCGACCTGCCCGGCCGAACTAACCGGACCGAGACCGAGCCGAGCGAGCTGACTGGACGAACCTGGCCGGGCTCCCGAACTGACCGAGCCCACCGTGTCCTGACCCTCGCCCCCCGCGCTTCCTCCTATGCGGAACGAAGGAAACGCGATTTGCGTTCCCGCGTATCCACAACCTACCGCGCCAAGGCATCCCCGCAGGTCAGCAAGCCAGAACCTGTGGACAACTCGCGATCATGAGGATCCAGAGACCCCAGACCCAGCGAAGTCAGTCCTTCTTCTTCGAAGCCTTCGAGCCAGAAGGACCAGAAGGAGAGGAAGGCTCGGCAGCCTCAGCCGCCCCCTCCCCAGGCTCGTCAAAAGAAGCCGGCAAGCCCTTGATGTGCTTGTTCATCGACTTGACGAGGAAGAACACGGCGATGAAGAACACGATCAGCAGAACGAGGCCGACCGGGGAGGACTTGCCGAAGTCCTCGCCCTGGCCGCCCTTGTCATTGCCGTCGTTCGTGTTCGACGGCTGCACGGCGACGAGCGCCACCGTGCTGCCGAGGGAGAAGTCTGGGGAAAGCACCCCTAGACCTTAACTCCGGCGAACAGGTCGTTCTCCGGCAGAGTCGAGTCCACCTGTGACCGCACGAGCTCGTACTCCTCGGTCGGCCAGATCTCGCGCTGCAGCTCCATCGGGATGGCGAACCAGCGGCTGGTCGGGTCGATCTGGGTGGCGTGGGCCTTCAGCGCCTCGTCGCGGACGTCGAAGTAGTCCGCGCACTCGACCTGGGTGGTCACGCGGGCCATCACGTCCGGGCGGTCGGTGCTCCAGTTCGCGAGCCACTCGGTGTACGGCGACTCGATGCCGCGCGCTTCCATCGCCTCGTGGAACGCGAGGATCTTGGCGCGCGAGAAGCCGTGGCCGTAGTAGACCTTCTGGGTCTCCCACGCCTCGCCCAGGGACGGGTCGAAATCCGGGTCCGCGGCGGCGTCGAGAGCTGCCATCGAGATCTCGTGCGTGCGGATGTGGTCCGGGTGCGGGTAGCCGCCGTTCTCGTCGTAGGTCACTACGACGTGCGGGCGGAAGTCGCGGATCGCCTCTACCAGCGATGGCACCGACTCCTCCAGCGGCACGAGGGCGAAGCAGCCCTCCGGCAGCGGCGGGAGCGGGTCGCCCTCGGGCAGGCCCGAGTCCTTGAAGCCCAGCCAGCGGTGCTGGATGCCGAGGATCTTGGCCGCGCGGGCCATCTCCTCGCGGCGGACCTCGATGATGTTCTCGAGCACGTCCGGCCTGTCCATCGCCGGGTTGAGGATGCTGCCCGCGCCACCGTCGGTACAGGTCACGACCATCACGTCGTGCCCTTCCGCGATGTAGCGAGCCATCGAGGCCGCGCCCTTGCTCGACTCGTCGTCGGGATGTGCGTGCACTGCCATAAGGCGCAGCTTTTCGGCCATGACCCCCGTGGTCCTCCTGTGTGAACGGTCCTGCGACACTCATCAACTGAACGCCGGGCACCATTGTTCCCCAGAGGTTGAGGAGGCGCGGACCAGTGGCACAGCGCGTGCTCCCCGAGGGGCGCTACAGCAGGCAGGGTCGCAAACCGCTGGCCAGGTGGGCGCGGTGGGCGTTACTCGCTGTAGCCGTTGCGGTGGGTGCCCTGATCGCCTTCGTCGGTTACCGGAATCTCGGCACAAAACCGATCGAGGCCAAGCAGACCGCGTTCATCCTCCTCGGCGACGACCAGGTGAAGGTCAGTTTCGAGGTTTCCCGCGATCAACCAGAGCGCGCTGCCGTCTGCATCATTCGGGCCCGATCCAAGGACGGGGACGAAGCAGGCCGACGCGAAGTTCTGGTGCCGCCGGGAAATGACGTCGTCGTAGAGACAACAGTTCTCCGCACCTCGAAGCCGCCGGTCACCGGCGAAGTGTTCGGGTGCTCCTACCAGGTTCCCGCCTACTTGTCCACGACCTAGCGGCCAAGCGGGTGATCTGCGGTTTAAACGGCGAGATGCGGAACAAATCGCCGTCGCTGAACGTTGTCTGCGTGTTACTATTGCCGCTCAAGCACGGCCCCGGCGCGGGCCGTGTTTTTCCGTTCCGGGCCAGCGGCCCGGGAACTATCTGGTGACACGTGTGCACCAGAGCAAGACGAGGAGTTGGTGACCGTGAGCGACACCCAGGTGACCTGGCTGACCCAGGAGGCCTACGACCGGCTCAAGGCTGAGCTGGACGAACTTATCGCGTACCGCCCGGTCATGGCTGCCGAGATCAACGCCCGTCGCGAAGAGGGCGACCTCCGCGAGAACGGCGGCTACCACGCGGCACGCGAGGAGCAGGGCAAGCAGGAGGCGCGCATCCGCCAGCTGCACGAGCTGCTCCAGGCCGCGAAGGTCGGCGAGGCTCCCACCACCAAGGGTGTCGCGGCTCCGGGCACGGTGCTGACGATCCGCTACGAAGGCGACGACGAGGCCGAGACCTTCCTGCTGGCGACCCGTGAAGAAGGCGCGCACGGGGAGATGGAGGTCTACTCTCCCCTGTCGCCGCTCGGCAAGGCCCTCAACGGCGCGAAGGACGGCGAGACCGTGTCCTACGAGCTGCCGAACGGCAAGCAGCAGAAGGTCACGCTGATCTCCGCGGTTCCTTACCAGTCGTAGTCACGCAACTAAACGCGTGAAAGGGCGGTCACTTAGGTGGCCGCCCTTTCACGCGTTCCAGAAGTGGCCGCACGCGTGGAGGCACGGGCGTCGACAAAGCAATAGAGGTCGACAAACGACGAACGTGAGGAACATCAACGATGTGGTCGACCACTCGTTGCAAGTCCGCGTTCGACCGCGCGACCATTCGCACGAACAGATCGCCTTGGCCCGTCGTCGCGTGCACCTCGCACACCTCGCTGATCGCGGCCAGCCCTTCACACACCTCGGCCCTGCGGCCCTGCGCGATCTCGACCGTCGCGAACGCCGTCAGCCCGTAGCCCATGGCGCCGAGGTCGAGCGCCGGCGGGAACCCGGTGAGCACCCCGCGTTCGACGAGACGGTCCAGCCGGGCCTGCACGGTTCCGCGCGCGACGCCCAGCCGGCGGGAGCATTCGAGGACGCCGAGACGGGGTTCGTCGGTCAAGAGCAGGAGCAGCTTCGCGTCCAGTTCGTCCACGGGCTGGTCAGAGTGCTCACTCTGCTGATCCAAGGGCATAGATCACTGTACAAACTGCGCAGCGAAATCGCTGACTGTTGCTCACCCTGCTAGGTCGAATCATGCTGATGAACATGACGCAGCAGCTTGACGACGTGAGCTACGACCAGCTCCGGCAGCTCGTGGGGTTGGTCGACTACGACGCGACCAAGGACCCCTTCCCCGTGCGCGCCATGGACGCCGTGGTGTTCGTCGCGGGCAACGCCACGCAGACCGCGTGGCTCTACCAGGTGGCGTTCGGCATGGAGCTCGTGGCCTACGCGGGCCCCGAGACCGGCCAGCGCACCCACAAGTCGTTCGTGCTGAAGTCGGGCTCGGCCCGCTTCGTGATCCACGGCGGCGTCACGCCCGGCTCCGAGCTCCTCGACCACCACCGCCGTCACGGCGACGGCGTCGTCGACATCGCGCTGGAGGTCGGCGACGTCGACCAGTGCATCAAGCACGCCCGCGAGCAGGGCGCCACGGTGCTCGAAGAGCCGCATGACGTGTCCGACGAACACGGCACCGTGCGTCTCGCCGCGATCGCGACATACGGCGAGACCCGCCACACGCTCGTCGACCGCTCCAAGTACGAGGGCCCCTACCTCCCGGGCTACGTCGCCAGGACCTCGACCGTGAAGCGTCCGGAAGGTGCCCCGAAGCGCCTGTTCCAGGCCATCGACCACTGCGTCGGCAACGTCGAGCTCGGCAAGATGGACTACTGGGTCGAGTGGTACAACCGCGTCATGGGCTTCGTGAACATGGCGGAGTTCATCGGCGACGACATCGCCACGGACTACTCGGCGCTGATGTCCAAGGTCGTCTCCAACGGCAACCACCGCGTCAAGTTCCCGCTGAACGAGCCGGCGATCGCGAAGAAGAAGTCGCAGATCGACGAGTACCTCGAGTTCTACGAGGGCGCGGGCGTGCAGCACATCGCGCTGGCCACCAACGACATCATCAAGACCGTCACGGCCATGCGCGACGCGGGTGTCGAGTTCCTGGAGACCCCGGACTCCTACTACGACGACCCGGAGCTGCGTGCCCGGATCGGCGAGGTCCGCGTGCCGATCGAGCTCCTCAAGGAACACCGCATCCTGGTCGACCGCGACGAGGACGGCTACCTGCTGCAGATCTTCACGAAGCCGATCGGCGACCGCCCGACCGTCTTCTACGAGATGATCGAACGGCACGGCTCGCTGGGCTTCGGCAAGGGCAACTTCAAGGCACTTTTCGAGGCGATCGAGCGCGAACAGGAGCTGCGCGGCAACCTCTAGTGGCGTGGCTCGGCACGTTGCCGGTGCATCCGCGGTCAGACGGGTGCATCGTGGTGCCGCCCCCACGTCCTCATACTGGACGTATGGGGGCGTGGGGGCGGTGCCGCGAGGCGCCCTGCCGAGCGTGGATGCGCCGCCGACGTGCCGAGCCACGCCACTCGTGGTGTTCCCCCGGTAGGCTGCCTTACGGGGGACTCACATCGGGTGGAGGTGGCATGGCATTCGCGCGACGCGTGGCCGCGGTGATTCCGCTGGTCGGAGCCGTGACCACGGCTGTAGCACTGACTGGCGCGGCGTTCCTGACCGTGGCGCACGCCGGCTGTGACGAGGCCGGCCGCTTCGTCCGCACCGGCGAGACGATCCAGTTCGTCGGAGGCTGTGTGAACGGCGCCGATCTACCGGCGGTGCCGACGGCCGAGGCTGAGAACGTGGACAGGTTCGGCTCGAAGAAGCCTTAGCTGACCGCACGCGGGGACCTTTCGTACTGCATGAGAGTACGAAAGGTCCCCGCGTGCGTTTTCAGGAAGTGGTCAGCCCAGGGCTTCGAGCAGGTCGGCCACCAGGTCGTCACCGGACTCGATGCCCACCGACACGCGAACCAGGTCGGCCGGCACCTCCAGCAGCGAACCCGACGTCGAGGCGTGGGTCATCTTGCCGGGGTGCTCGATCAGCGACTCGACGCCGCCCAGCGACTCGGCCAGCAGGAACAGCTTGGTCCGCGCGCAGACCTCCAGCGCCGCCTCCTCGCCGCCGTCGACGATGAACGACACCATGCCGCCGAACCGGCTCATCTGCTTGGCCGCGACCGCGTGGCCGGGGTGCGACTCCAGGCCGGGGTAGATGACCTTCTTGACCCGCGGGTGCCGGGTGAGGGCCTCGGCGACCAGCTCGGCGTTGTCGGAGTGCTTCTCCATCCGCAGCTGCAGGGTCTTGATGCCGCGCAACGTCAGGTAGGCGTCGAACGGCCCGGGAACGGCACCGGCACCGTTCTGCAGGAACGCGAACGCCGCGTCGAGCTCCTCGTCCGAGGTGATCAGCGCACCACCCACGACGTCGGAGTGCCCGCCGATGTACTTGGTGGTGGAGTGCAGCACCACGTCCGCGCCCAGCTCCAGCGGCGTCTGCAGCGCAGGCGAGGCGAAGGTGTTGTCGACCACCAACCGTGCGCCGGACTCGTGCGCCACGGAGGCGATCGCGGCGATGTCGCCGATGTTCAGCAGCGGGTTCGTGGGCGTCTCGATCCACACGAGCTTCGTCTCGGGACGGATCGCGGCGCGGATCGCGTCCACGTCGGACACCGGAGCCGGGGAGTGGGTGACGCCCCACTGCGAGAAGACCTTGTCGATCAGCCGGAACGTGCCGCCGTACGCGTCGTTCGGGATGACGATGTGGTCGCCGGGCTTGAGGAACGTGCGCAGCGCGGCGTCGGTCGCACCCATGCCGGAGGAGAACGCACGGCCGAAGCGGCCGCGTTCGAGCGACGCGAGGCACGTCTCCAGTGCGCGGCGGGTCGGGTTGCCGGTGCGCGAGTACTCGAAGCCCTCACGCAGACCGCCGACGCCGTCCTGGGCGTACGTCGAGGTCGCGTAGATGGGCACGTTCACCGCACCCGTGGTCGGGTCCGGGTCCTGACCGGCGTGGATCGCCCTGGTGGCGAAGCCGTATGGGGTGCTCATGTCCGAAGGGTACTCACCCATCTGGCCGCCGACCGCAAGAGTCCAAGCAGTGAAAACGGACCAGCCCCCGGCCGAGGTGGCCGGGGGCTGGTCGAGGCGTTGCTGCGGGCTTACCAGCCCTGCTGCTGGCCGCCGTAACCCTGCTGCGGGGGCTGGCCGTAGCCGCCCTGCTGCGGGGCCTGCTGCTGCGGGTAACCGCCGGTGCCGGGCTGCTGCGGGTAGCCACCCGTGCCGCCGTAGGGCGAGGCGGTCTCCGGGGCGTTGACGACGATCGACTTCATGATCTTGTCGGCCCAGGTCTGCTTCTTCGGCTCCCACAGGGGTGCGAAGAAGCCCGCGTAGCACGGCAGGGCGTCGACGACGTGGCACAGCTGGCGCACGAACGTCGTACCGCCGCCGAGCGGCTGCATGGTCTCCTCGGAGATCAGCTTGATCTTCGCGACCTTCTTGCCGATCGACTGGCCGGTCTGCCCCTGCTTGATCACCGTGTTCCAGATGATGAAGCCGAGGTTCGCGAGCCAGATCGGGATGGCGAGCAGCGCGAGGCCGGGAGCGTCCGCGCCGACCGCGATGCCGACGATCACGTAGTACAGGATCACCGTGACGACGGTCGGGGCCGCGATGTCGATCAGGTAGCCGACGAAGCGCGAGCCCCATTCGGCGTACCCGGTCGGGGGCGGCGGCGCCATGCCGTAGGCGGGCTGACCGTAGCCGCCGGGCTGGCCGTAGGCCTGCTGCTGCGGCTGGCCGTAGGGGCTCGCCTGCGGCTGACCGTACGGCTGCTGCGGCTGACCGTACGGGTTCGCCTGCGGCTGGCCGTACGGGTTGGACTGCGGCGCGCCGTAAGGCTGCTGCTGCGGTGCACCGTAGGGCTGCTGCGGGGCGCCGTACGGCTGCTGGGCGGGGAACCCGCCAGAGCCGGGTCCCTGTGCGGGGAAGCCACCCGAGGCGGGAGGCACCTGCCCGGGGCTGACGACCTGGGTGGCGTCCGCGTTCTGCTGCGGTGCTGCAGGAGCCTGACCAGGCGAGACGACCTGCGTCGCGTCCGGGTTCGGGTTCGCCGCGGACGGCTGGCCACCCCCCGGGACGATCTGCGTTGCGTCCGCGTTGGGCTCCTGCGGCTGACCGCCGAACGGATTTCCTGGCGGCTGCGGAGCGTTCATCCGGTTTCCAACCCCCTTGGCTGGGCCGTGTACGAGTAAGACGGGTGTTGATCTGGGGCGTCACGCTATCGGACGCACCCGCTTCTACGCTCAGCGACCAGCCAAGAACCCCAGAATGTCCTGCCGAGTCACGACTCCGGCAGGCTTTCCGTCCTCCAGCACGAGGGCGGCGTCGGCGTGCGAGAGCGCGTTCATCGCGATGCCGACGGGCTCACCGGCGCCGAGCGTGGGCAGCGGCGGCGACATGTGCTTGTCGAGGCGGTCGGACAGCTGGGCCTTGCCGGTGAACAGGGCGTCGAGCAGGTCGCGCTCGTTGACCGCGCCGGCGACCTCGGCCGCCATGATCGGCGGTTCGGCGTTGACGACGGGCATCTGCGAGACACCGAACTCGCGCAGGATCGCGACGGCGTCACCCACGGTCTCGTTGGGGTGCGCGTGCACGAGGTCGGGGAGCATGCCGCCCTTGCGGCGCAGCACGTCGCCGACGGTGGCGCCGGTCGAGTCGGGCGGCAGGAAGCCGTAGGACGCCATCCAGCGGTCGTTGAAGACCTTGGACAGGTAGCCGCGGCCGCCGTCCGGGAGGATCACGACCACGACGGCGTCTTCGGGCAGGTCCTTCGCGACGCGCAGCGCGGCGGCGGCCGCCATGCCGCAGGAACCGCCGACGAGCAGGCCTTCCTCACGGGCGAGGCGGCGGGTCGTGTCGAACGAGTCCGCGTCCGAGACCTCGACGATCTGGTCGGCCACGGTCTGGTCGTAGGCCTCGGGCCAGAAGTCCTCGCCGACACCCTCGACGAGGTACGGCCGGCCGGTGCCGCCGGAGTAGACGGAGCCCTCGGGGTCCGCGCCGATGACCTTCACGGCGCCGTTCGAGATGTCCTTGAGGTAGCGGCCGGTGCCGGAGATCGTGCCGCCGGTGCCGACGCCCGCGACGAAGTGCGTGATCTTGCCTTCGGTCTGGCGCCAGATCTCGGGGCCGGTCTGGTGGTAGTGGCTCGCCGGGTTCTCCGGGTTGGAGTACTGGTCGGGCTTCCACGCGCCGGGGATCTCGCGGACGAGCCGATCGGAGACGTTGTAGTACGAGTCGGGGTGCTCGGGCGCGACGGCGGTCGGGCACACCACGACCTCGGCGCCGTAGGCCTTGAGGACGTTGCGCTTGTCCTCGCTGACCTTGTCCGGGCAGACGAACACGCACTTGTAGCCCTTGCGCTGGGCGACCAGCGCGAGCCCGACACCGGTGTTGCCGGAGGTCGGCTCGACGATCGTGCCGCCGGGCTGCAGTTCACCCGATTTCTCCGCGGCCTCGACCATCCGCAGTGCGATGCGGTCCTTCACGCTGCCGCCGGGGTTCAGGTACTCGACCTTGGCCAGCACCGTGGCCTTGATCCCCGTGGTCAGGGAGTTGAGCTTCACCAGCGGCGTGTTGCCGACCAGATCGACGACGTGCTCGACGTACTCCACCGGTATCTACTCCCCTGCTCCCACTCTCCGAGATAGCGGGACGAAGCCTAGCTCTAGTGGCGGCGGAGGTTAATTCGAACAGCGGAACCGACGATTCATCTGGAAAGGGGGTGTTGCGGATGATCGGACTCAGGACGCTGCGGGCGGTGGCGATGACCGCCGCGACGCTCGGAGGCCTCTCTGGCGCGCTGGTCGGACTGCTCACTGAGCAGGGCAGACGTGCGCGGGTGGCCATCGGCGTGCTGGAACATCTCTGGCCTGCTCCGGACGGCGTGTACTTCGACGACGGCAGCGATCCGCTGCGGCTGGCGGTGCTCGGCGACTCGATGGCGGTGGGGGTCGGTGTGACCCATCCCTCGCAGATGCCGGGGGTGCTGCTGGCCCAGGCGCTGGCGGAGGAGGCCGGACGGCCGGTGCGCCTGTCGACGTACGCCATCAGCGGCTCCACCACCCGTGACCTGGTGCCGCAGGTAGATGCGGCCGTGCTGGACGCGCCGCAGGTCGCGTTGATCATCATCGGCGCGAACGACGTGACGTCGCGGATGGGCACCGCCGAGTCGGCCAGGCTGCTGGCCGAACAGGTGGGCAAGCTGCGCGCGGCCGGCTGCGGCGTCGTTGTCGGCACCTGCCCCGACCTGGGGATCGTGCGGCCGATCCCGCAGCCGTTGCGGCTGGTCGGGCGGCAGTACAGCCTGCGGCTCGCGGCCGCGCAGACCGCCGCGGTGCGCCGGGCGGGCGGGGTGCCGGTGCCGCTGGGAAATCTGCTGGCCCCGGAGTTCATGGCGCGGCACACCGACATGTTCAGCTCGGACCGCTTCCACCCCAGCGCCGCGGGCTACGAGGCGGCGGCCGGTGTGCTGCTGGCGCCGTTGTGCCAGGTGGCGGGGTTGTGGCCGGGCTGGATCGCCCCCGTGCTGCCGTTGCGCTCGGCGGCGGCCCTGGCCGTGCGGCCCTCTCGCGTGCCGGGGTGGCTACAGAAGCGGCACGCATGAGTTTCGGAATACTCGTCACTCGCCCTGGCCGGGGTGAGCGGGCGTTAACTAGGCTCGAAGGCAACCTTGACTCTCAACGAGGAGTTTCGTGATGCCTGAGGCCGTGATCGTCTCCGCCGCCCGCTCCCCCATCGGCCGTGCGGGCAAGGGCTCGCTGAAGGACGTTCGGCCCGACGACCTGGTGGCGCGGATGATTCGCGCGGCACTGGACAAGGTGCCGCAGCTCGACCCCGCGCAGATCGACGACCTGATGCTCGGCTGCGGCCTGCCCGGCGGCGAGCAGGGCTTCAACATGGCGCGCGTCGTCTCCGTGCTGCTGGGGTACGACAACCTGCCCGGCACGACCGTGACCCGGTACTGCGCCTCTTCGCTGCAGACCACGCGCATGGCCCTGCACGCGATCAAGGCGGGCGAGGGTGACGTGTTCATCTCCGCCGGCGTCGAGACCGTGTCGCGGTTCGCCAAGGGCAGCTCGGACTCGTGGCCGGACACGCACAACCCGCTGTTCTCCGACGCCGAGGCGCGCACCGCGTCCACCAAGGCCTCCGGCGCTTCGGAGTGGGTCGACCCGCGTTCGCTCGACGTCGTGCCCGACGTCTACATCCCGATGGGCGAGACCGCCGAGAACCTGGCTCTGCTCAAGGGGATCTCGCGACAGGAGATGGACGAGTTCGGCGTCCGCTCGCAGAACCTCGCCGAGAAGGCCATCGCGGACGGTTTCTGGGCCCGCGAGATCACGCCGGTCACGCTGCCCGACGGCACCGTGGTGTCGACCGACGACGGCCCGCGCGCCGGCGTCACGTACGAGGCCGTCTCCCAGCTCAAGCCCGTCTTCCGCCCCAACGGCCGCATCAACGCGGGCAACTGCTGCCCGCTGAACGACGGCGCCGCGGCCCTGGTGATCATGTCCGACACCAAGGCCCGCGAGCTCGGCCTCACGCCGCTGGCCCGCATCGTGTCGACCGGCGTCTCGGGCCTGTCGCCGGAGATCATGGGCCTCGGCCCGGTCGAGGCCTCGAAGCGCGCACTCGCGCTGGCGGGCCTGTCGGTCTCCGACATCGACCTGGTGGAGATCAACGAGGCGTTCGCCGCGCAGGTCATCCCGTCCTACCAGGACCTGGGAATCGACCTGGACCGGCTGAACGTGAACGGCGGCGCGATCGCCGTCGGCCACCCGTTCGGCATGACCGGCGCGCGCATCACCACGACCTTGATCAATTCGCTGCAGTTCCACGACAAGCAGTTCGGTCTGGAAACGATGTGCGTGGGCGGCGGTCAGGGCATGGCGATGGTCATCGAGCGCCTGAGCTGAGCTTTCGCTCAAGATCTGCAAATTGACGCTTGCAAGTGGCTCCGCTTCACCCGAACGGAGCTACTTGCCTGCCCCCTTTCTGCCGATGAGATGAATCGTCGCGCAATGACGTCATCAGGCGAGGGGAAGTCCGTCCCTACCGATGAGCAAGGAGGGGTCGGACATGCCCTACGTGTGGTGGCAAAGCGAATATGACCTGCAATGCCATGCTTTCTCCCTGGACCAAGCCAACGACACCCGCAGCTTTTACGAGGCCGTCTGCGAACACTCGGTACCCGACGAACGGGTGTCGCGCGCGCAGGCGGGTTCTCTCTGCATGGACTGCCTGATCAAGGTGGGCACCGAACTGCCGGACGTGCGCTGGCGGGTCTAGACCCGCCGCATGCCGACGCTCGCCGGTGCGCTCTCGGTGAAGCCGTGCCGTTCGTAGAGACGACGGCCGGGCGGGTCGGCCAGCAGGTTGACGTACGCGTTCGGGGACCGTTCGGTGATGTGGTCCAGCAACGCGGTGATGATCGCGTCGCCGATGCCTTTGCGTTGATGATGCGGCAGCACCGCCATGTCGATGATGTGGAAGTACCAGCCACCGTCGCTGAGCACTCTGCCCATGCCGGTGGTTTCTCCTGATTCCACGTGAATGACGATCGCGCTGGCCCATGCGCCGTTGATGCCGTTCTCGGCTTCTTCCCTGGTTCGCGCGCTCAGTCCGGATTCCTTGCGCAGGCGCAGGTAGTCGTCGACCGATGGCGGTTCCATGACGAGCCGGTATGCGGAGTCCATGAATTCCCCCTCAGTTGTGCGCGTTGTTCGCGCGATGACGGTAGAGAGCGATTCGCGCTTCCTTGGTGTCGAGCATCTCGAGGCCTTGAACAGCCCATCCCGCGATCGACTCGTCCTCGTGGTCCAGGTGCTCGACCAGAATCGGCAAGGCCTCGGGCGAGCGGGCCTCACCGATCAGCGTGAGCAGCAGAACACGCATGTTCTGCCCCTCCCCTTCAGCCCTGAACGCCTCGATCAACTCGTCGAGGTGCTCCTCGGCGTGCCGCTGCACCAGGGAGAAGCCGGCTTCCCTGTCCTCTCCCTTGCGACGCATCAACCGCATGCCCTCGTCGAACCTCTTCGTCATCCCCATCTCCCCCTCAACGCCGAAGGGGCGCCCCGCCGCAGCGGAACGCCCCTCGGCACACCCGAAGCGTCAGTCCGAGTTGAAGTACGACAGCAGGCGCAGGATCTCGGTGTACAGCCACACCAGGGTGACGGTGAGACCGAACGCGATCTGCCACGCGTACTTGGCCGGCACGCCGGCCCGGATCGCCTGGTCGGCGGCGTCGAAGTCGATCAGGAAGCTGAACGCCGCGAGGCCGATGCAGACGAGGCTGAAGATGATGGCGATCGTGCCGCCGGAGCGGATGCCGATGCCGCCGCCACCGTTGAAGAAGCTCAGGATCAGGTTGAACAGCATCAGCACGCCGACACCGATGATGGCGCCGGTGATCCACTTGGTGAACTTCGGCGTGACGCGGATCGCGCCGGTCTTGTAGACCACGAGCATGCCGAGGAACACGCCGAGCGTGCCGATCACGGCCTGGCCGATGACCGCGATGCCGTTGCCCGGCACCACGTTGTCGAGCGCGCGACCGATGATGTAGCTGATGCCGCCGAGGAAGATGCCCTCTGCGACGGCGTACGCGATCACGAGGGGCGGGCTCGGGTTGCGCTTGAACATGATGATCAGCGCGAGCACGAGGCCGACGATCGCGGCGGGGAACGCGAGGAAGTACAGGCCGGTCACGAACGTGGTGACGGCGCCTGCTGCGACGACACCGAGGGTGATACCGGTCTTGGTGACGACGTCGTCGATCGTCATCGGCCGCTCGCTGGTCAGCGGCGGCGGGGCCTGCTGGTAGCCGGCCTGGTCTGGCTGGCCGAAGCCTGCGTAGCCTCCGTACCCGCCGCCGGTCGGCAGGTTACGGAAAGCCGGGTTGCTGCTCGAGCGCACCTGGTCCTCCTGTGGCGTTGCTTTACGCCGTCACTGGGTTCAACGAGCACGCTCGGTGCCATGTTCCCCATCGGTAAAGGCGACTTTACCCCCGACGACGATCACACGTGCGCAAATAGTGCGCTAACTCCGGAGCGTGACGTGACTACGGCGTGTCGCGGCGTGTCTAACCCTAAAGACGTAAGCCACGTCACATTTCATTCACAGTCACACCCTGCGTAGCGCGAGACTTCCCCCTCGTGGCGGCTTGTCCCCGGTGTGGGGGACCGACAAGCTCGCACGCGGGATCAACACTGGTCAGAGGGGATCAAGATCTAAAATGGGCTGGAAACGTCTGGCCGCCGTGGCGATGGTTTCGGGGCTCGCGCTCCTGACCGTTCCTGCGACGGCGTCAGCGATCGGCGTCAAGGGCATCGGCCACAACGCGTCAGCGACCCAGCCCAACGCCACACCGGGCAGTGAGTGGCACGGGTCATACATCTGGCAGGACAAGCAGGTGTGGTGCGTGCAGTACGCACTGCCCGCGCCGGACAGCACCGTCGGCTACAAACCAGGCGACGCGCTGCTCACCAAGGCGGGCAAGGCCCTCGCCCCGGACATCGCGGCGAACATCTCCTACCTCTTGCTGCGCTACTCCACGACCAAGTCGCCGGAAGAGGCCGCGGCGCTCGCGCACCTGCTGCACACCTGGACCTCCCCGGTCGACGGCGAGGTGAACCTCAATCCCAAGAACGGGGACGCGAAGTTCCTCGCCTACGACGCGGCGTTCTACGCCTCGAAGCTGCCGCCTGCCGTCATGGACACCGTGGCGCGCATCAAGGCCGACGCCGAGGCCAACCGCGGCCCGTGGACCCTCACCGCCACCGCGCCGAAGGAACCGCTGATCATCGACACGGAGTCCACCTGGACCCTGTCGCTGGTCAAGGCCAACGACAAGGGCGTCACGAACGCCCCCATCGCCTTCACCCTGACCGACGCGAAGCTCGCCGACGGCGCGACCAGCGGCACGGCCACCACCGGCCCCGACGGCCAGCCGGCCGCCGTGAAGGTCATCGCCACGGGCCCGAAGCCGTCGATCGCGGCCGTCGCGGACTCCCCCGCCGACAAGCCGGTCGTGCACTTCCCGATCCAGACCGACAACATGCAGCGCATGGTCACGACCGGTGGCGAGAAGAAACTGAACGCCGCCGCGAACACCACCGCCAAGACCGCGCCCGGCGCCGTGAAGATCACGAAGATCGACTCGGAGACCAAGAAGTCCATCGCGGGCGTCGCGCTGCGCGTCACGGCCAAGGACCAGACGAGCCCGGCCAAGAAGCAGGACGACACGGACCTGGTCGGCACGGACGGCAAGCCGCTGGTGCTGCAGACCGGCGCCGACGGCACGGTCGAGGTGCCGGACCTGCGCACCCCGCAGGACATCTGCCTGGTCGAGGTGACCGCTCCCAAGGGTTATGAGGAGTTCTTCGACCCGAAGGCGCCACCGTCCGCGTGCGGCACGCTCGCCGCGGGCCAGACACTCGCTCTCGAACTGGTGAACAAGCCGAACAAGCCGGTCGTGCCGAGCACGATCCCGGCGGGTGCGGACGGCCAGACGCCGGTCGCGACCGCGTCGTTCGACACTCAGCTGCGTCCGGGTCTGATGCTGACGGTGGGTGGCCTGGTGCTGCTCGGTGCCGCGCTGGCAGGCTTCCTGGTGTGGCGCAGGCAGTGAGTCCCAAGGCTTTTCTGACCGGTGCGCTGGTGGCGGGTGTGGCCGCCGCCAGCGTGCTGGTCACCACGTCCAAGACCGAGGTGCTCGCCGGGCACGCGGTCGCGGACGAGATCCCGGTGGTGGGACCGGGGCCGGTGGCGGACAGCCTGAGCACCGGCCGCGGTCCCGACCTCACCGGGTTGATCGGCGGGGCGAACACGGCCAACGCGCAGCCGCCGCCCGACCCCGGTCCGACCGCGCAGCAGCCCGCGCCGCCCAAGGCAGGTCCGGGTTCCGTGCGGCTGCCCTCCGGCGGTTCGGCGACGCTGGTGCGCAAGGAGGTCAAGGACGGCGTGCTGCCGGTGCCGGACGGCATCGGCGAGGCGACGTGGTGGGGCACCGAGCTCGCGGGTGCCGAGGGTGCGACGGTGCTGGCAGGGCACGTCGACTGGAAGGGCGCGAAGGGCCCGTTCGCGGAGCTGTGGCAGGCGCAGAACGGCCGTGAGGTCACGATCGCCGACAGCGCGGGCAAGGAGTTCAAGTTCCGCATCAAGCAGATCGAGACGGTCCGCAAGGAGGAGCTCCCGGCGCGCGCCGTCGAGTTCTTCGGGCCGCGTGGTCCGCACCGGCTGGTCCTGGTCACCTGTGGCGGTACGTGGATCGGCGGTCAGCAGGGGTACGAGGCGAACAGAGTGGTCATCGCCGAACCCGTTCAGTGACCAATCGCGCACCTCGCGCAACCCGTTCGGGTAATCAGTCGTCTCCTAAGGTGTGAAACGGTGGGGATGGTTGACCACGGGCTTGGCATTGGTGCTCGTTCTGGTGGTGGTGATGACCCTCGGGCCGCACCGGGACCAGACGCCTCAGGCGGACTCCGGTCCACTGCCGATGGCACCCCGGCTGCCCGCTCCGAAGGACACGGGGCCGATCCCGACGGTGCCTGCGCCCACGCAGGAGCAGGTGCAGAAGCTGTCCTGGATGCACAAGCTCTCGCCGGGTGAGAAGCCTCCGCAGTTCGTGCTCTTCTCCTTCGACGGCGCGGTGTCGAAGAAGCACTGGGACAAGGTCCTGCCGATCGCGAAGGCCAAGAACGCGCACGTGACGGGCCTGCTGTCCGGCGTCTACATGCTGGCGGACCCGGACAAGAACCAGTACCAGCCGCCGGCGGGCCTCAAGCGCGGCCTGTCCGACATCGACTTCGGCGGCTCCAGGCAGGACGTCGCCTCCCGGATCGACTACCTGAACCAGGTGATCGCCGACGGCCACGAGATCGGCACGCACTACAACGGCCACTTCTGCTCGAACGGCACCCAGCCGTCGGTCGACAAGTGGGACACCGCGGCCTGGAACGCGGAGCTCGCCCAGTTCAAGCAGATCGTCGACAAGGCGCGCGCCGCCGGGCTGAACCTTCCCGCCGACGCCGTCCGGGGTGGACGGACGCCGTGCCTGGAAGGCAACTGGGACCAGGCCTTCCCGGCGATGGCCGCGAACGGCCTCGTCTACGACACCAGCAAGGTCGCCCTCGGCGTGCAGTGGCCGACCGTCCAAAACGGACTGTACGAGTTCCCGATGCCCGAGGTGCAGGTACCCGGGCTGGGCAAGCGGGTCGTCATGATGGACTTCAACCTCTGGTACGCGCTCAACCAGGCGAAGAACGAACCCTGGCGTGCGGCCGACTTCGCCCAGATCGTCCTCGAAACCTACAAGTCGGTGCACCAGGCCGCGCTCAACGGCAACCGCGCGCCGATCGTCGTCGGCAACCACTTCAACGAGTGGAACGGCGACGCGTTCTCGACCGCGATGGAGCAGTTCCTGGAGTTCGTGTGCGACGAGCCGGAAACGGTGTGCGCCACCTACACCGAGGTGATCCAGTGGATGCAGCTGCAGGATCCGGCGGTGCTCGACCAGCTCCGCCGGATGCCCGCTGCTCGCAACTGGTGACTAGCCGTCGGTGGAGATGATCCGGTCGTCGTTCGCGCCCGGTGAGCCGTTCGCGTCCTGGTTGGACGTTCCCAGCCACAGCGTGCCGTCCGGCGCCGGAGCCACCGCGCGCACGCGGCCGTAGCTCGTGAAGACCGCCTGCGGGGTACCGAGCGTGGTGCCGTTCACCGGGATCTTCCACACGCGCTTGCCGGTGACCGCACCGACGTACAGGGCGTTCTTGTAGAAGGCGATGCCGGTCGGGCCGGCCTGGCTGGTGGACCACGTCTTGACCGGGTTGGTCATGCCCGCGGTGTTGCAGTTGCCTTCACACGTCGGCCAGCCGTAGTTCTTGCCGGCCTCGATGCGGTTGATCTCGTCGGTCGTGTTGTTGCCGAACTCCGTGGCGTACGCGGTGCTGCCGATCCACGTGATGCCCTGGACGTTGCGGTGGCCGATCGAGTAGACCACGCTGCCGGCGCGAGGGTTGCCGGTAGCGGGCTTGCCCGCGGTGTCGAAGCGGAGGACCTTGCCGCCCAACGAGTTCCAGTTCTGCGCGTTGGCCGTGTTCTGGCCGTCACCCGTGGTGGCCCACAGGAATCCGTCCGGACCCCATTCCAGGCCGCCGCCGTTGTGGTAGCGGTTCTTGGGAATTCCCGTGACGATCGGCTGTGGCGTGCCACCGAGCTGCAGCTTGGCGACGCGGTTGTCGCTCGCCGTCGAGTAGTAGATGAAGACCGAGTTGTCGGTCGCGAAGCTCTTCGACACGGCGAGGCCCAGCAGGCCGCCCTCACCGCCCGTGGTCTGGGCCTGTTCCACCGTGTCCAGGTCGGTCACGGTCGTGCCACGGATCTTCTTGATCTTCCTGGTGTCCCGCTCGGTGAAGATGCCGCTGCCGTCCGGCAGGAACTCGATGTCCCACGGGATGTCGAGCTTCGTGGCGAGGGTCCGTTCCGCCAGGACGGAGGGATCTTCCTGGGCCGACGCGGGAAGTGCGCACAGGGATGCGGCAAGGGCAGTGCAGGCTGCCGCTGCTGCGATACGACGAGCACGCATGTGCTCTCCTTCTGGTCCGCTCGTGAGTGTCTGCGGCGGCGGCGTTGCAGGGCGTGTTTACGCAATCACAGATCGCATTGGCCCGCAACAGTGGTCGGAGGTTCCGGTATTCCCGGCTGCCTGGTGGGCGAAACAAGACGATTTCCCTCCGATGACTTCGGGTAACTTCGTGGACGGTCTAGACCTTGGCGGTCTGGAAGACATACCGTGTGAGTCGCCGCCGCGCCCCAACGGAAAGCGCTTGCCTGCCCACCAGGGCATGCGGGCAGGAAACCCGAGGAGTTGCGCCATGAACGTTGCCGTCACCATCCCCTCCGAGACGAAGCTTCCCGAGGTCAAGCGCGAGTGGGTCAAGCCGGACTTCCGCGACTTCGAGACGCCGATGGAGGTCACCGCCTACGCGGCCCGCAGCTGACGTCAGGCATCGCGCCGGGGTTCTCGGCACACTGCCGGGAGCCCCGGTCCCGCGTCGTTCCTGGAGGAGTTCCGACCATGACTGCCGTTGCGCCCGCGGAGTTCGTCGCCGAACTGCGTGCCCTCGCACCCCGCTACTGGGACAGCCATCCGTTCCACCTGCGCATGCACGCCGGCCAGCTGGGCAAGCACGAGCTGCAGGCGTGGGCCGCGAACCGCTGGTACTACCAGCGTTGCATCGCGCAGAAGGACGCCGCGATCCTCTCGAACTGCCCGTCGCCGGAAATCCGCCGCCAGTGGCGTGAGCGGATCATCTGGCACGACGGCACGCAGCCGGGCGAGGGCGGCGCGGAGAACTGGATCCGTCTCGCCGAAGCCGTGGGACTGACCAGGGAGGAGGTGCTCGACGAACGCCACGTGCTGCCCGGCACGCGGTTCGCCGTCGACGCCTACGTGAACTTCGCGCGCACCCAGCCGTGGGTCATCGGGATCGCGTCGGGTCTCACCGAGATGTTCTCGGGTGCGTTGATGCGCAAGCGTTTGGCGGCGTTGCGGGAGCAGTACCCGTGGATCGCCGAGGAGGGCTTCGCCTACTTCACCGACCGCATCAAGGCGGTCGCCGGTGAGGGACAGGCCACTTTGGACATCGTGGTCGAGCACTCGCTGACCCGCGAACAGCAGCTGGCCGCCGTCTCCGCGCTGTCGTTCAAGTGCGACGTGCTGCGGGCCGTGCTGGACGCGGTCGACTACTACTCGGGCAAGGGCAGGCCGTGACGACCGCCGTCGCGCTGGACGCCGTGCCGCGGATCCGGCGCGGCGTGAAGTGCACCTACGACCAGATCCGGGAGGCGCACGTCGTGCTGTTCCCCGAGGGCGTGCTGGTGCTGAACGAGACCGCTGCTTCCGTTGTGGCGCTCTGCGACGGCGTTCGATCCGTCGGCGACATAGCTGTGCTGCTGGCGGACGAGTACCACGGTGTCGAGCCGGAGGACATCGCCTCGCTGGTGGCCCGCATGGTCGAACGAAGGGTGGTGGACGTCGATGGCTGAGGCACCTTTCGGCCTGCTGGCCGAGTTGACGCACCGGTGTCCGTTGCAGTGCGGGTACTGCTCGAACCCGCTGGAGCTGGTCCGCCGGGACGCCGAGCTGTCGACCGAGGACTGGCGGCGCGTCTTCGACCAGGCCCGTGCGCTCGGCTGTCTGCAGATCCACCTGTCCGGCGGCGAACCGTTGCTGCGTCCCGATCTGCCCGAGCTGGTGGAGCACGCGAACAGCCTCGGCTGTTACGTCAACCTGGTCACGTCGGGCGTCGGCCTGTCGCGCGACCGGTTGCGTTTGTTGGCCTCGCTCGGCGTTGATCACGTGCAGCTCTCCCTGCAGGACGCGACCCGTGACGGCAACGACCGGATCGCGGGCATCAAGGCGTTCGACCGCAAGGTGGAGGCCGCGGCCCACGTGCTCGACGAGGGCCTGCCGCTGACGGTCAACACCGTGCTGCACCGGCAGAACCTCGACAACATCGCCGGCATCATCGCGATGGCGGAGCAGATGGGCGCCGAGCGCCTGGAGCTCGCCAACACCCAGTACTACGGCTGGGCGCTGCGCAACCGCGCGGTGCTGCTGCCCACGCGGGAACAGCTCGCCGTCGCGGACCCGGTCGTGGCCGCGGCGCAGGAACGTCTGCGCGGACGGATGGAGATCGTCTACGTCATCGCGGACTACCACGAGGCCCACCCGAAACCCTGCATGTACGGGTGGGGTGCCCGGCAGCTGACGGTGGCCCCGAACGGCGACGTGCTCCCCTGTCCCGCCGCCACGGTGATCTCGTCGCTGCAGATCGAGAACGTGCGCGACTCGTCGTTGCACGAGATCTGGCACGACTCGCCGTCGTTCAACGCCTTCCGCGGGTTCGAGTGGATGCAGGACCCCTGCCGCTCGTGCCCGCGCAAGGAGATCGACTTCGGTGGGTGCCGCTGCCAGGCGTTCCAGCTGACCGGTGACGCGGCCGCGACCGATCCCGTCTGCTCGCTGTCGCCCGCGCGGTCCACTGTGGACCTGATCCTGGAGACCGAGATGACACCGACCGAGGTTCCCGCGATGGCGATGAGGAAGATGCGGTGAAGGCGGTTCTGCTCGGCACGACCGCGGGTGGCGGTTTCCCGCAATGGAACTGCGCTTGCGCTCTGTGCGTGCGCGCCCGTTCCGGCTCGTTGCCCTCGCGGTCCCAGGACTGCCTGGCGATCAGCGGCAACGGCACCGACTGGTGGCTGGTCAACGCCTCCCCGGACATCCGCACGCAGATCGCCGCGTGCGCGTTGCTGAACCCCGGCCCCGGCGCGCGGGAGACCCCGTTGCGCGGCGCCCTGTTCACCGATGCCGAGCTCGACCACACGCTGGGGCTGCTGACGTTGCGCGGCGGCGCCGGACTGACGGTGTGGGCGCCGGGCACGGTCCTGCACGCGCTGAAGGACCAGTTCGACCTGCGCACGGTGATCGACGGGTACGCGCCGGTGGCGTGGCGTCAGGTCGAGGCCGACCAGACCTTCGAGGTGTCCGGGCTGCGGGTCTCGGCGATCCCGATCAGCGGCAAGCGCCCGAAGTACGCCCGTTCGTCCACTGTGGATGGACATTGGGTGGTCGCCTATCGCTTCGAGGACCTGGGCTCCGGAGGTGTGCTGGTCTACGCGCCCTGCCTGGCGTCGTGGCCCGACGGGTTCGACGAGGTGGTGGCCGGGGCGGACTGCCTTCTGCTGGACGGCACTTTCTACGCTCCCTCGGAGATGGGGTCGGCGACCGGCAGCTCGTCCGGCCAGGCCGCGATGGGCCACCTGCCGATCACGGCTTCGCTGCCAGAACTGCGGCGGTTCCCCGGCGTGCGCCGGCTCTACACGCACCTCAACAACACCAACCCGGTGCTGGACCCGACGTCACCGGAGTCGGAGAAGCTGCGCGAGGCCGGGGTCGAGGTGCCGTTGGACGGCACTGTGATCGAGCTGTAGATCCGCCACAATCACGGGATGTCCTACGTGATCGGTGGCCGCCCGCTGGCCGCGCGGCTCGTCGCCGAGATGCCGTCGTTCGTGCGGCAGGTGATCGCGTCGCTGGTGGAGCGCGTGCCCGCGTACGCCCAGCTGCCGGAGGAGGAGCTCGCCGGCGACATCTACCGCGTCACCGAGCACGCCCTGCGCGCGTTCGCAGAGGTGCTGGCCTCCGGCGAGTTGCCTTCCTCCGAGGAGCTGGGGTTCCTGCGCGAGTCGGCGGCCCGCCGGGCCGAGGAGGGCGTGCCGATCGACGTGGTGCTCACGGCGTACCACGTGGGCATCCAGGTCGTGTGGGAGACGCTGGTGCCCGAGGCGCGGCCGGAGGAGGTCGCGGACGTGCTGGCCCTGAACGCGCTGGCACTGCGGTACTTGCAGCTCGTGACGCCCGTGGTGAGCGCGGGCTACCTCGACGAACGCCAGACGATGTTCGACGACGAACGCTCCGCACGCGCCACGTTGCTGACCGGACTGCTGGCCGGAACCGTTGAGGCGCAAGGACCTTTCGTCGTGCTGGCCCTGGACGTGCCGCCGCATCCCGACGAACTGCTGGCGGGCGTGGACGCGGCCGTCGCCTCCCGCCGCAAGCTGCGCCGCCTGCGCGCGGAGCTCGAACGACACAGCCGCGAACCGGTCCTGTCGTCGCTCACCCCCGAAGGCGGCCTGGCCCTGCTGCCCGGCGAGGACCTGCCGCTGGACCGGATCGTGGCGGACGTGGCCCGAGCATCGGGGGTGCCTCTGACGGTGGCGGCGGTCGCGGCCCCACCCTCCGGGGTCGCGACCGCCGCCGCGCTGGCACGCGAGGTGCTCGCCGTCGCTCTGCGTTCAGGGCCGGGCCTCTACCGGCTGACCGACGTTCTGCTGGAGTACCAGCTCTCCCGGCCCAGCGCCGCCCTGGAACCGTTGGCGGCGATGGTCGCGCCCCTGACCGACGAACTGGTGCAGACGCTGGAGGTCTACCTGCGCCGAGGTTCGCGCAGGCCGGCCGCCTCAGAACTGCACGTGCACCCGAACACCGTCGACTACCGGCTCCGACGCGTCGCCGAACTGACCGGCCTCGACCCGACCCGCATCGAGCACGTCACGCTTTTGACGGCTGCGCTTGCTGCGCGGCGCGCGCGACCGTAGCCCCGAAAGCCGCCATGCCGGCCGCGTTGGGGTGCAACGGCGCCGCGATCGTCGTCGGGATCAGGCCTTCCAGGTACCGGTCGGCGGGCTTGGCACAGGTGTCGTGCCCGACGCTGACGGCAGCGAGGTCGACGTAGGTGGCACCGCGCTTCTCGGCCTCCGCCTTGGCCGTGGCGCTGAGCAGGTTCACCGATCCCTGCAGGTAGTCGGCGTCGCGCGCCCAGATCGGCTGGGCCGGGTAGCAGCCGCCGGGCCGGATGTAGGTGCCGTACCCGGTGACGAGGATCTTCGCGTGCGGCGCCCGCCGCTTGACCTCGTCGAGCGCCGCCCCGAACTCCGGCGCCCAGTTCCTGATGGCCGCGGCGACCTGGTCACCACCGGCCGTGAGCCGCGCCTTGCAGGAGAACCCGGCGGGTTCGGGAAGCAGGTTGATGCAGCCCAGCGCCGTCTGCACGAGCCCCACGTCGTTGCCGCCGATGGTGATCGACACCAGGTCCGTCGTGGACTTCAGCGCGTCGTACTGCGGCTTCACGAACCCGAACTGCCTCTGCGCGAAGTCGTCCGTCGTCGCCCCCGAACACGTGACGTCGGTGAGGTTCGCGTTGAGGATCTTCGCCGCGATCCGCGGGTAGTTGTTGTCACTGCTCCGCAGACACCACAGCGCCGGATCCTGGTTGGGAATCAACGGCCCGGCCGCCGCCGAATCCCCCAACGCCACGTAGTCGAGCGTGTCCGCCTGCGCGGTGCTTGTTCCGGCGACCAACATCGCCACGACAGCCAACCCGGCCACGATCCGCATCCGAACCTCCAACGTCGTTGTCAGACCTGCTCATCGTGGTGGCTCACGTCACGTGCGGGGGTGGGACGTTGCCCAGAGTCACCCGGTCGTGTTTGTGACCGATCACAATGGGCCCCGTGACTCCTCGCGATCTCCTCTCGCTGGCCGTGGACTCCTGCGTGGACGCCGCCAAGCTGCTGCGCGACATCCACGTCGACGTGTCCGCGAAGGGCACCTACGACCAGGTCAGCTCGGCCGACGTCGAGGTCGAGGCGTTCCTGCGGTCCGCCCTGGTCGCAGGCGCTCCGGGGTCCGCGGTGGTCGGCGAGGAGTTGGGTAGTTCTTCTGCACCCGTGACCTGGTACGTCGACCCGATCGACGGCACGCGGAACTTCGTGCGCGGTCTGCCCTTGTCCTGCATCTCGGTCGCCGCCGCTGTCGACGGTGTGCTGGTCGCCGGCTGCGTGCTCGACCCGTTCCGCGACGAACTCTTCACCGCGGCTGTCGGCGTGCCGTTCAGCGTGCAGTCCTCTGGTCTGGTGATCACTCCGGGCTCGAGCCCACGGCCGTTGGTGCTGACCGACATTCCGCTCCCCGGCAGCCCGTACACCGGCGAGATGGAGCTGCTGGGCGAACTGCTGGCCCTGGCCGACGTCCGCCGCGTCTACTCGACGGCCCTCTCGCTCGCCTGGGTGGCAACCGGCCGTGCCGACGCGGCGGCGAACATCGGCGTGTTCCCGTGGGACGTGGCCGCGGGCGCGGTGCTGGTCCGCGAGGCGGGCGGCGAGTTCCACTCCATCGGCACGAACGCCTTCGTCGCCGGCCGGGGTGAGATCGTGCAGTGGCTGGCACAACGTGTGGAGGGCATCGTCTCGTGATCGATCTCAGCGGCAAGGTGGTGCTGGTCACCGGCACTTCCGGCACGATCGGCAACGGCATCGCGCAGCGGTTTCTGGATGCGGGCGCTCTGGTCGTGCGGCATCGGGGTGTGGAGGACGGCGACCTGCGGGACTCCGCTCAGCGCGTGGTCGACGACGCCTTCGCCCGGCACGGTCGGCTGGACGCGGTCGTCAACAACGCCGGGGTGCAGCCTGTGGAACCTTTGTCTGGCATGACTTCTGCGCAGTGGCAGTCCGTTGTGGACATCAACCTGACCGGGCCGTTCGCCGTCACCCAGGCCGCGGTTCGGCATCTGCCTCGCGGTGGGTCGGTCACCCACATCGCGTCGATCGAGGGCACCCATCCGGCGCCGGGGCATGCCCACTACGCCGTGTCGAAGGCGGGACTGATCATGCACGCGCGTGCGGCGGCGTTGGAGTACGGGCCGCTCGGGATCCGCGTGAACACCGTGTCGCCTGGGCTGATCGCCCGGCCCGGTATCTCGGAGCAGTGGCCGGAAGGGGTCGCGCGGTGGCAGGCCGCGGCGCCGTTGAGTCGGCTGGGGACGCCTGAGGACGTCGGGAACGCTTGTGTGTTCCTGGCTTCGGAGTTGGCTTCTTGGATCACCGGTCAGGATCTTGTGGTGGACGGAGGCGTGACGGCCCGCCCGACCTGGTGACCTACTCCCCGACGAGGTACCGGTACGACACAGGCGTCAGGTTGGGCACCTCGATCTGCCACGGGTGGATCACCCGCAAGACACCACCGGACGCCGTGCCCGAGCGGTCGAGCACGATGCGGCTGACGATCAGCAGCATGTTCCGCGGGTACTTGTCCTGGTGCAGGGCGACCTCGTTCTTCGTCAGCATGATCTCGGACGCGTCCGTCCACGTCGTCGTGGTGCCCTTGACCTCGACGTACAGCCGCTCCCCAGCGCGTCGGGCATCGAGGTCGTACGACTTGGTGGCTCCGACGTCCTTGACCCGGTACCCCTCACCCACGAGGTACTCCGTGGCCACGGCGACAGCACGCCGTTCGATGGCGATGCGCTCCTCGGCGTTCTGCCGAAGCCCCCACCCGCGCCGCGCCTTGCCCGCCGAATGCTCGGCCTCGACCTCGGCGTCGGCGATCTCGGGGGCCGGCTCGCCAGGAATGTCGACCGAGTGATCCACGATCTCGTACAGCTCGCTCAGAACGGAGACGAGGAAGGTCAGGTCCTCGACGAGCACCTCGTCGGAAGGCAACGCCTCCAACGGGTAGTCGAACGCGACGACGTTCCCGTTCTCGTACGCGGGCCCCAACTTCGACCCACGCGCCTTGAGCTCGATCTTCTCGACCAGGTCCGGACGCGCGCGCAGCCGTGTCTCCAACACCCCACGCGCCCACCGAGCCCGCTGCAGCAGCTCCTCCTTGGGACGGGCGGGAAACTCGGTGTTCTCCCAACGGGTCGCGCCCTGCATCAACGACAGGTAGACACGATCACCCTGTGCCCCGAACAGATAGACGACGTACCAGCCCATGGTCGCGGAGGACGAGCGGCGGAGCGAATGCACCCGAGCCCACGGAATCTCGGACTTGCCACCCGTGGCGTCCTTCGCCTGCACGCCCCAGTCGATCTCGACCGGCGCGGCACGCACAAGCGCGGGCAACTGTTCCCGCAGCCATCCCGCCACGTCGTGCCGCACCAGCCGACCACGCCTCTCCATCTCAGGCGTGTTCTTGGAGGTCCACTGGGGCTGCAACAGCAGAACGTCACGGAGAAGCTCGCGCATGGGGAACGGGCCACCACCCTCACTACAACGATCAGTAACCACAAGATCGCATGTAGCCCGACCGGGTGTTACCCGATCAGGGGCGGTTGCACGCAGCGCAGCGCTCGCTCGGCCGAACAAGCCGAGCGGACGCTCGTGACGAACACCACATCGATTGGTACAACAGTGCCAATCGGGCCGACCGGCGAGGAGGCCGCGCCACTTGATGCACTTCCGTACCTGGTCGCGAACCTGAGCAAGGCTCCTGACCTGCTGCTACGACGCCTGATCAAGATCACCCGGCTTGGCGTCCGCCTGAACGATGACCATGATCAACTTCTGGTTACTCTCCGGCTCCCCTCCGAGCATCTTTCGGAGGTAGCAGTACGGCCGAACGGATCGCCGAAGCGGTGGCCGCAGAGCACAAAACGCCTGATCAAGCACCGAATCCTGGTACGGATCTAGTTGGTGCCCCCGACGGGATTCGAACCCGTACTGTGATCCTTTTAAGGGACCTGCCTCTACCGATTGGGCTACGGGGGCGCGGTGAGCCTAGGCGTTGATCGTCGGCTTGTGTGAGCGGATGGTCGTTTCTCGCCCGAGCGGCCCAGCGAATTGGACTAGAGCGAGCATCCGGGTAAGCGTCGAACGGACCCGAACATCAGCGTGCCCTCCCCGCGCCGAGCAGCTCCTTGAAGCGCATCGCCACCCAGTCGTGCACGGCCGTGGAGACGCTGTTGTCGTCGGCGCGGTGTTCGAACCAGCGCCAGTCGCAGTTGACGTTGATCTCCAGGAACACGTGGTCGCGGCCTGTCACCAGGAGGTCGAACGCGGCCACCTGCACGCGCCAGTGGCGGGCCAGGGCCAGCAGCCTGTCCTGGAGTGATGCCGGGACCGAGGTCGGGGTCACGCGGACGGCGTCCGGGTCCACCCAGAGCTGGGCCGGGTCGAGCTTGTCCACCTGGAAGGCGATGCACTGTTCGCCCACCACGAACACGCGCAGTTCGGTGTCCGAGGGGACGTACTCCTGGACGATCACAGGGGCTGGTTCTGGGGCGTCTGAGGCGCGCGAGGTTTCCAGTGGGCGCGGGAAGAGGCCGTGCTGGACACCTGGGCGTGGCTCCAGCAGGTGCCTGCCTGCCGTTTTGACGATGCAGGCGCCGCCGCCTGGGCGCGTGCGGCCTGGACGGGTCGTTACGGCCGTGCGGGGCACACGGAGACCGAAGGCAGACGCGTCGGAAAGCTGCGTGAGACGGTCCAGGTGCGTTGAGAAGCGCGACGGGTTCACGTGAGCCCAGTCGGAGCGGGAGGACAGCCAGTTGGCCACTGAGGCCCACTGGTCGACGGCGTAGGCGCCGGCGAGGGTTCCTGGTTCCACCGGGACCGCGGAGAGTTCGAAGTGGCGGCGCCAGACGAGCAGCGGGCGCAGGAGCCAGCGGTCCAGTTCGATCAGGGGCTGGTCCGTGTAGACCGAGAGCGGGAGGTCCACGCAGCGGTCTGCGTCTATGCGGGCCATCCGGATGCCGCGCTCTGCCAGTGCGATGGAGAGTTCGTTCATCTCCATGTCGGCGGCGCGAGCCAGGACCAGTACGCAGGGTTGCGGGTTGCCGTCGCCCTCGTCGACCATGCCGAGGCGGTGGACCTGTTCCTGGAAGTCCAGACACTTGGGCGGGGAGCGGAAGAGGTATTCCTGGCCCTGCAGCAGAAGCGGTCTGGCAGCCTCGGACGGGGCACCTGGCACCCGCCCGTCAGCCGACCTGCTCAATCGTCCTTCTTGCTGCGGAAAACCTGCCCCGCCTGCGCGTACTCTGCGGCGTACTGCGCCAGCGCGGGGTCCTCGATCTCGCCACGACGAAGCTGTGCGGCCAGCTCCTCGAGAGACATCGGGATCACCTCTCTCCCCACATGGCGAATCACGCATTCAGGTGATGCACCAGCCGTAGTCTCCGAAACACGTAACGCAATGTCAAGGCGACCCTCGGAGCTTACTCCGATTGGGCGCTCAAGTTCGGCCCCCAGAGCAACGAGATGCCCCGAACGAGGACCTCGTTCGGGGCATAACGTCACTACAGAGCGTTAAACCTAGGACTGCACTGCGCGGTCGAAGTCCGACTTCGGGTCGTTGATCTGACCCAGGGCGACGATCTCGCGGCCGTAGAACAGCGCCTGCGTCCAGTCCATCAGCACGCGGAGCTTGCGGTTCACGGTCGGCATGAACGCCACGTGGTAGCTGCGGTGCATGAACCACGCCGGCACGCCCTTGAAGCGCAGGCCGAACACGTCCGCGACGCCCTTGTAGAGGCCGAGGCCCGCGACCGAGCCGAGGTACTTGTGGAAGTAGTCCTTCGGCTTCTGGCCGCGCAGCG
Source organism: Lentzea sp. HUAS TT2 (assembly GCF_051853195.1). Taxonomy (NCBI): domain Bacteria; kingdom Bacillati; phylum Actinomycetota; class Actinomycetes; order Pseudonocardiales; family Pseudonocardiaceae; genus Lentzea; species Lentzea sp. HUAS TT2. Next base: position 3,613,282 of record NZ_CP196667.1, on the reverse strand, counting down.
ACGCGACGATGTTCTTGGACAGCAGCTTCGACTGGCGGATGGCGTGCTGCGCGTTCGGCACGCACGTCGCCGTCGGGTCCTCCTCGGTGCGCGAGAGGTCCGGCACCGCGGAGCAGTCACCGGCGGCCCACACGCCTTCGAGGCCCTGGACCTGCATGGCGGCGGTGCACCGGACGCGGCCGCGCTCGTCGAGCGGGAGGTCCGTGTTGCGCAGCACCGGGTTCGCCTTCATGCCGGCGGTCCAGATGATCGTGTCGGAGTCGAACTCGGTGCCGTCGTCGAGGATGACGTGGCCGCCCTCGAGGGACTTCACACGGGTGTCGAGGTAGATCTTCATGCCGCGCTTCTCCAGCGCCTCGACGGTCCACGCGCCGAGCTTGGCGGACACCTCGGGCATGATCCGCCCGGCGGCCTCGACCAGGACCCAGTTCATCTCTTCGGGCTTGATGCCCTCGTAGTACCGAAGCGCATACCGCGTCATGTCCTCGAGCTCGGCGAGCGTCTCGATGCCCGCGAAGCCACCACCGATGACGACGAAGCTGAGCAGCTTCTTGCGCAGGTCCGCGTTGTTCGTGCTCGCTGCCTGGTCCAGGCGCGACAGCACGTGGTTGCGGACGTAGATCGCCTCGCCGATCGTCTTCATGCCGATGCCGACCTCGGCCAGGCCGGGGATCGGAAGCGTGCGGGAGATCGCACCCAGCGCGGAGACGAGCACGTCGTACTCGATCTCCTCGACGTGGCCGTCCGACAGCTCGGCGGTCACGATCTTGCGCGAGTGCTCGATCTTGGTGACGCGGCCGGTGACGACGTGGCAGCGCTTGAGCACCTTGCGCAGTGGAGCGACGACGTGGCGCGGCTCGATCGAGCCGGCCGCCGCTTCTGGCAGGAAGGGCTGGTAGGTCATGTGCGGCTGCGGGTCGATTACCGTCACGGACGCCTCACCGGAGCGCAGTTTCTTCTGCAGTCCGAGAGCCGTGTACATCCCGACGTACCCACCGCCGACAATGACAATCCGAGTGGGGTGCGACTTCACAGCAGCCATACACATATGGTCGCACCAGGACCCCCTTTTTCGCGCGTCCGAAGGGGCTGTTGTGACTACCGTCGCGCGGTGACGCCGGACACGATCGCGGCTGACCTGCGCCTCCACCGGAAGTCGAGCCGTTCTCCCTGAGAGAGTCGATTCAGATCCTCAGCGCGACGACCCCGATGAGGACCGTCAGAGCCCCCAGTCCGAGCACCTCCACGAGCCCGATACCGGCACCCGACGGGGTGATCGCGGCGAACGCGGTGACGACAAAAGTGATCACTTGGACAATGGCGAACCGGCACGCTGGTGCTTTCAGCGCAACGGGCTCGATTTTCGTTTTCACCGGAACGACCGCGGCCAGCGCGGACGTCACGTGAATGAGGTGCAGCGCCGGAATCATGATCAGCACTTCGAGCCGCAACGGGTGCCCGTCGGCGAACGCCATCGCCAGGGCCGCGTAGCCGATCAGCAACGCCGCGCCCGCGCTCCCCGGCATCAGCACGGTGAGCACCGTCAGCCCCGAGACGATCAGCAACGGCCCGATCGACGACGACTCCAGGTGCAGGATCAGCGCCACGGGCAACGCCGCGAGCACGATCGCCAGCCGCATCAGCATTCGCGCGTCACCACCACGCCGTGCTCGGCCATCCGACGCAGCCGCAGCCGGTGCTCCGCGGCGATCATCTCGGCCGCGACCTCACCCCACGGCGTCTCGTCGTCGGGTTTCAAGGACATCGGCAACGTGTTGATCGCCAGCACGACGTGTCCGTGCTTGCGCGTCTGCACGGCCAGCTCCGCGATGTCGTCGTCGAGGAACGGCGACAGCACCACGACCACGCACCCGTGCGGCAGCTTGCGCAACGCCACGCGCGACGACCATCCGGCGGCCTGCACGCACACGACCAGCTGTGTGCGGATGCGCATCAGGTGTCGCCGTCCGACGCCGGAACGCACGTTGAGCTGCGGCCGTGACAGGTCCATCAACCCCACCCGGTCGCCCTGCCGCAGGTAGCCCGCGGCCATCGACGCCGCCTGCCGCACCGCGCGGTCCAGGCTGCCACCGGGCCGCGTCGCCGAGCCGTAGTGCGGAGACGCCCACTCCGCCACGTCCGCGCCCACGTCGGCACGGGTGTCCAGGGCCAGCACGATCTCCGCGTCGGCCTCGGCGTGCCGTTCGCGGACGTGCACGGTGCCGGTGCGGGTCGTGACACGCCAGTCGATGCGCTTGAGCCTGTCCCCCGGCTGGAACGCCCTGATGTCGCGCAGCTCGGTCGAGTCACCGGCGCGCGGCGAGCGGTGGATGCCGACCAGTCCGGCCGGCCGGGGCGGCAACGGGCCTGCCGGGTCGTGTTCGACGGGCGGCAGGATCGTGCGGACGTGCTCAACGCCCACGATCGGCCCGTAGACGTGCATGCCGTCCGGCCCGGCGAACAGGTGGTCCAGCCGCAGGTCGACGCCGGGACCCCACGCGTCGCGCTTGATCTCCACCGGCAGGTCGGGCGAGTGCGCGGGGACCGCCCGCACGCCACCGGGCAGCTTGACCACCGCGATCTCGGCGTCGGCGCCGTCGAGGTGCGCGACGGTGTGCACGACACCCATGCCCGCCCCGCGCGGCACCGGACGAACGCTGACCGTGGGCGTGCCACGGGGTTTGCTGGTGAGCAGTACGGACAGGATCAGCGGCACGCCGAACAGCACCAGCTCGACCTGGTGCAGGAACATCCCGCCGACGACGAGCCCGACGCCCAGCCAGACGGCACGCGAGTACGCGTCCGTCGGATGCCAGTGCGCGCCGTGCGACTGGGCGAACGCCTCCCTGATCTTGTCCGCCCTGCTCATGAGCTGGGCGGGCCCGGAACCTTGCCGAGCAGCTCGGTGACGACCTGCACACCGGTCACGCCGGACGTCCACGTCTCGGGCTTCATCACGAGCCGGTGCGCCAGCACGGCGACCGCGCACTCCTTGACGTCCTCGGGCGTCACGTACGCACGATCGTCCAAAGTGGCCAGTGCGCGGGCGACGAGCACGAGCGCCTGCGCACCTCGCGGGGAAGCGCCGACCTCGACGGACTGGTGCTTGCGCGTCGCGACCGCCAGATCCACGCAGTACCGCAGGAGATCGTCGTCCACAGTGGTCTTCTCCAGCTCCGCCTGCAGCTCCGCGAGCCTTCCGGCGGCCAGCACCGGCGCCACCTCGGCCTCCTCCCGCTGCCGCGCGATCCGCCGCCGCAGGACCTCGACCTCTTCCTCGGCGGGCGGGTAGCCGATGTCGAGCCGCACCAGGAACCGGTCGAGCTGCGCCTCCGGCAACGGGTAGGTGCCCTCGTACTCCACGGGGTTCGAGGTGGCGAGCACGTGGAACGGCCTGGGCAACGGGAACGTGCGCCCCTCGACCGTGACCTGCCGCTCCTGCATGGCCTCCAGCAACGCCGACTGCGTCTTCGGCGGCGTGCGGTTGATCTCGTCGGCCAGCAGCAGCCCGGCGAACACGGGCCCCTGGTGGAACTCGAACTCGCGGCTGCCGGGGTCGTAGAGGAACGAGCCGGTGACGTCCGCGGGCAGCAGGTCCGGCGTGCACTGCAACCGGCGGAAGTCCAGCGACAGGGCCTGCGCGAGCGACCGCGCGATCAGCGTCTTGCCCAGGCCGGGCACGTCCTCCAGCAGCACGTGCCCGCCGGCCAGCACGGCCGCCAGCGCGAGCCGCAGCGTGCGCGTGCGCCCGACGACGACCTTGCCGATCTCGTCGAGGACCGCTTTGGCCTCCAGCGAAATGGTCACTCGACCCTCCTGAGCCTCTCCGCGAGTTCCTTCGGGCCGGGCATCTCGGACGCCTCGATCCCCAGTCGTGCCAGCCGGGCGCTAAACCGTTCCCGGTAGCGCCTCGGGTCCTCCGCCGCCTCGGTGAGCCTGCTCGCGAGCGTGCTGGCGTGCGCGGTGCTGATGGAACCGGGCGGCGGCGGTGCCGAGCTCCAGACGATGTCGGTGGCCCGCGGCAACCTCGTGACCAGCACGCCGAACGCGGTCGGCGGCACGGCCAGCGCCACGGCCCACGCCGGCGAGGCGCCGAGCCACCAGATCACCACGCCGATGATCACCCCGACCACCAGTGCCAGCACGGTCCTCATGCGAGCTCCCGGACGATGCGGCTCAACTCTTGTTGCGCCTGCTGGGCTTGCGCGGGCGTCACGTCCTCGTGCCCGAACCGCGCGCGTTGGTAGAGGTCCTTCAGCACGACCGCGTCCACGCCGAGCTTCTCGGTGAACTCGGTGGGCGTCTGGTGCGGCAGGCGCTCCTCGGTGGCTTCGAGTGCGACCCAGGCGGCGATCACGGCGTCGCGCGGCGGCCGGTTCGGGTGCTGGGTGAACTGCTGCAACGCCTTCTCGACGCGCCGCACGACCGCGGACTCCCCGAACTCGGCGCCCTCGATCTCCACCCCGCGCACCCCGCGACGCCGGCGCCACCGGGGCAGCTCGAACGCGAGGATGATCCCAACCAGTCCGAACAGGACCAGCCCCACGAGCAGTAGCAGGTACACGGTGATCGGCACGGCGAGCGCGCCCGGCAGCTCGTTCGGCAGCGGGACGTCCAGCTGCGGCGCGCTGTCCTGCGGCGGCGGGCGGCTGTCCAGGCGGTTGACGAACGTGACAGGGGACGTGCCGCCGGCCGCGACGACGACGATCAGCAACGCCGCCACCGCCACCCCGGCCCGCCACCACTTCATGCCGGACAGCCTTACACGCACCAGCGGACTTCGGATGATCCTTCGGCCAACTTGCAGGTGTGGCCTCGAAGAACGTGTTGACCGACTGTCCCGAGCGCCTTCGCACCAGCCCAGTCAGCTGGGCTCCGTCTCGGCCGTTCCACACTGTTCCGGGGAACCTGGAACAGACGAATGCGCGGAACGCCTCTCCAGAAGGGCGTTCAGAACGCTGATTTGATCTTGATGAGCGTGTTCTCACAGCGCAGTCGGTGCGACGGCTCGCCTCATCGACGCGCCCTAGGCAGAGCTCATCGCCCGTTTCAGCACGTCCTGCAGCATCTCCTGGGTCAGCTTCCCGGTGAACGTGTTCTGCTGCGACACGTGGTAGCACCCGAACACGGTCAACCCGCCCAGAACCACCTCCACCCCGTGCCCGAACTTGGGCCGCGCGGACCCCAGCAACGGCAGGAAGGCCTGCCACCCGAACGCCCCGAGCACCACGACGGACCGCAGCGACGTCATCAGCCCGAGTTCCTCGCGCAGGAACGGCGAGCACCGGTCACGTTCGGCGGGTGTCGGCTTGTTCGCGGGCGGCGCGCACCGCACCGGTGACGCGATCCGCACGCCGTAGAGCTCCAGCCCGTCGTCCACGGACACGGACGTGGGCTGGGAGGCCAGTCCGACCTCGTACAACGCCCGGTACAGGAAGTCGCCGGAACGATCACCGGTGAACATCCGCCCGGTCCGGTTCGCCCCGTGCGCCGCGGGTGCGAGACCCACGATGAGCAGCGACGCGTCCAACGGACCGAAGCTCGGCACTGGCTTGCCCCAGTAGTCCCAATCCATGAACGCCGCGCGCTTCTCGCGTGCCACCGTCTCGCGCCACTCCACCAGGCGTGGGCACGCTCGACAGGCCGTTATTCGATCGTCGAGTTCCGTAGTGTTGCTCCCATGTCCGAGGAGAAGACCGAAGAGAAGCCCGAGTCTCCCGCTGATGATCTGGTCACCACCCAGCACAGCATCACCGTCAAGGGCCGCGAGCTGAACTACACCGCCACCGCCGGGCGGATCGTGCTCAAGGAAGAGGTGACGAAGGACGGCGTGTTCGAGGGCCACAAGCCCAAGGCCGAAGTGTTCGTCACCACCTACACGCTCGACGGCGCCGACCCGCTCAAGAGGCCGGTGACCTTCGCGTTCAACGGCGGACCGGGTTCCGCCAGCGTGTGGCTGCACATGGGGCTCCTCGGGCCGCGCAGGGTGCTCAGCGGTGACGTCGGCAACCTCACCGCGCCGCCGTACGGCATCGCGGACAACGAGGAGAGCCTGCTCGCCGAGAGCGACCTCGTGTTCATCGACCCGGTGTCGACCGGGTTCTCGCGGGCCGCGCAGGGCGAGAAGGCCAGCAGCTACCACGGTTACCAGCCCGACATCGAGTCCATCGCCGAGATCATCCGGCTCTGGACCGCGCGCAACGGCCGCTGGATGTCGCCGAAGTTCCTCTGCGGCGAGTCGTACGGCACGCTCCGCGCCGCCGGCCTCGCGGACCACCTGCAGAAGAAGCACGGCATGTACCTCAACGGGCTCATGCTGATCTCCTCGGTGCTGGACTTCGCGACACTCGAGTTCAACGAGGGCCACGACCTCGGCTACACGCTCTTCCTGCCGACGTACGCGGCCATCGCGCACTACCACGGCCTGCACGGTGACCGTCCGCTCAAGGAGGTGCTCGCCGAGGCCGAGGAGTTCGCGGTCCGCGACTACCCCTACGCCCTCGCGCGCGGCAACCGGCTCACCGACGTCGAGCGCGCCGCGACGATCGAGAAGCTCGCCAGGCTCACCGGGCTGTCCGAGGAGTACGTGGACGCGGTCGACCTGCGCATCGAGCACATCCGGTTCTTCACCGAACTGCTGCGGCGCGACCGCAAGACCGTCGGCCGCATCGACGCCCGCTTCACCGGCTGGGACACCGACTACGGCCGCGAGGGCATCTCCGCGGACCCGTCGATCGACGGGATCCTCGGCCCGTACTCCACCGTGCTCAACCACTACGTGCACGCCGAGCTCGGCTACTCCAGCGACCTGCCGTACGAGACCCTCGCGCGGGTCATCGAGAACTGGTCGTACAAGGAGTTCGAGGGCCGCCACGTCACGACGGCGGGCAAGCTCTCGGCGGCGATGCGGGCGAACCCGCACCTCAAGGTCCACGTCGCGTTCGGCTGGTACGACGGCGCCACGCCGTACTTCGCGGCCGAGCACCTGATCGCGCACCTGCAGATCCCGAAGGAGCTCACGGCGAACATCGAGTCGGCCTACTACCCGGCCGGCCACATGATGTACGTCCACGAGCCCAGCAGGATCCAGCAGTCCGAGGACCTGGCCGCGTTCGTGCGGAACTCGTCCAACACGTGATCCTCGACCTGTCCGACGACGCCGTCCTGCGCGAGCTGTGGACGGTGCAACGTCTGGCGTACGCCGTCGAGGCCGAGCTCATCGGCTTCGACGGCATCCCGCCGCTGCACGAGTCGCTCGACGAGCTCCGCGCCTGCGACGAGACCTTCCTCGGGCTCTACGACGAGGAGGGGCTCGCCGGCGCGGTGTCGTACCGGCTCGACGGGTCCACTGTGGACATCTGCAGGCTGGTCGTGCACCCGCGGGCGCATCGCCGTGGCATCGCGTCGAAGTTGCTCGACGCGGTGCCGGGCGGGCCGCAGACCGTCAGCACCGGCACCAAGAACGAGCCCGCGCTGGCGCTGTACCGCAAGCGCGGGTTCGTCGAGATCGGCATGCGCGAGGTCGCCCCAGGGGTGACGATCACGGACCTGAGCCGGTGATCGTCTTCCTCAACGGGACGTCCAGCTCCGGCAAGTCGAGCATCGCCGCGGAGCTGCTGAAGGTGCTGGACACGCCGTACTTCGCCATGGCGGTCGACGACTTCGGTGCCATGCGCTCCGTCGAACGCACGCTGGAGCTCGACGGGCCGGCCCAGCAGGAGCTCCTGCGGCGCACGAGGGCGGGTTTCCACCGGGCCGTGGCGGGGATGGCGCAGGCGGGCAACGACGTGGTGGTCGACTACCTGCTGAGCGAGCCGTGGCGGCTGGAAGACTGCCTCGACGTCTTCACGGGCCTGGACGTCGTCCTCGTGGGCGTGCACTGCCCTCCAGACGAGCTGGAGAGGCGCGAACGGGCGCGGGGTGACCGCGTGCCCGGCACGGCGGTCAAACAGCTGCAGAGCGTCCATCAGCACGGTCTTTACGACTTCGAGGTCGACACCGGTGCCGGCAGCCCGCGCGAGTGCGCGCTCGCGATCAAGGACTTCGTCGGCCGGGCACCCGCGCAGCGCGCCTTCGACGTGCTGCGCGGGTGAGTGAGCCCTAGACCCACGTGGTGTCGAAGCAGTTCGCGTCCACGTAGTCGCGGACCAGCGCCGGATCGCCGGACGAGGCCTTGGCGGCCGCGTCCCGCACGAACCGGCGCCCTGCCGTGTCGGCCTCCGGCGGGTACCGGGTCACGAGGTGCTCGATGGCGTCGAGCGCCGTGGCCGCGTGTGCCTGGTCTCCTCGTACGACCGCCGCGTCCCACGAGCGGTACCAGGCGCAGGTGTTCACGACCGCGAGTGCCTGACGTGCGAAGCCCTGCTCACCCTGAGCCGGCGCCGTCGCCTTGATCAGCGCCTCCAGGTCGGGCCGGACGTCCGGCGGCCATTTCATCGCCGAATAGAGCGAACGCACCTCGTCCGGATATCCGGCCGGTTCGGCCGCACTCGCGCCGCACCCCGTGGCGAACAACACCAGCAGGAGAACGAACCGCATTTTTCAGCTCACGTTCCAGCGGACGTTGCCGTTCCAGGTGTCCGTGGAGTTGCTGCCGTACGACTTCGCGGAAAGGCAGAAGACCGTGCTCGCGCGGAAGCCCGAGCCGATCCGCACGTACGGCGTCGGGTCCGCGTTCTGCAGCCTCACCGCGGATCCCTCGGCCCCGCCTGAGCAGCGACGCCACTTGACGTCGATCTCGGGCCCGTCGGTCTTGCGCACGTAGATGTTGCTACCGCCGACGGTCACCGTCCGCTGGGTGCCGTAGTTGACCCACTCGCCTTTCCGCAGATTTCCGGAAAGACCGCTTTCACTCGCGCTGGCGGGCACGGCGGTGGCGACCAATGCGCCGATGATTCCGACCGCGACCAGGAACGTCTTTTTCACCACTGTTTACTCCCCAGGCTCGGGAACTGAACGCGATGAAAAGTAGTGACGACGACCTGAACCGGGATACCGCCGGAAGAGCAGCGGCCGCCCAGGTCGAAAGACACTTGGATAATCACCAACTAGGCCGAGAGGGTGACGACAAGCCACCAGCAGGGTGCCGTCGAACACCGTGAACGCCGGAGGTGCGGGCAAAACGAAGGAGGGGCCACACCGGCGGCGTGACCCCTCCTCCAGATGAACATCAGACGACCGCGCGCTCCTCCGCGAAGTGGCAGGCGGCCAGGTGACCGTCGTTGCGCACCTTGAGCTCGGGAACCTCGGTGGCGCAGATGTCCTGCGCCTTCCAGCACCGCGTCCGGAACCGGCAACCCGAGGGCGGGTCGATCGGCGACGGCACGTCACCCGTCAGGCGGATGACGTCACGCCGGCCGCGCTGGGTCGGGTCCGGCACCGGCACGGCGGACAGCAGCGCCTGCGTGTACGGGTGCATCGGGTGCTCGTAGATCTCTTCCTCGGTGCCGACCTCGACCATCTTGCCGAGGTACATCACCGCGACGCGGTCCGACAGGTGGCGGACCACCGACAGGTCGTGCGCGATGAACACGTAGGACAGGCCCATCTCGGACTGCAGGTCGCCCAGCAGGTTCATGACCTGCGCCTGGATCGACACGTCCAGAGCGGACACCGGCTCGTCGCACACGATCACCTTGGGCTTCAACGCGAGCGCGCGGGCGATGCCGATGCGCTGACGCTGACCGCCGGAGAACTGGTGCGGGTACCGGTTGATGTGCTCCGGGTTGAGCCCCACGGTCTCCAGCAGTTCCTGGACCTTGCGCCGCCGGTCGCCCTTGGGCGCGACCTCGGTGTGGATCTCGTAGGGCTCCCCGACGATGTCGCCGACCGTCATGCGCGGGTTCAGCGACGTGTACGGGTCCTGCAGGACGATCTGGATGTCGCGGCGCAGCTTGCGCAGCTCCGCGCCCTTCATCGCGAACATGTCGCGACCTTCGAAGCGCGCGAGGCCCGACGTCGGCGGTTCCAGGCGCATCAGCACCTGGGCCAGCGTGGACTTGCCGCAACCGGACTCGCCCACCACACCGAGGGTCTCGCCCTTGTTGAGGGTGAACGAGACGCCGTCGACGGCCTTGACGTGGCCCACGGTGCGCTTGAACAGCACGCCGACGCGGACCGGGAAGTGCTTGACGAGGTTCTCGACCTCGAGGATCGCCTCAGCCACGAGCGACCACCTCCTCCGCGATGTGGCACCGGCTGGTGCGGCCCATGCCGAGGTTGTGCACGGTCGGCACCTCGGTCGAGCACCTGTCGAACACGCGCGGGCAGCGCGGGTTGAACGGGCAGCCCGGCGGGATGTTGGTCAGCGACGGCGGCAGGCCCTTGATCGTCTTGAGCTCCTGGCCGCGCAGGTCCACGCGGGGCAGGGACTCGAGCAGCGACTCGGTGTACGGGTGTCCCGGCGCGCGGAACAGCTCGTAGACGTCGGCGTGCTCGACGATGCGGCCCGCGTACATGACCGAGATCCGGTCCGCGACGTCGGCGACGACGCCGAGGTCGTGGGTGATCAGGATCATGCCCATGTCGCGTTCCTTCTGGATCTCCGCCAGCAGGTCCATGATCTGGGCCTGCACGGTGACGTCCAGCGCGGTCGTGGGCTCGTCCGCGATCAGCAGCTCCGGGTCGAGCGCCAGCGACATCGCGATCATCGCGCGCTGCCGCATACCGCCGGAGAACTGGTGCGGGTAGTCCGAGACGCGACCCTTGGCGTTCGGGATCTTCACCTGGTCGAGCAGTTCGACGGCGCGCTTGCGGGCGTCCACCTTGGACATCCCGCGGCGGACCTTGAGCTGCTCCTCGATCTGGAACCCGATGGTGAACACGGGGTTCAGGGCGGAGAGCGCGTCCTGGAAGATCATGGCGATGCCCTCGCCACGCACCTGACGCCGTTCCTCCGCCGACTGGGTCAGCAGGTCCTCACCGCGGAACTTGATCGAACCATTGGTGATGAACCCCGGCGGCGTGTCCAGGATGCCCATGATCGTCTGGGCCGTCACGGACTTGCCGGAGCCGGACTCACCCAGCACAGCAAGGGTTTCGCCCGCGGAGACGTGGTACGAAACGCCGTTGAGCACCTTCGCGACACCGTCGCGGGTGCGGAATTCCACGTGGAGATCCTCGACCTCCAGCAATGGCTGAGTCACCGGATTCCCCTAACGGGACTTGGGGTCGAGGGCGTCGCGCACGGCGTCGCCCAGCATGACGAACGCGAGGACCGTGATGGTCACGAAGCCCGCGGGGAACAGCAGCATGTGCGGGGCCGACTGGAAGTAGTCGCGCGACTCCGAGATCATCACGCCCCACGACACGACCGGCGGACGCAGGCCGATGCCGAGGAACGCCAGCGTCGCCTCGGCGCCGATGAAGGCACCCAGGGCGATCGTCGCGTACACCAGCACGGGCGCCACGGTGTTCGGCAGCAGGTGCCGGAACACGATCCGCAGCGGGGACGCGCCGAGCCCGCGAGCGGCCTTGACGTAGTCCTGCTGCTTCGCCACGAGCGTCGCCGAACGCATGATGCGCATGGCCACCGGCCACGACAGCACGGCGATCGAGAGCACCACCTGCGTGATGATCCGGAAGACGCCGGGGTTCTCCGTGGGCGCGTTGAGCGTCGTCAGGATGACGATCGCACCGAGCACGAACGGGATGCCGGCGAAGATGTCGCTGAAGCGCGACAGCACGCTGTCGATCCACGTCTTCGCGTAGCCGGCGATGATGCCGATGGTCGACCCGATCAGCACGGTCAGCAGCGTCGCGAAGATGCCGACCAGCAGCGACGCGCGGGCGCCGTGCATGGCACGGGCGTAGACGTCGTAGCCCTGCAGGTCGTAGCCGAACCACGCGTCGCCCGAAGGCGGCTGCAGCGACTTGTCGAGATCGGCCGCACGTGGGTCGACCGACGTGAACAGCGTCGGCCAGATCGCCATCAGCACGATGACCGCGATGATCACCAGCGAGATGATGAACGTGGGCTTGGTGCGCAGCTCGCCCCACGCGTCGCTCCAGAGCGAGCGCGGCTTCTTCTGCTTCTGCGACGAGTCGTCGACGTGGCTGAGCTGGTCGACACCTGCCGCCGCGGACGCCTCGAGTCCGGTTCCGCCGGACACGGATCCTGGGTCACTCATAGCGAATCCTCGGGTCGAGAACGGCGTACAGGAGGTCGACGATCAGGCTCATCAGCAGGTAGACGAGGACGAGCAGGGTCACGATGCCCGTGACCATGATCCCTTCCTTCTCCTGGATGCCGCGGAAGATCAGGCCACCGATGCCGTTGATGTTGAAGACGCCCTCGGTGACGATCGCGCCGCCCATGAGGCTGCCGAGGTCGGTGCCGAGGAACGTGATCACCGGGATCAACGAGTTGCGCAGCAGGTGGATGCCGACGACGCGGCTCTGCGGCTGGCCCTTGGCGATGGCCGTGCGCACGTAGTCGGCGCGCCGGTTCTCGACGATGCTCGAGCGGGTCAGCCTGGCCACGTAGGCCATCGAGAGACTGCCGAGCACGAAGCCGGGGAGGATCAGCTCGCCGAACGTCGGATCGGAGCTGACCGAGGTGTCCATGATGTCGAAGCCCTGCGGGCCGAGGTAGAGCCGCAGCACGAAACCGGTGACGAAGACCGGGAGCGAGATCAGGAACAGGGTCGAGACCAGGACGAGGTTGTCCAGGAAGCCCTGCTTGCGCAGACCGGTGAGGACACCGGCGACGATGCCGATGACGGCTTCGATGATCAGCGCGATGATGCCCATCTTGAGCGTGATCGGCCACGAGGTGGCGATCTGCTCTCCGACGGAGACACCGTTGAAGGTGGTGCCGAAGTCACCGACGAGCAGGTTGCCCAGGTACTTGAAGTACTGGATCACCAACGGGTCGTTGAGGTTGAGCTTCTGGCTCATCTCGGCGATGTAGGCCGGGTCACACGGCCGCTGGCCGCACTTGCCCGCGAAGGGGTCCTGCGGGATCGCCCAGACGAGGGCGTAGATCAGGAAAGTGGTCCCCAGGAAGACCGGTATCAGCTGCAGCAGACGGCGCAGCACATAGCGACCCATGAGGTCGGCTCCTTGCGTGGTGGGGGGCGCCCAAGGTCCTGAACACCGGTCCGGCCCCGCGCCCGTAACGCTCGAGGGACGCGGGGCCGGACGGTGTTGCTCAGAACTCAGGTGTTAGGCAATCAGGCCTTGACGCGGAACGACTCCAGGGCGCCCTGACGCTTGAACGACATCTTGGCGTCGAGCAGGTTCTTGGAACGGCCGCCGATGCCCTTCTCGTTCCAGGTCGGCATGGAGGGCAGGTCCTTGGCGATGATGTCCTCCGCCTGCTGGTAGATCTTGATCGCCTCGTCCTCGTTCGCCGTCTCGTCGGCCTTCTTCAGAAGGGCGTCGACCTCGGGGTTCGAGTAGTTCGAGTCGTTCGAGGAACCACCGGTGCGGTACAGCGGGTTGAGGAAGTTCTCGATCGACGGGTAGTCGGCCGACCAGTCCGAACGGCTCATGCCGGTCAGCTGCTTGCCGTCGACGATCTGGCGGAACGCACCGAAGTTGGTGGCACCGACGAACTCGCAGTCAACACCCAGCGCCTGCTTGATGCTGTTGCACGCCGCCTCGAGCGGCTCCTTGCGGCCACCGTCCTGGTTGGACTGGATGGTCAGCTTGGTGCCCTTGAAGCCGGACTCCTGGAACAGCTGCTTGGCCTTGGCCGGGTCGTACTTGCAGTACTCGCCACAGGTGTCGGCGCGGTAGCCCTTGATGCCGGGCGACACGAAGCTGGTGGACGGCACGTACGAGCCGGCCAGCACGGTCTTCGTGATCTGCTCCCGGTTGATGGCCATCGAGACGGCCTGGCGCAGCTTCACGTTCTTGAACTCGGGGATGTACTGCGGGAACGCGATGGCGCTCTGGCCGAGCAGGTTCGCGTTCACGACGGCGTCACCGAGGTCGGCCTTGTACTTCTCGCCGACCTTGGCCGACGGGGGCAGGGCCTCCATGAAGTCCAGCTTGCCCGCGACCAGGTCCTGGTACGCGGTCTCCTGGGAGGAGTAGATCTTGTAGTCCAAGGTCTTGAAGTGGACCTTGTCCTCGCCCTTGTAGTCGTCGAAGCGCTCCATCTTGATCAGCGCGTTCGGCGTGCGGGAGACGAACTTGAGCGGGCCGTTGCCGATCGGCTTGGCCTCGGCGGCCTTCGGGTCCGCGAAGAACGAGTCGGCCATCGGCGAGAACGGCGTGTAGCCGATCATCGTCGTGAAGACCGAGGTCGGGCCGTTGAGGGTGACCTTGAACTCGTAGTCGCCCACCAGCTCGAGGCCGGACATCTTGTCCTTGGCCGGCTTGGCGTTCTCGTCGGACGGGTGGACGTCCTCGAAGCCCGCGATCGGAGCGAAGAACGACGCGGCCTGCTGCGCGTTCGGCGCGTACGCGGCCCAGTTCCAGGCGTCGACGAAGTTCTTCGCCTTGACCTCGGTGCCGTCGTGGAACTTCCAGCCCTGCTTGAGCTTGATCGTGTAGACCTTGGCGTCACTCGAGGTGATCGACTCGGCCATCAAGTTGTAGGGCGCGCCGTCTTCGGTCTTGTAGCCGACCAGCCGCGAGAACAGCGAGTCGGTGACCTTGCCACCGCCGGCCTCGGTCGTGTTGGCCGGGAACAAGGTGCTCTTGGGCTCGGTGCCGTAGATGGACACCGTGCCGTCCGGGTTCTCCTTGCCATCGGTGGCCGTGTTGCCACCGCCACCGCCGCCGCATGCGCTGAGCGTCATGGCGAGCGCAGCTGGCAAAGCCACCCACGCAACCCGTGATCGCGACATCAGTCTCTCCCGCCTTTCCCCGGCGCCGCTCCGCAGATATTGCGTGCGCGCGCCTCCCCGGGAGGTCTCGTCCACCTCCCAAAACGTGAGAGGACGTTAACCGGGACGTCCAGCAGTACGCGCACTGAAATCGGTCACAAAGTCGTCACGATCACCTCAAGCGCACCTTAATTCGGCGCTAGACCAGCGAAAACGCGATGCCGTCGAGGATGTCGTGCTCGCTGCACACGAGCGTGCGAATTCCCGCGCGATTCTCGAGCTCCTCGGCAATCGCACGCAGTACCACCGCTCCACCGCAGATCACATCCACTCGACCGGGGTGCATGGGTCCCAGCGAGGCACGATCATCATGCGTCATGGAGAGGATACGGTCGGTGATTTCACGAACATTGTCAAGTGTGATCCTGCTGAGGTGAATATCGTCGCTGTTGTACACCTCCAGCCCTTGGACCAGGGCTGACAATGTCGTAACGGTGCCGGCGACGCCGATCCACGTCTTGGTCTTCTCGACTGGGACTACTTCGAATGCCTCTTTGACAGCCGCCCGCGCAAACGCTTCCGCTTGTTCGATTTCGTCCTTGGTGGGCGGATCGGACTTGATGAACCGCTCGGTCAGGCGCACGCAACCGATGTCCATCGACCTCGCGGCCTCCACCTCCGTGCCGCTGCCGAGGACGAACTCGGTGCTGCCACCACCCAGATCGGTGACGAGGAAGGGTCCCTCGTCCGGGTCGAGGTCGGCCACCGCGCCGAGGTAGGACAGCCTCGCCTCCTCGTCCCCGGTGATCACCTCCGCGGGCGCGCCGAGGATCGCCTCGGTCATCCCGAAGAACTCGTCGCGGTTGCTCGCGTCCCGCGTCGCGCTCGTCGCGACCATCCGGGCGATCTCCACGCCCTTGCGTTGCATCGTGCGCGCGTAGTCGAGCAGGGCCTGACGGGTCCGTTCGATCGCGTCGGGGTGCAACCGCCCGGTCGCGTCCACGCCCTGACCGAGCCGGACGATCTTCATCTCGCGATGGACGTCCCGCAGCCACGCGGTGCCGTCCTCGCGCTTCGTGACGTCGGCGACGAGCAGCCGGATCGAGTTGGTTCCGCAGTCGATGGCCGCGACCCGCGCCATGGGCACTCCTCAGTGGTTCCGATGTTCTTCGGCAAGCATCGCGTACACGAAGAGGTCGCCCCACTCGCCCTTGAAGATCTCGTTCTGCCGGAAGTGGGCCTCCCTGCGCATGCCGAGGCGTTCCATCAGGCGCCACGACGGCTCGTTGCGCGGGTCGCACTCGGCGACGATCCGGTGCAGGCCGAGCTCCTCGAAGCCGAGCCGGAGCAACTCCGCGGCGGCCTCGGTGGCCAGGCCCCTGCCCGCGAACTCCGGGTTGAAGCTGTAGCCGATCTCGCCCTGGCGGTTGTCCTCGTCCAACCATTTCAGGACCACGTCGCCGACGACGCGGTCCACCTCGGGCCAGCAGACGACCAGCGCCAGGCCCTTGCCCGCCTCGGTCAGCTCGCTCTCGGCCATCCGCTTGGCGATCAGCTCCTCTGCCTGCTGCCGGTCCAGGGCCTCGCCGTAGAGGTAGCGGTAGACGTCCGGGCGGGAGCGGTAGGCGAGGTAGTCGTCGAGGTCACCCGGCTCGAAGGGGCGCAGGACGAGGCGGGCGGTCTTCAGCGGGTAGGCAGGTTTGAGCACACCCCGCACCATGCCAAGGACCGCAGCCTCGTGCCTCGCGATTTTCAGCGGTGGAACGAACCCGCTCGCACGTCGTTGATGTCCATCGTTTCCATCCAACCGGAGAAGACGCGGGGATCGTCGACAGCGCCGGTGAAGCCACGACCCACCACGAGTTCACCGGTCAGGTTCGCGGGCTGGAGCCCGGTCCGCGTGTCGGACTGCCGCATGCCGTCGACGTAGAGCTCGACCGTGCCGGTGGTCGCGTCGAACGTCACCGCGAGGTGTGTCCAGTCGTTCTTCGGCACCCAGAAGTCGGAGAGGAGCACCTCCGCGTCCCACTGGAAGCTCCACCTGCCGATGTCCGGCCGGTAACCGAGCCCGAACGGCGCGTCGCCCAGCCCGAGAACGGTTCCCGCGACGTCGCCGGGCTCCCCGGCCCGCACCCAGGTGGAGAGCACGAACGACCGGTCGGTGCGCAGGTTCGCCGGACGCGGACCGGTCACCTGACCCGTCGAGTCGAAGCGCGCCCACTTGTCCACGCTCGTCAGGATCTGGTTCGGGTCGTCGGGGTCGAGCGGCGTGCCCGCCCAGGTGACGCCATCGGACAGCGTGGCGTTCTCGCCCGACACCTCGTCCTTGGTCGTCACGCCCTCGCGCTCGTCGAAGAGGTAACGGGCGCGCTCCACCACGAAGTTGTTGTGCTTGACCGCTTCGGCCGCGCCCAGCGCGCGGTCCCACACCTGGACGTGGTCGATCGTGGCCGGCGCCTGACCGGGCCCCAGAACGAACGGGCCGGACGCGTTCGCGAGCGTCTCGGCTGCCGTGCCTTCGAGCTTTCCGTTGATGTACAAGGAAGTCTTGCCCGGCTCATACGTGCCCAGCAGGTGCGTCCACTCACCCGCCTGCGGCGGCGTGGCGGAGGACGCCGTGCCGAACGACCAGCGGCCGTTGGCGTAGCCGAGGGAGAAACCGTTGCCCTGGCTTGCGATGGTGTAGCCGGAGTTCTGGTCTTCGAGCTTCACCCAGGCCGAGACGGAGAAGGCGCGTGCAGTGTCGACGATCGCGGACGAGGCCGACGAGGACGAGCCCGTGGTGGTGACCTGGCCGTTGTTCGAGTAACCGGGACCGAAGGTCGCGCCGTTCAGCGTCAGCGCGTGGCCGTGACCGGTGGTGTCGGCCGCGGTCGTGCCGTCGGTCTCGTCGAGGTTCCACACCGCCACAGGCCTGGACAGATCCGCGACCATGAAGTTGTAGATCTGGACCGGAGAAGGGCTTCCGGCCTTGTCGTACGCGCGCACGTAGAGCGAGTTCGTACCGCTCTGCGACGGCGTGATCGGCACGTCCACCGAGCCGTTCGCGTCGACCTGGTTGGCGGTGGTGTCGACGTTCAGCGACCAGCCGTAGCGGACGACGTCCGTCGAACCGCCGGGTGAGAACGTGAAGATGCCCGTGCGACCGGGGCTGCCGTGGAAACCGCCGGTCGGGTAGTCGGTCGACGAGACCACGGGCTTGTTCGGCGCGACGGAATCGACCTGGAACTCGCAGTTGCCGACCCACGGCGAGCGGTGCTTGCCGTCGCTCGTGCGGACCGACCAGCTGTAGACGCCGTTCTCGGCGAGAACGTTCTGCGGCACCGTGACTTCGGCGAACGAACCCGAGGGCACGGTGGTGGCCGTCAGTTCGGTGATGCGGGTCCGGCCCTGGCGCACGGTGAAGTCCGCGCTCAGCAGTCCGCTGCCGGACAGCTTCGCTCGCAGCTTCGGTGTGCGCGTGCCCACGGTGGGCCGGTCAGTGCCGGTGCGGCACGCCACCGTCTCGGTGCTCAGGTCCGTCGGCGTCGGACATGCTGCCGCGAGCGCGGTTCCGGCCGAGCCCACGAGCATCAGGACAGCGGTGAACGCGGGCAGAGCGAAGCTCCGCCCTCTGGCGTTGATCAACTTTTGCTTCCCCCGAGAAGACGGTCCCCGACCCGTGCTGAAGAACTATGAACGAGTCAGGACCGAAACGGAATACCTGAGGAATGCGGCCCACGCCTCACCGGAGACGGGAAGGTGGCTGGCCGGGGCCTTGCTGTCGCGGATGCCGACGCCGCGCCCGACCTCCACGCAGTCGCTCGCCTCCGGGCTGTAGCTGCTCTTACGCCACTCGGACATGCGGTACGCCTCCTCAGGCAAGCAAGGTTGTGATCAACCTCCTCGATTCTCCCGCATCCAAGGCCTCCTGATCCAACCGCTTCAACACGTCGGAGTAGCTGTCCAGCGATTCCTTGTCTTCGAGGAAGAGGCCCGAGTTCTGGCTCTCGATGAAGACGACCGGCTCGTACGTGTCGAAGTTGAGCTGGGTGAACGAGCCGGACATGCCCGCGTGCGCGCCAATGGCGATCGGCACGATCCGGAAGGTGATGTACTGCCGCACCAACATCACGTGGATGTGCGTTAGCTGAGCCCGCATCACCTCTGGACCGCCGACGGGCAGCCGAAGCGCCTGCTCGTGGACGTAGTAGACGAACTCCCTGCCAGGCCTCAAAATCGCCTGTCGATCGAGCTTCGCCCGGATCAACGCATCGATGTCGGCAGCCTTGATCTTGGCTGACTTCTCGCTCGCCGCGCGGATGTAGCTGGCGATCTGGAGATGGCCGGGCACGAGGTTCATCGACCACACGGTGATCTTGCTGGCGAGGCGTTCCTGAGTGATGAGCGAGTGCACCTGGTCCGGTACTCCGTCCTCGGGGAACAGCAGCCAGCCCTTCTCGCGCGACTCCCGGTAGAGCGCGACCAATCGATCGACCTCGGTGTACGGGACACGGCAGTACGAGAGCAGCCGGATCAGCTCGACCTCGGTGATGCCGCCCTTGCCGTTCACCGCGTCGGACATCTTGGCTTCCTGCCAGTCCAACAGTTCGGCGAGTCTGCGTTGGGTCATGCCGCTCTGTTCGATGGCGTCGCGGACGCCCTGACCGAACTCCCGGCCCACCACGCTCGAGTTGCGCTTCGGCATGCAGACGAAGCTAG
Organism: Lentzea sp. HUAS TT2; assembly: GCF_051853195.1. Taxonomy (NCBI): domain Bacteria; kingdom Bacillati; phylum Actinomycetota; class Actinomycetes; order Pseudonocardiales; family Pseudonocardiaceae; genus Lentzea; species Lentzea sp. HUAS TT2. The sequence goes on along the minus strand of NZ_CP196667.1, from coordinate 3,593,804 downwards.
GAGACGGACTCCCTTTCGTTCCAACGTTTCTGCCCGAATCGCCCCGAACGAAGTACGACTTGGAATCGTTCTAACGCGACACGCCGCACTAGCTCGGCGTACTCGTGACCAGACTCTGCGACGTCGTGCCCACCGAGCTGTTGGCGCTGCTGCTGCCGCTGTTGCTCGAGGACGACTGCTGCGGCGGAGTCGTCGGCTCCGTCTGCGGCGGGTTGTTCGTCGTCGTCGTGGTGGTCGTGGTGGTGGTCGTCGTGGTCGTGGTGGACGACGTCGTCGTGGTCGTCGTCGTGCACGAGGACGGCGGCGGAGTCGTGCTGGTGGTCGTGCTCGACGTGGTGCTGGACGTCGTGCCCGTGGTCGTGGTCGGGCAGTTCGGCGTCGTCGTCGTGGTGGTCGTCGTGGTCGTGGTCGTCGGCTGGGTCGTCTCGCCGGGGTTGCCGTTGTTCGGCGGGTTGCCCGTGTTGGGGTTGCCCGGCTGCGGGTTCTGCTGGTTGTTGCCGTTGTCCGGCAGCAGGGGCAGCGTGTCGACGTTCTCGCTGTAGTCCTTGGCCCACTGCAGGACCTTCGTCACGTACGCCTGGGAGTTGTTGTAGCGGAAGACGGCCTTCGCCCTGTCCTCCTGCTTGGTGAGGTCGCCGCCGCCCGAGCAGAGGTAGCGGCCGGCGCCCAGGGCGGCGTCGTAGATGTTGTTCGGGTTGACGGTGCCGTCGTCGTTCAGGTCGCCGCCGAAGCTCGCCCACGTGGACGGGATGAACTGCATCGGGCCGACCGCGCGGTCCCAGGTCGTGTCGCCGTCGAGGCGGCCGCCGTCGGTGTCGCGGATCGCGGCCATGCCGGGGGCGCCGTTGAGGACCGGGCCGAGGATCTTGGGGTTGGCGTCGCCGACGGCGTTCACGCGGCCGTTGCTCGCGTGGTTCGACTCGACCTTGCCGATGCCGGCGAGCAGCGCCCAGTCGAGGTTGCACCCTGGCACCAGCTCGGCCATCTTGTCCTCGGCGCGGAGGTAGGCCTCCACCATCACGCCGGGGATGTCGTGGACGCCGGGGACGTCGTCGAGCAGGCTGCCGTCGTCGTCGAACTCGCCGTCGTCGAGCTCGCCGTCCTCGAGGTCGGCGAGCAGCGCGGCGCTCAGCTCCTCGGACAGCGGCAGACGACCGCCGGCGCCCAGCTCGGACGGGTCGCGGTGCAGGGCTCCGTAGACGTCAGCGGGCCCTAACGAGACAGCGATGTCGTTGTGCTTGGCAAGGTTGACCCAGTCGACGAGCTTGGTGCCGACGATCATCGCGGGGGCGAGCATCGCAGCCAGCGCGGCGACGGCGAAGCCCTTTTGCCTAGGGCTCAACGCCGACGGTCCACGCAGTTTGGCCATTGCCACGAATTCTCACCTCTCGTGCGTCATCGCGGCCCGCCGTCCTGCAGTTACGGCGTACGCCCCCGTCGTGACCTGTTCCACCCTGCCCCACTACGAAGCCTAGGTGTACCCAAGACGGAGTGAAGCGTGTGTTCGGTTCCGTTGACTGTTAACTCGCCGAACATTCACCTGCGGGCCACAGCCCCTGCTCACCCAAGAGTGCCAGCGCCTCGTCGCCCATGGGGTTCACGCCTGGGCCCTTCGCGAGGGCGTGGGCGACGTGCACGTGCAGGCACTTGACCCTGACCGGCATGCCACCGGCGGTGACCTGGGTGCCCAGCGACTCGATGGCGTCGCGTTCGGCCAGGTACGCCTCGTGCGCGCGCTGGTAGGCGGCGGCGAGCTCGGCGTCCGTGGCCAGCCGGTCCTGCTGCTCCTTCATCAGGCCGCCGCCTTCGAGCGTGCTGACCAGCGAGTTCAGCTTCGGGCAGGTCAGGTAGTACAGCGTCGGGAAGGGTGTTCCGTCAGGCAGCCGCGGGGCTGTCTGCACGACGTTCGGGTGCCCGCTGGGGCACCGCGAGGCGATCGCACGTGTTCCGCGCGGCGTGCGGCCGAGCTGCTGAGCGACCGTTTCCAGGTCAGCAGCACTTACTTGTGCGTCACCGATTCCCACAGTTCCTCGTACCAAGACCCTTGTGCCGCCGGCTTGCCGGACGGCCTCTCCGATTCAGTGTTGCGACTCTCGTCACCCGGCAGTTGCACGATGTAGGGCGTCTCGCCCGGCCGCACCCAGTGCAACCGCTTGCGCGCCTCGATCTCCACGTGCGCCGGATCTTGCAGCTGTGCTTTGCGCTGCTCCAGTGCGGCGACCGTCTCCCTCAGCTTCTGCTGCTCGGCGCCCACGTCCCGCAGCTCGTCGCGCTGCGAGAGGTACGTCCGCAACGGGACCGCGATGCTCAGCGCCAGTGCACACAGCACCATCGCGAACATCGCGGCCCGCCGCGTACCGGTCATGCCGAACGCGCCACCCGTGCCCTCACCACGCCGTGACGGCGCCTTCGGACGGGGTGGCTTGCGCGCGCGTGCGGGCCTCGCCTCCCGCTCTTCGCGGGGGCGGCGGGGACGACGCGCGCGCTCGGCCATGTTCCTAGTTTCTCAGCTCTCCGGGGTGTAGCGCGGGAACGCGAGCTCACCCGCGTACCGCGCCGCGTCGCCCAGGCTCTCCTCGATGCGCAGGAGCTGGTTGTACTTGGCGGTGCGCTCACCACGTGCCGGGGCACCGGTCTTGATCTGGCCGGCACCGGTCGCGACGGCGAGGTCGGCGATCGTCGTGTCCTCGGTCTCACCACTGCGGTGGGACATCATCGACTTGTAGCCGTACGACGTGGCCAGCGAGACCGCGTCGAGCGTCTCGGACAGCGTGCCGATCTGGTTGACCTTCACCAGCAGCGCGTTGGCGGCGCGGCGGGAGATGCCCTCCTCCAGGCGCTCCGGGTTCGTGACGAACAGGTCGTCGCCCACGATCTGGACCTTCTCGCCCAGCTCGGCGGTCATCTGGACCCAGCCGTCCCAGTCGTCCTCGGACAGCGGGTCCTCGATGGAGACCATCGGGTAGTCGCGCACGAGCTCGGAGTAGTAGCCGATCATCTGCTCGGCCGAGCGCTTGTTCTTCTCGAACGTGTAGGCGCCGTCGGAGAAGAACTCCGTGGCGGCCACGTCGAGCGCGAGCGCGATGTCGCGACCAGCGCGGTAGCCGGCCTTCTCGATGGCCTCGAGGATCAGGTCGAGCGCGTCGCGGTTGCTGCCGAGGGACGGCGCGAAGCCACCCTCGTCACCCAGGCCCGTCGCGAGGCCCTTGCTCTTCAGCACGGACTTCAGGGCGTGGTAGACCTCGGTGCCCCAGCGCAGGCCCTCGCGGAACGTCTCCGCGCCGATCGGCGCGATCATGAACTCCTGGATGTCCACGTCGGTGTCGGCGTGCGAGCCACCGTTGAGGATGTTCAGCATCGGCACCGGCAGCACGTGCGCGTTCGGTCCACCGATGTAGCGGAACAGCTCCAGGCCACTGGAGGTCGCCGCCGCCTTCGCGACCGCGAGGCTCACGCCGAGGATCGCGTTGGCGCCCAGGCGCCCCTTGTCCGGCGTGCCGTCCAGGTCGACGAGCTTCTGGTCGACCACGCGCTGCTCGACTGCCTCGATGCCGACCAGCTCGGGCCCGATCTCGTCGAGCACCGCGGTCACCGCGCGCTCGACACCCTTGCCGCCGTACCGCTTGGCGTCGCCGTCCCGCAGCTCCACCGCCTCGTGCTCACCGGTCGAAGCACCCGACGGAACAGCCGCACGCTCCAGCGTGCCGTCGTCCAGCGCCACCTCGACCTCGACGGTGGGGTTGCCGCGCGAGTCCAGGATCTCGCGTGCTCCGACCTGCTCGATGACCGCCACTTGCGCTCCCTGTTTCTCCTGCGTCTCGTCTCGCGACGAGCCTACTTGGGCCAGGTGACCGGCTGGGGCTCGACACCGTCAGATCACAGTGGGCCCTTCACGCCTGTCTACTGAATCGTGCCAGACGCTCTACGTGCTGCCCAGGGGCCCGTCAGCGCACCTGCACGAGCGCCGCCTCCGCCGCCTCGACCACGTCGGGCAGCCGGTAGCGCGCCGGCGCCAGCGTGTGCGCCCCGACGACCACCTTGGCGACCAGGTCACCGCGCACCACAAAGCCCTCGCAGACCCAGAAGTTCTCGATGACGTCGGGCATGCTCTGACAGAACGCGAACGAGTCCTCGGCGTCGGGCAGGGCGGCGAGGTCGACGCCTGTCACGACCTCGCGGATCGGCTTGTTGATCCTACCGACGTAGGTCCGGCACGAATGGGCCTTGGCGCGCACCACGTCGAGCACGTGCGTGCCGGACACCCCGACCAGGCCGAACACCTGGTGCTCCAGGTACAGCGCCGGCGCCCGCCAGATCCGCCGCCGCGAGACCGAGGCGCCCACGTCGACGCGGGCGCCCAGGCACACCTCGCTGAGCCTGCCGTCCGTGATGGCGAGCTTCTCGTACGGCTGCGGCACGTCCTCCGCGAACCCGGACGGGGTGTCGTACGTCCCCGACGACAGCAGGGCCGCCTTGACCTTCACGTCCAGCGCCTGGATCTGGTCCGGGGTCGACATCGTGACCGGCACCGCCGACGGGACCGGTTCGGGTGGAGCCGGTGAACAGGCCGCGAGCAGTCCTGCGCAGACGAGTGCGATCGCGTGACGCTTCACTTCAGTCCCCCAGGACGGTCGTGGGTTGCGTCGATCAGGCTAGACGAACGGGCAGGTGCTTCACGCCGTTCTGGAAGTTCGACCGCAACCGGCTGACCTCCCCGTCCAGTTCCAACACTCCAGGCAGGTCCAGCACCGCGTCGAACACGGCCCGCATCTGCGTCCGCGCCAGCCGCGCGCCCAGGCAGAAGTGCGGCCCGTGCCCGAAGCTCAGGTGGTCGGCCTCCCGCCTGCCCACGTCGAACCGGTCCGGCTCGGTGAACACGCGTTCGTCCCGGTTGGCGGAGGAGAACCAGACCACGACCTTGTCCCCCGCCTTGATCTCCTGGCCGGACAACGACGTGTCCTGGACGGCCGTGCGGCGGAAGTGCATGACCGGTGTCCACCAGCGCAGCATCTCTTCCACCGCAACGGGGAGCAGCGAACGGTCGGCGCGCAGGCGTTCGTACTCGCGAGGGTGTTCGAGGAGCGCGATCATGCCGCCGGGGATGCCGTTGCGCAGGGTTTCGTTGCCCGCCACGGAGAAGAGCCAGAAGAGGTTCTCGAACTCCTCCAGCGAGATGTCCTCCTGCATGAGGTTGCTCAAGACGTCTTCGGACGGGTGCGCGCGCTTGTACGCGCCCAACGCGTGCGCGTAGGCGTAGAGGTCGGGCATGCCATCGCGGGCGCGCGGGTCGCGGCCGTCTTCGGGACGCAACGACAACGCTTCCAGCGCCATGTCGGTCATGCCGGCCGTGGAGCTGGACGACAGCGCGTAGTCGGGGTCCTGGAAGCCGATCACGCGGTTGCTCCAGTCGTAGAGCAGCGCTCTGTCCTGACGCGGAACGCCGAAGACGTCGGCCAGGGTCAGCAGCGGCAGGTCGGCGACGGCATGAGCGAAGTCGCCGGACAGGCCGGCCACGATCTCGCGGGCGTTCGCGCGGATCCGGTCTTCCAGCCTGGAGACGGCGCGGGGCATGAAAGCCCTGGTCAGCATGCGGCGCAACCGCGAATGCTCGGGAGGGTCCTGGTTGAGCATCATGCGCTGGACGTACGCCAGATCGGCGGGCAACGGGTCGCGGATCTGGGTGGCGCCGCGGTGCGAGGAGAAGACCGTGGGCGTCCTCAACACCGTGCGGACCTCCTCGTGGCGGAAGACGGCCCAGAAGTCGTCGATGCGCACCACGTTCTTTTCGCGCAGCCGGGTTAGTGCATCGTGCGGGACTCCCGAGGTATACGTGTCCGGGTCGACGATGAGGTCGGCATCGGTCCTGGGCATAGAACGGATTCTGACGTGCTTCATGTCGAACGTGGTGGAAGCGGGCCGATGCTGGTGCTGCTGCACGGGCTGGGCGCTACCGGCGAGGTGTGGCAGGACGTCGTGAAGGACTGGCCAGGCAGCTGGCTCGTGCCCGACCTGCCCGGTCACGGACGCTCGAGCCGTATCGACCGGTACTCGTTCGGCGCGCTCGCCGCGGCTGTCGCGGACGAGATCCCGCGCGAGCCCGTCACGGTCGTCGGGCACTCGCTGGGCGGCGTCGTCGGGCTGACGCTCGCGAGCGGGTGGTTCGGGGTCGAGGTCACCACGTGCGTCGGCGTCGGGATCAAGGTCCAGTGGACCGACGAGGAACTCGCCAAAGCCTCCGCCCTGGCAGCCAAACCCGGCAAGGTCTTCGCCACCGAGGAAGAAGCCGTCGAGCGGGCGTCCAAGATGGCGGGCGTACCGCTGAACCACGGCGTGTCCGAAGTGGACGGTGGATGGGCGCCGTCGCTGGACATGAGGGCCTTCGGCGTCGGCCGGCCGGACATGGCCGGGCTGATCATGGCGGCACAGGCCCACGTCGTGCTGGCGGCGGGCGAGAACGACCCGATGAGCCCTCAGGAGCACCTGCGGGAGCTGGTGCCCGAGCCGGTGGTGTTCCCCGGCGCGGGCCACAACGTGCACGTCGAGTCGCCCTCATCCCTGCGCACCGTGCTGGCTCAGCTCGCCACGTAGCCGCCGTCGGCCGTGATCACCGAGCCGGTGATGAAGCTGGCCTTGTCGGAGGCCAGGAACAGCACGGCCTCCGCGATCTCCTCCGGCTGGCCGACGCGCTTGAGCGGAAGGGCGTCGGTGAGCGTCTTGAACAGCTCACCTGCCTGCTCCACGGCGGCGTCGGTGGCGACCGGGCCGGGCGCCACGGAGTTCACGCGGACGCCGGCGGGACCGAACTCGGTGGCCCACGAGCGGGTCAGCGCGTCCATCGCGGCCTTGGAGGCGTTGTAGACGGACCCGACCGGGGTGCCGACCACGGCCGCGATGGACGAGACGTTGACGATCGAGCCCTTGCCCTTGGCGACCATCGCGGGCGCGAGGGCGGCGGTGAGGAAGTAGGTGCCGCGCACGTTGACGTCGAACACCTTCTGGTAGACGTCGACGGACTGGTCGGCCGTCGACGAGAACGGGAAGATGCCGGCGTTGTTCACGAGCACGTCGACGTCGCCGACCTCCTCGGCGAGCTTGCGGACGTCGTCGACGCTGGCGACGTCCGAGACGATGAAGTGACCGGTGCCGCCGGCCTGCTCGATCAGCTCGACGGTCTCCTTGCCGAGCTCCGCGCGGCGACCGGTGAGGTAGACGGTGGCACCCGCCTCCGCGAGCTTGACCGCGATGGAGCGGCCGATGCCCGACGTGGCGCCGGTGACGAGTGCCTTCTTGCCTTCGAGTTCCTTGGTTGACATGTCTACGAACTTGCCGACGCCACATCGTCAGGCCATAAATTCCGGATGAATCAGCTGGTCAGCACGGGCATCCGCCACCCGAAGTACATCCGCACGAACTGCGGCAGCCGGTACCGGCCGAGCACCAGCGGTTCGATCAGGTGCACGTCGGCGAGCGCCTCCAGCACGTACTCGATCGCGCCGGGGTCGGTGCCGGACATCTCCGCCGCCTCGCACACGTCGATCACGTCCGCACCGCGGCGCGCGAAGCACTGCAGCAGGTGCCGTTCCTGGTCGGTGAGCTGCCGCTCCGCCTTGATCATCGGCGCCACCACGGACATGCAGTCGGACGGGATGGCCTCACCGAGCCGCGTCTCGCGCTTCATCTGGGCCAGCAACATCGCCACGGTCCAGTTCGGGCGGGCGGTGAGCTTGCCGCCGAGCACGCGCAGGGGGTTCGGCAGGTACGAGACGCGCGCCAGCACCTCGTCCACGACGCCCGCCTCGGCGTCGACCCTGACGGGGTCGAGGACCTTGCGGAAGAACTGGTTCGCCTCCGCCTCGGTCAGCCCGGCGATCTTCAGCCACGTCACGCCCGGCAGCTCGTTCCACCGGCGCACGCTCGTGAGGATCATGGCCGAGCCCTGCGTGTGCAGGTCCGCGATCTGGGCGGGGTCGTGCACGTCGTCGACGACGATCAGGAACCGCTTGCCGCGCGCCTTCTCCCGCCACAGCGCGGCTTTGTCGCCGTGCGGGTTCTCGACGCCGACCGCGCGCAGCAACTCGTTGGCAACGTCCTTGCCCTGCACGAAGATCTGCCCGTCGGGGTAACCGCGCTTCGCGAGATGCGCGATGTGGACGGCCAACGCCGTCTTGCCGCTGCCGTGCATGCCGGTGATGCCGACGGTGTGCGGGAGGGTCTTGAGCGCCTGCGCGATCTCGTCCGCACGGCCGGTGAAGTCGGGCAGGCCGGACGGCAGCTGCTCGGGCCGGCGCGTCAGGTTCAGCTCGCCCCGCAGGATCTGCGCGTGCACCTGGCGCAGCTCAGGCCCGGGTTCGAGGCCGAGGTCGTCGTTCAGCAGTGCGCGCGCCTGGTGGAACTGCTCCAACGCGTCGGCCTGCCTGCCGTCGCGGTAAAGGGCCTGCATGAGCAGGGCGCGCGGCCGTTCCCTGAGCGGGAAGGCCGCCACGTGCTTCTGCAGTTCGAGGACGTCCATCTCGCGTTCGAGCAACGCCTCGCGGCACTTCATCCGCTCGTTGCCGATCCTGACCCGCTGAGCCTCGAAGTAGGTGCTGCTCAGGCCTTCGAGCGGCTCGTCGCGGCAGTCGTCGAAGAGCTCGGCGCGCAGCGTGTAGCCGCCGTCCTTGGACTTCAGGTCCAGCTCGGGAATCGCCTTGCGGATCTTGTACATGTACGTCCGCAGCGCCATGACCGCGCTGGGTGTCGGGTCGTCCCAGACCATGCCGATCAGCTGGTCGTTGCTCAGCCGGAGGCCGTTGTTCAGCAGCAACGCGGCCAGCACCGCCCGCTGCTGCCGCGGCCCCAGGTCGATCTCCTCGTCGTCTCGCCAGGCTCGTACCGGACCCATCAGTGAGAAGCGCAGGCTCATGCAACGTGACAACGCCCGCGGGCATTCCCGCCATGCCCGAGGGAAATGAGTACTATGAGCGTAGGCTCGCAGCCTACGGAGGTTGTATGAATGAGCGCGTCACCATCCCGATCAAGCTCGCCAGACGAGAGAACCGGGTGCTGCGCCCGAGGGACGCGGGAGACGTGTACGCCCACCCCCGCGGCGAGTTCGAGCGGCTCCTCGACCAAGCGGTGCTCAGCCACATCAGCACCGGCTACTACGCGCTGGCCCCGATGGAAGGGCTGGGCGACCCGAGATGGCGCCCCGACCTCGCGGCGGTCGCACTCGGCGTGGCCCAGGCCGACTACGGCAGGGACGTCGTGGCACTCATGAGCATCACCGCGGCCCGTCGGCATGGCGTCCTGCCACGCGCCATCGCCACGGCTGTCGTGGCCGTGCCCAAGCAACGGCCCGTCCTGCACACCAACGTGGGCGACGTGGTCTTCGTGAAGCGCGACGTGCGCCGCCTCGACCTCGAGCGCGTCGAAACCGAGCTCACGGCAGGGTGGATGACCACGCCGGAGCAGACGGCGCTCGACATCGCCGCACGACCGGGGCTCGGTGGCATCGACGAGGCAGAGGTCCGGTCGGTGCTGGCGGCGCTCGCCCGCAAGATCGACTGGGGCGTCACCGAGGAGCTCGCGCGTGATCAGCGCAGGCCAGGGGCGTTGGCGCGGGTGAAGGAGGCGAAGGGTGCTTGAGCAGCAGGAGCTCATCGCGGTCGCCGACGTGTTCGGTGTCGCGAGTTCCCCAGGACCAGCGGCGCAGCAACCGGAATGGTGTCTGCAGGTGGTCCGGGAGGCGTACGCGAAGACCCTCGGCTGGTAGCCCGTCTCCCGAAACCCTCGCCCAGTAGCACCAGGGCTGGTACTGCTGGGCCCCGTGCGGATCAAACCCGGCTTCGCGGCCACGACGGTGCTGGTCTGGGCGTCCGGCTACCCGGTAGGCGCCCTCGCGGTGGCCGTGGCGCCGCCGTTCCTGATGACCACGATCCGGTTCACCCTCGCCGCCGCACTGATGGCTGTCGTGGCTCTGGTGACGAGCGCGAGCTGGCCGCGCGGACGTCAGCTCTTGCACACCTGCGTGGCCGGGTTGCTGGTGCAGGCCTGCCAGTTCTCCGGCGTATACCTCGGGTTGCGGATGGGTGTGCCGGCCTCCGTGACCGCGTTGGTCATCTCGTGCACGCCGGTGCTCACGGCCGTGGTGGCAGCCTGGGTGTTCCATGTCCGAATAGGACTGAGGCAGGTCGCGGGGCTCGTGCTCGGGGTCACGGCGGTGCTGGCCGCGTTGTGGGACCGGCTGGGATCGTTCGGGACCGGCGCGGTGTTCACCGTGCTCGGCATGCTCGGGTTCGTCGCAGGTGGCGTGTACCAGCAGAGGTTCTGCCGGGACACGGACTTCCGCAGCGGCAACGCCGTGCAGCACGCCGTGTCCGTGCCGGTCGTCGGGTTGCTGGCGCTGACCGAGAGTTCGCCGGTCACGGACTGGCGGCAGCTCTGGCTGGCCCTCGTGTTCCTGGTGCTGGTCAACTCGATGGGCGGGGCCTCGCTGTTCCTCGTCGGCGTCCGGAGGGGTGGCGCGGCGGCAATGACCACGCTGTCCTCTGTGGTCCCGTCCGTCACGGCGCTGATCGCGTGGCCGTTGCTCGGGCAGGTGCCGACGGCCGGTGTGGTGGCCGGGCTGGTGCTCGGTTTCGGAGCGTGCTGGCTCGGCACTGCCACTCATTCAGGTTCTGTCGCCCGGACGGCAGTCGAAGAACCGGCAGGCGATAGGTAACGTTGATCGAATGACGGACGGCACCTTCGAAGCGTTTCGGAAGGCCGAGGCGTTGATGGCTCAGCGCAGGCCGCTCGACGCGTTGCGCGAGCTGAAACAGGTGCTGGCCGAGGCCGGGGAGGCGCCGTCCGTGCAGCTGCTCGCCGGCCGGGCGTATCTCGGGTCCGCGCAGCTCAACAGGGCCGAAGAGGCGTTCCGCAAGGTGCTCGACCTCGATCCGAGCGACCACTACGCGCGGTTCGCCCTCGGCAAGACCCTGCAACGGCAGGGCCGCCTCACCGAGGCGCTCGCCCAGTTGCGGATGGCGGTCGCGATGCACCCGTCACCCGAGTACCAGGAAGCGCTCGGCGAGGTCAAAGCCCGGCTGGCCCTGGGGAACTGATCACCGGAACAGGCCCTCTCCCCAGAACTCGCCCTCCTTCACCCCCGGCGGCACGGCGAAGTGCCCGGACCCGGTGTGCTCGATGTACTCCATCATGTCGTCCTTTGTGGACAACGCCTGCTGCATCGGCACGAACTGCGTGCGCGAGTCCCGGTTGAACGCCACGAAGAACAGCCCCGCGTCGAGGTGCCCGAGCCCGTCCGAACCGTCGGTGAAGTTGTAGCCGCGGCGCAGGATCCTGGCCCCGTTCAACGACTCCGGCGCCGCCAGCCGGATGTGCGCGATCTCGCCGATCAACGGGACCCCGCCCGCACCCTTCACGTGCAGGTCGGGCTCGTCGAACTCCTTGGCCTGCCCCAGCGGCGCACCCTCGCCCTTGGTGCGGCCGACGATCTGCTCCTGCTCGACCAACGACGTGCGGTCCCAGATCTCGATGTGCATCCGGATCCGCCGCGACACCAGGTACGTGCCGCCGACCAGCCAGTCCGGCCCGTCCTCCTTCGACACCCACACGTGGTTCTTGAGATGCTCGGTGTCCTCGGCCTTGATGTTGCGCGTGCCGTCCTTGAACCCGAACATGTTGCGCGGCGTCGCCTGCTCCCGCGTCGTCGAGGACGTGCGGCCGAAGCCGAGCTGCGACCAGCGCACCGCGACCCGCCCGAACCCGATGCGCACCAGGTTCCGGATGGCGTGCACGGCCACCTGGGGGTCGTTCGCACAGGCCTGGATGCAGATGTCCCCGTTGCTGCGCGCGGGATCCAGGTCGTCCTGCGGGAACCGCGGCAGGTCGATCAACCGCTCCGGCCTCTTGTCCTTGAGGCCGAACCTGTCGTCGAACAACGACGGCCCGAAACCGATCGTGATCGTCAACGCCGACGCGGGCAGGTCCAGCGCCTCACCGGTGTCCTTCGGCGGCGCCTCGGCGTTCCCGCCCACCGCACCGTTCTCCGCAGCCTCCTGACCAGCCGTCATCCGTTCCGCAGCAACAGTCCACTGCTTCAACAGGTCGATCAGCTCGTCACGACTCTTCGTCTTCACGTCCAGTGCGACGAAGTGCATGTGGTCCTGTGCCGGCGTGGTGATGCCGGCCTGGATCTCGCCTCGGAACGGCACCTTGGCCGCGGCGACGTTCTCCATCTCCGGCGCCTGCTTGGACGCCAGCACACCGGCGGCGGCGCCCGCACCCGCGAGCGCCACTCCGGCGCCCGCGAACCCGAGCAGCCTGCGGCGAGGAACCCCCGTCACTTGGCCGACACCACTTCCGCGACCTTGCTGACCGGCTCGCCGAGGGCGTCGACGGCCTCGGCCAGCGCCTTGATCTCGTCCTGGCTCAGCTCGGTGTAGAGCTTGAAGCCGTCACCCTTGCGCTGCTTCTCGAGCGCCTCGTCGAGCGCCTTGAACTTCTCGTCCAAAGTGGACACGAGCGCCTTGTCCTTCTGCTCCACCACGGGACGCAGTGCGGCGATCGCGGCCTGCGACCCGTCGACGTTCGCGCGGAAGTCCCACAGGTCGGTGTGCGAGTAGCGGTCCTCCTCACCGGTGATCTTGCCGGTGGCGACCTCGTCGAGCAGTTCCTTGGCACCGTTGGCGAGCTGCACGGGCGTCAGCTCGACGGTCTTCGCCTTGGACACGATCTCCTTGACGTCGACCAGCAGCTGGTCCGCGATCTTGTCCGAGTCGGCCTGCAGCCCGGACTCCCACAGGTCCTTCTCGAGGCGGTGGTAGCCGGTGAACGCCATGCCCTCCTCGATGACGTCCTCGCGGCCGTCGATCTTGGGGTCGAGGTCGCCGAAGCTCTCCGCGACGGGCTCGATGCGCTCCCAGTAGGTGCGCGAGACGGGGAAGAGCGCCTTGGCGTCGTCGACCTTCTTGGCCTTGACGGCGTTGACGAACTCCTCGGTCTTCACCAGCAGCTGGTCGGCCTGCGAGCTCACGTACCGCGCGTAGCTCTTGGTCGACTCGGCCAGCAACGCGTTGCCGTCGGTCGACTTCTTGGAGTCACCGGTGACCGTGAAGTCGCCGCGGATGCCGTCACCCTTCATGCCGGGCTTGCACGCGGTCTGGAACTTGCCGGACTCCGTGACCTCGACGATCAGCTTGCGCGTCAGCCCCGGCCCGATGTTCTCGACCTCGCCGAGGATCCGGTCACCCTCGGCGTAGAGGTAGAACTCGGTCACCTTGGTGCCCTTGTTGACCACCTCGAACGTGACGTTGCCGGTGCTCGCCTCGGTCTTGGCGACCTTGCACGAGTCGTCACCGGCCTCGACCGCGATGCTGCCACTCGCGCCCGTCGTGCCGCCGTTGCTGCACGCCGCCAGCACCGCGAGTGAGCCCAGGATGACTGCTGTCTTGCGCACGGTTGCTCCAGTAGATGATCAGTTGGCCACGGCGGCGCGACGGCACGTCGTGCCGCCGTTGCTGCACGCCGCCAGCACCGCGAGTGAGCCCAGGATGACTGCTGTCTTGCGCACGGTTGCTCCAGTAGATGATCAGTTGGCCACGGCGGCGCGACGGCGCGGCCGGATGAGGAACAGGGACAGCACCACCACGACGTAGGCGACCCACGCGATGGCCTGCAGCACTGACGTCCGCTGCGAGTAGTTGAAGAAGCCCTTGAGCAGCGCCCCGTACCAGGAGTCCTCAGGCAGGGTGTCGCTGATGTCGAACGCCAGCGTGTTCAACCCGGGCAGGATCGCGGCTTCCTGCAGGTCGTGGATCCCGTAGCTGAGCACGCCCGCCGCCACGAACACGAGCAGCACACCCGTGACGGTGAAGAACTTGCCGAGATCGAACCGGATCGCCCCCTGGTAGAGCAGCGCGGCGATCACCACGGCCACCAGAATCCCGCCGAGGAACCCGATGAGCGGCTCCGTCGTACCCCCGCCCGCGGCCTGCACGCTGGAATAGAAGAAGACCGCCGTCTCCAACCCTTCCCGGCCAACGGACAAAAGGGACACGACCACGATGGCGAAAGGTCCGATTCGGAGCGCTTCATCCATTTTCCCGCGCAACTCGGACGCAATCGTCTTGGCCGCCCGCCGCATCCAGAAGATCATTCCCGTGACGAACGCGACCGCAATGATCGACATCGTCCCGCCGAACGCTTCCTGCTGCTCAAACGTCATCCCGGCAGCACTGAACGTGATGATCGCGCCGGCCGCCACGGAGAGTGCCACCGCGGTCACAACACCGACCCAAACCCATTTGAGGGCATACCTTCTGTCCGTCTTCACGAGGAATGCGATCAGGATGCTCACGACGAGCGCGGCCTCGAGCCCCTCGCGCAGCCCGATGAGCCCATTGGCGAACAACATCCTGGTCCTCCGTGAATTAGGTCGGCCTTATTTAAGGTAAGCCTCACCTGATTGTCCAGACGCCATCAGTGCCGGTTTCATCACGCTTCACTCCGTCACGAGCCCCGGGAAGCACGTAACGTGGGTGCCGTGGTCCCGCCGCCCTCAGTCCAGGAACCCGTCCGCCGCAACCGCTCAGGCAACATCTTCGGCCGCATCGTTCTGGTGCTGCTGTTGCTGGTAGTAGTAGCCGCGGGCGCCTGGGGTCTGGGCGCCCTGAACCGCAGGGAAGCCGCCCCACTGGGCCCGCCCCCGTTCCTGGTGCCGATCCAGGAGGTGGAACCGGGCGCAGCGGCCCCGGGCAGCGCCGCCTCCCCAGGAACCACGGCAACCGCCAACCCGTTGGCCGAGTGGGCCACCCGAGTGGCGTCGAAGACGGACATCCCAGCCCGCGCGCTGCACGCCTACGCCGCAGCGGACCTGAAGATGCAACAAGAGGCCCCGGCCTGCCGAATCAGCTGGGCAACCCTCGCGGGCATCGGCCGAATCGAGTCGCACCACGGCAACATCAACGGCGCCCGCCTCCAGGAGGACGGCCTGCCGTCCCGCCCGATCATCGGCATCCCGCTGGACGGCGGCCCAGGCGTCAAGGCCATCCGCGACACGGACGGCGGCCGCCTGGACGGCGACACGACGTGGGACCGCGCGGTGGGGCCGATGCAGTTCATCCCGGGCACCTGGAACCGGTGGGCCAAGCGGGCCGCTGGGGATGGGCTGCCGGCGGACCCGCAGAACATCGACGACGCGGCGCTGACGGCGGCTCGCTACCTGTGCGGGGGCGGGGCCCGCGATCTGGGGACCGGTCAGGGGTGGTGGGCTGCGGTGCTGGCCTACAACAACTCCGTGGAGTACGGGCAGAACGTGTTCAGCGGGGCGGACGCTTATGCGCGGGCAAGCACTCCGCAGTAGGGACGGCGCAGGCTTACGCAGAGGTCCCCTGGGAAGTTGGATCCCCCGCGACCCAACTTACTCAGCGGGTCTGACACTCCCGCGAGGTCGAGGTCGAGGTCGAGGTCGAACGGCTGATGGCCCGCGATGCCGCAGACGAGCCGTCTTTACCGAGCCCGAGGGGTGCCGCACATCTACGCAACGCCACTTCGCCCAAAGCAACAGGCGTGCCATCCACCTGCCAGCGGCGTGAACCCCGGCTTTTGATCGGATCGGTGGGGTCTGGGGCGGAGCCCCAGGAATCAGCCACCACGAGACGCACGCAACCCAACCACCTGCGCAACCAACGCGAAGGGAGGGCTGGGGCCAGGCGGAAGAAGGCCCCAGCCCCCTCTCTCAAACCCCTGCCAAGGGCGCGGAGGACGTGGCCAGCTCCTCAACAGGGGAAGCAACACCTTCCTCAACCCCACCAACACTTTCCTCCCCAACAGGAGGCTCAGCCCGATCACAAGGAGGCTCAACAGGCGGGGTGACCACCGGCGGGGTGACCACAGGCGGCGCAACAGGATCCTCAGCCCGAGGCGTAGACGGCGGAACCTCAGACGGATCCACCGGCGGAGCCGTGGAAACAGGCGGAACAACCACCGCAGGCTCAGAAACGGGCGGAGGCACCACAGTGGACACAACAGCAGAAGTGGTGACCACAGGCGGGGAAGCCGACTCAGAAGACGACGGCAAAGCCGGCTCTTCCTCCTCAGGCCCGGAAGGCTCATTCCGCCCAGTAGCCGCAGGCTTGGTACCAGAAACCCGAACAGTCTCGGTGACGGTAGTCCCCACCACACGGGTCTGAGTGGCGGAACGAGCGGCCATAACCTCCCGCCGAGCCCCCTCCACGACCACGGTCTCAGTAACGGTGGCCAACGAAACCGAAGTCTCGAACGGCTCGGTCCACCACTGCGAGGTCGTGGGCCGAGCAGGCGCAGGCGCAGCCAACGGCGACTCCGAAGGCGACCCCGTCAATGCGATCAACGCGAACATGCCGCCCAGCGCCAGGAACGGCACGACAACCACGGCCCCGAAGCATCCACGACCACTGCGCGGCTCGTCACGATGACTCATCTTCAGCACACCCCCGAACGGTGAGAACTGTTCCATCTGGTTGATCGTCCACATGGAACAGTTCGTCACCGTTCTTTAGTCACACGATGGGGTGTTCAACCCAACGGCGGCAACTCCGGAGCGTGAGCAGCAGGGGAAGATGAAAGGGTTTCCAGAGCCAACGAAACGGCCTTTTCGAGCTGCGGGTCGCGCCCAGATACACGGTCGGCAGGCGTCATGACCACCTCGATGTCCGGGTCGACACCGTAGTTCTCGACGCCCCACCCGTGGCCCTTGAAGTAGGACGCGTACCTCGGTTGGGTGACCATTGTGCCGTCGACCAGCGTGTAGAGCATGTCGATGCCGATGACGCCGCCCCAGGTACGCACCCCCACCACGGGCCCGATCCCGAGCTCCTTGATGGCCACGTTGACGATGTCGCCGTCCGATCCGGCGTACTCGTCGGCCACCGCCACCACGGGCCCGCGAGGCGCGTCCTGCGGATACGACTCGGACGCCGTGTAGCCACGGGCGACGGACCAGCCGATGACCTTGCGCCCGAGCTTCTCGATGACCAACTGAGAGGTGTGCCCGCCCCCGTTCTCACGGACGTCGAGCACCAGGGCCTCACGAGCCAGCTCGACCCGCAGATCCCGGTGCAGCTGAGCCCACCCGGCACCCATCATGTCGGGAACGTGCAGGTACCCCACGCGGCCACCGGACTGCTCGTGCGTGAAGGCACGACGGTTGGCGACCCAGTCGTGGTAGCGCAGAGGCTCCTCATCGGCCAGAGGCACGACAACGACCCGACGCAGCTCCCCACCACCACCGGGCCGCACGGTCAGCTCCACGGGCTTCCCAGCGGCGCCGACCAGCAACGCCCCAGGCCCTGCCAGCCCAACCGGACGCCCATCAACAGCCACAAGAACGTCCCCGGCGCGCACGGCCACCCCAGGCGCGCACAACGGCGAACGCGCATGCGGATCGGACGTCTCGCCGGGGATCACGCGGCCAACGACCCACGAGTCACCCTCACGCCGCAAATCTGCGCCCAGCAGGCCCTGCCGGCGCGAGGCGGGCACGTGCGGCGTCGAGCCCCAGACGTAGGCGTGCGAGGTGCCCAGTTCGCCCTGGACCTCCCACAGCAGGTCGACCAGGTCGTCGTGGCTGCCCACCTCGGCCACCAGCGGCCGGTAGCGGTCGAGTTCGCCCTGCCAGTCGACGCCGCCCATGTCGGTGCGCCAGAAGTGGTCGCGCATGAGCCGGCCGTTCTCGGCGTACATCTGCGCCCACTCCAGCGCGGGGTCGATGACGACGCGAACGCGTGCGAGGTCGATCTCGACGTAGTCGGCCGAGTCCTCGTCCGCCTTGCTGTCGGTCGGCACGACCCGCAGGTCGCCGCGGTCCTCCACGACCATGCGCTTGCCGTCGCCGGACACCGCGAACGCGTCCGCGCTGTCCGCCAGGCACTCGGTCTTCTGCTTGCCGAAGTCGTAGCGCTCCAGCACCGTGCGCGGCGGGCGCGCCTCGGGGGACGCCAGGTTGTCGCCCAGCACGCCGAGCAACGGCCGGCGCAGCCACAGCAGGCCGCCGCGAGCTGCCTTCAGAGACACATAATCAGCGGCCGCCACGGGCACCGGCACCACGCGGTCGGCGAGGCCTTCGAGGTCGACCTTCGTGACCGGGGTCTTCTCGTCGTCGTCCTCGGAGTCCTTGTCCTCGTCGCCCACCGGGCGGCCGCCGTGCATCGGCGCGAACGGGGACGGCGTGGTCGCGGCCAGCGGCACGAGGTGCGGGCGGCAGCCGGTCGGGAACGACAGGTCGAACACGTGCGCGTCGTAGACCGGGTCGAACGTCCGGATCGACAGGAACGCCAGGTACTTGCCGTCCTCGGTGAACGTCGGCGCGAAGTCGGCGAACCGCAGCGGCGTCACGTCCACAACGGACAGATCCGCCGCGTTCACCATCTTGATGTGCCGCAACGGTGTCGGGCCCGGATGCGACCAGGCGAGCCACGCGGAGTCCGGTGAGAACGCGAGGTGCGTGATGTGTGCGTTGGCGCCGCTGACGACCTCGCGCACCTCACTGGAAGCGATGTCCACCAACAACAGCCGGCCGTCGTGCGTGGCGACGGCGACCCGTGAGCCGTCCGGTGCGGCGGCCAGGGACATGACCCGCCCCAGCGCACCGGAAGCGATGCGGCGCGCGGTGTTGCCCGGTTCGACGCCGCCGACGGGCGCGATCTCCAGGGCTTCTTCGCCCTCGACATCGGTCACCCACACGACGTGAGCGGTCTCGCCGAGCACCTTCGGCAGCCGTGCGCGGACGTCGGAACGGTCGGCCAGCACCCGCACCGGGCCGTCGCGATGCGTCACCCAGTGCACGGAGCCGCGGACCTCGACGGCCGACGCACGGCCGGTGTGGTCGACGCTGAACGACTCGATGTTGCCGGAAGCCTTGATGTGGCGGGGTTGCAGGCCGGTGCGCGGGCCGCCGAGCTTGATGTCGAGCTTGCGCAGCTCGGACAGGCCGTCGAGCAGCCACAGCTCGCCGGCCTGGTGGAAGATCACCCGCGAGCCGTCGGTGGAGGCGTTGCGGGCGTAGAACTCCCCGGAGGTGTGGCGCTGCAGGTCGGTGCCGTCCGGCAGCACCGAGAACACGCTGCCGACGCCTTCGTGGTCGGACAGGAACGCGATCCGCCCGTCGACCCACATCGGGTTCGCCAGCGTCGACTTCAGCTCGGACAGCACCCGGACGAAGTCGCCGGAACCCTCGGTGTCCACCCAGAGCTTGCCCGCGGTGCCGCCGCGGTACCGCTTCCACCACGCCGGTTCCTGCATGTAGCTGGACGACGTGACGACCTGGCCGTCCGGGCCGAACGACACGTCGTTGACCCAGCCGTACGGCAGCACCTCGGAAGGTCCGCCGTCCAGCGGAACGGCGTGCGCGTGCTTGCGCTGCCGCGACATCTGGCCCGTGGTCGACACGGCGAGCACTCGTCCGTCCGGCGTCCAGCCGGACACCGCCGTACGGGCCACGCCCCAGTGCGTCAACCGGCGTGCGGGGCCACCGTCCACAGGGGCCACGCGCACCTCCGGCGCGCCGTCGATCCAGCTGGCCCAGGCCAACTGCGTGCCGTCAGGCGAAAAACGGGGCGTGCGCGCCGGAACCTGGTCAGCGGACGCGCGCCAGGCCCTTCCTCCGTCGACGGGCGCCAGCCACACGTCGTCCTCGGCCACGAACGTCACCAAGTCACCGCGCAGATGCGGATACCGAAGGTAAGTCACGAGATCGACGTTAGCCCACGCTCACGGTTTCAGGAGGGCAAAAAACGCCGCCAGTCCTCAGCCATAAGAGAATCTAGACCTTCGGCCCGCGCCTTGGACTCCGCCTCGCGGACGTTCGCGGCGAATCGGCGGCACACCTGGCGGAGCTCCGTCTCCGGGTCCTCCCCCGCGAGCTTGGACAAAGCGGTCACGGCGAACAACGTCGTGCCCGTGTCGTCGCCCTCGGGCAGCAGATCGACGGGGAACCCCGCGCGTTTGGTGCGCTGCACCAGCTTCGCGGCCAGCGCGACGGCCGGCTGCCCCAGCGCGACACCGTCCACACTGGACTCGCGCTGCTTCTCGGCCTGCTTGAGCTCCTCCCAGCGGTGCTGCTGCGAGGTCGCGTCGTGCACGGCGGGGTCGTTGCCCTCGAAGACGTGCGGGTGCCTGCCGACGAGCTTCGCGACCAGTTCGGCCGCGACGGCGTCGATGTCGAACGGGTCCTCGGGGTCCTCTGCCGCGACACGGGCGTGGAAGAGGACCTGCAGGAGCACGTCGCCGAGCTCCTCGCGCATCGACGCGCGGTCGCCGTCCTCGATCGCCTCCAGCAGCTCGAAGGTCTCCTCGACGAGGTACTGGCGCAACGAGTCGTGGTCCTGCTCGGCGTCCCACGGACATCCGCCCGGCGAACGCAGCCGGTGCATGACCGCGGCCGCGTCGAGCAGCCCGGCACCCAACGGCTCCGGCGTCGCGATCACGTCAGCGTCCGGGTACGCGGAGGCGTCGGTCGTGATCACCACCGCGCCGGCCTCGACGACGGCGGGCGCGGGGCCGTCGACCCCGAGCGAGGACCAGGACTCCAGGGGCACGCCTTCGCCCGCGTAGACGGCCGTGGCCGTGCGCAACGCGGGCAGAGCGGCGGCAGGGAGGACTGCTCCGAGCCGCTCGCTCAGGACGACGACGGTGCTCAAGACTTGTTCTTGGCCGACGTCACACCGACGAAACCGGCCCTCTCGCCGGGGTTGCCGACGATCGTGGCGTCAGTCGGGTCCCACACGCCGTAGCGGGGGTTGACCTCGACGTTCAGGTCGGCGGCGTAGAACTGCGCGACCCGCAGGCCGAAGGCGGCGAGCAGGCGCGGGTCGATGCGCTCGGCCAGCTCGTCCTCACCGGGCACCGGCGAGACCTTGTTGCGCTCCTTGACCAGCGCGACCATCCAGCTGGCCTGCTGCTCGTCGGCCGGGAAGGCGACGACGGTGCCGGGCTTCACGCCCCACAGCATCGTGTGCACCAGCGACGGGTTCTCGGTGACGCGGACCTTCTGGTTCGTCGCCGAGGCCTGCTGACCGCTGGTGGTGCGCGGGGCCTCCTGCACGAACTTCGACATCTTCGAGGAGTCGGCCGCGACCTCCGCCGCCTTCTCCTTGGCCTCCTTCGGGTCCTTGACCTGGAAGAAGTCGATCACGACCTCGAGCGTGGAGAGGTTGCGGCGGGCGAGCTCACCCATCACCAGCACGTCGCGCTGACGGCGGTAGATCGTGGTCTCGTCCTGCTCGCTCTGCTTCGCGGCGGCCTCGGGGCCACCCTTCTCCTGCACCGCGTCGTACACCTTGGTCTCGTCGACCGTGATGTTCTCGCGCTGCGCCGCGTACTCGGCGATCTTGTGGGTGATCTCGTCGGCCAGCACCAGCTTCGAGACCTGGTCGAGCTTGCCCTGGTCCTGCATCTGCTGGGCGGCAGGCTCCTTCTTGAGCACCCTCACGGTGCGGTCCTGGACGGTCTCCAGGTTGATCGTCTGATCACCGACGATCGCGGCCGAACCGGCCTTCGCGGGACCAGAGGCACAACCGGTGGCCAGCAGCGCCACAGCCACACCGACCAGCGAGAAACGCTTCAGAACAGTGCTCACGAGGATCTACCTTCTCACGCCTTGGTGACCGGGGTCACGGGAGTCCCCACGAGTGAGTCGAGGAACGCACCGCACCAGTTCAACAGCTCCTGGTCGCGCAGCTGTGGTGCACCCATTCGGCCTCCTGCCGCTCCCTCCGTCGGCCTAGGCACGGTGACCGTGCCCATGGCCTGCTTGTAGACGGCCTTCGGGAAGAGCCGGCGCAACCGGACCAGCTGCGAGTCGAGCAGGTCGAGCTTCGCGAACCGCAGGTTCTGGCCCATCGCGATCACCTCGGTGACCCCGTGGCGGCGGCAGGCGTGCCGCAGGCGGGCCACGCCGAGCAGGCGTTCGACCGGTTCCGGCGGCGTGCCGTAGCGGTCCTTGAGCTCGTCCCAGACGGCCGTCAGCGACGCCTCGTCGGCCGCGGCCGCGATCTTGCGGTAGGCCTCCAGCCGCAGCCGCTCCCCCGGCACGTACTCGTGCGGGATGTGCGCGTCCACGGGGAGGTCGACGCGGACCTCGGCGAGATCCTCCTCGACCTCGCCCCCGTCGGCTCCCGCGTGCTTGCGGAACGCCTCGACGGCCTCGCCGACCAGCCGGATGTACAGGTCGAAGCCGACGCCCGCGATGTGACCGGACTGCTCGGCGCCGAGGATGTTGCCGGCGCCGCGGATCTCCAGGTCCTTCATCGCGACGGCCATGCCGGCGCCGAGCTCGGTGTTCTGCGCGATCGTCGCGAGCCGGTCGTGCGCGTGCTCGGTCAGCGGGGTCTCGGCCGGGTACAGGAAGTACGAGTACCCGCGCTCGCGGCCACGGCCGACGCGGCCGCGCAGCTGGTGCAGCTGGGCGAGGCCGAGCAGGTCGCCGCGCTCGACGATCAGCGTGTTGGCGTTGGAGATGTCGAGACCGGTCTCGACGATCGTGGTGCAGACGAGCACGTCGTACTCGCGTTCCCAGAACCCCTGGATGAGGTGTTCGAGCTTGTCCTCGTTCATCTGGCCGTGCCCGGTGACGACCCTGGCCTCCGGCACCAGCTCGCGGATGCGCTTGGCGGCCTTCTCGATCGTCGAGACCCTGTTGTGCACGTAGAAGACCTGGCCGTCGCGCATCAGCTCGCGCCGGATGGCCGCGCCGACCTGCTTGTCGTCGTACGCGCCGACGTAGGTGAGGATCGGGTGCCGTTCCTCCGGCGGGGTCAGGATCGTGGACATCTCGCGGATGCCGGCGAGCGACATCTCCAGCGTGCGCGGGATCGGCGTCGCGGACATCGTCAGCACGTCGACGTGCGTGCGCAGCGCCTTGATGTGCTCCTTGTGCTCCACGCCGAACCGCTGCTCCTCGTCGACGATCACGAGGCCGAGGTCCTTGTACCGCACGTTCTTCTGCAGCAGCCGGTGCGTGCCGATCACGATGTCGACCTCGCCGTCCGCCATGCCCGCGATGGTCTGCGCGGACTCCTGCGGGTCGGTGAAACGGCTGAGTCCCTTGATGTTCACCGGGAACTGGCGCATGCGCTCGGAGAACGTGTTGAGGTGCTGCTGGGCGAGCAGCGTCGTCGGCACCAGCACCACGACCTGCTTGCCGTCCTGCACCGCCTTGAACGCCGCGCGGACCGCGATCTCCGTCTTGCCGTAGCCGACGTCACCGCAGATGACGCGGTCCATCGGCACGGACCGTTCCATGTCGGCCTTGACCTCGTCGATCGCGGCCATCTGGTCCTGCGTCTCGGTGAACGCGAAGGCGTCCTCCAGCTCGCGCTGCCAGGGCGTGTCGCTCGCGAACGCGTGGCCTGGGGCGCTCTGCCGTGCCGCGTAGAGCTGCACGAGCTCGGCCGCGATCTGCTTGACCGCCTTGCGCGCCTTGGACTTCGTGTTCTTCCAGTCGCTGCCGCCGAGCTTGTTCAGCGTCGGCAGCTCGCCGCCGACGTACCGGCTGACCTCGTCGAGCTGGTCGGTCGGCACGAACAGCCGGTCGCCGGGCTGGCCGCGTTTGCTGCTGGCGTACTCCAGGACCAGGTACTCGCGGGTGGCCCCGGCGACCGTGCGCTGGACCATCTCCACGTACTTGCCGATGCCGTGCTGCTCGTGCACCACGAAGTCGCCGGCCTTGAGCGCCAGCGGGTCCACCGCGTTGCGCCGCTTGGACGGCATCTTGCGCATGTCCTTCGTGGACGTGCCGCCGCGGCCACCGGTCAGGTCGGTCTCGGTGAGCACCACCAGCGCGAGGTCCGGCAGCACGAAGCCGTCCTCGAGCGAGCCGCGCACGACCGTGACCGTGCCCGCTTTCGGTGCCGCGTCGAGGGATTCGACGCAGACGGCCGAGATCTCGGCTTCCTTCAGCCGTTCGACGGCTCGTTGCGCGGTACCGGAACCGGGCACAACCAGCACGGCCGCGCCACCCGTCGCCGTGTGCGCCTTGAGGTCCGCGAACGCGCGCTCGACGTCGCCCTGGTAGGCCTCGACCGGCTTGACGTCGAGGTGCACGACGTCCTGGGAGTCACTGGTGAGCTGGCTGAGCGTCCACCACGGACGGTCGTTCTCCTTGGCGTGGCTGGAGATCTCGCCGATGCCCTGGTACCCGCTGCGGCCGAGGTCGATCGGCGCCTTGCCCCCGGCGGCGGCCGCCATCCAGGACGCCTCGAGGAACTCCTGCCCGGTGCGGACCAGGTCGGCCGCGCGGGCCCGGATCTTCTCCGGGTCGTGGAGCAGGACGTGCGTGCCCTTCTCGACCACGTCGGTGAGCAGCTGCAGCTCGCCGGGGCACAGCGCGGGGATCAGCGCCTCCATGCCCTCGACCGCGATGCCGCCGGAGATCTTCTCCAGCATCTCCGCGAGGTGCGCGTCCTGCCGGTGCTCCTCGGCCAGCTCGGCGGCGCGGTGCCGCACGTCGTCGGTCAGCAGCAGCTCACGGCACGGCGGCGCGACGAAACCGGTGACCTCGACCGGCAGCGAACGCTGGTCCTGCACCGAGAACGGCCGGATCTCGCTGACCTCGTCGCCCCAGAACTCGACGCGGAAAGGGTGCTCGGCGGTCGGCGGGAAGATGTCGAGGATGCCGCCGCGCGTCGCGTACTCGCCGCGCTTCTCGACCATGTCGACGCGGCTGTAGGCGTTCTCGGCCAGGCGCGTGAGCAGCTCGGCGAAGTCCTGCTCCTCGCCGACCTCCAGGTGCACGGGCGCGAGGTCGCCCAGCCCCGGCGCCATCGGCTGGATGAGGCTGCGGACCGTCGTGACGAGGACCCGCAGCGGGTTGCCCTCGGGGTGCTTGAGGCGGCGGAGGATCTGCAGGCGCGCACCGACCGTGTCCGCGCGCGGGGACAGCCGTTCGTGCGGCAGCGTCTCCCAGCTGGGGAAGAACGCGACCTTGTCCGCGCCGATCAGGTCCTTGAGGACGTTCGTCAGCTCCTCGGCCTCCCTGCCCGTGGCCGTGACGGCCAGCACCGGCCGGACCGTGGACAGCGCGGCGGTGACGAGCGGGCGGGCGGCCAGCGGACCGTCCAGCTCCAGCTCGGGAACGCCGGCCGAGTCGATCAACGTGCGGAGGGCCTTGTCGGGCAGGACACCATCGAGCAGGCCGAGCAGCGGCATGTGAGAAACCCCGGTCGAGTGGGAGACGCCAGACAGACCCCTGCCTGGGACGAGGGGTCTCACCACCCACCTTAGCTCGTTTCGCGACCCCTCATCGGGTGGCTCGAGCGCGGCTGTGGGAGGCCGGTCACGCGCCCGCGGAACGTCCGGCCTCCCGCACGCGGCGGAGATGGGCGGCGGGATCGGCGTCGTGGTCCACGCAGGCCGCCCGCCAAGTGGCGAGGGCCGCCGCGATGGCCTCTGCCGTGTGGACTTCGACGCCCGAACCCCCGTGCTGGATCACGGAGCGTGCCGCGTCCGGCCGCACCAGATCGACCCCGTGCAGCCGCACCAGCGCCGACCACACCATCGGATCGTCGACCCGCGGGTCGTCCGCCTCGACCCAGCGCGCTGCCCAGCGGTGGGCGTCGGCGCGGCCGAGGGTGCCGTCCAGCACGGCCCGCCACACCTGTTCGACCGTCTCCCTGGTCGCTTGTTCGGGAACGATCACGTCCGGCACTCCTCACACCCAATTCGGTTGACCGCTACCTGATCCTGGAGCCGTGTCAACGAAAGAGATCAGGGCTGACTACGACGATCAGTCCATCGTGGTCTACCAGGCCTATTCGCCCGCCATCGCCGTCCCGGCCGTGAAAGCACAACGCCTCGTCCCGCCGTTCAAGCCGGACCGGATGACGTGGATCAAGCCGTCCTTCCTCTGGATGATGTACCGCTGCGGCTACGCCCAGAAGGAAGGCCAGGAACACGTCCTCGCCATCCGCATCACCCGCGAAGGCTTCGACTGGGCGGTCGCGAACGCGGTCAACAGCCGGATCACCGGCAAGCCGCCGGTCCGCGTGCAGTGGGACCCGGAACGCGGCCTGAACCACGAAGCGCTGGAACACCGGTCCATCCAGATCGGACTGGCCCGCGAGGCCTCGGCCATGTACGTCAACGAGTGGACGGTCGGCATCACCGACGTGACAGCCCTTGCGCGCGCAGTCCACGAGAAGGTGCGTGCGCGGGATCTGGACGGAGCGCGCGCGTTGCTGCCCGTTGAGCGGCCTTACGGAACCTCCACGGCACAAAACGCATAGTTAGGACATGCGCGCACTCGTTGCTGCTGGGTTGGTGCTGGTCGTCGCGGCGTGCTCGTCGCCGGAGCCGGGCGGCAACGCGCCGTCGAAGGCGCCCGCGCCGCAGGGGTTGAAGGTCGAGGAGGTCGCGGGCGGTTTCCAGCACGCCTGGGACATCGGGTTCCTGCCCGGCGGCGGCACGCTCGTCACCGAACGGCCCGGCACGGTCAAGCTCGTCAAGAACGGCCAGGTCACGCCCGTCGACATCGACCTCACCGACATCCAGGTGCGCGGCGAGGGCGGGCTGATGGGCCTGGTGATCCACCCGGACAACGAACGCTTCACCGTTTGCTTCAACACGTCGAAGGACGTGCGGCTGGTGACCTACCGCCTCGACGGCACCAAGGCCACGAAGGTCAAGGACCTGCTCACCGGCATGCCGTCGAACTCCAGCGGACGCCACTCCGGCTGCCGGCCCACGCTCGCGCCGGACGGCTCGATGTACGTGGCCACCGGGGACATCGCGCAGGGCCGCAACCCGCAGGACAAGACGAGCCTCGGCGGCAAGGTGCTGCGGATCGACGCCGAGACCGGCGAGGGTGCGGCGGGCAACCCGTTCATCACCTCTGGCAACGCCAACGAGCGCCGGATCTACACCTACGGCCATCGCAACGTGCAGGGCGTGGTGTTCCGGCCCGGCGGTGAGCAGGCGTTCTCCAGCGAGCACGGGCCGAGCGTCGACGACGAGGTCAACCTGCTGAGCAAGGGCGCCAACTACGGCTGGGACCCCTCCAAGGGCGGCACTCAGGGCGGGTACGACGAGGGCGTGCCCATGACCGACCTGCAGCGGTTCCCGGACGCGGTGCCGGCGGTGTGGTCGTCGGGGTCACCGACCGAGGCGATCTGCCAGGCGGCGTTCTGGAACGGCAAGCTCGCGATCACCGCGCTCAAGGGCTCGAAGCTGCTGCTCTTCACGCTGGACGACGCCGGCAAGGTGCAGAACGTGAGCATCCCCGAGGAGCTGAACGACAAGTACGGCCGTCTTCGCGCCGCCCGCACCGCGCCGGACGGTTCGCTGTACCTCACGACCTCGAACGGGACCAACGACAAGCTGCTGAAGCTCACCGGGACCGCGTGAACGCGTCCGAGCCGTTCGACCCCTCGACGAACGGCTCGGACGCCGGGCTCCACTGGGAGTCATCGCTCAGGCGTACCCGCACCGTTTCGCCGCGCGCACGGCTTTCAGCCTCATGCACTAACACGAGGCTCGCCATACGTGCAGATGCACTAAGAGGACGGCCGGCTGCGCAGCTTCGGCTTGTGCTCGATGGCGGAAAGCCCGTTCCACGCCAGGTTCACGAGGTGCGCCGCCACCTCGTCCTTCTTCGGCTTGCGCGCCTCCAGCCACCACTGCCCGGTCAGCGCGACCATCCCGACCAGCGCCTGCGCGTACAGCGCGGCGAGCTTGCGGTCGTAGCCCTGCTTCGCGAAGTGCAGGCCGAGGATGTGCTCGACCTGCGACGCGATGTCGTTCAGCAACGAGGAGAACGTGCCGGAGGACGACGCGACGGGCGAGTCGCGCACCAGGATGCGGAACCCGTCCGTCGAGCCCTCGATGTAGTCGAGCAACGCGCAGGCGGCCTGTTCGAGCAGCTCACGCGGGTGTGAGCCGTCGTCGAGGGCCGTGATGATCTGGTCCATCAGGCGCTGCATCTCGCGGTCGACGACGACGGCGTAGATGCCTTCCTTGCCGCCGAAGTGCTCGTAGACGACGGGCTTGGACACGCTGGCCCGGTGCGCGATCTCCTCGATCGAGGTCGCGTCGAAGCCCTTCTCGGCGAACAGTGCCCGGGAGACGTCCAGGAGCTGCTCGCGGCGTTCCTTGCCCGTCATCCTGACCCTGGCCACCGAGTCAGCCTACAAAGCTCACGTCTTCACGCTGATCCTGGCCAGGCGCTGTTCACTCGGCCAGCGGACGTTCGTCGCCCAACCGAGTTTCTCGAACACCCAGATCAGGCGGGCCGAGATGTCGAGCTGGCCGCGCTTCACGCCGTGCCGCGCGGACGTCGGGTCGGCGTGGTGCAGGTTGTGCCACGACTCGCCGAAGCTCAGGATCGCGAGCGCCCACACGTTGGCGGAGCGGTCGCGCGCGGCGAACGGGCGGTCGCCGACCATGTGGCAGATCGAGTTGATCGACCACGTCAGGTGGTGCAGGAACGCGACGCGGACGAAGCCGCCCCAGAACAGCGCGGTCACGCCACCCCAGACCGACCACGTGAGCAGGCCGCCCAGCACCCCCGGCGCGGCCAGCGAGATCGTCGTCCACAGCACGAAGTACCGGTCGACCCGCACGATGTCCTCGTCGGCCAGCAGGTCGGGGGCGAAGCGCTCGTGGTTGGTCTTGTCGCGGTTGAACAACCACCCCATGTGCGCGTGCCAGAAGCCCTTGGCCAGCGCGACGGGGCCGCTGCCGAACAGCCACGGCGAGTGCGGGTCTCCCTCGCGGTCGGAGAAGGCGTGGTGGCGGCGGTGGTCGGCGACCCAGTCGATCACCGGGCCCTGCAGCGCCATCGAGCCCGCGATCGCCAGCGCGATCTTCAGGGGGCGCCTGGCCTTGAACGAGCCGTGCGTGAAGTAGCGGTGGTAGCCGATCGTCACGCCGAGGCCGGACAGGTAGTAGAAGGCGACGAAGAGGATCACGTCGACCCAGCCGAGGCCCCAGCCCCACGCGAAGGGGACGGCGGCCAGCAGGGCGACGAGGGGAACGATGACGAACACGTACACGCCGGACTGCTCGAGGTTGCTCCGCCGCTTGCCGAACAGCGGCTTGGGGCCCGTGGACTGGTTGATCGTCGTCGTCATGCGCGAACCTCTGGGGGTGAGGGGGCGGACGTACCTACGCGACCGTAACTTACGGAAGCGTAGGTTAGGGTCGC
Source organism: Lentzea sp. HUAS TT2 (assembly GCF_051853195.1). Taxonomy (NCBI): domain Bacteria; kingdom Bacillati; phylum Actinomycetota; class Actinomycetes; order Pseudonocardiales; family Pseudonocardiaceae; genus Lentzea; species Lentzea sp. HUAS TT2. The sequence continues at coordinate 3,564,649 of NZ_CP196667.1, read as the reverse complement.
CTGCTTTCGCCATACCCCGCGCGGAAAATCATGGCCGGTTCTCCGGAAACGGCACGCTGTGTCGCCTGGAATCGAGACCTCGACCCGGCATCATCGGGAGATGGCCAGACGCAAGATCATCCGGATCACCGCGACCTCGTTGCTCGTCCTGCTCGTGCTGGTCACAGCGGCTCTGGGAGGCGTCGGCTGGTACTACAGCGGTGAGCTGCTCGAACCCGACAGGTGGACGGGCCGGTACCCGGACACGGCGCTGGGCAAGGACGACCGGTCCGTCGTGCTGGCCGAGTCGGTGTCGAGCGTCCAGCAGGGCACGCTCGGCCTGATCTGGGTCGGCGGCCAGGCCAAGATCGGCGAGATCACCAGCAGGAAGGACGGGCGCGTCGAACGGCCGTTGCTGGAGGGCAGCGCGCCCCCGGACGGCACGAAGGTGCGCATCGAGACCGCCGTCTACGAGGGCAACCCGAAGACCGCGCTGGGGCTCGTCTACAGCGACGTCGCGGTGCCCACCGAGCTCGGCGACATGCCGGCGTGGCTGGTGCCCGCCTCGAACAACGACACCTGGGTCGTCAACGTCCACGGCCGCGGCGCCAAGCGCGAGGAGGGCCTGCGCGTCGTCCCCCAGTTGCACGCCGCCGGGCTGCCCGTCCTGTTGATCACCTACCGCAACGACGAGGGCGCTCCCGCCTCCCCCGACGGCCTCTACCACCTCGGCGACACCGAGTGGCGCGACGTCGAGGCCGCGATCAAGTACGCGCAGGGCCAGGGCGCGAAGAAGGTCGTCCTCTACGGCTGGTCGATGGGCGGCGCGATCGTCGGCCAGACCCTCGCCAGGTCCGGTCTCGCGGCGGCCGTCAGCGGCGTGGTGCTCGACTCCCCCGTGACGAACTGGACGCAGACGCTGAACCTGCAGGCCCAGAACCGGGGCGTGCCGACGTGGCTCACGCCCGTGGCCGAGCTGGTGTCCGGCTGGCGCGCCGACATCGACTTCGACCGGTTCGACCTGGTCCGCAACCCGCCGGCGCTCAAGCCGCCGACGCTGCTGTTCCACGGCTCCGCGGACGAGACGGTGCCCGCCCAGTCCTCCCGTGACCTCGCGACCGCGGCGAGCAGGCTCGGGTGGCCGCTGCAGTACGTCGAGATCCCCGGCGCCGACCACACGTCGGGGTGGAATGTGGCGACGGACACGTATCGCAGCTCGCTCGGCGACTTCCTGACCAGGTCAGTCGGCGCCAAGCCGTGATCTTGAACTGAGCCGAGCGAGTGGTGGTTGGACAAGAAGAGGACCACTCGTGACAACATGTGCCCTGAGCGGACGCGAGTTCGTTCATTCCGCCATGGTGTAAAGGCAGCACCTCTGATTTTGGTTCAGATGGTCCAGGTTCGAATCCTGGTGGCGGAGCAGGGCACGAGTCAGTGTGGTCTTTGGGAGGTGCGAAGCTGCCCGAGGAAACGGTCGACGAGCAGGGCAACGTGGGCCACCGCCATCACGAGATGTCCGACGCGTGGCTGGTGGGCCGCGCGAGCGAACTCGTCGCCGTGGCCCAGAGCAGCCACCTCGCCGCGCAGCTGGACGCCGCCACGGAGATCGACCGCATCCTCGCCGAGGCGCAGGGTCGCGGCGAGCCCCGCATCGTCGCGCAGCTGCTCAGAGCCGCGGCCGTGGTCAGGCTGGTCACGCCGGGCCTCGTCGACATGTCCGACCCGCAGCTCGACGAGATGCTCGCCCACTGCCGCCGCCACGGCCTGATCGTGCTGGAGGCGGACGCGCGGGCGTTGCGCGGACGCCGGTTCCTGCTGGGCAACGCCGAGGACAAGGCGCTGACCGAGATCGCGTCGGCGCTCGCGATGATGCTCGACGAGGAACCCGAGGTCGACCCGGTCTTCGACAAGCGGATCTGGGACCAGCTGCTCGCCACGACGCTGCAGGACATCGCCCTCGTGCTGACCCAGCTCGGCGTCTACGAGATGGCGGACGACGTGCTGGCGGGCGCGAACAACGCGTTGCGCGAGAGCGGCCAGCCCCACCAGATCTACGTGCACCTGGTCAACCGCGCCCGGCTGCGGATCGGCTGGGGCCTGCGGCTCGAACGGGTGAACCTGCACGACGCCGCGCACGAGCAGTTCAAGGTGGCCTCCGGGCTCGCCGAGGCCGCGGAGGTGCCGTTCCGGCAGTCGCTGCACCCCGGCAGGCGCGACATGGACGCCGCCGAGCAGGTGCCGATCCTCGGTGCCGCCCACGCCCTGACGAACCCCAGGGAGGGCCACCTCGACCGGCTGTGGTCGTTGCGCGGCCTGTCGATGTACGCGCGGGAGCTGATCATCGTCGCGATCGCGCTGGCCCGGTGCCTGGTCGAGGCGAACCGGCTGGACGACGCGCTCAAGGTCCTCGACGACACGCGCACGCAGATGGAGCACGACACGTCCGAACCGTCGCTGGTGCTGTCGCTGGAGCGCGAGTACGCGCACCTGTGCGGGCCGCACACGACGTCGGCGTTGCAGGCCTACAACGCGGCGCTGGAGCTGGAGCTGTGGCAGATGCGGGAGTCCCGCGTGGCCACGCTGCAGACGCGCCGCGAGCACGAACGGCTCACGCGCGCGCACGGTCAGATAGCGCAGCAAGCGTTGCAGGACCCGTTGACGGGCCTGCCGAACCGCCGCGCGCTCGACGACAAGATGAGCGAGCTCATCGCCGGTCAGGTCGATCCGTTCTCGATCGCGCTGGTCGACCTCGACGGGTTCAAGGGCGTGAACGACCGGCATTCACATGCCGAGGGTGATGATGTTCTTCGGGTGATTGCCAGCACACTCCGGCAGGCACTGCGGGGTGACGACATGGTGGCCCGCTACGGCGGCGACGAGTTCGTCGTGCTGCTGCCGGGTGCCCCTCTGCACGCCGCGGAAGCAGCCCTCGGCAGGGCCGTGGATGCCGTGGCAGGCCTGCCAATCGACCTCTCCAGGGGCGTGACGCTGTCGGTCGGCGTCATCTCGCTGCGCCCCCGCGAATCCGCGAACCAGGCGCTGTCGAGGGCGGACTCGGCGATGTACGTGGCGAAGCGTCAGGGTGGCTGCCAGGTAGCGGCCGTGGCCGGGGAGCCGTCCGCGGAGGCTTAGGCTGGTCGCGGACTCGAAACACCCAGCCTGTTAGGGAGAGCATTGATGCTCGAGGGCCCTGTCAGCACGGTCGTGCTCGCCGCCGGGGAAGGCACCCGCATGCGGTCGTCCACGCCCAAGGTGCTGCATCGGATCGCCGGACGATCGCTCGTCGAACACGCGGTGCGCGCGGCGGCCGGCACAGATCCCGATCACCTGGCCGTCGTCGTCGGTCACGGACGTGTTGCCGTCACCGAGCATCTGGAGACCCTCTCCGGGACGCTGGGCCGCAAGGTCACCGTCGCGGTGCAGGCGGAGCAGAAGGGCACCGGGCACGCCGTCTCGTGCGGCCTGGCCGAGCTGCCGGACGACCTGGGCGGCACGGTGATCGTCAGCTACGGCGACGTGCCGCTGCTCGACACCCAGACGTTCACCGCGCTGCTCGCGGAGCACCGGTCCGCCGGCAACGCGGTCACCGTCCTGACGGCCGTGGTGGAGAACCCCACCGGGTACGGCCGGATCGTCCGCGACGCCGACGGCACCGTCCAGCGGATCGTGGAGCAGAAGGACGCCTCCTCCGCCGAGCAGCTGATCAACGAGATCAACTCCGGCGTCTACGCCTTCGACGCGGCGGTGCTGCGCGACGGGCTCTCGCGGTTGTCCACCGACAACGCGCAGGGCGAGCTCTACCTGACCGACGTCCTGGGCATCGCCCGCGGCGACGGCCTGCGCGTCGGCGGCCTGATCGCCTCCGACCCGTGGCTGGTCGAGGGCATCAACGACCGCGTGCAGCTCGCCGCCGTCGGTGCCGAGATGAACCGCCGCATCGTCGAGGGCCTCATGCGCTCCGGCGTGACCGTCGTCGACCCCGCCTCGGTGTGGGTGGACGCGGACGTGCAGGTCGGCCAGGACGCGCTGCTGGAGCCGAACGTGCAGCTCCGCGCGGGCACGGTGATCGGTTCGGGCGCCCTGGTCGGTCCCGACACCACGCTCTCCGGCGTCACGGTCGGCACCGGCGCCTCCGTCGTGCGAACCCACGGCAGCGACTCGGTGATCGGCGACAACGCCTCCGTCGGCCCGTTCGCCTACCTGCGCCCCGGCACGTCGCTGGGCGTGAAGGGCAAGATCGGCACGTTCGTCGAGACGAAGAACTCGACGATCGGCGAGGGCTCGAAGGTCCCCCACCTGTCCTACATCGGCGACGCCACGATCGGCGATCACAGCAACATCGGTGCCGCGTCCGTGACCGTCAACTACGACGGCGTGAACAAGCACCGCACGATCGTCGGATCCCACTGCCGCACCGGCTCGGACAACATGTTCGTAGCGCCGGTGACCGTGGGCGATGGCGCTTACACCGGCGCGGGCACCGTCCTGCGCCGCAACGTCCCGCCGGGCGCGCTCGCCGTGTCCGGTGGCCCGCAGCGCAACCTCGAAGGCTGGGTCCTCAGCCGACGGGAGGGCACGGCCGCCGCTCAGGCGGCAGCCGACGCCCTGGCGAAGCAGAATGCCGACGAGAAGACAGAGGAGGGTCGCTGACCGTGAACCCGCAGATGCCTGGCACACCGAAGAAGAACCTGATGCTCTTCGGAGGGCGTGCCTACCCGGAGTTGACGGAGGAGGTCTCGAAGCACCTCAACGTCACGGTGACCCCGCAGTCGGCCTACGACTTCGCGAACGGCGAGATCTTCGTCCGCTTCGAGGAGTCCGTGCGCGGCTGTGACGCCTTCGTCATCCAGTCGCACACGGCCCCCATCAACCAGTGGCTGATGGAACAGCTGATCATGGTCGACGCCCTGAAGCGCGCCTCGGCCAAGCGCATCACCGTGATCATGCCGTTCTACCCGTACAGCCGTCAGGACAAGAAGCACCGCGGCCGCGAGCCCATCTCCGCCCGCCTGGTCGCCGACCTCTTCAAGACCGCGGGCGCCGACCGCCTGGTCTCCGTCGACCTGCACACCGCCCAGATCCAGGGCTTCTTCGACGGCCCGGTCGACCACCTGTGGGCCATGCCCCTGCTCGCGGACCACATCCGCGGCAAGTACGCGGGCCACGAGATCACCGTCGTCTCCCCGGACTCCGGCCGCACCAAGCTGGCGGAGAAGTGGGCGGACACCCTGGGCGGCGCCCCGATCGCGTTCATCCACAAGACCCGCGACCCGCTGCGCCCGAACGAGGTCGTCTCGAACCGCGTCGTCGGCAAGGTCGAGGGCCGCCTCTGCATCGTGATCGACGACATGGTCGACACCGGCGGCACCATCGCGGGCGCCGTGAAGCAGCTGCTGAACGAGGGGGCGGCCGACGTGGTCATCGCCGCCACGCACGGCATCCTCTCCGGCCCGGCCACCCAGCGCCTGCAGGACTCGGGCGCCCGCGAGGTCGTGTTCACCGACACGCTGCCGATCCCGGCGGAGAAGCGCTTCCCGAAGATGACCGTCCTCTCGATCGCGCCGCTGCTGGCGCGCGTGATCCAGGAAGTGTTCGAGGACGGGTCGGTGACGTCGCTGTTCGACGGCAACGCCTGACCCGCCTCCTGCTTCACCGCACGCGGGGCCCCTTCGTACTGCATGTCAGTACGAAAGCTCCCCGCGTGCGCTCGGCGTGGCCCTCCGCCTCGCCCCCGGCTCCCCGCGCGGCCCAACGCACGCGGGGAGCTTTCGTACTCTCTGTCGGTACGAAAGGGCCCCGCGTGCGAGAGCGGGGACCCCGATTAGCAACCCACCCGTCCACTCACCTACACTGGTCGGGTTGCCTCGGCGAGGGCGAGCTATAAGAGCTCGGCGTGATCGACGCGGTGGCTTGATGCCGCGCGTGTTGACCGTAGTTCCGCGCTGCTCGCCGCCGCTGGCCACCACCCAAAGCCTCAACCGCTGAAAACTTGTGCACCGCCCCGACGTACAAGGCCAGACTTGTAAGGAGTACCCCACCGTGTCCGAGGTCCGTCTCGCCGCTGAGCAGCGCACTGAATTCGGCAAGGGCGCCGCCCGCCGTACCCGTCGCGCCGGCAAGATCCCCGCGGTGCTCTACGGCCACGGTTCCGACCCGCAGCACCTGGCCCTGCCGGCGCTCGAGTTCGCCCGTGTTGTCCGTGAGCACGGCCAGAACGCCGTCCTCACTCTCGCCCTCGACGGCGCGAGCGAGCTGGCGCTCACCAAGACCGTCACCACGCACCCCATCAAGAACTACATCGAGCACGTCGACCTGCTGCTCGTGAAGCGCGGCGAGAAGGTCACCGTCGAGGTGCCGCTGGCGATCTCGGGCGAGCCCGCTTCGGGCACGCTGCTGACGCAGGATCTGAGCACCATCCAGATCGAGGCCGACGCGCTGAACATCCCGGACCAGATCGAGCTGTCGATCGCCGGTGTCGCCGCGGGCACGCAGATCCACGCCAGCGACCTGACCCTGCCGGCCGGTGCCGTTCTGATCACCGACGCCGACGCTCTGGTCGTCGCGATCAACGAGGCGCCGTCCGCGGCGCAGCTCGAGGGTGACGAGGCCGCTCCGGCCGAGGCCACCGAGGAAAGCTGAGCCCCATCACGTCGGGCCGAAACGACGGCGCGTCACCTCCTCACAAGGGGGGCGGCGCGCCGTTGCAGTACCTGCGGCCCGCAGACGTCCGGTCCAAGACCTTCCGCCGCAAGCGGCAGGGATACGACCCGGCTCAGGTCCACGAGTTCCTGCAGATCGTCGCCGACGCGCTGGCCGGCCGGCTCCGGCTGAACCCGGACCACGTGCGCACCGTCAGGTTCGCCGCGGTCCCGAACGGCTACGACCCGCTCAGCGTCGACGGCGTCCTGCACCTGCTGGAGTTCCAGATCCGCAACGGCATCGTGCCGCCGACGGGGCTGAACTCCGGTGAGGACATCCGCGCGCGCAAGCTCACCAAGGCGAGCACCGGATACGATCGCGCCGAAGTCGACGCCTTCATCATCCGTGCCGCGGCCAACCTGGACGGCCGTGGCGCGATGACCTCCACCGAGGTCCGCAACACCCGGTTCAGCACCACGTCCGGCCTGCTGGGCAAGGGGTACCAGGTGCAGGCCGTCGACACGTTGCTGGACGATCTCGAGCAGGAGTTGCGGTTCCGTGGACGCTGACCTCGCCCTCATCGTCGGGCTGGGAAACCCCGGCCCCAAGTACGAGGGCAACCGTCACAACATCGGCTTCCTGGTCCTCGACGAACTGGCCGCCCGCGTCGGCGGCAAGTTCAAGGCCCACAAGTCCGGTGCGGAGATCGTCGAGGGCCGCCTGTCCGGCCACCGCGTCGTCCTCGCCAAGCCGCGCAGCTTCATGAACCTCTCCGGCGGACCCGTCGCGAGCGCCGTGAAGTTCTTCAAGCCCACCACCATCCTGGTGATCCACGACGAGCTGGACCTCCCGTTCGCCGCGCTGCGGATGAAGCTCGGCGGCGGCGACAACGGCCACAACGGACTCCGCTCCATCACGAAGTCCCTGGGAGGCCCGGACTACCACCGCCTGCGCTTCGGCGTGGACCGTCCCTCCGGCCGCCAGGACCCCGCGGACTACGTCCTGAAGGACTTCTCGACGGTGGAGCGCAAGCAGCTCGCCCTGGAGATCGACCGGGCGGCGGACGCGGCCGAGGCACTGGTCACCAAGGGCCTGGAAGCCGCGCAAAACAGCTTCCACTAGCGGGCACAATGGACGGCATGAAGATCCGAAAGGGCCATGCCGCGTAGGCGCCCGCTCACCGCCCGGGCGCTCGTTCAGCACCCGGAGTACCCGTTCTCCGTGGTCCGGGGCATGTCGTCCCGGCTGCTCGGCGACATCCGCCGCCTGGAAGAGACCCGTCCGGACTTCTGGCAGCGCTCTGTCGAGGCCTCGCTGTGGACGTGGGTCCAGCACCTCCAGGACCCACGCCGGCATCTTCGTGACTACGACAACTTCTACGGCTGCGGTGTCTACGAGTGCTGCGCGAACCCGTTGGAAGCACGCCATCTGCTGAGGAAGGCCGTCAGCGCGCTTCCGCCGCCCTCGGCGAAGGAACTGCGGCGGTTCGTGGCGACGACCGCCGAGCGCCATGCCGTATAGGCGCTTGAACGTGCTGAAGGGCTTCTCCGGCGTGGACCCGTTGCGAGAACTCCCCGGCTCGCCGTAACCACGTCGCCAACGCACTCCCCCACGGAAGCGCGAGGGAGCTGCGCAGGCGACTCAGCGAACTGGAAGCGCTCTACTGGACCAGGGCAGCCGCTGCGGACCGCCTGAGCTTGCCGGAGGGCGTCTTGGGCAGCGTCCCCGGCGGCTGGACCACCACGGCGAACGGGCGGAGCCCCACGGCGTCCACAACCCGCGCGGTGACCTGCTTGGCCAGATCCTTCTCGGCGTCGGCATCGCCGGCCAGCTTCGACTCGACCACCACGGCGAACCGTTCGCGCTTCGTCCCGGCGTCCAGCCGCACCGCGACCGCGTTGCCGGCCCGCACGCCCTCGACGGAGCAGGCGGCACGCTCCACATCGGTCGGATAGATGTTCCGGCCGCCCATGATGATGACGTCCTTGCGGCGCCCGCAGACGACCACCTGGCCGTCCTCCACCACGTAGCCGAGGTCCCCGGTGGACAGCCAGCCCTCGGCGTCCTGCGTGGCGAGTGGACCGTTCACCGTCAGGTAGCCGGGGGTGACGGCCTCGCCGCGGATCTGGAGCTCGCCCACGTCCCGCACGCCGAGCACGTCGCCCGAGTCCGAGACCACCCGCAGTTCCAGGCCGGGCAGCGGCGGGCCGAGCAACGGGAACGCACGCCCACCCTCAGTGGGCACCGCGCGGTGCTTGGCCTCCAACGCGTCCGCGTCCACGACGTCGACCGTCAGTCCGGTGAACAGCGGCGCGAAAGCCACGCCCAGCGTGGTCTCCGCCATCCCGTACGCCGCGAGGATCGACTCCGGGCGCAGCCCGAAGCGCTCGCCGGCGTCCACGAACGCCCGCACGGCCGCCGGGTCGATCGGCTCGGCGCCGTTCAGCGCCAGGCGCATCGTCGACAGGTCGAAGGTGTCGGAGGAGGAGGCCAGGCGGCGCGCCACGATCGCGTACGCGAAGTTCGGCGCGGCGGTGATCGTGCCGCCGTACCGGGTGATCAGGTCCGCCCACAACGTCGGGCGTGACAGGAAGTCGACGGGAGTGACCTTCACCAGTTCCAGGCCGAACAGCATCGGGACCGTCAGGAAGCCGACCATCCCCATGTCGTGGAACAGCGGCAGCCACGAAACCATGACGTCAGAGGCCGGGTCCAACGCCGCCGCGATGCGCATTCCCTCGGCGTTCGCCATGAGATTGCGGTGTGTGATGCGGACCGCCTTCGGATCGGCGGTCGATCCACTCGTCAACTGCAGCAGTGCCGTGGCATCCTCGTCGGTGGGAACAGGAGCAGCGATCGGTTCCGCGTCGAGTTCGGAGAGCAGTTTGTAGGGCACTCCGTGCTGGTCCAGAACGGCAGCCAGAGCGTCAAAGGGGCTGCCGAGCAGGACCAGGTGCGAATCGATCATGGCGAGCACCCGCAGCGTGTCCTCGGCCCACTCGGCCAGGTCGGTGCGTGGTGTGGGTTGATGCAACATCGTGACGCTGCCACCACACAGCCATGCGGCTTGCACGGCTGGGGCGATCACGGCTGGTTCGGCGGCGAGCACGGCGATCGCGGTGCCCGGCGCCACTTCGAGGGCACCGGCCATCCGCCGGGCGCGTTCGTGCACCTCGGCCCAGGTCCGGCGGACTGGTGCGGCGGGTTCCCCCGTCGTCATGCCCCTGTCCCCGCCGCTGGAGGCCGTCGCCAGCATCACATCCACGAACTGACTCATGTTCGCGATCGTAGTGGCGCCGTTTGGTCCATCAGGGCGAAACGTTATGCCACGCGAAACGCGATACTCCCCAGTACAGGTACGCAGGAGGAGGTCATTGGTGGATCGGGGCGGCCCCGGAGCGCAGCATCGTCTACCCGCGCATCCGGCACCTCTGCTCTCCGCGCAGGACGTGGCCCTGGTCGCGTTCCACCGTCCCCCGCGTGGTCAGCGCGGGTACGACGCGGCTGAGGTGGACGCGTTCCTCGACCGTGTCGAGGGCACCATGAAGAGCAAGGACATCCTCACGCGAGAAGACGTGCTGAGCGTCAAGTTCAGCACGGCGACCCGGGACCCGGGCTACGACGTGAACGAGGTCAACGTCTTCATGGAACTCGTCGCGGACACGCTGAGGTCCACTCCGCAACGTGCGCAGGCCTCCGCGCCCGCTCAGGGTGCCCACGCCACGTCGCAGGCGATGAGACCCGCGGTGCGACTGTCCCCTGACGACGTTGCCGCCGTGCGCTTCCACAAGCCAAGACCGGGGACCCGCGGTTACCACGAGGGTCAGATAGACGCCTTCCTCGACCGCATCGAGCAGACTTTGCGCGGCAGGGACAACCTGACCGCCGGGCAGGTCCAGGACGCCGTGTTCGGCGAGACCGCCCCCGGCACGTTCGGCTACGACGAGGAAGACGTCGACACGTTCCTCGACCTCGTGGTGCTGATGTTCGAGACCGCCCCGCCGCCGCGCGACGCGGGCCCGCCGACCACGGTGCTCCCACCGCTCCCACAGCAGCAGCAACGGCCCCAGCAGCGCCGTCCGCAGCCGGATCCCCGTCCGCAGCAGGACCGGCGTCCCCAGCAGCCCCGCCGCCCCCAGCCGGCCAAGTCGCAGCCCGCCCAGCAGCCCGCGCTGCAGAAGGCCATCGACTCGCCGAAGCTCACCGCGGCGGACATCCGCAACATCGCGTTCCACCGCCCTCCCCGCGGCCGCCGCGGCTACCAGGAGTCCCAGGTGGACGCGTTCCTCGACCGCATCGAGGCGACGCTGCTCGGCCAGGACAACCTGACCGGCAAGGACGTCCGCGACGTGCGGTTCTCCCGCCCGCTGATCGGCCGCCGCGGTTACGACGAGACCGAGGTCGACGCGTTCCTCGGCCAGATCGAGCAGCAGCTCTCCGGACCGGTGGGCAGCAGCATGCCGTCGGTCAAGTCGTGGAAGGACCTGCGCCAGCTGCGGATCCCCCAGGCGGCGTCCGGCCAGCGCGGCTACCGCACCGCACAGGTCGACAGGATGCTGGAGGAGATCGGCGTCGCGCTCGACGGCATGCTCGGGGCGAGCTCCGAAGAGGTCATGAAGGCGCGCTTCAGCTACGCGCTGCTCTCCGGTCAGGGCTACGACACGTCGTTCATCGACGAGCTGCTGCCCCAGCTCGCCGCCGAACTGCGCCGCAAGGGCAAGTAGCCCGCCCTGGTTTTTTGGGCGTCTGCAAGTACTACCAACTGCGAGTTGGTAGTACTTGCAGACGCCATCAGCCCTCGACGACCTCGGCCGCCACCATCCACTGAGCCTCCACGTCGGACTCCTCCGCGAGCACGGCGCGGAGCTCGGCGTCGAGCTTGAGCAGCCTGGCGGAGTCGGTCGAGGCCTCGGCGAGCGCGGCGTGCAGCTCGGCCTCCTTCTTGTGCAGCACCTCGAGACGCCGTTCCAGCCGTGCCAGCTCCTTGCGGGCGGCACGCTGGTCGGCGGCGTTGGACGGAGCCTTGGCCGAGGCCGGGCCAGACGCGGACTCCCTGTCGCGCAACGAGTCGCGGCGCTTCAGGTACTCCTCGATGCCGCCGGGCAGCTCCGTCAGGCCGCCGTCACCGAACAGCGCGACGACCTTGTCGCACACGCGCTCGACGAGGTACCGGTCGTGCGAGATCACGACGAGCGTGCCGGCCCACGAGTCCAGCAGGTCTTCCAGCTGCTGCAACGTGTCGATGTCCAGGTCGTTCGTCGGCTCGTCGAGCAGCAGCACGTTCGGCTCGGCCATCAGCAGCCGGCACAGCTGCAACCGGCGCCGCTCACCACCGGACAGGTCGGAGACCGGCGTCCACTGCTTCTGCGACGAGAACCCGAACCGCTCGCCCAGCTGCGAGGCCGACATCTCGTACTTGCCGAGCACCACGCGCCGCGCGATCTCCTCGATCGCCTCCAGCACGCGCATCGACCCGTCCAGGTCGAGCAGCTCCTGCGAGAGGTGCGCGATCTTGACCGTCTGGCCCTGGATCCGCTTGCCCGTCTCGGGTTCGCGTTCGCCCGCGAGCAGCTTCAGCAACGTCGTCTTGCCGGACCCGTTGACGCCGACGAGACCGATCCGCTCACCGGGACCGATCCGCCACGTCAGGTCGCGCACCAGCACCCTGTCCGGAATGGACAGTGTGACGTCCTCGACCTCGATCACCGTGCGGCCCAGGCGCTTCTTCGCGAACGCGAGCAGCTCGACGTTGTCGCGCAACGGCGGCACGTCCGCGATCAGGGCCTCGGCGGCCTCGATACGGTAGCGCGGCTTCGAGGTCCGCGCGGGCGCTCCACGGCGCAGCCACGCGAGCTCCTTGCGCGCCAGGTTCTGCCGCTTCTCCTCCAGCACGTCCGCGAGGCGGGTCCGTTCGGCGCGGGCGTAGATCCAGTCGGCGTAACCGCCCTCGTACTGCTCGACCTTGCCCTGCACCACTTCCCACGTGCGGTTGCAGACCGTGTCGAGGAACCACCTGTCGTGGGTGACGACGACGAGCGCGCACTTGCGGGCCAGCAGGTGCTCCGCGAGCCACCGCACGCCCTCGACGTCGAGGTGGTTGGTCGGCTCGTCCAGCACCAGCAGCTCGAGGTCCTGGATCAGCGCCGCCGCGAGCACGACCCGGCGCCGCTCACCACCGGACATCCTGGAGACCACGGAGTCCAGGCCCAGCGCGGTGATGCCCAGTCCGTCCAAAATGGACCGGACGCGGGCGTCGGCGGCCCACTCGTGCTCGGCGTCGAAGCCGAGCGGGTCGATCACCGCGTTGCGCACGGTCGACCCGTCCGGCAGCTCGGTCCGCTGCGTCACGACGGCCATCCGCAGGTCGCGCGACCGCGACACCCGGCCGTCGTCGGAGGGCTCCACCCCGGCCAGCACCTCGAGCAGCGTCGTCTTGCCACCGCCGTTCAGGCCGACGACACCGATGCGGTCGCCCTCGTTGACGCCGAGCGACACGCCGTCGAGCAGCGGCCGGACGCCGAACGACTTCGACACGGACTCCAGGTTGACCAGGTTGGCCATCAAAACCTCACGACTAGTAAGAAACTGCCCTGGGAAGGCTACCCAGCAGGACCAAAGCGCTCGGTCAGGCGTGCACTTCGGGGGGCGTGGGCTTGGGCTCCTCAGTCGCGATCACACGCGCTCCCGGCACCGGCCCGTGCGCCACCCGCACCGTCCGGCAGACACCGGCACCGGCGAGCTCGGCGGCCACGCGGACCGCCGCGTCGCCGTCCTCGCACAGGAACGCCGTCGTGGGACCGGAACCGGACACGATGCCGGCCAGCGCGCCCGCGTCGACACCCGCGCGGAGCGTCCGGCGCAGGTTCGGGCGCAACGACACCGCCGCGGCCTGGAGGTCGTTGCCCAGCAGCAGGGCGAGCTGACGGGGGTCACCGGAGGACAGGCCTTCCAGCACCGCCTCGACCGCGCCGACGCGCGGCGGGTCTCCCTCGGCGCGCAGGCGGTCCAGCTCGTCGAACACGTCCGGAGTGGACAGTCCACGGCGGTCGAACGCCAGCACCCAGTGGAACTGGTGGCGGCCCAGCACGGGCACGATCCGCTCGCCGCGGCCGGTGCCGAGCGCGGTCGAGCCGTACAGGGCGAAGGGGACGTCCGCGCCGAGCTTCCCGGCCAGTTCGGCCAGCTCGTCACGGCTGATGTCCAGGCGCCACAACGACGACAGGCCGACCAGCGCCGCCGCGGCGTCCGCGCTGCCGCCTGCCATGCCGCCCGCGACGGGGATGGCCTTGCGGATGACGACGCGGACCTTCGGGTCGTCCGGGTCCTTGCCGACGTGCGTGGCCAGCAGCTGGACCGCACGCCAGGCGAGGTTGGAGGCACCGGTGGGCACCTGGTCGGCGCCCTCACCGTGCACCTCGACGCCGGGCTCGTCGGCTACCGCGACCGTGACCTCGTCTACCAGGGACAACGCCTGGAAGATCGTCACCAGGTCGTGGTAACCGTCCGGGCGCACGTCACCTACGGCCAGGTGCAGGTTGACCTTGGCCGGGACGCGAACTGTGACCGGGGGTGGAACGACTGCGAGCACCATGTCAGCGTACGGGCGTTCTGGTGTCCCGGACTCCTCCCCCGGCCACTCTCACGTTCAGACCGGGATGACCGAACCGTTGAAGGTCTGCTTGATGTAGTCCTTGACCTGCTGCGATCCGAGCAGCTCAGCCAGGTCCCTGACGCGCTTGTCGTCCTTGAGCTCGGTGCGGGTGACCAGGCCGTTCGCGTTCGGGTTGCCCTCGGCCTTCTCCAGCGCGAGCGAGTCGGTGGCGGGCTTGAGGCCGGCGTCGATGGCGTAGTTGCCGTTGATGACGGACGCGTCGGTGTCCTCCAGCGACCGCGGCAACTGAGCGGCCTCCAGCGGCACGAACTGCAGGTTCTTGGGGTTCTCCGCGAGGTCGCGCACGGTCGGCTGGTCCACGGCCTTGAGCTTGATCAGGCCGTTCGCCTCCAGCAGCTTCAGGCCGCGCGCCTCGTTGGTGGCGTCGTTGGCCACCGCGATCTTGGCACCGGACTGCAGCTCGTCGAGCTTCTTGACCTTCTTCGAGTACAGGCCGAGCGGCTCGACGTGGACCGGCTGGACCCACTCGACCTTGGCGCCGCTCTCCTTGGTGAACGTCTCCAGGTACGGGACGGTCTGGAAGTAGTTGGCGTCGAGCGACCCGTCGACCAGCGCCGTGTTCGGCTGCACGTAGTCGGTGAACTCGACGACCTCGATCTTGAGACCCTTCGACGCGGCGAGGTTGTCGGCCACGTACTTGAGGATCTGGGCGTGCGGGACCGGCGAGACGCCGACCTTCAGCGTGTCGGACGCACTGGCACCCGACGAGCAAGCAGACAGAGCAGTCAAACCGGTCAAAGCGACTGCGATCAGGGCAGCACGAATACGCATTGCGTTCCTTTTGAGAAGATTGCTACGGGTCAGACTGAGGCGTGCCGGCGCCGGTCGGACGCACGGGCGGCACGGGTGAAACCGAACTGGATCACGGTCGTGAGCACGGCGAGCCACGCCACGGTGCTCCACAGGATCCGGTCGTTGAAGCGCTGGTAACCCTCGCGGATCGCCAGGTCGCCGAGGCCGCCGCCACCGATCACGCCGGCCATCGCCGAGTACCCGATCAGGGCGATCACGGTGACGCCGATGGCGTTGATCAGCGCGGGCAGCGACTCGCGGATCAGCACGCTGCGCACGATCCGCAACGTCGAGGCGCCGGTCGTGATCGCGGCCTCGACCACGGTCACGTGCACCTCGGACAGGATGTTCTGCACGAGCCTGCCGACGAATGGGATCGCTCCCACGGCCAGCGGCACGATGACCGCCGTGCTGCCGATGGAGCCGCCTACGAGGAGGCGGGTGACCGACGTGAGCGCGACGAGCAGCACGATGAACGGCATCGAGCGGCCCAGGTCGGTGACGAAGCTCAGGATCCTGTGCACCGCGGCGTTCGGCCGCAGCCCGCCCTTGGCGGTGAGCTGCAGCCAGACACCTACGGGAACTCCGAGAACAGTGGCGATGACGGTCGAGACGCCGACCATGTACAGCGTCTCGCCGGTGGCTTCGAGCAGGTACGAGAAAACGTCGGACCAGGGTGTTGCAGACCTCACGCAGCTACTCCCTGGGGGCCCTTCAAGGACCTCTGCACAGCGCCGCCGGCCTCGCCGATCCACTCCAGTGCGGAGTCAGAGCGCTCGCCGTTCAAGCCGAGCCGGAAACGTGCGACCGGGGTCTCGCCCAGGCGCGTCAGACCGCCGCCGACGATGTTGAGCTCGACGCCGAACCGGTGCGCGGCCTCGGGCAGCAACGCGCCGACCGCGGCGAACCCGACGAGCACGACGTCCGCGACGCGGTCGTAGCTGCTCTCGTTGATCGGGTTCAGGTCGACGGCGGGCAGCAACGCGCTGCTCGTGCGGCTGGCCGGGTTGTTGACCAGGTCGAGGACCTTGCCGTGCTCGACGACGCGGCCCTGCTCCAGCACTGCGACGTCATCGCAGATCTTGCGGACCACGCCCATGTCGTGTGTGACGACGAGAACGGTCACACCCAGCTCAGCGCGCGCACGGTCGAGCACGGTCAGCACGGAACCGGTGGTCTCCGGGTCCAGCGCGGACGTCGGCTCGTCGGCGAGCAGGACGCTGGGGTTGGCGGCGAGAGCGCGCGCCACGGCGATGCGCTGACGCTGCCCGCCGGACAGCTGGTCGGGGTAGGAGGCGGCCTTGTCGGTCAGCCCGACGAGGTCCAGCAGCTCACCGACACGGGTGCGGCGCTGCGGTCCGGGAATGCCGGCGGACTCCAGCGGCAGCGCGATGTTGCCGGCCGCCGTGCGCTGCCGGAGAAGCGAATCCCCTTGCGGCACAACGCCGATCTGCCGACGAGCAGCCCGCAGGGCCGACCCGTCGAGGCTGGTGATGTCGGTGCCGTCGACGCGGATCGCCCCGGAGTCGGGACGCTCCAGCAGCGCGACGCAACGGGCGAGCGTCGACTTGCCGGCCCCGCTCGGGCCGACGACACCGAGCACGGTGCCGGCCTCGACGTCGAGGGTCACGCCGTTGAGGGCACTGACGCCCTGGAAGGACTTGGTGAGGTTTTCGACAGTGATCACGTCTGCTCCACGGCTGCGCGCGACGGCACACTGTCCGTTTTCGGGCGGACGTGCGCGGTCGGAGTTCTGCTCAGGTGTGTGCGCCACTCGTTGACTGAGTGCGCGTCAAAGGACTCTTGGAAGAAGGCGCCTTAGACGAGGTGGCGACGACATGCAGAAGACGAGCGACGGCACTGGTCGATGACTCGACGGCGCGTCAGCATTCGCACGGTACCCATGGTGCTCCTCCATCGGTCCTGGCGTTAGCACCTGCCCGCATCCAGCGGGTGGTTGCTGCGACGTCGTAGAGCCAGGTCTCTCAGTCGCTCCGGATGGCAAGTAGCAGTCAACCGGACGGACGTTCGGTTGCGCAAGCCAGAATCCGATTCGTTCGACAGATCACACTGTTGGCCGAAGGATCCCCGGCCTAGACCTCGGCGATCCGGATGAAGTCGATCACGCTCAACTGCTCGCCCCTCAGCTGAGGATCGACTTGAGCCTTCGCGAGCAGTTCGTCGATGTTCCCGGGGTTGCCGGCCCAGCCCTTGAGCGCGGCCCTGAGCGTCTTGCGGCGTTGCGCGAACGCGGCGTCCACGATCGCGAAGAGCCTCTTGCGATCCACAGTGGACAGCGGCTTTTCGTGACGCTGGAACCACACCAGACCCGAGTCGACGTTGGGCGCGGGCCAGAAGACGTTCTTGCCGATCGCCCCGGCCTTCTTCGACTCCGCGTACCAGGCGAGCTTCACGCTGGGCACGCCGTAGATCTTGCTGCCGGGCTTCGCCGCCATCCGGTCGGCCACCTCGGCCTGGACCATGACGAGACCCTTCTGGAGGCTCGGCAGTTCGGCCAACAGGTGCAGCACCACCGGGACCGCGACGTTGTACGGCAGGTTCGCGACGATTGCGGTGGGTGGGGCCGGCAGGTCTTCTTGGGTGACTTTCATGGCGTCCTTGAGGACGACTTTGAGCTTGCCCGCGTTCTCCGGATCCATCTCGGTGACGGTCTGCGGTAGGCGGTCGGCCAGAGGCGGGTCGATCTCCACCGCGATCACCTGGCTGGCGTTGGGGAGCAGGGCGAGGGTCAGGGAGCCCAGGCCTGGGCCTACCTCCAGGACCACGTCGTCTGGTGTGAGTCCGGCCGCGGCCACGATCTTGCGGACGGTGTTGGGGTCGTGGACGAAGTTCTGGCCCAGTTTTTTGGTCGGGCGGATGTCCAGCTCGGCGGCTAGACGGCGGACTTCGGCAGGACCCAGCAGGCTCACCGGTGCATTCTCGCAGGCCTGGTGGTGGAGAGGTGGGCTGGGACCGTGCGAATGGGACCGCGAGGTCGGCTTGCGTTGGCTCGTCGCGGTTCCAGCGGGGTGGTCACCGTTCTCTGCCCGCTCCTCCACCCTCGCCCGGAGCGCCCGATCCCACCGCAACGACGAAGGCCGCCCGTGGCGAACCACGGGCGGCCTCAGTCAGGGGACGGAGAGTGTTTACGGCAGGCCGAGCTTCGCGCGGCAGCCCGGCCACGCGCTGTACGTGCCGCCCGCGCGGTCGCGCAGCTTGGTGGCGGTCGCGATCTGCTGTTCGCGGGTCGCCTGGTGCGGCAGCGCCGCGTAGGCGGTGCCGCCGTTCGAGGCCCAGGTGCTGGCCGAGAACTGGAGGCCGCCGTAGTAGCCGTTGCCGGTGTTGATGGCCCAGTTGCCGCCTGCCTCGCACTTGGCGAGACGGTCCCAGACTTCGCCGTCCGGGATGGGCTTGGTGCCCACGGTGATCTTCTTGGGCTTCGGCTCCTTGGTGATCTTGCCGCCGATCTTCTCGCGGCTGATCTCCTTGCCGTTCTTCACCGTGACGCGGTACGTGGAGGTCTGCTCGCCCGGGGTGCCGGGGTCGGTGACGACCTGCTGGCCACCGGTCATGTTCGGGTCGTTGGTCTTCTCGACCGGCGGGGCGACGGGCTCGTTCACGTTGATGACCGTGACGCCGGTGCGCGAGATGTAGACCTCGGCGCCGGTCGCGAGCTTGACGTCCGCGCCGGAGGCGACCGCGTCCTCGGGGCCGAGGGCGAGGTTCTCGCTCTTGAGCAGCTCGTCGACGGTCAGTGCGGTCGTCTGGACCTCGCGGACCGGGTTCGCGCCGTCGAAGAGCTTGATGTTCTTGCGGGTCTTGACCTCGACGCTCATGCCTTCGAGAGGCACGGCGTGCGAGCCGTTGGCGGACATCCACGCGCCTTCGAGCGGCACGCCGAGCTGCTTGGCGGCCTCCTCGACGGTGACGGAGCGGACCCAGTCCTCGCGGGCCTGGCCGTCGACGCTCATCTTGAGCAGGCGGCCGCGGTCGAGGCTGATCTTGCCGCCGTCGGAGATCGGGGCGTTCAGCGACGGGGACAGGGCGTCGTGCTCACCGACGACGATGCCTTCCTCCGCCAGGACGTCGCCGACCGTGCCCTCGTACGAGTGGACGGTCTGCAGCGCGCCGTCGACCTCGACGGTCAGCGACTTGTCCATCGCCATGGCGGTCACGCCGCCACCGGAGATCGACACCAGGACCGCGGCGACGGTGCCCTTGAGGAAACGGCGCTTCCACGTCGAGGCGGCCTTGACGAGGACCTGCGGGTCCCTGAGTTCCTCTTCCTCCGACGGGAGGACGAGGGGCGGCATGATCGTCGTCTCGGCGTTGATGAGACGGATCAGCTCGTCGACGTCCACGTTCGCCGTGGCGAGCAGGTCGTCGGCGTCCGGGCCGAGCACCTCGAGCACGTCCGCGGGCGTGATGGTCAGCGCACCGGCGGGGAAGCTCGGGTGGGGATCAGCGACGTCAACCGCCACGCCGCCGACGGGCGTGAACCAGTCGGTGTCGTCGTTGAAGTCGTACGGAGCAGCAGCTCTGTCGCTACCAGACAAGGGTCGATACCTCCATTGCGGAAGCTGTGAGGCCACCGCACAGTTGGCGTTGACAAGATCATTCGAGTTGGAGCTCGAAGGTTCCCGGCAACTCCTCCTACGTGGTCTCGCTTCTTCGCGCTTCTGGCTTCGGTCCCGCCCCGACTGCGGGCGTGCTCCGAACCGACTGGGTCGGCTCAGGTGGCACGGTCACGGGACAGTAACGGGGTAGCCGACGTTGCGCAAACACCCCCGCCAATGTTGTGACGTCAGTCACCCATCGGGGTAGGAACCTCTTGCTCCGTTCGCTCTACGTCGCACTTCAGTGGTCAAGCCCGAACACTCGTTGAGCAGTACGGGTGACAGCGGCGCAGAGTTCAGAAAGATCTTCACCACGCAGCGTAGCGAGATCCCGAACTGTGTAATTCACACAATAGGGTTCATTTGGACGCCCACGATAAGGATGGGGCGTCAGGAACGGCGCGTCCGTCTCGACCAGCAGCTGGTCCTGGGGCACGAGCGCCGCCGCTTCCCGCAGCGCACGGGCGTTCTTGAACGTCACCGGGCCCGCGAACGACAGCACGTACCCCGCGTCGACGCACCGCCGGGCGAAGTCCGCGTCACCGGAGAAGCAGTGGAACACCACAGTGGACGGTGCACCCTCGCTGTCGAGGATCTTGAGGATGTCCTCGTGCGCGTCCCGGTCGTGGATCATCAACGGCTTCCCGACGCGCTTGGAAAGGTCGATGTGCCAACGGAAGGCCTCGTGCTGGGCGGCCGGCGGCGAGTAGTCCCAGTAGTAGTCCAGACCGGTCTCGCCGATCGCGACCACGCGGTCGAAGGCAGCGAGCCGCTCCAGTTCGGCCTTCTCCGCGTCCCCGAACGACGAGGTGCGCGTCGGGTGCACGGCGACCGCCGCGTAGACCCGAGGGTCCCAAGTGGACGCCTCGGCGGCCCACTGCGCGGCAGCGAGATCGTCCGCCACGGTGATCACGTGCGAGACGCCGGCGGCCTCCGCCCGGTCGAGCAGGACCGCCACGTCCGCGGCGTCGACGGCACCGCACGCGTCGAGATGGGTGTGAGCGTCGATCACCGGTGCCGGAAGAGCTTCCGGCACCGGCGGTCGTTCGCGCTTGTCCGCCACTACTCGGTGACGATCGGAGCCCACTCGGGCCCGGTCTCGCCCAGCTTCGAGTCCAGCTTCAGGAACAGCGGCGACGGCTTCTGCAGCGGCCGGCCGACCTCGAGCGGCGTGGACTCCCAGCGAGCCTGCTCACCGGCGTAGTCACCGGTCAGCACCGGGTACGAGCGGTCGGGGATGTCCAGGTCGTCGACCTCGGTCAGCTCCGGCTGCGCGGCCCACACGCCCGTGCCGCCCAACGCCTCGTGCACCTTCTGCGCCGAGTGCGGCAGGAACGGAGTCATCAGCGTGTTCGCGTCCTGCACGACCTGCAGCGCGGTGTGCAGCACCGAGTCGCGGCGGTCCAGGTCGTCCTTGAGCTTCCACGGCTCCTGGTCGGACAGGTACTTGTTCGCCAGCGAGATCACGCGCATGGCCTCGCCGGACGCCTGCTTGAACCGCGAGCGGCGCAGGTGCGCGCCGACCGTGTCGAACGCCGCCTTGGACTGCGCGAGCAGCTCGTGGTCGGCGGGCGTCAGCGCCGTGGCCTTCGGGATCGCGCCGACGTTCTTGTGCGCCATCGAGATCGAGCGGTTGACCAGGTTGCCCCACTCGTTCGCCAGCTCGAAGTTCGTCCGGCGGACGAACTCCTCCCAGGTGAAGTCGGTGTCCTGGTTCTCGGGACCCGCGACGGAGATGAAGTACCGCAGCGCGTCCGGCCCGAACTCCTTGAGGAAGTCGCCGACGTAGATCACGGTGCCGCGCGACGTGGAGAACTTCGAGCCGCTCATCGTCAGGTACTCCGACGACACGACCTCGGTCGGCAGGTTCAGCGTGCCGAACCGGCCGGGCTCGCCGCCCTTGTCGCCCGCGCCGTTCTGCCCGAGCAGCAGCGACGGCCAGATGAGCGAGTGGAAGACGATGTTGTCCTTGCCCATGAAGTAGTAGCCCTGGGCGTCACCCGTCCAGAACTCCTTCCAGGCGTCGGGGTTCCCGGTGCGCCGCGCCCACTCGACCGACGCCGAGAGGTACCCGATCACCGCGTCGAACCACACGTAGAACCGCTTCATCGGCTGGTCGCTCCACCCGTCGAGCGGGATCGGCACACCCCAGTCGAGGTCGCGGGTGATGGCGCGCGGCCGCAGGTCCTTGATCAGGTTCTGCGAGAACTTGAGCACGTTCGGACGCCAGTCCGACCGCGTGCCCATCCAGCTGCCCAGCGAGTCGATGAACGCGGACAGGTCGAGGAACAGGTGCTCGGTCTCGACGAACTTCGGCGTCTCGCCGTTGATCTTCGAACGCGGGTTGATCAGTTCCGACGGGTCGAGCTGGTTGCCGCAGTTGTCGCACTGGTCGCCACGCGCGCCCTCGTAGCCGCAGATCGGGCAGGTGCCCTCGATGTAGCGGTCGGGCAGCGTGCGGCCGGTCGACGGGCTGATGGCGCCCATCTCGGTCTTGGGGACGACGTAGCCGTTCTTCCACAGCGCGGAGAACAGGTCCTGCACCACCTGGTAGTGGTTGCCGGTGGTGGTGCGGGTGAAGAGGTCGTAGGACAGGCCGAGGCCCTGCAGGTCACCGGCGATGACGCGGTTGTACTTGTCGGCGAGCTCGCGGGCCGTCAGGCCCTCCTTCTCGGCCTGCACCTGGATGGGTGTGCCGTGCTCGTCCGTGCCGCTGACCATGAGCACCCGGTGTCCGGACATTCGCATGTAGCGGGAGAAGACGTCGGACGGGACACCGAAACCGGAGACGTGACCGATGTGCCTGGGGCCGTTGGCATAAGGCCAGGCCACCGCGGTCAGTACGGAGGCACTCATGGACATAGCCTACGGAGGCGGTGCCAGGGAGTTTTCACCGAGTGGGAGGTCGGTTTGTCCGCGACCAGAATGCTGGTGCTCGGCGTGGTCAAGCTCGTCGGCGAGGCACACGGTTACGTGGTGCGGCGCGAGCTGAAGTCGTGGTCGGCGGACAGCTGGGCGAACGTGCAGCCCGGCTCGATCTACCACGCGCTGAAGGCGCTCGCGAAGGACGGACTGCTGGAACCCGTCGGCACCGAGTCCGGCGAAGGGCCCGCCCGCACGACCTACAGGATCACCGCGGCCGGCGAGCACGAGCTGAACGACCTGCTCGGGCACGCCCTGGCGAACCCCACCGCCGGCAACGACGAGGTCTCCGCCGGCGTCGCGATGCTCAACCTCGTCCCCCGCAAGCAGGCGGTCGTGCTGCTGAAGAACCGGCTGGCGGGCCTCGAAGGCCAGCTCACCCCCACCCGGCACGGCATCTCCTCGATGCCGGAGATGGGCAAGCCCGCGCACGTCAGCGAGCTGTTTCGACTGTGGCTCGTCCATCTCGAAGGCCAGGTGCGCTGGACTCAGGAGCTGATCGAACGCCTAGAGGCCGGTGCTTACGAGCTAAGTGACTAGTCAAACTTGATTAGTCCTCGCTAGCCTCTAGTCAAAGTTGACTAGAGGGGATTCAGCCATGATCAAGGCACGCGGCCTCGCGCGCCGATTCACCACGAAGACCGGTCCGGTGGACGCGGTCGCGGGGGTGGACATCGACGTCGCCGAGGGCGAGCTCGTGGGGTTCCTCGGCCCGAACGGCGCAGGCAAGTCCACGACGTTGCGCATGCTCACGACGCTGCTGCAGCCGACCGCCGGCGAGGCGACCATCGCCGGGCACGACCTGCTGACCGACCCGGCCGGGGTGCGCCGCAACATCGGCTACGTCGGCCAGAAGAACGGCGCGGGGCTGGACCAGCGGGTCGCCGACGAGCTGGAGTTCCAGGCCCGCTTCTACGGCCTGGGCAAGCACGACGCCCGCAAGAAGGTCGCCGACCTGCTCGACCGGTTCGACCTCCAGGGCCTCGAGAAACGCGGCGTCGTCACGCTGTCGGGCGGCCAGCAGCGCCGGCTCGACATCGCGATGGGCATGCTGCACGACCCGCGGCTGCTTTTCCTGGACGAGCCGTCCACGGCGCTGGACCCGCAGAGCCGCCGCAACCTGTGGGACCACATCAGGCAGCTCAAGGCCGACGGCGTCACGGTCTTCCTGACCACGCACTACCTCGACGAGGCCGACTACCTCAGCGACCGGCTGCTGGTCATCGACCACGGCTCGATCGTCGGCGAGGGCTCACCGGACGACCTCAAGCACCGCGTCTCCGGCGACCTGGTCGTGCTCGGCACACCTCAGGCCTCGATCGTCGCCTCGAAGTTCGAGAACGCGGTCGTGGACGGCGAGAAGGTCAGCTTCCGCATCCCGAACGGCGACCGCGCGTTGCCGGGGCTGCTGCGCGACCTCGACAACATCGGCGTCGAGCTGCACTCGGTGCAGGTGCACCGGCCGACGCTCGACGACGTGTTCCTGACCATGACCGGCCGTTCCCTGAGGGAGGAAGCCAATGCTGCGTGACACCTGGCTCGTGTTCTCCCGCGTGATGCTGCCCGTGCTGCGCAACCCCGTGGCGGTCGTGTTCGGCATCGCCCAGCCGTTGCTCTACCTCGGGTTCTTCGGGCCGTTGCTCGGCGACACGGGCTGGCAGTGGTTCGTGCCCGGTCTGCTGGTGCAGATGGCGTTGTTCGGCACGGCCTACGCGGGCTTCTCGCTGCTGCCCGAGGTGCGCACGGGCGTGATGGAACGGCTGCGGGTCACCCCGGTCAGCCGGGTCGCGCTGCTCGTCGGCAGGGTCGGCAAGGACGTGGTGCTGCTGGTCGTGCAGAGCCTGCTGATCATGCTGGCCGCGATGCTGTTCGGGTTCCGGGCGTCTGCCGGGCAGATGCTGCTCGGGCTCGGGCTGGTGGCGTTGCTCGGCATCGCGATCGGCTCGGTGTCGTACGCCATCGCGTTGAAGGTGAAGCTGGAGTACGTCTTCGCGTCCGTGCTGTCGGCGTCGATCGTGCCGTTGATGCTGCTCTCCGGCGTGCTGCTACCGATGTCGAACGGCCCGCAGTGGCTCTACTGGCTGTCGCGGGTCAACCCGCTGGCGCACGTCGTGGACGCCGAGAGGTCGATCTTCAACCCCGGCACGATGACGTACGGGCTGATCTCCGTCGCCGTGCTCGTGCTGGTCGGCGTCTTCTACGGCGTGCGCACGTTCAACAAGGAGTCAGCTTGACGCACGCGGGGCCCTTTCGTACCGACATGCAGTACGAAAGCGCCCCGCGTGCCGTTCAGCTTGACTTGATGGCCGCGTCGTAGAGCGTCTTCTTGCTGATCCCGGCCGCCTCCGCGACCTCGGCGGCGGCCGACTTCATCCGCTCCCCGTCGGCGACGCGCTGCTTGACCTCGGCGACGAGCGTGTCGAGATCCGGCGTGTCCGCGACGGGAGCGGGGCCGAGCACCACGGTGATCTCGCCGCGTGCGCCTTCCACGGCCCACTCGGCAAGCTCGGCCAGCGATCCGCGCACGACCTCTTCGTACTTCTTCGTCAGCTCGCGGCACACGGCGGCGCGGCGGTCCGGTCCGAGCACCTCGACGGCGTCCGCGAGCGTGTCCGCGAGCCGATGGGGTGCCTCGAAGAAGACGACGGTGCGTTGCTCGGTGGTCAAAGGGGCGAACCAGCGCTTGCGTTCGCCGGACTTGCGCGGCGGGAAGCCGTCGAACGCGAACCTGTCGCTCGGCAGGCCGGACAGGGCCAGCGCCGTCGTCACCGCGGACGGCCCCGGCAGGCAGGTGACCTTCAGGTCCTGCTCGACGCACGCGGCGACGAGCCGGTAACCCGGATCGGAAACGGACGGCATTCCGGCGTCCGTCACGAGCAGCACGGTGGCGCCGCCGTGCAGCGATTCGAGCAGTCCCGGAAGGCGCCCGACCTCGTTCTGGTCGTAGAAGCTGATCACCCGCCCGGATGGCTTGACCTGCAACGCGGCGGCAAGGCTGTGCAGCCTTCTGGTGTCCTCCGCGGCGATCACGTCGGCGGTCTCGAGCGCCTCGATCAGGCGTGCGGAGGCGTCGCGGATGTCCCCGAGCGGGGTGGCTGCCAGGACGAGACGGCCTGAACCGGATACAGGACTCACAAGCTTCACCCTACGATCGGCGGCGTGACAGTCCTCGTGCAGCCAGGAGAGGCGCCCGTCGTAGTCGAGGAGCCGCGCACGGATCGTGCGGCAACGCTCGACCCGCCTCCGTCCGGAGACCGGATGCGCGGGTGGCTCATGACGATCGTCGTGACACTCATCGGTGCCGTCGTGCGCTTCTGGAACGTCGGGTATCCGACGGACAAGGGCACGCCGATCTTCGACGAGAAGCACTACGTGCCGCAGACGGCACAGGTGCTGCGCAACGGCGGCTACGAGGACAACCCGGGCTACGAGCTGATCGTCCACCCGCCGCTCGCGAAGCAGCTGATGGCGATCGGCCAGGAGCTCTTCGGCTACGACGGCATCGGCTGGCGGTTCGCCTCGGCTCTGGCGGGCGCGATCACGATCCTGCTGATCATCCGGATCGCCCGCCGCCTGACCCGTTCCGACCTGCTGGGCGCGCTCGCCGGCGTCCTGCTCATCGCGGACGGCGTCTCGCACGTCCAGTCGCGGATGGGCATGCTCGACATCTTCCTGGCGTTGTTCGTCGTCGCCGCGTTCGGCTGCCTGGTCGTCGACCGCGAACAGATGCGCGAACGTCTCGCCGTGGCCGTGCGCGAGGGCTTCATCAACAACTCGGCGTTCGGGCCGTGGATGGGCTTCCGCTGGTGGCGCTTCGGTGCGGGCGTGATGCTCGGTGCGGCGTGCGGCATCAAGTGGTCGGGCATCTGGTACATCGCCGCGTTCGGTCTGCTGACGGTCGTGTGGAGTGCGCTCGCACGGCGGGCCGCGGGCGTCGAGGAACCGTGGCTGGGCGCGCTGGTCAGGGACGTGCTGCCCTCGCTCGGCGGGCTGGTCGCCGTTCCTGTGCTGGTCTACGTCGCGACGTGGTTCCCGTGGATGGCCAGTGAGACCGGCATCGACCGGCACGTGGTCGGCGGCAAGGTCCAGGACATCTCCTACATCCCCGACGTGCTGCAGTCGCTTTGGTACAACGCGAAGAACGTCTACAAGTTCCACGTCGAGCTGGTCACCTCGGAGACCAACCGGCACCCGTGGGAGTCGAAGCCGTGGACGTGGCCGATGGGCCTGCGTCCGATGCTCTACTACTACGACAACACCGTCACGGGCTGCGGCGCGGCGTCGTGCCTCGGCGCGATCATGCTCATCGGCACGCCCGCGATGTGGTGGCTCGCGTTCCCGGTGATCGGCTGGGCGATCTTCCGCACCATCGGCCGGATGGACTGGCGCTACGCCGGCGTCCTGGTCGCCTACGCGGCGGGCCTGCTGCCGTGGTTCCTCAACCTCGACCGGCAGATGTACTTCTTCTACGTCACGCCGATGGCGCCGTTCCTGGTGCTGCTGATCGTGCTGGCGCTGGGCGAGATCCTGGGCAGGCGGACCGCGGGCTCCGAACGCCGTGGCACCGGTCTGCTGGTCGTCGCGCTGTACGTGGGCATCGTGGTGGCGAACTTCGTGTGGCTGTGGCCGATCCTCAACGGAACCCCGATCACACCGGAGATGTGGCAGCAGCAGCTGTGGCTGCCTAGCTGGCGCTGATCTCCAGCGCCCGCTGCCGGGTCAGGTCGCCTTCGAGCCTCATGGTGACCTGACCTCGTTGCCAGAGCAGGGTCTGCCCGGCCGTCCTCGGTTCCTCGGTGTGCCACTGGCCGTCGCGGTCGATGTAGAAGAACACGTGCGGGTACGGGATCCAGATCTTGTCGTCGACCTGCTCGACGCCGTCGCTGTGGACGAGCTTGCCGACGGTCGAGCTGATGGTGCCGTCGAACTGGTCGAGCCTCAGGCCGCCGTAGTGCAGGGTGACGAACCGTCCTTCGTGGACGGTGATCTTGTCAGGCGTGCCGAGTTCCTTCGGCAGGTGGATGTCGAACGGCATCTGCTTGCGCGCCTCGTCGAGCGAGACGTCCTGGCTGGGCAATGGTGGAGCGATGGACCGCGGTGCCTCGGTGCGGAACTCGACACCGGCGAACTCCAGGAGCTGCTGCACGCCCGCGCGGACGGCCGGGGACACCGCGAAGGCGATCGCGAACGCCGTGGCCGCCGCTACCAGTGCGGTGAGCCAACGGTTTCGGCGACGCGGGGCGTCGATCCTGGTGAGCACCGCCGCCGTGACGTCCGGCGGCGCGGGCACGCGGACGTTCCGGCCGAGGTCGCGGAGGGCGGCCTCCATCGGGTCATCGATCATGGGCCACCTCCTCCAGCAGCGGGCGCAGTTTTGTGAGTGCACGGGACAGCCGTGACTTCACGGTTCCCTTGGCCAGGTTGAGGGTCTGCGCGGTCTCCGCCTCGGTCAGGTCGAGCAGGTACCGGCACGTGACGACCTGGCGGTCGTGGTCGGACAGGCTGTTGACGGCGCGCAGCAGCGTGGCGCGGGAGTCGTCCACGAGCGTGCCGGGGTCGTCGTGGTCGACGGTCTCCGTGATGGTGGCGAGCCTGAGCTCCATCAGGTTCCGCCGCCGTCTGCCGCGGTGCAGGTTCTTGGTCTCGTTGGCGACGATCTTGAGCAGCCACGGCTTGAAGTCGGCGTCGGGCCGGAACGAGCCGAGCTTGCGGTAGGCCTTCACGAACGCCTCCTGCACCACGTCGCCCGCGTCCGCGCCGGCCCCGAGCAGGTAGGCGGTCCGGTGCGCGAGCGCGGTGTAGCGGGCGACCAGCTCGCCGTAGGCCGCCTGGTCGCCTGCGATCGCCCGTGCCACCGCTTCGTCCGTGATGCCTTTCCTACACCGGGAACCCCGCATCGGTTCCCGGTGTAGTCGGGTCATGAGAACTCTTTTGCTCGTGTGCGCGTTCCTACTGGTCAGCGCGCCTTCCGCCGTCGCGGGCGGCTGGGCAGTCACCTACGTCGACCCGGTGCCGTCGATCCAGGCCTCGACCACCCACACGGTCGGCTACTGGGTGCTGCAGCACGGCACCCACCCGTTCTCCGCGGACCTCGGCAGGACCGGACTGCGTTTCCGTTCCGGCGCGGACTCGCGGGAGTTCACCGGCGTCGCGCTGGGCGAGCCCGCGCACTACGCCGTGACGTTCTCCCTGCCGGCCGGGACGTACGAGGTGTTCGGCGTGCAGGGGATGTTCGCCGATCACCCGCTGGGCACGCTGACCGTGCCGGGCACGTTGCTGGTGAAGCCGGTGGACCCGCAGATGGTCCAGGGACCGGTCGAGAACGTGTGGCAGGAGATCGCGCCGCCGCTCAGGGTGTCGGCCTCCCCCGCACCGGCCGCGGTGACGGTGCCCAACGAGCCTGCGGGAAAGCCCTTGCCCGTGTGGATCGCCGGTCTCGTGGTCGTCGGCGCGGCCGGGCTGTTCTTCCTGCTGCGCAAGCGGTTGCGGCCATTCGGCCGAAGGTGAGTGGTGAGGCGATCGGCGGAAACCGCCTCACCACTCTTCGCATGGCATCCCGTGAGATGCCGAGGCTTCCGGGTGAACCACGGCTTAGGTCGTTGAACGGTGAATCACCGTTACGAACCGATCCGATGTTCACCCGGTTCGCCTATACCGGGGACGGCAATGGTCGACCTGAGCAAGTACTTCT
Organism: Lentzea sp. HUAS TT2; assembly: GCF_051853195.1. Lineage (NCBI taxonomy): Bacteria > Bacillati > Actinomycetota > Actinomycetes > Pseudonocardiales > Pseudonocardiaceae > Lentzea > Lentzea sp. HUAS TT2. Next base: position 3,535,338 of record NZ_CP196667.1, on the reverse strand, counting down.
GCGACGACAAGCTGCGTCACGCAGTAGTCGGGAACGTGGTCGTGTACTTCGACATCGACCACCTGAACGGGGAGTTCAGCCGGTCTCTGGCGCCGATGCTCGCGAAGGCCCTGAAGTAGCGCCCACCGAGACCTCGTGCGAGGTCGCGGGCTCCTGCTCGGGCACGACGGCCGGTGGGTGGAGCTCAGGCCCGTCCTGCGACGACGGCGCCGTCGACACGAGCGCCACCGGAACGTCGGCCGGTGGCACGAACGCGGCCTCCGCCCTGATCTTCGGCGGCGTGGCGGACCACGGCTTGAGGTTCTGCACGATCTCCTCGTAGAAGGACGAGACCGCGTTCAGCACCGAGTCGATGAACGAGCTGCGCCCGGTGCCGCGTTTCGCGCCCATCGGGACCGAGATCTCGACCCGGAACCCGCGGATCTCCTTCAGCGGATCGGCGATCAGCACCGCAGGGTTCGCCCGGACCGCGCCGAGCAGTTCCGACGCGCCCGCTCCCCTGCCGTGGGCGACGAACGCCTCCAGCCGAACAGAGTCGGGGGCGTTCTTCAGCTGCCGGATCAGCCAGTTGATCCGGGTCGCCGGCCGCCCTTCCCTGGGGCCTTCCACGTCGACTCCGCAGATCACGCGGCCGGCCCGCAGGTCGGCGGTGACGTGCAGCGTCCCGACCGTGTCGGGGATGCGGATCCCTCCTGTCAGCCTGCCGTCCGCCACCAGCTGCGTGACCTGCCGGGAGAGGCGGACCTGCGGCTCGGCGAGGTCCTTGCGGGACAACGCCGGTGTGACGTCCGTGCCGAGGCGGCGTCCGAGCTGCAGTCCGGCGAAGCGCAGCAGGGCCTCGAACCGGAGCACGACGTCGGGTGCGATCTTGTCCGTCGCCCGCAGCGTGCGTGCCTCCACGGCGTCGCGCAGCGGAACCCACGACGACCCCATGTCCTCGAACGCCATCGCGCCTGAACGCGGGTGTTCGAGGTACCTGATCAGCTCGCCGAGGACCCACGCCTGGTCAGGGTCGGCCACGCCGCGATGTTCCTTCTGCATCACCGCCTCGCAGAGCACCTCGCTCCACGACCAGTGGTGCAGCGCCACCTTCTTGAGCTTCTTCCGGTCCACCGCGGTCGGGTGCTGGCCGGGCAGCGGCGAGATCTCGTTCGAGATCGTGACGACCGCGTCGTAGCCGCACACACGCGCGATGTCGAGGTAGTTCTCCAGCTGTTCGACCTGGAGCTCGTTGGAACCGGTCTTGACCTCGACCAGGGCGGTCCACGACTTCTGCCCGCGGGTCACCCTGATCAACCCGTCCGGGATGAGCTTGCGCCCGTCAAGATCGAACGGGACCTCGATGAAGGTCTGCACCGCGGCGGCGGGCGCCCCCAGCGGCTGGGTCAACGCGCGACCGAACTCCCTGACCGCCGACATGACAGCCAGCAGTGCCGACGTCGCCCTTCGCTCTTGTTCTTCAGCACCGTTGATGCCCGAAGTCGGAATCAGGCGTGCGGCATGCCAGCTCTCTTCAGCAGTCATAGTTGCCTCGCATGGCGGCGTTGGCGTTCTGGAACAACGCTCACGTCGTTGAGCTCCGAACTGCCGTTACCGCCTATGCGAGGCGTTCACCCTGTTCGCCTACATCGGCATGTGCCGCGTGGGAGGTGGCGTCGGCTTGCTGATCTTCGGCCATCAGAGAGGAGATCGGGTTCTCGCGGGAGCCGCGCGGCGGGTGGCCGGTCAGGGCGTGGGAGACCGTGGCGGCGAGCTGCCAGGAGTCCGGTGAGTGGTGAGACGATCGGCGGAAACCGCCTCACCACTCTTCGCTGGCATCCGTGAGATGCCGAGGCTTCCGGGTGAACCACGGCTTAGGTCGTTGAACGGTGAATCACCGTTACGAACCGGTCCGACGTTCACCCGGACCGACCAAGCGTCGGCAGGAACATCCGGCGGAACCGACTCCTGGTCTACCATCCCCGTCCAGTCAACCGATCGAGCGAACTTGACGGAAGCGTCTCTCCGCGGGCTCCTCGTGCAACCTGTTCTGGGGAAGTCCGACGCGGTATGAGCACCAACGTAGAGGCACGTCAGGGGCACGACAGGCCGACCACCGATGACGGCAGGTCGAAGTCGCCCGGCTTCCGGTCCGACATCCAGGCGCTGCGCGCGATCGCGGTGCTGGCCGTGGTGGTGAACCACTTCTGGCCGAACGCGATGACCGGCGGTTACGTCGGTGTCGACGTCTTCTTCGTCATCTCCGGCTTCCTGATCACCTCGCACCTCGACCGCGAGATCGTCCGCACCGGCCGGGTGCGCCTCGGCAGGTTCTACGCGCGGCGGGTCAGGCGGCTGCTTCCGGCAGCGTTGCTCGTGCTCGCCGTCAGCATGGTCCTGGCGTACCTCCTGCTGCCGTACCCGCGCTGGACCGCCAACGCCTGGGAGTCCTTCGCCGCCGCCACCTACTGGGAGAACTGGCGGCTCGCGGCCAAGTCGGTCGACTACTCGGCGCAGAACGCGGCCGCGAGCCTGGTCCAGCACTACTGGTCCCTGTCGGTCGAGGAGCAGTTCTACCTGTTCTGGCCGCTGCTGCTGATGGGCCTGTTCGCACTCAAAAGGCGCCGCTGGGTGCTGGCGGGCGTCACCGTCCTGGGCGCCGTGTCGCTGGCTCTGAGCGTCTACTACACGATCGCCTCGCCGAGCGCGGCGTACTTCATCACCCCGGTGCGCGTGTGGGAGTTCGCGATCGGTGCCGGAGTGGCGCTGGCGAGCTCGCGGCTCGTGCTGCCGCGCGTGGCCGCGGAACTGGCGGCGTTCGCCGGGCTCGCGATGATCATCGTCTCGGCGTTCGTCTACGACCACCACACGCCGTTCCCCGGCTACCTCGCCCTGGTTCCCGTGGTCGGCACCGGTCTCGTGATCGTCTCCGGTCTGCGTCCCGGCCGTCAGTGGCACACCGCCGTGACAGCGTCGCGACCCGTGCAGTTCGTGGGCAACGTCAGCTACTCGCTCTACCTGTGGCATTGGCCGGTCCTGCTGCTCGCACCGTTCGCGCTGAGCGGCCTGCTGGACAAGGGCGAGCTCAGCACGCCGTGGCTGCTCGGCCTGCTCGCGCTGTCGCTGGTGCTGGCGTGGCTGTCGAAGGTGCTGATCGAGGACCGCGGGATGTCGTGGGGCCCGTTGACGCGGAGCAGCAAGCTCACGTTCGCGGCGATGACGGCCGGTGTCGTCGTCGTGGCGGTCATCGCGGCCGGCTTGCAGCTGACCTACGGGCGGCACGTCGCGCAGGCCGAGCGTGACGCGGCGGCGGGGCTGAACACGCCGTGCCACGGCGCCGGTGCCCTGGTCGGCGCCAACGGCTGCACCGAGCCGTTCGGCCCGGCCCGTGACACCGCGATGGGTCCGGCGAACGAGTACTTCCGGCACGACCCGCTGTGCAAGCAGGACCCGCAGTACGACGCGGGCGATCGGAACACGACGGCGATCTGCGACTACAGCGGCGGTGCCGCCAACCCGGAGAAGGTCTGGCTGCTCGGTGACTCGCACGCGCAGCAGTGGCAGATGGCCATCTTCGAACTGGCCCGCGAGCGCAAGTGGCTGCTCAGGACCAGTGCCCTGGGTGCCTGCCCGTTCGCGGACGTCACGATGGTGGAGTTCCGCGGCAATCCGGCGAACCAGGAGCACTGGAAGGCCTGCTCGGACTGGACGAGGCGGATGACCGACGTGATCGCCGCCGACAAGCCGTCGCTGGTGCTGATGTCGTTCTTCTCGCGCCAGGAGAAGGTCGACGACAAGAGCGGCCGCAGCCAGGCCGACCAGTACCGCGACGGACTCGAGCCGCGCTGGCGCAAGTGGACCGACGCGGGTGTCCGCGTGGTCGCTCTCGCCGACCCGCCCTACAACGGCGACGTCCGCTCGCACGACTGCGTGGTGCTCAACCCGTCGAACCCTCAGGCGTGCGCGGTCCCCAGAACGAAGGCTCAGCCTCCCGAGCCGCTGGTCGAGGCCGCCCGCGGTTCGAAGAACCCCGGGGTGTCCGTGATCGACCTGACCGACTACTTCTGCGACGAGAAGCTGTGTTACGCCGTGGTGGGCAAGGTGCCGGTCTACTACGACCCCGACCACATCAACGCCGTGTACAGCCGTTCGCTGGCGCCGATCCTCGCCAAGGCGTTGCGCTGAGGCCGCCTGGGGAACGTCCGCGGACGTTCCCCCTCGGGGACACCTACATCGGCATGTGCCGCGTGGGAGGCGGCGTCGGCTTGCTGATCATCTTCGTGACCGGGCCTTCCTTGCTCATGCCCTGCTGGTCGAGGAACTGCGACAGCTGCCCCCGCACCTGAGCCAGCGACGGACGGCGTCCCGGTTCGGGGTCCATCGCCGCGAGCAGCAGCCGGGCGTGCGCGCTCTTCTGCGGCAGCTTGGTGATCGGTTCACCCTGGGCGGCGGCCATCAGCGAGGAGATCGGGTTCTCGCGGGAGCCGCGCGGCGGGTGGCCGGTCAGGGCGTAGGAGACCGTGGCGGCGAGCTGCCAGGAGTCCGAGGCCGGGGACGCCGTCTCGCCTCGAGCCGTTTCCGGTGCGAGGAAGTCCGGGGTGCCGACCATCATGCCGGTGGCGGTGAGGGTGCTGTCGCCCTTGGAGCGGGCGATGCCGAAGTCGATCAGGTGCGCGGTGCCCTGGCCGTCGACGATCACGTTGGACGGCTTCACGTCGCGGTGCAGGACGCCGCGGTCGTGGGCCGCTGCCAGCGCGTCGGCCATGTTCAGCCACAGGCGGGCGGCGAGCTTGTCGTCGATCAGGCCGTTCTTCAGGACCGTCTCCGACAGCGAGGCGCCCTCGATGTACTCCATCACCAGGGCCAGGCCGTCCGGGTCCTGGACGATGTCGAAGACCCGCACGCAGTTCGGGTGGCGGACGGCGGCCAGTGCGCGGGCCTCGCGGAGCATGCGCGCCTCGGTGTCGTTGTCCGGGGCGTGCGCGAGCTTCACCGCGACCGTGCGGTCGAGCTGTTCGTCGACGGCCAGCCAGACCGTGCCGAAGCCGCCGGAACCGAGCTGGCGGACGCGGCGGAACCTGCCGTTGCCGGGGTTCCAGACCTTGCCCGACTTCTGCACCGGCGCCGGCGACTCGGCGTTGGCCGCGCCGGGACCGAACGGCAACGGGCCCGGCGTGTCCGCGAGCACCGCCGGGTTCGACGGCTGCGGGGCCTTGGGCTGCGGCAGGATCTCGGCGACGCGGGTCGGCGGGTACTGCCGGGGCGGCTGGTTCTGGGGCGACGGCTGCGGCTGCGTCACCGGGCGCATCGGCCGGTTCATCGGCGCCGGCTGGTACTTCGGCACCTGCGCCGGCTGGTACGGCGGCGGGTTCTGCGGCGAACCCTGGGGCGAGCCCTGTGGCGGCGGCCGGTGCGCCGAGGCGTCCATCGGCTTGGTCGGCGCCTTCTTCTGCGCGGGCTGACCAGCCGGGAGCTGGTTGTTCTGTGGCTGCGGCTTGCGCGCCACCGGCTGCGGTGGCGGCGAGTTCTGCGAGTTCCGGTCCTGAGACCGGTCGCGGCCGGGGCGGTTCAGCATGGCGGTAGTCAACCCGAAAATCCGCACGACGATTGAGCCGATTATCGCAATCGGCAGAAACCCGAGGAGCACATGGCCTACCAACGTCACGGGGAATGCCGACGTCGTCACCAGCAGTACCAGGAACATCGGCCAGAACACCCTGCGCGGCCAGTTCGGCCCGAGCCGGAACGCCGAGCCTGACTGCAGCATGACGAACAGCAGACACAGCAGCGCGAGCGCGACGGTCACGCCCGCGGCGGCCAGGAACAGGGGCTGCTCGGTCGGCCGCTGGATCACACCGATGATCGACGGAGCGCCGTCCACCAGGTAGCTGCCCTGGGAGAACGTGCCGAAGCAGGTGTCCGCGTCGAGCGAGGCGGAGCCGTCGATGGAGCGCTTGGCCAGACCCTGCACGGTGCCGCGCATGATGAGCCACGGCAGCACCAGACAGCTGGCGACGCCGAGCACGGTGAAGATGGCACCGGTCACGGGACCGTAGGAGTTGCCGACCACCCGGCGCACCGCGATGGACAGCAGCGCACCGATCGTCGGGAACAACCCGAGCACCGCGCCGAGTGCCGTGGTGGTCCACACCCAGTCACCGGGGCAGACACTCGCACCCACGAAGCCGTGCAGCCACGTGAGCAAGGACTCAGCGAGCCCCACGACTCACACCACCCCTTCCGAGATCACCCCCAGCCTAGGCGACCAGTCAGCGTACGGTGCGTGATTGGTTTGCGGTTGACGACACAGCAACCCTTTTCTTGATCATCGCGTTGTGCCTCCGTCGACCACGTGTTGGGCCTGTTGGCTCTTACACGTTGCGATGGACGGCTCCGTTGACAGAAGTCGCCCGTTCTGCACGATTCGTTATCGAAGCCGGGAAGACGTACGAGCACGAACGACTCCGCAACTGCCGTCACGTTGCGTGGCCGATGGAAACACGGCTTCCTCGCCGAGCCGCAGCCCAGGCTTCGCATGACGAGCGCTGTCGCAAGCTCGTCCCGATGAGGCAAGTCGTGCAGAAGAGGGGTCAGCCGTCGTAGACGTGATCCGAGTGGACACGCGAGCTGCCCTTACCCGCTGACGCGCTGGAAGCGGCCGGATCGGGCGCCACCGGCAGGTCACCGAGGCCCGCGACGAACTCGATGGTCCACCGATGCCGCGCGGCCGGGTCGCGATCGGTGAAGGAGTCGCCGAACCCGTAGGTGGCGACGCGGGTGTTGCGCTGGTCGTGCATCTCGACGGTGATCTGGGAGCCGACCAGGCCCTTCTCACCGGGTGCGCAGACCAGTTCCAGGCGGGCGCGGATCCACTGCGGCTCGGTGGCCGGGTCCGCCTCGAGCTCCTCGGAGACCGCGGCGCAGGAGGTGCCGTGGGCCCGTGCGGTCATCGTGGCCCGGAAGACGACGAGCTCACCGGCCGTGCAGCCGGTGAGAACGCGCGCTTCTACAGCTGTCTCCGTGCTGGAGACGACGGGACGGGCGGCCGTGCACCTGGCTGCAGGGTCTTCGGTCGACGCCACTGCACCACTGGAGGTGCCGGCCACGAGTAATAACGCGGCGACCACAGATCTCATGAGAGAAAACTATTTGTCGACGCCGCATTCTTCACCCAACTTCACCCCATAGATGGGTGAGTGCGAAACACGTTGTGCGCCAGGTCTCCTCTGGGGACGTCGGTGTTGGCCGCGACCAGGTCACCGAGGGTGCGGCGGTAGTCGACGCCGTACCGCGCCTTGATCAACTTCAGGGACGGGTCGTTGGCGTGGAAGAAGCGATCGCCGTCGCGCAGCGCCTCGAACTGCTTCTTCCAGATGGCGTGCTGGAGCTCGCCGAACTCGCTGCCGGGCAGCCGCGGCTCCGCCATCATGCCGACGATCGCGTCCAGGCCGCTGACGTCGCCGTAGATGGCCTTCATCCGCGCGGCGACCGTCGTGCGGCGCTGGCCGGGGCCGATCCAGTCGAGGCTGTCGGGGTCGTCGATCTCGGCGCCGGGCGTGAGCTCGGGGTCTGCGGGGAACGACTCGGTGGCCTCGCCGGAGATCGCCCGGAACGACGGCTTCGGCGCGAGGCCGTAGGCGCGGCGCACGTCGTTGTACGAGGCGATGCCGTGGTCGCGTCCGCGTTGCACGTCCAGCGCGGCGACGTCGATCACCGCGGTCAGGCAGCGCGGCTGGCAGCCGGGGATGACGAAGATGATGCTGCGCAACGTGTTCTCGTCGATCAGCTCGTCGTTGAGGCCCTCGTCCTGCCGGCCGAAGCTCTGCAGCAACGGGCCGAGCTGCACGTCGTCGACCAGGTCGGGGTTGAACGGCAGCAGCTGCGGCGGCACCGCGATCTCGGCCTTGTCGCCGGTGATCGTCACGGTGAATCCCTTGTCGCGCAACGTCTTCAGCTGCGCCTCCGAGTAGCGGCTCGCCTGCGTGACGACCGACAGGTCACCGCGCACCGTGCTGTGCGACCGGTAGCCGACGGTCGCGAACTCGTTCGCCAGACTCGTGCGCACTTCCGGGTTGTAGCCGCGGTACGGGGCGAGCCGCACGCCCATCGCCGGCAGGAACTCCTGGTAGGTGATCCACTGCTGCTCCGCGCTCACGACCTTGCGCGCGATCTGGAACTTCTCCTCGTCGGACAGGTTCCTCGGGAGCAGGTCCACGATCCTGTTGTGCTCGCGGGCGAACAGCGTCTGCACGGCGGTGATGGTGCCGTTCTCCATGCCGCGCATGTCGCCGGTGACGACGCCGGGGCCACTGGTGATCGCCCCGAACGGACCGGTCATCGGCGGCGCGGTCTCCGCGTTGCCCCGCGCGTCACGCCGCGGCAGAAGGTTGTTGGGCAGCAACAGCTTCGCGCCGTCGCGCAGCCAGTCGAGCCGCTCCTCGCTGCCGCCGTAGACCGCCCAGCCGTCGAGGTAGGAGCTGACGATGTTCTTCTGCTCGCGCGGCTGCGACCCCGGCACCTCGCCGCTGCGCCGCATGGGCGTCGACAGCAGGTCGTTGCGCACGGTCTCCAGCGGCGCCTCGTTGTCCCACGGGATCGAGGCGTCGACGGCCGTGTCCTCGCGCAGCCCGAAGGTGTGGTCGACGAACTGGGCCCACACCTGCGCCCACTGGCTCACGTGCCGCTCGGAGAGGTACCGCTGCCCGCCCTCGGCGAAGATCCGGTTGCTGACGTACCGCGCGTTCGGCCCCTCCACCGGCTGCCCGGCGCCGTCCGCGTACCTCGTGGGCGCGAGCCGGGAGTAGCCCTCGCCGACGGTCCCCCACTCGGGATGGGCGCGGTTGTTGCCGCGCCCGTCCAGACTCTGCACCTCGAAGAGCGGGGACCCCGCGTGGGCGACGCCGCTCCCCAGGAACGCCCCGACCGCCACCAACGCCGCTGCCTTGCGCAAGACCTGCATGGGCCGATGATGGCGACGGGCGCCACTACCGAACGTGTCCAGTTCTTCACCGCGTGACAGATCCAGGCCACGCAACTGGGAATTCCCCTGGACTTTCCGCCTTTGCCGGGTTCCAAGTCCCGTCCAGTTCCTGGCAGGGACCTGTCAGTGGTCGTGGTGGTCGTGCTCGGGAGCGAACGGCTGATAGACGTAGAACATGGTGACCGGGTCATCGCCCGCGATCGTCTCGTGGTCGACGCCCGGCGGCACGAACGCGTACGAGCCCGCCGTCGCCTCCACACCGCCGATGCTCACGGTGCCGTCGATGACCCACGTGTGCTGCGTCGCCGACGGGTGGTTGTGGCCGACGTCGCGCGCGCCGGGTGCCATCTGGATCAGACCCACGATCGTGTCGCCGTTCGGGGACTTCCACAGCAGCTTGTTCTGCAGCCGTTCGTCGCCGTGCAGCGGGAACGACTTCAACTGGGCGAGGGCCTCAGCGGACAGGACAGTCACTTTGTCCTGCGGTGCGTCGCTCATGGGGAACAGCCTTTCGGGAGCCGAACGAGCCTACGGCCGGTATATAGACGAAAGTGGCATCCACATTACGGTGACATCGAGCGACAAGCGGACGTCCAGTCCGACCAAGACTTTCGTTCGATCGAGCCGATCACGCCCACTCTCGACTCCGATGTGCGACGACTGGGCCGCCACCGTCAGGAGTGGTCCGACGCCGTCTTCCCGGTGCCCACGCCCTCACCGACGGACCACGTGAAGTACCCGTGGTCCCCCGCGGTCACGTTCTGGGGCGACCAGGAGCCCAACTGGGCTGGGACGCGCTCCACGGGCCGCGCAGTGAGCGGCCGCCGGCTACCTACCACCCGTACTACGGCGACGTGGCGGAGCTCGACTCCGACAACGCTGCGAGAACCTGTCGAGCACCCCAGGCCGTCACCACTGCCCGAGATGCCGTGCTGACAACGAAAAAGGCCGCCCACTCCAAAGTGGACGACCTTTGACGATTTTGTGGAGCTGAGGGGAATCGAACCCCTGACCTTCTCGATGCGAACGAGACGCGCTACCAACTGTGCTACAGCCCCTTGCGGTGTTACGAGAGAACTATAGCAGTGCCGGAGGGGGTGTTTTCACCACCCCCACCTATGCACCGACAGCACCTCGGTACCGCAGCGACTCCAGTCCCTCTAACTCGACGAAGACCGGGTCCTCGTCGTCGGAGTCGACCGGAATGGTGCCGGGACGCACGTGGTGCTGGAAGCGCGGCAACGGCGGAAGCGCGGGCCTGTCCTCGACGACCTCGACCTTGGTGGTCTCGAGCTCCTCGACGACCGGCTGCACCGGCTCCGCGGCAGCGACCTCCTGCTGCTGCGGGCCCGTCGCACGGCGGCGACGCACCTGCTGCAACCGGGCGAGCCGGCGTGCGCGGATCTCCTCCTCGATCCGCACCTGCCGGCGCAGGTACGTCAGGTAGCCGACGAGCAGCAGGTCGAGCGCCGCGTGGCCGTACCAGAGCTTCGCGTAGAACACGCCGGCGACGATTCCCGACGCCACGGCGGCGACCAGCAGGAACGCCACCACTCTGCGGCGGAACGCGTACTTGGCCTGCGCCACCAGCACGGCGGCTTCCGGGTCGTAGCCACCGCGGCCGCGCCGGAAGGGGCGTTCGACGTACTCCTCCTCGTCGAAGTAGTCGTCGTCGATGTCGTGGATGTCGTCGTACTCGGCGTCTGGCATGGCGTCGTACTCCTCCCCCACGCTGCGCGCACTCTCCTGGCGCTTGCGGGCCATCATGGGGACGAGGACCACCAGCCATGCGACGACCAGCGCAACGATGATCAGCGAACTCGGCATTCCCCGTTCACCTCCCCCGGCCCACGCGTGGTGCTGCCAACCACGTTAGTCACAACAGTCACACCTGTGTCGGAGGCACGCCGACCTCAGTGCGTACCAAAGTGTGGTGTATCACCCACTTTTGGGTGAAGTGATTAGGGCAAATGGAAGCAAACGTCAGGGAAGACGGGCCTCTCCGCGTGCGACCAAACGGCGCACTAGGCCATCAGGGACCTCTTCGGTCGTGAGCGCGAAGCAGAGGTGGTCGCGCCACTGCCCGGCAACATCCAGATAACGCTTGAAGAGGCCTTCCTCGCGATATCCGGACTTCGTGAGCACGCGGATCGAGGCGCCGTTCTCGGGACGGACCGTGGCCTCGAGCCGGTGCAGACCAGCGTCGCGGAAAGCGTGGTCGGTGAGCAACGCCACCGCCGCCGTTGCGACGCCGCCTCCCGCCCGATCAGCGGCTACCCAATAGCCGATCCATGCCGACAGCAGCGAGCCGCGCACGATGTTGCCGATGGTGATCTGACCGGCGACCTCGCCGTCCACGAGGATCATGAACGGCAGCGTGGAGCCGCGCCGGGCCATGCCGCGCAGCGACGACCACTGGGCGGGCCAGGACAGCGTCGCGTTGCGCTCGTTCCAGCCCTCCTGCGCCGTCGGCTCCCATTGTTCGAGGTAGGCGCGGTCCCGGATGCGCAGCCTCGACCACTTACCGCCGTCGAAGAGCCGGGGTCCGCGCAGCTCGACCGTTCCCGCGCGCACCTGAAGAGGCCCCAGCCGGACCGGCCAGCCGGGGTGTCTACCGAGATCGGCGAAAACGCTCATCCACGCTGCGCAAGGAAGCTGACCAGCACCTCTTCACCGACGGAGACCTCGGTGACGTCCTCGTCGACCATGATCAGGCAGTTGGCCTCCGCCAGTGACGCGAGCAGGTGCGACCCGGACGTGCCGAGCGGCTGCACCAGGTACTCGCCGTTGTCCGCGTCGCGCAGCAGCTGGCCGCGCAGGAAGCCGCGGCGCCCCTTCGTCGACTGCAGCGGCGAGAGCAGGCGTGCGCTGACGGCGCGGCGGTACGGGTTCTTCTTGCCCAGCGCGGCCCTGATCAGGGGCCTGACCAGCACCTCGAACACCACGAGGGCGCTCATCGGGTTCGCGGGCAGCAGGAACGTCGGCACGGCGTCCGGGCCGAGCCGGCCGAAGCCCTGCGCGGAACCGGGGTGCATGCCGACGCGGGTGACGTCCATGTCGCCCAGGTCCGTGATCGCGGCCCTGACCTCGTCGCCGATCGTGCCGCCCACGCCGCCGGCCACGACGACGATCTCGGAGAGCAGCAGCCTGCCCTCGATCACCTCGCGCAGCCGGCGCGGGTCGGCCGACATGATGCCGACCCTGCTGACCTCGGCGCCCGCGTCGCGTGCGGCGGCGGCCAGCGCGTACGAGTTCACGTCGTAGACCTGACCCTGGCCGGGCGTGCGGTCGACGTCGACGAGCTCCTCACCGAGCGAGATGACGGACACGCGCGGACGTGGGTGCACGAGCACCTTGTTGCGTCCGACGGCGGCCAGGAGACCCACCTGGGCAGCACCGATGGACGCGCCGCGGCGCACGGCGACGTCACCGGTCTGCACGTCCTCACCGGTGCGGCGGACGAACCCCGCGGACGGCACGCTGCGGTTGACCGTCACCTTGGCCTGGTGGCCGTCGGTGTACCCGAGCGGCACGACCGCGTCGGCCAGCGTCGGCAGCGGCGCGCCCGTCGCGATCCGCACCGCCTGGCCGGGCTGCAGCCGCCGCGGCTGCCGGGAGCCGGCCGGGATCTCGCCCACGACCGGCAGCTGCACGGGGCTCGCGTTGGCGCCGGACACGTCGACGCTGCGCACCGCGTAGCCGTCCACGGCGGCCTGGTCGAAGCCGGGCAACGCGCGTTCCGCGATGACCTCCTCTGCGCAGAGCAGACCCTGCGACTCCGAGATCGCCACGCGCACGGGTGCGGGCCGCACCGCGGCCGCGATCACCCGAGCGAGCTGCTCGTCAACTGACCTCATGTGATTGGTCCTCGCGCTCAGGAGTTGTCGAGGCGTTCCCGCAACCACTCACGCAGATCGGGTCCGTACTCAGGGGTCTCGAGTGCGAAGTCAACCGCAGCCCGCAGGAATCCGGCGGGATTGCCGAGATCGTGTCGCCCGCCGCGGTGGACCACCACGTGCACCGGGTGACCCTCGTTGATCAGCAACGCGATGGCGTCCGTGAGCTGCAGCTCGCCACCGGCGCCCGGCGTGATGCGCTTGAGCGCGTCGAAGATCGCCCGGTCGAGGAGGTACCGGCCGGCCGCGGCGAACGTCGACGGCGCGTCCTCCGGCTTCGGCTTCTCGACCATGCCGACGACCTGCTTGACGTCGTCGCTGCCGGTGTCGCGGACGTCGAACACGCCGTACGCGGAGATCTGCTCGCGCGGGATGTCGAACGCCAGCAGGACGCTGCCGCCCTTCTCCTCGCGGACCTTCGCCATCTTCTTCAGTGCGTCGTTCGGCAGGATGATGTCGTCCGGCAGCAGCACCGCGACGGCCTCGTCGTCGCCGGTCAGGTTGCCCTCGGCGCAGCCGACGGCGTGCCCGAGACCGAGCGCCTGCTCCTGAATCGCGGTCTCCGCCTTGATCAGCTTCGGGGCCCGCTGGATCTTCTCGACCAGGTCGGCCTTGCCGCGCGCGGCGAGCGACTGCTCGAGCTCGGGGTTGGCGTCGAAGTAGTTCGCGACCGACGCCTTCGTGGGCGAGGTGACGATGACCAGCTTCGTCGCGCCGGCCTCGGCGGCCTCGCGCGCCACGTACTCGATGGCGGGGGTGTCGACCAGGGGCAGCAGTTCCTTCGGCACGGCTTTGGTCGTGGGGAGGAAACGGGTGCCCAGACCGGCCGCGGGCACGATAGCGGTGTGGAAGGCGCTGCTCATGGGCAGCGATGCTAACGACATACCGAGGGGTACCCGTCATGACGTCCGATCTTCGTGACCGGAAGGCCACGCTTCGTTCACGGTTGCTGGCCTCGCGGCGTTCGCTGTCCGCTGAAGTTCGTGAGCTCGAAGCTTCGGCGTTGGCCGCTCACGTCGCCGCCTTGGACGTTGCCGCTGATCAGACGGTGTGCGCGTTTCTGCCGGTCGGATCGGAGCCCGGTGACGCGTCGTGGCTCGACGGGCTGCGCTGCCGGGTGCTGCTGCCGATCGTGACGGGCGACTCGCCGCTCGACTGGGCCGAGCACACCGGGCCGTCCGGGCTCGCCCCCGCCGGGTTCAAGCTGCTCGAACCCACCGGTCCCCGGCTCGGCGCCTCGGCGATCGCTGGAGCCTCGCTGGTGCTCGTGCCGGCGCTCGCCGTGTCGGTGGACGGGGTGCGGATCGGGAAGGGCAAGGGGCACTACGATCGGTCGTTGCCGCTGGTCAAAGCCCCGCTGGTCGGTGTGGTGCGCGACAGCGAGGTGCTCTCGTTCGTGCCGGGAGAGCCTCACGACGTGCGGATGAACGGCGTGCTGACCCCCTCGGTGGGCCTGCGATGGCTGTGACTTTGACCTGGGGTGTTTGCGCTCCGGGAAGGTCCTGGGCGAAAATCGTGTTGGCACTCACAAAGGTCGAGTGCCAGAGCTAGGAGCAGACCCAGTGCCTACGTACCAGTACGCCTGCACCGCGTGTGAGCACCGGTTCGAGGCTGTGCAGTCGTTCAGCGACGCCTCCCTCACCGAGTGCCCCGAGTGCTCGGGCAAGCTGCGCAAGCTCTTCGGCGCCGTCGGCGTCGTGTTCAAGGGCAGCGGTTTCTACCGCACCGACAGCCGTTCGGGCTCGTCCAAGAGCGCGGCGTCCAGCACGACGTCCTCTTCGGACTCGAAGCCTTCGACGTCCACCTCGTCGTCGTCCTCTTCGGACTCGAAGTCCTCGTCGTCGTCCTCGACGAGCGCTCCGGCGGCTGCCGCGTCCTGAAGATCGCGAGTTGTCCACAACTTGCGGCTGACCCCACTTCGACTGCCTCCGACCGTCCTACGGTCGGAGGCATGACCCTTTCCGCGACCGTTTCCGACCGAGTCCGCTCACTGGCGCGCCGCCGCCCTTCCGCCGCGTGGCGCCGCTTCCTGGCCCTCGGTCTCGCGTTGCTGGCCCTGATGACGTTCTTCTGGCCCGACGTGGGCCATCCCGCGGTGGTCGCCTCCCGCGATCTGCCGGCAGGCGTGTCGTTGTCCGCCTCCGACCTCCGGCTGGTCTCTCTGGCCTCACCCGTGGCGGGGACCTTCGCCGACTCCGCCGAACTGGTGGGCAGACCGCTCGCGTCCCCGGCGCGCGCCGGCATCCCGCTGACCGACTTCGACGTCGCGAGCACCCCGGAGGACCAGGCGTCGGTGGCCGTCCGGATGGCTGACCAGGGCCTTGCCGACGTGCTGCGGCCGGGCAGCCGGGTCGACGTGGTGTCGGCGTCCGGCGAGGTGCTCGCCGAGAACGCGGCGGTGCGGGAGACGCGCGGCCAGGTCGTTGTCCTCACGTTGCCGAGACTTAATGCAACTCGCGTGGCCGCAGTGTCACTGGATCATGCTTTAGCCGTTACTCTCCGCTGATGCTGAAGGGTTTCAAAGACTTTTTGATGCGCGGAAACGTCGTCGACCTGGCTGTCGCCGTGGTCATCGGTACGGCGTTCACCGCGATCGTCACCGCGTTCACCACGAGCCTCATCAAGCCGCTCATCGCTTCGCTCGGCAGCACCGAGACGAAGGGGTTGGGCTTCTACATCCGATCCGGCAAGGAGGACACGTACCTCGACTTCAGCAACGTGATCAACGCCGCGATCAACTTCGCGATCGTGGCTGCTGTCGTCTACTTCGTCCTGGTGCTGCCGATCCAGAAGATCCAGGAACGCCGCAAGAGGGGCGAGGAGGCAGGCCCGGCCGAGCCGACGAACGTCGAGCTGCTGATCGAGATCCGCGACCTCCTCGCAGCGCAGCAGCACAACACCCCGCCGCAGGCCACCCCGCAGGACCGCCGCGGTCCCGCGATCTGATCTCCGTCCGTCCCCGCCGAGACGAAGCGCGCAGCCCGTCGCTCTACCGCGGTGCCGCGCGCTTTGTCCTGGCACCAGGCCAGGTTGTGAGAGGTCTGGTGGCTCGCCGGGGCTGAGGGTCCGGGGCGGTCAGCCGCCTCGCACGTTTGGCCGGCACTGCGGTCCAGGCCAGGGACGCAGCCGGTACCGCAAGTCTCGTGAACCTGGGTTCTAGCGGTCAGCCGCCGTGACGCGGCAACGCCCCGCCCTGCAGGCTCATCCGGCACGCCAGAAGCCGCCCAGCCGCTCCACAGGCTCGTCCGGCAGGCCCGAAGCCACCCCGCAGCGCCGCAAGCGTGTCCGGCGCGTTCAAAGCCGTCCCGCCACACCGCTCCACAGGCTCACCACGCCAGCACCCACGCCCCAAGGCGCAGCCACCACGCGGCACTCAGCCACCGTGATGCGGCGGCCGGTTCTCGCGGTACCAGGCCTCGCGGTCCTCCCCCGAACCCCCGCCACCGCGCTCGTCCGACGTCGTCTCCGGAAGCACGTCGCCGAACACCTCGGCCAACCGGCGACGACGCGCTACGGCGTCGTCGTCGGCCGGCTTCGGAGAATCACTCTTCGTCAAGACCGCTCAGCTGCTCGATCACGTAGGGCACCAAAGCCGACAGCGTCGCCATGCCGTCGCGGACCGCGGAGCGCGAGCCCGCGAGGTTCACGACGAGCGTGCTGCCGGAGACACCGACGAGGCCGCGCGAGATGCCCGCGTCGACCGCGCCCGCGGCCAAGCCGGACGCGCGGAGCGCCTCGGCGATGCCGTGGATGGGGCGGTCGAGCACGCCCTGCGTGGCGTCGGGGGTGACGTCGCGCGGGGACACACCGGTGCCGCCCACGGTGACCACGAGGTCGACGCCACCGATGACGGCCGTGTTGAGCGCGGCCCGGATGTCGACCACCTCACCCTCGACCGCGACGGTGCCGTCGACGATGAAGCCCGCTTCTTCGAGCAGTTCGGTGACAAGAGGTCCGGAGTTGTCGTCCTGCTCACCGTGCGCCACCCGGTCGTCCACGATCACGACCAAAGCGCGGCCAAGGCGCTGCGCGCTGCGTTCCATACCGATCACCGTAGCGGGAGTCGGACTTCGAAGCGGCAGCCAGGACCGTGGTTCTGGGCGTCGATTCTCCCGTGGTGGGCGTCGACGAGGCCTCGTGCGATGGAAAGTCCCAGCCCGGCGCCGGTCGGGTTGCGTGCGGTGGAACCGCGGAATCCCACGTCGAACACCTGTGGCAGCACGTCATCGGGTATGCCGCCGCACGCGTCGTCCACCCGCACCACCGCGTCGGCTCCGTCCACATCGACCTGAACGAAGATCACGCCGCCCTCCGGTGTGTGCCGGATGGCGTTGGACACAAGGTTGCGCACGACACGCATCAGTTCCGGATCGGAGCCTCGGACGACCGGCCACGCGCGAGCGTCCGCGCGGAGTTCCACGCCCTTGCGCTGGGCGACCGGACGCGATGCGGCGACCACGTCGCTGACGACGTCGGCCAGCGCCACGTCGTGCATCGGCAGGTTCAGCGCGCCCGCGGTGATCCGCGACAGCTGGAACAGGTCGTCCACCAGCTTCGAGAGGTGGTCGGCCTCCAGCGCGATCTGCTTGGCGTAGACGGCGACCTCGCCCGGCTCGGAGACGACACCGTCCTCCAGCGCCTCGGTCATCGCCCGGATCCCGGCCAGCGGCGTCCGCAGGTCGTGGCTGATCCACGCCACCAGCTGCCGCCTTGCCGCCTCCGCCTCGCGCTCCCACATGGTGCGCCGCGCGATCGCACGGCCCAGCATGATCGAGAACGGCACGGTGACCACCGCGACCACGGCGCACGCCATGAGCGCGGCGCTGAGCATCGGCGTGAACATGAACCCGCTGACCGTGAGGACCCCGGCGATGGTCGCCACCACCGGCACGATGACCATGACGGTCATCGCGGTGGTCAGCGACACGCGGCTCAGACGATCGAACACGGGTCATACCTGTAGCCGACGCCCCACACCGTGCTCAACCGGCGGGGTTTCGCCGGGTCTTCCTCGATCTTCTCCCGCAACCGTCGCACGTGGACGGTCACGGTCGACTGGTCGCCGAACTGCCAGCCCCACACCCGTTCCAGCAGCTCCGCACGCCCGAACGCCTTGCCCGCGTTGCCGATGAAGAACGCCAGCAGGTCGAACTCGCGGGTGGTCAGCTGCAACGGCCGCCCGTCCAGCGTCGCGGTGTGCGCGGCCACGTCCAGCACGAGGTTCCCGTCCCGCACCACCCGCGACTCGAACGGCCGGTGCGCCCGCCGCAGTACCGACGAGACGCGCAACGCCAGCTCTCGCGGGCTGAAGGGCTTCGTGACGTAGTCGTCCGCGCCGATCTGCAGCCCGGCGATGCGGTCTTCCTCCTCGCCCAGCGCCGTCAGCATGACGACGGGCGTGCTGGCGCGCTCCCGGATCCGCCTGCAGACCTCGAGACCGTCGATGCCGGGCAGCATCAGGTCCAGCACCACGATGTCCGGTTCCTGCTCGGCCATCAGCCGCAGCGCCTGCTCCCCGTCGCCGGCGAGCTCGACCTCGTACCCGGCGTGTTCGAGGTAGCGGCGCACGACATCGCGCACCGTCGTGTCGTCGTCGACGACCAGCACCCGTTCCACCACGTCACCACGCTAAGCCACGAACGCCCGGCAGGCCCGCAAGCGTCACAACGCCGTAAGAAGACGAAACAAAGAGGCCGCAGCCGCGCACGGGGCAGGTGCGCACGGCTACGGCCTCTCCGGGGTCGTCACGTCCGGGTTTCCGGCGGGCGGCGGATGCCGGAAACCCGGACGTCCCCCGACCTATCCCACCTCGACGCCGTCGAGGGTGGCCTCCACCGTCCTGTTGTCGGACAGCGTGATCGTGACCTTGTCGCCGGGCGCCTTGGACCTCACGGCGGCGACCAGGGTGTCCGACTCGTCGATGCGGCGGTCGGCGAACTTGGTGATCACGTCCCCCGCCTTGAGCCCGGCCTTCTCGGCCGCGCCGCCGGAGGTGATCTCGGAGATGCGCGCGCCCTGCTCGGTCGACTCGACCTTCACGCCGAGCACGGTCTGCTTGGGCTTGCCGTTCTTCACGATCTCGTCGATCGTGCGGCGCGCCTGGTCCATCGGGATCGCGAAGCCGATGCCGACCGAGCCTGCCTGGCCCTGTCCCTGGCTCGGGCTGTAGATCGCCGAGTTGATGCCGACGACCTGGCCCTGCATGTTGACGAGCGGCCCGCCCGAGTTGCCGGGGTTGATCGCGGCGTCGGTCTGGATGGCGTTCAGCACGGTCGCCTGCGAGTTGCCGTCGCCGCCGGCCGAGACCGGGCGGTTCACCGAGCTGACGATGCCGGAGGTGACGGTGCCGGAGAGATCGAACGGCGAGCCGATCGCGACGACGGCCTGGCCGGTCTTCATGTCGCCGGAGTTGCCGAGCTGCACGACCGGGAGGTTCGAGACGCCGTCGGCCTGGATGACGGCGATGTCGGAGCTCGGGTCGCGGCCCAGGATCTTCGCGGACGCCGTCCTGCCGTCGTGGAAGACCACCTTGATCTCACCGCCGGCGGCAGCACCCTCGATGACGTGGTTGTTCGTCACGATCTGGCCGTTGCCGGAGATGATGAAGCCAGAGCCCTCGCCGGCGCCGGAGCGCGTCCTGACCTGGATCTGCACGACGGACGGCAGCAGCTTGTTCGCCACGTCCTCGACCGAGCCGGCGGGCGCGTTCGAGGTCTGCGAGGCCGGGCGGGGCGAGTCGAGGGAGCTGACGGACGACGAGTCGTTCGCGAAGGTGTAGCCCAGGTAGCCGCCGAGGCCACCGGAGAGCCCGCCGACGATCAGCACGAGGGCGGCGACGCCCGCCACGACCTTCCCGCGGCCCTTGGGGCGCGGCGGGACGGGTGGGGGCTGGTAACCGGGCGGGAGGTAGTACTGACCCGTCTGCGCCCCTGGCTGAGGCCCCGTGAAGGGGTTCTCCGCGCCGAACTGCGCGGTCGTGGCGCCGAGGCCGAGCGGGTGAGGTTGGCCGGACCCTGATGGAGGAAGCTGCTGGCCGGGTCCGGGCCCGCCGAGCTGCGTCTGGCCCGCGTCAGGTGAGGGCACCTGCGGCTGGGCCGAAGTGAAAGAGGCGGGCACGTCGCCCAGGCCGGCAGGAGCGCTGTGAACCCCAGCCTGGCCGGATCCCCCCTGCAAAGGATCCGGCTGGCCGGGTTCCGGCTGCGACGGGCCCTGCTCCCGCGCGCCGGAGTCTGTCTGACCGGCGCTCGGCGGCACGGAGGTGGGCTCTTCCGGCTTCGGCGCTGGCTGGTTGCTCTCGGTCATGGGCATAGTCTCTCGGCTCGGCCTGAGAGAACCCTTAGACCAGCCTGGGAGCTAGTTGTGTGTTCCCCTGAGCCGTTCGGCGATCTGTTCCGGGGTCACGTCGTTGATCCACACGGCCTCACCGGATTCGGAGCCCGCGAGGTACTTGAGCTTGTCCTTCGTCCTGAGCACCGAGAAGACCTGCAGGTGCAGCCACATCTCGTCGCGGCCGACGTTGACCGGCGCCTGGTGCCAGGCGGCGATGTAGGGCAGCGGGCGGTCGTAGAGCGCGTCCAGGCGGTGCAGCACCTTGAGGTAGAGCGAGGCGAAGTCGTCACGCTCCACAGAGGACAGTGCGGCGATGTCGGGCACCTGACGGCGTGGCGCCAGCACGACCTCGACGGGCCAGCGGGCGGCGGCCGGCACGAACGCGACCCAGTGCGGGGACTCTTCCACCACACGCGCGCCCGCGCGAAGCTCGGCCTCCAGCACGTCACCGAACAACGGACGCCCGTGTGCCGCGTAGTGCTCCAGCGCCGCCTCGAGCATCCGTTCGGTGCGAGGCGTGATGAACGGGTACGCGTAGATCTGGCCGTGCGGGTGCGAGAGCGTCACGCCGATCTCTTCGCCGCGGTTCTCGAACGGGAAGACCTGTTCGACCCCTGGCAACGTTGACAAGAAGGCGACGCGGTCCGCCCAGGCGTCCACGACGGTGCGCACGCGGGACGCGGAGAGCTCACCGAACGACTTGTTGTGGTCCGAGGTGAAGCACACGACCTCACAGCGCCCACGCCCCGGCGCGCGCACGAACACCGACTCACCATCCACAGTGGACGGCACGTCCGGCACGTTCTGCGCCAGCGAGGGGAACCTATTCTCGAACACCACGACGTCGTAGTCGGCCTCGGGGATCTCCGTGGGCCTGCCGGGAGTCGACGGGCACAACGGACACAGGTCCGCCGGCGGCTTGTACGTGCGTGTCTGGCGATGAGCCGCCATCGCGACCCATTCGCGGGTCAACGGGTCCAGCCGGACTTCGGACATCGGCTGGGTCTCCGGGAGGTCCCGGGTGTCCACCGCAACTCTCGGTGGCGCCTCAGCGCTGTCGTCGAAGTAGATGATCTCCCGGCCGTCCGCCAGTTTGCCCGCGGTACGCCTCACGCCAACTCCTCGCCACTTCCCGGTACATGAGCCAACACCAACTCGCCGACCTGCTCGGAGAGGATCGCCCGCGCGTCGTCCGGCAAACCCTCGTCCGTCACCAGGACGTGCGCCTCGTCGAGGTCCGCGATCGTGGAAATGCCGACGGTGCCCCACTTCGTGTGGTCCGCGACCACGACCACGCGGCCGGCGGCGTCGACGAGCGCGCGGTCCGTTTCACTCTCGTTGAGGTTCGGGGTCGTGAACCCGGAGCGCTCGGCCATGCCGTGCACGCCCAGGAAGACCACGTCCAGGTGCAGCGATCGCAACGCCTGCACCGCCACCGGGCCCACCAGCGCGTCGGACGGCGTGCGCACACCACCGGTCAGCACGACCGTGCGGTCCGTGCGCCCGCTCTGCTGCAGCACGTCGGCGACGCGGATGGAGTTCGTGACGACCGTCAGGTCCGGGATGTCGTCGAGGAACCGAGCTAACGTCCACGTCGTCGTGCCCGCGGACAGACCGATGGCAGTGCCCGGACGCACGAGGCCCGCGGCCAGCGCCGCGATCGCCTCCTTCTCGGGCAGCTGCCGCACCGACTTGGCCTCGAAACCGGGCTCGTCGGTCGAGCGCCCGACGACGGACGTCGCACCGCCGTAGACCTTCTCCACCAGACCGCGTGCGGCGAGCACGTCGAGATCGCGGCGCACGGTCATGTCCGAGACGCCGAGCCGCACGACGAGGTCGCTGACGCGCACCGCTCCCGTACGACGGACCTCTTCGATGATTACCGCCTGCCGCTGACGTGCCAGCACCTCACACCTCTTCCCTGAGGACGACTACGTCCCCGGCTCGCACGGTGAGGCGCCCGGAGACCTGCTCGCCGGACAACACGTCGACACCGGACGCCTCGATCTGCGCGTCGGTGTCGGTGTGGTTGACGGCGAAGAGGAACGATACGTCGCCTATGCGCCGCACAAGCTCGATCGGCGAAGGCGACACCGCCACGCCCGCACCGGAAAGCGCGTTTTCCACCGTTCGGACGAGACCGCCCTCGTCGAGGTCGCACGCCACGTACCAGGCGACACCGTTGCCGAACGCGTTGCGCGTCACCGCCGCCACACCGGGCAACGGGCCGTCGGCGTAGGAGACAACGGTGTCAGCCGTGCGCGTGTGCAGGTGCTCCGTCCACAACGAGGCGGTCGACCCGTCGGTCAGCGAGACCGTTTCGTTCTCCCGCAGCGGGTGGAACTCCTCGGACCACACGCCGAGCACGTCCCGGAACGCTCCGGGGTACCCGCCGAGGCGCACGCGCGTGTGCTGGTCGGCGACACCGGACAGGTACGTGACCACGACATGTCCGCCGCCCGCCACGTAGTCCGCGATGACGGCGGCGTGCGCGTCGGACACCGCGTAGAACGCCGGCACGACCACCAGCGAGTACGCGGAGAGGTTCGTGCCCGGCGCCACGAAGTCGACGGTGACGCCGGACTGCCACAGCGCCTTGTAGTACCCGAAGACGTGCCGGTAGTAGTCGAAGTCGTTGGTCGGGTGGGCGTCCTGGCGCAGTGCCCAGCCGGACTGGAAGTCGAACAGGACCGCGACGGAAGCGTCCACAGTGGACCCGAGGACGTCGGTCAGCCGGCCGTACTCGGCGCCGACCTTGCAGACCTCCCGGTAGACCTTCGTGTCCGTGCCGGCGTGCGGGACCATCGCGGAGTGGTAGCGCTCGCTGCCGCCGCGCGACTGCCGCCACTGGAAGAACAACGTGCCGTCGGCGCCGCGGGCGATGTTCTGGAACGAGTGCCGCCGCATCTCCCCCGGCAGCTTGGCGATGTTGCGCCGCTGCCAGTTCACCGCGGAGGTCGAGGCCTCCATCAGCAGCCACGGCTTGCCGCCCGCCAGGCCGCGCACGAGGTCCGCGGACATCGCGAGTTCGATGTGCCGGTCCGGCGACTGGGCCTCGGTGTAGTGGTCGTTCGAGACGAAGTCGACCTCGCGGGCCCACTTCCAGTAGTCGAGGTCGCCGAACGTCCAGTTGACCATGAAGTTCGTGGTGATCGGCACGTCCGGCGTGATCATGCGCAGCACGTCCCGCTCGGCCTTGTACAGCTCCAGGATCGCGTCGTCGGAGAACCTGTCGTAGTCCAGCACGTGCGCCGGGTTCTGGAACGTCGGCGTGACGCGCGGCGGCAGGACCTGCGCGAAGTCGGTGTAGCCCTGGCTCCAGAACGCCGTGGACCACGCGTCGTTGAGCTGGTCGAGCGTGTAGCGGCTCGACAGCCACTCGCGGAACGAGGCGGCGCACGTGTCGCAGTAGCAGCGCTTCACGTGGCACGCGTACTCGTTGCCGACGTGCCACGCGGCGAGGGCGGGGTGGTCGCGGTAGTGCGAGGCCATCTCGGCGGCCAGCGCGGTCGCCCGGTCGCGGTAGATCGGCGACGACGGGCAGTACGCCTGCCGTGAGCCGTGCGAGAGCCGCACACCGTCCGCACGCACGGGCAGCATCTCGGGGTACTCGGTGGTGAGCCACGGCGGGGGCGCGGCGGTCGCGGTCGCGAGGTCGACGCGGATGCCGCCGGCGTGCAGCAGGTCCATCACGCGGTCGAGCCAGTCGAACCGGTACTCGCCCTTGCTCACCTCGATCTTCGCCCAGCTGAAGATGCCCAGGCTGACCATGGTGACGCCGGCGCGCCTCATGAGTTCGACGTCCTCGGCCCACGCGTGTTCCGGCCACTGCTCGGGGTTGTAGTCAGCCCCCCAGCCGAGGCCTTGCAGGTCAGTTGGCCACGTGGTCACGGCGCAAGCGTGGCCGACAACGCCCCCAACGTCAACACAAGCAAACACAACTGCCCGTTGGGGTCTGTTCGGCGGCTGACCGGGACAAGTACCGGGAAAAGCCGACCAACGGCTCGGAACGCGGCTGTGCAGGGGTTTAACAGCTCCGTAACGGGACTTGACATGCTGTATGACTGGGACCACATTATGCGCAACTTTGTTGGAGTCCTGTTCGGTTCGCACGTGCGAGTGTCACCTGTAGGAGCGATGATGGTTCTGCACACGCCTGGTTCCACTCCGTTACCGCACTTCGGTCGGCGAACGATGCTGCGAGTCATGCTGGCCGGTGCGGGCGTTGCCGCGACCGGTGGTCTTCTGTCGGCGTGCGGTGGCGGTTCGGGCACGGGCGCCGACTCGAAGGTGGTCACCTTCGGCAACAACCTGTCCGACCAGGTGCCGAAGGACGCGATCACGGCTGCGGTGAAGGCCTTCGAGGCCCAGTCGGGCGGGCTGTCCGTCACGATCAACACCAAGCAGCACGAGCAGTACCAGGAGCAGATCAACAACTACCTGCAGGGCAAGCCGGACGACGTGCTCGCGTGGTTCGCCGGCTACCGCATGCGGTTCTTCGCCGACCAGGGTCTCACCGGCGATCTCTCCGACCTGTGGGGCAAGGTCGGCGGCAACTACTCCGACGCGCTCAAGCAGGCCTCCACGGGCACGGACGGCAAGCAGTACTTCGTGCCGTTCACCCAGTACGCGTGGGGCATGTTCTACCGGAAGAGCGTGTGGCAGGAGAAGGGCTACGCGGTCCCGAAGACGCTCGACGAGCTCGTCGCGCTCGCCACGAAGATGAAGGCCGACGGCCTGATCCCGATCGCCTTCGCCCAGAAGCAGGGCTGGCCGGGCATGGGCACGTTCGACCAGCTGAACTTCCGCACCAACGGCTACCAGTTCCACGTGGACCTGCTGGCGGGCAAGGAAGACTGGCAGGACAAGCGGGTCAAGGACGTGTTCGACACCTGGAAGCGGCTGCTGCCGTTCCACCAGGAGAACGCGCTCGGCCGCGAGTGGCAGGAAGCCGCGCAGACGTTGCAGCAGAAGAAGTCCGGCATGTACCTGCTCGGCGCGTTCGTCGGCCAGCAGTTCCCGGACGCGGACAAGGAAGACCTCGACTTCTTCCCGTTCCCGGAGATCAACCCGACGCACGGCATCGACACGGTCGAGGCGCCGATCGACGGCTACATGCTCGCGAAGAAGCCGTCCAACTCGGACGGTGGCCTGAAGCTGCTCGAGTACCTGTCGAGCGCCGAGCCGCAGCTCGCCTACCTGAAGGCCGACCCGACCGCGGTCGCGACCAACCAGAAGGCGGACCAGGCGAGCTACAGCCCGCTGCAGAAGAAGGTGGCGGACACCATCAAGAACGCCAAGCACATCACGCAGTTCCTCGACCGCGACACCGACCCCGGCTTCGCGAGCGAGGCGGCCACCAACGGCCTCATCGAGTTCATCAAGGACCCGAACAACATCGACTCCGTGCTCAAGGGCATGGCTGATCAGGCGAAGAACATCTTCAAGTGACCGCGTTGCAGGAGAAGCCGAAGGCGGTGGCCCCCAGCGGGCCGCCGCCTCGTCGGCGTGGAAAGCGTGCCACGGCCCTCGCCGGCACGGACAAACTCGTGCTGGCCCTCATGCTCGGCATCCCCACGATCGTGCACCTGCTGTTCGTGTGGATCCCGACGCTGGGCTCGGTCGCGTTGTCGTTCAGCAGGTGGAACGGCATCGGCGGCTTCGAGGACATCGAGTGGATCGGTGTCGGGAACTACGTCGAGATCTTCACCGAGTACCCGCGGTTCTGGCCCGCGGTGCAGCACAACCTGATCTGGCTGGGCTTCCTGCTCGTCGTGCCGACGGCGGCCGGCCTGCTGCTCGCCGTGCTGCTCGACCGCGAGCTCCGGTTCAGCCGGATCTACCAGAGCGCGCTGTACATGCCGATGGTGCTGTCGCTCGCGCTGGTCGGGTTCATCTGGCAGCTGATCTACACGCCGGACGGCGGCCTGCTGAACTCGGTGCTGGGCCTCGACAAACCGGTCGACTGGATCGGCGACTCGGACATCAACCTGTACGCGGTGATGGTCGCGGCGGCGTGGCGGCACACCGGCTACATCATGCTGTTGTACTTGGCGGGCCTGAAATCCGTCGACCCCGCGCTGAAGGAAGCCGCGTCACTGGACGGCGCCTCAGCCGCGCAGACGTTCTTCCGCGTTACCTTCCCGGTGATGAAGCCGGTGAACATCGTGGTGGCCGTGGTGACGGTGATCGAGGCGCTGCGAGCGTTCGACATCGTGTACGTCATCAACAAGGGACGCAACGGCCTTGAGCTGCTGTCGGTGCTGGTGACCGACAACATCATCGGTGAGGCTTCGCGCATCGGCCGCGGATCCGCCGTCGCGGTGATCCTGCTGACGATCTCGCTCGGCGTCATCATCCCGTACCTGTACCAGACGTTCAGCAAGGAGAACCGGTCGTGACGGCCACGCTGGAACGGCCTACGGCGCCGGTCTCTTCGAAGAAACGTCCGGTCACGCCGGCGCGCGTGGCGTTGCACGTCTTCCTGATCCTGACGTGCCTGATGACGCTGGCACCGCTGCTGTGGGCGGTCTACGCGTCACTGCGGACCTACGACGACACGTCGGTCAACGGCTACTTCTCCATCGCGAAGTCGCTGACGTTCGAGAACTTCGCGAAGGCGTGGGAGATCGGCGACCTGCCGCACTTCTACTGGAACACGTTCCTGATCACCGTGCCCGCCCTGCTCATCACGTTGCTGCTGAGCTCGATGGTGGCGTTCGCGGTGTCGCGGTTCAGCTTCAAGTTCAACATCGCGCTGCTGATGCTGTTCACCGCGGGCAACCTGCTGCCGCAGCAGGTGATCGTGACGCCGCTGTGGCGGCTGTACCGGCTGATCGAGCTGCCGGCGTGGATGTCGGAGAGCGAGTCGCTGATCGACTCACCGCTCGGCGTGATCCTGATCCACATCGCGTTCCAGATGGGCTTCTGCACGTTCGTGCTGTCGAACTACATGAAGACCATCCCGTACGAGCTGACCGAGGCCGCCCGCGTCGACGGGGCGTCGGTGTTCCGGCAGTACTGGCAGCTGACCCTGCCGCTGTGCCGGCCGGTGCTCGCGGCGCTGGCGACGCTGGAGTTCACCTGGATCTACAACGACTTCCTGTGGGCGTTGGTGCTGATCCAGGACGGCGACAAGATGCCGGTCACGTCTGCTCTGCAGAACCTGAAGGGCACGTTCTTCACCGACAACAACCTGATCGCAGCGGGTTCTCTCCTGGTCGCGCTGCCCACGTTGGTGGTGTTCTTCGTGTTGCAGCGGCAGTTCGTGGGTGGGCTGACGCTGGGGTCCACGAAGGGCTGAGAACGGCGGAAGGGGCGGCGACCACGTGGTCGCCGCCCCTTCCGCGTTGCTGGAAGAACTACTTCCCGCCGGTCTGCGGGTTGAAGTCCGAGATCGACCCCCACCGCCCCACGGGGATCACGATCACCCGGGCCTTGCCCACCACGTTGTCGATCGGGATCGCACCGTCGGCCGGCGTCGGGTCCCCGTGCTTGCGCGAGTCCGACGAGTTGTTGCGGTTGTCGCCCATCACCCACAGCTTGCCCGCGGGAACGGTGACCTTCTCGAACGAGTCCTGCTGCCGCGGCCCGCCACCGAAGTTGATGTACGGCTCGTCGAGCGGCTTGCCGTCGACCATCACGCGGCCCTGGTCGTCGCAGCACTCGACGGTCTGGCCGCCGACGGCGATGACGCGCTTGATGAAGTCCGTGCCACTCGGCTCGGAGAGGTTCACCATCGAGCCGAGGTCCTGCAGCGTGCCCACCACGAAGTTCGGGGGCTCCTTGCCGCCGGTCCAGTTCGGCGGGCCGCGGAAGACGATGACGTCGCCCGGCCTCGGGTCGCCGAACAGGTACGTGATCTTCTCGACCAGCACCTTGTCGTTCACGCAGCCCGTGCAGCCGTGCAGCGTCGTCTCCATCGAGGCCGACGGGATGACGAACACGCGCGCGACGAACGTCTGGATGACGACGGTCAGCAGCAGCGCCACGCTGAAGATGACCAGCAGCTCTTTCCAGAACGGCTGCTTCTTCTTCGTCTTCTTCCTGGAGAACCTGGGCGCGGGGTCGTCCTCGTACGCGGAGGAGCGCGGTGAGCGATCCTCGTACGACGAAGAGGACGAAGACCTCGAACCGGACGTCGAGAAGCGCGACGTGGGTTCAGCGGGGCCGTCTCCGGTGGGAGGGGTCGTCTCCCAGGTCGACGAGGAATCGTCGTTCACGCGATGACTCACACGCCCCACCTTACGGACGTCCGGGTAGGCGCAACGTGAACAGGGCTCCACCCTCGGGGGCTCTGCCCGCCGTGGCCGTGCCGCCGTGCCGTTGCGCCACCTGTTTGACGATGGCGAGTCCGAGGCCCGAACCCGGCAGGGTCCGCGCCTCGGACGAGCGGTAGAACCGCTCGAAAACGTGAGGTAGATCGGCGTCCGCGATGCCGGGGCCCGCGTCCGCCACCTCCACGGTGGCGCTGCCGTCGCCCATCTGACGAAGGGTCAGCCGCACCGCCGAGCCCGAGGGGCTGAACTTCACCGCGTTGTCGAGGAGGTTCAGCACCGCGCGCTCGAGAGCACTCGAATCACCCAGAAGTGTCCACGGTTGCAGCTGCACGTCGAACGTGACGTTCGAGGCGCGGCGGCGGGCGCGGTCCATCGACCGTTCCACCACCTCGACCAGGTCGACCGGCTCGTGGATGACCTGCGGGGCGTCCTCGCGGGCCAGTTCGACCAGGTCACCGATCAGCGTGGTCAGCTCGTCGATCTGGGCTCGCACGTCCGCCTGGATCTCCGACTTGTCCTCCGGCGACAACGTCGGGGAGTCCGGGCGTTCCGAGGCGAGCAGCAGCTCCAGGTTCGTGCGCATCGACGTCAGCGGGGTGCGCAGCTCGTGGCCCGCGTCGGCGACCAGGCGGCGCTGCCGTTCCTGCGACTCGGCGACGGCGCCGAGCATCGCGTTGAAGCTGTGCGTCAGGCGCGCCAGCTCGTCGTCGCCCGCCACCGGGATCGGGGTCAGGTCGCCGGTGTTCGTGACGCGTTCGGTCGCCTCGGTGAGCCGTTGCACCGGCCGCAGGCTCGTGCGCGCGACCGCCGTGCCCGCGATGGCCGCGAGCAGCACGCCGGCACCGCCGATGAGCAGCAGGACGACGCTGAGCTTGGCCAACGTGGTCCTCTGCGGCACCATCGACTGGGCGATGATGATCGCCTGGCCCGGCTGGTACGCGACGGCGATGACCCGCGTCTCGGTCTTGTGGTCGGTCCAGATGAACTCGTCCCGGTCGCCGTCGGCGACGTCCCAGGCCTCCTGGACGCTGGGCGGCGGGGTGGAGTCCTTCGGGTAGATGATCTTCCCGGGGTCTGCCAGCAGCACGCCCATCTTCACGTCGCCCGCGGCCAGGAACGCCGCCGGGTAGTTCGCGACCTCGTCCGGCGTGGTGACCTTCGTGCCGTTCGCGACCGTGGCGGCGCGCTGCCTCAGGCCGTCGTCGAGCGCGTCGTAGGTGCTCTTGCGCACGACCATGTACGCCCCGAGGGACACCAACGCGACGGCTCCGGCCACGCAGAAGGCCGCCAGCCAGGTGACACGGGCCCGCAACGACGCCCGTTGCAGGCGCCCCTGTGGTTCAACGATCACGGAGGGGTCTCCCGCAGGACGTAGCCCACCCCGCGCACCGTGTGGATCAGCCTCGGCTCGCCCTCCAGCTCGGTCTTGCGGCGCAGGTACCCCACGTAGACCTCGAGAGCGTTGCCCGAGGTCGGGAAGTCGTATCCCCACACGTCCTCCAGGATGCGGCTGCGGGTGAGCACCTGGCGCGGGTGCGCCAGCAGGAGCTCGAGCAGCGCGAACTCGGTGCGGGTGAGGCTGATCGGGCGCTCGCCGCGACGGACGTCGCGGGTGGACGGATCCAGCTCCAGGTCCGCGAACTTCAACACGGCGGCGGACTGCTGGGCAGCGTCGTCGTCGTGGGCCGCCCTGCGCAGCAGAGCGCGCAACCGGGCCAGCAACTCCTCCAGCGCGAACGGCTTCGGCAGGTAGTCGTCGGCGCCGGCGTCCAACCCGGACACCCGGTCGCTCACGGCGTCACGCGCGGTGAGCACGAGGATCGGCAGATCATCACCGGTGCTGCGCAGCCTGCGGCACACCTCGAGGCCGTCGAGGCGGGGCATCATCACGTCGAGCACCATCGCGTCCGGCCTGGCGGCGGTCACCGACTCCAGGGCCTGCATGCCGTCGCCGGCAGTCTCGACCTGGTAGCCGTTGAACTGGAGCGAGCGGCGGAGTGACTCCCTGACCGCCCGGTCGTCGTCGACAACGAGGATGCGCATGGGGGCAGTCTTGCCGAGGGATCTGAGAGCCGCCTGAGAAGGGCCCTAACTGCGGGTGTGAGTTCGGCGTTAGCCCTCCAAGCCCCGCGCGACAGGCGCATTCCACTTCCGCCAGAGCGCAATCAGCCTGATGGTGATGATTATTGACGCACCAGTCAGCGCGACCAGGCCTTTCGGCAGTCCGGCCCATTCCCCCACCGCGACGACGACCGCGCCGCACAGCGCAGCCACGGCGTAGATCTCTCTCCTGAGGACCAAAGGAATCTCACGGAGGAGCAGGTCGCGGAGCGCGCCACCGCCGATGCCCGCCGTCATGCCGATGAGGCACGCGGCGTAGGGCGTCGCACCGAGTGACAACGCGGTCGACGTGCCGGACGTGACGAACAGGCCGAGCCCCACGGCGTCCAGCAGCAGCACGCTGCGCCGGAGCTTCGCCACCTGCGGGTGGAACCAGAAGACGATCAGCCCCGTCCCGCCCGCCACCAGCAGGTACGGCCAGTTCCGCAGGCTCGTCGGCGGATGCACGCCGAGCAGCACGTCGCGGATGATGCCGCCGCCCAGCGCCGTGGTGAGCGCCAGGATGATCACGCCGAACACGTCGAGGCGCGCGCGGACCGCCGCCACCGCCCCGGAGGCGGCGAAGACCGCGATACCGATCAGCTCCAGGACGATGAGCAGCACGAACGGAGAGAATAGTGGTTCAGCGCGGCGGCGCTGCCCGGCGGTAACCGGCGTCCAGCCGCCCGCCGGCGGACTCCAGCACGGCCTCCACGACGGCGATGAACCGCTCGGCGCCCTCACCCCGCACCAGTGCCCGGTAGGAGTCGACGATCTCGTCCTCCTTGGCCTCCCGCAGCCGGCGCATCAGCCACTTCCCGTGCCCGAGCCACCGGTTCTGCACGACCAGCGCGAGCTCTCCCGCACAGGTCAGCAACCGCGCCGCGACGAACAGACGCTCGTCCTCGTCCCGTGCGCCGATGAGGTCTTCCAGCAGGTCCGTGGTGCCGTAGCGACGGTCTTCCATCTCGGTGATCGTCGCGAGCGGAGGGCCCGCGTCCAACTGAGCGCGCGCGTCGGCCCGCATGCGCTGACCGGTGCCGTCGGCGTCGAGCATCAGGAAACCCTCGGCGCACATGTGCAGCAACGGGGGCCGCCGGCCCTCGGTGTCGCGGGCCACGAAGTCCTGGAACGACTCGATCGTGTGGCAGAACAGCTCGACGGGCCAGCCGCGGTACCGCAACGTCTCCCGGAACGCGCCGGGCAGGTCGTCGACGATCACGACCATGTCCAGGTCGGAGTTCGCCGTGTAGGTCCCCGACGCCACGCTGCCGCCGAGGAACGCGGCCCTGGCCAGCGGGTACTTGAGGTCGAGCAGGTCACGTGCGACCTGCACCGGGTCGCGGTCCCAGTCGAGCGGGTGTCCGTTGACGTAGTAGTCCTGGTCGGGGTTCAGCGGGCCGAGCACCTGCTCGACGCTCGGCCGGATCTCCTCGACCACCTCGTTCATGTCCACGAGCCACGGGTTGTCCTCGGCGTCAAAGAACGGTCTGATCGCCAGGAACTCGGCGCGCGAGAGCTCCCGCACGCTGACCGGTGGCCCGCTGCGCCGCTTCGCATAGCCCTTCAGGCGCCAACCCATGTTGTCGCCGTAGGCATGCCTGACCTCGTCCTGGTCCCCCGCCACACGTTCATTGTTACTTGACGGGACGGCCTGGACGAACTCAGACGCGCGCTACGGCGAGCAAATAGCCCAGTGACGGCTGGATCGCGAGCGGCGAAAGGATTTCGTCGAGATACCGCCTCGCCTCGTCTCCGTGCGCCGCAACGAGTGCGTCGTAGTGCTTGCGAGCACCGATCTGCATGCGCGGCACGGTCTTGCGCGTCTCGTTGCTCAGATCCAGCAGCTCCACGACCCGCAAACCGGCTGACGCCAACAACTTCGGATACCCGGCGAACGTCGGCAGCTCGTCGATCTCGTACGTGGTCAGAATCGAGTCCAGCTGGTCGATCAGCCCCTCCGGCACGGGCCTGCGCTGCACGAAGTCCGACACCACGACGACACCGGATCGTTTGACCACGCGGGCCAGCTCCCGCAGCACCCCGGCCCTGCCTCCCAGGTGCGGCAACGTCTCCACGGCCCACGCCGCGTCGAACGTGTCGTCGGGGAACGGCATCGCGTGCGGATCGCCGTGCACGAACCGCACCTGGTCGTCCACGAACAGCGCCTCGGCACGGGTGTTGGCGCGCGCGACGTGTTCGGAGCTCGGCGAGACCGAGACGATGTCGGCGTGCGACGCCTCGGCCAGCCGGAACGCGGACGTGCCGACGCGGCGGCCCAGGTCCAGCACCCGCCAGCCGTGGCGGGCGCCGAGCCGGTCGATGTGCAGCGCGGTCATCCGTTCGGCGGCGATGCGGTTGGACGACTCGTCCTCTTCGGACGTCCAGAGACCGAAGTGCAGGTTGTGGTCCCAGATCGCGCGCATGACCTCGTGGTAGACGTCGGCCATCAGAAGAAGTCCGCGAGCCGGGGTGTGCCGGACGAGCCGGTGAGCTGGTCGAGCACCGCCGCTTCGGCCTGGTCGCCCTCCAGCAAACCCGCGCGCCACAACGCATGCGTGTTCCGCGCGCCGGAGAACCACGGGCCGAGCGCCCGCGCGTGCAGCCGCACCGCGCCCGTGCCGCCGGGTTCGACGCGCACCGTGCCGTCCTCGACGACGAGGCGCTGCGGGCCCGCGTGCCACGGCGCGTGGTCGTCGACGATCTCCAGGTCCACCGCGAGGTCGGGCAGGCGGGGCCAGCCGCGTGCGGCCACGGCGGCGGGCAGGTCGACGACGCGCTGCATCCACGTCGCGGTCCACACCGAGTAGCGCAACGGCGTGCCGGCCAGGAAGTCGAGCGTCGCCGGGTCGGTGACGCGCAGGTCGATCGCCTCCAGCGTGCCCGTCCACGACGCCAGGGAGGCGAGGAGGGTCAGCTGGGCCTCGACGTCGACGCCGATCAGGTCGTGGACCTTGAGCCTGCCCATGTCCCCGCCCGGTTCGCGCGTGGCCGTCAGGTAGCCGCGCAGGCCGTCCTGACCGGGCAGCACGCTCACCAGGTCCATCTCGAGCACCTTGCCGAGGTCGAACCTCGGCGGGCGGCGGTCCGCCATGCCGTCGATCGTCCGCGCCACCTGCAGGTAGCACTCGTGCAACGCGGGGAGATCGCTCTCCTCCGCCGGGCGCGACGCGATCCGCTCGGACGGCCTGGGAACCGAGAGCAGCCTGTCCATCGGCAGCTCGACCCACTCGAGGACACCGGTGCGTTCCCAGCCGCGGCCCCGGTACAGGGTCGGCACGGTCGCGTAGAGCACCGAGAGCGCCTGACCGTGCTCCCGCATGGTGCTCAACGAGGCGTCGAGCAACGCGTTCGCGATCCCGCGCCCGCGGTACGCCCCGTCGACGGCGACGCCGCCGATCCCACCCATGGGTACCGCGGCGCCGCCGTAGAACTGCGCGTACGAGCCGATGCCGAGCACACCCGCGACCCTGCCGTCGATCTCGGCGACCAGGCCGTGCGTTCCCGGTTTCAGCAACCGTTCCGGCCGCTGGGTCGAGTTGAACGCGAGCTTGCGAAGCCCGAACACGGCGTCGAGGTCGTCCTCGGTGTACTCACGGATGTGCACGGACAACTATCTACCAGGAAAAGAAGCCCTGACCTGTCTTCTTCCCCAGCTCGCCACCGGCGACTTTGTCCCGCAACAACCGCGGGGGCTCGAACCGCGGTCCCAGCTGTGCCGCGAGATGCTCCGCGATCGCCAGCCGCACGTCGAGCCCGACCAGGTCGGTGAGCTCCAGCGGACCCATTGGCCAGCGATAACCGAGTTTCATGCCGGTGTCGATGTCCGCCGCGGAGGCGACACCCTCCTCCAGCATGCGAATCGCTTCCATGCCAACGGCGACGCCCAGTCGAGACGTGGCGAAACCAGGGGAGTCCCGCACTTCGATCACGGTTTTTCCCAGTTGTTCCGCCCAGGTTCGCGCCTTGGCCACGTTCGCGGGGTCGACGCCCTCGTGGTGCACGAGCTCGACGAGCTGCTGCACCGGGACGGGGTTGAAGAAGTGCATGCCCAGCACGCGTTCGCCGGGCAGTCCCGCGGCGATCTCGGAGATCGACAGCGAGGACGTGTTGGAGGCCAGGACCGCCTGAGGGCACTTCTCGGCCGCGAGACCGAGGACCTTCTGCTTCAGCGGCACGTTCTCCGGCACGGCCTCGACGACCAGCTCGGCGTCCGCGGGCAGCTCACCCGTGCTCAGGTTCGCGAACACCGCCTCCGCGTCGGCGAGCTTGCCCTTCTCCTGCGCCTTGTCGAGCGACCGCTTGACGGCGAGCCTGCCCTGCTCGGCGCGTTCGGCGTCGGCCTCCGACAGCGTGACCTCGTGCCCGCCGGCCAGCAGCAGGTGCACGATGCCCGCGCCCATGGTGCCGCCGCCGATGACGACGGCCTTCACGACACGACCTCGGCGCTGAACATCGCGACCAGCTCCATCCCGCCGATCTCGCCCAGGTTGGCACCGGCCGAGGCCCACTCCGGCGTCTGCAGGGCCGCCTTGAACGACTCCTCGGACTCGAAGTACATCTCCGCGATCAGGTGCAGGTCGGTCTCACCGAGGAAGCCGGCGAAGACCACCCGCTGCACCCTGGCGACCTCCGCGCGCACGATGCCGGGAACCGAGTTCACGATCGGCAGGTGCGACTCGAAGTACTTCTGGTCGAAGCCCTCCGCGTCGGCGGGCTTCTTGTACAGCGCGATGTACTTGATCATGTGACACCATCCTCCTCGACTCGCCGAGCACTGTAACGCCCAGGGCACTCGCGGACCTGAGGCACGATGGTGAGGTGCGGATCATCCTGCTGCGCCACGGACAGAGCCTCGGCAACGTCGACGAGCTCGCCTACTGCCGCATCCCCGACCACGCCCTCCCGCTCACCCCGACCGGCGAGGACCAGGCGCGCGCCGCCGGTCCGACGATCAAGAACCTGATCGGCGACGACCAGGTCGCGGCCTACGTGTCGCCGTACAAGAGGACGAAGCGGACGTTCGAGCTGCTGGGCCTCGACGCCGAGCGGGTCGTCACCGAGCCGAGGGTGCGCGAGCAGGACTGGGGCAACCTGCAGGACCCGGTGCAGCAGGAGATGCTCAAGCACCAGCGGCACGCATTCGGGCACTTCTTCTTCCGGTTGCCCAACGGGGAGTCCGGCGCGGACGTGGACGACCGGGTGGCAGCGTTCCTCGACGGCCTGACCGTGCGGATGCACAAGGACGAGAACCACCCGAAGACCGTGCTGGTCGTGTCGCACGGACTGACGATCAGGTTGCTGTGCCGCAGGTTCTTCGACTGGAGCATCGACCTGTTCGAGTCACTGTCCAATCCGGACACCTGCGAGAACCGCGTGCTCGACCACGACGGCACCGGCTGGAGGCTGGACCGTCCCTTCGACCAGTGGCGCGACTCACCGGACGGGACGGTCCAGCACCCCGTCTAGAGCAGCCCGCGCTTGTAGGCCGCGACGAGACGGCGGGGAACGAGGAGCTCCTTGCCGTCCAGCGTCCGCACGCGCACCAGATCCGGCGCCGTGGCCTTCCACTGCGACCGGCGGTGCCGCGTGTTGGACCTGGACGTCTTGCGCTTGGGAACGGCCATCAGCGCTCTCGCTTTCCGTAGCGGCGGTTGAACTTCTCGACCCGGCCCGCGGTGTCGACGAGCCGTTGCGTGCCGGTCCAGAACGGGTGCGAGTCGGCGGTGATGTCGACGACGAGCAGCGGGTACGACCTGCCGTCCTCCCACTCGATCGTCCTCGTGGAGGTCGCGGTCGAGCGGGTCAGGAACGTCTTGCCCGTGGACGCGTCCTGGAAGACGACCGGGTGGTAGTCGGGGTGGATTCCTGGCTTCATACATCCAACTTTCGGATCGAGTCCACGAAGGACAGTTCGTCGTCGGTGAGCAGCGCTTCGGCGAACGCCGCGGTGATGGAGTCCGGCTCGCCCAGGGTGATCGCCACGATCTGAGTGGTCCTGCCCCCGCGCGGCCCGCCCTCACCGACGTGCATCCCGCAGCCCGCGGATTCCAGGTGCAGTGCGACGTCCGGCTCGTCCGCGACCCAGAGCCGGCCGCGCGAGCGCACGACCGTTCCGTCCAGCAACGAGTCGAGCGCCTCGTTCAGGCGCGCCGGGTGGAACGGCCGGTCCGCCGTGAAAACCGCCGTCGAGACACCGCATTCCGGCGTCAGGGGCACCAATCGCGGTCGTGCGCTCTTGCGCACGACCACCGTCTCGGGCGTGCAGCGGTGTGCGCCGGGAGCCAGCCGGTCGAGCACGGCGAGCGTGCGTTCGTCCGCATCTCCTTGCAGCACCAGCACATCCGCGGCCTCGGCCTGCGCGACGACCACCTGCGCCACCGTGCGCTGGTCGCTGACCATGGACGCGTCGCCCAAGGCGTCGTCCAGCCAGGTCGCCGCGTCGAGCACGGTGATCACGCACTCGACGTCGACGCCCAGATTGCGGCGCACCGCGTCGGGTTCCAGCAGCGGGTCCAGGTGCAGCACGACCGTGTGGCCCGCCAGACCTGAAAGCACCTCCCGCAGGTCCTCCCGCACGGTGCAGGACACGCAGCCGTGCAGCAGTTCCACCTCGGTCGCGATGCCGTCGACCCAGCGCCGCACGGACGTTTCCGCAGCTACGTGCCGCACGAGCACCGAACCGGGCCGGTCCCGCCACACCCGCACGGCGACGTCGTGGTCGACCAGCCCCGCCACCATAACGACAACGGTTTCCATGTGAGGTACCGTAGTTGAAAACGAATGTCGTTTCAAACAGAGAGGTCTCCCATGCGCTGCCAGCTGACCGGCCGTGAGCCGGGCTTCGGCAACCGCGTCTCGCACTCGCAACGCAAGACGCGACGCCGGTGGAACCCGAACATCCAGCAGAAGCGGTACTTCGTGCCGTCGCTGAACAGGTTCGTGACGCTGACGCTGTCCGCGAAGGGCATCAAGACCGTCGACAAGCTGGGCATCGAGGCCACCGTGGCCCGGCTCCGCGCACAAGGGGTGAAGGTCTGATGGCCAAGAGCACGGACATCCGGCCGATCATCAAGATGAGGTCGACCGCCGGCACCGGCTACACCTACGTGACCCGCAAGAACCGGCGCAACGACCCGGACCGGCTGGTGCTGCGCAAGTACGACCCGGTGGCGCGCAGGCACGTCGACTTCAAAGAGGAGCGCTGACGGTGGCGAAGAAGTCGAAGATCGCCGCGGACCAGCGCCGCCGCGAGGTCGTGGCTCGGTACGCGGAGCGGCGGGCCGAGCTCAAGGAGAAGCTGCGGAACCCGGAGACGCGCGCGGAAGCGTTGCAGGGCCTGCAGAAACTGCCGCGGGACGCGTCGCCGACCAGGTTGCGCAACCGGGACGTCGTGGACGGACGCCCACGTGCCTACAACCGGAAGTTCGGCCTGTCCCGCGTCCGGCTGAGGGAGATGGCCCACCGCGGCGAGCTTCCCGGTGTGTCGAAGGCGAGCTGGTGATGCGCGAGAAGAGGCCGCTCAAGCGCAGGGTGAACCTGCTCGCGAAGGAGGGCGTGACCGTCGTCGACTGGAAGGACGTCACGCTGCTGCGCAAGTTCCTGTCGGACCGGGGCAAGATCCGGTCCCGCCGCGTGACCGGCCTGACGCCGCAGCAGCAGCGTCAGGTCGCCACAGCGATCAAGAACGCACGGGAGATGGCCTTGTTGCCGTACCCGTCACAAACGCGATGACCCGCACCGCCGCGCTGGCCAGGAAGGCCAGCGCGGCGAGCTGCACCAGCAACGCGAGCGCCCAGGTCGTGTGTTCGTCGACCGTCAGATCGCCACGAACACCCACCAAGAAGGTCGCGTAGAGGCCCCAGCACTGCAGCGCGGCCAGACCGGCGCCGACGATGGTGGTCCGCAGCGAGACGATCACCACGACCGCGGCGAGCAGGATCAGGGCCAGCAGCGGCCAGGCACCGGTGAACGTGGCCACACCGACTCCCCCGCCGAATCCGAGCGCGGAGCCGTAACCACCTTTCATTCTTCGCATCCGATCGGTCTATCGCGTCAGGTGAGATCAGCGCCACCTCTCCAGCGTGAAGTTGGTGCTTTCGAGTGAGGCACCATCGCTCGAATGAACCTGTACGAAGTAGTCCACCGACGCAGGGACACGCGCGCCGAGTTCTCCGGCGAGGAAATCCCGTCCGACGTGCTGCGACGGGTGCTGACGGCCGCACACGCGGCCCCGAGCGTGGGCCTGTCCCAGCCGTGGGACTTCGTGCTGGTGCGCGACGAGTCGACCCGGCGCGCCTTCCGCGACCACGTCCAGGCCGAACGCAGTGTCTTCGCAGCTCAGCTGGATCATGAACGGGCGGAGACGTTCGCTCGTATCAAGGTCGAGGGCGTCATGGAGTCGACGCTGGGCATCGTGGTCACCTACGACCCCGACCGGGGCTCGCCGGCGGTGCTCGGCAGGCACGCGATCGCGGACGCGGGCCTGTACTCGGTGTGTCTGGCGATCCAGAACCTGTGGCTCGCCGCGACGGAAGAGGGACTCGGTGTTGGCTGGGTGAGCTTCTACCGAGAAGATGTGCTGCGCCGCCTGCTGGACATCCCCACAAGGGTCCGTCCGGTTGCGTGGCTGTGCGTGGGTCCGGTTCGATCACTGCCCGAAACGCCCGATCTGGAACGTCACGGTTGGCGCAACCGACTACCCCTTGATGACGTCCTGCACCACGATCGGTACGGGGCGCGACCGACCCGGTAGCCTGTGCGGGCCGCTCGGCGAGTCGGAACGGAGTCGATGAACGAGTGGAGCAGCGCGATCCGCTGGTAGCGGGCCAGATTCCGCGGTTGGACCTCGAGGTCCGCGCGTTGTACAACGCTGGCCGCGTGCCGGAGGCGAACAGCCTCTTCGACGAGGTCGTCACGAAGGTGTCCCCCGGAGCAGACCGCTGGGTGCGCTCAGCGGTGCTGGTCAACCGGGCGGTCATGGCGTGGCGCCTCGGCCGCATACCGCTGGCACTGGAACTGGCCGCCGAGGGGTGGACCGACCTCGACACCGACCGTTCCGACAGCCCGGCCGTGGCCCACACGATGGGCTCCCTCGGTTATCTGATGGAGGGCATCGGCAACCGGCGCGCGGCGCTGGACATGCTGCGGCTGTCCGTTCAGGTGGCGCGGCGGGCCGGCAACACCGACGTGCTGGCCCAGTGCCTGCAGCGTCTCGGTGGCTCGCTCAACTTCCGCGCCTGCTCGGGTTCTCCCGCGGCGGCGCCGGCGATCTTCGAGGAAGCCCTGGCGTACCTCGACGAGGGCCTCGGCATCGTGAAGGACGAGGGGCACCGGCGTGCGCTGCTCGGCGCGTGCGGGAGGTCCCTGGCCGGTGTCGGCCAGCTGGACAAGGCCGAGGAGATGGGCGAGGAGACCCTGCGGCTGTCGGTGGACGCCAACGACCTGTGGGGCATCTCGGTCGGCAACTGGGTTCTCGCCGTCGTGCGTCGCGAACAGGACGATCTCGACGAGGCGCGCACACTCGCGTCCCGTGCGGTGACCAACGCCGAACGCATCAACGACACGTCACTGCTGCTGCGGTTCTCCACTGAGCTTGCGGACATCTGCCACGCCCTGGGTGACGGGGAGGGTGAGGCCGCGGCGTTGCGCCGGTCGATGCAGGCCTCGCGCACGGCCACGGAGACGTTGCAGGAAGGCCTCGGCCAGGCGCTGGAGCAGCGCCGGGTGGCCGTTCAGGCACAACGGCTCGCGGTGGCGGCGCAGGAGGCCGCGGCGCGCGACCCGTTGACGGGCCTGGCAAACCGGCTGGGGCTGGAACGCGCGGCGGCGGCGTTGCTGGAGTCGACGGCGGCGCGCGGCAAGGTGCCGTGGCTGGTGCTGGTCGACGTGGACTGGTTCAAGAACGTCAACGACGACGCCGGGCATGCGACGGGCGACGCGGCGTTGCGCGAGATCGCCGGGTTGCTGCGGCGGGAATGCCGGTCGGACGACCTGGTGGCGCGCTGGGCCGGTGACGAGTTCGTGGTGCTGCTCGGCGACACGGGGCCGAACATGGACGTCGGCCCGAACGTGGCGGAGCGGATCCGCGCGGCCGTCGACGGGCACGACTGGACGATGGTGCTCGGCGCGGTCCGCCGCCCCACCGTCAGCATCGGTGTCGCGGCGGGACCGGCCAAGCTGGACCAGCTGTTCGCGGCCGCCGACATGGCGCTGTACCGAGCCAAGAGGCACGGCCGCAACAGAGTCGAGGTCGAGCCCTCGGTGGACGAGGTGCCCGAGATCGTGTCCGGGAACTGAGTTCCTGGACTTAGGGGCTCAGGCGATCAGTCCGCCGCGGTAGGCCACCAGTGCGGCCTGCACGCGGTTGACCGCGCCGATCTTGCCGAGCACGGACGAGACGTAACCCTTGACCGTCGCCTCCGACAGGTGCAGGGTGCCGCCGATCTCCGCGTTGGACATGCCCTGGCCGATCAGCACGAGCACCTCGCGCTCGCGTTCGGACAGGCTTTGCAGCAGCCTGCGAGCAGGCTCCGCCATTCGTTCACCGTCGGCCACGGCCGCGAGAACCCTGGCCGCGACACCGGGGTCGAGAACGGCTCCTCCGCGCGCGAGATCACGCACGGCTTTGACGAGCTGTTCGGGTTCGGTGTCCTTGAGGAGGAAGCCGGCCGCGCCGAGACGCAGGGCTTCCGAAACATATTCATCGACGTCGAACGTGGTCAGGATGCAGACCCTCGGTGGGTCCGGCAGGGTCCGCAGCCGTCGCAGGGCCACGAGTCCGTCCGAGGTGCGCATCCGGATGTCGAGCAGAACAACGTGCGGACGATGCTGGCGTGCCAGGTCGGCTACCAGATGTCCGTCATCGGCCTCAGCAACAACTTCGATGTCCCCGACGCTGCTCAGGATCATGCGAAGGCCGGAACGGACGAGGTCCTCGTCGTCGGCCAGCAGAACCTTGATCACGACGCCTCCCGCATTGGCGTTCCGTGCTCCCTCATGTTCGTGATCTTGGCGTACGCACGCCGAAGGTCACGTTAATTCTCAGTTATCTCATCATGTGGTTACAGATTTTCGAGATCACCGGCCGCGTTCACAGTTACCGGAATTGGCTCGTGACTTCGCTGCGTAGGCATGCCACCAGGGTTCAGGAGGGGGCGTCGGAACACTGAGTGACGAAACATCAAAATCCCACGAAGTGGAATGTCGTACCAGAAACACGGATACAGCCTCGGTAATCCGATTCAGATGTCTCGATTGGCAACGTTTCTGCCCATATGTGTTCTTGATGGGTTTCGGGATCGATACAGGCCGGTTGGTGCAGACCGGAAAACGCGAAGGTCTTTCGCAATAGCCTTACCGGAAAGTAACGTGCGTCACAACAGCCCTGCCCTGCACGGAGAGGAGCTTCGCTGCCATGCGGAGAGCCAATCCGGTGACGTCCCTGCTGGCGACTGCCGCCGTCACCGCCTCCCTTCTGATCGTCCCGTCAGCTCACGCCGAGGAGCCCCCGCGCGCGGCCGCGTTCGCCGCCGACGACTACTGCCTCGGCCAGTGCAACGACATCGTGCCGCCGGGCAACAACGGCAACGCGACACTGGCCGAGATCCTCACCCACAAGGCGTTCGGCACCAGGCCCGCGCATTCAGCCGACCAGCTCGGCAAGTACGACGCGTTGGTCAACGGCTACGGCGGCCTGACGAACAGCCAGCTGACCGACTTCTTCAACGACGCGTCGTTCGGCGTGCCGTCCGACCAGGTCGAGAGCACCCTGAAACCGCGCGCCGACGTGACGATCGTGCGGGACAAGAAGATCGGCATGCCGCACATCACCGGGACCACGCGGTCCGGCACGATGTTCGGCGCCGGCTTCGCGGCCGCCCAGGACCGCCTGTGGCTGATGGACATCTTCCGCCACCTCGGCCGCGGCCAGCTGACCGGTTTCGCCGGTGGCGCGCCGGGCAACCGCGTGCTGGAGCAGAGCTTCTTCAACCAGATCCCGTACACCGAGGCGGATCTGCAGAAGCAGATCGAGTCGGCCGCGGCGAACGGCGGGGAGCGCGGGCGGCAGGCGCTGGCCGACGTCAACGACTACACCTCGGGAATCAACGCATATTTGGCGCAGTCGGTTTCCGCGCGCAACTTCCCCGGTGAGTACGTGCTGACCGGGCACGCCGACGCGATCACGAACTGGAACGACATCCAGCCGTTCAAGTCGACCGACATGGTGGCGATCGCGTCCGTGGTCGGCGGCCTGTTCGGTGCCGGTGGCGGCGGCGAGGTGCAGTCGGCGCTGGTGAAGCTGGCCGCGCAGAACAAGTACGGCGCCGCTGCCGGTGAGCAGGTGTGGAAGGCGTTCCGGGCGCAGAACGACCCAGAGGCCGTCCTGACCCTCCACGACGGACAGTCGTTCCCGTACTCGGCCTCTCCCGCTTCCCCGCAGGGCGTGGCACTGCCCGACTCCGGCAGCATCACGCCGGAGCGGATGGTCTACGACGAGGTGGGCGGCACGGGCGCGTCCGTCGCCGTGCCCGCCGCCGCTGACGTGGCGAAGGCTCGCGGGATCTTCGAGGACGGCGTGCTGCCTGCCGACCTGCTGAACAAGAAGCACGGCATGTCGAACGCGCTGGCGGTCTCCGGTGCTCACACGGACACCGGGAACCCGATCGCCGTGTGGGGACCGCAGACCGGTTACTTCGCGCCGCAGCTGCTGTTGTTGCAGGAGCTCAACGGGCCCGGCATCCGTTCGCGCGGCGTCTCGTTCGCGGGGGTCTCGATGTACGTGCAGCTCGGCCGCGGTGTCGACTACTCGTGGAGCGCGACTTCCTCGGCGCAGGACATCATCGACACTTACGCCGTCGAGCTGTGCAACCCGGACGGTTCGCCTGCCACCAAGGCTTCTTCGTCGTACCTGTTCCACGGCGCGTGCCTGCCGATGGAACGGCTGGAGCGCAAGAACGCCTGGAAGCCGACCGTCGCGGACGGCACACCCGCCGGCTCGTACACGCTGGTGATGTACCGGACCAAGTACGGCCTGGTGACCAGCCGTGCAACTGTGGGTGGCAAAGTTGTGGCGTACACGACGTTGCGTTCGACCTACATGCACGAGGTCGACTCGATCATCGGCTTCCAGGAGCTCAACGACCCCGGCGCCATCCGTTCGGCCGCGGACTTCCAGCGCGCGGCCAACAAGATCGGCTACGCGTTCAACTGGTTCTACGTCGACTCCCGCGACTCCGCGTACTTCAACTCGGGCCTGAACCCGGTGCGCCGGTCCACAGTGGACCCGAACCTGCCGACCTGGGGCCGTGCCGAGTACGAGTGGGTGGACTGGAACGGCGACGAGAACGTTGCTGCCTACATGCCGTTCGCCGGGCATCCGAACTCGATCAACCAGGACTACTACGTGTCCTGGAACAACAAGCAGGCCAAGGACTTCACGTTCGGCGGGTTCGGCCACAGCGCCGTGCACCGCGGCGACCTGCTGGACGTGCGCGTGCGCGCCCTGATCGCCTCAGGCCAGAAGGTCACGCGCGCCGCTCTGACCAAGGCCATGGCCGAAGCCGCCGTGGCCGACCTGCGTGCCGAGCAGGTGCTGCCCGAGTTGCTGCGGGTGGTGGAGTCCGCACCGGTTGATCCGTCGCTGGCGCCCGTCGTGCAGAAGCTGAAGGACTGGCAGCGCTCCGGCTCGTTGCGCAAGGAGACCGCGAAGGGCAGCAAGACCTACAACCACGCGGAAGCCATCCGGATTCTCGATGCCTGGTGGCCCCTCCTGGTCGAGTCCCAGTTCAAGCCGGCGCTCGGCGACGACCTCTTCAACGCCCTGGTCGGCGCCCAGCAGGTCGA
Organism: Lentzea sp. HUAS TT2; assembly: GCF_051853195.1. Taxonomy (NCBI): domain Bacteria; kingdom Bacillati; phylum Actinomycetota; class Actinomycetes; order Pseudonocardiales; family Pseudonocardiaceae; genus Lentzea; species Lentzea sp. HUAS TT2. Next base: position 3,490,930 of record NZ_CP196667.1, on the reverse strand, counting down.
CGAGGCCCCGTCCGACGCGCACGGTGCCGCGCCGCACAAGGGTTCCTCGTTCCAGTACGGCTGGTGGGGCTACGTGGACAAGGACCTGCGCAAGGTCCTCGGCGACCCGGTCCAGGGCGCGTTCCCGCAGACCTACTGCGGCGGCGGCACGTTGTCCGGCTGCCGCACGGCACTCGTGAACTCCTTGGTCTCGGCCGCGGCCAAGCCCGCGAACGCCGTCTACCCAGGTGACGCGGACTGCGCGGCAGGCGACCAGTGGTGCGCGGACACGATCATCCACCGCGCCATGGGCGGCATCACCCAGGACAAGATCCACTGGCAGAACCGCCCGACGTACCAGCAGGTCGTGCAGTTCCCGTCCCGCCGCGGCCAGAGCATCACCAACCTGGCAGCGGGCAGAACCGCCACCTCGTCGTCACACGAAACGGGCTGGAACACCCTCCCGCCGGCGAACGTGGTGGACGGCAACCCGTTGTCCCGCTGGGCCAGCGACTGGAACGACAACCAATGGATCCAGGTCGACCTTGGCTCAGTGCAACGGGTCGGTCGCGCGGTGTTGCGATGGGAGTCGGCCTACGGGAAGGGCTACCACATCCAAGTTTCCAATGACGGCAGCAACTGGCGGAACGTTTTCTCCACAAGTGCTGGCGATGGCGGCGATGATGTCGTAGCGTTCACCCCACAGGACGCGAGATACCTCCGGATGACGGGTACCCAACGGGCCGGTCAGTACGGATACTCCCTGTACGAGCTTGAGGTCTACGTTTCGTAGGCCTTCGAGATGAGGACGCCGATCCACCCCCAGGGGTCGGCGTCCTCTACTTATTTCAGGCCCTGAACAGGTAGTTCCTGATCTCGTCCCCGATGTTGTGCGTGGGCACCCACTCACCGCTGTGCCACGTGCTCATCCGGTACCCGCGCTCGGCGAGGAAGTCCGCGACGTCCTTGGCGTGGTAACCGAACCGCTCGACGTGCCGTTCCTCGATCTCCAGCAGGAACGCGGGCTTGAGCCGGTCGATCGTCTCCTTGGCCCCTTCGAGCACCCGCAGCTCGGCACCCTCGACGTCCGCCTTCACGAAGTCGAGCTTGGTGATCCCCTGCTCCTCGACGAAGTGGTCGAGCGTGTCCGTTTTGACCAGCACGTCCAGGTGCTGCTCGAACTCCTCGTTGGACCCGAGCCCGTTCGCCCCCGCAGTGAGGAACGACCGCCCGGTGACGGGACTCCCGTGCCGCACCGGCACGGACATGACCTCACGCCCCTGCTCGGTACCGAGGGCAACGGAGTGCCGCTTGATGTTCGCCCCTTCCCGCGGCCGCAGCACGTACGACAGGGCGGGGTGCGCGAACACGAGCGGCTCAAGGCTGTGCACAGTCCCTTGTGGACCGACCAGCCGCGACAAGGTGACCGTGTAGAGCCCCAGAGCAGCCCCCACGTCGACACAGACGTCCCCAGGCTTGACGACCTTGCCAAGCCCGAGCAACTCAGCCTCGGCATAGGGCGTGAGCCGGGCAAGCGCCCGCAACCCGGCAACAACAGCAGCACTGCGAAGTTGGGTCAACACCCGGACCAGCCTAGACGTGTCCGTTCAGGTGCTGCTCGCCCGCAGGCAACCCGATCTGGTCAGCGAACTCCGCCGCCACCCGCGACCCGCCGTAAACACTCAGCGCCTTGACCAGGTGCAGCCGCAGATCCCGCCGATGCGAGTCCTCGAGCTCAGGCATGGCCCGCTCCACACTGCTGACCAACGACTCGGCCCAGTGCGTCGCAGGCTCCCGCTGCGCGATCCGCACGAGCTCGGCGAGGTGATCGGCCAGCTTGACCGCCTCCTCGACCTGATACCCGTTGCGCTGCAACCACCAGATCGTCGCCGTACCGACGTCCGTCAACACCTCGTCGCGCAGGTACCGGATCTCGGCCCGTTCGACGTCCCGCTCAGCCAACTTGAACGTGGAGTTCCTGAGCAGCTCGATGTGCTTCTTGGCCATCTCCAGGTCGTCCTCGCCGACCGACACCTTCACCTGCTCGGCCCGAGCCCACACATGCGTGCCGGGCACCTGCCGTTCGGTGGCGAGCTCATCCCCCAACTGCACCTGCAGGGCAGCGTGATGCACCAGCATCGCCTTGCCGCTGATCTCCTTGGCCCGCTGCAGAACGTGATGAATGGCAGCACTCCGCGGCGAGTTGTGCCGCAGACCAGTGGCCAGATCGAGCCGCCACACCACCGTGAACCTCAGCTGGAAGTCCAGCCCGTACACCGCGCTCGGCAAGGGCGTCTCGAAGTCCTGCTGATGACTGCTGGCCGGCGGCACGAAGGTGATGTCCTCGGCTCGCTTGGGCACCCTCCTGCGCCACCAGGCCTTGAGGGAACCAAGCGGACCGGGACGGAAGTCGGGCCAAGGTCTGCTCACACGCCCTCCCTACCTGACGTTTGTGCCCAGCAGAAGGTGGCCTGCCTCACTTCCCTCCAACGGCCGCAGCCCCGGTTGCGCACTCCTCACGGTGTGTGAGCGAGGGCCTGGTCTGCGGCAGGTGGGGTGCTGGTCAAGTCGGTGGCGGTGTCCCGGTAGACTGCTGTCGCCAGCCCTAGTAGCTCAGGGGATAGAGCATCGGTTTCCTAAACCGTGTGTCGCAGGTTCGAATCCTGCCTGGGGCACCACCTTTCGCCGGGTGAAACTAAGGCCTCTGACCTGTGTACATCGGTCAGAGGCCTTAGTCTTCGCCGGCCATTGAAGACGATCTCCAGCCGCATTCGTGGCGCCGCGCGTGGTGCAACCAGGACCGCAGTCGCACAACCCCGACGGTGTGTCAGATCGCCTCCACCGCCCGACCCGGCCCGATAGAATCCCCGCCGCGCGATGACCAACGTCATGACCGCCTGCGGGGACCCTCCGCCAAGCCCACAAGCGATGCACACCTGGAGCAACGGCATGCCGGTCGATCGGTTCAAGTCCACCTGGGAGAACCTCGGGCGCGAAGACCCGCTGTGGGCGGTGCTCACCGATCCCGAGCGGCGGCACGGCGGGTGGGACGTCGACGAGTTCCTCGCCACCGGGGCCGGGCCCATCGCGTTGGTGCGCAAGCACGTCGACGCGGCCGGGTTGTCGTTCGGGGAACGGGTGATCGACCTCGGTTGTGGTGCTGGGCGGTTGGCCAACGCGCTTGCCGCGCATGTGCACGAGGTTGTGGGTGTTGACGTCGCGCAGTCGATGGTCGACGAGGCGAACCGGATCAACCGGCTTCCCGAGCGGATCAGCTTTGTCGTTTATGACGGGTTCCGGTTGCCCTTTGACGACGAGTCGTTCGACTCCGCGGTCACCCTGATCTCGCTTCAGCATTCGCCGCCGGCGCTTCAAGTGAACGCATTGCTGGAGCTGCAGCGCGTCGTGAAGCCTGGTGGGGTGCTGGTGGTGCAGTTGCCTTGCCGACCCAGCAAGCGCGAAGAGTTGACGGCCGACGGCATGCGGGCCGGGATCGAGTTGGTCGACGTGCCCGCGAAGATCGGTGCCGGGCAGGCTGTGACGGTGCGGGCTCGGGTCACCAACGTCAGCGGGCACACGTGGCCGTCCGGGCAGTTGATCCGGCTCGGTAACCACTGGCTCAAGGACGACGAGCCCGTGAGCTGGGACGACGGGCGTACTGACCTGCCGTTCGACCTCGCGCCTGGTGCTGCTGTCGAGTTGGACCTGGCGGTTGTCGCGCCTGAGGTGGCTGGGGAGTACCAGCTCGAGCTGGACGTCGTGCAGGAGGCTGTCACCTGGTGGGCCGCGGTGGGCAGTACGCCTACGCGGACCGAGGTGGTCGTGGTGCCCGAGGCCGTTGCCGTTGCGGCGCCCGCCGAGCAGCCGGAGATCGTCATCGCGGCACGGCAGGCGCCCCACGAGCGCAAGGACGGTGGCATCGAGATGTTCGGAGTGGACACGAACCTCGTGCGGTTGCTGTTCGCGCACTGTGGTTCCGAGGTCGTCACCATCGTGCCGGACAACATGGCCGGGGATGACTGGGAGAGCTTCACCTACGTGATTCGGCGCGGCGAGACGGTCTAAGCGCCTGACCGGACGTGGCTGATGTACGGCTCGTAGGCCGATAGGTCGCGGTGCGGTTCGTACGTGGAGAAGTAGTAGTAGTCGGCGACGATGTTGGCCTGTTGTTCGGTGTTGAAGTCGGAGAACTTCTTGCCGCGCAGGCCTTCCTCGCCGCCGTAGTTGTAGAGGCCCTTCACGAAGAAGCCCGCCATGGCGGTCGGCAGCAGGCTCAGGACGCTGCGGCCGTGCTGGTACTGGTAGGCGTGCGTCAGTTCGTGGACCAGCCAGCGCTCGTAGCGGGCCTGGTGTTGTGGCGTGGTCAGGACTCCCCTGGGGAACGTGACGAGTCTCGGCAGGGTGCGGGCCACGCCGAAGCTGCCCAGCAGGCCGCCTTCTGCCAGGGTCAGTGCGCTGATGTCCAGGGCGTCGCCGAACACCTCGCGGGCTATCGAGGTCTCGCGCGACTCCAGGTTGCGGCGGAACACTGCTCGGAACACCACGGTGGCTCCCTCCGAGGAATCGACGAGCTCATTCTGCAACGCCGGTGAACCGGTAGCGGATCTCCTTCAGCTCGGCCCCGCCGACGGTCTCGGTCTTGACCGTGCCGTCGGCGCGGAACCCGAGCCGCTCGTAGAACCGCCGGGCTCGCGGGTTCTCGTCGAACACCCACAGCACCACGTCCTGCTCGTCACCCAGAGCAGCGCGCGCCAGCTCGTACCCCAACGAGGTGCCCCACGCCGAGGGCAGCACGTAGATCGCGTACAGCTCGAACGCGGCATCGGGCTCACGAGAAGGTCCGACGGCGACGAACCCGGCGACCACGTCGTCGACGAGCCCCACCCACACGCCACCGCGCGGGATGCTCCGCTCCCACATCGACGTGCGCGCCGAAACGGAGAGCTCGTCCAGCACCGAGTCGGGGACGAGGCCGCGGTAGGCCGCCCGCCAGGTCTGGACGTGCACCGAAGCGACTGCGGGAGCGTCGGCGACTGTTGCGGGACGGACCGTCATGTCTTCCCCCGATGGCATGATCGAACGCATGCGGATCATCGTCGACGCGGACCCCGGCATCGATGATGCCCTCGCTTTGTACTACCTGCGCGCACAGCCGGAAACCGAAATAGTCGCCATCGGCACGGTCCACGGCAACGTGCCGGTGCAGCAGGCCACGGCCAACGCGTTGCGGCTCGTCGAACGCCTGAACCTCGACGTCCCGGTCGCCATGGGCGCGGCGAAACCGCTCGCACAGCCACTCATGACCGCGGAGAGCGTGCACGGGGAGGACGGGCTCGGCGGTCACGCGGGAGACGAGCCGAAGTCCAGTCACACCAAGGAAAGCGCTGCCGAGCAGCTCGCGAACCTGGCGCGGGAGAACCCGAAGCGGCTGAGCCTGCTCGCCATCGGGCCGCTCACCAACGTCGCGCTGGCCCTGCAGATCGAGCCACGGCTGCCGGACCTGCTCGACAAGGTCGTGGTGATGGGCGGCGCGCTCAACGTGCCCGGCAACATCACCTCCCACGCCGAGGCCAACTTCTGGCACGACCCGGAGGCGGCCGACCTGGTCCTCGGCGCCGGCTTCGAGGACCTCACGATCGTCGGCCTCGACGTCACGATGGAGGGCCACGCGCCGCAGGAGTGGCTCGACGCGCTGCCCGAGGACTGCTACCCGAAGCGGATCCTCGGTTTCTACGCCGACTTCTACGGCAGCTTCCTCGGCAAGAAGGGCTTCGTCCCGCACGACCCGCTGGCCGCCGCGATCCTGCTCGACCCCGCCCTCGCCACGTACCACGAGGACCGGTTCGCGATCGAGCTCACCGGCCGCTACACGCGCGGCAAGATCGTCGCGGACCAGCGGTTCCTCGCCCCGGAAAGCCCGTTCGGACGTGACATCGCCCCCGAACGCACGAAGGCCAGGTACGCCGTCACGGCCGACAACGCCACCTTCCTCGACCAGCTGAGGCGCGCTGTGACACAACCATGACAAACCATCGACGGGACCTGGACAAACGCCAGGGACCGTGGAAACCATGAACGTCCACTTGAAACGATGGCTCGTGGTCTCGGGGGCTGCGGTGGTCATCGCGGCGGGCGTCGTGGTCGGGGGGTCCTACTGGCGGCTCGAGAGCAATCTCAAGACCGTCGATCTCGCCAAGGAGATCACCCACCCCAGGCCTCCGTCGACGCCTGGCCGCCCCCTCAACATCCTCCTCGTCGGCAAGGACGACGGGCGGTCGGACACCGCCATGGTCGTGCAGCTGAACGCGAAGGGCGACCAGGCGCGCGTGGTCAGCATCCCGCGCGACACGATGGTGCCGAGGCCGCGCTGCGGGGCCAGCCCGCCGGCCGCGATCGCCATGTTCAACAGCGCCTTCTCCACGGGCGGCGCCGCATGCACGGTGGCGACCGTCGAGCAGATGAGCGGCATCCGGATCGACCACTTCGTGCAGATCGACTTCAACGGTTTCCGCGACGTCGTCGACCGGCTCGGCGGCATCGACGTCACGATGCCCGAGGCGATCGACGACGAGAAGAGCGGGCTGCACGTGCCGGCCGGGCCCACCAGGCTCGACGGGACCCAGGCGCTCGCATTCGTGCGGACCCGCTACAGCATCGGCGACGGCAGCGACCTGAACCGCATCAAGAACCAGCAGCTGTTCATGCGGGCGTTGAGCGAGAAAATCGCGAACGAGAACTGGCTCGCGAGTCCCGCGAAAACGCTCCAGCTCGCCGACATCCTCACGAAGTCCATCGTGACGGACACCGAAATCGGCTCGATTCCGAAACTGGCCGACCTCGCGGGCAAACTCACCGCGTTGAAACCGGACGCCATCACGTACGTGACGCTGCCGACCGAGAGCTACCTGCCCGATCCGAACCGGGTCCAGCCCAAGCAGCCGGAAGCGGACGCCCTCTGGCAGACAGCCTGACCTAGCAGGCCGCGCCCTGCCACTCACTCGGCACGGGCCACGGCTGAGGAGACCCCCGGAACTCCTCAGCCGTGGAAACTCTTCCCCAGTCAGCCACTGCCACTTTGACGGTCTCCCGGTCTCGTGAAGGACGTGGAGTCGAGGTTGTCAGACCACCTCGTTATGGTGGGCCTCTGACCACCTGTCCGGTGCGTGCGCCGCAGCTCAGGCGGTCGATCCACGTTTTCCGGACCGGACGAGGAGGCCCGCTTGGGACCCCGTGGCGTCTTCGCGGAGCGCTTCGCGCTGCTCTACGCGGAGGCAGGCGACCCTCCTCTGAAGCGAGTCACGGAGTCGGTCGCCCGTGCCCGCCGAACGGACGAGCAGGGCAGGCCGCTGCGGGTCCCGGCGCAGCGGGTCAGCGACTGGCGGCGCGGGCGCAACGTCCCCGCCAGGTTCAGCGGCCTGAGCGCGGTCCTCGAGGTCCTCGTCGGCGAGGCCCGCAAGCGCAGGCCCCAGCCGGCGATCGACGGCCTGTACGAGCTCGACGCGTGGCGCACCCTCTGGGAAGAGGCGCTCGCGAGCCCCGTCGCGGAGCCGGACACACCCCCTCAGGAAGACGACTCCGTCTGCCCGTACATGGGTCTGAGCGCATTCGGACCCCAGGACGCGAATTGGTTCTTCGGCCGGGAAAGAGCGACGAACGCACTTCTCGACAGGCTGAACGAAAACGGCATCACAATGCTCGTGGGCGCGTCCGGCGCCGGCAAGTCCAGTTTGATGAAAGCGGGCGTCCTCCCCCGGCTGGGCAAAGAGGCCGTCGTCATCTCGCCGGGCACCGACCCGCTCAAGGAACTAGCCCTCCAGGCGCCGGAACTGACCCACGCCCTGGAGGCGGCCGAGTCGGACGTGCTCACCGACATCGCGCGCGAGGTGCAGACGGCGGTCGGCGACCGGGTGGTGATCGTCGACCAGTTCGAGGAGGCGTTCACCCTCGGCGGTGACGAGAACCGGCTGCGGATCTTCGTGCAGGCCCTGCACGCGGCGGCGGGGAAGACGGCGGTCGTGCTCGGCGTCCGCGCCGACTTCTACGCGCGCTGCCTCGACTTCCCCGAGCTCGCCGAGGCCCTGCAGACCAGGCAGATGGTGCTCGGCGCGATGTCCGCGGCCGAGGTGCGCGACGCCGTGACGAGCCCGGCCAAGGCCGCCGGCCTGCAGCTGGAGGCCGGCCTGGTCGACCTGATGCTGCGGGACCTGGGCACGCACAACCGCCGCGGCAAGGACGCCTACGACGCCGGCGCGCTCCCCCTGCTCAGCCACGCGCTGCTGGTCACGTGGCAGCGCAGGCAGGCGGGGCGCCTCACGATCGCGGGCTACCGGGCGGCGGGCGGCATCCAGGGCGCCGTCGCCACCACCGCCGAACGCGCCTGGTCAGACCTCGACGAACCGGCGAGGGCCGCCGCCAAACAGCTGCTCCTGCGCCTGGTCAGGGTCGGCGACGACACGCAGGACACCCGCCGCCGCTCCAGCCGCCACAGCCTGCTGGAGGCTGCCGCGATCCTGCCCGCCACGGAACGCGCGCTCGAGGTCCTCACGCACGCACGCCTGATCACCACGGACGCCGACTCGGTGGAGATCACGCACGAGGCGTTGCTGCAGGCGTGGCCCCGGTTGCGCAGCTGGATCGACGAGGACCGCGCGGGCAACCTCACCCGGCAGCGGCTCGAGGAGGACGCGGCGACGTGGTCCACGCACGACCACGACTCGTCATTGCTCTACCGCGGCGCACGGCTGGAGGGCGTGCGGCAGCAGCAGGACGTCACCACGATCGCCAAGGAGTTCGTGCGCACGTCCGAGCGCCAGCACCGCAAGAGCGTCTGGCTGCGCAGGTCTGCGGTCGCACTGGTGGCGGTGTTCGCGCTGATCGCCGCGGGCGCGGCCGTGATCGCCGTGAACCAGCGCAACGACGCCCAGTTCCGCCAGGTCGTCGCCGAGGCCGACCGGCTGACCGGGAGCGATCCGTCGCTGTCGGCCCAGTTCCTGATGGTCGCGCACCGCATGCGTCCCGACGACCAGGGCGTCGTGGCGAAGCTGCTCTCCATCCAGCAGGTCCCGCTGGCCGTGCCGCTCGTCGGGCACACCGGCGCCATCTACCTGACGACGTTCAGCCCGGACGGCACGCTGCTCGCCACGGCCAGCTACGACCGCACCGCGCGGCTCTGGGACGTGAGGGATCGCAGTCGCCCCAAGGAGATCGCGGTCATCTCCGAGCACACGAACTGGCTGAGCTCCGCCGTGTTCAGCCCGGACGGCAAGATCCTCGCCACCACCGGCCAGGACGCGACGATCCGCCTCTGGGACGTGCGAGACCCGAGTTCCCCCCAGGCCCTCGAGACGATCCAGACCGGCAACGGCCCTTCGTACCTGCTGGAGTTCAGCCCGGACGGCACGCTGCTCGCGGCGGCGAACGAGGACGGCTCCGCGCGCCTGTGGGACGTCCGCGACCCGGCGAACACCAGGCCGTCCGGCGAGCCGTTGCGCGACCACGCGGCCGCGGTCCGCTCGCTCGCGTTCAGCCCGGACGGCAGGACGCTCGCCACGACCGGCGACGACCAGACGATCAGGCTGTGGGACGTCGCCACGCGGGCCAGGGTCGGCAAGCCGATGGAGGGCCACACGCTCGGCATCCACAGCGTGGCGTTCAGCGGCGACGGCAAGCTCCTCGCGAGCGGCGCCGACGACAAAACGGTGCGGCTGTGGGACCCGTCCACGCAGGAACCGGTCGGTCAGCCGCTCGTCGGGCACACCGGCCCGGTGTGGTCGGTGAAGTTCAGCCCGGACGGCCGTGTGCTCGCCTCCGGCGCGTCCGACGCCACCGCGCGGTTGTGGAGCCTCAGCGACCCGGAGGCGCCGAGTCCGCTGGGCCGCCCGCTGTCCGCGCGGGGAGCCGGCGTCTTCGCGGTCGGCTTCAGCCCGGACGGCGCCTCGCTCGCGACCGGTTCGCTGGAGAACGCGGTGAACCTCTGGTCGTTGCCGCGCGCGATGCTCCTCGGTCACTCCTCCCAGGTGACGACCCCGTCGTTCAGCCCGGACGGCAAGATCGTCGCGACCGGCTCCAGCGACAAGACCGTGCGCCTGTGGGACGTCACGGACCCACACCGCCCCCACCAGATCGGCCCGCCGCTGACCGGGCACGAACGCACGGTCAGCAGGCCGCGGTTCCGCCACGACGGCAAGGTCCTCGCCACCGCGGCCGGCGACAAAACAGTGCGGCTGTGGGACCTGTCCGATCCGCTGCACGTGAAACCGCTCGGCGAACCGATCGTGCTGACGAACCGCTTCTCGGCGTGGGCGGTGTTCCGCCCGGACGGTGAGGTGCTGCTGACCAGCAACACCGACGAGTCGGTGCGGTTGTGGGACGTCCACGACCCCTCGAAGCCGACCCCGCTGGGAGAACCGCTGACGGGCCACGACGCCTACGTCAACGACGCCGAGTTCAGCCCGGACGGCCGCACGGTCGCCACGGCGAGCAGCGACAAGACGACCCGGCTCTGGGACGTGAGCGACCCGAGCAGGCCACGGCAGCTCGGCGGGCCGATCGTGGACCCGCAGGTGGTGGGGCAGGCGATCTTCACCGCGGACGGCGGCACGCTCATCACCGCCGGGCAGAACAAGGTGATCCGGTTCTACGACATCCGCGACCGCGAGCACCCGGTGCTGATCAGCGAGCTGTCCGGGCACACGGGCACGATCAGCTCGCTCTCCATCAGCGCGGACGGCCGCACGCTCGTGAGCAGCAGCGCGGACAGGACGTTCCGCCTGTGGGACATCGGGAACCCGGCAGCGCCGTCCTACCTCGGCCAGCAGATCGCCGGCGACTGGGCGGCCGAACCGCTGGCCCAGTTCTCCCCGCAGGGCAAGGTGCTCGCGACCGGGAACGCGGACAGCGTCGTACGGCTGTGGGACCTCGACGTGGAGCACGAGATCGCCCGGATCTGCACGGCCACCCGCGGCGTGCTGACCCCGGCGCTGTGGCAGGAACGTCTGTCGCAGATGGACTTCCGGGATCCGTGCTGACCCTCACCGGGCAACTGCCTCACGTGCAGCACCGAATCGGTTACTGTCCGATTCATGCGTCTTCTTGCTCGGGTCGGCAGCTTGCGCGCGGTCGTCGCGGTGACCGTCGGGTTCATCGCCCTCAACATGATTCTCGTGGTGCTCGGCAACGTCACGGACTACGGCACGAACGAGGCGTTCGTGCAGCACGTCCTCGCGATGGACACGACGTTCGGCGAGGGCCTGAAGTGGCGGGCGATCACGAGCCCCGCCGTCGTCACGATCGTCTACGTCGCGATCATCCTGTGGGAGGCGATCTCCGCGGTCCTGCTGACCGCGGGCACCGTCGCGTACCTGCGTGACAAGGAGGACAGCGCGCGCAAGTTCGCGTCCGCCGGCCTGCTGATGATCGTGGCGCTGTTCCTCGGCGGCTTCATCACCGTCGGCGGTGAGTGGTTCGCGATGTGGCAGTCGAAGGACTGGAACGGCATCAGCGCCGCCCTGCGCATGGTCACCATCGCGGGCTTCGCGCTGATCCTCGTGCACCTCAGCCCGCGTCGGGCCACTCAGTAGTCGGCTCCACGCAGAACACCGGCCCGACGCCCGCGTCCGCGCCGAGATCACCCCACCAGTCGCGCTGCTCAGCGTCCTCGATCGAGTCGATCACGACCATCCCACCGGCCTCGTGCACGAACCCGACGAGGTCGCTGAGCACGTGCGACACCAGCTCGTCCGGCTTCTGGCAGCGCCCCTTCACCCGCACGGCCGCCACCCCGAGCGACCGCACGAGCTCGATCTCCGCGGTGGAGCCGGAGAAGTCCCGCGCGCCGATGTGGATCCCCATGCCGGAGAGCAGGTCGAGGTTGTCGGCGGCCTCGCTGTCCTCGGACGCGAGCACGTGCACCGGAAACCCGAGCAACAACCGCCCTGCCTGCAACCCGGTGTCCGCGAGCACCCGCCGCACGTCCCGGACGAGGTCAGGACTGTTCGCCATGCTCTCGGTGAGGCAGACAGCGAGCATCTCCTCGTACCGGCACGCGGTCTCGGCGGCCGTCCGCAACATCCACTCGCCGAGCGGCAGCATCAGCCCGGTGTGCTCGGCCATCCCGACGCACTTCTCGTGCGGGATGAGCCCGACGTCCCGATGCCGCCAGTTCAACTCGGCCTCGACGCACACCCGCGCCGTCCCGTCGAGCTTCATGACGGGGTTGAACACGACCTCGATGTCACCGTTCTCCCAAGCACCGGGCATAACGGCGGCAAGAGCGAACTCCTCCTGCTCCCGCTTGTCCTGCGTGGCGTCCTGCAGCCCCCACTGCCGCCGCCCGCTGCGCTGGGCACGCCGCAACGTCATGTCCGAGGCCCGCAGCACCTCGGCGGGATGATCACCAGGATGCAGCCGGGGCAGCACCCCGATCGACGCCGACACCGCGACCCCGTTCTCCCCGAAGTAGACGGGCTCGGCCAGTTCGTGCTCGATCGTCCGAATCGTCGTGTCGACGTCCGGCGTCTCGGGACCGTTCTCGACGAGCACGGCGAACTCGTCACTTTCCAGCCGCGCGACCATCGCCTTCTCACCGGAGAACACAGAACTGAGCCGCTCGGCGACAAGTTTCAACACCTTGTCGCCGACCTCGCGCCCCAGCCCGTCCGTGATCACCGCGAAGGCGTCGAGATCAAGGTGGTACAGCGTCACACCGTGCTCAATGTCGCTGTGCAGCAACGATTCCAGCCGAGTAGTCAGGTACTGCCGGTTCGGCAACCCGGTCAACGCGTCGTGCAACGACTGGTACTGCAACCGCCCGCCGAGCAACGTGAGCTGACTGTCGTCGTCGATCATCACGACGAAGTGTTCAGGCTTGTCCTCGGCGTCCCGCTGCACAGTCGCCGCCAGCAGCACCCGGAAGTGCTCGCCATCGCGATCAATGAGCCGGGGCCGCTCCTCCACCCGCCGCATCCGCCCGTACCGCAAACTGGCCAACGCGTCGTTGATGAGCGGCAGATCAGCCGGAGCGATCAGGTCCGTCAACGTCATCCCGTCGACGTCCTCCCGCCGAAGGATGTTGCACAGCGCCTCGTTCGCGCGCATCAACTCCCCGTCGAGCCCGACCATCGCGATGCCGGTGGACGAGTGGGCGAAGATGTCCTCGAACCGCTCCTCGCTGGCCTGCAGGTCCAACTGCACAGCCCGATTGGCCCGCAACAGCGCCTGACTCACACTCTCCTGCTGCTCCAGGACGAACGCCTGGATAGCAGCGGTGTACGCCCCGGCCACGGCCCCGATGACCAACGCGGCCTGCTGGGCGTCCGCCCCCTCCTGCACGATGAACCGCGCAAGAACCTCGACGGACTCCCGCAAACTCTCAGCGCCGACGCAGTGGATCTCCACGAGACGAGTCCCCACGACGGTGGCCACAGCGGGATCTTCAGCCAGCGCCTCGGCCACCACGTTGAGCAGCTCGCGCAACTCCTCAGTCAGCTTCGCGGCGGACAGAGGTATGTACGCGGTACGACTGACCTTCATAGCCCAGTCGCGCGCCAGCTCGTCGCGTCCCACGGGACGTGACGGTCTCGCGTCGTCCTGGCTCGGCAATCGTTCCACCTGACCTGCTCGGCGAGCAACGGTGCGGAAGCCTACCGCCAGCAAACCGCACCGTCCCAATGCGCAGGGACGTTCCCCCAACGGGGTAATAGCGATCTCTGAGCGTTACAACATTTCCTCGCTCAATCGGATCAATTTTCTCACGAACAAGCCCAACCCTCGACCCTCGATCGGGCTACACGCGGCCAGCGGGAACTTCACCTCGATGAACGGCAGCAGGCACGGCCACCCGAGCGATGCCGCAGGCGAGCCGTCCTCACCACTGCGGTCCGGACGGGGTGGACCCGGCTTCTGATCAGATTGGCGGGGTCCGGGGCGGAGCCTCAACCACCCAGAATATGCCGCAACTGCCCCAACAAATCCGACCGCGACGTGGACCCCAGCCGCTGCCTCATCCGAGCCATGTGGTGCTCAACAGTCTTGGCGGAGATGAACAACCGGTCCCCAACCTGCCGATAGGTCATCCCCTCCAGAACCAGCTGAGCCACCTCCCGCTCCCGATCACTCAACTTCCCGGCATCCTCCACCACGGCAACGGCATCGGCCTCACGCCGGACAGAAACCGGCCGCCCCTGCAACAACCGGGCACAGTCCAGCAGCCGAACCATGGCCTGACGATCGGACGTCCGGATAGCAGCCTGCCCAGCCAACCGGGACGCGTCCCACCACAACCCGACCGCGTGCAGGCTACGAGCAGCTTCCTCAACCCGATCAGCATCAACATCGCCGGCGACGACATCCAGCCAGCACTCAGCCGCAGCGGACAAGATCGCGCAGTACCGGCTCCGCTCCCGGAACCCGGCCAACGCGGCGGCGTGCTCCTCGGCACCAGCCGTGTTCTCATCGATGATCGCCGCGTGCAACAGCCCCCAGCGCAACTGGGCGGCCCACAACGGCGGATCCCCCAACGCCTTCAACAACCCAAATGCCTGGGCAAGATGCGGAGCCAACCGCTCCTGATCCCGCAACCGGGCAGCGGCAGCAGCGAACTCCCCCAACGGCAACAGGCTGAACAGATCCACCGGATGCCGAAGAACAGCCTCACAGGCCTGTTCCCACGTACGCCGCAACGTGGCCAAGTCAGAGTTCCGCCGAGCAACCCCGACCTCGAGAGCCACCGCGAAGATCCAGTCACGAGGCTCGAAAGCCCCGCGAACGGACATCAACGTCTCCCGGGCAACAGCCAGGTTCCCGCGCAACATCTGCAACCAGGCCTGCAACAACCGGTGCCGAACGGACATCAGCACCCCACCGGTACCGGTCTCCACTGCCCGATCCAGCACGGACTCGGCAACGCTGGACTCACCGCAGTGCACAGCCACCAAAGCGGCAAGAGCAGCCGGGCTGTCCGGCAACAACACCGCCCCGCCGGCAGGTTCGAGCATCGACGAAGCACGGACCAATGTGGACAGTGCCGCGGTCTCCCCTCCGGCCACCGACTGCCGAACCCCTTGCACCATCAACGAGGCCGCCCCGCCGAGCATGGTCGGAGGCTGAGGAGGCGTCTCCTCGAACAGGTGCCCGGTCCCGATCAGCCCGATCCCGGCGAATGCGGCCGCATAAGGCGTAGCCGCCCACCGAAACAGCTCAGTGCTACGAGCCAGCTGCCCCCGATGGGCAAGGGCAACAGCCGCAACCTCAGCAGCAGTCCGCCGATGCGGCGAGTCAGAAGCACTGATCACCTGATCAGCGAGCCGCAAAGCACCATCCAGATCGCCGGCCATCGCCGAAGCCGTGGCCCAAGAGGCAGCAGTCTCGGCAGAAGGCGTCCCTCCACCGGTAGAGGCCTTGAACAGCCGGGCAGCAAGCGCGGGGTCGGAGGACAAAGCCTCACGAGCCGCCGCAACAAAAACAGGCCCACCGATCCCGGTGTCGACCAACGGCCGAACCAGCTCCAACACCGGCCCACCACGGTCAAGCTGAAGCTGAGCCAGCTTCTGCCGCACAGCGATCCGCCGCTCGGCACGGGTCAACGCCCCGACAGCCCGATGCGCCAACGGCACCAACGTGCCGTCCTCAGCGAGCATGCCGGTAGCCCGAGCGGCCTCGATGATGTCGCTGACCTCGTCGAAGTCCTTGTCCAGCAACGCCGACAGGAGATCCAGCCGCTGAGCGGCCCCGGCTTCCGCGGCCAGCAGGAACTTCTGCAGATCAGCGTCAAGCCAGTCCAACTCGGCACGGAACGCGCCCAGCACCTCAGCCGACACCTCGGCAACTGCCCCGAGGCGCTCCACGAACAGGGGCACACCCCCGGTTTGCGCAAACACGAAGTCCGCAACAGGCTTGGGAGCGCCAAGCAGCTCACGCACCCCATCGCGGGAAAGCGGCGCCAACGGCACGACAACAGCGCCACGGGTCAGCTCGGCCAGCACCGAGCGGCGCGGCCAGGGGCGATAAGCCAGCACCAGAAGCGGTTCATCGGCAAGAGAGCGCAACGAAGCATCGTCCAGCAGGTGCGCGTCGTCGACCACGCGCACGGCGGTGTTGGTGATCTCCGAAAGCAGCGCTGTCTTGCCGTAACCACCAGGCGCCGCAACGACAACGCGCAGGCGGGTGCCCGCGCCGGCGTCGTTGATCCGGTCGAGCACGTCTCGCACTGGGGGGTCCAGCACCAACTTGGCTCGCGTGGTCACGCTCAACGGCCGTCCTCATCATCGTCTCGGGAGCGGGAGCTGGAGTTCGAGCGCCGTCCGGCGGGCCTCAGCGCGCTCGTGACGCGCTTCACCCGCCTCGGCGGCAGTTCCAGCGGGGACACGTCCACCGGCGGGCGGGGCGGTGGAGCGGTGAAGTCGTCGTCGGCGTCAGGGACCTCGCCGACGGGGAAGCGCAACGACGCCTCGCGGGTGTGCACGAGGACCGACGTCTCGAGCGGTTCCGGCTCGACCGCGGGACCGAGCAGCACCAGCCGCGCGGCGACCGCGAGGCCCTTGGCGACGGAGTGCTCGGGGGCGGCCTCCGCCAGCACGCGGCAGTCGACCGACGACGACAGCGCGTCGCCGATCACGGGCATCCGGCAGGCGCCGCCGACGAGCAGCACGGCGTCGGGCTGCACCGCCCCGACGGCGCGGACGAAGGTGCCGACCAGGTGGTCGACGGACGGCCGGATCTCGTCCACGAACTCGTCGCGCGCGATCTCGACGCCGCTGACCACCACGGACGGGCTGGACGGGCCGAACGCCCGTTTCGCGGCCTCGCACTCGGCGGACGACACCTGGCCGTCCTTTCCGAGCCGGCCGCGCACCAGTCCCAGCAACAGGTCGTCGAAGTCGGCACCGGTGTGGTGGTCGACGCCGTCGACATGGTTGACCAGCTCGAACGTCCGGTTCTGCGCCCGCCGGACCACCGACGCGGAGAACGCGTGGCTGCCCAGCGAGAACACCGCCAGCGACGCCTCGGGCATCACCCTGGAC
This sequence comes from Lentzea sp. HUAS TT2, assembly GCF_051853195.1. NCBI lineage: Bacteria > Bacillati > Actinomycetota > Actinomycetes > Pseudonocardiales > Pseudonocardiaceae > Lentzea > Lentzea sp. HUAS TT2. The sequence goes on along the minus strand of NZ_CP196667.1, from coordinate 3,473,933 downwards.
CGCATGGCGTGGTTCTCGGCCGCCGCCAGCGGCTCCGGCACGAGCGTCACCTCGGACAGTCCGACCGCCCGCAACGCCGCGTAGAGCTGCCCGCGGCGATAGGGACCCCACCCGGCCGGGTGACTGACCGCCAGGTGACGGGGCTGCTCACCCTCTCGGGCGACGACCTCGCCGACGACCCACATGATCAGCAGCGCGGTGAGCTCCTCGGCCGGGCACATCTCCGGACCCAGCGAGAACGGGACCGCGTCGCCGATCCGGCGGGCGAAACCGGAGGCCGACCAGCCCACCACCCCGCGCTCGCCGACCGTGAACGTCCCCGCGTCCGTGAGCTGCAGCAACGACGGCACCACCAGGGCGATCTCGGCATCCCGGGCACCGTCGAGGCGGCACACGGCAGCCGTCGTCCGGGTGGTGCCGACATCGACTCCCAGTACGTACGCCAAGTCTCTTCCTCACCTGTTCGCAGCAGCGACCAGTACCTACACGGGTGAACAAGAGACGCTCAAGTGAGGCCCCTAATCCCCTAGGGGGTCAACGACCGTCACCCCATCGGGGAACGGGGATTCACTGGGAGTGATCCCCGATGCAGGTGACGGCCCCGCTCTCATAACTTTCAGCCAACACACCCCGCACGACATCCGCGTCTCACAGGAGTGCCCTCAGATGACCCAGCCCAGCACGCTCCACGACTTCGTGCTCAACCTGCTCAGCGACCCGTCGCTCAAGGACGCCTTCGCGGCCGACGCTCAGGGCACCCTGGAGCAGGCTGGCCTGGCCGACATCACCGCCGTCGACGTGCAGGAAGTCATCCCGCTGGTCCTCGACCTGCTGCCCGCCACCCCCGCTGGCCTGCCCGCCATCGACGGTGTCGACCTGACCCTGCCCGCCGGTGACCTCCTCGCGGACGGCCCGCTCGGCGCCATCAGCCAGCTGCAGGCGGTCGCGTCTCAGCTGACCTCGTCGGGCGTGAACCTCACCGACCTGCAGACCTCGTCCGCCGGCATGCTCGCGGCCAACGGCGACGGCCTCCAGTTCGCCGTGGCGAACAGCACCCTGGGCGAGTACGCCCGCGTCGGCCTCGGCATCGACGGCGACTTCTCCGCCGTCAGCGACGTGACCTCGGTCCTCGACCAGACCGCGTCGCCGCTGACCGGCACCGTCCTCGACGTGGCCGACACCGCCACCGCGACCGTCGACGCGCCGCTCGACGGCGTCACCTCGGCCGTCCCCGGTGCCGACGGCATCCTCGGCCAGCTCACCGGCGTGACGGGCCTCGGCCACGACGCGCTGGGCGTGCTCGGCGGCGGCGACCTGAGCCTGGGCGTGCTGAACACCAGCGGCCTCGACGACCTGGCCAACGGCGACGTCGGCCTGCACTCCCTGGACACCGTCGGCCAGGTCACGGGCACCGCGACCGGCCTCGTCGGCACGGCGACCGGTGTCGCCGGCTCCGTCACCGGTGACCACGGCGTCGGCAACGTGCTCGGCGGCGACCACGGCGTCGGCAACGTGCTCGGCACCGTCACCGACGTCACGCACAACGTCCCGGTCGTCGGCGACCTGGACCTGGGCCTGCTCGGCTGAGCCACCCTCCCCCGGCGGACCGGCCCTGTCTCACGAGGACAGGGCCGGTTCGTCGTCTCTCCTGACGAAACGATCGTCGCCAGGGTTCGGTGAGAAACGTCACCGTCCGTCCGAACAGCCCCGTCAGCCAGAACAAAACCGGTATCGCGTTCGAGGCTTTCACCCAAGGGGGTGAACACGGCACTATGAGTCAGGTGATGGCACCGCCCTGGCTCGACGTGCTCGACGAGACGATCGGGGCCTGCGTCACGCACCGGCGGCCCGATCTGGAGGCCCGGCTGCGCGAAAAGCGGGCACAGCAACTCGACCCCAAGTTGCGCGTTCTCGTCGTCGGCGAGTCCAAACAAGGCAAGAGCCAGCTCGTCAACGCGTTGCTCAACGCCCCCGTCTGCGCGGTGGGCGACGACATCACGACGACTGTGCCGACCTTCGTCCAGCACGCCGACACCCCGTCGGCCGCGCTGGTCCGCAACGCGTCCGCGGGCGGGTCGATCTTCCACACCCCGACCGAGCGCATCGCCGTGCCGATCGACCAGGTGACGAAACAGGCCGCCGCGCAGCACGTCGTGCGGGCCGAGATCGGCATCCCCCGCGCGCTGCTCGACAGCGGCCTGGTCCTGATCGACACCCCCGGCGTCGGCGACACCCGTTCCGCGCACACCGCCAGCACGTTCGCCACGCTGATGCAGGCCGACGCCGTGCTGCTGGTCTCCGACGCGACGGGCGAGCTGACGGCGGCGGAGATGACGCTGCTCAAGAAGGTCATGGAGGCCTGCCCGAACGTCACGGTGGTCGTCACCAAGATCGACCTCGTACCGAGCTGGCGGCACGTCGTGGAGCGCAACCGGGCCCTGCTGGCCCGCGCCGGCATCCGCGCGAAGCTCATCCCGGTGTCGAGCGCGCTCAGGTTGCGCGCCGCGAAGACCGGCGACCAGCGGCTCAACACCGAGTCCGGGTTCCCCGAGCTGGTGGCGTGCGTGCAGAGCGACATCGTGGCGAGCGCCGACCTGCTGGCCCGCCGCGCCGTCGCCGTGGTGGCGTCGAGCGCGCTCACCCAGCTGGTCACGCCGTTGCGCGAGGAGCTCACGGCCCACGACTCGTCCCGCACGGTCGCCACGATCTCGACGCTGCAGGAGGCCCAGCGCCGGGTCGACGAGCTGCGGCGCCGGTCGGCGCGCTGGCAGAACGTGCTCAACGACGAGATGGCCGACCTGATCTCCGACGTCGAGTACGACCTGCGCGACCGGACCCGCAAGATCCTGCGCGAGGTCGACAAGACCTACGACGAGGCCGACCCCGCGATCGGCTGGGACAAGTTCGAGCAGTGGCTGGAGGACAACCTCAACGAGGCCGCCACCACGAACTTCGCCTGGCTGATGGAACGCGCGGAGTGGGTGGCCGCGAAGGTAGCCAGGAACTTCCCCGTCTACCGCGAGGACCTGATCCCGGGTTCGGTGCTGCCGGACGACCTGCTGGAGCCGGCGAGCAAGCTGGAGAAGCCGAAGATCGAGCCGTTCTCCATGCCGCAGAAGCTCTTCACCGGTCTGCGCGGCTCCTACGGCGGCGTGCTGATGTTCGGCCTGGTCACCTCGCTCGCGGGCATGCCGCTGATCAACGTGATCTCGCTCGGCGCCGGCGCGCTGTTCGGCGGGAAGTCCATCCTGGACGAGAGCGACCAGCGGCTGAAGCGCCGCCAGGCCGCCGCGAAGGCCGCCGCGCAACGGCACGTGGACGACTTCTTCATGAAGTTCTCCAAGGACGTCCGCGACTCGGGGCGGCACATCCAGCGCTCGCTGCGCAACCACTTCAGCACGCTCGCCGAGGAGCTGCAGGAGACGTTGCTGGAGTCGGCCCGCAGCGCCAAGCGCGCGGTGCAGGACGACCAGACCGAACGCGAGCGCAGGATGCGGGAAGGCCGCAAGGAGCTGGACAAGCTCGTCACGCTCTACAAGCGGGTACAGGCACTCGGGGGTCCGGCGATGGAGCTCACCGCGTGACATTGGACCGCGTCGTCTGGTCGATGCTGCAGGAGGCGCTGGGGGTCTACCGCGACAGCCCCCGCGCCACGGCCTGGCTGCGCTCGCACGTCGAGCGCTACACCGAACCCGTGCGGATCGCGGTGGCCGGCCGGTCGCGGATCGGCAAGTCCACTGTGGTCAACGCGCTGATCGGCGACGAGTTCACGCCGCAGACCTCGTTCGTCTGGTACCGCGGCGGTACCGAGGCGCGGGCGCACGTGTTCAACGGTCCCGGCAGGCCGCACGAGCTCACGATCGGCAGGCGGGGCAACCGCCACCACGTCGAGACGGGCCAGTTCGACCGTTCCGACCGGGTCGTCGTCGACTGGCCGGCGCGGACGCTGCGCGACGTCGTGCTGATCGACACCCCGTCCGAGGCCACGCCGGACCAGGTGCTCGGTGACGCGGACGCGTTGCTGTACCTGATGCGGCACGTGCAGGACGAGGACCTGAAGTTCCTGCAGGCGGCCAACGACCACCCGATCGCCCGGACCGCGGCGGTGCACACGGTGGCGGTGCTCGCCCGCGCCGACGAGATCGGTGCCGGGCGGATCGACGCGTTGTCGTCCGCCAAGCAGATCGCCCGCCGCTACCGCCGCGACCCGGCCGTGGAACCGTTGTGCCAGAACGTGGTCTCGGTCGCCGGACTGCTGGCGGTGGCCGCGAGGACGTTGCGCGAGGACGAGTTCGCGGCGTTGCGCGTCCTGTCGTCGCTGGGCCGTGAGGAACTGGAAGACCACCTGCTGTCGGCGGACCGGTTCGTCGGCGAGCAGTTCCCGCTGACGATGGAACCCTTGGTGCGGCAGGTGCTGCTGGAACGGTTCGGGATCTTCGGCGTCCGGCTGATCACCGCGCTGATCCGGCAGGGCTTCGACTCGCAGGTGAAGCTGACCGGCCAGCTGGTGCAGCGCAGCGGCCTCGGCGAGCTGCGCGACTCGATCGCGGTGCACTTCGTCGAACGCCGCGAGATCCTCAAGGCGCGCTCGGCGCTGCTGGCGCTCGACGTGCTGTTCCGGATGGAGCCGCGGCCGAACGCCCGCAAGCTGATGTCCGACCTGGAACGTGTCGTCGCCTCCGCGCACGACTTCCGCGAGCTCCGGCTCGTGGCCGCGCTGCAGTCCGGGCGGATGAAGCTGCCCGCCGAACTGCAGGCGGAGGCGTTGCGGCTCGTCGGCGCCGAGGGCGTGGCCCCGTTGGCACGGCTGGGTTTCGAGTACGAGGCCGACGCGCGGGAGCTGCGCGAGGCACTGCTCGACGCGCTGCTGCGGTGGCAGGCGCAGGCGGCGGACGTGCACGCCTCCCATGACCACCGCAAGGCCGCGCAGATCGTGGTCCGCACGTGCGAAGGGCTACTCCCCCAGTTCAGCTGAGGCACGATGGTCCGCATGGAACTCGTGCGTTGGCAGGCCGAGCACTTCGGCTACATGCTGCGGTGGGCGTCCGATCCCCGGATGACGGCGTTCGTCGGCAACGGCATGCCCTGGACCCCGGACTACGTGACCGAACGGCACGAGCAGGCGTTGCGGCACTGGGAGGTGCACGGCTTCGGTCTGCACCTGGTCGTCGAGGACGGCGTGGTCGTCGGGCTCGCGCAGATGCTCGACGGCGACCTGGGCGAGATCGAGATCGGCTACTGGATCGACCCCGCGCACTGGGGCCGCGGCGTCGCCTCGCGGGTCGCCGTGGAGCTGCGGGACAAGGCGCTCGCCATCGCCGACAGGGTCGTGGCGGGGACCGACGCGCGCAACCACGCGTCCGGGCGCGTGCTGGAGAAGGCAGGGCTGACCTACTTCACCAGCAGGAACATGCACGGAAGACTTCAGCACTGCTACGCGTTGGACCGGGGTATGAGCGACAAGGGAGTCCTGCGGTACAGCGCGTTCACGACCGATCCGGCCGGCGGGAACCCGGCGGGCGTGGTGCTCGACGCGTCCGATCTGGCCGACGACGAGATGCTCGCCATCGCCGCGAAGGTGGGTTACTCGGAGACGGCCTTCGTGCTGCCGAGGGGCGAGCGGTCGTTCGACGTGCGGTACTTCAGTCCCAAGGCGGAGGTGCCGTTCTGCGGTCACGCCACGATCGCCACGTCCGTCGCGCTGGCGGAGCGGATCGGGGACGGGCCGCTGACGTTCCACACTCCCGCCGGTGAGATCACCATCGAGACCTCCGGTGGCACGGCTTCGCTGACCAGCGTGCCGACCAGCACCTCCGAGGCCGACCCGGAGCTGGTGGCCGCGGCCCTGGAGGCGTTGGGCTACAAGGAGATCGGCGACGGGCCGGTGCACGTCGGGTTCGGCGGCGCCCGTCATCTGCTGATCCCCTTGAAGGACCGCGAGCAGTTGCGCGAACTGGACTACGACTTCGACGCGTTGCGCGACCTGATGCTGGCGCACGACCTCACGACGGTGCACCTGTTCTGGCGCGAGTCCGCGGATCTGGTGCACGCCCGCGACCCGTTCCCGGTCGGCGGTGTCGTCGAGGACGCGGCGACGGGCGCTGCCGCGGCGGCGTTCGGCGGCTACCTGCGCGACCTCGAAGGGCCGCAACGGTTCGTCATCAGCCAGGGCGAGGACATGGGCAGGCCGTCACGGCTGGAGGTCGACGCCACGCGCGAGGACCGCCGGGTGACCGTGACGGGTGCAGCGGTCCCTATCCGTGTTTGATTGCCGCTGCTCCGCAGACGGCGGCGAGTTCGTCGGGAAGCCGGTCGAACTCGCTATCCCTTGACCCGCTCCAGCACGACCACCGGGATCTCGCGGTCGGTCTTCTGCTGGTACTCGGTGTAGGCGGGCCAGACCTCGTTCATCAACGTCCACAGCCGGTCCCGCTCGTCGGGGCCGGCCGTGCGGGCACGGGCCTGGAACTTCTCCGCCGCGACCTGGACGTCGACCACGGGTTCCTCTTCGAGGTTGAGGTACCACGACGGGTGCACCGGCTTGCCGCCCTGCGACGCCACGACCACGTAGTCGTCGCCGGAGGGTTGGTAGATGAGCGCGGTGCGCCTCTTCTCACCGCTCTTGCGCCCCATCGTGGTCAGCAGCAACGTGTGCACGCCCGGCCGCCACTCGTGCCCCTCGGCGCCGTCGGTCTCGACGTACTTCTGGATGTGCTCGTTGACCCAGTCCCTGGGAGAGTCCTTGACGGCCATGGGTTCGACGCTACTGCCGCGGAGCGCAGGGTGCGCGACAGCAGCGTCGAACCGAGGGGTGCGCACCCTCCCGCGCCGGACCCGTGAGCGCTGCCGCAAGCGCCGGGCCGGAAGATCGATCGAAGTCACTATGCCCCGATCGAAGGGTGGCGGCGCATTCAGAAGGGGGATACAAGGTCTTTATGCCCGAGTTGGAGCTCCGACACCTTCGCGCGGTGCGAACCATCGCCGAAGAAGGCAGCGTCACCAGGGCCGCGTCGCGGCTCGGACTCACCCAGCCCGCCCTGTCCGCCCAGCTGCGCACCGTGGAACGCCTGGTCGGCGGCCAGGTGTTCGACCGAACGCGCAACGGTTGCGTCCCAACAGACCTGGGCCGCCGAGTGCTGGGCACGGCAAGGCTGGTCCTCGACGAGATGGCTCAGCTGATGAGCACCACCCGCGAGTCGGACCGGCGCGGGCCGCTGATCTTCGGCTGCATCCCGATCCTGTACTTCGCGTCGGTCGTGTCGGGGCTTCGAGCGCTCAACGCCGACGTGCGCGCGGAGGTGCGGCCGTCGTCCGCCGAGATCGTGGACATGCTGGAGGCAGGACAGGTGCACGTGGCGCTGTTCGAGTTCTTCGACGGCATGCACGCCAGGGACCTGGCCGGGATCGAGCTGCGGAAGCTCGTGACGGAACCGGCGTTCGTGGCGTTGCCGGAGACGGATCCGCTGGCACTGCTGGAGGAGGTCGATCTGGCCGACCTCGCCGACCGGGACTGGGTCACGCCGCCCAAGCAGCACATCGGGAGCCGGACGCAGATGTTCCAGGTCTGTGCGGACGCCGGGTTCGTGCCCCGGCTGACCCATCACACCGGCGAGGCCAGCATGGCCCGCGGGCTGGTGGCCGGAGGGTGCGTGTCGTTCGCGGCGGCGCCTTCGCGGACCGGGGAGGGGATCGTGATCCGGCGGTTGCGGGGAATGCCGTTGATGACGGACGTTTTTGTTGCCACCCGGCGGGATTCGCCGGTGGCGGGGCGGGCGCACGAGGTGTTCGCGTGCGCCGCCGACGCCTACCGGTCGGTGCTGGACCGGAACCCGGAGTACCGCAAGTGGTGGGACGCGCATCCGGAGGCGCATCCCGAGTTCACCTGATCGTTCAGACCTTGATCGGACGGGACTGGCGGCCGATCAGCTTCTCCAGGTCAGGGCGGACCTCCGCGAACACGCCCTCGCGGATCGCCTTGAAGAAGTCGACGAAGATCGCGGGCACGCCGGCCGCGATCAGGTCGTCGTCGCTGACGTCCTGGAAGCGGTCGCCGGCGACCTCCGGGAACGACCACGCGGTCGAGCCGGTGAGCTCGTAGGTCGCGTTCTCGTGGCCGTCGGTGGTCAGTGCCACGGCGGCGGCCAGGGCGTAGTCGTCACGGGCCGCGCTGGCGATCCGGCCGTCCTTCGTGGAGACCGCCACGGTGTCGCCGGCCAGGGCGCCCAGGTAGTTCTCGTGGTACATGCCGTTGCGCAGGAACGTGAACGGGATGCCGGTGGCGCGGATGGCCTCCTCGGTCGCCTTGTGCACGACCGCGACGCCCACCGTGGACGTGTCCGCGTCGGTGAGGCTCGTGTAGAAGATGTGGCCCACGCCGTGCTCGACGGCCTTGGCGACGGCGTTCTTGTGCTGCTGGATGCGGGTGTCGGCGTCAGGGGCCTCGCCGGACACGATCAGCAGCTTGTCGGCGCCGCGGAAGTCGAGGGTCTCCGGCTGTTCGAAGTCGCCCTGGCGAACTTCGATGCCTTCCTGCGTGATCTTCTTCGGATCGCGCACAGACACGATGACCTGCTCGTTCGTGCGGTCGAGGACGTAGCGGAGGACTGCGTTGCCCAGCTGGCCGGTTGCTCCGGTGATGAGGATCGTCATACCCACGAAGCTAGAGAAAGCGCTAACCTTTCGTAAGTACCTACTTCAGAGTCGGGTACTTACGTGGAGGTGAGCATGCAGGTCACGATCTGTCCCGAGCGCGCGATCATGGAACACGTCACAAGCCGGTGGGGAGTGCTGGTGTTGCAGGCGCTGTCCAACGGTGAGGCGTGGCGGTTCAGCGAGCTGCGCCGCGAGCTGGAGCTGGCGAGCGAGAAGATGCTCACCCAGACGTTGCGGACGCTGGAGCGCGACGGGTTCGTGCATCGCGAGGTCTTCCCGGTCATCCCGCCGCACGTCGAGTACGCGCTGACGCCGCTCGGCAAGGGGGCCGCGAGCCACCTCGTGGCGCTCGCCCACTGGATCGAGGCGAACCAGCCAGAGGTCGCCCAGGCGCAGCAACGCTATGACAACCCCTGAGGGACGCCGGAGTGTTGGCGATTAGACATCGGGTCAGTCACCCGAATGCGCAGTGAACGTTCTCACTAATCCCCTAGAAACGCGGACAAGTCCTCGGATGGGTCACGATTAGGGGGCGCCAACCAGCCCCTCGCACTGGCATAGTGGACCAATGGCCCAACCGTTCACCGACGAAAGCCATCCGGCTGAGCCCTATCCGGGTACTCGTCCAGACCACTGTTTCGTTCACGTGGACGAAACAGGCTGGCCAGTGCGGCCGGACCTCACCATGGAGTCGGGATGGCGGGTCGAGCCGGAGAACATCGACCTAGACCAATGGCTCGCGAACCACGGTGAACCGCCGTTGGCGGGCCGGATGCCGGTGCTCGGCTACGGCTCGAACGCCAATCCGAGCAAACTCACCTGGCTCCGCGAAGAGCTCGGTCTCGAAGGCCCCGCGGTCGTGCTGCGCGCACGGTGCGAGGGCCTTTCTGCTGTCTGGGCCGCCGGTCTGCGCATGCGCGACGGGCAGCGGCCGGCAACGCTCGCGGGAGCGCCCGGCGTCACCGAAGAGCACTCCATCTGGTTCGCCACGCCTGAACAGCTGCGTGTGCTGGACCGTTGCGAGGGCCGCGGACTGCGCTATCGCCTTGTACGCGTGCACACGGGCCGTGTGGTGCTCTACAACGGTGGCGTCATCGACAGCGTTCTGGCGTACACGGCAGGCTCCAAGAAGCGGATGCCCGTGCTCTTCAACGGCCGTATGGTCCGTTGCGCGGACGTCTCGCAGCGAGGCGCGCGTGTGCTGGGCGAGAGGCCTGCGATGACCGACGGACTGGAAGTGACCGAGGTCCACGGCGAGCCGTCCGCCGACGACTGGCCAGAACTGCTGTTCGTCTACGGCACCCTCCAGCCGGGCGCAAGCGCTTGGCACCTGATGGAGCCGCACGTCGTGGAGTCCGAGGAGACCCACCTGCCCGGCACGTTGTTCGACACGGGCCTGGGCTACCCCGCTCTGCGCCCCGACGCCGGACTGGGCGTGCCCGGCCACGTGCTGCGGCTGAGGTCCCCCGAGGACGCGCTGCCGTTGCTCGACGAGTACGAGGGCGAGGACTACCGCCGCGTGCGCGTCGTGCTGCCCGATGGCCGGATCGCTTGGACGTACATCTGGACCGCGGCGGTGCAGGGGATGTCGGAACTGCCCGACGGCTGGGACGTCCACCAGATCCGGTCAACCATCGAGTGAACTTCCGGCACGGTGTGTGGGCAAGTTGATATTTGGGCACATCCTTCGGTGGTAGGAGGTGCACCCATGACTCGTCGGTTGATCGCATGCGGACTGGTGCTCACAGCGTTTGCTGCCGTTACGGCCTGCGGGACGAGAAGCTCGGACAACGGCTCGCCGCAGACGCTGCCGACGTCGACGTCCACGCCGCCGTCGACCACCGCGCCATCGTCCACAGAGGCCCCTGCGGGCAACTCCGGCGCGGCCGTGCCCGCCGTGAAGCGCTGCGACTCGGCCGTGTTGAAGGGCGAGGTCGCTCCCACGGACGCGGGCGCGGGCAACAGGTACGGCAAGTTCGTCGTCACCAACACGGCCACGATGCCGTGCACGCTCAACGGCTACAGCGGTTTCCAGCTGGAGAACGCGTCCGGCGCGGTGCCGACCAAGCTGGAGCGCAAGGCGGATCCGGGGCCGGCCGCGATGACGCTCGCGCCGGGTGGCAAGGCAGCGGCGAACCTGCACTGGGGCGTCGTGCCGTCCGGCAACGAACCCGTCGAGGGGCCGTGTCAGCCGGAGGCGTCGAAGGCCGCCGCCATCCCACCGGATGAGACCGCGCCGCTGACCGTGCCGTGGACGCTTGGCCCCGTGTGTTCCGGTGGCCGGATCGAGATCAGCGCCTTCTACGCTTCCTAGATGGACGCACCTGGATGGCTCGCCGTGCTGCCGCACGGCGAGCGCATCGCCTTCTCGCTGCGCACGGCCGGTGTGCCGGTCATCGTGAGCGAGAACATCGAAGCGGCTGTGGAGGCCGCTGATCGGCCGGTCGTCCTCATTGGACACTTCACCGCCGCACCCGCCGCAGTTCGTTATGCCCAAACGCATTCCGGGCTCGCCGCGCTCGTGTTGGTGTCGCCGGTGCTCGGCATGTGGGACGGCGCGTCCAACGAGCTGGCCGACCTGATGGACGAGGTCTCGTTCGGGCCGGCGTTGGGTGAGCTGCCGACGTTGTGGTTGCACGGGTCGGACGACGAGATCGTGCCGATCTCCGACACGCGGGCGGGCACCGACAGGATCCGCGGGACCGCGTTCGAGGAGCACGTCGCGGACGGGCTGCTGACCGACGGCGAGGCCGTCACTCGGGTGCTGGAGTTCACCCGGAGGGTCATCTGACACCATTTCGGGTGTCATGGACGAAGACGACCTCGTGCTGCTGATCACCGTGGTGGTCGAAGCGGCGAACGAGCACCAGGCGCGTGCCGCGTGCGACGCGCTCATCAACCGTGCGGGTGCCCAGATCCTGGACGCCCGCGACTGCTCCGACGAGGAGCCCGGCTGCTGGGCCGTCGTCATCACACGGCCGAGCACGGAGAAGGCCACCCACAACGTCGCCGCGGCGCTCGCACGGGCCGTTCGCACCTTCGTGCGCGGACTGGGCGAGGACTTCCCGTTGCCGCGGGTGGCGTGCGAGCCGCCGACGGCGTGGACCGTGCTGGACGAACCCGAGGTCATCAACAGGCTCGTGCCGGGCGCCGAGCGCGTCATGGTGGAGGTCTGGGCGGGAGATGACCCGTTCGGGGCAGGCACTCCGCGTGACAACTCGCCCAGCAGGCCGTCTTGATTCACCCGGCCGGTCGGTGCTCGTGCACGACAGGCTGTAGGCGGCATTGTGAGTGTCACGACACGCGTGGGCAAGGGGCCAGCGGCGCGCTCAACTGATCATTAAATCAAGGCCCGTTCGAGTGGATTCAGGCATCCACCCGGTTAGCCGATCTTCGCTCTCAACTGTGAAAATCTGGGCACAATCTCTACTAAGGGTGGTCGTCAGACCACGCTGTTCCGGAGGGTTCGGGAGCCGACATGGCCAGCATCGAAGAGGTCCGTGCCGCAATTGCCCAGGCGATCGACAAGGCGGCTCAAAGCCAGTCCGCCCTCCAACAGGCGGCTGAGCTCGCCGAGGACGCGCAGCAGCTGCTGACATCGGTCACGCAGGGCTCCGTGCAGGCGGACGTCGAGACGACGAACGCCCAGTTCGCCCAGGTCGTGTCTGGCGTGAGCGAGCTGCAGAACTACCTCGGCGCCGGCATTTCCGGGGCCGAGGGCATCAACAGCAGGCTTTGATGGCGTCCATCGGCGAGGTTCGTGCCGCGCTCGAGCAGGCGGGCGAGATCCTGCGTGAGTCGTACCGCAACGTGCGATCAGCGCAGGAGGGCCTCGACGAGGCGGTCGCGATCCTCGCCGAGTCGAGCGAGAACCACCACGAGTCCTTGCTTCCAGTCGAGTTCGTGCGCGCGAAGGAAAGATTCCCTGATCAGCTCGAGCTGATGGTGGGAACCCTAGAGCGCATCCAACGACTCACCGTGGAGCTGTGATGAGCAGGCGGGACGACCGGCGACAGAGGATCGAGGACGCCTTCGCGGAGTTCCAGCGCGCTGTTTCGGCCGCGCTGGGCGCTGTGGCGCGCGAACACCGCGCGCTGGCCACCGAGCACGCCAAGGACATGTTCGAGTTCACCGTGCGCGGCATGGGGATCGACAAGGCGTTGCAGGACGTCGCTTTGAAGGACGTCACGTCGTTCCTGACGGTCGACGAGAAGCGCGCCAGGAACCCGCGTCAGGCGCCGCTCTCGATGCCCCAGTTCGCCGAGCGCCTCGCCCAGATCGAGTACGACTGGAAGCAGTCGTTCCACGAGTGGACGACCTCGGGCCCCGAGCAGCTGACGGAGCTGGTGAACTCGGTGGCCGCCGGCCCCGCGTCGTTGCCGCACGAGTCGTGGCTCGGCCATCCGGGCACGCACGACGGCAGCGAGGGTGTGCCGGAGCTGTGGCGGATCGGCACCGGTGTGGTGACGTCGGCGCCGACGCGCGTCCCGTTCCCCGTGGCGGTGCCGCTGCTGGACCAGGCGCACCTGCACATCTCGTCCACTCCGGACACCCGCCAGCTCGCGGACACGCTGGTGGAGAGCCTGTTGCTGCGGGTGCTGTCGCACTTCCAGCCGGGGCTCGTGCACGTGCACGTGTGGGACGTCGGCCAGCTGACCGGGTCGTTGCCGGGTCTCTACCCGCTGACCCGCGCGAACCTGCTGACGGTGCACGACCCGGCACGGCTGCACGAGCTGCTCGACGAGCTGTCCGAGCACATCCGCCAGGTGCACACCAAGGTCCTGGTCGACGGCCACCTGACCGTTCGTGCGGTCAGCGGTGAGGGCCGGCGCACCGAGCCGTGGCGGATCGCCGTGCTGTTCGGCAACCGCAAGGCGTTGAAGGAAGACCAGCAGCAACAGCTGCAACGCGTGGCGCGCAACGGTTTGGCGTGCGGCGTGCAGCTGTTCATCGTGGACATTCCGATCACGGTCAACTCGCCGGTGGAGACGGTGTCGCTGCGCAGCGACGGCACCGCGTTCTGCACGATGACGGGCAAGAGCGTGACGGTGACGCTGGATCCCGCACTGCCGCGCACTTTGGTGCCGCGCGCCTGTGCCGCCATCGCGGAGAAGCGCGAGGAACGGCGTTCGCGCATGGGCAAGTTCGAAGATCTGCTGCCCGACCGGCCGTGGACGGAGAACTCGTCGGCCGGAGTCATTGCGCCCGTTGGCTTCGACGACGGCGAACAGGTCTGCGTACAGCTCGGCGACACCTCACCGCACGCGTTGATCGGCGGGCCTTCCGGCTCGGGCAAGACGAACTTCCTCTACGCGATGCTCGGTTCGTTGTGCGCGCGCTACTCGCCGAACGAGCTGGAGCTGTACCTGCTGGACTTCAAGGAAGGCGTGTCGTTCGCGCAGTTCGCGCCGGGCCGCAAGGACCCGTCGTGGCTGCCGCACGCGCGTCTGGTCGGCGTGAACGTCAACACCGACCGCGAGTTCGGCGTGGCGCTGCTGCGGTACCTGTCCGACGAGATGCGCCGGCGTGCGGACGCGGCCAAGCAGCACGAGGTCACCAAGCTGCAGGACCTGCGCGCGGAGGACCCGTCCGGCCGCTGGCCGCGGATCGTCGCGGTGATCGACGAGTTCCAGTACCTGTTCGGCGAACGCGACCAGGTCACGGCTGCCGCGACGCAGCTGCTGGAGGACGTGGCGCGCCGCGGCCGTTCGCAGGGCATCCACCTCGTGCTGTCGTCGCAGGACGTCTCGGGCATCGAGGGGTTCTGGGGCAAGTCGGCGATCTTCGAGCAGTTCACCGTCCGCATCGCGCTGCCCAAGGCCCGCCGGGTGCTGGCGGAGCCGCAGAACGACGCCGCCGTCGAGCTCCCGCGCTGGCACGCGGTGATCAACCACGAGTCGGGTGTCAAGCCCGGCAACGAGATCTGCCGCATCCCGGACTCGACGTCCAAGGGCACCATGGACTTCCTGCAGACGGAGCTGTGGCGCCGCGAACCCGGCAGGGCACCGGGCCTGTTCGACGGCAGCAAGATCCCGCTGATCGACGCGACGCAGGACTTCCTCGATCTGCGACCCGGCGAGGCATCGCCTACGGTGCTTCTGGGACAGGTGATCGACGTCGCGGGCAGCGCGGCACGGGTGCGGTTCGCCCGCACGCCGGGCCGCAACATCGCGGTGGTCGGCTCCGTCGTCCAGGACGCGGCCGCGGTGCTCGGCGGAGCGGCCGCGTCACTGGGCAGGCAGCACCGCCCGCACGAGGCCAGGTTCACGCTCGCCTGCCTGGTCGAGGAGGCGATGCCCTCGGCGTTGCATCTGGCAAAGCGCCTGAGCGCCGACGGGCATGATGCCGAGGTGGTCACCATCAACGGCATCCGCGACCTGCTGAACGCGACGGCGGCCCGGTTGCAGTCGATCAACACGGGCGAGACCGACGCGCCGCTGACGCCGCACTACCTGGTGCTGTACGGCGTCGACGCCGCGCAGACGTTGCTGGAGCAGAAGGATCCGACAACGCGAACGTCCGGTGTGGACAGTCTGCGGACGGTCCTCAAGCACGGCCCGGAGAACCGCACGCACGTCCTGGGCTGGTGGCGCGGCGTGCAGAGGCTGAAGGCCAGCCTCCCGCCCGGCGTGTACGACGACATCGGCGCCTGGGTGGCGTTCGACGTCCAGGGCAAGGAACTGCTGTCGCTCGGACCGGAACAGGTGATGGCGTGGTCGCCGAGGCCACGCCGAGGCCTGTTCTTCGACAGGTTCGAGCACTCGCGACCGCAAGTGATCATCCCGTTCGACACAGGAGAACTGTCATGAACCCGATGATGACGACGATGTTCGATCCGGTCCCGTCGCAGCGTCAGAGCGAGGAGGTGATCGAGGTGCCCACGATCTCCGCCGTTGAGCGCTACAAGGAGATCATCGCCATCGCCACGGACGCCGCGGCCCGCCAGCGCAAGCTGGACGAGGTCCGGTGCGCCGAACTCGCGGAGCGGCTCGCGTCGACCCAGCACGAGATCGCCGAGGTGCGCGATCGCGAGCGGGTCGTGCGGATGGGCGCCGCCCTGCACTGGGAGGCGGCGGTCGAACAGCTCTGGAACGAGCGCTGGCTGCAGATGGTCACGCCTCCCCAGCCGGACGAGTCGGTCCCCCCGCGCCCGCAGGGCGAGTACAACAGGGCGATGGACCTCGCGTACCAGGCGCTGGAGGACTCGCTAGCGAAGCGGACCCTGTTGCGCCGCAAGCAGAAGGACTGAGTGCGCCGGTTACGCACCACCGCCGACGTGCAGGACGCCAGCGACGACCCGATGGTCCGCTGGGCAGCCCAGGCACTGTCGTGCGGTGGTGCGGCCTGGGCCCACGGCGGCGCCGTGGCGGTGCACGCACCTTCCCTGACCCGACGCCGCCGGCTGGTCCTCTCCGGTCCGGCCGAGGGCGTGGCGTCGCTCTTGGCGGCCCACGGCAGAGGCGTCGACCTGCGCCCGCTGCTGGAACGCAAACTGGCCGACGAGGTGGAGCCGTTGATGCCCACCCCGTGGGTAGAGGACAAACCTTTCGGCTGGATGGACCGCACGGGCGACCTGGACCTGCCCACCGACGCCGACTGGCTGGAGACCACCACCGGCGTGGAACCCCTCCTGCGCGAGGCCAACCCCCACTCCTGGGCCTGGCCGGGCGAAGCGGGAGTACGCCGCTGGGCAGGCATCCACCAGGACGACACCCTGGTGGCCACGGCCGCGGAAGCCTGGTCGTCCACCGACGTCGGCTTCATGATGGGCGTGGCGGTCCACCCCTCCCTCACAGGCCGGGGCCTGGGCCAGCGCATCTGCCAGTTCGTGACGTCGTCCCTGCTGACCCTTTACGGCACCTGCGCCCTCTTCGTGGAGAACTACAACGCCCCGGCCATCGCCGTCTACCGCAAACTCGGCTTCGCCTACCGGGACGTCACCACACTTCTCCCTGCGGCCTAGGTCACTTTCCGGAACAGTCGTCACCGACAGACGGTTGAAACGGATAACTGATCCGAAACGCAATGGATGGAGATGGTCCGACCATGACCGACACCGCACTCGAAGTCAGGCTCGCGTCCCGCCCCAAGGGCTGGCCGACCGAGGAGAACTTCGAGATCGCCGAGGTCGAGATCCCGACCCCGGGCGAAGGCCAGATCCTGGTCCGCAACGTGGTCATGAGCGTCGACCCGTACATGCGCGGCCGCATGAACGACGTCAAGTCCTACGTCCCCCCGTTCCAGGTGGGCGCCCCGCTGGACGGCGGCGCGGTGGGCGAGGTCGTGGCCTCGAACTCCGACGCGTTCGCCGTGGGTGACAACGTCCTGCACGGCCTGGGCTGGCGCGACTACGCCGTGGTCGACGCCAAGCACGCGGTGAAGGTGGACGCCGGTGTGGCCCCGCTCTCCACCTACCTGGGCGTCCTCGGCATGCCGGGTCTGACCGCCTACGCGGGCCTCCTGGCCACCGCGGAGTTCAAGCCGGGCGACGCCGTCTTCGTCTCCGGCGCGGCGGGCGCGGTCGGCCAGATCGTGGGCCAGATCGCCCGTCTGAAGGGCGCCAGCCGCGTGATCGGCTCCGCGGGCTCGGCCGACAAGGTCAAGTACCTGACCGAGGAACTGGGCTTCGACGCGGCGTTCAACTACAAGGAGGGCCCGGTGGCCGAGCAGCTGGCCGCCGCAGCCCCCGACGGCATCGACGTCTACTTCGACAACGTGGGCGGCGAGCACCTCGAAGCGGCGATCGAGACCCTGAACCTGAACGGCCGCATCACCATGTGCGGCGCCATCTCGCAGTACAACGCCGCCGAGAAACCGGCAGGCCCGAGCAACATGATCCAGATCCTCGCGAAGCGCCTGACCCTGCGCGGCATGCTGGTGGGCGACCACAAGGCCCTGCAGCAGCAGTTCGTCTCCGAGGTGGCGGCCTGGATCGCGTCCGGCGAGCTGAAGTACTCCGAGACGGTGATCGAGGGCGGCGCCCGCCAGGCCCCGGCGGCCTTCCTGGGCATGCTGCGCGGCGAGAACACGGGCAAGATGCTCGTCCAGTTCTGACCTGAACGAACCCGGCGGTGGGGTCCCGTGACGAGACCCCACCGCCGACGCGTGTCTAGATCAGCTTTCCAGGATTCAGGATCCCGGTCGGATCAAGCCGTTCCTTGACCGCTCGCAACACCTCGACGCCAACGGTTCCGATCTCCTTCTCCAACCAGGGAAGGTGATCCCGCCCAACGGCGTGGTGATGCGTGATCGTTCCGAGCCGCGAGATCGCGTCAGAGGCCGCGATCTTCGCCTTCTCCCACTGCCCGACGGGATCAGCGAGATCCCTGGGCACCAGCACGGTGAAGTAGAGCGAGGCCCCGGTCTCGTAGGCGTGCGAAACGTGGCACATCACCACGGGGTTCCCGAGCTCCGCGACCAACGCGTCCCGCACGGCGTCGCGCAGCTCAGAGACCCGAGACCAGTGGGTGGCGGTCTCCAGGGTCTCGACACAAACTCCGGCGTCCAGCAGGGCATCCCGCTGCCGAGGCCCGTTGAACCGCCCGTGCAGCCACGAGTTCCCCATCGCCCGGCCGAGTCGTACGACTTTGTGCCCGCTCAACGCGCTCATGGTCGCGGCACGGGACCGGCACTCCCACCCGAGAATCACCAGACAGGGCTTCTTCACCCCGCGCACCCGCAGGTACTTCTTCACCAGATCGGCCTTGGAACCGGCGAGCTCCAGCGCGACCTCGGTCTCGTCCACATCGGACAGACGGGTGATGTCGGCGAGTGCCCCGGCCTGGGCCAGTGACCGCACGAGCGCGACCCCGGCTTCCCAGCCGTCGACGACGAACCCCTCGTACCGGGGTGCGGACGGCTTGGGCCGAACCCGCACGGACACCTCGGTGATCACGCCGAAGAGCCCTTCACTGCCCAGCACCACCTGCTTCAGGTCCGGTCCGGCGGCGGAGGCAGGAGCCGCTCCCGCGACCCACTCCCCCACCGGCGTGGCCATCCGAACCGACTCGACCATGTCCTCGAACCGCCCGTACCCGGACGACGCCTGCCCAGCGGAACGGGTGGCGGCGAACCCGCCGATCGTGGCCCGCTCGAACGACTGCGGCACGTGCCCGAGCGTGAACCCGTGCTCTCCCAGCAGCTTCTCCGCCTCGGGCCCGGTCACCCCTGCCTGCAACACGGCCACCCGCGACACCGGATCAACGGACACCAGCCGCCCGAGCCCACCCAGGTCCAGCGCGACGACAGCCGGCTTGGACCTGCGAAGGGCTTCCACGCCACCGACCACGGACGTGCCACCACCGAACGGCACCACGGCGATGTCGTACTCGACGCAGACCTGAAGAACCTCGGCGACCTCCTCAGGCGAGGAGGGCTGCACCACAGCGTCCGGCACGGCCAACTCCCCGTGCCCACGACGGCGCAACAGGTCCAGGTACGAGAGCCCGCCGGCCCGCCCGAGCCGATCCGCGGGGTCGACGCTGATCGCACAAACCGCCTCCAACGCCGTGAAGGCGTCCTCGGACAGCTCGGAGTCGGGCACCGCGACCGGCACCTCGACAAGCGGCTCCCCAAGCCCAACGCGCTGGCTGAGCCAAGCCAGCGCATGCGGCGGCAACGGCACGGTTTCGGAGGTCCATCGAGCCCTGGTCACTGCTACAGTGTTACACATGACGTCTCAACGTCACACCCACGACGACCTGCTGGACGCCACCCGTGAGTGTGTTCTGGAAGTGGGAGTCCGCCGGACCACCCTCACCGACGTGGCGAAACGGGCGAACGTCAGCCGCATGACGCTCTACCGCCGCTACCCGGACGTGGACCACCTCGTGCGGGCCCTGATGACGCGTGAGTTCGCCGCACTGCTCGAACAGGCGGAACGGGCCGTCAACCACGGCAACGCCCGCGAGCAGCTCGTTCAGCGGGCCGTGGACGCCATCAGGCTGCTGGAGGCCAACCCGCTCATGCAGCGCGTCCTGCAGCTGGACGCGGACCTGATGCTGCCGTACCTCACCGACCGCCTGGGCAGCACGCAGCGACTGGTCGAGCAGTTCCTGATCGCGCAGATCGAGGCCGGCCACCGGGACGGCTCGATCCGCTTCGGCGACGCCAAGACGCAGGCCCGCGTGGTGCTGATGAGCACGCAGTCGCTGGTCCTCTCGACCAGGCCGGTGACCTCTGGGCTCGACTTCGGCTCGTTGCTGGACGAGCTCGCCAAGCAGCTGGACGGAGCCCTGAAGCCGTGAACACGTCCCTGAACGCCCGCCGCCGTCTGCAAGACCTCGAAGCAGCCCAACAGGAGGTCGCCGACGTACTCGTCATCGGCGGCGGCGTCACCGGCACGGGTGTCGCGCTCGACGCGGCTTCGAGGGGCCTCCGCACCGTCCTGCTGGAGGCGCACGACCTGGCGTTCGGAACGTCCCGCTGGTCCAGCAAGCTCGTCCACGGCGGCCTGCGCTACCTCGCGAAGGGCGACGTGCGGCTCGCCCACGAGAGCGCCGTCGAGCGCGGCGTCCTGATGACCAGGACGGCCCCGCACCTCACCCGCACGCTGCCGATGCTGTTCCCCCTGCACGCCAACGCCGGCCACTTCGTCATGTCGGGCTTCCGCGCGGGCAACGCGCTGCGCATCGCCGCCCGCACGCCGTCGGACGTGCTGCCGGCGCCGCGCCGAGTGCCGAAACACGAGGCCCTGGCACTGGTACCAGGCCTCAACGCGGACAAACTCACCGGCGGACTCCTGAGCTACGACGGCCAGCTCGTCGACGACGCCAGGCTCGTGGTCGCACTGGCCAGAACAGCTGCCGGCTACGGCGCGAAGATCATCACGCGAGCGAAGGTCCTGACCCTGCAAGGCGATGGTGCCGAAGCCCAGGACACGCTCACCGGCACCACGTTCACCGTCAGGGCCAAGGCGGTGGTCAACGCGACCGGCGTCTGGGCAGGCACGCTGGCCCCGGTGCACCTGCGCCCGTCCCGCGGCTCGCACCTGGTGATCGACGCGAGGTCCGCGGGCCTCACCGCAACGGCGCTGACCATCCCGGTCCCCGGCGAGCGCAACCGCTTCGCCCTCCTGCTGCCCCAGCCCAACGGCCGCGCGTACCTCGGCCTCACCGACGTGCCCGTGGACGACATCCCGGACGTGCCGCAGGTGCCGGAGTCCGATGTGGACTTCCTGCTCACGACCGCGTCCCACGTCCTGCAACGGAATCTCACCAGGGCCGACGTCATCGGCAGCTACGCGGGCCTGCGCCCGTTGCTGGAAGCGGAGGGCCAGAGCGCGGACCTGTCCCGCAACCACGCCGTGCTCAGGGCGCCGAACGGCGTGATCACGATCGTCGGCGGCAAGCTCACCACCTACCGCAGGATGGCGGCGGACGCGGTGAACGCGACGAACCTGACGCAGATCCCCTGCCGCACCAAGGACATCCGGCTGGTGGACGACCGGCCGGCGCCGACCACCCCGATCGCACCCGGCGTCACCGAGGCCGACGTGATCCACGCGATCGAGCACGAGGGCGCGCTGGACGCCGACGACGTGCTGGACCGGCGCACGCGCATCGGCCTGGTGCCGAAGGACCGCGAGAAGGCCGCGCCGGAGATCGCGAAACTCCTGACCCAGGTGTGAAAAAGGGCGTCTGCAAGTACTACCAACTCCCGGTTGGTGGTACTTGCAGACGCCCTCAGCGCAAGGGACTCAGGGCGAGGAGTGCCGGGTCACTCGCCGATGACCGGCTTCGCGGCCTTCGGCGGGTCGACCAGGGCCTCGCCCTCGATCTTCACCTTGCGCTTGTGCTCGTTGCTGCCGCCGCCCTGCTGGCCGCCACCGGCCATCGGAGCGCCGCCCATCATGCCGCCCATGCCGGCGCCACCGGGGCCACCCTTGGGGGCGCCGCCAGCGGCCGCGGCAGGTGCGGCAGGCGCGCCACCGCTGCCGGCCGCCATGACACCGGCCGCGCCACCGAACTGGGTGGCCGAGGTGCCACCGGCACCGCCACCACCGGCAGGGCCACCGCCGAGGCCGGCGGGCATGCCGCCACCTCCGCCGCCGCCCATGCCCTTGGGAGCACCGCCACCACCGCCACCACCGGCGCCGCCAGAGGCAGCCGTCGCGGCGTGGTCGGTCGTCGGGCGGTACCAGTCGGTGTTCGGCGTGGGCGGGATGACACCGGTCGTCGGAGGCTTGACCCCGGTGTTGCCACCGGCCGTCGTGGTCGTGTCCGGCTCCCAGTGACCAGGAACCCAGCGACCCGCACCGGTGCCGGTACCAGCGCCACCGCCGGCACCTCCGCCGGCGCCAGGACCGGGCAGATAGCCACCGCCACCGCCGCCGGCACCGCTCTGACCGCCAGGAGGCGTGTAGACGGGACGCACGGCAGGACCGGTGCTCACGCCGGACCCCGGGTTGTACGAGCCCTGCCAGCCGTCCGTGTTGCTGCCCCCGTAACCGGGCCGGACCTGGCTCAGGCCGTCACCGCCGGTCGGCCGGGTGGTGGAGTTGTTGTTGGCGCCACTGGTGAACGTGCCGCCCGCACCGGCGGACGCACGCGACTGGTCGTCGGCACGGATGCCGTCGAAGCCACCCGCGGTGTTCCGGACGGGAGCGCCGCCACCGCCGCCCTTGCCGTTGTTCGCCATCGACGAGATCGCGTCGATGATCGACTCGGCGGCCTTGGCGATCTGCGAGACGGACTGGATCAGCTTCATCAGCTTCTGCACGGAGCCGACGAGCTTCTGCAGGAAGTCGGAGAGCTTCTTCGCGTAGTTGACCGCGGTCGTGACGATGTCCGCGATCGCGCCCGCGATCGCCGCGCCGAAGGTCAGGAACGAGGCCGCGAGCCACTGGATGATCTTCATGACCATGTCGGACACGGCCTGGCTGATCAGGTCCATGATCATCTTGCGGACGGTGCCGACGAGCTCACCTGCGCCCTTGACCGCGCCCGAGATGCCGTCGACCGACTTCGCGAGGGTCTCCAGGCCGGTCGCGTGCCGCTTGGCGGCTGCGCGGTAGCCGTCGGCCGCCTTGCCCTGCCACTCGCGGGTCTGCGAGACGCAGATCTTCTCGTACTCGGTCGCGATCTCCTTGACCTGCTTGCCCGCGTTCTTGAACGACTCGGACATCTTGGCGATGGACTCGGGGCTGCCGAGCAGGACGTCGAACGGCTCGCGCAGGAAGTCGACGTGCTGGATGGCCCAGCTGAAGCCCGCGGAGAGGAAGCCGCTGAGGGGGTTCGAGCCGTTGCCGACCATGCTCATGGCCGCGTTCGCGATGCCGAGGCCGCCGCTGACCCAGTCGCCGCTCTCGATGGACTTGTAGGCGCTCGAGATGTTGTTGAACAGCTGCGCGGTGTCACCGCTGCTGGACTGCGTCGCAGGGGCGTTCATCCCCGGCCTCCCTTGAAGCCGAACATGTTGTCGAGGTCGACCTGCTCGTACTGCTCGACGGTCTTCTTGAGCCCGCTGCCCATGTCCATCAGCGAGTTGGCGGCCTTGCCGAGCATGTCCTGAGACAGGCCTGCCTCCTGGAGGACCTTCGAGGCCAGGAACCCGAGGAACACGCCGAAGGCCTCAGTCGTGAGGGCACCCGGATCGCACGTCTCGGTGGCCTTGCGCATCCGTTCCATGAGCCGGTCCACGTTGGCGGCGTGGGTTCTCAGCTCGTCCAGGTCGATGTTGAAGTGCTGCTGCATGCCTAACCCCCTCCTGCACTCAGGCCATGACGTCGGGTGGGTTGGTGAAGTACTCGTCGTCCGGCCGGACGTCCTTGCGCTCCAACTCCGACTTCGGTTCTTCCTCGTCGGTTCCGTCGCCCTTGTATCCGTTCGGCATCTGCGCCTTCACGAACTCGAGGGCGGGGCTGTCGCCGACGAAGTCGGTCATGATCTGCACGACACGCCCCGAGGCGTCCCGCTGGGCCTTGGTGGAGGCTGTGAGCACGGCTGATGCGATCTCGCTGGGGTCCATGCCGCGCGCTTCCGGCTTGATCTGGAGATCGGTCAGCACGCCTGTGGCGTTAACTGTCACCGTGATCAGGCCGTCTGGCGAGCTGGCGCTGCCACCCACACCACCGAGCTGGTCCCGAGCCTGTTCGGCGTGCTGCTTGGCCTGCTCGATCTTGGCCCCGTACTGCTTGAGCCACTGATCGGGGTCGATGGGCTGCATGGTCACCCCCGTTGAGTGAATTGGTCGTTCGTTCGATTCGCCGTAGACGCCCGTATCGTTTCACTCGTTCCCTGCTCACCGATACTTTCAGTCCGATTACCGCCATCCGGGCTAACGAAGGGGTTCACCGTGCCTGAGGGAGTGCTGGAGATCGACGCGGTCTCCAAGCGCTACGGAGAGGTCGTCGCCCTGCGGGACATGTCCTTCGACGTGCGCGCCGGCGAGCTCTTCGGGTTCGTCGGAAGCAACGGCGCCGGGAAGACCACGACCATGCGGATCGCGCTGGGCGTGCTCTCGGCCGACTCCGGCGACGTGCGGTGGAACGGCAGAACCGTCGACCTCGACACCCGGCGCCGCATCGGCTACATGCCGGAGGAACGCGGCCTCTACCCGCGGATGAAGGTGCTCGACCAGCTCGTCTACCTGGCCGAACTGCACGGCATGAGCACCAACGAGGCCCACACGAACGCGGAGAACTGGATCGCCCGCCTCGGGCTGCGCGACCGCCGCTCCGACGAGGTGCAGCGGCTGAGCCTCGGCAACCAGCAGCGCGTCCAGCTGGCCGCCGCGCTGGTGCACGACCCGGACGTGCTGGTGCTCGACGAACCGTTCTCCGGCCTCGACCCGGTCGCGGTGGACGTGATGAGCCAGGTGCTGCGCGAGAAGGCGTCCGCAGGCGTGCCCGTGGTGTTCTCGAGCCACCAGCTCGACCTGGTGGAACGGCTGTGCGACCGGGTCGGCATCGTCAGCGCCGGTTCGATGGTCGCGATCGGAACAGTGGACGAACTCCGTGCAGGCGGCACCTCCCGCCTGGTCGTGGAGTCGCCGACCACCGAGTGGGCTGCCAGTCTGGACGGTGTGCGGGTGATCGAGAAGAACGGGACGCGCTGCGTGCTCGAGCTCGCCGAAGGCGTGGACGACCAGGCGGTGCTGCACGCGGCGCTCGCGGCAGGTCCCGTGCACGAGTTCTCCCGGCAGCGCCCGTCGCTGACCGAGCTGTTCCGCAACGTCGTGACCACCGAGGGCAGGAGCGCATGACGTCGGCCCGAGCTGTCTCGTTGGTGGCCAAGCGCGAGTTCGTCACGAAGGTGCGCACCAGGTCGTTCCTGATCGGCACGGCGGTGATCATCGCCGTCCTCGCCGGGTACGTGGTGCTGCAGTCGTTCCTGTTCAACGACCAGCAGCGCAGCGTCGTCGGCCTGTCGGGGCAGGCGACGCAGCTGGCGGAACCGTTGCGGGACAAGGCGAAGGCGTTCGGCATCGAGCTGGAGACGCGGGACGTCACGACCGCGGGCGACGCCGAGCAGCAGGTGCGCGACGGCTCGCTCGACGCACTGGTCACCGGTGCGCCGCCCGAGCTGAAGATGATCGTCAAGGGCTCCGGCGACGACGTGCTGACGACGGCGCTGAACGACGTGCTGCGCCAGCAGGTGCTGACCGCGCAGCTCGCCGAGGCCGGCATCAGCCCGCAGGAGGTCGCGCAGAGCCTCGCGAACGCCCGCGTGGCCGTCACCGCGCTGGAACCCGTTGACCCGCAACGAGGTCAGCGCCTCGCGATCGGGTTGATCGTGGCCGCGCTGCTGTACTACTCGCTGCTGGTCTACGGCACGATGGTGGCGCAGGGCGTGGTCGAGGAGAAGTCCAGCCGGGTCGTGGAGATCCTGCTCGCGACCGTGCGTCCGTGGCAGTTGTTGCTGGGCAAGGTGATCGGGCTCGGCGCGGTCGGCCTGCTGCAGCTGCTGGTGATCTCGACGGTCGGCCTGGGGTTGTCCTCGGCGTTCGACGTCGTGGACGTCGGCGAGCTGGGCGGTGCGGCGCTGCTGACCGGCGTGCTCTGGTACCTGCTCGGCTTCTTCTTGTACGCCACCGTGTTCGCGGCCGCCGCGTCACTGGTGTCGAGGCAGGAGGAGCTGCAGTCGGTGCTGACGCCGATCAGCATGACGATCATCGTGGCGTTCCTGGCCGGCATCAACCTGATGATCGGCAGCCCCTCCGGCCCCACGGTCACCGTGCTGTCGATGCTGCCGCCGTTCGCCCCGATCCTGATGCCGGGCCGGATGGCGCTGGGTGTCGCACCGGCCTGGCAGGTGCTGGTCGCGGTCGTGCTGGCGCTGCTGGCCATCGCCGCGATCACGTGGCTGGGCGGCAAGGTCTACGCGAACGCCGTGCTGAGGACCGGCGCTCGCGTCAAGCTCCGCGAGGCGCTCAGGCTTTGATGGCCTGGTAGCGGTCGAGCGCCACCTGGCGTTCGACCGCGTGGTCCACGATCGGTGTCAGGTTCGGCGAGTCCGGCGCGTACTTCCGCACGTAGGCACCGTCCGGGTCGAACTTCTTGGCCTGCGTCATCGGGTTGAAGACGCGGAAGAACGGCGAGGCGTCCGTGCCGCTGCCCGCGACCCACTGCCAGTTGTGCTGGTTCGAGGCGATGTCGCCGTCGATCAGGTGCTCCATGAAGTGCCGCGCGCCCCACCACCACGGCAGGTGCAGGTCCTTGACCAGGAAGCTCGCGACGATCATGCGCACCCGGTTGTGCATGAAGCCTTCCTGGAGCAGCTGCCGCATGCCGGCGTCGACGATCGGGAAGCCCGTGCGCCCTTCCTTCCAGGCCGCGAACAGCTCCAGGTCGTCGTCGTGTTCCATGCGGTCGAACCGGCGGTCGTAGTTCTCGCGCGCGGTCTCCGGCTTGTGCCACAGCACGTCGGCGTAGAACTCACGCCAGGCGAGCTCGCTGCGGAACGTTCCGTCACAGTCCTGCAGGAGCGTCCGGGGGTGCAGCACGCCCCACCGCAGGAACGCCGACATCCTGCTCGTCGCGTCCATGTCGGGACGGTCGCGGGTCGTGTCGTAGTCCGCCAGCCGTTCGTCGCGGAACTCCTCCCAGAGCTGCTGCGCGTCTGGCAGTTTCTCCTCGATGGCGGGGAGTTTCGTGCTGTGCTCCGGCTTGATCCAGTCCAGAGTGGACGCGTCGGTGTCCGCGGGCTTGCGCCAGCCGTGCTCCAGCCAGGCGTTGCGGAACGGCGTGAAGACCTTGAACGGCGTGCCGTCCTGCTTGCGCACCCGCCCCGGCGTCACGGCGTAGGGCGAGCCGGAGCGGACGAGTTCGATGTCCCCCAACGCTTCCTCGACGGCCTCGTCCCTGCGGCGCCCGTACGGCGCGCAGTCCGCGGAGATGTGGACGCTCTGCGCGCCGATCTCCTTCGCGATGCGCGGAACCGTCTTCACCGGATCACCGTGCACGACCATCAGCCGGCCGCCGAGTTCCTCGTTCAACGCGTGCAAACAGCGGTGCAGGAAATCGATTCGCGGCTGCCCCGACGGTTTCAGCAACCGGTCGTCGAGAACGAACAACGCGAGTGCGCGAGGTGATCTTTCCGCGGCGGCGAGAATGGCGGGATGATCGGACGTCCGCAAATCGCGGCGGAACCAGACGAGCGACGGCGAAGAACTCACCGATCGACGGTAAAGCGAGCCGGGCGGGTCTGCATGATGGGCATCAGGCGGCCTCGGCCACGAGTTCGAGCGTGACCAGCCGCACCATGCGCAGGAGCCGGCCCCAGTAGTGGGCCGCGTAGGGCCGGTAGTACCCGGACCGCGGATCAGCGAACACCGGGACCACTTTGCGCAGCTCATCGAGGCAGAGCGGCGCCATCCACCGGGCGTGTTCGTTGAGGTCGTCACCGTTCTCCAGCCAGCTGGAGACACAGCCCGCGGCGTGCACGTCGACCAGGATCAGCTCCACGCCCGCGATCTCCAGACCGCGCTGCCCGTTCGGGTACGGCATCTTCCGGTGCTGCTCGTACAACCGCGCCACCTCGGCCCGCACGTCCGTCACGCACCACCCCCAGGACAAGCGAAAGGCGCGCCACCCCAGCGGGTGACGCGCCTTCAGCCTACGAGAAGTACTAGCCCGTGATCAGCGGTTTTCCATCGCGATGAAGTCGCGCTCCGTCGGGCCGGTGTAGATCTGCCGCGGGCGGCCGATCTTCGTGGCCGGGTCGTTGATCATCTCGCGCCAGTGCGCGATCCAGCCGGGGAGCCGGCCGAGCGCGAACAGCACGGTGAAGAACTTGGTCGGGAAGCCCATCGCCCGGTAGATCAGACCCGTGTAGAAGTCCACGTTCGGGTAGAGCTTGCGGGAGATGAAGTAGTCGTCGCTCAGTGCGGCTTCTTCGAGCTGCTTCGCGATGTCGAGCAGCTGGTCGTCGGCGCCGAGCTTGCCGAGGATCTCGTCGGCCGTCTTCTTGATGATCGCGGCGCGCGGGTCGTAGTTCTTGTAGACCCGGTGGCCGAAGCCCATCAGGCGGACGCCGTCCTCCTTGTTCTTCACCTTGTTCACGAACGACTGGACGTCGCCGCCGTCGTTCTTGATCTTCTCCAGCATCTCCAGCACCGCGCTGTTCGCGCCGCCGTGCAGCGGGCCGAACAGGGCGTTGATGCCCGCGGAGATGGAGGCGAAGAGGTTCGCCTCGGAGGAGCCGACCAGGCGCACGGTCGACGTGGAGCAGTTCTGCTCGTGGTCGGCGTGCAGGATGAAGAGCAGGTCGAGCGCACGGACCAGGTCCGGGTCGAGGTCGTAGGCCTCCGCCGGGAACCCGAAGGTCATCCGCAGGAAGTTCTCCACCAGGCCAAGGGAGTTGTCCGGGTAGAGGAACGGCTGGCCGACCGACTTCTTGTACGCGTAGGCCGCGATGGTCGGCAGCTTGGCGAGAAGGCGGATCGTGGAGATCTCCACCTGGTTCGCGTCGAACGGCGACAGCGAGTCCTGGTAGAAGGTCGACAGCGCGGAGACCGCGGACGACAGCACCGGCATCGGGTGCGCGTCGCGCGGGAAGCCGTCGAAGAAGCGCTTGAGGTCCTCGTGCAGCAGGGTGTGCCTGCTGATCTTGGACGTGAAGTCTTCGAGCTGCGCGGCGGTCGGGAGCTCACCGTAGATCAGGAGGTAGCTGACCTCAGCGAAGTTCGAGCGCGCGGCCAACTGCTCGATCGGGTACCCGCGGTAACGCAGAATTCCGGCGTCACCGTCGATGTAGGTGATCTCGGAGGAGCAGGAGGCCGTGTTGACGAAGCCGGTGTCCAGGGTTACCAGACCGGTCGTCGACAGCAGCTTGCCGAGATCGATGCCGGACGCGCCTTCGGACGCCCGCACCACCTTCATCTCGAGCTCTGCGTCCCCGTGGCGCAGCGCGACGGTCTGTGGGTCGGTCGGCGCAGTCGTCGCGTCGGGCATTCAAGTCCCTCTCAACGCTCGGACGGGGTGGCGGCAGGCCACGCTGGGCCCAGCCGTCGTCTCGGACCACCCCGTTGGGATCTGAGTCTTCAAGTTCACTCACGCTAGTCGGCGGAAGGCCCGCCTCGCAGCAGCGGTGTGAACCGATTCTGAGAGATGGGACAGGCATCACATCCGTAATGCCAGTTTCCAGCGCGGCTACCCCACGGTAGTCCGATCCTCCGTTTTATCCACCCAACGCGGCGGTGAGTTCGCTCGCAAAGGGCGGTTCGGCACCCGCACGGGAACATGTGATCGCGGCGGCCGCACCGGCATACGTCAATGCGGATGTCCATTCATGCGTGGACAGTCCGCGGATCTTCTCCACGGACAACGCGTCGTGGTCGTGCAACCACGCGAGCAGGGCACCTTGCACGGTGTCGCCCGCCCCGATCGTGTCGACCACGTCCACCTTCACGGGTGGCACGTCGACCTGTCCCGTGGCGGTGATCACTGACAGACCCTCGCCACCTTTCGTCAGGACGACGGCGGCGGGTCCCTGTGAAATCCACGTCCTTGCGATCTCGATCACGTCGCCGTCCTCGGCGAGCCACTGAGCGTCCTCGACGGACGCCTTCACCAGCCCGACGTCCGGCAGCCACGACCGGAACCGCGCGCGGTAGGCGCCCGGATCGTGGATCAGGCCCGCCCGGATGTTGGGGTCGAGCGCCGTGAGCAAGCGCTTGCTCTCGCGCCGCAGCACCGTCTCGTAGACCGAGGCGCCGGGCTCCAGCACCAACGACAACGTGCCGAACGACACGGCCTTCGTCCCGGCGGGCAGCGGACCGGGGTCCTCGACCAGCCGGTCGGCGGTGCCCTCGACGTAGAACGAGTAGCGCGCCGACCCGTCGTCAGCGAGCCCGACGACGGCGAGCGTGGTGTTCTCCTGTCCACGTTGGACCAGAGACGTCTCCACCTTCGACGCGTGCAGCCGCTTGATCAGCTGCTCACCGAAGTGGTCGGTCGACACCCGCGACAGGAAGCCCGTCGGCACGTCGAGCCGCCCGAGCGCGACGGCCACGTTGTACGGCCCGCCACCGAGCTTCGGCGCGAGCGGCGTGAGCTCGTCGTCCCCCACCGGCACCATGTCAACGAGTGCCTCACCAGCAACCACGATCACGCGCTCTACTCCTTCTGGGAGGCTCCGGTCCTCTGCAGGCCATCCAACAACAACTCACCCAGAGCAGTGAACGCCTCTGCGTCCGAAACGCCTGCCCGCTTTGTGAGGACACCCGTCTGGATGCCCTCGATGAGCAGTCCTGCCATCTCGGCGAACAACGTGGCGTGCACCTCGCGGAACACGTGCCGCTCGACACCGTCCTGAATGAACGCCTTGATGCGCTCGGCCGCAGCGCGCGCGTTGCGTTCGTACGTGGCACGCGTGGGCGGGAAGTCCGACACATCCGCGATGAACGCCGCCGACGCCTTGTTCAGCTCCTCCGCAGCGCCCGCGAGATAGCTGCCAATGCGTTTGCGCACGTCGTTGAGGCCCGCGATGCGCTTCTCGATGCGCTCGGCTGCCCCCTTGAAGTACCGCCCGACGACCCGGACCGCCAGCTGTTCCTTGCTGCCGGCGAGCGCGTACAGCGTCGATTTCGAGCAGTGCAGCCGGCCGGCGATGTCATCCAGGGTGAGATGACCGAAGCCCTCGGTGAGGAACAACGCCTCCAACCGGGTGAGCAGCTCGGCCTGCCGCTGCGTGAGAGCCCGCGTCATGTGACGACCCTGCCACATTCACTGGCCGCTGTACTGCACAACGTCCTAGAGTACAGCTACCAGTACACACCGGAGGTCGACGATGCCCGCCGAGCGGTTGCTCCCCACCCAAGAGGCCGAGGACCTGATCGCGCTGGTCAGGGAGATCGCGCGGGACGAGCTCAAGCCCCACGCGGCCGACGCCGAGGAGAACGAGAAGTTCCCCCGCGACGCGTTCCGCCTGCTGGGCAGGTCGGGCCTGCTGGGCCTGCCGTACCCGGAGGAGTTCGGCGGCGGCGAGCAGCCCTACGAGGTCTACCTGCAGGCGCTCGAAGAGGTCGCCTCGGCGTGGATGACGGTCGCCGTGGGCCTCTCCGTGCACGTCATGTCCTGCTACGGACTGGCCACCTTCGGCACGAGGGAACAGCAGGACCGCTGGCTCCCGGAGATGCTCGAGGGCGAACTGCTGGGCGGCTACGCCCTCTCCGAGGTCCAGGCGGGCTCCGACCCGGCGGCGATGTCGACCAGGGCCGTCCGCAAGGGCTCCGAGTACGTCGTGAACGGCACCAAGGCGTGGATCACCCACGCCGGCGCCGCCGACTTCTACACCCTGATGGCCCGCACGTCCCCGGACGCGGGCCGAGGCATCTCCTGCTTCCTCGCCCCTGGTGAGGCCCCTGGCATCACCGCGGCCACCCCGGAACGCAAGATGGGCCTGACCGGCTCCATCACCGCGCAGCTCCAGTTCGACGACGTCCGCTTCGCCACGGACCGCCTGATCGGCAACGAGGGCGACGGTCTCAAGATCGCACTGTCCGCTTTGGACTCGGGCCGCCTGGGCATCGCCGCCTGCGCCGTGGGTCTGGCCCAGGCGGCCCTCGACGAAGCAGTCGCCTACGCCAAGACCCGGACCCAGTTCGGCCGCCCGATCATCGAGTTCCAGGGCCTCGAGTTCCTGCTGGCGGACATGGCCGCAGCCGTCGAATCGGCCCGAGCCACCTACATCTCCGCGGCCCGCCGCCGGGACCGTGGCCTCCCGTTCCGCCAGCAGGCGTCGATCGCCAAGCTGATCGCCACGGACGCGGCGATGAGGGTGACGACCGACGCCGTGCAGGTGCTCGGCGGCGCGGGCTACACGCGCGACTTCCCGGTGGAGCGCTACATGCGGGAAGCCAAGGTCCTGCAGATCTTCGAGGGCACCAACCAGATCCAGCGCCTCGTGATCGGCAGGGGCCTGCGCTAAACGCTCTCGCGGTAGAAGGGGTCGGCCACGACCCCTTCACCCTTGGCCTCGTCCCACGTGTAGACCTCACGCCCCTGAACGAAAACGTGCAGCGCCCGGCTCATCACGTCGAGCGGGTCTCCCGACCAGATCACCACGTCGCCGTCCAGCCCGGGCTTGAGCGACCCCACCCGGTCGTCCAGCCCCATGATCCGGGCCGGGTTGGTGGTGATCGACTGCAGCGCGACGTCGCTGTCCAGCCCTTCCTTCACCGCCAGCGTGGCCTGGTGCACCAGGAAGTTGATCGGCACGACGGGGTGGTCGGTCGTGATCGCCAGCTCCACGCCGGCACGCGCCAGGATCCCTGGATTCCGCAGCCCCCGGTGCCGAAGCTCCACTTTGGACCGCGAGGTGAACAGCGGTCCGATGATCACCGGGATCTGCTTGTCCGCGATGACGTCCGCGATCAGATGCCCCTCGGTGCCGTGGTTGAGGATCAGCCGGTACCCGAACTCCTCCGACAACCGGATCGCCGTGGCGATGTCGTCGGCCCGGTGCGCGTGCTGGCACCACGGCAACTCACCGGTGAGGACCTTGCCCAGGATCTCCAGCGTGGTGTTGCGGTCGAAGGCCTTTCCGTCGGCCTCGGCCTCGGCCTTCTTGGCCAGGTAGTCCTGCGCCCTGGTCAGCTCGTCCCTGATGACCGCCGCGACGCCCTGCCGGGTGGACGGCAGCTTGCCCTTGTCCCCGTAGACCCGCTTCGGGTTCTCACCGAGCGCGCTCTTCACGCTGACCGGTTCCTTGACGAGCATCTCGTCAACGGTCCGCCCCCAGCACTTCACCGCGACGGTCTGCCCGCCGATGGGGTTGCCGGAGCCGGGCTTGATCACCGCGGTCGTGACGCCGCCGCTGAGCGCGTCACCGAACCCGAGGTCGGCGGGGTTGATCGCGTCGAGCGCCCGCATCCGAGCGCCGACAGGATCGGTCATCTCGTTGGTGTCCTGCCCGGCCCACCCCGCGGCCTCCTCGTGGACGCCGATGTGCCCGTGGGCCTCGACGAAGCCGGGCAACACCCAGGCCCCGTCGGCGTCGACGACCTCGACCCCGTCGGGGATGTCGACGTCGGCACCGACCGCGACGATCTTCCCGTCCTGGATGAGAACAGTGCCGCCTTCGACAGGCTCCCCGTCGACGGGAACGACGTAGCCCCCGGTGATCGCGATGTTCATGGTTAGCGACGCTAACGGTTGCCGCAGTGGTCGGCAACGGTGAGCCCTACCCGGCCGGCGACCGATAACTCACAGAAGCGGCTGGATCCCCCACCGAGCACCCCAGGACTCACCAGGCGAAACCCAGATCAAATCCACCCCGGAATTCAACGCGTTCGGCGGACAGGTCATCGGCTCGATGGCCACCGCACGTCCACGGTCCGGATAGGAGTCGGGCGTGTAGACCTGGACCCACCGAAACGCCGGATCCGCCCACACCTCGACGCCGACACCATCAGCCGACACCAGCGAATGGTGGACCAGCCCGTCCGCGGAGGTCTCACACCCGCCGAACGGCGTGTCCAGATGAACCCCGGCCAACTCCCGCCCGCCCCGGAAGTCGAACTTGGTCCCCTCGACGGA
Organism: Lentzea sp. HUAS TT2; assembly: GCF_051853195.1. NCBI lineage: Bacteria > Bacillati > Actinomycetota > Actinomycetes > Pseudonocardiales > Pseudonocardiaceae > Lentzea > Lentzea sp. HUAS TT2. Next base: position 3,440,302 of record NZ_CP196667.1, on the reverse strand, counting down.
CACGGCCTCCCCGACCGGCACCATCCGCTCCACGTCCAACGGCAGCACGGTCGTGGCGGCCAGCGTCAAAGTGCACGAATCGGTAGAGGCATTCCCGGCCCGGGGATAGGGATGCGTACCAACACCGAACGGCGTGGCAACGTCCCCCACGTTCGTGACCCCGTGCGTGACCGTCAACCCGCGATCGTCCAACGCATAGGACACCGTGACGTCCAAAGCAGCCGGCCACCCGGCCTGGGGCTCGATCAAAGCCCGCAACGAGACCAACGACCCGGTGTGCTCCAGCACTGTCCACGGCCGACGACGCAGCAGCCCGTGAATCGCGTTCCCGCGGGCGGGCTCGGTGACCTCCAGCTGCTGCCGAACCCCGCCCAGCTCCCACACCGCCCCGGCAGTCCGGTTGGGCCACGGCACCAGCACGGCCCCGGCACTCATCGGCGGCTTCTCGTCGGCCCCGAACGTCTCCACGTACGGAACGCCGTCCACCTCGAAGGACCGCAGGCCCGCGCCTACAGTCGTGATCACTGCGGTGGCACCCTCGTACGAGATCCCCAACATGAGGCTGAAGCCTACGGGGCCAGTGGAAGGATTTGCCCATGAAGGTTCATCACCTCAACTGCGCCACGATGCGGCCTCCCCTGGTGGCGGGCGGGCTGGTGGCCCACTGCCTCCTGATCGAGACCGGCCAGGGCCTCGTGCTCGTCGACACGGGCTTCGGCACGAACGAGGTGAGCAACCCGAAGGCGACCATCGACGGCCTGAGCCGCAAGCTGCTCAACCCCGCCCTCGACATCACCGAGACGGCGATCAGCCAGGTCGAGCGGCGCGGTTACACGGCCGACGACGTGCGGCACATCCTGCTGACGCACCTCGACATGGACCACGCGGGCGGGCTGCGCGACTTCCCGAAGGCCACCGTCCACGTGCTGGACACCGAGCTGGAAGCCGCCAAGAACCCGAAGGGCACCAAGGAACGCGCCCGGTACCCGAAGGCCCAGCGCGAGGGCGTCACGTTCGAGACGCACAAGGCCGAGGGCGAGGACTGGTTCGGGTTCGAGGCCGTCAAGAACATCCCCGGACTGCCGGACGACATCCTCATGGTGCCGCTGATCGGCCACACCCGCGGCCACACGGGCATCGCCGTCAAGTCCGGCACCGGCTGGCTGCTGCACGCCGGCGACGCGTACTTCTACCGCGGCGAGGTCGAGACCCCGCCGAGCAACATCTTCGCGCTCAAGCTCACCGCCAAGCAGACCGAGACGATCCGCGCGCAGCGACTGTCCAATGTGGAACGCCTGCAGGAGCTCAAGAAGTCCGGTGAGGCCGAGGTCTTCTGCGCCCACGACCCGGTAGAACTGGCCCGGCTCGCGTGACGTTCATCCACCAGATCCGCCTCGACAAGGCCAGCGACACCCACCGCTACCCGTTCACGCTCCCGGCGGTGCAGCACCTGATCAAGCACCCGCTGCACCTGAGGACCCCGATCACCTTCCTCACGGGCGACAACGGCGCGGGCAAGTCCACGCTGATCGAGGCGATCGCGGTGACGGCGGGCTTCAACGCCGAGGGCGGCACCCAGTCGTTCAACTTCGCGACCAAGGCCACCGAGTCGTCCCTGAGCGAGTACCTGATCCTGAGCTGGGGCACCAGGAAACCGAGAACAGGCTTCTTCCTCAGGGCGGAGTCGTTCTACAACGTCGCCACCGAGATCGACCGCATCGGCGCGGGCATCCACGCCTCGTACGGCGGAAAGTCGCTGCACGAACGCTCCCACGGCGAGAGCTTCATCGACCTGATGAACCACCGGTTCGGCAGCAAGGGCCTCTACGTGCTGGACGAACCGGAGGCCGCGCTGTCGGTCAAAGGCTGTCTGACGGTCCTGAGGCGCATGCACGAGCTAGTAGAAGAGGGTTCGCAGTTCATCATCGCCACCCACTCGCCGATCCTCCTCGCGGCCCCCAACGCCACGATCCTCGAGATCACCGACACGATCGACGAGGTCGACTACGACACAGCGGAACCGGTCCGGCTCACCCGCAACTTCCTGAGCGAACCGGACCGGTTCCTGAAGCACCTGCTGGACTAGCGGCTCACTTGCCGAGGTTCTCCGGGTGGGTCTCCACCTTGCCGTGCAGCACGCGGTTGATGCCCCAGAGCACCAGACCGGCCAGCAGCAGCCAGCCCGCGATCTTGTAGTCGTCCATCGGACGACCGGACGTCCACGGGATCGCGAGGTACGCACACGTGAGCGCGCCGAGCACCGGCGCCCACGTGGGCGCGCGGAAGTGCTTGTGCTCGGACGGTTCCCTGCGCAGCACCAGGCACGCGATGTTGACGATGGTGAAGACGACCAGCAGCAGCAACGACGTCGTGCCGCCGAGCTTCCCGATGTCCGCCGTCGACACCAGGATCACCGCCACGCCGGTCGTGAAGACGATCGAGATCCACGGCGTGCGGCGGAACGGGTGCACGGCGCCGAAGAACTTCGGGATGATCTTCTCGTTCGCCATGCCGTACAACAACCTCGACGCCATCAGCATGTTGATCAGGGCCGAGTTGATGACGGCCAGCAGACCGATCAGCGCGAAGATCCACAGCGGGAAGCCGGGCGCGCCGACCGTGACGACCTTCAGCAACGCGCTGCTGCCGGCCTTCGCGAGTTCGTCGGACGGGATCAGCAGCGACGACGTGATCGCGACGAGCACGTAGATCAGGGCCGCGATGCCCATGCCCCACAACATCGCGCGCGGGAAGATCTTGACCGGGTTGCGGCACTCCTCCGCCATGTTCACCGAGTCCTCGAAGCCGACCATCGCGAAGAACGCGAGTGCCGTGGCCGAGGTGACCGCGAGCATGACGTTGCTGCCGGACGGGACGTGGATGTCGGTGAGCCTGCCGGGGTCGCCGTCGCCGTTGATGACCGCCCAGACGCCGATCAGGATGATGATCACCAGACCGGACAGCTCGATGCAGGTCAGCACCACGTTGGCCTTGACCGACTCGGACACGCCGCGGAAGTTGATGATCGCCAGCGCCGCGATGAAGACGATCGCGATACCGGTGATCGCGAGCGACTCCGGGCTGAGCGCGACGTCGAAGAACTCCACCAGCAGCTGCCGCAGGTACGTGCGGCCGAACGCGAGCGCCGCCGACGACGCCGACGTGATGCCGGAGCACATGACCGCGAACGCGACCATGAACGTCAGGAAGTGGATCCCGAACGCCTTGTTCGTGTACAGCGCGGCACCGGCGGCTCTGGGATATTTGCCGACCAGTTCGAGGTAGCTGAACGCGGTCAGGAACGCCACCACGAACGCGAGCAGGAAGGGCAGCCAGAGCGCGCCGCCGATCTTGCCTGCCACGTTGCCGGTGAGGGCGTAGATGCCGGTACCGAGGATGTCGCCGACGACGAAGAACAGCAGCAGCTTCGGGCCGATCGCCCGATGTAGCTCTGGTTGCTCCGTTTGTGGAGTCGCTTCAGCCATGCCCGAAGATTGTGCCCGTTGTGCCTGGCCACCAGCACGAACGGACGCCCACCTCACCCAATTGGTGTAACAATTCCCGCATGGGAGTTCGACTCACACTCGCGATCGTCGCTGCCGTGACGCTGACCGCCTGCTCGTCCCCGACGCCCGCCGAGAACGCCTCCCAGCACCGCGACGTGAAGAGCCTGCTGGCCGCGGTGACCAGCTCGATCACCGAGAAGGGCTCCTACCGCTTCTCGGTCACGCCCCCGGCCACGGGAGGCGGCGTGCGGGCTCCGTCGCGCGGCTCGATCCGGCTGGGCGGCGAGGTCCCGAGCATGGACGCGACCACCACCCGTCCCGTGCAGACCGACGGCGAACCCGTCGAGCTCCGGCTGGTCTCGACCAGCAAGGACACCGCGTTCGTGAAGCTGCCCGCCACCGTCTTCGGCCTGCCGGCCGACAAGCCGTGGGTGAAGCTGGACCGCAAGGTCGACGACGACTTCACCACGACCGTGCTCGGCTTCCACGACGTCGTCTACCAGCAGGCCGCGTTCACGACGTACCACCTGCCGGTGATGGAGGCGGGCGGCGAGCTGAAGCTGACCGCGCAGATCAACGGCCACACGCGCTACTCGATCGGCGTCGACTACCAGAAGGCCTACGACACGCTCAAGGACGAGGGCCTGCGCGCCGAGGTCAAGCTCGCGCTCGACCAGAAGGTCGCAGGCTCCACCGGGGAGATCGAGCTGGACGAGAACGGCCTGCCGGTGCGCATCACGTTCGTCACGGCGTTCCAGGGCGGCCAGATCGTCGACGAGGCACGCTTCACCGACTGGGGCTCCGACGTGACGATCACCGAGCCGAACCCGGCAGAGATCAGCCCTCGGAGTTGAACCGGTAGCGCCAGATCGCCGGCAGCGCCGCCACCATGGCCACGCTCGCCACGACCACCAGCAGGCCACCGACCGACACCGCCGCGGCCGTGCCGAACGCCGCGCCACCCGTGCCGTGCAACAGGTCCGCGATCCGCGGCCCACCCGCGACGACCACGATGAAGACGCCCTGCATCCGTCCGCGCATCTCGTCGGTCGCGGCCGACTGCAGGATCGCGCCGCGGAACGCCATCGACACCATGTCCGCCGCGCCGGCCAGCGCCAGGAACCCCGCCGCGACCCAGATCGACCCGGCGAGACCGAAGCCCATGATCGCGAGGCCCCACCCGACGACGGCGAGCGTCAGCGCGACACCGTGGCGGCTGACGTTCGAGATCCACCCGGACGTGAGCCCGCAGATCACCGCGCCGACGGGGATCGCCGCGAACAGCACGCCGAGCGCGAACCCACCACCGGCCGGGTCGCCGAACGTGTGCTGGGCCATCTCCGGGAAGAGCGCCCGCGGCATGCCGAACACCATCGCGATGATGTCGAGCAACATGCTCGCCATCAGCACCTTCTGCGCCCACAGGTACGTGAAGCCGGCCAGCACGTCGCGCAGCCCGGCGCGCCGCACGACCCCGTCCAGCGGCGGCATCGGGGGCAGCTTCCACACCGCGTAGACCGTCACGACGAGCGCGATCGCGTCCACCAGGTACAACGTCGACAGCCCGACGATCGGCATGAACGCGCCCGCGAGCAACGGCCCGAGCACCGCACCGAACTGCATGACCGTCGACCCGAGCGCACCGGCCGACGGCAACAGCTCGGCAGGCACCAACCTGGCGATCGAGGCGGAACGGGCAGGCGCGTTGGCCGCGAAGAACACCTGCTGCAGGCCCAGCAACGCGATCACCAGCCACACCGAGCCGATGTTCATCGCCGCCTGCGCCCACAACAGCACCGACGAGACGGCGATGCCGATGTTCGTGACGAGCAGCAGCTTGCGCCGGTCGACCGTGTCCGCGATCGCACCGCCCCAAAGCCCGAACACGAGCAGCGGCACAAGCGCGACACCAGCGGCGATACCGACCCACGCTGACGAACCGGTGAGGTCGTAGACCTGCTTGGGCACGGCAACGGCGGTGAGCTGGGAGCCCACCGCCGTCACGATCGTGGAGAGCCACAACCGGCGATACGCGACGATCTTCAACGGACGAGTGTCGATCACGAACGTCGAGCGCGCGCTTCTCCCCACAGTGGCCACTTGGTTAGCCTATGGCAACTAACAAGTGCTTCACGTGGATGTGTCGCCAAGACCACTCGTCAGAGACGCACCGGGTAGACCGGCTCGGGCACCTTCGGGCTGATCCGGCCCTCGACGAAGATCCCGTGCCAGATCATGAAGCACAGCACGCTCCACAGCTGCCGGCTGCGGTCGAACTGCTCGGACTTGTGCTCGGCGAGCAGGTCCAGCACCGCGTTCTTGTCGAGCAGGTGGCCGGTCTGCGAGTCGTTGATGATCCCGCGCGCCCAGTCGTACATCTCGGCCCGCAGCCAGTGCCGGATCGGCACCGGGAACCCGAGCTTGGGCCGGTTGAGCACGTGCGCCGGAATGATCTTCGCCAACGCCTTGCGCAGCGCGTACTTGGTCGTGCCCTCGGTGAGCTTCTGGTCGAGCGGCACCTCGGCCGCGACCCGGAACACCTCGGGGTCGAGGAACGGCACGCGCAGCTCGATGGAGTTCGCCATGGTCACCTTGTCGGCCTTGACCAGGATGTCGCCGCGCAACCACGTGTAGAGGTCGATGTGCTGCATGCGCGCGACCGGGTCCCAGTCCTCCGACTCGCGGTACCAGGGCGCCGTGACGTCCTTGAAGCCGATCCCCTCGACGTACCCGGGGAACACCGCGCGCACCTGCGCATCACTGAAGTTGCGCGCGTTGCCGTAGTACCGCTCCTCCAACCGAAGCGCCCCGCGCCGCAACAGGTCCTTGCCGCGCACACCCTCCGGAATGGACTTCGACACGGCGCCCATCAACTTCCGCACGCCGCCGGGCACCTTCTCGAAGGGCGCCAACGACAACGGCTCGTGATAGATCACGTACCCGCCGAACAGCTCGTCCGCACCCTCACCGGAGAGCACGGCCTTGACGTACTTACGCGCTTCCTTGGCGATGAAGTACAACGGCACCAGCGCCGGGTCCGCCACCGGGTCGTCGAGGTACCAGAGGATGAGCGGCAGCTCCTCCATCATCTCGTCGGCGGACACGGTCCTCACCACGTGCCGCACCCCGATGGCCGCCGCGGTCTCCGCCGCAACGTCCACCTCCGAGTACCCCTGACGGTCGAACCCGCTGGTGAACGCGATGAGGTTCGGGTTGTGCTGCTTGGCCAGCGTCGCCGTGGCCGTGGAGTCGATACCGCCCGACAGGAACGCACCGACCGTGACGTCCGGGTCGGAGATCATGTGCTTGGACACCGAGTCACGCATCACGTCGGCAATGCGCTCGTACAGCGCCTCGGCCTCGTGCTCCCCGTTGACCGGCCGAGGCGAGAACACGGGCTTGAAGTACCGGTTGAACAGCACCTGCCCACCCGGCGACACCTTGAAGGACGTCCCGGACTCGACCCGCCGGATCGCCTTGTGCAGCGACTCGGGCTCAGGCACGTACTGCAACACCAGGTAGTGCTGCAACGCCGTCTGGTCCAGCTCCTGACTGATCCCCAGCACACCCGTCAGCTGCAGCAGGCTCTTCTTCTCGGACGAGAACCCCACCCCACCGGGCCCGGTGGCCCAGTACAACGGCTTGATCCCGAACGGGTCCCGCGCACCGAAGACCACCCGCTCCTGCGCGTCCCAGATCATGAACGCGAACATGCCGCGCAACATCTTGACCCAGTCGGCCCCGAGGTAGTGGTAACCAGCGACGATGGCCTCTCCGTCGCCCTTCGTCTTGAACTGCGCGCCGAACTTCCGCATGAGCTCCGCGCGGAGCTCCTTGTAGTTGTAGATCTCGCCGTTGAAGTTCAGCGTGTACCGCGTCGGGTTCTCCGGCGGGCCCCACACCAGCGGCTGGTGGGAGTGCTCGAGGTCGATGAACCCGAGCCGGTTGAACCCGTAGACGACCTCTTTGTCAGCCCAGGTGTCCTGCTCGTCGGGCCCGCGGTGCCGCTGGCAGCGCAGTGCGGCAGCCACAGAGGCGCGCGCGGACGCCGCGGTGGCTTCGGTGGAACAGATGAGTCCGAGCACTCCGCACACGTGAAATCGCACCTCGTCGTTCGCTGTTGCTGAAATCCCAGTATGCCGAAGCGAACTTCGGACATTCCCGCCACCCGAAGGACGCCTGAGTCACCACTCAGGTTCAGCGCGAGGCCGAAGGCGTGCGGTCCTTACTCCACGGTCATGGGAGCGCAACCCAACCGCGATGCCGCAGGCCAGCCGTCCGAACACAGCAAAGGGGCGCCTCCCGCCCACAGGAAGCGCCCCACAGCGAAGCCAAGCCAACCCCTACGGAGCGACCCGCTCCAAGCTCCACCCGTCCCGGCCGTCCCGGAACCGCAGCCGGTCGTGCATCCGATCCCGCCGCCCCTGCCAGAACTCGACCTCTTCGGGCCGAATCCGCCACCCACCCCAGTGCGGGGGCACAGGGATCTTCTCGGTGTCGGCGAACTGCCGCTCGATCTTGTGCAGAGCGGAATCCAAAGTGGACCGCCCGGTCACCACACGCGACTGAGGCGAGGCCCAAGCCCCGATCTGGGAGCCTCGGGGCCGCGAGTTCCAGTACTCGGCGGTCTCCACCGGCCCGACCTTCTCCACAACCCCACGCACGTGGGCCTGCCGCTGCATCGCGAACCACGGGAAAGTCGCCGACGCGTACCGCGTGGCCATCAGGTCGTGCGACTTGTTCGACGTGTAGTTGGTGAAGAACACCAGACCACGGGAATCCAGTCCCTTGGCCAGCACGGTCCGCGACGAAGGCCGGCCCTTCACGTCGGTGGTCGCGAGCACCATCGCGTTGGGCTCGGCCAACCCGGCGTTGGTCGCGTCGTCCAGCCACAGCTGGAGCTGTTCGTGCCAGGTGGCGGCAAGCTCCGACTCGCTGAGCGAGCCCTGCTCGTAGGACACGCGCATCGCCGGCAGTGCGATGTTCGTGGTCTCCGTCATCGGCGAACCTCCAAGCGGCGGGCAGAACTCGTGGTCCCTGGACCCGCGACCATACGCACGGCGAACGGATCCCGAAACCGCCTGCGCGGTGATGACCACCACCTGAACGGTGACTGTCCGTGCAAAGAACAGTTCTGGATCGAGTCCGTGATCGAGTCAGATGGCGTCGAGCGCACGTGTGACAGTGACCACGTCATCACCCAGTGCGGTGGCAAGGGTTCCGCCTGCTGCCAACGGAACGACGCTCCACCACTCACCGCCGTCCGTGTCGCGCTCCACCGCGTCCAGGACCAGATCGGTGCCGACGACCCGCTTGCCCGCCAGGCCCGCGGACGACGCGTCGGTCAGGGCGTCGCCGACGACCAGTTGTTGGTGCAACAACGGCTTGCCACAACGGGTTGCGCGCACCGACGTCGACAACGTGCCCGGCTTCTCGCCGGCGCGGCCGAGTACCAGGACCTCCCGGGTTCGCAACTGTGCGTGACCGTCCAATTCGGCCTCCACCACGGAAGTGTGGCGGGCACGGCTCGTCACGACGGTCGGTTCCGGCAGGTAGGAGACGGTGCCCTCGACCAGGAACCGCACTACGGACGAAGACTCCGCGCCGGACGAACCCGGCAGCAACAAAGTAGCCGCAACACCTCGAAGCTCGAGCGAGGCTCCAGGACCGACTTCGACGGTCAGGGACAACGAATCGCCGCCCAGCGGTGCCGTCACCGAGGAAACCAGGTGCACCAACGCAACCGGGCCCACGCGCCGGTGCGGCACCAATGTCAACGGTGTCATCGACCGCAGGACTCGCACGACGCTGTTGCCGTGCGAGTCCAATGTGACCACGAGCCGAGCCGACGCCTTCACAGCTGGGCCAGCACCCACTTGGCGACCTCGGGCGCGTCCGGCGTCTCGACCAGCGACTGCGCGATGACGGGCAGTTCCCCGCGCATCCGGTGCGCGTCGGAGATCATCACGTCCATGTCCGCGCCCACGTACGGCGCGAGGTCGATCTTGTTGATGACCAGCAGGTCCGCGGTGGTGACGCCGGGACCGCCCTTGCGCGGCACCTTGTCGCCGCCGGCCACGTCCACGACGAAGATCTGCGCGTCGACCAGCCCGCGAGAGAACACCGCGGTCAGGTTGTCGCCGCCGCTCTCGATGATCACCAGGTCCAGCGACGAGTGCCGGTGCTCCAGCCGCTCGACGGCGTCCAGGTTCGCGGTGATGTCGTCGCGGATCGCGGTGTGCGGGCAGCAGCCGGTCTGCACCGCCTCGATGCGCGACGGGTCCAGCACGCCGGCGCGACGCAGGAAATCCGCGTCCTCGGTCGTGTAGATGTCGTTCGTGACGACCGCGAGCTCCAACTGGGAGCCCAGGGCGCGGCACAGAGCGGCGGTCAGCGCGGTCTTGCCGCTGCCCACCGGCCCGCCGATGCCGATGCGTGGCGCGGCCCCGTGGTGGTGATCATGCGGGTCGGGCCCGTGGTTAGCTCCCAAAGAGACGCACCCCTTCACGTCGAACATGTGCCTCGGCCAGCAGATCCAAGGCAGGCGAACCCAGCGCGGGCAGTTCCTTGCACGCCCGCGAAGCAACGTCTTCCACCGCGAGCGAGGCCACGATCGCGTTGACCCCGAACGGATCCAGCCCCAGCAACCGCACCGCCGCCGACGCCGGCCCGCTCACCGCGAGATAAGCGCAGGTCAAAGCGGCCTCGTAGGGCTCGTCGACCAGCACCCCGATCACCAACGGCTGGTGCGGGTCGCGCGGCAACGCGTCCAGCCGGGCGGAAGGCCAGGCCCGGCGAGCGGCTCGCAGCATCCCCCGCCCCTGCGCCCGCGAAGCGGCACGCTGGGCAGGCGAAGGCGTGCGGGCGTCGAGTTCCGCGTCCAGCAGGTCGAGGTCCTCACCGCGAGCCGCCGCGGCGGCGAACCCTGCCGCCAGCAGTCCGGCGCCGAGCAGCCGCCCGTGCAGGAACGACCGCAGCGAGGGCTCGTCGACGACCAGCCCGCGCGCGGCGGCCTCCTCCAGCCCGCCGGAGTGCACGTGGCCGCCACCGGGGAACCGGGAGTCGGCGAGGATCAGCGCGGTCAGCATCAGAACAGGAAATACCGTTGGGCCATCGGCAACTCGGCGACCGGCGAGGGCTCGACCAGCTCACCGTCGATGTGCACGGCGAAGCTGTCGGGATCGACCCGCACGTCCGGCATCGCGTCGTTGAGCACCATGTCGGTCTTGGTCACCGACCGCGTCGACTCCACCGGTAGCACCCGCCGGGCGTACCGATCGCCGACACCGGCCTCGATCGCCGAAGGCGCGACGAAGAACACCGAGGACGCCGCACCGGCCGTGGCACCGAACATCGGCCGCGCCCACACCGGTTGCGGCGTCGGGATCGAGGCGTTCGCGTCACCCATGGCGCCCCACGCGATGAACCCGCCCTTCAGCACGACCGAGGGCCGCACGCCGAAGAACTTCGGCTCCCACAGCACCAGGTCGGCGAGCTTGCCGACCTCGACCGACCCGACCTCGGACGCGATCCCGTGCGCCACAGCGGGGTTGATCGTGTACTTGGCGACGTACCGCTGAGCCCGCAGGTTCGAGTCCATGGAACGACGCGACGACATGACGTGCGCGGTCTGCCAGGTCCGGATGATCACCTCACCGACGCGGCCCATCGCCTGCGAGTCCGACGAGATCATCGAGATCGCGCCCATGTCGTGCAGCACGTCCTCGGCCGCGATCGTGGTCGGCCTGATCCGCGACTCGGCGAACGCGAGGTCCTCCGGCACGGACGGGTTGAGGTGGTGGCAGACCATCAGCATGTCGAGGTGTTCTTCGAGCGTGTTGACGGTGTGCGGGCGCGTCGGGTTCGTCGACGACGGCAGCACGTTCGGCAGGGACACCACGCGGATGATGTCCGGCGCGTGCCCGCCACCGGCGCCTTCCGAGTGGTAGGCGTTGATCGACCGGCCACCGATGGCGTCCACAGTGGACTCCAGGAACCCGGCCTCGTTCAACGTGTCCGTGTGGATCGCGACCTGCACACCCGACTCGTCGGCCACCCGCAGGCAGGCGTCGATCGCGGCGGGCGTCGTGCCCCAGTCCTCGTGCAGCTTGAAACCACCGGCACCGCCCACGAGCTGCTCGCGCAGGCCCTCGACCGAGACCGTGTTCCCCTTGCCCAGCAACAGGACGTTGATCGGCATGTGGTCCATCGACGTCAGCATGCGGTCGAGGTACCAGGCGCCGGGCGTGACCGTGGTGGCCTTCGTGCCCTCCGCAGGGCCGGTGCCGCCGCCGATCAGCGTCGTCAGCCCGGACGCCAGCGCCTCGTCCACGATCTGCGGGCAGATGAAGTGGACGTGGCAGTCGATGCCGCCCGCGGTCAGGATCTTGCCGTTGCCGGAGAGGATCTCCGTCGACGGGCCGATCACCAGCGCCGGGTGCACGCCGTCCATCGTGTCCGGGTTGCCGGCCTTGCCGATCGCGACGATCCGGCCGTCCCGCACGCCGACGTCGGCCTTGACGACACCCCAGTGGTCGAGGATCACCGCACCCGTGATGACCAGGTCGGGAGCACCCTCGGCACGGGTCGCGACGCCCTGGCCCATCGACTCGCGGATCACCTTGCCGCCGCCGAAGATCACCTCGTCGCCGGAGCCGGCGCCGCGCGCCAGGTCCTCCGTGACCTCGATGAACAGGTCGGTGTCTGCGAGCCGGATCCGGTCGCCGACCGTCGGCCCGAGCAGCTCGGCATAACGCTCGCGGTCGATCATCGCTGCAGCCCCCTGACGATCCTCAAGCCCGCCAGCGGAACCAGCGTGACCTCGCGCTCGACGCCCGGCTCGAACCGCACCGCGGTGCCCGCCGGGATGTCGAGCCGGTAGCCGAACGCGGCCTCGCGGTCGAACGACAGCCCCGTGTTCACCGAGGCGAAGTGGAAGTGCGAGCCGACCTGGACGGGCCGGTCGGCGACGTTCACGACGACCATCGTCACGCGCGGCCGTCCTGGGTTGAGCTCGACGGGCTCGGAACCGACGATCACCTCGCCCGGAGCCGGCCCCGCGGAGGGCGCGATGGGGTGGTGCACGGTGACGAGCTTCGTGCCGTCCGGGAAGGTCGCCTCCGCCTGCACCGAGTCGATCATCTCCGGCACGCCCCGCATGACCTGCTCCGGTGCGAGCACCGTGCGGCCGCTCTCCATGAGCTCGCTGACCGTGCGGCCGTCCCGCGCGCCTTCCAGCACGTGGTCGGTGATCAGCGCGACGGCCTCGGGGTAGTTGAGCAGCACCCCGCGTTCGAGCCTCCGCCGCGCCACGTCAGCGGCGACGTGCACGAGGAGCTTGTCCCGTTCATGCGGCGTCAGATGCACCCGGCTGTTCTAACACGCGAAAGCGGCCTATCGAGGAGTGGAAACACGGCTGAAACACGGTCGCGTGTCCACCGACCGGTTGACAGCCGGGGTCAGCGGTGCGGTCGTCCCGCCAGACACCCTGGAAAACGCAGGATTCACGACATGAACGCGATCCGAGTGAGGGGCCTGAAGAAGGCCTACAAGGACCACCAGGCGGTGGCAGGGGTGGACCTCGACGTCGCTCGAGGCGAGGTGTTCGCGGTCCTCGGCCCGAACGGCGCCGGCAAGACCACCAGCGTCGAGATCATGGAGGGGCACCGCGACCGGGACGCGGGCGAGGTCAGCGTGCTCGGCGTCGACCCGGCCAAGGCCGGCCGCGAGTGGCGTTCGAAGCTCGGCATCGTCCTGCAGAGCGCGACCGACGCCGCCACGCTGACGGTGCGCGAGGCCGTGCACCACTACGCCAAGTACTACGGCGACCCGCGTGACCCGGAGGAGGTCATCGACCTCGTCGGGCTCACCGAGAAGGCCAAGTCCCGCGGCGGCACGCTCTCCGGCGGTCAGCGGCGCAGGCTCGACGTGGCGCTCGGCATCATCGGCCGTCCCGAGCTCGTGTTCCTGGACGAGCCGACCACCGGCTTCGACCCCGAGGCGCGCCGCCAGTTCTGGAGCCTCATCAAGCTGCTGGCCTCCGAGGGCACCACGATCCTGCTGACCACGCACTACCTGGACGAGGCAGAGGCGCTCGCCGACCGCGTCGCCGTGCTCGCCGGCGGGAAGATCGTCGCCGAGGGCACGCCGCAGACGCTCGGGGGCCGCGCGCACGCCGACGCGACCGTGCGCTGGAGGTCCGACCGCGGCTACACGGAGATCAAGACCTCCGAGCCCACCAAGGCCATCGCCGAGCTGTCCCGCGACGGCGAGCTGGCCGAGCTCACCGTCACCCGCCCGTCGCTGGAAGACATCTACCTGGAGCTGATCAAATGACCACCGCGGTGGCCCTGCCCTCGACCCTGTCACTCGGTCTCGCGAGGGGTGCGACCGAGCTGCGGGAGTTCTTCCGGCAGAAGGAAAACCTCATCTTCACGATCTCGTTGCCCGCGCTGCTGATGCTGCTCCTCGGCACCGTGTACGTGCACGAGGCCGCCGCCGGCCAGATGTTCGCGGCCAGCATGATCGGCGCGGGCATCATCTCGACGTCGTTCGTCGGACTCGGCATGAGCGTCGTGGCCGACCGCGAGGACGGCACGCTCAAACGCCTGCGCGGCACACCGATGCCGTTCACGTCCTACTTCATCGGCAAGATCGTCCTGGTCTTCGTGTCGAGCCTCTTCGAGGCCGCGCTGCTGATGGTCGTGGCCGTGTGGCGGTTCGACGTCGAGCTGCCGTCGAGCGCGGAGAAGTGGCTGACGTTCGCCTGGGTGTTCACGCTCGGCGTCATCTCGTGCTCGCTGATCGGCGTGGCGCTGAGCGCGATCGCGAAGTCCACCCGGAACGCCGCCGGCGTGCTGAACCTGCCGTACATCGTGCTGCAGTTCCTCAGCGGTGTTTTCATCTCGCAGGCGGTGCTGCCGGAGTCGTTGCGCACGGTGGGTTCGCTCTTCCCGCTGAAGTGGGTGTGTCAGGGTTTCCGGTCGGTGTTCGCGCTGAACGACGGCTACGCGGTGATGGAGGCGGCGGGATCATGGGAGCTCGGCAAGATCGCGCTGGTGCTCGGAGCGTGGACGATCGTGGGCCTGGTGCTCGTCAGCAGGACTTTCAAGTGGAGCAACACCAGTCGCTGATCACCTGGTACGTGCTGTTCGCCATCACCCAGGCCACGGCGCTCGTGCTGATCCTGATCGACAACAACACCCTCGCCGACCGTCTCTGGGCGGCGGGGTTGTTGGGCCTCAACGGCCTGTGGTTCCTGTTCTACGGCAAGAAGCTGGTCCAGCGCTCCCGGGACGACTGGCGCGGGTTCGTCTACGCGGCCGGCTCGCTCGCCACTTTCGCGCCTGCGGTCTGGTTCAGCGGCAACGCGACCTTCGCGCTGTTCGGCCTGGTCCCGCAGATCTACATGGTGCTGCCGGTCGCGTGGGCGTTCTGGCCGATGGCGCTGTTCGTGTTCACACCGCAGATCCTGACCTGGGCCGCGGGTGCCGTGCCCGCGCTGCCCTGGCCGGCCGCGCTGCTGATCATCGCGTTCTCCCAGGCGTTCGGCTGGGCGATCAGCCGCATGTCCGAGCAGAGCAGGCAACGCGCAGAACTGCTCAACCGCATCGAGGCGCTCACCATCGAGGCCGAACGGGCCCGCTGGGCAGGCGAGATCCACGACACGCTGGCGCAGGGCTTCACGTCGATCATCACGCTGCTGCAGGGCGCCCAGCCCAACGTCGACCTGGCCCTGCAGACCGCGCGGGAGAACCTCCGCGAGGCACGGGCACTGGTCGCCTCCAACTCACCGTCGCCTTTGGACGGTTCCTCGCTGGAGGACGCGTTGCGGCGGTTGGTGAACGGTGTGGAGCTGGAGTCCACCTTCCGCGTCATCGGCGATCCGGTGGGCCTGCCGACCTCGGCCGAGGTGGTGCTGCTGCGGACCGTCCAGGAGGCGCTGACCAACGTGGCGCGCCACTCCGGGGCCTCGCGGGTCGACGTGGTGATGAGGTTCGACGACGACGGCGTCTCGCTGGAGGTGCGCGACGACGGGCGCGGGTTCGGCGACGCGCCGGAGGGGTTCGGCCTGCGGGGCATGCGTGCCCGGCTGGAACAGGTGGGTGGGACGCTGTCGCTGTCCTCGGACGAGGGGGCGTCCGTGCTGGTGGAGGTGCCGCTGTGATCAGGATTCTGCTGGTGGACGACCACCCGGTGGTACGTCAGGGCTTGAAGGGCATGCTCGTCGCGGACGACCTGGAGGTCGTCGGCGACGCCGGGTCCGGGCAGGAAGCGATCGCCCAGGCCGCGCTGCTGAAGCCGGACGTGGTGCTGATGGACCTGCGAATGCCCGAAATGGACGGTGTGGCGGCTACCGCGAAGATTGTCGGCACCGGGCCGCGGGTCCTCGTGCTGACGACCTACGAGACCGATTCGGACATTCTTCGCGCTGTTGAGGCCGGGGCGTCCGGGTACCTGCTCAAGGACTCGACCACCGAGGACCTGATCGCGGCCATCCGGGCGGCTTCACGCGGGGAGACCGTGCTGGCGCCGTCGATGGTCGCGAAGGTCGTCGGGCAGGTCCGCACCCCGCCTCTATCGGCGCGCGAGGCCGAGGTGCTGAAGTTGGTGGCCAAGGGGATGTCCAACGTCGAGATCGGGAGGACGTTGTTCATCTCCGAGGCGACCGTGAAGACTCACCTGTTGCGGGTGTTCAACAAGCTCGGGGTGTCGGACCGCACCGCGGCGGTGACGACGGCGATGGATCGCGGCATGTTGCAGTGACCCAGGACACCCGGCTGTCACCTCCCGGCCACCGGCCTGCAACACTGTGAACTCCGGCAACGGCGCCGGTCAGGTCCCTGAAGCTCGTCAATCGCCCCGGAGGCGTGACCACATGACCCAGACCGCCGATCCGACCTCGTTGGTGCTTCCCGCCGAGCTCAAGCCGTCTGACGGCCGCTTCGGCTGTGGACCGTCCAAGGTGCGTCCCGAGGCCGTCGCGGCTCTCGCTTCCGAGGGTGCGGCGCTGCTCGGCACGTCCCACCGGCAGAAGCCCGTCAAGAACCTCGTCGGCCGCGTCCGCTCCGGACTGCGCGAGCTGTTCCAGCTGCCCGACGGCTACGAGGTCGTGCTCGGCAACGGTGGCACCACGGCGTTCTGGGACGCGGCGTCGTTCGGGCTGGTCCGCGAGACCGCCCAGCACTTCACCAACGGTGAGTTCTCCTCCAAGTTCGCGAAGGTCACGCAGACCGCGCCGTTCCTGAAGGACTCCCTGGTCACCAAGGCCGAGCCGGGCACCTCGCCCGAGCTCTTCTACGCCGAGGGCGCCGACCTGGTCGGCTGGGCGCAGAACGAGACCTCGACCGGTGTCGCGATGCCCGTGACCCGCATCGAGGGCTCCGGCGACGCGCTCATCGCGATCGACGCGACGTCCGGTGCCGGTGGCCTGCCGGTCAAGGCCGAGGACTTCGACGTCTACTACTTCGCGCCGCAGAAGTCGTTCGCCTCGGACGGTGGCCTATGGCTCGCGCTGATGTCGCCGGCCGCGCTGGCCCGCGTCGAGGAGCTCAAGGACCGCTGGGTGCCGGAGTTCCTGTCGCTGCCGACCGCGCTCGACAACTCCACGAAGGACCAGACGTACAACACGCCGTCGGTCGCCACGCTCTTCCTGCTGGCGCACCAGATCGACTGGATCAACGGCAACGGTGGCCTCGACTGGTCCGTCGCGCGCACCAAGGACTCCTCGGACCGCCTGTACACCTGGGCCGAGAAGACCGCCTACACCACGCCGTACGTCGAGAAGGCCGCTGACCGCTCGCAGGTCGTCGGCACGATCAACTTCAGCGACGACGTGGACGCCGCGGTCGTGGCGAAGGTGTTGCGCGCCAACGGCATCGTAGACGTCGAGCCGTACCGCAAGCTCGGCAAGAACCAGCTGCGCGTCGCGATGTTCCCGGCCATCGAGCCGGACGACGTCACGATCCTCACGCAGGCCGTCGACTGGGTAGTCGGCCAGCTCTGACAAACCGCACGCGGGGCGCTTTCGTACTGCATGTCGGTACGAAAGGGCCCCGCGTGCGTTCAGGCAAGTGCCTCCGTGGGCGACTGACGTGCCGCCCGCACCGCGGGATAGACGCCGGCGATGGCGCCGATGAGGATCGCCGAGCCCACTCCCCCGAGCAGGGCCGGCCACGGCAGTGCCGCAGGCCATTGCTGACTGATCGAATATCCGGCCGTGACCGCGACTCCCACGATCACGCCGACCAGCCCGCCTAGACCGGACAACAACACCGACTCGGTGAGGAACTGCCACCGGATCTGCCGGCGGGTCGCCCCGAGCGCCCGTCGCAGTCCGATCTCCCTGCGCCGTTCCAGCACCGAGATCACCATCGTGTTCGCCACGCCGACGCCACCCACCAACAACGCGACTCCGCCCAAGCCCAGGAACAGCGCGTTGTAGGAACTCTCGGCCAGCTGCTGCGCCTCCAGCGCCTCGGACGGCCGGGAAACCTTGACCTCGTTGGACTTCTGCGGGTTCAGCGTCGGGCCGAGCAGGTTGCGGACGTTGTCGACCTGGTCCGGGGACGTGCGCACGTAGACCGTGTTCGCGTTGCCCTCGAACCCGAACGCCTCCTTGGCCGCCTCCCAGCCGACCAGCGCGGACCTGTCGATCTCCGGCGCGAGCGGCAACGGCCCGAGGATGCCGACGACGGTGAACCACTGCCCATCGATCCACAGCTGGACACCGGGCTTGTCGATCCCGAGGCGCGAGGCCGCGGTGCCCCCGAGCACCACCGACTTCTCCCCCGGCGACAGCCACCGGCCCTCGCGGACCTCGGCGCCCAGCACCTTCAGCAGGTCCTTCTCCGCCGCCTGCACCTGCAACCCGAGCGTGTCGCTGCTCGGCACGAGGTCGTTCTTGCGGACGCTCGCGGAGATCTTGCCGGTGGCGCTGGCCGACGACACCGCGCCGATCCGCTTGGCCATCGGCACCGCGGTCTCCGGCAGCTTCGCGTCCTGGCCGAAGAAGTCCTGGCCCGGCGCCGCGGTCAGGAGGTTGGTGCCCAGCTTGGACATCTTCTCCTTGAGGGCCGCCGCGCTGGAGGCCGGGATGCCGACGACCGCGACCACTGCGGCGATGCCGATCGCGATGCCCAGGGCGGACAGGACCGCGCGGATCGGGCGGGTCCGCATGCCGAAGAACCCGAGGCGCAGCAGGTCGATCACAACGCCCTCCTGACGAAAGCCCGCGTCCGACCAGTCATGTCGTTCCTAGTAGGTTGTCTTCCGTGCGAACGGCGTACAAATGCCGGGCCTACCCGACGCCCGTGCAAGCTGCGGTGCTGTCGCGCACCTTCGGGTGCGTACGTCTTGTGTGGAACAAGACGTTGGACGAACGAACTCGCCGTTATCGCAACGAGAACACGCGCACGTCGTACCGAGAGACAGATGCCACGCTGACCTCGTGGAGGCGAGGCGAAGAACTTGCGTTCCTGTCGGAGGTGTCCTGTGTTCCGCTGCAACAAACGTTGCGCCACCAACACATGGCGTTCCAGAACTTCTTTTCTGGACGGGCTCGGTACCCGAGGTTCAGATCTCGGACGGGTCGCCAGAGCGCGCACTACACCCGCTCGGCGTTTCGGATGCGCAGCGGTTCCCTCACGCTGGCCAAGACCAGCACACCGCTGAGATTCACCTGGTCCTTCGACGACGTCGACGTGACCGAACTGGATCCGACGATGGTCATGGTCTCGCGCGAGCCTGATGGTCGCTGGTACGTGGTCTTTGCCGTTGACGTCGCCGAGTCCGCCGTCGCCCATCCCACGAACCATGCGATCGGCGTCGATCTCGGGCTGAAGACCTTTCTGGTCACCAGCGACGGCGTGCAGGTCGCCAACCCGCGGAAACTCGCCGGCAAAGCCCGAAGCCTCGCCCGTTACCAGCGCAGACTGGCTCGCTGCCAGCGCGGCAGCAACAACCGGCGCAAGGCCAAGGCCAAGGTCGCCCGGACTCACCGCAAGGTTCGCAACGCCCGGCAGGATTTCCTGCACCGCACCAGCACGGCGTTGGTGCGATCGGCCGACATGATCGCGATCGAGAACCTCAACGTTTCCGGCATGGTCCGCAATCGCCGACTTTCTCACGCGATCTCTGACGCTGGGTGGGGTGAGTTCCGGCGGCAACTGGAGTACAAGTGCGAACGCGCCGGCCGTGCGCTGGTCGTGGTCGACCGCTGGTACCCGTCCAGCAAAACCTGTTCGACCTGCGGGCATCTGCTCGCCGAGTTGACACTCTCCGCCCGGCACTGGTCGTGCCCAGGCTGTCGCACCCGGCACGACCGGGATCTCAACGCGGCGAAGAACATCCTTGCGGCTGGTCGAGCCGTAGTCCGAGCTCGCTCGGGCGATGCCTGTGGAGCTGATGTCAGACGGCAAGGGTCCTCCTTTCCGCGATCGGCTGTGAACCAGGAAGTCCGTGCCGTGAGGCTCGGTGCGTGAGCGAAGTCAAACGATCACCCCGTCGCGAACCTCGACGCGGCGCGGCGCCCAGGCCGCGATGTCCCGGTCGTGCGTGATCAGCACGATCGTCGTGCCGTCGGAGTTCAGGCTCTCCAACAGTTCCAGCACGCCCGCGCCGTTCTGCGTGTCCAGGTTCCCAGTCGGCTCGTCGGCCAGCAGGATCCCCGGTGTGTTCACCACGGCCCGTGCGATCGCGACCCGCTGACGTTCACCACCGGACAGCTCGTGCGGTTTGTGCAGCGCGCGGTGGATCAGCCCGACTCTGTCCAAAGCGGACATCGCCATGGACCGTCTCTTCGAGCGCGGCACGCCGGCGTAGACGAGCCCGGAGGCCACGTTCTCGATCGCGGAGAGGCCGTCGGTGAGGAAGAACTGCTGGAACACGAACCCGATCGTGCGGGCCCGCAGTGCCGACAAAGCGTTGTCCGACAAGGTGGAGATGTCGTTGCCGTCGATCTCGACCGTGCCCGTGGTGGGCTTGTCGAGCGTGCCCATCAGGTGCAGCAACGTCGACTTCCCCGAGCCGGACGGTCCCACGATCGCGAGCATCTCCCCGCCCCCGACGGTCAGGGAGACGTCGCGCAACGCCTGCACACCACCGGGATACGTCCGGCTCGCGTGGTCGACGGTGATCACTCGGTGGTCACCACCTTCATGCCCTCGCGCAGGCCGTCGCCCTGCACCTCGACCTGGCCCTTGGCGAAGATTCCGACGGTGACCGGGATGGTCTTGCCGTCGTCGGTGACCACGCCGTAGCCGCCCTCGTTCAACGCGAGCAGCGCGCCGATCGGGACCGCGAGCACGTTCTGCTTCTTCGTCACGGTGAACAGCGCGGTGACGCTGCCGGTGTCGATGCCTTCCGCGGCCTTGGGGTCGTCGACGGAGATCGTGAGCACGATCTTGGGCTTGGAGCCCTGGTTCGGGTCGCCTGTGGTGCGGCTGACGCCGGTGATCGTGCCCGTGGTGGGCTTGCCGCCGGTGATCGACAGCTCGACCTTCTCGCCCTGCTTGGCGAGGCGCTGCTTGGACTGCTCCAGCTCGACGGTCACCGCGCGTTCGGTGCCGGTGACCTTCATCAGGTCGCCGCCCGCGGGTGCGCCGAGCGGAGCGGTCAGCGAGGACACGCGGATCGCTCCCGGCTGGACGACCACGTCGCCCGCGCCGAGTTTCCCGGTCTGTTCGAGGCCGTTGGCCTTCTGCCACTTCTTCAGCGCGGAGGCCGTGTACGAGGTGAACTTCTCGTCGGGGGCGCCGAAGTCCTTGAACCCCAGTGCGGCGAGGTTCTCCTCCACCACCTTGACGTCGGGTCCGTTCGACATGCCCGCTTCGAGATCGCGGTAGAGCGGCATCGCGCTGTAGAACAGCGGCACGGGCTTGGCGTCCGAGTAGAACACCGCCTTGCCCTGCTCGATGACGTCGCCCTGTTTCGGCAGGCCGGTGATGGTGCCGCTTTTCCGGCTGGCCAGCGCTCGTTCCGCGCCGAAGCCCAGCTGGCCGGTCACCGACTGCTGATCGGCCAGGTTGGTCTTCTTGACCTGCGCGGTCTTCGACGGGTCGTTCTGCAACGGCGCGGCGCTGGCCTGGTTGGACGCGATCCTGGTGAGCACCACGACCCCGCCGGTGCCGAGCACCACCGCCGCGACCAGTGCGGCGATGAGGATCTTCCTGTTCACCGCGCGCTTCATCCGACGGGCCTCACGGCGACCATGCCTTCACCCATGCCGCAGTCCTTCATGTCCTGCTTGACCTTGTCGTCGGACATGTCGGGCAGCTGCTGGACGTCCGCGGTGCCACCGCCGTCGAAGTTCGGGTCGGGCCAGTCGTAACCCTTGTCCCGCATGCACTTCGCGTCCTTGCGCATCTTGTCCTGCTGCTCGGGCGACAGCGGCTTGGGCTCGCCGCCGTTGGGGAGGTGTTTCTTGCAGGCCTCGTTGGCGGCGTTCATCTTGTCCATGTCCGGAGCGCCGCCCTCGCCGCCGCCGTCGGCGGGCATGGCCTCGATCATCACGCCGCCGCTGCCGTCGTCCTTCGGGTCCGGCATGTTCACGCCGTTCTCCCGCATGCACTGGGCGAACTTGATCATGTCGCCCTTCTCGTCCTTCTGGGCGGCCGGCTGCTCTTTCGACCCGCAGGCCGTGAGCGCCAGGAGCAGGCCCAGCAACACCGCGATGGTGGATTTCATGGGAACAGGTCTACGGAGGACGCCATTCGGCGGCGTTAAGCGAAAGGCCTTATCCGGCGCTTATGCCCGTTGCGCGGAAAATAGGCGTCATGCGTGTGCTGGTGGTCGAGGACGAACAACTGCTCGCGGACACGATCGCCGAGGGGTTGCGCAGGTTCTCGATGGCGGTCGACGTCTGTTACGACGGCGAGGCGGCGTTGGAACGGGTGGGGGTGCACGCGTACGACGTCGTGGTGCTCGACCGCGACCTGCCCCTCGTGCACGGTGATGACGTGTGCAAGGCGGTGCACGCGACCGGCGGTGAGGCGCGGGTGTTGATGCTGACGGCGGCGGCCGAAGTGGACGATCGGGTGGCCGGGCTCGGGCTCGGTGCCGACGACTACCTGACCAAGCCGTTCGCGTTCGCCGAGCTCGTGGCCCGCGTGCAGGCGCTGGGCCGCCGGGCCCGTCCCGCCCTGCCGCCGGTGCTCGAACGGGCTGGCGTGACGCTGGACCTGCCGCGCCACCAGGCGTCGCGCGACGGGACGTTCCTGCCGCTGTCCCCCAAGGAGTTCGCCGTGCTGGAAGTGCTGATGCGAGCGGAGGGCAACGTGGTGAGTCCCGAGGAACTGCTGGAGAAGGCCTGGGACGAGCACGCGGACCCGTTCACGAACGCCGTGCGGGTGGCGGTGATGACGCTGCGCCGCAAGCTGGGCACGCCGCAGGTCATCCAGACCGTGCCCGGCGCCGGCTACCGGTTCGGCTCATGACCCTGCGGACCAGGCTGACGGCCTGGTACGCCGGGGTGTTCCTGATCGCGGGCATCGCGCTGATCGCGCTCAACTACTGGCTGCTCGCCGACTGGGACCCGTTGGCCGGCGGGATGACGCTCCAGCGGGCGACGTCGGTGCCGACGGAACCGATGGCCACCGTCTACCCGGGCTACGCGGCGGTCGAGGCCGCACAACTGCCGGCGGGCACCCTGGTGGTCACCGCCGACCAGGTCAAAGCGGACACGATGAGCACGGTCCTGTGGCAGTCGATCATCGCGCTGCTGGTGGCCGCCGTGATCGCCGTCTGGCTCGGCTGGGTGGTGGCCGGACGGGTGCTGGCGCCGTTGCACTCGATCACCTCGACCGCGCACCGGCTGGAGGCGGAACGCCTGGACCAGCGCATCGAGCTGGACGGGCCGCCGGACGAGCTGAAAGAGCTCGCGGACACCTTCGACGGCATGCTCGACCGGCTCGCCTCGTCGTTCGACAGCCAGAAGCGGTTCGTCGCGAACGCCTCGCACGAGCTGCGCACGCCGCTGGCCGTGCAGCGGACGCTGATCGAGGTCGCGATGGCCGACCCGAACGTGCACGACGAGACCCGCAGGCTCGGCAGGCACCTGCTCGACACCAACGAGCGCAGCGAGAAGCTCATCGACGGCCTGCTGATGCTCGCCAAGAGCGATCGCGGGCTCACGTCGCGTGAGCTGGTGTGGCTGGACGAGGTGATCGACGACGAAGTGGAGTCCTGCGCGGCGCTGGCCGCGGAGAAAAACGTCACGTTTGCGGTCCAGACGCGCAGGTATCTGGTGGACGGCGATCCGGTCTTACTTGCCCAGCTCGTCGGCAACCTGTTGCGCAACGCCGTCCTCTACAACAAGCCGGGCGGCTCCGTGTCGGTCCGGCTTGATCAAGAACTGGTCGTCACCAACACCGGTCCCACCGTGCCTGCCCAGGCAGTACCCGGATTGTTCGAGCCCTTCCGGCGGCTCCGCGACCGCACCGGGACCGCCGGATCGGGCCTCGGTCTGTCGATCGTCCAGTCCGTCGCGAAGGCTCACCAGGGTTGGGCGTTGGCTCGCCCGAACGGGGGAGGCGGGCTCGTGGTCCAGGTGAACCTTCCGGAAACGGGCGTGCGACAGGCCTCGTGAACTGGCAAGATCACGTAGAGATATCGGCGAGTCTCCCACTCAAGGACGACTCGTTGTCCTAACGTTGTCTGCTGGCGAGGTGCGAATTCAGGGAGGCCACGATGCGAGCGCTGCGAGTCATCGGGCTCGACGAGGACGGCAAGTCCGTCATCCTCGAGGACCCCGAAAACCGCGGCGAGCGCTTCACGCTCCCCGCTGACGAGCGTCTGCGCGCCGCCCTGCGCGGTGACCTGGCCCGGCTGGGCCAGATGCAGATCGAGTCCGGCGAGGCCCTGATGCGCCCGCGCGAGATCCAGGCCCGCATCCGCGCCGGCGAGTCGATCGATCAGGTCGCGGCTGCC
Organism: Lentzea sp. HUAS TT2; assembly: GCF_051853195.1. Taxonomy (NCBI): domain Bacteria; kingdom Bacillati; phylum Actinomycetota; class Actinomycetes; order Pseudonocardiales; family Pseudonocardiaceae; genus Lentzea; species Lentzea sp. HUAS TT2. The sequence continues at coordinate 3,415,871 of NZ_CP196667.1, read as the reverse complement.
GCAGGCATGCCGACGCACCGCATCGAGCGCTTCGCCTACCCGGTCCTGCTGGAGCGTTCGCGCACCGCGGACCTGGCCCAGCGCGCGCACCCGGTCCGTGAGGACGGCCCGGACGTGCAGACGCTCGGCGAGGTCGTCGCGCACTCGTTCGGTCAGCGCGGCCACGACCTGTCCGACACGAAGTGGGACGCGTGGCGCGGTGACGACCACCGCTGGATCGTGCAGCTGCAGTGGAAGACCGGTCGCTCGGAGAACCGCGCGCACTGGGCGTTCCACCCCGGTGCGCAGGGCGGCACGGTCACGGCGCTGGACGACGCCGCGGTCGACCTGATGGACCCGAACCCGAACCGCACGCTGCGCACGGTCCGTCCGGTGACGCAGCTGGCCCGGCAGGCCCTGGAGGCGACCCCGGTCCTTCCGGCCATCCCCGTGGCCGAGGAGCCCGCTCCGCTGCCGGTCCCGGCGCAGGCGCCCGCCCCCGTGGCGGCGCCGGTCGTGGCCGAGACGCCGGCTCAGGAGACGCTGCCTGAGCCGGAGCCCGCGTCTGCCCCGCCTCCACCACCGGTGCAGACGGAGCAGGAGCCCGCGGCGGAGAAGCCGGTGCGCAAGGACCCTCCTCCGAAGCGGGGGAAGAAGAACCACCCCATCGTGCCTTCGTGGGAAGACGTTTTACTGGGCGTGCGGTCGAACCGCTGAGTGAGACGCTGACACCGTGGGACGTCGTGTCGCGCTGGCTGCCGGAGTGGGTGCACTCCTCGGGCTGGCCTGGTGGGGAATGTTCGAGCTCCTCGCTTCGGGCGCTGTCTGCTCGAAGGACGAGTGGGGCTGCCTCGGGGCCTTCGTGACCTCTGTACCGATCTTCGCCGTGGTGGGATCGGTGGCGGGAGGACTCGCGCTGCGATCGCTGAAGGTGTCGCGGGCATGGCTGGTGGCCGTGCCCGCGACCCTCATGGCGGTGGTCGCGATGGTGCTGCTGCTGGGTGTGACCTTCCTGGCCTTCGCGGTGTTCGCCGCGTTGTACGCGTTGATCGCCGTGCTCACGAACCCTCCGCGTGAAGGTGCTGTGGAGGGTTCGTGAAGATCGCCCTCCCGCAGGGCTTGATCGGATAGTTCTGGGCACATGTTGCTGCGCACTGCGGTGGGAGCGGTCGCCGGCGTTCTGGCCGGAGCCGGGTTCGCGCTGACGCTCGAGGGGGTCTCGCGGTACTGCTACCTCCGGCCCGGCCGCACCGGCTGCGGCGTCGGGCTCCCGGTGTTCTACCCGCCCGTCTTCGCGCTGTGGATGGTCGTCGCGGGTGTCGTGATCTGGGCGGGGTTCCGGGTGGCCCGGCAGGAACGCGGATGGCTCGTGACCAGCGCCGGCAGCGTGCTGTGGGCCGTGTTGATCGTGGCCGCCGTGTGGTTCGAATCCACCTTCCTGGACCTGTACCAGGCGGATGCCGTCGTGTTCTTCATGACCGCGGCGGTCATCGTGCCGTGCGTGGCCTATGCGGTCGCCGCGGTGGCTGCGGGACGGGCGCGGCGGTGCTGACACGGGTGGTCATGGGCCTGGTCGCCGGAGCGGTGGCCGTTCTCGGCACCGGGCTGGCGTGCGTGGTGCTGTACGCCGGTTTCTGCGGGTTCTCGAAGCCGGCGCCCTGGTCGGGCGAGCGGTGCTTGATGGGCGACTACGCCGAGCTCGGGCTGTGGCTGGTGCCGGTGGTGTTGCTGGGCGGGCTGTCCGGGTCCGCGCTGCTGCACGGCTGGTTGCTGAAGGTGTGCCGCCAGCCGCAGCCCTATTCGGTGGTCGTGCCGGGGATCGCGCTGTTCTTCGTGCTCCTGTTGTTCGGGTGGGTGACGGGCGTGGTGGGGCTGGTGCTGGTCCCCGCCGTCGCGTTCGCGCTGGCAGGTGCGGCCACCAGCCGTTCAGCCCCTGGTGGGGCGGCCGCTCGATCGTCATGATCTGCCCATGAGGGGGCTCTCGGCGATGCTGGTCGCGGCGATGGTGGGGGCGTTGTGCGGCGCCGGGGTGTTCGTGGCGCTCGTACCGGTCCGCCAGATCGCCTGCGTCAGCCCCACCACGACAGGGCTGTTCTGCCTGTCCGCGATGTACCTCATGACGCCGTTCCTGATGGGCGTCGGAGTGGTCGCGGGGTGGGGACTCCTGCGGCTCACGGGTGCGGTCGCGGGCTGGCTCACCTCGATGGTGGGGATGGTGTTCGCGCTGCCGTTGCTGTACGCCGGCACCGTTCTGCTCGGCCACGCGAAGATCGCCGTGTCGACGGGTGGGCTGCTCGGTCTGGTCACGAGCTCCGCAGCCGTCGGTTTCGCCCTGGCCAGTCTCCTGCCTGATGCGCACGGCGGCCGACGGGACGGAGCGGAGCACCCCGGAAAGGACGGGACGGCGGCATGAAGGTGATCGTGGCGGCGGTGGTGGGAGCGCTTTGCGGAGCCGGGTGGTTCTACTCGATCATCGGGGTCTCGAAGCTCCCGTGTGACAGCGCTCCGCTCGTGTGCACCTTCACCATCTACCTCTACTGGACCCCGGTGCTGGTGGCACTCTGGGGAGCCGTGGCGTGGGGGCTGCTGCGGCTCGCGCGGTACTCGCCCGTATGGCCGACGGTGATCGCGGGGACGTCGATCGCGATCGCCCTGGCCTTCGTACTCGGCGTGGTGATGGTGTACCTGCTTCCGTTCTGGACCCTGCACGTCGTCGTCCCGTTCTCGGGAGCGGCCGGGTTCGCGCTGGCGGCCAAGGCGACTGCGAGCTATCGCGGGCATGTCCCGGCAGAGCGCTACGAGCAGGATGGGACGCCGTCTGCGTAGTTGTGCTCATGGAAGCGCACCGCAGGAGTCGTCATCATCCAGTCATGAGAGTGGTCGCTGCGGCGGTGGTGGGGGCGGTGTGCGCGGCGGCGTGGTGGTTGTCGTTCATTCCGATCGGTCAGTCTCTGTGCCGAGGTACCAGCGCGATCGGGTGCGTGGGTCTCATCTTCCTGTGGGTGGCCCCGATCTCGGCGGTCGCGTGGGCGGTCGTGGCGTGGGCACTGCTGCGGCTCGCCCGGTGGAGACCGGTCTGGCCGACCGCCGTGCTGGGGCCGATCGGCTCGTTCGTGCTGGCGCTGGCCGGTGCGCTGACCATCGTGGGGATGCGCGCCCAGCCGCCGGAGATCGTCGGCGTCCTGGTGGTCACGATCGCAGCAGGAACCGGGTACGCCTTGGCCGCCGTGGTCACCGCTGGTTACGGTGGACGGCGTGACAGAGCAGAGCACCACGGGCAAGACGGGTAGGGCAGGACGCCGGCTGCTGTTCCGGGTGGTCCTGTCGATGGCCGTCGGTGCCGGGCTGGTGCTCGGGTGGACGTGGGCGTACGAGTCGGGCTTCCTCAAGTCGTGGCTCGACAGCACGTCGATGTCGACGTTCCTGCTGCTCGTGCTGATCGGGCTGCCGCTCGCGCTGGTGTCGTCGCTGGTGCTGGCCGGGCCGATCCTGTGGGTCTTCGGGGTGCGGCCGGTGTGGCCGGTCATCCTGCTCGGGCCGATCGTGCTGGGCGTCGGGCTCTACTTCAAGGTGCACGAACCCGTCATCGGGTGGTTCACCAACCGGCACCACGCCGAGGCGTTGCTCGCGGCCGTCGCCTACGGGCTGGTCGGCCTGTTCACCTTCAGGAAGTAGCCGGCACCTCGTCCAGCAGGTGCAGGTCCCAGCCCTCGCGTTCGCACCAGTCCTCGGCGTCCTCGCGGGAGACGAGCATGGCGTGCCTGGGGCGTGAGCCGGCCAGGCGGTCCCAGCCGTCCGGGGCCAGCACGTAGTTCGATCCGTCGCGTGAGGCGATGAGCCGTCCGTGTGGAAACGCCATCGTCTGCTCGGTTCGCAGAAACCGCGTCATGGTGGCCATCGTGCCCTTGACCTCGACCTAAGTCGAGCCTGCACCCTCCGGTGGGGAGAAAAACCGGATGCTGAACACGGGTCTGACTTCGTACTTTGGAGACGACCTGGAGGGGGCTCATCGCGTGAGCGATCAACGTAACTCGACAATCAGGACCTTGCGGAGGTTGTGGCCGTACGTGCGGCCGCACCGCGCACGGATGACTGTCGTGCTGTCGGCGACGATGCTCGCGATGCTGTGCGGTCTCGGCATCCCGCTGCTGACGCAGCGCATCGTCGACGGTCCGATTCAGAACAAGCAGACCGGTCCGCTGCCGTGGCTGATCCTGGGAGTGCTGGTGCTCGGGCTCGGTGAGGCGGCACTGTTCTACATCCGGCGCAAGATCGTCGCCAGGCCGGCGGCGGAGGTCGAGGCGCGCATGCGGTTCGACCTGTACCAGCACCTTCAGCGGTTGCCGGTGTCGTTCCACGACAAGTGGCAGTCCGGTCAGCTGTTGTCCCGCGCCACGAACGACCTGACGACCGTGCGGAGGTTCGTGGCGTTCGCGATCGTGTTCCTGATCGTCAACACCATCGTCGTGTTCATCGGGCTGGGGATCATCGCGGCGCTCTCGCCGTGGCTGCTGATCGTGTCGCTGTGCGGCGCGCTGCCGTTGATCGTCATCTCGTACTTCTTCGAGTCGAAGTTCAAGATCGTCGCGAGGCGGGCGCAGGACCAGGCTGGCGACCTGACCACGACGGTCGAGGAGTCGGTGCTCGGCATCCGGGTGCTCAAGGCGTTCGGGCGCGGGCCGGAGCTCTCGAAGCGGTTCCTGGCTCAGGCCAAGGAACTCCGGGCGACCGAGCTCAACAAGATCTCGATCCTGGCCGCGCTGTGGTCGGTGCTGATCGTGCTGCCGGAGCTGTCGATCGCGGGCATGCTCGGCGTCGGCGCGATCGGCATCGTGAACGGCTGGATGACGGTCGGCACGCTGGTCGCGGCGGTCGCGGTGAGCGCTTACCTGCGCTGGCCCATCGACTCCATCGGCTGGCTGCTGGCGGAGACGAACCAGGCCGCCTCGGCGCTGGAACGCTACTGGGAGGTCATCGACTCCCCCGTCACGATCACCGGCCCCGCCTCGCCCGCGCCGCTGCCCACGCCGCTGCGCGGGCACGTGCGTTTCGAGGGCGTGCGGTTCGCGTTCGAGGACGGTCGCGAGGTGCTCTCGGGCATCGACCTGGACCTGCAGCCCGGCGAGACGGTGGCGCTGGTCGGCGCGACGGGGTCGGGCAAGACGACGCTGACCGCGCTCGTGCCTCGGCTCGCGGACGTGACCGGCGGCCGGATCACGATCGACGGCGTCGACGTGCGGGACCTCGCGCTGGAGGACCTGCGGACCGTCGTGGGCACGGCGTTCGAGGAACCCGTGCTGTTCTCCGCGTCGGTCACCGAGAACGTGGGGCTGGGCGTCCCGAACGTCACCGAGGCCCAGGTGCGCGAGGCGCTGCGGGTGGCCAAGGCGGAGGAGTTCGCGGACGCGCTGCCGTGGGGTCTCGCGACCCGCATCGGCGAGCAGGGCCTGTCGCTGTCCGGTGGTCAGCGGCAACGGCTGGCGCTGGCGCGTGCGGTCGTCGGCAGGCCGGCGGTGCTGGTGCTGGACGACCCGCTGTCGGCGCTGGACGTCCACACCGAAGCCGAGGTGGAGGGCGCGCTGCGCAGGGTGCTGCGCGACACGACGGCGCTCGTCGTGGCGCACCGGTCGTCGACCGTGCAGCTCGCCGACCGGGTCGCGCTGCTGGTCGACGGAAAGATCGCCGCGATCGGCTCGCACCGGGAACTGCTGGACACCAACGAGGAGTACCGCCGGCTTCTGTCCAGCATGGACGAGGACCTGGTCGAAGAGGAGGTGGCGTCGTGAGTGAAGTTGTCGCACCCGTTGCGGCTGAAGAGGAATGGCGCGGTGTCGCCTCCGAGGAGATCGAGGAGATCTCGTACTCGACGGGGCTGCGCCTGCAGGCCCGCTCGCGCAGGCTGCTGGGATCGCTGCTGCGTCCGCACGTCGCCCGCACCTCGCTGGCGATCGCCGCGGTCGTCAGCGGCAACCTGGCGGCCCTCGCGGGGCCGTTGCTGATCGCCGCCGCGATCGACAGGGGCATCCCGGCCGCGATCGGCGGCAGTCCGGCGATCCTGATCTGGTGCGTCGCCGGCTACGCGGTCTGCGCGCTGCTGATGACGTTCCTGCGCTGGGCGTTCCTGCGGATCTCCGGCCGGGTCGGCCAGGACCTGCTGCTGGACCTGCGCGGCCGGATCTTCCGGCACTCGCAGGGCCTGTCGGTCGGCTTCCACGAGTCGTACACGTCCGGCAAGGTCATCTCCCGCCTGACCAGCGACGTCGACGCGTTGCAGGACCTGCTGGAGGAGGGCCTCGACAGCCTGTTCAACGCCGCGCTGTCGGTGGTGGGCATCGCGGTGATCCTGATCTGGCTCGACGCCCCGCTGGCGTCGGTCGTGATCGCGGGCTTCGTGCCGCTGTACTTCCTGTGGCGCTGGTTCCGGCGCCGGTCGATGGACGCGTACCGGGGCACGCGCGGGGCGATCGCCAAGATCATCGTGCAGTTCGTGGAGTCCATGAACGGCATCCGCGCGGTGCAGGCGTTCCGGCGCCAGCCCCGCAACGAGCAGATCATGGCGGGCTTCAACGGCCAGTTCCGCGACGCGAACACCGACGCGCTGGGCGTGATGGCCACGTTCGTCTCGACGATCCGCGCGATCGGCAACGTGTCGCTGGCCGTGGTCCTCGCCTGGGGTGCCTTCCGGGTGGCGGACGGTGCCGTCGAACTCGGCGTGCTGGCGGCGTTCATGCTGTACCTGCGCCGTTTCTACGACCCGTTCGACGAGCTGGCGATGTTCGCGAACTCCTACTCCTCCGCCACCGCCGCCCTGGAGAAGATCTCGGGCGTCCTGGAGGAGCAGCCGTCGGTGCCGGAACCGTCGTCGCCGGTGGCCATGCCGCACGCAAGGGGCGCCGTCCGGTTCGCCGACGTGGAGTTCCAGTACCCCGGCACGTCCCGGCAGGTGCTGCCGAGGTTCTCGCTGGACGTGCCGGCGGGGCAGACCGTGGCCCTGGTCGGCGCGACCGGCGCCGGCAAGACCACGGTGGCGAAGCTCGTGGCCCGCTTCTACGACCCGTCGGCGGGCTCCGTGCGGCTCGACGGCACGGACCTGCGCTCGGTCCTGGACACGGACCTGCGCCGGGCCGTGGTGATGGTGACGCAGGAGAACTTCCTGTTCTCGGGTTCGGTGGCCGACAACATCGCCCTGGGCCGTCCGTCGGCGTCGCGGGCGGAGATCGAGGCCGCCGCGGCCGAGGTGGGCGCGCACGAGTTCATCGCCGCCCTCCCGGACGGCTACGACACGGACGTGCGCAAACGGGGCGGTCGCCTGTCCGCCGGACAGCGGCAAATGGTCGCGTTCGCCCGCGCGTTTCTGGCGGATCCGGCGGTACTGGTGCTGGATGAGGCAACATCGTCCTTGGACGTACCCACCGAACGCGCCGTGCAGGCAGCGCTGGAGACAGTGCTGGCGGACCGGACCGCGTTCATCATCGCCCACCGCCTGTCGACGGTCCTGATCGCGGACCGCGTTCTGGTGCTGGATGGTGGCATTGTGGTGGAAGACGGCTCCCCCGCGGAGCTGATCGGTGAGCGGGGCCGGTTCGCCGCCCTGCACACGGCCTGGCGCGACTCGCTCGCGTAGGCCTGCAGGTCGCGTTCGCGCCAATGGGGATCTGGCGCGAACGCGACCTCACGACTCCAGCGCGGTCGTTCTCCCCTCGTCACCGCGTCCGCTAGGTTTCTGGCCGAAGGTCCAGACCGAGGAGGACGCAGTGGAGTTGCGAGTCCGGGACGGCCGCGCCGTGCTGGCCGGGGAAGACGACTCCGGCGAGCGCGAGGTCGACCCGCACAGCCTGCCCCTCGGTGCCGATCTGGCCGAGGCGCTGCACGAGTGGGCCAAGGTCGCCGACGCGGTGGAGCGCACCGAGACGCCCTCGGACGGCGTCGCCAACGCGCTGGTCGCGCGCAGGGGCAAGCAGCTCGCGGGCAGGATCGCCGCGGTCATGAACTCCCCCGTCAGCTACACCGACCCGGTCAGCGGCGAGCTCGTCAGCGTCGAGGCGCCGGAGCCTCCGTTCGAGCCCGCGGTCCCGCGGGTGGACGAGCCGGAGCCGACGCCGTGGGGCACCGGGCTCACGGTCAGCGTCATCACGGCCGCGATCGTCACGGTGACCGTCGTGTCGCTGTCGCTCGGGCTGGGCGAGACCAGCCGGTGGCTCGCGCTCGTGGCGAACGTGCTGGTGGTCGGCGGTCTCGCGCCGTCGGTCTGGCTGGGGCGCAGGGTGCCGGTGTGGCGCTGGGTCGCGTACGGCGTCGTGACCGGGGTGCTGGTCGCCTGGCTGGCCCTGATCCTCACGCTCCTCTAAGCACCTGGCCAGCGGTCTTGTCCGAAACCTCGTGTCCTAGTCGGCGCCGAGGCGTCTGCAAGTACCACCAACTCTTGATCGAATCGCCGTTAACTACACCCAACCTGTTCGCCGCCTGACGAACAGGCGCCGTGCTCTCAGACCCCCGCAGGCCTGTTGGTAGTAGGAAAGTGCCTGTTGATGTTGAGTTGGTGGTACTTGCAGACGCCATCAGTGCCAGGTGCGGGGGCGCTCGGGCGAGTAACGGACACAGCTTCTGGCAACAGGACTAGATCTAGAGCAGGGCGTAGAACGCCACCGCGCCCGCGGTGGCCACGTTCAGCGAGTCCACGCCCGACGACATCGGGATGCGCACGGCCAGATCGGCGGCGTCGATCGCCTCGTCGGTGAGGCCCGGCCCCTCCGATCCCAGCAGGACCGCGACCCGGCGGCCGCGCAAACCCGCATCTGCAAGATGCAGGGCGGTTGCGCGGGGTGTCAGGGCGGCAACTGTATAACCCTTTTGCCTCAACAAGTTCAGCGCCGCGGGCCACTCATCCGTGGTAGCGAACGGCACGCGCAGGACGTGACCCATCGAGACCCGCACGCTGCGCCGGTACAGCGGGTCGCTGCAACCCGGCCCCAGAACCACGCCGTCGACGCCCAGTGCGGCGGCGTTGCGGAAGATCGAACCCAGGTTCTCGTGATCACCCACGCCCTCCAGCACGGCGAGCCGCTGGGAGGTCTCGGCGAGCTGTTCGAACGACACCGCGGGAGCGCGGTCCGCGGCCGCCAGTACACCCCGGTTCAAGTGGAAACCAACGGCAGACGCCATAACCTCTGCTGACGTCACGTAAGCGGGAACGTCCAGGTCAGAAAGGTCCAGCGCCTCGATCCGCCGCCGCACCCCGAGCAGCCCGCGCACCGGGTACGGCGACGCCAGCAGACGTTCCACCACCACGACGCCCTCGGCGATGACGAGGCCTCGTCCGCCCGGCCGATCCGGTCTGCGGTCGGCCGTCGACAGGTCCCGGAAGTCGTCCAGCCGGGGGTCAGCCGGGTCGTTGATCTCGATCACCTTCGCCACGCCGGAAGTTTCGCATCCGGCACGAGGTGGAACAGGCGAGGTAGTCCGGAGGGCGGAACCGCACACGCCCGACCAGCGGATGATCGCTGGTTGTTACCTCCACGTGACAGAGAGCACCGTTTTGGGCGATGTAAAGGGGGATTGCGCTGTGCGACTTTTGGCGTTCCGCCTGGCCCGCGCCCACCGGCGCCGAGCGAAGGGGTAGCGGCATGGGAAGTGAAGTGTCCAGCCGCACTTTCACCAGAGACGATCGCCAGCGCTATCGCGAGAAGATGCAGCGAAGTCTCGACGCATTGGCCACGATGCTGGCCGAAGACACGTTCTCCTTTCCCCGGCGGCAGATGGGGCTCGAGATCGAGCTGAACCTCGTCGACGACGCGATGCGGCCGGCGATGGCGAACTCGGAGGTGCTCGAGAAGATCGACGATCCCTCCTACACACTGGAGCTGGGACAGCAGAACCTGGAGATCAACGTCCCGCCGCGCGAGCTCGCCGGCGGTGAGATGCTTGGCCTGGAAGAAGAACTGCGGCAGTCGCTCGACAACGCCGACGCCAAGGCCAACGACGCGGGCGCCAACCTCGCCATGATCGGCGTGCTGCCCACGTTGCGGGAGCGGCACTTCGACCGCAAGTGGCTCTCCGAGGCGCCGCGGTACGCGCTGCTCAACGACACCATCTTCAAGGCTCGTGGCGAGGAGATGGTGCTGCGTATGGAGGGCCCGGCGATGCCGGGCAGAGGTCCGGAGAAGCTGGACACCTACGCGGAGTCGATCCTGCCGGAGGCCGCGTGCACGTCCGTGCAGCTGCACCTCCAGGTCGAGCCGACGCACTTCGCCGCGCACTGGAACGCCGCGCAGTGCCTGGCTGGCGTGCAGGTCGCGATCGCCGCGAACTCGGCGTTCCTGCTGGGCAAGGCGCTTTGGCACGAGACGCGGATCCCGTTGTTCGAGCAGGCCACCGACACCCGTCCGGACGAGCTGAAGAACCAGGGCGTCCGTCCGCGCGTGTGGTTCGGTGAACGGTGGATCACGTCGATCTTCGACCTGTTCGAGGAGAACGTGCGCTACTTCCCCAGCCTGCTGCCCGAAACCGACGACGAGGACCCGTTGGAGGTCCTCGAAGCCGGTGGTGCGCCTCGTCTTTCCGAGCTGCGGCTGCACAACGGCACGATCTGGCGCTGGAACCGCCCCGTCTACGACGTCGTCGACGGCGTGCCGCACCTGCGTGTCGAGAACCGCGTCCTGCCCGCGGGCCCCACGGTGCTCGACACGATGGCCAACGCCGCGTTCTTCTACGGCGCCCAGCGAGCCCTCACCTCGCAGGAACGTCCACTGTGGACGCAGATGTCGTTCCAGGCGGCCGAGGAGAACCTCTACACGGGCGCCAGGCACGGCATGAACGCCCAGCTGTACTGGCCGGGCATCGGCTGGATCCCGCCGGACGAGCTGGTGCTGCGCCGGCTCCTGCCGATGGCGCACGACGGCCTGCGCGACTGCGGTGTCTCCGACGAGGCCCGTGAGCGCTACCTCGGCGTGATCGAGCAGCGGTGCCTCGCACGGCGCACGGGATCGTCGTGGCAGCGGGAAACCGTTGCGCTGCTGGAAGAACGCGGCATGGCCCGGGACGCGGCCCTGTCCGGCATGCTGAAGCGGTACATGGAGCTGATGCACGCGGGCGAGCCCGTGCACACCTGGCACGTGGGCTAGGCCGTGTCCTGCAGGTCCGTTCGATGAGAGTCACGGGCGAGAGACCCGGAGGCGGTGCTGCCGGGGCGCCCTCATACCGGAGGTATTCGGGCGTTCCGGCGGTGCCGCCTCCGGGGCCCTCGTCCGCGACTATCGCGGACGAGACCTGCAGGACACGGCCTAGGGCCGGAGCTTCTCCCACACGGCCTTGGGCAGGCCGGCGTCCACGGCGCCGGCCTCGCCCGCGAACACCGACACCGACAGTTCCGGTGTGGCCGCGGCGAACCACGCGTGCCGTACCTCGGCCGGGTCGCTCGCGCGGCAGGCCGTCCAGAGGTCGTCACCACAGGCCGGGTCTTTCCTCAGCACCTCGTTGACCTGGTTCGCGATCTCCTTGCTGCGCAACGGATCCCGGTCGAACGCGGGCTGCGGCGTGTCCAGCGCCTGGTAGAGCGTCGCCCCGTGCACGTCGGTGACGTGCGTGACGAAGTGGGCGTCGCGGTGCACTCCCTCCGCGGCGAACGTCGCGTAGCCGGACGCGAGGTCGAGCGTGCGCAGCCCGCCCTCTGGTCCGTCGAGCAGCTTCGTCCGGGTGCCCTCGACGTCGGCGTACTCCGGCACACCGGCCTTTTGCGCCACCCTGACCGCCCGCAGCGCATCGCCCTGGTCCAGCGGCTTGCCCTCCTGCAGTGCCGCGGCGGCGCTGAACGGGAAGAACACCGAACCGGGCTGCCTCACCACCCCGCCCGCGCGATCAGGAGCGGCGTCCTCGCCCGGCGCGTAGGCCCGCACGGAACCACTGGCGGGGTCGACGGCCACCAGCCCCGCACGCCCCGCGGCACGGTCCCGGATCGCCGCCGCGGCGGCGGACTGCGCCTTCGCGTCGATCGTCGTCACCACGACGGCGCCGTCCTGGCGGAGCCTGTCCAGGGACAGCGACCCGCGCGTGGCGAGCTCCCTGGCGATCTGCCTGACCAGCGATGTCTCGGGGTCGCCGGAGCGCCAGAGCTCCGACGCGTCCGCGTACTGCAGCACCACGTACCTGGCCGGCGGCTCATCGAACCGATGCCACACCACGGCACCGGCGATCACCACGACCAGCACTCCCAGAACGACCAGAACCCGCTTCATCGCATCCCCCAGCGTGAAACTCCCCCAGGGGATCGAATCTAGCGGCGGCGCCCCGCCTTCAGGGGTGCCACGTCCGCACCGTCGTGGGAGATCCGGCACTCGTCCGGCGTCACGGCCTCGACCGCCAGCGTCAGCTCGCCCTTCACCCCCGTGTAGATCGACTCGCCGCGCGACGCCAGCGAGGCGTGCACGCGGTTCGAGTCGGTGAAGTCGCGTTCGTCCTTCACGCGCTTCTTGCCGGTCTCCTCGGGCCTGGTCGCGCTGCGGAGGTTGACCTCCAGCCACGCGGCGACCTCAGCCGGCGACGTCAGCACTTCCTCAGGGGTGCGTTCCAGCCGAACCTGCCGAGGAGAAGCGTGGTCGAGCGAAGTGTGCTCCACATAGGCGTGCCAGTGGGTGTTGCGCATCGACCAGGTCTGTTCGACCGGCCAGTCCTCCTCGGTGGTCATGACTCATATCTTCCACCCTTCACACGAGGAAACGTGAGAAGGTCGCGGACGTTGAGCTCGTGATCCACCCGCACGGCCGATGCGAGCCGCCGATCGTGCGTGACCAGCAACAACGTGCCGTCATAATTGTCGAGTGCTTGTTCCAGTTGTTCGATCGCCGGCAGATCGAGATGATTCGTCGGTTCGTCCAGGACCAAACAAGTAGTGCCACGGGCTTGCAACAAGGCCAATCCGGCGCGGGTGCGTTCCCCCGGCGAGAGCTCCCGCGCCGGCCGCAGCACCGCGTCCGCGCCGAGCCGGAACTTGGCCAGCAGCGTGCGCACCTCGACGTCCTGCCGTCCCGTCGCGTCCGCCACGATCCGCAACGCGCTCTCGTCGCTCGCGAACTCCGCCCGCAGCTGGTCGACCTCGCCGACGACCACACCGGGTCCGATCGAGCGGTCGCCCTCCAGCAACGGGATGCGCCCGAGCAGCGCGCCGAGCAACGTCGACTTGCCGGCACCGTTGGGTCCGGTGATCCGCCAGCGTTCGCCGGCGCCGATCGTGAGGTCGACCGGCCCGAGCGTCACGTCGCCGCGGCTGACCACGGCCCCGCGCAACGTGAACGCGACCGAGCTGCCACGCCCGGCCGTCGGCAGGGTGAGCCGCAGCTGCCAGGCCTCGCGCGGTTCCTCGACCTCCTCCAGCCTCGCGAGCTGACGGTCCACAACGGACGCTTTGGCGGTCAGGCTCTCCGCACCGCGCTTGTGCCCCGCCCTGACGTTGCGGTCCGGTTCGTCGTTGAGCGCCTTGGCACTCGTCGCCCGCCGCACGCCCTTGCGCGACCACTCCCTGACCTGCCGGCTGCGCTGCGTCAGCGCGTCGCGCTTGGCCTCGAACGCCTCGTACTCCTCGTGGGCACGGCGTTCCGCGTTCGCCTTCTCCTCGACGTAGGCGTCCCAGCCGCCACCGAACACGGCGATCTTGTGCGTGAACTCGTCCAGTTCGGCGATCGCGGTCGTGGTGCGCGCCAAGAACTCCCGGTCGTGGCTCACCAGCACGATCGCGCCCTGACAGCCCCGCACATGGGACTCCAGCAGGTCTAGCCCGGCGGCGTCGAGGTCGTTCGTCGGCTCGTCGAGCAGCAACACGTCGGCGCGCGTCAGCAGCACCGCCGCGAGCCGCAGCCGTGCCTGCTGGCCACCCGAGAGCTCGTCCGGCTCCCTGCCGTCGAGCAGGTTCGCCCGCAGGCCAAGGCGTTCGCAGACGGCGTCGGCGCGTTCGTCGAAGTCACCGGCACCGATGGCGGTCCAGTGGTCGAACGCGTCGGAGTACCCGTCACCGCCGCCGTCCGCGAGGGCCTCGGCCTCCCGCTGCAACCGCTGCTCTGCCCGCGCGACACCGGTGCGGCGCGCGAGGTGGTCCCTGAGCGACTCTCCAGTTACGTGGAGGGTCTCCTGGGTCAGGTGCGCGACGGTCCCGGTGCTTGAGACAGATCCGGATTCCGGCAGCAGCTCGCCGGAGAGCAAGCGGAGCAGCGTGGACTTGCCGACGCCGTTGGGCGCGATCAGACCGACGCGGTCACCAGGCGAAACATCGAAATCAACCTCCGAGATCACGGTCCTCGGACCGAACGACAGCGAAATATTCCTGGCTGTCAGCACGGACACGCTTACGACGGTACGGCCGGACGCAACTGGTTAACTGGCGCTTGTTGCTAGTAAGTTGCAAGTACCTAGAGATTGCAATTGGGGAGTTGTCATGGCCCAGTACGTGCTGCCGGATCTCGACTACGACTACGGCGACCTCGAGCCGGCGATCATCGGCGAGATCAACGAGCTGCACCACGGCAAGCACCACGCCGCTTACGTGAAGGGCGCGAACGACACGCTGGAGCAGATCGAGGAGGCCCGCGACAAGGAGGCCTTCGGCGGCATCGTCGGCCTCGAGACCACACTGGCGTTCCACCTGGCCGGCCACGCGCTGCACCAGGTGTGGTGGAAGAACCTCTCGCCCAACGGCGGCGACAAGCCGGTCGGCGAGCTCGCGGCCGCGATCGACGAGCACTTCGGCTCGTTCGACAAGTTCCGCGGCCAGCTCAACGCCGCCGCGTCGTCGATCCAGGGCTCCGGCTGGGGCATCCTCGCGTGGGAGCCGATCGGCCAGAAGCTGGTCACGCTGCAGCTCAAGGACCACCACTCGAACCTGTCGATCGCGACCACGCCACTGCTCGCGTTCGACATCTGGGAGCACGCGTACTACCTGCAGTACCGCAACCTGAAGGCCGACTACATCTCGGCGCTGTGGAACGTCGTCAACTGGGAGGACGTGTCCGCTCGCTTCGAGGCGGCGCGCGCCGGCCAGAACGGCCTGCAGCTCTGATCCTCACCCTGGACTTCAGCGGTGGGTGCTCCGACAAGCTCCCCGCTCGCTGAACACGACGAGGCCCCCGCTCTGCCCAGAGCGGGGGCCTCGTCCGTTCCCGAACTGACTGCCGCTCCCACCACGAAGCGACGAGACTTAGGTTAGCCTAACTTCGCTTGATTGGGAAGCCCCGCAGATCAGGCGTCGTCCAGCCCCTGCTGAGCCCCGCGTGATCCGCGCCTCGCAGCCCGGCGTTGCCAGTAGAAGACTCCGTACCCGATGATCCCGAGCAGACCGCCGGACAGCGTCGTCCAGATCAGAGTGGAGTTCGAGCGGTCGACGAGCAGCACCACGAAAAACCCGAGGAACCACAGCGCGGTGCCACCGAGCACGACCGGCACGGGGTCGGCCAGACGGTGAGGCAGCGCGGGCGGGTGTGGGGCTGCGGAGTCGCGTTCGGACACATCGGTAAGGAGAGCAGATGTTCGACGGGTTCTTCAAGATTTCCGAGCGCGGGTCGACCGTGGCGCGCGAGGTGCGCGGCGGTGTCGTCACGTTCTTCACGATGGCCTACATCGTCGTGTTGAACCCGCTGATCATCGGCAGCTTCGCGCCGACGGGGCCCGGTGCGCACCCCGACGTGCTCGGCAACGTCCTGCCGGTCGGGCAGGTGGCCGCCGTGACGGCGCTGGTCGCCGGCGTGATGACCATCCTCTTCGGACTGATCGCGAACTACCCGTTCGCGCTGGCCACGGGACTGGGCATCAACTCGTTCGTCGCGGTTTCAGTGGCGGCCAAGGTCACGTGGCCGGAGGCGATGGGCCTGATCCTGGTCAACGGCCTCGTGGTGCTCCTCCTGGTCGTCACGGGTGTGCGGACCGCGGTGTTCAACGCCGTGCCGAACGAGCTCAAGGCCGCGATCGCGGTCGGCATCGGCCTGTTCATCTGCTTCATCGGACTCGTGGACGCCGGTTTCGTGCGCAGGCTCCCGGACGCCGCGAACACCACCGTGCCGGTCGGGCTCGGCATCAACGGGTCGATCGCGAGCTGGCCGACGCTGGTGTTCGTGGTCGGACTGGTGCTCACGGGTGTGCTGTTCGCGCGCAGGGTCAAGGGCGCGATCCTCATCGGCATCGTCGCCACGGCGATCTTCGCGATCGTGCTGGAGGCGATCGTCAAGGCAGGGCCGTCGGCGGGCGTCAACGCCAAGGGCTGGAACCTCGGTTACCCCGCGCTGCCCGACCAGGTCTTCGGCGTGCCGGACCTGAGCCTGCTCGGTGAGGTGTCGTTCGGCGCGTGGACGCGGATCCCGGCGCTGGCTGCCGCGCTGATCGTCTTCACGCTGGTCCTGACCGACTTCTTCGACACCGTCGGCACGATGACCGGACTGGGCAAGGAGGCCGGCCTGATCAAGGAGGACGGCCAGCTGCCGAACGTCAGCAAGGCGCTGTTCGTCGACGGCCTCGGCGCCGTGGCCGGTGGTGCCGCGTCCAGCTCGTCGAACACCGTCTACATCGAGTCGGCGTCCGGCATCGCGGAGGGCGCCAGGACGGGCCTCGCGAACGTCGTGACCGGCGTGTTGTTCCTGCTCGCGATGTTCTTCACGCCGCTGTACGAGGTCGTGCCGATCGAGGCGGCGGCACCCGCGCTGGTGATCGTCGGCGCGCTGATGATGATGCAGGTCCGCGAGATCGACTTCACCGACTTCAGCATCGCCCTTCCCGCGTTCCTCACGATCGTGGTCATGCCGTTCACCTACTCGATCGCGAACGGCATCGGCGCGGGCTTCGTCAGCTACGTGCTGCTCAAGGCCCTCACGGGCAAGTTCCGCGAAATCCACGCGCTGATGTGGATCGTGGCGGCCGCTTTCGTCGTCTACTTCTCGTTGGGACCGATCCAGGCCCTGCTGAGCTGACCTTTCGGCAGGAAACTATTTCGTGAGGTATGCTAACTACGTGGCGATCGATCAGCACGGACTGGCGAGCAGGCTCAGGCTTGCCGTCGTTCGCCTCAACCGCCGCCTACGAGCGCAGCGCACCAACTCGTCGGTGTCGCTCACGCAGGTGTCAGCGCTGTCCACACTGCACAAGTGCGGACCGCTGACCCCGGGCGAACTGGCGGCAAAAGAAGGCGTGCAGCCGCCGTCCATGACGCGCGTGATCGCCGCCCTGGAGGAGTTCGGGTTCGCCACGCGCAGCCCGCACCCCACCGACGGCCGTCAAGCCATCGTCGAGCTCACGGGCGAAGGCTTGTCGTACCTGGAAGACGAGATCACGGCCCGCGAGGCGTGGCTGGACAAGAGGCTGGCCGAGCTGGACCCCGAGGAACGGGAACTGCTCACGCGGGCCGCCGAAATCATCGACAGGATGGCGGGTCAGTAAGAACGTGTCGGGTTACGCGGGTGGTGGAGCGGACAGTTCGCCACCTCGTCGTACCGGAATGTTCGGATCCTTAGGCATATACAACTATCGCCTCTACGCCTCCGGCCAGATCATCTCGCTGGTCGGCGTCTGGATGCAGCGGGTGGCCCAGGACTGGCTGGTCCTGGAGCTGTCCAACGGCTCCCCCGTCGCACTCGGCTTCGCCGCCTCCCTGCAGTTCCTCCCCGTCCTGCTGCTCTCCATGTGGGGCGGCGTCCTCGCCGACCGCATGGACAAGCGCAAACTCCTGCTGTGGCTCGAATCGGCGCTGGGCGTCTGCGCCCTGGCCCTGGGCATCCTCGACGTCACCGGCGTGGTCGAGCTGTGGCACGTCTACCTGCTCTGCCTGCTGCTGGGCGCCTTCTCCGCGGTGGAGACCCCGGTGCGCCAGTCGTTCGTCGTGGAGATGGTGGGCCGCGACCAGCTGACCAACGCCGTGGCGATCAACTCGATGATGTTCAACCTGGCCCGCATCATCGGCCCGGCCATCGCGGGCGTGACGATCGTGGCGATCGGCACGGGCTGGGTCTTCCTGGCCAACGCCATCAGCTTCGTGGGCGTGGTGGGCGGCATCTGGCTGATGCGCACGTCCCAGCTGCTGCGCTCCGATCCCCTGCCGCGCGAGAAGGGCCAGCTGCTCTCCGGCCTCCGCTACGTCAGAAGCCGTCCGGATCTCATGACGGTCATGCTGCTCGTGTTCTTCATCGCCACGTTCGGCATGAACTTCTACATGACACTGGCGATCATGGCCCGCAACGTCTTCGGCGGAGATGCCGACGCCTACGGCCTCCTGTCGACGTTGATCGCGGTGGGCACCCTCGCCGGCGCAACGCTGGCAGCCAAGCGAAAAACCCCGAAGCTGACCGTGTTCATCGGTTCCGGCGTCATCTTCGGCGCGCTGGAGATCGTCTCCGGGTTCATGCCGACGATCCTGCTGACCGGGCTGATGATGATCCCGGTGGGCGTGGCGATGATGACCTTCAACACGACCGCCAACGCCACCATCCAACTGGCCGTGGAACCGGAGATGCGCGGCCGCGTGATGGGCATCTACATGCTGGTGTTCCTGGGCGGGAACCCGGTGGGCGGCCCGCTGATGGGCTGGCTGGGCGAGATCAACGGCAGGGCACCGATCATCATCGGGGGCGCGGTGTCGATGCTGGTGACGATCACCGCGTGGATCATCCTGGTGAAGCGCGGCGACATCGCCAAACCGAGGCTGCGGCGACGCCGGCAGGCCCCGGCGGAGGCGCTGCCGGAGCCGGCCGAGGTAGCGAGCTAGGGCGCGAACTCCGTGGAGGGTTCGGTGGCGTAGTTCTTCCAGATCGGCGTCATGGTCTCGCGCGTCATGGGCTGCCCGGACTCGACCATGGCCTTGAGGTCGCGGAAGTACTGCACGTACAGGTCCGGCGTGAAGGTGGTCAGCATGACCGCCGGGTCGTCGCCGGGGTTGGCGAAGGTGTGCGGCGCGCCCGGCGGGACGGTGACCCACGTGCCGGCACCGACCTCGTGGTCGTCCACCCCGATGGTGAACCGCACGGTGCCCGAGAGCACGTAGAAGCCCTCGTCGTGCTGTGCGTGCCGGTGCTGTGGCGGACCGGGCGTGTGCGGCGGGATGACGACCTCGCCGATGCCCAGGCGGCGAGCGGTGTTGCTGCCGTCCTCGAGGATCCGGATCTGCGACGGACCGCTGGCGATGAGCTCGCCCTCGCCGGGCCTGACGATCGACACCTGTGCCATGAGGAAGCCTCCCGATGTGATTGCAGCTTGTGCAATCACCGTAGCACCAGTGACTGCACAATGTGCAGTCGCTAGTCTCAGCGCATGCCGCGATGGAAACCGGACGCGCCCGAGCGGCTGCAGACCGCCGCGTTGGATCTCTTCGACCAGCAGGGGTTCGAGCGCACGACGGTCGCCGAGATCGTCCAGCGGGCGGAGCTCACCCAGCGGACGTTCTTCAACCACTTCGCCGACAAGCGCGAGGTGCTGTTCGGGATGAGCGCGCAACTCCAGCGGGAGATCGTCGGCGAGATCGAGGCCGGCGACGACACCGCGTCACCGTTCGACGTCGTCGTGCACGCGCTGGAAGTCGTCGCCGACAGGATGTTCGAGAGCCGCCGTGCCGTCGTGGCGCGCCGCTACGCCGTCATCGCCGCGAACCCGGAGTTGCTGGAACGCGAACTCGGCAAGAACGCCGCGCTCACCGAGGCCATCGCCGACGCGCTGCACACGCGGTGCGGTGATCCCGAGACGGCGTTCCTCGCCGCCGGTGCCGCCGTGCTCGCGCAGCAGGCGGCGTTCCGGCAGTGGACGCGACCGGGCGAGACCCAGACCTTGAGCGAGCTCATGCAGGACGCGGTGCGCGCCCTGCACACGACGGTCAGCCCAGCAGCGTGGCAGCGCTCGGATCGGTGATCAGGGCGACGAACGTGTGCCGGTCGGCCCACCGCTCGGAGACCCAGGCCAGCGCCCGTCCCAGCCCCTCAGGCGTGTCCGCGGCGTGCGGAACGCCGTCCACCATCCACCACTCGACCCGCTGTCCCTCGACGTGCAGTTCGTCGTGCACCACGACGACCCCGTCGGGCAGCGGGATCTCGAGCAGCTCACAGGCCATCCGCACAGCGGCCAGATCCTGCCACTGGACCACTTCCCCGACGTGGTCCGGCGATCCGTCGAACTCCTCGGAGGCCAGCGCCAGGTCCAGCAGGTCGGCGAGTTCCTCCGAGCCGTCCGCGAGCAGCACCCTGGAGGCCGGAGCCAGCCCCAGCAACCACGGGTGGTCCAGCACGACGACGTCCTCGGCGGCCGCCACGGCCCCGGAGAGCACGCGAAGCCGCTCCGGCGGGGCGAAGTCTCCTTCGGGCAACGCCGCGTGGGCACGCAGCACCACGGCGTCCGCGATCACGCGGTCCGCGTCCCCGAGCCGTTCCAGCACGAACTCGGCATCGTCGTCGTCCCAGATCTCCAGCGACGACCGGACGCCGGCGGCCCGCAGCACGTGCTCGGGCAGTTCGAGGTCCGGCACCGTGTCGAACAGCCCGTCCAGCAGCGTGGCCTCGGCCAGCCGGTACTCCCGCGGCGACTTGCCCGCCAGCAGGGCGTGCCGGGCGATCCACCAGCCCGTGTAGCCGTCGGGTTCGGTCACGGCACGCCAGGTCACCGGGTCGGAGGCCAGCAACCGCAGCGCGGCGGGCCAGTCCCCGACGAGGTCCAGGTCCCGGACGGCCACGACACGGCTGGGCTCGTCCGGCACGGACGCCCACCACGCGGACTCGTCGGCCAGGTCGTGGTCAGGGCCGGAGGGCTCGTCGTCGACGACCACCGAGAACCCGTCCACCACACCGACTGCGACCAGTGCGGAACGCGGGTAAGAGTCGGCGATCTCCTTGGACAGCAACGGGAACGCGTCGGCCTCGACCACTCCGACCAGGGGCGAGTCCGGCAGCAGCAGCTCGTCCGCGCGATGCCACTCACCGGTGCCGTCCGGCAGGGCCAGCGACCCCAGCCAGGGCTCCTCGCCGGCCCGCAGGGAGGCGCGGTCCACGAGGCGCAGCACGGTCTCGACCAGGTCGAGGCCGTCGAGTCCTGCCTCGGCGTCCTCCAGCGACCGCGCCACGTTCTCGCGCAACGAGGGATCGGCGAGCAGTTCGGCGGCACCGGCCTCGACCGCGCCCAGCCGCACCAGCAACGGGTGCACGGCGTCCGGGTGCACGACCCTCAAGCCGGGCAACGGGTCGTCGGCGATCAACGTGGTCCGCGGACCCGTCACCACCCGGCCGTCGGCCAGCGGCACGGGCAGCGAGCCCAACGCCTCGCGGACGTCCGGGTCCACCTCGGCGAGAGGCGCGAAGGCCGCGTAGACCTCACGCCACCAGCCGGGATCACCGGAGACGCCGGCCAGGGCAGCCACGACCTCGGCCGTGGTCACGCGCGGAACTTCCAGTGCCGCCAAGGCCTTGGCGTGCACCGGGGCGGACAGCTCGGCGTCCAGCAGACCGGGCAGTGCGTCCTCGACCAGGTCGACGAGCTCCTCGGAGCCCACGTCCAGCACACGGGCCCGCGCGGGCTCGATCCACTCGCCGGAGGCCAGCGGCAGCCAGGCAGAAGCGCGCAGCGAGCGCACCACGGCCGTCCGCAGTCGATCGTCCACTTCGGACAGCGGGAAGCCGGGCAACGGCACCAGGGCGGTCCGCTCGATGGCCGGCACGCGAGCGACCAACGCGGGGTAGGCGGCGGCAGCGGCGTCCAGCACCGCCCACGCGGCGGGCCCCGGCAGGATCCGGCGGCGCGAGGGCTCGACCGGCAGGGTCGCGATCAGGCGCGCGGGCAGCGAAAGGCGCTCGTCGGTCGGGGTCGGCGCGTGCAGCACGTCCTCGCCCAGCTCGGCATCAAGCGGGTACGCCCACGACACAGTCCACTGAGGACGGTGCTCGACGCCCTGGACGAGCTCCGCGGGCAGCTCGCCGACGGTGCGCTCGACCAGCCAGCGCGACGTGCCGACGGTGACGACGCCGTCCTCGGTGACGAAGCGTTCCCACGACTGGTCGCCGACCTCGATGCGACGCAGGCCCGGCAGCGCCAGGAGCAGGTCCGGCACCTCTGCGGCCAGGTCGTCCAGCGACAGGTCGACCTTCAGCGGCAGGCGGACCTCGGTCGCGAACCCGTCCGGCACGTCCTCCACGACGGGCCAGACCAGGCGCAGCACCGGCACGTCGCCGCCGCGTTCGGAGGCGAGCTCCGGCACCTCGGCACGGGTGCGCGCCAGGGAGAACTCGACGCCACCCGTCGTGGAGACCACGCGCGGGGCGTCCGACACGGCCAGGACGGCCGCGAAGCCGACGCCGAACTGGCCGACACCGGACTCCTTGGAGGAGGCCCTCAACGACGCCAGAGCGGCGACACCGGCCTCGGTCAGCGGCGCGCCCGTGTTGGCCGCGCGCAGCTCACCGTCAACAAGAGTGATCCGCAGCACACCCGGCTCGGAACCGGCCGCGTCGGCCGCGTTCTGGGCCAGTTCGACGAGCAACCGGTCCCGGTAGCCGCCGATGCGGAGGTCTTCCTCGGCGTTCGCGTCTTCGCGGAACCGGGTGGGCGACCCGCGCCACGCGGCGAGGACCGAGGTGCGCAGGACCTCGGTGCCGAACGGGTCGGTCACTCCGAGACGTCCAGAACGTCCAGCTGCGCGTCGTCGTAGACCAGGTCGGCGACCGGCACCATCGGGCTGATGTCGACCTCGACCTGAGAGTGCGCGCCGCAGCCGTACTCGACGTGCACGACGTGGCCGTCCGCCGGGGCGATCTCGTTGGCGCAGACGCCGAACGCGGCACCGAACGCGCCGGCGACGCGGGTGTAGAAGCCGCAGGTCCCGCAGTGCGCGGGGGCGCTGCGGGCCATGTCGGAGCGCGGGCCGAACTCCGAGTCGGCCCAGCGGTCGGCGGCGTCGGTGCGACCCTCGCGGGACAGGACGCGGGTGCGGCCGAGGCCGATCTCCAGCGCCACCTCCTCGACCGCGGGGTCGTCGGACTGCACGTACGCCTCGATCAGGCGCGGGTCGTTCTCGCGGGGCGGCATCAGGTCGCCCACGCCCAGGTCACCGGCGCGGACGCGTTCGCTCCACGGCACCCACTCGGGGGCGACGAGCGCACCCTGGCCGGGCAGCAGAACGACCTCGCTGACGGACACGGGCGTGCCCTCGCCTGCGTAGGCGACGGTCACCGCCCAGCTCCAGCCGCGGTAGCCGGCGTGCTCCGCCTCGAAGAGGTGCGTGACGGAGTACTCGTCCTCGTCCTGCACCCCGACGTGAGCGCCGACGCGTTCCGCCCCTGCCTCCTCCTGCGCGGCGGCGCGGGCGAGATCAACGGCGTCGAAGAGCATCTCAGTCGCGGTCACGTGGTGAATTGTGCCGCAGGTCTTCGCCGGGACGAAAACTCGTGCCACCCTCCGTTGGGTGCGCTCACCCGTCTGGCTGGTCCTCGTCGCGGTCTTGGCCGCGTGTTCGACGCCACAAGAAGCAAAACCGCAGGTAGAAGTCCTGCAGAAGATTCCGCACGACACAACGGCGTTCACCCAGGGGTTGGAACTGGTCGACGGCGTCCTCTACGAGGGCACGGGGCTCGAGGGCCAGTCGACGATGCGCGCGCTCGATCCGTCGAGCGGCGACGTCCAGAAGAAGGTCGACCTCCCGCCGGACTTCTTCGGCGAGGGCATCACCGTCGTCGGCGACACCATCTGGCAGATCACCTGGCGCAACGGCGTCGCGATCGAACGCGACCGCAGGACGCTGAACGAGCTCCGCCGCGTCGAGTACCAGGGCGAGGGCTGGGGCATCTGCGACGACGGGCAGCGGCTCGTCATGAGCGACGGCACCGCGAAGCTGACCTTCCGCGACCCGAAGACGTTCCAGGAGAACGGCAGCGTGCAGGTCACGCGGGACGGTCAGCCGCTCACCCAGCTCAACGAGCTGGAGTGCGTCGGCGGCAAGGTCTGGTCGAACGTGTGGAAGACCGACGAGATCGTGCGCATCGACCCGGCCACCGGGAAAGTGACCAACAGCTACGACCTGTCATCGCTCAAGCCGCAGGGTGACGTGGACGTCCTCAACGGCATCGCGCACGTCCCCGGGACCAACGAGTTCCTGGTCACAGGTAAGAACTGGCCCACCATCTTCCGAGTGAGGTTCAACGGGATGGGGCAGGATTGACGTGTGACGGACGACCGCGGGCGGAGTGACGGACCGGCTCCGAAGCGCTACCCGTGGCAGGACGACGAGTACCAGCCGCGAGAGCGCCGCCGGGCCACGTCCGAGCACGGTTTCCAGCCCCCGCCCCGCCGTCCGCAGAACACCCGTCCACTGCCCAACCAGGACCAGCAGACGACACCGACGCCCAAGCCGCCGCGCAAGCTCACGGTCACCCGCGTCGCCTGGTTCCGCAGCAAGCAGATCTCGCAGCAGGCGGTCGCGGCGTTCCGGCGCGCGGCCCGTGCCGACGGCGCCGGGAAGTCCGGCATGACGTCGGTGACCTACGCCGTGATGATGAACTACGCCGCCGACGCAGCGATGGCCGTCGCGCTGGCGAACACGCTGTTCTTCTCGGCCGCGTCCGCCGAGTCCAAGACCAAGGTCGCGCTCTACCTGCTGATCACGGTCGCGCCGTTCGCGTTGGTCGCGCCGGTGATCGGCCCGCTGCTGGACCGGATCCAGCGCGGTCGCCGGCTCGCGCTGGCGGCGTCGTGCGTGCTGCGGATCGGGCTGTCGGTCGTGATGGCGCTGAACTTCGACAACTGGCTGCTGTACCCGGCGGCGCTGGGCAGCATGGTGCTGAGCAAGTCGTTCACCGTGCTCAAGTCCGCGATCACGCCCCGCGTGCTGCCGCCGGACATCACGCTGTCCAAGACCAACGCCCGCATGACGATCTTCGGACTCGCGGCGGGCGGCGTGTTCGGCGCGGTCGCCGCGGGCTTCGCGAACCTGTTCGGCTCGCCGGGCGCGCTGTGGTTCACCGCCGTGCTGTGCCTGGTGAACGCGTGGCTGTGCATGAAGATCCCGTCCTGGGTCGAGGTGACCGAGGGCGAGGTGCCGGCGACGCTGACCCCGAAGGCGGCCAGGCAACCCGTGTCGCGGCACGTGGTGGTCTCGTTGTGGGGCAACGGTTCCATCCGCGTGCTGACCGGCTTCCTGACGTTGTTCGCGGCGTTCGTGATCCGCGAGCAGACCGAGGGCGACGCGGTGCGGCAGCTGCTCCTGCTCGGCGTGATCGCCGCCGCGGCGGGGGTCGGCAGCTTCCTGGGCAACGCGATCGGCGCGCGCCAGACCTTCGGCAAACCGGACGAGGTGGTCCTCGCCTGCGTCGGCACGGCACTGGCGGCCACGATCGTCGCCGCCGCGCTGCCGGGTCTGGTCACCGCCGCCGTCGTCGGACTGCTGGGCGCCACGGCGTCGTCGCTGGCCAAGGTCAGCCTCGACGCGGTGATCCAGGACGACCTGCCGGAGGAGTCGCGCGCGTCCGCGTTCGGCCGCTCCGAGACGGTCCTGCAGCTCGCGTGGGTCTTCGGCGGCGCGCTGGGCGTGCTGCTGCCCGCGACGTTCTGGGTCGGCTTCCTGGTGCTCGCCGTGCTGCTCGCGCTGGGCCTCACGCAGACGTGGATGTACCGCAACGGCACGTCGCTGCACAAGCTGGTGCTCCGCAGGCCGGCGCCGGTGACCCCGTAGGCTGCCTGACGTGCGTCGACTTGCTTCTGTAATGGCCGCCAGCGTTCTCGTGCTGTCCGGATGCTCGCTCCAGCAGCACGACCCGGAGGTCACGTTCTACGCGAACGGCAAGACCATCCGCATGGAGCCGACGATCTACTGCGACGTCGAGGGCTCCAACTGCGCCGAGAAGAACGCTCCCGGCACGCTGAAGGTGCCGGCGGGCAAGGTCGTGCAGATCTCCGTGGACGGACGGCTCGCGGACGGCCTCTGGGAGGTCGTGTGCGTGTACGAGAACGCCGCGCGGGTCCAGGAGGGCTGCACCTCGCCGTTGCTCGGCAAGGGCGAGAACTACACGTACACGCTGGCCGTGCCGAACGACTCCGACCAGCTGCTGCGCATCGAGGTGCACGAGGCGGCCGGCGCGGTGCTGGAGACCGGCCAGCCGCTCATGCGCGGTTCGTGGGTCGTCGACATCACCCGCTGATCACCGCACGCGGGGCGCTTTCGTACCGTCATGCAGTACGAAAGCGCCCCGCGTGCCGCAGCGAACGGCTATCGCCTGCCGAACGCCTCCCACCACTCGCTGGGGGCGATCCGCAGTGCCGAGTCCATCAGGGCCTTGCCGGTGTCGGTGACCACCGACGCCTGCATGGTCTGGATGAAGCGCTCCATCTTGGTGATGCCCGCGGCCTGGTACTCCCTGGCCTGCAACAACAACTCCAGCTTGTCCGCGTCGCGCGAGCAACGCGCCTCCGGCGTGTAGTCGTAGCTGGTCTTCGCGGACTCGTGCTCGGCCACCAGCGCCTCGATGTGCGCGGCGAGCGGCGCGGGCAGGTGCTGGACCTGTTCGCGCGCCACGTCCTCCGGCGGCATCTTCACGTCGAGGTAGAGCTTGCCGACGTACGGGATGTCGCCGGTGCGCGCCTCCGGCACGTCGTGGAAGAGGCCCAGAGTCGCCGCCCTGTCGGGGTTCGCGTCCTCCTGCACGGCGATCGCGTACGCCAGCACGCCCACCCGGAACGAGTGGGCGGCCACCGACTCGGGGTTGGGCACCCCGGCGAAGAGCCACCCCGCCCTGGGCAGGCGTTTGAGCTGGCCGACCTCGTAGACGAACTCGACGATCCTGTCAGCGTCAGACATGACGCTGATCCTTTTACGGATCGAGGTCCCGCGCCACCACGCGGACGGCCTCGGCGACGAGTTTCATGGTCTTCTTGTCCGACGGGTAGCGGCCGCGGCGCAGGTCGGGCTGGACCTTGTTCTCGAGGAGCCTGATCACTTCCTCGATCAGGCCGTGCAGCTCCTCGGCGGGACGGCGGCGCGCCTCCGCGACGGACGGCGCCGGGTCGACCAGGCGCACGGACAGCGCCTGCGGCCCGCGGCGGCCCTCCGCCATGCCGAACTCGATGCGCTGGCCGGCCTTGAGGCCGTCGACGCCGGGGGGCAACGCCGCTTTGCGGACGTAGACGTCCTCGCCACCGTCCTGCGTGACGAATCCGAAGCCCTTCTCCGTGTCGTACCACTTGACCTTGCCGGTCGGCACCGCGCTCACCATTCCCTTGCTTCTGCACAACGAACGCGCCCGGGGCGTACCCAGGACGCGTCCCACCAGAGTAGCCAGAAGACCAGGCGGAGGGCACCTCCGTTAGCGCGACGAGTGCGCCGACCACTAACCCTTGCCGGTCGCATTCGCTGTTCAGACGGGTACATCACAGCACCCTGCTGAGCACCGGATGCGGCCGGTGAGGATTGTGGTCGGCGCACTATCCTGCACGTATGACCGTTCCGAAGTTGATGCCGCTGGCCATCGGCCTGTTCGCCGTGGGCGTACTGGCGATCATCACGGTCTTCGTGCTCTTCGTCCTGGGGTACAGCGACCTGCCCGCGTGGCTGAACTTCGCCGGCACCTACCTGCCCGCGATCGGCCTCGGGCTCGGGATCGTCGCGGTGGTCAGGAAGTCACGCCAGAAGCGGTCCTGAGCCACTCCGGGAACTCCCGCAGGTCCTCCAGCACCACCGCCGCGCCCGCCTCGGTCAGCTCCGCACGCGAGCACGGACCCGTGACGACGCCGACGCCCAGCGCTCCGGCCGCCGCGGCACCGTGCATGTCACCGACGTGATCGCCCACGTAGACGGCGGCACCGTGCAGCTTGAGCGACTCGGCCTTGCCCGTCGACCACAACTCGCCGTAGAGGTGGTCGACCTCCCAGCCCATCGCCTCCAGGTGCAGCGCGGCGTTCTTGCGGTACTTGCCAGTGACGATCATGATCTGGCCGCCCAGCTCCCGCACGCACTGCAACGCCGTCGCGGCTCCCGGCAACGCGACGGTGCCGGGGATCACGACGTCCGGGTAGAGCGCGCGGAAGAGCGTGATCATGTCCGGGATCTCCTCCTCGGGCACGCCCATCTCGCGGTAGGTCATGTCCAGGGGCGGGCCGAGGTTCGCCGCGAAGTGCTCGCCGTCGAGGGCGTGCCCGGTGCGGGCGCCCACCTCGTTCAGCACGGCGGCCATTCCCGGTCGCGGGTCGATGAGGGTCATGTCCAGGTCGAAACCCACGATGAACGGCACAGGACCTCATTCTACGTCTGTACAAAAATTGTAACTGTGTAAAGCTGGGGTGGTGAGCGACATCACCGAGCTCTTACTGGACGCGGCCGCGGACATCCTTGCGGCCAGGGGCTTCCACGGCCTGCGCATGATCGAGGTCGCGAGTCGCGCCGGAGTGAGCAGACAGACCGTCTACAACGAGTTCGGCAACAAGGAGGGGCTCGCCCAGGCCGTCGCGGTCCACAAGACGGAGGAGTACCTGACCGGGATCGCGAACCGGCTCAGGGAGGACCCCGACCCGTGGGAGGCGATGCGGTCGGCGTTCCGCTTCACCTTCGAGCAGACCGAGAAGGACCGGCTGGTCTCGGCCGTGCTGACCGGGCAGAACGCCGAGGACCTGTTGCCGTTCATCACGATCCGCGGCCATCCGGTGCTGTTCCACGCGACCGAGGTCGTCGAAGGGCACCTCAGCAGCCACTTCCCCGGCCGGCACGTGCGGTTCACGGCGGAGACGACCGTGCGGCTCGCGCTGAGCCACCTGCTGATGCCGAGCGGCGACCTGGACGGCGCGATCGACGCCGTCGTCAGGGTCGCCAGAGTGACGATGGACGCATGAGGTCCTAAGACACCTCCCCTTGTTGCAATAATCCTGCAACAAGGGGAGGTGTCCGGTGGTCGCTGTCTCGACCCGCCTGCGCGCGGGTGCGGCGTTGCTCGGTCCGGCGTTCGTCGCCGCGATCGCGTACGTCGACCCCGGGAACGTGGCCACCAACACCGCGGCGGGCGCCCGGTACGGCTATCTGCTGGTCTGGGTGCTCGTCGTGGCGAACGTGATGGCGGGGCTCGTGCAGTACCTGTCCGCGAAGCTCGGCCTGGTCACCGGGAAGTCGTTGCCGGAGGCGGTGCGGGACCACCTGCCGCGCCCGGTGCGGCTCGCGTACTGGGGCCAGGCCGAGGTCGTCGCGATGGCGACCGACCTGGCCGAGGTGCTCGGCGGTGCGATCGCACTGCACCTGCTGTTCGGCCTGCCGCTGCTGCTCGGTGGCGTGATCACCGGTGTGGTGTCGACGATTCTGCTGCTGGTGCAGGACAAGCGCGGGCAGAAGCCGTTCGAGCGGGTGATCACGACGATGCTGGTCGTGATCGCGGTCGGGTTCATGGCCGGGCTGTTCGTGTCGCCGCCTTCCGTCGGCGGCGCGGTCTCCGGGCTGGTGCCGCGGTTCGACGGCGCGGACAGCGTGCTGCTGGCGGCGGGCATGCTCGGGGCGACCGTGATGCCGCACGCGGTGTACCTGCATTCCGCACTGGCCCGCGACCGGCACGGGAAGAACCCCGCGGTGCTCGGCGCGACGAAGGTCGACGTCGTGGTCGCGATGGTGCTGGCGGGCGCGGTAAATATGGCGATGCTGCTGCTCGCCGCGTCCGCGTTGCAGGGCCGCGAAGGCGTGGACACGCTGGAAGGCGCCCACGCGGCGGTCGGCTCCACGCTGGGTGGTGGGATCGCGCTGCTCTTCGCTTTGGGTTTGCTGGCTTCGGGTTTCGCGTCCACCGCGGTCGGTTGTTACGCCGGCGCCGTGGTGATGGACGGCCTGCTGCGCGTGCGGATCCCCTTGCTGACAAGGCGTTTGATCACGCTGGTGCCGGCGCTGGCGATCCTGGCGTTCGGCGTCGACCCGACGTTCGCACTGGTGCTGTCGCAGGTCGTGCTGTCGTTCGGCATCCCGTTCGCACTGGTGCCGTTGGTGTGGCTGACCTCGCGCCGGTCCGTGATGGACTCGTTCACGAACCGGCGCTCCGTCACGTTCGCCGCGTGGCTCGTGGCCTCCGCGGTCGTCGTGCTGAACGTGGCGCTGATCTACTTGACGCTGGCGTAGCTGACACCCATCTGCCGCAACGCCTCTTCGAGCGTGCGCATGACCTCCAGGGTGTTCTCCCAGGTGATCCGCGGGCTCTCGGTGAGTCCGGCGGCGACGCACTCCTCGACCGCGCGGATCTGGTGCTGGTAGCCCTCGTCCTCGATCGCGTGCTCGACGCCGTTGATCACGACGGCGGTCGGGTTGAACATCGGGTCGACGAGCTCGATGCGGCCCAGCGTGCCGACGATCTCCGCGCGGGCGCCGGTGTTCGCGACGAGCGAGCAGCTGAGCAGCGCGTGGGCACCGTTGTCGTAGGCCAGGAAGATGCCGGCGTCAGCGTCCACTTCGGTCGGTGCGAGGCTGCCGTGCGCGTGGACGTGCTTGGGCACACCGAGGAACTGGTGCGTGAGCGCGACGGGGTAGACGCCGAGGTCGAGGGTCGCACCGCCGCCGGCCTCCTTGGCCCACAGGCGATCGGTGTCGCTGAAGGCGTGCCGGAAGCCGAAGTCCGCGCGGATCATCCGGACCTCGCCGATCTCACCGGCGTCGATCGCCTCGTGGACCTTGCGGATCAGCGGGTTGAACCGCGTCCACATGGCCTCCATCAGGAAGAGGTTCTTCGACCGTGCCCGTTCGATCATCTCCTCGGCGTCCGCGACCGTGAGCGCGAAGGCCTTCTCGCACAGCACGTGCTTGCCCGCGTCGAGTGCGGCGAGCACGACCTCGTGGTGCTGGCCGTGCGGCGTGGCGACGTACACGATGTCGACGTCCGGATCGGCGAGCAGGTCGTGGTAGTCGCCGTACGCGCGCTCGATGCCGAAGTGCTCGGCGAACTTCTGGGCCTTGGCGATGTCACGCGAGGACACCGCGAGCACGGTGGCACCCGCCTTGAGCATGTCGGCGGTCACGGCATGCGCGATTCCACCTGTAGCGATCACACCCCACGTCATCGCTTGAGCTTAGATGGAGGCATGCGCCTCATCCTGAACGTGATCTGGCTGGTGCTCGCCGGTTTCTGGATGGCCGTCGGCTACGCGGTCGCCGGCATCATCTGCTGCATCCTGATCATCACGATCCCGTGGGGCATCGCGTCGTTCCGGATCGCGAACTACGCGCTGTGGCCGTTCGGCCGCGAGGTCGTGGACAAGCCGGGCGCGGGCACCGGGTCGCTGCTGGGCAACGTCATCTGGATCATCGTCGCCGGCCTCTGGCTCGCGATCGGCCACATCGTCACCGGCATCGCGCTGTGCGTGACGATCATCGGCATCCCGCTCGGCGTCGCGAACTTCAAGCTGGTGAAGGTCTCGCTGGTGCCGCTGGGCAAGGAGATCATCGAGGTTCCGTGAGGGTCGTCCGCGCCTCGTCGGGGCGAGGCGCGGACGACCACTCGGTAGCGCGAGCTGTCAGACTTCGCTGTCCAACAGCTCGTGCAGGCACAGGATGTTGCCCTCGGTGTCGGTGAACCACGCAGCGCGCTCGTTGCCCATGACCGCGATGTGGCCGACGGTCTTGAAGTCGGGCAGGTCGTAGTCCTCGAAGCGCACGCCCCTGCCTTCGAGCTCCGCGATCTCGCCCTCCAGATCGGGCACCTCGAAGCTGATGGCCGTCTGCCGGCTCTGCGCGCCCTTCTCGGCGGGCCTCAGGCCCAGCGCGTCGCCCTGGCCGAGCGCGAAGATCCGCGTGCCGTCCTCGGTCGTGGTGATGGGCTTGAGGCCGAGCATGTCGGCGTAGAAGCGGCCGGCGCGCTCGGGGTCTTCGACGGGCAGCATCGTCGTGGTTCTGGTGGCGGTGAGCATGCGCGCCTCCTTCGGCGGAATCCACTGATGTTGCGCCGGTCACACCTTTCCCGCAAGAGGTACTTTGACCTGCGGAGATTGTTGATTCGCGGGACGATTTCGCTCCGTGAACACTCAGCGCCTCGCCGTGCTCGTGACG
The DNA here is from genome assembly GCF_051853195.1 of Lentzea sp. HUAS TT2. Classification (NCBI taxonomy): domain Bacteria; kingdom Bacillati; phylum Actinomycetota; class Actinomycetes; order Pseudonocardiales; family Pseudonocardiaceae; genus Lentzea; species Lentzea sp. HUAS TT2. The sequence goes on along the minus strand of NZ_CP196667.1, from coordinate 3,383,920 downwards.
GCTCTCGGACTGTCCGGCTGCGCGATGGCCGGGCCTCCGGTGAAGACCGTCGAGCCCCTCGTGGCACCGTCGACGACACCCGCGGACACGCCCGCGTGCCGCCTGTTCGACCCGGCCGACCTGACCGGGCACCGGTTCTACAACGGATACGCGAGTGCGTCGAGCTGCATCTGGCTCTCGGACGACTCCGGTTCGCTCTCGGTCAGCCTTCGCGACGGCTCCACACCCGAGAAGTACCTCGCGAAACCGGACGGCCTGAAGACCTCCCCGATCACCGTGGGCGGGCACTCCGGGCTGCTCGCCGAGAACAGCAGGGGACCGGGCACGTGCGGTGTCGTGCTGACGCACGCCGGCGGCGTCGCGGCCGCCGAGATCCTCACCGAGGCCGGCGGCCGGTCGTGCGAGATCGCCCAGGCCGTGATGGAGGTGATCGAGCCGAAGCTGTCCTAGGCGTGCTTCGCGCTGTCGTCGAGCCCGAGCAGCTCCACCGACCGGGCCCGCATCTCCACCTTGCGGATCTTGCCGGTGACCGTCATCGGAAACTCCTCCACGACGTGCACGTACCGCGGGATCTTGTAGTGGGCGAGCTTGCCGGCGCAGAACTCCCTGACGGCCTCGGCGGTCAGCCCGGAGACCCCGTCGCGCAGGCGCACCCAGGCCATCAGCTCCTCGCCGTAGCGGGCGTCCGGCACGCCGATCACCTGGGCGTCGAGCACGTCGGGATGGGTGTAGAGGAACTCCTCGATCTCGCGCGGGTAGATGTTCTCGCCGCCGCGGATCACCATGTCCTTGATGCGGCCGGTGATGTTCACGTAGTCGTCGTCATCCATCACCGCGAGGTCACCGGTGTGCATCCAGCCGGCGCTGTCCACGGCCTCGGCGGTCTTCTCCGGCTCGTTCCAGTACCCGAGCATCACGGAGTAGCCGCGCGTGCACAGCTCCCCCGGCTCGCCGCGCGGCACCGTGCGGCCCGTCTCCGGGTCCACGATCTTGACTTCGAGGTGCGGGCCCACCCGGCCGACCGTCCCGACACGACGGTCGAGGGAGTCGTCCACGCGCGTTTGTGTTGACACCGGGGAGGTCTCGGTCATGCCGTAGCAGATGGAGACCTCGCGCATGCCCATGCGTTCGACGACCTGCTTCATCACCTCGACCGGGCACGGCGAGCCCGCCATGATGCCGGTGCGCAACGACGACAGGTCGTAGCCGTCGATCAGGTCGAGCATCGCGATGAACATCGTCGGCACGCCGTACAGGGACGTGCACTTCTCTTCCTGAACGGCCGCAAGGGTTTTCGCCGGGTCGAACGCAGGAGCCGGGATCACGACGCACGCGCCGTGGCTGGTGGCGGCGAGGTTGCCCATGACCATGCCGAAGCAGTGGTAGAACGGCGGCACCACGCAGATGCGGTCGTGCTCGGTGTAGTTGATCAGCTCGCCGACGAAGTAGCCGTTGTTGAGGATGTTGTGGTGCGAGAGCGTCGCGCCCTTGGGGAAGCCCGTGGTGCCGGACGTGTACTGGATGTTGATCGGGTCGTCGCGGTCGAGGTCGACGTCGGGGATCTCGTCGCCGGTCCACTGTGGATCGTCGGTGAAGACGACGTTGCGCAAATCGGCACAGCGCGGCCGGACCTCCTCGATCATGGCCGCGTAGTCCGACGTCTTGAACGACCGCGCGGACACCAGCGTGTGGATGCCCGCCTGGTTCAGCACGTACTCCAGCTCGTGCACGCGGTACGCCGGGTTGACGTTGACCAGGATCGCGCCGATCCGGGCCGTCGCGTACTGCACGAACACCCACTCGGCGCAGTTCGGCGCCCAGATCCCGACGCGGTCGCCCTTGCGCACGCCGAGCGTGTGCAGCCCGGCGGCGGCGCGGTCGACCTCCGCCGAGAGCTCCGCGTAGGTCCATCGTCGATCTGTGGCCTTGTCGACAAGTGCCTCACGGTCGCCGAACCGCGCGACCGTGGCCGCGAGGTTCGCGTGGATCGTGTCGCCCAGCAGCGGGGCGGCGGACGTGCCCGAGGAGTAGCTGGAGGTCATCCACCGAACGGTAGTCAGGCCCCGGCGTATGGCAAGGGCACGACCAGGCACGGACCGCCGCTGTAGAGGCCGGCGTCGATCGCCAGCACCTTGTCGTCGGCGTAGACGAGGGGCCCGTCGATCTGGTCCGGCGGCACCCCGAGCTGGTCGGCGATGACGCTGTGACCGTGCACGATCGTGCTGCCGCCGAGCGTCGCGAGCAGCTCGTCCGCGATTTCGGGCCCCTGCGGGCCGCGGAACGCGTACCGGGTCGTCATCTTGCGCCAGCACTCCCACCAGTCGACGAGGTCGTCGCCCTTGAGCACGTGCCGGACGGCCTCGTTGACCTCTTCGATCGAGGCCCCCCATTCGAGGTAGGCCACCGTGTCGGAGTGCATCAGCAGGTGGTCGTCGCGCAGCTTCAGCACCGGCCGGTTGGTGAGCCACTCGACGTGCTCGTCGGTCAGCCGGTCCTGGTCGCTGCGCAGGCCGCCGTTGAGCAGCCAGCTGCGCGCGAACGAGCGCGGCCCCAGGCTGTCGGGCACCTGCTCGTCGCCGAACCGGTGCATGCCGAGCAGCAGCACCTCGTGGTTGCCGATCAGCGAGCTGACCGTGCCACCCGCCTCCGCCGCCTCCTCGCCGAGGCGCATGACCAGGTCGATCACGCCCACCCCGTCGGGACCGCGGTCCACGAAGTCGCCGAGGAACCACAGTTCGGCCTCGCCGCCCGTCCAGTGGCCTTCCTCGTCGCACAGCTCCGCGACGTGCAGGGCTCCGGTCAGTTCTGCGAGGTGCCCGTGCACGTCACCAACGACGTACATCGGGCGTCGATCCGTGTCCACCTCCGCGACGATAGGTGATGAACCCTCGCGCGTCAGTGGTCAGTCCAGTCGCCGAACGGGTCCTGAGAGTGACCGACGAGCTCGGCGATCGACTTCAGCACGCGCGTGGGCCGGTACGGGAACATCTCGGCGCTCTCCGCGGAGAAGACCCCGGACAGCACGAGGATGGTCGACAGGCCCGCTTCCAGGCCCGACCGCACGTCGGTGTCCATCCGGTCGCCGATCATCAGCGCCTGCTCGGAGTGCGAGCCCAGCGCGCGCAGGGCCGAGCGCATCATCAACGGGTTCGGCTTGCCGACGTAATACGGCTCACGGCCGGTGGCGCGCTCGATCAGCGCCGCCACGGCCCCGGTCGCGGGCAGCGAGCCCTCGCGGGACGGGCCGGTGGCGTCGGGGTTGGTCGCGATGAACTTCGCGCCCTCCTCGACCAGGCGGATGGCCTTGGTGATCGCGGTGAAGCTGTAGGTGCGGGTCTCGCCGAGCACCACGTAGTCCGGGTCGCGGTCGGTCAGCACGTAGCCGATCTCGTGCAGCGCCGTGGTGAGGCCGGCCTCGCCGATGACGAACGCCGAGCCGTTCGGGCGCTGCGAGTCGAGGAACCTGGCCGTGGCCAGCGCGGAGGTCCAGATGGACGTCTCCGGGATGTCGAGGCCCGTGCGTTGCAGACGGGCGCGCAGGTCCCGTGGCGTGTAGATGGAGTTGTTCGTGAGCACGAGGAACGGGACCTCGGACGCGCGCAGCTCCGCGACGAACTCGTCCGCTCCCGGGATCAGGTGCTCCTCGTGCACGAGGACGCCGTCCATGTCCATCAAGTAGTGCCACATGGGTCTAAGTATCGATCACGCGGGCCCGGAACGTCGCGATCTGGAGCTGGAGATAACGCTCGATAACCTGGAGTTCATCCTCGCCGAAGTGGCCGAGCACCTCGATGAGGCTCTGCCTGGCCTCCTCGAAGAGCTGCCCGAACTTCTCCACGTCGCCGATCGTGACCTCGACCAGCACCTTGCGGCGGTCGTGCGGGTCACGGACGCGACGGACGAAACCGGCACGTTCCAGCCGGTCGATCACGCCCGTGACGGCACCGGTGGACAGGCCGGAGAGCTCGGCGAGGCGTCCGGCCGTCAACGGCCCCTCGTGCCTCATCGCGAGGTCGATGCACTTCTCGTCGGTCGCGGACAGGCCCATCCGCCCGGCGACCTTCGTGTGGAACATGACCGTGAGGGCGCTCTGCTCCCGCATGTACCAGGTGAACCTCTCGAGCACTTCAGGTTCCATGTTGAACATCTTAGCCGCTAAGACAATTGGTTGTCAGAGTGCTCCAAACGGGCGGAACGTGAGAAACCTCGTTTGTGGAGTCACCTACAACGGGTTGTTCATTAAGCTAAATAAGGTGACAGCAGTGGAGTTGGGACTACCCATCGTGCGCGGCACCCCTGACGTGTCCGCACGTCCGGACTCGCCGCTGCTCGTCGACAGGTTCGGACGGGTGGCGAAGGACCTCCGGGTCTCGCTGACCGACCGCTGCAACCTGCGCTGCACCTACTGCATGCCCGCCGAGGGCCTCGACTGGCTGCAGAAGGACGAGCTGCTCACCGACGCCGAGCTGATCAGGCTCATGCGCATCGCCGTGGTCGACCTGGGCGTGACGGACATCAGGTTCACCGGCGGCGAGCCGTTGCTGCGCCGCGGCCTGGAGCAGGTCATCGCCGCGACGGCCGAGCTCGAACCGCGCCCGCGCATGTCGATGACGTCGAACGGCATCGGCCTCAAGCGCAGGGCCCAGTCGCTCAAGGACGCCGGCCTCAACCGGATCAACGTCTCGCTCGACACCCTCGACCCGGACAGGTTCGCGACGCTGACCAGGCGCGACCGCATCACGGACGTGCTGGACGGCCTCGACGCCGCCCGCGAGGCCGGGCTGGAGCCGGTGAAGGTCAACTCCGTGCTGATGCGGGGACTGAACGAGGACGAGGCCGTCCCGCTGCTGCGGTTCTGCGTCGAGAACGGCTACCAGCTGCGGTTCATCGAGCAGATGCCGCTCGATGCCCAGCACGGCTGGACGCGCACGAACATGGTCACGGCCGATGAGATCCTCACGATGCTCTCGTCCGCGTACACGCTGACGCCGGAGTCCGCCCCCCGTGGCGGCGCCCCGGCCGAGCGCTGGCTCGTCGACGGCGGCCCCTCGGTCGTCGGCGTGATCGCGTCGGTCACCAGGCCGTTCTGCGCCGCCTGCGACCGCACCCGGCTCACCTCGGACGGCCAGATCCGCAACTGCCTGTTCAGCCAGGGCGAGACCGACCTGCGCACGCTGCTGCGCGACGGCTCCCCCGACACCGCGATCGCCGACGCCTGGCGTGCCACGATGTGGGCCAAGGCGGCCGGTCACGGCATCAACGACGCGGGCTTCTCGCAGCCGGACCGCCCCATGAGCGCCATCGGAGGATGAGAGTGACCGCCGTCAAGATCCGGTACTTCGCGGGTGCGCGGGCCGCGGCCGGGGTGGCCGACGAGGACCTGCTGCTCGACGCCTCCGAACCGACCGTGGCGCTCGTGGTGAGCACCATCGGCGAACGGCACGGCGACAAGCTCGGCAAGGTCCTCGCCGCGTCGAGCTTCCTGCTGGACGGCGTGGCGGTGCGCGACACGTCGGTGCGCGTGCCGGCGGGCTCTCAGCTGGACGTGCTGCCACCGTTCGCGGGCGGCTGAGCCAGGAACGCCTCCGCACCGGCTCCAGGGCCTTCGCGTACGCGCCCCGCATCCAGCGGAGATGGCCGAAGCCGTTGTGCATCGCCGCCTCACCGGCCGCGTCGTCCGCCGACGCGAGACCCGCCGCCGACACCGCGTCCAGCTCCGGCCAGTAGCCGCCGTAGATGCAGTAGCCGCGCATCGCGCGTTTCGCGTCCAGCCACGCCCGTGCTCGTCCGCGTCCACGAACCCGCGGCCGGCCACGTACGAGCGGGAACGGCTCGAGCCGGGTGCTCGCGGGGTGTGGCGCGTGGTGGCCATGTGGAAGGACATCAGTCTGCGCAGTGCGGGCGGCGCCTCCGCGCCCGCCTGTTCCGAGGCGAAGAGCCGGATCAGGCCGTGCAGCCCGAACCGATCTCCCGCCTTGCCTCAGATCTTGGCCAGCCGGTGATGCCGGTGCGACTACGGGCGCCGCGAAGGACGCGGAAACCGGCTCGGCCGTGAGGCGTGCGGGCGTCCCTTTCAGGCGACCGATCGCCGCCTCGGATGGCCGAACACACGTGAGCCACGCCTCACTTTCCGTAATAGATCTCGGTCGATCTCAGATTGGAAACGGACCGATAACGACGCTTCTGAGCTGCGCGTTTGTAGGCTCCCGACAACACGCCGAACCGTTACTGTGACACGCGTCACAGGTCGAAACATTTGGTGAGGGCCCCGACGGTTACGTACGGTCGCTCCTCGGCTGGCCCGAACCAGCCACGAGCACCATCCGGAGGACTCGAACACCGAACCCAGTCCGAGGGTTCTCCGGCACATACCCCGAGCGAGAGATACCGCCGGACTGGGACGCAGGAACGCACCGGGCCCCGAACCCGAGTTCCTGGCCGCAGGTGTGGTGGACCGAGAGGCAAATGGTTTTCAACCGAGGCAAGCAGGGCAAGCAGAGTTCCGCCGCTCGCACTATCGCCAAGGTCGCGGCTGTCGGCATCATCGCCGGCGCCCCTCTGGGCCTGGCCGTTGGCACCGCCAACGCCGCCCCTGGAATGGACTGGGACGCACTCGCGCAGTGCGAGGCAAGTGGTAACTGGGGCGCCAACACCGGAAACGGCTACTACGGCGGCCTGCAGTTCACGCAGGGCACCTGGAACGCCAACGGCGGCCAGGGCAACCCGGCGAACGCCTCCCGCGAGGAGCAGATCCGCGTGGCGGAGAACGTCCTCCGCACGCAGGGCTCGCGCGCATGGCCCGCCTGCAGCGCCAAGCTCGGCGCCTACGTGGGCAAGAGCGCCCCGGCCCCGAAGCAGCAGACGCAGCCGCAGCGCAAGGCCGCGCCCCAGCAGCGCCAGTCCGCACCGGTGCAGCAGGCCCCGGTCGTGGCGCTCGCGGGTTCGAAGACGAACCCGAACGGCAACTACGAGATCAAGGCGGGCGACACCCTGTCGAAGATCGCCGACGCCAACAAGGTCGCCGGCGGCTACCAGGCCATCGTGGAGAAGAACAAGGACTTCCTCACGAACCCCGACCTGATCTTCCCGGGCGACAAGATCCTGATCTGAGCCTCGCAGGCTCGGACCGACTCACCTCGGATCTGACGCGCCGCACGATCGCCGGCCCCGCTGAAGTGGGCTGACACAGGACCAGGGATCTCACCGTTACCCCCCGACGGTGAGGTCCCTGCCTGCGTCTCCGCCCACAGGGCCCCGGTCATGGGCAGTTGACCCACTCGTCCTCGCCACCCGAGAACACCTGCCGCTTCCACACCGGCAGCCGGGCCTTGACCTCGTCCACCAGGTCGGCGCACAGGGAGAACGCTTCCCCTCGATGCTCGGCCGCCACCGCACAGGCCAGCGCCACGTCACCGATCTTCAACGGCCCGACCCGGTGCGAGACCGCGATCCCGTGCACCCCGGAGTACTTGGCGGCCAGGGACGAGACCACCTCGGCCACCACGTCGCCGGCGGACGGGTGCGAGTGGTACTCCAGCTCCAGCACCGAACGCCCGCCGTCGTGATCCCGCACGACACCGGAGAACGTGACCACGGCACCGGCCCGGTCAGACGCGACCAAGGCCGCGTGCTCCTCCACCGACAGCGGTTCCTCGGTCACAACGGCCCGCAGCACCACGCTCATTTGTGGTCTCCTCCACGCAGCTGGTCGAGAGCATGCTCGACGACCGAGGCCAGCACGTCCAGCCCGTCCCGCACCCCGCCGGTCGACCCTGGCAGGTTCACGATCAACGTCCGCCCCGCCACCCCGGCGACCCCGCGCGACAGCACGGACCCCGGCACGCGCGGCCAGCCGGACATGCGGATCACGTCCGCCAGCCCCGGCACCTCGTAGTCCAGCACGGCACGCGTGGCCTCGGGAGTACGGTCGGTCGGGTTGATGCCGGTACCGCCGGTCGTCAGCACGAGGTCGGCGCCCGAGGACACCGCGTCGATCAACGCCTTCTGGACCGGATCACCGTCCGGCACGACGACGGGCGCGGAGACCGAGAACCCGCGCGCCTCGAGCCATTCGACGATCAGCGGTCCGCTGCGGTCGGCGTAGACACCGGCGGCGGCGCGGTTGGACGCCGTGATGACGACGGCCTTCACGGGCGCTCCCACAGGCCGGACTTGCCACCTTCCTTGCGCTCCACCCGCACCGCGTCCAGGGAGGCGGCGGGGTCGACCGACTTCACCATGTCGTGCAGCGTCAGGCCGGCCACCGAGACCGCGGTCAGGGCCTCCATCTCGACGCCCGTGCGGTCGGTGGTGCGGACCGTGGCGCTGATCAGCACGGCGGAGTCGGTCAGCGCCAGGCCCACCACCACCGACGACAACGCGATGGGGTGGCAGAGGGGGACGAGTTCCCAGGTGCGCTTCGCGGCCATGATGCCCGCGATCCTGGCCGTGGCCAGGGCATCGCCCTTGGGCAGGCCGTCGGCGCCCAGCAACTCAACCACTTCGGCGGTCGTGTGCAGGATCCCGGTGGCGACGGCGGTCCGGGTGGTCTGCTCCTTGCCGGAGACGTCGACCATCCGGGCCGCGCCTTGGGAGTCCAGGTGGGTGAACTGCTTGGTCATACGGCGATCGTATGCCTGCGCGCACCCAACGGCCCCGTGCCGAAAGACTTTCAAGCGGGCATGCTTTCGCCCGCTTGAAAGCCTTTCCGGGCTTTGGCTCGTACTGGTGTCACAGTCCCTTCAGAATCCCCGAAGAGAACCTTCTACGAGGTCGCTGCCTTGCGCACGGCCTCGGCCACCGCCGGCGCGACGGTGCTGTCGAAGACCGACGGCACGATGAACGACGCGTTGAGGCGGTCGCCGTCCACCACGTCCGCGATGGCCTGCGCGGCGGCCAGCAGCATCGCGTCGGTGATGGTCCGCGCGTGCGCGTCCAGCAGGCCGCGGAACACGCCGGGGAACGCCAGCACGTTGTTGATCTGGTTCGGGAAGTCCGAGCGGCCGGTCGCGACGACGGCGGCGTGCTGCTGGGCCTCCATCGGGTCGATCTCAGGGTCCGGGTTGGCCAGCGCGAACACGATGGCGTCCTTCGCCATGGTCGCTACCTGGTCCGCGCCGAACAGGTTCGGGGCCGAGACGCCGATGAACACGTCGGAACCGACCAGCGCGTCGTGCAGGCGACCGGACTGGTTCTCCTTGTTCGTGGAGGCGGCGATGGACTTCAGGTTCGAGTCCAGGCCGGGACGGTCGCGGTGCACGATGCCGTCGACGTCCACGGCGATGATGTCGCCGGGTTCCTGGGCCTGCAGCAGGCGGATGATCGCGGAACCGGCGGCGCCGACACCGCAGACCGTGATTCGGCAGTTCTTGATGTCCTTCTTCACGACGCGCAGGGCGTTGCGCAGCGCGGCCACCACGACGATGGCGGTGCCGTGCTGGTCGTCGTGGAACACCGGGATGTCGAGCTTCTCGCGCAGGCGGGCCTCGATCTCGAAGCAACGCGGCGCGGAGATGTCCTCGAGGTTGATGCCGCCGTACACGGGAGCGATGAGCTCGACCGCGCGGATGATCTCCTCGGTGTCCTGGGTGTCCAGGCAGACCGGCCAGGCGTCGACGCCGGCGAACTTCTTGAACAGCGCGGCCTTGCCCTCCATCACGGGCAGGGCGGCGGCGGGGCCGAGGTTGCCGAGACCGAGCACGGCCGAACCGTCGGTCACGACCGCGACGGTGTTGCGCTTGATGGTCAGGCGGCGCGCGTCGTCCGGGTTCTTGGCGATGGCCTCGCACACGCGGGCGACACCCGGCGTGTACGCGCGGGAGAGATCGTCACGGTTGCGCAGCGGCACCTTGGACTGGATCTCGATCTTGCCGCCGAGGTGCACGAGGAACGTGCGGTCCGACACCTTGCGGACGACGATGCCGGGCAGCGTCTCCAGCGTGTCGGTGATGTCCTTGGCGTGGTTCGCGGACAGCGCGTTGCACGTGAGGTCGATGACGACGCGGTCGTTGTGCGACTCGACGACGTCGAACGCCGTGATCACACCGCCGGCGCGGCCGACGGCCGAGGTGAGGTCACCCGCGGCGCTCGCTGACGGCGGCGCCTCCAGACGAACGGTGATCGAGTAACCAGGGCCGGGGACCGGCATCGTCGTCCTCCCACGAAGTACAGCTCAAGCGGGAAGTGAGCCTATCCCCGGACCCATTGCGGTACTCACGCGACTCGACAGTCTTAAGACCGCTCTGACAGTCGCACGCGGGGCCCTTTCGTACCGACATGCAGTACGAAAGCGCCCCGCGTGCACTCAGATCAGGATTTGTTGATCTCGGTCACCGGGTGCTTGTAGGGCAGGTCCTCCGACGGCAGCGGGAACGTCACCGTGCCGAACGGGGAGAGCGCACCTTGCAGGTCACTGGTCAGCTCCGTGACGGGATGGCTGCCGTCGGCGCCCTCCGGCCAGTGCGGGTCGACCCGTCCAGGGCGTCCTTTCGCCACGTTCTCCTCCTCGGTGGTGCCTGCTGACGGGCACAAGTGTGACAGAGCACGACGTGTTCTCCAGCGACCCATATACCGTGGTGAGAATGTCCGGCATCACACTCGCCGACTGGCTGCGCGCCCAGGACGACGTCGCTCTCGTCGCGCTGCTGCGTGCGCGCCCCGATCTGGCAACGCCCCCACCTGCCGATATGTCCGTGCTGGCGACACGGGTCGGCACCAGGGCGTCGATCGCGCGCGCCTGCGAGGACCTCGACACGTTCACCTTGGCGGTGCTCGAGGCCCTGGTCGTGCAGGGTGCGGACGCCGAGCCCGTGGCCTTGGCCACACTCACGCAGATCCTCGGCCCTGACGTGAAGCCCAAGCCGCTCAAGCTGGCGGTCGCCCGGCTCAGGTCGCTCGCACTCACCTGGGGCGACGACGACGCGCTGTCGGTCCCGCCCGTCACGCGCGAGGCGTTCGGCTCCTACCCCGGCGGACTCGGCCGCAAGACCGGGCAGACCTACGACCTCCAGGGCATCACCGAGGGCGAACAGCGGGTGCTGCAGAAGCTCGCCGCCGGACCGCCCATCGGCGACACCAAGGACGCCTCCCGGATCGTGCCGCTCGAGAAGGCGGAGACGCCCGTCCAACGGCTGCTCGCCCGCGGTCTGCTGCTGCGGCGCGACCCCGGCACCGTGGAGCTGCCGCGCGAGATCGCCCTCGAACTGCGCGGCGCCCGCCCCCTCGGCCCGATCCAGGTCACCGAACCGAAGCCGAAGACCAGCGCGCTCGGGCAGAACAGCGTCGACGCGACCGGCGGCGGCGAGGCACTGGAGCTCGTCCGGCACGTCGAGAACCTCATCGCGAGCTGGTCGGCCGAACCGGCGCCGGTGCTGCGGACGGGTGGCCTGGGCGTCCGCGAGCTGCGCAAGGTCGTGAAGGACCTCGACGTCGACGAACGCCGGGCGGCCCTGCTGATCGAGCTGGTGGTCGGCGCGGACCTCGCCGCGAACACCGAGGCCGCGGAACCCGAGTGGATGCCGACGACCAAGGCCGACGTCTGGCTCGCCGCGACCACCGAGGTCCGCTGGGCCACGCTCGCGCACGCCTGGCTGGAGCTGCCGCGACTCCCGGCGCTGATCGGCCGCCGCGACGAGAAGGACAAGCTCTTCAACCCGCTCGCGGACGAGATCCGCCGCGCCCAGGCCCCGCGCGACCGGCGGTGGGTGCTGGAGGCGCTCGCCGCGTTCCCCAAGGGCACCGCGATCGCGAACCCCGCCGACCTGGCCGACCTGCTCGGCTGGCGCGCCCCGCGCAGGGGCGGCAGGCAGCGCGACGAGCTGGTGCGCTGGACCGTCGAGGAGGGCACCGCGGTCGGTGTGCTCGCTCTCGGCGCGATCACCAGCGCTGGCCGTGTGCTGCTCGAGGAGGGCCCCGGCCACGCCGCGAAGGCCCTCGGCGACGCCCTGCCCGCACCGCTGGACCACGTGCTGGTGCAGGCCGACCTCACCGTCGTCGCCCCCGGCAGGCTCGAACCGGAGCTCGCGGACGAGATGGCGCTGGTCGCGAACGTCGAGTCGGCCGGCAGCGCCACGGTCTACCGGATCAGCGAGGCCACCGTCCGCCGTGCCTTCGACGCCGGACGCACCGCCGACGAGCTGCAAGAACTCTTCAAGACCCGCTCGCGCACGCCCGTCCCGCAGTCGCTGACGTACCTGATCGACGACGCCGCGCGCCGCCACGGCAGGCTGCGCGGCGGTGCGGCGGGCTCGTTCCTGCGCTGCGACGACTCGGTGCTGGTCAGCGAGGTTCTCGCGCACCCGGAGGCCGGGCGGCTGGAGCTGCGCCGGATCGCCCCGACCGTGCTCGTCAGCCCACTGCCGCTGGCGGACGTGCTGGACGGGCTGCGGTCGGCGGGGTTCGCCCCGGCCGCGGAGGGCCCGGACGGCCAGGTCCTCGACCTCCGGCCGGGTGGCCGCCGGACCACGCCGAGGCAGCGCAGTGCCCGCAAACCGGTGTCACCCGCCGTGCAGGCCGACGAGCGGTTGGGTGAACTCGTCCGGCTGGTCCGGGCCGGTGATCGTGCCGCCGCGACACCACGGGGTGAACGGGTCGCCGTTCCCGGCCATCTCGGCGCCGGTCCGTCGGCGACGCTGTCGTTGCTCCAGCAGGCCGCACGGGCGCGGCGCAGGGTCCTCGTCGGGTTCGTCGACTCCCACGGAACGGCGGCACAGCGCGTGATCGAGCCCCATGTCGTCGGGGGTGGCGTGCTCGAAGGCTACGACCACAGCTACGGAGAGGTGCTGAGGTTCCCTCTTCATCGCGTCACGTCCGCCGCATTGGTTGACGAGGACTGACGGTCGGTCATCCCCCGGTAGGAGAACCGGACCACCCTTGCGTGGCCGGAGCGCGACCTAGCGTCGGTTGACGTGGACGTTCCCGAGACGCGTCCACGTCGATCCGAGGAGGTCCTGCGCACATGGCCAGCTCCCGGTGGGCTTTGAGAGCCGCCGCCACCGTCACGACCCTGGCGTTCGCCCTGCCGTTCTCGACGGGCACCGCGAACGCCGACCCGATCCTCGTCCTGCTGCAGGACAACCACGTCAACGCGACGGTGGGGGTGAGCGGCAACGTCGACATGCTCGACGTCGCGGCCGGCGCCCACGTCGCGCTCGACACCGGTCCCGGCATCAGCGTCATGGACAACGGTGGCATCCAGGTCGCTCTTGGGCTCGCGGCTCAGGTCGACGCGAGTGTCGGCGTGGACGTCGATGCCGCACTAGACACGGATCTCGACATCGGACTCGACGCGGCTGTTGATGCGGCTGTGGACGCGAACGTGGACGCCGCGGTGGTAGCTGACACAGAAGTCGCTGCTGACGTGAGTGCCACGGACGACGACCGCGCTCCCGCACCCGCACCCGCAGCCGTCGCGGAGACCGTTGCCGCACCGGTCACGCCGACAGCCGAACCCGTGCCCGCCGCACCCGCCGAAGCCACCGACGTCGGTGTGGACGCGACCGCGGACGTGGTCGTGGACGCCGACATCAGTGCCGACGTCGATGCGGGCATCGGAATCGGCATCGGGTCGCACGGACCCTACGGTCACCACTGCCACCACGGCCTGCTGGGCGACCTGCTGAACATCGGGATCGGCGCAGGTGTGGGCGCGGACGCCGACGTGGACCTCGGCGACGGTGACGTCTCCGTGGGCGCGTTCATCGGCGTCGGCCTGACGATCGGCTGACGGCACGGCACGACGAAAGGACCACCGTTTGACAGCTCAGAGACCGAACTGAATCAGACCGCAACGACGAGGCGAGCGCCGCACCCGAAGGTGGCGCTCGCCTCGTTCAGTTGTGTGCGACCGAACTCCCGCGGGAGGAGATCAGCCGGCGCGGACGGACATCCACTGGCGCATCGCGTGCTCCACCAGCGTGATGAGCGTCTGCTTCGTCGACTGCCGGTTGCGCGCGTCGCACGTCACGATCGGCACCGACTCGTCGATCGTCAGCGCCTCACGCACGTCCTCCAGCCTGTGGTGCAGGAGGCCGTCGAAGCAGTTGACGCCGACGACGTACGGCAGCTGCCGGTCGTCGAAGAAGTCGATCGAGGCGAACGCGTCGGCCAGGCGGCGGGTGTCGACCAGCACGATGGCACCGATGGCGCCACGTACCAGGTCGTCCCACATGAACCAGAACCGGTGCTGACCCGGTGTACCGAAGAGGTACAGGATCAGGTCGCTGTCGAGCGACACGCGGCCGAAGTCCATCGCGACGGTCGTGGTGACCTTGTTGGGCGTGGCGGAGAGGTCGTCCACCCCCGCGCTGGCCTCGGTCATCACCGCCTCGGTGGTCAACGGGACGATCTCGGACACCGAGCCGACGAACGTCGTCTTGCCCACACCGAAGCCACCCGCCACCACGATCTTGGCAGACGTCGTCGGCTTCCGTGCGCCCTCGGCGCCCTGGGGACTAGAGCCTGCGAAGCCCACTGAGCACCCTCTCCAGGAATTCCATGGAAGGCCGGTCCCCCACGACCAGACCGCCCTGGTGAATCAAAACCAAACCCATGCTTGCCATGTCGCCGATCAACACCCGCACGACGCCAAGTGGCAAGCGTAGGAGTGCCGCGACCTCGGCCACAGACCGCGTGTCCACACACAGCCCGCAGATCGACCTGTGCTCGGGAAGTACTGCGGCATCCCGTTCGAGGCCTTTTTCGCTGGTCGAAATCAGCGCCTCGATAGCCAGGTCGTAGTCGGGTCGTGTGCGTCCACCGGTGCGTGTGTAAGGCCGCACCAGTGAACCCGAGTCCGCAGAAGCATTCTCCTCCGGACGCACTTGAGGCTGCGCACCGGTGCTGTACGCCGGCTGGCCGCCGGTGCTGTACACCGGATGCGGGCCGGTTGTGTACGGCAGTTGCTCCGGCACCGCGTCCGGCATCTCGTGCTGGCCGAACAGGTCCGCGCCGGGGCCACCGAACAGCCCGGAGCCGTACCCGTCGATGTCGAATCGGTTCGGCACGTCGTCGTACGGATACGACGACGAGTCGTCCACCTCACGCTGAGACATATCGCCTAGCCCTTGCCCTGTAACCCGCTCATCGAGGGGTGCGTCCTCAGCTTCCTCTGATTCTTGGGGTATCGCGTCAGGCTCGTCGAACTGGAACCCACCAGAAGCCCACTCCTGGTAGTTGAAGTTCCTACCGAAGCCTCGGCCTCTAGCGCCAGATCTACCAGCCATTTGTTCTCACCCCTGAACTTCAGATGAGGTCTAGCGACGGACCACGCCCTGAAGCTGCGCACGCAGCTCAGGGGTGAGTTGTTGACCGACTCTCTCCACCAACAGCGTCATCTCGTAGGCCACGAGGCCGATGTCGCAGTTGGGTGCCGCCAGGACGGCAAGGCAAGAACCGTCACTGATCGACATGAGGAACAGGTAGCCCCGCTCCATCTCGACGACCGTCTGGTTGACCCCGCCTGCCTCGAAGCAGCGGGCAGCACCCTGGGTGAGGCTGACCAGTCCGGACGCGACCGCGGAAAGCTGTTCTGCGCGGTCCCGGGGCAAGCCCTGGGAACCGGCGAGCAACAGCCCGTCCGCGGACACCACAACGGAATGTGCCACACCGGGCACCCTCCGCACGAAGTCGGTGATAAGCCAACCAAAGCTGCCTGGCTGCGCTGCGGTCGTCACTCCTGCTCCTCGTTCTGCCGGCTCGATTGGTCACCAGCGTATGCCTCGATCAATGCGTGCCGGCCTCGCTTGACACCACTCTGCAGGCTCGACATCCGTCCGCGCACCGCGTCAGCGGTACGGGGCGGCAGCGGCGGGCGCTGCGCTGTCGACGTCAGGCTCTGCGTCTTGGGTGCAGCAGATCCTGGCACGAGCTGAGCCTTAGGTGTCCGTTTCGGCAGTCCTGCCGTGGTCTTCGTCTCCGGCGTCTTGTTCAACAACGCCTGAGCCGCGTGCCATCCCTCATCGGCTGGCGATTGCCAGGCCGACTCGGAAGTAGGTGCCGCCGCTGGAGTCTCCTCCACAACGGGCTCCGGTTCCACAACTCGCTCCTGCTCGGCGGGTGCGGGTACTTCTTCGGCCGCCGGCTGGATCTTCGAGCGCGGCGTGCGCACCGGAAGACCAGCGGCCGACGTGGTGGTGGGTGCCACCGCCGGTACAGGCTTGCGAGATCGGGTCGGCAGCTCCGGTTCCGGACCGTCCGAGAGCGGCGGGACGGTCGGCGGCTCGTCGATGTACTCGACGGAGCCCTTGTCGGTCCCGCCCAGCCTCGACTCGACGTGCCCGTTGGTCGCTGCCGGTGAGTCGTCCTCCGCGGCGGAACGGACCGGCTGAGCCGCCGATGCGGACGTCTCACTGCCCACGGCCTGGAACCACTGCGACAGGACCGCCTCGTAGATCGGCAGGCGTTCCGTCGGGGCGTCCAGGTCGTGCTCGATCTTCTTGCGCGAGGCGTCCGAGGTGCCGTTGCGGTGTGCCATCCCCAGATCGAGCAGGCCCTCGTCGGCCGAGGCGCGCGAGACGCCGTTGGACGAGGAGCGCTCGTCGTCGATCGGGGAGATCGGCACGAACTGCGTGGTCTCGTAGCCCGGCTCGAAGGAGATCTCGCCGGCCTCTTCGTTGCGGTCCTCATAGGCCGTGAAGAGGGTGGGTTCGCCGAACGAACCCTCCGGTTCGACCGCGGAGAGCTGGTCGCGGCGCCACCGCTCGGACGGCGTCGCGTCCTCGATCGGCGGCTCGCTGTAGACGGGGATCGCCGTCGCTCCGGCACCCGTGTCCGTGATCGAGCTGGGCACGAAGTTGACCGGGATGCTCGGGCTCGACTCGTCGATCCTCGGCGTGAAGCCCGTGGTGCCGGTGGCACCCGTGACTCCGCCGAAGGCACCGGCGATGCCGCTGGCCCTGGTCGCGGTGGTGCCGATCTCGGTCGTGTGCTCGGCCGGGGCCAGCGGCATCGGCACGGGCGACATCGACGGAGACGAGGCGTTCGGCGACATGCCGAACGCGGAGGCGAGGCCGGCGGAACCGGACGGCGGGGTCGAGACCGGTGCCTGGCCGGGGATCGCGACGAGCGTCTCCGGCACGATCACCAGCGCCGTCGTGCCGCCCTCGATGTCCTCGTTGCCGCGCAGGCGGACCTTGATGTCGTGGCGCTTGGCGAGCCGCGCGACCACGTACAGGCCCATTCGGCGGGAGACGGCGACGTCGACGTCCGGCGGGTCTGCCAGCCGGTCGTTGGCGTCGATGATCTCCTGGTCGCCCATGCCCACGCCGCGGTCCTGGATCTCGATCGCCAGCTCGCCCTTGCGGGTCTTCGCCGTGCGAACGGTGACCTTGGTGACCGGGTCGGAGAACGCCGTGGCGTTGTCCAGCAGCTCGGCGATGAGGTGCACGAGGTCGTTGACGGCGCGGCCCTGGACCGTGAGGTCCGGGGTCTGGCCGACCTGCACTCGGGCGTACTGCTCGACCTCGGAGACCGCGGCACCGAGGACCTCGGCGGCCGGGACCGGCCTGGTCAGCCGCCGGGAGAGGTCCGTACCCGAGAGGACCAGGAGGTTCTCCGAGTTGCGGCGCATGCGGGTCGCGAGGTGGTCGAGCTCGAACAGCGAGGCCAGCTGGTCAGGGTCCTGCTCGTCCTGCTCCAGCCGGTCGATCAGGTTCAGCTGGCGTTCGACCAGGGCCTGCGACCTGCGGGACAGGTTGACGAACATCGCGTTGACGTTGTCACGCAGGAGGGCCTGCTGGGCGGCCAGTCGCACCGCTTCACCGTGCACCGCGTCGAACGCGCGCGCCACTTGGCCGATCTCTTCCCGCGTGTGCACCGGCACCGGCTCGACGGCGGTCTTGGCCGCGTCCTCCGGGTTGGCGTCCGCGAGGATCCGCTCGACCGCGTCGGGGAGACCGTGGTCGGCGACGTCGAGGGCCGTGCGGCGCAGCGTGCGCAGCGGGTTGAGGATCGAGCGGGCGACGAACAGCGCCATCAGCAACGCGAGCGCGAGGATCGCGAGGACGATGCCGGACTCGACGTACGCCCTGGTGCGGGTGTCGCCGGCGAGCTCGTCGGTCTTGTTCTGCAGCTGCTCGACCAGCAGGTTCTCGACGTCACGCGTCAGGTTGACCGTCAGCGTGGCGGCGATGTCCCACTTCTCGGGCGTGATCTGGCTGAAGTCCTTCGCGCCCGCCTGCTGGTTGACCGCCGATTCCTGCATGTCGTTCGCGTTGTCGACGATGAGGCCGGTGACGGTGTCGTCGTAGATCTTGGCCTGCTCGGGCGTCGCGGACTTGCGGAAGTCGTTGCGGGCCGCTTCGAGCTCTGCGTTCGCGGCCTGCAGGGAACGCAGCTGGGACGGGGTGAACGCCTTGCGCTGGAAGACGTCCAGGAGGATCGCCCGCTTGAGCGACTCCTGCTCCTTGATGCGCGCGATGGCGTTCGTGGTCAGGTGCAGTCGCACCAGTGCCGAGTCGCTGATCTCGGAGATCGTCTGCTCACCGAGGTTGATGAGCGTCTCGATCGACTCCGAGTAGGTGCGCTGGACGGCCTCGGCGGGGTACTGGGTGTCGCGCACCGAGTTGCGGAGGCTGTTCAGGCGGTTGAGCTGGTTGAACGCGACCTGGAACCGCTCGACGGCAGCGGGGTTCAGGTCGGAGCTGAGCTCGGCGATCTTGTTGCTGAACGCCTCGCTGGTGTCGTTCACACGACGCAGCTGGCGCTCCAGGACGACCCTGTCGACCTTCTGGTTCGAGGCGACGTAGCTGACCGAAAGGTCGCGCTCGCGCTGCAGCTGCTGCACCAGGTCCGCGACGGCGGTCTCGAGGCGGATCTGGTTCGCGAGGTTGTTGAACTCCGTCGCGGCCTGGAGGTCGGTGCGGACACGCAGACCACCCAGGGCGAGCGCACAGATCGTCGGGATGAGCAGAACGGCGAGCAGCTTCGTGCGCAACCGCCAGTTGCGCAGGCGCCATCCCGCGGATCGGGTAGATCCCGCACCGGGACCGGCTCCGACATCGTGCTTCACCGGGTTCGGTGTCACGTTCATCGGTCCGTCACCCAGCGCAGCCAGTCCGTCACCCGATTCGGGCCTTTCGGAGCGTGTGGTGTCACCCACGCCAAACTGGCTGGGACCTCTCTCACGTCGGGCCACTCTGGGCTTCCTCTTCCAGCAGCAGTGTCCCGGTCTCTCCCCAGGACCGAGCATGGACTCGTCAAACGGGCCGAATTGCAGCACAGAGGTCGTTCGCCCGGTGAGGCGCCCTACCCCGTCTGAAGACACGTCGGTCTACTACGACCTGTGCCACCCGAGCCGGAAGGGTAATGGTCACCCCCACCCCGGGGGAAGTCTCCAGAAGCACTCACCGTATCGAGATGGGGTGTCGTTTCATACGTTCAGGTGGTTAACATCCCCGGTTGTCGGCACACCCCACGTCCGTCCGAACTCCCAGTTGGGACTGCGGACGCCCAGGTCTGTGGCGACACTCACTGCTCAAAACGAAGCTACCCAAGGCCTACCGGCGAGAGGTGCCATGGCTACCCGAGCCAAAGCTCTGCGGCTTGCCGCAGTGCTCATCACGTGCGTTCTGACCGCGAGCTGCGGCCTGTTCGGCGGTTCGTCGAACGGCGGCAACGCGGACGTCGAGCGCAACGTCATCCGCATCGGCGTGCTGCCGGTCGTCGACGTGGCCCCGTTGCGGATCGCGCTGACCGAGAAGCTCTTCGAGAAGGCCGGCCTGCAGGTCAACCTGGTCACGCAGCCCAGCGAGGCTGAGGCCATCAAGCAGCTGGACACCACGCTCGACCTCACGTGGGCGACGCACGTCAGCCTCTTCCGCGCGGTCGCCGAGGGCACCGAACTGCAGCTGCAGGGCGAGGCCTACCAGGCCGGTCCGAACTCGATGGCGCTGGTCGCGAAGGCCGACTCGGACTACGACGACCCCGGCAAGAAGCCCTCGCCGACCATCGCCGTGAACAGCGAGACCGACATCGGCGCGCTGACCACGCGTGCCGTGCTGGACACCGCGGCGGTCGAGAAGCAGAGGATCAAGTTCCGCCCGATGGCGTTCGCCGACATGGAGAACGCGCTCACCTCAGGCACGGTGGACGCGGCGTTCATGATCGAGCCCTTCATCACGAAGGCGCAGCGCAAGATCGGTGCGAAGATCGTCACCGACACCGCGCGCGGCCCGACACTGGACTTCCCGATGTCCGGCTACGCGTCGTCGAAGAAGTTCGCCGAGGCGAACCCGAAGACGATGAAGGTGTTCCGCGACGTGCTGCGCGAGGCGCAGCAGCGCGCGCAGGCCAACAAGCTCGCCGTGCAGGACTCGCTGACCAGCTACGCGGACGTCGACGCACCCACTGCGGCCCTCGTGTCGGTGGGCACGTTCCCGCTGTCGCTGAACCCGATCCGGCTTCAGCGCGTGGCCGACATGATGGACACCGAGGACGTGCTGTCCGGGCGTCTGGACGTGCAGCAGCTGCTGCCACCGGGCACGACCAACTAAGTAACGAAAACGTTGCTTTTGGGCATGGGAATTGGCGGGCCGTTTTCACGGCCCGCCAATTGCCGTTTCGTCACTGTCCGCCGAGAGCCGTGATGCAGTAAGTGATGCCCGGCGTGGGTTCGGTGTACGAGATGGCCGTGGCCTCACCGCAGTCCGCGGTGGCCGCCTTGACGACCTTCTCGACCTTCAGGACCTTCTGGACGGCGAACTCGTTGTTGCCCTTGGAGCAGTCAACGACCTTCATGCCCTCCATGTTCATCTTGACGAGCTCTTCCTCGTAGCACTTGCCCTCTTCGAGCTTCTCGACCAGGCAGAGCTTGAGCGACGAGCTGCGCCGGCCGGACTCGGTGTACTCGGCGTAGTCCTCGCTCGGGCACGCCTCCGACGTCGACTTCATGGCCTTGGCGATGAAGTAGTTCGCCTCGGGGGCGTTGCAGTCGACCTGCTTGTACTTCGGGCTGAACGTGGTGCCCGTGACGCTCGCGCAGTCGCCCGGCTTGGCCGACGGCTCGGTGATGGCGCTCAGGCCACCGCCGATCAGGACCTTCACCAGGATGCCGACGCCGACGAGCACGACGATGGTGACGATCGAGCCGATGATCTTGCCGGCGCCGCTCTTCTTGGGCGGCGGGCCGTAGGGCATGGGCTGGCCGGGAGGCGGGCCGTACTGGCCCGGCTGACCGGGCTGCGCGTACGGGTCGCCGGGCTGGCCGGGCTGTCCTGGCTGGGCGTAGGGGTCACCCGGCTGGCCGTACTGGCCGGGCTGACCAGGCTGTCCGTACGGCTGACCAGGCTGGCCGGGGTGGCCCTGCTGCGGCGGCGGGCCGTAGGGGTTCGGCTGACCGGGCTGGCCGTACGGCTGCTGCGGCTGTCCACCGGGAGGCGGCCCGTAGGGCCCTGGCTGCTGGGGGTAGTTGGGGTCGGTCACTGGATTCCTCTCGGATGGGTCTCGCGAAAGACGGCGAAACCGGAGCCGTGGGAACAGGACTCCGGTTTGGCTGGGTCGAACGTGCTGCGCGGGAGTACCGGCGCTGTGGCGGAGCTTCGCCTCGGTGGCACCGCGGTCGACCTGCCCTCGGTCAGGGCCGGTCGACGAGGTAGGTCAGGATCCGCTCGCCGGTACTCGGCGTCCCCGGCGCGGGCGGAGCGGACTCAGTCGTGCTCATGCGGTTCTCTCATTTCCCAAATACCCCAGACGGCCCATGCCCCCCGACACGGCCGGAGCCGAGATTGCCACGCGGCAGGCGGCTGCGCTCGGGCTTTACGGAAACGTTACGGCCGCTTGGATCCGCTAGAGGGTCGCGGCGCAGTAGGTCAGCTTGACCTCGGGGTAGCTGTAGCGCTTCTCGTCCGCCGCGCACGCCGGGGCCGGCACGTCCTTGCTGACCTTGGTCACCTCGAACGCGTCCGCGTCGCACTCCACCGGGGTCGGTTCCATGCGGTCGGAGGTGGACGGGTAGCAGGCGCCCTCCGTCCACAGGGGAACCAGGCAGGTCCTGACCGCCGGATCCTGCGCACGCCTGGTGGTCACGTCCGTGTAGGCGTTCGCGCAGCTCTTCGAGGTGGCGACCGACTCCGTGACCACGTAGTTCGCGCCGGCGGAGGTGCAGCTCACGGTGTCGAGGTCCGGCTCGTTCGCGTAGCCGGTGACGTTCGCGCACTCACCGGCCTTGGGCGCCGTGATCGGGGCGAGGAACTCGGTCATGCCGTAGATGGCGACGGCCGCGGCGACCACGGTGAGGCCGTAGGTCAGCACTCGCTTCCGCAGGCTCGTCCTGGGCGCGGGCGGCTCGTCGATCATCACGCCGCGAAGCGTTCCACGTGGACGGTGGGAAGTGGTGCGGTTTGCGCGAAGATCACTGCTGCTGGTCGCCGCGCTCCAGGCAGAAGGTGATCGCGGGCTCCGGGAAGACGGCCGCGCGCGAGGTGCCGCAGGCCGCCCGGTCGGCCTTGCCGCTGACCACCTTGGCGACCTTCACCGAGTCCTTGGTGGCGCAGTCGACCTTCGCGATGCCGCTCTCGGAGTCCTGGCCGTAGCAGGCGCCCTCGACGAAGTTAGGCATGAGGCACAGCGTGGCGTCACCCGTGTACGTCGAGTAGTCCATGCCGCCGGACGGGCAGGCCTTCTCGTTCCAGCCGAGGACCTTCGCGATCTTGACGTTCGCCTGCTCGGAACCGCAGTCGAGCGCCTGGTAGCGCGGGTTGTCGAGCGCACCGGAGATCCGGGCGCAGTCGCCGGGCTGCGCGGCCTTCGCCACGTCGCCGAGCTGGTTCAGGACGAACCCGCCGAGCAGCACGAGGGCGATGACAACGGCGATACCCAGGCCGACCTTCTTCATGGCCTGGGTATCGGCGTCGGAAGGGGTTCAACTCAACCGAGTTCACCCGATCAGGATCCTTCGTGGACACCCATGCAGTAGACCGAGGCCGGTTCGCTGAAGCGCAGCTCGCTGGAGCCCTCGGGACACACCGTGCCCTCCTCGGGCAGGCCGTCGACCTTCTTCACGATCTTCACGGGCGACTCGGTGGTGCAGTTCTCCTGCTTGAACGCGCCGTCGTCGCTGGAGGTGTAGCACTTGCCCTCAGCGAGGTTCGGCATGAGGCACATCGTCTCGCTGCCGGACTTCACGGGCTCGTAGATGCCCTCGGCCGGGCAGGGGTCCTCCGCGTTCTTCAGCATCGCGGCCACCCGGTGCGTCGCGGCGGAGTCACCGCAGCCCTTCGACGAGATGTTCCAGTCGCCGTCCGGCTTGTCCACGTCCTTGGGCGAGGCGCTCACGCAGTCGCCGACGTTGGTGCCACCCAGCGACGTGAGCGCCCACACCCCGCCACCGACCAGCACGATCGCCAGCACGCCGACGATGACGAACTTCAGCCAGTTGTTGTTCTGGGGCGACTCGTCGGTCTCGGACTCCTCCGGAACCGGGGTCACCACGGCCGGCGGCTCGACGGGATCAGTCGACTCGGTGCTCATGCGCGAGAACGTACGACACCGCGTGTTGGCTGCGTGTGTCGCCTCACAGTTGTTGTCGCCAGTTGACGCAGGTCGAACGCATTTGGCGTCGTCAGGGAGACTTGTCGGCGTGACCGATGGCCCATTGATCGTCCAGTCGGACAAGACGCTGCTGCTCGAGGTCGACCACCCGCTCGCGAACGACGCGCGCACGTCCATCGCGCCGTTCGCCGAGCTGGAGCGGGCTCCGGAGCACGTGCACACGTATCGCGTGACTCCGCTGGCGTTGTGGAACGCACGGGCGGCCGGGCACGACGCCGAGCAGGTGGTCGACGCGCTGGTGCGGTACAGCCGCTATCCGGTGCCTCAGCCGCTGCTGGTGGACGTGGTCGACACGATGAGCCGCTTCGGGCGGCTCGTGCTGGCCAACAACCCCGCGCACGGGCTGGTGCTGCACTCCAACGACCGCGCGGTGCTCGAAGAGGTGCTGCGCAACAAGAAGATCGCGCCGATGTTCGGTGCCCGCATCGACGACGACACCGTCATCGTGCACCCGAGCGAGCGCGGGCGGCTCAAGCAGCTGCTGCTCAAGGTCGGCTGGCCGGCCGAGGACCACGCCGGCTACGTCGACGGCGAGGCGCACACGATCGAGCTGGAGGAGAACGGCTGGAAGCTGCGCGACTACCAGCGGCTCGCGGCCCAGGCGTTCTGGGCGGGTGGCTCCGGCGTCGTCGTGCTGCCGTGCGGCGCGGGCAAGACGCTGGTCGGCGCCGCGGCGATGGCGGAGGCCCAGGCGACCACGCTGATCCTGGTCACGAACACCGTGGCGGGACGGCAGTGGAAGCGGGAGCTGATCGCGCGCACCTCGCTGACCGAGGAGGAGATCGGCGAGTACTCCGGTGAGCGCAAGGAGATCCGCCCGGTCACGATCGCGACCTACCAGGTGATCACCCGCAAGTCGAAGGGCGAGTACAAGCACCTGGAGCTGTTCGACTCGCGCGACTGGGGCCTGATCGTCTACGACGAGGTCCACCTGCTGCCGGCGCCGGTGTTCCGGATGACCGCCGACCTGCAGTCGCGCCGCCGGCTCGGGCTGACCGCGACGCTGGTGCGCGAGGACGGGCAGGAAGGCGACGTCTTCTCGTTGATCGGGCCGAAGCGGTACGACGTGCCGTGGCGCGACATCGAGGCGCAGGGCTGGATCGCCCCCGCCGAGTGCACCGAGGTCCGGGTGACGCTGACGGACAACGAGCGACTGCAGTACGCGACGGCGGAGCCGGAGGAGCGCTACAAGCTCTGCTCGACGGCCAGGACGAAGATCCCGGTGGTCAAGCGGGTGCTGGAGCAGCATCCCGGCGAGCCGGCCCTGGTGATCGGTGCTTATCTGGACCAGCTCGACGAGCTGGGTGAGGAGCTTGATGCACCGGTGATCAAGGGATCGACGAAGAACAAGGAGCGCGAGGAACTGTTCGACAAGTTCCGCAAGGGCGAGCTCCGGACCCTGGTGGTGTCCAAGGTCGCGAACTTCTCCATCGACCTGCCCGAGGCGTCGGTCGCCATCCAGGTGTCCGGCACGTTCGGGTCGCGCCAGGAGGAGGCCCAGCGCCTCGGCCGGATCCTGCGGCCCAAGGGCGACGGGCGGCAGGCGCACTTCTACTCGGTCGTCGCGCGCGACACGCTCGACACCGACTACGCGGCGCACCGGCAGCGCTTCCTGGCGGAACAGGGGTACGCCTACAAGATCGTCGACGCGGACGACCTGGTCGGATGACCTCCTGGTGGATGTGGGACCCGGCTGGGACCGCGCCTCGGCGCCGGTTCCGGTCGGAGGAGTCGCTCGCGAGGTCGGCGCCGGACACGCAGGTCGTCCGGGCCGACGACTTCACCTGCCCCACCCAGCGCCGCCGCGCCACGGCCGTGCGTTCCGACTTCCTCCGCGTGACCGGCGATCCCGTGCAGGTCGCGCTGGTCGAGCAACGGCTGTGGACGCTGCTCGTGGCGTTGCGCCGGGCCCAGCCGCTGCGGAACGCACTGGCCACCGCCGTGCCCAAGCCGGGCAGGGCGGCGCTGGTCGCGGAGCCGTCGCGCGAGCTGGCCGAGTTCGACCGGCGCTTCGACCGGTTCGCGGACGCGGTGCGAGTGCTGGTCTCGGATCCGACGCCGGAGCAGCTACGCCACACCGCCGCCCTGGACTAGGCATCTGCAAGTACCACCAACTCCGAGTTGGTGGCACTTGCAGATGCCCTAAGCCAGCAGGGCTGGGATCTCGGCGACGGACTTCAGCAGGTGGGTGTGCTTCGCGGCGCCGAGCTCCTCGGCGGTCTGGCTGCCGCTGAGCACGCCGACGACGAACCCGGCGCCGGCGTTCATGCCCGCCTGCAGGTCTCTTGTGGTGTCTCCGGCCGTCAGCACGCGCTGGACGTCCCTGACGCCGGTCAGCTCCATCGCCTTGAAGATCATGTACGGCGCCGGGCGGCCCGCGGGCACGTCGTCCACGCAGACCACCGCGTCCAGCACGCCCTCGCGCCAGCCCAGGACGTCGAGCAGGCCGTCCACGACCGGCCGGTCGAAGCCGGTGGTCAGCGCGACCTTGACGTTGTTGCTCCGCAGGTGTTCGAGCGCTTCCGGGACGCCGGGGATCGGCGTCGGCGGCGTCTCGGCGTAGTACTTCGCGAGCCGCTCGTGGAAGTCCGCGAACTCGGCGTCCACATCGGAGCGGCCGAGCATCGCCGAGATCGCCTCGTACTTGTCGGCACCCATCCAGTCGCCGACGTCCCGCGCCGACCCGCCGGCCGCGATCACGGTGTCCGCCAGCGCCTGGTAGACGAGTCCGTGCTCCTGCACGGTGGTGCCGGCCATGTCCAGCACGACCAGGTCGACCTTCACGACGCCCTCCAGTCCCGCAGCAGCGCCGGGTGCGCCTGCTGGGAGTTCTCGATCGAAAAGCTGACCATGTCCGGGCGGTAGCGGTCGTCGGAGTGCTCGACCGGCCTTCCGTCCATTCCGGACGCACGCCGCCGCTCCCGCAGAAGTGGGGCCCCCAGGGCGACTTCCAGCAGTTCGCTGTCCTGCGCGTCGGCCGCTACGGCGTCGATCTGGTGCCGGGCGACGGTCATGTCGACGCCCTGTTCCCCCAGGTACGCGTAGAGCGAGCCGCTGTCGCAGTCGAAGTCGAACAGCAGGCGCCCCACCGGTTCCACGAACGTCGTGCGCTCCAGCATCGTCGGGCGGCCGTCGATCAGCCGCTGCCGGAGCAGCTGCACCACCGGCGTGCCCTCGTCGAGCTGGAGGGCGTCCGCGATGTCGGCGTCTGCCGGGCGGCGCGCGATCTCCAGGGTCCGTTGCCCCGGAACGTGCCCGAGGCCCGCGGCCCAGCTGGAGAACGACAGGAACGTCTCGAACGGCTGCGACAGCGTGTGCCTGCGCACCACGGCGGGCTTGCCGCGGCCGCCGCCGATCATGCCCTCGGCCCGCAGCGACGTGAGCGCCTGGCGGACCGGCGCGCGCGAGGCGTTCCACTGCGCGCACAGCTGCGATTCGGACGGCACCGGGTCGCCGACGGCTAGCTCACCCGAGCCGATGCGGCGGCGCAGGTCGGCCGCGATGCGCTCGTGCAGTGGCATCTCCATGCATCCAACGATACATATCATAACAAGTCTGAACTCCAAGTGAACACATCAGCACACCCATTGATTCTGCCCCTGGGGCCACTCATCGTTCTTGTCATGACAAGTGTGGACCTGGTGGTCGTCGGCGCGGGGATCGTCGGGCTCGCGCACGCCTGGCACGCGGTTCGGCGGGGTCTCTCCGTCGCCGTGGTCGAGCGCGACGAGCACGCGGCGGGGGCCTCCGTGCGCAACTTCGGGCACGGCTGCTTCACCGCTCAGGACGGGGTGGCGTTCTCGTACGCGATGGCCGCTCGCGAGGAGTGGCTGAAGCTCGCCGGTGAGGCCGGGTTCTGGCTGCGCGAGTCGGGCTCGGTCGTCGTGGCCCGTCACGAGGACGAGCTGGAGGTGCTGCGGGAGTTCGCCGGCGTCCGGGAGATCGAGCTGACCGACGACCTTCCCGTCGCCGGACTCGGCGGCGCCCTGCTCCCCCTCGACATCCGCGTCAACCCGCGCGAGGCCGTCCACGCGATCGCCGCGCTGCTGGCCGAGCGCGGGGTCGTGTTCCACTGGTCGACCAACGTGCTCACCGTGGAGCCGGGCCTGGTCCGCACGTCCCGCGGCGAGCTCCGTTGCCGCGCGGCGGTCGTCGCGGTGGGCCACGACGTCGACAGGTTCTTCCCCGACCTCGCCGAGGAACGCGAGATCCGGCGCTGCCAGCTGCGCATGCTGCGCGTCGCGCACGGCGGCGTGATCGACCCGGCCGTGCTGACCGGGTTCTCGATGCTGCGCTACGAGGCGTTCGCGCGCTGCCCCACGACCGAGAAGGTCCGCGAACGCCTCACGAACGACCACCCCGAGTTGGTCGAGGCAGGGCTGAACCTGATGTTCACCCAGCTCCCCGACGGCTCGCTCACGATCGGCGACACCCACCACTACAGCCGCACGGTCGACCCGTACCGGCCCGAGGACCTGGACGACCTGGTCCTCACCGAGACGGCCCGGCTGCTCGGCGTTCCCTCGCTGCGAGTGCTCGAACGCTGGCGCGGCGTCTACGCGTCGGCCCCCGACCCCTTCCTGACCGCGACGCCCGCTCCCCTCACCAGGGCCGTCTCGGTCACCTCCGGCATCGGCATGACCACCGCGCTCGGCCTCGCCCCGGCCGTGCTCGACGACCTCCTCCAGGAGATGTGATGAGAGCCCTCAACGTCGTCCTCGCCGCGACGCTGGCGCTGACAGCCGCGACCGCCTGCGGCACGACCACTTCCAGTTCCGGTGCCGACTGCCCGAACGGCAAGGTGCGCTTCGGCGTCGAGCCGTACGAGGACCCCGAGAAGCTCAAGCCCGCCTACGAGGTGCTCGCGAAGGCGCTGACCACCAAGCTCGGCTGCGAGGTCGAGCTGCAGGTCGTCGACGACTACGCGGCCGAGGTGCTGGCGATGCGCAACGACAAGCTGGAGATCGCCCAGTTCGGCCCGCTCGGGTACGTCTTCGCGTCGCAGAAGGCGGGCGCGGAGCCCATGGTGTCGTTCGCGGACGGCTCCGGGAAGCTCACCAGCTACACCGCCGGGATCTGGGTCGCGAAGGACTCGCCCGCGCAGAAGATCGAGGACCTGCGGGGGAAGTCGCTCGCGCTGAGCAGCGTCGGTTCGGCGTCCGGTGACGCGCTTCCCCGCTACGGCCTCAAGAAGCACGACGTCGCCGACGTGAGGCTCGACTACGCCGGTGGACATCCCGAGGCGATGTTGTCGCTGGTCAACGGCAAGGTCGACGCTGCGGAGATCAACAGCCAGACGCTCGCCACGGCGCGGGCCGCCGGCACGTTCGACGAGTCGCGGTTCCGCCAGGTCTGGAAGTCCGAGCCGATCCCGAACGACCCGATCACCGTGCGCGGCGACCTCGACCCGGCGTTCAAGGACAAGGTGCGCAAGGCGTTGCTGGAGCTGGAGACCGCCGACGTCGAGAAGGTCGGTGCGTTCCTCGACGTCACCCCGCCCGGACCTCTCGTCCAGGTCGGCAACGACACCTACAAGGTGCTCTTCGACCTCGCGACCACGCTGGGGCTCAAGGAAGAGGACGTCTGATGCTCGCCATCAGCGGCCTGCGCAAGTCGTTCGGCGGCCGGGTCGTGCTGGACGGGTTCGATCTCACCGTCGAACCCGGCGAGTTCGTGGCGCTGCTCGGGCCGAACGGCTCGGGCAAGTCCACGGCGCTGCGGTGCGTCGTCGGGCTGGAGACCCCGGACGGCGGCTCGATCGAGGTCGGCGGGAACGCCGCGATGGTGTTCCAGAAGATCCACCTCGTCGGTCGCCGGAACGCGCTGGACAACGTCTGCTCCGGCGCTCTCGGGCGGCTCCCGTTGCGCCGCTCGTTCTTCTTCCCGCGGGACGTCCGCGAGGAAGCCATGCAGTGCCTGGAACGCGTCGGGCTCGCGGACCGCGCGCTCGACCGGTGCGCGCGGCTTTCCGGTGGGCAACAACAACGTGTGGCGATCGCACGGGCGTTGTGCCAGCGCGCCAACGTGATCCTCGCCGACGAACCGGTGTCGGCGCTCGACCCGCAGGCCGCGGTCCAGGTGATGGAGCTGCTCAAGGCGTTGGCGGGCGAAGGAATCGCGGTCGTGGCCGTGCTGCACCAGCCGGAGCTCGCGCAGACGTACGCGCACCGGATCGTGGAGATGCGGGCGGGGGTGGCGGCATGACCCTCACGACTCCTAGGCGCCGCTGGCCCTCCCCGGTCGCCTGGATCGCCGTGGCGGTCTTCCTCGTTGTGCACGTGCTCGCCTGGCAGGCCACGGAGTTCTCCCCCGCCGCGCTGATCGCGGGCTGGGAGGGCATGGCCGACTTCCTCGCCGAGTCGCTGCCGCCGGACTTCTCCGTGCTCGGGAAGTCGCTGGAAGCAGCGGTGATCACGCTCTACATCGGACTGCTCGGCACCACGTTCTCGGTTCCGTTCGCGCTGGCGCTGGCACTGCTGGCGTCTCGCGCGACGACTTCGGCGGTGTGGGCGCAACAAGCTGCCCGTGCGGTGCTGTCGTTCCTGCGCTCGGTGCCGGACGTGGTGTTCGCGCTGATCTTCGTGACGGCGGTGGGGCTCGGGCCGTTCGCGGGCGTGCTGGCGCTGGTGTTCCACAACACCGGTGTGATGGGCAAGCTCTGGGCCGAGGCGATGGACGAGAGCGACCGCGGGCCGCGCGAGGCGGTGAAGGTGACCGGTGCGTCCGGTCCCCAGATCGCGCTGCACGCGGTGCTCCCGACCGTGATGCCTTCCCTGGCAGGACTTCT
Source organism: Lentzea sp. HUAS TT2 (assembly GCF_051853195.1). NCBI lineage: Bacteria > Bacillati > Actinomycetota > Actinomycetes > Pseudonocardiales > Pseudonocardiaceae > Lentzea > Lentzea sp. HUAS TT2. The sequence goes on along the minus strand of NZ_CP196667.1, from coordinate 3,353,589 downwards.
GCTCTACCGGCTGGACGTGAACGTGCGGTCATCTCTCGTGCTCGGCCTGGTCGGCGCGGGCGGGATCGGCTTCCTGATCAACCAGTCGATCAAGCTGTTCCGGTTCGACGAGATGGTCACGCACATCCTCGTGGTGCTGCTTCTCGTGGTCGTGGTCGATCAGGCCTCTGGCTGGGTGCGCAAGCGGCTAGGTGCTTGACCTGCTGGCCGTAGCGGGCGCCTTGGTGCACCGTCACCGAGCCGTCCGCTGCGACCTCGCAGGGGTTGTTCGCCGTGCACTGCTCACCGCTGTCGTTGCCCGTGCTGTGCACACCGACGACCGTGACGCCGTCCTTGAGCACGATCGGTGAGCCCGACCCGCCGTGCGACGGCTTGCACGCCGGGTCGTACCGGTACGCGTTGGCCTGCGTGTAGCCCTCTTCGCGCAGATGCGGGACCACGGCCTCGATCGTGCAGCTGAAGCGGTCGCCGTTGCCCGACGAGATGACGTCGACGCGTTCTCCCGGCCTGGCCGACCTGTTCGCCAGTTTGAAGATCTTCACGCCCTTGGCCTTGAGCTGCGCGTACGTCTGGTCGAGCTCGAACAGCGCCGTGTCGGAACCGGTCATGGTCGCCGAGACGAGCCGCGTCGTCTCGGCTTTGGCCTGCAGGTAGCCCTGGCGGTCGCCGATGGTGACCGGGAGCTTGAGCGCGACGTCCCTCAGGGTCTGGCCGGGTGCCGGGCGTTCCGGGACGCAGTGGCCGTTGGTGAGCAGCAGTGCCTGGTCGCCGGGCCTGGTGTGGTCGGTCCTGACGACGGACGCCGAGCACACGCCACCCACCGACGCGGCGCCTTCGAGGTTCGGCACGGGGGTGTCCGGTGGGTTGATCCTTCCGGTGACGACGTCGTCGATCCAGCCGGTGAAGTGGTGGACGTCGGTGTACATGACGGGCCGGTCGTCGCCGCCCGCGCCGCTCACGATGCCGGCGATCACCCAGCGGTCGCCGTCGCGGACGAGTGCGGGGCCGCCGGAGTCCATGTTGGTGGCCGCGACGCTGCCGTCCAGCGCGCCGATGCACAGTTCGCGATCCGCGTAGATGCCGTCGCAGGCCGTGGCCGGCTGGATCACGGTGTCGGCCTCGCGCAGCTTCTGCGGATAGCACTCGGGCGCGCGGCGGTCGCACGTCATGCCCCAGCCGAGGATGCGCGCTGCCGCGCCTTCCGCGGGCCGTGCGGCCGGCAGTGCGACGGGCTTGGTCTTCGCGTTCCTCTTGAGCTTCAGCAGGCCGATGTCACCGTCGTGGACGGGGTTGGGCGAGTAGGTGATGAACCGCTCGACCTCGACCACCTCGCCGCCGCTGCCCGCGTCGAGCGTGCCGAGCCGGACCGACCAGTTCTTCGGCCTGCCGACCTGGGCGAGGCTGGGGTTGTTCCTGGTGCAGTGGCCCGCGGTGACGGCCCAGCCCGGAGCGACGAGCGTGACGCCGCACGTGTGGCCGTCCGCGCGCGGTGAGTCCGGGCGTTGCAGCGAGCCGGAGAACGGGTAGGGCGCCGCGGCCTCGGCACCGCCTCTGATCGCCAGCGCCGGCGTGACCGCGGTGATCATCGCGAGGGTGGCGAAGGTGATCGCCGGTAGCACTTTTCGCATGTCACAGAGGCTGTCGAAGCTGTGTGCGCACACGGTGATGGCTCCGCAACAACTGCGCACGGCCGGTCGTTACGCAACGATGACGTCGCAAGAACGTCCCCATGAGACCCGTCGGGAAAGCTGGAGGACATGCCGCGCGTACTGCTGATCGAGGACGACGAGGCGGTCCGCGAAGGACTGTCGCTCGCCCTGACCTACCAGGGCCACACCGTGGACGCGGTCCGCACGGGCGAGGAGGGCCTCGAGCTGCTGGGCAGCGTGACGCCCGACGTCGTCGTGCTGGACCTGATGCTGCCGGGCGTGGACGGGTTCGAGGTGTGCCGCCGCATCCGTGCCGTCGGCGACCTCCCGATCATCATGCTGACCGCGCGCAACGACGACATAGACGTGGTCGCGGGCCTGGAGGCCGGTGCGGACGACTACGTGGCCAAACCGGCCCAGGCCCGCGTGCTGGAGGCCCGCATCCGCGCCGTGCTGCGCCGCTCCACCGCCTCGGTCGCCGAGGTCGTGGCCGAGCGCCACGGCGACCTGACGATCGACCGCGACGGCCTCGTGGTGACGCGGTTCGGCAAGCCGGTCTCGCTGGCACCGACGGAACTGCGGCTGCTGCTGGAGCTCTCGTCGTCACCGGGCCGCGTTATGTCACGGCAGCAGCTGCTGGGTTCCGTGTGGGACCAGGGTTATCTCGGCGACTCGCGGCTGGTCGACGCGTGCGTGCAACGGCTGCGTTCGAAGATCGAGGACGACGCGGCCGCACCCGTGTACGTCCAGACCGTGCGGGGCTTCGGCTACCGCTTCGGACCGCTGTGACCCTGCGCCTGCGGCTGCTGCTCGCGTTCACCCTGCTGACCGTCGTGACCGCCGCGGCCGTGGCCGGCGCCGGCTACGTGCGGGCCCGTGACGCGATCGTGCAGCGCGCCCAGGACAACGCCGTCATCGAGACCACGAACCGCGTCGAGCAGCTCTACCCGCTGCCGGCGCGTGCGGTGGACACAGCGATCCTGGAACGCGTCGCGGCACGGGTCTCCGGCCGCGAAGGCCAGGCAGTGGCTTACGGCAACGGGGTTTCCGCCGGGGGCATGAACCCGTCCGTGATCACGGCGGAGCTGCGTTCCCTCGTGTCGTCGGGCCGCGTCGGCTGGCAACGCGTGTCGTACAACGACGCCGTGTGGCTCGTCGTCGGCATGCAGCTGCGGGTGCCGTCCGGTGCGCCGTCGGGCATCGAGGTGTACGTGCTGCGGCCGTTCACGTCGGAGATCGCGTTCGTCGACGAGCTGGCGCGCAACGCGTGGCTGATCGGCGGCGCCGTGCTGATCCTGGCCCTGGGACTGGGTTTCCTGGCCGCCCGCGGTGTGCTGCGCCCGGTCCGCGAACTGCAGCACGCGGCCTGGAAACTCGGCCAGGGCGAGCTTTCCGCGCGGGTGCCGGTGCGCGGGCGCGACGAGCTGGCCTCCGTCGCGTCGACGTTCAACAGCACGGCCTCCTCGCTGGAGCACTACGTCGGCGAGCTGCAACGGATGGAGGCGGATGCGCGGCGGTTCGTGGCGGACGTGTCGCACGAGCTGCGCACACCGCTGGCCGCGATGACGGCCGTGACCGACGTGCTCGACGCCGAGACCGCCTCGCTGCCGGGGGTCGCCGGCCAGGCGGCGCGGCTGGTGAACCGGGAGACGCTGAACCTGACGCGGCTGGTCAACGACCTGATCGAGGTCACCCGGTTCGACTCGGGCACGGCCGCCCTGGCGCTGGACGACGTCGACGTGGCCGAGGTGGTGCGGACCTGCCTGCGGATGCGCGGTTTCGAGCTCTCGGCCGACCTGCCGGACGGGGTGCGGGCGCGGCTGGACCCGCGGCGGCTGGACGTGATCGTGGCGAACCTGGTCGGCAACGCGCTGCGGCACGGCGCTCCCCCGGTGTCGCTCGTGCTGTCGGTGTCGGGGTCGTCGCTGGTGATCCACGTCGCGGACTCCGGGCCCGGGCTGCCCTCCGAGGTGCTGCCGCACGTGTTCGCGCGGTTCTACAAGGCCGACTCGGCTCGGGGGCGGTCGGAGGGGTCCGGGCTCGGGCTGGCGATCGCGTGGGAGAACGCTCGGCTGCACGGGGGGACGCTGGTGGCGGCGAACCGGCCCGGGGGTGGGGCTTTGTTCACGTTGCGGCTGCCGTTGGGGGGTGACGCGTGAGGCGTTCGTCGTGGATGTTGTTGTGCGTCGCCGTGCTCACCGCGTGCGGCATCCGCCCCACCGACCCGATCCCCGGCCTGGAGGCCCCCAGCGGCCCCGTCGAGAACACCTCACCGTCCCTGTACTGGGTCGCGCCCGGCGGCAGGGTGCTGCCCGTCGGCCGGTCCGCGGGCAGCCTGAGCGGGTTCGACGTCGTGGCCTTGCTCGCGCAGGGCCCCACCGGTGCCGAGCAGGACCGCGGCCTGTCCACCGAGGTGCCCTTCGACGCCGCGCCCGCCACCGTCGACCGGGTCGCGAACGGCCTCGACGTCACCATCTCCAGCGACGTCTCGCAGCTCAGCGGCGCTGCCGTGCAGCAGATCGTGTGCACGCTGCTCGCCGTGCAGCCCGTCGGCACGGTGAACCTGCGCGGGGGCGGGCATTCGCTGGAGTTCCAGAAGTGCGCTTGAATCGGCGCGTGCACGTCTACTCCATCCCGATGCGCGTCCGGTTCCGCGGCATCACGCAGCGCACCGGCCTGCTGTTCGAAGGTCCGGCCGGGTGGGGCGAGTTCTGCCCGTTCGAGGAGTACGACGACGACGAGGCCGCGGCCTGGCTCGCGTGCGCCCTGGAAGCCGCGAACGTCGGCTGGCCGGCGCCGGTTCGTTCACGGATTCCGGTCAACTGCACCGTGCCCGTGGTCAGCCCTGAGAAGGCGCACGAGATCGTGGCGAGGTCGGGCTGCTCGACGGCCAAGGTGAAGGTCGCCGAGTCGACGCTGGCAGAGGACTGCGCGCGGCTCGAGGCGGTGCGGGACGCGCTGGGACCTGGCGGTTTCGTGCGCGTCGACGCGAACATGCTGTGGGACGTCGACACGGCCGTCGCCGCGATCAAGGCCATGGACAAGGCGTCCGGCGGGCTCCAGTACGTGGAACAGCCGTGCCACACGCTGGACGAATTGGCTGCGGTGCGGCGCAGGGTCAGCGTGCCGATCGCCGCGGACGAGTCGATCCGCAAGGCCGAGGACCCGGTGAAGGTGGCCGTGTCGGGAGCCGCGGACATCGCGGTGATCAAGGTGGCGCCGCTGGGCGGGGTGCGGAAGGCGTTGGAGGTGGCCGAGGCTTGTGGGCTGCCGTGTGTGGTGTCGTCGGCGCTGGAGACTTCGGTGGGGATGGCCGCTGGTGTTGCGTTGGCAGCGGCGCTGCCCGATCTCGACTACGCGTGCGGGCTGGCCACGTTGTCGCTGCTGGACGGGGACGTCACGAGCGACTCGCTGGTGCCGGTCGACGGTTACCTGCCGGTGCTGACGAAGGCTCCCGTGCCGAACCGCGTCGAGGGGTACGAGAGCATTCCGCTCACCGAGGCCTGGATTAATCGGTACGACAGGGTGCTGAACAAACTCAGCCGATGAGTCGATCGACCTGGATCTTCAGGGGAAACGGCTCGGTCGCCTCGTAGATTCTGGTCTCCGCAGGCCCTTCCTGGTAGCCGAACGCACCGGCCAGGTGCATCGGGGCCAGCGAGATCGGCTCGTCGAGGTCGATGATCCAGTAGAACGGGATGCCTGCCCAGGCGTACTCGTCACGCTTGGCTCGGTAGTCCGTGTTTCGCGAACTCGGTGACATCACCTCGACAGCGAGCACGACCTCTGCAGCTCTGATGAGGCCACCATCCGCTTGTCGCCGCTTGAGGCCGCTCCGCTTCACAACGATCAGGTCCGGCCGCCGGACATATCCGGGCCTGTCTGGTTGAGCCAGTTCCAGATCCACATCCGTGTCCTGGACCACCTCGAGATCGTCGGGTATTTGGTTGAGGAGCTGAACCGCTAGTTTCAAGTGAGCCATGTTGTGCTCGGGGATTGCACTGGGCGACATGATCAGACGGCCGTTTACCAATTCCGTATAGCCGTCTTCGGTTTCTCCGAGTGCGGCGTACTGAGCAACGGTCATCGGACCCGCTGCAACAGCAAGCAGACGCCTCGGAGGCCTATCGGGTAGAGCGGTCACCACGTCTCCTTCCGTCTCTACCACCGTCGCACATGGAAAGGCTCCAATCCCTTCCCCGATCACACACCTTCCAGCGATCTACGGCTTGCCCCGCGCCAGCCCCTGCTCCGCCGCCCCCAGGCTGAACACGATCCCCTCGGTCCGGTTGATCGCCTCGGTCCGCCGGGCGTTGGCCGGCACCCGAGTCAGGTCGACGAGCCGGATGGGCGGCCCCAGCTCCACCAGGGTCGGCGTGAAGGAGGCCTCCACCACGGACCACCCGGCGGGCCCCTGCTCGAACTTGAACCGGGCGATCGCCCCTTCCTCGGTCACACCACGAGGCTCGGCGTGCCGCGCGACCTCGTTGCCGAGGCCGTAGGCGACCCACTTCCCACCGATCTTCTCGAACGGCTGCACGACGTGCACGTGCGTGCCGATGATCAGGTCCAGCGCGGGGTCGGCGAGCAGCTGGCGGGCCAGGGCCTTCTGCTCGGCCGTCGCCTCGTGCTGGTACTCGTTGCCCCACTGCACGGACAGCACGACGACCTCGGCGCCCGCCTCCCGAGCCTTGCGCGCGTCGGCGAGGATCTTGGCCGCGTTGATCTGGTTCGCGCGCCACGGCTGGGGCAGCGGGATGCCGTTGAAGCCGTAGGTGAACGACAGCTGGGCCACGCGCACGCCGCCCGCGTCGAGGATCAGCGGCGCCGCCGACTCCTCCTGCGTGCGGAACGAGCCGGTGTGCTTCAGGCCGACGGCGTCCATCGCGTCCAACGTCGTCGTGATGGCCGAGACGCCGCGGTCGAGGGTGTGGTTCGAGGCGGTCGAGCAGGAGTCGTAGCCGACGTCCACCAGGCCCTTGGCCACCTCAGGGGGAGCCAGGAAGGACGGGTAGCCGAAGAACGGGCCCTCCTTCGTGCCCAGCGGCACCTCGAGGTGGCACAGCGAGAGATCGGCTTTCAGGGTGTCCTTGATGCCCGAGAACAACGGCAGGAAGTCCCGTCCGGCCGCTCCTCCGTCGGCCACCGCCTGATCGGTCAGCGCCGGGTGGATCAGGATGTCGCCGCCCGCGGTCAGCACGAAGGAACGCGGCGGGGGCGGGCCCTGGGAGGTCGTCGCAGGTGCGGGGGCCGCTGTGGTGACGACCACGGGCGAGCCGGTGCACGCGGACAGCAGCAAGCCGGTGACCAGCACGAACGCCAGCCACCGGCCCGCACGCTTCAGCGCTGCCGCCTGCGTCGCAGGACCACGAACAGCACGACCGCCAGCACTGCGGCCGCGATGGGCAGCACGCGCTTCAACACCGGAACGCCTGCCGTGTCGATCAGGTCGATCGGCTCGTCGGGGACCACTCGGAGATGCTGCTGTTGCGCCACCTCGTCAGGATCCACGGATCCCAGCGTGCCCGCCAGGCATTCCGCGAACTGGCCGACGAGCTTGCCGCTGACCTCGGCGATCAGGCCGCGACCCAGCTGGGCCGGACGACCGGTGATCGACAGGTCCGTCTCCACGTCGACCGTGTCGCCGACAGTGAACGTCACCAGCGCCGACGCCGTGCCGTTGCCGCGGGTGTCCTTGCCCGCGGCTTTCATGACGGCGCGGCGCAGCACCGGGTCGATCTCGACGAACTCGCCGGTGCCCCGGTACAGCAGCTGCACCGGGCCGAGCTTCACCTTCACCTCCCCGCTGAACGACTTGCCGTCCACCGAGGTCAGCGTGGCTCCTGGCAGGCACGGCGCCACCCGTTCCGGGTCGATCAGCGCCTCCCACACCTCCTCGGCGGGTCCGGGCGAAGCGAACGAGTGCGTCAACTTCATCCCGCGACCGCCGCCGTCAGCGCACGCCCGGTGAGCACCCGGGCCAGGTTGTCCTTGTAGCTGTCGCCCGCGGACGCCCGCAGAGCGGCGGAGGAGATCACCTCGGCGGAGGCCGGCTGCCCGACCAGGGCCTCCTCGACGTCGACCGCGCGCACGGGGCCGGAGCCCACGTTGGTGAGGCCGACCCGAGCGGCGGAGATGGATCCGTCACTCACCTGCACGGCCGCCGCCACCGCGACGATCGACCACGCCTGCGCGACCCGGTTGAGCTTCTCGTAGTGCGCGCCCCAGCCGGAGTACTTCGGCACGCGGACGTCGACCAGGATCTCGTCGGCGGCCAGCGCCGTCGTGAAGTAGTCGACGAAGAAGTCCGCCGCGGGCACCTCGCGCCGGCCGCCGGGACCGGCGATGATCATCACCGCGTCCAGGGCGAGCGCGGGTGCCAGCAGGTCGCCAGCCGGGTCCGCGTGGCACAGCGAGCCGCCGAACGTGCCGCGGTGCCGGATCTGCGGGTCGGCCACCGTGTCCGTGACCAGCTTGAGCAGCAACGCGTGGTCGTGGATCAGGTGGTCGCGCTGCACCTCGTAGTGCGTGGTCATGGCACCGATCAGCAACGAGTCGCCGTCGTCGCGCACGCCCGTCAGCTCGGTCAGCCCGCCGATGTCGATCAACGCCGTGGGCGCCGCCAGCCGCATCCGCAGCACCGGCACGAGCGACTGCCCGCCCGCGATGACCTTGGCGTCCTCGCCCTCCTCCGCGAGCATCCGCACGGCTTCGTCCACAGAGGACGGGAACAGGTACTTGAACTCCGCCGGGATCACGACTGACCTCCCTGCGCGTCGATGGAACCGAGTCCGCCCGCGGCGACCTCACCGGCTCCCGGGTCCTCACGGCCCTGCAAAGCGGTCCACACGCGTTCCGGCGACATCGGCATCTCGATGTCCCGCACGCCCAGGTGCCGCACGGCATCCAGCACGCTGTTCACCACGGCAGGTGTCGAGGCGATCGTGCCCGCCTCGCCGACTCCCTTGGCGCCCAACGGGTTCGACGTCGCCGGTGTCTCCGTGCGATCCGTCAGGAACGCCGGCAGGTCCGCCGCGCACGGCACGAGGTAGTCGGCCAGCGTCGCCGACGTCAGCGTGCCCATCTCGTCGTGCGTGGCCTCTTCGTACAACGCCTGCGCGATGCCCTGAGCCAGCCCGCCGTGCACCTGACCGTCGACGATCAACGGGTTCATGACCGTGCCGACGTCGTCCACGGCGACGTACCGGACGATCCGGACCATGCCCGTCTCGGTGTCGACTTCCGTTGCGCACAAATGGGTTCCGTGCGGGAACGAGAAGTTGTCCGGGTCGAACGTGGCGTCGGCGTCCATGCCGGGTTCCATGCCCTCGGGCAGGTCGTGCGCCACATGTGCGGCCAGCACGACATCACCCAGAGTGCGCGCGGTCGACGTGCCGCGCACGGAGAACGAGCCGGCACCGAACTCGACGTCCGACTCGTCGCACTCCATCATGTGCGCGGCCAGCGTCCGGGCCTTGGCCAGCACCTTGTCCGCCGCGTGCACCAGAGCGGTGCCGCCGACGGCCAGCGAACGCGAGCCGTAGCTGTCCATGCCCTTGTGCGACGTCGCCGTGTCGCCGTGCAGCACCTCGACGTCGTCGAACGGCACGCCGAGCTTGTCGGCGACGATCTGCGACCACACCGTCTCGTGGCCCTGCCCGTGCGGTGAGGTACCGGTGATCACCTCGACCTTGCCGGTGGGCAGCATGCGGATCGACGCGGTCTCCCATCCGCCTGCGCCGTAACGCAAAGCGCCCAGCACGCGGGACGGCGCGAGACCGCACATCTCGGTGTAGGTGGAGATTCCGATGCCCAGCTGCACCACGTCACCCGAAGAACGGCGCCGCGCCTGCTCCTCGCGCATCTCGTCGTACCCGAACAGCTCCATCGCGCGGGCCGTCGCGGCCTCGTAGTTGCCGGAGTCGTAGGTCAGCCCGGCGACCGTGTCGAACGGGAACTCCTCGTGCTTGATCCAGTTCAGCTCGCGGATCTTCATCGGCTCCATGCCGAGCTCGACCGCCAGCTCGTCCATCATCCGCTCGATCGCGAACGTGGCCTCCGGCCGTCCGGCGCCGCGGTAGGCGTCCGTGGGCACCTTGTTCGTGAACACGTTGGTGCACACGAACCGGTAGGCGGCGAACTTGTAGATCGAGTTGAACATGAACGCGCCCAGGATCGGCACACCCGGCGTGACCAGGCGCAGGTAGGCGCCCATGTCGGCGAGCAGCTCGACCTTCAGCCCGGTCACCGTGCCGTCGCGGCGGGCGGCCATCGTGATCTTCTGGATCTGGTCGCGGCCGTGGTGCGCGGACAGCATCGACTCGGTGCGCGACTCGGTCCACTTCACCGGACGGCCCATGCGGCGCGCCACCAGCAGGGCCAGCAGCTCCTCCGGCGTGACCTGGAGCTTGCCGCCGAACCCGCCGCCGACGTCCGGTGCGATGACGCGGAGCTTGTGCTCGGCGATGCCCGTGACGGCCGACAGCATCCAGCGCAGGATGTGCGGGATCTGCGTCGCGGACCAGACGGTGTACATGCCCGCGCTCGGGTCCACGACGACCGACCGCGGTTCCATGAACGCCGGGATCAGCCGCTGCTGCTTGAACGTCCGCTCGATCACGACCTCGGCGGACGCGAGCTCGTCCTCGACGTTGGTGCCGACGCCGGCCTCACCGGAGTCGAAGATCCACGTCGCGCACTTGTTCGTGCCGAGATCGGGATGCACGAGGTCGTTGTCCCGCAACGCTTCTTCCATGTCGAGCACGACGGGGAATTCCTCGTAGTCGACGTCGATGGCCTCCAGCGCGTCGGCGGCGCGGTAGGCGCTGTCGGCGATCACCAGCGCCACGGCCTCACCGGCGAAGTTGACCTGGTCGACGGCCAGCGCGGGCGCGGGCGGCGACTTCATGTCCTCGGTGATCGGCCACGCGCACGGCAGGGATCCCTGCTCTGCCGCGAAGTCCTCGCCGGTCAGCACCACCGCGACACCGGGCATGGCGGTCGCGCGGCTGACGTCGATGTTGGTGATGCGGGCGTGCGCGACGGGACTGCGCAGCACGGCCATGTGCAGCATGCCGGTCAGCTGGAGGTTGTCGGTCCACCTCGTCTGGCCGGTGATCAGCCTGGCGTCCTCTTTGCGGAGCCTGGCCTTGCCGATCTCCGGTTCCGCTGTGGCGGTCATTCGCCACCTACCGCGTGCGGTGTCCGCTGCTCGATCTCCGGGCCTGCGCCGGGTTTCATCCGCTGCGCCGCGTCCTGAACCGCGCGCACGATGTTCTGGTAACCCGTGCAGCGGCAGAGGTTGCCCTCCAGGCCTTTGCGCACGGTCTCGTCGTCGGGATCGGACTCGTCGGCGAGCAGGTCGATCGCCTGCATGATCATGCCGGGCGTGCAGAAACCGCACTGCAGAGCGTGGTTGGAGTGGAACGCCTCCTGCACCGGATGCAGCTTGCCGTCACGGGCGAGGCCTTCGATCGTGGTGACGTCGTGCCCGTTCGCCTGCACGGCCAACATCTGGCACGACTTCACGCTGTGGCCGTCGAGGTGGACAGTGCAGGCGCCGCAGTTGCCGGTGTCGCAGCCGACCACGGTGCCGGTCTTGCCCAAACGTTCCCGCAGGTAGTGCACGAGCAGGAGGCGAGGTTCGACCTCGTCGGCGTGAGTCACTCCGTCGACGTTGACCGAGATGTGCATTGAAACCCTCCCAGGGTGGTGGGCCTTCAGTGACGAGGGTCACTTCAGCTTGCTCCCTGTTTGCGAGTTCAACAACCCGATCAACGATGAATCGGCACCTCGAGGTCGCTGAGCCGCTGCCCAGTTCCCTTCCACCGCAAGGAGATGATCTCGGCGGCAATCGCAACTGCGGTCTCTTCCGGGGTCCGCGCACCGAGATCGAGCCCGATCGGCGACGACAACGCCGCAAGTTCGGATTCGGTCATTCCCGCTTCCCGCAACCGTTCCAGCCGATCTTCGTGCGTGCGGCGGGACCCCATCGCCCCGATGTAACCGACCTTGAGTCGCAACGCGACCTCCAGCAGCGGCACGTCGAACTTCGGGTCGTGGGTCAGCACGGCGATGACCGAGCGTTCGTCGAGCTTGGACGCTTCGCCCTCGAGGTACTTGTGCGGCCAGGCGACGACGACCTCGTCCGCCTCGGGGAACCGGCTGCGCGTCGCGAAGACCGGTCGCGCATCGCAGACGGTCACGCGGTAGCCGAGGAACGCGCCGAGCCTCGCCATCGCGGCGGCGAAGTCGATCGCCCCGAACACGAGCATGCGCGGCGGCGGTTCGAACGAGTTCACGAACACGCTCATGCCCTCGCCGCGCCGCTGACCGTCCGGTCCGTACTGGAGGACGCCCGTGCGACCGGAGGCCAGCATGCCGCGCGCGTCGTCGGTGACGGCGTCGTCGATCCGCGCGCTGCCCAGGCTGCCGTCGCGGCGGTCCGGCCAGATGACCATGCGCCGGCCGATGCCGTCCGGGTGCTCGATCACCGTCGCGACCGCCACCGGCTCCTCGGCGCGGACCGTCTCCACGACCTCGGCGAGCTGCGGGAACGTCTCCGAGCTGATCTTCTCTACGTAGATGTCGATGATCCCGCCGCAGGTCAGCCCCACCGCGAACGCGTCGTCGTCGCTCACGCCGTAGCGCTGCAGGACCGGGTCGTCCGTCTCCTGCGCCAGCTCGTAGACCGCGCCCTCGACACACCCGCCGGACACGCTGCCGACCGCCTCGCCGTCCTGCGTCACGAGCATCGCCGCACCCGCCGGCCGCGGCGCCGAACTGAAGGTCGCGACGACCGTGCCGACACCGACCGTCTCGCCGTTCGCCACCCGTTCGGCGAGGTCGTAGAGCACATCACGCACGGCGCACCTCCTTCAGCAGTTCTTCCAAAGCGTGCACGCTGTGGCCGGCGACCATCGTGTCGACGTGCGGGAGTGCCGCCACCACACCGCTCTGCAACGGCCGGTAGCCCGGCTTGCCCGCGTGCGGGTTGGCCCAGATGACCTTGTGACTCACCCGCCGCAGCCTCGCCATCTCGGTCGCCAGCAGACTCGGGTCGCCCCGCTCCCAGCCGTCGCTGAACAGCACGACCACCGCGCCCCGCTGCCGCCACTGCTGGTTGAACCGGCGCAGGGCGTCGCCGAGCCGGGTGCCGCCCTCGTAGTCCGGGATCGCCCGGCCGGCAGCGCGCAGGGCCCGTTCCGGATCCCGTTCTCGCAGCTGACGGGTCACGCGGGTGAGCCGGGTGCCGATCGTGCGGACCTCGACGGGCATGGCGTGGGCGACGACGTGAGCGAACCGCAGCAGCGCGTCCGAGTAGGCGGCCATCGAGCCGGACACGTCGATCAGCAGCACCAGCCTGCGCGCCTTCACGCCCCGGCGGCGATGGCGCGGCAGGGCGATCTCACCGCCGGTCGCGATCATCGCGCGCACCGTGCGGGCCAGGTCCATCCGGCCGCGACGGGCCCTGCGCAGGCGGCGCGACCGTCTGCGCGGCGGGAGGGGGTTCAGCCTGGCGATCAGCGGTGCCGCGTCGAACTCGGAGACGTCCTTGTGCTTCAGCACTTCCGCTTCGGACGCGGCCACGCCGACGGTGACCGAGTCGAGCTCGATCGTCGTGCGCGGACGGGGCGGGGTGCCGCCGAAGTACGCCCGGTACGCGGCGTCGTAGCGCGGCAGGTCGTCCGGGTCGGCGCACAGCGTGAGGCGCCCGGCCCAGTACAGGTCGACGTGCTCGGTGGCCCGCAGGAACGCCTGGACGCGGTCCGGCCCGCACGGCAGGCCGGCGCCCCGCAGGACGCGCGTGAACCCGACGCAGGCTTCCGTCACCCCACGATTGTGCTCCCGATCACGCGCTCCGCGTCCTCCCGGTACTTCAGGACCGCGCCCAGCGTCTCCGCGTCCGGCTCCGACCTGCCCAGCGCCTGCAACGCCCGCGCCCAGTCCAGCGACTCCGCGACGCCCGGCGGCTTCAGCAGGTCGAGGCCGCGCATCTTGTGCACGGCCTCCGCGACGCGCACGGCGAGCCGTTCGTCGAGGCCGGGCAGGGTGCGGCGCAGGATCGCGACCTCGCGGTCGAGGGAGGGGTGCTCCAGCCAGTGGTAGAGGCAGCGGCGCTTCAACGCGTCGTGCACCTCGCGGGTCCGGTTCGAGGTCAGCACGGTCAACGGCGGCGTGGTCGCCCTGATCTCGCCGAACTCCGGGATGCTGACCGCGTTCTCCGACAGCACCTCCAGCAGGAACGCCTCGAACTCGTCGTCCGCCCGGTCGATCTCGTCGACGAGCAGCACGCACGGCGCGCTCTCCAGCGCCTGCAGCAACGGCCGGGCGAGCAGGAACCGTCGCGTGTAGAGGGACGCCTCGTCCACCTCGCCACGCGTCTCCAGCACGCGCAGGTGCATGAGCTGACGCGGGTAGTCCCAGTCGTAGAGGGCCTGTGTGGCGTCGATGCCCTCATGGCACTGCAGCCGGATCAGCGGCACGTCCATCGACTTGGCCAGCGCCAGCGCGAGCGACGTCTTGCCGGTGCCGGGTTCGCCTTCGAGGAACAGCGGCCGTCCCATCCGGACCGCGAGGAACGCCGCCGTGGCCACCCCGCCGTCCGGCAGGTACCCCGCGCGGTCGAGCCCTGACGCGAGCTCCTCAGGGGACTCCATGAGCCTCAGCGTACGACTACGGTGGGGAAATGGCGTCGATCAAGAAGATCCAGGTGACGTTCGACTGCGCGGAACCCCCGCGCGTCGCCCGGTTCTGGAGCGAGGTGCTCGGCTACGACGAGCCGCCGGAGACCGACGGCTCGTGGTCCGCGTGCAACGACCCGTCGGGTGTGGGTCCGCGGCTCTTCTTCCAGCGCGTTCCCGAGGGCAAGACGGTCAAGAACCGGCTCCACATCGACGTCCGGGCGGGTACCGGGCTCGTCGGTGCCGAGCGCCTCGCCGCGCTCCAGACCGAGCGGGCCCGGCTGGAGGCGATCGGCGCGGTGTGCGTGCGCGTGATGGAGGCCGACGAGGAGAACGAGTCGTGCATCGTCATGCAGGACGTGGAGGGCAACGAGTTCTGCCTCGACTGACCCCTGGGGTCCTGACCCCGGATCAGGGTCCGGTTCGGGGTGGTCACTGATGTGCCGGGGCCCGGATTCGGCGAATCTTGAGCCATGACGAACAACGTGCTCAACGAAGCCACTGAACAGGTCAAGAAGCTCCGCAGGAGCCGCAGCGACAAGATGATCGCCGGTGTCTGCGGCGGCGCGGCCAAGATGCTCGGGGTGGACGCCGCGCTCCTGCGGATCATCCTCGTGGCGGCGACGCTGCTCGGGTTCGGGACCGGAGCCGTCCTCTACGTCGCCGCCTGGCTGCTCATGCCCGAGGAAGACGCGGCTGTGTGAGCCGGAGCGTGATCACCGCGGGAAACCAGGGATTCCGGGGAGTCGTTGCCAGGGGTGGGGACCGGTGAGGGGCCGGTACTCCACCCCCAGTGCGTCGAGCCTCGGCAGGTGGTGCTCCCGCAGCCGTCGCACGAACTCGGGATCCTTCTCCGCCGGGGACCACACGACCTCGGCGAACGCGGCCAGCCTCGGGAACGCCGCGTAGTCCACCCGCCGGGCCGAGTCGAGGTGCTCGGTCCAGATGTTCGCCTGCGCGCCCAGCAGCCGTCCCGGCTCCTCGCCCGTGAGGCCCTCGGGCACCGGGTCCCACGCGTAGACGTCCTCCAGCGTCGTCACCGTTCCGACCGGGATCGGCTCGTCCGGCGAGTCCGACTGCCGGTAGTCCAGGTAGACGTGCTGCTCGGGGCACATGACCACGTCGTAGCCCTCGCCCAGCGCCGTGACGCCGCCCTCGACACCGCGCCAGGACGCGACGACCGTGCCCTCCGGCAGCGGACGGGCGTCGAGGACCTCGTCCCACCCGTACGGCCGCCTGCCCTTGCTCACGATGTGCGCCGCGATCGCCCTGACCAGTTCACCGTCGTGGCCAGGGGCCTCGTCGCCGCCGAGCCCGATGAGCTCCGCCGGGAAGACCTCCATCAGCTCGTCGAACACGTTCCGGTAGAAGTCCACTGTGGACTCCTCGGTGTTGAGCACGCGTTCGTTGACACCCCAGTCGGTCCAGACGCCGCCGCCGTGCACACCCAGTTCCGGATAGGCCGCGATCGCCGCCTGCGAGTGGCCGGGGATGTCGATCTCCGGGATCACCGTGATGTGCCGCGCCCGCGCGTACTCGACGATCTCCCGCAGGTCCTCCTGCGTGTAGAAACCACCGTGCGGACGGCCGGCCATGCCCGCGGAGCGCCGGTCGCCGAACCGCGAGTCCTCCCGCCACGACCCGACCTCGGTGAGCTTCGGGTAGCGCCTGCTCTCGAAGCGCCAGCCCTGGTCGTCGGTGAGGTGCAGGTGCAGGACGTTGAGCTTGTGCACGGACAGCAGCTCGACGTACCGCAGCACCTCCCGCTTGGGCAGGAAGTGCCGCGAGACGTCGAGCATCACGCCACGCCACTGGAACCTCGGGTAGTCCACGACCTCGCACGCCGGGATGACCGACGGTTTGTCGCCCGCTGCCCGGAACGCCTGCGCACCCAGCAGTTGCCGCAGGGTCTGCAGCGCGTTCATCTCACCGGCCGCGTCGTTCGCCTCGATCAGCACGCCGTCGTCGGACGAGAGCAGCCGATAGCCGCCGGGAGGGCCGTCGACGAGCACGGTCTCCCAGCCCTGGTACTCGCAGAGTCTCCCGCCGTCCACATAGGACACCGGGCGTGGCAGCAGGTTCATCCCTTCACCGCCCCCGCGAGACCGGACACGAGCCGGCGCTGCACGAGCACGAAGAAGATCAGCACAGGGATGGTCATCAGGGTGGAGCCCGCCATGATCGCGCCCCAATCGTTCTGGTCGGGTTTGACGAACACCTGGAGAGCCAGCGGCAGGGTCTGGTTCTCCACGGCCGAGATGATGAACGTCTTGGCGAACAGGAAGTCGTTCCAGGCGTGGATGAACGACAGCACCGACGTCGCCACCAGGCCGGGCGCGACGAGCGGGAACAGCACCTGCCACAGGAAGCGGAACCGCGAGGCGCCGTCCAGGGTGGCGGCCTCCTCCAGTTCCACCGGCACCGCGGCGACGAAGCCCCGCAGCATCCAGATCGCGAACGGCAGGCTGAAGGCCAGGTGCACCAGCACGAGCGAGCCCAGGTGGTTCAGGCCGAACACCGGCACGCTGTCGCCGACGGACCGCATCAGGAAGAACAGCGGCACGGTCAACGCCTCGACCGGCACCATCTGCACGACCAGCAGCATGATCAGCAACGTCGTGCGGCTGCGGAACCGGAAGCGGGTCAGCGCGGTCGCCGCCAGGAACGAGACCAGGATGCTCAGGAACACCACGATCAGCGCGACGATGATGCTGTTCATGAAGTAGCGCCCGAAGTTCGCGACGGTCAGCGCCCGCGTGAAGCTGTCGAGCGTCGGCCGCGTCGTCCACGGCACCGGGTCGGCCGAGATGATCTCGTCCTCCGGCTTGAACGCGGACAGCACCATCCAGAACAGCGGGAACGCCACCACCGCGGCGATGACGAGGACGAAGCCCTCGGTCAGCCAGCGCCTCACAGGACCTCCCCCGACCGCCGCAGCGCGCGGAGGTAGAACATCGTGATTCCCAGCAGCAGCACGGTCATCACGACACCGATGGCCGCGCCCAGTCCGTACTCCGACGCCGCGAACGCCTGCTGGTAGGCGTAGACGTTGAGCACGAGGTTGCGCCCGGCGATGCCGCCGCCGTTGGTCATCACGTAGATCTGCGTGAAGACCTTGAAGTCCCAGATGATCGACTGGATCGTCACCACGAGGATGATCGGCTTCAGCAACGGCAGCGTGACGCTCCATGCCGTGCGGAACGCCGACGCGCCGTCCAGTGCGGCGGCCTCCAGCACCTCGCCAGGAATCGCCTTGATGCCCGCGAAGAGCGTCACCATGACGAACGGGAACGAGCACCAGATCACCTGTGCGGCGACCAGCCCGAACGCCGTCCACTTGTCGAACGTCCAGGAGAAGCCCTGGATGCCCAGGACCTCGTTCACGAACCCGAAGTTCGCGTCGAACAGGAAGAGCCAGATCGTCGAGCCGGCGACGGCGGGCGTGGACCACGCGCCGAGCGCCGCCAGGAACAACGTCATCCGGACCCAGGTGCGGACCCTCGTGGCGAGGATCGCGAGAACAGCGCCCACTAGCAGCGTGCCGACCACGCAGACCGCCGCGAACGCGACGGTCTGCCCGAAGACACCCCAGAACTGCTGGTCCCCCAGCAGCTTCTGGTAGTTCCCCAGGCCCAGGAACTCGAGCGGCGCGCCGCCGCTGACCTGTTCCTGGCCGTAGTCGTAGAGCGAGATGAGCACCAGCTGATAGATCGGGTAGGCCAGCAGGCCCCCGAGGATCAGCAGCGCTGGAGCCAGGTAGGCGAACGCGGTCCGCCCCTGGCCTTTGGCGGTCATGCTCACGACGTGAAGGCCGCGTTCATGGTCTTGGCGGCGTCGGCGGTCGCTGTGTCGACGTTCTTCGCGCCGGTGACGATCTCCTGGAGCATCGTCGGCACCACGGTCTGCGCCTCGATCTTCGCCCACGCCGGGGTGACGGGGACGAACTTCGTGCCGGACTGCAGGGTCTTCGTGAACGGCTCCAGGAACTTGTCGGAGTCGCTGACCTGCTTCTGCACGTCGCTGAACGTCGGCAGGTTGCCCATCGCCGTGTACATCTTCTGCTGGTACTTCTTCGAGGCGAGCAGCTGCGTGAACTCGTTGGCGAGCGTCTTGCGCTGCGTGCCCTTCATGACGCCGAGCAGGTTGCCGCCGGCGAACGCGGGCGCGACCGAGCCCTTGGTCTTGCCGGGCAGCGGCACGACGCCGTACTTGCCTGCCGCGGAGGAGGCGTCGACCGACTTGCGGTTGAAGTCGCCACCGATGGTCATGGCGGCCTTGCCCGCGCGGAACGCCTCGACGCTCGCGTCACCGCCGTTGCCCGCGCAGGTGGCGGGCGGGCAGATGTCGTCCTTGATCAGCTCGGTGTACTTGGCGACACCGGCCTTCGCCTCGGCGCTGTCGATCGTGGCGGAGAACTTGCCGCCGTCGGACTTGGCGATGTCCCCGCCCTGCGCCCAGATGAACGGCAGCGCGGCGAACAGGTACTTGCCGCCGGCGGAGATGCCGATCAGCTCGGGCTTGCGCTGCCTGATCTCACGAGCCGTGGTCGCGATCTCGTCCAGCGTCGTCGGCGGCTTGAGGCCGAGCTCGGTGAACACGTCCGTGCGGTAGTACAACGCGCGCACGCCGACGAACCACGGCACGCCGTACGTCTTGCCGTCGACCTTGGCCGTGTCGAGGATCGTCGGGACCAGGTCCTTCGACTCGTCCCACTTGCTCAGGTCGAGCTCCGAGAAGCCACCCGCGGACACGTAGCCCGCGAGGTCGGTGTTGCCGAACTCGGCGACGTCCGGGGCGCTCTTCGGGTCGCTGAAGGCGGCCTTGAAGCGTTCCGCCCTGCTGGACACCTGGATGTACTGCACGTCGACGGTGACGCCGCTGTGCTTGCCCTGGAACTCGGAGATCGCCTCCTTGACCACGGCCTCCTTGGGTGCCCGGTTGACCTCGTCGAACAACCAGACCCGCAGCTGCCCGGTCTGCTCGTCAGTGCCAGAGTTCGTAGGTCCTGACTGCACCGGTGCGCAGGCGACCACCGCGCCCACGCCCAGCACGGCCACAAGTGCCTTCAGCCTCATCGCGCCCTCCGCATTGCATATAGTGCAACAGCCATTCCACATGGAGCAACGTGACTGTAGAACGGACCAGGGCAAGGGTCTAGACCAGACGATTCACCCATTCCCTGACGGACGCGAAGTCGACCGGTGAGTCCCATCCGGACGGACGGACCGCGCTGCCGACGTGGAACCCGCTCACACCCGCTGCCAGCAGCTCCGGGACGTGCCGGGCCTGCAGGCCACCACCGACGAGCAACGCGGGCGGGGCCTGGCCGACGAGTTTCTTCAGGTTCTCGATTCCGTCCTCGACCCCCTTCGCGCTACCGGCGGCGAGCACGGTGTCGCAGCCGAGGGTCTTCACGACCTCCCAGGACCGGAAGACGTCGGCGGAGTTGTCCAGCGCGCGGTGGAAGGTCCAGGCGCAGCCCTCCAGTTCGGCGACGAGGTTGAGCGTGACGCCCTCGTCGATCTCCCCCTCCGCGTCGAGGAAGCCGAGGACGAACTCGGTGGCGCCGGCCTCCCTGAGCTCCCACGCCTGCCGGCGCAGCAGCTTGAGATTGGCGGGCGCGAACCCCGTGGCGTCCCTGAGCATCACGCGGACGGGGATGTCGACGGCGCTCTGGACCTCCTTGAAGGTGGCGACCGACGGGGTGAGCCCGTCCGACGCCATGTCGGCGACCAGTTCGAGCCGGTCAGCGCCTCCCGCCTGCGCGGCGACGGCGTCCTTCACGTCCAGTGCGATCACTTCGAGAATCGGCATGGTCTAGACCATAACGTTCTTTGCCGTGTGCTTTCGCGAATCACGGAGCCTCGTGACCTGTTCGTGCGTCTGAGGCTGTATCTGCTCGCCTGACCGTCGCTCCTTTCCGGTGAGCGCTTTGTTCAGGCGTGGAGCACGCGTCAGCCGGTTCGAGGGGTGCCGGCTGACGCGTCTCCCAACACTGGCGGCCCGTGACTCGGAGGGGGATTCACGGGCCGCTGGCATGCCCGGAGGAAGATGTGGACGACCTGGCGGTAATACTGCTCCATTCGAGTGAATTTGGTATCTACCGCCCAGTTAGCCCTTCATGAGTTGGCGGACGGCGCTGACAAGGGCGGCCGATCGGAGGTGCTGCATGGACGAGCTGCACACGGCGGATGACCGTCCGCCGTGGGACGGGCTTGAAGGCACCGAACGACACGCTGTGTGCGTGGCGGCTGCTCGTGAGGGCAACCGCGACGCACTGGACGTCCTGGTGACCGAGCTGACCCCACTGCTGTGGCACGTGGCCCGCGGCCAAGGCCTGGACAGGGCCGCCGCGGAGGACGTCGTGCAGACGGTGTGGCTCGCGTTCTTGAAGAACATCGAGAACATCAACGAGCCCAAAGCCCTGGTCGGCTACCTGGTGGTCACAACGAGGCGTGAAGCACGCCGAACTTGGACACCCAACAAGCGTGAGACGCACCTGTCCGACGAATACGCCGAGCAGCTCGAGTCCGACACCGGCCTCCCAGAGGACGTGACGCTGCTGGACGACCGCGACCGCCGCCTGTGGCTCGCGTTCGGCCGCCTGACCACGAGGTGCCAGGAACTGCTCCGACTCACCGTGCTCGCGGGCCGCGCGGAGTACCGAGCAGTCGCAGAGGCGCTGGCCATGCCCCACGGCAGCATCGGTCCGACCAGGGGACGGTGTTTGACACTGCTGCGCAACTACCTGGAGACGGAAGGAGGATCGCGGTGAACGAGATCGACCCGCGCGACGACCGCAGGGGCCCTGAGGACACCGCAGTCCTCTCCGAACTGAACAGGCTCGTCGACGAGCTGGACCCGCCACCCGCCGACCTGGTGGACCGCGTGAAGTTCGCGATCGCCCTGGAATCCCTGGACGTCGAGGTCGCGCGCTGGGAGCGGGCCGGATCGTTCGCGGGGGTGAGGGGCGGACAGACCGGCACGATCACCTTCACCGTCGACAACCTGACGCTGATGGTGAACTTCACCTCGACCGGGTCACGGCACCGGATCGACGGCTGGCTGGTGCCCGCCGGGGAGCACGAGGTCGAGGTGCGGGTGGCCGACCACCAGTCCTCGTGCACGCGGGCCGACGACGGCGGGCGGTTCGTGCTGCCGGACGTGCCGGCCGGGACGACCCAGATCCTGGTGCACCTGGTGAACTCCCGCGGGGAACCGGGCAGGACCGTGGTGACACCGACGATCATGCTGTGAGGCTTTTGACTGGGGTTCTGGGGTTTCTGGGGGTTCGCGACTCTTCGGCGAAGTGAGCGGCGACGGCCGGCTGCGGGATGACCGCGGCCGGCCGTTGGTCTGTGCGGGCTGAATGCCGAAATGGCGGTACTGGAATCCGTTGTTCGTGTGCCTGCGATCCTTTCGGCACGGCCATTGCCCGTAATGCCGAAATGCTCGCCGAAGCCCACGCCTCACAGGCGTCGTGGAGCCCCACAACGGCTGCCCGGAATGCCGAAAGGCCCGGCTCGCCGAAGCGAACCGGGCCTTTCAGAGGTGAAGCGAAGCGGCGGGACTCAGAAGTCCATGCCACCGGCGTCCGGCGCGGCGGGCGCGGCGTTCTTCTCCGGCTTGTCCGCGACGACGGCTTCCGTCGTCAGGAACAGCGCGGCGATGGACGCGGCGTTCTGCAGCGCGGACCGGGTGACCTTGGCCGGGTCGATGATGCCGGCCTTGATCAGGTCCTTGTACTCGCCGGTCGCGGCGTCCAGGCCCTCACCAGCGGGGAGGGACTTGACGCGCTCGACCACGACGCCGCCTTCGAGGCCGGCGTTGATGGCGATCTGCTTCAGCGGAGCCTCGACGGCGACCTTGACGATGTTCGCGCCAGTGGCCTCGTCGCCCGTGAGACGCAGACCCGCGAAGGCGGCCTCGGCGGCCTGGAGCAGCGCGACGCCACCACCGGCGACGATGCCCTCCTCGACGGCGGCCTTGGCGTTGCGGACGGCGTCCTCGATGCGGTGCTTGCGCTCCTTGAGCTCGACCTCGGTGGCCGCGCCCGCCTTGATGACGGCGACGCCGCCGGCGAGCTTGGCGAGGCGCTCCTGGAGCTTCTCGCGGTCGTAGTCGGAGTCCGACTTCTCGATCTCGGCGCGGATCTGGTTGACGCGACCCTGGATCTGGTCGGCGTCACCGGCACCCTCGACGATGGTCGTCTCGTCCTTCGTGACGACGACCTTGCGGGCCTTGCCCAGCAGCGAGATGTCGGCGTTCTCCAGCTTGAGGCCGACGTCCTCGGTGATGACCTGGCCACCGGTGAGGGTGGCGATGTCCTGGAGGATGGCCTTGCGGCGGTCACCGAAGCCGGGCGCCTTGACGGCGACGGACTTGAAGGTGCCACGGATCTTGTTGACGACCAGGGTCGCCAGGGCCTCGCCCTCGACGTCCTCCGAGATGATCAGCAGCGGCTTGCCGCCCTGCATGACCTTCTCGAGGAGCGGGAGCAGGTCCTTGACCGTGGAGATCTTGGAGCCGAACAGCAGGATGTACGGGTCCTCGAGGGTCGCTTCCTGGCGCTCGGGGTCGGTCACGAAGTAACCGGAGATGTAGCCCTTGTCGAAGCGCATACCTTCGGTGAGCTCGAGCTCGAGACCGAGGGTGTTGCTCTCCTCGACGGTGATGACGCCTTCCTTGCCGACCTTGTCCATCGCCTCGGCGATGAGCTCGCCGATCGTGGGGTCAGCGGCGGAGATGGACGCGGTAGCAGCGATCTGCTCCTTCGTCTCGATCTCCTTGGCGGCCTTCAGGAGCTGCTCGGCAATCGCCTCGACGGCCTGCTCGATGCCGCGCTTGAGGCCGAGCGGGTTCGCACCCGCGGCCACGTTGCGCAGGCCCTCGCGGACCAGAGCCTGTGCCAACACCGTCGCGGTGGTGGTGCCGTCACCAGCGACGTCGTCGGTCTTCTTCGCGACCTCCTTGACGAGCTCGGCCCCGATCTTCTCCCACGGGTCCTCGAGCTCGATCTCCTTCGCGATGGAGACACCATCGTTGGTGATGGTCGGCGCGCCCCACTTCTTCTCGAGCACGACGTTGCGGCCCTTCGGGCCGAGCGTCACCTTGACGGCGTCAGCGAGGATGTTCATCCCGCGCTCGAGACCGCGACGGGCTTCCTCGTCGAACGCAATCATCTTGGCCATTGCGGTGTGTTCCTCCGCCTATGTGGATTCTGGGCCACTGCGAGCGCATGCCCGCAGCGGAACACGATGCGCGTGGCCAGGCTCGGTGCCCGCGACGGACGACCCCGGAGGGCCTCACCGTCCCAGCCTCACTGCTTTTTGGCACTCGATGGAGCCGAGTGCTAGTTCGTGTTTAGCACTCGGGCACGTCGAGTGCAAGCGAACTCAGGGGAGTCTCAGCGTGAGGTGCGCACCGGCACGGAGGTCGGCAGCGGCTTGCGCGAGGTCGTCTCGTCACCGATGTTCAGCGTCGGCGAGGAGTTCGTCTTGGGCTGCCGCGCAGGCTCGTCACCAGGCGAAAGGATGACCACCAAGATGATGATCACGACGATCGCCACCGCGGCCGCGATGACCGGCGCGAACCACGCCGGCCGCTCCTTGCGGCCACCGGACGTGAACGCGCTCACGCCCACCTGGTTCGGCGGGCGCAGCCGGACGGGGTCCTGCAAGGGCTGCTGGTAGCCGCCCTGGTACGGCCCCTGCTGGACCGGCATCGGCCCGGAGACCGGCGACTGAGCGGGGAACGAGCCGGACTGCGGCCCGAGTTGAGCGGGAGCCGAGCCCTGCGCGACCCCGGCGAGAGCGACCCGTGCGGCGTTGATGAGCTCGGCACAGCTCGCGTACCGCTGCGCCGGGTCCTTCGAGGTGCCCTTGCGGATCACCTCGTCGATGGCCGGCGGCACCGCGACGAGGTGCGACAAGGGCGGCACGACGTTGCTGAGGTGGCCCGCGATGACCTCCTGCACGCCGCCCTGGAACGGCGGGCGGCCGGACAGGCAGGCGAAGAGCATGCAGGCGAGCGCGTACTGGTCGGTGCGGCCGTCGACGGGCTCGCCGCGCAGGTGCTCCGGCGCCGCGTAGGTCGGCGAGCCGAGGAAATCACCCGTTCGGGTGCGGTGGCCGGTGGCGCCGCGGCGGGTGAGGCCGAAGTCGGCGACGTAGACGTGCTCGCGCACGCCCTCCTTCTGCGTCACCAGCACGTTGGCCGGCTTCACGTCGAGGTGCACGAGGCCCTTGCCGTGCAGCATGTCGAGCGCCTCGGCCACCTGGGCGAGCAGCGTCAACGTGCGCGCGGGGGTGAGCGGCCCCTCCTTGATGTGCCCGGACAGGTCCTGCCCGTCGACGAGCCGCATCGCGATGTAGAGCAGGCCGTCGACCTCGTCGAAGTCGTACAGCGGCACGATGTTCGCGTGGTCGATCGCGGACGTGTTGCGCGCCTCGTCGACGAACCGCTCGCGGAACTCCGCGTCGGGCGCGAGGTGCTCACCGATGACCTTGAGCGCGACCTTCCTGCCGAGCCTCACGTCAGTGGCCCGGTAGGTCACGCTCATGCCACCGCGACCCAGCACACCGTCGATCCGGTAGTGCGCGATCCGCCGTCCGCTCAGGTCCTCTGACACGCGAGGCAGCCTAACGTCCGGCCGGATCGGCCCGCCCCGGGTTGGCCGAAGCCGTGATCAGAGTGACGTCTCATCCCGCCCGGCGCACGTCCGAGGCCTGGCTGCGCCCGTCCCTGCCCGCCTGCACCTCGAACTCGACCCGGTCACCTTCGGAGAGCGTGCGGAAGCCGTCCATCTGGATCGCGGAGTAGTGCACGAACACGTCGGGCCCGCCATCGGTCGCGATGAAGCCGTATCCCTTTTCGGAGTTGAACCACTTGACGGTACCGAGAGCCAAGACGTCCTCCTTCAGATCACGCATCTCACGCAAAGCGCAGAACGCAACGCTAAAAGAAGAAATCTCACTCGGATACCTCCTTACGGAGTCATGAACGGGGGCTGACTCCGTTGGCGCGCAACCACGTGGTGAGCCGCCGCGGACCGCGTGCCTGGGTCAGCACGGCACCGGGACCGGCGAAGTCGAACACCAGGCCCTCCCCTGTCTGAATGGATTGCACGCCATCGGGCACCGAGGGCCGGAGACGGCATTGCACGGTCTCCGCGAACGCCACGACGTGATCACTGCTGATCGTCACGGCCTCCCCAGCCTCGAGCGTCACGAGGTCGAGCGCGCCGTAGCAGGCGAGCACCACCACGCCCTTGCCGTGCGCGTAGTTCATGAAGCCCTCGACGCCGCCGAAGATCGCCTGCATGGGCGGCGCCTCGGGGTTCATCGCCACCGTGCTGCTCGACGCGATCCAGCCGTGCCGGGAGACGCACCAGCCGTGCGTGCCGTCGAGCTCGACCTGGTGCAGGTCGCCGGGCAGCACGGGGGCCGCGTCGAGCCAGCCGCCCTCCGCCCCGGCCGTGCACAGGGCGACCGCCTTGGGTCCCGCGCCCTTCACCTCGACCGTCAGGCCGTAGCTCGTGGCCGCGATGGTCAGCGGATCGGCCAGCACCGCCTCGCCGGGCGCGAGTACGAGTCTCGCCACGCCGAACGTCGGTGTGTGCCTGGTCCGGACCTGCACGAACAACACCTCCGGGAGGAAACTGGGCAAAGCGAGCGTCACGGTCACCGCGACGTTGGCAGTATGCAGTCGTGTCCCCCACCACTGTCGCCGAACACCGCCAGCGCGTCGCGGAGCTCGTCGGGTCGATGCCCGTCCTGCAGCTCCCGCTCGACGAGTGCCTGGGCCTCGTGCTCGCCGCCGACGTCATCGCGCCGCTGTCCCTGCCGCCGTTCGACAACTCCGCGATGGACGGGTACGCGGTGCGCGCCGCCGAGCTGGCCGGTGAGCTGCCGGTCCGGCTCCCGGTCGCCGACGACATCCCCGCCGGCCGCACTCAGCTCAACGAGCTGGAGCCCGGCACGGTTCAGCGGATCATGACCGGCGCCCCGCTGCCCCCCGGCGCGGACGCGGTCGTCCAGGTCGAGTGGACCGACGCCGGCACCGAGACGGTGACGATCAACCGGGCTGTCGAGCCCGGCCAGAACATCCGCACCGGTGGCGACGACGTGCGCAAGGGCGACCCGGTGCTGGCCGCCGGCACCGTGCTGCGCCCGTCCACGCTCGGTCTCGCCTCCGCGCTCGGACTGCCCGAGCTGCCGGTGCGCCGCCGTCCGCGCGTGCTGGTCCTGTCGACGGGCTCCGAGCTGGTCGAGCCGGGCAAGCCGCTGGAGCCCGGCCAGATCTACGAGTCGAACGGCATGATGCTCGCCTCCTCCGTGCGGGACGCGGGCTGCGTCGCGGTGCAGCTGCGGTTCGTGCCGGACGACGTCGAGGCGTTCCACGAGGCGCTCAAGCCGTACCTGGGCTCGGTGGACGTGATCATGACGTCCGGCGGGGTCAGCGCGGGCGCCTACGAGGTGGTCAAGGACGCCTTCGCGGACCACGACGTGCAGTTCACCAAGGTCGCGATGCAGCCGGGCGGGCCGCAGGGCTCCGGCCGCTACGAGGGCGTGCCGGTGCTGTCGCTGCCGGGCAACCCGGTGAGCGCGCAGGTGTCGTTCGAGGTGTTCGTGCGGCCGGCGCTGATGGCGTCCATGGGCCACACGCGGTCGGACCGCCGCACCGCGCGGGCAACCATCACGACCGCGCTGACGTCTCCAGCGGGGAAGACGCAGTTCCGGCGCGGCCTGCACGACCCGTCGTCCGGCGAGGTCGTGACGCCCGTCGGCGGTCCCGGCTCGCACCTGCTGTCGGCGCTCGCTCTGTCGAACTGCCTGATCGAGGTGCCGGAGGACGTCACCGAGTTGGCCGCGGGGGCCGAGGTCACCGTGCGATACCTGCAGTAGTTCAGATCGGTCTGGGGGAAGCATGAGAGCGGCACTCGCGCTGGCGATGCTGGCCGGGTTCTTCGTGCTCGCGGTGGGGTTGTTCGCCGGTCTGGGATTCCTGGCGCTCACGTTGTTCGGGCGAGGTGATGTCGAGGGCGGGGCGATCCTGGGCGCGCTGGCGCTGGTGATCGGCGGTCCGCCGCTGGTGGCGATGGCCGTCGCGGTGTGGTCGAGCCCGAAGCCCAGCGGCGTCGTGCTGACCCGCGCGACGCATCCCGAGCTGTGGCGCCACGTCGACGAGCTGGCACGGATCGCCGGCACCCGCGGGCCCGACGACATCCGCCTGACCAGCGAGCCCAACGCGGGCGTGTGGGAACGCCGCGGCACGCGCTACCTCGAGCTCGGCCTGCCGTTCGTGGCGGGCATGAGCATCGGCGAGCTGCGGTCGGTGTTAGCGCACGAACTGGGTCACTACGGCGGCGGGCACACCAGGGTCTCCGCGCTGACCTACCGCGCGAAGGTCGCGATCGGGGCGGGGTGGTTCGACACGACCGGCGTCCTCTTCGCGTGGGCACGGTTGTACGCGCTGGTCGCCGCCTCGGAGAGCCGCAAGCACGAGCAGTTCGCCGACGAGGTGTCCGTGGCGGCGGCCGGGCGGGAGGCGGCGATCCGGTCGTTGCTGCGCGGCGGCCCGCTCGGCGAGGCCTGGAACGACTACCAGCGCTGGTACGTCTCGCTGGCCGTCCTGGCTGGACGCACGCCGCCGCTGCTGGAGGGCTTCCGCGCCTATCTCGACCACCCGCGGCGCGTGCACCAGTTGCGCGAGATCGAGCCGCTGATGGCCGCGCAGGAGCCGACCTCGGTGTTCGACAGCCATCCGCCGATCCGCGAGCGGGTGGCGACGATCGCGCGGCTCTTCCCGTCCTTCGGCGTGGCGGAGGCGCTCGACGAACGGTCCGCGTGGTCGTTGCTCGACGGCACCGCTCCCGAGGCCGTCGCGGCGCTGGCCGGGGTGCAGGGACCGCCGATCACCTGGGCGGAGCTCGCCCCGCTGACCGGGCCACTGCTGGTGCGCCGCTACGCCGACGGACTGCGGCACGCGGGCCGGGTGAGCAAGGTCGGCGAGACGCTGAACGACGTGCTGACCGCGTTGTCGCGGGCAGAGCTGCACAAGCTGACAGGGGCGCCGGTAGACGCGTCGCTGACCCCTGCGGAGGTGCACGACGCCGCGGTCGAGGCCGTGACGGAACTGCTCGGATGCATGGTCTCTGACCTGCTTGTCACGGCTAACCGCGCGACGCTGGAACTCAACTGGGGCGGACTGCTCCTGCTGCGGATGCCGGACGGAGCTGCGGTCTACCCGGACGAGCTGGTCGCCCCCGCCGTCCGTGACGCTAATCGAGTCCCCGAAGTGCGTTTCAGGCTGCAAGCCCTCGGCGTCGACGGACTGTGACGGAACGCTCACCGAGCGACGTTGTTAACGCCATGTGACGGGGATTACACTGCCCGCAGGTGCCGGTCGGCCCGTGCATTCGTCGGGGGATGCACGGGCCTACCGGCCGCTTGTCTTTCCGGCAGGCCCGATGGGCGGTTTGGCGTGTTGCCGTAGCGTGATGCCGCCCGACAATCCACGGAAGCTACGGAACCCACAGACACGATGAGCAGCGAGAAGCCCGTCTCCCACTTCCTCGAACTCGCGCGCGGCATGGTGCCGCCGATGCACCCGGCAGGGCGCCCGTTCGTCGCCGGTGCGGCGATCGCGACCCTCCTCGTCCGGCTGCGCTTCAAGCGCCTGGGCGTCGTCCTCGCGCTGGTCACGGCGTGGGTGGCGTGGTTCTTCCGCGAGCCGAAGCGCGTGACTCCGACCCGTCCGAACCTCGCCGTGGCCCCGGCCGACGGCACCGTCTCGCACGTGGTCGACGCCGTCCCGCCCGCCGAGCTCGGCCTGGGCACCCAGCCGATGACGCGCGTCAGCGTGTTCCTCTCGGTCTTCGACGTGCACGTGCAGCGCGTGCCCGCGGACGGCGAGATCGTCCAGGTCTCGTACCACCCCGGCAAGTTCCTCTCGGCCGACCTCGACAAGGCCTCCGAGGAGAACGAGCGCAACACCGTGTGGCTGCGCACCGTCGACGGCCACGACCTCGTCGTCGTGCAGATCGCCGGCCTGGTCGCGCGCCGCATCGTGTGCGAGGTCGCCGAGGGCGAGAAGGTCACCGCGGGCCAGACGTACGGCCTGATCCGCTTCGGCTCGCGCGTGGACCTCTACGTCCCGCGTGGCAGCCGTGTCCTGGTCGAGGCCGGCCAGCGCACGATCGGCGGCGAGACCGTTCTCGCCGAACTCCCGGAGGCGTAGGTGGCACCCAGCGGGCCCGGCGTTCGCCTGCTGCCGAACGCGATCACGGTCCTGGCCATGTGCTCGGGCCTGTCCGCAGTGCACTTCGCGAACGTCGGCATGTGGGGTGCGGCCATCACCGCGATCGCGGCGGCAGCCGTGTTCGACGGCCTCGACGGCCGCATCGCCCGCCTGCTGGACGCGACGTCGAAGATGGGCGCGGAGCTCGACTCGCTGGCCGACGCCATCTCGTTCGGCGTCGCCCCCGCCCTCGCGATCTACCTCTGGAAGTTCGAGGGCAGCCGCGCCGGCTGGGTCATCGCGCTGATCTTCGCGGTCTGCATGGTGGTCCGCCTCGCCCGCTTCAACACGTTGCTGGAGAAGGAACAACCGCCGTTCGCGAAGGAGTTCTTCGTCGGCGTCCCCGCTCCCGCGGGCGGTCTGCTGCTCCTGCTCCCCTTGATCATCGAGGAGCAGGTCCGCACCGACGGCTGGTGGAACAACTCCTACGTCGTGGGCGCGTGGACCGTCGTGGTCGCGATCCTGCTGGTGTCGCGCATCCCCACGCTGTCCGTGAAGACCGTGAAGGTGCCGCCGCGCGCGGTCGCACCTCTGCTGGTCGCCGTCGGACTGCTGGCCGCCGCGGTCATCACGTATCCGTTGGTGGCGCTCATCGTCGCGATGATCGTGTACCTGGCGCACCTCCCGTACTCGGTGCGGCGGTACATGTGGCTGTCCAAGCACCCCGAGGCGTGGACCGTCACGGGTGCCGACCGCCGCGCGATCAAGCGCGCACACGGTGTCGCCGCACGCCGGCTCGGTCTGCGCCAGCCGTTGCACGGCCGCGTCGCCGGTGCGGCCATGCGCGCCGTGCGCCGTCCTCGGCGTGACGCGTCCACCGCGGCTGCCGCGGAAGGTGCGGTGCCCAGCGCCAACGGCCGCCGCCGCTCGTGGCGGCAGCTGGGACTGAGGCGCCAGCCGAAGCGCTGACCATTCGAACGAACCGCGGGCCGGACACTTCCTCGTGTCCGGCCCGCTTTTCTCTCCCGGCTCAGACGCGGACGGCCTGCGCCACGATCTGCTCCCGCGACAACACGCCCGCGTAGACGCGCACGTCGTCGATGCCGCCCTTCCAGAAGCCCTCGGTGGCACCGGGCGCGAGCCTGCCGAACTCCACAGTGGACTCCGTCGTCGCCGATCCGCCCGTGAACGGGACGCTCGTGACGTACACACCGCTGAAGTACAACCTCAGCTCGGACCTGGCCTTGTCGTGGACGGCCGTCAGGTACGTCCACTCCTGCAGTTCCAGCTCGTAGCCGGTCGCCAGGGTGGTGCCACCCGTCACGAGCTCCCACTTCCTCGAGGCACCGCCGGACCTGAGGTCGAGCAGCGAGGTGCCGTTGTGCACCAGGCTCAGGACCGTGCGGGACTTGCCGTCGCGTGCGTCGAGGTCCAGCCGCGCCCACGCGGAGATCGAGAAGGAGCGGTCCGTGCGGATGCCGGGCGACGGCGCCGAGACGTAGGCCTCGCCTTCCCGCCCCTCGGAGTCAGGTCCGTTGAACAGCAACGACGTGTCGTCCCCGTCCGTCTCCCAGACGGTGTTGCCGCCGATGGTCGCGGCCGCGCCGGTGACGTCGTCCGCGGTGGAACCGCCGGCGCCCTCGCCGAACCGGTAGTGGGCGCGGAGGCCGACCTGTCCGGCCAGCACCTTGATCTCGGCGTCGCTCAGCGTCCGCGCGTACACCTTGATCTCGTCGGCCGCACCGGGGGAACCGGTGATCTCCGCACTGTTCCAGCGGAGCCGTCCCACCAGCAGCTGCGAGGCCTGCCAGCCCTCCACCCCGGTGACCTCGCCCTGCTTGGCGCCGTCGACGTGCAGGGCGAGGATCCTCGTGGTGGCGTCGTAGGTGCCGGCCAGGTGCGTCCAGACACCGGTCTCCGCCGCGTCCCGCGAACGCGCCACGGAGAGAGCGGCCCTGTCGGCCGCCGCGGTCATGCCGAACGCCCAGCGCGCGGAGCCCGCGTCGAAGTACAGACCTGAGCTGGACGCGGTGCTGTCCGAAGTGGCCACGACGGCACGGCTGGCGTCGCCCCGGTCCACCTTCGCCCACGCCGACAGCGTGAAGTTCTTCGAGGTGTCGACCGGGGCCGCGCCGCCGAGGTGGTCCTGCGCCGCGTTCAGCCTGACGCCCTTGCCCACGTGCCCGGCAACGGCCAGGTCCGGATTCCCGTTGGGCACCAAGGCGTTCTGCCCGTTGGTGTCGGTCAGCCCACCGTCCAGCGGCCAGTGCGCGACAGGACCCCCGCCCGGCAGCACGGTGAACTCGTACAGCGGGATCTCGGAGTAGACGCCCGCCCGGTTCATCGAGCTGACGAAGAACCGGTGCGTGCCCGCGACGCGAGGCGTCCACCGGATCGTCGCGTTGCCTTCGGCGTCAGCGGGAACCTCCTTGTCGAGGAACCCTTCGTCGTTGGTGAACGAGTAGATGAACTTCACCACGTCGTCGGCCGCGTCGAGCTCGAACGTGCCCGCCACGCCGACACCGCCACCGGGCTGCGACGGCGGGTACTGGCTGGAGCTCACCTGCGGCCCGGGCGGCGCGGCATGAGCCACAGGCGCCGCAACGCCGGCCGAAACAGTCAGTGCGAGAAGAATCGCGGCCACACGAAAGCCGCGCGCCGATGTATGGCGCATCAAATTGCCCCCAGGGTCACGATCGAGCCCTCAGGCCCGATCCAGCAACACCGTGCCTGGTGCCGGACCTCCGGTCAACCGGCCTGTGAGGAACTAGAGTCGGCGGCGTGATCACGCTGACGGCTCGCCTGTCCCCGTCCGCTCTGGACACCCGGCGCGGCGTAGTCCGCCTTCACCCCGAGGTGCTGGACGCCCTGGGCCTGCGAGCCTGGGACGCCGTGAAGCTGACCGGCGCCCGCGTGAGCGCGGCCCTCGCCGCCGCGGGCGACCACCCGCCAGGCGTGGTCCTGGTGGACGACGTGACGCTCACCAACTTGGGC
Organism: Lentzea sp. HUAS TT2; assembly: GCF_051853195.1. NCBI lineage: Bacteria > Bacillati > Actinomycetota > Actinomycetes > Pseudonocardiales > Pseudonocardiaceae > Lentzea > Lentzea sp. HUAS TT2. The sequence continues at coordinate 3,321,023 of NZ_CP196667.1, read as the reverse complement.
GTGGTCGAGGGCGCGGAGATCGTCGTGGCCCCGGTCCAGGTGACTGCGGCCCGCACGATCACCGTCGCGGGCTCCCGCCTCGCCACCACGGCGCTGACCCCTGACCACGTCCGCATGGCCCTGACCGGCAAGGTCCTCACCGTCGGCGACAACGTCTCGCTGCTCCCCCAGGACCTGGCACCGCCGCCAGGCGCGAACGTCTCGGAGACCCGCCGCAAGCTGTCCAACGCCATCGGCATGACGTGGACGAACGAACTGATCACCATCACCTCCACCGACCCGGCGGGCCCGGTGGCCGTCCAGCCGTCCAGCGTCGTGGGCTGGCGTTCGGCCTCGGCCCCCACCGCGGAAGTGACCCCGGTCGTGGTGCAGGAGAAGCACGAGGCCCTCCCCCTGACGGACCTGGTGGGCCAGCGAGACCAGGCCCGCCGCCTGACCGAATGGCTGGAACTGATGTTCCGCCAGCCGGAACTCCTCACCAAGCTGGGCGCCTCCGCCCGCCTGGCCGCCATGGTCAGCGGCCCGGAAGGCGTCGGCAAGGCGACCCTCGTCCGCGCGGTGGCCCGCTCGGTGGACGCCACCCTCGTGGAACTGGCCGCCCCGAGCATCGCCGTCCTGGAACCGGGCGCCATGGCCAAACAGCTGGGCGACGCCATCGCAGGAGTCCCGGAGAACCCCACGATCCTGCTCCTGACCGACATCGACGCCCTGCTCCCGACAGCCCCGCCCCCGGTGGCCACCGTCGTCCTGGACATCCTGCGCACGGCGATCTCCCGCCCGAACCTGGCCCTGATCGTCACCTCGGCCAGGGCGGAGTCGGTGGACGCCCGCCTGCGGTCCCCGGACCTGGTGGACCGCGAACTGACCCTCCCCCTGCCGAACACGGCAGGCCGAACAGAACTCCTGCGCGTACTCCTGCGCGACGTCCCGCTGGAGTCCGATGTGGACTTCGGCGAGGTGGCGGCCCGCACCCCGGGCTTCGTGGCGGCGGACCTCTGCGCCCTGCGCCGGGAAGCAGCAGTACGAGCAGCACTACGCCAACGCGAGAACCCAGAACCCCGCGTGGGCCAAGAAGACCTCCTGGGCGCCCTGAACACGGTCCGCCCGATCTCCATGTCGGCGTCGGACACGGTCCAGACCGGCGGCCTGAAGCTGGAAGACGTCGGCGACATGAAGGAGGTCAAGCAGGCCCTCACCGAGGCGGCCCTCTGGCCCCTGCGCTACCCGGACTCCTTCGCCCGCCTGGGCGTGGCGCCCCCGCGAGGCGTCCTGCTCTACGGCCCGCCGGGATGCGGCAAGACCTTCCTGGTCCGCGCACTGGCGGGCACGGGCCAGCTCAACGTCCTGACCGTCAAGGGCGCCGAGCTGATGGACAAGTTCGTGGGCGAGTCGGAACGAGCGGTCCGAGAACTCTTCCGCCGGGCAGCGGACGCGGCCCCCGCACTCGTCTTCCTGGACGAGGTGGACGCCCTGGCCCCGCGCAGGGGCCAGTCCTCGGACTCCGGCGTGGCAGACCGGGTGGTAGCGGCCCTGCTGACCGAACTGGACGGCGTAGAGCCCCTCCGCGACGTGGTGGTGATCGCCGCGACCAACCGCCCGGAACTGATCGACCCGGCACTGCTGCGCCCAGGCCGCCTGGAACGCCTCGTCTACGTCCCACCGCCCGACGCCGAGGCACGCACGGAAATCCTCAAGGCGTCGTCCAGGAACACCCCGCTGTCCGCAGACGTGGACCTGTCCACCCTGGCGACCGAGCTGGACATGTACTCGGCAGCGGACTGCGCGGCCCTGATCCGCGAAGCGGCACTGACGGCAATGCGGGAATCCCTGGACGCGGCAGAGGTGACACGAACCCACCTGGCAAAGGCGAGGGAAGTGGTCCGCCCGTCGTTGGACCCGGCACAGCTGGTGTCACTGGCGGCCTACGCGGCAAACCGCCGCTGACGGCAGGCAAGCCCACTCGAGCGACGCCGAAGGCGAGCAGTCTTCACCAATGCGATCCGGGTGGGGTGGCTTCGTCACCCCACCCGGCCGCACATCTGCGCAACGCCACTTCACCCAAAGCAACAGGCGTGCCATCAACCTGCGTACGGCGTGAACCCCGGCTTTTGATCAGATCGGCGGGGTCCCGGGCGGAGCCCGGCGCGTGAAACAGGAACGCGCCTACTTGTTCTTGGACGCACCCTGAAAATCATTGGTGACGATCAAAATGATCCCAGCGGCAGCTGACTGGATCCCGTCGAACCGAGGCTCGACCCGGGCCCGCAGCACCGAAGCCAGCTCCTTCGCAGAAGCCTCTTCCTCAGTCCCAGGCCGGAAGTACACGGTGGTCGTCGGAATGGTCCCGGACGAGTAGTTGCCGGTCCCGGCAACAGTCCACCCGTTGGCCGTGACCTCGTCAGAAGCCTTGGCGGCCAACCCGGTGATGGTCGAGTTGTTGTAGATCCGGACCGGAGCCTTGGCCACCCCGGGCTGGGTGACGGGCGGAGGCGGCACAACCGAGGTGGTAGGCGCCGAAGGTGTGGAAGCCGGAGGCTGAGTGGTGGAGGCAGGAGCCTCCGAAGACGGAGTCGAGGCAGGCGGCTGCTCAGAGGTGGCCGACGCCGGCGGCGCGGTGGACGACCCCTCGGCGACGGGAGGTGTGTCGGAGCCGCCGCCGAACAGGCTGACAACACCGATCACCAACGCGACAGCGGCGACGCCGAGCAGGGCGAAGCCGGCGGCCTTGGCCGGACGGGACGGGCTTGCGGACTCGGGGGAGGTCATCAGTCCTCGGTGCTCCTGGCGCGGGCGCGAACCCTTTGGCGGCCTGTCCGGACGCCGCGCAACCGCTTGACGAGCATCGGATCGGCGGCCAGAGCGGCTTCGGATTCCACGAGCGCGTTGAGCAGCTGGTAGTAGCGGGTCGCGGACATGTCGAACAGTTCCCTGATGGCCTGTTCCTTGGATCCCGAGTACTTCCACCACTGACGCTCGAACGCGAGCATCGTGCGTTCGCGGCTGGTCAGCCCGTCAGCGGAGGTGAGCGTCTCGGCGTGATCCATCTGGCTCCCCACGGTCGCCACACCATCTCAGGTGCGGGCAATTCAATCACGTGATCGTTCCAACGTACCGCGCGACACCGACAGTTTTGGACCGCATAAAGTTCAGCCATGGCCGTCCATCGCATCCGCATCGCCGGCGACCCCGTGCTCCACAACCCGACGCGCGAGGTCACCGAGTTCGACACCGAGCTGAAGACGCTCGTCGACGACATGTTCGAGACGATGGCAGCTGCTCGTGGTGTCGGGCTCGCGGCCAACCAGATCGGCTTCGACCTGCGGGTCTTCGTCTACGACTGCCCGGATGACGATGGTGTCCAGCACCGCGGCGTGATCGTGAACCCCACGCTGGAGACGTCCGAGATCCCGGAGACCATGCCGGACCCGGACGACGACTTCGAGGGCTGCCTGAGCGTGCCGGGCGAGGCGTACCCGACCGGACGCGCCCATTGGGCGAAGGTGACCGGCGTGGGCCTCGACGGGGAGCCGTTCGAGGCCGAGGGCACCGGCTTCTTCGCCCGCTGTCTGCAGCACGAGACCGACCACCTCAACGGCTACCTCTACACCGACCGCCTCATCGGCCGGTACAAGAAGGAGGCCAAGCGGATGCTGCGCGACAACGAGTGGAACGTGCCGGGACTCTCGTGGGACCCGAACGACCCCGCGAACTTCGACGAGGACGAGGACTAAGGCCGGAGCACCGCCTCCACCTGCTTCAGCTCGTCCACGCTCAACGCACCGAACTCCAGCGCGCGGGCGTTCTCCTCGACCTGGGCCACCGTCCGGACACCCGGGATCGGAACCAGGCGGGGAGAACGCGCCCAGAACCACGCCAGCGCCCCCTGCACCAGCGTCCGCCCGCCGGACGTCAGCACGTCCCGAACAGCCTCACGAGCCTCGAAGTACTCCGGTGACGGCCGCCCGTCCACGAAGAACCGCAGCCAGGACGGGTTCGTGACGCGCACGTCGTCCTCCGGCAGCGCACCGAACGTCTCCCGGGCCAGCAACCCCATCGCCAACGGCCGGCGGCACAGCACCGCGTACTCCCCCGCGTACATCTCGGGGTTGTCGAACAGCAGGTTGATGTCGGCCTGCGCCGCGACCCCGTGCTCCCCTTCGCAGAAGAACCGCGCCCGCTCGACGTCGTCCGTGCTCCACCCGTAGCCCCGGATCTTGCCCGCGGCCACCAGCGCCTCGCACTCGTCCCGCAGCAGCGCCGCCTCCTCCAGCCCCAGCCCGCCGACGTGCAGCTGGTACAGGTCGATCCGGTCGGTCCCGAGCCGCCGCAACGACGCCTCGACCGCACCGCGCAGGTACGCGACCGACCCCTCGTCCCCGGTCATCCGCCGAGCCGCCGCGTCGAACCCGCAGCCCCACTTGGTGGCGATCACCACCTGGTCACGCATGCCCGCAAACGCTTGCCCGACCAGCGTCTCCGCGTGCCCGCACCCGTAGACGTCCGCGGTGTCGAACAGCGTCACACCCAGCTCCACGGCCCGCCGCAACGCCCGCACCGACTCACCGTCGTCGGCGGGCCCCCAGCCGACCGGCGACCCGTCCGGGCCGGAGAACGGCCCGCCCATCGCCCACGTGCCGAATCCCAGCTTCCCCAGTTCCAAGGTCATGGCACCACCGAACATCCTGGAGCGCGCTCCAGGTCAAGAAACGAGTTGCGACCACCCTCACCATCGAGACATGCCAATCGAAAACATCGTCGCCTTCGTGGCGGCCTCGTTCCTCATCGCACTGTCGCCCGGACCTGGCACGGCCATGGTCCTGCGACAGTCGGTGCACGGGCGAAAAGCCGCGCTGGCGACGGTGTTCGGCATGGAGGTCGGCGTGGCCTGCTGGGCGGTCGCGGCCGCACTGGGCCTGTCGGTCCTGCTCACGGCCTCGGAGATCGCCTACCACGGGCTCCGCGTCGCGGGCGCCGTCTTCCTGATCTACCTGGGCGTCAAGGCCCTGATCAGCAAGAGCCTGCCGGGCGCCGAACCGCCACCGCCCAGCCACGCGTTCCGCAGCGGCCTGATCGTGAACCTGGCCAACCCGAAGCTCGGCGTGTTCGCGATCTCGTTCCTACCGCAGTTCGTGCCTGCCGGGGAGGCCGGCCAGGGGGTTCTGCTCTTCCTCGCCGTCGGGTGGGTCCTCATCGACACCGTCTGGTACCTGGTCATCGTGTCGATCCTGCACACGATCAGGGGCTGGCTGAGCAGGCCGCGGGTCCGTCCCGCGCTCGAGAAGCTGTCGGGCGGCGTGCTGCTGGCGCTCGGAGTCAGGCTGGTACTCGACCCGCGTTGAGATCGGGTTGCCCCGGCGCCAGAACAGCTCGGGCAACCCGGCCAGCTCGCCGAAGGTGTGGCAGGCGGCCATCGACGCGTAGCCGCCGGCCAGCACGTGCGCGCGGATCCGGTCCAGACGACCGAACTCGATCACCTCACCGGCGATCAGGAACGGCAGCACGAGCTGCCAGGCCTGCACGACGGCCGGACGACGCCGGTGGGGTGCGCGCAGGGCCGCGCGGGCGACCCGGAGCAGGTGCTCGTTCGCGCTCATCGTGTACGGGTGCGCCGAGTGGTCCCAGTTCCACCGGCGTTCCTCGGTGACCGCGCACCGCACGCACTCGACCGGCCCGGTGCCCAGTTCGGCACCACAGCGTGAGCACGCCAGCAGCGTCATCGCCCAGTCGACGCACGTCCACGGGTACTGGCCGACGTCCGCGGAGGTCACCAGTTCGGCCAGTTCCCGGTCCGCCAGCTGGGACGACGTCCGCAGGGCCTCCCAGTCCGAGAGCCAGAACTGGTCGAGCAGTTCCGCGCAGAAGCCGCAGTCGGGGTAACCGCGACCTGCGAGTTCACCGCAGGAAGGGCATGCCGAGACCACGGCGGGACGCTGGCCGCGTCGCGCGCCGGGCGGGAACGGCTGGTGATCAGCCACGGGGAAGAGATTAGGGGCAAACGACGCCCTTGGCAGCTACGGCGCGCTCTGACTATGGTCGGTTCTCGACAACTCAACACAACGCGGGAGCTCGCGCCTGAGCGGGCTGAGAGGGTGACTGGCAGTAGTGCCGGTGTCACCGACCGCCTGAACCTGACCGGGTAATGCCGGCGTAGGGAGGAATGTCGTGACGGCACTTGACGACCGTTCGGTCAAGCCCAGTGTGACCACTGGCCCGATCTCTGGCTCTCGCAAGGTGTACCGCGATGGTGTGCCTTTCCGCAGGGTGGAACTGACCAACGGTGAACATGTCGATCTGTACGACACTTCCGGTCCGTATACCGACGACAACGCGACCATCGACGTCCACAGTGGACTCCCTGACCTGAGGTCGGGGTGGATCGCCGCACGGGAACCGATCAACGGAGCTGTCAGCCAGCTCGCGTACGCGAAGGCCGGGATCATCACCCCGGAGATGCGCTACATCGCGACGCGGGAGAACCTCGACGCGGAGTTCGTCCGCAACGAGGTGGCCATCGGACGTGCGGTCATCCCGTTGAACCGCAAGCACCCCGAGGCCGAGCCGATGATCATCGGCAAGAAGTTCCTCGTCAAGATCAACGCCAACATCGGCAACTCCGCCGTGTCGTCGTCGATCGAGGACGAGGTCGACAAGATGGTGTGGGCGTCCCGCTGGGGTGCCGACACGATCATGGACCTGTCCACCGGCAAGCGGATCCACGAGACGCGCGAGTGGATCCTGCGCAACTCGCCGGTCCCGATCGGCACCGTGCCGATCTACCAGGCGCTGGAGAAGGTCAACGGCGATCCGGCCGCGCTGTCGTGGGAGGTCTACCGCGACACCGTGATCGAGCAGGCCGAGCAGGGCGTCGACTACATGACCGTGCACGCGGGCGTGCTGCTGCGGTACGTGCCGATGACGGCCAAGCGCGTCACCGGCATCGTCTCGCGCGGCGGGGCGATCATGGCCGGGTGGTGCCTCGCGCACCACAAGGAGAGCTTCCTCTACACGCACTTCGAGGAGCTCTGCGACATCCTGCGGACCTACGACATCACGTTCTCGCTGGGCGACGGGCTGCGGCCGGGTTCCATCGCGGACGCCAACGACGAGGCGCAGTTCGCCGAGCTCAGGACCCTGGGCGAGCTCACGCACATCGCGCGGGCCAAGGACGTCCAGGTGATGATCGAGGGCCCCGGCCACGTGCCGATGCACAAGATCGCCGAGAACGTCCGGCTCGAGGAGGAGTGGTGCGGTGAGGCGCCGTTCTACACCCTCGGGCCGCTGGCCACGGACATCGCGCCGGCGTACGACCACATCACGTCCGCGATCGGCGCGGCGCAGATCGGCTGGCTGGGCACCGCGATGCTCTGCTACGTCACGCCGAAGGAGCACCTCGGCCTGCCGAACCGCGACGACGTGAAGACCGGCGTGATCACGTACAAGATCGCGGCGCACAGCGCGGACCTCGCCAAGGGCCACCCCGGCGTCCAGGACTGGGACGACGCGTTGTCCAAGGCGCGCTTCGAGTTCCGCTGGGAGGACCAGTTCAACCTGTCGCTCGACCCGGACACCGCGCGCTCGTTCCACGACGAGACGCTCCCCGCGGAACCGGCGAAGACGGCGCACTTCTGCTCGATGTGCGGGCCGAAGTTCTGCTCCATGAAGATCACGCAGGACGTGCGGCGCTACGCCGAGGAACGCGGACTGTCCACAGTGGAGGCGATCGAGGCGGGCATGGCGGAGAAGTCCGGCGAGTTCGCCGACACGGGCAACAAGGTCTACCTCCCCGTCGTGGAGACTTCGTGACCTCGGCACCACCCAGGGTCCTCACCATCGCCGGAAGCGATTCCGGTGGTGGTGCGGGCATCCAGGCCGACCTCCGCACGCTCTTCGCGTGCGGGGTGCACGGCTGCGTGGCGCTGACGGCCGTGACGGTCCAGAACTCCCTGGGCGTCACGGGCGTCTCCGAGATCCCGGCGGACGTCGTCGCGGCGCAGATCATCTCGGTGGCCGAGGACATCGGCGTGCAGGCCGCGAAGACCGGCATGCTCGCGTCCGCGGTGATCATCGAGGCGATCACGCCGGCTCTGGACCGCGTCGGCATCGGACGGGGCAGGACGCCGTTCGTCGTCGACCCGGTCTCGGCGTCCATGCACGGCAACCAACTGCTCGCCGACAACGCCCTGGACGCGTTGCGGGGCCTGCTGTTCCCGCGCGCGACGCTGGTGACGCCGAACCTCGACGAGGTGCGGCTGATCACCGGCATCGCGGTGAAGGACCGCGCGGACCAGCGCGTGGCGGCGGAGGCGTTGCACGCCATGGGGCCGGAGTGGGTGCTCGTGAAGGGCGGCCACATGTGGGACGACCCGGAGTGCCTCGACCTGCTCTACGACGGGCGGGAGTTCATCGAACTGCCCGGACCTCGTTACGACACCGAGCACACGCACGGCAGTGGCGACACTCTCGCGTCGTCGATCAGTTCTGCTCTGTCGAAGGGTGCGTCGGTGCCGGAGGCAGTGCGGTTCGGCAAGGACTTCATCGTGAAGTCGGTGGCGGCGGCCTATCCGTTGGGCGGTGGCGTCGGCCCGGTCTCGCCGTTCTGGAGGCTCGACGGCTAGCGGCGAAAACCGCTGGAGTACACGCACGTGGATGGCGTGCACACCAAGGTGAAGGCGGCCAAGGGCACGCCGTTCGAACGCGACTTCGACGGCGAGATCACCTCGCTGGAGCCGTACGCGCCGGCCTCCCAGGGCGGCGACCCGGAGACGTTCTTCTGGCGCCACCGCTGGGAGCTCAGCGAGACGGCGGACGGCACGCTGCTGGTGAACGTCGAGAGCTTCACCGGCACGATGGCCGAGGGCGTGCCGGCGCAGACCCGTGAGGTGGTGACGGCGGAGTTCGACGCCTTCAACCAGGCGCTACTGCGAGTCCTCGTCGAGGCACAGGCAGAAGGGGTGTCCGGCGGGGTCTAGCAGCACCCGGACGTTCGGCTGCGGCTGGATGTCGGCGAGAACGGCTCCCAGCGACACCGCCTCGGCGACGGCCGATTCCAGGTCACCGACCTGGAAGTCGAAGTGCATCATCGGGCGCTGCCGTCCGTCGACCGGCGGCCAGACCGGCGCCCGATAGCCGTCCGCGCGCTGGAACACGAAGAACGGCCCGTTCGGGGACGCGGCGACGATCGCGGTGTCCGGCTCCTCGTGGCCGAGGTGCCAGCCCAGGAGTTCCGCGTAGAACCTCGCGAGGGCACCGGGGTCGGGCGCCTCGATCGAGGTGCCCCACCACATGCCCGCGGTCCGGGACTTCACGCGCTACTTCGACTCCTCGCCGACCAGCGTCTCCAGCGCGTCCAGAGCGCCCACCAGGGCCGAGATGTGCTCCGGTGTCAGCTGTTCGATCCGCCGCTGCAGCTCGCGCACCCGCGCGGACCGCACGCCGGACACCATCGTCTCGCCCTCGGGTGTGGGGGTGGCGAGCCAGGCGCGGCCGTCCTGCGGGTCGGGCTCGCGCTTCACGTAACCGGCCTCCACCAGCGCGGCGACGATGCGGGACAGCGTCGGGGGTGCCACGCCCTCCTTGTTCGCGAGGTCGCCTAGGCGCATGGGGCCGCAGCGAGCCAGCGTGGCCAGCGCGGAGACCGCGCCGGGGCCGAGTCCGGGGGAACCGGTGCGTCGCAGCAACCGGGCCAGCCGGCCGATCGCCAGGTACAGGCGCGCGGTCGCGTCCTCGACCTCGGCGTCAATGGGGGCCGTCACGGCTTGTCGTCCTCCTCGGCGGGATTCAGGTAGTTGTCAATCATCCCCCAACACGTGAGCACCCACGGTAGCGACCTCAGAGTCCCGGCGAAGACGCTTGGGCCCAAAAGCGTTGTGGAATTCGTCCGGCCAGGCGGGCCAGCCGTCCTCCCTCGACCGCACAACGCATGGCGGCGCCCATCCGTTCCGGGTCCTGCGCCCGTGTGACGGCGGTCGCCAGAAGCACCGCTGAGCAGCCGAGTTCCATCGCCAGCGCCGCGTCGGAGGCCGTGCCGATGCCCGCGTCGAGCACCACTGGAACAGATGCCCTGGAAGTGATCAGCTCGATGTTGTGCGGGTTGCGGATGCCCAGGCCGGTACCGATGGGAGAGCCCAACGGCATGACCGTCGCACAACCGATGTCCTGGAGCTTCAACGCGAGCACCGGGTCGTCGTTGGTGTAGGGCAGGACCACGAAGCCGTCGCGGACCAGCCGTTCCGCCGCGTCGAGCAGCTCGACCGGGTCCGGCAGCAGGGTCTCCTCGTCGTGGACGACCTCGAGCTTGACCCAGTTCGTCTCCAGCGCCTCCCGCGCCAGCTGCGCGGTCAGCACGGCCTCCGCGGACGTGCGGCAGCCCGCGGTGTTCGGCAGCACCTCGATTCCAAGGCGCCGCAACAACTCCAGAACGCCGGTCTGACCTTGAGCATCCACCCGGCGCATCGCCACGGTGGTCAGCTCGGTGCCGGACGCGACCAGGGCCCGTTCCAGCACCGAGAGGTTCGCGGCACCGCCGGTGCCGGTGATGAGCCTGGACCGGAACTCCCGGCCCGCGATGATCAGCGGATCGTCCACGTCAGCCTCCCTGGACCGCGGTCAGCACCTCGACGACGCCGCCGTCCGGCACGATCGTCCTGTCCCACAACGCCCTCGGCACCACGGCGCCGTCCAGCGCCACGGCCACGCCCTTGTCGGGTGCGCCCACCAGCGTCACCACCGCGGCCACCGACGTGCCCTCGCTCAAGTCACGGGAGGTCCCGTTCACCTGTGCCTTCACGAACTTCCTCCCTTGGCGTCGCGACTGGCAGCCTTCGCCCCGTGTTCGGCGGTCAGACGGGTGCGTCGTGGTGCCGGCCCCACGTCCTCATCCTGGTTGGCTGTGGGCGTGGGGCCGGTGCCGCGAGGCGACCTGCTGAGCGTCGAACACGCGGTGGAGGTTGCCGGTCGCGACGCCAGCAGCTCGACCACGAGGCGAGCGGTGTGCGGGGCGAGCAGGAGCCCGTTGCGGTGGTGGCCGGTCGCGGCGATCACGCCGGACTCCAGCCAGCGCACGACCGGGACGTTGTCCGGGCTGCCCGCGCGGAACCCGACGGCGGCCTCGGTGAGCGCGTACTCGGCGATGCCGGGCAGCACGGTTTCCGCGTCCCGCAACAGGTCCCGCACGCCCGCGACGGACACGTCGGTGTCGAACCCCGCCTCGTACTGGGTCGCGCCGACGACCAGGCCGTCGTCGCGGGGCACCAGGTACACCGGACGACCCGACACCAGTGCGCGGATCGTGTGCTTGGGTGGCGGCAAAGCGCCGGGGCGATGGGAAAGTCGCAGGATCTCGCCCTTGACCGGCCGGATCGAGCGCAGCGCGGGATGCAGCGTCCCGCTCCACGCCCCGGCCGCGATCACCGTGACTCGTCCCTCCACTGAGGACACGACACCGGCGTCCAGACAAGCCTTCCACAGTGCGGAAAGCAGCACGCGGTTGTCGACGGCGAGGTCCCCCGGCGCGTACACGCCACCACGCACCGCCGGGCCCAGCGAGGGTTCCAGAGCCCGGATCTCCCGCGAGGTCAGCAACTCCCCGGCATGGCGAAGATCGGCGAGATCGCCGGGCTGCGTTCCCACGGCCAGCGTCCCCGCGGTGAACAGCGGAACGCCCAGCGACTCGGCGAACGCGGGCCACATCGCCAGGGCCTCGACACCCTGCTCCACCACGGCTTCCTCGCCGGGCCACGCCTCCGTCAACGGCGCGAGCATGCCGCCCGCGACCCGTGAACCGGCGTGCGGCGAACCGTCGTCGAACACGGAGACGGAGAACCCGGCTCGTGCCGCGGCAAGCGCCACGGACAGCCCGATGACACCGCCCCCTCGGACGGCCACTTCCACACTGCTCAAGGCATTCACGCTCCCTGCGCCGGCATGACCCGGATCAGGTTCGACGGTCGGAGCGAACCACGCTCCCTCTCAGCCCGGTGTTCTCCAGGCTCCCGTGCGGACCGACTTCAACATAACGGTTAACGTGCGTACGTGCCAGGACTCGACGGAAACCTGATCAGGCAACGACTCGCCGACGCGACGCTCTACCTCTGCACGCCGAACCGGCCTGATCTGGCCGAGTTCGCGGACGCGGCACTCGCGGGCGGCGTCGACATCATCCAGCTGCGGGACAAGTCACTGGAGGCGAAGCAGGAGATCGAGGCGATCGAGGTCCTCGCCGAGGCCACCGAACGCCACGGGAGGCTCCTCGCCGTCAACGACCGCGCGGACATCGCCCACGCCGTGCGGGCGGACGTGCTGCACCTCGGCCAGGACGACCTGCCCGTCCCGCTCGCCCGCAGGATCATCGGCGACGAAGTGGTGATCGGCCGCTCCACCCACGACGTCGACCAGATGACCGCGGCGACGACGGAACCCGGCGTGGACTACTTCTGCACCGGCCCCTGCTGGCCGACGCCGACCAAGCCGGGTCGCCCGGCACCGGGACTGGACCTCGTCCGAGCCACGAAGACCGAGCGCGTGTGGTTCGCCATCGGCGGCATCGACCTCACCAACCTCCACGAGGTCAAGGCGGCCGGCGCCACGCGGGTGGTCGCCGTCCGGGCCATCACCGACGCCGAGGACCCCCGCAAGGCCGCCGAGTCGTTCAAATCTGAACTTACTAGTTGAAATTTGAACTAACAGGCGTACTCTCGAAGACGTGAGCGCACCTGTGCTGTACCTGAGCCACGGGGCTCCCCCGCTGGCTGACGACGAGACGTGGACCAGAGAGCTCAAGGACTGGTCCGCCACCCTCCCGCGCCCGGAGGCCGTGCTCATGGTCTCCGCGCACTGGGAGGAGGCGCCGACGACCATCGGTGCGACGACGACCGTGCCGCTGGTCTACGACTTCTGGGGCTTCCCTCAGCGGTACTACGAGGTCAAGTACGAGGCTCCCGGCGCACCGGAGCTCGCCGACGACGTCCGCAAGCTCCTCGGCGGTCACGTCGAGCAGGACCCCGCCCGTGGCCTCGACCACGGCGCCTACGTGCCGTTGAAGGAGATGTTCCCGGACGCCGACGTGCCGGTGCTGCAGATGTCGATGCCCACGCTCGACCCGCGTGAGCTGCACGAGATCGGCCGCAAGCTCGCGCCGCTGCGGGACAAGAACGTCCTGATCGTCGGCAGCGGGTTCATGACCCACAACCTGAGCTGCGTGAACTTCCCCGCCGGACCGGACTACGAGCCGCCGGCGTGGTCGAAGGAGTTCGACGACTGGGCGCACCAGCAGCTCGTGAACGGCGACGTGGACGCGTTGCTCGACTTCCAGCAGAAGGCTCCGGCGGCGGGGATCGCACATCCGAGGACTGAGCACTTCGCGCCGTTGTTCGTGGCGCTCGGCGCTGCCAGCGACGAGAAGGCCCGCTCCAGCGTCGACGGCTTCTGGTACGGGCTCTCGAAGCGGTCCGTGCAGTTCAGCTAGCCGCCCCTTCGAGGAACAGCGTGGCCAGCCGCCGCGCGATCGCGGGCGTCCCCGACCGGACGCCCCCGCTCGCCATCAGCAGCAGCACCACGTCGTCGACCGAGAAGTCGGCCCGCAGCCGTCCCGTCGCCTTCGCCCGCCGGATCAGCTCGGCAAGCGAACGGAACGACGTCTCGCGCACCGAGGAGAAGTCGATCGCCCTGGGGTAGGCGCTCGTGAACGCCGCCGCGAACCCGCGGTCGAGCACGTGCAGCCGGCACACCTCCTCCACGGTCCGGCAGAACCCCTGCCAGGCGTCCGGGTGCGCCAGCCCTTCGTCGACCGCGGCCGTGCAGGCCGCCATCTGCTCCGAGAACGCCTCCACCACGAGCGCCTCCTTGGTCGGGAAGCGGCGGTAGAGGGTCGCCGGGCCGACCCCGGCGCGGCGGGCGAGCTCGCGCATCGGCACGTCCAGCCCCTCCGAGGCGAACGCCTCGCGCGCGACCGCCATGATCCGGTCGCGGTTGTCCTGGGCGTCCGAACGCAGGTTGTGAGTCAGATTCGCCGTCACCGTCTCAGTTTCGGCTAAGTGGACGCCCTGTTCCACTAATTTCGCCGCCATGCGAGCACTCCAGTTCTCCGAGTACGGCCCGGCCGACGTGCTGCACGTGGGCGAGGCCGCCGAACCGCACGCGGGCCCCGGTCAGATCCGCATCGCCGTGCGCGCCTCCGGTGTCACGCCCGCGGACGCCATGCTGCGCGCCGGACGGTTCGGGCAGCGGCTGTCTCTTCCGCACATCCCCGGCGTGGACGCGGCAGGCGTCGTCGACGAGGTCGGTGAGGACGTGGGCGACGTCCGGGTTGGCGACGAGGTCTTCGGCATGGTCGATCTGACACTGCTCGGGGGTGCCGGTGCCGAGTACGCGGTGCTGGCCGCGTGGGCGCCCAAGCCCGCGGCGCTGAGCTGGAAACAGGCCGGCGGCGCGGCGGCGAACGTCGAAACCGCCACCAGGACGCTGGACCTGCTCGATGTCCGCGAGGGCACGACCTTGCTGGTGGCAGGGGCCGCGGGCGGGGTCGGGACCGTCGCGGTCCAGCTGGCGGTCGCACGGGGTGCGCGGGTGATCGGCACGGCCGGGCCGGCGAGCCAGGACCTCGTGGCCGCGCTGGGGGCGACACCCGTTGTGTACGGCGAGGGCCTCGCGGACCGGGTCGGCCCCGGCGTCGACGCGGTGCTGCACTGCGCGGGCACCGTGCCCGACCTCGTCTCGATCGCGGGCTCACCGGACCGCGTGGTGACGATCGCGGACCTGTCCGGAGCCCACGGGGTCCGGCTGTCCCACACGGCAGGTGGCCCCGACGCCGACCCCCAGGCGCTGCACGGCCTCGTCACCGCGGCGAAGCTCGCCGAACAGGGCGCCTTCACCGTTCCGCTCGCCGGGGTCTTCCCGCTGTCCGAGGCCGCCGCCGCGCACCGGCTCAGCGAGACCGGCCACGCCCACGGCAAGATCGTGCTCATCAACTGAGAAAACGCGAAAGCGCTGCGACACCGAAGTGCCGCAGCGCTTTCACAGACAGAGCAGATCTAGCCGCGCGTGAGGGTCAGGCCGTAGCGCGACAGGATCGGGTTCACCGGCTGGAAGTACGTGGTGCCGCCGGTCGAGCAGTTGCCGGAACCACCGGACGTCACACCCTGGGCCTGGCCGAAGCCGGAGCCCGCCACCCACGAACCACCCGAGTCGCCACCCTCGGCGCAGGCGTTGGTGCGGGTGAGGCCGCGCACGGTGCCCTGCGGGTAGTTCACGGTCTGGTTGAACGCCTGGACGGTGCCGCAGCGCCATCCGGTCGTCGAACCGGAACGGCAGATCTGCGAGCCGACGGCCGCCTGGGTGGAACCCTTGACGACGACGTTCGAGCCGCTGCGGTTCACCCACGGACGCGGGGTCCAGTTCGCGTTGGTGCGCACCCAGGCGTAGTCGTTGCCGGGGAACACCGAGCCCGCGAACGTGCCCTGGGCGACGCGGTTGGAGCCGGACACGGCAGTGCCCGTGGTGCCGCAGTGGCCGGCGGTGACGTAGCCACCGGTCACGGAGAAGCCGAGCGAGCAGCGGCCGCCGCCCATGTAGATGGCCTCACCGCCGCGCAGGTCGTACAGCGGGGTCGGGCTCTCGGTCACCTCGGCGACCTGGACCGA
This sequence comes from Lentzea sp. HUAS TT2, assembly GCF_051853195.1. NCBI lineage: Bacteria > Bacillati > Actinomycetota > Actinomycetes > Pseudonocardiales > Pseudonocardiaceae > Lentzea > Lentzea sp. HUAS TT2. The sequence continues at coordinate 3,305,388 of NZ_CP196667.1, read as the reverse complement.
ACCGCTGATGGACTTCGCGGTCGCGATCCACTTGTCCGCGGCCGCGTCGCGCACGTTCTTGTTGACCTCGACGACGACGCTGTTCGACTTCTCGTCGACGCGCCAGCTGGTGATCGCCGCGGGGGCGGTCATGAGGTCGAGGACCGACTTCGTCCCGTTGAGCTGGGTGAGCGAGTTCTTCACGACCTGGGTGTCCGCGCCGGTCACAGAGAGTCCCGACTTGGTCACCCCGACCGTCAGTCTGCCGCTCGCCTGGTCGATCCACGCTCCGCCGAACGCGTCTCCCAGAGAGGACTTCGACTGCTCCGCGATCTCGCTCGACCTCTGGTCAGAGGCCAATCGGACGCGGGCCTGGTCAGCGTTCAGGCCCAAATCACGCTGGACCGCTTGGAGCAACTCTGCCGAGTAGCTCTCCGTATCGGAACCGGTTGGGGCGACCGGTGCGGCAGGGGCGCCAAACGCCGGTACGCTGAGAGCAGTCACGACTCCGGTGGCGAGAACAACGGCACCGGTTACACGGGCCGCACTCGTGCGGTTCATCAGACGTCTCCCTCACTTTCGGGTGCAGGGGTACCCGAGAGATCGGTTGCAGGGACCTCTCTCGGGGGCTCTAGGGGGACGGGTGGTGGGGCGGCGGCAGGGGTCGCCCCACCCCTCCCGTCCACAGTTGCCTCTCGAATCCGGTGCAGGCGTCGACTCCTCCACCGCGGGCGCAGGGCTCAAGCGGACGTGCCACGAGCCTCATTGCGCCTCCTCCCGGTCTCTTTCGGACCGAATCCTTACGCCCGTTCGAGTGAAGTTGCGGGCCTCTTGGCTATGACGCCCCGCCTCGAACGTGAACGAAGTGTGTCACAGCTCACGACAGATCAACTGCGCTGCGTAGCCTTTGACAGTTAACTGTCGCTCAACGTAGTGACGTGATCACCGAATGGGGTCGGTGGTGGACGGGGGCGCCGAGCTGTCCGTCGGCTGTCGGGAATCTGTCGTCGTGGTCGTGGGCGCGGTCGTCGTGGTGCTCGGCGAAGACGACTGACCGGACGTGCTCGGAGGCACCGTCTCGGTGATCGTTTCGGTCTTCGTGGTCTCGGTGTGAGTCTCGGTCTGGGTGCTTGTGGACGGTTTGCCCGGATCGGCGGTGACGGGTTTGCCGGTGACGAGCTGGACGCTGGTGGCAGTGAGCACGGTCACAGCGAAAACGAGCAGGCCGCCGACCGCGATCACCTGCCAGCGCTTCTCGCGTTCCATCGACCGCTGGTAGAACGCAGCGCCCAAAGTGGTCACGAGGCTCGCCAGAACCGCACCCACGATGGTGCCGACGAGGTTGAGGCGAAGGCTCAGCACGGCCGCTGTGGCGGCGGCGAGCACACTCGCGATGAGCTTGACGGGGGTGATCTTCTCCTTCTCAGACATGACACACGTAGGACGTTGGGCACAGTTCACCGGTTGTGCCCCGGTGACGTGCATCATCGACACATGCGCCTGGTGACTCTCGAAGACGTCCACGCGGCCGCCGCCGCGATCGCCCCGCATGTCGTCCACACCCCGTTGCTGCCCTTCGACTCCCGCCTGTGGATCAAGCCGGAGTCGCTGCAGCCGATCGGTGCGTTCAAGCAGCGCGGCGCGGTGAACGCGTTGTCCCGCATACCTTCCGAGGACAGGGAGCGCGGTGTCGTGGCGTACTCGAGCGGTAACCACGCGCAGGCGGTCGCCTACGCCGCCAAGATCCTCGGCATGCCGGCCGCGATCGTCGTGCCGAACAACACGCCACAGCTCAAGATCGACGCGACGCGGGCGCACGGCGCCGAGGTCTTCGTCGTCGGCATCACCGAACGCGAGTCGCGCGCCTACGAGCTCGTGGAGGAGCGGAAGGCGACGCTGATCCCGCCGTTCGACCACGCCGACGTGATCGCCGGCCAGGGCACCATCGGCCTGGAGATCTGCGCGGATCTTCCCGACGTGGCAACGGTCCTGGTGCCGGTGAGCGGCGGCGGACTGATCTCCGGTGTCGCGGCGGCGGTGAAGTCGTTGCGTCCCAACGTTCGCGTGATCGGCGTAGAGCCGGAACTGGCCGGTGACACCGCCGCGTCGTTCGCCGCCGGCGAGCTGGTCCACTGGGACGCGCACGACCGCGCCCGCACCCTCGCGGACGGCCTGCGCGCCGAGCCCTCCGAACTGACGTGGGCGCACATCCGCGAGTACGTGGACGACGTCGTGACCGTCTCCGAGGACGAGATCCGGGACGCGGTGCGGCAGATCGCCCGCCGCACGCGGGTCGTGTCCGAGACGAGCGGTGCCGTGGCCGTCGCCGCGCACCTGAACCGCGATCTGCCGGCCGGACCGGCCGTCGCGATCGTCTCCGGCGGCAACATCGAGCCTGCCCTGCTCGCGTCGATCCTCGGATGATCGCGCTCCCAGACATCCGTTCGGCAGCGTCGGTGATCGCCCCGCACGTGGTGCGCACGCCGCTGCTGCCGTTCGGTCCTGGATGGATCAAGCCGGAGAACCTGCAGCCGATCGGCGCGTTCAAGCTCCGCGGCGCGCTGAACGCGTTGGCACGCCTGGAGAACCGCGCCAACGGCGTGGTCGCCTACTCCAGCGGCAACCACGCGCAGGCCGTGGCGTTCGCGGCACGGCTGCACGGCGTACCGGCCGCGATCGTGATGCCGGACAACACCCCGGCGGTCAAGATCGAGGCCACGAAGGCGCTGGGGGCCGAGGTCTTCATCGTCGGCATCACCGAACGCGTCGAGCGCGCGAACGCCCTGGTCGCCGAACGCGGCGCGGCGCTGATCCCGCCGTTCGGCGTGCGCCGGGCAGGGCACGATCGGCCTGGAGATCCTCGAGGACCTGCCGGACGTCGAGGCCGTCGTGGTGCCGATGTCCGGCGGCGGGCTGATCTCCGGCGTGGCCACGGCGATCAAGCCGCGCCCCGACGTCCGCGTGATCGGCGCGGAGCCCGAACTGGCCGCCGACATCGCGGAATCAAAGCGGGCGAACTCGAGGGCTCAGACGGCCGCTGACGCGTTGAAGGCGCTGGGGGCCGAGGTCTTCATCGTCGGCATCACCGAACGCGTCGAGCGCGCGAACGCCCTGGTCGCCGAACGCGGCGCGGCGCTGATCCCGCCGTTCGACCATCCCGACGTGATCGCCGGGCAGGGCACGATCGGCCTGGAGATCCTCGAGGACCTGCCGGACGTCGAGGCCGTCGTGGTGCCGATGTCCGGCGGCGGGCTGATCTCCGGCGTGGCCACGGCGATCAAGTCGCTGCGCCCCGACGTCCGCGTGATCGGCGCGGAGCCCGAACTGGCCGCCGACATCGCGGAATCGCTCAAAGCGGGCGAACTGGTGCGCTGGGACCCCCTGAAACGGGCTCAGACGGCCGCTGACGCGTTGAGGGACGAACCTTCGGCACTCACGTGGGCTCACATCAGCAAGTACGTGGACGACGTGATCACGGTGTCAGAGGACGAGATCCTGAAAGCGGTGGCCGGCCTGGCCCGCCGGGCGCGGCTGGTCGCCGAGCCGAGCGGTGCCGTCGCGGTGGCGGCTCAGGCCAAGCTCGGAGGCGGTGTCGCCATCGTGTCCGGCGGCAACGTGGACCCGGCGCTACTGGTGCGCCTTCTCGCCACCTGACCGGATGTGCGTCGGCGGCCCCTCGACCCCGCAGTGCAGGCACTCGCCGGGATGCGGGGCCTCCTGCTGGTCCGGGGCCGCGGACAGCACCCCGTTGTCGACCCCGATCGCCAGCAGCCCGCCGATGATCGCCGCCGCCGCGCACAGCACCAGCGCCATCTGGAACCCCGAGGTCATGACCGACGGGTTCGTGTAGTCCTCGCCCATCAGGCCGACCGCGGCGGGCAGCACGGCCATCGCGAGCAGGCTGCCGGTGCGGGCCACGGCGTTGTTCACGCCGGACGCGACACCCGCGTGGTGGTCGGGCGCCGAGGCCAGCACGGTCGCCGTCACCGGGGCGACCACGATCGCGAGACCGACGCCGAACAGCACCACGCCCGGCAGCACGCCGGTCACGTACGAGGCGCCGGGCACGGCGTTGCGCAGCAGCAACATGCCCAGGCCGACCAGGACCGGGCCGATGATCAGCTGCAACCGGGGCCCGTAGCGCTGGGCGAGCCTGCCGGACGTCGAGGACGCCAGCAGCATGATGATCGTGAGCGGCACGCTGGCCAGGCCCGAGGCCGTCGGCGAGTATCCGAGCGAGATCTGCAGCTGCAGCACGAGCAGCACCATCACGCCGCCGAGCGCCGCGTAGACCAGGAACGTCAGCACGTTGGACACCAGGAACGTCCGGTTGCGGAACAGCTCCGGCGGCACCAACGGGTCGGCCGACCGCTTCTGGACGAGCCCGAACGCGATCATCGCGGCCACACCGGCGGCCGCCAGCACGTACGACTGCTCGACGAGCCCGCCCGTCAGCAACGCCAGTCCGACGGCTCCGACCAGCGCGGACAGGTAGTTCGGGTGCCCTGCCGACTCGTCGCGCGACTCCGGCACGAACCGCAGCGCGAGGAACACGCAGAGCGCGGCCACCGGCAGGTTCACCAGGAACGCGAGCCTCCACGACCAGGCCTGCACCAGCAACCCGCCGACGAGCGGCCCGACGGCGGTCGCCACACCGGAGAGCCCTGACCACGCGCCGATCGCGCGGGAGCGGTCCTCCCGGTTGAACGACGACTGCAGGATCGCGAGCGCTCCCGGCGTCAGCAACGCCGCGCCCACACCCTGCAGCACACGTGCCGCGACCAGCACCGGAACGCTCCACGCAGCACCGCACAGCAGCGACGCGACGCCGAACCAGATCACGCCGATCACGTAGACCCGGCGCCGCCCGAACCTGTCGCCGAGCGAGCCGGCGATCAGGATCAGCGAGGCCAGCGCGAGCAGGTACCCGTTCAGGATCCACTGCAGGTCCGTGACCGACGCGCTGAACTCCGCGCCGATCCGGGGCAACGCCACGTTGACGATGGTCCCGTCGAGCATCGCCATGCCCGAGCCGAGGATCGTCGTCGTCAGCACCCAGCGGGCGCGTGGCGTGCCCCAGGCGATCAAGACGGCCTGTTCAGGGTGGCGACGAACTTGTAGCGGTCACCGCGGTAGACCGACCGGACCCACTCGATCGGATTGCCCTCGGTGTCGAACGAGTGCCGCGACAGCAGCAGCATCGGCAGACCGATGTCGGCGCCGAGCAGCTCCGCCTCCTCCGGCGAGGCGAGCGCGGTCTCGATCGTCTCCTCCGCGTGTCCCATCTCGACACCGAACCGCTCGGACAGCACCTGGTACAGCGACGCTCCAGGCGCCAGGTACCGGCGCAGCCCGCGGAAGCGGCCCAGCGCGAGGTGGGTCGTCTCGATCGCCATCGGCTCGTTGTCGGCGAGCCGCAGGCGGTGCAGACGCAGGACCTTGGCACCGGGACGCACGCCCAGATAGCGGGCGAGCTCAGCCTCCGCCGGCATCTCCGAAGCCTCGATCAGCTTCGACGACGGCACGCGTCCCTGGGCCCGCATGTCCTCTGTGTACGAAGACAGCTGCAACCTCTGGGCGACTTTGGGTTCCGCCGCAAAGGTGCCCTTGCCCTGCACACGGAGCAGGCGGCCTTCCACCGTCAGCTCGGCGAGCGCCTGGCGAACGGTCGTCCTGGAGACGTCGAACTCCGCTGCCAGCGACCGTTCCGTGGGGATCGGCGAACCAGGCGGCAGTGCCCTCAACAGGTCGAGCAGGTGCCGCTTGAGACCCCAGTACTTCGGTTCGCGTTGCGCACGCGTCCTGGCGTCCACGCCTGATGCAGGCGTCGTCTCCAGCATGGCCTCCTCCTCGCACTCCATGTCACGCATCACAAGGATGCCTTGTCCTTGTCGATTCGTGCGTCCGAACCCCCGACATCCGCCCCGAAATTCGTCCGATGACTTCGCAACGTCTTGGCAACGCGCTTGACAGACGCGGTGACGCAGCACACGCTGTTCCGCATTGGTCTACACCACTTGGACGTTCCGGCCGAGTGCCGGGCTTGGTGAAAGGGCGCGAACTGTGAAGGGCTGGAGAGGACTCGCTGTCGGTGCCGCCGCACTGGCAGTGGCCGTGTCAGGCTGTGGCACGAGCACGAACAGCGGTAGCACCACGGAGACCAAAGAGATCACCGTGTGGCTCATGGACGGCTCCGCGCCGACGACCCTGACCGACGCCTTGAACAAGGAGTTCGAGTCGGCGAACGGGATCAAGGTCAAGTACGAGGTCCAGAAGTGGACCGGCATTCAGGAGAAGCTGACCACGGCGCTGGCCAGCAGCACGCCGCCGGACGTCATCGAGCTCGGCAACACCCAGACGGCGAGCTTCGCCGACCAGGGCACGCTGGCCGACGTGACCGCGGACGCCGGTCAGTTCAACGGCGGTGAGTGGCTGGGCGGTCTGAAGGACTCCCTGACGCTCAACGGCAAGCAGTACGGCGTTCCGTTCTACGCCGCGAACCGCACCGTGATCTACCGCACCGACCTGCTGCAGGCCGCGGGCGTCGCGAAGCCGCCGACCTCGCGTGCCGAGTGGATCGACGCGATCAACAAGCTCAAGGCCGCCAACGCGTCCAACCCGGACTTCCAGGCGCTGTACCTGCCGGGTCAGTCCTGGTACTTCCTCCTGTCGCTGATCTGGGACGAGGGCGGCGACATCGCCAAGCTCGACAACGGCAAGTGGACGGGCACGCTGGACACGCCGCAGGCCAAGGCCGGTTTCGAGGCGTACAAGGCCCTCTACGACGCGTCGGCCACCAAGAAGGTCCCGGCTGACATCGACGAGGCGAAGCCCCAGCAGATGGAGGTCTTCGGCACGGGCAACGTGGGCATGATGGTCGGCCTCCCGTGGGAGCTCGGCGGCGCCGTGAAGGCGAAGCCGGACCTGGCGGACAAGACCTCGGCGTTCCCGATCCCGTCCAAGAAGGCCGGTGCGGCTGCCCCGGTGTTCCTCGGCGGCTCGAACCTCGCGATCCCGGCGTCCAGCAAGAACGCCGCGGCCGCGAAGAAGTACCTGGCTCTGCTGTCCTCCAAGAACTACCAGGACCAGCTCGCCGCGGGCGGCGCTGTCCCCGGTACCTCGAAGGACACCTCGAAGCTCGCCAGCAACGCGATCGGCAAGGCCATGGCGGACTCGTCCCCCAACGGCAAGGTCACCCCGGTGACGCCGAAGTGGGCGGCCGTCGAGGCGGGCCAGAACCCGCTCAAGGACGCGCTCACCGCGTACCTGACCGGCGCGAAGACGCTGGACCAGGCGACGAAGGACGCGAGCGACGCCATCACCAAGGCCATGGCCTAGCCAAGCTGAGATGACGGCCGTCAAAACGACCGAAACGGCAGCGCCGGCAGGGGACATCCCTCCGGCGCTGCCGCCTGCCGCGACGGGTGGGGCGCCCAGGCGCCGCCGCCGGGGCAGTGCCTTCGACCGGGCGCTGCCCTACCTGCTGCTCGCTCCCGCTCTCATCGCGATCCTCTGGCTGATCGGCTGGCCGGTCGTCTCCGTCTTCGTGACGAGCTTCCGCCAGCTGAACCTCGGCGAGCTGGTCCGCGGCGAGATCGTGTGGACGGGCATCGACAACTACGTGACGGTCCTCCAGGACGAACGGTTCTGGGACGTCTCGCTGCGGACCGTCGTGTTCACCATCGCCGTCGTCGGCGCCTCGGTGGGCATGGGCCTCGGGATCGCGCTGCTGATGCGCGTGCTGACGCCGTGGGTGCGGATCGCCCTGCAGATCGCGATGCTCTGCGCCTGGGCCATGCCGATCCTCGCGTCCACCACGGTGTACCAGTGGATGTTCGACCAGAACTACGGCATCTTGAACAAAACGCTGGTGCAGCTGGGTTTCGACTCGTTCACCGGCTACTCCTGGTTCTCCTCCGGCACGTCGACGCTGTCCGTCGTCGGCCTGCTGATCATCTGGCAGGCGATCCCCTTCCTCGCCTTCTCGCTCTACGCGGGGCTCGTCGGCATTCCCCGTGACCTCTACGAGGCCGCGGGCATCGACGGCGCCACGGGCTGGCAGACGTTCCGCGCGGTGACGTGGCCGGAGATCAAGTCGCTGCTGATGATGGTGACGTTCCTGTCGACGTTGTGGGACTTCAAGGTCTTCGCCCAGATCTGGGTGTTCCGCGAGGGCGGTCCCAGCGGTGAGAGCACGACGCTGCCCGTCCTGCAGTACCTGGAGGGCATCGCGAAGAGCCACTTCGGCGTCGCGGCCGCGATCTCCGTGCTGATGATGGTCATCCTCGGCCTGATCACGTTCCAGTACCTGCGCAAGCTGCTGCAGACGGAGGAGGGCAAGATCTGATGCTCAAGAAGTCCGCTGCCAACCTCACCGGTCTGGCGCTCGCGCTGTTCTTCATCTTCCCGACGTACTGGATGGTCACGTCGGCGATGAAGCCGAAGGGCACGACGATCACGTCGGACTACGACCTGATCCCGTTCTCGGTGACGTTCTCGAACTTCATCACGGCGTGGACCAAGCCCGGCTTCCTGTCCTCGCTCGGCAACAGCCTCCTGGTGACGCTGACGGCGGTCGTCGCCGCGATCGTCATCGGCATCACCGCCGCGGTCGCCATGTCGCGCTTCGCCTTCCGCGGCCGCAAGAGCTTCGTGCTGCTGATGCTGGTCGCGCAGATGGCGCCGTTCGAGGCGTTGCTGATCCCGATGTTCCTGATGATGCGGGACCTCGGGCTCTACGAGCACCTCTCGTCGCTGATCCTCGTGTACTTCGCGGTGACGCTGCCGTTCTGCGCGTGGACGTTGCGCGGGTTCGTCAACGGCATCCCCGCGGAGCTCGAAGAGGCCGCGATGGTCGACGGCTGCGGCCGCTGGGGTGCGTTCCAGAAGGTGACTTTGCCCTTGCTGGGGCCGGGTCTGGTGGCCACGTCGGTGTTCGCGTTCATCACCGCGTGGAACGAGTTCCTGTTCGCCAAGGTGCTGATCCGCAGCCAGGACAGCGAGACGCTGCCCGTGTGGCTGTCCGGTTTCCAGACCGCGTTCGGCACCGACTGGGGTGGCGCGATGGCCGCGTCCGTCCTGTTCACCGTGCCGGCGCTGGTGTTCTTCCTGATCGTGCAACGCAAGATGGTCGCCGGCGTCACCGCCGGTGCTGTGAAGGGATGACGCGTGGATCAGTTGGCCGCTGCCGTTCTGCTTCCCGGTTTCCACGGAACGACCGCCCCCGACTGGTTGCTGCGGCGGGTCGCTGACGGCCTCGGCGGCGTTGTGCTCTTCGGGCGCAACGTCGTCGACGACGCCCAGGTGACCGAGCTCTGCGGCGAACTGCGTTCGGTGCGCCCGGACGTGGTGATCGGCATCGACGAGGAGGGCGGCGACGTCACGCGTCTCGACGCGGGTCGCGGCTCCGAGGTGCCGGGCAACCACGCACTCGGTGCGGTGGACGACGTCGACCTCACGCGCTCGGTGGCCGCGTCCATCGGCGCGCGGCTGGCGAAGTGCGGGATCTCGCTGAACCTCGCGCCGTCCGCGGACCTGGTGCTGACGCTGGACGACCCGATCATCGGCGTCCGCGCGTTCGGTTCGGACCCTGTGCTCGCCGCGCGGCACGTCGCCGCGTGGGTCGAGGGTCTGCAGACCGTGGGCGTCGCCGCCTGCGCCAAGCACTTCCCCGGCCACGGAGCGTCCACTGAGGACTCCCACGAGCAGCTCCCGGTGCTTCCGCGCACCGAGGAGCAGCTGCGCGCCGTCGAGCTGGTCCCGTTCCAGGCGGCCGTCAACGCGGGCGTCCGCTCGATCATGACCGGCCACCTCGTGATCCCCGAGTGGGGTCCGGCGCCGGTGACGCTGAACAAGCACGCCATCGACCTGCTGCGCACCGAGCTCGGATTCACCGGCGCGGTGATCACCGACGGCCTGGACATGAAGGCCGTCGGCGGCGACCTCGCCGTGGGTGCCGTCCGTGCCCTCGCGGCCGGCGTGGACTCGTTGTGCCTGGGTGGCATGGCCCTGGACGACGACGACCTGCAGTGGCTGATCGACTCGATCGTCGCTGCGGTCAAGAACGGCGACCTGGCGGAGGAACGCCTGGCCCAGGCCGCCGCCCGCTCGCTGGCACTCGGCCTGCCGCCGTCGACCATCGACGCCCACGACGCCGAGATCGGTCTCACAGCCGCTCGACGCGCTGTTTCGGCGCGGGGCCGGGTTAGTGTCGGATCCGACCCGGTGGTCGTGGACCTGGTGGTCGACCCGTCCATCGCGGTGGGCGACGTGCCGTGGGGCCTCGGCCCCTACCTCCGCGAGGTCCTCCCGGGCACGGAAGTGATCGCCGCGCGGGACATCTCGGCGGACGAAGTTGCGAAAGCCGCAGGTGACCGGACGATTGTCGTCGTGACCCGAGACGCCCACCGGCACACGAGCGCTCGACAACTGGTAACAAACTTAACTAATCTGGGCAGGGACGTCGTGCACGTCGAAACCGGCGTGCCTGGTCCAGACCTGGGCAGCGTCGCCCGCATCGACACCCACGGCGGTTCTCGGGTGAGCCTCCGAGCCGCGGCCGAGCTGATCCTGAAAGGCACGACATGACCACGCCCCAGCCAGGCCAGCACATGGCAGCGGAGATCGCCGAGCAACCGTCGATCTTCTCGTCCCTCTACGCGTCGCGTTCGACGATCGCCGAGGTGGCGGCCGTGATCCGCGAGCGCGCCCCGCGGTTCGTGCTGTTCGCCGCGCGCGGTTCCAGCGACCACGCCGCGATCTACGCGAAGTACCTGACCGAGATCCTGCTCGAGCTCCCCGCGGGCCTGGTCTCCGCCTCGACCACGACGCTGTACGGCGCCGAGCCGGACCTGCGCGACGTCCTGCTGGTCACGGTCTCGCAGTCCGGCGGCTCGCCCGACCTGCTGGAGGTCACCGCCTCCTACCGCAGGCGCGGCGCGCTGACCGTGGCCGTGACCAACACCGCCTCCTCGCCCCTGAACGCGGCCGCCGAACTCTCGGTGGACGTGTCCGCGGGCGTGGAGCACGCGGTGGCGGCCACCAAGACCTACTCGGCCACACTGCTGGCGCTGTACCTGCTGATCGACGCGATCCGCGGCGGCAACGGCGAGGCCGCGGCGTCGCTGGGCGAACTCGCCCAGGTGACGCTGGACCAGTCGACCCCGACGGTCGACGAGGCCGTGCGCCGCTACCGGTTCGTGGACCGGGTCCTCACCACGGGCCGCGGCTACTCCTACGCGACGGCGCTGGAGGCCTCGCTGAAGCTTGCGGAGACGTCGTACCTGGCGGCCCGCGCGTACAGCGGCGCCGACCTGCTGCACGGCCCTGTCGCGGCCGTCGACGGCGAAACCGCGGTGCTGGCCATCACCTCGCTGGGCAAGGGCGGTGACTCGCTGCGCGACGCACTCGACGTGGTGCACCAGCGCGGCGCGGACGTCGTGGCCGTCGGCTCCGCCTCGGAGAAGGTCGGGGCGACGCTGTCGATCGCGATCCCCGAGACGGCCGAGGAAGTGGCCCCCGTCCTGGAGATCCTCCCCGTGCAGCGCCTGGCCCACGGCCTCGCGCTCGCCCGCGGCGGCGACCCGGACAGCCCGCGCGGCCTGAACAAGGTCACGCGCACCCTCTAGCCGAACGCACGCGGGGCCCTTTCGTACTGCATGTCAGTACGAAAGGGCCCCGCGTGCTTTTGATGCGTGACTACTGGCCCGCGGTGGCGTACCCGGCCACGACCGGCGCCACGGGCATCGCGGCGTCGAACACGACCTGGCCGTCGACCCAGACCTTCTTCGGCCTGAGCTCGTCGTCCCACCACACCAGGTCCGCGACGGCACCCGGTGCGAGCCTGCCGAGACCGGACTCGCCGATCACCTCGGCCGGCACGATCGTCGCCGAGGCGAGAGCGTCGGCGACCGGCACTCCCACGGAGACGATGTTGCGGACGGCGCGGTCCAGCGTGAGCGCCGAGCCCGCGATCGTGCCCTCCGGCGAACGCGGCACGCCGTCCTCGGTGAGCAGCACGTCCGCACCACCGAGGTGGTAGCGGCCGGGCGGCATCCCCGCGGCGGCCACGGCGTCCGTGACCAGCGCGACTCGTGCCCCGGCGGCGTTGAACACGAGCCGGCACACGTCGGGACCCACGTGGGCGAGGTCCGCGATGAGCCCGAGGGTGAAGCGTTCGTCGACCAGGGCGACACCGGGCACACCGGGTTCGCGGTGGCCGAGCGGACGCTGGGCGTTGAACAGGTGCGTCACCATGCGGGCACCCGCGTCGGCGGCGGCCCTGGTCTGCTCACCGGTGGCGTCGGAGTGCCCGACGGCGACGAGCACTCCTGCCTCGACGAGCCGGCGGACAGCCTCGAGACCGCCGGGCTGCTCCGGTGCCATGGTCACCATCCGCAACGCGCGGCGGATCAGTTCGTCGTCCAGCAGCGCCGAGATCTGGGCGGGCCCAGGCTCGACCATGAACGACGGGTCGTGCACCCCTGCCCGTTTGGGCGACAGGAAGGGGCCTTCGAGGTGCACGCCGAGGGGGCGGGCACCAACTCCGTCCGGCAAGGCCGCCGAAGCGGCGAGCACGGCCCGGGCCTGCCTCAACACCACGTCGACCGGTGCGGTGATCAACGTGGGCAGGAACCGGGTCACACCGGTGGACGGCAGTGCTTCGGCCACGGAACGCATTCCGGCGGCGTCCACCTCGGCGAAGTCGACGCCGACGGCGCCGTTCACCTGCACGTCGACCAGGCCCGGTGTCAGCAGGCCGTCGGACAGGACCTCCGCGCCGGGTGGTGCTTCACCGGTGGTCACCTCGACGATGCGGCCGTCCCTGATCCGCACCGAGGCAGGACCGACGATCGTGCGACCGAGCAATGCGCGCGGTGCTGCGACAACGGCGTCCAAGATCCCTCCTTGAATGGTCCAGACCATTATGGCCACAACTGCGGTCCGCGTCACCCTGTCGTTAAGAGATAACCGTCCCACAAAACAATAGGTGAATCACTGTCGATCTCGCCGGGGTGCCACGAAGATGACCATCCGTGGCGCATACTGGTCCCCAGACATCCGAGGTCTACGACGAGTTGAGGGTGCCGTGGCAGTCACCGACGATGCGATCCTGCGCGTCAAGGAGATGATCGTTTCGGGAGAGCTCAAGCCTGGCGATCGGCTCCCGCGTGAGGCTGACCTGGCAGAACGTCTTGGTCTGTCGCGCAACTCGCTGCGCGAGGCGGTCAAGGCGCTGTCACTCGTCCGGGTGTTGGACGTCCGTCAGGGCGACGGCACGTACGTCTCGTCGCTGCGCGCCGACGACCTCCTCGGGGCGCTCTCCTTCGTCCTCGACCTGCACCGCGGCGAGGACTCGGTCCTGGAAGTCCTCCAGGTCCGGCGCATCCTCGAGCCTGCGGCGGCCGCGATGGCCGCCCAGCGCGTCGACCAGGAGGAGATCGTCAAGCTCCGCGCCCTCTGCGACGCCGCCGAGGGCGCCAAGTCCGTGGAGGAACTGGTCGAGCACGACCTCGACTTCCACCGTGCCATCGCCCAGTGCTCCGGCAACGCCTACCTGGCCCAGCTCCTCGACACACTGGCCGGTCCGACGGTCCGCGTCCGCATCTGGCGCGGCATCACCCAGTCGAACGCCGTCGACCGCACGGTCGCCGAGCACCGCGCCATCGTCGACGCGCTGGCGGCACATCAGCCCGAGCTTGCGCGCAGCTGGTCCACGGTGCACGTGGCCGGCGTCGAGCAGTGGCTGTCAGACCTGGCGTAGCTGCTCCAGCACCGCACGCACTGCGGGCTGCCCATCGGCGCGGTTGCGCACCACGGCGGACACGGTCCGGAACACCTCCTGCTTCAACGGCCGCAACGCCACCCCGGGCCGCCGGGCGACGGACGGCACGAGCGCCACCCCCAGACCGGCCTCGACCAGCCCGCACATCACCCCGAAGTCGTCGCAGTAGGCCTGCGCCCGCGGCACGAACCCGGCGGCGCCACAGGCGCGCTGGGTCAGCTCGTGGCACGACGCGTCGGTGCGCGGCATGATCCACGGCCGGTCGGCCAGCACGGCGAGGTCCACCGAGTCCTGCTGCACCAACGGGTCGCTCAGCGGCAGCGCGACGTTCACGGGCTCGACGAACAGCTCGAAGGACTCGCACGACTCGGGCAGCGAGCGCGGCATGATGTTGTACGAGTGGATCACCGCGATGTCGATGTCCCCGCGCCGCAACGCGGGCAGCGAGGCCTCGGGTTCCATCTCGTGCACGAAGAGCTCCACGTCGGTCCCGTGCGCCGACCGCAGCACCTGGATGACGCGCGGCAGCAGGGCGGCGACGGACACGAACGCCCCGACGCGCACCAGCCCGGAGACCGACGTCCGCAACGAGGCCAGGTCCGCCTCGGCCGCCGCCAGCTGGTCCAGGACGAGCTGCGTGTGGGCCGCCAGCACGTGCCCGGCGCGGGTCAGCACCAGCCGCCGGCCCTCCCGTTCGACCAGCGCGACACCGGCCTCGCGTTCCAGCGCCGCCAGCTGCTGGGACACGGCAGGAGAGGTCACGTGCAGGGACTCCGCGGCGGCCGTGACGGTGCCGTGGACGGACAGAGCGTGCAGCAGCCGAAGACGGCGAACATCCAACACAAAGCTCAGCTTAACGTTCCGAGCAGAACTTCTAACTGGAACTTTGCGAAGACTAGAGCCACGCTGGAGTCATGTTCGGACGAGTGCTGGTAGCGATGGTCACCCCGTTCACCCCCGACGGTGACCTGGACCTCAAGGGTGCGCAGGAGCTGGCGGCGCACCTCGTCGACAAGGGCGGCGCGGACGGGCTGGTCGTCAACGGCACGACCGGCGAGGCGCCCACGACCACCGACGCCGAGAAGGCGCAGATCATCAGGGCCGTGAAGGAGGCCGTCGGCGACCGGACGCAGATCCTCGCGGGCGTCGGCACCAACTCCACGCGCCACACCATCGAGCTCTCCCGCAGTGCCGAGGAGAACGGCGCGGACGGCCTGCTCGTCGTCACGCCGTACTACAGCAAGCCCACGCAGGAAGGCGTCGAGAACCACTTCCGCGCGGTCGCCGACGCGTCCGGCGTCCCGGCGCTGCTCTACGACATCCCCGGCCGCACGGGCACCGCGATCGAGACCGAGACGCTGCTGCGGCTCTCCGAGCACCCGCGGATCGTCGGCGTGAAGGACTGCAAGGTCGACCTGCTCGCGACGGCCAGGGTCATCGCCGAGACCGGCCTCGACTTCTACTCCGGCAACGACGAGCTGATCCTGCCGCTGTACTCGATCGGCGGCGTCGGCACGGTCAGCACCGTCGGCCACGTCGTCGGCAACGAGATCAAGGCGATGCTCGACGCCTACGACGAGGGCGACAACAAGGAAGCGCTGCGCCGCCACCAGGCGTTGCTGCCGGTGATCACCGCGATCATGACCCGCGAGCCCGGTGCCGTCGCCGTCAAGGCCGCGCTCACCCTGCTCGGACTCCCGGCGGGCCCGGTCCGCGAACCGCTCGCCGGTGCCACGCCGAAGCTGATCAACGAGCTGAAGGCCCTGTTCGTCTAGTTGCGGCGCCAGTGTCGAAGTAGCACCTTTCACCCACAGGACCCCCACCAGCCCCACTTTCAGGCACGCGGGGCCCTTTCGTACTGACATGCAGTACGAAAGGGCCCCGCGTGCCGACCGGCAGCGAGGAGGGGAGCTATTCGCTTGTGTGCTTCGGCTTCGGGCTCAGAGTGCGTAGACCCGGCGAGCGGTGCCCGAGAAGATCGAGGCCTGCTCGCCGGGCGACAGCTCCGACACCAGTTCCCTGGCCGCGCCGAGCCACTCGTCGTAGGTGGCGGCCAGCAGGCACACGGGCCAGTCCGAGCCGAACATCAGCCGCTCAGGCCCGAACGCGTCCAGCACGACCTCGAAGTACGGCCGCAGGTCGGCGACGCCCCATGACCTCCAGTCGGCCTCGGTGACCAGGCCGGACAGCTTGCACGTCACGTTCTCGTGCGCCGCCAGCGAGCGCACCAGCTCGGCCCACTCCCCCGGATCCGAACCGATCGCAGGCTTGGAGCAGTGGTCCACCACGAACTCGACCTGGGGCAACGCCGCCACGGTCCGGCGGGCGGCCGGCAGCTGGTGCGGCAACGTCAGCAGCTCGTAGACCAGGCCGTGTGCGCCGACCTGAGCCAGTCCGTGCCAGACGTCCTTGCGGCACAACCACTCCGGGTCCGGCTCGCCCTGCACCTGGTGCCGGATCCCGCGCAGCCACGCGCCGTTGGGCCCGTCCGCCAACTCGGCCAGCGCGTCGCCGACACCGGCCGAGGTCAGGTCGGTCCAGCCCACCACCGCGGCCACGACGTCCGAAGACGCCGCCACGGCCAGGAACTCCGGCGTCTCCTCCGGCACGCACACCGTCTGCACCAGCACGGACGCCGACACGTCAGGGGCGGCGGCGACGAAGTCCGGTTCCAGGAACGACCGCCGGATCGCGCCCATCGGCGGATCGGTGATCCAGTCCTGGTCCCGCACCGAGAGGTCCCACAGGTGGTGGTGAGCGTCGACGATCACGGCGTCGGAACCTCCGCGTCCAGCAGTCCCGACGACTTCAGCTCCTCCCACAGCCCGGCGGGGATCGAAGCCGAGAAGTAGGCGGCGTTCGCGGTCATCTGCGCGGCGTTGCGGGAGCCGATCACGACCGACACCACGGCGGGATGCCCGAGGGCGAACTGGATCGCCACCTCCGGCAACGTCACCCCGTGCCGCTCGCAGACGGACGCGATCGCCCGAGCACGCGTGACCAGTTCGGCAGGCGCGTCCTCGTAGTTGTACTTCGCGTCCTCCGCCACCACGGGCTTCGACAGCAGCCCGGAGTTGAACACCCCGCACGCCACCACCGAGACACCGCGCTCGGCGCAGGCCGGCAGGAACGACGGCAGCGCGGGCTGTTCCAGCAGCGAGTACCGCCCGGCCAGCATCACCACGTCGATGTCGGTCTCGCGGACGAACCGCTCCGGCATCTCCCACTGGTTCATGCCGACGCCGATGGCCCCGACGACACCCTGCGACCGCAGCTCTTCCAACGCCGGATAGGCCTCGCCGAAAGCCACATCCCAGTGGTCATCGGGATCGTGGATGTAGACGATCTCCACCCGGTCGGTCCCGAGACGCTCCAAAGAGGACTCCAGAGACCGCTTGACGCCATCAGCCGAGTAGTCCCGCACCCGCCGGAAGTTCCGCGGCACCGCGAAACCCTCGTCGTCGAGCCCGGTCCCGTCGAACGGTTCCAGCACCCGCCCGATCTTCGTGGAGATCACGTACTCGTCGCGCGGGCGCCCCGCGAGCCCCAGGCCGAGCCGCCGTTCCGACAACCCGAGCCCGTAGTGCGGCGCGGTGTCGAAGTACCGGACCCCGGCAGCCCAGGCCGCCTCCACCGCGCCCAGGGCCTCCTCGTCCGGGATCTCCCGGTAGAGGTTGCCGATCGGCGCGCCGCCGAAGCCCAGACGAGAAACAGCAACCTTCACGGCAGCTCCCACACGAGTCGCACATCGGGTTCGGCGCCGGAGTAGTCGTCCTCGACCTCCAGCAGTTCGGCCATCTGAGCCTGCCACGGCACGTTGGCCGGGTGCTCAGCGAGAAACGCCCTCATCGCACGGTAGTCATCGACCTCGACGAGGTGGAAAAGCTCGCGTCCGGAACGCCAGATCCGCCACGAGTGCACCCCGGCCTCGCGCAACGCCCCGTCCAGCTCCAGGGGAATGGACGCGTGGATGCGGTCGTAGTCGGCCTCGCGCCCCTCGCGGAGCCGGGTGTGCAACGCAACGGTCTCCAACGCTCACTCCTGCTTCTGCCCGGTGGCGAACCGCGTCACGATCAGCGCCAGGATGATCACCGCACCGTACGAGGCCTTGATGTAGAAGCCGGAAACCCCCTGCAACCGCAGGATCTGCTCCACGAGCCCCAGCATCAGCACGCCGGACAGCGCACCGAACAGCGTGCCCTTGCCGCCGTTCAACGAGATGCCACCGATCACCGCGGCCGCGAAGACCTGGAAGATCATGCCCTCGCCCTGCGTCGCGGCAACGGACCCCAGCCGCCCGGTCATCAGGATGCCCGCGATCACGGCCAGCACCGAACCGATGATCAGCACGGTCCACACCACGCGGTCGACCCGGATGCCGGCGGCACGAGCAGCCTCCGAGTTGCCTCCGATCGCGTACAGCGAACGGCCTGCCCGCAGGTACTTCAGCACGAAGATGCCCGCCGCGTAACAGACGATGCAGATCCACACCGCCGCCGGCAGCCCGAGCCAGGTCGCGGAACCCAGGTACAGGAACGACTCCGGCACGTCGATCAGCGACTTGCCCTCGGTGATCGCGAGCTGCAGACCGCGCAGCATCGTCAGCATGCCCAGGGTCACCATGAACCCGGACAGGCCGACCTTGAGGATCAGGAACCCGTTCAGGCCACCGATGGCGACACCGATCAGGATGCACAACGGCAACGCCAGCCAGGCCGCGAGCCCGACGTCGAGACCACCGGCCGACGACGGGATGATCAACGCGACCGCCAGCGCGGGCGCGAGACCGACCGTCGACTCGAGCGACAGGTCCATCTTGCCGACGATCAGGATCATCGCCTGGCCCAGCACCAGCAACGACAGCTCGCTCTGCTGGGTCAGCACGGCGATCAGGTTGTTGGGCGTGAGGAAGATCGGCGACAGGATCGCCCCGATGATCAGCAGGAGGATGATCACCGGGACCAGTGCGAGGTCCTGGTACCGCGCCAGCCGGAACCTCTGCTTCTCAGGCGCGGGTGCCGCGACCGGCGGAGTCATGGCCTTGGTCATTCTGAGCTCATTCCTTCAATCGCCGCAATGAGTTCCTGATCGCGCCAGCCACGTGCGAACTCCCGCACGACCTGGCCGTGGAACAGCACCAGAACACGGTCGCAGACCCGCAGGTCGTCGAGCTCGTCGGAGACGACGATCGCGGCCTTGCCCCGGCGCGCCTGCGCGTCGACGACCCCGAGCAGCGACTCCTTGGACTTCACGTCGACGCCCGCGGTCGGGTTGATCAGCACCAGCACGGACGGGTCGCCCGCCAGAGCCCGTGCCATCACGACCTTCTGCTGGTTGCCGCCGGACAGGTCCGAGACCGGCTGGTCCGGGCCAGCGGCCTTGACGTCGTACGACGCGATCGCGGTAGAACCGGCGGCCCGCTGAGCCGACGGCCACACGAACGCACCCGCCGTGCTCATCGTCGCGTTCTCCGCGATCGACAGGTCCAGCACGAGTCCCTGGTGATGCCGATCCCTTGGCACACAGCCGATTCCGGCCTTCAAGGCAGCCGGAACATCGCCGCCGCGCACCTGGGACCCGTCCACCGAGATCGAGCCGGACGACGGCTTGCGCAGCCCGTAGACGGTCTCGGCGAACTCGTGCTTGCCCGACGACGCACTGCCCGCGAGCCCGATGACTTCGCCACGGGTGGCCGCGAGCGAGATGTCCGAGAAGTGGTCCCCGCTCAACGAAGACACGGACAGCACGAGATCGTCAGAAGAAGGCCGGTCGTCGCCGCTGGGCACGTTCAGCCCACCGACCTCCCCGGTCATCGCCTCGATCAGGTCGGGCTTCGACATCTCGGCCACCGGAGCGGTGACGATGTGCCGCGCGTCGCGGTAGACCGTCACCGTCTGGCAGACCTCGTAGACCTCCTGCAGGTGGTGGGAGATGAACAGGAACGTCACCCCCTTGTCCTGCAACGACCTCATCCGGTCGAAAAGCCGCTCGATCGCCGGCCCGTCGAGCTGCGCGGTCGGTTCGTCGAGGATCACGAACCGCGAACCGATCGACAACGCCCGCGCGATCTCGACCAGCTGCCGCTGCTCGACCGTCAGCGTGGACACCAACGCGTCCGGGTGCACCGCGACGTCGTAGGTCTCCAGCAGCGCGGAGGCCTCGGCACGCAGCCTCTTCCACTTGATCAGCCCGCCGCCGAGGTCCTGCCGGTTGATGAACAGGTTCTCGGCGACCGAGAGCTCCGGCACGACCGTCGACTTCTGGTACACGCACGCGACGTGCCGGCGCCACGCGGCGCTGTCCGCGACGGGCGGCGCGGGTTCGCCGAAGAAGGTGACCTCGCCCGCGTCCGGCGTCTGCATGCCGGTGAGGACCGAGACCAGCGTCGACTTGCCCGCGCCGTTGCGACCGACGAGCGCGTGCGACTCACCGGCCCGGATCTCGATGCCCACGTCGTCCAACGCGAGCGTCTGCCCGAACCTCTTCGTCACGCCACGCGCGGCTGCTGCCAAATTGTCGGCACCGCCGACGGAAGCGAACTCAGTCATCAGATCTGATTGCCCCAGAACGCCTTGTCGTCGACGTTCTCCTTGGTGATCAGCGGCGCGGGCAGCTGGTCCTCCAGCCGGCCACCGCCGGTGTCCACGATGGTGGAGTCGTGGTCGGTCTTGCCGGGCTGGAACGTCTTGCCCTCGACGGCGGCCTTGGCGTAGAAGAGCGCCCACTGCGCGTAGAGGTCGGCCGGCTGCGAGACGGTCGCGTCGATCTCGCCCTTGCGGATCGCCTCCAGCTCCTGCGGGATGCCGTCGTTGGAGACGATGAAGATGTGCTTCGGGTCGGTCGGCGGCACGATCAGGTTCTTCTGCCGCAACACCTGCAGCGTCGGCGTGAGGAACGCACCACCGGCCTGCATGTAGATGCCGTTGATGTCCGGGTGCTGGTTGAGCCGGGTCTGCAGGGCCGCGGACGCCTTCGGGCCCTCCCAGTCGGTCGGCTCCTCGAACACCGTGATGCCGGGGTAGTCCTTCTTCATGCAGGCGGCGAACGCCTCGGAGCGGTCGCGGCCGTTGACCGACGCCAGCGCTCCCTGGAACTCGACGACCTTGCCCTTGCCGCCCAGCTTGTCACCGAGGAACTTGCAGGCCTTCTCGCCGTACGCCTTGTTGTCCGCACGGACGACCATGTAGGTCTTGCCCTTGTCGGGACGGGTGTCGACCGTGACGACGGGGATGTTGGCCTTCTCCAGCCGGTCCAGAGTGGACGCGATCGCGCCGGTGTCCTGCGGTGCCATGATGATCGCCTTGGCGCCCTGCGACTGCAGCGACTGGGCGTTGGCGACCAGGTTCTCGACCTTGTTCTGGGAGTTGGTCGGGTTCAGCAGGTTGACGCCGAGGTCCTTGGCCTTCTCCGGGAAGTACTTGATGTAGGAGTTCCAGAAGTCGGTGTCGGCCCGCGGGTGGTCGGCGCCGATCGGGCCGACACCACTGGCACCGGCGCCGGTGGCACCGCCGCCGCACGCGGACAGTGTCAGTGCACCGGCGAGCGCGAGGCACACCGCGGCGGTGAGGTTGCGACGCTTCATCGTTGAATTGCCTTTCATGACTGCTTGGGGCGCAAGCGCAGGCCATACATGCCACCGTCGACGGCGAGGATCGTGCCGGCGGTGGACCCCGACAGCGGGCTCGCCAGGTAGGCGATGGCTCCCGCGACCTCATCAGCGGAGACGAGCCGGCCGTGCGGCTGGCGTGCCTCCAACGCGGCTCGTTCGGCTGCCGGGTCCGGCGCCGAGTCGAGCAGACGGCCCACCCACGGGGTGTCCGCCGTGCCGGGGGCGACCGCGTTGACGCGAATGCCTTCGCGCACGTGGTCGGCGGCCATCGCGAGCGTCAGCGAGTGCACCGCGCCCTTGCTGGCCGAGTAGAGAGCACGCTGCGGGAGCCCGGCCCAGGCAGCGATCGAGCAGGTGTTCACGATCGCCGCGGACGGCGAGTTCTTGAGGTGCGGCAACGCGGCCCGCGAGACGCGGACCATGCCGAGCACGTTGACGTTGAGCACTTTGAGCCACTCGTCGTCGGAGTTGGCCGTGACGTCGCCCTGGGCGCCGATGCCCGCGTTGTTCACCACGACGTCGAGCCGTCCGAAGCGTTCGACGACCTCGTCGATGGCTGCCTTCACGCTCTCGTCGTCCGACACGTCCGCGCGGATCCCGACCAGCGGGTCCTTCACGTCCGGGTTGAGGTCCAGCGCGACCGCGGTCGCACCGCGCGAGGCGAGCAGTTCCGCCGTCGCGAGCCCGATGCCGGACGCACCGCCCGTGACGACGGCGACGAGTCCTTCGAAGTCAGTCATTCTCGGCCTCCAGCGCCGTCCACACAGGACCCTCCGGGTAGAGGTAGTCGGCGAGCGTCTCGTCCTTGAGCTGCGCGGAGAACCCCGGCTCTGAGGGCGCCAGGTAACGGCCGTTCTCGACGACGGCCGGGTCCAGGAAGTGCTCGTGCAGGTGGTCGACCCACTCGATCACGCGCTCGCCGACCTCACCGGAGATCGCGACGTAGTCGAAGAACGACAGGTGCCTGACCAGCTCGCACAGGCCGACACCACCGGCGTGCGGGCACACCGGGATGTCGAACTTCTTGGCCAGCAACAGGATCGCGATGTTCTCGTTCACACCCGCGACCCGGCACGCGTCGAGCTGGAGCACGTCGATCGCACCGGCCTGGAGCAGCTGCTTGAAGATCACCCGGTTCTGCACGTGCTCACCGGTGGCGATCCTGATCGGGGCCAGCGCGTCGGCGATCGCGCGGTGCGCCAGCACGTCGTCCGGGGAGGTGGGCTCCTCGATCCAGTACGGGTTGAACGGCGCGAGCTCGCGCATCCAGCGCACGGCCGTGTCGACGTCCCAGCGCTGGTTCGCGTCGACCGCGACCCGGACCTCGTCACCGACGACCTCGCGGGCGAGCTTCATCCTGCGGACGTCGTCGTCGAGGCTGCCGCCGACCTTGAGCTTGATCATGTCGAAGCCGTCGGCGAGGGCCTGGCGGGCGAGGCCGGCGAGCTTCTCGTCGGAGTAGCCGAGCCAGCCGGGAGACGTCGTGTAGGCCGGATATCCGTCGCGGGTGATGGTCTCCACGCGCTCGGCCTTGCCGTGCTCGACCTTGCGCAGGATCTGCAACGCCTCGTCCGGCGTCAGCGCGTCGCTCAGGTACCGGAAGTCGACGAGGCTGACGATCTCCTCGGGCGTCATCTGCGCGAGGAACCGCCAGACCGGCAGCCCGGCACGGCGGGCGGCGAGGTCCCAGGCCGCGTTGACGACGGCGCCGATCGCCATGTGCGCGACGCCCTTCTCGGGGCCGAGCCAGCGGATCTGCGAGTCACCGATGAGTTCGAAGTACAGCTCTGCCAGCGCTTTCGCGTTCTCCGGCACGTCCTTGCCGACGACGTGCGGTGCCAGCGCCCTGATGCCGGCGGCCTGCACGTCGTTGCCGCGGCCGATGGTGAACGCGAGCCCGTGGCCCTCAGGTCCCTCGTCGGTGCGCAGCACCACGTACGCGGCGCTGTAGTCCGGGTCCGGGTTCATCGCGTCGGAGCCGTCGAGCTCGCGCGACGTCGGGAACCGGATGTCGAGGACGTCCAGTGCGGTGATCTTCGGCATGGGCTCAGGCCTGCCCGAGGGTCTGCCGCTGCTTGCCGAGGCCTTCGATCTCCAGCTCGACCACGTCACCGGCGCGCAGGTACGGCTTCGGCTCCGGCTGGCCGAGCGCGACACCAGCGGGTGTACCCGTGTTGATGACGTCACCCGGACGAAGGACAAGGAACTGGCTGAGGTAGCGCACGATCTCCGCCACCGGGAAGATCATGTTCTTGGTGGACGAGTTCTGCTTGATCTCGCCGTTCACCCAGAGCCTCATCTCCAGGCTCTGCGGGTCGGCAATCTCGTCGGCGGGCACGAGGAAGGGGCCGAGAGGGTTGAACGTCTCGCAGTTCTTGCCCTTGTCCCACGTCCCGCCGCGCTCGATCTGGAACTCGCGCTCGGAGACGTCGTGCGAGAGCACGTACGCGCCGATGCACGCCAGAGCGTCCTCTTCGGACTCGAGGTAGCGGGCGGTGCGCCCGATGACGACGCCGAGCTCGACCTCCCAGTCTGTCTTCACGGACCGGCGCGGGACGAGCACCTCGTCGTACGGGCCCACGATCGTGTCCGGCGTCTTGAGGAACATCACCGGCTCACCGGGGATGTCCGCGCCGGTCTCCTCCGCATGGTCGCGGTAGTTGAGGCCGATGCAGATGACCTTGCCCGGATGCGCGAGTGGCGCCCCGATCCGGACGCCCTCGGTGCTCAGCGCGCCCAGTTCGCCCGCTTCGAGTGCGGCCCGCACGCGGTTGACGCCGTCGTTCGCGAGGAACGCACCGTCGATGTCCGGAGTGATCGGCAGGAGGTCGTATGTGGTCCCGTCGTCGGTCCTGACTGCAGGACGCTCGTCACCGACCGGCCCGAGGCGCAAGAACTGCACGGCCGTTCCTCCTCTGCTCACCCCTACGAAATACATCGGATGTATAGCCCCGCAAGGCCTCGTCCGTCTAGAGCTGAACCTGAAGTCGTCCGATGAATAAGAGGAGTCGATCATGAAAATGGTGTCCGCATCGCTCCTGGTGGGCGCACTGCTCGCACCATCCACC
The DNA here is from genome assembly GCF_051853195.1 of Lentzea sp. HUAS TT2. Classification (NCBI taxonomy): domain Bacteria; kingdom Bacillati; phylum Actinomycetota; class Actinomycetes; order Pseudonocardiales; family Pseudonocardiaceae; genus Lentzea; species Lentzea sp. HUAS TT2. The sequence continues at coordinate 3,280,949 of NZ_CP196667.1, read as the reverse complement.
CCAGCCGAGCCTGTAACCGTTTTCGTGGAGCTGACCTCGGCCGCAGCCGTCGACTCTGGCAGCGTTACACAGGCACGTTCAGCCAGGGACCGGACATCGGAGCACGTCTCCCGGGTCGTCTCCCGGTCCGGCGGCCGGGAAGTCGCCCGAACGACCAACGCGGTGCCCGGCGTCGTGCTTTCGGCGGACAAGTCACGCTTGTCGGCTTTGTCGCGCATGCCCGAGGTGCGCGCGGTGCACCGGATGGTCCCCAAGAAGCTCTCGAACGCCCACGCCGTCCGCCTCACCCGGACGTCCGACGTGTGGAAGTCGCTCGGGCGCTTCGGCGACGGCGTGCGGATCGGCGTGATCGACACCGGCATCGACTACCGGCACGCGGACTTCGGCGGCGGCACGTTCCCGAACGCCAAGGTCGTCGGCGGCCACGACTTCGCGGGCGACGCCTACACCGGCAAGTCCGGGTCGATCCCGGAGCCGGACGCGGACCCGGTGGACTGCGAGGGTCACGGCACGCACGTCGCCGGCACCGCGGCCGGGTACGGGGTCAACGCCGACGGCACGACCTATCGCGGGTCCTACTCGTCGGTCGACCTCGACGCGTTGAAGATCGGCCCGGGCACGGCCCCGAAGGCGTCGCTCTACGCGTTGAAGGTGTTCGGCTGCGAGGGCGGCACGAACCTGACCGCGCAGGCCCTGGACTGGGCGCTCGACCCGAACGGCGACGGCGACTTCTCCGACCGGCTCGACGTGGTGAACCTGTCGCTGGGCAGCGACTTCGGCGCTTCGGACGACCCGGACGCGCTGTTCGTGCGCAAGCTCGTGGAACACGGCGTGGTGGTGGTCGCGGCAGCCGGCAACGGTGGCGACTTCTACGACGTGGCCGGCTCTCCCGGCAACGCCCCCGAGGCGATCTCCGTGGCGAACAGCCGCGACTCGTTCTCGATGCTGGACGGCCTGGAGGTCGCCGGGAAGCAGTGGGCTGGCCAGTACAGCCAGAACTTCAAGGAGTCCTTCGACCTCACGAAGCCCGTGGTACGACTCTCGTCCAATTCGGACGGATGTCAGCCGATCTCGGAGCCGCTGGCCGGGAAGATCGTCTGGCTGGAGTGGGACGACAACGACGCCACGCGCGCCTGCGGTTCGGGCGCCCGCACCGACAACGCCTGGAAGGCCGGGGCGGCCGGCGTGCTGTTGCCGACCTCCCTGCCGGTGTTCGCGGCCGGAATCGCCGGAAACGCGCACATCCCCGCGTTCCAGTTGACCGCCGCGGCGTCCTCCGCGCTGCGTCCGGCGCTGGAGGCCGGCACCCTGACCGCGCACCTGACCTCGGCGTTGAAGGTCGCGGTGCCGTCCGTCGAGCCGTCGATCGCCGACACGATCACGCCCTCGTCGTCGCGCTCGCGCACCTCGATCGCCGTGGCCGCGCCCGGTGACACGATCTTCTCCGCCGCTTCCGGCACGGCCTCGGACGGCGTGTCGATGGGCGGCACGTCGATGGCCTCGCCGCACGTCGCCGGGATCGCCGCACTGCTGCGCGAGGTCCATCCTCAATGGACGGTCGCGGAGGTCAAGGCCGCGCTGATGAACACCGCGGGTGGCGTGATCCGGAACGCCGACGGCGTGCGAGAGGCGCCGATGCGGGTCGGCGCTGGCCGGGTGGACGGGCTCGCCGCGCTGTCGTCGGACGTGCTGGCGCTGGGCGACGCGTCGTTCGGCACGGTCGAGGTGGGCGGCCCGGTGCTGACCAACCGCAAGATCCAGCTGGTCAACAAGGGCTCCCGCACGGTCCGCCTGCACGCGGGCTACGAGCCGATCACCTCGGTTCCGGGCGTGTCCTTCCAGGTCACCGCGCCGTACGTCGTGTTGCCGCCGGGCGGTTCGGCGTCGGTGCCCGTGCAGCTGCGGATCTCGAACCCCGCCGCGTTGCGCAAGACCCCCGACCCCACGGTCTCGCTGGACGAGGGCCGTCAGTTCCTGGCGGAGGCGTCCGGGCTCATCACCTTCACGGGTGACCGCTCGTTGCGGGTGCCCGTCTACGCGGCGCCGAAGCCGGTGTCCCGTCTGAGCGTGGCCGGCGGACGAGTCGCCGGCCGCGGCCTCGACCAGGCCGACTACCAGTCCCGCATGACCGTGCTGCAGCTCGGCGCGCGCTCCGACCGTCTGCCCGACTGCGGCCCCGACGTGCAGGACGACTGCGCCGTCAACCGCACCGCGCGGGGCGGCGACCTGCGTTACGTGGGCGCGACGGCGACCCCGGACCTGCTGGCGTTCGGCGTCGCGACCTGGAGCACCTGGGCGAACATCGGCAGCAACATCCAGCCGGAGGTGAGGTTCTCGGTGGGTGGCAAGAACTTCGTGACCACCGCCGTGAAGCCGACCAACCCCGACGGCGACATCACCGCCGACCTGTGGCTCGCCCAGACCAAGGTCGCGGGTTCGGACGAGGTCGTGGACGAGCAGCCGTTGAACGGATTCGACGGCACGTCCGACACGAACCTGTTCGACAGCGACGTGGTGGTGCTGCCGGTCTCGCGCGCGGTTCTGCCGTCCGGCCCGGTGACCTACACCGTGGGCGTGCAGAGCCCGTACACCGCGCCGGCCGACTCGGACGACCTGGTCGACGTCGCCCCCGCCGCCACGTTCGACTACGGCTTGATCGTCCCCGGACTGTCCACAGTGGTCCGTCCGGGTGATCGGGTTGCGTCCGGATCGTTGGTGTTCTTCCACCACAACGCAAGCGGTAACCGTGCTCTCGTGAGGTGACACCCGGTTGGGCGTGCCTAAGGTGAGCGGGTCTCGGCATACTCGGTCGGTATGGACCTGGTTGTGGGACTCGACGCCGGCGGCACGTCAACCAGGGCCTTGGTGCTCGATCTCGACGGCGCCCGCCTGGGCCAGGGCCTGGCGGGCGGCGCGAACCCGAACTCACACCCACCCACCGTCGCCGCGGCCCACATCGGCGAGGCGCTGGCGGAAGCACTGGACGGCCTCGACTCCCGCAAGGTCCGCTCCGGCGTCCTCGGCATCGCGGGAGCCTCGAAGCTCGCCGACCCGGCCATCGCCGCGCTGTTCCACGAGGCCTGGGAACGCGCGGGCCTGCACTGCCCGTTGCGCGTGATCACCGACTGCGAGGCCGCGTTCGCCACCGGCACCTCCTCCCCCGACGGCACGGTCCTGGTGGCGGGCACGGGTTCCATCGCGGGCCGCATCGCAGGTCACCGCATGGTCGGCCAGTCCGGCGGCTACGGCTGGCTGATCGGCGACGACGGCTCGGCGTTCTGGCTGGGCCGCGAGGCCGTCCGCGCCACGTTGAAACTCCTCGACCTGGACGCACCACTGGAAGGCCTGGCCACCGCCGTCCTGACCACCGCCGGCGCCCGCAACCGAGCCCAGCTGATCAACGCCGTCAACGCGGCCGCCCCGATCAAGCTCGCCCAGTTCGCGCCCCTGGTCAGCGCCGCCTACCACCACGGCGACCCCGAGGCCCTGTCCATCGTGGCGTCCGCCGCCCGCCTGCTCGCCGACACGGCCACCGCGGTCCGCGAGCCCTCCGACACGTCGCCGATCGTGCTGGTCGGCAGCCTGATCAAGACGCCGATCGGCACGCACCTGAAGCAGGAGCTGATCACCCGCTGCAACGCTCAGGTGATCATGGCGACGGAGGGCGCGGCGGGAGCGGCCTGGCTGGCCGCGGTCGACGTGCTGGGTCCGACAGCTCCGAGGCCCACCAGTTCATGACGCCAGCAGCCGGCCCGAGTGCGGGGTCCGGTCGCGATAAGCGCGCAGCAGCCCGGCGTGCACGTCGTCCACGTGCTCGGCGGCGTCGACGTCGGTGTTCCACACCAGCGTGATCCGCCGGTGCAGCGGGTTGCCGATGATCGGTTTGAGCAGCACGCCCGGCACGTCCTGGCCGGGGAAAAAGCCCGCCACGGCGCCGGTGGAGCGCACCAGGTCCGCCGCCGCCACCGGGTCCACGCCGAAGTGAGCGCAGCGCGGGGTGAAACCCACGGCCTCGCAGGCCAGGTCGAGGTTGAGGCGGCCGCCGTGGTTCTCGTCCGGCGCCACCCACTCCTCGCCAGCCAGTTCGGACAGCAGCACCTCGCTGCGGCCGGACAGGCGGTGGCCTGCCGGGACGCCGATCAGCATGCGTTCCGTGACGACGCCGCGCATGCCCACGGCCTTGGGGAACCGCAACGGGCTGCGCGGGAACTCCACCACCAGCGCGAGATCGAGGTCGCCGGTGCGGACGAGTTCCAGCACCGCGTCGCCGCCTCGTTCGATGTGCGTGGTCTGCGGCAGGCCGGGGAGCATCTCGCGGACCACGCCGACGAGCAGCGCGGTCGGGGAGCCCGCCACACCGCCCAGGCGGATGCCCGACTCGCCGCGTTCGGCCAGCTTGCGCGACGAGACCAGCAGGTCGTCGAAGTGTTCGACCAGGTCCTGGGCTCGCAGGACCACGTGCCGGCCCAGTTCGGTGAGCTCCACGCCATCGGTGCGGCGCAGGAACAACGGGCCACCGAGGCTCGCCTCGATGCGCCTCACCTGGGCGGTGAGCCCGGCCTGGGCGATCTTCAGCTGGGAGGCGGCCCTGCTGATGCTGCCTGCTCGTGCCACGGTCAGCACCACGTGCAGATGTCTCAGCTCCATTCGCACTGACGAAGCCTAAAGCAGTTACCGATCCACAAACACGGCCACGCGGGTGTCACCAGATGACGCGCTGTCACCGTCGTAAGCGGCATTGGTCTGTCAGGCCCATAACTCGGGAATTATCGGCACCTCACACCTGCCGCTGCGTGCGCGGACTCCTACACCCTGTTGACACCAAACGATCGAAGGGTGCGTGAACGCCATGAGGAAAGCGTTGCGGCTGCGACGCCTTTCCCGTCCGCACGATGACAGATATCTCTTCGTGCCGTTGGACCACAGCGTTTCGGACGGTCCTGTAGTGCCGCGCGACCGGTGGACGGATCTCATCCGTGCCGTCGTGCAGGGCGGCGCCGACGCCGTCATCGTCCACAAAGGACGAGTGCGCACCATCGAACCCGCCGTGCTGGGCGGATGTGCGCTGATCGTCCATCTGAGCGCGGGCACCGTGCACATGGCCGACGCCAACGCGAAGGTGCTCGTCGGCGAGGTCGACGAGGCGCTGCGGCTCGGCGCCGACGCGGTGAGCGTGCACGTCAACATCGGTTCCGACACGGAGTCGCGCCAACTCGCGGACCTCGGCACGGTCGCGGCCGCGTGCGACTCGTGGAACGTCCCGCTGGTCGTGATGGCCTACGCCCGCGGGCCGCGCGTCGCCGACCCGAAAGATCCCGCGCTGCTCGCGCACGTCGTGAACATCGCGGCGGACCTCGGCGCGGACATCGTCAAGACCAACCTCGCCGACGACATGGCCGAAGTCGTTGCGAGCTGCCCGATTCCGGTGATCGTCGCAGGCGGACCGGCCTCCGCGAACAGCATCGCCGGCCACGCCCGCGTCGCCATGTCCGCCGGCTGCGCGGGCCTCGCGATCGGACGCCGGGTCTTCACCTCGCCCGCGCCGATGCACCTGGTCGCGGAACTGGCGTCGATCGTCCACGCGCCCACCGACGCAAGCCTCATGCACGCACTGACCGCAACCTTGGAGAACCGGTGAAGTTCGCCTGGATCGACCTCAGAACCGTACCGGAAGCGCACCGGACCGCCGTGATCGACGCGGCGGTGCACAGCCGGATCGCCGGTGTCGTCGCGGACGACCCCGCGTTGCTCGACGACCTGCCGCCGACGATCACCCGCGTGCTGCTGGTCGACGACCACACGGACAGCCCGCACCTCGTCACCGTGGTGGTGGACGAGCAGGACCAGCTCGACCGGCTGCCGGGCGGCTCCGCGTTCGTGACGGTCAGCGACGACCGCACGCTCAAACTCGCTTGTGCCGCAGCGGAACGGCTCGACCACACCGTCGTCGCGTTCACCGACCCGACGAAGATCCCCCTGGAGATCGTGATCGCCGCGGCGGACGGCGCACCCGGCAAGCTCGTCACGGTCGTGACCGACCTGGTCGAGGCCGCGATCGTCCTCGAATGCCTGGAACACGGCTCCGACGGCGTGCTGATGGCCCCCGCCGACGCGACGGACGTGTTCAAACTGGCTCGCTTGCTGGAAGTCACGTCCCCGCCGCTGACCCTGACCACCCTCACCGTGGAAGCGTTGACCCACAACGGTCTCGGCGACCGCGTCTGCGTCGACACCGCCTCGCACTTCCAGGAGGACGAGGGCATCCTCGTCGGCTCGTTCTCGTCGGGCTTCATCCTCTGTTGCAGCGAGACACATCCGCTGCCGTACATGCCGACGCGGCCGTTCCGGGTCAACGCGGGCGCGCTGCACTCCTACGTGCTGGGCCCGGCCAACCGCACCAACTACCTGTCCGAACTGCGGTCCGGCAGCAAGGTCCTCGCCGTCAACGCCGAGGGCCGCACCCGCGAGCTCACCGTCGGCAGGGCCAAGCTCGAGTCACGCCCGATGCTCACCATCTCCGCCCGCTCCCCGGAGGGCGTCGAGGTCCACCTGATGGTGCAGGACGACTGGCATGTCCGCGTGCTCGGCCCCGGCGGCAAGGTCCGCAACGTCACCGAGCTCCAGCGGGGCGACGAACTGCTCGGCTACATCGCTGCTGAGCAACGGCACGTGGGCCTCCCGATCGGCGAGTTCTGCAAGGAGTCATGAAAGAGATGCGCGAGTTCATCACCGACCTGCTCCACCGGCACGGCGACGATGTGCCGATCTTCAGTCACCGCAACACAGTCACGCACGGCCTGCTGCGCGCCGACGTCTCCGCGCACGCCGCACGGTTCGAAGCCGTCGGAATCCGTGAGGGGAGCACGGTCGCCGTCCAGGTGCCGCCGAGCTTCAGCCACCTGGAGGCCGTGCTCGCGTTGTGGCGCATCGGCGCGCAGGTGATCTCGATCGACCACCGGCTGCGCCCGGCCGAGACCCACGTCCTGCACGAGCTGACGCGTCCCGAGTTCCTCGTACATCCCGGTGGCGTTCCCGCTCAGGGTTTCCAGGAGCGGTACGGGCTCGTGGCCGAGCGGGTCGAGGGTCTCCCCGCCGCGACCCCGCACCGCCTGGTGCAGTTCAGCTCCGGCTCGACCGGACGGCAGAAGGTGATCGGCCGCAGCACCGAGTCCCTGGCCGACGAGGTGGCGCGGTTCGCCGCGTCAGAAGGCGTGGTGCGCGGCGGCGAACGCTTCCTGCTGCTCAACTCCCCCGCCCACAGCTTCGGCCTGATCGGCGGCCTGCTGCACTCCCTCGCGGTCGGTGCACACCTCGTGTTCGCCGAAAAGCCTTCCGCAGAAGCAATCCTGCGACAGGCACGCACCCACGAGGTGGACTTCGTCACCGGCCTGCCGTTCCACTTCGACCTGCTGGCCTCCTCACCCGACCGCGACGCGCTGCGCACGGTCCGCGGCGCGTTCGCCGGCGGCGAGATGATGCCGCAGGACGTGGCCGACAGGTTCGCCGCCGCCTACGGCTTCCCGGTCGGCGAATGCTTCGGCACCACCGAGACCGGCGCGTTGACCATGGCGGTCGACGGCACGGTCCGCCCGTCGGTCGGACCACTGATGCCGGGCATCACCGCCCGCGTGCGCGACGGCCTGGTCGAGGTGGCGCTCCCGGAATCGCCGTACCTGTCCGAGAACGACCCGTCGCGCTTCTCCGGCGGCTGGTTCCGCACCGGCGACCGAGGAGAGTTCTCTCCCAACGGCGAACTCCGGCTGCTCGGCCGCGCGGACTCATTGGTCGTGGTGCGCGGCAACAAGGTCGACCTGACCGAGGTCGAACACGTCCTGCGCGGACACCCGCAGGTGAAAGAGGCCGTCGCGGTGGGAAAGCCAGAAATCCGCGCGTACGTCGGCACGGCCAGTGACACGCTCACGGCACAAGCGTTGTCGGAGTGGTGCACGGAAAGACTCGCGGAATTCAAGCTACCCGCCCAAATCCTCGTCATGGACACACTTCCGCGAACGTCGAGCGGCAAGATCATCCGAAACATGGAGCCGCTCCATGCGTCCTACCTTCAGGCACATTTGACCGGAAACAATGGAGAACGATGACCCGCCGGGCCTAGTTTCCTGGCATGCCCAAAAGATCGTCCAGTGTGGCGGGGCGTGAGTTCGGTACCGGCGTGCGCGCCATCATCGCGCGTACCGGGCTCACCCACCGGCAGCTCGCCGAACGCCTCGGCTGGCAGGAGGCCAAACTCTCGGACATGACGCTCGGCAAGGGCGGCGTGACCGAGATCGAGGTCCAGATCCTGCTCGCCTACTGCCAGGCCACCGTCGAGGAACGCGAGTACCTGCTGGAGCTGTTCCGCGAGTGCGGCAACGCCTGGCTCCAGATGCCGAAGGACGGCGTACCGGACCAGGTCCGCACGCTCATCAACCAGGAGCAGGAAGCGGAAGAGATCATCTGCTGGTCGATGATCGTCGTGCCCGGCCTGCTGCAGACACCCGAATACGGTTACGTGGTCGCCGAACACTCAACGGCGATCAAGGCGGAGGACGTGCCCAAGGTCGCCGCCGCAAGGGCCGCACGAGCGGACATCCTGAAGCCAGGCAAGAAGTTCACGTTCTTCGTGCACGAGCAGGCCTTGTTGCTACCAGCCGGCGGAACAGAGGTATGGCGCGAGCAGCTGGCCCACCTGCTCAGAATGTCTGTGCGGAAGTACATCAGCCTGCGGATCATTCCTCGCTCTATCGGAATGCACGCGGGCATCTGCGGCGACTTCAGGGTGATGAAGTTTCCGAAGTACCTGCCCGTCGTCTACATCGACAGCATCAATTCCTGCCTGTTCTTCGACGACGCGGACACCGTCAAGGTCTACGAGGACATCCTCACGGCCCTCGCGGCCGTCGCTCTCCGCGAGGCAGAATCCAGGGCGGTGATCGACAACATCTTGGAGGGTCTCTGATGACCACCTGGCGGAAGAGCAGCTACAGCGCCACCAGCGACAACTGCGTCGAGATCGGCCAAGGAACCGGCATCCGGGACAGCAAGGCGCCGACGACACATCTCCCGCTCTCCGCCGAGGGCTGGTCCGCCTTCCTGCGTTTCGCTCGTTTCCCCGGCACACCCCGGTAACCCTCGGTAACGTCCCTCTCACGCACGTGCAAGGGGGGCCCACATGACCGATCCGAACCAGCTCATCGAGGACTACGAGCAGCGCACCGCAGCCCTGCTCGAACAGGCGGAAGAGGCCAAGTCCCGGATCGCGAACCTGACCGGCGCCGCCACCAGCCAGGACGGCGCCGTGACGGTGAGCGTCAGCGCAGGGGGCGCGCTGCTCAGCCTGTCGTTCGGCACGAAGGCCGACGACCTGCCCAAGGACCGCCTGGCAGCGCTCGTCCTGTCCACGGCCAAGCGCGCCCAGGCCCAGGCCGTGGGCCAGATCGCCACGATCATGGCCCCGCTCATCGGCGACAACAGCGAAGCGATGCAGTTCGTCCAGTCCCAGATTCCGCCGATCGACGTCCCGGACGACGACGCACCTCCATCGCCACCACAGCAGTTCGTGGTGAACGAGGAACAGCAGGAGGCCGTCGCCACCCCGCCGCCCGCACCACGCCCGGCCCGCCGCCCCGCAGAGGACGACGACACCGACTTCGACCAGCGCAGCCTCTTCAAGAAGGAAGGCGGGTGGTGATGTCGGGCTTCCAAGTCGATCTCAAGGTCCTGGAGGCGCACGAGCGGGAGCTCAAGGCCCTCCTCGCGGGCCTGCCCACCGCCGCCGACGCCGGCGCTGACTACGTCGGCAACCCGCAGGCCTGGGGCGTTGTGGGCATGTTCTTCGCCCAGATCATGGAGCGCTGGACGAACGACGCGCGGGCGTACGTCGACACCGTCAAAGCCGCGGGTGACGACGTGGTCGAGCGGTTCGCGGGCATGCGCCAGGCCTACGCGGAACAGGACGAGGCCGTGGCGCAGTCGTTCAAGAAGCTCCGCGAGGGCCTGGACGGGGTGCAGCCATGAGCGACCAGCCGCAGAACCCGCTCAACGCCACGGAAGGGTTCGAGGAGGCCAGCCTCTACCAGAAGTCGAACTTCGACAGTCCTACCCAGGCCTGGGACGCGGCCGGCATCTTCAGCAGCTCCGCCAACCTGATCTACGACGGCGTCAAGGGCGACTGGGGCGCCATGGCCGGTGACGCGGCGGCGTTCGGCATGGACCTGCTCGGGTTCGTGACGAACCCGATGGGCAGCCTGCTGTCCGCGGGAATCGGCTGGCTGATCGAACACATCGGGTTCCTGAAAGAGGGTCTCGACTTCCTGGCAGGCGATCCAGACGCGGTGAACGCGATGGCGCTGACGTGGAGCAACATCGCCCAGCGCATGCAGGAGACCGCCGACAAGTACTCCGGCACCCTCGATACGCTGAGCCAGTCCCAAGGCGCCGCGGTCGACGGCTATCGCAGGGCGGTGCAGGACTTCTCCAACGTGGTCGCTGGCGGCGCGAGCCACGCCACCTCGGCTGCATCCGCCATGACGGTCGCAGCCTCGGCGGTCGGCGTCGTGAGAGGTGCCGTTCGCGACGCCATCGCGAGCTTCGTCTCCAACGCGATCATCAAGTTCGCGGCGGCCAGCGCGTTGACCCCGATCACCTTCGGCGCCTCGCAGGCGGCGTTCATCGCGGACACCGTCGTCCAGGGCACGATCACGGCCGGCAAGAACGCCAAGAAGATCAGCAAGGTCGTGAAGCAGCTGGAGAAGGTCGCCGACGACGCGAAGCGGTCGCGCGACACGATCAAGGGCACGACCCGCAACCTCGACAGCACGGTCAAGAAGTACAACCAGGACGCCGTGAAGCACTCCCAGCAGGCGCTGCACATGGCGAAGAAGGCACAGGCGGGCAAGCTCGACGCCAAGGACGTCGACAAGCTGAAGGAGATCGGCAGGCGCGGAGACCAGCTGGACAAGGACTACAGCAAGGTCAAGGCGGATCTGGGCGACAACGTCAACCGCAACCTCCGCGACAACCTGGGCCTCGGCGACCGGCGCCTCGACCACGCGAACGACGTGCTCGACGGTGGGTGGACCCCCACCTTCAGGGGCAAGGAGTATCCCGAAGTCTCCTTGCCGCTCGCCCCGAAGATCCTCGGCAACGCGATGGCCCAGGAGTGGAGCGACCAGTCTCACCGGGAGGCCGACGCCGAGGTGAAACAGGACGCGCGAAACCAGGAATGGCGCGAGTACTGGGAGAAGCAGCGGATGGCGGGCGAACTGTGATCGAGCGGTTCCTCCGCCGGGCAGCAGGGCTGGCACTGATCGCCTTCACCGCCCTCTTCACCCTGGTCGCCGCCACTCGTCTGGACGCCTGGGAGAACACCCTCGCCGCACGGACGTCGGTCCAGCCGACCGGTCTCGGCGACCTGGCCGCCGGAGCGGTGGCGTTCTGGGTGATCACCCTCGTCGGCCTGTGCTGGCACCGGCGCCGGCTGCCGATGTGGCGGGTCTGGTGCCGCTGGGCGGCGTTTCCCGGAGTGTTCATGGGGATCTTCCACAGCGTGCAGATCGCCGGCGATCACGACCGTCCGATCGGATGGGCGATCGCGGTCGGCCTGGTCGTGGTGTCCTGGGCACTGAGCGAGTTGGTCGTGCTGGTGACCACCCGGCCGGTCACGTCCGCGCTGATCAGCTCGAAGCTCGAGATTCCGTTCCCCACCAGGGGACTCAAGGCGCGGCTGTGCGTCCGCGAAGACCGGCTGGTGCTCGACAGCCTGGTGTCGCGCCGAAAGCGGTCGCGTGACGTGGTCGCGGTGCCGTGGACCGCACTGCGCTCGATCGAGCTCGTCCAGGTCGAGCAGGAGATGACCTGTCAGGTGATCGTCTACGCCGGCGGTGACGTGGGCAGGCCGCGCACGTTCGACGTGCCTCCCGGCCCCGCTCTGCACGTCGTCGGCACGGTGCGCGAGATGTTGATCCCCGTCACGGAACAGGTCGGTGCGAAGGCACTCGCGACGGTGCGGGCACGTTCGGCGGGAGTCGAGGTCACCGAGCGGCCGCTCTGGTCCTACCGCCCTCTGCGCAAGCACGAGCTCCGTCCGGCGAACTGGGAGTTCCGCACCGACAGCCGTCCGTACATCCTGCTGCTCGTGGGCGCGTTCCTGCTCATGCCGCTCTACATGCTGACGATGATGACGCTGTCGATCGTCACGGGCTCGCCGGAGTTGCAGGAGGACTGGGACACGGCCAGCGGAATGGACAAGGAGCAGCAGGTGATCGTCGCCGGCCTGGGGCTTGTCTCCGTGGCCTTCCTCTACCTCGCCTACCGGTTCTGCTACAAGGCCTTCCTGGACTTCATGGAAGGCCAGGACTCCATCGAGGCCTTCCCCGAGGCACCCGCCCTGCCGCCCAAGACCGGGACGGTGCCCGGCTCCGGCAAGAAGCGGAAGAAGCGCTGACCTAAGAGGCAGACTCCGGCACCTGCGGATGCCGGAACCCGGGATGCCCATCTGGCAGAGCCCGCTTCAGCAACCACCCCGACACCAGGATGCAGACGATCTGCAACGGCCACGACAACGCGATCCGCAAAGTGGCCAGCCAGTAGATCTGCGCGTCCAGCCACAGTGGAGTGAACACGGCGACACGCAGCACGTACTGCCCGACCCACGCCCATGACGCGACCGAGTAGGCGCGCAAAAGGGCAGGATCGCGGCGCCACCGGGTCTTCTGTCCGAGGAGCGTTCCCACCACCACGCCGAGCAGCGGCCAGCGCACCGCGATCGAGCCCGCCCACGCCAGGGACGAGGCCACGTTGGACAGCAGCTGGATGAGGAAGAAGTCCTCGACGCGTCCGGTGTAGAGAGCGACCAACGCGGCTGCCACGACCAGCAGCACGGACAGGATCACCGCGCGGGGTTTCTCGCCCCGCACCAGGCGGAAGACGCCGATCGCCACGCCGCACAGCACGGCGGCGACCGCTCCCGCGCCGATCGAGTGCCCGGACAGCAACCAGCCCGCGACGAACGCCAGGGGTGGCAGGGAGGCGTCGAGGGCGCCGCCCCGGCCTCCGAGCAGTGATGCGAGCGACTCCTGGCGCACGTCGGTCATGGTTCCAGGGTGCCTTAGGCGAACCTAACTCAGGTAACGGACCCATATCGGGGATTGACCCCGGTGAACCAGGTCACTACCGTCTGGCGAAATCGTCTGGAAAGTTAACAGACAGGAGCGGACCTAATGCGTGCCGGAAGCCCACGACTGTTGCGGGAGATCAACGACCGCGCAGCCATCGAGGCTCTGCTGCGCAACGGACCGCTGACCAGGTCGGAGTTGGAAGGTCTGATCGGCCTCTCCAAGCCGGCGACCGCACAGCTGCTCACCAGGCTCGAAGAGGCCGACACCGTGGTCCGCAACGGACTGCGTGGCGGCGGGCGCGGGCCGCGGGCCCAGCTGTGGTCGGTCAACGGGGCGCTTGCGCACATCGCCGCTGTCGATCTCACCCCCGAGACGGTCGACATCGCGATCGCGGACATCTCCGGTGCCGTGCTCACCGAGTACAAGGCACCGATGCCCGCGAAGCACGGCGTGCTGGAGGCGTTCGTGAGCGCGGTCGGCAAGGCCTGCGGTCAGGCAGGTCTGAGCGCCGACCAGTTGCTGCACGTCGTGGTGGGCTGTCCGGGAGCGGTGAACCCCGCGAACGGTGAGCTCGCCTACGCACCACATCTGCCCGGCTGGAGCAATTTCGACATGCCCGGCCAGTTGCGGGAGCAGCTCGCGACCTCGGTGAGCGTCGAGAACGACGTCAACCTCGTCGCGCTGGAGGAGATGGTCGCCGGACGGGCCACCGAGGTGAGCGACTTCGTCGTCATCTGGCCCGCGGATCTCGTCGGTGCCGCCGTCGTCGTCAACGGATCGCTGCTGCGCGGCGCTTCCGGTGGCGCGGGCGAGATCGACGGGCTGATGATCCCCGACCGCGCGGCGGCCGACACCGACACGGACCGCTCCGGCGGCACGTACGGCGAACTGCTCAGCAGCACGTCGATCTGCAAGCTCGCACGCGCCCACGGGCTCGCCGCGCGCAACGGTCATGGTGCCGTGCGCAAGGCGTTGGCCGCGGGTCCGTCGGGCCGTGAGTTCATGGGTGATCTCGCCAAGCGCATAGCCACGGGCGTGGCTAGCGTCGTCGCGGTGCTCGACCCGGAACTCATCCTCCTGTCCGGCGACATCGCTCAGGCAGGCGGAACCACGCTGAACGACCTCGTTGCCGCGGAACTGCGGCAACTGGTGGTGCCGAGAACACCTGTCCAGCTGGCTTTGGTCACCGGGAAACCAGTGCGCAGCGGCGCACTGCACTCGGCGCTCGCCTTCGCCCGCGAAGAGGTGTTCGGCCTCCCGGCAGCCACCACGGCTCCATTCCGCGGCCCAGTGGTCGCCGGGTCCCCACGTTGATCGAGAAGGAGTGCACATGCGCAAGCACACCCGTGCTGCCTTGCTCTGTGTCGCCGCAGCGCTGACCCTCACCGCATGTGCGGCGGGCAAGGGTGGCGGCGCGAGTTCCGATGCCGCCGCTGCTCCTGGCAAGGACGACAAGCTCACGCTCACGGTCTGGAGCAACTACTCCGACCGCGAGTTGGTGGAGGTCACGAAGGCTCTCAAGACCTTCAACAAGAAGTTCCCGAACATCGAGATCAAGCACGAGGGTTCGCAGGACGACGACAAGATCACCGCGGGCATCCGTTCGGGCAACACGCCGGACGTCGCGCTGTCGTTCACCACGGACAACATCGGCCAGTTCTGCTCCTCCGGCGCGTTCCAGCCGCTGAAGGCGTACATCGACCGCGACAAGGTCGACCTGAACCAGCTCTCCCCCGCGGTTCAGCAGTACACCGAGTACAAGGGCAACCGCTGTGCGATGCCCATGCTCACCGACGTGTACGCCATGTACTACAACAAGGACCTGCTCTCGGCGGCCGGCATCACGGCCGCGCCGAAGACGCTGGACGAGCTGTACGACGCGGCCGTGAAGGCGACCAAGAAGGCGCCGAACGGTGACATCGAGGTGGCGGGTTACCTGCCCACGATGGGCTTCTACGCCAACCGCCCGACCATCCTCGCGCCGACGTTCGGCGCGGAGTGGGAGAAGGACGGCAAGTCCGGCCTGGCCAGTTCCCCCGGCTTCACCGAGATGATGACGTTCCAGAAGAAGCTCGTCGACTTCTACGGTTACGACGCGCTGGAGCGGTTCCGCGCGGGCCTCGGCCAGGAGTACTCGGCCGACCACGCGTTCCACCAAGGCAAGATCGCGATCATGATCGACGGCGAGTACCGGACCGCCTTCCTCAAGGCGCAGGCGCCGCAGATCAAGTTCGGCACGGCTCCGTTCCCGACCTGGAAGCCCGCCGACTACGGCACCGCGTTCACCACCGGCACGATCATGGGCATTCCCAAGGGCGCTAAGAACGCCGGCGCCGCGTGGGAGCTCATCAAGCACCTGACGTTCGACACCGACACGATCGTCGACCTGTCCAACGCCATCAAGAACGTCCCGAGCACCAAGGCCGCCATGGAGAGCTCCAAGCTCGAGGTGGACGAGCAGTTCAAGACGTTCATCGACCTGGCCAAGAGCGACAAGCTCAAGGGCAACCCGGTCACCCCCATCGGTGACGCGCACATCAAGGCAGTCACCGACTTCTCGGTCTCCTACCAGTCCGGCAAGGTCCCGGACCTGGCGGCAGGCCTCAAGGAAGTCGACAAGAACATCGACGACCAGATCGCCAAGAGCGGCAAGTAGGGGATTCGCAAGATGACCGCCACGCTCGGCGCGCGGCCCGCCCCCGGCAAGGGGCGGGCACGTTCCCGCCATCGTCTAGCCGTGCTCGGGTTCATGGCCCCGGCACTCATCGGCTTCGTCCTGTTCTTCGTGTACCCGTTGGTCGCCACGGTCATCTTCAGCTTCACGAAGTACGACCTGATCAACCCACCGGAGTTCAACGGCCTCGCCAACTACGAGTTCATGTTCAAGGATCCCTTGCTCACCAAGGCGATCGCGAACACGCTCTGGTTCGTCGTGGTGCTCACGATCGCGCGGACGGTGTTCGCGCTGGGCGTGGCGTCGGTCATCGCTCGTCTGAAGTCGGGCGTCGGTCTGATCCGCACGCTCTGCTACCTGCCTTCACTGGCACCGCCGGTGGCCGCGACACTCGTGTTCTTCATGGTGATGCGGCCCAACGGCGGCCCGCTCGACAGCCTCCTCGGCGTCTTCGGGCTCGAGTCACCGCTGTGGTTCTCGGACCCGGCGTGGGCCAAGCCCGGCATCACCGCGATCATGCTCTGGATCTCCGGCGACCTGATGATCATCATCCTCGCCGCGATCCTGGACGTGCCGCAGGAGCAGTACGAGGCCGCGGAGCTCGACGGCGCCGGCCCGATCCGGCGCTGGTGGCACGTCACGCTCCCGTCGATCTCCCCGGTGCTGCTCTTCGGCATCGTGAACTCGGTGATCCTCGCGTTGCAGCTGTTCACACAGGCGGTCGTCGCGGGGTCGGCCGGCTCTGGGGCAGCGGACGCGACGGGATCGACCAAATATCTCGGTTTCCCGGACAACTCCACGCTGACGTTCCCGGTTTACCTGTACACGCAAGGCTTCCGCTACTTCGACATGGGCTACGCGGCCGCCATGGCCACGGTCCTGTTCATCATCTCGTTCGCCGTGACCATCGTGCTGGTCCAGCGGATGCGGAAGAACTCCACCGCCGAGGAAGGGGGTCCGGGAGCATGACCGCCACGCTGACCAAACCACCGGTCGACGTCCCAGCGGAACCGGAGCAGCCACGCCGCAAGCGCGACGTCGGCAGCATCCTGAACTGGGTCGCGACGCATGCGATCGGGCTCGCGCTCGGCCTGATGTTCGCCACGCCGGTCCTGTTCGTCTTCCTCACCGCGGTGATGTCGGACGACCAGGCGTTCACGTCGAACCTCTGGCCGCGCGAATGGCACTGGGAGAACTTCGTCGAGGTCTTCGACAAGGCCCCGCTGTTCCAGTACCTGATCAACAGCCTCACGTACTCGCTGCTCGCGACGCTCGGCATGCTGATCTCCTCGATCCCGGCCGCCTACGCGCTCGCGAAGCTGAAGTGGCGTGGCCGGAACGTGGCGTTCATCCTCGTCATCGGCGCGATGATGCTGCCGCCGCAGGTCGTTGCCGTGCCGCTGTACGACACGTGGTCGTCGCTGAACCTGACCGGCACGCTGGTGCCGTTGATCGCGCCGTACTTCCTGTTCGACGCGTTCAGCATCTTCCTGCTGCGCCAGTTCATGCTCACCATCCCGCAGTCCTACGTGGACGCGGCACGGGTGGACGGGTGCTCGGAGTTCCAGGCACTGGTGCGGATCATCATCCCGATGGCGAAGCCGGGCATCGCGGCCACCGCGCTGTTCTGCTTCCTCTTCACCTGGAACGACTACTTCGGCCCGTTGCTCTACACCGGCGAGGTCAAGGACCAGTGGACGTTGTCGCTGGCACTGGCGACGTTCAAGGGCATGCACATCGTCCAGTGGAACTCCTCGATGGCCGTCACGTTCCTGACGATGATCCCGGCCGTCGTCCTCTTCGTCTTCGCCCAGAAGTCGTTTGTAAAGGGAATCACGTTCACGGGAGTCAAAGGATGAAACTCACCGTCGTCGGTGGCGGGTCCACCTACACACCGGAGCTGATCGACGGCATCGCCGGCCGTCGCACCAGCCTGGCGGTGGACGAGATCGTCCTCGTCGACCCGGACGAGCACCGCCTGTCGCTGATCGGCCCGTTCAGCCAGCGGTTGCTGGAGCACGCGGGTCACGCGGCGAAGGTGCGCACCACCACGTCGCTCGAAGAAGGCATCGAGGGCGCGTCCGCGGTTCTGCTGCAGCTGCGCGTCGGCGGGCAGAAGGCGCGTGCCTCTGACGAGACGTTCCCGCTCACCTGCGGGTGCGTCGGCCAGGAGACCACCGGCGCGGGAGGCCTCGCCAAGGCCCTGCGGACCGTGCCGGTGGTCCTGGACATCGCGGAGAAGGTGCGCCGGATCGCGGGCCCCGACACGTGGATCGTGAACTTCACGAACCCGGTCGGCATCGTGACGCGTGCGCTGTTGCAGGAGGGCCACAAGGCGATCGGCCTGTGCAACGTGGCGATCACGTTCCAGCGCTGGACCTCGGCCCTGCTCGGCGTGGATCCGTCCACTGTGGAGCTGGAGCACGTCGGCCTGAACCACCTCACGTGGGAACGCGGCGTGTACGTGGACGGCGTCGACCGCCTGCCGGAGCTGCTCGCCGACCACGTCGAGGGGCTGGCCGAACACATCGGCATCGACGGCGAGCTGATGCGGCGCCTGAACATGGTGCCGTCGTACTACCTGAACTACTTCTACAACCACGACGCCGTCGTGAAGAAGCAGCTCACCTCACCGCCGCGCGCCGAAGTGGTCGCGGCCGTGGAGAAGGAGCTGCTCGACATCTACGGCGACCCGTCGGTCGTGACGAAGCCGGAGCAGCTGTCGCAACGCGGCGGCGCGTACTACTCCGAGGCGGCCGTGCAGCTCGTGCACGCGCTGACCGGTGGCGCAGGCGCCGAGAAGCACGTGGTCAACGTGCAGAACAACGGCTCGCTGCCCTTCCTGCCCGACGACGCCGTGATCGAAGTCTCGTCCACTGTGGACGGAAACGGCGGGAAGGCGCTGCCGATCCGCCCCGTGGAACCGTCCATCTCCGGCCTGATCTCGCACGTCACCGCGTACGAGTACCTGGCGCTGGAAGCGGCCAAGCACGGTGGCCGCGACCGAGTGGCGAACGCGCTGCTCGCCCACCCGCTGATCGGCCAGCACGCCATCGCGGACCAGCTGGCCGACGAGCTGATCGCGCAGAACCGCGACCTGCTGCCGTGGGTGAAGGGAAACTGACAACGATGACCGACCGTGTGCTCGCCATCGACGGCGGGAACAGCAAGACCGCGGTGCTCCTGGTCGACGCGGACGGCAGGGTGCTCGCGCAGGTGCGCGGGCCCGGTGCCCCGCCGCAGACCGTGGGCATGAAGCGCGGACTCGACGTGTTCGAGGGACTGGCACGCGAGGCCGCAGCTCAGGCGGGACTGTCCCCCGACGAGCCGATCGCCGCGCACACGTCCGCCTACCTCGCGGGAGCAGACCTGCCCCGCGAGGAGGAGGACCTGACGCGGGCGATCACCGAGCGCGGCTGGTCCAAGACGACGTTCGTCGGCAACGACACGTTCGCCCTGCTGCGGGCGGGTACCGCTGCAGCCGGTGGCGTGGCCGTGGTCTGCGGCGCCGGCATCAACGCGGTGGGCGTGGCCCGTGACGGCCGCACGCACCGCTTCCCCGCACTGGGCGCGATCTCGGGCGACTGGGGTGGCGGCGGCCAGCTCGGCAACGACGCGCTCTGGCACGCCGTGCGCGCCGAGGACGGCCGGGGCAAGCCGACGTTGCTGCTCGACGCGCTGCTGGAGCACTACGGCGAGACGTCGATCGCCGCCGTCGTGGAGAAGATCCACTTCGAGGAGATCGAGCTCGACCCGCACGCGCTGTGCCCACTGGTCTTCCAGGTGGCGGAGCGGGGCGATTCCGTTGCCCTGGCCCAGATCGACCGCCTGATCGAGGAGATCGTCCTGCTCGCCACGGTCTCCATGCGCAAGCTCGACCTGATGGACGAGCCCGTCGACGTCGTGCTCGGCGGCGGAGTCCTCACCAACACCGGCGACGTGGTCGTGGGCCCCGTTCGTCAACAGATCCTCGAAGCCGCACCGCTCGCCCAGGTCCGCCTGGTCGACGTGCCACCCGTGGTGGGTGCGGCGCTCCTCGGCCTCGACCACATCGGGGCCTCGCCGGGCGCAGAGCTGAGGCTGCGCTCGGCCTACGCGGACCACCTGCCGGCAGCCGCACTGGACGTGGCAGCCAGCGGGTGAGAAGACCCCGTCTCAGGGGGTAGATCGGCGGCGGCGCCCCCTGAGACGGTCCCAACCCCACTGCTCGGGGCAGATCGGCGGCGGCGTCCCGAGCAGTGGCCCACCCCTTTCCGAGGGGGCATGACCGGCGGCGGCGCCTCCTCGGAAAGGCCCTACGACCCCCGCAGCGACCTCACGCGCCGAGGTCGCTGCGGGGGTTTTCCGCGTTCAGCGCATCAGGCGAAACATGAGTGGGCGAAACTGCCTGCCGAGAAGGCTTCACGGTCGTCGCGGCGACGCTCTCCCGCGGCGAGCCGGTCTCCGGGGTGACCACCGGGTTCGAATGGGCGGGCGGGCCACTTCCGCCGGCTCCGGGAACAGCCGAACCGGTCAGGGCCACGGCGGCCAGCACACCGGCTGTGACGAGCGCGACACCGAACGAAAGGAACGGAAGGGGCAAACCAGAACGCACCCGGCAGAAGGTAGCGATGGAAAACGACGAATCTCCCGGAACGCCTCCAGCTTCCCTCGATCGAGTGGTAAAAGAATCGTCACCCACTGCGACAAAACTTACGATGGCGTAACCGACGGTGGCGTAACCACGGGTTCGTTGTGCATGCTAACTAGTCGCCTTCGGACGGGAGCCCGAAGGCAGTGGTTGGAACACGTGAGTCGCACGAGAAGGGGGATGTTGTGCTGCTGCGATGGAACAGTCTCGTATCCCTGGGGGACAGCTTCACCGAGGGCATGGACGACCCCGGCCCCGGAGACACCTACCTGGGCTGGGCGGACCGCCTGGCCGGCATGATCGCGCAGAGGGCGCCGGAGTTCCGGTACGCCAACCTCGCGGTGCGCGGCAAGATGCTGCAGGAGATCATCGACGACCAGGTGCCGCTGGCGATCTCGTTGAAACCGGACCTGGTCACGTTCTGCGGCGGCGGCAACGACATCATGCTGCCGAACAGCGACCCGGACGCGTTGGCGGAGGTCTACGAGGTGGCGGTGGCCGACCTCAGGGCCGCCGGGTGCGACGTGGTGATCTTCACGGGCTTCGACACCAGGACGACCCCGCTGCTCAGGAGCCTGCGGGGCAAGATCGCCATCTACAACACGCACCTGTGGTCGATCGCCGAGCGCTACCACTGCCGCATGGTCGACCTGTGGGCCATGCACCCGCTGCACGACCGTCGCGCGTGGAGCGCGGACCGGCTGCACCTCTCGCCGGAAGGGCACCAGCGGGTCGCGCTGAAGGCCGCCGAGGTGCTCGGGCTGATCGACGACCACTCGTGGAACGCGCCGTGGCCCGAGTTGCAGCAGGCTGACTGGGTCACCCAGCGCAAAGCGGACCTGAAATGGGCGCGAGAGCACGTGGTGCCGTGGATCGGCCGCACTCTCCGCGGTGAGTCGATGGGTGACGGACTGGCGCCGAAGAGGCCGGAACTGCTGCCGATGGCGCGGTGCAGCGACGAGAGCCACGTCACCAATTAGATCGGACAGCGAAAGGCCCGACCGGCATTCTCCCCCGAGTGCCGGTCGGGCCCTCCAGAAGCAGGCGCGCCTTACCCCCTCGGTAATCCCCCACTCGGCGGCCTGCTAGTCCAACATCCCATGCTTTGGGACCAGCCGACTAAACGTCCGCTAAACCTCGGACGACAGCGAGTCCAAAGCGGCTCTGACCTCGACCGCACGCGCGGAGTTGACCTGCGCGTACAACCGCAGCGCCTCCGTCAATTCCGCTGCCGCAGCAATCCATTCCGCCCGACGGAGCAACACGCCTCCGAGCACGTGCCGCCCGAATCCCTCCAGGTACGTCACCTCGGCGACGGCGGCCTGGTCGACGACCTGGCGGGCCAGCGCCTCCGCCTGGTCCAGCGCGCCGGCCACCAGGTGCAGTTCGGCCAGGTTGGCGAGACCGCGGATCAACGCCACGTTGTCGCCTGAGCGCCGGTACACCTCGACGGCGTGGGCCTGGTGCTGCAGCGCCACCTCCACGTGACCGCGGGCCTGTTCGACCTGCGCCACGTTGTTCAGGCCGTGCGCCTCACCGACGACATCGCCGGACTGCTGTGCGAGCTGCACCGACTCCCAGAAGTGCAGCAGCGCCTCGTCGTGCTGCTCCATGCGGAACAGGACGTCGGCGAGTTGGGCGAGCGTCAGCACGAGGTACTGGCGCTCGCCCAGCTCGGTCGCGATCCGGTGCGCGCGGCGAGCGTCCGGCAGCAGGACGGGACGTCCCAGCCGGGCGTTCGTCGTGTAGGTCGTGTCCAGCATCAGGACCTGGCCGAGGCGGCTCCCCGTCACCTCGGCCGCGGCCAGACCGAACCCGACCAGCGCCACCCACTCGCCGGTGAGTGCGCGCACGGTCGCATAGGTGTGCAGCAGCCGAACGAGCTGCCACACCTGGTCGTGCAGGCCTCTTTCCGCGGACGCGTGCACGAGCGCGACGATGTTCGGCCATTCCTGGTCGAACCAGTCGATCGGGTCGTCGAACGCGGGTAACGCGGTAGAACCGTTGTCCCCCAACGCGAAGTCCAGGCCGTCACGGGCAGGGCGGATGGCGCGGCGGACGTGGTCGCACGCCACCAGGTAGTAGTTCACCAGGCGCCGCAACGAGTCCAGGTCCGAACGGCCCGCTCCCCGCACGTACAGGCGCACCAGCTCGTGCATGGTGAAGCCGTCTGGCCACGGTTCGACCAGCAGGTTCACCCCGACGAGCTGGGTCAGCCGCGACCGGGCCGACTCGACCTGGATGCGGGTGAGCGCGGCGACGGCGTGAGGCGACATCCAGCGGCCGGGCGCGAGGCCGACGGACTGGAAGACCTCACCCAGTTCGGACGGCAGGTCGCGGGTCGACAGGTCCAGCGCCCGTGACACCCCCACCCCCGCTTCCGGCAGGTCGAGGCCGCGCATCCGCTGCCCGTCGTCGGCCAGCTCCCCCACCAGCTCCTCGACCGTCCACTCCGGACTGATCACGAGCTTCGCTGCGGCCACCCGCAACGCGAGCGGCAGCCCTCCGCACAGTTCGGCGAGCTTCTGCGAGGCCGCGGGGTCCTCGGCCGACAGCGGCTTGCCCAGCACGTCGTCGACGAGCGCACGCGCGGCCTCGTCGTCCAGCGGGCCGAGCTTGCGCACGCGGGCGCTGTTGGTGACGACCAGGCGTTCCATCTGGGACCGCGAGGTCACCAGCACCACCGAGCCGGAACCCGGCGGCAGCAACGGCTGGACCTGGTCGAACGCCGTCGCGTCGTCCAGCACCACCAGCACGCGGCGGCGGTTGAGCAGCGAGCGGTACAACCCGACGCGGTCCTCCACGCCGACCGGCACACCGTCCGCCGGCACGCCCATCGCCACCAGGAACCGGGTCAGCACCTCGCCCGGCTCGGTGTCGCCCAGCGAGGCGAACAGCACGCCGTGCGGGAACAGCTCGGAGTTCTCGTGCCCCCACGTGATCGCGAGGGCGCTCTTGCCGACGCCGGGCGCGCCGGTCAGCACGGCCACCGTCGTCGCGAGCAGGTTCCTGGCGGCCACGACGTTGTCCAGCCACGCCCGGTCGTCGTCGCGGCCGAACAGCCTGGACGTGGACGCGGGCAGCAACGCCGGCGCGACGATCCCCGCGCGGGGCGCGACGGGACGCGACTCGACCGGGCCGACCACGCTCAACGACGGGTCGTCGCGCAGCACCTGCTCGTGCAGCGACCGCAGCTGCGGGCCGGGATCGATGCCCAACTCCTCGACCGCGCGGCGCTGAAAGCGTTGGTAGGCCTCAAGAGCGTCGGCCCGCTGCCCGGAGCGGTACAGGGCGCGCATGCTGTGGGCCACCAGGCGTTCCCGGAACGGGTACTCGGTGCACAGCCCGCGCAGCTCGCCCACCAGCTCCAGGTGGCGGCCGAGCTCGAGCTCGCTGTCGATGCGCTCTTCCAGCGCCGCCAGCCGCAGCTCCTCCAGATCGGACGTCATCGGGTCGCCCGGCACGTCCGCGAGCACCGGCCCGCGCCACAGTCCCAGGGCCTCGCGCAGCAGGCCGGCCCTGATGGCGGCGGGCTTGCCCCGCGCGGACGCCACGAGCTGCCGGGCGCGGTGCAGGTCGAGACGCCACGGGTCGACGGTCAGCTGGTACCCGGTCGGGGTGGTGCGGATGGTCGCCGAACCCGCTGGATCGGACTCCTCCAGCATCTTGCGCAACCGCGAGACGTAGCCGTGCACGATCGTCCGCGCCGTGGCCGGAGGCGTGTCCGTCCACAGCGCGTCCACGATCTGGTCGATCGAGACAGGTCGGTTCGCCTCGACGACCAGCATGGCGAGCAACCCGCGCATGCCACGACGGCCCAGCTGGACGAGCCTTCCGTCCGCGAGCACCTGGAGTGGACCGAGCACGCCGAACTCGAGTCCGGTTTTGCTCCGCATGCCCCTCCTCCGGTGCGCTGACCTCGTCACTTCAGAAGGTGTGCCGGCCGGAGTCTCAGATACAAGTACGACCCAAGTTCGCGGGGACGCTACTGTTCACACGTGCCGCGAGATCGAAATACCGTGGTTGACCGCGGCGCCGGGTGTCTCCTCGGCGGCGCTCTCGGTGATGCGCTCGGTGCGCCCGTGCAGTATCTCGGCTGGGCCGACATCCAGCGCGAACACGGACCCGAGGGCGTGCTGGGGCCACCCAAGCCCGCGTTGTTCACCGACGACACCCAGCTGACCCTGTTCACCGCCGACGGTTACCTGCGCGCCTGGGTGCGTGGGAAACGCACCGGCGACTGGGAACCGTCCCAGATGGTCTGGCACAGCTACCGGCGCTGGCTGATCACCCAGCAGCAACCGGCCCCCGAGCGGGGTGCCGTCGGGCTGCTCGCCGACGAACGCCTCTACGAGAGCCGCTCACCGGGCCTGACGTGCCTGCGCGCGCTCGCCGCCGAGACACCGTCCACTCCGGAGAACCCGCACAACGAGTCCTCCGGCTGCAACGGCGTCACGCGCACCGCACCGGCTGGCTTCGCCCCGTCCGCGGCGATCGCGTACGACCTGGGCTGCCGGTTCGCCGCGCTGACGCACGGCGGCACGGGCGGCTGGGTGTCCGGTGGCGCGCTGGCGCTGCTGGTCCACCTGCTCGCCGTGAAGGCCAGGCCGTTGCGCGAGGCGATCGACCAGGTGATCGGCCGCGTGCTGCGCGACGACACCTACACGGCCACGGTGCTCACTCGCGCCGTGGTGCTGGCGGACGAGCACGACGGTTCGTCGCCCGTGCGCGTCGACCGGCTCGGCAGCGGCTGGACCGGCCCGGAGGCGCTGGCGATCGCGGTCTACACCGTGCTCACGCACCCGAAGCCGGCGCAGTTCGTGGACGCGATGCGCGCCGCCGCCAACCACTCCGGCGGCAGCGATGCCACGGCGGCGTTGACGGGCAACGTGCTCGGCGCGCTGCACGGCACCGACGCGATCCCCCGCGACTGGCTGATGGGGCTCGAGATGGTGGACGTGCTGGACGCGATGGGCCGTGATCTGGGCATGTCCGCGGTGAACCTGGACTTCAACGAGGACCGCTACGCGTAGTCGAAACAGAGAAGGCCTGCCGCGGTGCGTCCCGAATTCGCGCCACAGCAGGCCTTCTCGCACGAGTAGTTGGTCGACAGCAGGCCGGGTCTTGCCCCGAGCGCGAGCTCCGATCCAGCTCTAGATCAACGAAATCATGCCCCGGAGTCAACGCTCCGTTGGGCGAGCATGTTAACAGATGTGTACGGGAAGTCCAGGGCTCGAGAAGACGCGACGATCTTCGTCGACGATGAAGACCTCGCAGTCCTCCTGCTCGGCCGCCCACTCGATTCCGTCCCTGCCCAGCGCAAACGCTGCTGTGGCAGTGGTATCCGCGATCGCGAGGTCGGCGGAGAAAACGGTGACCGAAAGAATTCCCGAGACCGGTTGACCGGTGCGGCCGTCGAGGATGTGCTGGCCGCGTTCGTACAACGCTGACGTGGCAACGGCTCCGTCGCGCACGCCGAGCACGACGCTGAGCTGGTCGGCGAGATCGGGATGCCGAACGCCGACGCGCCAAGGCTTTCCTGGCTCGGGCTCGCCTGCCGTCACCACGTCGCCGCCGGCGTTCACGCAGAACGTCGTGGCACCGCCCTCGCGCAGCAGGTCCGCCGCCCGTTGCACGGCCCAGCCCTTCACCACCGCGCACGGGTCGAGACCACGTCCCGGCACCCGTGCCGTGAACGCGCCGCCCGTCGACTCCTCGTACCAGTCGCACAACGACAGCACCTCGACCAGGTCCGGGGTGAGCTCTTCCCTGGTGAGCTCACCCCGGTCCAGCCGGGACACCTCGCTGTCGGGCTTGAACGGCGAGAACCGGGCGTCCGCCTCGCGCAGCCAGGAGAACGCCCGCTCGGCCAGCGCGGCGTCGCCGTCACGCAGGTCCACCGAGATCGGCAGCCCCATGATGTGCTCGACGCGCCGCACGGCCATCTTTACTGCGCCCCGTCGATGGCGGCCTGCAGCGACTGCTTGTAGCCGTCGGAGGTCGCGGTCGCGCCGGAGACCGTGTCGATGTCCGCGCTCTGCGCCTTCAGCGCCGACTGACGCAGCAGCGGCAGCGCCATCCTGGTCGGGTTGCTGTTGGGCGCCCGCAACGCCTTCACGTCGATGATCTTGGTGCCCTGGAACGTCACCTGCACCTGCACGGTGCCCTCGGACGTGTTGACCGCACGCCCGGACACGGTGCGGTTCTGGGCCTGCTGCTGCGTGGTCTGCTGTTGCTGCGTCGTGGTCTTGGGCGCGGCCCCGGTCGGCTTCGGCGCGGAGCCGGTGGTCTGCGGGGCGGTCTTCTGCTGGGTCTGCTGCTGTTGCGTCTGCTGCTGGGTCTGGGCAGGCGGCGCGGCGACCTCGCTGAGCTCGCCCTCGTGCGCGGCGCCCGGCGAGTAGACCCAGACCGGGACGAGGCCGGCCACGCTCAGTGCCAGAACGGGAATTGCCCTCTTCACGTCGTCGGACCCTCTCAGTTGGCCAGCGCGAAGCGCTCGGCGTGGATCTGGTTGCTGGGCACTCCCAGTTCGTCGAGGCTCTGGATCACCGTGTCGGTCATGCCGCCGGGGCCGCAGATGAAGACGTCGCGGTCCAGCACGTCGTGGACGAGCGCGGCGATGTTCTCCGGGCCGAGCAACGGGCCGTTCGCGGTGATGGTCTTCGAGGAACCGGTGACCAGGCGCAGCACCGCGCCCTTGGCCCGCACGAGGCCTTCGATCTCGCGCAGCAGCACCGCTTCGCGCGGGTCGCTGACCCGGTAGAGCACCACGACGTGGCCCTGGATCTCCTCCAGCAGCGCGCGGACCGGCGTGACGCCGACACCACCCGCGACGAGCAGCGCGTTGGGCTTGGTCTGGTGCATGGTCGTGAAGGCGCCGTACGGGCCCTCGGCGAACACGCGGGTGCCGACCTTGATGTTGCGGATGTCCGCGCTGCCCGTGCCCAGGGCCTTCGCGGTGAGCCGCAGGTACTTGCCGTTCGGCGCCGCGGACAGCGAGAACGGGTTGGCCTGCCACCAGCGGTCCTTGGTCAGGAAGCGCCACAGGAAGAACTGGCCCGCCTTGGCGCCGAGCTGGTCGAGGTCCTTGCCCTCGATGTAGACCGAGACGACGTTGTGCGCCTCGGGCACCACGGCGGCGACGTGGAACTGGTGCTTCCAGTTCCGGTAGAAGGGGAGCACCACGCGTCCGATCAGGACGGAGCCGAGCGCGAACGCCCAGAGGCCCCACCAGTAGCCGGTCGCGAGCGCGGACTTGCGGAACGTGCTGCCCACCGCGACCTGGTGCGAGAACGCGAGGAAGATCGCGACGTAGGTGTACAGGTGGATGAAGTGCCAGGTCTCGTAGGCCATCCGGCGCCGCGCGAAGCGAGCGGAGACGGTGCCGACGATCATGATGATGGCCCACGCCACCAGCGCGCGGAGGATGCCCTCGAGCTCGGTCGCCTGCCGGATGACCTCCGCGATCGGGCCGTCCGCGCCGGCGTTGCCGAACGCGATGAAGACCAGGTGCCCGATCAGCGTGAAGAAGATCGTGAATCCGACCCAGCGGTGCCACGAGGTGAGCTTGTCCATGCCCAGCCGCCGGTCGAGCCACGGCAGCCGCGCCACCAACAGCAGCTGGAACGCCATGGCGAGCGCGCCGTAGAGGCCGGCCAGCCGACCGAAGTTGACCAGCTTGTTCGAGCCGACACCCGCCGCGTTGAACAGGTACGTCACGAAGGCCGCGTTGGCCAGGAGGAACACGTACAGGCCGGCTTTGGCCAGCACCTTGTGCGGCGTCGCCCGGCCGGCCGGAGCCGGTCGCACGGGATGCTGCAGGGTGGTCGTCACGGCGGGCTCCTCGGTCAGGGCGGTCTCTGGCTGTCTACTTCGGTCGGTCTCGATCCTTGGCGTTCGAGCTGTGGCTCCGCTTTGCGCGCACTGTCGACTTCCTGTCGATCGAGCGCCGGAGCCACCGGGTGACGCACCATGAGCACGTGGACAAGGGGAACTCGGTTCGATTGCTCGTCGTAGATGACGAGCCGCACATCGCTGACCTGGTCGCGACGGTCGCCCGGTACGAGGGCTGGCAGGCCGCGACAGCGCTCAACGGTGAGGAGGCGCTGAGAGAGGCCGCCGAGTTCCAGCCGGACATCGTCGTGCTCGACCTCATGCTGCCTGACCTGGACGGATTCACCGTTCTTGATCGGATGCGGGCGGCCGGCGCGATGGTCCCTGTGGTCTTCTTGACGGCTCGTGACGGCACCGCGGACCGTGTGGCGGGACTCACCCGAGGCGGCGACGACTACCTCGTAAAACCTTTCTCGGTGGAGGAGCTGATGGCCCGTCTTCGGGCCGTGCTGCGCCGCTCGACGGGTCCGTCGTGGAAACGTTCGGTCCTGAAAGTGTCCGATCTGGTGATGGACGAGGACACGCGCGAGGTCCGCCGCGGCGGCAAGCTCGTGACGCTGACGCCGACCGAGTACGAGCTGCTGCGCTACCTGATGCGGCGCTCGCCGGCCGTGCTGACGAAGGCGCAGATCCTCGACCACGTGTGGGAGTACGACTTCGGCGGCCGTTCCAACGTGGTCGAACTGGTCATCTCCCACCTGCGCCGCAAGCTCGACGACGGCCGCGAGCCGTTGATCCACACCGTGCGCGGTGTGGGGTACGTGCTCCGCCGAGCAGCGGAGTGAGCCCCGCCGTGAAGCCCAAGCCCGTTCGCGACTGGCGGCTCGGCACCCGCCTCGCGCTGGGCCTCGGCGCGCTCGCGCTCACGGTGTTCGTGATCGTCGGCTGGGTCATGGTCACGTCCATGAAGGACTTCCTGGACCGCCGCCTGGACGACCAGATGGTGATCAGCCAGACGAGCGCGGTCAAGGAGATCGAGTACTACGGCAAGCTCACCAAGCTCCCGCCGGACTGGTTCGCGGTCGCGTACAAGGTCGAGAACGGCGAGCTGCGGCCCCAGCCGAGCGACCAGCAGCCGCCGGACAGCGAGGACCGCGAGGAGTTCGCCGCCCTCGCTCGGAAGGCGCTGACCGCCGACGAGTTCCAGACCGACTACCTGCGCGGCGAGGGCAAGTTCCGGGTGCGCGCCTGCCAGATCATCAAGAACGAGTGGGTGCTGGTCAGCGCGGCCCCGATGCACGACAGGGACGACACGATCTCGCAGCTCGTCACCGTGGGCGTGATCGCGTTCCTGGCTGCCCTGGTCACGTTGGTCGTGGGCGGCCAGGCGTTGATCCGCAAGGGCATGCAGCCGCTGTCGGACATGGCCGACACCGCGCACGACATCTCGTCGCACGACCTGACCGACTCCGGCGACCTCAGCGTGCGAGTGGACGGACGCGGCGGCGGCGTGGAGGTCGAGGAGCTGCGCGAGGCGTTCAACAAGATGCTCGCGCACATCGACACGTCACTGGCCGCGCGCACGGCCGCCGAACAACGCCTGCGCCGGTTCATCGCCGACGCCTCACACGAACTCCGCACACCGCTGACCTCGTTGCGCGGCTACGCGGACCTCTTCCGGTACGCGGCGGCCAACGAACCGGGCGAACGCGAGAAACACCTGGAGAAGCTGCGGTCGGAGGCGTCCCGCATGAGCGTGCTGCTCGACGACCTGTTGTTGTTGGCACGCCTGGACTCCGCGGCGACCGAACCACCGTTGCGCCCGGAGGAGCTGGACCTCTCGGTGATCGCGGAGGCGGCCGCGGACGCGTTCCGCGCGGGCAGGCCTTCGCAGCCGCTGGACGTGGACGCCGACACGGTGACCATGACCGCCGACCCGACGCGGTTGAGGCAGGTGCTCGACAACCTGCTGACCAACGCTGCCGTGCACACGCCCGCCGGCACCTCGGTGTCGTTGAAGGTGACGGCCGAGAACGGCTGGGCGGTGATCAGGGTGAGCGACACCGGCCCCGGCATCCCGGAGGCCGACCAGGCGCGGATCTTCGACAGGTTCTACCGCGTGGACGACTCGCGGACCCGCCAGCGCGGCGGCAGCGGCCTCGGACTGGCCGTGGTCCAGTCGCTGGTGGAGGCCCACGGCGGCACGATCGAGCTGACCAGCCGGCCGGGGTCGACGGTCTTCACGATCCGTCTCCCCCGCTACCCGCTCGGCTGAGCGCACGCGGGGCGCTTTCGTACTGACATGCAGTACGAAAGCGCCCCGCGTGCGGTGAGCGGCAGGCGTAGGCGGCGCTAGTCGGCCTGGGACGAGGGCGCCCACAGGTCGATGCCCGACTCGACGGCGTACTTGTCGATCTCCGCGAGCTCGTCGTCGGTCAGCGGCGCCGCCTGCAGTGCCGCGAGGTTCTGCTCCAGCTGCCCGACCGAGGACGCGCCGATCAACGCCGACGTGACCCGCGGGTCGCGGATCGTCCAGGTCAGCGCCAGCTGCGCCAGCGACTGCCCGCGCGACTTGGCGACCTCGTTGAGCGACCGGATGCGGCCGATGTTCTCCTCGGTCAGCAGGTCCGTAGACAACGACTTGCCCTGCGACGCGCGCGAGCCCTCGGGCACACCGTTGAGGTAGCGGTCGGTCAGCATGCCCTGAGCGAGCGGCGAGAACGCGATGCAGCCCGCGCCGACCTCCTCCAGCGTGTCCAGCAACTCCGGCTCGATCCAGCGGTTGAGCATCGAGTACGACGGCTGGTGGATCAGCAACGGCACACCGGCGCTCTTGAGCAGCTGCGCGGCCTCGCGGGTCTTGGCAGGCGAGTACGACGAGATGCCGACGTAGAGCGCCTTGCCCTGCTGCACCGCGGACACGAGCGCGCCCATCGTCTCTTCGAGCGGCGTCTCCGGGTCGAACCGGTGCGAGTAGAAGATGTCGACGTAGTCGAGCCCCATCCGCGTCAGCGACTGGTCGAGCGAGCTGAGCAGGTACTTGCGGCTGCCCCACTCCCCGTACGGCCCGGCCCACATGTCGTAGCCGGCCTTCGTCGAAATGACCAGCTCGTCCCGGTACGGCCTGAGATCATCCTTCAGGATCTGCCCGAACGTGATCTCCGCCGAGCCGTAGGGCGGACCGTAGTTGTTGGCGAGGTCGAAGTGCGTGACACCGAGGTCGAACGCCCTCCGCGCGATCCCGCGACCCGACTCGTAGGGCCGGTCGCCGCCGAAGTTGTGCCACAGGCCGAGCGAGATGGCGGGCAGCTTGAGCCCGCTGCGTCCCGTCCGCCGGTAAGTCATCTGGTCGTAGCGCGCGCTATCCGCGAGGTAGGACATGGTGCCCAGAATGTCACGTCCTAGTGGGACAGAGCAGGACATGATCCGCGCGGCCGAGGCCGGTGAGGTGCTGGACCTCTCACGGCGAGGGGACAACGTGGTGCCCGCCACGGCGATCCGCGACCTGGTGCGGTCGGGGGACGTCGACCCGCGCGGGCTCCTGCTGGTCGGAGCGCGCATCACCGGGGTGCTCGACCTCGACTTCGTCAACACCTCGACGGCCCTGCAACTGGACAACTGCCTCTTCGAGGAACCGCTCTCGCTCTACGACGCCGACCTGCCCGCCCTGTCGCTCGACGGGTCCACGCTTCCCGGGCTGAGGGCGGAGAACCTGCGCACCCGGCACCTCACGATGCGCGACACCCGCTGCACCGGGATGGTCGATCTCGAGAACGCGCGTGTCGACGGTTCGCTGCTCCTCGTCGGGGCCACCGCGAGACCGCTGCTGGCCTCCGGTCTGCACGTCAGCAGAAGGCTGATGGCCAGCCGGTTGCTCGCCGACCAGGTCTGGCTCAACGGCTGCGACATCGGTGGCGACCTGGTCCTCTTCGAGGCGG
Organism: Lentzea sp. HUAS TT2; assembly: GCF_051853195.1. NCBI lineage: Bacteria > Bacillati > Actinomycetota > Actinomycetes > Pseudonocardiales > Pseudonocardiaceae > Lentzea > Lentzea sp. HUAS TT2. The sequence continues at coordinate 3,248,759 of NZ_CP196667.1, read as the reverse complement.
TGGTGGTCAACGAGTCGGGCACCGCCTTGTACGCCAACAACGCCAAGGTCGGCGGCGACGTCTACCTCGACGGCAGCTACGTGAGGTCAGGTGGCGACAGCGGCGCCGTGATGATGATCGACGCGACGGCCGGTTCCCTGTACATGAGGGGAGCGGTGCTGCGCACCGGCGACGACTGCGGGATCAGCCTCGACGGCAGCCGGTTCCAGGGCGACGTCTACCTCAGCGAGGGGTTCGACGCGCGGTCGAGGTTCTCCTCCGCCGCCACGGTCCAGGCGATCGACACCCGCATCGGTGGCAGCCTCGTCATCGAGGGCTCGGTGCGCAACGACGACGGACCGGCGTTGATCGTGCAGAAGACGGCGATCGCGGCCAGCCTGCTCGTCAGGAACGCGGTGATCGACGCGAACACCGCGCGGCCCGCGGTGGAGATCGACGACTGCGACGTCAGCGGCAACCTGACGTTCCGGCCGGAGAAGCTGGCCAACCGGGGCGACGGGTACGACCTCAGTCTGTCCAACACCAAGGTCGGCGACCTGCTCCAGTTCGACGTCGAGAGGCTGCTGAAGGCGGAGGTCTTCGCCGTCACGACGAGGGGCCTGACCTACCCGGAGCCTCCGGATGACACCGACGCGTGGCTGACCATGCTGCGGGAACACAACTTCCGGTACGAGGCCCAGCCTTACCAACAGCTCGCCGCCGTCCATCGCGCCGCCGGCCACGAGCACACCGCCCGCCGGGTCCTGATCGCCCAGCAACGGGACCTCCGCCGCCGCGGCGACCCCGGCAACAAGCTCTGGCACTGGTTCCTGGGCGTCACTCTCGGCTACGGCTACCGCCCCTCCAGGGCGGTGATTGGCCTACTCGTCACGTTCCTGCTGGCGCTTTGTCTCGTGTGGACAACCAACGCCTATAACGGCCTGACACCGGCCAAGGACCGCCCGGCCGACTCGTGTTCACCGGTGAACAGAATCAGTCTTGCGGCGGATCTCGCGATCCCTCTGGTGAAGCTCGGTGGCACACCGAGATGCGAACTGGCGAACGGACCAGCCGGGCAGTGGGCGACCGGAGCAGGCTGGGTCGTGCAGATCCTGGGTTGGTCGTTCGCCACGCTGAGTGTCGCGGGCTTTACCGGGCTCGTTCGCAAAAGCTGAGCGAGGCGCAGCCGAAATGAGACGAGGGTCCGCCCACCTGGGCGAACCCTCGTGTCCAATGGAGCCGGCGAGGGGAATCGAACCCCTAACCTTTCGCTTACAAGGCGTACGAGCACTAGCGCTGTACTTACCTGGTCAAACGCCAGCATACAGACAAGCGCAAGTGGCATGTGTGAGGGGTGAGATGTGGATCTTCAGAACCGCTGTTCACCCCCTGCGAGACAGGACCGAACAGACCGAGCCGTCCCTATGAAGACAACCGCACAGACCCGACCGTTTCGCAACTAAATTGCTCGACTGCCGATCTATCACCGCATATTGGTTAGCGATGACAACAATTATCTCCCTCACCCAAACGAGTTGCAGCACGCGAATCGTCAGACGTAAACGGATCTAGCCTGTGTTTTGCGTCACTAATTCGGGTCGATGTAGTCGCTACAAATGACCGTGATTCCAGATGAGGGTTGACTAACCGTGGCGTGCGCGCAAATAAGCACATCGTAGTCATTCGTATGCAGACGAAGCGAGCGCAGCACCCCGGATCTGAGTCATGGCCTCGGTCTTTTTGTTGCGTCACATGATCTTTGACGCTTCAACCACCTACGGCATCCACGATTACTCTGCGACAACCCGCCACCAGGCGGCGTCACATCAGCACAGCGTGTGGTGTCGACACTTCAACCCATTTGGCGTAGCCGCTGGCATGTGTGCGTGCGTCCACGGACCGTTTCGTCAGGTGTTCCCGTTAACGCAATCGTTGAACCGTGTCCAGATGCGGACGTAGTGTCGTGATCGTGAACGGGAACGTTCCGTGCACGAATCGACCTGGGGGGTTGAATGTCTGCGCACGTGCGTGTCCGCCCGGACGCGCTGGAGAGAATCGGGATCGCGCAAGGGCTCACGTCGCGGTACAAGCTCGCCAAGCGACTTGGCGTGTCTCCGTCAACCATTAGCCGAGTGCTGGACGGCGAACAGCTGCCCGGTAACGCGATGATCGCGCTCACCCTGGAGAAGCTCGAAGTCTCCTTTTACGACGTGTTCGAGATCGCGAGGACTAACAACGGGGCCGCAGCGTGAAGGCTTCAGCTGTACGCGTTGGCTCGTTTGAGCCTGGTTCTCGTGAATGGAATGCGGTTCGGTCAATGGGCCTGGGGGGCTCGGAGATCGCTGCGGTTATGAATCTCTCGCCGTATGAATCGGCGTTCTCTCTGTGGAATAGGAAACGCGGTCTGATCGCTCCGGCGCCGAGCAGTGACGCGATGCGCCGTGGTGACCGGCTCGAACCTGTGGTCGCCGAGTGGTTCGCCGAGCAGCATCCCGAGTACCGCGTGCGCCGTACGGGCATGTGGTCGAATCGTCAACGGCCGTGGCAGCTCGCGACGCCGGACCGGATGCTGACCGGGCTCCGCGAGCGCGCACTGCTGAAGGTCAAGACTGCGGCCGACCTGTTCGAGTGGGGCAGGCGCGGCACCGACGAGGTGCCCGGCTACGTCCGGTGTCAGGTCATGTGGCAGCTCGACGCGCTCGGCCTGGACCGGGCGCACGTCGCGGTGCTGACGACGCACCTGGAGTTCCGCGAGTACCTCGTCGAGTGGAACCTCACCGAGGCCGAGGCGCTGCGCGCCGCTGCCCGTGAGTTCCTCGACGCGGTCGACCGAGGTGTACGACCCGATATCGACGAGCACGCCGCGACGTACCGGGCTGTGCGGGAGCTGCACCCGGAGATCGACGACACCGAGGTCGAGATCGAGGCGGGGCTCGCCGAGCAGTACCGGGCTGCGGTCGCCGACTCCAAGCGTGCCGAGGCCGCGAAACTGCGAGTGACGTCCGAGGTGCTCGACGCGCTCGGACAGCACCGCCGGGCGCTGGTGAACGGTGAGTCGGTGGCGATCCGCGTACCGGGTCGCAACGGTGCGGCGCCCTCGCTGCGCCCCTCACCCGTGCGTGCGGGCGCCGCCGCGTGACCGCCGGCCTTGTTGCTGCGGGGGTGGTCGTCGCGTGCTGCGGCGACCACCTGCCCGCCGGCTGCTGCGCGGCCGTCGACTGCGTGCCCTGCTGCCCCGAGTGCCCGGCCTGTCCGACGCTCGCCCGGCTCGACCCCGCCGAGCGAGCCGTCGAGGTCGCCCGGCATCACCGCCTGCTCGCCGACCTCGGCGAGTGGGCTCGCTACCTCGACCACAACCCGCCGCCTTGGGAGGAACCTCGTGACTGATCAGCTTCAGCTCGGCCTCGCCGAACGGCACCGCGGGCAAGAGGCCAACCTCGCCGCCGCCGTGGCGGCGCACCGCCGCTACCGCGAGGCCGCCGAGGTCGTGCTCGACGAGTTGGTCGCCTCGGGTCAGCCGTTCACCGCCGAGGACATCCGGCGCGGCATCCCGAAGGGGATCGAGGCGCACTCGCCGAACGTGCTGCCGAGCCTGATCGGCACGTGGGCCGCCCGCCGGCGGATCGTGCCGTGCGGCGAGTACCGCAGCCGACGCCGTAGTCGGCGAGCGAGCCGTAACCGCGTCTGGGTCGCGAACCCGCAGTCGTCGGCCGCGTAGCCGCTCGCACCCCGCATCACCACGAAGTCCGTCGTCATCTTGCGGCGGGCGCGATGGCGCACGCCCGCGCTCGCCGCTTCCTGGGGGATTCACCGTGATCATCAGCTCTACCGGCGTGCCCGCCGAGCCGAGGCTGCTCGACGCGCTCGCCGTCGAGGCCGCTCTCGCCGCCCGCCGTCCGTTTGACCAGTTGGCGCCCGCCGAGGCCGCCGAGGTGGCGCGCATCCTGCGCCGCCGAGCAGCGGGCAACGGCATCGCTGCGCGGCACGTGCGAGGTGCGTCCGCATGAGCCGCGAACACGCGCGCATCCTCACGGCGATTTGGCGGGACGACGATTTCCGCGCCCTGTCGCCCGAGGCACAGCGGCTGTACTTCCTGCTGCTCTCGCAGCCGACGATCAATCAGGCCGGCGTCCTGGCACTCACGGTGAGCAGGTGGGCGCGCGGCTGCTCGGCGACCGACGTCGCCGACATCGAGGCCGCCCTCGCCGAGCTGGACCGCGCCCGGTTCGCCGTCGTCGACGCCGACACCGACGAGGTGCTCGTGCGCGCCTTCGTCCGGCGCGACGGCGTCGCCAAGCAACCGAACGTGCTCAAAGCCGCGTTCCGCCAGGCCCTCGCGGTCGAGTCACCGAAGCTGCGCGCCGTGCTTGCCGCCGAGCTGCGGCGCCTGGACCACGTGCACGCCGACGCGGTCGCCGACACCCTCGACGGAGGCACAGCCACCAACGCGGAACCCACGAGCTCACGTTCGAACCCACCCTCGACCACCCCCGATGAACACCCGTCGGAAGGGTTCGCCGAACCCTTCGCCGAAGGGTTCCCGTCAAACGCGGGGGTAGGGGGTAAGGGGAGTAGTCACCCAGACTTCCTACCAACTCAAGAAAAGCGTCACGCGCGCACGCGCACGCGAGGCGCCGGGGTCACTGCGGGCACCCTCGCCGCGACCGCCGTGCGTCCGGACGCCTACCGGCTCACCGCCGGGTGGCATCGCTCCGTCGGCACCCCGTACCCGACGAAAACGGTGCGGGCACTGGGAAAGCAGGTCGACGGGCTGCTCGCCGACCGCGCCGACCCGGACACCGTCACGGCCGCGCTCGACCTGTGGCACGGCCGCCCCGGCGCCGCGCCCGGTCTCCTGCCGCACCTGTACGCCGACGCGGTCAAGGTCCGGCACACCGACGCCCCGACCGCGCCCGCCGGACTGTCCAAGCGGGACGCCAAGGCCGCCGGGTGGTTCGCGCTCGCCGCCGAATTCGAGCACGAGGGCCAGGACGACGGGCACGTCGTCGACGGCACGCTGCTCATGCTCGACGGGCCTCGGCGATGACCCCCGCCGAGGTCGCCCGGCTGCTCGGCATCGCCTCGACGCTCGACAACAAGATCAGCGCCGGAAGCACGATGCAGGTCCGGACGTGGGCACACGTGCTCGACGACGTGCCGTACGCCGCCGCCGAGAACGCGCTGCGCGAGCACTACCGGCGCAGCACCGAGACCGTCATGCCGGCGGACATCGTCGAGTCGTGGCGCAACGCCCGGCGCGAGCACGCCGAGCGCGAGCACAGCGACGCACTGCGCGCCCGTGCCATCGAGCAGCGGCCCGAGGACCTCGTGCGCTCGATCCGCTCCGGCGTCGCCCGCGTCACCGCCGCGCTCGCCCTCACCCGTGGCGCCGACCCCGAGCACGTCGAGGCCGAGGCCGAGGCCCGTCGCGTGTACCTCGCCGTGGCCTGCCCGTGGTGCAAGGCCCATCCGGGCGCCCGCTGCACCGGGCCGAAAGGCAAGCCGCTCACCAAACAACCCGCACACGACGCCCGGCTCGCCGAGGCGTTCACGGCCGCGCGATGACTCACGACCTGGGGGACGACATGGACACGCACGGCGATTTCAGGGCGGCGGCGGCGACCGGTCGCGGGCCGCTCCGCGCGCACGCGCGAGACGACGCTCGGCCCGACGTCTGGCCGCCGCTAAAGCTCACTTATCGGGGGCCAGACGGAGCGGTTTCCGAGCCGCTCGACGAGGGGTTCGCGGGCGCCGAACTTGCCGACATAATCCGGCTTATCTCAGCGGGGTCCCCTGGTGACGGGCCGGCGATCGGCTCGTTGTTCTCCGGGTTCGGCGGGCTCGACCTCGGCGTGCAGTCCGTGCTCGGCGGCGCCCTGGCGTGGCACGCGGAGAACGATCCGGACGCCGCCGCCGTGCTGGCCCATCGCTGGCCCGGTGTGCCCAACCTCGGTGACATCACGGCCGTGGACTGGGAGCAGGTCGAGCGCGTCGCCGTTCTCCTCGGCGGGTGGCCCTGCCAGGACTTGAGCGTTGCGGGGATGCGCCTCGGCCTGCGCCCCGGCACCCGTTCGGGGCTGTGGTCCCAGATGGTCTACGCCGCGAGCGTCCTGCGCCCTCGGCTGATCGTCGCCGAGAACGTGCGAGGAGTCCTGAGTGCACGAGGTCATAGCCAGGTGGAACCCTGCCCGTGGTGCCTGGGAGACGACGCAGGCCCAGCTATGCGGGCACTCGGCGTTGTTCTCGCGGACCTGGCCGACCTCGGGTACGACGCGGCGTGGTGTGGCCTACGCGCTGCCGACGTGGGCGCCCCTCACGAGCGCTTCCGGGTCTTCGTCGTTGCTGCCGACGCCGACCTCGTCGGATCGCTTCGGACCGGGCCACCACGGGGACGGGAGCCCGAACCTGCGCACGATGGTGCAGCTCCTGCCGACCGCGAGCGCCACGCCCTACGGCACCAACCAGTCGCCGACGCCCGGCGCCGCGGTGCGCCCGTCGCTGGAGACGATCGCCCGCGAGTTCGCCGCGCCGACGCCGCTTCTGCCGACTCCGCGCACGGGGACCAAGCGCACCGGCCTGAGGTGGGCGCAGCGTCCGGCGGAGCAGGGCGGCGCCTCGGGGGCGAGCCTGGAACAGGCTCTCGAACTGGCCGTCGGGACGCTGCCGCACGAGTTCGCGAGCTGGGACGAGGTGCCGGCCGCGTGGATTTCGGCGGCTACGAACCGGCCATCAGGCGATGGGAACAGCACCTCGGACGAGTCGCCCCTGCGCCCACTGTGGACGGACGGCGAGCCGACCGGGTCCTGAACCCGGCGTTCGTCGAGTGGATGCAAGGCCTGCCGGCTGGGTGGGTGACCGATGTACCCGGCATCTCGCGCAGTGCCGCGCTGCGGATTCTCGGTAATGGCGTTGTGCCGCAACAGGTTTCTGCTGCGTTGCCGTGGCTGCTGACCGCGCTCGCCGAACCGGTGGGCGAGGCCGCGTGATGACCGACGAGACCCGCGACGCGCTCGCCGGCGTGGCCGAGACCCTCGACCGCGCGCTCACCCACCACCAGGCCCGCGACCGCCACGACGCCGAGGTCGCCCTCGCCCGCCTGGTCGCCTACTCCCCGATCACGCAAGCGCTCGACGACGCGCTCGACACCGTGCGGAGGCTGCTCGATGCTGCCCCGGCTGCCTGAGTGGCAGACCCGAGCGGCCTGCAAGGGCCGCGTTGACCTCGACTTCATCGAGCCGAAGTCGCCCGCCGAGGACACCGAATGTCGGACGCTGTGCGCCTCATGCCCGGTACGCGAGCAGTGCCTCGCGACCGCGTTCGCGACCGGCGAAGCCTGGGGGCTGTGGGGTGGACTCGACGCCGAGGAACGCCTGCGCATCGCCGAACGCGACGGGCACGAGCTGCCCGCAGTGCTCCCCGCACACGGCACGAACCCCCGCTACGCCAAGCACGGTTGCCGATGCGACCTATGCCGCAAGGCGCACACCGACTACGAGCGGGGACGCCGCAACCTGCGACGCCGCCGCGTGAGCGATCCGTGGGTGCACCCGATCGTCCTGGCCGAGCCGCTCCGTACGGGTCGTCGCTGGACCGGAGCGGATCAGTACGTGTTGCCGCTGCCCGGTCTTCCGCACCTCGGCCAGGTCGAGGCCGTCGCCGACGCGGTCGCCGTCGCGGCGTGAACGGTGATCTTGCGGTGCGCGATTGCCGCCGCCGCAGGCCGTTGATCGGCAACGTCGTTCGCTGGGGATGCACGAGGGGGAGCCATGAGCACGGACTACGAGCAGCGCGCCTACCACGCTCTTGTTCGGGGAGCGGCACAGTTCGCCGACCCGGTGAACTGCCGCGAGACCCACCCGCACGACGACGCGGTCGAGTGCACGCTGCGGCGGGCACACATGGAGATCGAGCGGACGCCGCACCGGGACGAGAACGGCGTCGAGTGGTTCGCGGCGTACTGCCGCTGTGCGTTCAACATCAACAGCGTTGAGCCGTGCACCGACTGCGGCGGCACTCGCCGGCTGCTGCTCGACCGCCTGCCCGACGACGACCCCGAGGACCATGTGCCGAACGCGACCAGCTCGTGAGCTTGCGCAACGACGCGCCCCGACCGCAGTATCGAACACATGGTCGACGCCCAAGCGGAGCGGCCCTCACCGCTGTGGCGCGTGTGTGAGCCGCCCGAACTGGTGTGGGTCGACGTTGCCGAGGTCCTCAAGCGAGTGTTGGGGCAGTCCGTCGGAACACCGACGAGCCTGATCGCACACCGGGGCGTCAGCCCGCGAGCATTGGCCGTGAGCAAGGGGCAGGGCTTCGCGACGGGCGAGGTGCACCGGTGGCTACGAGCCGCCAACAACTCGTGGTTGGGCTTGGTTGTGTACCAACCGGGTGTGCCGTTCTTCGGCGAGGAGTGGGTGCGCCACTGGGTCGCTCGTGACTTCCTTCGCCCCAGGGGCGAGGGCGACGACACGCCGCCGTTCTGATCGCTTCGCGGCTACCGATAGAGATGACTAAGTTGCCTGCCGATCAAGTTAGACAACTCCATCTCTAACCCCAATCTGCAAGTTAGCGGACAGACATCATGACGTCTGTCTAGCCTTCATAGCTGGTCAAATGCCGTGTAATAGTATCGCGGGTAACTTGACCTCATGACATCATGCCATTAATAGGTGCGGTAGTGTGATGACCACTCAGGCGGTTGCCCGTAACGTTTCCGCTCTGAGCAACAGGGGCAGCGACCGGGCATCTCTCGGCCGAGGTGTTGCATCACCTCGACCGTGACCGGTCACCGCCCCCGTCAGGAAAGCGCTCATGCTGCTAGGCCACCGGCGGGTAGCCGCCCTGTCCTAGCAGCATGAAGCCCTGCAATACCAGGGCGCCCGCCAGGACCAGCGCGAGCCGCACTGTTCGGTGCACCTCGGCGCACCGGCAACCCTTGCCCTTGCCTCCCATTCAACCTCCCTCCCTCTTCGTGATCTGACGACCGCAGATTAGTGACGTGGCCTCACAGCCGCGAACCCGGGGTCCCTTCCGGGGTTTCGTGCGCACGAAACCCCGGAACGTTTCGAGTTACGCGTAACTCGAAACTCTGGAGGTCCTCCTCTCAATTGACGCAGAGCAACGCAGGACAACGCAGGACAACGCAGAGCGCCCACTCTAAAGGCCTGGCCCAACCAGCGCGAATCTGCTGGAAAAAAGTTTCCCGGACTCCGAATACCGGACGTGAGCCCGGTGACATTGCCGGGCGACGGTCACAGAGTGATCACCTGTACCTCGCCGACCTGCGACCATCCGACCGACCCCGAGGCCTACGTGTGCGGGGTGTGCCTCGGCCGGCTCGACGGCGACCTCGCCGACGTGGCCGACCTCGCCGAGGAACTCGACACGACGATCGCCCGCCAGGCGCGAACCGGTATGCCGGTCGGTTCGCGCAGTGCCGAGGTGGGGCTGCCGTACAACGACGGCGCCGCCGAGGTCGGCCGCGACCTGCGCTCGGTGCTGTCGACCTGGGTTCGTGAGCTGTGGGAGACGCACGGGCCGCGCCGCGTGGTCATCACCGCGGACAAGAGCAGGACGACCGAGCTGGACCCGCTGGACCTCGACGACACCCTCGCGGAGATAGCCGCCTGGTTGCGGCGGCACCCGTCGTGGATCGAGTACCACCATGCCGGCGGCGAGCTGTTCGACGAGATCACCGACGCCGTCGAGCGCGTGCGCCGAGCGGTCGACCTGGCGCCGGCGCGGATCTACTGCGGGCCGTGTCCGGACTGCGAGGCCGATCTCTACGCGCGACCGGACCGCGAGACGGTGCGGTGCCGCGAGTGCGAGACCCGCCACGAGGTCGAGACGCTGCGGGGCGCGTTGCTCGACGCCGCGCGCGGGCACCTCGGCACGGCCGCCGAGATCGCCCGCGCGTTGCCGAGGCTGCTCGGCCGCGACCTGTCGGCGAACACGCTGCGCACGTGGGCGCGCAACGGCAAGCTCACCCGACGCGCGCCGGACGCGCAGGGCCGGCCCCGGTACCTGGTCGGCGAGGTGATCGACGTCGCGCTCGCTACGCCCGTGCGTTCGCGTGTCACCCGCGCCGAGCCCTCGTGTGCCTAAACTGCGAAACCGCAGCGGGTGAACTGTGCCCATCCCCCGGCACAACGGCCCCGAGACCCTCCTCCCCCGGTCTCGGGGCCGTCGCATGTCTGGCCGCAGGCGAGGTGATTTCCCTTGCCGCACAACCCGGTCACCGACGCCGACCGCGACCGCGTGCGCGAGCTGCACGGCGAGAGCAAGAGCCGCAACGACATCGCCCGCGTGACCGGGCGCTCGGCGTCGACGGTGACCGTGATTGCCCGCGAGCTGGGTCTGTCGTTCGACCGCAGCAAGACGGCCGCCGCGACGCAGGCCCGGCAGATCGACAACCGCGCCCGCCGCACGGAGATCACCAGCAGGCTCTACGGCCGCGCCGAGCAGGTGCTCGCCCGCCTGGAGTCCCCCGGCTACAAGTACACGGCGACCACGGTGCATGGCATCGAGACCAAGACGCTCGACCACGTGCCCGCGCAGGACGAGAAGTCACTAGCGAGCGCGTTGTCGACGCACCTTGCTGCTGCCGCACGGCTCGAAGCGATCGACGCTGAGAAGGGCAGCGAGGGCGCCAAGAGCATGTTGAGCGGGCTCGCTATCGCGTTGGGAATCCGTACCAGCTACTCCGAAGAGCAGTCTTGATCAGCTCCACGCAACGCCCTCTGTGCGATGCGGAACCTTTCGTCGAATGCTTCCGCCGACTCATGTCCCCTGAGGAGTTCGGACTGCGCTTCGCCTGAAAGCTCCATGATCACCTTCGCTGCGACGAGCGTGAAGGGCTCCGGATTACCCGAAGAGAACAGCAAGGCAATCGTCGTGTTGATCAGCGAGTTGAGCGCGAGGCTTGCCGGATCAGCTAGGCCCACACCTGCATATCCGGTCTCAAGGTAGAGCCTTCCGTCGCGATCTTCACTGTTGAGTCGCCACCCCTTCGAGTCGGCATGCACCTCGTGGCTAGCCCACTTGTAGTGACCACGAAGATGCGCCAGGTTAGCTATTTCTTCAAGTTCATGAAACTTGGGATTTCGATCACCAAACAGAACGGCCGCCCAGCCATTATCTCCGCAATACGCACTTCCGTAAAGATCACGGAGTTCGTTTCGTTCTCGTGTGATTTCGGCGACCTCTTCGTCGGCTAGCTTTTCCTCGCCGATCTGGTGCGCCTTTTCCTGAAAAACGATCATGTCCTTGTAGTTGATGACTACATCGTGCAGCAGGTAGCGCTCGGCGAGGTCCGCGTACTCCGGCCGGCCGCCGTAGTCTGCCAGCACCGCAGACGTCACTGCTAGTTCGTGGAGCGTCCGAGATCGCGCGAGCGCCCCCTGCGCAAGGCCGACCTTGCACAGATGAAATACCTCAAGCGCAGTTCGACAGGCTCGCGCGTGCAGGCCTGCCAGAGACTCGATGAGCGTGAGATTCAGTTCTTCGTCGTCTTCGTCCACTTCGGAGAGGTAGGTTCCGCCGGCTTCCTCTGCGGCGACCACCACTGCATAGTAGAGGTCGAGCCCTCGACCCCAATGCTTCCGTAGCTTGCGCTCGAACTTGCGGTGCCGCCGACGATGGGCACGCAGCATTGACGGAGTCGACTTGAATAGTCCATCAGTCCAAATCGGCGTAGTTGAGTCAATCGCAGCGCCCATCAACTCCGAGATGATCTTCTCGATTTCCTCACTACTGCGACCGGCTGCCCGTGCGCGCTCGATCCCCTCGGCGAGCGTCGCATAGACCGTCGAGTTGAAACCATCGCCCGCTCGTTCTCGCTGCACGCCAAAGAGCGTACGACCGGGACCGGTGATCAGCGAGGGAAATACTCCGACACGCCAGCGGGGGTGTGTCTGTGCACGACCTTCCGCTGTCACTCAAACAGCTTGAGTCGCTGCGGGAGTCTTCGACCCGCGTATCGATCTGGTCCGGCGCCATCCGCAGCGGCAAGACCATCGCGAGCCTGCTGCGCTGGTTGATCTACGTCGCGAACGCGCCGCGTGGTGGTCAGCTCGTGGTCGTCGGCCGCACGCGGGACAGCGTGGCGCGCAACGTGTTCGCGCCGCTGCAAGACCCGTCGCTGTTCGGTCCGATCGCCGATCTCGTGCACTACACGCCGGGGGCGCCTACCGCGCGCATCCTCGACCGCGTCGTGTACGTGCTCGGCGCGAGCGACTCGAAAGCCGAGAAGGTGCTGCGCGGCCTGACGTGCTGCGGCGCCTACGTCGACGAGCTGACCGTCATCTCCGAAGAGTTCTTCGTGCAGTTGCTCGGCCGGATGAGCGTCCCCGGCGCGCAGCTGTTCGCAACGACGAACCCCGATTCGCCGGCCCATTGGGTGCGACGCCGCTACCTCGACCGGCTCGGCTCCCTGCCTGACTGGCGGTCGTTCGCGTTCACCCTCGACGACAACCCGGCGCTGACCGAGGACTACAAGACGTCGATCCGCCGCGAGTACACGGGCCTGTGGTTCCGACGGTTCGTGCTCGGCGAGTGGGTCGCAGCAGAGGGCGCCGTGTTCGACATGTGGTCGCCGGCCGAGCACGTCGTGCCGTGGGCCGAGCTGCCCGACATGGCGCGGCTGCTCGCCGTCGGGATCGACTACGGCACCACGAACCCGACGTCGGCGATCCTGCTCGGCGAGGGCGTCGACGATCGGTTGTACCTGGTCGACGAGTGGCGCCACGACCCCGCGCACGCGCGCACACGGCTCACCGACGCGCAGCTGTCCGCCGGGTTGCGCGACTGGCTCACCGTGCCGCACCTGCCGCGCCCGAACGTGCTGCGTCCGCAGTGGATCGTCGCCGACCCGTCGGCCGCGTCGCTGCGGGTCCAGCTCCACAACGACGGCGTCACCACGGCCGCTGCCGACAACGACGTCGCATATGGCATTCGCGTCGTGTCGAGCCTGCTCGCCGAGAAGCGGCTGCGGGTCGCCGACCGGTGTACCGGGTTCATCGCCGAGGCACCCGGCTACGCCTGGGACGACAAGGCGACGACCAAGGGCGAGGACCGCCCGATCAAGGTCGCCGACCACAGCCTCGACGCCGGGCGCTACGCCATCACCACCACGGAAAACCTTTGGCGCGCAACGCTTGCGCTCGCCGCGTGACCAACCGAAAGGAGGTCACGCCATGCGCGACCAGTGGCCCCCGAAGCCGTTCGACATCGCCGCGAGCAAGATGCGCGAGTGGAACGCTTGGTACGTCGGCAAAGCCGAGGACCTCGCCGCCCACTACGGCAACGGCCCGGTTGTCCACTCGCGCCCGTCTCAGTACCGGGGCGGCCTGGTCGGCGCGGTGAGCCGCTTCTTTTGGGGGCGCCCGGTCTCACCGCGGGGCCAGCAGCGGACCCGCGTGCACATCCCGCTCGCCTCGGACCTCGCGACCATGTCGGCCGACCTGCTGTTCGCCGAGCCGCCGCGCGTGCGCGTCGAGAACTCCAGCGCGCAGGCACGGCTCGACCAGATCATCAACACCCCGAACACCCACAGCGCACTCCTGGAGGCCGCCGAGGTCGCCGCCGCGCTCGGCGGGGCGTACTTGCGGGTGGTGTGGGACGGCGACGTTCGCCCGCACGCGATGCTCGACGCGGTCGACGCCGACGCCGCAGTGCCCGAGTGGCGTTGGAAGACGCTGCACGCGGTCACGTTCTGGCAGACCGTCGCGCACTCCGACGGTGCCGAGGTGCTGCGCCACCTCGAACGGCACGAGGCCGGCCGGATCGTGCACGCCCTGCACCTCGGGACCGAGGATGAGCTCGGCCGGGCGATCCCGCTCACCGAGCACCCCTCGACGGAGTGGGCCGCCGAGCTGGTCGACGCCGACGGGGCGATCGAGACCGGTACCCGGCGGCTGACCGCGACGTACTGCCCGAACATCCGGCCGTCGCGCGAGTGGCGGTCGTTGCCGGCGCTGCGTCCGTTGGGGCGCAGCGATTTCGACGGCGTCGAGCCGCTGTTCGACGTGCTCGACGAGGTGTACTCGTCTTGGGTCCGCGACGTCCGGCTTGCCCGCGCGCGGCTGATCGTGCCGGCGGGGTTCCTGCAACCGCTCGGCCCCGGTCAGGGCGCGATGTTCGACGACGATCAGGAGATTTATAGCGAGTTGAACATGCTCACCGGCCGCAGCGAGTCCAAGCCGATCACGGCGACGCAGTTCGAGATCAGGGTCGCCGAGCACAAGGCCACGGCCGAGCAGATCACGCACGACATCCTGCGGGCCGCCGGCTACTCGCCGTCCAGCTTCGGCGAGACCAACGGCCGCGCGACCGGCGTCACCGCGACCGAGGTCGTCGACCGGCGCGAGCTGTCGGAGACCACCCGCGACAAGAAGTCGCGTTACTGGTCGGCCGCGCTCGCGCCGATCACCGCGGCCTTGCTCGACGTCGACCGGCACGTGTTCGGCACGCCCGGCGTCGCCCTCGACGAGGACCCGGTCGTGAGCTTCGGCGACCAGGCGCAAGCCGACGTCGGCGACCTCGCACGCACCGCGCAGGCGTTGCTCGCCGCCGAGGCCGCCTCGACCGACGTGCGGGTGCGGATCGTGCACCCCGACTGGGACGACGACCAGGTCGACGCCGAGGTCGCCCGGATCTTTACCGAGACCGGCCGCAATGTCCCCGACCCCGCCACTTGGCGCGGTCCGCAGGACGGGGGCGCTGATGGCCTGGGAACCGCCGCCTGACGCAGACCCGCGCGACGTCGTCGAGCAGCTCGCCCGCGACATCCTCGCCGTGTTCACCGAGGCCGAGGCACGGCTGCTCGCCGACATCGCCCGCCGCGCCCGCACTGCTGGTTCGGTAAATGACGAACTCCTGCAGAAGGGTTCGGCAGTGCGCGAGGTCCGTCTCGCCGTCGAGCGGATGCTCACCCAGCTACGCGCCGAGTCGGGCTCGGCCGCCGCCGAGGCGGTGCTCGCCGCCTGGAAGGCGGGCGCCGCCGCAGGCCTCGCGCAGCTCGCCGACGCTGGCGCGCTCGACCGCTCCCAGCTCGCCGCGCTGCGCGACGTCATCCCCGGAATGGACGCCGCCGTGCTGCTCGCGGCCGACCTGACGTCGCGCCTCGACGCCCTGTACCTGCGGGTGCTGCGGTGGGCGCAGGACGCCTACCAAGTCGCGGTAGCCGCAGCGGCGCCGTTGCAGTTGCTCGGCATGGCGACGACCCGCTCGGCGCAGCGCTCCGCCTGGGATCGCTTGGCCTCGCAGGGCGTGACCGGGTTCGTCGACCGGTCCGGCCGTGCGTGGAACCTGGCGAGCTACACCGAGATGGCTGTACGCACGGCGACCGCACGGGCGTGGAACGACGGGCACCTCGCGCGCATGGAGCAGCTCGGCGTCGAGCTGGTCACCGTCTCGAACACCACCGACGGGTGCGAGCTGTGCTCTGTGTGGCAAGGGAAAATCCTTGCCAGGGACGGCGACGCAGGCCCGCGCACCGTCGAGAACGAACTCACCGGCGAGCCCGTCGAGGTCGACGTCGCCGCCACCGTGGAGCAGGCCCGCGCCGCCGGCCTGTTCCACCCCAACTGTCGGCACACCCTGCTCCCGTACCTGCCCGGCGTGACCCGGCTCGCCGAACCGGCCGAGCACGACCAGGCCGCCGAGGACGAACGCGAGCACCTGCGCGAGCTGGAACGCAAGGTACGGCGCGAGAAGCGCAAGGAGGCCGGCGCGCTCGACGACACCGACGCGCGCAAGGCACAGGCCCGTATCCGCGAGCTGCAAGCCGAGATCCGCGAGCACGTCGACGCCACCGGGGTGAACCGCAAGCGCTACCGCGAGCAGACCAACCTCGGCCACGGCACCGCGGGCACCGCCCGCGCCCGCCGCAAGGCCGTCGATGAGCAGCTCGTCGAGGACACCGTCGAGCAGGCGCGCCTCGACGCGGTCGCGGCCGAGCAGGCACGGCGACGCGTGCAGGAACGCCTCGCCGCCGAACAGGCCGAGCAGCAGGCGCGCGAGCAGCTCGCCGCCGAACTGGCCGAACTTACCGACGACGATCTCGACGCCCGGCTCGCCGAGGTCGCCGACGACGAGACGGGCGTCGACGCGGTGCTCGCCGAGATGGACCGCCGCCAGGCCGAGGCCAACGCCGCGCAGGCCCGCCGTGAACGCGACCGGGAACGACGCGAGCAGCAGCGCGAGCAACGCCGCGCCGAGCAGCTCGCCGTGTACGAACGCCTTGTCGCCGACGGCATGGACGACGAACAGGCGTGGGCGCGGGCCACCGGCACGACGGTCGAGCGACTGCACCGTGAGGACGCAATCAGGCGGCTACGGGCCGACGGCTACACCGGTCGCGGGTTCGACGAGTTGGCCCGTGCTGCGTATCGCGACTACGTCGCCGAACAGTTCTGGCAGGCCGAGGCCGATACGAACGGCTACCTGCTCAACAACGCCGGCGAGGCCGCAGGCATCGACCCGCGCGAGCTGTTCACGGGACCCGTCGGCCGTGCGCGCAAGTGGGCATCCGATGAGCTGCTCGGCTGGTGGGACGACCACGGCCGCATGTCGTTCGACGAGTACGCCGCATGGCTGCTCGGCAACGCCGCCATCGCCCGCGACGCCGGGCGCCGCACTGGCGGGGAGGACTGGTTGCAGTGACCCGCGCCGCCGATGTCCTCGCCGCCTACGACGCCGGACGGCTCGCCGCCGAGCAACGCCGACCGGCCGCGAACCCCTACCGCACGGCCGAGGGGGCAACTCGAGCTCCCGCTCGATCGCTCGCAATCGCCTGGCGGGCTGGATTCCGACGAGTGACGGTGTCCTACCCGGTCGACTACTCGGCTTGATCGGGTTGTTCCAGCGCGTCGACCTTGTACGGGTCCTCGCCCGTATAGAACCGGATGGGCTTGCTCTGGATCGACTTCCCGTTGCCGAGGTCGACCACCACTCGGCACTGCATCTCGCTGCTACCGATTCGCTGAAGTGCGGTGTGCATCGCAACTTGGACCTTGTTCAGCGGCAACACCACGTTGTGCGGTGGAGCACCAACATCGAGGCGGGCAGGCAGTGCACCCTCCAGCGGCGCCGGCGGCACGTACTGCATCCCGCCAGGCCCCACGAATCGAAGACCGCTCAACCCGACTGCCAACCGCCCTTTGCTGTAGACGGTCACGATCAGCACAGGTTCGATGCCCCCGGTGCTTAGGGGCACGTCGTAGACGTTGATGCCTTCCTTCGCCTGATCTCGCGGCACGGGCAACGTCAGCGCTTCACGTCCGCTGCGGCTGTAGACACCAGTACCCACACGCACCGACACGCTGCTACCACTCATCCGCCAGGCAGCGACGTTCCACAGTAGCGAGGCGCCACCACTGGCGGCACCGAAGATCGCAAGGGTTTCTGTAAGAGCCACAACAAGAACGTAGACGTTCGCCGCTCTGGATTCGACGCTCCGTACCCATCCGGGTGAGCTGCTCACATCACGGAATTCCCTGCTGTGCAACGAAATGTGGGGGGTATACACACATACCCCCCACATTTCGTGGTGCGCAGGTGTTTCCGCGTCGCGGCGATCTCTCGTTCTGTCACCTGTTCAGGAGGTCTGCCCATGTCCGCACCCGTCTCAACCGAGACCAGCGAGGGTGCCCCGAGCGAAACGGCGTCGGAGTCCACCGCCGCCCCGACCACACCACCCGACGACGGCACCGGCTCGGCAACCGCGCCGCAGGAGCAGACCGCGCCCGACGTCGACGCGCTGCGCGCCGAGTTGGCCGACTGGCGTAGCAAGGCCGAGGGGCAGCAGGGCGTCGTCGACAAGATCGCCGCCGCGCTCGGTATCGGCACCGCGGGCACCCCGCCCACCGTCGAGCAGGTCACCGAGCAGCTCACCACGGCGCAGACCGAGGCGCGCGAGCGCGCGGTCGACCTGGCCGTGTTCCGTGCCGCGCCCGCCGCGAACGCCGACCCCGACGCGCTGCTCGACTCGACCGCGTTCCGACGCCGCGTCGCCGACCTCGACCCCACCGACGCGAAGTTCGGCGAGCAGGTCGCCGCCGCCATCGCCGACGCGGTGAAGGCAAACCCAAGGCTCGCAACAACTCCCGCCACACCGCAGCGCAGCGGCGGAGAGATCACCGGCGGCTCGCCGACCACATCCGACGACCTCGGCTCGCTCTCGGTCGAGGACTACATCACCCGCACCCGGAAGAGGGGTAACTGACCTTGCCCAACCAGCTTCTCACCGTGGACGTGATCGCCCGCGAAGCGATCGCGACCCTGTACGAACAGACCGTCATGGCCGGGCTCGTGCACCGCGACTACGAAAGCGACTTCACCGGTAACTCGGGCGACACGATCACGATCCGCAAGCCCGCCGTGTTCCAGGTCAACGAGTTCAACCGGCAGACCGGAATCCAGTTGCAGGAGGCCCGCGAGACCTCGACCACGCTCACCCTGGACAAGGTCCCTGACGTGTCGTTCGCGGTCACGTCCGAGGACTGGACGATGCGCATCACCGACTTCCGCGAGCAGTTCCTCGCGCCCGCGATGGAGGCCATTGCGCAGTACGCCGACCGGCTCGTGCTCGGTCTGCGCGCCGACATCACACAGACCGTCGAGTACAACGCGGCGGCACCGAACCCGTCGGATGTGCTCGTGGACGCCGGGCTGATCCTCAACAGCGCGAATGTGCCGACCGCCGAGCGTCGGGCGGTCGAAAGCCCCACCTTGACGGCACTGCTCCAGAAAGACCCGCTGTTCGTTCAGGCACAGCAGGTCGGCGACGACGGGACCGCGTTGCGCGAGGCCTCGATCGGCCGCAAGCGCGGTTTCGACAACTACATGAGCCAGAACATCAAGGACGACGTTTCGGTCGCGTTCCGGCGCGAGGCGTTCGCCCTGGCAACCCGCACGATGGCGCTGCCGCGAGGCATCGGCGCCGGGCAGGGCGCCGTCGTGAACTACAAGGGCCTCGGCCTGCGGGTGATCTACGGCTACGACATGAGCAAGAAGCAGGACGTCGTCAGCATCGACGCGCTCATGGGCGTCAAGACCCTGGACCCCAAGCGCGCCGTCCTGATCAAGCGCAAGGCGGGCGCCTGATGCTGTCCTACCGCAACCGCCGCACCGGCGAGGTGCACGTGCCCGAACCGGGCTCGTGGATGGCCGACCGGCTCGACGGGCTCCCCGAGGTGTGGGAGCCCGTCGAGTCCGTTGAGGGCACCCTGCCCCCGGCGAAACCGGCGCGCAGCGCCCGCAAGTCCGAATGGGTCGACTACGCCCTGACGCGCGGCTACACCCGCGAGGACGCCGAGAGCCTCTCGCGCGACGACCTCGCCCGGCTGCTCGACGACCCCGACGCCGAGGCGTAGACGCGGTGCGCGTGTACGCCACCGTGGACGAACTACGTGACTACGCCGGCGCCCGCGTAGTCACCGACGACTCGCCGCGTCTGCTCGCCCGCGCCTCGGAACTGGTCGACTTGCACCTGCTCGCCGCCGTGTACGCGGTCGACGCGCAGGGCTACCCGACCGACGCCGAGGAACGCGACGCACTGCGCCGGGCAACCTGCGCCGTCGTGGAATGGTGGGGTGAGACCGGCGACCCGGTCGGCGCCGCCGGGCAGTACAGCGAGTCGCAGATCGGCACCGTGCGGCTCAAGCGCGCCGACCCCTCCGTGCCGTCCGACATCGCCCCCAACGCGGTCCGCATCCTCACCACCGCGGGCCTGCTCACGCAGGCCCCGCACGCCCCGGACCGGTGGGTCACCGGCTACGGAAAACCGCAGTGACACAACAGATTGCGGGGTGATGCGTGCACATCCCCGCCGTGCTGCCCCCGCACACCGTCACCGTTCGCCCGTACCTCGGCACCGGCGCCTACGGCGACGTCTGGGGCGACCCGGTCGTCGTCCGCGAGGTGTTCGTCGAGGACCGGCGCCGCCTGGTCCGCAACCAGTCCGGCGAAGAGGTCGTGAGCGAGTCGACCGTGCGCACGCGACCGGGCGTGCGCATCCCGGTCGGCTCGAAAGTCACCGTCTGGCAAGGAACATCGCTCGAACGCACCGCCCGCGTGATCACCACGAACTCGTTCGACCACCCGGCGAGCTGGTCGCACATCGAGGTCGCACTCGCGTAACTGGGCGACACGCCGAGAAACTTACCTTCGGTAAGGGTCGATAATACGACAGTAACGGGTAATGTCATCGTCGGCTTAGTGTCTGCTCCACCTTCCAACTTCGGATGGGAGTCGCAGCCCGCAGGCTTTGGAGCAGAGCAGATGACAGTTTTGGACGCGAGCTATTACAAGAGTGGAGATCTCGTAACAGCCCCCTGGGGAAATACCCAAATCTCGGGGCGCGTAATCGGGTACGTTCCAGTTCTTGACCGTAAGCGCAACAGTAACATTTTTAACGAATGGCTGGAGTGGACCAGGAAGACCGGCAGGCCCATCGGGTCACCGCCGGAACATCTGTGCACCTTCCGCGTGAAAGTCACGTTGAACCGGCCAAGTCTCGCCATCCTTCCCCGTTATCGCATGGCCACACAGGGAATGCCGACCTTGCAGGCATTCTCTGCGGACGAACTGCACCTCGTGACCCACGATCCACAGTGGAACCCCTACGCCGTCAAGCCATACGCCATTGCAGAGCACCTGAAGGCGTGGGGCACATACTTGACCGGCCAGTACTACGATCCTGGCGATCCCGTGTGGGTATGGGAAGACCGAGACTGGCACGCCGCGTCTGTGGTCAACGTGAACCGATGGGTATCCGTTCGGTTCGAAAACGGTTTCGTCGACAGCAAGGGCAACCGATCCAAGAGCTACAGAACGTACCAAGTATGGCCCGTCATCAGTGAATCATCCGCACAGGCAAAAGCAACATTTGAGCGCAGTGCACTGAACGACTTCGGCACGCAGTCACCGATGTAGATAGACGCCCCTCGCTTTCACTTTGAAACGGGGGTGGGCGTGGCGGTCGAAATCAGCGGGAACGGTGGGGTCCGCGTCGAGTGGAACGGCGCGGCCGTCACCGAGCAGACCCGGCAGGGCGCCGCGCGCGGCCTGGCGCTCGGCGCCGAGCACGTGCGCGGTGTGTCGGTGGACCTGGCGCCGCTGGACACGGCTGCGCTGCGGAACTCGGCGACGGCGAGCCACGACCCCGACATGCTCACCGCCGCCGTTTCCTACGACACCCCTTACGCCGCAAGGCAGCACGAGGAACTCGATTACCACCACCGCACCGGCGGACCGAAGTACCTCGAACGCGCACTCGTGTCCGAGGCCGATCTCGTCGCCCGTCTGGTGCAGGCGCAGATACGCAAGGCGCTCGGCACGTGAGCTGGACGCGCACTCTCGCGCACGGGCTCGCCGAGCATCTCGCGGCCGCGGGCATCGCCGCCTACCGCCCGACCGGTATCTACCGCGACGACGAGGTCGGGATCGTCATCGGCACCGTTCCCGCCACGCCGGCGCGCGTCCTGGTGCTCTCCCCGTATCCCCTCGTCGACGACGTCGACCAGGCCGACAGTGTGCTCGGCCTGCAAGTCCGTGCCCGCAGCGGCGGAGCGGACCCGCGCGAGGTCCTCGACCGGCTCGATGACGTGTTCGACCTGCTGCACGGCGCGACGCACCTCGACCTCGGCGGCGCCCTGGTCCACTTCGCGATGCGCACCTCGTCGGTGCCGATGAGTCGCGACCAGTCCGGCCGTTACGAGCACGCCGACACCTACCAACTCACCGCCCACAGGCCCACACGACACCGTAGCTAGGAGGCCGCCTAGTGGCTCTACGTTCTTTGCTGGCAAAGGATTGGACGCTTGAAGTCGATACCCGCACCGCCGGTGCGACCGCGCCGCAGTGGACGCGCATCGGTGGCTTGACCAGCTTCACCGAGACCACCGACGACAACACCGAAGACGACGGCTCGTTCGACGATGACGGCTGGGGTAGTTCCGTTGTAACGCAACGAACCTGGTCGATCGAGGCCGAGGGCAAGCGCAAGCGCACCGACGCGCAGGTATTCACCCCGGACCCTGGACAGGAGGCCGTCCGCAAGGCCGCGCGCGTCGTCGGGTTCGCCGCGAACCTGCACGTTCGCTGGTACCGCAAGGACGGCTCACCCGACGCCAACGAGGGCACCGCCACAGTGTCCGGCTTCACCAAGGGCGGCGGCAAGACCGACCTTGAGCCGTTCAACTTCACGTTGAACGGCCAGGGTCCCCCGGTGGAGATCCCCAACCCCGCAACCAACCCGGCGGGCGCGAGCGTCGCCGAGTCAGGCAAGGAGGTCGCCTGATGGCGTTCGTTGATCTGTCCGAGGTGCTCGACGCTGATTTGTCGTTGCCCTACAAGGGAAAGACCTACGTCGTGCCGCCGGTGGACGCCGAGACCGGTCTGCGGTTTCAGCGGCTCGCCGCCGTGGCGGCGCAGGCCGCGAAAGCCGCCGAGGCGGGCGAGCCGTTCAACCCGAACGAGGTCGCTCTCAACGATGACGACGAGGCCGATCTGTTCGAGCGGGCGCTCGGCCCGGTCTACGAGGAGATGCTCGCCGACCGGGTGCCGTGGCCCGTGTTGAAGGTGGCCGGCATGACGGCGTGGCTCGATGCCGCGTTCAACCGGGAGACCGCAGAGGCGTACTGGAACGCGGCAGGCTCCCCAAACCAGACGGCCGGGAATCGGGCGACGCGTCGAGCGGCGGACCGATCGACCCGGCGACAGGGCTCCGCGAGTGGTACGACCCGGACCCGCTCGACCACGACGAAGGCGACGGCCACACGTGGGCGGAAGTCCTAGAACGCTGGCAGCTCGTCGAGGCTGACCTGCACGAGGTCTACGGCGTCGACGTCGAGTCCGGCATTCTCGCCGCCCGGTCGTGGCGGTGGCTGCGTGTCCGCGTTGCCGGGCTGCTGTCCTGCGAGTCGAGGCTCGCCCGCGCGTTCGCACCCCCTGAACGACAGCCGCGCCACCGGTAGGCGCTGATCAGCCGTCGGGGGTGATGCCCCCTGGCGCTCACCATCGGCGAGTTGGTCGGGTTCCTCAAGATCGACGGAAGCGGCTGGAACCGGGGCCTGGCCCAGAGCCGAGGCGACCTCGACAAGTTCAGCCGCGACGCCAACGGCAGGTTGCGCGACCTGCGCGGGCGGTTCGTCGCCGAGGGCGAGGCCTCGGGCAAGGGGTTCGGTGCCGGCCTGGGCCGGTTGCGCGAGTACGCCGACAAGGTTGAGGACGTTGGCAACCGGGCGGGCGCCTCGTTCGGGCGCCTCGCGCTGTCCATGTCCAACGTGGCGACGGCGTCGTCGGTCGTGCACGGGGTCGTGCCGATCGTGGCCTCGCTCGGCGGTGCCCTGGCGCTTCTGCCGGCGGTCGGTGTCGCGGTCGGTGTCGGCATGTTCGCCGCCAAGGTCGGTATGGACGGGTTCGGCGACGCCATGTCGTCGATGGACGACCCGGAGAAGTTCGCGCAGAGCCTCGACAAGCTCTCGCCGGCGGCACGCTCGACCGCGCTCGCCGTGCGCGACCTCGCGCCGGCGTGGAAGGCCGTCAAGCAGGAGACGCAAGAGAACCTGTTCGACGGCCTGGCCGACGACGTGCGGGCGCTCGGCGGCGGCTACCTGCCGGTGCTGAAATCCGGGCTCTCGGGCATCACCGCGGAGTTCAACACCGCCGCGCGCGGGACGGCCGGGTTCCTCGCCGAGGCCAACCAGGTTCAGACCGTCTCGGGGATCTTCGGGCAGGTCCGGACGTCGATCGGCAACACCACGACCGTGGTGCAGCCGCTCGTGTCGATCCTGCTCGACCTGGTCGCCGTCGGTACGACGTTCCTGCCGGGCATGACCGAAGGGTTCGGCTCGGCCACGCAGTCGGCCGCCGAATTCGTCAGCGCGGCAAGGGAAAGCGGGCGGCTCGGCGAGTGGATCGGCGCCGGTATGTCCACTTTGGATCAGCTCGGCGACGTGTTCGGCAACCTGTTCGGCATCGTGCGGGCCGTCTACGGCGCGTTGGACACCGGCGGGGCGAGCCTGCTCGACACTCTGACGCGGGTCACGGGCATGGTGCGCGGGTTTCTGGAGTCGTTCGAGGGGCAGCAGGCGCTCGCGTCTCTCGCGTCGCTGCTGGGCACCGTGTCGGGCGTAGTCACCGGCGTGGTGATGACCGCGCTGCGGCAGTTGGCGCCGGTGGTCGTCGCGCTGGTGCCCGGTTTCGCGCAGCTCGCGACGCAGCTCGGTTCGGTGCTGACCGCAGCGCTGATCGTCGCTACGCCGTTGCTGCTGGACCTGGCGACGTTCCTCTCGGAAAACATGGTGTGGCTCGGACCGCTGGCAATCGGGCTTTACGCTGCGGCACAAGCGTTTCAGGTCGTCGGCGTCGCCGTGCGCGTGCTGAACGTGCTCATGATGATCAACCCGTGGGCGCTGCTGGTCGCGGCCACGATCGCTCTGGTCGTGCTGATCGTGACCAACTGGGACACGATCGTGCAGGCCGTCGGTGTCGCCTGGGACTGGCTGGTGTCCGCCGGACGCACCGCGTGGGAATGGATCGTCAACGCGGTACAGACGGCCGTCGACTACCTGCTGTGGCTGTTCCTCAACTGGAGCCTTCCGGGCCTGATCATCAAGCACTGGGACACCATCGTTGCCGGGGTCCGGCTCGCGGTGCAGTGGGTGCTCGACGCGGTCGGCTGGCTGGGTTCGTTGCCCGGCAAGGTGGGTGCGTGGTTCGGGCAGGTCAAGGACTGGATCGTTCAGAAGTGGTCCGAGGCGGTCGACTGGCTGCGGGGCATCCCGCAGCGCGTCCTCGGCGCGCTCGGCGATCTTGGTCGGCTGCTGCACGACACCGGCGTGAACATCATCCGAGGCCTGCTCGGCGGCTTCTCGTCGATGGCGGGCGCCATCCGCGACAAGCTGCTCGGGATGGTCAAATCGGCGTGGGGGTCGGTGCTGGACTTCTTCGGCATCCGCTCGCCGTCGCGCCTGGCCGCCGAGGCAGGCGTGCACGTCGGCGAGGGACTCGTCGTTGGTCTGGCCCGCATGTCGAGTGCGGTGGACCGCGCTTTCCTTGACATGGCGGCACTTCCGCCGATTCCCAAGGTCGTCATCCCGGCGCCTCGGCTCGCGACGCCCACCGGTCCGGGCTCGGGGTCGCTGGACCCGTTCGACGGCCGCCGCGCCGCCGGTCCGGTGGTGCACGTGACCAACCACTACCCGCAGGCCGAACCGACCTCGACCACGGTCAACCGGTCATTGCAGTACGCGGGTGCGCTGGGGGTGATCTGACCTGGCGACGTACACAGTGGACGGCGTCCCGCTCGATCACCCCGCTGGCTGTTGGAAGCTGCTCACCGGGACGCAGGTCCGCCCGCTGCCCGGTGTGCGGGCCGCGTCCGTGGCCGTGCCCGGTCGTCCGGGTGTCCTGCCGATCCTCGGCGAGGACGTCGAGGCGACCACGATCGGCCTGCACCTTGGCGTGCACGGTGTCGGCCCGGACGGCGTCGACCGTGGCGCCGCCGGCCTCGACGCCAACCTGCAAGCCCTGTATGCGCTGTTCGGGGTGCGGCACCGGTTGCTCGACGTCCGGTATCGCGCTGCGCCGGGCGTGGCCGAGGTCGCCGCCGAGGCCGCGGTGCTCACCGCGTCCGAACCGCAGGTGTGGATCGGCGCCGCTCGCGCCCGGCTCGCCGTGGTGCTGCGCGTGCCCGGCGTGTACTGGCGCGATTCGACGGCGTCCGCCTGGACCACGCGCACGATCGGCGCAGTTCAACGCGTGGACATCCTCGACGGAGCGACCGCGCCTGTCCTCGACGCCGTCCTGCGGATCATCGGCCCCATCACCGACCTGCGCCTCACCGACACCGCCACCGGCGGATGGGTCGGCTACCCCGGCGCCCTGCCGACCGGCCGGGCGCTGCGGGTGCACTGCGGACGGATGGACGCGCACGAAGCACCGTCGGTGTCCTTCGACGGCACCGAAGCGAACGCGACCGGACGCGTCGTCACCGGTGGCCCCGGCTCCAGCTCGCGGTTCCTCGCGCTCACGCCTCGGCCGGTGACATCGGCACACGACCGTGGTGTGCAGGTGCTCATCGAGGGCACAGGCACCACCGAGGCAACGCTCGTCGAGCTGCGAGCGAGGAAGGCGTACCTGTGAGCTTCGACGTGCGGCTTGTTGCGCACACGCCGAACGGTCCGCGTCTCGGCGTGCTGCCGACGCCTCTCTCGCTCGATGTGGCCGTGCCGCTCGACGACGTCGGCTCGCTGCGGCTGTCCTACGCGCTCGGCGCACCCGGCGCCGCCCTGCTCGCGAACCCAATCGAGGTCGCCGTCGAGGCCTACGACCCTTCTGCAGGAGGTTGGTCGGAGATCCTCGGCGGGCGATTCCTGCGCATCAAACGCACGGGCAACGCGGTCGATCCGACCGGGACGCGGTCGTTCGAGCTGCCCGCCTACGCGTGGATGCTGCGCAAGGCCCGGTTGTTCCCCTCCCAGCACGACAACGCCGAGGGCAAGCGCCCGTTTGCCTCCGCCACGGCGGGCGCCGTCGTCGCGACGCTGCTCGCCGAGGCCAAGGCCCGTGGCGTGCTGCCCGGTCTCGCGGTCGACTTCACGCCGAGCACCGACAGCGCCGGGCAGCCGTGGGCGAAGGTGCTCACCATCGCCTACGAGCCTGGTATCGACGTGCTCGCCGTGCTGGACAACCTGGCCGAGCAGGGCGTCGTCGACTGGGTCATGAACGGCCGCACGCTGCGGATGTTCAACGCCGACACCGTGCTCGCCCGCGACCTCGCCGCCGGCGACGCCCCGGTCGACCTGCGCCTCGGCCGCGACGTCACCGACGCACCCGACGAGGGCACGTTCGAGGGCCTCGCGAGCGCCGTCTACGTCAAAGGCGAGGGCACCGCCCGGCTCGAACTCACCAACCCCAATGCCCCAACCCCTTGGGGCCGTTGGGAAAGCTTCATTACCCAAGGCGGTGTGCGCGACGAGGGCACCATGCGGCTGCTCGCGCAGGCCGAACTCGACCGCACCGGCCGCGAACGCGTGCAGATCACCCGCGCCGTGTCGTTCGACGCCGCGAAGTGGTTGCCACTGCGGGATTACCGGCCCGGCGACTATGTGCTCGCGCCCGGCGACGGCGGCTCGCTCGCGTCGCTGCGGGTCCGGCAGATCACCCTCACCCGCGACCAGGCGGGCACGCTCGGCGGCAACCTCGTCTTGAACGACCGGTTCCTCGAACGTGAGCTCAGGCTCGCCAAGCGCACCGCGGGCATCGTCGGAGGCTCGACCGCGAGCGGCGGCTCGGGCACCCGACCAGCGCCGGAAGGCCCGGACCCGCGCGACCCCGCCGCACCGGCCGGGCTGATCGTCTCGACCTCGGCCTACCTCGATTCCGACGGCGCCGCGCGCGGCCAGATCACCGCCACGTGGGGCACCGTCGACAAGGCCACCGACGGCACGGCGATCGAGGTCGCCGGCTACGAGCTGTACCAGCGCCCGAACGTCGCCGGGCTCACCTGGTCCAAGCTCACCGACACCCAGCACCCCGACAACACGGCGACCAGCTCGCCCTACGACGTCGACACCGAATGGGCGTTCAAGGTCCGCGCTGTCAGCCGCGCCGGCGTCATCGGCCCGTGGTCGAACACCTACGCCGTCACCATCGCCGCCGACGCCGAGGCACCACCTCGGCCGTCGGTACCACGCCTGTCGACCAGGCTCGGCGTGATCCATGTCGACTGGGACGGCAAGGGCGCCGCCGGCGAGGTCATGCCGCCCGACTTCGCGCACGTCGACGTGTGGATGCAGCCGAGCAGCGACGCCCCACTGTGGACGGACACCTGGTCCTACAGCGACAACAAGCTCGACCCCGCGTTGTGGACGGTCCTGCAATCGTCGAGCGGTGGCACTCCCGGATACTCGTTGGCGGGCAACAGGTTGACCGTCACCGGCGGCTCGGACCTGGTGGCCACGCGCGACACCGGCGCCCGTGACTACACGGTCACCGCCGCTGATCTCCGCCTGGGACCGGAGTACCGCGCCGGGGTCTACGCCCGGTACGCGCCCGGACCTTCGCAGGAGTGGCCGTACAGGGAACGCGCCGTGTACGTGCTGGGGCGCCGCAACAGTGACACCGCGCTCATGCTCTACATCGACGCCGCGACCAGCAACCGCGAGGTGCCGCTGACGCTGCCCGCCGGGACGACGCTCGACTCGCTCACGCTCGCCCTGGCGGTGCGCGGCCGTGCCGTTGAGGTGTTCGTCAACGGTGCCTCCGTGCACACCGCCACGCTCACCGAGTCCGAGGTCGCCGAGCTGGACGGCACGGCCGCCGGGGTCTACCTGGAGTGGCGGCAGTCCTCCGTCGGGCAGCTCACCGTCACCCCGCCGGCCGTCACCGCCCCGGTGAGGGTCGGGCAGTTGGAAGGTGCCGGCGGCATCGTCGTCACCGACCAGCCGTACAACCAGGGCCGCCGCTTCCACCTCATCGCCGCCGACCGCAGCGGCAACACCTCGGCCGCGTCCGACCCGGCGACGATCAGCACGCGCCCGCTCGTGCCGCCCGACCTCGTCGGCAAACCGATCTACGGCGACAAGATCGTCGCCAACAGCATCACCGCCGATCAGCTCGCCGTCGGCTCGATCACCGCCGGAGCCATCCGCGCCGGGGCCATCACCGCCGGCAAGCTCGCCGCCGACGCTATCGACGGCAAGACCATCACCGGCGCCACGATCCGCACCTCGGACGACGACCCGCGCGTGCAGCTCGACGAGGACGGCATTCACGCATGGAACTCCGCGGGCACTCGCACCGTCGAGATTTCCGGGGCCACCGGCGCCGCCGACATCGCCGGCACCCTGCGCACCGGAACGAGCGGTGTCCGGGCGATCGTCACGTCGAGCGCGTTCGGCGGCTACCCCGGCATCCACTTCACCGGCCTGTCCGGGACGCCGGGGTTCGAGCCCACCGTGCACGCACGTGAAGACGGCACCCTGTGGGCGCTGTCCGCCGAGCAGACCGGCAACAGCTCGGGCCGCGTCGACCTGATCATGCGCAAGGGCGGCTCTTGGTTCCTGGGCAAGCAGTTCGGCGACGCGAACGCCTCGGCGAGCCTGAACGCCGAGGGCGGCGGAAAGCTGTTCATCGACGGCGTGATGCCCCGAGGCATGTCCGCCACGCGCATGATCGGCGTCGGTCTCCTCCACATCGCGCCCGGCGCGTTCTCCGTGCGGATCGACTACGGCGCAACGATCACCCTCGGCAGCCCAGTCCCGCACTGCTCGCTGATCACCGGCGCGCCGCAGGACGGCGTCACCTGGGGAGTCAGCCGCTACGACAACCGGGGCTTTCAGTTCAACTGGTCTCGCGGCGCCGAGATCGACATCCATTGGCTAGCCGTGAGGAGTGCCTGAATGCGCGTCGAGATCATCGGCACCGAGATCACCGACGAACCGGGCCTCGGCCCGTCCTACCGGATCACACAGCGAACCGACCTCGGGATCGAGCTGTACGTGCTGCCCCGCTCGGCCATCGCCGCCGACCTGGAGCTGTACGGCGTCGACGACCCGCTGCTCGTGCTCGACTGGCGCCTGCACGGCTACCGGGGCGAGCCGCTCCCGCCGGGCACGATCGAGGCCTCGCTCTACACAGCCGCCGAGGCGCAGCAGGCCCGCGTGTTCGCCCTGTACGCGCGAGCGCACCTCGGCGGCGCCACCGTCGGCACCGACACCGAGATCACCGACGACCTGCGAGCCAAGATCACGCAAGAGATCGAGCAGGCCGAGACCGACGTCGACGACCTCACCGCCAAGGCCCGCCGGATGCGCGCCGACGAGATCGACGCCATTCGCGCCACCGTGACCATCGTCGACGACCTCGGCCTCGCCGAGCTGCGCGTCCGCGTGCTCGCCGACGCCGCACACATCGACGTCGACCGCGACATCGTGCGCCGGCAGCTCGCGCCGAGCCTGCACACCGCCACCTAACCCGAACCCGCCGACCAACCGCCGCACATCCGTGCGCCGGCCGATGTCGCGCGCCCATCCGCAGTCCCGACCGGAGAGGAACGCATGACCGCACCGACCCCCGACACCGGCGACGTCGTCGGCCCCGACGCCCCCGACCTCACGCCCGACCCGATCACCGACCCGACGCACCCCGACTACGTCGAGCCGTTCGCCGACGCCACCCCCGCCACCGAGGAGGCCTGAGCATGGGCATCTACGTCGGATACGAGGGAGCGAAGTCCTGCACCGGCGGACCCACCAGCGGCGCACAGGCGCTCATGTCGTGGTTCCTCGGCGCCTACCGCGCACAGGGCGGCTACAACCTCGGCATCTACAACTGCGCGACCATCCCCGGCAGCAACACGACCAGCCTGCACGGCGAGGGCCGTGCGACCGACCTCGGCGTGCCCGTCGGCGCCGGATGGGCGCAGGTGCTCGCCGACAAGCTGATCAACAGCTCGGCCGAGCTGGGCGTGCAGTGCGTCATCTACAACCGGCGCATCTGGTCCGGCTCCTACCCCAACGCCGGGTGGCGCCCGTACAACGGCACGCACCCGCACCACGATCACCTGCACGTCGAACTCTCGTGGAACTCCGCGCGCACCCTCACCGCGCAGCGCGTACAGCAGGTCCTCGGCGGTGGCGGTAGTGCTCCGACGCCGCCGGCACCCGGTCAGCGTCCGACGATCCGCCGAGGCTCGACCGGTCCCGCCGTGAGCGAAGTGCAGCGCATCCTCAACGCCTGGTACCCGACCCTGCCCGCGCTCGGCGTCGACGGCGATTTCGGGCCGCTCACCGACGCTCGCGTGCGCTACATGCAGGGCCGCGCCGGCCTCGCTGTCGACGGTGTCGTCGGGCCGGCGACCTGGCGCCGCCTGCTCGGCGGATGACCGCCATGCGCACCGCGGCCTTCGCCGCGCTCGGCTTGGCCCTCGTACTGCTCGGCGCGCACGCCTGGCGCCGCGTCGGCGAGATCGAGGAACTGATCCGCGCCGCCGAGGAAGAACTCGCACACCGCGACTGACCCGAAACCACCGAGCTCACGTTCGCGCTCGGCAAACCCCACCCCCTACAGGAGGACCATGTCCGACACCGTCATCGCCTGGCTTCGCACCGTCGTCCCCGGCGCCTGGGCCGCGCTCATCACCGGCCTGGTGAGCATCGGCGCACCGGCCTACCTCAGCAACGCACTCGGCAACGCGACCAACCTCGTCGTCCTGCCGATCGTCCTCGGCGTCGTGTACCCGTTACTGCGGAAGATCGAGGCGAGCCTGCCCGACTGGCTGACCCGCATCCTGCTCGGCTCCGCACAGCCACCGAGCTACCACGGGAAGCACGAGACCCCGTAACGACGAACGCCCCGCGCCTTCACAGGCGCGGGGCGTTCTTCTCGTAGGTGGGGTCAGGCCGAGGCGAGCAGTCCGTCTGCCCACTGGCGAGCCGCGTCTGCCATCTGCTGTTTCCACGGCTGCGGGTCGCTGGTCGCGATGTCCGTCCACATGTCGACGTTGGCGCGAGCGAACACGCCGACCGCAGTGCGGGGCGCAGACGCCCACGCGCGCGTGCGGCTCACGAGCTGCTCGGCCTGCGC
This sequence comes from Lentzea sp. HUAS TT2, assembly GCF_051853195.1. Taxonomy (NCBI): domain Bacteria; kingdom Bacillati; phylum Actinomycetota; class Actinomycetes; order Pseudonocardiales; family Pseudonocardiaceae; genus Lentzea; species Lentzea sp. HUAS TT2. The sequence goes on along the minus strand of NZ_CP196667.1, from coordinate 3,217,187 downwards.
GGCGGTGTGCCCGGCAGCGATCAGCCGAAGGGCGAGACAGCACGGGTCGATCCATGCGGCGCCACGCGTCGGCCAGGCCCAATCGACCATCCGGGCTGTGCCGTCAGCGGTGATCAGGATGTTGTCCGGGTTGTAGTCGGTGTGCAGCAACGTCTCGCCGCCGAGCAGCTCGGCCTCGGCGTCGTCGAGGTAGCCGCGCCACCGTTGGCGCGCGTCCTTCAGCGGGAGGTCCGGCACCGGAAGCGCGGCCAGGGTGTCCACCGCCGCTAGGACGGCAAGGAGGTCCGTCGAGCCAGGGGAGTAGTTCGGGTGATGGCCCTCGACGAACTCGAACGCGAGCACGTCCCAGCCCTCGGCGTCATCGAGTCGCCACAACAGGGCGGGGGCCAGTGGCTGAACGTACGGGTTGATCGTCGCTTCCCGTTGCTGCGCAACGACTCCGGAATGATCGGTCCGGATTCCCTTCACGAACACCTGCCCGCTAGAGGTCTCCAGCACTGCGGCGAGAGCGGAATTCATCCCCTGTGACAGTGTCCGTGCCGCCGTGATCTGCCCGACCTGCTCGCCGATCGCGTCGCGCAGACCGGCGGCCAGGCTGTCCCACTCGATGCGTTCTTGCATGATCCTCAACCATCGTCGTCCGCCCCTGAACGGGAGCGAGGCTAGCCGACATGACAAAGGTGGCCGGACGCGATGCGCGTCCGGCCACCCGATTTGGCGACTACCCGATCAGTACGGGTTGTCGTCCGATGCCTCGCAGTTGCAGCGCGCGAAGGCGCCGAGCGCCTCGACGTCGTCGAGCATCACGACAGCGTCGGGTGCGATGCGTGGCGCGACGGTCATCTGCGCCGCCGCGTCCGTCTCCTCCTGCGTCTCGTCGACCTCTCGGTCGGGAGCAGCCGAGGGAGGCAGCAGTTCCAGCATCACCACGGACATGTGAAATCACCTCCCCCCGTGTTGGCAGTAGCGCTCAAGGGGGGCGTTCGCCTTCTGGTACAGCTTTGCCAGAGGGCGGCACGTGAAGCAGCTCCCCGACAACTTGCACCCCGAGCAGCCACCTGTACGCCCCATCAGCGAATCGGCGACCCCGGCAAGTTGGCGCAGCGCATCGAGGCCGTGCTCGACGAGCGAGAACTGTGCGTCGCGGCCGACCTTGCAAATGCTCGCCCGGCCGAACGGGTCCACGTGGAAATGCGTGTGTCCAGCACCGCATCCGGTGAACGGCTTGCGAGTGCGCAGAAACTCGGATGACTGCGACGGCAACGTTTCCGCGCCCCCGTAGATAGTGGGCGAGATGTTCGAGTACACGTGATAGGGCACGCCGAGGTCCTCGGCGAACGCCTTCATCTCGTCGAGTTCGTGCGCGTTCCGATCCGTCATCACGAGGTTGAATCGCAACGGCAGCCCGTGCGCGCGTGCCGCCTCGATGCCCTTCGTGAACTTCGCGTGCGAACCGGACCGTTGAGTGACGTCGTCGTACACACTGGCGCTCGCGCCGTAGACGCTGACGGTGATCCGGTAGGGACGCCTTTCGGTGAGCAGATCGAGGATCGGCGAGGCGTGCAGAGCAGAACCATTCGTCGACAGGGTGATCATCATCCCGAAGTCCCATGCGGTCTTGTAGACCTGCGGGAACAGCTTGTCGACCGTCGGCTCGCCGCCGGTGATCTGGAACCACAGCGCCCCGGAGTCACGGACCGTGTGCAGCATCTGCTCACGCTCCGGCCAGGCAAGCCCCTCGAATGTCTTCGTTCCGAGGTAGCAGTGCGGGCACTCGTAGTTGCACCCGAGATTCACCTCGTAAGAGGCACGGCCGTACCCGAGCGGCGACGGCTCACGCACCTTGACCACCTGCGGGAGCGGCTCGTTGGTGAGATCGAGGTCCCAGCGCTTACGTGCGGCGTCGACGAGCCACTGCGGACACGAGGCGTCCGGACGCGCCGACTCGACGAGCAGCTGGTCGAACAGTTCGGAGCCGATTTGGACGGCCCCCTGGTCGTCCGGTTTCACCACAACGAAGTCAGTCAGAAACGGACTCGCGATGAGCGTGTGCATCAACGTCCCCCATCGTGGGCGTCAGGAGTCCCATGCGCCTCAATCACGTTGAGCTGCAACGCAGTCGGGACACGCATGTTCTGGATCGGTCGGCACTTTCGGCGAGACGGTTGGTACGAATGGCTCGCGATCACACAACGGGGTGACCACTCGACCAGCGATCGACCGTGCTCGGTGCAGATCACCGGTGCGAATTGACGCGCTATGCCAGCGATCGTCAGCAGCGCGGAGCTTGGCAGCCATGCTCTACGCCGCAACCAGTTCAGGCAGCGTCCACACCGACGCCGGAGGTTCTCGCGGCGGCTCAGGCAGCCTCGGGAACGGCCGCTCTGGAGAGATCGGCCGAGTCGTATCGACCAACACCTGTACCTCGGCCCTCATCCGGTCTTCCAGGGCTCCGACCGAAACAGTCCCTTTGCTTGCCCCGGCATGTCGCCCGTACGCCCCGGTGACGACCCACCAAAGAACGAGTGCAGCCACCGACAACACGCCGAGCACGTACACAGCGGTAAAGAGCAGAGCATCACCGAACACGTCGAATCTCCTTGCGTAGTTGGGGTTTCATCTCTGCCGCTACCTCAGGCGATCGGCTGGAGGGGTCCACAGGAAGCGCTGTTCGAACGCAGCGACGAGCGGTTCGAATGGCGTAGGGCGGACAGGCCCCCCGCCTGTCGGCATAAAGGGGTTGTCCCACACCCGCTGTGGAGGCAGGCGCGTCGCAACCGCGTAGTCATCGTGAAAGACGGCCACAACGTCGAGGTACTGCCGGTTCGGGTCCCAGCGCCAGAACTGCAACGCGTGGTCGACACCGTCGCGATCAAGCATGGGCAAGACGTCGAAGCCGACAGCCCGGAGGCGTCCGACACTTCCGTTCGAAGTCACCGCGATTTCCTTCGCTTGGCGTGCGTCACTGCCGGCGCAGGCCACTGCGTCGGTGGAAGCGGAACCGGCGACCGCGTCCGTGTTCCCGTCGCCGGTTCCGCTTGCTCACCATCCCGAACCTGACGGCCGAGTGCAAGCAATCCGAGCAATCTTGCGCATACTTGCCCCGGTTGGCTTACCCGTCGACTACAGAGAGCAGCAACCAAAGCACGAGGTCACTCGGTGTGGCGTTGACTCTGGGAGAGATTGCGCAACAAGATGCAAGCAAGCGCGCAATCTCTGGAGGAAGCATGAAACTGGAGTTCCTCGGCACGACCAGCAACAGCGGGTCCTGCCCGACCTTGTTCCTGACTGACCGCGGTACTGCCGTCGTGCAGGGGTACGTCGTCACTGACCCCGAGGCCATCGCGATGGCTCAAGCACGCGAGGGCGGGCTGCCTGACGGGGAGATGCTCGTCGAGATCCCGGTCGAGTTGCTGAAGTTCGCCCCTCAGGGTGTGTGATGCCTGACCTGATCAGCGGCGAGGCGTTCAGCGCCCTGTTTCGCGAGTTCAACAGTTCGGCGTGGCGTTGGGAGGCGCAGGGGACCTACAACCAGCCTGATGAAGTCGAGCCCTGGCAGCGGTGGCGGGACGGTGTCCCTGTTCTCGAAGACCTCGACTGGCTGCGCCCCTGGCTCAACGACATCCGGGCTGCAACCGAGAGCGGCAAGGTGTTCCAACGGGTCCGGATGCTCACGGAGCCGTTGACGGAGTACCTGCGTTGGCAGATGGAGGTGACTCCGGCCAACCTCGCGGCTGGAGAAGAAATCTGGCTGCTCACGCAGGCTGCGGCGTCGCGCCTCGGGCTGCCTACGCACGACTTTTGGATCTTCGATCGGGTGAAGGTCGCAGTACTCCACTACGGGGCACAAGGCCTCGTAGGCGCGGAGATCGTGACCGAACCCGCTACGGTGGCGCGGTACGAGCAATGGCGCAAGATTGCTTGCGCCGAGGCAGTCTCGTACGAGGATTTCGTCAAGACCTAGCCACCCACGAGGAGCCCGTGAGCACGCCAGAGGAGCGCCGCGCCGAGTTCGCCGACGAACTTAAGCGAGTGCGGGTTGAAGTCGCCAAGCTGAACGGCAAGGACTTCGCCGCTCGGCTCGGTTGGGGTGCGACAAAGGTCTCGAAGATCGAGAACAAGCGGCAACCTCCCACTGACGCCGATGTCCTCACCTGGATGACCGGGGCGGGGGCATCGGCTTCTGAGGTCGAGCACATGCGCTCGTGGCTGCGCGGCATCGTCATGGACGAGGCGTCATGGAAAACCCAGCTTCGTAAGGGACACAGCGCCAGGCAGACCTACAGCAAGCACGTCGAGGCGTCGGCGAGGCGCATCCGAGTGTTCGAGTTGGTCATCGTGCCGGGACTCGTGCAGATCGCCGAATATGCGCGCCACGTTTTCGACACCGCCGCCGCGTTCCAGCAAGTGCCGATCGACACTGAAGAGGCACTCAGCATCCGCATGGAACGGCAGCACGCTCTGTACGACAACGCGAAAGAGATCGAGCTACTCATCTGCGAGTCGGCTCTGCTCTACTACGTTTGCCCACCGACCGTGATGGTCGCGCAGATCGACCGATTGCTCGCGTTGCTCGGTCTTCGTCCACGGTTCGGGATCATCCCGTTGGGTACTCGCCTTCCGGTCGTGCCGCCTAATGGCTTCTGGATCGTCGGCGAGCGGGTGCTGATCGAGACCGTCGACACGGAGATCAACACCGAGACACCCTCCGACATCGAGACCTACAACCGTCTTATGGATGAGTTGTGGACCGTGGCGGCGGAAGGCGACGAGGCTCGCAAGATCCTCGTTCGTTGCTCGGAAGCCGCAGCAGCCGCCGCCACGGCTGTCAGCGTCTCGCCACAGGAGGTAACCAGCTAAATGGACCGTGTGCAGTACAAAAAGTCGAGCTACAGCGGCGGGAGCCCTGAGGCGTGCGTCGAGGTCGGGTTCGGTTCCTCAGGTGTGTTCGTGCGTGACTCGACGGCCCCAGAGTCGGGCCGGGTGCCGTTCAGTCGTTCTGCCTGGGCCGGCTTCCTCGCATCCCCCAGCGTCGCGGAGCACGAAGTCACCACCATCTGATGCGTCCGCCGAGTTCGTCGAGGCTCGGCGGTTCGCTTCATCGACCAAACGTCATCACGGGTCGGTCCGAGAGCCCCTCTGGCGCGATTTCGCGCTGAGGAAGGCCATCCGGGTGTAGTGCTCGCGTTCAAGAGCCTGTGCGCGCTCCTCGACCATCTCAGGCGGCAGCACGCCGTCAGGGTCCGCCAGGACCCGAAACCGGTTCTTAGCCGCCTTCCGGGCTGCGTCGGTACGGGCCGTACGGTTTGTCGTGTTGGCCCATGACGCGTATGCGCCGAGCTTGGCGCGCAAAGTGCGCTGCGCTGGTGTCAGTTCATCACTCACTGCACCAGCACAGCGCACCTGTGTCACCTGGGTAGCTCACTACTTTCGGCTAGACCCGATCGCCGAGCCCCATCGAGCGGTGCGACGAGTGCGCCCGCTCGTCTGCCGCACTGGCTCCGTAGCGTCGCAGCATTTGATCCGACTTCCACCCCATAATCCTCATGAGGTCCGTTTCGTTTCCGCCCTTGAGCTGCCAAGTGTGCGCGAACGTGTGCCGCAGCCGATGCGCGAACATGTTCTCGACTCCAGCCTGCTGACCGCGCCGTTTGATCATTTGTTTGATCCCGTCCGCAGTCATCGGCCCGCGCAAGCCGAGCCAAAGTTCCGGCTTGCCCGCGTGCTTGTGCTTGGCTCGTGCCTTCAGGTAGCGGGTGATCGCTGTGCCGGTCTTGGGACCGAACGGGATCGAACGCTGCCTACGTCCCTTGCCGAGCACGCGAATCACGTCGACATCGAGGTCGAGGTCGTCGAGGTTGATCACCGCTTCGGAAAGGCGGGCCGCCGTATCGAAGTACAGGCGGATGATTGCGGTATCTCGGACCGATTCGAAGTCCTTGCCCTTGCAGACGTCGAGCAGCTTCGTCACGCCTCCGTCGGTGACGATCGGCACGGGCTTCTCAGGCAGGTCAGGCGCCTTCGTGCGATCCATCGGCGAACGGTCCATCTCCTCTTCGGAGTCGACCATCCACTTGAAGAAGGTCCGCAGGGCTCGGTAGTTGGTGTGCCCGTTCGGCGCCGACGTCTTCTCGATCAGGGCCGCGATGAATTGGTTGATGTGGTCCGGCGTGGTCTCGTCAGCCTCGAACGGCTCGCCTTGCGAGTAGGCCCACTCCGCAAGCTGACGCACCGCGTAGATGTAGATACGGATCGTGTTGTCCGACTTGTTCTGAGCCTTCAGTGCACGGTGCCACCCACGCGCGTGCAGTCCCCAGCCACCAGCGGGGAAGACGATCGACTTAGCCACGCTCAAAGCCTCCAAGCGGAGTGTCACTGAGCGCTGTGCTTGGAACCGCCTTGAGCGAGGGTGCTCCCTGACCAGCCGTCGTTGCTGGTCAGGGAGCAAGAAGAGCCGGCGAGGGGAATCGAACCCCTAACCTTTCGCTTACAAGGCGAGTGCTCTGCCAATTGAGCTACGCCGGCCGGCTCGTGTTCGCGAACATCGTAAGCGCCCGTTGCGGGTGCTACCTGCGGCGAACGGTCTGCTCTCAGTGTGATCGGATTGCTCCGACCGGAGTCAGACCAACCAACCGAGTGGATCAATGCGTCGGAGTGACCGCCTTGACCAGGTCAGGAGGGTAACCAACGGACAGTGATCATGTCCTCCTTTTCGGGTCGCCCGATCGGAGGTGGCAGACGACACAGCAACAGTCGAAGAGCCTGTCACGATCACACGACGGAGGTGCCTGAGATTTCCACGAACAGCCTGCACGGCCCCGCTCTTCCCGATGACACCACGGTTCACCTGGTACTCGATCTCGCCCTGAAGATCGGTGAGGTCCAAATGGCCAGCGGGGCCGGTGCGGCCGATGTGACAGCCACGATTCTCTCGGTCACCGAGAGCTACGGACTTCCGCACACCGAAGTCGACGTGATCTACACCTCTATCAGCGTGTCCTGTCACCGCGGCACAGAGGCGTTGCCGATCACCTCGATCCGCGTCGTCCGGCAGCGCGGTCTCGACTACACGCGACTCGCGGACGTCGAACACCTCGTGCGCAATCTCGGGCCTATCGAGGAAGCGCACGCACGGCTCGAAGACATCACGAACGCAAAGCACCCATATCCCCGTTGGGTCGCCACTGCCGCGTGGGGCGGAATGGCCGCCGCGGTCGCGTTCCTCGTAGGCGGCGGACTGGTTCTCGCACTCACCGCCGCGGTCATCACCGCCGTGGTCGACCGGGTCGGGCGGTTGCTCAACCGCCGGAACCTGCCGTTCTTCTTCCAGCAACTCGTCGGCGGTGCGCTCGGCACGGGTGCGGCGCTGGCCATCTACTCGACCGGGTTGCTGCCCGTGCGGCCGAGCCTGCTCGTCGCCGTCGGGATCGTCGTGCTGCTGTCCGGGCTCGCGCTGGTGAGCACCGTGCAGGACGCGATCTCCGGCTACAACGTCACCGCCGCGGGCCGCACGGTCGAGACGGTGCTGCTCAGCGCGGGCCTGATCGCGGGTGTAGCGCTGGCGATCCGCGCGGCCGTCCACTTCGGACTGGACATCCGGCTCAGCGACCCGTTGCCCGCGCTGATCTCCGCGGTGCCGATGCAGTTCGCGGCCGGCGCGGCGACGAGCGCGTTCTTCGCGCTCGCCTGTTACGCCCGGCCCCGCGCGCTCGTCGCCGCCGCCATCTCCGGCGCGATCGGCACGGCCGCCTACGGCCTCATGACGAGCCTCGGGCTGGACGCGCTGCTCAGTTCCGCCGTGGCCGCCGCGATCACCGGGTTCGGCGGCGCGACGATGACCCGCCGGCTGCGCATCCCGACGCTCGTCGTCGTGCAGGCAGGCGTCGTCCCGCTGCTGCCCGGCTGGACCACCTACCGGGGCCTGTTCCAGCTCACCGCCGAGGGCGATCCGGCCGGTTTGAGCACTCTCGTGTTCGCGAGTGGTATTGCTCTCGCTCTGGCCGGAGGTGTCGTGTTCGGCGAGTACCTGGCCCAGCCCGTGCGCACCGGACTGGGCCGTCTGGAGCGCAAGTTCGCAGGTCCACGCATGTCCGGGCCGCTCAAACCCACCAAGCGTCGTTTGGAGTGAAACTCGCTGTGACGGGGGTTACACGGCACGCCGACAGCACGCGTCCGCACTAGCCTCAGATCCGTGAGTATGGACATTGGCGAGAACGGGGCGGAATTCGTAGTCGTGGCCAACCGGCTGCCGGTTGACCTGGAGCGCTTGCCCGACGGAACCGAGCGGTGGAAACACAGCCCTGGCGGTCTCGTCAGCGCGCTCGAACCGTTCCTCCGCTCACACAGCGGCGCCTGGGTCGGCTGGCCCGGCGTCGCGGACACCGAGGTGCCGCCGTTCGAGGACGACGGCCTGCTGCTGCACCCCGTGGAGCTGTCGGCCAAGGAGGTCGAGGACTACTACGAGGGCTTCTCCAACGGCACGCTCTGGCCGCTCTACCACGACGTCGTGGCGCAGCCCGCGTTCCACCGGCACTGGTGGAACGCCTACGTGAAGGTCAACCAGCGCTTCGCCGACGCGACGGCGAAGGTCGCCGCCCAGGGCGCGACGGTGTGGGTGCAGGACTACCAGTTGCAGCTCGTCCCGGCGATGCTGCGCGAGCAGCGGCCCGACCTCAAGATCGGCTTCTTCCTGCACATCCCGTTCCCGCCGGTCGAGCTGTTCATGCAGCTCCCGTGGCGCACGGAGATCATCCGCGGCCTGCTCGGCGCCGACCTGGTGGGCTTCCACCGGCCCGGCGGCGCGCAGAACTTCCTCTGGCTGGCCCGCCGACTCGTCGGCCTGGAGCCGAGCCGCGGCACCGTGGGTGTCAGGACCCGGCCAGGTGTCGTGCAGGTCGGCGACCGCACCGTGCGCGTCGGCGCGTTCCCCATCTCGATCGACAGCGCGGGGCTCGACGCGGTCGCCCGGCGCAAGGAGACGCAGGCCCGCGCGAAGCAGATTCGAGCGGACCTGGGCAACCCCAAGCGCATCCTGCTGGGCGTGGACCGTCTCGACTACACGAAGGGCATCGACGTCAGGATCCGCGCTCTGTACGAGCTGATCGCGGACGGGCGCCTGGACCCGGAGGACGTCGCGATGGTGCAGCTCGCGACCCCCAGCCGGGAGCGCGTGGACCACTACGTGACGATGCGCAAGGACATCGAGCAGTCCGTCGGCCGGATCAACGGCGAGTTCGGGCGGGTCGGCAAACCCGTCGTGCACTACCTGCACCAGTCGGTGAACCGCGAGGAGCTCGTCGCGTTCATGAGCGCGGCGGACGTCATGGTCGTCACGCCCGTTCGGGACGGAATGAACCTCGTGTGCAAGGAGTACGTGGCCTGCCGATATGATCTTGGTGGAGCTCTGGTGCTCAGCGAGTTCGCCGGCGCTGCCGCAGAACTGACCAGTGCGTTCCTGGTGAACCCCCATGATCTGGACGGTGTCAAGAACGCTCTGCAGGCCGCCCTCGACATCGATCCTGCTGAAGGCCGCCGTAGGATGCGCGCGCTGCGCCGCCAAGTCCTCACCCACGACGTTGATCGCTGGGCAAGGTCGTTCCTGGAGGCGTTGGGCACGCAGACCTCGGTCTGAATCCTTTCAGATCCCACTGACCCATCGAGTGCTCCAGGAGGGGCGTTGACCGCCGAGGCCCTCCCCGCCGAACTGCGCCGCGCGATCGTGCAGCTGGCCAGGACCCCACGACTGCTGGTCGCCAGCGACTACGACGGAACACTCGCGCCGATCGTGGCCGACCCGGAGGCGGCTCGCCCGCTTCCGGAGTCGGTGAACGCACTGCGTTCGCTCGCGAGCCTGCACGAGACCACGTCCGCTGTGATCTCCGGTCGCGCGCTGCGCGACCTTGCCACCCTTTCCCGCCTGCCTGGCGAGGTCCACCTGGTGGGCTCGCACGGCTCCGAGTTCGACGTCGGCTTCGTCCACGCGCTGGACGCGAACGCCAAGGCGTTGCTGCGGCGCATCGAAGCCGAGCTCGAAGAGATCGCCGACGGCCAAGAAGGCGTCCAGCTCGAGGTCAAGCCCGCCTCCGTCGCGGTGCACGTGCGCCGCGCCGCGAGCGAGGCCATCGGGGAGGCCGTGCTCACCGCGGTCCGCTCCGGCCCGTGCACCTGGGAAGGTGTGCAGGTCACCGAGGGCAAGGCCGTCATCGAGCTCGCCGTCGTCGAGACCGACAAGGGCCACGCCCTCGACATCCTGCGCCACCAGGTCGGCGCCACCGCGGCGATCTTCCTGGGCGACGACGTGACGGACGAGAAGGCGTTCGCGCGCCTGTCCGGTCCCGACCTCGGCATCCGCGTGGGTCCCGGCGAGTCGCTGGCCCAGCACTACGTGAGCGACCCGTCCGACGTGGCGACGGTGCTGGCGTTCCTCCTGGAGGAGCGCCGCGCGTGGCTGCACGGCGACCAGGCCGTGCCGATCGAGCGCCTGACCATGCTCGCGAACGAGCGTTCGGTGGCGCTGGTGACGCCGGACGCCAAGGTCAACTGGCTGTGCCACCCCGAACCGGACTCCGCGGCGATCTTCGCGGACCTGCTCGGTGGCCCCGCCGCCGGCCACTTCTCGATCAAGCCGGAGCACGGGTCGCTGCCACTGGGCCAGCGCTACCTGCCGGGCACGATGATCGTGGAGACCCGGTGGTCGCGGCTCCTGGTGACGGACTACCTGGAGCACGACCTCGCCTCGCACCGCACGGACCTCGTCCGCCGGATCTCCGGCTCGACGAACGCGGTGATCACGTTCGCGCCGCGCCCGGAGTTCGGGCAGGTGCCGGTGCGGCTGCTGCGCGAGCGCGACGGCCTGCGCGTCGTCGGCACGTCGGACCCGATGGTGCTGCGCTCCCCCGGTGTCGACTGGGAGATCACCTCGGACGGCGTGCAGGAAACGGCACGCGCCGTCGTCCGGCCGCGTGAGGGCGCGCCGGTGTTGCTGGAGCTGCGCTGCGGCACCGACGACATCTCCGAGCACGCCCAGGCCGAGTCGGTGCGGCGTGACCGCGCCGCCGGCTACTGGTCGGACTGGGCGGCGGGGCTGCACCTGCCGAAGGTGCAGACCGACCTGGTGCTGCGTTCGGCGTTGACGCTGCGCGGCCTGGTGCACAAGGACTCCGGCTCGATCATGGCCGCGGCCACGACGTCGCTGCCGGAAGAGCTCGGCGGCGTCCGCAACTGGGACTACCGCTACTGCTGGCTGCGCGACGGCGCGATGACCGCCGCCGCGCTGGTGTCGGTGGGCTCCTACGCGGAGGCCGACGGCTTCCTGGCGTGGCTGCACGGCGTCCTGGAGACCATCCCGGGCCCGGAGCGGCTGCACCCGCTGTACACGCTGCACGGCACCCAGCTGGGCGCCGAGGCCGTCATCGAGTCGCTGCCCGGCTACGCGGGCTCCCGTCCGGTCCGCGTGGGCAACCTCGCGAACCAGCAGGTGCAGCTCGACGTGTTCGGCCCGGTCGTCGACCTGGTCGTGCAACTGGCCACCGCGCGCGGTTCACTCTCGGACGCCGACTGGTCGATGGCAGGGGCGATGGCCGAGGCCGTCTCGCGGCGCTGGCACGAACCCGACCACGGCATCTGGGAGGAGCGGCACGCGCCGCGCCACCACGTGTACTCGAAGGTCATGTGCTGGCTGACGATCGACCGCGCGATCAAGCTCGGCGAACAGTTCGGCCGTGAGCTCGACCCGTCGTGGGTGACGCTGCGCGACACCATCGCCACCGACGTGCTCAAGAACGGCTGGAACGACGAGGTCCAGTCCTTCACCACGGCCTACGACGGCGACGACCTCGACGCCGCCTCGCTGTTCGTGGGTCTGTCGGGCCTGATCGACCCGACCGACGAGCGCTTCCAGTCGACCGTCACGGCCATCGAGGCGGAGCTTCGGTCCGGTTCCACCGTGTACCGCTACCGCCGCGACGACGGCCTGCCGGGCGACGAGGGCGGCTTCCACCTGTGCGCCGCATGGATGATCGAGTCGTACCTGCTCACCGGCCGTCGCACCGAGGCCGAGGAGCTGTTCGGCCAGATCGTCGCGGCCGCGGGCCCCACCGGCCTGCTGCCGGAGGAGTACGACCCGATCGCGGAACGCTCGCTGGGCAACCACCCGCAGGCGTACTCGCACCTGGGCCTGATCCGCTGCGCCCAGCTGCTCTCGCAGTGATCTCGTAGTTCTGGTGCCGCCGCGGTCCTCCTAGGGCCGCGGCGGTGTCATTTCCAGGATCTCTGCTGTGCCCTGGTCCTCGCCGTACTGCTGGTGGGTGATCCGGTCACCCGCGTTGAGGTGGTCCCAGCCGCTCATCAGGAACGGCCGCAACCGCACGCGCGCGGTCTGCCCCGCCTCCAGCCTCGGCCGGCCCTCGATCCACATGGCCGCGACACCTCGGTGTCCGCCGAGGACCCACACTGGCCTCGTCCCCTGCTGCGGCACGGTCTCCGCCGTGGGGTAGAGCGTCAACTCGGCCAGCACGCCCCCGCTCAACGCCTCCCCGCGCCGCCAGTGGAACCAGGCGGGGTCGCACCCGATCTGCACGGCGGCTTCGGCCAGCAGGTCCCAGTAGCGAGCCGTCTGCCAGACGTGGCCCTCGAAGTCACCGAGAGCGTCGAACGCCGGCTGCACCCTGCCGCGCGCAACGTGCTCGTCGATGTCTTCACGCGTGACCCCGGCAGCAGTGCGCAGGCCCGGCGGCACCTCGGCGATGGCGAGCCGCAGGACGTCGTCCAGCTCGTCGATGTCGCCGTCGGACAGCATCTCGAGACCCCGCATGAGGTCGTACTGGACGTTGTCCGCGTGCCCATTCCGCATGAGCCGGTCCGCCTCGTCCCGCGACACCTCGAACGCCAGCACCACCGCGCTGAGGATGTCCTCCTTCGACATCTCGCTCTCGAGAAGCCGCCGGACGATGACCCGCTCCTCGACACCGTCCAGGTGCCAGGCCCGCAGCTGATAAAAGTTGATCACTCATGCCTCCCCTGAGGCGTGAGTATTCAGGGCCGAGGCGGCACCTTCTCGATGATTTTCGCCGTCCCCGGCGAGCTGCCGAGCAACGCGATCGTGTCGCCGCGGATGAGATGCGCCCACGCAGGCGGCACGAACGGCCTCAACCTCGCCGTCGCCCGTTCACCCGGCCCCAGCACGGGCTTGGACTCGATCCACAGCGCGGCCACCCGCTGATGCTTGCCCGTGACGTCCCACATCGGGCGTTCTCCCCTGGCCTGCAACGGTTCCGCGTCGACGTCCAGCACCAGCTCCACCCGTAACAGGCCCTGGATCGACTCCACGCAACGCCACTGGAACCAGGCCTCGTCCTGGTCCATCTGGGTCGCGGCCTCGGCCAGCAGGGCCCAGTAGCGCGGTGTCTGCCAGGTGTGGCCGTCGAAGTCGCCCAGGAGTTGGAGCACCAGCTCCCACTCTTCGAGGTCCAGGTAGTCGGGCAGATCTGCGCTCTGCACCTCCGGGGGCACCATGGCCGCCGCGAACCGCAGTAACTCGCCGATCTCGCTGTCGTGTCTCCCCAACACCCGCGTATTCGATCACGGGCCGTGGAGGCGGATGCGTTGGGCCGCTCGGGAGGTCTGGGGGCGCGGCCGGTGGGGTCGTTCCGAGTGGGGGTAGGGCCGCTCTGGGTGGGGTGAGGCCGCTCTGGGTGTGTGGGGGCGCTCCGCAGGTGTGTGGGGCGGCTCCGCGCCACTGCAGGCATCATCGCGCACGACGACACGTCGCACGCCACCCCGGACGACCGCGCGCCACCGCGCTCACCCCGCGCGGACACCACGCGTCGCCCGCGCCACCGGCAACACCACATCCCTTGGCGCGGCAGCGACTCGGCCGGCGTCTCCCGCGTCACCGCACTCGCCCCAGTGCCACCGCGTCCCCTGACGCGGCAGCGGCTCAGTCGTCCTCGCCCTCCCCGGCCCCGCCCTTGTCGCCACCCTTGCTGCTGCCCCTGCGGTTCAGCCCCAGCAACTCCAGCGCCGACACCAGGTCGTTCGCCACCAGCGCCCGCACCCCGTCCGGCAGCGGCCCGTGGTCCGGCGGCACCAGTGCCTTCTTGAAGCCGAGCCGCGCCGCCTCGCTGAGGCGTTTGCCGACCCCATTGACGCGCCGGATCTCGCCGGCGAGGCCGACCTCGCCCAGCACCACCAGGTCGGCGGGGAGCGCGATCTCGCGTTCCGCCGAGGCCACGGCCAGCACCACGGCGAGGTCCGCGGCCGGCTCGATCAGGCGCATGCCGCCCACGGTGGCGGTGAAGACGTCCTTCTGGAACAGGTTGACCTTGCCTCGCTTCTCCAGCACCGCCAGCGCCATCGAGATCCGGGCCGAGTCGAGGCCGCTCACCGCGCGGCGGGGAGCGGGCAGGTTCGTCTTGGCCACCAACGCCTGCACCTCGCCGAGCATCGGCCGCTTGCCCTCGACGATCACCGTGACGCAGGTGCCCTCGACGGCCTTCTCGCGCCGCGTGAGGAACAGGCCGGACGGGTCCGGGACGCACGCGATGCCGTCGTCGCGCAGCTCGAAGCACCCCACCTCGTCGGCTGCGCCGTAGCGGTTCTTGATGCCGCGCAGCAGCCTCAGGCTGGAGTGACGATCGCCCTCGAACTGCAGCACCACGTCCACCAGGTGCTCCAGAACCCTGGGCCCCGCAACGGATCCGTCCTTCGTGACGTGTCCTACCAGGACAACCGGTAGGCCGCGTTCCTTGGCCATCGCGATCAGTCCTGATGCGACGGTCCGGACCTGAGTGACGCCGCCGGGCACGCCCTCGACGCTCACCGTCGACATGGTCTGGATGGAGTCGACGATCAACATCGACGGCTTCACCTGGTCCACCTGACCGAGCAGCGCGCTGAGCTCGCTCTCGGCCGCCAGGTACATCTCGCCGTGGAGGTTGCCGGTGCGTTCGGCGCGCAGGCGCACCTGGCCCGCGGACTCCTCGCCCGTCACGTAGAGGCAACGGCCGTGCGACTCGGCCCAGCGGTGCGCCGTCTCCAGCAGCAGCGTCGACTTGCCGACGCCTGGCTCGCCGGCGAGCAGCACGACGGCACCCGGCACCAGGCCGCCGCCCAGCACCCGGTCGAACTCGCTGACACCCGTCGAGAGCGCCCGTGCCGACTCGATGTCGACCTCGCCGATCGGCCGGGCGGCCGAGGTCGGCGCGCCCGCCACCACGCGCGTCACGGACGCGGTGCCTCGTTCCTCGATGCTGCCCCACGCCTGGCACTCGGGGCAGCGGCCGAACCACTTCGCCACCTCGTGCCCGCACTCGGCACAACGGAAGATCGGCCGCGCTGTCTTCGCCACGGACCGAACGTTAGAGCACGGCACCGACAGAAACGTGCGCCGCAGGTCAGAGCCCATCCGACAGAAACTTCAAGATTTTTCGGGCCGGTTTGTCGATCCGCGGGGAGGCCCGTTCGACGCATTAGTGGAAGGACACACAAACCTGGAGGACACCGTGAGCACCGCAACCGTTTCCGCGACGCAGACCCGCAAGTTCGCCCTCGGCCGCTACGCCACCGTCGTCACCCGCGTGCTGACCGGCCTGCTGTTCGCCACGACCGGTCTGAACGGCTTCATCATGTTCATGCCCGCCCCGGATCCGAGCACGATGGCACCCGCCGGCGTGGCGTTCAACACCGCGCTCTACGCGACCGGGTACATGGTCCAGCTGTTGTCCGGCGTCCAGCTCGTCTCGGGACTCCTGCTGATCGCCGGCCGGTTCGTGCCGCTGGCGCTGGCCCTGCTCGCCCCGGTGGTCGTGAACATCTTCCTGTTCCACGTCTTCCTGGAGCCGAGCGGCCTGGTCATGGGACTGCTCGTCGTCGCAGCCGAGATCGGCCTGGCGTGGGCCTACCGCGACAAGTTCGCCCCGATGCTCAAGGCCTCCTGACCGAACCCGGCCTGAGAACGCAGAACGCCGCCCCCGGCAAGCCGGGGGCGGCGTTCTGCACGTCTCAGAGGCTCAGTGGCCCGAGTCGTGGCCTTCGCTCACGCGCTTGTGCTCGGAGGGCCCCACGGGCACCTCCAGCGTCACCGAGCCGGCCTTCTCGAAGAGGAACGTGACCTTGATGGTCTGGGCCGCCACCACTTCGCGGTTCAGCTTCTTGAGGGTGCAGCGGATCTCCAGCACCTCGAGGTCCGGGTCCACCGCGGCCGACGACGAGGTCGGTGCGACGGACGAACCCGACGGCCGGCCGCTCGACGACGCGCCCGAGGACGGGGCCACCGAGGAGGACGACACGCCCGACGACGGGGCACCGGATGACGGCGGCACCGACGAGGACGGGTTCGACGACGGCGCGCCCGAGGTCGGCACGACCGAGGACGAGGCGGACGACGACGGCGCGGAGCTCTTCGTCGGCGCCTTCGAGGCGTCGTACTCGGCCCGCAGCGCGTAGCGCGCCGGGATCTCCTTCGAGCCGACGACCTCCGCTTCGGACTCCGAGGCCTCCGACTTGACCGACAGCAGCTTGTCCGGGGTCGCCCCCGTGTTCGCGATGACGAACGTCAGCGGCGCGTCGGCACCATCCGCGTACCTGTTGCCGTCCGACGGGAAGGCGAGCATCACGTTGCGCACCGCGATCGGGCCCGCGTTGCCGCTCGCACCGTCGACGGCGGCGACCTGGGTGTCGGTCTGGGTGACCTGACCGGCGCTGCAGCCGACCGCCACCAGGCCGAGGCCTGCGGCCAGCGCTGCCGTCACGATCATCCGGCGAGACACTCCTGAGTTCACGGCTCCAGCGTCCTTCCTAGGGAACAACCACCAGGCAAGGAGCCTAACCGGGACCCGAATCGAGGACGCGACGGGATGCCAGTCGATCTTCGATGGGACGTACCTTGCACGCGAACAGGTGGTTTGTCAACCCCCCGCATGGCCCTGACCAGCACTAACGGATCATCGAGCAGCGATCGAAGGGTTGCTGGACGTGTTAGGATGGAGGCATCGAAAGGGGCAGAGGACACATGGTTTTCAAGGTCGGAGAGACCGTCGTCTACCCGCACCACGGTGCCGCTCTCATCGAAGCAATCGAGACCCGCGTGATCAAGGGCGAGGAGAAGAAGTACCTCGTTCTCAAGGTAGCGCAGGGCGACCTCACCGTTCGGGTTCCCGCTGACAACGCCGAAATCGTAGGCGTGCGTGACGTTGTCGGCCAGGAAGGGCTCGACAAGGTTTTCGAGGTCTTGCGTGCTCCCCACACCGAGGAGCCGACCAACTGGTCTCGGCGGTACAAGGCCAACCTTGAGAAGCTCGCCTCCGGCGACGTGAACAAGGTTGCGGAAGTGGTGCGCGACCTCTGGCGGCGCGAAAAGGATCGCGGGCTTTCCGCCGGCGAGAAGCGGATGCTGGCGAAGGCGCGGCAGATACTGGTCAGCGAGCTGGCGCTGGCCGAGGGCACCGACGAGGACAAGGCCGAGGTTCTCCTCGACGAAGTTCTCGCCACTGCCTCGTAGTTCTCAAAAGACAAACAACTGAGCATCGGATCTAGTCGCGAACATGAGTGTTGTCGCGCTCGTGCCCGCGGCGGGGCGCGGTGAGCGTCTGGGCTACGGGATGCCCAAGGCGCTCGTGCCGGTCAACGGTGTCCCGCTGTTGACCCGTGCCGTGCGTGGCCTGTTCGAGTCAGGCCAGGTGCAGCACGTAGTCATCGCCGCCCCACCGTCCGATGTGGACCAAGTGCACAACGCAACCGCCTCGCTGGCTCCGGCCGGCGGGGCGGTGCACGTGCTTTCAGGGGGTGCCGAGCGCACCGACTCGGTACGACTCGCCCTCGAACACGCGCTCCGCGTGATTCCGGACACCTCGATCGTGCTGGTCCACGACGCTGCTCGTGCCTTCACCCCTCCCGAGGTCATCGCCGCCGTCGTGGCCGCTGTGCGCGGTGGGCACGACGCCGTCATCCCGGTGCTTCCGGTCGCCGACACGATCAAGCAGGTGGACGAGGTCGGAGTGGTCGTCTCCACACCTGATCGAGCAGCGCTGCGGGTCGTGCAGACCCCGCAGGGTTTTCGCGCCGAGACTCTCAAAGCCGCCTATTGCTCCGGTATTGCCGCAACTGACGACGCTGGTCTCGTTGAGAAGAACGGCGTCGCGGTCCACACGGTTCCCGGCCACGCGCACGCCATGAAGATCACCACGCCGTTCGACCTCGCGGTCGCGGAAGCACTGTTCAGCGGAGGCCAGTAGTGAGGATCGGCCAAGGGGTCGACGTCCACCCGATCGAGTCAGGCCGGGAGTGCTGGATCGCTGGTCTGCTGTGGGAGGGCGTCGACGGTTGCGCCGGCCACTCCGACGGTGACGTGGCCTCGCACGCCCTGTGCGACGCGCTGCTGTCCGCGGCGGGCCTGGGTGACCTGGGAGCCGTCTTCGGCACGTCGGATCCGCGCTGGTCGGGCGCGCACGGCGTGGTCCTGCTCACGGAGGTGCGCCGCCTGGTCGAGGAGGCCGGCTTCCGTGTGGGGAATGCCACAGTGCAGGTCATCGGCAACGAGCCGCGCATCGGCAAGCGCCGCGAAGAGGCCCAGAAAACGCTTTCCGACGCCGTCGGCGGCCCCGTCTCGGTCGCCGGCACCACCACGGACGGCCTCGGTCTCACAGGGCGAAACGAGGGCATCGCAGCGATCGCGACAGCTCTGCTCCTCCCCGTAGCCTGACGAACATGGCCACGCTTTCAGATTCACAGCGCGAACTGCTGGACAGCCCGAACTACGCCACGGTGGCGACGCTGACCAAGGACGGCAGCCCGCAGACCTCGGTCGTCTGGATCAAGCGCGACGGCGACGACGTCCTGTTCTCCACGGTCGTCGGCCGCGCGAAGGAACGCCACCTGCAGAACGACCCGCGGGTGAGCATCACCGTCATCAACAAGGACAACCCGTACCAGTACAGCGAGTTCCGCGGTGACGCGTCGCTGACCACCGAGGGCGGTCCCGAGCTCATCAACGAGCTCTCGCACAAGTACCTCGGCAAGGACTACCCGGGCGACGCCGGCACGGACAACGTCCGCGTCATCGTCCGCGTGAAGGTCGCCAAGACCACGGGCAACGCCTAACTGGGCTGCCTCTGCGCAGGCACCCTGAGCACGGCACGTCCGCCGTCGAGGTCCACGAGGCTTCGCGGCGGCGCGCCGTCCCCCTCCTCGTCGCGCAGCTGCCGTTCCTCCTTGCGGAACTCGAGCTCCTCGCGCTTGCCCGCCTCGAACGTCGCACCGAGCTCGCCGATGCCCGCGGTGGCCATCGGGGTGCCCTTCTTCTTGTTCCGCACGAACCGTTCGACCACGGCGAGCAGGAACAGGCCGGCCACCAACGCGGGCAACGACATCGCGAACAGGAACCCCAGGCTCATACCGGGACAACTCCCCGCACAGCGGTGTGGTTCCCGCCACTAACATGCGCCTCGTGCCCAAGTACGACGTGTGCCTCTCCTTCGCCGGCGAAGACCGCCCCTACGTCGACGAGGTGGCCCGCCACCTCACCGAGCTGGGCGTGACCCGCTTCTACGACACCGACGAGCAAGCCGATCTGTGGGGCAAGAACCTGGTCGAGCACCTCGACCAGATCTACCGCCACGACTCGCGCTACTGCGTGATGTTCGTGTCGGAGTCCTACGCCAGGAAGATGTGGACCAAGCACGAGCGGCAGTCCGCGTTCGACCGCGCGCTGATCTCCGACACGGAGTACGTGCTGCCCGTCCGGTTCGACGACACCGAGCTGCCCGCGCTGCGGGCCGGTACCGGTTACCTCGACCTGCGCCGCCTCACCCCGCGCGAGCTGGCCGAGATGATCGCGAAGAAGGTCGGGACCGCGGTCAGCGCGCCGGCGGCGGGCTGGGAGTACCAGCTGTTCTCGGACACCGTGGCGCTGCACATGCGCAACCTCACGGACAAGCGGAACAGCCACGAGATGGGCTTCGCCTCGTCCGGCCGCACGATCACCTCGGACACCGACGCGCTGGACTACTTCACGGCGCGTTCGCGGACGTTCGACGGGATCATCAACGGCATCGCGGAGCTGCTCTCGCCCGGCAAGCAGCAGTGGGCGTTCGGCCCGGCGGGTCGGCCCGGTGACAAGGACAAGATCCGCCTGCTGGCGAACCGCTTCGTGGAGGAGTACGAGAACCTGCTCGACTGGTCGGCCGACCTGCGCGGCACGACGACGCCGGACGCGTTCACCACCCTCTACGCCACCGCCGCGCAGCTCGCCGACCAGCCGCTCAAGCAGATCGAGCAGTTCGTCGAGGAGTTCACGACGGCCAGCGAACGCGGGGCCGGCAACCTCCACCTCAACCTGTCCTACGACATGTCGCCGGTCGAGGCGGAGCTCAAAAAGGTCCAGACCACCTAGCCGTCCGGCACGTAGAGTCGGGAGCGTGACGACCCACGCCGCGCTCTTCGACTTCTCCGGCACGCTGTTCCGGCTCGAACACCCCGAGCTGGAGTCCAACGGTGACCTGATGCGTGCACTCACCGCGCCGGTCGGCATCGCCGACGGCATGGACCCCGAGCTCGTCGACGGCTGGCTGCGCCGCGACCTCGACCCCGACGTGCACCGCTGGGTCCACGTGAAGGTGCTGAAGGACGCACTCGTGCCCGACGCCGAGGCGCTCTACGACCAGCTGCTGCACCCTGGGTCCTGGATGCCCTACCCGGACACCAAGGCGACGCTGGAGCACCTGAAGGACGTCCCCGTCGCGGTCGTCAGCAACATCGGCTGGGACATCCGCACCGTGTTCGAGCTGCACGGCCTGACGCACCTCGTGGACGAGTTCGTGCTCTCCTACGAGGAGGGCGTCATCAAGCCGGACCCGAAGATCTTCACCACCGCGTGCGAACGGCTGGGCGTCGATCCCCGCAATGCCGTAATGGTCGGCGACAGCGCGGAGGCGGACGGCGGCGCGGAGGCGATCGGTTGCTCCTTCCGGCTCGTCAACCCGGTTCCGACGAGTGACCGGCCCAATGCTCTTTTGGATGTGGCCCGTACCATTCCCGTGTGAGCCTCCACATCTACGACACCGCGAGCCGGTCCATGCGGGAGTTCCACCCGCAGGTCAACGGAACGGCGTCGATCTACGTGTGTGGGGCGACCGTGCAGGGCGTGCCGCACATCGGGCACGTCCGCAGCGGCCTGAACTTCGACGTCCTGCGCCGCTGGCTCGCCCGTGACGGTGCCGACGTCACGCTGGTCCGCAACGTCACCGACATCGACGACAAGATCCTCACCAAGGCCGCCGACCACGGCAGGCCCTGGTGGGAGTGGGCGTACACGCACGAGCGCGCCTTCGAGGACGCCTACGACGCGCTCGGCTGCCTGCCGCCGTCGTACGCGCCGCGCGCCACCGGCCACGTCACGCAGATGGTCGAGCTGATGCAGCGGCTGATCGACAAGGGCCACGCCTACGACGTCGACGGCGACGTCTACTTCGACGTGCGCTCGTTCCCCGAGTACGGCGCGCTGTCCGGGCAGAAGCTCGACGGCGTGGAGCAGGGTGAGACGGCGGTGCGCGGCAAGCGCGACCCGCGCGACTTCACGCTGTGGAAGGCCGCGAAGCCCGGTGAGCCGTCCTGGCCGACCCCGTGGGGCGACGGCAGGCCCGGCTGGCACCTGGAGTGCTCGGCGATGGCCACGACGTACCTCGGCAGCACGTTCGACATCCACGGCGGCGGGCTCGACCTGATCTTCCCGCACCACGAGAACGAGCAGGCCCAGTCCCGCGCGGCCGGCGACGGCTTCGCGAACTACTGGATGCACAACTACTGGGTGACGCTGGCCGGCGAGAAGATGGCCAAGTCGCTCGGCAACACCGTCTCCATCCCCGCGATGCTGGAACTGGTCCGCGCTCAGGAGCTGCGGTACTACCTGGTCTCGCCGCACTACCGGTCGCACATCGAGTACTCGGAAGAGGCGTTGCAGGAGGCGGTGACGTCCTACGGGCGCATCGAGTCGTTCCTGCGCCGCGTCGCGGAACGCGTGGGCCCGATCGAGCTGCGCGGCGACATGTGTCCGGACTTCGTGGTCGCGATGGACAACGACCTGAACACGCCCCAAGCCGTGGCGGCGCTGCACAACAAGGTGCGCCAGGGCAACACGGCACTCGCCGACGGCGACCACGAGACGGCCCGTGCGGCCGCCGAGTGCGTGCGCCGGATGGCTGACATCCTCGGCGTCGACCCGTTGTCGCCGAAGTGGAACGACGCGTCGTCTGCCGATCTCGGCATGCGCCAGGCGTTGACCACCCTGGTGGATCGACTTCTCGTCGAACGCCAAGAAGCCCGCAAGAGCAGGGATTTCGCGCGCTCTGACGCGTTGCGCGACCAGCTGCACGACGCGGGCATCGCCGTCGAGGACACCCCCGACGGTCCGCAGTGGACTTTGAAGGACGACTGACTTCCGTGGCTGGCAATTCCAAGCGCAAGGGCGCGATGCGCAATCCGGGCTCCAAGAAGGGCGCGGTCGTCGGCTCCGGCGGGCAGAAGTCCAAGGGCCTGCAGGGCAAGGGCCCGACCCCGAAGGCCAACGAGCGCCCGAACCACCCCGCGTACAAGCGGGCCAAGGTCGCGGCGAAGACCGACGCGGTCAGGACCCAGCGCCGGCAGACGAAGGAGAAGGCCACCGCGGAGACCGTGGCGGGCCGCAACCCCGTCGTCGAGTGTCTGCGCGCGGGTACTCCCGCGACGGCGCTGTACGTGGCTCTGGGCATCGACGCGGACGACCGCGTGGCCGAGGCCGTGCGCCTGGCGGCCGACCGGGGCATCTCCGTGCTGGAGGTGGCCCGCGGCGAGCTCGACCGGATCACCGGCGGTGCGATGCACCAGGGCCTCGGCCTGCAGGTGCCGCCGTTCGAGTACGCGACCCCGAACGAGCTGCTCGAGCTGGCCCAGCGAGCCACCACGCCGCCGTTGCTGGTGGCGCTGGACGGCGTGACGGACCCGCGCAACCTGGGTGCCGTCGTGCGCTCCGCCGCCGCGTTCGGCGCGCAGGGCGTCGTGGTGCCGCAGCGGCGCAGCGCGTCGATGACGGCGGTCGCCTGGCGCACCAGCGCCGGCACGGCCGCCAAGATCCCGATCGCGATGGCCACGAACCTCACCCGCACGCTGCGCGACTGGGCCGAGGCCGGGCTGATGATCGTGGGCCTCGACGCGGACGGTGACGTCGACGTCGACGGTCTGGAACTCGCGACGGGCCCGCTCGTCGTCGTGGTGGGCTCTGAGGGCCGCGGGCTCGGCCGTCTGGTCAAGGAGACGTGCGACCAGACCGTGTCGATCCCGATGGCCAAGGGCGTCGAGTCGCTCAACGCGTCCGTCGCGTCCGGTGTCGTGCTCGCCGAGATCGCGCGCCGCCGCCGCATCGACGCCAAGGGCTGAGCCGACTGACCGTCTTGTCTGACGGTTGCCTGACGTTATCGGCTAGTTCGCGACGCTAAGCGCGGCCATAACCGACGTTAGTGATCGTTTTCCTCGCCTGCGAAACCGGTTTCGTTACGCGGGCGAGGAAACAGGATCTCCACACTTGCCAGAACTTCGCGACTGATCGGGATGACAAACGGCGTGGCCTATTCCGCGCCACTCCCGAGCGCGGGTACCTTCGTCCCGGATCGCATTTCGCCTGTTCCGAGGCGCAGGAGTCGGACCAGGTTGCACCGGTTGGCGGAGCAGAGGGCGCCCGTTTGGCACCAGCTGACACACAACGTGACCATTTGGGATCCAATCAGGCGAACCCGAGGTCAACTGTGAAGAAGATCAGCTCTACGTTTCGCTATTGTAACTACTTTAGGTAACCGCTCTGCTCCGTTTAGGTACACACTGTGGTAGGACAGACGTTGAACGGTCAGGCAGCTTCTACCGTGATTGTCGATAGGAATTGATTACCACCGGCGGGGGCGACGTGACTCGGCGTAGAGCGAATCGAGACGTGCCGATTCGCCACGCCCCGGGAGCGACTCGCCGGGGCACCGCATGACCGCCCGCGGTAGCCTCCGCGAGCTCGTCGGTTTGCGTGAGTTCCGCGCCATGTGGATCGGTTCGACCGTTTCGACCGCCGGTGACCAACTCGCCGCGGTCGCATTATCACTGCTGGTATTCGAGCGAACACGATCCGTCGCCGCGACGGCCCTCACCTGGTCGCTGACCCTGTTCCCGCCACTGATTTCGGGCCCGTTGCTCGGCTGGGTCGCCGACCGGTTCCCCCGGCGCACGGTAATGGTGACGACGGCCTGGTTGCAGGCCGCGCTCATGGCCGCGATGGCCATTCCCGGCATGCCGCTGTGGGCCATGATCGTGCTGCTCGTGGTGGTCCTGGCGATCTCCTCGCCGTACCTCGCGGCCCAGGAGGCGAGCCTCCCGCACGTGCTGCCGCCGAACCGTTACGACGACGGTGTGGCGCTCTTCGGCACGTCCGTCGACATAGCCCAGATGGCCGGTCTCGCCGCCGCCGGCTTCCTCGTCGCCCACACCAGCCCCGGCCTCGCGCTCGCGGT
Source organism: Lentzea sp. HUAS TT2 (assembly GCF_051853195.1). Taxonomy (NCBI): domain Bacteria; kingdom Bacillati; phylum Actinomycetota; class Actinomycetes; order Pseudonocardiales; family Pseudonocardiaceae; genus Lentzea; species Lentzea sp. HUAS TT2. The sequence goes on along the minus strand of NZ_CP196667.1, from coordinate 3,192,672 downwards.
CAACGCGGGCACGTTCGTCGTCCTGGCGATCCTGGTGCAGACGTCCGTGAAGCACCGTCCCGCCGCGGACCCGCTGGGCCGCAAGAAGAAGGACGACGAAGAACCACGCGGCGTGCTGACCCTGATGGTGGCGGAACCGCGCCTGAGGACCCTGCTGGGCGTCCGTCTGCTGGCCGGCCTCGCGATGGTCCCGGAAGGCCTCGCGGTCCCGCTGGCGGCAAGCCTGAACGCCGTCTGGGCGGTCGGCCTGATCCTCGCCATCGAACCCGCCGCGAACGTGCTGGGCGTGGCACTGCTCTTCCGTCTCGTCCGGGATCCGGCGAAGCGGGAACGGCTGATCGGCCCGCTGGCGATCCTGTCGCTGGCGCCGTTGATCATGTTCGCTTTCAACCCGAACCTGACCTGGACGATCGTTTTGCTGGTGATTGCCGGTATAGGCGGGGCTTATCACACACCCGCTCGTTCGGCCTGGATGCGGCTGCTACCGGACCAGTACCGCGGAAGGGCCTATGGCATTGGGCGTGCGGCGTTGCGCTCGAGCCAGGGCGGCGGAATGGCGCTGGCCGGTGTCGTCGCCCATTCGATCGGTTCGGTGACGGCCACGATCGCCGGAGCGGGCGGCATCGGCCTGCTGCTGGCGACACAAGCTACCTTCGCCTGGCGACGTGCTCGAGGTCGCAACGACACGAAGGCGGTGGCAATCTGAAACAGAACGGTCACCAATAGCGATATCCGTCGTAGAGGCACCATGATGATCCAGGTGCACGATTGAAGCCGGGTAGAGGAAGGGTGGCGTTCAGAAGTCTCGGTTGCACATGGAAGGACACCTCCTCGTTGCGACGAGCGGCAGCGTGGTGGTCTACGACCTGGTCAGCGGCGGCTTAGCTCATGAAGTGCCATGAGCGTAGGGGGTCGTGGTGAAGAACAGTTTGACTGATCGCAGGCGATCGCGGGCACTCGGCTTGACTCCGATTCGCAACTGGGACCTTTGGACCGTTGCGCCCAGTGCGATCGCGTACTTTTTCGTGCTCGAAGCGGCCGTAGCCGTAGCCGCCATCTGGCTCCTGACGAGACTCACGAACGTCTCGGAGACGGACTGGCTCCGCTTCGCCGCGCTCATCGCCGCCATCACGATCCACCTGACCGTGGTGCGCAGAGCGGAAGAGGCGCGCCGCAACGAGGCCTCCGGCCCCCACATCGACCTGACCTCGGTCTGGACCTTCGCGGCAGCGGTGGCGCTCCCAGGCGGCCTGGCGGTGATCGCCACGATCTGGATGCGCATCCTGATCCAGCCGATCGCCCGCCGCCAGCCGTACCGCTTCGTCTTCGGCACCGCCTCCATGCTCGCCTCCACCCTGCTGTCGTGGGCACTGGTCCACCTTTCAGGTGTCTCCCTGGCGGCCACCGGAAACATCCCAACAGACCTGAGCCTCGTTCTGATCCTCGCGATAGCAGCCGTCGTCTACTGGCTCGTCCAGGTGATGACGGTCGCCGCGGCTTTCAAGATCGTCACTCCGAACTCGAAGGTCCTCGACTTCCTGGGCTCCAAAGTCGACAACATGCTCGAAATGAGCACCCTCGGCGCAGGCGTCATGCTCGGCATGCTGATGACGAGCCACTGGGTCGGCCCACTCCTGCTCGCAGTACCGGTGATCCTCGTCAACGCCCTCCTCTCCCGCGCAGGCGAACGCCGAACCCACCTGGAACGCCTTCTGCGGGAGCAGGAACAGCTCCACCAGCGCCTGGCAGCGGACGCCCACACCGACTACCGGACGGGCCTGCTCAACACCAACGGCCTCACCGAGTACGCGGGCCGCCTGGCAGAACGCTGCCGCCTGGACGGCGAACCGATGACCGTCCTGGTCATCGACCTCGACCACTTCAAGCGCATCAACGACACCTGGGGCCACCCGGCGGGCAACGCGGTCCTGGCAGAGGTCGGCCGAATCCTGCGCGAGAAGCTCCGCCCCGGTGACGTGGCGGGCCGCGACGGCGGCGAGGAGTTCGTGGTGGCGTTGAAGGACACCCCGGTGGCACAAGGCGTGACGATCGCCGAACGCATCCGCGAGGCCATCGGCTCCCTGGCCGTCCCCACCACGGACAAGCACCGCAACGTGGTCACCCTCTACGGCCGCGAGATCCAGCCCCCGGAACCGGAAGGCGAGTCGCTGCAGGCGATCTCGGCCTCCATCGGCGTGGCGGTGATCCCGGACAACGGCCCGGACATGGCCACCGCACAACACTCGGCGGACGCGGCGCTCTACAAGGCCAAGGAGAACGGCCGCAACCAGGTCCGGGTGGCGGGCCTGGACATCCCGCCGCGCCTGATGCCGGCACCACGCCAGGACGACGTGACCAAGCCGATCAGCTCGCGCACCGCCTGATCGAACGCGACACCGAAGGCGAGGCCGTCCTCAGCGCGCGGTCAGGTCGATGTGGGGTCCGTCAAACAGCCCGGCTCCGAACAGCCCCGACCCCACGACAAACCAGATAGATCACAAAACTCACAGCCGTGACCAGCGCAGAAACCGGCAACCCTGGCTGCAGCGACAACAAGATCCCACCAACAGCGGCAATCTCGGCAAAAACCACGGCCAAAACCGTGGCCCGCACCGGAGAAGCGGTGATCCGCATGGCCGCGGCAGCAGGCGTGATCATCAACGCCAGCACCAGCAAGGCCCCCACGACCTGCACGGACAGCGCGGTGGCCACGCCGACCAACACAGCGAACACCACGGACAACGCCCGAACCGGCACCCCACGGGACACAGCCACATCAGGGTCCACCGAAGCGAAGAACAACGGCCGATAAATAACGGCCAACACCACCAACACCACCACAGACGAGCCGACCAACAGCTTCAAATCCGTGGAGTCGACCCCGACGATCTGCCCGGTCAACAACCCGAACTTGTTGGAAGCACGCCCTTTGTAGAGCGCGAGCATCAAGATGCCCATCCCCAGCCCGAAAGCCAGGATGGCCCCGATGACGGAGTCCCGATCGCTCTCCCGCCGGGACAACACCCCGAGCAGCACAGCAGCGATGATCGACCCGGCCAGCGCGCCGTACCCAACGCTGACCCCGAGCAACAACGCCGCAGCACCACCGGTGAAGGCCAGCTCACTGGTCCCGTGCACCGCGAACGCCATCTTGCGGGTGACCACGAGCGGCCCGAGGACCCCGGCCACCAGCCCCAGCACAGCTGCAGCGATCAACGCGGTCTGAACGAAGTCCAGCTCGAGCAGGTCGAAGAAGCTCACGACGCGGCCTCCGCAGACAGGTGGTGCGTCTGCTCCTCACAAGCCCCGGCCCCGACGACCAGGATCTGGTCCCGCACCCGCACGACCTCGACCGGCGTTCGATACAACTCGGACAACGTCCGCGAGTTCATGACCTCCTCGGGAGTCCCGACCCGGAACCGCCCGCCAACGAGGTACAGCACCCGATCCACCAACGGCAGCACGGGATTCAGCTCGTGCGTCACGAAGAGCACAGCCGTGTCAGCCCCACGCCGCCGCTTGTCGATCAACTCCGACACGACCCGCTGGTTGGCGAGGTCCAACGACAGCAACGGCTCGTCACAGAGCAGCACCCCAGGATCGCCCACGAGCGCCTGCGCCACGCGCAACCGCTGCTGCTCCCCGCCGGACAACAGCCCAACAGGCGAGTCCGCATACCGAGTACCACCAACGGACTCGATCGCCGCGTCGACGCGGACACGGCGTTCCCGGCGCCCCCGGAACCCGATCCCCCACCGGTGCCCGTCCAGCCCCAGCCCGACGAGATCGCGGCCGCGCAACGTCATGGACTGGTCGAGCGCTCGCTGCTGCGGGACGTACCCGATGGCGTGGTTGCCGCCGGCGATCGTGACCGTGCCGGACGACAACGGCTGCAGACCGAGCAGCACGCGCATCAGGCTGGTCTTGCCGGAGCCGTTGGGCCCCAGGACCGCCAGGAACTCACCGGGCTCGACGTCGAGGTCGAGCCCGTCCCACAGCACTCTGTCCCCGTAGGACAGCCGGGCCCCGCGCAGCGAGATCGCGGTCATGCCTTGAGCGCCTGCGTGAGCGCGTCAACCTGCTTGCTCATCCAGTCAAGGTAGCCGGTCACGCCCTCGGGCAACGTCTCGGTGACCGCGACGACGGGAACACCGGCCGCGCGGGCCTTCTCGACCACGCCCTTGGTGACCTGGTTCTCGGTCTGGGTGTTCTCCACCAGCACGTTGACCTGCTTGCCCTCGACCAGCTGGTTCATCTCCGCGAGTGCGGCGGCCGGCACGTCCGCCTCCTCCTCGATGGCCTTGCTGAACGCCTCGGGCGTCACGTCCGCGGCGCCGGTCTCGTCGATCAGGTAGTGCGCGATCGGCTCGGTCGAGACGACCTTGCGGTCCTTGCCGATGCCGGCGACCTTCTTCTCCAGCTCCTCGAGCTTGGCGGTGAAGCCGGCGGTGTTGCTCTCGAACGTCTGCTTCTTGTCCGGCGCGATCGCGGCGAGCTCGTTCGCCGCGGCCTCGGCCACCGCCTGGACGGTGTGCAGGTCGTACCAGACGTGCTCGTTCACGCTGTGGTCGTGACCGTCGGCGTCGGGCGCCCCGGTCTGCGGCTCGGCGTGGTTGTCGCGCAGCGGGAAGGCCTCGATCTTCTTGGTGGCGTCGCTGGTGATCAGCTTCGCGAAGAAGTCGTCGTAGCCGCCGCCGTTGAACACGACCAGCTTGGCGTCCTTGACCAGCGCGGCGTCCGCGGGCTTGCTCTCGTACGAGTGCGGGTCGGCGCTCGGGTCGTCCAGCAGGGCCTTGACCTCGACCGCGTCGCCGCCGACGGCCTTGATGACGCTGCCCCACACGTTCGTGGAGGCGACGACCTGGATCTTGCCGTTGTCGGCGGACGGCGTGGTCGTGCCGCAGGCGGCCAGGCTCACGACGGCGAGCGCGCCGACCAGAGCGTTGCGGAGAGTCATCACGCCGTCCCTCGATCAGGTAATGGAAACCGTTGTCGAGTTCATCTTACGACACGAAAAAACCCCCGGCGTGACGGCCGGGGGCTTTTCGGGGTGTGACTCACGCCTCCAGGCGCTCGCCCGACTCGGGGTGGAACAGGTGGATCTCGGTGGTGTCGCGGACGGCCACCTTGACGTGCTGGCCCAGGGTCGGCGGCGTGCGGCCGTCGACGCGGACGACGAAGCGCTGCGAGGCGTCGCCGATCTTCACCGCACCGTGCACGAGCGCGTCGGCACCGAGCTCCTCGACCAGCTCGACGGTCATGTCCATGCCCTCCTCGCTCGACGGCACGATGCCGAGCGCCTCGGGACGGATGCCGAAGGTGACCTCGTCCAGACCACCGGCGGCGTCGAGCGCGGACCGGGTCAGCGGCACGATGATGCCGTCGAGCTTCGCGCCCTCCGACGTGATCGGCACGGTCTTGAGGTTCATGGCCGGCGAGCCGATGAAGCCCGCGACGAACGCGTTGGCCGGGCGGTCGTACAGCGCGCGAGGCGTGTCGCACTGCTGCAGCAGGCCGTCCTTGAGCACCGCGACGCGGTGACCCATCGTCATGGCCTCGACCTGGTCGTGCGTGACGTAGATCGTGGTGGTGCCGAGGCGCTGCTGGAGGGCGGCGATGTTCGCACGCGTCTCGACGCGCAGCTTGGCGTCCAGGTTGGACAGCGGCTCGTCCATGAGGAACACGGAGGGCTCGCGCACGATGGCGCGACCCATGGCGACACGCTGACGCTGACCACCGGAGAGCGCCTTCGGCTTGCGCTCCAGGTACTTCTGCAGGTCGAGCATCTTGGCGGCCTCTTCGACCTTCGCCTTGATCTCGGTCTTCGGCACACCGCGCAGCTTGAGCGCGAAGCCCATGTTCTCCGCGACGGTCATGTGCGGGTACAGCGCGTACGACTGGAACACCATGGCGATGTCCCGGCCCTTCGGCGGCACGTTCGTCACGTCCTTGCCGCCGATGTGGATGGCGCCCTCGTCGATGTCTTCAAGGCCCGCGAGCATGCGCAGCGCCGTCGACTTGCCGGAACCGGACGGGCCGACCAGCACCAGGAACTCGCCGTCGCTCACCTCGAGGGAGAGCTCGTCGACGGCCCGCACCGGCGGGTTGCCGGAGAAGATCCGCGAAGCCTTGACGTAGGACACCTCTGCCATGTGACGCACCTTTCACCGCTTGTCTGGGCGCGACGTTATGCATTGCAAGCGCTTACGGGAACAGACGTAAGCGCTTACGTTTCGCGGCGGCACAACGTAAGCGCTTGCGTTCCGGAGGGACCGATGAGTTCTCCGCGGCGCCCCGGTCCACCTCTGCACACACCGAACGCTGGAGGGGACCGATGGGCAACGTGCGAGCGCACTTCTCGATGTCACTGGACGGCTTCGTCGCCGATGTGGACAACGGTTTCGGCTGGCTGGCCCACACGACCGACCAGCCGGAGCTGGTCAACTCCTACGCCGAGCGCACGGGCGCCATCCTCGGCGGCCGCAACGGCTGGGACCAGATCCCCGACCCCGGTGCCGCGTACGGCGGCCAGTTCGTGGGGAAGCTCTTCATCCTGACCCACCACCCGGAGGACGCGACGCCCCACGACGGGGTCACGTTCCTGACGTGCGACGTGGCCGAGGCGGTGCAGATCGGGCTGGAGGCCGCGGACGGCAAGGACCTCGAGGTGTTCTCGCCGACCATCGCCCGTCAGCTGTTAGAGCGCGGGCTGCTCGACGAGATCGCCCTGCACATCGCCCCCGTGCTGCTGGGCGACGGCCTCAGGCTCTACGACAACCCCGGTGGGGCGCCGATCCACCTGCACCGGCTCGACACCGCGGACCCCCACTCGGAGGTGGACGTGCGGTATCGGCCGGTGCGGTAGACCGTCAGCCCTTCACGGCGCCGGACGCGAGGCCCTGCACCAGGAACTTCTGCACCAGGTAGAACACGATGATCGCGGGAATGGCGACCAGGATGGAGGCGGCGGCCAGGTGGCCCCACTCCGTCCTGTTCTGCTGCACGAACACCTGCAGCCCGACCGCCAGCGTCTTCGACTCGTCGGCGGCGGACAGGAAGGCGGACGCGAACGCCACCTCGCCCCAGGCCGTCAGGAACGCGTAGAACGACGTGACGGCGAGGCCCGGCTTGGCCAGCGGCAGGATCAGCCGCCAGAACACGCCGAACGGCGACAGCCCGTCCACGCGCCCGGCCTCGTCGATGTCCGCCGGCACCGTGTCGAAGTAGCCCTTCAACATGTAGGTGCAGAACGGGACCGCGGTCGTGCAGTAGACCAGCACGAGGCCGAACGAGGTTCCGTTGAGCCCCAAGGCGATCAGGATGTTGTACAGCGGCACGATCAGCACCGCGAACGGGAACATCTGCACCAGCAGGAACGACATCATCAGGCCGCGCTTGCCGGGGAACCGGAACCGCGACGCCGCGTACCCGGCGGTGGCCGAGATGAAGACGCCGATCACGGTCGTCATCAGCGCGATCAGCACGGAGTTGCCGAACCAGGCGAGGAAGTCGCCCTTCTCACCGGACAGCACGCGGGTGTAGTTGTCCAAAGAGGACTCGTTGAACAGCTTCGGGGTCGGCTCGACCGCGCGGGCGTCCGGCTTCAGAGAGGTGACGAACACCCAGAAGACCGGGAACACCGCGACGACCGACGCGACGATCAGCGTGGCGTGCAACGCGATCGAGGCACCGCGAGAGCGATCGGAACGACGGCGGACCGGACCTGCGGCCTGCACCATCTTCAAAGATGAAGCGTCGAGCGTCATCACCACACCTCGCCCTGCTTGCGCAGTGCACGCCGGTAGATCGTGGCGAACACCAACAGCACCGAAAGGATCAGCACGCCGTAGGTCGACGCGATGGCGTAGTCACGGGACGCGCCGGAGAAGAAGCGCTCGAACGCGTAGGTGACCAGGATCCGGGCGTTCGGGTTCGGGCCGGCGATCAGGTAGATCACCGGGAACATGTTGAACGTCCAGATGACGCCCAGCAGGACCACCGTCGACGACACGGAACGCAGGCCCGGCAACGTGACGTGCCGGAACCGTTGCCACGGCGTGGCGCCGTCGATCTCGGCGGCCTCGTAGAGATCGCCGGGAATCGACTGCAGGCCACCGAGAAGCGCCACCATCATGAACGGCACGCCGAGCCAGACGTTCACGATGATCACCGACACCAGCGCCCAGTTGGACTGGCCGAGCCACACCGGGTCCGGCAGGCCGACCGAGCGCAGGAGCTGGTTGATGATCCCGTACTGCGCGTTGAACATGTACTTCCACGCGAACGCGCTGATGAACCCAGGCACGGCCCACGGCAGGATCAGCAGCACGCGGTAGAACGTGCGGCCCTTCACCTGACGGTTCAGCAGCATCGCCAGGCCGAGACCGAGCGTGTAATGGAAGAACACGCACGAGAACGTCCAGATCAGCGTGCGGACCAGCGTGCTCCAGAACGCGCCGTACGACTCTCCGCCGGACAGCACGTTGAGGTAGTTCTTGAAGCCCACCACGTCATAGGTGGCCGGCCGCTCGAGGATCGGGTTGGCGATGTTGCCTTCGTTGATGTTCGTGAAGGTGAAGAACACGCCCTGTGCGAGCGGGTAGAGCACCAACACCGCGATGACCACCACGACCGGCAGCACCATCGCATACGCGTACCAGTACCTGTCCAGGAACCGACGCACCGAGACTCCCCTTCCGGCGAACGGCCGGGGTCGTGAAACCCCGGCCGCTCAACACGATCAGCCGATCGAGTACTCGGTGACGACCTTCTCCTTGTACGCCTTCGCGACGTCGTCAAGGGCGGTCTTGGCGTCCTTCTTGCCGGCCAGGAAGTCCGCGTAGCCGACCTTGAGCGGGTCGAAGAGCTCGCCGCCCTCGGGGATCCACGGACGCTCGTGCGCGACCTTGGTGACCGGCTCGAACGCGGCAACGACGGCGTTGCTCTTGACGTCGGCGTTCTGGTAGGCCGACTTGCGGGTCGGCAGCAGGCCCAGTTCCTTGGCGATGGTCGCCTGCGACTCGACCGACGCCATGCAGGTGATGAACTTGATCGACGACTGCTTCGCCTTGGTGCCCTGGCGGATCACGTAGTCGTGGCCACCCACCGGAGCGCTGCCCTTGCCCGCGGACGGGCCGGGGACGGCGGCGATGCCGAGGTTCGCCGGGTCGGTGAACGCGGCGCCCTTGAGGTAGTCGGCGACGGCCCACGGACCGTTGATGACCATGGCGGCCTCACCGGACGAGAACGCGGCCTGCATGTTCGAGTACGAGTTCGTCGCGTCGAGCGCCGTGGTGGCGGCCTTGGCGTCGAGCAGGCCCTTCGCGGTCTCCAACGCCTTCACGTTGGCGGCGGAGTTCACGACGATCTTCTTGGCGGACGCGTCGACCAGGTCGCCGCCCTCGCCGTAGATGAACGGCAGCGCGTAGTACGCGTCGTTGTTGAGGAAGAACGACTTCTCGCCACCCAGCTTGGCGGCGGCGGCCTTGAGCTCGTCCCACGTCTTCGGTGCCTCGACACCGGCGTCGGCGAGCTTCTTCTTGTTGTAGAGCAGCGCGAGCGAGTCGGTCACCTGCGGCACCGCGTAGGTCTTGCCCTCGTACTTCGTGGAGCCGAGCGGGGCCTCCAGGAAGTCCGACGTGTCCTTCGCGAGGTCGGTGTCGGACAGGTCGGCGACGTAGCTCAGCTTCGCGAGCTGCGGCACCCACGCGACCTCCGAGCGGAAGACGTCCGGGCCCTGACCACCCTGAGCTGCGGTCTTGTAGTTGTTGAGCGCGCCGTCGAACGCCTGCGTCTCAACCTTGACCTTGTAGCCGTCCTTGGTGGCGCAGCCTTCGGCGATCTTCTTGAAGACCGGGCTCTCGTTGGGACCACTGGTGTCCCAGAAGGTCACTTCGCCCGAGTCGGATCCGCTGTTGCTGCTCGATCCGCCGCTTCCGCAGGCGGTGAGCACGAGGGCGACACCCGTCGCCATGGCGGTCACGAGGGTTGTCCGTCGCATCGTTGCTGCCGTTCCCTCCAGCTGGGCCCCATCTCCCAGTGAGATGAGGGGTCTTGCAAGTTTTTGCGAGAATGTTGCGGGCGATTTCACTACCAGAACCATGGTCAGGTCAAGACGTCGACCGTAACCAAGCCGTAACGGCCCTGTCTTGCAAACGCGCGTTGCAAAATTTTTCCGAACGCGGCAGGCTTGCGCCGAACCCGATCTGAGCTGGGAGGCAACGTGTCCGGACTGTCCGAGATCGCGAGGGCAGCCGGGGTGTCCATCTCGACCGTGAGCCGTGTTCTCAACAGGCGCGCCGGTGTGAACGAGGAGACCCGGCAGCGCGTGCTGTCGGTACTCGCGGAGATGCCGTACACCCCGCGCGGCCTCGGTGCGTTGCAACGCACCGGCGTGATCGGCCTGCTCGTGCCGGAGCTCTCGAACCCGGTGTTCCCCGCGTTCGCCGAGGCGCTGGAGACGCGGGCCGCCCGCCTGGGCTACTCGTCGCTGCTGTGCAACACCCGCAGCGGTGCCCCGATGGGCGAGGAGGAGTACGTGCGGATGCTCCTGGCCCGCGGGGTCGAGGGCATGGTGTTCGTGTCACCGGAGATCACCAACGTCGAGGTGCCGCTCGGTCAGGCGCCGCGCCCGAGCTACTACGCGAAGCTCCTGGCGGACGGTGTCCACATGGTCTTCCTGAACGGTGCCACGCCCGCGCTGGACGTGCCCGACGTGACCGTGGACGAGCAGCTCGCGGGCTACATGGCGACCCGGCACCTGATCGAGCTGGGCCATCAACGGATCGGGTTCGTCTCCGGTCCTGCGCGCTCGTTGCCGTCCCGTCTGAAGCGCGCCGGCTGGGCCGCTGCCCTCGAAGAAGACCACCTGCCGGCGGGCTCGGAGTACGTCGCGCACGCGCCGTTCAGCGCGGAGGGTGGCGGTCAGGCCGTGGCACAGCTGCTCGACACGGTGCACCCGACGGCGGTGATCTGCTCGTCCGACCACATGGCGCTCGGCGTCATGCGCGAGGCACACCAGCGGGGGATCTCCGTACCCGGTGAACTCTCGGTCGTCGGGTTCGACGACATCCCGTTGGCTGCCTACTCCTCGCCCGCTTTGACGACGCTCGCCCAGCCGATCGAGGAGATGGCGGCGGCCGCGATCGACGAGCTCGTGCTGCGCCTGGACCCGGATCGCCGCAGGCAGGGGACCGACAACTACACCCGCGTCTTCCGGCCGCGGCTCGTCGCGAGGGAATCGTCTGCGCCTCCGAAATGAGATGGCCGATTGACCTAATTGGTCTGGACCAACTTCTGAACAAGGCAGATGGGTCAACCTGCGCGGATGCGTCATTTGAGGGACGCAGGTCACCCTGACTTCACGAATTGGTTCTGAACCGTTACGGTCCTTTCATGGCGCGGTCGATGCATGTGCGACGTCCGGCAACGTTGGCCTCTCTGGCCGCTGAGCTGGGCGTTTCCCGGACAACGGTGTCCAACGCGTACAACCGGCCCGACCAGCTCTCGCCCGAGCTGCGTCGGCGGGTGTTGGACACGGCCCGAAGGCTGGGTTATCCCGGCCCGGATCCTGTGGCGCGCTCGTTGCGCACGCGCAAGGCCGGTGCGGTGGGCCTGTTGCTCACCGAGAACCTCTCCTACGCGTTTCGCGACCCTGCCGCGATCGGGTTCCTGGAGGGCCTCGCGCTCGCGTGCGAGGACGCCGGGACCGGTCTGCTGCTGGTGCCCGCGAACCCCGAACGCGAGGACGTCGCGTCGGTCCACCGTGCCGGTGTCGACGGCTTCGTCGTCTACTCGGTGCCGGACGACGACCCGCACCTCGCCGCCGTGCTGGAACGCCCGGTGCCCACCGTCGTCTGCGACCAGCCGGACCTCGGCACCGTGGACCGCGTCGGCATCGACGACCGCGCCGCGATGTACGAGCTCGCGAAGCACCTCATCGGGCTGGGCCACCGGCGCATCGGCGTCGTGTGCATGCGTCTGGCGCGTGACCGCAACGACGGTTTCGTGACGCCGGACCGCCAGCACGCCGCGCACTTCCACGTGCAGCGCAACCGCCTGTCCGGTCTGGCGGAGGCCTTCAGCGAGGCCGGCGTCGACTGGTCGCAGGTGCCCGTGGTCGAGCGCTTCGACCACAACACGGCCTCCGGCGCGTCCGGCGCGGCCCAGGTCCTCGACCGCGACCCGCAGATCACCGCCCTGATCTGCACCTCGGACGTGCTGGCGCTGGGTGCGATGACCGAGGCGGGCCGCCGCGGCCTGCGCGTGCCGCACGACATCACGGTCACCGGGTTCGACGGCATCCGCGCCGGCGAGGAGGCCGGGCTCACGACCGTGCGTCAGCCGGTGCTGGAGAAGGGCAGGGCGGCGGGCAAGCTGCTGCTCGACACGAACGAGCGCACCCGGCCGCGGTCGGTGAACCTCGCGACCGAGCTGATCATCGGCAAGACGTCGGCGGCGCCGCGCGGTGGTGCCGAAGAGCGCTGGTTCGGGCCGTGAGGCCTAGTACTCGAGCCTGAAGACGACGGGTGAGCTGGCCTTCCCGGCCAGCTTCGCCACCAGCAGGTAGTCGCCGGGCCCGACCTTGGTGTGGGCCCCGCACCCCGGCTGCGAAGTGGACCCCGCCCACTTCGTGCCGTAGTTGAAGACCTCCTTGGGCTGCATCACGCGCGTCTCGTTGCCCGTGGCCGCGAGGCAGTGGTTGCTCGACCACAGCACCGTCGCTCCGTCGGCGGTCAACACGTTCAGCTCGCGGTGCTGGCGCCCGATGTCCTTGATGCACGGCACAGGTCCGGTGTTCAGCACGTCCATCGACAGTTCCGGCTGGTCACCGACCGTGTAGAACGGCTTGTTCGCCTTGGCCACAACCCCGATCACGTCGTCGGGGCAGGGCTGCGGCGGCCCGGGAGGCGGGGGCGGCGGGGCTTCCGGCGTCGGCGCGGGCGGCGGGGTCGTGGAGGAGGACGACGCGGCGGCCGGGCTCTCGGACATGCTCGGCGGCGGGTTCGAGGCGGACGCCGCGGCCGCGTTCGTGGGCTGGGCGGTCTCGGCGTCGGAGCCGAACATGCCGACGATCCAGATCACCAGCAGAAGTGTGACCAGGGCTGCCCCGATCGCGGCGAGGCGGCGGCGCCAGTACACCGTGGACGGCAGCGGACCTGTGGGCTCGATCACGAGCCCGAACGTAGCCCGACCAGGCCAGATCCAGCGGTAGGCGAGCATAGCTCGATCCGGTGAACGTGATATTGAGCGGAAACCCCTTGTGAACGTGCGCTAACTCCGGTTCCAATCGACGCGGGGTCCGCCGGTAGGCCATGGAGGTGTGTCACATGACCGCGATCGACGAACTGCTCAAGCGGAACTACGAGCTCGGGAACGTCGTTCCCGGAGATCGTTCTTCCGCCAAGCCGTCCCTGCAGGTGGCGATTCTGACCTGCATGGACTCGCGCATCCGGGTGTTCGAGATCTTCGGGTTGAAGCAGGGCGAGGCGCACGTGCTGCGCAACGCCGGTGGTGTCGTCACCGACGACGCCATCCGTTCGCTCGCGCTCAGCCAGCGCAAGCTCGGCACGCGCGAGGTGCTGCTCGTGCACCACACGAACTGCGGCCTGGAGATGGTGACCGAGGACGACTTCAAGGACGAGCTGGAGGCCGACACCGGTCTTCGCCCGACCTGGGCCGTCGAGGCGTTCAAGGTCGTCGAGCAGAGCGTGCGCGGGTCGATGGCGCGGCTGCGACGCAGCCCCTTCATCCCCTACACCGACAAGATCCGCGGGTTCGTCTACGACGTCCACACCGGCGAACTGCGCGAGGTGGACGCCGCAGCCACCGCCGCCGCCTGACCTTCTCCGCACGCGGGGACCTTTCGTACTGCATGAGAGTACGAAAGGTCCCCGCGTGCGTTTGCGACAATGGCGGGCGATGAATCACGAGTTGCTGCTGGGCTGGTGGGACACCGCGGCCCGCGATCTGCCGTGGCGCCGTCCCGACTGCACCGCCTGGGGTGTGCTGATCAGCGAGATCATGCTGCAGCAGACGCCGGTGTCCCGCGTCGAACCGATCTGGCACGAGTGGCTGGCGCGCTGGCCCGTGCCGTCCGCGATGGCCGCGTCCTCGCAGGGTGAGGTGCTGCGGATGTGGGGCAAGCTCGGCTACCCCCGCCGCGCGATGAGGCTGCACGAGGCCGCCACCGCCATCGCCCGCGACCACGGCGACGTGGTGCCGTCGGACATCGAGACGCTGGAGTCGTTGCCGGGCATCGGCAGTTACACGGCTCGTGCGGTGGCCACGTTCGCGTATGGGCAGAAGTGCGCTGTGGTCGATACGAACGTCCGGCGCGTGGTTGCGCGCGCGGTGCACGGCGCTGGTGACGCCGGGCCGCCGTCGACCAAGCGCGACCTGCGTGACGTCGAGGCGATCCTGCCCGAGTCGCAGGAGGACGCCGCGGTGTTCTCGGCGGCGTTGATGGAGCTCGGGGCGTTGATCTGCACGGCCAAGAACCAGAAGTGCGCCGACTGCCCGTTGTTCACCGAGTGCGCGTGGCAGCGCAACGGCCGGCCTGCCTACGCGGGGCCGGAGAAGAAGGTGCAGAAGTTCGCGGGCACCGACCGGCAGGTGCGCGGCAGACTGCTGGACGTCCTGCGGGGCGCGCCGGGCCCGGTGCCCAAGATCCAGCTCGACCTCGCCTGGAACGACGTCACGCAACGCGAGAAGTGCCTGGTCTCGCTGCTGGACGACGGCCTGGTCGAGCAGACGCGCGACGGCCTGTTCGCACTACCCGGGGAGCACTGAATGCACGCGCTGGTGGCGTTCTTCGACGGCGAGGCGGACAAGAAGGTCCGTGAGCTGCAGCAACGCGTCGGCGCGAAGCACAAGTACCCGCCGCACCTCACCTATGCCGTCGCGGGCACCATCGGCCAGAAGGTCCGCAAGGAGCTGCGCGAGGACCTCGAACGGCTGTGGATGCCCGACCTCTACCTGCACACCCTCAGCACGTTCTCGACCTCCGAGAACGTGCTGATGCTGGGCGCGGTGGTCGACACCGAATTGCTCGCGGTCCACTCCGCCATCCACGACGTGCTGGCGAGCAACGTGAAGAACCCGAGCGCCTACTACCTGCCGGGCAACTGGGTGCCGCACTGCACGCTCGTCCACGACATCGACGACGAGGCGATGAAGGCCGCGTTCGCCGCGATCTTCCCGGTCGAGCCGATCCGCGCGAAGGTCCGCGAGGTGTCGGTCGTCGACACTCAGACCGGCGAGATCGACGTGCTCAAGAAGGCCTCCACCGCGCCCCGGTAGACCCACGGCGCGCTGTCGTGCACGACGTGGCCGGCCTCCTCCACGTAGAGGTACTGGCCTCGGGATCGCCGGGCTGCTTCGGCCATCTGCCCTGGTAGCTGGCCGCCCTTGCCCGCCTCGATGACGAGCGACGGGCACTTCACCGCGTCGATGAAGTCCCAGTACGCCCGCGTGCCCCAGTGGCCTGCGATCTCGTAGAGGTCGTCCAGCTCGGCGATCAGGTGCCAGCCGTCCTCGCGTTCCTCGAAGTACTCGGCGAACAGCGGCGCGCCGAAGTACGACGTCACGTGACCGAGCGACTGGAAGGGCACCGGCCAGGCGTCGAAGAGCCACTTCCACTCGTCGATCGTCCTGCCCCTGTTGTCCGGGGCGAAGTCCTCGACCACAATCGCGCTGACCAGGTCCGGCCGGGTTGCCGCGAGACACCACGCGTGCAGCCCTCCCATGGAGTGCCCGATCACGACGGCGGGCCCGAGGTCCAGCTCCTCGATCGCCGCGGCGGCGTCGGCGACGAAGTCCTCGGTGCGGAACGGCCCCCGCCGCGGGTTTCGGCCGTGCCCGCGCTGGTCGATCCCGACGACGCGCCCGAACGGCCGCAGCCACTGCGCGACCGGCCACCAGGCGGTGGCCCTGCTCATCAGGCCGTGCAGGAGCAGAACCCCTTGACCCGTTCCGCCGAACTCCACGACCGACACAGGGATGATTAACGCATGAAGGCCCGCCCGTACCTGATCGCCCTGGTGTTGATCGTGCTCGTCGCAGGTCTGCTCGTCGTGTTCAGAACGCCGAGCAACGACCCGGCGAAGCAGCAGGAGACGTCACCGCAGGCAGCGGTGGAGGCCGGTGCGGGCGCGGGCGACGCGTACTACCCGACGGACGGCAACAGCGGCTACGACGTCACGCTCTACGACCTGGCGATCACCTACGACCCCGGCTCCAAGCGGCTCGACGGCGTCGCCTCCGTGACCGCGACGGCCTCCGCCGACCTGTCCCGGTTCAACCTCGACCTCGAGGGCCTGAAGGTCAGCGACGTGAAGGTCGGCGGCCAGCCGGCGAAGTTCACCCAGGAGGGCGACCACGAGCTGGTGATCACGCCGTCCGCGCCGCTCGCGAAGGGCAAGCCGTTCACCGCCATCGTCACCTACGGCGGCGTGCCCACCACGATCGACGACGCCTCGCTGGGCCGCAGCGGCTGGCAGATCTCGTCGACCGGCGGAGCGTTCGCCGCAGGTCAGCCCCACTCCGCGACGACGTGGTTCCCGGCCAACGACACCCCGCGCGACAAGGCGGCGCTGAAGGTCGCCGCCCGCGTCCCCGACGGCTGGACGGCGATCTCGAACGGCCTCGAGGGCCAGGTGACCCGCGACGGCGGCTGGACGACGTTCACCTGGTCGGAGGAGACGCCGCTCGCGACCTACCTGGCCACCGTCGCCATCGACAAGTTCGAGGTGGTGCGCTCCAAGCTGCCCAACGGCACGCCGGTCGTCGACGCGTACGCCCCCGGCACGTCCGCCGCCAAGAAGCCGATCCAGTCCCAGGGCCCGGAGGTCCTCGCGTACCTGGAGACGAAGTTCGGCCCGTACCCGCAGCGGGCGGCGGGCAGCATCTGGGTCGCCGACCAGATCGGGTTCTCGCTGGAGACCCAGACCAGGCCGATCTACGCCGCCTGGGCCGACCTGGAGACGGTCGTGCACGAGAACGCCCACCAGTGGTTCGGCGACTCGGTGTCGATCGAGAACTGGGCCGACATCTGCCTCAACGAGTGCCTCGCCTCCTACGCCCAGTGGCTGTGGCTGGAGAAGGAGGGCACCGACCTCGACCAGCGCTACCGCGACCAGATCGAGCAGCGGCGCGAACGGTCGGCGTTCTGGGCGCCGAAGCTCTACGACATGGGCAAGGGCAACGAGTTCCGCGGCGTCTACGACAAGGGCCTGCTGGGGATGCACGCGTTGCGCAAGCAGGTCGGCGACGAGGTGTTCTTCAAGGCGCTGCAGTCGTGGATGGCCGAGCACCGCGACGGGAACGCCTCGTGGCCGGAGTTCGAGGAGCACTTCAAGAAGGCCTCCGGACAGCCCCTGGACGGGTTCTTCAAGGCGTGGTTCCGCGAGTCGGGCATTCCCGACGATCAGTACCTCCTGCCTGTCGGTGTTCGTCGCTAGGCTGGTTGACATGGCAGTCGTGAAGATCAACGCGATCAAGGTTCCCGAGGGCAGTGGCCCCGAGCTGGAGAAGCGGTTCGCCGCCCGTCTGGGCGCGGTCGACAACCAGCCCGGCTTCCTCGGCTTCGAGCTCCTGCGCCCCGTCGCGGGCGAGGACCGCTACTTCGTCGTCACGCACTGGGAGACCGACGAGGCCTTCACCGCGTGGCGCGACGGCGAGGCCGGTGCGGCCGCTCACTCGGGTGAGCGCGCACGGCCCGTGTCGAGCGGTGCCGACCTGCTGGAGTTCGAGGTCGTGCTCGGGAGCAAGCCCAAGCAGTGATCGAGCAGTCCTACGATCGAGCCGCCGAGCTGATCACCGGCGCGGACGCCGTGCTCGTCTGCGCCGGTGCCGGCATGGGGGTGGACTCAGGCCTTCCCGACTTCCGCGGCACCGAGGGCTTCTGGCGGGCGTACCCGCCCTACGAGCGGCTCGGGCTGAAGTTCGAGGAGATCGCCGACCCGGTGCACTTCGCCGACGATCCCGCGCTGGCGTGGGGTTTCTACGGCCACCGGCTCGGCCTGTACCGCGCGACGGTGCCGCACGAGGGTTTCGCCGTGCTGCGGTCGTGGGGTGCGCGCGTCTTCACGTCCAATGTGGACGGTCAGTTCCAGAAGGCGGGCTTCGAGGACGTCGCGGAGGTCCACGGGTCGATCCACCACGCGCAGTGCGTGGAGCCGTGCACCGACGAGATCTGGGAGTGCACGTTCGACGTCACCGTCGACCCGTCGACGATGCGCGCGGTCGGTGCGCTGCCGTCGTGCCCGAACTGCGGCGGGCTGGCGCGGCCCAACATCCTGATGTTCGGCGACTGGGGCTGGGTGCCGCACCGCAGCCAGCAGCAACTGGATGCGCTGACCGAGTGGCGTCGTTCGCACCGCAGGCTCGCCGTGATCGAGATCGGAGCCGGCACCGCCGTGCCGACCGTGCGGCGTCAGGCCGAGCTGGCGAGCGCGGCCTCGGGTGCGTTGATCCGGATCAACACCCGCGAGCCCGACGTGCGGCACGGCCGCGGTGTGTCGCTTCCCGTGGGCGCCCTGGAGGCTCTCACAGCCTTGGCACGACGAACTGCGTGACGACGGCCCGGTGATCGCTGCCGGGCACGTCGAACACGTCCACGGTGTCCACCAGGACCTTCGAGTCCACCAGCACGTGGTCGATCGTGACGGGCAGCGGCCAGAACCCGCTGTTGGACGGCCAGGTGTGGATCAGGCCCTTGCCGACCTGGTCGGCGGCGTCGACGTAGCCCTTGTTCAGCAGCCGCGTGAGGCCGACGTGGTCGAGCGTGGCGTTGAAGTCGCCCGCGAGCACCCTGATCGCGCCGGTCGAGTCGGGCGCGGGCATCCCGGCGAGCTCACGCTGCCACGCCTCGGGTCCGTCGGTGACGACCGGCGGCAGCGGGTGCACCGAGACGACCTCGATGTCCTTGCCCGGCAGGTCCACGAGCGCCCCTGCCTGCCGCAACGTGGCCGGCGGCGTCAGGTTCCGCCGCGAGAGCGGGAACCTCGAGGCGAGCCCGCTGCCGGAACCGCCCGGCTCGTCCAGGAAGACCCGGTTGGGCAGCACCTGGTTCAGCCCGGCCCGGTCGAGATCGCTCACCATGTCGGGCGTCAGTTCCTGCATGGCGAGGATGTCGACACCGCGCCTCTTGACCTCCTGCACGATGAACTGGGCGTCCGCGATGCCGGTGAGCAGGTTCGCGGTCATCAGCCTGACCTGCTGGCCGACCCCGTTGGCCCGCGCGTCGGGGAACGCCCGCGGCGCCACGTTCGCGACCAGCACGATCCCCACCAGCGTCATCGTCAGCCCGATGACCCACCTCTTGCGGAACAGCGCCACCAACCCGATGAGCAGCCCCAGGACGGTGACGTACGGGGTCAGCGCCGTGGCGGCGATCATGTACCGCGACCCGTCGATGCCGAGCAGCCTGACCAGCGCCGCCGCGACGAACGCCATCGCGCACACGACCAGCAAGAACGTGGCGATACCGCTCCTGGCCGGCTTCACCTCGGTGATGGCCACGTCGTGCAGTGTGCCTGAGCGCGCGTCGGTCTCCGGTGTGGTGCCCACAGCTACAGGGACGGTCAGAGGTCCACTCCCGTTGCCTGCCGAAAATTGTCAGACCCCTCCGCCATGCTGAACCAGACCGACTCGGAGGGGAGCTCATGGGAGCGAAGGACTGGATGCTGTTCTACGCATCCGACGACGTCAGCAAGGTGCTGCGGTCGTCACCGAAGATCGACCGCGAGGCCACGGCTGCGTTCGTCGCGCGCCTGTACCCGTCCCACGACATTCGCCCGATCGAGGACGGCACCCTCGACTACGGCAACCCGCCGGAGGGAAAGGTCTACGCCGCCGTCTTCCCCGGTCTGTCGGTCATCTGCACCTGGGACGCCGCCGGCGACTCCTACACCGACCTGCCGGAGCACTTCGTCACCGAGGCCGCCGGCCGCACCCTCTACCTGCACGCGATGCACAGCGTCGTGGACTTCTTCTCCTACGCCATCTGGGAGCCGGACGGCACGCTGCGCCGCGCGTACAGCCTCTCGCCGGACTGCGGCGTGATCGCCGACGTCGGCACGCCCCTCCCGTTCGAGGAGCGCTACCGCGCCGGCGATCGAGAGTTCCTGGCGTCCCTCGACTCCGAGGACGAGTACCCGTTCCGCTTCCACCCGCTCGACCTGGCGGAGGCCGCCCTGCGCGAGCTGTTCGGCTTCAACTACGAGGGCGCGTACGAGGACGACGACCCGGAACTGGAGGAGGTCGTCCTGGCGGGTTATGCCGTGACGCCGCGCTGACTCAGGCCGTCGCTGCCGGATGCCTCGGCCGTGCCCCTGGCATCCGCTCCAGCAGTCCGACGATCGTGTCGGTCAGGTTCACGACGTGCCCCAGGTCGACGGGTCCGCTGAACACCGCGTAGACGAACCCCGCCTCGAACGTCAGCCGCATGTGCTGGCCGGCGAGGGGAAGCTTCGGCTGCTGGTTCGACAGCCACTTGAGGGCTTCGGGATCGAGCAGGCGTTCCGCGGCAACAGGGTCTGTGCTGTTCGCCCAGAACTCCTCGTCCATCGGCGGGAGCAGCATCACCGGTTGCCACTCACGCTGCTCACGTTCCGCCGTCACCGGGCTCTGCGCGACCCAGCCCTGAAACCGCTGTTCCTGCAGGAAAGCGGACGACTGAGGACGCCCGGACATGCCGAACCTCAACGGTCGCAGAAACTTCGTGGGAGGCAGTCGAACAGTCGCGACCTCGATCCTGTGCTCCTGCTCCCAACGCACACCGGTGCCATTCACGACAGCCTTGCGCACGGAGGCCTCGGTCACCCGGACGTGCCAAGGTCCGCGTGGGAAGTCCAAGGCCACGTCGAACTGAGGTGTGGACCTTTGGAAGAGCTTGTTCCAGACACCGTCGACCTCGCTCGACAGAGGACCGCACAGGTCGGCGGACCATGCGGTCGCTCCCTCCGGCCCGGTGACGGTGCCACCGAGGTCACGGGCCACGGGGGCCAGCGCGGCGATCTGTTCTTCGCGCGCTTTCTGGTGCTTGCGGATCTGCCACCAGCGCCGCACGACGAGAGCCAGAACGATAAAACCGATCCAGCCCAGGAACCAGGGCGTCAGGATCACTTCAGTGAGAATTGCTCGCAGGGCGTCCATTGTCAGATGTCCAGGTATCCCTCGATGCGCTGCTTCTGCTGAGCAGTGCCCTCGTAGTCGCCGCCGATGCCGTCGTGGTCGTTCGCCTTCTGCACGGCTGCGCCGTTCCGGATCGCCTTGTCCTTGAACAGCTGTGCTTTCGCTTCATCGACGAGCGCACCGCCCATGGACTTCGTGAAGCCGTGCTGGACCCGCTCTCCGATCATCCCGTCCTTGCTCCACAGCTTGACGCCCCAGGACTTGTCGCCACCTGCCTTCAGCCCGTCGGCGACCACGCTGCCGACCTGCTTGTTCGCCATGGACCTCTTGAACGCCGTACCAACGTTCTTGAACCTGCTGCCCAGGTTGCGCAGGAATTCCATGATCTTGCTCAGCAACTGCCGCAACCTCGCGACGATGCGGGACACCCTGCTTCCCGTGGTGGCGACCCGGACGCCGGTCGCGGCACCGGCCGCCGCCGTCGACGACCCGAAGCTCGGCACTGCCGCTGCGAGGGCGGGAATCCAGATCATGATCAGCCAGGTGATCAGTTCGGTCAGAATCGCCTTGATCACGTCCTCGACGATCGTCATGACCATGCTGGACAGCTGCAGCAGCTGTGCCATCTCCCCAGCCTGACCCGCGACGCCCTCGATACCGTTGCCGAACTCGCCGAGCTTCGTGCTGGCGACCTCGGCCGCGTCGCCACCCCAGGTCTTGACGGTGTTCTGCAGTTCCTCGTCGAACTTCGTGCGCAGTTCCGCGACCCCCTTGGCGATGGCACCGAAGTTCTCCGAAGCCTGCTGGAGCGCGGGACCGTCGCCGCTGACCATGTGGATCGCGTCTTCGAGCGGCTGCACCACACTGATCAGGAAGTTCAGCCCTTGCCCGACGAGAAACCCGATCGGGTCGGTCGCGAAGCTGCTCGCCGCCGAGCCGATCGAACCGAGAAACGCCACTCCCTCCGAGGTGAGTGACGTCCACTCCCCGCCGCCGTCCTCGTTCGCCTTCTTCAGCGCATCGGACGTCTTCAGGTAACCGCCGTAGAACGGGGCCGCCTCGGCCATCTTCTGGCCGGTCGTCTTCTCCCCGACGGTGATCTTGACACCCCCGGCGCTGGTCTCCTTCTCCGCCACGTCGCCTCTACCGTCGTCCGTCGATCTCGATCTGGATGCCGTTGAAGATCGCCTTCAGGGCGTCTTCCTGATCCTGGTAACCCTGCGCGGTGCCGCGGAACTTGCCGGCACCGGAGTCGAGTCCGTTCTCCAGGTCCTTGAAGAGGTCTTTCAGGTCGTTCAACGTCTCCGTGTACGTCTGCTTGACGAAGAGGCCCACCACGCCCCACGACTTGTCGCCGACATCCGCCTGACCGACGAGACCCGCGATTCCACTCGCGGTGCCCTTGAAGCCGTCGAGCTTGCCCGCGAACTCCCGGAGCTCTTCCGGGTTGACGTCGAAGCCGCTCATCGGTCGTCCTCGTCGTACAGGTTCAGGAAACGGTCGCCCTTGGTGGACCGAGGACCTGCCTGCGGTCGCTGCTCCTGCTGCCAGGACTCACCGCGAAGGACGTTGCGGTCGGAGAAGTCCTCCTCCTGCTGCTCAGGTTCGGGCCTGCGCGGCGGTGCCGGCGGCCGGCCCCGGTTCGTTTCCGGTGTCTGCGGGATCGGGCGGACCGGCGGTGGCGGCACAGGCTGGGCAGGCGGCGCCGGGAGGGGTGGCTGCTGGGCGGAAGAGGGTTGCGGCGCGGTCTCTTCGGCGGTCAGCGTGCGAAGTTCCTCTTTGGACATGCCGAACAACTGCGCCTGGGTCTCGAGGACCTGTTCGGTCAGGTGCATGTCATCGCCCATCGCACCTTCGACGATTCCCGCCTGACGACGCGCCGCCTCGGCGACGGCTTTCTGCAACGTCGACAACAGCTCTGCCGCCAGCGCGTGCGGCGGTCTGCGCATCGCCAGGTCGGTCAACCTGATGTCCTTGACAGTGCCCGACGGCCCCGCGACCACC
The DNA here is from genome assembly GCF_051853195.1 of Lentzea sp. HUAS TT2. Lineage (NCBI taxonomy): Bacteria > Bacillati > Actinomycetota > Actinomycetes > Pseudonocardiales > Pseudonocardiaceae > Lentzea > Lentzea sp. HUAS TT2. The sequence continues at coordinate 3,169,533 of NZ_CP196667.1, read as the reverse complement.
GTCACAGCACGATCAGCGGACGTGGCAACAGCTTCCAGCTCGGTCAACTGCTGCTGCATCTCGCCGATGTTGGCGAACTGCTGGTCGACACGCTGCATCTGAGACTGGAACCGCTCGAACTGAGCGATGAGCTGATCGAACTCGACCGACACCGCAATCCTCCCCACAAGATCCACGTTCGCCACGCCCAAGATCGGAGTGGTCAGCCAATATTGGCAGCGGCCAGGACATCAGGCGGCGAAACAGGCAAATCCACTCGACGGGGTGAGTCACAAGACGACAACGGCCCCCAGGCCGGAGCCTGGGGGCCGTTCTCACCTACTGCCTAGATCACTCCGACTCGGTCGCCGGGGCGTCCTGCGGCTCGGCGGCAGCCGCCGGGGCCGCGAGGTCGACGGGCGGGGAGTCCGGCACGCGGTTGGGCTTGGCCTCGCCGCGGAACACGAACTGCGCCTTGTCGTGCTGGTCGGACTCGCCGTCCCAGCCCTCGACGTCGGTGATGATGATCTGGCCCGGCTGGAGTTCGCCGAACAGGATCTTCTCCGACAGGGTGTCCTCGATCTCGCGCTGGATCGTCCGGCGCAGCGGGCGGGCGCCCAGCACCGGGTCGAAGCCGCGCTTCGCGAGCAGCATCTTCGCGCGATCCGTGAGCTCGATCGCCATGTCCTTGTTCTTCAGCTGCTGCTCGACGCGGGCGATCATCAGGTCCACCATCCGGATGATCTCGTCCTGAGTCAGCTGGTGGAAGACGATGATGTCGTCGATGCGGTTGAGGAACTCGGGCCGGAAGTGCTTCTTCAGCTCGTCGTTGACCTTGTTCTTCATGCGCTCGTAGTTGGACGCGCCGTCCTGACCCGAGGTGAAGCCGAGGCCGACGGCCTTGCTGATGTCCGACGTGCCGAGGTTCGACGTGAAGATGATGACGGTGTTCTTGAAGTCCACCGTCCGGCCCTGACCGTCGGTCAGGCGGCCGTCCTCCAACACCTGGAGCAGCGTGTTGTAGACCTCCTGGTGGGCCTTCTCGATCTCGTCGAAGAGCACGACGGAGAACGGCTTGCGGCGCACCTTCTCGGTGAGCTGGCCGCCCTCTTCGTACCCGACGTAACCGGGAGGGGCACCGAAGAGCCGCGACGCGGTGTACCGGTCGTGGAACTCGCCCATGTCGATCTGGATGAGCGCGTCGTCGTCGCCGAACAGGAAGTTCGCCAGCGCCTTCGAGAGCTCGGTCTTACCGACACCGGACGGGCCGGCGAAGATGAACGAGCCGGAGGGGCGCTTCGGGTCCTTCAGGCCGGCGCGGGTGCGGCGGATCGCCTTCGACACGGCCTTGACCGCGTCGACCTGGCCGATGATCCGCTTGTGCAGCTCGTCCTCCATGCGGAGCAGACGCGTGGTCTCCTCCTCGGTGAGCTTGAACACCGGGATGCCGGTCCAGTTGGCGAGGACCTCGGCGATCTGCTCGTCGTCGACCTCCGCGACGACGTCCAGGTCACCGTCCTTCCACTGCTTCTCCCGCTCGGCCTTCTGGCCCAGGAGCGTCTTCTCCGCGTCACGGAGCTTCGCCGCGCGCTCGAAGTCCTGCGCGTCGATCGCGGACTCCTTGTCGCGACGGACGTCCGCGATCTTCTCGTCGAACTCGCGCAGGTCTGGCGGCGCGGTCATCCGGCGGATGCGCATGCGAGCGCCCGCCTCGTCGATGAGGTCGATCGCCTTGTCCGGCAGGAACCGGTCGTTGATGTACCGGTCCGCCAGCGTGGCGGCGGCGACCAGCGCGGAGTCGGTGATCGAGACGCGGTGGTGCGCCTCGTACCGGTCGCGCAGGCCCTTGAGGATCTCGATCGTGTGCTCGAGCGACGGCTCGCCCACCTGGATCGGCTGGAAGCGGCGCTCCAGCGCGGGGTCCTTCTCGACGTGCTTGCGGTACTCGTCGAGGGTGGTGGCACCGATCGTCTGCAGCTCGCCACGAGCCAGCATCGGCTTGAGGATCGACGCGGCGTCGATCGCGCCCTCGGCGGCACCCGCACCGACGAGCGTGTGGATCTCGTCGATGAACAGGATGATGTCGCCGCGCGTGCGGATCTCCTTGAGGACCTTCTTCAGGCGCTCTTCGAAGTCACCGCGGTAGCGCGAGCCCGCGACCAGCGAGCCGAGGTCGAGCGTGTAGAGCTGCTTGTCCTTGAGCGTCTCGGGCACCTCGCCCTTGACGACCATCTGCGCCAGCCCCTCGACGACGGCGGTCTTGCCGACGCCGGGCTCGCCGATGAGGACGGGGTTGTTCTTGGTGCGGCGGGACAGCACCTGCATGACCCGCTCGATCTCCTTGGCGCGCCCGATCACCGGGTCGAGCTTGCCTTCACGGGCAGAGGCCGTGAGGTTGCGCCCGAACTGGTCGAGGACCAAGGAGGAGGACGGCGTGCCCTCGCCGCGACCGGTCGACTCGGTGGAACCCTTCTCCGTCGAGTAGCCGGACAGCAGCTGCAGCACCTGCTGCCGCACCCTGTTGAGGTCGGCCCCGAGCTTCACGAGGACCTGGGCTGCGACGCCCTCGCCCTCGCGGATCAGGCCGAGCAGGATGTGCTCGGTGCCGATGTAGTTGTGGCCGAGCTGAAGCGCCTCGCGCAGCGAGAGCTCCAGGACCTTCTTCGCACGGGGGGTGAAGGGGATGTGTCCACTCGGAGCCTGCTGGCCCTGGCCGATGATCTCTTCGACCTGCTGGCGGACGCCCTCCAGCGCAATCCCCAACGACTCGAGCGCCTTGGCGGCGACACCTTCACCCTCGTGGATCAGACCCAGGAGGATGTGCTCGGTGCCGATGTAGTTGTGGTTGAGCATCCGTGCCTCTTCTTGGGCAAGGACAACCACCCGCCTCGCGCGGTCGGTGAACCTTTCGAACATTCGCACTCCCTGACTGCTGCGTCGGCGGTCCTCGGCTCCCCCGATCTACCCTGGTGAGCGCGGCACCGTGGCTCCACTGTAGTGGGCGGTTCCGAGGCCTGTGGTTCCCATCAGCGGCCAGCCGCGTCCGGAGAACATTGACATCGGCATCAACGCAGGTCGGGACCAACGGATTCCACAGATCGGGCGATGTCCGCTGAACGCGAACAACCGACCATTGAGCGATACTCCTGTGATCGGGCCCACGTGCGGAGGCGACTGAGAGAGATCTTGGGTAAGGTTAGGCAAGCCTCATACGCATGAGATTGGACTTGCGCGTTGACCGTACCTGCGAGGGTCTCACAGCAGAACCCGCGTGCGCTCACGCCACTGGCCGAATCCATCGCCCGCCTGCAGACCGGTACCGAGATCGTGTTCGGCACGCCTGCCGGTGACTGGACGATCTGTTCGGACCTGCTGGCGGAGCCCACGCGCTTCGACCTGTGGCGCAAGGACCTCGCGGAGTGGATGGTCGAGCAGTACGGCGAGTCCGACGACAGGGCCACCGCCGGCTACGTCATGGGCTGGTACCTGCACGTGCCCGGCTACCTGGCGGGCCTGCTGTTCCACACCGCCCGCCGCGTCCCGACGCTCAGGCCGTCCGACATGGCGTTCCGCCTCAACACCGCGGGCCGCCCGCACCCGGACGGCACGGCCGTCCTGTCCGACGAGTTCGCCTGCCTGCCCGACGACCCGGCCTCGAACCACCCGGCCGCCACGGTCGTCGCCGACGAGGCGGCACTGGCCGCGATCCTGCGGGCCCGCTACGCCGCGCACGCCGCCCAGTTCGTCGCGTCGTTCGGCCAGGTGGTCCGCTTCGGCCGCCGCCAGCTCTGGGCCGCCGCGACCGACATGCTGGAGTACGGCCCGTGGGCCGCCGGCCGTCAGTTCGGCGACGAGAACGCGGGCGTCACGGACGCGGCGATGATCCTGCCGGAGAAGCTGGAGCCGTTCGTCTCCGCTTCGACGCTGCACTTCACCGACGAGGGCTGGAAGCGCAAGCGGAACAGCTGCTGCTTCCACTACGTGCTGCCCGACGCGGAGCCGTGCACGGCCTGCCCGCGCACCTGCTCCTGACGGGGACCAGTCCCGGGTCCGCTCCTGCGGATCGGGGGCGCGCTGGGGGCGATCTGCGGGACCGCGCTGGTGCTGCCGGGGCTGGTCGGCGTGGCGACCGTCCTGACCCCGATCGCCGCGCCGGCACTCGTGCTCCCCGCGGCCGCCTTCCCCGCGCTGAGACTGAGCCAGGGCGAGAGCGGACCGGTCCTCTGGTTCTTCGAACGCTCTACCTGGTGACCCCGCCACTGCTGGTCGCCTGGGGCCGGCTCGGTCCCTGTCCGCTCTGGCTACGGCAGCCGGTGGCGCGACCCCACCGGCACCACCAGCGGCGTCCCGGAGACCGGGTCCTCGACGACACGGGCGTCCAGCCCGAACACGTCCAGCAGCATCTGCTCGGTGAGCACCTCGGCCGGCGTCCCCTGCGACACGATCCGCCCGTCCCGCATGGCCACGATGGTGTCGGCGTACCGGGCAGCCAGGTTCAGGTCGTGCAGCACCATCACGATGGTGCGCCCCATCGAGGAGTGCAGTTCCTGCACCAGGTCCAGCACGTCGATCTGATGGGCCAGGTCCAGATAGGTCGTCGGCTCGTCCAACAGCAACAGGTCGGTGCCCTGCGCCAGCGCCATGGAGATCCAGGCCCGCTGCCGCTGCCCGCCGGACAGCTCGTCCACGGTCCGCTCGGCCAGGTCCAGGATCCCGGTCATCTCCAGCGCGGCGTCGACAGCGGCTGCGTCGTCCGACGACCACTGCCGGTACCAGGACTGGTGCGGATGCCGTCCCCGAGCAACCAGGTCGGCCACGGTCAGCCCCTCGGGAGCCGACGGGGCCTGGGGCAGCATCCCCAGCACCCGAGCGACGTCGCGGGTGGACATCCGGTCGATCTGCTTGCCGTCCAGCAACACCGCGCCGGACCGGGCGGGCAGCAACCGTCCGAGAGCCTTCAACAGGGTGGACTTGCCACACCCGTTCGGCCCGATCACCGCGGTCACCGTGCCACCGATGATCGACAGGTCGAGGGTGTCGACGACCTGCCGTTCCCCGTAGCCCACGCACAACGACGAAGCCTCAAGACGCACACTCATACCCGCGCCTCCCGGCGGCTTCGGATCAGCAGGAACATCAGATAGGGCGCGCCCAGCACCGCGGTCACGACGCCGACCGGCAGCTCCGTGCGGTAGATCGTCCGCGCGACCAGGTCCGACAGCATCACCAGTGCGCCGCCGATGACGACGGAGCCGAACAGCGGCGGTTGCGCGGTGCCGGACAGGCGCAGTGCGATCTGCGGTGACGCCAGCGCGACGAACGTGATCGGCCCGGCCGCGGCGGTGGCCACGGAGGCCAGCACGATCGCCACGATGATCAGGAACGACCGCGCGACGTTCACCCGCACGCCGAGGCCGCGCGAGGTCTGGTCGTCGAACTGCAGCGCGCCCAGCACGTGGCCGCCGATCAACGCCACGGGAACCAGCACCACCAGCGCCAACGCGACCGGCACGACGTGTTCCCAGCCGCGGCCGTTCAGGGATCCGGTGATCCACACCATCGCGCGGCCCGCGTCCTGCACGTCGCCGACGGTCAGCAGGTAGTGCGTGAAGTTGCCGGCCACGGCGGTGATGCCGATGCCGACCAGCACCATCCGGAAGCCCTCGATGCCCTGCCGCCACGCCAGCGCGTAGACCAGCAGGCCCGCGAACAGGCCACCCGCCAGACCCGCGAGCGGCACACCGATCGACGCCGCGCTGCCGGTCACCACGCCCAGCGAGCCCGCGAAGGTGATCACCGAGACCGCACCGGCACCGGCTCCCCAGGTCACGCCCAGGATGTCCGGCGAGGCCAGCGGGTTGCGGACGATGGCCTGGAAGATCGCGCCGGAGAGCCCCAGGGCACCGCCGACCAGCAGACCCGTCAGCGCTCGCGGCATCCGCAGCTCCATCACCACGAACTGGTCGCGGCGCGTGCCGCCGCCCAGCAGCGTGTCGACGACCTGGGCCACGGTCAGCGGGAAGTCGCCGATCATGATGTCGGCGACCAGCAGCGCGGCCAGCACGACCAGCGACGCCGCCACGACCAGCAACGGCCGGCGGCGCAGTTTGAACGAGGTCGCGCCGAGCCTCAGCGCGGGCGCCTCGGCGGCGGGGGTCCTCACCTCGGTCGTCAAATCTTCACCAGCTTCTTGCGCCGCACCAGGAAGATGAAGAACGGGGCGCCGATCAGGGCCAGCATCACGCCGACCTCCACTTCGGACGGCCGGGCGACCACCCTGCCGACGATGTCGGCGAACAGGATCAGGATCGCCCCGAGCAGCGCCGAGTACGGCAGGATCCAGCGGTAGTCAGGGCCGGTGAACGCGCGGGCGACGTGCGGCACCACGAGTCCCAGGAACCCGATCGGCCCGCACGCGGCGACGGCACCGCCCACCAGCAGCGTGATGGCGAAGATGCCCAGCGACCGCGTCCTGCTGACGTTGACGCCCAGCGACTTGGCCACGTCCTCGCCCAGCGACATGGCGTTGAGCCCCGGTGCGTTGAACGCCGCGATCGCCAGTCCGGCGAGCAGGAACGGCGCCACCTGCGCCAGCACCGTCAGGTCACGGCCGGCGATCGCGCCGACCTGCCAGAACCGGAACGCGTCGAGCGACTGCTGGTCGAGCAGCACGATCGCCGACACCAGGCCGTTCATCAACGCGCTCACCGCTGCGCCGGCCAGCGCCAGCGTCACCGGCGACGGGCCTCCCCTGCCGGCTGCCCCGAGCAGGAACACCACGACGCTCGCGATCATCGCCCCGGCGAACGCGAACCAGATGTAGCCGACCAGCGAACTGACGCCGAGCAGGAAGATCGAGAGCACTACCGCCAGCGCCGCGCCGTGCGTGACGCCGAGGATGCCGGGGTCCGCCAGCGGGTTGCGCGTGTGGCCCTGCATGAGCGCGCCACCGACGCCGAGCGCGATGCCCACCGCGATGCCGAGCAACGTCCGCGGGATCCGCAGCTCGCGGACCACCACGTCGTCCTCGACGCCGGTCGGCGTGAAGAGACCGTGCCACACCCCGGAAAGCGGGATCTCCTTCGAGCCGATCGCGATGCTCGCCAGACACACGGCGACCAGCACGACCAGCAGGAAGAGCAGGCCGAACGACCTACGACCCAAGGCCCACCCTCCTCGACACAGACAGGAGAGGTAAGCCTAACCGAACCCCCTGGTCGGACCGAGGTGCAGGGATACGGTTCTGGTCACATCAGCGGTCTCATCAGGAGAAGAACGACCGCGCGAGATCGTGAAAAAACATTCAGCAAACCCGTTGTCGGATCAACTAAAAAGTCAGCAGCAAGAGTGTTCGCGATCTCGTTTGGATCGCACCGTTCCACCTTCCGGACGCCTGCCGGTAGCCGATCAGTCACCCGAATAGCACGAAGGGGTTCCGGGAAGATTCCCCGGAACCCCTTCGTGTTTTACCGAATTTCAGCCCTGCTGGTGGTAGGCGTCGAGCACCTCGGCCGGGATGCGACCCCGGTCCGACACCTTCATGCCCTGCTTGCGGGCCCACTCGCGAATGGCCTGGTTCTGCTCACGATCCGCCGAAGCGGGGCGCGCCTTCACGCTGCCGGCCGGACGACCGGGACCAAGGCGCTTGCGACCACCCGCACGACGTGCACTTCCCACGAAGTCGGCAAGAGCGTCACGCAGTTTGCCCGCATTGCCCGAGGAAAGGTCGATGGTGTAGCTGACACCATCCAGTCCGAACTCGACGGTCTCCTCCGCGGTGGAACCGTCCAGATCGTCGACGAGGGTCACCGTGACCTTCTGCGCCATGCGTATCCTCCTGGACCCCGAATGCGCGGTCACCCGCGTCGCCAACTAAAGCCTTCTGCGACGCAGGTTAGCGCACAGGTGCGACATTGCACCTATCGACATCCGGAAAGTTACTCATTCAGGGCGAACGAGCGGGAACAAGATGGTCTCCCGGATACCCAGACCCGTGAGGGCCATCAGCAGCCGATCGATACCCATTCCGACGCCACCACTCGGTGGCATTCCGTACTCCAGTGATCGCAGAAAGTCTTCGTCGATCGGCATCGCCTCGTGGTCACCGGCCGCGCCAAGACGGGCCTGCGCTTCCAGGCGTTCGCGCTCGATGACCGGGTCCACCAGTTCGGAGTAACCGGTTCCGAGTTCGAATCCGCGCACGTACAGATCCCACTTTTCGGCCACACCCGGCTTGCTGCGGTGCTGCCTGGTCAGCGGGGACGTCTCCACCGGGTAGTCGCGCACGAACGTCGGCGCGTAGAGCGAGTCGCACACCAGGTGCTCCCACAGCTCCTCGACCAGCTTGCCGTGCCCGAACTTCGGGTTGACCTCGAGTTCGTGCCGGTCACAAAGCTTGCGCAGCGTCTCGGCCGGCGTCTCGGGGGTGATTTCCTCACCAACAGCTTCGGACAACGACTCGTAGATGCTCAGAGTCGTCCATTCACCCGAGAGGTCGTACTCGGTGCCGTCCGCCAGCGTGACGATCTGAGAACCGGTCACGGCTTCCGCCGCTTCCTGGATCAGCTCGCGGGTCAGTACGGCGTTCGAGTCGTACGTGGCGTACGCCTCGTAGTACTCCAGCATCGAAAACTCGGGCGAATGCGACGAGTCCACGCCCTCGTTGCGGAAGTTGCGGTTGATCTCGAAGACCTTCTCGATGCCACCGACGACGCAGCGCTTCAAGTACAGCTCCGGCGCGATGCGCAGGAACAGGTCGATGTCGAGCGCGTTCGAGTGCGTGATGAACGGACGCGCGCTGGCACCACCCTGCAGCGTCTGCAACATCGGCGTCTCGACTTCGAGGAATCCGCGCCGGTGGAACGAGTCGCGCAGTGAACGCACGACGTTCGCACGGGTCCGAACAGTATCGCGCGCCATCGGCCTGAGGATCAGGTCGACGTATCGCTGACGAATACGGGTTTCCTCGCCGAGTTCCTTGTGCGCGACCGGCAACGGACGCAGCGACTTCGACGTCAGCTGCCACCCGTCCGCCATCACGGAAAGCTCACCGCGACGCGAGCTGATGACCTCACCGCTCACGAAAACGTGGTCGCCGAGGTCGACGTCGGTCTTCCACTCGGAAAGCGCTTCTTCACCCACACCGGCGAGGCTCAGCATCGCCTGCAGTTCGGTGCCGTCGCCTTCGCGCAACGTCGCGAAGCACAGCTTTCCGGTGTTGCGCATGAACATCACGCGCCCGGTGACGCCGACCTGCTGACCGGTCTGGGTGTCGGGTTCGAGTTCGGGATGCGCGTCGCGAATCTCGCGCAGCGTGTGCGTGCGCGGAACTTCGACGGGATACGGCTCCTTACCGGAAGCGAGCAGCCGCGCACGCTTCTCCCGGCGCACGCGCATCTGCTCTGGCAGGTCTTCTTCGCTGGTCACGAGGTTTTGCTTCGGCTGCTCACTCACGCCGAGAAGGGTACGGAAGACCGTGAGCGCAAAGCGAACCGGATACCACTAAAACGCACGAAGATCCGCACGCGGCTCCGACCGGACCAACCCGCACAGCGGTCCCACTCACTAAGTTGGTGTGATGGATCTACACGCGAGGCGAGCGGACTCGTTCGGCGCGCAGGCGGAGGCCTACGCCGAACACCGGCCTGACTATCCCGTGGCGGCGATCCGGTGGGCACTGGAGCCACTGGGCACGACCGAGCAGCTCGACGTGCTCGACCTGGCCGCCGGCACCGGCAAGCTGACTGCGGGCCTGGTCTCGGAAGGCCACCGCGTGACCGCCGTCGAGCCCAACGAGCAGATGTTGTCCGAGCTCGTGCGCCGTGTGCACGGCGTGCGCGCGCTGCCCGGTCATGCCGAGCACATCCCCGTTCCGGACCAGACTCTCGACGCCGTGTTCGTCGGCACCGCGTTCCACTGGTTCGACCAGGAGAAGGCGCTGCCGGAGATCGCCCGCGTGCTGCGGCCCGGCGGCGTGCTGGCGGCCATGTGGGCCGAACCCGTCACGGACGTCGAGTGGGTCCGCGAACTGGAGCAGGTGTCGCTGAGCAGCGTCGAGTCCCAGCGGCACGACCCCGTCGCGGTCACGGCCCACCCGTCGTTCGCGCTGGAGGAGCGCGCCACCTTCCCGCACACCCACCGCCGGGACTCCCCGGAAGCAGCGGTCGCGTGGATCAACACGCACTCGCGCCTGCTCGTCATCGACGACGACGAACGGGCGGCGATCAACGACAAGATGCTGGCGTTCCTCCGCGAACGCCCGGAGACGTCGAACGGGCCGTTCGACGTCCCCCTGCGCGCGGAGGTCTTCCGGATGGTCCGCCTCAGCGAGTAGCGGACATGTTGCGCTCGAACACCATGCGCAACCCCAGCAGCGTCAGGTCGGGCACGTGGTGCGCGATCGTCGAGGACTCCGACACGACCAGCGGCGCGAGGCCACCGGTGGCGATCACCGTCACCGGTCCGGGGTCGGTCTGCTGGAGCTCCTCGGTGATCTTGCGGACGAGCCCGTCCACCTGGCCGACGAACCCGTAGACGATGCCGGACTGCAGGCACTCCACGGTGTTCTTGCCGATCACGTTGCGCGGCCTGACGAGCTCGACCTTGCGCAGCTGGGCGGCGCGGGAGGCGAGGGCGTCGACCGAGATCTCGATGCCCGGTGCCAGCGCGCCGCCGAGGAACTCGCCGCGCGACGAGATGACGTCGAGGTTCGTGGACGTGCCGAAGTCGACGACGATGCACGAGGTCGCGTAGAGGTGGTGCGCGGCCAGCGTGTTGATCACGCGGTCCGAGCCCACCTCCTTCGGGTTGTCGACGAGCAGCGGCACGCCGGTCTTCACGCCCGGCTCGACCAGGATCTTCGGCACCGCGTCGTAGTAGCGGCCGAGCATGACCCGCAGCTCGCGCAGCACCGCGGGCACGGTGGACAGCGCGGAGATGCCGGTGATCTTGTCGGCGTACTCGCCGAGCAGGCCGCGCATCGTCAGCGCGAGCTCGTCGGCGGTCATCCTGGCGTCGGTGCGCATCCGCCAGTCGCGCACGAGCGGGGCCGTGTCGCCGACCCCGTCGTACAGACCGAGCACGATGTTGGTGTTGCCGACGTCGATGGCGAGCAGCACGGGGCGATTCCTTAGTTCTCGGCCTGGATCAACGCGTCCAGCGCGGTCGCTTCAACGGTCTCAGAAGACGGCGCGCTCGTGGAGCCGTTCACCAGACCGGACCCCTCGGGGGCGTGCGCAGGGTCCGCACCGAGGTCGACGACCTTGTTGTCGGCGTCCACGAACACGACGCGCGGCTTGTAGGTGCGCGACTCGGCGTCGTCCATCTGCCCGTACGCGATCAGGATCACGATGTCGCCGGGGTGCACGAGGTGCGCCGCCGCGCCGTTGATGCCCAGCACGCCGGTACCGCGCTCGCCGGGGATGACGTAGGTCTCCAGCCGGGAGCCGTTGGTGACGTCGACGATGGCGACCTGCTCGCCCGCCAGCAGGTCGGCGGCCTCCATCAGGTCCTCGTCCACCGTCACCGAGCCGACGTAGTGCAGGTCCGCCTGCGTCACGGTGGCGCGGTGGATCTTGGACTTCAGCATCGTGCGGAACATGTCATTCCCCCTACTCGTCGCCTTCGCCGAGCAACACACCGATGTTGTCGATCAGGCGGGTCGAACCGACGCGGGCCGCGACCAGCAGCCTGGCGTCACCGTTCTCCGGCGCGGCACCGAGGTCGGTCCCGCGCAGCTCCAGGTAGTCCACCTCGACCTCGGGCGTCTGCGCCAGCACGTCGTGCGCGGCCTTGAGCACCGCGTCCGCGCCCTTCGACGACACGTGCGCGCCGGCGGTGAGCGCGGCGGACAGCGTCACGGCGTGATGGCGCTGTTCCGGGGTCAGGTAGGAGTTTCGCGACGACAACGCGAGGCCGTCGTACTCGCGGACGGTCGGCACGCCGACGACGTCGAGCGGGAAGTTGAGGTCCCGCGCCATTTTGTGGATGAGCTGCAGCTGCTGGTAGTCCTTCTGCCCGAACACCGCGTACGTGGGCTGCACGATGTTGAACAGCTTCGAGACGACCGTGAGCACGCCCGCGAAGTGGCCTGGCCGGACCGCTCCCTCGAGCTCGTCGCCCAGCGGGCCGGGGTGCACGGTCACCTGCGCGCCGGCCGGGTACATGTCCTCGACGGACGGCGCGAAGACGATGCCGACCCGTTCCTCGCGGCAGATGTCCACATCGGACTCGAACTGGCGCGGGTACTTCGCGAGGTCCTCGTTCGGCCCGAACTGCAACGGGTTCACGAAGATCGACACGACGACCACCGTGTTCTGCATGACCTGCGCCTCGCGGATCAGCTGCCGGTGGCCCGCGTGCAGGGCGCCCATCGTGGGCACCAGCGCGACGTTGCGGCCGGCGCTCCGCAGCGCCCTGATGACCCGGTTGAGCCGGGCCGGGTCGCGGTGCACCGTGACGTCGTCCGGGCGGTAGTCGTCCTTGGTCAGTGGCTTCGTCACGTCAGTCCTCAAGAGTGGTGCGAACGTCGTTGGCCGCGTCGGGCTTGAGCAGCCCGGAGTGTTCGGCCCGGTCGGCGGTGCGCCGGGCGAGCACGCGGTAGCTGGGCAGGGTTTCGGGTGCCTGCCCGGCGAGCACGTCGAGGTGCTTGCGCAAGGTACCCGTGTCGCCGCGGGCGACCGGACCGGTGAGGGCGCGGTCACCGTGGCGCAGCGCGTTGTCGAGCGCGGCGGACAGCAGGGGGCCGAGCAGGCGCTCGGCGTTGGCGACACCGGCGTTCGTGAGCAGGTCGGCTGCGTCGCGGACCAGCGTGATCAGGTGGTTCGCGCCGTGGGCCAGTGCCGCGTGGTAGAGCGGGCGGACGGCCTCGGGGACCCTGACCGGGTCGGCGTCCATCTCGACGACCAGGGCCTCGCCGACGCTCCAGGCCACCTCGTCGCCGTCCGCCGCCGTCACGCCGACGCACGCGGACGTCATCCGCAGCAGGTCTTCCGACCGGCCGGTGAACGTCATGACGGGGTGCAGCGCGAGCGTCAGGGCGCCCAGCTCGGCGGCGGGTTCGAGGACCTTCACGCCCTGCGCGCCACTGGTGTGCACGACGATCTGGCCCGCCCGCAGCGACTCGGTGGCGACGAGGCCCTTGACCAGGCCTTCCAGCTCGTCGTCCGGCACGGCCAGCAGCACCAGGTCGGCACGTGCGGCGACCTCGGTGGGATCGGCGATCGGAACGCCGGGCAGCAGCTCCTCCGCGCGGTTGAGGGAGGCCTGGGAGACGGCGGAGACGCCGGTCACCACGTGGCCCGTCCTGGCCAGCGCGGCGCCCAGCACGGAGCCGACGCGACCGGCCGAGATGACACCTACGGCAAGCCTCGCCGGACGTGGGGTCGCGTCCATGCGACTAACTCCTTCTGACGTTCCAGTCCCTGGTGCGGGTACCGGACGACGTCGCCGAGGGTAGTCCCGCGCTGGTTGGCATGTACCCGGTCGGTGACCGGACTCACCGGCGTGCGGCGGCCCTGGCGGCGTGCAGGCTGTCGAGCAGCACCCCGTGGCGCTGCTCCGCGCTCTGACCGGCGGTTCCCTGCTCGATGCGGTGCCGCAGGAAGGCCAGTTCGGTCACCGCGATCTGGTAGCTCTTCACGGCCTTGACCGACGCCTCGCCCGACTTGCGCTTCACCGCCCGCAGCCAGTTCCTGCGGCCGTTGAGGCTGGCCAGCAGGGCGACCTCGCTGTTGGCGATCCACTTGTTCTGCGCCATCGCCGCGAGCTGCCCCGCCACGATCCGCTGCTCCCTGCGCCGCTGCCACACCACGATCGCGACGGCGCCGGCGAACACCGGCACCATGATCAGGAAGTACAGGTTGATGAACTCGGCGCCGGTGCCGACGGTGGTCGAGAAGTTCCACAGCGAGTGCAGGCCGACGGCCGTGAGGTAGCCGCCGATCGGCGCGAGGATGCGCACGGTGGCGTTGCTCGTGGTCGCCGCGATGCCGACACCGATGCCCGTCATGGCCGTGAACAGCGGATGCGCGAACGGCGAGAGCACCCCGCGCAGCACGAACAGCGCGATCACGCCACCGCCCATGTTGCCGAGACCGTCCTCCAGGAAGACCCGGCCGAAGTACCAGATGTTCTCGGTGAACGCGAAGCCCGCGGCCGTGATGCCCGCGTAGACCATGCCGTCGACGACACCGTCGAACTCGTGGCGGCGCCGGACGAACACGGCGATGAGGAACACCGCCTTGGTCGCCTCCTCGACGATCGGGGCGCCCACGACGGCCGTGAACGTCGTGCCGTCGTTGGTGAGCAGGTCGCCGAGCACCCTGCTCGTCTGGTTGAACGCGAGCGAGCTGATCGTCGCTCCGCACGCGCCCCAGACGAACGCGAAGAGCAGCATCTTCGCCGGTTCCGGTTCCCAGCGGTCGATCCACAGGAACGCGGTCACCACGAAGGCGACGGGGATCAGTGCCGCTGCGGCACCGACCAGCAGCGGTTCGATGCCGATGCTCGACGTGCCCAGAGCGAACAGCACGAGGCCCGCCGCGGCGAGCGCGATCAGCGCCACGACGGGGAACAGGACGGTCCAGCGGCGCTGCTCGATGCGCTTCTTCGTCGGCGTCGGCGTGAGGTCGGCGTCGGTCACGGGAAATGACCTTAGATGCACACTTGTCCGATGTTCGACTGGGAAGCCGCTTGGCACGCCGCGTTGTACGGCCCCGGTGGCTTCTTCGCGCGCGGCGAGAAGCCGTCGTCGCACTTCCGGACGTCTCCCCTGGTCGGTCCGGAGCTGGCGACCGCGCTGCTGGAGCTGCTGTCGCGGGTGGACGCCGCGCTCGGATTTCCCCCGGTCGTGGACTTCGTGGACGTCGGGGCGGGCGGGGGTGAGCTGGCGTTCGCGGTGCGGTCGCTGGCGTCCGGTTCGCTCGGGGAACGGCTCCGGGTGACCGCGGTCGAGGTCGGTCCGCCCGTGGACCTGCCGGGGGTGCGGTGGACCACGTCCGTGCCGTCGTGCGCCGGCCTGCTGGTCGGGCACGAGTGGCTCGACGCGATCCCCTGCCCGGTGGTGCGAGGGCCTTCGTCCGATCCGTGGATCACGCGGTGGTGGCCGTCGCTGGAGGACGACGCGCTGGCCGAGGTCGGCGCGCCTCGTGACGCGGCGTGGGCCGCCGCGGTGGCGTCGGTGCGCGGGGCGGCGCTGGCGATCGACTACGGGCATCTGGTGTCCTCGCGGCACTTCTCGCTGACCGGCTACCGGGACGGGCGTCAGGTCGAGCCGGTCTTCGACGGCTCCTGCGACATCACCGCGCACGTCGCGCTGGACGCCTGTGCTGCCGCTGCCGGCGGGGACTTCGTGCTGGTGTCGCAGCGCGATGCGTTGGCGGCCTTGGGTTTGACGGCTGACGTGTCCGGCTCCGGCTGGGACTGGCTGGAGTCCGCCGCACGGGCAGGGCGGATCGCGGAGCTGCGTGCGCCCACCGGGTTGGGCGGGTTCGGGTGGCTGCTGCACGGGTGCGGGATCGCGGTATCGGACCTGCTGCCGGCGCTGCCGCCCTGGCGTCCGAATCCCGCCAGCTTTTCGGCAGGCTGACGACGATCGTTGGCGTCATGCGAATCCACTCCGTGTCGCCGTCCGCCTCGTTCTCCGATCCCGGCCGCGAGTACCGCGCCTCCGAGCCCGGCGTGCCGTTGCGCTGCTGCCTGCGGAAGTCGCTGGCCTCCGAGCCGGTGTGGCTGTTCCGCTACTCGCCCGAGTCCGGGAAGGGCCCGTACGCCGAGACCGGCCCGATCTTCACGCACGTCGACTGCCCCGGCGGCGCTGTGCCGGACCGTCTCCCTCTCGAGTTGCTGAGCAGTCCCCGGATCCTGCGTTCCTACAACGCCGCAGGTCAGATCCACGACGGCGAGGTCGTCGAGCCCGGCTCGTTCGACCGGGTCCTGGCCGGACTGCTGAACGATCCCGAGATCGAGTCGGTGCAGGTCCGCAGCGTGTCGCACGGCTGCTTCTTCTTCGCGGTCACCAGGTCCTGAGCCGCGTCCGTCCGCGTGAAACCATGCTCCGGTGAGCGAGCAGATCACCGTCGGCGTGGGTGCGGGCGCCCAGTACCTGGGCGTGGACCGCGTGATCGACCTGGGACCGCTGCACCCGTCGGCCCACGGCGCGTACCGCCTGCGCCTGACCGTCACACCGGACCTCGTGATCACCGCGGCCGAACCGCTCGTCGGCCACCTGCACCGCGGCGCCGAGAAGCTGTTCGAGGTGCGCGACTACCGCCAGGTCCTCACGCTCGCCAACCGCCACGACTGGCTCTCGGCCTTCTGCAACGAGCTCGCCGTGGCACTGGCCGTGGAACGCATGACGGGCATGGACGTCCCTGCCCGCGCCCAGTGGCTGCGCGCCCTGCTCTGCGAGCTGAACCGCCTGATGGCGCACATGGTCTTCCTGACCCCGTTGTCCCCCAACGCCTCCACGTACCGCGAGGGCGTGCAGTCCCTGATGGAGGAGGCGTCGGGCGGGCGCATCCACTTCATGTTCAACAGGATCGGCGGCCTGCGCGAGGACGTGCCGGCCGGCTGGACCGCACGGGTCGCCGAATTCCTGTCCACTGTGGATCTCGAACGGCTGCCGATCGACTTCGAACGGTTGCAGGGCCTCGGTGTGCTGCCGCACGAGGACGCGCTGGCGTACGGCGTGACCGGCCCGATCGGCCGGGCCAGCGGCGTGGACTTCGACCTGCGCCGCGACGACCCGCTGCCCGCCTACCGGGCGCTGGGCTTCACGCCCGTGGTCCGCACCGAGGGTGACGCGGCCGCGCGGGTGCGGTGCCTGCTCGACGAGGTCCGGAAGTCTGTGGAGCTGGCCTCGGCGTGCCTGGAGCAGCTGCCTCGGGGGCCGGTGAACCTGCGGCTGCCCAAGGCGGTCAAGGCTCCTGAGGGCTCGGTCTACACGCGGGTCGAGGCGCCGCTCGGCACCTCGGGCGTGCACCTGTCGTCGCGGGGCGAGAAGACACCGTGGCGGTTGAAGCTCCGCACGCCGTCGTTCAACAACGTTCAGGCGTTGTCGGCGTTGCTGCCCGGGACCGCGGTGGACGACCTGCCGGCGGTGCTGAGCTCGTTCGCCGTGATCGTCGGGGACATCGACAAGTAGCCGGTCCCGCGACTAGTCGTCGCGCCGACGCCGGCGACGAGGCGCGTCGCCCCCGCCGAGCGATGCCAGCAGCTCACTCACCGACTTGCCGTCCGCGTGCGCACCCGACGGGTCCTCCGGCGCGGCACGGCGGCCGGTGGAGACCGCGGGCAGCCGCGTCGAGGAGTCCTCGGCGACCCTGCGACCGGAGACCGGGGTCTCCTCGGCAGGGGAACGCCGTCCGGGCGTGACCGCGGGCAGCCGGGCCGAGGACTGCTCGGAGGCGGAGCGGCGGCCCACCGGGGGCAGCGACACCAGCGAGTCCTCGGAGGCAGTGCGGCGGGACGGCTCGGCGGAGCGGCGGCTGGGGGCCGGGGCGTCCGGCTTCAGCGTCTCCCACGAGCCGCTGTCCTGGACCGGAGCCGGGCGGTCGTCTGCCCGGCGGCGGCCACCGCCGGTCGACTGCAGTGACTTCGGGTCGATCATCTCGGTGCGCTCGGCCACGCGGGAGCGCGGTTCCGGCTTGCGGGCCTCCGCGGCCTTCGCGACGGCGGCAGGGGCCTTCGGGGGCTGTTCGGTGCGCGACAACGCCTCGGACCGCGAGAGCGCCTCGGTGCGCGACAACGCCTCCGTGCGCGACGGCGGCGTCTGGGCCGGGCGGGGCACTCGTTCGGTGCGGTGGACCTGCGCCTGCACCGGCTGGGCCTTCACGGTGGGCGGCGGGGCCTTCTGCGGCACGGGGGGTGCGGGGGTGGCGCCGCCGAGCCTGGCCGAGACGGCGGCCGCGGCGGACGGGCGGGGCTGCGGCCTGACCGGTTCCTGCTTCGCGGCCTTCACGGGCTCGCGGCGGACGACGGCGGGCTGCGGGCGCGGCGAGTTCCTGGCCGGCTCCGGGCGCACGGGCTCGGGGCGCAGCGGCTCGCGGCGCTGGGGCTGCATCTTGGCGTCGTGGGCGACGCGCTCGATCAGCTCGGTGCGCTCGGACGGCTTCTCCACCGAGCTGGACGACGTCACGGACGCGGTGATCGCGGGCTTGGCGTTGATGATCCGGTTGTCCTGGCCGGCGGCCAGCCTGGCGGCCTCTCCGCCCAACGAACGCAGGCGGGTCGACTCGGCGCGCAGGGCCACGCGTTCGACGAGGACGTCACCGCCCAGCAACGCCTGCAGGTTGTCGCGCAGCGCGTGGAGATCGGCGCGCAGGGCCTCGATGTCCGCGCGGGACTCCTCTTCGATGCGCTTGCGGGTCTCCGACTCGATCTCGAGCTCGTACTCCCGCCGAGCGGCCACCTCGCGCTCGAGTTCCAGCTCGTAAACGGACTGGAGATCGGCCACCTCGTCGTCGCGCTCCGTGACCTGTTTGCGGTACTTCGCGGCGAGGAAAGCTCCCACCAGAGCCGCCCACAAGGCGGCTACCACGGCCAGACGCAGCATGCGGGCCTCGTCGCTCAACACGAGCACAGCCGCGGCCACGAGGGCGAGCGCCAATGCCGCTACTAAGAGCAACCGCCCGGAGCCACGACCGTGATCATCCTGCTCGTCGTCGATCGACGCGCCTCGCCCGGTCATGGGCACTACGGTACCGCGTAGTTATGCGACTGAGACCTACGGCCGGGTATCTATTCGTTCCCGGAACTCTCTTTCGGCGTCTTGCAGCAGTGCTCGAGCCACAGCGCGGCCGCCGTCAGCGCGACCGCCGCGATCAACCCCACGACGGCCGCGACCAGGTCGTTCGAGGCCGCGGGAAACGAGTCGCGGACGGGGATGACGAAGATCAGCAACCCGGCCCAGGCACCGAACATCAAAGCGCCCAGAACGGACGAGGCCTTCGCCAGCGCGACCGCTCGGGCAGCCGTCAGCGGCTGCACCGGACGGGCCCCTTCGCGGCGCAGGATCCTGGCCCGCAACGAGAACGCGAACACGACCTCCACGACCGCGATGACGAACAGCGTCGAACCGGCCAGCACGGGCAACGGCGGCAACGAGTCGTACGTGAGCCGCAGCAGCAGATGCGCCAGCAGACCGCCGACGATCGCGACGGCCGCCAGGTCGCGGGGACTGGTGAACTTCACGATTCCATCCAACCCGAAAGCACGAGATCGTCGCGCCGATGCACGCCGTCAGCCGAGAAGTCCAGGCCCGCAACGGGTCCGTGGCCCGCGAGCACCGCGTCCGGTTCGACGTCGAGCCACGGGATGAGGACTGTTGCGCGCTCAAACGCCCCAGGATGCGGCAGAAGCAGTTCGGGGTGCCCGGAGGTCACCCCGTCCACCGAAACCACGTCCACGTCCAACGTGCGCGGTCCCCAGCGCTGCTCCCGCACGCGCCCGGCGGCGTTCTCCAGCGCCTGACCGCGGCGCAGCCAGCCCCACTCGTCCACTTCGTCCGAAGAGACGATCACGATGGCGTTCAAGAAGTCCGGCTGGTCCTCGACGCCCCACGCCGCCGTCTCGTACACCGGCGAAACGGCGACCACGTACGGCCGCAACCCGTCCACGACGGACTGCAGGAACCCCAGCCGGTCACCGAGGTTCGAGCCGATCGAGAGCACCGCGCGGGTCAACGGGCTTCCTTCGGCAGTGGTGCGGCGAGGCGGCGGGAACGGCGGATCGTCACCGACACGTCGTCGAAGCTCAGCGGGATCGGCGCGGACGGCTTGTGCACCGTCACCTCGACCGCGTGCAGCCGCGAGTCGGTCATCGCGGCGTCGGCGATCTTGCCCGCCACCGTCTCGATGAGGTCGTACGGCTCGCCACCGACGATCGCCGCGGCCATCTCGGCCAGTTCGCCGTAGTGGTAGGTCTCCTTGAGATCGTCCGTGCGGGACGCGGACGAGAGGTCCAGCCACAGCGTGACGTCCACGACGAACTCCTGGCCGTCGCGCTTCTCGTGCTCGAACACCCCGTGGTGGCCCCGCACCCGCAGGCCCGTCAACGCGATCCGGTCAGCCATGTCCCCGCCTCCACGCACCGGCGACGGCGACCGCGTCCAGCGTCCGGTCGACGTCGTGCACCCGCACACCCCACGCTCCGTTGAACGCGGCCAGAGCGGACACCGCCGCGGTCGCGTCCTCCCTGCCGTCCGGTGGACGGTTGCCGAGCAACGTGCCGAGGAAGCGTTTGCGCGACGCCCCCACCAGCACCGGGAAACCCAGGTCGACCAGTTCGTCCAGGCGCTGCAACAGCTCCCAGTTGTGGTCGCCGAGCTTCGCGAAGCCCAGTCCGGGGTCGAGCACGATCGACGACTCCGCGACGCCGGCGGCCAGCGCGGCCTCGACGCGTTCCAGCAGTTCCGAACGAACGTCCGTCACCACGTCGTCGTACGTCGCCAGCGCGTCCATCTCCGTGCTGTGCCCACGCCAGTGCATCAGCACGTACGGCACACCAGCGGCAGCGACGACCGCGGCCATCTCGGGATCGGCGAGGCCACCGGACACGTCGTTCACGATCGACGCGCCCGCCTCCAACGCCGCCGCGGCAACGGAAGCACGCATCGTGTCCACGCTGACGGGCACGCCCTCGCCGGTCAGCGCGCGGATCACCGGCACGATGCGGGCGATCTCCTCGGCGGGCTCGACGCGCCCGGCGCCCGGCCGGGTCGACTCACCGCCGACGTCGATCACGTCCGCACCGCGCTCGAACATCTCGACGCCGTGCGCCACCGCGTCACGCCGGTCGATGTAGCGGCCGCCGTCGGAGAACGAGTCGGGCGTCACGTTCAGCACGCCCATCACGACGCACCGGCCGGGCCGGGGCAGACCACTCACCGGATCCGGCCCCTGATCAGCTCGATGGCCTCCGCCCGCGACGAGGCGGACGTGCGCAACAACCCCCGCACCGCGGATGTCGTCGTGCGCGAACCGGGCTTGCGCACACCGCGCATGCCCATGCACAGGTGTTCGGCCTCCACGACCACGATCACGCCGCGCGGCTCCAGCCTGCGCACCAGCGCGTCCGCGACCTGGGACGTCAGCCGCTCCTGGACCTGCGGGCGCTTGGCGTACAGGTCGACGAGCCTGGCGAGCTTCGACAGCCCCGTCACGCGGCCGTGCTCGTTCGGGATGTACCCGACGTGCGCGACGCCGTGGAACGGCAGCAGGTGGTGCTCGCAGAAGCTGAACATCGGGATGTCCGTGACGAGGACGAGCTCCTCGTGGCTCTCGTCGAACGTCTTCGCGAGAACGCTGTCCGGGTCGGTGTAGAGACCGGCGAACAACTCCCGGTAAGCGCGCGCCACCCGTGCGGGTGTCTCGCGCAGGCCCTCCCGCTCCGGGTCCTCACCGCACGCGATCAGAAGTTCGCGCACCGCTGCCTCTGCCCGCGGCTGGTCGAAGACCCGCCGCGCGGAGACGCCGGCCTCCCCGTGGTGGGTGAGGCCGGCGTCTCCGTCGAGCTGATGGTGCTCGGTCACTGCCGCTCGTCCTGGTCCGGCTGCGCCTTCTTCGGCTCCCAGACGTTGTGCGGCTTGCCGCCGGGCACCGTCGCCGGGGTCCATCCGGGCGGGGCGCCGTAGTTCGGCGGACCCGCCTGGTTCGAGGGCTGGGCCGGCTGGTGCGACCCGTTCGAGCCGTTCGGCGACGGCAGGGCCTCCGTGGCCGGTTCCGCCGCGGCGGGCTCCGCCTGCTGCGGTTCCGGGTCGTCGTCGAGGGTGTCCTCGACGATCGGGGGCCACGGCTCGCCGCGTTCCCTGGCGAGCTCGCCAGGGGTCTTGATCGGCGGGATGTCGGACGGCTGGCGGTCACCGAAGTCGTTGAACTGGGTGATGCGCGGCCGCTTCTCGACGCGGGCGAAGATCCGCTCCAGTTCCTTCTGGTGCAGGGTCTCCTTCTCGATGAGCTCGAGCGTGAGGTCGTCGAGGACGTCGCGGTAGGTGACGAGCACCTCGTACGCCTCGGTGTGCGCGGCCTCGATGAGCTTGCGCACCTCCTCGTCGATCTCGTGCGCGACCTCCAGCGAGTAGTCCGCCTGGCGACCGGCCGAGCGACCGAGGAACGGCTCGCCCTGCTCCTGCCCGTACTTCACGGCGCCGAGCTTCGCGCTCATGCCGTACTCGGTGACCATCGCGCGGGCGATCTTCGTCGCCTGCTCGATGTCGTTGGACGCACCCGTCGTGGGCTCGTGGAAGACGAGCTCCTCCGCGGAACGGCCACCCAGTGCGAACACCAGTCGCGCGATCATCTCGGACCTGGTCATCAGGTCCTTGTCCTCTTCCGGCACCGACAGGGTGTGACCACCCGTGCGGCCGCGGGCGAGGATCGTGACCTTGTAGACCGGGTCGATGTCCGGCATCGCCCACGCGGCCAGGGCGTGCCCTGCCTCGTGGTACGCGGTGATCTTCTTCTCCTTCTCGGAGATGATCCGGCTCTTGCGGGCCGGACCGCCGATCACGCGGTCCACCGACTCCTCGAGGGCGGCTCCGTCGATCGTGTGACCGTTGTGCCGCGCCGTGAGCAGCGCCGCCTCGTTGATGACGTTCGCGAGGTCGGCACCGGAGAAACCGACGGTGCGCTTCGCGAGGCCGTCGAGGTCCGCGTCCGCGGCCAGCGGCTTGCCCTTCGAGTGCACCCGCAGGATCTGCTTGCGGCCCTTCAGGTCCGGTGCGGACACCGGGATCTGACGGTCGAAGCGGCCGGGACGCAGCAGGGCCGGGTCGAGGATGTCGGGACGGTTCGTCGCCGCGATCAGGATGATCCCGCCGCGCGAGTCGAAGCCGTCCATCTCGACGAGCAGCTGGTTCAGCGTCTGCTCGCGCTCGTCGTGACCGCCGCCGAGACCGGCGCCGCGGTGACGACCGACCGCGTCGATCTCGTCGACGAAGATGATGCACGGCGCGTTCTGCTTGGCCTGCTCGAACAGGTCGCGCACACGCGAGGCACCGACACCGACGAACATCTCGACGAAGTCCGAACCGGAGATCGAGTAGAACGGCACGCCCGCCTCGCCGGCGACGGCTCTGGCGAGCAGCGTCTTGCCGGTTCCCGGCGGGCCGTAGAGCAGCACGCCCTTCGGGATCTTCGCGCCGAGCGCCTGGTAGCGGCCGGGGTTCTGGAGGAAGTCCTTGATCTCTTCCAGTTCCTCCACGGCCTCTTCGGCACCGGCGACGTCGGCGAACGTCGTCTTGGGCATGTCCTTGGACAACTGCTTGGCCTTGGACTTGCCGAAGTTCAGAACGCGGTTACCGCCGCCCTGAGCGTTGTTCATCATCCACATGAGCAGCAGCAACAGCAGGCCGAGCGGCACGAGGTAGATCAAGATCTGCATCAGGATGGACTCCTGGCTGACCTTGGTCTCGACGGTCGGCTTGTTGCCGGCCTGGTCGAGGACGTTGAAGATCTCGTCCGTCGAGCTGGCCGGGAACTGCGTGATCAGGCGGTTGCTGCCCTCGAAGGTCGTGCCATCGGTGAGGGTGAGCCGGAGACGCTGCTCCTTGTCCTCGATCGTGGCTTCCTTGACCTTGCCGTCCCTCACCTGTTGCAGTGCTTGGGACGTCTTGACCGGGTGGTACCCCCGTGAGTCGTCGAAGAGCACGGTGAAGACGAAATAGAGCAGCAACACCGCAGCGATCCACAGCAGCGGGTTGCGAAGCAGGCGCTTGCGGTCCATGCACTTACGGCCGGGGGCGGCCTCGACCCTCCCTGACTTGCGCGTCGGGCAGTGGAAGACCCACATACCGCGTCCGACCAGCCTACCGCTCGCTGGCCGGGTACTGAGCAACCAACGGGTGAGGGCGGTTCGTGGTTCCCGCGGGTGACCCCCACCACGCATGTTCACGCAGTTTGGTTCATCCGGAACAAATACGGCCGTCCAGACGAGTGACGCAGGTCACGCTGTCTCATTACGTTTGGGGGTCACATGTCATCCTCATTCATCCCCTGAGTGTTCCCCCGCCACTCGAAAGAGTGAACACGTGACCGAAGGTAAGTAACTGTATGTCAGCACGTCATACGTCCCCCGGATTGTTCCGGCGGGTTGCCCTCCCCGTGGGGGCCCTGCTCGGAGTGGTCGCGGCGGCAGGCGTCACGGTCGTGGCACTGCGTGTCACCAGCGGCGCCGACTGCTCCGGCGCGCTGCCGTTGAAGGTCGCCGTCACACCAGCCGCGCTCGACGTGGTGAACGCGGCAGCACAGGACTACCAGCGGTCACAACCTGTCGTGAACGGCCGCTGCGTCCAGGTCCAGGTCGAGTCGCGCAACGCGGCCGACGTGGCGAACGAGCTGCCGACCGCGCAGATCAACCCCCACTCCCTCTGGATCCCCGACTCCTCGATGTGGGCCGCGGAGGCCCAGCGCCAGGCCGCTGAGACCGGCCCGGAGGCCCCGAAACTGGACATCAAGCCCTCGCTGGCGTCCAGCCCGCTCGTGATGGCCGGTTCCGAGCAGGCGATGTCCAAGATCGGCTTCCCGGTCACGCCCGTCTCGTGGGCCAAGGTCGTCGACCCGAAGGTCCAGATCTCGATGAGCGACCCGACGATGACGTCGGAGGGCCTCGCCTCGCTGTTCGTGATCCGCACCCTGCTGGGCAACCCGGACGGAACGCCCAAGCCCGAGCTCGTCGGCACACTGCTGCGCGTCGGCCGCAGCGCCGTGCCGTCGGTCCGCGACTCGTTCGGCAAGGTCACGACGGACGCGGACAAGGCGCCGCTGTTCGCCGCCACCGAGCAGTCCGTCGTGGCGAACAACCGCTCGGTCAAGGACAACGCCGTCCTGGGCGCCCCGCCCAAGGAGGGCACGCTGTCCTTCGACTACCCGCTCGTCAGGGTCTCCCGCCCGAACGAGCCGCAGGGCATCGGCGAGGCGGCCGCGGAGTTCGAGAAGATGCTGCGCTCCGGCGAGACCTCGAAGCGCTTCGGCGAGGCGGGCTTCCGCACCGCCGGCGGCGCCGCCCCCGCGAAGTGGTCGACCGACGTCGAGGGCGTGCAGGCGGGCGACGTGAAGCTGATCGAGACCCCCGGCGCAGACCAGGTCTCCGAGCTCCTGCGCACCTGGGGCGCCATCAGCCTCGACATGCGCATGCTGACCGTCATCGACGTCTCCGGCTCGATGATCGAGAAGAGCGGCAACGGCAAGACCCGCGTCGAAGCCGCCACCGAGGCGTCCATGACCGCGCTCTCGATGCTCCCGGACACGACCGCGATCGGCCTGTGGGCGTTCTCCACCGACAAGAAGCCGCCGAACGACTGGATCGAGCTCGTCCCGATCGGCCCGCTCGGCGAACCCCTGGCGGGCGTGACCCGCCGCAAGCGCCTGGAGGCGGGCGCCTCGCAGCTGCCCGGCCTGGTGGGCGGCGGCACGGCCCTGAACGACACGACCCTGGCGGCCTACCGCCACGTGCTGCAGGGCTACGACGCCTCGAAGGTCAACTCGGTCGTCCTCATGACCGACGGCCGCAACGACGACATCTCGTCGATCGACACGGGCGCGCTGATCGAGACCCTGAAGCGGGAGTCCGACCCCGCGAAGCCGGTGCCGATCATCATGGTCGGGCTCGGCGACGAGGTCGACATGGACGCTCTGCGGGCGATCTCCGCGGCCACCGGCGGCAAGGCGTACCAGGCGCCGAACCCCGAGGACATCCGCGGCGTGCTGCTGGACGCGGTGTCGCAGCGGCGGTGCCGTCCGAACTGCTGACCGCACAACGCACGCGGGGCGCTTTCGTACTCTCATGCAGTACGAAAGCGCCCCGCGTGCGTTTGGGAGACAGGTCGATCAGAAGGTCAGTTCGAGTAGACCTTCGGGTCCAGCGTGCCGATGTAGGGCAGGTCGCGGTACCGCTCCGCGTAGTCCAGCCCGTACCCGACGACGAACTCGTTGGGAATGTCGAAACCGATGTACTTCACCGGCACCTCGACCTTCACCGCGTCGGGCTTGCGCAGCAGCGTGCACACCTGCAGCGACTTGGGCTTGCGCGACTGCAGGTTCTTGAGCAGCCACGACAGCGTCAGCCCAGAGTCGATGATGTCCTCGACGATCACCACGTTGCGGTCGGCGATGTCTCGGTCCAGGTCCTTCAGGATCCGCACCACGCCCGAGGACGAGGTCGAGGATCCGTAGGACGAAACGGCCATGAATTCGAGCTGCACCGGAACGGGCAGCGCGCGGGCAAGGTCGGCCATGAACATCACGGCGCCCTTGAGCACAGTGATCAGCACGAGGTCGGAGTCACCTTCTGGGTGATCAGCCGCGACCTGCTTGGCGAGTTCGGTGACCTTGTCGCTGATCTCCTGCTCGGTGATGAGCACGGATGCGATGTCGCCGTCGTACACGGACAGGTCCCCTCTGCTTAAGACTGTGGTTCCACAACGAGCCTGCCATGCGCGCGCCGCACGACAAAGCCGCCAGGTAGCCAGACACCGCCCTGACCGCGCCATTCACTCACCAGTGCGTCAACACGTCGCAGGTGCGAATCGGACAGTTCAGGCACGCCTTCGTCGATCAGCCACGCCCTGAGCACTCTGCGCCTCAACGCGACCGGCAGCTCGGAGATGTCGTCAACGGCACAGCAGTCGCCGGCGAACGCCTCCGCGAGCGCGTCGAGTGCGTCACAGTCCTCGCGCAGCTGGGCGGCCGTGCGCGCCAGCGACGACGCGACGCCGCCCTGCAGCACGGACTCCAGCAACGGCAGCACCTCGGTGCGCAGCCGCACACGCGTGAACGACGGGTCGGCGTTGTGCGGGTCCTCCCACGCCTCGATGCCCTGCTCCGCGCAGGCGGCACGGGTGACCGCCCGCGACACGCCGAGCAGCGGACGCCCCCACGGCGCGTCGAACACGCGCATCCCGGCGATCGAACGCGGACCGGACCCGCGGCCCAGGCCCAGCAGCACCGTCTCGGCCTGGTCGTCGAGCGTGTGGCCGAGCAGCACGACGCCGGACGACGGCCTGAGAGCCGCGTAGCGGGCGTTGCGGGCCGCTGCCTCGGGACCACCGGGCCCCTGCACCTGCACGGCCTCCACGCGAGCTACAAGCCCGAACGACGAGCACTGCCGAGCCGCCCGCGCGGCGACGTCAGCAGAACCCGGCTGGAGCTGGTGGTCGACGACGACCGCGGACGCGCCGGGCACCAGCCGTCCCACGCAGGCGGCCAGCGCCAGCGAGTCGGCACCGCCCGAGACGGCGACGGTCACGGCGTCCGGCCGCACCTCGTCCAGGAAACGGCGGACGGCCACCCTGATCTCGGCGACCGGTCCGTTCACGGCGACACGCGACGCAGCCAGCTCATGGGCTCGGCGATCTCGGCGCGGGTCGGCAACGTCTCGGCGGAGGTCCAGATCGAGTTGAAGCCGTCCATCCCGACCCGCTCCACGACGTACGAGGTGAACTCCGCGCCCTCCTCGTACTGGCGCACCTTCGCCTCGACGCCGAGCACCGTGCGCAGGATCCGGTCGAGCAGACCGCCGCCCTTGCGTCGTGCGCTGAAGCGGCTGCGGATCGTGGAGACGGTCGGCACGACCGAGGGACCGACGGCGTCCATCACGTGGTCGGCGTGGCCTTCGAGCAAAGTGGACAGTGCGATCAGCCGGTCCAGCACGGCCTTCTGCTGCGGCGACTGGATGAGCTCGATCAGCCCCATCGGGCCGTCGCCCGCACGCAGCTTGTTCCGGAAGTCGCGGATGAGGTCCGGCAGGGGTGCGCGCTCTTCGTCCATTGAGGACAGCAGCGCGGTGACCTGGTCGGAGAAGTACCTGCGCAGCCACGGCACGCCGGTGAACTGCAGGCGGTGCGTGCACTCGTGCAGGCACACCCACATGCGGAAGTCGTCGCCCGGCACGTCCAGGGCCTGTTGCGCGCCAACGATGTTCGGCGCCACCAGCAGCAAACGGCCGGCGAGCTGGTCGTTCGGACTGAACGGGTCGTACTGGCCGAGGACGCGTGAGGACAGGAACGCCAGCACGACGCCCGCCTGCACACCGGCCGTGCCGGCCAGGATCCCCGCCATCGGGCCGGTCGGACGCGGCATCGCGGGCCCCGTCAGCGCGGCGAGACCCTGTGCCGCGGCCGCGACCCACGCCGGTCTGTCGACGACCTCGCCCGGCAGCAGCGGCAGGCCCTGACCGAGCCCGGTCAGCTCGCGGACGTGCACCTCCGCCTGCGGCGCGAGCTCGCGAAGCCTGCCGACGACGTGGTCAGCCTCGTCCTTGCCGATCACCGGTCCCGGCCGGACGAGCCGCGTGGCGGTCGAGACCGCCAGCTCCCAGTCCACCGGGCCGAGCTCTGCCTCCGTCGCCCCGTTCACAGTTCCGACGCTACCTGCGCACGGGCGGCTACGAACAGCCACAACCCCGCAACGCAGCGGCCAGCACGTCCAGCGCGGGCCGGACCTCGCTCTCCGCTGGACGGCTGCTCGCGGACATGAACGAGAACACGAGCACCCGTCCGTCCACGTCGACGACCATGCCGGCGAGCGCGTTGACCCCGGTGAGCGTGCCGGTCTTGGCCCGCACCCAGCCCTTGCCCGGCGCCGCGGTCCCGCCGTACCGACCGGCGAGGGTGCCGCTGCCGCCCGCGACCGGCAGCGCGGTCAGCAACGGCCGCAGCTTCGCGGTGCGGGCGTCGTCCAAAGTGGGCTTGGCCGCCGCGCTGAGCACGTCGGTGAGCAGCTTGGCCGGGATCTTGTTCGTCGCGGACAACCCGCTGCCGTCGACGAAGGTCGCGGTCGTGAGGTCGAACCCGTTCTTGGTCAGCACGTCCCGCACGGCCTTCACGCCGCCCGCGAACGAGGGCTCGTTGCCGGTCTTGATCGCGATCTCGCGCGCGACCGCCTCGGTCAGCACGTTGTCCGAGATCTGCATCATGTTGTCGACGAGCTGCTCGATCGGCGCCGACTTGATCTCGCCGAGCACCGCCGCGCCCGCGGGGGCCGAGCCCGCCGTGGCTCCAGGGGCCCCGATGCGCTGGGCGAACGCGTCCGCCGCCGCCTGGGCAGGGCTGCCGGTGCGCACGCCGTTGACGTTGGACTGGTCGACCCGGCCGCCGTCGAGCATGAACGGCACGATCGGCGCGACCGAGCCGCCCGCGATGTCCGCGGACTCCCACTGCGGCCCGAGCGCCTCACCGGTGTACCGGCTGAGGTCGAACTGGACCTTGGTGACCGGTCCCTTCGCCTTGACCTGGCCGACCAGGTCGTCGAGCGTCGCGGCGCCGGGGTAGACCGACTTGCCGGGTGTGCCGGAGATCGTCGGGTCACCACCGCCGACGATCACCACGGTGCCGGGCTCCGCGCCCTGGACGACCTTGGTGCTCAGCTGGTCGGTCCGCTCGAGGCTGAGCAGGGCCGCGGCGGCCGTGAGGATCTTGAGGCTCGACGCGGGGGTCGCGGGCGTGGTGTCGCCCTGCTGCCACAGCGCCGTGCCGCTGGCCGGGTCGATGACGCTGCCGGTGAGCGTGCCCAGCACGCCGTTGGCCGCCGGTCCGGCCAGCGCCTGCTTCACGCCGGCGGCGGTCGGTGCCGGTGCTCCCGCAGTGACGGGTTTGACCAGCGGCTGGACGTTCGCGGGAGCGGCGGGCGGCTTGGTCTCGATCGCCTTGGTGCCGCCGAACTCCTGGACCGCGTAGAGCGTGGCGCCGGCCAGCGCCGCGACGACGAGCAGGCTCAGCACCGCGAAGAGCGGCTTGCGGCTCCTGCGCGGCTCGTCGGTGGCGAGACGGTCCTCCGGTTCCTCCTCGTAGCCGGTGACGGGGAGGTCCTGGCGCTGCGGCTGCGGCTCCGGCCGGGCAGGCGGGGGCGGCGGCACGGGACGAGGCTGCTCCTGGCGCGGTTGCTCCTGGCGCGGCGGTTCCTGGCGCTGGAGCTGGTCGACGCGCTTGCTCTGCTCTGGCCGCGCCTGTTCCGGACGCGCCTGCGGCTGACGCTGCTCAGGCCGCGCGGGCTGCTGGTCCGGCCGCCCCTTCTGGTCGAACCAGGACGGCTCGGAGTGCGGCAGCTGGTCGACGCGCGCGGTCTTGGCGTTCGGGACCGAGAGCTCCGAGGTGCGCTGGTCCGGCCGCGGCACGACGCGGGTCTGCTCGCCCTTCGGCTCGATCCGCACCGGGACCGCCCGAGGTTGGCCGACTTCTGGACCAATCGCCCCGTGAGACTTCCCACCACCGCTCCCGCCGGAAGGGCCGCCGGAACCGCCGGAAGCGGTCGTTGGCACACCCGACGGGGAATGTCCGGCGCCCGCACCGTTCGGGGCGGAACGGACCGGCGACGAGCGCAGCGGCTCCTGAGTGGACGGTGCCGACAGCACGGCGGCGAGCGGGAAACGCATCGTCGGCTGGTCGACGCTCGGGCGGTTGACCTGCACCGTTGACTGCGAGGCAGCGGCGACCGACTCGGCGTCGTCGTCCTCGGTCGGCCACTGGGGGTCGTCCGGCAAGAGAGCCTCCGTCAGCTCGGTACGGGCAATCTCACACCCACCAACCACCGCTCCGATGAGGGTTGACAAGGCGTTGTGGTCCACACTAGTGGGCATCACGAATGGGCTACATGAGCGAGGACCAGTGGAATTCGACGTCCTGATCGAGATCCCCAAGGGCGTGCGCAACAAGTACGAGGTGGACCACAAGAGTGGCCGCATCCGCCTCGACCGCACGTTGTTCACGTCGACGCAGTACCCGGCCGACTACGGGTTCATCGAGAACACCCTGGGTGAGGACGGCGACCCGCTGGACGCCCTCGTCCTCGTCCAGGAGCCGACGTTCCCCGGCTGCCTGATCGCGGCCCGCGCGATCGGCATGTTCCGCATGACCGACGAGAAGGGCGGCGACGACAAGGTTCTGTGCGTCCCGGCCTACGACCCGCGTCACGAGCACCTGCGGGACATCCACCACCTGGCGGAGTTCGACCGCCTGGAGATCCAGCACTTCTTCGAGGTCTACAAGGACCTGGAGCCCGGCAAGAGCGTCGAGGGCGCGAGCTGGGTGGGCCGCACCGAGGCCGAGGCCGAGGTCAAGCGCTCCTACCAGCGTCTGAAGGACGCCGAGGCGCGCGGCGAGACGTTCCACTGAGAACGCACCGCTGAGAACGACGAAAAGAGGGGCCGCGCTGAGCGGCCCCTCTTTCTCGCTACCTGTGGAGACTCAGACCGCGATGGCCTCGGCGTCGGCCACGCGCTCCAGGCCGGACCTGGTCGACAGCGGCTTCTCGCGCAGGAACCACACGAGGACGAACGCCGCGATCATCACGATGCCGCCGGTCAGGAAGACCGTGTCGATCGCGCTGGAGAACCCGTCGAGGAACGGCTTCGCCAGCACCGGGTCGAGGCCGTTGAGGAACTCGGTGTTGTTGATGTCCACACCGGCCCCGCCGCCGCCCTGCAGCATCTTCGCGAACTCCGGGTTCTGCCCCAGAGCGATCTTGAACGCGTCGGTCTGCGCCGCGGCCCGCAGGCCTTCCGCGATCTTGTCGCCGACCGTGGTGAACAGGATCGACAGGAACACCGCGGTACCGACGGTGCCACCGATCTGGCGGAAGAACGTCGCGGAGGCGGTCGCCACACCCATGTCACGCGGCTCGGCGTCGTTCTGGATCGCCAGCAGCAGCGTCTGCATGCACTGGCCGAGGCCCGCACCCATGATGAACATGTAGATCATGACCAGCCAGCTCGGCGTGTCCGTGCCGATGGTGCTGAGCAGGAACAGCGCGACCGCCATCAGTCCGGCGCCGATGATCGGGAACACCTTGTAGCGCCCGGTCTTCGACGTGACCTTGCCGGCGATCGCGGTGGCCGACATGATGCCGAACGTCATCGGCAGCAGCATCAGGCCCGACACGGTCGGCGTGACGCCCTTGACGATCTGCAGGTACAGCGGGATGGAGACCATGCCGCCGAACATGCCGATGCCGAGCACGAAGTTGATCGTGTTGCCCAGCGAGAACGTCTGGTTGCGGAACATCCGGATCGGCAGCAACGCCTCGTCGCCCATGCGGTTCTCGACCCACACGAACGCCACCAGGCCCAGCACACCGATCACGTACATGGCGATCGACGTCACGGACGCCCAGCCCCACTCGCGGCCCTGTTCGGCCACGATCAGCAGCGGCACCAGGCCGACGGTCAGCGCGATGGCGCCACCGAAGTCGATGCGGTGGTTGACCCGCTGGTGCGGGATGTTCAGCACGCGGGCGACGACGAACAGCGCGAGCAGCGCGATCGGCACGTTCACGAGGAACACCCAGCGCCATCCGGTGACACCGAGGAACGAGCTCATCCCGGCGAACACGCCGCCGATGACCGGCCCGAGCACGCTGGCCGAACCGAACACGGCCATGAAGTAGGCGGAGTACTTGCTGCGCTCACGCGGCGAGATGATGTCCGCCATGATCGCGAACGCGAGCGACATCAGACCGCCGGCGCCGAGACCCTGCACCGCGCGGAACGCGGCCAGCTCGTACATCGACGTCGCGATGCCCGAGAGCAGCGAACCCACCAGGAACAGCGAGATCGCCGCGAGGTACATCGGCTTGCGCCCGTAGATGTCCGACAGCTTGCCGTACAACGGGGTCGTGATGGTCGCGGTGATCAGGTAGGCGGTGGTCGCCCACGCCTGCAACGTCTGTCCGTGCAACTGGTCCGCGATGGTCTTCATGGCGCTGGCGACGATCATCTGGTCCAGCGCCGCGAGGAACATGCCCAGCAGCAGGCCGGACAGGATCGTCATGATCTGGCGATGCGTCAGGGAGACCCCTGGCGTGGGTGTCGCATCGGTCGTGGTTGACATTTCTAGACTTCCCCTCCTGCGCGGGTCCCCGTCCCGCGTTCGGTCAAAAGCGCCGGAATCGTGCGCTCGTAGTCCTGGACGAAGCGTTCGAACAGGTCCGCGAAGCCCTTGAGGTCTTCATCGGCCCAGTCCGCGAACACCTGCTGGATCGCCTCGTTGCGTTGCCGGCGTCGGTTCAGGATCAGCTCGCGGCCCGCTTCGGTGACCGCGAGAACGCTGGCCCGGCCGTCCGCCGGATCAGCACGCCTCTCGACGAGCCCGTCCTTCACCAGTCCGGCCACCTGCCGGCTGATCGTGGACGGGTCGGAGAGCACCGCCTCCGCGAGCGCACTCGAGCGGCACTCTCCGAGTCCGGAGAGCGTCGCGAGGAGCACGAAGGCGGACTTGTCCATGCCCTGCTTCGCCATCTGGTGGGCGACCTGGGCGTGCATCTTGTTCATGCGCACCATCGCCATCCCGACTCGGTCCGCGAGCTCGTGCTCGGGATCGATGCCGGCTCCGAGGCACCTGCCCGGATCGACCATCTGACACCTCGTTGCTTGTATCACCCAACTAGTTGCTCGGTACAAGCATCCATCTCGGTCCACCGAAACGCAAGTGAGTTCCGAGTCTCACTCCACAGTGGAGTGGTACGGGCGCGCCGAGTAGTTGTTACCGATGGGTAGCCGCCTGGGTTACTCGCCGGTAGCATCCGTCTCATGAGCCAAGACGTGTCTTTCATCGCCGACGCCATGAAGCAGGCGGTGCCCTACGTGAAGACCACGGGCATCGAGTTCGAGGAGGTCTCGGCCAGCCGCATCGTCGCGTCGCTGCCGGACACCCCGGAGCTGCACAACCACATCGGCGGCCCGCACGCCGCGATGATGTTCGGCCTCGGCGAGTCCGCGTCCGGCGCCGTCGTGATGGCCGCGTTCGCCGCGCACCTCGGCAAGGCCACGCCGCTCGCCGTCCGCGCGGAGATCGCCTACAAGAAGATCGCGATGGGCCCGCTGCGCGCGGAGGCCGTGCTGGGACGCTCCGCGGACGAGGTGCTGGCCGAACTGGAGGCCGGTACGCGGCCCGAGTTCCCGGTCACCATCACGATCACCAACGCCGAGGGCGTGACCACCGGCGAGATGACCGTCGTCTGGACTTTGAAGCCCGTGCGCTGAACTGGGCGTCTCCGTATTTCAGTTCGGAATCCCGGTGAACCGATCCGATCGAAATACGTAACCTTGGCCACACCGCGTCGCGGGTGCAGTATGCGGGGTTATGTCGGGGTGGAGAAGTGTGGGCGGGGTCGTGCTGGTCCTGCTCACCGCGGGTTGCGCCGCGCAGGTACAGCAGTCGAGGCCCGTCGCCGTGGAGAAACCTGCCGACGACGTGCCGGTGACGGCGTCCTCGTCGTCGGCGGCGATCCCACCGGCCCAGCTGGGCATCAGCGTGGCGTCGATCGTCGACGGCCGTTCGGTGATGCTCTCCGACGGCTCGAAAGCCGAGGTCAGCGGCCTCGCGCAGCCGGGACCGTGCTGGGCTGAGGCCTCCGGCGCGTTCGCGAAGGCGATGCTGCTGGGCCAGCAGGTGCGCTTCGACCGCACGACCGGCGCGCTCAGCCTCGCGGACGGCACCGACTACGCGTTGCTGGCGCTGGGCAACGGTGCCGGACGCACCGCGGGCGCCCCGACGCCGGGACAGCGTGAGGCCGAGGGGGCCGCGCAGCGCGTTCCGATGGGGCTGTGGGGAGCGCCGTGCGGGGGCAAGGACACCCTCGAGACCTCCACTCCCCCGCCGCCTCCGCCTCCACCGCCGCCCGTGACGACCACGACGACGAAGCCGCCGGCCCCGCCCAAGCCGAAGCCCGTCTTCTTCGCGAGCTGCGACGAGGCCCGCAGGGCAGGCGCGGCACCGCTCTACTGGGGCCAGCCCGGCTACCGCGTCGAGCTCGACGAGAACCGCAACGGCATCGCCTGCGAGTCGCGCTACCGCTGACCGGCGGGCAATAACCTCTACGGCATGAAGCTGGACAGCGCTGCCGTCGTCTACACCCCCGGCGAGGCCGGGGCCATCGCGAAGCGGGCGGAAGACCGGGGCTACGACGGGTTCTGGCTCGCCGAGACCAAGCACGACCCGTTCCTCGCGCTGGCCGGTGCCGCCGCGGCGACCGAGCGGATCGAGCTCGGCACGGCGATCGCGGTGGCGTTCGCGCGCAACCCGATGACCGTCGCCACCACGGCGAACGACCTGCGGCTGCTGTCGAACGGCCGCTTCAACCTCGGCCTTGGCTCGCAGGTCGAGGCCCACATCACCAAGCGCTTCTCGATGCCGTGGAGCAAGCCGGCCGCGCGCATGCGCGAGTTCGTGCTGGCGATCCGCGCGATCTGGCACGCCTGGGAGACCGGTGAACGGCTGGCGTTCCGCGGCGAGTTCTACAAGCACACGCTGATGACGCCGTTCTTCGACCCAGGCCCGAACCCGCACGGCACCGCGCCGATCTACCTCGCCGGCGTCGGCGGGCTGATGACCGAGGTGGCGGGCGAGGTCGCGGACGGCTTCCTGTGCCACAACTTCACGACCGAGCGGTACCTGCGCGAGGTGACGCTGCCCGCGTTGGAACGCGGCCGCGCGAAGGCCGGGAAGACGCTGGAGGGCTTCGAGATCAGCGGCCCGGTGTTCGCCGCGACGAACGACGAGGAGGTCGCGGACGTCAAGCGGCAGATCGCGTTCTACGGGTCGACGCCCGCGTACCGGCCGGTGCTGGAGCTGCACGGCTGGGGCGCGCTGCACGAGGAGCTGCACCGCATGTCACGGCGGCAGCAGTGGGCGGAGATGAGCGAACTGATCACGGACGAGGTGCTGGCCGAGTTCTGCGTCCTCGGCACACCGGAGACCGTCACGGACGCGCTCCTGGCGCGCTACGGCGACGTCGTCACCCGGATCTCGCCGTCAGGGGACGTGGTTCAGCGACCCGGGAAGTGACTCAGGCCGTGGCGGGCCAGCTCGGCGTGGAAACCGTCGAGCTCGGCGCGCACCCTGGCGACACCCCTCTTGCGGATCCACCTGCGTCTGCCGACGTTGGCGGCGGTCAAAGCGAACGGTAGGGCCAGCACGGTCAGGACCAGCATCCAGATCACGTCGTCTCCTCAGGGGGTTGCGAACAAGCAACGACCAATCGAGACGTTGCTTACGGTACCGGCTCGAACGCCACCCAGGTGGAGCAAAGTCACCGACAGCAACCCGGTTCTTGACTAATTTTGTTTTCGGTGTGACGCTGGCGCCATGTTCGAAGTGGCGGTGATCGAGGATCCTTCCGCGGCCGAGGTGTCGCTGGACCCGGTGCGGGCGCGGCTGCTCGCGGAGCTGGTGGAGCCCGGATCGGCGACGATGCTCGCCGCGAAGGTCGGGCTGCCCAGGCAGAAGGTGAACTACCACCTGCGCACGCTGGAGCAGCACGGCCTGGTGGAGCTCGTCGAGGAACGGCGCAAGGGCAACGTGAACGAGCGCCTCATGCAGGCGACCGCCGCGTCCTACGTCATCTCCCCGACGGCGCTCGCGGCCGTGCAGCCCGACCCGGCGCGCTCGCCCGATCGGTTGTCCGCGCGGTGGCTGCTGGCCGTCTCGGCCAGGCTGGTGCGCGACGTCGGCACGTTGCTCACGGGCGCGACGAAGGCGAAGAAACGGCTCGCGACCTTCGCGCTGGACGGCGAGGTCCGCTTCGCCACCGCGGCGGACCGCGCGGCGTTCGCCGAGGAGCTCGCGGGGTTCATGACGCAGCTGGTCGCCAAGTACCACGACGAACAGGCAGAAGGAGGGCGTCCGCACCGAGTCGTCGTCGCCCTGCACCCGAGCGTGATCGCGTCCAAGGAGGAAGAGTCGTGACCCACGAGTTCGAGATCAGCAAGGAAGTCGAGGTCGACGGGACCCCGGAACAGGTCTGGGAGGCCATCGCCACCGGACCGGGCATCGACTCGTGGTTCATGGGCCCGCACACCGTCGACGGGCGCGTGGGCGGCCGCATGACGCTCGACCTGGGCTTCTTCCAGGAGTCCTCGACGATCACCGCGTGGGAGCCCGGCAAGCACCTCGCCTACTCGAGCGACAAGGGCGAGGACGGCACGTTCCACGCGATGGAGTACCTGATCGAGGCCCGTGACCAGGGCACGACCGTGCTGCGGTTCGTGCACACCGGCATCCTCGCCGACGGCTGGGGCGACGAGTTCGTCGACCAGCAGTCGAAGGGCTGGGACATGTACCTGTTCACGATGGCCGAGTACGTCAAGCACTTCGCGGGCAGGCCGGGGACCTACGTGTTCGGCCAGTGGCCGGAACAGCCCGAAGGCGCGAACAACTGGCCGGTGCTGTTGAAGGCGCTCGGCATCCCGGCGGACGCGAAGGTCGGTGACGAGGTGACCATGGAGCCGTTCGGCATCACCGGCGTCGTCGACTACGTCGTCCACCACGACCTGCACAACTTCCTCGGCGTGCGCGGCCCCGAAGGCATCTACCGCTTCCACGGCACCAACGCCATCGGTCACCACGTCTTCGGTGACGCGACCGGCCAGGCCGAGAAGTGGCAGGCGTTCCTGACTCAGACGCTGGGCGGGCAGACCTCGTAGACGTAGTCCGTGTGCCCGTACGGCACCACGTTCCGGTCGCGGCGGATCACCGAGACTCGTCCGCCGCGATCGGCGCAGGACTTCTGGAAACCCTCGTCGGTGTACTCGATCTGGAAGAAGTCGTTGCCGAACGCCTCCGCGTAGGACCCGCACTGGTTCTGGGCCTGGCAGTCCTCGGTGATCGCGAAGTCGAAGCCGATCTCCTTCTTGCCGGCGCTGCCCAGTTCGGCGGTGTTCTTCTGCGCGACGGCGAGACCCTGTTCGTGCGCGAACCTGACGAACGCCTTCATGAACTCCTTGGTGGCGTTGAGGTCGAACGCACCCTCGACCTTCGTGTAGGAGTCGAGGTTGTCCGGCTCGACGCCCTTGAACATGGACGTCTTGCAGTCCTTGATCCACTTCTTCTGGATCTCGAGGATCCTGGCGCGCTTCTCACCGGTGGAGATGTCGAGGATGCCCTCCTCCCACTCCGGGTCGATCGCGACCTCGCCGTTCGCCTTCTTGACCAGCAGGTCGGCGTGGTTCTTCCGCCACCAGTCCAGGCCGCCCTCGGCCTCGTTCGGCTGCGTCTGCAGGGCGTTGAGGTAGCAGATGTTGTAGCGCCGGCCGTCGATGATCTTGCTGCGGTCGCGCACGACGATCTTGACCGGCACGTCCGGCTGGTAGGCGCCGCCGAGCTGGTAGTCGAGCTGCCCTCCGGCGGGCGGTAACTCACGTGGCGGCAGGTCCGGCTCGCTCGAGCAGGAGGTGACCAGCAGGAGCAGGGCGGCCACCGCCGCGGCGGTTTTCATGCGCGGCAGTCTGTCACTCGCGGAATAGCGCAGGCGTAACACCCAGGAGACTCCATCGCTCATAAATGAGATTTAGCTTCCGGCATGTGAAAAATCGGTCGCTCTTCCTGCAACTCCTCGTGGCCGTGGTCGCCGGCGTGCTGGTCGGCCACTTCTTCCGGGCGTTCGGCGCCGACCTGAAGCCGATCGGCGACGGCTTCATCAAACTGATCAAGATGGTGATCGCACCACTGATCTTCTGCGTGGTGGCCACGGGCATCGCGAAGGTCGGGGACCTGCGCGCGGTAGGCCGCATCGGCCTGAAGGCGCTGATCTACTTCGAGGTCGTGTCGACGGCCGCGCTCGCGTTCGGCCTGCTCGTCGGCAACGTCGTGCGGCCCGGCGACGGCATGGACGTCGATCCGTCCACATTGGACGCCTCCGCGGTGGACGCGAAGACGCAGGGCGGTCACCTCCCGGGCGTCGTCCAGTTCCTGCTCGACCTCATCCCCTCCAGTGTGGTGGACGCGCTGGCGCGCAACGCGTTGCTTCAGGTGCTGCTGTTCTCGGTGCTGTTCGGCTGCGCGCTCGCCCAGCTCGGCGAACGCGGCAAACCCGTGGTGGACCTGATCGAACGCGTCAACCTGGTGTTCTTCGCCGTCCTGGGCTACATCATGAAACTGGCGCCCCTCGGCGCGTTCGGCGCGATGGCGTTCCTCGTCGGCCAGTACGGACTCGGCTCGCTGCGCACGTACGCGTGGCTGATCCTGGCGTCCTACGGCGCCGCACTGCTGTTCTGCGCTTTGCTCGGCGTGATCGCGTGGGTGTTCGCACGCGTCAACATCCTGCAGTTCCTGCGCTACGCCAAGGAAGAGTTCCTGCTGGCACTCGGCACCGCGTCGTCGGAAGCCGTGCTGCCGCGGATGATGGTGAAGCTGCAACGCGCGGGCTGCGCCCCCACGTCCGTAGGCCTCGTGCTGCCGACCGGGTACTCGTTCAACCTCGACGGCGCCTCGATCTATCTGTCCCTGGCCACGGTGTTCTTGGCGCAGGCACTCAACATCCCGCTCGACCTCGGCGACCAGCTCACGATCGTGCTGGTGCTCGTGCTGACCTCCAAGGGCATGGCGGGCGTACCCGGCTCGGCGTTCCTGGCCCTCTCCGCCACCGTCGCCGCGGTCGGCTCGATCCCCGCCGCCGCGGTCGCGTTGCTGCTGGGCGCCGACCGGATCATGGACTCGATGCGGGTCTTCACGAACCTGCTGGGCAACTGCGTGGCGACGTTCGTGGTGTCGCGCTGGGAAGGCATGCTCGACTCCGAACAGATGCGCGCGGTCCTCAGCGGCCAGGAAGTGGTGGAGGACGCCGAAAGCCGGGTCTAGTTACGCCGTTGGGCGGCCATCACCTGTTGCCACGCGGGTATGCAGTTCTCATGCGGTGGCTATTGCTGATCATCCTGCTGACCGGCTGTTCCGCGCTCCCCCTGGCACCCCCCGGCCCGCAGGTGGACCGGGTCCCGGCGGGCACCCTCGACGCCGTCACCGCGCGCACGTCGCTCGCGGCCCTGCCCGTCGCCGCCCCAGGCCGCCTGGACGGTTACGTGCGCGACTGCTCGGACGGCAAGGCGTGCGTGTTCGGCCAGCCCTGGTTCGACACCGACGGCGACGGCTGCGACCAGCGAAGCCAGGTCCTGGCCCGCGACCTGACCGAGGTGGAGCGCAAACCGGGCCGCTGCGGTGTCCAGGCGGGCAACCTCGACGACCCGTACACGGGCACGCGGGTCAGCGGTACGTCGAAGATCCAGATCGACCACGTGGTGCCGCTGGCCGAGATGTGGCGCAGCGGTGCCGCGGCGTGGGCTCCCGAGCAACGCCTGGCCGCGGCCAACGACCTGCGCAACCTCGTGGCGGTGTCGGGGAAGGTGAACCAGTCGAAGAGCGACAAGACGCCCGACGAGTGGATGCCGCCCAATGCCGGGTACGCGTGTTCGTACGGGCGGATCTATGTGACGGTGAAGGCCGCTTATGCGCTTTCCGTGGCGCCGGCGGAACGTGCGGCGCTGGAGCAGGCACTCACCACGTGCGGTTAGCGGCCCTCGGGACGCTGATGCGCGAGTTCGAGGACATTGCCGTTCTGGTCGGTGACCTCGGCGTGGAAACTGCAGTTCTCGACGTAGACGACCAGGTTCTCCACCCCTTCCGCCCGATCCGCGTCGGTCGCGTGGGTGGAAACGTGGAAGGCGAGCTCGTCACCGACGTAATCGGTGCGGATGCGGAGCCCTTCCCCGCGCCGCAGCCAGTAGTCGTAAGCGAGCGGTTCCAGCCAGACGACGAGCCACTCCGTGGAGTCGTTCTGCACTTCCATGACGGCCATGGCACCAGCGTAGATATGCGGAAGGGCCAGGTCAGCGAATGACCTGGCCCTTCCGTCTCACCGAGCCGCCTATCGGAATCGAACCGATGACCTGCTCATTACGAGTTTCCCAGTGTTCGTGTTGAGTGCTGACGGGTAGTACCGCACCGGTCTGATTGATCCTGTTCAGGCCGGTGCGACTGCCGTCCGGTGCCGTTGACGATCAGCTCGTTTCGGAGCGTTCGGGCACACAATGGGCACACTTTGCGAGCCCCTATCTCGTCCCCGCTGACCAGCACGGATGCCGCCCCGCAGACGGCGAACCAGAGTGCGATTCCTCGGAAGTCGATCGGTCGTACCGTTGTCTCGACCGCGTGCAGCAACGACCGGAAGACACCGGCTGCCGGTCTGACTACGGCGTCCA
The DNA here is from genome assembly GCF_051853195.1 of Lentzea sp. HUAS TT2. Taxonomy (NCBI): domain Bacteria; kingdom Bacillati; phylum Actinomycetota; class Actinomycetes; order Pseudonocardiales; family Pseudonocardiaceae; genus Lentzea; species Lentzea sp. HUAS TT2. The sequence goes on along the minus strand of NZ_CP196667.1, from coordinate 3,128,601 downwards.
CAGGATCGGCCCGGTCGCCTTCACGAGCCGAGGCGCGAGGCGATCGCCAGGAGCAGGAACGCCCAGCAGCTCTTGAACCACATGCGCCAGTGAACCTGTGCGCTCCCACACGATGCCGGGCGGCTCATCCCCATCGGTGCGCAACGCCATCGCGTCGTCCTCATCGCGAACGCGGACGGCGTCGATCCATCCGCCTGGCCAGACTCGGTAGCCGTCGACCTGTGTTGGCACGCCCTCGACCTCGTCGCGGTGGACGAAGGTCCAGCCCGCATCTCTGATCGCAATGAGCGCAGCAAGTGTCGGAAAGGCGCGGATCGCCGCGTCGTCGCTCATGCGGCATCACTCGACGCCCGGACGCGAACACCCGTCGCCACAACCAGTTCGGGCAATGGGTCGCCGTTCACGCGGTGGACCACGCGCTGCCCGGTGAATGCTCGTCGACCGTGCAACCAGCGGTGGTTGTCCAGGACGTAGCCCTGCCCGGCAGTCAGCCTGATCTCGAACGCGTGGCGGTCGATCACGTTCCGCAGCACTGGAATCCAGCGGTCGACCTCGGGCGCGAACTGAGCAAGCTCGTCGAGCCGAAGTCTGACAGCGATCCGGCCGCCGCCGTTGTCGCTGAAGATCGAGCTGAGGTACCCAGCCGCGCCGCCGAACAAGACGGAGCGCGGAGTACTCAAGGCGGTGAGCGCTTCAGGCTCCGACTCGGCGAGATCGTCGTACACGGCCTGACCGTCGATGAGCACGCACTCGCCGCCGGCCGTCGCAGCCTGCGAGCAGCTCATCATCAGCAGCGCGGGCGGATGCGGAACGCCTGAGCGATCGGTGTGCGGGTTGAGCGCACAAGCGCTGAAGCCTGCGAATCCGCTGCGCACGATCGACTCACCAAGGTCAGCGATCGTGGTGACGCCATCAGGTCCGCTGTCCCGGTGCGGCACGACGATGGCGATCGACTGCGCGAGCCTGAGCAGGTCCTGGGGGCCGTCGAGACCGTCGACTACAGCGAGTCCCTGCTCAGCGATCAGCTCGACCAGGTTGGCGGAGTCCGCGTTGACGCGATACGGCTCGATCATGGCGTCTACCTCCCGAAACGACTCGTCTACGGGATCAGCAGAACGCTGTTCTGTCCATCACGTCCAGTGACAGGTTGTCAACACCGCGTCGCCTCGGCATGGTGGGTTCCGGTGCTACTTTGCCGTTGAGCAGCCTGCCCGCGAATCACGGAGGACACCTCGATGAGCCAGCTTGCCTACCCCGTCTCGATCAAGGGCGTGGTGGTCCGCGACGGCAAGGTGTTGCTGCTGAAGAACGAGCGGGAGGAGTGGGAGTTGCCGGGCGGCCGTATCGAGCCCGGAGAGACGCCGGAAGAGTGCGTTGCCCGCGAGATCACCGAAGAGACGCAGTGGAAGGTGACGACCGGGCCGATCCTCGACACGTGGATGTACTACATCAACGTTGCCGAGAAGAACGTGTTCATCGTGACCTACGGATGCCACCCGGTCGGCGACAGCGAACCCGTGCTTTCCCACGAGCACAAGGAAATCGGCTTGTTCACGGAGGACGAGGTGCCGGGCTTGAACATGCCAGAGGGCTACAAGCGCTCGATTGCGACGTGGTTTGAGCGGCTGCGCGCGGACGCGGTCAGGTAAGCCATGACGAGCAGGCGGTGCGATGCGTGCGGAGCCGGGTTGAGTCGGCTCGCCGTCGAACCGATCTGCCCAACGTGTCACGCGAGCGCGCGCCACGCCGCACCGTCCGCGCCCGCTCGTCAACTCATGCCCGCGGTGTGGCTGTGGTCAGCTCCCGAAGCGACGGCTGCACTCAGAAGTCGTGATCTGCCAACGATCCTGCGCGTGTACCGCAGTTTGAACAAGCTGAGTCAGGAACGGCTCGCCGCTCTGCTCGGTTACGACAAGACCTACGTGTCGATGATCGAGACCGGTCGCCGGAACATCAGCGACGTGGCCACTCGGCGGCACATCGCGCGGACGCTCGGGCTGCCGATGCACGCGCTCGGCGTGACCGACAACGACGATGCCGACTTCGCCGCGATGATCCAGTTCGGTGACTCGACCATCCGCCTTGCCGAGATCGCACGCCAGTCAGGCAGGGCCGTCGATGCCGTCAACGAACTGTGGCCGCTGGTCGCACGGCTTGAGGCACGAGCCGCCGAGGGACGGGCCGAACGGGACACGATGATCCTGCTCGGGCAGGGCCGTGCCGCACTCGGCGTCTCGCTCGGCACGGTGCTGCCGGAGGAACGGCTGACGGCTGCCGCCCGCTGGACGGGCAAGGCCTTGGTAATCGCTGAGTACCTCGGCGACCGGGCATTCCTCGCTCATGCGCTGCGGATGCACGGGAACGAGCTGCGCAAGGCTGACCACATCGGCGCAGCCATCGCGCGACTCGGTCGAGCTGTTGCCATGTCCGAGGATCGGGAGGGACAGGGAGCCGCGTTCGCGCTTCTCGCTCGTGCCGCAGGCGAACACGGTGACCCGGACCTGTTCGACCTAGCGATCAACGGGTACCGCGAACGACTCGACGACGGTGGCGGCCGAAGCATGCTGTTCAACCCGTTCACCTTCCGGGAGATCGAGTTGCGCGGCCTGATCTCGACTGGCAGAACCGCCAACGCGGTCCGGATCATGCAGACGCATATGCCGAATGCGGCACCAGTCGCCCCGCAATGGCACATCATCGAGCGAGTCACCGCCGGACAGGTTCTGCTTGCAGCCCGACAGCGAGACGGCGCAGAAGACGCCTTGCGCACCGCGCTCCTTGCCGCTGAGACCTACCGCCTGCCGCACCAGATACAGCGGACAATCCGCGCTGCCGACGATGGTGGACTCATCGAAATCAGCACGAGTGGGCAACTGGCACTACAACGCCTCAACGCCCTTCTTACACCGGGCTGATGAGCTTCGGCCGAGTCGATCTCAGCGGATGACGGTCAGTAACGCGTTGCTGGTCTCACACCGATACAGGGCATGCCTGGCAGCCAGATGTGACACCACTTGCGACTGCGAAAAGAGTTCCGCATGCGCCGATTCACGCTGCCCTTCATCGCGCTAGGCGCAGTAGCCGCTCTGTCCGCCTGCGGCGCTGCAAGCCCTTCGTCTGAACCGTCCCGATCATCAACGGCGGTAACGACCACGACGACTTCCGCTGCACCGCTTCCACCAGTGATCGACACCGCCAAGTACGTAGGCGTCACTGCGAACACAGCGGTCGCCGAGATCCAAAACTCGGCTACTACGTCTACGTGACGCATGCGACCAAGAAGTCGAACCTCTTCCAGATTTCGACTACTGGGACGCTCCCCGAGTCCCTGAACAAGTGGGTCGTGAGTTCGATCGAGGCCAACCGCAGCGCCCAATCGACTGCGACCGTCTGGGTCAAACCTGGAGAACTCACACCAGCGGAGAAGGTCGATGACGCAGTGGAGATTGCGGGACTCAGCTCTGCTGTAGGCAGCACGTACCGAACAGCATCCGCATGGGTGCTCGACGTGTGCAAGAGCATGACTACCCCGGCCCAGTACGTGACCGCGTCGGAGTTCCTCCAGGGACAGATCAACGAGGACGCGAAGAGTCTGGAGATCTTCAAGATCGGCATTCCCCTTTTGTGTCCTGAACACCAAGGCGCACTGAACGACGTGCTCGAAGGGAATGTGCCGTTCGGCAGTGGAACGTACGAGATCGGCACTGGCAAGGGAAAGATCAAGCCCGGTAAGTACCGCACCACTCGCAGTGTCGATGACTGCTACTGGGAGCGGACGCAACCGGACGGCGAGATCATCGACAACAACTTCGTCACCCACGCGCAGTCGATCACAGTCACAGTCGCACCCTCGGACGGCAGTTTCACGACACAACGATGTGGAACATGGCAGCTGGTGAGGTAGGGCTCGCAGCCATCGACACCACCCCCACGCCAAGAAAGGCCGGAAACGGTGCACGCGGGGCCTCTGCCGACCGGTCGGGTCCGGTCGCGTTCGGATCACCATTCAGCTCATCCAGATCAGCTCTCGGCACCTGATCCGAACGGTTTCAACGGTGATCCGGATGGCGCGGGCTGCAAGGCGAACGTCCACACCGAGCCCTGCCCGAAGCCCTGCCGGGTGGTCGCGATGCCCGCGCGCTTGCGAGCATGCTTGAGCGTCGCCTCTGCGATCCCGTCGGGCGCGGGCGGCCTTGACAATGTCGGAGGTCTACGAGCAGCGCTGAACGACGCGATCGCGCAGCAGATCATCACGTTCAACCCGGCCGCTCACGTCGAGATCGAGCCAGGCAAGCGTCCCAAGGCTCTGGTGTGAACTGCTGAACGCGTCGAGTAGTGGCAACGAAGGACTAGAAGCCGTCACCGGTCATGGTCTGGACGCCGGAGCAGACGGGCGAGTTCCTCGACCTGGTGCACGAGGACAGGCTGTACGGGCTGTATCACCTGATCGCATTCCGAGGACTGCGTCGAGGCGAGGGGTGCGGGCTGCGCTGGTCAGACGTCGACCTCGACGCGAAGACGGCGACGGTCGCGACTCAGGTTCGTGCTCGACAGGTGGAACGTCGAGGAGGGAGACCCGAAGGCGTTCAGCAGTGCGCGAGTCGTCGCGCTGGACGCTGAGACGGTCAAGGTCCTGCGGATGCATAGGGCGCAGCAGGCAGCCGAGCGGTTGGAGTGGGGCGAGGCCTGGGCCAACACGGGCCGTGGGTTCACCGAGGCCAACGGGACGCTGCTGTACCCGGCAAGGTGCCCAGACGTTCGAGAAGAACGTGCGGACGTCGAGCCTGCCGCCGATCCGGCTGCACGACCTGCGGCACGGTGCCGCGACGCTCGCGCTCGCAGGCAGTGCGGACATGAAGACCGTGTAGGAGACACTCGTCCATCAGCATCACGTCGGACATTTACACGAGCGTTCTTCCCAGGGGCGCTCACCGCGCCGCCGAAGCAGCGGCCAAGCTCGTCTCGCGTAGATCCACCGGAACCGATGGGCACACTTCGGCCACACGAGGCCCAGAGCAGCGCAGCTCTACAACTCGTCACGAACCTGGGAACAAAGAAAGACCCAGGTCAGGAAGCCTGACCTGGGTCTTATCTCACCGAGCCGCCTATCGGAATCGAACCGATGACCTGCTCATTACGAGTGAGCTGCTCTGGCCGACTGAGCTAAGGCGGCGAGATGCGATAACTATAACCGACCCGCAACCGCGTTACTCACGGGGGTCGGCTTCGTTGTACGGACCGTGACCGATGTCACGACCTCCCCACCGCCGAGGAGTGGTCAATGCGCCGATCGTTGTCCGTGCCGCTGGCTGGCCTGTTGCTCGCGCTCGTCGCGGCACCCGCGCTCGCGCAGCCTCCGACCACTCCGGTGCCGGGGCCACGCGATCCGAACCAGCCTCCGGCATCGGCGCCGAACGGGCCTCAGCCCCTCGCGCACGCGGTAGGTGATGCCGGTACCGGGCTCAGCGTCATCCGGCTCGGGCCGCAGGGGGTGCCCACGAACACGATCCTGCCCGGGCTCGGCGAGCAGTTGCCGAAGCAGTCGGTCACCGAGTTCGGGGTGGGGCTGGCGAGCGCGCAGGTCAACACCGAGGCGTTCCTGAGCACGGAGCGGGTGGTCACGCAGGCCAACCCGTTCGGGTTCGCGGTGGCCGGGCGGTCGCCGCAGTCGCCGGGGACGCTGGTGCAGACGGCGATTCCGGACAACCCGCAGCCGACGAACGGTGGGCTGCCGATTCCGGAGACGCCGCTCGCGAAGCTCAAGCTGCTCAACGGCAGTGTGCACGCGCGGTGGGACGAGAAGCTCGGGCCGTGCATCAGTCCGCTGGCCACGGCGCGGACGTCGCTGGCCGGGCTCGAAGTGCTGAGCGCGTTGCCGGCCGAGGTGCCGTTGCCGGTGAAGACCAGCCTGATCAGCATCCCGGACACGTTCGAGGCGAGCTCGGTGGTCAAGCTCGTGGACCTGCCCGGCAGCAAGAACAAGGCGGTCGAGTCCACCTCGACGATGCGGGCGGTCAGCGTGGAGCTGGCCGGGGGCATCAAGATCGACGTCGCCAGCCCGCCGACGCTGAAGGCCATGGCCACAGGGGACGAGAAGACGTCCACGATCACGTACACCGCGCCGGTGCTCAAGGTCAGCCAGAACGGCAAGGAGCTCGGCACGCTGGACGCCGCTCACCCGACGCTGGACATCCCGTTGTTGCTGGACCTGGTCGTGATCAAGCTGCAGATCGCGGGGCTGAGCGAGAAGAAGGCGGCCTTCACGGGCAACGGGTTCAGCGGCTTCCAGCTCGGGGCCACGGCCAGGATGCTCGACGTGCAGGTGCTGCCGACGGACAAGCTGAAGCTGCCGAACCTGCCCACGGCGCTCGCGCAGATCTCGCTGGGCGAGCAGATCGTGCGGGCCGCGGCGCCGCAGGGTGGCGTGATCTGCGGAACCAGTCAGCCGCCGACGACCGTGCCGCAGCAGCCCGGCGCGCCGGCGGCGCCACCCCGCGGGGCGCCGCCGCTGGCCTACACGAACGCCGCGTACCAGTCGATCCCGCTGTTCTGGACCGGCACGGCGTTGCTGCTCGCGGGCGTGGTGATCTTCGCCGCGCTGCCCGCTAGGGCACCATCCAGCCGAGCACAGGGGTCGACCCGGTCGCCGTGACGGAGCTGCGGTGAGCTTCTCTCTAGAAGGCAAGACGGCGCTGGTGACCGGTGCTCGCACGGGCATCGGCGCGGCGATCGCCCGCGGCCTGCACGACGCGGGCGCCCAGTTGATCCTCGTCGGCCGCGGCGACCTCTCCGACGTGGCACCGGCCCTGGCCACGGTCTCCGTGGACCTGGCGCTACCGGAGTCGGTCGAACCCGCGCTGGCACCGGTACTGGCCGAGCACCGCGTCGACGTCCTCGTGAACAACGCCGGCACCATCCACCGGGGCGCCGCCGTGGACGTGTCGCTGTCCGACTGGCAGCGGATCATGGCGGTCAACCTCGACTCGGCGTTCGAGATCTCGAAGCTCTGCGGCCGGCAGATGATCGCCAACGGCGGCGGCAAGGTCGTGAACATCGCGTCGCTGCTGTCCTTCCAGGGCGGGATCCTCGTCTCGGCCTACACCGCCTCCAAGCACGCGCTGGTCGGCATGACCAAGCTGCTCGCGAACGAGTGGGCGGGGTCGAACGTGCAGGTCAACGCCATCGCCCCCGGCTACATCGAGACGAACAACACCGCACCCCTGCGCGCGGACCCCGACCGCGAACCGGCGATCCGCGAGCGGATCCCGGCAGGCCGCTGGGGCACGCCGGAAGATCTGGTGGGCCCGGCGGTGTTCCTTTCGTCCGCCGCGTCCGATTATGTGACCGGACACGTTCTGGTCGTGGATGGAGGCTGGCTGGCGAGATGACCGATACCGCCGTCGAAAAAACGCTCGCCGTGCTGGAGGCCCTGGCCGACCACACGCGCATCACGGACATCGCGCGGGTGACCGGCCTGCCGAAGTCGACGGTCCACCGCCTGCTGCAGGCGATGGTGGACCGCGGCTTCGCGACCATGGGATCGGACGGGTACCTGACCGGCCCGCGGGTCCTGGCCCTGGCAGGCAAGGTCCTCCGCCCCCTCGACACGGTGGAGCGGGCACGGCCGGCCCTGCGCGCGCTGCAGGAGTCGACAGGCTGCACAGTGCACCTGGCCGTGCTGTTCGGCGACGAACTGGTCTACGTGGACAAGATCGAGGCCGACAAGCCGTACCGCATGGCGTCCCGCCTGGGCATGTCACTTCCTGCCCACGGCACCGCCATCGGCAAGGCCGTGCTGGCCTCGCTCTCCACGTCCGAGCTGGACGCCTTCCTCACCCGCACCGGCCTGCCGGGCAGGACACCGCACACGATCACCTCGGCGCCGCGGCTGAATGCCCAGCTCACGCGGGTCCGCCGCTCCCGGTTCGCCCTCGACGACGAGGAGAACGAGGTGGGTGTGCGTTGTGTGGGTTCGGCGATCCGGGACCACTCGGGAACCGTGATCGGCGGGCTGTCGGCGTCCTCACTGGCGATGGAGCACTCGCTGCCGGAGCTGATCGCGCTCGGACCGCGGGTGCTGCGGGCGGCGGACGAGGTGTCGGCGGCGCTCGGCTGGCTCTAGGCCTGGTGCAGGTCGAGCAGGCGGGCGATGTCGTGGAACCCGGCCGGGCACGCGGACAGCACGGCCTCGTGCCCTCCGGCGGTCCGCGCGTACTCCAGCAGGAAGCCGGGATCGATCAGGTCCGGGCTGTAGATGTGCGCCTCCACGACCACCCCTGCATCGCTCTCGCACCGGAAGTGCGGGTCGTGCCAGTGGATCCACCACGTCCGGCCGCCGGCCTCCACCACGTCCGGCCGCCGGCCTCCACCTCGTCCGGGGTGTCGTCGTCCACGTCAGGATTCGGCAGTGCGCCGACCACGGCACGTGCCACCGCGCGGAACTCCGCGATCAGTCGGTCCAGCTCGGGCCTGAGTCGCACCGCCGTCTCCGCGGTGACGGTCACACCGAAGTCACCCACGGTGCAGCGTCGTCACCATCGCCTCGACGGCGATCCGCGGCTTCACGTTGACCTCGATGGCCTCCCGGCACGCCAGCACGGCCTCGAGCCGTCGCAGGATCGACTCGGAGGACCAGGTGGCGGCCGCGGTCTTGGAGTCGCTGGCCCGATCCGGGTGCATCAACGCCACCTCGGACCCGGTCTTGGTCACCAGCGCGTCCCGGTAGAACCCGGCCAGGTCGACCAGTGCCATGTCGAGCGAGTCGCGCTGGGTCCGGGTGGCGCGGGACTTCTGCCGCTTCTCCAGGTCCTTCAACGCACCCTTGGCGCCGCGGGAGGCGGCCGCGGTGCCCTTGCCGGTGCCTCCGGCGCCCATCGCGGTCTCCAGGGCCTCGCGCTCCGACTCGTTGCGCGACTCGTTGGCGGTGGACGCGTCGTCCTCCGCCGCCTTGATCAGCTCGTCCGCGCAGGTGAAGACGTCGGCCGGCTTGCGCAGCGCCAGCGGGATCCGCAGCACGGCCTCGCGCCGGGCACGCGACAGCTCGTCGGCGGCCAGGCGCCGGGCGCGTCCCACGTGGCCGCCGCACACCGAGGCCGCCCACTGGGCCATCTCCGGCGAGACCCCGTCGACGGCCTCCAGTGCCGAGGCGATGGCGGAGGGCTTGGGCGACCCCAGCGACACGAGCCGGCAGCGGGAGCGGATGGTCACCGACACGTCGTCGGGGTGATCGGACGGTGCGCACAGCAGGAACACCGTGCGCTCCGGGGGTTCCTCGACGGCCTTCAGCAGGGCGTTGGCCGCGCCCTCGGTCAGGCGGTCGGCGTCCTCGATGATCACCACCTGCCACCGGCCGGAGGTGGGGCGGCGGGCGGAGATCTGGACCAGCGAACGCATCTCGGCGACGGAGATCGACAGACCCTCGGGCGCCACGACGCGGACGTCGGCGTGCGTGCCGTGCAACGTCGTGCGGCAGCCGTTGCACTCGCCGCAGCCCGGGCGGTCGTCCGTCACGCTGCACTGCAGCGCGCCGGCGAAGGCACGGGCGGTGGACGAACGGCCGGAGCCGGGCGGGCCGGTGAAGAGCCAGGCGTGGGTCATCACGCCGGGAGCCGGGGTGCCGCCCGCGACGATCATGGCCGCTGCCTCCGCGGACGCCGACAGGGTCGCCACCGCGTCGGGCTGGCCGACCACCTCGTCCCACACGCTCATGGGTGCAGTCTTCCAGCGGGCGGTCAGACCGCGGCTTCGGGGACCCGGCGGCTCCGGGTGGCGAGCAGGGGGATCACGGCGGAACGGACCCGGTCAGCCACCACGTCGGTGTCGCCCTCCGCCTCGACCACGACGTAGCGGTCGGGGTCTGCGGCGGCCATCTCGCTGAGCAGCCTCTGCACGCGCCAGTGGTGTTCGGGACCGATGCTCTTGCCGTCCGGCGTGGGGCGGTCCAGCAGGATCGTCAGGTCCGGGCGCAACCGGCCGGTGGCCCAGTCGACCAGGCCTTCGAGCTCCTGGTGTTCCAGCGAGCTGGTGGCGCTGAAGTGCGCGAGCGGCGAGTCGACGTAGCGCTCCATCACCACGATGGAGCCGCTGTCCAGAGCGGGGCGCACCTGCCGTTCGACGACATCGGCACGGACGGCGGCGGCTACGAGAGCTTGTGCACGCACGCCGGCCAACTCGACGGACGACAGCATCGTGCGCAGGCGGCGTTCGTCGTGTTCTGGGTCGGCGGCCAGCAGCACTTCGAGGCCCTCGGCGCGCAACGCGGCGGCCAGGCGGCGGGCCTGCACCGACGTGTCCTCGCGGGTGTCGCCCTCGACCGCGATCAGCATGCCCTTGGAGTGCCGGCGGCCGCGGATCGCCGCGAACAGCGACGACAGCACCGGCTCCTCACGCCGGTCGTCCATCTGCCGGTACGCGACGAGGCCCAGCACGATCGCGATCACGGCCCCGCCGACCATCACCGGACGGCTCGCGTCGACCTCCATCGGGTGGCCGAACACGCTGATCTGCCGCTTCTGCAGCAACGTGAGCAGCAGCGGCGCGCCGGCCGAGGCACCGAACAGCACGACCTTCAGCAACGTCTGGATCAGCGCGACCGTGCGGCCGCGCATGTCGTCCTCGACCTGCGAGCCCACGATCGTCAGACCCGTCAGGAACGCCACGCCCGCGCACGCGCCGACCAGCGCCACCGTCAGCAGCGCGATCCACAGGTGCGGAGCGAACGCGACCAGCGCGAGCGAGATGCCGGCGAGCACGATCGTGACGCCGAACAGGCGGTTGTAGGCGAGGCGCTGGGCGAGCCGCGGTGCCGTCGCCATGCCGACCGCGAGCCCGAGGAACACGGCCACGAACAGCAGGCCGAACGTCGAGGCGCCGCCCAGCAGCGACAACGCGTAGAGCTTGGCCGTGCCGATCACGACACCGGCCGCGGCGAACGCGCCGATCATGCCGATGAGCAGGCCGCGGACCAGCGGCGTCTTGCCGGCGAACCTCAGTCCGTCGCGGAACATCGCGATGAAGCCGAGCTTGTCCTCGTCGTCCTTCTTGCGGGTCGAGGAGACACGGCCGGAGAGCTCCGGCAGCCGGGTCGCGACCAGGATCGCCGAGGTGAAGTACAGCAGGCCGTTGATCACCACCGCGATCGTCGCGATGCTGAACTCCAGGTTCCCGCCCTGCAGGTTCAGGTACGCGGGGATGCCCGAGATCAGCGAGTAGAGGCCGAACCCGCTGATCGTGGAGATGCCGTAGGTCATCACCAGGCCGAGCTGGTTCGCCGACTCCACCTGGTCAGGGCGGCGCAGCAGGTTCGGGACCGCCGACTCCTTGGCCGGGATCCACAGCATCGCGCAGCAGCCGACCAGGAAGTTCGCGACGAAGAGCCAGATCGGCGAGCCGACCAGCGCGATCGAGATGAACAGCGAGCCGCGCAGGACGTCGCAGATGACCATGACCTTGCGGCGGTCGAACTTGTCCGCGAGCACACCACCGATGGGCGCGAAGAGGATGCCGGGCAGCAGCTGGGTGAGCACGACGAGCGGCAGCGCGAACGACTGCCACTCGTAGCTCTTCATCATCGTGGAGACCAGACCGGTCAACGCGAGCAGTGACAGCCAGTCACCAACGCTGCACAGGTAGGTGACGAGCCAGAGCCTCCGGAACGGCCTGATGGCGAGTACCGATCGAAGCCGGTGAACCGTGGACACGCTGGACTGGGCCTGCCCTGCCTGGCCTGCCTCGGTCACCGGTGTGTCCGCGTCCGAAATTTCAGTCACCCCTAAGTCGCCACTCCCGTGCGGTCAGCGTAACCGGATGTGGTGAGCCGGCACGCCGGACTCACAACACGGCTAGCTGAAGATCGCTCCGAGGATGCCGAGCAGGACGAGGACGAAGAACCCGATGACGAGCAGGCAGCCGATGAACGCGGCCACCCCGCTCGTCTGCGTTGCGGGCTGCTGCTGTTGCTGTTGCTGTTGCGGCGCAGACATTTGGTACGTCGGGGCGAACTGCTGGACCGCGTACTGATGTGCCGGCTGGGGCGCCCGCTGCGCCCGTCCACGCGGCCGCCGCTGTTCCTGCTGCATCTGCGACCAGACGGCCTGGCGCGCTTCCTCGGTGGGTGCCGGGGGTGTCGGCACCGCCACACGTGAGCTGAGTGACGTCCATTGAGGAGCGACGAAACTGTCAGCCGTCACCAGCCCCGCGAGGGGGTCGGGGTACAGCTTGGGAGGCGGCGGGGCCTGAGTCCCGTCCGGTCCGAACTCGTTGATCGGCACCGCCACCCCCTGCTCAGCTCTTGGACTTGGCCGGAGCCTTCTTGGCCGCGGGCTTCTTCGCCGCCGCCGGCTTCTTGGCAGGAGCCTTCTTCTTGACCGGCCCCTTGGCGCGCTTCTCCGCCAGCAGCTCGGCCGCGCGCTCGTCGGTGATCGACTCGACGCTGTCGGTCTTGCGCAGCGACGCGTTGGCCTCGCCGTCGGTGACGTACGGGCCGAAGCGGCCTTCCTTGATCACCATCGGCTTGCCGGACACCGGGTCGTTGCCCATCTCGCGCAACGGCGGCGCGGCGGCGGCACGGCCGCGCTTCTTCGGCTCGGAGTAGATCTTCAGCGCCTCTTCGAGCGTGACGGTGAAGATCTGCGACTCGTCGACCAGCGACCGCGAGTCCGTGCCCTTCTTCAGGTACGGGCCGTAGCGGCCGTTCTGCGCGGTGATCTCGGCACCCGTCTCCGGGTCCTTGCCGACCACGCGCGGCAGCGAGAGCAGCTTCAGCGCGTCGTCGATCGTGACCGTGTCCAGCGACATCGACTTGAACAGCGAGCCGGTGCGCGGCTTCGGGGCCTTCGCCTTCGACGACGTGCCGTTCTCCGCGGCCTCGGGCAGCACCTCGGTCACGTACGGGCCGAAGCGGCCTTCCTTGGCCACGATCTCGTTGCCCGAGACCGGGTCGGTGCCGAGCGAACGGCCCTCCTGCGGCGTCGAGAAGAGCTTCTCGGCGATCTCCGCGGACAGCTCGTCCGGCGCCAGGTCGTCCTGCACGTTCGCGCGCTGCGCGGCGCCGTCGACCTCGCGCTCGAGGTACGGCCCGAAGCGGCCGACGCGCACGACGACCGTGCGGCCCTCGGCGTCGCTGAACAGCGGGATCGAGTTGACCTCGCGCGGGTCGATGTCCTCGACACCCGTGCCGACCAGCTTCTTCAGACCGCCGGAACGGCCGATCGAGCCGTCGGGACCGACGCTGCCGCCGAAGTAGAAGCCGGACAGCCAGTTCGTGCGGCCCTGACGACCTGCGGCGATGCCGTCCAGCTCGTCTTCCAGCGCGGCGGTGAAGTCGTAGTCGACCAGGCGGCCGAAGTGGTTCTCCAGCAGCCCGACCACGGCGAACGCGACCCACGACGGGACGAGGGCGGCGCCCTTCTTCCACACGTAGCCGCGGTCCTGGATGGTGCTGATGATCGACGAGTAGGTGGAGGGACGGCCGATGCCGAGCTCCTCCATCGTCTTGATCAGCGACGGCTCGGTGTAGCGCGAGGGCGGCGAGGTGGTGTGACCGTCCGCGGACAGCTCCGCGATCGTCAGGTCCTGGTCCTTGACCAGCAGCGGCAGGCGCGACTCCGCGTCGTCCGACTCGCCACCGGCCTCGGCGTCGACGGTCTCGACGTAGGCCTTGAGGAAGCCGGCGAACGTGATCGTGCGACCGGACGCGGCGAACGTGACCTCCTGGCCAGTGCCCGCGCGGCCCTGGATGCGGATGCTGGTCGTGTTGCCCCGCGCGTCCGACATCTGGGAGGCGATCGTGCGCTGCCAGATCATCTCGTAGAGCTTGAACTCGTCCGAGTCGAGCTCGGCGGCCACCTGGCCAGGCGTGCGGAAGACCTCTCCCGCCGGCCTGATCGCCTCGTGGGCCTCCTGCGCGTTCTTGACCTTGCGCGTGTACTGGCGGGGCTGCGGCGAGACGTACTGGGCGCCGTAGAGGTCCGTGGCCTGCGTGCGGGCCGCGTTGATCGCGGTCTCCGACAGCGTCGTGCTGTCGGTACGCATGTAGGTGATGTAGCCGTTCTCGTACAGCTTCTGCGCCGTGCGCATCGTGCGGTCGGCGGAGAAGCGGAGCTTGCGGCCCGCCTCCTGCTGCAGCGTCGAGGTCATGAACGGCGCGTACGGCTTGCGCGTGTACGGCTTCTCCTCGACGGAGGCGACCTTGACCGGAGCGTTCTGCAGCCCGGCCGCGATGGCGCGTGCCTGCGCCTCGTCCAGCACGGTGACGTCGGCCTTGCCGGTGAGCTTGCCGTCCGAGCCGAAGTCGCGGCCCGTCGCGAGACGCGTGCCGTCGACGGCCACGAGACGCGCGCCGAACTGACGCGGCGTGGCGCTCTCACCGGCGTCCATCTGCGCGGAGATGTCCCAGTAGCTCGCGGAGACGAACTTCATCCGCTCGCGTTCGCGCTCCACGACCAGACGGGTCGCCACGGACTGCACGCGGCCTGCCGAGAGCTTCGGCATGACCTTCTTCCACAGCACCGGGCTGACCTCGTAGCCGTAGAGACGGTCGAGGATGCGGCGGGTCTCCTGCGCGTCGACCAGGTCCTGGTCGAGGTCGCGGGGGTTGGCCGCGGCGGCCTGGATCGCGGACTCGGTGATCTCGTGGAACACCATCCGGCGGACGGGGACCTTCGGCTTCAGCGTCTCCAGCAGGTGCCACGCGATGGCTTCACCTTCGCGGTCACCGTCTGTCGCGAGGTAGAGCTCGTCAACGTCCTTCAACGCTTCCTTGAGCTCGGTGACCAGCGACTTCTTGTCGGCGGAGATCACGTAGAGGGGCTCGAAGTCGTGGTCGACGTCCACGCCGAGCCTCGCCCAGGCCTGGCCCTTGAACTTCGCCGGAACGTCGGCGGCACCGCGCGGCAGGTCCCGGATGTGTCCCCTGGAGGACTCCACGACGAAGTTGCTGCCGAGGTAGGACGCGATCTTGCGCGCCTTGGTGGGCGACTCGACGATCACAAGCCGTCGAATGTTGCCGCCCTCTCCTCCGCTGCTCTTTTTCGTCCGTGTCGATCCAGCCACTCGCCGTCCCGCTCTCTTCCAAACCCGGTTCCCAGGCCCGCCAGTGTTGCCCAGCGTCGGCCGAAAAGCACACCATCCGTCATGTCTCCGCGACGCCCGTACGACGAGACAGAGTGACACAACCATGCCGGACGGCCCGCTCAGGCCGCCGGCCAGGTGCTCATCGCCACTCCCTGAGGAGGGCTTCCGACCAGCTCAGCGAGCCGTGCCAGCCGTCGTCGGCCGGTCACCCGCAACGCCGGAGCCCCTACCAGGGTGCACGGAAGTCCCGACGCGAGCAGCGCATTTTGCAATGGTGCGTGTGTCTGCGGTGCGTTGGGGTCCAAACCGAGCAGATAGGCGGACTCCATCCAGCTGCCCGCGGCCAGCGCCCAGACGCGCAGCACTGCTCCGTTCAGCTCGAAGTCCGGCGGCACGGTTTTGACAGATCCGTCCAGCCAGCGGGCAGCCAGTGGGGTGAGATCGGTGCGGAACGGCGTGCGGACGAAGTGCGTTCCGGCCTCGTTGACGCACAGTTCCGTGGTCACCCCGCGCTCGGCGCAGGCCTGCTTGAGGGGGCGCAGTCGCCAGTCGTCGAGCAGCTCGGTGTACACGCGGGCGGCTGTACCGCGCGCGAAGCTGACGGCCTGACCCGGCCCGCAGAGGAAGCCGGCTAGGTCCGCCTTGGCCGGGGTGCGTGCCTCGGCCGAGAAGAAGGACAGCTGCCCAACCACGGCCCACAGGGTAGAACAGACGTTCGACTGTTGCTAGTGGGACCAGTGTTTTGAACTGTGCTTTGAACGAGTAGGCAGCACAGGCAGGGTGTTGCCCATACGAGCGCCGGGGCGCCTACTGCTGGCCAAGGCCCGAGGCGCCTACGGCAGGCTGAACGCGGGACGCGCCTACTGCTGGCCGAGCTCCTGGCCCTTCGACTTGATCTCCGTGCACGGTCGCGACTTGCCCAGCTCCGCTGCGTACTTCGGCCGCTTCTGCAGTTCCTGGAAGGTCGCGCGGAGGTCCTCCGGCGTGGTCACCACGTTGGTGTCGGCCAGCACCTTCTCGGCGCCTTCGAGGAACTGGGCGTTGGGCTCCAGCGCCTGCACGGGAGCCTGCGCGGCGCCGTACGACCTCGCCGACTCCGCCACGAACTTGACCAGCTGCTCGTGCACGTTCTCCAGGTCGTCCTCGGGCGCGCCGAGCTCCTTCAGCTTCTTCTCCGCCGCGGCGAACGCGGTGGCGTTCGAGGTGACGAGTTTGACGTAGGCCGTCTTGACCGCGCTGACGTCCGCAGGGTCCTGTTTGCGCAGCTCCAGGCCCGCTTCCATGCCCGGGAGGACGCCGCCGCAGAACGCGTCCACCCACTGCCGCTGCGCGTCCGTGATCGGCTTGTCCTCGGCGGAACCACAGGCGGTCAGCACGACGGCACCGGTCAGCACAGCGAGCAGGCGTGTCCTCATCGACCTAGTTTCCCGGACCGCCGAACTGTACCCGTTCGGGCGATCCGGGAATCCCTATCTCTGCTGGTCAGGACGCAGGAGGCGAGGTCTGCAGGCTCTTGCAGCCGTCGGCCTTGCGCGCCACCTCGCCGAGGCCCGAGTCGTCGAACTTCTTCTGCACGGCGGCACCGGCCGCGTCCAGTTCGTTCGCCCTGGCGACCATCTCGGTGAAGGCGGTGACGGCCTGGGTCGCGTCGGCAGAGGAGTCCAGCTTCGACCTGGTGTCGGCGAGCAGCGTCTTGATCTGCCCCATGCCGTCCTGCGCGGCGGTGGCCAGCTCCTTCGACTTCGGGTGCGGGCCGTTCTCGAGCGCCTTGAGGTCCGCGATCGACTTGTCGACCGCGGTGACCTTGGTGCCGAGCCAGTCCGACAGGCCCGCCTTGAGCTTCGACGGGTCGTTCATGTCGATCGGCGGCTCGTCGGACATGATCTTCACAGTGCTGTCGACGGCGCCGCAGACCTTGTCCATCCACGCCACGACCTCGGCCTCGCTGGGTGCAGGAGGCGTGGACGAACCTTCGCTGCTGCACGCGGTGACCACGAGCAGACAGCACGACACGGCTGCGAGGACTGTGCGGCGCATGGACCGGAAGCTACTCCGGATGGCCCCGCTCAACTCGTCGGCGTGACGTTGAGGCGCTGCATCTCCTGGCACTTCTGCGCCGTCTGCGTGGCCTTCTGCAGCTCGGGGACGTCCTTGAGGTCCCGCAGCGGGTCAGCGAGCTCGGAGAGCTTGGCGATGGCCTCTCCGGCGGCCTGGAGGCCTCCGGTGGCGTTGTTGGCGTCGGCCTGCTCGACCTTGACCTTGGCGTCGGCGAACACGGCGCTGAGCGAGGTGAACGTCTCGGCCATCCTGGTGACGGCAGCCTCACCGCCCGCGACGGGCGACGGGCCGACGTTCTTGAGGCCCTCGGCCGACTTCGCGAACGCGTCGGCGAGCTGGCCCATGTACGCGGCCATCTCGGCCTTGAGCTTGGTGGAGTCGCCCGCGTCGAGCTTGGGGGCCGTCTTCTCGATCTTGGCGAACTCGGATGCCGCTCCGCACACCTTGTCCATGTAGGCGACGGCCTGGGGGTTGGCCGCTCCACTGGTGGGCGTTGATGAGGTGCCGGAGTTGCCGCCGGTGGTGCACCCGGCCAGCGCAAGGGCGGCAACAGCGGCAGTGGCGACGAGGCTGCGCCTCATGTCGGAACTCCTCGGTCGGGGTACGTCGGGGGGAGACCCGAACGTACCCCGGCCCGAGGGGGAACTACGCGGCGCCGTTGCTCACGGACTCCGCAGGGGTGTCCGTGATCGCGGTGCCGCGACGCTTGGACACGACCACCGCACCGACGATGATCAGGGTCGCGACCAGGGCGATCGCGATCCGGATCGGGTCGGACGCGCTGTCACCGATGGAGAAGGTGACGATGGCCGGCGCGATCAGCACCGAGACCAGGTTCATGACCTTGATCAGCGGGTTGATGGCGGGGCCGGCGGTGTCCTTGAACGGGTCACCGACCGTGTCACCGATCACCGTGGCGGCGTGGGCGTCGGAGCCCTTGCCACCGTGGTTGCCGTCCTCTACCAGCTTCTTCGCGTTGTCCCAGGCACCACCGGAGTTGGCCAGGAACACCGCCATCAGCGTGCCGGTCGCGATCGCACCGGCGAGGTAACCGGCCAGCGGGCCGACGCCGAGGCCGAATCCGACGGCGACCGGGGCGAGCACCGCCATCAGACCAGGAGTCGCCAGCTCACGCAGCGAGTCCCTGGTGCAGATGTCGACGACGCGGCCGTACTCCGGCTTCACCGAGTAGTCCATGATGCCCGGGTTCTCGCGGAACTGACGGCGCACCTCGAACACGATGGCACCGGCGGCACGCGTCACGGCGTTGACCGCGAGGCCCGAGAACATGAAGACGACAGCCGCGCCGATGGTGATGCCGACGAGGATGTTCGGGCTGAACACCAGGTTGGTGAACGACACGGGCAGGTCGCCCGCGACGTTGCCGACCTTGGCGATGGCCTGCTCGATCGCGTCGCGGTAGGAACCGAACAACGCGGTCGCGGCGAGCACCGCCGTCGCGATCGCGATGCCCTTGGTGATGGCCTTGGTGGTGTTGCCGACGGCGTCGAGCTCGGTGAGGATCTGCGCGCCCTCGCCGTGCACGTCACCGGACATCTCGGCGATGCCCTGCGCGTTGTCGGAGACCGGGCCGAACGTGTCCATCGCGACGATGACACCGACCGTCGTGAGCAGACCACAACCGGCGAGCGCGATCGCGAACAGCGAGACGACGACCGAACCGGACAGCAGGAACGCGCCGTACACGGCGGCACCGATGACCAGCGCGGTGTAGACGGCCGACTCGAAACCGACCGAGATACCGGACAGGATCACCGTGGCCGCACCGGTCAGCGAGGTCTTGCCGACCTCCTGCACCGGCTTGTGCTCGGTGCCGGTGTAGTAGCCGGTCAGCCAGAGGATGACGCCGGCCAGCACGATGCCGATGATCACCGCGACGGACGCGATCAGCGCCGGGTTGGCGCCGCCGGCTTCGAGCTTGACCGCGTCGCTGATGCCGTTGAGGTCGGCGAAGGAGCTCGGCAGGTACGCGAACGCCGCGATGGTGCACAGCACCGCGGAGATGACCGCGGAGATGTAGAAGGAGCGGTTGATGGCGGCCAGGCCGTTCTCGCCCGCCTTCGCCTTCGTCGTGTACACGCCGATGACCGCGGTCAGCACGCCGATCGCGGGAACGATCAGCGGGAACAGCAGGCCCTGCACGCCGAACGCGGCGGTGCCGAGGATCAGCGACGCGACGAGCGTCACGGCGTAGGACTCGAAGAGGTCCGCGGCCATGCCGGCGCAGTCACCGACGTTGTCGCCCACGTTGTCCGCGATGGTGGCGGCGTTGCGGGGGTCGTCCTCGGGGATGCCCTGCTCGACCTTGCCGACGAGGTCGGCACCGACGTCGGCGGCCTTGGTGAAGATGCCGCCACCGACACGCATGAACATCGCGAGCAGCGCGGCACCGAAACCGAAGCCCTCCAGGACCTTCGGGGCCTGACCCGCGTACACGAGCACGACCAGCGCGGCTCCGAAGAGACCGAGACCGACCGTCGTCATGCCGACCACACCACCGGTGCGGAACGCGATGCGCGTCGCCTTCTCGCGACCGCCTTCTTCGTTCGCGGCGGCGGCGACACGCACGTTGGCGCGCGTGGACAACCACATGCCCAGGTAGCCGATAGTCGCCGAGAACGCGGCACCGACGAGGAAGAACAAAGATCGGCCGATTCGTTCGGCCAAATCATCTGCCGGTAGCGCGAACAGCAGAACGAACACGATCACGACAAAGATGCCGAGCGTGCGGAACTGCCGGTTGAGGTAGGCCGCTGCGCCCTCCTGAACCGCCTTGGCGATGTCCTGCATCTTGGGGGTGCCCTGGCCGGCGGCCAGCACCTCCTTGAGCAGCACGTACCCGACGGCGAGAGCAGCCAGGGCGACCACGGCGACCACGGCTACGACGCCGCGATCACCCCCGGAGAGCTCAAGGCCCTCCGCGAGGAATTGCCGGGACATCCGTCCTCCTGGTGAGTTGCCATGTGCAGCGCCAAGGCAGACCAGCCGCCCAGCGCGACGTGACGCATCCCTCATTGGATGCGATGAGCGGGGAGTCTAGGGGTTGGTTGCAACGAGGCAACGAAACGTCCCGATCCGTGCACACACCGTTATCTGCGCAGGAAGTCGAGTACGGCCCGGCCTGGACTGTCGGTGGTGTATGCGAAGCTCGATCCCGTGGTGGATCAGGGACGCCGGCTGCTGGACCGCGTGCTGGCGGGTGTGCCCGCCGGGGAGTCACCCCTCACGCACGCGCGGGATCTGCCGTTGCGGCAGGCAGATCACGTGGAGTGGCCTGCGTGGACGGCTCTCCCGGTCGTCGAGGCGTTCGTCGAGACCGGTGTGCGCGAGCCGTGGCGGCACCAGGCCGAGGCCGCTTCGCTCGCGTGGTCGGGGCAGCACGTGGTCCTCGCCACGGGCACGGCGTCGGGCAAGTCACTTGCCTACCAGTTGCCCGTGCTTTCCACTCTTTTGGCGGACACGAAGGCCACCGCGCTGTACCTGTCACCGACCAAAGCCCTTGGGGCGGACCAGCTCCGGTCGCTCGAGGAGCTGGGGATCAAGGGGGTGCGCGCGTCGGCCTACGACGGTGACACCCCGATGGCCGAACGCGACTGGGTCAAGGCGCACGCGAACTGGGTCTTCACCAACCCGGACATGCTGCACCGCGGAATCCTTCCGCAGCACCCGAAATGGCTGCGGTTCTTCCGCAGGCTGAAGTACGTGGTGATCGACGAGTGCCATTCCTATCGCGGCGTTTTCGGCTCGCACGTGGCGTTGTTGATGCGGCGCCTGCGGAGGGTCGCGCGCAAATACGGCGCGGATCCGATCTTCGTTCTGGCATCGGCCACAGTGGCTGATCCTTCTGGTTCGGCGGAGCGTTTGCTCGGCGTCCCCGTTTCCGCTGTCGTGGACGACTTCTCGCCGCGTGCGTCGCGCACCGTGGCGTTGTGGGAACCCCCGCTGACCTCTCTGGAGGGCGAGAACGGCGCACCGATCCGGCGGTCGGCGGGCGCGGAGACGTCGCGGATCCTGGCCGATCTCGTCGTCGAGGGCGCACGGTCGCTCGCCTTCGTGCGCTCGCGCCGAGGTGCGGAGCTGACGGCGATGGGCACCCAGCGGATCCTGTCCGAAGTGGACGCCGAGCTGCCCGGCAGGGTCGCCGCGTACCGGGGCGGGTTCCTGCCGGAGGAACGACGGGCGCTGGAGAAGTCGCTGTCCACGGGCGACCTGCTCGGCGTCGCGACGACGAACGCGCTGGAGCTCGGCGTCGACATCGCCGGCCTGGACGCCGTGGTGGTGGCCGGCTTCCCCGGCACGTTGGCGTCGTTCTGGCAGCAGGCGGGCCGTGCGGGCAGGTCGGGCGACAGCGCGCTGGTGGTGTTCGTGGCGCGCGACGACCCGTTGGACACGTACCTGGTGCACAACCCGGCCGCGGTGCTGGACAGGCCGGTCGAGGCGACGGTGCTGGACCCGCTGAACCCGTACGTGCTGGGACCGCAGCTGGCGTGCGCGGCGTCCGAGATGCCGCTGACGCCGGCCTGCCTGGACGACTTCGGCGGCCCGCTCGCCGAGGCGGTGCTCGCCGACCTGGTGGCGGAGAAGCTGCTGCGCAAACGGCCGGCCGGGTGGTACTGGGCGTCGCACGACCGGCCGCACGCCGGGGTGGACATCCGCGGCTCCGGCGGCGACCAGGTGGCCGTCGTGGAGTCGGACTCCGGCCGGATGCTCGGCACGGTCGACCCGGGATCCGCCTGCTGGCAGGTGCATCCCGGCGCCGTGTACCTGCACCAGGGCCGGTCGTACGTCGTCGACGAGCTCGACCTGGAGAGCGGCCTCGCGATGGTGCACCGCGAAGACCCGGAGTGGACGACGCAGCCGCGCGACTGCGTGGACATCACCGTGGTCCGCGGGATCGAACGCACCGACTTCGGCGGCGTCTCGGTCTGCCTGGGCGAGGTGGAAGTGACGACGCAGGTCGTCGGCTACCTGCGGCGGCTGCCGTCCGGCGTGGTCCTCGACCAGATCCCGCTGGACCTGCCGGAGCAGACGCTGCAGACCCGCGCGGTCTGGTACACGGTCGACGAGTCGCTGCTGTTCGCCGCAGGTGTCGAGGCGAAGCGGATCCCCGGCGCCCTGCACGCGGCCGAACACGCGGCCATCGGCCTGTTACCGCTGTTCGCGACGTGCGACAGGTGGGACATCGGCGGGGTGTCGACGGCCGTGCACCCGGACACGGGCATGCCGACGGTGTTCGTGCACGACGGCCACCCCGGCGGCGCGGGCTTCGCGGACCGAGGCCATTCGGCGTTGCGGGCGTGGCTTTCGGCGACGCGGGCGGCGATCAGCGCCTGCGGGTGCCCGATGGGCTGCCCGTCGTGCGTGCAGTCACCCAAGTGCGGCAACGGCAACGAGCCGCTGGACAAGGCCGGTGCCGTGCTGGTGCTGGACGTGGTGCTGGGCAAAATCGCCTGACCGGGTGGCCGCCGCCCGGTTACCTTGGCGGTGTGACCGCAAGCAGCTGCAACGCCACCGACCGGACCCGTCGCGCCCAGCGCGGCTGAGCCCGGACACCGCCGTGCCTCCGCGCGGCTGATCGCCCCGACACACCACGTCGCAGGGCCTGATCGCCTGACGCGCCACGTCGCAGGGGCGTCCCGGTGCTCCGCCGTGCCCGTTCCCCTCTCCGGCCACGGGTTCATTGGAGTCTGCCTTGTTCACGCCCTTCGCTGATCTGAACGCACTTCTCGCCGACCTCGTCTCGTCCGTGCGCGAGATCCTCGGCCCCACCTACGTCGGCGCGTACCTCCAGGGCTCGTTCGCCCTGGGCGCCGGTGATCTCCACAGCGACTGCGACTTCATCGTCGCCTGCACCGAACTGCCGTCCGGCGACCGCGAAGCCGGCCTCCGCGCCCTGCACGACGAGATCCCGACCCGTCCTGGCCACTGGTCGACGGAGATCGAGGGCTCGTACGCCGACGTCGAGTCGCTGCGGTCGGTGGCGGGCCTCGGGGTTCCGTGGCTGTTCAACGACCACGGCACACGGACTTTGGTGTGGGACCAGCACTGCAACAGTCCGCACGCCCGCTGGATCCTGCGCCACCACGGCATCGTGCTGGACGGACCGCCGATCACGTCGCTGGTCGACGAGGTGCCGGCGTCCGTGCTGCGTTCGTCGATGCGTGCCGAGCTCCCGCACGTGCTGGAAGGCATCCGGGAGTGGGCTCCGATGGGCAACGCCTGGGCGCAGCGCTACATCGTCTCGGCGTACTGCCGCACGCTCTACACCATCCACACGGGAGAGGTGGAGTCCAAGCGCGGCGCCCTGGTGTGGGCGAAGAAAATGCTCGATCAGCGGTGGCACCCGCTGATCGAGCAGGTCCTGCAGGACCGGGACCTCGGCTGGGACGCCGATGCGGTGCCGCGGCCCGGATCCATGGAGGAGACCTTCGCTTTCGCGTCGTACGCGGAAGGGCTCCACCTCTAGCTTTCGTGGGCGCGGCGGGGGCTCACGGGTACCCCCGCCGCGCTCTCCACGTGCCGAACACTGTGTTCCCGCCTGCTACCGCTTCGTGACCGGATCCCTTGGAACATCGGTGGAATCTGGTTCGTTCGTCTCGACAGGACACGCGGGAGGCGACGGTGTCGACTGTCTGCTGACGAACTCCGGGGAGGAGCCGGCTTCACCGACCGCGGCAGAGCTGGCGCCCTGCCACTAACGTCCTCGGTCCGGTCACTGTTGCGGGAGGCTGTCCTTCGGGGTGCGTGTTCGGCTTTTCGCCCGTTCCTCTGCAGACCCCCGACGTGCGGGGTGCGGAGGCCGATCAGTGGACCGGGCTTGGTGGAACGGCCGTGCAGGGCATCGCCTTCGGGGTTGTCGGGGAGAGTCCACGACGACACCCAACACGGCCGGGCTTGGATTCAGTTGTAGGTCAGACGGTTTCGAGCTCGAAGCGCGCCGGGGCGTGCACGGCCTCGACGAGTGCGTCCTGCACGACGTGGGCTTCCGGCAGGTTCCAGCCGCAGACCTGCGGCTTGACCCGCCAGTGCACGACACCGTGCGCCATGGTGGTGGGAGGCAGCGGGATGTACTCGCCCTTGCCGTACAGGTGCACGTCCGCGTTGTTGGCCAGCTCGGCGTTGAGCTTCGAGCCGGACTTCACGAGGAACATCCACCGGCCGGACGGCGTCGCGGCGATCGGCACGGGAACGCCGATCTGCCGCAGTGCGACGGCCGCGCGGTGACCGAGGCCGGCGCCGACCTCGATGGCGTCCACCACGTGACCGGTGGCGACGAGAAGGCTGTAGGAGCGACCCGCCCACCACGTGGCGACCTGGTCGGGACGGGTCCCGATGCGGTCGACCCAGTCGCGGTGCACGGGGATGGGGCCGTGCAGTTCGAGGCCACTGCGGCCGGCCCACTGCGTGACGCCGTTCTCCGTACCGGCCGGATAGGTGCCTGGCAGTACGGGCCAACCGCGGTACGCGAGGCTCACGGCCTCGGCACGCAGTTCGATGCGGAAGGCCCCGCGCCAGCTATCCGACCAATCCATCTTCCGTCGCCTTCTTTCCAGGCTATGACTCGACATCGACAAGGTGTCGGTTTTCGTAGGACACCGCGTCGGTGCCGCCACTACAACTAACGACACCGGCACCGGCCTCCGTAACCCCCGCTCGACAACTGGTAGCTACGGAACGGCGAACGTCCTTTGCCAGACCGAGCAACTGAACTGTCCACGTTTGGTTCGATCACCGTTCAGCATGTCCCGGCGCCGGTGTGAGTCCGCTCACCGCTGTGAGCCGACCGCTCGTCGTGCTCCAAACGCTCTGATCTTCGGCCGGACCTGCTTTGGCGCGAGCGTTCACCGGGCCGAACGGCGTAATCGCCTCCACCTCCACCACCACCTCCCACCCGTTCACCGCGCAGCCCGTCAGCGCGGCCCGGCTTTCCGAAGCCACGAGTTTTGCCTGTTCACAAGCACTTTCCGCGCCTTCGGTGAGACGAGCGGCAGCGGCGAGCGCCGCCAGGTCGGCGGCACCGGTCACCCGGTGGCGTGCGACGACCGCCGAACCGACCTGCGCACCGGCCACCACGACGATGATCAGCGACAACATCGCCACCACACCGCTCACCGCAGCCGAACCCCGCTCGCAGCCGGACCGCTCGCCGTTCATCGCGGCTCCGGCACGGCGAACGCCCGCGCGCTGAGCGGCAAGCCCAGCGGTCCGCGTGTGCTGACGACGACCTCGATCGCGTCAACTTGGCTGTTGATCAAGACATTGGCACCGGACACGATCCGCCCGGCCGCCTCTTCACCGCGCTGCCGTTCACCGCGGGCCGTGAGCCGCGCCGCTTCTCTCGCGGCGTCGGCGCACCGCATCTGCTCGGTGACCGCCACCAGCCCGTTCGCTCCCAGCCACAGGGCCACCAGCAACGCACTGACGGCGATCGCGGCCTCGACCGTGACCATGCCCCGGTCGTCAGACCGAAGACAGCGCACGCTGTATCAGCCCTTGCATCAGGTCCCGCATGAAGTCGCTGGTGAGGAGCACGTACAGCAGGCCGCCGAACGCGGCCGCCGCCAACGTCCCGATCGCGTACTCCACCGTGCTCATGCCGCTGTCGTCGTCGAGCAGGTCCATCTGCTTCTCCTATCTGAGAATCTGGTCGGCCAGGCCCAGCACCACCGGCGCGACGCCGAGGCACAGGAACGCCGGCAGGAAACACAGTGCGAGCGGCGCCGCCACCGCCACCGCGGCCTGCTGTGCCTTCGCCTCCGCGGCGTCGGCGGCCTCTGACCTGGTCCGCTCGGCGAGCTCGGCGGTCTGCCGAGCCAGCGCGGCACCGGACCGCGCGGTCCGCCTCGCGGCCCTGGCCAGCAGCGCCGTCGCGGGCTGGTCGAGCGCGGACGCCCACGCCGTCACCGGGTCGGCGCCGAGCCTGAGCAGTTCGGCGACCTGGCTCAGTTCTTCGATCTCAACGGCCTGGATCGCGGTCGGCACCGGTAGCCCGGCCTTGAGGCAAGCGGCCAACAGATCCCAGGCCGCAGCGCGTTCGAACGGACCGTCCGGTTCTGCCTTGTCGTGCGGCGGATCGTGAGCCTGGGGCGCGAACCGGTCAATCGATCGTCGTGGGGCCGGCGCCACGAGCACCGCCAGCGCCAGCAGGAGGAACGTCACGGCTCCACCTCCGTGATCCGCTGCGTCCACCACACCCCGGCCGCCACGAGCACCGCTCCCAGTGCCAGGAGGAACTGCCCTGCCGTGGTGCTCGTGAGGACGTGAAACGGCCTGGCGCCGCTCAACTCGCCCAACAACACGCCCATCACCGGCAACACCGCCAAGACAGCGGCACTGGCCCGCGGCCCGGCCATCCGCGCGTGCACCTGCCGTGCGAACGCCGCCCGCTGATCGAGATCCCGGCGCGTGGCATCCAGCACGTCCGCCAACGCCACACCGTGCTTCGCCGACACGCGCCACGCCTTGGCCAGCTGATCCACCGCCTTGCCGAGCAACGGCTGCTTCATCTCACTCAATGTCCGCTCGACATCACCACCGAGCCTCGACGTGGCCGCCGCCGCTCTCAGCACTTCCTTCGCGGGAGCCGGCGTGTCCTCCGCCGCACCCTCGGCCGCCTGCGCCGGGTGGGCACCCGCTCGCAGTTCGTCGATCACGCCGCCCAAGCCGTCGCTCAAGGCTTCCGTGGCCTGGCTTTGTGCTCTGTTCTGCTTGTGCTGCCTGAGGATTCTTCGTCCGGTCGCCGCCAGGACCGCTCCCGCGACCAGTCCACCGACACCCGCCACGAGGTAGGTGCCCGTCGCCGCGGCCGCCAGCCAGATATACGGCGGCACAACGATCTCTCTCTTGTTCGCCGGCCTGAGCCTTCGGATCGCCTTGATCTGAGGCCAGACGATGAGTGCCGTTGCCAGCAGCAGAAGGCTCAACACAGCAACTCCTTCGCGAGCCACCCGTGCTCCCGCGTCCAGACAGGACGGACCACGAGCCCGTCGTCCCGTTCGAACACCCCGATCTCGTTGAGGTACCTGGTGTTCTCGTCCCGGCGCATGTGCAACACGACCCTCACGGCCGCCCCAACCTGACTGTGCAACGCCTGCGAGGAAAGCCCACCCAACGCACCCAAGGCTTCAAGCCGCGCGGGCACCTCGGCCGGCGAGTTGGCGTGCAACGTCCCGGCGCCACCTTCGTGCCCGGTGTTCAACGAGGTGAGCAACTCCCGCACCTCGGCGCCACGCACCTCCCCGACCACGATCCGGTCGGGCCGCATCCGCAACGCCTCCCGCACCAACGCCCTGGTCGTCACCTCGCCGGCACCCTCGACGTTCGCGGGCCGCGCCGTGAGCCGCACGAACTGCGGATGGTCGGGATTCAGCTCGCTCGCGTCCTCCACGCACACGATGCGTTCCGTCGGCGGCACGCACCCCAGCAACGCCGACAACAGCGACGTCTTGCCAGACCCGGTCCCGCCGACCACCAGGAACGCCTTGCGCCGCAGCACGATCCCGCGCAACGCCTCCGCGATCTCGCCGTCGAACGTGCCGAGCCCCTGCAGTGCTCGGAGATCGTGCGTGGCCGGTCTGAGGATGCGCAGCGACAGGCAGGTGCGGTCCGCGATGGGCGGTAGCACCGCGTGCAACCTGACCCCGCTGCCCGGCAACCACCCGTCGACGCACGGCGAGGCGTCGTCGAGCCGCCGCCCCGCCGCCACCGCCAGCCGTTGCGCGAGACGCCGGACCGCGTCCTCGTCCGGGAAGGTGATGTCGGTGCGGCGCAGGCCCGTTGTGCCGTCGACCCACACCTGGTCCGGCGCGGTGACCAGGACGTCGGTGGTGCCGGGGTCGTCCAGCAGCGGATCGAGGGGGCCGGTGCCGCTGAACTCCTGGCGGAGCACCTGGAGTGCTTCCAGGACGTCCGAGTCGGCCAGGACGCCGCCGGCTTCGGAGCGGACCGCGTGGGCCACCACGGCCGCCGTCATCTCGGTGTCGGCGCCGGCTAGGCGGTGACGGACCCGGTCTATCAGCGCGGAGGTCATGTCACGCACCTCGCGGGGCCTGGGCTTGCCGGTGGGGGCTCGCTGGGTCGGGACGGGTTGCTGTGCAAGGGATGTGGGGTGGTCACGGTGTGGACTCCCGGGGATTCGGCGGGCAAGGGCGGAGCGGCCGACCACGTTCGGAATACGTTGCCGCGCAAGGGACGTGCGGTGGCCATGCTGCGGACTCCGAGGAGCTCGGCGGGCATGCCAGGGACTCGGCGGCCGTGAGCCGGGCAGTGGTGCCTGCCGGGGCTGCACTCGCTGGTGACTCGGCGGGGGCGGGCTGGACGGCGGCCCTCACTGGATTCCCGCTCCCCTGGGCGGGTGCAGCCTGTCCGGCTCCCACGTTCGGGAATCCCACCGCGCAACGGATGCGGCGCGGCCGCGGGCGATACGGCGGTGCCCGCGGGCCGCCTGGGCTGGGCGGCGGTCACGTCGCCGGCTCCGGGCGGCGGGCGTGGCGGCCGTAGGTGACCTCGCGGCCCGTGAGGCGGAGCCAGGTTTCCTGGCACCAGATGAGGAAGCGGTTCATTTCGGCTCCTCCTTGAAGATGAAGGGCGGTGGGTAGAGGCGGCGGTAGACGACGAGGTTGCGCAGCATCCCGCCGAGGATGCGGAGACAGAGACGGATCACGGTGGGAGTGCCTTCCGCGGAGGTGATCAGCCCGGCAGAGGCACGTCGGCCCGGCTCGGAGGCCCTTCTGCTGCAACGAGTTGCCCTGGCGAGCGGGGCTGTGGCACCTCCGCCGATGGCCCGTGGAAGAGCGGAACGCACCCACACCCAGGGTGATCCACAGGCGCCGGTTCCTCGCGCGCCTGGCAGAGCGCGAGGTACTCGGCCTCGTCGGCAGCCGACACGGCTTCTTCGGCGACTCCCGGGGTGGTCATGGGCGCAGCTCCTTCAGCACCGCGCGGGCGGCCGTGGCCAGCGGGCCCTTGGGGTTGCGGGGGAAGCGGCCGCGTTCCAGCACGTCGGCCAGGCCCGGCTCTGGGCGCATCGAGGTCAGCAGCGGGACGCCGATCACCTCGGCCATCTCGGACGGTTGGAGGTTGCCAGGGGACGGGCCGCGGACGACCAGGCGGACGTTGCGGCCGTTCGTCAGGAGGTGGGAGGCGACCCTGCTGGCTGCCGCTGTGGCCCTGACCTCCGCTGGGACGACCAGGATCGTGAGGTCTGTGCGGTCCAGGGCCGCTGAGGCGGAGGCCGTGGGGAAGCGCGGTAGGTCGCAGAGGACGGTGCAGCCTGCTCGGCGGCCCGCGTCCAGGACGGCTGCCACCGCTGCCGGTTCTGGGTCTGGCGCCGCGCGGTCGCAGGCCAGGACGCTCAGGTTGCCCGTGGTCGGGAGGGCCGCTCGCAGGGCCGACATCGGGACTCGGCCGCCGGTGGCGTGCACGCCTGGCCAGCGGGCGCCCTTGTCGGACTCCGTGCCCAGGGCCAGGTCTATGCCGCCGCCCAGCGGATCGCAGTCGACCAGCATCGCCTCGCCGCCGGAGACCACCGCCTCGCGGCCGCAGGCTATGGCCAGGGTCGAAGCGCCGGCTCCTCCCCTGCCGCCGATGAACGACACCACCCTGCCGCGGTCCGAGGGTGGGCCCTCGCCCAGGTCGGTCAGCGCCGTCACCAGGGAGCGGCCCTCCACCGGGAGCTCCAGGACGCCGTCGGCGCCCAGGGCCACGGCCGGGGCCCAGGGCGGGTCGCCTCCGTGGACCACCAGGACGCCGGTGCGACGCGGGAAGCCCGCGTCGAGGCAGGCGGAGACCGCTGCGGGGTCCAGGAGGACCAAGGGGGCGTTGTGCCACTGCGAGCGCAGCGAGGTGACGTCGGGGGCGCACGAGAGCGGGCAGTCGGCCGCGGCGGCGACGCGGAGGACCTCGTCGAGGAGGTCCTGGTCCGTGAGCAGGGCGATGGGGTGGGTCATGGGGTTCACGCTGGCCGGTCGTGATGAACGACACAACGGGCGTAGATCCACATGTGGACAGGTCGGCGGGTGTGGACAAGTCGCGATCTTGAAAGCCCTGTGCGGCCGGAACTGTCGGGGGTGTGTGCGACGCTGGAGGGTTGGGCGCACAGCAG
This sequence comes from Lentzea sp. HUAS TT2, assembly GCF_051853195.1. Classification (NCBI taxonomy): domain Bacteria; kingdom Bacillati; phylum Actinomycetota; class Actinomycetes; order Pseudonocardiales; family Pseudonocardiaceae; genus Lentzea; species Lentzea sp. HUAS TT2. Next base: position 3,098,348 of record NZ_CP196667.1, on the reverse strand, counting down.
CCGGACAAGAGCGGCAGAGGTCCAGTCGCACCCGCGCGGAAACGGGGTCCGGATATGGGACGACCCCCGCCAGGGGGGAGGGACGGGGGTCGTCAATGGTTCAGTCCCGGGGGGTCGGACTGAACCCGTCCGTCGAACCGGACTCTCCTACTGTATCCCCATGCGCCAGTGCCGCGCGCAACTTCCACAACAGCTGCGGGGCAAGTTTCGGTAACCGTGCAGCACAACGGTTTCGTACACGAACGAAATGCCGCCCGAACGGCCTACTGACGAGTACACCTAAGCTGAGCCACATGAGCCGGATCGCCGCCTTCTTCGACCTCGACAAAACCGTGATCGCGAAGTCGAGCACGCTGGCGTTCAGCCGACCCTTCTTCCAGGAGGGGTTGATCAACCGCCGCGCGGTGCTGAAGAGCGCCTATGCGCAGTTCGTATTCATGCTCGCCGGCGCAGATGCGGATCAGATGGACCGCATGCGGGCGCACATCACGGCGCTCGCCGCGGGCTGGGACGTCGAGCAGATCCGCAGCATCGTCAACGAGACGCTGCACGACATCGTCGATCCACTCGTCTACAAAGAAGCGACACAGTTGATCGCCGACCACAAGGCGGAGGGCCACGACGTCGTCATCGTGAGCGCGTCCGGCGAGGAACTGGTCGCCCCCATCGCCCAGATGATCGGTGCCGACCACAGCGTCGGCACGAAGATGGTGATCCAGGACGGCCGCTACACCGGCGACGTCGACTTCTACTGCGCCGCCGACAACAAGGCGGTCGCGATCAAGCAGCTCGCCGCGGAGCACGGGTACGACCTCGCCAAGAGCTATGCCTACTCGGACAGCGTCACGGACCTGCCGATGCTGGAGGTCGTCGGCCACCCGACGGTCGTGAACCCCGACCGGGGCCTGCGCCGGATCGCGCTCGAGAAGGACTGGCCGGTGCAGCAGTTCGTCGACCCGGTGAGCCTGCGCTCCCGCATCCCCACCCCGTCGGGCAAGGCCGTCGCGGTCACGGCCATCAGCCTCGGCGCCGTCGCGGCGGCCGGTGCGGCCTGGTACGGCCTGCGCCGCAAGCGGTCCCGCGACTGAAGTCAAGGTCGCGCAACAAAAAATCACCAAAGGTGACCGGTACCGGCGAGTAGCGGCAACGCGCCGCACTCGTGGTGCCCTGGTGAGTGCACGGCACCGCCCTCCCGGCGGTACCCGAATGCGAACAGAACCTCACAAATCCAGAAACGCCAGTACTTTCACTACTGAACGTGGCTTGAACGGTGCACCCGTCCGAGCCCTTGCTGTGACCGGGCCCACGCACTTAAATGGGTGGTGCGGACCTCGGGTCGGCCAGGGACCAGACGAAGAGAAGTCAGGATCCACCCCGGCCAAGCTCCGTGCGCGGACTTCGAGTACCCACGCGCAGCACGCCGCGGGAGGCTTGTCGTCTAGGGCCTGCGTACCGGGACGCCGGACGCCGAGGCCAGGGTTGTACGACTGGAGTTGCACGCTTGGTAACTCGCAAGCCCGCGCTGAAGACGGGGCACCCTTTCGAGGGTGCCCCGTCTGCTTGTTAGGCCGACTTTTGCCGACGACCGGCAGAATGTGCGCCCGTTGACCCACCACGCAGTCGTGAGTAACTTGCGAAATACGCCAGTTACCTGTGGGAACATCACCGGGAGGCACGGACAAGTGCGGAAGTTCGCCGCGTTGACGCTGGTCACAGCCATGGTCGCCCTCACGCCGGTGGCGAGAGCGGACGCCTCCGTGACCACACTGCGCGGGATGTCGCTGGAACAGAAGGTCGGCCAGCTCTTCGTCACGTACGTCAACGGCCAGGCCGCCGACGTCCCGCACCCCAAGAACCAGACCGACTTCGGAGTGGCGACGGCCGCGGAGATGGTGCGCAAGTACCAGCCCGGCGGCGTCATCTACTTCAACAACTCGAGCCGCGACAACATCGACACCCCCAGGCAGATCGCGCAGCTCTCCAACGGCCTGCAGAAGGCGAGCAAGATCCCGCTGCTCATCTCGACCGACCAGGAGATGGGCCTCGTCACGCGGATCGGCCCGCCGGCCACCCAGCTGCCGGGCAACATGGCCCTCGGCGCTGGCCGCAGCACCAAGGACGCCGAAGAGGCCGCCCGCATCACCGGCCAAGAGCTCCGCGCGATGGGCATCAACCAGAACTTCGCGCCGGACGCCGACGTGAACTCCAACCCGGCGAACCCGATCATCGGTGTGCGCAGCTTCAGCAGCGACCCGAAGCTCGCGGCAGACATGGTCGGAGCCCAGGTCCAGGGCTACGAGGGCCGCCGCTGGTTCGACATGAGCTCGGTGACCTCGACCGCCAAGCACTTCCCCGGCCACGGCGACACGTCCGAGGACAGCCACACCGCCCTGCCGGTCTCGAACCGCAGCCTCGACCAGTGGCGCCAGATCGACGCGCCGCCGTTCAAGGCCGCCATCGCCGCCAAGATCGACTCGATCATGACCGCGCACATCCAGGTGCCGCAGATCGACCCGTCGGGCAACCCTGCCACGCTCAGCCCGAAGATCATCACCGGCCTGCTGCGCGACGAGCTGAAGTACGACGGCGTCGTCATCACCGACTCGCTGGAGATGGCGGGCGTCCGCAAGCTGCACTCCGACGCCGAGATCCCGGTGCTGGCCATCAAGGCCGGCGTCGACCAGCTGCTGATGCCGCCGAACCTCGGCCTCGCGATCGACAGCGTCATCAAGGCCGTCCGCAGCGGCGAGCTCACCGAGCAGCGCATCGACCAGAGCGTCCTGCGCATCCTCAAGATGAAGCTCCTGCGCGGCGTCATGCTCACCGCCGAGGTCGACCTGAACAAGGTCGACCAGGTCGTCGGGTCCAACAACCAGAGCGCCCAGGCGATCGCCGACCGCACCATCACGGTCGTCCGCAACGACGCCCAGGCGATCCCGCTGAACGCCACCGCTCCCCTGGTCGTCGGCACCAGCGACGCGATCACCACGGCCCTCGCCACCAGGCTCAAGGGCACCAAGTTCGTCACCGCGACGAGCCCGACGCCGGCCCAGATCCAGCAGGCGGTGGCCGCGGCGGCGAAGGCGGACAAGATCGTCGTGCTGACCAACAACGCGAGCACGAGGCCCGCCCAGGTCGACCTCATCAACCAGCTCGCCGCCACCGGCAAGCCCGTGATCGCGGCCGCCACGGGCAACCCGTACGACGTCGCCCACGGCAACGCCAAGGCGTGGCTCGCCACCTACTCGACCACGACCGTCTCGATGGAGGCGCTGGCCAGGATCCTGCTCGGCGAGGCCAAGCCGCAGGGCAAGCTCCCGGTCGACGTGCCCGGCCCGACCCCCTACCCGTTCGGACACGGAGTCACCTGGTGAGAAGGCGGAGCTTCCTCGCGGCAAGCGCCCTGTCCGTCCCCCTCGTCAGCACCGCCACCGCCAACGCGACCCCGCAGCTCGCCACCGCCGCCGAACAACTGGCGCAGGACGGCTGGCGCAAGCTCAAGGGCCGCAAGGTCGGGGTGCTCACGAACCCGACGGGCATCCTCGAGGACCAGACCCACATCGTCGACTCGATGGTCGCCCACGACGCCAAACCGACTGCCGTCTTCGGCCCGGAACACGGCTTCCGCGGCACGGCACAGGCAGGCGGCTCCGAAGGCGACTACGCGGACCCGCGCACCGGCATCCCGATCTACGACACGTACCAGGCCACCCCCGCGAAGATCCAGGCGATGTTCACCAAGGCCGGCATCGACACGGTCGTGTTCGACATCGCGGACGTGGGCGCGCGCTTCTACACCTACATCTGGTCGCTCTACCAGGCGATGGAGGCGGCCAAGGACCTGGACTTCATCGTCCTCGACCGCCCGAACCCCATCGGTGGCAACGCGAACGGCCCCCAGCTAGACCCGGCCTACGCGACCTTCGTGGGCCTGAAGCCGATCGTCCAGCAACACGGCATGACGGTCGGCGAACTGGCCCGCCTCTTCAAGGGCGAGTTCGACCTGACCACGAGACTCGAAGTGGTCAACGTCAGGAACTGGCGGCGCAACCAGCTCGACACCGGCCTGCCGTGGGTCCCGCCGAGCCCGAACATGCCCACCCAGGACACCGCGCTGGTCTACCCCGGCACGTGCCTGTTCGAGGGCACGGTGTTGTCCGAGGGCCGCGGCACCACCCGCCCGTTCGAGACGGTCGGCGCACCTGGGATCGACTGGCGCTGGGCCGAGGCGCTGAACGCCCTGGACCTCAGGGGGATCCGGTTCCGCGAGACCTACTTCTCGCCGACGTTCAACAAGTTCCAGGGCAAGACCTGCGGTGGTGTCACCCTGCACGTCACCGACGCGTCCCGGTTCGACGCCATCAAGGCCGCCGTCGCCATGCTGATCACCGCGAAGTCGTTGTACCCCGGCGTGTTCGCGTGGCGTCCCGACAACTGGATCGACAAGCTCAGCGGCTCCGACCGGCTGCGCAGGATGATCGACGCCCAGGCTCCACTGGACGAGGTCACCGGCGCGTGGCGCCACGAGCTCCAGCAGTTCCGCCGCACCCGCCTGCCCTACCTGCGCTACCGGTGAGGACGCCATGCTCATCCCTGCCCTGGCCGTCGCACTCGTGACGACGGCAGTACCCGGTCACTTCGACCAGCCCCAGGACGGCTTCGCGAACCGCTGGACGACCCTGCGCGAGTCGAACCCGTTCTGGGCCGGCCTCGACCCGGAGCCGATCAACGCGGCACTGCGCCAGCTCCGCGAGTTCCAGAAACCCCAGGCCAACGGCAAGCCGCTGTACGCGGGCGCCGTCACGATGCACGTGCACGACGGCAAGATCGTCACGCACGACCGCACGGGCTACGCGGTCCTCTACAAGGACCAGCAGACCCAGCTGCCGGAAGAAGAACGCGTCCCGATGCAGAAGGACACGATCTTCGACTTCGCCTCGATCTCCAAGCTCTTCACGTCGATCGCCGTGATCCAGCAGGTCGAACAGGGCCGCGTCGCCATCGATGAACGCGTCGCCACCTACCTGCCCGAGTTCGGCGTGAACGGCAAAGAGAACATCACCGTCAAGCAGCTCCTCACACACACGAGCGGCCTCGAACCGTTCATCCCGTTGTGGCAGAGGTACCCGGACATCCCGTCGCGCATCAAAGCCGTGATGGACGTGAAGCCGAAGTCCACGCCCGGCACCACGTACGTCTACTCCGACCTGAACCTGATCACGCTCGGCGAGCTGGTCTTCAAGGTCAGCGGCAAGAAGCTCGACCAGGCGGTCAGGGACGGCATCACCAGGCCGCTCGACATGAAGGACACCGGTTACAACCCGAAAGCCAAGGACCGCACGGCCGCGACGGAGTTCCAGACGGCACCACCACGCGGCATCGTCCGGGGTGAGGTGCACGACGAGAACGCGTGGTCCCTCGGAGGAGTGGCAGGTCACGCCGGTGTCTTCGGAACGGCCAAGGACCTCGCCGTCCTCGGTCAGACGATCCTCAACGGCGGCACGTACAGCGGCCGCCGGATCCTGTCCGAGCACTCCGTCGAGCTGATGCTCACGAACTTCAACCAGCAGTTCCCCGACAACGCCCACGGCCTCGGCTTCGAGCTCGACCAGCGCTGGTACATGGGTGGGCTGAGCGGTCCAGGAACGGCAGGCCACACCGGCTACACCGGCACGTCGTTCGTGATCGACAAGGCTTCGCGCTCGATCGCGATCCTGCTGACCAACCGGGTGCACCCGAGCCGGGACTGGGGCAGCGTGAACCCGGCCCGCCGCGTGGCCGCCGACGGCCTGGCCAACGCGCTCGCCGTGAAGTCGCACGGAAAGCAGTGGCGTGCAACGACTTCCGGCGGCACCCTCACCGCGGAACGCCCGGTCGAGGTCTTCGTCGACGTCGACAAGGGCGACAAGCTGACGATCCAGCACTGGAACGGCACGGACTGGCAGGACGCACGCACCATCACGACGACCGAACGCCGTTGGGTGCCAACGGAATCCGTGAAGTCCAGGTTCGTCTACACCAAGGCGGGTCAGTACAACGGCCGTGGCGTCTACGTGCACGCACGCGGCGACGTCACGGCCGAGGGCTGGTCAGTGGCACGCCGCTAGCACCTCGGTGAACAGCGGGAGCGCCCGTGGGAACGCGGGCGCTCCGAAGCTCACCACGATCCCCTTGCGGTCGTCGTCGCTCAGCTCGTGCCGGAACCACGAGAGAGGGCTGACCTCGATCCCACGTTCGCGCGCGGTCTGCACGATCTCCGCTTCCCGTGGCGTCTCAAGCACTGCATGCATCCCAGCCGCGATGCCGGACACCGACGCGTACGGCGAAACAGCCTCCACGAGCCGGTCACGACGCCGTTGGTACGTCAACCTCATCCGCCGCACGTGGCTGTCATAGGCGCCGGACTCCAGGAAGTCCGCCAACGTCAGCTGGTCGAGCATGCTGATGTACTGCTCACGATCGGTCTTCAACGCCAGAACCGGGTCCACGAACCGGTCCGGCAGCACCATCCACGCGATCCGCAACGCCGGCGACAGCGCCTTGCTCGACGTCCCCAGATAGGCGACGTGCTCGGGATCCAGCCCCTGCACCGCGCCCACGGGTTGCCTGTCGTAGCGGAACTCGCCGTCGTAGTCGTCCTCCAGCACAAGCCCGCCAACGCGCCGTGCCCACGACACGGCCGCCGCACGCCGACGCGGGTGCAACGGACCGCCCAACGGGAACTGGTGCGCGGGAGTCAACACACACGCGCGACGGTCATCGGGTAGCTGCTCGGTGTTCGCACCGTGGTCGTCCACGGCCAGTGGCACGGTCGACGACCACAACGAGCGGTGAAAACCCAGCCCGTATTCCTCGACGACGACCGGTCCCTTCAGCAGCCGGTCGAACATCTGCACGGCGTGCGCGAACCCCGAGCAGACCACGATCCGTTCGGGATCGGCCCGCACACCCCGCGCCCTCGCCAGGTACTCGGCCAGCGCCGTCCGCAGCTCGATCCGGCCCTGTGGGTCGCCCGGCCCGAACGCCTCCGAGGGCGCCGCGGTCAACGCCCTGCGCGTCGACCGGATCCACTCCGTGCGCGGGAACTCGGTGATGTCCGGAGTCGACACCGTCAGATCGAACTGGACGCCATCGGCGGGGCCACGGCGTTTCAGCGGAGGTGGCGGCGCGACCCGTTGGGCGACAACGGTCCCCGACCCCTGACGTGCGGTCAGCCATCCCTCCGCCACGAGCTCCGCGTACGCCTCGGCCACGGTGTTCCGCGCGATCCCGAGATCGAGCGCGAGCGACCGCGAGGCGGGCAGCCGGGTGCCCGGAGGCAGCCGTGCGGTCCGCACCGCCTCCCGCAGCGACGCCGTCAACCGCTGCCGCAGACCACCCGGACCGGACAGGTCCAGGTGGAAGTCGAGATTGGCCCACGATTCCACGTGAAGATTGCACCATGACCAGGGCCAATCCGGGCCATAAATTTCTACACATGACGAACCGCATCGACTTCCCCAAGAAGGCCCCGAAGGTCTACCGCGCCATGATCGCGCTGGACGCCGCCGCGCGGGAGGGCCTCGACGAGCAGCTGGCCGAACTGGTCCGCATCCGCGCGTCGCAGCTCAACCACTGCGCCCACTGCATCGCCATGCACACCGCCGACGCCCGCAAGCTCGGCGAGTCCGAGGCCCGCATCTACCTCTTCAACGCGTGGGAGGAGGCCGGTGACATCTACACGGAGAAGGAGCAGGCCGCGTTGCGCCTCACCGAGGCCATCACGGTTATGAGCAGCCATGAGTACGTGAGCGACGATGTCTACGCACAGGCTGCGAAGCACTTCGAGGAAGAGGAGCTCGCGCAGCTCATCGCCCTCATCTTCACCATCAACGCGTGGAACCGGATCGCCGTGTCCACTCGGATGAAGCCTGATGTCCACTAGGAACCTGCCGAGAGAGTGACTTTCGGACACACTCCGTTGACCCTGGGAAGGGCGGTTAGTAAGTTTCCCACGTGTCCACTGAGAGCAGTGCCGAGTCCAGTCCTCTGGTGAAGATCCGGTCGTTGCTGCCGGGTCTCGCGCGCGCGGAGCAGCGCGTCGCGAAGGTGGTGCTGGAGAACCCCGGAACTGTCGCGCACCGCAGCATCACCGAGGTCGCCGAGCAGGCGGGCACGAGTGAGACGACGGTGACGCGGTTCTGCAAGGCCATCGGCGTCGGCGGGTACCCGGAGCTGCGCATCGCGCTCGCCGCCGACACGGCCCGCAGCCAGGCCAGGGCCAACCACGACATGGGTGGCGACATCGGACCGGGCGACGACCTCAAGCAGGTCGTCGGCAAGGTCGCGTTCGCCGACGCCCGCGCCGTCGAGGAGACCGCGGAGCAGCTCGACATCGAGTCGCTCGACAAGGTCGTCCAAGCGGTCGCGGGCGCCCGCCGGGTCGACGTCTACGGCTTCGGCGCGAGCGCGTTCGTCGCGTTCGACATGCAGCAGAAGCTGCACCGCATAGGACTCACCTGCTTCGCGTGGAACGACACGCACATCGCGCTGACCTCGGCCGCCGTGCTGACCCCCGCGGACGTCGCCGTGGGCATCTCCCACACCGGCTCGACCTCGGAGACCGTCGAGGCGCTGCGCGTCGCCCGCGAGACCGGCGCCACCACCGTCGCGCTGACGAACTTCCCGCGTTCGCCGATCACCGAGGTCGCCGACCACGTGCTGACCACAGCCGCGCGGGAGACCACGTTCCGCTCCGGCGCGATGGCGAGCCGCATCGCCCAGCTCACGGTGATCGACTGCCTGTTCATCGGAGTCGCCCAGCACCACGTCGACTCCGCGAAGACGGCGCTGGAGGCGACCTACGAGGCGGTGTCCGGTCACCGGCTCGGTGCCAGACCAGACGGCCGGCGGCGGCCGCGGGAGACGACTAAATGATCTCCCCCCGGAACGGTGTGGTGGTGCGCGTGGAATCTCCGACCGAGCAACGGAACCCGCGCACCGCGGACATCGACCGGGTCCCCACGATCGACGTCCTGCGCATGATCAACGACGAGGACCGCACGGTCCCGGCCGCGGTCGCGCAGGCACTTCCCGACCTGGCCCGCGCCGTCGACCTCGGCGTCGCGGCGATCATGTCCGGCGGCCGCGTGCACTACGTGGGCGCGGGCACGTCGGGCCGCCTGGCGACGCTGGACGCCGCGGAGCTGGTGCCCACGTTCAACGTCCCGCCCGACTGGTTCGTCGCCCACCACGCTGGCGGTCCGGAAGCCCTCGTCCGTGCCGTCGAAGAGGTGGAAGACCACTCGGGCGCCGCCCAGATCCGCCGCCACGCCACCGGAAAAGACCTGGTCGTGGGCGTGACGGCGTCCGGGCGCACGCCGTTCGTGATCGGGGCCCTGCAGGAGGCGCAAGCGCTTGGCGCCCAGACCGTGCTGGTCTCGAACAACGCGTCGGTGCCGTTCACGCCGGACGTCCTCGTCACGCTGAACACCGGTCCCGAGGCCATCGCCGGCTCCACGCGGATGAAGGCGGGATCGGCCCAGAAGCTCGTCCTGACATCGTTCTCCACGGCGGTGATGGTCAAGCTCGGCCGCACCTACTCGAACCTGATGGTCAGCATGCGAGCGACCAACGCGAAGCTGCGCGGCAGGACGATCCGGATCCTGCACGAGGCCACCGGCCAGCCGGAGACGGCGTGCGAGCAGGCGCTGGCCGACGCGTCCGGTGACCTCAAGGTGGCGCTGGTGCACCTGCTCTCGGGTGCGCCGACCGAACGTGCGGCCGCTGCCCTGGAGGACACCAAAGGCCACGTCCGCAACGCGCTGGACCGGCTAGCGGGCTAGGTCCGGCCCGAAGATCTCGTAGTGGATGTCCGTCACGCCCGCTTCGAGCAGCTGGGCCCGCATCGCGCGCAGGAACGGCACCGGTCCGCACAGGTAGGCGGTGGTGTCCTCCGGAACGGGGATGCCGGCGAGGTCCACGTACCCGGTCCGCTCGACCGGCCACTCGCCGATCGGCCGTTCGTAGAACACGTGCGACTGCGCGTCCCCGAGCTTGGCGACGAGCTGGCCGAGCTCCGCGCGCAACGGGTGCGAGAGCTGGTCGCGGTCGCCGTGGAGCGCGATCACCGGCCGCGGTGAGTCGACGGCCACGAGCTCGGCGAGCATCGAGACCAGCGGCGTGCAGCCGATTCCCGCCGACGCGAGCAGCACCGGCCCCTCACCCGGCAGCAGCGTCACGTCCCCGGACGGCTGGCTGACCAGCACCGTGGTGCCCTCCACCGCGAGGTCGTGCAGGTGGTTCGACACCTCGCCGTCGCGCTTCACCGAGAACCGCAGTGCCTCGTCCGAGCGGCCGGAGAGGCTGTACTGACGGATCTGCTGAGCACCGTCGGGCAGCGTGACCTGCACCGACACGTACTGCCCCGGCAGGCTGGCAGGCACCCGGCCGTCCAGCGGCGCGACGACGAACGTCACCACGTCCTCGGTCTCCTGGAAGCGGGCGATCACCCGGTGCTCCTGCCAGCCCTGCGGCAGGAACCGCTCCATCCCGATCAACGTGTCGGCCATCAGCCAGTAGACCTCGCTCCAGGCCTGGGCGACCTCGGCCGAGACGTCCAGGACCTCGGCCACGGCACCGAGAAGATGCTTGTGCACCACGGCGTACTGGCCCGGTGTGACGCCGACGGACACGTGCTTGTGAGCGATGCGCCTGAGCATCGCGTCGGGCGTCCGACCGGCGAGCAGGCCGGAGGCGAAGGCGGCGATCGAGCCGGCCAGCGCCTGGGGCTGCGTGCCGTTGGCCTGGTTGCCGCGGTTGAAGAGGTTGCGTTGCAGCACCGGGTGCTCGTCGAACATGCGCGCGTAGAACAGCCGGCTGATCTCGCCGATGGCCGCACCGACGGCGGGCAGGGTGGCTTCGACGAGTTCGGCGGACTTCGGGGACAGCATCGATTCCCTCACTTCAGCTGCAGGCTCAGCAGCACGGGGCCGGTGGGATCAGCGACGAGGTCCTCGACGCTCAGCGAATCGAGCGAGGCGTAGAACGCTTCCTGGGCCTGGCGCAGCGCACGCCGCAACCGGCACGCCGCGGCCAGCGGGCACGGCACGTCGCCTTCGCAGTCGACGACGTCCCCTTCGCCCTCCAGCCGGCGGACGAGCCACCCGACCGAGACGGGTCGTCCCGTCTCGGCGAGCGCCAGACCGCCGCCCCTGCCGCGTCGTGCCACCACGACGCCGAGGTGCTGGAGCTGCGCCACGACCTTGGCCGCGTGGGTGTACTGCACGCCCATGACCTCGGCGACTTCGCGCGTGGTCGGGTTCGCCGAGTCGTCGGCGACAGCCAGCCGCATCACGATCCGCAGCGCGATGTCGGTGCTCTTGGTCAGCCTCACGAGAGCGAGGTTAGCTTAATTGGAATTTCAGATGCATGTTATCCGCGCAACAGTTCGGCGGTCGCCTCCCACAGCCGTTCCTCGCGGGCGCGGTCGCGGGCCACCGGTCGCACCTCCCTCACCTTGGTCTTCACGACGAACGCACCGTCGCGCAACCCGGCCCACCTGGCATCGAGCGCCATCGAGGCGAGCAACGGCCCTGAGCGCTCCGGCGTCGACACGCCGGGCATCCGGCCGAGAACCCTGCCGACCGCCTGAGCCGCCGCCGGTGCGGTGCGGCCGAGAGCGGTGCCGGGCATCCAGCCGGGCTCGAACACCGACACGGTGATCCCGGAGCCGACGCGCCTCTGCAGTTCGTGGGCGTAGTAGAGGATCGCCAGCTTGGCGTTGGAGTAGGCGGTCATGCTGTTCTCACCGGCGTCGGGACGGGCCAGTTCGACGGGGTCCGCCCACTTCGCCTCCGGCACGCCGAGGAGCTTGCGCCAGATGTTGGCGTGGTAGGTGTTCGAGCCGATCAGCACGATCCGGGCGGGTGCGGTGAACGACTCGGCCAGGTCGCCGATGAGCTGGGCGTGGGCCAGGTAGTTGACGGCGAACGTCATCTCGTAGCCGTCGGGCGAGGTGCCGGTCGCGATGGTGCCCGCGTTGGCGACCAACGCCTGCAACGGCCGCACGGCACCACTGGCGAGCAACGAGCGTGCACTGGCCGCAGCAGCACGCACGTCGGCCAGGCTCGACAGGTCGCAACCGATCTCGTGCACGGTGGCGCCCAACGCGCGGGCCTCGTCGGCGACCGCCTTCAGGTCCGGCCCGGCACGGCCGACCAGCAGCAGGTCGGGACGGTCGGCACGGGAGGCCATGGCGAGCACGGCGTGCCGGCCGAGGTTGCGGGTGGGGCCGGTGATCAGCACTGTTCCAGTCATGACGCCAGCCTGCGAGGACGGGCGGGCGCCAGCCAGCAGTCCGGTTTTCGTAGGACTGACATGCCCAGGACAACCTCCGCCTGCTCGCGCACACTGCATCTCGTGGAGACGTGGGAGTTCGGGCGGACGGTGCGGCGCTGGCGCGACCGGGTGGCACCCGAGACCGCCGGTGTGCCCGCGGGCCGGCGCAGGCGTGCGGCCGGGTTGCGCCGCGAGGAACTGGCCGCGCTCGCCGGCATCTCCGCCGACTACCTGACCCGCCTCGAACAGGGCCGCGCGACGGCACCCTCGGCGCAGGTGGTCGAGGCGCTGGCGAGGGCCCTGCGCCTGGCCGACACCGAACGCGACCTCCTCTACCGGCTGGCAGGGCACGCCGCGCCCGGTCCCGACGTCGTGCCGTCGCGGGTCACCCCGAGCGTGCGGCGGTTGCTCGACCGGCTGTCGCACACCCCTGTCGTCGTCTACGACGCCACCTGGACGCTGGTGCTGGCCAACGCGCCGTACGACGCGCTCATGGGCGACACGACCGCGTGGAACGGCCTGGAGCGCAACGCCGTGTGGCGCAACGTGACCCACCAGCCTTCACGGGTCGTGCACACCCCGCGGGAACAGTCCGAGCACGAAGCCCGGCTCGTCGCCGACCTCCGGCTCACCGCCTCGCGCTACCCCGCCGACCTGGGGCTGCGACGGCTGATCGCCGACCTGACCGCCGGCGAGCGCTTCGCCGAGCTCTGGGACGCCGAAGCACCGCCACCCCTCACCGACCCGTCACGGCACAAGACGATCGACCACCCGGCGGCCGGGCTGATCACGCTCGACTGCGACACGCTGATCGTCGCCCAGGACGACCTGCGGATCACCGTCTACACCGCGGAGCCGGGCACCGAGGACGCCGAACGCCTGGCGCTCGCCCTGGTCCTGGGGACCCAGTCGATGATCGGTTAGCCGGGCAGCACCGGACGCCACGGGATCGGCGTCGACAGCACCATCGCGCTCGACGTCTCCCCGTGCGACGCCAGCCGCACCAGCAGCCGCTCCAGCTCCAGGATCGACGTCGTCACGACCTTCACGACCGAGCAGATGTCGCCGGTCAGCCGCACGACCTCGACCACCTCCGGGCAGTCGTCGAGCAGCTGCGGGTGCACGGTGATGCACCGCGGGCCGTAGCACTTCATGCGCACCAACGCGACGACCGGACGTCCGACGACGGTGGGGTCGACCACGGCGCGATAGCCGGTGATCGCGCCCATGTTCTCCAACCGGCGGACCCGTTGCGCGACCGTCGGCGGGGAGACGTGGACTCGGCGGGCGAGTTCGTTGTACGACAGGCGCGCATCCTCTTGGAGTGCCTCCAACAGGGCCTTGTCCACCTCGTCCAACATGAACGCAAAGCTACCCGGCGAAACATTTGACGATCGGAAGAAGTTCGGCGCGAACGCCTTTCGTCGCCCATTCAGGTGACGAGGCCCAGGCAGGACGATTGGGGCCATGAGCTGCCCCGTGTCCCCCAAGCTGGATTTCGGCGGCACCACGCCGTACGAGGACTACGTGCACGCGTCGGTGTTGCACACCCTTCAACAGCAGTGGTCCAAAGATCCCCGCGAGATGTCGTTTCTGGTCATCACGCAGGTGATGGAGCTGTACTTCGGCCTGCTCTGCTTCGAGTGGCGGCAGGCCCAGACCGAGCTCCGCGCGGACGACGTCAGGGCGGCCGTGCGCACGCTCCGGCGTTCTGACCTGCACCTGCAGGCGCTGTCGGCGGCGTGGCGGCCGATCGCGCGGATGACGCCGACCGAGTTCAACTCGTTCCGCGACGCGCTCGGCGAGGGCTCCGGGTTCCAGTCGGGCATGTACCGCGAGATGGAGTTCCTGCTCGGCGAGAAGTCCGCGTCGATGCTCGTGCCGCACCGGGCGGTGCCGGCGATGCACGACCAGCTGGAGAAGTCGCTCGGCCTGCCGTCGCTCTACGACGACGTGCTGGCCGCGTTGAAGCGCAAGGGGTTCGACGTCCCGCAGGCCGTGCTCGACCGCGACCTGACCAAGGCCTACGAACCGTCCGCCGAGGTCGAGCAGGTCTGGGCGGCGATCTACCGCGGCGACGACCGCGACCTGCTGGAGCTGGGTGAGGCGCTGACCGACATCGCGGAGGAGTTCGCGCGCTGGCGCTACGACCACCTGCTCGCGACGCGGCGTTCGATGGGCGCCAAGGTCGGCACCGGTGGCTCCGCTGGTGTTGCATGGCTGGAGAAGCGCACCCAACGAGCGGTGTTCCCGGAGCTGTGGACCGCGAGGAGCTACGTGTGAGGCGCGAGCTGTTCGACCTGCCGGAAGGCGTCATCTACCTCGACGGCAACTCCCTCGGCGCGCCACCGAAGCACGTCGCCGCGCGCATGCAGGAGGTGATCGGTCACCAGTGGGGCACGCGGCTGATCCGGTCGTGGAGCGAGGGCTGGTGGGAGGCGCCACAACGGGTCGGCGACCGCGTCGGCCGGCTGATCGGGGCCGCCGAGGGACAGGTCGTCGTCGGCGACTCGACGTCGGTCAACGTCTACAAGGCGTTGATGGGCGCGGTGAAGGGCACCAGCCGCACCGAGATCGTGTGCGACGAGTCGACGTTCCCGACCGACGGCTACATCGCGCAGTCGGTGGCCTCGTTGACCGGCATGAAGATCCGCGCCGCGCATCCGTCCTCTTTGGACCTCACCGAGGACACGGCCGTGGTGCTGCTCAACCAGGTCGACTACCGGACCGGCGCGCTGCACGACATGAAGGCGCTCACCGCGCAGGCACATGCCGTTGGTGCGCAGGTGGTCTGGGACCTCTGCCACAGCGCGGGAGTGCTGCCGATCGAGCTGGACGCCCTCCGGGTCGACTTCGCGATCGGCTGCACCTACAAGTTCCTCAACGGCGGACCGGGCTCACCGGCGTTCATCTACGTGCCGAAGCACAGGCAGGCGAGCTTCGAGAACCCGCTGTCGGGCTGGAACGGCCACCGCGAACCGTTCGGCATGAAGCCGTCCTACGAACCGGACGCCGGCATCGCCAGGGCACGGGTCGGCACGCCGGACATCCTGTCGATGCTCGCGCTCGACGCCGCGCTGGACGTGTGGGACGACGTCGACCTGGCCGAGCTTCGGCAGCGCGGCCTGGCGCTGACGGCGTTGTTCCGCGAGCACGTCGAGAAGCTCACGAACCTCGAGGTGATCACGCCCGACCAGCGGGGCAACCAGATCTCGGTCCGCTGCCAGGACGCCAAGGCCGTCATGGACGAGCTGATCGCGCGCGGGGTCATCGGCGACCACCGGCCGCCGGACATCCTGCGGTTCGGCTTCGCCCCGCTCTACGTGACGGACGAGGACGCGGTCAAGGCTGCGGAGACCCTCGCCGACATCACCCGGTGAGCGCGGCGTCCGCGATGCTCTTCGCCTCGCGGGCGCCCGCCTCCAGGGCGGAGCAGACGAACAGGATCCACTGGGTCAGGCCCTCGAGTTCCCCGGACGCGAACGCGACCGAGGCGGCCTCGTACTCGGACGACCGGCGCAGGCACGCCACCTCGGGCACGCCGAGCCCCTTGGGGTCGAGGCCGGTGGAGATCGACGTCATCCGAGCCGCGGCACGAGCGATCACGCCGTTGGCGACGTCGAACGGCGCCAGCCCGAGCAACTCGCCGTGCACGACGGCGACCACGATCGGCGCCGGCACGGACGTTCCGCCGGTGACCAGCGACCCGAGCATGTCGAGCCGAGCCGACACGTCCGCGGAGACGCGCGGCCGTCCGACCTCGGCGCTCAGGTCCGCGGCGGCGAGCACGTGCAACCGCGCGAGGGCCTGCAACGGCGCGCGCTGCCAGGTGCCGACGAGTCCGCCCAGCGCCTCGGCGATCCGCAGGGACCCCGCCAGCACGGGGTCGGAGACCTCGCCGGACTCGGGGATCTCGGTCGGGCCGCCCTCCAGGGCCGCCGACGCACGGGCCGCGCGCACGGACGCCTCCGCCGCCGTCGTGGCCCAGCCACGCAGGTTCACCCGATGGCGGTGCACCTGGAAGACGGCGTCCTTGGCGGCGTTGGCGGCGTCGGCCACGCCGGGCAAGGAAAGCAGCGGAGCGAGAGGATCGGTCACGGTCGCGCAGAGTACCTGACCAGGTGAAACGCGTGACCCAGCTCACTGAGCCAACCGCTGAGCGCGCAACTGCGCCCGTTCAACGCGCCACACGTGCCTGGACCAGACGAAACGGGTTACACAATGACAGCCGTGTTACCCACCTCCCCAGATTGGTCTGAACCTTTTGAGGGAGGAGCCTGTTGGAAGTGAGCTGGCTCGCACTACGGTCAGTACCCGCATCCCCAACCGGTCTGGACATTCCAGGAGGTCTCGCACCATGACGCAGTCGCCAGGCCAGGGCAACGCTCTGGACAACCTGCTCACGGAGAGCAGGACGTTCCCGCCTTCCGACGAGTTCGCGGCACAGGCGAACGCACAGCCCGCGCTGTACGAGGAGGCGAAGGCCGACCGCGAGGCGTTCTGGGCGAAGCAGGCCGAGAGGCTGCACTGGGAAACCAAGTGGGACCAGGTCCTCGACTGGTCCGGCGCGCCGTTCGCCAAGTGGTTCGTGGGCGGCAAGCTCAACGTTGCCTACAACTGCGTGGACCGCCACGTCGAGTCCGGCCACGGTGACCAGGTCGCCATCCACTGGGAGGGCGAGCCCGGCGACTCCCGCGCCATCACCTACGCCGAGCTGCAGCGCGAGGTCTCCAAGGCCGCGAACGCGTTGACGTCGCTGGGAATCGGTGCCGAGGACCGCGTCGCGATCTACATGCCGATGGTCCCCGAGGCGATCTTCTCGATGCTCGCCTGCGCCCGTGTCGGCGCGTTGCACAACGTCGTGTTCGGCGGCTTCTCCGCCGAGGCGCTGCGCACCCGCATCCAGGACTCCGAGGCCCGCCTCGTGATCACGACCGACGGCCAGTACCGCCGCGGCAACCCGGCACCGCTCAAGCCCGCCGTGGACGAGGCCGTCGCCGGCGCGCCGTCGGTGGAGAAGGTCATCGTCGTCAAGCGCACCGACACCGAGGTCGCGTGGACGGACAAGGACGTGTGGTGGCACGAGCTGGTGGACTCGCAGTCCGACCAGCACACCCCCGAGGCGTTCGACGCGGAGCACCCGCTCTTCATCCTCTACACCTCGGGCACCACGGGTAAGCCGAAGGGCATCCTGCACACGTCCGGTGGCTACCTGACGCAGGCGTCGTACACGCACCAGAACGTGTTCGACCTCAAGCCGGACACCGACGTGTACTGGTGCACCGCGGACATCGGCTGGGTCACCGGCCACAGCTACATCGTCTACGGCCCGCTGTCGAACCGCGTGACGCAGGTCGTCTACGAGGGCACGCCGAACACCCCGCACGAGGGCCGCCACTGGGAGATCGTGCAGAAGTACGGCGTCTCGATCTACTACACGGCGCCGACGCTGATCCGCACCTTCATGAAGTGGGGCGCGGACATCCCGGCCAAGTACGACCTGTCCTCGTTGCGCGTGCTGGGTTCGGTCGGCGAGCCGATCAACCCCGAGGCGTGGATCTGGTACCGCGAGAACGTCGGCGGCGGCAAGGCCCCCATCGTCGACACGTGGTGGCAGACCGAGACCGGCGCGATCATGATCTCGCCGCTGCCCGGCGTCATCTCGACCAAGCCCGGCTCCGCACAGCGCCCGCTGCCCGGCATCGGCGCGAAGGTCGTCAACGACGAGGGCGTCGAGGTCCCCGCCGGTGGCGGTGGCTACCTGGTGCTGGACGAGCCGTGGCCGTCGATGCTGCGCGGCATCTGGGGCGACGAGGAGCGCTACCGCGACACGTACTGGTCGAGGTTCGGAGAGCAGGGCTTCTACTTCGCCGGTGACGGCGCGAAGTACGACGCCGACGGCGACATCTGGCTGCTCGGCCGGGTCGACGACGTGATGAACGTGTCCGGTCACCGCATCTCGACCACCGAGGTCGAGTCGGCGCTCGTGTCGCACCCGACCGTGGCCGAGGCGGCCGTCGTCGGCGCGTCCGACGACACCACCGGCCAGGGCATCGTGGCGTTCGTGATCCTGCGCGGTGGCGCGGGTGCGGACGCCGGTGGCGCCGAGGCGATCAAGGCGCTGCGCGACCACGTGGCCAAGGAGATCGGCCCGATCGCGAAGCCGCGCCAGATCATGGTCGTGCCGGAGCTGCCGAAGACGCGCTCGGGCAAGATCATGCGCCGCCTGCTGCGCGACGTGGCCGAGAACCGCACGGTCGGCGACGTGACGACGCTGGCCGACTCGTCGGTCATGGACCTGATCTCGGCGGGTCTGCAGTCGGGCAAGGCCGAGGACTGATTTCTGCTCCAAACGTGACGGGCGCCCTCATGCGAGGGCGCCCGTTCGCGTTAAGATCGCATCTAGGTGAGCCGGGAAGTCTGGTCGGCACGAGTATTCGTGTACCTGTCGACCGCCCTGGGAGCCCTGTGCCTCGCAAGATCGCTGACTTCGCCCGTTACCTGCGCACGGAGACCGTGGGCGGCACCGTGCTGCTCGCGGCCACGGCGGTCGCGCTGGTGTGGGCCAACTCGCCGCTCTCCCCCGCCTACTTCGGACTGCGCGACCTCCACCTCGGACCGTTGTCGGTCGGCGACTGGGCCAAGGACGGTCTGCTGGCGGTCTTCTTCTTCGTGGCGGGGCTGGAGCTGAAGCGCGAGCTCGTCGTCGGCGAACTGTCCAATGTGAAGGCGGCGATCCTGCCGATCATCGCGGCCGTCGGCGGGATGGTCGTGCCGGCGCTGATCGCGTTGACGATCGGCTGGGGGCAGCCGGGGATCGAACGGGCGTGGGCGATCCCGGTCGCGACGGACATCGCGTTCGCGCTCGGGGTGCTGGCGCTGACGGCGTCCGGGCTGCCGTCGAGTCTGCGGGTGTTCCTGCTGTCGCTGGCCGTCGTGGACGACCTGGGCGCGATCGTGCTGATCGCGATCCTGTTCACCGCGAAGTTCAACCTGCTCGCGGCGGGCGCGGTCGTGCTGCTGCTGGCGCTGTACTGGTTCCTGCAGCACAAGAGGATCACCAGTGCCTGGGTCTACGTGCCGATCGCGCTCGCGACCTGGTGGTTCATGCACGAGTCGGGCGTCCACGCCACGATCGCGGGCGTCGCGCTGGCGTTGCTGACGCGGGTGCGGCGCGACCCGTACGAGCAGGAGGCGCCGGCGGTCCGGCTGGAGCACCGGCTGCAGCCGTTCTCGGCCGGGGTGGCCGTGCCGGTGTTCGCGCTGTTCGCGGCAGGTGTGCCGGTGGGCGCGGAGGCGTTGGGCAAGCTCTTCTCGGACAAGATCGCTATCGGCGTGATGGCCGGGCTCATCGTCGGCAAGGTGATCGGGATCGTGGGGGCTTCGGCGCTCGCGGTGTGGTTCAAGATGGCGGTCTGGCCGTCCGGTGCGGGGCCGCGCGACATCGTGGCCGTGGCGACGCTGGGCGGGGTCGGGTTCACCGTCAGCCTGCTGATCGCGGAGCTGTCGCTGGCGGAACCCGAGACCGCGAAGGCCGCTGTGTTGCTCGCCTCGATGATCGCGTCGCTGCTCGCCGCGGTGTTGCTCATTCGTCGCAGCCGGGCTCATGGCACCATGTCCGGGTGACCACCAGGGAGCACATCGCGTCGATTCCGCTGACCGCAGACGACCCGACGGCCGAGGCGTCGATCGGCGGTCTTGTCCGTGATGCGACGGCCCACGTGTCGACCTTGGTCAGAGCAGAGGTCGAGCTCGCCAAGGGCGAGATCACTGCCGAGATCAAGAAGGGCGTGAAGGGCAGCGTCTTCTTCATCGTCGCGCTGACGATCCTCTGCTTCAGCCTGTTCTTCTTCTTCATGTTCCTCGGGTACGGGTTCTCCTCGTGGTTCGGCTGGTCCACGTGGCTGGGCTTCCTGCTCGTGTTCGCACTGATGATCGTGACGGCCGTCACCTTCGCGTTCCTCGGCTACCGCAAGGTCCGCAAGATCAGGGCGCCCGAGAAGTCGATCGCCGCCGCGAAGGACACCGTCGCGGCACTGACGCGCAGGGGCGACGACAACTGAGCCGCAAACCCGACCCGTCCGTCGTGCGGGTCGCGGGTCCGTGGACGCACCGCGACGTGTCGGCCAACGGCATCCGCCTGCACGTCGCCGAGCTCGGTGAGGGCCCGCTAGTACTGCTGCTGCACGGCTTCCCGGAGTTCTGGTGGTCGTGGCGGCACCAGCTGACCGCACTCGCCGAAGCCGGCTATCGCGCCGTGGCCGTCGACCTGCGCGGCTACGGCGACTCGGACAAGCCCCCGCGCGGCTACGACGGATTCACACTCGCGGGTGACATCGCGGGCCTGATCAAGGCGCTCGGCGCCCAACGCGCACACCTGGTGGGTCACGCGTGGGGCGGCGCGACGGCGTGGACGGTCGGCGCCATGCACCCGCGCGTGGTCTCGTCGATCTCCGTGCTGTCCGCACCGCACCCCCTGGTGACGCGACGGACGTTCCGCAGGCATCCCCGGACGAACTCGCACGTGCTGCGCTTCCAGCTGCCGATCTACCCGGAACGCTGGCTGACCGGCGAGAACGGCCTGCAGGTCGCCAAGCTGCTGTCGGCCTGGTCAGGGCCGAAGTGGCGGACGGCGCCGGAGTTCGACGAGGTCATCCGCCGCTGCAGGCAGGCCATGACGGTGCCGGGCGTCGCGCACAGCGCGCTGGAGTACTACCGCTGGGCGGTGCGTTCGCAGCTGCGCAGCGACGGTCGCCGGTTCGCCGAGGCCGTCGACAAGCCGATCCAGGTGCCGGTGCTGCAGATCCACGGCGCGCTGGACCCGATCGTCCTGGAGTCCTCCGCGCACGACTCGCGGCCGTGGCTCGGCGCGGGCTCGGAGTTCCGGAGCCTGCCCGAGGTGGGGCACTTCCCGAACCAGGAAGCCCCCCACGCCACGAGCAGGCTGATCACCGAGTTCCTGCAGAAGACGAGCTGAACGCGGCTTCCAAGGTGTCGGCAGGGTCGTCCGGCAGGTCCGTCGAACGCCAGGCGACGTAACCGTCCGGCCTGATCAGCGAGGCACCCTTCGCGGACAGGCCGAAGATCTCCAGCTGCTCGACCCGTTCGTACGTGACGCCCAGCGGGGCCGCCGCCTCCTCCCACTGCGGGTGGTCGGCGACGAGGACCCAGCCGCGCTGGAACAGGTCCAAGGTGGACTTGCCGGGCTCGGTCCACGCATGCGGGGCGCGGGTGCCCGGCTGGCCGTTCCACTGCTCCGGCAGTTGCGCGGGCGGCAGTTCAGGGCCCGCGCCGAGCACCGCGTCCGAGCGGTAGAGGACGCCGAAGTGCATGGCGTTGTTGTCGTACAACGGTGCGTCGTCCGGCTCGCCGTCGCGGTTGTGGCCGTCGTTGCGCGCGAAGATCTGCTGGTGGCAGAGGGTCGCGACCGGGCGCCGTTCCGCGTCGTAGGTGTCCAGCAGGGACGGTCGTGACTCGCCGTTCAGCACGGCGGCGAGCTTCCACGCGAGGTTGTGCGCGTCCTCGATGCCGACGTTCGCCCCGAACCCGCCCCTGCTCGGCGGCAACGTGTGCGCGGCGTCCCCCGCCAGGAAGATCCGGCCCTGCGAGAACCGGTCGGCGACCGACGCGCTGATCGTCCAGCGGCCCGTCGTGAGGATCTCGATCTCCAGGTCGTCGCGGCCGATGGCCTGGACGATCTTCTCCCGCAGCTCGGCCTCGGTGTACTCGCGGTCGTCGAGCATCAGCACCCAGCGGCCGTCGCCGTAGGTGGTCAGGAAGCCGACGTCGTCGATCACGAACTGGCCGATCCCGTCCTTCAGGTACTCCTGCAGCGGCGCGCGGAACAGCACGCTGCGGGAGGTGTGCATGTAACCGCGGCCGGTCCTCGTGATGCCGAGGCCTTCCCGGATCGGGCTGCGGTGGCCGTCGGCCGCGACCAGGTAGTCGGCGCGGATCTCGTACGGCTCGCCGTCGCCCTGCACGATCGCGGTCACGCCCTCGTCGTCCTGCGAGAACTCCAGCATCCGCGTGCTCATGCGGATGTCCGCGCCCAGCTCACGGGCCTTGGCCCGCAGCAGCGGCTCCATCTTGTCCTGAGCCACCCCCACGCCTCTGGCCGGCGAGTACTCGACGTCGGAGAGCTCGGCCGGCGGCGTCCAGAAGGTCTCGTCGAACTTCTTCCCGACCAGGCTCTCCGCCCGGACGCGCCGGACGCCGAAGCCCTTGCTCATCCTGCTCGCCGGCAGCTCGCCCTCCAGGCCGACCGCGCGCAGCAGCTCACCCACCCGAGCGTTGAAGCCGACCGCCCGCGGGTGCTCCGAGCTGCCCGGATGCTTCTCGACGAGCACCACGTCCACGCCCCGCCACGCCAGGAACAGCGCCGCCGACGTCCCCGCCAGTCCCCCGCCGACAACCAACACCGAAGTCTTCATCGCATCCTCCCGATACGCTGTATCACTCAATACACTGTATCGCGATGAGACGCTGTATTGTCCAGTCCGATGTCGAACGAAGCCGTGTGGGACCGCCCAGAGCCGCCCAGCAAGCCGTCACCGACCCCGCTGAGCAGGGAGCTGATCGTGAACGCCGCGATCAGGCTCGCCGACGGGGGCGGGCTCGACGAGGTGTCGTTCCGCAAGGTCGCCGCCGCCCTGAAAGCCGGCCCGATGCGCCTCTACGGCTACGTCGAGACCAAAGCCGAGCTGCTGGACCTGATGGTCGACGAGGTCTACGGCGAGATCACGCCGCCCTCACCGGCGACGGACTGGCGGGAGGGCCTGCGGCACGTCGCGCACGGCATCCGCGACGCGGCGAAGCGGCACGAGTGGTTCATCGACCTGCTCAGCAACCGCCCGCACCAAGGCCCCAATGCGCTCACGCACATGGAGACCACGCTCGCCACGGTCCGGTTCGAGGACATCGACGAGGTGCTCGGCGTGGTCGGCGCGGTGATGGCGTACGTCTTCGGGGCCGTCCGCGGCGAGATCACCGAACTGCGCGCGGAACGGACGTCGGGCATGACCGAGGAGCAGTGGCAGCGGGCCTCCGGTCCGTACATGCAGCGGATGCTCGCCACCGGCAGGTTCCCGACGCTGGCCAGGGTCATGCACGAGTCCAGCGACAGCGACCCCGCGCGCAGGTTCGAGATCGGCCTCGACTACGTGCTCGACGGCATCGCTACGAGGCACAACCTTGCGTCGAGGCCCGCTTCGTCAAGGTCGGCGCCTTCTGCACCATCGACTGCACCTGCTGTGCCGTGAGCACGAACCCGGTCTCCGGGTCGTCGACCGCCGCACCGAACACCACGCCCATCACCCGGCCGTTCGGGTCGACCAGCGGGCCGCCCGAGTTGCCGGAGCGGACCTCGGCGCGAACCGTGTAGACGTCGCGCGTGACCGTCTGGGCGTCGTAGATGTCCGGGCCGCGCAGCAGCGGGATCCGCTCGCGGACGCGGGCAGGCGAGGACTTGTACGGGCCGTCGAGCGGGTAGCCGAGCACGATGCCGTCCTCGCCCGGCTGCACCTCGTCGCTGCGGAACTGCAACGGCGTGGCCTCCAGGTCCGGCACCGCGAGCACGGCGATGTCCGTGCGCGGGTCGTAGGAGACGACGGTCGCGTCGAACTGGCCGCGGCCGACCTCGACCGTCACCTCGTTCGTGCCGGCGACGACGTGCGCGTTCGTCATGACCCGCTCGGGCGCGATGACGAACCCGGTGCCTTCCAGCGCACGGGAGCACGACGGCGCACGGCCGCGGACCTTGAGCACGCTCGCCTGGAGCCGTTTCGCGACCGGGGAGTCCGCGAGCTGGCTGTTCGGCGGCTCGACCTCCTTGAGCGGCGTGCGGTTGAACGGGTCCATCGCCTGCGGGAAGCCCGAGACGTCGAAGAGCTTCTGCAGGTCGCCGGACAGCACGCGGGCGGCCTGCGGCATGGTCTCGTCGACCTTGCCGAGGATCACCGACTGCTTGAGCGACGACGTCAGGTCCGGCAGGCCGACGACCGAGGTCAGCGGCAGCGCGATCATCCACGCCACGATGAAGACGACGAAGCCCTGCACGATCGCGCCCAGCGCGTTGTCCGCGCCCTTCAACGGCGACGCGTTGACCCGTGCCTTGATCGTCCGCCCGATGTAGACGCCGATCGTCTCGCCCAGCGCCACGAGCAGCACCACGATGCCGACCGCGAACACGACCTTGGTGACGACGTTCTCGAACTGGGAGACCAGCAGCGGAGCGATCTGTGTGCCGAGGATCAGGCCGACGAGCACGCCGACGAACGCGGGCAGCGCGACGACCATGCCTTGCCTGGCCCCGGAGACCGCGGCGATCGCGGCGAGGCCCAGCACGAGCAGGTCAACCCAGTTCAAACCCAAACCTCCGCCTCACTGTGTAGCGCGCAACGCTAGTTCAAGGTCACGCACATCGGTCGCATCCCACGGCTGTTCCCAGCCGCCGAGTGCGATCAGGCCGTTGATCAACCCCGCGGTGAATCCCCAGACCAGCATGCCCGGCGCGGAGAAGGCCGCCGCGACGTAGCCGGAAGGGTGGCGCACCCTGAACCTGTTCGCGGGATCGGCCAGGTGCGCGAGCGGCACCCGAGCGACCGCGGCGGTCTCCGCCGGGTCGACAGGTGCGACGGGGCTCGGCTGTTCCCAGTGGGCGAGCACAGGGGTGACCACGAACCCGGACACCGGCACGTACAGCTCCGGCAGCAAGGCAAGTGGTCTCACTCCTGCCTCAAGTACACCGGTCTCCTCGTAAGCCTCGCGTAATGCCGTGCCCACCGGCCCGTCATCGGTGTCGTCGCAGGCGCCGCCGGGAAAGGCGACCTGGCCTGGATGCGAGCCGAGCGTGTCCGAACGGCGCAACAGCAGGACGTCGGGCCCGTGCTCCTCGGACTCCCCGAACAGCATGAGCACGGCGGCCTTGCGGTACGCCCTCGCCGGAGCGCGCGGGTCCCGCATGAACGTTCGTGCGTCGATCTCCTGCGTGGCCTTCACCAGGCGTTGCATCCAGTCGGGTGGCTCTGTCGCCTCCGTCATCGAACCGCCTTCTCCACCTGTTCCGGTGCCTTGAAGTACGGCGGATCGGTGATCTGCCGGACCTGACCGTCCGCTGCTACGTAATACGTGGCGGGGAGCGTCATCGGCGCCTTGAGTCTCTTGCGGAGTTCATCCGACCCGTCGTGGACGGACGGCAGCCGCACGCCGAGCCGGGCCAGCAGCTCCAGGCCGTCCGACTCCCTGCTCTCCACGAGAACTGGGACGACCGGCACGGCACCTGGTTGCTTCGCATAGGTTTCCAGCACGGGCAGCTCCTCCTGGCACGGCTGGCACCAGGTCGCCCAGAAGTTGATCAGGAGCGGGCCCTTCAGCGCGAGGTCCGTCCGGGTGCCATCCCCGAGGCACGTCACGCCGACGCCACCCTCCGCACCCGGCACGCACGGCCGGAGCTGAGCCTGCGCGCGCAACGCGGCCATGTCCTGCGTCGGCCGGCTGGAGGTGGGCGGTGGCGGCGGTGACTCGTCGCGCGGCCACAGCGCCACGACCCCCGCCAGGCCGAGGACGAGCGCGACGACGAGCCAGCGCGTGCGGTTGTTCACCCCACGAGTTTCTCACCGGCCCGGACCCGCTCGGCGAGCTCGATCAGGTGTGGCTTCTCGTCACCCTTCACGAGCTTGGCCGCCTTGTCCGGATCCTCCGGCCCGAGGCCGTACGACGGGCAGTCCTTCATCAGCAGACAGGCCCCGCACGCTGGGGTTTTGGCGTGGCAGACGCGGCGGCCGTGGAAGACGATCCAGTGCGAGGCCATCGTCCAGTCGCGCTTCTCGATCAGCTCACCGACGGCGTGCTCGACCTTCACGGCGTCTTCGAGATCGGTCCAGCCCCAGCGGCGCACCAGGCGGCCGAAGTGGGTGTCGACTGTGAGCCCGGGCACATCGAAGGCGTTGCCGAGAACCACGTTGGCCGTCTTGCGTCCTACACCAGGGAGCTTGACCAGCTCCTCCATGTTCCCCGGCACCACCCCGTCGTGCTGCTCCACAAGAGCGGCACCGAGACCCAGCAGAGACGTCGCCTTGTTCCGGAAGAAACCGGTGGGGCGGAGCATCTCTTCGAGTTCGGTCCGGTCGGCACCGGCGTAGTCGGCGGCCGTCGGATACTTCTTGAAGAGCGCGGGAGTGACCTCGTTGACCTTCTTGTCGGTGCACTGCGCGGACAGGATGACCGCCACGACCAACTCGAGCGGCGTGGTGAAGTCCAGCTCGCAGTGCGCGTCCGGGTATCCCTCGGACAGCACGCGCACCATCCGGCGGGCCCTGCGGGTCAGGCCGAGTTTGGTTTCCGGTTTCTTGGTTGCGGGCACTGATCCAGAGTAGTCAACACGCCGGAACCCACCCCTAGATCCGCACTCGAATCCCTCATGCGCCACACTTCGGAGCATCATGACTGCCTGGCTTGTGATCGTCGTTCCGATCGTGATCATGTTCTTCGCGCTCTTCATGGAGCGCGTCGAAGCGAAGCTCCGGCACGTTGCCGTGCAGGAGAACGAGGTCGAGGAGTTCCTGGAGTCCGCCAGGCCAGAAGAGGTCAAGGCGCTCTACGGACACGGCATCGGTCGCGCGCTCGACATGTTCCGCCTTCGTCGTCGTGGCCGCGGTGGTGCGCGCAAGCGCGTCCGCTGATGGCCCCGCGTTAGCGGCCACCCAAATGGCGTAGACTGGCTCGTTGGGCTCTGGATCGAGTCAGTCGGGTTGTTCCTAGTAAGACGGCGAGCCGAGCGGCGATCCACAAGAGAGCCCTTAGACTGCAACGCAGTGATCGGCGGCACGGCGCTGACTCCACCAAAGATGGTGGTAGGCGTGCCGTCGCGTCGATTAGGAGGGACGAGGTGGACGAGACCCTGGCGCGAGCGGGCATCTTCCAGGGGGTGGACCCAGCAGCTGCGGAGGCGCTGGCGACGACCCTGGAGACGGTGGAGTTCCCGCGTGGCCATGTCATCTTCGCGGAGGGTGAGCCGGGCGATCGCCTGTACATCATCCAGTCCGGCAAGGTGAAGATCGGCCGCAAGTCGCCGGACGGTCGCGAGAACCTGTTGGGGATCTTCGGACCTTCCGACATGTTCGGCGAACTGTCCATTTTCGATCCTGGCCCCCGCACGTCGACTGCGACGACGGTGACCGAGGTGCGCGCGGTGTCCATGGACCGCCCCGCGCTCCGGCAGTGGATCACCAACCGGCCGGAGATCGCGGAGCAGCTGCTGAGGGCCCTGGCCCGCAGGCTGCGCCGGACGAACTCGATGCTGGCCGACCTGATCTTCACGGACGTGCCCGGCCGCGTCGCCAAGGCGTTGTTGCAGCTCGCACAGCGCTTCGGCTCGCAGGAGGCCGGCCTGCTCCGCGTCACGCACGACCTGACGCAGGAGGAGATCGCCCAGTTCGTCGGCGCGTCCCGCGAGACCGTGAACAAGGCCCTGGCCGACTTCGCGCACCGCGGCTGGCTGCGACTCGAAGGCAAGAGCGTGCTGATCCTGGACCCGGAGCGCCTCGCGCGCCGCGCCCGCTAGCCAGCACGCAGAGCACCAACGCAACGGAGCCCCGGGCAGTCGACGGGGCTCCGAGCGCTTTGCAGACCACGGGCACGCAACCGGGCACCGCAGGTGGCGGACCGCCGGCGGCAAGATGCGGGCGACGACGGCTGACGACTGGCGGCCAGCGGCGGACGCATACGGCGGCCAACGGCTGGTGGCTCGTGGCCGGCGGCGAAACGCGAGCGACGGCCAACGGCTATTGGCCTGCGGCAGGACGCGGGCGATAGCGCTGCTTACTGATAGCCAGCGGCTGATGGCCAGCGGCGGGACGCGGGACGCGGGCGGGGCCACGGGCCACGGGCCACGGGCCACGACCAAGCTATGCGCACCTCAGACCACGAGCTTCGCGAGCGGTCCAAGCCCCCACGCGCACCACGGACCTCCCGGCGACCACGCCAGGCATCCGCGAATTCGCGCTGGTCATCCGTTCGCCTCTTCGTCTCGATTCGGCGAAGCCCAATCGGGGCGAAGCGGCGGGCGGATGACCAGCTCCTCGGCGAACTCGCGCGGAGTCTGCGGAGCAGCGACCAAAAACACAGCGACCAACACAAAAGACCGGGCGCCACCCCCGACGTGGCGCACCGGTCCTTTGTGTTGCACGGCCCATCCCCCGACGAACCGTGCCTTCCATCCCTCCGGCGCGTAGGCCCCGACCCTCAAGCCAGAGGTTGGTCTCGGTTGGTGAGTCAACTTTCGCATGTCGGCACCCCGACTGCTCAAGCCCTTTCACCCTCAAGGACCTCGTGTGTGGCCGATTCGTTGCATGTTTCACCCGGTCATCCCATTCCCGTGACCCGATCGTTACCACCGTGACCCTGGGCACCCGATCTGGTACATCCGTACCAACTTTGGCATACTGGTACACATGTCCCACTCTGCCCGCCTCTCCGACTACCGCGCTGCCCTGACGACCCCCGGCATGCGCGGCCCTGTGGTCGCGTCTCTGCTCGCCCGCCTGCCCATCGCGATGGTCGGGCTCTCGCTGCTGCTCTACGTCGAGCGCGCGACGGGATCGTTCGCGGTCGCCGGCATGGTCTCGGCGGCGGCGCTGACGGGTGTGGCACTCGGTTCTGTCGTTCAGGGCCGGCTGATGGACCGCTTCGGACCCACCCGCCCGCTGCTCGCGGTGACCGGGTTCTTCGCCTTCTTCGTGACCGTCTCCGTGCTCGCCGTCGAGGCGGGCGCGTCGGTGTTCGTGCTGGTCCCGCTGGCTCTCGGCGTCGGCGCTACCGAGCCGATGGTGGGCTCGGCCTCGCGTGCGCTGTGGGAGCGGATGGTTCCCGCCGGCCCGACGCGGATGGCCGGCTACGCCTACGAGGCGATCAGCATGGAGGTCTTCTTCATCCTCGGACCGGGTCTCGCCGGTCTGCTGCTGGCCGCGCCGTGGGCGGGCACCGGTGTCGTCGTCGGCTCCGTGCTGATGGTCGTGGGCGCCCTGTGGTTCGCGTTCAACCCCGTCGTGCGCGCCTGGGGTCCTGTCGTGCAGGCCCCGCGGCCGCTGCTCGGTGCGTTCGCCTACCCCGGCATGCGCACGGTGGCGCTGGCCGCGCTGGGCTTCGGCGTGACGATCGGTTTCGTCGAGGTGGCCGTGCCGGCGTTCGCCAAGGCCGCTGGTCAGGCGTCCATGGGTGGCCTGATGCTGTCGCTGTGGTCGATCAGCTCGGTGGTCTTCGGCGTGCTCTACGGCATGCGCCCGTGGCCGCGTCCGATGCACCTGCGCCTGCCGGTGCTGCTGGGTGGCTTCGCGCTGCTGGCGTTCCTGCTGGCGATCCCGGCCACGCTGGTCGGACTCGCCGTGGCGCTGTTCCTGGTCGGCACGCTGATCACGCCGCAGTCGACCGCGCACTCCGCCGCGATCGAGCAGGTCACGCCCAACGGCATGGCCGCGGAGGCGTTCGGCTGGGTGATCACCTCGGTGACCGTCGGCCTCGCCATCGGGCAGGGCCTGTCCGGGCAGCTGATCGAGCACTTCGGCACGCGGCCGGCGTTCATCGCGTCGGGTGTCGCCGGGTTGCTGATCGCGCTGGCGGTCTGGCTGCTGCGCGGCACCGTCCAGCGCGGCGTGCCGGCCGAGGTGCCGGCCCGTTCCGAGATGGAACTCGCCGCCCGCTAGACCGTTGTTCGTCCGGGAAGGGCTCGGGGGCTTTCGCCTCCGGGCCCTTCCGCTGTCCAAGCACCTGGCCAGAAGTCTTGTCCGAAACCCTCATGTCCTTGTTGATGCCGAGACGTGGGCAAGTACCACCAACTCTTGATCGAATCGCCGTCAACCACATCCAACCTGTTCGTCGTCTGACGAACAGGCGCCGTGCTCTCAGGCCACGCAAGCCTGTTGGTGGCAGGTAAGTGCCTGTTGATGTTGAGTTGGTGGTACTTGCAGACGCCATCAGGGCCAGGCGCAGGGCCGCTCGGGCGAGTAACGGACACAACTTCTGGCAACAGGCTCAGGCCACCGAACGCATCGGCACCACGAGGTAGGTGAGCTCTACGCCGTCCTCGCCCGGCGTCGACGTGAGCACCGTCGAGCGCAGGCCGCCCTGGATCTTCAGCTCGATCCGGCGGCCGGCGAACGCCTTCAGCGCGTCCGCGAGGTAGCGGGACTGGAACGTCTTGGTCAGCCGGTCGCCCTCGACCGTGGCCTTGACGAACTCCTCCGATTCGCCCTGCTGCGGGTCGCTGCCCTTGACCCTGATCTCGGAGTCCTCGACCTGGATCGTCACGGCCTGGTGCGGGCCGCCGTAGGGCGTGGCTCTGCGGACGGCGCGAGCGAGCGCGTCCGCGTCCACGAGCACCGTGCTGTCGATGACTGCCTCCAGGAGTCGGCGCGCCCGGTCGTCCGGGAACGGAGCGGCCAGAAGTGCGGTGGAGATCGAGTTGGTGTCCCAGGCGAGACCGATGCGGTCCTCGTTCGCGTGCAGGGCGACCTCGTTCGTCGCTTGCCGGGCCGCTTCGACGATGGCCTTCGCAGGTACCAACAGGTCGAGTTGACCATGTTGTTCCCACGGAACTGTGGCGTAGGCCATGCGATAGCGGTCCGTGGCCATGAAGTGCAGCTTGTGGGCGTCCGACTGGATCCGGATGCCGGTGAAGATCGGCAACGCGTCGTCCTTGCTCGCCGCGCCCGCGACCGCCGCGACAGCCTTGAGCCGTGCGGCGTCCACGTGCCCCTGCAGAGGCGGCAGTGCCGGCACACCGGGGTGGTGGCCGAGGTCGAGCAGCGGGATCGCGAACCGCGAGGTGGGCGTGCGGATGGCCAGCCGCTGCCCTTCGACCTTGAGCCTCACCTGCGGGTCGTCGAGCGCCTGCAGCGTCGCCGCCAGCGGTTTCGCCGGCACGAGCACCTCGCCCTCGGTGTGCACGGTGGCGTTCACGATCAGGCGGACGCCGTGCTCCTGGTCGCTGCCCGCGACCTCCACGTCCGTGCCGGCCTTCAGGCGGAGGCCGGCCAGCACCGGGTCGAGCACACGGGTCGGCAGCAGCCGCGCCACCTCGGCGGCGGCACCGGCGAGCGCGGCTGTGGTGGCGGTGAGGTCCATGCTCAGGACGCTAGCGGGCACCCCTGACAATTTTGGGCGCCCGCGTCCCGAGGCAGGAACTCAGGCGCCCGCCTTGCGCCGCGCCAGGTCGATGATCCGCTGCAGGTGCAGCCCGCGCCGCACGTCGCACTCATGGGCGGTGGTCCCGCTGTCCGCCATCGCCACGAAGTCGTCGAGCAGGTTCGTGAAGCACTCCAGCGCGGGCGTGTCCCGGTTCGTCAGGGTGCGGTGGCCCTCGGTGCCGAAGACGGTGAAGTCCGCGAACGGCGGCTGCATCGGCAGCGACAGGCACAGCGAGACGGTGCTGGTGGCGCCACCGGCGTGCTGCAGGATCAGCTGCCACAGCCCGGTGTCATTGACGTTCGCCGCGAGCACGTCGGTGATCTCGCCGAGAGCCGCGTCCAGCAGGTCGAACGCGTGCGGGCCCACGTCGTCCAGAGCGCCCTTGTCGTGGCGCCACGGGGAGTTCGAGAACGGGCCGTCCAGCAGCGCGCCAGAGATCCAGCGGCTGTCGGCACCGGTCCAGCCGCCCGTGCGGTGCAGCTGGGCCAGCATCTCCTTCGTCTCCGGGGCGTAGCGACGGGTCAGCACGACCAGCGACGCCACGCCGGCCTCGGCGACCGCGGCGGCCAGCTCCTCCGCCACCTCGACGGATTCCGCGATCGGCTTCTCCAGCACCAGGTGCTTGCCGGCACGGGCGGCCTCGATCGCCATCGGACCCTGCACGCCCGGCGGCACGCAGAACGCCACAGCGTCCACAGTGGACAGCATCGCGGTGTAGTCCTCGAACGGCTCCGCGCCGAAGGAGCCCGCCAGCGAGGCGGCGGCCTCTGGGCGTCGCGCCCACACGCCGGTCAGCCTCGTTCCGGGGTGGTTCGCGATGCCGGGTGCGTGGATCATCTCGGCCCACGGGCCCGCACCGACAAGTCCTACGCGCAGCTGTTCGTCCACTCGCACATCCTGCCTCAGGAGTAACTGGCCTTGGGGACGAAGATCTCGCCGCCCTTGTCGAACTTCAGGCGCATGCCGTCCTCGCTGGGCTCCCGCCTGGGGTCGTGACCCCAGCCGCCGGGCACCGTCACGACGTAGCCGCGGTCCGGTGTCGGGCCGAGCCAGATCTCGTAGTGGGTGCCCCCGACGAGCCGCTCGACCTTCTTCACGTACACGCCGGGCGAGGTCGGCGTCGGGTCGACGCTGATCACGGTCGTGCTGTCCGGCAGGAACATCACCACGCCCGCCACCGCGGTGAGGCCTGTCCCCATCACCGCGCCCAGCAGGAACAGCAGGATCTTCACCAAGCAGCCGGAGACGTTCGTCGCCATCACACCATCCTCGAGTCAGCGCGGTCGTACGCTCGGAGGATGCCCGACGACATGACCTTGCCGGGGAACCTGGTACCCGCATCGCCGGTTTCCCAACCCGCACAGGCACGGGACGCCGTCACCGTGGTGCTGCTCCGCGACGGCGCCGAGGGCTTGGAGGCCTTCCTGCTGCGCCGCGTGAAGGGCATGGCGTTCGCGGGCGGCATGACCGTCTTCCCTGGTGGGGGCGTCGACCAGCGCGACGCCGACACGTCCGTCGCCTGGGCCGGTCCGCCGCCGCAGTGGTGGGCGGAGATCTTCGACGTCGACGCGGCGACGGCCCGTGCGTTCGTGTGCGCGGCCGTGCGGGAGATGTTCGAGGAGTCCGGTGTCCTGCTCGCGGGGCCCGACGCCACCTCGGTCGTCGCGGACACGACGGACTTCGCGCAGGCCCGGCAGCAACTGGTCGACCGCGAGATCTCCCTGGCCCAGTTCCTCGCGGCCAACAACCTCGTCCTGCGCGCGGATCTCCTGCGGCCGTGGGCGAACTGGGTCACCCCGTACGAGGAGCCCCGCCGCTACGACACCCGCTTCTTCGTCGCCGCGCTGCCGTCGGGTCAGAAGGCGGACGGCGAGACGACCGAGGCGTCGGACGCGGCCTGGCAGACGCCGGAAGCGGCGATCCAGGACGCGCAGGAGGGCCGTCGGATGCTCATGCCGCCCACCTGGCGCACCCTCGACGAGGTGGGCGCCCTGGGCAGCGTCGAGAAGGTCATGGCGGAGGAACGCAGCGTCGAGAAGATCATCCCGAAGCTGATCCGCGACGGCGACGTGATCCGGGTGGTGTTCCAGTGAGCGGCTCCCCGCTGGTCGGCGCCCGAGCCGCGCACCCGCTCTACGGCGAGCTCCGGCAGGTGACGACGCACGCCGCCGTGCTGCTGGCCGACAACCCGTCGCCGATGACGCTCGACGGCACCAACACGTGGCTGCTCAAGGCCCCGGACGCGACGTCGTACGTCGTCGTCGACCCCGGCCCGCTCGACGACGCGCACCTGAAGCGCATCGCGGCCGTCGGCCCGATCGCCGAGATCCTGCTGACCCACGGCCACCCGGACCACTCCGAGGGCGCCCGTCAGTTCGGGGAACTCGTCAAGGCACCGGTGCGCGCGCTCGACCCGTCGTTCACCCACGGCTCGGAAGGCCTCACGAACGGCGACGTGATCACCAGCGCCGGCCTGGAGCTCCGCGTCCTGGGCACGCCAGGCCACACCAGCGACTCGCTGTGCTTCGTGATCGACGGGGAGGCCGTGCTGACCGGCGACACGGTCCTGGGTCGCGGCACGACGATCGTGGCCCACCCGGACGGCAGGCTCGGCGACTACTTCGAGTCGCTGAAGCTGCTCGCCGAACTACCGGAAGACACCGCGGTGCTGCCCGGCCACGGCCCCGAGCTCGCAGACGCGGGAGAGGCCGCGCGGATGTACCTCGCCCACCGCACGCAACGCCTGGAACAGGTACGCAAGGCCGTGGAGGCCCTGGGCGGCGCCCCGACCCCGCGACAGGTCGTCGAGGTCGTCTACGCGGACGTGGACAGGGTGCTGTGGCCCGCCGCCGAGTGGTCGGTGCGGGCCCAGCTGGAGTACCTGCGGACCGGTTACTGAGGCTGGTGGCCGTTGTTCGTGGCCCCGAACGCCGACTGACGCGACGAGGACCTGTCGATCTGCCAGCGACCGCTGTCGGGCCCCTTCACCCCGGTCTGCTCGCGCTGCGCCAGCTCCTCGTGCAGCTGCTGCAGCAACGCCCGCTCGCGCTCACTGAGGTTCGCGTCCACGGAGGACGGCTCGGCGGGCTCGGCGAGAGCGGCCTGCAGAGCCGCTAACTCGTCGGGCTTGAGCTCGGTGGTGATCTCGGCCCGGTTGATCGGGACGGGTTCGGGAAGCGTCTCGATCTCGGGCTCCACCGAGGCCTTCGGGATGCGCTTCACCGGCTTGGGCGGGAAGGGCTGCGAGCCCTCCAGCACCGCCGGGGTGGAACGTGTGCGTCGTGAGCCGGTCTCTTCCAGCTGCTCCGGCGCCGGTGTCGGCTCGGCCACCGGCGCCGGAGCGGGAAGCTCCTCGACAGGCTGGTCGAACCAGGCTTGCTGCTGCTGCGAGACGTGGTCGGTCATCATCTGAGACGGGGCGCCGGAGATCGGCACCGCCACCGACGACGTGATGGCCGACGCGTGGTACTCGCTGAGCTGCACACCGGTGGTCAGCACCTCGACCGCGGCGCGGACGCCGGCCTTGCGCAGCACCGAGTCGACCCGGTAGGCGGTCGCGGGCGCGAAGCCCTGCGGACCGATGTCCACCAGCACGACCCGCTGCGGCAACGGACCCGGCGTGGAACCCGTCGGCGAGGACCGCCACACGCACCGCACCGAACGGATGTCCGGCAGCACCGACACCGCACGGGTCAGGTCCGCGGCGATGTCCGAGGCCGGGTCGGTCGCGGAGGTGAAGCGGTGCCGGACGAACGGCAGCATCTCGGCCACCGGCAGGCGGTCGGTCAGCGACGCGTCCGAGCGGACCTCGTGGAGGATCCACGTGATCGCGGCACGCTCGTCGGGCAGCACCGGGATGGTGCCCGCGAGGAGCGTGCCGACGAGCAGTTCGATCGAGCGGTCCAGTTCTCCGACCGCGAGGAACTCGCGGGCCTGCGACAGGGCTGCGTCGTCCACGCGCCCGGCCATCGACAGCAGGAGATCGTGGAGACGGACCGGCAGGCCGACACCGTCGTTCGTCACGTCAACTCTCCTTAGCTGAGCACCAGGTGCTCCTCGGACTCGGCGCCGGCACACACCAGCTCCGATGCCGCCAGCGCCGCCCGGTGGTAGGGCGGCAGGTCCAGGCCGGACGGCACGACCTCGACGCACGGGTCGTGCTCGCCCAACGCCCGCAGAACACGCTGCAACTCACCGGTCAGCCGGGCGTGGCCGGTCGTGGCCGCCACCAGCAGGACGCGGTTGATCCCGGTGGGACCGATGCGCCAGCAGGAGCGAACCTCACCGACCCCGTGCCGGCCTCGCAGCGTGGCACCGAGAACTACGGTCGCGGAATCTCCCATCGGCACCCGATCAGGTGATTCCGGGGAAAAGGTGTAGTCGGTGGCAGGCAGTTCGTCCAGTCCTTTGACCGAACTGACAGCACCGGGTTCCGCCCCGTAGGGCACCAGCGCGTCCAGCAAAAGGCGGAGTTCATGATCCGTCAAAGGGATGCGTCCGTGCAGCAGGGTGCGCGGCAGCGAGCGCGCGAGCACCGCGTACGCGTCCGAGGCCGCCCAGTCCCGGTACCGCCACAGCAGGTCGTCCGGAAGGCGTCCGGCGAGCCTCAGCAGCAGTTCGTGGCACGTGTCCGACATGTCACACCTCGACGATCAGTTCGATCTCCACTGGAGCGCCGATCGGCAGCTCTGCGACCCCCACGGCCGACCGGGCGTGCTTGCCCTCGTCCCCGAAGATCTCGCCGAGCAGCTCGGAAGCGCCGTTCACGACACCGGGCTGCCCCGTGAAGCCCTCGGCGGAGGCCACGAACCCGACAACTTTCACGACTCTCTTGATCGAGTCAATCCCCACGAGCGCGTGCACGGCCGCCAGCGCGTTGAGGATGCAGGTCGCGGCGTACTGCTTGGCCTCCTCGGGGGAGACCTCCGCGCCGACCTTGCCGGTCGCGGGGAGCTTGCCCTCGACGAACGGCAGCTGGCCGGAGGTGAACACCCACGAACCGCTCTGCGTCGCGGGCACGTAGGCGGCGAGCGGGGCCGCGACGCCGGGGAGCTCGATGCCGAGCTCCTTCAGGCGGCTGCTCCAGGTGCTCATGCCTTCGCCCTCTTCAGGTACGCGACGTGCTGCTCACCCGTCGGGTTCGTCAGCACGGTGACCAGCTCCCAGCCGTCGTCGCCCCACTGGTCGAGGATCTGCTTCGTGGCGTGGATCAACAACGGCACGGTCGCGTACTCCCACTTCGTCATGCGCGGAGCCTAACTTGCCACCGGGGCGGAGCCTGCGCGGTCGCCGAGGTTGGAGCTACCTTGATCACATGGAGACCTGGCGGATCGTCGCCACCTGCCTGTTCGCGGGCGGTGGGCTGGTGATGGTGCTCGTCGCCATGGCGCAGGTGCGTGACCGCAAGCACAGCGAGCGCAGGGCCGTCCGGCAGGCCGGTCTGATCGGACTCGTGGTCGTGGCGATCGTCACGGCGAGCATCGCGTTGTGGCTGCCGTCGGTCGTGGCCTGGGCGCTGGTCGCCGCCACGCTCTTCGCCGTTCTCTTCCTCACCATGGTGGATTGACCGACCGATCCACCTTCGACCGATTTCACACATAGTCTGGACGTGTGACGTCGTGGACCGAGGAGCTGACCCGAGCCCGTCTGCACGTGGTCTCCGGCAAGGGCGGCACGGGCAAGACGACGGTCTCGGCCGCGCTGGCCCTCGCCCTCGCCACCGGTGGCCGCCGGGTGCTGCTGATCGAGGTCGAGGGCAGGCAGGGCATCGCCCAGCTCTTCGACCGCGCCCCGCTGCCCTACTCCGAGGAGCGCATCGCGTCCGCGCCGGGCGGCGGTGAGGTGCACGCGCTCGCGATCGACGCCGAGGCCGCGCTGCTCGAGTACCTGGCGATGTTCTACAACCTCGGCTTCGCGGGCCGCACGCTGCGCAAGATGGGCGCGATCGAGTTCGCGACCACGCTCGCGCCCGGCCTGCGCGACGTCCTGCTGACCGGCAAGGTCAAGGAGTGCGTGAACCGCACAGGGCCGGACGGCCGCCACCTCTACGACGCCGTCGTGCTGGACGCGCCGCCCACCGGGCGCGTGGTCAAGTTCCTCGACGTCACCAAGGCCATGGCCGACCTCGCCAAGGTCGGGCCGATCAAGGGGCAGAGCGACGGCGTCGTGCGGCTGCTGCACTCCGGTGACACGGCGGTGCACCTGGTGGCGCTGCTGGAGGAGATGCCCGTGCGCGAGACCCTGGACGCCGTCGCCGAACTGGACGGCGCGGACCTGCGGCCGGGCGCGGTG
Source organism: Lentzea sp. HUAS TT2 (assembly GCF_051853195.1). Classification (NCBI taxonomy): domain Bacteria; kingdom Bacillati; phylum Actinomycetota; class Actinomycetes; order Pseudonocardiales; family Pseudonocardiaceae; genus Lentzea; species Lentzea sp. HUAS TT2. Next base: position 3,060,557 of record NZ_CP196667.1, on the reverse strand, counting down.
CTGGTGAACCGGGTCCAGCCGGTCCGGCTGCCCGCGCGTTCGCTGCCGGTCGCGGCCGAGGGCAGGCTCGACGAGTCACGGGTGCGGGCCGGCTTGACCACCGCCGGCCTCGATCTGGACGAGTTCACGCTCGAAGGTTTGGTCGACGAGACGGTGGAGCACGCCATCCGGGTGCAGTCGCAGCAGGAGGCCAAGGAGCTGCTCTCCGAGGCGGACCTGCCGACGCTGGAACTGCCGGACCTGACGGACGGGGTGGACGTGGCCGCGCTGTACGAACTGGCCGAGGCGCTGGTCTCGGCGGGGGTGCGATGACCAGGCTCGAGTTCGACCCGCTGCTGGACGACCTGACCACGCGCGTCCTCGTGTGCTGCGGCTCCGGCGGCGTGGGCAAGACGACGACCGCGGCGGCACTGGCGTTGCGCGCGGCCGAACGCGGCAGGCGCGTGGTCGTGCTGACGATCGACCCGGCGCGCCGCCTCGCGCAGTCGCTGGGCCTGCGGGAACTGGACAACCACCCGCGCGAGGTCGTCGTGGACGGCTTCGAGCCCAAGGGCGAGCTGTTCGCGATGATGCTCGACATGCGGCGCACGTTCGACGACATGGTGCTGACCCACGCGGGCCGCGACCGGGCGGACCAGATCCTGTCGAACCCCTTCTACCAGACCATTTCCTCGTCGTTCTCCGGCACGCAGGAGTACATGGCGATGGAGAAGCTGGGCCAGCTGGTGGCGCAGGACGAGTGGGACCTGATCATCGTCGACACCCCGCCGTCGCGGTCGGCGCTCGACTTCCTGGACGCGCCGCAGCGGTTGTCGACGGTGCTCGACGGCAAGTTCATCAGGATGCTGTCGGCGCCGGCACGAGCGAGCGGCCGCGGGCTGCTCAAGATCGTTGGAACCGGTTTCAGCCTTTTCACGCGCGCCGTGTCGACGATCGTCGGCGGCCAGCTGTTGCAGGACGCGTCAACTTTTGTTCAGGCGTTCGACAGCATGTTCGGAGGATTCCGCGAACGCGCGCAGCGCACGTACGAACTGCTCCGCTCTCCCGGAACCGGTTTCGTGGTGGTCGCGGCGGCGGAACCGGACGCATTGCGCGAAGCGAGCTATTTCGTGGAACGGCTCAGCGCCGAGAACATGCCGTTGTGCGGACTCGTCGCGAACAGGACCCATCCCGTGCTCGCGGCGGACCTGCCCGCGGCGAAGGCGCTGGCCGCAGCGGATGACCTGGACCGCTCCGGTGACGCGCCGCTCGCCGCGGCAGTGCTCCGGCTGCACGCGGACCGGGTGGCAGTGGCCGATCGTGAGAAGCGGCTGCTGGCCCGGTTCACGCGTGCTCACCCCGGCGTCGCGCTGGTCGGCGTGCCCGCATTGCCTGCTGACGTGCACGACCTCGACGGCCTTCGGGAGATAGGTCGTCGACTCGCCGGCGAATAGACGCTCAGCGCCTAGCTGACGACCCTCGTGTCCTCGACGTGCTCCTGACGAGCGTTGTCGAGAAGCTCGAACCACGAGTCCACGTCCGGGCGGCGGCGCAGCAGAGCACGGCGTTCGCGCTCGGTCATGCCTCCCCAGACACCGAATTCGATCTTGTTGTCGAGCGCTTCGGCCAGGCATTCCATGCGCACCGGGCATCCCAGGCACACGAGCTTCGCCTTGCGCTGCTCCGCACCTCGAACGAAGAGCTGGTCCGGCTCTTCGTCACGGCACGAAGCGTTGATACGCCAATCCCCCTGGTTCATATCCCCCACTCCTCAGTGCTGTCCAAATGTGGAAATCCGCCACACCCCTGCCACGGATGCCGTAGCGTTCGAGCTACGGCTGCATTCCTTGGACGTTGACGGACTGTAGTGCTGTTCGGTTCCCTGTCCAACCCTGGGTCACCCGACTGTTACCTGTCTTGCGTATCTCTACTCATGCTGAGTAACGGCACTTACTGATCACCTTCACCCGTTCGTGTACGGCGTACGCTGACCTGCGTGCGAGTCAGGAATGGCGTGCTCAAGATGCTCGGCCTGTGCCTGCTGGCTGGGGTTCTCCTCGCCGGCATGCTGTTCCCCGTCGTGGGTGCGACAGGCCTCGTCTCGAACAGGGCCAGCGACACCGTGGACAGCATCTCGGCAGACCTCGTGACGACGGATCCCCCGTTGATCACGACGGTCACGGACAAGGACGGGGCACCGATCGCCTACCTGTTCGACCAGTACAGGGTGCTGACACCGCCGGAGAAGATCTCGCCGACGATGAAGGCGGCGCTGATCTCGGTCGAGGACCGGCGGTTCTACGAGCACCAGGGCGTCGACTGGAAGGGCACGATCCGTGCCGGTCTGACGAACCAGGTCAGCGGCTCGGTGTCGCAGGGCGCCTCGACGCTGACCCAGCAGTACGTCAAGAACTACCTGGTCCACGTGGTGGCGCGGAACAACAAGCTGGAGCAGGCCAAGGCCCAGGAGCAGACCATCGCGCGCAAGATGCGCGAGGCCCGGATCTCGCTGCAGCTGGAGCGCAAGCTGGGCAAGGAGGAGATCCTCGCCCGCTACCTCAACGTCGTTCCATTCGGTTCGACCATTTACGGGATCGCGGCGGCCGCGCAGGCTTACTTCAACACGACTCCGGACAAGTTGACGGTTCCCCAGGCCGCGATGCTCGCGGGAATGGTGAACAGTCCGTCAGCGCTCGACCCCGAAGCGTATCCGGACAAAGCTTTGGACCGGCGCAACAAAGTGATCGACCGGATGGTCGAGAACGACAAGCTGTCGCGCGACGCGGGTGAGGCGGCGAAGAAGGAAGGCCTGGGTCTCGCGACTCCGGTGCGCACTCCGCCGAACGGTTGTGTGGGTGCCGGACCGGAAAACGGCTTCTTCTGCTCGTACGTCGTGAACTACTTGCAGCGCGCGGGTTTCAGCGAGGAACAGCTGCGCACCGGCGGCTACACCATTCAGACCACTTTGGACCGAACCGTCACCCAGCAGGCGAAGGCGGCGGCCGAGGCGGGCGTCGGCAAGGGCACCGACGGCATCGCGAACACGATGGCGATCGTGAAGCCCGGCAAGGAACGCCACGACGTGCTCGCGCTGGTCGCGAACCGCGACTACGGCCTGAAGTCCGACCTGCGCCAGACGACGTACGACCTGCCCAGCGGCGTGGAGAACAAGTTCGGCGCCGGTTCGGTCTACAAGGTCTTCACGGCCGCGGCGGCGCTGGAGAAGGGTCTCGGCATCGAGAACGTCATCCCGACGCCGACCTCGCACACCTCGCGCGTGTTCAAGGGTGGCGCCCAGCGCTGCCCGAGCACCGGTGAGCCCGGCACGCGCTGGTACTGCCTGTCGAACTTCGACTCGAGCTACCCGTCGTCCATGACGCTGCAGCAGGCTCTCGCGACCTCGCCGAACACCGGTTTCGTGATCCTCGAGGAGCAGACCGGCATGGACGCGGTCGTGGACATGGCCTCGCGCCTGGGGATGCGCGAGACGATGGCGACGAACCTGCAGGGCACGCGGCCGGACCCGAAGGCCAAGGACAAGCAGAACCGCGTCTCGCAGACCGAGTTCTACAAGCAGAACGGCGGCAACGCGTCGTTCACGCTGTCGCCCGCGCCGGTGTCCACCCTGGAGCTCGCGAACGTGGCCGCGACCATCGTGAGCGGCGGCAAGTGGTGCCCGCCCACGCCGATCGCGAAGGTGCTGGACCGCAACGGCAAGGCGATCCCGGTGAACGAGGCGCCGTGCGAGCAGGTCGTCGCCGAGGGCCTCGCGAACGGTCTCGCCGTCGGCATGAGCAAGGACGACGTCGGCAACGGCACCGCCGCGGCCGCGGCCCGTGCCGCCAAGTGGACCCGTCCGATGATCGCCAAGACGGGCACCACCGAGGAGTACAAGTCGGCGGCGTTCATCGGCGCGACCCCGGACTTCGCGGGCGCCGTGCAGACGTTCAACGACGGCATCACGCCCCGCCCGATCTGCGTGAGCGGCGCGCCCCGGTTGTGCGGCAACGGCAACATCTTCGGCGGCACGATCCCGGCCAAGACGTGGTTCGAGACGATGTCGAAGATGCACGCCCCGCTGCCGGTGTCGCAGCTGGCGCCGGTGGAGCCGCGGTACCTCAAGGGAGGCCGCGAGATCCAGGTGCCGGACGTGGTGGGCAAGCAGGCCAACGACGCCGTGCGGATCCTGAACCAGGCCGGCTACAAGACGAGCCAGCAGACGGTGAACTCCGAGCAGCCCAAGGGCACCGTCGTCAGCCAGTCGCCGCGCGGCAACGCGTTGCGCGGCACGGTGATCACGCTGTCGGTGAGCTCGGGGTACGTGCCACCGCCGGTCGCGTCGGAACCACCGGCACAGCCGCCGCCCAACCCCGGCAACCCGAACCAGCCACCACCGATCACCCTGCCGACCGAACCAGGCCGGTAGCCCTCAGGCGAGCATGGCCTTGAGGCGCTCGACGCTCGCGTCGACGTGCGTCCGGATCTCGGCGACCGCCCTGTCGCGGTCGCCGAGCCGGATGGCGTCCAGGATCGCCTCGTGCTCGGCGACGACCTCCTCCGGCGTCTCCGACCTGGTCAGGACCGTGAGGTAGAAGCGCAGCTCCTGGGTCAGCGAGGCGAAGAACTCGTCCAGCCTCGTGCTGTCGAGCAGCGCGACGATCGTCTGGTGGAACGCGAGGTCGCGGTCGACGATCGCGCGGACGTCGCCGGTCCGCGTGGCCTCGACGAGCGCGTCGAACGCCTCGGTGATCGCGTCCAGCTGCTCCGGGCGCGGGGTGCGGGCCAGCGCGGCGGTCTCCAGGCGTTCGCGGGCGGTGTAGAGCGCCTCGATCTTCTCCGGCGTGGGCGCGATGACGACGGCGCCCCGGTTGACCTCGTAGCGGACCAGGCCGGTCAGCTCCAGGATCCGGACGGCCTCGCGGATGGTGTTGCGCGCGACGCCGAGCTCGGCCGCGATCGCGCTTTCCCTGAGCCTGTCACCAGGGCCGAAAGCGCCGGCCATGATCCGTTCGGAGAGGCCGTCGGCCAGCTGCTGGGCCGTGGTGGTGCGGCGCACTTCGAGGCCGTCGAGGGCTGACATGCAGCCAGTTTAACCAGTTGCCCTACAGTTGAACTGTACTACAGTTTGGCGTCATGGACCTGACAGCGTTCAAGGCGCTCAGCTTCGACTGCTACGGCACGCTCATCGACTGGGAGACCGGGATCGCGGCGGTGCTCTCGCCGTGGGCACGGGAGCAGGGACTCTCGCTGCCGGACGAGGAACTGCTGCTCGCGTACGGCAAGCAGGAGGCGGCCGCACAGGCGGCGACGCCGTCCGCGCTGTACCCGGACCTGCTGGCGTCCGCGTTCCGGCTCATGGGCTCCGCCCTGGGGCGCGAGGTGAGCGACGAGTGGGCGCGGCGGCTGGGCTCGTCCGTTCCGGACTGGCCGGCGTTCCCCGACTCCGCGGACGCGTTGGCGCGCCTGGCCACCCACTATCAGTTGATAATCCTGTCCAACGTGCACCGCGCCGGGTTCGCGGGCAGCAACAGGCAGCTGCGCGGGGACTTCGCGGCGATCATCACGGCGGAGGACGTCGGCGCCTACAAGCCCGCCGAGAACCACTTCCGGGCACTGGATCGCGTGCTGCCTTCGCTCGGCGTGGAACGTTCGGAGCTGCTGCACGTGGCACAGAGCCTGTTCCACGACCACGTGCCCGCCAAGCGCGAGGGTCTGCCGTCCGTGTGGATCAACCGGCGGCACGACAGGCCGGGCTGGGGCGCGACGCCGGAGCCGTCCGGTGACTACAGCTACGACCTGGAGTTCGGGTCGATGGGCGAGTTCGCGGACGCGGTCGACAAGGCGTTCTGAACGGGGTGCCGCAGCGGTTGTGCGCCGCTGCGGCACGTTCACTAGCTCGTGAGCTTGGACTTCACCGCGGCGGCCACCCGGCCACCCTCGGCGCGACCGGCGACCTCGGCGTTGACGGCCTTCATGACCTGGCCCATCTGCTTCTGCCCCGGCGCCTCACCGAGCTGAGCGGCAACGGCGTCGTACGCCTTGTCCACAATGGACGCCAGCTCGTCGTCGCCGAGCTGCGCGGGCAGGTAGGCCTCCAGCACGGCCAGCTCCTGGCGCTCCAGGTCGGCCTTCTCGGCCCGCCCGGCACCGTCGAAGGCCTCAGCGGCCTCCTTGCGCTTCTTCGCCTCGCGCGAGAGGACCTTCACGACCTCGTCGTCGGAGAGCTCACGGGCCTGCTTGCCCGAGACCTCCTCGTTCGTGACGGCCGTGAGCGCCATCCGCAACGCACCGGCCGTGACGGTCTCCCGTGCCTTCATCGCGACAGTCAGGTCGTTCTTCAGCCGCGTCTTCAAGTCCGCCATGGCGCAGAACGGTACCGCCCCCCGGATGCCGCGCCGATCGAGTTAACGGCCTTCCGTACCCTTGACGCGTGAACAAGCTCGGCCGCGCACTCCTCGCCACGACCGCTCTCGGTGCCGCGACCGTCGCGTACGCGGCGGGAATCGAGAGAAGGCACTGGACCCTGCGCACCGCCACGGTGCCCGTGCTGTCCCCCGGCGCCAAGCCGATCCGCGTGTTGCACATCTCAGACCTGCACATGACGCCGAACCAGGTGTCCAAGCAGCGCTGGGTGGCCGCGCTGGCCGACCTGAACCCGGACTTCGTCGTCAACACGGGCGACAACCTGGCGCACAAGGACGCCGTCCCCGGCACCCTGCGCGCACTCGGCCCGCTGCTCGACAAGCCGGGCGTCTTCGTCTTCGGCAGCAACGACTACTACGCGCCCAGGCTCAAGAACCCGGCGCGCTACCTGCTGCCGTCCGCCAAGACCAAGCGCATCCACGGCGTGACGCTCCCGTGGCGCGACCTGCGGGCCGGCATGATCGAGCGGGGCTGGGAAGACCTCACCCACCTGCGCAAGACCATCATGGTCAACGGCCAGGCCATCTTCTGCGCAGGCCTCGACGACCCGCACCTGAAGCGCGACCGCTACGCCGACATCGCGGGCACCCCGGACCCGTCGGCGGCGCTGAGGCTCGGCGTCACGCACTCCCCGGAACCGCGCGTGCTGGACCCGTTCGCCGCGGACGGCTACGACTTCGTGATGGCCGGCCACACCCACGGCGGCCAGCTGCGCATCCCGTTCTACGGCGCCGTTGTGACGAACTGCGAATTGGACCGCGGCCGCGCCCGTGGAGTTTCGCGCTGGGGTTCGCACATGTGGATGAACGTGTCCGCCGGCATGGGCACTTCGCCGTACGCGCCGGTGCGGTTCTGCTGCCCTCCGGAGGCATCCCTGCTGACCTTGGTTCCGCGGCCCGTTACGCCTGGTCAGGGGCGAAATGAGGGGGTCCGATTCGGAGCTGGCGCGGACATGATGTAGAGTTCTACATGTTCCCAGCCGGGGTGTGGCGCAGCTTGGTAGCGCGCTTCGTTCGGGACGAAGAGGTCGCAGGTTCAAATCCTGTCACCCCGATTGAATAACACAAATCAGCTCCTGTTCGCAGAAATGCGGATGGGAGCTGATTTGTTTTTCTAGCCGTTCCGCGGGAAATCGCCCTCGAGCCACTCCACCACGGCGTCGAGCATCGCGTCGACGCTCTCCCAGTACGGCCCTTCGTCCGCGCCCTCGACGTTGTCGAACAGCATCACGCACCCGTGCAGCGGTCCCTCGCGGAGATCGACGAAGAGGTGGCTGCCGGACGCGCTGACCGCGACCGGGACGAAGAGCGGCAGCCACAGGTCTCCGATGAGCGACCCTGCCGGTTCGGCCAGCTTGCGCGACTCGTGGCCGTTGACGTCCTCGATCTGCAAGTCGACGGCGACCTCGCGCCGGATCTGCATCATCATCTCGCGGGCCTCCAGCGCATGGCCGACGCTGATCGGGCTGTAGAACCTGGGGACGACCGGGGCGTAGTCCACGTTGGCCAGCCCTCCGCACGCCGTCCACCACGCCGTCAGGCCGGCGGGCAGCGGCACGCCGATCGCCTCTTCGACCGCGTCCAGGTCGGCGGCGGTGGCCGGCGGAAGGAACTTGGCGTGCAACCCGGGCGCTTCGGAGCGGAGCCAGGCGTCCGCTCGGGACCAGTTCATGCGCCAGATCATCTCCCGCTGACGCGGGCCGCTCGCTCAGGTCCCCGCGATTCCTTCTGTCATGAATTTGTCTCGTCTTTTGTTCGCCGACACGGTGATCGAAAGGCCCTCGCCACCACAGGGTCTTAGGTCCTTCTGGACACGGAAAAGGACATCAACGTTCCCGATAAGCCACTCGATCGTGTGACGCGTCTCGACACGAGCAGCCGTAGACGTCACCGTGTTTGTATGACACTGCGCCACCGTTCTGGACCAAATAATGCGGAACGCGCACGTAGCGTTAATCCCTACGAGTGAACGTTGACGGTTCAACTCACGGTGCGTAACGGCAGTCTTGATCCAAACGACGAAGCCTGTGGTTCAGCCGTCGTTGAATATGTCGGGAGATGCTTGTGATGGACTCCGCCTCCGCCGCCAATGCCTCACAAAGGTCGTGGATCGTCGTAGCGGCCAAAGCAATTGTTGTTCTGCAGGCCCTGGGGATCGTTTACATGCTCACTTCGGTATGGGTGACGGTCGCCGTGGCGGCCGGTTTCGCGCTGGTCCTCCTCGCCGTCAAGACGCTGTCGAGGGCCTCGCAGCAGGTCGACCGGATCTTCGACGAGGAGCTCGGCCGGCAATAGGCTCGGCACCATGCTGACGCGGGTGTCCGAGGCCCTGGTGAAGCCGGGGCGGGAGCAGGAGTTCGTCGCACGGGTCCTGGAGCTCGTCGGGACGTTTCCCGAGCTCTACGACGGACTCGTGGGGCACGAGGTGCTCGTCGACCTCGACGACCCGCGGCGCGTGCAGTACGTGAGCAGGTGGCGCGACGAGCAGGCGCTCGAGAACTACGCGGGGCCAGGGTGGCGCACCGACCCGGTGACGTTCCCGGACGAGGACGAGTACCTGGAACGGCCGTTGGCCCTGCGGCACTTCCGGCACATCAGCTGATGAAGCCCCTTGCGGGCAGGCCTTCCGGGAAGCGGTCGAGTGCCTCGCCGGCGGCCAGGGCCAGCGACTCCAGCGTCTCGATCTCGGCAGGGGTCGCCGCGTGCGGGACGGCCCAGTAGCAGCCGATGGCGCCGATCGGTTCCGGACGCAGGATCGGGGCCATCAGCAGGCTTCGCACAAATGTCGGCCGATACGCTTCCTGAGGAATCCTCGAATCGAAGCGGATGTCCTTGATCGCCACGGACTGCCGATTCAACATCGCCCATCCGCTGATGCAGTTCACCGCGGGGAAGCGCTGCCCCTTCCACAGCGGACTCATCGAGTCCTCGTCCGCGTAGTAGCAGAGGTCGCCGTCGAGCAGCACCAACGTCGCACCGTGCGCTACCAGCGACGACCTGGCTTTGGTGCGCACGACCCGTTGCACTTCCTCCAACGAGGTGGCCCCGGCAAGGCGTTCCATCGTATCGGGCATGCAACAACGTTAACTCGCGCACGAGCCCACACCAAGAATTTCCGACTCGATCAACGAATCGACACCGGTTCGCAGTGTGTGACCCTGCAACAAATACTGCTGGCGCTTTGCGAGAATCCACCGCTGCACGGTCGGAAGCGAGGCACCCTGCCGGGCGGCTGACCCGTCTAATGTTGAACCGTGACCACGCACCCTTCTCCCGACATCCCGGACCAGCTCTTCGAGGACCCGGCCGCCGAGACCCGGTGGCGTGAGCGGTTCACCGCTCCCCGGATGAGCCTGCCCGGCTGGGCCGACGACGCACCGGACCGCACCCTGTACGTCTCGAACGCGAGCGGCGTGTGGGAGATCTACTCCTGGGACCGCGAGACGGACGAGCACCGCAAGGTCACCGACCGCCCGAACGGCACGTCGCACGCCACGCTCAACCCGGACGGCACCGAGATCTGGTGGTTCGACGACCACGACGGCGACGAGTTCGGCGTGTGGGTCCGCGAACCGTTCAAGGCCGACGGCAGCAAGGCGGAGCCCGCGGTCGCCGACGTCACGCCCGGCTACCCGGCGGGCCTGGAGATCGGCCGCACCGTCACGGCCGTGGCAGCGTCGACCGACGACGGCACCACGGTGTGGCTGACGCGCAACGGCAAGAGCGAGGTGCTCTACCAGCACGTCAACGACGCCGGTGTCACCGCGCTGGCCAAGGACGAGTCGATCGTCGTGATCGCGCACTCCGAGCACGGCGACAACCGGCACATGGCCCTGCGCGCACTCGACGCCGAGACCGGCGGCACGCTCGGCGAGAAGTGGGACGGCAAGGGCAAGGGCCTCGACGCCATCTCGTTCAGCCCGGTGCGCGGCGACCAGCGACTGCTGGTGCTGCACGAGCGCCGCGGCCGCGAAGAGCTGCTGATCTGGGACGTCGCCGCCGACACCGAGCGCGAGATCGTGCTGGACCTGCCGGGCGAGGTCTCCGCAGACTGGTACCCGGACGCGTCCGCGCTGCTGATCGTGCACACCCACCACGCCCGCAACACCGTGCACCGCTACGACCTCACCACCGGCGAACTGTCCACTCTGGACACCGCGCCGGGCGTCGTCGGCTCCGCGGGCGTGCGCCCTGACGGCACGATCGAGTACTCCTGGTCGTCCGCCGAGAGGTCCACGGTCATCCGCGCGCTGGCCACCGACGGCACCGAGAGCGTGCTGGTAGAGCCCGCCGGCGCCAAGCCGGCGACGTCGTTCAAGCTCGAAGACGTCTTCGTGGGCGACGTGCACGCGCTCGTCTCGAAGCCGGAGGGCGAGGGCCCGTTCCCGACCGTCTTCCTGATCCACGGCGGCCCGCACTCCTCCGACGAGGACCGCTTCTCGGCCTACCGCGCGGTCTGGCTGGACGCCGGGTTCGCCACCGTGCACGTCAACTACCGCGGCTCCAGCGGCTACGGCTCGAAGTGGCGTGACGCCATCGAGGGCAGGCCGGGTATCACCGAGCTCGAGGACATCGCCGCCGTGCACGACTGGGCGGTCGAGTCGGGACTCACCGACCCGTCGAAGTCGGTGCTCAACGGCGCCTCGTGGGGCGGCTACCTGACCCTGCTCGGCATCGGCACCCAGCCGGAACGCTGGACCGTCGGCGTCGCGGGCGTCCCGGTGGCGGACTACTTCGCCGCCTACGAGGACGAGATGGAACCGCTGCGGGCGTTCGACCGCGCGCTGTTCGGCGGCTCGCCCGAGGAACTGCCCGAGCTGTACAAGGAGTGCTCGCCGCTCACGTACGTCGACCAGGTCACCGCGCCGGTGCTGATCCTCGCGGGCGAGAACGACCCTCGGTGCCCGATCCGGCAGATCGACAACTACCTCGATGCGCTTGCTGCGCGCGGTCATGCCTATGAGATGTACCGGTATGACGCGGGTCATGGCTCGTTGGTGGTCGCGGAGACCATCCGGCAGACGGCGGCTGAGGTGGACTTCGCTCGGCGGCACCTGGCTTCGAAGTAGTTTCACGATTCGGTTGGCGGCTGGTCTGGCTGGTGCGACGCTCCCAGGGCAGCCGCCGAACGCTCGTCGTACAGCGACGCGCGAAGTAGCATGGGTGACGGCGCTGCCGAGCGCCTCACCTCCTGATCGGTCACCCACGCTGGCCGGCGTCGCGGGGGCAAAGGGGACTCCTGTCCTCCCGGCACCGGTCGGTCGTGTGCAGGTACGCAGCCCGGACGAGCAGAGCTTGGCGTGGGGAACGGCTCCGGCACGTCCGCGAGAGGCAACGCCATGACCGAGCAGAAGTCGTTCAAGCGCCTGGTTCGCGTCCGGATGGAACGCACCGGCGAGTCGTACACCACCGCCCGCAGGCATGTGTTGAAAGACGCGCGGCCTACCGGTCAGATGCATGACTCCTGGCTGTTGCGGGAGATGCTCGACGACGAGTGGTCCGAGGCGATGCTGGCCGGGCTCGCCGGCGGTATCGGGTTCATGTACTTCGTGTTCGAGTACAAGGGGCACGCGCCCACGATGACGATCGTCGCGCGGCACCACCCGGCGCCGTTCATCCCGACTGCGCTCGTGCACGCCAACATTGCGCACGAGGTCACCAGCACCACGTCGGCGCGCAAGGCCGAGCAGCGGTTGCGGGCGGCTGACGGGCCGGTGATCTGCTTGCTGGGCAAGGAGAAGCACCCGGTCGGGGTGTTGGGGGCCGATGGTGACGAGGTCACCGTGCACAACCGCGGGACGCACGTTCAGCCGCTCGCCGAGTTCATGGCCGGCTGGGGGCTGGGCAGGCACGAGATGATCAGCATCGGTGAACGGCTGGGCGAGCCGGATGTCGCCGCGGCCGTGCGGATGACGTGCGAGCACCTCACCGGGCCGGTGCTGGGCAACAACTTCGACGTGAACTTCGGCTTCTCCGGGATGCGCAAGCTCGCGGAACAGTTGCGCGACAAGGGGAAGAAGGGCTGGGCCCAGCGGTGGGCCGGCGATCCCGCGTCAGTCGGGAAGCGGCTGCACGACTGCCTGGAGGTCGAGTACACGGCCAGGGGTGGGACGCGGCCGCTCTACGCGGAGTTCCTGCAGGAGGCGGGACTTCCTGGTGTGCGGGAGTTCCGGGAGTCCGGCCGGCTCTGGTCGGAGATCGCCAACGGCGGCGACTACGACGAACTCGCCGACAAAGTGGACGAGGCCCGTTCCATCGAGGAACGGGCCATCCGTCAGCTGATGCTCTGAGCCGGAAGCGTCCGGACTCGAAGCGTCGGCTCGAAAGCGGTCAGGCTGCCTGCGCCTGCCACATCCAGTGCGCCTGCTCCAGGTCCTGCGTGATGCCGATCAGCAGGTCCTGGGTGACGAGGTCCGGCTTGTCGGTCTCGTCGATGCGGGTGCGCATGCGGGTGATCAGCGAGGCCAGTGAAGCCGTGATCGACGTGACGACCTGGTCCTCCTTCAGCCAGCCGGACGCGATCTCGGGCACGCCGGACGACGCGGCGATGGTCTTCGCCGTGCCGTTCGGCGTGACGCCGATCGCGGCCGCTCGCTCGGCCACCTGGTCGGCGGCGTTGCGCGCCAGGACGACCAGTTCGTCGAGCTGGAGGTGGACGCTGCGGAAGTTCTTGCCGATCACGTTCCAGTGCGCCTGCTTCCCGATCAGGGAGAGATCGACCAGGTCGACCAGGGTCGCTTGGAGGATCGCGCCGACTGCGTCGCGGTCGGCGTCTGCCAGTGGGCTGGTGATCGGGTTCTTGGCCATGGTGAAACGCGCCTCCTAGACGGTGACGGTGAGCGCCACCTCGATGTTGCCGCGCGTCGCGTTGGAGTACGGGCAGACCTGGTGGGCCTGCTCGACGAGCTTCTCCGCGACCGCCTGGTCGAGTCCGGGGATCTTCACCGCGAGCTCGACGGCGAGCTGGAAGCCGCCTGCGCCGTTGGAGCCGATCCCCACCTTGGCGGTTACCTCGGAAGAAGCGACCTGAATCTTCCCGGCGCGCGCGACTGCTGCGATGGCGGAGTTGAAGCACGCCGAGTACCCGGCCGCGAAGAGCTGCTCCGGGTTGGTGGCCTCGCCGCCGGGGCCGCCCATCTCCTTCGGGACCGACAGGACCTCGTCGATCACACCATCGGATGAACGCACCTCGCCGTTGCGGCCTTCGCCGTAAGCAGTCGCCTCAGCCGTGTACAGCGCTTCCATTCCGCTCTCCCTTGAGTCAGTGGGGCTTCAAAGCCTTTCACTGAGGGAGAACGCATCGTGCACGACTTAAATGCCCGATGGTGACTCAGTTCACGTCCAGCTGAGACGCCTGCCGCAGGGCGAACTCGGCCACCTGACGGCCGATGACCCGCAGGTTCCGGTCCACGTCGACGTCCGAGCAGGCACCGTCGCCGTCGAACTTGACCTGCGCGGAGTTGATCGCGGCGCCCAGAGGGGTCGGCCAGCCGCGCAGTGCGTGCACGATCGAGCGAACGGCCGCGAGCGTGTTCACCGCGGCCTGCCAGCCGTACGCGGCGGTGATCGTGCCGACCGCGCGGCCGTCGAGGTACGGGCGGTCGTCGTCGCGCAGGTCCTCGATGTAGTCGAGGGCGTTCTTGACCAGGCCGGACACGGTGCCGTGGTAACCGGGCGACACGACGATCACGCCGTCGCACCTGCGCAGGTCCTCGACCATCCGCATGGCGATGTCCGTGCGGTCCGGCACCGACGGGTCGTAGAAGGGAAGCACCAGGTCAGGGCCGCTGTACTGGATCGTCTGCGCACCAAGTTCGCGAGCACCCTCCAGAGCCACCCGCAGCGCCCGTTCGGACTGCGAGTCGGACCTGATCGAGCCCCCGATGCCCACCACCGTCACCGTCATGCCAACGATCCTTCCACCTCCAGATACCTGGAGATCCAGCCGTACTGGCGAGTAACCTGCAACACATGTCGAACTTCCAGGCGGCCGCGCTGGCCGGTGCTCTGCGCTTCGCGTTCGGTCTTCCCGGCCCTGTGCGCCGCCTCATCGCCGGCAGCCCGATCCGTCTGGACGGCCAGGACCTGCACCCCGAGGCGCAGCTGCTGCTCAGGCTCCAGCAGCTGTCCGGGACGGATTGGCGCACGAGGACAGCATCCGAGAGCCGACTGGACCTGGAGTTGAGTTCGAAGCTCGTCTCCGGTCCGAAGATCACCGGGATCGGCTCGCGGGACCTCACGATCGGCGAGTTCGCCGGGCGCCTCTACACGCCGGACGGTCTCGCGGCGGGCTCCCCGCTGTTGATCTTCTACCACGGTGGCGGCTGGGTGACCGGCAGTCTGGAGAGCCACGACAACCTCTGCCGGTTCCTCGCGAAGGAGGCCGGCGTCCGCGTGCTCGCGGCCGACTACCGCCTCGCACCGGAGGCGCCGTTCCCCGCCGCGGCCGACGACGCCGCCGAGGTGCTGCGCTACGCCGTCGCGAAGGCGGAGGACCTGGGCATCGACCCGGCCAGGATCGCGCTGGGCGGCGACAGCGCCGGCGGCAACCTGGCCGCGGTGACCGCGCACGCCGCCGAGATCGACCTGGCGTTCTTGCTGCTCTTCTACCCCGGCGTGGACGCGTCGGTGCGCCGCCGGTCGCGCGAGATCTTCGGCAACGGGTTCTTCCTCACCGACGAGAAGATGGACTGGTTCCTCGACCAGTACACGTCGGGCGGCAAGGACCGGCACGACCCACGTCTGTCGATCATGCTGGCCGAGGACCTCTCGAACCTGCCCCCGACCTATATCGCGACCGCGGGCTACGACCCGTTGCGCGACGAGGGCGAGGCTTTCGCGGAACGCCTGGCCGCCGAGGGTGTGCCGGTGGTGCTGCGCAGGCACGAGGGCCTGTTCCACGGGTTCGCGAACGTGCTCGGCATCGGCGGGATCTTCCGCGAGGCCGTGTCCGAGGCCGTGGGTGCGCTGCGGACCGGTTTCGCGCTGGCCAACTCCGCTCAGGACGTGAGCGAGACCGCCTGACGCTGCCTCGACAGCACCCAGCCGACGCCGGCGACGAGCAGTCCGGCGACACCGGCGACGACGAAGCCGAGCGGGGGTCCGCTGTGGTCCACCGCGACCCCCGCGAGCGGCTGACCAGCGGCGACGCCGAACGTGAACGCGGAGCCCTGCAGTCCCAGCGCCAGTCCGCGCGCCGTGGGTGGTGCGTTCTTGGCGATCAGCTCGGACGAGGCCGTGATCGTCGGCGCGCAGGCGAGGTTCATCGGGATCAACGCGAGCGCCAGCAGCCACACGTTGCCGTCGCCTAGACCGACCGGTATCTCCAGCAACGCCATGCACGCCAGCAGGACCACGCCGGTCGGCACGCGGCGCAGGCTGCCGTAGAAGAGCCCGCCCAGTGCCGAGGCCGCGCACATCACGAAGAAGATCAACCCGAGCCAGCTCTGCTGACCCGTGCGCTCCAGTGAGGCGATGGCCGAGATCTCCATGCCGGACAACACCATCGTGGCACCGAACGGGATGATCAACGCGGCGATCATCGGCCCGCGCAGCCACTCCCGCAGCCGGGGCGCCGGCCCGTCGATGACGTCTTCCTCGTTCAGCAGCACCGGGTTCACGGCGAACAGCACCGCGCTCGCGGTCAGGATCGCCACACCGATCGTGACGAGCGCCGTGCCTGTCGAGAACTTCGTGGCGATCAGCACGCCCGCCGCGGGCCCGACCATGAACGACAACTCGACGGAGATCGAGTCCAGTGAGAACGCGGGCCTGCGCTGCGGTTCGGGCACGATCGCGGTGAGCGCCTGCCGTCCGATCGACATGACCGGCACCGCCACGAGCCCGTTCGCGAACGCCAGCACGAGCAGCACGTAGTAGTCCATCAGCGGCGCCGTCAGCCAGAACGCGCCTTCGAGCAGGCTGAGCGCCAGCACGAACCGCAGCCCCTTGCCGTCGACCAGCCTGCCCATCAACGGCGAGCCGAGGCCGAGTCCGATCATGGTCGCGAAGCCGACCGTGCCGGCCGCCGCGTAGCCCTTGTCGAGCGTGGTGACGACGTGCAGCGTCACCGTGACGCCCGCCGCGGTCGGAGGGATCCTGGCGAACAGCATCAGCAGCATCAGGGGACGAACCCCCGGTAGCGCCAGGACCGACTTGAACGGGGCGAGGTTCACGAGGACATCGTCACCCCGGTGGCAACCGGTTTGCTCTGCCGGGCGAGCAGCCAGGCGACACCCGCGACCAGCAGCCCGATCACGCCGACGATCGCGAACCCGGCAGGCGCTCCCCCGCGGTCGATCGCGACACCGGCGATCGGCGCACCGATCGCGTTGCCCACGGTGAACGCCGACCCCTGCAGGCCGAGCGCCAGGCCACGGGCGGTGGGCGGCGCAAGCCTGCTGATGTGCTCACCGGACGCCGCGATCAACGGCGCGCACATGAGGTTCATCGGCACGAGGAGCAGGCACAGCAGCAGCACGTTGCCGTCACCCAGGCCCACCGGAATCTCCAGCAAAGCCATGAGCACCAGCAACACCAGCACGCTGGGCACCCTCTTCACTCCGCCGTAGACCAGGCCGCCCACGATCGACGCCGCGCACATCGCGAAGAACACCGCGCCGAGCCAGCTCTGCTTGCCGATGTGCTCCAGCGACGCGATCGCCGATACCTCCATGCCCGCGAGGCACACCGTCGCTCCGACGCACACCACCAGCACGCCGACGATCCGTCCGCGCATCCACTCGAGCACGCGGGGCTGCGGCCCGTCGACGGCCTCGTCCTCGTGCACCATCGGCGGGTTCGCCCAGTACAGCAGCACTCCGGCGACCAGGATCGAGACGCCGATGAACATCAGCGCCGCGTTCGTGGAGAACTTCGTCGCGACGAACACGCCGAGCGCGGGCCCGCCCATGAACGACAGCTCGACGGAGATCGAGTCGATCGACAGCGCGACCCGGCGCCGGCTCTCCGGCACGAGCGCGGTGATGACCTGCCGTCCGATCGACATCATCGGCACGCCGAGCAGCCCGACGCAGAACGACGTCACCAGCAACGTCCAGTAGCCCATCAGCGGCGCCGTCAGCCAGAACGCCGCCGACGCCGTGACGCTCAGTGCCAGCATCGACCGCAGCCCGCGCGCGTCGATCAGCCTGCCCATCAGCGGCGCGCCCAGCCCCATGCCGATCGTGCCGGCCGCCCCGACCAGGCCCGCCGCGCCGTAACCCCTGTCCAGCGTGACCGCGACGTGCAGCGTCAGGATCACGCCGGTCGCCGCCGGAGGCATCCTCGCGAAGAACATCAGCAGTGCGAACGGACGGACTCTGGGCAGCATCAGCACGTGCTTGAAGGGGGCGAGGTCCACACCGCCATCCTCACGCGGATGGCAAAAGGTTTTCTTTGCTAACGATGTGATTCGCCGTACAGCTCTTCCAGTGCCCGGTAGGCCTTCACGACGAACGGCCGCGCGTGCGCGTACCTCTCGATGGCGGCCTCGTCCGGCGTGATCGTCTGCGTCGGCCGCACGAGGTCGACGGTCAGCGACTCGATCTCGTCCAGCGCCCGCCACGCCAGCAGCGCGGCGCCCACGGCAGAGCCGCCGCTGTCCTCGGTGAGGTGCAACGGCATGCCGAGCGTGTTCGCCAGCGTCTGGGCCCAGATCGGGGCGCGGAACGCACCGCCGGTGATCCTCAGCGAGTCGACCTGCGGCACGGCGTCCAGCACGAGCGCCAGCTGCTGACACACCCCCTCGACCAACGCCTTGGTGATCTGCGCAGGGGTGTGTTCGCGCCTGAGCCCCAGCAACGCGGCGTGCGCGGTCGGGTCCCACCACGGTGCACGTTCGCCCAGCAGGTACGGCAGCGCGACGAGCCCGTCGGAGTCGACGCCCGCTGCCTGCTCCAGCAGCTCACCGACCGGGACGTTGAACGTCTCCGCGGCCCACTGCGCGACCACACCACCGTTGCTGATCGCCCCGCCGCGAACCCAGAGGCCCTCGCCGATCGCGTAGCTGAACGTGCGGCCCTCCTCGTCGACGCCAGGTCCCTGCTGGGCCACGCGGAGTGCGCCCGAGGTGCCGAGCGAGACCGCGCCGGCTCCCGGGGTGGCCGCGCCGACGCCGAGGTTGCCCAACGGCCCGTCGCCACCGCCGACGATCACCGGAATGCCGCGGGGCAGCCCGGGGATCTCGGCCGTCAGGGGCGTCGAGTGGGTCGGCTCGACCAACGGCGGCAACTGGTCCGCGGTGACGCCCGCGAACTCCAGCGACGGCTCGTGCCACTGCAGGGTGTGGATGTTCATGAGACCCGTGCCGGACCCGGACGAGTGCTCGTTGATCAACGAGCCGGTCAGGTGCAGGTGCACGAAGTCCTTGATCTCGCACCACTTCGCGGCGCGGACGCCGTTCTCGTGGAACCAGGCGAGCTTCATCAGCGGTGTGAAGGAGTGGATCGGCGCACCGGTCTGCTGGTGCAGCTCACGACCCTCCGCCGTGCCGCGCAGCCGTTCGGTCTGCTCGACCGCGCGGTTGTCCGCCCAGCTCAGGGCGTCCGTGACGGGCTTCAGGTCCGCGTCCAGGCCCATGATCGAGTGCATGGCGCCGGTCAGCGCGATTGCCCGCACGTCCTCCGAGGCCAGCTCGCGCAGGGCGTCGAACGCCGCGTCGAGCACCTGCATGGGGTCGTGCGTGGCTTCGAGACCGCTGGTGCGCAT
Organism: Lentzea sp. HUAS TT2; assembly: GCF_051853195.1. Classification (NCBI taxonomy): domain Bacteria; kingdom Bacillati; phylum Actinomycetota; class Actinomycetes; order Pseudonocardiales; family Pseudonocardiaceae; genus Lentzea; species Lentzea sp. HUAS TT2. The sequence goes on along the minus strand of NZ_CP196667.1, from coordinate 3,041,448 downwards.
GGGATAGGCGCGTTCGGTCGAGGCGACGACACGGGCCTGCGCGTCGACCGCGACGACCTTGGTCGCCGTCGTGCCGAGGTCCACCGCGAGAACGATCATGACTCGGCTCGCACGGCCGGCAGCGTGGCGCGCTCGGCCAGTCCGGTCGGGATGTGTTGGGCACGCTCGTAGATCGCACCCAGCGCGTCGTACAGCTCGTCGTTCTCCGCCATGCACGTCACCCTAAGGGCTTCAGGACGGCGGATACCGGACGAACCACTCCTGTCCCACCGGCGCGGCAGCGCTCTTCTCCCACTCCCAGTCCGCCACCATCCGGTCGACGACCTCGCGGAACTGCACGCGCTCGACCCAGTCGGGGCGGATCTTCTCGACGCCGTGCAACGCGCCGGCGAGGTTGCCGCACATGGACGCCGTCGAGTCGTTGTCGCCGCCGTGGTTGACCGAGAGCAGCAGCGCCTCGTTCGGGTCATCGGTGGCCAGCACCGAGTACAACGCGATCGCCAGCGCCGTGTCGCCGACGCCGCCGCGCCCGAGCTCCTCGACGCGCGCCACGCTCGGGTTGCCGAGCGAGGCGAGTTCGAGGGCGTGCTCGATGCCCGCGACGACCTCCTCGTGGCCTTCGCGCCGGACCAGCGAGTCGACGGCGACGTCCAGCGCGTCCGTCAGTTCCTTGCCCCGCAGCAGTTGGTGCACCAGTACGGCGAACACCCCCGCCGACAGGTATCCGCTCGGGTGGCCGTGCGTCAGCGCCGCGTTGGCCGCCGCCAGCGCGAACACGACGGCCGGGTCCTCGTCCGCGAGCGCGACAGGCGCGACCCGCATGACGCCGCCGCAGCCCTTGGAGTTGTTGACGGGCTTGGTGATCGTGGCCTGCTCGCCGGTGCGGGCATACTCCTGCAACGCGCTCGTGCACGTGAGTCCCGGCGCCCGCATGCGGAAGAGCTCCTGGTGCGAGACGAGCCAGCCATCGGGTTCATCCACAGTGGAATGAACGCCACGAGCCTTGTCCCACGGCGTTTTCTGCGTGTGCAGCCAACGCTGGTACGCGTTCTGGGTGACGGCGGTGAGCTCGCGCTCGCCGGTGATCCGCTCCCGCACGTGCGCCCGGATGACCGCCTCGAACGTGAACAGCGTCATCTGGGTGTCGTCGGTGATGTCCGGCTTCTCCGGCAGGTCCGTGATGCCGTCCGGACCGTGGCGTTCGTAGACGACCTCCATCGGCAGGTTCTCGGTGTTCGCGCCGAGCGCGTCACCGATCGCACCGCCGATCAGGCACCCGCGCAGCCGCGAGCCGTCGTGCGGCACCACGAAGAACCGGCGGCCATCGGGATCGACCCAGCGGCTGGCCTCCCGCGTGGCGAACGGCCGCTCGCCGCACCCGCAGATCCGCATGTGCTGAGACGCGGCGTCGGCCAGTTCCACGAAGTCGAACTCGGCCTCGAACGGCAGGCCGGGGTTGACGTGCAGCCGCGGCTTCGAGGAGACCAGCCTGCTCAGGATCGTGTGCAACGGGACGCGGATCCACTGCTCGACCCCCGCCGGCAGCCGCGACTCGTCGGTGTAGACGCGGAGGACCTCGTCCTCGCTCATCAGGACTTCGCCGGGAATGAGCAGCTCACCGTGCGTGGCGTGGTGGCCGAAGCCGTTCACGTCTCCCTCGTAGTCGTGCAGGAGCTGCTCCATCGGAGCCAGAGCTCTCACCACGACCTCCGGTACAGCTCTTCGGCGACGAGCCGCACGTCGTGCTCGGGCCCGCCCTCCAGCGCACCCGCGACGGCCCGCGCGACACCACGGCCCTCACCGCGAACGGCCTGCGCCAACGCACCCGCGGCGGTGAACGCGTCCGCGTCCGGCGGGTCGAGCGCGGCAGGCGTGAAGAGGTGCGTGGCCAGCATGATCACGGCATCGGCGGCCGGAGAGTCGGGGCCGTGGGTGAGTGCGACGAGCTCGCGGATCCGGTCCGCGTCGAGCCGTTGCACCGCGGCGGGCAGCGCCCAGATCAACGCGCCGGGCCCCTGCGACGTGATCTTGCCGCGGTGGCTGTCCTCGGCCAGGGCGCTCTGCCGCGACACCAGGTCGGGCAGCACGCCGGGCTTCGCGGCCCAGTCGGCCAGCGCCTTCGCCGGGTCCTCCGCCGAACACGCGACCAGCTGGTCGACGAGTCCTGTTCGGACACCCGCGCCGAAAGCGAAACCCTGATAGGCGGCCACGACCTCGGTGAGGCGCGGCGGCCTGATCCACTCGATCTCCCCCATCGCCGCCAGACCTTACCGGCCCGGCGGCGACCGGGGTGATGATCAGAGGCGCTTCGCGAGCTCTTCCGCGACCTCGTAGGTGTTCAGCGCCGCACCCTTGCGCAGGTTGTCACCGCACACGAAGAAGTCCAGCGTGTTCGGGAAGTCCAGCGCCTGGCGCACGCGGCCCACGTACGTCGGGTCCTCGCCCACGGTGTCCGCGGGCGTCGGGAACTTCTGCGCGGCCGGGTCGTCCACGAGCACGATCGTCGACTGCGACTCGAAGATCTTGTGCGCGGCCTCGACCGTGATCTCGCGGGCGAACGTCGCGTGGACGGACAGCGAGTGGGTCGTGACGACCGGCACGCGGACGCAGGTCGCGGAGACCTTCAGGTCCGGGATGCCGAGGATCTTGCGGGCCTCGTTGCGGACCTTGAGCTCCTCGGACGACCAGCCGCCGTCCTTGAGCGAACCGGCCCACGGCACCACGTTCAGCACCAGCGGAGCCGGGAACGGCGAGTCCTCTGCGGACAGACCGGCCGCGGCCAGCGCCTCGGCCACGTCGCCCGCCGACACGCCGGCCTCCTTGCCCGCGAGCGCCGCGATCTCGGCGTACAGGCGGTCGATGCCGGACTGGCCGGCACCGGAAGCGGCCTGGTAGGAGGCCACGACGAGTTCCTTGAGCTCGAACTCGCGGTGCAACGCGCCCAGCGACGCCATCATCGACAGCGTCGTGCAGTTCGGGTTCGAGATGATGCCGCGCGGACGATCGTTGATCTTGTCCGCGTTCACCTCCGGCACGACCAGCGGCACGTCGGCGTCCATCCGGAACGCACCGGAGTTGTCGATCGCGACCGCGCCGCGCTCGACGGCGATCGGCGCCCACTCGGCCGAGATCTCGTCCGGCACGTCGAACATCGCGATGTCCACGCCGTCGAACGCCTCGGGCGAGAGCGCGACGACCGTGAGGTCCTGGCCGCGCACGTTGATCTTCTTGCCCGCCGAGCGCGCCGACGCGACCAGCCGGATCTCGCCCCACGGCACGGAGGAGCGGGTGTTCATGATGTCGATCATCACGGTGCCGACGGCACCGGTCGCGCCCACCAGCGCGAGTACAGGCCCAGTCATCGTCCAGTCCCTGCGTAAACGACGGCCTCTTCGTCGGTGCCCAGGTCGAACGCGTCGTGCAGGGCACGGACGGCGTCGTCGAGCTGGGTGTCGCGGCAGATGACCGAGATGCGGATCTCCGAGGTGGAGATGATGTCGATGTTGACGCCGGCGGTGGCCAGCGCCTCGCAGAACGTCGCCGTGACGCCGGGGTGCGAACGCATGCCCGCGCCGATCAGCGACACCTTGCCGACGTGCTCGTCGTAGAGGACCTGGTCGAACCCGATCTCGCCACGGGACTTCTCCAGGGCCGCCACCGCGCGCGGGCCGTCGACCTTGGCCAGCGTGAACGTGATGTCCGTGCGGCCGGACGCGGCCTGGGACACGTTCTGCACGACCATGTCGATGTCGAGCTCGGCCTGCGCGACGACGCGGAAGATCTTGGCCGCGATGCCGGGGTGGTCGGGGACGGCGGTAACGGTGATTTTGGCTTCGGACCGGTCGTGCGCGACGCCGGTGATCATCGCCTGTTCCACGTGAAGGTCCTCCACTGAACCGGACACGATGGTTCCGGTCTTGTTGCTGAACGACGAACGGACATGCACGGGCACGTTGTAGCGGCGGGCGTACTCCACACAGCGGAGCATCAGCACCTTGGCGCCACACGCGGCCATCTCGAGCATTTCCTCATACGTGATCGTGTCGAGCTTCTTCGCGTTCGGCACGATGCGCGGGTCGGCGGTGTAGACGCCGTCCACGTCGGTGTAGATCTCGCACACGTCGGCTTTGGTCGCGGCCGCGAGCGCCACCGCGGTGGTGTCGCTGCCGCCACGGCCGAGCGTCGTGATCTCCTTCGAGTCCTGGGAGACGCCCTGGAAGCCCGCGACGATCGCGATGGCCCCCTCGGACGTCGCGTCCTGGATCCGGCTCGGTGTCACGTCGATGATCCGCGCTTTGCCGTGTGCCGATGTCGTGATCACGCCGGCCTGCGAGCCCGTGTAGGAGCGCGCCTCGGCACCGAGCGAGTTGATCGCCATCGCGAGCAGTGACATCGAGATGCGCTCACCGGAGGTGAGGAGCATGTCGAGCTCACGCGCGGGCGGCACCGGCGAGACCTGGCGGGCGAGATCGAGCAGCTCATCAGTCGTGTCACCCATGGCGGACACGACGACAACGACGTCGTTCCCCGCCTTCTTGGTCGCGACGATGCGCTCGGCCACGCGTTTGATCCGCTCGGCGCTTCCAACCGATGAACCGCCGTACTTCTGGACGACGAGCGCCACCGACCTGACCTCCTTCGCGCGACTAAAACCCCACGTCGAAGGCAGCCTACCCGGACCACCTGGTGAGACTCTGGAGCCGTGATGCGCGTGACTACTCTGTCCGGGTGTCGTCGAGTGCCGATGTCGTGGAGGCCCCAGCAGCCGTGCCTGCGAGCAGTGCGCGCTCACGGATGGCCGAAGCGCTCAGACATCCGGCCGCGCTCTGGACCGCTCCGGCGCTGATCTACCTGATCGTCCGCCAGGTCGGTCTGTTCGTGCTGCAGCTCGTCGTCGGGTACCAGAACGAGCTCACCGGCAAGGCCGACACCTCGGTCGACAACCTGAAGTCGTGGGACGGCGACTGGTTCCTCGGCATCGCGACGGGCGGCTACAACGGCGTGCCGTCACCCCCGTACGACGCGTTCGGCCGCCGCACCGCCGAGACCCCGCTGGCGTTCTTCCCCGGCTATCCGGCCCTGATCCGCTGGGTCGACGGCCTGCCGGGTGTGGACGTGGTCGGCGCGGCCTTCGCGGTCAGCCTGATCAGCGGCATCTTCTGCGCGTACGGACTGTTCGTCCTGGGCAGGGTCGTCCGCGACGGCTCGACCGCGACGGGCCTGATCTTCGTCACGCTCTTCGCCGCGTCCCCGATGGCCGTCGTGCTCTCGATGACCTACTCCGAGGCCACGTTCTGCGCGTTCGCCGCCTGGGCCCTGGTCGGCGTGGTCAAGAAGCGCTGGATCCTCGCCGGCGTCTGCACGGCGGCAGCGGGCCTCGTCCGTCCGACGGCGGCGGCCCTGATCCTGGCGGTCGGCCTGGCCGCGCTGGTCGCGGTGATCGCGAACAGGCGGGACTGGCGCGCGTGGGCGGGCGGCGTGATCGCCCCGCTGGGCCTGCTCGGCTACCTCGGCTGGGTGGCCGTCCGCACCGGCGACCTCATGGGCTGGTTCGGCGTGCAGCAACGGGGCTGGGGCTCGAAGTTCGACGGAGGCGCCGCCACCCTGGAGTTCGCCGGGGGCCACCTGGGCAACCCGCGCTCGGTGCTGGAGACCGGCACCGTCTGGCTCCTGGCCCTGGCGGTCGTCCTGGTCTTCTACGCCTTCCAGCGCCGCCTGGAGTGGCCGCTGATCGTCTACGGCCTGGGCGTCCTGGTCATGGACCTGGGCTCGAACGGCCTGATGAACTCGAAGGCCCGCCTGCTGCTCCCGGCGTTCACGCTGCTGCTCCCCCTGGCCCTGGTCCTGGCCCGCCGCCGCACGTCCACGGTCCTCACCGTCCTGGGCATGGCGACGCTGTTCAGCGCGTGGTTCGGCGCCTACTCCCTGGCCGTTTGGCAGTATGCGATCTGATGAACGAGCTGATCTCGAAGCGCTGGAGCCCGCGCGCCTTCTCCGCTGACGCGACCGTCTCCGCGGCAGAACTCCGCACCGTCCTGGAGGCGGGCCGCTGGGCCCCGTCCCACGGCAACAGCCAACCGGCCCGCTTCATCGCGGGCCACCGGGGCTCCGAAACGTTCGCCGCGATCGTCGAGACCCTGACCCGCGGCAACAGGACCTGGGCCCCCAAGGCCTCGGTTCTGCTGATCGGCTGCGTCCTCACCACGGACGACAAGGGCGACATCCCGAACGTCGAGTTCGGCCTGGGCCTGGCCATGGAGAACATGGCCCTCCAGGCCGTCGACCTGGGTCTCATCGCACACATGATGGGCGGCTTCGACAAACAAGCCGCCCACACCGCCTTCGCCATGCCGGACAACGCCCGCCCGCTGGTGGCGATGGCCCTGGGCCGCCAGGGCGCCCTGTCCGACCTCCCCGAGGACCTTCAAGCCCGCGAGCAGCGCGAACGCAAGCGCCTACCGTTGTCGGACACGGTCTTCACCGGCACCTGGGGCCAGTCAGAGCTCGGTTGAGAAGTACTTCGTCGCGACCTCGTTGTGCAGCGGAAACGCCAACGGCACGCACTCGAAGATGACAGTCCGCTCGGACGCCTCGTCGTTGGGCAGGAACGGCGGCATGTCCTCAGCGTTGATGGCGGGCGCGGTGGCGAACATCAACACCGTCCCCCCGTCCGGCGTCGAGATGAAGTGCAACGGCCGCAGGTCCTCGGGCGCGATCCGAACGTTCGCTTCTTCCTCGAGCTCCCGAACGGCACTCTGCTGCCACGACTCACCGCGATCCATGAACCCGCTGACGAACGCCAACTCGCCGACAGGCGGAATCGCCCGCCGCACGGTGAGCAGCCCGGTGCGCGGCCCGTCCTTCACCGGCACGAGCAACACCACCACAGGCGAGGGATTGGCCCACACCATGTGCCCACAGCTGAGGCACTTGCGGGGATAGGCAGCCGTGTCGGCATACCGGTTGCCACAGCTGCTGCAGAAGTCGTCGCGCGCCATGAGACGAACCTAGTTGAGACGCCTAACGAGCTTAAGGACGATCGCTCGAACGCCGAGCCAGAACAACGCGGCGAGACCGAAGTTCACGATCACCCGCAGCTTCGCGTCCTCGGGTCTGAACAGGTCCTTGAACGCCAAAGCCACCGGCTCGGCCACTTCCTTGACCGTGCTGGTGATGGGGTTTCCAGGGGTGGCCCCGCCAACGGTGAGCACGACGTGAACGACGAGCACGACCGCCAGGGCGAGGCCGACCCAACTGACTGCACCTGCTGTGATCCCGACCAGCCGCGTACGCATAGGTCAGGAATCTACTCCTCAGTAGCGTGAGACCACACGCGCGAGGATTCCAGTCACGACCAGCCAGAACACGGCGGCGAGACCGTAGTTGAGGAACACGTCGAGGTTGAAGTTCCCGGTGCCGAAGAGGCCAGGGAAGAACAACGCGAGGGGCTCGGCGAGGGACTGGATGAACTTGAAGAACGCGTTCGCAGGGTTCGCGCCCAACACGACCATCAGGATGAAGAGCACTTCGATGAGTGCGAAGAGCACGCCGATGCCGCTGATCACGCGGGAAGCCGTGCCGCGGCCACTGGTCGTACGTAATCTGGACATACATGAACGATTCCCGGGTATGAGCCTGCCAAAACTTGCTAGATGACCTACTTTGGCGCGCGCCCGCGCCCGCCTACCCGCGAAGCGGCCCACGAGCCGCCCTCAAGCGACGTCGAAGGACCGCTCACCTCGCCGGCGACATCCCACGATCCGGTCGACTATTTCCATCCCCGCCCACCCTGTGACTACTCTGTCCCCCGTGTGGCGTTCCCTCCTGCTTCGCTGCCGTGACGGGGTCTGATCAGACCGGCCCCCCGTCGCGGGCTTCAGCGTTGCCGCCGGTCGTTCCCGTAAAACGACCCGCAGGAGCACGATCCCCATGACCTCGAACGAGGCTTTCACCACCACCAGCGCCCACGACTCGGCAGACGCCTACTCCTCGGGCACCAGCCGGATCCGCAAGCCCTCCCGCCCGGCCCCGGCGACGCAACAGTCCTGGAACCGCCAACTGGGCAGCAGCATGCCGTTCCACCGCTACCGCCCTTTTCAGGACCTGGTGGAGACCGTGGACGTCCCCGACCGCACCTGGCCGACGAAAAAGATCCAAAAGGCCCCCCTCTGGTGCGCGGTGGACCTGCGTGACGGCAACCAGGCCCTGATCGACCCGATGTCCCCGGCCCGCAAGCGCAAGATGTTCGACCTCCTGGTCCGGATGGGCTTCAAGGAGATCGAGGTCGGCTTCCCGGCCGCGTCCCAGACGGACTTCGACTTCGTCCGCGAGATCATCGAAGACGGCGCCATCCCGGACGACGTGACGATCCAGGTCCTGACCCAGTGCCGCGAGGAACTGATCGCGAGGACCTTCGAGTCCCTGCGCAACGCCAACAAGGCGATCGTCCACTTCTACAACTCGACGTCGATCCTCCAGCGCCGGGTCGTGTTCCGCTCCGACCGCGACGGCATCAAGAAGATCGCCGTGGACGCGGCGAAGTTCGCCAAGCAGCAGGAACAGGACTACCCGGAGACCGACTTCCGCTACGAGTACTCCCCCGAGTCCTACACGGGCACCGAGCTCTCCTACGCCCTGGAAGTCTGCAACGCGGTCCAGGAAGTCATCCAGCCCACGCCGGAAAAGCCGCTGATCATCAACCTGCCGGCGACGGTGGAGATGGCCACCCCGAACGTCTACGCGGACAGCATCGAGTGGATGTCCCGCAACCTCGCCAACCGCGAGTCGATCATCCTGAGCCTGCACCCGCACAACGACCGCGGCACCGGTGTGGCGGCGGCCGAGCTGGGTTACCTGGCCGGCGCGGACCGCATCGAGGGCTGCCTGTTCGGCAACGGTGAGCGCACCGGCAACGTCTGCCTGGTCACGCTGGCGATGAACATGTTCAGCCAGGGCATCGACCCGCAGATCGACTTCTCCGACATCGACGAGGTCCGGCGCACGGTCGAGTACTGCAACCAGCTGCCCGTCCCGGAACGTCACCCGTACGGCGGCGACCTGGTCTTCACCGCGTTCTCCGGTTCCCACCAGGACGCGATCAAGAAGGGCTTCGAGGCCCTGGAGGCCGACGCCAAGGAAGCCGGTCAGCACGTCGACGACTTCCTGTGGGAGGTCCCGTACCTGCCGATCGACCCGAAGGACGTCGGCCGCAACTACGAGGCCGTCATCCGGGTCAACTCGCAGTCCGGCAAGGGCGGCGTGGCGTACCTGATGAAGCAGGAGCACCACCTCGACCTGCCGCGGCGCCTGCAGATCGAGTTCTCGCGGGTGATCCAGGAGGTCACCGACACGCAGGGCGGCGAGATCAACCCGAAGGAGATGTGGGACGCCTTCGCAGAGGAGTACCTGCACGGCCGGGTGCCGCTGTACCTGCTCAAGCACCGGGCGACCGCGGACGGCAGCGGCCACGAGGAGATCACCGCGACCCTGCTGATCGACGGCGACCAGCAGGAGATCACGGGTTCGGGCAACGGCCCGATCGCGGCCTTCGTCGACGCTCTCGCCTCGGTGGGCTACGACGTGCGGGTGCTGGACTACGCCGAGCACGCGCTGTCCGCCGGTGACGACGCCCGCGCGGCCGCCTACCTCGAGTGCGCCGTGGGCGACCGCGTCCTGTGGGGCGTGGGCATCGACAGCTCGACGGTCGCGGCCTCGTTCCGCGCGATCGTCTCGGCGATCAACCGGGCACAGCGCTAGCTGACAACCGACGGGGAGGACGCGTGCGGCACCAGTTGCCGCGGCGCGCCCTCCCCGTTCGCTTGCACGGCCCAGATGCCCTCGCCCGGCAGGCCGTAGGCGATGGTGTCGTTGTCGAGCCACACGACCTGGTCGTCGATCCCACGGGTCTCGGCCAGCGGTGTCTCCACCATCGTGGTCAGGTCCAGCACGTGCTGCCGCCACGGTCGCGCGCCGTCGCCGGGCACGCGCTTCTTGAACGCCACCCGCTTGCCGTCCGGTGAGAGCGACGGGCATTCGACGTTCTCCCGCAACGGTTTCGCCGACTCCTCGGCGGCGTCGCCCTGGATCAGGTAGGTCTTCCCGCCGGAACTCAGCGTCGCGTAATAGGTGCGGTCGTCAGAACCGAAGGTCACGCCCCAGAAGTTCATGTCGTTGACCGTCTTCATGCCCGCAACCCGCGTGCCCTCGATGTTGCTGGAGTACACCTCGGTCTCCTGATCGAAGATCGCGGTCCGCGTGGAGAACGTCCCTGCCTGCGAGTACGAGTCCCCCGTGACGAACGTCGTCCACGACGCCATCCGCCCGTCGGCGGACAACTTGGCGCGGTTCGGCACACCGTCCACCTCCACCCTCCGACGCTCCGCCAGCCCGCGGTCGACGAACACGGCCGAAGCACCCGGTAACGGACCGGAGGCGTCCGCAAGACACAACCCCTGCCCGGCAGCCGTGTAGAACCGCTTGCAGGACAACGAGCTCACCCGTCGAGGCCCAGCCGGATCGGTCAACGGCACCGAGGCCACCCGGCCGCTCACCTCGTCCACGAACATCAGCCGCCCGGACGACAGCTCGACAGGCCCGGCCTCGACGGCAACGGAGACCTCGGCAGGCGACCGCAACGCGTAGGCGGTGGCACCCGCTCCCAAGGCGAGCACGGCAACGACGACGATCAGGATCCTCACCAAGCGAACCACGTCCAAAGAGCACCGAACAGAACAGAGGAAGCCGCACGGGCCAGCACCTGCCCGGTCTGCAGCAGGGCAAGACCGGACGTGCGCAACGAGTCGGGGATCATCGGCCCGGCCACGGCCATCAGCACCCCGTCCGTGCACGCGTAGAACAGCCCGTGCAGCACCAGAACACCGACGAGCAACGAGATCCCGGAAGCGCCGGCGAGCAGCACGTACGCGCCGAGCAACGCGAGATGGCCGGCGAGGAAGATCCGCCACCGCCCCACGCGATCGGCCAGCGACCCCAGCGGCACGGCGGCGAGCAGGTACACGCCGGCCGTGCCGAGAGGCAGCAACGCGATGTACGCGAGCTCGACGTCGAGCTTCTTCTGCAGCAACAGGTAGACGAACCCGTCGCCCAGCGTCAGGAACCCGAGCCCGCACGCGACCAGGCAGACCCGCCGGAACGGCCTGGACCGCAACAACCCGAACGCCGACCGCAGCGACACCGCGACGCGTGGCAGCACGTCCCGGTGATCACGCACGAACAGCACCAGAACGAGAAAACCCACTGCCGCGAAGCAGAAGCTCACCACGAACACCACGTCGTAACGAGCCGGCAGCGTCCACAAGAGACAGAACGCCGCCAGCGGGCCGAGGAACGCGCCGACGGTGTCCATGGCACGGTGGACACCGAAGGCACGTCCGAGCGCCGAGGGCTCGCTGCTCAACGTGATCAGCGCGTCCCTCGGCGCGGTGCGCAAGCCCTTGCCGGTCCGGTCCCCGGCCAGCACGAGCCCCATCGCGGTGGCCGAGGTCCCGGCGGCGAGCAGGCCGAGCTTGCCCAGCGCCGAGATCCCGTACCCGAGTCCGGCCACGAACTTGCGCCGTTGCCAGCGGTCCGCAGCGTGACCACCGACAACGCGAACCAGCGCCGTCACACCGGTGTAGATGCCGTCGAGCACACCGAACTGCAGCGGGGAGAAACCCAGCCCCAGCACCAGGTACAGCGGCAGGATGGCGGTGACCATCTCGGACGAGACGTCCGTGAGCAGGGACACCGCGCCCAGCGCGAGCACGTTGCCCGCGATCCTGCCGGTGCCACCGGAAGCCGGAGCTTGTCTAGCAGTTGCGATGTACATGGCGGACTCCGATCGGCAGCCAGAACCGACTAACGACAGTTGTAAGGACCGGCCTTGTCGCGCACCTTGCCCGCCGTGTCGATGACCTCCCACGAGTAGGAGCGACCGGACAGGGTGAACTTCACGACGCCGTGCGAGTCCGCGAACCAGTTCTCGACGCCCGCGCGCGGCTTGACGTTCTTGTAGAGGTAGTCGCCGCCGATGCCGATGATCGCGGTGCGCAGACCGTTGGCCTCGTCGACCGAACCGCTCTTGCTCAACGGCTTCAGCCGCTCGTAGTGGTGGTCGTGACCGCTCAGGACCAGGTCGGCCTTGGCGTCCGCGAAGGCGTTCCACAGCGGGGCCATCGTGGACTTGTCGCCGTACTCGCCCGAGTTGAACCGCGGGTGGTGCCAGTAGCCGACGACGCAGGCCTTGGTGTTCGCGGCCAGGTCGGCCTTGAGCCAGTTGAGCTGCGTGGAGTCGGCACCGGTGTCGTACATCTTCTGCGAGTCGAACGACACGAAGTGGAACTCGCCGGCTTCCCAGCTGTAGTACGGCTTTCCTGACGGGTAGGCCTGGACGCCGAAGTACGACTTGTAGCCGTTGAGGTTGTCCTCCCACTCGTGGTTGCCGGTCGCGGGGTGGGTGATGTTCTTGTACTTGCCCCACGACTTGTCGTAGTGGGCCTTGAACTCCGCGATCGTGCCGCTGTCGTACTGGTTGTCGCCGACCGTGAGGATGTGGTTCGGCTTGATCTGCTCGATCAGCTTCGCCGTCTCGTAGTGCTCGGTGTTGGTCAGCGACGCGATGTCACCGGCGGCGACGACCGTGATGGTGTCGCCGGGGGCCGCGGGCTTGGTGGTCGCCTGCACCGCGTTGCTCGCCGGGCCGAGGTTGCCGGCCGCGTCACGGGCCTTGACGGTGTAGGTGAACGCCGTGCCGGACGCGAGCCCGGTGTCGGTGAACGTGGTGCCGGTGGGCGTGCCGACGACGCTGCCGTTGCGCAGCACCTCGTAGCCCGTCACGCCGACGTTGTCGGTCGCGGCCGTCCACTGCAGGTCGACCGAGCTCGACGTGGTGCCGGTGCTCGACAGACCGGCGGGCGCGGTCGGCGCGGTGGTGTCGCCGTTCGCGATGCTGCCCCAGACCTCGAGGCCGAAGAGCGAGTAGCCGTAGGTCGTGCCGCGCTTGGTGCCGTAGATCCGCACGAACCGGCCGGACGCCGTCAGCGTGGACTCGTCGGTACCGCCGTTCTGGCCGGTCAGGGTCTTCTTCGTGCTCCACGACGACCCGTCGGACGACGTCTGGATCTTGTACTCGGAGGCGTACGCGGCCTCCCAGCTGAGCTTGACCTTGGAGATGGTGGCGGTGCCACCGAGGTCGACGGCGATCCACTGCGGATCGACGCCCTCGAGGCTCGCCCAGCGCGTGGCCGGGTCGCCGTCGACGGCGTTGGCGCCGCCGAAGGTCTCGGCCTCGACGGACGAGACGGTGGTGGGTTTGTTGGCGGACAGCAGGGAATCAGCCGCGTTGGCCGTGCCGGACGCCGCGATCTGAGGGACCACCAGCGCGAACAGGGCTATGGCGACACCAGCTCTGGTGTGCTTTTTGATCACTTCGTTCCTCCTGGGCAAAGGGCGGCGGCTCGAAGGATTGGTAAAGAAGCTTCCCAATTGATTCCGGACGCTAGGGGCGGCCGAACGAGCAGGTCAACGGCAGAACGCCAGACCGGACGCGAGAAGGAACACCACAGCCCTCATGACCTGGGTCACATGCGGCGGGAAGCCGGGCCGGTCATGCCCTTTTGGACAGTGCGCGAACGCTGTACCTGTGGACGCGCTGAAGAAACACCCAGGTCGGGATTGTTCACCTGGGTCACGTACGTTCACCGATCATGAGCACCGCAGCCAGCCTCGTAGTGCTGTTCCTGGTCGCCGTCGTGCCGTTGGCACCGACGGAGGCCGTGCTCATCGGCGCCGGCGTCCTGGCCGCGTCCGGTGAGGTGCCGCTGTACCTGGTGGTGCTCGTCGCAGCGGCCGGTTGCCTGGTCAGCGACTTGATCAACTTTACCGCAGGACGCCGCATGGGGATGCGGGCCCTCGACAAGGTCAACAAGAACACCAAGGCGCGGGCGATGGTCGTGTGGACGGCCGACCAGCTCGCCACCAAGGGCGAGACGATCCTCATCGCGGCGCGGTTCCTGCCCGCGGGCGGCATCGTCGGGGCGCTGCTGACGGGCGCACTGAAGTGGCCGCTGCGCCGGTTCGTGCCGGTCGCCGCGGTCGGGTCGGCGCTGTGGAGCCTCTACCCCGCCACCGTCGGGTACATCGGCGGTCAGCTCGTCGACGAGGCATGGCTCGCGATGCTGTTGTCGTTCGGCGTGGCCACGCTCATCTCCATCCCGGTCGGCATGGCGATCCGTGCGCGCAACGCCAACCGCACTCTCTCGTACGCCGAGGCGTCGTCGTAGAGCACCGCGAACCGGTCCGCGGCCGCCAGCAGGGCGTCCACCTCGAACGCCACCTGGGCGTCGCCGCTCAGCCGTTCCAGCAGTGAGACCCAGCGCAGGTTGAACAGCATCAGCGCGTCGCGCACCCGGCCGGGCCTGGCCGCGAACTCCGAGCGCGTCACGACGAAGAAGCAGCCGCCGGGGAACACGCGCCGCTTCGAGTAGTCGAGCCAGCGGTCGGTGAGGTCCAGGAGCGTTCCGCCCGGCATCACGACCTCGTGCGCGAAGATCTCCGCTGCCGTGTGCACGGTCGAGATCTGCAGTTCTTCCTTGGCGCCGAAGTGCGAGAACACACCGCTCTTGCTCATGCCGAGCTCGACCGCGAGCCGCCCGATCGTGACTCCTTCGAGCCCGTCGACGGACGCGATCTCCGCGGCTCTGAGAAGGATCGACCTTCGACTGTCCATCTCAAAACTGGACCACTCCCCCCTCAAGCCCGCCTAACGAAACGCACGCGGGGCCCTTTCGTACTGACATGCAGTACGAAAGGGCCCCGCGTGCGGTCGAAACTAGGGGTTCAGCGCTTCGGTCACCGAGGCTGGGCCCACGAGTGGGATGTCGGGCGACAGGCCGTCGCCCTCCTCCACCAGGATCGGCTTCACCTCGTGCGGCTGGATCTCGCCGGACCGGATCTGCTCGGCGTAGTGGCACGCCACCTTGTGACCCGGCTTGAGTTCGCGCAGCACCGGCCGTTCGGTGTCGCACTTCGTCGCCTGCCGCCACGGGCACCGGGTGTGGAACCGGCAGCCGCTGGGCGGATTCGCCGGCGACGGGAGGTCGCCCGCGAGCAGGATCCGTTCGCGCCGGTCCTCGACCACGGGGTCGGGCACCGGGATCGCCGACAGCAGCGCCCGCGTGTACGGGTGCAGCGGCTCGGCGTAGAGGTCCTCCGAGGAGGCCTCCTCGACCAGGCCGCCGAGGTACATCACGCCCACGCGGTCGGAGATGTGCTTCACGACCGCGAGGTCGTGGGCGATCACCAGGTACGTCAGGCCGAACTGCTCCTGCAGCTCCTCCATCAGGTTCACGACCTGCGCCTGCACCGACACGTCCAGCGCGGACACCGGCTCGTCGGCGACGATCAGGTCCGGCTCCAGTGCCAGCGCCCGCGCGATGCCGATGCGCTGCCGCTGGCCGCCCGAGAACTCGTGCGGGTACTTGCGCAGCGCGGTGGTCGGCAGGCCGACAGCCGTGAGCAGCTCGCGGAGCCGCTTGTTGGTCGACTCCTTGCCCTTGTCCAGGCCGTGCGCCCGCAGACCCTCGACGAGGATCGACTCCACGGACTGCCGCGGGTCCAAAGAGGACAGCGGGTCCTGGAACACCATCTGGATCCGGCGCCGCATCTTGCGCAGCTCTTCACCCTTGAGCGAGGAGAAGTCCTGCCCGTCGAAGATCATCTTGCCTTCGGTCGGCTCGTTGAGCCGCAGCATCGCCCGCCCGAGGGTGGACTTGCCGCAACCCGACTCGCCGACCAGGCCGTACGTCTCGCCGCGCTTGATCTCCAGGTCGACGCCGTCGACCGCGTAGACGTAGCCGACGGTGCGGTCCATGAACACGCCCCGCTTGATCGGGAAGTGCACCTTCATGTCCTGGACGGAAACCAGGGTCTCGCTCATACCGGCACCTCCTCGGCGGCGGGAGTTCCCGGCACGACCGGGTTGTGGCAACGGAGCAGGCGACCCAGCTGGTCTTCCTCGGCCGGCGTCTCCGTGCGGCACAGGTCCAGCGCGTTCGGGCACCTCGGTGCGAACGCGCAGGCGCTCGCCCACGGGATGTTGTCCGCGACGGAACCCTTGATCGGCGTCAGCTTCGAGTGACGCGCGGCGTCCAGGCGCGGGATCGAGGCCAGCAGGCCGTGCGTGTACGGGTGGCGCGGCTCGGCGAAGAGCTTGTGCCGCATGGCCTTCTCGACCACCTTGCCGCCGTACAGCACGTTGACCTCGTCGCACAGGCCCGCGACGACACCCAGGTCGTGGGTGATCATCACGAGCGCGGTGCCGAGGTCCTGCACCAGTTCCTTCATCAGCGACAGGATCTGGGCCTGGATCGTCACGTCCAGCGCCGTCGTCGGCTCGTCCGCGATCAGCAGCTTCGGCCGGCACGCGAGCGCGATCGCGATGAGAGCGCGCTGCCGCATACCGCCGGAGAGCTGGTGCGGGTACTCCTTGAGCCGCCGGTTCGGGTCCGGGATGCCGACCTTGTCGAGCAGGTTCTTCGCCTCGATCATCGCCTCCTTGCGGGCCATGCCGCGGTGCCGTTCGAGCACCTCGGTGACCTGCAGGCCGATGGGGATGACCGGGTTGAGCGACGACAGCGGGTCCTGGAAGACCATGCCGAGCTCGCTGCCGCGCTTGTCGCGCATCTGCCTGTCCGACAGCTTGAGCAGATCCGTGCCGTCGTAGGTCACCGTGCCGGTGACCGTCGCGCCGCGCTTGGGCAGCAGGCCCATGATCGCGAGCGACGTCACGGACTTGCCGCAGCCCGACTCGCCGACGAGCCCGACCGTCTGGCCTGGCTCGACGTCGAAGCTGACGCCGTCGACCGCGCGGAACGGTTCCTCGCCCTTGCGCTGGAACACGACGGTGAGGTCACGAACTTCGAGCAGTGCCACGACGACTCACCGCCTGTTCTTCGGGTCGAGGGCTTCGCGCAGGGTCTCGCCCATGAGCGTGAAGCCGAGCGCGACGATGATGATGCAGATCGCGGGATACGCGGCGAGGGCAGGATGCGTGTCGAACACGTTCTGCACGTCGCCGAGCATCTGACCCCACTCCGGCAGCCGGTCGTCCGGGTTGCCGAGGCCGAGGAACGACAGCGCGGCGGCCTCGATGATCGCGGTGGCCAGCACGAGCGTGGACTGCACGATCACCGGGCTGAGCGAGTTCGGCAGCATGTGCCGGAACACGATCGCGCCCTTCTTCACGCCCAGAGCCGTCGCCGCCAGCACGTGGTCGCTGTGCCGTTGCGCGAGCATCGAGCCTCTGAGCAGTCGTGCGAACACCGGGATCTGCACGATCGCGACCGCGAGGATCACGGTGAACTGGCTGGGCCGCGCGAACATCGCCGCGATCGAGAACGCGAGCAGCAGCGACGGCAGCGACAGCATGACGTCGACCAGACGCATGACGACCGAGTCGACCCAGCCGCCGATGGCGCCCGCGAGCGTGCCGAGGATCAGGCCGCCGGTGAGACCGATCAGCGTCGCACCGACACCGACGAGCAGTGTCTGCTGCGAGCCGACGAGCAGGCGCGAGAAGAAGTCGCGGCCCTGCAGGTCGCCACCGAGCAGGTGACCGGGCTGGGCGGGCGGGATCTCGTTGCGCGCCTTGACGACCTGGTCGATCAGCATGCGATCGGACGGGTCGTGCGGGGCGAGCCACGGCGAGAGCAGCGAGACCAGGATGAAGAGCCCGATGATCGTCGCACCGATGAGGAACACCGGGCTGCGCTTGAGCCGCTTCCACGCGCTGGCCGCGAGCGAGACGCCCGCGGTGTCGGCGAGGTCGTCGATCTTTTCCTTCTTGGAGACTCCGAGTGCCACTGCGCTCACCTCGTCCTGATGCGCGGGTCGATGAGCGCGTACGAGAGGTCGACCAACAGGTTGACCACGACGTAGACGATCGTGGCCATGATGATCAACAACAGCAGCACCGGGTAGTCACGCCGTTCGAACCCGATGGCGAGCGCCTGGCCGACACCGGGGATCGAGAACACCTTCTCGGTGAGCACGGCGCCGGAGAGCAGCGCGCCGGTCTGCAGGCCGATCGTCGTGACGACCGGAAGCATCGCGTTGCGCAGCACGTGCCGGCGGCGGATCACCGGTGCGGTGAGGCCCTTCGACTCGGCCGTGCGGACGAAGTCCTCGTCGAGCACGTCGAGCACGGCGGCCCTGGTGATGCGGAAGATCACCGCGAACGGGATCGTGGCCAGCGCGATCGCGGGCAGGATCAGGTGTTCCAGCGCGTCGAGCGTGGCGTCGAACTCACCGGTGAGGATGCCGTCGAGGGTGAAGAACCCGGTGACGCGGGTGGCGTCGATGTCGCCCTGGCGGCCCTGCGACGGCAGGCCGAGACCCACCGACGCGGCGTCCTTGAGCACGTAGGCCAGGAAGAACACCGGGACGGCCACGCCGATGAGCGAGCCGATGACGCTGAGGTTGTCGAACCAGCCGCCGCGACGCTTCGCGGCGAGGTAACCGAGCGGGACGCCGACCGCGATGGCGAGCAGGATCGCGAAGAAACTGAGCTCGATCGTCGCGGGGAACCGCTGGACGAAGATGTCGAGCGCCGAGTCACCGGGCTGAACACCGGTGGAGACGCCGAAGTCGCCGGTCGCCGCGCGACCGAGGAACTTGAAGTACTGCACGATGATCGGCTGATCGAGGCCGAGCTGCTTGGTGAGGGCTTCGCGCGACTCCGGCGTAGCGCGCTCTCCCAGGAGGGCCGAAACCGGCCCTCCTGGGAGGAGTCGCATCCACGCGAAGAGCAGCAGCGAGAGCACCAGCACCACGCCGAACAGCTGAACCAGCCGTCGAATGGTGTAGCGGAGCACTGAGCTACCCCGTTGTTCTCTTGTGGTGGGAGCTGGTCAGCTCAGCCCTTGGAGGCCGGGCCGAACTTCTCGTCGGTCAACGGGCTCGGGACGACACCCTTGATGTCCGACTTGAACACCAGAGCGGGCGGGGAGTGCGAGATCGGGATCGCGGGCAGGTACTCGTCCATGATCTTCTTGTTGATCTCTTCGTACAGCTTCGTGCGGTTGGCCTCGTTCGGCTCGGAGTTGGCCTTGGCCAGGTCCGCCGCGAGCGTGGCGCCCCACGGGGACACACCGGTGTTGAAGCGGTTGTCGGTGCGGCCGAAGAACGTGCCGACCCAGTTGTGCGCCGTGCCGTTGTCGCCGGTCCAGCCCAGGAGGAACAGGTCCGGGATGCTGTTGTCGACGTCGGTCAGGTAGCCACCGTTCCACGGCTTGGTGACGACATCGATCTTGATGCCGGCGGCCTGCAGGTCCGTGGAGATCGCGCCGAACAGGTCCTTCGGGGACGGCATGTACGGACGCGTGACCTCGGACGGCCAGTAGAACTTCAGCGTCAGGTCGGAGGCACCGGCCTCGGCCAGCAGCGACTTCGCCTTGGCGGCGTCGTACGGGACGGCCTTGAGGTCCTTGTTGTAGCCGTTGACGGTGTCCGGCATGAACTGCGTCGCGACCTTGGCGCCCTCGGGCAGCTGCGACTTGACGAGCTGCTCGCGGTTGATCGCGTACTGCAGGGCCTGACGGACCTTCAGGTCGGCGAGCTTCGGGTTGTTCTTCTGGTTGATGCCCAGGTAGAACACGTTGAACGCCGGACGGATCGCGACGTTGAAGCCGTCGGTCTTCAGACCGGCCCAGTCAGCCGCGTTCGGCAGGTCGTACCCGTCGATGTCGCCGGCCTTGAGCGCCTGCTTGCGGGCGGTCTCGTCCGGGATGATCTTGAAGATGACCTTGTCCAGCTTGGCCTTCGTGCCGTGGTAGGAGTCGTTGCGCACGAGCTCCACGGTGTTGTTGGCCTTGTCGTACTTGCTGAACTTGAACGGGCCCGTGCCGGTCGGGTGCTCGTTCGCGTAGGCCGGGTAGGTGAACGCGTCACCGGCGGCCTGGACGTTGTCCGCGTCGTACTTCTTCAGCGCGTCGGGGCTGGAGATCGAGAACGACGTGAAGCCGAGGACCGACGGGAACTGCGAGGTGACCTCGTTCAGCTCGACCACTGCGGTCTTGGCGTCCTTGGCCGTGCAGGACTTGTACAGCGAGGGCTTGTCCGGCGTGCTGGCGAAGCCGCCGAAGTTGTCCAGCCAGTACTGGGAGACGGCGTCGCTCGTGCCGGCGCCCTTCTGGTTGTACCAGCGGTTGAAGTTGAAGCAGACGGCCTCGGCGTTGAAGGCCGTGTCGTCGTGGAACTTCACGCCCTCCTTGAGGGTGAACGTCCACGTCTTGCCGTCAGCGCTCGGCTCGTACTTCGTGGCGAGAGCGGGCTCGACCTCGGCGGTGCCGGGCTTGAAGCCGACCAGACCTTCGAACATCTGGCGGGAGACCCGGAAGGTCTCACCGTCCGTCGCGTAGAACGGGTCGAAGAGCTTCGGTGCGCCCGCGGCGCCGAAGGTCAGCGTTCCGCCTTCCTTGCCACCACCTCCGGAGTCGCGCTGGGATTGCGCGCAACCGGAAAGGGCGAGCGCGCTGACGCTGAGGAAGCCGATCGCGGCGACCCAACGGCGGCGAGCCGTTACTGAGTGGACCATCAAACACCCCTTGGACAATCCGCACATCTCACGGTGTGGTCGCCGACCATAACCGTTGTACATACCCCCTCCGGGGCATCTCAGGTCACGATCCGGCCACTAGACCAGGCATTCTGATACGTCCGGCGCACGCTCGCTGACCCAACGTGAGCACCACGGATGCGTCGAACGCTCTCCTAGGCTGTAGAAACAACAACGACACGCGGAGGAGGTCGCATGAGCAGAGTGGTCGAGTTCCGCGTGCTCGGCCCCCTCCAGGTCCTCCTCGACGGCGAACCACTGCTGGTCAGAGCGGGTAGGCAGCGTGCACTGCTGGTGTCGCTGCTGCTGCGCGCGGGCACGTCGGTGTCCGTGGACGAACTCGCCGCGAACGTGTGGGGTGAAGATCCTCCCGCGCGTGCGCGCGCGACTCTGCAGACATATGTGATGCGTCTCAGACAGCTGCTCGGACCGTCTGTTCCGATCAAGACCGTGCCCGACGGGTACCTGATCGACGTCGACGAGAAGACGATCGACCTGATGCGCTTCGAGCCCCTGATCGACCAGGGCGAACAGGAGCGCGCAGCGGGGAACCTGCAGGCCGCCTCGGCCGCGTTCGCCGCCGCGCTGGGGCTCTGGCGAGGTCCGGCGCTGGTCGACGTGCCGTCGGAGGTCCTGCACCGCGACGAGGTGCCGCGGCTCGACGAACGCCGCCTGCACGTGCTGGAACGCCGCGTCGAGGTCGACCTCGAACTGGGCAGGCACGGCGAGCTGGTCGCGGAGCTGTCCCGCCTGACCAGCGAACATCCGTTGCGCGAGCGGTTCTGGGCGCAGCTGATGGTGGCGCTGTACCGCTCGGGCCGGCAGAGCGAGGCACTGGCCGCCTACCAGCGCGTTTCGCGGCTGCTGGGCGGTGAGCTGGGCATCGATCCCGGCGACGAGCTGCGGCGCGTGCACAGCCAGGTGCTGTCCGGGTCGATCGACTCGGTGGCGACGGCCTCCCCCGGTGCGCCGGTGGCCGCCAAGCCGGAACGGGTCGTGCCGTCGCAGCTGCCTGCGGACATCCCCGACTTCGTCGGCCGGGACGAGGCCGTGTCGCTGATCGTGGCGTTGCTGCGGACCGCCCAAGGTGTGCCGGTCGTCACACTGGCCGGGCCGCCGGGAGTGGGCAAGACGGCGCTGGCCGTGCACGCGGCGCACCGGATGCGCGCGGACTTCCCGGACGGTCAGCTGTACGTCAACCTGCGCGGATACGCCCCCGGCCCGCCGTTGAGCGCCGTGGACGTGCTGCCCCGGTTCCTTCGCGCGCTGGGGACCGAGCCTGACCAGGTGCCGTTGGACCAGGACGAGCAGGAGGCGATGTTCCGGTCCACGCTGACCGGTCAGCGCGTGCTGTTGCTGCTGGACAACGCCTCGTCGGCCGAGCAGATCCGGCCGCTGCTGCCGGGGTCGCCGGGGTGTGCGGTGCTGGTGACGTCACGCGACACGTTGCGCGGCTTGGCCGTCTCGCACGCGGCGTCGAACGTGCGGCTGGACGTGCTCGACTGGCACGAGACGCAGTCACTCCTCGCAGGCATCCTGGGCGCCGACGAGGTGGCGTCCCAGGAGGACGCGGCACTGGAGCTGGCGACCCTGTGCGCGCATCTGCCATTGGCTTTGCGTATCGCAGCCGCGAACCTCGTGTCGCGTCCGGAACTGTCCATCGCGGACTACGTGGAGGAGCTGCGGGCGGGCAACCGGCTCGCGGCGCTGGCCGTCGAGGGCGACGAGCGGGTCGCGGTGCACGCGGCGTTCGACCTGTCCTACACGGCCCTGAAGCCCGAGCTCGCGCAGATGTTCCGGCTGCTGTCGCTGGTTCCCGGCACCGACTTCACGCCCGAGATGGCGGCCGCGCTCTCGGGACTGACCACTCAGGACGCCCGGCGCAGGCTCGACCGGCTGGCCACCGCGAACCTGATCTCGAACCACGCGCCGTCCCGCTACCAGTTCCACGACCTGCTGCGCGACTACGCGGCCGAGCGCCTGGCGTTCGAGGAGGGCCGCGCGGACTCGCGGCTCGCGCTGCGGCGGCTGCTGGACTGGGCGGTGCGCTCGGTCGACAACGCCACGTCCGCGATGAAGTCGACGCTGTTCCGCTTCCCGCGCCCTGCTCCGTTGGAGAGCGTGGTGCCGCGGTCGTTCAGCTCCTCCACCGAGGCCCTGACCTGGCTGGACTGTGAACGCGCGAACCTGGTCGCGCTGGTGGCGCACGCCGTCGAGCGCGACCCGGAGAACTCGCCGTGGCAGCTGGCCGACGCGCTGCGCGGCTACTTCTACACGCAGGGCCTCACCGCCGAGTGGCGCGAGACGGCGAAGGCCGGCTTGCTGGGCGCCCGCGCGCCACGTGACGAGCTCGGCCAGCTCGCGATGCTGTCGTCGCTGGGCACGCTGTACTGGGTGACCGGGCAGCACCGCAACGCCCTGGGCTACTACCAGCAGGCCATCGCGCTGCAGGAACACATCGACCTGCCAGAGGCAGAGGCCGCCGTGCTGTCCAACGCCGGCAGCGTCTACATCGACCTCGGCGAGCTCGAGCACGCCGCCGACCACCTCGAACGCGCCCTGGTGATCGCCCGCCGGCTGCACGCCGTCCAGGTGCTCGCCAACGCGCTGTTCAACCTCGGCGGCGTCTACATGCAGCTCGGCCAGCTCGACCGCGCGGCGACGACGTTCGAGGAAGCACTCGAAGCCGGGACGCGCATCGACTCGTGGATCACCCAGGCGAACTCGATGCGCGCACTGGGCGAGGTCTACGCCTCCCGCGGCGAGCCCGAACTCGGCGCCACGTACTTCGTGCGCGCGAGCGAGCTCTACGAACGAGCGGCAGCCCGGAACTTCGGCCACACCATGCACGAGGGCATGGCCATCACACTGATCATGCGCGGCCGGTACGAGGAGGCGGCCGTCGAGGCCTCCGCCGCCATGCAGATCGCGCAGGACCTGGAGAACGTCAAGAGCGTCTGCGACGCGCAGAACCTGCTCGGCCGTGCCCTGGACGGTGCGGGGCGGTACGCCGAGGCCTTGGAGCAGTTCTCGTCGGCGTTGGCGATCGCGGTCGACACCGGGTACTCGTGGGGGATCTGCTCGGCTCGTCGCGGGCTGGCTTCCTCTTACCGCGCGGCTGGGCGGTACTCGGAGGCCATGGAGATGGCCACTTCCGCACTGGTCGAGGCTGGGCGGTCGCAGTTCCGGCTGGCGGAGATGGAGGTGTTGCTGGTGCTTGGGCGCACGCACCTCGACATGTCTGCCGCCGCTGAAGCCCTGGAGTGCGCTTTGCGGGCCTCCACCGTCGGCTCCGCGTCTGGGCATCGATGGGTGTTCGGGCGGGCTTTGCAGTTGGCCGGCGATGCTGCTG
The DNA here is from genome assembly GCF_051853195.1 of Lentzea sp. HUAS TT2. Classification (NCBI taxonomy): domain Bacteria; kingdom Bacillati; phylum Actinomycetota; class Actinomycetes; order Pseudonocardiales; family Pseudonocardiaceae; genus Lentzea; species Lentzea sp. HUAS TT2. The sequence continues at coordinate 3,017,485 of NZ_CP196667.1, read as the reverse complement.
TTGTTCTGGGTGATTCTCGTGGTGCCCGTACCTACTGGTCGTCGGCGCTGGAGGTCTTCAGTGCGATCGGGACGCCTGAGGCTTCCGTGGTCGAGGCTCAGTTGCTGGACGTGACCACGTAGTCGGCTCTTGCTTTCGTTTCGTCCACCGCGAACCAGCCTCTTTCGTACTGCTGCCAACGGATGAAGTGCTCTCGTTGGTGTTCGCCGTCTCTTGCCACCGCGCGTTCCAGCCTGGCTTGTTCCGTCTCGTAGTCCACGAAGAGCGCGAGACTCAGGCGGGTGTTCGCCTTCCTGGCGCTGGAGAAGCCTTCCAGGATGATCGTCCCTTGTGGAGTGATCGTGACCTCGTCACCTTCGGCCACGCACGGAAACCCTTGGGACCAGTCGGTTTTCCGGTAGCTTCCCTCGCGGCCCTGTTCGACTGCGTCGAGGGCGGCCTGCAGCCGTGGCCACCACTTCGTCGTGGGGTCGTCCCACGTGGCGAAGTGGTCGGTGCTGATGAGCTGGGCGTTGAGTTCTTGGGCGAGGTTCTTCGCGAAGGTCGATTTGCCCGCGCCCGACGGGCCGTCCACCGCGACCAGGCGAGTGTTGCCCAGCCGCGGTGGGGCCGTTGTCACATGCTGCGGCGACCAGATAGCGCACGCCCCAGCGTCAGCTCGTCCGCGAACTCCAGGTCGCCGCCCATCGGCAGGCCGCTGGCGAGCCGCGTGACGGACAGGCCCGGGAAGTCCCTGAGCATCCGCACCAGGTAGGTGGCCGTGGCCTCGCCCTCGGTGTTCGGGTCCGTGGCGATGATGACCTCGGAGATGTCGACACCGTCGGTCGCCGTGCCGATCCGGTTCAGCAGCTGACGGATCCGGAGCTGGTCCGGGCCGACGCCGCTCAGCGGATCCAGCGCGCCACCCAGGACGTGGTAGCGGCCCCTGAACTCCCTGGTGCGCTCGATCGCCTGGACGTCCTTCGGCTCCTCGACCACGCAGACCAGTGCCAGGTCGCGCTTGGGGTCGCGGCAGATTCGGCACCTGGTCTCCGCGGAGACGTTGCCGCAGACGTCGCAGAAGACGACGCCTTCCTTGACCTTCTGGAGAGCTTGCTGCAGCCGTTCGATGTCGGCCGGCTCTGTTGCCAGTAGGTGGAAGGCGATGCGTTGTGCGCTTTTGGGGCCTACACCTGGGAGTCTGCCCAGTTCGTCGATCAGGTCCTGTACCGGGCCCTCGTACATCTGTTAGCCGATCTCTGGTCGCGCCGATGTCGTGGCCGAGGGGTTCAGCCGAGTGGTGCGTCGAGCCCGTGGCCCAGCAGTCCGCCGCTCTTGGCCGGTGGTTGGCCGAGAGCAACTAGCCCAGCAGTCCGCCGAGGCCGCCCTGGGCCAGTGGGCCGAGCTTCTGCTCCACGAGTGCCTGCGCACTGGCGTTGGCGTCCTTGATCGCTGCGATGACCAGGTCCTGGAGGGTGTCGATGTCCTCCGGGTCCACGATCTTCGGGTCGATGGTCAGGTTGACCAGCTCGCCGCCGCCGGTGACCGTTGCGGTGACCAGGCCGTTGCCCGCGTTGCCGGTGACCTGCGTTTCGGCCAGCTGCTGCTGGGCTTCTGCCATCTGCTGCTGCATGTTCTGGGCCTGCTGGAGCAGGGCCTGCATGTCGAACTGACCGGGTTGCACCGCTGGTCCTCTCGGTGGGGTTTGTTGTGGTCCAGGGTACGGGGGGCTTTGCGCGCCGGTTGGGGTGGTCGTCCCCCGGTCGCGTCGGCGGCTGCCGGTTGGTTGTTCGTAGGTGGTTGGGTTGCGCGCTGCCGTGGCGGCTGATTCCTGGGGCTCCGCCCCAGGAATCAGCCAATCTGATCAAAAGCCGGGGTTGGGCAGTGGGGCGCTGCGGTGGGCCGGTCAGGCCTTCTTCAAGGGGCGGGCGCCTAGTTCGTCTGCCAGTAGTTGGAGCATTACCGACTCCGGGTCTTTGGCCTGCACTTCTGTTGCCGCGCCTGGGTCTGCTGGACGGGCTGCCTCGGCCAGCATTGCTTCTTCGTCGTCCGGTTCCGGCGGGAGCGGGTCGTCGGGCTCTGGGGGCTCCGGCGGGGGTGGGACGTCGTCGATCGGCGGCCTGGGGGCCTGGGATTGTTGCGGTTCTGGCTGGGGGCGGGACTGTTGTTGGTTTTGCGCCTGGCTGGGGCGGGTCGGGGCCGGGCGGGCCGCCTTCGCCTGGGTTGCCTGTTGTGGGGTGGCGCCCGGGGTGCCGTGGGTGCAGCGGACCTGCCAGGTGCCGCCGAGCACCGAGGACAACGCCGTGGCGATGGCCTCGGTGTTGCGGGACTCCGCCAGGCGGCGGGCCAGGGGGGCCGAGGTGTGGGTGATCGTGACCACGTTGCCGTCCACCTCGCTGACCATGGCGTTGGTCAGCATCGCCTCGGTGCTGCGGCTGGTCGCGCGGACTGCGGCTAGCAGTTCGGACCAGATTCGGCGGACCGCTGTCGCGTCCATTGCTCCGCCGCCACCAGCCGTCGCCGAGGCTGCGGGCTGCTGTGGTGCGGCGGCGGGTGCCGCTGCCGGAGCCGCCGGGGGTGCGGGCTGCACCTGAGCCGGTGCCGGAGTGTGGGCCGGGGTTGCGGCCTGTGCCGGGGCAACTGCTGCGGGCCGTACCGGCGCCGGGGCCTGGGGCTGCACCGGGGCCGGGGGTGCTTGCTGCGGGGCCTGTTGGGTGGGCTGTTCGGCTGCGGGCTGGTCCGCTGGTTGTTGGGACCTGCGGGTGAAGACCGGGGCGCCTGCTGGTGCGGCGGGCTCGCCTGAGGCGGGTGCGATTGCTGCCGGGGGGCGGCGCTCCAGTTGTTCCAGGCGCTGGAGAAGTGCTGCTTCCGACTGGCTCGCCGACGGGAGGAGCATCCGGGAGACGAGGAGTTCCAGGAGCAGGCGGGGGGCCGTGGCTCCGCGCATGTCGACCAGGCCCTGGTGGACGATCTCGGCGTAGCGGGTCAGGGCTGCTGGGCCGATTCGTTCTGCCTGGGAGGCCATGGTGGCGACTTCGTCGTCCGGTGCGTTGACGAGGTTGCGTTCGGCTGCGTCCGGGACCGCGCAGAGCAGGACCAGGTCGCGGAGCCTGTCGAGGAGGTCCGAGGCGAAGCGGCGGGGGTCGTGGCCCGCGTCGACGAGGCGGTCGATGGTGCCGTAGACGGCGCCGCCGTCGCCTGCGGAGAGGCCGTCCACCACGTCGTTTAGCAACGCCGAGTCGGTCACGCCCAGCAGGGAGATGGCTCGTTCGTACTTCACGCCGTCCGGGCCTGCTCCGGAGAGGAGCTGGTCCATGACGGACTGGGTGTCGCGGGCCGAGCCGCCGCCTGCTCGGATCACCAGCGGGAAGACGGCTGGTTCCACCGCCACGCCTTCTGCCGCGCAGTTGCGTTCGAGCAGGGCGCGCATGGCGCCGGGCGGGATCAGGCGGAACGGGTAGTGGTGCGTGCGCGAGCGGATGGTCGGGAGGACCTTGTCCGGCTCGGTGGTGGCGAAGATGAAGATCAGGTGCTCCGGCGGCTCCTCCACGATCTTCAGCAGGGCGTTGAAGCCCTGCGTGGTGACCATGTGCGCCTCGTCGATGATGAAAACGCGGTACTTGGCCTCCGCCGGTGCGTAGAAGGCCTTGTCGCGGAGGTCGCGGGCGTCTTCCACGCCGCCGTGGGAGGCCGCGTCGAGTTCGACGACGTCGACGCTGCCGGTGCCGTTCGGGGCCAGGCCGATGCAGCTGTTGCACTCGCCGCACGGGTCGGGCGTCGGGCCCTTCACGCAGTTGAGCGAGCGGGCCAGGATTCGGGCCGAGGACGTCTTGCCGCAGCCGCGCGGGCCCGAGAACAGGTAGGCGTGGTTCACCCTGCCTGCCGACAAGGCGACGCGCAGCGGGTCGGTCACGTGCTCCTGGCCTACGACCTCGGAGAACGTGGCCGGACGGTACTTGCGATACAGAGCGAGCGCCACGCCGCAGACAGTACCGGTGGACCCCGACACAAAAAGGGGACCCCGTGCACCCACCAGAGCCCGCTTATCCTTGCTGCCTTCCGGCCCTGGGGAGGTTCGCGAGATGTGTGCCGCACGAGGTCCGACGCAAGTGTAGCGAACCCCTCAGATCGAACGTGTGTTCGAGTTGCCCACAGTGTTGTCCCCAGGTATGGACAACTTCCGGCCCGTGGCGATCATCAGCAGGTCAGGGGCAGGAAGATCGGGAACTCCGGAGTCGCGGAAGCGCTTGCGAGCGCCCCAAAAATGGGCTTTTCAACACATGGTCGAGGGCGGCCTGGGCCGGTTCGAGCGGCATCTCGCGGGCGCGGCCCAGCGGGCGGGCGATGTCCTGGCCGTGGACGAGGAAGTCGACCAGGGGATCGATCGGGGCGGCCATCGGCGCGCGCTTCGGCGAGGCCGCGGTCTCGCGGATCTGCGCGATCAACTCCGACCGGGTGAATCGTGCGGCGATCGCGCGGGCCTTCTCGTCCTCCATGCGCTCCCAGTCGAAGCGCGCCTTCACGACGCCGGTGAGCACGTCCCGCCAACCCGTGCGGGTGGACGTGGTCAGGTGGGCGGCCATCGTCTGCATGGTCCAGCCGGCGCAGAGGGTCTCGCGCTGCCACTCGTCGTCGGTCAGGTCTTCGAGGAGGTCGGCGACACCCAGGCGTTCGGCCTCCAGCCACTTCATGATCATGATTGCCCCTCGATGGCGGTCAGCCTGCGGCGCAGGAAGTCCTGTTCGGATTCGGTGCCCGCGAGCGCGATGGCCTCGCGGTAGGCCCGGGCGGCCTCGGCGTCGCGGCCCAGGCGGTGCAGCAGGTCCGCACGGGCCGCGCGGTACGGGTGGTAGTCGCGGAGCCTCGGTTCCGCGGCCAGCGCGTCGAGCAGTGCGAGGCCCGTCTCGGCGCCGTCGCGCATGGCGATCGCGGCGGCCCTGTTGAGCGAGATGACGGGTGACGGCGTGAGCTTGTTCAGCACGTCGTAGAGCGCCACGATCTGCGGCCAGTCGGTGCCGGCGAAGTCCGGTGCCTCGTCGTGCAACGCGTTGATCGCCGCCTGCACGCCGTACGGACCGTGTCCGCCCGTGAGCGCGCGTTCGGCCAGTGCGCTGCCCTCGTTGATCATGTCGCGGTCCCAGAGCCCGCGGTCCTGGTCCTCCAGCAGCTCGGCGCGGGCGTCCCGGCGGGCGTGGATCAGCAGCATCAACGCCAGCAGCCCGGTGACCTCGCGGTCGGGCAGCAGGCTCCGCAGGATCCGCGCCAGCCGGATCGCCTCGTCCGCCAGCTCGGTCCGCTGGGCCGCGTAGCCCTCGGTGAAGATCGAGTAGACGGCCTGCAACACGCCGGGCAGGCGTTCCGGGAGCTCGTGCTCGTCCGGCACGCGGAACGGGATGCGCGCCTCCTTGATCTTCTTCTTCGCGCGCACGATCCGCTGCTGCATGGTCGTGACCGGCACCAGGTAGGCCCGCGCGACCTCGGGCGTCGTGAAACCGGCCAGGCAGCGCAACGTCAGCGCGCCGCGGTCCTCCTCGGCCAGCGCCGGGTGCGCGCAGGTGAAGAACAACTCCAGCCGCTCGTCCGGCAGCCCGTCCCTCGCCGGCGGATCCGCGCGGTCGACCTCCACCTGCAGCAACGCCAGCCGCGCCGCGTACACCTGGTCGCGGCGCAGGCGGTCGACGGCCTTGCGGCGCGCGGTCGTGAGCAACCACGCGCCGGGCCGGTCCGGTACCCCGTCCACCGGCCAGTGCCTCAGCGCCGCCTCGATCGCGTCGGAGGTGACCTCCTCGGCCAGGTCGAGGTCGCCGAAGCGCTTGACCAGCGTCGCGAGCAGCCTGCCGCGCTCCTCCCGGAACACCTGCTCGACGTTCATCCGCTCAGAAGTCGAACTCGGCGATCGGCCGGACCACCACGGCCCCGCCGTCCCGCGAGCCAGGACACTTCGCGGCCCACTCCAGCGCCGCGTCGAGGTCCGGCACGTCGATGATGTCGTAGCCGCCCAGCACCTCACGGGTCTCGGCGAACGGCCCGTCCGTGACGGTGCGCTTGCCGTCCTGTCCGACCTGGACGGTGGTCGCGGTGACGAGGTCGGCCAGCGAGTGCCCGGAGACCAGGACGCCCGCGTCCTTCATCTCCTTCTCGTAGGCGATCCAGTCCTCGACGGTGCAGCTCGCCTGCTGGTCAGAGGCCGCGTAGATCAACAGCATGTACTTCACGATTGCCCTCCTCGGTCCGGTCTTACGGGATCACGACGAGCGGGCAGCCGCCAGATCGACACGGGCCTCGAACTTTTTCCGGCGACCCCCGTTTTGGGCCCCGGAACACCCGTCCGGTAAGGTTCTCGACGGAGGATTCGCATAGCGGCCTAGTGCGCACGACTGGAAATCGTGTTGGGTTCACCCCCTCACGGGTTCAAATCCCGTATCCTCCGCTCTCATCCGAAGGGCGCCGAACTTCAACGTTCGGCGCCCTTCTGGCGTTAACGTTGCATGATGTTGCCCGAAGACCTGATGCTGCTGTTCCTCGACGAAGAAGACGGCCGCGTGCTCGTGGACACGACCTCGATCCACAACGCGCTGGCCGGTGCCGTGCTGCTGGAACTGGTCAACTCCGGGCGGGTCGCGTTCGAGGCGGACGGCAAGAGGCTCACCGTGGCCGACCCGGCGCCGTTGCCCAACGAGTTCCTGCAGGAGTCGTTGACGCGCATCGACAAGCCCATGAAGCCGCGACGGGCGGTGGAACGGCTGCGGACCCACGTGCGGGACAACGTGATGGCGCAGCTCGAAGGCCGCGGCGTGCTCAGCGTCGAGAAGACCAGGATGCTCGGGATCTTCCCCACCAAGAGTTATGTGATCCAGGACCCGAAGGCGATCAGCGAGATCCGCGACCGTGTGGGCAACGTCGCGCTGGGGTACACGGCACCGGACGAGCGCACGGGAGCGCTGATCTCGTTGCTGTACGCGGTGAAGGGGCTGCACAAGGTCTTCAACGGCGACAGGCGCGAGATGAACGCGCGCGCCGAGCAGATCGCCGCGGGCAACTGGGCCGGCCTCGCCGTGAAGCAGGCGTTGGAGGCGGTTCACGCCGCGATCGTGGCGACGACGGTGGCCGCGACCGTCGCGGCCACGACAGGGGGTTCCAGCTGATGTTGCACGAAGATCTGATGTTGCTGTTCATCAACGGGCAGAACGGAAAACTGCGCGCCGACTCGACGTCGGTGGACAACGCGCTCGCGGGGGCGGTGCTCATCGAGCTCGTGAACTCGGGGCGCGTCGCGTTCGAACCCAACGGCAAGAAGCTCCAGGTCGTCGATCCGACGCCGTTGAAGGACCCGTTGCTGCAGGAGTCGGTGGGGCGGTTCGACAAGCCGATGAAGCCGCAACGAGCGGTGGAGCGGCTGCGGAAGAAGGTGCGCGACAACGTGGCCGCTCAGCTCGAAGGCCGTGGTGTCGTGCGGGTGGAGCCGCGGAAGGTGATGGGGATCTTCCCGGCGAAGGGCTACGTGATCACCGAAGAGGCCGCGCAGAACGAGGTGCGCAAGGCGGTCGGTGAGGTCGCGCTCGGCTATCGCGGGGCGGACGGGCGCACCGGGGCGTTGGTCGCCCTGCTGTACGCGGTGAAGGCCGTGCACAAGGTCGTTGACGGCGACAAGCGCGAGATGACCAAGCGCGCCAAGGACATCGCCGCCGGCAACTGGGCGAGCGAGGCCGTGCGCAGGGCCGTCGAAGCGATCCAGGCCGGTGTCGTCGCCGCAACGGCAGCTGCCGCCGCCGCGTCGTCCAGTGGTGGATGACGCAGCGACGGCAGCGGTAGCGGCAGTTACTTCTTCAGGCAGTCGAGAATGTCTTCCAGGGCGAACACGAGCTTGTCGACGTTCGCGTCACCCGTGGACGGGCGGGCGCGGACGATCTGCGGGTCGTGGTCGCTCGCCTGGTCGGCGAACTCGGCGTTGATGTGCACCACGTCGTAGCTGAAGCGGGTGATGTTCTTGCTCATCACGAGGTGGTCGAGCGTCTGCGAGTTGCCCTCGAAGACGTAGCTGTACCGCTCGTTGGCGGGCAGCGTGTCGATCAGCGCCTTGAGGTTGCCGTCGCCGGTGAGGGCCTTGACGGCGGGCGAGAACTGGTAGTCGTTCAGGTCGCCCGCGAGCACCACGTTGGCGCCCTTGTCGATCGCGCGGATCTGCTCCGTGAACGTCTTCAGCGCCGCGGCCTGCTTGCCGCGCTGCACCTCGGACGTGCGGTTCGGCGGCTGGTTGCGGCCGTGGATGGCCTCGTCGCCGCCCTTGGAGTTGAAGTGGTTCGCGACGACGAAGACCGTGCGGCCGCGGAACTTGAACTCACCGGCGAGCGGCTTGCGGCTGCTGGCCCACGCGTCGTTGAGCGGGTCGATCCGGCCCGGTGACACGGAAAGCGCCGCGCGGCCGTTCTTCTTCACGACCTGGACGGGCGTCTTGAAGTCGCCGCCGGGACGGTCCACGAAGGACACCCGCTGCGGGTTGAAGAAGAAGCCGACGCGGATGTTGCCGCCGGGCTCGCCGCCGTCCTTGAGGTTCTCCGGGTCGATCTGACGCCACTGGTAGCGCGGGCCGCCCTTGGCGAAGATCGTGTCCGAGAACTTCTGCAGCGTCTGGTCCGCCGCGACGACACCGTCGTTGGTCGCGCCGTTGTTGTCCTGGATCTCTTCCAGCACGACGACGTCCGGGCTGCGCAGGTTCGTCGTGACGCCCTCGGCGAGCCGGTCGAACTTCTCCTGCGGGTCGGACGGGTCGAGGTTCTCGACGTTGTAGGTCGCGACCGAGAGCTCGGACTCCTTCTGCTGCGCGGTGATCTCGCGCTGCAGGTTGGACGACGCGTGCTGGCCGAGGTTGAGCGCGGCCAGCGTGTAGCCGCCGAAGTTCGTGTACTCGATGGCTCCGACGGTCGCGCCGGCGAACACGTCGCCGACGTTCGCGGCGGGCAGCGTGCCTGCGGTCTTGATCTTCAGGCGGCCGCTGTTGGCCTGGTCGTACGCGGTGTAGGTGGTGCCGCCGCGCAGGTTCTTGTTCTGGTCGGGGTTGACCGTCACCCAGACCTCGCCGAACGTGTTGCTCGGGCCCACGACGCGGGCGTCGTCGACCTGGACGAGCGTGCCCTCGAGGGACTCGAAGTAGTCGAGGCCGTACTTGGCGGGCTCCAGCGGGAGCTGCTCGATGCTGCCGCCGGGAGCGGGCAGGTAGCCGGCAGGGACGTTCTTCACCACGACCGGTGCCGGGACGGGGTTGCCCTTGGAGACCGTGATCGTGGTGGGCGCGGTGATCTCGGTGAGGGTCTGGTTGGAGCCCGTCTCACCGCCCGGCCGGTACTCCGCGATCGTGCCGCTGACCAGCACGCTGTCGCCGACCGCGACCGTCGGCGCGGTGCCTGCGGTGTAGACGAAGACGCCCTCGCTGGTGCGCGGGTCGCTGTCCGGGGCCGTGTCCTGGATCCAGAAGCCGCGGTCACCCGAGGCGCGGGTGCCGGTGACGACGCCGGGGACGTTGGTGACCTTCTGGCTGTTCAACGGCGAGATGCGCGTGACGCCCTGGATGTCGCGGATGCGCTTGTCGCCGGGGGTGGGGTCCGGGTCGGGATCGGGATCCGGGTCGCCGCCGCCCGGGGTCTCGCCCTTGGAGTTGGTCGGGGTCGGGCCGCCGACCGTGAAGTCCGCGGAGTTGTCGTCGGTGTCGGGGAGCCCGGCCTTGCGCGACGCCGAGGTGGTGTTGCTCAGGGCGCCCGTCGCGGTGGCCTCCCGCACCACCGCGGTGCCGAAGCCGACGAGGTCCTTGATCCGCGCGTCGGCGGCGCAGTCTGCCGCCGTCTTGCACGTCAGCGCCGCGGTGCCGTCGACCAGCGCGATGGCGCCGCCGGTGGCGCTCATGGCGATCGTGCCCGTGACGTCGGGCGCGGGCAGGTCGACGGTGCCGCCGGTGCCCTTGGCCTCGGCGACGAGGAACGTCTTGCCGGGCGCGATCGAGCCGGTCAGCGGGGTGACGCCCCACTGCGTGCTCGCGCCGGGGGTGGCCGAGATGTACTGGACGCTGAAGCCGTCCAGGGCGACGGGGGTGGTGCCCTTGTTGGCCAGCTCGACGAAGTCCTGCTTGAGGGTGGCGCCGGAGTTGCCGCCGCCTCCGTAGACCTCGGAGATCAGCGCGTCTGTGCTGGGTGCGGCGACGGCGGGGACGGCGGCGAGCACGAGTGCCGCCACCGCTGTCCCGACGACGGGCAGGGTGGGTCTCAAAACTTCCTCCAGGGGATGCGGCGGACCGACGCATCTTTCCCCGATCGAGTGATGTTTGGTAGCCGTTGTTACTAACGGTTAACCGGTTGGCCCATCAATGATCACTCGAACAAGTGTTCGATCATGGTGTATGCTCGATTTCGGAACGTCGGCCGGTGGTCCCCTCCCAGGCACCGGCCGACGGCCCTACATTCAGGCACGTGGGGATACCGAGCTACGAGCGCCGCTGCGCCGAGATCATCAACCAGACCGAACTGCTGGTCGCCTCCCTGGACGACGCTGACCTGGGCATTCAGGTCCCATCAGCGCCGGACTGGACCCTCAACCAACTGCTCCGCCACGTCGGCCACGCACACCGCTGGGCGGACTCGATGCTCCGCGACAGACTTCCGGAGATCGACTTCTCCCGCAACGGCGCGCAGCTCCTGGAGTCGTATGTGGGTGAGTCCCCGTCCGTGCTGATCCCGTGGTTGCGGGAGGGCGCCGCCTCGTTGTCCGAGGTGCTCGGGGAGGTCGACCCGGACGAGATGATCGCGCCGCTGGGCGGCTTCCCCGGCCCGCGCGTGTGGTCGCGCCGCATGACGCACGAGACCGTGATCCACAGGTGGGACGTCCAGAACGCGCTCGGCCTGCCGTTCGAGCTGGACCCGGAGCTCGCTCAGGACACGCTGCGCGAGTGGACCGGTCTCGCCCTGCCCTACGCGTTCCAGCGGTGGCCCGAGGAGACCGCTCCGCTCGCCGGTTCCGGGACCGTGCACCTGCACGCGACGGACGTCGAGGCGGAGTTCGTGATCGATCTCACCGGGCCGGCGCCGGTCGTCTCGGAGGGGCACGCGAAGGCGTCCGCGGCGTTGCGCGGGCCTGTCGTCGACCTGGTGCTGGCCGTGTACCGGCGGCGGTCGCTCGACGGACTGGAGGTGTTCGGGGACGCGGACCTGCTCTCGCTGATGCTGGAGCGCGTACGTTTTTGACGATGGGGTCGCTGAGCTACCGGGAACGCCTGGCCATCGTCGTTTCCGGGACTTCGCTGCTGGTCGCGGGGCTCGAAGTGAACGGCGACGCCGCACTCCTGAAGGAGTTCCTCAACGCGATGAGGTTCTGACCGCGTTCATCGGCTCATCTCGTCGCGCGCGGCGTCGAGGAACGCGACCTTCGGCCGGCGGAGGTGGTCCCACAGCGTGCCCTCGGCGGGCTCCTGCCAGAGGACGTGCTCGAGGGCCTTCACGTAGGCGCGCGCCAGTTCGTGCAGGGACGACGCGAACAGCACGTGGATCATCCGTTCGCACACCCACAACTCGTCGGCCGCGTCCAGGGCCGACGACTTCCAGCCCGGCGTGCCGTCGCGGTCCTCGGCGGCACGTTCCGCGCGCTGGGCGACCCGGATGAACTCGCGCAGCAGGTCGAGCTGTTCGGAACGGCGGGCGGTGGCGCGCTCGGCGTTCTGGCGGCGCACGTCGTTGCGTTCGACGCGCCGCGCCACGCTGTTCTGCACCAGGGAGGACAGACCGCCGCCGAGCAGCACGCCGGTCAGCGAGAGGAGCGCGATCCACACCTGCGTCTGCATGGCGCGATTCATACCAAAACGTCAGGGCCCCGGTAGCCGAGATCGGCTACCGGGGCCCGCTGCTCGAAACCGCTACTCGGTGCGGAAGGACACGTCGCCGGAGTCGACGCTCCGCAGCGTGCCCAGCGACGACGCCTGGCCGCTGCAGTCGGGCGTGGAGTAGGCGAGGACGTTCGTCAGGTCGCTCCAGCCGACCAGGAGGTCAGCGCCGGCCGGCACCAGGTGGCACCCGGTGTCGGGCTGGGGGAAGTTCTTGATGAACTTGAACTCCTTGTGGGCGTAGAACGACAGCCCGGTCTCGGGGTCCGCGGGCGCGGCGGTCGCCGGGGTGGCCGCCACTCCGGCCAGTGCCACGGCCGACGCGAGGCCGATCACGGTGCGGGTCAACGCATTGCGCATCCTTCGCTCCTTCTGGGTAGATCGTTCTGCGCCCAGTTCCCAGCAGTACCCGAAGAATGTTGAAGGATCAACATGTGGAGAGGTCCCGACAGGGAGTTCTCAGCCAGGGCTCCAGCGCGGCGAGACGACCCGGGAACGCAAGAAGGGCCCCGGATCGCTCCGGGGCCCTTCAACAGCGGTGGCGGTGGGATTTGAACCCACGGAGGCTTTCACCTCACACGCTTTCGAGGCGTGCTCCTTCGGCCGCTCGGACACGCCACCGGTAAGAACAATACACAGCCCTCGCAGGTGGCTTAACGCTGGGTCCGGAAGAAGCGTTCGAGCAGGTCAGCGCACTCGGCTTCGAGCACCCCGCCCTGCACCTCCGGCCGGTGGTTGAGCCGGCGGTCGCGCACGACGTCCCAGAGCGAGGCCACGGCACCCGTTTTGGGCTCCCAGGCGCCGAAGACGAGACGGGAGACGCGGGCGAGCACCAACGCGCCGGCGCACATCGTGCAGGGTTCGAGGGTGACGGCGAGGGTGCAGCCGTCGAGTCGCCAGCCGTCGCCGAACTTCGACGCGGCCTCGCGCAACGCCAGGATCTCCGCGTGCGCGGTCGGGTCGCCCAGGGCTTCGCGTGCGTTGCAGGCCTCGGCCAGGACCGAGCCGTCTGGTGCGAAGACGACGGCGCCGATCGGGACGTCCGTCCCGGCGCGCGTGGCCGCTTTCAGGGCGGCGCGGACCATGTCCTCTGCGGTGATCACGCTTGGATCGTGTCGAGCAGCTTCGTGAACTCGTCGATGAAGCCGATGCGCTGGGCGACCATCTGGAGCTGCTCGTCGGGGTAGAGGTCGACCTCGTCGACGATGATCTGGAGTTCGTGCGAGGGCATGCCCAGGTCGGCCAGGACGCCGAGGTCGCCCTCCGGCCAGAGTTCGGTGTCCTCCTCGTCCGGTGGATCGACGCGGAGCAGGTCCAGGACGTCGGCGGCGATGTCGTAGTCGAGGGCCGCCGCCGCGTCGGACAGCAGCAGGGCGACGCCGCCTGGGACGGGGCGCAGGACGATGAAGAACTCGTCGTCGACGGCTAGAAGCCCGAACACGGCTCCGGTGGACCTCAGTTGGCGCAGCTGCGTGATCGCCGCGTCCAGCTCCGACAGCGCGGAGCTGTCCATCCTGCTGCACCGCCAGCGGCCGTCCTCCCGGACCACCGCGACCGCGAAGCCGTTGACCGGCTCCTGCTGTGTCATGTGCACACCGTAGGGCCCAGACGACCTTCCCGGTAGCCGAGGTGGTGGCACCATCGGGAGATGAGCACAACTACGCCGGACCCTCGACTCGCCGGACTGCTCGAAGGGGCGCGTTCGCTGCAGCCCCGCACGGTGGCGCTGCGCCGTCAGATCCACCGGCACCCTGAACAGGGACTTCAGCTCCCCAAGACGCAGGCCGCCATCCTGCACGCGCTGGAGGGGTTGCCTGTCAAGGTCACGAAGGGCGAGTCGACGACCTCGGTCGTGGCGGTGCTCGAGGGCGACCAGCCGGGCCCGACGGTGCTGCTGCGCGGCGACATGGACGGCCTGCCGCTCCAGGAGGAGACGGGCCTGTCGTTCGCGTCCGAAGTGGACGGCAACATGCACGCCTGCGGCCACGACACGCACGTGGCGATGCTGGCCGCCTCCGCCCGCCTGCTCGCGGACCGGCGTGACTCGTTGAAGGGTCGTGTGCTCTTCATGTTCCAGCCGGGCGAGGAAGGCCATCACGGCGCCCGGTACATGATCGAGGAGGGCCTGCTCGACGACGGCGTGGAGAAGGCGTTCGCGCTGCACATCACCTCGACCATGAAGTCGGGCGTGGTGACGTGCCGGCCGGGCCCGATGATGGCGTCCGCGGACACGTTCCACGTGCACGTGAAGGGGCGCGGCGGGCACGGCGCGATGCCGCACAACGCCCTGGACCCGGTGCCCGCGGCCGCCGCGATGGTCGGGGCGATCCAGACGATGCTCGGGCGGCGGGTGAGCGTTCACCAGCCCGCGGTGGTGACCGTCGCGCAGATCAACGCCGGCACGACCACGAACATCATTCCCGAGGTGGCGACGTTGGACGGGACGATTCGGACGTTGTCCGAGGAGACTCGCGCGCTCGTGCACAAGGAGCTCAAGCAGGCCGTCAAGCACACGGCCGCTGCCTATGGGTGCCATGCCGAGGTCAACATCGTTCCCGGGTATCCGGTGACGGTCAACGACGACGTTGTCGGGCAGCACGTGGTGGATCTGGCCGCCACCGCGATGGGGGCTTCGTGGAGTGAGCCCATGCAGGATCCGTTGATGGGCGCGGAGGACTTCTCCTACGTGTTGCAGCGGGTTCCCGGGGCGTTGGCGTTCCTCGGGGCCTGTCCTCGGGGGATCGATCTGGAGGAGGCCGCGCCGAACCACTCCAACCGGGTGCTGTTCGACGAGGCCGCCATGGAGCACGGAGTCGCCATGTATGCGGCGTTCGCGCTGGACGCCCTCCGCTAGTTACGTGGACGCGTCGCACGGAATGATGGGCGCTGTGCGAGACGTGTGCGTGATCGGACTGGGACTGATCGGCGGCTCCGTGCTGCGGGCCGCCAAGGCTGCCGGGCGCACGGTGTGGGGTGCGACGGCGAGCAAAGAGGACGCGGACAAGGCACGCGCTGAGGGCTTCGACATCACGTCGGTGGACGAGGCCCTCAGCCGGAACCCCGAGGCGCTCGTGGTCCTCGCCGTGCCGCTGCCCGCGCTGCCGGACCTGCTGCGCAAGGTTCCGCCGAAGACCCGCCTCACGGACGTGACCAGCGTGAAGGGGCCCGTGCACGACGCCGTGCACCGGTACGCGCCGACCGCGCGGTTCGTCGGTGGACATCCGATGGCCGGCACGAGCAGGAGCGGGTGGGACGCGGGCACGGCAAACCTCTTCCGGGACGCCGCCTGGGTCGTCACGCCCGAGGAGGCCGACGACCACCTCAACGACGTCATCCAGCTCGCCCTCGACCTCGGCGCGCACGTGGTGCCGACGACGCCGGAGGAGCACGACGAGGCGGTGGCGCGGATCAGTCACCTGCCGCACATCATGGCCGCGATCCTGGCCGCGGTCGGGGCTGATGGCGGACCGCTCGCCATGGCTCTCGCGGCCGGCAGCTTCGGGGACGGCACGAGGGTCGCCGGGAGCAGGCCCGAGCTCGTCAGGGCCATGTGCGAGGGGAACCGGGACGCGCTGCTGACGGCGGTCGACGATGCGCTCGGCAGGCTGGGGGCCGCGCGCGGGTCGCTCGCGTCCACCGGAGGGCTCGCCAAGACGATCGAGGCTGGTCACGAGGGGCGCAACGCGCTGGTCACCAAGCCTCAGCGCACCCGGATCACGATCGACCTGACCAAGCCGGGGGCACTGGCGGCGCTGCGGAATCTCGGGTCCCGCGGCGGACATGTGGTTGGGCTGAACGGCAGCACCGCTCAAGCGGAAACGTCGTAGGGTCTCCCGGTGGATCGACGGACGCTCGCCGGCGGACTCGGTGGTCTCGCCCTCGTCGTTGCCGCCGTCGTGGCGCTCCGCAGCGGTGACGCGCCGGACACCCTCAAGAAGGAAGTGGCCGACGGCGTCGAGGTCGTGGCGCTGCAGGAGCCGACGAGGCCGGCCAACCCGAGGGCTCAGGCGCTCGACGTGGACGCGCTGCAGATCGCGTGGAACGGCTCGGCTTCGGCTTACGAGGTGCGCTGGAACGGCAACGAGCTGCTCGTGCCCGGTCCCGAGGTCGAGCTGCCGGGGCTGAACCCCGACGTCGCGACCGAGGTCGAGATCCGGGCGGTCAGCGCCACCGGCAAGCGCAGTGAGCCGCTCAAGATCTCCGCGACGCCCAAGGACGTCTACAACGGCAAGTGGGACGACCAGCTCGTCGGCCAGCCGGACCGCTTCGACGGGCCGGAGGCGCTCGACCCGCGCAAGTGGCGGATCGAGGCCGAGCCGGACTGTCTCGGCCTCAGGCCGTTCGGGCCGAGCAAGCGCATCGACGTCGACTGCCCGATGGCGGCCCTCCAGTCGAACACGCCCATCCGGTTCGGGGTGCCGGCGAGCGACGGGGCGACCGGCCGGGCGATCATCAGCGTCGCGGGCGCGGTCGAGTCGAGCCACGTGCGGCTGACGTTGCTGCCCGACCCGTGGCAGTACCTGAAGGAGACCGACGCGCAGCCGAAGGGCTCGGTCAGCCTCGACATCACGACGCAGGGCACGCGGATCATCGCGGACCCCGAGCTCCCCCGCACCACCAAGCAGGTCGACCTCGGTGACGCGCCGATGACCGGACTCGTCGCGGGCGTGCGGCACCGCTGGGAGATGCGGGTGCTGCCGGACGCCGTGGTCGCGTTGCGCGACGGTGTCGTGGTCGCCTACGAGCCCGTCGTGATCGGCGAACGGCTGGTGCACCCGCGGATCCGCATCGACGGCGGCGGGTTCCTGGACGCGTTCGGCGTCGGGGGCGTGCCGGAACGCGTCGTGCCCACCGAGGTCATCCCGCTCGACCAGGAAGTACAGCTGCCGCAGGACGTCGTGGCGGCGAAGCTCGTCAAACCGGAGGCGGGCCAGGTCGAGGTCACCGACGTGCCGCTCAACTCCGGGAAGGTCGCCGCCCAGCAGGCCCAGCTCGTGGTCATCCGCAAGCCGGAGAGCCGCCCCGGCACGCTGCCCCGGCTCGCGGACCGGCCCGGTGGCATCAAGACAGGCGCTCCCCGGCTGCACGTCATGCACGAGGACGGCGCGAAGTCCCCGCAGTTGTTGCCCCGCAAGGGACGCATCCTCGTCACGGCCGAGGTCAACGCCATCGGGCACAAGGGCATCGAGCTCGAACTGGACGGCAGGCGGATCGTCTCGCTGCCCACGAACGAGCAGGGCTCCGCGGTCCCCGGCAGGCACGAGTTCTGGCTCGACACCAAGAAACTGGCCCCCGCGGCGAACGCTCAGCTCAAGCTCAGCGTCCTTCCGGCGGACGGTGGCGAACCCGTTATCGCGGAAACCGTGTTCGAGCTGGGGTGAACGCCCTAGCGTGACCGCTATGAAGCGGGTCGTCCTCGTTGTCGCGGGCCTCGCGCTGGTGGCGGGCGTGATCGTCCTGCGCGACACCGGCGGCACCGACCTGCCCACCGCTCCCCCGCCGCCGACGAAGCTCAAGGCGTACGCGGCCGAACAGATACTCGTCCCCGGCCCGCAGAGCCGTCCGTCGACGCCGACCAACGTCGTCGCGCGCGCCGGGCACCACAAGATCCAGCTCAACTGGCTCGGTGAGGCACCGGCGTACGAGGTGCGGTGGGGCGACAAGGTCAAGCTCGTCACGCGGCCGGGCACGCAGCTCAACGGCCTGGAGAACGAGCGCGAGCAGCAGATCGAGATCCGCGCGGTCGACTCGTTCGGTCAACGCTCGCAGCCGGCCCGGACCAAGGCCATCCCGCGTGCCGACAACGCCCCGTACACGTTCGTCGACCGCTTCGACGCCGCCGACGAGCCGGACCTGCAGCGGTGGAGGCTCTCCAAGCGCACCGACTGCGCCCGCGCCACCAGCGGCGACGGGAACGACCACGACCGGCTCGTGATCAGCAGCAGCTGCGGCACCCGCGCGGTGACGCTCCGGTCGCGCACACCGTTCGTCCGCGGCGACGACGAGAGCCGGCTCGTGATCGAGACAGACGCCCCGAGCACCGGCGGCAAGCTGCTGCTGGACCTCGTGCCTGGCCCGGTCAGCGTGCAGGGCGAGCCGGTGCCGCCGAACACCATCCGCGCCACGGTCTCCACCGACAACTCCGGCAACTCGATCGTCGAGCTCGTCCCGAACGGCACGGCGGTCAAGCCCGTCCCGGCCGCGCTGCCGGGCGTGACCGTGCGCTGGGAGGTCGTGCTGACGCTCGCCGGCGTCCAGGTCGTGCGCGACGGCGACGTGCTCGCCACCTCGCCGTTCGTGCCGCAGTGGCGTGAGGCGACGGCACTGGTCGGCGTCGCGGCGCTGGCGGGCGACCGGATCCGCGCCGGCGTCGACCTGATCGGCTACCGCACCGCCAAGGCCGACGCCCCGCTCGCCGGACCGACGCCGCAGGTGCGCGTGGACGGTCCGACCAGCACCAGCGCCCTCCCGATCGCGGACGTCACCGCAGGTCAGCTGCGCATCGCCATGATCCCGTCGCGCGAGAGCGAGCCCATGACCGCCGTGAAGGTCAACGGTGTCGAGGTGCCGCTCAGACCGGCGATCGAGGGCACGCCGTGGAAGCCCGGCGCGGAGTACCCGGCCGTCGCCGACCTGCCCAAAGAGGCCTTCACCGACAACCTGAACGTCCAGCTGGTCACGCAGGAACGCATCCAGGTCACCCACACCGACGTCGAGCTGACCGGGCCGAAGACCACCGCGCAGCGCCAGCCCGGCACGCCCCTGGTCGACGCCAAACCGGCGCTCGCCGACCCGATCCCCGAGATACTGGACGCGGGCGGCCAGCCCATCGAGAACGGCGCCGCCTTCGACCGCGGCCGCGTGGTCCTGGAGATCCGCGTCAGCGCACTGGACGCGGCCGTGGCTGGCCTCGCGGGGTTCGAGGTCAGGCTCGACGGCAACCACGTCGCCACCGTGCCGACGACCGCCGACGGACCCGCCGCGGCAGGCCGGTGGCGGATTTCACTGAACACGGCGACGATGACCGCCGGAGCGCACGCCGTCGAGGTGAAGGCCTTCAGCACCGATTCAGAGGTGCACCCCGAGACGGGTTACGTTCCCTTTTTGCTCAAGGCCTGAATGGCCCAAGATGGGACGCATGGCACGCGCACTGATCATCGACGCCGCCCGCACGCCGTTCGGCAAGTACCGGGGAGGTCTCTCCGGCATCCGGGTGGACGACCTCGCGGCGCTGCCCATCGTCGACCTGCTGCGCCGCTACCCGTCGCTCGACCTGGCCCGCATCGACGACGTGCTGCTGGGTGACGCGAACGGCGCCGGCGAGGACAACCGCAACGTCGCCCGCATGGCCGCGCTGCTGGCGGGCCTGCCGGTCTCCGTGCCGGGCGTGACGCTGAACCGGCTGTGCGCCTCCGGCGGCGAGTCGATCATCCAGGGCGCCCGTGCGCTGATCACCGGGGACGCCGACCTGATCGTGGCCGGCGGGGTCGAGGGGATGTCACGGGCGCCGTTCGTGACGGCCCGCCCGGACAAGGCGTTCCCCGACCGGCTGGAGACCGTGTCGACGGCGCTGGGCTGGCGGCTCGTGAACCCGCGCATGCCCAAGCACTACACCGTGCCGCTGGGACTGGCCGCCGAGACCGTGGCGCACGAGCTCGGGATCACCCGCGACCAGATGGACAACTTCGCGCTCCGCTCGCACCGTCGCGCCGCCGCGGCCTGGGACGCCGGTGTGCACGAGGGGTTCGCGTTCCCCGTGCAGCTGCCGGACGGCACGGCGGTCCGGCGCGACGAGAACGTCCGCGCCGACACGAGCATCGAGAAGCTCGCGAAGCTGAAGCCGGCGTTCTCCGAGAACGGGTCGGTGACGGCGGGCAACGCGTCGCCGTTGAACGACGGCGCCCTGGCCGCTCTGCTCGGCACGGAGGCGATCGCGTCCGAACTGGGCGTCGAGCCGCTCGGCGAGGTGCTCGGGTCGGCGACCACCGGCGAGGAGCCGCACCGGTTCACGATCGCGCCCGTGTCGGCGATCCGGAAGTTGTTGAAGCGCCTGCACATCGAGGCGACCGACGTCGATCTGTGGGAGATCAACGAGGCCTTCGCGGCGATGGCCCTGTCCGTCGTGCACCACCTTCCCGAGATCGACAGGGAGAAGGTCAACGTCCACGGCGGCGCCATCGCCTACGGCCACCCGCTCGGCGCCTCGATGCCGCGCGTGATCATCGACCTGTGCCGCCACCTGCGGCAGCGTGGTGGCGGCGTCGGCATCGCGGCCGCCTGTGTCGGCGTCGGCCAAGGTGTGGCCGTGGCGGTGCGGGTCTAGTCCTAGTCCTTCGAGTGCAGGATGTCGCGCGCCTGCTCGGCGGCGCGCACGATGCTCTCGCTGACGAAGTCGAGGAACCGCGCGATGTTCTCCAGCCGGACGGCGGCAGGGGTGCCGGAGCCGAGCACGCCGGACCCCTGTCGCGCGGCCTCGGCGAGCCTGGTGGTGCCGGCGGCGCTGGCGATCATCGACTGGTACCAGATGTCGCCTTCGTCGACGACGTAGTGGTCGCGGCGGCGTTCGTCGCGCACGCGCCCGATCAGGCCCTGGTCCTCCAGGTAGGACATGGCCTTCGAGACCGACGCAGGACTGACCTGCAGGTGCCCCACCAGTTCTGACGCGGTGAGGCTGCCGGAGTCGGTCGCGTAGAGGCTCGCGAGCGCCCTCGCCGGCATCTTCGACAGGCCCTGGCCCATGAAGATGCCGGAGAACAGCTCCTCGAACTCCCGCACCGCCTCCAGGTCACGGCCGTCCGCCCGCTCGACCACCTGCCGTCGCGGCGCGGACTGCTTGCGCCGCTGGGCACGGCGTTCCGTGGTGAGCTGGGCGATGTCGGCCTTGTAGCCGGCCGGACCTCCGTTGCGCATCACCTCGCGCGTGACCGTCGAGGTGGGCCGGTCGAGGTTCCTCGCGATCTCCGCGTAGGCGAGGCCGTCGGCCAGGCCCAGGGCGATCTGGCGGCGTTCCTGCTGGGTGAGTCGACCTCCTGGCATGCGCAGACCATAGCGTTCACCCACATCTCATTGCAACGCGCGTTGCATTAGATCTACAACCCGTTGCAACGATCTTATGGCTTTGAGCTGCTATTACTGGTTTCCATCGCAACGAACTCGTTGCTCGAATCTCGAAACGCAACGTAGCTTTTCGCCTATCAGAAACACCGAGCCACAGGAGCCTGAGATGCAGACCTTCACCACCCCCGCCCCCATCGCCGCCGTCCTCGACATCCCCGCCGGCCGCGTCCAGTTCATCGCCGCCGACCGCGCCGACACCGCCGTCGAGGTCCTGCCGGCCAACGCCTCGCAGAGCCGCGACGTGAAGGCCGCCGAGAAGATCCGAGTCGACTTCGCCGACGGCGTCCTGCGCATCACGGCCGAGGCGGGCAACAAGATCCTCGGCTCGTCCGGTTCCGTCGAGGTCACCGTCCAGCTGCCCGCGGGTTCCCGCGTCGAGGCGAAGGCGGCGAGCGCGGAGTTCCGCGGTGTCGGCAGGCTCGGCGACATCGCCTTCGAGGCGGCGCAGAGCGACATCAAGATCGACGAGGCCGCCAACGTCCGCCTCTCGACGCAGGCCGGTGACGTCACGGTCGGCCGCCTCAACGGTTCCGCCGACATCACCACCCAGAAGGGCAACATCACCGTCGCCTCCGGACTCTCGGCCGCACTGGACGCCGGCACTTCCCACGGTCGCGTCACCAACTCGCTGCGCAACGACGGCACGACCGACATCACCATCCGCGCCACCACGTCGTACGGCGACATCACCGCCCGCAGCCTCTGAACACCTTTCAACGCACTGGGGAGAAACCGTGATCACCGACGCCAACTACCAAGCAGCAGAACAACTCCTCCGCCGTCCCGCCGCTCCAGGCGAACTGGTCGTCGGCGACAAGGTCCGTCCACAGTGGATCGAGAACGGCAACCGGTTCTGGTACCAGCTCCGCGACGGGGCGGACCGCCAGTTCGTCGTGGTCGACCCCGCCGCCGGCACCCGCACCCCCGGCTTCGACCCGATGCCGTTCGTCGCGGCGCCGGGCAACCCGCTGGAGGTCACCTCCCCCGACGGCAAGGTCGCCGTCTCGCGTCGCGGCCACGACCTGTGGGCGCGGTCCGAAGACCGCGAGTGGGCGCTGACCTCGGACGGTGTCCCGGGCTATGGCTACGGTTACGGCCCGGACGCCATGAGCTACGGCACGCTGATGCGCAAGTTCGGCCTGCCGCACATGCCGCCCGCACTGGCCTGGTCCCCGGACTCGTCCAAGGTGCTCGCCCACCGCACCGACCAGCGCAACGTCCGCCAGACCCACCTCATCGAGTCACGCCCGGCCGACGGCGGCGCGCCCGTGACGCACACCCAGCACTACGCCTACCCCGGCGACGAGCACATGCCTCTCGCCGAGCTGGTCGTGTTCGACATCGCGGCAGGTAAGGCAATCCACGCCCAGTGCGAACCGCTGCTCATGCCGGAGTTCTCGCCGATCATGGCCGGTTGGGCGTGGTGGTCCGAGGACAGCACGGCCGTCTACTTCCTCTCGCGTCCCCGCGACCAGCACACCCTGACCCTGAACCGGATGGACGCTTCGACCGGTGAGGTCCGGGTCGTGATCAGCGAGACGGGCTCCACCCGTGTCGGCCCCAACCAGCTGATCTACGGCGCGCCCGTCGTCCGCGTGCTGGCCGACGAGGTGCTGTGGTTCTCGCAGCGCGACGGCTGGGGCCACCTCTACCGCTACGACCTGCACACAGGCGAACTGCTGGGGCAGGTCACCACGGGCCAGTGGCTGGTCCGCGAGATCCTGCACGTCTCCGACGGCGTCGTGTACTTCAGCGCGTCCGGGCTCGTGGCTGAGGACCCGTACCGGCGCACCGTGTGCCGCGTCGGCTTGAACGGCACCGGGTTCGCGATCGTCACGGACGACTCGCTCGACCACGTCGTCACGGTCTCGCCGGACGGCTCGTACTTCATCGACTCGGCGTCCACTGTGGACACGCCGCCGGTGACCGTCGTGCGTTCCTGGAGCGGCGAAGTGCTGGTCTCGTTGGAGCAGGCCGACATCAGCCGGTTGCTCGCCACGGGCTGGACCGCTCCGGAACGCTTCCGCGTCAAGGCGGCCGACGGCACCACCGACATCTACGGCGTGCTCTACAAGCCGCGCGACTTCGACCCGACCGCCAGTTATGCGGTGGTGGACAGCGTTTACCCCGGCCCGCAGGTCAACCGCGTCGAGCCGTGCTTCGACCCCGGCGGCATGGGCATGGACGCGGAACCGTTGGCAGCACTCGGTTTCGTGGTGGTCGCCCTGGACGGACGCGGTACGCCGGGCCGTTCGGCAGCGTTCCTCCAAGGCAGCCTCGCCGACGCGGGCGGGCTGGTCGACCACGTCGCGGCCCTGCACGAACTGGCCTCGACCCGGCCGTGGATGGACCTCTCCCGAGTCGGCGTGATGGGCCACTCCGGCGGCGGGTTCGCTGCGGGACGGGCGATGCTCACCTTCCCGGAGACCTATCGGGCCGGTGTCGCGCTGTCCGGCTCGCACGACGCCCGGTGCATCGGGCTGGGCTGGGCCGAGAACGTCGACGGCGCCGACAACCCTTCGGCGTGGGAGCGGGCCTCGAACGTCGAGATCGCGGACCGGTTGGAGGGCAAGCTGTTGCTCGTGCACGGCGAGTTGGACGACACCGTGCACCCGGACCACTCGCTGCGGCTGGCGGACGCGTTGATCGCCGCCGGCAAGGAGTTCGAGCTGGTGATCGTGCCTGGGGCCGAGCACCTGTTCCTCGACCGGATGACCTACGTGCGGGCGAAGGCCTGGGACTTCCTCGTGCGAGCGCTGATGGGGGTCGAGCCGCCCGCTTACCGGCCGGCGCCGATCGTCATCGACCCCGAGGTGCTGGGAGAGATGGTCTAGCGACCGGCCTTGACCTCAATGAGGAACGCCGACCACGCCTTGTCCGACACGGGCAGGTGCTTGGTCGGCGCCTTGCTGTCGCGGATGCCGACACCGTGACCGACCTCGACGCAGTCGTTCACCGGGCTGTAGCTGCTCTTCCGCCAGATCGACATGCCGAGGGCCTCCTCAAGCCAAGATGCTGGTGATCAGCCCCTTCGATTCTTCCGCACCGAGCGCTTGGAGGTCGAGCAACTTGATCAGGTCGGTGTACTTGGTGATGGATGCCTTGTCCTCGACGAAGAGGCTGGTGTTCTCGGTCTCGGTGAAGACCACCGGCTCGTACTTCGCGTAGCTGAGGTGCTGGAAGGAACCGGAGAGGCCGGCATGCGCCCCGAAGGCGATCGGCACGACTCGCACGGTGATGTAGGTCCGGTTGTTCATGGCGAGCAGGTGGAGGAGTTGCTCCTGCATCAACCCGGGATCGCCGACGGGCAGGCGGAGCGCCTGTTCGTGCATGTAGAAGACGAACTGCCTGCTGTGGTGGAAGATCGCTTGCCGCGCCGCTTTCGCGGCGAGGACGTCTGCGACGTTGATGGTCTTCGCTCTGGCGGAGCGCTCGATGAGAGCGGCGACGTAACCAGGGATCTGGAGAGGACCGGGGATCACGTTCATCGACCACATCGTGATCTCGTTGGCGAGGCGTTCCTGGTCCACGAGCGACCGCACCTGGTCCGGAATCCCGTCTTCGGGGAAGACGAGGTAGCCCTTCTCCCGCGACTCCCGGTAGAGGGCGAGCAGGTGACGAGCGTCGTCCGGCGGTGTCTGACAGAGGCCCAGGAGCATCGCCAGCTCGACCTCGCTGACCCCGCCCTTGCCGTTCACCAGGTCGGAGACCTTGGCCTGCTCGAAGTCGAGCAACTCGGCGATCCTGCACTGCGGCATACCGGTGGCCTCGATGACAGCACGGACGCCGTCACCGAAGGAGCGGCCGACCACGCTCGAAAATCGTTTCGGCATGGTCGGAAGCTAGAACCCCGGAACCCCGCTCCTCCATCGCTTGGACCCGACTCGCCACGAAGGAAGTACTTCTTGGAGCGGTTCTAAATCCGCTTCGAGATCAGCGGGTACTCGAGCACCAGGCCGTTGGGATCGACCTTGACGTTCTGCTCGAACCCACCGCTCTTGAACCGCACCACCGAGACGTCGTCCCCCACGGACACCGTCTTGTAGGTCTGGGTCACGGCCTTCACCGACAGGTCCGGCAGCGACACCCGCACGACGGGCAGCGCGTGCTCGCCCGGCTCGCGGTGTAGACCGAGGCGCCGGATCGGGATGGCGTTGAACAGCACGGCGAACTGCACGTCGACGTCCAAAGCGTCGTTGAACGTCTCGCGCTTGCTGCCCTGGCCGTGGTCCACCAGCCAGGCACCGTCCTCGGTGCGGGACAGGGAGCACTGGCGTTCCTCCAGCACGGTGGCCGTGCGCAGGAGAAGCCTGTTGACCTGGCCGCTCTCGCCCACGGACACCTCGAAGGAGGCGTTGAACTGCTCGTCGGGGCCGGCGGCGACGAGACGGCCGGACGCGCGGAGGCGCTGGTCGCTCGACAGGAGCAGGCGGACCTGCTCGAGGCGCGGCTCGTGGATGCCCTGCCAGGTGATCATCTCTGGCCTGCGGGCAGAAGGAGAGCGGGTCTCTCCGGTGGAGGTGACCCGCCCCGCGTCAGTGGCGTTGAAGGAGTTCACTCATCCACCTGGAAGGATGTCCTTGATCTTCGTGGCAACCGAGTCGACCTGCTCTTCGTGACCGAACTTGCCTGCGACGAAGTCCGCCGCGGCGTCGATGCCCTGGTCGACCTTCTCGTGGTTCTGCTCGGCCAGGTCCAGGGCCTTGTTCTTGATCTCGTCGAAGTTCATGTGATGCTCCTTCGTCCCTGACGCAGGGTACCCGAGTGGGCCCCGCGTGGTGATAGCCAGCGATCACGCTAACTGCGCCTGGACAAGTCGGCTCGGTGACAACGAAGATGTCGGCTACCGCCGCCTGGTCGGCCGCCGTCGCGGTCAGAACCAGGAGGAAGTTGCATGACACGGCTCCTGCGTGGAGTTATGTCCGCAGTACTGCTGTTGCCGCTCGTCGCGGTCCCCTCGGCCAACGCCACGGCCGATGTTCAGGGGAAAGCGAAGTTCACGGTGACGACCACGGCCTCGAGCGTCGCGGCCCGCAGTGACCGGCGTCCGGTCGCCGGTGGGGTCTACGACAAGAAGGCCGGCAAGACGTTCATCTCGTGGGCGGGTCAGTACGAGGACAGCTACGTCCAGTCGTACGACCACCGCAAGTCCACCTGGTCGACGCCCAACCGGATCGCGGACGGTGCTTCGGACGCGCACAACTACCCGACCATGGTCCAGGCCGGGGACGGGCATCTGCTGATCTTCCGCGGCATGCACAACATCGAGCTGCGCATGTCCCGTTCGCCCCAGCCGAACTCGGCCGACGGCGTCTGGGAAGAGACCCTGATCTCGAAGAACGCGGCGACCTACCCGATGCCGTTCGTCACGCGCGACGGCACGATCTACGTCTTCTACCGCGAGACGACCCGCGACCTCGACGGCACCACGCCCACGGACACGCGTCCGATGCTCTACGTGGTGTCCAAGGACAACGGCAAGACGTGGAAGACCTCCACGGACCTGACCGGTGACCGGTTCGCGATCGGCTCGACGTCCCGCGCGGACAACATGAACGAGATCTACATCGGCCAGCTCCGCCAGGAGGACAACGGCCGCGTGCGGATCGTCTACACGCTCGCGGGCGGTGGTCCCGAGGGCAACAAGCACGACCGCTACCACCGCAACATCTACTACACGTGGTTCGACCCGCAGAACCGGCACTTCTACTCGGCGTCCGGCAAGGACCTGGGCACCCAGATCGACGACGCCGACCAGGAGAAGCACCTGAAGGTCGCGGAGACCCCGCTGACCCTGCCGAACAACGTGAAGTCGCCCGACTACATCCAGCAGGTGGGCACGACGCTGGGGCAGCCGTTCCTGCTGTGGTTCTCCGGTGACGAGGCCGGTGGCCCGCTGCACAACTACCTGTCCACTTGGAACGGCCGCGCTTGGGAGACCAAGGAGGTCGCACGGGGACTGCGCACCCGTGAGGTCGAGAAGGTCGACCTGTTCACCTGGCGGGTCTACGCGACCGAGGACGGCAAGCCGAACGTGAACACGTACCTGGTGCGGCTGGGTCGTTTCTGGTCGCCGGAGACCGTCATCCCGACGGCCAAGCCGGTGCAGCGCGTCGAGATCGTGGAGAACTTCCGCGACCCGGCCCGCGCGATCTTCTCCGGTGCTTCGTCCAACCGGGACGTCGCGATCGCCGACGGCGACATCTCCGTGGCGGGCTTCACCCGCCGGTAGGTCGTGCTGAGGACAGGCAAACGCCCCCTGCTCCGGCGCGGAACCAGGGGGCGTTCGTCTGGGGGGCTAGCGGCCTAGATCAGGCGCCGGCCTTCTTGCGACGGACCACGAACAGCGCACCGACACCGGCGCCGACGAGGACCAGACCGCCGAGCAGCGGCCACAGGATCGACGCACCGGTCGACGCGAGGTCCTCGCCGCCACCCGGAGCCGGGTTGGCCGGGGTGGTGGAGGTGGTCGGAGTGGTGGTCTCCGGCGTCGTGGTGGTGGTCGTGGTGGTGGCGGTCGTCGTGGTCGTGGTGGGCGGCACGACGCCGGCCTTCCAGGACGCCTTGGCGTCCTTCTCGACCTTGGCCTTCTGCGGCTGCGCGACGACGAGCGACTGCGCGACGTCCGTGTTGTCGCCCTTGCTGGCGATGAACAGGCGCCCCACGGCGATGTCGGCCTGGGCCGACAGCTTGAAGGTGGCCTCGCCGTCGGCGGTGCCCTCAGGAACGTTCACGTAGAACTCGGTGACGTTCTCCAGGCCCTTGATCGAGAGACCGTCGGCCTTCTGCTTGACCTCGAGCGGAGTGCCGTTCTTGTCGACGATCGTGACGCCGGTGGGCAGGTTGCCGGTCAGCTTGACCTCGACAGCCGTGGTCTTGACCGTGAACGGGCCGAGCTTCTGGCCGGGCTTGCCCTCGACGGACGCGGGGTCGATCGACAGAGTCGGCTTGACCTCCTCCTCCGGAGTGGCCTCGCCGATGAACTTCTTGTAGAGCTCGACGACCTGCGGGTCGTTCTTCTTGTTGTCGACGTCGAGGCCGAAGTTGTCGGAGAAGTGCCAGAGCGCGGCCTGCGTGGCGGCGATGACGTCCTTCTTGTCGAGGTCCTTGATCTTGAACGTGTCGCCGACGTCCTTGACCGGCTTGTTCGGGTAGGAGCGGTTCAGGATCCAGAGGATCTTGCCCGCGTTCTCCTTGAACTTGGTGCCGGAGCCGGGGTGGTCCTTCCAGGGAACTTCCCGGAGGACGTCACCGTCCTGAAGCGGGGTCGGCAGCTCGACGCAGTAGGCGAGGACGTTGGAGCGGTCCTTGTCGTCCTCGATGCGGAGCTTGATGACCGAGGTGCCCTCCTTCTTGAACTTCGGCTCCGCGTCGGCCGACTTGAGCCACACGTCGTGGCCCTGCTCCTGGCCGCCCCGGTCCGGGGTGATCTTGACTTCGGCTTGGGCCGGAAGGGCCGAGAGGGTGAGGGCGACGGTCGCGCCGAGCAGCGCGGCGCCGATCCTGAACCGGGAAGCCATGGGTCTCCTCTTGCTCACTGAAGTTAGGCCCGAACGCGGCGGGAAGTCAGTCATCCGTCGGACGGTCGGCACGTCGTCATCGACACTGAACCGACAGGAAGCGAGCGGGACGTTATCCGATGGGGTGACACACGTATGGGTGAGGTAAGGAGACCATCACCCACCCACAGTGAGCTGCGGAAACATACTCCCGAAGTCCACAGTGGATAGGGTTGCGATGCATTCGTTCCGTCAGGTGACGTTAAATTCGTTGCTGAACAGTTATCTGATGAGTGCATCCCGCTACGGATGATCACCGTTGGCGGTTCAACGACCTACGCCACCATTTCGGTAACTTCTGCAGGTCGAATGTCCCCTGGACGCAGGGAAGTGCCCCGCAGGCACATCTCCTTGGGTTCCGGGCGGTCACCGGTGAGAATCCACTTGGTGAGACCGGCCAACTGGTAGGCGATCAACGGCGGAACGGCGTCGCCCACGTGCCGGTACGCGTTCCCGAGAATCGACACGTCGAAGCGGAACTGGCGCGGGAACCCTTGCAGCAGCGCCATCTCGCGGACCGTGCACAGGCGGTGCTGGACGGGGTGGGCATAACGCCCGTTCCCGACGTGGCCGCATTCCCGTTTGATCGTTCGGGCCGGTTCGTCCCACCACAACCGGCCGTACACATCGGGGTGCGAACCCCAGTTCTGCTGTTCGACGATCTTGCGTTGTGCAGGATTCAACAACTGGGCGGTCTCCGGTGAGCGGAGCAGATCAGCCCACGATCCGCCGTTCGCGGGAATCGCACGCATTCGTTCGAGACTGCGGTCCTGGGAAAAGGTCGGCGAGACGTGAATGGGGTCTTCCAGGTCCGCCACGCCGGCCTCGACGACCGGCAGCTTGCCGATCGCCCGCCGGACCGTGACGGCGGACGGGCGGATGACCCTGCCCGCCCACAGGTCGTCCAGCGTGAGCAGGGGCAGGCCGCCGTCGACCGCCACCATGAGCGTCCGCTCGCGCAGTTGCGGCAGGCCGAACCGCGACAGCATGTGCGTGCCGCCCCAGACCGAGTAGCCGATCCGGGTGAGCTCCTCGGCGAGGCTGTCGAAGTGGTGGCGCTGCTTGCCTTTGACGAGCTCGCGGGCGTTCTCCATCAGCACGACCTTCGGGCGCAGCTCCTGCGCGTACACCGCGATGCGGCCCACGAGGGAGTTGCGCGGGTCGTCGCGCAGGTGGTTCTGCGAGGTGATGCGGCTGAAGCCCGAACACGGCGGGCACGCGAGCAGCACGTCCAGTTCGCCGCGCTTGAGGCCCCAGACCTCACGCAACGCCGCGGGCGAGACCCTCCCGAGGTCGACCTCCAGCGGGTCGACGCCGATGTTCACGCGGTAGGTGTCGTTGCAGCGCAACGAACCCAACTTGGAACTGGGCTTGCCGATCTGCGCGTCGGCGGCACCCACGACCCGGAAGTCGCGGTGGGCGTGGAAGCCGAAGCTCATGCCGCCCGCACCCGAGAAGATGTCGGCCACCGAGAAGGACACGGCGAGATCGTACGGGCGAGGCGCCGAGGTCCTTTCCCTGACATCCCGTACCTTTCCCGCCTATGGAGCTGCCGCGCGCCTGGCAACGGCCTGACCCGCTGCGCGGGCTCGACAGGATTTCCTGGAGCGAGGTCTACGACGGCCGGGGTGGCGCCGGTCGCGTGCCCCGCCTGCTGCGCTCCCTGATGGACCCCAGCGAGGAAGAACGGCAGAACGCGCTCTCACAGCTCGCGGAACGGTTGCTGACCGAGGACACGGTGTCCGAGGCCTCGTTCTGCACGGTGCCGTTCCTGGTGGAGCTGGGAGCCTCGTACAAGGTCGCCGGCGACGTGCGGGACCGGGTGATCTTCCTGCTGGCCGCCATGGCGTTGGCGGGCAAGGGGTTCACCGAGGACGGTCGCCGCACGCACCGCAGGTGGAACGCCCTCGGCCGTGAGCTGCCGCGCACCGCCCCCGACTGGCTGACGCAGACCCGGCACGCCGTCGCCCAGGGTGCGCCGAAGATCTTCGAGGCGCTCGCGTCCGAACGGGTCGCGTGCCTGGTCGCGCTGGCCTGCGCGGTGCCGGAGAAGCTGCCCTCGTTCGTGCACGGCCTGATCTTCGACATGACCGAGCTGCCGGGCGAGGAGATGCTCGCGGACGCCGCCGAGATCGCCGTGGCGCTGCTGAAGGACTCGCCCGAGCTGCTGGGCGTGGACCTGCCGAAGGTGCTCGGCGAAGGGCTGGTGCGTCCTGCGCACCAGCCCCGTGAGGTCGCCGCTGCCCTGATGGGCTACCGGTTCGCCCTCATCTCCGCGTACGGCGACGAGGGCGCCTGGTAACGCCTGTCAGGCGGTGACGGCCTCTTCGAACGACTCCTCGACCGGCTGGCCGTCCTCGACCGCGATGGCGGGTTCCAGGGCGCCTAGCCCCGTGCCCCACTCCTGGTCCGCGAGCGCGAACGCCGCGACCGTCAGTGCCGCCACGGGGGCGCCCACCGGCATGTTCTCGCGGTGCAGGTCGA
This sequence comes from Lentzea sp. HUAS TT2, assembly GCF_051853195.1. NCBI lineage: Bacteria > Bacillati > Actinomycetota > Actinomycetes > Pseudonocardiales > Pseudonocardiaceae > Lentzea > Lentzea sp. HUAS TT2. The sequence continues at coordinate 2,986,486 of NZ_CP196667.1, read as the reverse complement.
GGTCGAGACGGCCGCCGATCGGCGACGGGCTCAGCCGCAGCGTCGCGTGCGCGGCCTCCTCGGGGTGCGCGAGCCGGCAGGCCCAGCCGGTGAAGATCACGCGGCGCTCGTCGACCTCGGTCGGCTGCACGGCGCGGACGTTGGCGCCCACGGCACCGGCGCGGTGGTTGTCCGCGGCCTGCAGCACGAGCTCCTCGAACTCCATGGAGGAGACGTCCAGGTCCCAGCCCGCCACGAGGGCGACCTGGACCAGCGCGAGCGGCAGCGTCGGGACGGCGTCCTCGAAGCACACCATCGCGCCGCCGTAGCGGGTGTTGATCTCGGTCGGCAGGAAGCCGTCCTCGGTCGCGATGCCGTCCAGCGTGAACGTGCCGCGGTAGCCGACGGTCTCGCGCAGGTGCTCGCCGACGCGGCGGGCCAGGTTGCGCATCTCGTCGCGGATCCACACGGGCGGGTCGTAGAACGACGCGCAGCCCGCGTAGAGGAACTTGGCCTGGCCCTGGCGGCGCGGCACGACCATCTCGATCGGGCGCAGCACGGCGGTGCCGTCCGGGAAGACGATGCCGTGCACGCTGACCGGGATGCCTTCCAGGAACGGCATCACGCGGACCTGGTCGCACTTGGGTGCGAGCACGTCGAAGGCTTCCTTGGCCTCCTCGTACGACCGCACGCGGCGCACGAAGTTCGCGCCGCCGTTGATCGCGGGGCCGTCGCCGGACCAGACGACGCCGGCGCCGCGGTCCAGGATCTCCGAGGCGCCCCAGAGACGTTCGAAGTCGAGGTCGAACACCATCGCGGGCGCGCGCCGGGCGGACAGCTCGTCCCAGAGCGCGTCGATGGTGGTCTTGTTCTCCAGCTCGACCCAGTCGTGCTGCCGGGCGTTGAGCACCGGACGCCCCTGGAACGAGCTGATCTCGTTGTAGGGCGTGCTGATCACGACGGCTTCACCGCGGGGGTCGAAGTCGCTCAGGATCGCCTTCACCTCGGCGCCCGGCTTCGTCAGCAGCTTGCCCAGACGGCGCTGCTCGACGGCGACCAGGCTGCCCTTGATGCCCAGCGACACCCAACGGGCGATCTCCGAATCATGCAGCGGGGCATGATCGTCGGTATCGAGCACGAGCGTATGGCGAGCGCCGAGCGTATGCAGCTCATGCGCGCGCTTAGCCAGACGCGTGCCACCGGCCAGAACTACCAGCCGGTCACCGAACAACCTGCCGAGGCGCTCGTTGAGCGCTGAGAGGACATGATTCATCGCCGAAAACTCGCTTAAGAGAAGCGGAGGACGTGACCGGCGATCGCCGGGTGACGCGTAGCGTAGAGCCACCCGGTATGTGTGTCGAAGCACGGTCCGGCAACGGCCGGATGAATCTTGCGGCGGGCCCGTCGGCGCGGGCCCGGCAAGGTGTGGATCAGCTGATGATCTCGCTGCCTACAGCGAGCGTGCCGCGTCCCGAAGGACCTGGTCAACGCGGTTGAGGAAGCTGCGCTTCGGGTTGATCGACGGCAACGGCGCCGTGAGCTCTGCGGGCTGGGGTGCGGGTGCGGCTCCCACGATCTCAGCCACGTTGCGCAGGAACTCCTGCCGCTTGAACTCGTGCACGGCGTGATCGTGCAGGAGTCCGGCGATGCTCGTGTGCACAGCGCGATGGGGGTAACTCACTCGTGTGTTATCGGCGCAGTCTCCGTCGACCTTTAGGGTCAACTTGTGCGAGTTCTAGTGACCGGTGCCACTGGGTATGTCGGCAGGGCTGTGGTGCGTGAGCTGCTGGTTCATGGTCATGAACCGGTTTCGTCGCGTCAGCGGCTCTCAGAGCCGTTCGAGTTGACCGATGTGGACGCCGTCATCCACCTGGCCGCCGTCGCCCGTGTCCGCGAGTCGTTCCAGGATCCGATCTCGTACTACGAGACGAACGTGGGCGGGACGCTCAATCTGCTCAAAGCCCTGAAGGGCCAACGATTCCTGCTCGCCTCGACTGGCACGGTGTACCGGCCGGCCGAGGCCGTGCTGACCGAGGACTCGGTTCGGGAACCCTCCTCCCCCTACGCCGCCTCCAAGGCCGCCGCGGAGGACCTCGTGGCGTGGGCAGCGCAGTCCGGACAGGTCGGGGCGACCACTCTCCGTTTGTTCAACGTCGCTGGAGGTGGTGACACGGACACCACTCGGGTGATCACCCGGGCTGTCGCGTGCGCCGCCGGAACCGTGCCCGGGATGGAGGTCTACGGCGACGGTGGGGCCGTGCGGGACTTCGTGCACGTGCGCGACGTCGCCGCCGCCTTCGTCGTGGCTCTGGAGGCCTGCACGGTCGGCGAGTCGGCGGTCTACAACGTCGGCGCGACCGCGGCCTCGGTGCGGGACGTGCTGGACGCCGTCGCCGAGGTGACCGGACGGGCCGTGGACGTCACCTGGAAGCCCGCCCACGCCGGGGAGATCCGTTCACTGCGGGCCGACTCGTCGCGGCTGCGAGCGCTGGGCTGGGAGCCCCGTTCGTCGGCGCTGACGGAGATCGTCAGGGACCAGTGGCTCGCTTCGGCACCGGCACCCGGTCCAGGTCCTTCGCGATGACGATCTCCCCGTCGAACTCCGCCGCGGCCTCCGCGAGGAACTCGGCGGGGTCCTCGTAGCGCTGGGAGAAGTGCGTGAGGACCAGCTTGCGGACCCGGCAGTCCCGCGCGACGCGGGCGGCCTGCTGGGCGGTGAGGTGGCCGTGGTCGCCGGCGAGCTTGGTGTCGCGGGCGAGGTAGGTCGACTCGATCACGAGCATGTCGGCGTTGTCCGCGAGCTCGAAGACGTTGTCGCAGAGCCTGGTGTCCATGACGAACGCGAACCGCTGGCCCTTGCGCGGTTCGCTGACGTCCGCGAGCTTGACCCCGTCCAGCTCACCCTGGGCCTGGAGAGCGCGGACCTGCGGGCCCGCGATGCCGTGCTCCTTCAGCTTCTCGGGGAGCATGCGGTGGCCGTCCGGTTCGACCAGGCGGTAGCCGACGCTGTCGATGCCGTGGTCGAGGCGGTAGGCCTCCAGCGTGCCGAACTTGCCGTTGGCGATCTCGCCGTCGTCGACGACCGGGACCTCCTTGATGTCCGCGGCGTCGTAGAAGGCGCTGGCGTAGCGGAGGCGTTCGAAGAAGTGGGCGCCGGACTGCGGGTAGTGCGCGTGGACGGTGTGCGGGACCCGGTCCAGGGACAGCCGCTGGACGATGCCGGGGACGCCGAGGCAGTGGTCGCCGTGGAAGTGCGTGATGCAGATCCGGGTGATGTCGCTCGCAGCGGCGCCCGATCGCAGCAGCTGCCGCTGGCTGCCGTCACCGGGGTCGAACAGGAAGCCCTCGCCGTCCCACCTGAGCAGATAGCCGTTGTGGTTGCGCTGGCGGGTGGGAACCTGGCTGGCCGTTCCCAGGACGATCAGTTCCCGGACTGTCACCCCCTGACGTTAACGTCTGCCCCATGCGGAGCGTGGAAGTGGCGGCGTCGTGGCCTGTCGAGAACGTGGCGGTGGCCGTGGTGGCCCCTGACGGCGTGGCCGGCTCGCTGGGCGATCAACAGCGCGTGTTCCCGCTGGCGTCCGTCACGAAGCTGCTGACGTCGTACGCCGTGCTGGTGGCCGTCGAGGAAGGTGCGGTCGAGTGGGACCAGCCGGCCGGGCCCGAGGGTTCGACCGTGCGGCATTTGATCGCGCACACCGCGGGATACGCGTTCGACAAACCGGAAGTGCAGGCCGCTCCCGGTACTCGCCGGATCTACTCGAACGCCGGGTTCGACGTGCTGGCCACTTTTGTCGGCGAGGCGTGCGAAATGCCGTTCGCGACTTATCTGCACGAGGCCGTTTTCGCGCCGCTGGGGATGAAGTCCTCCGCGCTGGTCGGCTCCGCCGGGGCCGGTGCCGAGTCCTGTGCCGCTGACCTGGCGTTGTTCGCCGCCGAGCTGCTGTCGCCACAGCTGGTGTCCCCCGGTCTGGTGGCCGAGGCGACCTCGGTTGTTTTTCCCGGGTTGAACGGCGTGCTTCCCGGTTATGGCATGCAGAAACCGAACGACTGGGGGCTCGGTTTCGAGATCCGCGACTCGAAATCGCCGCACTGGACCGGGAATTCCTTCTCGCCGCGCACTTTCGGCCACTTCGGCCAGTCCGGCACGTTCCTGTGGGTCGACCCGGAGATCTCGTCCGCCTGCGTCGCGTTGACGGACCTGCGTTTCGGGCCGTGGGCCGTCGAGGCGTGGACGCCGTTCTCCGACGGCGTCCGCGCGGAGCTGGTCAGTCGGCGAGCCTGAGCGCGAGCTGCCGGAGGATCTCCTGCACGTCGGCGTCCTCGTAGTCGTTCTCGTACGCCTGCGCGACGCCGTGGAAGGCGTAGAGCAGCCCCGCGGTGAACCAGCCGAACTGCGACAGCACCTGGTCCATCGCCTGCTTGAGTGCCTGCGCGCCCGCCTCGTTCAGCTCGCCGTCGACCTTGACCTCGTAGCTGAACACGCCCTCCTGCAACGACTTGAGGGCCATCCGCAGGTAGTCGTTGGACCCGGCGCCGTCGTAGGTGAGCGTCAGGACGCCGAGCGCCCGCTGCATGATCTCCCGCTGCTCCACGCCGCCACTCTGCCTGGAGATCAGGCGCGCGTCACCTTCCGACACCCCATCGGACCCAGGCGGGGTCCTCGGGCTCGATCCGCTGCTCGAAGGCCTCGGCGATCGAGTCGACGTCCCAGGTCTCCCGTTCGAGGACGGGCTGCATCGGCGAGGTCTGCCCCATGAGGTGCAGCCGCCCGTTGGCGAACCGGATCAGCTGTCCGGTGACCTTCGCCGCCTGGTCGCTCAGCAGGTACGTGACCAGCGGCGCGATCGTCTCCGGCGCTCCGCTGGGCTTGGCCCTGGTGTCGGCAGCGGCCATCCGCGTCCAGGCGACCGGGCACACGGCGTTGACTCGGATGCCGCGGTCGTGCAGCTCCGCCGCCGCCCCGGCCGTGATGCTCGCGACCGCCCCCTTGGAGGCGCTGTAGGTGAGCGCCGTCGGCTGCCCGACCATCGCGACCGAGCCGAGGTTGACGATCGAGCCCCCGCGCATGCTCCTGACCGCCGCGTTCGTGCAGTAGAGCGTGCCGAGGACGTTGATCTCGATGAGCTCGCGCATGTGCTTCGGGTCGTCCTGGCCGAGCTCAGCCTGGTAGCGGACGCCGGCGTTGTTGACGAGCCCGTCGATCCGGCCGAACGCCGCCGTGCAGGTGTCGACCATGGCCTCGGCCTGGTCGGGGTCCTGCACCGGCCCCGCGCTCACGACGGCCTTGCCGCCCATGAGCGTGATGAGGTCGGCCACCTGCCTGGCGAGCGGCTCGTCGACGTCGTTGATCACGACCGCGGCGCCCTCCGCGGCGGCCTGGGTGGCGAACGCCCGTCCCAGACCCTGCCCGGCGCCGGTGATGACCACGGCCTTGCCCGCGAGAATCGCCATCCTTCGATGATGGCCACGTTGGTCGTGCGGGCCCGTGCGAGTTGTCGGTCACGTCTGCGAGTGGCCGCTGTCCGCGCCGAACGGCGTACGTGGAGCGACGACCGGAGTTGCCACCCCGGTCGTCGTCACGGCCGTCCGCGGTGCCGTCAGCCCGGCTTGCGCGCGACCCACCGCGCGACCGAGAAGACACCGGCGGCACGAGCGGCGTCGAGCACCCGCTTGCCGTCGTGGATCACGGTGTTCTGCTCGCCCTCGTACTCGCCCCAGCCCTGACCGTCGTCCGGCGGCGTGCTGCCCCAGCACTCGACGTCCGGGTAGAGGTCCTCGGAGACCTCGATGACGAACCCCGCGGCCGACATCATCTCGCGGTACTCGTCCAGCGTGCCGAGGCTCGGGATGGAGATGACCTCCTCCACCGGCCCGATGAACGGCGCGATCTGCTCCTCGGTCCGGTACTCGCCGAACGGCCGGCGGATCCAGTCGACACCGATCAGGCAGGCGCCGGGCTTGAGCACCCGGAACGCGGCCGTGAAGAAGGCGGCCTTCTCCGGCAGGTGACACACCGACTCGTAGAAGCTGACCACGTCCAGCGACCCGTCCGGCCACGCGATCAACGACTTGTAGTCCTCGTCGCCCACCGTCAGGAACGCGGCCCGCTCGCTCATCCCCTGCTCGGCCGCGTACTTGCGGGCCTGCGCGGAGAGCCACTCGTTGTTGGAGATGCCGACGACGTTCGCACCGGAGATCGAGGCCGTGTACACCGCCGTGCCGCCGACGCCGCTACCGAAGTCCAGTCCCGTACCGCCGGGCCGCAGCCCGGCCGCGTCGACCTGCTTGCGCGCCAACGCCTTCGCCGCGTCCTCCGGCGAGAGTCCCGCCCGCTCGGCCTCCAGGTCACCGTGGTGCCAGAACTGCCCCATGAGCGCGTGGTAGGCGGGTCCTGCGTGGTTGTAGTACTCGCGGACCTGCTGCTCGACAGTGGTGTTCACCCAACCCGGCCTTTCGTGTTGTGCTCGTCCGGCCAAAGATTCGCCGGTGCGGGTAGGCCCGCACCGGCGAATCCCAACGTAGTGTCCGCTCATCCGGGTTGTCCACGATCCCGGTCGGCGCCTGGAGCGAGCCAGGGCACGTGCGTCACAACCGGAAATGCGTCAGGGCCCCTGTGGAAAACTTCTCCACAGGGGCCCTGAGTCAGTGCGCTCGGCAGGATTCGAACCTGCAACCTTCTGATCCGTAGTCAGATGCTCTATCCGTTGAGCTACGAGCGCGTGTATTTAATTGTAACCGATCCCCAAGAGGTTCGGCCTTGCGGAGGCTCCGGGATTTGAACCCGGGATGGGGGGTTACCCCAAACCGCATTAGCAGTGCGGCGCCATAGACCAGACTAGGCGAAGCCTCCCGGGACCATCCTTGGCCACGGGACATAGGTTACACAGGTCCTCAACCGAGTTGCAAAACGCCCCCCTCAAAACCCGGAACCTGCTGGTCAGAGCATGTTCAGAGGCCCGGAGAGGGGCGTTAAACGCCTGGTCACCGCGAACGGAGTGACCTAGATCATTCCGAGACGAGTTCCAGGAACGGTTGGAGCGACTCGGGATTGCGGAGTGCGCCTCGGCTGACGGCTCGGTCCGGGTCCATGCCCGCGAGGATCTTCTTGACCGGGACCTCGCACTTCTTGCCGTTCAGGGTCCTCGGGATCTCGGTCACGGCCACGAATCGGTTCGGCACGTGGCGCGGCGACAGAGAGGCGCGCAATTCTCGGCGCAGCAACGGTTCCACATCGGCCAGGGTGACGCCGTCCAGCACCACGAAGCAGAGGAGCTCGCCCTCGGTGACGCCGGAGGTGTCGATCACCAGGGAGTCCGCGACGCCGTCGACGGACTCGACGACGCGGTAGAACTCCGAGGTGCCCATGCGGACGCCGCCGCGGTTGAGGGTCGAGTCGGAGCGGCCGTAGATCACCGCCGAGCCTCGCGGGGTGATGCGGATCCAGTCGCCGTGGCGCCAGATTCCGGGATATGTGTCGAAGTACGCGTCGCGCAGCTTCGAGCCGTCCTCGTCGCCCCAGAAGAAGACCGGCATGGACGGCATCGGCTTGGTGATCACCAGCTCGCCCACCTCGTTGTCCAGCACGGTGCCGGCGTCGTCGTAGGCGTGGACCGCGGCTCCCAGCGAACGGCAGGAGAGCTCGCCCAGCCAGACCGGGCGGTCCGGGGAGGCCGCCACGAACGCCGTGCAGACGTCGGTGCCGCCGGAGACCGAGGCGATCTGGACGTCCTTACCGACGGCGGAGGCGATCCAGCGGAAGCCTTCCGGGGTCAGGGGTGCGCCGGTCGAGCCGACCACGCGCAGGCCCGTCAGGTCGTAGCGGGAGGACGGGTCGAGGCCCTCCTTCAGACACGACTGGACGTACGGGGCCGAGGTGCCGAAGTAGGTGACGCGGTGCTGTTCTGCCAAGTGCCACAACGTGTTCAGCGACGGGTAGGCCGGGCTGCCGTCGTACAGGACGATGGTGGTGCCGACCATGAGGGCGCCCACCAGGTAGTTCCACATCATCCAGCCGGTGGTGGTGAACCAGAAGAAGCGGTCGCCGGGGCCGAGGTCGCTGTGCAGGCCGAGCATCTTGAGGTGTTCGAGGACGATGCCGCCGTGGCCCTGCACGATGCCCTTGGGCAGGCCCGTGGTGCCGGACGAGTAGAGCACCCACAGCGGGTGGTCAAACGGCACCGGCGTGAACTCCAGCACGGCGCCCTCGTTGGACGCCACCAGTTCGGAGAACGACAGCGTGTCCGGCAGCGAGGAGCCGTTGTCCAGGTAGTCGATCAGGACCGTGGCGCGCAGGCCGGGCAGCTGCGCGCGGATCTCCTCGACCACCGGGCGGCAGTCGAACGACCGTCCGTTGTAGACGTAGCCGGAGACCGCGACGAACACCGCGGGCTCGATCTGGGTGAAGCGGTCGGCGACGGCCCGTGCGCCGAAGTCCGGAGAGCAGGACGACCACGTGGCGCCCAGCGAGGCAGCCGCCAGGAAGGCGATGAGAGCCTCGGGGGCGTTCGGGACGAGTGCCACCACCCGGTCGCCCTCGGAGACGCCCAGAGAGGCCAGCGCGGCCCGGAAAGCGGCCACGCGCGAACGCAGGGCACCGAACGTCAGGGACGTGGCGAGGCCGTCCTCGCGGTGGAAGATCACGGCGAGCTCGTCGTCGGCACCGCGGCGCAGCGCGTGCTCGGCGTAGTTCAGCGTCGCGCCGGGGAACCACTCAGCACCCGGCATCTCCGCGGACCCCAGCACGCGCGAAGGCTCGCTGTGGAACCGGACGTCGAAGTACGACGCGATGGCGCCCCAGAACCCTTCGAGGTCGGAGACCGACCAGTCCCACAGCGACTCGTAGTCGGGGAAGGAATGGCCGCGATCCGCGAGCCACGTCCGGAAAGCGGACATCCCGTTGTCCCTCGTGGGGTCCGGGCGCCACAGCAGTTCGACGTCGGTGTCGGTCATGCCCCATGTCTAACCGAGGCACAACCGAACGTCCATGTGTGATTGACGGACTTGCCGAAGCCCGCCGATGTGGCACTATCCCGCGGCGATCAGCTCGTCGACGGCGCTGGTCAGGCGTGAGGCGTCGGCGGGAGCGAGCACCAGCCAGCCGTCCTGCCTGCGCAGGAGGTAGCGGCCCTCGCGGGTGTCGAGCCACGACACCGATCGGCCGGTCGGGCGGGGCACGCCGTCGCGGTTGCGGGCGGTCAGTCCCAGCTCGCCACCGCCGATGCGGGACGTGACGATCCGAAGCAGGTTGTGCGCCTCCGGTTCGCGGATGCCCGCGTCGCGCAGGATCTCCAGGAACGCCTGCTTGCCGTCCTGCTCGCCCGCCTGACCCGCGCGGACGTAGTCGTCCCAGCGCACGTTCACGGCACGGCCGGAGCCCGGCGCGAGGCCCGGCAGCGACGACACCGTGGCCGAGGCCAGCGACGTCGGGTGGAACGGGTACAGGTGCACCTCGTCGTTCACCCTGGCGGCGAACGCACCGCCCCAGCCCGCGCAGGCGATGCCGCGGGCCAGTTCGGTGCCCTTGAAGTACGCGATCTCCAGCGCCCTGTCGAACTCGCCGAGGCCGCTGACCAGCGCGCGGAGGTCGGGATCCGGCCGCTGCACTGTGCCCAGCCTGCGGGCCTGCAAGGTGCGGGAGCTGGCTTCGACGAGTGCCTGCCGCGCCGCTCGGGTGGCCCCGAAGTGGGGGGTGCCGAGCGGCACGACGCGGTCCTCGCCGTGCACGGCCTGCCACAGCAGGAAGAACTCCTGCGAGCTCACCGTGAACTGGCGTTCGGTCACTGACCGATCACCGGCGGGGCCGCCTTGCGGTCCAGGCCGAAGACGTTGTCGTCCTCTTCCAGGTAGCTCGCGGTCTTGTGCTCCTTGGAGTCGTTCTGGCCGCCGGCTCCGGCGGGAGCACCGGCCATCGGCGCGCCGCCCATCGCGAGCGGGTTCTGGAACGCCTTGGTCTGGCCACCGGCCGCGGGCGAGGCAGCCGCAGCCGCCGCACCGGCGCCACCGCGCGAACCCTCGTTCACACCGGCGACACCACCGGCGGTCCCGGCTCCCGCGCCGGCACCTGCTCCGCCGCCGCCTCCACCGCCGCCCTGGTTGCCGGAGCCGAACGGACGGGCCATGCCGCCACCGAAGCCACCGCCGCCCGCACCACCGCGGCCACCGCCCGCCCCGCCGCCATAGCGCGAGGAGGTGTTGGTGGTGCCGCGGTTCTGGTTCTGCGTGCCGGTCGTGACCGGGGCGCCTGCCGCACCACCCGCGCCGCCGTCGGGCGTGCCCGTGGTCGGCGTGCGGCTGATCTCGGTGCCGACCGGGGTCGGGTTGATCGGGTTGACCGGGGGCGTGAACTGCGAGGGCACGGTCTGGTCGACCGCGGCCGAGTTGCGCTGGAACGCCGCCATCACGTCGGCGGCGAGGCGGTGCGAGGCGTCCTTGGCCGCGAGGGCGTCGACGGGACTGCTGCCGATGGCCTCGAAGCCGGCGAACTCGCTGGGGGTCTGCGCGACCAGGCGGGGCTCGCGCAGGGCAGCAAGGTTGTAGCTGTCGGCCTGGTCGACCGTCAGGAGCCGGTCCGCTGGGCGCAGCGCCGGCCGGGGCAGCGTCGTCTCCACGGGCACCGGAGCGTCGGGAGCCTTGGGGGGCGGGGGCATCGCGGCGCGCGCGGCCTCGACGTTGTTCGTCTCGGTCGTGATCGCCGTGGACACCTTCGTCGCGTAGTTCGCGGTGTCGTCGACCCAGTTGGTGACCTCGGTCAGGCCGTCACGCGCGAGCCGGGCGGAGTCGCTGTCCCAGCCGACCGACGAGTCCTCGACGGCCTTGAGCAGGCTCGTGCGCACGCCGGCGATGTCCTCGCCGATCTTCTGCCAGTTCGTCGCGGCGGCCTGGGCACCGGCGAGGTTCACGCCCGTGTGCACCATGTTGTAGAGCTGCTCGTGCGTGTACGTCATCCAGTCGACCGGCTCGTGCAGGTCGTTGCGGTCGTACTTGTCGTCGTTGTGGTGCGACGACTTGTTGTCCTTGTCGCCGTTGCCCTTGTTGTCGTGCGATCCGTGACTCACCAGGACCCCCCGGCGTTCTTCATCGACTTCTCGGCTTCTTCGTCGGCATCGCGGATGGTGTCGCGGTTGCGGCGCAGGGCGTCGCCGATGTCGTCGAGGACCTTGAAGAGGTCCAGCAACGCCTTCGCGGCGCCGGAGTCCTCACCCACGGCCAGGTCGGAGAACCGCGCGCTGATCGCCTTGGCGACCGGGTTCTCCCCGAGCTGCAGTGGCGTGGCCAGCTGGTCGGTCGCGCGCTTCCACAGGTCCATCACCTGGTCCCGGGCGGCATCGACCGCCTTGATCAACGCGTCCGCGGCGTCGACGTCGAGCGTCAGCTTGCCGCTGTCCGCCGCCGCGTCGAGCTTGGCCGCGGCGTGGCTCGCCTCCGCCTTGTCCGTGAGCATCTGTTGCTGGAGAACAGGCTTCACCGCCGCCAGCTGCTCAGCCGTGATCGGCACGGTGGTCGACGTCGTGACTTCCGGTGTCACCGCTGGTGGCACCGTGCCCGTCGTCGTCGCCGCGCCAGTCGTCCCAGAACCTGTCCCCGTGCCTTCAGCCATCCTTCATAACCCCCTGCACTGCATAACTCGTCACCGCAGCACTGGGCGTTACGCGCAGCTACACCCAGTCAGCCGTCCGAAGCACTCCTTAGATGTACCCGGAGTACGGTTCGGTTCCAATCCGCCGGAAAGACCCTTACCTCATGTGAGCGTCAAACCAGTTCAACGCACGAACCCATGCTTCGTCACTCGAAACGTTGAAACGGACCAGATCTGACGCGGTTTCGGAGCTGATCACAGCATCACGAAGCTTGCTCACTTCTTCCGAGTCCTCGTCGCTGAAGATGCCGAGCCACGGGCAGGTGAGGTCCGCGGCGACGTCCACCAGCGCGGGCAGCCCGTCCGAGAGCGGCTCGAGGATGCCGGGCGCCTGCACGGTGACGGCCGCGCCGATCGTGCGGCTGGCGGCGACCACCATGGCGACGGTGCCGCCGATGTCGAAGCCGACGACGCCCATCCGGTCGGCGCTCACGCCCCGCTGGCCCAGCCAGACGAACGCGACGTCGGTGTCGGCGAGCAGCCGGTCACCGCTGAGCTTGCTCACCTGGTCCTTGATGTCGTCACCGTGCACCCGGTCCTCGGAGTAGAGGTGCGGCGCGATCGCGAGCCAGCCCTCGTCGGCGAGGCTGCTGACGAGGGTGCGCACACCTGCCGTGATGCCGCGGGCCTCGTGCAGCACCACGAGTCCGCCCCGCACGGCGGAGTCGGGTTCGGCGATCGTCACCCGCAGCTCACGGCCGTCGGTGAGGGTAAGCGTCTCGATGCGGGTACTGGTCATGTTTCCCAGCCTTCCACGCGGGGGTGAACTCCAGTCAACGTGACCAATCGGACGGAGCAATGCGAGGATCGGTGACATGACCGTGCGAACCCGTGCTGACCTGGCGTCCCTGCCGTCCTACGTGCCCGGCAGGACCATCCCCGGCGCCATCAAGCTCGCGAGCAACGAGGTGTCGGCCGGACCGCTGCCCAGCGTCGTCAAAGCGATCGCCGACGCGGCCACCAGCATCAACAGGTACCCCGACTCGGGCGCCGTCGAACTCACCGGGCGGCTGGCCGACAAACTCGGCGTGCCCGCGGACCACCTGGCGCTCGGCTGCGGCTCCGTGACCCTGTGCCAGCAGCTCGTCCAGGCCACCTGCACCGAGAACGACGAGGTGCTGTTCGCGTGGAGGTCGTTCGAGGCGTACCCGATCGTCACGCACGTGGCGGGCGCCAAGCAGATCCGCGTGCCGTTGGACTCCAAGCACACCCACGACCTGGACGCGATGCTGGCGGCGATCACGCCGAACACGCGGATGGTCTTCGTCTGCAACCCGAACAACCCGACCGGCACCGCGCTGCGCACCGAGGAGATCGAGGCGTTCATCGCCAAGGTGCCGCGCGACGTGCTCGTGGTGCTCGACGAGGCCTACAAGGAGTTCGTCGACGACGCGCACATCCCGGACGGCGTCGAGCTCGCGAAGCAGCAGTGGGCCGCCGGCCACAACAACGTCGCGGTGCTGCGGACGTTCTCGAAGGCGTACGGCCTCGCTGGCCTGCGGATCGGCTACGCGGTGGCACCGCCGGTCGTCGCCGAGGTGCTGCGCAAGGTCTACGTGCCGTTCTCCGTGAACGCACTGGCCCAGGTGGCCGCGCTGGCGTCGCTGGACGCCGAGGACGAGCTGATGGTCCGCTGCCGCGCGATCGTCGCGGAACGGGGCCGGGTGCGCGGCGAACTGCTCGCGCTGGGCTTCGACGTGCCGGAGACGCAGGCGAACTTCGTGTGGCTGCCGCTGGGCGAGCGCACGGCCGCGTTCAACGAGCACTGCCTGGCGCACAAGGTCGTCGTGCGCGCGTTCGTGGGCGAGGGTGCCCGCGTGACGATCGGTGAGCCGGAGGAGAACGACGCCTTCCTGGCCGCCGCCCGCGCGTTCACTTCATGAGCAGCTGAACGATCGCCGCGACTCCCACCACCACGATGACGCCGCGCAACACGGCGGGTGGGAGTTTGCGGCCGATCTTGGCCCCGATCTGGCCGCCGACGACGGACCCGACGGCCAGCAGCAGCACCGCGAGCCAGGCCACGTCGGCGATGAAGATGAACATGACGCCCGCGACGAGGTTCACGAACGCGGTGAGCACGTTCTTCAGCGCGTTCATCCGCTGCAGGTGCTCGCTGACGAGCACGCCCATGATCCCCATGACCAGCACGCCCTGCGCGGCCCCGAAGTAGCCGCCGTAGACGCCGGCCGCGAAGACCCCGAGCCACAGCAGCAGACCGCCGTCGTTCTCACTGCGCCGGTGCGAGAGCTTGCGGTTGAGCCACGGCTGGATGACCACGAGCACCAGTGCGATCACGATCAGCACCGGCACGATCGCGGTGAACGCCTTGGCGGGCAACGTGACCAGCAGGATCGCCCCGAGGATGCCACCGAGGATCGACGCGGGCAGCAACCGCTTGATGCGGTCCGACTGCCCCTTCAACTCCTCGCGGTAGCCCCACGCGCCGGACAACGAGCCGGGCACGAGGCCGAGGCTGTTGGACACGTTCGCGACCACGGGCGGGTAGCCGACGGCGAGCAGCACGGGGAACGTCACGAGCGTGCCGCTGCCCACGACGGTGTTGATGCCGCCTGCGAACACACCCGCGATCACCACCGCGATTGCTTCCCAGACCGTCATGTCCACCCCCGTACCCCAATGCTTAGCGACGCTAACACTCCACTCGGGACGCCGGAGTGTGGCGCTTATGACAACAGGCCCGGCACTCAGAGTGAGCGCCGGGCCTGTCAAGAGGTGTTCAGTCATGCGATCTGGCGGCGGCGCCCGATCAGGCCGGCACCGAAACCGAAGGCCACGAGCAGGGCGCCGAGCAGGCCGAGGCCCAGCACGGACGCACCGGTCTTGGCGAGCACCTCAGCCGCTCCGCCGGCGCCACCGGCGGAACCACCGGACGCGACCGGCGTGACGACGGCCGACTGGTTCCCTTGGTGGAAGGCGGTTTCCCACCTTCCACGGTCCACTGGGGCAACGGTTGTGAAACTTCCCTCGAGCTGTAACGCCGTTCAGGACGTCCTGCGGCGGCCCGCGACGCGAGCGCCGATGCCGAACGCCACGAGCAGCACGGCGACCGCGCCGAGCCCGAGCACGCTGGCACCGGTCTTGGCGAGCGCGCCCTCGGCGCCCCAGCCGCCGTCGCCGGTGCCACCGTCATCGCCGCCCGGCGTCGTAGGCGGCGGACCGTCCACGACGACGAAGAAGTAGAAGGTCTCCTGTCCTGCCGTGACGTCCAGGCGGCCGCCGTTGATGCCCTCGAACTTCCAAGGCCCGTCGACCTGCGCCCAGTAGGTGCCGGGCGGCACCTGTTCGAAGCGCACCATCCCGTCGGCGTCCGAGACGGTCTCGGCGACGATGCCGCCGAACTCGCGGTCGGTCATCAGCCGGACCGTGGCGTTCGGCATGGACTCGCCGGGGTCGCCCAGGGAGTTGTGGTTCCTGTCGTGCGCGAGCGGGCCTGTCACCGAGCCGTGGCCGCCGGGGATCAACGCCCAGTCGTAGCCGGTCACGAAGTCCTGGTTCCACTCGATGCCCGGCGCGAAGTCGCACTTCACGGTCACGCGGCCCGTCGCGCGTGCGCTCTCGGGCACCTTCTCGTCGACGAGCAACGTCTTCGTCTCGCCCGGCCCGAGGGTCACCCCCGCGCTGTGCAGGTCGCCCCACCTGTCCGACACCCGCCAGGTGTTGCCTTCCGAGATGCACGCGGCCTGAACGCCGTCGACCGGGTAGGCGGCCTTGTTCGACAAGGTGATGGCGATCTTGGCGTCGGCCCCGATCACGTAGGTCGTGTTGTCGAGCACGGTCGTCACCTTGAGCGCCTCTGTGTACGGGCGCTCCCCTCGTGCAGTGAGCTGAAGGGGTACCCCTGGACTCACGAAGGGCGCCTGCCGGTCGTTCTCGGCGTGCACGATCCAGCCGCCGGCCAGCGTGTAGTCGACGGTGTAGTCGCCGGAGGGGATGTTCGTGAGCGAGAAGCGGCCGTTCGCGTCGGTCGTGGTCTTGAAGTACGCGTACGGCGCGCCGCCACTGATCTCCACCAAGGTGTCGGCGGCGAGCTCACCGGGGTCCTGCTGCTTGTTGTGGTTCTTGTCGATGTAGACGACACCGCTCATGTCACCGTTGGTCTGCACGACCTCGGCACCGGCGTAGAAGCTGGTGGGGCCGTCGTTCGGCATGCCGACGTACTCGATCCACGCCGACACCTCCAGTCTGCCGTTCTTGAATTCACGGATCTTGACCAACGCGCTGAACGTGCGGGACTCCCCCGCGGCTATCCGCACGCCAGGGCCGTCCTCCACGGCGTCACCCCACTGCGGGCTGGGGGCGTACAGGTCCCAGAACCCCCTGTCGAACAACCTGACGCGCTCGGCCGCCCGGCCGCCGTCGTTCTTGACCGTGATGTCGACCTTCACGGTCTCGTGCGACTCGTAGCGCGGCTTGTCCAGCGTCATCGTGGCGGTCAGGGCCGCGGGCGCGGCGAGCTTGAGGAACCTGGGGCTGACCTCGGCCTGTCCGGTGACGCGCACCAGCTGCTGGCTGTCGTCGGTGAACGTCCACGCCGACAGCAGCACCGCCTGGTAGTCGCCCGGCGTCAGGCCGGTGAACTCGACCCTGCCGTCCGCGCCGCTCTTGCGCTCAGCAACCTGACGGCCGGTCTGCTGGTCCAGCAGCGCGACCTTCTCCCCGCTGAGCGCCTCGTCGGCGTCGATGCGCTGGTCGGCGTTCCTGTCCTCGCCGAGGACCAGCGTGTAGCTGAAGCCGCCGTTCACCACCGCCTCGGCGTGCACCTGCGGGCCGTCGGGGTTCCACAGGGCGTTCGGCGCGAAGTCGCAGTCGAGCGTGACGGCACCCGCGGTGAGGGCCGGTGCCGGAATCCGCTCGGTGATCGTGACCTTGCGTTGCTGACCGGCCTCGATCGACTGGCCGGGCGAACCGAACAGGTACCAGTAGTTGGAACTGCCGAGCGTGTTCTCGGCGTTGTGCCGGTTGCAGGAGGCCTGGATGCCGTCGATCCTGCGGTCGGTGGTGTTGGTGAGGGTCACCGTGATCTTCGCGGACGCCGGGTACTCGTAGCTGTCGCGGTCGAGTGACACGGTCGCGCTGAGCTGCTCGGAGTAGGGCCGCTCCGCGCGCACCGCCACCTCGGTGGTCACGCCGGCGACGACCGAGATCACGTCCGTGCTGCCGACCTGCGCCGTGTTGTGCACGACCCAGCCGTCGGGCAGGAAGTAAGCCGGGACGTAGTCGCCCGGTGCGAGATCCGCGAAGGCGAACCTGCCCTCCGCGCCGCTGTTGGTCGTGTAGGTGGAGCGCCCGGTGACCGTGATCGTGCCGTCTTCGAGGGCCTCGCCGGGATCCTGCTTCCCGTTGCTGTTCTTGTCGGCGTACAGGACGCCGGAGATGCTGTTCTTCTGCTCGGCCTTGGCAGGCGGCGGCGGTGTCGGCTCCGAAGACGGCGGCGGCGCAGAGGACGGCGGTGGTGTTGTCATCGTTGTCTCGGAGGTGGTCGGCGGTGTGCTCGTCGGGTCGTCCTGTGCGAAAGCAGCGGCATAGGACGTGCCGAACGCGAGCGCCGCAACGGTGGCCAAAGCACCGATCCTGAGCGCGGACCTACCGGACAAAGGATCCCCCCAGAGTCCCCGGTGATGATGTTGTCCGCCGATGTCAGAGCCCCCGCACGCATCGGCAAGACGTTCGGAAAGTACCGCAGTGGCAGTCGCCGCGTAAGAGTCAGAGGTAGGACGAGAACATGTCCAATGTTTTCTCGAAACCGGGGCAACCAATGGTGCCGGGAAAGCGTGAGCATCGCGGGGACTCGTCTGCTCTCAGATCGGTGGCATGCTGTTCTTCGTGACGCCGGAGGACCTCGCGCACCTGCGCCGGGCACGTGACCTCATGGACCGCGAGTACGCGCGACCGCTGGACGTGCCCGCGATGGCCCGTGCCGCGCTGATGTCGCCGTCGCACTTCGCGCGGCGGTTCCGCACGGCGTTCGGCGAAACCCCGTACAGCTACCTGATGACCAGGCGGATCGAGCGCGCCAAGGCGTTGCTGCGGCTGGGCACGCTGTCGGTGACGGAGGTCTGCGTCGAGGTCGGCTGCACCTCGCTCGGCTCGTTCTCGTCCCGGTTCACCGAACTGGTCGGGGAGACGCCGTCGGCGTACCGGGCGCGCTCCCACGACTCGCTGGCGGTGGTGCCGGGATGTCATTTGAGGGGCCTCACGCGACCGAGCAGATTTCGAGAAGCGACGCGTTCGCCGCGTACATAGGGTTTTGCCCATGAAGCTTTCGCACACGTTCCTCTTCGTCCACGACCAGGACGCCGCGCTGAAGTTCTACCGCGACGTCATCGGCCTCGAAGTGCGCACCGACCAGACCATCGAAGGCGGCTACCGCTGGCTCACGGTCGGGCCCGCCGAGCAGCCCGACGTCGAGATCGGCCTGTCCCGCATCGGGCCGCCCGCGTCGCCGACCGACTACGAGGCGCTGGAGGCGTTGCTGGCCAAGGGATCGCTGCACGGGGTCATCTTCGTGATCGACGACGTGGACGCGAAGTTCGAGCAGGTCCGCGCGGCCGGCGGCGAGGTGCTGCAGGAGCCGATCGACCAGTACTACGGCGTCCGCGACTGCGCGTTCCGCGACCCGTCCGGCAACATGGTCCGCTTCTCGACGCCGCGGTCCGTCCAGCCGTAAAAGCAGTTCCCGTTTTCGTGCCGGCGTGCTTGAGTGGTGGCTCCAGCACGTTCTCAGAGACAAGGCAGATGCCATGGGCAGCCCCGGACACACCGGGTGCCTACGCAGTACCCGGTGACTCTCGCGTTCAGTTCTCGCGATCACCAGGAGTTCTACCTTGACTTGGTACACCTCTTTCTTCACCGATCTCGCCAACGGTTTCTGGCGTGGTGCGGTCCAGCCTTCGCAGACCTCGGCCGAGATCGACTTCGTCACCCGGTTCAGCGCGGGTCCGCGGGTTCTCGACGCGCCGTGCGGCAGCGGCAGGCACAGCATCGAGCTGGCCGGCCGCGGTTACACGACCACGGGCATCGACATCTCTGCGGAAGCCATCGCGCACGCCCGTTCACTGGCACCGGACCTCGACTGGCGGCAGGGCGACCTGGCGTCGCTGGGCTCGTTCGGCGTGACCGCCGACCTGGCCCTGTGCCTGGGCAACAGCTTCGGTTACCTCGACCACGCCGGTTCGCAGCGCTTTCTCCGCGAACTGGCCGAGGCCGCGCCCGTTCTGGTGCTCGACTACGGCTGCACCGCCGAGTCGTTGCTGCCCTCGTTGCCGGGCGAGCTGCGCATGTCGTTCGGTGGCGTGGACTGCGTCGCCGAGAACACCTACGACGTGGCGTCGGCTCGGCTGCTGATCGACTTCACCTTCACCGACGGTGAGCGGACCCAGCGGTCGGCCTGCGTGCAGCACGTCTACACGGCCGGTGAGCTGACCCGGATGCTGAACGACGCCGGGTTCTCGTCGATCGAGCTGTTCGGCGACGTCGACGGAAGCGCTTTCCGTGTGGGCAACCACCGGTTGCTGGCGGTCGCGCGCCGCTGACGGTCCGTCTCGATTGGCCTGGGTGGTAGCGCTCTCATGACCATCCAGGCCAGTCTCGGACCATGCGTGCCATCACCGCGGTAACAGCCCTGGCCTCGTCCCTGGTGCTGCTCGGCTCCACAGCGAGCGCAGCCACCGACCCCGCCCGCGACCTCGCCGCACGGGTGAGCGCGGACGGTGCCCACCGGCACCTGATCGCGTTCCAGCGCATCGCCGACACCCACGGCGGCAACAGGGCCGCGATGACCACCGGCTACGCGGCCAGCGTCGACTACGTGGCCGGGCGTCTGCGCGACGCCGGGTTCGACGTGAGCACACCGGAGTTCGAGGTCAAGCGGAAGATCGACGACGCAGGCCTGGCAACAATCGGGGGCGCGTCGCACGAGCTCGTGCCGTTCGGCGACACCCCCAACACCCCGGACGGCGGCCTCACCGCGCCGCTGCGGGTCGTGCCGGAGGACGGCACGCCCGGCTGCGAGGCGAGCGACTTCGCCGGCCAGGACTTCAAGGGCTCCGTCGCCCTGATCCGGCGCGGCACCTGCACGTTCGTCAGCAAGTACGCCAACGCGGTGAACGCCGGCGCGGCGGCCGTGATCATCTCCAACAACGTCGACGGCCACCTCGACCTGCGCATCCCCGGCACGATCCCCGGCGGCAGCGCCTCGAAGGCCGACGGCACCGCGCTCGCCGCGCTGGCGGGCCAGACCGTCACCCTCGACCTGCGCCACCACGACGAGGTCCACCTCGACCGCAACGTCGTCGCCCAGACGCGGACCGGCCGCGTGGACAACGTTGTCGTCGCCGGTGCGCACCTCGACAGCGTCGACGCCGGTCCCGGCATGAACGACAACGGTTCGGGGTCCGCCGCACTGCTCGAGGTGGCGTTGAAGATGGGCTCCCGGCCCAAGCTGCCCAACGCCGTGCGCTTCACCTGGTGGGGTGCGGAGGAGGCCGGTCTGATCGGTTCGCGCGCCTACGCCTCGGGGCTGTCGTTCGAGCAGCAGCTGGACATCGCGCTCTACCTGAACTTCGACATGGTCGGCTCGCCCAACCCCGGCTACTACGTCTACAACGACCCCGGCCTGCCGTACGGGTCGAAGCACATCGAGAAGGCGTTCAGCGACTTCTACACGGGCCTCAAGCTCGGCCCCGAGGGTCTGAACGTGCGCGGCGCGAGCGACTACGGCTCGTTCACCGCTCTCGGCATCCCGGCCGGCGGCATCATCTCCGGCGGCGGCGAGGTCAAGACCGAGGCGCAGGCCGCGAAGTGGGGCG
Organism: Lentzea sp. HUAS TT2; assembly: GCF_051853195.1. Classification (NCBI taxonomy): domain Bacteria; kingdom Bacillati; phylum Actinomycetota; class Actinomycetes; order Pseudonocardiales; family Pseudonocardiaceae; genus Lentzea; species Lentzea sp. HUAS TT2. Next base: position 2,966,038 of record NZ_CP196667.1, on the reverse strand, counting down.
GCACGGCGGGGATGGAGATGGATCCCTGCTACCACCGCGCGTGCGACAACCTCGGCAACATCAACCGCGTGGCGCTGGGCCGCAACGTCTCCGCCGCGGCCCACGTCATCGCCTCGTACGCCGTCACCACCGAGGGGGTGAACGGCGTCCCGTCCCGCGCGGAACGGGCCTCGCTGCGTTAGCCCAGGTTGTTCGTGTCGAACGTGTTGCAGCGGGCGGGATCGCCCGTCTGCAACCCGGTCGTGAACCACTTCTGCCGCTGAGCCGAGCTGCCGTGGCTGAACTGGGTCGTGTCGACCTGGCCGCCGCCGAGCTTGGTCTGGATGAAGTCGTCACCGATGCGCGCCGCCGCGTCGAGCGCCGCGTTCACGTCCTCCTGGGTGATGTTCGAGATCAGGGGCTGGCCGTTGGCCGACGGGACCGTCGTCGCGGCCTTGCCCCAGGCACCCGCGTAGCAGTCCGCCTGCAGTTCGAGGCGCACCGAACCCGAGGTGGGACCGGTCTCGCGGCCGACCCTGTCCGACGTGCCGAGCAGGTTCTGCACGTGGTGGCCGTACTCGTGGGCGAGCACGTACGCCTCGACGAACGGGCCGCCGGTCGCGCCGAACTTGGTGCGCAGCTCGTTGAAGAAGTCCAGGTCGATGTACACCTGGGAGTCCGCGGGGCAGTAGAACGGGCCGACCGCGGAGGTGGCGTTGCCGCAGCGGGTGTTCACGCTGTTGCGGAAGAAGTTGGTCTTGGTGACCTGGTAGGTGTTGCCGGAGCGCGCGAACTGGTCGGTCCAGAAGCCCTGGATCGAGTTGATCGTCGCCACGACCCGGCAGTCGCTGTCGCGGTTCGCGTCGGCACCGGTCTTGCACTTCTCGAGCAGTTGACCGGACTCGACCTGGGAGTTGTTGCCCAGGCCCTCCAGCCCTCCTGCCGGCAGCTGGATGCCGGTGAACTGCTGGAACAGGAAGTAGATGATGAGGCCGACCACGCCGAGGCCACCGCCGACACCGGCGACCCTGCCGCCGACGCCCCGTTGGTCCGAAACCTGCGATAGGTCGAGTTCCGCGCCTTCGTTGAACTGCACCGCGTGCCTCCATGCCAAGGACCCGTAGGCGGCACACGATAAAGCACAAAAGACGCCCAGGTGCGGGACCCGACGTCGGGGCACCGCACCTGGGCTTTCCCATTTGGAAGTGACGACTACGGCCCACGAAGGTTGGCGTGGCGCTCAGCCGGTGACGCCATGAGACGACACCGAAGCCGAGCTCAACAGCGTCGGAGTGCGCTGAGCGACGCCTGATGGCGCCTGGGCACCCGAAACCTCGTGTCCATCGCTACACAGTCGCGACCGGACCGGTCACGTCCAGTCCGTTCGCGGGGATGCGACAGACCGCGTTTCGCCACAGCGAGGAGATACCTGCACAGCACCACCTACCCCTTCTGGGCGTGGCCTCCGGGTGGTCCAGTTCATTCACCTGCCGGTTGCCAGCTCGTTATCGACTATGCGCTTGATCCCCGCATTTCTCAACACCTCACAGCAAACCTGAATTGGTGAAGTCAGACGGGTGACCTGCGGAGATCGACAGTGCAGACAGCAATCGCCCGGCGAGAGAATCTCTCGCCGGGCGATTGGCAGAAAACGATCAGTTGTGCTTTTTCGAAATGATCAGGCCTTGGTGACGCGACGCGCGCCGCGGCGGGCCATCACGCCCGCGGTCATCAATCCGAGGCCGACCAGCAGGAACTCCAGCGGGTCCGCACCCGTCCTGGAGAGGTTCGGGATGATCGCCGAGGCGTTCTGCGAGGCCTTCTCACCGGTCTTCGGGAGGCCGGCGCCGGAGTCGTCGCCCGTGTTGCCGCCGCCGGAGTTGTCGCCGTTGTTGCCGCCGCCGGGGTTGCCGTTGCCCGGGTTCTCGTTGCCGGGGTTCCCGTTACCGGGGTTCTCGCCGGGCTGCTCGGGGTTCTCGCCCGGCTGCTCCGGGTTCTCACCGGGCTGCTCGGGGTTCTCACCGGGCTGTTCCGGCTGCTCGGGGGTCTCGGTCTTGCCGCAGTCGCCGCTCGCGGTGCCGAGCACGGCCGCGCTGGTGCCGCAGACGGTCACGGGGGCCTCGACGGTGCCGTTGGGCTCCTGCGGCTTGGTCTCGCCGCAGCTGCCCGTGCCGCCGCCGGCGACGCCGACCGAGTTGCCGCAGACCGAGACGGGCGCGGAGACGAGGGCCTTGTCGGCCTGGGTGCGCGCGGCGGGCTGCTCCTCGCACGTGGCGTCGCTGTCGCCCAGCACGTTGATCGCGTTGCCGCAGACCTTGACCGGGACGCTGACGAGGTTGCCGACGCGGACCTCGTCGTCGATGTTGAGCGGCACCGGGACGGCCTGGGCCCATCCGGCGCTCGCGACCATCAGGCCGCCGGTCAGCAGAGCAGCGGACATGGTGCGGTTGAGGTTCTTGCGCATGACTGTTCTCCCTGAAATGTGGTGACTGATCCCTGTGCTGGTCGCGGCACGTGGGTCAGTCGGGAGAGAACGTCTTCTCCTCCGCGCGCACGGCGTTCGGCACGTCGTGCTGGTCGGTGCTGACTGGAGACGCTGTGGTGGCGGGCGGCCGCGTCACGTGCGGCAGCGTGCCCGCCGGGAGCTGAGTGCCGCCCGCGCTCGCCCCTGCGCCGCTCTGCGGGAGCGTGCCGGTGATCGGCTGCTCTGCCTGCGGTTGCGGCTGCTGCGGGGCGGGCTCGGGGTTCGTGGGTCGCGTTTCTTGCACCTGCTGCGACGGCTCTGCGTGCTGCCGCTGGGGCTCTTCGACCTTGGCGGGCGCTGCTGGACGGGCCGGCGCCTGAGGTGCCGCGGGTGGTTCCGGCGGCTCGACGCGCGGGTCCGGCTTCGGCGGGACGGGCTGCTGCTCCTGTGGTGGCGGCGCGGTCTCGATCTTGAGACCGATGTCGGCGACGGGGAGCTTCACCTCGACCCTGAGCTGGTCGATCTCGACCCGGACGTCGGCGTTCGCCTCGCCTGCCGTGCCCAGCAGCCAGGCGCCGGTCACCAGACCGGCGAGCAACAGGAGCCGACGCAACCACGACATCGGCCCTCACCCTAGATCAAATGGAGCAATCGAGCACGCGAAAAAGGCCATCCCGGCGACTTGCGTCGCCGGGACGGCCTTCAGCTGCGTTCTGCGGTTACGGCAGCTGCGTGATGCGGTCGAGCGCGGGAGGCGCCTGGTTCGGGTGCGCCGACAGGTAAGCCGAGAACGCGTCCAGGTCGATGCCACCACCGGTGATGTTCGTGCCCTTGGTGAACTCGCTGAAGCCGTCACCGCCGCCCTGCAGGAAGCTGTTGATCGTCACGCGGTAGCTCGCGGCCGGGTCGAGCGGCACGCCGTTGAGCGTGACGTTCGAGACCTTCGAACCGAACGGCGCCGAGACCGACCAGCTGTACTTCAGGCCGGCCGACGGCTGCAGCACGAACTGCCTGGCCGCGGTGAACTGCTGCTCCAGCACCGCCTTGATGTTCGCGCCGGTCAGCGTGACCGTCTGCAGGATGTTGCCGAACGGCTGGACGGTGAACGTCTCGCCGTAGGTGGCCACGCCGTTGCCCTCACCCGCGGGCGAGCTGGCGTACGTGAGGTCCGCACGGACGCCACCGGGGTTCATCAGCGCGAGGACCGCGCCGTTGCCCTTGGTGAGCTCCAGCTGCGAGTCGGCGATGAGGTTGCCGAGCGGCGACTCGCCGGCGGGGTTCTGCGCCCGCAAGATGTCCGCGCTGATCGTGCCGACCTGGCGGTTCGCGATCGGGGCCGACTTCGTCTTCGCCAGGTCGACCACGGCCTGGATGGCGGGGTCCGGCGTCACGGTGCGCGTGACGATCTTGTTGTCGGCCTTGGTCTCGCCGCGGATCACGTCGCGCGTCCGGCGGTCGATCTTCAGGTCGACGACGCTGAGCTCACGTCCGAAGGCCAGGCCCTCGATGAACGGCCGCGGGTTGCCTGCCGGGTCCTTGACCACGCAGTTGTAGTGCTGGTGGCTGTGGCCGGAGAAGACCGCGTCGATCTTCGGGCTGACCTGCGTGGCGATGACGCTGCCGGGGTTGTTCGGGGCCACGTTGCACGCGTTGGGCCCGCCACCGGTCGAGACGACCTGGTCACCCTGGTGCACGAGCAGCACGATCGACTTGATGCCGATCGCGTCGAGGAGGTTGGCGTACTTGTTGGCCGCCTTCACCTCGTCACCGAACTTGAGCTCCTTGATGCCGTTCGGGTCGACCAGGATCGGCACGTCCTTGAGCGGCATGCCGATGAAGCCGATCGGGATCCCGTCGCGGATCTCCACCCAGAACGGCGGCAGAGCCGGCAGCCCGTGCTTCGCGTCCGTGACGTTCGCACCGAGGATCGGGAAGTTCGCGCCCTTGTACTTCTCGCTGAACTGGCAGCCGTCCACGGGGTGGCAGCCACCGCGCTGCATGCGCAGGAGCTCCTTGTAGCCCTCGTCGAACTCGTGGTTGCCCGCGGCGGTCGCGTCCATGCCGACCTTGTTGAGCACCTCGATCGTCGGCTCGTCGTGGAACAAGGCCGACACGATCGGGCTGGCACCGATGAGGTCGCCCTGCCCGACGATGACCGAGTTCTTGACCTCCTTCTGGAGGTTCTTGATGTGCGTGGCGTTGAAGGCGGCGCCACCGGCGTCGACGGTCGTGCCGTCCGGCAGGATGACGCGCCCGGACGACCCGGTCGGCGGCTCGATGTTGCCGTGCAGGTCGTTGATTCCGATCAGGCGCACGTCAACCGTGCCCCGACCGCGCAGAGACTGGACATCGGCCTGGGCAGGCCCGGTAGCGCTGATGACAGTGGCCGCGGCGGCGGTGATCGCCAGAACGGAAAGCCGTCTGAACGAACTCATGCGTGGAGCCTTTCGATGGCGTGGTTAACGCGCGTGTACGGCGGAGGAGTCTGCCTTCCGAAGGCCACGTTTTCCAGAGCAATGACTGGATCGTCATCCGCAGGACTAACCTTGTTCCCGTGACACGAAGTGAGCACGAGCCGCACTGGCTCGACGAGGGCGAGATGCGTGCGTGGCGCACCTACGTGAACGGTTCCTCCATGCTCATGGACCGTCTGCACCGAGAGCTTCAGGACACCCACGGAGTGTCACTGGCCGACTACGAGATTCTCGTGCGCCTGTCGGAACAACCGAACCAGCGCATGCGCATGACCCAGCTCGCGGAGGACGTCGCCTCCTCGAAGTCACGCGTCTCACACCAGGTCGCCCGCATGGAGAAGGCCGGCCTGGTCTCGCGCCGTGAGTGCACAGAGGACGGACGCGGCGTGCTGGCCGAACTCACGCCCAAGGGCATGACGCAGCTGGTCGAAGCCGCCCCCACCCACCTGCGCGGCGTCCGCGAGCACATCGTCGACCTGCTCACGCCCGAGGAGGGCGAGGTGCTGGCCAAGGTGTTCGACCGGGTCATGACACACCTGCGGGAGTCGAACGGCTAGGCTTTGGGCTGACGCCGAGGCGTCTGGGAAGCGTGGCAGAGCGGCCGAATGCACCCGCCTTGAAAGCGGGAGACGGGCAACCGTCCGGGGGTTCAAATCCCTCCGCTTCCGCAGTTCAGAGGGGGTGTGACCAGCCGTTGAGGCTGGTCACACCCCCTCTGGTGTAGCAACGGGTGTAGCAACGACCTCAGCCCAGCTCGTCCGTGAGCCGCTTCAAAGCCTCCCGCTTGTCCTCAAGGGAGACGGCCGCGTAGATCATCATCGTGACCTCGATGTTCGAGTGGCCGACGATGTCCCGGACGATGTGCGGCGGTACGCCGAGCCTCAGCAGCAGCGTCACGCACGAGTGCCGGATGTCGTGAAAGCGCACGTTGTCCAGGCCGGCGCGCTTCCGGATCGGGTACCAACTCGACCTCAGGTAGGTCGGATCGATCGGTCCGCCAAGGATCGTCGTGAAGATCAGCCCTGACTCTTCCCACCGGTCCCCCGCAGCCTCCGCTTCGTCGTCCTGGAGGTCCCAGTGATCGACGAGCGCCCAGGCGACGAGCAGCGGCAACGGCATGACCCGCTCTGACCGGTCCGTCTTCGGCGGGACGAACACGAGCTTCGTACCGACCCGCTGAAGCGTCTGACGGATCTGCAACGTCGGCGCGTACTGCTCCGCGCAGTCCTCGCAGAAGTCGTCCGCGTGCTCCGTGCAGGGCTCGTCCCACCCGTCCCAATCGATGTCCTTCCACCTCAGGCCGAGCAGTTCGCCGCGCCGCATTCCGAGGTAGAGCGCCAGGACGTACAGCGCCTTTAGTCGGTCGTACTCCGCCGCCTTGAGCAACGCCTTTGCCTGATCAGCGGTCAGGCCACGGTTCACGTCGTACCGAGGCGACCTGACCTGAACGAGCCGGGCGACGTTCCGCGGAATGACCTCCTCCCGCATGGCGTGCGCCAGCGCATTCCGCAGCACCGCGTGAATCTGTTGAATGGTCCGGTCGGATAGAACCGTCTTGCAGCACTTCCCATTGGTGCAGCAACGACGAGCATCCTTCGGCCGGTTGGCGTCGATCTTTTCCGCGCAGCACCGGCAGTCATTCCGGGGCGTGTGATGAACGTCCGGACGTCCTGCGCCGACAACCGGTGGAGCTTCTTCGTCCCGAGGTTGGGCACCAGGTGCCGCCGCACGACCACGCCGTACCCCTCGACCGTCCGAGGCCTCTTCGTCGCGGCCACAGTGGACAGCCAGTACTTGAGGTAGCTCTCCAGCGTCCACGTCTCCGCAGCTACAGGAATGCCGGCGTCCGAGTCAGCGATCTTCTTCCGAAGCTTCTTCCAGGCCTCCGACTCCGTGGTTGCCGAAACAGTGACGCGCTTGCGGTGCCCGGTCGTGGTGAGCACGTAAGCCGCACCGACCCACAGCCCGTCCTTCCGCTGGTAGACCGAGCCCTCACCGTTGGACCGCTTGCCGCCCGCCATCACGCCGCCTCAGCGATCAGCCGGGACACGTAGTCCTGGACCGACCGCGCAGGAACCCGACGGCTCCCACCGATCTTGACCGAGGTCAGCTCACCGGCCCTGATCAAGTCGAACACCTTCGTCCGACCCACCCGAAGGGCACGAGCAACTTCCTCGACGCGGTACACCATGTCGTCCATCTCTTCCCCCTTGGTTGATCAGGCCGCAGTTGCCGAAAGATCTGGAGGCCCAGCCGCGAGCAGCGCGCGGTCGTACTCGGCCTTCCACGTCACGCGTTGGGCGATGGCATGCATGAGCAGGTGAGCCCGTGGCGGCACATTCGGATCACCAGGCCGGACCTTGTGCCAGACGAGCCGAGCCGGGTCCTTCTCCGGCTTCTCGATCCCCACGGCTTTGAGCGCCTGGAGGACGAAGCGCTTCCGGTCCGCCTTGTGGTCCGCGAGCGTCTTCCCCGACCACTTGCGAGACACCAGAACCCGCCGCCCAGGCAGCCCGAGCGTCGCCCTGCGGTGAGCCCTGCCCTTGCACCGTCCCGGACTCATGCGGGAGTTGGCACCTCGAGGCATGACGCCGTAGAGCAGCCAGTTCGCGCATCGATCCGAGCACGGCGTCACGGCCAGCTCGTCCGCCAGGCGGTCCGCATGCCGACGTTGCCGTTCGGTGTCCTGCTTGACCACCTCACCGATCGATTTCGTGAGGTACTTCGTCAGGTAGCCGATGTGCCGTCCAGCTTCCTCAGACCCGCCGAGGATGCCCTTGGAGTGCACCTGTCGCCCGAACCTCGCGACGTGTGCCGGTTCCTCGACCTCCGCGTCTTCCCAGGTGGTCAAGGCCCTTCGGGTGTCCGGGTCGACGAACGCCTTGGCGTCGAAGTCCCAGACCGGCAGCCGGTCCACGTAGACGCGTTCGTCGTGGTTCGGCCACCACACCTGGTGATAGGTGGCGGCCGTGACCAGGCGAATCAGCTCGTGAGGGATCGAACCGCGGAGTGCCGCGTGCAGGTGCGGAGCAGCGCGTTTCTGGGGCTCGACTGTGGCGAAGTACTGCACGTCCCAGCCGACGACCCGCCGCAGGTTCTGCCACCACCGGTCAACGAGGGACGCGAAGTGGACCGCATCCCGTGCCGCACGGCGATAGTCGTAGGTGTCCGGGTCAACGGGCGTGCCGTCGTCGCGCACCTTGCCGTAGGTGTCGAGGGTAAGCGTGACGAACATCGAGGGACGGAAGGCTCCCGCGAACTCCCGTCCAACCGTCCGCTTCTCAACCCGCCGCCGAGGTAGGTCCGGCGCATCCTGCCGACGCTTCGTCGAGCGCTTCACGGGTCGCTTGCCGGGGTCGTCCGGCGAGGGCAGGCGACCACGGACGCCGAGTTGCCGAAGTTCTTCGTCGACGCTGTGGATCTCCTCCCGCAGCTCGTCCGCCTCAGCCGAGCCGCCTACTTCCTTGTAGGCCTTGAAGAGGTCAGCGCGGTACTCCAGCAGCTCCGTCTGGTCGTTTGTGGCCGGTTCGGGGGTGAAGTCGGGCTCCACCTCCATGTGCCAGCCCTCGCGGCACTGAGCCATCCGCAAGGCCTTGGCCTTCTTCGCGCAGGGCGCACAGACGCTCTCGACCGTCGAGCCGCACGGGACCGCGACGTACCGGACCTCGTAGGACTCGTGGTCTTCGACTTCCATCGTGAACGGCCGGACACACACCCCGTGCTGCTCAGCGGCAGCCTTGGTGACGTCGAGCGCCGCAGGCTGCCTCATCCGTTGCGCGCGGGTCTGGCCCGCAACATCGCCGGGAAACGTGGTGACGTTCGTGCTCATGCTGCCCTCCGCTCGCTGCTTGCCGGGAAGTCGTGAACGGTCGCCGGGGCGAGGAACAGCCCGAGCTCAACCAGGTCCGCGTCCGTCACGTGGAAGGCCCGAGCCCGGTCCGGTTCGCGCTGCCCGTCCTCCTTCAGCCAGGCGACACCGGGCGTGTTCTCGCTGATCTCATGAGCCGCCGCGCCGCGTTGGCGAACGCCGTCGCCCAGGACCATGTCCACCTGAATCGGCTCATCGAGGCGCAGCGCCACGCGGGTCGTGAACAGGTGCCGGAAGCTCACGACCTCCTTGCGCGGGTCCTGCACCAGGGCCACGGTCGCGACACCGGGAGCCCGTCCCTGCGAGCTGATCGTCTGCACCGCGCGCGATGCGCGTTCCCGGAGCTGCTTGTCCTGCTGGTAGGCGATCAGGTCCGCCAGTTCATCGACCACCAGGACCGTGAACGGCTCCCCAGCACTACGGGTCCACAGACGACGAACGCCCCGGTACCGCGAAGCGCGAGCCTTGACCTCCGTCGCGATCTCCTCCAGCAGCTCGACCGCGTCCGGCCCGTTGTCGTAGACGACCTTCGCGAAGGCGTCCGGGCACTGGCCCAGCTCCATCCCGCCCTTGGGGTCGATGCCGACGAGGCGAACCAGGCTGGCGCGAATCGCGGGGGCGAGCTGCCAGACGATCGACCAGAGCACCGAGCCCTTACCCGCGCCAGGCACACCGACCACGAGCACCTGTGAGCCGAGGAGCTTCAACCGCCAGGGCCGACCGGTCTCCGTGACCCCGATGACCAGCCGTTTCAGGTCCACGTCCGCGGAGTCATCAAGCGGCGGAACGCTCACCGGCCGAGCGAGCGGATCAGCGTGGATGAAGTCGAGTTCGAGCAGCCGAGGCTTCAACACCCGGACCCGGCAAGACCGAGCGTTGAACGAGTGCGCCAGGTTGTCTCGACGCGCTTCCCACTGCTCCGGCGACTGCGCAGGGATCATCCGCACCCGGACCTTGTCCCGCCAGCCCTCAGCCCGGACGCGCCGCAGCTCAGGCCGATACTCCTTGCCGCGATGTTCCTTGACCAAGTCCGCCAGCCGAATGACAGTCCGCCACTTCGGCACGTAGACCGTGGCCCGACGCCACTCAGTGAGGACGCGGTACCAGCAGTGCCGCAGGAACGACGGCCGGTGCAGCCCGGACCAAATGGCCAGGCCAGCGACGAGCGTGAGCAGCGCCAGGACGAGTGGCGAGAGCCCGAACTCCCGATAGGCCGCGAGCCCAACGACCACCAGACCGGCCACGACCGGGTACCGCAGCGCGACGAGGACCAGGCGGACGCCGAGCCACACCGCGAAGCCCACCAGGACGAACGGCAGGGCAATGACCTTCGCCCACCGTGGAAGCCATATCCACCAGGGAAAGCGCGGCCGAGCCCCCTCGAACGGGGCCGGGTCTACCCACTTCGTCCCGCTCATGCCGCCACGCCCAAGCACGAGATGCAGCGGAACACCATGCCCGTGCTCGGGATGAACCCGACAGGCCGGAACGCGCTCAACCCGTTGCCACACAGCCGCTTGCACGTCAGGCACTCGAATCCTTCGGCCTGAGCCTGCGTGAGTTCGAGGCTGACGACCCTGCCGCCGTCGACCATCACCGTGTAGGTGTCGACAGCCTGCATACGCTCCACCATCGCGGCGAAACGATCCTGTCGACTTGACGCACCCCAGGTGCGCGCAGATACCCTATGCATGACTCGAATCCCCTTGTGTCGCAACGATTTCACGGTCGTTCGAGTCGGTGTACGTCGCCGGAGACAGTCGAGGCCCGCCAAGACTTGGACTGTTTCCGCGCGACACACACCAACGCGGTTTGTTCAGTTGTGGATCAGCTCTGAGCGAGCTTCTTCGCGAGCGCCCTGCACCAGGAGCAGAGCGGCCGTCTCTCCGTCTTGCGAAACCACCCGCCATCCAGACACCGCGAGCAGTTCCGGTACTCCATCCGAACCCGACCGGTCACCGGGTGCGTGGCGGTCAGGTTCAGGCGGTACATCAACCGAGCCAGCAGGCGAGGCCTCACCGGCACCACCGCCTCACACGGCTAGCCGCGCTCCACCAGCGGCGCAGGGGTGTTGCCGACCCAGCCAGCACCCTTGGACGGTTCGAGGACCGCAGCCAACAGGCCGGCGTGCTGCGACAGCGTCCGCAGGAACGCCGCCAACCGCTCCCGACCGTCAGGCCCGTCCGGTACGTGGATAGCGATCTGCGCCGGATCGAGGTTCAGCCGCAAGCAGTGCTCCGCAGCGTCCGAGCCAGGCCACGCCACGATGTCCGCCGAGGCCGCAGGTCCAGGCGAGATCATGAGCTTCAACATCACGACTCCTCCCCAGAACGGGACTGCTCAAGCCGCGCGCGACGCTCGAACTCCTCAGCAGCGATGGAGCAGGCGTGACGAGCCCACAGCGGCACCGCCAGATCAGCGGCCAAGATCCGCCACGCCTCCGCCACCGCGGAGTAGCCCAGAGCCAGACGAAGAAGTGCCTGCCTGTCGCCCGTCCTGGACGCCGCGAACAGGGCCGCCGTCTGCTCCGCGTACGCGGTGTTCCACCGGGCGACCGCCTCACGCGACGGCCGCGCCACTGTTAGGCCGCCGACTTCTGGTCGGTCTGCCCTTGCTGACCCGCAGGCTTGTTCTCACGCTTGGGCGGAGTACCGACCTGAGGCGAGGCAAGGCCCGTGGCCCGGATCGTGAAGCCCTGGTACTTGAACCGGTCTCCCATGACGCGTGGCTCAACCGTCAGCCCCTCGAACGCGACCGGCCGGACCTCGACGCCGGGCATGATCTGCACGGCCTGAGGCGGGACAGGCTGGACGTCTGCGAGCACGGTGATCGTGACCGAGGCGTCCCGCTCCTTCTCGGCCGACGGGTCGGTCACAACGACCTTCCACTGACGCTTGCCGGAGCGCTCGTCCACCTTCTGCTTGGCTTGCTTGCCGCGCGCCTTGTCCTCGTTGCTCATGTACTCCATGTCCGGAGCGACCACGCCGACCATCAGCGCGCCCTGCGGAAAGACCTGGTCAAACGACGCCTCGAAGCGAGTGCCGTACGGAACCGCCATGACTGCAACCTCCCTAGCCCCGCTAGGCCGTCTGTACGACCTAGACAAGTTACAAGCTAGCTAGCCTGTCTAGCCAAGTCAAGCGGATCGGTGTTTTCGCAGGTGAGCTAGCTTCCTAGGCGGGCTAGACAAGTTGCCCTAGGCTGAAGGCGTTCTGTTTGGCGATGCCTCGAACAGAACGTCCACAAGAGGAGGAGCAACAGGTGGCACTCGACCCGGACGACCCGCGACCGCCATACGTGCAGGTGGCGAATGCACTGCGGGCGGCCATCCTGACCAAGGTCTTCAAGGCCGGCGACAAGCTGCCCTCGCGCGCTGAACTGGCGAAGAAATACGAAGTCGCGCCGATGACCGTCCAGAACGCACTACGCGAGCTGCGTGACGAAGGCCTGATCGTCTCGCGACAGGGCAGCGGCGTCTTCGTCCGCGAGCGCACTGAGCGCCCAGTAGGGCTCCGACCTCATATCGAGCGCGCGTTCGAGGCTGAGCGCGTTTCCATCGACTTCGCAGGCTTCTCGGGCGAGACCTTGCAGGGTGTCATGCAGGAACCGCTGGACAAGATCCGAATCGGCCGACTTACGCCCGCCTCGATCAACATCCGAATGCTCGTTCCTGACACGTCTCAGCCGTGGGCGATCCCGTGCCAGGTCGAGGACTTGCAGGACAGCCCAGGCTTCCGCAAGCGCATGGACGAGATCATGCGCCGCCACACCCTCGCGATCGTCGACAACATCCAGGAACTCGGAGACCTCGGCCTAGTCAAGGACGTCTCAGTCGAGATCAAGGTCCACCGCGCCGCACCGCTGTTCAAGCTCTACTTGCTCAACAACGAGGAAGCCTTCTTCGGCTTCTACCCGGTACGTGAGCATGTGATCCGCTTCGACGGCGAACCAAAGCCGATCTACGACCTCGTTGGCAAGGAAGCCATCCTCTTCCACCACAGCGTCACCGACGACGACACCAGCACTGGAAGTCAATACGTCGAGCAGGCGCGCATGTGGTTCGACTCAATGTGGACCACTGTCTCAACGGAGTATCAGCGGTGACCGAAAAGAAGGTTCTCGTCGATGACTCGGCCGCTTTGCGTCGCCTCTTGATTGATACGAGCGCTCTCCTGCTTGACTTCGATGGGCCTGTCTGTTCAGTTTTCGCGGGTTTCCCGGCTCCTGCAGTGGCTGAACAGCTTCGCGAAGTTCTGGCAGGCGGTGGCTACGATGAGCTTCCGCCAGAAATTCAGAAGACGAATGACCCATTCGACGTACTTAGCTTCGCGGCTACTCTTGGCGGCAAGGAGGCTCATTACATCGAAGCCTCGTTGCGGGCGCATGAAGTCGAGGCCGTAGCAACTGCACAACCAACAGAAGGTGCACACGACCTCATTCGGTCATGGAGTTCCAGCAGGCGCAAGCTGGCCATCGTAAGCAACAACAGTACTGCAGCAGTTGAGGCTTACCTCTCTATTCATGGTCTTGTTTCCAGTGTTGACCTCATATCTGCGCGCAATGACGCGGATCCTTCACTTTTGAAGCCGCACCCGTTCCTGATTGATCGCGCCAAGACCGGCCTTCATGAAGCAGCCCGGTCTTGCACGCTGATCGGAGACTCCGTCACTGATATCCAGGCTGCACGCGCAGCGGGAGTATCTTCAATCGGCTACGCTAACAAGCCAGGTAAGACTGAAGCGCTATTGAATGAGTTTCCTGATGTAGTTATTACGGACGTGACAAGCGTTTATCTAGAAGCACTTACATTGTGACCTGAATGTCCCCGTTTGACGTCGGCTAATCCGGGCTTTATGGCCCTTTTTTCTTTCTGCGTCGCTTAGCCTGTCGGGTTATCGTAATTAGCTCATTTATTGTCTCAAGCATCATGAGGGCACGCGCTGGTTCGTCATCCACGATTGCATGGGCCCTTGGGTTTCTCCATGCCCCGATTACCCCCTGGCAGAGGTACATGTGACCACGCTGGGCGCTTTCGTCACTCTTAGTTCTTCCGGGGTTGATCCGCAAGAGACCCCCGTTTGCGGAGAATGCCACGGTCATCAGGCTGTCTCCGTCTTCGGTGCGGCCTGACCGCTTTCGCACGCACTCATTGAGCGCCTTTACGCCTGCCTCAACCGCGTCTGCATAGTGTTTCGATACGAACCTAGATCGCGCGGCAGTTCGCAAGTCTGGGTCGAGTATTCTCCTGTCGAAGTCTGCAAGTAGTTGATCGTCTGGCGAAAGAAGATCCTTCTTTCCATCTTCTTGATCGCCACTTCCGTGGATCGAGCTGTTCTTGCCGTACTCGGCAATATCCGCAGCGATTGACTGAGCCATCTTTATTGCCAGCCCGTTGCCGGCCGCCGTCTCGCTCATTTCTGATACAGGTGCTTCGCCATGCTTGCAAAGATGCTGTCGATCTGCTCTGGACTTGCGTCCGCAGGAATGTGGATCTGGATGTCGAGATGAACGTTGGGTCCGTTATTGGGTGCAGCGTGATGACTGTTGTGATTCTGCGCAGGGTTGTCTATTCGAGCGTCGGAATCCTTACCTGCCGACGACTCTGCATGATCCGCGCTATTGGATACAGAGCCAGGAGTTGACTTTTTAGGGGCAGGCTTCTTCGTGGTGGCTTTAGATTTTGAATCCGAGTTCGGCGGTTCTGGAATCTTCTTGCTCGCGATCATGAGGTACGTGGCGCACATTTGAGTCGCGTTGGATCCGCCGAATCCTTGATGCTGGAACCATGTAAGAACCTGCGACTTATCAGGCGCTCCGTTCTCGTCTACCAGAGCCGTAAGTTCTCCTGGGTAGAACTCGTCAAGAATTTCCTGACAGGCTTCGGAGTAGCTGGCGTCGACCCGCCACTTTCCACCCCTCGGAGTCAGGCCGCCATCATCTGTCACCAAGCCCATGCGGCGAAGCGGGCCGACAATGTTGTCGGACGCACTTTTTGGACTTGCCATTTCAAGCATGGCTGCAACTATGGAAGGCGTGAATTTTGTAGATGGGGCCAAGGTTGCCTTCGAGCGCAGCAAACGCCAAGCCTTAGATGGGATCTTTGGGTATGCGGTGGCGGCCACAATTCCTCCAAAATTCGACTCGGAGACGTGCCACGGCACAGACTCAAATGCAGTCGCCTGGCCGTCGAAATATCAACCGCGCTACGACCCGCCACTTGGAGGCTACAAAGTTGACGAGAGGCTGTAACGGTTCGATATACCCTGTAACGTCCCCGAATTCACTCGAATAGCGTACTTGCTACGCGTACATGCACACGTCAAAGCGCAGATGTACGACCCGAAGGTCTGCCATGATCAATGGTGGCAAGTCGTTAGATATCACCTCACTTTGACGGGTAACTCGGAATACTCGAACTTGTATCCAACACTGTCAAGTATCAGATGAGTGAAGTCGGGCCTGGTCGGCCGAGACGTACGGATGTGTCGGTGTGCTTGCCGAACTTGGCTCTATGGGATCAAGGCGCGCCGCCGTCGGCGGCGCGCACGGGGCCTGTCACGCTGGCACCGGCTCCCCATCCATCCCGGCACGCCGGGCTCCCGCTTCGCTCCGCCCGTCGGCCGTGCGGCGCGGCCGGCGTCCATCCACGGCAGCGCGCCGCCGACGGCGACGCCCAGGAGCTCCCAGCAGCCAGGCTCGGGACGATCGCGCGATCCAAGACCTGACCGAGCCGGGCACGGCGATCGACGCCCGCCAACGCTCCGCGTCATCGGCCACCGGACATGCCAAAGCCGCCCCACCGAGGACCAGCGGGACGGGACAGCCAGCAGGCAAGCCACCAGAACGAGGTGTAGCGACGGGTGTAGCAACGGTCCGGGACAGGTTGGGACGGGACAGCACCCCTGACCAGCCAACACCGACAACCGCGGACTAACCCGAACAAGCCTGGACAGCCAGATGCAGCCTTGAAAGCGGGAGACGGGCAACCGTCCGGGGGTTCAAATCCCTCCGCTTCCGCTGGATCGACCAGCGCAAAAGGGGTGGCTCACCGACCGGTGAGCCACCCCTTTTCGAGTCCTACTTGTACGGCGGCGGGTAGTGCGGCAGCTCGCCTGGGCGGTAGGTGTTGCCCGCCACGACGGTCTTCCACATCTCGGCACCGCGTTCCTGCGGGCTCATGCACGGGTACCGGTCCGGCGAGGTGAACCGGGAACACTTGCCGTCCGGGCCGCGTGTCACCTGGGCGCTGTACGCCAGTGATCCGACCGAGTTGTCCGAGCGCGGCATGTACTTGTCGCCGATCGCCGAACCCGCTGAGGCGGTGAGCAGCATGAGGCCTGCCAGCACGCCGATGCTCGCCGAGGCCGGGGACAGGTTGGCCAGGCGGGTGCGCACCGTCTGCGACCTGGCGATGTAGTAGATCGCGAAGCCGCCTGCGAGCAGGAAGCAGTACAGGAGCTGCGGCGAGGTGCGCGGGTAGAGCTGCACGGAGTCCGTGCCGTACATCTGCGAGGCGAAGTGGTACCTGAGCACCCAGGAGCCCGCGATGATGCTGCTCAGTGCGATGACGATCGTTCGGCGGCGTGCCACCACGATCAGCACTACCAGGCCCACGAACAGCAGCAGGGTGAACAGGCCCACGCCGCCGAGTTCGCCGGGCGGCGGCCACGGGCCGGGGTTCGAGCCCGGCAGGTCGCCCTTGCCCATGACGAAGTAGGTGGGCTCGACCCAGGTGTCGATGTGGAAGTACTGGTCCTTGACCGAGGTCGACGCCGTCAGCAGGCCGAACAGGTGCCGTGAGCTCACCAGGACGAACATGGCGGTGGTGACGGCGGTCAGTGTGAGGCCGCGGAGAAGACCGGTGCGCCACGGGAACACCACGAGCGCGGTCACGAGCACTCCGGGCGCTGACCACACGAACCAGCCCGAGTAGATCAGGAAGATCAGGCCCATCGCCGAGCCGATGCCCACGCCTGTGAGCACCAGCCGGGACCACGGGATCGTTGCCGCCCTGCGCAACTGCTGGAGCAGCTTGAGCAGCAACGGGATCAGCACGATCAGCATGATCGTGACGTAGAACTTGTACGGCTCGATGAGGGGCAGCGCGGGCACGATGCCGATGCCCAGCGCCCACAACGGGGGCAGCAGAAGGCGCCACGCGAGGTAGGCGATCGGGCCGAACAACGCGGTTCCGATGATCTGCGACGCCTTGAGCGCCTGGTCGGGGCTGCTGCCGGTCAGCTGGCTGTACCAGGCGAGGCCGTAGATCGACCCCGGCGGGTAGTCCGCCTGCATGCCTCCCGTGTCGATCACGAGTTTCACGGTGCGCACGATGGCCGCGCCATCGCCGAAGGAGGCGTTGAGGCCCCAGTGCGAGCCCTTCAGCGCCACCGCCACCGCGCCGCCGATCAGGCCGGTCGTCAGGCCGGCGACCGCGGCTGCGGCCAGTCGTTCTGCCAGTGGGGAGAGCACGGCCCAGCGGCTTCGTGCGGCGACCACCAGTGCGACGAGGAAGACCAGTGCCAGCAGGGCGTACCTCAGCTGCAGTGCCGCGAGGCCGCTGACCTGGCCGATCCGGTCCATCGGGTTGATCTCGAGCCGGCGGGCCAGCACGACCATGATGAGAGCCATGCTGATCGAAACGACGGCTTCGGCGAGGACGAGCAGCGCACGACGTCCTCGGCTCGCGGGCGGAGCCGGCTCGGCATCGCGCTCGTCACGGGCGGGGGCGAGCCTCTGGGTGTCCTCGGGCTGGGCCTCCACCACGCTTACGGATTCGCCCACGGCTGGATCTCCATCCGACTGTTCGGGACTGTCTGCGCGACAGGTGCGCGGCTGTCACCTTACTGAGCGGGTATGAAGCCCTCGTCTGTCCCCACCCGTGGGCTCGGACGACAAGGGCGGCGCACCGAATCGGTGCGCCGCCCTGTTTTCAGCGATGTGGAGCGACTACGAGACGGCCGCGTGCGAGTGGTCGTCGTGCGAAGCCGTCTTCATCAGTGCCGCGGAGGAACGAGCCTCGGCCCGCTTCGAGCGCGGCGGCACGCCGTTGACGTCCTCAGTGGACACACCGTAGGCGGCGGTGACGAACGCGATGGCGCCGGCGTTGCGGCCGAGGGCGACTCGGTCGATGTTGCCGAGGTTGTCGCACTTCGAGTGGTAGCACGGGTCGTACGCGACGCCTGCCGTGCCGCCCCACTTCGCTGCCTGGGCCGCGGTCTTGACGCCTTCGGCGCCGGTGAAGAGGCCGCCGGCCGGAATGCCCTGCGCGATGAACTCGCCGTAGTCGGAACGACCCGAGAAGTCGGTGCCCTCGGTGGGGACGCCCTTGGCGGCGAAGTAGTCCGCGAAGGCCTTCTCGATCTGGGCCGAGCCGAACGGGCCGGGGCCCGCGCCGGTGGCGTCGGAGTCGTCGCCGTCGTAGATGAAGTACGCGGCGTTCGGGGAGCCGACCATGTCGAAGTTCAGGTACAGCGCGATGTCCAGCTGCTGTTCGAACGTCAGCGAGCGGACCCACTCCTCGGAACCGATGAGGCCCCGCTCCTCGGCACCCCACCAGGCGAACCGGATGGCGTTGTCGACCTTCGGGCGGGAACCGAGCTGCAGCGCGGTCTCGAGCAGTGCGGCGGAGCCGGAGCCGTTGTCGTTGATGCCGGCGCCGAGCTCGACGCTGTCGAGGTGCGAGCCGGCCATGACGACGTTGTTCTTGCGGCCGGTGCGGGTCTCGGCGATGACGTTGCGCTCGGTGCGGGACTCGGTGTGCGAGCGCATGTCGACGGTGACGGGGCTGCCCGCCTTCGTCGCCAGGGTGTTGCCGTCGGCCTGGGAGATGCCGCCGGTCGGGATCTTGCCGGGATTGGTCAGCGTCACGTTCGCCAGCGGGCCGGCGACGTTGTTCGAGACCAGGACGGCGGTGGCGCCCGCGGCGAACGCGTTGAGGTGCTTCTGCTCGAACGTGCATCCGCCGCGGCGGATGAGGGCCACGGAGCCGGTGAAGTCCTGGCCCGCGAAGTCGGTGGCCTCGCAGCCCGTGGTGGCGTCCTCCGGGACCACGCGCAGCGGGCCCGTCACACCGCCGACCGGGGTCTGCGGCGATGCCACCAGGATCAACGCCTGGTAGTTCACGCCGTCGACCCTGGCGGTCTCGGCGTCGTTGACGTTGATGTCGTACGTGAACGTCGGCGTGGTGACGATGAAGCCCTCGTCGCGGAGCTTGCCCGCGACGTAGTCGACGCTGGCGTTGTAGCCGGGCGTCAGGGCCGCGCGGTTGCCGCCGTTGCGGTCGGCGATGCGCTGGAACGCGATGAGGTGCCGGTTGACACCTTCGACGGTCACCTTCTTGGCCAGCTTCTTGGCCAGAGCGGGACCTGCCGGCTCAGCGGCGGCGGACGCCGTGGCGGTAGGGGCGGCGACTAGTGCCGAGATGGCAAGCACAGTCGCCAGCTTGGTTCTGCCGGACATGAACGTTCCCCTTCGTTCGAGATGGCTGAACCCTCACAAAAGGGAGACCCACGACACAATCCGTCGGTCGGCGGGAGTTCAGCTGGTGATCAGCTGAACACACTCCGCTAGCCCTTCGACAGCGGTGTTCCATTCCGGGCGCACGAAATCCGCCTTGTCCAGACGCAATCGCACGTGCTCAAGGCGTTCTCCGCGCGGTGCCGCACCTATCGTGCCGTCGTGCGCGTAACCGAGCTTCGCGCTCACACGATTGGACGCATGGTTTCCCTGCCAAGCCGCCGAACGAGCGATGTGCGCGCCCAGGTGGTCGAACGCGAACTGCAGCACGGCGACACGCATTTCCGTGCCGAACCCGTTGCCGTGGAACTCCTTGCCGAGCCACGAGCCCGTGTTCACCTCGCGCAGCACGCCGAAGTCGCGCGCACCGATGTCCTGCACACCGATCGCCCTGCCCTCGTGCCGGACGACGAAGCTGATCACCCAGTCCTTCGCGGCGAACTTCGCGCGCTGACCCCAGAAGTGCTGGAGCAGGCCGAGCCCGCGGTCGTCGGGGAGCGTGTCGGTCCACGGCACGTAGAACGGCATCTCGGCCGGGTCGTGCACGCCCGCGAGCGCCACGTCGACGAGTTCGAACAGCCCGGGGTCGTCGTCCGGGCGCAGTTCCAGGCGCGGGGTGCGGAGGACCAGATGTCGCAGTGGCCAGGCGTCCATGATCCGATGGTGCCGGACCTGTCGAACGGTATTACGGTCGACTGTATGCATGCCATCACAGTGCGCGAACCCGGCGGCCCCGAGGTGCTCGAGTGGACCGAGGTCGCCGACCCGGTCCCCGGCAGGGGCGAGGTGCTGATCGACGTGGCCGCGAGTGCGGTCAACCGCGCGGACCTGTTGCAGCGACAGGGTCTCTACCCACCGCCGCCCGGCGCGTCCGACGTCATCGGACTGGAGTGCTCCGGCACGATCGCGGCGCTCGGCGAGGACGTCACGGGCTGGAACGTCGGCGACGAGGTGTGCGCGTTGCTGGCCGGCGGCGGCTACGCGGAGAAGGTCGTCGTCCCGGCGCCGCAGGTCCTGCCGCTCCCCCAGGGCGTCGACCTCGTCACGGCGGCGGCGCTGCCCGAGGTCGCGTGCACCGTGTGGTCGAACGTCGTGATGGACGGCAGGCTCAAGCTCGGCGAGACGTTCCTCGTGCACGGCGGTGCCGGCGGCATCGGCACGCACGCGATCCAGGTCGCCAAGGCCCTCGGCGCGACCGTCGCCGTCACCGCGGGATCGGACGAGCGGCTGCGGAAGTGCGCCGAGCTCGGCGCGGACATCACGGTCAACTACAAGACCCAGGACTTCGTCGCCGAGGTGAAAAGCGCCGACGTCGTCCTCGACAACATGGGCGCCGCCTACCTCCCCCGCAACATCGACGTCCTCGCCCCGGACGGTCGGCTGATGATCATCGGCATGCAGGGCGGCGTGAAGGGCGAGCTGCCGATCGGCAAGCTGCTGCAGAAGCGCGCGTCAGTGATGGCGACGGGGCTGCGCGGCCGCAGCGTCGACAGCAAGGGCGCGATCGTCGCCCAGGTCCGCGAACACCTGTGGCCGCTGATCGAGAGCGGCGCGGTGAAGCCGATCGTCGGCCAGGTCGTGCCGATGTCGGACGCCGCGGAGGCGCACCGCCTGCTGGAGGCCAGCGACGTCTTCGGCAAGGTCCTGCTCAGGCGGGAACGGTAGCCACGGCCAGCGAGGTCCGGGGAGCCGTGCGGAACTCCAGCCCGAACTCCTCGGACCACCGCGTCAGCACCACCTGCTCGTCCGGCCGGTCGGCGTCGTCGGCCAGCACCGTCGCCCCCGGCGCCAGCACGGCGCGCAGCACGGGCAGCGCCGGATAACGCGAGTCGCCGAAGCCGGGCCCGTCGACGAGGAGCAGGTCCACCAGGCCGAACCGCTCGACGTACCCGAGCACCTCGTCGTGCACCAGCTTCGGCGCGTACCACTGGCCGTGCCGCGACAACGCCGCCGGATGCCGCGACAACGGCGCGTGCACGACGCGGGCGACGGAGCCGAGACCTTCACGTCGTAGTTGTGAGGCAACAAAAGCAGCCATGCGCTCGTCGTGCTCGATCGACAGCAGGTGCCCGAACCCGCGCTGCTGCAACAAACGCGCCAGCAACACGGAGGACGAGCCGCAGCCCAGTTCGACCAGGACGGTCCGCGCGCCGAGCACGATCTCGTCCATCACGGCGACCAGTGCCGCCGGCCGGAGATCACCGGACAGCACCGGCAGGTACTCGGTGTTCAGCGAACCGAGGCGCTGCAGGGCCGAGAGATCGGCGAGCTCGCGAGCCAGCGAGTCGTCCAAGTGAAGATCTCCCATGTCCCTCAGCCCAGTTCGGACACCGCCCGCACCAGGTCGTCCATCTCGACGGCGTTCGTGTAGTGCGCGAGCCCGATGCGGATGGCGCCGCCGATCTCACCGACCCCCAGCACCGAGAACACCCCGTGCTGGCCGGGGTCGGCGAACGCGCAGACGCCCCGCGACGCGAGGTGTTCGACGCCGTCCTCCGCCTTGACCCCGGCGATCGAGAACGCCAGCGCGGGCACCCGCCGCATGGCGTCGCCGATCACCATCACGTGCCGCAGCGAACGCAGTTCGTTGATCAGATTAGCGAGCAGCCCCGCCTGGTAGGCCTTCACCGATCCCAACGACGTGAGCAGCCGCTCGCGGCGCGTTCCTGAGGCCGCGTCGTCGAGGTCCGCCAGGTACTCCACCGACGCAACGAGCCCGGCGAGCATCGGGTACGCGTGCGGACCGAGCTCCAGCCGTTCGGGCCCGCGTGCCATCGGGTCGACCGAGACCGACGGCAGCCGCTCCAGCACCGACGGGTCGCGGAACACCAGCGCGCCGACCGGCGGGCCACCCCACTGACCGGCGGACAGGGCCACGACGTCGGCGCCCATGCCAACGATGTCCAACGGCACGAACGGCGCCGCGGCGGAGGCGTCCACGACCATCAGCGACCCGTGCGCGCGGGCCACCGCGGAGATCTTGCCGAGGTCCGGCCGGGTGCCGACCACTCCGGACGCCGCCGTGATGGCGATCAGCTTGGTGCGGTCGGTGACCAGCTCGTCGAACTGCCAGCTCGGCAGTTCGCAGGTCTCGATGTCGATTTCTGCCCATTTGACCGCGCTGCCGGTGCGTTGTGTGGCACGCAACCACGGCGCGATGTTCGCCGGATGGTCCAAGCGGGAAACCAGGACTTCGTCGCCCATGAACCAGTCGTCGGTCATGGCGTCGGCGAGGCGTTGCAACAGGACGGCGGACGACGGGCCCAGCACGACACCGGCGGGATCGGCGCCGACGAGGTCCGCGACGGATCTGCGGGCGGCGTCCACGATGCCCTGGGCCCGTTGGGACGCCGGGAAGATGCCACCGGGTCCGGAGACCGGTGCGCGCAACGCGGTGGAGACGGCGGTGGCGACCTGTTCCGGCACCTGCATGCCGGCCGGTGCGTCGAGATGAACCCAGCCGTCGCCGAGCGCGGGGAAGAGCCCTCGTACTCGCGCGACGTCGAACGCCATGACACACACCGTACGTATGCGAGCAAACACTGCGACGACCAGCCCCACCCGGATTACGGTCAAAACGTGAAAGACGCGAGGATGAACCCATGAACCAGGAGCAGCCCGTCGTAATCGTCGGCGGCCAGGACGGCGACATCGCCGACCTCGTCGAACAGCCGGCCAAGGTGATGCGGATCGGCACGATGATCAAGCAGCTGCTGGAGGAGGTGCGGGCGGCACCTCTGGACGAGGCCAGCCGCAACCGGCTCAAGGAGATCCACAAGCGGTCGATCGAGGAGCTCGAGGACGGCCTGGCGCCGGAGCTGCGCGATGAGCTGGAGCGCCTGTCTCTGCCGTTCACCGAGGACGGCACCCCGTCCGACGCCGAGCTGCGGATCGCGCAGGCCCAGCTCGTCGGCTGGCTGGAGGGCCTCTTCCACGGCATCCAGACGGCACTGTTCGCCCAGCAGATGGCGGCGCGGTCGCAGCTGGAGCACATGCGTGGCCGCGCGCTTCCCGCCGGCAGTGGCGGCGAAGGTAACGAAGGCGGAACAACCGGCAAAGGAACGGGTCAGTACCTCTAGCTGAGTGACGCGGTGGTGGCTCTACGATGCGCTGACCGTTCTGGAGAGGAGCCACCGTGCTCGACCGAGTCCGCAATGGCCTGCAGGCCAAGCAGCTTCGTCACAAGCTTCGTGTCAAAGCGATCGAACTCATCCAGGATGCGCTGAAGCCGCAGCAGGAGCGGATCGAGCAGATCCAGGCCCAGCTGAACGGGCTGCGCGACGAGGTCTCGCAGCAGGCGAACCGGATCGTCGACCACACCGTGGGGCACGAGGTGCGGGCCCGCCGCGACATCGTGTTCGCCGCGGACAGGGAAGCGGCGCTGCAGAGCGCTCAGTTCGTCCACAGGAACATGCCGCGGGTCCCGCACTTCGGCTCGCCGCAGGAGACCCTGGAGTTCGCGCTGGCCCAGGCGCCGGAGGGTGGCATGGCGCTGGAGTTCGGCGTCTACACCGGCGGCACGCTCAAGATCATCGCGAACGCCCGGGAGGGCGCCGACGTCTACGGCTTCGACTCCTTCGAGGGTCTGCCGGAGAACTGGCGCAACGGGTTCCCCGCCGGCACCTTCACGATGGACGGCCTGCCGGACGTGCCCGGTGCCGAGCTCGTCGCCGGGTGGTTCGACGAGACGCTGCCGAAGTTCCTCGTCGACCACGAGGGGCCCGTCACGTTCCTGCACGTCGACTGCGACCTGTACTCGTCCACCAAGACCGTTCTCGACCTGGTCGGACCCCGTCTGGTCGAGGGCAGCATCATCGTCTTCGACGAGTACTTCAACTACCCGCAGTGGCAGGAGCACGAGCACAAGGCCTGGCTGGAGCACGTGGCGGCGCACGGCCTGGAGTTCGACTACCTCGGGTACACCTACGACCACGAACAGGTCATCGTCAAGGTGATCAAGGTCTGATCGCACCGTGACCGACCAGTAAGCATGCCCGCCGGTGGTCGCCGGTACGCTCAGTCCTCGTGCAAGCCACCAGTACGCTCGGCCAAGCAGAGGCGCCTCCTCCCGTCAAGTCGCGCAGCTTCAAACGCGCGTTCGCGGACGTGCGGGAGGCATGGGACCACCGCGAGCTGTGGGGCCACCTCGGCTGGCAGGACATCAAGCAGCGCTACCGCCGTTCGGTCATCGGGCCGTTGTGGATCACGATCTCGATGGGCACCACGGCGCTGGCGCTGGGCTTGCTGTACTCCGTGCTGTTCGACACGAACGTCCCCACGTTCCTGCCGTACGTGACGGCCGGCTTCATCATCTGGAACTTCATCCTCGGCTGCATCACCGAGGGCACGGACGTGTTCATCGCGAACGAGGGGCTCATCAAGCACCTCCCCGCGCCGATCACGGTCCACGTGATGCGCATGGTGTGGCGCCAGGTGCTGTTCCTGCTGCACAACCTCGTGGTCTACGCGGTGGTGCTCGCCATCTTCTTCACGGCGCTCGACCACCCGTACACGATCACCAAGGGCGGCATCGAACACCCCGGCCTCAGCTGGACCATGGTCCTCGCGATCCCGGGCTTCGCACTGCTCGCCGTGAACGCGGTGTGGGTCGCCCTGCTGTTCGGCGTCATCAGCACCCGCTTCCGCGACATCCCCCCGGTCGTGACCAGCTTCATCAACCTGGTCTTCTTCATGACGCCGATCGTCTGGGACGCGGGCGTGCTGCAGCGGGTCACCGGCGGCGGCGACAACAACTGGCGCATTCTGATCGCCGAGCTCAACCCCGTGTACCACTTCGTCGAGGTGGTCAGGGCCCCGCTGCTCGGCCACGCGGTCGACTGGCACCACTGGGCCGTCGTCGGCGGGTTCACGGTCGTCGGCTGGTTCGCCGCGCTGGTGATCCTGCGCAACTACCGCGCCCGCGTTTCCTACTGGGTCTAGAAGGAGGTCGACACCCATGGTCAGCATCGACGTCTGGAACGCATCGGTCGACTTCCCGATCTTCGACGCGAAGTCGAGGTCGCTGAAGAAGCTCGCGCTCGGCAAGGTCGGCGGCAAGATCGAGTCCGAGGGCCGCGTCCCGATAATCGAAGCCCTGCACGACATCACGCTGTCGATCAAGGACGGCGACCGCGTCGGCCTGGTCGGCCACAACGGCGCAGGCAAGTCGACGCTGCTGCGCCTGCTGGCGGGCATCTACGAGCCCACCCGCGGCCAGTCGCGCATCGTCGGCAAGGTGGCGCCGGTCTTCGACCTCGGCGTCGGCATGGACCCGGAGATCTCCGGGTACGAGAACATCATGATCCGCGGCCTGTTCCTCGGCATGAGCCGCAAGCAGATGGAGTCCCGCGTCGACGACATCGCGCAGTTCACCGAGCTCGGTGACTACCTGCAGATGCCGCTGCGCACGTACTCGACGGGCATGCGCGTCCGGTTGGCCCTCGGCGTGGTCACGTCGATCAACCCGGAGATCCTGCTGCTCGACGAGGGCATCGGCGCGGTCGACGCCGCGTTCATGGCGAAGGCCCGCGACCGCCTCAAGAGCCTGGTCGCCCGCTCCGGTCTGCTGGTGTTCGCGAACCACTCCGACGAGTTCCTCGCGGATTTCTGCGACAAGGCGATCTGGATGGACGAAGGCCACGTCAAGATGTTCGGAAGCCTTCGCGAGGTGCTGACCGCGTACAAGGGTTACGACCCCTTCGAGCGGATGCACCCACACGAGGAGACCCCCGTCCTCAGCGGAAACGGTGGCGAGTAGAGCATGAACCTCGAGGCACTGCCCAAGGGCTCCGTAGTCGCGGTGGTGGTCACCCGCCACCGCAGGGAACTGCTGTCCGAGTCGCTGAAGGCACTGGCGACCCAGACGCGCGTGCCCGACCACCTGGTCGTCGTCGACAACGGTCCCGACCAGCCGGTCGGCGACCTCGTCGAGCAGTGCCCGCTCCCCACGACCTACCTGCCGTCGCACCGCAACCTCGGCGGCGCGGGCGGTTTCGCGCTGGGCATCCTGCACGCGCTGTCCCTCGGCGCGGACTGGGTGTGGCTGGCCGACGACGACGGCCGCCCGGCCGACGAGAACGTGCTGGCCGTGCTGCTGGAGGAGGCGGAGCGCCGCAACCTCGCGGAGATCTCCCCCGTCGTCACGAACATCGAGAGCCCGGACAAGCTCGCGTTCCCGATGCGCCGCGGCCTGACGTGGAAGCGTTCGGCCGCCGAACTCGGCACCGACTTCCTGCCGGGCATCGCCTCGCTGTTCAACGGGGCGCTGTTTCGGGCCTCCACGCTGGACGTCGTGGGCGTGCCGGACTACCGGCTGTTCTTCCGCGGCGACGAGGTGGAGATCCACCGGCGCATGGTGCGGTCGGGGCTGCCGTTCGGCACGTCGCTGCGGGTCGCGTACGTGCACCCGGACGGCTCGGACGAGTTCAAGCCGATGCTGGGCGGCAAGTTCCACGCCCAGGACCCGGAGAACCCGATCAAGCGCTACTACACCTACCGCAACCGCGGGTACCTGCTGTCGCAGCCGGGCATGCGCAAGCTCGGTGCGCTTGAGGTGTTCCGGTTCGGGCTGTACTTCCTCGGTGTGAAGCGGGACCCGAAGGCGTTCGTCGAGTGGCTGAAGCTCGTGCGCCTCGGTCAGCGGGAGCGCTTCTTCCGCAAGTGACGTGGTCTGCCGAGGGCGGAATCGCTACGAGCGGAACCGCCCTCCAGCAGCCGCGGGACGCGGTTGGCTGAACGCATGAGCCGACTCGTGCTGTTCCTCGCCGCGAACCCGAACCCCATCAGCCTCACCGTCACCCAGGAGACGCGGGACGACCTCGCGCCACGGCTGACGCAGATCGTCCGCAACGGCCACACCCAGCCGATCGCGGGACCGGACGGCACCGAGTACGTCGTCAACTTCTCCAACGTCGTGGTCGCACACTTCGAGTAACCACTCGCGCACCCGACGTGATCGGAGTAAGACGTGATGGGTGATCTCCCGACGCAGACTTCTCTCCTTGGCGGGCGCGTCCGCATTGCTCGCGGCGTGCGGTTCGAACACCGGCAGGGGCGGTACCGGCCAGGCCCTCAAGCAGTGGTACCACGCGTACGGCGAGCCCGGCGTGCAGCAGGCCGTGGAGCGCTACGCCAAGGCGTTCACGAAGACCCAGGTCGACGTGCAGTGGAACCCCGGCGACTACGACTCCAAGCTCGCGACGAGCCTGCTGTCCGACGGCGGACCGGACGTCTTCGAGTCCACCCCGCAGATCAGCTCGGTCCGGGCGGGTCAGCTCGTGCCGCTCGACGACGTCTTCGGCGACGCCAGGAGCGATTTCTCCGAGTCGATTCTCGCGACGCACACCGTTGACGGGAAGATCTACGGGGTACCGCAGGCCGTCGACATGCAGATGCTGTTCTACCGCAGGAGCTTCCTCGACCAGGCAGGGGTGAAGCCGCCGTCCACTGTGGACGAGCTGGTCGACGCGGTGAAGCGCCTCAACCGCGGCGGGGTCAAGGGACTCTTCGCCGGCAACGACGGTGGCGGCGGGGTGCTGGGCGGTCCCTCGCTGTGGTCTGCCGGACTCGACTACGTGCGCGACCACCAGGTCGGGTTCGACGATCCCGTTGCGGCGCAGGCGATCGGCAAGCTGCGCGAGCTGTACACCAGCGGCGGCCTGCTGCTCGGCGCGGTGAAGGACTGGGCGGAGCCGGACGCGTTCACCCAGGGCCTGGTCGCCATGCAGTGGACGGGGTT
Source organism: Lentzea sp. HUAS TT2 (assembly GCF_051853195.1). Classification (NCBI taxonomy): domain Bacteria; kingdom Bacillati; phylum Actinomycetota; class Actinomycetes; order Pseudonocardiales; family Pseudonocardiaceae; genus Lentzea; species Lentzea sp. HUAS TT2. Next base: position 2,937,998 of record NZ_CP196667.1, on the reverse strand, counting down.
GTGGGCCGTGCCGGCGATCCAGAAGGCGCTGGGTGACGACTTCGGCGTGCTGCCGTTCCCGAAGCTCACCGGCAGCGGCAGGGCCAGCGTGCCGGTCGGGGCGTTCGGCGCGATGGTCAACGCCAGGTCGAAGCGGGTCGACGAGGCCAAGGAGTTCGTGAAGTGGCTGTGGATCGAGCGGACCGACTACCAGGAGGACTTCAACCTGAGCTACGGCTTCCACATCCCGCCGCGCAGGAGCATCGCGGAGAAGGCGACCAAGCTGTCGGACGGTTCGGCGTTGGACGCGGTCAGGCTCGTGGAGAACAGCGCGAAGGCGTCGAACCCGCCGGACTGGACCTCGGTGATGCGGACCGCGTTCAACGACGCGGTGTCGCGGGTGGTGCGTGACGGCGCTTCCGCCGACGCTGAGATCAAGGCGGCGGCACAGAAGACGCGGGACGAGCTGAAGCGCCTCTACGGATGAAGCACGGGCGTGCGTTCTGGCTGTTCGTCGGGCCGTTCGCGATCGGACTGCTCGTGTTCGTGTACGTGCCGATCGGGTGGAGCCTGCTGCTGTCGTTCTTCGACGCGCGCAACACGGTGACGCCCACCGAGTTCGTCGGGCTGCGCAACTACGTGGACATGCTGACCGACGGGCCGTTCCTGAGCAGCCTCGGCACGTTCAGCGTGTTCGCCGCCTTCATCGTGCCGCTGACGTTCGTGCTGGCCCTCGCGCTCGCGTTGCTGGTCGACCAGATCAGCTTCATGCAGGCGTTCTTCCGGTCGGTGTTCTTCCTGCCGACGGCGTGCTCGTACGTCGTGGCATCGCTGGTGTGGAAGCTCTCGATCTTCAACGGGCTGCGCTCCGGCCTCGCGAACACGGTGCTGGACCTCTTCGGCGCGGAACCCGTGGCGTGGACGGTCTCCACGTCCCCGCCCTGGTACTGGCTCGTGCTCGTGTCGTTGCGGCTCTGGTTGCAGCTCGGGTTCTACATGATCCTCTTCATCGCCGGCCTGCAACGGATTCCGCGCGTTCTGCACGAGGCGGCGGCACTCGACGGCGCACGGCCGTGGCAGGCGTTCCGGTTCGTCACGCTGCCCCAGCTGCGCACGACGTCGGTCGCCGTGTTGTTGCTGCTCTTGATCGGCGCCTATCAGGCGTTCGACGAGTTCTACAACGTGCTGGGCACCGATCGCGGCTATCCACCGTTCGCCCGGCCACCGCTGATCTACCTGTACTACACGGCTTTGGGCAGCGGCGGGCAGGACTTCGGGCACGGCAGCGCGGGCGCGGTGATCCTGACGGTGCTGATCATCGGCGTGACGCTGCTGCAGGGAAAGGCGGTGCGGCGGTGAAAGCCCTGAGGTACCTGGCTTTGTCCGTGGCGGCCGTGCTGTTCCTGGTGCCCTTCTACCTGGTGGTGCGCAACGGGTTGGTGGCGGAGTCCGAGATCAGCGCGACGTCGTGGACGTTCCTGCCGTCGTCGGTGCGCTGGGAGAACTTCGCCGAACTGTTCAGCGATCCCGCCGTGCCGCTGGTGCGCAGCATGCTGAACTCGTTGGTGGTGGCCGTTCTGCAGACCGCCGGTCAACTGTTGTTGTGCTCGATGGCGGGGTACGGGCTGGCTCGAATTCCTTACCGGTACTCGAATGTCGTCTTCTACCTCGTAGTGGCCACTCTGATGGTTCCCGCCGCGGTGACGTTCGTGCCCACGTTCGTCGTCGTGTCGACGCTGGGCTGGGTCTCGGACCTGCGTGGACTCGTGATCCCCGGACTGTTCAGCGGGTTCACGGCCTTCCTGTTCCGGCAGTACTTCCTGAACTTTCCGCGCGAGCTGGAGGAAGCCGCGCGAATCGACGGGCTCGGGCACTGGGGCACGTTCTGGCGCGTTGTCGTGCCGAACTCACGCGGGTTCTTCGCCGCACTCGGCGTGATCGCGTTCGTGACGTCGTGGAACCAGTTCCTGTGGCCGTTGGTGATCGCGCAGGACCAGGACTCGTGGACGGTGCAGGTGGCGCTGTCGACGTTCCTCACGGCTCAGTCGATCAACGTGCACGAGCTGTTCCTGGCTGCGGCGGTCTCCGTCACCCCGCTGGTCATCGTGTTCGTGGCGATGCAGCGGTTCCTGGTGAGAGGGGTGACGGAGACCGGGATCAAGAACTAGCGGTCGAACACCTTGCGCCACGACTCGGTCGAGGTCAGCTCCGGCAGCGCGGCCCGGTAGACCCGCTTGAGCTGGTCCCACTCCTGACCGAGCCTGCGGTAGTTGCGGGCAGCCCTCGCGGCCAGCGCGCGGAACTCCTTCGGGTCGCGCTTGTAGAACGCCACCGCCGTGCCGTCTGCGGTGGAGACGGTCGCGCTGTCCAGGTTGCCGAGCAGGAACCACCGGGCGCTCAACGCCGGCACGTTCATCTGCGGGCTGCCGGAGGCGTCCGGTGAGGGCTGGCGAAGGTTGTGCAGCAGCGACTTGGCCGCGCGCTTCGCCGTGGTGATCCTCGACGTCGACGGCTGCAGCAGGGCCTCGGCGCGCACCTGGTCGAAGGTCGGCGGCGGGAACTCACGAGCGGACGGCAGGGTCTGCGCGTCGGAGTACTCGGCGCGCAGCTTGCGCACCTCCGGCAACGCGGTGCGCAGCGAGTCGAAGAGCAGCGACGGGCCGGCGAGGAAGTCCTCGATCGCCTTCTGCTGCAACATGACGGTCGAGTACTCCATCGACAGCAGGTGTCGCAGCGTGAGCTTCAGACCGTGCTTCACGATGCCGGACTTCACGTCGTACGGACTGTGCAGGGCGGCGAGGATCAGCCGGTTGCGCGTGTGGAAGTACGCCTGCCAGTCCGTCGAGTCGTTCTTGTCGGTCCACGGCATGTGCCACACCGCGGAGCCCGGCAGCGACACCGTCGGGAAGCCGTGCTCCAGTGCCCGCAACGAGTACTCGGCGTCGTCCCACTTGATGAACAACGGCAGCGGATAACCGATGCGGCGCACGATCTCACGCGGGAACAGGCACATCCACCAGCCGTTGTAGGTGGCGTTGACCCGCGGGTGCAGTTCCTTGGTCTCCCGCAGCGAGTCGGTGGCGAAGTTGTGATCGGTGACCGCGCCCGGTGCCGCGCGCCAGAAGCACGTGTTGAGGTCGACGATCTCCGCGAAGCTGTGCAGACGGGCCCGCGAGTGCAGGTTCAGCATGTGGCTGCCGACGATCACCGGTTCCGCCGCTGCGCGGGCGAACGCGTTGGACCGCAGCACCGCGTCCGGCTCGAGGCGGATGTCGTCGTCCATCAACATGATCTGGTCGGCATCGCTGTGCTCGATCGCCTCGAACATGCCGCGGGTGAACCCGCCGGAGCCACCGAGGTTGTCCTGCTCGATGACCTCCAGCTTGTCGCCGAGCAGCGCCGCCGCCTCCGCGAAACCCTTGGTGTCGCGGACTTTCACGGCTCCCTGGTCGGCGACGAAGACCTTGCCGAGCACGTCGAGCACCGCGGGGTCCTCGCCGAGGGCGCGCAACGCGATCACCGCGTCGACCGGGCGCATCGTCGTCATGCCGATGGCGACCTTCTGAGCGGGCAACGGCTCGCGCACCGTCCACGCCGCCTCGCGGATCTCCAGCGGCGCGTCGTCGGTGAACACGTCGAACCAGATCCATCCGCCGTCCTCGAACGGCTTGAGCGACACCGTGAACTCGACGTCGGCCCACTCGCCCGCGTCGCGGACGTACTGGCCCTCGATGTGGATGATGTCGCCGGACGGACGGGAGCGGTACACGTCGATGCGACCCGTGCCGCGCACCGAGACCCGCAGCACGACCTCGTCGACGGTCGTCCAGCGCTTCCAGTAGGAGGCGGGGAAGGCGTTGAAGTAGGTGGAGAAGGAGACCTTCGCCGACGGGGGAACCGTGGCGCTGCGGCGGGACGCGACGTGGCAGTGCACCGTGTCCGGCTCGTCCAGGTACAGCGGCCGGACGTCGAGCGGGTCATCGTCGCGAGGCAGGATCACCCGTTGCAGCACGCAGTTCTGGTCCACAGACCTTCCCCTGTCAGTAGTGCGGGCGGCCCGGAAGATCCGGACCGCCCGCGCAAAGCGTTGTGTGGGTCAGAGGTCGTACAACCGCGACCAGGTGTCGCGACTGGTGAGCTGCCCCATCGCGTCCCGGTAGGACCGCTGGACCTCGGGGGCCGAGCGGTACAGCTCGCGGAAGACCTTCGCGCCCTGCTTGGACAGGCGGACCGCGAGCTCCTTGTCCCGCTTGCGCACCCGCACGCCTTCCTGCGACGCGTCGGTCACGACCGCCGTGTTGAACAGCGAGACGTGCCACCACGCCGAGTCACCGGCGGGAACAGCGCCCACCTCGTGCACCGACTTGCCGAGCAGCTGGTTCACGAGGCGCTTGACGAACACCGGCGCGATCAGCTTCGGCGTCGGCGCCGCGGTGATCATCGGCAGGCTGCCCTGCCGGACACCGGGGATCTCCGACGCCGAGTGCCGCACGGTCTCCGGGAACTCGGCGCGCAGCTTGCGGATGTCCGCCGCCGCCTGCACACCGCCGTCGGCCAGGAAGTCCGGGCCCTTGAGGAAGTCTTCGATCGCCTTGAGCTGGGTGGCGGCGAGGCCGTACTGCATGCCCAGGATGTACGTGGCGAACTGCTTGGCCATGCTGCGCACGATCATCTTCGGGTGGAACGGGCTGTGCAGCGCGGAGGTGATCAGGGCGTTGCGCAGGTTGAAGTACCTGTGCCAGTCGTCCCAGTCCTTCCAGTGGAAGTCCGCGTGCCACACACCGGCGCCCGGCAGCGACACGGTGGGGAAACCCTGAGCACGCGCGCGGTAGCCGTACTCGATGTCGTCCCACTGGAAGAACAGCGGCAGCGGGTAGCCGACCGCCTTCACGATCTCCGACGGGATGAGGCACGACCACCAGCCGTTGTAGCCGGCGTCGACGCGCTTGTCCTGGACGTTGCGCTTGCCCGTCTCCTCGTCGTAGCCGGTGAGGTCGGCGTTGAACAGCGCGCCTTCCACGACCTGGCCGGGCGAGAGGGTGTCGAGGTTCGCGAACTCGGCACCGACGTGCAGGAAGTTCGGGTGCAGCAGGTAGAGCATCTGACCGCCGACGATCGTCGGCTGCGTCGTGCGGTTCGCGAACGCGGTGAGCCTGATGACGATCTCCGGCTCGCACAGCACGTCGTCGTCCATGAACAGGACGTTGGCGTGCTCCGCGTGGTCGATCTCGGTGACCTCGTAGAGGCCGCGCGTGAAGCCGCCGGCACCACCGAGGTTCGGCTGGCGGATGTAGCGCAGCTTGGACCCGAGCGCCGCCGAGACCTCGGCGAACCGCTCCCGCGACTCGACCGCGTCCGTGCCCTGGTCGACGACGTAGACCGTGTCGACCAGCTTCAGCGGCTCCGAGTCGGACGCGAGGGCGGCCATCGTGTTCAGGCAGTCGTCAACGCGGTTGAACGTGCAGATGACGACAGCGGTCGGCCGCACCGTCTTCGGCGGCGCGACGGTCCAGCGGACCTTCTCGACCGCGAGCGAGTCGTCCGCGGTGATCACGTCGAACCACAGGCCACCGCCGTCGGTGAACTTGTCGATCTTCGCGGAGAGACGCACCGTCTGCGCCTTCGCGCCGGCGACCTTCTCCGCGGCGACCGTGCGGGTCTCACCCTCGGAGTCCGAGGCGACGAGCGTGACCTGGCCGGAGCCGGTCACCTCGAGCTCGAGCTCCACCTCGGGGCTCACGCACCACCGCTGCCAGTACGACGCGGGGAAGCGGCCGAAGTAGGTGTTCATCGTGACGGTGGCGTTCGGGTGGACCACCATGCGGTGACGCTCGCGTTCCGCGATCCCCCGCTTCACCTCGGCGTACAGATCCTCAGAGACGATCTGCGAGGGCCCCGCGAACAGGCCGCGCTGCGTCAGCAGCTTCTCCGGAGCCGCGTGCTCCACGAGCTTTGACTTGCCCGGCATTGCGATTCAGTCCTCCAGCGACCCGTCCAGCGCCTGACCGGACGCCAGGTGCGGAGCGATCTTGTTGTCGAACACGCTCAGCGCAGAACCGATCGCCATGTGCATGTCCAGGTACTTGTACGTGCCGAGACGCCCGCCGAACAGCACGTTGCGCTCCGCGGCCTCCCGCTTGGCGAGCTCGCGGTAACGCTCCAGCTTGACGCGGTCCTCGGCCGTGTTGATCGGGTAGTACGGCTCGTCGTCCTTCTCCGCGGCGCGGGAGAACTCCCGAACAATAACCGTCTTGTCGGTCGGGTACTCGCGCTCCGGGTGGAAGTGGCGGAACTCGTGGATGCGCGTGTACGGCACGTCCGCATCGTTGTAGTTCATGACCGGGGTGCCCTGGAAGTCGCCGATCGGCAGCACTTCCTGCTCGAAGTCGAGCGTACGCCAGCCGAGCCAGCCCTCCGAGTAGTCGAAGTACCGGTCGACCGGACCGGTGTAGACGACAGGGGTGCCGGCGGGGATCTCGTCACGCACGTCGAAGAAGTCCGTGGACAGCTTCACGTCGATGTTCGGGTGGTCCGCCATCTTCTCGAGCCACGCGGTGTAGCCGTCGACCGGCAGGCCCTCGAAGGTGTCGTTGAAGTAGCGGTTGTCGAAGTTGTAGCGCACCGGCAGGCGGCTGATGACCGCCGCGGGCAGCTCCTTCGGGTCGGTCTGCCACTGCTTCGCGGTGTAAGCCTTGATGAACGCTTCGTAGAGGGGACGGCCGACCAGCGAGATCGCCTTCTCCTCGAGGTTCTTCGCGTCCTTGGTGTCGATCTCGGACGCCTGCTCGGCGACCCACTTCTTCGCGTCCTCAGGGGACATGTAGCGGCCGACGAACTGGGAGATGAGTCCCAGCCCCATCGGGAACTGGTACGCCTGGCCGTCGTACATCGCGAACACGCGGTGCTGATAGCTGGTGAACTCGGTGAACTGGTTGCAGTAGTCCCAGACCCGCTTGTTCGAGGTGTGGAAGAGATGCGCACCGTAACGGTGCACCTCGATACCGGTCTGAGGTTCCTGCTCCGAGTAGGCGTTGCCACCAATGTGGTCACGGCGCTCCAGCACCAGCACCCGCTTGTTCAGCTGGGACGCGGTGCGCTCGGCAACCGTGAGGCCGAAGAATCCGGAACCGACGACAATCAGGTCATAACCTGCGAAGCTCACGCCAACGAGGGTAACGCCGCCCCGTACGTGTGCTGCCAACCACCCCCCGGCGGGTGAAACGCAGGCCCACGACCAGCTGACCGTAGACTCCGCGTCGCTGCTGAGGCAACGCGCCCGCGGCTGTGCGCGTTACATCAATGGTGCGCCATCCTGGGGCAGGCGATTCACCTTCACTGTGAGGTAGCAGGACGATGAGTTGGTTCGAGGCATTGCCTGCCGCGCTCGCGGCTGTGGGCTGGTTGATCGGCCCCGGCGTCGCGCTGGCGTACGCGCTGGGTCTGCGCGGGCTGGGAGCGTGGGGCATCGGGCCCACGCTCAGCGTCTCGTTGATCGCCGCCACCGCGATCGTGGCTCAGAAGATCGGCGTGAAGTGGTCGGTGCCGCTGGTCCTCGGCGTCTCCGCGGCCGTGTGCGTGATCGCGGTCGTGCTGTCACTGCTGTTCCGCCGGATCGCGCCGGCCCGCCGCAACGACCCGGTCCGCACCCAGTGGGTCGCCGCCGCCGGCATGGTCCCCGCGGTGCTGATCGGCGCGTACGTGGTGATCAGGGGCATGAAGACGCCTGACCAGCTCAACCAGACCTTCGACGCGATCTTCCACTACAGCGCGATCAACTACGTCCTCGAGTCCGGCTCCGCCTCGTCGCTCACCATGAGCACGCTCGGCAACCCGCTGACCACCCCCGGCTTCTACCCCTCCGGCTGGCACGGCGTGACCTCCCTGGTCGTGCTGAGCACCGGCGCGAACATCGCGGTGGCCGCGAACGTGGTGGCCTGGGCCATCGCGTCGCTGGTCTGGCCGATGAGCATGCTGCTGCTGATCCGCCAGCTCGTGGGCAGGAACACGGCGGCCATCGCCATCACGCCCGTGCTGGCCGTCGCGTTCACCGCGCTGCCGTGGGGCCTGCTCGGCTTCGGCGTGCTGTGGCCGAACGTGCTCGGTCTCGCGCTCGTCCCCGCGGGCCTCGGTGCCGTGCTGGCCGCGACCGGGCTCTCCAAGGAGGACATCCTCGGTCGCCGGCGGTCGCTGGCGATGGCGGCACTGGTGCTCGTGGGCACCGCCTTCTCGCACCCGAACGCACTGTTCAGTCTCGCGCTGCTGGCGGTCCTGCCGTTCCTGATCGCCGTGGTCCGCCGCGGCCGCACGCTCTACGGCGACGGCCGGAAGTGGCAGGGCGTCACACTGGTCGGCGGCACGCTCGCGGTGTTGTTCGGCATCTGGGTCTTCGTGTCCCGCGCGAGCACGTTCAAGGCCGTGCGCGAGATGTACTGGCCGCCGTTCGAGACCCCGCCCAGGGCCGTCGGCGAGGCACTGCTGAACGCGCCGAACGGCAGGCCGGGCCTGTGGGCGCTGTCGATCCTCGTCATCATCGGCCTGGTGGTCGCGTGGCGGATGAGGGAGCACCGCTGGCTGATCGTGGCCTTCGCCGTCGTGACGTTCCTCTACACGCTCTCCGCGTCGGTCAACACCGAGGGGACCAGGAAGTTCACCGGTGTCTGGTACAACGACTCGTTCCGCCTCGCGGCCATGGGGCCGATCGTCGGCGTGCCGCTCGCGGTCATCGCGGTGCTGGTGATCGCGAAGACGATCGGGGAACGCGTTGCGCTGCTGGCCAAGGGCCCGGCGCTGCTGCGCACGCCCACGGCACTGGCGATCATCGTGATGCTGGCGCTGCTGCCGTTGAGCAACGGCTACTACACCGGCGCGAACATCACCACGCTGCGATCCAGCTACATGGAGGCCGACCCGGAGGAAGGCGTGCTGGTCGACCAGAACGAGCTCGCGTTCCTGGACGAGCTCGAGAAGGTGCTGCCCTCCGACGCGGTCGTGGCCAACAACCCGTGGGACGGCTCCGCGATCATGCTCGCCGACATCCGTCGCAAGGCGCTGTTCCGCCACGCCGACACCAAGTGGAGCGACGAGCAGACGTACCTCGCGCAGCACCTCGCCGAGGCGGCGACCGATCCCAAGGTGTGCGCGGCCGCGGATCGGCTCGGTGTGCACTACATGCTGGTCGCGACCAAGACGTTCTGGGTGAGCACGGACGGGCGCATCAAGCTCTACCCCGGCATCGCGGACCCCGCCACGCCCGGCGCGTTCGAGCTGGTCGCCTCCAGGGGCCCGGTGAAGCTCTACAAGCTCGACCGGTGCGGAACGGCCGCGTCCCCGAGCCGCTAGTCGTGTTCAACGCGAAAGGCACGGCCGTCCAGTGGACGGCCGTGCCTTTCGCGTTGAAACAGGTGGACTGTCAGGCCAGCGCGGCGCGAGCCTTGAGCGGCTCCCACCAGCTGCGGTTGTCCCGGTACCAGGCGACGGTGCGGGCCAGGCCCTCCTCGAACGGCACGCGCGGGGCGTAGCCGAGCTCGGTGGAGATCTTGGTGATGTCGACCGAGTAGCGGCGGTCGTGACCCTTGCGGTCGGTGACCCGCTCCACGGAGGACCAGTCGGCGCCCATCGCGTCGAGCAGCAGACCGGTCAGCTCGTGGTTCGTGAGCTCGGTGCCGCCACCGATGTTGTAGACCTCACCCGCGCGGCCACCCTCGACGACGAGCTGGATGCCGTTGCAGTGGTCGTCGACGTGCAGCCAGTCGCGGATGTTCAGGCCGTCGCCGTAGAGCGGCACCTTCTTGCCGTCCATCAGGTTCGACACGAACAGCGGGATGACCTTCTCGGGGAACTGGTACTCGCCGTAGTTGTTCGAGCAGCGCGTGATGCACACCGGCATGCCGTACGTGCGGTGGTAGGACCGCGCGATCAGGTCGGAGCTGGCCTTGGCCGACGAGTACGGCGAGTTCGGCTCCAGCGGCTGCTCCTCGGTCCAGGAGCCGGTCTCGATCGAGCCGTACACCTCGTCCGTGGAGATGTGGACGAACTTGCCGACGTTCGCCTCCAGCGCGGCCTGCAGCAGCGTCTGGGTGCCGAGCACGTTGGTCACCACGAACTCGGCGGCACCGGAGATGGACCGGTCCACGTGCGACTCGGCGGCGAAGTGCACCACCACGTCGGTGCCGGCCATCAGCTTGCCGACGACGTCCACGTCGCAGATGTCGCCGCGGACGAACTGCAGCCGGGGGCTGTCGGCCACCGGTGCGAGGTTGGCCTCGTTGCCCGCGTAGGTCAGCTTGTCCAGCACGACGACCTCGGCGTCGGCGAACGCCGGGTAGGCGCCTCCGACGAGCTGCCGCACGTAGTGGGATCCGATGAATCCCGCGCCACCAGTTACCAGAACCCGCATCGTGCTCCTCTTCGCACCCGTCGGTCGATCGTTCGTCGACTTGTTCACCTGGTGGCGCCCGAAGAACGGGCGACCTCCATCACGTACTGGCCGTACCCGGACTTGGCGAGCTTCTCGCCGAGGGCGTAGCACGCGTCGGCGTCGATGAAGCCCATCCGCAGTGCGATCTCCTCGAGACAGGCGACCCGGACACCCTGCCGGTGCTCGAGCACCTGGACGTACTGGCCGGCCTCGAGCATCGAGTCGTGCGTGCCGGTGTCCAGCCAGGCGAACCCGCGCCCGAGGTCGACCAGCTTCGCGTTGCCCTGCTTGAGGTAGACCATGTTGACGTCGGTGATCTCCAGCTCGCCGCGAGCCGACGGCTCGAGTCCGCGAGCGATCTCCACGACCTGGTTGTCGTAGAAGTAGAGACCGGTGATGGCCTTGTTGGACTTCGGCAGTGCCGGCTTCTCCTCGATGGAGACCAGCTGGCCCTGCGCGTCCACCTCGCCGACGCCGTAGCGCTCCGGGTCCTTGACCGGGTACCCGAACAGCACACAGCCGTCGATCGAGTTCGCGTGCTGCTGCAGCACCTTCGCGAAGCCCTGGCCGTGGAAGATGTTGTCGCCGAGCACGAGCGCGACGTCCTGGTCGCCGATGAAGTCGGCACCGATGACGAACGCCTCCGCCAGCCCGTTCGGCTGGGCCTGCTCCGCGTACTCCAGCCGGATGCCGAACTGCGAACCGTCGCCGAACAGGCGCTGGAAGTTCGGCAGGTCGGCCGGCGTCGAGATGATCAAGATTTCCCGGATGCCCGCGAGCATCAGCACCGACAACGGGTAGTACACCATCGGCTTGTCGTAGACCGGCAGCAACTGCTTGGACACGGCCTGTGTGATCGGGTGCAGCCGGGTGCCACTACCGCCGGCGAGAATGATCCCTCTCATCTTCGCGCGTTCTTCCCATCTGGTTGGAGATCAGTGCACTCGTCGAGCGCGTACCCGGAAAGCAGTCCGGCGGCGCGTCATCACGCGCTGTTGGCGCGGAGCTTCTCGTAGTAGGCGAGACAGTCCTCGTACCGGGGGAGGATACCGGCCGCTTCGGCCTCGGCGAGGGTCGGGGCGGCGAGGTCCTTCTCGGAAAGCACCTGCTCAAGATCAGTGGGCCAGGGCAGGTCGAGCGCCGCGTCGAGCGGGTTGACGCCGTGCTCCGCGCTCGGGTTGTACGCCTCGCCGCACAGGTAGCTCATGACGGTGTCGTCCTCGAGTGCGACGAACGAGTGCCCGAGTCCCTCGGACACGAACAGCGCGCGGCACTCGGTCGAGTCGAGCCGGACGGCGTCCCACTGCCCGAACGTCGGCGAGCCCACCCGGATGTCGACCACGACGTCGAGCAGGGAGCCGCGCGGGCAGTAGATGTACTTCGCCTGGCTCGGAGGCACGTCGGCGAAGTGCACGCCGCGGATGGAGCCCTTGGCCGAGATCGAGTGGTTGCTCTGCGCGACGCGCATCGAACGGCCGGTCGCCTCGATCAGCGCCTGCTCCTGATACGGGCTGGCGAACATGCCGCGGTTGTCGCCGAAGGTCCGCGGTACGAACTCGTACGCTCCGGCGATGGTCAGCTCACGAATTTGCACGATCGCAGAGGATAGCCGCGTGAGCCCGGGCCCATCCTCACGGAGTCGGCTGAGCCAGGTAGGGCATCATGGCCACACGCCGACGAGGAGATCCCCAGCGCCATGACGATGATCGACATCATGCTGCCGTACTACGGCGACGTCGCGCTCATGCAGGCCGCCGTGCAGAGCGTGCGGTCGCAGACCGAGGCCGGCTGGCGACTGACGGTCGTCGACGACACGGCGAACCCCGGCGTGCCCGAATGGTTCGAGTCGCTCGCCGACGACCGGATCCGCTACTTCCGCAACGAGCGCAACCTGGGCATCACCGGGAACTTCACCCGGTGCCTCGACCTCGCGGAGCACGAGCTCATGTCGATGCTCGGCGCGGACGACCTGCTGCTGCCCAACTACGTCGGCACCGTGCTCGCGGCACACCGGGAGCACCCCGGCGTCGGCATGATCCAGCCCGGCGTCGACGTCATCGACGAGCACGGCCGGCCGGTCAAGGCGCTGGCCGACGAGGTCAAGAAGCGCCTGTACGCGCCGAAGGTGACCGACCGGCGCGTGATGGGCGGCGAGGAGCTCGCGGCGAGCCTGCTGCGCGGCAACTGGCTGTACTTCCCGTCGATCGCCTGGCGCACCGAGGCGATCAAGTCGGTCGGCTTCCGCGCCGACCTGCGCACCACCCAGGACCTCGCGCTCGAGCTGGAGCTGATCGAGCGGGGCGAGCAGATGCTCATCGAGAGCACCGTCTGCTTCCAGTACCGCCGCCACCTCGAGAGCGTCTCGTCGAAGATGGCGCTGGACGGCGACCGCTTCACCGAGGAGCGCGAGCTGTTCCTGTCGACGGCCGACCGGATGAAGGCCAAGGGCTGGCACCGCGCCGAACGGGCCGCGCGCAACCACTCCTCGTCCCGGCTGCACGCGCTGACCCTGCTTCCGACGGCGGTGCGGGGCGGGCAGGGCGACGTGGTCCGCGCACTGGCCAAGCACGCGTTCGGCACGAACTGACGGTGCGATCGTCCCTGGTCAGCCGACCAGGGACGACGACGTTCAGACCACCGACGTGTCGGTGGGCTTGACCTCTTCGTTCGGGGCCTTGCTGTTCTGGATGGCCACCGCGCGCACCAGCTTGGCGTAGCGCAGCTCCAGCTCCTTGAAGCGCAGGAACGTGTTGATGGTGGCGAACCCGAACGCGACGATCATGCCGTAGAGCAGCAGGTCGGTGCCGCGGCCGACGCCGAGGAAGTTGGCGACCGCGGTGACCTCGCCCGGCAGCAGCACGGCGAGCACACCGAACAGCATGAAGACCGAGAAGCCGATCTTGACACCGGCCGCGGTCTTGCTCTTGCCGTGGTGGCGCAGGAAGAGGAACAGCAGCGCCACGACGGAGACGATGAGCAGGATCTGGATCAACATGTCAGTGCCTCGAACCCCTCATGACGCCATCGAAGACGATGTTCACGCCGTTGATGAGCGACTGCCCCTTGGCCATCGAGTACTCGGTGTAGAGGATCGTCACGTGCTCCTCGCTGACCTTCCACTTGTGGTGGTCGATCAGCTCGACGAACTCCGAGGCGTGGCCCATGCCGTTGCTGGTGATGTTCAGCTTCTCCGCGACCGTGCGGTTGAACACCCGCAGCCCGTTGTGCGCGTCGGTCAGGCCCAGCCGCCGCGTGCGCGGGCTGAGCATCACCACGGTCTTCAGCACGAACCGCTTGATCCACGGGATGTGGCTCGTGTCGGCGCCGGCGAGGAACCGGGTGCCGACGATGATGTCCAGGTCTTCGGTCTGCAGGCGCTTGAGCATCCGCGCCACGTCGTCGACCTGGTGCTGACCGTCCGCGTCGAAGGTGGCGAAGTACTTCGCCCCCGGCTGCGCCTTGGCGTAGCTGACGCCGGTCTGCAGGGCCGCGCCCTGGCCCAGGTTCACCGGGTGGCGCACGAGGTGGGCGCCTGCCAGCTGGATCTGCTCGGCGGACGCGTCAGCGCTGCCGTCGTCGACGCAGACGATGTTCGGAAACGTCTGCCTGGCGTTCCGCACGACGTCCGCGATGACCTCGGCCTCGTTGTACACGGGAACGACCAGCCAGACGTCGGACCATTCAGCCACCAGGGTCCTCCAAGGACGCCATGTTCTGTCGCGATGCGAAATCTCGGAAAGTGCGCTGCCAGTCTAGTGCAGCGCTTGAGCCATTCGTGTTCGGTGCTCGCCTGCTCAGGATCCCGTGAGCGCACTGCCGGCCGGTAGGTAGTCGGCGCTGGTCCGGCCCTTCACCCCGTCGCGCAGGCCGTGCCACATCGCGCGCAGCCGGGCGCCGCGCGGCTTCTCGTACAGCGCCGTCAGCAGTGCCCAGCGGACCATGATCAGAACGGACGTCAGGCACCACACCGGTGACCGGCGCAGGTTCTCCTTCACCAGCAGCACGCCGTTGCGGATCACCCAGTACAGCCGCCACTTCGGGTGGTGGGTGACCCGGACGTGCCCGATCAGGAACCGGTGCTCGCGGACCTCGCCGAGCGAGTGCGGGAGCTTGACCCGCTTGTCCTGCACGATCCGCATCCCGGTCCGCCGCAGCTTCAGGCAGAAGTCCTGGTCGACGCAGTCCACGAAGAAGTCCTCGCGGAACCCGCCCAGCTCGTCGAGCAGCGAGCGCCGCACGACCATGCCCGAGGTGATCACCGCGTCGAGGTCGGCGACCTCCGGCCGCAGCCTCGTGCGCGGGTCGATGTAGGACTCGCGCACGGCGTCCCACGGAGCGGGGGCGGCTGCACCGATGGTCGGGTCGTCCAGGTGCGCCACCAGCAGGCCGACCACCTCACCGGAGAGCACCGAGTCCTGGTCGAGCAGCAGCACGGCCTCGGAACCGGGCGACATCTCCCTGATGCCCAGGTTGAGCGCGCCGGCGAGTCCGAGGTTGCCCGCGGGGCGGAGGACCCGCACGCCTTCCGGGAGGTCACCGCTGAGCAGTTCCGCGCCGCCCGGTGTGTTGTCCACCACCAGCACCTCGGTGCAGGACGCCCGCGCGGCCTCGACGACGGCCAGCAGCCGCTGGTCGGGGTGGTAGGCCGTCGCGATCGCCGTGATCTTGTCGGTCATCGGGTGGTTCGCTCCCTGGGTTCGACGAGCGTCGGCGCACCGGCCGCGGGCGGCTGGGCGCGGCCGGTCACGCGCACGAGGACGACGGCCATGACGAGCACGAGGGCGACGGGGCCGGCCGACGTCGTCAGGACCGCGGAGGTGATCGGTTCGACGGGCAGTAGGAACGCCAGCACCATGGCGGCCGCGCCGGTCAGGTAGGACACGAGCACCATCCGGTGCCTGCCCAGCGCCAGCAACGCGGGCTGCGTGACGTTGGAGGTCATGAGGAACAGGGTGCCGACACCGAGACCGGCCAGTGCCGCCGCGGACAGGTTCACGGCGGCCAGGTCCACGCCGGGGCCGAGGTAGAGACCGAGCAGCCACTGCCCCGCGGTCCCGAGGACCACGATGCCGAGCACCCCGAGCACGACGCACGCGGCGACCGTCTTGAGGGTCTGCCTGCGCACCCCGAGCAGGTCGCCCTGCGCCGCTCCGCTCGTCAGCCGCGGCAGCAGCATCGTCTGCAGCGGGACGAAGGCGAACATCGGCAGCCGGGTCAGCGTGACGGCGCCCGCGATCACCGTGACCAGCAGGGTGCTCGCCTCCGGCCGCCACGCGAGCATCACCGGCGGCAGGTTCACGATGGCCTGGTTGGTCAGGTTCGCCACGACCACGAGCGCCAGGGCGGACGAGACCCCGAACCGCATCGTGCCCGCACCCTCGATCCGGGGCGCGACGGCCGGCGACGGGGCACGCCAGTCGCGCTGACCGCTCAGCCACAGCAGCACCACGCCGAGCAGTGCCGCGAAGAACTGGCCGAGGACGAAGACCAGCCCGAAGACCCACGCCGAACCGGTCCCCGCGAGCCACAGCACGACGCACGGCACCAGCCGGGACAGGCCCTCGGCTGCGAGCGTCGCGGAGTAGAAGCCGAACCGCTGGCTGCCCGCGAGGGCGCCGCGGACGGAGGCGGCGGCCCATGCGGAGACCAGGCTCACGAAGAGCAGGGCGACGAGTTCCCAGCGCCCCTGCAGCGGTCCCGCGACCAGCACCGGCGAGATCGCCAGCAGGACGACGGTGGCGGGCACCAGCAGCCGGGCGCCCTGCCTGGCCACGAAGTGGGCCACCGGTGCGGCGGGCCTGCCGAGCGCGCGCTCCTGGCTCACCGAGCGCGACATCTCCTGCTCCACGCCGCTGAAGACGCCGAGCGCGATCGTGTTGACCAGGAAGTAGAGGCTGGAGAGCGCGGCGACACCGGAGCCGTCGACCTCGGACCGGGCGATCAGGCCGATGAACCCGGCGCCGGACAGGACGACCAGCGCGAGTCCGACGCCCATCAACGGCATCGGTCCGCGCAAGAAACGGAAGAGGTTCATGCTCCAAGCCTGTCGATCAACGTGGTCGCGGCCGGATCGCGCGTTCCGCGCGGTTCCTGCGGAAAGGCCTGACCGGGCCAGCCTAACGGACGCCATCAGAGCCTCCTGAGCGCCTCTGTAGCATCGGCCGGGCACTTGCCGACTTCCGAGGAGCCCTCATTCCGATGGCAACGCCCGTCATCACCGCTGTCGTGACCGCGTACCACCCTGACGACCGGCTCTCAGCCGTGATCGACGCGGCACTGGTGACCTGCGCTGACGTCATCGTCGTCGACAACACGCCGACCGAGTCCGGCGCTCCGTCCGAGGAGCCGGCCGACCCGCGCGTGCGCGTGCTCCGGTCCGGTCGCAACGGCGGCCTCGCGGGGGCGCTCAACGACGCGATCAGCGCGCTGCCGATGGAGACCGAGGCGGTCCTCGTGCTCGACCAGGACTCGGTCCTGCCCGCCGGGCTGGTGTCCGCGCTCGCCGGGCACCTCACCGACCCGTCCATCGGCGTCATCGCCCCGACACCGGTCGACGCGGCGGACGGCACCACCTACGACCGCTTCTCGCCGACCGGCGGCGGACTGGTGGACCGCGACACCGTCATCACGTCCGGCATGCTGGTCCGGCGCTCGGTCCTGGAGGCCGCGGGCCCGTTCCGGGACGAGTTCTTCGTCGACTGGGTCGACAACGACTTCTGCCTCAAGCTGCGCCGCAACGGCGTGCGGATCGTGCAGGACATGGAGACCCTGCTGCCGCACTCGATCGGCGACAGGCGGGAGCACAGGTTCGCCGGCCTCACGGTCAAGGTCCTGCGCTACTCGGCCTGGCGGCACTACTGGATCACGCGCAACGGGCTGGTGATGGTCAGGGAGAACCTCCGCGGCAACCCCGGCTGGTCGCTGCAGGCCTTCTTCTACATCGGGCGGCAGGCGCTGACGACGGCCCTGTTCGAGCCGTCGCGAGCCAAGAACGTCAAGGCGATCCTGCTCGGCGTGCGCGACGCGCTGCTGAACAGGACCACCGCCGAGTACATCCCCGCGGGCGCCGACTACCGGTCGGCGGCCCCGGTCAGGTAGCCGCGCCGGTCAGGCGTTGCGGAAGTACTCCACCGTGCGCGCCGCACCGGTCTTGACGTCGACCTCCGGCACCCAGCCGAGCTCGCGGGTCGCCTTCGAGGCGTCCAGGGACGAGGCCCGCAGGTCACCGAGCCGCGCGGGGGCGTACTCGGGCTCGTCGGCGGCTCCGGCGGCCAGCGCGACGAGGCTGTGCAGCTCCTTGTCCGAGGTCTGGTGGCCGGTGCCGATGTTGTAGCGCTGCCCGCCGCCGTTCTCGCCGGAGGCCGCCACGAACGCGGCCACCACGTCCTCGACGAAGACGTAGTCACGCGTGTTGCCGCCGTCGCCGAACAGCTTCGTCGGCTTCCCGGCCAGCAGGGCGTTCGCGAAGATCGCCACCACGCCGGCCTCGCCGTGCGGGTCCTGCCGCGGGCCGTACACGTTCGCGAGCGCGAGGTGCGTGCACTCCAGGCCGTACAGCTGGCGGTAGGTGTTCAGGTACACCTCGCCGGAGACCTTGCTCGCCGCGTACGGCGACTTCGGGTTGATCGGCACGGCCTCGGAGACCGGCAGCTCGTCCGGGGTGCCGTAGATGGACCCGCCGGAGGAGGCGAAGCAGACCTTGCGGGTACCGGCCTTGCGCGCGGCCTCCGCGACGTTGATCGTGCCGATGACGTTCTGCTGCGCGTCGAGGATCGGGTCGGCGACGCTGACGCGGACGTCGATCTGGGCGGCCAGGTGGTAGATCACCTCGGGGCCGAACCCGGCGACGACGTCAGCGAGCTCCGGGTTCGCGATGTCGAGCTGGGTGAACGAGTACCGGTCGGCGTGGCCGGCGTCGGCGGGCGCCGTGCGGGTGCCTCGCCGCAGGTCGTCGACCACGTGGACGTCGTGCCCGTCCCGCAGCAGGCGGTCGACCAGGGTGGAGCCGATGAAACCGGCACCGCCGGTGACGAGTGCGCGCACGGTGAACCTCTTCGAGTCGGATGGCCGGATTCGCGCCCAGGGTATCGACGGCTCAGAACCAGCGTTCCAGCACCATGGCGACGCCGTCCTCGGAGTTCGGTCCGGTGACCTCGTCCGCGGCGGCCTTCGCGGCGGCGTGGCCGTTGGCCATCGCCACGCCGTGCCCGGCCCAGGTGAGCATCTCCACGTCGTTCGGCATGTCTCCGAACGCGATGACGTGCTCGCGCGCGACGCCGAACCGCTCCGCCACGTCCGCCAGGCCGGACGCCTTCGTGACGCCGTGCACCGCGGCCTCGACCAGGCCGTTGTCCGTGGAGTAGGTGAGGTCGACCTCGCCGTGCAGGACCTCGCCGATCGCGGACACCATCTCGGCGCTGGTCAGGCGGCTGTTGCGGATCAGCAGCTTCACCGCGGGACGGCCGAGCGTCTCCGCGCGGGACAGCCCGCTGTGCGGCCCCTCCGGCCAGGGGTGGGTGTAGCTGAGCTCGGCGACGAAGGTCATGTCGTCCTTGGGGGTGCCGACCAGCTCCACCGCGTACGTGCAGTCGTCGAGGACGCTGTCGACCGCGACCGCGATGTCGTGCAGCTGGACGGGGCTGAGCGTGCGCGCCCAGATGATCTCGTCGCGGCCGATGTCGTAGAGCACCGCGCCGTTCGCGCAGACGGCGAGCCCGTCGAGCCCAGCCTGGGCGGCGATGGTCGGCACCCAGCGCGGCGGCCGGCCGGTGGCCAGCACGAAGGGCACGCCTGCCGCGAGCACGCGGCCGACGACCTCCGCCGTGCGCGGGCTGACTCCCTCGAGAGGGCTGAGCAGGGTTCCGTCGACGTCGGAGGCGACCAGGCGCGGCTGTTCCACACCGTCATCTTGCCTTGTCAAATACCCGAGCCAAGTTCGTCGGAGGCTGAACAGCTGGTTACCTTGAACACCGTGCGCGCTGGAATCGTGATTCTCCCGGAACACCGTTGGTGGATCGCCGAACCCAAGTGGCGCGCGGCCGAGGAGTACGGGTTCCACCACGCGTGGACCTACGACCACCTCGGCTGGCGCACCCTGGTGGACGGGCCCTGGTTCGGCGCGGTCCCGACGCTGACAGCGGCCGCCATGGTCACCTCGCACATCAGGCTCGGCACGTTCGTCGCGAGCCCGAACTTCCGGCACCCCGTGCCGTTCGCGCGCGAGCTGCTGACGATCGACGACATCTCCGACGGCCGGTTCACGCTCGGCGTCGGCGCAGGTGGAGCGGGGTACGACACGGTCGTGACCGGCGCGACGCCGTTGCTGCCGCGCGACCGGACGGCCCGGTTCGGCGAGTTCGTCGAGCTGCTCGACCACCTGCTGATCAAGGACCGCACGTCGTGGCGCGGCGAGTTCTACACCGCGGAGGAGGCCCGCAACGCGCCCGGCTGCGTGCAGCGCCCCCGGCTGCCGTTCGTGGTCGCCGCGAACGGCCCGAAGGCGATGGCCGTCGCGGCCAGGTTCGGCCAGGGCTGGGTCACCACCGGACCGCAGACCGAGGACCACGAGGCGTGGTGGCGCGGTGTCGCGGAGCTGGCGGAGCAGTTCACTGAGACGTTGGCCACTCAGGACCGCAGGTCGTCGGTGAACCGCTTCCTCAACCTCGACTCGGCGCCGGTGTACTCGCTGTCCAGCGTGGAGTGCTTCGTCGACGCCGTCGGCAGGGCCGCTGAGCTGGGCTTCACCGACGTGGTGGCGCACTGGCCCCGGCACGACGGCGTCTACATGGGCAGTGAGCAGGTCGTGGAGAACATCGCCGCGGACGTGCTGCCCACCCTCAACCGGCACCTGTAACAGCAGCGCGCCGAATCAGATTTGGTCACCGTGCGCTCTGTTGTGGTGATCGGTGGCGGAATCGTCGGACTCGCGGTTGCCGCTGAGCTGGCCTCGCGCGGTGACCGCGTGACCGTGCTGGAGAAGGAGAAGGTCTGGGGCGCCCACCAGACCGGCCACAACTCGAACGTCGTGCACGCGGGGCTCTACTACAAGCCGGGGTCGCTCAAGGCGCGCATGTCCGTGGCCGGCAACGCCTCGATGATCGCGTTCGCGCGTGAGCACGGCGTGCCGGTCGAGGTGTGCGGGAAGCTCGTCGTGGCCACGTCGGCCGATGAGCTGCCGCGGCTGCACGCGCTGGCGTCGCGTGCCGAAGCGAACGGCGTGCCGGCGAAGCTGATCTCGGCCGCCGAGGCGCTCGACTACGAGCCCGAGGTGGCCTGCGTCGCCGCGCTGCGGGTGGAGAGCACCGGGATCATCGACTACTCGGCGGTCTGCGCGGCGCTGGTGCGATCGCTCGACGGCCACGACCTGCGGCTGCAGTCCCCCGCGCTGGCGATCAGGACGTCGGGCGCCAAGGTCGAGGTCGCGACGCCGCAGGGGATCGTCCGCGGCGACGTGCTGGTGAACTGCGCGGGTCTGCAGAGCGACCGGATCGCCAGGATGGCCGGACTGTCCCCCACCGCCAGGATCGTGCCGTTCCGCGGGGAGTACTTCGAGCTGCGGCGCACGTCGTTGGTGCGCGGGCTGATCTACCCGGTGCCGGACCCGACGCTGCCGTTCCTCGGCGTGCACCTCACCAGGATGCTCGACGGGTCGGTGCACTGCGGGCCCAACGCGGTGCTGGCGTTGCGGCGCGAGGGGTATCGGTGGCGCGACTTCTCACTGGGCGACGTGGTGGACGTGGCCCGCTTCCCCGGCACGTGGCGGCTCGCCCGGAAGTTCGCCAGGACCGGCGTGGAGGAGGTGCTGCGGTCGTTGTCGCGGCGCCGGTTCGCCGAGTCGCTGGCCCGGCTGGTGCCCGCCGTGACCGAGGACGACCTGGTGCGTGCGGAGAGCGGGGTGCGCGCCCAGGCCATGCTCCCCGACGGGTCACTGGTCGACGACTTCCTCGTCGAGTCCGCTCCCCGTCAGGTGCACGTCCTGAACGCGCCTTCACCTGCGGCGACGAGCGCGCTGGAGATCGCGCGCCACATCGCCTCGCTCACTTGAGGACTTCGCGCCCGCCCATGAACGGCCGCAGCGCCACGGGCACGGTGACCGAGCCGTCGGCGTTCTGGTGGTTCTCCAGGATCGCGACGATCCACCTGGTGGTGGCCAGCGTGCCGTTGAGCGTGGCCGCGATCTGCGACTTGCCGTTCTCGTCCCGGTAGCGCACGTTCAGCCGGCGCGCCTGGAACGTGGTGCAGTTCGACGTCGAGGTCAGCTCGCGGTACTTCTGCTGCGTCGGCACCCACGCCTCGCAGTCGAACTTGCGGTGCGCCGACGTGCCCAGGTCGCCCGTCGCCGTGTCGATGACGCGGTAGGGCACCTCGATCTTGCCGAGCATCTCCTCTTCCCACCCGAGCAGCCGGGCGTGCTCCGCCTCGGCGTCCTCGGGCTTCACGTAGGAGAACATCTCGACCTTGTTGAACTGGTGCACGCGGATGATGCCGCGGGTGTCCTTGCCGTACGACCCGGCCTCGCGGCGGTAGCACGACGACCAGCCCGCGTACCGGCGCTCACCGTCGAGGATCTCGTCGGCGTGGTAGCCGGCGAGCGGCACCTCCGACGTGCCCACGAGGTACAGGTCGTCGGCGGGCAGGTGGTAGATCTCGCTCGAGTGCTCACCCAGGAAGCCGGTGCCCGCCATGATCTCCGGCCGCACCAGCGTGGGCGTGATCATGAGCTCGAACCCGTTGGCCGTGGCCTGCGCCGCCGCCATGTTGAGCAGCGCGAGCTCCAGCTGCGCGCCGACGCCCTTGAGGAAGTAGAACCGCGAGCCGCTGACCTTCGCGCCGCGTTCCATGTCGATCGCGCCGATCTTGGTCCCCAGGTCGAGGTGGTCCAGCGGCTCGAAGTCGAACACGCGCGGCTCGCCGACCGTCTTGACGACGCGGTAGTCGTCCTCGCCACCGACAGGCGCGTCCGGGTGCACCAGGTTCGGGATCCTGGCCAGCAGCTCCTGGACCTCTTCGTTGGTGGTGCTCTGCTCCGCCTCGGCGGCCTTGACCTCGGCGGCCAGGTCCTTCGCCTTGACGAGCAGGGCGGCGCGCTCGTCGCCCTTGGCCTTGCCGACCTCCTTGCCGAGCACCTTCTGCTCGGCGCGCAGGGTGTCCGCGCGGGAGATGGCCGACCGCCGGCGCTCGTCGGCGGACAGCAGGCTGTCGACGACGCCCTCGTCCTCGCCGCGGGCACGCTGCGACGCGCGCACTGTCTCCGGGTTCTCGCGCAACACCTTGAGGTCAATCACCTGGAGAAGGGTAGTCCCAGCCGGTTTCCCGCTTCACTCGGATATCCGGTTCGCGCTGTTCAACGGACAGCGACGCGACGGCGTTGAAGCGGCAGGGGGTGCGAGATGACGAACGAGGTTCCGCACGACTTCGACCACGAGAAGTTCCACAGGCAGGCCACGCGGAAGCCGAACGCGGTCGTGACGTTCGTGGGCAGCCTGCTCGTCGCGCTGCTGGGGTTCCCGCAGGAGACGGCCAGGCGGCACGAACCGGCGCCGGGCGCTGTCCGCCGGGCGAGCTGACCTCGCAGACGAAAGGGACCCGGTGCCACGTGAGCACCGGGTCCCTTCGCGCGAACGTCTAGTAGATCGCGAACGCCACCACGAGGCCGAGGGCGACGTGCGCCGCGGCGACGACGACGGAGGCCGGCGCGAACTTGTCCGACTCGATGATCGAGCCGATGTCCAGGCGGGTCACCCACTCCAGCAACCGCACGGCCGCGACCTGCACGATGATGCCGACGATGCCGTAGATCAGCGACGTGAGCAGGCCCTCGTCGAGCTTGCCGACGGCGCTCAGGATGGCGACGACGACGATGAACGCCATCGAGACGAGGCCCGAGGCGGTCACGATCACGGCGTTCGGGGCACCGTTGCGGACCAGGATCGACAGCTTGCCCGGCGTCGTCCAGTCGATCGCGTAGAAGCCGAACACCATGAGGACCAGACCGACGACGGCGTACAGCGCGATCGCGCCGATGCCCCGGCCGATGGCCGAGCCGAAGCCGGGGTCCAACGCGAGCGTGTAGTCCATTTCCCGTTCCCTTTCGGAGTCTTACTCAACAATTCGATGCGGCACGAACGCCGCGCCATCGTCGGTCACCAGACCGACCGTTTCCCGGATGCCGAGGCCGGCCGACGTGTCGCCGACGACCCAGGCACCCAACGCGGGGCGGTAGCCGTCGAACTCCGGGAGCGGATCGAACAGCTGGTACACGAAGCCTTCTTTGCCGTACACGCCACCGGTCTGCGTCTCGTAGCCCGGGGCGACGATCTGGATGTTCGACCCCTCGCGGCCGAGCAGCGGCTTGCGCACGTACTCGGTGAGCATCCCGGGGTCGTTCAGGTAGGCGGGCAGCAGGTTGGGGTGGCCCGGGTACATCTCCCACAGGATCGCGAGCAGCGCCTTGTTGGAGAGCAGCATCTTCCACAGCGGCTCGATCCACAGCGTGCCGGGCAGCGACTCGACGGCGTGGCGGCCGAACTGCTCCTCGACCACCCACTCCCACGGGTAGAGCTTGAAGACCGTGCCCATCGGGGCCTCTTCGAGGTCGACGAACCGGTTGAGCAACGTGTCCCAGCCGACCTCCTCGATCGCGAGGCCCACGGTGTTCAGCCCGGCCTCGGCGGCCGTCTCCTGCAGGCAGGCGATCGTGAGGTGGTCCTCACCGGACGGGTCTGCGCCAGACCAGGTGAAGTGCAGCTCGCTGGAGGGCAGCTTGGCGCCGATCTCCGTCCACTGCTCGACCAGGCGCTCGTGCAGCGAGTTCCACTGGTCGTCGTCCGGGAAGACGTCTTCCTTCCAGTGCCACTGGATGTAGCCGGCCTCCAGCAGCGACGTGGGGGTGTCCGCGTTGTACTCCAGCATCTTCGCGGGGCCCGAACCGTCGTAGCGCAGGTCGAAGCGGCCGTAGACGTGCGGGTCGCGCCGCCGCCACGACTCGGCGATGTGCGGCCACACCCACTCGGGGATGCCGAAGTCGCGGTAGCGCTCGGTGAGCACCACGTTGTCGACCGCGTCGAGGCACATGGAGTGGAGCAGCTCGACGTCGGCCTCGAGCGCGAGGATCTCGCTCATCTCGAACACGTAGTGGACCGACTCGTCCCAGTACGGACGGTCGGTGCCGTTCGCGTACTTCGCGGGCAGGCCGAACACCAACCCCTGGTCAGAGACCGTCCGCTGCCAGTTCGGCCGCGGCTGCGAGGTTTCACGACGCAACTGTGCTCAGCCTCCGCTGCTGGAGGAGCCGCTGCTGACGCCGAAGCCACCGCGCTGCACCGACGTGCCCGACTTGGTGCTGACGTTCGCACCCTTCGGGATCGTGTAGCTGCCGCCGGTCACCTTCTGGCCGACCGCACCCGAGCCGCCGTAGTTGTAGCGGTACGAGCTGCCACCGATGTAGATGAAGCCGCCGCTCGTGTACCCGCCGTGACTGCTGTAGTACTTCTGGTCGCAGTAGTCGTCGTCGACGATCACGTTGTTCGAGTCGGTGCACTGCGCCGTGACGTTCTTCGGGCTGGCGGCCGCGTACCAGATCGCGACCAGCGCGATCACGCCCACGGTGACGCCACCGCCGATGAGCAGGCGTTTGCGCGTCTTGCGCTTCTTCTCGAAGGCGGCGGACTCGGCGGCGAACCGCTCCTGCTGCGCCTTCAGCGCGGCGGCACGAGCGCGTTGCTCGGCGACCGTGGCCTGGCGCGGCTTGGTCACGCCGGCCTGTTGCTGGCGCACCTTGCCCTTCGCGGGCGGTCCACCAGCCTGCTGCGGCGCCGGCTGGTACGGCGGCAGCTGCTGGCCTGGCTGTTGCGGCTGGCCGGGCTGTCCCGACGGCGACCCAGGCTGGGGCGTCGGCTGGCCAGGTCCTGGCAGGTTGTTGTCAGTCATCACCACTCCCGCGGGCAAGGTACCTAGCGAGACAGCTGAAACATGGCCAATTCAGTGACGAGTGTCCTAATAGCAACACTCGACCCCAACCCGGCGCACAGCCGTCTCACACGGCACGGGCATCATGGTTGAGATGTCTCCGAGCGCCGGTTGGTTGAGTCGATCCGGTCACATCCGCGACACGCGGCTTGTGATGGCCGGCGCTTTCGTGGGCGCTTTCAGCCTGCTGATGTTGTCCGCGTTCACGTCTGTGCTGGCAGGAGGCCCGCTCGGCAGCAAACGCGAGCTGGTCAACGCCGCCTACCAAGCTGTCGCGGGCGAATGCCTCAACTGGGAGAAAGCCGACCTGTCGGACGCGCAGAAGGTCGACTGCACCGCCGCGCACAAGTTCGAGGTCACCGGCACGGCCGACATCACCGCCGCGTACCCGAAGGAAGCGCCGTTCCCGAACGCCGAGGCCTGGGAGAAGATCGCGCAGGAGAACTGCGCGCAGGCCTCGACCACGTACATGTCGGGCAAGCTCGACCCGAAGGGCAAGTACGGCGTCAGCACGCTCAACCCGGACCAGAACCGCTGGTCGAGCGGCTACCGGCAGCTCAGGTGCGGCCTGCAGGTCACCGCCCCCTCCGGCGCGGCCCTGCCGTCGTTCGGCAGCGCGAAGACCCAGGACCAGTCGGCCGTCTACGACCCGGGCGTCTGCGTGGCGCTGGCCGAGAACAACACCGTGGGTGACCCGATCGAGTGCGCCAAGCCGCACGCGTTCGAGATCGTCGGCGAGGTGCAGCACCCCGAGGGCCCGTTCGTGGCGCTCGAGGCACAGGACGCCCTGATGTCGGAGAAGTGCGCGGCGATCTCGGCCGAGTACACCGGCGGCGCCGACCTGAAGGCCAAGGGCCTGCTCGTCACCTGGGACACGCGCGCGGAGGAGAGCTGGGCGGTCGGCTCCCGCAAGGCCAACTGCAAGATCGGCGCGGTCCCCCAGGGCAACAACCTCGTCGCGTGGGAAGGCACCGTCCGCAACCCCAACGGCGCGCCGCTGACCACCTCGAACCCGCCGCAGACCACGTCGGTCAGGCCCCAGGACGAACCCACCGGCGCCCCGCTGCACTCCGGCGAGTCCAGCGCGCCCGCCCCGGACTCCAACAAGCCCTCGGACTCCGGCAAGCCCGACAAGCCGTCGTCCAGCGCACCCACCACGACCACCGAGAACCGATGACGGTCGAGATGACCAGGGCCCGCTTCGAGGAGCTGGTCGAGGAAGCCCTGGACCTGGTCCCGCCGGGCTTCCTGCACGCGATGAACAACGTCGTGGTGCTGGTCGAGGACCGCAACCCCGACGAACCCTCGCTGCTCGGGCTCTACCAGGGCATCGCGCTGACCGAGCGCAGCACCGACTACGGCGGCAGCCTGCCCGACCACATCTTCATCTACCGCGAGGCGATCCTCGACATCTGCGACACCGAGGAGGACGTGGTCGAGGAGGTCATCATCACCGTGGTGCACGAGATCGCGCACCACTTCGGGGTGGACGACGCCAAGCTGCACGAGCTGGGCTGGGGCTGACGGCTCAGGACTGGTCGAGCGCCCGCTCGATCGCCCTGCGCGCCCGTGCGACGGCCGCCTGGTCGTGCTGGAGCTGCATCGCCGCGTTGAGCGCCAGCCCCGCGGCGAGGATCTCGAACAACGCCTGGTCGACGTCGAACCCTCCTGGCAGCTCACCGCCCTCCACCGCCGCGGCCAGGTCCGCGCGCAGCTGTCCCTGCCAGCGCGACCAGACCTCGGCCACCGCGTCGCGCACCGCGCCCGGCCGCCCGTCGTACTCGCTCAGGGCCGCGGTCATCAGGCAGCCGCCGGGGAGCAACGGCTCCGCCAGGTAGTCCACGGAGTTCGCGCAGACCACCCGCAGCCGCCGCAGACCGGGCGGCTCGGTCAGGGCGGGCTCGACCACGCGGTGCCAGAAGTCGACGAACGCCTTGTCCAGGGTGGAGATCTGCAGGGTCTCCTTGGTGCCGAAGTGCTTGTGCACCCCTGACTTGCTCATCTCCAGCTCTTCGGCGAGCCGGCCGATGGTGATGCCGTCGAGCCCTTCCTCGGAGGCGATCTCGGCGGCGCGGCCGAGGATCCGGCCTCGGGTGAGGAGCGCGTCGGCTGCGGAGCGTCGCGGGGACATGGGACGACAATAGCGTACGCACGTTCGCTATTGATTTGACGAACGCTCGTACTCTAAATTCGGCTCACCGACGCGAGGAGTGCGAGATGCGAGTGCGACGACTGGGCTGGGCCGGGATCGAGGTCGAGGCGGCCGGGAAGAGCCTGGTGATCGACTACGTGCAGGACCTGTCACCGCTGTTCACGGGATGGCGGGACGGGATCGGGCTCACCCGGCCGAACGGGGAGGTCAGTGCCGCGCTGGTCACCCACCTGCACCGCGACCACACCGACGCGACGGCGCTCGCCGGCGTGCTGACACCGGGAGCACCGGTTCTCCGCCCCGCACCCGGCCACGGCGACGACGTGGACAACGTGACCACGTTGCTGAGCGAGCGCGAGATGGTCGAGCACGGACTGGCGGCCGAGGTGGTGGACACCTGGTCCTCCCACGAGATCGGTCCGTTCCGCGTCACGGCCGTGCCCTCCATCGACGGCTTGGGCGACCCACAGCTCAACTGGGTGGTGGAGGCGGACGGGCAGCGCGTCTTCCACGGCGGCGACACGATGTTCCACGGCTGGTGGTGGCTGATCGCGCGCCGCTTCAGCCCGTTCGACGCGGCGTTCCTGCCGGCCAACGGCGCGGTGGTGAACGCGCCGCACCTGCAGCCGCCGAGCCCGGTGCCCGCGGCGATGGACCCGTTCCAGGCCGCGGCCGCCGCGAAGATCATCGGCGCCTGGCACGCGGTGCCGATCCACTACGAGACCGGACAGCCGGTGAAGCTGCCGGGATACGTCGAGGTCACCGACCCCGAGGGGGACTTCCGGCAGCACGCGGGACCACGCGCGCACGTACTGCCCGTCGGCGAGTGGCTGGACCTCGCCGGTTAGATCTCCACGCCCGCCCAGGACCGGCACACCCAGCCGTCACCCTCGGACTCCAGCACCACGACCCCGGTGTTCGGCAGCAGGTTCTCCGCCAGCTCCACCGGCACGTTGGAAGCGAGAGCCAGCGCCCCCATCCGCCCGGCCCCGCCGTGCGTCACGACCATGACCGTGCCGTCACCGCGGATCGACGAGACCGCACCCAGGAACCGGTCCAGCACCTGCTGCCCGCTCTCCCCGCCATCGGGGAACGCCACGTCGAGCGCGCCCTCGGCCCACTGGATCACGGTCTCGAGGTAGGCCTTGTAGGCCTCGGTGTCGTTGCGGCCCTCGAGCGAGCCGACCTGGATCTCGTGCACGCCCTCGAGGATCTGGACGGGCAGGCCGAAGCGTTCGGCGGTGGGCGCCGCGGTCTGCTGGGCGCGCAGCCCGATGCTCGCGTAGACCGCGACGATCTCCTCGGCGGCGAGGTTGTCGGCCAGTTCGCGGGCCTGTTTCCTGCCCAGTTCGGTGAGCGGGGGACCTGGCATGGCCGTGTCCAGCCTGCGTTCGACGTTCGACGCCGTCTCACCGTGCCTGACCAGCAGCAACCTCACCCGCGCTCGCCCTTTCTGACAGCATCGACCCAGGAGGCGGCTGCGGCGAACTCGGCGTTGTGAGCCTCTGCGGGCTCGTGGTCGGCCTTCGGGAAGGACCCGAGGAACCGGATCTCGCGCGAGTGTCGGTGCAGCGCGGCCAGCGCGTCACCGATCCTCGGCTCTGCGATGTGCCCCTCGACGTCGATGTAGAAGCGGTACGTCCCCAGTTTGCCCTTCTGCGGACGTGATTCGAGGCCGGTGAGATTGATGCCACGCAACGCCAGTTCCGTGAGCAGCTCGGACAGCACGCCGACGCGGTTCGGGGTGGTCACGACGACGCTCGTGCGGTCCGCGCCGGTCGGCTCAGGCAGCTGACCCGGACGGCGCAGCAGCAGGAACCGCGTGCGTGCGTCGGGCACGTCCAGGACGTCGGTGGCGTACTCGTCGAGCTTGTAGTGGTTGACGGCGACCGGGGCCGAGACGGCGGCGTCGAACTCGCCGCGTTCCACGGCGGCAGCGGCGGCCGCGGTCGACGAGGTGGCGATCGAGGTCGCGCCCGGCAGCGAGGCGGCGATCCACTCGCGGACCTGGGCGAGCGCGTGCGGGTGCGAGGCGATGGTGCGGATCTCGGACGTACCCGGCCGGACCAGGACGCTGAAGCGGACGTCCAGCACCGTCTCGGCCACCGCGACGACCGGCTCGTCGCGCACGAGGGCGTCGAGCGTCACCGGCACGGCGCCCTCGACGGAGTTCTCGATCGGCACGCACGCGAAGTCGGTCGTGCCCTGACGCACGGCGGCGACGGCGAGCGGGATCGTCTCGAACGGGACGAGTTCACCCTCGAACCGCATGGCGGCCTGCTCGGTGAAGGTCCCCTGTGGTCCGAAGTACGCAATGCGAGGCACCCGCACACAGTAGAGGCGCGAATCACGCCTGTGTCGGGGGCCAATCCTGGGTTCCGCCGGGACCGTTCGAACTGGAATGCTTGGGGCGTGCCCGCTCTAGCGCCTGAACTCGTGTTGTGCGCGGTCGACGAACCCATGGCGAACGCCTGGCTCGCCGTGGCCGACGGCCGCGCCGGGGTGAGGGTGCACCGCGGGTCCGTTCTGGACATCCACGCGCAGGCCATCGTCAGCCCGGCGAACTCGCAGGGCTGGATGCGCGGTGGCATCGACGCCGTCTACGCCACGGCGTTCCCCCAGGTCGAGGGCAACGTCCGCAGTGCGGTCCTCGCGCTGCACGGCGGTGAGCTCCCGGTGGGCGAGGCCCAGATCGTGGCGACCGGCGAGACCGAGCCGGCGTGGCTCATCAGCGCCCCGACCATGCGCCTGCCCGGTGAACGGCTGCCGGTCGACACCGTCCACCCGTACCTGGCCGCGCGGGCCGTGCTGATGCTCTGGCTCACGGGACGCCTGGAGGACGGCACGCCGGTGCGCGACGCCGTCCACACCATCGCGATGCCGGGACTCGGCACCGGGGTGGGAGGCGTCGCACCGTCCACCTGCGCCCACCAGGTCGCCGCCGCGTGGGACGAGGCGTTCAACCAGCTGCACGTCTAGGTGCCGTGGGCCACGGCACCTCCCCTGTGCACAACCCTGTGGACAAGGTTGTGGACACCTGTGGACTACTGCCGTGGCGCGACCCATCGTTCCAGGTCGACCTCATCTGTGATGGGGATGCCGAACTCCCCCACGGCGGGGATCTCGGGCTTGAGCTTGCGCGCCTCGCGGACCGCGTCCGGTCTCAAGGCCGTCAGCTTGAAGCCGCGCCGCTGGTAGAAGCGGATCGCGTCGAGGTTGTCGTTGGTGGTCGTCAGCCGCACCCGGTTGCACCCGAGTGTGCGCGCCTGCCGAACCGCGGCGTCGACCAGCGCGGTGCCGACGCCGCGGCCCCGCCGGAGTGCGTCGATCGTGACGATCTCCAGCTGGTGGTTCGCCACCGCGTAGGTCAGCAGACCCAGCACCTGACCCTGCTTCTCCACGAGGAAGCCCGGCAGACTCGCCGGGAAGAACACCTCGCCGTGCGCGACAGCGGTGTGCGCGCCCCATAGCTCGAGAACCAGTCGGGCGACAACTATGCGATCTGCTTCCTCGACCGGTCGTACCGAGCCTTCTGCCATGACAAGAACTGTGCCAATTTGAGTCACACTCAGGAACAGCCATTCGACGTACGGTGGATTCGTGCCAGTGCGCGTTTTGTTGGTTGACGATCACGAAGTAGTCCGCAGAGGTCTGCGCGAGATGCTCGACGACGAGCCGGACATCTCGGTCATCGCGGAGGCCGGATCCGTCCACGAGGCGGTGACCCGAGCTGCGGCGACACCGCCGGACGTGGCCGTTGTGGACGTCCAGCTGCCCGACGGCAGCGGCGTCGACCTGTGCCGGTCGTTGCGGGACCTTGGCATTCGTTGCCTCGTGCTGACCGCATTCGACGACGAAGAGGCTCTCGTCGGCGCGATCATGGCCGGCGCGTCGGGCTACCTGCTCAAGCAGGTCCGCGGTCAGGACGTTGTCACGGCCGTGCGCGAGGTCGCGGCTGGACGGTCCCTTCTGGACCCGGCGACCACAAGCCGGGTACTCGAACGGATGCGCAATCCGGCCCCGATCGGCCTCACGGATCAGGAACAGCGCGTGCTCGAACTCATCGGAGAAGGCCTGACCAACCGCCAAATCGGTGAACGGCTCTTCCTCGCGGAGAAGACCGTGAAGAACTACGTGACGTCCGTTCTCTCCAAACTCGGCATGGAACGGCGAACGCAAGCCGCCGCATGGGTGGCTAAACGGGGACGGACCAGGTGAGCGTCGTCCCGTTCGGCGAACTCACCACGCGGAAATCACCACTCGCGGCCTTCGCCCGTTCAGCGAGGTGCCTCAGCCCGCGCTGAGTCACGCCGGACGGGATGCCGCACCCGTTGTCCGCGACGCGCAGCAGCAGATGCTTCTCATCGCGCCGTACGTCGATCTGGACGTGCGTGGCGCCTGAGTGCCGCACGACGTTGGACAACGCCTCGCGCAACGCCGCCCGTGCGTCGTCGGCGTGCTTGCGCGGCACGTTCGCCAGGTCGCCGGCCACGTGCAGGCGCGGCGAGAAGCCGAGCAGCTCACCGGCCGTGCGGACCTCGGCCTTGATGGAGTCGTGCAGGTCGGCGGAGTCGGCCGGGTCGGTGTTGCGCAGCTTGCGGACGGTCGCGCGGACCTCGGCGATCGTCTCGTCGACCAGGTCGACGGCCTCCTCGATGCGGGCGCGCTGCCCCGCGTCGAGCTTCTTGCCCAGCCGGCGTTGCAGCAGGCTGATCTGCACGCCGGCGCCGTAGAGCCGCTGGATGATCACGTCGTGCAGGTCGCGGGCGATCCGTTCGCGTTCCTCGTAGACCGCGACGCGCTGCCGTGCCGTGAAGCCCTCCGCCAGCACGACCGCGAGGCCGGCCTGCGCCGCGAACGCCGACAGCACGTCCACCGTCTCCTGGGTGAACGGCGGCTTGTCCCGGCGCCGGTACACGGCCAGGGCACCGATCTTGCGGTCCGAGGTGCCGAACGGCGCTACGGCGAACGGCCCGTAGACCCGCAACGGCTGCGGCACGTACGGGGCCGTGCGCGGGTCGTTCGTGACGTCGTCGGCCATCACGGGGACGCCCGTGCGCGCGGCCTTGGCGGCGGCGCTGCGCGGGCTCAGCGTCGCCACGATCGGCTCGCCGGAGGACGCCTCGACGGTGAGCGTGCCGTCGTCGTCCCCCGTGGAGAGCATGGCCAGGCCGAGGTCGGCGTCCGCGATCTCCGCGGCCGCCTCCACCACGAGCCGCAGCACGTTCTCCGGGTCTTCCAGCGCCGCCGACGTGATCTCGGTGGACGCGACGAGCACGCGCCGCGCCAGAGAGGGGTCCATGGCTCTCAACGGTATGCGGGCGTGCCGAGGTCCAGCACCAGGTCCGCCCTCGCCGCCTCGTCCGGGCGGTGCGTGATGTGCAGAACGGTCCTGCCGTCCTCCCTGAGCTGCTGCAACAGCCGGCGCGCCGTCGGTTCGTCCAGGTGCGCGGTGGGTTCGTCGAGCAGCACCACGTCGGCGTCGTGCAGCAACGCGCGCGCCAGCGCCAGCCGTTGCGCCTCGCCGCCCGACACCTGGTCGGGCCGGATCACCACGTCGAGCCGGTCCACCCACTCCGGCAGGCACGCCTTGCGCAGCGCCTCCCGCAACGCCTCGTCGTCGTGCTGACCCGACATCCGCAGGTTCTCCCTCACGGTCGTGCTGACCAGCATCGGCTCCTGCGGGCACCACGTGGCGCGCGGCAGTTCGACGATCCCCCGCTCCGGCTGCAGGAAGCCCAGGAGCAGCGCGAACAGCGTCGACTTGCCGCTGCCGGACGGCCCGACGATCGCCACGTGCGTGCCCGGCTCGATGTTGAGGTGGAGGTCCCGCAGCGTCGGCTCGGCCGCGCCGGGCCAGC
The DNA here is from genome assembly GCF_051853195.1 of Lentzea sp. HUAS TT2. Classification (NCBI taxonomy): domain Bacteria; kingdom Bacillati; phylum Actinomycetota; class Actinomycetes; order Pseudonocardiales; family Pseudonocardiaceae; genus Lentzea; species Lentzea sp. HUAS TT2. Next base: position 2,904,622 of record NZ_CP196667.1, on the reverse strand, counting down.
GGACGTCGACGTTCTCCAGCCGGATCCGCTTGCCGCGCGGCTGCTCGGGGCGTTCCGGCGCGTCGAACTGCAACCGCGCGCTGGCCTCCCGCAACGCCCTGCGCTGCTGGGCGGCCAGCGGCAGCGCGGCCAGCGGTTCGGCGAGCGCGAGCGGCACGAGGCCGAGCACCGGGTTGCCGGTCAGGGCGCAGACCAGGGCCGCCGCACCGGTCGCCAGCAGGACGATCGCCGTGGCCGCGCCCGTGCCGAACGCCTGCCGGCGGGTCTGTCGCGCGAGCTCGACGTCCTCGGCGTGCAGCCGGGCCAGCAGGCGGTGGTGGGCGTCGTGCGCGATGAGGTCCGGTGCGGCGGCGAGGGCGTTGATCGTGTCGCGGGCGACCTGGCGGCGGCCCCTGGCGAGCTTCGTGCTGGCCCGGCGCTCGGTCCACACGGCGACGGCGGGCGCCGCGAGTCCGGCCGCGAGCAGCAGTCCGCCCAACGTCAGCGCGGCGGCCGGGTCGATGAACGCGAACAGGACCGTGGTCGCGATGCCCGCCCCGATCGCCACGATCGGCGGCACCAGCACGCGGGGAATCAGGTCGCGGACCGTGTCGGTGTCCTCGACGAGCCGTTGCAGCCCATCACGCCGTTGGGTGCGCACGAGCCGCAACCACAGCTCGGCGCGTAGACGGTTCGCGAGACGGAACGTCTCGTCGTGGGTGACCAGCCGCTCGATGTAGCGGAGCACGCCCTTGCTCAACGCGAACGTCCGCACGCCCACGACCAGCACCGACAGCGTCAGGATGGGCGGCATCTCGGCGGCGCGGGCGATCAGGTGGGCGGCCAGCGCGGTCAGGGCGATGCCCGCGACGGCCGCGAGGATGCCCAGTCCGGCGCCCTTCCACGGGACCGGCAGGCGCTTCGGGCGTTCCGGCTGCGTCTCGTCGGTGACGACCTTCGCGAACGTCTCGTCGTCGGTCGACTCCTTCTCGCGGTGCGAGGCGAGGACGACAGCGGCCGTGTCGCTAGCTCTCTTGATCGCTTTGTCGACTTTGCGACTTGTCACCGGGTCGAGGTGCGCGGTCGGCTCGTCGAGGAGCAGCACCGTCGCGCCGTGGCGGACCCTCAGCAGGGCGCGGGCGACCGCGACGCGTTGGCGTTCGCCCGTCGAGAGGTCGGTGATCGGGCGGTCGAGGAGATGCGTGGCCACGACCTCGTGGGCGACCTGCTCGATGTCCTCGGCACCGGGAACCGTGAGCTCCAGCTCGGCGCGCGGGGTGGCGGCGGCGAACGCGGGCTTCTGCGGCACGTACGCGATGTCGCCGGCGACGAACGTGGTGCCATCCGTCGGCTCCACGAAGCCGAGCAGCACCTGGAACGTTGTCGACTTTCCGGCGCCGCTCGCGCCTTCAAGTCGATAAATCTCCCCAGGCCGCACGTCGAAGCTGATGCCGTCCGGCGCGAAGCCGCCCCTGCGCAGGACCCGCAGGTTGTCGACGTGGACCGCACCACCGGGCAGCCGCGGCCTGGTCTTGTCCTCGTGGTCCACGACCTCGGCGACGCGCCGGACCGCTTCGAGGCCGTCCTCGCTCGCGTGGTGGGCGGCACCGGCGGCGCGCAACGGCAGGTAGCACTCGGGCGCGAGGATCAGCACGACCAGCGCGGTCATCAGCGTCATGTCGCCGTGCACGAGCCGGACACCGACGCCGACCGCGATCAGCGCCACCGACAACGACGCGGCGATCTCCAGCACCAGCGCGGACAGGAACGCGATCCGCAGCGTGCCCATCGTGGCCTTGCGGTGCTGCTCGCCGATCTGCTCGACCGCGCTCGCCTGCTGCTTGGCACGGCCGAAGACGGTCAGCACCGGCAACGCGCGCAGCAGTTCGAGGAGCTGTGCGGACAGAAGCTCGGTGACGTCGGCGGCCTTGCGGACGCGCTTCTCGGTGTACCAGCCGATCAACGCGGCGAAGACCGGGATCAGCGGCACGGTGACCGCGATCAGCACGGCCGACGGCCAGTCGGTGAAGAGGATCCACGCGCCGGCCAGTGGCGGCACGACCACGGCCGTGACCAGCGCGGGGAGGTAACGGGTGAAGTAGGCGTCGAGCGCGTCGAGGCCCTTGGTCGCGAGCACCGACAGCTCGGCGGTGCCGCGTTCGGCGATCCAGCCGGGGCCGCGTTCGAACGACTTGGCCAGCAGCCGGGTCCGCAGCTCCTCCTTGGCGCCGGCGGCGGCACGGGCGGCGGCGGACTCCGTCGCCCAAGACAGGCCCGCCCGCGCCAGGATCGCCACGGCCAGCAGCGGAAGGCCTTCGCGGGTCGTGATCACCGACGCCAGCGCGACGGCCTGGGCGACGAGCGCCAGGGCGTTGAGGAACGCCAGCGCGCCCACCCCGACGAGGGCGCGCCTGGCGTTCCTGGAGAGCTCGGGCAGAGCTCCCAGCGGGCCTCGCCTCATCAGTGCGCCGCCGGGATGTGCTGGACACCGATGCGCTTGCGGAAGACCCAGTAGGTCCAGCCCTGGTAGATCAGCACGGCCGGCGTGCCGAACGCGGCGACCCACGTCATCACGGTCAGCGTGTACGGGCTCGACGCCGAGCCCGCCACGGTGAGCGAGTACGCCGGGTCCAGAGTGGACGGGAGGACGTTCGGGTACAGCGAGGTGAACAGCACGATGACCGTCGCCGCGACGGCGAGCCCCATGAACGCGAACGACTGTCCTTCGCGTCCCACCCAGAGGCGCCACAACGCGAGCCCGGCGAACAGGAGCACGGGAAGCGCCCACACCCCTGCGACGTACAGCAGCAGCGCCACCAGCGGCAGCAAGGCCACAGGCGCCATCCGCAACGCCATGAGCCGTGCCCGTTCGCGGATCTCCCCCTCGGTCTTCAGCGCCAGGAAGATCGCACCGTGGACGAGGGCGTACCCGGCGATCGCGAGCGCGCCGAGCACCGTCTCCCACTTGATCGCCGCGAACGGCGAGCCGACCCGGTCACCGGCGGCGTCGATCGGCAGGCCCGTGACGGTCGTGGCGATGACGAGACCGACGCCGAGTGCGGCCACCCAGGACCCGACGAAGATCACCGCGTCCCAGACCTTCCGCCAGCGCTCCGAGTCCACCTTGCCGCGGTACTCGAACGCGACTCCCCTGCCGATCAGAGCCAGGAGGAAGAGGGTGAGCGGCAGGTACGCGGCGCTGAAGAGCGCCGCATACCAGCCGGGAAACGCCGCGAACGTGGCACCGCCCGCGACGAGGAGCCACACCTCGTTGCCGTCCCACACCGGCCCGATCGTGTTGATCATCACCCGGCGTTCGGTGTTGTCGCGCCCGAGGAACGGGAGCAACATGCCGACGCCGAAGTCGAAACCTTCGAGGAACAGGTAGCCCAGCCAGAGCAGGGCGATCACGCAGAACCAGAGCGTCTCCACAGCTTCTCCCCTAGTACGCGAACGCCAGCGCGCCGTCGTCGGTTTTCGCGGGTATGACCCCGGCGACGCCACCGCGGACGTACTTGCGGATGAGGTAGACCTCGACACAGGCCAGCGCCCCGTACACCGTCGTGAGCGCGATCAGCGAGGTGAGGATCTCGCCGGGTGTCGACGCCGAGACCGCCTGCGCGGTGAACATCCAGACACCGTCCACACCGGACGGGTTGGGCACGACCACGAACGGCTGCCGCCCCATCTCGGTGAAGATCCAGCCGAAGCTGTTGGCGAGGAACGGCGTCGCGATGCCGGCGAGCGCGGTGATCGGGAACCACCGGCCCTGCGGAACACGACCGCCCCGCGTGAGCCACAGCATGACCAGGCCCAGTGCGGCCGAGATCGCGCCGAACCCGATCATGAGGCGGAAGCCCCAGTACGTCACGGGAAGCGCGGGCACGTAGTCGATCGGCTTGCCGCTGAGCTCGCCGAGCCGGTCGTCGACCGGGTAGTTGGTGCCGTACTTCTCCTGGTACATCGGGACGAGGTCCTGGATGCCCTTGACCTCACTGCTGAAGTCGTTGTGCGCCAAGAAGCTCAGCAGTGCGGGGACCGTGATGCTCTTGACGTTCTCGCAGTCGGGCCTGGTGACGTCACCGATGGCGAAGACCGAGAAGGCGGCCGGTTCCTCGGTGTGGCACAGGGCCTCCGCGGCGGCCATCTTCATCGGCTGCTGCTCGAACATGAGCTTGCCCTGGACGTCGCCGCTGATCGCGAGGACCGCGAACGCCGCGACGCCGACCCAGGTACCGAGCTTGAGCGAGCTGCGCCAGACGCCGGTCTCGTCCGACTTCCTCCAGAGGTGCCAGGCGCCGATGCCCACGAGGAACGTCGCGGCGACCGCGAACGCTCCGGCGATGGTGTGCGGGAAGGCCGCCAGCGTCGTGTTGTTCGTCAGCACGGCCCAGATCGAGGTGAGTCGCGGACGTCCCTCGTCCAGCACGATGCCGACGGGGTGCTGCATCCACGAGTTGGCGGCGAGGATGAAGTACGCGCTGGCCATCGTCGCGAGGCTGAACGCCCAGGCGCACGCGAGGTGGACCTTCTTCGGCAGCTTGTCCCAGCCGAAGATCCACAGGCCGAGGAACGTCGACTCGACGAAGAAGGCGACGATCCCCTCCATCGCGAGCGGCGCGCCGAACACGTCACCGACGAACCGCGAGTAGGCGCTCCAGGCCATGCCGAACTGGAACTCCTGCACGATGCCCGTCACGACACCCATGGCGAAGTTGATCAGGAGGAGCTTCCCCCAGAACTTCGTCATCTTGTAGTAGCGCTCTTTGCCCGTGCGCACCCACGCGGTCTGCATCGCTGCAACGAGCAGCGAGAGGCCGATCGTCAGCGGCACCATCAGGAAGTGATAAACGGTGGTGATGCCGAACTGCCACCGCGCGAGTTCGAGTACGTCCACGTCAAGGAGCGTATGGGCGGGCCACGTCCTCTATCAGGTACTACGGTCCCGTTCGGACTCGGGACCAAGGTCCCGTGCGCGAAGTCACCCCGGTCGGGTGACATGCGTCGGTTACGATGGCTGCGCCAGAGGGGAGTAGTTCCCACCGGAGTTGTCGGCCGGTGGCGTGGAGATCGACATACTGATCCGCCTTCGAGTGGATCCGGTCCCACACCCGATGCGTTTGTCGGGCGAACGAGACCTCCGGCCGGGTTGCAGCATGCCCGGTCGGGGTCTGTCGCGCCTCCGTCCGGGATCGTATTCGGACGTGGAGGACCTCGTGGCCACTTCATTGCTCGCGTTCATCACCGCCTTCGCGGTGGTGTTCCTCGTCGAGCTCCCGGACAAGACCATGGTCGCCACCCTGGTGCTGACCACGCGTTATCGCGCCTGGCCGGTGTTCGTCGGCGTCGTCGGCGCCTTCGCCGCGCAGAGCGTGATCGCCGCCGCGTTCGGTTCGGCCATCACCCTGCTCCCCGACCGCGTGGTCGCCGGCGTCGTGGCGCTGCTGTTCGGCATCGGTGCGTTCATGCTGCTCAAGGAGGGGTTCTCGCAGGACTCCGAGTCCGCCGACGAGGAAGGGGCTCAGTCCGTCGTGCCGTTCTGGCGGGCCGCGCTGACGTCGTTCGGCGTGCTGTTCGCGGCCGAGTGGGGCGACGCCTCGCAGCTCGCGACCGCCGGGATCACCGCCCGCTACGGGACACCGCTGGCCGTCGGCCTGGGCGCGTGGCTGGCCCTGGTCTGCGTGGCCGGGCTCGCGGTGCTGGTGGGACGCAAGCTCGCCGGGCGGTTGCCGACGCACTGGATCCAGCGGGTGGCCGGGGCGATCTTCGCGGTGTTCGCCGTGATCGCTCTGACGCAGGTCTTCTGATCACCAGACCGGTCGCAGCCCTGGCTGGTCCTCGCCGTGGACGTGCCTCAGGTACGCGGCGAGGCCCTGCCTGATGGTGGCGAGCGTGTCGCCACCGATCGCCTCCGCCATCTCCGCCTCGAGGTCAGCCCAGAGGTTGTCCGCGAACTTCAGGTAGTCGCGGCCCTTCGTGGTCAGCGTGACGTACTGGGCGCGCTTGTCCGTCGGATGCGGCTCCCTGAGCACGTAGCCCCACTCGTCGAGCTCGTTGACGATCTTCGCCGCCGCCTGCTTCGTGACGCCGAGGTGCTGTCCTATGTCGACGGTCGTCGCGCGCTTGTCCTTGAGGAACCGGAAGACGTAGCCGTGGGCGGGCCTGAGCGGTTCGAGGCCGATCTGCCTGAGCCGGTCGTGAAACTGGTCGCCCATGGCGCGGTACGTCATCGCCAGCAGCATCGGCACCGGTTCCATCGGTTTCCCGTTTCTGGGTAGACAACCTGGTTGACCTTATTCTAAGGTTAGACAACTTGGTTGACTACTTTGGAGGTTGTCTTGCTGGTCACGGGGGATTCCGCCGCGGTGCACGAGTTCGGCGGGTTCGAGTTCAGGTCGCTGGCCGTGCCGTCGCGCGGCAGTTCGGAGATCGCGCTGTGGACCGTCGACGTGCCGGAAGGCGGCGACGGGACGCCTCACCGCGCGTCCAAGGAGGAGGTGTTCTACGTGCTGTCCGGGTCGGTGACGATCCAGGGGCAGACCGCCGGTGCCGGCGACGCGATCGTGGTGCCGCCGAACACCGAGCTGTCGCTGACCGGCGGGCCGGCACGGGTGCTGGTGGCGACCTCGGTGGGGATCCAGGGCACGCTGGCCGACGGGCAGACGATCACGCCGCCCTGGTCGGTCTAGTTCGCAGGGGAGCCTTCCTCCGCTGGAGGTTCCGGTGAGGTGTCCGGGACCTCTTCGCGCAGGTCGTGGGCGAACTTCTTGGCCTCGTCGATGAGGTGCTGCGACTCGTCGAGGCGACTCTCGTCAGGCACGGTGAGGCGATCTTCGTCCGGTGTGGTCACGGCTCTGGGATCGGCGGTTCCGAAGATCGCGAAACTCCAGCCATGAGGCTCCGGACGTGGGCTGCGAGGCGTTCGGCGATCTCCAGGTCCCACTCGTCGTCGGCGGCGGGCTGAGGGGTCTCGCCTGCGACGACGCGTTCGCCGAGCAGGCGGCGTTCGGCGGGGGTGAAGTCGGTGACGGCCCGGCGGAGCAGGGGCAGGGCGTCGTCGAACGCCTCGCCGCGCAGGCCGCTGAGCCATTCGTCGATCAGGCCGAAGAGGCGGGGGTCGGCGGCCAGCAGGGTGGCCGATCCGCGCAGGAAGCCGGCCACGAACGCCGTGGCAACGCTTCGGTGCAGGCGGGCGGCCACTTCGTCGCTGGTCAGTTCGCCCGCCTCCCAGAGCAGGCGGGTGGCCCTGCCCGTCGGCAGGCCGTGGGCCTCGGCCTTGACCAAGGCGTGCAGGGCTCGCCACCAGGTCTTCTGGTGGTCGTCGTCCGCGGCCAGGCGGGTGGCCTCGTGGGCGCCGTCGACCACCTGCAGTGCGTGCTCGGCCGTTTCGTCGTCCACGTTGCGGCAGGCGAGCGGGAGGCCCACCGCGCCTCGGGTCAGGAGGCCGTGCAGGGCCACGCGCAGCAGTTCCGGGTCGGTGCCGCGGACCGAGCCGTAGCGGACCGTCCTGGCCAGGTCCGGGAGGGCGGCCAGCAGTTCGAGGGCGTCGGTGGCCATGGCGGCGCAGCGGTCGAGGGCGTTGCGGGACTCGGCGACGGCCGCCGGGAGCTCGCAGCCCACGGACTTGGTCAGGGTCGCCGCCGCGTCGGCCACCCGTTTCGCGTCCTTCGCCGCCTGGGTCAGGACGTTCTCGGCTGCCGTGTGGACGGTGGTGCCGTGGCGGGCGGCGACGGCGACGGAGACCGCGAAGATCGGGTCCCAGCGCAGCTGCCAGACCTCGGCGAAGGTGCCGAGGGAGTTGGAGCGGTCCGGTTTGCCCCACGGGACGCCGAGGACTTCCAGGCGCCGCAGGAGCTTGGAGCGTTCGCGGTCGGTGTCCTTGCGGAGGTCCAGCTTGAGCTGCTTGGGCTGCACGTCCGCGGGGAGGCGGAGTTTGCGTTGCAGGCGTTGGAGATCCGCGGCCAGCGGGGAACGCGGGACGGCTTCGCCGACCTCGCCGAGGCGCTCCCCCACCACGAGTTTGCGGTGGACCAGCTGGAGGTGGATCTCCTCGCCGCCGCAGAGGACCGCCAGCGCTGCCTCGTTGACCTCGCTCAGGCCTGCCGAAGGGCGTTCCCTCAGCGCGGCAAGGGTTTCCGCCAGGCGAACGGCTTCCACCGCGCTCGCCGTCGAGGCCGGGAGGTCTTCCTCCCTCAGCACGGCGGCGGCCTTGGCGAACCACCGCGGGACCACGTCCGCCTGGTGCTGCCAGAGATGCGCGTACCAGCCAGGGGAGTCGACGCCCGCGCCGTAGCCGGACTCGGCGGCCAGCTGGCCGTGGCTCCACGGGACCCACGTGCCGGAGATCTTGCGGCGGCGCAGGCCCTTCAGCAGCGCGGTGTCGGCGGCGACGGTCGGTTTGGCGAGCAGTGCCGGGACGTGCCAGGCGCCGCAGACCACGACTATCGGGCCGTCGGTCTCCTTGCGCGCCTTGCGGATCGTCTGGCGCATGAACGCCTCGCGGCGCAGCGTGCGTTCGCCTACTTCGGCTTCGAACTCCGCGCGCACGGCGACCATGGCCTCGGCGATCGCGCCGGCGAGGTCGAGCGGGTCCGACGCGCTGTGCTCGACCACGTCCTCCCACCAGCGTTCCGGGTCGTCGAAGCCCGCGGCCTCGGCGAGCAGGGCGATGGGGTCGACGTTGCCGCTCGGGCCGTCGTCACCGATCGACGCCGCCGCCGGCAGGTCGAAGAAGCGGGCCTGGACGCCGTTCTCGCTCGCGTAGCTGAGGGCCTGCCACTCCGGGGAGAACTCCGCGAACGGCCAGAACGCCGCGTTCTCGGGCTCGGTCTCGTCGTGCAGCAGGATCGCGACCGGCGGGGTGAGCGCGTGGACGTGTTCGAGGAGCGCGTCCGCCTCCGGCGGCCCCTCGATCAGGATGAGCGCCGGACTCGTCTGCGCCAGCGCTCGCTCGACCATCCGGGCAGAGCCGGGGCCGTGGTGCCGGATGCCCAGGAGGACCGGCTCAGTCACCGCTGACGTCCAGGCAGGCCCGGTAGAGGTCGCGCCACTCCGCGCGTTCCTTCAGCACCGTCTCCAGGTACTCCTGCCAGACCGTCGCGTCCGAGACGCGGTCCTTGATCACGGACCCGATCAGGCCGCTCGCCAGCTCGTCCGCGCCCAGCGTGCCGTCGCCGAAGTGACCGGCGAGCGCCATGCCGTTCGCGATGACCGAGATCGCCTCGGCCGTGGACAGGCTGCCGCTCGGCTTCTTCAGCTGCGTGCGACCGTCCACCGTGGACCCGTTGCGCAGCTCGCGGAAGATCCGCACGACCCGGCGCACCTCGTCGAGCGCGGGCGGTTCGGCCGGCAGCTGGAGCGCCTTGCCGAGCTGCGAGGCCCTGGTGATGACGATCTCGACCTCGGCGTCCTCGGTCGCGGGCGGCGGCAGCACCACGGTGTTGAAGCGCCGTGCGAGCGCCGACGACATCTGGTTGACGCCGCGGTCCCTGTCGTTGGCCGTGGCGATGACCGTGAAGCCGGGCACGGCCTGGACCTGCGTGTTCAGCTCCGGCACCGGCAGCGACTTCTCGCTGAGCACCGTGATGAACGAGTCCTGCACCTCGGACGGCATGCGCGTCAGCTCTTCGACCCGCACGACGGTGCCCAGCTGCATGCCGCGCATGACCGGGCTCGCCACGATGGCGTTCTCGCTCGGGCCCTCGGCGATCAGGCGGGCGTAGTTCCAGCCGTAGCGGACCTGGTCCTCGCTCGTGCCCGCGGTCCCCTGGACCACCAGCGTCGAGTCGCCGCTGATCGCCGCCGCGAGGTGCTCGGACAGCCACGACTTCGCCGTGCCCGGCACGCCGACGAGCAGCAGCGCCCTGTCCGTGACGAGCGTGCCGACCGCGACCTCCACGAGGCGCCGCGCGCCCACGTACTTCGGCGAGATCACCGTGCCGTCCGGCAGCGTGCCGCCCAGGACGTAGGTGACCACGGCCTGCGGCGACATCCGCCAGTTGGGCGGCCGCTGCCGGTCGTCCTGGGCCGCGACGGCCTCGAGCTCGGCGGCGTACTGCTGTTCGGCCGTCGGCCTGAGCACGGCGGTCACTGGGCCTCCTGGGGCGGTGCTGGGGCGAACGATTCACGCAGGCGGATGCGGAGGCGGAGAACCTCCAGTTCCAGGGAGTTCTCCGGCCAGCGACGGGTCAGAGCCTCCCAGCTCGCACCGAGCAGGTCGGCGTCACCCCGCGCCAGCAGCACGGCAGGCGGCCGCCCGGCACGCCAGCGCGGGTCGGGCAGTGCGGCGTAGCGGTGCAGCAGCGCACGGGTCGTCTCCGCCGACCACGGTGCCGGCAACTGGGCGCAGGCGTGGTCGAGGAGGTCGTAGTGCCAGTTCTTCGACACGGCGACGACCGCCTGCTCAGCAACCTCGGCCGGCAACGCCGCCAGCATCTCCAGCTGCTCCATGCCGGTCAGCGTCTCGGCGGCGGTGACGGCCCACGGCCGCGGGTCGTTCGCCGCCGCGAGCTGGTCCGCGACACCCCTGAGCAGCGGCCCGGCCCACGGCCCGCGCCTGAGCACGCCGGCGGCCTTGGCGTCGTCGGCCTTGAGCGTCGACGTCCAGTACGACGGCGGCACACTCGCGGCCGCGGCCCGGATGCGACCGGCCACGCCCTTCTCCGACCCGTCGCGCATGAGGTCGCGCAGCTCCGCCTCGTCGGCAGGCCCGGTCCACAGCTCGTCCGGCCGCACGTCGAGCCCGTCCGCGGTCAGCCGCAGCCCGTGCCGCAGCCGATGTGCGGCGCGGGCGGCGAGACGCGTCCGGCCCAGTTTGCGCAGCAGGCGGAGGGCCTCGTCGTGGACCCCGGCCGCCTTGTCGTCGAGCGCCGCCTCCAGGAGCCGCTCGTCCTGCGGTCCCAGACCGGTTTCGAGTGCGCTGATCAGCACCTGGCGGTCGGCCGAGCGACGCGAGGCCTGGAACTCCCGCGCGATGAACGCGCCGACCTCCTGCGGATCGGCCTTGCGCTTGCGTCTGAGAGCGCGCACGCGTTGGGCGCTGGGCAGGTCGAGCACCTCTTCCAGCGGGACCTCGTCGACGAGCGGGGTGGCGCCGCTGGCCCAGGACCAGCCGGGGCGGGTGTTCGCGAGCCAGCGGCCTCTTGTGCCGAGGACCTCGACCACCGCGGACCTGAGCCCCGGGCGGGCCGTGCCGAGGGAGAGCAGGGCGGGCAGCATGCGGTGCTCGGCGACGACGTGGTTCGCCTTGGCGAGGGCGCACCACTCGGTGAGGAGGACCTCGTCGTCGAGGCTCATGATCGCCGCCAGGACGGCCTTGGCCGCGGGGCGGGGCAGGTGTGCCTGCTCGGGTGGGGCCAGCGGGAGCGGGTCGGTGGTGGCCTCCTGGGGGAGGGTGGCGCCGAACGCGGCCACGCCCAGGGCGGCGCAGTCGGACAGCAGGGCTGCCGGGTCGCCGCCGCCTCTGGTGGTGCCGATCAGGAGGTCTTGGACGGTCTTGGACCAGTCGGCCTTCACGCCGCCGCCTCTCTGGTGCCGGGGAGGACGGGAGACGTGGTGGTGGGGCGGTGAGGAATCGGAGCGGGCTCAGCGGACAAGCGCACGAAGGCGCGCAGCGGCGCGGGCTCAGCACTCGGGCCGAAGGCTCGTGGCCGAGTCAGCGCGTGGCCCGTCACGCCACCACCTCCAGCGCGCCGTCCACCGCGATCGCGCCCAGCCGCAGGGCGTGGCCGTCCCACAGCCCCCAGGCGTCGAACGCGGTGCCGCCGGTCAGCGCCAGGGCCATGTCCAGCCCCGTGTCGTCGCGCACCGGGAGGCCGTGGCCCGAGGTGTCCACCAGGGACGTGCCGTGCAGACGGACCGTGGCGCAGCCCAGTGGGAACAGGCGCTGCCACGGGTCGGCGGTCAGCATCGGTTCCAGGGAGGCCAGGGACTCGCGCCACGTCTGCGGGGCGGGCACCGGGTCCGGGGTGCGCGAGCCCTCCAGTTCGCCCAGGGCGACCCGGTCCGAGGCCGGGTAGGGGTGGACCAGGGCCGAGGACTCCTGGCCGTGTGGGAGCAGCGGTACGGGGGCTCCCACGGCGGAGTGGCGGATCGCCACGACCCAGCGGGCCGTCTGGCGGCCCCAGCACCACTGGCGGACCGTGCGGACACGGCCGTCGTCGGTTTCCAGGCGCAGGAGGGCCACCCAGCGGTCGGTGACGCCAGGGGTGGCGCGGACCGTCTCCTCCGGGACCGTCACGCCCAGGCGGGAGCGCGGTTGCACGAAGCACAGCAGGTGCAGGCCGCCGAGGCGGTCGGCCACGTCCGAGGTCCAGCGGGGGCCCGAGCGGGCGACGATCTCCTGGATCTCGGTCACCGCGGCGGCGACGCCGGGCACCTGGGCGTCGATCATGCGGGCGACGAACGCCTGCCACCAGGAGGCAGGGCGGCCGGGCAGGGAGGCGATGCCGGCGGAGGCGACGTCGAGAAGCCAGTCGCGCAGGCCGTCGATGCCCGAGGACATCGCTGCCGCGCGGTTGGCCGCCGTCTTCTCGCGAGCGCGGACCCGGCGGGCCACGGCCTCCGGTGAGGAGTCGAGCTCACGGGCCGCGCGGCGCTGGGTCCACTCCTCCACCCACTCGGGCGGGAGGGCGTCCGGGATGTCGAGCTCCTGCAGGCTCACGGCGTGCTTGCAGGGGAACTTGCGGGACGGGCAGGTGCACTTGGCCGAGCCCGCGGCCAGGTCGACGCAGACGCGGTACGGCGTGGAGCCGGAGCCCGTGTACAGGCCCCACAGCACCGGCAGGGCCTTGCCCAGGCCCTGCCAGCGCATCGGTACGGCTCGTGTCCTCACCAGACCAAAGTAGCGAGGACCTCCGACAGAAAATCAGGCCGGACCTCGACGGGCCCACGTCCACGCGTACGCCGGGTCCTCGGAGACCTCCGCGGCCTCGCCCAACTCCAACGGGCGGAACGTGTCGACCATGACCGCGGTCTCGTCGAAGTAGTCCACGCCCAGGGACGCTTCCACCGCGCCGGGCTGCGGGCCGTGCGTGCAGCCGGACGGGTGCAGCGACAGCGAGCCGATGCCGATGCCCGATCCCTTGCGCGCCTCGTAGTTGCCGCCCACGTAGAACATCAGCTCGTCCGAGTCGACGTTCGCGTGGTTGTACGGCACCGGCACGGACAGCGGGTGGTAGTCGACCTTGCGCGGCACGAACGAGCACACGACGAAGTTCGGGCCCTCGAACGTCTGGTGCACGGGCGGCGGCTGGTGCACGCGGCCGGTGATCGGTTCGAAGTCGCGGATGTTGAACGCCCACGGGTACAGGTGCCCGTCCCAGCCGACGACGTCGAACGGGTGGTTCGCGTAGGTGAAACGCGTCAGCCCCGCGCGATGCCGCACGAGCACGTCGACGTCCTCCCCCTCCACCACCAACGGCTCAACCGGCCCGCGGATGTCGCGTTCGCAGTACGGCGAGTGCTCCAGGAACTGGCCGGCCTTGGACAGGTAGCGCTTGGGCGGTCCGACGTGCCCGGTCGCCTCCAGCACGAGCAACGACATCGGCGACGACGGCACCACCCGGTAGGTGCACGAGGTCGGGATCACGACGTAGTCGCCGTCGCCCACCTCCAGCGCACCGTAGATCGTCTCGATGACCCCGGAACCGCTCTGCACGTACAGCAGCTCGTCACCGAAAGCGTTGCGGTACAACGGCGAAGGCACGGTGGCGACGACAAAACCGATGGTCACGTCCGGGTTGCCGAAGAGCTTGCGCCGCCCGGTGACCGCGTCGACCTCGTCAGAAGCCCAGGTCAGGTCCTGGGTCTTGAAGTGACGGGGCTTCAGCGGCAGGTTCGGCACGACGGTCCCGCGCTCGTCCTTCACCGTCTCCGCGTTGACGATCGCCGTGGGCAGGTACCGGTGGTAGAGCAGGGCCGAGTCGGCCGAGAACCCCTCGACCCCCATGAGCTCTTCCGCGTAGAGCCCACCGTCCGGTTTGCGGAACTGCGTGTGCCGCTTTCGGGGGATCTCTCCCACCTGGCGGTAGTAAGCCATGACTGCTCTCCGGGCGTTCGACTATCGGACATCTTTGTTCAGTTGGCGGTACACGGCTAGCGTGTCAGCCGTGTCAAGCGCTGTCGAACTCCGTGCGCCCGGTCCGCGCGGTACTCCGCCCCTGCTCGCGAGGCTTGTGGACGATGCCGCGCTGTTCCCTCCGGGGAACGCGTCGATGCCCGACGCGGTGCGCGGTCATCTCGACGGCCGCGTCGGCGAGTGGTCCGGCGTCATGGGCCTCTTCCTCTGTCCTGCCTCCCGTCTCGCCGAGCTGATCACCGAACTGATCAAGGTCAAGCCGGCCAAACCGATAGCACTGAGCCTCGTGATCGACACCGGCCTCGGCGGCGTGCCGAAGGCCGTCTCGATCGTCGAGAGCCGAAGCGAGCTCCTGGCACTGCGCATGGTCGAGATGCCCGCACCGTCCGATGTGGACGAGGTGTGGCTCGAGCGCGTGTCGGAGTTCGTGCCCGAGGACGTCATCCGCGTCGTCGAACCCCGCCGCGGCGGTGCCGAGTGGCTCGACGGCGTCCGCCGGGTCATCGAGCACGGCAGCTGGCCCAAACTGCGTTGCGGTGGGCTCTCCCAGGAGAACTTCCCGAGCGTCGAGGAGGTCGGTGACTTCCTGTCCGTCGTCAGCGGTGGCGGCGTCGCGTTCAAGGCGACGGCGGGCCTGCACAAGGCCGTCCGCTACACCGACGAGCAGGGCTTCACCCACCACGGCTTCCTGAACCTCCTCGTGGCCACCGCGCGATCGCTCAGCGGCCGCGACGTCCGCGAAGCGCTCGCGAGCACCGACGCCGAGGCTCTCACCGCCGAGGCGAAGGCGCTCAGCGACCAGGCTGCGCACGCCGTGCGCGGCGTGTTCGCGAGCTACGGCTCGTGCTCGCTCGCCGAACCCGTCGCCGACCTCGAGGGGCTTGGACTGCTGTGAGCTGGATCAGCGACCCGAACTTCACCGAGGACCAGCCGTTCGGACCGCAGACCCTCCCCTACGGCGTCGTCGACGGCGGCGTGGCGGTCCGGGTGGGCGACAAGGCGCTGCTGCTCAGGAGCCTGCACCTGGGCAAGTGCAGCGAGTACCTCCAGGAGGACTCGCTGGACCCGCTGCTGGCGGCCGGACGCCCGGTCTGGAGCGTGCTGCGCGCCAAGCTCAGGGAGATCGTCCAGGCGAGCTCGGCCCCCAAGGGCGCCGAGCTCGTCGGGATCGAGACCGCGAAGCTGCCGTTCACCGTCGGCGACTACGTGGACTTCTACTCGAGCAGGCACCACGCCGAGAACGTCGGGAAGATGTTCCGCCCCGACGGCGACGCGCTCACGCCGAACTGGACGCACCTCCCGATCGGCTACCACGGCCGCGCGGGCACGGTGTACGTCTCCGGCACCGAGATCGTCCGCCCGAACGGCCAGAAGCGCGGCAGCGAGGGCCCGAAGTTCGGTCCCTCCGAACGTCTCGACATCGAGGCGGAGGTCGGCTTCGTGTGCGGCGGGCCCAAGGCGGCCAACGTGAGCACCAGCAGGGCCGCCGAGCACGTCTTCGGCGTCGCGCTGGTCAACGACTGGTCGGCACGCGACATCCAGGCCTGGGAGTACCAGCCGCTCGGCCCGTTCCTGGCCAAGTCGTTCGCCACGTCGATCGGCGCGTGGATCACGCCGCTGGAGGCGTTCTCAGTTGCACGCGTCCCGACGCCGCCGCTGCCGAACAAGCTGCACGACTACCTGACGTGCGACCAGCCGTGGGGCCTCGACATCACGATCACCGTGGAGCTGAACGACACCATCGTCGCGCGGCCTCCGTTCCGGGAGATGTCTTGGTCATTTGTGCAACAGCTGGCGCACATGACGGTGAACGGGGCTACGGTGCGCCCAGGTGATCTGTTCGCCTCCGGCACGGTCTCGGGACCGGAGAAGGACGAGCGCGGCTCGTTCCTCGAACTCAGCTGGGGTGGCAAGGAACCGTTCAAGCTCGACGACGGCTCCACGAGGTCCTTCCTGGAGGACGGCGACACGGTCAAGCTGACCGCGACGGCGCCAGGGGAAGGTGGCTCGGTGGTCGGACTCGCCGAGGTGGTGGGAACAGTTCGGAGTGCGTGATGGTCGGAGCGACGAAGGAGAGCTCGCTGACCCTGGAAAGGGGTCTGGCGCTGCTCCAGGCGGTCGCTGAGGCGGAGTCCGAGGCACCGTCGATCTCGGAGCTCGCCACGGCCATCGGCGCGTCCAGGGCGGCCGTGTACCGGCTTCTCGTGCCACTGCAGGCGCGCGGTCTCGTGCGCAGGGAGGGCTCGAAGGTCAGGCTCGGCCTGGGCGTGCTGCGCCTCGCCTCCAACGTCCTCCCCCAGCTGCGCATGGCGGCGAACCCGGCGCTGCGCGAGCTCGCCGAGAAGGTCGGCGCCACCGCGCACCTCACGGTCGCGGACGGCAGCGAGGCCCAGGCCGTCGCCGTCGTCGAACCGTCGTGGACCGCGTACCACGTGGCGTACCGGGTGGGATCGCGCCACCCGGTGCACCGCGGGGCGGCCGGCAGGGCCATCTCGCAGCCCGGCGAGATCTGGGTCGCGTCGGCCGGAGAGCTGCAGCCGAACGCGTACGGCGTCGCGGCACCCGTGCGCGGCGTACCGGGCCTGCGGGCGTCCGTCGGCGTGGTGGCACTGGAAAAGCTCGACGCGGACATCATCGGCCCGCACGTCGTGCGCGCGGCCGAGGAAGTGGCGGCGGCGCTCAAATGACCGAAGAGCGGCTGAGGCGCTGGCGGTTGCTCCTGGGACCGAGCGCGGAAGACGTGTCCGAGCTCGGTGAGGACGACCAACGGCGCGATGGCGCGCTCACGGGGCTCTACGGCGGTGGCGGTGACCGCGGTGCCGGTCTCGGCGCCAGCTCCCCCCAGCTGCACCGCTGGCTCGGCGACGTCCGCAAGTACTTCCCCACGTCCGTCGTGCAGGTCATGCAACGGGACGCGGTCGAGAAGCTGGGTCTCAAGCAGCTGCTGCTCGAACCCGAGCTGCTGCAGTCGGTCGAGCCGGACGTGAACCTCGTCAGCACGCTGCTGCAGCTCTCCAGGGCCATCCCCGCCCGCACCCGCGACACCGCGAAAGCCGTGGTGCGCAAGGTGGTCGAGGACATCGAGAAACGCCTGCAGGACCGGCTGATCGAGGCCGTCAGGGGCGCGGTCGACAGATCGCGGCGCACCAGGAGGCCGCAGCTGCAGGACGTCGACTGGGCGACGACGATCAAGGCGAACCTCAAGAACTACCAGCCGCAGCACAAGACCGTGATCGTCGAGGACCTGATCGGCCACCGCAGGCGCAGCCGGTCCGCAGCGATGCGGGACGTGATCCTGCTGGTCGACCAGTCCGGTTCGATGGCCGAATCGCTGGTGCACGCGGCGGTTCTGGGTTCGGCGCTCGCGAGCATCCGGTCGATCTCGACGAAGCTCGTCGTGTTCGACACCGAGGTCGCGGACCTGACCGACCAGCTCAGCGACCCGGTCGACCTGCTGTTCAGCGCGCAGCTCGGCGGCGGCACGGACATCAACCGCGCGGTCGCCTACGCGCAGACCCTGGTCCGCAGGCCGATCGACACGGTCGTCGTGATCATCAGCGACCTCTACGAGGGCGGGTCGGAGACCGAGCTGCAACGCCGGGTCCGCGAACTGGTCGCGAGCGGCGTCACGGTCGTGAACCTGTTGGCGCTCAGCGACTCCGGCACACCCGCCTACGACCACGAACTGGCCGCGAAGCTGCACGCGCTGGGCGCGCCCGCGTTCGCCTGCACGCCGGACAAGTTCCCCGAACTGCTGGCGGCCGCGCTGCGCAAGGACGACCTCACGCAGTGGGCCGAGTCCGAGGGCATCGCGACGGGCCGTTAGCGATCGATGACCCGGCCACGGGTGAGGAATGCGAGACCGCGCGTCATCACGACGACGCGTCCACGTTCGTCCGGACCGGCGATCCAGACCCGCCGGGTGTGGCGGATCAGCACGCGCGCCCGTTCGGGAAGCTCCGGCAGCCGCAGGTTCTTCTCCGAGTCGTCGACCCGCAGGTAGGCAGACCGCCCGATCCGCCGGCCCGGCACGAAGCTCACCCACACCGGACGCCACGGGAACTGCTCGATCAGCCGCAGGGTGCCGCCTCGCGTGAGGAAGTGCCGCAGCCCCGGCGCGGCCAGTTCCAGCACCACCGGCACGGACAGCACGGTGAGCCAGAGCCAGCCGATCACGAGCACGACGCCGAACGCCGCCAGCGCGAAGAAGATGTGGCCGACCGCGCGACGATCGGCCCGCGCCAGGCAGGTGTCGCTCCAGGTCTCGATGATCATCTCTGCACACGCGCCGGAATCAGCTGCGGCACCCCGCGAAACGTGACGACGGTGTTCCCAGCGGAGTCCGGCGGCACGAACCACACACGCCGATGGCGCGCGATCCGTCCGCGCAGCAGGGGGCCGACGCTCAAGGTCAGCAACAGAGGCGGTGACGACAACACGACGAGACGCCCTCCTTCCCACTGCACATGGGCGAAATGCCACGGTTCGCCTTCCGGTAAACGCACCGGACGACGACGTGTCACCACCCACAGCACGGCAGCGGCGAAGAACAGCAGGACCAGCGCCACCGGAGAGGACCACGACCACACGAGCACCAGCACGAACTGGAGCGCGAAGGCCGCACCGGCGACGACGGTCCACACGAGCGCACGACGACTCGCCCGGTCCACGCAGTGCCGGGTCCACCGATCGTCGAGCGCCGTGACCTCGGTGGACGGCTTGTTGGGCACGACCACCCGTCCAAGGTACAGGTGATGCTTCCCTTGATGAGCAAAGCTAAGTTAGGCTTGCCTAACCTTCGAGGAGGTGCAGCGGTGACCGACACCCAGACCAAGCGCCCACCGGCGCCGCACGCCGCAGAGCGCGCCCGCACGATCGCGGCCCGGCACGGTTCCGCCGCACTGCTTCCTCAGACCGGATCCCGCACCAGCCCGTTGTTCCACCACGTGCACCCGTGCGGCTCCACGATCCTGCTGCTGCCCGACGAGCACCCGCTGGTCGGGCAGCTCTGGCAGTCGCCGCGGGCAGAGGTGACGGCGATGCTGGAGATCGCCGACCAGGCACCGGTGCCGTTGCGCGAACCGGTCCGCGGCCTGCTCTGGCTCACCGGCTGGGTCTCGGCGCTCGACGGCGAGGAGGCGCGCGAGGAGATCCTCGCCGTCGCCGACGTGCGCCCCGACCACCGGCTGCTCGACGCGGGCCACGGCGCCTCGGTGCTCAGGCTCACACCTGCCTCGATGGTGATCGCGGACGCCGAGGGCACGTCGTCGATCAGGCCGGAGCAGTTCGCGAGCGCGACGCCGGACCCGTTCTGCGACAACGAGGACCACTGGCTGCGGCACCTGGAGGCCGCGCACCGCGACGTCGTCGTCCAGCTCGCCCGCCACCTGCCGGAGGAGCTGCAGGCGGGCAACATCCGGCCGCTCGGGCTCGACCGGTTCGGGCTGCGGTTGCGGGTCGAGGCCGAGTGCGACGACCACGACGTGCGGATCGCGTTCTCCAAGCCGGTCGGCACTCCGCAGGAACTCGCCGCGGAACTGCGCCGGTTGATGGGGTGCCCCTTCCTGTCCCAGAGGTAGCGTCTGGCTGGTGACCTTGATTCCCGCCGAAGAGAAGCGTGGTTACCAGCTCGAACTGCTGATCGTCTTCAGCATGACGCTCGGGCTGTCGGGCCTGCGCAGCCTCGTGCGGCTGATCGACAGCTTGCTGCAGCCGACGCCGCTCAACCAGCAGTCCGTCGCGATCAACGTCCCGCAGGCGCGCGCCGACCTGCTGGACCTCGTGGCACAGCTGCTCGGCGTGCTGCAGCTCGCCGCGTGGGGTGGCATCGGGCTGTACCTGTTGTGGCGCACGGGAATCAAGCTCAAGGTCATCGGACTCGACGGCACCCGCAAGCTCGCGGACTCGCTGGGGGCGCTGGGACTGGCCGCGGTCATCGGCATCCCGGGGCTCGGCCTGTACTTCGCCGCGTGGGCGCTCGGGCTGAACCTCGCCGTCCAGCCGTCCACTTTGGACAACCAGTGGTGGATGAGCCTGGCGCTGATCCTCGCCGCCGCCGGCAACGCGTGGGCGGAGGAGGTGCTCGTCGTCGGGTACCTGATCACGCGGCTGGAGCAGCTGGGCTGGCGGCAGTACACGGCGCTCGTCGCGGCGGCCGTGCTGCGCGGCTCGTACCACCTCTACCAGGGCTTCGGCGGGTTCATCGGGAACGTCGTCATGGGCCTGGTCTTCGGGTTCTACTGGCAGCGCACCAAGCGGTTGTGGCCGTTGGTCATCGCCCACACCATCCTCGACGTGGTCGCGTTCATCGGCTACACAATGTTGCGCGGCAAAGTGAGCTGGTTGCCGTAACGATTCCACGGTAAAGCGCACAAATAGCCGCCATTCGTTGCGATTTCGGGCTCGCCGACGGCGATTTCCGCTGTTCAGGGTTACGCTCGTCCGGTGACTGCGCACACGATCGCTGAGACGGAAGCACTCCCGGACGCCGCGCCCCGCGTGGACAGCGAGGTAGGCCCGTTGCGCACGGTGCTGCTGCACCGGCCGGGCAACGAGCTCAAGAGGCTCACCCCGCGCAACAACGACCAGCTGCTGTTCGACGGCGTGCCGTGGGTCGGCAGGGCCCAGGAGGAGCACGACGCGTTCGCCGCGACGCTGACCTCGAAGGGCGTCGAGGTCCTGCTGCTGGCCGACGTGCTGGTGCAGGCGCTGGAGGACAACCGGGCGCGCATCGCCGGCATCCACAGCGCCGTCAACGAGCGCCGCCTGGGCATCGACCTGGCCGACGCGCTGCGCAGCCACCTCACGTCGCTGGACGCGCCACAGCTCGCCCAGGTGCTGATGACCGGCATGACGTTCGAGGAGATGCCGGCCGCCGAGGGCGCGTCGCTGGTGCGCAAGATGCACCTGCCGATCGACTTCGCCGTCGACCCGCTGCCGAACCTGCTCTTCACCCGCGACTCGTCGGTCTGGGTCGGCGATCGCGTGGCCATCACGTCGCTCGCGCTGCCCGCCCGCGACCGCGAGACGACGCTGACCGACCTGATCTACGCCTACCACCCGCGGTTCCGCCGCACGGGCCGCGCGTACGGCGCGCACTCGGCGCCGCTGGAGGGTGGCGACGTGCTGCTGCTCGCGCCGGGCGTGATCGCCATCGGCGTCGGCGAGCGCACCACCCCGGCCGGTGCGGAGTCGTTCGCGCGTTCCGCTCTCGCGGACGGTCTCGCGCACACGGTGCTGGCGGTGCCGATCGAGCAGGAACGCGCCACCATGCACCTCGACACCGTCTGCACGATGGTCGACCGCGACGCCGTGGTGATGTACCCGGCGATCAGGCACACGCTGACCGCGTACCCGTTGCGCGCCGACGGCAACGGTGGCGTGCGCGTGGACGGCCCCGTGCCGTTCCTGGAGGCGGCGGCCGAGGCGATGGGCATCGAACGGCTGCGCGTGATCGACACGGGTCTCGACATCGTCACCGCGGAACGCGAGCAGTGGGACGACGGCAACAACACGCTCGCGGTCGCTCCCGGCCTCGTCGTGGCGTACGAGCGCAACGTCGAGACGAACGAGCGCCTGGAGGACGCCGGGGTCGAGGTGCTGCGGATCGCCGGTTCGGAACTGGGCTCCGGCCGCGGCGGACCCCGCTGCATGTCGTGCCCGATCGACCGCGCGCCATTGGTGTGATCGTTAGGAATGCCTAACCTTTGTTTGGATCTCCTTTCCAAACAAAGGTTAGCTTTTCCTGGAATGCAAGTCTGATCGTTTTGGGTTAACGTACTCCGCATGGCCTCGAACGTGAAGAAGATCCTGTCCAAGAAGTCGAAGTTCCACGAACTCCTGCAGGCCCAGGTCGGCAACGAGTTCTCCGCTTCGCAGCAGTACATCGCGCTCGCCGTGTGGTTCGACAACGAGGACCTGCCGCGCCTCGCGTCGCACTTCTACGAGCAGGCCCTCGAAGAGCGCAACCACGCGATGATGATCGTGCAGTTCCTCATGGACAACGACATCGCCGTCTCCATCCCCGGCATCGAGACGCCGTTCAACGAGTTCAAGTCGCCGCGTGACCTCGTCGACCTGGCCCTGCGCCAGGAGCAGCAGGTCACCGACCAGATCGTGGGCCTGGCCAAGGCCGCCCGCGAGGAGGGCGACTACATCGGCGAGCAGTTCATGCAGTGGTTCCTGAAGGAGCAGGTCGAGGAGGTCTCCTCGATGAAGACGCTGCTCACGATCATGGACCGCGCGGACGGCAACATGTTCTACGTGGAGACGTTCCTGACCCGCGAGAGCGTGGGCGACGAGGGTGCCGACGCCAGCGCCCCGACCGCCGCCGGCGGCAAGCTCTGATTTTCTCTTCGCACGGTTGAGTGCCTGATCACAAAGGCTCGCCACCCATTCGGGTGGCGAGCCTTTTCAGTTGTTGAGCCTCGCGGCCTGACGGGTGAGGTATTCCCGCTCGGCCAGGTTCGACGCTTTCCCGGCGGCCTCCGAGTAGAGCTTCGCGGCCGTTCGGAGATCCCCGTCACGTTCGTGGAGATATGCCGCCACGGCCGTGTGGCGGGGCAATGAGTCGTCCAGTTCGGCCAACGCTTTCAGCCCCGCGCGCGGCCCGTCCGCCTCGCCCACGGCGACCGCGCGGTTCAGCCGGACGACGGGACTGTTCGTGAGCGCCAGCAGTTCGTCGTACCACTCCACGATCTGCACCCAGTCGGTCTCCTCGGCCACGGGCGCGTCCGCGTGCAGCGCCGCGATGGCCGCCTGCGCCTGGAACTCCCCCAGCCGGTCCCTGGCGAGCGCACCCTGCAGGATCTCGACGCCCTCGGCGATCAGCCTCGTGTCCCACCTGCCGCGGTCCTGCTCGGCGAGCGGCACCAGGCTGCCGCCGGGTGTCGTCCGGGAGGCGCGGCGGGCGTGGTGCAGCAGCATGAGCGCGAGCAGGCCGGCGACCTCGGGGTGGTCGATCGCGGCGACGAGCTGGCGGGTGAGCCGGATGGCCTCGGCGGCCAGGTCGACGTCACCCGAGTAGCCCTCGTTGAACACCAGGTAGAGCACTCGCAGCACGGTGGCCACGTCGCCGGGCTGGTCGAACCGCACGTCGCCGACCGTCTTCTTGGCCCGGCTGATGCGCTGGGCCATCGTGGCCTCCGGCACCAGGTAGGCCTGGGCGATCTGGCGCGTGGTCAGTCCGCCGACGGCCCTGAGCGTGAGCGCGACGGCCGACGACGGCGTGAGCGACGGGTGCGCGCACAGGAAGTAGAGCTGCAGCGTGTCGTCGGCGTCCTGGACGGGACCCTGCTCCGGTTCGGCGTCGATGAGGTCCTCACGGCGGCGCCGCGCCGTCTCCGCCCTGGTGGCGTCGAGGAACTTGCGCCAGGCCGCCGTGACCAGCCAGCCCTTCGGGTCCCTCGGCGGGTCCTCCGGCCACACGCGGACGGCCTCGACCAGCGCGTCCTGCACGGCGTCCTCGGCCGCCGCGAAGTCTGCTCCGCGGCGGACGAGGATGCCGAGCACGGCCGGCGTGAGGCTCCTGAGCAGTGCCTCGTCCACGTCCTACTCCGTGATCGTCGGCGCGTGGCCGTAGAGCGGACGCAGCTCCAGCCACTCGTGGATCGGCTTGCCGTCCTTGCCCGGTGCCGCCGACAGCTCCCCCGCGAGCTCGAGCGCGCGCTCGTAGGTGTCGGTGTCGATGATCATCCAGCCGGCAATGAGGTCCTTCGTCTCCGCGAACGGACCGTCGGTGACCGGTGGCCTGCCCTCGCCGTCGTACCGGACCCAGGTGCCCTCCTGCGCGAGCGCCCGCTCGTCGACGAACTCACCGGTGGTCCGGAGCTTGTCGGCGAAGTCGTTCATGTACTGGATGTGGGCCGTGATCTCTTCGGGAGACCACTGGTCCATCATCACGTCGTTCACCGCCGCAGGGGCGCCGCGGTAGTGCTTGAGCAGCAGGTACTTGGCCATCTCGGAGTTCTCCCTCAGTCCTCTTGCGACCTGTCCTGGCCGCGTTCACCCCTGGGACGGAGCCGAAACGCCCTTCTCGACATCAGAGCGCGGCGTTCGGGCAATCCAGCTTCTTCGAGATGAGCTTGACGGCCAGGACCTCGTCGACGTCGGTGAAAGGCCCGTTCAGCTTGGACATGACCGAGAACGTGTAGACACCGGCGTCACCCAGACTCGCCACGTAACCGCGGCTGGAGGTCACGGCGTCCGGATAGGCCCTCTTCACGTCGGCCACGGTCGAGCCGACGCCGATCCCCTTCGACGTCTTCGCCCCCTCGGGCAGGGTGATCCGCTCGACGCCGTACTTCTTGGAGAGCGCGACGTTCTCGGCGATCGTGCAGGTGCCCTCCCCGTTCGGCCCCCAGCTCACGCCCTTCAACCCGGCGGCGATCGCCTCGTCGGCGGTCATGCCCAGCTTGAGCGAGCCGTAGCCGAGGCGGCTGTCGGTGTCGACGAAGGCCTCTGGCGGTGCCGGGTTGGTGACGGTGACGGTCGTGACCGTCGTGACGACCGTGACCGACGGCGACGCGGGCGGCGTTTCCGAAGTAATGGGCGCGGTGTTCTGCGGCGCCTCTGGCGTGGACGTGCACGCGGCGATTCCGACCGTGGTGAAAGCGACCGCGAATGCGATTCTGAGTGCGTTCTTCATTTCGGCTCCCCCTTGATTCCGACACTCTTAGGACGTCGGCGTCACAAGGAGGTTGCGAGGCGCTCCGAAGCTGGTCAGGCCGTTGCGCAGTCGTTATCGGCAAGGCGCATCCGGACCACGGTCACCGTCACACCGTCATTCTCGAAGACGTACGACCACTTAGGCGTCGCCGCCATCGGCGCGACCAAAGTGGAACCATTCTGCACGGCATTCGGATAAGCGGTCTTCACGGCTTCGAGCGTGGAACCGGCACCCACGCGGTTGGGTGTCTTGACGGCGGTCGCGAGCGTGATCCGCACGAGTCCCTTCACCGGAGAGATGATCACGGCGTTGGAGTCGGGCACCGCGGTCGTGGCGTACCCCTTGCACCGGTTCTCCTGGTCGGCGGGACTGCTCGGCTCGACCAGCGCCCCGGTCTTCAGCGCGGCCGCCTCCGACATCCCCAGCTCGAGGCTCCCGAAGCGGCCTGCCTGCGTCTGCGGAGTGGGGGGCGGCGGCGGGTTCGAGGACTTCTTGCCCGTGGTCCCGGGACCGGCGTCGGGGTTGGTGTTGTTGCCGCCACCGTTGGAGGTGGGCGGCGGGTTGACGGTGACGGTCTGGGTCGAGACGTACGTGCTGGTCGAGACGGGAGGCTGGGTCGTCGAGGGGCCGTACGAGGAGGTCGGCAGGGTCGGACCGGCCAGTTCGTCGGGGTTCGGCAGGCGGAGGTCGGCCAGGCCGAGTCCCACCCCCGCCATGGCCACCACGCCGAAAGCGCCGGCCACGGCGACGCGTCGGCGGCGCCGGCGGTGCGCTCCGCGGACGACCGAGTCCACGTCCGGAGTCACGTGGACGTCCAGCCGCTCGTCGCTGAAGAGCCTGCGCAGCTCGTCGTCGAGGTCGTCCACGGTCAGTCCTTTCCCAGGCGTGTCCGCAGACTCGCCATCGCCTTGCTGTTCTGGCTCTTCACCGTGCCGCACGAGATTCCGAGCGCGTGCGCGATCTCAGCCTCGGAGAGGTTCTCGTAGTAGCGGAGCACGACGACCGCGCGCTGCCGCGGTGGCAGCTCCCGCAGCGCCTGCCAGAGCGGCTCGTTGTCGAGCCTGCTCAGCTCGGGGGGCACGGCACCGGAGTCGGGGAGCTCCGCCACGAGGCTCTCGCGGCGACGGCGCCGCCAGATGCTGATGTGCGTGTTGGCCATCGCCCTGCGGACGTAGGCGAGCGGGTCGTCACCCTTGCGTTGCACGGCTGCCCAGCGCGAGCCGACCTTCTCCAGCACCGACTGGACGAGGTCGGACGCGTCGTGCGGATTTCCGGTCAGCGCGTGGCCGTACCGCAGAAGTCCGGGCATCGACACGCGCACGAACTCCGCGAAGTCCCCCACGGCTTCCGCTCTCCCCCGGCCGCTTTCGGCGGCCAACTCCAGTCTCAGCACCGCCGTCACGGCACACCCCCTCCCCGAACCAGCGAACTGGCTTCGAGAAGACCACGCCCCCGTGCACCGAACGGTTGCCCTACCGAATCACAGAATTGCGACAGCTTCCGGCAGAACGAACGAACCATCAGGCTCGCATGGAAAGTCGTGGACCTCCAGCACCGCCGCGACCGGGATCCGGCCGTACACGTGCGGGAACCACAGCGGCGAGTCCGGCACGGCCTCCCAGCGCACCGGCACGTCGAGCTGCTTCGGGTCGATGACGAGCAGCAACAGCCCGCTCTGCCCGTGGAAGAACTTGCCGGCCGTCACGTGCACGACGCCCCGATCGGAGCAGTGCACGAAGTCCTCGCCGGCGGGCGCGATCGAACCGGCCGACCGGGCAGCTGCCCAGTCGGCCGTCGAGATGATGTGCAGCAGCACTTATCCACAACTCCCTGTGGACAACCCTGTGGACAGGGTCATCGCAGCGTGATCTGACGACCGCGCAGGCCGTCCCTGGCACGGCGCTCGGCGTCGGACAGCGGCTCGTCGGAGGCCAGTGCCTCCAGCAGGCGCTTGCCCAGTGCCTCGGCCGGCTCCGCCCACTCGCGGGCGTGCATCTCGCGGTCGAGGTCCCAGACCGGCACCAGCAGGCCGTGCGCGCGGAACGACCCGGCGTACCGGGAGCCCTCGCCGAGGTCGAGCTCGCCACGGGCGGCCAGGCGGGCCATCGCGGGCAGCAGCTTCTCCTCGGGCTCAGGGCGGACCCAGCGCAGGTGCGCCTTGTCGCCCGCGTCGACCCAGTAGGCGGCCTTCACGCCGGGGGCGTCGAGGCGTTCGGTCGGCAGGATCGCCGCGTTCGCCCGCTCCAGGGACAGCGCCACGTCACCGGTCGGCTCGGTGCCCTCCGGCATCCACCAGATGAAGTCGGTGTGCAGCACGGGGGTGATGTCGGCGTCGACGTCGAGCAGGTCCTGCAGACGACCGGGGTCCTCACCGGCGTCCGGGCCGACGACGGGCAGCACGTCACCGGTCTTCGCCTGCTGCGCCCACTGCAGCGCCCGCGCCAGGTCCCGGCTGATGTCACCGGAGCGCGTCTGCACCTGCAGGCCCACGAACGGCACGTCGTCGCCGCGGATCAGCCCGGCGGCGGCCATCGGCAGCACGGTGGCGAGCGTGACCTCGCGGCCGTCCTTGACCGGCAGCTTCACGATCGCCGACGGCACGAACTCGCGCAGGGCGATCAGCTCGCACTCGGCGGCCAGGCCCTCGAACGGCCGGGACACGATCACGTCCGTCGCACCGCCGGGTGCGCCGTGGCAGGCCTTGTAGCGCTTGCCGGAGCCGCACGGGCAGGGCTGCTTGGGGTTGATCCCGTCCTTCGGTGCGTCCTTGACCGCGGTCCGCTTGGCCACCTTGGCCCTCCTCGTGCTCAGGCTTGTCTAGGTCGCCAAATTAGCCGTCAGCAGGCGGCGGGTGTTCGCCGGGGCATTGGTCGCGAGGTAGCGGACCCCCAGGTCACGGCACAGCGCGACGTCCTCGGCGCCGTCGACCGTCCACACGTACGTCTCATGACCTGCCTTGCGTGCCCGATCGACGTAACCGGGGTCGTTGCGCAGCAGGTGCACGCCCGGCCCGGTGTAGTCGGCGAACGACGGCAGCGCGCCCGCGCGGTACCGGCCCAGCCGGTCGAGGAGCAGCACCGTGCGGATGTCCGGCGCCTGCTCGCGGAACGCCTTCACCGCGGTCGGCGAGAACGACATCATGACGATCTGGCTGGTGAGGCCGTGCCTCTTCAACGCCTCGGCGAGCTTGCGTTCGACCTCGTTGCGGTACCGGACCGGGTGCTTGGTCTCGACGAAGAGCTGCACGTTCGTGCCCTTGACCAGCTCCAGCAGCTGGTCGAGCAGCAGCAGCTCGGCCGGCTGACCGTGCGAGTGCCAGCTGCCGTAGTCGAACTTCTGCAGTTCGCTGAGCGTGAGCGCGCTGACCGTGCCGCGGCCGTTCGACGTGCGGGCGAGCGTGCGGTCGTGCACACACACGAGCTCGCCGTCCCTCGACAGGCGGATGTCGCACTCAAGACCGTCCGCGCCTTCTTTGAGCGCGAGCTCGTAGGCACCGATGGTGTGCTCGGGACGGTCGGTGGACGCGCCACGGTGCGCGACGATCGCAGGCTGCTGCACACACCGAACGATAGTTCCTGCGCAACAATTTGAGTCATCAATCAAATGCACGTGGACGAATCGCGGTTCGCGACTTACCGTCCCGCCTTGTGACGTTCGACCAGCGTGATCCCGCGTTCATCGCCGACCCGTACCCGGCCTTCGCCGCCCTGCGCGAGGCCGGTGAGGTGCATCACCACGAGCAGCTGGGCGTCGCGGTCGCCGTCTCGCACGCCGCCTGCTCCGCCGTCCTGCGGCACCGCTCGCTGGGCCGGATCTGGTCGGACGCGAAGCCGGTCGAGCAGTTCATGGCGTTCAACCTCCTGCACCGCAACTCGATGCTGGAGAACGAGCCGCCCACCCACACCCGCCTGCGCCGCCTGGTCGCCGCCGCGTTCGGCCGCGGCCACATCGAACGCCTGCGCCCGTGGGTGGCCGACCTCGCCGACAAGCTCGTCGACGAACTGGCCGAGAAGATCAAGGACCAGGGCCAGGCCGATCTGCTCGCCCACGTGGCCGCGCCCCTGCCGGTCGAGGTGATCGCCGAGCTGCTCGGCGTGCCCGGCGAGGACCGCCACCTGCTCCAGCCGTGGTCGAACGCCATCGTGAAGATGTACGAGTACGGCCTGCCCGCCGACCAGCAGGCCCTGGCCGAACGCGCCGCCACCGAGTTCGTCGCCTACCTGCGCGAACTGGTCGCGCTGCGCCGCGTCTCCCCCGGCACCGACCTCGTGTCGGACCTCGTCGCCGTCACCGACACCGACGGCGCGAGACTCACCGAGGACGAACTCGTCGCCACCGCCGTGCTTCTGCTGATGGCGGGCCACGAGGCCACGGTCAACGTCATCGGCAACGGCGTCTACGCCCTGATGCAGCACCGCTCGCAGTGGGAACGCCTCTCGCCTGAGCTCATGCCCACGGCCGTCGAGGAGCTCATCCGCTACGACTCGCCGTTGCAGCTCTTCGAACGCACCGCCACCGAACGCGTGGAGATCGCCGGCCACGTCATCCAGCCCGGCGAGAAGATCGCGGCCCTGCTCGGCGCGGCCGCCCGCGACCCGCTGGTGTTCGAGAGCCCGGACGTGCTGGACATCGGCCGCGAGAAGAACCAGCACCTCGGGTTCGGCATGGGCATCCACTACTGCCTGGGCGCGCCGCTGGCCCGGATCGAGGTGGAGGCGGCGCTGTCGTCGTTGCACCGCAAGCTGCCAGGGGTGGTGCTGGCCGAGGAACCCAACCGGCGGGCGGAGTTCGTGATCCGGGGGCTGCACTCGCTGCCCCTCGGCGACGGAGCCTGACCGGCTAACGCCGCGGATAGCGCTGGGGGAGCTTGAAACCGCGCTCCTTCAGCACCTTCCGCAGCCGGTCAGGGTAGTCGGTGATGATCCCGTCCACCCCGTCGTCGATCAGCTTGTTCATGGTGGCGGGATCGTTGGTGGTCCACGGGATCACCTTGAGCCCCTGCCGATGCGCGTCCTGCACCAGCGCCTTCGTCGTGAACGGCACGTAGTCCGGGTCGCCGACCTTGCCGCCCTGCGGGTTGCCGTGCACCGGCGAAAGCGCTGACGCTCCAAAGCTCTTCGCCATCTTCGCGACGCTGCCGCCGAAGTCGGCGAGCTCGAGACCGCCCGTCCACGGCGAGCCGGGCCGCAGCATCTCCGGCTGGGTCAGCGCCACCACCGGGATGCGCGGCTCGACCTCGCGCAGCCGCATCAAGGTGCCCCAGTCGAAGGACTGGACGGTCACGTTCGACATGAAGCCCGAGCGGCGGATCTCACGGACGGCGCGCTGCACGAACTGTTCGCGTGGCGCGGTCTCGTGCGGTGCGGCGGCTTCTACCTTGGTCTCGATGTTGAAGCGGATGCCCCACGCGCGGTGCTTGCGCGCGAGGTCGAACAGCTCGTCCAGCGTGGGCATGCGGGCGCCTGGCGAGAGTTCCTGGTCCGGGTACTGCGACCACCTGGTGCTGCCGCAGTCCAGGGTCCGCACCTGGGCGAACGTCAGGTCCTTCACGTACTTGCCCGCGTAGGGGAACTCGGGGTCGCCGGGGAACGCGGGCGCGGTGTCGAGGCACTTCGCCGGGTTCGTCCTGCGGTCGTGGGTGATGACCTCGCGGCCGTCACGGGTGATCTGCAGGTCGAGCTCCAGGGTCGTCACGCCGAGCTCGAGCGCCTTGCCGAACGCCTTGAGCGTGCTCTCCACGGTCAGGCCGATGCCGCCGCGGTGCGCCTGGAGGTCGAATTCCCGGTGGTGTGCCTGGGCGACGCCTGGAGTGACCATTGCGATCACCAGAGCCCCGATGAGTGTCCGCATTCGTCCAACCTGGCACTCGCCGCGCGAAGCCGGAAGGTCCGCCGGGACGAACGTCGCCTGAACAGATCAGCGGGGCGAGCCGGACGCGCGGACCGAGCGCAGCGGCGGTGCCGGGGCGTCCTTGACCTCCACCACGCGCAACAGCCGCACGGACGCGGCGTCCACCGGCAGCAGCAGCGTGGTGATGCGGCGGACGACCAGTGCCGACGTCACGGCGACACCGGCGAGCAGCAGGTCGGCGAACGCGTGCAGCAGGACGCCGTCCGCGAGGGCCTGGGTGCTGGACCGGAACGACCACAGGACCACGATCACGACCATCAGCCCCGAGCCTGCCCAGAGGCCCCACCACCAGCGCAGGAGCTTCGACGGGTGGGGGCGTTCGTCGGCGGGCCTGCGGGCCACCGCGTGTTCGAGCTCGGCGAGCACCGAGCCGGGGACCACGAGGTTCACGCCGGGCACGATCAGGCCGATCAGCACGTCGCGGTCCGAGCGCGACGGCCCGTAGCCCACGAGCGTGGCGGCCACGTTCCGCGCGCGCCGCACCCACAGCATCGAGAGGATCAGCGCCAGGAAGCAGCCGGTGATCGTGATCGCCGACGAGGACACCACCAGGGCGTCCGACGCGCTCACGACGCCGGCCGACAACGCGCCGAACCTGCTCAGCGCGACCAGCACGTAACGCCAGATCTCCGAGCCCGCGCCCCAGACGGCGACGACGGCGAGCAGCCACAGCGCGTTCTGCGCGGTGCGGCCCAGCCTGCGCACGCCGTCGACCGAGTCGGCCTGCTCGACCGCGCCGGGAACGGCCGTGGGCCAGCGCCACGCCAGCAGCGGGAAGCCCCAGCGCGGCGGGACCGGGTAGTGCGGCGGACCGCCGTAGGTCAGTCGCTGCGACCGGTGCGACGGCTGCGGGTACGCACCGGGTGGCGGGGTCGCCACCCAGTCCACGCGCATCGGCTGCAGCGGCTGCACGATCAGATGACCTCGGGTTCCATGCCGTCGACGCCGCCCTCGAGCGGACGCCCGGCGGCCTCCCAGTGCTGCATGCCGCCCTCGACGTTGACGGCCTCCCAGCCGTTCTCGTTGAGGTACTGGGTCACGCGGGCGGAACGGCCACCGGCGCGGCACACGACGTAGAGCTGCACGTCGTTCGGCACCTCTTCGAGCCGGGCACCGATCTCGCTCATCGGGACGTGCAGCGCGCCGGGTGCGTGGCCGGCGTCCCACTCGTCCTGCTCACGCACGTCCAGCAGAACGGCGCCCTCGGGCAGCTGCGCCGGCACGGCGGCGATCTCCACGCTTGGAACAGTCACGCCGTAGATGTTCCCATGCCGGAGGTTGCACGGACGTGAACCTCCGGCACGGGACACCCTCAGGCCACCCCCGCGATGGCTGGCCCGAGCCTCGCGAACTGCTCCTCGGTCAACGGCAGTGTGGCGCGCCCGGCTCCGAAACGTTCCCAGAAACCTGGCTGCTTCGGGTCAGGACGCACGTCCGGGCTGCCGAAGTTGCGCAGTTCGAGCTGAATCAACGTGTTGTCGTAGTGGTACACCCGCAACACCTGCACCAGCGACTGGAACGGCTCGTACGGCCGCACGCCGTGCAACTGCACGACCGAGCCGTTGAGGACGAGCCGCTGAGCGGGCTCGCAGTCACCGGTCTCCCACAGCGCGTCGTTCGCGTTCTCCAGCGGGGTGCCGGTGAACCTGGCGAGGGTGATCCTGATGCTGCCGGTGCCGCGGGAGTCGGACACGTCGGCCTCGTAGCTGGTGTGCGTCGGGTTGGGCGTCGCGGCGCCGATGGTGACCTCCGGCAACACCTTCCTCGCCTGGTCGAGCCACGCGGCAACGGTCTCGGGGTCGAACTGCCGCGCGCCGAGGTCCACCAACCGCGGTTGCAGCGGCGCCTTCTGGTTGCACAGAGGGATGTCGACCACGGGACGGCCCGCGGGTGGGGGCGCGGTCGACGCGGGCTCCCACGTCCGGTACGGAATCTGCGGCGGGGCGTCGACCCTGGGCCAGCCCAGTGCGTGTTCCACGGTGGCCGGACCTTCGTTCGGCCCGTCCGCCGGCGCCTGCGGCGCGGCGCTGTTCAGCGTCGCCGCGCTGAACCCGATGCCGGCGACCACCGCGAACACCCCGAGCACCGCGCCGGCGCGCTGGGCGAGCACCCGGCGGCGACCACGCTTGAGCACGTGGTCCAAGGTTGTCGTTGGAGGCGGAGCAGAGACGTCAAGAGCTCCGCGCAGCTCGTCTTCGATGTTCATCGACCACACTCCGAGTTGACCGGTTCGCCGTACGCCTCGCGGAGCGTCGCCAAACCCCTGGCTGTCTGACTTTTGACGTTGCCCACCGAACAGCCGAGCTCGGCGGCCGTCTGTTCGATCGACAGGTCGTGCACGAAACGCAGCACAAGTGCCGCTCGCTGTTTCGGTCCCACCTGTTGCAGCGCCGCGGTGAGCTTGGCGTCGGGATCGGAGAAACCACCGCCGACACCGCGTTCCGGCAGGTCGGCGACAGGGCGTTCGCGCTCGCGGCCACGACGCCTGCTGTCGAGGAACAGACGGGTCACGATGGTGCGGACGTACCCCTCCGCCGTTTCCCGCCTGATGCTCGGCCATTTCGCATACGCCTTCACGAAGGCGTTCTGCGCGAGTTCTTCCGCTTCCGACCAGTCGCCGCACAACGCGTACGCCGTGCGCCGCGCCCAGTCGAATCTGCTCGTGAAGAACTCCGAGAACTCCTCGTCTCGTCGCACTCCGGTCCCCCAAGCTCGTGCCGCGTTCGCAGTCAATACGCGGACGGCGCCGCCAGGGTTGCACACACGAAAAACGGGCCGCCCCCGCGAAGGGACGGCCCGTTCTCTTCGAGCAACAGCTAGTGCGCGATGGCCTTCTCGGCGCCCGCACCGGTGAGGGAGCGGACCTCCATCTCGGCCTGCTTGACCGGGTCGGCCTTGTCCTTCGACAGGATCGTGCCGACGTAACCGAGCAGGAACGCGACGGGGATCGAGACGATGCCGGGGTTCGACAGCGGGAACAGGTCGAAGTCGGCGTTCTTGAACATCGAGGTCGGCGTGCCGGAGACGGCGGGCGACAGGATGATCAGAGTGATCGTCACGATCAGGCCGCCGTAGATGCTCCACAGCGCGCCGGAGGTGTTGAACCTCTTCCAGAACAGCGAGTAGAGGATCGTCGGCAGGTTCGCCGAGGCGGCGACCGCGAAGGCCAGTGCCACGAGGAACGCGATGTTCTGGCCGTTGGCGATGATGCCACCGCCGATGGACACCAGACCGATGACGACCGCGGTGAGGCGGGCGACCTTGACCTCGGAGTCCTTGTCCTCCTCCTTGCCCTTCTTGATGATGTTGGCGTAGATGTCGTGGGCGAACGACGCCGACGCGGTGATCGTCAGACCGGCCACGACAGCGAGGATCGTCGCGAACGCGACCGCCGCGATCAGGCCGAGCAGGATCGGGCCACCCAGTTCCAGCGCGAGCAGCGGAGCGGCCGAGTTGGCCTTGCCGGGTGCCGCGTTGATCGTGTCCGGACCGACGAGCGCACCGGCGCCGTAGCCCAGGACCAGGGTGAACAGGTAGAAGATGCCGATCAGCCAGATCGCCCACACGACCGAGCGACGGGCTTCCTTCGCCGTCGGCACGGTGTAGAAGCGCATCAGGATGTGCGGCAGACCCGCGGTGCCGAGCACCAGGGCCAGCGCCAGCGAGAGGAAGTCCAGCTTGCTGGTGCCGGTCTTGCCGTACTGCAGACCGGGGCCGAGGAGCTTCTCCCCCGCCTTCGGCGCGTTGTCGACCGCGGCGCCGAGCAGGGAGGAGAGGTTGAAGCCGTACTTGCCGAGCACCCAGACGGTCATGATGCCGGCACCGGCGATCAGCAGGACCGCCTTGATGATCTGCACCCAGGTGGTGCCCTTCATGCCGCCGATGAGGACGTAGGCGATCATCAGGGCGCCGACCACGGCGATGACGAGGGCCTGGCCACCGGTGCCCGTGATGCCGAGCAGCAGGGCGACGAGACCACCGGCACCGGCCATCTGGGCCAGCAGGTAGAAGAACGAGACGGCCATCGTCGACGTGGCGGCGGCGGCGCGGACCGGACGCTGGCGCATCCGGAAGCTCAGCACGTCGCCCATCGTGTACTTGCCGGTGTTGCGCAGCAGCTCGGCGACCAGCAGCAGCGCGATGAGCCACGCCACCAGGAAGCCGATCGAGTACAGGAAGCCGTCGTAGCCGTTGAGGGCGATGGCGCCCGCGATGCCGAGGAACGACGCCGCGGACAGGTAGTCACCCGCGATCGCGATGCCGTTCTGCGGGCCGGTGAACGCGCGACCCGCGGCGAGGTAGTCGGCAGCGGTCTTGGTGTTGCGGCTCGCCCGGATGACCACGAACAGCGTGATCAGGACGAAGACACCGAAGATGCTGATGTTGAGGATCGGGCTGGACTCGTTCACTTGCCGTCTCCCTCGATCTCGTTGCGGAGCTTCTCCGCCAGCGGGTCGAGGTTCTTGTTCGCGTGCCGCACGTACAGCGTCGTGATGACGAACGTCGACACGAACTGCAGCAGGCCGAAGATGAGCCCGACGTTGATGTTGCCGAACACCTTGGTGGACATGAAGCCGTGCGCGTAGTCCGCGAGCAGCACGTACAGCAGGTACCACGCGAGGAACAGGCCGGAGACGGGGAATACGAACTTGCGCAGTCGATGCTTCAGCTCCGCGAAGTCATCGCTGGCTTGGACGTCGACCCACTTTTGTGCTTCTGGGGACGACTCAGACGGGGTGTGTTCAACGCTGCTCACAGTCCCCTCCTCGCGGTACTCGTCGTAGGTGTCAGCAACGTGACGTGCACGTAATGCCTCCAGGTGCGGTCTGTTCTTGGTCAGGAACCGTATGGAGACTTGAGTCACTCAGGTAAGACCCCGTTCGTGCCGTTGCGCTCAGCAGTCGGGTGATGCGACGAACGGTCAGTATGCGTAGACGAGCTGCACTCTCCGTGACCGGAATCACCGTTCACCGATTCGAGTGACCAATTTTCACCCATTTGAAACGGTGGCTACTCACCGTGTTCGACCAGCTCCCCTGCGCTTGTCCTCGGCCTGACGGGCCTTCTCCTCCGCGGTCCCGAAGCGGGCGATGTCGCGGTCCTGGATGAAGCCCAGCGGGTCCGGCGCGTGCAGCCGGAGCAGGATCTGGCTGACGTCCACGGGCACGCGTCTGCGGGTCGCCTTGCTGACCATGATCATGACGATGAACGCGACAGGCACCGTGATCAGAGCAGGTTGGGTGATGAACGCCGGCGCCCAGCGGCCGGTGTACGAGCTCACGACGCTCACGACCTGAGCGCTGATGACCAAGCCGCCGCCGACCACGAGCCCGCAGACGGCGCCCACCCATGTGAGTCCGCGCCACCAGATGCCGAGGACCAGAAGCGGGCAGAACGTCGACGCCGCCAACGCGAACGACATGGCCACGGTCAGTGACGCATCCGAGCGCGGCAACAGCAGCGCAAGACCGATTGCGACGAAACCTGTGAACACAGTTGCCCACCGGAAGTCACGAACCTTGCCCGGCAGGATGTCCGTCGAGACGACCCCGGCGACCGACACGACGAGCCCGGAGGACGTCGACAGGAAGGCCGCGAACGCACCCGCCGCGACGATCGCGCCGACGATCTGGCCGCCCAGGTTCGGCATCATCGTCTCCGGCAGCATCAGCACCGCCGCGTCCGTCTTCCCGTTCACCAGCAGCTGGGGCAGGTAGAGCTTCGACAGCACGCCCAGCGCCGTCGGGAAGATGTAGAACAGGCCCAGCAGGTAGAGCACGTGCAACGCCGTGCGGCGGGCCGCCTTGCCGTCCGGGTTGGTGTAGAAGCGCACCAGGACGTGCGGCAGGCCCATCGTGCCGAGGAACGTCGCGAAGATCAGCGAGTACGTCCTGATCAGCTCGG
Organism: Lentzea sp. HUAS TT2; assembly: GCF_051853195.1. Taxonomy (NCBI): domain Bacteria; kingdom Bacillati; phylum Actinomycetota; class Actinomycetes; order Pseudonocardiales; family Pseudonocardiaceae; genus Lentzea; species Lentzea sp. HUAS TT2. The sequence continues at coordinate 2,868,086 of NZ_CP196667.1, read as the reverse complement.
AGATGCCGCCGGTCTGCGGGCGCGACCAGTCGCGGTTCGTCGTCGGCGAGCCCTCGACCACCGGCACCGGGCTGCCCGCGGTGAACTCAAGCGTCGTGCCGGGGCTCAGCTCGTAGACGCCGCGGCCCCAGAACACCCGTCCGTCCGCGTCCCTGCCGTCGATCTGGCCGCTCACCCGCAGTGTCAGCGGCTCGTCGACGCGGACCTTCACGACCTGCTCGGCCACGGTGATCTTCTCGGCCTGCGGGAACCTGATCACGCCGTCGTCGCCCAGCGGCTGCGTGCCGCGGTCGGGAGAGGCCAGGAACACCACGAAGAGCACGAACGTGGGCGCGGCGATCGCGAAGAGCTTGCCCCAGTACTGGAACGCCTGCACGAGCGTGATCGCGCGCATGCCGCCGCCCAGCACGTTGATCACCACGATGGCCGTGACGATCAGGCCGCCGAACCACGCGGGCAGGCCGGTGATCGTGGTCAGCGTCAGACCCGCGGACTGCAGCTGCGGCACCAGGTACAGCACGCCGATGCACACCACGAAGAACGTGCTGAAGTGCCGCACGTTCGCCGATCCCAGCCGGGCCTCCGCGAAGTCCGGCAGCGTGTAGGCGCCCGACCGCCGCAGCGGCGCGGCGACGAACAGCAGCAGCGCGAGGTAGCCGGCGGTGAAGCCGACCGGGTACCAGAGCGCGTCGACGCCGTCCTTGAGCACGAGCCCGGCAACGCCGAGGAACGACGCGGCGGACAGGTACTCGCCGGAGATCGCGGCGGCGTTGCGGGTGGCGGGGATCGCGCGGCGCGCCACCAGGAAGTCCGGGGTGGTGTTCGCCTTGCGCGAGCCGACATAGCCGAGGAGGAACGTCACGCCCGCAACGGCGACGATGGCGCTGAGGCTGTAGATGGTGGCGTTCACGTCAGCGGTCGACCATGTTCACGAAGTCGCGCTCGTGCCGTTCGGCCTGCCTGCGGAACACCCATCCGACGCCGTAGAGGATCGGGAAGGGCGCGAGGCCGAGCACGAGCCAGGGAATGGGGATGCCGAGGACCTTCAGGTCCCCGATCTGCGGGACCAGGTAGAAGGTGATCGGCAGCAGGCACATGCCGATCAGGACCGCGAACGCGAGCCCGAACGCGGACTTGAGCTGCTGCCGGATGAGGTCGCGCACGAGCTTCTCGCCGACGCTGGTCTGCTCTTCCAGCTCGATGATCGTGCGCAGCGCCTTGCCGCGGGACTTCGTCGAGTCCGCGAGCACGACCCTGCGGCGGCGCGGCCTGCTGCCCTGCTCGCCGAGCCACGCCTCACGGGCGGGTTGCTCGGGCTTTCCCGCGTCGTGCCTGCTCACCAGCCGCTCTTCGGCGGTCGCACGATCCGTTCCTTGAGCTCCTTGGTGTGCCGGCGGCTCACCGGGAGCTCCTTGGCGCCGTCACCGGTGCCGATGACCACCGCATAGCCGTTCGCCGTCATGCGCAGCTCGCTCACCAGCGGCAACGCCACCAGGTACGAGCGGTGGATGCGCACGAAACCCGCGTTGGCCCAGCGCTCTTCGAGCTGCGCGAGCGGGATGCGGACGAGGTGGCTGCCGTCCTGGGTGTGCAGGCGGGCGTAGTCGCCCTGCGCCTCGACGTACCGCACGGTCGCGCGCGGCACGAGCTTGATGGTGCCGCCGAGCTCGACGGGGATGACCTCGTCGTCGGTCGGTTCGGCGGGGTTCTGCGCGGTGGGGCCCGACGCGGTCGTCGGCGCCGCCGTGCGTCCCACCCGGTCCGCGACCCGCGAGATCGCCTTGAGGACGCGTTCCTCGTTGATGGGCTTGTTGATGAAGTCGAGCGCGCCGACGTCGAACGCCGTGACGAGCGCGTCCCGTTCCTCGACACCGGTCACGAAGACGAGCGCGGGCGGGTACCGGAACGCGCTGAGCACCCGCGCGAGATCCATGCCGGACAGTCCGGGCATGTTGATGTCCGCGAAGACCGCGTCGACCGGCGGCAGGCCGGCCTTGGTCCTCGCCATGACCTCCTGCTCGTAGTCACCCCTCAGGATGCGCAGTGCCTCCGCGGCGTCGAACGCCGTGAGGACGCGCCTGATGTGAGGGCTGCTCTCGAGCAGGAACTTGATCTCGCTCAGGCCAGGAGCCTCGTCATCGACTGCGAGGACGAGGAGACCGGCGTTGTCTTGGGTACTCACTGTGTCGGGCATCTTGCCCATCAATGTGCGGTCATGTCTACGCCGGGGTAGGCCTCGACACGCCCTGTGAAACCGAACTGATGCTCACAGCCCGAATCGGGACCAGCGAGCACGTTCCTCGACGCTCGCCAGCAGCTGCGTCAGGAGATCGCCCGATCGGGTGGACGCACCGGTCAGTCCGAGCTTGGCCAGCAACGCCTTGCGCGGCTCCGCGACCGTCAGCTCGGCGTCGGGGAAGCGCTTGGCGACGACGCTGCGGAGGGTGCCGATGCCGTCGATCAGGCCGAGCTGCTGGGCCTTGCTGCCGGTCCAGATCTCACCGCTGAAGAGGTCTTCCTCGCTCTTGAGCTTGGCGCCGCGGCGTTCGGTGACCCACGCCTTGAACTGCTCGTGCAGATCGGCGTGCAGCGTCTTCAGCCACTCGACGTCCTCGGGCTTCTCCGCCTGGAACGGGTCGAGCCGGACCTTGTTCTCGCCTGCCGTGTAGACGCGGCGCTCGACGCCGGCCTTCTCCAGCAGGCCGTTGAGCCCGAAGCCCGCGCTCACGACACCGATGGAGCCCACGAGGCTCGTGCCGTGCGCGTAGATCTCGTCGGCCGCGCACGCCAGCCAGTAGCCGCCGGACGCCGCCACGTCCTCGCAGAACGCGAGCACCGGCACGTGCTTCTTGGTGGCGAGCTCGCGGATGCGTTCCGCGATCAGGGCCGACTGCGTCGGCGCGCCGCCCGGTGAGTTGATGAGCAACGCCACGGCGATGAGCCGCTCGTTGTCGAACGCGCGGTTGATGGCCGACTCGACGTTCTGGAGGCTGATCGTGTTGCGCGCGACAGGCGAGGACTGCGGGGTGATGACCCCGTGCAGCCGCACCGCCGCGACCACCGGAGGACGCTCACCCCGGTCCATGACCCTGGGGAGGCGGGCCGCGATCTTGTCCGTGACGCTCATGTACTCGACAGTACGTGCCTTCGAACCGCACGCGGGGACCTTCCGTACCGCATGACAGTACGGAAGGTCCCCGCGTGACCTAGAACACAAGGTGTCGGGTTAGCATCGGGGGGTGACGTTCAACCCGATCCGCTGGCTCGAGCGGTATGTGGAGTGGTGGGACGATCGCGGTCGGCAGAACGCGGCCGGACCGACGCCGATGCACATCTACTGGATGTGGGTGAGCTGGAGCGTGTGCGCCGTCGTGCTGATCACGACTTTGGCTGTGGCAGCACGCTGACCTGCGTGCCTGTCAGCACTTGCAGCTGTTGAACCCCTTGGCGGTGCACTTGATGCAGACGCGGACGCGCTCAGGTGATTGTGATTCGTGCACTGGATGATGGCCTTTGCTCGCGGGCGGCGTCTGTTCTCTCAAACGGCCGGCTGTTCATTGGTCAACACCACAATCGGCACGATGCGCGCCTGGGTTGAGCATGATTGACCTTGCAAGTTCAGGCGCGGACGACTGGTTGCTCCGCCGTCATCGGCTCGTCGGTCATCTGCGACCCGATGTTCAGGTTCGGCAGCACGTTGCGGGCGAACTTCGGCACCTTGAGGATCACCTTGGTGCCCGCGTTCGGGGCCGTCTCCACGACCAGCGCGTACTCGGCGCCGAACACCGTGCGCATGCGGTCGTTGATGTTGCCGATGCCGACGTGGGCGCCGGTCTGGTGGGCGTCCTTGATGTCGTCGAGGCGGTCTGGATCCATGCCGACGCCGTCGTCCTCGACGCTGATCAGGGCCTCGCTGCCGTTGTCCTCGGCGGTGATGGTGAGCATGCCGCCGCCGGGCTTCTTGGCCAGGCCGTGCCGCACCGCGTTCTCGACCAGCGGCTGCAGGACGAGGAACGGCAGGACCACCTGCAGGACCTCGGGGGCGATGCGCAGGCGGACGCTCAGCCTGGCGCCGTACCGAGCCTGTTCGATGGTCAGATAGCGATGGATGTTGGTCAACTCGTCGGCGAGGGTCGTGAACAGGCCGTCGGTGCGGAACGAGTAGCGCGTGAACTCCGCGAACTCCTGCAGCAGCTCACGGGCGTGCGCGGGGTCGGTGCGGATCAGCGACGAGATCGTGTTCAGCGCGTTGTAGACGAAGTGCGGCGAGATCTGCGCCCGCAGGGCCTTCACCTCGGCCTGGGCGAGTGCCTGCCGCTGCTTCTGGACGACCTCGAGCTCGAGCTGGGTCGAGACGAAGCGGGCGGTCTCCTCGGCCATGCGGATCTGGCGCTTGGAGGCGACGCCGGAGACCACGATCAATGTGCCGGCGACGTCTCCCTCGACAACCAGCGGCACCACGACAACGCTGTGCAGGGAACACGGGCCCTGAAGCTCGCAGCCGAGCTTGCGGTGGTCGACGTGCTCCTTGTGGCAGTTGTTGATGGCACGGGCGACCGTGTCGCGGAGGTACTCGTAGTGGTCGTTCGCGCCGCCGTCCCACGAGAGGACGGTGCCCTCTTCGTCGGTGATGGCGACCGCGACGCAGCGCAGCATCTCGCGCAGGTGCGGTGTCGCCTTGTCGGCGGCCTCCTGGGTCAAGCCCGCGCGGAGGTCGCTCGACGCCTTGGACATCCGGTCGAGCATGTCCATCACAGCATCCTCGACGGAGGTGCTGACTCGTCGAGCGCGGCACAGCATCACGAAGAGGCCCAGAACGGCCAGGGTCGCGATGACACCGAGCACGGCGCGCTCGGTCAACAGGTCGCCCACGGTGCACATGCTGTGCTGTGGGGCACCCCTATAGCAAGAGGCGCGCCCGGCGTACCCCCGTACGGTCCACCGATCCGGGTAGACATCCGATGAATTTGGGGAGAGGGTGTGCCCGTGAAAGTGGCTCTGTTCGCGACCTGCCTGACCGACACGTTCTTCCCGGAGACGGCCCGTGCCGTGGTGCGTTTGCTGGAGCGGCTCGACTGCACGGTCGAGTTCCCGCTCGACCAGACGTGCTGCGGCCAGATGCACTTCAACACCGGCTACCGGGAGCTGTCGAAGCCGCTGGCGCGCAAGTACACCGACGTCTTCGGAAACTACGACTACGTGGTTGCGCCATCCGGGTCATGCGCGGGCATGGTCCGGGAGATCCATCCCACCCTGGGTGAGTCTCCGCCGCGCACGTTCGAGCTCGCGGAGTTCCTCGTCGACGTGCTCGGTGTGACCGACGTCGGCGCCTGGTTCCCCCACCGGGTCACCTACCACCCCACGTGTCACTCGTTGCGCATGCTGGGGGTCGGGGACAAGCCGTTGGCGCTGCTCAGGGCCGTGAAGGCACTCGATCTGGTGGAGCTGCCGGACTCGACGCAGTGCTGCGGCTTCGGCGGCACGTTCGCGGTGAAGAACGCCGAGACGTCCACGGCGATGCTCGCGGACAAGATGCGGTGCGTGCTCGACACCGGCGCCGAGGTGCTGTGCGCCGGCGACAACTCCTGCCTCATGCACATCGGAGGTGGGCTCTCGCGACTGCGCGCGGGCGTCCGGCCGGTGCACCTGGCGGAGATCCTGGCTTCGACGGAGGAGGACCCGTGGCGCGCAACCCCGTGACGTGGCTGGGCAGCCCGACGTTCCCCAAGGCCGCGAAAGAGGCCCTGAACGACACGCAGCTGCGGCAGAACCTGCGCAAGGCCACCGGGACCATCCGGGGGCGCAGGGCGGCCGCGGTCGCCGAGATGACCGACTGGGAGATGCTCAGGGTCGCCGGCGAGCAGATCAAGGACGACGTCCTGGCGCGCCTCGACACGTTGCTCGTGCAGCTCGAGGAGTCGGTCACGGCCCGCGGCGGCGTCGTGCACTGGGCGCGCGACGCCGAGGAGGCCAACCGGATCGTCCTCGACCTCTGCCGGGCGGAGCAGGCGGACGAGGTCGTGAAGGTCAAGTCCATGGCCACGGCCGAGATCGGGCTCAACGAGGCACTCGAGGCCGGTGGCGTGCGCGCGATCGAGACCGACCTCGCCGAGCTGATCGTGCAGCTCGGCGAGGACCGGCCGTCGCACATCCTGGTGCCCGCGATCCACCGCAACCGCTCGGAGATCCGCGAGATCTTCCAGCGCCGCATGGGGGTCGAGGTCTCCGACGAACCGGCGGACCTCGCCGAGGCCGCACGGGTCTACCTGCGCGAGAAGTTCCTGACGACCAAGGTCGCCATCTCCGGCGCGAACTTCGCCGTCGCCGACACCGGGTCGATCGTGGTGCTGGAGTCCGAGGGCAACGGCCGGATGTGCCTGACCCTGCCGGACACCCTGATCACCGTGATGGGCATCGAGAAGCTCGTGCCGTCGTGGCAGGACCTCGAGGTGTTCCTGCAGCTGCTGCCCCGCTCGTCCACCGCGGAACGGATGAACCCGTACACGTCGGTCTGGACCGGCGTGACGCCCGGCGACGGCCCGCAGCGGTTCCACCTCGTGCTGATCGATAACGGCCGCACGGCGACGTTGACGGATTCCGTTGGGCGCCAAGCACTCCGCTGCATCCGCTGCTCGGCGTGCCTCAACGTCTGCCCGGTCTACGAACGCACCGGCGGCCAGTCGTACGGCTCGGTCTACCCCGGCCCGATCGGCGCGATCCTGACGCCGCAGCTGATGGGCGACCTGCACGACCCGCTGGCGGCCTCACTTCCTTACGCCTCTTCACTTTGTGGCGCCTGCTTCGAGGTCTGCCCGGTGCGGATCGACATCCCGTCGGTGCTGACCCACCTGCGCGCCGAGGTCGTGGAGGCCAAGGGACGCACGCCGGAGTCCGTCGCGATGTCCGCGGCCGCGTGGATGTTCCGGGAGGCCTCGCGCTACGAGAAGGCGCAGAAAGCCGGTTCCCTGGCCCGTTTCCTGGCCAGGGACGGCAAGATCACGTCGCTGCCGTGGCCCGGTTCGAAGTGGACGTCGTCCCGCGACGTGCCCGCACCGCCGTCCGAGTCGTTCCGCGCCTGGTGGAGGAAGAACCGTGGCTAGCGCACGAGAAGAGATCCTTCAACGCATCCGCGACGCACAGGTGCCGGCCGCCACGCCCGTCGTCCGCGGCTACAACCAGACGGGCTCCGGCGGCGTCGAGCTGTTCGCCGAACGGGTCGCGGACTACCGCGCGATCGTGCACGTCGTCACGAACGTGCCCGAGTCGTTGGAAGCCTTGAAGGGCAAGCGGATCGTGGCGCCCCAGGACGTTCCGGCGGAGTGGTTGATCGACGGCGTCACGTGGCTGCACGAACCGCTCTCGATCGACGAGCTCGACCAGGCCGACGGCGTGCTGACCGGGTGCGCGGCCGCGATCGCGGACACCGGCACGATCGTGCTCGACGCCGGCGAGGCCCAGGGACGCCGCGCGCTCACCCTGCTGCCCGACTACCACCTGTGCGTGGTGCGGGCGGACCAGATCGCGGCGTCGGTGCCGGAAGCGTTGCGACGGCTGGATCCCACGCGGCCGCTGACGTTCATCAGCGGCCCCTCGGCGACCAGCGACATCGAGCTCAACCGGGTGGAGGGCGTGCACGGGCCGCGCACCCTGGAGGTCCTGATCGTCACCTAGCCGCAGTGGACTCCGACGGCGTCCTTGATGGCCATCTCGTCGTAGTAGTAGGTGATCGCGCGGATCGTCACGCACTTGCCCTTGGCGTACACCTTGACCGGGCCGGCGTAGTACTGGAACTTGCCGGAGTCGAAGTCGTTGTTGTAGCCGGGACGGTTGTTGTCGTCCTCGCGGAAGTCCTGGTTGTACATGGAGATGCTGGCCTGGTGCTTGAACTGCGAGTAGTAGGCCGTCTTCACGTTGGCCGCGCAGTTGTAGCCCGTGCTGGAGTTGTAGTAGAGCCGGATGGTGCTCAGGTGGTTCGGCACGCGCGACATCACCTTGTAGGTGTCGATCAACGTGCCGGTGCACCCGTACTCGGCGGCGTGAGCGTTCATCGGCGCGAGGACCAGGGCCGCGGCGGTGGCCGCCACGACGGCGGCGAGTTTCCTCAGACGTGTCATGCGCCTGAGGGTGGGCCTCGCCGGTTAAGCAGCGGTTATTTGAGCAGCCGGGACAGCCGGCGGTCGGCCAGCGGCTTGCCCCCGGTCTGGCACGTCGGGCAGTACTGGAACGCCTTGTCCGCGAACGACACCTCACGAACCGTGTCACCGCAGACCGGGCACGGCAGGCCTGTACGTGCGTGCACCCGCAGCCCCGACCGCTTCTCACCCTTGAGCCGCGCAGCGTCCTGACCAACGGACCGTGCGACCGCATCGGTCAGGGTGGCGAGCATCGCCTCGTGCAGGTGGTCGAGCTGTTCGGCGTTCAGCTTGCCCGTCGTCGCGTACGGCGAGAGGCGGGCCATGTGCATGATCTCGTCGGAGTAGGCGTTGCCGATGCCCGCGATCAGGCTCTGGTCCGTCAGCGACGTCTTGAGCCGCTCGGTCCGCTTGTCGAACAGGTCTTCCAGCTGTGTGCGGGTGATCCCCAGCGCGTCCGGCCCCAGCCTGGCGACACTCGGAATGGTCTTCGGGTCGCGCACGATCCACGCGGCGAGACCCTTCTTCGTGCCCGCTTCCGTCAGGTCGAAGCCAGGTCCCTGACCGGGCGGGCCGAGGTGCACGCGCAACGCCAGCGGCCCGCGCCCCTGTTTGGGCGGCGGTGCGGACATGGTGTCCGCCCAGCGCAGCCAGCCGGCGCGGGCGAGGTGGACGACCAGGTGCAGGCCCTCGGCGACTTCCAGGTCGAGGTGCTTGCCGTGCCGATGCGCGGCCACGACCTCCTGGCCGTGCAGCGCGGTCCACGGCGGGTCGAACGTCTTGAGGACCTGCAGCGAAGCCACGTCGACGCGGTGCACCACACGGCCCACCGCGTTCTCACGCAGGTGGTGGACCAGTGCTTCTACCTCAGGTAGCTCGGGCACCGGACCAGTGTCGCATCAGTCGACGGGTTGCAGCGGACCTTCGACGTCCGGCAGCGAGTGCATCTCGATCGTGCGGGCGACCCTGGAGGCCTCCTGGCGCACCGCCATCGGGCCGCGGACCGAGCCGATCCACCGCTCGGGTGGCAGCTCGTCGGCCGTGGCCTTGCTCTCCGCGACCAGCGTGTGCGGGCGGCGCAGCGCCCAGCGGACCGGGAAGAACAGGAACAGGAAGATCAGCGCGAGGATCAGCCAGGCGGGCACGACGACCTGCTCCGGCGTCCAGGCGATCAGCACGACCACCATGACGGCCAGCATGCCCGCCATCATGATGCCGGGCAGGACACCGCCGCTGACGTCGTGTTCGAAGTCGTCGGACTCCACCGGGTTGCGCCACTCGATGCGGCTGTGGACCGTCCACATCCGCCCGTCAGCACCGCGCACCAGCCGCGTCATGTACCCGTCTCCCACGCTCGGTCGGTCTTGGACAAACCGTACCTGGCGGAGGCAGAGCCTTGTGGGTGAACTAGGCCGAGCTTGATCGTCACCGTCAGTTTTCGAGTGCCGGTTTCGGGTAGAGCGTGATCGTCGTGGCCGTGGTCTGCGGTGACGAGCACGGCTCGGAAGGCGGCGTCGGCGGTTCGGGGGACGACGACGGCGTGTCGAGCGACCTGATCTCCCGCGACGTCGTCGGCACTGTGCTGACCACCTCGGACTTGCCGGAGGACTCGACGATCGTCTCCGCCCGCTCGACCGGCGGGGCCTGCCGCTGCTCGCTCGTCGGCACCGGCACGGACGAGGACGTCCTGCGCACGGTGGTCTCCTGGCGCTGCCCGGCACCGGGGTTGATCACGTTCTCCTGCTGCCGCTCCTGGTTCAGCCGGGGCGGCGGCTGGGCCACGACGAGCTCCTGGCTGTGCTGGGAGCTGGCCGACCCGGACGTGTTCATGGCGATCACCGGGTTCTGGTCCGGCTGCAGCACCGCGACACCGGCGGCGCCGTTGAACACAGCCGCCATCGTCCCGAACAGCCCGACGGTCGCCACGCTGGCCGCCGCGAACGCCAGCTTCGCCTTGGTGAACAGCACCTTCCCGGCGAACGCGAGCCCGAGCGTCGACGGCACGACCAGGTACGCCGCGCTGGACCGCAACGTCGCGCAGACCTCGTTCAGCTCGGTGTGGAGCTGCGTGCAGGCGGAACAGGTGTCGAGGTGGGCGCGGATCCGGCGTTCCTCGACGCCCTGGACCCCGCCCGCGGTGTAGGTGCCGAGCTTCGACCGGATCGCCGCGCACGACGACCGCCCGTCGTCCGCCGCGAGGTGAGCCTGCAGATAAGCCGCACGCAGCCCTTCGCGTGCCCGGCGGGCCAACGCCGACATGGCGTTGGGCGAGAGTCCGAAGTGCGGTGCCACGGTGGCGGGGCGTTCGCCCTCCACCTCGACGCGCCACAGCACGACCCGCCAGCGTTCAGGAAGGCTGGAGAAAGCCCTGGTGATGAGGTTGTGCTCGACCCTGCTGTTCGCGTTGTCGCTCACCGGCTCGACGCGACGACCCAGTTCCTCGTCCTCCACCGGCACGTCACGGCGCCGGCCACTCCACTCCCACGCGACCCGGCGGGCGACCGTGAGCAGGTAGGTGCGGACGTGGTCCGTGGGTCCGCTGCCGCGGCGAATCGCCTGGAGCATGCGGAAGAACGCCTCGGCGGTGAGGTCATCGGCCTCAGCCGCCTCACGAACGTGCCTGAGAGAGAAACGGCGGATCGCGTCCGCATGCCGGGAGAACAGTTCGCCGTAGGCCGAGTCATCTCCCTCGCGCACTCTGGCGAGCAGGTCCCGGTCGACCTCGTTCTCGTCGACCATCACAGGCTTCAACATGCCACAAGGGGCCAGACCTGCTCCTTGTCGAGAACAGGTCGATACACAAGACCATCCGTTCGTAGTGGGCTGATCAGCGCAACGCGATCGGTGACAGGACGGTCACAGGTGGGCGTCGGACGGTCGGCGCGACAAGATCCAGCGACTATCGTCACGACCGTGGTGGACTGGCGAGAACGCGCCTCGGCCCTCGTGCCGGAACTTCGGGCTGTCGCCGAGACCGAGGAGTGGTCCTGCCACGTCTTCTTCTCCGAGCTGTCCCAACTGGCCCAGGAAGCACACCGCGAGCAGGCCGACGACGTGCTCCGGCGCGCGTACGGCTTCGCGCACTGGTGCTTCCACCAGCCAGAACAGTTCCTGGAGAACGCGGCGCTGATCAGCTTCTACGAGCACGTGTTCGACGACTGGGACCTCCGCGAGGAAGTCGCCGCGTGGCTGCCGGTCGACGTGCTGCCGAAGGTGCGGGCGCTGTGGGAGTGGCGCTGGCCGAAGGAGCAGTTGGACGAGGTAGATCAACTGCTGGCCGGTTTGGAACCCCCCTCGCAAGACGCCGTCTGAGGCTGTTGTATAGTTCTTTCCCGTAAGGCAGTGCGGATGTAGCGCAGTTGGTAGCGCATCACCTTGCCAAGGTGAGGGTCGCGAGTTCGAGTCTCGTCATCCGCTCCACGCACAGACGGCTCATGCTCATGGAGAGCATGAGCCGTTTGCGTTCCGCCATCATTTTGGGGGGACGACCCCCCAAGCCCCCCGCGTTCACATCACCGCAGGCCCGACCTCGAGCGTGCCCCCGTCGGCGTCCAGCTCGGCCATTGGTCCAAGTCCGAGGGACAGCGGGTGGTCTCCGTGGCCGACGTCGATGCCGCCGATCACCGGCACTCCCAGGGGCTCCAGCCGGTCGCGCAGCACGTCCAGGACGGTCCAGTCGCGGTCGGTGTAGTCCTCGAACCCCGGGAACCGGCCGAGCGCGACCCCGCGCAGTCCCCGCAGCGACCCCGATCGGATGAGTTGCGTCAGCTGCCGGTCGACGTGTCCCAGCCCGACGGCGCGCGGGGCCTCCAGGAAGAGGATCGCGCCGTCCAGATCCAGGATTCCGGTGCCCACGGACCACGCGATCGTCCCGAGGTGGCCGCCGACGACGTTCCCCGTGGCCACCCCGCCCACCCGGACCGCCGCGGTGAGCGCCTCGGGATCCCGGTGCAGCACGGCGGGTCCGGTCTCCATCAGCAACGACCGCGTCGAGTCTGCGGAACGGGCGCCGGCCAGGAAACCGTGGACCCCGGCGACGCGGCAGTGCCGCCACAAGGCCAGATGCAGGGTGGTGATGTCGCTGAACCCCACGAGCGGCTTGGGGTCTGCCCGCACGGCGTCGAAGTCGACGTCGTGAGCGATGCGATACGCACCCGCGCCACCTCGGGTGGCGATGACCGCCCGCACTCCGGGATCGCGATAGGCGTCGTTGAGATCGCCCAGCCGGTCCTCGTCGCGGCCGGCCAGGTAGCCGTGGCGGTCCAACGCGTGCGCGCCCACCTCGACGACCAGTCCCCAGCTCTCCAGTGCCCGCACGGACTCGGCGAGCACCTCCTCGCTCGGCCAGCTCGCGGGCGACACGAGTCGAACCCGGTCCCCGGCGACGACACGCGGAGGCAGCACGACGTTCACACGTCCGACTCTCGCATTCCCGTCGAGTGGTTCTCAGGGTGATCTCCCGGCCCACCCGTGAAAGGGTGGTCCCAGACCGCTCGCATCAACCTGATCGAGCCTGTTCGACAAGGACCTGGAGACCATGGCCATCAAGCAGACGGCAAACGCTCACTGGGAAGGCTCCCTCGTCGAGGGCAAGGGAAACGTCAGCCTCGCCACCTCCAACAGCGGCAGCTTCGACATCGACTGGAAGGCGCGCGCCGAGGAGGCGGGCGGCAAGACCAGCCCCGAGGAGCTCATCGCCGCCGCGCACTCCGCGTGCTACTCGATGGCGCTGTCGCACGGCCTGACCGGCGCGGGCACGCCGCCCACCTCGATCGACACCAAGGCCGAGGTGAGCTTCCAGGCGGGCGTCGGCATCACCGGCATCCACCTGACCGTCCGCGCCAACGTGCCGGGCCTGTCGCAGGAGGACTTCGTCACGGCCGCCGAGGGCGCCAAGGCGAACTGCCCCGTCTCCAAGGCGCTCGCGGCGGTCGAGAACATCACCCTCGACGCTGCCCTGGTCTGAACCGCAGCGCCGCGGGCCCGTGACTGATCAGGTGCCTGCGGTAGCGCACGTCGCCGGGCTGCTCGGCCACCTCGGACGAGCGGTCGAGCAGCTCTTCGGCGACGATCCGGCCCTCCAGCTTCGCGAGCTGGGCGCCGAGGCAGTAGTGCGGTCCGTGCCCGAAGCCGAGATGGCCCGGCACGGACGGCCTGCCGGGGTCGAAGTCCTCGGTGAACACCTTCGGGTCGCGGTTGCCTGCCCTGTAGTCGAGGAACAGGTGCTCTCCCTCGGCGATCTTCACCCCGCCCATGGTCACCGGGCACGTCGCGGTGCGGAAGAAGCCGATGAACGGCGTGTCCAGCCGCACCACCTCCTCGACCACGCCGCCCAGCCGGAGCTCCTTCGGGTCGAGTCTCAGCAGCGTGCTGGCCAGCAGGTTCGTGGTCGAGTCCGTCCCTGCCACGACGACCGCGAGGCACAGCGACAGCCGTTCCTGCTCGGACAGCTGCCCGCCCCTGAACGCGTTCGAACGCCCGAAGTAGGCGCAGAACTCGTTCATCCCGGCGAAGTAGGAGCCGAGCACGCGTTCGCTGACCTCGTCTCCGCTGGTCAGTTCGAGCACCGGCGCCACGAACTCGCGGAACAGCGGGAAGTCCGCTTCGGGCACGCCGAGCACGTCCCCGACGACCCCCAGCGCGAACGGCGCGGCGAAATCGCTCACGAAGTCGGCTTCCTCCGGTAGTTCGTCGAGCAGAGTCCTCGCGCGTTCCCTAATTGCCTCAGCCATTTGGCGCACGGCCGTTGGAGTGAATTTCTGATTCGCCGCCGCACGAATTCGGGCGTGCTTCGTGCCGTCCGCCGCGTTGAGTGACGACATCAATTCCAGCAATCGCCGCTGCTCGGGTGGCATCATCGCCGCCACGGCCGCGACCTGCGGACCTGCCATGTTCCGGGAGGAGAACGTCACCGGATCAGCCAGCACGGCACGCAGGTCGGCGTATGCGGTGACGCGCTGGGCGTTGATTCTCGGGTCGAATTCCATTGCGCTATCTTTGCGCGGTTATGGCCTTTGTCGGGGGCTGACGACAGGACCAACAACGTGATCATCCGCCTGCTCGGGCCGCTCGAGCTCACCGGCCCGAACGGAGCAGTTCAGCTCAGCAGCGCGGGACAGCGGACACTCGTGGCCCGGCTGGCGCTGAACCCGGGAGAGACGGTGCCGCGCAGTGCGCTCGTGGACGCGCTCTGGTCGGACGAGGCACCCGCGAGCGCCACGAAGACCCTGCACAGCCTGCTCGCACGGCTGCGCGGCCAGATCCGCGACGCCGGGCTGGGCGAGCTGATCACCACCCGCGAGCCGGGTTACGTGCTGAACGCACCCGCGGACACCGTTGACGCCGCACGGTTCGAGGCGCTCGTCGCAGCAGCACGGCACAGCGACGAACCGTTGGCGTCCGCGAAACTGCTGCGCGAAGCCCTCGCGTTGTGGACGGGCGACCCGCTCGCGGACTGCCGGCCTGGCGAGTGGACCAGGCACGAGTCCGCGCGGCTCACCGACCTGCGGATGGACGCGACCGAGGACCTGATGGACGCGTCGCTGGCGCTCGGTGAGCACGCCGCGGTGGCGCCGCTGGTCAGCTCGCTGGTCGAGCGGCACCCGTTCCGCGAACGGCTGTGGGAGCAGCTGATGATCGCGCTCTACCGGTGCGGGCGGCAGGCCGAGGCGCTGGCCGCGTTCCAACGAGCGCGCGGCGTTCTGGTCGACGAGCTCGGCATCGAACCCGGCAGCCGGCTGCGCGACCTCGAACAGGCGGTGCTGACCGCCGACCCGCGCCTCGACCTGCCCGAAAGGACGCCGGTCCCGGTGCGCGGCAACCTGCCGGCCGACCGGTCGAGCTTCGTGGACCGCCCGGAGACCGAGCACGTCGCCGACCTGATCAGGAAACACCGGCTGGTCACGTTGATCGGCGTCGGCGGCGTCGGCAAGACGCGGCTCGCGATGCACGTGGCACGCGCGGAGCAGCCACCGGACGGCGTGTGGCTGGTGGAGCTGGCGGCGTTGCGCGACAAGGCCCTCGTGCCGCACACCGTCGCCGAGGCGCTGGGGGTGGTCGACCAGACCGGGCGCGGGCAGCTGAGCGTGCTCACGGACTTCCTGGCGGGAAAGGACGCGCTGCTGGTGCTGGACAACTGCGAGCACGTCGTGGACCACTGCGCGGTGCTGGTGGACACGCTGCTGCGGGTGGCGCCGAATCTCCGTGTCATCGCCACGTCCCGGCGCGCGCTACGGGTCTATGGCGAGCAGGTCATGTCCGTGTCGCCGTTGTCCGTGCCGTATCCCGCGGCGACGTTGTTCGCTCAACGCGCGGACGCGGCGATTCCCGGTTCGTTCGTCATCACGCGGGCGAACGAGCAGGCCGTGACGGACCTGTGCAAACGGCTCGACGGCATCCCGCTGGCGATCGAGATGGCAGCGCTGCGGGTGCGTGCGCTGACACCGGCGCAGCTGCTGGAACGGCTCGACGACAGGTTCCGGGTGCTGACCGACGGCGGGCGCACGGCGTTGCCGCAACACCAGACCCTGCTCGCGACGATGGAGTGGAGCTTCGACCTCTGCTCGCCGCGCGAACAGCTGCTGTGGGCGCGGGCGTCGGTCTTCGCCGGCAGTTTCGACCTCGCCGCGGCCGAGGCGGTGTGCTCGGACGAGTCGCTGACCGCGGACTTCATGTTCGACGCGGTCGACGGGCTGGTCGACAAGTCCGTGTTGCAACGCGAAGAACACGCGGGCGTGGCGCGCTATCGGTTGCTGGAGACCATGCGCCAGTTCGGGCAGACGCGGTTGCGTGCGACCGATGAGGAGCCACGGCTGAAGGCACGCCATCGTGACTGGTACGCAGGCATTGCCCTGCAAGGAGAACGGGCCTGGTTCACGCCACGGCAGGCCGCGACCGTCGGCGCGATGACGGCGGAACGCGGCAATCTGCGCGCGGCCCTGGAGCACTCGCTGACGACGCCGGGCGAGGCCGACTCGGGACTGCGGCTGGCGGCGACGCTGTGGTTCTACTGGGTCGGCTGCGGGCGGTTCGCCGAGGGAAGGCACTGGCTGAACTGGGCGTTGTCGCTCGACACCGAGCCGTCGCGGGCGCGCTGCAAGGCGTTGTGGGTCACCGGCTACCTGGCGACGTTGCAGGGCAACACCTCCGCGGTGCCGGCGTTGCTGGAGCAGTGCCGCACCGAGGCCGTGCTGCTGGACGACGAGGACGCCGACGTCTACGCGACCTATGTGCAGGGCGCGGCGGCCGTGTTCGACGACGACCTGCCGCTCGGGGCGACGCTGCTGGCCGAGGCCGACCGCCGGCACGCCGAGCTCGGGCACATGGACAGCAACGTGGTCATGGCGCGGGTGGCGCTGGCGATCACCATGGCGTTCGGCGGTGAACTCGACCGTGCGGCGGAGATCTGTTCCCAGGCGCGGGCCGTGTGTGAAGAGAACGGTGAGCTGTGGGCGCGCGCGTTCGCGTTGTACGTCCTGGCGTTCGTCGCGATGGGACGCGGTGACATCGCCGAGGCCCGCGAGCTGGCCACGTCGTCGTTGCGCATCAAGGAGAAGTTCCACGACCTGCTGGGCATCGCGGTGTCGGTCGAGCTGCTGGCGTTGATCTCGGTGGTCACCGGGTCCGCGTCGCACGCCGCGGTGCTGCTGGGCGGCGCGGACCGGGTGTGGCAGTCGGTCGGGTTGCCGCTGTTCGGGTCGGCGAACTTCGCGGCGTCACACGACCAGTGCGTCGCGCTGTGCCGGCAGGCTCTCGGGGCCGAGGCCTACGAGGAGCACTTCGCGCGGGGTGCCGCGATGACCGTGGCCTCGGTGGTCGCGGCCGCGCAGTCGTGACGCAGGTGCCGTGCAGCCGCGCGTGGACAAGCTGTCCGAATGAGGACCAGCGTGCGCACCCCCGACGCGGGAACCGTCGAGGAAGTGCTGAAACTCGCCGCCAGGGCACCGTCGTTCGACATCGTTCCGCCGTGGCGATGGCGGAACGGCAACGAGTGTCTTGAGCTCGTGACGGCACGCACGGACCAGACGGCGTTGCTCGCGTGTGGTGCGGTCCTTCACCACGTGCGGGTCGCGCTGTCGGCGATGGGCTGGGACTGCCACGTGCTGCGGACTCCCCAGCCGGACGGCCAGGTCGCGTCGGTGCACCCGCGCTGGGAGCTCGACCCGTTCTCGTGCGAGGTGGCCTCCGCGGCCGCGATCTCGTTGCGCAGGGCCGATCCACGGCCGTACCTGGCCGACGAGGTGCCCGACTCCGCGCTGACGTGGCTGCTGCACGCCGCCCGAGCCGAGAACTGCGAGCTGGAACTGGTGGCCCGCCGCAACGGGGTGCTGCTGCGGATGCTCGGGCAGAACTGGCTGAGCGTGGGCGAGGCCGTGAGCGCCGTGCTGCTGGCATCGACCGTGTGGGGCCTGGCGTCGCAGCCGCTGGTGCACGAGGGCGAGGTGCTCGTCCGCGTGGGCTGGCAGTCGCCCAATGCCGAACCGTTGCCTCAGTCGGCCCGCTAGAGCACCCCTTTGCGGGGACTATGGGTGCGTGGACCGGGACAGAACGCTGGCGCACCTCAGCGAAGACGACTGGGGCAGCCCCGACTCGTCGTCGACCCAGCTCTACCGGGACCTGTGCGCGCTGCGCGATCTGCCGGTGGGGCAGCTGACACCGACGTCGTTGCACCTGCTCGTGACGCACCAGGTGGGCCTGGACGTGACCGCGCAGCTGGCGATGGAACACGTCGAGCGCGACCCGCTGCGGTCGTTCGCCCTCTACCCCGGCGACCTGCTGGCAGCTCTACTGAGAGTAGATCACTCGTTCTGGGCCGATCACCCAGCGTTGCTGTCCAGAATGTCCAGTCTGCTGGACCGGCTGCGCACGTTGCCGGACGGCGACTGGCACCTCCTGGTGTCCGCGGCCGAGCAGTTTCCCGGTTAGGCGCCCGTTAGGCGCCTCTTTGCCGGCGGGTGAGTTGCTTGCACCATGGCAAAGACCCTCGCGGCAGCCGGCCTCACGCTGGCCTCCCTCGCCGCCACCGCTGTGCTCTTCACGCCCGTGGCCTCCGCCGAGACCTGCAAGGCCTCCTACTACTCGGGCGGCGGCACGACGGCCAGCGGCGAGCGCTTCGACCCCGACAAACTGACCGCCGCGCACAAGACGCTCCCGTTCGGCACGCGCGTGAAGGTGAAGAACCGCTCCAACGGCAAGACCGTGACCGTGCGGATCAACGACCGGGGCCCGTTCATCACCGGCCGCTGCGTCGACCTGACCCCCAAGGCCTTCAAAACGATCGCACCCCTGTCACAGGGCGTAGTGGGCGTCACCGTGACAAAGGTGTGAACGAGTAGAAAAAGACCGGATTGCTTGACCCAATCGAGTGAACGAGATAGTCAATCCGGGTGTTCGCGGCGATGAGTGGGCCTGCTCGGCTCGCAACCGGAGCTCTCCTCGGCGTGGTCGTCGCCGCATTGTGCGTGCTGGCGACGTATGTCGGATCGCTCGTGTCGAGCGATCCGACCGAGCCGGCGAGCGACAAACCGGCCCGTGTTTCGCTGATCAACACGCCTTCGCTGCTTCCCACGGAATCCGAGCTTCCGTCACAGACAGTGGCGGCCAGCTCATCGTCCGCAGCGTCGTCCACGCCCAAGTCGACGACTACAACAACCACAACGACAACGACCACCACCACGACGACAACTAAGCCGCCACCAGTGACCACCACGACCACAAGACCGCGGCCAACAACTACAACGACGACCACGACCACAAGGCCGTGCGGACTGATCTTCTGCTGATCAGGCCTGGCCGACGTTCAACCCCACCGGACAAGACACCCCGGTGCCACCCAACCCGCAGTAGCCGTAGGGATTCTTGGCGTCCGACAGGTACTGCTGGTGGTAGTCCTCGGCGTAGTAGAACTCCCCCAGCGTCGCCACCTCAGTGGTGATCGCCCCACGACCGGCCTCGCTCAACGCTCGCTGGTACACGGCCTTGGAAGCCTCCGCCGTCACCCGCTGCCCCTCGTCGACGACGAGCACGAGCGACCGGTACTGCGTGCCGATGTCGGCACCCTGCCGCATCCCCTGAGTCGGGTCGTGGCCTTGCCAGAACACCCGCAGCAACTCCTGGTACGGCAGCGCGGCCGGGTCGAAGACGACGAGAACGACCTCGGCGTGACCGGTGCGGCCGGAGCAGACCTCTTCGTAGGTCGGGTTCGGGGTGATGCCGCCCGCGTAGCCGACCGCGGTCGACCAGACGCCGGGCGTCTGCCAGAAGACGCGTTCGGCGCCCCAGAAGCAGCCCATGCCGAAGACGGCGGTGCGGTGACCGGACGGGAATGGTGGCGTTGCGCGACGGTCCGGGAACACCGCGTGAGAACCGGGCACGGTGATGGGATCCGTGCGGCCGGGCAACGCGTCGGCTGCGCTCACCTGGCGGGCTTTGTCACGACCGAACAGCGCCATGACCTGCATTGTAAGGATCATCGGGCGCTGATGTGAGTTAGCACATGAATCCGCGTGAATCGAACACCGAAACGACTGTTGATCAGCGAGAATCGCTGAAACACGGGTTTCTGGGGGAGTTCTGTCATGTCCATTCGCGCCCGCCACGCCACGCCTGTCGTGGTCGTGCTCGCGCTGCTCGCCGCCGTGAGCGGGGTGACGTGGGCTGTTTGGGGAGACGGCTCGCGGTTCGCCGAGGCGATGCGCACGCCCGATCCGACGCCGAGACTGCCTTACGTCGTGGACACCCACGTGCTGGTGACGCCCGCGGGGCACGTCGTCTTCGAGCGGGCCGGCGAGCAGGAGAAGTTCGCGGAGAGCGACCTGCTGACCCAGAACGAGAAGAAGATCGTCGAACAGGAGCAGGTCACCCGCCTCGAGTCGGTGATCACCAGGGACGACCAGATCACGCTCGGCGTCTGGCGGTTCACGGTGGAGGACGGCGTCTCGCCGTCCTCGCTGTTCAGCGCCCTCGACACCCTCTACTCGGACGGCGGCCACGAACGGATCGAGACGAAGCACCCCGACGTCTTCCTGCGTCGCAAGGGCAACTCCTTCCACGCTCACTACGTCCGGGGACAGGACGTGTTGCGGATCGAGGGTTACGGCGAGAACGCGGACGCCGTCACCGCGCAGGTCATGACGCTGCTCGACCAGCAGGTGGAGCGTTCGCCCGCGGACCGGCGGCCGGAATGACCACCGTCCAGCGCACCGAGACGACCACGAGCGGCGTCGTCCTCCTGCAGGCCGTCGCGAGCGTCCTGGTCGTCTACAGCTACCTGATCGGCCAGAACTTCGACCTCGGCTTCATCCGCACCGTGCTCAACCGGCCGCTCGGTCTCGGCGAGGACTTCGGACCGTTCGCCCTGCTCCTGCTGCTCGCCGCCAGTGGGTACACGGCGATGTCCGACCGGTCCTCGATCAAGTCCAGGCTCGTGCGCACCTACCTGCCCGCCGCTGTCGCGGTGGCGCTCGCCGCGATCGTCGTGACGCTGGGCGCGCCGATCTGGAACCTTCCCGCCGACTCGCACACGTCCCCGCTGGCAGTGGTCGGCAACCTCGCGCTGGTCAGCCCGCTGATCACCGGCGCACCGCTGCTCGTGCCGCTGGCGTGGGTGGTCCTGCTCCAGCTGATCGGCATCGGGGCCGCGGCCCTCACGAACCGGTTCGGCGTGCTCGTCCCGATCGGCCAGCTCGTCGCCGTCACGGTGGTCGTCTTGCTGGCACCGGAGAGCCGTGCCGCCCAGGTGCTGGTGTTCTACCCGCTGGTGGTCCTCGGTCACCTCGTCGCGCTGCATCGCCGTGGTGCCGTTGCCACCTGGGTCGCGACGGTCGTCGGCGTGCTCGGCGCCGTGCCCGTGGTGGTGCTCAACGGCGTGAACGAGGAGTTCGCGAAGTGGTGGTACCCGCTGGCGTCGTTGATCGCCGCACTGCTGTTCACGGTGTCCGTGGTCTTCAGCGGTGAGTCCGCCGACAGGCTCGCCGCGCCGGCTCCGGTGCGCTGGCTCGCCGTGCACGCGATCTGGTTCGTGGTGCTGGTGGGAGTCGTCGGCTACCCCGTGCTCGCTCTGTTCGGTGGTGTCGGATGACCCGGCAGCTGACCCCGCAGGTGACCCAGCCGGCCAGGCCCAGGTCCGTCTACATGCCCGGCCTCGACCTGCTGCGCATCGTCGCGGCGCTGGTCGTGCTGGTGGAGCACTACTGGAACTGGATGGTCCTGCACGGCGAGGACTTCGCGATCGGCAACGCCATCGACACGGTGCTGGTCAGCCCGTTCCACCTCAACTCCCAACTGGTCTTCGTCGGCGTGTCGGTGTTCCTGGCCATCAGCGGTGTGGTGGTCACGCACGTGGCGTTCCGCGAGACGAGCGGGCAGTTCCTCATGCGCCGGGCCACGCGGTTGCTGCCGGCCTTCTGGGTCGCGACGGCCATCGCGTGGGTCCTCGTCATCACCGGCGTGCTCACGGCCAACCACCCCGCCGGCGCCGGCGACCTCTGGCTGAACCTCGGCATGCTCAACTACGTGCTGCCGGACGTCTCGTCGGTGCTGGCGCTGACGTGGACGCTGGCCGTCCAGGTGGTGTTCTACCTCTACATCGCGGCCACGATGCCGCTGCTCAAGCGGTGGCCGTGGGTTCAGCCCGCGATCTCGGTGGCGCTGACGACCGTGCTGATCTCGGTCTCACCACCGCAGAGCGACAACCCGGGAAGCTTCTTCCGCCTGCTGGCGACGTTCCTGCCGGTGCTCTTCATCGGTCAGCTGATCTCGCTGGTCCGCTCCGGCCGGTTGTCCGTCGGGGCGGGCGTGGCGTTCGGCGTCCTGCAGTTCCTGATGTTCGTCCGCGCCGACCTGACGAGCGACCAGTGGCCTCCGGACGTGGCGTTCGTGCGCACGCTGGCCATCATGTTGCTCGTGCTGCTGCTGTGCAGCCGGGCCACCGGCAAGCTCGTCAACGCCAGGTGGGTGGGCGAGGCGTCCAGGCGCACCTACGCCGTCTACCTCCTGCACATCCCCGTCGGCTTCCCTCTGCTCGGTCTGCTGACCCCGGTCACGGGATACTGGGTGTCGGTGGCCGTGGCTCTGGTGGCACTCGCCGTCGCCACCGAGCTGATGTACCGCTTCGTGGAGATGCCCGTCTCCCAGTGGTACCGCCGCAGGGAGAAGGCGCGGAGCGCGAGACGTGCGGCCGTGCGGGCGAACGACTGAGACTGGGGAACATGAACGCGGTCGCATGCACGATCACCAGGGAGAGCGGCCTGCCGCTGGCGACGGTGCTCGCCAGGTCGTACCTGGAGCACCACCCCGGTAGCCGGTTCGTCATCGCCGTGCTCGACGCCGAACCCGGCGCGCGGTCGGAGGACGGCATCACGCTGCTGGGGCCCGGCGCGATCGGCGTGCCGGAGGACGACTTCCTCGGGCTGGCCACGGCCTATCCGCCGGAGCAGCTCGCCGAAGCGGTGAAGCCGTTGCTGTTGCGGGAGCTGCTGCTCGACGCCGATGTCGCCGTGCACCTCACGTCGTCGAGCTTCGTGCTGGCGCCGATGGACGACCTGCTCCGCGGTGAGCACGCCCTGGTGGTGTCGCCGCACTTCCACGAGCCGTTCGACGACGTGAAGTCCGACGAGGGGCGGTTGGTCGGCACCGGGGTGTTCGATCCCGGGTTCGTCGTGGTGTCGCAGGCCGCGGCGGAGTTCCTGGACCGGTGGGCCGAGGCGGTGCGCACGTTCCACGCCATCGATCTCGGGCGTGGCGTGTGGGCCGATCAGGCCTGGTTCGACCAGGCGGTCAGCCAGCGTGCGCACCACGTCGCGCGCACGACGGTCGGGGTGTGGAACGCCTTCGAGCGCCAGGTCGACGGCGCCCAGGTGATCGACTTCCTTGGATTCGACGCGACCAGGCCGTGGTTGCTGAGCACGCACCTCGCCGGGAAGCCGCGGACGTTGCTGTCCGCGCGGCCCGACCTCCACGAGGTGGTCGCGCGGTACGCGGCGGCGTTGACCGAGGCCGGGTACATCGCGCCCGAGGACGAGGTGCCGTCGTGGCTGAGCGAGCTCACCGACGGCACGCGGATCACGCCGTTGGTGCGCGGGGTCTACCGGCAGGCCGTGATCGAGGACGACGACGAAGAGGTGCCGCACGCGTTCAGCGGCAAGGCTTTCCGCGACTGGCTGACCGAACCCGAGCTCGGCACGCTGAACCGGTGGGCCGCCGCGATCTGGCGCGACCGGGCCGACCTGCGCGGTTACTACGACACCCCGGTGAACCCCGGCTACCTGGAGTGGCTGCGGGTGTTCGGGGTGCCGGCGGGCGACCTGCCGAGTTGGGCGATCCCGACGCCGCCCGCGCCGATCACGCCCGCGGCCGACGAGTTCGGCGTCAACCTGCTCGGGCACCTCACCGCGGTGCTCGGCGTCGGTGAGCTGGGCCGGTCGCTGCACGACGCGCTCGCCGCGGCGAACGTGCCCACGGCGTCCGTGATCGAGGACGAGTTCGTGGTCAACGAGCTCGGCATCGACGCGCCGGAGGACGTCAGCAGGCCGCGGTTCCCGGTGAGCGTCCTGTGCGTGAACGCGGACCTCACCAGGGCCGTCGTGCAGGCGCACCCCGAGGTCGCCGAGGGCCGGCACAAGATCGGCGTGTGGTCGTGGGAGCTCGACGAGTTCCCCGAGCAGATGCGCGTCTACGACTCGCTCGACGAGATCTGGACGATCAGCGAGTTCTGCCGGAAAGCGATTGCCGCGCACACCGACAAGCCGGTGAAGGTGTTCCCCATCCCGGTCAGGAGCAGGCCCGCCGCCGCGAAGAAACCCGGTGGCCGCACCAGGTTCCTCTTCGCGATGGATTTCAACAGCGTCTTCCGCCGCAAGAACCCGCTCGGCACCATCGAGGCGTTCCGGCGCGCCTTTCCCGGCCGCGACGACGTCGAGCTGGTGCTGAAGGTGATCAACGGCAGGCTGCACGTGCCCGCCGCGGAACGGCTGCGGGCCGCGGTCGCGCAGGACGACCGGATCACGCTGATCGAGAAGTACCTGTCGGCGGAGGAACTGCACGAGCTCTACGCGAACAGCGACTGCTACGTGTCGCTGCACCGCTCGGAGGGTTTCGGCTTCACCGTCGCCGAGGCGATGGCCATGGGCATCCCCGTGATCAGCACCGACTACTCCGGCACAGCCGAGTTCCTGGACCCGGTGAACTGCTGGCCGATCCCGTACGAGATCGTTGAGGTAGGACCGGACGCAGCGCCTTATCCGCCCGGCTCGCACTGGGCCGAACCGGATCTGGACGCTGCCGCGCAGGCGATGCGCGAGGTCGCCGACGATCCCGCACGAGCCGCCGAACGTGGGCTGGCCGCGAGGGAGCATCTGCGGCGCACGCGCAGCACCGAGGCGGCGGCGGAGTGGATCCGGGAGCAGGTCGGGGAAGCGTTGAGGAACTGGCGGGCGAGCACGCGGCCCGTGGTGCCTGCCCGGCCGCAACCAGAGCCGGAGGCGGCCCGAGGTGTGTCTCCGGTTCTGCGCAAGGCGATACTGCGAGTGGTCAGTCAGGTCGAGCGGTATAGGACATCCGGACCAAACGCCCAGTAGGCCGGATCACGACTTGGCGGTTGACCGGTCGCCCCTCAGGTGGGACATGCACAATGGCCGGGTTCGTACATGGAGAAAGGGGCTGTCAGCGTGAACTGGCAGGACGAACTGCGCAAGCTGGACGACGAGCTTGCGAGCGGCCGGATCTCGGCTGACGACTACCGGGTTCGCCGCGACCAGGTGCTGTCCTCCAGCAACACGAGCGGTCAGCAGCCAGCCGCCCCTCGCTGGCAGGCCCAGCCCCCGGCTCCGGCCGCGGGACCGGCAAGCGGCTCCCAGGCGACGCAGTACATCACCCCCGTCGGTGAGCCGCCGAAGCCGAACCCCGACGCCACGCAGGTCGTGACGCCGCGGCCGCCCGACGCCGACCGCACGCAGGCGGTGCCGAGCGCGAGCATGGGCCAGCCGAACTACGGCCCTCCCTCGCCCGCGCACGGCTTCCAGCAGCCCGGTCCGCCCCCGCCCCCGTGGCAGGTCGGCGGAGACCAGGCGCCGCCGTGGCTGTCCCAGTCGAACGACAACTGGTCGCGCTCCGGTCCCGAGGTCTTCGACGAGACCTCGTCGGGCAAGGGCAAGAAGGTGTTCGCGATCATCGGTGTGATCCTGGTGATCGCGCTGATCGGTGGCGCTGTCTGGTGGTTCGGTCTGCGCGAGGGCTCCGGCGGCACCGGCGGGAACACGAACGCGGCACCGTCGTCGACGACCACGTCGAGCAAGCCGAAGACCGCGCTCGAACTGCTGCCGGCCTCGCCGGGCACGGCGGACCCGAACAACGGCGAGACGACGGCGGACAAGCTCGTCACGGCCGGTGTTCTCGCCGCTGAGGACGCGGAGGCGCTGACCGCCGCGGGCGTGCAGAAGATCGCGTTCAAGGGCAGCAAGGAAGACGCGTTCACCTACAACGCCGAGGTGTTCGAGACCGACTCCCCGGAGAAGGCGACCAAGCTGGCCGCCGACCTCGCCGACTCGGCCGGCAAGTCCGGGATGGTCGAGGGCGCTCGCGGCGCACTGCCCGCGAAGGCCAAGGTGCTGCAGCTGATCAAGCCGAAGCAGAACGGCTCGTACCTGGTCATCTACTCCACCGGCAAGCAGGTCATCCGCGCGACGACGGTCCAGGAACCCATCGGTGACGCCGACACCGACCTGATCAAGAAGTTCCAGGAGTACGCCATCGCGGTGTCGAAGAAGTTCCCGACGACCTGACATGGGCAACGACGTCGTCGACTACGCGGACGGCGCCGAGGATTCCGTTCTCGAACGGCTCCGCGCGGCGACGGACGTCAGTGCCGGTTCGGTAGAGCTCGCCACGGACCTCGGTGGTTCGTGGGAGCTCACCTACCACTTCTCACCGCAGCGCCTCGCGCTGCTCGCCCCTCTGGACATCCAGCGGGGGCAACGGGTTCTCGACGTCGGCTGCGGCAGCGGCGTCCTGAGCCGTGCCATGGCGGAGGCAGGGGCGCAGGTCGTCGGCGTCGAGGGTGTGCCGTTGCGCGCGGCCGCGGCACGGGAACGGTGTCGCGACCTGCCGGGCGTGCGGATCGTCGACGCCCCGGCGGTCGAGCTGAGCGAGCACGGCACGTTCGACCTCGCGATGGTCTGCGGCGGACTCGAGTACAACGACCCCGAGCAGTTGCTGGGTGACGTCGCCGGGGCACTGGACGCCGACGGCGCGCTGGTGCTGGCGATCGAGAACCAGCTCGGCCTCGGGTACCTGCTCGGCAGGGCCGAGGACCACCGCGGCAAGTCGTGGGTCGGCCCCGCCGGTTATCCGGGCCCCGGTCCGCGGACGTGGAGCAGACAGCAGCTCG
Source organism: Lentzea sp. HUAS TT2 (assembly GCF_051853195.1). Classification (NCBI taxonomy): domain Bacteria; kingdom Bacillati; phylum Actinomycetota; class Actinomycetes; order Pseudonocardiales; family Pseudonocardiaceae; genus Lentzea; species Lentzea sp. HUAS TT2. The sequence continues at coordinate 2,841,572 of NZ_CP196667.1, read as the reverse complement.
GCGAGATGCTCACCGCCGCCGGTTTCACCGCCCAACGCTGGTTGGCGCCGTACCCGGACTTCAAACTCCCGCGGATCGTCGTGGACACAGCGCTGCACGACCGTCCCGACGCTCCCGAACTCATCGACAAGCTCGTGCGAGACCCGCTGCAGGGCGCGTTCCGCGGCACCACCGGCGCGGTCGCCGGCAGGCTGCCGCACCGCCTCGCCGTCGCGAACGGGTTCGGCGCGGCGGTCTCCCCCTCGTTCCTCGTCATCGCGGCGCGCACGCAGGAGTCCGTCGAACGCACGCTGCGGCCCGGCCTCGCCTGGATGGTCAACAACGGCAGGCTGCCGCAGTGGCGCCGCTCGCGGACGCTGACCGCCGATCTCGACCTGGTGATGACCGATGCCACTGCGCACGAGGCGGGCTGGCTGCGCCAGGTGCTCGTCGAACGCGATCCGGTGTTACCGGGTGTCCCCCTGGACAGCCTGCTGCTGGACGCGTTGGCGGACAACGATCTCGAACGACTGCGCGGCCACCTGAAGCGGTGGCGCGACTACTGCACGGCCGAGGCGCGGCCTCGCACCGACGCGGACGCGGTGCACCCGTTCCTGCCCGCCGGTGACGACGTGCGGGTGCTGCCGCCGGACTGCCTCGACGTGCATCCCGGCAACATCATCGTCGCCGACCACGGGACGTACCACCGGATCGACCTCGAGTGGCAGGCCGAGTCCGGCGTGGACGCGGAGCTCGTGCTCCTGCGCGCGCTGCTCGAGTTCGCCCGAGAGGTCCACCGCAGCGGCGCCGCGCATCCGTGGCCAGCGCAGTGGTCGATCCGCCAGCTCACCGAGGAGCTGACCGCGCTCGCCGCGTTGCCCGCCCCGAGTTGGGACGCCCTGCTTCCGGCAGAGGCGACGTTGCAGGAGCTGGTCAGCGGGGTGGCGGCGGCCGATGTGCTCGCCGCCCTGCGCGGTGAGCTGGACCTGCCCGGCAGACCGAGGCTCTGGGAAGGGCCCGCGCTCACCGAACTGCAGGACGCTGCGGCTTCCGTACCCGCCCTGCAGGCACGGACCGAAGAGCTGCACGCGCAAGCCGTCGAGCTGAACACCCGCGCGGTGGAGCTGACCGAGCAGCTGCACGAACGCTCCACCGATCTGGAGAAGCTGCACGAGCAGTCGGATGCAGCCGCCGCGGCGTTGCGCGACGAGATCGGCAGGCTGGACGACCTGGTCGGCAACTCGTTGATGGAGCTCGCCGACACCGACGCGCGCCTCACCGAGCAGACGGCGCTGGCGGAGCGGCTCGCCCAGGAGAACGCGGAACTGCGGGCACGCCTGGACAAGCTGAACTCGTCGTCCATCGTCCACATCGGACGCGACTACGTCTGGCCCGCCGCCCGTGCGGTGCGCGGCACGCGTGACCTGCTGCTCGGCAGGGGCGGCGAGGAGACCGACGCGGTGCTGCGCCGACTCGGCCCGATCGCACCGCTGGTCGGCGGCCGGATCCGCGAGGTGAGCAAGCACCAGCGCGCCGAACGGCTGCGCTACGACGTGACGGTGCCGGAGACCGAGATCGCGGTCGGCCGCGGTCAGGTCGTCGAGCTCGAAGGCACGGTCACGCACGACGACCTGCCGGTGCAGGCCGTCGCCGTGCGCGCCGGCGGCAAGACGTACCCCGGCACGACCGGCCACCCCGGCAACGGGATCCGGCTGCGCGTGCCCGTCGGCGCACGCACCTCAGCGGGTTCCGTCGCGCTCGAGCTCCTGGTGACGCTGGCGGACGGCACGCTCTTCGCCTGCGACCTGCCGCCGCTGCACGTCCGTCCACAAGCGACGGTCGAGCGCGTCGAGACCGCCTGGCCCGCAACGGGCCGGAAGGTCGCGATCTGCCTCGCCACCTACAACCCGCCGCGGCACCACTTCGCCGCGCAGGTCGACTCGATCCGCGCGCAGACCCACGAGAACTGGGTGTGCGTCATCAGCGACGACAACTCCGACGAGGCCGGCCGGGCCACGTTGCGCGACGTCGTGGGCGACGACCCCAGGTTCGTCGTGGTCGAGCACGACGAGAACGTCGGTTTCTACGGCAACTTCGAGCACGCGCTGCAGCTCGTGCCGGCGGACGCGGAGTTCGTCGCGCTGTCCGACCAGGACGACCTGTGGGACGCCGACAAGATCGAGACGTTGCTGGCGGAGTTCGCCGACCCGTCGGTGCTGCTGGCGTTCGCGGACATGCGGCTGATCGACGACCACGACACCGAGATCGCCGACAGCGTGTGGACGGGCAGGTCGCGTCAGAACGCGGACCTGGAACAGTTGTTGCTGCTCAACACGGTCACCGGCGCCGCGAGCATGGTGCGCGCGGACGTGCTGGCCGAGCGGATGCTGCCGTTGCCGCCGAGCACTCCTGCCTCGTACCACGACCAGTGGCTCGCGGCGTCCGCGCTGGCGATCGGCCGGATCGCGTTCGTCGACCGCGCGCTGCACTCCTACCGCCAGCACGGTGCGAACGTCACCGGCTGGCAGGTGCCGCGCCTCGCCGACGGTCTGCCCGGTCTCAAGGGACTGGCCAGGTACGCGCTCGGTCTCGACCAGAACGCGTTGGCGCACAAGCAACCCGAGCTGGACCACATCGTCGAGCACGAGACGCGCCGGATCGCGCAGTTCGCCACGGTGCTGCTGATGCGCAACCACGACCTGATGTCACCGGAGACGGTCCAGCAGATCTCGCGGCTGACCACGGCCGAACGCAGGCTGTGGCCGCTGGTCCGGCTCGCGCTCGAAGGCGACCGCCCGGACACGGCGGGTGCCGAGCGGCGGCTGCTGGCGGCCGCGTTGCTGCGGCGCGCCCAGCGTTAGCGGGACCTCGCCGGCGCCAGTCCGCATTCGACGAGCACGTCGTCCAGCTCGTCGCCGGCGCGCATGACGATCTGCGCCCACTCCTCGGCGCTGGCGAGCCGCGCACGTTCGACACCGGCGCGCACCGCGTCCGCACGCTTGAGGTCGCGGGCGTACCGCTTCTCCCAGACGACGTGCGGCAGCACGTCCAGGTGCAGCACTCGGACGGCCTGCGGCTGCCACTCGGTGATCTCCGCGGCGGACGTGCTGGGGCCGAGCGCGAGCACGACGTCGTAGAGGCCGACGCGTTCACGGCTCCACGTCACCGGTTCGGCGTCCGAGACCACCTCGACGCCCGCCGGCCGCCAGTCCTGCTCGGGCTCCTCCGGCACGAACAACGTGACGGCGGCTTCCGGATCCCGGTCCCTGAGCTCGGCGAGCAGCGCCTCGTCCACCTGCTCGTCGGCGACGACCAGGATCCGCGCGGTGGTGGGACGGTCGCGCAGCCACCACAGCCGGTGGGTGTGCTCGTGGATGCCCAGCGCCGGCGGACGGGTCGCCAGGTCGTCGGCGTGCCGGCGGCGGAACACCTCGCGGTTGATGTCGGAGAGGCGCTCGGCCGTGGCGGTCGAGCTGGTGCCGTGCCGCACGTGCAGCACTCGTGACGCGGGCTGGACCCACACCTGCCAGCCGTGCCTGCGCAGCATGAACTGCAGGTCGGTGTCCTCGTAGTACGCGATGTGGTACTCCGGCGAGAACCCGCCGACCTCGTAGAACGCCTTGCGCCGCATCACCAGGCACGCGGCGGAGGCGTAGTCGACGACGCGCGGGTAGAACGACTCGACGTCGTACTGCCCGTCGCCCCAGCCCCGGCTGTAGGCGTCGCCGCCGAGAAGGCTGCCCGCCTCCTGCACCCGTCCGTCGGGGAAGACCATCAGCGGTGCGACGGCCGCGGCCTCCGGCTTGCCGTCGAGGAACGCGAGCAGCGGCGGGAGCCAGCCCTCGGTCACCTCGACGTCGGCGTTGAGGAAGCAGACGAACTCGGTGCCCGCGTGCTCGACGCCGACGTTGCAGCCCGCGCCGAACCCCAGGTTGGTGTCGAGCCGGACGACGGTCGCGTCGGTGAGGTTGTCCTCCAGCCACTGCCCGGTGCCGTCGGGCGACGCGCTGTCGACGACCACGACCTCGTAGGGCTGCTCGGTGTGCTCGGCGAGGACCTCCAGGCAGCGTGCCGCCATCGGGCCGCCGCCGTAGGTGACCAGGACGAACGTGACGCGAGGGTTCACCGGCCGCGCAGCTTTCCGTAGACGACGCGGGGCAGCCGCGTCCACCGGTAGAGCTTGGTGGAGCGCATCGCCGCCAGCTCTGCCCGGTCCGCGGCCAGCGCGGCGAGCACGTCTCGGTGCCGTTCGGCCAGCTCGGTGTGCAGGCGGCGTTCCGTGGCCAGGTCCGGCCCGACGTCGCCGCTGCGGCTCAGCATGTGTTCGACGACGGCCTCGCGTTCGGCGATCAACCGCGCGCGCAGCTGCTGGTGGGCCTTGCGCAGCGCCTGGTTCTCCGCGGCGAGCAACGCGATGCGCTGCTCGGCGGCACCGGTCCGCGCGAACGCCTCCTCCGCCAGCCGTGCCACCGCGTTGAGGTGCTCGTCCAGCACCCGGACGGCCTTGGCGGACCGCTCCACCTTGAGCGCGCGCCGCAGAGCCGTGACGAGCCGGCTGGGAGCGGTGGCGATCTGCTCTGCGCTGCCGAACTGCTCCACGGCCGCGCGGTCGGCACCCTTCGGGTCGAACAGCACCCACGTGCGGCCAAACGCTTGCGCGGCCGCCGCTACATGCTCGTCGCCGGCCACCACCGCGGCCGCGTTCGCGATCACGGCCAGCCGGTCCTCGACGACGGCGTCGTGCGGCAGCGCCGGCCAGCCGGTGTCCTCCGGCTTCTCACCGGTCGGCAGCACCACGACGTGGTCGATGGCCAGCAGTTCGGCGGCCTTGGCGACGGCGGGCCTGAGCCTGGCGAGCGGCGTGGCCGGGGTGACGTGCAGGACCAGGTACCGGTGCTCGGGGAGCCTGCCGAGCTGCTGGAGGTGCTGCACGCGGGCGGTGAGGACCTCGGGGGCGACCAGCCGGTCGGCGAGCACGCCGAGGTTCGGCACGACGTCCGGTCCCTCGTCCCGCGTCGACAGGATCTCGATGCCGGTCTTCCCACCCGACCTGACGGCGACCCCGACGGCGTTGCCGGGCAGTTCGGGGATCTCGAGCGGCTCGGACAGCGACACGACGATCAGGTGGAAGTCGTCGGGCCCGATCGAGCTGATCGGTGTCGCCGCCAGCCCGCCGTCGGCGCGGTGCGAGTGCTCCCGCCGCGCGAGCGGACTGATCCGCCAGTCACCCAGGCGCTCGCGCAGCTCCCGTTCGAGGACGCGCACCGGCAACTGGTCGCCGAGCCCGTCCAACTCGGTGCTGCACAGCAAGCCGAGCGCTCCCCCAATGGCGGTTTCTCCACGCACCGCTCGAACTCTACTGCCCTGACCTCGCCCAGATCGGCGAGTCGGCAAAGGTGCAACCCGGGACCCGTGCTACACGTCTACTACGGGTGTAAGAGCCACTCGGAGGCGACACATGTTGATCACCGTGACATTAGTCACATTAGGCGGTTTGGCGTTCTTGGTGCGAACCGTAGCGGTACTCCTGGCCGTTTCCTCATCCAAGAAGGCCAACGATTACCCTGCGCCACAAGCGTCTGCCAATTGAGATACTCGTTCGGAGTACGTCTTACGGCGGAACGTTGACTTACCGTACGATCCTTTCGGGTCGTATGACTGATCGTCACCCGAAGGGGACCTAACAGGGGTAGGTGCGCCATGGACCACGCACTGAACAAGGTCATCGAGCTACGCGAGAGTGGCTTTCAGTTCCTCCATCTGAGGGACGACGCCGGGCAGCTCGACCGGATCATGGCGTTCAAGCAGCGCAGAGGCTTCATCGACTCGATCCTGTTCTGGTCGGAGACCGAGGCACGCGCAGGGCGTCTGCCCGCGGTTCGCGACTCGGCTCGCCCGGCCCAGGCCGTGTGGATCTACGAGGGCCCGTTGGTCGAGGCCGTGGACAGGCTGCTGGACCTGCCTGAACCCGGCGCGCGCAACGCACCCTCTCTGATGAAGGCGACGGCGTCCGATCTGGCCGTCGTGACCACGCTGCCGTTCGCGCTGAAGTTGCCGCCGGGGGCGATCGCCTAGGTCGGCCGTTAGTTCTTTTCGAGGTCGCCGCGCTTTATGGCGCTGATGAACGCTGCCCAATGGGGCGCGGCGACAACCGAACTCGTTAGGTTCTTGGAGTCGCGCACGCGCGCGGCTGAGCCGTTCAGCGCAATCTCCACACAGTTGCCGTTTCCGCCGTTGTTGCTGCGCCTGCTCTTGCGCCACACAGCAGACACTTCGACCCCTACCTCTCGGCAGCCAGCGTCTCGATCCACGCTGCGGACTCCTCATGAGTCAACGCCAGCTTCGAGAGGTGCTTGAAGTTGAGGATAGTGGCCTTCACCCGACTCTGGTCCTCGATGTGCATCGAGCCTCCAGCGTGCTCGACGTAGAGAACCTGCGGGTCTCCGGCGAACGGGAAGTCCAGCAACGTGAAGGATCCGTTGTGGCCGTCGTACAAGCCGGCCATGTCCAATACGACCTGAATGGTGACGTTCGGTAGCCGGCAGAGCAGCCCTTCTCCTTGGCCAGGTTCCACATCTCCAGGTACGGCTCCACCTCGTCGCCGATCACGCCGTAGACGTCGAGCATCGTGCGCAACGCGTGGATGTCCGGCACCTGGCCGTTCTCGATGCGACTGAGCTTCGGAACGTTGTAGTCGATCCGGTCAGAAGCCTCGCGCTGGCTCAACCCGGCTCGTTCGCGCAGCAGTTTCAACGCCTCGCCGAGGCGCCTCTGCCGGAACGTGGGTTCAGCCACGGCCCAAACGCTACGGGCAAGATCCGGAAAATGAGATTCTCACTCGCGGGATGCGGTGAGGAACGTGCTGGTCATGGATCACTTCCACCGCATCGAGTACCACCGCCGACTGCCTGACGGCGCCATGGTGCTCGAGCACACCGAAGAGGTTGTCGACCACGGTTGGTACATAAGGAAGGGTGACGACTGGCGCCACCGGTACACGCTGGAGTGCGCGCACGACTTCATGTCCAGAGCCGGAACGAAACCAGGGCTGTACGCGATATCCGTGTGGCACGGCGAGAACCGGGTCTGCACCACCACACTGCGCTGGCGGCCCCTAAAGGATGAAGAACTTCCCTCGCCTGAGTTACGCAGCTTGATGTAGAGGGTCCGAACACGACACGTTCGCGCCTATGAACCTCAGGAAGACCGTCGCGGGGGCCGCTGTTGCCCTCGGCAGCGCTACCGTCATGCTCGGCCTGGGTGGTATCGCACACGCGGACACCGGGTCCGCCAACGTCCACACCCAGCCCGACCTGGGTGGCCAGCTCGGCGACATCGCCACCGCCGGCGACCTCGCGTCCGTGAACACCGCGGACACCGCCGGCAAGATCCAGGCGATCAACGCGCAGGACATCGACGTCAACGCGCTCGTCGAGAACGTCGACGCAGGCGCGACCGGCCTTCCGGCCTCGACGCTGCTCGGCCTGAACGAGCCGCACGGCGTGCCGACCGGCGCCGCGTCCGTCGACATCTGATCTGACCAGAACCTTCCTGGCCGGGGCGGCGCCCGATTCCCTCCCCCTCGAATCGGGCGCCGTTCCACTTTTCCTGGAGCGGAACGCCTTGAGCATCAAGAAGATCGTCGCTTCCGCGGGCATCGCCGCCGGTGCGATCGCCGCGATGGCGGGCACCGCGGGTGCCGCGCCGCAGCTGCCCGACGTCGACCCGATCGGCAAGGTCAGCGAGCTCGGTGACAGCGCCGGTGTCAGCACGCTGCACAACTTCGGCGGCAACGTCGAGATGATCCACGACGGCACCAAGGTCATCGGCAGCTGGTAACTACCGCCCTGCGGCGTAGCCCTGCGCGCCCCGCGGGTTCGCCCCGGCGCGCAGGAGTCCGTCCGCGGCGTCCCTCGCCACGGCGGACATCCGGCCGAGAGTCCACTCGCCGGCGTCCACGACCTGGTGACCACGCGAACGCAGTGCTTCCAGGACGTCCGCGCCGACACGGGACTCGATGACCAGCTCGCCCGGCGTCCAGGCACGCGGGTAGAACGAGCTCGGGAACGCGTTCGAGTGCCACATCGGCGAGTCGATGGCCTCCTGCAGGTTCAGTCCTGCGCGGTGCGCCAGCCAGAAGCCGAGCTGCCACTGGTCCTGCTGATCGCCGCCGGGAGTGCCGAACGCCAGCGCGGGCCGTCCGTCGCGCAACGCCATCGACGGCGACAGGGTGATCCGAGGCCGCTTGCCGGGTGCCAGCGAGTTCGGCAGATCCTTGTCCAGCCAGAACATCTGGGCGCGGCTGCCCAGGCAGAAGCCCAGCGACGGGATCGTCGGCGAGGACTGCAGCCAGCCGCCGGACGGCGTCGCGGAGACCATGTTGCCCCAGCGGTCCACGACGTCCACGTGCACGGTGTCGCCGCGCGTCACGCCGGACCGTTGCACGGTCGGCTCGCCGATCGCGCCGGTCGGGTCGGAGATCAGGACCGACGGCCCGCCGGTGATGTGCTGGGGCAGCAACGGTTCCCGGCCGTCAGGCGAGCCAGGCCGAAGCTCGTAGGAAGCCTCGTCGGAGATCAGCGCACGGCGTTCGGTGGCGTAAGCGCGCGACAGCAGGGTCTCCAGCGGCACGTCCGGAACGTCGCCGTACCAGGCCTCGCGGTCGGCGAACGCCAGCTTCGCGGCCTCGACCGCCAGGTGGACGGTCTCCGCGGTGGGCTTGCCGTCCACATAGGGCAGGTCGTAGCCCTCCAGCAGTCGAAGCTGTTGTGCCAGAACGGGTCCCTGCGTCCACGCGCCGGCCTTGACGAGCGACCACTCGCCGAAGTCGGCGACGACCGCGTCCTCGTACGACGCCTCCCACGACGCCATGTCGGCACCGGTCAGCAGCCCCGCGTGGTCACGACCGGAGTCGTCGCGGAACTCCGAACGGCAGAACTCGTCGATCTGCGCGGCGACGAACCCCTGCGACCACGCCCGGCGCGCGGCCTCGATCTGCGCCTCACGATCGGCACCGGCGGCCTCGGCGGCGGCCAGCAGCCACTCCCAGGTGTCCGCGAGCTGCGGGTTGCGGAAGCGCCCGCCGGGAGCAGGCAGGACGCCGTCGGGCATCCACTGCGCGGCGGACGTCGGCCAGTGGTCGCGGAAGAGGTCCGAGACCAGGCCGATCGTGTGCGCGGCGCGTTCGACGAGCGGGAACCCGTCGCGGGCATAGCCGATCGCCCGGTCCAGGACCTCGCGCAACGACTTGGTGCCGTGGTCACGCAGCAGAGTCAGCCAGCCGTCCCACGCCCCCGGCACCGTCGCGGCCAGCAGGCCACTGCCCGGCACCAGCTCCAGCCCCAGGTCCGTGTAGTGCTCGATCGACGCCGCGGCGGGCGCCACGCCCTGCCCGCAGAGCACCTGGGGGGCCGCTCCTGCGGCCGAGAAGATGATCGGCACCTCGCCACCGGGGCCGTTGAGGTGCGGTTCCACCACCTGCAACACGAAACCGGCGGTCACGGCGGCGTCGAAGGCGTTGCCGCCGTCCTCCAGCACCGCCATGGCCGACGCGGAGGCCAGCCAGTGGGTAGAAGCGACCATGCCGAAGGTGCCGACGAGTTCCGGGCGCGTGGTGAACACCCAATAAAGGTACGCGAGGCTAACTATATTGTGTGACTCCAAGTGACGCATGCCCCACACCCGAACGGAGCAGACCCTGAGGCCCGTACAACTTTGGTCGTAGCGGACGGTGACAGATCTCCTCCCAGAGGTCTACCGACGCGGAGGATGTTTCGAACACCGTCGAACGGCACAGTTCTAGGCATGGGAATCCTGGGTGTCGTGACGATCTTCATCGGCCTCGCGCTAGTGGCCGCGGTGCCTCTGGTGGCGCTGCTCCACTGGACCGACCGTTGAGTTCGAGGTAACGAGCGTTAACCTCCTCGCGAGCAGTTCGCTTCGAGGAGGATGAAGGCATGGAGATCTCGGGTACCGCGGCCATCGTCACCGGTGGCGCGTCCGGTCTCGGCGGCGCGACCGCACGTGCGCTGGCGGCGCGTGGAGCGCAGGTGTTCGCGCTCGACCTGCCCAGCGCCATCGCGAACGCCGACGCGATCGAGAACGTCACCTACCTGGCCGCCGACGTGACCTCGGGCGAAGAGGTCCAGGCCGCCGTCGACACCGCTGCGGGCTCCGGCGCCCCGCTGCGCATCACGGTGAACTGCGCGGGCATCGGCCCGTCGTCGCGCACCGTGGGCAAGTCCGGCCCGCACGACCTCGACCTCTACCGCAAGATCATCGAGGTCAACCTCATCGGCACGTTCAACGTCCTGCGCCTGGCCGCAGCGGCCATGGGCAAGACCGAGGAGCTCGAGCACGGCGCGCGCGGCGTCATCATCAACACCGCGTCCATCGCCGCGTTCGACGGCCAGATCGGCCAGGTCGCCTACGCCTCGTCCAAGGGCGGCGTCGTCGGCATGACCCTCCCGGCGGCCCGCGACCTGAGCAACGTAGGCATCCGCGTGCTCACCATCGCGCCCGGCATCGTCGACACCCCGATGCTCGCCACGGTCTCCGACGAGTTCCGCGCGGGCCTCGCCGCCGGCATCCCGTTCCCGAAGCGCCTGGCCCAGCCGTCCGAGTACGCACAGCTCGCGCTCTCGATCATCGAACACGACTACCTGAACGCGGAGGTCATCCGCATGGACGGCGCCCTCCGCATGGCACCCCGCTAGCCTCTCGCACCTGCTGCCCGGCCGCACGCGGGGACCTTTCGTACTGCATGTCAGTACGAAAGGTCCCCGCGTGCGATCAGTGTCAAGCGGAGGCGAGTTACAGATCTCCGGCGAACGGCAGACGTGACATGGCGTCCGAGGTCATCCACTCGCGCAGGCGATGGGTGGCCCGGACGTCGTCCTCGTTGTACTCCAGCAGCCGCTGCCGCTGATCGAGGTCGAGCTCGTCGCCGTTCATCCCGACCGCGGACCGGTACCAGCGCATGGAGTTCTCGCCGCCGGCCTCCGGGTCGCGCCACGAGAACCCCGCCGCCGGCGCGATGACCTTCAGGCCCTTGCCGTGCGCGCACAGGAACTGCTCGCGGACGATCCCGAACAGGTCCACCCACGAGTCCGAGCCGATGAACTCCTTGATCTGCGCGATCGTCGGAATGCCCGGCTTGCCCGCGAACCGTTCGGCCGACGCCAGCAGCCAGCGGTTCTCCGCGAGCTCGTTGTAGCAGTAGGCGCGGAACGTCAGCCCGCGTGCCTTGGCCCGCAACCGGATGCCGGTCAGCCAGGTCCAGAACTCGGCGAACGAGCGCGCCTCGTCGTCACACGGCAGCGCGTCCCACGTGACGAAGGCGCGGTAGCCGTGTTCCTCGTCGATGTCCTTTCCGGACAGCAGGCAGCCCCACATGTACGCGCCCAGGTCGCCGAAGCTCTCCATGTCGACGTCGACCTCGATGTCCGCGCGCGGCACGTTCATCTCGGGCACGCGGCGCACCAGCGTCAGGTCGCGCAGCCAGGCCCGCGCCAGCACCACGGCGTCGCCGAAGGGCATGCCGACGAGCTGGATCGGTCCGACGGCGGTGGGGTCCAGCTCCGCCAGCTTGTCCACAGTGGACAGGCCGATCTTGCGCAACGCCGCCGCGTCCTCGCCGCGCACGACGAGGCTGACGTCCCGGCCCTGCTTGAGATCGCTGTCGCAGGTCGGCCACCACGGGCACGTCTTGCAGTCGACGATCCGCGACGGGCGTGCGAGCGGTTCCTGGTCGTTCGCGGCGGCCAGCGCCACGGCCAGGCGGTCGCTGAACCGGGCGTCGTACTCCGCCAGAGCGTTGCGGCCGCCGGGCCACGTGGGTGCTTCCAGGTCGTGCCACAGCACGACGTCCGCGTCCATGCCGATGACGCCGCCGGTGGCTCGGCCGTTGCGCGCGTAGCCGGCCGCCTGCAGCTGCCGTTGCGCGTGGGCCAGCCGCAGCTGGTCGCGGGGCTGGGGCCGGACCTTGCGGTGCGGGTCAGTGCGGCTGCCGTCGGGCAACGGCATCGTCAGCGGGCTCGTGCGCGCGCCCTGGCCGGGGTCGGTGATCTTGTGCCGGACCACGAGCACCGGCACGTAGCCGGTGGAGTCCTTGACCAGCAGGTCGATGCCACCTCTGCGGCCACCGCGCGGATCACGCGGCAGCGCGGCGCCCCAGATGTACTGGGCGCCCATCTCCATCGCCGCGAGCGTCACCCGTTCCCGGTCCGCGCTGCGCACGTCCGGTCCGCTCGGCACCTCGAAGAGGTTCGAGCCGACGATTCTGCCGAGCGCGTCCGCCACCGCGCGGCGATGGTTCGTCGCGTCCGCTTTCCGTTGTTCCGATGCCGGATCCGGCGCCGCCTTGGGAGCGTCGCGCATCTCCGGATCGTTTTCGAGGTGCACCCGCCGCCGACAACGAGTGACCACGCCGGCGTCTAGCTGCACCTGGGAAGTCACAGGATGCAGGGTATGTCGCGCGTCGAGGAGATGTGTCGGCAACCTGCACAGTAAGTTTCACGTGACGGAGGAGGAGTACCCGAATGGCGCGCAAAGCGAAGGCCGGCTTCACGCCCAGCCGAGCGAAGAACCTCGTGGGTGTCGCGAAGGTGGTGGCGCCGGCGCTCATTCCGGTCCTGGCCCCCGTGTTCGTGCGCGGAGCTGGGGTTCTGAGCGAGCAGTACGACCGCTATCGGGCGCGCCGGCTCGGCATCGACGTCGCGGACATCGGGAAGTACTCCGGGTACGGCGCCCGGCTGCACGCGCGAATTGTCGGCTTTTCGGAGTCGATGGAGACATTGCGGCCGACGGATTCCGATTGGGTTTCGAAGACCGAGACGCGCCTCTCCCAGCTGCTCGCCGCGGTTCGCGCTTCTGAACGCATGCCGACGGCCCGGCGCAAAGCAGCGCACCGGGCCGTGGCAACTGATCTGGACGTGTTGGAGCAGGAGTTGCTCAGGCGCCTGAACGTGCGCTGACGTCCGGCGTCTTGCCGGTCACCTCGGCCACGGCCTTGACCGCCGCCTCCTCGACGACGTGTCCGGGATCGAGGTGGGCGGTGACCTCCTCCATCACCTCGGCGACCCGTTCCTCCCGCCTGATCATCGGGTCGGAACGCAGGTCCTTGGCCAGCGAGACGCAGAGCCCGACCATCACGACCATGAACGGCAGCGCCGCGATGATCGTCAGGTTCTGCAGCCCTGTCAGGGCGTCCGACCCGCCGACGAGCAGCATCACGGCGGCGACGGCACCGGTCACCACGCCCCAGAAGATCACCACGGGCTTCGTCGGCCGAATGGTGCCCTCCTGCGAGAGCGTTCCCATCACGATCGACGCGGCGTCGGCCCCGGACACGAAGAAGATCGCCACCAGGACCATCACCACGACACCGGCCACCGCGGCCAGCGGGAACTGGTCCAGCAGCGAGAAGAGCTGCGACTCCGGAGTGGACTGACCGGCGAGGTCGACGCCGGACCGCTGCTCGAAGATCGCCGTGCCGCCCAGGATCGCGAACCACACCAGCGACACCGCGGACGGCACCAGGATCACACCGGCCACGAACTGCTTGATCGTGCGGCCGCGCGAGATCCGCGCGATGAACATGCCGACGAACGGCGTCCACGAGATCCACCAGGCCCAGTAGAAGATCGTCCAGCCGGACAGCCAGGTCTCGGTCGCGTCGCCACCGGACGCGGCGGTGCGGCCGGCCATCGTCGCGAGCTCGCGGAAGTAGTCACCGAGTGCCGTGGGCAGCAGGTTCAGGATGAACACGGTCGGGCCCACGACGAACAGGAACAGCGCCAGCACCACGGCCAGCACCATGTTGATGTTCGACAGCCACTGGATGCCCTTGGCGACACCCGAGACGGCGGACGCGACGAACGCCACCGTCAGGATCGCGATGACGGCGACCAGCGTGCCCTTGCCGACCTGACCGGCCCAGCCGGCCGCCTCCAGCCCGCTCCCGATCTGCAGGGCGCCGAGACCGAGGGAGGCGGCCGAGCCGAACAGGGTCGCGAAGATCGCCATGACGTCGATCGCACGACCCCAGCCCGATGCCGCGCGACGCCCCAGCAGCGGCGCGAACGCGGCGCTGATCAGCGAGGACCGCCCGCGGCGGAAGCTGCTGTACGCGATGGCGATGCCGACGATGGCGTAGATCGCCCAGGGGTGCAGCGTCCAGTGGAACAGCGTGGTGGCCATCGCGGTCTCCAACGGATCTCCGTCGGAACCGGGCGGCGGCTTCACGAAGTGCGTCAGCGGCTCGTTGACGCCGTAGAACATGAGCCCGATGCCCATGCCGGCACTGAACATCATCGCGACCCAGGACACGGTCTTGAACTCGGGTTTCTCGTCGTCCCTGCCGAGCGGGATCTTGCCGTAGCGGCTGAACGCGAGCCACAGCGCGAAGACCACGAACCCGGTGGCGGAGAGCACGAAGGCCCACCCCAGATGCTGGATGATCCAGCCGAGCGCCGCCTTCGAGGCGGAGGCCAGACTCTCGGTACCGACGATTCCCCAGGTCACGAACGCAAGCGTGAGACCTGCGGCAACGCCGAACACAACCCGGTCGGTACGGCCCGGCTTGTCGCATTGAACGGTCATGCGGCCCTAGATACCCACTCATAGACCGGGGCAAACTCCTCCGATTACCCTCAAGCCTCGTGAGCACCCGGACGAGTGAGTTGCGCACCCTTCGCGGTGCCGCACTCGCGCTGACGTCTGCCGCGCTCACGATCACCGCCCACGGGCTGGGCGGTGGCGAGACCTCCGAGTTCATCCACGCGCTGCCGCTGGTGGTGCTGATCGCGTTCGCGGCGGCGTCGCTGGCCGACAAGCGCACCGGACGGCTCTCGGTCATCGCCGGGCTCGGCACGGCCCAGCTCGCCCAGCACCTGCTGCTGACCTGGGTCAACCACGAGCACACCACCACGCTGACCGGCCAGATGTTCGTGGCGCACCTCGTGGCCGCGACGCTGACCGGGCTGTTGCTGTTCCACGCGGAGAACGCCCTGTTCAGGCTGTTCGCCGCCGTCACACGCCTGATCCCCCGCAGGCTCACGCCGCTGCCGGTCACCACGCCGATGCGGACGTTCCCCCGCACGCCGTACCTCCAGAACGCGCACCACCTGGAGCTCTCGCGTGCGAACGGGCGGCGCGGCCCGCCCTGTGACTCCTGATCATCCGTATCCCCCTCTGCAGACCCTTTGGCATCAGGAGCCACAACTTCATGTCTACAAATCGATTTGGCGTGCGCACGCTCGCCGTTCTCGCCGTTGCCGGAATCGCGGTGCTCGGCACCCCGACCATCGCATCGGCGCACGTCAGCGCCCAGCCGTCCGAGTTCACCCAGGGCGGCCGCGCCACCTTCGCGTTCCGCGTCCCGAACGAGCGGGACAACGCCGGCACCACCAAGATCGAGGTGACGCTGCCGCAGGACACGCCGCTGACGTCGGTGCGCACCAAGCCGCTGGCCGGCTGGAAGGCCGAGGTCGTCAAGGGCAAGCTCGACAAGCCCGTGACGCTGGCCGGCAAGGAGATCACCGAGGCCTTCACCTCGATCACCTGGACCGCGGAGCCCGGCGTGAAGATCAACGTCAACGAGTACCAGGAGTTCTTCGTCGCCATCGGCACGCTGCCGGAGGGCAAGGACAAGCTGGAGCTCCCGACGAAGCAGACCTACGAGAACGGCGAGGTCGTGGACTGGGCCCAGGCCGCCGGCGCGGACGGCAAGGAGCCGGAGCACCCGGCGCCCGCGCTGAAGCTCGCCCCGAAGGCCGCCGCCGGTGACGACCACGGCCACGGCACGACCCCGGCCGCCAACAGCACCGACACGCACGAGGCGTCCGCGGCGGGCTCCGACAAGACCGCCCGCTATCTCGGTGGCGCCGGTCTGGCCGTCGGTGCGCTCGGCCTCGGCTTCGGTGTCGGCGCGATCCTGCGTTCGAGGCGCAAGGCATGAAGCGCGCTCTGATCGCTTTCCTGTTCGCTGGTGCGGCCGTGCTCGCCACGGCCGCCCCCGCGGCGGCGCACAACGCGCTGATCAGCAGCGACCCGAAGGACAAGACCTCGCTGGAGGTCGGCCCGTCGACCGTCACGCTCACGTTCGACCAGGACGTGCAGGGCGGCCAGGGCATCAACGCGATCTCGGTCGTCGACGCGAACGGCGGCCACTACGAGGTCGCCGGCGATCCGACGATCAAGGACACCGCGGTGTCCGCGAAGGTCAACGCCCTGGGCAAGGCCGGCGAGTACAAGATCGGCTACCGCATCCTGTCCGCGGACGGGCACCCCGTCTCCGGTGAGCTGACGTTCACGCTCACGAAGGACGGCACGGGCACGCCCACCGCGGCGACGAACACCGCCGCGTCCGGCGACTCGGGTTCGAGCGACGGCCTGCCCATCTGGGTGTGGATCGTCGGCGCCGTGGTCCTGCTCGGCGGTGGCGTGTTCTTCGCCCTGCGCGGTGGAGGCGCGAAGGCATGAGCAACGTCCGGACCGCCGCCCCCACCCACTACCGCGTGCTCGCCGGACTCGTGTTCGGCGCACTCGGAGGCATCGCGCTCGGCCTCGTGCTGGCACCACCTGTCGTGGTCGCCGGGGTCGTCGACGCCGGGGCGGCGGTCCGGTACGGCCTGCCGGTCACACGGGTGCTGCTCGACATCTCGGCGACGATCGTCGTCGGGCTGTCGATCCTGCCGAAGCTGCTCGGTTTCGACCGGCCGACGCACACCGAGCCGGTGATGCGGATCGCCCGGCCGGCCGCGGTCATCGCCGCCGCCGTCTGGGTGGTCACGGCGTTGACGGCCATCGTGCTGCAGGCGGCCGAACTGCGTCCCGGCAGCAACGTCAGCATCGGCAACGCCGTCGACTACATCGCGAACGTAGGCGCCGGGAAGGGCCTGCTGTTCAGCGCGTCCTGCGCGTTCGTCTACCTGATCATCGGCGTGATGGCCGTGCGCGGCGGCGAGTCCGTGCCCGCCGAGCTGCGGATCCTCGTCTCGATGTTCGGGCTGCTGCCGATCCCGGTGACCGGGCACGCCTCCAACTGGAAGTACCACGACTACTCGATGGTCTCCATGGAGCTGCACGTGCTGGGTGCCGCCGCGTGGACCGGCGGGCTCGGCGCGTTGATGGCGCTGGTCGCCTACCGCAAGGGCCTGCTCGCGATCGCGCTGCCGAAGTTCTCGAAGATCGCGACGATCAGCTTGATCGTCGTCGCGGTGACGGGCCTGTTCAACGGATTGCTGGAGCTGATCCTCAACCCCGTCGTGCCGTTCCCGCAGTCGCTGTTCACCACCGGCTACGGCCTGCTGTTCCTGGGCAAGGCCGTGTGCGCGGGGCTGATCGCGGTGCTCGGCGCGCACATCCGGTGGCGGTTGCTGCCGAAGATCTCCCAGCACAAGGTCACCGCGATCGTCCAGTGGGCGATCCTGGAGGTGACCGTCATGGGTGTCGCGTTCGGCCTCGCGGTGATCCTGAGCCGCGCTCCCGTCAGCTGAACCCCGTCGCGACTCTCACCAGGTCGGCGAGTGCCCGCGACCGGCTGTGCGGCGGCCACGCGATCACCGTCGTCACCTTGGGCGCGTCCACGACGGGAATCGCGACCAGGCCCTCGGCCAGTCCCGTGCACACACCCTCCGGCAGGACGGCGACGGCCCGGCCCAGCTCGATCATCTGGAACAGCTGGGTCAGGCTGCGCACCTCGAGGCCGGGACCCTCCGGGTAGGTGCCGTCCTGGCGAGGCCAGCGGACGCGTTCGCCCAGGTGGTCGACCTCCGCCAGGCGCAACCGGGACTCGCCCGCGAGCCGGTGCGACACCGGCATCACGGCGACCTGGTCCTCGGTCTGCAGGACCTCCAGGTCCAGACCGGTCGTCGGGTCGTACGGCTCGTGCAGCAACGCGACGTCCGCCCGTCCGTCGAGCAGCGGGACGTGCGTGTTCGACTCGCAGAGGAGCAGCTCGACCTCGACGGCACCGGGTTCGGCCGCGTAGGCGTCGAGCAGCTTCGCAAGGACCTCGCCGGAACCGCCGGTCTTGGCGGCCAGCACCAGCGACGGCCGGTCGGCGGCGGCAGCGCGCGTCCGGCGTTCGGCCGCCGCGACCGCGCCGAGGACCGCCCGGCCCTCGGCCAGCAGGGTCGCGCCTGCGTCCGTCAGGGAGACCTTGCGGCTGGTGCGGACGAACAGCCTGACGCCGAGCCGGTGTTCGAGCTGCGCGATCGTCCGGGAGAGCGGCGGTTGCGCGATCCCCAGGCGTTCGGCGGCACGGCCGAAGTGCAGTTCCTCCGCGACGGCGACGAAGTACCGGATCTCTCGGGTCTCCACGTCGTCCACGGTATCCATACCGGCCGGGTATCGCTGCGACACCGAGGTGGTGTTGGTCCTCACCGCGTTCCGCACCACGATCGAAGACATGAGCGAACAGACGATCGCGCTGGTCACGGGCGCGAACAAGGGAATCGGGTACGAGATCGCGGCGGGCCTCGGCGCGCTCGGGGCAGTCGTCGGAGTCGGGGCGCGGGACGCTCGACGCGGCGAGGAGGCGGTCGCGAAGTTGAGGGCGAACGGCGCCGACGCGTTCTTCGTGCCGTTGGACGTGACCGACGACGAGAGCGTGTCCTCCGCCGCGGCACTGGTCGAGGAGCGGTTCGGTCGCCTCGACGTGCTGGTCAACAACGCGGGGATCGCCGGGGCATGGCCCACGGCGCCATCGGCCGCCACGGTGGCAGGTCTGCAGGAGGTGCTGGACACCAACGTGATCGGCGTCGTCCGGGTCACCAACGCGGTGCTGCCGTTGCTCAGGAGGTCGGCACGGCCGCGGATCGTCAACCAGTCGAGCCACCTGTCGTCGCTGGCCCTGCAGAGTGCACCGGACTCGGGGTTCGGATACGTCGACGGGGTCTACGCACCGTCGAAGACCTTCCTGAACGCGCTCACCGTGCAGTACGCGAAGGAACTCACCGACATCAAGGTGAACGCCGTCTGCCCCGGCTACGTCGCGACCGAGTTCAACGACTTCCAGGGCCACGAGACGCCGGAGAGCGCCGCCAAGGTCGCGATCCGGCTGGCCACCCTGCCCGACGACGGGCCGACCGGAGGCCTGTTCGACCACAGCGGGCCGGTGCCCTGGTGATGTTCAACGTGAAACATCCACGACTTCGACCGGACTCGGCGAGTGGTCCGATCGGAGCGACGAGCTGCGCACGAACGGACTAGTCGGTGATCAGTCGAGCCGAAGATTCTTCCCGCATCCGCGCCAGCCGGTTCATCGTCCGCTGACCGCGACGGTCCAGCTCGCGGCTGTCGATCCAGCCGCTGGCGTAGTAGCGGTAGTCCTGAGCCAACGCCACGAGCTCGGCGAGGTAGTCGGCGGATCGGCGCCGTCGCTCCTCGTCGAAGCCCGCCAACAGCGGTAGCTGGGTGTCCACCACCTCGTCGAGCAACTGCGCGGACCGCAGCGCTCTCCTGGAACGCCACCTCCGAGTAAGGCTCACGCGCCGCACCTCGTCCTTCGCCCCGACCTGCCGCACCTTAGGCGTGGATTTCTCGCCCGTCGATGCTGCATTCGTGTCTGAAGGTCCTGGCGTTACCGGTTCGTGTCCCACGCCATTCGATCGTGGTGCTATAGGACCCAAACGAGACAGAGGTCAGGCGGCCGACTCGGTGCCGGTGAAGCGGGCGACGCGGTCCGCGAGCTCGCGGGCCTCGGGGTTGTTGCGGCGCTTGTCGGCTTCCTGGCGAAGCGGTTCCATGCGCTGCTTGGTGCGCACCGACTTGAGGCTTTCCGACAGGTCGACGGCCTGGCGACCGATCTTGGCGCCGTGGTCGATGTCGCCCTCGAGCAGGTGGTTGATCGCCATCGAGGTCAGGTTGAACGAGCGGCTGCGGGCGTACTCGTCGCCGAAGTTGTTGATCGCCTTGGACAGTGCGGGGATCGCGGTCCTCGTGTACTTGGCGTCCACCGTCTGGGCCAGCTCCGTGTGCACCGTGCCGATCATGGACGAGAGGTCGATCTCGTTGAAGAACTTGGCCCAGGCGGGGGCCTCTGCGACGTTCGCGCGGGAGAACTCGTCACGCGCGCGGCCGAGCAGCTTGAGCGCCTGCTCGTCGGAGCCCATCTTCGCGTAGGCCCAGGCCTCGTTCGCGCACAGGATGCCGACGGCCAGTTCGGAACCGGAGTTCTGCGCGGCCAGCTGACCCAGCTGGAACACCTTCAGCGCGTCGTCAGGGGCGTTCTGGTGCAAGTAGACGCGACCCATGCGGTACAGGATGTTCGCCATCAGCGCCTCGTTCTCGCCCTGCTTGGCGAGGTCGAGCGCCTGACCGAAGTGGTTGCGGGCCGAGTCCATCAGACCCGTGTCGAACGACGTCCAGCCGGCGAGGTTGTGCAGGTCCGCCAGTGCGACGAAGAGCCGCTGACGAACGATGTCCGTAGAGCTCGCACCGAGCATCTGCTGTCCCCAGGACAGCTGGGCGACCACCGCGTCGCGGCAGGAACCGCCGCCGTACTGGTAGTCCAGGGCACGCAGAGCCCGCGTCGCCGCTTCGACCTGGCGCACATCGGTCATGCCGATGCGTCCCGGAGCCGGAGTCTGTGTGGGGTGTGAGACCCACGACCCGGAGTCCGCTCCGAACACGGCCGCGCCCACTGTCACGGCGGCGGCGTGCGCGAGGAACTTCCGACGCTTCACCGACTCGTCCTCCTCAGGATGGGGTGAGTCCGCGGTCGCGGCCACCCGTACTGCCGTTGTCTCGTCATAGGCGAGACCCATGTATCCACGTGGGACACCCAAGCCGACGGCGATCCTGGTCAGGACGTCATATGCCATCACCTGGCGTCCCTTGAGGATCTCCGAGACCTCGGACTGCGACTGCCCAGTGAGCGCCGCGATCTGGCGCTGGGACACGCCGTGCCTTCGGAGCAGCCGGTAGACCGAGCTGATCTCTCGTCGGGCAAGTGCGTCCCGCATCTCCTGGTGGTCCCACACCTCGGTGGGGATAGGAGAGCCCTGGGAACTCATGGTGTTCATCGCGCACCCTCACAGTCCGTTGGGCGTCATCGGCAGACTAGGGGCAGGTCCCCGAGCCCGAGAAGTCCTCTTCGGCGGAGCTGATCGGCTCTACCGAACACCGCTTACCGCTCACCGTAAGACTTCCACCGGTGGGCGCTGTGACGTCCCGTTCCGGGATGAATCATCGCAATCTAGATTCCGGTAAGCGAGTGAGCACGGAGAGGAACGACCTAATAGTGGACAGCTCCTCCTCAGGCTCCACCTCCATTGTGGAGACGGGTGACACCGAATCCACATGGCGCGGCATGACCGGGCAACGTCGGACGTGGCAGATCAGCTGCGGCGACGTGGTCGACCGGGACCGCCAGCTCACCGTGAAGGTCGTTCAGGGCCAAGTGGTCCTGGTAGGCCCTCCCGGGGAGACGGCAGTCTTGTCCCACGACCAGCTCGTACAGCTCAGGGCTGCGCTACGCGAAGCCGCCGACCAGGCGGAAAGGTGACGGTGACGTTTCGATGGACGCGATCCTCGGACAGGTTCTTCGCAACGCTGTGTGGGAACGCCTCGACCTGCTCACAGAGCTGGCGAGCCGCGCTGACGCCCCGTCCCTCCTGTCGGTGGCTCGATCCGAGCTCCCTCGGCTGACCGAGGGATGGCGTGCTCTGCTGGCAGCGCACGAGCCGGACGAGAAGGGCAACTGCCCTGAATGTTCCGGCCGTTGGCGCCAGCAGAAGTCACCTTGCTCGGTGTGGCGCGCCGCGTACGAACACCTGGTTGCGGGCGGACTCGCCCCGCGCCCGGCTCGCCATCTGCGCGAGGCCCCGGTGACTCCTCCTGTCACCCGGTCCCGCCGCGCGGTGGCTCGAGCCCACTAACGGGCGTTTGCGACTGACCTGGCGTCCCCCCGACACGACCAGGTCTGCAAACCGCCTACTGACCGGTGGCCCGCGATGTGCGAACCCCCGACCGCTACATCGCGGGCCCCGGTCAGCTTTTACAACTCCACAGATTCCCGCGGGCCGGTGACGTGCACCTTCCCTCCCCGACCGGCACCGGTCCGCGGTTACCAGCCACGGCCCTCGTCTGCACCTCCCGCGCAGATGAGGGCCGTTTTCACGTCTCCGGACGGCACGCGGGGCCCTTGCGTACCGACATGCAGTACGAAAGCGCCCCGCGTGCACTTCGTCATCGGTGAGTGCCGGTCTTCCAGGCCAGGTACGACGTCAGGCCGGGGAAGAGCCGGCCGGAGATCTCGAACGCCTTGAGCTGCCACGGGAACAGGTGCTCGGCACGTTCCTTCTCCACCGCGTCCACGATCGCCTTCGCGCACTGCTCCGGCGTGACCGTGGGGATCATCAGCCGGGCGATGGCCGGGATCCGCTCCTCGGCGCCGGGATTGTTGGTGAAGTACTCGCTGGAGACCTTGCCCGGCACCACTTCGCTGATCCCGATGCCGGTCCCCCGCAGGTCGAGGCGCAGTGACGCGGTCAACCCGCGCAACGCCCAGCGCGCCGACTGGTAGCCGACGCAGCCGGGAATCGGCAGCCTGGACACCGGCGAGTTCACGTTGACGATCCAGCCCGAGCCGCGGGAACGCATGGCGCCCAGGTACTCCCTGGTCAGCAACAACGCCGCCATGTACGGCACGGCGGTCATGGTGACCAGCTCGTCGGCGGCCGTGTCGTCGAGGAAGAGCCACCGCCCGACACCCGCGTTGTTGACCAGCACGTCCGGTGCCGGCACCTCTTCCGCGAGTGCGTGAATCTGCTCGGCGTCCGCCAGGTCTGCAGGATGAGCGGTCGCCGAGCCGCCGAACTCCTTGATCCGTTTGACCTGCAGATCGAGCAGTTCGGCGCTCCGGGCCACAAGGTGGACGTGCGCGCCATGAGCGGCGAACCGGAAGGCCGCCTCCGCGCCGATCCCCTGGGACGCTCCCGTCACCACGACTTTCTTGCCCGACAGCTGCATCAGACCACCGATCGCACTCGACTCATCAACACCGCGGCCAGCGTCGTCGCCAGCGCGGAGACCGCGAACAGACCGCGGTAACCGCCCAGGTTGGCCAGGATCAACGCGGTCAGCAAAGGGGCGATGACCTGCGGTAACGCGTTGGCCACGTTCAGCACGCCCAGGTCTTTGGCCCGGTCGGACGCGGCCGGCAGCACCTGGGTGAGCAGCGCGATCGCGACGGCCCAGTACGTGCCGAACCCGACGCCGAGCAGCGGGGCGGCGACCAGCGCCGACTCCCAGGTCGGCCAGACGACGAGCAACAGCGCCGCGACCGCCATGACCGTCGACGCGAGGTACACGTACGGCTTCCGGCGCCCAGAACGATCACTCCGTGCGCCGAACAGCACTGCTCCTGCGGCGAGCGCAACCCCGTAGAGCGCCATCAGCACCAGCAGACCGTCTTCCGGAGACGGGTGGTGGACGACGTCGCCGAGGAAGTAGAGGAGGTAGAGCGTCCCGAACGCGTTGCCGAGGTTGATCATCAGGTGGCCGAGCCAGGCCCAGGCGAAGTCAGGGTGCTCCCGAGGTGAGATCCAGAAGGTCGGCCTCACGGGCTTCGCGACGAGCTGCGTGTCCGGCGTCCGCCAGACGAAGAAGAGGGCTCCGACTATGACGATGGCCGCACACGCCAGGTAGCCCGCGGTCAGGCCGCTGACCAGCAACGTCACCACGACCGCGCCCAGCACCGTGCCGAGCATCTGGCTGATGCCGATGAGTCCGCCGACCTGCGCCCGTTGCTCGACCGGCACCCGGTCGGGCACCGCGGAGGTCAGCGAGGCGAGCATGCCGCCGATCCCCGCCTGCACCAGGCACCAGCCGATGGTCATCACGACCACCGAGGGCGCGTTCGCGAGCACCGCGAGACCGACGGCGCCGATGATCGCGCCGCCCAGCGTCCACGGGTGCCGGCGGCCGAACCGCGAGGTCGTGCGGTCGGACAGGAACCCGATCAACGGCACGACGAGCAGCGAGACCAGGCCGCCGAAGCCGGTGACGACGCCGAACACCAGCTCCTTGTCCGCCTTGTCCAGCAGCTCGGCCTGCTGGGGCAGCAGCACCTGGATCGGCGCGTAGACCGCCAGCCACAACCCGAGGTTCGCGAAGAACAGCCAGGCCATCCAGCCGCGGCGAACCCGCACCACCGGCTCAGCGAGGGCTTCACTCACCGCTGATCACCTTTCTGTACCAGTGGAACGACTCGCGCGGCGTGCGCTGCTGCGTCTCGTAGTCGACCTGGACGAGGCCGAACCGCTGCGAATATCCGGCTTCCCACTCGAAGTTGTCCAGCAGCGACCACACGAAGTACCCGGAGACGTCCGCGGCCTGCGCGGCCTTGAGATGTCCGTCGAGGTAGGCGATCCGGTCGGTGTCCGCGAGCTCGTCGGGGAAGCTGCAGCCGCTCTCCGTCACGTGGACGGGCGGCAGGTCAGGGTGCCTCTCACGCAGCGCGTTGATCATCTCGGTCAGCCCGGCCGGCACGATCGGCCAGCCGAAACCGGTGCGCTCGTACTCGTCGATCTCCGCCAGTTCGAACGGCAGCGGGTTGCCCTCGGACGGCGACTTCAGCCGCGTCGGGTTGTAGTAGTTCACGCCGTAGAAGTCGAGCGGCTGGTGGATCGTGGCCAGGTCACCATCGGCGATAGGCAGAAGGTCGGCGACTGCGTCGGGATATCGGCCCGACAGCATGGGGTCCGCGTAGATCCAGTTGTGAATTTCGCTGTAGGCCTCGGCCGCTGCTACGTCGTCCGGCCCTGCCGGCCACGCGGGCGTGTGGTTGTTGGCCGTGCCAACCGCTTGCGCGTTGTACGAACGGAGCACTTCGACCGCTCGGCCGTGAGCGAGGTTCAGGTGGTGGGCGGTCGGCAACGCGTCGAAGAGCAGCGTCTTGCCGGGAGCGTGCTCACCGATCGCATAGCCCTGCAACGTCACCATCGCGGGTTCGTTGATCGGGATCCACATCTTCACGCGGTCGGCGAGCCGGTCCGCGACCAGTGCGGTGTAGTCGGCGAACCGGTCGGCGATGTCCCGGTTGAGCCAACCGCCCTCCGCTTCCAGCTCCGCCGGCGTGTCCCAGTGGTACAAAGTCACCACGGGGGCGATATCGATATCGACGAGCGCGTCGACCAGGCGGTCGTAGAAGTCGAGTCCCTCGGCGTTGACAGGTCCCTTGCCGGACGGCTGGATGCGCGGCCACGCGATCGAGAACCGATACGCGTTCACGCCGAGCTGCGCCATGAGCGCAACGTCCTCGCGCCACCGGTGGTAGTGGTCGCACGCAACGGAAGCGTTCTGGTTCTCGTGTACTGGAGTGAAGTCGTCCCACACGGAGGGGCCGCGGCCGCCGGCGGTGAACGCGCCCTCGATCTGGAACGCGGACGTCGACACTCCCCAAAGGAAGTCGCTCATCGATCCTCCAAATGTGAAACTTGTTCGGATCGTAGGCGTGTTGGCAGGTTCAGGGAAGTGAAAGAGCCGTGCAGCAGGCAAGATGGAAGTACCCGAACTACTGGGAGTCGCCGTGACGAGCACCACCCCGCTTCGCCGTCAGCCCGTCCAGCAGCGCAGCGCCAAGAGAGTCGAGCGCATGCTCGAGGCGTGCGCGACTCTCATCGACGAGGTGGGCTACGACGGCGTCACCACGACGTTGATCGCGGAGAGAGCGGGCGTCGCGGTCGGCTCGCTCTACCAGTTCTTCCCCGACAAGAGGGCTGTCGTGCAGGCGCTGACGCTGCGCAACGTCGACAAGTTCTCCCTCGGCATCACCGAGCGGCTCGAGCAGGCGACGCTCGAGCACTGGTGGGACGCCGTGGACACGGTGTTCGACGTGTACGTGACGATGCACCGCGAGATCCCCGCGTTCGGGAAGCTGCACTTCGGTGACGTCGTGGACATGCGCCTGCTCGACGACCGGCGCGACAACAACGCCGTCATCTCCGACAAGATCTCGGAGCTGATCTCCGGCAAGTTCGGCATCCCGTTCGGCGAGGTGGGCCTGCCGATCGCGATCGCCGTCGAG
Source organism: Lentzea sp. HUAS TT2 (assembly GCF_051853195.1). Taxonomy (NCBI): domain Bacteria; kingdom Bacillati; phylum Actinomycetota; class Actinomycetes; order Pseudonocardiales; family Pseudonocardiaceae; genus Lentzea; species Lentzea sp. HUAS TT2. The sequence goes on along the minus strand of NZ_CP196667.1, from coordinate 2,815,558 downwards.
GCCGCCGACGCCGTGCTGAAGATGGCCTTCCGCAACAACCCGATGGGCGACCAGGCGATCCTGATCGAGGCGAAGGCGCTGGTCAGGGGCTACCTGTCGTCGCGACTGCCCGCCTAGCCGAAGTTGCGGCGCTCGCCGCGGTACGTGGGCACGGTGCGCTCGATGCGATCACCGTGCACCAGGTGCACCTCGTCGAACCGCTCGAACAGCTCGCCGGCCTTGGCGTGCCGCATCCAGACGCGGTCGCCGATCTTCAGCTGCTCCGCCGCCTTGCCGGTGACCGGCGTCTGCACCTCGCCGGCGCCCTCGAGGCCGAGCGTCTTCAACCCGGCCGGCAGGTACGGCGACGGCTGGCGGTCGGGCGTCGGCGTCCCGGACGCGATGTAACCGCCGGCGAAGAGCGTGGCCACCCGCTTGGTCGGCTTGCGCACCACCGACAACGCGAACAGCGCGGCGGGTTCCGGCTTGAAGCCCTGGTACCCGTCGAACAGCGTCGGCCCGAAGAGCCCGCTGCCCGCCGCGAGCTCGGTGACCGACGGGTCGGACCCGGTCAGCTCCAGGCTTCCGGTGCCGCCGCCGTTGACGAACTCCAGGTCGGCGACCTGCCGGACCGCACCCACCACGGCCGTCCGCCGCTGGATCAGCTCGGGCCCGGACTTCGACTGGATGAACCGGATCCCGAGCGCCCGCAGCGGCTGACCGGGCGGGTTGTCGCCGAGGCCGGCGATCTGCCCCTCGTACGCCATGACGCCGACGAGCTTGAAGCCGCCGCGTTGCACGATCTTGGAGGCCAGGGCCTGCGCCTGCACGGGCGTGTGGATCGACGAACGGCGCGGGCCGATGTGGACGCCGGGCAGCGGCCGCCACGACACGTCGAGCTCCAGGCAGACCCGGATGTCGGCGTGCGGCCCGATCGCCGCGTCCACGAAGTCGAGGTGCTCGGTGGAGTCGACCATGATCGTGACGCGCTGACGTGCGGTTTCATTGGCCGCGAGCTTCTGCAGCGACGCGCGGTCCGCCGTCGGGTACGCCACGAGCAGGTCCTCGCTGACGTTCTGCTCCGAGAGCCACAGCGCCTCGGCCAGCGAGTAGCACATGACCCCGGCGTAACCGGGCCGTTCGAGCGCCCGGCTCACCAGGTCGCGCACCCGGATCGACTTGCTCGCGACCCGGATCGGATGACCGGCAGCGCGACGGGCGAGGTCCGCCGCGTTGTGGTCGAAGGCATCCAGGTCGACGATCGCGAACGGAGGATCCAGGTCCTTCGTCGCGGTGTCGAGTCGAGTTCGGCGCATGCTCTGACGGTACGTCCTGAACCCTTGAAACGTGAAGAGCTTTCACTTACGTTACTCGCAGGTCACACTCTCTCGTGGAGGTTCGCGTGTGGACGAACTGGGCTAAAACGGCTTCGTGCACGGCGCGCGTGGCCCACCCGTCCAGCACAGACGAGATCGCCACAACGATCCTCTCCGCCTCCCGAGTCCGGGCACGCGGCAGCGGCCACTCGTTCAACGACATCGCGGTCGCGCCGGAAGTAGCGCTTGACCTGGACCGATGGACGGGAATCGTACGCGCGGACGTCGAGACCGGCCTGGTGACCGTCCGCTCCGGCACTCCCCTGTGGGCCTTCAACGCCGACCTGCACCGCCTGGGCCTCGCGATGCCGAACCTGGGCGACATCGACGCCCAGACCGTCGCCGGCGCCGTCTCCACCTCGACCCACGGCACGGGCGGCAAACTCGGCGTCCTGGCCACCGCGATCGTGGAGCTCGAACTGGTCCTGGCCGACGGCTCGGTGGTGACCTGCAACCGCACCGAACGCCCGGACCTCTTCAACGCGGCACGGGTGGGCCTGGGCGCACTGGGAATCATCAGCACCCTGACCCTCCAGTGCGTGCCTTCGTTCGTCCTGCAAGCCTCGGAATCCCCCGGCCGCCTGGACGCCGTGCTGGAACAGTTCGACGACCTCTGCGCCGTCGAGGACCACGTCGAGTTCCACTGGTTCACCCACTCCGACCGCGTGATCCTCAAGCGCAACAACAGGATCACCGACCCGGCCCGCCCGCTGTCGAAGCTGCGGCAGGCGTGGGAGTACGAGGTGATGGAGAACGCGGCGTTCGGCGCGGTCACCAAGGTGGCCAAGACGTTCCCTCGCTACACCAAGCGCCTCAACGAACTCTGCGGCTCGCTGATCTCCGAACGGTCCTATTCGGACTACTCGCACAACGTCTTCGTGACCCCGCGCCGAGTCCGCTTCGTGGAGACCGAGTTCTCGATCCCCCGCGAGACCTTGATGGACGTCATCAGCGAACTCCGCGCCGTGGCCGGAAAACTGGGCGAACGAGACCACCTCATCGTCCCGTGCGAGGTGCGCATCGCCCAGGCCGACGACATCTGGCTGTCCACGGCGAACGGCCGCGACACCGCGTACATCTCGATGCACCAGGCACTCGGCATGCAGTACAAGGCGTTCTTCGACGCGTACGCGAGCATCGCGGCATCGGTGGGCGGCCGGCCGCACTGGGGCAAGATGCACGACCTGACCGCAACGGAACTCCGCCCGCTGTACCCGCACTTCGACGACTTCCTGCGGGTACGCAACGAGGTCGACCCAAACCGAACCTTCACGAACGCCTACCTGGACCGCGTACTCGGCCAGTAGCAGCCAGATCGAACGCGAAGCCGAAGGCGAGCCGTCCCCACCGCCAACCCACACGCCTAAGCAACGCGCAGCCGCCCAAGGCAACAGGCGTGCCATCTACCTACGGGTGGCGTGGACCCCCTGATCAGATTGCCGGGGTCTGGGGCAGAGCCCCAGGGGAAGCACGCAACAGAAACCCGCCGCACGCAAGGCGACCACCCCGCAAAGCCAGCGGATCGCAAGGCGACCACGCTGACGCAGGCGTCCCCCCGATCCGGGAACCCCTACAACTCAACCTACTCAGAGGGTCCGACAAGATCAGAGAACTGCCCGGACCGCCTCGGCAACAGGCGTCTCCCCGTTCACCAACTCCAGCGTCTTACCAACCGTGCCAGGAGCCTCAAGCAACTCCGCCAGCACAGCAGCAACATCAGCACGGGTGACAGAAGCCCGAGGCAACCGAGGCGCAGCCAAGGTGACCAGCCCAGTAGGCGCACCATCAACCAACGGCCCAGGCCGCAGAATCGTCCAATCAAGATCCCGCGCCCGCAGATCATCCTCAGCCAGCTTCTTGGCCTTCAGATACACAGCGAACTCCGGATCCACCGAAGGCGAGTCAGCAGACTCGATCCCCACGGTGGAAACCTGGAGAAACCGCCGAACCCCGGCCTCCACAGCAGCAGAGGCGAAGAGCGCAGCGGCCCCGTAGTCCACAGTGTCCTTGCGGGCGGCACCGGATCCGGCACCAGCTCCAGCGGCGAACACAGCCGCGTCAGCACCGTTCAAATACGCGGCGACCGAGTCCAGCTCCGCGGACTCCAGGTCGCACAACACCGGAACGGCTCCGGCTTCCTGCACGTCACCAAAATGATCGGGATTGCGGACCAGCGCGGTGGCGGCGTGTCCACGGGTGGTCAGCAGCTGCTCGAGAAGCAGCGCGATCTGCCCGTGTCCGCCGGCTATGACTACTCGCATGATCCGACCGTAGATCAGTGAGCGGCGACCAGCACGACTCGTAGATCAGGAAGCGGTGGCGAGCACCTGCTCGTAGACGAGCTCGTTGACCCAGCGGGTGATGGCGGTGTCCTCGGAGGGCACGTTCTCCTGGCGACCGGACACGTCGACCGAGAGGTCCTTCTCGTCGTCGGCCAGCAGAACCGACACCCCGTAGCGACGGACGCGCGGCAGGCAGTTCGCGAGGTAGTCGTGCGAGAACGCGACGGACTCGGGCAGGACGACCGCGGCGTTGCCGTAGCGGGCGAAGGGAACGGCGGAGGCGAGAGCCGTCCTCCAATGACGGGCGACGGCGAGAACGCCGACGATGCGGACGGCGGCCGGCGGCACGCGGCCTTCCATCTCCGGCCACACCCACGTGGAGACGGTGGTCTTGTCGGCCTCGGGGCCCGCACCCACGCACACGCGCTCGGCGTGGGCATCGGCCAGGAGCTCGGCCACGACGACGACCTTGCGGCCCATGAGGACCATTTCGGGGAGAACCACGCCGTGCCAGCCGAGGCGGATCGCCGCAGCGGCTGCCAACTCCTCGACGGACGCGGGCAGTTCCGGAACCGGGACCGGGGTGGTCGACAGACCGTTCGAGCTGTCGAGTGCCGCGATCCTTGCTGGGGTGCTGCTCACGCCAGTGCCTCCTCGTCACCCGCGGCGGGAGATCCGCCGCGTTTCGACTCGTGCTCTGGCATAAGAATTAGCAGGAAGCGCGCGGCCCGCCCCCAGGTCACAGGACCCCCTGCGATCGACGGCGCCGACCGGTCGGTGACCGGTCGAGGAGTGGCGAGGGGAGTTCGGTCCTACGGTGCTGCCGTCTGGGTGACGTTAATCCAGATGGACGCACCAAAAGACCTGCTCAGGGTGGGTGATCCAGGCGTAGGGGCGAAATGCCGCCCAGCGGCGCCGGTCACCGTCCGTCGACCGTTCACCGCGCCAGAACGACCACCTACATGATGATCACGGTCTTGCCGGGCCCGTGACCTGCGAAAACGTCGGCCGCATCGCGCAACGGGACGCGTCGGGCGATGGGTACCTCCAGGTCACCCGCTTGCACCATCGACGCCAGCCGCACCAGCGTCTCCCGTGACCCCTTCATGCTGAAGTTCTGCGCCTGATCAGCGGAAACGTAGTTCGTGTTGAAGGCCAGCGGCGCGTAGCGCGCGTTCGCCTCGAACGACGAACGGTCGGCGCTCACGAGGTCGATCAGGGCGTCGGCCTCGACGAGGGAGTCGCCGCGGCCGATCGGGATGACCCGCTTGCCCGCCGCACGCGCGATCTGGACGGTGAACGACCCCACACCGCCCGAGGCACCGACGACCAACACGGATTCCGCGGCCCCGAGCGACTCCACCAACTGCAATGCCGTCATACCCGCGGTCGGCAATGCGGCGGCGACGGCGGGATCGAGGTCTTCCGGCAACGGGGCCAACGCGTTCCCTGCCGGAACTGTGACGTACTCGGCGTATGTACCGCCGCCGACGGGCCGCCGGAAGAAGGTGCCGAAAATCCTCTCTCCGGAACCTTCCACCTCACCCGCACCATCAGTTCCGGGAACCAGCGGGAACTGATGGACAGCGGTGTCCCGGAGCATCCCGTTCACGACTTTGCGGTCGAACGGGTTCACGCTCGCCGCGAACAACCGCACCTTCAACTCGTTCGGACCCGCCACGGGCTCCGGAACCTCGACCAACTCGAGCTCCGCGCCGAAATCCGCTGCCGCTATCGCCCACATGCCGACCCCCCGAACGAGTGACAGACATCACCTGTTGGATCAAGGAATCCAATACGACCGATCAACGAAAGAACCCCCCTCGCGGATTCCACGAGGGGGGTTCTCACTGTCTTTTCTATGGGCAAGGGGGGAGTTGAACCCCCACGTCCTTTCGGACACACGGACCTGAACCGTGCGCGTCTGCCATTCCGCCACTTGCCCCTGGAGACGTTGGAAACACTAGCACGCGTCCAAACCAGGTTCCTAATCGCCCCCTGTAGGTGCGGTCGTACCCGGATACGATCGGTACAGGAGCCCGGCCGAGCGGAAGGAGTCGACATGGGCCTGCAACGCTTCGAGCGCAAGCTCGAAGGTCTCGTCGGCAACACCTTCGCGCGCGTGTTCGGCGGCAGCGTGGTGCCCCAAGAGGTGGCACAGGCACTGCAACGGGAGGGTGACAGCAACATCCGCGAGCTCGCGGGTGGCAGACTGCTAGCCCCCAACCACTACAAGGTGCTCCTCGGACCTCAGGACCACGAACGTCTTGCGGGCGACGAGCAGGATGAACTACGCATCACACAGCTTCTCGCAGAGGGCCTGCGAGAGCACCTGGCCGAGTCCGGATGGGATACCTATGGTGACGTCGTAGTCTCCCTGGAGCGCTCCGAGGCGCTGCACACCGGACAGTTCCGAACCAGCTCGTCCGTCGACCCCGACGTGAAAGCGGCCAGCCGACGGTCAGCACCACCTCGCACCGCAGGAGACCGATCCATGAGCCAGCCACCCGGCTACGGACAAGGACAGGGCCAGCCCGGCCAGGACCCTTATGGTCAGGGCGGCTACGGCCAGCAGGGCTACGACCAGCAGCAGCAGGGCTATGACCAGCAGGGTTATGGCCAGCCGCAGGGTTACGGCCAGCAAGGACAGGACCAGGGTTACGGCCAGCAGGGCTATGGCCAGCAGGGCTACGACCAGGGCTATGGCGGCGGCCAGCAGGGCGGCGGCTACGACCAGGGTTACGGCCAGCAGCAGGGCTACGACCAGGGCTATGGCGGCGGCCAGCAGCAGGGCTACGGCCAGGACCAGGGTTATGGCCAGCAGCAGGGCTACGGCCAGCAGCAGGGTTACGACCAGGGTTACGGCGGCGGCCAGCAGGGCGGCGGCTACGACCAGGGTTACGGCCAGCAGCCGGCCGGCGGTTATGACCAGGGTTACGGCCAGCAGCAGGGCTACGGCCAGCAAGGCGGCTACGACCAGGGCTACAACCAGGGCGGATACGCCCCGCCGGCCACCCAGGGCGCGAACCGTCAGCTCAACGCGACATTGCACCTCGACGACGGTTCCAACCGCACGTACAACCTCAAGCAGGGTGGAAACGTCGTAGGACGTGGGCAGGAAGCCGACTTCCGCCTCCCGGACACGGGTGTCTCCAGGCGCCACCTGGAAATCTCGTGGGACGGGCAGAATGCGATGCTCGCTGATCTCGGTTCGACCAACGGCACCACGGTGAACGGCACGCCAGTGCAGACTTGGCAGCTCGCGGAGGGCGACGTCGTCCGCATCGGCCACTCGTCACTGGTTTTCCGCACCGCGGGCTAGAGGTCGATACGGGCGTCGGTAAGCAACTCAAGGCAGGAGCGGTTACAACCGGTGCCAGAGCTGGTGATGCAGCTGACCAGAGCGGGCTTTCTCGTGCTCCTCTGGCTCTTTGTGCTGGCCGCCCTACGTGTGGTCCGCTCTGATCTCTACGCAGCCTCAGGGCTCCGGGCGTCAGGTCTGCCTGGGTTCCGGAGGTCCGAGAAGTCGGCGAGGGGAAGCAAGGCGCCTCGGCAACTCGTGGTCACCCACGGGGCGCTCACAGGCACCCGCATCTCTCTCGACGGCAGGCCGATCCTGATCGGCCGCGCTGACGACTCCACCCTCGTGCTGGACGACGACTTCGCGTCGACCAGGCACGCGAGGCTGTCCATGCGCGGCACCGACTGGTACGTGGAGGATCTCGGCTCCACGAACGGCACCTACCTAGACCGAGCCAAGGTCACCGCACCTCTGCGCGTACCTCTCGGCACCCCGATCCGCATTGGCAAAACGGTGATCGAGCTGCGCTCATGACCTTGGTTCTTCGATACGCGGCCCGAAGCGACAGGGGCCTGGTTCGCGCCAACAACCAGGACTCCGTGTACGCGGGCCCCCGCCTGCTCGCAGTAGCCGACGGCATGGGTGGCCACGCCGCCGGTGAGGTCGCGAGCAAGGTGGTCATCGCCTCGCTGGCCCACGTCGACGACGACGAGCCGGGCGACGACCTCCTCGGCAAGCTGCGCGACGCGGTCGCGAGTGGCAACGGCGCCATCTCCGAGCTCGTGACGAGCGACCCGGACCTGGAGGGCATGGGCACCACGCTCACGGCCATCCTGTTCGCGGGCAACCGTCTCGGGCTCGTGCACATCGGCGACTCGCGCGCGTACCTCCTGAGGGAGGGCTCCTTCGCGCAGATCACGCACGACGACACGTTCGTCCAGTCGTTGATCGACGAGGGCCGGATCACCCCGGACGAGGCCGCCACGCACCCGCAACGCTCGTTGCTGCTGCGCGCCCTCACGGGGCACGACTTCGAGCCCAGTCTCACGGTGCGCGAAGCGCGTGCCGGCGACCGGTTCCTGCTCTGCTCGGACGGTCTGTCCGGTGTCGTGAGCATGGAGACGCTCGACGAGGCGATCCGCATCCCCGATCCGCAGGCCTGCTCCGACCGCATGATCGAGCTGGCGCTCAAGGGCGGCGGTCCCGACAACGTCACGGTGATCGTGGCGGACGTCGAGGACGTCGACTTCGGCGACAACTACCCGATCGTCGGTGGCGCGGCGGGAGACGGCAGCGAGGAGCACAACACTCCGCCGGACTCCGCTGCCTCCAGGGCTGCGACGCTCACGCAGCAGCGCCCGTCCATGCCTCAGCGCATGGACGCGCCGCCGCCTCCCCCACCGGACCCGAAGCGCAAGAAGCGCAACGCCATCAAGGCGTTCGCGATCATCTTCGTGCTGCTCCTGCTGACCGGTGTCGTGGCTGTCGGCGGCAAGCTGTGGCTCAACACCCAGTACTACGTGGGCGCCACCGAGGACGGCCAGGTCGCGATCTTCCGCGGCCTCAACGGCTCGGTGATCGGCTTCAAGCTGTCTTCCAAGGTCGAGGACTCGTGCCCGCCCGGATCCACGGGCTGCACCCCGATCACGCTGAAGGACCTGCAGGAAGCCGGCCGCAAGACCATCACCGCGGGCATCCGCAGCGACAACGGCCTGGACGGCGCCCGCGCCGCGGTCAGGTTGCTGCGGACCGAGCACATGCTGCCGCTGTGCAAGGACACGTCGTCGACGTCGACCACCACGACCCCCTCGACGCCGACGAGCACTCCGTCCAGCGCGCCGTCGAGCACGCCGCCCGCCAACGGCTCTCCGAACCCGGAGACCGGTTCCACCGAGCCTTCGCTCACCCCCTCCCAGCAAAAGCCGGGTGTGGAATGCCGGGAGGGTCCGTAGTTGATGGGCTCGCCCGTCCCCGCCGGGGAAGGTTCACCAGGCGCGTCGGTGGCGACCAGCACGTCGCCAGGGCTGAAGGCGCCGACGCGACGCGGCACCGAACTGGTGATGCTGTCGTTCGCCGCCGGTCTCGTGACGCTGGCACTGATCCTGGTCGAACTGAACCAAGAGCGCTCGCTGAGTCTGAGGATTCTCTACCTCGGTCTCGCGTACCTCGGTCTTTTCGCCTGTGCCCACCTCGCCGTGCGCAGGTGGGCGCCGTACGCCGACCCGGCGATCCTGCCGTGCGTCGCGCTGCTCAACGGGCTCGGCCTGGTGGTCATCCACCGGATCGACCTGGCGCTGGAGGGCACCGTCTTCCCGGACGGCTCCACCTGGGACCCGGTGGCGTTCAAGCAGGTCATCTGGACCGGCATCGGGTTGCTGCTGTTCGCGGCGACGCTGAAGTTCCTGCCGGACCACCGCATGCTGGCGCGCTTCGGCTACACGTTCGGCCTCGTCGGACTGGTCGCCCTGCTGCTGCCCGGTGTGCTGCCCGGCTTCATCGCGCCGACGATCAACGGCGCGAAGATCTGGCTGCGCATCGGACCGCTGTCGATCCAGCCGGGTGAGTTCGCCAAGATCCTGTTGATGGTCTTCTTCGCCGCGTTCCTCGTGTCGAAGCGGGACCTCTTCACCGTGGCCGGCCGCCGGTTCCTCGGCATGGACCTGCCGCGAGCCCGTGACCTGGGCCCGCTGTTCGCGGCCTGGGGCGTCACGGTCGCGGTCATGGTGCTGCAGAAGGACCTCGGCTCGTCGCTGCTGTTCTTCGGCATCGTGCTGGTGCTGCTCTACATCGCCACCGAACGTGCCGCGTGGGTCGTGCTCGGTCTGGGCATGTTCTCCGGCGGCGCCATCATCGCGTGGAAGCTCTTCACGCACGTGCAGCAGCGCGTCGCGAACTGGCAGGACCCGATCGCCCGCTACGACGTGCTCGGCGGCGGTTACCAGATCTCGCAGTCGCTGTTCGGTCTCGCGACCGGCGGCATCGGCGGTGCGGGCCTCGGCGCCGGCCGTCCGGAGATGATCCCCGAGGCGAACACCGACTTCATCACCGCCGTGATCGGCGAGGAGCTCGGGTTCGTCGGCTTCGCGGCCCTGCTGCTGGTCTACATGGTCTTCGCGTTGCGCGGCCTGCGCGGTGCGATCTCCGTGCGCGACAGCTTCGGCAAGCTCCTGGGCGGTGGCCTCGCGTTCGCGGTCTGCTTCCAGGTGTTCATCGTCGTCGGCGGTGTCACCAAGCTGATCCCGATGACGGGCATCACCGCGCCGTTCCTGTCCTACGGCGGTTCGTCACTGCTCGCCAACTACATCCTGGTCGCGTTGCTACTGCGAATTTCTGCGGCAGCACGGGCCCCGCAGCGAATCGCGAAGCCGAAACCGCAACAACCGGCTATCGCCGACCAGCACACTGTGATGGTGGAGCGTCCCAAATGAACACACCGCTCCGCCGCGTCGGCATGGCCATGATGGTGATGATCCTGCTCCTGCTGGGCAACGCCACGTGGGTGCAGGTGATCAACGCCGACGAGTGGCGCAAGAACGCCTACAACCGCCGGGTGCTGCTCGACGAGTACGCCCGCAAGCGCGGTCTGATCACGGTCGCCGACGGCACGGTGATCGCGGATGTCAAGGAGACGAACGACCGTCTCCGGTTCCTGCGCACCTACGGCGGGGGCAAGGCCTACGCGCCCGTCACCGGCTACCTGTCGGTCACCTACGGCACGTCCGGCATCGAGCGCGCCGAGAACGACCTGCTCAACGGCTCGGACGACAGGCTGTTCACGCGCCGCGTCTCCGCGTTGATCACCGGTCGTGACCCGGTCGGCGGCAACGTGCAGCTCACCCTGAACGCCAAGGTGCAGCAGACCGCGTACGACCAGCTGACGGCGAAGGGCTACACCGGTTCGGTCGTCGCGATCAAGCCGGACACCGGCGAGATCCTCGCGATGGCGAGCACGCCGTCCTACGACCCGAACCTGCTCGCGAGCCACGACGTGAACGAGCAGGCGGCGGCCTGGAAGCAGCTCACCGCCAAGGACTCGAACGACCCGCTGGTCAACCGCGCGACGCAGGCCCTGTACCCGGCCGGCTCGACGCTGAAGGTCGTCGTCGCGGCCGCCGCGCTCGCCGACGGCAAGAACAAGGACACCCAGTACACCGCCAAGGGGTCGATCACCCTGCCGGGCAGCCAGACGCAGCTGCCGAACTTCAACGGCACCCCGTGCGGCCCCGGCGAGACGGTGCCGATGGAGACCGCGCTCGCCAAGTCGTGCAACACGGCGTTCGGTGAGATGGCGGGCCAGCTCGGCGCGAACAAGCTGCGCAGGCAGGCCGAGAAGTTCGGCTTCAACGACCCGGACCTCTCGGTGCCGCTGGTCGTCGAGACCTCGACGCTCGGCCCGATCCCCGACGACGCTGCGCTGTACCAGACCGGCATCGGCCAGCGCGACGTGCAGATCACCCCGCTGGAGAACGCGGTGGTGGCGGCGACGATCGCGAACAACGGCAAGCGCATGCAGCCGTACCTGGTGTCGAAGATCCTCGGCCCGGACCTGAAGTCGATCGACGACACCGAGCCCGACCAGGTCGAGACCGCGATGACCACGGCCAACGCCAACGCGCTGCGCGACATGATGATCCAGTCGGAGATCAACACCGGTGGCGAGGGCCGCCTGCAGAACGTGCAGGTGGCGTCGAAGACCGGTACCGCCGAGCACGGCACCGACGCGCTCAAGAACAACCCGCACGCCTGGTACATCGCCTTCGCGCCGGCGCAGAAGCCGGAGATCGCGATCGCGGTCATCGTCGAGGACGGTGGCGACCGCGGTCTGGGCGCCACCGGTGGCAAGGTCGCCGCCCCGATCGGGCGCGCCGTGATGAACGCGTACCTGGCAGGCCGCTGATGCTGACCAAGGGCCAGCTCCTCGCCGACCGCTACCGCCTGAGCAGGCGGATCGCGGTCGGTGGCATGGGCGAGGTCTGGGAAGCCGCGGACGACCGGCTCGACCGCCGGGTCGCGGTGAAGGTGCTCAAGGCGGAGCTCTCCGGCGACCCGGAGTTCCTGCACCGGTTCCGCGTCGAGGCGCGGATGACGGCGTCGCTCAACCACCCCGGCATCGCGTCGGTGCACGACTACGGCGAGACCGCGTCCATCGCGGACGGACCGGAGGACACGGCGTACCTGGTGATGGAGCTCGTCGAGGGCGAACCGCTCGCGACGATCATCTCCCGCGGCCGGCTGACCGCAGAGGTCACGCTCGACCTGCTGGAGCAGACCGGGAACGCGTTGCAGGCCGCCCACGAACGCGGGCTCGTGCACCGCGACGTGAAGCCCGGCAACATCATGGTCACGCCGTCGGGGAAGGTGAAGATCACCGACTTCGGCATCGCGAAGGCCGTGGACGCGGCACCCGTGACGCGGTCCGGCATGGTGATGGGCACCGCGCACTACATCGCCCCCGAGCAGGCACTTGGTGGCGAGGCCGAACCGGCGAGCGATGTTTACTCGTTGGCAGTGTGTGGCTACGAGTGCCTGGCCGGTCACCGGCCGTTCCTGTCGGACAACGCCGTGACGGTCGCGATGATGCACATCCGCGACATCGCGCCGCCGTTGCCGCGGGACGTCCCGCCGGGTGCGCGGGCGTTGATCGAGGCGACCCTGGTGAAGGACCCGCGGCAGCGCTACCGGACCGGCGGCGAGTTCGCCGCAGCGGTCAGCGCGGTGCGGGTGGGCCAGCCGCTGCCGACGCCGTCCGGGTTCACGATGCCCCAGCCGATTCAGCAGTCGATCCCCCAGTCGATTCCGCAGCAGGTGCAGGTGCCACCACCTCCACCGCCGCCGCAGGTGTCGCAGCCTCTGCAGATCCCACCGCAGATGGCGCACCACCCGGGAGGACAGGCTCGTCCCGGTACCCACCCGGCGATGCAGCCCGCACACCAGACGGGCATGCAACCGGTGCACCAAACCGGAACGTTCACTCCCATGCCGACGCCACCGGGGAGAAACCGGACCGTCGTCTGGGTTATGGTCGCTGTTCTGGTGGCAGTGCTGCTGATCCTTGGCGTGTTCCTCCTCTGGAAGTACACCGTCAAGCCGAACGACAGCACGGGGCAAGGTGGCAGGCCGACGACGTCCAGCACGGTGCCCTCCAACGCCCCGGCGAACGGTCAGGCGAAGCCCGACTCCGCCGACCGCATACCGGGCAGTGCGCCGAAGCGGCTCGACGAGGACGACTACATCGGCCGTTCCGGCGACGAGGTCAGCATCGAGTTGCTCGACCACGGCATGGAACCCAAGGTGCAGAGCGCGCAGGGCACACCGCCGGGCGACTTGAAGAAGTGCCGGGTCACCGCCATCGCGCCCACGGGCGATGTGCCGGTCGGCTCGCAGGTGAAGGTGACGTGCGCGCCATGAGCAAGACCAGAACCGAGTTCGGAACACCGTCGACGAGGAGCGGGACGAAGCACCGATGAGCACTCCGCGACTGCTCTCAAACCGCTACGAACTGGGCGAGACTCTCGGGTACGGCGGCATGTCCGAGGTCCACAAGGGGCGGGACGTCCGCCTCGGCAGAGACGTGGCGATCAAGGTGCTGCGAGCAGACCTCGCCCGTGATGCCCAGTTCCAGGAAAGGTTCAAGCGCGAGGCCCAGAACTCGGCCGCCCTGAACCACCCGGCGATCGTCGCGGTGTACGACACCGGCGAGACGCAGACCGAGTACGGCCCGCTGCCGTACATCGTGATGGAGTTCGTCGACGGTCGCACGCTGCGCGACATCGTGAAGACGCAGGGCCCCCTGTCGGGCAAGCGCGCGATGGAGGTCATGGCCGACGTCTCGGCCGCACTCGACTTCAGCCACCGCCACGGCATCGTCCACCGCGACGTGAAGCCGGCGAACGTGATGATCACGAAGTCCGGCGCCGTGAAGGTGATGGACTTCGGCATCGCCCGTGCGCTGCACGACGGCCAGGCCGCCGTCACCCAGACCGCCGCGGTGATCGGCACGGCCCAGTACCTGTCGCCGGAGCAGGCGCGCGGCGAGTCCGTCGACGGCCGTTCCGACGTCTACGCGGCCGGTTGTGTGCTGTTCGAGCTGCTGACCGGCGAGCCCCCGTTCACCGGTGACTCGCCCGTCGCGGTCGCGTACCAGCACGTGCGGGAGGACCCGAAGGCACCGTCGCAGCTGAACCCCAAGGTGTCGCCGCAGCTCGACGCGATCGTGCTGAAGGCGATGTCGAAGGGCCCGGCGAACCGCTACCAGTCGGCCGCGGAGATGCGCGCCGACCTGGTGCGCGTGCTGTCGGGCCAGCGCCCGTCCGCACCGGCCGTGATGACGGCCGAGGACCGCACCGCCGTCATGAACGAGCAGGCGGCGGCGCGTTCGCAGCGCACGCAGGTCGTGTCCGGCGGCAGACACCGCCCGGCGGCGCTGAAGTCGGAGCCGGACGACGACTACGACCCGATCGCCGACGAGGAAGAAGAGCGTCGCGCGAGGCGCAAGAAGGCCATCATGGTCACGCTCGTGGTGATCCTGTGCGTGGCGGTCCTCGGACTGGCCGCGTGGATCACCATGAACCTGATGGACAAGGGCAGCGAGACGACGGAGAAGGCCTCGGTCCCGTCGATCGTGGGCCTGAGCCCGCTGGAGGCCAGGGAGAAGATCACCAAGGCCGGTCTCGTGGCCCTGCAGGAGGACGTCGCCTGCGAACCAGGCCCGGCAGGTACCCCGGCGAAGTGCACGGCCGACCAGATCAACAAGGTCATCAGCACGAACCCGCCGGAGGGCACCCAACTGGCGAAGGGCGCGCAGGTCACCGTCTCCGTCGGCGCACCTCCCGGCGAGGGCACCGTTCCCGACCTGAAGGGCAGGACCGCGCAGGAGGCCCAGGTGATCCTGGACAAGGATCCCAACGGCTTCAAGCTGCAGCAGGGCGAGTCCGTCGAGGTCGAGGACGCGAGCAAGGCCGGCAAGGTCGCGGGGCAGAACCCGGAGGTCGGCCTGAAGCTGAAGAAGGGTGGCACGATCACCATTCAGCTCGGCAAGGCTCCGGAGAAGCAGAACGTGCCGAGCGTCGTGGGTGACGACGTGAACGACGCCCGCCAGACGCTGGAGGGCTCGAACTTCAAGGTCGTCATCGACGAGGTCGACAGCTCGAGGCCGCAGGGCACCGTCATCTCGCAGACGCCCACCGGCAACTCCAAGGCCGAAAAGGGCACGCAGGTCACGCTGAAGGTCTCGAAGGGCAACCAGTTCGAGATGCCCGACCTCGTCGGACTCGAGCAGAAGGAAGCCGAGCAGAAGCTGAGGGCGTTGGGCTGGAACGGTTCCTTCAACGTGCAGAAGGAGACGACCAGCGACCCGTCGAAGCGCGACAAGGTGCTGACGCAGCAGCCGGCCAAGGGGTCGTCGATCACCAAGGGCACCGCGGTGAACGTGACCGTCGGGCAGTTGGGGATCGGCGGAAGCTGATCCGCTGAACGTGAAAGGGGCGGCTTCCGTTGGGAAGCCGCCCCTTTTCTTCGCCCGATCACTGGGCCAGGCGCACTACAACGCCCTGCGGATCGGATGGCCGCACCTCGAAGGCCAGGTGCTCAACACCGAGCGAGACTGCTTCAACTCCGACAAGGCGTGAGAACGGTCAGAGCCGCGCGGCCGAGGCGAGCGTGCGCATGCCGCTCTCCAGCGTCGCGACCGTGCTCTCGGGGACCTCGAACCCGCAGACCCGGAGCCAGTTCGCCAGCATCCGGTGGCCGCCGTCGGTCAGCACCGACTCGGGGTGGAACTGCACACCCTCGACCGGGAGTTCCCTGTGGCGCATGGCCATCACGATGCCGGTCTCGGTCTTGCCGGTGACCTCGAACTCCGCGGGGATCGTCTCCGGCAGCACCGTCAGCGAGTGGTAGCGGGTCGCGATGAACGGCTGCGGCACGCCGGCGAGGACACCCTCGCCCTCGTGGAAGACGATGCTCGTCTTGCCGTGCAACAACTCGGGAGCGCGGTCGACCGTGGCACCCCAGACCACGCCGATGGCCTGATGGCCGAGGCACACGCCGAAGACGGGCTTGCCGCTGTCGGCGCACTTCTTGATGACGTCGATGCTCGCGCCCGCGCGCTCCGGCGTACCGGGGCCGGGGCTGATGAGCACTCCGTCGACCTTGTCGATCTCGCCCAGGTCAACCTCGTCGTTGCGCCGCACGACGCACTCCGCACCCAGCTGAGCCAGGTACTGGACCAGGTTGTAGACGAAGCTGTCGTAGTTGTCGACCACGAGCACGCGCATGGCGAAAGCCTAGTCGGTCGAGTCGAGTGAGTTAGCTCTCGTCTCCACGGAGGTAAGGCTAACCTAAAATAGGTGTCATGAGTCGCCCCTTGCGCGTCGCGATCGTCGGCGCCGGACCGGCAGGCGTGTACGCCGCCGACATCCTGACCAAGTCCGACGTCGACGCGCAGATCGACCTCTTCGAGAAGCTGCCCGCGCCCTACGGCCTGGTCCGTTACGGCGTGGCGCCCGACCACCCGCGCATCAAGGGCATCGTCACGGCCCTGCAGAAGGTGCTCGACAAGCCGTCGGTCCGCTTCTTCGGCAACGTCGAGTACGGCGTGGACATCAAGCTCGACGACCTCCGCCAGTTCTACGACGCCGTCATCTTCTCGACGGGCGCCTCCACCGACCGCGCCATGGACATCCCCGGCATCGACCTGCCTGGCAGCCACGGCGCCGCGGACTTCGTGTCCTGGTACGACGGCCACCCCGACGTCCCCCGCACCTGGCCGCTCGAAGCGCGGTCCGTCGCCGTGCTGGGCGTGGGCAACGTTGCCCTGGACGTGGCGCGCATCCTGGCCAAGACCGCCGACGAGCTGCTGGTGACCGAGATCCCGGCGAACGTCTACGAGGGGCTTACGACGTCCCCGGTCACGGACGTGCACGTCTTCGGCCGCCGCGGCCCGGCGCAGGCCAAGTTCACGCCGCTGGAACTGCGCGAGCTCGACCACTCACCGAACGTCGAGGTCATCGTCCACGCAGAGGGCATCGAGTTCGACGAGGCGTCGATGCACGCGATCAGGACCAACAAGCAGGTCGAGATGATCGTGAAGACCCTCCAGGAGTGGGCGATCCGCGACGTCGGCACCCGCCCGCGCCGCCTGCACCTGCACTTCCTCGAAGCACCGGTCGAGGTGCTCGGCACCGACCGCGTCACCGGCCTGCGCACCGAGACCCAGGAGCTGACCGGCGACGGCAACGTCCGCGGCACCGGCACCTTCACCGACTGGGACGTCCAGGCCGTCTACCGCGCGGTCGGCTACCTCTCGACGCACCTGGCCGACCTCCCGTTCGACCACGTCTCGGGCACGATCCCCCACCTCGCCGGTCGCGTGCTGGACCTCGACGAGGTGCCGATGCCCGGCGTCTACACGACCGGCTGGATCAAGCGCGGCCCGATCGGCCTCATCGGCCACACCAAGGGCGACGCGCTGGAGACCATCACCAGCCTCCTGGAGGACGCCGCCGCACTCCCCCTCGCCACGTCGCCCGCGCCGGAGTCGGTGGTCGAGTTCCTCGAGCAGCGCGGCGTGCCGTTCGTGACCAACGAGGGGTGGAGCCGGCTCGACGCGCACGAGATCGCGCTGGGGGCGGCGCACGGGCGTGAGCGGGTGAAGGTCGTGTCGAGGGAAGAGATGACCGCGGTCTCGAACGGCTGAGAAGGCTTGAACGGCTGAACGCCGTTCCCCGATGAAGCCGCCATCGCGTGTGGGCGCGGTGGCGGTTTCACCATTTTCGGTCGCGCCCGCACGCACACTTGTCCTGTGAGTCCCGAACTCGACGAGCGGTTGCTGCGTCTCAACCTGGCCTGCGCCGACAACGCGATCGACCCGCAACGCGTGGTGTGGCTCGCCTGCGACCTGCTGATCGCCGGTCTGGACTCCCCTGCTCTGAGCGAGCTCGCCGGCGAGTCACCGACCCGGCTGACACAGCGAGAAGCCGATGCGCTGGTCAGGCAGGTGCTCGTCGAACTCGGCTGCACGCTGATGACCGAAGACGAGGCCGACTGGTTCCTCGGCCGTGAAGCCGCACGCAAGGTCATCGCCGGTGCGCCGCGCACGGAGTGGAACGGCGCTTCCTGGCGCATCACCACCAAGGTGAACGACGACGAGGACGGCGTCTTCTGGGCGTTGGCCCGGTACGACACCGACCCTGAGCCGTTCCGCGGTTACGTCCGCGAGTACCTGCGGCTCGCCGAGGAGCAGCTCACTCGGTGGTGACGTTGTTGAACGGCAGCTTCGGCTCCGCCCACGGGAACACCACGAACATCAGCAGCCCGACGATGGCGACGACCAGCACCACGGCCTCGATGACCCGCAGGAACAGCGGGCCCGGCAGGTGCCGCCAGATCCAGCCGTACATCAGCCCTCCGTCATCTCGGGCGGCACGAAGCCGTCGGCCACCGGGTAGCTCTTGGTCTCGATGGCGTGCACGATCAGGCGCTGCTTGTCGGAGAAGCGCGGGTGGCAGGTCGTCAGGGTGAGCAGACGGGCCTGCTTGTCGACCGGCACGGTGGTGCCGACCTGGTGCGGGATGGGGGCGATCACCTCGCCCTGGGTCGGGACGACGATCTCCTGGCCGACGGTCTTGGCGTAGGCCTCGCCGAGCGTCGTCGACAGCGGTGCGACGCCGGTGCAGGCCGCTTCCTTCGACTTCGGGTTCGAAGCCCAGCCGGCCACCTCGTTGCTCATCGGCAGCACCCGGTAGACGAACCACTCGGTCTGGGTCTGCACGACGATCGAGTTGCAGGACTGCAGCAGGTCGAGGTCGTTGAACGGCGCGCCCTTGCCGACGCGGTGGCCCGCGATGGCGAAGTTGCCGCCCTCGCCGGGCTGGGCGGTGTCCTTGTAGTGACCGGGGCCGATTTCGAGGTGCTTGTCCGTGGTGCCCTCGACGACGGAGAACTTCCAGTCGTTGCCGAACACCGGGATGTACATCTTCGCGAAGGCCTTGCCCTCGATGAGGTTCAGCTGCGACTTGCGGTTCGGGTCCGCTGGCGGGGGCGTGACGACGTTCGAGCTCCATTCCGAGTCGAGCGCCGCAGTCGCGTCCTGCTGCTTTTCCGCGGAGAGCAGGTCGGTCACGTAGACCTCGTAAACAACGAACAGCAGGACGACCAGGCCCATTGTGATGAGGGCTTCGCCAACGCCTCGCACTGTCTTGCGCGCAATGCTGTCCGGCGGGACGGCCGGCGGTTCGTCGTCGTAGTGCTCGTCATCGTCGTAGTACTCGTCGTCGTAGTCGTCCTCGACGCGCGGGATCACCTCGGTGGCCGGATCGACCGGGCGGGGACGTGGCGGCATCGGCCGCGGGGGCATGCCCCTGGGCGGCGTTCCGGGCGGCATTCCAGGCGGAGGACCGGGTGGCAGTCCGGGCGGAGGACCGGGACGGCCGGGCTGGGGCGTTCCGCGGGCGGGTGTGCCCGGCGGCGGGGTCCAGGCCGGTGGGCCCTGGCGGTGCTGCGACTGGCCGTTCGGCGGAAGGCTTCCGGAGAACGCGCTGGTGAACTGGGTCGCCTCCGGTGGCGGCACAGCGTTGGACGAGGGTGTGGCCCGCACGTGCTGAAGGTCATCACGACGGGGTGCAGGGCGCCTTGGTGGCGGCTGCTGCGGTCCCGAGTTCACCTGAGAACCTCCGCGCGGACTGTGAACTGAAAACAACTGCGTCTACAAGGATGGTTCGCTGACCACCATCGCTACGTTAACGTGTCTCCTGAGTAGTGCACGTAAACTCGCGTCACTCACGGATATCCACGTCAGGCGAGGACAGCATGCCCAAGTCGAAGGTCCGGAAGAAGGCGGTCTACACCGCACCCACTGACCGCCGCACGCCGGTCAAGGTCAAGGCAGCGGGGCCGTCTCACCCGGTCTACGTCGTTGTCATGCTCGGCTTCATGCTGCTGGGCCTCGCGTGGCTGGTCGTCAACTACATCGCGGCCGAGAAGATCCCGTTCATGCTCGAGCTGGGCGCGTGGAACTTCGCGATCGGGTTCGCGCTGATGATCATCGGCCTGCTGATGACGATGCGCTGGCGCTAGGCGCTCGGCAAGTCACCGTTCGTAGAGGTCGGCCCGGACGTCACACGTCCGGGCCGACCTTTGTTTGCGCCCGGTTCACCTGGTTCATCCGAGCGTCACCGAAGCACACGGCTGTAAGTCATCCCCATTGGGGACAAGTCCTGTGGACAACTTTGCACCAAAATGCACAAGCGACGGTTTTCCCTCATGCGGACCCGTTCGGTTGTCCACATTTCATGCGGGACACTCGACAGTGTGACTCGAACCTGGTCCACGCCCGCCCCGCTGGTCGCCTCCGCGTGGGTGGTCGCCCTCGCCCTCGCCGTCGCGGCACTGACGGTCGACGACAACGCGGGCCGCCTGCTCGTCGGACTGGCAACGCTGCTGGTCACCTACCTCGCGGCGTTCGCCACGATCGCCCGGCCGAGACTCACCGCGGACGTCGACGGCCTGGCCGTGCGCGGGCTCACGAGCACCACGCGGCTGCCGTGGCACGAGGTGAAGGTCAAGCTGCAGACCACCCGCCGGCTCGGCAGGGAACAGCAGACGCTGGAACTCGACGCCGACGACCGTCTCGTGGTGCTCACGAGAGTGGACCTCGGCGCCGATCCCGAAGAAGTGGCCGGAGTGCTGCACGCACTGCGGCCGTGAATCGGTTCTAACGGCA
Source organism: Lentzea sp. HUAS TT2 (assembly GCF_051853195.1). Lineage (NCBI taxonomy): Bacteria > Bacillati > Actinomycetota > Actinomycetes > Pseudonocardiales > Pseudonocardiaceae > Lentzea > Lentzea sp. HUAS TT2. Next base: position 2,794,900 of record NZ_CP196667.1, on the reverse strand, counting down.
CGTCCTGGCGTACTCGAGGACGAGTTCCGCCGCCGTGTCGAGTTCCGCGGCACGCAACGCGAACATGCCGCCGAGCAACAACGCGGCCACGACGACCGCACCGATCTGGTAGGCGTTGCGGTTCTTCTGCGGCGCCCTGACCATCGCGAGCGTCAGCAGGCCGCCGATCACGAACCCGCCGAGGTGTCCGAGCAGCGAGGCGTTGGTGAAGAGGTTCGACACCAGGTTGATGCCGACGATCACGACGATCGTCGAGATGTCCCGCTTCTGCCGCTTGAACACGATCAGCAGGGCGCCCATCAGGCCGAACACCGCGCCGGACGCTCCGGCGAGCTGCTGGCAGACGGTGCCGAAGTAGAACGCCGCCGCACTGCCGCCGAGCAGCGACAGGAAGTACACGGCGCCGTACCGCAGCCTGCCCAGCTCCTGCTCGATCACGGGGCCCACCACGAAGAGGGCCGCCATGTTGAGCACGAGGTGGATCAGGCCGAAGTGCATGAAGCCCGACGTGAGGACACGCCACCACTCACCGTTGGCGGTGAGCTCGGGAATCATCGACGTCGCTGTGAACAGGCCCGACCGCTGGTTGTTCATCGGGCTTCCTGACTGGAAGACCGTGACGACGTACGCGAGCACGTTGAGCGCGATCATCACGTACGTGAAGACCGGCCGGCCGTTCGAGACCGTCGCACCCGCGAGCGTGCGGGGTTGGCGGATCGAGCGGGCGCCCTCGTTCACGCAGTCGACGCACTGCATGCCGACCGACGCGTCACGCAGACAGTCCGGGCACGCCGGACGGTCGCACCGGGAACAGCGCAGCCGGGTGGGCCGATCGGAATGACGTACGCAGACCGGGGTCTCCGGCTGCGCTCCGATCGGCCCGTCCGGTGGCACGGGGGCGTTGCTCACGCGCGTTCGATCGTGATCCGCTCGATCTTGATGTCGTTGACCGGACGGTCGCCCGCGCCGGTCGTGGTGCCGCCGATCGCGTCGACGACGTCGCGGGACTCCTGGTCCGCGACCTCACCGAAGATCGTGTGCTTGAAGTTCAGCCACGTCGTCGGCGCCACGGTGATGAAGAACTGCGAGCCGTTGGTGTTGGGGCCGGCGTTCGCCATCGCGAGCAGGTAGGGCTTGTTGAACTGCAGGTCGGAGTGGAACTCGTCCGCGAAGCGGTAGCCGGGGCCACCGCGGCCGGTGCCGGTCGGGTCACCGGTCTGGAGCATGAAGCCCGCGATGACGCGGTGGAAGAGGGTGCCGTCGTAGAACGGACCCGTCTTCGTGCCACTCGCGTTCGCCTCGGTGTAGGTCTTCGTGCCCTCGGCGAGCGTCACGAAGTTCGCCACCGTCTTGGGGGCGTGGTCGGGGAAGAGGTTGATCCGGATGTCGCCCTGCGTGGTGTGCAGGGTCGCCGTCACCTTGGTCCCGACGAAGGATTCGTTGCTGTCAGCCACCACCCCATCGTGCCATCCACGGGCGCCGATGTTCAGAAAGGGGCACGATGGGTACCTCTATGACATCACCGGACGACAACGTGTGGAGCACAGGATGGACGAGGTGGACGTCATGACCCGCGCCGGCGAGAACGTTGGCAAGGCTGTCGGCACCAGCCTGAAGGCCGCGCGTCAGGGTGTCGTTCGCGCTGGTCACGCGGCCGAGGCCAAGCTCGCTGACCGCGGTATCACAGCTGACCAGGTTCGCGGCGCACTCGTGGAGCGGGCCGACACGCTCATGGGCAAGGCCGAGGACTGGGAGAAGCAGACACGCCGCTCTCGCAAGCGCCTCGCCAAGAAGAGCGCGAAGACCCGCGCCGACCTCATCGGCAAGGCCGAGGTCGTGCGCAAGGAAGTGAAGAAGGCGGCCAAGGGCGCCCGCAAGGACGCGAAGCTGCGCGCCAAGGAGATCCGCAAGGCCGCGGCCCAGCTCGGTGCGGACGCACCGAAGCGCCGCCGCTGGCCGTGGGTGCTCGGTCTCCTGATCGCCGCCGCCGCGGCGGGCTACGTCGCGATGACGCGCAGGCCGCAGGAGATCCAGCTGCAGGACGAGGAGCAGGCCCCGCACGCGGAGCCCGTCCTCAACGGGCAGGTGCCCTCCCAGAAGGAGCCGATCAAGTAGGTCAGAGCTTGAGGCCCTTGATCGCTTCTTCCGCGATGCGCCGGGCCTTGATCGACTGCTTCTGATTGCTCGTGACGACCACAGCGGCGTCGCTCTTCGCCACGGCGTAGACGACGCCGCTGTCGTTGCTCACGTACCCTCCGGTCCAGCCGGTGGGCGAGTTCGCGGGCTGTGAACCGTCCGGCGCCGCCTCGTTCACGATGAGCTTCGCCACACGTTGGTCACCCACGTAGACCCGCACGGTCAACTGGATCTCAGTTGCGTTCGCGTAAAAAAAACACGCTGGGTGAGGCTCGTCCGTTGACAGTTTCACTTTGGGTACACGCTGCCCGTTCGCCTCCGCGACGAATCCGGTCGCCAGGTACGGGCAGGCGCCGTCTTTCGCGGGCTGCGGCACGGGCGGCACCGTCGCAGCCGCGCTGGTCGTGGTGGGGGCCTGCTGGGTCTGGGGCGCGGGCACCGGCTTGCTGGGGACGACATCCGGGCCACATGCGGCGAGCAGGCCGAGCAGGGGCAGCAACAGTGCTCGTTTCATAGGGGCAACAGTCAACCAGATACCTAAAGCGCCTTGAGCGGGACACTCTAAATTGGTCCATACCTTTTGTGCCGTGCCCCCTGCCCCCGCCCCCTGGAAGGACCCGATCATGGAGTTCCTGGAGCAACGACGAGAACACGCCCTGGCGCTTTTCCGCATCATCATCGGTCTGTTCTTCGTGTTCCACGGAGTGCAGAAGCTGTCCAAGGGAGTCGAGCTGGTGTCGTGGCCGTCCGGCCCGATGGCTCTCATCGAGCTGATCGGCGGCGGTCTCATCCTCATCGGTCTGTGGACCCGCTGGGCGGCGCTGCTCAGCTCCGGCGCCATGGCCTACGCGTACTTCGTGGTGCACCAGCCGAAGGGCCTGCTCCCGATCGAGAACGGCGGTGAGCTCGCCGCGGTCTACTCCTGGGCGTTCCTGCTGCTGGCCTTCACAGGTGCCGGCGCGTGGAGCATCGACGCGCTTCGCAAGGCACCGAAGAAGTCACTCGCCGCAGCGTGACGTGATGTGCGGAATGCACTGATGCCCCGTTCGCAACGGCGCGAACGGGGCATCTACGTCATCACCACCGGGCAAGCGGTCTGATGGTCCGACCGCCGACTGCTGGGGGTCCGGGGGCTTGCCTCCGGCGTGGGGTTTGGGGGCTCGGCCCCCAAAAAGCACTTCGGGCCGAGGAGGTCTGCGCTTTCCGCAGACACTCCTCGACCCGAGGAACGAATGGAGACGAGGGGAATCGAACCCCTAACCCCCGCCTTGCAAAGGCGGTGCTCTGCCAATTGAGCTACGTCCCCGAGCCTGGGGGCGGCGAACCGCCCGTCAGAGCGAAGATCAGTCGGTGGGAGCGGTGGCCTCGCGCCACAGGTCCGCGTCGGCCTTGGCCGAACGGCTGCGCTTCACGAAGAACAGGACCGCACCGGCGACCACGACGAGTGCGATGATCTTCTTAGCCACTCTGAACCCCTCCAAAGACGGTTATGCCCCGACTACCAGACCAGCCTACAGGCTTTTGGGGTCTTCGGCCGGGGCTCCGGAACTCACGTCCGGACAGAATCGAGATAGTGATTCGAGAAGAAGATTTCGAATCGAGTGGGCCTAGGAGGACTTGAACCTCCGACCTCTTCATTATCAGTGAAGCGCTCTAACCGCCTGAGCTATAGGCCCTCGATCAACTGTCACCCCCTTGGGGCGACGAGGAGAACCTTACAGGATCGTCCTCGCCGCTCCAAAATCGGGGGTCACTCACGCTCGGAGAGCGTCAACTCCAAGCCGCCGGCCAGATCTGCGGACACGTTGTAGACGAACGCGCCGACGGTCGCGAGAGCCGTGAACAGCACGATGTTGACGGCACCGATGATCGCCGAGACGCCGAACACGCGGCCGGCGCTGATCAGCGGCTCGCCCGGCTCGTTGGCCTGGAGCAGGTCGTTCGCGGTGCTGTTGATCTTGTCCCAGACACCCATGCCGTGCAGCACGCCGTAGAGCACGCCGACCGCCACGAGCCAGACGAAGAACAGCGAGACGCCGAGCACCAGGGCGAGCTTGAGGACCGACCACGGGTCGACGCGCTTCACCTGCAGCGAGGCGCGGCGCGGGCCGCGGCCGGGACGGCGGGCCGACGGGGTCGACGCGGCGGGACGGGCCGCGCTGTTGCCCATGTTCACCGACGTGCGGCTGCTGCCGAGGCCCACCGGCACGGCGGAGCCCGTGACCACGGGCTTCTGCACCTTGACGGTGTCCGGGTCGGTCACCGGGAACGCCGGCGACGGCTCGGAAGCCGACGGGGCCGGCGGCGCGGACGGAGCCGTGTACGTCTCGGTCGTGTCGTGCTGGGCGGCCTCGGTGTCGTTCGTCACTCGCTGCCAGGGCGGCGGTGCCGAGACGACGACCGGCTCGTCGGCGACGGGCGCCGCAGCGGATGCCGCAGCGGGTGCCGGGGTCGACGTGCCGAGCGAGACCGTCTTCTCCTCGACCGGAGCGGCCGGGGCGGGTGCCGGGGTCGCGACGGCGGGAGCGGGTGCCGGAGTGGCCGGAGCCGGAGTCGGAGTCGCGGCGGCCGCGGGTGCGGCCGGCTTCTCCTGAGCGGGGGCGGCGGGGGCGGCGGCCTCAGCCGCCTTCTCCGCCGACACCGGCTTGGTCTTGTCCTGCGCGGTTCCACCCGAGGAACCGGAGGCCGCTGCCGATTCCGCCTTCTTCTCCGCAGGCTTCTGCGCGGAGTTCTGGGGAGTCGGTTTGGTGATCACCGCGGTCTTGTCCGCGTCCCGACCTTCGCGGTTCTCGGGTGGAGTCACGAGCTTGTCCTTGACCTCTCGCTAGCGATTCCGACTACTCAGCCGAGTCGGTGGGGGGTGCTGCCTCGTCGGCGGCAGTGTCCTCCGCGGCAGAAGCCTCACTGATAGTGACGTCGCTGGGCTCATCCGCGTTGCGTGCGACGGCGATCAAAGTGGTGCTCTCGCCGAGGTTCATCAGCCGCACGCCCTTCGTCTGCCGTCCAGCCTTGCGCACCTGCTCGGCCCGAGTCCTGATGACCCCGCCGCTCGAGGTGATGGCGTAGAGCTCGTCGTCTACGTCGACGATGAGCGCGCCCACCAGCCTGCCACGTCGGCGGTCGTGCTGAATGGTCAGCACACCCTTGCCGCCACGGCCCTGGACCGGGTAGTCCTCGATCGGCGTTCGCTTCGAGTACCCACCGTCCGTCGCGACCAAAACGAACAGGCCCTCCTGGACGACGCCGACCGACAGAAGCTCGTCATCGGCGTTGAACCGCATGCCCTGCACACCTGACGTGGCGCGCCCCATGGGGCGCAGCACGTCGTCGGTCGCGTGGAAGCGGATCGACTGGCCGTCGGCCGACACCATGAGCAGGTCGTCGTCCGCCGAGCAGAGCACCGCTCCGACCAGCTCGTCGTCCTCGCGCAGGTTGATGCCGATAAGACCACCCGATCGGTTGGAATCGAAGTCGGAGAGCTTCGACTTCTTCACCAGACCCTTGCGGGTGGCGAGCACCAGGTACGGCGACACGAGGTAGTTCGGGATCTGGATGACCTGCGCGATCTCCTCGTCCGGCTGGAACGCGAGGAGGTTCGCGACGTGCTGGCCGCGGGCGTTGCGGTTCGCCTCGGGCAGCTCGTACGCCTTCGTGCGGTACACGCGGCCCTTGTTCGTGAAGAACAGGATCCAGTCGTGCGTCGAACACACGAAGAAGTGCGCGACGATGTCGTCCTGCTTGAGCTGTGCGCCCTGGACTCCCTTGCCGCCGCGCTTCTGCGCTCGGTAGAGGTCGGTCTTGGTGCGCTTCGCGTAGCCGGTGCGCGTGATCGTGACGACCACGTCCTCGACCGCGATCAGGTCCTCCATGGACACGTCGCCGTCGAACGGGATGATCTTCGTGCGGCGGTCGTCGCCGAACTTGTCCACGATCGCCGTGAGCTCGTCGCGCACGATCTTGCGCTGCCGCTCCGGCTTCTCGAGGATGTCCTTCAGGTCCGCGATCTCGATCTCGATCTCGGCCAGCTGGTCGATGATCTTCTGGCGCTCCAGGGCCGCGAGCCGGCGGAGCTGCATCTCGAGGATCGCGTTGGCCTGGATCTCGTCGACGTCGAGGAGCTCCATCAGGCCCGTGCGCGCGATGTCCGGCGTCTCAGACCGGCGGATCAACGCGATGACGGCGTCGAGCTGGTCGAGCGCCTTCACCAGACCGCGCCAGATGTGCGCGCGCTCTTCCGCCTTGCGCAGGCGGAACTTCGTCCGCCTGATGATGACCTCGATCTGGTGCTTCACGTAGTGGCGGATCATCTGGTCGAGCCGCAGGGTCCGCGGCACGCCGTCGACCAGCGACAACATGTTCACACCGAACGAGTACTGCAGCTGGGTGTGCTTGTAGAGGTTGTTCAGCACGACCTTGGCGACCGCGTCGCGCTTGAGCGTGACGACGATGCGCATGCCGATGCGGCGGTTCGACTCGTCGGCGATGTTCGCGATGCCGGTGAGCTTGGCGTCGCGCACGAGCGAGGCGATGTTCTCGACCAGGTTGTCCGGGTTGACCTGGTACGGCAGCTCGGTGACGACCAGGATCGTGCGGCCCTTGGCGTCTTCGTCCACCTCGACGACCGCGCGCATGCGGACCGAGCCGCGGCCGGTGCGGTAGGCGTCCTCGATGCCGGAGGTGCCGAGGATCTGGCCGTACGTCGGGAAGTCCGGGCCCTTGATGCGGGCGATCATCGCCTCGAGGGTCTCCTCGTCGGAGGCCTCGTGGTTGTCCAGCGCCCACACCACGCCCTCCGCGACCTCGCGGAGGTTGTGCGGCGGGATGTTGGTCGCCATGCCGACGGCGATGCCGGAGCTGCCGTTGATCAGCAGGTTCGGGATGCGCGACGGCAGGACGGTCGGCTCCTGGATGCGACCGTCGTAGTTGTCGCGGAACTCGACCGTGTCTTCCTCGATGTCGGCCAGCATGTGCATGGCCAGCGGGGAGAGACGGCACTCCGTGTACCGCATGGCGGCGGCGGGGTCGTTGCCGACGGAGCCGAAGTTGCCCTGGCCGTCGATCAGCGGGTAGCGCAGTGCCCACGGCTGGGCGAGACGCACCAACGCGTCGTAGATCGCCGAGTCGCCGTGCGGGTGGTAGTTGCCCATGACGTCGCCGACGACGCGCGCGCACTTGTTGAAGCCGCGGTCGGGACGGAAGCCGGAGTCGAACATCGAGTACAGCACCCGGACGTGCACGGGCTTGAGCCCGTCACGCACGTCCGGCAGCGCACGACCCACGATGACGGACATCGCGTAGTTGATGTACGAGTTCTGCATCTCCTGCTGGATCTCGACCGGCTCGATGCGGTCGTGCTGCGGGGGCAGAGTCGTATCGGTCACTGTTCTCTTTCCTTCTCGCCAGAAACGCCAGGATGCCTAGGGACCAAGACCGGACTCAGATGTCCAGGAACTTGATGCTCTTGGCGTTGCGGGTGATGAACGAACGGCGTGCCTCGACGTCCTCGCCCATGAGCACGCTGAACAGCTCGTCGGCGGTGGCCGCGTCGTCCATGGTGACCTGCCGCAGGATCCGGTTCGCCGGGTCCATGGTGGTCTCCCACAGCTCCTCGGCGTTCATCTCGCCAAGACCCTTGTACCGCTGGATGTTGTCTTCCTTGCCGAGCCGCTTGCCGGCCGCGAGACCGTCCTTGATCACGGCGTCGCGCTCGCGGTCGGAGTAGGCGTACTCCGGCTCGGTGCGCTGCCACTTGATCTTGTACAGCGGCGGCTGCGCGAGGTACACGTGGTTGTGCTCGATGAGCGGCTGCATGAAGCGGAACAGCAGCGTGAGCAGCAGCGTGCGGATGTGCTGGCCGTCGACGTCGGCGTCGGCCATCAGCACGATCTTGTGATAGCGCAGCTTCGAGAGGTCGAACTCGTCGTGGATGCCGGTGCCCAGTGCCGTGATCAGCGACTGGACCTCGGTGTTCTTCAGCACGCGGTCGATGCGCGCCTTCTCGACGTTGATGATCTTGCCGCGGATCGGCAGGATGGCCTGGTACATGGAGTCCCGGCCTTCCTTGGCCGAGCCACCTGCGGAGTCGCCCTCGACGATGTAGAGCTCGCAACGCTCCGGCTCGGTCGAGCGGCAGTCCTTCAGCTTGCCGGGCAGGCCGCCGATGTCGAGCGCGCCCTTGCGGCGCACCAGCTCGCGGGCCTTGCGGGCGGCGATGCGGGCCTGCGCCGACGACACCGACTTGGTGACGATGGTCTTGGCCTCGTTGGGGTGGCGCTCGAACCAGTCGGCCAGGTGCTCGTTCGTCGACTTCTGCACGAACGACTTGGCCTCGCTGTTGCCCAGCTTGGTCTTCGTCTGGCCCTCGAACTGGGGCTCCTTGAGCTTCACCGAGATGATCGCGGCGAGACCCTCGCGGATGTCGTCACCGGTGAGGTTCGTGTCCTTCTCCTTGAGGAGCTTCTTCTCGCGCGCGTACTCGTTGACGACTCGCGTCAGCGCGGCGCGGAAGCCCTCCTCGTGCGTGCCGCCCTCGTGCGTGTTGATCGTGTTCGCGAAGGTGTAGACCGAGGCCGTGTAGCCGGTGTTCCACTGCATCGCGACCTCGACCTCGAGGTCCTCGCCCTTCGCCTCGAAGCCGATCACCTTCTGGTGCACGGCCTCGCGCGTGTGGTTGATGTGGCGGACGAAGTCCTCCAGACCACCGGGGTAGTGGAAGACGCGCTCCTTCACCGCGGCCTTGTGGCCCTCGGCGTCGGCCTCCTCGTCCGCCTCCGAGACCCGCTCGTCGCGCAGGACGATGGTGATCCCCTTGTTGAGGAACGCCATCTCCTGCAGGCGGCGTGCGATCGTCTCGACGTTGTACTCGGTGGTCTCGAAGATCTCCGGGTCTGCCCAGAACGTGACGGTGGTGCCCGTCTCCGTCGTCGGCTCGCCCCGGAGCAGCTCGTGCGCGGGCTTGGAGCCCTCGTAGCGCTGGGTCCAGAGGTAGCCGGCGTTCTTGATCTCCAGCTCGACGACGGTGGACAGCGCGTTCACCACGGAGATGCCGACGCCGTGCAGACCGCCGGACACCGCGTAGGAGTCGCTGTCGAACTTGCCGCCCGCGTGCAGCTTGGTCATGACGACCTCGACGGTCGGCACGCCCTCGACGGGGTGGATGCCGGTCGGGATGCCACGGCCGTCGTCGATCACCCGGACGCCGCCGTTGGCCAGCAGGGTGACGTCGACGGTGGTCGCGTAGCCGGCCATGGCCTCGTCGACCGAGTTGTCCACGACCTCTTGGACCAGGTGGTGCAGACCGCGCTCGCCGGTCGAGCCGATGTACATACCCGGCCTCTTGCGCACTGCCTCGAGGCCTTCGAGGACGGTGATCGAGGACGCGTCGTACTCATTCTTCTTAGCTGACACGGGCCTGGAGTCTCCTCGCTGATGCGGGCAGGACCCGCACGGTGATGGGTGACGCTCCCCGTGATTCTACCGGGCCACCCCGACAGAACGGGGTCAAGGACACCTTTGATTCGGTCACAGAGCCCCTCAAGCGGCTCAAGATGGGTCCGGACCGCTGAAACAGGGGTTCAAATGCCCTGGTGAACGCTCATTGAGCCACAGAACGGCCGCTGAGCCCTTGACAGGGCCTCACCCGTAGGTGTCACGCGGACCGCGCCCAGGCGCGTGCCTGGGGCCGTGTCGCCAGCTCGGCGCGTCCGGTCCCTTGATCCTGAGCCTTTTGACGACGCCGTTGCCCACACCCGCGGCGATCCGTTTGATCAGCTCGCGCTGCAGAAGGCGCAGCTGGGTGGCCCACGCCGTCGACGACGCCTGGACCGTCAGTTCCCCGTCACTGAGAGCGATTGGTTTCGCGTGCTCGGCGACGTCCTCACCTACCAATTTTGCCCAACGGGCGAAGACCTGGCCACCCTGGAGTTGCTCGACCCAGCCGCGGTCCGCCGCGATCCTGGACGCGATCCGCCCGAGCGGCTGGGGGTCGCGGTCGTCCGGTCCCGCACCGGACCAACGACGCCGGCGACGGTCGGTCTGACGGCCCCTCGACTTGCTCCCCGGAACCCGTCCGCGAGCCTTCGCGGCCGCCTTCGCCGCCTCCAAAGCCGCCCGCGCGAGGTCCGAGCCCTTGAGCGACTCACCCTCAGGTGTGAATGAACCTGTGGACAAGTCCGGATTTGTGACGGAGTTATCCACACCATCCACAGACTTGTCCCCAGATGTGTGGGCGGACACACCCGATCGAGCTACATGTGGGGGCTTTGAACCCCCAGAGTCAGCCTCCGAGTCAGACACGCCGCACCTCCCCGCCGTTGACCTCGAACCGGGCACCGGTGAGCTCGTCCGGGACGTCCTCCGCCACCGCCGCGGTGATCAGCACCTGCTCGGCGGCGGCCGCCACCTTGGCCAGTTGCTGACGCCGGCCGCGGTCGAGCTCCGCGAACACATCGTCCAGCACGAGCACCGGTTCGATGCCGTCGACACGCATGAGCTCGTACCCGCCGAGCCGCAGAGCCAGGGCGAAAGACCATGACTCTCCGTGACTGGCGTAGCCCTTCGCGGGCAGCTCGCCGAGCGTCAGGTCGAGGTCGTCCCGGTGCGGACCGACGAGGCACACGCCGCGTTCGATCTCCTGCCGCCGCACCCGGTCGAGCTCGCCCATCAGCAGGTCCTCGATGCTCTCCCGGTCCTCCGGCAGATCACCGACGCTCGACCGGTACGAGATGAGCGCCGGACGTGACTCCGGTGCGACCTCCGCGTATGCCGAGGTCACGTGGTCGGCCATGTCGCGGACCAGCTTCAGCCGCGCGGCCAGCAGCTCCGCACCGTGCTGGGCGAGATGCCCGTCCCACACGTCGAGCGTCGAGAGGTCCGCCGAACGGGAGTGCTTCACCGTCTTCAACAACGCGCTGCGCTGCTTCAGGACACGGTCGTAGTCACTGCGAACACCGGCATAACGCGGTGCGCGCAACACCAGCATCTCGTCGAGGAACCGCCGCCGGTCGCTCGGATCGCCTCTCACAAGAGAGAGGTCCTCCGGTGCGAACAACACAGTGCGCAGAATCCCGAGCACGTCACGCGGCCGTGGTACCGGACCCCGGTTGATCCGCGCCCGGTTCGCCTTGCCGGCCGTGATCTCCAGTTCGACGAGCAGCTCGCGGTCGTCGTTGACCACGGCCGTCCGCACTACGGCGCGCTGGGCGCCGTGCCGGATCAGCGGTGCGTCGCTGGCGACGCGGTGCGAACCCAGCGTCGCCACGTACCCGATCGCCTCGACCAGGTTCGTCTTGCCCTGGCCGTTGCGCCCGACGAGCACCGACGCGCCGGGCTCGAGCTCCAGGTCGGCGAGCTCCCAGGAACGGAAGTCGCTGACCTGGAGGTGTCTGACGTGCACCTACCTCATGCCTTCTGGACCGAGTGGCCGCCGAACTGGTTGCGCAGCGCGGCGACGGCGCGCATCGCCGGTGAGTCCTCCTGCCGGGACTGGAACCGCGCGAAGAGCGCGGCGGAGATCACCGGGAGCGGCACCGCGTTGTTGATGCCCTCCTCGACGGTCCACCGGCCCTCGCCCGAGTCCTCGACATAACCGCGCAGGTCGTCGAGCTCCGGGTCGGACTCCAGCGCACGCACGAGCAGGTCGAGAAGCCACGACCGCACAACGGTTCCGCGCTGCCACGCCGTGATGACCGCGCCCACGTTGTCGACGACGTCGGTCTTGTCGAGCAGCTCGAAGCCCTCGGCGTACGCCTGCATCAGGCCGTACTCGATGCCGTTGTGCACCATCTTCGAGTAGTGGCCGGCACCGACCTTGCCGGCGTGCGCGAAGCCTTCCTCGCGCGGACCCTCCGGACGCAGCGCGTCGAAGATCGGCTGTGCTTGCTCGACGTGCTTCGCGTCGCCACCGACCATCAGCGCGTAGCCGTTGTCGAGGCCCCACACGCCGCCGGAGACGCCGCAGTCGAGGTAGCCGATCTCCTTCTCTGCCAACAGGTCCGCGTGGATCCGGTCGTCGGTGAACTTGGAGTTGCCGCCGTCGACCACCAGGTCGCCGGGTGCCAGCAGTTCGGACAGCTCCTTCACCGTGTTACGGGTGATCTCACCTGCGGGCACCATGACCCACACGACGCGCGGCGCTTCGAGCTTGGACACCATGTCCGCCAACGACTCCGAGTCGCTGACCTCGGGGTTGCGGTCGTAGCCGATCACCTCGTGACCGGCACGGCGCACCCGCTCGCGCATGTTGAAACCCATCTTGCCGAGGCCGACGAGTCCGAGCTGCACGGTGTTCTCCCCTACGTTCTTCTGTTACCCGGTAAGGGTTTTCTCAGCCGGGAAGGCGAACGGGCATGAGCAGGTACAGGTAGCCCGGCGCCACGTTCCCATCCTCGTCCACCGGCTTCAGCAATGCCGGGCGGCTGGGTGTGGTGAAGGACAAGTGGACTTTCTGCGTGCGGACGGCACCGAGGCCGTCGAGCAGGTAGCCCGGGTTGAACGCGATGGTGACGGCGTCGCCGGTGTACTCGACCGGGAGCTCTTCCTCGGCGGAACCCTCGTCGTCGCCACCGGCGGACAGGCGCAGACCGCCGTCGACGAACTCGAGGCGGACCTGCGTGCCGCGCTCGGCGACGAGGGACACGCGCTTGATCGCCTGCTGCAGCGCGTCGATGTCGATGATCGCCGCGGCCGAGTGCTCGGAGGGCAGCAACTGGCGGTACTTCGGGAAGTCCGCGTCGAGCAGCCGGGTGGTCGTCCGCTTGCCGGAACCGGAGAGGCCGAGCAGTCCGTCGTTGGCCGCGAGCGACATCTCGACCTTGCTGCCGGACGAGCCGAGCGTCTTGGCCGCGTCGCCGAGGGTGCGGGCGGGGACGAGGACGGCGACCTCGCCGAGCGCCTCGTCCGGCTCCCACGGGAACTCGCGCATCGCGAGGCGGAACCGGTCGGTGGCGACGAGGGTCAGCTTGCCCTCGCCGATCTCGACGCGGACGCCGGTCAGCATCGGCAGCGTGTCGTCCTTGCCGGCCGCGACGGCGACCTGGCTGACGGCCTCGCCGAAGACCTCGCCGGGGAGCTCACCGATCAACTGCGGCATCGACGGCAGAGCGGGGTAGTCCTCGACCGGCATCGTCGGGAGGCTGAACCTGGCGCTGCCACAGCTGATCATCATGCGGGAGCCGTCGACGGCGATCTCGACGGGATGGTTCGGGAGCGCCTTGGTGATGTCGGCCAGAAGACGCCCGGAGACCAGAGCGCGGCCACCGTCGGCGATCGTCGCCGGGACACCGACCTGAGCCGAGACCTCGTAGTCGAACCCGGAGACCGTCAGCGACTCTTCCGACTCCGCGTCGAGCAGCACGCCGCCCAGCACGGGGACCGGTGGACGGGACGGAAGGCTGCGAGCGACCCAGGCGACTGCGTCGGCCAGGCCGTCGCGTTCGACGCGGATCTTCATGAGGCGTCCTTTCCTCGACAGTCGACAAGCCCAACCACGACAACGTGCCAGTGGGGGTTAGGGAGCCTCGACCTCGGAGCTGACCGAGGTGCGGAGCAACCACGTTAGAGCGTCCTGGCCCTTCCCGTCACTTCGGGGTTCGGCCACCGATCCCCGGGAGCTGTCCACGCTGTTTTGCTTTTGAGTTCTTCCTAGAAGAGATCAAACAGCAGTAACAGTAAGGGTTGTGGATTGTGGGGACAGCCCTTAAACATGCAGGTCAAGGTGTCACCCACCATGTGGACTAAGGGGGGATGGCACCCGGGGACAGATCGGCGCACCCGGGGACAGCCAGTTGTGCACAGGTCTCGATCCACAGATCGTCCACAGTTGTCCCCGGGTGCGTCCCCGGGTGCGGGCCAGTTGTACCCGGGTGTTCAACAGGCTTCTGTGGCCAGATCGTGGCCGGGGCCACAGACTTTTCCAGTTGTCCCCACCCCTTCGAGTGTCGGGGGCGAACAGAAAGCCTCGCGGCGCGGCCGATCGAGCCTCGTCTACCCGGGTACGTGCGCGGCGCGTGGTGGTGGTTGGAGCCGCACGTACTGATGCAGTCCCATGTCCTCGCCCAAGTCGTCCCCGGGTGTTGGTCGTCGGGATGAGCCCGCGTCCCCGGGTGCCCGATGCCGGGCCGCGGATCCGTCCCCGGGTGTCCGCCGCCGAGTCGGTCGGTCGCCTCCGGGGCGCTCCCCCGCCGCCGTCCGCCGTCCCCTGGCGCGAACGCAGAAGGGGCCCTCCGCGATGGAGGACCCCTTCGTTGCTACCCGGGTGAGATCAGGGAGTGTGGCGGGCGCGCTGCTTGATCCGCGACGTCAGTTCCTGGACCTGGTCGTAGATCCGCCGGCGCTCCGCCATCTCCTTGCGGATCTTCTTGTCCGCGTGCATGACCGTCGTGTGGTCGCGGCCGCCGAACGTCTGGCCGATCTTCGGCAGCGACAGGTCCGTCAGCTCGCGGCACAGGTACATGGAGATCTGCCGCGCCTGGGCGAGCGCCTTCGTCTTGCCGGGACCGCAGAGGTCGTCGATCGACACCCCGAAGAACTCGGCGGTGACCGCCATGATCATCGGTGCGGTGATCTCCGGCGCGTGCGAGTCCGGGATCAGGTCGCGCAGCACGATCTCGGCGAGCTGGATGTCGACCGGCTGGCGGTTGAGCGACGCGAACGCCGTGACGCGGATGAGCGCGCCCTCGAGCTCGCGGATGTTCCGCTCGATGCGGGAGGCGATGAACTCCAGCACGTCGGCAGGCGCCGCGAGCCGGTCCTGGGCCGCCTTCTTGCGGAGGATCGCGATCCGCGTCTCCAGCTCCGGCGGCTGGATGTCCGTGATCAGGCCCCACTCGAACCGCGTGCGCAGGCGGTCTTCCAGCGTCTCCAGCCGCTTGGGCGGCCGGTCGCTCGACACCACGATCTGCTTGTTCGTGTTGTGGAGCGTGTTGAACGTGTGGAAGAACTCCTCCTGCGTACCTTCCTTGCCCTCCAGGAACTGGATGTCGTCGACGAGGAGAACGTCGATGTCCCGGTAGCGGCGCTGGAAGGCGACCTTGCGGTCGTCGCGCAGCGAGTTGATGAAGTCGTTCGTGAACTCCTCGGTCGACACGTACCGCACGCGCATCCCGGGGAACAGGCGCTGGGCGTAGTGCCCGACGGCGTGCAGCAGGTGCGTCTTGCCGAGGCCGCTCTCGCCCCAGATGAAGAGCGGGTTGTACGCACGGGCAGGAGCCTCGGCCACCGCGACGGCCGCGGCGTGCGCGAACCGGTTCGAGGCGCCGATGACGAACGTGTCGAAGTTGTACTTCTCGTTCAGCCGGGTCTGCGACGGGGACGGGTTCGCCGGCCGGGTGTACGGCAGGTTCGCGTTCGGCGCCGAGCCGACCGCCGCGTTGGCGGTGTTGAAGGTGGGCCAGATCTCGGTGACGGCGGCGAGCGCGTCGCCCGCCTCGTCGACCTCTTCCTCCGCACCGTCGGCGGAGACCGCTTCCTCCGTGATCACGGACCCGGGCGTGTCGCCGTTCGGGATGCCCGGCATCTGCTGCACCGGGGGCACCGGCTGAATCGCCTGGACCGGGATCGGAGTGGTCGGCGGGCTCATGGGACTCACCGGTTCCGGCGAGTCGACCTTCACCGCGAGCGAGACCGTGCGGCCCAGCCTGCGGGACAGAGCCGCGGTGATCGGATCGCGCAGTGCGCGTTCGATCGCTTCTTTCGCGAAGTCACTGGGAGCAGCGAGCAGTGCCGTTCCATCCAGCAACCCGATCGGACGGGTGACCCTCATCCACGCGCGCTGCTGGGGGGACAGGTGGCTGGTCGCCAGTTCCTGCACCACCTCGGCCCACACGAGACCAAGATCGACCTGCTGGTTCGACACCTCCGCGCTCCCCTCCCCTCCACCGGAGCCGATGACTCCACACGTGGACACGGAGAATAGAGGTATCCACAGAGTTATCCACAACTGTGCACTAAAAGGTGCGTTGTGTTGCCGGGCGGTAGCGGCTCCCACGCCAGCTCCGGCATGCGCGAGGGACGAACGGTAACAAGGCTCGGCACGCCTCACAAGACGTGGCGAGGGCCACCCCGATTTGGTCGCCGCACCCGGGCATGCGTACCCTCGTACGAGTCTCCCGCTTGCGACGGGCGCCTTTTGCGCGCCTACGTCCACTGCCGTCGGGGACAACCACTAAGGCTTTGTCAGCAGTGAAGCACCGGGAGACCGACCGTGAGCAAGGGTAAGCGCACCTTCCAGCCCAACAACCGCCGCCGCGCGAAGACGCACGGCTTCCGGCTGCGCATGCGGACCCGCGCCGGCCGCGCCATTCTGGCCGCGCGCCGCAGCAAGGGCCGTGCCACTCTGTCCGCCTGATAGCGGCTGGTAAGCGCAGCGTCGTCGTGCTCCCACCGGCCGCCCGGCTCACCCGCAGCCAGGACTTCGGCCTGGTGGTCCGCCGAGGCCGCCGCGCCGGACGGCCCCGGTTGGTCGTCCACGTCTTGAAGCCTGACGTGCCCACCTTGGATTCGTCCAAGGTGGGCTTCGTCGTGAGCAAAGCAGTTGGCAACTCGGTGGTCCGTCACCGCGTTTACCGACGCCTGCGCCACGTGGTCCGCCCGGCACTGGAAGAGCTGCCGCCGGGAACTCTCGTGGTGGTCAGGGCGTTGGCCCCAGCAGCAGACGCGTCGAGCTCGGAGCTCGCCGCCGATTTCTCTTCCGCCCTGCGCAAGGTGCTGCGATGACGACGTTGCCCGCGAAAGTGGCACTGCTGCCGGTGCACTTCTACCGGAAGTTCATCTCGCCGCTGCTGCCGCCGACCTGCCGCTTCTACCCGAGCTGCAGCGCGTACGCGGTGGAAGCCCTGACAGTCCACGGCGCGTTCAAGGGAACCTGGCTGACCATCCGCCGGTTGCTGCGCTGCGGACCCTGGCACCCTGGAGGCCTGGACCCCGTTCCGCCGAGGCGGCAGGTCCCCGACGTATCCACCGAGGAGTAGCTCCCGTGCTCAACTTCATCTACTACCCGGTGTCCTTCATCTTGTGGTGTTGGCACTGGGTGTTCGGCAAGGTCTTCGGTGAGTCGAGCGGCTTCGCCTGGGCGCTGGCCGTCATCTTCCTGGTCTTCACCCTCCGCGCCATCCTCTTCAAGCCGTTCGTCGGCCAGGTGCGCTCCATGCGAAAGATGCAGGAGTTCGCGCCGGAGATGCAGAAGATCAAGAAGAAGTACCCGAACGACAAGCAGCGCCAGGCGCAGGAGATGCAGAAGCTGCAGTCCGAGCACGGCGTCAACCCGCTCGGCGGCTGCCTGCCGATGCTGGTGCAGATCCCGGTGTTCATCGGTCTGTTCCACGTGCTGCGCTCGTTCAAGCCCGGCTGGGGCGAGGTCTACTTCTTCGACAAGCAGGGCGTCGACTCGTTCGTCAACGCCAAGCTCTTCGGCACGAACCTCTCGACGTTCATCACGATGCCGGCCGACCAGCTCGCCCAGTACGGCACGGAGCGCCTGAACGTCATCCTGCTGTCGGTGCCGCTGATGATCGTGGCGTCCATCGCGACCCACTTCACGGCTCGCCACTCGGTCGCCCGCCAGAACGCCTCGGCGCTGGACAACCCGCAGACCGCCATCATGAACAAGCTGACGCTCTGGATCTTCCCCCTGGGCGTCCTCGCCGGCGGCTTCTTCTTCCCGGTCGCGATCCTGCTGTACTGGCTGTCCAACAACGCGTGGACCCTCGGCCAGCAGCACTTCGTCTACAAGCGCATCGACGCCGAGGAAGAGGAGAAGAAGGCCACGGTCGTCGAGACCCGCCAGGCCCTCGCCCCGAAGCCGGGCGCCAAGCCGGTCAACCCGAAGAAGCCAGCACCAGGAGCCAAGCCGGCCAACGGCGCCAAGCGCATGCCGACCGCAGGCCCGAGCGGCGCCCCCAAGGCGAAGCCCGCCGCGGACGCCACCAACGGCAGCTCCAACACCGAGATCCCCGGCCTGACCCCAGGCCGATCCACCAGCAAGAAGCCGGGCAGCAAGAAGCGCCGCTGATTTCGGGCGTTGCCCCGGAGAGGAGACATCGTGTCGGAGACCTTGCAGGCGACCGACGACGTGGAGGCGTCGTCGGAGGCCGCAGCCGAGTCCGAGACCACGGCCGAGCCGCAGTCGCAGACCAAGACCGAGGACCTGCTCGTCCAGGAAGGCGACATCGCGGGCGACTACCTCGAGCGCCTGCTGGATCTGCTCGACTACGACGGTGACATCGACCTGGACGTGGAGAGCGGCCGGGCCATCGTGAGCATCGACGGCGGCGAAGACCTGGCCAAGCTGGTAGGCCCCCGAGGCAACGTCCTCGAATCGCTCCAAGAACTCACCCGCCTCGCAGTGCAGCAGGAAACGGGAGTCCGCTCCCGCCTCATGCTGGACATCGCCCAGTGGCGAGCAGGCCGCCGAGCAGAACTGGCAGAGATGGGCCGCACCACCGCAGAGAAGGTGGCCGCCTCAGGCGAGCGCGCCCGCCTGCACCCCATGACCCCGTTCGAGCGCAAGGTCGTCCACGACGCCGTCGCCGCGGTCGCGGGTGTGCACAGCGAGAGCGAGGGCGAGGAGCCGCAGCGGCGGGTCATCATCTTCCCCAAGCCCTGACGGGTACAGCTTCACTCACGGCCCCTGGTCCCCACGGAACCAGGGGCCGTTTGCTGTCTGGGGCCGGACTTGCGCAGGGTGGGCGGGCGTGGAGTGGGCGGGCGTGGCCGGGCGTACAGGGGCTGAGCGTGCGCGGGTGGGCGTCGCCAGGCGGTCACCGCGCGACCGATCGAGGGATGGCTGTCAGCTGAACCAGTCGAGGCCGGGGCGCCGCGTGCGGTGGCGAGATGTCGACTCAACGCGCGACGGCGACATGGTGCCTGGACCCGGTGACTTCGACGCGGTGGCGGGACCTGGTGGCGTGACGGGATGGCTGGGACGCGGATGGTCTGACCTAGTGACCGGACCGGCGACCGGACCCGGCGGCGGACGCGCTGGCTCGACGCGAGGAGATCGCAGAGTCCGGGCAGTCAAACGATGGCGAAGCCAATCGGCCCCTGCCTCAGCCGCCCTTGCCCAGTTGCCCCGACGGCAGAGCCGAACCACCCTGCCACCGACCGCAGTGGCGAAGCAGAGGCGTCCCTCCACGCGACCGGTCGCGACGGCGAAGCCGAGCCACCGTGCCGCCAGACGCAATGGCGAAGCCGAGGCGTGTGAACCTCGGCCTGCCGGGCACGACCTACCCAGCTACCCACGCAAAGACGACCACCCGCCCGCAAGGCGACCACCCCGCTGGAACCGGAACAGGCCAACGCAAGCCGACCCGCGCGCTCTAAACCGCCCGCCTCTCGCAAGGCAACTACTCGCCCGGCCGGCGACCACCCCGACTGGAACAGGAACCATCCCGGCTACCCGTCGCCCGGCACCCGCGTTCCACGTGAAACACCTACCCCCGCCCAGCCCACCAAGAAGCCAACCACTCCCCCTGCTCCACCGTGTCCGGTACCGCCCGCCCTCGAGCGGCGGCAATCAACCCCCAAGCCTCCCCAGGCTCAACCCCATCCATCCCCAGCAACAACCCAGCCAACAACGAAGACCGCCCGATCCCAGCCCAGCAGTGAAACACCACATGCCCCCCACGCCGGTACAAAGAGTGGAGCGGCCGGACCACCGAGACCGCCGCCTCAACATCCGGCACCCCCCGATCCTCGATCGGAAAACACACGTACTGCAGCCCAGCCGCCACAACCACGCGCTCCTCCAAAACCAGATCGCACTCGACCCGCTCCGAATCCGTCTGGGCCGACACGACCACATCCACCCCAGCCCGACGCAGCGCCCGAACCGCCCCCTCCAAGTACATCCCGCCAGCCGGATGACCCATGGTCGACACGACTCCAGGACCGGGCCGAGCCACGGTGTAGAGCATCGAACGCAACTTTCCCCCAAGTTTCACGTGAAACGGCGCTCAGGATTTGGCAGAGCACACGGTCGATCCGTCATGATGGTGCCCTGGCATTCGCCAGCTTTTCCACCGGCCGCCGGAACGTCGCCGCCGCGTGGTTTCACGTGAAACGCTCACGGACGGAGAACATGGCCGGGGAGTTGCCCGACAACGCGAAGCTCGTCTTCGGTGAGCACGTTGAGCGTGCCGCCGAGTTCGTCAGGCTCCTGGAGGAGCACGGCGTGGAGCGCGGACTCATCGGTCCTCGCGAAGTCGAAAAGATTTGGGATCGGCACGTGCTCAACTCGGCGGTGATCGAGGAGCTGTTCCAGCCCAACGAACGTGTCGTTGACGTCGGTTCGGGCGCTGGGCTGCCGGGTGTGCCGCTCGCCATCGCTCGGCCCGACCTGAGGATCACGCTGCTCGAGCCGATGGCGCGCCGCATCGCGTGGCTCGAGGAAGTGAAGGAACGGCTCCAGCTCGACAACGTGACGATCCTCCGCGGGCGCGCGGAGGAGGGGCCGATCCGCAAGCAGTTGTTGAACTGCGATGCCGCTACCGCGCGGGCGGTGGCTCCACTGGAGAAGCTGACGAAGTGGTGTCTTCCGCTTCTTCGTGGCGGTGGGCGGATGGTGGCGCTCAAGGGTGAGCGTGCGCAGGAGGAGCTTGAACGCGACGGCGAAGCGGTGCTCAAAGCCGGGGGTACCAACCCGCACGTCGTCGTCGTGGGAGCGGACGTACTTGAGGTGCCTACGACGGTGCTCATCGTGGAGCGCCAGCAGCGGAGGGTTCGGTGAGCGTGTATCCGGAGTTCCAAGCAGCCGATGTTCCACGTGAAACGAAGCCCTCCAAACCCAAAGCCAAGCCGACCAACAACGGAGATGACAGCGCCGTGGTGTGGACCCCGATTGCAGAAGAGGCGGCTCGTGCGGCAAGCGTGCTGCACCCCGACGAGTCACTGCTCCCCCGCCCGACCCATCGCCGGGTGATGACCGTCGCCAACCAGAAGGGTGGCGTCGGCAAGACGACGAGCACGGTGAACCTCGCCGCCGCGCTTGCGATCCACGGGCTCAAGACGCTCGTGATCGACCTCGACCCCCAGGGCAACGCCAGCACGGCGCTCTCCGTCGAGCACCGCAGCGGCACGCCGTCCGTCTACGAGGTGCTGATCGGCGAGATCTCCATCGCCGAGGCGGCTCAGGTCAGCCCGACGTCGCCGAACCTCTTCTGCGTGCCGGCGACGATCGACCTCGCCGGTGCCGAGATCGAGCTCGTCTCGATGGTGGCGCGTGAGTCGCGGCTCAAGGAGGCGCTCTCCCCCGAGGCGCTCGACGCGTTGCAGCCCGACTACGTGTTCATCGACTGCCCGCCGAGCCTCGGCCTGCTGACGGTCAACGCGATGGTGGCGGCGCAGGAGGTCCTCATCCCGATCCAGTGCGAGTACTACGCGCTGGAGGGACTGAGCCAGCTGCTGCGCAACATCGAGCTCGTGCAGCAGCACCTCAACCCTGACCTGTCGATCTCCACGATCCTCCTCACGATGTACGACGGCCGCACGAAGCTCGCGGACCAGGTGACCAGTGAGGTGCGCGGTCACTTCGGCGACGTCGCCCTCAAGACGGTGATTCCGCGCAGCGTGAAGGTCTCCGAGGCGCCAGGATTCGGGCAGACGGTGTTGACGTACGACCCGGGCTCGCGCGGTTCGATGAGCTACCTCGACGCTGCCAAGGAGATCGCGATCCGCGGGGCCAAGAAGGAGGGCGCATGACCGAGCAGCGCAAGGGCGGACTCGGGCGCGGCCTGGCCGCACTCATCCCGCAGGGTCCGCCTGCCGGTGCACCCAGCACCATCCGGCCCGCCGTGGCCGGGAACGGGGCCAAGGCCCAGCAGCCGATCGGTGAAGTCGCGGGGGCGGTGTACCGCGAGATCGCGGTGACCGCGATCAGGACGAACGCCAAGCAGCCGCGTCAGGTGTTCGACCAGGACGCGATCGACGAGCTCTCGTTCTCCATCAAGGAGTTCGGGCTCATGCAGCCCATCGTGGTCCGCGAGCTGACCGCGGACACGTTCGAGCTCGTCATGGGTGAACGCCGGTGGCGTGCCACGCAGCAGGCCGGGCTCAAGACGATCCCGGCCATCGTTCGGCAGACCGCCGACGACGTCATGCTGCGCGACGCGTTGCTGGAGAACATCCATCGCGTCCAGCTCAACCCGCTCGAAGAAGCGTCGGCCTACCAGCAGCTGCTGGAGGAGTTCGGCGTCACGCACGAGGAGCTCGCGGACCGCATCGGCCGCAGCCGCCCCGTCGTCACGAACACCATCCGGCTGCTGAAGCTCCCCCTCCCCGTTCAGCGACGGGTCGCGGCGGGCGTGCTGAGCGCCGGGCACGCGCGGGCACTGCTCGGCCTGGACGACGCGGGAGCGCAGGAAGACCTCGCGGCACGGATCATCGCCGAGGGCATGTCGGTCCGCGCGACCGAAGAGGCGGTCACGATCGCCAAGAACGAGAAGCCGGCGAAACCGAAGCAGGCACCGCGCAAGCAGCTGCACGCGCCGGGTCTGCAGGAACTCGCCGAACGCCTCTCAGACAACTTCGACACCCGTGTGAAGGTCGAACTCGGGCAGCGAAAAGGCAGGATCGTCGTCGAATTCGGGTCAGTTGATGATCTTCAAAGGATCATCGGCATGATGAGCCCAGAAACGACAATTCGGACATCGGAGTAGGCCCATAGGATCACCCACGGGCCTTATGTCACGGTGACGATGACGCCCCGCATCCAATCGGATACGGGGCGTCACCTATTTGTCGATCAGTAGATACGGACCCTCGTGACCGTCAGACCACCGATCTGGACGACCTGACCGCTGTCGAGGACACGGCGAACGGTGCTGCCGTTCCTCTCGGTGTACTCGACCCACCCGGCGTTGTCGCCGGCCTCGATGCTCGACGAACGCGGGAGCGTGACCCCGAGCTCGCCGATCTCGCCGTAGCAGTTGGCCCGCTGCGCGCCGGACCCGTCCACCCAGTTGATCTTCACGACGTCACTCCCCGCCGAGCACGAGACCTGTTCGGTCGCGAACGCCGGCGTGGTGACGCAGAAGGTCGTCGCCATCGCGGCGACGAGCGTGAGCATGCGCAAGGTGTCCCCCTTGATCAATCCCTCTCCGCGCGCAGTGTGACAGCGACGGCGGACCCCAGACCAAGGTTTTCGGCACAAACAAAAAGTGCGGCACCGAGAAGCTCAGCACCGCACTTCCGGCCGGAGAACTCAGCGAGCGACAGCCCGCTCGATCAACCCGGCGTAGATCTCCCCCAACGACTGCCCCGCCGCCTCGACCGCCATCGGCAGCAGCGACGTCTCGGTCAGCCCCGGCGAAACGTTCACTTCGAGGAAGTAGACGGTCCCGTCCTCCGCCACGATCGCGTCGGTCCGCGACACGTCCCGCAGCCCGAGCAACCGGTGCGCCGCGACCGCGAGCTCCCCGACCGACTTGGCGGCGGCAGCGTCCAACCGAGCCGGCGCGTGGAAGTCCGTCAGCCCCGCGGTGTAGCGAGCGGTGTAGTCGTAGACCCCGCTCTCCGGAACGATCTCGACTGCCGGCAGCGCGTACGGACCGTCCGGTCCGTCGACCACCGCGACCGCCACCTCCACGCCGGAGATGAACTGCTCGGCCAGCACGGTGTCGCCGTACGCCAGGCACCCGACCATCGCGGGCGGCAGCTCGGCGGCGTCACGGACGACCTGGGCGCCCAGCGCGGACCCGCCCTGGTCCGGCTTCAGCATCAACGGCAGCCCCAGCGTCGAGACCATCGCGTCGAGCACCGGCTTGGCGCCCAGCTCCCGGAACGTCGCGTGCGGCAGCACGATCCACTCCGGTGTCGTCAGTCCGGCGCGGGCCAGCTCGGCCTTCGCGGTCGGCTTGTCCCACGCCCGCCGGCACGCCCGCGAGTCCGTGCCCACGTACGGAACTCCGAACATCTCGAGGATCGCCTGCACCGACCCGTTCTCACCCTCACCGCCGTGCAGGGCGACCACGACGGCGTCCGGGCGGTGATCCTTCAGCCGGGTCAGCAGGGACGCGTCGGCGTCCCACTCCTCCACCGTCACACCCGCCGACCGCAGGGCAGCCGACAACCGGCGGCCGGAGCGGATCGAGACTTCACGTTCGTGGGAGAGCCCACCGGACAGCACAGCGACCATGCGGTCAGCCACAGCAAAACTCCAAGGATCAGGCGGTGTCGGGCGAAGGGGTCTGCGGGCCGGACAGCTGACGGCCCGTCGTCGCCCCGAAGGTCGCGGCCAGCTGCATCTCGTCCTCGATGACGTTGGCCAGGCGGCGGACGCCCTCGCGGATGCGTTCCGGCGTCGGGTAGCAGTACGAGATCCGCAGCTGGCGGGAGCCGAAGCCGTCCGCATAGAAGCCGGTGCCGGACGCGTAGGCGACCCGGGCCGTCACGGCGCGCGGCAGCATCGCCTTCGTGTCGATGCCCTCCGGCACCGTCACCCAGACGTAGAAGCCGCCGTCGGGAATGTTCCACGTGGAACCTTGCGGCATGTGCTGCTCGAGAGCCGAGATCGCCGCGTCCCGGCGTTCCCGGTACGCCTCGCGGTACGTCTTGATCTGACCCTTCCAGTCCTGGGTCGACAGGTACCGGGAGACGATCATCTGGTTCAGGGTCGGCGGGCACAGCGTGGCCGACTCGGCCGCCAGCACCAGCTTCTCGCGCACCGCGTGCGGGGCCAGCACCCAGCCGACCCGCAGACCGGCGGCGAACGTCTTGGAGAACGACCCGAGGTACACCACGTTGTCCGGGTCGAGTGACCGCAGCGCCGGGTAGGTCTGCCCATCGAACCCGAGCAGCCCGTACGGGTTGTCCTCCACGACCAGCACGCCGTAGGTCCGGCAGATCTCCAGGATCTCGGCCCGCCGCGACACCGCCAGCGTCACGCCGGCCGGGTTGTGGAAGTTCGGGATCGTGTAGAGGAACTTGACCCGCTGACCAGCACGACGACAAGCCTCCAGCGCCTCTCGCAGCAGCGAGGGCACGAGACCGTCAGCGTCCATCGCGACGTGCACGACCTGGGCCTGGTACGCCGTGAACGACCCGAGAGCGCCCACGTAGGAGGGTCCCTCCGCGATCACCACGTCACCGGGGTCGCAGAAGATCCGGGTGACCATGTCGAGGCCCATCTGCGAGCCCACGGTCACCACCACGTCGTCCGGGTGGCCGTTGATGCCCTCCAGCGCCATGACGTCGCAGATCTGCTCACGCAGCAGCGGGACACCGTGCGCCGAGCCGTACTGCAGGGCCACCAGGCCCTCGGACGCCACGAGCTGACCGATCTCCGCGGACAGCGACTCCAGCGGCAACGCGGCCAGGTGCGGCATGCCGCCGGCCAGCGAGACGACCTCGGGGCGGGACGCGACCGCGAACAGTGCCCGGATCTCCGATGCCGTCATCCCTGCCGTGCGCGCTGCGTAGCGGCGGAGGTGGGGGTCAAGGCTTCTGGGGCCCTGCTTGGCGGGCTGTCCGGGCACAGTCATGTGGGACTCCTGTATAGGAAATGTCCCGAGCGAGTGTAACCGTCGTCCCGTTCAGGGCACGCGCCTTCCGGGTTCCGTCACATTCGCCTACCCTCGTATGGGTTCACTGTGTGTGTTAACGGGTGGAGGTCGGGGTGTCCCGTCGCGTCGTGGGCGTCACGCTGGACAACCTGGAGCATCTCTCCAAGCACAGCAGGACGTGCGTTTTCTGGGAGCTAGCTCCTCACCTGCGAGAACAGGCTGAGGAATATGGCGACACCGAATTCGAGAAGGAAGCCTGGGTCTCCAGCGTCCTGCTCGAGTGGGGTTCGTGCGGTCGCCTGATCTACTGCGACGGCATCCCCGCTGGTTCGGTGTTCTACGCACCACCGGCCGCCGTGCCGCGCAGCGCCGCCTTCCCCACGTCCCCGGTGAGCCCGGACGCGGTCCTCATGACGTCGCTGGACGTTCTCCCGGAGTTCCGAGGGGGAGGACTCGCGCGCGTGCTCGTGCAGGCCGTGGCGAAGGACCTGACCCGTCGTGGCGTGAAGGCCATCGAGGCGTTCGGCGACATGCGCCCGGACGACGAGGGCGCCAGTTGCGTCACGCCCGCGGACTTCCTCACGAGCGTCGGCTTCAAGACCGTGCGCCCGCACCCGCGCTGGCCGCGGCTGCGCATGGAGCTCCGCAGCTCCATCACCTGGAAGGAAGACGTCGAGGCAGCTCTCGAGCGGCTTCTCAACAGCGTCACCGTCTCCACCGCGGAACCGAGCTTCCGCCCTGCCTGATACGCACGCGGGGCCCTTTCGTACTGACATGCAGTACGAAAGGGCCCCGCGTGCGGTTGAAAAGCGTCAGCCCTTGGCCATCTCGTAGCGCAGCAGGTCGTTGAACGTGAACGTGCCCGTCGGCTGGTCGTCCTTGCCGAGCAGGTAGAGGCGCTTCACCGCCACGAGGATGCCCTCGGCCACGATGTCGCGGAAACCGGGCGTCGCCAGGCGGGCGCGGTCCTCCGTGTTCGTCAGGTAGCCGACCTCGACGCGGACGGCCGTGCAGCGGGTGAGCCGCAGCAGGTCCCACGTCTTCGGGTGCGAACCGCAGTTCGACATCGACGTGCGGGCGGTGACCTCGCGCTGGATGAACCCCGCGAGCGCCTCACCGACCGTGGACGACGTGCCGTTGCCCGTGCCGTAGTGGAACGTCGACACGCCCTGCGCGTTCGGCGACGAGTTGCCGTCGCTGTGCAGCGACAGGATCAGGTCGGCGCCCGCCTCGTTCGCGAACCTGGCGCGCTCCGCCTCGTCCGGGCAGTTGTCCGGACCGCGCGTGAGCAGCGCCTCCATGCCGGTGGCGGCCATCTTGCCTTCGAGACGGCGTGCCAGGTCCAGCATCAGGTCGGCCTCGGACAGGCCGTCCACGACGACGCCTCGGTCCTGGCCACCGTGGCCGGGGTCGATGACGATGCGCTTGCCGGACAGCCGCGAGCCCGCGCCGCGCAGCTTCTCCTGCTCGCGCAGCAGCTGCGGACGGCCGCCGCGGACCTTCGGCTGGAGCTGACGCAACGCGCGCACGGTGTCAGGACCGCACATGCCGTCCACGATCAGTCCGTAGTCGCGCTGGAAGTTCCTCAGCGCCTGCTCGGTCTGCTGGCCGAACACGCCGTTGGCGCGTCCGGCGTCGTAGCCGAGCTCCAGCATGCGTTCCTGCAGGGCGAGCACGTCGTCACCGGTCGTCGGCTGCGACATCAGGAACGCGAGCGGCCGGTCCCCCAACCGGAACGTCGCGTCACGCAGCGAGCGATAGGTCGCCGGGCCGACGATGCCATCGATGATCAGCCCCCGCTGCTGCTGGAACGCGCGCACGGCGTGCTCGACCTGCTGGTCGAACACCGGCGGCGCCTGTGGGTCGGCCGGCGGAAGCAGTCCGAGCCTGGTCAGGGTCGACCGGATCTCGGCAACATCACTTCCGACGTCCCCGCGGCGGAGCAGCTGCATGCACCCTCGCTCGACTAGGGCGCCGAACTTGGTCGGCGCGTCAGTTGGGAAGTCCTCATTGTGCCCTGTTCCGCAGAGTGATCGATGCAGGGCTACTCACAGTTGTACCGAGATCACGGTCCCGGCACCGAAAACGAACGTGACCCGCTCGTCTTATCGATAGACGGGCGGGTCACGTTGCGCGTTGCAAAGAACTTCTCAGCCCTTGCAACTTTCCGGCCTCAGTCGAGGACGTCCGACAGGTCCTTCAGCAGCGCGGCCTTGGGCTTCGCGCCGACGATCTGCTTCACCGGACGGCCGCCCTGGAACAGGATCAGCGTCGGCACGGACATGATCTGGTAGTCGCGGGCGATCGACGGGTTGGCGTCGATGTCGACCTTGGCGATGGTGATCTTCTCGCCGTGCTCGGCCGCGATCTCCTCCAGCACCGGCGCAACCATCTTGCACGGGCCGCACCAGGTCGCCCAGAAGTCGACCAGCACGGGCTTCTCGCTGGTCAGAACGTCGTCCGCGAACGACTTGTCGGTCACCGTGACGGTGGCGCCTGCCATGTTGATCTCCCTCTAACTCTTCGCAGCAGTTGGTTCAGTTGCTCTTGCCGTAGCCGCCACCGACGGCCTCGGCGGCGATCTCGGCTTGCTCGGTGCCGTGCTCGGCCAGCCACCGTTCCGCGTCGATCGCGGCGCTGCAACCGGAGCCGGCGGCGGTGATCGCCTGGCGGTATTCGTGGTCGACGAGGTCGCCGGCGGCGAACACGCCGTCCAGGTTCGTGTAGGAGGACTTGTCCTTGGTCAGGACGTAACCCTCCGCGTCGAGGTCGACCTGGCCCTTGACCAGCGCCGAGCGCGGGTCGTGGCCGATCGCCAGGAAGAAGCCGGTGACGGGCATCTCGGACTCGGCGCCGGTCTTCGTGTCCTTGATCTTGATGGACGACACGGTGCCGTCACCCAGCACGTCGGTGACCTGCGTGTTCAGCTGCCACTTGATCTTCTCGTTGGCGCGGGCGCGCTCGAGCATGACCTTCGAGGCGCGGAACTCCTCGCGGCGGTGGATGACCGTGACGGACTTGGCGAAGCGCGTGAGGAACGTCGCCTCCTCCATGGCCGTGTCGCCGCCGCCGACGACCGCGATGTCGTGGTCGCGGAAGAAGAAGCCGTCACACGTTGCACATGCGGACACACCGCGGCCGAGCAGCTCCTGCTCGCCGGGGATGTTCAGGTAACGGGCGGCGGCACCCATCGCGAGGATGACGGCCTTGGCCTCGTACTCGACGCCGTTCGCGACGACCTTCTTGATCTCACCGGTCAGCTCGACCGACTCGACGTCCTCGGCGCGCAGCTCGGCGCCGAAGCGGATGGCCTGCTCGCGCATCTGCTCCATGAGCTCGGGGCCCATGATGCCGTCGCGGAAGCCGGGGTAGTTCTCGACCTCGGTCGTCGTCATGAGGGCGCCGCCGTACTGCGATCCCTCGAAGACCAGGGGCTCCAGCTGCGCGCGTGCCGCGTAGACCGCAGCGGTGTAGCCCGCAGGGCCCGATCCAATGATGATCACGTTGCGCACGCTCACGGCTCTGCAACTCCTCGATCTCGTCGTCTGTCTGGCTCAACGGATCGTAGGTGCAGCTAATTCCGTGACTTCCGCGACTACCTCTGGCCGATGGTGGTGTTCGCCAGAACGCCTTCCGGCTTGTCCGGTCCGCAGTTCTTCGGGTCGAGCACGACGAGCCTGAGCTGGCCAGGACCGCCACCGCCGGGGAGGATCGCCATCACGGCCGGTCCCCTGCCCCTGAGGTCGATGGGGCTGATGCCGAGAGGCTTGGCCGCACCATTGATGCCGCCGCCCTTGAGACAGCCGGCCAACCGGTCGGGAGTCTCCAGCGTGCCGTAGTTCTGCGCCTTGAGCACGTCACCGACCGCGGCGCCCAGGTTGTCCGGGTCGACCGCGAGATCGGGTTGCGCGTTCGAGGGGACGGACGTCGCCTGCGGAGGCTGTGCGCTGTCGTTCGAGGGCGTCTGCGAGCCCGGCGACACGGCCAGCACGATGCCGAACGCCGCCGCGGCGGCCACCAGCACGCCACCGCCGAGGCCCAGCCTGCGGTTGCGGCGGCTGCGGGCCTCGTTCAGCGACACGACCGGTGCGATGCCGGGACGGGCCTCGGCGGCCAGTGCGGCGTCGATCCGCGCGGCCACGTGGTCGGGCATCGGGATGGGCGGCAGCGAGTGCAGGTCCTCCAGCGTGGCGTCGAGCGCACGCAGGATCTCCACCGCGTCGGCGTCCGCCTCCACCCTCGGGCGCAGCTGTGCGGCGACCTCAGGGGGCAGCACGCCCGCGTGCAGGTCCGCGATGAGGTCGATCGACCACGGCGGACCCATCGGCACGCGCTCCATGCCGGTCATCGGCCCTCCCACTGACGTTGCTCTTGCACATTCACACCGTCAGCTGGGACGTTCGCATCTGCGATTCGGTTCCTGAGGTGCCCGAGAACTTTGGCCAGCTTGGCGCGACCTCGCGCACACCGGCTCTTGACCGTGCCCTCCGCGATGCCGAGGATCTTCGCCGTTTCCGCGACGGAATACCCCTCGACGTCGACGAGCACGATGGGCGCCCGCTGCTCTTCTGGCAGCTCCATCAACGCCTGCTGCACCATCAGGCTGGTCTCGCGGTCGCTCATCGCGTCACGGGGCGCGACGGGCTCGCCTGGACCGGCCTCGGGCAACGGGACTGTCGGTCTTGTTTGTCGCCGTCTCATCCGATCGAGGCACGCGTTCACCACGATCCGGTGAAGCCAGGTGGTGACCTGTGACTCCGCGCGAAACGACGACGCCGCCCGGAAGGCCGAGATGAACGCCTCCTGCAGCGCGTCCGCGGCCTCCTCAGGGTCCCGCAGCGTGCGCAACGCCACCGCCCACATCCGGTCGCGGTGCCGTTTGACCAGCTCCGAGAACGCGTAAGGGTCACCTGCGGCGTGGGCCGAGATGAGATCGGCGTCCGAGCTGGCTGCGGCGGTCACGGAACGCACTTTAGCGAGCGTGATCACAGATCACCCGGACAGGGCTACTCAGGCGGTTTCGAATCGCACGCGGGGCGCTTTCGTACTGCATGTCGGTACGAAAGCGCCCCGCGTGCGGTCACTGGGCGCGGGTGTAGAGGATCTCTCGGATCTCCGACTGGTTCTTGCCGCCGCCCGTGCTCGTCAGCTGCGTGATCCAGATCAGCACGTGCGCGGTCGGCTCGTGCTCGTTCAGCTGGATCTGCGTCTGCCCGTCCGACAGGTCGGCGACCCCGATGACCTTGGTCTCCTCGATCGGCGAGTCCAGCGCGGAGGCCGCCCTGATCTCGACGTGCGTCCCCTTGCTGGGCGAGGTGATCGTGATCGAGGCCAGCTTCACCGGCTCCGCGAACGACGCCATCAGCCCGATGCCGGGCTTGAGCGTCGGGAACTGCTGGAAGTAGTTGTCCGTCCGCCAGAACGTGGTCGCGTTGTTGTCCGCGGCCCTGCTCGCCTGGTTCGGGTTGTCGGGCTGGTTCGTCACGTCGTAGACGCCGATGGCGGCCGGCTGCACCGGTCCCGCGGGCGCGGGCGGAGGCGCGGTCTGGCCGTTCGAGCCCGGCTGGTTGATCACCACGGTCGGGCCGCCGCCCTTGGACGGCTCGTCGCTGAAGAACCCGACGATCTGCACGCTCAGCCACACGATCACGGTCAGCGTGGCCAGTGCGAGCACGCCGACGCTGATCCACAGCTTCTTCTTCTGCTGCTTGTCCTGCCTCGGCCGCTGCGTCGTCCACACGACCTGGTCGTCGTCATCGCGTGACGCCGCCACGGCCGGGATGAGCGAGGTCTGGGCCTCCTCGGCCGCGATCTGGTCGAGGACCTGCAGGATCGCCGCGGAGGTGCGGATGCCGCCCACCGACGTGTCTTCCAGCGAGCGCACCGCGACGGACGACAGGTCGTGCGGCAGGTACGGGTGCAGCGCGTTCGGTGCGACCACGGACCCGTCCGGCCCGGTCGGTGCGACCGGCACGCCCTGGGGGCCGCCCGGCAGCGCCCACCGGCCGGTGAGCAGCAGGTACAGGATCGCGCCGAGGCCCTTGACGTCGTCGCGCGCGATCGCGTCCGGCCGAGGACCGGGGAACGCGAGGCGCAGGCGGCCGTCCGAGGTGACCCGGATGCGCTGCGGGTGGTCGGCGCCCAGCACCAGACCGGCGTGGTGCGCGCCCTCGATGGCGGCGCCCAGCGGTTCGAGCAGGCGGGTCGCGGCGCCCGCGGGCAGCGGGCCCTCCGCGATGAGGTCCATGAGGTCGGTGCCCTGGGTCCACTCGGCGATGACGATGCCGAGGATGCCCTCGTCGGGGCGGATGCCGGTGCCGGGCGTCAGCACGTCGATCACCCTCGACACACCGGGGTGTGTGAACGACGCCGCGTGCATCGCGCGTTCGACCGTCCGGCGGGCACGGGCCGCGGAGTCGTTGTCCGCCAGATCGCCCAGCAGCACCGTCAGCGCCACGTCCCGGTTGAGCTGACCGTCCCGCGCGCGCCACAGCTCCGCGTTCGACCTGGCGTCCGCGCCGGATTTCGCGAGCAGCCGGTAGCGGCCATTGCCGATGACGCCGCCGGGAACCAGCGCGGCGTGAACTCCGCTACTCACGGAGACGAGGGTACGGGACGGCGCTCACGGACTGGAGTCACCTTCGCCGCACCAAACGGTTGATCTTGTCGATCGCCGGCTTCATCTCGGGTACCCGGAACGCGGCCAAAAGGCCGAACGCGAGCGGCAGACCGATCAGCGTCACCAGAATGGTCTCGAACCAGGCGGCCACGACCGGGTTCGAGAAGTCGATCAGGTCCAGTACCAGCAGGTTCACGCCCTTGGCCACCGCGAAGGCCACCGCGGACGCGACCACCGTGAGGCAGACGGTCCAGATGGTGAAGCCGGTGCGCAGCCGGCCGAGGCGGATCCGCAGCCACACCTGGCCGACGATCGCGCCGAACACGAAGCTCAACGACATCGCGATCGACACGCCGACAGCGAGCTGCTCTGGCTCGGAGACCGCGAGGAAGAAGTAGAGCAAGCCGATCCGGACCGCCACGATCAACGCCTGGATCAACGTCGGCGTGCGCGCGTCCTTCATCGCGTAGAAGACCCGCAGCTGCAGCAGCGTGACCGCGTAGGGCACCAGTCCGAACGCCGACAGCGCGAGCGCCAGGCCGACCGCCGTGCCGCCGTCCACGCCCGACTTGCCGAACCCGAACGCGGCGAGGCCGATGGCCACACCGGAGACCGTCATCAGCACGCTGAACGGCATCAGCAGGATCGACGACATGCGGTTGCCGAACAGCAGGTCGCGCACGATCGCGTCGTTGTCGTTGTTCGCCGCGGCCCGGCTCATCTTCGGCATCAGCGCCGTGAGCAGCGAGACGCCGAGCACGCCGTAGGGCACCTGGGCGATGAGCCACTGGAAGTTGAACGCCGTCAGCGCGCCGTCGCCGTGCGTCGCGACCTTGGTCAGCACCGTCATGCTGGCGAAACCGAGGCCGACGTAGAGCAGGACCCAGAAGGCCAGGTTGCCGAACTCGGCGAGCCGCGCGTCCCAGCCGAACCGCCACTTGAACCGGAACCCGGTCCTGCGCAGCGCAGGGAACAGCACCAGCGCCTGCACGGCGACACCGAGCGCGGTGCCGAGGCCGAGGACCAGGACGTGGGCGTCGGTCATGGAGACCGGGTTGAGCGTGATGTCGCCGGGCAGCAGCCAGTAGACGCCCAGGACGAGCATCACGACGACGTTGTTCAGCACCGGCGCCCAGGTGGGCAGGCCGAACACGTGCCGGGCGTTGAGCACCGCGCCGATCAGCGCGGTCAGGCCGTAGAACACGATGCCCGGCAGCACCAGGTAGGCGAACGCCGTGACCAGGTCGCGGTTCGCGTTCGGCGAATCCGCGATGAACAGCGAGGTCAGCAGCGGCGCGCAGGCCACCGCGAGCACCGTGCCGACGCCGAGGATCGCCGTGCCCATGCTGATCAGCCACTGGGCGTACGACTCACCGCCGTCGCCGTCCTCCTTCTCGGCGCGGACCAGCAGCGGGATCGCCACGCTGGTCAGGATGCCGCCGAGGAGCAGCTCGTTGATCATCGTCGGCAGCGTCGAGGCCGCCTGGTACGAGTCGTTGAGGGTGCCGATGCCCAGTGCCGCGACCAGCAGCACCTTCGACAGCAGGCCGGTGACCCGGCTGACGATCGTCGCGATCGCCATCGAGCCGCTGGCCCTGGCGACCGACGGCTCCTGCTTCTGCTGTTCTGGCTGGGTGGTCGTGGCTGTCTCGCTCACGCGCTCGACTTCTCCGGTGTCACGTTCTCGATGGACGGTGCGTCGCCGTTCTCGCCGTTGCGAGCGCGGACCCTCTTGTAGATCCGGCGCCCGGAAAGCAGGACGAGCGCGATGCCGGCGATCACGGTGATGATCACCGTGATGGTGCCGTAGGCGGACGACGACACCTCCAGCTTGACAGTGTCCCCGAGCGGGACGCCCTCGGGAGTGGTCAGCCGGACGTTCACCGGGAACCGGCCGGACCGCAGCACCTCGACGGGCACGCGCACGACGCGCTCGCCGCGGGCGGGAAGCACCTGGTCGGCGAGGTCGAGCTTGCGGATGCCGGGGGTGTCGGCGAGGGTGATCCTGACCGTCACGCGGACGTCGAGCTTGTTCGTGATCGTGACCGGGATCGGGCTGTCGCCGGAACCCAGCAGGATCGGGCTGCTCGGCTGGGTCACGCCGACCATGCCGGTCAGCGCGTTGAGCTCGTTCTGGCTGACGTCGGCCGCGGACCTCGCGCCCTCCTCGTTCGACCGCCACGCGCCGGACATCACGCGCAGCAGCCCGAGCCACAGCGGATCGGCCAGGTCGCCGGGTGCCGCGTGGGCGCTGTCCTCCTGCTGCATGGCCGCGACCAGGCCGTTGAGCTCGATGCTCTGGTTCGTCACGGAGTCGGAGATGATCGACGAGATCTCCCGTGCGCCGGCCTCCGGCGGGTAGGCGATCTTGGCGTTCGCCGCCTGCGGCGTGGCCGTGGTCAGCTCCTCGAGCCCCGTCTGGGTCGCGTAGCCGCCCGCCAGCAGCTTCTGGGCCGTCGTGAGGAACTCGGTCATCTCCGAGACCGGCGCGTGCCAGCGGCGCGGCGGCGCGACCAGCACGTTGCGGCCGTCGCCCTGCCATCCGGCGCGGAACACCAGTGCCGCCAGCGCGTTCTGCACGGACACCGGCTGGCTCTCGATCGGCGCGGTGACGCCGGACAGCGTGCGCGGCCGCGAGTCACTGCCCTGCAGCGCGTCCGAGACCATCGAGTCGATCTTCACCGCGGTCACCGGGGTCTTGCCGGCGACACCCACGGGTCCGGTGCCCGGCGCGTCGGCCAGTCCGGCCGGGTCGAGCAGCAACGACTTCGCGCCGGGGTAGCGCTTGTCCGGCTGCGGCGTGACCAGCTCGTCGAACGTCGACTGGTCGAGCACGCCGTCCTCTGGCCACACCAGGTCGGGCAGCGGCCGCACGCCCAAAACGTCCTGGATGAGCTTGGGGCCGTCCGTCACCGCGAGGGTGCGCATGGCGGCGAGCTTCGCCCTGTTCAACGCCACGAGGTCGGCGTCGGCGTACGGCAGTGCGACGACACAACGGCCCGTCACGGCGAGCTTGAGCCGGTCGAGCCACAGCTTGGCCTCGCTCCTGCCCTTGCCCTCGGCGCCGCCACGCAGGCGGTAACCGGTGCTCATGGCCTGCACGGTGCGCAGCAGATCTGGGTCGATGGCCAGGCACATGGCCGTGCTCATCGAGGAGATCGCCTGCTCGTAGGCCTGCAGCAGGCCGTACAGCCTGCCGTTGACCGAGAGCGACGTCGCGAGCTCGTCGTCGATCAGCTCGGACTGGCCCTCGCCGCCGAGCCGGACCAGCCGGGGACGGTCCACGATCGGCCACAGCACCGTCAGCTTCGCGCCGGCACCGGGCTTGCCCTTGGTCTCGCCACCGGGGACCCCGAGCACGGGCAGCAGCGTGGACAGCGCCGCGAGCCGCGCCTGGCCGCCGTAGTCCGGCCTGCCGTTGACGTTCGCGAGGATCGGGTAGATGCCGGGCTGGTCGACCTCGAGCGAGGTCGGTTCGGTGCCACGCAGCGGCACCTCGAGGGTGAAGTCCTTCTGCTGGCCGGGCTCCAGCTCGCCGGCGACCGGCGTGAACTTGGGCTGCACGGCCTCGGCGGCCGCGGGCTCCCGCAGCGCCTTGCGCAGGTCGTCCTCTGTGCCGAGCGGCTCACCGCGTTCCAGCCGCAGCACGATGTCGAAGACCTTGCGGTCGCCGACGTTCGCGATCTTGCCGGTGATCTTGACGGTCCCCGGTGAGTCGCTCGTGACGAACCGCGGTGTGAGCTGGTCGATGTCGAGCCGCAGGAACTGCGGCTGCGCCTGGCCGGGCTGGGCGGAGAGAGATCTGGTCGCCCACACCTGTGTGGCGGGCGCGGGCATGAAGGGCAACGCGTCGATCTCGTCCGGCTGCGACTGCTGGGCGCCAGCGGGCGGCGCCGTGATCACCACGAACGCGGCGACAGCGGCTGTGCAGACGAGTTTCCTCAGGCTCACGCCGACTCCGCCCCTTTGTGGCAGCGGTCGGCGAGCAGTTCGGCTGCTCGGCGGACCAGACGGCGCTCATCGGCATACGCGAGTCGCTCGTCCAGCTCGCCGAGTGGCACCCACGCCACCTCGGTGACCTCCACGTCTTCGTCGGAAAGCTCTCCCCCCGTCGCTTCGAGGAGGAAGTGGTGAACCGTCTTGTGCACCCGGCGGTCGTCTGCGACGAACCAGTAGTCGATCGACCCCAACGGGCGCAGCACCCTGCTATGAATACCGGTCTCCTCGGCGACCTCGCGCACCGCGGTCTGTTCCGCGGTCTCGCCCGCCTCGATGTGACCCTTGGGCAAAGACCACAGCAACCGGCCTCGCCGGTCAAGTCTCCCGATCACCGCGGCCCGCTGCTCTCCGTCGAGCACCAGGCCACCAGCCGACGTCTCGTCGACGGTCTTGAGCCTCCGGCCCCGCCGCCTCTTCCTGCGCCCCGGTTTGGGACTCCCGGAACGTGCGGCTGACGGGGGCATACGGCCGATCGTACTTACGAACCTTGAGTACGCTGGTTTCTCGTGTCTCGATCGCTCCAGCAGAATGCGGTGGTGGAAGCTCCCGCAATTACACCAGTCGTCGCTGAGCTGGCCGCTCGGTTCGCAGCCGAGGGCAAGCGCCTCTACCTCGTGGGTGGAAGTGTGCGCGACGCCGTGCTGGGGCGCCCGACGAACGACTTCGACTTCACGACGGACGCGCGACCTGCGGAGATCCAGAAACTGCTGAGCGGCTGGGCCGACGCGCAGTGGGACACCGGCATCGCGTTCGGGACGGTCGGGGCGTCGAAGCACGGCGAGATCATCGAGATCACGACCTTCCGCGCGGACGTCTACGACGGCGTGACCCGCAATCCCGAGGTGAGCTTCGGCGACTCCATCGACGGCGACCTGGTCCGGCGCGACTTCACGGTCAACGCGATGGCGTTCGACATCGCGGCGAGCGAGTTCGTCGACCCGACCGGCGGCCTCCAGGCTGCGCGGGACGGGGTGCTGGACACCCCGGCGACCCCGCAGGAGTCGTTCGGCGACGACCCGCTGCGCATGCTGCGCGCCGCCCGGTTCGTCTCCCAGCTCGGCTTCACCGCCGCGCCTCGGGTGATCGAGGCGATGCGTTCGATGGCAGGCCAGCTCACCCGCATCACGCCGGAGCGCGTGCAGGTGGAGC
The DNA here is from genome assembly GCF_051853195.1 of Lentzea sp. HUAS TT2. Lineage (NCBI taxonomy): Bacteria > Bacillati > Actinomycetota > Actinomycetes > Pseudonocardiales > Pseudonocardiaceae > Lentzea > Lentzea sp. HUAS TT2. The sequence goes on along the minus strand of NZ_CP196667.1, from coordinate 2,757,505 downwards.
TCTCGAAGCTCCTGTGCGGCGCGCACCCGCGCCGCGGCATCGAGCTCATGGTGGAGACCGGGCTGGCCGACATCGTGCTGCCCGAGCTCACGGCCATGAAGCTGGAGATCGACGAACATCATCAGCACAAGGACGTCTTCGACCACTCCCTGGTTGTGCTGGAGCAGGCAATTGATCTTGAAGAAGTTGATCACTCACCCGATCTGGTGCTGAGGATCGCCGCGTTGCTGCACGACATCGGCAAGCCGGCGACCCGGAAGTTCGAGTCAGGCGGCGGTGTCTCGTTCCACCACCACGAGGTCGTGGGCGCGAAGATGGTCCGCAAGCGCTTGCGGGCGCTGCGGTACTCGAAGGAGATCACCGAGGACGTCGCGAAGCTCGTCTACCTGCACCTCCGCTTCCACGGGTACGGCGGCGGCGAGTGGACCGACTCGGCCGTGCGCCGCTATGTGACGGACGCCGGTGACCTGCTGACGCGGTTGCACAAGCTCGTCCGTGCCGACTGCACGACCAGGAACAAGCGCAAGGCGAACCTGCTGCGCCGGACCTACGACTCTCTCGAGGAACGCATCGCGCGCATCGCGGCCGAGGAAGACCTCGCGCGCGTGCGTCCGGACCTCGACGGCAACGAGATCATGAAGCTGCTCGGCCTGGCGCCGGGCCGCGAGGTCGGTGCCGCGTGGAAGTTCCTCAAGGAGCTCCGGCTCGACCGCGGACCGCTGGACCGCGACGAAGCCGAGGCCGCGTTGCTCGACTGGGCGCGCGAACAGGGGATCACGCCACCCGCTTCGTGACGCATTGTGAGCGAATGGAATCCCCGCGTTAGCGAAGTGTCAGCGCGGGGATGCACCATGGGAAGTGCGCTAGGGGGCGCATTGGGGGTGGTGCAGATGTTCGCTTGGGGACTTTCCGCAGGTCCTGCCGTACGGGACCTGGACGTGCTGACCGACGACCAACGCGCTGTGCTGCGGTGCATCGCGCGGGGTCACGCGGACCACGAGATAGCGCGCGTGCTCGGCATCGGGCAGCAACGGGTGGCTGACGAGGTGGCCGACATCCTGCGGCGCCTGGATCTACCCGATCGGGTGGCCGCGGTCGTCTTCGCGCACGAGGCCGGCATGTTGCACCTGCCGTTTCCGCGCTGACAGCAGCAGGTAGGCGGCCATGCCGACCAGGTAGAGGCTCGCGGCGACGAGGATCAGGCCGGGCGAGCGCCCGTCCAGGGGGACGACCGTCGCCGTGATGGTCACCGCGGTGACCTGCGCGATGTTGAAAAGGGTGTCGTAGAGGGCGAACACACGCCCGCGGATCTCGTCACCGACGTCGTGCTGCACCGCGGTGTCCACGCAGAGCTTCACGATCTGACCGGCGAAGATGATCACGAACCCGGCCAGCAGGATGGTCGGCAGCGTCATCGGCAGCCCGAGCCCGACCTGGGCGGCGGCCGTGAGCAGCAACGCTCCGCAGATCGTGCGCCTGACGCCGAACCTGTCGACGATCCGGTCGGTCAGGATCCCGGCGAGCAGCACACCCGCGCCACCGGCGACGGCGACCTCACCGAGCCCGCCGATGCCGGCCTTGAGGATGCCGACGTCCTCCAGGCTGTAGCGCATCAGCAGCAGCGTGATCATGAGGCTCATGCCGAACGCGGCCCGGTGCGCGAGCAGCGCGGCCAGCCCGGCCGTGACACTCGGCGTGCGCCAGGTGGCCTTCGCACCGTCCACCAGACCGCGGGCGACAGCCGTGATCGCGTGCGGCGGCTCGTCGACCTCGTCCGGCCCGAGCACACCAGCCTTGAACCGGCTGGCGATGAACGCGCTGAGCAGCAGCCCGACCATCGCGATGCTGGTGGTCCACCCCGAACCGCCGTCCCCGGCGCCGAGCAGCGTCCGGAACCCGATGGCGCAGGCAGCGCCGATCACGGCCATGACCGCACCGGCCGTCGTGGTCAGCGCGTTCGCCTCGACCAGGTGGTCCTCGTCGACGACGTGCGGCAGCGACGCCGACAACCCCGACCCGACGAACCGCCCGATGCCCATGACGATGAGCGCGGACACGTAAAGGGGAACCCCGCTCAGCCCAGCACCGACCGCCAAGGCCGTGAGCAGCACGAACGTCGCGCGCAGGATGTTCGCCACGACGATCACGCGCTTGCGGTCCCACCGGTCGAGCAACGCCCCGGTGAACGGCCCGATCAGCGAGTACGGCAGCAACAGCACCGCGAACCCGGCCGCGATCGCCGCCGGATCGGCCTGCCGTTCGGGGTTGAAGAGCACAGCGCCGGCGAGCCCGGCCTGGAAGAGCCCGTCACCCCACTGGGAGGCGAGACGTGTGGCGAGGAGCCTGCGGTATGCGGGGATGCCGAGGAACCGGCGTGATCCCCAGTGGTGCTTCTCCACCGCAAGCGTTGTCACCGCTGCACTGTATGCGCGCCCGGGTTAAAACCACGAAAGCCGGACCTCACGGTCCGGCTTCCCTGGGCCGGATGCCAGGTCGCCTCACGGCGCGGCGCACTACGCGGCTCCAGCCGAACGGTATTCCGCGAAGGCGGTTGTCTGTTGAGCCCGGGGGACACAAAGACATCCGACATCTCAGTCTAACGGGACGCGGGCCTGAGTTGTTCCGGCGATCACGGGTGATTTCATGGTGACGTGCGTCCCGATGACGAAGTCGAAGTCGAGCCAGGCTCCCTCTTGGTAGCCGCTCCGAGCCTGAACGACCCGAACTTCACACGCACCGTCGTCTACATCATCGACCAACGTCCAGAGGGGACCCTCGGCGTAGTGCTGAACCGCCCCTCCGACGTTGCGGTGCACGACGTGCTGCCCCCGTGGGGCTCCCAGGTCACCAAGCCGCAGTGCATCTACATAGGCGGCCCGGTCGAGCAGAAGACCGCGCTGTGCCTGGCGGCGTTGAAGCCCGGCACCGATCCGTCCACGGTGGAGGGCCTCGTCAGCGTGCAGGGCCCGGTGGCACTCGTGGACCTCGACGCCGAACCGGACGACCTCATGCCGCTGGTGCGCGGCCTGCGGGTGTTCGTGGGCTACAGCGGGTGGGGCGAGGGCCAGCTCCAGGGCGAGATCGACCGCGGCGACTGGATCGTCGTGACCGGACTGGCCGACGACGTGCTGGCCGGCGCGAACGTCGACCTCTGGGGCCGGGTGCTGCGCCGGCAGGGGATGCCGCTGGCGCTGCTGTCGACCTACCCGAAGGACGTCCGCGAGAACTGATTCACGTGAAACGTCGCGTTACAGACCAGCGAGCGGCGAGCAACCGCCACCACCGCAAGCACACCCGCCGCAACCCTTCGGCTTGACCGGCTCCGGCACGAGCGCGGCCGCCCGGCTACCGACGATCCCGCCGGCGAACGCGATCGCCAGCGCACCGATCAGTCCGATGATCCCAGCGGTGACGGCCAGGTCGGCCATCACGAACGCCATCGCGCCCGACACGATCGCCACGACGCCCGCCGCGACGTTCGGCACCCCGGCAACGCGGTTGGCCAGCGCGAACGTCTCCTCGTCACGCACGGCGGCGGCGGTGCGCACGCCGACGAAGCGGTTGCGGCGCAGCTTGCCCTGCAGGCCCAGCAGACCGACCGCGCCGAGAGCGACGCCGAGCACACCCAGGACGACCGACAGCACGAAGTTCACCCCATGAGGGTAAGACGAATCCCCGGTTCACCCGGCAGTCACCCCTGCCAGGTGTGCCGCAGGCCACCGCCCGGTTCATCGAGCTTGCGCTGCGCTGATACCGTTGATGACATGAGCACGGCCCGCCTGCTCCTTATCTAGCCGCGACGACTGATCGAAGAGACGGTCGGCGCGGCCACCCTCCATGCCCTGTCTGGGCTGGGGGGTTTCGTCATGTCAGGGGCAGGAACGACGTGAGAGGGACCTTGAAATGAGCACGGACGCGGCGGAGATTCCCGCCTTCCGCTACACCGCCGAGCTGGCGAACCAGATCGAGGAGCGGTGGCAGCGGTACTGGGAGAACAACGGCACCTACCACGCGCCCAACCCCGTTGGCGCGCTCAAGGGTGACGTGCCCGCCGACAAGCTGTTCGTGCAGGACATGTTCCCGTACCCGAGCGGTGCAGGCCTGCACGTCGGCCACCCGCTGGGCTTCATCGGCACGGACGTGTTCGCGCGGTACCACCGCATGAACGGCCGCAACGTGCTGCACACCATGGGTTTCGACGCGTTCGGCCTGCCCGCGGAGCAGTACGCGGTGCAGACCGGCCAGCACCCGCGCAAGACCACCGAAGACAACATCAACACTTACCTGCGCCAGATCCGCAGGCTGGGGCTGGGCCACGACGAGCGTCGCCGCATCTCGACGATCGACCCCGAGTACTACAAGTGGACTCAGTGGATCTTCCTGCAGATCTTCAACTCCTGGTACGACGTCGACGCGCGCAAGGCTCGTCCGATCGCCGAGTTGATCTCGCAGTTCGAGTCTGGCGAGCGGGACGTCGAGGGCGGCCGCACCTGGTCTGAGCTGTCTTTTGCCGACCAGCAAAGGATCTTGGGCGAATTCCGCCTGGCCTACATGTCGGAGGCGCCCGTCAACTGGTGTCCCGGACTGGGTACTGTGCTGGCGAACGAAGAGGTCACCGCGGACGGTCGCAGTGAGCGTGGCAACTTCCCGGTGTTCAGGAAAAGCCTGCGCCAGTGGATGATGCGCATCACCGCGTACTCGGACCGGCTGATCGACGACTTGGACCGGCTGGACTGGCCGGACAAGGTCAAGGCCATGCAGCGCAACTGGATCGGGCGCTCGCATGGCGCCCGAGTCCGATTCGCGGTGGGAGACGAGAGCATTGAGGTCTTCACGACCCGTCCGGACACGTTGTTCGGCGCGACCTACATGGTCCTGGCACCGGAACACCAGCTGGTGGACCAGATTGCGACGCCCGATCGCGTGGCAGACATCGCCGCGTACCGGCGCGCCGCGTCCCTGAAGTCCGAACTGGACCGTCAGGAGAACAAGGAGAAGACCGGCGTCTTCATCGGGGCGTATGCGACGAACCCGGTGAACGGCAAGGAGATCCCGGTCTACATCGCCGACTACGTGCTGATGGGCTACGGCACGGGCGCGATCATGGCCGTGCCCGGCCAGGACCAGCGCGACTGGGACTTCGCGAAGAAGTTCGAGCTGCCGATCATCCGCACGGTCCAGCCGTCGGAAGGCTTCGAGGGCGAGGCCTACACCGGCGACGGGCCGGCGGTGAACTCCGGGTTCCTGGACGGCATGGCGATCGACGACGCCAAGAAGACGATGATCGGCTGGCTGGAGGAGAACGGCCACGGTCACGGCACCGTCCAGTTCAAGCTGCGCGACTGGCTGTTCAGCCGCCAGCGCTACTGGGGCGAGCCGTTCCCGGTCGTCTACGACGAGGCCGGCACCGCCATCGCGCTGCCGGAGTCGATGCTGCCGATCGAGCTGCCCGAGGTCGACGACTACTCGCCGCGCACCTTCGACCCGGAGGACGCGAACACCGAGCCGTCGCCGCCGCTGTCGCGTGCCACCGAGTGGACGACGATCGAGCTGGACCTGGGCGACGGCCTGAAGACGTACCGCCGCGACACGAACACCATGCCGAACTGGGCGGGTTCGTGCTGGTACCAGCTGCGCTACGTCGACCCGGTCGAGACCGAGCGGTTCGTCAACCCGGAGAACGAGAAGTACTGGCTGGGCCCGCGCACGGCCGAGCACGGCCCGACCGACCCCGGCGGCGTCGACCTGTACATCGGCGGCGTCGAGCACGCGGTGCTGCACCTGCTGTACTCGCGCTTCTGGCAGAAGGTCCTGTTCGACCTGGGCCACCTGTCCGGCGACGAGCCGTACCGCCGCCTGTTCAACCAGGGCTACATCCAGGCGTACGCGTACGTCGACCCGCGCGGCGTCTACGTGCCGGCCGACGAGGTCGTCGAGGCCGACGGCAAGTACACGTACAACGGCGAGGAAGTCCGCCGTGAGTACGGAAAGATGGGCAAGAGCCTGAAGAACGTCGTCACGCCGGACCAGATGTGCGAGACGTACGGCGCCGACACCTTCCGGTTCTACGAGATGTCCATGGGTCCGATGGACGTGTCACGCCCGTGGGCGACCAAGGACGTCGTTGGCGCGCAACGGTTCATGCAGCGTCTGTGGCGCAACCTGGTCGACGAGACCGACGGCTCGCTGCGCGTCACGGACGAAGAAGCGTCCGTCGAGGCGCTGCGCCTGCTGCACAAGACCATCGCCGGCGTGCACGACGACTACGCGAACCTGCGCTACAACACGGCCGGCGCGAAGCTGATCGAGCTGAACAACTACGTCACCAAGCACTACTCGGCCGGCACGCCCCGCGCGCTGGCAGAGGCCCTGGTGCTGATGCTGGCGCCGCAGGCCCCGCACGTGGCCGAGGAACTGTGGTCGAAGCTGGGCCACGAGGGCTCGCTGGCACACGGGCCGTTCCCGAAGGCCGACGAGCAGTACCTGGTCGAGGACACGGTCGAGTACCCGATCCAGGTCAACGGCAAGGTCCGCTCGCGGGTCGTCGTGTCGGCGTCCGCGGCGCCGGACGAGATCAAGGCCGCGGCACTGGCCGAGGAGAAGATCGCCGAGCTGGTCGCGGGTGGCGAACCGCGCAAGGTGATCGTCGTTCCCGGCCGCCTGGTGAACATCGTTCTGTAGCAACGGGAGGAGCTGGCGCGGTTACGACTGCGCCAGCTCCTGCCATGCCTCCGGCGCCGGGCCGAACGCGCGCCGGGCAGCCTTGACCGCCAGAACGGCCATGGTGGCGTTCGCGCCGCCGCCGATCAGCGCACCGATGCCGAACGGGACCGCCCTGCCGAGCACGACGATCCCCTGCTTGGTGCCGTACTTGGTGATGAAGTTCCTGCCCAGGACCTTGTTGATCTGCTTCAACGTCGTCGTGGGCACCGCGCTGACGAGCTGACGGGCCCAGTGCCGGCCAGTGCGCTCGGCGATCTTGCCGATCGTCTTGGTGCTGGACTCGCCGAGCAGGATCCCCAGCACGAGGGTCCGGCGGCGTTCGATCTCGTCGAGCGGGACGCCGTGGACCTCGGCGACCGAGAGCACGTACAGGGCGCTCAGTTCGAGCGAGGACAGTGCCTCGCCCGCCGACAGCGCCAGCGCGACCCCGGTACCGACACCGGGTGCGGCCGCGACGCCTCCGACCGCGGCCCCCGTGCTCGCCAGAGCGCTGACGTACATCTTCTCCAGGGTTCCGATGACCTCTGCAGGTGTCGACTCCGGGTTGCGCTGACGCGCGCGGGCGATGTTCTTGCGCACCAGCGGTGTCTGCAGGCCGATGGCCTTGTCCAGCAGGTCGAGGATGGCTTGGCCTGGTGCGCCCGACGGCTCGACAGGCGGATCAACAGGGGTTGGCGAGTTCTCGGCGGCGACCACGGGTCGTATGTCGCCGAACGTCCGCCCGGCGCTACATCACTGAACGGGCGCGTCCTCCTCGAACCCGATGTCCGACAGCATCTGGTCCAGCATGTTGTCGAACATCGGCTCCGGGTTGCTCACCGCGAACGGGAACCGCCCGAACACCTCCAAAGCCACGTGTCCGTACAGCCGCACCCACGACTGCACGACGTGGTAGATCTTCCCGAGGTTCAGGACCGAGTCCGCCAGCGTCACCCCGTGCTCGGCCACCGCGTCCCGCAGCACCTGTTGGAAACGGACCAGGTCCTCGTGCAGCACCGCCGGCACCGGCGAGTCGGCGTGGTTCGCCGCCTGATTGGACGCAATCAGCGGTCCGGCCAGTTGCAGGAACACCGACCCGAACTGGTCCGCGCCGATCGGGTCCCGCGGCGACGCGAACACCAGGGCGAACTCCTGCGGGTGGGCCAGGGCCCAGCGGCGGAACGCGTGGCACACCGCCCTCACCTTGCATCCGACCTGGCCTGATGTCTCCGCGGCCAGCTTCGTGTGGAGGGCTTCGGCCATGTCCGCGCAGATGTCGTCGCAGAGCTGTCGCAGCAGCGCGTCGTGCGAGTCGTAGTAGCGGTACAGCGCCGGCGCGGTGATTCCGAGTTTACGTGCAATCGCACGCAGGGTAACCGCGTCGCGGCCGCTCTCCACCAAAAGGGCGCGGGCCGCTTGCCGAATCTCACGCTCGGTCTCGGCGCGGAGTCGTTCTCGGCGAGTGGCCTCGGTCATATGTCACTCCATCGGGTTGTAGACCCCGCCCACGGCCCCGTACGGTTTCAGTGAACGGTGTTTACAAGAGTTCACGGGATTTACAGAACGGTAACCCAGGAGGCCGTCGCCGATGTTCGCGAAGTGGGGCTCGATCGCATATCGCCGCCGTTGGGTGGTCCTGGTCGCGACAGTGCTGCTCGCGGTCCTGGGCGGGGTGTGGGGCATCGGCGTGTTCGACAAGCTCAGCCAGGGTGGCTACGAGGCTCCCTCCAGTGAGGCGGCGCGGGCCGACAAAGTAGCCGAGGAGGCGTTCGGGCGGCAGAACGGTGACGTGATCGTCATTTATCGCGGCGATTTCGCGAACCCGCTCGAGCTCAAGAAGATCGCCGATCACATCAGCGGCTTCCCGAAGGACGACGTGCTCAAGGCCGTCGGGCCGGTGCCGTCGGACGACAAGCAGCAGGCGCTTGTCGCCATCACGCTGAGCAGCGGTGACTCGAACGAGCAGATCAAGCAGTTCCAGGACATCCAAAAGCAGCTCAAGGTCGACGGCTTCACCGAGCAGGTCGGTGGGCTCGTGCCCACCCAGAAGGCCATCAACGACATGTCCCAGGAGGACCTGACGCGCGCCGAGATGTTCTCGCTGCCGCTGGTCCTGCTGCTGCTCGTGGTCATCTTCGGCGGCCTGGTCGCGGCCAGCCTGCCTGTCGTCGTCGGCGGTCTCGCGATCATGGGCGCGCTCGGTGTGCTGCATGCCGTCGCGCTGTTCGCCGAGGTCAACTCGTTCGCGGTCAACGTCGCCTCGCTGCTCGGCCTGGGCATGGCGATCGACTACGGCCTGTTCATGGTCGGCCGGTTCCGCGAGGAACTCGCTCAGGGCCGTACTACCGAACAAGCTGTCGGACGCACGGTCGCGTCCGCGGGCCGCACCGTCGTCTTCAGCGCGACGCTGCTGGTCATCGCGCTGGCCGGGCTGATGCTCTTCCCGCACGGCTTCCTGAAGTCCCTCGCGTACGGCGGTGTGTCGTCGGTCGCGATCGCGGCGCTGGTGTCGGTCACGCTGCTGCCCGCGTTGCTCGGCGTGCTCGGCCACCGGGTCGACAAGCTCGCGATGCCGTGGCGCAAGAAGGAGCCGAGCGAACGCGGCTGGCGCAAGCTCAGCACCAAGGTCATGAAGCGGCCCGTGCTGATCGCCGTGCCGATCGTCGGTGTGCTGCTCGCGCTCGGCTCGCCGTTCCTCGGCGTGCAGTTCGGCCAGGTCACCGAGAAGGTCCTGCCGGAGGGCAACGCCGTGCGCGTGGCCACCGAGAACATCAACCAGAACTTCTCCGCGCTCTCCAACACCGGCTTCAAGATCGTCGTCCAGGGCGGTGACCAGGCCGCGGTCCAGGCGTACCTCGACAAGGTCAAGGACGTGCCCGGCATCGGCGAGGTCCAGCCGACTGGTGCGGACAAGGGCGTCACGGCCGCCATGGCCGGTCTGGAGCACGACGCGCTCAGCGACGAGTCGAAGCAGGCGCTCAAGGACGTTCGCGCCATCACCCCGCCCAACGGTGCCGAGGTGCTCGTCGGCGGCAACACCGCCACGGTCAGCGACTCGCTCGACGCCATCGCCGACGGACTGCCGTTGATGGTCACGCTGCTCTTCGGCGCGACGCTGATCCTGATGTTCCTGGCGTTCGGCTCGGTGCTGCTGCCGATCAAGGCCGTGCTGATGAGCGCGCTGTCGCTCTCGGCGACGTTCGGCGTGCTGGTGTGGATCTTCCAGGAGGGTCACGGCGCCGACCTCCTCGGCGTGACGCCAGGACCGCTGGAGTCCGGCATCGTCGTGCTGATGGCGGCCATCGTGTTCGGTCTGTCCACGGACTACGAGGTCTTCCTGCTGAGCAGGATGGTCGAGGCCCGCGGTCAGGGCGCGACGACGGAAGAGGCGGTGACGACCGGCCTGGCCAAGACCGGCCGCGTGATCACCTCGGCCGCGCTGCTGCTCATCGTGGTGACCGGTGCGTTCGCGTTCTCGCAGGTCGCGATGATGCGGTTCGTCGGTGTGGGCATGATCCTGGCGCTGGCGCTCGACGCCACCGTCGTCCGGATGCTGCTCGTGCCCGCCGTCATGAAGCTGCTCGGCAACGCCGCGTGGTGGTCACCCGGTCCGCTCAAGCGGATCCAGGAACGCCTCGCGCTTCACGACGAGCCGACCGACCTCGACGACCCGTTCGACGACGAGGTCCGCAAGCCGGTCGCCGTCGGCTGACCGGGCGGGAAGGCGATCATGGCCGCGTCGAACTGGCGCGGCCTCGCCTCCTGCAACGCGCCCGTCTTCATCAGGTACGTCGTGAGCACCACGTTCGTGCTGTCCAGGACCGTCGTCGTCGGGCCGGTGGCGAGGAAGACCCTCGTGTCACCCGGCGCGATGGCGACGCTCGGCGAGTCGATGTGCAAACGCTCGCGCACCGTCATGGTCGCCGTGTCGATGACCGCGACCGTGTGTTCCTTCGGCAGCGTCAGGTAGGCCGTCGCGCCGTCCGGGGTGATGGCGATGCTGCCCGCTCCCCTGCCCGCCTCCAGCGTGCCGACCACCTGGTTCGTGGTCGTGTCGATCACCGACAGCGTGCCGGGCGTCTTGCTGCCCAGGCGCATGCTGCTCACGTAGAGGCGCTTGCCGTCCGGTGAGATCGCCAGGTGCTGCGGCAGCCCGCCGACCTGCACCGCCGAGGTCTGAAACGCCGTCGCCGTGTCGACCAGGCCAACGGTGCCGTCCTGGGAGTTGGCGACGTAGAGGATCTTGTTGTCCGGGTGGACGGCGAGACCCTGCGGCTGCCCGCCCGACTTGATCACCGCGACCATCCGGAAGTCCTGCGGGTCCACCACCGCGACACCGCCGCTGGCCGAGACGTAGAGCCGCTGACCGTCCGGGCGCATCGCCGCGTGCGAGAGCTGGACCTGGGTGAATAGCCGGTCGACGATCTGGCCGTTGCTCGGGTCGACCACGGTGATCGCGCCGGTCCACCCGTTGATCACGTAGAGCCGGCGCCCGTCGGGCGACACCGCGACACCCGTCGCGCGGCCTCCCGTGTCGGCCTGCACGAGAACGTTGCCGTTGCGGGTGTCCACGACCTGGACGAGACCGGTCTTCCCCACCACGTACGCGAGCGGCGCGACCGATGTGGAAGAAGTGGTTGTGTACTCGTGCCCTTGGTGAACACCCGTCGCCGCGAAGGCCGCTGAGAGCGCTAGAACCGCGGCCACGAGGCGTGGCTTTGCCATACGCCCGATGGGAACACTTCCGGGTGCTTTCGATCCACTTCAGTCACTCGACCGAGGGAAATCTTTGCCTGGATGTAGTACGACCGTCGCCCGCGACGGCGGTGCGGGCGACGGTCGTCCCGTCAGTAAGAGGGCGGAGCCACTGGTTTGGATTCATATGACTCGGAACTTTTCGCCGATGTCACCAGTTTGGCGTAACGGGTGCCCGCGGTGAGCAGGACCAGACCGGCACCGAGGAACGCCAGCACGCGGGCGATCCCGTCGAGCGCGGAGAGGTCGAACAGCACCAGCTTCACGACCGCGGCACCGACCAGGATCAGGCCGGAGATCCGCAACGCCTTGTTGTTGATCCCCTTGACCAGCAGGAACAACGCGGCGATCGTCCACGACACGGTCACCACTGAGTGCCCGAAGAGGAACCCGGTCTCGTCCGGCGACACGAGCAGCGCCGCGCACAGCACCGCACCCGCCGCGCCGTAGAGCAGCACGAGCCCGGAGACGATCCACGGGAACGGGTGCTTGGCCGGCTCGCGCAGCACCTGCATCTTCAACGCGGCCCACGGCAGGACGGCCGCGAAGATGCCGAGCACGACCGCGGTCACCAGACCCGCCGCGTAGTCGCCGGGCTCGACGTTGTTGAAGAAGCGCGGCTCCTCCACCAGCCAGGTGATCGGCACGGCCTGCCCGATCGCCATGAAGAACCCGAGCACGCCGAACGCCACGGCACCGATCAGCGCGCTCTTCCTGTTCAGGCGTGCCGCGAGCACCGCCAGCAGCACCGCCTCTGCCAGCACGATCGCCGTGCGGACGTTGCCGTCGAGCGCGATCACCGTGGTCTGGAACAACGCGAGCATGCCCGTCGCGCCGGCCGCCGTCGTGAACCCGCGCGGCAGGTCGGGGACCATCCAGATCGCCAGCAGCACGGCGGCGACCACACCGGCGAGGATCGAGTTGGCCGGGTCCTTCAGCAACGTCGTGGCGAACAGCGCGGGCAACGCCGACCCCGCGATCAACGCGACGGCGACGATGTCGTCGGGCCGCTTGCGGATCGTCAGGAACGCGACCGCGATGCCGACGACGGTCGTGGCCGCCGCGACGCCGACCACGGTCCACTCGTAGGAGCGCGGGATGGCGTTGGCGGTGGTGAGCAGCGAGGCGAGGATCGCGGGGAAGCCGCCGGCGATGGCGAGGCCCGGCCAGTTGCGGTTGATCTGGACCGGTGTGCTGGCCATCTTCAGCACCAGCAGGAAGCCGACGAGCAGGACCGTGAAGCCCTCGGTGATGATCGGCGAGCACAGGGCGCAGGCTGCGACGACGGTGACCGCGAGCGCTTGCGAGTCCCACTTCAGCGCGAGCACGACACCGGCCGCCGCGACGGCGAGCCCGACGACCAGCCCGACGCTTTCCGGCAGGTAGCCGTACAGGCTCGTGGCGGCGATGACGTCGAGGTAGAGCCCGGCGAACCCGGTGAAGGCCAGCGCCATCGCTCCGGTGCGTCCGGCGGGGTTGCGGTGCAGCCACATGCCGATGCCGACCATCACGCCGCTGAACACCGCACCGCCGATGACGCGTGGCAGCGGGCCGAGCCAGCCGCGCTGCACGGCCAGGACCAGCAGCAGGACGAAGCCGAGCACGGTGATCGCGCCACCGACCCAGGCCAGCAGCTTCGCACCGGCGCCGTCCTTGCCGAGCTTCTCGAACAGGGTCTCGCGCGGCGGCTGCGGCTGCGGAGGCCACGGCTGCTGCCACTGCGGCTGAGGCGGCGGAAAGCCGTGCCCCGGCGGCTGCTGCGCCCCAGGAGGCGCCGGCACGGCAGCGTGCTGCGACCACGGGTTCGCCTGCTGCTGCGGCGCCGCCGCCACCTCACGCGGGGCGCTTTCGTACTGCATGTCGGTACGAAAGGGCCCCGCGTGCGGTTGGGGAACGCTGGCGGGGTGCGGTGGGACGGGCGTGGCCGGTGGCTGCGGCACCTCGACCGGCCGTGCCACCTCGGGTGAGTCGAGCACTGCGGTTGCGGTGGTGCGCTCGCGCAGCTCCGAGCTGATCGTCGTCAGCCGCTGCCCGATGGCTGCGAGCTCCAGCGCGAGGCGCTGCTCGTCTCCGAGGCGATCCTGTCCGTCCATGTGATCAGGGTGAGGCAGAGCACGCCCAGTTACATCCGTACACCTACTCATCCGCTTGACTAGATACATGTGTAATCGATTAACTACTGCTCCGTGACGACCATGAAGGACGTTGCGCTGCACGCCGGCGTCTCCACGGCCACCGTGTCGCGCGTGCTCAACGGCCATGCCGCGCCGACGCCGGAGACCCGTGAGCGCGTGCTCGCCGCGATCGACGAGCTCGGCTACCGGCCCAACGCCCTGGCGCGATCCCTCAGGACCACCAGCACCCAGACCCTCGGTCTGGTCATCAGCGATCTGCTGAACCCGTTCTTCGCCGAGATCGCCCGAGCGGTCGAGGACGAAGCCCGGTCACACGGCTACTGCGTCGTGATCGGGAACGCCGACGAGAGCGCCGAGCAGGAAGCGACCTACGTGCGCACCCTGCTCGACCGCCGGGTGGACGGCCTCCTGCTGTGCCCCGCGACCGACGACCCGAGTCTGGTTCGCGAAGTGAGTGCAGGCGGCGTACCGCTGGTTCTGCTCGACCGGACGGTCAGGGGCGCCACATGCCCCGTCGTCCGCGCTGACGGCAGCGAGGCATTGACCGCGCTCGCCCGGCGGCTCGTCGGCGCCGGCCACACCCGCATCGGAGTGATCGCGGGTCCGCCGAACACCTCCACTGGAAGAGAACGAACCGACGTGCTGACGGGGGCGCTCGGCGGCCTCGCGCAGGTCGTGCACGGCGACTTCCGCCAGGAGAGCGGCAGTCAGGCCGCGGCCAGGCTGATCGACGACGGCGCCACGGCACTCGTCGCGATGGACAACCTGATGGGCCTCGGCGCGCTCGGCGAGGTCAGGGCCCGCGGCCTGCAGATCCCGCACGACATCGCGTTCGCCGTGTTCGACGACCAGCCGTGGTTCCCGCTGCTCGACCCGCCGATCACGGTCGTCGCGCAGCCGACCGTCGAGATGGGCCGCGCCGCCGCGCGCAGCCTGCTCGCGCTGATCAACGGCCAGCAGCCCGACGACGTCCGTCTCACCGCGAAGCTCGTGCTGCGCGGCTCGCTCGGGGAGGCCGAGCTGTGAACACCCTGATCACCGCCCGAGGCATCACGAAGCACTTCGGCGCAACCAAGGCGTTGGACGGCGTGGACCTCGACATCAACGCCGGTGAGGTCCACGTCCTGCTCGGCGAGAACGGCGCGGGCAAGTCCACGCTGGTCAAGGTCCTCGCGGGCATCCACGGCCAGGACGCCGGGACGATCGAGGGACACGCCAGCCTCGCGGTCATCCACCAGGAACTGGCGCTGGTCCCCGAGCTCAGCGTCGCCGAGAACCTGTTCCTGAACCGGCTGCCGAGGAAGTACGGCTTCGTCGACCGCGCCGAGATGCGCCGCAGGGCCCCGGAACTGCTCAATCGCGTCGGTCTGAACGTCGACCCGAGCGCCAAGGTCAAGGACCTCGGCATCGCCCAGCAGCAGATGATCGAGATCGCCCGCGCGCTCGACAAGAACGCCGGCGTGCTGATCCTGGACGAGCCGACCGCGGTCCTCACCGAGACCGAGACCGACCGGCTGCTGCAGATCATGGCCCAGCTGCGCGACAACGGCGTCGGCCTCGTCTTCATCACCCACCACCTCGACGAGATCCAGCGCGTCGCCGACCGCATCACGGTCCTGCGCGACGGGCGAAGCGTCGGCGTCCTCGGCCCACGTGCCACCACCCAGCACATGATCGAGCTGATGGTCGGCCGTCCGATCGACGAGCAGTACCCGCGCGCGCAACAACGACCTGGCCGGCCCCTGCTCAGCATCCAGAACCTGACCAGGCGCGGAGCCTTCGAGGACATCAGCATCGAGGTCCACGCGGGCGAGGTCGTCGGCATCGCGGGCCTGGTCGGCGCGGGACGGACGGAGGTCGCGCGGGCCGCGTTCGGCGTGGACGACTACGACCACGGCACGGTCGCGGTCGACGGGAAGCCGTTGCGCCGCCACGACGTGCAGGCCGCGATCAGGGCAGGCCTCGGCCTGGTGCCGGAGGACCGCAAGGGCCAGGGCCTGGTCCTCACCGCCACCGTCGGCCGCAACCTCGAACTCGTCACGCTCGGCAACCGCGACGAAGAACGACTGCACGACATCGCGGGCAAGCTCCGGATCAAGGGCCGCGTCGAGCAGCCGGTGAAGGAGCTCTCCGGCGGCAACCAGCAGAAGGTCGTCATCGGCAAGTGGCTGCTGGCCGACCCGAAGGTGCTGATCCTCGACGAACCGACCAGAGGCGTCGACGTCGGCGCCAAGGTCGAGATCTACGAGCTGATCAACCGCATGACCGCGCAGGGCCGGGCCGTGCTGCTCGTGTCCAGCGACCTGCCCGAGGTGATCGGGATGAGCGACCGCGTCGTCGTCATGGCACACGGCCGGGTGGCCGGTGAGCTGCCCAAGGGCGCGACCCAAGACCAGGTGATGGCACTCGCCGTGCAGGAGATTTCGGCATGACCACGATCAGCATCCGCAAGTACGCCAGCGAGAACGGCGCCCTCGCAGGCCTCGTCGTCCTCGCTCTCGTCATCGCGATCATGCAGCCCGCGTTCCTCAACGCGCAGAACCTGCTCAACGTCGGCGTGCAGGCCGCGGTCATCGCGATCATGGCGTTCGGCATGACGTTCGTGGTGGTGGCGGGCGGTATCGACCTGAGCGTCGGCAGCATCGCCGCACTGGCCGCGATGGTCGGCGCGCTCACCGCCGGCCCGATCGGCCTGGTCGTCGGCGCGCTCTGCGGTCTCGTCAACGGCGCGCTGGTCAGCTACGGCAAGCTGCCGCCGTTCATCGCGACGCTCGCCATGCTCAGCGTCGCCCGCGGGCTCACGCTGGTGTTCTCCGAAGGTCAGCCGCACGAGACCGACGCGCTGGTCACGTTCCTCGGCTCGAACCTCACGCCGATGCTCCCCCTGCCACTGCTGCTGATGCTCGCGTTCTTCGGCGTGACCGGCCTGATCCTCACGCGCACCAACCTCGGCCGCCGCATGTACGCGATCGGCGGCAACGAGGAAGCGGCCAAGCTCAGCGGCATCGACGTCCGGAGGAACAAGCTCTGGATCTACGCGCTGAGCGGCCTGTTCGCCGCCGCCGCGGGCCTCGTGCTCGCGGGGCGGCTCGGATCCGCCGGACCGCAGGCCGCGGTCGGTTACGAGCTCGACGCCATCGCCGCTGTCGTCATCGGTGGTGCGTCGTTGTCCGGTGGCGTTGGCCGCGCTACCGGGACGTTGGTCGGCGCACTTGTGCTCGCCGTCCTGCGCAACGGCCTCAACCTGCTGCAAGTGCCGCCGTTCTGGCAGCAGGTCGTCATCGGCGCGGTGATCGCTCTCGCCGCGCTGCTCGACTCACTTCGCCGTCGCTGAGAAAACCCGCAACAGGTAAGGAAGACACCAATGAAGGTGACCCGACGGATCGCGCTGACGCTCGGTGCCGCTGCTCTGCTGGCGACCGGGTGCAGCGGTACAGGGGCGTCCGACAACGGCATCACCATCGGGCTCGCAGTGTCCACTTTGAACAACCCGTTCTTCGTGGAGTTGCAGCAGGGCGCCCAGGAGATGGCGGACAAGCTCGGCGCCAAGCTCACCGTGGTGGACGCGCAGAACGACGCGACCAACCAGGTCAACCAGGTGCAGACGCTGGTGACGCAGGGCGTCAAGGCGATCCTGCTGAACCCGGTCGACTCCAAGCAGTCCGCGCCCGCCGCGAAGGCGGCGGAGATGGCCAACATCCCGCTGATCTCGGTCGACCGCGCGGTCGAGGGCAAGGTCGCCGCCGAGGTCGCCTCGAACAACGTCTCGGGCGGCAGCCTCGCGGCCATCGAACTCGGGCGCGCCACGTCCGGCGAGGTCGCGCACCTCAAGGGCATCCCGGGCGCGTCCGCGTCGCGTGACCGCGGCCAGGGCTTCGAGCAGGGCCTGAACAGCGGCAACATCAAGGTCGCGGCCTCCGCCGTCGCGGACTTCGACCGCGCCAAGGGCCTCAACGAGACCACGAACCTGCTGCAGGGTCACCCCGGCATCAAGGGCATCTTCGCCGAGAACGACGAGATGGCGCTCGGCGCGATCAAGGCCCTCGGCGCCCGCGCAGGCAAGGACATCCAGGTCGTCGGCTTCGACGGCACGCCGGACGGTCTGAAGGCGATCCAGGACGGCACGCTCGCCGCGACCGTGGCGCAGCAGCCGAAGCTCCTCGGTTCCAAGGCCGTCGAGCAGGCCGTGCACGCCGCCAAGGGCGAACCGGTTCAGCAGGTCGTGGACGTCGAGGTCAAGGTCGTCAACGCGAAGAACGTGGCAGAGTTCATCAAGTGACGAACGCTCTGCTTGTTCTCGGGTCCGCCAACGCCGACCTCGTGGTCGAGGTCGGCAGGCGGCCCGCCGGCGGTGAGACCGTGCTCGGCGGCGACACCGTCGTGCTGCCCGGCGGCAAGGGCGCGAACACCGCCGTCGCCGCCGCTCGGGTCGGCGCCTCCGTCGCGTTGATCGGTGCTGTCGGCGGTGACGGTTATGGCTCGCTGCTGCGCGAGTCGCTGGAGTCGTCCGGCGTCGACACGGCGTTGGTGAAGACCTCCGAACGCCCGACCGGCATCGCCTACATCACCGTGACGCCGGACGGCGAGAACTCCATCGTGGTCTCGCCCGGTGCCAACGCCGACGTGTCCGAGTCCGATGTGGACGCTCTGTCGTTCGACGGCGCCTCGGTGCTGACGTGCTCGCTGGAAGTGCCGCTGGAGACGGTGATCCACGCGATCGGCGCCGCGTCGAAGGCGGGCGTCCGGACGGTGCTCAACCTGTCCCCTGTGGCCGAGTTGCCCACGGAGACGTTGCAGCAGCTCACCGTGCTGATCGTGAACGAGCACGAGGCCGCGCAGCTGGCCGACGACTGGCGTGACCTGCTCGAGCTCGGCCCGACGTCGGCGATCGTCACACTCGGCTCGCGCGGCGCGGCCGTGGTGGCGCAGGCCGGGATCGTCGAGGTGCCGTCGATCGAGGTCGCCGAGGTGGTCGACACGACCGGCGCCGGTGACGCGTTCGCCGGAGCGCTGTCGGCGAGGCTGACCGAGGGCGACGACCTCGTCCAGGCCGCGAAGTACGCGGTGAAGGTCGCCGCGCTGTCCGTCACGAAGGCGGGCGCGCAGCCGTCCTACCCGACCGCGGCCGAGGTCGGCTGAACTAAGTTCGCACCGCCGCGCGGTCGTCGAACAGGTCCTCGTCCGGCAGCACGTACTTGTCGACCTCGGGTGCCTTGTCCGGCAACGGGTCCGAGGGCATCTCCGGCTGCAACGGCGGCGCGGCGACCTGGTTGAACGGGATCCCGCGCGGCGCCTTGGACTTCTTCTGGGTCACGTCGTACCGCACGTCCTGGCCGTTGCCGACGATCACGTTGCTCTCCAGCTGCTCGTCCATCGGCGCCGAGCCCTGACCGGAGCTCAGCGCCAGCCCGATGCCGGGGTTCCCGGTGATCAGGTTGCGGGACACCAGGTTCTTCTTGCTGGCCAGCACGCGCATGCCGATCCCGAACGCGCCGTCGGCCTGCGCCGGCGAGAGGGCCTCGTCGTTGTCGGAGACGAGGTTGCCGACGAGCACGACGTCCTCCTGGCGTTCGGCCGCCGACGTCATGCCGACGCGGTTGCCGCTGAACCTGTTGCCCAGCACGAACATCCGCCCGGACGCGTTCTTGCCCTGGTAGCCGACGGCGTTGCGCTCGGCGACGTTGCCGCGCACGACGACGTCGCACGGCAGGCACTGGCCGACGTGGAAGCCGGAGTCCGCGCTGCCGCTCGCGTAGCTCTGCTCGATCACGCCGTTCTGGGATTTGAACGCGCGGACGCCGTACAGCGCGTTGTTGCTCGCCGTCACGTACGAGACGCGAAAGCCGCGCTGGTCGGAGATCAGCACGCCGCTGGACGTGTGGTTCCTGACCGTCAGGTTCTGCACGGACACGTCGGGCGCGGCGACCTCGATCCCGTTCTCGCGCTCGGCCTCGCCGTCGATGATCACGCTGCCGCGCCGCGCTCCCCTGATCGTCAGGCCCTTGGTCCTGACCTGCACCGACTCCTCGTAGACGCCGGGCGACACGACGATGGTCGCGCCCTCCTGCGCCACGTCGACGGCGTCCTGGATGGTGCTCAGCTGTGCCGGGACGTTGATCTCGGGGCCGAGGCCCGGTTGCGCCTGCGAGCACCCGGCGACCAGGAGGACTGCGGCGAAGACGTACGGAAGGCGCACGGCAGGCACCGTACTGGTCCGAACGGCCTACGGTCACATCGCGGTCGGCTGTGCGTGTTAAGCCATGATGACGAACTGGACACCGCTGCGCGTTCCGGCGCTCAATTGGTCACACTGAGCTGTCCCGGGTTTCCCGTCGGAGGGTATGGTCTAGACCATGTCGAGCGCGCGGCTGAGCGGTGTCGGTGTGAGCAGTGGTCGGGCAACCGGCCCCGTGGTGAGGATCGCCGAGGCCCTGCCGGAACCTCCTGCGACACCGCGAACAGCGGACACGAAGATGGAAGCCTCCCTGATCCGTCCCGCGACGGAGGTCGTGGCGCAGCGCCTGATGGAGCGCGCGAAGACGGTCGAGGGCGACGCCCGCGCCGTGCTGGAGACGACGGCGGCGATGGCGGGTGACCCGTCGCTGATCAAGGCCGCGGAGAAGCTCGTCGTGGACGAGTCGCTGACCGCGGCCCGCGCGGTGCACCAGGCGGCCCAGAAGTTCATCTCCGCACTGCAGGCAGCCGGTGGCTACATGGCCGAACGCGCCCGCGACGTCCAGGACGTCCGCGACCGCGTGGTCGCCGAGCTCCTCGGCCTGCCCGCACCCGGCGTGCCGGACCTGGCCTCGCCGTCCGTGCTGGTGGCGCGCGACCTCGCGCCCGCCGACACCGCGGGCCTCGACCCGTCGAAGGTCCTCGCCCTGGTCACGGAGGAGGGCGGCCCCACCTCCCACACCGCGATCCTCGCCCGTTCGCTGGGCATCCCGGCCGTCGTCGCGTGCCGCGGCATCCTGGCGTTCGAGGGCACCTCTCTCGACGTCGACGGCGACACGGGCCAGGTCCGCGAGTCGGACGGCAAGGTCCGCACGGCCGGCACCGGCAAGAAGGCCGTGTGGAACGGCGTCGGCGTGCTCAAGGACGGCCACCGCGTGAAGGTCCTCGGCAACGTCGGCTCGCCCGCCGACGCCGCGGCCGCCGCAGCCGCGGGTGCGGAGGGCGTCGGCCTCTTCCGCACGGAGTTCTGCTTCCTGGACGCAGCTGAGGAACCGACCGTTGCTGAGCAGACTGCTGCTTACGAGGCCGTGCTGGCGCCGTTTGCGGGCAAACCCGTTGTGGTGCGCACCCTCGACGCGGGCGCGGACAAGCCGCTGGCGTTTCTGAACCCCGCCCCCGAGCCCAACCCGGCCCTGGGCGTCCGCGGCCTGCGCGTCGCGTTCGACCGCCCCGAGATCCTGGACCGCCAGCTCGAGGCCATCGCCGCCGCGGCCAAGTCCTCCGGCGCCGACGTCTCGGTCATGGCCCCGATGGTCGCGACCGCCGCCGAAGCGGCCTGGTTCGTGGAACGCGCCCGCAAGGCCGGCATCCAGCGCGCCGGCGTGATGGTCGAGGTCCCGTCCGCCGCCCTGTCGGCGAAGGAGATCCTGCAGGTCGTCGACTTCATCTCCATCGGCACCAACGACCTGGCCCAGTACGTCTTCGCGGCAGACCGCCAGCTCGGCGGCGTCGCGGCGCTGAACGACCCGTGGCAGCCCGCGTTGCTGCGCTTGATCGCCCAGGTAGGCGACGCGGCGACCGCCACCGGCAAGCCCGTCGGCGTCTGCGGCGAGGCGGCGGCCGACCCGTTGCTCGCGTGCGTGCTCATCGGCCTCGGCATCACGTCGTTGTCGATGAACCACACGGCACTCACGGGCGTCGGCGCGAAGCTCGCGACGACCAGCGTGGACATCTGCCAGCTCGCGGCCCGCGGCGCACTGGCGGCGGGCGACCCGGCCTCGGCGAAGCTCGCGGCCCGCGCCCCGCACTAGTCGATCGCGGTCACGCGGATCTCGATGCGCATCTTCGGGTGACCGAGGGCGGTGACCCCGCTCTCGGTCCAGATCGGTGCGCGCTCGCCCATCCGCGTGCGGAACTGTTCCACCATCACCCGGTTGTGGTCGTCGAACGAGTCGTCGCCGAGCACGTGGTACGAGTTCACGTGCACGACGTCGGCCCACGACGAGCCCGCCGTCGCGAGCGTGCGCTCGACGTTCTCGAACGCGCGCACGATCTCCTCCTCGAGCGACTCGGGGAACTCGAACTCGTCGCTCCAGCCGCCCTGACCTGAGATCTCGACGCGGTCGCCGATGCGCACGGCCTGGCTATAGCGCATGTTCGCGAGCTGCGTGTCGCCGTATCCGGGGGTGGCGAAGAACTCCGGCTTGCTCATGACTCTTCCCTTCGATGACTTCATGCTTGAAGTCAAATGTAGCATGACTTCAAGCATGAAGTAGGCTGCGCGGCATGCAGTGGCTGAACGCCGAGGAGAAGGACGCCTGGACCGGGCTGGTCTCGATGTTGCTGTTGCTGCCGGGGCGGCTGGAGGCGCCGTTGCAGCAGGAGTCGGGACTGAGCCTCTTCGACTACCTGGTGCTCAGCCACGTCTCGGAGGCACCGGACCGCCGGATCCGGATGAGCGAGCTGGCGCACCTCGCGAACGGGTCGCTGTCGCGGCTGTCCAACGTGGTCAAGCGCTTCGAGCAGCGTGGCTGGGTGGTGCGGTCTCCCGATCCCGAGGACGGCCGCTACACCGTCGCCACGCTCACCGACGAGGGCTTCGAGGTGGTCGAAGCCGCTGCCCCGACGCACCTGCGAGCGGTGCGCGAGTTCGTGCTCGACCCTCTCACCGCCGCCGACCGCCAGGCGTTGACGCGCATCGCGGCCAAGCTGAGCGTGACGATCCCGCCGCCCTAGCCCCGGAGCTCGCCGAGGACCGCGCTGATCAACGGATGGTCCTCCGACCCCGTCCGCACCGCCGCCACCACCCGCCGCAACGGCGCCACCCCGGCGACCGGCACCCCGCGCACGGCGTTGCGCGGCGCCAGCGCCACCCCGGCTCCGGCGTCGACGAGCGCCTGGATCGCACGGAAGTCGTCAGACGTGTGCCGGATGCGCGGCGCGAACCCGGCCTGCGCGCACGCCATCTCCACGACGTCGCGCAACGGGTTGCCGGGCAGCGTCACCACCCAGTCCTCGTCGGCCAGCGCCGCCAGGTCCACCGGTCCGGTCAACGGGTGACCCGGCGGCAGCACGACGTCGAAAGGCTCGGTGTACAGCGGAAACCGCGTGAAGCGGTCCGTCGTCCGGTGCTCCTCGGTGATCGCCACGTCGATCTCGCCGTCCAGCAGCAGCCGCACGCTCTCGTGCCCTTCGGCATCGCGCACGGACAGTTCGATCGACCGTTCCTTCAACGCCGCCAGCGCGGGCGCCACCACCTGCGTGATCGCCGACGCGAACGCCGCCACCCCCACCCGCCCGGCCGAACCGGAGGCGAGAGCGTCCAAGGTGGCCTGCGCGCGTTCCAGCTCAGCGGCAACGACGTGCGCGTGCGTCACGAGCAGGTCGCCCGCCGGCGTCAGCGACACCCGCCTGCCCTTGCGCAGCAGCAACGGATGTCCCGCCTCGGACTCCAGCGCCGCGAGCTGCTGCGACACCGCCGACGGCGTGAGGTGCAGAGCGGCGGCCGCGGCCGTCACGGTGCCGTGGTCAGCGAGTGCGCGCAGCACGCGAAGCCGTCGTGGGTCGATCACCGCACAATGATGGGGGATTCCACTTCGCCGTTCACGGGGACGTTCTGAGGAACGATGGGCTCGAAGCCCACCTGCTCCAGCAGGAGGTACTCCTCCTCCGTGATGCTCATCTGCGCGGGCAGGTTGTGCTGAGGCGTGGTGATCACGTCCCGCTTGAGGATCGGCAGGCCGGTCTCCGGGTTCATCACCAGCTGCGTCTCGACGTCGGTGAACTGGAACGTCGGCGGCGCGGGGATGGCCACCGCGACCCCCTTGCGCTCGTTGAGCACCGTCACCTCACCGAGGAACCGCGCCCCGTCGAGCGTCTTGATCAGCTCGAACGCCGCCCGCCGCTGGTCGTCACGCACGTTCATGCTCATCAGGTCCATCGCGAGCGACGCGACCCGGTAAGGGTCCTTCCCCGCGACGGTCTCCAGCGACGTCCGCAGCTCCTGCGGGTCGGCGGGCAGCGAGCCGAGCGAGTCGATCCGCGTCTGGCTGTGCAGCGACATCTGGAACCCGGCGACGGTGGTCTTCAGCACGGCCGGCTTCATCGGGCCGATGCGCACCAGGTGGTTCCCGCCGACCTGCGGCACCGTCTCCGGCTTGCCCGCCTCCTCCCACTCCCTGCCGTCGTGCACGAGCGAGAAGGGGCGCACGTCACCGTCCTTCTGGATGACCGTGACCTGCTGGTTCGTTGCCATCCACCGTTCGGTCTTGGAGTCGAAGAACGCGGCGTACGGCTTCGCCGGGTCGCCGACGATCATCACGGACCACTGCCGCGTGAGCGCGTGCCACCACTTCGGCGGCGATGCGGGCTGCACGGGCTGAGGAGGCGAAGGCAGCAGCACGACCGCAAGCACGATCACCGCACCGATGACCACCAACGGAGCGAACCGCTTGAGGAACAGCTTCCGCGCAGGCCTCTCCCGCGGCAACAAGACGATGCGCGCGAGATCGCCCTCCATCCGCGCGGGATCGACCTCGGGCGTCGGAGGCTTGGCCTGGGCCAGGTCTTTCAGGATGTCTTCCACGACGCCCTCGCACTGTCGAATTTCGGAGTCCAGAGAGCGGCCTGCAAACGCCGCCGAGCCCGATGCAGCCGCACGAAGAACGTCGCCGTCGTGCACCCGAGCACCTGCGCGGCCTCAGCCGCCGCCAGCCCGTGCCACGCGATGAGCGTCAGCACCTCCTGGTCGTTCTCGGACAGACTCGCGAGAGCCGCACGCAGCTCGATCACCGCGAAGTCGTCGTCGGCCGGGAAGTCGGTGAGCTCGTAGGTCGTCATCTCCCGACGGGTCGCGCGCACCAGGTTGCGGGCGATGCCGAGCAGCCACGGCAGCGCGTTCGACGGCATCCGGGCCTGCCTGCGCCAGGCGATCGTGAAGGTCTCGCTGGTGATGTCCTCAGCGAGCCGGCCGCCCGCGTGGCTCGCCGCATAGGCGAGCACTCGCGGGTAGCACTCGCGGTAGACGATCGAGAATTCCTCCACGTCAGGAAGTGTGCGGACTCCGCCGATTCTTACCGCTGTGTGATGCGGGTCACATGACGGAGGAAGGCCGACCACGCCTCGCCGGACACGGGCAGGTGGGTGGCCGGTGCCTTGCTGTCCCGGATGCCGACACCGCGACCGACCTCGACGCAGTCGCTGGAGTTTGCGCTGTAAGAGCTCTTACGCCAGTTCGACATGCGAAGCGCCTCCTCAGATCAGGATGCTGTTGATCAGCTCTCTGGATTGTTCCGGATCCAACGCCTGGGCGTCGAGTCGCTTCAGCACCGAGGAGTAGGCGGCGAGTGATTTGGCGTCTTCGAGGAAGAGCCCCGAGGTCTCGCCTTCGAGGAAGACGACTGGCTCGAACTTCTCGTAACTCAGCTGGAGGAATGATCCAGACGTACCCGCATGTGCGCCGATAGCGCTCGGCACGACTTTCAGGTTGATGTAGTCGCGTTGCGCCATCCCCATGAGGTGGATGTATTGATCTTTCATCACGTCCGGCCCACCCACCTGTAGGCGTAGAGCCTGTTCGTGGATGTAGAAGACGAACGTGCGGCTCCAGTGAAAGAGCTTGCTGCGTTCGAGTTTCGCCGCGATGACACTCTCGTAGTCGACGGACTTGGTGCGAACCGCGCCCTCGATGACAGCACGCATGTAGTCAGCGGTCTGGAGGTGACCGGGGACGAGATTCATCGACCAGACAGTGATCTTGCTGGCGAGCCGCTCCTGTTTGAGCAGCTCGGGCACCTGGTCCGGTGGCCCGTCGTCGGGGATCTTGAGGTAGCCGTTCTCGCGCGTCTCGTGGAACAGGGCGATCAGGCGCTGGACCTCGAGCGGCTGAACACGGCAGTAGCCGAGCAGCCGTTCCAGGTCGGCCTGGGTCACGCCGCCCTTGCCGCGGACCATGTCGGAGAGCTTGGCTTCGTCCCAGCCGATTTCTGCGGCGATCTGGCGGTGGGTCATCCCGGTCAGCTCGATGGCACGTCGAACGCCCTCGCCGAACTCTCGCCCCACCACGCTGGACTTTCGTCTTGGCATGTCGACGAAACTAGAAGCAAGACCCGTACCGGCTCCATTGTTTCCTTCCGAATATCACCGAAGGAAGTAGTTTTTGGAGCCGGTACAAGTCCTACCTTCACATCTTTTCGCGTGCGGCGATAAACGCGTCCACGGCGCGGTTAACGTCCTCGGTGGTGTGTGAAGCCGACATCTGCGTACGGATGCGCGCCTTGCCGTGCGGCACCACGGGGTACGAGAAACCGATGACGTAAATGCCCTGCTCCAGCAACAGGTCCGCGAGCCTCGCCGCCTCAGCAGCGTCGCCGATCATCACCGGGATGATCGGGTGCTCGCCGGGCAGCAGGTCGAAGCCCGCCTCGGTCATCCGCCGGCGGAACAGCTCCGTGTTCTCCCGCAGCCGCGTGAGCAGGTCGGACGAGTTCGACAGCATGTCCAGCGTGGCGATCGCGGCCGCCGTGATCGACGGCGCGAGGGAGTTCGAGAACAGGTACGGCCGCGAGCGCTGGCGCAGCAGCTCGACGATCTCCTTGCGCCCGGACGTGTACCCGCCGGACGCGCCGCCCAGCGCCTTGCCCAACGTGCCCGTCACGATGTCGACGCGGTCCTGCACGCCGAACAGCTCCGGGGTGCCGCGGCCGGTCGGGCCGGTGAAGCCGACGGCGTGCGAGTCGTCGACCATGACCAGGGCGTTGTAGCGCTCGGCCAGGTCGCAGATCTCGTCCAACGGCGCGAGGTAGCCGTCCATCGAGAAGACGCCGTCGGTCGCGATCAGGCGGTAGCGGGCGTCGGCCGCGTCCTTGAGCTGGCGCTCCAGGTCGTCCATGTCGCGGTTCTTGTAGCGGAAGCGCTTGGCCTTCGACAGCCGCACGCCGTCGATGATCGACGCGTGGTTCAGCTCGTCGGAGATGATCGCGTCCTCGGCGCCGAGCAGCGTCTCGAACAGGCCGCCGTTCGCGTCGAAGCAGGAGCTGTAGAGGATCGTGTCCTCGGTGCCGAGGAACTCGCTGAGCTTGCGCTCCAGTTCCTTGTGCGGTTCCTGGGTGCCGCAGATGAACCGGACGGAGGCCATGCCGAAGCCCCAGTCGTCCAGGCCCTTCTTGGCCGCCTCGATCAGCTGCGGGTGGTCGGCGAGACCGAGGTAGTTGTTGGCGCAGAAGTTCAGGACCTCGTCACCGGAACCAACGCGCACGGCGGCGTTCTGCGGGGTGCCGATCACGCGTTCGGACTTGTAGAGGCCGGCCTCCCTGATCTCCTCGATCGTCTTGAGGAGGTCGTTCTTCAGCTCGCCGTACATCAGGCTCCCGTCCAGTCGAGGATGACCTTGCCGCACTTGCCTTCGCGCGCGGTGGCGAACGCCTCCGCGTGCTGCGTGTGGTCGAACCGGTGCGTGATGACCGGCGCGAGGTCGAGGCCGCGCTGCAGCAGCACGGTCATCGAGTACCAGGTCTCGAACATCTCGCGGCCGTAGATCCCCTTGATGTGCAGCATCTTCAGCACGACGCTGCTCCAGTCGACGGAGAACTCGTCCGCGGGCAGGCCCAGCATCGCGATGCGGCCGCCGTGCGCCATGTTCGCGATCATGTCGCGCATCGCCACCGGCTTGCCGGACATCTCCATGCCGACGTCGAAGCCCTCGGCCATGCCGAGCTCGGCCTGCGCGTCCGCGATGGACTTCTCGGCGACGTTCACCGCGAGGTCGACGCCGACCTTGCGGGCCAGGTCGAGGCGGTGCTCGGAGATGTCGGTGATCACGACGTTGCGCGCGCCCGCGTGCTTGGCGACGGCGGCGGCCATGATGCCGATCGGACCGGCGCCCGTGATGATCACGTCCTCGCCGATGACCGGGAAGCTGAGCGCGGTGTGCACGGCGTTGCCGAACGGGTCGAAGATCGCGGCGACGTCCAGGTCGACCTTCGTGCGGTGCACCCACGCGTTCTGCTCGGGCAGCACGACGTACTGCGCGAACGCGCCGTTGGAGTGCACGCCCAGACCACGCGTGTTCGCGCAGAGGTGGCGGCGGCCGGCCTTGCAGTTGCGGCAGTTCCCGCAGACGAGGTGGCCCTCGCCGCTGACCAGGTCGCCCACCTTGACGCCGGTGACGCTGGTGCCGACCTCGACGACCTCGCCGACGAACTCGTGCCCGAGGACCAGGGGCGCCTTGATGTTCTGCGCCGCCCAGTCGTCCCACGAGTCGATGTGCAGATCGGTGCCGCAGATGCCGGTGCGCAACACCCTGACCAGCACGTCCGTCGGACCCGGTGTCGGGTCGGGGACGTCGGTCAGTTCGAGTCCAGGCCCAGCGGCGACCTTGACGAGAGCCTTCATGCGGGAAGTTTCACCCTTTGCTGCTTGTGCAGTCCATCAGGACTTTCTGAAGTTCTTGTGCAGCTCAGCTTCATTGGCGATGTTGCGCACCATGCCGCCGAACACGATGCCGTGAAACGGCCAGACGACCGCCCAGTAGAGGTGTCCGGCGAGCCCTTTGGGCACGAACACGGCGCGTTGGCGGTAAGTGGACCCGTGTCCCTCGTTGCCCGCCACTCGAAGCTCCAGCCACGCCTTGCCTGGCACCTTCATCTCGGCCCGCAGCCGCAGGAGGTGCCCGCGTTCGATCTCCTCGACGCGCCACCAGTCGAGGGCCTCGCCGACGTTCAGGCGGTTCGCGTCACGCCTGCCGCGCCTGAGCCCGACGCCGCCCGCGGCACGGTCCATCCAGCCGCGCACGGCCCAGGCCAGTGGGAACGAGTACCAGCCGCGTTCGCCGCCGATGCCTTCGACGACCTCCCACAGCCGTTCCGGAGACGCGTTGGTGCGGCGCTCGCGTTCGTCGGTGTAGACGGAACCGCCGGACCAGTCGGGGTCGCTCGGCAGCGGTTCGCTCGGCGCACCCGGCAGCGACGCCCCTGACCATCGGGTCTCCACGTCGGCGTCGCGGATCTTGTCCAGTGCCAGCTCGACGGCCTTGACGAAGCCGGTGTTCTCGCCGGGCAGCACCTCGCGGATGTCGTTCTCGCGGCACACCACCTCGTGCACCAGCGACTCGATCAACGGCCTGGCGATGGACTTCGGCACCGGCGTGACGACGTTGACCCAGTGCGAGGACAGGCCCGGAGTCAGCAGCGGCACGGGCAGCACGCGGCGCCTGGGCAGCCCGGCGACCTCGGCGTACCGGAGCATCATCTCGAGGTAGGTCAGCACGTCGGGGCCGCCGATGTCGAACGTCCGGTTGGCGTCCAGCGTCGTGGCGTCGACCAGGTAGCGCAGCACGTCCCGGACGGCGATCGGCTGGATCCGGTTGTGGACCCAGCGCGGCGTGACCATGACCGGCAGGCGTTCGGTGAGGTAGCGCAGCATCTCGAAGCTCGCCGACCCCGAACCGATGATCACCGCGGCCTGCAGCACCACCGCCTGCGTCTTCGCACGCAGGAAGACCTCCCCGACCTCCTTGCGCGAGGCCAGGTGCGGTGACAGCTCGACGTTCTCCGGGTGCAGTCCGCCCAGGTAGACGATCCGCTGCACACCCGCGCGTTCGGCTGCCCGCGCCGTGTTCTCCGCGGCCTTGCGGTCTGCGTCGGCGAAGTCCTTCGACTGCAGCGAGTGCACCAGGTAGTGGACGACCTCGACGTCCCGCATGGCCTCGTCCAGATCGCCGAGCACGTCACCTTTGACGATCTCGACGTCAGCGGCCCACGGGACGTCGCGCAGCTTCTCCGGCGAACGCACCAGGCAGCGGACCTGGTGCCCTTCGGCCAGCAGCCTGGGCACCAGTCGTCCGCCGAGGTATCCGGTCGCGCCGGTCACGAGGCATCGCATGCCTCGATCCTGCGGCCTGGCAGTGCGCCGTGCAGATCAGCGCTTGCTCTTCTTGATCACCACGGTCCCGCCGCGCACCGCGCCCTTGAGCTGGAAGTGCGGGTTGCCCACGGAGTTGTGGACCTTGTCCTTCAGCTCTCCAGCGGTGATCTCCACGGCGTCGAAGTTCACCGACGACCCCGCCGGCACCAGCATCTTCACGGTGCCGAGCGACACGTCGAGGTCGACGTTGACGACCGGTGGCACCTCGGCGGCGGTGAAGTCGAGGTTCGTGGTGCCGAGGGTGTTGCGGATGACGAGCTCGTTCGGCACGACCCAGTGGCCCTTGCGGGTCGTGGTGCTCATCGTGTTCTTCAGCTCGGTCCGCTCGCGGGCCAGCTCGTTGTTGACCATGCCGGGCAGGTCGACCAGCACGACGTTCAGGTCGGCCCTGGTCTTCGCGGCGAGAGCGGTGTCCGTGCGGACGGTGAACTCGTCGAGCGTGATCATGCCGCGGCCCACCGCCTTGTTCAGCAGGGTGACGACGTGCTCACGTTCCGCATCGGACACGCGTAACTCTCTGGGGTCTGTCATTTCTCTGCCTCCGGTTCGGCGTCAAGACCGTGCTCGATGGCATAACGCGCCAACTCCACCCGGTTGTGCAGTTGAAGCTTCCGCAAAGTCGACTGGACGTGGTTTTCGACCGTGCGGTGGGAGATCACCAGGCGGTTCGCGATCTGTCGTGCGGTCAGGCCCTTGGCGACCAGTCGCAGCACCTCGGTCTCCCGATCGGTGAGCTGCGGCTTCTCCTCCGAGTCGTCGGGCGCGGCGGCCATGCGCCGGTACTCGCCCAGCACCAGGCCCGCGAGACCCGCGGTGAACACGGCGTCGCCCGCGGCGGTGCGGGACACGGCCTCGACCAGTTCCTCCGAGGACGCGGACTTCACGAGGTAACCGGACGCGCCCGCCTTCACGGCCTGCAGCACGTCGTCGTGCTCGCCGGACGCGGACAGCACGAGCACGCGCGTGTCCGGCAGCTCGCTGGTGATCATCGCCGTGGCGTCGACCCCGGAGAGCTCACCGAGGTTGAGGTCCATCAGGACCACGTTGGGTCGCACGGCTTTCGCGATGCGCACGGCCGAGGGCGCGTCGCCCGCGGTCGCCACGATCTCGAAGCCGCGCTCCTGCAGATCGCGCGCCACGCCTTCGCGCCACATCGGATGGTCGTCCACGACCATCACCGAGACCGTCATCTTGCCGCCCCCTTCCTGAACACCCGGACCTCCCATTCCGTGCCCTCCCCCGGCCCGGTCTGGAGCTCCAGCGTTCCGCCGAGCGACTCCACCCGGCCTTTGATCGACTTCTCGATCCCCATCCTGCCTTCCGCGGCGGCCGACGCGATCCGGCCTTCCGGGATGCCAGGCCCATCGTCCCTGACGCTCAGCACGATCTCCTCCCCGAGATCCTCCAGCAGCACCCACGCCCGCGCGTCCTCACCGGCGTGCTTGTCCACGTTGGACAGCGCCTCCCGCACCAGCGAGGTGAGCTCGCCGGCCGCAGGTGCCTCGAACATCACCTGTGTGGCGGGCGTCGACACCTGGATCCTGGGCGTGGCGAGCAGCTGCAGGCCGGGCCGCAGGTCGATCTCTCCATCCACAGTGGAGTCGGTAGGAGCTGCGGCCACCAAATTCCTGAGCGCCACCTCCTGCTCGCCCGCCATCTTGGCCAGCTCGGCAGCCTCGCCGCCGACCTCCAGACCGCGTTTGCGCACGCGGGCGAGGACCTGCAGCACGCTGTCGTGAATCGAACGGGCAAGCCGCTCGCGTTCCGCCGTGGCCGCTTCGGCTCTGAGTGCCTGCGCGAGCAACACCGCACTGCGCCGTGCCGTGGCCGACGCCATGCCGACGACCATGCCCGCACCGGCCAGCAGCACGACGTCACGCAGCAGGTCGAGGCTCGGCACGCCCTTGGACAGGTAGGTGGAGAGACCGACGGCCAGCCCGCCCGCGAAGCCCGCGTAGGCCCCGCCGAGCGCGCCCAGCGCGACCGCCGGCACGCACGCCCAGATCGTCGTGATCAACGGGACGTTCAGGGTCAGCAGCTGGTGGTCGGACATGATCAACGGCGACAACGACATGAGACCGCAGGTCAGGGCCAGGTCTACGAGCACAAGCGGCCACCGCCTGCCCCACGTCGTGCTGTACGCGCGGCTCGTGAAGACGGACCACAGCGCCATCACCCCGAGCGTGGTCCACGCGAGCCACGGCCGGATGTAGCCGGATTGGTTCGCGATGACGTTGGCCGCTGCGAAGAGGAATGTGACTATGCGTAGCGCAATCGTCCCGCGCCACAGGGGCGTGGCCGGGTCGTCGATCACCTTCGTCACACGTTCGGCAGGCTCTTTGCGCACGCTGTGCTCCTTTCGAACACCATCCTGCCGCGTGAACGTGTGCTGGCTAACCCCCAGGTGGCCGTCTTCTGCCGAACGGAGGAATGTGCGACGCTCTCCGGGTTCGGGGGAGGGCGATGCAGGTGCGGGACTGGCCGGTGTGGACTTTGCGGCGGCCTGCGCTCTGCTACTGGTTGCTGATCGACATCGCGGCCCTCGCCACCGTGGTCCACGCGATCGTTTCCTCCGAAACGCCGTCACCCTCCGAAATCGCCAAGTTCGCCGCGATCGCGGGCACGGCGGGCGCGGTGATCATCGGCAGTTCCATCTACAGCCACCGCTTAGGCGAGACCGAGCGCAACCCGTGGGCAGCCCACCTCTGCTACCTGACGGCGGGCATCCTCGCCTTACCGCCGAACCTCCTGGTGCTGCTCCTCTTCGGCCCCGCCCTGCACAGCCTGCTCTCCCCACGCCCGGAAACCCACCGCTGGCTCTTCACGCTGAGCGCCACCGCCCTGGCCGTCTTCATCACCCGCTACGTCCTCGGCTGGGCAGACCCGCACGCGAACCTGCTGATCCTGACCCTGGCCGCAGCCCTGCTGCTGATCCTGCGCGCGGGCCTCATCTCCCTGGGCCTCAAACTCCGCAGCCCCTCGGCCACGTTCGAGGAGAACGTCGGCGAACCCATCGACGCCATCCTCGGCATCGTCGCCGTGTCGATCGGCGGCCTCATGGGCTGCGTCGCGGAGTCGAACGCCATCCACGTCCTCATCGCGGGCCCGTCCCTCGCGCTTCTGGAACGAGCGGCCCAACTCCCGCAATGGCGTCGATCAGCCCAGCGAGACGCCAAGACCGGCCTCGCCAACGCCGTGCACTGGGACAGCCGGGCCCGTTACGAGCTCGCCAAGGGCTCGGGCCGCACCCGCCCCATGGCCGTCATGCTCCTGGACCTCGACCACTTCAAGCGCGTCAACGACGAGGTGGGCCACCTGGCAGGCGACGCCGCCCTGGCCGCGATCTCGTTGCTGCTGGTCGGAACCGTCCGCCGAGGAGACCTGGTCGGCCGCTTCGGCGGTGAGGAGTTCGTCGTGCTGCTGCCCGAGGCCACGCCGGACGAGGCCGAGTAC
The DNA here is from genome assembly GCF_051853195.1 of Lentzea sp. HUAS TT2. Lineage (NCBI taxonomy): Bacteria > Bacillati > Actinomycetota > Actinomycetes > Pseudonocardiales > Pseudonocardiaceae > Lentzea > Lentzea sp. HUAS TT2. The sequence continues at coordinate 2,724,365 of NZ_CP196667.1, read as the reverse complement.
GTCGCCGAACGGGTGCGCAAGGCCGTGGCGGCTCTTCGGGTGCCCACGATGGCCACCGACGGGAAGCCGCACGAGCTGCACGGGCTGACTGTGTCCATCGGGGTGTCGACGACGACTCGGTTCGGGTACGAGCTGCCGGATCTGCTGGTGGCGGCGGATGCGGCGTTGCTGGCGGCGAAGGCCTACGGCCGCAACCTCGTGTCGATGGCCTAGGCGTTCAGGTACTTCTCGATCTCCGCGGCCATGTGCTCGTGAGCGAACCGGGCCTTCGCGAACCCGTAGGAGAACAACGGACTCGGCGCCTCGAACGTGATGCCGACCCCGATCCGCACCCGTCCGTCGCCGGCGTCCTGCACCCGGACGTGGCTGCGCAAGGTCGTCCGCGGCTGCTGGTGCGCCACGGTGATCACCTCGTCGTCGCCCCGGACCATCAGGTCGGCGCGGTAGGTGATCTTCATGGCGACCGGGCCGAGCTTCAGCCGTGAGGTCACGGCGGTGCTGCGCAGCACTCCCGGCCCCGGCGGCACTGCCCGGGTCGCGATCGCCAGCGGGTGCATGGTGACCAGCCGCGGCACGTCGGCCATCAGCTCGACGGCGTCGGAGACCGTGCCCCGGCCGTTGATCGTGTAGTCGAAGGTTCCCGTTCGCACGACCCTAGAGCTCCTTGACCCGCTCGCTCTTGTCGTCCTTCGGCGCCGTGTCCTGCGGATTCAGCACATCCACCTTCTCCGGCGTCTGCACCGCGTCCGCGTCCGACACCAGCGACCGGATCCCGGAGTTCAGCACCGCCAGCAACGGCACCGCCAGCAACGCCCCGGCAATCCCCCCGGTCACCAACCCACCGGCGATGGCCAGCACCACGGCCAACGGGTGCAGCTTGACCGCACGCCCCAGCAACAACGGCTGCAGAACGTGCGACTCCAGCTGCATCACACCGATGAGCACGGCCAACACCACCAGCGCCGCGATAGGCCCGTTGGTCACCAACGCGATCAACACGGCGATAGCACCCGTGAACACCGCACCGATGATGGGAATGAACGCCCCGAGGAACACCAACGCGGACAGCGGCACCACCAGAGGCACCCCGATGATCGCCAACCCGACACCGACACCAACGGCGTCAACAATCGCGACCACGGCCGTGGCGCGCACATAAGAAACGAGAGAGCCGAACCCCCGACGGCCAGCCACGTCGACACGCTGACGCACGTCACGAGGCACCGCACGAGTCACGAAACGCCAGATCCCGTCACCGTCGTGCAAGAAGAAGATCAGCGTGAAGAGCGCCAGCAACAACCCGGTCAGCAGCTCGCCCAAAGTCGCCGCCGTGGTCAACGCGCCGGACGTGATCTCCGCCTGGTTCTCCTTGATCGTCTTCACGATCTCGTTGACGTAGCTCTGCAGCTGCGCGTCGGACAGGTGCGCCGGCCCGTCCTTCAGCCACTTCTGGATCGTGTCGAGCGAGGCAGCCACCTGCGACTGCAGCTCGGGCAGGCCGCGGGAGAACTCGCTGATCACGAACGTCAGCACGCCGCCGAGCACGCCGATGCCGAGGATCATCATCACGGTGGTCGCGACGCCGCGCGGCACCCGCCATTCGACGAGTTTCGCCACGCCGGGCGACAGCAGTGCGGCCAGCAGCAGCGCGATAGCGACCGGGATCACTATCGATGCCAGGAAGCCCAGCACGTACGCGACGATGTACAACGCGGCGATCACGACGACAAAACGCCAGCTCAGTGCGGCACTTACGCGCAGCAGCAGTGGGACGCGGCTGCTGATCTCCGACTCCGGTGCGCTCACGGACCTCACGTTAACTGTTCGGACCCTCGCCAAGCCGGAACCTCAAAAGGGATGATCCGACTCGTCAGGGGAGGACGAAGTGATCAAGCCGGAAGACTTGACCGAAGTCGAGCGCCAGGTCGCAGGGGCCTACGCGGGGGGAACCGAGACAGACCTGACCGGACAGAGCGTTCGCGGCGAGGTGCTCACCGGTCTGCTGACCGGGTTGTACCGGGTGCCGCGCAAGGGATTGCCCGCCCTGCGGCTCCGAAACGCGCGGATCACCGGCAGGTTCGAGCTGGAGGGCACCCGCGTCACGAGGGTCATCGACCTCACCCACTGCACGTTCGAGGAGTCGCTCGACCTCCGCATGGCCCGGCTCATCGGCCTGCGGCTGCGCGGCACCCGCGTGCCGGGACTGCAGGGCCGCAACCTCAGGATCTTCAGCGACCTGGTCCTCGAAGCCGGCTTCACCTGCACCGGCACCGTCGACCTCACCGACGCCGCGGTGGACGGCACGCTCCGGCTCGCCGGCGCGGTGCTGCGGTCCGACAACGACCACGCGCTGCTGGGCGCTCGGCTGCGGGTCAGCGGTTCGGTCCAGGCCATCGCGATGCGGGCCAACGGCGAGGTGCGGCTGCGCGGCGCGGCGATCGGCGGCAGCGTCCACCTCGGCGGCGCCCGGTTGCTCAACACCGGCAAGGACGCGCTCGACGCGTCCGGGATCGTCGTCGCGGGCAACGTCTTCTGCAACGCCGAGGGCGGCCGGTTCACCGCCGACGGCCGGGTGCTCTTCGACGGCGCGCGGATCAACGGGAACGTCGAGTTCACCGGTGCCCGCCTCAACTCCGCCCACCGCGTCGACAACCAGGTGCTGGTCCTGCCGCACGGGTCCGCCGACGAGGCCGCGACGCTCGTGGCCGACCGCATCCGGGTCGAGGGCAACGTCGAGCTCGACGACGGCTTCACCAGCGAGGGCACCGTACGGCTGCCGAACGCGAGCATCGGCGGTTACCTGCGGCTGTCCGGCGCGGTGATCGGGCCACGCGAGTTCGCCGAAGAACTCGCCGGCGACGTCACGAACCGCATCCCGGTCGCCCTGCACGCGGACGGCATGCACGTCCGCGGCGACGTCGAGGCCCGCAGTGCCGTCAACGGCGCGGGCCTCCGGTCGCAGGCACTGCACACCTACGGTCAGGTGCGGCTGTCCAACGCCACCATCAACGGCAGCGCCAGCATGTCCGGCGTCTCGCTGCACGGGCCCGGCATCGACGTCCTGTTCGCCGACCGCCTCCAGATCGGCGGCACGCTCTTCCTGCGCGCGCTGAAGGCCAAGGGCTCGGTGCGTCTGCAGAACGCGAACATCGGCTCGACGCTCGACATGTCCGGCGCCGAGCTGACCCTGCCGAGGCTCCGCGCGAACGGCACGCAGAAGCCGTCACTGGACGCCCGCGCCATCACGATCGGCAAGGACCTCCTGTGCAGCCGCGGGTTCACCGCGGTCGGCGGCGTCCGGATCCGGCTGGGCGAGGTCGGCAAGATGGCGACCTTCAGCGACTCGCACCTCGGCTCGACCTCCGCGGACATCGCGCTCAACGCCTACGGCCTCACCGTCCACCAGTTCCGCCTGCACATCCCCGCCGGCCAGCAGCCCAAGGGAAAGATAGTGCTGAGCAGGCTCAAGGCCGTGTCGGTGACCGACGGGCCCGGGCTGTGGGACGCCGAGGGCGGCGTCGCCGTGGACGACTTCGAGTTCGCCGGCATCACCGCCGACCCGGACGTGCCGGTGCAGACGCGCCTCAAGTGGCTGCTCAAGGTGCAGCCGGACTTCGCGCCGGGACCGTACGAACAGCTCGCCGCCGTCTACCAGCAGGGCGGCGAGGAGGAGCTCGCGCAGAAGGTCCAGCTGGAGAAGCAACGCCGCCGCTACTCCGAACTGGGTCGCGCCGGACGGGTCTGGGGCGTGGTGCAGCGGTTCACGGTCGGCTACGGCTACCGGCCGTGGCTCGCGATCTGCTGGCTCGGCGTCTTCTGGTTGTTCGGCGCCCTCTGGTTCAACTGGCACCCGATGGTCAAGCTCAACAAGGACGAGGACCCGGTGTGGAACGCCGCGCTCCTCGCGCTCGACCTGTTGATCCCGATCATCGACTTCGGCCACGACGGCAAGTGGCAGTTCACCGGTGCGTCGCAATGGATATCTTCGCTGCTCGTGGCCGTGGGCTGGGTGCTCGCGTCGACCGCGGCGGCAGGCGCCGCCCGTGTGCTGAAGCGGGTGTGAGTCCCGGCGGGGCGTTCACACGATGTAGTTAACCGGGCGCTCAGAGCGTGCATTCGGGGTGGATGGACTGGCAGAGTCGCCGACGTCGACTTGATCACGTTGATCGTCGGCGATTCCCTTGAGTGCCACCGAGTAGCGAGGATTCCTGCGTTGTCCGCTGACTTGCGAGCGAAGACGGGAGCGAACGGCATCCGCCGGTTCGCCACCCGAGCGCTGCTCGCCGTCGGTGGGGCGATCGCGGGAACGGCCGTTGCCTGGGTGCTCACCACGTCTGCCGCGAACGCGGAGACGGTGCCTACTGCGGATGCTCAGCAGTTCGACGTCGTCAGCAAGATCGTCGCCAAGACGGACGAGAAGCTGCCGGTCGTCGTTCCCGCTGCCGAGGCAGTGCACAAGCTCGACGAGACCTTGCGCGCCGAGCAGGAGAAGGCTCGCGCCGCCCTGCCCGCCGTGCAGGTCTCCCAGGCGGTCGAACAGATCGCCGCACGAATCCTGCCGCAGGTCACCAGGATCGGTCACTCCGACAGCCCCGCCTCGGCGCGGTCGCTGGACGTGACGTTCCCGGAGATCCCGGCTCCCGCCACCGAGGCCGGACAGTCGCCGGCCCCTGTGGTCTCGCAGTTCACCGGCTCGTCCGGTGGCACGTGGACGGATATGCTGGAGCACAACGCTTTCGTCGTGCCCTCCGAGCAGCGTCCGTCCCTGCCCAGCAACCCGTTCCCGAAGCTGCCCGTCCCGGCCCCCGCGCCGGTGCAGTGCTCTTCGTGCAACGACGGTTCTGGCTCCTCCAAGGGCAGCACGACCGCTGCCTTCGCTGCACCCGGCAACGTTCACGGCATCTCGTCGACGCGCGCTCTCGCGCCGTCCACTGACGAGGTCACCGTGACGCCGGGCAAGCAGCCCGGTATCAACCCCGACTGATTCCAGCGCGCGGTCCGCGACAGCCCTCCTCCCCGTGGCTGTCCGGAAGTCGACCGTCGCGCTTTTTTCTTGCGCTCAAACAGGTCGATCACCGCGTGCGACTCCCCCGGTGATGACGCGCCTTCCCCTGCGCGTTTCGGCCCCACCCCCTTGAGCCCCCGTCGCTTTCTCGACGGGAACCCGATGAAGGAGATCTAATGCAGACCTGGGCAAAGCGCGGACTTCAGACCGCGTTTGTCACTGGTGGTTTGCTGATGCTCGGTACGGGCATCGCTTCTGCCCAGGAGAACGTCGACCCGGACGCAGCTCCCCCGGCCGTCGACGTCGCGGCCTCTGTTCCGCTGAAGGCGGACCAGAACAAGCTGGCCACCCCGGTCAAGGAGATCACGGTCCCCAAGGTGGACCGGACGATCAGCACGGACCGCGTCACCAGCGCGGTGCCCACCCGCACGGCGTCGCCCGTCGCGAACCCGCTGGTTCGCCAGGCAGGCGAGCGTCTGCAGGGCACCCCGCTCCAGAACCTGGTGCGCGGCAACACGATCCAGGCGCACGTCGATGTGCCGATCAACATCTGCGGTAACGCGATCGCGGTTCTCGCCAACACCGAGGCGACCGGCGACTGCTCGCAGCACACCCACCGCGACGGCTCGATCGTCACGGACGGCTCCGGCCAGGCGCTCGCCGGCAACGTCGTTGCCGTGAACCACATCCTCCCCGTCCAGATCACCGGCAACGCGATCGCGGCCGGCGGCAACGCGGAGACCAACACCACCGCCGAGCAGGTCTCGACGACCGGTGGCCCCATCACCACCAGCGGTGAGAAGGGCGCGATCTCCGGCAACGTCGTCTCCGAGCAGGGCGCGACCCCGGTTCAGATCACCGGCAACGGTGTCGGCGCGGCCGGCATCGCGAACGTCAACTCGGTGGCCAACACGTTCGCCTCCTCCGAGGGCGACGTCACCACCAGCGGCGAGAACAGCTCGATCTCCGGCAACGCCGTGCCGATCCCGCTGTCCCCGCTGGCCGAGGTCAACGGCAACTCGGCCGCTGGTGCCGGCAACGCCACCACCGACTCGGTGCAGAGCGGTGGCGCGTACACCGGTGGCACGACCCGCACCAACGGTGACCCGGCCACGCTCGCCGGCAACATCGTCGAGCCCGCGCTCGCCGGCCCCGTCACGGTCGACGACAACGCCGCCGCCGTCGGTGGCAACGCGACCGCCGTCAGCGACACCACGAACGACTCGTGGGCCGGTGGCGAGAAGCGCACCACGGGCCACGGCTCCACGGGTTCCGGCAACGTCGCCGGTGCGCCCATCTCGCTCCCCGTCGCCGCGGGCGGCAACGGCGCGTCCCTCGTGGGCAACGCGCTGACCGAGCACGCCAACAAGGCGACCTCGAACGCCGGTGGCGGCACCCTGACGGACGGCAGCAAGTCGGTGCTGTCCGGCAACATCGCCGACGTTGCCCCGGCCTCGGCCGTGGACGTGTGCGGCAACGGTGCCACGCTCGCCGGCCAGTCCGCGGGCACCTGCGAGAACGACGTCAAGTCGACCACCGGTGGCTACCAGGGCACCCTCGGCGACGACTCGGTCGGCTCCGCCAACATCGCGCAGGTCCCCGTCGCCGCTCCGGCCGAGGTCTACGGCCTCGCCGCCGCGCTCGGTGGCCAGGCGGCCGGCTCGGCCGACGAGGTCAAGTTCGTCCGCTCCAGCGGTAACCCGAACACGGCCGACGACAACGGCACGGTCTCCAGCAACATCGTGACCGCCCCGACCGCCGTCGCGCCGCAGGTCTTCGCCGTCACCGCCGGCCTGGTGGGCAACACCACGTCGGACACGGCGAACGACACCACGGTCAAGGCCGGGGACGACCCGCACGCGACCGGCAAGAAGGGCTCGGTCGCCGGCAACATCGTCCAGGTCCCGACCTCGACGCCGGCCCAGGTCTTCGCCGACGGCGTGACCCTGGTGGGCAACAACAAGACGGTCGGCGACAACGCCACCGACATGACGGCCGGCGGCGACGCGCTCTCCACCGGTGAGAAGGGCTCCATCGCGGGCAACGTCGTGTCGGCTCCGGTCGCCACCGGCACCCAGGTGCTCGGCTGGTCGGTCGGCGGCGGCAGCAACGTCGACGCCTTCTCCACCAACGACCTCAGCTCGGTCGCCGGTGGCGACGTCAACAGCAACGGTGACCACGGTTCGGTCTCCGGCAACCTGATCGGCGCGCAGCCCGCTGTGCTCCCGGCGGTTCCGGGCAACACCGTCGCCGCGGCCGGCATCACCAACTCCGACGTGGTGTCCAGCACCAACGTCGTGTCGGGTGCCGACAGCTACTCCTCGGCCGACGACGCCTCGGTCTCCGGCAACCTGATCAACGTCCCCGCCAACGCCTTCGCCGGCGTGTACGCGGACGCGGTCGCGGCGGCGGGCAACGCCACCACGGTCACCGACAAGACCTCGTACACCCAGGCCGGTGGCGAGACCCTCACCGAGGGCAGCGGCCCGCTGTCCGCTCGTGACATGAACGTCCCGGTCGAGGCCGCGGCGAAGGTCGCGCGCATCCCCGTCGAGGTCGTCGGCCAGGCGACCACGCTGGGCACGAGCGACGACACGCAGCTCACCGGCGAGGACACCGACGGCACGCTGCGCGCCACGCAGCTCAAGGGCCTCGAGCTCCCCAAGGGCATCGACAGCCTGATGAAGGCCAACGAGGTCCCGGCGTTCCACGGCATCGACGGTCTGGACGGCAAGCTGCCGGTCAACCAGTTCCCGAACCCGGCTGACCTGGCGGCTCTGGCCGGCCAGCTGCCCACCCCGGCTCTGCCCGGTGTGGCGCAGGAGCGCTCCGCCCTGCCGCTGAACGGTGGCACCGGCAGCATCACCCCGAACGTGCAGGGCCTGCCCCTGGGCCAGCTGCTCGACGCCGCGAAGGGCCTCGTCCCGGCCGGCGCCGGCGAGCGTTCGCTGCCGTCCCTCCCGGTGACCGCCCCGGCCCTGCCGGTGCCGGTGCAGCTGCCCGCCCTGCCGACCGAGCGTTCGCTGCCCGCGCTGCCGCTCGACGGCCCGGCCTCCCTCTCGGGTCTCAACCTGAACCCGACCCAGGGCCTGGCGCCTTCGGCCGACGAGCGCGCGCTGCCGCAGCTGCCGTTCAACGCCCCGGCGCTCGCCATGATCGACCCGGCCAACCTGTTCCAGACGGTGACCGGCTCGCTGTAACAACACCCCGCAAGATGTAACACCCTCCTCCGGTAAGAAGCTGAGCCCCAGCGACACGACGGTGTCGCTGGGGCTCAGTGCCGTGTGGGGGGTGTTCGCGCTGTGGCGATCACGTTCTCGGGTGTCGCGTCCCCGTCGCTCGTGACCCAGTGCACCTGCGGACTCTCCCCGGCCAGCTGCCTGATCAGCTCGGCGATCGGCGACCCGTCCCCGAAGTCGTGCTCGGCCAGCACCGCCAGCACCGAGTCGCCGTACCGCGCGACCGTGAAGTCCGGCCTCAGCCCGGCCCGCAACACCTTCGCCGCCCCCAGCACGTCGTCCGGACCCGTGACCAGGACCAGCGTCACGAGCGTGCCGCGCGTGCGGGCGCGGATGAGCGCCTGCTCCAAGCGGTCGAGCAGCAGCGCGTGTCCGGGCAGGCCCGTGAGCGGGTCGTGCAGCACAGTCCGGTTCTAGTCGAGGCGAGGGCCGTTGACCAGCACCGCGACCCGCGCGGGTGACGGTGTCCAGGCCCTGACCGTCAGGAAACGGGCTGCGGCACAGCCTTCTCCGCCGCGCGACTGGTCTCCTCCCAGGACGCCCACGTCTCCATCCGCCGTCGCGAGATGTCGAAGGCGACGTCGTAGACCAGGCTGCCGAGCAAGAGCCGGAGCGGCGGCTCATCGCTCGCGACCAGCTTCATCACCGCCTCGGCGGCGAGCCTCGGCTCGCTGTCGGCCGATCCCTCGGCCCACATCTTCTGCAGCTCGGCGCGCAACTCGTCGTAGACGGGGTTCGGCTCAGCCGCCCTGCTGCTGGCGTAGAGGTCGGTCCAGTACCCGCCGGGCTGAACGATGGTGACCTTCACGCCGAACGACGCCGCCTCCGCGGCCAGCGCCTCACTCATCCCTTCGAGCGCGAACTTGCTGGCGCTGTAAAGCCCCGTGCTGGCGAACCCGCCGAGCGCACCAATGCTGGAAATCTGCAGCAGGTGCCCACTCCTGTTGGCACGCAGGTGCGGCATCACCGCCTGACTGACCCACAAAGCACCGAAGAAGTTGAGCTCCATCTGCGCGCGTGCGTCAGCCTCGCTGAACTCCTCCACCATCCCGGCGAACAGCGCGCCGGCGTTGTTCACGACGACATCGAGCCTCCCGAAGTGCTCGACGGCCGTCCCGACGACGTCGAAAACGGCGTCGCGGTCCGTGACGTCCAACGGCAGCCGCAGCAGCCGTTCCGGGTATCGCGCGGCGAGCTCGTCGAGCGGCGAGAGGTCGCGGGCCGCCGCGACGACCCGGTCACCCGAGGCCAGCGACGCCTCGGTGAAGGCGCGGCCGAGACCACGGCTCGCACCGGTGACGAACCAGACCCGCGACGAGGCTGAGGTAGTCATCTCGTTCCCTCCTGCTTCTGACGAGACGAGACGTCTCGTCTCGTTGACCGGATGAAGCATGCCTCCAGCTGTGACTCCCTGTCAAGACGAGACGTCTCGTCTCGCCGTGCGCTACATTGGCGCCGTGTCCACCACGGCTGCCCCAGACCCCAGCCGGCGCAACGATGCCGTGCGTCGCGCCATCCTCACCGCGGCGATCGACCTCGTCGGGGAGGTGGGATACCCGAAACTCACCATCGAGCGCATCGCCAAGTCAGCGGGCGTGGGCAAACAAACGATCTACCGCTGGTGGCCCTCGAAAGGCGCGCTCTTCTTCGACGCCTTCCTCACCCTCGCAGGAGACGGCGAAGCCGCGGCTCTCCCCGACACCGGCGACCTGGCCGCAGACCTGAAACTGGTCCTGACCGCCACCGTCGAGGAACTCAACGACCCGCGCTTCGACCAGGCGATGCGCGCCCTGCACACCGAGATCGTCCTCGACCAGGCCATCGCCGCCGACTACGCGACCCGGCTCGACAAGCCCATGCGCGAGATCAAGAAGGCCCGCCTCCTCACCGCCCAGCAGGCAGGACAACTCGCCGAGGACGTGGACCTGGAGGTAGCGGTCGACCTGATCTGGGGACCGATCCTCAACCGATGGCTGCACCGCACCGCGCCGTTGACCGGCGAGTACGCGCGGCAGGTCGTGGACGCGGCGTTGCGCGGCCTGCGGTCCTAGGGCTTCGGATCCGATCTGTCGACAGAGGCGATGCCAGAGCAGCGGTCGGCCGACGCCGCCGGCTTACGTCTGGGCCAGGTCGGTGAAGCGGCTGTAGTGCAGCTGGTGCGCCACGACGATGGTCGCGGTCGGGCCCGCGCGGTGCTTGGCGATGATCAGGTCGGCCTCGCCGGCGCGCGGGTCGTCGCGTTCCCAGGCGTCCGGGCGGTTGACCAGGATGACCATGTCGGCGTCCTGCTCCAGGGAGCCGGACTCACGGAGGTCGGAGAGCATCGGGCGCTTGTCGGTTCGCTGTTCCGGGCCACGGTTGAGCTGCGAGATCGCGATGACCGGGACGTGGAGCTCCTTGGCGATGAGCTTCAGGTTTCGGGAGAACTCCGAGACTTCCTGCTGGCGTGACTCGGTCTTCTTGCCCGAGGACATCAGCTGGAGGTAGTCGACGACCACGAGCTTGAGGTCGTGGCGTTGCTTGAGGCGCCTGGCCTTGGCCCTGATCTCCATCATCGTCAGGTTCGGGCTGTCGTCCACGAAGAGCGGTGCCTCGCTGATCTCGCTCATGCGGCGGGCCAGGCGGGTCCAGTCGTCGTCGCTCATCGTGCCGCCTCGCATGTCGCTGAGGCGGATGCGCGCCTCGGCGGAGAGCATGCGCATGACGATCTCGGTGCGGCTCATTTCCAGGCTGAAGATGGCGCTGGTCATGCCGTGCTTGACGGAGCACGACCTGGCGAAGTCGAGGCCCAGCGTCGAGTTGTGGGTCGGGATCATCGTCTCGCCCGCGAGGTACAGGTGGTCGTGGTTGTCGACCTGCACGCAGCGCACCGGCACCGAGGCGACCGGGCGGACGGCGGTGATCTCCACCTGGTCGTGCTGGCCGAGGCCCGCGATCAGCTCGTCGACGTCGCGGCGGAGGCGGGCGAAGCGGCCGTCCACCTGGAGGGCGGCCAGCAGTTCCGCGCGCTGTTTGCGGGACGCGCGCAGGTACGCGGCGGGGATGTGCGGTTCGTCCGCCAGGTCCAGGGACTTGGCCACGCGCAGTTCGTCGTCCGTCAGTTCCAGGTCGCCCAGGCCCGACAGGAACAGGCCGAGCGAGTGGGGTGACAGGGGCAGCGGGGCGGTGGGCAGGTCCCACGCTGCGGACATGCGCACGAACATGCGGCACACGCCGACGCGGTCGAACAGCTGCGCGGTCGTGCGAATGGCCCAGAAGCCGCCGGTCTCGCTGCACGACTCCGTGAGCCACTGGTGCTCGGCGTCGGCGACGATCACCGTGCCGTCGGAGAACTCGACCTCGAAGCACGGGCGGCCCGTCATCACCTCGGTCGCGGCGACCACTCGGGTCGGGCGGCCGTCGGCGCCGATCAGGAACTCGCCCACGGAGATGTCGCCCATCGTCGTCCAGCCGGACGGGGTGGGCAGCGGGGTGTCGAGCGCCAGCGCCTTGCCGACACCGGGGCGGGCGGCGACGATGATCATCTGGCCGCCGTGCAGGCCGTTGGTCAGCGCGTCGAGGTCGGCGAAGCCCGTCGGGATGCCCTGCGACATGCCGCCGCGGGACGCGATGGCGTCGATCTCGTCCATGGTCGGCTGGAGCAGGTCCTCCAGCGCGACGTAGTCCTCGGTCGTGCGGCGGTCGGTGACCTCGTAGATCGCGGCCTGTGCGCGGTCGACCACCTCGTCGACGTCGGCGCCCTCGGCACCGTTGTAGCCGAGCTGCACGATGCGCGTGCCGGCCTCGACCAGGCGGCGCAGCACCGCCTTCTCGGCCACGATCTCGGCGTAGTAGCCGGCGTTCGCGGCCGTGGGCACCGTCGCGATCAACGTGTGCAGGTACGGCGCGCCGCCCACGCGCAGCAGTTCGCCGCGGCGTTCGAGCTCGGCCGAGATGGTGATCGGGTCGGCGGGCTCGCCGCGGCCGTACAGGTCGAGGATGCAGTCGTAGATCGCCTGGTGCGCCGGGCGGTAGAAGTCGTTCGGCGCGAGCGCCTCGATGACGTCCGCGATCGCGTCCTTGGACAGCAGCATGCCGCCGAGGACGGACTGCTCCGCGGCCAGGTCCTGGGGCGGCTGACGCTCGAATGCGGGCTCCGCCATGCCCCGGTCGTCCACGAGCGCCACTGCCGAATCACCCCTGCGAAGAGTCGAGAGACGGTGCCTGAGTCCCCTAGTTGTACCGCGCGGCACCGACAATTTCGGGCGGCCACGCTGTGCGATGGCCTTGCCCTGAGAGCGACGCTAGAGGGACCCGTCCGGAGCAAGCAAACCAGCGTGTGGATCGTCCTGTGGACAACTGGGGGACAACCTGTGGATGGTTGCCCACAGGGATCGTGGCGCTGGGGACAACCTGTTGACAACCAGTGGAGTGACAGAACTAACTGCAGCTCAGAGGCTGTGCACAAGTTGTGGAAAAAGTTGTGCGCCACACCCTCGGCGTGTCGCGAAAAACACCTTCTTCGGCGTGTCGCGACACGGCTGTACGCGGTGTTTATCCACAGGACGTGGACAGAACGGCACTGGTCCGAACGAGCGAAAGCGCCACCCACCCGGAGCATTCCGGGTGGACGGCGCTTCAGCAAACCGAACCGTGGGCGGACCCCACCAACGTGTGGCGGGGCGCCCGACGAGATCGACGAAACTTACTCGCCGCCGGTAACCACGAGCGGCAGGGCGACGGTGACCTCGGGGTGGAGGCGAACCGTGACCGAGTGCTTGCCGGTCGTCTTGATGTGACCCGGCAGCTCGATGGCGCGCTTGTCCAGGACCGGACCACCGGCGGACTTGACGGCAGCCGCCACGTCCGACGCCGTGACCGAGCCGAACAGCTTGGTGCTGCCGGCGGCGGACTTGGCCTTGAGCTCCACGGAGAGGCCCTCGAGCGCGGCCTTGATCTCCTTGGCGTGGTCCAGGTCGCGCACGCGGCGGGTGTCCTGCGCGCGGGTGATGACCTGGATCTGCTTCTGCGCGCCACGGGTCGCGACGATCGCGAGACCACGCGGGAGCAGGTAGTTGCGGCCGTAGCCGTCCTTGACCTCGACGATGTCGCCGGGAGCGCCAAGGCCGGAAACGTCAGCGGTGAGGATGAGCTTCATCGCAGTGTCTCCTTCTCTTAGCGAGCGGTCGAGGTGTAGGGCAGCAGGGCCATCTCACGGGCGTTCTTCACGGCAACAGCGACGTCGCGCTGGTGCTGCGAGCAGTTGCCCGTGACGCGGCGGGCACGGATCTTGCCGCGGTCGGAGATGAACTTGCGGAGGAGCGTCGTGTCCTTGTAGTCGATCAGGGACGCGCTCTTGTCCTTGCAGAAGGCGCAGACCTTCTTCTTGGGCTTGCGCACAGGCGGCTTGGCCATGTGTCTCTAACTCCTGAATACGCGATGAGTGAAGTACTGGATGACCGGTGCAGTCGGTCTAGAAGGGGGGCTCGTCGGCGAAACCGCCACCGGAGCCGGCCGGCGGGGCAGAACCCCACGGGTCGTCTGCGGGCGCGCCGCCGCCACCACCGCGAGACTGCTGACCGCCGCCGCCGCCGAAGCCGCCGCCACCGCCGCCGTCTCCACGGCTGACCTTGTTGACCTTCGCGGTCGCGTAGCGCAGCGAGGGGCCGATCTCGTCGACCTCCAGCTCCACGACAGTGCGCTTCTCGCCTTCCTTCGTGTCGAAGGAACGCTGGCGCAGCCGTCCGGAGACGAGCACTCGCGAACCGCGGGTGAGCGACTCGGCCACGTTCTCGGCGACCTGCCGCCACACGTTGCACCGCAGGAACAGCGCTTCGCCGTCTTTCCACTCGCCCGAGTTCTTGTCGAACGTGCGGGGCGTGGAGGCGACCGTGAAGCTGGCCACCGCCGCGCCGGACTGGGTAAAGCGCAGTTCGGGGTCGGCAGTCAGGTTCCCGACTACCGTGATCGTCGTCTCACCAGCCATGTCTTGGGAGCTCCCCTAGTCGAGGTTGGTCAGGCCCTGGCAGCGGCCCTGGCCGCCGACTTGGCCGACTTGGCGTCCGACTTGGCCGCAGCCTTGGCAGCCAACTTGGCGGCCTTGGCGGGCTCGCGGCGCAGGACCTTCGTCCGGAGCACCGTCTCCTGCAGACCGAGCTGGCGGTCCAGTTCCTTCACCGCTTCAGGCGTCGAGGACAGGTCGAGCACCGCGTAGATGCCCTCGCTGTTCTTGTTGATCTCGAAGCTCAACCGGCGCTTGCCCCAAACCTCGACCTTCTCAACGTTGCCGCCCGTGGTGCGGATGACGTTGAGGAACGTGTCGAGCGACGGTGCGACAGTGCGCTCGTCGAGACTGGGGTCGAGGATGACCATCACTTCGTAATGACGCATGAGGACCACTCACCTCCTGTGGACTCGCGGCCACGGGCTTTCCGTGGCAGGAGGGTCGTCGCGTCAGCAACTGACAAAGGTTAACAGAGCGCGTCCGGCGACTACGCAGGGGTGCGGCGCAGCGCCCAGGTCCGGACCAGCGCGCCGGTGACCAGGGCCAGCATCAGCACCGCGACCAGCACCGGGGCGCCGACGCCGCCGGGACCGCTCAGCCGGGGCAACGCCGTGGCGCGGCCGGCCGCCAGCACCGGGTCGCCCTCGACGCCGGTGCCGTTGGACGCGCGGGGCACCTGCGAGCCGTACCGCACGCCGGGCGACGGCGAGTACAGGCCGGGCATCGCGAACGGCAGCGAGCCGTAGCTGAACAGCGGCACGCGGCCGAAGTTCGAGCCGATGGGGTAGAGCGAGAAGTCGCGGTTGCTCGGCGCGCCCGCGCCGACACCGGGAACGCCCGGCTGGGCGCCGGGCTGCTGACCTGGCGGGGTGCCCGGCTGCGGCTGAGGCTGCTGACCAGGGGGTTTCGGTGCGCCGGGGATCGCGCCGACGGCCTGCTGCGAGGCGTCCGCGATCGCCTTGGACCCGTCCTGGACCGGCGCCACGACCTGGTTCACGCCCGTCACGGTGACCTGGCACCCGCTGGTCAGCGTCGCGCGGACGGTCTGGTCGAGCGTGCCGAGGATCGGGCCGAGCAGGGGGATCTTGCGCACCTCCGCCATCACGGCGTTCGCGATCGTGCCGCCGCTGATGGTCGTCTGGCCGACCTGCACCGCACCGATGGGAATGGGCTTGGCCTGCGTGAACCCGTCCTGGAACGGCTTGACGAGCGGCGGCCCGAGCACCGGGACGGCGCGCACCAGGTCCGTGATCGGCTGGGTGACCGCGGCGGGGCTGAGAGAGATCGGGGTACCGGGCGCGCCCTGCACGGACGTCGCGCAACTGCCCACCACGATGGGCTCGGCCGCCGTGGCGGAGGTGATGCCCACGGAGGCGGACGCCAACGCCAGGAGCGTCGCCGCGGAGGCGCTCAGCAGTCGCATACCAACCCCTTTCCTACTCTCAAGTAACGACCGTAGGTCCTGGTGGTGACGTAGACCATCCCCAGTTTTTCCAATTACTCCTATCGGCGGCGGCTGCGATGGCGTTATGGACGCCGACTACCCTCCTGCGTATGCGCATCGGGGCCCATGTACGCGACGACGACCCGGTCGGCGCCGCGGCCGAACGCGGGGCCGAGGTCGTCCAGTTCTTCCTGTCGGATCCCCAGGGCTGGAAGAAACCCCAACCTCATCCGCAGACGGAGGCCCTGCTCGCCTCCGATCTGGAGGTGTTCGTCCACGCCCCCTACATGATCAACATCGCGTCGCTGAACAACAAGATCCGGATTCCGTCCAGGAAGAACGTGATCCAGCACGCGGAGGCCGCCGCGACCGTGGGCGCGAAGGGCCTGATCGTGCACGGCGGGCACGTCACCAAGGGCGAGGATCCGGCGGACGGCTTCGCGAACTGGCGCAAGTTCTTCGAACGGCAGGTCGCCGACGGCGGCTTCGCGGTCCCGGTCCTGATCGAGAACACCGCGGGCGGCGACGGCGCCATGGCCCGCACGTTCGACTCCCTCAAGCTGCTCTGGGACGCGGTCGGCGAGTTCGGCGCGGGCTTCTGCCTCGACACCTGCCACGCGTTCGCCGCCGGTGAGGACCTGGTCGGCATCGTCGATCGGGTGAAAGCGATCACCGGCCGGATCGACCTGGTGCACCTCAACAGCTCGCGCGACGAGTTCGGTTCCTCGCGCGACCGGCACGACAACATCAAGACTGGCACCATCGACGCCGACCAGCTGGCGGCCGTGGTCGCCGGCGCCGGATGTCCCGTAGTGGTGGAGACGCCGGACGAGGGCCAGGCAGACGACATCGCCTTCCTGCGCGACCGCGCCGGCCGGTGAACACCGTGCACGAGGTGGTGAGCGTGACGTCCGAGCGAGATGACGCCGGGCGTTTCGCGAACCGCTTCGGCAGGCCCGCCGCTGTCGTGCTCGTGCTCCTGTGCGGGCTCACGCTGCTGCTGGGCTTCATCAACAAGGACCGCTGCACCGGTCCCGCGTTCGACCAGTGGGGCCGCACGCAGCCCGACTACGACGAGCGCAACAAGGAAGACGTCTGCTACTCCGACATCCAGCACCTCTGGATCGGGCGCGACATCGACCGGCACGTCTTCCCGTACGTCGACGGCAACATCAACGACAAGGGCGTCCTCATCGGGGGCTCCGTCGAGTACCCGGTGCTCTCCGGCCTGCTCATCTGGGCGGGTGCGATCTTCGCGCACAACGACGCGGAGTACCTGC
Organism: Lentzea sp. HUAS TT2; assembly: GCF_051853195.1. Classification (NCBI taxonomy): domain Bacteria; kingdom Bacillati; phylum Actinomycetota; class Actinomycetes; order Pseudonocardiales; family Pseudonocardiaceae; genus Lentzea; species Lentzea sp. HUAS TT2. The sequence goes on along the minus strand of NZ_CP196667.1, from coordinate 2,707,414 downwards.
TCTACTCGTCGCTGCTGATGGCGCCGTTCGGCCTGCTCACCGGCTGGCTGCTGGGCAAGCTCGCCCGCTGGCGCGCGTTGCTGTGGGCGATCGGTCCACCGCTGATCCTCTACGCCTTCCACAACTGGGACCTGCCGGTCGTCCTGTGCTCGGTCGCCGCGATCTTCGTGGTGCACCGCTGGAACAGGCCGCTGGTCGAAAGAGCGACGGTGGCCTCCGTGCTGCTGGGGCTCGGGTTCGCGTTCAAGGTCTACCCGGCGGCGTTCGTGCTGCCGCTGATGCTCTTCGTCGCCACCGGCGGCTGGCGCGGCCAGGAGTTGCCGAGCGGCAAGAAGGTCGACGTGGCAGGCGCGGTCAAGGTCGGGCTCGCCTCGATCATCACCGTCGTGCTGGTCAACCTGCCGTTCGCGATCGCCGGCTACGACGGCTGGGCGGCGTCGTTCGAGTTCCAGCAGCTGCGCAGGGTCGACATCACCACGAACTCGATCTGGTACTGGGGCCTGCGCCCGTTCATCGGCGACGACGCGATGCAGTCGCTGGTGGGCGTCATCTCGCCGATCACGATCCTGCTCTCGTTCGCGATCGCCGCCGGCTACGGCTGGCTGCGGTTCCGGCGAGAGGGCAGCTACCCGTGGATCGCGGTGTCCGGCGCGATGCTGTGCGGCTTCATGCTGCTGCACAAGGTCCACTCGCCGCAGTACACGCTGTGGCTGGTGCCGTTCCTGGTGCTGCTGCGCGTGCGGCTGATGTGGGCCTTCGCGTACTTCGTGGTCGACCTGGCCATGGGCATCGGCATCTTCCGCTGGTTCTGGGCGATCGAGTTCGGTCAGCCGGCCGGGATCTACGACAGCTTCTCCGCGCAGGCCGTGATGATCGGCGTGTGGGGCCGTGCCGCTTTGCTCGTGGCGCTGTTCGTGGTGTTCCTCAAGGCCAGGGACGTCACCGAGGACGACCACGAAGACCTGAAGTTCCTCCGCGGGGCCGTAGCAGCGAAGCGCTGACCCGACGCACACTGCACCCGTGAGGGTGATCATCGTGCTGGCGTTGGTGCTGGTCTGCGGTGCCTCCGACGGCGTGCCCGTGCGCTCGGAGGTGATCCGCTGGCTGCCCGTGTGGCAGGCGGTGCCGACGTCGTCGGGTGCCGTCGCCGACCAGAGCGTGCGCACGACGGTCGACCTCGCGGCGGGCGGCACCTCGGTCAGGGTGCGCCTGTCGAACCTGACGGGCATCAAACCGGTCCGCGTCGAGCAGGTCACCGTCACCGCGGACGGCCAGACGCGGCAGCTCACGTTCAACAGGTCCCGCGGCGTCACGATCAAGGCCCGCGGCCAGGTCTACAGCGATGCCGTGCAGCTCGCCGTCACCAAGACGCTGGACATCAGCACGTACGCGCCCGCCGGAACGCCGTGCCAGGCCCGCGCCCACCGCACGATCACCTCGACGCGGGAGCAGATCTGCCTCGTCTCGGCGGTCGAGGTCGCGGGCTTCACCGCGCCGGGTGCGGTGGTCATGTTCGGCGACTCGATCACCGAGGGCTTCTCCGAGAACACCTGGCCGTCGCTGGTGGAGAGCGACTACGCGGTGCTGAACGCGGGCATCAACGGCAACGGCGTGGTGCTGGGTGACGCGCCGATGGTCACCCGTGTGCAGCGAGACGTCCTGTACAGCAAGGAAGTCCGCAAGGTCGTGCTGCTGGGCGGCATCAACGACATCCAGCACGGCGTCAGCGCCGAGAACGTCATCGCCGGCATCCGCACGCTCCAGGCGCGATGCCGCAACGCGGGCGTGGAGTTCCACGTCGGCACCATCACGCCGTGGCGCGGCTGGTTCAACTGGACCGAGACCAAGGAGCAGCAACGGCAGAAGGTGAACGCGTGGATCCGCGCCACCTTCCCCGGCGCCATCGACTTCGACGAGGCCGTGCGCGACCCCGCCGATCCGCTCAGACTGCGTCCGGAGTTCGACTCCGGTGATCACCTGCACCCGAACGGGACCGCATTCGGTGCGATGGCGCGCCTCGTGCGGGTGTGACGAGCTGCCGGTCCGGCGCGTCGGCCAGCACGCCCGCCAACGGGTCGTCGCCCGCCTGCCGCACCAGGTCGCGTTCCGGGTGGTAGATCTCCTTGATGATCATCACGCAGAGTGCGATGACCGCCGCGTCCCGCAGCAGGACGGCGCCGAGGAACCAGTCGATCGGCAGGCCCTTGTTGTCGGTGCCGAGGTAGAAGTACATGCGCGGCACCCACACCAGCGCGTCGACCGCCATCCACGCCAGCAGCAGCTTCCAGCGCGGCAACGCCAGCACGGCCAGCGGCACCAGCCACAGCGAGTACTGCGGGCTCCACACCTTGTTCGTCAGCAGGAACGCCGCCACGACCAGGAACCCGAGCTGCGCGAGCCGGGGCCGCGTCGGTGCGGAGAGCGCGACGTAGGCGATGCCGGCGCAGCAGATGAGGAACAGCACCATGCTGACCGTGTTCAGCACCGTCGGCGGCTGCCCCTGGGTCAGTCCGGGGTCGAAGCCCTGCCAGCCCGTCCACTGCACGATGACGTTGTAGAGCGTGTCCGGGTCCGCGTTGCGTTCGGTGTTGAGGCGGAAGAACTCACGCCACCCCGTCTGCGACGCCGGGTTCAACGCGATCGGCGCGTTGACGAGCGCCCACGCACCTATGGCCGCCGCGGTGGTGGTGAGACCGACCTTGATCCGGTTGGACCGCCAGCACAGCAACAGCAAGGGCCCGAGCAGGAACAGCGGATAGAGCTTCGCCGCTCCACCGAGCCCCAGCAGGACACCGGCGAGCACGGGTTTCTTCCGCGCCCACGCCAGCAGACCGGCCGTCGCGAACGCCGTCGCGATGGTGTCGAAGTTCGTGAACGCGTGCACGATGACCAACGGCGAGACGGCGACTATCGCCGCGTCCCACGTTCTGCGCCGTGCGATGCGAGCCACCGAGAACACCGTCACCAGCCACGCCACGGCCAGCCAGAACGCCGTGACGTTGAAGAACACGATCACGGTCATCGGCAGCCCCGGCACCAGCGCCACGAGGCCCTGCGCCACTCGCGCGTTCAGCCACATGAACACGCCCGTGACCACGGGGTACTCCATGTACCGGACGTGCTCGGTCGGCTTGCCCTCGTCGTCCTTCCACGACGTGATGTACGGGAAGGAACCGCGCTGGTCGAGCCGTTCCGCGGTGTAGAGCGGCACCGTGTCGGAGTAGCAGAGCGCGGTGAACTGCTTGCTGCCCCGCCAGTCGAGCTGCACGACGCCCTTGTCGTCGGTGTACTGCTGGACGCACGGCGACTTCTGCACCCAGCCCAGCAGCAACGTGACCACGGCGAGCATCAGGATCACCCGCAGCGCCGTCCAGAAGTAGTTCCGGCCGACCAGCGCGTGCTCACCGAGCGGACCGCCGAACGGTCTGCTCAGGCCGCGGGCGAGTGACTCGGTCCACGTCGGTGCGACGCGCTCCTCGTGGGTGAGCGAGTCGGTGTCCTCGGAGAGGTCGGACTCGACGGCCTCGGCGGGACGCTCGGCAGGGCTGCTGGGCACGGGGCGGATGTTACGGCCAAGACCGTTTCGCCGTGGTCAACATCCTGCCGAACGTCATCCGGTCGTCAGCGGTCAGCCGGTCGCGATCTGCCGGCGGGCGAGCACCTCGGCCTCGGCGGTCCGCGCCTTGGAGAACGCTTCCGGTGGCGCTCCTGCCGCCTTGCCCTGCCGCCAGCCGTTGATCTTGCGGGCCGTCGCGGCCAGCCTCGGGCTGCCCGGCGGCACGTCGATCTGGAAGTGGCCCTCCTTGGGCGACCTCTTGAAGTCACCGCCCCAGCGCACGACCCCGTCGCACTCGGCGAGGATGTCGCGGAGCACGAGGAGCTCGGCCGGGAAGAGGTTTCCCTTGACCCCCAGCGGATACAGGTCGGGCCGGATGGCGAATGCCGTGCCCGAGGCGTAGTTCGTCTCGAACGGTGCCGTACCGGCGACCTGGCTGATGTGGGCGAGCCCGATCGTGGCGATCTCGTAGTTGTACCGGCGCGCTACGTGCAGCAGCACGGTCGCGACATCGCCTGACCGCAACGCCATGGTCGCGCCGGAGCCTTCGATCGTGTGACGGACGATGTCCTTGTGCCCCAGCGGCCAGCCGTTGGCGGACGCGGTGGGCGCGGCGGACGCGGCGGGTGCGAACCCGACGGTGGTGGCCGCGGCGACCACGCCCGCGACACCCAGGAACCGACGTCGGCCGAGTCTGTGTTCGGTCATGCTTTCCCCCTGCGAAGTCGTGTCAGAGCAGCGAGGACCGTGAGAACGACGGCCAGCGCCAGCAGTGCCCAGATCGTTGGGTTGACGTAGGGCGGAGCGAGGTCGAACCGCGCGTTGCAGGTGCGGCTGAGCGGGAACAACGACGCGTGGTACTCCCATGCGTCCCACGTCTCCCCACGTGCGGCGCATGCTTCCCCGACATCTGGGGACAGGATCTTCGAGAAGCCCCAGACGTACATCACGACCGCCGCGAACACCGCGGCGACCGCTCCTCTCAACACAGTGGTGCTCCTCGCGTCACAGACCCGCAAGGCGCTGGATCGTGTCCGCATAACCTTGCAGGAACGGGGTGATCTTGTTGTCGGGCAGGTCCTCCGGCTTCGTCGTCGGCCAGCCTCCCGTGCTCTGGATCGCGGCCCAGCGCAGGGTGTCCAGCACGGCGTCCTCGTCGTGCCGGCCGATCATGTGCCGTGCCGCGGCGACCACGTTGGCCTTGTTGTTGCCGTGGCGTTCGCTGAAGAAGCGCTTGAACCTCGTGACGTGGCCGTTCCCGGTGAGGTGGGTGCGGAGCAGCTGGTTGAACCGTCCCCCGTTGCGTGCGGCGGTGCCGAGCAGGTGGCCGTCGACGTCCTCGACCAGGTCGCCCAACGGGAAGCTCGACTGCACGTTGATCTTCGCGAGACGGGCGGTGCAGAAGTCGTACCCGGAGGCGAAGGAACCGGCGTTCGCCCGCCATTCGCCGTAGAACGTGGAGAGATCGCCGCCCCAGCCACCGAAGTCGCCGCGGTTGCCCGTGGTGCCGGTGCCGGAGCCCTTGAGGTAGACGGCGTTCGCCGTCGCGCCGAGGTGGTCCACGTTGATGGTGATGCCGTGCGACGGGTCCTTGTACGACGGCACCTGACCCGCACCCGCCTGCCGGGCGTGGTTGATCCAGGCCTCGTCCACGTCGCCGATCAGCGACTGCCACCCGGAGATGAGGCCGTTGTACCGGGGGAAGCGCAGGTACTCGAGCACCCTCTGGTTCGGGTCACCGCCGTAGGCGACCGCGATGTTCCACAAGCGGTCGACGTAGGCGAGCACGTCGTCGAGGGACGAGTCGCGGCCGCCCACGTTCTCCGGCCCCGCACCGCCTTCGGTGCCGCGGAAGACGGTGTTGTCCAGCGCGAAGCTGTCGCCACCCGAGGAGAACTCGAACTCCTTGATCTGGGTGAACGACCAGTTGTCCGGCATCGGGAAGCCCAGGTTGCCGGAGAAGGCCACCGACATGCCGGAGACGAACGAGTGCCGTGCGAACGCCTCGTTGCTCGCCCGCTGGCAGACGTTGCGGGAGCCGTAAACGCCCGCGATGTACCGCTTCCCGCGGTTCGCGAGGCCGGCCTGGACCCCTAAGAAGTACGGGACGATGTTGCTGGTGATCTCCTCGCCCGTCGCGTCGTAGTCGACGGCGAAGTAGATGACGGTCCCGCGGTTGAAGCCGTAACCGACCGCCCGGTCGTGCGCTTTCAGGGCGTGGTCGTATCCCTCGGACCAGGTGAAGTTGCCGATGACGCTCCCGTCGTACTGCGAGATCGGGAAGACGCGCAGTCCGCCGGCGAAGATCGCCTGGAGCTCGCCTGGCTGGATCTCCTTCTCCAGCGTGCTCGTCGGTGGCTCGTCGAGGTAGCGGCCGACGATCCGGTACCCGGCGTCGTAGAGCCGGGCCGCCCGGCCGTTGAGGATGTGGAACCGGGTGTCGCACCCCGAGACGGGACGGTCCGCGTCTCCCGTCGACACCAGGAGCTGCGCCCAGGTGGCGAAGTCGCCGATCCCGGACTGGGGCAGCAGCGAGAACCGCTGGAACAGCTGCACCCAGGTGGTGAGGTTGCCGTCCCACGCCGACTTGAAGACCGTGTCGACCTGCGGTTCGTCCAGGTCGTACTTGAACGGGCTGTTGAAGACGCAGGCGGCGCTGAACAGCTGCACCCACGTCGTGGAGGAACCGGGCCGGACGGGGTTGTTGCGCAGCCCGGCCTTCGTGGTCGGCCCGAACGTGCCCGTGGCGTTCTCGTCCGGAACGCCGATCTCGTACTGGATCGCTTTCAGCAATGCCGTCTGGACGTCCCGTGAATAGATTCCGTCGCACGGGATGATGAAGAACGACGACCTGCTGATGTACTTGTTGTTCAGCCACTGCTGAATGTTGCGCACCGCGGTGCGGCCGCCGGAAAGCAGGACGTAGGCGTCCATGGTCAGAATTGCCTTGAACAGCTTCGGGTCGACTCCGCCCTCAATGACGAGTCCGATGTCGCGCCGGAGCTCGCCCACCGCGTACTTGGTGGTGGGGTGATAGGTGCCTTCCACCTCGCCGGCGTTGTACCCCTTGCAGAACAGGCCGTGCTGGAGGATTTTCACGATGTTGGTGTGCGGGTAGCCGAACTGGATGATCCCCCGCTCTCCGAGCAGGCGTAACGTCGTAGGGCCGAACGAGTCCGACAGCGTGCCGATCCCGAGCTCGATCTGGAGGGCTCGGGTGAGCGAGTACATGGTGGTCCATCCGGTCTTGCCGTTCTCCGGACATCTCTCGTAGCCGCCTCTGCTGCCGTACGTGGCGTTGACCCACTTCTGGGCTTCGAGCACGCGCGGATCCATGATTCCCCCCGGTTCGTGCACGACAAATAACCTGCATTTGCGCGCAAATGCAGGTGGCGAAAAGGATTTGAGTGACGACTCCCCATCCTCACTCGAACCTGATCTAAACGGCCGTCTGTCGTGGCGTCAAGACCGCTGTTCAACTGTTCCGCGGGCAACGAGCCGCCTGGACGCAAAAAACCGCTCCCCGGAGTCGGGACTGGTTTCCCAGTTCGATCTCCGGGGAGCGGTTCACGTACTACCGGGCGTCAGCCCCCGTTGCGCCTCGTGGGCGGGTCGTCCGACGGGTCGGGAGGCCCGGAGGGCGGGCAGCCGAGCGGGAAGCACGAAGCCGGCGGCTTGGGCGTGCTCGGCGTGTTGGACGGGGTGTTGCTCGGAGTGTTGCTGGGCGTGTTGGACGGGGTGTTGCTCGGAGTGTTGGAAGGAGTGTTCGACGGCTTCGGCGGGTTGAAGTTGCCGATCGGCTTGGGCTTCGGGAACGCTTCCTTCTGCACGCCGGCAAGTGCCGCGTCCATGAACTTCTTCCACATCTGACCGGGCAGGCCACTACCGAAGATGGCCTTGCCCTCCTTGTTCTTGATGGCCACGTTGCCCTGGTCCTTGCCGACCCACACGGAGGTGGACAGCTGCGGCGTGTAGCCGACCATCCAGGCCTTCGAGTTCTGGTCGAGGCTGCCGGGGAGCTCGTGCGTACCGGTCTTGCCCGCGCACTCGCGGTTGCCGGCACAGCCGATCCTCGAGTAGGCGGGGATCTCCTTCAGCGACTCGGTGACGTTGTCCGCGATGTCGCGGCTCTTCTCCTCGACCGGGTCGAACGCCGGCACCGGCTGATCGACGTGCTGGTAGAGGACGTCACCGGTCGGGCCGGTGATCTTCGTGACGAAGAACGGGGCGCGGTACACGCCGCGGGCCGCGAAGGTCGCGAACGCCGAGGCCATGTCGAACGGCCGCACCTGGGCGCTGTCGGCGCCGATGGCGATACCGGCGGTGGGCGGGTTGCCGCCCTCACCGACGAGGGTCTGCTTGTCCTGGCCGCCGACCCGGACGGTCTTCGGGATGCCGGCCGCGTGGGCCGCGTCGGCCACGGCCTTCGTGCCCGTGCCCTGGGGACCCGCCACCATCTCGTAGAAGACGGTGTTGAGGGACTCCTTCATGGCCTGCTTGACCGGGCATTCCTTGCCGCAGGTGCTGTTGCCGGCGTTGCGGATCTCGACGCCGGCGATCTTGCGGGGCGTGGCGTCGTAGGTGTCGCCGATGCCCTTGCCGCGCTTCAGGTCCGCCACCAGGTCGAACGGCTTGAACGACGAGCCGGCCTCCTGGATCGTGCCCTTGGCGTAGTCGATGCCCTTCAAGCCGTCCTTGCCCGGGTAGTACGCCCTGACGGCGCCGGACTGCGGTTCGATCGCGCTGAGCGACGTGCGCAGCTCCGGGTCCTGGCCGTTCATGACGGAGTCCACGGCGTCGGTCGCGGCCTTCTGCATCTTCGAGTCGATCGTCGTGGTGACGGTGACGCCGACCTTCTGCGCCTTCTCCATCGTCATGCCGACGAGCTCGCCGTCGATCTCGTTCTGCACCTGCTGGCTGATGCGGGCGAGCGGGCCCTCGAGGCTCGCGGGCTGCGTCTGCTCGAACGGCAGCGGCGCCGGGTACTGGCGGGCGTCGTAGTCGGCCTGGCTGATCCACTTCTTCTGGACCATCTGGCCCATCACGAACTCCCAGCGCTTCTTCGCGTGCTCCTCGTCCTCGGACCAGGAGGGGATCTGGATCATGCCCGCGATGAAAGCGGCCTCGGAAGGCGTGAGGTCCTTCATCTGCTTGTTGTAGTAGACCTGCGCGGCGGCCTTCATGCCGTTCGCGCCACGACCGAAGTACACCGTGTTCATGTACGCGGTGAGGATCGTGTTGTGGTCCGACTCGTTGCTCATCTTGTAGGCCTTGACGAGCTCGGTGAACTTACGAGTCAGCGTCGCGTCCTCTTTGCCGGTCGCCTTCTTGATGTACTGCTGCGTCAGACCGGAACCACCCGAGCTGCCGCCGGTCGCCTGGATCCAGACGGCGCGGGCGATGGCCTTCACGTCGAAGCCGGGGTTGTCGTAGAAGTTCGCGTCCTCAGCGGCCATGACGGCCTGCTTGACGGGCTCCGGGAGCTCCTCGTACGTGAGCAGCGTGCGGTTCTCACCGGGTGAGGTGATCTTGCCCATCTCGGTGCCGTCCGAGTAGAGCAGGGTGATCGTCTTGTCCTGGTCGGCCGCGATCTCGTTCGGGCGCGGCCACTCGACGAGCGGGTACGCGACCGCGATGGCGATCACCGGACCCAGGAGCATCATGCCGATCGCGACGAACGCACCGATCCGGACGCGCTTCCAGATCCTCTTCTTGCGCAGACGACGCTCCTCCTCTTCGGTGAGCTCCGGCTCGTCGTCGTCGTAATAGTCGTCGTCGTCACTCACACCGGCCATGAGGAACTCGTCGTCAGGCTCGCGGTGGGTGATGAGCTCGGGCTCGCGCTGAGTCGGCCGGTTGACCGGCGGCATCTGCGTGGTGCGGTCCTCACCGGGGTTGCGCGGGGGCATACCGGGACGGCCGGGGCCACCGGGACCGCCCTGCGGGCCACCGGGACCGCCAGGACCACCGGGGCGGCGAGCACCGGGAGGCGGGGCGATCGGCATGCCGCCGGGAGGCGTCGGAGGACGGCCACCCGGACCGCCGGGGCCGCCGGGACCGCCCTGCGGCCCACCGGGACCGTTCACGGGCGGACGGCCGGGACCGCCAGGAGGCATCCCAGGACCACCCTGCGGACCGCCTGGTCCGTTCGGGCGGCGTGGGGGCTGCTGCTGTGGGAAACCACCAGGTGGCGTGCCACCCTGGGGAGGGCGCGCGAAACCGCCGGGTGGGGTGCCCGGTCGTGGCTGATTCGGGACATCGCGCCTCGTGCCGCCGCCGTCCGGGTCGTCCCCGGTCGGCCACTGCGGCTCGCCTCCGCGCTGCCGGTCATCATGCTGGTCGTTCACGTGAAAAGGCCTCCCAGACCGGCGTGCATCAGCACACGGTTCGGTGGTCGTACTTCATTCGGAGCAGTGTCACCTGTGGGTCATTCCGCCGCAGTCCTCCTGCGTGGCTTTTCCAGCCCACGCTTCCCCAGGACGTATGACTGCACCAGGTGGTTCCAACTGCACGTGCGACAAACTTCAACTAGGTACACGGAGAACTCGTCGAAGAGGTTCGCCATCTTCACCAGTTCTTCAGGTGTGCGCGCCGAGCCGGCCGCGTGCTTGAGCTCGTCACCGTAGACCCACGACACGTGGGTGAGCGGTTCCTTGCGGCACACGGGGCAGGGCACTTCGGTCGCCGTCCCGTGGAACTTCGCAGCTCGCAGCAGGTACGGGTTCGCGTCGCAGACCTCCATGGTGCCCGTGCGACCGGCATGGACCTCCGCCAGCAGCGCACGCCGCTGCAGCGAGTAGTCCACCACCTGCCGTTGGGTCAACACGTGACCAGAGTACGTGCCGACCGCTTTCCGATGGTGGGCCGTTCAGGGCAGCGAGGTCCGGCGCGGTATCACGGTGTGCCACATCCCACAGTTGCGAGGAGCCATCGATGTATCGAGCCGATATAATCGCCTCACCTATCGGTGCAGGTGCGAGGAGGTGACTCGTGTTCGAGTTCGCGCTGCTCGGCCTGCTGCACGAGGCGCCCATGCACGGCTACGAGCTGCGCAAGCGCTTGCATGACCTGCTCGGAGCGTTTCGCGCGTTCTCCTACGGATCGCTGTACCCAACATTGCGGCGACTCCAGCGGGCGGGCCTGATCGTGGAGGAGGGGCCGGAGGAGTCGGCTCTTTCTTGGGGACGTCGGGCTCGCAAGGTCTACGAGCTGACTCCCGAAGGCAAGGAGCGGTTCGCCGATCTCCTGGCCAACGCGGGTCCTCAGACCTGGGACGACGACTCGTTCGGGGTCCATCTGGCGTTCTTCTCGCGCACGCCGGCCGACGTCAGGATGCGCATCCTGGAAGGCCGCCGGCGGTGTGTCGAAGAACGCAGGGAAGGACTTCGCGAGCGGCTCACGCGCACGGGTGAGCAGATCGACCGCTACACCCGTGAGCTGCACAGCCAAGGCCTGGAGAGCACGGAGCGCGAGGTGCGGTGGCTCAACGAGCTCATCGCGCACGAAAGGTCCGAGCAGGACGACTAGCTTTTCATCGTTGATCAAGGAGGACTCGGCAATGGGCGAAAACCGCCGCACCGTTCGAGTGGCCATCGTCGGGGTTGGCAACTGCGCGGCGTCGCTGGTGCAGGGCGTCCACTTCTACCGCGACGCCGACCCGAGCACCCGCGTGCCCGGTCTGATGCACGTGCAGTTCGGTGACTACCACGTGCGCGATGTCGAGTTCGTCGCAGCGTTCGACGTGGACGCGAAGAAGGTCGGCACCGACCTCTCCGAGGCCATCGGGGCCAGCGAGAACAACACGATCAAGATCGCGGACGTGCCGCCGCTCGGCGTCGTCGTCCAGCGCGGGCACACCCTCGACGGCCTCGGGAAGTTCTACCGGGAGACGATCGAGGAGTCCGACGCGGAGCCGGTCGACGTCGTGGCCGCGCTGCGCGACGCCGAGGTCGACGTGCTGGTCTCGTACCTGCCGGTGGGTTCGGAGGACGCGGACCGCTTCTACGCCCAGGCCGCGATCGACGCCGGTGTGGCGTTCGTCAACGCCCTGCCCGTCTTCATCGCGTCGGACCCGGAGTGGGCGGAGAAGTTCCGCGCCGCCGGCGTCCCGATCGTCGGTGACGACATCAAGTCCCAGGTCGGCGCCACCATCACGCACCGCGTGCTGGCGAAGCTGTTCGAGGACCGCGGTGTCCAGCTCGACCGCACCATGCAGCTGAACGTCGGCGGCAACATGGACTTCCTGAACATGAAGGAACTGGAGCGACTGGAGTCCAAGAAGGTCTCCAAGACCCAGGCCGTCACGTCCCAGGTGGACCGCGAGATGGGCAAGCGCAACGTCCACATCGGCCCGTCGGACTACGTGGCGTGGCTCGACGACCGCAAGTGGGCCTACGTGCGTCTCGAGGGCCGCGCGTTCGGCGACGTGCCGCTGAACCTCGAGTACAAGCTGGAGGTCTGGGACTCCCCGAACTCCGCGGGCATCATCATCGACGCCGTCCGTGCGGCGAAGATCGCCCTCGACCGCGGCATCGGCGGCCCGATCCTCTCGGCGTCGTCGTACTTCATGAAGTCCCCGCCCGTGCAGTACTCGGACTCCGAGGCGCACGAGGCCGTCGAGAAGTTCATTCGCGGCGAAGCCTGATCCCGTGAAGGGCCGCTCTCCTTCCCGGAGGGCGGCCCTTCACGTTCAGCGCTTCGAGAGCCGCAGCTTCTGCCAGCTGCCGTCCGCGGTCCACCCGCCGTCGACGGGCAGCGCGACCCCGTTGATGTACCGCGCGTTGTCGCTCGCCAGGAACCGCACGGCCTGCGCGATGTCGTCGGGCGCCGCGAACCGGTTCATCGGCACGTGGTCGGTGATGTCCTCGTCGACGTAGTACCCGCCGGCCTGCGACTCGACGTCCATCTCGGTCTTGACCCAGCCGGGACACACGGCGTTGACCCTGATCCCCCGCCCGCCCCACTCGACGGCGAGCGTGCGCGTCAACCCGATCAGCCCGTGCTTCGTCGTGTTGTACGCGGCCCGGTCCGCCACCCCCTGCAGCCCGGCGACGGACGCGATGTTGACGACACTGCCGCTGCCCTGCCCGAGCATGACCTTGCCCAGCGCCTGGGTGAGCAGGAACGGCCCGGTCAGGTTGACCGCCATGATCCGTTCCCACTGCTCCAGCGTGGTGTCCTCGAACGGCACGATGCCGGCGATCCCCGCGTTGTTGACCAGCACGTCCACCCGGCCGTAGGTGCTGGTCACGTGATCGGTCAGGCGCTGGACGTCGGCGGCGCTCGCGACGTTGCCGACGATCCCGTCCTTGCTCTCCCGCAGGTCGAAGCCGACGACGGCGAACCCGTCCTCGCGCAGGACGTCCGCGATCCGCAGACCCATGCCCTGCGCCGTGCCGGTGACCACGGCAACTCGTTGCGTCATGCCCGCCACGCTAGGCAGCGACGGCCGTTCAGGCACAGACGCGTTCGTGTGTTCGGAGTCTCAGCGCCAGCTCGGCTTCCGCTAGGTTCGCCCGGTGCGCACCCTGCTCGTCGCCCTCCCCGGCCTGGTCCTCGCCGGCATCGGGCTGACCCACCCGCACCACCTCGACGCGTCGACCGCCGAGTGGTGGCAGAACATGCACGTCATCCTGGCGGTGATCTTCCCGCTCCTCGGTGCTGCGCAATGGGTCCTGCTCGACGACAGCCCGAGGTACGTCCGCTACCCGGCCCGCGCGGCGACCTTCGGTTATGTCGTCTTCTACGGCGCCCTGGACGCGCTGGCCGGCATCGGTGGCGGGGCGATGACGCTGGCGAACGGCGGCCGCACCGCCGCCGACGAGCCGTTGTTCAAGATCGGCAACCAGCTCGGCACCGTGGGCGCGTGGTGCTTCTTCGCGGCCAGCCTCGCGATCGCGGTGTGCGCGCTGCTCAAGGACCGCCTCAAGGCGATCCCGGGCGCGGTGTTCCTGCTGTTCGGCAGCTACCTGTTCCTCAGCAGCCACATCTACTGGCCGAAGGGCGTTCTCGCCTGCACGTGCCTCGCGATCGGCATGGCCGCGACGAGCTACGCCAGCGCGTCCGGCAGGTCGGCGATCGAGGACAGCACCGTCACCTGAGCCAGCACGTCCGCGGCGGGCGGGAAGTGCGGGTTCGGCACGGCCAGCACGGTCATGCCCGCCGCCAGCGCTGCCTTCAGGCCGTTCGTCGAGTCCTCGACGGCGTAACAGGACGCCGGTGAGACCCCGAGCTGCGCGGCCGCCGCGAGGTAGACGTCCGGCGACGGTTTCCCGGCGGCGCACGACTCCGAGGACACGGCGACGGGCACGGGCAGCCCGGTCACGTCCAGGAACACCTTGATCAGCACAGCGGGTGCGGACGACGCGATCGCCACCGGGAAGCGTGACGCCACGGCACGCACCGCGTCCACGGCGCCGGGAAGCACGGGCAGGTGTGCGGCGTAGGCCTTCTCCATCTCGGCGATCACGCCGGCGGACGCCTCGGAGGCCGACAGCCGCACGCCGACCGAGGAGACCAGGTACTCGCCCCACTCGGGCGTCGACATCCCCTGCATGTCACGGGTGGCGGTCGGCGTCCACGTGCCGCCGTGGGCAGCGGCGAACGCCTGGCGCACCTCGTCCCACACCTGCTCCGAGTCGATCAGCACGCCGTCGAGGTCGAAGATCACCGCATTCACGCCGTGAACCGTACCTTGTGGCGCATGATACTTCGCTATGCTAAGCAAAATCGGTTAGGATGGCGAAGTGAATTTCAAGGCTCAGCCCAAGCAGGTGTGGATCACGGCGTTCGCCGCGGTCATCGCCTTCATGGGGATCGGGCTCGTGGACCCGATCCTGTTGTCCATCGCGGAGGGTCTGCACGCGACACCCGCGCAGGTCACCCTCCTCTTCTCCTCCTACCTGGGTGTCCAGGTCGTGGCGATGCTCTTCACGGGTGCCGCGACGGCGCGGTTCGGGGCCAAGCGCACGCTCGTCGGCGGGCTCGCGCTGATCGTCGTCGCGACGCTGTTGTGCTCCGCGGCAGGCAGCATCGGGCAGCTCGTCGGACTGCGGGCCGTGTGGGGGCTCGGCAACGCGTTCTTCATCGCGACCGCGCTCAGCGTCATCGTCGGCGCGGCCAGCGGCGGGCAGAAGGCCGCGATCCTGCTCTACGAGGCCGCGCTCGGTCTCGGTCTGAGCGTGGGGCCGCTGCTCGGCGCGTTGCTCGGCAGCTTCTCGTGGCGCGGGCCGTTCCTCGGCACCGCGATCCTCATGGCCGCCGCTCTGATCCTTTGTGCAACGTTCCTGGCCAAGGACTCGCACCTGGAACGTCCGAGGATCAGCCTGCTCGACCCGCTCAAGGCGCTCAAGAACCCCGTCCTGTTGCGCACCTCGATCGGAGCGGCGCTCTACACGGCCGCGTTCTTCACAGTTCTCGCCTGGTCGCCGTTCGTCCTGCGGTGGGGTGCCGTCGAGATCGGACTGATCTTCTTCGGCTGGGGCGTGTGCGTCGCCGTGTCGAGCGTTTTCCTCGCTCCGCGGCTCGCGGACCGCGTCGGCGAGAAGAGCGCAATCATCGGATCTGTGCTGGCGTTCGCGGTGCTCATGCTGCTGATGGCGGTGCCCAGCAAGCCGTTGCTGGTGGTCGCGGTCATCGTGAGCGGCCTGGTGAGCGGCCTGCTCAACACCCTGTTCACCGGGACCGCGATGAGCGTCAGCGACGCGCCGCGGCCCGTGGCGAGTGCCGGGTACAACTTCCTGCGCTGGCTCGGTGGGGCTCTGGCCGCGACGTTCGTCAGTCACCTGGCGCAGCCGTTCGTCGTCGCCGCGGTCCTCTGCCTCGTCGCCGCCGGCCTGCTCACGTTCAACAGGACGGACACAAGGGACGTTCCGTCCGAAGCTGTCCTCGCGGGTGAACAACTTGTGGGTTAACAAAGCATGAACGGCGGCCTACGGTCGGTGGCGGTTCCCGCACCGACCGTAGGAGGCCACCACCATGATCCCTCTGCCACTCGTCAACCACCGCGTCGGCAGAGCGGCGGTGACATGCGAGTACCGCTGCGGGGACGCGTGCTTCCACGACGTCCCGAACACCTCCGACAACCCCTACTTCGGCGATCTGATCAGCCGCCGCACCGCCCTCAAGGCCGGTGCCGTGGTCGCTGCCGCCGCGACGGTCGCACTGCCCACGACCGCTGCCGCCGCCGAGCCGGAGGCTCAGGGCCACCGTCCGCCCAAGGGCCTCGACTTCAAGCCCGTCCAGGTCAACACCAAGGACGAGGTCGTCGTCCCCGAGGGGTACGAGCAGGGGATCGTGATCCGCTGGGGTGACCCGCTCTTCCCCGGTGTCCCCGAGTTCGACTTCGACAACCAGACCGCCGCGAAGCAGGAGAAGCAGTTCGGCTTCAACTGCGACTTCGCCGCGATCCTGCCGCTGGACCCGTTGGAACTGACCGGCATCATGGTCACCAACCACGAGTACACCAGCGAGACGTTCATGTTCCGCGGCTACGACCCCGCGAACCCGACCGAGGAGCAGGTGAAGATCGGCTGGGCCGCGCACGGCCTGTCGGTGTTCATGATCAAGCGCTCGCTGTTCTCCGGCCACTACAAGGCGAAGTTCAGCAAGTACAACCGCCGCATCACCCTGCACACGCCGTTCGAGGTGCGTGGTCCTGCCGCGGGCAGCGACCTGCTGAAGACCTCCGTCGACCCGACGGGCAAGCGGGTCCTGGGCACGATCAACAACTGTGCCGGCGGTGTCACGCCGTGGGGCACGATCCTGTCCGGCGAGGAGAACTTCAACCAGTACTTCGCGAACGCCGCCGGCCGCAACGACCCGAGGCTCACGCGGTACGGCGTCACCGGCAACGCGACCACCCGCAAGTGGGAACGCTTCGACAAGCGCTGGGACCTCGCCCAGGAACCCAACGAGGTCAACAGGTTCGGCTGGGTCATCGAGCTCGACCCCAACGACCCGGACTCGACGCCGGTCAAGCACACGCACCTGGGCCGCTTCAAGCACGAGACCGCGAACATCCGCATCGCCGACGACGGCAGGGTGGTCGCGTACTCCGGTGACGACGAGCGGTTCGAGTACATCTACAAGTTCATCTCGAACGGCAAGGTCAAGAAGGGCAACAGCAAGGCCGCGCGTCGCCACAACATGACGCTGCTCGACGACGGCACGCTGTACGTGGGCCGGTTCACCGGCGACAGTCCCGTGTCCGAGATCGACGGCACCGGAAAGCTGCCCAGCGACGGCAAGTTCGACGGCACCGGTGAGTGGATCCCGCTGGCGGCGGGCAAGAAGTCGTTCGTGCCGGGCATGACCGCCGAAGAGGTCTACGTCTTCACGCGCATCGCGGCGGACAAGGTCGGCGCGACCAAGATGGACCGTCCCGAGGACATCCAGTGCCACCCGCGCACCGGCACGGTCTACTGCGCGCTCAGCAACAACGTCGAGCGCGGTGTCACGGCGGGCAAGGAAGGCGCGACCGAGCCGAACCCGAGGGTGAACAACCGGCACGGGCAGGTGCTGGAGCTGACCGAACGCCGCGGCGACGCGCTCGCGCTCACGTTCAACTGGGGCCTGTTCCTGGTGTGCGGTTTCCCGGAGGACCCGAACACCTACTTCGGCGGCTACGACAAGTCGCAGGTCAGCCCGATCTCCAGTCCGGACAACGTCGCGTTCGACCGGCACGGCAACCTGTGGATCTCCACGGACGCCGACGGCAAGCTCGACGGGCTCAACGACGGCCTCTACGGCGTGCCGCTGGAAGGGCCGGAACGCGGGCACCTCAAGCTGTTCCTCACGGTCCCGCGCGGCGGCGAGACGTGCGGCCCGGTGATCGGCGAGCGGGTGATCACCGTGTGCGTCCAGCACCCCGGCGAGGTGGACGGCGCGAGTGCCGACAAGCCCGTCTCGAACTGGCCGGACAGGGGGACCGCGAGGCCTCGTCCGTCGGTCGTCGCGGTCTGGCGCAAGGGGCGTCGTCAACTGGGAGAGATCGGATGATCACGGCGCGTGCTGTGATCGTTCGGGAGTAGTACGAGTTCGCCTGTCGTTCACCTTCTGGACGGCAGGCGATCTCGTTGGGCTCTTAGGTTCGGCCAGTTCCCACACTGACCGATCTCGGAGGCCTGCGTGTCCTCACCCACCGATCGGGGCCGCCGCATGCTGCCCCTGCTCCCGACGAACCACCCGCTCGGACGTCAGGCTGTCACCTGCGAGTTCCGCTGCGGCAACGCCTGCGCGCACGAGGCGCCCAACTCGTCCGCGAACGCGTACTTCGGCGACGTCGTCAAGGAGGTCGTGAGCCGCCGCGGCATGCTGAAGGCAGGTGCGGTCTTCGCCGCCGCCGGTGCCGGTGCGCTCGCGTTCTCCGGTTCGGCCGCCGCCGCTCCGGCGCACCCCGACGCCGAGGCCCTCGGCCGCGGTGGCAAGGACCCCGGTGGTCTGAACTTCGAGCCGGTGGCGCCCAACACCCTCGACCAGATCTCCGTGCCGAAGGGTTTCCAGCAGGACGTCGTCATCCGCTGGGGTGACGGGGTGCTGGACGACGCGCCGGAGTTCGACTTCGACAACCAGACGCCTGAGGCGCAGGCCAAGCAGTTCGGTTTCAACAACGACTTCTGCGGACTCGTCCCGGTGCCGGGCTACCACGACAGCTGGCTCATGGTGAGCAACCACGAGTACACGACCGAGTCGTTCATGTTCAAGGACTGGTCGCCCACCACGATCACCGAGAAGCACGCCAAGATCGCGTGGGCCGCGCACGGCCTGTCGGTCGTGATGGTCGACCGCGACCCCCGCACGGGCAAGCTCTTCGTCTGCCCGGACGACAAGAAGAAGTACAACCGCCGGATCACGCTCACCACGCCGTTCGAGGTGAAGGGCCCGGCCGCCGGGTCGAAGTTCCTCAAGACCTCGGCCGACCCGACGGGCCGCAAGGTCCTGGGCACGCAGAACAACTGCGCCGGCGGCGTCACGCCGTGGGGCACGATCCTGTCCGGCGAGGAGAACTTCAACCAGTACTTCGCCAACGCGAGCCAGGTCACCGACCCGGACACGAAGGCCAAGTTCGCCCGCTACGGCATCAGCGGCGGCGCGTCGCTGCGCCAGTGGGAGCGCTTCGACAAGCGCTTCGACCTGGCCCAGGAGCCCAACGAGGCCAACCGCTTCGGCTGGATCGTCGAGATCGACCCGCTGGACAAGAAGTCGACGCCGGTCAAGCACACCGCGCTCGGCCGCTTCAAGCACGAGGGCGCGAACATCATCGTGGCCAAGGACGGCCGCGTGGTCGCGTACATGGGCGACGACGAGCGCTTCGACTACATGTACAAGTTCGTCTCGGACGAGAAGATGCAGAAGGGCGACTCGAAGCGCGCCCGCGAGCACAACAAGCAGCTGCTGGACAAGGGAACGCTCTACGTCGCCCGCTTCACGGGTGACAGCCCGGCCGCCGAGATCGACGGCACCGGCAAGCTGCCCGCCGACGGTGAGTTCGACGGCTCCGGCGAGTGGATCGCGTTGGCGCACAACGACAAGTCGTTCGTCCCGGGCTTCACCGCAGAAGAGGTCTACGTCTTCACGCGCCTGGCCGCGGACAAGGTGGGCGCCACGAAGATGGACCGCCCGGAGGACGTCGAGCCCTCGACCCACAACCGCCGGATCTACGCCGCGCTGACCAACAACACCGACCGCGGCAAGGCCGGCAAGGAAGGCCCGACCGAGATCAACCCGCGCAACGCCAACAAGCACGGCCACGTGCTGGAGATCGAGGAGCGCCGCAGCGACAACACGGCGACCACGTTCTCCTGGAAGCTGCTGCTGGTCTGCGGTGACCCGAAGGATCCCGGCACGTACTTCGGCGGCTTCGACAAGTCGCAGGTCAGTGCGATCTCCTGCCCGGACAACGTCGCGTTCGACACGCACGGCAACCTGTGGATCTCCACGGACGGCAACGCGCTGGCCTCCAACGACGGCCTGTTCGCGGTGCCGGTCGCCGGTCCTCGCCGCGGCCAGGTGAAGCAGTTCCTCACCGTGCCCAGGGGCGCGGAGACCTGCGGCCCTGTCATCACCGAGGACTTCGTGCTGGTGTCCGTGCAGCACCCCGGTGAGATCGACGGCGCGTCGGCGAACAACCCGCTCTCGCACTGGCCGGACGGTGGCACCTCGCAGCCGCGTCCGTCCGTCGCGGTGGTGTGGCGCAAGGACCGCAGGAAGATCTGCGACTGATCGTGTGGTCCGGCTCACTTTGATCTTGTGAACCGGTGCGGCCGCCCGTCCGTGTGATGGGTGGCTGCACCGCGGACAGCCGAAAACGGAAATAGTCCACTTTGGCTGTCCACTTTGGAGTGAGTCGTGAATGTTCGTCTTGTCGTTGGTGCTGCTGCTCTTCTGGGTCTTGCTGCGTGTGGCACCCCCACCGCCGGCACCGCGACCCCCACTCCCGTCGCTCAGGTCGAGGACGCGCCCGTCGCGGCTGCCGTCCAGGTCCCGGCGGGTCAGAAGCTGGTCGGCAAATACCAGGCCACGGGCGTCCAGACGTACTCGTGCACTGGCAACGCGTGGAAGGGTCTAGAGCCCACCGCGACCCTCGTGGACAAGAACGACAAGCCGATCATCATCCACTCCCGCGGTCCCGTCTGGATCTCCACCGTGGACGGCAGTGCGGTCGAGGCGACGCCGGTCGACGGTGCCAAGAACGACGTCAAGGGCGCTGTGCCCGAGCTCCTGCTCAAGACCAAGACCGCACGCGGCGACGGCCTGTTCGGCAAGGTCTCCTACGTCCAGCGCCTCGCCACCGAGGGCGGCGTCGCCCCGGCGGGCGGCTGCAAGGCCGGCGCCCAGACCTCCGTCGCGTACAAGGCGCTCTACACGTTCTACGCGCCCGCCAACTGAGACGGTACTGAACCGGTCCGATTCTCGGCCCGTACGCCCTGGCGTGATGAAACGTGCTGGCTTAGTCCTTGTCTCATCAACCCTTCTGGGCATCCTCGCGGGAGGCGCCGGCTCCACCGCCGCGCCGACCGCGGAGTCCCTGAACGGATCCGACGCGAGGGTCGCACCCGCTGTCGAGGTCCCGTCCGGCCACAAGGTCGTCACGAAGCTGCAAGCAAAGGGCGTGCAGACCTACACCTGCACGGCAGGAGCGTGGAAGGGCCTGGAGCCCGCCGCAACGCTGTCGGACAGGCTCGGCCGGGCCGTCGGCCTGCACTCGCGCGGCCCGATCTGGGTCTCCACCGTCGACGGCAGCGCGGTCGAGGCCGCACCGGTCGACGGTGCGCGCAACGAGGTTCCCGGAGCCGTTCCGGAGCTTCTGCTCAAGGCCAAGTCCACCAGGGGCGAGGGAACGTTCGCCGGCGTCAGCTACGTGCAGCGGCTCAACACCAAGGGCGGCGTCGCACCCGCCGGTGGCTGCACCGAAGGCGCCCAGACCTCCGTCCGCTACGAAGCCCTCTACACCTTCTCCGTGCCCGCCCTCTGAACCAGAGCGACGACCGCGGCGCTGACCATCGTGACGCCGACGACCCAGAGGCCGGTCTTCTGGGTGCCGGTGATGTCACGCAGCCAACCGGTCACGTAAGGGGCGACGAACCCGCTCACGTTGCCCAGTGAGTTGATCAACGCGATGCCGCCCGCCGCCGCTGTACCGCCGAGGAAACTCGTGGGAAGTGCCCAGAAGGTGGGCAGCGCGGCACAGACACCGATCGCGCAGACCGAGACCGCGACCATCGCGGCCACGGGGTTCTCCAGGTAGAGCGCGACGGGGATCGCTGCTCCACCCAGCAACATCGGCGCGGCGACGTGCCACTTCCGTTCTCCGGTGCGGTCGCCGTGCCTCGCCCACAGGATCATGGCGACCGCGCCGAGGACGTACGGAATCGCGTTGATCAGCCCGCGCTCGACGACACCCGCGTCGGGCGCCAGTCCCTTGATGATCGTCGGCAGGAAGAACCCCAGCGTGTACAGCCCGTACACGATCCCGAAGTACACGAAGCTCAGCGCCAGGATCCGCGGGTGCGTAAGGGCTTTCTTGAGCGGCCAGTGCTCTTCCTTCGGCTGCTCAACGGCTTCCGCGGGCTTGTCCGGCAGCCAGAACCACGTCACGAACGCGAGCCCGATCGCCGGCAGTCCCTCGACCAGGAACATCGTGCGCCAGTCCGTCCACTGGATCAGCATGCCGCTGAACGTGGCCCCGAGCGCCGTCGAGATCGGCACCGCCACCATGAACAGCGCGACGATCCGCGCCCGGTCCTTCTGCGGGTACCAGTACGTCAGGTACAGGATGATCCCGGGGAAGAACCCCGCCTCCGCCACACCCAGCAGGAACCGCAGCGCGATCAGCACGGTCCCGTTGGGCACGAACGCCATGGCCGTGGCGACGATCCCCCAGCTGAGCATGATCCGCGCGATCCACTTGCGCGCACCGAACCTGTGCAGCGCCAGGTTGCTCGGCACCTCGAGCAGCAGGTAGCCGATGAAGAACACCCCGGACGCGAACCCGAACACCGTCGCGGAGAGCTTGAGCTCCTCGGACATCCCGTTCGGCCCGGCGAACCCGATGTTGACCCGGTCGAGGTAGTTGATGAAGTAGAGCAGGCAGAGGTACGGCAGGATCAACTTCCTGGGCACTATGGTCCCCCCATGACTGATCGTCCGGTCGCCCTGGTCACCGGGGCATCCAGCGGAATCGGCTCGGCCATCGCCCGAAGTCTGGCGTCCACCCACGACCTGCTGCTGGGCGGGCGGGACGAGACATCACTCTCCGTCCTCGCCGCCGAACTGCCGGGCTCGCAGGCCTGGCCGTTCGACCTCGAGAACGTCGCGTCGTCGGACCTGGGCAGCGTCTCGCGCCTGGACGTGCTCGTCCACAGCGCCGGCATCGCGCTGCTCGGCCCGTTGGCCGACGCGACCCAGGCGGACTGGCGCAGAACCTTCGACGTCAACGTCTTCGCGGTCGCCGAACTCACCAACCTGCTCCTGCCGCAGCTGCGCACGGCCAACGGCCACGTCGTGCTGATCAACTCGGGCGCGGGCCTGAACGCCAACCCGGGCTGGGGCGTCTACGCGGCGTCGAAGTTCGCGCTGCGGGCCTACGCGGATGCGTTGCGCGGCGACGAGCCGGCGTTGCGCGTGACCACGGTGTACCCCGGCCGGACCGCGACGCGGATGCAGGAGGACGTGCGCCGCCAGGAGGGCGGCGACTACGACCCGTCCAAGTACATCGACCCGGCCTCGGTGGGGCGCGCCGTGGCGTCCGCCGTGCTGGCGACGCCCGACGCGCACATCACCGAGATCAACGTCCGGTCCCGGCCGCACTGAAGTTGTCCACAGGCTTGTCAACAGCCTGTGGCTAGAGGTTGACGCTCCGTGAGTAGTCGCGTGTATTGACTCTTTCATCAAGTGATTGAGGGCATGGGAGATGCCGCGAAGAGACCCTCTTCGCGGCATCT
This sequence comes from Lentzea sp. HUAS TT2, assembly GCF_051853195.1. Classification (NCBI taxonomy): domain Bacteria; kingdom Bacillati; phylum Actinomycetota; class Actinomycetes; order Pseudonocardiales; family Pseudonocardiaceae; genus Lentzea; species Lentzea sp. HUAS TT2. The sequence continues at coordinate 2,684,416 of NZ_CP196667.1, read as the reverse complement.
CCCAACTTTATTAGTGTCTGTCTTTAAGCTATACTGATGTCAGCTGTTGCGTTGGGATGATTCAACTGTTCGCGCAGTTGAATCATCCATTGAAGATGAACTCCGCCAGTCTCGTTAATCTGTCGAAGATCCAGCGTCCTGCTCCATGACTCAGGCCGCTGAGCAGTCCTGCGAGCGCCCAAGTTCTAGCTTTGGGCTGCTGACTTGGTGGTTTTAATCTTAGTCTCTTGTTGTTATTGATGATTTTTAACATTATATCTCCTAGTTTATTAATGCGCAGAGAGCGTGGACACGAGATTGTGTCCACGCTCTCTGCGGTATGTACTCAGTTTATCACGAAATGGCGTCGATCGCAACGCTTTTCGTTGTCCTGCATGCATTCTTCTGTGCATGCCAGGTGAACAGCGGAAATGGTGAATGTGTCAGACGCTCCGCAGTCGCCGCGCCACCGCGGCGACTCCGGCCTGAGCCTCCTGCCGATCCACCCTGGTCGACTCGCCACCCGCGACGACGTGGTCACCGGCGACCCACACGTCGGTGACCCGGCGCGACCCGGACCCCCACACGAGGTTCGCCAGCAGCTGCGAGTCCGGCGCGTCCAGCCCGGTGGCGAACGCGGGGTCGTCCGCGGCGACGTGCACGACATCGCCCCAGCGACCGGCCTCCAGCGCGCCGATGTCGTCGCGTCCCAGCGCGTCGGCACCGCCGCGAGTGGCCATCAGCAACGCCTGCGCGGCACCGAGCACCGTCGCGTCCATCTTGGAGACGCGGGCCAGGAGTCCGGCCAGCCGCGCCTCTTCCAGCAGGTCCAGGTCGTCGTTGGACGCCGGCCCGTCGGTGCCCAGCCCGACCGATACGCCCGCGGCCAGCATCTCGGGCACGCGCGCGATCCCCGAAGCGAGCTTCGTGTTGGAGCCGGGGCAGTGCGCGACGCCGACGCCGTACGCCGCGTAGAGCGCGATGTCGTCGTCGGACAGGTGCACGGAGTGTGCGGACAGCACGCGCCCACCCAGCACGTCCGACGCCTTCATCAGCGCGGGCACCGAACCGAACTCGGCGCGGGCGGCCTCGTCCTCGAACGGCGACTCGGCGACGTGCACCATGAACAGCGCGCCACGGGCCCGCGCCTCCGCTGCGATGGCCGTCAGCTGAGGAGCCGAGAGCGTGTAGGCGGAGTGCGGCCCGTAGGCCAGCTCGACCCGCTCACCAGGGCCGAAGCGCAGCCCGTCCGAGTCGATCCACGACGAGAGCTCGTCGGTCTGCGACTTCCAGTTCATGCCCGGCACGTCGAGGATCGCCCCGCCGAACACCACCCGGGAGCCGGCTTCGAGGACGGCGGCCGTCAGCTCGCGGCCGTGGAAGTACATCTCGGTGGACGTGGTGACGCCGTGCCGCAGCATCTCGACGGCGCCCAGCAGCATGCCCGTGCCGATGTCGGCGGGCGTCATCTGCGCCTCGTTCGGCCACATCTGCTCCTGCAGCCACCGCAGCAAAGGCAGGTCGGAGCCCAGGCCGCGCAGGACCGTCATCGGGCTGTGCGCGTGGGTGTTGACCAGGCCGGGCATCAGGATCCCCGACAGCGAGCGGACCTCGCCGTCGAAGTCGGGGGCATCGGAGAGGGCACCCACGTAGGTGATCCGGCCGTCGACGACGTCCACGACCGCGTCGCGCAACACGGCGCAGGACGGGTCGCAGGGCAGGACCACCGGGGCGTGCAGACGCAGTGACATGCGGAGAATCCTGCCACTGTGATGCCGATCACATGCATGCATACATCCGGACGGGATGGGAATCCCCGTTCTGTCGGGCGCGGGCCGACCCCCAGGGTCCGCCCCGGCCTAAAACTTCTCCCCAACCAAGGGGCCCGTTGCGTGCTGCGACGGGCCCTTTGTGCATCCACGAGCAACCAACGACTGGACAGGGACGTCACTTGATCATGTCGAAGAAGCCGTGCACGTCCAGTGGACAGTTCCGCCGCGCGCAGAAGCCCTCCACCCCCAAGCCGCCGACCCGGCGCTGAGTTGGCATGATCACACTCCACGGTACGGGCGTGATCATGCGGAGGCTTCAGTGGCCGATATCGACCCTCAGAACGACGACCAGTTCAGTGATGCCGAGATGACTCAGGAGTTCGAAGTCATCCGCGACGACATGTGAACTAGGAGATCGGCAGATCGGCGCGGACCGTCCACCCGGTTGGTTCGCGTCGGCCTGCGGAGAACGTCCCGCCCAGCAGCTCCGCGCGTTCGCGCATGCCGACGAGCCCGTAGCCTCCCGATCCGCCGACGGGCACGCCGGAAGCGACACCGTCGTCGAGCACGGCCAGGTGCAGCACACCGTCGCTTGAGGACAGTGACACGTCCACTGAGGACACAGCGGCTGCGTGCTTCTGGGTGTTCGTCAGCGATTCCTGCACCAGCCGCAGCACCGAACGGGCCAGTTCCTGCGGCACCGCGTCCTGCAGGTCGAACGAGAGCCGCACCGGCAGCCCGGATTCCGCGGCCAGCGCGCGCACGTCGTCCATCAACGACGAGGACGCGGCAGGGCCTGCGGACTCGCCATCTCGCATCGTGCCCACGAGTCGCCGCATCGCCGTCAGCGCCTCGGTGCCGGACGCGGCGATCGACGGCAGCACGTCCACGTCGCGGTTGAGCTGCCCGGCCTGCGCGTGCACGACGATCGCCGTCACGTAGTGGGCCACGACGTCGTGCAGTTCGCGCGCCAACGCCATCCGTTCGGAGTTCTGGGCCGCCGCGACGGAAGCAGCCAGCTGGGACGCGCGTTCGTTGTCCCTGGCACGGAAGTACAGCCCGGTGCCGACCGCCAGCACGAGCATGATGCACGCCCCGAACAGGTACGACGTGGCGTCCGGCTCCCATTCGCGGTACTCGACCGCCGACACGACGGGCCAGCCGAGGACCTCCGCGGTGACCATCGCCGCCACCACCAGCAGCGTGCCGGCGACCGCGCGCCCGTGCGAGGACTCCCGCACCAGGACCGCGATGGTCGCCATGGCGGCGCCGGTGATCGAGACGGTGACACCGCTGAGGAAGAAGTGCGGCTCGAACGCGACGCCGAGCAGCCGCATGTAGAGCGCCGCGCAGACGATCGCGAACGACGCTGCCAGCGCCGCGTCGAACGGCCGGCGCGGTGCCAGCACCGAGATGGCGCAGATCACCAGCGCACCGGGGATCTGCCACCAGCCGGCCGTGGTGCTGATGGACCCGGTCTCCGCGATGACGATGCCGGTGAGCGAGAGCGCCAGCGGCCACTGACGCTTGGCGAGCAGCCGCCAGTTCAAGTCCGTGCTCTCCACCCGAGCAACAGTAGGGCCGAAAGTGAGACCCCGCGTCCGACCGGGGGCTACCCCGGCATCAGCCAGAAGGCTGAGGGAGCGACCTGCGGAAACACCCTCACGGCGGATGCCGGATGACGGCGCGGTAACGGACTCTGGAGGAGCTGAAGTCGGGGAATGGAGGACGCCATGTTGTCAGTCGTGTTCACGTGGGCCGCCGCGGTGGTCGGCCTGTTGGTCCTTGCGTTGATGGCTCTCTCGGGCGTGATGATCGACTCGAAGAACTAGGCCCGAACCAGCGTGTGATGGGGAAGTCAGACGCTGGTCAGGGAGTGTTGCTGGCGGAGCAGCTCCGCCAGCCTGCTCGTCGGTTGGGGACGGGTCTCGTCCAACGCGGCCGTGAAACGCGCCGGAGAACCGTTCCGTGCGCGTGCCGCGGCTGCGGTGTCCAGCCGGAACGCGGGACGCGCCGCCGAAGGCCGTTGGCGCGAACGCAGCCAGGCGAGGCGGTGCAACGCCTCCGCGTGGTGGTCCGTGATGGTGACGGCCGCCTTGTCGAACGAGTGCAGCACTGCCGCGTTCAGGTGAACGGTCGCGAGGTCCCGCCACAGCGTGCGTTCGGACGAGGTGTCCAGACCCAGCGCCTCGGCGACCTCACGGGCAACGCCGTAGGCACCTTCCTCTGCCAGTGACCGCGTGCCGATCTCGGCGCCGACGAACCACGAGTTGAACGGGGCCGCGGGGTAGTGCACGCCACCGATCGACAGCCGCATGTTCGAGATGACCGGAACCGCGTGCCAGCGCAGGCCCATCTCGCCGAACCACGGCAGGGTCGGGTGCTCCAGGGGAACTTCGTGCACGATCTCGGACGGCAGCGTGAACAGCCGCGGTCCCTCGTGCTGCGTCTCCACCACCAACGGCAGCAGGTCGAAGCGTGAGCGCCGCACCGGCGGACGCCACCCCATGCCCTGCATGGTCTCGGTGAACTGGGTGTACCGCCGGTCCCCCATGCCGTCGGCGTACCCGGCGTACCGGATCAGCTGCTCGTTCCAGATCACCGGGCCGGGCGAACCGGGCGCGTCCGGCGCGAAAACCGTTACCAGCGGCCGAATTTCGCCGCCGTTCGTCGCGAGCCGCAGGTGCTCGACGCATTCGCCGGCCACCGCGGCGGCGTTGCGATAGCCGCGCAGATCGCGGACTTTCAGTCGGCGCCAGGGCACACCTGAGGTGCACCAGCCGGAATCTCGCAGCGCGATCCGCGCGCCGTACGCGAGTTCGTTGGTGGTGTGGCGGTAGGTTCCGGTCTCGGCGATCTCGGCGCGCACCTGGGCGATGCGGGCGGAGAGCGAGCCTGCGTCGGAGTGCGCCGCGTGGAACATGCGGACGAACTCCTCCGCGACGGGGAGGACGTCGGGGGTCACGCAGCGAGACGCTAAGGCCGGAAGAGCCTCACGCGTCACTGCCACTCGGGGCATTTCGGGTGATCAACACCGGCCACTCCAACGAGTGAAGGCTAGACCCACGGTGTTCACCCGATGGGCTTGAGGCCTCGATCAGGTGAGGTCGTTCCGCCTGAACATCAGGTCGTGCGAGACCCGATCCTCGTTCACGGCACGCTGCTCGAACTTGGTGATCGGACGCCAGTCCGGCCGCGGCGCCCAGCCGTCGTGGACGTTCGTCAGCAGGCGCTCGCCGGAGCAGACCTCCAGCATCTGGTCCGCGTAGTGCTCCCAGTCCGTCGCGAGGTGCAGCACGCCGCCGGGCTCGAGCCGCGACGCGACCAGCGACACGAACTCGGGCTGCACGAGCCGGCGCTTGTGGTGCTTCTTCTTCGGCCACGGGTCCGGGAAGAAGATCCGCACGCCGTGCAGCGACGCGGATGCGATGTGCTCGGTCAGCAGGTCGACGGCGTCACCGCGCAGCACGCGCAGGTTGTCGAGCCCACCGAGGTGCTCGCCGCGCAGCAGCAGCTGGGCCAGGCCCGGCTTGTAGACCTCGACGGCGACGTAGTTGAGCTCCGGTGCGGCGGCCACGAGCTGCGAGGTGGTCTCGCCCATGCCGGACCCGATCTCCAGCAGCACGGGAGCGGAGCGGCCGAACCACGAGTCGAAGTCCAGCGGCCCCTCGGGCAACGACTTCACGTCGTTGCCCATCTTCTCCCAGTACGTGTCCCAGGCGCGCTCCTGTCCCACGGTCATGCGCTCGCCGCGCTGGACGAAGCTGACGATGGAACGGGGGAACTCAGGCCTGGTCACGACCGGAGAGTCTAAGCAATCAGTTCGATGTCCTCGATCTGAGTACGCAGGTCATCGACCGTGAAGTCGATGGGCTGGGAGTGACCGGGTCCGTGGTGGGCGGGAACCAGGTGGATCCAGCCGCGGTGAGCCGCCGTGAACTGCACGGTCGTCGGAGTGGCCGGACCGTAGACACCGCTCTCGGACGGGACGAACTCCCAGTAGCCGACCTCGCCGTGGTCGACCCACGGCACGAAGACCCAACCGGGACGGGACGCCAGCAGTTCGGTCACCGCGTCCTCGACGGCGTGACCTTCTGCGCGGGAGGAGAGCTTTCCGCGATCTAGCGCACGAAGCCACCACGGCGCGGGCGCGTCGCCCACGGCGTTGACGGCGCGGTAGGTCGCGAGGACCTGCTTCTCGTCCGCCTTGTTCACCCAGGACCGACGAAGTTCTGCCGGTGCGTTGGCCAGTTCAGAGGAGTTCGGAACTTCGAGCGCATCAGACCACTCGAGGCTGAGCATTGCTTCGACACGGACCGCCACAGGCCACCTCCGGCACGGGGATAACCCCATTGAACGCGACGTCAAACGCCGAAGTTGTCCAATTCGCCCCTTTTCACGGGTTGTTAACAGCGTCCTTACGCACAGTGTGACGCCAGGCACGTTGCGCCGTGAGGTGGAAACACGATGTAGCTGACGTGCCCCTGCTCCAAGCGCTCACCGTCGCGCTGCCGTTGCTGCTCGCCGCGCAGTCGATCGAGGAGCAGGAGTGGCACCTCGACGCGCTCGACGTCTACTCGGCGCAGGCCCAGGCGCGTGGTGACGGCGTGGTCGTCGCGGTGATCGACTCCGGGGTCGACGCCAAGCACCCCGATCTCGCCGGGCAGGTCCTGCCGGGAGCGGGCTTCGGCAGTTCCAAGGGCACCGACGGCACGACCGACACCGACGGCCACGGCACCGGGATGGCCGGGATCATCGCCGCGTCCGGCAAGGGCGGTGGGGCGCTCGGCATCGCGCCGGGAGCCAGGATCCTGCCGATCGCCAGTGCCGACGAGAAGGAGCAGTTCGGGCTCGACGTCGTCGCCGAGAGCATCAGGTGGGCGGCCGACCACGGCGCCAAGGTCGTCAACATGTCGCTGGGCTTCTCGAGCTCGATGACGCCGACGCTGGTCAAGGCCGTGAACTACGCGATCGAGAAGGACGTCGTCCTCGTCGCCGCCACCGGCAACGAGGGCAAGGAGGTCTCCGCGCCCGCCAACATCAACGGCGTGATCGCGGTCGCCGGCACGAACAGGGCGGGCAAGCCGTGGGCGTCGTCCAACGTCGGCGCGGACACGGTGCTCGCGGCCCCGGCGGAGGGCATCGTGACGGTCGCGCCGGTGAGCGTCTACGCCAGCGGGTACGCCGAGATGGACGGCACGAGCGCGGCGTCGGCGATCGTGTCCGGGGTCGCGGCGCTGGTCCGCGCGAAGCACCCGGACATGCCGGCGAAGGACGTCGTCAACGCGTTGGTGAAGACCGCGACGGACCTGGCGGAACCCGGCCGTGACGCGACGACCGGGTTCGGCATGGTCAACCCGATGGGCGCGCTGACCGCACAACTCCCGCCGGTGGAACGCAATCCGCTGCTGCCACCGCCGAAACCCTCGACGGCACAACCGACTCCGACGCTCGCGGCCCAGCGTCCCCAGCAGCCGGCCGCGCAGGACCGGCTGCCGTTCATCGCCGCCGTCTCCGGCGGCACCGCGCTGATGACCGGGCTGCTGATCGCGTTGCCCGCCATCAGGTCACGGCGCCCCAAACCCGTTGTCAGTGCGCGTGATACTCCACAGATTCCTTGGTGAGCTGCATGAAGGCCTCCTCCAGCGAACCGCGCTGAGGGCTGAGCTCGTGCAGCACGATCTGGTGCTCCGCCGCGAGCTCACCGATCTGCTGCGCCGCGATCCCCTGCACCACCAGGCTTCCGCTCACCGAGTCCTCGGTCACCGTCGCGTGCGCGGCGAGGATCTCGCGCAGCTTCGCGGCGTGCGGTGACCGCACCCGGACGGTGTCCTGGGTGGCGTCGGCGATGAACTGCTCGGTGGTGGTCTGCGAGATCAGCTGGCCCTTGCCGATCACGATGAGGTCCTGGGCGGTCTGCGCCATCTCCGAGAGCAGGTGGCTCGACACGAACACCGTGCGGCCCTCCTGCGCGAGCCGGTGCATGAACTGCCGGATCCAGAGGATGCCCTCGGGGTCGAGGCCGTTGACCGGCTCGTCGAACAGCAGCACCTCGGGGTCGCCGAGCAGCGCGCCGGCGATGCCGAGCCGCTGCGACATGCCGAGCGAGAACCCGCCGGCGTTCTTGTGCGCGACCTCGGTGAGGCCGACGATCTCGAGCACTTCCTGCACCCGGCTGACCGGGATCTTGTTCGAGACCGCGAGCCACTTGAGGTGCGAACGCGCGGAACGGTTGGGGTGCACCCACTTCGCGTCGAGCAGCGCGCCGACCTTGCGCAGCGGCTGCTTGAGCTCGACGTAGTGCTTCCCGTCGATCTTGACGTCTCCGCCGGTGGGCGTGTCGAGGCCGAGGATCATCCGCATGGTCGTGGACTTGCCGGCGCCGTTCGGGCCGAGGAACCCGGTCACGCGTCCAGGCCGGACGGTGAACGACAGGTCGTCGACTGCCTTCGTCTTGCCGTAGTGCTTCTGCAACCGCACTGCTTCGATCATGACCTCTCCCGGTTCGCTCGAAAGAACTGACAGGGACCTGGGTCACCCCCCGACGGATGACCCAGGTCCCTCTCCCCCTTTATTCGGAACAGGTCACGCGTCCCGCCGCTTCGCGACGATCAGTGCGACCACCAGCAGTGCGACCGCGATGCCGGCGAAGTAGGCCAGCGATCCCCACTGGCTCAGCTTGAAGTCGACGCCTGCCCCCGCCTGTTCGGCCGCGTTGTCGCCGCCGAGCTGGAGGAAGTGGTTGGCGTTCATGAACGGCAGCCACGCCTGGATCTTCACGCCGGCCTTGGGGATGATCCCGATCAGGCCTTCGAGCAGCATGTTCCAGACCAGCAGGATCGCCACGGCGCCGGCGGTCTGGCGGACCAGGATGCCGACCGCGATCGCGATGATCGCGCCGATCCCGTAGAGCAGGCCGACGCCCGCCACGTGCCGCCACTCGCCGCTCGTGTTGATCGCGAGGTCGGAGGCGGGCGACAGCAGCTTCGCCATGCCGACAGAGCCGAACGCGATGATCTCGCCGAGGACACCGGCGATGAACGCCACCACGACGGTCTTCGCGAGCAGCGCGGACGTCCGGTTCGGCACCGCGAGGAACGTGGCGCGGATCGTGCTGAAGCGGTACTCGGTCGTGACCGCGAGGGCCGCCATCACCAGCACGACGGACAGCGCGAGCTGGCTGCTGCCGAACTGCGTGACGCCGAGGGTGAGCTGGCCGTTGTCGGTGGAGGCCGCGATGATCGCGGTGAGGCCGACACCCAGGACCAGGGCGAGCGCGCTGCACCAGTACGGCGAGCGGGTCGAGAAGAGCTTGATTCTCTCAACTGCCAACAGGGTCATCAGACTCACTTCCCGATCTCTGCGTGGTACTCGACAGCATCGCCGGTCAGCTGCATGAACGCCTCTTCGAGCGAACCGCGCTGGGGGCTCAGCTCGTGCAGGACGACACCGTTCGCAGCCGCGATGTCCCCGATCTGGTCGCTGGTGGCACCCGATACGGACAATGCGCCGTCCGCGCCGTCACGAACCGTGAAGCCCTTGTCGACGAGCAACGGGCCGAGCTTGAACAACTGAGGGCTGCGCACGAGAACGGAGTTGCCCGTCGCGCCGTCGATGAACTCCTGCGTGGTGCTCTGCGTGATCAGCTTCCCCCGGCCGATCACCACGAGCTCGCTGGCCGTGAGCGCCATCTCCGACAGCAGGTGGCTCGACACCAGGACCGTGCGGCCCTCGGCGGCGAGGTTCTGCATGAACGTGCGGATCCAGAGGATGCCCTCCGGGTCGAGGCCGTTGACCGGCTCGTCGAACAGCAGCACCTTCGGGTCGCCGAGCAGTGCCGCGGCGATCCCCAGCCGCTGCGACATGCCGAGCGAGAACCCGCCCGCGTTCTTGCCGGCGACCTGCGTGAGCCCGACGGCCTCCAGCACCGCGTCCACGCGGGCCTTCGGCAGGTTGTTGGACTTCGCGAGCCAGCGCAGGTGAGCACGGGCGGAACGGTTCGGGTGCACCCACTTGGCGTCGAGCAGCGCACCCACGGTCTGAAGTGGACGGTTCAGCTCGGTGTAGGGCTTGCCGTCGATCAGCACGCGGCCTGCCGTCGGACGGTCGAGCCCCAGGATCATCCGCATGGTGGTGGACTTACCGGCGCCGTTCGGACCGAGGAACCCGGTCACTCGTCCAGGTTGGACGGTGAACGACAGGTCGTCGACCGCGACCGTCCTGCCGTATCTCTTGGTGAGGCCGACTGCCTCGATCATTGGCTTTCCCCTCTCGGTGATGTGATTACTCTGCGGCTTCGAGGGGTCCTGCCACATCGGCCTGGGGTCTGCGCTCTGCGTCAACTTCCGTCGCCAGGTGCCGCTACCTCCGTCGTAGTTGAATGAGCCACATGGGATACACGGAAGCCCCGGACGGCTGGTGGCGCGAGTTCGTCCTGGCCAAACCAGCCAGGACCGGCAAGCTCGCGGTCACCCGCAAGGACGGATCACCGCACGTCGCCCCGGTCTGGGTGGACGTCGACGGCCCGGACGTCGTCTTCCTGACCGCGCGCGACACGGTCAAGGGCAAGTCGATCCTGCGCGACGGCCGAGTGGCCCTGTGCTTCGACGACGAGACGCCGCCGTTCAACTTCGTCACCATCACCGGCCAGGCCGTGGTGGACGAGGACCCCGAGCAGCTGAAGTACTGGGCGGGCCGCACCGCCGCGCGCTACATGGGCGACGACCGCGCCGACGAGTACGCCGAGCGCAACGGCGTGCCCGGCGAGATGGTCGTGCGGGTGAAGGTCGACAAGGTCGTCGCCGTGCAGAACGTCTCGGACTAGACCTCGATGGTGGCGAGCGGGTCGACGCCGTAGTTGCGCGCGTACCCGTTCTCCACCCCCACCAGCAGGTCGACCACCTCGAAGTAGGTGTCCCAGAACGGGGACTCGCGCAGCGCTTCCACGAGCAGTTGCCACGCCTCGTGGTCGCGTGCCTCCCACACCCACACGTCGGTGACGCGCGTCGAGTAGAACTCGGTGTCGTAGAAGCGCGACCGCACGCCCTCGGCCTTCCCCTCGATGACGGGGAGGATCTCGGTCTCGAACGCCTCCATGCGCTGCGGGACGGTCAGGGTGAGCCACTTCGGGGTGGTCTTGACGAGCATGAACGCGGTGATGCCTGCTTCGAATGTCATGCCACGACGGTAGAAATGCGCGAGGGTTGCTCGCCACGCAACTTTGACAAGTCAGAGTTGCATACCATGCAAAGATGCCTGATCAGCTCGATCTGAACCTGTTGCGGGTGTTCGACGCTCTTCTCCAGGACGGCAGCGTCACGGCAGCAGCCGAGCGGTTGCACCTGTCCATCCCGGCGACCAGCAGGGCCCTGGCGCGGTTGCGGCGGGCGATGGGCGACCCGGTCCTGGTCCGCGCGGGGCGCGGGCTGGTTCCGACACCGTTCGCGCAACGCATCGCGCCGCGGGTCCGTTCGCTGCTGGACGAGGCTTCCGCGCTGATCAACGCCAGGGACCTCGACCTCGCCGAGCTGCGCAGAACGTTCACCATCCGCGTCGCGGACGGGGTGGTGGCGCCGCTGGTCAACGCCGTTGCCGCGCAGGCACCCGGCGTGGTGCTGCGGTTCGTGCCCGAAGGCGACGAGAGCGTCGAAGCGCTGCGGGACGGGTCGGTCGATCTCGACATCGGTGCGGGCAACGACACCGAGACCGACATCCGCTCCGTCGTGCTGTTCCGGGAGAAGCTCGTCGGCATCGTGCGCACCGACCACCCGTTGAAGAACCGGCCGACTCTCAGGCAGCTCTGCCGCCACCCGCACGTCTCGGTGTCCCGCCGAGGTCGGTCGAGTGGCCCCATCGACACGTCGTTGCAGGCCGCCGGTCTGCGACGACACGTCGCCGCGGTGGTCCCGTTCTTCTCCGCCGCGGCCCAGCTGGTGGCGTCGAGCGACCACATCGGCCTGGTCCCGCAACGCCTCGCCGAGCACTACCCGGGTGGCCTGCGCTGGTTCCCGATCAACGCCGACCTCCCGGAGATCGAGGTGCGCATGCGCTGGCACGCGCGGCTCGACGCCGACCCGGCCCAGCGCTGGCTGCGCGAGACCATCCAGTCCTGCGTCTAGGGGAAGTAGCGGTTCAGCACCTGGGCGGCGCCGTCCTCCAGCACGGTCGGCGCCACCTCGTCGGCGGTCGCCTGCACGTGCGCCGGCGCCTGTCCCATCGCGACTCCGAGTCCTGCCCACGTGAGCATCTCGACGTCGTTCGAACCGTCGCCGATCGCGAGCGCGTCCGCGGCCTTGATGCCGAGCGAAGCACTGAGCTCGTCCAGCGCCGTGCCCTTCGAGACGTTCGGCGGCACCGCGGTCAGCCAGGCCTCGGTGTGGTCGACGGACCACTCGACCCCCGGCAGCTCCAGCTCCCTGACGGCGAACGACAGCTCGGCCGGCGTGCGGTCGAGCCACCGCATGACCAGCCGCGAGGTGGGCACGGACGCCAGCTCCTCGAACGTCACCTGCGTCGTCACGCCCCACAGGTCGCCCGGCAGGAACGCGCCCAGCGACAGGTTGCCGACGCCGAGCTGCTCGACGGCGAACACGGACTCCGGCAGCAACGCCTGCAGCGCCCTGACGGTCGGGCCGGGGTCGAACGTCACCCGCCTGGTCACCTCGGCGACGGCCGGGTCCCACCACACGGCGCCGTTCGAGCAGACGGCGAACGAGACGGGCAGCTGCGGGACGATCTCGCGGATGCCGATGAGGCTGCGGCCGGTGCAAAGCACGACGTGAGCGCCGTGCTCGCGTGCGCGTGCAACGGCGGCCTTCACCGCGGGCGAGATGTCGTTCGAGCCGACGGCGGTCAGGGTTCCGTCGATGTCCAGCGCCACGAGACGCGGTCTCCAGTTCACGTGGTGCCACACTATGCGAAGGTTAGTGAACTATGGTTCACTAACTGGGTGGCACGACCTCGCACGATCACCGACGAACGGATCCTGAACGCCGTCGCGGCCGTCATCGACCGGCGCGGACCGGAGTTCACCGTCGCGGACGTGGCGGCGGAGGCCGGGGTGTCGGTCGGCGCGGTGGCGAAGCGGTTCGGGTCCAAGAGCGGACTGCTGCAGGCGCTCACGAAGGCGGGCACCGACGAGGTCGTGCGGCGGATGCGCGAGGCGGGCAGCGTCCGGGCCGCGCTGATGATGTGGTTCGACCGGCTGGCCGACCCGCAGGTCGCGACGAACAACCTGGCACAGCTCGGGGTCGACCTGATCGACCCCGACCTGCGCGCGTTGCTGGCGAAGCACTACGCGGCGCTCGAAGGGGAGCTGGAGGTCCTCTGCGCGGCCGAGGGGTTGCCGCCCAACGCGGCCAGGGTCCTCGCCGCGCTGGTCTACGGGATCTCGATGGACTGGTCGGTGCGGCCGCGTGGCGACCTGCTGGAGCGCATGGGCGAGGACATCGATCTGGTGCTGGAAGGGATGCGCTGAAATGGCTACCTGGGCGGAGTTCGCGGCGGAACAGCCCGACATGGCCGCGTTCGTGCAGGGCAGGTTCGCCGCGGACCGGCACGCGCTGGTCGCGACGCTGCGCAAGGACGGCTCGCCGCGCATCAGCGGTGTGGAACCGGACTTCACGCGGGGCGAGCTGTGGGCGGGCATGATGCCCGGTTCGTTGAAGTCGAAGGATCTGCGGCGCGACCCGAGGTTCGCGTTGCACTGCATGACCACGACCGCGTCGATGACGGAGGCGGGCGATGCGAAGATCAGCGGCACCGCCGAGTTCTGGACCGACAAGGCCGACTACCTCGAGGACCTGTTCGAGCGCACGGGCTGGCAGCCGAAACCGGAGGAGATCGACCTTTTCCGGTTCGACGTCACCGAGGTCGTGCAGCTCACCGTCGAGGGCGACGAGATGGTCGTCCTCTCGTGGCACGAGGGAAGGGGAACTCGCCGTGTCAGCAAGAAGTAATCCCGATCTGAGCGGGAAGGTAGCGGTCGTCACCGGCGCCACGCGTGGTGCGGGGCGGGCGATCGCCGTGGAGCTCGGGGCGGCAGGGGCGACGGTGTTCGTCGCCGGCCGGACCACGCGGGAGCAGCAGTCGGAGGTCGGCCGGTCGGAGACGATCGAGGAGACCGCCGAGCTCGTGGACGCCGCGGGCGGCAAGGGGATCGCGGTCCGGTGCGACCTGACGAATCCGTCCGATGTGGACGCGCTGGCCGCGCGGATCGACAAGCTCGACATCTTCATCGACAACGCCTGGGGCGGCGAGAACCTCGTCGAGTGGGGCAAGTTCTGGGAGCACGACCTCGACCAGCAGCTGCACATGTGGCGCAACGGCGTCGAGACGCACCTGGTCGCCATCCACAAGCTGATGCCGGTCCTGCTGAAGTCCGACGACGGCCTCGTGGTCGAGGTGACCGACGGCGAGGACGGCGAGGCGTACTTCGTGAACCTCTCCTACGACGCGGTGAAGAACACCGTGCGCCGCTTCGGCGAGGTGCTGGCGAAGGACCTCAAGGACCACCCGAACGTGACGGCGGTGGCGGCCACACCGGGGTTTCTGCGCTCCGAGCAGATGCTGGAGTCGTTCGGCGTCACCGAGCAGAACTGGCGCGACGCGATCGAGAAGGTGCCGGACTACGCGCTGTCCGAGACGCCGCACTACCTCGGCCGCGGCCTCGCGCACCTCGCCGCGGACAAGGACCGCAAACGCTTTGCGGGCCAGTGCCTGTCGTCGTGGAGGCTCAAGCGCGAGTACGGGTTCACCGACCTCGACGGCTCGCAGCCCGACTGGGGCCACTGGTGGGACGACGTGGTGAAGCCACGCATGGCGGGTCAGACGGTGGAAGCCGACCCGGAGAAGTACCGCTAGGCGTCGCCGGGGCGGACGAGACCGGTCTCGTAGGCCAGCACCACGGCCTGCACCCGGTCTCGCAGCTCCAGCTTCGCGAGGATCCTGCCGACGTGCGTCTTCACCGTCGCCTCCGACAGGAAGAGCTTGCGGGCGAGCTCGGTGTTCGACAGGCCCTTCGCGATCAGCACGAGCACCTCGCGCTCGCGTTCGGTCAGCACGTCGAGCACCGAGGCGTCCCGCAGCTCACCGCCGCCGTCGCCGAGGAACCTGCCCAGCAGCCGCTTGGTCACCGACGGCGAGACCACCGCGTCGCCGGAGGCCACCGCGCGCAGGGCCGACACGAGGTCGGACGGCGGGGTGTCCTTCAGCAGGAACCCGCTGGCCCCGTTGCGCAACGCCGACAGGGCGTACTCGTCCATGTCGAAGGTGGTCATGACCAGCACCTTCGCCGTCTCGGCCTCGGTGATGCGCTTGGTCGCCTCCACGCCGTCGAGCACGGGCATGCGGACGTCCATCAGGACGACGTCGGGGCGCAGCTTGTCGGCCATCTGCACGGCGTCGAGGCCGTCGGCGGCCTCGCCGATCACGTCGATGTCTTCCTGCGCGCCCAGCACCATGCGAAAGCCCATCCGCATGAGTTCCTGGTCGTCCACCAGCAGTACCCGAATCACTCGATCACCCTATGCGGCTAGCGGGAATGTTGCGCGGACGCGCCAGCCTCCGCCGGGGTTGGGGCCGGCCTCGAACTCGCCGCCGAGCACCGCCGCCCGTTCCCTCATGCCGATCAGGCCGTTTCCGCCGGAGACCTTCACGACGTCGTGGGGGGTGCCGAAGCCGTTGTCGGTCACTTCCAGGCGCAGTTCTTCTGCCGAGCGGGCCATGCGCACCATGGCGGTGGTGCCGGAGCCCGCGTGCTTGATGATGTTCGTCAGGGCTTCCTGCACGATCCGGTAGACGCTCAACCCCACGCCCACGGGCAGGTCGTCCACGTCGCCGGTGATCTCCAGGCGCACCGGGACCCCGGCGGCACGGGTGTTCTCGGCCAGCTCGACCACACCGCGCGCGTCGGGCTGCGGAGCCCACTGCGTCTCGGCGTCCTCGCTGCGCAGCACGCCCAGCAGGCGGCGCATCTCGGTCAACGCCAGGCGGCCGGTCTCGGCGATCGTGCGGACCGCGTTCTCCGCCACCTCGGGCTGGGACCTGATCGTGTAGGCGGCGCCGTCCGCGTGGACGATCATCACGCTCACCGCGTGGGCGACGACGTCGTGCAGCTCGCGGGCGATGCGCGAGCGCTCCTCGCCCACCGCGATCCTGGCCTGCTGGTCGCGTTCGGTCTCGAGAAGTACCAAGCGCTGCTCCATCTCGCGCTGGTAGGCGCGGCGGGCGCCGATGAACTCACCCATCGCCCAGCTGAAGCCGAAGATCACGAAGACCAGGAACACGAAGAAGACGGCCTGGATCTCGCCGACCTGGAAGACCGCCCAGAGCAGCGTGCCGGCGAGCAGCCAGCCCAGGTAGATCAACGCCGTCTTGCGGTTCGTGTTGGCGACGAGCGTGTACAGCGCGATGGCCAGCGCGAAGTCGGACATGCGGACCGGGACGCCGTTGACGCCGCCGTGGGAGAAGAGCTGCAGGAACCCGCCCGCGAGGATCAGGTAGCTGGTGCCGAGCGGGTGGTACCGGCGAAACGGCAGCGGCCCGAGCATCAGCAGCGTCACCGCGAGATAGGCGGAGAACGACACCCCCTGGTCGACCAGTGTGGCCGCGATGCCCATGTCGAAGAGCAGCAGAACTCCGGCGATCAGGGAGTCCCCGAACGCCGGATGAGCCTTCATCCACAGACTGAACCGCCGCACTGGACAAGGTTAGGTGCGGGCCGAACTTCCGCGCGTCGCGCCACGGGTTGACGCTGCGTACGACTTCAGTGTGAGTTATTGTGTCGAGGGGTTGGTACAAAGTTCGGGGGTCTGCCATGTTGTACGACGCTTTGTGGTCCGCCGGCGTGGGCCTGGTGTTGCTCGTCGTGCTGTGGCCGACGAAGTCGACCGGCAAGCGGCTGCTGAAGAGCTGGAAGGTGCAGGACCCGACGCCGGCGCAGATCGACGACGCGATCCGCTACCTGAAGCGGCGGCGACTCCTCTACCCGTGGCTCATCGTCGGGCTGACTCTCCTGCCGATCGAGACCGGCCGCGGTGTCGGCTCGCTCGCGGCGATCGTGCTCGGTGGCACCCTGCTCGCCGAGCTGATCGCGACGCAGCTGCATCGTGAGGGGTCGCAACGGGTGGCCTCGCTCGCGCCGCGTGGTCTGTTCGACATCGCCTCGCAGTACGTGTTGATCGCTTACGCGGTCATCGTGCTGATCGCCGTCGTCCTGCTCCTCGCCGACCTCCGGATCAGTCAGCTGCCGGCGCTCGTGGTGTCCGTCGCCGCGGTGACGGCGGTCGTCTGGGCGGCGGTCGTCCGGCCGGCGGACGGTGACGAGGTGGTCGACCGGGCACTGCGCACCCGCAGCGTGCACGTGTCGATGGGGCTCGGTGCGGCACTGGCCGGCGCACTGGTCGGCCACGCGCTCGCCTTCGTCGGCCTGCTCGCGTGGATAGCGATGGCCAACACGAACTACGTGTCGAAGAAAATCTTCTGGTGACAGGTCCCAGAATCGTCGTCGACGTCGAGAACGGTGTCTCGCCCTGGCGTCAGGTGCGCGACCAGCTGGTGAGGTTGATCGGCGGTGGTGTGCTGCCGGTCGGCTCGCGGTTGCCGACGATCCGCCAGCTCGCCGCGGACCTGGGGCTCGCCGCCGGCACCGTCGCACGGGCGTACCGGGAGCTGGAGACCGAAGGCGTGCTCACGACAGGACGAAGGCAGGGCACCGTGGTGGCTGCCCTGCCTTCGCATGCACCGGACCCGCTCTCCGCCGCTGCGGCGGAGTTCGTCGCCATCGCTCGGTCACTCGGCGCCAGTGAGGGGGAGGCACTGAACGCCGTGCGAGCCCACTACGTGGGTGAGTAAGGCGACTCGATCTTGGGTGCGGGTCGCGGTTCGCCTACGTGTGCCTGACGTTCTTCTTGCCGCTCTTCGTAGATGCGGTGCTCTTCTGCCATCTGGTCAGCGAGTTGCTGCTGCATCTGGCGGTCCCGGATCCTGGCCAGGATCGCCATCGTCGCGCCATGGGCCGCTGCCAGCAGCAACAGCACGACGCCCAGCTTCACGACCACGTTCTTCACCGCGCTGCCGGTGTCGACCTCGATGGTCGACACGATCGCCAGCAGGCCGAGCACGACGAGGTGGAACAGCACGGCCGTCAGCTTCATCATGCCGCCGGCCTGCTCGTCGTCGTACGCGGCGCGCCTCAGATATCCCTTGCCGCTGTGGTAGATCAGCTGGCCGTCGACCACGACCAGGACGATCCCCAGCACTAGGAACGTCACGTAGCTGTCACCCATGCGCTGTGGCTACCCGCGCACGCACGCGCACAAACCGTGGCACGATCAGTGCCCGTGACGGCGTTGCAGGGACAACAACTGGCCGGACCGCTGTGCGCGGCGGTGGCCAATTTGTGCGTTGCGCTGCAGCCGCAGGTGTCCGCGCGGACCGCCGCCGGTTTCCAGGAGGTGCTGCGCCGGCTGCACGCGCCGTTGCAGGTCGCGGTCGCCGGCCGGATCAAGTCCGGGAAGTCGACTCTGGTCAACGCGTTGATCGGACGCCGGGTCGCGCCCACGGACATCGGCGAGTGCACCCGGCTCGTCACGCGCTACCAGTACGGCACGGTCGACCGCATCGAAGTCGTGCTGCGGGACGGAAGACGGCAGGTGCTGCCGTTCGACGCGAACGGCATGATCCCCGCTTCCCTTGGCGTGGAAGGCGTCTCGCACATCGAGGCGTACCTGACGAACGCCGTGCTGCGCGACTTCACCGTCATCGACACGCCAGGGCTCGGTTCGCTGGACGCGGCCTCGGTCGCCCGCACCGAGGAACTGCTGGATCCCGTGTCGCGCAACGCGGTCGCCGGCGCCGAGGCCGTTCTGTACGTCGTGACGCAGGGCGTGCGCGCGGACGATCATTCGACGCTGGCCGCCTTCACCGCCGCGACCGCGTCGCGTGAGGCAGGGCCGGTCAACGCCATCGCCGCGCTGAACAAGGTCGACAACGTCGCGCCGGAGACCGTCGAGGGCGCGGAAGGTGACGTCTGGCGGGCCGCGCAGATCCTCGCGGCGAAGCAGGCCGACCTGCTCAAACCGCGGGTCGCGGACGTGCTCCCGGTGATCAGCCTGCTCGCCGAGTCCGCGGAGACCGGGGAGTTCACGTCGGCGGACGCGGAGGCGTTGCGGGCGCTGGCCGCACTGGACCCCGACACCCGCACGATGATGCTGATGTCCGGCGACCTCTTCACGTCGTGGGAGTGCGACGTCGCGGCAGGCACGCGCTCCCGGTTGCTGGAG
The DNA here is from genome assembly GCF_051853195.1 of Lentzea sp. HUAS TT2. Lineage (NCBI taxonomy): Bacteria > Bacillati > Actinomycetota > Actinomycetes > Pseudonocardiales > Pseudonocardiaceae > Lentzea > Lentzea sp. HUAS TT2. Next base: position 2,665,383 of record NZ_CP196667.1, on the reverse strand, counting down.
AAGCTCGACCTCTACGGCATCGGCCAGGCGCTGCAGGCGCTGGACGCCGAGCCCGCGCTCACCGCGGGAGCGCTCCGGCGCGTGCTGTTCGACGCGTCCGGGTTCGCCGCCGTCCGCGGCCGGTTGGACGCGGTCTTCCGGGCCCGCGCCGACGGCATCAAGGCCGCCGCCGCGCTGGCCTCGGTCACGTCGCTGGCCTCGGGCGACGCCGGCGAACGGCGGCGCGTGCACGACGCGATCGAGGTCCTGCTGGCCAGGCCGGAAGCCCATCAGCTGCGGCTGCTGGAGGCGTTGACGCTGGTCTCGTCCGGCGCGGTCACACTGGCGACCGACCTGACGGAGGAGGTGCTGCGGGTCGGCAGCACCCCGGACATCGCGGCTCAGCTCGGCATGGCCGGCCGGCCCGGCTCAGAGCTGGTCGCGTTCGCGCTGGAACGCGCCGGTTGGTGGCGTTCGTTCGCGTCGTTCGGCGCGACGCCGGCGCAGGCTCGAGTGGCGCATGTCGTCCACCGGGCGTATTTCCTCATTTGGCAGCAACTACGTGCTGGGGGGCACCGATGAGCGTGAACGGAACCGAACCCGCTGATCTGGCGTCGGATCACGGTGTGGAGACCATCACCGACGAGCTGCTCGACCAGGCGCTGGCCGAGCGCCGCGCGCTGGTCCAGCTGTGCCTGTACGCGCTGGACCGCGCCAGTGCGGGCGTGGTCGCACGCATCGAGGAAGGCCTGTCGTCCATAGGCGTCGTGGCGCTGCGGGCGGACGGTGAGCGGTTCGACCCGTCGCAGCACGAGGCCGGCGGCACCCTCCCGACCGACGACCTGGCGTTGCAGGGCCTGGTCGCTGAGACCGAGGTGCCCGGCTTCTGCGATCGCGGCCGCGTCCTGCGGGCTCCGATCGTGACGGTCTACACGGCCCGATGAGCAACCTCTCGCAGACGGTCCGGCAGACGCGCGAACGTCTGGTGTCCGTAGTACGTGAGCTCGACCCGTCGATGGCCGACTGGGTGACTCGCCGCGCGGTCCCCGAGGTGTCGTCGGTCGTGATCGTCGGCGAGACGAACCGCGGCAAGTCGTCGCTGGTCAACGCCCTGCTGTCGTCCCCAGGTCTCTCCCCGGTGGATGCGGACGTGGCCACCTCCACCTATCTCGTCTTCCAGCACGGCCCGTCCTGGGCTGCCCGCGCCTGCTACCCGGGCCTGCTCGCGCCGGTCGGCTTCCCGCTGCCCGCGTTGATCAACTGGGTTTCCGCTGCCCACGACCTGCCCGAGGGCGAGCTGCCCCCGCGCTACGTCGAGGTGGACGCCCCGATCCCGTTGCTGGAACGGATGTCCGTTGTGGACACTCCGGGTGTCGGCGGCCTGGAGTCGGTGCACGGCGAACTGGCCCTGGAGGCCGTCACCTCGGCCACCGCCCTGGTCTTCGTCGTGGACGCCTCGTCCCCGTTCACCCGCGGCGAGCTCGACTTCCTCAAGCGCGTGGGCGACCGCGTCGAAACCGTCGTCTTCGCCCTGACCAAGACCGACCAGTACCGCGGCTGGCGCCAGGTCCTGGACGCCAACCAGGCCCTCCTGGCCGAACACGCCCCCAGGTTCGCCGACGCCACCTTCTACCCGGTGTCGTCCCGGATGTTCGGCATGGCCGCCCAGGCCCCGAACCCCGACGCGGCCGCCATGCTCCGCGAACGCTCCGGCATCTCCGTCCTGCAGACCGCTCTGCAGGAACTGGTCACAGGTCGCGCCGGCATGCTCGCCGAGGCCAACGCCCTGCGCGCCCTCTCGACCGTCCTGGCAGAGCTGGAAATCCGCTTGGAGCACGAGAAGCGCGCCCTGTCCGTGGGCGAGGACGAGGCCGTGGTCCTCCGCGCCCGCCGCGAGGAGCTACAGACCGAACGCCGCTCCTCCACCCGAGGCTGGCAGGTCCGCCTGCGCGGCGAGGTCCAGCGCGCCCGCATCGAGAACTCCCACGAGATCTCCCGCCAGATGCGCGACCTGCAGACCTGGTACCGCCAGTCCATCGACGCGGCCGACCGCACCGCCCTCGCCACCCTGCCGCAGCAGGTCGACACGGCGTTGCAGGTCGTCTCCGGCCGCATCTCCACGGCCCTGTCCGTCCGCCTCTCCCAGGTCACCGACGCCGTGCTGGCCACTCTGTTCAGCGCGGAGGAACTCACCCTGATCCGCGGCCAGTTCGCCCGAGGTGAGCAACCGCCGGTCGTGCTGCGCCCGAAGGAGAAGCGCCCGCCGACGGCCGAGGACAAGCTGCTGGTGTTCATGGGCGTCTCCGGCGGCCTGGGCGCGGGCAAGCTGGCCGTCATGCCGCTCGCGGGTCTCGGCATCGCCGTCCTGAACCCGATCGTCCTGCCGGTGACCATCGCCCTGGGCCTCGGCGCGGGCTGGTGGATGGCCCGCACCCGTACCCACACGGCGGAAAAGCAGCACGTCAAGCAGTGGCTCTCCGACGCCATCGCCGACGCGCGCTCCACAGTGGACCAACTCGCCGCCGAGCAGCTGATCGAGGCCGAGCAGGCCCTCTCGCTCGCCCTGGACGAGGCTCTGGCCAAGCGCATCGAGGCCATCGAGGCGGAGCTGCGCGAGGTCGACAGGGCGTTGCGGATGGAGGCCGGCGAACGCGGGCGCGAGCTGCAGGCCGTGACGCGGCAGCTCGCCGAGGTGGAGCAGGGGCGTTCGAAGGCCGAGGAGCTACTGGGCCGGATCAGGTCCGTGCGGGACCGAGCCTAGAAACGCCCGCCACGCGCTCGCAGACACGGCAAAGCGCGGTCCTTCCGCGTTTTTGGAGTCCCGCACATCGACCTCGGTGGTGCTGAGACGAACCTCCACACAGGCATCGCCCCCGCTCGAGCTGAAGCTGCTCTTGCGCCATGCGGTCAATCAGGGGCCCCTAGAAGGTCAATCAGCGCTGCACGAGTGTCTTGGACGTTATACGCGAGGTCCTGGATCTGCTCGAAGAGCTTTCGCATGGGTTCCGTGAAGGATGCTTGATCGTAATAAGTGGACGGACCGTAGATCGTGGAGGCGAAGGTGACCGGATCAGCCTTGTCGAACTCCAGCGCGATGAGGCCACCGCCGTTGCCGGGGTTGTCGACCGCTCCCAGAGGAACGATGCGGATGTTCAGAGTGCTGTGCTGCTCCATCAGTTCCAGCAGATGAAGGGCTTGGCGTCGCATCACGGAGTCGTCGCCGACCACGTGCAGCAGTGAGTCCTCCGTGAACACGATGTTGATCTGCTCCGCAGTGCTGGTGAGCACCTGCTGCTGCATCTCCAGGCGGAAGGCGATCCGCTCCGCGGCATCGGATCGCACCGCGGTGTTCGCACCGATGGCCGCCTCGACATAGCTCTTCGACTGGACGAGGCCGGGGATGATGCCGCACTCGTACCAGCTGATCCGGCGCGCCGCGCTCAGAAGATCCATGAACCGGGGAAACGAGTTGGGCAGCGCGTCGACATAACCCGCCCGCGGCTGTCGGCGCCTGCTCGCCTTGCCGAGTTCGAGCAGGGTGGCACGCTCCTCGCCCTGCACCCCGTAGAAGTCGAGCAGCCGGGTGAGTTCGGCCGAGTCGAGTGCTCCCTTGCCGTTCTCCACCTGACTGAGCCTGGGTGCGCTGCGGCCGATGAGGTCTGCCGCCTCCTGCTGGGACCTGCCTGCCTTCGTGCGCAGACGTTGCAGGGCCAAGCCCAGCTGGAGGCGTTCCACGGTCTGCCTGGCCTGACCCACGTGGCTGCCGCCCTTCATACGCTTAGGCGAGCGACTTTAGCCTCAAGCAGGACTAATGTTAAGTCTAATAGAGGCGTTCTGGGGCGAAGATGAGGTTGACCATGGGCGTCAAGCGCGAGTGGCTCCTTCGCTGCAGGGACAGCTACGCGGACCGGGCGGTGTGCGAGGTCAGCGTGAGCGCGGGAGTCGTGGAGGTCGCCGGACCCGACGGCGTGGCCTTCTCGTTCGCCGGTCAGGAGATCCGGGAGTTCCGCGCCGCCCTCGACGCGGCCATCGACCAGTGCGAGGTCGACGGGCACGCCCGCCGCAAGGTTGGCGGCGGAACCAAACCGGCATAACGTGGGTCATACCGGTACATGAGCAAGTAGGAGGTGTGTCCCGGTGTACATCGACGAGAACGGTGCGGCCGACGCCGAGCTGAAGGTCACCGTCGAGGATGAGGAGTACACCGCCGACGTCACCTTCGACCTCGACCAGGACGGCGTGAACGACTCCGCCGTCGTCGAGACCGATGACGGCGGTCATCTCGCGTTCACCGACACGAACGGCGACGGTGACGCCGATCTGATGAGCACGTTCGACAAGGACGGCAATCTCCTGAGCCAGGCTCGGTTCGAGGAGAATTCCGGTGAGTGGGTTGCCGTCGGCCCGAACGACCCGCACCAGGAAAAGACGAATTCCTCGCCCAATCAGGCGATTGTCGTGGACACCGACGAAGGTGAACGAAACGTCGGGCAGGCCACCGAGGACACCGACGGGGACGGCAAGGCCGACACCGCGATCGTGCGGGACGACGACGGGGACACGTGGTTGTTCACCGACGCGAACGGCGACGGCAAGGCCGACGTGGCGACGGAGATCACACGATCCGGCGAGGTCACGATGTCCGAGCACCGCGGCGACGACTGGGTCGAGGTCGAACACGGGCACATCGAGTCCGACGGCCGGTACGTGACCGACTCGAAGAGCGGCATTCTGGACGAGTCGGACGACTGGCTCGAGGAAGAACGGTTCGACGGGGTCGTCCGAATCGATTCCACAACGGGTCAGTGGATCAGTCCGAACTGACGCAGAACTGAAGCGCAGGTCACAGGCCCCGGTGTGGTGAGAACCGCACCGGGGCCTCTTGTGTTTTTCCCACCTCAAGCCCGCCTTAACGCCGTCCGAGTGCTGAATCGATTACAGAATCGGTTTTGTGAGGGAAGCGACAGGCTGGGGGTGCTTTACCTGCCATTCATCCGGCTAACCTCGGTCCATCCCCTTCCACGTACGCCCGGCCCCACCGGGCGTCGTGAGCTATTCCCGAGGACGACGAAGTCCTGCACCGGACCACCACGTGCTCGGGTTGCCGAGGCGTTCAGTCAGGAGACGAGACGAGATGACGGCAGTGACCATTCCCGGTCTCGAACACGCACCTACCAACCACGCGCGTCTGCTCGCATGGGTTCAGGAAGTCGCTGAGCTGACCTGCCCCGACGAGGTTGTTTGGGCTGACGGGTCTCAGGGCGAATGGGACCGTCTCACGAAGAAGCTCGTCGACGCCGGCACGTTCGTGCCGCTCAAGAAGAAGCCCAACTCGTTCTGGGCGGCCTCGGACCCGACGGACGTCGCGCGCGTGGAAGAGCGGACCTACATCTGCTCCGTGCGCGAGGAGGACTCGGGCCCGACGAACAACTGGATGGAACCTTCGGAGATGAAGGCCATCATGACCGAGCTCTACCGGGGCTGCATGCGTGGCCGCACGATGTACGTCATCCCGTTCTGCATGGGCCCGCTGGACGCGGAGAAGCCGATGCTCGGTGTCGAGATCACCGACTCGGAGTACGTCGTCGTCTCCATGCACATCATGACCCGCATGGGCACCAAGGCGCTGAATCTGTTCGGTGAGGACGCCCCGTTCGTCCCCGCGCTGCACTCGCTCGGCGCTCCGCTGGAGCCCGGCCAGGAAGACGCGCAGTGGCCGTGCAACGACACCAAGTACATCTCGCACTTCCCGGAGACCCGCGAGATCTGGAGCTTCGGCTCCGGCTACGGCGGCAACGCCCTGCTCGGCAAGAAGTGCTACTCGCTGCGCATCGCCTCGGCCATGGCGCGCGACGAGGGCTGGCTCGCCGAGCACATGCTGATCCTCAAGCTCACCTCGCCGGAGAACAAGGCGTACTACATCGCCGCCGCGTTCCCGTCGGCCTGTGGCAAGACGAACCTCGCCATGCTGGAGCCGTCCATCCCCGGCTGGAAGGTCGAGACGCTCGGCGACGACATCGCCTGGATGCGTTTCGGTGAGGACGGCCGCCTGTACGCGGTGAACCCGGAGAACGGCTTCTTCGGCGTCGCGCCCGGCACCGACTACCACACGAACCCGAACGCGATGCGCACCATCGCCAAGGGCAACTCGCTGTTCACGAACGTCGCGCTGACCGACGACGGCGACATCTGGTGGGAGGGCATGGGCGAGCCCCCTGCCCACCTCACCTCGTGGAAGCACCAGGACTGGACGCCGGACAGCGAGGAGCTCAGCTCGCACCCGAACTCCCGTTACTGCACGCCGATCGAGCAGTGCGACATCAAGGCGCCGGAGTGGGAGGACCCGAACGGCGTCCCGATCTCGGCGATCTTCTTCGGTGGCCGCCGCGCCACGACGATCCCGCTGGTCACGGAGTCGCGCGACTGGCAGCACGGCACCTACATGGGCGCCACGCTGTCGTCGGAGACCACGGCCGCCGCGGTCGGCAAGACCGGCGTCGTGCGTCGCGACCCGATGGCGATGCTGCCGTTCATCGGCTACAACGCCGGTGACTACTTCCAGCACTGGGTCGACCTCGGCAAGCGCGCCGACGCCGACAAGCTGCCGAAGATCTTCTACGTCAACTGGTTCCGCCGCGGCGAGGACAAGCGCTTCCTGTGGCCCGGATTCGGCGAGAACTCGCGCGTGCTGAAGTGGGCCATCGAGCGCCTCGAGGGCAAGGCCGCCGCGGTCGAGACCCCCATCGGTTACGTGCCGACCGCCGACGACCTGGACCTCGAGGGTCTGGAGGCGTCGCGTGAGGACATCGAGGCCTCGCTCGAGTTCAACGCCGACGAGTGGCGTGCCGAGATCCCGCTCGTCGAGGAGTGGTTCGCGAAGATCGGCGAGAAGGTCCCGACCACGCTCCGCGACGAGCTGGCCAACCTGAAGCAGCGCCTCGGCTAGTTTCTACTGCACGCGGGGACCTTCCGTACCGTCAGACGGTACGGAAGGTCCCCGCGTGCGTTCCGGGTAGGCGCGGAGAGTGACTGGGTTACTTGGGTGGGGTACTACTGATCGTGTGACGCAAGACGACTTCCTCGGCGGCCTGAACTTCGACGGTTCGAAGCGCGATGTGGAGGTCGGCCCGACGACGGGCATCGTGCGCTACTACCCGGTGCCGCCCGCCCCGCCGGCCCGTCCGTCGCGGTGGCGTTACGTGCTCGTGTTCGGCATCGGTTTAGCCATCGGCGTGGTCGCCGGCGTGGTCCTGTGCAGCAAATTTCTCTGAGTCGGCGCAGCTCATCGTCCACTTGAAACGAAGTTGTCCACAGGTGTGGACGGGTTTGTGCACATGTTGTGGATGGTTGTGGACAAGCCTGGGGAGTTGTCCACGGCCGAAGAAAACGGTCTTGCTCCAGGAATGAACCTGGCCCCTTCCGGGAACGTCCTAAGTGTGTGATGGCGGTCACAAAGATCGTCACCGGGACGGAGAGGGAGGTGTGCCGTGGGGATCGCAGGAATCGCGATGCTGGTGCTGTCCCTGGCCGCCGTGCTGATGGTCGTGGTCGCCGGGTCAGTTCGGGAGCGGGTTGTCCCGGATGCCGAGGAGGGTGCCGCTGAAGGGCTTGGTGGCCTCCGCGTAGCAGACGGCGTTGGTCCAACCCTCTGACCAGGCCTGGGAGCCGGGGTTCCGCCACGCGGGGAACACGTCCGTGCGCTTGGTCGAGCCCAGGTAGCCGTGCACGGCCGTGGTGCACTTGTCCTTCGCGATCGCGTTCATCTGCTCCTTGGACGGAGCGGGGTCGGTCGCCTTGCCCAGTGACACGACGCCGGAGGGCACTGCCTCCGCCATGTGCGCGGTGGCGGTGCAGACCACGACCTTGACCTCCTGGTCCTTGGACGGCGAGCCCTGGGTGCAGGTCTGGAAGGTGCCGAAGCCGTTGTCCTTCAGCACGTTCTTCACGGAACCCTTGCGCGCCAGCGGCTTCTCGTCGGGACTGATCTCCACGACGGTGCACAGCCGCCAGCGCTGGCCGTCCTTCCAGCCCTGCTCGTTCGGCCAGAACGCCCAGACCCGCAGGCGCGTCGAGTCCGCGTCGCCGCTGCCCAGGTACTCGGTCAGCGTCTGGCGGCACGGCGGGAGCGCCGCCTTGCGCAGCGCCTGCGTGTCCGGGTAGGCCGTGGGCAGGCCGGTGAGCTCACCGACGCTCATGACCTCTGCCTCGTGCGACTCGGTGCACTGCAGCACCTTCAGCTCGTAGGCGTTCATGCACTGCCCCGCCTTGGGCAGGGTGGGCGCGGAGGCGGAGGCCGTCGACGGCAGGGGTCCTGGGACCGCCTGCCCTCCCACCTGAATCGCGCACGCGGACAGCGTCAACGCGCTCAGGACAATTGCCACCGCCAGCCGCACACGGGTCACACCACAGAGACTAGGGCCTTGACCTGATCGGCGATGTCCCGACGCTGCTTTTCGAAGGCCGCATCCGTGAGCGCGGCCGGGTCGGCGGGCTGCCCGAGCACCGGCGTGTGCAGGTGACCGCCGAGGACATTCGTTGCGCCGTAACCGATGCGCAGCCGGTTGGCCCGGTACATGCTCTCGTTGGACAGGTAGTCACCGCCGCCACCGGAAGCCGCGACCCTGCCGGGAGTCGGGTCGTCCGTGCGGCACGACTGCTGCGAGCCGACGACGACCCACTCGCAGAACGCCCTGTTGTAGTTCACGGTGAACGGCCCGGTGCCCGCGTCGATCATCTTCTGGAACGGCAGCGAGGTCTCGATGAACTCGGTGGCCGGCTGCGGCCAGCCCGCCGCGTTCGGGACGCTGCCGTACGAGCCGATGTTGTTGTTGTCCGCGAAGCCACCGCGCCAGCGCGCCGCCCACCGTTCGACGTCGAACCGGCCGGGCCTGCCCTGGCTGATCGTCACGAACGCGTCGGGCTTCTGCGGCAGCGCGGATCCGTAGAACTGCTCGACGACACCCTCGTCGAAACCGCCCCACAGCACCGGAAGCACCGCGGCCTGCAGCACGACCTTGCCGCTGGGCGTGGAGATCTCGCGGCCGTCGAGCTGCAACGCCGCCGCACCGGCCGGGTTCGCGCGCCGCACGTTCACGCCGGTGAGCTGGAACGGGTCGAAGCCGGTCACGACGATCTTGCGCGCGCCGGGCCTGGACGGGAACGCCGAGTCGCTCAGACCCCGTGACGCCCAGTCGAAGCGCTGGATGAGCTTCGCGCGGTCGTTGGGCGCCATGGAGAACCGCGGCGTCCACTGGCGCAGCGCGGTGCTGAGCTGCAGCCGTGCCCAGTAGAGCGGGCGGTCGTCATAGGCGTCGTGCGTCACGGGTGTTGTGCTCTGCGCGCGGGAGACCGCGGCCTTCCACAGCGCGTTGCCTTCGCGTTCCACGAACTGCTGCGCCTGCTTCGGCGCGATCTGACGGCAGAGCTTGGCGGTGAAGTCCGTGACGCGGGTGTCGAACCCGGCGAGCTTCACCAGCGCGGGGCCGACGGCGGGGCCGCCCGTGACCAGCGTGTCGTCGAGCCGTTGCTCCTCGACGGTCAGCAGGGCGGTGGTGTCGTAGCAGTTCGCGTCCTGCGCGTGGGCGACGGCGGGACTCAGGGTGAGGGCGAGTGCGGTCAGTCCGACCAGTCCGGCGATGGTTTTCACGGCTTCGATCCTCAACGCAAAGGGCCACCCGCCGTAACCGACGGGTGGCCCCTAGTGTTGACGACTGCGTCTCAGTGGGCAGCGACGGGCTTCACCCGCGGGCTGTCCTCGTCGACGTGGTAGTCGGACGGGTCGGTCTGGTCCGTTCCGTTGAACCACTTGGCCTTCTTGGCGATCAGCGTGATGACCACCGCGACCAGGAGGTTGACGAACAGCGCGACGATGCCCGCGTAGATCTGCGTCGTCGAACCGCCGAACGGGTGCCAGCCGAAGATCGAAATGTTGCCCATCGGCAGCGCGGAGCTGGCGAAGTGCGCCTTTCCGGGCGGGGGAGCGCCGATGTTGTAGAGCAGCCACATGCCGTAGCCCATGCCCGCGATCCACCCGGCGACCAGCGCGTGGACGTGGAACCAGCGCGTGTACAGCGCGATCGCCACCGCCGGCAGCGTCTGCAGGATCATCACCCCGCCCATGAGCTGCAGGTCGATGGAGTACTGCGGGTCGATCAGCACGATGAACGCCACGGCGCCGAACTTCACGACGAGGCTGGCGAGCTTGGCCTGCTTGGCCTCCTCCGCCGGGGTGGCGTTCTTCTTGAAGTACTCCTTGTAGATGTTGCGCGTCCACAGGTTCGCCGCCGCGATCGACATGATCGCCGCCGGCACCAGCGCGCCGATGCCGATGGCCGCGAACGCGATGCCCGCGAACCACGACGGGAAGTTCGCGCCGAAGAGCTCGGGGATGATCGTGTTGTTGTCGGCACGGCCGGTCGCCTGGTTGACGAGCGGCTTGGTGCCCGCGCTGATCGCGACGAAGCCCAGCAGTGCCAGCAGACCCAGCAGCAGCGAGTACGCCGGCAGCGCGACCATGTTGCGCTTGATGACGTTGCGGCCGCGGCTGGCGAGGATGCCGGTCAGCGAGTGCGGGTAGAGGAACAGCGCGAGCGCGCTGCCCAGTGCCAGCGTGGCGTACTGCAGCTGGTTGGTGCCGGTCAGCAGGATGCCGTCGGTCTTGTTCGGCGTGGCGTCGAACTTGGCCTGCGCGTCGTTGAAGATCTCGCCCCAGCCGCCGAACTTCGAGGGCAGGTAGACGATCGCCACCAGGATCACCAGGTAGATCAGGATGTCCTTGACGAACGCGATCAGTGCCGGCGCCCGCAGACCCGACTGGTAGGTGTAGAGCGCGAGGACCAGGAACGCGATGAACAGCGGCAGGTGACCCATGATGCCGCTGCCGTTGAGGCCCATGCTGCGCAGCACCGCTTCGAGGCCGACGAGCTGCAGCGCGATGTACGGCATGGTCGCGACGATGCCCGTGATCGCGATCAGCAGCGCCAGCCAGTGCGAGCCGTAGCGGCCCTTCACGAAGTCGGCGGGCGTGACGTACCCGTGCACGCGGCTGACCGACCACATCCGCACCAGCGGCAGGAAGACCAGCGGGTACAGGATGATCGTGTACGGCAGGGCGTAGAAGCCGATGGCACCCGAGCCCCACATCAGCGCGGGCACCGCGACGAACGTGTACGCGGTGTAGAGGTCACCACCGACCAGGAACCACGTGATCCAGCTGCCGAACTTGCGGCCGCCGAGACCCCACTCGTCGAGGTGTTCGAGCGTGCTGCCCTTCTGCCACCGCGCCGCCAGGAAGCCCATGACCGTGACGACCAGGAAGAGGACGCTGAAAACGATCAGCTCGGTCCACTGCATCAGTTCGCTCCCTCGTCCAGGTCGTCCACGCCGAGCTTGTCGGGCTTGCCGGTGACCACGGGCTCGTCCTTGGTCTTGACGTAGACGAGGCCGACGCACAGGACGCCGAGCGGGACGAACAGGAACTGGTACCAGTAGAAGAACGGCAACCCGAAGATCCTGGGCCCGTCCTGGTTGAACCACGGCGTGATGAGCATGAACAGCGGAAGTATCAGCAGCAGGTTCCAGTTGCTCCAGCGCAAGCCGGTCTTGTGATCCGACGGCATGGTGGCCCTCCGTGTACGCGGTGTTGCGCGGATGTTAGGCCTGATGAAGGGTGCCGTCAGCCTCGTGATCGCAATAGTTGCCTTCGGCTTAACGCTCTCTTAGGACTAATAGGCCGCAAGGCGGGCGACGAGGTCCTCTTCTGCCGCGTCGAAGTACTCGTGAAGCTGGTCCACTGCCTGGGCGATGTCGCCGCTGTTCAGCAGGTTGACGATCCGGAGGTTCCAGGGGACGTACGTCTGGTAGAAGTCGTTGATCTCCTGTGCCACCCGGAACGCCAGCATGAGCTCCGCGAAGAGCCGGTCGGACTCGTCGCTGAGCCGGACGCTGCCCGCGAGCCCGACGATGCGGCGGTGGAACTGGATGTTCGCCTGCCCGGCCTTGGTCCAGTCGTTCTTCTCCGCACGTGCCACGGCCTGCCGGACCGGTACCCGCACGGCCTCGCGCTGGGCCTCGGTGACGTCGTTCCACCGCAGGACGGCGCCGCACTCGATCACCCGGCGCGCGGCGTAGAGGTCACGCACGTCGTCGCCGGTCGGACGGCGGACGAAGACACCGCGGCTGTGCTCGTGCACCAGGATCCGGTCGCGCGTGAGCAGCCGGAACGCCTCGCGGAGCGTGTTGCGGCTGACGCCCAGCGCCCCGCCGATCGCTTCCTCGCTGAGCCTGAGCCCGGGCTCCAGCTCACCGTCGAGGACCCGTTCCCGCAGCATGTCGGCGACCTTCTGCGCGGTGCTCGCCCGCTCCAGGTCGGCTTTGCCCTGAGCCAGCGTCGACACCCACGTCTCGGTCACCTTCCCAGTCTATTGGCGTAATCGTTCGATTGCACTATCGTTGAATCGTTCAACAATCCTACGATCCACCGAGACGAGCGCGCATAGGAGGACAGTCATGGACCTGAACGCGGATCTGGGCGAGGGCTTCGGCCACTGGACCCTCGGCGATGACAAGGCACTGCTGGCTGTCGTGACCAGCGCGAACGTGGCGTGCGGCTACCACGCGGGCGACGCGGACACGATGCGCGAGACCTGCGCGCTCGCCGCGGACGCCGGAGTCGCGATCGGCGCGCACGTCGGCTACCACGACCTGGCCGGCTTCGGCCGCCGCTTCATCGACGTCGCCCCGGACACGCTGACCAACGAGGTCCTCGCCCAGCTCGGAGCCCTGTCGACGTTCGCCCGAGCCGCCGGCACCCGCGTCTCGTACGTGAAGCCGCACGGCGCGCTCTACAACGCCCTGGTCCGCCACGAGGCCCAGGCCGACGCCGTGGTCGACGCGGTCCGCCTGTTCGACCCGACGCTGGCGGTGCTGGGCCCACCCGGTGCCGTCTGGCTGAAGCGCGCCTCGGTGGCGGGCCTGCGGGTGTGGCACGAGGCGTTCGCGGATCGCGCCTACACGGCGTCCGGAACCCTGGTGCCGCGTGGCGAGCCCGGCGCTGTGCTGCGCGACCCGGCCGAGATCGCGGCCCGATGTGTGCAGCTGGCGACCGAGGGGTGGGTCCGGAGCGTGTCCGGGCGGCCCGTCCGGATCCAGGCGGACTCCATCTGCGTGCACGGGGACACGCCGGGCGCGGTGGGGATCGCCCGCGCGGTCCGTTCGGCACTGGAGGGGGCGGGTGTCGCGGTGGGACGCGTGGAGTCGCCGCTGCGGCACACGCGTCAGGCGGTCTGACGCACCAGCGCCGCCGCTCCGACCAGCCCTGCAGAGCCCCCGAGCTCCGCCGCCTTCACCTCGAGTCCCGCCAGGTAGGACAGCCCGGCGTGCGTCTTCAACGTCCGCCGCACCGGCTCGAACAGCAGCTCCCCGGCCTGCGCCACCCCGCCCCCGATGACCGCCAGCTCCAGGTCGCACACCGCCGCGGCTCCGGCGATGGCCATCCCGACGGCCCGGCCGGCGCGTTCGAACGCCTCCAGCGGGATCTCCTCGCCGGACAGCGCGGCCGCGGCCAGCAGAGCGGCGTCGGCGTGGTCCGGCGCCCGCCAGCCGATGCGGCGTGCCCAGTCCACCATCCGCGGGCCGCCGGCGATGGTCTCGACGCACCCGCGGCCGCCGCACGTGCAGAGGTCGCCGTCGGGTTCCACGACGATGTGGCCGATGTGCCCCGCGTTGCCGGTGCGGCCGCCGAACGGACGTCCGCCCAGCACCAGCCCGCCGCCGACACCGGTGGACACGACCAGTCCGACCATGAACGTGCTGCCCTGGCCCGCACCGCGCCAGTGTTCGCCCAGCGCCATGCACACGCCGTCGCCCGCCAGCTCGACCGGGACGCCGGGGAACAGCGACGCCACCGCCGACCGCAGCGGGAACTCCTGCCACGACGGCACGTTGATCGGCGAGACGGTGCCGGCGACGGTGTCCAGCGGGCCTGCCGAGGCGATGCCCACGCCGGCGACGACCGCGTCCTGGACCACCGTCGAGATCACCGAAACGACGGCGTCCCAAGGGTTCGAGGACGGGGTCGGCACGCGCGAGGAGCGCACCACGGAGCCGTCGGGGTCCACCAGGGCGGCAGCGATCTTGGTGCCGCCGAAGTCCAGTGCCAGCACCAGATCAGTCACGGTGACGCAGCTTAACCAGCTACTTCGAGGCGGATGGGCGCAGTGGTCCTGACCAACTCGCCGGCGGCGACGCGGACGACCGCGGACCAGTTGTCCGGCGTGGCCCAGGACGGCGCTGCGAACGTGAAGTCGAGCGCCAACCGGCCCTGGGCGGGCAGCATTCCCCTGACGCAGAACGGACCGGCGAGCTCCCACGAGTCACGCGGCGACAACAGCCGGGCCTGCACCGGCAGATCACCGTGCGCCCCTGAGGCCACCACCACCCGGACCAGCGCCGATTCCCCGGGCTCGACCGACACGACCGACGGCGAGGAAGCCACCCACAGCACCTCGACGGGCTCGTCGGCGTCCCACTCCGGAACGGTCAGCAGCGCGACGTCGTAGACCTCGAACGGCAGGCCCTCCAGCGTGGCGCGCACCGGGTAGCAGCCGGGCGTGAGCGGCGGCTCCAGCGACAGGTCGGCCGAGACGTGGCCACCGGCGGGAAGCGACACCGGCAGCGACTCCCACGACGCCGACCAGCCGTCGGGCAGAGAAAGCCGGACGACGCCGGAGAACTCCGGGCCGTCCGACATGGCCACCACCCGCAGCCGGGTCGGGCCGAGCACCTCCAGGCGGACGTTCGCGGGCAGGCCGCCCAACGGCGCGGGCTCGTGCAACCAGTAGCGCGCGAACACCGGCGCCTCGGGTGAGACAGGCCCCAACGGCGGCCCGGCCAGCGACAGCCGAGGCGCCACGGATGGCAGCGTGCCGCTGGCGGGTGACCGCGACCCGAGCACCGCGAACAGCGACGACGGGCCCAGGTGGCCGACCTCGTGCCACAGCGTGATGGTCGTGGAGCCGACCATCTTCTCGCCGACCTCGCTGTGCCAGACGCTGATCGGCCCGATCAGACGCGGAGCCTCCAGCGCAGGACCGTCCACGGCGACAAGGGAAGCGATCGGGTCGTACGACAGGACGTAGTGAGTGGACGCGATCTCGGTGCCGTAGCCGCGCTTCCAGCCGTGGTCGACGTCGTCCTCGACCAACGAGTAGGTGCGCCATCCGCGGGCGGGCACATCGCGTGCCAAGAACGTCACGGTCACGCCGTCGACCAACGTCGGCAGCACCACACCGTCGAACTCGACGTGCACGTTCAGCGCCTCAGGCAGATGCACGGACACGATGTCGGTGCACGGCGAGGACGACGGGTTCCAGACCGTCACCGACGAGTCCACAGTGGACGTCAACGCCGCGAGCGACCGCGCGACGACCTCGGACCGCAGGTCGAAGGCCTCGCGCGGGTGTGCCAGCGCAGCGCGTTCGAGTGCGGCGGAAGGAAAGGCGGCCCCGGTCAGCCGAGCCGCGTGCGAAGCGAACAAGGCAGCAGGCGAGTCGTCGAGCGGCGCGGGTGGCACGGGCACGGACCCGCGCACGTAGTAGTCGCGTGGCAGCGAGCAGAAGATCCGCGGCCACGTGTAGCGCGCGCTCCAGTCGTGATGGATCGCGGTCAGCCACGGGTTCGGAGCGTCCCGCGCGGACCCGACCGGCATCATCACGTGCGGGGACGAGGTACCGGCGCGCATCTCCAGGAACGACGAGTAGACCGACCGCTCGGCCTCGGCCAGCGAAGACGCCACCAGCGACGGCCCGGCGGGCAGCGACGCGAGCAACGGCGCCACACCGACCACATTGGACTCGGACCCGACGACCTCGACCCTGCCCTCGGAGATCAGCCGCAGCAGCACCGAGCGGTGCTCCGGGAACATGTCCCAGTACGGCTGCAACAGCTCCACCGACGTCACGGCGAACCGGTAGGCGGGATCGGTCAGCGCCAGGTCCAGATGGGCGCGCACCACGTCGAACGGCGCGTCACCCGCAACGTGTCCGACGAGGTGCACGGTCCACCCCGGCGAGCCCACGACCAGTGAGAACGTGCACGTCTCCTCGCCGGCGGCAGACCGCACCACGGCCTGGGCGGGCACCACGGCGCCCGGTGAGTGCGCGGAGACGTCGACCCCGAGCTCGTACCCGAACGGCCCCAGCACCAGCGATCCGCCGTGCCGCGGCGAGTGCAGCCCGGGCCCGGAGACGTGCGCGTGCACCGGCCCGGCCTGCTCCGGCGAGCTCAGCCGCACCACCTGCAGCAGCGCGGTCCGAGGCCCGACGAACAGCTCGGTGGACTCGGCGGCGATCACCAAAAGATCGCACCACCGTTCATCACCGGGCGAAATACCCCGATGGTGGAGTTCTACCGTTTGAGCATCCGCGTCAGACCGGCCGCCACGGTCGTCGCCAGCACCCAGCCCGTCACGATCAGCCCCGACGCGATCCACTGCGACGCTCCCGGCGTCTGCCAGCGGTTCTTGTTGCCGAAGTCGACGATCGGCACCACCAGGTCGATCGTGTAGAGCCACGCGTTCCACGGCAGGTGGTCGTCGTCGTTGATCTCGATCAACGGTCCCTTGACCTGGAACCAGATGCTGCCGACGACCCACGCCGCGATCAGCCACCCGAGCGCACGCGCCGGGCGGTAGCCGTAGCCGACCATCGACCGTTGCAGGAAGCTCCACACCAGCACCAGCGGGCCGAAGAACCGCATGCCCTCGGCGACCGCGCGGTACCGCAGGCGTTGCTTCTCGATCAGCACGGTCGAGGCGTGCTCCTCGTTGCCCGCCGCGGTCAGCATCTCGGCGAACTGGTCGTACGGGCGCGGGTGGTAGCTGCGCCGCATCGCCTGCCGCAGCCAGCGCAGCCGCTGCTGCACCTGGTCGTCGTCGCGCAGGTCGATCGGGTAGGCGAGCGAGTCGTAGCGGAAGTCGTCGAGGTCGATGAAACCCGTGGCGTTCCAGAAGTTCTCGTTGTCGTCCAGCGACGTGCAGCGCGCCTGCCGCAGCGTCACCAGGCCCTTGGGCGGTGACACGACGTTGAGCATCAGCTCCTGGACCTGCATGCCCATGGCGTTCAACGCGTGGCTGTCGAGCTTGTACCCGAGCACCGCGCCGTTGAAGTTCGCCATGCGCCCGATCACCGCGCGACGGCACCGCACGCCGCCGTGCGCGACGAACTCCTTCTCACCGCGCGCGCAGATGAGGTCACGGCCGATCGTGGCGCCGCCGATGTCGAGCGACGGCTTCTCGCGCGGCTGGTGCCGGTACTTGCCCGGCTTGATCAGCCGGCTGCCGCGCAGGTCGAGGTTCGCGCCGACGGTGATGCCGCGCAGCTCCAGGCCGCCCGCGACGTCGGACTCGCGCACCACGAAGTTGCTGCCGATCTGGGAACGGTTGGCCAGCAACGCGTCCGCGGCCGGATTGTCCACAGTGGCCCGTTCGATGGTGATGCTGCCGCGCACGTGCGTGTCGACCATGCGCAGCTGGCCCTTGATCCGGATGCCCCTGCCGACGACGTCACCGCCGATCTCCGCGCCGTCGACGTGCAACGCGCGCCCGGAGCCGGTCGGGTCGGTGCCGACCGCGGGAGGCGACACAGCGTCTAAAACGGCGTCCGCCAGCGACAACGTGCCGCCGATCTTCGCGTTCACCGCGCGGATGGTGCCCTGGCTGGTGAAACCGCGGTCGAGCTCCAGGTCTCCGGAGACGTCCACGCGGTCGAGGATCAGCGTCGCGGACGGGTCGTCGTGCGGGTCGTTGGTGTCGGCGAACTGCGATCCGCGCGAGAGCATGGCGCCGCTCAACGACAGCGTCGAGCTGATCCGGGAGTTCGACAGGAACACCACGCCGTGCGAGGTGAACGCGCCGAGGAAGTTGCCGCCGACCTGCATTCCGTTGCCGTTCAACGTGAAGCCGTCGGCGTTCTCCAGCACCGAGCTGCCGAGGTTGACGTTGCCGCCGATGCGCGAGCCCGCCAGCCGGATCTCGCCCTCGGCGATGATGCCGAACCCGAGCAACGCGCCGGCGATCGTCAGCCGGTCACCGTGCAGGCACAGTCCGCCGGGAACGCTGAAGCTGCTGTCGCGCAACAGGACCGAGCCCGCGATCTCGGCATCGGTGAGGTCGACCAGCCCGGTCAGGCGACTGCCGAGCAACGAGACGTCGTTGCCGCTGTGGAGGTTGCGCGCCTGCAGCCCCGGCAGGTCGCAGTCGGTGAATGAGATGCCGGCCAGGTTCGCCTGGCGCAGGTCCGGTGCCGCCTCGAACTGGCAGCGCTCGAACTCCAGCACGTAGGGCACCTCGACCGCGCGCAGGTCGAGCACGTCGGTGACCACCCGGTCCACCACGCGGATGACGGGTGGGGTGCTCGGCTTGCGCCGAGGCAACCTCCACCCGCCTCCACCAGCGTTCTCGTTCTCCCCCAACAGCCCCCGCAGCACGTCCGCCGCGGCGACTCTCCCCCTCGCCACCGGACCAGGCTAGGCCGGGTCGCGGGGGCCGTGGTGCGTCGGGTCGAGCACGCGCGCCAGGAACTCCTGGGTGCGCGACTCCTGCGGGTTGCCGATCACCTCGGCCGCCGGGCCCTCCTCGACGATGTAGCCGCCGTCCATGAAGATCACCTTGTCGGCGACCTCGCGGGCGAACTGCATCTCGTGCGTCACGACCAGCATCGTCATGCCCTCGTCGGCGAGCTGGCGCATCACGCCCAGCACGTCACCCACGAGCTCGGGGTCGAGGGCCGAGGTCGGCTCGTCGAACAGCATCACGTCGGGGTCCATCGACAACGCGCGGGCGATCGCCACGCGTTGCTGCTGACCGCCGGAGAGCTGCGCGGGCATCGAGTTGGCCTTCTCCTTCAGGCCGACCCGGTCCAGGTTGCGCAGGGCGATCTCCTGCGCCTCCTTCTCGCCGCGCTTGAGCACCTTGCGCTGCGCGACCGTGAGGTTCGCGAGCACGTTCAGGTGCGAGAACAGGTTGAACGACTGGAAGACCATGCCGATCTTCGTGCGCGCCAGGTCGATGTCGACGTCCTGGTCGGTCAGCTCGACGCCGTTGACGACGATCTTGCCGTCGTTGGGCTCCTCGAGCAGGTTCACGCAGCGCAGCAACGTCGACTTGCCGGAACCGGACGGGCCGATGATGCAGACCACGTCACCGCGGTTGACCGTGACGTCGATGCCCTTGAGGACGTCCAACGTGCCGAACGACTTCTTCAGTCCGGTGATCTCAACGGAAATCTCGCTCACAGGACGGACACCTTCTTCCCGCCGGAGCGGCGCTCCAGGTACCGCGACAGGTACCCGAGAGGCAACGTGATGATCAGGTAGCACAGACCGACGACGAGGATCGGGGTGAGGGACGGGCTGCGGCTCAGCGTCTCCCGCCCGAACTTCGTCAGCTCGTACTGGTCACGGGCGAGGCCGATGATGTAGATCAGCGAGGAGTCCTTGGTCAGCAGGATCAGCTCGTTGGTCAGCGGCGGCAGGATGATCCGGAACGCCTGGGGGATCACGATGGTGATCATCGCGCGGCCCTGGGACATGCCCAGCGAGCGCGCGGCCTCGACCTGACCCTTCGGCACGGCCTGGATGCCGGCGCGGATGGTCTCCGCCATGTAGGCGGCACCGACGATGCCGAGCGCCAGCATGACCGTGGAGTAGATGTCGAACTGGATCTGGAACGCCAGCGGCACGCCGAACGCGAGACCGATGAACACCAGCAGCGCGGGGATACCGCGGAAGAACTCGATGTAGACGGTCGCGATCCAGCGGTACGGCGCGATCGACGACAGCTTCATCAGCGCGAGCACGAGGCCCAGCGCGAGGCCGAACGCGAATCCGAGCGCCGTGTAGATGAGGGTGTTCTTCAACGCGATGGTGATGACGTTGGGGAACATGTCCCCCATCGTCTTGAAGTTGAAGAAAGCCGTGCGGATCTGTTCCCAGTCGGCGAGGAACGCGATCACCAGGGCGATGACGACGAGCAGCGTGTATTGCGAGTACCGGAAGTATTCGGCCCGCTTGCGCTTGGACAGCGCCATGGTCTGACTCCTAGCGGATGTGGTTCGGACACGAACGGGGCGGCGTCACCGCCGCCCCGTCGTTGGTGGAGCTACTTCTTCTCCGGCTTCTTGCCGAACCACTTCTGGTAGATCTCGTCGTACTTGCCGCTCTCCTTGGCCTTCTTCAGGACCTCGTTGACCTTGGTGGTCAGAGCGGTGTTGCCCTTCTTGATGCCGATGCCGTACTGCTCGTTCGTGTTGAACTCGGCGGAGACGGCGGTGTCCGGGAACTCCTTGACGTAGTCGAAGAGCACGCCGTTGTCGTTGATCGCGGCGTCGACGGCGCCGGTGCGCACGGCGGTCTCCATCAACGGGAGGTCCTCGAACTGGATGACCTCGTAGCCGTTGGCGGCCTTGTTGTCGTTCGCGTAGATCTCACCGGTCGTGTCCTGCTGGACGCCGATCTTCTTGCCCTTGAGGTCCGCCAGGGCCTTGATGGGCGAGTCCTTCTTGACCAGCAGCGCCTGCGTGGCCTCGAAGTACGGGTCGGAGAAGTCGATCGCCTGCTTGCGCTCTTCCTTGATCGTCATACCGGCGGCCGCGAGGTCGCACTGGTTGGCGTTGAAGCTCGCGCCGGACGTGATCGTCTCGAACTGGGTGTCGAAGATCTCCTGCTTGACCTTCAGTTCGTCGGCGATCAGGTCGACCAGGTCGACGTCGAAGCCGACGGTCTTGTCGCCTTCCGTGTACTGGAACGGCTTGTAGGACAGGTGGGTGCAGGTGACGAGCTTGCCTTCCTTGACAAGCTTGATGCCACCGTCGGTGGTGCCACCACCGCTGTTGGTGCTCGTCGCGCAACCGGCGAGCGCGGTCAGCGCTAGGGCCGCTGCGGGCAGCAGGGCGAGCACGTGCCTGGATCGACGAGCCACTGCGTCACTCCTCGTAACTGTCGCGGACGAGTGAACGGGATCCTGCCACTCGGGTGACGTGGTGGACAGCACGTGCGTGTTACAGGCCACTGCCTTGCAATGATCCTGCGTCAAATCACTGATTCGATCGCAAAATCTTGCGCGATTTGGCTCAGATCACACAACTTATTCACGTATTGCGCACGAATGATTACGATACGCGAGTGTCTCCTTGATCAGGATTTGATCACGACGGTGCTGGTCAGCGTGTTCTTTCGGTCATCAGACCGGCCACGAGAGCGGTCCAGCCGGTCTGGTGCGTCGCGCCGAGACCTTCACCCGTGTCCCCGTCGAAGTACTCGCTGAAGGTGACGTGCCTGCGCCAAAGCGGTGACTCGGAGGCCTCGATCCGCTTGCCGTCCGACGGCCGGCGCCCGTCGTGGTCGGGCAGGAAGAGCCCCACGAGCCGGTCGCTCAGCTCGTCCGCCACGGTGCCCGCGGTGACCCAGCGTCCGGAGCCCGTCGGCATCTCGACCTGGAACATGCCGTCGTGGAACGCGCAGACCGTGCGCAGCGCCTCGACCAGCAGCGCGTTGGTCGGCAGCCAGACCGGCCCGCGCCAGTTCGAGTTGCCGCCGAACATCGGCGTGTGCGACTCGCCCGGCTCGTAGCCCATGCGGTGGTCCTGGCCGGCGACGTTGACCTCGAGGCCCTCGCGGTGGGCGGCGGACAGGCTCCGGATGCCGTGCGGCGACAGGAACTCCTGCTCGTCCAGCATCCGGTGCAGCACGCGCTTGAGCTTGCCCTCGTCCAGCAACGACACGAAGGCGCCGCGCTCGTAGTGGAAGGTGATGAACTGCCGCAGTTCCGGCCGCCGCTTGAGCAGGTGCTCCAACCGGCTGGTGAACCCGTGCAGGTCGCTGAGCACCCACGGTTCGAGGACGGCACTGGCCAGCAACGGGATCAGGCCGACCATCGACCGCACGCGCACCGGCTCGGACTCGATGTGGCCGTCGGGCCGTCGCCGCGAGACGCGGTCGTAGCAGAAGCCGTCCTCGTCGTGCCAGATGCCGCGGCCGTGCGACCCGAAGTGCGTGAACGCCTCCGCGATCGACAGGAAGTGCTCGACGAACTTCGTGGCGACGTCCTCATAGGACTCGTCGTCGCGCGCCAGCTCCAGCGCGATCTGCATGAGGTGCAGGCTGTACGCGGCCATCCACGACGTCGCGTCGGACTGCTCCAGCCGCCACTCGCCGAGCATCGGCTCGGACCTGTTGACCGGTCCGATGTTGTCCATGCCGAGGAACCCGCCCTCGAACAGGTAGCTGCCGTCGGCGTCCTTGCGGTTGACCCACCAGGAGAAGTTGAGCAGCAGCTTGTGGAAGACCTTGGCGAGGAACCCGCGGTCCCTGCTGCCGTCCGCGCGGTAGACCTGCAACGCCGCCCACGCGTGCACCGGCGGGTTGACGTCGCCGAACTCCCACTCGTAGGCGGGAATCTGGCCGTTCGGGTGCATCATCCACTCACG
Source organism: Lentzea sp. HUAS TT2 (assembly GCF_051853195.1). Taxonomy (NCBI): domain Bacteria; kingdom Bacillati; phylum Actinomycetota; class Actinomycetes; order Pseudonocardiales; family Pseudonocardiaceae; genus Lentzea; species Lentzea sp. HUAS TT2. Next base: position 2,642,923 of record NZ_CP196667.1, on the reverse strand, counting down.
GCAGAACAGCAGCAGCTGCTCCTTCGCGAACGCCGGGTCGACCAGCGTGAACGGGATCGTGTGGAACGCCAGGTCCCACGCCGCGAACCAGGGGTACTCCCACTCGTCCGGCATCGAGATCACGTCGGCGACGTCGAGGTGCCGCCAGTGCACGTTGCGCGCCTCGGGCGTTCTTCGGCTCGACGGCGCCTCGGGCTTGGTCGGGTCGCCGTCCAGCCAGTCGCGGGTGCGGAACCGGTAGTGCTGCTTGGTCCACATCAGCCCCGCGAGCGCGCGCCGCAGCACGTGCTTCTCCTCGGGACTCGTGCCGGGCGCGATGTCGTCGTGGAACTCGTCGGCCTCGATCTTGCGGGCGCGCATGGTCTCCTCGAAGCTCGGCCCGAACGGATCGAGGTGCCCGTCGCCACCGACGAGCCGGACCCGGATGGTCACCGTCTCGCCGGGCTCCACCGGGTCGAACGAGTACCAGGCTGCGAACTTCGTGCCCGCCGCACCAGGATCGTCCGGCCCCACGACCTGACATGTGGACGTGCTGCCGTGCACCACGTAGTTGCAGATGCCGTCCTTGGCCCACGGCGACGGGTTGCGCTCGGCCCCGAAGAGCGACATCTCGTTGCTCTCGTTGTCCGTCATGAGCATCGACGGCGAGTCGTCCAGATGCAGCGTGTACCGGCCGAGATTGCCGTGGTCGGCAGTGACCTTGCGTCCGGTCGTGGTGCTCGCCACGAGCTGGCACGGCCGTTGGTCCCGCCCCCACGCCCACGTGTTGCGGAACCACAACTGCGGCAACAGGTGCAGCGGCGCGTCCTCAGGCCCGTGGTTCGTGGCGCTGATCTCGATGCAGATGTCGTCCGTCTCGGCCTTCGCGTAGGTGACCTGCACGTCGAAGAACCGGTTCTCGTCGAGGACCCCGGTGTCCGCGAGCTCAGGCTCGCGGTTCTCCCGCCCGGCGTTGCGCGCCATCTCCCGCAGCTGGCCGTAGGGGAACTCGCGCTGCGGATACCGGTAGACCACCTGCATCCAGGAGTGGGTGGGCGTCCCGTCGGTCACCCACCAGTGCTCCTTGACGTCCTCACCATGGTTGCCCTCGTCGTTGGTGAGGCCGAAGTACCGCTCCTTGAGGATCGGGTCCTTGCCGTTCCACAGCGCCACCGCGAAGTTCATGAACCCGTGCACGTCGCAAATACCGGCGATGCCGTCCTCGCCCCACCGGTAAGCGCGCGCACGAGCGTGGTCGAACGGGAACGAGGCCCACGCGTCACCCTCGGGCGAGTAGTCCTCGCGGACCGTGCCCCACTGGCGACCCGAGAGGTACGGCCCCCACAGCCGCCACGGCGAGGTCGGTGTGTCCGACTCCGCGAGACGCGCCCGTTCCGCTTGTTCGCCCATCGTCCCAGTGTGGGACACCAGGTCGGACGGGCGGTCGGGCCCACGTCTTGTCTGAGTTTTTCCTCACTAAACAACGGGTGGAATGGAGGCCGGGTGTGACCTGTTCGGCGTACTCACCGGGTACCTGTCCACAGGTACCTCCGCTTGGGGCTCTTGGGCGCGCCTTCCGCCCTGACCAGGCCTTCCTTGATCAGCTCCTCCAGGCGGAGGAGCACCGTCGGGCGCGAGTAGCCGGTAGCCGAGATGAGCTCCTTGGCGCTCGCCGAACCGAGCGTGCGCAGTGCTTCGGCGACATCGCTCTGGGGCGGGGCGATCGTGAAGAGGTCAGGAGCCTCCGCGGATGCGCCCAGCGAGTAGGTGGCGTACCGGCGCCCGCCCGTGCGTACGGCGAGTCCCTTGTTCGCCAGGTCACGCAGCACGGCTGTCGCATCAGCTTGGCTCGCGCCGAACTGCCGAAGAGCCGCATTGCTGATCGGTCGGCCGTGGTACATCGTCGCGAGGGCGAGTTCGTGCAGCTGAGTGAGTCCTGGCTCGTGCAGCTGCGCGAGCCATCGGCGCGTTGCGGGGTCGAGCAGCTCCGACCTGCTGAACTCGACCTCGAACCGGTTCGCGAAGTTGCGGAAGATCGGTCGTGCCAGGCCTGACCGCTGCAGCTCTTTGATCATCGAAGGGACACCGGAGGCCCTGTTCTCGGCAACGAGCCGGTCGCTCACCGGGAGGTAGGTGTCGGACAGCAGGGAGGCCAGGAACGAGTTGCGCGACGAACTCACTCCTTCGGTGCCGAGATCCTCCAGCACCACCGGCCCGAAGAGCCCTCCAGGGCTGCGCACGAGCAGCCGGTCGGGATGCAGCTCGATCTGGACCTGTGTGCCACGGGTCCCACCGCTGTAGTCGCGGTGCAGCAGGGCGTTGACCACGGCTTCCCGGACGGCTTCCATCGGGTAGTCGAGCTGTTCTCGTCGACCGCTGCCGTCGACGTGCGTCCGGACTCGCATGTGCCGGCGCAGCACCGCCATCGTCTCGGACACGAGTTCTGGAACCGGACCACGAATCACCGGGTTGTCGTCGAAGCGCGGACCGGTTTCGTCGCCGCTGTACACCACGACCGACACGGTCAGTTGCGGGAAGTACTGCTGGGGATAGGTGCCGAACGTCAGCAACCCGCCGAGAGACGGCACCAACGCTCCGTCCTCGGCTCTTACCAGCACACGCAGCCGTTCCAACGCCGTGACCTCGTCCATGTCGCGGAAGGCTCGCGACGTCTGCCGCACACGTTCGATGGTGCGACCGAAGGACACGCGGTCCAGGTCGCCGATGACTGCATCGGACACGGCTTCCAGGTCGTAGCGAGGCTGACCGCGGTTGGCGATCGCCAGGCCGATCTCCGCCTGCGTCATCCTGCGATCCCCATCGCCGACACGCACGTAGGAGCCGGTGGCGATGCCTTTGGACTCCACGTAGCACGGGCGATGGTCGGAAGGCAGCGGATCGATCTCCGCCAGAACGATCGGCCGGCCCTCGAACTCGACGACATCCACCGCGATGCGCAGGGGTGGGTGAAGGCAGTCGCTCGCCATGGCGGCCAGGTCGTCGCGCAACTTGGCCGCGTCAGCGAGCTGGGCTGGACGGAAACCATCGTTTTCGTCCAGCCCGAGCACCAGCGTTCCGCCATTGGTGTTGGCGAACGCCGACAGACTTTCAGCAGCGCTCTTCGGCAAACCGCCGGCAGCGGACTTCACCTCGACGTCGCACATCTCCGCACCTGTCCGGCGCAGGCGTTCGATGAGTGACTGCAGGGTCGATGTGTCCAACTGCGCTCCAGCTCTCAACTCTCAAACGAAATTTAAGAGTACCTTAGAGTAGTTGAGAGTAGCGGAGCGTTAGTTCTGTCGAGAATGCGAGTCGAGGACCAGCGCGACGGCCTCGGTGACCCGAGCCGCGTGCGCCAGGTGCAGCCACTCGTCCGGCACGTGGCAGTTCGAGTCCGGCCCGATCACGCCCGTCACCACGAACTGAGCCTCCGGGTAGGCCTCGTGCAGCAGCCCCATGAACGGGATCGAGCCACCCAGCGACACGGTCCGCCACGGCGCGCCGAAGATCTCCTTGCCCGCCTCGTCCAGCACGGCGGACAGCCACGGGGCCAGCTCGGGCGCGTTCCAGCCGTCGGCCGACTCGACCCGGGAGAGTTCCACCGTCGCGTTGTAGGGCACGTCGGTGGTGAGCTTCTCGCGCACCGCCTCCAGGGCGGCCGCGGCGGAGGCCGTCGGCGGCAGGCGGAACGACAGCACCAGCGAGGTGAACGGCCGCAGCACGTTGCCGGCGTCGTCCGGCAGCGGCAGGCCCTCGGCCCCGGTGACGGACAGGGTCGGCCGCCACCCGGAGTTCAGCGCCAGCTCGACCTCGTCGTCGGAGACCGGCTGCAGGTCGCCGACGCGCGGCACCGCACCCCACAGCGCGCCCGGCGCGGCTTCGACGGCCTCGCGGACCTCGGCCAAGCGGTGTTCGGGGATCTCGACGTGCATCTCCGGGACCAGGATCTCGCCGGTCTCCGAGTCCTCGATCCGGTCGAGCAGCTGCCGCGCGATCCGGAACGACGACGGCACGATGCCCGACGCCATGCCGGAGTGCAGCCCGCCTTCCAGCACCCGCACGGTGGCTGTGACCTGCACCAATCCGCGCAGCGACGTGGTCAGCCACATGCGGTCGTAGTCGGAGCCGCCCGAGTCGAGGCAGACGACCAGGGACACCTGGCCCAGCCGGTCGGAGAGGTGCTCCAGGTAGGCGGGCAGATCGGGCGAACCCGACTCCTCGCCGGTCTCCAGCAGCACGACGCAACGGGCGTGTGAACCACCTCCGGCGCGCACGGCCTCGATGGCGGCGACCGCGGCATATCCGGAATAGCCGTCATCCGCCGCGCCACGCCCGTAGAGACGTCCGTCACGCAGCACGGGGGTCCACGGACCGAGCCCTTCGCTCCAACCGCCCACCGGTGGCTGCTTGTCCAGGTGTCCGTAAAGCAACACGGTGTCGTCGGACGAGTTACCGGACGCGGGCACGTCGACGAGCAGGAGCGGCGTGCGTCCCGCCAGTTGGACGACTTCGAGCGTCGCTCCAGGCAGGTCTCGTGACTCGATCCAGAGGCGCACGTGCTCGATCGCGGCGGCCAGTTCGCCGTGCTCTTCCCAGGCGGGATCGAACGCGGGCGAGATCGCCGGCACGGCGACGAGCCGAGACAGGCTCGGGACGATGTCGTCGTCCCAGAGCGTCCTGACGGTGCTGGTCACAACTGAGCGGTCCACCTCTCGATCCTGTCACGACTCCGCCTCTGCTCGCGTGCTTAGCCTCTTACCAGGAGGCCCGCAGCTAAGTTAACGATCGGTAACCGGGACAGTGTCGTCCGGTAATCGGACGGCCTAGTCGGAGGACAAAAGGTCGAACCTCCGACTGTTGTCGCTGATCAGAACGTTGACTCGTGTGTTACGAAGTGGGACGGGTCTCACCAACTCGGGTGAGGCCGTGTCAGGATGTGGTCGTAAGCCACCGTCACCGTCGACGGCTGCCTCCGGCCCCACAGGGTTGGCGGCGACCGCCGACGTCGCCGCACGAGGTCGTCACGAGCGATCAGGCGGTCGGAGTAGACAGAGGAGAAGGCGCATGTCGTCCCCTGAGCAATGGACGCACCCTGAGCCGGATGCAGCGCCGGCCGCCACTGCCGCAAAACCGACAGCGGAACAGGTGATCGCAGGCTTGCGAGCGACAGACGAGGGCGGCGCCGACCTGGTGCAGCTCCTCACCCCGGAAGGTGAGCGGGTAAGCCACCCCGACTTCGACATCGACATCACGGCGGAGGAACTGCGCGGTCTGTACCGCGACATGGTCCTGATCCGCCGGGTCGACCGCGAGGCGAACGCCCTGCAGCGCAAGGGCCAGCTCGGCATCTGGGTGCCGCTGCTCGGCCAGGAGGCCGCGCAGATCGGTGCCGGCCGTGCGATGCGCCAGACCGACATGGCGTTCCCGAGCTACCGCGAGCACGGCATCGCGTGGACGCGCGGGATCAACCCGACGGAGCTGCTCGGCATCTTCCGCGGCACGGACCAGGGCACCTGGGACCCCGTCGAGAAGCGCTTCCACCCGTACACGATCGTCATCGGCAACCAGGTCCTCAACGCGGCCGGGTACGCGATGGGCCAGAAGTTCGACGGCAAGGTCGGCGACGACGAGGGAGAAGCCACCATGTGCTTCTTCGGCGACGGCGCGACCAGCCAGGGTGACGTGCACGAGGGCTTCGTGTGGGCCGCGGTCTACGACGCGCCGCTCGTCTTCTTCTGCCAGAACAACCAGTGGGCCATCTCCGAGCCCACCGAGCGCCAGTCGCGCCTGCCGCTGTACCAGCGCGCCCGCGGCTACGGCTTCCCCGGCATCCGCGTCGACGGCAACGACGTCCTCGCGACGCTCGCCGTGACGAAGTGGGCGCTGGACGAGTGCCGGCACGGCAACGGCCCGATCCTGATCGAGGCGTTCACCTACCGGATGGACGCGCACACCACCTCCGACGACCCGACGCGCTACCGGCTGTCGGACGAGCTGGAGATGTGGAAGCTCAAGGACCCGATCGAGCGCGTGAAGGTCTACCTGGTCCGTCAGCAGTGGGCCGACCACGAGTTCTTCGACAGCGTCGAGGCCGACGCCGACAAGCTGGGCGAGGAGCTGCGGGAGTTCTGCACGAACATGCCCGATCCGCCCGCTGAACGGATCTTCAGCAACGTCTACGCCGAGGGCAACCCCAACCTCGAAGCGCAGCGCGACGAATTCCTCGACTACGTCTCGGGTTTTGCTGGAGGTGAGCACTGATGGCTGCTCCGACCATGGACCGTTCCACGGCCGCTGCCCCGGCTTCCCCGGTGCAGACGCTCACCATCTCCAAGGCCCTGAACATGGGCTTGCGGGCGGCCATGGAGGCCAACCCCAAGGTCATCATGATGGGCGAGGACATCGGCAAGCTCGGCGGCGTCTTCCGCATCACCGACGGACTGCAGAAGGACTTCGGTGAGCAGCGCGTGCTCGACACGCCGCTCGCGGAGTCCGGCATCATCGGCACCGCCGTCGGCCTCGCGATCCGCGGCTACCGCCCGGTGTGCGAGATCCAGTTCGACGGCTTCATCTTCCCCGGCTTCGACCAGATCGTGTCGCAGGTCGCGAAGCTGCACTACCGCACACAGGGCAAGATCAAGCTGCCCATCGTGATCCGCGTGCCCTTCGGTGGCGGCATCGGTGCGGTCGAGCACCACTCGGAGTCGCCGGAGTCGTACTTCGCGCACACCGCCGGCCTCAAGGTCGTCTCGTGCTCGAACCCGGCCGACGCCTACTGGATGATCCAGCAGGCGATCGACAGCGACGACCCGGTGCTGTTCTTCGAGCCCAAGCGCCGTTACTACGAGAAGGGCGAGGTCGACACCACGGCCCAGCCCGGCAAGCTGTTCGAGTCGCGGGTGCTGCGCACCGGCACGGACGCGACGCTGGTCGCGTACGGCCCGATGGTCCGCACCTCGCTCGACGCCGCAGCGGCCGCCGCGGAGGACGGGACCTCGCTCGAGGTCATCGACCTGCGCACGCTGTCGCCGCTGGACCTCGCGCCGGTCTACGACTCGGTGCGCCGCACCGGCCGCCTGATCGTCGTGTCCGAGGCGCCGTCCGAGTCCTCGATCAGCAGCGAGATTGCAGCGAAGGTCCAGCAGGAGTGCTTCTACTCCTTGCAGGCACCGGTGCTGCGGGTGACCGGTTTCGACACCCCGTACCCGCCCTCGAAGCTCGAGGAGGAGTTCCTCCCCGACCTCGACCGGGTGCTGCACGCCGTCGACCGCTCTCTCGCCTGGTAAGGGGACAACCGGAAATGCCGCAGTTCAAGCAGTTCCCCTTGCCCGACACGGCAGAGGGGCTGACCGAGGCCGACATCCTCACCTGGCACGTGAAGCCGGGTGACACCGTCAAGGTCAACCAGATCATCGTCGAGATCGAGACGGCCAAGGCCGCCGTCGAGCTGCCGTGCCCGTGGGCCGGTGTCGTGACCGAGCTCCTCGCGGAGCCCGGTCAGACCGTCGAGGTCGGTGTCCCGATCATCACGATCGACACCGACCCCGGTGGCGCGGCCGCACCCGCCCCCGCTCCCGTCGCGGCGGAGGCGAACGGCAGCTCGTCCGGCAAGATCGGCGAGGAGATGCCGGGCGGGCGCATCGCGACGCTCGTCGGCTACGGCCCGAAGTCCGGTGCCGCGAAGCGCCGCGCCCGCAAGGACGCGCCTGCCGCTCCCGCCGCTGCTCCTGCCGCGGCCGTCGTGGCCCCGCCCGCTCCTGCTCCCGTTGTGGCACAACCCGTTGTGGTGGCCGCCCCGGTGCAGACGCCGGGCGGGTACGTGCCGCTGGCCAAGCCGCCGGTGCGCAAGCTGGCCAAGGACCTCGGGGTCGACCTGTACGCGCTCACGGGCTCCGGCCCTGACGGCGTGATCACCCGCGAGGACGTCGAGACCGCGGTGGCGGCCCCGGCCGCCGCTCCCGCAGCGTCCTATGTGGACAACGGCTCGCGCGAACGCCGGGTGCCCATCAAGGGTGTCCGCAAGGCGACCGCGCAGGCGATGGTGGACAGCGCGTTCACCGCGCCGCACGTCACCGAGTTCCTGACGGTCGACGTCACGCCGATGATGGAACTGCGCGCGCGCCTGAAGAACGCGCCGGAATTCCGGGGCGTGAAGCTGACGCCGCTCGCGTTCTGCGCGAAGGCGATCGTCCTCGCGGCCCGTCGTACGCCGGACGTCAACGCGACGTGGGACGCGGCGGCGAACGAGATCGTCTACAAGGACTACGTCCACCTGGGCATCGCGGCCGCCACGCCGCGCGGCCTGGTGGTGCCGAAGGTCCGTGACGCGGACCGGATGTCGTTGAAGGAACTGGCGATCGCGCTCGACGAGCTCGCCACGGTCGCCCGCGAGGGCAAGACCTCGCCGGCCGACATGATGAACGGCACCATCACGATCACCAACGTCGGCGTCTTCGGCGTCGACACCGGCACGCCGATCCTCAACCCGGGAGAGTCCGCGATCCTCGCCCTCGGCGCGATCCGCGACATGCCGTGGGTGGTCGACGGCGAGATCAAGATCCGCAAGATCTGCCAGCTCGCGCTCTCCTTCGACCACCGCGTGGTCGACGGTCAGCAGGGCTCGCAGTTCCTGGCGGACGTCGGCGCGCTGCTGGCCGAGCCGGGCATCGCGATGACCTACTGATCACACGGGCCGGGGGTGGTTTCCGTTGCTGTGCAACGGAAACCACCCCCGACCCACTTCGTCCTACGGCTTCTGCCGAATGGTGGCCCTGACGGCCTCCAGGCGCAGACCCTGGCCCTCGGTGCCGACGATCGGGCCGAAGCCGACCGGCTGGCAGTTCGGCCCCTGCCACCCGACGAACTGCACGTGGCCCTCAGCGCACGTGGGCAGAACGGTGCTGCCGACGAACAGCGCCTCGACTCGCAGGCTCTGGCCGCTCGTGCCGACCTCCAGGACCAAGCCGTCCTGCACGCACCGCTCGCCCTGCCAGCCGATGTTCTGGACGTGCGCGTCCGCGCAGGTCAGGCCGCCCGTACCGGTGGCGATGATCTGGATCGCCTCGAGACGGAGGTCCCGGCCGGTCGTGCCCGCGTCAGCCGCCGCGTCGGGTCCGTTGTCGCAGTCCCACTCCTGCCAGCCGACGTTCTGGACGTGGCCGCGGAAGCAGAAGTACGGGTCCTCCGCGTTCAGGCCCTTCGCCTGAGCCGGGAGGTCCGTCACGGCCTTGCCGGGCGTGACCACGGCTCCCTTGACGGCGCGGCTCTGGTTGCTGTCCGGCTTGGACGGTGCGGCCCCCGCCGGTGCGACCAGCGCACCGAACAGAACGGCTGCGATACCCGCGCCGCTCACGATGGTTCTCATGGCATGCGAAACAGAACCCATTGACTCCCCCAAGAGTGAAAAGTAGTCGGCGCACAACGAACGACCTTCGTTGAAGGTCGTACTTCGATGATCGCCCCCCGGTGATACCGACATGACCACGTTTTCACAGATCGACCGGTCCCGTCACTAGGTTATTCGGACCAAACGGGCCAGTCCGCCACCACCCGTTCGGCTAATCGGGTTTGACTCTCTAGTCGGTGGAGACTGCACAGTTGTCCCCGTGACGCGCTACCAGATCGGCGAGCTCGCCAGGATGACCGGACTCACCGTCCGCACCATCAGGTTCTACTCCGACTCGGGCCTCATCCCGCCCGCGGACAGGACCACCGGCGGCTACCGCACCTACGACACCGAGGCGGTGGCGAGGCTGAAGCTCGTCCGCACGCTGCGGGAACTGGGCGTGGACCTGCCGACCGCGGGCCGCGTGCTGGCCCGCGAGGTGTCGGTGACCGACGTGGCGCGTGCACACGCTGATGCGATCGACGCGCAGATGAGGACGTTGCGGCTGCGCCGTGCCGTCCTGCGCGCCGTCGCCAAGGGAGGGGAGATGGAACTGATGAACGAGTTGGCACGCATGTCGGACGAGGAGCGCCAGCGGATCCTCGACGACTTCTTCGAGGAGGTGTTCGGGCCCTACGAGCTGGACCCGCAGTTCGAGCAGCACATGCGATCCGTGCGGATCGAGCTGCCGGACGACCCGTCGACCGAGCAGCTGGAGGCGTGGGTCGAGCTCGCGAAGCTCGTGCAGGACCAGGACTTCCGCGCCTCGGTCAAGCGGATGTCCCAGCAGCACGAGGAACAGCGCCGTGCCGGTGCGGACATGGGTCCGCCCGGTGAAGGCCAGATGGAGGCGTTCACCTTCGCGATCGCCCAGGCGCGCGAGGCGCTCGACGCCGGCATCGCGCCGGAGTCCGCCGAGGCACGTGCCGTCGTGGCCCGCGTGAACGCCAACTGGGCGGAGGCGCTCAACCTGCCGAACGACGACAGCCTCGTCGAGCGGCTGCGTGAGCTCTCCGACTTCGCGGACCCGCGTGCCGAGCGGTACTGGGTCCTGATCGCGAGGATCAACGGCTGGCCCGCCACGCCGGACCACTCGCGCGAACGGGCCTGGCTGCGCGACGCCGGCCAGCCGTTCGGCTAGATCTCCCAGATCCTTCGGGAACCAGCTGGGCGCCCAGCTCGTTTCCGTGGCAACGAAGGGGGATCGTCATGTCCGCACTGTTCGAAATTCTCGGGGGCGTGCTCGGCGAGGCCTTCGGTCCGTCCGGCGACGACTACCGCGCAGGTGACGCCGACGTGCTCGTGGACGGCGAGTGGCAGGAGGGCGAGCTGTTCTTCGGCCCCACCAGGATCATCTGGGACGAGCGGATCATCTTCAGCGACGCGGAGGGCCGCGTGGAGCTGATCGTCGACCAGGACCCGCCGCACCCGAACTTCGTGGTGCTGCACTTCCGCCGCCCACACGACGTGGTGCAACTGGCAGTGCACCGCCGCGAGCTCAAACGCGTGGGCGCAGTTCTGACCCTGCCTCTCTAAGGCGAATCCGCAGCGCGCCGGCCGATCCCGGCGTAGAAGAGCGAGCCCGAGGCGAACGCGGCAGCCAGGCCCGTCCACCCGCGCTGGTTCGCGGTCTCGTCGAGACTTCCGAAGTCGGTGACGGTCAGCAGCGGGTAAGCGAAGAGGAAGATCCCACCCCAGAACGCGATCGTCGCCGCCACGATCAACCACACCGGCAGCCTCCTGCGCAGCAGCCTCCACATCGACGGGATGCTGTCGTAGCCGAAACCGCCCTTGGACCACAGCAGCGTCCCGAACAGGACGGCGATGGAGATCACCGTCAGAACGACGTTCGCCGCCCGCGGCAACATGGGACTGCCGGTCAGGAACCCGAACACGATGACGACGACGTCGATGCACAGCACCACGAACGCGGCCCCCTGCGGCGGCAACAACTTCATGCGTCACAACAGTAGGGCCACCAGGCCGTTTACCGGGCCATAACCGGGAACCGGGATGGTTTCACCGGTGGCCCGCCGGTTCAGGGGAACGGCGGGCCATCACTTCAGCCCTTTCACGACGCTGCGCAGCTCGGCCTCCTTGCGGTACAACGTCGGCACCACCTTGGTGACCTTCGCCAGCAACACCGTCTGCTCCACCGGCGCCACCGCGTCCCACGTGAGCCCACCGGGCTTGGCCAGCTGGTCCACCAACCCGATGGCGGTCTTCGCCGTGTCCGCGGCCACCGTCAACTCGGCCTTGCCCGCCTTGAGCGGCTGGGCCTCGACCACGGCCGCGGCCTCCGTGATCGCCTTGACCTGCCCGGGCAACGTGCACGGCACGTCCGGCGAATGCAGTCCCTTTAGTCCTTGCGCGGCAACGTTGTTCGCTTCCTTGGCCTCCGCGAGGAACCGGATGCCGTTGACCGTGGGCACCGCGAGACCCTCCGCGATCAACGCGGCGTTGACCAGCGTCCCGTCCTGTGTGGACAGAGCGGCGAACGGCCCTTCCCGCGTCACGGTCACCTGCGCACCGTCCGGCAGCAACTGGCCGAGCAGCTTCCTGGCCTCCGCGTGCAGGCACTCGTCCGCAGCGGGCGCTGCGACGTTCACGAGCTTGACGACCGAGACGCGATCACCCTCGCGCACCTCGACCGTCTCCACGTCGACCACGCGCACCACGTGACTCACGACGACCGGTGGCGGACGGTCCACGACCGTCACGACGTAGGCGCTGCCCGCGGCCCCGGCCAGGACCGCGGCGGCCATCAGGAACACATCCGGGAGCACCACGATCCCCCTAACGCCGACCTACTGGGCTGATCGGCGTAGTGGGACGTGGTGTTACTCCTCAATCACTCTCAGGCATGGCTCACTTGATCTGCATGCCCGAGATCATGCGGGACACCACCAGTCGCTGGATCTCCGAAGTCCCCTCGAAGATGGTGAAGATCTTGGCGTCGCGATGCATCCGCTCCACCGGGTGCTCCCGCGTGTACCCGGCCCCACCCAGGATGTGGATCGCCCGCTCAGTGGCCCACACCGACACCTCGGAAGCCTTCAGCTTCGACATCGACCCCTCGCCGGCGGTGAACGGCACGTTGTTGCGCCCCATCCACGCCGCCCGCCACACCAGCAGCCGGGACGCGTCGATCTCCATGCGCATGTTCGCGAGGTCGAACGCGATCGACTGGTTCTCGATGATCTTGCGCCCGAACGCCTCGCGGTCCTTCGCGTAGTCGAGCGCGTACTCGTACGCGGCACGTGCGACACCGACCGCCATCGCGCCCACGGTCGGACGCGTGGTCTCGAACGTGGCCATCGCCGCCTGGCCGCCCGCCTTCAGGCCTTCACGGGCACGGGCGAGCCGCGCCTCCAGTCGTTCCTTGCCGCCCAGGACGCAGCGGCCGGGGACGCGCACGTCGTCGAGGAACACGTCGGCCGTGTGCGAGGCGCGCATGCCGTGCTTCTTGATCTTGCCGGGGGACGACAGGCCGGGTGTGCCCGGCGGGACGATGAAGCCGGCCTGGCCACGAGAGCCCAGCGCGGGGTCGATGACGGCGGTGACCACGTGCACGTTCGCGATGCCGCCGTTGGTGGCCCACGCCTTCTGGCCGTTGAGCACCCACTCGTCGGTGGCCTCGTCGTAGCGCGCGCGGGTGCGGTAGCCGGCGACGTCGGAGCCCGCCTGGGGTTCGGAGGCGCAGAAGGCGGCCAGCTTCGGGTCCGACTCGTCGCCGAAGCACTCCGGCACCCACTCGGCCAGCTGCTCGGGTTCGCCGCCCGCGAAGATGCCCGCTACGGCGAGGCCGGTGCCCATCAGGGCCAGTGCGATGCCGGCGTCACCCCAGAAGAGTTCCTCGGTGGCGATCGGCAGGGACAGGCCGATCGGGTCGGCGAACCAGGTCGCGAGGGACTCGAAGCCGTAGAGGCCGATCTTCGCCGCCTCCTGGATCACCGGCCACGGCGTCTCCTCGCGCTCGTCCCACTCCGAGGCCGCCGGCCTGATCACGTCGCGGGCGAAGCCGTGCACCCAGTCGCGCAGGTCGGTCTGGTCTTCGTTCAGCTCGAGCGAGAAGCCACCCACAGAAAGTCTCCTAAGCCTTCGGGATGTTGAACAGGCTCATGAACCCGGCCGCGAACCCCAGGTCGCCCTTGACCTTCAGCTTGCCCGTCATGAAGAGCACCGGCGCGGACGCGTTGCCGGTCGCGAGCTTCAGGAAGTCGGCGGGCGTCAGCGTCACGATGGCACGGGCCTCGCGCGTCACGCCCTTGTTGATGGTGCACTGCGCGTCTTCGATGATGGCCTCGTAGACGTCCTCGAGCACGTGGAAGTGCACGACGGCACGAGTGGCGCCCGCTCGGTCCGCGCGGAAGTGGACCTCCATGCGGCGGAACACCTCGTCCAGCACGCGCACGCGCAGGGCGGGATCCGCGACGACCGCCTCGATCTGGTCCTTCGAGGCGCGCGAGATGATGCGGGCGAAGTTGGACGGGTCCATCTTCGCCAGGTCGAGGTCGGCGCCGCCGTCGGCCAGCGCGCCCAGGGCGTTCAGCAACGCGGCGAAGTCCTCGCGACCCAGCTTCTTCGGGTCGATGCCGCGGGCGATGACGTCGATGTTCACGTCGGCCAGCGCCGGGTCGTCCGGCGGGATCTGCTGCAACGTGCTGATCAGCTCGGCCGGGCTGAGCTTCGCGATCGCCTCGGTGGTGAGGTCGAGCGTCATGTGACACACCTCCTGGTACCTACTCGCGAGTAAGACTACTGATGAGTAGATAGAGCGGCAAGCCGATCGGATAATCTTGCTGCTCCGAACCGAGGGGTAATGATGCGCACAGAAGGTCGAGCCAAGCGCTTGCCACGCGCCGTGCGTGAGCGGCAGATCATGGATGCCGCGGTCGACGTGTTCTCGCGCCTCGGCTTCCACTCGGCGTCGATGGACGAGATCTCCGAGGTCGCGGGCATCTCCAAGCCGATGCTCTACGCCTACCTCGGCTCGAAGGAGGAGCTGTTCGCGACCTGCATCCGGCGTGAGGCCACCCGCATGATGGAGGCCATCGCGACGGGGGTGGAGCCGGACCAGGAGCCCGACGTGCAGCTGTGGAGCGGCCTGCGGGCGTTCTTCGGGTTCGTCGGTGAGAACCGGGCGAGCTGGCAGGTGCTGCACCGGCAGGCGTCCACGCAGGGCGGGCCGTTCGCGGTGGAGCTCACGGACATGCGCAGCCGGGCGGTCTCACTGGTCGCCGCGCTGCTCACCCAGTCCACGAAGGCGCCGGCGACCAAGCTCGAGGCCGAGTCGCTGGCCGCCGCGCTGGTCGGGGCCGGTGAGTCGCTCGCGGACTGGTGGCTCGATCACCCGGAGGAACCGGCCGGCGTCGTCGCGGCCCGCCTCATGAACCTCGTCTGGATGGGCTTCGGCGACCTCGTCGACGGCAACGTCTGGCACCCGCCGTCACGCCGCTGAACCGACCAGGTGGGGTCCCTTGCCCCACACCGCGAACTCCCAGCCCTCGGCACCTTCGGCCGCCGAGAACTCGACACGACCGGGGATGAGCAACGGCTTCTTGAACCGGACGTCGACCGTCACGGCCTCGGGAAGCCGTCCCTCCAGCGCCGCGAGGCAGCGCGCCTTGGTCCACATGCCGTGCGCGATCGCGCGCGGGAAGCCGAACAGCTTGGCGCTCAACGGATGCAGGTGAATCGGGTTCCGGTCGCCCGACGCCGCGCCGTAACGCCGCCCGATGTCCGCGGGCACTCGCCACACCGCCGAACCGACCGGCCGCTGAAGCTCCTCGCCGGAACCGGACGAGCCGCCGGTGCGTCGCAGGTAGGTCGAAACCCCTTCCCAGACACCGGAAACCGACGTCACCACGTCCACCTGGGTGCCCTGCGGGTGCGGCCGCAGGTCGCGTGCGGACACCGTGATCTCCAACGGCTCGTCCAGCGTCAGCGGACGCGACTGCGTGATCCGGTTCGCGACGTGCACGAGGCCCGGCAACGGGAAAGGGAACCCGGCGCCGGACATCAGCTTCATCTGCAACGGAAAGCCCAGCACGTGCGGGTACGTCAGCGGCAACGCGTCGCGCAGCCCGAACCCGCACACCGCGTTGTAGGTGGCCAGGTGCTTGAGCGACACGTCGACCGTGGCCGAAACCGGTTGCGCGGCAAGCGTTTCCCCGCGCCGGAACGACGTGAGAGCGGCACGCAGCAACATCACGCCCCCAGCAGCATCTGGCCGCACACCCGCACGACGTTGCCGTTCACGCCACCCGATCCCGGCGACGCGAACCACGCCACGGTCTCCGCGACGTCGGACGGCAACCCGCCCTGCGACAGGCTGTTCATCCGCCGCCCGACCTCACGCGTCGCGAACGGCACGGCCGCGGTCATCTTCGTCTCGATGAAACCGGGTGCCACGGCGTTGATCGTGGCCCCACGAGCAGCCAGAACCGGCGCCAGGGACTGCACCATCCCGATCACGCCGGCCTTCGACGTGGCGTAGTTGGTCTGGCCGACGTTGCCCGCGATGCCGGCGATCGACGACACCCCGATGATCCGCCCACCGCTGCGCAGCACGTCGCCGTCCAGCAGCGCGTCGTTGATCCGCTCCTGGCAGGCGAGGTTGACCTCCAGCACCGAGTCCCACAGCGAGGAGTCCATGCGCGCCAACGTCTTGTCGCGGGTGATGCCCGCGTTGTGCACGACGACGTCGACGCCGCCGTGCCGTTCCAGCAGGTACGAGGTCAGGCGAGCAGGGTCGCCCGTGATGTCCAGCTGCAACGCCGACCCGCCGACGGCGTTCGCGACCTTCGACAGCTCGTCCCCGGCCGCGGGCACGTCGAGGCAGACCACGTGCGCGCCATCGCGTCCCAGAGCCGTGGCGATCGCCTCGCCGATACCCCGGGAAGCGCCCGTGACCAGCGCGACCTTGCCGTCCAGCGTGCCTGCCGGCGAGCTCCCGGACACGTGGACGACCTGCCCGGACACGTACGCGGACCGCCCGGACAGCAGGAACCGCAGCGTCGACTCGGCCCCGTCCTCGGCCCCGTCCGCCACGTGGACCAGGTTCGCCGTGCCACCGCGGCGCAGCTCCTTGCCGACCGACCGCACGAACCCTTCGAGCGCCCGTTGCGCGATGGAGTCCGGCGACCGCCCGATCACGATCACCCGGCCGCACGGCCCGAGCTGGGTGATCGCGGGGTGGAAGAAGTCGTGCAGCTGCCGCAGGTCGGCGACCGAACCGAGCTCCGACGCGTCGAACACCAGCGCACCGTAGGGGGCGGGGCCTGTTTCCAGCTGCTTCATAAAGGGCAGCCGGGAAGCGCCACCGACGAGCACCGGTGTGGCCAGAGCGGCGTCCCGGCGGAGCGGATACGGGTTCGGCAGGCCGAGCCTGCGCACGAGCTGGCGCCCCAGCCCCGACGTCGCGAACTTCTGGTACCTGTCCACGCCGCACAACCTACTCGCTAGTAAGTCTACCCGCTAGTAGGTAGTATGGCGGCATGCGAGTAGCGATCATCGGCGGCAACCGCATCCCGTTCGCCCGCTCGAACGGCCCGTACGCCACCGCGTCGAACCAGGACATGTTCACGACGGTGCTGGACGGCCTGGTCAGCCGCTTCGGCCTGCAGGGCGAACGGCTCGGCGAGGTGGTCGCGGGAGCGGTGCTCAAGCACTCACGCGACTTCAACCTCGTCCGCGAGTCCGTCCTGGGCAGCAGGCTCAGCCCCGAAACGCCCGCGTACGACCTCCAGCAGGCGTGCGGCACCGGTCTGCAGGCGATCATCGCCGTGGCCAACAAGATCGCGCTCGGCCAGATCGAGGCGGGCATCGCGGGCGGTGTCGACACCACCAGCGACGCCCCGATCGGCGTGAACGAGAACTTCCGCAAGCTCCTGCTGGAGTTCAACCGCACCCGCAAGGTCAGCCTGCTGACGAGGCTGCGCCCGAGCCACGTCGTCCCGCACCTGCCGCGCAACGGCGAGCCGCGCACCGGCATGTCGATGGGCGAGCACGCGGCCGTCACCGCCGCCCAGTACGGCATCACGCGCGAGGACCAGGACGACCTCACCGCGCGCAGCCACCAGAACCTCGCCCGCGCCTACGACGAGGGCTTCTTCGACGACCTCGTCACCCCGTACCTGGGCCTGACCCGCGACCAGAACCTCCGTCCTGACAGCAGCGCCGAGAAACTCGCGAAGCTCAAGCCGGTCTTCGGCGACACGATGACCGCCGGCAACTCGACCCCGCTCTCCGACGGCGCCTCCGCGGTCCTGCTCGCCACCGAGGAGTGGGCTCAAGCGAGAAAGCTCCCGGTCCTCGCCTACCTGACGTTCGCCGAGACCGCCGCCGTCGACTACGTGCACGGCGACGAGGGCCTGCTCATGGCACCCGTCCACGCCGCACCGCGGATGCTCGGCAAGGCGGGCCTCACGCTGCAGGACTTCGACTTCTACGAGGTGCACGAGGCGTTCGCGTCGCAGGTCCTCGCCACGCTGAAGGCCTGGGAGAAGGAGCTCGGCGAGATCGACAGGGCGAAGCTGAACGTCAACGGCTCGTCCCTCGCGGCAGGCCACCCGTTCGCCGCCACGGGTGCCCGCATCGTCGCGACCTTGGCGAAGTTGTTGCACCAGCGGGGAAGTGGGCGCGGGTTCGTGTCCATTTGCGCCGCCGGAGGTCAAGGCATCACGGCTATTTTGGAACGGTGACGCTGCAGACGCTGCTCGAGTCCCACCGAGACACCGTCCCGGCCTCGGTCGCACTCATCGCCAGAGGCGGTGACGTCGAGGTCGCGGCGGTCGGCGAGTCCCGCGAGGCGGTCTTCCCGATCGCCTCGATCAGCAAGCCGATCGTCGCCACGGCGGCGGCGCTCCTGGTGCGGGACGGGAAGATCGGGCTCGACGACCCGATCGCGACCTGGCTGCCGGAACTGGCGAACCCGCTGGTCGTCCGCACCCCGGTCAGCGAGATCACCGACGTCGTCCCCGCGGCGGGGCCGATCACCGTCCGGCACCTGCTGACGTCCCGTTCGGGCTGGGGCTTCACCGCGGACTTCTCGTTGCCCGCCACCGCCAAGCTCTTCGAAGAGGCGCATCTGCACGGCCGCGCCGACCTGCCGTCCCCGGACGAGTGGCTCACGCGGCTCGCCCAGGTCCCGCTGCTGCACCAGCCCGGCGACGGATGGCTCTACAACACCGGATACGACGTGCTCGGCGTGCTGGTCGACCGCGTCACGGGCTCGCTGCCCGGTCACCTGGCCGACCGCTTCTACGAGCCGCTCGGCATGACGGACACCGGCTTCATCAGCGACGTCCTCCCGTCCGGCGCCGGCGGCATGCTGTCCACTGTGGACGACCTGCTGGCCTTCTTCCGCTTCCTGCTGACCAGCGACCTGCTGCCGTGGCTGGCGACCGACACGATGTCCGAGCAGGAACGCGAGGCCGCGCAGATCTTCCTGGAGGGCCAGGGCTGGGGCATCGGCGGCAGCGTCGACGTCGCCGAGGTCGACCCGTGGAACTCGCCCGGCCGCTACGGCTGGGTGGGCGGCTCCGGCACGGCCGCGCACGTCGTCCCGGCACAGGGTGCGGTCACGGTCCTGCTCACCCGCACGGCCATGACGAGCCCGAGCCCGACCGCGATCATGCGCGATTTCTGGCGGTACGCGGCGGGGTAAGGCTTGCCGAACCGGACGGTCCTTCATGCACACTCACAGTGTCGCTTCGTCGCGACACTGGGGGTGGGATGCGAGACCTGCAGGTTGATCCCGAGAAAGATCCGGTGCTGGCCAGAGCGCTCGTGGGCACTCTCCGCGACGAGTGGCGACCAGCCGCCGACGCGATGCGGTCAGCGCGCGAGTGGGAGCGCCGCGCCTACATCACGCTGACGCTGGCAGCGGCCGCCCGGCGCCGCGTCGACTGGCTCAGGAACTGGCTCAAGGCGCGTCCGGACGACCGCGATGCCGCTGCGGTGCACCACGCGATGGAGTCGCTCGACGAGCCCTGACCCCAGGCTCTGCTTGCCTCACGCGGGGCCCTTTCGTACTGCATGTCGGTACGAAAGGGCCCCGCGTGAGGCAAGCAACAGGGGAGGTGGGGAGGGTCGGTGGGCTTTGTGGACGGGCGTCAGTCCAGCAACGACCACGCGGCCGTGCACGACGCGGACACGGTGATCTGCTGCGCCTTCAGGTTCAGCTGGTCCACCATCCCGGCGGGCCCGGCCATCTCGAACGACGCGGCACCGCTCATCATCCGCGGCTGGTAGTGCGCGCCACCCTCGGTGTCGCCGATCCGCAGCAACGGCCCGAGCCGCCGCCCCAACGCCGATGCGTACCCCTCGGCGCGACGCAGGGCATCGGCGACGGCTTCCCGTTGCGCCTCGCGGATCGCCTCGGTGTCGTCCACGAGCGTCCACGACGGGCCGTTGATCCAGGACGGCTCCGCCTGCACGAGCTCGGCGAGCAGGCCGTCGAGGCGGTCCAGGTCCTTCACCCAGATCACGTACTGCTGCGAGGCGCGGCTGCCGACGCGCTGGTTGTTGTCCCAGTTGTCGTGCGCGGACAGCTGCCGCGACCGCACCTCGAACTCCGTGAGCAGCGGCTCGATGGCGGAGATGCGCTGGTTGAGCGTGCTCACCGCCTCGGAGCGCTCGGCACCGAGCGCCTCGAACGTCACGTCCACCTGTGCGCGGTCGGCGGTGCGCTCGACCTCGCCGGTCCCCTTCGTCACGACTTCAGCCACGTGGGCCAGCCAACCGGCAGCCGGGTTCATCCGCAACTATTAACCTCTATTGCTCTATCACTAGATAAACGTATACAGCGGCATCCGGCCCCACTTCGAGGTTCGTCTGCGCGTCTCTACAACACGTCCTAGAAACGCGGATACGGTGCGAGCCATGGACCCGGTGCGCAACCCGTTCGCTCCCGGTGCAGGCCAGCGGCCTCCTGAGCTCGCCGGCCGGGACAAAGAGGTCGGTGCGTTCGAGGTGGTGCTCGAACGCGTGGCCCGCGGCCGTCCCGAACGCAGCCTCGTGCTGACGGGGCTGCGGGGCGTCGGCAAGACCGTGCTGCTCGGTGAGCTGCGGTCGATGGCCGTCAAACGCGGCTGGGGCGCCGGCAAGGTCGAGGCCAGGCCCGACGCCGATCTGCGCAGGCCGCTGTCGGCCGCGCTGCACCGGGCGATCCGCGATCTCGCGGTCCGGCACCGCGCGCCGGACCGGGTCGAGGCGATCCTCGGGATCCTCAAGGCGTTCGCTCTCCGAGCAGCCCCGGACGGCGCCAAGCTGCGCGACCGCTGGCAGCCCGGCATCGACGTGCCCGCCGCGTCAGGACGCGCCGACTCCGGTGACATCGAGATCGACCTGGTCGAGCTGTTCACCGACGTCGCGGAGCTCGCGCAGGACGTCGGCACGGGCGTCGCGCTGCTCATCGACGAGATGCAGGACCTCAAGCCGGACGACATCAGCGCGTTGTGCGCGGCGTGCCACGAGCTCTCGCAGATCGGCGCGCCGCTGGTGGTCGTCGGCGCCGGCCTGCCGCACCTGCCCGCGGTCCTCTCCGCGAGCAAGTCCTACTCGGAACGCCTCTTCCGCTACGTCCGCATCGACCGGCTCAGCCGCGAGGACGCCGACCGCGCCGTGCTGGCCCCGGTCGAACGCGAGGACGCGGGCATCACCGACGAGGCGCTCGACGCGTTGTTCGACGCGTCCGGCGGCTACCCGTACTTCATCCAGGCCTACGGCAAGGCCGCCTGGGACGCCGCGCCGGCCGATCCGATCACCGCGATGGACGTCTCCGTGGCCGCTCCGGAGGCCGACGCGGAGCTGGCCGTGGGCTTCTACGGCTCCCGATACGAGCGTGCAACGCCTGCTGAACGCGAGTATCTCCGGTCGATGGCCGAGTTGACCGACGGAAAGGATGCGGGCGTCAACACCGCCCAGGTGGCCGACCACCTGAAGCGCAAGCCCTCGTCGCTGTCGCCCGCGCGGGACTCGCTCATCAAGAAAGGCCTGGTCTACAGCGCGGAACGGGGTCAGATCGCCTTCACGGTGCCGCACTTCGGCCGGTTCCTGCTCGGTCGCGAGGAGTGATGGTGGCTACCCGTCGTTGTCCGGCCGTCCACGTTGTCAGCCGATGATTCATCGGCGTGTGCCCCAACTCACCGGACAATCGCGTGCGTTTGAGGGCGGGAAGGTGCATACTTAAGTCACCAGCCAAGAAGAACCTCACAGAGGGAAGTGCAGACCGAGATGAACTTCGCAGCGAAGCTCCGCGCCCGTCGTGCAGATGCGCGCAACCGGAAGGCCGTGGCTCGCGCGATCGACATGGCGACCACCCCGTCCATGCGTCACGAGCTGATGGCAATCGCCCAGGCTCAGGTCACCACCCTCCGCTGACGACGACCCGGCACTCGCACGGCGCCCCGTCGCGAGTGCCTCCCCAACGGGAACCCCTGGAGCACCTCCCGCGCTCCAGGGGTTTCATTCTGTTAAACGTGATGCGCGCCACAGTATGATGGCGTTGTAACAGCGCACGTCGGTCCGCCGATGTCACTGTTGACCTCGCGGTGCTGTCGGACCCCCGACCTGGCAGCACCGCGAGGTTTCTTGTTTGCTGGGGGACATGAAGATCGCCGTGCTCGGCACCGGCCTCATGGGTGCCCCCATCGCTGCCAACCTCGCCGCGGCCGGACACGAGGTCCGGGTCTGGAACCGCACACGCGCCAAGGCCGAACCGCTCGCCGCGCAGGGCGCCACCGTCGCGGACAGTCCCGCCGCCGCCGTCGAGGGCGCGGAGATCGTCCTGACGGTCCTCAACGACGGCGCCACGGTCACGGAGGCCGTCCAGGCCGCCGCCGAGTCCCTGGCGCACGACGCGGTCTGGATCCAGGCGTCCACGGTCGGCATCGCGGCCACCGAGGACCACATCGCGCTCGCCCGTTCGCTCGGGCTGGAGTTCGTGGACGCGCCCGTGCTCGGCAGCACGAAGCCCGCGGCCGAGGGCAAGCTCGTCGTCCTCGCGTCCGGTGCGGAAGAACTGCGTCAGCGGGTGCAGCCCGTGTTCGACGTGATCGGCGCCCGCACGATGTGGGTCGGCGAGGCCGGCACGTCGTCGAAGCTGAAGCTCGTCGCGAACAGCTGGGTGCTCGCGCTGACCGCGGCCGTCGGCGAGGCAGTGTCGCTGGCCGAGGCGTCCGGGCTCGACCCGAAGCTGTTCCTGGAGGCCATGTCCGGTGGCGCGATCGACACCCCGTACCTGCAGATGAAGGGCGGCGCGATCATCGACCGCTCCTTCGAGCCCGCGTTCACCGTCGAGAACGCGCTGAAGGACGCGCGGCTCGTCGGGGAGGCGGCGGAACGGGCGAACGTGCGCCTCGACGTCGCACAGGCGTCCGCCGAACGGCTGAGCCGCGCGGTCGACGGCGGTCACGGTGACAAGGACATGGCCGCGTCTTATTTCGCCAGCTACGAATAAGCCCGACGATCGGCCGGTCCGGCGGGGCGTGCGGGCTCAATAGCTTGGCCTGGTGAACAGACTCGCACGCTCCCTGCTGGCGTTCGGCCTGGCCTCGGCGCAGGTCGTCGCCACCGCGGCGGTCGTGTCCGCCGCTCCCGACATCAAGGACCGCATCGCCGCCATACCCGGCGTGCGGATCATCAGCGAGGGGACGTCCGGCACCGCTCGGACGTTCGTCCTCGGCATCCAGCAGCCCGCGGACCACCGCAAGCCGCGCGGCCAGAAGTTCGAGCAGCGCTTCTCCTTGCTGCACAAGGCGGAGTCGAAGCCGATGGTGCTGCACACCACCGGCTACAACCTGCCGGGCTCGGTCAGCCCGTCCGAGCCCGCCCGTCTCGTCGACGGCAACCAGATCAGCGTCGAGCAGCGGTTCTTCCCGCCGTCGCGGCCCGCGCCCGCCGACTGGGACGAGCTGAACATCTGGCAGGCCGCCAACGACCACCACAAGATCGTCAGCGCGTTCAAGAAGATCTACGGCGCGAAGTGGCTGTCGACGGGTGCCAGCAAGGGCGGCATGACGTCGATCTACCACCGCCGGTTCTTCCCGCGCGACGTCGACGCGACCATCGCGTACGTGGCGCCGAACGACGTGGTGAACGACAGGGACGTCTACGGCGAGTTCATCCGCGAGGTCGGAAACGACCCTGCGTGCAACCGCGGGCTCGAAGGCGTGCAGCGGCAGATCCTGCAGCACCGCGACGAGTTCGTCGCGCGCCTGGAAGCCAAGGGCTACACGTACAAGCAGTTCGGCAGCGCCCACAAGGCGCTGGAGATCCTGGTCCTGGACACCCCGTTCACGTTCTGGCAGTACGGCACCCAGGAGCGGTGCGCGCTGGTCCCCGGCGCCGGTGCCTCGGTGGACGACCTCTGGAAGTTCGTCGAGCAGACCGTCGGCTGGGACTTCTACACCGACGCGGGCGTCGCGCCCTACACGGCGTACTACTACCAGGCCGGAACGCAGCTCGGCTGGCCGGAGGCGGACGAGTCGGCCGTGCGCGACCTGCTGCGCTACCCCGGTTCCTCGGTGCCGCGCTCGATGGTCTCGCCGGACATCAGGTTCCCGCGGTTCGACCGGTCGGCGATGCGCGACGTGGACTCGTGGGTGCGCCACCAGGGTTCGCGGCTGCTGTTCGTGAACGGCGAGAACGACCCGTGGAGCGCGGAACCGTTCCGCCTCGGGCGGGGCACGCGCGACTCGCTGTCGTTCACGGTGCCCTCCGGCAACCACGGCGCGAACATCGCCCGGTTGCCGGAGAAGGAACGCGCTGCCGCGACGGCCGCCGTGCTGCGCTGGGCAGGAGTGTCCGCCTCGGTGGGGACTCTTTCGGTGGACGAGGGGCCTGACTCGCTCGACGCACTGCGGGCACGGCGGGGCTGAGGCACGCTGGAGGCGTGAAGCCGTTGCTCGTGGTCGACGCAGCCAACGTCGTGGGATCGGTCCCCGACGGGTGGTGGCGCGACAGGGCGGGCGCGGCCGAACGCCTCCGCGACGCGTTGCGCGGCCGGGACGAGGAGGTCGTCCTGGTCGTGGAAGGCAAGGCGCGCAACGTTTCCTCCGTCGACGACGTCCGGGTGGTCTCCGCTCCCGGCGAGGGTGACGACACGATCGTCGAGGTCGTCCGAACCGAAGGCGCCGGACGCGTCGTGACGGTGGTGACCGCCGACCGCGCGTTGCGGCAGCGGGTGATCGCGCTGGGTGCCGAGGTGGCAGGACCCACCTCGGTGCCGCGCCGCTAGAGCCTGAAGAGGCCTTCGAGGATCTGCGCGACGCCGTCCTCGGTGTTCGGTGGCGCGTGGTTGGTGCAGGCCTGCTTCACGAGCGGGTGCGCGTTGCCCATCGCGTACGCCGTGCCCGCCCAGCCGAGCACCGACAGGTCGTTGGGCATGTCGCCGAACGCGACGACCTCGTGCTTGCCGATTCCCCTTGTGTTGCACAGGGATTCGAGCGTGGCGGCCTTCGAGACGCCGGGCGGGCTGATCTCCAGCAGGCCGAGCCCGCCCGAGTGCGTGACCGACACGTGCTGCCCGACGGCCTCGCTGGCGATCTCCATCATGTGGTCGGCCTCGGCGTCCGGCGCCCACGCGAGCATCTGCACGACCTGCTGCGCCTCCGCGAGGACGTGGTCGAGCAACTCCAGTGTCCTGTGTGGATTCTTCGGGCCGAAGCCCTGGAAACCGGGCTCCGACAACACCTCGAACCCGGTCTCGACCGCGATGCCGACGTTCGGGATCACCTCGGCCAGCGCCTCCGACACCTTCCGCACGACGTCGAGCGGTACCGTCTGCGCGTGCGTGACCTCGCGGTTCGTCAGGTCGTAGATCATCGCGCCGTTGGAGCAGATCGCTGTGCCGGTCAGCTGCAGGTCCTGCACGAACCGCGGCGGCCGCGCGGTGACGACCACGACGTCCGCCCCGACCGCGTGCAGCGTGGCGCGGGTGCGATCGCTCAGCACGCCGCCCGGTT
The DNA here is from genome assembly GCF_051853195.1 of Lentzea sp. HUAS TT2. Lineage (NCBI taxonomy): Bacteria > Bacillati > Actinomycetota > Actinomycetes > Pseudonocardiales > Pseudonocardiaceae > Lentzea > Lentzea sp. HUAS TT2. The sequence goes on along the minus strand of NZ_CP196667.1, from coordinate 2,617,588 downwards.
GCAGGAGCGTGCCGTCGAGATCGGTCGCGATCAACCTGAACATCGGCCGATTATCGGGCAGTGACCTCGACGGCACGAGAGCTTTTCGCTGTTAGTCCGGCACCACCGCGAACATCCCGAACCGGCCGGCCGCGATGTCCTTCACTCCGCTGATCGAGGTCTTCACGGGAGTGGTCGCCCGGCAGACAGGTCCCGACGGCGAGTCGCACGAGGTGCCGTTGCCCAGGTTGCCCGAATCATCGTTGAAGCCCCACGCCCACACCGAACCGTCGGACTTGAGGGCGAACGTGGTCCCGTCACCGCCGCTGTCGATCGAGACGGGACCGGTCAGTCCCTTGACCTCGACCGGAACGCTGGCGTCGCAGGTTTCGGGAGTGGTGCACGGCACTCCGGTGCCGAGCTGGCCGTAGCGGTTGTCGCCCCACGCCCACACCTTGCCGTCGGAGGTGCTGGCGTACCCGACCTCCCTGCCGCCCCCGATCGTGACGACACCGGTCAGCCCGACCACCTGTGCCGGGCTCAGGACCACGTTGGTCGGGTTCGCACCGGTGCCGGTCTCACCGGAGAAGTTGCTTCCCCACCCCCACGCCGTGCCGTCGGAACGCAAGGCGTAGGCGGCGTTCGTTTCTCCGGCCGCGATCGCGGTGATTCTGGTGTCTCCTGGCAGGGGCACCGCTACCTGCAGCGGCATACCCGGCATGCAGGCATGGCCTTCCGGGCAGGTGGCACCGCCCGTGACGCCGGTCCACGGTTCGCTCCACGCCCACACGGTGCCGTCGGCCTTCAGCGCCAACGCGCCCTGGTGAGTGGCGGCGATGGCCGTCACGTCGGTGAGGCCCCACACGGCCACCGGAACGTTCGAGCCTTCCTCGTCGACGTTGATGCCGAGCTGGTGGTACCGGTTCGAGCCCCACGCCCACACGGTGCCGTCGGACCTCAGCGCGTAGCCGGCCCAGGTGCCCATGGCCACCGCGGTCACGTCGGTCAGCCCGGAGACCCGCAGCGGCACGGTCGAACCGCCGCCCGTGCCTCCGGCGCCGAGCTGGCCGTCCTGGTTGTCGCCCCAGGTCCACACCGTGCCGTCGGACTTCAGCGCGACGGCGTTGTCCTGGTTCGAATCCACCGAGGTGACGCCGGACAGCCACGAACGGCGTGCAGGCCTCGTGCCGTACCCGGCGGTCCCGCCCCAGCCGTACAGGCAGTCGGCGACGCACGGCGCCGGCGTGCCGAAGAAGCCCGCGACGTCGACGATCAGCTCCGTCGAGCCCAGGTTGTTGAACAGGTTGATCCGTGCGTCGCCCTGCAGCGCGACCACGGCGCCGTTCGCCGTGTCACGTCCCGGAGTGAGGTTCAGGCTCGTCGTGATCGGTCGCTCGACGTTGGGCGAGTGCGCGGTCACGAAGCTCACCGAGGTCGGTGCGGCGGCCGTCAGGTTCAGCACCGCGGCGGCCGCGGTGGGCGCGATCCTGGAGGCGAGGTCGACGACCCTGCTCTGGCCGGGGCCGACCGGGCCGCCCGGCGCCGTGCGGGTGTCGTAGGTCCGCACCGGGGACACCGGGAAGAACCTGTGGCCCCGGTCCGGCGAGTAGTAGCCGGTCACGTCCACGATCAGGTGGGTGCTGCCGAGGTTGTTGTACAGCGTCACCCGGCGGTCGGAGCCGAGCGCGACCGTCACGAGGTTGGGCGAGGTCTGGCCGGGGACCAGGTTGAGGCTCGACGCGTCCGGTCGGGTGCCGCCGGTCGGGTAGGCGGTCACGTAGGTGGTCGACGTCGGCTGGGTGCCGGTCAGGTTGAAGGTCACCGAGGTGGCCGAGGCAGGCACCAGGTTGCCCAGGTTCACCTCCACCGACGAGGCGGGGCCGACGGCACCGGTCGTGCGGGTGTCCATCACCCTGGTCGGGGTCGTCGGCGTGAACCGCGATGAAGTGGTTTCGCTCGTGTAGTACCCAGCGACGTCCGCGATCAGGTGGACCCTGCCGGCGTTGTTGAGCAGGTAGATCCTCTTGTTCGCCGGCACGGTGACGGTGACCTGGTTGGCCCTCGTCTCCCCTGCGACGAGGTTGAGGTTCGAGATGTCCGGCACGTTCTGGTTGGTCGGCGACACCCGGATGTGGGTGTTCGACGTGGGCTGGGTGCCGGTCAGGTTCAGCACCACCGCGGTCGCGGAGGCGGGCAGCGTCCCGGAGAGGTCCAGCAGCTGGTCGGCGCCCACGGGTTGGGCGACTCCGCCGTTGCCGGTGCCGTCCCTGGTGTCGAGCACCCGCCGAGGCGGCATCGGGACGAAGGTGGTGCCCTCGTCGGCGACGGCCTGGGCCACTGGATCGGCGTGTGCCTGTGTCGTTACGGGTTGAATCACGGCCAGCGCGAGCGCACCGGCGAGCATGACTGACAAACGTCTCACAAAAATCCCCCAGATCGATGACCAGCAGGCCAGAGCCTAAACGCGGCTTTGGCCGGAATCGACCCTTACCAGCAACTTCCGGCAAGATCGATCCATGACCCATCGCATTGACGACATGCCGTTGCCGATCTGGCTGCCGGAGTCCGGTTCCGGCCCCGGCATCGTGCTGATCCAGGAGATCTTCGGCCTGGACGGGTACCTGCGCGGCGTCGCCGAGAAGCTCGCCGCGCTCGGCTACGTCGTGGCCGTGCCCGAGCTGTTCCACCGCTTCCAGCCGGGCTGGGTGGGCGAGCACGACGAGGCGGGCATCGCGAAGTCGATGGAGGTCGTCGGCAACCTCGACTTCCCGCTCGCCGTGCAGGACGTCGTGAAGTCGGTGCAGTACCTGCGCGGCCTGCCCGAGGTCACCGGCGGCGTCGGCGTGCTCGGCTTCTGCCTCGGCGGCACCCTGGCCTACGCCGCGGCCGCCGCCTCCGACCCGGACACCGCCGTGTCGTTCTACGGCTCCGGTGTGCCGGACCAGATCGGCGCGCTGGACCAGGTCTCGTGCCCGATCCAGTTCGTCTTCGGCACCGAGGACGCGTTCATCACCGGCTACCGGAAGGTCGTCGACGCCGTGCCGTCGCACGAGGGCGCCGAGATCCACCTGGAGCCCGCCGGCCACGCGTTCCTCAACCACCTCGGCCCCTGGTACGACAAGGACGCCGCCGACCGCGCCTGGGACGTGTCAGTGAAGTTCCTCGCGCGCACCCTTCCTGTCTAGGAGATGCACGGCACCGCGAGCTGCTGCGAGAAGAACCTCTCCAGCGGCTTGCGGTGCAACCGGCGCTCGACGGCGATGAGCTCGTTGCGCCGGTAGTGCCTCACCTGCGTGCTCGTGACGACGAACCCGTGCCGTTCGGTCGTGGGCATCTCGTCGTAGAGCAACGCGTGCTGTCCTTGCGTCACAACGACATCCGCCAGCCCGTCCGGGATCTCGCTCGCCCGCGTCGCGATCGTCGCCGCCAGCGCGTCCGGCCGGTTGCGCAGTCGGCGGTGCGGCCACGGCACCCCGTGGTGCTCTGCCTCCAGCGACCGGTGCAACGCCCTGGCCGCGTGCCGGATCGCCTTGATCGAGTCGCCGGCGAGCACGTGCACCTCTGGCCCGTCCAGCGCGGTGTCCCTGCGGAAGCCGGTGCACACGATGACCCGGTCGTACCGCAGCTCGCCGGTGCCGTCGATCGTGGCGACGAACTCGTTGTCCTCCTTGACGATCCGCTGCACGGTCCGCCCGACGATGTGCGTGATCCTGGCCGTGGACGCGAGGTTGTCCGCCGTCTCGAACGCGCTGTGCCCGCGTCCGATGATCAGCACCCGCTTGCCCGCGTACTCGGTCGGGTCGGTGCTGGCGGTCGCGTACGTCTCGGCGTGCTCGACCCCGGGAACGCCGGGCAGGTGCGGTTTCTTGCCGGTGGCGACGATGACGTGCCGGGCGTTGTACTTGCCCACATCGCTGACCGGTGTGTTGTAGCGGATGTTCAACGGCCGCGCGAAGTCCTCCAGATAGCGCACCAGATCGTCCGCGTTGGGGAAGGACCTCTTGCTGTAGCGCGCGAACGGCACACCCTCGAACAGCGAGTTGTCGTCCGTCATGAGCACTCGATGTCGCGGGAACTTCCGGAAGAAACCCGCCGGCTCCGGTCCCGCCTCCACGATCAGGTAGTCGCGGCCTGCACGGTGTAGAAAGCGCCCCATCTGCAAGCCCGCCGGACCCGCACCGATCACCAGGTACTCCACCATCACGCACCTCCCGGCGTCCTCTACGCCGAACACGGCGAAAAGGTTCAGACGGGCGGTCTGCGTTCCATGATGAGGGCTACCGGCGGGTTCGCGTCAACTACCGTCCGCCTCGTGGATTCCGGCCTGCTGTGGTCAATCAAGCGGCACATCGGCCTGGTTGTGCTGATCGGGCTAGCCGTCTTTGCGGCGTCCGCCGCACTTCTGTGGTCCGCCTTGGGTTTCCCGGCGGCGGCGACGTCCAGGCTCGACATCATCAAGGTCGCCCTGACCGTCGTGGCGGGCGTCGGCGGTGTGGTGGCGTTGGTGGTCGCCTACCGCAAACAGCGCATCAGCGAGTCCGCCGAGACCCGCGAACGCGTGAAGCTGCTCAACGAACGCTTCGGCGCCGCCTGCAACCAGATCGGCAACGAGGCCCCGACCGTCCGCCTGGCGGGCATCTACGCCCTGGCCTCGCTGGCCGACGAATGGCCGGAGCAGCGCCAGGTGTGCATCGACGTGCTGTGCTCGTACCTGCGCATCCCGTACGAGCCGTCGCTGGAGTCGGAGTGGTACCTCGACGCCGAGTCCGAGGTGCGCCTGGCGATCACCAGCGTGATCTCCCGCCACCTGCGCGACGGCGCGCCGGTCAGCTGGCAGGGCTACGACTTCGACCTGGTCCGAGCGGTCCTGCGTTCAGCGGACTTCTCCGGCGTCCACGTCTCGTCCGGCAGGTTCTTCCTGAGCCTGGCGCGGTTTCCCGGCGGCTGGATCTCGTTCGACGGCATGGTGGTGTGCGGCGGCGAGGTGTGGTTCGGCGGCGCCTCGTTCGACGGCGCCCGCGTGACGTTCGACGGCGCCGAGTTCCGCAGCGGTGCCGTGCGGTTCGAGGGCGCGGAGTTCAACGGCGGCTCGGTGTCGTTCCGCGGCGCCAAGTTCACCGGCGGGCTGGTCGACCTGTCCGAGGCGGTCATCACCGTGGCGCCGGTGTTCGACGAAGGCGAGAAGCCCGGTCTGCGGCTGCCGTGAATTGTCGGTGCTCCCTGCCATGATCCCCGGCATGGGCACCTGGGACATCGGTCACTTCGACAACGACACCGCCGCGGACTTCTCCGGTTCGCTGGACGACGCGGCCGAGAGCGAGCGCGAGAACATCATCCGGACCACGCTGATCCGCGTCATCGAGACCGACGAGTACCTGGACAGCGACGAGGCGTGCAAGGTCCTGGCCTCGGCCGCGTTGATCGCCGCGCAGTGTCCCGGTGGGACTCCGATCACCACGGCCTACGCACCGGACAAGCCGCTACCGGTGTTCTCGGCGGACCTGCGGGGGCTCGCTGTGCGGGCGTTGGACCGGGTGGTGGCGGCGGACTCGGAGCTGCCGGAGCTGTGGGACGACACCGAGCACGGGCCGCAGTGGCGGCAGAGCGTCGCCGACCTGCGCTCCGTCCTTCTCACCTGATGGACACCGGAACACCACGACTGTCCACAGTGTTGGATACCGCCGTGACGACTGTGAAGCGCCGTGCCCGTGTCCGTGCCCCTGAGCTGGTAGGACGCGGCTGGCTGAACACCGGTGACACCACGGTCAGCCTCAAGGACCTGCGCGGCAAGATCGTGCTCCTCGACTTCTGGACGTTCTGCTGCATCAACTGCCTGCACGTCCTCGACGAGCTGCGTCCCCTCGAGAAGGAGTTCGAGGACGTCCTCGTCACGATCGGCGTGCACTCGCCGAAGTTCGTCCACGAGGCCGACCCGGACGCGCTGAAGGCCGCCGTCGAGCGGTACGGGGTGCACCACCCGGTCCTGGACGACCCGGAGCTCACGACGTGGCAGAACTACGCCGTGAAGGCGTGGCCGACGCTGAACCTCATCGACCCCGAGGGCTACGTGGTGCACGTCGCCGCTGGTGAGGGCCACGTCGAGGCGCTCAGGACGATCATCAAAGAGCTGATCGACGAGCACGACGAGAAGGGCACGCTGCACCGCGGCGAAGGGCTGTACCAGGCGCCGGAGCCGGAGAACACGACGCTGCGGTTCCCGGCCAAGGCCATCGTCACGCCGAGCGGCACGATCCTCGTCAGCGACTCCGCCCACCACAGCATCGTGGAGCTCGAGGCGGACGGCGAGACCGTCATCCGCCGCATCGGCACCGGCGAACGCGGCAGGCAGGACGGCCTCCAGCCCACCTTCTCGGAGCCCGCCGGCCTGACCCTCGTCCCCGGCACCAACAAGGTCGTCGTGGCCGACACGGTCAACCACCTCCTGCGCGGCCTCGACCTCGGCACCGGCGAGGTCACGACGCTCGCGGGCACCGGTGAGCAGTGGCGCGACGGTGAGACCGACGGCCCGGCCGACAAGATCGAGCTGACCAGCCCGTGGGACGTCGCGTGGTGGAACGGCGGTGTCGCGATCGCGATGGCCGGCAACCACACGCTGAGCTTCTTCGACCCCGCGGAGAACACCGTCAGGAGGCTGGCGGGCACCACCGTCGAGGGCATCAACGACGGACCTGCGGAAGGCGCTTTCTTCGCGCAGACGTCCGGGCTCGCTGCGGACGGCGATCGGTTGTGGATGGTCGACTCCGAGACGAGCGCGCTGCGCTACCTCGAAAACGGCGAGGTCCACACCGTTGTCGGCAAGGGGCTGTTCGCGTTCGGGCACAAGGACGGCGACGCGGACGAGGCGCTCCTGCAGCACCCGCTGGGCGTCACGGTCCTGAACGACCACTCGGTCGTCATCAGCGACACCTACAACAACGCGATCCGGCGCTTCGACCCAGAGACGAACACGCTGACCACCATCGCCACGGACATCGCCGAGCCGTCCGACGCGCTGCTGATCGACGGCGAGCTCGTCGTGGTCGCCAGTGCCGCGCACCGGCTGGAGAGGTTCACCTCGGCCGCCACGAAGATCGACGGCGTTGCCCACGAGGTCAAGAGGCCGTCCACGGACATCGCCTCCGGGGCGTTCGAGCTGGCGGTCGTCTTCACCCCGCCGAACGGGACAAAACTGGACGAAAGGTACGGCCCCTCAACGCGTTTGGAGATCACGAGCTCCCCGCCGGAGCTGATCCTGGAGGGCGCGGGCGTCACCACCGGACTGGTACGGGCGTTGCGGATCAACGATCAGGTCACGAACGGCGTTCTGCACGTAGTAGCGCAGGCGGCCAGTTGCAGTGACGATCCTGCCGACGAACACCCCGTCTGCCGCCTGACCAGGCAGGACTGGGGCGTGCCGGTTCGAGTTGTTGCCGATGCACCTACCAGGTTGCCGTTGCTCATGGGCGGCATGGACGAGGAAGGTCCGCAAGCCACGTAGACTCCCGGGGTGCCTGATGTCAAGCTAGAGATCCAGATGCTGTACGACCGCGTCATGGTCCGCATCTCGCCGGAGGACGGCGAGCGGCGTTCCAGCGGAGGCATCGTGATCCCCGCTACGGCCCAGATGGCGAAGCGGTTGGCGTGGGGTGATGTGTTCGGAGTCGGTACCAGCGTGCGCCACGTGAAGGTCGGCGACCGGGTGATGTTCAACCCGGAAGATCAGCTTGAGGTCGAGGTGCACGGCACCACGTATCTCGTGATGAGGGAACGCGATCTGCACGCGGTTGCGACGGAGCTGACCGAACACGGTACTGGTCTGTACCTATGAGCCGCCGGTTCGTGATCGACGCCTGATAGCTACACACACAAAGCCACCTCAGGAGACAGGGCAACGGGGAGAGCTGTGCCGTACGACGCTGACAAGACGAGAGCGATGCCTCCGGTGGGTCCCGGCGGCACGTCCTCGGAGCAGACGACCAAGATCGCTCCGGTCCAGGCGAACGCCCCGACCGAGGCGTGGCCGTCTGAGGAGCCGGACTCGAACGAGCCGACCGTCACCGCGGCAGTGCCCGGTGTCGGCTTCCCGGCCGGCGATGCCGCCACGGAGTACATGAGGCCGGTGGCGCCGCCGGAGCCGCAGCCGGAGGACTCGGGCGTCTACGGGCCCGTGATGATCGAGCCGGGCGAGGAAGAGGCCCAGCCCAAGAACACCAGGAAGAAGGCGTTGATCGTGGCCGCGGCCGTGGTCGGCGCCTTCGGTCTGCTCTACGGCCTCGACATCCTGGTCTCCAGCGGCAACGTGCCGCGCGGCGTGACGGTGGCGGGCGTCGACGTCGGCGGCCTCGGCCACGACGAGGCCGAGAAGAAGCTGAGGGACCAGATCGGTCCGCGCCTGGACAAGGCCGTCGCGCTCAAGGCCGGCGACGTCACCGCGGAGCTCGACCCGAAGGCCGCGGGCCTGGAGCTCGACTGGAACGCCACGATCGATCGTGCCGGCAGCCAGCCGCTCAGCCCGTTCACGCGCGTCACCTCGTTCTTCACCAGCCGTGAGGTCGGTGTCGCGACGAAGGCGGACGACGCGAAGGTCGCCGGCGCGCTCGAGGCCCTGCGCCCCAAGCTCGACCACGAGCCGATCGAGGGCACGATCAAGTTCGAGGGCCCGAAGCCGGTCGCGGTGGACCCGCACGACGGCCAGAAGCTCAAGGCGGAGGACGCGGTCGGCGCCGTCGTCGCGAACTGGGCGTCCGGCAGCCCCGTCGAGGTCCCGATGGACTTCACCCCGGTCAAGACGACCAAGGAGGGCGTCGAGAAGGCGCTCAACGACGTCGTGAAGACCGCGGTGTCCGGTCCGGTCGTCATCAAGGGCGAGGGCAAGGACGCGACGCTCGCGCCGGAGCAGATCGCGGCCACGCTGGCCTTCACCCCCGGTGAGGGTGGCGCGCTGAACGTCACGCCGAACAAGGACAAGCTCGCCGAGGTCACCACGCCCCAGCTCAAGGACACGGTCAAGCAGGGCAAGGACGCCGAGATCGTCTTCGAGGGCGGCAAGCCGACGGTCAAGCCGTCGGTGGACGGCCTCGACCTCGACTGGGACAAGAACCTCCAGCCGTACTTCGACACGCTGAAGAAGACGGACGCGCGCGAGGTCAAGTTCGAGTACAAGCACACGCCCGCGAAGGTCACGACCGAGCAGGCGAACAAGATGGGCATCAAGGAGGTCATCGGCGAGTTCCAGACCGGTGGCTTCGCCCCCGCCTCTGGCGTCAACATCCGGGTCGTGGCCGAGAAGGTCAACGGCGCGATCGTGAAGCCCAAGGAGACGTTCAGCCTCAACAAGTACACCGGCCCCCGCGGTACCGCGCAGGGCTACGTCGAGGCGGGCATCATCGAGAACGGCATCCCCGGCATGGCGGTCGGTGGCGGCATCTCGCAGTTCGCGACCACGCTCTACAACGCGTACTACTACGCGGGCATGAAGGACGCGGGCCACAAGGAGCACAGCTACTGGATCACGCGGTACCCGAAGGGCCGCGAGGCCACCGTGTTCATGGACGGCGCGGGCAACAGCCTGATCGACATCGCGTTCACGAACCCGGACGACACTGGCGTCGCCATCCAGACGATCTGGACGGGCTCCTCGATCAAGATCGTGTTGTGGGGCACCAAGAACTACGACGTCACCGGCTCCACCAGCGGCGACTTCAACCCCACCCAGCCGCAGGAGAAGAAGGTCAACAAGGCGGGGTGCTCGCCGAGCAACGGCGCCCCCGGCTTCTCGGTGACGGACACGCGGACGATCACGGACCGCCGCAGCGGCCAGACGCGCAACGAGTCGCGCACGGTCCGTTACGACCCGCAGTTCAAGATCGTCTGTGAGCCGCCGCCCGGCGGCTGAGCAAGAGTTTCAGGTTCACAGTGGCCACGCGGGGGTATTCACCCCTTCGTGGCCACTGTTGCGCAGCAAGCGCGAAGACACCCCGTCGTCCAGACCCTGGGCCGGGCGGGAATGGTGTTGTACGGGGTCGTCCACGTCCTGGTGGCGTGGCTGGCGATCCAGGTCGCGTTCGGTGACTCCGAACAGGCCGACTCGAAGGGCGCCGTGAGCGACATCGCGCAGGGCGGCGTCTGGCTGCTGTGGGCCCTCGGCATCGGACTCGTGTTCTTCGCCTTGTGGCAGCTGCTTCTCGCGTTCGTGGGCTACACGTACATCGGGAAGAAGCGGAAGCGGATCTCCAAGCGCATCGGGTCCGCGGCCCGCGCCATCACGGCGACCGGTATCGCGTTGGGTGCCTTCAAGTACGCGACGGGTTCCGGTGGAGGCGGCGACCAGAACCAGCAGCAGCAGGAACTGACGGCACAGGTGCTCGCCCTGCCGGCGGGCCAGTTCCTCGTCGGCGCCGTGGCGATCGGCATCCTCTCCATCGCCGGCGTGATCATCTACAAGGGCATCAAGAAGTCCTTCGAGAAGGACCTCGACATGAGCCGCGCACCGTCGTGGATCGAGCCGGTCGGCAGGATCGGCTGGATCGGCAAGGGCGCCGCGTACGGCGTGATCGGCGTCCTCGTCGGACTCGCCGCCATCAACGCGGACCCGCAGCAGTCCGGCGGCATGGACAAGGCGCTGAAGACGTTGGCAGCACAGCCTTACGGCATGTTCTTGCTGTCCGCCGTGGCGATCGGCATCGCCGCGTTCGGCGTCTACTGCTTCGCCGCCGCGCGAGCGCTCAAGGAGTGACGTCGGCGGCCGCGCGCCTGTGCCGATGCCGGGCCGCGGCTGCCTGCGCCTCCACCGTCATCGACGCCAGCACCTGTCCCGCCGCCACGTAGAAGACGTTGGGGCTGCTGGAGTCCGGCCCCCAGCCGGGACTTCCGCGCAGCAGGAGGAGATCACCCGGATCCGGGTTCATCGCCTCGAACCAGCAGTCCTGCTCGATCCCGGTCCGCTGCCACGCGATCACGGCCTTGGTGCCGCTCCCCGCTCGTTGGTACACCTGCGCGACGCTCGCCAGTTCAGCTCCCGGCGACGCGTCGCGCAGCTCGTTCATGTGCTGCTCGTACCCGGACCACAGGGCGTCCTGACGTGCCCGCCTGCTCTTCAGGCGGCGCAGGACGACCGTCGCGAGCGCCACGACGCCGGCGATCGCGCACACCATCAGCAGGTACAGGAACACCGGCCAATCTTTGATTCCGAACGAGCGAGTGTCAACTGACAACGAAATCAAGCTGCATCGTGTGAGGTGGTCGCGCTACGGTGCCGGGCATGTCGAGTCCTGAGGCATCCAGGGTCGGGTCTGCGGTCTAGCCGTCAGCCCCGGTAAACCCCTTCGCCTCTCGGAGCTCCTCCGTGCCTTTTTCGCTGTACCTGCTCGCCCTGGCCGTGTTCGCCATGGGCACCTCTGAGTTCATGCTCGCCGGGCTGCTGCCCGCCGTCGCCGCCGGTTTCGACGTCCCCGTGGGCACCGCCGGCCTGCTCACCTCCGCCTACGCGGCCGGCATGGTCGTCGGCGCACCGCTGATGGCCGCGCTGGCCCGCGCCTGGCCACCGAGGCTCAGCCTGTTCGGGTTCGTCGCGGTCTTCCTCGCGGCGCACGTGCTCGGTGCCGTCACCGGAAGCTTCGGTGTGTTGCTCGGAACCAGGGTGGTCGCCGCGCTCGCGAACGCCGGGTTCCTCGCCGTGGCGCTGACGACCGCCACGGCGTTGGTGCCGCCGCATCACCGCGGACGGGCGCTCGCCGTGCTGCTGTCCGGCACTACGGTGGCCACGATCGCCGGTGTGCCGGGAGGATCGCTGCTCGGCACCGCGCTCGGCTGGCGTGCCACGTTCCTCGCCGTCGCGATGCTCTGCGTGCCGGCCGCGATCGGTGTCCTCCAAGGGATTCCGTCTCGGCAGCAGCACACCACCGTCGCGTTGCGACCTGAGCTGGCGGAGTTGCGCAAGCCGAGGCTGATGCTGGTGATCGTGCTCGCGGTGCTGGTGAACGCGGTGACGTTCGGCCACTTCACGTTCCTGGCCACGGTCGTCACCGACGTAGCGGGGCTGGGCGAGTGGTGGGTGCCGGTCGTGCTGGTGCTGTTCGGCATCGGTTCGTTCGCCGGCGTCAACCTCGGCGGACGTCTGCCGGGCTCCGCGGCACGCCCGGTCGTCGCGATCGGCGGGGTGCTGGTGCTCGCCGGGTGGCTCAGCCTCGACGTGCTCGGCCGGGAGCCGATCGTGTTGCTGCCCTTGGTGTTCGTGCTCGGCGTGCTGTCGTTCGCGGTCGGCAGCACCTTGATCGCGAAGGTGCTGCAGCACGCGCCCGGAGCGCCGACGATGGCAGGTTCGTACGCGACCGCCGCGCTCAACATCGGTGCGGTGGCCGGTCCGCTTCTCTTCGTGGCGCAATGAAAAACGGGTCCGCGCACCTCGGGCAGGAGGTGTGCGGACCCGTCGGTCCTGGTGCAGTGCTCAGAAAGCGCTCTCGTCGATGTCCATCAGCGCGTTGTCCGTGGACTCGGCGATCTTGCGACGCGAGGTGAGCTCGGGCAGCACGGTCTTCGCGAAGAACGACGCCACCGCGATCTTGCCCTCGTAGAACGCCTTGTCCTTGGCGGACGGCGTGCCACCGAGCTTCTCCAGCGCGACCTCGGCCTGGCGCAGCAGCAGCCAGCCGACGAGGACGTCACCCGCGGTCATCAACAGGCGGACCGAGTTCTGGCCCACCTTGTAGAGGTTGCGGACGTCCTCCTGCGAGGTGGTCAGGAACCCGACCAGCGCGCCGAGCATGCCCTGCAGGTCTTCGAGACCCTGCTTGAGCAGCGACCGCTCCTCCTTCAGACGGCCGTTGCCGCCCTCGTTGTCGAGGAACTTCTGGATCTCGCCGTTGATGAACGTGAGCGCCTGGCCCTTGTCGCGGATGATCTTCCGGAAGAAGAAGTCCAGCGACTGGATGGCCGTGGTGCCCTCGTACAGCGAGTCGATCTTCGCGTCGCGGATGTACTGCTCGATCGGGTACTCCTGCAGGAAGCCCGAGCCGCCCAGGGTCTGCAGCGACTGCGCCAGCTGCTCGTACGCGCGCTCCGAGCCGACGCCCTTGACGATCGGCAGCAGCAGGTCGTTGACCTGTGCCGCCAGCTTCGCGTCGTCGCCGCCGAGCATCACCTTGTCCTGCTGGGTCGCGGTGTACAGGTACACGGCGCGCAGGCCCTCGGCGTACGCCTTCTGCAGCATCAGGCTGCGGCGGACGTCCGGGTGGTTGGTGATGGTGACGCGCGGAGCGGTCTTGTCCGTCATGCGCGTCAGGTCGGCGCTCTGCACGCGCTCCTTGGCGTAGGACAGCGCGTTCAGGTAACCGGTCGACAGCGTCGCGATGGCCTTGGTGCCGACCATCATGCGGGCGTACTCGATGACGTCGAACATCTGCGCGATGCCGTCGTGCACCTCGCCCAGCAGCCAGCCCTTGGCGGGCACGCCGTGCTGTCCGAACGTCAGCTCGCACGTGGTGGACGCCTTGAGGCCCATCTTGTGCTCGACGTTGGTGACGAAGGCGCCGTTGCGCTCGCCCAGCTCACCGGTCTCCGGGTCGAAGTGGAACTTCGGCACGAGGAAGAGCGACAGGCCCTTGGTGCCGGGCCTCGCCTCGACGCCGTCGCCCTCGGGACGCGCGAGCACCATGTGCATGATGTTCTCGGTCAGGTCCTGGTCGGCGGACGTGATGAAGCGCTTCACGCCGTCGATGTGCCAGGAGCCGTCCTCCTGCTTGAACGCCTTGGTGCGGCCGGCGCCGACGTCGGAACCGGCGTCCGGCTCGGTCAGCACCATCGTGGCGCCCCAGCCGCGGTCGATCATCAGCTGGGCCCACTGCTTGTCGCGCTCGGTGCCGTTGTTGTAGACGACCGTCGCGAAGCTCGGACCAGCCAGGTACATGTAGACGGCCGGGTTCGCGCCGAGCAGCAGCTCGGACGCGGCCCACGTGACCGAGGGCGGCGTGCCGAAGCCGCCCAGCTCGTTGGGCAGGAACAGGCGGTACCACTCGCCGTCCCACACCGCCTGGTACGACTTCTTCAGCGACTCCGGCAGGGTGGCCGAGTGCGTCGCCGGGTCGAACACCGGCGGATTGCGGTCAGCGTCGACGAAGGAGTCCCCGAGGACCCCCTCCGCGAGGTTCTTCACCTCGGCCAGCACGCTGCGCGCAGTGTCCTCGTCGGACTGCTCGAACGGCCCCGTGCCGAGGTGGTCCTGCACGTTGAAGACCTCGAACAGGTTGAACTCGAGATCCCGGACGTTGCTCTTGTAGTGGCCCATCTCGTCAGCTCACTCCTCAGGGTCGCGGCGGGGTCGCCTACTGACCGGTAACAACAGAGTATTACCCGACAGTAACCCCGGCAAGGCCGACCACCCACTGGTGGCGAATCAGACAGTCCTCTGAGTGACCTGAATCGGGCATGAGGGCCGGTCAGACGCGTACCGGTCGTTCGGGGACCATCTCGAGCAGCGCAGGGTTCGTCCGTTCGGCGAAGCTGACCGAGCGCGGCAACATGACAGATTCGTAGGCCCGCACCCCGTCTCGGACACCGTCGGCGGCGATCGCGAGCGCCAGTTCGGCCGCGTCCTGCATCGCGAGGTTCGCTCCGACGCCCAGTGGGGGTTGCAGGTGGGCGGCGTCGCCGAGCAGCGTGATGCCGGGCGTGTGCTCCCAGGTGTGGGGCACCGGCAGCGAGAACAGCGGGCGGTAGGTCAGCTCGCCCTCGAGGAACGCCAGCAGCGACGGGTGCCAGCCCGTGTAGAGGTCCCTCAGCTCGGCGTTGGAGGGCCTCCAGTCCTCACGCGCGCGCAGGCACGCGAACGCGCGGATGTGATCGCCGCTGTTGCGCTGCGACCAGATCATCAGGCCTTCGCCGTCGGCGACCATCGTGCCCTGGCCGGTGAGGCCGAGCAGGCGTTCGTCGTTGTCGTGCCGGGTCTCGACGAACATCACGCCGGTGTACAGCGGCACCGCGGGCGACAGGGCCCCGCGGACCCGTGACCAGGCGCCGTCCGCCCCGATGACCAGGTCGAACGTGGCGGTGGAGCCGTCGGCGAACGTGATCTCGCCCGGCTTCGCCGAGTCGACGCCGAGGCTCCAGGCGACCGTTCCCGGCGTGAGCGAGCCGAGCAGGAGCTGACGCAGCTGGCCGCGGTCGATCTCCGGCCGGAAGTCGCCCTGCGCCGGTTCGTGCTCGATCAACGCGGCGGTGGCGTGGTCGACCCTGCGCTGCTCCTGGCCCTCGAACCGGGCGAGCGCGCGCCACTGCTCGAACAGGCCGGCGGCGCGGACGGCCTGCTGGCCGCTGTCGGCGTGCAGGTCGATGGTGCCGCCCTGCTGACGGGCCTCCGGCGAGCTCTCCCGCTCGAAGACGGTGACGTTCTCGAAGCCGTGCAGCTGGAGGACGCGGGCACAGGTGAGGCCGCCGATGCCGGCCCCTGCGATGGCGATGCGTGGTGTGGTCATGTCTCCATGAAAGCGTATCGACTACAAAAGTGCAATCACTACACTTTTGAACTCGGTCAACTCTCGGTTAGGATCGGGAGGTGACCGAACTCGGCCGCCGCGAGCGCAAGAAGCTGCAGACCCGCCAGTCGATCTCGGACGCGGCGCTGGAGCTGTTCATGGCGCGCGGGTTCGACGACGTGGGCGTGAAGGAGATCGCCGACCGCGCGGACGTGTCGGTGACGACGCTGTTCAAGCACTTCCCGAGCAAGGAGTCGCTGCTCTTCGACGAGGACGAGGAGCAGGAGTCCGCGCTGCTGGGTGCGGTGCGCGGCCGACCGGCCGGCACGCCCGTCACACGCGCGTTGCGGGACCACTTCGTCGAGGCGGCCAAGGGGCACGCCGACCACCCGCTGTTCGCCGACTTCCAGCACCTGGTGCGGTCGACACCGGCGTTGCGGGCCTACGCGCACCGGATGTGGATGCGGCACCAGGAGGCGTTGGCGAAGGTCATCGCCGCGGACATCGGTGCACCCGAGGGTGACGTGCGGTGTGCCGCGCTGGCCAGGTTCGCCCTGGAGGCGCGGGACCTGATCTTCGACCGGCCCGATCGCGAACGGGCGGCCGACGAGGTGTTCGGACTACTCGAACACGGCTGGGCGGCCGATCAGCAGTCCTGACCGATAGGCGAGCGACACCGCGTGCGTCCGGTCGCGTGCGCTGAGCTTGCGCAGGATGCCTTTGACGTGGGTCCGCACGGTCTCCACGGACACGATCAGCTCGTCAGCGACCTGCTGGTTCTCCAGCCCGTCGGCGATGAGCGTGAGCACCTCGTACTCGCGCTTGGACAGCGTCGGCCGTTCCTTCGGCCGCAGGTCGGGGTGCACGTACCCGCGCGAACGGACGGTCTCGGCGATCACCCGGACGATCTGCTCCGGCTGGGCCGATCGCGGTACGACGCCTCGGACACCTGCCTCTAACGCGGTCGTCACGTAGTTCGCGTGCGAGTGCGCGTCGCGGACCAGCCCGATGACGAGCAGGGCCGGGTCGCGTTCGACCAGCAGCCGGGCCAGGTGGCCCACCGGGTCGAGCACGGAGTCGATGAGCAGCACGTCGGGACGCAGGCGTTCGTGCAGGCGAACGGCAGCGTGCAGGTCGCCGGTCGAACCGAGCCAGCGCAGGCCGAGCGTCCTCCTGATCAGGGCGGACAGACCTTCGCGGTAGAGCGGCACGGGATCGATCAGCGCGACGCCGGGGGCAGGCCGGCCTGGCGGGAGCATCAGCACCTCCGTTCGTGCTTCCAGAGGAGTGACGTACTTCCCTCGGACGTGTGACGCGGAATAGCCGGTTCACGTAGATGAACAAGGGTCACGAATGTGATTCAAGACGGCCGAAGGTCTTCCGCCCCACCGCAACAGTCTCGTAAGACCTACGTCACATATCCCGTGCGGATGTGCCAGGTTCCGCCGCCATGAGGCCTGGTGCTCTCGCGGGCACACGTGTGTGCACGCAAGGAGGTCACATGGGCACCCTCGATTGGGTCGTGGTTGTCGGCTATTTCTTCGTGATGGTCGGGATCGGACTCTGGTCGCGCGGGCGGGTCCACAACATCGCCGACTTCTTCACGGCGGGCGGCAAGATGCCGTGGTGGTTGTCCGGCATCTCGCACCACATGTCCGGCTACAGCGCCGTCATGTTCGTCGCGTTCGCCTCCGAGGCGTACCGGCTCGGACTGACCGTCTACGTGTGGTGGTCGCTGACGATCGGCATCGGCGTCGGCATCGGCGCCTTCCTGTTCGCGCCGCGCTGGAACCGGCTGCGCTCGAAGCACGACGTCAAGTCGCCGCTCGAGTACCTGGCCAAGCGCTACAACCTGCCCACGCAGCAGGTCATGGCCTACGCGGGCGCGCTGCTCAAGGTCGTCGACATCGCCGCCAAGTGGGCGGCAGTCTCGATCCTGCTGCGCGGCTTCGCCGGTGTCCCGATCACCTGGGGCATCATCATCATCGGCCTGGTCACGATGGTCTACTCGGTGCTCGGCGGCCTCTGGGCCGACGCGCTCACCGACTTCGGCCAGTTCATCATCCAGGCGGCCGCGGGCTTCGCGATGCTCTTCGCCGTCGCCGGCCGCCTCGGCTGGGACTTCCCCGTGACGATCTGGGACAAGCTCCCTGACAGCCACAGCGACCCGCTGGCGGGCCCCTACACGTCGACGTTCCTCATGGCGCTCTTCCTGATCAAGACGCTCGAGTACAACGGCGGCATGTGGAACCTGGCGCAGCGGTACATGGCCGCGCCGTCCGGCTTCGCGGCCAAGCGCTCGGCACTGCTCTCGTCCGCGCTGTGGCTCGTGTGGCCGCTCGTGCTGTTCTTCCCGATGTGGGCGGCGCCGCTGATCGTGCCGGGCCTCGAAGGGGCCCAGGCGGAGAACGCGTACATCGAGATGGGCAAGCAGATGCTGCCCGCGGGCATGATCGGCCTGGTGCTGGCGGGCTTCTTCTCGCACACCATGGCCATGGTCTCGTCGGATGCGAACGTCATCGCCGCGGTCATCAACCGCGACATGCTGCCGCACCTCTGGAAGCGGGTGAAGACGTTCACGGCGGACAACCAGCTGAAGCTGGCGCGGATAACGACGTTCGCCTTCATCGGCATCAGCATGATCATCGCGATCGCGTCCGGAGGCCAGGGCTTCGTGCTCAAGGTGGTCGTCGACCTGGTCGCCGCCACGATGGGCCCGATCGCGATCCCGTTGATGCTCGGCCTGCTGCCGTGGTTCCGCAAGATCGGTTCGACCGCGGCGATGGCCTCGGTGATCGGCGGCCTGGGCATGTGGGCGTTCCTGTACATCGAGCAGATGAACAAGGCTGCCTGGGTCACCAAGGGCGTGCTCGTGTCGTGGCCGCTGCTGCTGTCGCTGGTGCTCTACCTGGCGATCGGCTTCCTGAAGAAGGAGCCCGACACCGAGCGCGACATCCTGCTCGACTCGCTCAACTCGGACGAGCCTGAGCCGGAGAAGGTGAAGGCGTAAGCCTTTCGTTCCGCATGATCCTCGCGGCGGCGCACCCGAACAGGGTCGCCGCCGCGAGCCACACGTAGGGCATGGGCGTGCCGGTGTAGGTCTGGGCCGTCGTCGCCAGCACCAGCGTGGCGCCCGCGACCAGCCCGGTCGTCTGCGAGACGGGCTGCTCGCTCCGCAGCACCGTGACGACCGCGATGGGCACCAGCAGGAAGCCGTAGGCGAGCACGCGCGTGATCAGGTTGGCGTGATCGGTGATCTCGTACCTGAGCGCGGGGAGGGCGAGCACGGTCAGGACCGCGCCCACCACGAGCCCGGTACCGAGACTCTTCACGCTCTGCGCTTGCCAGGAACGCGTCATGCGGTACAGGACGTATGTGTGGCGCATCGGTTGCCGTGGCGTGCGTCATCGTCACGAGACACTTGTTGCTCGCGCATGCACAGTGGAACGCATGGGTAAGTGGTCTCCCGCAGACGACGCGGAACTCGCCACGGGCTGGCGGCTCTGGCTGGAGCTGAGCGACCGCGTGTGGCCGGACCCCTCGTGGGACGGCACGCCGGCCGACGCGATCCGACAGGTCCGGTCACTGCTGGCCGTGTGCGAGGAGATCCGCCTCTCCTACCTCACCGAGACCCCGCAGCCTTCCGTGGCGCTGCTGCAACTGCTGCAGTCCATGTCGTTCGTCGCGTCGTTCGCCGTTGACCTGTGGCACGACGACACGCACCCGTTGGACGTCGAACGCGCCGAGCTGCTGCACGGGGATCTGGCGTCGTTCGCCGAGCACGTGGCCGGGGTGCGTGCGGCTCTTGCGCGTGGTGGCGGCTGGGTGGAACTGGACCGCCGTCCCTGGGGCCTGCCGGTCGACTAGTCCTGGAAGTGATTTGGGGGTCTTTCTCACGTGAGAAAGACCCCCAAGCATTTGTGCGGCGTCCGATCAGGCCTAGACCATCAGATCGGACTCGATCCGCTTGAGCTGGTGCCGCGCCAGCGCGAGGTTCGCGTTGTCTCTTTCCAGCACCAGGTAGAGGAAGAGCGAACCCCTGTTCTTCACGCCGCCCATCAGCCGGATCAGGTGGTACTGCCGGTGCAGCGTGATCAGGATGTCCTCGATGGTGTCGCTGAGACCGAGCGACTGCATCACGCGGAGCTTCGACCGGATGACCTCGGTGTTCCCCGCCGCGGCGATCTCCAGGTTCAGCCAGTCGCCTCCGCCGCTGGTGCCCAGCGACATGCCGCTGTCGTAGTCCACCAGTGCGACACCGACAGCGCCGGAGATGGACATGGCCTCTTTCAACGCGGTATCGATGTTCATCAAAATCCACTTCCCTGTGTCTTCTTGTGATCGAGACGGCGCATCCGATCTGCCGTGTCTCGGTCGTGTGCGGTTCTGCCTCCATGACGAAGGCATCATTGAAGAGAGCCATGAACCAATCGTGGACATGTACTGCGACCATTTTTCGCGCAAGTGCGTCTACGCGGACAGAATCGCGCCGACCCGTTCGATCACGGGCCTGGTCTCGTGGAGGAGCCGACCGAGGTTCAGGCCCTTGTCGCCGAGTACGACCATCAGTGACAACCGGCCGATCGCGTACACGGCCATGTAGCCCTCGCTGCCGAACACGACGGTCTGGCTGAGCGTGCCCAGACCGATCACCTCCGCGGCCTGCCGCGCGATTCCCAGATCCGCGGCGGCCAGCGCGGAGATGTGCGCGGGGTCGATGTTCTTGGCCACGTCGGCGACGATGGGTATCCCGTCGGACGCGGCGATCACCGTGTCGGTCACTCCGGCGACGTTCTCTCGAAGCTTTCTCAGTTCGGCGCTCAGCGCGTCGTAGTCCAATTCACTCCCTTCCAGAATCGGAAATGTCGAACCGCTCAGTACAAACATCACACCTCCGACGACCTCAGGGAGTTTCCGAAATCCGAACCGGCTTCCGCCCGTGGGCGCAGCGAAGCCAGCCCCCAGTGCGAGCATCTGAACGACGTCGCAGGCGGGGCCATTTCCAGCAGTCCTTCACCCAGCATCCGGGAGACCTCGACGGTCACCGAATAGAGACTCCGTCCGAGCACGAAGGCGATATCGCGCGCGGTACGTCTACCAGTCGCGTGCGCGACGATCTCCCGTCGTTCCGCGGTCAGTCCAGCCGGCTCGACTCCGCCGGCGGGAACCAGCCGGTCCCGGTAAGGAGACAGCTGTCGCGAGGCGACCACGTCCAGCCGGCGGGCGGTCTCCGGCACCAACTTTTCCGGAACGACACCCTCATCAGCAGGCAGCAGCGGCGGGTCGGCGGCTTCGTCGACGACCCATCGTTCGACCTCACCGGCGGCCGCGGCGAACGCTCCGTCCAGCACGACGGCCAGCACGAGGTCCTGGACCTCGACGATCCCCCTCGCGACCAGCGCCGCCTGAAGGGACCGCGTCTCGACGCTCTCCACCAGTGCCGCGGTCCAGTCCCCTTCCGCGATCCGGCCAGAGCTCAGCAGCAGCACCTCCGCTCCTGGTGAACCGGAACTGTCCACCGCGATCACCGCGCCGTCGCGCAAATGAAACACCCCACCCACATTGCCCACAATGCGCAATGCGCCGGTGACTCGATCCGCGTGACATTGCGCCAGGGCTTGCGCGAGGACGTCGAATGCGGCTCGATTGTCGCGTCTCAGAGGTGACTCCGGGTTAATTCGGACTTACGGAGAGGAAGCGCCTGGCGGGGTTGGTCATCCGATCGAGTTCGTCACCCGAATCGAACGAGCGACCGCCAGGGCTACTTCTTACCCGCCGATACTGTCCAGCCGCGCCAAGCGTCACCTGATCGAGTGAAGCATTCCATTTCAGCGGGCAATACGGCGGGCTCTTTCATTTTCGATGGATCAACAAGCCTGGATCGGCTTTTGACGGCCCTGTCCTCGGCAGATGCCGATGGTTAGCATTGCGAGCCATGCGCGCTGTATTC
This sequence comes from Lentzea sp. HUAS TT2, assembly GCF_051853195.1. Classification (NCBI taxonomy): domain Bacteria; kingdom Bacillati; phylum Actinomycetota; class Actinomycetes; order Pseudonocardiales; family Pseudonocardiaceae; genus Lentzea; species Lentzea sp. HUAS TT2. The sequence continues at coordinate 2,596,192 of NZ_CP196667.1, read as the reverse complement.
CCCGGTTCGTTCGACCCGGCCACGCAGGGGCATCTCGCCGTGGCGCGCCGGGCGGCGGACATGTTCGACGAGGTCGTCATGTGCGTCATGACCAACCCGGAGAAGACCGGGCGGCTTCCTCTCCCGCAACGTCTGGCTCTGCTGGCGGAAATGACCAGCGAGCTGGCCAACGTCACCGTGGACTCCAGCGCCGGCCGGTTGCTGGTCGACTACTGCCGTGACGTGGGTGCCGGGGTGATCGTGCGAGGCGTGCGAACCCAGCGCGACCTGGAGCACGAGGTGCCGGTGGCCCAGATGAACCGTCGCCTCAGCGGCCTCGAAACGCTCTTCGTCCCGACCGGCCCGGAGCAGGCGCACATCTCCTCGACCGTCATCGCGGCAACAACGCGCTGACAGGTCGACCGGCCTACCGCTGCGCGGACCCGATCCGCTGCCGGACCACGCCGACGAAGTCCTCACCCAGCGGCGTACCGCTCAGCGACCCGCCGCGGTAGGCGGCGCACGGCACGCTGGAGCCGTCGGTCAGCACGAGGTTGACGCGCTGCATGCCCAGGACGTTCTCCCGCTCGACGTCGGCGATCCGGTCCCAGGTGATGTGGTGGTCACGCCAAGGGTTGCGCACGATGACCTTCGCGGGCGTGAGCGTCACGCACACGCGCCACAACTGCCAGATGGCCGCCAACGTGCCCAGGACGTAGAGGGCTCCGGCCATGGCCACCCACGTCGAATCACCGAAGTTGACGGCGAGCCGCCAGGGCACCATCACCATGCCCAACACCAGGACGGCGGTGACGAACCTGCGTGGACCTCGCCTGACATAGGTCACGTTCTCCCCCACGGTTCCTCCCTCTCTCCCGAGAGTCACGCGGGGGCGGGCAGAACGGTTGCCCGGTATCGGGAGTGGGTCGAGGTCCGAGGGCGGAGCCGTTCTGGCCCCAGAAACGCCGAAACCGGTGCGGCCCGCGCTTTTCGCAGGCACACACCGGCTACCGGTCTGGAGCGGGTGACGGGAATCGAACCCGCCTCTACAGCTTGGGAAGCTGTCGTTCTACCAATGAACTACACCCGCACGAGCAAGCTCGGAGCCGATCATACACAGAGCGGCAACGTGACGTCTCACGGTGGCGGCTAGCCAACGACACCAACTCGGTTAGCCTGTCCGGGTGCTGCTGAGTGACCAGGATCTGCGCAAAGAGGTCGAGTCAGGCCGTCTCGCCCTCGACCCCTTCGACGTCGAGATGCTCCAGCCGTCGAGCATCGACGTGCGGCTGGACCGGTTCTTCCGGGTCTTCAACAACACCAAGTACACCCACATCGACCCGGCGCAGCAGCAGGACGAGCTGACCAGCCTGGTCGAGACGCCGGAGGGTGAGCGCTTCGTGCTGCACCCCGGCGAGTTCGTGCTCGGGTCCACCTACGAGATGGTGACGCTGCCGGACGACCTGGCCGGTCGGCTGGAGGGCAAGTCCAGCCTCGGCAGGCTCGGGTTGCTGACGCACTCCACCGCGGGCTTCATCGACCCCGGCTTCTCCGGTCACATCACGCTGGAGCTGTCGAACGTCGCGAACCTGCCGATCACGCTGCACCCCGGCATGAAGATCGGGCAGCTGTGCCTGTTCAAGCTGTCGAGCCCGGCGGAGCACCCGTACGGCTCGAAGCAGGCGGGCAGCCGCTACCAGGGGCAGCGCGGCCCGACGCCGAGCCGCGCCTACCTCAACTTCCACCAGACCGACACGCGCCGCTAACTCAGGTCGCCGTACCGCTCCAGCACGCGGCGGCGCAGTTCGGGATCGGTGCGCGGGACGGGTTCCAGGAAGATCTCGTCCAGGTCCGGGTACGACTCGCGCAGCTCCGCGGAGATCCGCACACAGGCGTTCTCCAACTGGTGTGCGGTCAGCGCGTCGTCGAAGTCGAGGCGGGCGCACAGCAGCACGCGGTCGGTGCCGATCGACATCGTCAGCACGTCCACGACGGCGTCGACCTCGGGCACCTCGCCCAGCCGGCGCCAGATCGCCTTCACCATCACCGGGTCCGCCTGCTGCCCGATCAGCAGGCCGCGGTTCGTGCGCGCGAGGACGTAGGCGACCACCGCGAGCAGCACGCCGATGGCCAGCGAGGCGAGGCCGTCCCACAGCGACGAGCCGGTCAGCTGGTGCAGGCCGAGGCCCGCGAACGCGAGCAGCAGGCCGATGAGCGCGGCCGAGTCCTCCAGGAAGACCGTCTTCACGGTCGGGTCGTCGGACACCCGCAGGAAGTCCCAGAACCCGCGGCCGTGCGCGGCGGACTCGGAGCGGACCTGCCGGAACGCCTGCGTCCACGAGATGGACTCCAGCACGAAGGCCAGGCCCAGCACGATGTAGCCGACCAGCGGGCGGGTCTGCTCCTCGGGTTCGCCGAAGACCGTGCGGAAGCCTTCGTAGAACGCGAACATCGCGCCCGAGGCGAAGATCGAGACCGCGGCCAGCAGCGACCAGAAGTAGCGTTCCTTGCCGTAGCCGAACGGGTGGCGGCGATCGGCGGGGCGGTCCGAGCGGCGCAGGGCGGTCAGCAGGAGCGCCTCGGTGAACGTGTCGGCCACCGAGTGCGCGGCTTCGGAGAGAATTGCGGCCGAACCGGTCAAAACGCCCGCAATGGCTTTCATGACCGCGATAGCCAGGTTGACCAGCAGTGCCAAGACGACCGTGAGGGTGCTTTCACCCGAACCCGACTGCTTCTCGCTCATGGAGATCACCCTAGGTCTCAAGGCGCGTGTCCACAGGTCAACACGAGGCGCTGACCTGGTGAAAATCACAGGTTGGTCTCGGGCGGCAACCTGTGGTGCCCGTCAAACGACTCTATCGACGACCGGCCGCGGGGGTGGCCGGCGAAATCACCGAACAAATGTGCGGCCCTATTTGTGCTGCACAGAATCCTGGGGGCAGGAAATGAAGTTCAAGATGCGCGCTGCGACCGTTCTCGCCGCGACCTCCCTGGTTGCGCTGTCCGGTACCGCCTTCGCGCAGAACGAGAACCGCCTGACGGGCCAGATCGGCGGCAGCGTGTTCAACGACCTCAACGGCGACGGCGTGAAGCAGGACGGCGAGGCTGGGATCAACGGCGTCGACGTCGTCGTGACGGGCCAGGACGGCAAGGCCGCCACCTACCGGACCGACGACCACGGCACCTGGAACGTGAAGCACGTCCCGTCCGGCGTGTACGAGGTCGGCTACGTCGACCCGAAGCTCGGCAACACCACGCCCACCTCGGTGAAGGTCGACGTCACCGACGGCAGTGAGAACGTCGTCTCCTTCGGTCTGCGCGGCGCCTCGATCTGCGGTGTCGCCTGGAAGGACGCCAACGAGGACGGCAAGCGCCAGGAGAGCGAGGGGACCGTCGCCGGTCGGCTGATGTACCTCGTGGGGCCGCTCGTCCCCGTGGTCGAGACCAAGGTCGACGGCGCCTACTGCTTCAGCGGTCTCGCGCCCGGTGAGTACCGGCTCTCCTCCAGCTTTCGGGGGACGGACCAGATGGCGCTGATCAAGCAGAGCAGCGACTCGAAGTTCGACTGGGTGAGCGGGTTGTCGCAGTCGATCAAGCTGGGCAAGGGTGAGCAGGTCAAGGGCATCGACTCCGGCTACATGACGCTGCACGACGACAAGAAGGCCGTGCAGTTGCTCATCAAGCGCGACGGTCAGGCCACTCCCCAGAGCGACTTCCGGGTGGGTGACGTCATCGAGATCTACGGCTCCGGCACGGCCGACGGCAACGCGCCGCAGAGCGTCTCCGGAGTCCTCACGCTGCCGGAGGGTCTGCGCGTCCAGGCGGTCCTCACCGAGAACGCGCACGTCCTGGGGCAGGACGTGCACATGGGCAACGGAGCCAAGTTCGAGGTGGGCGTCGTGGAAGTCCTCGGAGTCAGGGTCGTGGTGGACGCGGAGTTCGTCGCCGGCGAGATCAAGTGGGCGATGGTCCCCGACTCCGACCCCTCCGACAACGTGCTGACGCGCAAGATCACCGCGTTGTCCGCCCAGCCGCACGGCCCAGCCCCGAAGCCCGTGGCCGCGAAGACCGCCACGCTGGCGAACACCGGTGTCGACCCCGTGGCCGCGGGTGCGATCGGTCTGGGCGCGCTGGCGCTCGGTGGACTGGCGCTCTTCGGTGCCCGTCGCCGTCAGAAGGCCTGATCGTTAGGCCATTCGAGTGACATTCGCGGGCGTGGGCAACATCGACCGCCCCTGGGGTGTCTTAAGGCTGGGATCTGCTCCGGGGGGACGCTGATCACCAGGGGGTAAGACAGAACGGCCCGCGTCCGGGGAGTGACGCGGGCCGTTCTGCATGCGGGCGCAACTACCATCACGGGATGGGCAAGCGTGGTGCGGACGACACCGATGCCGAGGTCGAGTCGTGGAGGGCCATGGTTCCGGCGATCGATCCGGTGGTCGAGGGCGTGGTCGACCGGGTGCACCAGATCAGCAAGTACCTCGACTTCCTCGCCACGGAGATCGCCGCGCCGCACGGCCTCAACCGCGCCGACTACGAGATCCTCGCGCGGCTCTTCTGGATCGGGCCGCCGCACCGGCTCACGCCCAAGCAGCTCGCGAACGGCACGCTGAGCCCTGCCACCACGATCACGAGCCGCCTCGACCGGCTGGAGAAGGCGGGCCTCGTGGTCCGCGAGCTCGATCCGAGCGACCGCCGCTCGTTGCCCGCGACGCTCACCGACGCCGGCCGCGAGATCTTCCTGCGGATCGTGGCCGGCCAGGCGGAACGCGAGCGCGACCTCTTCACCGCGCTGCCGGGCGCCGATCTGGAACACCTGCGCGACCTGTTGCGGCAGGTCATGGAGGTGCTGTCCGGCGAACTGGGGCCGGCGCACCGTCGCACGAGGCTCGCACTCGACAGCAAGGAGTAATTGCTACGAACTCGTACTATCCGATATCGTGCTAACCGGCGCGAGAGGGAGGGGTGCGAGATGGGTGGTTACCCGCTGTCGGAGTGACCGGAGTCACGCAACATCGGAGGCCTCGGAATCCGATTACCCAGGTGGAGTAATCGGATTCTGGGGGACAAGTGAAGAAGCTCGGTGCCGTCGCGATGACGGCTGCGTTCGTGCTGACCGCGGTGGGAACTCCCGCACTCGCACAGGAGGAGAAGATCTCCATCGGCGGCCTGGTCTGGTTCGACCGTGACGGCGACCGCAAGGTTGGCGCCGAAGAAGCGGGTCTTGCGGGCGAGAAGGTCGTGAAGATCACCAAGGACGGCGAGCTCGTCGGCGAGTACACGACCGACGACAAGGGCATGTACTCCGCCAGGGACCTGCCCGCCGGCAAGTACGAGGTGACCGCGTCCACCGGCGGGCGGTACAAGAACACGACCCCGTACCGCGTGGTGACGGAGGGCGGGACCGTCGACTTCGGAGTGCAGGGTCGCAGCATCGCGGGCCTGTCGTTCTACGACAAGAACCTGGACGGCCGTCCCCAGGCCGACGAGGAACGACTCTCGCCGGGAACGCTCAACGGCAAGCCCATCGCGGTGTCCGGCGAGGGCGGTGTGTTCAGCGTCGAAGACCTGCCCGCCGGCAAGTACGAGTTCGTCGCGGCCGACTACACGGCCCGCGGACTGACTCTGGTCGAGCCTCTGGGGACCCTCCCGATCGACTGGGCCACCGGCAGGATCGAGTTCACGCTCGGCGAGCTCGAAGGCCCCGGACCGCTCAACGCGGTGTACGCGGACGCCAAGGCCGACATCGCGCTCGAGTTCGCGATCACGCCGGCCAAGGACGTCTACACCGTCGGCGACCAGATCGACCTCAAGGTCACGCTGTCCAACAAGGGCAACGCGCCGGTCGCACCGACCTTCGTCCTGGGCAGCTTCGGCGCGAAGCTCCTGTCGCACAGCGACAACGTGACGTTGTCACCGGGCACCGACGAGGACTTCTCCCTCAACGACAAGATCCTGCCCGGGAAGCAGGCCGAGGTCGCGCTGAAGATCGAGCTGAACGACGTCACGTACACCGAGGTGCACGCGATGGCGCGCTTCAACTTCGGTCGCCTGCCTGACGTCAACCGCAGGAACAACGTCGCGGTGAAGCCGATCAAGATCGTCGAGAAGGGCGCGGAGACGACCACGCCGCCGTCCTCGTCGACCCCGACCGCCGCGCCGACGACGACCACCACGACCGACCAGGCCGTGGCCAAGGCGGGCAACAAGTCCGGCCTCGCGTCCACCGGTGCGTCGCCGCTGGGCTTCCTCGGCCTCGGCGCGCTGCTGCTCGCGGCAGGCGTGGGAGCGTTCTTCGTGGCGCGCCGCCGCCGCTCCTGACCTCTTAGGACCGGCCACGGTTAGTCTGCGGCATGGGCATCTTGGTGCATGTGCTGCTGACTGCCGTGGCGGTCTGGGTGTCGACCGCCCTCCCCGGCATCGACCTGGGCGAGGGCTCCACCGGGTCGAGGATCCTCACGCTGATCGGCGTCGCGGTGATCTTCGGCCTGGTGAACGCGATCGTGAAGCCGCTCGTGAAGTTCTTCGGCTGCCTGTTCTACCTGGTCACGCTCGGCCTGATCGGGCTCGTGGTGAACGCGCTGCTGTTCATGTTCACCGGCTGGCTCGCGGAGCAGTTGGACCTGCCGTTCCGCGTCGACGGCTTCTGGCCCGCGTTCTGGGGCGCGATCATCGTCGCACTGACCGGCTGGGTGCTGAACGTGGTCTACGACAAGATCACCGACAACGACTGACACACCAGCGAAAAGGCCCTCGGTCCACAACGGACCGAGGGCCTTTTCCTTGTCCTGCTCAGACGCTGGCGTCTTCCGCGGCCGGCTCTGGCTGGCCCCGCTTCACGGACTCCAGCAGCATCTGCGCCACGTCCACGACCTCGACGTGCGCCCCCGCCTGGCCGTCGGCCTGACGCGCGGTCACACCGTCGGTCAGCATCACGCGGCAGAACGGGCAGCCGGTCGCGATCTTCGAGGGCGCGGTGGACAGCGCCTCGTCGACGCGGTCGACGTTGATGCGCTTGCCGATCCGCTCCTCCATCCACATGCGTGCGCCACCGGCACCGCAGCACATGGAGCGTTCCTCGTGCCGCGGCATCTCGCGCAGCTTCGCGCCCGACGCCCCGATCAGCTCACGCGGCGCCTCGTAGATCTTGTTGTGGCGGCCCAGGTAGCACGGGTCGTGGTAGGTGACGTCCTCGGTGACCGGCGCGACCGGCACCAGGCGGCGTTCGCGCACCAGCTTGTTCAGCAGCTGCGTGTGGTGCACGACCTCGTACGTGCCACCGACCTGCGGGTACTCGTTGGCGAGGGTGTTGAAGCAGTGCGCGCACGTCACGACGATCTTGCGCTGACCGGCGGGCCGGTCCTCGAACACCGAGTTGAGCACCTCGACGTTCTGCTGCGCGAGCATCTGGAACAGGAACTCGTTGCCGGCGCGGCGAGCCGGGTCACCAGTGCAGGTCTCCTCCGGGCCGAGCACCGTGTACTTGACGCCCGCGGTGTGCAGCAGCTCGGCGACGGCGCGCGTGGTCTTCTTCGCGCGGTCCTCGAACGCACCGGCGCAGCCGACCCAGAACAGGTACTCGGCGTCGCCCAGCTCGCCCTCGAACACCGGCACCTCGAAGTCGAGGCCCTCGGTCCACGCCAGGCGGTCCTTGGAGTTCTGGCCCCAGGGGTTGCCCTTGTTCTCGAGGTTCTTGAACATGCCGCCGAGCTCGGACGGGAAGTTCGACTCGATCAGCACCTGGTAGCGGCGCATGTCGACGATGTGGTCGACGTGCTCGATGTCCACCGGGCACTGCTCGACGCACGCGCCGCAGGTCGTGCAGGACCACAGCACGTCGGGGTCGATGACGCCCAGCTCGTCGGGGCCGCCGACCAGCGGGCGCTCGGACTCGGCCATCGCCAGCACGTCGATGGACTCGAGGCGCTTCTTGTAGTCCTCGTACTTGTCCTCGGTGAGACCGACCTCGTCACCGGCCATGTCGCGCGAGCCGCCGGCCAGCAGGTACGGCGCCTTGGCGTACATGTGGTCGCGCAGCTGCGTGATGACCAGCTTGGGGGACAACGGCTTGCCGGTGTTCCAGGCCGGGCACTGCGACTGGCAGCGGCCGCACTCGGTGCAGGTGGAGAAGTCGAGGACGCCCTTCCAGGTGAAGTCCTCGACCTTGCCGACGCCGAACACGTCCTTGTCCGGGTCGGCCTCCTCGAGGTCCAGGACCTTGCCGCCGGACATCATCGGCTTCAGCGCGCCCAGGGCGACGCCACCGTCGTCCTCGCGCTTGAAGTAGATGTTGAAGAACGCCGAGAACCGGTGCCAGGCCACGCCCATCGTGAGGTTCCGGCCGACGACGATCAGCCAGATCATGCCGCTGAGCAGCTTGACCAGTGCCATCACGGACACCCAGATCGCGGCGGTCGGCAGCACGTGCGAGAGCGGCTGCGTCACGAACGACGTCCACAGCGGAGCCTCTTCCAGGCCGGCCGACTGCTTGAACGCCTTGACCAGCAGGATGCCGACGCCCTCGATGATGACGACGGCCTCGACGAAGTACGCGGACTTGAAGTCGGAGCCCTGGAAGCGGGAGACCCGGTCGGCGCGGCGCGGGTGGTTGCGCTGGCGGATCACCGCCAGGGCGACACCACCGACGACGGTGCCGAGGCCCAGCAGCTCGACGAGCAGCAGCCAGACCGACCACGTGCCGATGATCGGCCAGTGGAAGTGCGGGTCGAACACCTCTCCGTACGCCTCGAACAGCACTGCGGAGCCGATGAGGAAGCCCCACATCACCATCCAGTGCCACGGGGCGACCGAGCGGAACTTCGCCATTCTCGTGTGCGCCACGAACTCGACGATCATCGTCTTCAGGCGTGGCACGAACGGCCCGAAGCGGGTGCCGTCCGGCTGGCCGAGCCGAATGATCTTGATCTGCTTCAGCACGGCGGCGACGAACACGCCCCAGGCGACGACGCTCACCGCCACGGCGACGAGTCCGAGAACCAGCTGGAGGGTCATGGCGGGATTCTAGGCCACGTTACTGATCAGTAACCACTTGGACGTGGCCGGTGTCTCCTCACGTACCGGTCAAGTATCCGGAAATTGATCAAAAACTTGTGGAACACTTGTTCAGGTATTTGTCCTGAGCAGCCGGAGGTCGCCGTGTTGTACCTGTATCTCGCCGCGGCGATCGTGGGAGAGATCGCCGCCACCGTGTCGTTGAAGCTGTCCGACGGCTTCAGCAGACTGTGGCCGTCGGTTGTTGTCGTCGTCGGTTACGCCATCGCCTTCACCGCACTTTCGCGCGCGTTGAAGTTGGGTATGCCCGTGGGCGTCGCATACGCCGTATGGTCTGCCATCGGTGTTGCAGCCGTCGCGATCATCGGCTGGAAGTTCCTCGGCGAAACCCTCAACCCCACGATGGTCATCGGCCTGGTCCTGATCATCGGAGGCGTGGTGACGCTCGAACTCGGGAGGACGCACTGACCGCGGTAGCAGAAGTGCAGAAGGTCGACGGCCGCAAGGCGCGCGGGGAGAAGAAGCGCCGCGCGATCGTCGAGGCCACCCTGCGCGTGATCGAACGCGAGGGCGTCGCGGGCGTGACGCACCGCAGCGTCGCCCGTGAGGCCGGTGTGCCCACGACGGCACCCACCTACTACTACGCGACGCTCGACGACCTGCTGATCGCCACGCTCCTGTGGTCCGCCGAAGAGCTGTGCGACGACGTGCTGCACGTGGTCGCACACGGCTCCGCACGGGAGATCGCGAAGTGCCTGGCGCGGGCCGTCGACGAGAACCGCGGCCGCACGCTCGCCGAGTACGAGCTGTACCTGCTGGCCGGACGGCGTCCCGAGCTGAAGCCCGCCGCCCGCCGGTGGCTCGACCTGGCCGTGGAGGTCGCGGAGCCGAAGGACCCGGTCGCGTTCAGGGCGTTCCTCGCGGCCGTCGACGGGCTGCTGATCCAGGGCCTGATCGCCGACGTTGCTCCGAACGAGGACGAGCTGGAGCCAATCGTGTCCTTCTTGATCTGTCGCCGCGACGATTCCGGCCTCCCGGCGAGGGAACAATAGATGCCATGAAGTTCGCGCGAGAGGTGTCGGGCATCAGCCACGGGGTGAGCCTCGGGCTGCTCGCCGCGCTGTACGTGCGCGACTCGCTGGCGTTGTCGGTCGACGTCGAGCCGCACGTGCCGGGCCTGGAACCGTCGTTGCCGGTGCAGGTGCCGCTGGGTGCCGACCGCGCGGCCGTGACCGCCGAGTGGCCGGGCTGGTGGGCCGACGCGCTGGACGCGTGCCGGCGTGGTGCCGAGCCGGGGGCACCGGAGGACGCCGAGGCGTTGCTGACGCGGCCGGCCAGCCGTGCCGTGGTGCTCGCGCTGAAGCCGGGCATCCAGGAGCTGCACCGGGTGCAGAGCCCCGCCGCGTTGCCGATAGGAGACGTGCTGCGCGGCATCGAGTCGCGCATCGGCCGGTGGGCGCAGAGCGTCGAGCTGCACATCGCCGAGGTGCCGGTCGAGGGCCTGCTGTGGGAACGCATCGCGCCTGCGCACGTGCTGGCGTCCACGCGGTTCCTCAACGACCCCGCGCGGACGGCTCCGGCGTTGCGCGCCGTGCTCGAGGACCTCGTCTGAGGCTCAGGTAGGGACAACCCCACCCCGCCTCCGGGGGCTTGCAGCCGTGTAGGTGAGCCCGGCCACCTCTAGTTTTGTGCTCATGATGAGGACTGCGCTGGTGGCGTTGGTGGTGGGGGCGGTGCTCGCGGTGACGGCCGGCTGTGGCATCCGCATCATGAAGTACGAGTTCTCCGACGACCACGTCGTCGCGGACAAGTTCACCTCGGTGAAGGTGCGCGGCGACCAGGACTCCGGGGACGTGTCGATCCGGTTCCAGGAGGGGCTGGGCGAGACGAAGATCCACCGCAAGGTCGAGCACAACAAGAACAACAAGCCCTCGGGCGTCGCGCACCGCGTCGAGGGCAGCACGCTCGTGCTGGACGGGTGCGGCAACGACTGCGAGATCAACTACGAGGTCCTGGTCCCGGCCGCGGACATCACGGTGGTCGGTGACATCGGTTCCGGTGACGTGATCGTCGAGGGGCTGGCCTCCGTCGACTTCCGGTCCGGCTCCGGCAGGGTCATCGCCCGCGACGTCGCGGGGGACGTCAAGGTGAAGACCGGATCCGGTGACTTCCAGGCGGTCAGGATCGGTGGCGCCGTCACGGCGGACATGGGGTCCGGCCGGATCCAGCTGGACGCGATCAAGGGCAAGGCGCTGCTCGTCACCGGTTCCGGGGACATCGACGGCACCTCGATGGAGAACGAGGTGATCGCGAACGCCGACTCCGGGCGGGTCAGGCTGACGTTGTCGGCGCCGAAGTCGGTGAGGGTCGTCACGGGGTCCGGCGACATCACCGTCCAGGCGCCGGGTGGTCCGTTCAAGGTCGTCGGCTCGTCGGGCAGCGGGGAGCGCTCGATCCACGTGCCGACCGACCCGGCCGCGTCGCTCGAGCTCAACCTCAACGCGGGTTCCGGCGACATCCAGGTGCTCGCGGCCTGAAGCCAGGGGGATGTGTCGAGGGCCACTCCACGTGGAGTGGCCCTCTTCGCGTTGTGAGGGAACAACCAGACTTTGTCGGCCGTTAGGACAGTCAGAAACCTTGAGTCGGGTAGGCTCAACGTTGAGCGGATGGCAAACTTGAGCCAGTAACACTCAACAAGTACTAGCGGAAGGAACTCCAATGGCGCGTGCAGTCGGCATCGACCTCGGGACGACCAACTCGGTCGTCGCAGTCCTCGAAGGCGGTGAGCCGACGGTCATCGCCAACTCGGAGGGCTCCAGGACGACCCCGTCCATCGTCGCTTTCGCCAAGAACGGCGAGGTCCTCGTGGGCCAGCCCGCGAAGAACCAGGCCGTCACCAACGTCGACCGCACGATCCGCTCGGTCAAGCGCCACGTCGGCACGACCTGGCAGACCGACGAGATCGACGGCAAGAAGTACACCTCGCAGGAGATCAGCGCGCGCGTGCTGATGAAGCTCAAGCGCGACGCCGAGGCGTACCTGGGCGAAGAGATCACCGACGCGGTCATCACCGTCCCCGCCTACTTCGAGGACGCGCAGCGCCAGGCCACCAAGGAGGCCGGCCAGATCGCGGGTCTCAACGTGCTCCGCATCGTCAACGAGCCGACGTCGGCCGCTCTGGCCTACGGCCTCGACAAGGGCGAGAAGGAGCAGACCATCCTGGTCTTCGACCTCGGTGGCGGCACGTTCGACGTCTCGCTGCTCGAGCTCGGCGACGGCGTGGTCGAGGTCCGTGCGACCTCCGGTGACAACCACCTCGGTGGCGACGACTGGGACCAGCGCGTCGTCGACTGGCTGGTCGAGCGCTTCAAGCAGGCCAACGGCATCGACCTGACCAAGGACAAGATGGCCCTCCAGCGCATCCGTGAGGCTGCGGAGAAGGCCAAGATCGAGCTGTCCAGCTCCAGCAACGCCTCGATCAACCTGCCGTACATCACGGTCGACGGTGACAAGAACCCGCTGTTCCTCGACGAGACGCTGTCGCGCGCCGAGTTCCAGCGCATCACGAACGACCTGCTCGAGCGCACCCGCGCGCCGTTCAACAACGTGATCAAGGACGCGGGCGTCTCCGTCGGCGACATCGACCACGTCGTGCTCGTCGGTGGCTCGACCCGCATGCCCGCCGTCGCGGAGCTCGTCAAGGAGCTGACCGGCGGCCGCGAGCCCAACAAGGGCGTGAACCCGGACGAGGTCGTCGCCGTCGGCGCCGCCCTGCAGGCCGGTGTCCTCAAGGGTGAGGTCAAGGACGTCCTGCTGCTCGACGTCACCCCGCTGTCCCTCGGCATCGAGACCAAGGGCGGCATCATGACCAAGCTGATCGAGCGCAACACCACGATCCCGACGAAGCGCTCCGAGACCTTCACGACCGCTGACGACAGCCAGCCGTCCGTGCAGATCCAGGTCTTCCAGGGCGAGCGCGAGATCGCGGCGCACAACAAGAAGCTCGGCATGTTCGAGCTGACCGGCCTGCCGCCCGCCCCGCGTGGCGTGCCGCAGATCGAGGTCACCTTCGACATCGACGCGAACGGCATCGTCCACGTGTCGGCGAAGGACCTGGGCACCGGCAAGGAGCAGTCGATGACGATCACCGGTGGCTCCGCGCTGCCGAAGGACGACATCGACCGCATGGTCAAGGACGCGGAGGCCCACGCGGAGGAGGACAAGCGCCGCCGCGAGGAGGCCGAGGTCCGCAACCAGGCCGAGACGCTCGTCTACCAGACGGAGAAGGTCGTCAAGGAGAACGACGACAAGCTCCCGGCCGAGATCAAGGACAAGGTCAACGCCGCGATCGCCGAGGCGAACGAGGCGCTCAAGGGCACCGACATCAACGCCATCAAGACGGCGGTCGAGAAGCTCGCGACCGAGTCCCAGGCCATCGGCCAGGCGATCTACGCCAACGCTCCTGGTGCCCCCGGCGCCGAGGCCCCTGGTGCTGACGCGCCGGGGGCCGCGGGTGCGGGTGCCGGTGCGGGCGCCAAGAAGGACGACGACGTCGTCGACGCCGAGATCGTGGACGAGGACGAGAAGAAGTGACCGAGCCGAGGCATGCCGCCCCTGACGAGGAGCAGCCTCAGGTCGTCGTGAACGACCGGCGCCGGATCGACCCCGAAACGGGTGAGGTCCGGCCGCCGGCCCACGTCGCCGAGGAAGGCACTGCTCCGGACGAACCACTGGTCGCCGAGGTCGTGGACGAGGTGGCCGCCGAGCTGAAGACCCAGCTCGACGAGCGCACCGCCGACCTGCAGCGGCTCACCGCCGAGTACGCGAACTACCGCAAGCGGGTGGAACGCGACCGCGAAGCGGTGATCACCAACGCGAAGGCGTCCGTCGCCTCCGAGCTGCTCTCGGTGCTGGACGACATCGAGCGGGCCGCCGCGCACGGCGACCTGACCGGTGCGTTCAAGGCGGTCGCGGACAAGCTCGTGTCCACGCTCGCCAAGACCGGTCTGGAGCCGTTCGCGCACGACGGCGAGGCGTTCGACCCGTCGGTGCACGAGGCCGTGCAGCACAGCACGTCCCCGGACGTCGAGGGTCCGACCGTGACCGCCGTGCTGCGCCGTGGCTACACGTTCGGTGACAAGCTCGTCCGGCCCGCGCTCGTCGCGGTGACCGACCACGAGCCTGCCGCCGCGCCGTCCGAAGAAGTCTGAATTCCTCTACGGAAAGGAGGAGACGTCCGGTGAGTCAGAGGGACTGGATCGAAAAGGACTTCTACCGCGAGCTGGGCGTCTCTTCCGAGGCGACCGCGGACGAGATCAAGAAGTCCTACCGCAAGCTCGCCCGCGAGCTGCACCCCGACGCGAACCCCGGTGACGCCAAGGCGGAGGCCCGCTTCAAGGCGGTCTCCGAGGCGTACGGCGTGCTGTCGGACCCGGCCAAGCGCAAGCAGTACGACGAGGCCCGTCGCCTGTTCGCGGGCGGCGGCGGTTTCCCGGGCTCCGGCGGCTTCGGCTCCGGCGGCTTCGACGTCAACGACCTGTTCGGCCGTGCCGCGCAGAACACCGGTGGCGGCGGCCTGGGCGACCTGCTCGGCGGCCTGTTCAACCGGCGCGGTGGCGCGGCGGCCGGCTCGCCCACGCGTCCGCGTCGTGGCGAGGACGTCGAGACCGACGTCCGCATCGACTTCACCGAGGCGGTGAAGGGAGCGACGGTGCCGTTGCGCCTGTCGTCCCCCGCCGCCTGCACGACGTGCAACGGTTCCGGCGCCAAGCCGGGCACCACGCCGCACACCTGCGCGACCTGTTCGGGTTCCGGTCTCGTCACGCGGTCGCAGGGCGCGTTCGCGTTCAGCGAGCCGTGCCGCGACTGCCGCGGCACCGGCCGGATCATCGACGACCCGTGCCCCGAGTGCGGTGGCGACGGCGTCAGCACCCGCACCCGCACGCTGACCGTGCGGATCCCCTCGGGTGTGTCCGACGGACAACGGATCCGCCTTGCGGGACAAGGCGAACCGGGGCGCAACGGTGGCCCGAGCGGCGACCTGTTCGTGCGCGTGCACGTCAACCCGCACAGCGTGTTCGGCCGCCAGGGCAACGACCTGACGCTGACCGCGCCGATGACGTTCTCCGAGCTCGCGCTCGGAACGACGTTGACCGTGCCGACGCTCGACGGCAAGGTCTCCTTGAAGGTGCCCGCCGGCACCGGCTCAGGCCGGGTGCTGCGGGCGCGCGGCAAGGGGATCACGAAGCGGGACGGGACCGCGGGCGATCTCCTGATCACCCTGGAGGTCGCCGTGCCGAACAACCTGTCGTCCGAGGCCCGCAAGGCACTCGAGGCGTACGCGGAAGTGACCGGGGACCACGACCCGCGCGGCGATCTGAACGCACTCCTTGAAGGGCGGTGAGTCCGGTGGGTTTTCCGTTCCCTCCGGGGACCGATGAGGACACGCCGTTCTTCGTGATCTCGGTGGCGGCCCAGCTGTCGGGCCTGCACGCCCAGACCCTGCGGTCCTACGACCGGCTGGGCCTGGTCTCGCCGGGCCGCACGAACGGCGGCGGCCGCCGCTACTCGATGCGCGACATCGTGTTGCTGCGCGAGGTCCAGCGCCTCTCGCAGGACGAGGGCGTCAACCTCGCCGGCATCAAGCGGATCATCGACCTGGAGAACCAGGTCGATGCTCTGCGCTCACGGGTCGCGGAGCTCCAGCAGGAACTCGCGCAGGCGTTGGCGGCAGCCGATTCCACGGCCGCCGCCGTGCACGCCTCCTACCGGCGGGACCTCGTGCCGATCCGGCAGGAGACCGCGCTGGTCGTGTGGAAGCCGAAGCCCCGCAAGTGATCGAGCGTCTGTACGAGGTCTTCGCGACGCCGCGTCCGCGCGTGGTCGAGTTCTGCGACCACTGCGTGGACGCGGCGAGCGTCGCGCCGTTCACCGAGCTTCCCCTGCGCCAGTTGACTTCCGAGCACCTCCAGAAGTTCTGGCTGAAGTCGGGGACGATCGGTGACGAGACCTTCGTGCGGTACCTGCTTCCGCGCGTGCTGGAGCTGATCGCACTCGGCGAGCTCGACGCGGACTTCTTCTGGCTGCGCCTGGTGTCCGAGACGTACGAGAAGGGCGACCCGCGCGAGCAGGCGGCAGTTCGCGACCACTTCCTCGCCACACCGATCGCGTTGGCGGGCCTGGTGCGCGAAGGGCCGGAGAACGGCCCGCTCAGCGAGTGGTCGCGCACGCCGGAAATCCTTGCTGTGCTGGAAGAAGCGGCGCTGACCGAAGCAGACCCCGGAGGAGTGCTCTCCGAGGCGCACCGCGCGCTCGAAGCTCAGCTCTCGAAGTAGAACCCGGTCTCCAGGTCCTCCAGGATGCCGGGTTCCTTCGGTTCCCAGCCCAGCAACGCCTTCGTGCGCGCACCGGACGTCGGTGCGTCCCGCGAGACCATGAACGCGAGCGGCCCGAAGTGCTCCTGGGCGCGCTCGTCCGGGATGGCCTCGACGGGCACGTTCAGCTTCCTGCCGATGACCTCGGCGATCTCCCGCATCGTCACGGCCTCCTCGGCGACGGCGTGCAGCACCGAACCGGCGGGAGCTTTCTCCGCGGCGAGCCGGTAGAGCCTCGCCGCGTCCAGCGTGTGTGCGGCCGACCAGCGGTTCGTGCCGTCGCCGGGGTAGCCGGAAACGCCTGTGGCGCGGGCGGTCCTGACCAGGATCGGGATGAAGCCCGCCGTGTCGAGTGCACTGTGGACGGTCGGCGGCAGCACGACGACCGAGCCGCGGACGTCCTGCGCGTCGATGATCGCGTTGCGGGCGGCGCCGCGCGGGCCTTCGCTCGAGACCCGCTCCTCCTCGGTGGCGGTGCGGCCGAGGCCCGAGTAGGACAGCGTGCCGCCGGTGCCGATCAGCGCCTTGCCGGTGCCGGCTAGCTCGTCCAGGAACGCCTGGACGACCGCGAGGTCGGCGTCGGAGGCGCCCTTGTAGTCGCCCGCGTACATCTCCTCGTGCTTGAACGCCAGGTGGATCACGGCGTCGGACTCGGCCGCGCCCTTGCGCAGACCGTCGAGGTCGTCCAGGTCGCCGCGCCGCACGCCGGCCCCCTGGGCTTCGAGCTTGGCCGCGGACGCGTCGGAGCGGGCGAGCCCGACGACCTCGTGGCCTGCGTTGAGCAGTTCTGGGACCAGTGCCGAGCCGACGTGGCCGCTGGCACCCGTGACGAAGACCTTCATGACACATCCTCGAAAGTGATGGGACTTGGTCTCATCAACAGTAGCAGAGTGATGGGACTGAGTCGCATCACTTAGGATGGGCGTCATGGGTCGATGGGAGCCGGACGCGCGGGAGCGGTTGGTGCGCGCCGCACTCGACCTGTTCAGCGAGCAGGGGTACGAGAACACCGCCGTCGCGCAGATCGCCGAGCGCGCGGGCCTCACGAAGAGCACGTTCTTCCGGCACTTCCGGGACAAGCGCGAGGTGCTGTTCGGCGGCCAGGAGGTGCTGGCAGAGCTGATGACCGGCGCGATCGCCGACGCCCCCGCGGGGATGAAGCCGCTGGACGTGGTCGAGGCGGCGCTGGTGGCGACGGCGGTGACGTTCACGGACGAACGCCGGGCGCACGGGCCGCAGCGGCTGGTGGTGATCGCGGGCAACGACGAGCTGCGCGAGCGGGCCGCGTTGAAGATGGTCGGGTTCGCCGTCGCGATGACGGACGCGCTGAAGCAGCGCGGAGTGCCGGAGCTGGACGCCGCCGTGGCCGCGGAGCTCGGCGTGCTGGCGTTCGACCGCGGCTACGAGCGCTGGCTGGAGACCGGCGGGGACTTCGCGGAAGTCGCCCGCCGGACCCTCGGCGACGTGCGTGCGGCCGTCAGCTCCCTAGAGGGTGCCGAGTAGCTCCTCGACCTCGGCGGCGATGCGGTCCAGCGCCTGGTCGTTGTCGTGGGCGGCGATCGCGCGGTCGATCCAGTTCGCGATCAACGGCATCTGCTCGGGCTGCAGGCCGCGCGTCGTGACGCCCGCGGTGCCCAGGCGGATGCCGGACGGGTCGAACGGCTTGCGGGTGTCGAACGGCACCGCGTTGTAGTTCAGCTCGATGCCCGCCCGGTCCAGTGCCCGCGCGGCCGGCTTGCCGCCGATCAGCTTCGACGTCAGGTCGATCAGGACCAGGTGGTTGTCGGTGCCGCCGGAGACCAGGTCGAACCCGCGCTCCAGCAACGCCTCCGCGAGCGTTTGCGCGTTCTTCACGATCATGTGCGCGTACTCGCGGAACTCCGGCTGCGACGCCTCGTGCAGCGCCACGGCGATGGCGGCCGTCGTGTGGTCGTGCGGGCCGCCCTGCAGACCGGGGAACACGGCGCGGTCGATCGCCTTCGCGTGCTCGGCGTCGCAGAGGATCATCGCGCCGCGCGGGCCCCTGAGCGTCTTGTGCGTCGTCGTGGTGATCACCGGCGCGTGCCCGACCGGCGACGGGTGCGCGCCACCCGCGACGAGGCCGGCGATGTGCGCGATGTCGGCGACCAGGACCGCGCCGATCTCGTTCGCGATCTCCGCGAACGCCGGGAAGTCGATGGTGCGCGGGATCGCCGTGCCACCGCAGAAGATCAGCTTCGGGCGTTCGGCCAGTGCCAGCGCCCTGACCTCGTCCATGTCCACGACGCCGGTGTCCTTGCGGACCTCGTACTGGACCGCGTTGAACCACTTGCCGGTCGCGGACACGCTCCAGCCGTGCGTGAGATGCCCGCCCATCGGCAGGGACATGCCCATCACGGTGTCGCCGGGCTGGAGGAACGCCAGGTAGACGGCGAGGTTCGCCGGAGCACCTGACAGCGGCTGGACGTTCGCGTGCTCCACGCCGAACAGAGCCTTCGCCCGGTCGATCGCGAGCTGTTCGACCTGGTCGACGACCTGCTGGCCCTCGTAGTACCGCTTGCCGGGGTAGCCCTCGGAGTACTTGTTCGTCAGCACCGAGCCCGTTGCCTCGAGCACGGCCCGCGACACGTCGTTCTCGGACGCGATCATGCGCAGCTTGCGGGCCTGACGGTGTTCCTCGGCCTGGATCAGGGTGGCGATCTCGGGATCGACTTGGCGCAGCACGGCATCACTCCGTGCCGGGCACCCAGGCGTTCGGTGCGCTCGGCCGTCGCTTCCCGGTGGTCAGTTCCACCCTCGGCACGCCAGTCGCTTTCGACGTGCCGAGTTTAGTCCAGCGTGAACGGGTCGTACTTGATCCGGTCGAGAGGAGTTCCGGCGACCAGCATGCGGGAGACCGTCGACCTGATCATGGCGGGGCTGCCGCAGACCAGGACGTCTCGTTCCTCCCACGCGCCGTAGCGGGTGACCACGTCGGCGAGGCTGCCCTGCTCGACACCTCGGACGCCGGGGTCCGACTCCAGCACCGGCACGACCGTGAGCCACGGGTTCGTGGTCGCGATGCGCTGCAGGTTGTCCAGGTCGTAGAGGTCCTCGCGGGTGCGGCCGCCGTAGAACAGGTGCACGCGCGGGTTCTCGCCGTACTGCGCCATCTCGTCGATGATCGCGTGCATCGGCGCGACACCCGTGCCACCGGCCACCATCAGGATGTCCTTGCCGGCCGTGCGGTCGACCGACAGACGTCCCATGGGCGGTCCGATGCGCCACGTGTCACCGGCCTGCGTGTGGCCGACCACCGAGCGGGACACCCAGCCGCCGTCGACGGACCGGATGTGGAACTCGATGACGCCGTCCTCGCGCGGTGCGTTCGCCGGCGAGAAGTACCGCCACAAGCGCTTGCGCTGCGGCGTCTCCACGCTGACGTACTGACCGGCCTTGTAGCTCACCGGGTGGTCCGGCTGCAGGCGCACGACGGCCAGGTCCCACGACACGCGCTGGTGCTCCAGCACCGTCGCGTGCCAGTACGCGGGCCCGTTGTCGGCGTCGGCCGCCTCCTGCATGGCCCTGGCCATGAGGGTGTAGGCCTCGGCCCACGCCATCTCGACCTTGGGCGTCCAGGCGGCACCGGAGAACTTCTTCACCGCGGACAGCAGTGCAGTCCCGACCGCCTCGTAGTGGACGTTGATGACACCGAACTTGCGGTGGTCACGTCCCAGCTGACGCAGGAAGGGGATGAGGTCGTCCGGGCGGTCGACCATCTGCACCACGTGCACGAGGGCGCGCAGCAGACGGCTGCGTTGCACCTCCATGTTCGCGGGGAACATCTCGCGTGTGGCAGGCGAGAGCGAGAAGAGCATGCCGTAGAAGAACTTCGCCACTTCTTCGGCGTGCGGCTCCACCACCGCGAAGCTCTCCCGGATCATCCGCACCATCGCGGTGACACCAGGCGGGGGTTCTCGGTGGGGCGGGGTAGGGATGGGGCTCAGCACAGCGTTCGCAGTCATGGTCCGCGCGCAGTCTCCACGTTCTCATTGGCGTTCAGTGGCGCCGGCAAGGCGCTGTTCGTCCTCGTCAAGCATCCGTCCCCCGACAGGGTGGACAGTAACCCCTGATCGGGCTGTTTGACCCCTTGATGCCACCTTCGAGCGAAGTCTAGTTACTCTCGGTGAGTTGTTGTTACCGCAACAGTGTGAATGTGAGGGTCCGTCTGTACCGGGTTGCGCGCTTGCGTGCTTGGGTTGGGCGCGTGTCCCTGCCTGAACTCACTGAGACCACCTCACTCGACCGTGTTGAGCAACCTGGCTCACGCGGTGAGCACTACCTCCAATGTGCCCTGGAGACGTCTGATCGCGCTACACGCTTCTACGCAGACCAGGTGCTGGATCACCTGAACGCCGCGATGGCCGAGTTCGTCGGGCGGATGGAGATGGCCTTCATCTCGACCTCCGATGCCGACGGGGAGTGCGACTCGACCCTGCGGGCCGGGCCGGCGGGGTTCCTGCGTGTGATCGACCCCAAAACCCTCGTCTACCCCGAGTACCGGGGCAACGGTGTGATGGCCTCGCTCGGCAACATCATGGAGAACCCGCACGTCGGGATGCTGATGGTGGACTTCGCCGACGACCTGATCGGGCTGCACGTGAACGGCCGTGCCCGGATCGCGCCCCTTGAGGAGTTCGACACCGAGGACAAGAAGGTGGAGCGGTGGGTGGTGGTCGAGGTGCAGGAGGCCTACATCCACTGCCGCAAGCACATCCCCCGGATGGTGCCGGTCGACCGCGTCCGGAACTGGGGGACGGACGACGTCAAGAGCAAGGGCGGCGACTTCTTCGGCGTCAAGGCGGACCAGGTGAGCGCCGCGAACGACTGAGCCGCCGCTCGCAGCCCCGTCCTCGGTGCCTTCGCGCCGGGTGGCGGGGCTGCTTGCGTGAGGTGGGCGAGACCGCGCCTTGAGCGTCTGGCACGACCCTGGGGTGTGACCCATCAGCCACCGAATTAGTTGGCCTAGCTAACTATCTCCAGATATAGTTGTATGACATCAACTAATTTGCTGGAGGTGTGCCGGTTTGAGTCGGCCCTCGTCACATCGGGAGATCCTCGAAGCGCTGTCCGGTATCTGGGTGGCGTTGCTGGTCGCGATCCTCAGCTCCACCATCGTCTCGAACGCCCTCCCGACGATCCTGGCCGAGCTCAAGGGCACGCAGACCCAGTACACCTGGGTCATCACGGCGATGTTGCTCGCGTCCACGGCCAGTACGCCCCTGTGGGGCAAGCTCGCCGATCTGTTCGACAAGAAGAGGCTGTTGCAGGCGGCGATCGTGATCTTCGTCGTCGGTTCCGTGCTGTCCGGGTTCAGTCAGAACATGGAGCAGCTCATCTCGTTCCGGGTGATCCAGGGGCTGGGGATGGGCGGGGTGCAGGCGCTGGGGCAGGTGGTCGTCGGCGCGCTGCTGAGCCCCCGGGAACGTGGGCGGTACAGCGGGTACACCGGCATGGTGATCTCCGCGGGGACCGTCGGCGGGCCGTTGGTCGGCGGGTTCCTCGTCGACTGGCCCGGCTGGCGCTGGTGCTTCTTCGTCTGCGTGCCGCTGGCGCTGGTGGCGCTGGCCGTTCTGCACAAGACGCTGCACCTGCCGGTCAAGAAGCAGCACGTGAAGATCGACTACCTGGGCGCCACGTTGATCACCGGCGGGGTGAGCCTGGTGCTGATGTGGGTGTCGTTCGCCGGGAAGGACTTCGCCTGGATCAGTGCCGAGAGCGCGCTGTTCGTCGGTGGGGCGTTGCTGGTGATCGTGAGTGCCTACTTCGTGGAACGGCGGGCGTCCGCGCCGGTCATCCCGTTGCACCTGTTCAAGAACCGGACCGTGGTGCTGGCGATGCTCGGTGGTGTCGCGGTGGGCACGGCGATGTTCGGGGCCTCGGTGTTCATGGGGCAGTACTTCCAGATCGCACGCGGGTTCTCGCCCACCAAGGCCGGGTTGCTGACCGTGCCGTTGGTGCTCGGGCTGAGCATCTCGTCGACCGTCAGCGGGCAGTTGATCGCCAAGAGCGGGCGCTGGAAGAGCTACCTGGTGTGGGGGTCGTTCTCGCTGGTCGCCGGGCTGGCGTTGCTCGGGACGATCGACCACCGGACGAACCTGGTGCTGATGGGCGCCTACCTGGCGCTGGTCGGCGTCGGAGTGGGGCTGACCATGCAGAACCTGGTTCTGGCCGTGCAGAACGGGGTGGGGATGGCGGATCTCGGCGCCGCCAGTTCCACGGCCACGTTCCTGCGGTCGCTGGGTGGGACGGCCGGCGTCTCGGTGCTCGGCGCGGTGCTGGCCGCCTCGGTCAGCACGAAGACGCTCGACCGCGGTTCCCTCTCCCCAGTGGTGCGGGACTCCTACGGCGACGCGATGGGTGAGTTGTTCCTCATCGCCGCTGGTCTCGCGGTGTTCACGGTCATCGCGGTGCTGCTGATCAAGGAGCAGCCGCTGCGCGACTCGGTGGAAGACGAAATTGTCACTCCAACGGGTTCTGGTGCACAGACGGTCGCGACTGAGCTTGATTCACCTGTGGATACTGACCTGCGGATTGTGGATAAGTCAGCACCTGCTGTGGACAAGCTGCTGGTGCTTTCGAGTGACGGCGATCAGGAGGTCGCGGCCCGCTCGGCTGCGCTGCGTTCAACGCAGAACTCGTTGCCCTCGGGATCGCGCATCGTGACCCAGCCGGTGCCGTCCGGCCTGCGCTGATCGTCGAAGACCGTCGCGCCGATGGCCTGGAGGCGTTCCACCTCCTCGTCGCGGGTGTTGCCGACCGGCTGCAGGTCCAGGTGCAGCCGGTTCTTCAGTTCCTTGCCCTCGGGGACGTTGATGAAGAGGTAGCCGAGGCCGTTCGGCAGCTGGATCAGCGACTCGGGGTCGCCCGGGTTGTCGTCGGGGTGCAACGGCAGGTCCAGCACCTTGCTCCACCAGGAGGCGATCTCGTAGGAGTCGCGCGCGTCGATCGTGATGCTGTGGATGATTGAGGTCATGAGCTGATCTTCGCCTAGTCGGCGTGTGATCTGGACCGATTTCAGGGTTGAGCGGAACACGCTCAACTTTTCTGACGTTGAGCGGGATGATGGTCCATGCTGGACGCTGACCACGAGGTGGAGGAATGGACGCTTTCAACCCGACGACCAAGACGCAGCAGGCGGTTTCCGCGGCGGTGCAGGCCGCGACGCTGAACGGGAACCCGGACGTGGGTTCCGTGCACCTGCTCAGTGCACTGCTGGCGCAGACGGACGGGTTGACCGCGCCGTTGCTGTCGGCCGTGGGCGCCGACCCGGCCCAGGTGCGCAAGGAGCTCGAGCAGCTCTCCCGCGCGCTGCCCAGTGCCTCCGGCTCGACCGTGTCCGCCCCGCAGTTCTCGCGCGACGCCGTGCGGGTGATCGGCAAGGCCCAGGAGCTCGCCACCGAGATGGGGGACGAGTACGTCTCGACCGAGCACCTGCTCGTCGGGCTCGCGCAGCACGGCGGCACGGTGGCCGACCTGCTGCGGCGGCACGGTGCCACGCCCGACGCGCTGACCGAGGCCTTCGCGAAGGTGCGCGGGTCGGCGCGGGTGACGTCGGCCGATCCCGAGGGCACCTACAAGGCGCTGGAGAAGTACGGCGTCGACCTGACCGAACGTGCGCGCAAGGGCGAGCTCGACCCGGTGATCGGCCGTGACGCCGAGATCCGCCGCGTCGTGCAGGTGCTGTCGCGCCGCACCAAGAACAACCCCGTGCTGATCGGCGAGCCCGGTGTCGGCAAGACGGCGATCGTCGAGGGCCTGGCGCAGCGCGTCGTGGCCGGTGACGTGCCGGAGTCGTTGCGCGGCAAGAGGGTCGTGTCCCTCGACCTCGGCTCGATGGTCGCGGGCGCCAAGTACCGCGGTGAGTTCGAGGAGCGGCTCAAGGCCGTGCTCAAGGAGATCACCGACTCGGCAGGGCAGGTCATCACGTTCATCGACGAGCTGCACACGATCGTCGGTGCGGGCGCGACCGGTGAGTCGGCGATGGACGCCGGCAACATGATCAAGCCGATGCTCGCCCGCGGTGAGCTGCGCATGGTCGGTGCCACGACGCTGGACGAGTACCGCCAGCACATCGAGAAGGACGCCGCCCTGGAACGCCGTTTCCAGCAGGTGCTGGTCGGCGAGCCGTCGGTGGAGGACACGGTCGGCATCCTGCGCGGCCTGAAGGAGCGCTACGAGGTGCACCACGGCGTGCGCATCACGGACGCCGCCCTCGTCGCCGCCTCGACGCTGTCCGACCGCTACATCACCGCGCGCTTCCTGCCGGACAAGGCCATCGACCTCGTCGACGAGGCCGCGTCCCGGCTGCGGATGGAGATCGACTCCCGGCCCGTCGAGATCGACACGGTCGAACGTGCCGTGCGGCGTCTCGAGATCGAGGAGATGGCGCTGGCCAAGGAGTCCGACCCGGCGTCGGTCGAACGCCTGCACGCCCTGCGCGCCGAGCTGGCGGAGAAGCGCGAGGAACTCTCGGCCCTGACCGCTCGCTGGCAGAACGAGAAGGGCTCCATCGACCGCGTGCGCGACCTGAAGGAGCAGCTCGAGTCGTTGCGCGGTGAGTCGGAACGAGCCGAGCGCGACGGCGACCTCGGTCGCGCCGCCGAACTCCGCTACGGCCGGATCCCCCAGCTGGAGAAGGAACTCTCCGTCGCCGCGGAGTCCACACAGGACGCCGCGATGCTCAAGGAGGAGGTGGGCCCCGACGACGTCGCGGACGTGGTGTCGGCGTGGACCGGCATCCCCGCGGGCAGGCTGCTGGAGGGCGAGACCGCCAAGCTGCTGCGGATGGAGGACGAGCTCGCCCGCAGGGTCGTCGGCCAGGCAGAGGCCGTGCGCGTCGTGTCGGACGCGGTGCGCCGCACC
Source organism: Lentzea sp. HUAS TT2 (assembly GCF_051853195.1). NCBI lineage: Bacteria > Bacillati > Actinomycetota > Actinomycetes > Pseudonocardiales > Pseudonocardiaceae > Lentzea > Lentzea sp. HUAS TT2. The sequence continues at coordinate 2,570,945 of NZ_CP196667.1, read as the reverse complement.
CGTGCCGGAGTGGCCGACCCGGACCGCCCGACGGGCTCGTTCCTGTTCCTCGGCCCCACCGGCGTCGGCAAGACGGAGCTCGCGAAGGCGTTGGCGAGCTTCCTGTTCGACGACGAGCGGGCGATGATCCGCATCGACATGAGCGAGTACTCCGAGAAGCACTCGGTGGCCCGCCTGGTCGGCGCGCCTCCCGGCTACGTCGGCTACGACCAGGGCGGCCAGCTCACGGAGTCGGTCCGCCGGCGCCCGTACTCGGTCGTGCTGCTGGACGAGGTCGAGAAGGCGCACCCGGACGTGTTCGACGTGCTCCTGCAGGTGCTCGACGACGGTCGCCTGACCGACGGCCAGGGCCGCACGGTCGACTTCCGCAACACGATCCTGGTGCTCACCTCGAACCTGGGCTCGCAGACCATCGTGAACCCGTCGCTGACCGAGCTGGAACGCAAGGACGCCGTGATGGCCGTGGTGCAACGGCACTTCAAGCCGGAGTTCCTCAACCGGCTGGACGACGTCGTGGTGTTCCACGCGCTCCTCACCGAGGAGCTGACGTCCATTGTGGACATCCAGATCACGCGCCTGGCGGAACGTCTCGCGGCCCGGCGCCTGACCCTGGACGTCACGACGTCGGCCCGCGACTGGCTCGCGTTGAACGGCTTCGACGCGATCTACGGTGCCCGGCCGCTGCGGCGGCTGGTGCAGTCGGCGATCGGCGACCAGCTGGCCAAGGAGCTGCTGGCCGGTGAGGTGCGGGACGGCGACACGGTGCGGGTCGACGTGCTGGACGACAACAGCGGCCTGATCGTGGGTCGCAGCAGCTGAGCCCGGATCCCCCGCGGCGGTCGGTAGGTTGGCCGCCGTGGGGGATCTTCGCTTTGTGCGTTTCCAGGCGGTCGAACCGTCGCGCAGCGGCAACCTGACCGGTGTCTTCGGACTGGTGAACGGCCTGTGGAGGGCCGGTCGGCTCACCGGGGAGCAGGAAACGTTCCGCCACACCAACGCCGACTGGTACAACGCCGCCTACACCGACCCGTCGACGGTCGATCCGACCGTGTACGACCGGGAGGTCAACCCCGGCGCCGCCGCGTGGTTCAAGACCACCTCGCCGCACCTGATCGACCGGGTCACCGGTTACCTGGCGATCCTCGACGCCCACGGCGTGCGGTGGTCCCGAGGTCAGCGGCGGCTCTCGACCGTTAGCCCACCCGACATCACCGCACGGATGTGCTCGCCCCCGAGCAGGTCGTGCGGATAACCGAGGTCGACAGCGCTGACCTCGTCGAGCCGCGCCACCTGCTCCCCGGTCAGCTCGACCGCCAGCGCCTCCAGGTTGCCCACCAGCTGCTCCGGCGTACGCGCACCCACGACAGGTGCCGTCACGCCAGGCCGCCGCAGGTTCCACGCGAGCGCTACCTGGGCAGGCGTGCACTCCACCTCCGAAGCCACCTCGCCCACGACGTCAGCGATCGCGAGCGTGCGTTCGGTGACCATCCCCAGCCCGGCGTTGAAGCTCCTGCGGTTGCTACCGGAGGAGTCGGGGCTCGAGTACTTGCCGGACAGCACCCCGCCGCCCAGCGGTGAGTACGGCGACACCCCGAGCCCCAGCGCCCGAGCCATCGGGATCAGGTCGCGTTCGGCGCCGCGGTTGATGAGGCTGTACTCGATCTGCAGCGCGACCAGCGGTGACCAGCCGCGCAGGTCCGCGACCGCCTGCATGCGCGAGATCTCCCAGGCGGGGGTGTTGGACATCCCGACGTACAGGACCTTGCCCTGCCTGACCAGGTCGTCCAGGCCGCGCAGGACCTCCTCGAACGGCGTCAGCGCGTCCCACACGTGCACGTGCAGCAGGTCGACGTGGTCCGTGCGCAGCCGGCGCAGGCTGTTCTCGACGGACGCGAACAGGTTCTTGCGGTGCGAGCCGCCGGAGTTCGGGTCGCCGGGTGTGCGCAGCGTCGAGTACTTCGTCGCCAGCACCAGGCTTTCGCGGCGGTCGCCGACGAGGTCGCCCAGCAGTTCCTCGGAGCCGCCGTAGGAGGCCGCGGTGTCGACGAAGTTGCCGCCGCGCTCCACGTAGATCTCGAACAGCCTGCGCGCGTCCTCCGGTGAGGAGCCCCAGCCCCACTCGTTGCCGAAGGTCGCCGTGCCCAGTGCCAGCGGCGAGACCCGCAGGCCGGAGCGGCCCAGCAGCCGGTAGGTGTCGAGCGACATCGTTTCTCTCCCCGTGTTCGTGGTGTGGCACCAGCCTGTGATCACCGGGAGCAGGGGGTAAGGGAGGGAACTTCCTGGGAACACGAGTCCTACCCGGACTGTTGGACCGACCATGCTCACCGACGTGACGCAGGAGCTGGCCGCGTTCCTCAGGAGCAGGCGCGAACGGCTGGACCCCGGGGACTTCGGCCTTCCCGGACGGCGGCAGCGGCGGACTCCCGGGCTGCGGCGCGAGGAGGTGGCCGAACTGGCCGGGGTGAGCGTCGACTACGTCGTGCGGCTCGAACAGGCTCGCGGGCTCCGTCCCTCGGCGGACGTGGCGGAGGCGCTCGCCGAAGCGCTGCGCCTGACCTCCGACGAACGCACCTACCTCCTCCGGCTGGCCCGGCACCGTCCTCGTGGGACGGCGGAGGCCGTCACCACCGCGGCGCCGTCGCTGGCCCGGCTGGTCGCCGACCTGTCACCGCGGCCGGCCATGCTGATGAACCACCGCTTCGACCTCCTGGCCTGGAACGCCGAGATGGCGAAGGTGCTCGTCGACTTCGGCACCCTGCCGCCGGCGCGGCGCAACGCGATCTGGCTGTGCCTGCTGCACCCGGAGATCCGCGAGTGCTACGTCGACCGCGACCGCGTCGTGCGCGAAGGGGTCGCTCACCTGCGCGCCGCCTGGGCCGCGCATCCCGACGACCGGGTGCTGGCCGGGCTCATCGCCGACTGCGCCGCCGGTGACGAGGAGTTCGCCCGGTTGTGGGCCACCCGCGAGGTCAAGATCAACGGTCGCGGGGACAAGGTCCTGCGGCATCCGCTGGCCGGTGAGGTCGCCCTGCAGTTCGAGACGTTCACGCCGCTGCAGGACCCTGACCAGTTGCTGGTGATCTACCGCGGCGCGGACGCGGAGAGTCAGGCGGTCTTGGACGCGCTGTGCGCGGTGCCGCATCCGTGCGGCGTCTTGACAGCAGGAAAGGCACACCGAGGTCACGACGCGCGGAAGTGATCTTCGTTCCTCGCCTCCGACCCACTAGGCTCTGGCTGTGGGCATACCGGCGTGGGTCTGGTTCACCGTCGCCGCGGTGGCGGGTGTGGCAGGGTTCGCCCTGCTCGCGACCGACCGGGCGCAACGAACCGCGCGTAATCGTGAACGGCGCCGTTGGGCTGCTCTGCGCGGCTGGCAGTTCGAGGAGACAGACCACGTGCTGCCGACCCGCTGGGAAGCGGGAGCCATCGCGTACTACGGCACGGGCCTCGCCCGTGACGTCGTCGCGGGCTCCACCTTCACCGCGGACGGCCGCAGGCAGGTCTACGTGCTCGACCACGAGACAGGCGGCAAGGTCAACTCCGTGCTGGTCGGGGTGCGCTGCCGCAGGGCGCTGTCGGTGGTGATCGAACTGTGGCTGTCGACGGTCCCGTTCCAGCGCGACAACGACAAGATGCCGATGCCCGACCTGCTCGGCCCGGTGGGCTCGCGGTACGCGTTCGTCACCGACGTGCCGGCGGCCCGGAAGATCATCACGCCGGACCTGATCGACGCCGCCGAGGAGATCGGTGGCGACGTCACGGTCGTCTGGATGGAGAACGACTGGGTGCTGGCCGCCGCACCGCCGAACTCGTCGCCCGCGCGCCTCGAACGGCTGCTGCGCGACGTCGGTGAGCTCGCGGACGTCATCGACCCCTTCGACCCGGACCCCTCCGAGCGCGAGGAGCCGGCGGCGGAGGAGGACGAGGGCGGCGAGGTCTACCGCCCGTCGTTCGGCCGCAAGCCCTGATCCAAAGCTTCAGCCAACGCCGCCGCCGAGACACCTCGGCGGCGGCTTTTTTGTGCCTCCCAGGCGTGGGTCATGTGACGTTGGGTGATCAGAGGGGGTATGTATCGTGTTTCGTCGCACTCCAACCAGCGGTATTCCAGACCGCATCCAAAGTGGTGTGAGCTACGTCACACGACACTCCGTGTAAAACATCGGGCCGCGATTCAGATACTCCGAGCAGTTAGCCGTCGTGTCCCCGAACCCCCGGAGGGAAGCACGATGTACGGAGGAAAGATTGTCCCGCCCGTCGCAGTCGCTGGTACGGCGTCCGTCGTGACGCTGGCCAACACGGGTGCCTCGGTCGGGTGGTTGCTGTTCGGCGGAGTGGCGATGGTCGTCTCGGGCCTCGCTCTGCGCCTGTTCGTGCTGCGCCGTCCCGCGAAGCACGAAGTGTGATCATCGGCGGCCTTCGACCCCGGCGATTTTCCGACTACCGTTCGGTGGCATGCCAACCGCACTGGTGACCGGATCGACCGTCGGGATCGGGGCCGCCTTCGCCCGCAGGCTCGCGGCAGAGGGATATGACCTCGTGCTGGTCGCGCGCACCGCGTCCGCACTCGAAGAGCTCGCGAAGCAGCTGCACGACCGCCACGGCGTCCACGTCGACGTCCTGCCGGCCGACCTCAGCGACCACGAGGACCGCCTCAAGGTCGAGAAGCGGCTCGCGGAGTCGGCCGTCGACCTGCTGGTCAACAACGCGGGCTTCGCGAACAACGGCGAGCTCTTCGCCACGGACGTCGAGAAGCTGCAGAGCCAGCTCGACGTCAACGTCACCACGGTGCTTCGCCTGTGCCGGGCCGCGATCCCGGCGATGATCGCGCGCGGCAAGGGCGACGTGATCAACGTGTCGAGCGTCGCCAGCTTCCTGCCCGGTCGCGGCACCAGCTACAGCGCCGACAAGGCGTGGGTGACGGCGTTCTCCGAGGGCACGGCACTCGCGGCGGAGGGCACCGGGGTGCGGATCATGGCGCTCGCGCCCGGTTTCGTGCGGACCGAGTTCCACAAGCGCGCGCAGATCGACATGTCCAAGACGCCGGGCTGGCTCTACGTCGACATCGACAAGCTGGTCCACGAGGCCCTGCGCGACCTGCGCCGGGGCAAGCCGCTGTCGATCCCCGGCCTGCAGTACAAGGCGATCGTGACCATCACGAGGCTGCTGCCGCGGCCGTTCGTGCGCAGGATGGCGTCGCGGTTCGCGGGTGGGCGCGGCCGCACCTGAGTGGAACCGTTCGGCCTAACGGCGCGTCGGAGCCCTCGTGAGCGAACAGTTCCATGTCGAACCGGACGAGCTGCGCGGGTACAGCGAACTGCTGGACCGCAACGCCCAGCACTTCCTGACCATCAAGGACCACGCGATCTCCAAGGGCGGTGACACCAGCGGGTTCACCGGCCTGCTGACGTTGCTGCACCCCGTCGTGACCGGTGTCGCGAACCTCTACGGGGAGACGTTGGACTTCGCCAACAAGATGATGCTCAAGGACTCCGCCGCGCTGAGGAAGACGGCGGACTCCTACGAGAAGGTCGACCAGTACGGCCTCAAGCTGATCCAGGGCGCCGGAGGTGGCCGATGACCACGGCATATGCGGACGTCCAGGACCCGTCGGTCGCGCTGAGCGCCGCCGCGGAGGACCGTCCCGGCAGGCAGACCACCAAGGAGCTCATCGAGGCCGCCGGGTGGAAGCTGCAGGGCGTCAACTGGATCTACGAGAAGGTCACCGGCGAGAACCTGATCGAGTCGCTGATCAGCCCGCTGGTCGGCGACTTCGAGAAGATCGACGCCAACGCCAACGCGTGGGACCAGGTCGCGAAGGCCCTGGACTCGGTGCGGCACAACGTCGGTGACGGCGCGGGCCAGCTCGGCCCGCACTGGGACGGCGGCGCCGCGACGGCGTTCGAGCGCCGCATGGACACCATGTGGGTCATCGCGATCGAGGCGGACTCCCAGGTCGCCCGGATCATCGGCAACAAGTTCCAGTCCATGGCCTCGGCGTGCCGGTCGGCCACGAAGATCGCCCTGTTCCTGCTCGACAAGCTCTGCACCATGCTGCTCGAAGCGGCGATGACCGCGGTGATCCCGGTCGTCGGCTGGGGCCGCGCGGTGTGGATGGTCTACGACGCGATCCAGATCGTGGACGCCGTCCGCAAGATCATCCAGTCGATCATGACGCTGATCGAGGGCGTCCAGGGCATGGTCGACGGCATCGTGGCCATGGGCACGGCGCTGATGAAGCTCAAGGACGTGCGTGACGTGAACGACGCGCTGGACGTCGTCGACGGCGTGCAGGACGGCAAGCAGAAGTTCGACAACGGCGTGGCGGCCGCGAAGTCCGGTGCGATCGGTGTCGGCCTCGGTGCCTACAGCCTCGGCAAGGCCGGAACCGCTGCGTCGGGCCGTTCCAGCTCCGCGCCCGCACCTGCCCCGGCACCCGCGCCCGCGCCCACCGGTGGTGGTCAGCAGTGACGTTCCCCTACGACCAGGCACGGCTGCAGGCGCTGTTCTCCGAGGTGGACGCCCGCGTCGACGACCTCGGCAAGGTCGCCACGGCCGCGTCGCAGGTGCAGCGCCGCTCGCGGGGCCTGAACGAACAGGACCTCGCCGAGATCGAACGGTTCGCGAAGACGCCCGGCGCGCCGAAGGAGCTCAAGGACCTCCAGCGGCGCGTGGACGCAGGCGAGATGTCGTGGGCCGACGTCGCCGCGGGCCGTGCGCTGAACGACGAGGGCGTGCAGAGGGCGCTCGCGGTCGGCGTCCCTGACCTCCAGCGCGCCTACCAGGCGATCGAGGAGGGCCAGGACATGGACGACATCATCACGTCCGGCAACCCGGCCGCGCACCAGCCGCCGCCCCGCTCGCGCCGTGACGACGACGATGAGGACGACGGCCCCAGCCACTTCCGCAAGGACGCCTGGTAGCCGGCCGTTTCTAAGCACCTGGCCGGAATTCTTGTCCGAAACCTCGTGTCCTTGCTGGTGCCGAGGCGTCTGCAAGTACCACCAACTCTTGATCGAATCGCCGTCAACCACACCCAACCTGTTCGTCGTCTGACGAACATGCGCCGTCCCCTTCAGGCCCGCAAGCCTGTTGGTGGCAGGAAGTGCCTGTTGATGTTGAGTTGGTGGTACTTGCAGACGCCGACAGGGCCAGGTGCGGGGCCGCTCGGGCGAGTAACGGACACGACTTCTGGCACCAGGCATTAGACGGGCCAGTCCACGCCGCCACTGCTGGTGTGCCTGGTCCCGGTACCGCGAACGACGTCGAAGGCGACCGCGCAGGCGGTCGCCAACGACCGCAGCGGCTCGGTCACCTGCGGGTTGATCTGCACGACGTCGCGGCGGACGCGTTTGCCGGCCCGCTTGGCACGCCCGCCGGTCTCGATCCGCGCGATGTCGCCGAAGAAGCACAGCTGCTGACCGCTCGCGTCGTGCAGCGACTGCTGCCACGCCCCGTGCGTCCTGATCGTCCCGATCAGCTGGCCGCCGGGCGTGCTGACGCGCACCTCCGGCCGCCGGCCGAACCCCTTGCCGATGTGCATGATCGGCTGACCGTGCGGCGCGACGACGTCGAGGTCGAACGTCGTCCAGCCGGAGAACCCGGTGTGGCGCAGCGGTCGCTGCAGGCCGGGGCCACTGCGTTCGCGGACGACGGCGATCGGCGCGTCGTGCTCGTCGAACACCTCCACCCGGTACTGCGGCCGGAACAACAGGCTCATCGCGGTCCACGGCTGCTCGACGTAGAGGGTGCTCACGGTGATGCAGCGTACGAGGCGTCGAGCGCGCGGGTGTGCGAAGCTCACGACCCGTGCGAACTGAAGTGGTCTTGGACTCGAACGCAAAGTCAGAACTCGCTCGTCTCGTGAGCGAATTGGCCGTGGTGCACGGCAAGGTGACCCTCTCCAGCGGCAAGGAAGCCGACTACTACGTCGACCTGCGGCGGGCGACCCTGCACCACGCGGCGGCCCCGCTGATCGGCAAGCTGCTGCGGCAGCTCACGTCCGACTGGGACTTCGTCGCGGTCGGCGGTCTCACCCTCGGCGCGGACCCCGTCGCCTACGCGATGATGCATTCCGCCGGTGCCGACGGTGACGTGCTCGACGCGTTCGTCGTGCGCAAGGCGAACAAGGCCCACGGCATGCAGCGCCAGATCGAGGGCATCGACGTGCGCGGTCAGCGCGTGCTCGCGGTCGAGGACACCTCCACCACCGGTGGTTCGGTGCTCACGGCCGTCGCGGCGCTGCGCGAGCACGGTGCCGACGTGATCGGCGTCGCCACGGTCGTCGACCGCGGCACGGGCGCCAAGGAGGCCATCGAGGCCGAGGGTCTGCCGTACCGCTACCTGCTCGACCTGAACGACCTCGGGCTCGCCTGAGGTTTTATCGAGAGCGCTTCGAGCCACCCCGTCCTAGGCTGGAGGACGGGGTGGTGCGAATGGCCAGGGTCTTTGCTGAAGCGGTCATGCTCCTGCACTTCGCGGTGCTGGCGTTCCTGCTCGTGGGTGGGTACGTCGCATGGCGGTGGCGCGGCGTGATCTACCCGCACATGGCGATCGGCGCGTGGGCGATTCTCAGCCTGCTGGTGCCCGTGACGTGCCCGTTGACGACGGCGGAGGAGTTCTTCCGCGCGCAGGCGGGGATGCCGCCGCTGGGCACGGGTTTCATCGACCACTACATCGACGGCGTCTGGTACCCGGAGAGCGCGTCGACACTGGTCCAACTGGTGCTGGGGTCGATCGTCCTGGTCTCGTGGGTCGGCTTCTATGCTGGTCACCGTGCTGCTCGAAGGCTTTCACGCTGTTAAGCACGCGTTGCGCTTCGGCGCCGACGTGCAGCCGTTGATCACGACGGACCTCGCCGCCGCGATCGGTCTCGCGCAGACGCACGCACCGGATCTGCGCGAGCGGTTCGAGGCCGCCACCGAGGTCGACCAGAACCAGTTCAAGCTCAGGGCGGGCCGCCTGCACCCGACCGGTGTGGCGGGGTTCGCGGAGCGGCCGGACCTGGCGTTCGACCGCAACGCCCCGGTCGTCCTGCTCGACAACCCGCGCAACCTCGGCAACTTCGGTGCCGCGATCCGGGTGGCTGCCGGGCTCGACGCGGGTGGCGTGATCTCCACCGGTGACGTCGACCCGTGGCACCCCAACGTGCTCAGGGGCTCCGCCGGGCTGCATTTCGCGCTGCCCGTCGCCAAAGTCACATCGCTGGACTTCGCGGGCGAACTGATCGCGTTCGACGCGGACGGCGACCTGCTCGAGGGGCCGATCCCCGACGACGCCGTGCTGGCGTTCGGATCGGAACGCCACGGCCTGTCGCAGGAGGTCCGCGCGCAGGCCTCCCGGATCGTCCGGCTGCCCATGCGCGAGAAGGTCAGCAGTTACAACCTGACAACATCTGTGGCCATGGGCCTCTACCACTGGGCGATTCACCGAGCTTCTTGATCGGTCAAGCACTCACCATGACCAAGTGGTGATCGCGAAACTGCTGGCGGCGCGAGCCGGTGTCGCTGAGCGCGCGGTGTATTCCAGGCACCTGCGGCGGGTCTGGGGTGTGCCGGGCACCCTCCTCGGAGCGAGGGCGTGGCCGCCCCTGTTCCGGGACAAGATCCACACGAGCTTCAACTACTGGTGGCAGGCGCACCTGCTCGACTGCATGATCGACGGCTACCTGCGTTCGCCCAACGAGCTGCGCAAGACGGCCATCGCCAAGGTCGTGCGGGGCATCCGGGTCCGCAACGTCCTGGGCTGGACCAACGACTTCTACGACGACATCGCGTGGCTCGGCCTCGCCCTGCAGCGCGCCCAGCACGAGGTCGGCATCGCGAAGCCCAAGGCGCTCGACGCGATCGCGGTGCGGCTGCGCGACGGCTGGACCGACCACGCCGGCGGCGGCATCTGGTGGAAGCGCAACGACGACTTCAAGAACGTCCCCGCGAACGGCCCTGCCGCGATCTTCCTGGCCCGCCAGAACGAACGCACCGACCTCGCCCGCGCGCGGTCCATCGTGGACTGGGTCGAGGAGCACCTGGTCGACCCCGGCAACGGCCTCGCGTGGGACGGTCTGCACGTCCACCCCAACGGCGAGATCCGCGAGTACGAGAAGAACATCTACACGTACTGCCAAGGAGTTCTCATCGGCGCGTGCGTCGAGCTGGCCAAGCACGGCCAGCAGGACAAGTGGCTCGACAAGGCCGCCCGCACGATCACCGCCGTGCACGACGACCTCGCCACCAACGGCGTGATCCGGGGTCACGGCGGTGGTGACGGCGGCCTGTTCGGGGGGATTCTGACGCGCTACCTCGCCGAGGCCGCGCTGACGATCCCCGATCTCGACCCCGACCGGCACGAGACCGCTGATCTGGCCAGGGAACTCGTTGTGCAGTCGGCGGAAGCGGCGTGGAACAACCGCGTGATGGCGGTGAGCGGCCCGTTGTTCGGTCCGGAGTGGACGGTCCCGGCGGACGAGAAGGAGGGCCGCGACCTGTCCGTCCAGCTCGGCGGCTGGATGTGCCTGGAGGCGGCCGCCCTGCTCGAACGCCGCGGCCTGGACGTCGCTACGGCTTGAGCCAGCTCAGCAGAGTCTTGGCGTCCGCGCGGAACTGCTCCGGCGAGTCGTCCAGCACGAACTCCAGCAGCGCGTTGCGTTCGAGGCCGTCGCGCGCCAGCTCGCTCAGCACGGGCTTCCACAGGTCTCGGCGCTCCGCGAGCGGGAACCGCTCCTTGAAGCCACCGCTACCCCACGAGAAGACGTGCGCCGTCACCGGTTCCAGCGTCCGCACCTCGTGCACGGCCGAGAACACGTCCTGGCCCCCGCGCGGCTGCCAGTACGACACGACGCCGTCGACCTCGTCCAGCAGTTGCACGGCCGAGTCCAGGGTGTCCGTCAGCGTGTTCGGGTGGTACTCGAGGGCGATCTTCGTGCCCATCGCGTCGGCATGTTCGACGGCGTGTTGCAACGCCTCGACCACCGGCGCGCGGTCGGGGCACTCGGCCGACCCCGCGGTACCCGCCCAGACCCGCACGAACGGCGCGTCGAGCTCGGCCGCGGTCTCCAGGATCGGCGCCAGGTCGGCGCGGTCGGACACGCCCGCGCGGTAGTACGACCCGTACGCGGCCACCTTCAGGCCTGTGTCCAGCGCCCGTCGCGCCGCCGCGACGTCGCCGGGCGGCACGTGCACGTCGCCGCCCCACTCGACGGCCTGCAGGCCGCACTCCGTCGCCAGCTCGCCGATCTCCTCGACCGTGAGCTGCCGGAACGTCACCGAGACGAGACCGGGGATCAGCATCCGCAGGACTGCCTGTGCCTGAGAGAGGGCGCGAGCCGGATCGTCTCCGGGGGCCTTTCGGGTTCGGCGATGCGGGAGAGCAGCAGCTTCACCGCGGTCCGTCCGATCTCCTCGACCGGCTGGGCCAGCGTGGTGAGCGGCGGTTCGATCAGGGTGGCCCACTCGACCTCGTCGTAGGCGACGACGGCCAGGTCCGTGCCGAGTTTCAGGCCGCGGGCACGTGCCTCGTGCAGCATGCCGACCGTGACGAGGTGGTCCGCCGCGACGACGGCCGTGGCCGGGTCCTCCTGGTCGAGCAGCGGCGCGAGCCAGCCGCTCTGCGACACCAGGGCCTCGTCCCACTTCAGGCCGGCGCGGCCGAGGCCGAGGCGGTAACCGAGGATGCGCTCCTCCGTCGTCGCCACGCCCGTCTGGCCGCAGACGATGCCGATCCGGCGGTGCCCGAGCTCGGCGAGGTGCTTGACCAGGCCGGAGGTGGCCTGCACGTTCTCCGGGCCGACCTGGTCGATGTCCTTGGACACGGTCAGGCGGTCCACCAGCACGGTGGGGATGCCCAGTCTCTTGAGCTCCGGCAGCACGAGACTTCCCCCGGTACCGGCCGACGGCGTGAGCAGCAGCCCGTCGACTCTTCGCGAACGCAGCATTCTGACCGCTGTCTGCTCGGACTCGGGGGTGTCTCTCGTGTCGATCAGCACGAGCGAATAGCCGTTGCGAGTCGCCTCGGACTCGATGGCGGCGATCAGCTCGGCGAAGTACGGGTGCGAGACCAGTGACACGGCCAGGCCCAGCGACTTCGTGCCGCCCATGACCAGCGAACGCGCGATCGCGTCCCCCGTGTACCCGGTCTCGTCGATCGCCTTCTGGACGCGCTCGCGCGTGTCCCCCGCGACCGGCCTCGTCTCGTTGATCACGTGTGACACCGTGGTGATGGAGACTCCCGCGAGAGCCGCTACATCCCGCATGGTGACCATGGCTCGGACCTTACCCGTTTGGAGGAAGCCCAGATGGCAGCCGTGCTGTGTGTCGGGCTCACAACTCTCGACGTGACCCAACGGGTGGACGAGTTCCCCGAACCCGGCCAGAAGATCCGCTCGCTCGGCGCGGTGCTCTCGCCGGGCGGCCCGGCGGCGAACGCGGCCCGTGCGGTCGCGGCGCTGGGCGGATCGTCGGCTCTGCTCACCGCGTTGGGTGCCGACGCACTGGGTGAATTCGTCAGGGCTTCCTTGGAGCCGGTCCAAGTGACCGCCGTACCGGGCACGACGCCCGTGAGCATGGTCGTCGTCAGAGACTCAGATGGAGAGCGCACGGTCGTTTCGCGCAACGCCTCGGTGCCCGTCACGGCGCCGGATTTGTCTGATCTTCTGCAGGTCGCGGACGTGGTCCTCTTGGACGGACACCACGAAGGCCTGGTGATCCCCGTCGCCCGGCAGGCGAAAGCCATGGGATTGCCTGTGGTGCTCGACGCCGGGAGCTGGAAACCTGTCCTCGATCACCTGTTGCCGCTGGTGGACGTGGCCGCCTGCTCTCACGGGTTCGAGCGGTCCGAGGCCGAGGTGCACTCCTACGGGGTGCCGCTGGTCATTCGCACGCAGGGTGCGAGGCCGGTCACCTGGTCCCGGAACGGCTCGACGGGAGAGCTGCCCGTGCCCGCGGTGGAGGTGAAGGACACGAACGGTGCCGGCGACGTCTGGCACGGCGCGTACGCCTACGCGCTGGCGTCAGGAGCGGACCCGGTGGAGGCCATCGGCTTCGCGTCGGAGGCGGCCGCCGTTCGCGTCGGTGCGGTCGGGGACTGGGTTGAGAGGCTGGCGCGGTGGCAGGACAGCAGGTCAGGTTCGACGAGCTGCTAGAACGGGCTCGGGTGCTCACCGACCAGGGTGAGCGCAAGATTCTCGGCATCGGCGGCGCACCCGGTTCGGGCAAGTCGACACTCGCGCGGCGGCTCGTCGAGGCACTCGACGGCCAGGCCGTGCTGGTCGAGATGGACGGCTTCCACCTCGCGCAGAGCGAGCTGGAACGGCTGCGGCTGGTCGAACGCAAGGGCGCGCCCGACACGTTCGACATCCCCGGCTACGTGGACCTGCTCGGCCGGATCAAGGCGTGCGGGCCGGACATGATCTACGCGCCGGAGTTCCGCCGCGAGATCGAGGAACCGATCGCCTGCGCGGTGCCGGTGCACCCGGACGTCCCGCTCGTCGTCACCGAGGGCAACTACCTGCTGCTCAACTACGACAAGTGGAAACGCGTCCGGATCATCCTGGACGAGGCGTGGTTCCTGTTCATCGACGAGGACGTGCGCGTGCAACGCCTGATCGACCGCCACCTGCGGTACGGGCGCACCTTGTCGGAGGCGGAGGAACGGGTGCTGCACGGCACGGACCACGTCAACGCGTTGATGGTGAACTCGTCGAAAGGATCAGCGGACCTGCTGATCACCGAGGTTCTCTAGCGGTTCGTCATCCCCCTGAACCGCACACGATGGTGAAGCAGCCGAGCGCGTCGTTGTTCGACACGTTCCTGCCGCCGTCGGTGACGGCACCCTCCGGCGCCCACATTCCGTACTGGCCGTTGTTCTCACTCGTGTTCCTGCGCACGGTGATGTCGAGTGGAATCGGCACGTCGATTCGCAGGCCGTCGCGCCGGTTGTCGGCGAATGTGTTGCGTTCGATCAGCAATGGGCCGTTGAGAGTCGACGGCGCCCGCACTGCCAGCCCGGCCTGCTGCATCTTCTCGAACCTGTTGCCGCGGATGATGCCGCTGACCGGCCGGTGGACGCCGAGCCAGTTGCCGGTGCTGAAGGTGTTGTTCAGCAGTTCGATCCGGCCTGTCGCGATCACCTCGGCGCCCTTGAGCTCGCTGCCCCGGATGGTCAGCCGTTCGAGCCCGCCGATGGTGAGGGCGTGCAGCGTGGTGTTGACGACGTCGGCCTTGAGGGCCCCGACGAAGTTGATGGCGTGCCAGCCGCCGTTCCGGAGGACCAGGTGGTCGGCGTAGATCTGGTTCAGGCTGGACGTGCTGTCCTGGAACTGGCAGTGCGTCCCGCAGAACAGCCGCCACATGGTGATCTTGCTGCGCACGAACGTCACCGTCGAGCCGGTCCAGTCGCCACCCGAGGCCGAGCTCGGCTGCCCCATGGTCATGTCGACGAACCGGGTGTTGGTCGCGCTGACCGCCTCGATGTTGCTGGGGATGGTGCCGTTCCGGACCGTCGTGCCGTCGACGTCGATCATCCTGATGGCGGGGGTGCCACTCAGGGTGTGTCCATTCAGGTTGATTCTCAACCCATTTGCTCCGACGATGAGCGCCGGCCCGTTACCGCAACCCCAATCGCCCATCAGTGTGAAGTTCTGCGTGATTACTTGACCGCATTGCGGCATCGGTTGTGCCTGTGCCGGTGTTACTGAGCCGAACAGGGCAATTAAAACCATGAATGAACAGAGCAATCGCATGACAGGCCTCCCCGCCCTTCACGTGAAAGGACAGGTAAGCACTGTTCAGGAGATTTGTCGCTAGTTCGTTCCGACTTCGACCGTTTCGTCGATCGGCTTCTGCATCTCCTGGCGGTAGCGCCAGATGCCCCACCCGGTGCCGCCGAGGAAGAACGCGATGCTGACGATGATCGCAGCGGTCTCGAGCCACGGGAACGTCTGCAGGACGCCGGCGCCGTAGTAACCGGCGAGCACGAGCGTCGGCACCCACGCGATCGCGCCGATGGTCGTGGCCAGCGTGAACCGGCGGAGGTCCATCCGCGCGGCACCGGCGATCATCGGCGCCAGCGTGCGGATCCACGGGATCCAGCGGGCGAGCACGACGGCCCAGAAACCACGCCGGTCGAGGAAGTCGCCGGCACGTTTGAGGTTGTGCCGGTTCAGCACCTTGCCGCCCTTGCGCGCGAGCATGCGCGTGCCGGTGCCGCGGCCGATGAAGTACCCGACCTGGTTGCCGACGACGGCGATGATGAGAGCCGCGAGGGACAACAACCACGCCGACAGCTCGCTGTTGTGCGTCGCCAGCACCACGCCGGCCGCGAACAGCAGCGAGTCACCGGGCAGGAAGAGCCCGAAGATGAAAGCGCACTCGACGAAGATGAAGCTCAGCACGATGACCCAGACGGCCACCGGACCCGCGGTCTCCAGCGAGGCGAAAGCATGCGCCACGGTGAGCCAGCCTACGTCGTGCTGTGCCGTCGGGACGGCGACATCGGGTTGACGGGTGGGCGAAATCTGGATTGAGCACGCTGAGTCACTGCGTGAACTCCCTTCTGTCGAGATCACCATCGAGTGAACCAGTCGAATCGGACTAGCGTGGTCGATATGGAGAGCCTGCTCGCTGAACTCCGCGCCGCAGTGGGTGACTCGGGTGTCCTGACCGATGCCGACGTCACCGCGAGCTACCAGCGCGACATGATGCCCCTGGCGCCGCACGGCAGCCCGTTGGCCGTGGTGTTCCCGCTGAACACCGAGCAGGTCCAGGCGGTCGTGAGAGCGTGCGCGAGCCACCGGGTCCCGATCGTGCCGCGGGGCGCGGGCAGCGGTCTGTCCGGCGCCGCGAACGCCATCGAGGGCTGCGTGGTCCTCGTGATGACCAAGATGAACGCGATCGTCGAGATCGACACCGACAACCGCCTGGCCGTCGTCGAGCCCGGCGTGGTCAACCTCGACCTGCGCGGCGCCGTCGAGAAGGACGGGCTGTTCTACCCACCGGACCCGAGCAGCTACGACTGGTGCACGATCGGCGGCAACCTCTCCACCAACGCCGGCGGCCTGTGCTGCGTGAAGTACGGCGTGACCACCGACTCGGTGCTCGGCCTGGAGGTAGTCCTGGCCGACGGCGAGGTGCTCACGACCGGCCGGCGCACGGTCAAGGGCGTCGCGGGCTACGACCTCACCAAGCTCTTCATCGGCTCAGAGGGCACGCTCGGCGTGATCACCAAGGCCACGCTCGCACTGAGGCCCCTCCCGCAGGCCCCCGCCACGCTGGTCGCCGCGTTCAGCAGCACCGCCACCGCGGGCGCCGCGGTCAGCAGGATCGTCCGCGAGGGCCTGGTGCCGTCGCTGATGGAGATCATGGACCGCACCTCGATCGAGGCCGTCGAGCAGTACCTGAAGACTGAGCTCGGCGCCGGACCCGGCTGCGCCGCGCTGCTGATCTGCCAGTCCGACGCGGGCGGTGAACAGGCCAGGCACGAGCTCCAGAAGATCGAGGAGATCTGCCTGGAGGCAGACCTCGTCTACTCGACCCAGGACGTCAACGAGGGCCGCGACCTGCTGACCGCGCGCCGGGCCGTGCTCACCGCGCTGGAGATCTACGGCTCGTGGCTGACGGACGACGTGTGCGTGCCCCGCACCCGCATCGCCGAACTGATCCAGGGCTGCGAGGACATCTCCAAGGAGGTCGGCCTGAAGATCGCCGTGGTCGGCCACGCCGGCGACGGCAACATGCACCCGACGATCGTCTACGACCCCGCGGACGCCGACCAGTTCGCCCGCGCGCAGAAGGCGTTCGACGACATCCTCGCCGTGGGGCTCGCGCTCGGCGGCACGGTCACCGGCGAGCACGGCATCGGCAAGATCAAGCGCGAGTGGCTGGCGAAGGAGATCGGGCCGGTCGGGCTCCGGGTCCACCGCGAGATCAAACGCGCGCTGGACCCGGAGAACCTGTTCAACCCCGGCTCGATGTTCTAGCTACTCCACGTGGAACGACGCGGTCCTGGAGACCAGGCCGTCCGCCGTCCGGCTGCGCACCTCGACGTTCGGGAACGGGTGGTCGCCGAAGTCGATCGGCAGCGTCACCGCGCCGTCAGGACCGGCGGCGACCGTCTGCTCCTCGCCGTAGTTGACGCGGTACAGGTACTCGGTGACGCCGGGCATGCCGGGCGCGAACGTGACCAGGTCGCCGTTCTTGGTCACCACGGGCTCCGAAGGCGCGACGTGGATCTCGCCGACCCCGGACTGGGTGAGATCGCCGTCCGAGTTCCTCGCCCGGACGTACAGCCGGGTCACCCACGGATCGGTGACCCGCACCCGTACCGCTGCCGCGCCGTCGACCGCGGGCACGGTGACCGAGCCCGGCGCACCGGTGATCTCGTAGACGAACGAGGTGATGTCGCGCTCGGCCGAGCGCAACGACACTTCGACCTCGGTGCCGAGCGGGATCTCGCCCTGCGGCACGGTCACGGTCGGCCAGGACGGCCGCACCCAGAAGTCGTACCGGGTCGGGGCGGAGAGGTTGCCGAGCCGGTCGACCGAGCGCACCTCGATCCGGTTGGGACCCGAGGTGGGCACCCGCATCGTGAGCGTCGCCTTGCCGCCGGGCCGGTCCGCCCGCACGGTGCCGTACTGCCCGGCGCCGTCGTAGGTGAACTCGACGGCGTCCTCGTCCCCACCCGCGTCGAAGGTGAACGTGCCGGGCAGTCCCGCGCCGGTCTGCGGGAAGTCCGTCGTCGTCACGACCGGCGCGACGGCCGGCCCGAGCAGGTCGGCCGTGAACCGGCACGGCGTGCTGGCCGGGCCGCGGTCGTACCCGTCCTCACCCTGCGCGGTCCACTCGTAGGTGTGGCCGTGTTCGGCGAACCCTGAGGGCACCACGAACGGCATGTACGCGTTCACGGTTCCCTCGTGCCGTTTCGCCGGGTCGGCCACATCGGCCACCACGTACCGGACCTGGAAGCCGGGGAAGGGGTCGGCGTCGGTGACGACCGCGGACAGCTGCGGCGGCCGGTTGACGAGGTCGCCGGTCGCGGTGCAGGGCAGGCCGTTCACCCGCGGGTCGGTCGCCGCGCTCGGCGGCGTGTTGTAGCTGACCTCGACGGACACCGGGGCGTACCGGCGGCCGTAGCCCGTGTCGAACTGCTTGCCGCCCGCCATCCGCAGGGAGAACGTGGCCTTCTCCTGGCCCGCGGCCACCGCCCTGGTGATGACGTCGGTGATCTCCCAGCTCACGTTGGCCTGGCACTGGCCGGTCACGCCGGTCTCGAACCGGGTGAGCTCCCGCGGCGCCTTGAGCCACGTGGGCTGCTCGGCGAGCTTCGTGTGCCACAGCTCGACCGAACGGGGCTTCGCGCAGTCGGTCACCGCCGTCTCGCGCGAGTAGGCGCGTGCGGTGAAGATCCTGGTGCCGCGCAGCCGGGTGAGGTCGACGGTGAAGTAGGCCTTCGAGGAGTGGAACCGGTTCTCCTCGTCGCGCCACGCGCCGACCGGGAGGTCTTTGCCGGTCTGGGTCTGGTTCGGCGTGCGCAGGTCGGTGTAGCTCTGCCCGGTCACGGGCATCGGCAACGACACCGGGTCGGCGGTGGCCGGGGCCGCGGCGAAGGCCGTGACCCCGGCAGCGATCAGCAGCGTGCTCAAGGCACGTCTCATGCGTATGTCCCCCCACGAAAGTCCGGCCCCCATGCCGGATCGGGGCAGACCCTAGCTCAGCAACACGCCTGCTGAACAGCGGTAATCGGCTCCTGAGCTGCCTTTTCCACGTCTGCGAGCATCTGCTGCCGCTCCGCCGGCCCGAGCACCCGGCCGCGCGTCAGCACGGTGTGGGTCCGTTGCGTGTTGCGGATGTCGGAGAGCGGGTTGCCGTCGAGCACCACGAGGTTCGCCGCCTCACCAGGCTTCACCGCGGCACCCCGAGTGCCGGCCTTCAACGCCGCCTTGGCCGGCAGGCCCGCCTCCACCAGCAGCTCCAGCTCGTCGTGCACCGAGAAACCGGGGAACGTGTACGGGTTGCCCGCGTCCGTGCCGGCCAGGACCTCGACGCCGTGGTCGTGCATCTCGCGGACCTGTGCCATGCGGCGCCGGAGAAACTCGGCCTGCTGCCGGATCTCCTGGTCGGTCACCGGGGCCCAGTTCTTCAGGCCGTCGCGCCAGAAGTCCCGGTAGAACGCTGGCATGTACTTCATCCGCGGGTCGTTCGCGAACCGGTCGGCGGGGCTGGCGAGCACCCGCATCGTGACCATCGTCGGCACCAGCGCGGAGTTGTTGCGTTGCAACCGTTTCGCGAGCTGCACCACCTTGCTTCGACTGTGCGACAAGGCGGCCTGGCGTTCGAACTCCAGCACCTGCTTGAACCACGCGAACGAGTTGGCCGGGTCGAGCGGCAGGTCCGCGATCGCCTGGCGCAGCTGGGTCTCCCGCGTGCTGGTGGCGAGCGGCAGGCCGTACATGTGCTCGAACGTGCGCTGGCCCAGGTCGCTCGCGTCGCCCAGCGGCACGTGGTTCGAGCAGTGCCCGGCGAACGTGATGGCCTGCCGTGAGCACTCGTCCGCGATGGCCGTGAGCGTGGCGCGGTCGAGGTACGAGTAGACCTTCACGAAGTCCGCGCCCTGCGTCTTCGCGTCCCGCACGGCCTGGCGTCCTTCGTCGGGCGTGCTGACGACCAACGCGCCGGGCAATGTCGAGTGAGGGCCGTCGATGATCGTGCTGCCGACGACCAGCTTCGGCCCGAAGACCTCGCCGCGCTCGATCCGTTCGCGCAGCTCGTAGATCGGCGGGAAACCCCACATCTCGCGGATGCCCGTCACGCCATTGGCCAGGCACAGCGGCAGCGTGATCCGGTCCATGTACGCGCCGTGCACGTGCATGTCCCACAGGCCGGGGATGACGAACTTGCCGGAGAGGTTCAGCACCGTGGATCCGCGCGGCAACGGCAGGTCGCACGAGCCGACCGCGAGAACCCTGTTGTCCGCCAGCACGATCGTCGCGCCTGGTCGAACGCCGGCCGAGTCGATGAGCGTGACGTCGCGCAACGCGGTGACGTCCGTGGAGGCGTCGGCTCGGCCAGGCAGCAGGCCCGCGCCCGCCGCCACGCCGAGTCCGGCCAGCCATCCCAGCACTTCACGTCGAGTGGTGTCGGTCATGCCGTTCAACCAACACCTTGACGCTACGTGAGACTCAAATCCTTTCGAGCACCTGCCGCGCGTCGGACGCCCAGAGCGGGCTGGCGCTGAGCTCGACGAGATCGGGCACCAGCGCCGCGCGGTGTTCGGGAGCGAGCGTCTCTGCGACGTACCTCAGCGCGGCCGACACCTGCCACGCGTCCCGGCTCCGCAAAGCCTGGCGCAGCAACGCGATGCGGTCCTCTGCCTGGTGCATCACCTAGCGGGACATGGCCTTGAGCAGCGAGTGCTGGGCGTCGTCGTGCCCGAGCTCCCACATGAACGTGCCGAGCAGACCGCGTGCGCGAGCGAAGTCCGCGCGGATCCCGATCGATCGCGGGTTCTCGTACGACACGAACTTCTTCTCCGCCGCGTTGTACAGCCACGGCGACTGCGCGACCGGGTGCCAGTACTCCTTCCAGCCCGGCGTCGCCTTCAGCTTCAGCGCCTCGTCGTAGCCGTCGACCCAGAACGCGCTGTCGTAGGCCTGGTAGAGACCGTGCTGCGGGCCTTCGGTCCTGACGTTGAAGCCGCGGCCGTAGAACGGCGTGCCCAGCACCATCTTGCGCGGCGAGACGCCGTGCCGTTCGTAGTAGTCGATGGCGCCGACGACGTTGTTCCACTTGCGGTCGGCCGCGGGCATCGGGTCGTTGGCGACCTCGCGGAACCCGGCGTTGAACGTGGCCACGGGCGAGAAACCGGTGCCCAGGTCGTAGGTCATGACATTGATGAAGTCCATGATCTGCGACAGCTCACGCAGTTCGAACGACTTCGCCGGGTCGTACGGGCCGTCGGTCTGCAGCCTGCCGGCGGGCAGTGCGGCGGTGACGAGCTTGCGCGAGCCCAGCGCCTTGCGGAAGTCGCGGGTCAGCAGCGTCATGTTGCGCTTGTCCTCGGGGCGGTCCGTGATCTCCGCCGGGCCGCCGTAGACCGGGAACTCCCAGTCGAGGTCGATGCCGTCGAACGTGCCGTCGCGGAAGAACAGGTCCACACAGGACTGAACGAGCGTCTTGCGCGAGGCAGGAGTCAGTGCGGCGTCGGAGAAACCGCCCGCACCCCAGCCGCCCAGCGAGATCAGCGCCTTCAGCGAGGACTTGCGCTTCTTCAGGTCGCGGATGTCCGCGAAGTCCTTGGCCGCGGTCACCGCCGGCATCACGCACTTGCCGTTCTCGATGAGCGAGAACGCGTAGAACAGGTGCGTGATCGGCGTGTCCGAGGGGATCGACGAGATCGGCTTCGAGCCGCTGTACCAGTTCCCGTAGTAGGCGCCCACGATCTTCCTGGGCGAGGCGTCGGCGACACCGATTCCGGCCGAGACGGAAAGCGCGGCCAGGGTGACCGCCAACCCCTTGCGGAACAACGACATCACGCGCCTCCAGTGGTCCAGACCACTAGCAACCTAGGGCCGGTGTCCGGCCTGCCGCAAGACCGCCAGCAGATACGCCTCCAACGATGCGGCGTCCGCGAGGTCCGGCCGGGTCAGCGCGCGGTAGAAAAACGCACCTCCGAGGACGTCCATCACCATGGAGAGGTCGGTCCCGGGCGGAAAACCGGGACGCATCGCCTCCTGCATCGCCGCCCGGCGGGGAGCGATGAACAGGTCCCAGTACCGCTGCACCAACCCGAAGTGGTCGGCGGAGGCACCGATGATCCGCCGCAGCAGCAACACCGCCTGCGAAGACGACATCATGTGCGCGTACGCCCGCACGGTGTCCTCGACCGGCGTGACCGCGATCCGTTCCGGATCGAGCTCCGGCAGGCCGCGCGGCAGTTCCATGACGCTGAGCAGCAGGTCCTCCTTCGTGGCGAACCGGCGGTAGACCGTCGCGCGGGTCACCCCGGCGCGACGGGCCACCTGCTCGATCGACGTGCCGTCGAGGCCGCGCTCCAGGAACAGCTCGAAAGCGGCCGTCAGGATCGCGTTGTCCGCCTCGGGGTCGCGGGGACGCCCAGCACTTCGTTCAGCCACGCGGAAAGCCTCTCGGGGGAAGTCGGGCCGCGCCAGGCGAGGTGCCCGTCGGGGCGCACCAGCAGCGTCTCGCCTGCGCGTTCATGGTGCACGACGTCGCCGAGCCGTTCGCGCGCCACCTCCAGGCAGGTCTGGGGCCCGCCAGCACCCATCTGCCCGCCTTCGCGAACAACGGCACGCGCGGCCCGCCCAGCGGACCCGAATACCGCACGTCCAGCTGTGAGGTGGCGCGGATCAGCTTCCGTTGCACCGCACCGATGTTCAGCGCGGGCCAGACGACGTTGTTCCGGAAGATCCGCGCGGCGCGCCCGGAGCCCAGGACCATCCGCGTCGCGGGCGTGGTCGACCTGAACACCTGCGCGCCGATCGGCCTGCGTTCGGCCTCATAGCTGTCCAGCAGCTGTGCGGAGGCGTTGCCCCGCACGACGAGCGCGAGCTTCCAGGCCAGGTTGTCCGCGTCGCCGAGCCCGGTGTTCATGCCCTGGCCGCCGAGCCCTCGACGTCGTGGCCGGTCCGTCGGCCGCGTCCACGACCCGTACCCCTTCCACCCCGAACTGCCGGAGTCCGCACGCCAGCGCCAAGCCGGTCGGACCTGCCCCCCATCGATGACAATACAAATACAGTACAGATCTGTATTTAAACCACGTCAGCAAAAAACCCGCCTGCCGGAACAGACGGGCTTTCGCCTGAGTCAGCGCTCCACGCGGGGGATGATCTGCGTCGAGTCGTCCTGGATCTGAGCCTGCATGACCTGCGTGATGTCGTCCGCCTCGGCCTGCACGAGCGTCTTCTTCTCCCTGCGCGCCTTGATCACCTCGATGATGATCGGCACGACCGACAGGAAGACGATGGCGAGCAGCGTGATCTCGAGGTTGTTCTTGATGAACGACACCTGGCCGAGGAAGTAGCCCAGGATCGTCAGACCCGCGGCCCACGCCACGCCGCCGATCGCGGAGTACGTGAAGTACTTCTTCGGGTCCATCTTGCCGACACCGGCCATCGCCGTGATGAACGTGCGGACGATCGGCACGAACCGGGCGAGGACGATGGCGCGCGCGCCGTACTTGTCGAAGAACTCCTGCGTCTTGTCGACGTACTCCTTCTTGAAGATCTTCGACTCGGGCTTGCTGAACAGCGCAGGGCCGGCCTTCGCGCCGATGTAGTAACCGGCGACGTTGCCGACGAACGCGCACACCGTCAGCAGCACGCAGACGAGCCAGAGCGGGGTGTCGATCGTGCCTGCCGCGACGAAGAGACCCGCCGTGAACAGCAGCGAGTCGCCGGGCAGGAAGAAACCGACGAGGAGCCCGCACTCCGCGAAGATGATGAGGCACAGCCCGATGAGCATGTACGGGCCGAGCCCGTTCAGCAGAACGGTGGGGTCCAGCCAGTCAGGGCCCAATGCAATCGTCACGGCGACAACGGTACAGGTCAGCTCAGGGTGATCACTGCGGCCACCGTGCCCGCTGCCAGGCCCAACAGCAGCGCGAGGCCCAGCACCCACCACGCGGACATGCGTGCGGGACGGTCTTCGTCAATTGGGACAGGTACGGCAAATCCGGCATTCGTGCTGGTCGCCTGCGCTCGCAACGCGTCGGTCACCAGTCGTTCCGGATCGTCCGCCATCCACCTATTCCTTGACCCACTCGCCCCTGACCATCACGTCCCTCGGCTTCAATTCTGCATCGAGGACGACGATGTCCGCAGCGAGTCCGGCCTCGAGCTTGCCCGTGTCGAGGCCGAGCAGCTCGGCTCCGCGGGTCGAGGCGGCGTGCGTTGCCTCCACGAGCGACAGTCCGCACGAGTTCACGGCGTTGCGGAACGCCATGTCCATCGTGAGCGTGCTGCCGGCCAGGGAAGCGCCTCCTGCCAACGTCGGCACCCCGTCGACGACGCGCACTTCCAGGCCGCCGATGTCGTACACGCCGTCGCCGACGCTCGCCGCCGCGATGGCGTCGGTGACGAGGACGGTGCGCTGGAGGCCCGCGTGGCGGGCGGCGAGGCGGACCGCGGTCGGGTGCAGGTGCACCAGGTCGCAGATCAGCTCGACGGTCACGCGTTCATCGTCCAGCAGCGCGCCGATCGGGCCGGGCTCGCGGTGGTGCAGCGGGCGCATGCCGTTGAACAGGTGCGTCGCCACGGACGCACCGGCGTCGACGGCCGGCCTGACCTGCGCCTCGGTCGCGTCGGTGTGGCCGATGGCGGCGAGGACGTTGTTGTCCACGAGCTGACGCACGGCTTTGACCGCGCCTTCCAGCTCGGGCGCGATGGTGACCATGCGGATGGTGCCCTTGCCCGCGTCGAGCAGCTTCGCCACCGCGGTCTGCTCCGGCGGGCACAGGATCGCCGGGTCGTGCGCGCCGCAGCGGGCGGCGGACAGGAACGGGCCCTCGAGGTGGACGCCGGCGACGACGCCCTCCTGCACGAGCTCGGCCAGTGCCGACACCTGGTCCGCGAGCTCCGGCACGGGACGCGTGACCAGTGAGGCCAGCATCGTCGTGGTGCCGTGCTTGCGATGCGCCGCCGCGGCCTTCCGGACCTTCTCCGGGTCGCTGCTGGTGAACGCGGCACCGCCACCGCCGTGGCAGTGGATGTCGACGAAACCGGGCACGATCGTGCAACCGCTGACGTCGTGCGTCTGGCCGTCGGGCGCGGCGCCCTCACCGACCGCGGCGATCCGGCCGTCGTGAACGCTGACCCACCCGTTCTCGAGCACTCCGCCCGGCGTGACGACCCGACCCCCGGTCAGGATCACGTCGACAGGTCCACCCCACGTGCTCATCACGCCTCCAGCGTGTCGATGGCCAGCAGCGCCGCGCCGAGGAAGCCCGCCTCGTCGCCGAGCGCCGCGAGCCGAAGCTCCGGTCGGCGCTGGAAGGCGATCAGCCCGTCCAGCCTTTCCTGCAGGGGCTCCACCAGCAGGTCTCCTGCGAGTGCGAGCCCACCGCCGAGCACGATGGCCTCCGGACCGAGCAGCGTTGCCAGCACCAGGATCCCCCTGGCGAGCGCGTCCACGGCCTCGTGCCACACGGCGACGGCGTCCTGCTCCCCGTCCCGCACCCTGAGTGCGACCTCAGCAGCGCCTTTGACGGGGGTGCCGGTACGTGCGGTGTACCGGCGGGCGATCGCCGCGGAGGACGCCACTGTCTCCACACAGCCGATCTGGCCACAGGCGCAGGGCACGCCGTGGCCGACGTTCACATGTCCGATCTCGCCCGCGAACCCGTCGCCGCTGAAGATCTTCCCGTCCAGCAGCAGCGCGCCGGCGATCCCGGTGCCGATGGGCATGATCACCGCGTTGCGCAGGTCCTTGGCGGCACCCATGCGGCATTCGGCCAGGCCCGCGGCGCGCACGTCGTGACCGAACGCGACGGGGACGCCCAGTCGTTCGGTGAGGACAGTGCTGAACGGGAACTGGCTCCACGGCAGGTTCGTCGTGTACACGCCGACGCCGTTCGCCTCGTCCACGATGCCCGGCGCCACGATCCCCACGGCGTCGATCTCGTGCTCGGAGGCGTTGCTGAGCTCGTCGACGAGCTCGGCGATGACGTCGAGGAGAGGCTCCAGCTCGCCGGGAGTCGCCCGGCGGGCGTGCTTCTGCGCCGCCACCGCCTCCGAGGTCCCGGTGACGAGCGCCGCCTTGGTTTCGGTGCCACCGATGTCAACGGCGACCACGTGTCTGCGTGCCACGGGAACTGATCCTGCGGCATCGAGGCCCTATTGGTCTATACCAAGTACCGATTTGGGCTCGTGGTCTTACGAGCTGAAACCGCCCGCACCGGACGAAACGGGCTCAGCTGGGGAGACGGTGAAGTTTGCTTACTGTTCCGACTACCCGGCCATGATCTTCTGGAGGGCGTCCAGCGCACGGGACGCCGTCGACTTCACGGTGCCCTTCGAGATGCCCGTGGCCTCGGCGATCTCCGCCTCGGACAGGTCGCCGTAGTAGCGCAGCACGAGCACCTCGCGCTGGCGCGGCGGCAGCTGCTGCAACGCCTTGACCACGGCCTGGTGCTCCGCGGTCAGCATCGCCAGCGACTCGGCCGAACGTGCGTTCGCCACGTGCGGCGGGATGTAGTCGCGGGCCGTCTTGCGCCGCCGCAGCACGCTGCGGGAGCCGTTGACGACGGCCGTGCGGAGATAGCCGACGGCGGCCTGTGCGTCGCGCAGGCCCTTCCAGTTGCGGTGCAGGCCGGCGAACGCCTCCTGAACCACGTCCTCGGCCGTGGACGGCTCGTCCACGAGCAGCAGCGCGAGCCTCACGAGGCGCATGCGGTGCTGCTTGTACAGGTCTTCGAGCGTGAGGGGCCCTGTGGGAGGTCCTGCGACGCCGTCCTTGATTCGCAGGTTGGTCAGGGTGTCCTGCACGGTGCGCGGAGTTTCTTCGCCAACCACAAGGTAGGACGGTACCGGTCACCGTCGCTACGGTGGTCGCATGGCCCGCTTTGCAGTCGAATTGGTGTTCGGTCCCGACCGTGAGAAGCGTCTCTCGGTACGCCCCGAACACCGCGAGTACATCACCTCTCTCGTCGAGAAGGGCGTGGTCCTCGCCTCAGGTCCGTACGCGGACGACACCGGCGCGTTGATCATCTACGAGGCGGCGGACGAGGCCTCGCTGAAGGAGATCATCGCCGCCGACCCCTACACGCCCGCGAACGTCGCCGAGTGGCACATCCGCGAGTGGAACGTGCTGCTCGGTCTTTGGCTCAACGACTAGCTGCCTGCCCGCCCGGCCCGACCAGCCCCGATGTGTCCTGCTGTGCCATCTGGCGGTCGGCGTCCGCCACCTCGGCGACCGCCTGGCGGTCCACGACCATCGGCGTGAACGCGCGGAAGTACTTCAGAGCGCCGACCCAGCCGGGGACGTGGACCGCCTTCGCGCGCTTCTCGATGCCCTTGACGACGGCCCTGCCGACGTTGCGCACGGGGTACTTCTTGCTCGCCAGTCCGGGCATGCCCTGGCGCAGCTTGCCGAACACCGGGTGCTCGTCGGCGCTGTTGACCATGTCCGTGGAGATCCACGAGAAGTACGCGGTGCCGACGTCGACGCCCAGGTGCCTGACCTCGGCGCGCAGGCTGTCCGCGAACGCCTCGCAGCCCGCCTTCGCTGCCGAGTAGGCCGCGTTGCCGGGGATGTGGACGATCGCGGCGAGCGACGAGACGACCAGGCAGTAGCCGCGGCTCTTGATCAGGTGCGGCAGCGCCGTGCGGACCGTGCGCCACACACCGAGCAGGTTGACCTCGATGACCCGTTCGAACGCCTTCGGGTCCATCGAGCGGATGAACCCGGTGGCCGCGATGCCCGCGTTCGCCACCACGACGTCGATGCCGCCGAAGTGGGCGGCGACCTCGTTCATCACGCGGTCGAGCACGTCCCAGTCGGTGACATCGGCTTCCCACGCCTTACCGCCGGTCTCCCGCGCGACCTCTTCGAGCTGGGCCTTCTCCAGCCCTACGAGCGCGAGACGTGCCCCGCGCGCGGCCAGCTGCCTCGCCACCTCGGCGCCGATGCCCCTGGCCGCGCCGGTGATCACTACCACCTTGCCCGTGACGTCCATGCTCGTCACGGTAACGCAACCTACTCCCGGTAAGCTACTGGCAAGTTAAATTGCGCTGAGGCGATCGACCTCGGCCTGTGTGAGCTCCAGGGTCAGCACCCCGACCAGGTCGCTGAGCTGCTCCACCGTGCGCGCGGACGCGATCGGCGCGGCCACCGTCGGCTGCTGGGCGAGCCACGCGAGGGCCACCGACGCGACCGAGGTCTCGTGCGTCTCGGCCAGTTCGTCGAGCACTTCGAGGACCTGCAGGCCGTGCTCGTCGAGGTACTTCGAGGCCGCGCCGGCCCGTGCGCTCTCGACCTCGACGCCCGGCCGGTACTTGCCGCTCAGGAAGCCCTTGGCGAGCGACGAGTACGTCAGCGTCGCGAGGCCGAGCTTCGCCACGGTGTCCTGCAGGTCGCCCTCGAACTTGTCGCGGCTGACCAGGCTGTACTCGGGCTGCAGCGCCACGAACCTCGCGAGGCCCTCGCGTTCCTGGATCTCCAGCGCCTTCGCCAGCCGTTCGGCGGAGAAGTTGGAGGCGGCGATGTACCGGACCTTGCCGTCGCGGACGAGCTGGTCGTACGCCGCGAGGGTCTCCTCCAGCGGCGTGTTCTGGTCATCGAGGTGGTTGTAGTAGAGGTCGATGTGGTCGACGCCGAGCCGCTTCAACGAGCGTTCCGCGGCGGTCAGCACGGTGTCGCGCTTCTGGTTGTTGAAGCCGGGAAGCATGCCGACCTTCGTGGCCACCACGATCCGGTCGCGGTCGCCGCGCCCGGCCAGCCACCTGCCGATGATCGTCTCCGACTCGCCGCCGGAGTTGCCCTCCGCCCAGGCCGAGTACGCGTCGGCGGTGTCGACGAAGTTCCCGCCGGCCTCGACGTAGGCGTCGAGCACGGCGAACGACTGGTCCTCGTCAGCGGTCCAGCCGAACACGTTGCCGCCCAGGCAGAGACGGGACACGTTCAGGTCGGAGGTGCTCAAGATCGGCATACTGCGAAAGGTAGTACGCCGCGACGATTGGGGTTCGCATGCTGGGAACGTTCGGGGTCTGGGGCTCGCACCAGGAATGGGCCGGGAGGATCGGCGAGGTCGAGGCGCTCGGGTACGGGGCGTTCTGGATCGGCGGCTCGCCGGACGTCTCCGTGGTCGAGGACGCGCTGAACACCACCGAGTCGATCACGATCGCGACCGGCATCGTCAACGTGTGGCAGAGCGAACCGGAGGTCGTGGCCGCCGAGTTCCGCCGACTCGCGAGCGACAGGTTCCTGCTCGGCGTCGGCGTCGGGCATCCTCAGCTCGACCAGGCCTACGAGAAGCCCTACGACAAGCTCGTGTCCTATCTCGACCGGCTCGACGTGCCGGAGGACCGGCTGGTGCTCGCCGCACTCGGCCCGAAGGTGCTCAAGCTCGCCGCCGACCGGACCGCGGGCGCCCACCCGTACCTCGTGCCGGTCGAGCACACCGCCGAGGCCCGCAAGGTGCTCGGCGACAAGCTCCTCGCACCCGAGGTGACCGTGGTCGTCGAGGAGGACGCGGAGGTCGCGCGGGCCATCGCGCGCGAGAAGATCTCGTTCTACTTCTCGCTCACCAACTACACGAACAACTGGCTGCGGTACGGGTTCACCGAGGAGGACATCAAGGGGTCGGACCGCCTCGTGGACGCGTTGGTCGCGCACGGCAGCCCGGACCAGGTGGCCGCGAAGCTGCGCGCGCACGTCGACGCGGGTGCCGACCACGTGGCCGTCCAGTCGCTGAACGGCCACTACGCGGAACTGGCCGGCGCCCTCGGGCTCAAGCGCTGATCTCGACGCCCTTCCAGAACGCCACGTGGCCCTTGATCTGCTTCGCCGCTTCCTTCGGCTCGGCGTAGTACCAGGCCGCGTTGGTGTTCTCGGCGCCGTCTACCTGCAACGAGTAGTAGTTCGCGTCGCCCTTCCACGGGCAGTGCGTGGTGTGGTCCGTCGGCTTCAGCACGGCCGGGTCGACGGACTCCAAGGGGAAGTAGTGGTTGCCTTCGACCACGACGGTGTCGTCGCTCGAAGCGATGATCTTGCCGTTCCACTGAGCAGTTGCCATGTCATCCACTATCCCCCTACCGGCGAGTAGTGCAGACCGGCTGGTCAGCTGGTACTTGATCGATCACTCTGTGAGGGCGGCCACTGTTACGGCCCCGTGACACCGGCTCGTAGGATGCGGACTGACACCCGTTCAGGGCGCCTGAGGAGGACCACCGATGCCCATCGCAACTCCCGAGGTCTACGCGGAGATGCTGGACCGGGCCAAGGCGAACGAGTTCGCCTACCCCGCCATCAACGTCACGTCGTCGGAGACGCTCAACGCGGCTCTGCGCGGCTTCGCCGAGGCTGAGAGCGACGGCATCATCCAGGTCTCGACCGGCGGTGCCGAGTTCGCCTCGGGCACCAAGGTCAAGGACATGGTGACCGGCGCCGTGGCGCTCGCGGAGTACGCGCACGTCGTCGCGGCCAAGTACCCCGTGAACATCGCGCTGCACACCGACCACTGCCCGAAGGACAAGCTCGACGGGTACGTGCGTCCGCTGATCGCCATCAGCCAGGAGCGCGTCGACAAGGGCGGCAACCCGCTCTTCCAGTCGCACATGTGGGACGGCTCCGCCGTCGCGCTGGACGAGAACCTCCAGATCGCGAGCGAGCTGCTCGACCTCTCGGCCAAGGCGAAGCTCGTCCTCGAGATCGAGGTCGGCGTCGTGGGTGGCGAGGAGGACGGCGTCGACAACGAGATCAACGACAAGCTCTACACGACCGCCGAGGACTACCTGAAGACCGTCGAGGCCCTCGGCTCCGGTGAGAAGGGTCGCTACCTGCTCGCCGCGACCTTCGGCAACGTGCACGGCGTCTACAAGCCGGGCAACGTGAAGCTGCGCCCGGAGATCCTCAAGCAGGGTCAGGACGTCGTCGCGGAGAAGCTGGGCCTCCCGGCCGGCTCCAAGCCGTTCGACCTCGTCTTCCACGGCGGCTCCGGCTCGTTGCTGGAGGAGATCCACGAGGCCGTGTCGTACGGCGTCATCAAGATGAACATCGACACGGACACGCAGTACGCGTTCACCCGTCCGATCGCCGCGCACATGTTCGCGAACTACGACGGTGTGCTGAAGGTCGACGGCGAGGTCGGCAACAAGAAGGTCTACGACCCGCGCAGCTACCTCAAGGCCGCCGAGACGGCCATGGGCGCCCGCATCGCGCAGGCGTGCGAGCACCTCAAGTCGTCGGGCCGCATGATCGCGGGCTGATTTCTGATCGCACGCGGGGACCTTTCGTACTGCATGAGAGTACGAAAGGTCCCCGCGTGCGGTTCGGGGGCTCAGCGGAACGCGGCCACGTGGCGGGCGGCCCAGTCGGCGAACGTGTGCGGGGCGCGGCCGAGGACCTTCTCCACGTCCGGGCTGACGCGCTGCTCGTGCTCGGTCGGTGCGCCGAGGATGTCCAGGGTGTCGTCGGCGAGCTCGCCCGGCATGAGGTGTTCCAGGCGCGCCTTGGCCTCGGCGCGGGTGAGCTCGTGGAACGCCACCGGTTCGCCCAGTGCCGCCGCGATGGCCGCGGTCTGCTCGCGCGGCGTGATCACCTCCGGGCCGGTCAGCTCGTAGACGCCGCCGTCGTGCCGGTCGTCGGTCAGGCAGGCGGCCGCGACCTCCGCGATGTCCAGCGGGTCGAGGATCGGCAGTCCCACGTCTCCGAACGGCGCGGCGACCGACCTCTGTGCGCGGACGGACTCGGCCCACCACAGGGCGTTCGACGCGAAGCCGCCCGGCCGCAGGATCGACCAGTCCAGCCCGGAGTCGCGGACGACGTCCTCCAGTTCGCGCGTCGCGATCCGCGTCGGCCCGAACGGCCTCGTCGCCACACCCTGCGTGGACAGCAGGACGATCCGCCTCACACCGCTCGCCTTCGCGTGCCCGACGACGTCGGCCGGAGCCGCACCGACCGCGTGCAGATCTCCGGACAGCAGCACGAACAACGCCTTCGCCCCCGCCAGCGGGAGCGAGTCGGGACGGGCGAGGTCGGCTTGCACGTGCCGGACGCCGGGAGGCACCTCCGCCGCGTGCCGCGACACGGCCGTCACCTGTTCGCCGGCCTCGGCCAACGCCCTGGTCAGCGGCCTGCCGATGTTCCCGGTCGCACCGGTTACCACGATCATGTCCAGCTCCTTCGTCGATGTGGGCACGACGCTAGGAACCGGGCTTACATTTCGTAAGGACGTACCTCTGGGTAAGCTCCCGACATGGCGGTCGGAGCTCAGTTCACGCGCCCTGAGAACAACGGGCGCTATGACGTGTTTCACACCAACTGCCCCGCGCGCGAGATGGTCGACCACGTCACCAGCCGCTGGGGCATCTGGGTGCTGATCTCGTTGCAGACCAACGACCTGAGGTTCTTCGAGCTGCGCGACGGCATCCAGGGCATCAGCGAGAAGATGCTGTCCCAGACGTTGCGCGGGCTCGTCGAGGACGGCCTGATCTGGCGCAGGGTCGAGCCGACGACCCCGCCCCAGGTCACCTACGGGTTGACCGAGTTCGGGCGGGACGTCGGCGAGCCGCTGGCCGACCTGTTCGGCCGGATCACCACCAGGCTGTCAGCCCAGCTTGAGGCGTGACGCGATCAGCTGCGTCTCCGGCCGGTGGATCAGCATGTCCCCGGCCGTCCACAACACCGCCAGCAGCACGGCCGTGACCGCCGCCGACGAGAACGAGATCGGCGGCCCCCACAGGTACTCCTGCTGGAACCAGATGCCGACGTACCCGACCGTCGTGACAGCAGCCGACCCGAGCACGGCCGCGGCCGGTGTGGGCATCTTGACCACGTGCGCCGCGTCGATCGCGAGCCCGACGAGGATCAGGAACAACGGCACGGCGGACTTCGGGAAGTCGATCCCGGCGAGCATCGGCCAGATCAGGCACCGGTAGGCGACGTACCCGGTGGCGACCACCGTGGCCGCCCAGCGCCTGTCGATCGTGCGCCGCGCGATGACCAGCACGAGCGCCGCCGCGACCAGCCCCCACACCGGGTAGACCCAGTCCGCGATGGGCAGCGCGAAGTGCACGACCGCCTCGCGTCCGACCGGCACACCCAGCTGGTCAGCCGCGAACTGCAGCAGAATGGGTTCGGCCTCGGCCCGGCCGCTGTCCCAGGCCTGCAACGCGCGCACGCCGTACTCCTGGTGCTGGTTGGGGAACCAGACGTTCTCCAGGAAGAAGAACCACAGCGCCGTCAGTCCGAGAGTCCGCGCGTTGCCCGCGGGGTAGTACTTCATCCACCCGCGGATCGCGCCGGCCAGCATCACCGCCGTACCCAGGTAGAGCAGCGCGTGCGACCCGCTCCAGCTCGTGATGTCGAGCCCGTTGATCCGGTGGTTGATGATGTCGATCGGCAGGGCGATGAGGAAGATCCCGCTGCCGACCTGCATCAACCGGATGGTCAGCTTGTCGCCGCCATAACCGGTGAACGTGTGGAACAACGTCAGCGCGACCACGATGACCGTGCCGACCGTGTTGATCAGGTGCGGCGGCGCCAGGTCGTCGCGCAACCACTTGAAGTGCCACGAGACGTCCCACGACGACCCGATCAACTTGAGCAGGAGACCAACGAGCCACAGCTGGTAGAGCTGCTTCGTGAGCGCTGGTGGTGTCTCCCTGCCGGGCGCGCCCCGCTCCCAGTACTGGTCCCTGAACCGCCTTGCCCCCTCAATCATCCGAACATCATGAGCTGACCAGTGGGGTCCAGCTAGGTCGAACGCCCCTGGTTTTACCCTGATGTTTCCAATTCGTGTGCACGATGGAGTGAACGAAGTTGAAGTCCGGTGGGGTGGATCGGCAAGGTGCACGGCCATGAGCTCTGACAGTTACGACGATAGGTACAAGGCGACCACGAAGCAGCGGATCATCGCCGGGGTGCTCGTCACCGTGCTGCTGCTGGCCGTTGTGGCCGCCGTCATGAGGATGTTCATCTAGCCCGGTTCGGTGCATGCGGCACGATGGGCCGCATGGTTGAGAATCTTCTCGGGCCCGAGCCGACTCGTCTTCCCGAACGCTCTGAGGCGCAGGCTGCTGCTGACGGCGGTACTGATCCGGGGAAGATCGTTCGGGCCTATCCGGACTTTTCCGAGGCTTGGGCGTTGCTGGCCGAGCGTGCGTTGCACGCCGGGGATCCTGTTGCCGCTTATGCCTATGCCCGTACCGGGTACCACCGGGGGCTCGACCAGTTGCGTCGGGCCGGGTGGAAGGGGTTCGGGCCTGTGCCGTGGGGGCATCGGCCGAACCAGGGGTTTTTGAGGGCGTTGGCCGCGTTGGCGTTGGCTGCTCGGGAGATCGGGGAGGACGAGGAGTGGGAGCGGTGCTCGAAGTTTCTCGCCGACTCTGATCCTGAGGCTCCGGCTGCGCTGGGGCTGGCCTGATCACCGCGCGCTGAGGACGGCTCGCCTTCGGCCTCGCGTGCGGCCGGGTGTGAGGTTGCTTGCCCTTGCCGCAGGTTGTGACTGGTGGCCGTTGGTTCGAGACTGGCGGCTTGCAGTGATGTACCAGCGGGCGGGGTGAGTGGTGGGCGCGGTCAAGGATGCGGTCGGGCGTGGGCTTGGCCGGTGGCGCGGGGCCGCGTTGCCGATCGTCCAAAGTGCCCTGTCCGCGGGCCTCGCCTGGCTCGTGGCGACCCTCGTCATCGGGCATCAGCACCCGTTCTTCGCGCCGATCGCCGCCGTCGTCTGCCTCGGGGTCTCCCTGGGGCAACGGCTGCGGCGCGTCAGCGAACTGGTCGTCGGCGTCTCGGTCGGGGTCGGGGTCGGCGACGCGCTGATCAGCTGGATCGGCAGCGGGCCCTGGCAGATCGCGCTCGTGGTCGCGCTGGCCATGTCGGCTGCCGTGTTGCTGGACGGCGGGTCGGTCATCGCGTTGCAGGCCGGGTCATCCGCTGTCCTCGTGGCCACCCTCCTGCCGCCCAGCGCCGGTGGTGGGTTCGACCGGATGATCGACGCGTTGACCGGTGGGCTCGTCGGGCTGGCCGTGGCGGCGCTGATTCCGGCGAACCCGATCACGGTGGCCCAGCGGCAGTTGAAGGCGCTGACCAACATGCTCGGCGGGGCGTTGCGGGACCTTGCCGGGGCGTTGGAGGAGAAGGACTCGGTCAAGGCCGCCGGGGTGCTCGCCGAGTTGCGGACCAGTCAGACGACGATCGACGACTACAAGTCCGCGTTGCAGACCGGGCGTGAGATCTCGCGGATCGCGCCTATCCGGTGGCGGTCCAAGGACGAGCTGAGTCGGTATCAGACCGCGGCTGGGCCGGTGGACTACGCGATTCGGAACACTCGGGTGCTCGCGCGGCGGGCCATGGCGGCGTTGAAGGCCGACGAGCCCATTCCGGACGGGGTGCCGGACGTGCTCAAGGACTACGCGGACGCCGTGGACTGCTTGAAGGGCGAGCTGGAGAAGGGGCTGGAACCAAGGAAGACTCGCGAGGCCGTGCGGGACGCCGCGCGGGTGCTCACCGCGCGGCGTCTCGGCGGGGACGGGTTCTCCTCCAAGGTCGTGCTGGCGCAGATCCGCAGTGTCGCGGTGGACCTGCTGCAGGCGACCGGGCTCAGCCGGAGTGAGGCGATGGAGGCGTTGCCGCCGCTCAGCCCTCCGGCCGGTTCAACAAGCCCAGCAGAAGAGAGTGCACCTGTTCGTGATCGCGAGGATCGGACAGGACGCACGAACCACCCGTGATCGCGTACCACTCTTCCGCGCCTTCATAACGGACCAGCGCGCGGAGCTTTCCGTCGTCGGAGAGTTCCGTGCACAGTTCCAGGTCGCCTGTCACGACGCCGACCTCGTCGGTCATCACGCCGCCCGGGCCCGCTACGAACAGCGCGGAGAGTGAAGCCATCAGCAGGTGCTCAGCATGCTCGTCAACGCCGCCTTTTCCGCAGAATCGGTCTTGAGGCTGTACCGGTACTTGGTGTGTACCCACATTTTGGCGTACGTGCAGTAGTAGGACGTCAGCGGCGGCTTCCACGTGCCGGGGTCCTGGTCGCCCTTGGACTGGTTGACGTTGTCCGTGACCGCGATGAGCTGCGGTCCGGACATGTCGTTGGCGAACGCCTGGCGCTGCGCCGTGGTCCAGGCGTTCGCTCCTGACCTCCAGGCCTGCGCCAGCGGCACGATGTGGTCGATGTCCACGTCGGAGGCCGCGGTCCAGGTCGCGCCGTCGTACGGCGAGAACCAGCGGCCAGAGGTGGCCGCGCACGACGAGTCCGTCACCACGTTCGTGCCGTCGCGCTTCAGCACGGCCTCGCGGGTGTTGCAGCTTCCCGACTGGGTGATCCAGTGCGGGAACAGATCGCGTGAATAGCCCGTCATCGAGCCCTCGGTGGCGACCGTCAGGCCGGCCAATTCGGACTTCGCGGTGGCGGCACTGGGGATGTTCGGCGGTGTCGCGAGTGCAGGGGAAACAAAACCAATGGTGAGAGCTGCGGTGGCAACTAAAACACCAATGGTTCGGTTAACTTTTGACATCGTCCCGACCTTCCTTGTTGGAAAGTGATCGGGACCTACCCTCAGTCACATTATGAAATTAGGCAATGCCTTCGAGTGACACTCAAGTGAATGACAGGCGGACGGCTAGACGCCTCGTACGAGCCTCAAGTCCTCGGTGTGGCGGTACCAGGTCCACTTGTCGACGGGGCGCGGGTGCTTGTGGCCGTCCAGGACCGCCGTCGTGGGCAGGCAGCCGAGCTGGAACGCGCGCGGGCGGCTCACCTTGACCCTGGAGCCGATCAGGCGCTTGTTGATGATCCGGATCTGCAGCCCGAGACCGCCGTCCGGGTCCGGCGTGCACTCGATCCGGGAGGCCTGGCCGCGCAGCACGTTGTCCGCGTCGCTGTAGCCGACGCCCCGAACGGGCGACAACACGCCGAGACCCATCAGCACTCCGCCGACGTCGTCGCGGACCAGCGGGACGGGATCTACGTCACCGTTCAGAGCGACGTCGAGGGCCCGTGCCGGGTCGGTCGAAAGCCCCCAAAGTGCGGCAACGGACGAATCGGCGACGGGCACGTAACCCAGTGCCACCGAGCCGAGCTTTTCCTTGCGCAGCAACCTGAGCGCGACCGCGGCGAGGTCGGCGTCGGTGCCGGCCACGACGATCCGGTCGGCGTCCAGATGGTGGTCGACGTGGTCCTTGCCGGGACGGGCCGGGACGACGTGGACGTCGTCACGTTGAGCGATCATTGGCAACTGCGTGTTTCCGCAGGCCAACACGATTCCGCGCACGGTCATCTCCTGGTCTACCCTCACTTACCGGCATTCGCTCGAACCAGTCCAAGTGCTTGGAGTTTCACATGCCGGCCGTCGTGCTGATCGGTGCCCAGTGGGGCGATGAGGGCAAGGGCAAGGCCACCGACATCCTCGGTGAGCGTGTCCAGTGGATCGTTCGCTACCAGGGCGGCAACAACGCGGGTCACACCGTCGTCCTCCCGGACGGTCAGAAGTTCGCCCTGCACCTCATCCCGTCCGGCATCCTCACGCCCGGCGTGAAGAACGTGATCGGCAACGGTGTCGTGGTCGACCCCGGCGTGCTGCTCACGGAGCTCGCGGGCCTGGAGGAGAAGGGCGTCGACACCAGCGGTCTGCTGATCTCATCGGACGCGCACTTGATCATGCCGTACCACGTGGCCATCGACAAGGTGACCGAGCGCTACCTGGGCAAGGCGAAGATCGGCACGACCGGCCGCGGCATCGGGCCCGCCTACCAGGACAAGCTCGCCCGCGTCGGCGTGCGCGTGCAGGACCTGCTGGACGAGAAGATCCTCCGGCAGAAGGTCGAGGCCGCCCTGGACTTCAAGAACCAGGTGCTGGTCAAGGTCTACAACCGCAAGGCGCTCGACCCCGAGCAGGTCGTCGACCAGGTGCTGGAGCACGGTCAGCACTTCGTGCACCGCATCGCCGACACCCGCCTGCTGCTCAACCAGGCGCTCGACCGCGACGAGATCGTCGTGCTGGAGGGCTCGCAGGGCACCCTGCTCGACGTCGACCACGGCACCTACCCGTTCGTCACGTCGTCGAACCCGACCTCGGGTGGCGCGACCGTCGGTTCCGGTGTCGGCCCGACCCGCATCAGCACCGTGATCGGCATCCTCAAGGCCTACACGACCCGCGTCGGCTCCGGTCCTTTCCCGACGGAGCTCAACGACGACATGGGCGAGTACCTGCGCAAGCAGGGCGGTGAGTTCGGTGTCACCACCGGACGCTCGCGCCGCACCGGCTGGTTCGACGCCGTGATCGCCCGGTACGCCTCGCGGGTCAACGGCATCACCGACTACTTCCTCACCAAGCTCGACGTGCTGTCCGGCCTCGAGAAGGTGCCGGTCTGCGTCGCGTACGAAGTGGACGGCCGCCGCACCGACGAGATGCCGATGACGCAGACCGACGTGCACCACGCCGTCCCGGTCTACGAGGAGCTGCCGGGCTGGTTCGAGGACATCTCCTCGTGCCGCACGTTCGACGAGCTGCCGGCGAACGCCAAGGCCTACGTCGAGTACCTGGAGAGCATCATCGGCGCCCGCGTCTCGGCGATCGGCGTCGGTCCGGGCCGCGACCAGACGATCGTGCGCCACGACGTGCTCAGCTGAGAGCTCTCTCCCGGGCCTCGACCAGCGCGTTCTGCGTGGCCTCCAGCTGGTCGAGGCCCTTGATGAACTCACTCGCCATCGAGCCGTCGTCGGGGCCGGAGTCCCGGAAGACGACGAGGCACGACCGCGTGCCGTTCTCCATGGCCCGCAACCCCTCTGTCCACGTGGTGGCGATCTTCGGGTCCGGTGGCAGCGGGAAGGGCTCGCGCAGCACCGGGCCGAGCTCCTCGCACCCGGCCGCGATCGCGGCCGGGTCCGCGGCCCGCACGCCCGCGAACACCTTGTCCTGGGCTCGCACCACGGCCATCATCCGGTCCCAGCCGCCACCGTAGATCCAGGTGTTCACGGCCTCGTCGGTGTCGAACTTCGTCTCCGTCGGCGGCGCCGCCTGCAACGAGGTCGCCGTCGACGCCGCGTGGGGCCACCACGCCGCGGTCGCGACACCCAGGACCGCGATTCCGGCCGCCCAGAACGGCCGTGAGCGGGCGTAGCCGCGCTGGAGGCCGTAACCACCCGCGATCAACGCCGCGAGCGTTCCCAGGACCGGCAGGACCTGGTGCGGCCGCGTCGCGAGGACGCTGTCGACCTCGGACCCGTTCAGGTGCGTCAGCCAGATCGCCGCCGTCCCCGCCAGCCCGATCAGCCACGCCGTGAGCAACGCTCCCACCCGGTCCGTCCGCGCCACCGCCACCGCGACCAGTTGGACTGCCACGACGGCGATGATCTGCCAGGCCGTGGCGTCCAGCGGCGTTCCGGACGAGCCGAGCAGCACCACCGCGGCGGCGGCCGCCACACCGCCGATCACGCCGGCCAGCGCGGCGAACCGGGGGAACTCGCGGCGCAGCACCAGCGGCACCAGCCACAGCAACGCCAGCGCCACCACCGTCGGCACCCGGTTGAAGTTCAGCAGGAACGGCAGGACCACGGCCTTCGTCACGGAGGCGTCGAGCAGGTCCAGGACCGGTATGACGTTGTTGCGCCAGACCGCCTCGGCGATGCGGATCTCGGAGAACCACGACAGCAGCGTGAACGTGACGAAGGCGATCGACGGACCGAGAACCCAGCCGTGCCAACGGGTTCGCACGAGAGTCGCGCAGTGTCCCGCCCAGACCGTCACGAGCGTGGCGGTGCCGGCCAGGGCGAGCGAACCGAGAACGGTGTGGAGGCTGATCGGGACGAAGTTGTGCGCGTCCAGCCGGTCACCGAGCACGATGCCCAGGCCGACGGCGAGCCCTGGCACCGCGAACGTGCCACGACGCGGCCCGAAAGCCGCACCGCGCCAGGCGATCAGACCTATGAGCGCGGCCATCGGCACCGCCCAGACGACCCGCATGATCAGGTGCGACCCGTTGCCCTCGTGGTACCAGGTCAGCTCGTGCAGCGCCGCCACCGTGTGACACCAGGCGACCTGCACGGCCAGTGCGCTGCCGAGCGTCTCCCAGAAACCCGGCCTCAGCAACGACTTCGGGTCCCGCATGACGGCACGGCGCCGCGCGGGCGCCGGGTGGTGGCCGAACCAGCGGCGCAGACGTCCGGTGTGCGGCAGCAGCCGGTACGGGTCGGGATCGCCCGTCCAGTGCACGACCAGCGCGTCCGCCTGCTTCTCGCGCGCCCGCAACACGGCGACGCGAGCCGCGAACGCCACGCCCACCAGCGCGATCAGGTGCCACAGCACCGCCCAGGTGTACGAGCTGTCCGGGACTCGGGGCATCCGGAACGGGGTGACCGCCCACAGCGGCTGGAACAGTGTGAGCACGTACGGAGTCAGCACCGCGACGACGTAGGCGCGCCAGATCGCGAGCGTCGCATAGGTGATCCCGACGTCTTTGCGAACGTGCGCGAGTTCGTGCAGCACGATCGTGCGAAACGACTCGGGCTCGATGCGGCGCAACGCCATCATGCCGACGTTGAGCGCCACGTACTTGCGTCGGTGCGTGCCGAACGCGACACCGCCCGCGCGCACCTTCGCCCGGTCCAGCAGGAAGATCGGTGCCCTGGCCAGCCCCGCCTCCGCGACCAGTTCGGCGAGCGGTTCGGCCAGTTCGTCGGGAACGGGAACCAGGTTCCGCCGGTAGCGCACCCATGCCGGGCGCAGCACGTAGATCAGCAGCGCCACCGAGAAGAGCAGCACCAGCCCGCCGGTGAGCCACACCGCCCTGCCGCCGAGGAAGGCGGCCATGCACGCCCGATAACCGTCCCATTTGGACTCGTCGGGATCCACCGCCATGGTCGTGGTGAGGTACAGGCCCGACTGCACCTGGCAACGGGCGCGATCGAGCGAGGTCGGCGCCGGCCAAGCGGACGCGAACTGGCCGAAGATCAGCAGCGTGGTCGCGACCGCCAGCAGCACCAACGACGCGAATCGAAGCGTGGTACCCGAAGGCACCCCGGGTCTGTCCCCCTCATCCATCCCTGCATGTTGATCGTCGCGGACCGCGCTGTCACTAAGCCGTTGGCAGGAAATATGTCCGTGCGGGGAACATCTCGATGTACGACGCGTTTTCACGATTTGGGCGCCGTTGACTCGATCCGCGGGCTCGCCTGTACTTCCGCCCATGACCTTGTCCATAGCAGGAGTGGCCGCGCGGCCGAAAACCGCGACGCCTTCGCAGGCGCGGAAGTTCAAGCTGCCGCTGCGTTGGATCAGCCCGGTGGCGCTGGTCCTGCTGTGGCAACTGGCCAGCTCAACGGGTGTGCTGTCGCCCGACAAACTCGCTTCCCCCATCACTGTCGCCCACTCCGCCGGTGAGCTGATCGCGGACGGCCAATTGGGCGAGGCGTTCGCCGTGTCGATCGGGCGCGTTTTCTTCGGATTCCTGATAGGCGGTTTTCTCGGCGTTGTCCTGGGTCTCGCCTCCGGCCTTTCCCGCTGGGGCGAGACATTGCTCGACCCGCCGGTGCAGATGTTGCGGACGCTGCCGCACCTCGGCCTGATCCCGCTGTTCATCCTCTGGTTCGGCATCGGCGAGGAGCCGAAGCTCGCGCTGGTCGCGGCCGGGGTGGCGTTCCCGCTCTACCTCAACCTGCACGCGGGCATCCGGCAGACCGACCCCGGTCTCGTCGAGGCCGCTCGGGTGCTCGGCTACAGCCGGATCGAACGGGTGGTGCACGTCGTGCTGCCGTCCGCCGTGCCGCAAACCCTGGTGGGACTGCGGATCGCGTTCGGCACCGCCTGGTTGTCGCTGATCGTCGCCGAGCAGGTCAACGCCGACGCGGGCCTCGGCTTCCTGATCAACAACGCCCGTGAGTTCCTCCGCACCGACGTCGTGGTCGTCGGCCTCGTGGTCTACGCGCTGCTCGGCCTGACGACGGACGCCCTGGTGCGGTTGCTGGAGAGGAGGATCCTGCGATGGCGAGCCCGGTGAAGTCGGCCGTGAGTGTTCGAGGTCTGCGCAAGGCTTTCGGCCCGCGAACTGTCCTGGACGGCATCGACCTGGAGGTCCGGCCCGGCGAGTTCGTCGCATTGCTGGGACGCAGTGGCTGCGGCAAGTCGACGTTGCTGCGGATCCTCGCCGGCCTCGACCGCGAGGTCGAGGGCGAGGCGGAAGTGCCCGGCACGGTGTCGATCGCGTTCCAGCAGCCGCGTCTGCTGCCGTGGCGCAAGGTCTGGCGCAACATCTCGCTGGGCCTGCACAAGCCGGACGGCCGTGCGGTCGCGTTGAAGGCGCTGGAAGAAGTGCGGCTGACCGACCACGCCGACGCGTGGCCGCTGACGTTGTCCGGCGGTGAGGCGCAACGGGTCTCGCTCGCGCGGGCGTTGGTGCGCGAGCCGGACGTGCTGCTGCTGGACGAACCGTTCGGCGCGCTGGACGCGCTGACCAGGCTCGCCATGCACCACCTGGTGGAAGACCTGTGGCTCAGGCACAAGCCCGCCGTGCTGCTCGTGACGCACGACGTCGACGAGGCGTTGCTGCTGGCCGACCGGATCCTCGTGCTCGACGAGGGCCGGATCGTCGCCACGCACCACGTCGACCTGCCCCGCCCGCGCCGCCGGGCATCCGTTGTGGAGCAGCGCACCCGCGTGCTCGCTGACCTGGGAGTGGACGTTGAAGAAGCTGCCTGACAGGAAGTTGCTCGCTCTTCTCGCCGCGATCCTCTTCACCACCGGGTGCTCGACGGCCGCGCAGTCCCCGGACGCCCCGGCCGGCGACGTCGTGCTGAAGGTCGGTGACCAGAAGGGCGGCGCCAAGTCGGTGCTGACCGCGGCCGGTCTGCTGAACGACTTCCCCTACAAGATCGAGTGGTCGACGTTCACCTCCGGCCCGCCCCTGCTCGAGGCGGCCTCGGCGGGCGCGATCGACGTCGGCGCGGTCGGCAACACACCGCCGATCTTCGCCGCCGCCGCGAGCGCCAAGATCGCCGCCGTCGGGGTGTCGAAGGGCCAGGTCGAGGCGGACGCGATCCTCGTGCCGGAGAACTCGCCGCTGAAGTCGGTCAGCGAGCTGAAGGGCAAGAACATCGCCGTGGCCAAGGGGAGTTCGGCCCACGGCCAGGTCCTGCTGACGTTGCGCGCGGCCGGTCTCACGACCAAGGACGTCACGCTGAACTTCCTGCAGCCCGCCGACGCGTACGGCGCGTTCACGCAGGGCAAGGTCGACGCGTGGGCGGTCTGGGACCCCTACACCGCGCAGGCGCAGCAGGAGGCCAAGGCCCGCGTGCTCACCACCGGTGAGGGCAGGTCGAACGGCTACGGCTTCAACGTCGCCGGCAAGAAGGCGTTGGACGACAAGGGGAAGAACCCGGCGCTCAAGGAGTACCTGATCCGGTACTACAAGGCGCAGAAGTGGGCCGACACGCACCGCGAGGAGTGGGCGAAGGCCTGGGCGGCCGAGACGGGCCTGAAGTACGAGGTCGCGCTCGCGGCCGTGCAGCGCAACGGCGACCAGGTGGTGAAGCTCGACGACACGGTGATCAAGTCCGAGCAGGAGCTCGCGGACGCGTTCACCGAGGACAAGACGCTGCCGGGCAAGGTCGACTTCGCGAAGTTCGTGGACACGAGGTTCCAGGGAGATCTGGCATGAGCATCACGCTGCACTGGTTCCTGCCGACCTCCGGCGACGGCCGCACGGTCGTGGAGCACTTCCACGCCAACCGCGCGCCCGCGGCCGGGGCACGCCGGGAGCCGGACATCGACTACCTGGCGCAGATCGCGCGCACGGCGGAGCAGGTCGGGTTCACCGGGGTGCTCACGCCGACCGGCACGTGGTGCGAGGACGCGTGGCTGACCACGTCCGCGTTGATCGCGCAGACCAAGACGCTGAAGTTCCTCGTGGCGTTCCGGCCCGGCGTGCTGTCGCCGACGCTGGCCGCGCAGATGGCCGCGACGTACCAGCGGATCTCGCGCGGGCGGTTGCTGCTCAACGTGGTGACCGGCGGCGACTCCGTCGAGCAGCAACGGTTCGGCGACTGGCTCGACAAGGACCAGCGCTACGAGCGCACCGACGAGTTCCTCCAGGTCGTGCGCGGGATCTGGACCGGCAAGCCGTACACGTTCCAGGGCAGGCACTACCAGGTGCAGGACGCCACGGTGCTGGCCGCGCCGGACCCGGTGCCGCCGATCTACTTCGGGGGCTCGTCCGACGCTGCTCTACCCGTGGCTGCCGCCCGCGCCGACGTGTACCTGACCTGGGGCGAGCCGCCCGCCGACGTGGCGGAGAAGATCGCACGGGTGCGGGCGCTCACCGATCGCCCGATCCGGTTCGGCATCCGGCTGCACACGATCAGCAGGGATACCTCGGCGGAGGCGTGGGCCGCGGCCGCGAAGCTGCTCGACGCGCTGGACCCGGCTGTGGTCGCGAAGGCGCAGGAACAGCTGGGCGCGTCGGAGTCCGTTGGCCAGCAACGGATGCTGGCACTGCACGGCGGCGACCTCAGCCGCGGCGTGCGGGGCCTGGAGATCTACCCGAACCTGTGGGCAGGCGTCGGGCTCGTGCGTGGTGGCGCGGGAACGGCGTTGGTGGGGTCGCACTCCGAGGTCGCGGATCTGGTGGAGGAGTACCACTCCATCGGGATCG
Source organism: Lentzea sp. HUAS TT2 (assembly GCF_051853195.1). Classification (NCBI taxonomy): domain Bacteria; kingdom Bacillati; phylum Actinomycetota; class Actinomycetes; order Pseudonocardiales; family Pseudonocardiaceae; genus Lentzea; species Lentzea sp. HUAS TT2. Next base: position 2,526,642 of record NZ_CP196667.1, on the reverse strand, counting down.
ACGAGTTCGTGCTGTCCGGCTACCCGCACCTGGAAGAGGCCTACTGGTTCGGCGAGGGCGTGCGGCCCCTGCTCAAGCAACGAGGGTTGCTCGACGGGGACCGCACGCTCGCACTGGCCAGTGCCACGACCGGCAACCTTCACCGCGCCTTCGACGCTCAGCAGAGCGCCTCGCGGCACTAGCGCTTGACCTTGGCCTCCACGGCCGTGTCGGGGTTGTCCGCGAACACGCCGTCGATGCCCTGCTTGAAGAACAGGTCGTACTCCTCGAAGGCCCGGCCGTACGCGGCCGGGTCGGTCGAGGAGCGGAAGTCCGCGGGCAGGAACGAGTTCTCGTTGCGGAACGTCCACGAGTGCACGATCAGCCCGACCCGGTGGGCGTCCTTGACGACCGTGGTCGGAGCCTTGAGGAAACCGTTGGCGTCACGCGGGATGATGATGTCCTTGGTGAGGCCGACACCGTCCGCGTAGGAACGGACCTCGCGCAGACCGGCCGGGGTGACCAGATCTGCGTACGTGCGCTTGTCCCCGGCCACCACGAAGTCGTACGGCGCGCCGGAACCGTTGACGAGCTGCACGATCGGCACGCGCAGCGACTTGTTGAGCTCCTTGAGGTTCGCGACCTCGAACGACTGCACGTAGACCTTGGCGCTGCTCCGGTTGAGACCGTTGCGGTTCAGCGTCTCGACGAGCTTCGGCTCCAGCGCGAGACCGATCGACTTGAAGTACGTCGGGTGCTTGGTCTCCGGGTAGATGCCGATCTCTCGGTGCAGCTCGCGGGACAGGCGCTTCGAGAGGTCGATGACCTCCTGCAGCGTCGGGATCTCGAAGCGGCCGTCGTAGAGGGTGTTGCGCGGGCGGATCGCCGGGATGCGTTCCTTGGCGCGCAACGTCTTCAGCTCGGCGAGCGTGAAGTCCTCGGTGAACCAGCCGGTGACGGCGACACCGTCGATCGTCTTGGTCTTCTTGCGGTCGGCGAACTGCGGCAACGAGCTGACGTCGGTGGTGCCGCCGATCTCGTTCTCGTGCCGGGCGACCAGCTTGCCGTCCTTGGTGGGCACCAGGTCGGGCTCGATGAAGTCGGCGCCCATGCGTGCCGCGAGCTCGTACGACGCGAGCGTGTGCTCGGGCCGGTACGCCGACGCGCCGCGGTGCCCGATGACGATCGGGCCCTTGTCGTCGTGCGCCGAGGCGGAAGGCAGCGACGCCACCACCGCACCCGCGAACACGAGGACCGCGGCGGCAAGACCTCTCCGGTACATCGTTCGACCTCCCGTTTGGTGTTGAGAGCGCACCCAAGCATCGCAACACGAAATGCAGGTGAACGGTTACTCACGGGAAAGTGCGGCTTCCTCCAAGTCGAGTTCGCGCAGCACCCGGAACAGCACCTCGTCGTCGATCTCGCCCTTGTCCCTGGCCTTGACGAACTCGTCACGTTCGGCGCTGAGCATCGCCCTGCGCAGCCTGCGGTACGCGGCCGCCGGGCTCTCCTCGTCCTGCCGCCCGAGCCGTTCCCACGCGGCGTTGCCCCGATGCTCGGCGAGCGATCGCAGCTGGTCGCGGACGTGGTCGGGGACGTCATCGGTCTCCTGGTCGAGCCTCGTCACCGCGGCCTGCGCCGCCCGGTGCTGCACCTGCGCCTCCGCCAGCGCGTCCTTGCGGGCGTCGTCGTCCTCGAAGCCGATCTTGCTGATCAGCCACGGCAGCGTCATGCCCTGCAGCAGCAGGGTCGCGACGGTGACGACGAACGCGCAGAACAGGATGACGTCGCGGCCGGGAACGTCCGCCGGGATCGCCGCCGCGGCCGCCAGCGTCACCACACCCCGCATGCCCGCCCACGAGATCACCGTCACCTGGCCCAGGTCCGGCATCCCCTCGCGTTCCCTGATCTTCTTGCTCAGCAGGACCGGCAGGTAGGCGGCTGGGTACATCCACACGAACCGGGCGAGGATCGTGGCCAGCAGCACCGCCGCGGCGCCGAGCAGCAGACCGGCGTTGAGGTCGGCGTCGGCGATGATCGACGAGACCTGCAGGCCGATGAGAGCGAAGACGAACGACTCCATCAGCGCGTCCACCGAACGCCACACGGCACCGTCCTGCAGTCGCGTCGTGTAACTGCCGCGCGGGGCGTTGTGCCCGATGTAGAGGCCGGCGACGACGACCGCGAGTACCCCGGAGACGTGGAAAGCCTCTTCCGCGAGCAGGTAGGCGCCGAACGGCACGAGCAGGCCGAGTGCGCTCTCCAGCACGCCCTCGCAGAGCCGTTTGCGCAGGAAGTGGACGACCACGCCGACGACCAGGCCGATCGCGATGCCACCGATCGTCACCTGCACGAACATCCACACGCCGTCGATCGGGTGCATGGCCGCCCCCGCCGCGGCCGCCACCGCGACCTTGAACGCCGTCAGCGCCGTCGCGTCGTTGATCAGGCTCTCGCCGACCAGCAGCGTCATCGCCCGGCGCGGCAGCCCGAGCCTGCGTCCGATCGCGACGGCCGCCACGGCGTCCGGCGGGGCCACGACCGCGCCCAGCACGAGCGCGGCGGCGAACGGCAGGTCCGGGAAGACCAGCTTCGCCGTCACGCCCACCACGAAGGTCGTGAAGAGCACGAGTCCCACCGCGAGGAGCCCGATCGGCCGCAGGTTCGCGCGGATGTTGAGGTAGGAGCTGTCCAGTGCCGCGCTGTAGAGCAGTGGCGGCAGCACCACCAGCAGGATCAGGTGCGGATCGAGCTCGAACTCCGGCACGCCGGGGATGAACGAGACGATCAGGCCGACGGCCACGAGGACCAGCGGCGCCGACCAGTTCAACCGGCGTGCGATGGCCGTGACGATCAACGCCCCGAGGAGCAGCAGCAGAAGCTCAGGCCCGTACATGCCGCTCATTCTGCGTAATGATGCAAACCATGACCTGTTCGCACGTGGAAGCGCTGCCTCAATCGGTGGAACCGGAGTCCAGCGAGGGCTGCGTGGACTGTCTCGCCCTGGGCGAGCGCAACTGGGCTCATCTGCGGATGTGTCTGTCCTGCGGGCACGTGGCGTGCTGCGACTCGAGCCCCCACCGGCACGCGACCGCGCACTTCGGCGCGTCCCAGCATCCGGTCATGCGCTCGTTCGAACCGGGCGAGGACTGGCGCTGGTGCTATGTGGACAGTGCCATCGTGTGATCTCGCTCTGAAGTCTTTGCAGTCCCTTTGGATTGATGCACTGATGCTGTGATCGCGCCCACAGTACGGTCGGTCCGTGGCCAACCCGGACCTCGCCCGCATCGTCGCGGAGCACGACGAGGAGATGCCGTCGCGTTCGCTCTCACCCAGGTGGGAGCGGGCGCTGTGGATCGCCGGCCTGCTGATCGCCCTCCTGGTGCTCAAGCAGGTGTTCTTCCCGTTCGCCAAGGGAAGCCAGTACTACCTGATCATCTTCCTGGCGGTCACGCTGCCGCTGGTGTTCCTGGCGTACGGCCGCGGGCACACGCCGCCCTGGTGGGACTGGGTCCTGGCCGGGCTCGCCTTCGTGGTGGGCGCGTATCCGCTGTTCGGGGGCTACGACGAGTTCCTGAACCGGCAGGGCCAGCTCTCGACCCTGGACGTGATCGCGGGCTCGGTGCTGCTGGTGTTGATCCTGGAGGCCTGCCGGCGCACGACCGGGTGGGTGCTTCCGGTGGTGTGCCTGGCGTTCATCGCCTACGCCTACTACGGCGGGTTCCTGCCGGCGTCGTGGTCGATATCGCACTCCGGCATCGACTTCCCGCAGATCATCAACGGGTTCTTCAACGACTCCAGCGGGTTCTACGGCATTCCGCTGGATGTCGCCGCGACCTACATCGTGCTGTTCACGATCTACGGCGCCGTGCTGAACGCCTCGGGGGCCGGCAAGTTCTTCGTGGACGTCAGCTTCGCCGCTTTCCGCAAGTCGCGGACGGCGCCCGGTCGTACGGCGGCGACCGCGGGCTTCCTGCTGGGCACGGTTTCCGGATCCGGCACGGCGACCACGGTGTCGTTGGGCGCCGTGACGTGGCCGATGCTGCAGAAGGCCGGATATCCCAAGGAGAACGCGGGAGGGCTGCTCGCGGCGTCCGGCATCGGCGCGATCCTGTCGCCGCCCACGCTGGGCGCGGCGGCGTTCATCATCGCCGAGTACCTGCAGGTCTCGTACCTGGAGGTGCTGATCTGGGCGATCATCCCGACGCTGCTCTACTACCTGGGCATCGCGCTGGCCGTCGAGGCGGACGCGCGGCGGTTCGGCGCCCGGCCCGTCGACGTGGACGCGCCGCGGTTCTTCGACGTGCTGAAGCTCGGCTGGTACCACTTCCTGTCGCTCTTCATCATCATCGTGTTCCTGGCGCTGGACATCCCGGTCTACAAGGCCGTCGTGTACGCGACGGGTGTGGCCGCGCTGTTCGCGTTGATCAACCACCGGCGTGAGTGGTTCCGGCTGATCGCCGACGCGCTGTCGGTCGGGGTGCGCTCGGCGTTCCCGGTGATCGCGGTGTGCGCGGCGGCCGGCGTGGTGACCTCGACGATCACCAAGACCGGGCTGGGGCAAGCGTTTGCGGGGTCGTTGGTGGACCTGGCTTCGGCGTTGACCTCGGAGCCCGTCGTGGTGCTGATGCTGACGGCGGTGCTCGCGGCCGTGGCGGTGTCGGTGCTCGGGCTGGCCGTGCCGGTGACGGCGTCGTTCATCATCTCGTGGGTCGTCATCGGGCCTGCGTTGATCACGCTGGGCGTCGAGCCGGCCGAGACGGCGATGTTCATCTTCTACTACGCGGTGTTGTCCGAGGTGACGCCGCCGACCGCCCTTGCCGCCGTCGCCGCCGCCGCGCTGACCGGCGGTGACGTGATGAAGACGATGTGGCAGACGTGGAAGTACACGCTGCCCGCGTTCCTGGTGCCGCTGGCGTTCGTGCTGACCGACGCCGGTGCCTCCCTTTTGCTGCGCGGACCCCTGCTGGACTCGGTGTGGGCGTTCGGTGCGTCCGCGCTGGGGGTGGCCGCTCTCGCCGTGCTGACGGGCGGCTGGTTGTTCGGTCCCGCGCGCTGGCCGGAACGTCTGCTGTGCGTGCCGGCCGCGTTGTTCCTGCTCTATCTGCAGCCGCTGACGATCGCCATCGGGGCAGGGTTCCTCGTGGTGGCCGTGGCGGTACACCTGGTGACCCGTGGGAGGGTTCGTGATGCTGCGTAAGTACGCGATCGGTGCGATCGCTTTGGCGCTCGTGGTTTCCGGGTGTGGCGGCAAGCGCACACCCACCACGCCCGACGCCTCGGGCGGCGGCGCGTCCTGCGAGGCGTCGGACGGGCGGATCACGATCGCGACCGGCAACTCCGGTGGCGTGTACTTCGTGGTCGGCGGCGGTCTGGCGAAGCTGATCTCCGACAACTCGAAGCTGAAGGCGTCGTCCGCCGAGACCGGTGCGTCGGTGCAGAACATCCAGCAGCTCGTCGCGGGCACGTACGACATCGCGTTCTCGCTGGCCGACACCGCCGCGGACGCCGTCAACGGCACCGGCGCGTTCAACGGCAAGAAGGAGAAGATCGCGGCGCTGACGCGGATCTACCCGAACTACACGCAGGTCCTCGTCCGGGCGGACTCCGGGATCAACTCGATCGCGGACATGAAGGGCAAGCGGATCTCGACGGGGTCGCCGAAGTCCGGCACCGAGGTGATCGCCGGGCGCCTGCTGAAGTCGGCCGGTCTCAACATCGACTCCGACGTGCAGGCGCAGCGGCTCGACCTCACCAAGACCGCGGACGGCATGAAGGACGGCAGCATCGACGGCCTGATCTGGTCGGGCGGGCTGCCGACGCCGCAGATCACGGACATCACCACGTCGCTCAAGGACAAGGTGAAGTTCGTCGACATCACCCCGCTCCTGCCGGAGATGAAGAAGATCAGCCCGGTGTACGACACGGCGCCGATCCCCGCGGCGACCTACGGCGTGGCCGAGGTTCCCACGATCGTGGTGCCGAACCTGCTGCTCGTCCGCGAGGACTTCGCGGCCAACAACGCCTGCGCCGTCACCAAGCTGATCTTCGACAAGAAGGCTGACCTGGAGAAGGTCCACCCGGCCGTGAAGGACATCTCGAAGGACAAGGCCTCCGCGTCCGAACCGGTCCCGCTGCACCCTGGGGCGAAGCAGGCACTCGGCTGAACTACGCTGGGCCCTCGTGCGCGTCCTGGTCATCGGGTCTGGAGCCCGTGAGCATGCCCTTGTCCTCGCGTTGTCGCGCGACCCGCAGCTGACTGCTTTGGCGTGCGCGCCTGGCAACGCCGGCATAGCCGGGCACGCCGAGATCTACGGCGTCGACGTCGCAGACGCCTCGGCCGTCGCAGGCCTCGCGAAGGAGTGGAAGGCCGACCTCGTCGTCATCGGCCCCGAACAACCGCTGGTGGTCGGGGCCGCGGACGCTGTCCGTGCGCTCGGCATCCCCTGCTTCGGTCCGTCGAAGGCCGCTGCCTGCATCGAGGGGTCCAAGGCGTTCGCCAAGGACGTCATGAACGCCGCGGGGGTGCCGACCGCGCACAGCGAGGTCGTGGACAACCCGGCCCGTCTGGACGCCGCCCTGTCCCGGTTCGGCCCGACGTGGGTCGTGAAGGACGACGGCCTGGCGGCCGGCAAGGGCGTCGTGGTGACCAGTGACCTCGCTCTCGCCCGTGCGCACGCCATGACGTTGCTCGACGGCGGCCACCCGGTGCTGCTGGAGTCGTTCCTGGACGGTCCGGAGGTGTCGCTGTTCTGCGTCACCGACGGCGAGACCGTGGTGCCGCTGATCCCGGCGCAGGACTTCAAGCGCGTCGGCGACGGCGACGCGGGCCCGAACACCGGCGGCATGGGTGCCTACGCGCCGCTGCCGTGGGCGCCGGAGGGCCTGGTGTCCGAGATCGTGTCGCGCTGCGTCCAGCCCGTCGTCGACGAGCTGCGTGCGCGGGAGACGCCGTTCGTCGGCCTGCTGTACGCGGGCCTGGCGCTGACGTCGAACGGCGTGCAGGTGATCGAGTTCAACTGCCGCTTCGGCGACCCGGAGACGCAGTCCGTGCTCGCCCTGCTGAAGTCGCCGATCTCCTCGTTGTTCCTGGCGGCGGCCGACGGCTCGCTGGCGTCCCTGCCTGCGCTGGAGTGGGAGAACGGGTACGCCGTGACCGTCGTGCTGGCGGCCGAGGGCTACCCGAACCGCCCGCGCACCGGCGACGTGATCACCGGCTCCGAGGCCGAGGGCGTCCTGCACGCGGGCACGCGCCGCCGTGAGGACGGTGCCGTGGTCTCCGCCGGCGGCCGAGTGTTGTCCGTCGTCGGCACCGGCAAGTCGTTGTCGAAGGCCCGCGACCGCGCCTACAAGCGCATCGCGGACATCCACCTCACCGGCTCGCACCACCGTTCGGACATCGCGTCGAAGGCCATCGACGGCAAGATCACGCTGCCGTGAGCCTCCTGGGGTGCGTGCTGGGCGGTGCCGTCGGCGACGGCCTCGGCGCGCCGATCGAGTTCTCGTCGATCGACACGATCCGCCGCCAGTACGGCCCCGCGGGTGTCGTCGACCTCCCCGTGCTGGAGATCACCGACGACACCCAGATGGTGCTCTTCACGCTGGAGGGCCTCCTGCTCGCCCGCCAGCACGGCGTGGACCCGCGACTGACCGTGCGGGCCGCCTACGCGCGCTGGCTGCACACGCAGGGCGGCCCTCTGGTCGCCTCGGACGGCTGGCTGATGGCGGACCAGCGCCTGCACTCACGGCGGGCGCCGGGCCACACGTGCATAACCGCGTTGAAGCACAACGAGAAGAACAACTCGAAGGGCTGCGGCGGCGTCATGCGCGCCGCCCCGGTCGCCGTCTGGTCGTCCGACGTCCGCGAGGTCTTCACCCTGGCCGCGGACACCGCCCGCATGACGCACCACCACCCGAGCGGCTACCTGTCCGCAGGCGCCCTGGCGGTGATCGTCCAAGCGTTGCTGGCGGGCTCGGACCTGCCGTCGGCCGTAGCCGTGGCACGAGCCGAACTGATCCGCTGGGACGGCCACGAGGAACAGACCTCGTTGCTGGACAAGGTGATGGGCCTGGGCCCGTTGACCCCGGAGGAGATCGAGTCGGAACTGGGCGGCGGCTGGGTGGGCGAAGAAGCCCTGGCCATCGGCCTGCACGCCGCCCTGGTCGGCAAGGACTTCGCCGACGCGGTGCGAATCGCGGTGAATCACACGGGCGACAGCGACTCGACGGGTTCGATCTGCGGCAACATCCTCGGCGCGCGCGACGGCGTCACCGTGATCCCCTCGGAATGGCTGGCCGTGCTGGAACTGCGAGACGTGATCGAACGCCTGTCCCTCAGCTGGTGACGGGAATCCACAACTCGGCCGTGGCCTGGTCACCATCGATCTGCGTGCGCAACATCGACGGCCCCTCAACGCTCTCGTAGCTGTTGGACGGGAACCACTGCGTGTACACGTCCCGCCACATGTACTGAATGGTCTCGGGATACGGCCCAGTAGCCGTGAACACCGCCCACGTGTTCTCCGGCACCTGCAGCGTCTCCATGTCCTCAGGCGCGTCCTCGCTGGTCACCACCCCCTGGAAGTAGTCGAGCATGGCGCCCTCCTCGACCCCTTCCTGGTTGAAGGTGAGCGCCAGCATCCCCTCCGGCTCCCCGTTGCTGAGCGCCTTCATCCGGTCGAGCGCCGGCATCCCGATGCCCTTCACGAACTCGACGATCGCGGGGTTCATCCCCAGGTGCACCAACGGCACCCGCGTCCCCCGCCCGACAACCCGAAACGCGTCCTTCTCGACGATCCGGTACTCCATGCTCGTACTCCCCTCGACAACAAGTCTGAACGTGAGAATCTGCTGCGACTGCAACGCCTTCCGGCTCTGGCGCGCCTCCTGGGGACCGACCTTGTGCATCGCCCTGAAAGCACGCGCAAAGGCCTCGTTGGACCCGTAACCCCATTTGACGGCAACGTCGAGCAGCGAACTCTGTCCACTGAGGACCTCGCTCGCCGCCTTCGTGAGCCTCCTGCGGCGGATGTACTCGCTCAGCGGAATCCCCGCCAGCGCACTGAACATCCGGCGCAGGTGGTACTCACTGGTGCCCGCGATCCGGGCGAGCACCTTGACGTCGACCTCGCCTTCGAGGTCGTCCTCGATGCGGGCCATGGCCTCGTTGAGTCGTTCCAGCACGTCGACAACGCTATGGGGCGCGTCGCGTTCTCACCCGACTAGCTGTGCCCTATCCGATCGCCTTGCGCACGTCACGGGCCGGACGACACTGAGCGTGATGTGGAACCGACGAAGGGTTGTCTTCGTCCAACCACAGGTACGTCTTACTCAGGCGTTGGTAGCCTGCAAGGCGGGACCGAACCGTTACCGACCGTACGGGGGTAGGACGTCGTGACACAGGAGAACGCGGGGGCGGATGCCGTTCTCGGTGCCGCTGCGGGACTGGCTGGTGGCGCGTTGGCCGGTGCGGTCAGCGCCTTCAAGGCCGCCTCGTCGGTCATGGACAGGGTCGCGGAGAACTTCGGGGGCGGCGGGACGCAGAAGTTCCACGTCGAGAAGGACACCGTCCTGAGGGCAGGCAGGGTCGTCCACGACCAGATGAGGATGCTGGAAGACCAGTACCTGGACAAAGTGGAGTTGCTGCGAATCCGGGCCGTGGGCGGCGACAAGGTCACGACGGACGTCGTCGAGGCCTGGAACGACCGGCTCGTGTTCAACGAGGATTCCTACGCGAATCGCATCTCGGCGTACATCGAGGCTCTGAAAAGCCTTTCCGATCAGCTGAAGGTGTCCGCTCAGCAGTACGGATTCAGTGAAGAAGAGATCTCCTCGTCGTTCAGGCCGAAAGTGTGATGATGCGTTTCTCCGTGCTTGCGACACTGGCCTTCTGCGCGGTTGCGATCTCAGCCTGCACACCTGGCGGCGAGAAGGGGACTCCCTCTCCCGAGCAGACGACCGGTTCGTCCGGCAACAATCCGTCGAGTGGCCTTCCAGCGCGCCCGTCCAGCCTGAAGGTCGACTCCGCCGACCCCTGCAAGCTGCTCACGGCTGACCAGATGGCGCAGATCGGGATCAAAGCCGCCACCCCCAGACAAATGGACCTGGTGGAGGGTGAGCAGTCGTCCGGCTGTCGTTTCACGGGCGACGGCGGATTCGGCTACACGGTCGGCGCGGTGACGCACAAAGGCGCTTCCTACTGGATCGAAGGCGCGGGAAACACCGACGGCAAGGTGATCGACGTCGCCGGTTTCGGTGCCGTCGAGATCACCCTCAAGGGCGGAACCGGTTTCGACTGTTCCGTGGCGATCGACGTCGCTGACGGTCAGCAGCTGATGGTCAGCTACATCCCGACCACGACCGCGGAAAAGGATCAAGCCGCCCTGTGCGGAAAGGCTGAGAAAGCCGCCGGTTTTGCGCTCGCGACCCTGAAGACATCGAAGTGAAGTGAGGGGGAGTCATGTCGGGTTATCGGCAGCTCACGGACTGGAACTTTGACGGCTGGTCCAACACGGATCTCGCGACCGAGGTCCAGAAGCTCTCGGGTAGCACCATGGCTTCTCGGTTCAGCGAGGCTTCCGCGGCCCTGCGCTCGCTGGCCGACACGCTGAGCAACGTCGACAAGACCATCCAGGCTCAGCTGCAGGAGCTGAAGATCGACTGGGGCGGCGCGGCAGGCGAGAAGGGCCAGGCGAAGACGGACGTCGTCGCCGCCGGGATCGACGAGAGCAGCCAGGCCTCGACCCAGAGTTCGCAGGCCATGGTGCAGCAGGGCGAAAGCACGAGCCAGGCTCGCTACAGCACGCCTCCCTCCCAGGACCTGCGCGGGGACACCGAGAAGAACTTCGGGGACAAGGTCGGAGGCTTCTTCGGCATCGAGACGGACCACGCCAAGGAGGTCGCGGCGACCAACGCGGCTCGCCAGCAGGCCATCGACAGCCTCAACGGCTACGTCGCGGGCAGCCAGGGCTCGCTCGACGGGTTCCGCGCACCGAGCCAGGCACCGGACATCGTGGTGACCAGTGGCGCCGTCGCCACGCCCGTCGGCCCCCCGGTCGGCACGCCCGCGGGTGGCCCTCCCGGCATCGCCGGCGGCCCCGGCTACACCGGCTCGCCCGGCAGCCCGGGCAGCCCCGGCTTCTCCGGCGTCCCGGTCACCCCGACGCCGGGTACTCCCGGCAACACCACGGGCATCCTCCCCGGTGGCGGCACCCAGAACCCGCTCGCAGCCGGCCCCGGCCTGCCCAAGCCCTTCGGCGCCCCGCCGATCGGCCTGGCAGCCGCGACCGCAGCAGCCGCAGGTCTCGCCGGCGGCACGGCCAGCGCACGTGGCGCCCAGGTCGTCGGTGGTGGACGCGGTCCGAGCCAGGCTCCCAAGACGCCCATCGCGCCCGCCGGCCCGAAGGGGGCGCCCAGCACGATCGGTGGCGGCAAGTCCGGTGGTGGCGGTGCCGGTGGCGCTGGTGCCGGCGGTACCGGGGCTGCGGGTAAGGGGCCCGGCGGTGCGATGACGCCCGGCGGCGCCACTGGCGTTGGGCCCGAGGCGAACCGCGCTGGTGCCGCTGCGGGCAAGGGTGGCGTCGGCGGTAAGGGTGCCGGGTCGCTCATGTCTCCTGCGGCCAGTGCTGCCAAGGGTGAGGGCGAGGAGGACGGCGAGCACGTGCGCAAGTACGGCGTCGACTCCGACGAGATGTTCGGTGACGACCGCATGGTGGTGCAGTCCGTCATCGGCGAAGACCCGAAGGACAAGTAGATCCCTTGAGCTCACCAGGTTCTGTGGTTCTGTCCACAGTGGAGTTCGCCGTGGTCTGGGAGGCGCAACGCCTCCCGGCCGCGCACGTCGCGCTGGACACGCGGATCCCGTCCATCACCCACACCGAGAAGTCCGAGGTGGTGAAGCGGGCCTGGGAGTCGTTGGAGGCTCGTGGGTTGGCTCGCAACGGGCGCGTCGTGCCCGAGCTCGCTGACGGGTTCGCGCTGCTGGCGAACCACCAGGTGGCCATCGACCTGTGGATCTGGGCGGATCGGCAGATCAGCGGGCTCGCCGCGTCCATCGGGGACGAGGCGATCCTGGCGGTGCAGGACCGTGACGAGATGTGGCTGATCGAGGCTCGGGGCACGGCGCTCGCCGAGGCCGCGGTGTCGGTCGCCGGGGAGATGCCCGCCGGGTTCGGGCGGTCGATCAGCATGCCCTACGACGAGCTGGTGGCGGCCGCGAAGAACGTCGGGCTCGACGCCCAGCGGATGATCACCATGCTGGAGCGGCAGGGAATGCGGCTCGGTGACGCGCAGGAGCTCGCCGGGATGCTCGACGGTATGTCCACGCGCGGGCAGTTCGGTGTGCAGCGCAACGGGCGGCGCGCCGGGCGGGTCGTCTCCTTCCACGACACGCACAACGGGCGTTATCTCCGTCAGCTCAAGCCGAGCAGCGACGGGCGCAACTGGTGCACGATCACGCCGGTCGACAACCACCGGCTCGCCGGCTCGATCTGGGAGCTCTTGCAAGAAGTCTGATCGCGGAACCTTCGTTGATGCCCGCCCGTCGAACTGACGGGCGGGCATCGTCGTCTCGAAAGAGCGAATCGGCTCACCGCCCGGCGCAATTCGTTCTAAAGTCGGCGAGTAGACGTTGAGGGGGTAGGCGCGCATGGCTGCGACGAAGTTGAACCAGGAAGCCATGGAACAGTGCCGAACGACCGTGAGCAGTCAGGCCGGACAATTCGGCGCTATCGGTGACGGCTTTTCCGGCCAGTACGGCAATCCGGACATTTTCGGGAAACTCGGCTCTTCCGGTGCGATCTCCGGCGCGGTGTCCGCAATGGACCAGGCAGGCGCGCAGGAGTTCGAGGCGGCCGAGAAGGTGCTGCGCAAGGTCGAGAGCGCGCTCGACGCGGTCCAGACCAACGTCGCGGACGTCGAGGAAACCAACAAGAACTCCTTGAAGGCGGTGTGACGTGAGCGCGATGGACGAAGTCGCGGCGTTGCCCGGCGGCGCGGACGTGGCCGCGCTCGCGGACAAGATCGAGACCGCACAACCCCAGGCCGTGCGCGACATCGCGAGCCGCTGGAAGCAGGCGGCGGGCAAGTGCGGCGACCAGACGAACGTCCTGCAGCGGTCCGTCACACAGCTCGACGGCGCCTGGGAGGGCAAGTCGGCCGACGGTTTCGTCGCCTACATGGCCAACGTGACGAAGTGCGGCACCTCGATGGCCGACGCGCTCAACGGCGCCGCGACCGACCTGGAGGCGGCCGCGAACGCGTTGGAATCCGCGAAAACGTCGATGAACAGCATCTGCGAGAACCTGCTGAGCCGCGCCCGCCAGGCACGCCAGCAGCTCCACGGCCAGCCGCAGGAGGACGTGGACAGCGTCATCCGCGGCTTCTGCGCCGAAGCCGCCAGCGACGCCAAACCGGTTGTCTCCCAAGCAGAAAGCGCGGTCAACGCCGCCGCCGGCACCCTGAAGGGCCGCCCAGGCGCGCTGAGCCCGAAGTTCTCGTCGCTCGAGGACCCGAACACCCAGTCCTTCACGCCGGCCCCCGGCAAGCCCGTCGAGTGGGCCCCGACCGCACCGCCCGACGACTCGACCAAGACGTCGTCCACAACGGACCCGAAGCCCGCGCCCGCGCCTGCGCCCCACCACGGAGGCGGCGGCGGTGGAGGTGGTGGCGGCGCGTCCGGTGGCGGCGGTGGCGGCGGAGGTGAGGGCGGCGGCATGGGCGGCCTCGGCTCCAGCGGCGGCCCGCCCTCGGGCAGCCCGCCTCCCGGCAACGTCCAGGAGTGGATCCGCGAGGCCATCAAGATCCTGCAGGCCAACGGGATCCCGGTCACCGAAGAGAACATCGACGAGATCTGGAAGATCATCGAGAAGGAGTCGAGCGGCAACCCGCACGCCATCAACCTCTGGGATTCCAACGCCCAGGCGGGAACGCCCTCCAAGGGCCTCATGCAGTGCATCGACTCGACGTTCAACGCGCACAAGCTGCCGGGCCACGACGACATCTGGAATCCCGTCGACAACATCATCGCGGGCGTCCGCTACACGTTCTCGCGCTACGGCGGCTTCGAAGGACACCCCGGTTTGAAGGCGATGTCCCAGGGCGGCGGCTACCAAGGGTATTAATGCGCACGATCGGGTGAGCTTTGTCCTGAACCCGGCACTTCTTCGTCAGGTATGTCGTGACGGAAATGTGCCGGGTTTCAGTTATCCACACCCACACGGGTAATGGATGTCCTGAAACACTGTTATCTGCGCCCGCATATTGCGGAAGCGCGGGGGATGCGACGAAGGCTGCTGCGCCCCGGGATGTCGAGAGGTGAGGTGGTGAGAGCCTCGAGGTGACGAGCCGAGGTGAGGTGCGAACGGACAGAGGTGTGGCGAGGTCGTGGGCAGTTAGCCTGACGACATGCTGACCGTGGCTGCCCGCGCCGACGTCCCGCCCTTCCACGTCATGGACGTGCTGTCCGCCGCCGCGCAGAGGCAACGGACGCACGGCGACGTGATCTCCCTGGCGGCCGGTCAGCCGTCGAGCCCCGCGCCGCGCCCGGTGCGAGCGGCCGCGGCGCGCGCGTTGGACCACCACGCGCTCGGGTACACCGAGCAGCTGGGGATTCCTGAGCTGCGGCAGGCCATCGCCGGGCATTACAAGCGGCAGTACGACCTCGACGTGACGGCCGACGACGTGGTGGTGACCACGGGTTCGTCGGGGGCGTTCACGCTGGCGTTCCTGGCGGCCTTCGACGCGGGCGATCGGGTCGCGCTGGCTCGGCCGGGGTATCCGGCCTACCGCAACATCCTCAAGGCGTTGGGGTGTGAGGTCGTCGAGTTGCCTTGCGGGCCGGAGACGCGGTTCCAGCCCACGGTCGAGATGCTCGATCCCGGGCTCAAGGGCGTGATCGTGGCCAGCCCCGCGAATCCGACCGGGACCGTCGCCGACGTCGAGCCGATCGCGCGGTGGTGTGCGGGCAACGGGGTTCAGCTGATCAGCGACGAGATCTACCACGGGATCAGCTACGGCGAGCCCCTGCGGTGTGCCTGGGAGACGTCGCGGGACGCGATCGTCGTCAACTCGTTCTCCAAGGCGTTCGCGATGACCGGGTGGCGGCTCGGGTGGATGTTGTTGCCGGAGCGGCTTCGCCGGGCGGTGGATTGCCTGACTGGGAACTTCACGCTGTGTCCGCCGGCGTTGGCGCAGTACGCGGCGGTGGAGGCGTTCCACGAGGACTCGTACGCGGAGACGGCCGGGCACCTCAAGCGGTACAAGGTGAATCGGGACCTGTTGCTCGAAGGGCTGACGGACCTCGGGATCGGCAAGCTGGCGCCGGCTGACGGGGCGTTCTACGTGTACGCGGACGTCCGGCACCTCACGGACGACTCGATGGGGTTCTGCAGGAAGCTGCTCGGCGACACCGGGGTCGCGATCGTGCCCGGCATCGACTTCGACCCCGTGGACGGGCACCACTTCGTGCGGATGTCGTTCGCGGGTGCGACCCAGGACGTCGAGGAAGCGCTCCGGCGGTTGAAGGCCTGGCTCTGATCGGGCGAGCAACCCGACGCCGAACGCCGAACGCCGAGCCGCAACAAATCCGGCCCGCCGGACGTTCACGGAGAGGAGGAAGGGGAGTCCTATGTGGGCGATCATCGGGTGGCTGGTGGCGATCTGGATCGTGCTGGCCGTCGTCGGGGCCGTCGTGAAAGGCCTGTTCTGGCTCGCTGTGATTGGAGGACTACTCCTCGCAGGCACCGCGGCTTACGGTGCGATCAAATCCAAGCGGTGACTCTGGATTAATGCCAACGCACCACTCACCATGAGGCGGTGTTGTTAGCCAACGAGGCCCGCCTCGAGCGGTGGGAGCGAAAGGTCGAGTGGCCGTTGACGGCGCTCGCCGTGCTGTTCCTCGCCGCCTACGCGTGGCAGGTTCTTGACGATCACGGGGCGATGCACGTGCCTCTGGAGATCGCGTTGTGGCTGGTCTGGCTCTTGTTCGCGGTCGAGTTCGGCATGCGGCTGACCTTGGCGCAGAACAAGTGGAAATTCCTGAAAACGCACCTGTTCGATCTTGCCGCGGTTGTTCTGCCGATGGTGCGTCAGCTCAGGGTGCTCAGGCTCATCACGGTCATCACGTTGCTGAACAAGAAGTTCCAGCACAAGATCAGGCAACGTGTCAGCATTTACGTGGCGGGTGTGACGGCAATCGTGGCGTTTTGCGCGAGCCTTGCCGTGCTGGATGCGGAAAGGCACGCGGAAAACGCCAGCATCACCACGTTCGGAGACGCGTTGTGGTGGACGCTGACCACCATGTCGACGGTCGGGTACGGCGACCGCTATCCCGTCACGGGTGAGGGCAGGCTCGTCGCCGGGTTGCTCATGGTCGGTGGCATCGCGTTGCTCGGTGTCATCACCGGCACGATCGCCAGCTGGCTGGTGGAGAAACTGCGCGGCGTCGAGGAAGCGGAGCTCGAGACCGCGCAGGAGCTGCGGAACCTACGGGCCGAGATCGCCGAACTCCGTGCGGAGCTCGGCGCGCGCCGCAGCGGCTGACGTCCACAGTCGCGCGTCCCAGCCCGCCACCAGCGCACCCTCCACATTGGACAGGCGGTCGTCCAGGAAGATCACGTCCGACGAGCCGATCACGTCCGACGCGTGCTTCCAGATCGCCGCGTCCGGCTTCGCGCAGCCGAGGTCGCCGGAGAAGATCAGGTGCCGGAAGTGCTTGGCCCACGGGACCTTCTCGGCCAGCCGCCCGAACGTCGACGGCGCGTTCGACAGCAACGCCAGCGGCAGTCCCAGCGCGGACAGGTCCTCGATCAGCGCGACCGTCTCCACCACCGGGTCGTCGAGCCAGCCCGCGTTGTCCATGGCGGTCAGCTCGCGGACGAGGGCGTCGTCGAGGGTCAGCCCCAGAGCAGAACCGATCCGCGCCCAGTAGTCGGCGTCCGAGCCGCCGCGGTCGTAGGCGTCGCGGTCCCAGTACGCCACCTCGAAGGTTTCCAGCGTCACGCCGAGCTTCGCCGCCATCGCGGGCCTGGCCGGGTTCCGCTGGCTGATCACCTCGCCGAAGTCGAACACGATCCAGCGCATCTCAGATGTCCTCTCGAAGCCGGCGAAGCACTTCGGCGATGTCGGACGAGTCCACGTCGCCGTGCGTCACGAACCGAACCTTGCCTGACATCGGACTGGCGAAAACCCCGACCTCCCGCAGCGACAGCAGCGTCTTGTCCAGGTCGGGCACGGTGGCCAGCACGATGTTCGTCGCGGGCTCTGCCACCTCCCAGCCCAATGACCGCAGTCCGGAAGCCAATACATCAGCGTTCGAATGATCGTCGGCCAGGCGGTTAATCCCCTCGAGGGCGACTAGACCCGCCGCGGCCAGCACACCGCCCTGCCGCACGCCGCCGCCCAGCATCTTCCGCACCCGCCGCGCCTCGACGACGAACGAGGCGGACCCGGCCACCACCGACCCGACCGGCGCCCCGAGCCCCTTCGACAGGCACACCTGCACGGTGTCGACCCCCATGGCCAGCTCAGCGGGTGAGACCCCAAGAGCAACGGACGCGTTCCACAGCCGCGCGCCGTCCAGGTGCACCGCCAGCCCGGCCGACCGTGCGGCAGCCACCAGAGCGGCATGATCAGAAACCGAGGTCACCGTGCCACCGGCGGCGTTGTGCGTGTTCTCCAGGCACAACAACGTGGTGCGCAGCCCGTAATAAGGAGACTCGCCACCGGCGGCCGCGAGCACGGCCTCCGGAGTGACGACGGGCAGCGCGTGCGGCATCCCACCGGCCAGCCACGCGGCTGTGCCGAGCTCGGCGTCCAGCACGTGCGCGCCCAGAGGAGTCAGGAACCGGTCACCGCGCGTCAGGTGCAGGAACAACGCGATGAGGTTGCCCATCGAACCGGAGGGCACCCAGAGGGCCGCCTCGACGCCGAGCAGCCCGGCCACCCGCTCCTCCAGAGCGGCCATGGTCGGGTCGTGGTCCAGCACGTCGTCGCCGACCTCGGCCGCCGCCATCGCGCGGCGCATGGCCTCGCCGGGCTTCGTCACGGTGTCCGAGCGCAGGTCGATGGGGGTCACGAGCTCGATCACATCACATCAGGTGAACGACCGAGGGGGTGATGTAGCTCTCCCCGATGGTTCGTGCAACCGTTGGTGACTCAGTTTCCGTCCAGTCAGTGCAACTCGAGGAACGAGCGGAGAGCAGTCCGCGTGGATCAGCGCGACGAGCAGGAGTTCGCGGAGTACTTCGTGGCTCGCCGTGAGGCCGTGCGCCGAACGGCATACCTGCTGTGCGGCGACTGGCACCGCGCTGACGATTTCGCGCAGACGGCCTTCGTAGCGGTGCACAGGAGGTGGCGGAAGATCCGGGACAAGCAGGCTCTCGACGCCTACGTCCGGCGCACCGTCGTCCGGGCGGTGATCGACGAGTCACGCCGTCCGTGGCGGCGCGAGAAGTTCACCGACGAGATGCCGGAGTCACCGACGACGGACAACGAGATCGGTGAGACCGTCGCGACGCGCCAGGCGTTGTTGAAAGGCCTGCGCAGAGTCCCGCCCAGGCAACGGGCCGTGCTCGTGCTGAGGTTCCTCGAGGGCCTCGACGTCACGGCCACGGCCGAGGCGTTGAAGTGCTCGGAAGGAACTGTGAAGAGTCAGACCGCCCGCGGCCTGGCAGCGCTGCGGGAAGCTTTGGGCGATGCCATCGACGACCTGCGACCGGCGTCGTGACCAGCGAGAGGAGGACGTAGATGGACGAGCAGAAGCTCGCGGACCTGTTCCGCGACGCGGCACACGACGCACCACCGGCGTCCTTCGACGCGGGCGACGTGCTCAAGGCCTCACGCCGCGCCACGCTGCGCAGGCGCAACTCGATCGCGGCCGGTACCACCCTGGTCGTCGTTCTCGGGTTCGGCGGGGTTTTCGCCGCGAACAGCTGGGTAAGCCAAGACGCGAGCACATTGAACAACGCGGGTTCTGGGCAGAACCGTGACAACGCGGCAGAATCGCCGATGACTCCGTTCGAAGCAGCACCCCCCACGAACTTCTCCGGCCAAAGCCAGTCCACGCAGGGGGACGGGTCGACGCCGGGAAGCACTGGTCCTTCGACCAGTGAAAACGCAGTGCAGGGCTGCGTAGGTGTGGACCGAGAGCTCGCCGACGCCCTCGCCGTCGAGCTTTCGGTCTCACCGGCCGAGGCGATCCCGCCCACCGTGACCTGTCCGCCGGACGCCCGCTCGGCCGCGTTCAGGATCGACGGGCTGACGATCACCGCGATCGTCACGCCGCGGTCGTTCGACGCCCCGCCCGGCGCGGAGAAGGCGAAGACCGCCCAGGGCCAGGACCTCTACGTGTTCACGCAGGGCGACGGGGAGCTGAAGGGGCGGGCCAAGCGGTTCGCGGACGCACTGGCCCCGCGGTTCTGATCGTCCGCCCAGTACCCTGGCTCGACTATGACGGCAGCAACTCCCAAGGGTGAGCGCAGGCGGCAGGCGCTCGTGGAGGCGGCGTCCGGCCTGTTCGCCGAGGGCGGGTTCGACGCGGTCAGGCACCGCGCGGTCGCCGAACGCGCAGGTCTGCCGCTCGCGTCGACCACGTACTACTTCGACTCGCTGGACGAGCTGATCACCGCGGCCGTCGAGTTCCACGGCCGCAGCGAGCTCGCGACCTTCCGGCAACGGCTCTCGTCGATCTCGGAGGAGATCACCGACGACGTGCTCGTCGAGTTCATGCTCGACCTGCTGGTCGGCGAGGACGCGACCGACATCGAGGCCGTGCTGCTGCGCTACGAACGCCTGGTCGCGACCGGTCGCCGCCCGTACCTGCGGCCGTTGATGCGCGCGCTGTCGACCGAGCTGCGCGAGCTGATCGCCGACGTCTTCGCGCGTTCAGGCCGTGCCATCGACGGCGACCGGGTCGAGGAGCTGATCGCGCTGGTGGACGGATCCGTGGTGAACTCGTTCATCGAGCTCAAGTCGGACCCGCGGGGTGTGGCGGACAGGATGCTCCGTTCGGCTCTTTCGCGTCACGCGTGATGCAACCTCGCGTTCCTCCGATGCGTTCCCCTGGTTGAGGACGCGAGAGGGGATCGCATGCGCAAGGCCGATGAACAGGGCTTTCGCGAGTTCGCGGCAGCCAATGCCGCGTCTTTGCGACGTACTGCGTATCTCTTCTGTGGCGACTGGCACACAGCTGAAGACTTGATGCAGTCGAGCCTCATGAAGATGTACCTGGCGTGGAAGCGCATCAAGGACCTCGACAACCTGATCGCGTACGCCCGCAAGGTGCTGCTGCGCACCTGGCTGGACGAGAAGCGCAGGCCGTGGCGCCGTGCCGAGCAGCGGGACGGAGAGCTGCCCGACGCCGCGGACGCCACCGTGGACCCCGACACGACCAGCGCGAAACTGTGGGCCCGCGAACTGGTTCACACCGCGCTGTTGCAGGTACCCCCGAGGCAACGAGCGGTGCTCGTGCTGCGTTATTTCGAGGACCTGTCAGTCGCCGAGGTGGCGGTGGCGATGGGCTGCACCGAGGGAACGGTCAAAAGCCAGACGGCGCGTGGTCTAGCGACTCTGCGCACCATCGTGGAGAAGCTCGACAACAGTTCGGGGAGGGTCGCGTCGTGAGTGAGCAGGAGATCCGCGAGGGAATGCTGCTGGCCGTCTGGGACGAGCCGCCGCTCGACTTCGACCCCGACACCCTGATCAGGCGGGTCGAGCAGAAAAAAAGTCGTCGCCGAGCGCTGGTCGCTGTGGGAGTGGCTACGGCGATGATCGCCGTGGCGTCGCTCTCGCTGCCCAGCCTGTTGCAGCGCGACCGGGACAGCCAGCTCGGCGCCGAGACCCACACCAGCTCGTCCGCGCCGCCCCAGGTGCAGTCGTCGGAGAAGAGGGCCCAGCTCGTCGGCGACAAGCTGGTGGAGCGGCTCGGCGTCCAGATGACGAACATCAACGAGCTCTACGCGTCGTTCAACCCCGGCCGCAACCCCGTCTACCCGCCGTACCAGACGAAGCCGCCGCGGTGGGACGGCGAACGCGACTACTCCGGCTACCTGTACCTGACCGACGAGATCGGACCGACCGCGCTGCGCGTGATGGTCTACACGGGCTCGTTCTCCAAGGGCGACTTCTGCTCCGGCGCGAGCTCGTGCCAGGACATGAAGACGATGGAGGACGGGTCGATCGTCTACGGGGCCGAGTTCCTCCAGGGGACCTCGAAGGTCCAGCAGTCCGGTGTCGCGCGCAAGTTCGAGAACGGGCTCGTCGTGGAGATCACCGCTTACGCGTACAACCCCTCGAACGGAAACGGGCAGCGGGAGACGGTGCCGGTGCGCGTGGCTGTGCTCACACAGCTGGTCACGGACCCGGGCATCGCCTGGTAGCGGGTCTGGGGTGCACTAATCTGAACGCGTGACGAAGCCCCGCATCGCCAACGTCCTCGCAGGTCGCTACGCCTCCACGTCGCTCGCGACGCTCTGGTCGGCCGAGCACAAGATCGTGCTGGAGCGCCAGCTGTGGCTCGCGGTGCTGCGGGCGCAGGCGGCCGCGGGCATCGAGGTGCCGGCGACGGCGATCGCCGACTACGAGCGCGTGCTGGAGCAGGTCGACCTGGAGTCGATCGCGGCGCGCGAGCGGGTCACGCGGCACGACGTGAAGGCGCGCATCGAGGAGTTCAACGCGCTCGCGGGCCACGAGCAGGTCCACAAGGGCATGACCTCGCGCGACCTGACCGAGAACGTCGAGCAGCTGCAGGTGCTGCGCTCGCTGGAGCTGATCAGGTCCAAGGCAGCCGCGGTCCTCGGCCGTCTCGCCCGCCTCGCGGCCGAGCACTCCGACCTGGTGATGGCCGGCCGTTCGCACAACGTGGCCGCGCAGGCCACGACGCTGGGCAAGCGCTTCGCGACGGGCGCCGACGAGCTGCTGGTGGCGTTCAGCAGGCTCGACGAGCTGATCTCGCGTTACCCGCTGCGCGGCATCAAGGGCCCGGTCGGCACCGCTCAGGACATGCTCGACCTGCTCGGCACGCCCGAGAAGCTGGAGGAGCTGGAGCGCACGGTCGCGGGGCACCTCGGCTTCGAACGCGTGCTGACCTCCGTCGGCCAGGTGTACCCGCGCTCGCTCGACTTCGACGTCGTCTCGACGCTCGTGCAGCTCGCCGCGGCGCCGTCGTCGGTGGCGAAGACCATCCGGCTGATGGCGGGCCACGAGCTGGTGACCGAGGGCTTCAAGCCCGGCCAGGTCGGGTCCAGCGCGATGCCGCACAAGATGAACACCCGTTCGTGCGAGCGCGTGAACGGCTTCGCGGTGATCCTGCGCGGTTACCTGTCGATGGTCGGCGAGCTCGCGGGCGACCAGTGGAACGAGGGCGACGTGTCGTGCTCGGTGGTCCGCCGGGTCGCGCTGCCGGACGCGTTCTTCGCGTTCGACGGGCTGCTGGAGACGTTCCTGACGGTGCTGGACGAGTTCGGCGCCTACCCGGCCGTCGTCGCCCGTGAGCTGGACCGCTACCTGCCGTTCCTCGGCACGACGAAGGTGCTGATGGCGGCCGTGCGCGCGGGTGTCGGCCGCGAGACCGCACACGAGGCCATCAAGGAGAACGCGGTGGCCGTCGCGCTGGCGATGCGCGAGCAGGGCCTGGCGCAGAACGACCTGCTGGAGCGGCTCGCCGCGGACTCCCGGCTGCCGCTCGACAAGGCCGCCCTGGACGCGCTGCTGGCCGACCGCCTGTCGTTCACCGGCGTGGCCGCGGCGCAGGTCGCGTCCATCGTGGAGCAGGTCGCCGCGGTGGTCGACAAGTACCCGGCCTACGAGCCGGAGCCGATCCTGTGATCGTGTCCGACCTGGTCCTCTACCCGGTCAAGGGCTGCGGCGGGTACTCCGTCGCAGCCACCGAGGTGGACGTGACCGGACTGCGTGGCGACCGGATGATGATGCTGGTCGGCGACGACGGCGTGTTCCTGTCGCAGCGCAAGGTCCCGGAGATGGCGGCGCTGCGTCCGTCCCTCGTGGACTCCTCGCTGTCGATCGGCGGTGAGTCCTTCCCTGTCGTCGTGGACGGACCGCGCGTTCCGGTGGTCGTGCACACCTGGCAGGGCACCGGGATCGACCAGGGTGAGGCTGCCGCCGCGTACTTCTCCGACGCGCTCGGGAGGTCCGTGCGGCTCGTGCGGACGCCACCGGACCTGCGCCGCGAGACGACCGGCGAGACCACCGGGCTGGTCGGGTACGCCGACGGCAACGCGCTGCTGGTGCTCTCGCTGTCCTCATTGGACGGGCTGAACGAGCGCATCCTGGAACGCGGCGGCGATCCCGTGCCGATGAACCGCTTCCGCCCCAACGTGGTCGTGTCCGGCTGGCCGGAACCGCACACCGAGGACCGGGTGCGGCGCGCGGCCATCGGTGACGTGGAACTGGCCTACGCCAAGGACTGCGTGCGGTGTGCCGTGCCGATGGTCGACCAGGGGACCGGGTTGAAGTCCGGGCCGGAGCCGATTCGTTCGCTGGCGACCTACCGCCGTGATCCGGACGGCGGTGTGACGTTCGGGATGAAGGCCCAGGTCGTGCGCACCGGCACGGTCGCGGTCGGCGACAAGATCGACGTGCTGGAGTGGCGGGCCTAGACCATCTGCCAGCGCAGGCGGTCGCCGCGGCTGGGATCCTTGCGGCACACCAGCTTCTCGCCGAGCAGCCCGATGCCGTTCGCGTTCTCGGGATCGCACCGCGCGCCCTCGTTGACCAGCAATCCCTGCTGCGGGGGCTCGGTGGTCGTCGGCTGCTGCACCGCGGGAGGGGTCTGCGCGGGTGGCGGTTTCGGCTGCGTGGTCTTCGTGGTGCTGGTGGTCGTCGTCGATGACGACGATGTCTTCACCGTGATCTCGACGCCGTCAGGGGTCGGCACGATGCTGACCGGCTGGGGCGTGCTCGAGTTCAGCGAGCCGCCGGAAGACGGGGACGAAATGGGACTGGAGTCGAAGCTCCACCCGGCCACACCCAGCACGATGAGCAGTCCCAAGCTTGCCAAAGCCGGGATCCACAAGGCCTTTCTAGGGAGCACGGGTGCACCTTAAGCTTCTTTTGCCTTGATCTGTAGTGGTGCGGGGGTGTACGTAGGTTTGCGAAACTCGGGCCACGTAGGCTGACCAGCGTGCCCACGCTCGCTGACTACCAGCACGTCGCCCGCGGCAAGGTTCGCGATCTGTACGACGTGGACGACGAGCTGCTGCTGTTCGTCGCGTCCGACCGCATCTCCGCGTACGACCACATCCTGAGCTCGGAGATCCCCGACAAGGGACGCGTGCTCACCGCGATGAGCGTGTTCTGGTTCGAGCGGCTCGCCCCGAACCACCTGGTCGCGTTCGACGACCCGCGCATTCCCGCCGAGGTCCGCGGTCGTGCGCTGCTGGTGCGCAAGCTGCGGATGGTCGACGTCGAGTGTGTGGCGCGCGGTTACCTGACGGGCTCCGGCATGGCCGACTACACCGCGACCGGTGCGGTGTGCGGGATCGAGCTGCCGGCCGGGCTGGTCGAGGCGTCCGAACTGGACCCGCCGATCTTCACGCCCGCCTCGAAGGCCGAGATCGGTGCGCACGACGAGAACGTGTCGTTCGACGTCATCGCCGAGAAGCACGGTGTCGAGCTGGCGTCGAAGCTGCGCGACCGCACGATCGAGCTGTACAGCGAGGCGCGCGCGTACGCGTTGACGCGTGGCCTGATCCTGGCGGACACGAAGTTCGAGTTCGGGCTGGACGCCTCCGGTGAGCTGATCCTCGCGGACGAGGTGTTCACGCCGGACTCGTCGCGCTACTGGCCGGCCGAGGGCTACGAGCCCGGCCGCGTGCAGCCGTCGTTCGACAAGCAGTACGTGCGCGACTGGCTGACGTCCGAGGCCTCCGGCTGGGACCGCAAGTCGGACGTCGCGCCGCCCGCGCTGCCGGCGGATGTCGTCGAGGCGACCCGTCAGCGGTACGTCGAGGCGTACGAGCGGCTCACCGGCCGGTCTTTCGCTGACTGGCTTGCGTAGTTAGCTCTGGTTTCACGCGGATGTCACCACGGCGTGGCGCACTCATACGGTGCACTCACAGCTCGTGGTCTCTCTGTCCGGCATCGGTCCGCAGACACTCGACCGATGCGCTGATCTCGCCGCGGCCCTTGATCCGCGGCAGGTGCCGTTGTCGCTGCTCGTAGCACCTCGCGAGCTCGGCAGGGCGCAGGAATGGGTGCGGCACCGCACCTCGCTCGGTGATGCCGTCGTGCTGCACGGCCTCGGCCAGCGGCGGCTGCCGGCCTACGAAGCCGGGTTGTTGCTGATGGGCGCGCGTCTGCAGATGGACGCCATCGGGCTCAGCGCCGACACGTTCGCGCCACGGCGTTGCGTGGCGTCGCCCGGGACGTTGCTCGCGCTGGCCAAGCACAGGTTCCACCGCTGCGCCGACGCGCACGCCGTCCGCGAGGTCGGCAGCGGGCTCGCGACGCTGGGGCGCCTGCACGCGCTGACCGAACGCAGCAGCTTCGGTGAGCTGCGCTCGCTCGCGCTCGTTTACGGGGCGGCCAGGTCCGCGCGCCGCGGCGGGCTGACCCGGATCACCGTCGACGCCCGTGACCTGCACCGGCCCGGTGCGCGCCAGGCCGTGCTCGACGCCGTGGACATCGCACTCGCCCACGACGCCGCGCCGACCACCTACGTCAGACTGCCGTCGCCTCGCCTGGCTCCAGCGGCCTGAACTCGGTGCCGTCCGGCTTGAGGTTCGAGATCATGCCGTAGGCGAACGCGGGCATGGCCAGCAGCTTCTCGTGGATGGGCACGGCCACCCGCGGGCGGACGGCGCGCAGGAAGTCGACGGTCTCGCCGAGGCGCATCCACGGGGCCATGGTGGGCAGGCCGAGCACGTCGATGTCCTCGTCCGGCACGAACAGGGCGTCTCCCGGGTGGTAGAACGCGCCGTCGTTGATCACGTAGCCGGCGTTCTCGATGACCGGGATGTCCTCGTGGATCACGGCGTGCTTGCCGTTGACGACCTTCACGGTGATGTCGCCGACCTTGAGCACGTCACCCGGCCGGGCGACGGTCGGGTTCTCGACCTTGGGCGCGCTGCCCTCGTCCACGATCAGCTGCGCCTGCGGGTTGGCCTTCAGCAGCGCCGGCAGCCGTTCCTCGTCGAGGTGGTCGAGGTGCTGGTGGGTGACCAGCACGGCGTCCAGGTCGCGGACGTCCTCGAACCCGGACGAGAACGTGCCGGGGTCGATCAGGATGCGCGTCGTCCCGCTGTCGAGAAGTACGCAGGCATGACCGAAATGGACAAGTTGCACGGATTCCTCCATTACCGACTTTTGGCGGGCTGACACGGTCAGGTGACGTCGGAAGTATCAAATGGCATGAGGAAAACCCTGCAACTCCTCACGGCACTGGCGCTTGCCCTGCCGATGACGACCATCGTCCCTGCTACCACCACCTCTACACCTGCTGAGGCTTCGTCGCCGCAGACGCAGGAAATCGGAACTGAGGAAAACGTCTCAGTCCGCGTGGGTGGCGCGAATCGTTCGACGTTGATCGAACGACCGGGGTCCGGATACGTGAAGCTGCATTTCACGGACCTCCGGATCCTGCCCGGTGACGTGCTCACGGTGTCGAACCCTGACGGCACCGAGAAGTACACGTACACGAGAGACCTGAAGGCCTCGCTGACCGCCACGGTCGACGCGTCGGGCTTCTGGGCCATGTCGATCACGGGTGACCGCGCTCTGGTCTCGGTGACCAACCCGCTGTCGCGCGTGCGGATCGACAAGCTCACCCGCGGCTACACCGAGGCCGAGATGTCCTCTCAGCCGTCCGTGCAGAGCATCTGCGGCACGAACGACTACAAGGACGCCGTCTGCTACCAGTCGAGCAACCCGACCGAGTGGGGCAAGACCGCGTCCGTGGCGAAGCTGCTGCGCAACGGCAGCTCGCTGTGCACTGCGTGGCGCGTCGGTCCCAACAACCGCATGCTGACCAACGAACACTGCTTCACCAGCACCAGTGGCATCGAGGTGTGGTTCAACTACCAGTGCCCGACCTGCGGCGGCACGGCCTCGGCCACCGTCACGAAGGTGCTGGCGGCTTCGGTGCTGAAGTACAGCGCCGCGCTGGACTACACCCTCTTCACCGTGAACAACTTCGCGGCCATCAGCTCGTTCGGCTACCTCGAGCTGGACGCGCGCGTTCCGGCCGTGGGTGAGGAGATGTACATCGTCGGCCACCCGGCCGGGAAGCTGAAGAAGCTGTCGTTGCGCGACAACAACAACGGCGGCGGCTACTGCGTCGTGCGTGCCGTGCGCGTGAACGGCAGCTCGTCGCAGTCCGACATCAGCTATATGTGCGACACCGAAGGCGGCTCGTCCGGCTCACCCGTGCTGTCGAGGCGCACGCACAAGGTGATCGGGCTCCACCACTTCGGCGGCTGCCCGAACCAGGGCGTGCGCATCGACCTCGTCGCAGCGCAGATCAACTCACTGCTGTAGCGCGCTGAGGATCTCCGCCTCCTCGTCCGGCGTCAGGCCGGCGTTGCGGGGCCTGTCCAGCCCGAGGCCGCGCTCGTACTCCAGCGAGTCGAGCGCGGTCTCGGCCAGCGGCCGCACGCGCAACCCGTTCGCCAGCGCGTTGCTGACATCGCGGCCGACCATCTTGGCCCACTCCTGCGGCAACCACATCGGCAACGACCGCGGCCCGGCCCACGGGTTGATCGACAGCTCCTTCAACAGGCTCTCGGGCACCGGCACGAGCTGCGTCCCGGCGGGCGCCGTGGCCCCCGCGATCTCGCCCATGGCCATCTGGAACGGCATGACGGGCCCCGTCGAGTCGTACGTGCCGGTGACCCGCTCCTCGGCCGCGAACACGATCCACTGCGCCAGATCCCGCGCGTCGATGTGCTGGAACCCGAGGTCAGGGCTGTCCGGCACGACCACGCGCCCACCCCGCGCCATCCGCGCGGGCCAGTACCCGAACCGGTCGCTCGGGTCGTCGGGCCCGGTGATGAGCCCGGCCCTGACGATGAACTCCCTGCTGGCCACGGCCTCGCGGACCGCGATCTCGCTGGCCACCTTGACGCTGCCGTACCGCTCGGAGGTGAACTCCTCGTTCGGGTCGTCCTCCAGCGGCGGCAACAGCTCGTCGCTGCCCGTCGAGTGGTCCGCGTAGACGGAGATGCTGGACACGAACGTCCAGTGCGGCGTCGTGGCCCCGAACGCCTCCAGCGCGTCCCGGACCCAGTTCACCGAGTACTTCGACACGTCGATCACGGCGTCGAACTGCTCGCCGGCCAGCGCGTCGAACGCACCGGGTCTGTTCCGGTCGACCTGGACCAGCGTGGCTCCGTCCGGCACCCCGCCCGAGGCACCGCGGGCAGCGCAGACCACGTCGTGGCCGCGGCGGACGGCCTCCGCCGTGATGGCCTTGCTGAGGAACACGGTTCCGCCGAGCACGAGGATCTTCATGATCCCCAGCATCCGTCCGATCGGGCTCGGCTGCCACCGGTCTCGCTTTCGGCGAAATAGCTTGGTGGAATAGGTCCAACATGGAGTCGTTCGGACCCGATCGGTTGGAGCTGCTGAACTGGCGTTCGAGGTCGGCCGATGAACGTTCCGTGAGTCTGCACGCCTTCGTCGACGAGTCGCGGCGAAACAACACGTACCTGCTGGCCGCCGTCCTCGTCGACCCCGGAGACCTGGCGCGCACGCGAAAAGCGCTGCGCCGGTTGCTGTTCCCCGGTCAGCGAGAACTTCACTTCAAGAAGGAGAAGACCGATCGGCGCAAGCTGATCGTGTCCAAGCTGGTGTCCATCGGAGCCGCTGTGCACATCTACACCTGTGACTGCTCCGCCGGCGAGGAAATCGCACGTCAGGAGTGCCTCATCGCACTCGTCCACGATCTCGTCGACCTGAAGGCGAGGAGGCTGGTGCTCGACAGCCGGGAAGAGCGCAATCTCCACGACGCCCAGACGATTCGCACGACGCTCGGCAAGCGGCCGAGTCACTCGAACATCACCTACGAGCACTTGGAGAGCTCACACGACGAGTTGCTCTGGATCCCTGACGTGGTGGCGTGGTGCCATGGTGCGGGAGGTGACTGGGCGAGGCGGGTGCGCTCGCTCGTCGCGAAGGAGACTGCCGTGGACAAATGGTCCAGATAGCGCAAAGCACGGCGGCCGACCGTCCGGACGGGCACCGTGCTCACTTCCTCGGCCTACGGGGCCTCGGCGACCTCAACTCTACCAAACGGCCCCGCCGAGGCAAGGTCATTCACCTGATGGTGAGTCGGTGACGATGTGCCCCCGAACACGTGTCGCGAGGATGAACGCACAGGTCAGATAGGCTCCCGAGGTACCGCCAGCCCCTCAAACCCGGGAGCAGTCTGTCGTGGCCCGAGTCGTCGTCGACGTCATGCCGAAGCCCGAAATTCTCGACCCCCAAGGCCAGGCGGTGGCGAACGCGCTGCCCCGTCTCGGCTTCGAGGGCGTCACCTCCGTCCGTCAGGGCAAGCGCTTCGAGCTGGAGGTCGCCGACGACGTCGACGACGCCACGCTCGCCAAGATCGCCGAGACCTTCCTCGCCAACCCCGTGATCGAGGACTGGACCGTGCGCAGGGTCGAGGCATGAGGGTCGGTGTCATCACCTTCCCCGGCACCCTCGACGACGTCGACGCCCAGCGGGCGGTGAAATACGCCGACGGTGAGGCGGTGCCGCTCTGGCACGGGGACCACGACCTGAAGGGCGTTGACGCGGTCATCGTGCCCGGTGGGTTCAGTTACGGCGACTATCTGCGGTGCGGTGCCATCGCGCGGTTCGCGCCCGTCATGCAGGAAGTGGTCGAGGCCGCGAACAAGGGGATGCCGGTTCTCGGCATCTGCAACGGCTTCCAGATCCTCGCCGAGGCCCATCTGCTGCCCGGCGCGCTGACCCGCAACCACAAGCTGCACTTCGTGTGCCGCGACCAGTGGCTCAGCGTCGAGAACAACACCACGGCGTGGACCGGCCGGTACGACCTCAAGGCCGAGATCCTCGTGCCGCTGAAGTCGGGCGAGGGCGGCTACCAGGCCGACGCCGACACTCTCGAACGCCTCGAAGGTGACGGCAGGGTCGTGTTCCGGTACGTCGGGGACAACCCGAACGGCAGCCGCAACAACATCGCGGGCATCAGCAACGCCAGGGGCAACGTCGTCGGCCTCATGCCGCACCCCGAGCACGCCATCGACGCGCTCACCGGCCCCACGGACGACGGACTGGGCGTGTTCCTGTCCCTGCTCGACACGGTGGTGAAGGCATGATCGACACCGTCAAGAACGCCGAGGCGACACCCGACCAGGAGCAGCCCTACAAGGAGCTGGGCCTGAAGGACGACGAGTACACGCGCATCAAGGAGATCCTGAAGCGCCGCCCCACCGACGCCGAGCTGGCCATGTACTCGGTCATGTGGAGCGAGCACTGCTCCTACAAGTCGTCCAAGGTGCACCTGAAGTACTTCGGCGACACCACGACCGACGAGATGCGCAGCAAGATGCTCGCGGGCATCGGCGAGAACGCCGGCGTCGTCGACATCGGGGACGGCTGGGCCGTCACGTTCAAGGTCGAGAGCCACAACCACCCGTCGTACGTCGAGCCCTACCAGGGCGCCGCGACGGGTGTGGGCGGCATCGTCAGGGACGTCCTCGCGATGGGTGCGCGGCCGCTCGCTGTCATGGACCCGCTGCGGTTCGGCAAGCCGGACGCCGAGGACACGAAGCGCGTGCTGCCCGGCATCGTCGCGGGTGTCGGCGGCTACGGGAACTGCCTCGGCCTGCCGAACATCGGCGGCGAGGTCGTGTTCGACGAGTCGTACCAGGGGAATCCGCTGGTCAACGCGCTGTGTGTCGGCGCGATGCGCGTCGAGGACCTGCACCTCGCGCACGCGTCAGGCACCGGCAACAAGGTCATCCTCTACGGCGCGCGCACCGGCCTCGACGGCATCGGCGGAGTGTCGGTACTCGCGAGCGAGACGTTCGACGACTCCGCGGGCAAGCGCAAGAAGCTGCCCAGCGTGCAGGTCGGCGACCCGTTCACCGAGAAGGTGCTGATCGAGTGCTCGCTGGAGCTCTTCGAGAAGGGCATCGTCGCGGGCATCCAGGACCTCGGCGGCGCGGGCCTGTCCTGCGCGACGAGTGAGCTGGCGTCCGCCGGTGACGGTGGCATGCACGTCTACCTGGACCGGGTCCCGCTCAGGGCGAAGAACATGACCCCGGCCGAGATCCTCTCCAGCGAGTCCCAGGAACGCATGTGCGCGGTGGTCGAGCCGGCCAACGTCGAGGCGTTCATGGCCGTCTGCGCGAAGTGGGACGTCATCGCCACCGAGATCGGTGAGGTGACGGAAGGCGACCGGCTGGTCATCACCTACCACGACGAGATCGTCGTGGACGTGCCTCCGCGCACCGTCGCGCACGAGGGTCCGGTCTACCACAGGCCGATCGAACGCCCCGCCGACCAGGACGAGCTCCAGCAGAACACGCCGGACAGCCTCCCCAGGCCGGACGACCTGCTGGAACTGATCAAGACCATGGCGGCCAGCCCCAACCTGGCCTCCAAGAAGTGGGTCACGCAGCAGTACGACCGGTACGTCCGCGGCGGCACGGTCCTCGCGCAGCCCAGCGACGGCGGCATGATCCGCATCGACGAGGAGACCGGCCGCGGTGTCGCGCTCTCCACGGACTGCAACGGTCGCTACACCAAGCTCGACCCGTACGAGGGTGCGAAGCTCGCGCTCGCCGAGGCCTACCGCAACGTCGCGGCCACCGGTGCCACGCCGGTCGCCGTCACGAACTGCCTCAACTTCGGCTCGCCGGAGGACCCGGCGGTCATGTGGCAGTTCGAGCAGGCCGTGAAGGGTCTCGCGGACGGCTGCGCGGAGCTCGGCATCCCGGTGACCGGCGGCAACGTCAGCTTCTACAACCAGACCGGCTCCACGGCGATCCTGCCGACGCCGGTCGTGGGTGTGCTGGGCGTGATCGACGACGTGCGGCGCCGCATCCCCACCGGGATCGGGGCAGAGGCCGGCGAGACGTTGCTGTTGCTCGGCGAGACGCGCGACGAGTTCGGCGGGTCGGAGTGGGCGCACCACGTCCACGGCCACCTGGGCGGACTGCCGCCCAAGGCCGACCTGCAACGGGAGAAGCTGCTCGGCCAGGTCCTCGTCGCGGGCTCGCGCGACGGCATGGTCTCCGCCGCGCACGACCTGTCCGAGGGCGGTCTGGCCCAGACGCTGGTCGAGACGTGCCTGATCGGCGAGGTGGGTGCGCGCGTCTTCCTCGAAGGCGACCTGTTCACCGCGCTGTTCAGCGAGTCCGCCGGCCGCGTGCTGGTCGCCGTGCCACGCACGGAGGAGCAGCGCTTCACCGACATGTGCACCGCGCGCCGGCTGCCGTGGCGCAAGGTCGGTGTCGTCGACCCGGAGTCGAACGCCCTGGAGATCCAGGGTCTGGGCGAGCTCCCGCTGGACGAGCTGCGCGAGGCCTGGGAGGGCACCCTCCCGGCCCTGTTCGGCTAGGTTTTTGTCGCACGCGGGGCGCTTTCGTACTGCATGTCGGTACGAAAGGGCCCCGCGTGTGGTCAAGTGGAGTCAGCTCGCGGCGATGCGCTGGAGCTGCTCGAACCTGCCGTTGAACAGGTTCTGGTCACCGGGGAAGAGCCCGGCCGCCTGCCACTGCCAGATCGTGTGGAAGTCGAACCCGACCGGCAGCGCCCCGAGCTTCGAGGTGTAGTGCGCGATCCACAGCGGGTTGGTGTCGCCGAACTTCACCGAGCCGCCGACGCACTTGTTCCACCAGCTCGTGGACGTGTAGATCGCCGGATAACGGCTGGTGCGCGCGAAGACCGTGTCGCTGAACTCCTTGACCCACGCCGTCATCGCGGTCTGGTTCATGTTGTAACAAGTGTCGCCGTACGGGTTGTACTCCATGTCCAGCGCGGGCGGCAGCGTCCTGCCGTCGGGTGACCACCCGCCGCCGTTGTCCACGAAGAAGTTCGCCTGCTGCACGCCGTTCGCGCGGTCCGGCAGCGCGAAGTGGTAGGCACCGCGGATCATGCCGATGTCGTAGGAACCGTTGTACTGCTGGGTGAACTTGGGGTTCCGGTAGTGGACGCCCTCGGTCGCCTTGACGTAGGAGAACCGGGCGCCCTTGTCCCAGGAGGACCGCCAGTCGACGTCACCCTGGTGGCTGCTCACGTCCATGCCGGGGACTTTGCCCTCGGTGGGCGGGGAGTCGTCCGATCGAAGGTCACCCGCGCCTTCGTGTTTGAGGATCTGGGATCCCGCGGTGTGGTCCGCGGAGCCCTCGGGCAAGGGCGCCGCGGACGCGGGTGCCGGCGTCATGCCGGCGACGATCGCCACGATGCTGATCAAGGTCCGCATGGAGTAGATCGTGCGACCATTTGTCGCAATTTGCTACCGGGGTCACCCGTCCAGGCGGGACAGCTCCTCGGCGGACAACTCCAGGTGGGTGGCCGAGGCCGAATCCTGGATGCTCGCCGGTCGAGAAGCACCCGGAATGGGGACTACCACTTCGGACTTCGCGAGCATCCACGCGAGACAGACCTGGTGGGCGCTCACGCCGTGGGCGTCACCGACCTCCTTGAACGGACCGGCCAGCGCGCCCGCCTTGCCGATGCCGCCGAACGGGCTCCACGGCAGGAACGCGATGCCGAGCTTGTCGCACAGCTCCAGTTCGGGCTCACTCGATCGGAACGACGGCGAGAACTGGTTCTGCACGGCCGCGAGCCGCCCGTCGAGGATCTCGTTGGCGAGCACGATCTCCTCGGGGTTGAAGTTCGAGACGCCCGCGTAGCGGATCTTGCCGTTGTCCAGCAGTTCCTTCAGCGTGCCGACGGACTCCGCGATCGGCGTCTTCGGGTCCGGCCGGTGGAACTGGTAGAGGAAGATCTGGTCCACGCCGAGCCGCTGCAACGACCCGTCGACGGCCTTGCGCAGGTACTCGGGGCGTCCGTCGAGCTCCCAGCCGCCGCCGGCCACGCGCGTGTGCCCGCCCTTGGTCGCCACGAACACCTCTTCGGAACGGCCGCGCAGCCCTTCGGCGATGAGCGACTCGTTGTGGCCGAAGTCGGTGTTGTCGAGCGAGTAGGCGTCGGCGGTGTCGATGAACGTCACGCCCGCGTCGAGCGCGGCGTGGATGGTCGCGATCGCCTGTGCGCGCTCCGGCCTCCCCTGCACGGAGATGGGCATGCCGCCCAGGCCGATGGCGCTGACTTCCACTTCTCCGATACGACGCTTCTGCATGTCCTCCACTCTGGACCCTGACGATTAAGCTGTCCAACGCAGAGAAGTGATCTCATTGAGCGGCGCAGGTGATTAATCGTGGAACTCAGGCAGCTCGAGTACTTCGTCGCGACCGCCGAGGAGTGCCATTTCACCCGAGCCGCGCGCCGCATGCACGTCACCCAGTCCGCGCTCTCCGCGTCGATCCGCGCGCTGGAGGTGGAGCTCGGCGCGCCGCTGTTCCTGCGCACCACCCGCCAGGTCGAGCTGACCGAGGCAGGACGGGCGCTGCTGCCGGAGGCCCGGCGTGCCCTGGGCAGCGTCGAGTCGGCCAGGGACGCGGTCGCCGCCGTCCAGGGGCTGCTGCGCGGCACGTTGTCCGTCGGCAGCCTGCAGTGTCTGCACGTCGTGCACCTGCCCGCGGTGCTCGCGCGGTTCCACGAGCTGCACCCCGGCGTGGAGATCAGGATGCGCCAGTCCGGCAACGCCGAGCTGGTCGAGGACGTCCGCGCGGGCCGCCTCGACGTCGCGTTCGTCACGCGGCAGCCGAAGATGGCAGACGACCTGCGAACGTCCACTTTGGCCAGTGAACCGCTGGTGCTCGCGTGCGCGCCGGAAAGTCCTTTCGCCGCAAGGGAGTCCGTAGAGCTCGCCGAGCTGGCCGGGCAGTCGTTCGTCGACTTCAACGCCGACTGGGGCACGCGCGACGAGGCCGACAGGGCGCTGGCCGCCGCCGGTGTCGAGCGCAGGGTCGCCGTCGAGGTCAACGACGTGCACTCGCTGCTCGACTTCGTCGCCTTCGGGCTCGGTGTCGCGTTAGTCCCGCAGTCCTTCGCCCTCAAGACCGACCGCGCGCACTTCGTCGGCCTTCGCGGGACGGTGCCCGTTGCCGAGACCGTCGTCGTCACCGCGAACACCGTCGGCGCTGCCGCGAGCGTCCTGCTCGACGTGGTCCTGCAGGCCAGGTCGGGCCGCCTCCGCGTCGCCGGTTAGCTGCCAGCCGGTAGCCGGCCTGCGGAACTCGGTGCCCTCCAGGACCTTCATCTCGCCGTCCTGCTCGGCGGGAGGTTCCGGGGACGGGTGGAAGAACCTGCCCACCTCCGCGAAGCCCATCTTCTGGTTGCCCAGGTTGACCACGCCGGCGAACTTGGTCTCCTGGAAGGAGATCCCGCCGTGGAACTTGCCGTTCTCCAGCTGCAGCCTGCCGTGGAACTTGCCGCCGGAGAACAGCGTCACGCTCTTGACCTGCACGTTGCGCAGGTTCGTGATGCCGTAGAACTGCGCGCGCCTGGCGACGAACCGGTTGACGTAGCGGCCGTCCAGCGAGAAGTACTCCAGGACCGCGCCGGTCAGGTCCAGGTCGTAGGACAGGTGCTTGCGCTTCTTGCCCCACGACAGGGTGTCCTTGATCAGCCGTTGCGCGGTCAGCCGGACCTGGTGCTCCAGCTGGATCTCCGGCGACACCTCGCCGAAGTCCTGGTCCGGGTCCTCCGGCCTGGCCTTGTGCGCGGGGTGCTCGAAGGGGCGGCGCAGGTAGGCGCACAGCACGTCGATCACGGTCTGCCGGTAGCGGGGCGTCGACCTGGCGAGCCACGCCAGCGCGTGCATCGCGCCCACCCGCACCTGGTCGGCCTCGTTGCCCAGCAGCTCGACCGAGCGCGCGAACCGTTCGTCGGCGACCTTCTCGCTCTCCAGGAAGTGCTTGCGGTCGTTGAGCCACAACGCGTAGAGCGCGACGACGGCACCACCGGCGACACCGGCGGTCTTCACGATCTCCACGGCCGGCGCCTTGACCACCCAGAGCAGGATCGCCGTCGCCGCGGTCACCACAGCGGCGGCGAGAACCGCGAAAAGCCACTTCACGTCAGTTCCTCCACGCTTCCGGCAGATCGGCTTCCTGGGCGAACGTGCAGCCGTCCGCCTTCACGTCCGCCCACTCCGAGTTCGCGAACTTGGTCTCGCCGCCGAACTTCGTCTCCGTGAAGACGGCGATCCCCTGCGCCTTGAACCTGCTGAACCAGGCCCTGCCCACGATCTCCGTGTGGTGCATGTGGAAGCGGCCGTTCATCTTGGCCTCGGTCACGTAGAAGTGGCCGTGGATCTTCATGTGGTGGAACGAGTTCGAGTCCTCGAAGTTCGCGACCCGCATGTAGAGGTCGCCGACCTGCCGGTATGACAGGTCCATGAACTCCAGGTGCGCCTTGGTCAGGTTGAGGTCGTAGATCGGCGGGTCCTTCTGCTCCAGCCGCGGCAGCAGGTCCTCGATCAGCCGCTGCGAGGTGAGCCGGACCTCCAGCTCGATCTCCTCCTGGTCGTTGCGCGTCTTCTTGTACGGCTGACGCAGGTACGCGCAGAGGATGTCGAGCACGGTCTGCGTGTAGTCGGCCTTGGACTTCGCGAGGCCGGCCAGCGCGTGCATCGCGCCCACCCGCACCTGCGCGGTCTCGTGGCCGAGCAGCTCCACGGCACGCGCGAACCGTTCGTCGGCCACGCGGGACCGGTCGTGCTCGATGCGCTGGCTCTCGAGCTCCTGGCGGGCTTCCTCGACCTTGCGGCGCCGGTCGTTGAGCCACAGCGCGTAGAGAGCGACGATCGCGCCGCCCGCGAGACCGCCCGTCTTGATCGCCTCGTGCTTGGGCGCGCCGGGGTCCACGAGCAGCAACGCGCCGCCGACCAGCACAAACGCGCCGATGGACGCGAGAATGGTCGACAGCAGCAAACTTTTCCTCACGAGGTCGGCATTCTGCCAAGGACCGGGTGCATGATGGGCTGGAACGGTCCGAACGCGGGTGGGGTGAGCTGGTGGAGCGGCCGAACTGGGCGCCGGGGGACATCGACCTGGAGCGGCCTAGCGTCGCGCGCGTCTACGACTACTGGCTCGGCGGCGCGCACAACTTCGCCGCGGACAGGGCCGTCGCCCAGAAGACCCTCGAGACCATGCCCGAGCTGCGCGGCGTCGTCCTCAACCATCGCGCGTTCCTGCGCAGGGCCGTCCGCTACCTGCTCGGCCGCGGTGTCCGGCAGTTCCTCGACCTCGGTTCCGGCATCCCGACCGTCGGCAACGTGCACGAGATCGCGCAGGCGGCCGACCCCGAGTGCCGGGTGGTCTACGTCGACATCGACCCGGTCGCCGTCGCGCACAGCCGCTCGTTGCTCAACGGCAACGACCAGGTGAGCGTGCTGCAGGCCGACGTGCGCGACGCGGCGGGCGTGCTGACCTCCTCCGAGGTCGACAAGCAGCTCGACTTCGACGAGCCGATCGGCGTGCTGATGATCGCGCTGCTGCACTTCGTGTCCGACGAAGAGGACCCGTGGGGCATCATCGGCGGCTATCGCGACCGGCTGGCTCCTGGCAGCTTCCTGGCGATCTCCCACGCGGGTTACGAGGCGGACGAGGAGACCGACGCCTCGCGGGAGGCCCGCAAGATCTACAACCGCGACGTCACGCGGATGACGTTGCGCGACAAGACAGAGCTCAGCCGCCTGTTCGGCGGGTTCGTGCTGGTCGAGCCCGGTGTGGTCAGGGTGCCCGCCTGGCATCCGGAGTCACCCGCCGACGTGGAGGAGGCAGGGAAGGACTTCCCGGGGTTCGCCGCGCTGGGCCGGAAGGCTTAGAGATGACTCCGGACGGCGACCGGCCGTATGCTGCGCGTTCGTGGCGTTAGGGCCGAGAAGATGACCGATCGGGTTGACCAGCGGGTGCGTGAGGATCGCTCTCCTTTGAGCCCGGCCGTACAGGCCGGTGCCGAGGCGTTCGCGCGCGGCTGGGCCACGGCCGTGATCGGGTCGAGCTACGTGCCGATGACCAGGGCCGAGGTCGCGCAGCACCTGCAGGACCTCACCGAGCTGCTGGTCGAGGCGCTGTTCGCGAGCCCGTTCCGCACCGCGCCCGGTTACGAGATCGGCTCACGGCTGGTCGACGCGCACTTCACCGGCACCGACACGCTGGGCCGCACCGTCCAGCTGCTCGGCGACGACCTGCTGGCCGAGCTGGGCTTCTCCGGCGACGACAGGCTGACGTCCCGCCTGGCCGCCCTGCAGGGCGCGCTGGCCGCCGGGTACGCCCGCGCGCTGCGGGAACGCACGCTCGCCGAGCAGGAGGCGATCAGGGCCGCCGTCCTGGACGCCCGCGACCAGGCCGAATCGATGCTGAGGGCGTCCGAGGCCCGGTTCCGCGCCATGTTCACCGAGGCCGCGATCGGCATCGGCATCGCCGCCATCGACGGCCGGATCCTGGACGTCAACCAGGCCCTGCAGGACATGCTCGGGTTCAGCGTCGAGGAGATGCGCCAGTACAACGTGCGCGACCTCATGCACCCCGAGGACGCGGGCAGCGTGTGGCGGCTCTACGACCAGCTCATCGCGGGCGAGTGCGACCACTACCGCGCCGAGAAGCGCTTCCACCGCGCCGACGGCGAGCAGGTGTGGACGCACCTGACGTTGTCGCTGGTCCGCGACGACCACGGCGAGCCGCAGTACCAGGTCGCGATGATCGAGGACGTCACCGACCGCCACCTGCTGCAGAACCGCCTGCGCTACCAGGCGTTGCACGATCCGCTCACCGGTCTGCCCAACCGCGCGCTGTTCCTCGAACGCCTCGGCCGTGTGTTCAACAACCGCGCCAAGCACGTGCGGGCCGGTCTCTGCTACCTCGACCTGGACGGCTTCAAGGTCATCAACGACTCGCTGGGCCACGACATAGGGGATCAGCTGCTGGTCGAGGTCGGCCGCCGGCTCGACCACTCGGTGTCCAGCGAGGGCAAGCTGGTCGCGCGCATGGGCGGCGACGAGTTCGTGATCCTGGTCGAAGGCTCGTCGGGCGAACAGGACATCGTGGACGTCGCGGACCGGGTCCTGACCGAGCTGGAGGCACCGATCCGCATAGCGGGCCACGAGCTGTCCGTCTCGGCGTCGATCGGCATCGTCGAACGGCAGCTCTCCGGCACCACCTCCGCCGACCTCATGCGCGACGCGGACATCACGCTCTACTGGGCCAAGGCCGACGGCAAGGCGCGCTGGGCCCTGTACGACCCGGAGCGCAACGCCCGCGAGGTAGCCCGCTTCACGCTGTCCGCGACGATGCCGCGCGCGTTGGAACGCGGCGAGTTCTACGTCGAGTACCAGCCGCTCGTGCGCCTGGAGGACTCCACCGTCACCGGTGTCGAGGCCCTGGTCCGCTGGCAGCACCCGGAGTTCGGGCGGCTCGCGCCGGACCGGTTCATCGAACTGGCCGAGGAGACCGGCCTGATCGTCCCCTTGGGACGGTGGGTGCTGCGCAAGGCGTGCGAGGAGGCCAGGCGCTGGCTGGAGGAGTTCGGCGACGCGGCACCGTTCGTGTCGGTGAACCTGGCCGTGCGGCAGTCCCGCGACCCCGAGCTCGTGCGCGATGTGAAGCAGATCCTCGACGAGTGCGCGCTGCCCCCGCACCACCTGCAGCTGGAGCTCACCGAGTCGGCGATCATGGGCACCGCCGACGAGCCGCTGGAAGCGCTGCGGGCATTGTGCGACATGGGTGTGCGCATCGCGATCGACGACTTCGGCACCGGCTACTCGAACCTGGCGTACCTCAAGCACCTGCCCGTGCACGAGCTGAAGATCGCCGGCTCGTTCATGGAGGGGTTGCGGGCCGAGAACGAGGAAGACCCGGTCGACGCGCAGATCGTCGCGACGCTGGTGCAGCTGGCGCACGCACTCTCGTTGGGTGTCACGGCCGAGGGCGTGGAGACGCCCGCGCAGGCCGCCCGATTGCTGCGTCTCGGGTGTGACACGGGGCAGGGCTGGTTCTTCGCCCGGCCCGGTCCGCCGGAGAACATCGACAGCCTGTTGCGTGGTGATCTCTAGGTCGGGGAACTCCCAGGGGCATGAAGTCATTGGCCCTGGTCGTGCTCCTGCTGGTCATGTCGGCCCCGGTCGCCCGTGCGGCCGAGGTGGTTCCACTGCCCGCGGACAAGCAGGCGTTCGGCACGGCCAGGTCCGCGGCCAGCCCGGTGTGGTTCACCCTCGGCCACCAGGGCCTCTCCGAGATCTTCTTCCCCGACCTCAGCACGCCCGCGACGCGCGAGACCCGGCTGCTGGTCGACGGAAAGCCTGGTCAGGCGTACACCGAACCGGCGGACGACAGGTCGCTGACGTTCCGGCAACGGGTGCGCGGCGACGGCTGGCGCGCAGAGATCACCTACGTCACCGATCCGCGGCGTGCGGCCGTGCTCGCGGACGTGACGGTCACGGCCCAACGCCCGGTCCGGCTCTCCGTCGAGCACGTGCCGATGAAGGGCTCCAGCGAAGTCAAGACCACCCTGCCGACCGAGCCGGTGCGACGCGCGCACGGCACGTTCGCGGTCGGGTTCGGCGAGGGTGTCGCCCAAACCGCACTGGACCGGGGATTCCGCGCCAGTGCGAAGGAGTACGCGCAGGCCTGGCACTCCTACCTCGACGGGCTGAAGCGCCCCAGGTCGGCGGACCGCCGGCTTTACGACATGTCCGTGATGGTGCTGGCGGCGACCGAGGACAAGGCCCATCCCGGCGCGTCGATCGCGTCGCCGAGCTTCCCGTGGGCCTTCGGGTTCGACCGGGAGCTGGCGCCCGAGCTCGGCCCGTACGCGCTGGTGTGGCCGCGCGACCTCTACCACGTGTCGACGGCCATGATCGCGGCCGGAGATCGTGGGTTCGCCAAGCGTGCACTGGACTTCATGCTGCGTGAGCAGCAGGAACCGGACGGCCATCTGCCGCAGAACACCCGCGTGGACGGCACCCCCGTGTGGACCAAGGTCCAGCTCGACCAGACCGCGGCACCGCTGCTGCTGGCCTGGCAGCTGAACGAACGAGATCGGTCCACAATGGACTCGCTGCGGCGCTCGGCCGACTACCTGCTGAGCTATCCGGACTCGCCGTTCAGCGAACAGGAGCGCTGGGAGAACCAGGACGGCTACTCGCCCGCCACGATCGCCTCGGTCGTCGCCGGTCTGGTGTGCTTCGCGGATCTGTTGCAGCGCAACGGGGAGAACGCGGACCGGTACCTCAAGGCGGCCGACGAGTGGCAGCGGAAGGCCGAGGGCTGGACCGCCACGAAGACCGGGCCGTACGAGCCCAAGCCGTACTACCTGCGGCTCACCAAGGACGGGCAGCCTGACCAGGGCACGAAGTACAACCTGGGCGACAACAACCCGACCGACATCGACCAGCGCGCGGTCGTCGACCCGAGCTTCCTCGAACTGGTGCGGCTCGGCGTCAAGCGCGCCGACGACCCCGTCATCGCGAACACCGTGCGAGTCGTGGACCAGCGGCTGAAGGAGCAGGGCTACTGGCACCGGTTCACCCAGGACGGCTACGGCGAGACCGCGGACGGCAGGCCGTGGGGCATCAACTGGCCGACGCCGACGCGGACCTACGGCCGGTTGTGGCCGTTGCTGAGTGGCGAACGCGGCGAGTACGAGCTGCTCAAGGGCGACAAGAACAGTGCCGCGAAACGGCTGAAGGAGATCGCCGCGACCGCGAACAGCGGCCTCATGCTGCCCGAACAGGTGTGGGATGGCCGAGGAACCCGATCGGCCACCCCACTCGCCTGGACGCACGCGCAATACGTGCGGCTGGCGTGGTCGCTGGACGCGGGCCGTCCCGTGGAACGGCCCGACGTCGTCGCGAACCGCTACGGCGGCTAGCGCTTGCTCACGTTGTGCCCGGACACCTCGACCACCGGCTGTGCGCCACCGAGGTCGGACGTCCGGTACTCGGCCCGCAGCGTCTGCGTCTCACCGGGGAACAGCGTGACGTAGTTGTCGGACCAGTCGGCCGGCAGCACCTCGGGACCGCCCTGGCCCTTGCGCAGTGACGCGCGCAGGAAGAACGCCACGGACGTGCCGGTGTTCTTGATGGTCACGCTGGTGGCCTGCTTGCCGTTCGTGCCCGGCGTCGTGGTGGTGGACACCGACACCTGGCCCGCCCTGAGCGAGCTCAGCGACTTCAGGTCCGTGTACTGGGCCTGCGGGGTGTACCACCAGTCGCCGGCGTTGTAGTTCAGCGTGTCGGCCTTGGTGGACAGCCAGTAGACGTTGCGGTCCACCTCGTTGCCGTTCGCGTCCTTGAGCAGCAGCCGCACGAAGTACGCCGGTGAGAGGCCGGACGGCTGCGGGAGGGTGCCGACCCGCACGGAACCGTTGGCCTTGGCCGGGACCGAGCGCGTCTCGTTCGCCTTCTGCGTGCCGTCGGAGTTGAAGACCGTCACCTGCAGCTGCAGGCCCTGCTTGGCCTCCAGACCCATGTTGACCACGGCGAGCGACTTGTCGTCGTAGGAG
This sequence comes from Lentzea sp. HUAS TT2, assembly GCF_051853195.1. Taxonomy (NCBI): domain Bacteria; kingdom Bacillati; phylum Actinomycetota; class Actinomycetes; order Pseudonocardiales; family Pseudonocardiaceae; genus Lentzea; species Lentzea sp. HUAS TT2. The sequence continues at coordinate 2,484,108 of NZ_CP196667.1, read as the reverse complement.
TACTGCGCGTGCAACGCCTTGTTGGCCGTCTTGGCGCCGAAGTACGAGCCCGCGGTCGCGAGGTTGTAGTTGTAGAGGTGCCAGAAGAGCTTGGGCCACGGGTCGTTCTGCATCCAGTAGATGACGCCCTGCGCCTGGTTCGCGCCGGTGTCGGAGAAGTCGCGGCCGAACGCCTCGAACTGCGCGCGGTTCGTCTCGTACTGCTGCAGCTGCGCCTTCTTGACGAAGTCGTCCACTGTGGACGGCTTGCCGTAGCGGTTGTCGAGTGCGGTGCCCCAGAAGCCGATCTTGCTGAAGTTGCCGGACGGCGACAGGTGGTACTGCGAGGCGTTGTAGTCCGTCAGCTTGTTGATCTCGGCTTGCGGCAGGAACTTCTTGAGCTCGTCCATCTCCGGGATCGCGAGGCCGGGGCCGATCTCCGACGCGAAGCCCGCGCTGCCGCCCTTCTGGTTGTTGTACCAGTAGACCGGCGGCTCCCACCAGTACGGGCCGTCCATCTTCATGCCCGAGTCACCGAGCTGCGGTGAGCTGCGGCGGGCGGCCGCGGTGATGATCGGCGTCTGCCAGTCGGCGCGCTTGAGGGCGTCCAGGTAGATCTTCTCGACGTCGGCGACCGGTGCCTCGTCCGAGCCGATCAGGAACGTGAACACGCTGGGGTGGTTGCGGATCCGCTTGGCCTCGCCCTCGGCGGACGCGCCGGCGACCCTCTTGTCCTCCGCCGTGAAGCCGCCGGTGTTCTGCCACTTCGAGCAGCACTCCCAGCCGGTCATGAGCAGCACGCCCGCGCGGTCGGCCAGGTCGTAGATCTCGTCGTTCTCCGGCTTGCCTTCAAGGCGGATCGTGTTGAGGCCCATGGACTTCGTCAGCTGGATCTCGTCGGCGATCTTCCGCACGTCGGTGCGCAGGAAGAGGTCGGACGCCCAGCCGCCGCCGCGGATCAGGATCGGCTTGCCGTTGATCTGGTACTGGACGTTGCCGCTGATCATCTTCGAGGTGACCTCGCGGATGCCGAACGTCGTCTTCTGCTGGTCCGACAACGCGCCGGCCACCGTCGCCGCGGCCGTCGCGTCGTACAGCGGCTGGCCGCCCATCTGGAACGGCCACCAGATCTGCGGGTTGGTGACGGTGAGCGTGAACGTGACGGTCTTCGTCTCGTTCGCGGCCAGGCTCACGTTCTGGCTGTAGTTCTGGCCCGCGGCGCTGCCGGCGACGGTCGTGGTGACCGCGCTGCCGGTGTTGTTGCGCGCGTCGACCTTCACGGTGACCGTGGCGGTGTTCAGGTTCGGCAGCGGCAGGTCGGACAGGACGTGCAGGCCGCGCAACGAGACCGCGCCGCTCTGCGCGATGTCGACGTCGCGGAACAGGCCCTGGTTGCGGTCGGGCGGGAGCTGCGCCCAGTCGATGAAGTGGATCACCAGGTCCTTGGCCGGGTCGGACGGCGACGCCTTGATGGCGAGCGCGTTGTCGCCCTTGCGCAGCAGGCTGGTGACGTTGAACTCGAACGTCGGGTACGCGCCGATGACGGTGTCCGTGCCGGCGACCTTCGTGCCGTTCAGCCACACCTCACCGCGGGAGATCACGCCGCCGTTGAGCTTGAGGAACGTGTTGACGCCCGGCTGCGGGTCTGCCTGGAAGACCTTGCGGTACCACCACGGCACCTTGAAGTCGTTGGGGTTGGCCTTCTTCAGGTTCTCCGAGTAGTTGACGTCCCCGTACTTGTTGTTCGCGATCAGGCCTGCCATCACGGTGGACCGCGCGGGCACGGTCAGCCACCCGGAGTCCGAGTAGGACGGGCCGGAGATCACGCTGCCGGCCTGCGTGGCGGTGGCGCTGGTCTGCATGCGCCAGTCGGGGACGGTGGCGGTCTGTCCCGGGACGGCGGCCACTTTCAGCGCCGCTCCCGTGCCGGGTACGGGGCCCGCGTTGGCTGAGGTACCTGGCACCAGCAGGGCCAGACCCACCGCCGCCACGACCAGGGTCGGTAGTGGTCGGTTGCGCAGCATGTCGCTCCTCGACGCATCGGGGCGGCGGCGCTTCGGGGTATCGTAAAGAAGGTTTCCTTTTTGTGAGGTCACCGGCAATGCGCCTTACGGGTGACGCGGGACACGTCGTTCGCCACCCTCCGTGCCCGGAGATCCGATATTTTGGCCCGCATGCGTCGACTTGCCGTCCCGTTCCTGCTGGCAGCGGTCCTGGCCGGGTGTTCATCGCCCACGCCGGGCAAGCCCTCCGCGAACGACCAGACGGGCTCCGCCCCGACGACCGGAACTTCTGCCGGTACCGCCCCGGTGAACAGGCCCAGGGCCGTCGACCTGAAGGCCGTCGAGCCGTGCTCCCTGATCACGCCGGAGCAGAAGGCGGCTCTGGGTTTCAACGCCGTCAAAGCGGGTACCCCTCGACCCGAATACGGGGAGGGGAGCCAGCGGTGCAACCAGACCTACGTGGACCACAAGTACATCGCCGACATCCACACACTGCTCAACGGCGGTGTGGACAGGCTGAAGAAGACAACGGGTGAGTCCAAGCTCACCGCTCTTCGGGTAGCGGGATATCCCGCCTACCTCACGCGGACGGAGTCGCCGGGTACCGCTGGTGCGTGTGAGATCTACATCGACGCGAACGACGGTCAGTTGTTGCTGGTCAGCGGCATCGCTGGTATCGGTGAGGACAGTGCCACCGTGGACGGCGCGTGCGAGCGGGCGAAGGCGTTGGCGGAGGCCGCGGGTGCCGTTCTCGCCACCAAATGACAGTTGAGTAGAAGTACGCACCTTGTACCGGGAACCGGTCACTCGCGTAATGCATCAGAGCTAAGGTCGTCACAAAAGCACACACGGCCCGATTTTCTGGGGGGCCGTCACTGAGGAGGGTGTGCCGTGTTTCTCGCGGATGGTGGTGGAGGCGCGTCGTCGCCGCCTGAGTTCGGGCAGCGCAAGCTCAAGGTGGACCCGTCCGCCATTCCACAGGCGAGGAAGGCCTTCGAGCAGGCGCTGGCGGAGTTCGAGGAGAAGATCGCCCCGGCGGTCGCCGACCTGCCCACCAGGCCGTGGGCTGCCGACCCCATCTCCAGCGAGACCTCGAAGGCGTTCAACGAGCAGACCTCCGAGAAGGCGCTGGCCGCGCTGACCTTCTACAAGAAGCAGCTCGTCGGCGTCATCGACCAGCTCAAGGCCATCGAGCAGCAGTACATCCTGACCGAGGGCGACAACGCGGCCATGTGGGGCAAGCACCTGCGGGACCAGGGCTGAGAGGGGGACTGACCGATGACTGACCACCGCTTCCAGGGCTACGGCCACCCCGAGCTGTACAAGATGATCAACTCCGGCCCCGGCGTCGCCGCGTCCATCCCCGTCGAACAGGGCTGGAAGAAGATCGCCGCGACGCTCGCCCAGATCGACGCCGACCTGCACACCGGTCTGACCAAGATGGGTGCGGACTGGGAGTCCGACGCCGCCGACGCCGCCCAGGGCGCGCTGTCGCCGCTGGCGGAGTGGGCCGGGTTCGCCGAGACCGGCGCCACGACCATGGAGTCCTCCGCGCGCCTGCAGGGCGAGTACATCGCCGACGCGCGCAAGAAGATGCCCGAGGTCGTCCCCGTCACGACCGAGAAGCCCGGCTTCCTCGACATCGCGGCCGGCGCGCTGACCGGTCCCGTCGGCATGGCGCACGTGGTCAGCCAGCAGGTGGACCACGAGCGGCAGGAAGCCGCCGCGGACAACGCCGCAGCCCAGGCCGTCAAGGTCATGGAGGACTACCAGTCGGACAGCCGCTGGAACTCCTCGACGCTCGGCGACTTCCCGACGCCGCCGCAGGTCGTGATCGACACGCCGCCGCCCGCCGACACGGGCACCGGCAGCACGCGCGTCGGCTACAGCCCGTCGGGCACCGGTGCTCCGAACGGCCACAACACGACTACCCCGTCGTGGACCGGCACGCCGACGCCGACCCCGCAGCAGCAGGTCTCGACCGGCTGGACGCCTCCGCCGACCGACACCACGCACACCTCGTGGACGCAGCCTCCGACGACGACGCCGCCTCCCACGCACACCCCGCCTCCCACGAACCTGCCCACCCCGACGCCGACCCCCACCCCGACGCCGACTCCTGGCGGCCCGGTGTTCACCCGGCCCGGCACGGGCGGTCCTGGTGGTCCCGGCGGCGCTCGCGGTGGCCCCGGCGGCTCCGCCGGCGTTCGCGGTGGCCAGCTCGGCACCGGTGGCGGCAAGGCGTTCGGCCCGATGTCCGGCTCGCTCGGCGCGTCCGGCCAGCAGGGCGGCATGAAGCCCGGTGGCATGCCCGGTGGCCTGTCCGGCATGGGTGCCGGCGCTGACGGCGTGCGCGGCGGTGCCATGGGCTCCGGTGCGGGCGCGGGCAAGGCCGGTGCGGCCGGTGCCGGTGCGGGTGGCGGCGGTGCCCACGGCCAGAAGGGCGAGGGCGAGGACGACATCGAGCACAAGGCGGCCGACTACCTGGTCGAGACCGACGACGTGTTCGGCGACGAGCGCATGGTCGCGCCACCGGTCATCGGTGGCCTGTCGGAGTGAGTCTGTTCGGCGCTGCGGCGGAGAGGGAACCGATCACTCTCTCCGCCGAGGAGTTCGACGTGTTGTGGGAACGCATGAACGTCGGCCCCATGCCGCTCATTCTGAAAGTTCCCACGCCTGGCAAGACGCGTGACGAGCGCATCCAGCTCGAGAACCGCGTCTACCAGCAGTTGGACCAGCGGCGCCTGGGCAACTCGCGGGCGCTCTCGTCCGAGCTGGACGGGCTCCTGCGCATGTTCGTCCGGCCCGAGCGGGAGGCGGACGGCCGCATCTGGCTCGGGCACAGCGTCCGCGTCCTCGCCGTGGCGAACGGCGACTGGGGCGCGCTGGCGACGCTGCGGGACGACCAGCTGACGTTCCAGCCGTGGGCGGGCTCCGGGCTCGCCTCCGCGGTGCTGTCCGTGCTGCCCGCGCACCCCGCGGGGACGGGTCTCTCGGTGACGCTGCCGAGCGAGGACGTCGAGAAGGCGATCGCGCGGACCGACGGTTCGCCGAAGTCGATGGAGGCCGCGTTCCGGGAGGTCGGGCTGCGCGAGGCCGACGCGAAAGCGCTGGTCACGATGTTCACCGGGCTCGTGCACACCGGGAACTTCGGCGCGGCCGCCCGCGACAAGTACGGCAAGCGCTGGCGGCCCGAGCGCGTGGTGGCGTTCTTCGACACCGAGGAAGGCCGCTACCTGCAGCAACGCCGTGCCTCGAACGGCCAGCCGCCGTGGAGCACGTTCACGCCGACCGACGCGCGCCGGATGATGCACCAGGTCGACGAGCTGATCTCCGAAGCGGTTCGTTCCGCAGGGGCCTGATCTCTGGTTTGATCTGACCACCGCCGCCGTGGCCAAGACCCCTTGGAGACGGCGAAATGAGCATCGACAGAAGGCTGTTCCTGCTGGCTACAGGGGCTGCACTGGTCGGGACGTCGACGATGACGGGGACTGCCGCTGCCGCGCAGTCCTCAGCCTCGCTGTGGCAAGAGTTCGTTGCCGACCCGTACAACCACCCGCAGATCCCGAACATCGCCTACGCCGGCTACCGGACGGGCGAGAAGCCCGCCCGCCGCCCTGTTCTCGCCAACGTCCTCTTCTTCGGCGCGCGCCGCGACGGTTCGGCCGACGCGTCCGCCGCGATCAACAAGGCGATCGAGTTCGTCGGCCGGTTCGGCGGTGGCACCGTCTACGTGCCGCCGGGCCGTTACCGCATCGACGACATCATCCGCATCGGCTACGACAACGTGGTGCTGCGCGGCGCGGGCAGCGCGAAGACGACCTTCTACGCGACCAGGTCGCTGGAGGAGATCGTCGGCATCAACCGCAGCCGGTACGGCTCGGAGAACTCGGCGTGGAGCTGGTCGGGCGGACTGGTGTGGGTCTGCCACCGCGACCGCTACCAGCCGCTGGTCGACGCGATCAAGGCGAAGAAGTGGCCGTTCGAGGGCTGGACCGGCAACGAGCTGGAGCAGGGCTCGACGCTGACGGCCGTGACCGGTGCGGCGGCACGAGGATCGTTCGTCGTGACCGTCGAGAACGGACGTTCGTTGCGGGCGGGCCAACGCGTGCTGCTGCGGCTGGAGGACTCCGAGTACTCGCTGCCCAAGCACATGTGCGGCGACATCCCCGGCACGGCGAGCTACCGGTGGGACGACAAGGACAAGCTCCTGTCGTACTTCCCGTTCCTGTGGCCGGTGCGCGTGGAGTGGGTGCGCGGCAACAGGGTGAAGCTCGCGCAGCCGTTGCCGCTGGAGATCCGCCCGGAGTGGAAGGCACGCCTGACCACGATGGCGCCGGTCGTCACGGGCGCGGGCGTCGAGGGCATCAAGATCGAGATGTTCAAGGTGCCGACGCCGAAGCACCTGCTGGACAAGGGGTACAACGGTCTCGCGTTCCAGTGCGCGTGGGACTGCTGGGCCGACGACGTGCACGTCCAGGACGTCGACAACGGCTTCCTGCTGGTGTCCTCCAAGGGGATCTCGCTGCTGAACACGCGCGTGTCCGGCCGCGGCCACCACCACGCGTACGCGGTGCGCGAGCAGTCCCACGACAACCTGACCGACGGGTTCGTGATCGAGGCGCCGTCCGAACCCTCGCAGGCGGGCGCCGGCAACCACGGCCTGAACGTCGAGGGCCTGTCCTGCGGCAACGTCTGGACGCGCGGCCGCATGGACCACGACGTCTTCGACACCCACCGCGGCCTGCCGTTCGCCAACGTCCGCACCGAGATCACCATCAACAACGTCGGCGCGCACGGCGGCAGCGCCAACGCGGGCCCGTTGTACGGAGCCAGGTTCGCGCACTGGAACGTCACCGTCACCAACCAGCGCGCCGGCAACGTCCGCATCGACCAGGTGGCGCCGTGCAGCGCGACCGTCGCGATCTCCGAGGTCCGCGACTTCGGTCAGATCGACAAGCCGGACTTCACCGGCGAGCTGAACTCCCGGCTGGAGCTCTACGGCACGACCACCGTGACACCGCGCAACCTCTATGACGCACAACGGAAGTTGCGCCGCTCATGAGGATTCCTCAGACCATGCTCTGAGTTGTGGCGCCCGGTCGGCGACAACCAAGTCGGCAGGGGCTACCGCCGGGCTGGCGGGATGTCAGGTCTGTGGAGCTTGTGCAAGACCGTGGGCGGCACACCGTCCCTTGCTGGTAACCCAGGCGGCGACGGGCCGTGAAGCAGAAAACTCGACCCGCGAGGGAAGAATCTCCCTGCTTCAGCTGGGAGAGAGGTCAAGAGCTAGACATCGCCACGGGCAACGACCACACGACGTCGTTCAGGTCGGTGGGGAGCGCGAACCTCTCCACCGACCGCCCGATCCGTCGCGTCCAGCCCTCGTCGGTCAGCTCCAGCCGGTACGACCCGTGCTCGCTCGGGGTCGTGTCGGACAGCAGCAGGTGCTGACCGTAGGTGCGTCCCGCGGTGGCCAGGGTCTGCAGGACCTCGCGGAACTCCGGACGTTCCTCCAGCAGGGCGTGCACGCCGTCGACGCAGATCAGCAGCTCCGGCAGGACGAGCCCGGCGGCGCGGTAGTCCCAGATGGTGCGAAAGTTGTTGTGCGCCAACGTCCGGGCCCGTTGTTCGTGGTCCTCCAGCAGGTCCACGATGCCGTGCCGGACGTGCGGTGCGCCGTCGATTCCCGCGAACACCCCGTTGCCGTGGAAGTCGATGAGGACGACCTCCAGCTCGGTCGGTGAATGCCGCGCCATCTGGCCGAGAACCACCGCGCGAACGCCTTCCGCCCGTCGCTCGTCCGGCGCCACGATCTCGCCGTGCGGGCCCATGCCGTCTTGCAGGTGCTTGGACTTCAGGTCTACCTCGACCGGTTGCCCGAACTCGTCCACCCCCACCGGGGCCCGGTACTGCAACCTGACCGGGCGTGGCCTCCACGCGTGCCTGTTCGGCATCTCGTGCAGGGCGAAGAAGTCCGGTGCCGGTTCCTCCTCGCGCATCAGCAGTGGCAACGACCTCGCCATCTCGTCGAGGTTCGCGGGCGCCGCGCAGTCGTCGACCAGCAGGTCCGTCAGCTCGCTCTGACCGTCGAGGAGGAGCTGCATCCCGGACTTGCCGACGTCCGCCGAGATGGCGGCGAACGCGGGCTCCCCGATGTCCGCGAACCCGCTGACGCACACCAGGAGCTGCGGCAGCACCTGGTCGAAACCGCGATGGTCGAAGATCGTCCAGGTGTTGCCGACGACGTCCAGTCGGCGTTCCGACTCGGCGGCGAGCAGTTCCGCGATCCCCTGCGGGTCCCGTGCCGCGTGACGATGATGAGCCACGACGTGCGGAGCCTGGTCGAGTCCCTCGAACACACCCGAGTCGTGCGCGTCGATGAAGACCGCCTGGAACAACTTGGGCGAGTGCGTGGTCATCAGCCCGAGCACGAGACTCCGGAACGCGTCCGGTGTCGTGACGCTCAGATGCGACCCCGTGCGCCACTTCCCGTCGGCGAAGTGCGTCAGCTCCGCGACCACCGGCCTGCCGTCCGCGCCGACGCCGACCGGAACCTTCCACCACCGGCCCTTCCAGGCGAGCGCCTTGGTGAAGCGCCTCAACCCGTGCAGCGCGAGGAAGTCCAGCACCTCGATCCGCAACGGCATCCGCTCCGGCAGCTCGTCCACCGACCGCGCGGTGACGATCACCCGGACGTTCCACACCCTCGCCGCGATCCACCGGACGGTGTCGGCGAGCCCGGGATCGCTTTCGCTGCAGTACTTCCAGTCGTCGACCAACAGGGTGGCGCCGGGTTCGGCCCCGCGCTCGAACCACGCCAGCAGATTCTGCCGCCGCCGTTCGTCGCCGGGGTCGAAGCTCACCGCGACGCCCGCCACGTCACCCTTGCCGATGCGGTAGACCCCTTGTATCGCCCCGATTCGGGACGCGACGGCGTCAGGCGGGCCGATGAGCGCGAGATGGTTCACGGCAGCGCGATCTGTGCGGGGAAGCGGTTCGGGTAGTAGTCGAGGCGGAAGGCGAGGCAGTAGCCGGGCCGGTCCGGCACCCCTGCGGCCAGGTCGTCCTCCATCATCGACCTGGCCGGGTCGTCGAGCCTGAACTCCAGCACGAAGCTCATCGTGTTCCAGACGAACGACGGCACCTGGTCCCAGGAGCGCGCGGTCAGCACGACGAAGCGTTCCGGGTCGAACTGCTCGCCGGGGCCGTCGAGCAGCTGGTACTTCGGCAGGTCGTCACCCAGGGCCCTCGCCAGTGCGCGCAGGGCCGTGGTCTTGCCAGAGCCCGCTTTGCCGACGATGACTCCGAAGCGGCGTTGCGCGTCGAAGGCGGGAACGAGCGGTTCTCGATGCTGGGCCCACCTCTCCACCAGGCCGATGGCGCCGGCGGGCAAAGCGTCCTGCCCGAGTTCGAGGTGGTCGTCGTGCAGTGACGGCAACACGATCCGCCGCGCGGACGGGCCGGAGCCGGTCAGCGCCTGCGGCAGTACGTCCGCCCACTCCTCCAGGTCGTGCGACGGCACCGCGAACGGCCACTCCTCGCACGACTGGACTTTCAGCCCTTCGGGGAACGCCGCGCCGGAGTAGAGCAGGAACATGCCCATCATGCGGCCCAGCCCGGTGATGCGGTCGAACGCGTCCCGGAACGCCGGAAGCCGTTCCAGCAGCACCTCGGCGCTGTCGACGCAGATCAGCAGGGCGGGCAGGGGTTCGAGGCCGGCGCCGGCCTCGAGCTCCTCCCGGTACTGGTACCAGCCCCGGCATCCGGCCTTCTGCACGATCTCGGTCCGCCGTTCGACCTCCCAGTGCAGGCCGGCCTGGAACTGTGCCAGGACCTCGTCCGAGGTGTCACCGCTCAGGCTGAACGCCACGTGCGGCGCGTGCTCCAGCCCGTCGAACGCGCCCGTGTTCTCCATGTCGAAGCAGCAGATGTTCAGGTCCACCGGCGAGTGTGTGATCACGAGGCCCAGCAACGCGGAGAGCAGCTTCTGCTCCCGTTGCGCAGGCGTGCCGAAATAGGCGCCCATGGGACCGTCGTAGCCCGCGCCGACCTGCAGGTAGACCGGCCATCCGCGCTCGTCGGAGCCGACGGCGGCCTTCAGGTCGTGGCGCCCGTACTTGTTGCTCAGGTCGGCCTCGATGCCCTGCAGCCCGAGGAAGTCCGTGGCTTCACCGTGCAGCACCCGCCGCAGCCGGTCCGGCACGGCCGACCACTTCCGCGCCGTGACGACCGTCTGCACACCCCGCGCCGGACCGAACGCGGCGATCCACTCGACGGTCCTGTCCAGCTCCGGGTCGAAGTCGGCGCACAGCTCCCAGTCGTCCACCAGCAGCACCGCACCCGCCGGGGCACCGCGTTCGAACCAGTCCAGCAGGCTGCGGCAACCAGGCTGGTCCGCCGGGTCGAAGGTGGCCGAGACGGGCAACGGGTCGGCGCCACGCCCGATCCGGTACACCGAGATGCCCGGCGCGGCCCCTAGAGCCGCCGTCAGCCGTTCCCTGGTCGCCTGCCCGGGACCGACGACGGCGAAGTTCCTGATCACGCCCCAGATATACCAACTGCCGGGGGACCGTCGCCGCCCCCTGGCTAATGTGGGCCGCGTGCCAGCCAAAGCCGTCGACCCCGCCGAGATGCGAGCAGCGGTCCAGGTCGTGCTCCCCTGGTTGCGAGGCGAGGCTGACCAGCCAGAACGTCCCGTGCTCGCCGCCGCCGTCCGGCTGAGCCTGCGCACCCTCGAACGGATCGCGCCCGGCCGCAGCGTCGAGGTGCGCGTTCCGCCGTTCGCCGCCGTGCAGTGCGTCGAGGGTCCGCGCCACACCCGCGGCACGCCCCCGAACGTCGTGGAGACCGACCCCCGCACGTGGCTGGAGCTGGCCGTCGGCGCGCTCGGCTGGGCCGACGCGCTGGACGGTGCCCGGGTCACCGCGTCGGGGACCCGGGCCGACCTCTCCGCCCTGCTGCCGGTCGTGAAGTTCTAAGAGCCTGTTGCCAGTAGTCGTGTCCGTTGCTCGCCCGAGCGGCCCCGCGCCTGGCCCTGCTGGCGTCTGCAAGTACCACCAACTCAACATCAACAGGCACTTTCCTACTACCAACAGGCTTGCAGGGGCTGGAAAGGGACGGCGCCTGTTCGTCAGGCGGCGAACAGGTTGGGTGTGGTTGACGGCGATTCGATCAAGAGTTGGTGATACTTGCAGACGCCTCGGCACCAACCAGGACACGAGGTTTCGGACAAGACCTCTGGTCAGGTGCCTAGAACCACGACCCGATCGTCTTGATCGCGCCGCCGACACCGTCGACGACGTCCTTGCCGAGCTCCACCGCGTTGCCGACCGTGTCGACCACGACGTCACCGGCATCGCTCGCGAGCTCCCCGACCGTGTCCACCGCGTGCCCGGCCGCGTCGCCCCAGCGGCCGTTCGAGACGTCGTCCACGACCTGACCGCCACCGCGCCAGACGTCCTCGCCCATGTCGACGACCTCCTTGCCGGTGTTGACGCCCCAGTCGATGATCGGGCCCGCCACCGGCAGGTCCGAACCGGGCACCTCACGTGGCGTGGGCGCGTCCTGCCAGCGCTGCTCGGTGACGCTGGCGCCGTCGCCGTTGGCGATCTTCGCGATGTTGCTGAGCGACTCGGTGCCCTTGTCGTAGTACGAGGAGTGGGCGTGCCCGATCCAGGACTCACCGGAGGTGCCGAAGGTCTTTCCGCCGAACGAGGAGTCGTAAGGACCGGTGGACGACCCGTCCTTGGTGAACCAGTCCCCACTCGTCGCCTGGATGACCGGGTCGTGTTCCGTGCCGCCGACGTAGACGTGGCCGCCACCGGCCGACAGCTGGTCGACGTTGGACGCGCCGACGCCCGGCGAGCCGACGAACACGATGTCGTCCGCCTTCAAGCCGTTGTCCATCGCGGAGTAGCCGACGACCGTGCTGCCGTAGCTGTGGCCGATCACGGTGACGTGGGCGTTCGGGTTGGCGGTGCGGTAGCCCTCGACGTCCTTCGCGAGGATCGCGCCACCCTCGCGGGCCTGCTCCGGGTCGTTCACCTGGCCGGGCAGGAACTCCGGCGCGTCGTAGCCGAGCCACTGGATCGCGGCGCCGTCCGGGCCCATCTCGTTGCTGAGGTTCGAGGCCTGGTCCAGGCCGAAGCTGCTGAGCGTGGACGTGGTGCCGGGCACGCACACCGCGACGTTCTTCGCGGTGTCCGGGTTGCCGAACGCGACCGCGATCGCTCCTTCCTTGGCGCCGGCGCCGTCAGGGCTCCACGCGAGAACGTACGCCTGCTTGCCGCTCTCCTCGCTCAACTGTCCGGCCTTGTGCAATGCGCCCACCGCGTCATCCGCGTTCTTCGCGCGACGGGCCGCCTCGTCGTACTGCGACATCAGCTGTGAGCCCTGCGCGTCGTTGCGCAGAGCCCGCTGGCCCTCTGACGAGTTCGGGTCGACGCCGAGTTCGCGGGCACGGTCGGCCAGCTGCTGCTTGAGCTGGTCCTTCTCCGCGTTGAACCGGGCCGCGTCCTCGGGGATCCGCTTGCGGTTCGCGGCATCCAGCACGTCGGCGGGCAGGCCGCGGAGCTGGCCCAGCTCCTGGTACTTGGTGTTCTTGAGCGCTTCCTGCTGCTCCTTGCTGAGGGACTTCCACCAGTCCGCGACGGCCTTCGGGTCGGAACCCGGCGGCGGCACCGGTGGCAGGGCGCCGCCCGCACCACCGCGCTGGGCGGCGCGGTCCCAGCCGCAGTCGGTGCGCGCGGACTCCTCGAAGCCCGGCGGGATCTTGGTCAGCGCACTCGCGTAGGAGCGCAGAACGTTGTTGTAGCCCGACTTCACCTTGTCCAGGTGCTCGTTGACCTGATTGGCGAGCTGGCGGGTCTGCTGTTCGTCCATGCCTGGCGGACGGCCGCGCCACACACCGATCGCGTGGTCCGCGGCACCGCGCATCTGTCCGTAGGCACGCGAAGCGGCCTGAACGATGTCGACGCCGGCGCCAAGTCGTTCGGCGGCGGCCTTGGCGGCGGTCGCCGAGAGCTGGGCTCGCGCGGTGAACTTCGTGGCGGCGTCGCCGGTCCAGTTGCTGACGGCGGTCTTGCCACCGTTGGCGACGGACTCGCCCGCCCGCCCGACCGCGCTGATCGCGCCGGTGATCGGGTCCGCGGCGGCGGCGATGCGGCCGACGTCGCCGGACGCGAGCCTGCCGTACAGGCTCTCGGGATCCGTGTAGCTCACTGACCGCCCCCAAGTCCTGAGAAGAGCTTCTTCAGCGCTGCCGCGTGGTCTTCGTCGGTGCGCTGGTAGGCCTCGGCATTCGACACGAGACCCTCTGCCGCGTCGGTGAACCACGAGGACCCGCGCTGCAGGTCCTGGGAGTGGGTGCCTACGAACCTCGACAGCGCGTCCGCGAACTCCGCGGCGGCGTCGACCTCGCCGAACGCACCCGCGTCGAGCTGGAGCATCGAGATCATCTCCGCCGCCTCGCGCACCGCGTCGGAGCCGTTGCCGAACTCCTTGGACGCGGTGCGCAGCACCTCTGGCTCAACGCCGAACATCGCCACCCCCGTGTTGGTCACCGATCAATGCGACGCAGATACATGATGGCCGGTTCCGCCTTCGCCGGTGGACGCTTTCGGGCACGATGTCGTTCATGGTGCAGACAGGGTGGACGGCCCAGCGGTGGACCGCTGTGTTCATCGAGCAGGCGGAGTTGTTCCGCAAGGCAGTTGCGGACGCGGACCCGGCGGCCGAGGTGCCGACCCGGCCCGGTTGGACCGTCCAGGACCTGGTGATCCACCTCGCGCGCTTCCTGGAGACCTCCACCGAGTACCTGCGCACCGGCAGCCGCACCGCGATGCGGCCGTCGCCCCCTCCCGCCGGACTGTCGCCGCTGCAGTACCTCGACCTGCAGCTGACCGCAGCCGCGGAGATCCTCACGGCCGTGCCGGGAAACCGCCCGGTGTGGACGTTCTCGCCGGCCGCCCCCGACCTGGCCTGGGTGTGGCACCGGCGGATCGCGCACGAGACGGTGCTGCGCCGGTTCGACGCGCAGACGGTCGTCCGTCAGGTCGTGGCCACGGACACCGACCTCTGCGTCGACGGCATCGACGAGGTGCTGAGCACGATCGTCGCGGCCAACCTCGACGGAGACGTGCCGAGCACTGTCACCGGCACCGCGGTGGTGCGTCCCACCGACGTACCGGAGTCGTGGCTGATCTCCCTGAGGGCGGGTGAGGTGCCCGAACTCCGTGCCGCGGCGCCGGGTGAAGAGGGGGACGCGCAGGTGACCGGCGAGGCCGAGGTCGTCTACTTCTGGCTCTGGAACAGGATGAACTTCAAGGAGATGACCGGCGACAAGCGCGTGCTGGACGTTCTCCAGGTCGGACGGGGGCACTGATGCGCAAACTGGTCGTGGTCCTGTTGAGCTGCCTCGCGCTGACCGCCTGCGGCGACAAGAGGTACGAGGGCGACGTGAAGTTCAAGGTCACCAAGGCGGACTCCGAGGGGTACGAGCTCGCCCTGGCGCAGGAGCAGCCGGTCGACATGATCAGCGACTGGTACTCGGGCCGGGTCCTCGCCAGGGAGTTCTCCGATCCCGTCGCGGTCGGCGAGGTGGTGAAGTGCCACGTCACCCAGGAGCAGGTCAACGAGAAGCACATCTCGACCCGCACCCAGGTCACGAACTGCAAAAAGGCTTGATGCGCAAGACCATCGCGGTGCTCGCGGCCTGCCTCGTCCTGGCCGGCTGCGGGCTCGGCCGCTGGGAAGGCGAGATCCGCTTCAAGGTCACCAGCATCAACATCTGCTACAGCGGCTACAGCGACGTCATCTGTGCCACCCGCATCTACCTCGACCTCGCGGGCAACCTGCCCGGCGGCGCACCCGGCAAGAGCTCCTTCAAGGGTGCCTTCGCGGAGCCGGACGACTTCGAGGACGAGCAGAAGGCGCGCGACGAGGTGGCGGTGGGCGACGAGATCATCTGCGTCGGCCAGGAACAGTCCGAGGGCTTCGAGTACCTCAACGGCATCCCGCTGCAGCTCTCGAAGTGCCGGATGGCATGAGTTTCATCACCTCACCAGGGGTCTGGAGGGGGTGGTTGGCCCCCTGCTCCACTTACACTCGGGTTGCAGCCAGCCCCATCGTGAGGGAGCCAATTCGGTGGTCGACGACCATTCCCAGTCCGAACAGGAACCCCGTGAGGAGTGTGGCGTCTTCGGCGTCTGGGCTCCGGGTGAAGACGTCTCCAAGATGACCTACTACGGGCTCTACGCCCTGCAGCACCGCGGTCAGGAGGCGGCGGGCATCTCGGTCGGGGACGGATCGCAGGTCGTCGTCTTCAAGGACCTCGGACTCGTCAGCCAGGTGTTCGACGAGCAGGTCCTGCAGAGCCTCAAGGGCCACGTGGCCGTCGGGCACTGCCGTTACTCCACCACCGGGTCCACGACCTGGGAGAACGCGCAGCCCACGTTCCGCACCACCGCCGCGGGGTCCGGTCTGAGCCTCGGCCACAACGGCAACCTCGTGAACACCGCCGAGCTGCTGGAGAAGGCCAAGGGCCTTGGCATCGTCGAGCGCAACGGCGCCACCACCGACTCGGACATCCTCTGCGGCCTGCTCGCCCACGCGGCGGCCGACAAGGGCATCGAGCAGGCGGCGCTGGAGCTGCTGCCGACGGTCAAGGGCGCGTACTGCCTGACGTTCTCCGACGAGTCCACGCTGTACGCGGCGCGCGACCCGCACGGTGTCCGCCCGCTGGTGCTCGGCCGGCTGGAACGCGGCTGGGTCGTGGCGAGCGAGACCGCGGCGCTCGACATCGTCGGCGCGAGCTTCGTGCGCGAGGTCGAGCCGGGTGAGCTGATCGCGATCGACGCCGACGGGCTGCGGTCCAGCCGGTTCGCGACGCCGGAGCCCAAGGGCTGCATCTTCGAGTACGTCTACCTGGCGCGCCCGGACACGACGATCTCCGGCCGCGGTGTGCACGCGACGCGCGTCGAGATCGGCCGCCGCCTCGCCAAGGAGCACCCGGTCGAGGCCGACCTGGTGATCCCGGTGCCGGAGTCCGGCACGCCGGCGGCCATCGGCTACGCGCAGGCCAGCGGCATCCCGTACGGGTCGGGCCTGGTCAAGAACGCCTACGTCGGCCGGACGTTCATCCAGCCGTCGCAGACCATCCGCCAGCTCGGCATCCGGCTGAAGCTGAACCCGTTGCGCGACGTCATCCGCGGCAAGCGCCTGGTCGTCGTGGACGACTCGATCGTGCGCGGCAACACCCAGCGCGCGCTCGTGCGCATGCTGCGCGAGGCCGGTGCGCTCGAGGTGCACGTGCGGATCGCGTCGCCGCCCGTCAAGTGGCCGTGCTTCTACGGCATCGACTTCGCCTCGCGGGCGGAGCTGATCGCGAACGGCCTGGACGACGACGGCATCCGGCGTTCGGTCGGCGCCGACTCGCTCGGGTACGTGTCGCTGGAGCAGCTGGTCGCGGCGACCGAGCAGCCCAAGTCACGGCTGTGCTCCGCCTGCTTCGACGGCGACTACCCGATCGAACTGCCGCAGGACGCGCTCATCGGCAAGCACCTGCTCGAGGGCCTCAAGGGCGTGTCGGGCTCAGCCGCTCCCGTTCTGGCGAGCGGCTATGGTGCCGAAGACGCCCTGCGTCGCCCTTAGGCATCCCAGATCCAAGTGGAAGAAGTTGACGTGACCGACAGCGCCAAGGCCACCTACGCCGCCGCCGGAGTCAGTATCGCCGCAGGTGACGAGGCGGTGGAGAAGCTCAAGCCGTGGGCGGCCAAGGCGCATCGCCCCGAGGTGCTCGGTGGCATCGGTGGCTTCGCCGGCCTGTTCCAGCTCAAGCTCGACCGCTGGAAGGAGCCGATCCTCGCGTCCTCCACGGACGGCGTCGGCACCAAGATCGCGATCGCGCAGGCGCTCGACAAGCACGACACCATCGGCATCGACCTGGTCGCCATGATCGTGGACGACCTGGTCGTGTGCGGTGCGGAGCCGCTGTTCGTGCAGGACTACATCGCGGTCGGCAAGGTCGTTCCCGACAAGATCGCGGCGCTGGTCAAGGGCATCGCGGAAGGCTGTGTCCAGGCGGGCTGCGCGCTGCTCGGCGGCGAGACGGCCGAGCACCCCGGTCTGATGGGCGACGACGACTACGACGTCTCCGGCACCGGCGTCGGCGTGGTCGAGCACTCCAAACTGCTCGGCCCCGACCGGGTCCGCGACGGTGACGTCGTGATCGCGATGGGGTCGTCCGGCCTGCACTCCAACGGCTACTCGCTCGCCAGGCACGTGCTGCTGGAGATCGCGCGGATGCCGCTGGAGGGCCACGTCGAGGAGTTCGGCCGCACCCTCGGCGAGGAGATGCTGGAGCCGACCAAGATCTACGCCAAGGACTGCCTCGCGCTGATCGCCGAGACGGAGGTCCGCTGCTTCTCCCACGTCACCGGTGGTGGCCTGGCCGCGAACCTGGCCCGCGTGCTGCCGGAGGGCCTGCACGCGACGCTCGACCGCGGCACCTGGACGCCCGCGCCGGTGTTCCAGCTCATCGCCCAGCGCGGCCGCGTGGAGCGCGAGGAGATGGAGAAGGCGTTCAACATGGGCGTCGGCATGGTCGCCGTCGTCGCGCCGGAGGACGTCGACCGCGCGCTGGCCGTGCTCACCGCCCGCCACGTGCCGGCGTGGGTGCTCGGCGAGATCACCAAGTCCGAGCAGGGCGGCGCCAAGCTGGTCGGCGACCACCCGCGTTTCTGAGGCAACCTCCTGACGAGGTCGCCGCGTACTAAGCGGCGACCGAGGAGGGGGCACTTGGACCGCGACCGCGAGTTCGGGGAGTTCGTCGACGCACGCGCTCTTGTCATGCGCCGCACGGCCTATCTGCTGTGCGGCGACTGGCATCGCGCCGAGGACATCGTCCAGACCGCGCTGATCAAGATGTACGTGGCCTGGTCGCGCGTGCGCAAGGACAGCGTCGACGCCTACGCCCGCAAGGTGCTGGTGCGCACCGCCATCGACGAGACCCGGCGCGGGTTCTTCCAGCGCGAACGCATCGTCGACGCCGTGCCGGAGAGCGCTGTCACGGACGCGGCCTCCGACGTCGACCTGCGCAGGGCTCTCGACGCGTTGCCACCGGGGCAACGCGCCGTCGTCGTGCTGCGGTACTGGGAGGACCTGAGCATCACCGAGACCGCCCGCATCCTCGGCAGGACGGAGGGCACGGTGAAGAGTCAGGCCGCCAAGGGCCTCGCCGCGTTGCGCGACCTGCTCGAGAACGAGCCGGTGTCGCGGATCTACACCTCGGAGGTGATCCGCAAGGGCAGGACCAGACTGGTCCGCCGCCGCACCACGATCGCGGCGGCCCTGTCGTTCGTGCTGCTGGCAGGGGCGGGCATGACCGGGTACTTCGCCACGTCGCCGCAGAAGACCTCGGCCCCGGCGATGTCGGACTCGGGCTCAGCGGCCGACCGCAACGCCCAGCTCACGGCGTTGCTCCAGAAGGGCTATCGGCTGCCGCCGGGCATCACCGCCGAGGGCGTTCCCGAGATCAGGGCCGACGCGTTCGTGTTCTTCACCCGCGACACGAACACGCCCGACAACAAGCGACGAGCCGTGGCCAGGCTGCGAGACGCACAGGGCACCGGCGGCGTCACGATCGCGATCGGCCGTGCCACGAGCCCCGACCCGGGCAACTGCGACGATCCGTCGTGCCGCATCGAGGAACGTGACGGCATCAGGATCCGCAGCATCCAGCTGCCGAGCACGACCCCAGGGGCGCAGATCGTGTACGTCGACGCCATCCGCCCCGACGGCACGAGCATCATGCTCAGCAGCGACAACATCGGCCGCTTCAGCAACGCGGTGTGGGGCGACCCGGACATCGGCGGGGCTCCGCAGCGGCCCGCGCCGGTGCTCGACCGCGAGGAGCTGATAAAGATCGCGACACTTCCGGGGTTGACCTTCTAACCTTGCAGACATGAACGACGTGACCGTGACGAGGACGCTGGTGGTGCCGGCGTCCGAGCTGCGCGAACGTTTTTCCAGGTCAGGTGGGCCGGGCGGGCAGGGAGTGAACACGGCGGACAGTCGTGTGGAGCTCTCGTTCGACCTGGCTGCCTCGCCGTCGATCCCCGCTCACCTCAAACAGCGGATGCTCGACCGGCTGGCCGGCAGGCTCGTCGACGGCGTGCTCACGATCGCCGCCTCCGAGCACCGCGCGCAGCTGCAGAACCGCGCCGCCGCCCGCGAACGCCTCGCCGTGATCCTGCGCGAGGCCGCTGCGCCACCGCCTCCGGTGCGCAGGGCGACCAAGCCCACCAGGGGTTCGCAGGAACGCCGGATCGCCTCGAAGAAGCGCCGTGCGGACACCAAGCGCGGCCGCGGCCGTTCAGGCTCCTGGGACTAGCGCGTAGATCCGTTCCGGCCGGCCGGTTCCGCCGTAGCGCAGCCGGACCTCCGCCCGTCCCGTCGACACGAAGTGCTCCAGGTACCGGCGCGCGCTGACCCTGGCGACACCCGTGGAGGAAGCGCACTCCGACGCCGACTGTCCTTGCGGGTTGGCCTTCAGCGCGTTCTCCACGAGTCGCGCGGTCTCCGGCGTCAAACCCTTGGGCAGCAACGGCTTCGAGGTCGGCCGCGCCCCGAACACCTGGTCCACGTCGGCCTGCCCGGCCGAGTCCAGCCGATGCAGCTTGTCCCGCAACGACGCGAAGTGCGCGAGCTGGTCGCGCAGGGCCGAGTAGTCGAACGGCTTGATCAGGTAGTGCAGCACGCCGCCGCGCATCGCACTGCGCACGGTCTCGACGTCGGTCGCGGCCGTGATCACGATGACGTCCACGTCCTCGTTGGCGCGCAACGACTTCAGCACTTCGAGGCCGTTCACGTCCGGCAGGTAGACATCGAGCAGCACGAGGTCCGGCTTCAGCTCCCGCACCAGCCGCAGCGCATCGCCACCGGTGTGCGCGACCCCGGCCACGACGAACCCGTCGGTGCGCGCGACGTAACCGCTGTGCACCTTGGCCACCATGAAGTCGTCGTCGACGACCAGCACCCGGATCACCAGGGCAGCCTTGCCGTGAAGACCGAACCGGACACGCTCACCGAACCGCCGCGCCGCAGGCAGGCCCGCCTGATCAGCGCGAGCCCGATGCCGCGTTCGCCGTGGGATGCCGCCTTGGTCGTGAACCCGTGCCGGAACACCTCTTCCGCGAGCTCCGGTGCCACCCCGGGACCCGAGTCGCGCACCACGACCTGGACCTCGTCGTCCAGCTGCATCACACCCACCTCGATCCACTTCCCAGCGCCGTTCGTGTTCAGCGAGCCCAGCGCGTCCAACGCGTTGTCGACGAGATTTCCCAGCACCATCACCAGATCCGCGGACAGCGCCTCGTCGACCCTGCCCAGCACGCTGTCCGGGCCCATCCGCAGCGCCGTGCCGCGTTCGGCCGCGAGCGATGCCTTGGCGATCAGCAGCGCGGCCACGGCGGGGTCGCCGATCGACGAGCCGACCTCGGTCCGCCACTGGTCCTGCGCCGAGCTGATCTGGTGAATGTAGTTGGTGACCTCGTCGTACTCCTTCAACGAGATCAGGCCGGCGATGGTGTGCAGCCGGTTCGCGAACTCGTGCGCCTGCGCCCTCAGCGTGTCCGTCGCGTGCTGCGAAGCGTCGAGTTCGTGTTGCAGCGCAAGGAGTTCCGTGCGGTCTCGCAATGTCACGACCGCGCCGGCGCCGTCGATCGGCATGCGGTTCAGCGTCAGCACCACGCCCTGCCGCAGCACGAGCTGGTCGACACCGGTCGCGCGGCCGGTCAGCACGTCCCGCAGCCGGTCGTTGAGCTCCAGCTCCTCGACCGAGCGGCCGACCGCGTCCTCCGGCAACGCCAGCAGGTCGCTCGCGTGGTCGTTGACCAGCGTGATCCGGTGCTGCCCGTCGAGCCCGACGACGCCCTCGCGGATGCCGTGCAGCAACGCCTCGCGGTTCTCGACCAGCGCGGTGATCTCGTGCGGCTCCAGCCCGAGCGTCTGGTTCTTCACCCGGCGGGCCAGCAGCAACGACCCGGTGACGCCGATGATCAGCGCGATCGCCAGGTAGCGCAGCACGTCGACCGGCTGCTCCAGCGCGCCGGCGAAGATCCCGGGGTCCTCCGCGCCCGCGACCACCATGCCGTTGACCTGGCGGCTGATCGGGTCGAACACCGGCACGTGCGCCTCGATGGAGTCGCCGCTCGTGCCCGTCCAGGAACGGCCGTCCAGCGCCGTGGTGCGAGTGTCCAAAGTGGTCCCGATCTGCGCCGGGTCCGGTGAGGCGATCACGAGCCGCTTCTCGTCGAGGATCAGCACGTAGGAGGCGCCGGACAGGCTGCGGGCGGTCTCGGCGGGCGCGGACAGCAGCCGCCAGTTGCCCATCTCCTCCTGGACCAGCGAGTTCGCGGCGACGGTCTCGGCGACCGAGAGCATTCGGCGTTCCTCGTTGGAGCGAAAGTTGCTGCCCGTCTGGACGACAGTCAGCGCGCCCACCGCGCCCAGTAGCAGCGTGACGACTACGAGTTGCCATGCGAGGAGTTGGCTGGCCAGGGAACGGCGGCGACGCATGAGACCTCCCGTGACCAGAAAGACCGAAAGAAACCTTAGAAGCGCAAGAGCGACATCAAGGTTTACACGAGAGCAACATGTCCAACCACGCGGACGAGAGGCGGGGATCACAGTGTCGGTGAAGGTGTGGGTGGCGGTGGCGGCGGCGTTGCTCGCCGTCCTGCTCGTGCCACCGCTGCTGACGCCGGGTGCGGACAGCGGCGAGAGCAGCCAGGTGCGGGCGTTGCGGGTGCTGGTGCCGAACGCGCCGGGCGGCGGTTACGACATCACCGCGCGCACGGCGGCGAAGGCCATGGAGGACGCTGACCTGCTGCGCAACGCCGAGGTGTTCAACCTCCCCGGCGCGGGCGGCACGGTGGGACTCGGGCGGACGGTCGGTGAGCGCGGCAACGGCAAGCTGATCATGTCGATGGGTCTGGGCGTCGTGGGCGCGGTGTACACGAACAAGTCGCCGAACTCCCTGCTCGACACCACCCCGATCGCGAAGCTGATCGAGGAACCGGACATCGTCGTGGTCGCGAAGGACTCGCCGTACACGTCGATGCAACAACTCGTCGACGCCTGGAAGGCCAACCCCGGCACGGTGACCGTCGGCGGCGGTTCCGCTCCCGGTGGCCCCGACCACCTCGCGCCGATGCTGATCGCGAAGGCCGTGGGCCTGCAACCCAAGACCGTCAACTACATCCCGTTCGACGGTGGTGGCGAGCTGCTGGCCAGCGTTCTGGGCGGCAAGGTCGCGTTCGGCGTCTCCGGCGTCGGCGAGTACCGCGACCAGATCCAGGCCGGCACGTTGCGCGTCCTCGCGGTGACGAGCAAGGACCGCATCGACGGCATCGACGCGCCGACGCTGCAGCAGTCCGGTGTGGACGTCGAGTTCACCAACTGGCGCGGCATCGTCGCGCCGCCGGGCATCTCGGCGACCGACAAGGCGAAGCTGGTCGAGGTGTTCCAGAACCTCCAGCGGACGCAGCAGTGGAAAGAAGCGTTGCAGCGCAACGGCTGGACGGACGCCTTCGCGCCGGGAGACGAGTTCAGGACCTTCCTGGAGAACGAGAACAAGCGGGTGGCAACGGTGCTCAAGGACTTGGGGCTGGCATGACGACCGTGACGAAGCCGGAGCGCAAGAGCTGGCTCCGCGAACACTCCGAGCTGGGCATCTCCGCCCTGCTGGTCGTGCTCGGCGTCTTGGTGCTCACCGACGCGATGCGCATCCCCACGGACTTCGCCCAGCGCGGCCCCGTCGGCCCGAAGGCGGTGCCGATCCTGGTCGGCTCGCTGCTGCTGATCGTCGCGGCGCTGCTGGCCCGTGACGTGCTGCGCGGCGGCCGCGGCGAGGCGGAGGCCGGCGAGGACGTCGACCTGTCCGCACCCGCCGACTGGCGCACGGTCCTGCTGCTGTGCGGCGCTTTCCTCACGAACGCCGCGCTGATCGGCGTGGTCGGGTTCCCGATCTCCGGCGCGATCCTGTTCTGGGGAGCGGCCTACGCCCTGGGCAGCCGCAACCTGGTGCGCGACCCGTTGATCGCGGCCGGACTGTCGATCTTCACCTTCGTGGTGTTCAACAACCTGCTCGGAGTCCCGCTCCCCGGTGGCCCGTTGATGGAGGTGTTCTAGGTGGAACAACTGCTCGACGGCTTCGCGACCGCGCTGACGCCGACACATCTGCTGCTCGCCGCGATCGGCGTGCTGCTGGGCACCGCGATCGGCGTCCTGCCGGGCATCGGCCCGGCCATGGCGGTGGCCCTGTTGCTGCCCGTCACCTACGGCATGGAGCCGACCGGCGCGTTCATCATGTTCGCGGGCATCTACTACGGCGGCATGTTCGGCGGTTCGACCACGTCGATCCTGCTGAACACACCGGGTGAGAGCGCCGCCGTGGTGGCCGCGTTCGAAGGCAATCCCATGGCCCGCAAGGGACGTGGTGCGCAAGCGCTTGCCGCCGCTGCCATCGGCCACTTCACCGGCGGCATCATCGGCACGATCCTGATCGTCCTGCTGGCGCCGTTCGTGGCCAAGCACGCCGTCGACATCGGCGCGCCCGACCTGTTCGCCGTGATGGTGCTGGCTTTCATTGCCGTGACCTCGGTGCTCGGCGCCTCCCGGATCCGCGGTGTCGCGTCGTTGCTGATCGGTCTCACCCTCGGCCTGGTCGGCCTGGACGAGATGACCGGCCAGCAGCGCCTGACGTTCGGCTCGCTGCACCTGGCCGACGGCATCGACATCGTCGTGGTCGCGGTGGCGCTGTTCGCGGTCGGCGAGGCCCTGTGGGTCGCGGCCCACCTGCGCCGCAAGCCGTTCGAGCCGATCCCGGTCGGGCGTCCGTGGCTGTCGAAGGCGGACCTGAAGCGCACCTGGAAGCCGTGGCTGCGCGGCCCGGTGATCGGGTTCCCGTTCGGCGCGATCCCGGCGGGCGGCGCGGAGATCCCGACCTTCCTGTCGTACGTGACGGAGAAGCGGCTCTCCAAGCACAAGGACGAGTTCGGCAAGGGCGCCATCGAGGGCGTCGCGGGCCCGGAGTCCACGGCTTCCGCTTCTGCCGCAGGCACTCTCGTCACGATGCTGACGCTGGGCCTGCCGACCACGGCGGTCGCGGCGGTCATGCTCGCGGCGTTCCAGCAGTACGGCATCCAGCCGGGACCGCTGCTGTTCCAGCGCGAGTCCGGCCTGGTGTGGGCGCTGATCGCGTCGCTGTTCATCGGCCTGACGCTGCTGCTGGTGCTGAACCTGCCACTGGCACCGCTGTGGGCGAAGCTGCTGCGCATCCCGCGGCCGTACCTGTACGCGGGCATCCTGTTCTTCGCCTCGGTCGGCGCCTACGCGGTCAACGCGGACATCTTCGACCTGCTGCTGATGTTCGTGATCGGCGTGTTGGGCTTCGCGATGCGCCGCTACGGCCTGCCGGTGCTGCCCGCGATCATCGGCGTGATCCTCGGCCCGGCCGCGGAACAGCAGATGCGCCGCTCGTTGCAGCTGTCGGACGGGTCGCTCACCGGTCTGGTCAACAGCCCGATGGCGGTCATCGTCTACGTGATCATCGTGGTGATCCTGTTCTTCCCGTTGCTCAAGCGGTTCCTGCCGAAGCCGCCTGCCGCGGCGGAGCCGGAACGCGAGAAGGTCGACGCCTGATCGCGTTGTGCGAACGCCCCCGCTCAGGAACCGAGCGGGGGCGTTCTCATGCGCTGCGCACGATGAGGATCGCGAACGGCTTCTCGTCCTCCGGCCCGCGCACCGCGAGCTCGGTCTGCTCGCGCAACGTCGCCCACAACTCCATCACGCGGGCAACCTGCGGCTCCGGCATTCCGCAGATCGTCACGAACGCCCGCACCTGCTCGGGTTTCGTCGGCAGCTTGCCGCGCTTGAGCAGGGAGTAGACCTGGCTGCGCGGCAGCCGTCTGCCCGCCCGCCGGTGGATCTCCGGCAGGGTCAGGCCCGACCGGACCTGGATCGTCCGCAGCAGCTCGATGAACTCGGCCTCGGTCGCTGCTCGCAGTTCGGCGGTCGAGGTCGCGATCAGCGGCTTCGCCGGCTGAGGATCGAAGCCGAGTTCCGCTCCGATGATCACGCTCATCTCGCGGTAGGCCGCGATCGCCTCCGCACGCCTGCTCGATCTCGACAGGCCGAGCAGGAGCTGCGGCCAGAGCCGGTGCAGGCGTTCGAGCGGATCGCCCTCCGGGTAGGTCATCGCTGCTCTTCCGGCCAGACCACCATCGGGCTCGCGGGCGGCAGCGGGCCGAACCTCGCGGTGAACGGACGGCTGCGGCCCAGCGTGATCGTCACGGCCAGCACGGCGGCCGTGGTGGACACGGAGACGACCGGCGAGTGGTCGTGCGCGAGCATCCACGCGGTGAAGACGAACGCGGCTGTCGCCAGCATGACCGTGCTGGCGCCGGAGGTGGAGCACCGCCGGCGCGGGTGAAGGGCCCCGTTGTAAGGGGTGGTGGTCATCAGAAACTCCTGGATGGGGTCGGCGCAGGCGTCACCGCGCGCCGGGTGGACCAACTGATTTGCAGAACAGCGAAAAGCCGTATGTGTGGAAAGCGTCCGTGCGGGCAATTGGCGTTGCCGCCGGACCCGGCGACATAACGGCTTGACCACGAGCATGTCACTCACACGGGTGATTGCCAACTGAATCAGCGTCCAGGTTTTTCATGTCCAGTACAACGGTGTCCAGCTCCGTCCAATCAGGTCCAACTGGCCAGTTTCTGACCATTTTTCCGCAGTCGCTGACCACGCCCTGGCCGATTGGTCGTATTGTCCAGGTCCAATGCCGTCCAATTCTCTGGCCGGAGCTGTGGCCGACCGTTAGGCTCGCGAGCGCACCGGAATGCTATTCCGGTGGTGAGGAACCCCTGGCCGAGCTTTGGACCAGCTGAGCAGCGGGGTGCGGCCTCCTGTTGGCGCGGGAGGCCGTTACGCGCCGCCACTGCTCCACCCAGCCGTCGTGCGTCGCCGGTGGCTCTCCGCAGCCGGTCAGGAAAGCTCTGAGCGGGTCCTCCTGCTTCGGGAGCCGGTAGGTGCACATCGCGTGCGCGCTGCTCTTCGCCAGCGCCAGGTCGCCCGCGTTGAGCGAGACCTGCCGGTACGACAGCCTCCTCGACGTGCGCAGCCGGTCGAGCGCATGGATGAATTCGGAACGGTTGGTGGCGCGGCATGCCGTCGCGAACGGACTGTCGTCCTCGCTGGGCGACATCGTGTTCGGTCCTCCTGCTGAGGCGTACTTCTCCCTTTGTGCGGGTGTAACGAACGGGGCGGCGCCCGCGAGAAAGGGAGCGGTGTTCGACTGTGTGAACGCGGATCCTACCTCCGTGTCCAGCACCTTTGTCGAACTGATCCGTCGTGTCCTGATATTCCAAGATCAGTGAAATTGACGGCGTTTTCAACAGGACAATCGTTCGCTTAGTTCGTTTGTCCAGATCAGCGAGTTGTCCGGCCTTCTATTGGTTCGTACCAAATGGAAACGGCCACCCTGTTCGCCTGAGGCGGACGGGGCGGCCGTTGCTCCGAACGGATCAGCCGTGGGTGGGGAAACCCAGATTCACGCCGTGCTGCTGCGGCCACCGAGCCGTGACCGCCTTGGCTCGCGTGTAGAACTTCACGCCCTCAGCACCGTGCACGTGCGTGTCGCCGAACAGCGAATCCTTCCAGCCACCGAACGAGTAGTAGGCCATCGGCACGGGGATCGGCACGTTGATGCCGACCATGCCGACGTGCACGCGCCGCTGGTACTCGCGGGCGGCCAGACCGTCACCGGTGTAGATGGCCGTGCCGTTGCCGTACTGGTTGGCGTTCACCAGTTCCAGCGCGTCCTCGAACGTCTCGGCGCGCACGACGGTCAGCACCGGGCCGAAGATCTCGTCGGTGTAGATCGTCATGTCACGGGTGACGTGGTCGAACAACGTCGGCGCGAGCCAGAAGCCATCCGGGTGTCCTTCGGGCGCATAGCCGCGGCCGTCCACGACCAACGACGCACCGGCCGCCTCTCCAGCGTCCACATAGGACCGGACGCGATCCCGGTGGACACCGGTGACCAGCGGCCCCATCTGGGCGGCGGGATCGGTGCCCGGCAGCACCGACGGATGCAGGTCGCGGGTCCGCGAGGCGATCTTCTCCACGAGCGCGTCGCCCGTCTCACCGACCGCCACGACCACCGAGATGGCCATGCAACGTTCGCCGGCGGAGCCATACCCTGCGGAAACCGCGGCGTCGGCGGCCACGTCGAGATCGGCGTCGGGCAGCACGACCATGTGGTTCTTGGCGCCGCCCAGGGCCTGCACGCGCTTGCCGGCCGCCGTGCCGCGCGAGTAGACGTGCCGCGCGATCGGGGTCGAGCCGACGAACGACGCGGCGGCGACGTCCGGGTGGTCGAGCAGCGCGTTGACCGCGAAGGCGTCGCCCTGCAGGACGTTCAGCACGCCGTCGGGCAGCCCGGCCTCCTTGAACAGCTCGGCCAGCCGCAGCGAAGCGGACGGGTCGCGCTCGGAAGGCTTGAGCACGAACGTGTTCCCGGTCGCGATGGCGATGGGGAACATCCACATCGGCACCATCACGGGGAAGTTGAACGGCGTGATGCCCGCGACGACACCGAGGGGCTGCCGGAACGAGTACGCGTCGACCCCGCGCGAGACCTGCTCGGAGTGCTCGCCCTTCAGCAGCTGCGGGATGCCGCACGCGAACTCGACGACCTCGAGCCCGCGCTGCACCTCACCGGCCGCGTCCGAGAGCACCTTGCCGTGCTCGGACGTGATGATCGCGGCGAGCTCGTCGCGGTGGGTGTGCAGCAGGTGCCGGTACTCGAAGAGGATCCGTGAGCGCGTCGACAGCGACGACTCGGACCAGGACTGCGCCGCCTTCAATGAAGAGGACACGGCGAGGTCGACGTCGGCCTGCTCGGCCAGCACGACCTGCGCGGCGACGGAGCCCGTGGCTGGGTTGAAGACGTCGGACGTGCGGGACGACACCCCCGTGGTGCGGGCGCCGTCGATCCAGTGGGGGATGGTGCTCAACGCGGTCCTCCTGGGGGAGCTGTCGTGGTGCGGACTACGAGCGAGGGGTTGAGGAGATGGCGCACGGGTTCGGTGCGCTCTTCACGAACGCGCTGCAGAAGCGCGTCGGCGGCCAACCGGCCGAACTCGGCACGGGGCTGGTCGATCGTGGTCAGCGAGACGTGGCGCAACGCGGCCAGCGAGGTGTTGTCGTACCCCACCACGGAAACGTCGGCCGGCACGCGCAGCCCGGCGTCCTCCAACGCCGAAATGGCACCGACCGCGTTGAAGTCGTTGCAGGACAAGATGGCCGTCGGCAGGGCGTCGTCCTCGATCAGTGAACGGATCGCCCGCGCGCCGGCGGCATCGGTGTACTCGGACGACACGACCTGCGGCACGAGTCCGTGGTCTTCCATCGCGGCGACGTACCCGCGCCGACGAGGTCCGGCCTGGGTGCCTTCACCGCCGTCTAAATGCGCAATGTGCTTGTGCCCCAAAGAGACCAGGTGGTCGACGGCCAGTCGTGCGCCCTGCTCGCCGTCGTCGTTCACTGTGTCCACAGTGGACACCCGGGACGACCGCGCGACCAGCACGACGGGAAGTTGTTCGGCGGCCTTGCCGATGGCGGTCGCCGGCACGACGGGCGACAGCAGGATCAAACCGGCGGGGCGGAACGACAGCAGTGACTCCAGCGCGCGGCGCTCACGGGCGGGTGAGCGGCCACCGGTGTTGATGATGATGTCGAACCCCTGCTCGCGCGCCACCTCGTCGATGCCGTCCACGACCTCCGCGAAGAACGCGTTGTGCAGGTCGGACACCATCACGCCGAGCACGGTCGACGTGCGCGAGGCCAGCGACCGCGCCATGGCGTGCGGGGAGTACCCCAGTTCCTCGGCGGCCTTCAGAACAGCGGTGCGTCGCAGCTCGCTCACCTTGGGTGAACCGCGCATCACCAGTGACACCAGTGCGCGGGACACGCCCGCCCGCAGAGCGACGTCTTCCATCGTCGGCCTGACCACCTGGAACCACCTCCCCTCACGTCACGGACTGGAAACCCACCCTTGACACCCGTGTGACGGAAGCTACAGCATTAGAGCGCTCCAACCAATAGAGCGCTCTAACACATCACGTCGATGAACAGGGGAAACCTGCGATGCGGATCGGAGTAGCAGGTGTCGGCAGGATCGGCACCATGCATGCGACCAACCTCGCGGCACTGGATCGAGTCGACGAGGTGCAACTCTTCGACCCAGTGCCCGGCAGGGCAGCGCAGGCGTCGGCTGAGCTCGCCGGGACCAAGGCGGTCGACGACCTCGACACCCTCCTGGGCAACGTCGACGGCGTCCTGCTCGCCACCCCCACGAACACGCACCCCGAGATGCTGCGCGCGGCGATCGGCAAGGGCGTCCCCACGCTGTGCGAGAAGCCGATCGCGAGCGACGTCGCCGAGATGGCCGCGCTGATCGCGGACGTCGAGAAGTCCGGCGTCGAGGTGCTCGTGGGCTTCCAGCGCCGGTTCGACCCTGCCGTCTACGAGCTCCACCGCCGCATCCGCGCGGGTGAGGTCGGGAACATCTACCTGGTCAGGGCCGTCGGCAACGACGCGAACCCGCCGGACTTCTCCTACCTGCCCGCCTCCGGTGGCATCTTCCGCGACCTGCTGATCCACGACCTGGACTGCGTGCCGTGGCTGGTCGGCGAGCCGGTCGTCGAGGTCTACGCGAGCGGTTCCGTCCTGGTGCACCAGGCGTTCGCGGACGCCGACGACGTGGACAACGCCGTCGTGATGCTGAAGTTCGCCGGCGGTGCGCACGCCACGCTGGCCGGTGGCCGGCACGACCCGGTCGGCTACGACCACCGCATCGAGGTCCTCGGCAGCAAGGACTCGCTGGTCGCCGGCGTCGACCCGCGCACCCCGCTGAACTCGCTGGAGCCCGGTGGCCACGTCGCCGGACCGGACGCCTATCCCGGCTTCCCCGAGCGTTTCCACCGCGCGTACGTCAACGAGATGAACCTGTTCACGCAGGTCATCAAGGGCGAGGTCGCGAACCCGTCCCCGGCGCGAGAGAGTTTGATCAGCCTCCGCCTGGCTGAAGCTTGTGAGCAGTCGCGTCGCAGCGGCGCACCGGTGAGGATCGAGGGGAACTAGGCATGGCGAAGATCGCTGGGGCACCGATCTCCTGGGGCGTGTGCGAGGTGCCGGGCTGGGGCAACGTGCTCCCGTCCGACACGGTTCTAGCCGAGATGCACTCCCTGGGTCTCACCGCCACCGAGCTCGGCCCGCCCGACTACCTGCCGGCCGACCCCGAAGCGTTGAAGACCCTGCTGGCGGGCCACGACCTCACGCTGGTCGGCGGCTTCCTCGCGGTCACGCTGCACACCGACGTCCAGTCCACTCTGGACGAAGCAGACCGCGTCGCCGCGATCCTGAAGGCCGGTGGCGCCGAGGTCCTCGTGCTCGCCGCCGCGACCGGCCTGGACGGGTACGACGAGACGTCGAAGCTCAGCGACGAGGAGTGGGACACCCTCGTCGCAACCTGCGCGAAGATCCGTGAGATCGCCGCCGCGCACGGCCTGAAAACCGTGCTGCACCCGCACGTGGGCACCCACGTCGAGCGGGAGGCGGAGGTCGACAGGTTCCTCGCGGACTCCGATCTCCAGCTCTGCCTGGACACCGGCCACCTCCTCATCGGTGGTACGGACCCGGTCGAGCTGGCGCGCCGCTACCCGGACCGCATCGGTCACGTGCACCTCAAGGACGTGCGTGACGAGATCGCGGCGAAGGTGCGCAGCGGCGAGCTCAGTTACAACGATGCCGTGGAACAGGGCATCTACGTGCCGCTCGGGGACGGCGACGTGGACGTGGAAGCGCTGGTGAAGCTCGTCCAAGAGGCGGGCTACACCGGTTGGTTCGTGCTTGAGCAGGACACCCAGCTCAAGGACGGAAGTCCAGTGGACAAACCACTGAAGGACACCGGGCGCAGCCTCGCGCACCTCAGCAAGATCCTCTGAAGGGACTGGAGACGATGAAGTCTCGTCTGGTCATCCGTGCGGGCGTCGCGCTTGCCGGTGTTGCTCTACTGGCCGCGTGCAGCGGCCCCACGGGAACGAACTCCCAGACCACGCAGAACAACAGCGCGCCGGCGTCGGGTGATCTCAAGGTCGCCGTCATCACGCACGGCACCGCGGGTGACGCGTTCTGGAGCGTCGTCAAGGTGGGCGCCGAGGACGCGGGCAAGCAGCTCGGCGTCGGCGTCACCTACAACTCCGACGGCGACCCCGGCGCGCAGGCCAAGCTGATCGACAACGCCGTGTCGCAGAAGGTCGGCGGCATCGTGGTGTCGATGGCGAACCCGGACGCGTTGAAGACCTCCATCGAGAACGCGGTGAAGGCGGGCATCCCGGTCATCACGATCAACTCCGGCAGCGCGAAGAGCGCGGAGTTCGGTGCCATGGCGCACGTCGGCCAGGAGGAGTCGATCGCCGGTGAGGAAGCCGGCAAGAAGCTCAAGGCCGCCGGCAAGACCAAGCTGCTCTGCGTGATCCACGAGGCCGGCAACTCGGGCCTCAACCAGCGCTGCGACGGTGCCCGCACCGGTTTCGGCGGAGCGGTGGAGAACCTGCAGGTCGACATCTCCAACCCGACCGACATCGAGGCCCGCATCAAGGCCAAGCTGCAGTCCGACACCGCTGTCGACGGCGTGCTGGCGCTGAACCCGCAGGTCGCCGTGAACGCGGCCGCCGCCATCAAGGGCGCTGGCTCGAAGGCGCAGGTCGCGACGTTCGACCTGAACGCCGACGTGGTCAACTCGATCAAGTCCGGTGAGGTGCTCTTCGCCGTCGACCAGCAGCAGTACCAGCAGGGTTACCTGCCGATCGTGATGCTGAAGCTCTTCAAGGACAACGCCAACACCCTCGGTGGCGGCAAGCCCGTCCTCACCGGTCCCGGCTTCGTCGACAAGTCCAACGTGGACAAGGTCGCGGAGTACGCCAAGAACGGCAAGAGGTAAGGAGGAGGCGGGGAGATGACCGTGACGGCAACAGCTCCACCGGCCGCGGACGAACGGCTGAGCAAACCCAGGGCGATGGATCAGCTGGTCAAACGCCCGGAGATCGGCGCCATGCTCGGCGCACTGCTCGTGTTCCTGTTCTTCTCCGTGGCCACCGAGCAGTTCCTGAGCGTCGGTGGTGCGGCCACCTGGCTGGACGACGCCTCCATGCTCGGCATCATGGCGGTCGCGGTGGCGATGCTCATGATCGGTGGCGAGTTCGACCTGTCCGCCGGTGTCATGACCGCGTCCACCGCGCTCGTCACGGCTCTCCTCGCCACCCAGCTGGGACTCAACGTCTGGCTGGCGTTGCTGGTGTCACTCGCCTTCGCACTGGCGGTGGGCGCGCTCAACGGCTGGCTCGTGATGCGCACGGGCCTGCCGAGCTTCATCGTGACGCTGGGCAGCTTCCTCGCGTTGCAGGGCCTCAACCTCGGCATCACGCGCCTGGTGACGGGCAGCGTGCAGGTGTCGGGCATGCGGGAGACCGCCGGCTACGAGTCGGCGGGCTTCCTGTTCGCCTCGACGTTCCAGATCGCCGGCGTCAGCTTCTACGTGTCGATCATCTGGTGGGTCCTGTTCACCGTCGTCGCCTCGACGGTGTTGATGCGCACCAGGTTCGGCAACTGGATCTTCGCGATCGGTGGCGCCGCGCAGAGTTCGCGTGCGGTCGGTGTGCCGGTCGTGCGGTCGAAGATCCTGCTGTTCATGACGACGGCGTTCGCCGCGTGGCTCGTGGGCTCGATCAACATCCTGCGGTACGCGAGCGTGCAGGCGAACCAGGGCATCGGCCTCGAGTTCCAGTACATCATCGCGGCGGTGATCGGCGGGTGCCTGCTCACCGGTGGCTTCGGCTCCGCGGTGGGTGCGGCGATCGGCGCGCTGATCTTCGGCATGGCCCGGCAGGGCATCGTCTACGCGGGCTGGAACAGCGACTGGTTCCAGCTGTTCCTCGGCGTGATGCTGCTGGCCGCCGTGCTGGTGAACAACATGCTGCGCCGCCGAGCGGAAAGGGTCCGGCGATGACGTCCCTCATCGAGACCGAGAACATCGGCAAGACCTACGGCAGCGTCATCGCGCTCAGTGATGTGTCCACTGTGGTCAACGCGGGTGAGGTCACCTGCGTGCTCGGCGACAACGGCGCCGGGAAGTCGACCCTGATCAAGATCCTGGCCGGTGTCCATCAGCACGACCAGGGCTCGTTCAAGGTCGAGGGCGAGGAGATCCGCTTCTCGTCGCCACGCGAGGCCCTGGACCACGGCATCGCGACCGTGTACCAGGACCTCGCGGTGGTGCCGCTGATGTCGGTGTGGCGCAACTTCTTCCTGGGCTCGGAGCCGACGACGAAGTTCGGCTTCCTGGACACCAAGAAGGGCAAGGCGGTCACGAAGAAGGCGTTGTCCGACATGGGCATCGACCTCCGCGACGTGGAGCAGCCGGTCGGCACGCTGTCCGGTGGCGAACGGCAGTGCGTCGCCATCGCCCGCGCCGTGCACTTCGGTGCCAAGGTGCTGATCCTCGACGAACCGACGGCCGCGCTGGGCGTGAAGCAGGCAGGAGTGGTGCTGAAGTACGTGGCCCAGGCACGTGATCGTGGCCTCGGCGTCGTGCTGATCACCCACAACCCGCATCACGCCTACCCGGTCGCCAACCGGTTCCTGCTGCTCAAGCGCGGCCGTGCGCTGGGCAGCTACGAGAAGGACGAGATCGACATCAACGAGCTGACGCGCCAGATGGCAGGCGGTGCCGAGCTCGAGGCGCTGGAGCACGAGCTGCGGGGTGTCGAGGCGTGACGTCGCTGGAGGTGCTGACCGTCGGCCGGGTCGGGGTGGATCTGTACCCGGAGCAGTCCGGGGTGCCGCTGGCCCAGGTCAGCACGTTCGCCAAGTCGCTCGGCGGGACCGCGACCAACGTCGCGGTCGCCGCCGCGCGGCTCGGCCGTCGTGCCGGGGTGCTGACGAAGGTCGGCCCGGATGGCTTCGGCACCTACGTCCGTGAGGCGCTGGAAGGCTTCGGGGTGTCGTCGAAGTACGTCGGCACCTCGCCGGACCTGCTGACCCCGGTGGTGTTCTGCGAGCTCAACCCGCCCGCGGACCCGCCGCTGCTGTTCTACCGCCTGCCGACCGCGCCGGACCTGACGATCGGCGAGGACGACGTGCCGTGGTCGCTCACGCGCGAAGTCCCGCTGTTGTGGGTCACCGGCACCGGCGTTTCCGCCGAACCTGCCCGCACGTCGCAACGGATGATGCTGGCGAACCGGGCGCGCAGCGGGCACACCGTGCTGGACCTGGACTACCGGCCGATGTTCTGGCCGGACGTGGAGACCGCGCGGGCCGAGATCGGCTGGATGCTCGACCACGTGACGGTCGCCGTGGGCAACCGGACCGAGTGCGAGATCGCGGTCGGCACGTCCGACCCCGACGAGGCCGCCGACCGGCTGCTGGCGCGCGGGATCTCGTTGGCGCTGGTCAAGAAGGGCGCCGACGGCGTGCTCGTGGCCACGCCGGACGGCCGCTGGACGGTCGAGCCGAACCCGGTCGAGGTCGTCTGCGGCCTCGGGGCCGGTGACGCGTTCGGCGGCTCGGTGGTGCACGGCCTGCTGTCGGGCTGGGACCCGGTGAAGATCGCCCGCTATGCCAACGCGGCCGGCGCGATCGTGGCGTCCCGGCTGGCCTGTGCTGACGCGATGCCCGACCAGAAAGAGATCGAGGAACTGATGTGATCACCGATGGCCAGTGGCGCGAGCTGTTGTGGCGGCGGGCCGAGGACCCCGGCTCGATCAGGCGGGCCTACCAGGCACGCAAGCGGCGAAACTCGTTGCTGAACGGCAAGTCCACGCTGTTCCTGGTCGCGGCGGACCACCCCGCGCGCGGTGCCCTCGGCGTCGGCGGCGACCCGATGGCGATGGCCGACCGGCGTTCGTTGCTGGCCCGGTTGCTGACGGCGCTGGCCAATCCCGACGTCGACGGAGTGCTCGGCACACCGGACGTGATCGAGGACCTCCTTCTGCTGGACGGCCTGAACGACCGCGTGGTCATCGGCTCGATGAACCGCGGCGGCCTCGCCGGTGCGGACTGGGAGATCGACGACAGGTTCACCGCGTACGACGCGTCGTCCATCGCGACGTTCGGGCTCGACGGCGGCAAGATGCTGCTGCGCCTGGTCGACTCGGACCCCGGCACGATCCCGACGCTGGAAGGCTGCGCGCGAGCCGTCACCGAACTGGCCGAGCACGGCCTGATGGCGATGGTCGAACCGCTGCCGTACAAGCGTGACCACAACGACAAGCTGGTGCTGCAGAAGGACTCTGCAGCTCTTTCCCGCGCCTCGGCCGTTGCCGCCGGGCTGGGGTCGACCTCCGCGTACACCTGGCTGAAGCTGCCCGCGCCGGAGGAACCGGAGATCGTGCTGGACACCACCGCGTTGCCCGCGCTGGTGCTCGGCGGTGTGCCGTCCGCGAACCCTCAGGACGACCTCGCGTCGTGGGGCCGATCCCTGGGCCACCCGACGGTGCGCGGCCTGGTCGTCGGCCGGGCGTTGCTCTACCCGCCGGACGGCGACGTCGCCTCCGCCGTCGCCGCTGCCGCCGAAATCCTCCGTACCGCGAAGGGGATCACGGAATGACCCTGCACCGTCCACACGGGACTCTCTCGACCTCGACCGACGTCATCTACCTGACGCCGGAGGACGCGGCCTGGACGTACACCGGCCTGCGCGTGCTGAAGATCGAGGCCGGCTGGGTGCGCACGATCGAGACCGGCGAGTTCGAGGCGTTCGTGCTGCCGCTCTCCGGGTCGCTGACGGTCGAGGTCGACGACGAGCGCTACGAGCTGCAGGGCCGTGACTCGGTCTTCACCCGCGTCACGGACTTCGCCTACGTGCCGCGCGACGCCTCGGTCAAGCTGTCCTCTGTGGACGGATGTGAGGTCGCCCTCCCGATGGCCCGCTGTCAGAACCGCCTGACGCCGAGGTACGGCCCGGCCGACGGCGTGCCGGTCGAGGTGCGCGGCTCCGGCAACGCGACCCGCCAGGTCACGAACTTCGGCACGCCGGGCGTGTGGGACCACGCGGACAAGCTCAACGCCTGCGAGCTGATCACCCCGGACGGCAACTGGTCCTCGTACCCGCCGCACAAGCACGACGAGTCCGAGCCGTGCGAGGTGAACAACGAGGAGATCTACTACTTCCGCATCGCCGACCGGGACCAGGTCACCCCGTCCCGCACCGGCTTCGGTTTCCACCGCACGTACACCGACGACGGCACGATCGACGAGGACGTGACCGTGCGGGACGGCGACGTCTTCCTCATCCCGCGCGGCTATCACGGGCCGTGCGTCGCGGCGCCGGGATATCCCATGTACTACCTGAACGTCCTGGCCGGGCCTGGGGACGAGCGTTCGATGGCGTTCTGCGACGACCCGGCGCACACCTGGATCCGGGACAGCTGGGCAACGCAGGAGCTCGATCCCCGTTGCCCGGTCACGACTGCTGAGGGGCGGGTCAAATGAGGCTCACGACCGCGCAGGCACTGGTCCGCTGGATGCTGGCCCAGCGCACCGAACTCTTCGACGGCACGCAGGCGCCGCTGTTCCCCGGCGTGTTCGCGATCTTCGGCCACGGCAACGTCCTCGGCCTGGGCAACGCCCTGGAGGAGGTTCGCGACCGGCTCCCGGTGTGGCGCGGCCACAACGAACAGGGCATGGCACTGGCCGCGGTCGGCATCGGCAAGGCCACCCACCGCCGCCAGGTGGGCGTCGCCACGTCGTCCATCGGCCCCGGCGCCCTGAACATGGTCACCGCGGCAGGCGTCGCGCATGCGAACCGCCTGCCCCTGCTGCTCCTGCCAGGCGACACCTTCACCGGCCGCGCCCCGGACCCCGTCCTCCAGCAGGTCGAGCACTTCCACGACCCGACCGCCACGGTCAACGACGCGTTCCGCGCGGTCAGCCGCTACTTCGATCGGATCACCCGCCCCGAGCAGCTCCTCTCGACGTTGCCGCAGGTGGCGAGGGTCCTGACCGACCCTGCCGACTGCGGCCCGGTGACCCTGGCGCTCCCGCAGGACGTCCAGGCGGAGTCCTACGACTTCCCCGAGGCCCTGTTCGCCCCCGTCCTGCACCGCCCGCTGCGCCAGCGCCCGGACCTGCTCGCACTGGCCGAGTCCGCGTCGGCGATCCGCAACGCCTCGCGCCCGCTGCTGGTCCTGGGCGGCGGCGTCCGCTACTCGGGCGCGGCAGGCCGAGCCCTGCGCTTCGCCGAACAGCACAACATCCCGGTGGTGGAGACCACGGCGGGCCGAACCCTGATCCCGCACGACCACCCGCTGCACGCGGGCCCGCTGGGCATCACCGGCTCCACGTCGGCCAACGTCCTGGCGGGCGAGGCGGACCTGGTCATCGCCGTCGGCACCCGCCTGCAGGACTTCACCACCGCCTCGTGGACCGTCTTCTCCCCGGACGCCCGCCTGCTCTCCCTGAACGCGGCCCGCTTCGACGCCGTGAAACACGGCTCGTTCGCCCTGGTCGCCGACGCCGACGAGGGCCTGCGCGAACTGACCGACGTCCTGGGCTCCTGGCAGGCCTCGGCGGACTGGGCCGGCCGCGCCCAGACCGAACGCACGAAGTGGGACGCCCACATCACGTCGCTGCGCACACCCGGCACCGGCCTCCCCACGTACGCCCAGGTGGTGGGCGTGGTGAACGAGGTCAGCGAGCCCACCGACTACGTCATGACGGCGTCCGGCGGCCTCCCCGGCGAGCTGATCGGCGGCTGGCGAGCGACCGGCGAGTCCACAATGGACGTCGAGTACGGCTTCTCCTGCATGGGCTACGAACTGGCGGGAGCCTGGGGAGCCGCGATCGCCCATACCCAGGGCGTCGTCACGACCCTGCTCGGCGACGGCTCGTACCTGATGCTGAACTCCGAGCTCTTCTCGGCGGCCTTCGCGGGCCACGGCTTCGTGGCCGTCGTCTGCGACA
This sequence comes from Lentzea sp. HUAS TT2, assembly GCF_051853195.1. Lineage (NCBI taxonomy): Bacteria > Bacillati > Actinomycetota > Actinomycetes > Pseudonocardiales > Pseudonocardiaceae > Lentzea > Lentzea sp. HUAS TT2. Next base: position 2,446,039 of record NZ_CP196667.1, on the reverse strand, counting down.
ACGACGGCTACGCCGTGATCCACCGCCTGCAGACGGGCCAAGGCGGCGTGGGCTACAACAACCTCTACGCGGACTGCACGACCGGCCACTCCGAACCGCCGCGCACCGACTTCGCCGCCCACGCCGCGGCGATGGGCTGCGCGGTCTTCCCCGTCGACTCGCTGGCCGACCTGGAAGGCGCTTACCGCAAGGCCCGCGAGGTGGCCGTCGCCGAGCAGCGGCCCGCCGTGGTCGTGATCCGCACGCACCCGTCGTCGTGGACAGAGGCCGGAGCCTGGTGGGAGGTCGGCGTGCCGGAGGTCTCCCACCGGTCCGAGATCGCCCGGGCCCGCGAAGAAGTGCTGGAGGGCAAGTCCAAACAGGTCCGCTATCTCAGCTGAACTCCAACAGCGGATACCGCTGAGCGCGTGCCGTCACGAGGATGACTCTCCGTGAGCAAGCGGATGTTCAGGCTCGGCGCGGTCGCCCTGATAGCACTCGGCGTCGTACTGGTGCTGCCGCAGAGCGCTCCCCGAACGACGTCACTGCTGCTCCTCGGCGCTGTGCTGATGGTCGCCGGGGGCGCGCTGGGCTGGCACCAGGTCAGGGACGGCCAGATCGTCGATCGGTACCGCGTCGCCGTCGAGCACCTCGGCAGCGACCAGGCCGAGGTCAGGCTCGGTGGGCTGCACGAGCTGGAACAGATCGCGAAGGAGTCGGCGCGCAGCCGGCAGCTCGTGGACGACACCATCGGGGACTTCCTGCGCGAGAGATCTCCCTGGACGGCCGCGGCGCCGTCGGACCTCGCCGTCAGGAGTCCGGACGTCGAGTTGGCCCTGGCGATCATCACCCGGCGGCCCGGCGTGGTGATCGACCTGTCCCACGTCGACCTGCGCGGCGCCGACCTGGGCAAGCAGGAGCTCGCGGGAGCGGTGTTCCGCCGGTCGAACCTCGCCGGTGCGCGGTTGCTCGGCACGCGGCTCGACCGCTCGGTCCTCGATGCCACGGACCTGCGTGACGCGGACCTGCGCGGGGTCTCCCTGCGCGAGGCGTCGCTGCGGGTCGCCTGCCTCGAGGGTGCCGACCTCCGCGCCGCCGACCTCACCGACGCTGACCTGCGCGGGGCCGACATGCGGGCGTTGAACCTGGACAAGGCCGTCCTGACCGGGGCACGCGTCAACCGCGGGACCCTGTGGCCGCCCGACTTCACACCGGCCCGTGTCTCTGCGTCGCTGTTCAGTGACTGAGATGCCTCACATCCGGGAACAACACGCCGGGACACACCCCTTGAACGGTTCGTAGCACTACGAACATTCCAAGGGAGCCTCTCGTGAGTCTGCTGTTCTCCCCGCTGACCCTCCGGTCGGTCACCCTGTCCAACCGCATCGTGGTCAGCCCGATGTGCCAGTACTCGGTGACGAAGGAGGACGGCGTGCCGACCGAGTGGCACCTCGTCCACCTGGGCTCCCGCGCCGTCGGTGGCGCCGGGCTGGTCATCGCCGAGGCCACCGCCGTCGAGCCGCGCGGCCGGATCTCCCCGCAGGACGTCGGCATCTGGAACGACGAGCAGGTCGCGGCCTGGAAGCGGATCACGACGTTCATCAAGGAGCACGGCTCGGTGCCCGGCATCCAGCTCGCGCACGCCGGCCGCAAGGCCATCGGGGACTGGGTGCCGGTGGCGCCCACGACCGAGCCGTTCCCCGGCGGTAACACGCCCGAGAAGCTCGACAACCACACTGGGATCGTGAAGGCCTTCGTCGACGGCGCGCTGCGGGCGATCGAGGCCGGCTTCGAGGTCCTGGAGATCCACGCGGCCCACGGCTACCTGCTGCACGAGTTCTACTCGCCGCTGACGAACGAGGGCAGCCTCGAAGAGCGCATCGCCCCCTCCGTCGAGGTGACGGCGGCGGTGCGCGCGGCTGTCGGCCCAGACGTGCCGGTGATCGTGAGGATCAGCGGCACCGACTGGGTCGACAACGGCTGGACCGCCGACGACAGCGTTGTGCTGGCTCAGGCGCTCAAGGCCGCGGGTGCGGACCTGATCGACGTCTCCAGCGGTGGCAACACCGCGCAGGCGGACATCCCGATCGGGCCCGGCTACCAGGTGCCGCTAGCCGAAGCTGTGCGACGCAAGGCAGACGTGCCCACGGGTGCGGTCGGCCTGATCACCGAGGCGAAGCAGGCCGAACAGATTCTGACGGACGGTTCCGCCGACCTGGTCCTGCTCGCACGTGAACTGCTCCGCGACCCGTACTGGCCGCTGCACGCGGCACAGCAGTTGGGTGAGGAGATCCACGCACCGAAGCAGTACGCCAGGGCGTTCTGAAAGAGCCCTCAGAGTTCAAGGGTTGGGCGCCGGTGAACCGGACGCCCAACCCTTGAACTCCGAAGGCTGAATTCAGCGACGGTAGTCGTCGTAGTCGTCGTACGGGTCGTCGTGTGGCTCATCGCCACCACCACTCCCGTTCGGCGACCTTTCATCAGTCGACAGCTCGCGCTGCAACGCAGCGAAGTCGGTCTCATGAGAGCTGTATTTGAGCTCCCTGGCGACCTTCGTCTGCTTGGCCTTAGCTCGGCCGCGCCCCATGGCTCGACCCCCTCGCACAGGGACGGGGGCGGCCGGGGGAACGGCGGCCCCACTCGTCTCGACAACTGATTCCTGGTAACTACCGTACCGTGCCGATGGGGTTCCTCGCGACGCGGTAGGCGTGACACGTACCGCCAAATCTCATGGCCGCCCTCGCGTGGAAGGATGCACACGTGCCCAGACCGTTCGTCGCCTACCTACGGGTGTACGAACCGTTATCGGTGTTGGACGCAACGCTAGCTTCCAAGGTCGAAAAAGCCCTGGAAGAAGGCCCTGTCCCCCGGTCGGAGGTAGGCGAGAGGGAACGGGCCCTGTGGTTGCGATCACAGTTGGGCCGAAAGCTCCTCCCGGGCGAGTCGTTCGACGTCATGACGATCAGTCCGGCCGAGGTTCCGACCTCTGAGGCCGCCCGTGTCGGCCCCGGACCGCTGGTCTGCCCGCTCGATCTCAGGGCGAGGTCCGCCGCCGCCCTGGTGGGCTTCCTGGCCTCCGCGCCGCCGATCCTGCAGGACGCGGCCCTCAGCCTCTCCCCGGAAACGGTCCGGGCACGCGCGTCCGCCGTGATGGCCGAACTCTCCGCCGGCGCGGTCCACGTGATCTCCACGACCTGGACGATCCCGCTGCCGTGGTTCGCCCTCGTCGACCCCGCCCAGCGCCGCGTGGTGCTCGCCAGCGCCCAGGACGACCCCGAACGGCAGGTGTCGTGGCGGGTGGCCATGGCCGACGCCCGGCGACGGGTCGCGCGGGCGCTCAAGGTCGTGAAGGGCTCGCTGGGCGAGGACGGGCCGGCCAAGGTCCTCTCCGACACCGGCCGCTGGCTGGAGCACTTCCACCCGCACTCCGCGGTCGAGCTCGACTACGGCGGCCTGGTGCAGCTGCTGGAGGACAAGGACCTGCTCGAGGACACCTCGGCGGCCGACGTGAACGCCATCGTGGACGCACTCGAAGCGGACGACGCCGAGGAGGTCGCGTTGCGCTACGAGACGCTGCGCGAGTTCTGGGGCGAGCTGGCCCGCAGGGAACGCCACGGCTGAAGCAGCACCCTCGCCGTGCCACCCGCGGCGGCGGCCAGCAGCATCGCCGCAGGCCAGGCCACGTGCACCGCGACGAAGCTCGCGACGAACGGGGTCACTGCCGCACTCAGGTAGTTCGCGGAGTTCTGCATGGCGATCGCGGTGGCGCTGCGGCCCTCCGGAGCGAGCTCACCGGCCTCGGTGACCGCCAGACCGTTCCAGCACAGCGCGAGCATCGACGTCGGCACCAGGACCGCCACCAGCACCGGTATCGGCGCCTGGTCCAGTACCGCGACCAGCACGAACCCGATCGCGGTGAGCACCGAGACGATCTTCAGCGGCCCGATCCGGCTGCGTGCCCGGTCCGACCACACCCCGGCCGCCAGCCGTCCGGCCCCGCCGAGCACCTGAGCGACGGCGAACACGGCGGCCGCCGCCGTCACGCTCATGCCGCGGTGTCCGTGCAGGAGTGGCACCAGCAGCGCGGTGGCGGTGAACTGCGGCACCACGAGCAGTCCGCTGGCCAGCGACAGCCGGAGCAGCCGCGGGTCCTTGAGCACCAATCCGTGCGCTGAAGTGGCCCGGATCGCCCCCGGCGGCTCCCTGACCAGCAGCGCGACCGCGAGAGCCACGAACGCCGTCACGCCGGCCAGCACCACGAACGCCGTGGGTATCCCGGACGAGAGGGCGATCCCCGGCAGGACGGCCGCGGTGAGGGCCGCGCCGAGCGGGGTCGCCGTCTGCCGGACGCCCATCGCGAGCCCGCGCGACTCCTTGCTGAACCACGACATCACCGCCCGCCCGCTGGCCGCGTTGACGCTGGCCCCGAACAGACCGGCCCCGAGCAGCGCGAGCCCGGCGAGCCAGGCGTTGCCGAGCGCCACGGCGAGAAGACAGGCGGCGGCACCTACGCCGCCGATGGTCATCACGAGGCGTTCGCCGCGTCGGTCCGCGACGACCCCCCACGGCACGAGGGCGATCATCGTGCCGAGGTTGACCGCGCCGAGAAGAAGCCCGACCTGCGGCAACGTCAGCGAGAAGTGCTGCTGGAGCTGCGGGCTGATCGCGGGCAGGCCGAGGAACACGGCCGCGTTCGTACCCTGCGCCAACGCCCCGACAGACAGAACGACCCAGCGGTACCCCATGGGGGCACGCTAGGTCGGCTGCTCAGAAAGTGGAAAGTTCGTCTTACCTCTTGGGACGGTGGTGTCCGCGCTCAGCGGCCAGCAGCTCGTCCACCGACGCGCTCCCGCGCTGGTAGCGCGCAGCGATCTCGGCGTTGAGCCTGTCCACGACCACCTGCACCTCGCGCCGGCGCACCGACACGGACGCCTCTTCCGAGATGAACGTCTCCAGCGCCTCGCCGAGGCGATCGTCCGGCAACGAGCTCACGTCGGAGAGGTCCACGTCGGAGATGAGCGCCTCGACGTGCCGTTGATGCGCATCGGCACGTGACGGCTCATGGGTCTGATAGCGACCCAGTCCGGTCGCGGGGCCCACGGCGTTCGTGGAGAGGATCGTGGCCAGCTGGTCGACCACGGCCGAACCACCTGAACTGCGGCGCTCTTGCTCCGCACGCACGATGTCGATGCGCGCGTGCAACAGCCGCCGCAGGTAGGACAGATCTGTCTCTTCCTGCGCAGCTTCGTCGCGGAGTTCGCGCACCTCGACGAGCGGGCGCTGCTCGACGCCCTCCGTGTAGTCGGGGGCGAGCACCCTGTCGATTCGGCGGCGCCCGCCAGGACGCACCTCGATCACGTGTCCATCCTGCGGTAGATCCTCCCTACCCGCCAACACATCCCATGCACCAAACTTGTCTCAAATGTGCACGCCCAGCAGCTTTCGCGCCTCATCAGGTGTCAAAGCGGGTCGCTGAGCGATCTTGGAGAGACCTGCGGCACGTGCCACGAGCTGTGCGTTGTCCCGCACCGGCACCCCCCGCGAGTAGCTGATGGTGTCCTCCATACCCACTCGGAGGTGGCCACCCGCACCCAAAGCGGTGAACATCACGGGCAGGGTGGTCCGGCCGATCCCGGTGGCGGAGAACGTTGCCCCGTCCGGCAGAGCGTTGACTGCGGCGACCAGAGTCGCGGCGTCACCGGGCATGCCGCCGGGCACGCCCATCACGAAGTCGACGTGCACGTGACCGCCCGCGGGCAGCCCGTGCTGGTCCAGCAGGCGCTTGAGCGAGGCGAGCTGCCCGATGTCGAAGATCTCGTACTCCGGGACGATCGAACGCTCCTGCATGCCCTTGTGCAGGGAGACGATGAACTCCCAGCGGTTCATGAACACGTCGTCACCGAAGTTGACGGTGCCCATCGTGCAGGACGCCGAGTCCGGCATCGCCTCCAGCACGCGCAGCCGGTCCGACTCCGGGTCGTGCACCGACCCGCCGGTGGAGAGCTGCACGACGAGGTTCGTCTCGGCGCGCAACGCCTCGACGGTGGCCTTCAGGAGACCGAGGTCCAGCGACGGCTTCGCGTCCGCGCCACGGATGTGGACGTGGATCATCGCCGCGCCGACCTGCTCGCACGTCCGAGCCGTCGAGACCAGCTCTTCCAGGGTCACCGGAAGCTGCGGGACGTCGGCTTTCGCGTGCTCCGCTCCTGTGGGAGCGACAGTGATCAGCGTGCCCAGGGACATGTACCGGACTGTAGCGGTCCGGCCGGGGTCATCCCCGCAGGTTGCGCACGGCTTCCCGGCCCAGACCGGGGGTGTCCGCGGGCACCGAGTCGGGGTCGATTCGTGCCGGAACCTCCCTTTCGGGGGCTCCGGCGATGAGCTCCGCCTCGATCGGTACGGACCGCTTGACCAGCGCCAACGCGACCGCGCCGAGCTCGTGGTGCAGCACCACGCTGCCCACACGGCCGACCACGCGCCCGTCCAGCGTCACCGGGTCACCGGTCTCCGGCTGGGCGTCGGCAGAACCATCCAGGTGGAGTAGGAGCATTCGCCTGGGCGGGCGTCCCACGTTGTGGACCTTCGCGACCGTCTCCTGGCCGCGGTAGCACCCCTTGCTCAGGTGCACGGCCGGATCGATCAGACCGACCTCGTGCGGGATCGTGCGCTCGTCGGTGTCGATGCCCTGACGTGCCCGCAACGACTCGACCCGCAACGCCTCGAACGCGTAGCTGCCCGCAGGCCGTGCGCCGGCGTCCGTGATGCGCTGCCACCAGTCCGCGCGCTCGGCACGCGGGACCAGCAGGTCGACCGCGTTCTGGCCGGGCCACGACGTCCTGCGCACGAAACCCTCACCGAGCGCGTCCACGTTCGACGGCAGCGGGATGCCGAGCTTCTCCAGCACCGCGGGGACGTCCGGGCCGACGAGCGTCAGCAGCGCGAACTCCTCGGTGGCGTCACGCGGCTCCACCTTGGACCAGAAGACCATCTTCTTCAGGTACGCCAGCAGGTCGTCGACCTTCTCGACGTCGAGGAACACCGTGCCGCCGACGTTCGCGACGACCATGTGGTGCTCCAGGCGGCCCTGGGCGTCGAGGATCAGCGCCTCGGTGGCCTCGCCCTCGTGCAACTGCTCGAAGTGCTGGCTCGTGAGCTGGTGCAGCCACGTGAGCCTGTCCTCGCCGGGGATCGCGATCACACCGCGGTTCGAGCGGTCGAAGACGACCGCGGAACGGACGGCGGAGCGTTGCTCGGCGAACGGGTCGCCGTAGTGCCAGGCGATGCCTGCGTCCGGGGAATCGTCGGGCGGCGGGACGGCTCCTGGGAGGGTCACTCGGTCTCCTGCTCCTGCTTCAAACAGTCGCGGCACGTGCCGGACAGCGCGAGATGGCTTGCATCAAGTTCGAACCCTTCGCGCTCCCGCAATGTTCCGACCAGCGGGTCGAGAAGCTCACACGGGATCTCCTGGATCGAGCCGCAGACGTGGCACACCAGGTGAACGTGCTGGTGGTCGTCGACCGAGTAGCTCGGTGCACCGTGGCCGAGGTGCGTGTGCCGCACCAGTCCGAGCCGGTCGAGCAGGTCGAGCGTGCGGTAGATCGTCGTGATGTTGACCGTCGGTGCCGTCTCCTGGACGCGCTGACAGATCTGTTCCGGCGTCGCGTGTTCGAGCGACCTGACCGCGTCCAGCACGAGCTGACGCTGCGGCGTCATCCTCATGCCGCGGTCGTGCAGGGTTTTGCGCAGCCCTCTTGCGGTCTCCACACCGGTGATGTTAGTAGGCTCGTTCCATGCGCGTGCTGGCACTGCTCGACGGAACCCTCGCTGACCCCGACTCGCCGCAGATCCGCGTCGAGGACCTCGGTCTCATGCGCGGTGACGGTGTGTTCGAAACGATCCTCGTGGTCGACGGGAAACCCCGCGAACTCACGCCCCATCTCGACCGGCTCGACCGGTCCGCGGCCATGCTCGACATGGCGCCGCCTCCCCGTGCGGAGTTCGAGCGCGCGGTCGAGCTCGTCATCGGCAACTGGACCGGTGGCACGGAGTTCGCCCTCAAGCTCGTCTACACCCGCGGCGTCGAGGGCGGTGACGGCACGCCCACCGGCTTCGCGCTCGGTCTCGAGATCGGCGCGAAGGTGCTCAAGCAGCGCGCCGAGGGCCTGTCGGCCGTGACGCTGGACCGCGGCATCGACGCGGACCTCGCCGACCGCGCGCCGTGGTTGCTGCTGGGCGCCAAGACGTTGTCGTACGCGATCAACATGGCCGCCCTGCGCGAGGCCGAGCGCCGCGGTGCCGCCGAGGTCATCTTCACCACGTCGGACGGTTCGGTGCTCGAGGGCCCGACCTCGACGCTGATCCTGGTGCGCGGCAAGACGCTGGTCACGCCGCCGTCGAAGCTCGGCATCCTGCCCGGCACCACGCAGTACGCGTTGTTCCGCGCCGCCGAGCGCGCCGGCTGGACCGTGCTCGTGGAGCCGATCCAGACCGGCGAGCTCTACGACGCCGAGGGCGTGTTCCTCGCGTCCAGCGTCCGCAAGATCACGCGGGTGAACGTGCTGGACGGCAAGCAGCTGCCCGACTCGGCGGCCCTGCTGACCGAGCTGCAGGGCCTGTACGAGTCCGAGTACTGATCCTTATTTCAGACCGGCGTCGACCGCGGCCATCAACGGGCCGCGGTCGCCCGACATCTCCCAGAACATCGCGCCCAGCAGGTTCTTCGACTTGAGCCACGCGGTCTTCTTCTGGATCGACCAGACGTCGTCGAAGGTCCACCACTGGTTGCCGGTGTAGCAGGACGTCGCCACGGCCACCTCGTCGTGGAAGACGGTGCAGTTCGGCACGGACGCGACGAGGTTGGCGTACCCGCGCGTGCCCGACTCCTCCGGGAACTGGCCCGGTGCCGCACCACCCGCGGTCTGCCACTCGCCGTTCTTCCCGCCGTTGACCACGTTCTGCCAGCCGCGGCCGTAGAACGCGAGTCCCAGCGTGATCTTGCGCGACGGCACGCCCGCGTCCAGATAGGCCTGCACGGTGCTCTCCACGCTGAACTTGGTCGTGTAGGGGTCGTCCGGGTCCGGGTAGAGGTTGCCCTGGTGGCCGGTCCGGTTGGGCTCCCACGAGTTGTCGCTGCCGGAGCCGTGGAAGTCGTAACCCTGGACGTTGAAGATGTCCATCGACTGCGCGACCCGCCCGAGCTCCCAGCCCGCCGCGATCTTGGCCGGGTCGGCCGGGGTGAACGCGGTGAGCTGGTAGCGCTTGCCCGTGGTGGTGCTGTAGGCGTCCATCTGCCGGCGGAACTCCTCGATCAACAGGGTGTTGTTGACCTTGTCCTGCGGGCCGAAGTGGTTGCCCGCGTGGCCTTCCGCGCCCGGCCACTCCCAGTCGAGGTCGAAGCCGTCGAAGATGTTCGCCGCGGTGCCGGGGCCGCCGGCGCCGTTGTACACGGGCAGGTTTCCCTTGAGGTACACGTCGATGCACGACGCCACGAACTTCTTGCGCGCCGCGTCCGTCGCCGCCACGTCGGAGAAGTACTTGGAGTACGTCCAGCCGCCGAGCGAGATCAGCACCTTGAGGTTAGGGTGCTTCGCCTTGAGCTTCTTGAGCTGGTTGTAGTTGCCGCGCAACGGTTCCCAGCCACTGTCCGCGACACCGTCGACGGACTGCGACGCGCTCATCGGCCTGCTGTAGTCGGCTTCCGCGTCACCCGCGCCGTCACCCTGGTTCGGGTCCTGCGGGTTCGGGCTCGTGCCCTTCGTGACGCCGTGCAGGCACGTCAGGTTGACCGGGTCGATGTTGCCGAACGCGTAGTTGACGTGCGTCATCTTCGCCGCGTCCATGTCCTTCACGAAGTACTGGCGTCCGTAGATGCCCCACTGCACGAAGTACCCGACACGGGCATAACCGCCGACGATGTCACCAGTGCGCTCGTTCAGCGCGTTGCTCGCCGCGGACACGTTGTCGTAGAGATCCCGTGCCTTGACGGTGAAGGTGTAGTTCGTGGACGGCGAGAGGCCGCTGACCGTGGCCGACGTGCCGGAGACCGTCGTCTTCACGGTCGAGCCCACGTAGACGTCGTAGTTCGCGATCCCGCTGTTGTCCGTGGAGGCGTTCCACGCCAGCGTGACGCTGCCCGCGTCCTTCGCCGTCGAACGCAGGTTGCCCGGCGCGGTGGGGGGCGTGGTGTCGTTGGCGGGGTTGTTGGTGGTGACGCTCAGCGCGGCGCTCGCGGCGCTTTGCGTTCCCTTGGAGTCCTTGGCCCGCACCGTGAACGAGTACGCGGTGTTCGGGGTCAGGCCGGTGATGATCGTCGACGTCGTGGTGGAGCTGCCGGCGAGGCTCGTTCCGTTGTAGACGTCGTAGCCGGCGACCGGCAGCGAGCCCGGCGTGGAGGCGTTCCACTGCAGGCTCACCGTGCGCGTGGTCTTCGCCGGTGACGTGAGACCCGTTGGCGTGCTTGGCGGAGTGTCCGCGCTGCCGTCGCAGTTCGCGTTGTTGATCCGGCACGTCACCGGTTCGACGTTCTGGCTGATCGAGAACGCCGGGCTGTACGGCTCCGTGCTCGCGCCGGCGTTGATGGTCTTGTTGTAGTGCGCAGGGGTGATCGTGACCGCGTTGCCGTTCTGGGCGACCGTGCCGTTCTGGCCGTTGCTCACCGTCACGCCGTTGGGCAGCGTGAAGGAGATCGACCAGTCGGTGACCGCGGCGGAGGAGTGGTTGCGCACGACGAACTTCGCCGCACCACCGGCCGCCGAGTACTCGGCGGTCAGCCCCGTCGGTGCCGGCGGAGCGGTACCGCTGCCGTCACACGCCATGTTGTTGATCGTGCAGGTGGTCGGGTCGGCCGCGGCGCTCAGCGTGAACGTCGGGCTGTAGGGCTCGGTGTTGCGTCCGGCCGGAAGGTTGTTGATGTAGAAGGCCGGAGTGAGCGTCACTCTCGTGCCGTTCTGGGTGATCGTCGCGTTCTGCGGGTTGCTCGCCGTGACACCGGCGGGCAGGTCGAACTTGACCGACCACCCGTTGAGCGCGGTGGTGCTCGCGTTGGCGACGACGAACTTGCCCGTCGTACCGCTGCGGGAGAAGGTCGCGGTGATGCCCGTGGCGGCTTGTGCAGGGACCGCCAGGGCCAGCGCGGCTATCAGAACTGCTAGGAGGGCAGGGATCCGGCGCATGCGGAACTCCAGTTTGGTAGAGATTCCGCGGCGGCTGAGAGTTACGGTATTTGGTCTGGACCACCTCCGTCAACGGCGTGGTTCCTCAGTCGACCGGGCGGAACCTGACCTCCGTGCCCGGCCGCGCCTGCCCGAGAAAACGCAGGTGATCCTTGTCCACCACACCGATCACGGGATAGCCGCCCGTCGTCGGATGATCGTTCAGGAAGACCACGGGCTGCCCGTCCGGCGGCACCTGAACCGCACCGGTGATCATTCCCTCGCTGGGAATCTCCCCGTCACGACGATTCAGTGCAGTCCCCTGCAACCGCGCGCCCACCCGGTTGCTGCGGTCCGACACCGTCCAGGACCCTTGCCGCAGCTGGGTTTCCGCGTCCTCGAACCAGTCGTCGCGCGGCCCGAGCCGGATCGGGATGACCAACGTTTGCAGCGCGCGCATCGGCGGCACGACATCTGCCCCGTTGGGCAGTCCGGGTGTACCGAGATGCAGGACGTCGTTGTCCCGCAACGGGTCTGGACCGATTCCGGAGAGCAGGTCGGTGGAGCGGCTGCCGAGTTCCGCCGGCACTTCGATGCCACCGGAGATCGCGAGATAGCTGCGCAGGCCGGTCTGTGGGGTGCCGATCTCGAGGACGTGTCCGGGTTCGAGGTGGACCGGCTGGTGCGAGTCGGCCAGCCTGCCGTCGACCTTGAGCTCGGTGGCCGGCCCGGTGACGGCGATGGTGCAGCTCGCGTTGGCCTTGATCGTGAGGCCGCCCAGCAGGAGCTCCAGGCCCGCTGCCTGTTCGGGGTTGCCGACGAGGCGGTTGGCGAGCTTGAGGGAGTCCTGGTCCAGCGCGCCGGACGGGGGCACGCCCAGGTGAGCGTTGCCGGGCCTGCCGAGGTCCTGGATCAGTGCCTGGGGGCCGGTCCTGATGATCGTGACGCTGCGGTTCATGCGACCACGAACCTGACCTGGTCGCCCGGCTGCAGCAGCGCGGGGGTCTCGGCCTTGGCGTCGAACAGCGTTATCTCGGTGCGGCCGATCAGCCGCCAGCCGCCCGGCGTTGGCCTCGGATAGGCGGCGGTGAACTCGCCCGCGATGCCGACCGAGCCCTGCGGGACCTTCGTGCGCGGGGAGTCGAGCCGCGGTTGTTGGAGGCATGTCGGCAGGCCCGTGAGATAGCCGAAGCCTGGCGCGAAGCCGCAGAACGCGACCTCGTAGACGGCCTCCGTGTGGAGTCTGACCACTTGTTCCGGGGTGACGCCGGCTGTCTCGGCGACGAAGTCGAGGTCCGGGCCGTCGTAGATGACCGGGATGGTGACCTCGCGCGAGTGCGTGGTGGGGGCCTTGGTCAGGTCGACGGTCTTGAGCGTCTCCCTGACTTCGTGCAGGGAGCCCTTGACCAGCACCGTTCGAGCGGCCGGGACCAGTTCTTCGATGCCGTCGAGGTGTTCGAGGGCTGCACGGACGGCCGCGACCTCACTCAGTGAGTCCACCTCGACCAGGAGGGCGTCGGTTCCGCAGCGCCGCAGAAGCATGGACCCATGTTACGGGGAATCGTGGGATTGTTGAACAATCCGACACGCAAATTGTTCAACAACCCCACCTCCCGCCCACCCTCTTGACCGCACGCGGGGACCTTTCGTACTGCATGACAGTACGAAAGGGCCCCGCGTGCGGTCAGGAGGCGGGGGTGGCGTCAGCCGACGATGCGCTTCAGGTGCGCCGACGCGTGCGGCTGCATCTCCTGGCCCATCATGGCGCGCTCCTCGACGTACGCGAGGTCGCCGTTCACCACGCCGTACAGCCGCTGCGCACCCTTGACCTCCTTGGCCGTGGCCGAGCGGATGATCGCGTCCGTCTCGAACTCCCACGACGTCTGGGTGCGCACCTTGCCGTAGTACAGCTCGACGATGCCCGTGTTGTGCGTCAGCAGGAGCTCGATCGTGTCGTCTTCCTGCGGACGCCAGAAACCCTGTTCACGGGCTGCCGGGCGGATGACCTCACCGGCCTCGTTGAGCAGCCACGACCGCGCCTCGTACACGAGGAACGGACGGCCGTCGTGGGCGAAGGTGATCTGCTGGCCGAAGCGGAACGGGCCGTCGATCGTCGGGTAGACGATCTCGCCCTCGCCGCGCCAGACACCTACGAGGGGGAGGACGCCCAGCAGGGCGTCGTTCAGGTCAGCGCCTTCTCGCAGGTTCGCCGTGTCCGCCGGGATCGGCATGTCGGTGAACTGCGGGAGGTTGCGCTGCTTCGTGGCCGCCGCTCGTTCCTCGGCCAGGCGGATGGCCTCGTCGCCGCTGGTCATCGCTGGTCGGAGTAGAGGCGGTAGACGACGTAGCCGGCGAACCACATAACGGCGATCGTCACTAGCACCAGGAGTCCGGTGAAGATGTGTTCCACGGGGAGAGGATATCTCGCGTGGTTTGACGTGCAGGGTTGTGGTGGCGGAGGACACCGGGGTGTTGGGGGTTGAGGGCGCGCCGGTCGGGCGGTTCGTCTCCCTGTTGCGTCGGCGACCTGTGGTCGCGAGTTCGCAGTTGGTCACCTTGCGGGCGGATGGTTGCGCTGATTCCTGGGCGCCGCCCCAGACCCCGCCGATCTGATTCGGCGTCGCTCGAGGACGGCTCGCCTGCGGCATCGCGGGCCATCAGTCGCCCAACCCGGTTGCCCAGCCCTGCGCAAGGCCGCCCAGACGCCGAAGACCCCGGCGGTGCATCACCGCCGGGGCCCTCGTCTCTACCAACCAGGTCGTAAGAGCTAGGCGACCGCGATCTCCACCGCGTGCACGCCCGGACCGGAGGCCGACACGTCGGCCTGCCCGTTGCCCGTGCGGTGCAGCGCGCGGACGGTCCAGCTGCCCGGTGCCGCGAAGAAGCGGAAGTCGCCCTCCGGCGAGGTGACCACCTCGGCGGTGAACTCGCCGGTCGAGTCCAGGAGGCGGACGAACGCGCCGCCCACCGGGGTGCCGTCGGAGACGACCTTGCCCTCGAGGACCGTTTCCGTCGTGGAGACGTCGATCGTGCCGCCCTGAGCGGGGGCGCCGCAGCCGTTGGTCATGGGGATCAGGCCTCCTTGCCGGAACCGAGCTCGATCGGCACGCCGATGAGCGAGCCGTACTCCGTCCAAGAACCGTCGTAGTTCTTGACGTCTTCGTGGCCGAGCAGCTCGCGCAGGGCGAACCAGGTGTGCGAGGAGCGCTCGCCGATGCGGCAGTACGCGATGGTCTTGCGGCTGCCGTCGAAGCCCGCTTCCGCGTAGAGGGCGCGGAGGTCCTCGTCGGACTTGAAGGTGCCGTCCTCGTTGGCCGCCTTGGACCACGGGACGTTCACCGCGGACGGGATGTGGCCGCCGCGCTGCGCCTGCTCCTGCGGGAGGTGGGCCGGGGCGAGCAGCTTGCCGGAGAACTCGTCGGGGGAGCGCACGTCGACGAGGTTCTTGTTGCCGATGGCGTCGACGACCTCGTCGCGGAAGGCGCGGATCGAGAGGTCCTGCTCCTGGGCGGAGTACGAGGTGGCGTCGCGGACGACCTCCTCCTTGTCCAGGGGGCGGCCGTCGAGCTCCCACTTCTTGCGGCCGCCGTCGAGGAGCTTGACGTTGGTGTGGCCGTAGAGCTTGAAGTACCAGTACGCGTAGGCCGCGAACCAGTTGTTGTTGCCGCCGTAGAGGACGACGGTGTCGTCGTTGGAGATGCCCTTGGCCGAGAGCAGCTTCTCGAAGCCCTCGCGGTCGACGAAGTCGCGGCGGACCGGGTCCTGGAGGTCGTTCTTCCAGTCGATCTTCACGGCTCCGGGGATGTGGCCGCCGTCGTACGCGGTGGTGTCCTCGTCGACCTCCGCGAACACGACGCCGGGCGCCTGGAGGTTTTCCTCGGACCAGGCGGCCGAGACCAGCACGTTCTCACGGCTCATGGGAAGTTGCTCCTGTGTTTTAGTGCGAGTGCTTGTCGTTATTGCGGGCGTGCGAGGGCGGGTACGTGCCTGCGCAGCAGCAGGTACATCTCGCACCCGAGGCACAGGCCGAGCGACGCGTTGAGCAGTGCCGCGACCAGGGCGAGGCCGGTGGCGACCATGCCGAGCGTGGTGAGGCCCGTCGCGTAACCGAGGGTGCCGATCAGTGCGAAGACGAAGCCGACTCCCTGCGCGAACCGCAACGGGCCGGCTTCCTCGCGCTCGGTGGTCGGGATCAGGCGCGGCTGGATCGCGTAGCGGTAGACGTGACCCCACGGGTTCAACTTCAGCGAGATGAACGCGCACATCGCGAAGAGCACCGTCTGCGCGGCGAGGAGGCGCCACCATCCGGTCAGCAACACGACCGCGAGGATGACGGTGGTCATCCAGGCGGAGAAGCGCGGTCCGCGCGGGTCTACAGGGGAGTCTTTGGACACGACGACCTCCGGGCAAACGGACGAGGGGATTCAGTCCGGCAGAGGTAGCTGATGGGCGTCAAGCAGCCCGGTTCAGCTCGTCGTGCGACACAGGCTGCTGCGCGTGCGGCACAGGTCAACCGCGCGTCGCTTCGTGAGCAGCAAGGTCATGCCAGCGAGGGTAGCCCTCAATCCCTCGGTGCGGGAGGTATGTCCATCTGGTGGAACAACGCAGGTTCACCCGACCGGATTAGGGCAAATGCGGGCGCAGGGCGGCCAGCAACGTGTCCCGTTTCGGCACGCCGCCGACCCGCAACACCTCGGTCCCGTCGGCGGTCAGGGCCAGCGTCGTGGGGGTGCGCATGACGCCCAGCGACGCGGCGACGTCCGGGAGGTTCGTGACGTCGAGCTCGGCGTGCGTGAGGCCGTCGGTGCGGTCGGCCAGGTCGCGCAGGATCGCCTTCGCGTGCCTGCACGGCGCGCAGAAGGTGGTGGAGAGCTGGACCAGCGTCACCCCCGGCGCGAGCAGGTCGCGCACGGGGGCGGGCAGGTCGACCGTGTCCTTGCGGGAGATGCGGCCCTCGCGGACCTTGAGCAGCACACCGATCGCGCCGGCCACGGCCAGCGCGCCCAGCAGCGCCCACACACCAGTCATCGTTGGACCAACGGTACATCCGCGATCTCGCCGGACAGCTTGAACGAACCGCTCTCCACCTCGACGGCGGTGGGCGTCGCGCCGAACGGCAGCGTGCCGGGGTCGATCTTGATCGCGAGCGCCTGGCGCAGCTGCGGGATGATCTGCTTGAGCGAGGCGTCGTCCAGCTCGATGTCGTCGATGTTGATCTGGATGGCACCGCTGACCAGTGCGATCTGGCCGTACGCGGTGAGCGTGATGACCTTGCCCGCGACGTTGGTCTGGCCGGAGAGCTTGATCGCGGCCGTCGTCTTGGGCGCCTTCGGGTCGGCAGGGGCCGTCGTGGCGACGCGGTTGTCCGGCTCGATCGAGAGCTTGTCGAACGGCGTCACCTGGTTCGCCAGCCGGTTCAGGTCCAGCGCCTTGATCCGGACGCTGCCCTTGACGGTGTCGATGGTCGCCTTGGAGACGTTGCCCGCCAGCAGGTCCGCGAGCTCGACGCGGGTGTGCAGCAGGTCCGCCTCGACGTCGAGGTCGCGCAGGTCGACGCCCTGCTGCTCGTTGCGGATCGGCACGCCGTACGCGCGGATCTCCACGTGCTGGTAGTCGCCGCGCAGCGCCTGCAGGATGAACGGGAATCCGTTGATCCGCACCGCCGGGTCCTCGCTGAGCTGCAGTTTCTCCCGCATCCGCTGGGCGATCTGGTACTCGCCGGCCGCCGCGAGCGCGAAGTCGGCCGCGACCAGCAGCACGCCCAGCACGATCACGGTGATGACGAGGAACTTCCCGCGCCGTGACTTCTTCTTCCGCGGCCTTGCAGGCGTGTGCGCAGTCATCCCTCGTCCTCGACGTTAATGGCGATCCATGCCGCCATCCGGTCTACCAGGTCTGGAGTCGCGGCCGATTCCGCGTGCCGCATGCCGGGTTCGATCCACAACTCGGCATGTCCTGAGGACGCGCGGTGCAACGACCTGGCGTGTTCCACGGAGAAATAGTGGTCCAGGTCACCGTGCACGATCAGCAGTGGGGTGGGCGTTATGCGTCCGACCACCTCCAGCGGACTCTCCGGCGGTTGTACCCAGCTGTCGCCGAGCCGAACCCCGAGCGCCCGCGCGGCCAGCTTTCCGTGCGGCTGCTCCAGCAGCCAGTGCACGCGGCGCATGGGAGAGGTCTCACGAGACCACCACCGGGCAGGACCGCTCACGGAGACGACGGCGTCCGGCCTGCCGTCCCCCAGCACCGCGTGCCGCAGCACGATCGAGGCACCCATCGAGAACCCGATCGTGGCGATCTTCGAGTACCCGAGCTCGCGGGCCTTGCGAACGCCGGCCTCGATGTCGTGGATCTCGTCGGCGCCGACCGTGGAACGCCCTTCCGACCGGCCGTGGCCGCGGAAGTCGAACGCGACGACACCGGCCTTCCTGGCCAATCGGGCGAGGACGCGCGCGACGTAAGGCCTGCGCACGTTGTTCGTGAACCCGTGCCCCACAACGAAAGCGAGATCGCTTTCACTCTTGTGGTGGACGCCGTGCAGACGCACCCCGTCATGTGACATGGATGTAACAGGCATGACGCTTGTGGAAACAAGTGTGAGCACGGCTTCTTGACCTGGGACTTTCTCGGGGTGCACCGGTATTGTCTCCGTCATCCGCAGGCAACGGGGCCCGGTCACCGTACGCCGCTGGTCTGGTCCAGGTGACCGACCACGGCCGATTTTGGAGGGCGCCGCGAATGAGCATCGACGTGCTTCTGCTGACGACAGACCCGGACCCGGAGGCCGTGCTTCCCGCGCTGGCTCTGCTCCCGCACGCCGTGCGGCCGTTGCGTCCCGAGGTCTCCGCGCTTCTCGAGGCGGGTCCCCACGACATCGTGCTGGTCGACGCCCGCACCGATCTGGTCGGCGCACGCTCGCTGTGCCGTCTGCTCGACTCGTCCGGTGTGGACGTGCCCGTGGTGGCCGTCGTCACCGAGGGCGGTCTGGTCGCGGTCAACTCCGACTGGTCCGTCGACGAGATCCTGCTGCCGAACTCCGGCCCGGCCGAGGTCGACGCACGCCTGCGCCTGGTGCGCTCGCGCCGCGGCACGACCCAGCCCGGTGGCGACGGGGCGATCCAGCTCGGCGACCTCGTGATCGACGAGGCCACCTACACCGCGCGCCTCAAGGGCCGCCCGCTCGACCTCACTTACAAGGAGTTCGAGCTGCTCAAGTATCTCGCGCAGCACGCGGGCAGGGTCTTCACCCGCGCGCAGCTGCTGCAGGAGGTCTGGGGCTACGACTTCTTCGGTGGCACCCGCACGGTCGACGTCCACGTGCGACGGCTGCGCGCCAAGCTCGGCCCCGAGCACGAGGCGCTCATCGGCACGGTCCGCAACGTGGGCTACAAGTTCGTCCGCCCGCCGCGTCCCGGCTCGTCGCGCCGTCCCGCCGAGCTGACCGAGGTGGAGATCGACGACTCCGCCCAGGTCCTGGATGAGCGTTTGATCGCGCGGTAGGTTCGCCTGTGTGGCGCAACTGAGCTGGTTCGAGGAGCTGACGGCCGACCAGGCCGCCGAGGTGACCGGGTTGCTGGAGGCAGCCCGGGCGACCGACGGCGTGGCCCCGGTCGGCGAGGCCGTGCGACTGCGGTTGCGCCCCGGCGCGACAGGCAGCAGGCACCTCCTCGCGCACCTGGACGGCGAGCTGGCCGGGTACGCGCACGTCGATCTCATCGGTGACTCCGGTGGCAACCAGGTCGCCGAACTCGCCGTGCACCCGAAGCACCGCCATCAGGGCGTGGGCGAGGCGCTGGTGAAAGCGCTCCCGCAGGAGTCCCTGCGGATCTGGGCGCACGGTGGCCACCCGGACGCGGAGAAGCTCGCCGGCAAGCTCGGCTTCCGCAAGGTGCGCGAGCTGCTGCGGATGCGGCTGCGCGTCGAGAACGACCTGCCGGAGCCCAAGCTGCCGGAGGGCATCACCATCAGGCCGTTCGTGCCCGGCAAGGACGAGGCCGCGGTCGTCTACGTGAACCACCGCGCGTTCGACTGGCACCCCGAGCAGGGTGCGATGTCCATCGAGGACGTTCGCGCGAAGGAAGAAGAGCCCTGGTTCGACCCCGAGGGCTTCCTGCTCGCGTTCGACGCCGACGACGCGCTGGCGGGCTTCCACTGGACGAAGGTGCACACGCCCCAGCTGGGTGAGGTCTACGTCGTGGGCGTCGACCCGGATCGCCAGGGCGGTGGCCTGGGCAGGGCGCTGACCCTCGCGGGCCTGCGTCACCTGCGCGAACAGGGCGTCAAGGAAGTGATGCTCTACGTCGAGTCGGACAACACGGCGGCGGTCCGCGTGTACACGAAGCTCGGATTCACCCTTTGGGACGCCGACGTCCAGTACGCCCGGTAGTCAACGTACCGTCACAAAACGCATACGCGCTGGTCACGCGGTCACTCTTTTGGCCGTGTGACCCGTCACTTCCCGTTCGGTGTTCACCTCCCGTTCACCCTGACTAGGTGGGCTGTCCATTCTGGCTACCTACCTTCCGTAGCGAGCGGCGGCGTCCGTCGCGAACCGCTAATGCTTTCCGCAAGGTGGAGGACCAAGGTGAAGATCCAGCGGCACGGTGCCGTTCTCGGCCTCGTCGCGGCCAGCGCGCTGCTGCTCGGTGCGTGTGGCAGTGACAACAACGCGCCGACGGGTGGCACGAACCCCTCGTCGAACGCCGCCTCCGTCCCGGTCGAGTGTGGCGGCAAGACCAAGCTCAACGCCGAGGGCTCCTCCGCGCAGAAGAACGCGGTCGACGCGTTCGTGCAGGCCTACCAGGCCGCCTGCCCCGGTGTGGACCTCGCGTACAACCCGTCGGGCTCCGGCGCGGGCGTGAAGAACTTCAACGCCGGCCAGGTCGACTTCGGTGGCTCCGACTCCGCGCTCAAGGACGGTGCCGAGACCGAGGCGGCCACCAAGCGCTGCAAGGAGAACCCGGCCTGGAACCTGCCGCTGGTCTTCGGCCCCGTCGCCGTCGGCTACAAGGTCTCCGGTGTGGACAGCCTCGTGCTGGACGCCAAGACCACCGCCGCGATCTTCTCCGGTGCGGTCAAGAAGTGGAACGACCCGGCCATCAAGGCGCTGAACGGCTCCGCGACCCTGCCGGACAAGGACATCTCGGTCATCTACCGCTCGGACGAGTCGGGCACGACCGACAACTTCCAGAAGTACCTCAAGGTCGCCGGTGGCTGGACCAAGGGTGACGGCAAGCAGTTCAAGGGTGGTGTCGGCGAGGGCAAGGAGAAGTCCGCCGGTGTCGCGCAGGCCGTCGGCTCCATCGACGGTGCCATCACCTACGTCGAGTGGTCGTTCGCGCAGGACAACAAGCTCTCGATCGCCAAGATCGACTCTGGTGCCGGCGCCGTCGAGCTGACCGCCGAGTCGGCCGGCAAGGCCATCGACGGTGCGAAGATCAAGGGCGAGGGCAACAACCTGGTCCTCGACCTCGACTCCATCTACGGCTCCAAGGCCGCCGGTGCGTACCCGCTGCTGCTCGCGACCTACGAGATCGTCTGCTCGAAGGGCTACGACGCCGACACCGCGAAGGCCGTCAAGGCGTTCCTCACGGTTGCGGCCACCACCGGCCAGGCGCAGCTCGCCGACGCCGGCTACGTGCCGCTGCCCAAGGCGTTCCAGGACAAGCTCCTGGCCGCCGTGAAGGCGATCGCCTGAGGTTGATGCGAGACTTCGACACACGCTGACGCGATGAATGATCCCGTCGTGGCCAGGCGCCCCGCCGGCTCCGGTTCAGCCGGAGCCGAGCGGGGCGTTGCGGCTGCTCCCACCGCCTCGGAGGCTCCGATTCCCCCGACACCGGAAGCTCCAGTAACGACCAAGGCACCTCACGTCCGGCCTGGTGACCGCATCTTCCGCGGCCTGGCGACGGGGTCCGGTGTCTTCATCGTCGTCCTCATCGGCGCGATCGGCCTGTTCCTGATCCTGCAGGCGATCCCGTCGCTCGGGCTGGACAACGTCAACTTCCTGACCAGCCGCGAGTGGAACACCACCGACCCGACGAACCTGCGGTTCGGCATCCTCGACCTGGCGCTCGTCACGGTCGTGGTCGCACTCGTGGCCCTGCTGATCGCCATGCCGATCGCCCTGGGCATCGCGCTGTTCCTCACGCAGTACGCGCCGCGCAACCTCGCCCGGCCGTTCGCCTACGTCATCGACCTGCTGGCGGCCGTGCCGTCGATCGTCTTCGGTCTCTGGGGCCTGTTCGTCCTCGGCCCCGTGCTCTTCCCGTTCTCCGAGTGGCTGATCGCGAACCTCGGCTGGATCCCGATCTTCGCCAAGGGCAACGTGAACGTGCAGCTCGGCGGCACCATCTTCACCGCGGGCATCGTCGTCGCGGTGATGATCCTGCCGATCATCACCGCCGTCAGCCGCGAGGTCTTCGAGCGCACGCCCACGATGCACGTCGAGGGCGCCATCGCGCTCGGCGCGACCAAGTGGGAGGTCGTGCGCACGACCGTCCTGCCGTTCGGCAAGGCCGGTTACGTCAGCGCCTCGATGCTCGGCCTCGGCCGCGCACTCGGTGAGACCATCGCCGTCGCGATCATCCTGAGCACGGCCACCAGCTCGTTCGGCTGGTCGCTGTTCGACGGTGGCTCGACGTTCGCCTCGAAGATCGCGCTGGCCGCGCCCGAGTTCAACGACGCGCGCTCGGCCGGTGCCTACATCGCCGCCGGTCTGGTGCTGTTCGTGCTGACCTTCGTCGTGAACGCCATCGCGCGCTCGATCGTCGCCGGCCACAAGGAGTACGAGTGAGCACGAATCTCGCGGATCCTCAGCGCCTCGCGACGCCGCCGACCTTCCAGGCGGTCAGCGCGTCCCGCCGGATCAAGAACGGCATCGCCACCGGCCTGGTCTGGGGCGCGTTCCTGGTCGCCATCATCCCGCTGGTGTGGGTGCTCTACACCGTGATCCAGCGCGGCTTCCCGGTCATCCTCGACGGTGACTGGTGGCAGAAGTCGATGTCGGGCCTGCTGGCCCGCCAGCAGGGCGGTGGCGCGTACCACGCGATCTACGGAACGCTGGTCCAGGGCCTCGTCTGCGCCGTGATCTCGGTGCCGATCGGCATCATGATCGCCATCTACCTCGTCGAGTACGGCGGCCGCTCACGGCTGTCGAAGGCGACGACGTTCATGGTCGACATCCTCACGGGTGTCCCGTCGATCGTCGCGGCGCTGTTCGTCTACACCGTGTGGATCACGACCTTCGGCCTCAGCCGCAGCGCGCTGGCCGTGTCGCTCGCGCTGGTGCTGCTGATGGTGCCGGTCATCGTGCGCACCACCGAGGAAATGCTCAAGATCGTCCCGGACGAGCTGCGCGAGGCCTCCTACGCGCTCGGCATCCCGAAGTGGAAGACGATCGTCAAGATCGTCATCCCGACGGCGCTGTCCGGCATCCTGACCGGCATCATGCTGGCGCTCGCCCGCGTCATGGGTGAGACCGCGCCGGTGCTGGTGCTCGCGGCGTACGCGCCGTTCATCAACTACAACCTGTTCGAGGGCCCGATGGCCTCGCTGCCGTTGATGATGGTGAACGAGCGCAACAACCCGACGGCGGCGGGCTTCGACCGCATCTGGGGAGCGGCGATCACGCTCGTCGTCCTCATCACCCTGTTCAACCTCCTGGCGACCGTGATCTCGCGGGCGCTGGCGCCGAAGACGAAGTGAGCGGGCGGACATGGCCAAGCGACTCGACATCAAGGACCTGAACCTCTTCTACGGCAAGTTCCACGCCGTCGAGAACGTCTCGCTCGCGGTGCCGCCGAAGAACGTGACCGCGTTCATCGGCCCCTCCGGCTGTGGCAAGTCGACCGTGCTGCGGTCGCTCAACCGCATGCACGAGGTCGCCCCCGGCGCCCGGTGCGAGGGCAAGGTGCTGCTCGACGGCGAGGACATCTACGCGTCCACTGTGGACCCGGTCGAGGTGCGCCGCACCATCGGCATGGTGTTCCAGCGGCCGAACCCGTTCCCCACGA
Organism: Lentzea sp. HUAS TT2; assembly: GCF_051853195.1. NCBI lineage: Bacteria > Bacillati > Actinomycetota > Actinomycetes > Pseudonocardiales > Pseudonocardiaceae > Lentzea > Lentzea sp. HUAS TT2. Next base: position 2,422,896 of record NZ_CP196667.1, on the reverse strand, counting down.
TGTCCATTCGCGACAACGTGGTGGCGGGCCTGCGGCTCTCGGGCGTGAAGGACAAGAAGAAGCTCGACGAGGTGGCGGAGCGCTCGCTGCGCGGCGCCAACCTCTGGAACGAGGTCAAGGACCGGCTCGACAAGCCGGGCGGCGGCCTCTCCGGTGGTCAGCAGCAGCGTCTGTGCATCGCGCGTGCCATCGCGGTGCAGCCCGACGTGCTGCTCATGGACGAGCCCTGCTCGGCCCTGGACCCGATCTCCACGCTGGCGATCGAGGACCTGATCACGGAGCTGAAGAAGGAGTACACGATCGTCATCGTGACCCACAACATGCAGCAGGCGGCGCGCGTGTCCGACCAGACCGCGTTCTTCAACCTGCTGGGTGTCGGTCAGCCGGGACAGCTGATCGAGGTGGACGACACGGAGAAGATCTTCTCCAACCCCAGCCAGAAGGCGACCGAGGACTACATCTCCGGCCGGTTCGGCTAAGTCGGCGGGTTCGGCTATCTTGCTGGCGTGAGCCCGCAAAGCAAGCCCCGCAAGAAGAAGCAAGGCAAGGCACCCGGCCGCAGGCCCGAGCAGCAGTCCCCGTACGGGGCGCTGCTCGAGTCGGCGGCCGCGCTGCGTTCGGAGTCCTGGTTGCTCGCGGACGCCTGGGCCAGTGAGCTCTACGCGACGCTCTGGCTCGCCGGCTCCGGCACCGAGCCGTTGGTCGAGGCGCTGCAGAAGATGGACGACCCCGCGGCGCTCACCGCGTTGCGCGCGCTGGCCGGTGTGGGCTCTGAGGAGAACAGGACCGCCGCGTTCGCCGCCGCGGAAACCGTTGCGGCACGCGGTGTCGCCGAGCCGTCCTGGTACGTCGCCGACACCGTGCCCGACTTCCGCGACGCCTTCCTCGTCACGAACCTCCTAGGAGACGTGGAGGTCATCGCGATCACCCAGGAACGCGCCGCCGTCGGCGAGACCGTCCTGTTCATGCGCCAGCCGGTGCTCGGAGCCACCGCGATCGAGCTGTTCTCGACGCCGGACGAGGGCACCGTCGCCCTGCTGGAGGACATGATCGCCTCCACGCCCGAGGCGTTCCGCGACGAGATCACTCCCCTGAGCGCCTCGGACGTCTACGACCGCGTGTGGCCGGACATCGTGCAGTTCTGGGAGGACGGGCCCGACGAGGAGGCCGAGGAAGGCCTGATGGGCGAGGAGGACGTGCGGCACCCCGTGCAGCTCATCGCGCTCGCCGACGCCCGCGTGAGTGCGTTGGTGCCCAAGGAGTACGAGATCCCCGCCGTCAGTCCGGAAAGGACGGACGAGGTCGTCGAGGCGTTCCTGGCCTCACCACACGGAATCGCCGACGTCGAGGCCGCGCGGGCGTTCGCGCGCATCGTCGCCTCCGCCGCGGTGGAGCAGAACCGGGACCCCGTCGTCTACGGGCCGGCGTCGCTCACCGCGGTGCTGATCCTCAACGTGGCCGCGAAGCTGCACGTCTCCGAGGCGGATCTGGCTCTGCTGCCGGAGATCGTGCGGGCGTGGGCGTACTTCACCGTGGACGTGCGGGATCTGCCGCGCGACGAGGCGCGGGCGGAGTGGGACGAAGAACTGCCCACCGTGCTCGCCGAGTTCTCCGAGGCCTACGCCGATCCGGAGCTGGTGGCAGAGCGCGATGGGCAGTTTCGCTGATTTCTGAAGGAACTAGAGGTTCTCGTCGTCGCCGTAGCCGGGCATCCGGCCGGTGACGACGAAGACCGTGCGCTTCGCGACCGACACGGCGTGGTCGCCGTAGCGCTCGTAGAAGCGGCCGAGCAGCGTCACGTCCACCGCGGCGGGGACGCCGTGCTGCCACTCCTTGTCCATGATCACGGAGAACAGGTGGCGGTGGATGTCGTCCATCGCGTCGTCCTCGTCCTCGAGGCTGCGCGCGCGGGCGACGTCCTTCTCGCGGATGATCGACGCGGCTTCGTTCGCGAGCTTGACCGCGATGCGGCCCATCTCGGCGAAGTACGGCTGCACGTCCTCCGGCAGCGCCGACGCCGGGTGCCGGCGGCGCGCGGCCTTGGCCACGTGCAGAGCCAGGTCTCCCATGCGCTCGACGCTTTCGGCGGCGTGGATCACCGCGAGCACGGTGCGCAGGTCGGTCGCGACCGGCGCCTGCAGTGCGAGCAGTGCGTACGACTGCTCCTCGATGCTGGAGCGGACGTCGTCGACCTTCTGGTCGCCGCTGATGACCTGCTCGGCCAGGCCGAGGTCGGCCTGCAGCAATGCCGTGGTCGCGTTCTGCATCGCCTCGGCGACCATGCCGGTCATGTCGGCCAGCTGGTCGGCGAGCTGTTCAAGCTGGTCGTGGTAGGCCTCGCGCATGGCGCTCAGCCTACGTCGCGACCATCGCGGCAGCGACATGCCAGAGTGAACCGGAGGTGAACCCCAGGCGAATCACTTCGCCGCGCAGGGGTCCTGTGCCGCGTTCACAATGGACAGACCGTCGCCCGGCTGACCAGCCTTCTGACCCTGCGGCGTGCCCTGCGGGGTACCCCCCTTGGGCGGCTGGACCTTCTCGTCGAAGTTCGCGCCGATCACCAGCTGGATCGCCCCACCCATCTCGGGTGCCTCGACCAGGTCCGCGCTGGGCACCGCCGCCTTGAGCGTCACGGCCTTGTTCTCGTTGCCCTTGGCGTACCTGATGACCGTCCTCGGTGCGTTCGCCGGCGCGTTGTCCCGCCTCGCCACCTTGAAACCCTGCTGCTCCAACGCGTTCGACGTCCTGGCGACGGCGCCGCCGTTCGTCGGGTCCCCGTTGAGCACCTGGATGGTGACCTCCTTGGGGTCGATCACCGTGCCTGGCTGCTGGGCGGGAGGGTTGGCGTCACCGGGCTTCGGCTCGACCTTCTCCTGCGGCAACGGCGTTCCGTCGATGATCGTCTGGAACAGCGACTTGACGTCGTCGTCCTTCAAACGCTCGATGTTGTCGTCGTTCGACTTCGTCGGGCCCTCGTCGGTCCAGTGCGGCATCGTCACGAACGAGACGCGGCCGGCGTCGAGGCTCTGCAAGGAGTTCGCGAGCTCCAGCAGCTGCGCGACACCGATGTTGTCGCCGACCGTGGACTTCGTCAGCGCGTTGATGAAGTTGTTGAGCTTGGTCGGGCTCAGCAGGACCTCGTTCGACAGCGCCTGACGCAGCATCGCCGACAGGAATCCCTGCTGGCGCTTGATGCGGTCGAAGTCCGTGCCGCTGTCACCCTTGGCCTGGACCTTGCGGGCGCGGACGTACTGCAGCGCCTGGTCGCCCTTGAGCGTGTGCTTGCCGGCCTTGTCGAGGACGACACCGAGCTCGTCGTCGATGATCGGCGTGGGAGAGCAGATCTCCACGCCGCCGATCGCCGTCGACATCTCGCGGAAGCCGATGAAGTCGATGCTGACGAAGTGGTTGATCTTGAGGCCGGACAGCTGGGTCATCAGGTTGGCGACGCACTCGGGTCCACCGTCGTTGTAGACGGAGTTCGCCATGACCGCCTGCGCCGGCGCCAGCGGGCCCGCGTACTGCCCGTTGTCCGGGTTGTACGTGCGGCACGCGGGACGGTCGACGCGCACGTCGCGCGGCAGCGAGACGATGACCATGCGCTTCCGGTCGGCGGGGATGTGCGCGAGCATGATCACGTCCGACCGCGCGCCACCCTCCTGCGCCTGAGTTCCGACGTTGTCGCTGGCCTTCGCGCCCGCCCTGGTGTCAGAGCCGACCAGCAGGAAGTTCTCGTCGCCGAGCTGCTTCTCCGCCTGCTGCACCGCCTGCGAGTTGCCGCCGAGCGCGTCGATCTTCTGGATCTTGGAGTCGGCCCACTGCATCGCACCCCAGCCGATGCCCGTCGACGCGAACACCACGGCCGCGGCGGCGATCGCCCCGATCCTGGCGGTGCGCATCAGCTTGCGCTGCTGGGGCGTGCGGCCGGTGGGGCGCCGCTCGCCGTCTTCCTCACCGAGTACGACGGGCTCCGCGAACTGCGTGGCCTCGTCGACCAGGTCGTCCTCGTCGCCGTCCTTGACCCACGGCATGAGCTTGGCGCGCCGCTCCTTGCGCTGGCGCTCCTGCTCGAGCAGCTCGTCGTGCACCGCGGAGAACCGCGCGAGGGTGTGGTCGACCTCGCGACGCTTCTTCACGTCGTCGCCGATGGCCTCCATCTCGGTGGTGAGGCACAACGGGTCCATGTCTTCGCGCTTCTCGACCTTGGCCACACCCGCCGCCGGAGCGATCTGGGTTGCCTCGGGACCGGGCGCGTCGGCCTGGGGCTCGTCCACGGGCTCGGACGCGCCGAGCCGGTTGGTGAGTCCGCCGGGAACGGGCCGGGGACCGCTGGACTCCGCCCTCGGGGGCATCGGCCGGGGACCGCTCGACTCCGCACGCGACGGCATCGGCTGCCTGCCCGGCACGTCCCCGTTCGGGGGCATGGGGCGGCGGCCGGTGTTCTCCGGTGCCTCGCCGGGGACGGGAGGACGCGGAATGCCGGTGGAGGACGGTGCCTCGCCCGCCAGGAGGCGGCGAGGGGCAGGACCGTCCGGCGCCGCACCCGGGACAGGCGGGCGCGGGATGCCGCTGGAGCCGGCGTCTCCCGGTGCCTGCGGGCGCTTCGGACCGGCGGGCTCACCGGGGACCGGTGGGCGCGGGATGCCGTTGGACGACGGGACGTCGCCGGGAGGCATGCGCCGCGGTGCGCCGTTGACCTCGGGTCCCGGCCTGCGGATCGTGCCGGCGGGCATGCCGTTCGCCTCGGGCACACCGGGCGCGGGACGCCGGGGGATGCCGTTCGACGAGGGCGCGTCGCCGGGAGGCATGCGCCTCGGGTCGCCGGGAGCCGGCGGCCTGGGCATGCCGTTGGAGGTGGCGTCGGGTGCCGGCGGGCGCTTCAGGCCGTTGGGCTCGCCCGGTGCCGGTGGGCGCGGGATGCCGTTGGACGACGGGACGTCGCCGGGGGCGGGCCTGCGCTGCGGGGCACCGTTGGGCGGCATCTCGCCGGGCACGGGGCGCCGGACGGGACCGCTCGGCGTCTCGCCGGGGACAGGACGGCGTTGCATGCCCGTCGCGTCCGGCCTCGGACGTGGGGGCTGCTCGACGCGGTAGGCGCCGCTCTGCTCCGGGTTCTGGGCAGGCCTCGGCCGCGGACCGGTCTGCTCACCGGGAGCGGGACGCGGGCGTGCCGGGGGCTGCTGAACACCGTTCGGCTCGGGCGGGGCGTCCGCCCTGCGCCGCCTGCCGGTCGGTTCGCCGGTGAAGTTCTGCGGGGCCGCCTGTTCAGGCCGCGGGCGCGTACCCGTCTGCTCACCAGGCCGGTGAGCCGCGGGTGGCTGCTGCCGCGGAGCCTGAGGTGGCTGCTGCTGGTGGACCGGCGGATCAGGCAGAGCACGCCTGCCCGTGGCCGCGGGTGGTTCCGGCAGGGCGCGCCTGCCTGTAGTGGAAGCGTCGGGCGAGCCTGGCGGGACGGGTCGGGGGATGTTCGTCCTGCTGTGCTGCTCGATGAGGTCCGAGACGCTCAGGCCCCCAGAGCCTTCCATCGAGCGACGTCTACGGCCGGTCGGCTGGTCGTGCTGGGGATCCTGATCACCACGGGAAGAGGGGCCGCCACGTCGGGGGTCGTCGGGCACCCAATCTCCCTTCTGGGTCAGAAGCAAAAGCGGTTCGTCATTACGAAGTGACGACGACCGGGACACAAGGGTTGCATCACCGGCGTGTCAGTTGCGCCCGCGATACTACGGATGTAGGCGACTTCTGACGACCACTCCGGGTGATACAGCTGCGGTCTGTACGCAATTACGAGCAGTCCGCATGCCCTGAACGGGTGAGCCAGGTCACTCAGTAGTAACCGAGAACACGTGTCTCAGTGATCGCACGCCTGCCAGCGGCAGCACCTGCGAGGCGAACCCGTCCATCGGCACGGTACGCCACCGCGTTGCGTCCCGACTGCTTAGCTGTGTACAGGAGGCTGTCGGCGCGCAGCAACTGCTGCTCGGCACCGACCGGTGGCCGCTGCGGAGCCTCGTCCGCGGGCGGCTCGTACGCGAGGCCCGCGCTGACCGTCACACGCAGCCCTGGCGCGATCTCCTGCCACGGGTGACGCTCGACACGTTCCCTGGCCGCCTCGGCGATCTCCACGGCGCTGGAGGCGTCCACGCGGGGCAGCACGAGCACGAACTCCTCGCCGCCGTAGCGGGCGCAGAAGGCACCCTCCGGCAGGCCCTGCTGCAGCAGCTCGACCACGCGCTGCAGCACCCGGTCGCCCAGGAGATGGCCGAAGGTGTCGTTGACCTGCTTGAACCAGTCGAGGTCGATCAGTGCGATGGCGAGACCGTGCCGGCACGCTCCGTGCTCGGTCAGCAGGTCCATCAGCCGTTGGTCGAGGTAACGGCGGTTGTAGGAGTCGGTGAGGCTGTCGCGCAGGCTCTGCTCGCGGGCCTCGGCGTGCTCCCGGCGCAACAGCTCGACCTCGCGGCGCAGCTGTTCCGGGACGTGCGGCTCCTCGCCCTGGTCCGCGAGGACGAGGTCGAGCGCGGAACGCAGGTGCTGGTACGCCTGGCGCCACTGGCCGCGGGAGGCGAGCAACGTCGCGATGGACTCGTGCAGCCCCACAAGGCCAGGACCCTGCTTGTCGACTGGGGCGTCGGCCTGCTGGGTCTCTGCGGTTTCGGGTCGCAGCGCGGTCATCGCGGTCACCTCCTTACCTGCCAGGTGTCGTCCCCCAGGGGGCGACGCTTGAGCCGGAAGGACACGAGCGGGGAGGATTTCCCCCGTCCGGTTGACCGTCAGCTGCTCCGATCCAGTGAGCTTGGAAGATCAACAACCCGTTCAGCCACCGAGGCAGGGCGCGAACCCGTACACCTCGTCGTCCAGGAGCACGACGTGCATCGAGCCGATCTGGCTGCCGATGGCCTGATCCTGCTGGCGCAGCGTGATCGTGACGGCGACGACGTAGACGTCGCCCCGCGGATGGGCCTTCTCACCAGGGGGAGCCCAGTCGGCGTCCATGCGCAGCGTCCCCCACGTCGGCTCGACCTTGATGGTCGCGCCGCGCAGGTCGCACGCTTTCTGCCGGAAGTCGGGATGTTGCGTGTCCTTCAGCAGTTTCGCCTGCTGGGACGCGCCCTCGTCCCCCGCCTTGTTGACGCGGGTGTAGTAGTCCTTGAACTTGGCGCGGTCGTCGTCGCTCAGCCGGACCGGCATCGCCGTGCCCGCGACAGGACCGCCACAGCCCGCGAGCAGCGCGAGCGAGGCCAGGAGGACCGCGACCCGTTCAGCCACCGGAATGCATCACGTCCGCACCGGAGGGCACCGTGGCGTCCTCCGGGTCGTCCAGCCAGCCCTCCGGCAGCACGACCTTCGCCGACGAGCCCTGCCTGCCGCGCGGCCCCTCCGCGTTCTCGGGGAACGGCACGGTCTTGTCCAGGGTGCCGATCAGGTCGTCCAGCTCCTGCAGGCTCGACACCATGGCGAACGCGCGCCGCGTGTCACCGCCCACCGGGAAGCCGTGCCAGTACCAGGCCATGTGTTTGCGCAGGTCGCGCAGCCCCTTGTGCTCACCGTCGTGGGCCGCGAGCAGCGCGGCGTGACGGCGCAGGACCTCGGCGACCTCACCGAGGCTCGGACCCTCGGGGATCGGCTCACCGCGGAACGCCGCCTGCAGGTCGCGGAACAGCCACGGCCTGCCGAGACAGCCACGTCCGACGACCACGCCGTCGCACCCGGTCTGAGCGACCATGTCGAGTGCGTCCTGAGCACTGAAGATGTCACCGTTGCCGAGCACCGGAATGCTCGTCACGGCCTCTTTGAGCCGCGCGATGGCGGTCCAGTCGGCCTTGCCGGAGTACCGCTGCGACGCCGTGCGCGCGTGCAGTGCCACGGCCTGTGCGCCCTCATCTGCCGCGATACGTCCGGCGTCGAGGTACGTCAGGTGGTCGTCGTCGATGCCGATGCGGAACTTGACGGTGACCGGCATGTCGCCGGCGTTGCGCACCGCGGCCCGCACGATCTGCCGGAACAGTTCGCGCTTGTACGGCAGCGCGGCGCCACCGCCCTTGCGCGTCACCTTGGGCACCGGGCAGCCGAAGTTCATGTCCATGTGGTCGGCGAGGTTCTCGTCCACGATCATCTTCGTGGCCTCGCCGACGTTCTTGGGATCCACGCCGTAGAGCTGCATCGACCGGGGGCTCTCGCCCTCGTCGAACGTGATCATGTGCATGGTCATCGCGTCACGCTCGACCAACGCCCGCGCAGTGATCATCTCGCAGACGTAGAGGCCGGCTCCGTACTGACGGCACAGCTGCCGGAACGCCACGTTGGTGATGCCGGCCATGGGGGCCAGCACAACGGGCGGGTCGACGGCGAACGGGCCGATCTTCAGCGTGGAGGGAACGGACACGCCCTTCAGGTTACGGCACTGACCTGCCGTGATCTTCACCGAGAGTGACCGCGATGGCGTCCAGGACGGCCATCTGCCTGCGACATTCGTCACCCGGGCCGTTGGACCAGTAGTGCTCCTGCCCGCACGTCCACTGCGGTTCGTCGTCGCGGTCCTCGCTGAAATCCCAGGCGAGTGCGAGGAGACCCGCCTTCCACGCCGCCCCGGCCTCCGGCGTCGGGCAGCCGTTCACGGTGGGCCTCGCCTCGCCCCCGCAGGTCGGGCACCACTCCCGCACCGGTTCGGCCAGCGCCGCGCGGAGCAGGTCGCGGGTCTCCTCGTCGAACGCCACCAGCCGGATCTCGTCGATGATCGCCAGGGAGCGGACCGCGATCGCGGCGGTCTTCGCCGCTCGTTCGGCTGGGAAGCCGTAGACGTCGGTCGAGATCGCGGGGAACGCGATGCTCCCGGCTTCGAGCTCCTCCGCGAGCCGCAGCGAGTTGAGGTAGCAGTTCGTGAGCACCAGGTCCTCGCCCTGCTCACCGCCCTCCCAGACCGGCCCCACCGCGTGGATCACGTGCTTGACCGGCGCGAGCCCGAACGCGGGCGTGGCGACGGCCTTGTCCGGTTCGCACGGCGCCACCGCCGAGCAACGACTCGTTGGCCGCCGTGACGATGACGTCAACTTCTTGTTGCGTGATGTCGCCGAGCACCACTTCGATCGTCCCCGTGCTGACCAGCGTGGCAGCAGATTCGTTGCGACATCGGGGTCTTCACCGAACGCGAACAACCCCGGTGCCCCGATCGGGTGTCGGGGTCGTCTGCCAACATGCAGTCGGAGGTGGCCTAGCTCATGGGGGCGGTTGCACTGATCAGGTCCGGGTTCGAGCGGCTCTTCGTCGACGGTCCGGTGGGCGCGTCGACAGGTGGCGGCGAACAGCAGGTCATCGCTGTCGAGCACGTGGGTGAGCTGGCCCTGCCGACGGGCAGACTCGTGGCGGCGGACCCGTTCGTCGTGTGGCCGGAGGACGCGGAGGCGTTCACGGACACCGTCGAGCCGGGCAGCTACCCGGTGTCCGTCTCGCTGGTCTCCTACATCGACGGCGACGGCCAGCCAGACGAGCGGCAGGGTTATCGCGTCGCGGCGGCCAGGGTGATGATCAGCGATGAGCCCGCGTACTCGTGGCGCCCCGCGGTCGTGCCGGGCGAGCACGTGCCGATGCTGCCGGTGATGCCGGAGTTCGGGTACGACGTGAAGTCGAGCACCGGCGCGTTCTTCGACCTCGCCGCCGCCTCGGCGGTGGACCGCATGGTCAGCGACGACGAGCTGGGCAACTGCGACCTGATCGACGCGCTCGGCGCGGTCGGCGGCGGCCGTGGTCCGGCCAACGTGACGGACGCCCGGTCCGGGTTGAACGTGGTGGCGTTCTCGACGGGCTGGGGTGACGGCGTCTACCCGACGTGGGTCGGCCGCAACACCGCGGGCGACCCCGTCGCGTTCGTGACTGACTTCTTCGTCGTCAACAAGGTCTAGAAGTCGACGTTCACGCACGCCAGTCGTGGCCCGGCGGTGCCTGCCTCGCCGGGCGAGGTGTGCGTGTGTTCGTTGTGCAGCACCACGGACCGCGCGTGCCGTTCGGTGAACTGCCAGTCCACAGTGGATTCCGTGTGGGCGAACCCGTTGGCGTCGGTGTGAACGTCGAGCCAGATCTCGTTGCGGGAGTTGGCATAGGCCGGGTCGACGGACGGCTGCACGGGGTCGGCGACGTTCTGGAAGTGCGGCCCGGAGTCAGCAGGAGCCGCACCGCACTTCTTCACGTGGACGTGCGCGCCGTACGCCCGATTCGGCAGCAATCCTTTGAGCACCAACAACACCGACGTCCCTCCGCTGACCGCCGGCACCCCGACGACGGTGACACGTGCACCGTTCGGCACCTTGGCGTCGTACGTGACGGCCTTCGCCGTGGCGCTGTAGCTCTCGAACTTGGCGGACGTGTGGGCGACCTTCGCGGGATCGGCGTGCGCGGCCGGGGTGAACAAGAGCGCGGCGGCGGCCGCGACTGCGAGCGTCTTCATGGATCACCTGCTTAGTGCCAACGGCCCAGCTCCGCCATTTCTGGTGTTTCAACGGGTGAATCGGCGGGTAGGCGGGTTTGGTGAGCGAAGCCGAGGAGTCCGACCAGCGCAGACTGGCGCGCAACCTCAACGAGCTGCTCCAGGAGCTCCGCGTGGCCCAGGCCGGCGTGCAGATCCTGTTCGGTTTCCTGCTGTCCATCGCCTTCACCGACAAGTACGCCTCCGTGAGCGGCTACATCCGCGTCACCCACCTCGTCACGGTGCTGTGCGCGGCGGCGGCCGTCGCCTTCCTCACCGCGCCCGCCGCGTGGCACCGCGTGCTGTTCCGCCAGGGCCGCCGCGAGGAGGTGGTCCGCTCCGGCAACACGTTCGCCCTGGCAGGCCTGGCCTTCCTGGCCCTGGCCATGACCGGCACCGTCCTGTTGCTCGCCGAGGTGGTCCTCGGCGGCTGGCCCGCGATTCTCGTCGGCGTGCTGGCGTTCATCGTGTTCGCGGGCCTCTGGTTCGCGCTGCCGTTCGCCTCATCCGAGCGTGCTGAGGACGGCGAGCGCGCCTAGCCCCAGCGCCACAGGCACAGCCGTCAGCACGTTCTTCCGCGTAGGCCGCGGCTGCTCGCGCAACACCTGAATCCCCAACGGCACCAACGCAACGCACAGCCCGGTCGTACCGATGACCGACACCACCTCGGTCCCCTTCAACACCCCGAGCGGCAGCAACCCCATGGCCGCCAACGCCACCGCACGGATCTTGCCGAGCACCCCGCCGCGGTGAGCCCCGAACGCCAGCACGTACCAGCCGAACATGATCGTGAAGGACAGGAAGCTGAACAGGTGCAGCTCGCCGTACCCGCGCGCCACCAGCTCCGTCGCCTGCTCGACGCCCAGGTGCCTCGTGGCGTTGAAGGCCGCCTGGTCGACCCCGGCGTGAAACGTCCTCGCGAACAGCCCGACCGTCACCAAGATTCCGCCCCAAGCCGCCCACCGGGGACTTCGGACTCCGATCCGCTGCGCCAGGCACGCCACCGCCGCCCACATCACGACGTGGCCTGCCAGAAACGCGGTGTAGGCCGCCCGCATCAACCCCGGATGCTCGGCCACCGCCCGCAGCTGGTCGGGGAAGAAGAAGTTGAACGGCGACCGCAAGAGCGTGCCCACCAACAACAACACGGGCCCGGCGATCAGAGCCGCGCCACCAACCCATCCGTTCGGAAACTTCATGGTCGTCGACGCTGTCACCGTTGGCGCGGCTTGTGATCGGCCCGCGGTCCGAGTTCGGTCTCAGACCGTGGTCCGATGGTCCCCCAGCACGTCGGTGAAGATCTCGTGCGCCAGTTCCTCGCTGTTCACGCTGTTGGTCAGCACGACCACCGCGGTTCCGGTCTCCGGCACGACGCGGAGGAATGCCTTCTGCCCCTTCGAGACCCCGGTGTGCCCGACGACGCCGTCGCCGAAGAGCATCCACCCGAGTCCCCAGCCGACGGCACCGATGCCGAGGTCCGGAACGGCCTCGACCTGGCTCTCCCGCAACACCGCGAGCTTCGGGTCGTCGAGGTGCAGCCGCACGAACTCCAGCAGTTCACGCGCGCTCATCGCTAAATGCGACCCGCTGGGCGCTGTGCCGTAGGCGACCGCCCAGTTGCCGACCGGCAAGCCGTCCTCGCCGTGCCTGACCGCGACCCGGTGCAGGATCGCCTCGTCCGCGTCGGTGGCGACGGCCCGCAACCCGAGCGGCTCGACCAGCCGTTCGCGCAGCACGTCGTGGAACGGCTTGCCGCTCAGCACCTCCACCAGCCTGCCGAGCACCACGAACCCGCTGTTGGAGTACGAGAAGACCGTGCCGGGCGGATGGGGATGCTCCGCCGCCGCGATCGCGTCGGTGTACTTCTCGAGCGCGTCGGCGTTGCGTCCGGTGTCGAAGAAGTGGTTGCTCTCGATCCCGCCCGTGTGCGTGAGGAGATGACGTGCGGTGAGGGTGGCCGGGAACCCCGGGAGGTGATGGCGGACCGGACGATCGAGCTCCCACTGCCCTTCGTCCACCAGCCGCTGCACCAGAGTCGCCGTCCAGATCTTGGTGATCGACCCGATCTTGAACAGGGCGTCGCTCGTGACCTCGACCTGCGTGTTCGTGCTCAACACGCCCGCGGCCTCGTCCTGTATCTCCCCGCCGGCCAGCACGGCCACCTGGGCGCCCGGCACCCCGTGTTCGGCGATCCGCTCGCCCAGACTCCACCCCATCCGAAAAACCTACGGGCCGGCATGTCGATTCGCGGTCGGGCGGTTCGACGTACAGGTAGACGGACGAGAAACCGGGTGAGACCGGGGCGGCGATGAGGAACACTCGGGGTGTACCGATGAGTTCCTACAGCGTTGCAGGTCTCCTCCGGTGTCGCGAAGAACCTGATGCCAGCAACCTAGTGAGGGCCTGACATGCCTGCTGCGATCCAAGACCGACCGACCGCACAAGCGGGCAAAACCCCTCTGGTGGTGCGCCTGCTGGTGCTGGCGACGTTCGTCGTGATCCTCAACGAGACGCTGATGATCAACGCGATCCCGCGCCTCATGGAGTCGATGAACGTCACCGAACAGGCCGCGCAATGGGTCTCGACCGCGTTCATGCTCACCATGGCCGCCGTGATTCCCGTCACCGGCTGGTTCCTGCAGCGCGTCACCACCCGCCAGGGCTACACGATCGCGATGGGCGTCTTCCTGGCCGGAACCGCCCTCTGCGCCGTAGCGCCGACGTTCACGATCCTGCTGCTCGGCCGCATCGTGCAGGCCGCGGGCACCGCCGTGATGATGCCGCTGCTCATGACCACGCTGATGACCGTCGTCCCGGAACAGGACCGCGGCCGCGTGATGGGCAACGTGACCCTGGCGATCTCGGTCGCTCCGGCCCTCGGCCCGGCCATCTCGGGCCTGATCCTGCAGTTCGGCTCGTGGCGCCTGCTGTTCGTCGCTGTACTCCCGATCGCCGGCGCCGTGACGTACTTCGGCCTCCGACACCTCCGCAACATCGGTGAGCCCCAGGTCAGCACCCTCGACTGGGCGAGCGCCGCCATGGCGACCCTCGGCTTCGGCGGCCTGGTCTACGGCCTGAGCCTCTTCGGCGAGGGCGAGTCGAACCTCGGCCCGAGCATCGGCATCGTCGTCGCGGGCGCCGCCACCATCGCGTTCTTCGTGCTCCGCCAGCTCAAGCTGCAGCGCACCGGCGCCCCGCTGATGGACCTCCGCACCCTCACGCACCGCACGTTCGCACTGTCGCTGGCCCTGATGTGCATCGCGTTCCTGGCGATGATGGGCTCGATGATCCTGCTGCCGCTCTACCTGCAGAACCTGCGAGGCCTCACCCCGTTGCAGACGGGCCTGCTCCTCATGCCGGGCGGCCTGGCCATGGGCCTGCTGGGCCCGACCGTGGGACGCCTCTACGACCGCCTGGGCAGCCGCCCGCTGGTCCTCCCGGGCTCGATCGGCATCGTGGCGTCACTCGCGGGCTTCACGCAGGTCTCGATGACCATGCCGTACTGGCAGGTCCTTGCCCTGCACGCACTGCTGATGATCAGCCTCGCGGCGACGTTCACCCCGATCTTCACCCTCGGTATGGGCGCCCTCCCGCCGAACATGTACCCGCACGGCAGCTCGATCCTCGGCACCCTCCAGCAGGTAGCGGCAGCCCTGGGCACCGCCCTGGTCGTGACAGTGATGTCCGCCCGAGCCGGCCACCTCGTCGCCGAAGGCGCCACCGCGGCCTCAGCACAGCTGAGCGGCATGAAGGTGGCCTTCGTGATCGCCACCGTCCTGGCCGCGGCAACGATCGTGGTGGCGGCCCTGCTGCCGAGCCGCACCACGACGTCCGGCGAAGTGATGGCTCACTGAGCACTTGGACGTCGTCGAGCAGGAGATCACCGGTGCCGTGCAGGGCGTGCTGGTGCGCCCTCGTGCAGGAAGCCGTGCGGGAGTGCTTGTCCTGCACGGCTCCTACGGCCCCGGCACGCTCGACCGCTGCCGGCTCCTCGCCCGCTCCGGCCTGACGGCGTTGGGACTTCGCTGGTACGGCGGCGAGGGCCAGCCACCAGGAATCTGTGAAGTCCCGCTGGAGACGTTCAGCCGAGGCCTCGACCTCCTCCAGACCGAAGGCGCCGAAAGGCTGTCCGCGCTGGGCCTGTCCAAGGGCGCAGAAGCGGCACTGTGGCTGTCCGTCCTGGACCAGCGCACCGCCGCCGTGGTGGCCCTGTCCCCACCTTCGGTGACCTGGGCGAACCTGGGCGCGGGAACAGACGGCCACAGCCACCCGTGGCGCTCGTCGTGGACCTGGCAGGGCGAACCGCTCCCGTTCGTGCCACGCGACGAGACCTGGAAGCCCGCACCACGTGAGGACGGCCTCGTACCCCTACGAGCCTGGTACGAACGCAGCCGCGAGCTCTACCCCGACCACTACGAGGCCGCAGCCATCCCCACCGCCGATGCCGACCTCGTCCTGGTAGCCGGCGGAGACGACCAGACCTGGCCCTCCCTGCCCGCCGCGAGAACACTGCGAGACCGCAGGCTCGCCGCCGGACTCACCACCGTCCTGGTCGAACGGCCCGCCGCAGGCCACCGCCCCCGCCTGCCGGGGGAGAAACCCGCAAGCCCGTCGACGTACCTCTGCTACGGCGGCACCGACGCCGACGACGCCGCCCTGGGCGCAGCCGCCTGGCCACACGCCCTGCACGGCACCTGAACGCGGATGGGGCCCCGGACATGTCCAGTCCAGGGCCCCGTTTGGCCGCCCATTTGCGCACACCAGCGACGTTTAAGAGTCGGATCAGTCCTTAGGTCGCCGCGCTCTTCCGTTGAGCTACGGCCGCATGAACAGAGCGGCCAGCAGGATTCGAACCTGCACCTCGGCGAGTCTTGTCCGGTCTCGATTGATCTGGCGTTCGGCGGTAATGCTGATTCTGGAGCGAGAGTCTGAGCTTGATCCCGGCTGCCTCTACCGATTGGGCTACCCCGGCACGATGGTGCCGGGAGCAGGATTCGAACCTGCACTGTGACCGAGTGGTTCAGGCTGACGTTTCAGTTTCAGCTTTCACGCTCCCAATGGGAGCGCACCCCCGCGCTCCAGCGGGGGAGTCTGTGGACGCTACCGGAACAGGTAGTCGAAGACGACCTCACCGACGCGCTGGTCGGTGATCTCCATGTTGTTGGCTTCCTCGCGGGCGAACTTCACCGCGTGCTGAAGCTTCTCCACCCGGTCGACGAGCTCGTTGACCCGCCGGGCAGGCAGCGCACCGGAGAACTTCACCGTGGTCCAGTACCCCACCGGAATGTCCTCGTAGTACACCTCGACCTGCGCCGGGTGCTTCTCCGTCGCCTCAGCCTTGACGTGGTTGCGCGGCACCTTCTTGGTACGAATCGTCCGCACCTGCTCGGTGCGCCAGTAGTCGGCGGACTCGTCGAAGTTCCAGTCCTCGGCCGCGTCCAGCAACGGCAGCTTCTTCACGAAGGTGTGCAGGTCGGTCAGCTGCTTCTCGAGGAACAGCAAGTACGACACAGGCACGTCGCGCAGCAACGTCTGCCCATCGACCACCACATCGGCCTTGGCGACGCAGTTGGCCCAGTCCTTGGTCGCAGTGACGTCGAAGAGCCGAGTCATCACGCCGGCGGTCTTCCGCAGCACGTCCTCGGCCTTGATCTGCACGCGAGTGGACTCCGGCGGCAACACCTCGCCGTCCTCGTCCTTCGGCTGGTACGTCCGGGAGATACCGGCCAGCAGCGCGGGCTTCTGCAGCCCGTGGTGCGCGTCGGTGAGGTCCCGAAGCGTGCCCCCTTTGACACTCTTCTCCACCGCGATGATCTGGTTCAGCTTCGTCATGCCGCACCCCCCTTTGGTCTCGCGGCACCCTACTTGCCGGAAAGCCGTGCCTGCACGCGATTTCGGCTCGTTGCACCGGGTGGCTGCCGCGCCAGCGCCGTGGGTCGCCAGGGACTCGACCTCTGAACCCGAGACTTCCGGAAGTCGATCGGCGTTCTTCGGTGATCTTCACCGACAGTGCTTGCTACCTGCGCGGATGCGGTCTTGATCTAAGCACTGTGGACAGTCGCTTCTCGACGTTTATCGACGTTTTACGAGACTAAAGCGCATCATGATCTTGGTCCTTCTGGACCGTCCACACCCTGCCGTCATCCCGACCAGGGTCATCGATCGCTTTCGGCTCAAGACTGAGATTGCGTATGACTGACGACTGCAGCGGCTATGAGCGCTACGAGGTTGTCGGTCCAGCAGTCCGACTCCTTGGTGGCGACCTCGGCACCGCAGCCTGCACAGACGAGGTTGGGGCCGTCCTGGCCGTGAAGTCCGCAGCAACCGGCGCGTCGGCTGAGGTCGGGATGCAAAGCAGTGCCTGGCACGTCGTCAGGATGCAGGATGAACAGCGTGGCGTTGTAGTTAATCGCGTACGTGCCCTGCGCCACCCGCGGCTCTGCGATGCGATAGTCGGACAGGTGATCTCCAGCCGGGAATGCCTCTGACTCCAGGAGATCGCCGGTGAGAGGGTGCTCGCAGCTCGCGCAGACATAGAGGGTCACCGGGACATTGTGCGGAATCACGACCTCAGTTTGAGCGAGACCGCTCAAACTGGCCGACCAAGCCCGTGAAGTTGGCTGGAACAGCGACCGGGTCAGCGAACACCCCGCTGCGTGCTGCCGTTCAACACTCGCCCACCGGCGCCTTGCTCGCGCCGTCAGGCGTCGGCCTGGTGCTCGCTGGGCGTTTACGGTGCTTCGTCCCGGACCTTCGTTCGGTGGCAAGGCGGCGCAGCCGCCGCGGCAGTCGAGCGCCGTGCCCAGCACCCTGCGGTGACCCTGCTGGCGCTCGTAGGGAGCTGCTGGACGACTTAGCTCCACGGGGTGAACTCGCTGGCTGAGGTGAGGCCGGAGTTGCGGCGCGCTGCGCCGCCCGGCCGGCCGGCGCAGCGAAGCGGATGCCGGGAGTGCCGGGATGGATGTTGTTCGCCGGAAGGCCCGGACGCGCCGCCAGCGGCGACGCCTTGATGACGCAGGACGTCTACTTCGCTCGCAAGGTGGTGGACAAGCGAGCCGCTGATGCTCTTGAGAGCGCGTTCGGCACCCCGAAACGAGACGCTGAAGAGGGCGAAGAGGACCAGGCCCAGGACGGTCCGCCTGATGCCGCAGCTTGAGAGTCAGAGGAGCAAAGCGTGCCAAAGGTGTGCCAGCGATCTTGAAATGCGAAACCCCCAGGTCTGTGACCCGGGGGTTTGGTGGGCCGCCAGGGACTCGAACCCTGAACCCGAAGAGTAAGAGCCTTCGCTTGGCGTTGTTCGCCGATCTTCCTCGACAGTGCTCACTACCTGCGCTGATGCCGTCTTGATCTGAGCACTGTGGACAGTCGCTTCGCGACGTTTATCGACGTTTTACGAGACTAAAGCGCATCATGATCTTGATCCTTCGGGCCTGCTCCAGGCCTCTCCAGCATCCCGGCCCGACCGCCTGTTTCAGTCTGCTGGCTGGCGTGAGCATGCGCCCGGTACTCGTCCACAAGGCGGAAGAACAGGACGAGCGGATCTTCCGTGCCGGCATTCTCGGTGATGGCCTGAGCCCACCCACATGACATCCCCCAGTCGAAACGCGCGTGAAGCCACTCGCTGAACGGACCGCCGGGGTTCAGGTGGAACGACTCGTTGATGCCATGAACTTCGAGCGCGACGCCGTAACCCAAGAAGATGGTTTCCAGTTCGCGAAGCTGGCGTCCACGGACCCACATGCTCGGCCTCAGCCGAACCTGATCGAGGATGCTCCAGACGTCCGCACACTCGGCCAGCGACACGTCGCTTGCGGTCATGGGCCGGATTCTACGGAGCGCTGGCACCGTTGATCGGTGGCAAGGCGGCGCAGCCGTCGCGGCAGTCGAGCGCCAGGACCACAAGTCCGCGGTGACCCTGACGGCGCTCGTAGGGAGGTGCTGGCCGGCATAGCGCTGTGGATGACGTCGTCGGTTGGGGTAAGGCCGGAGGACGGCGCGCAGCGCCGCCCGGCCGACCGGCGGAGCGAAGCGGATGCCGGGAGTGCCGGGACGGAAGGTGTTCGCCGCACGCGCGGAGCGCGCCGCCAGCGGCGGCCTTGATCCTGTAGAGCCAAATTCGGCAAGCTTTATGATGTAGAGGCGCCGTGCTACAGCTATGCGGCGACTGGAACCAGGTCGCGAACAAAGTCGCGGATGTCATTTTGGTGGAGGGAAAGGCCAGCAGCGGCATCGCGGATGCTCACCTTTCCTGTCGGGCCAAACATCACTTTTCGAAGCAGTTGAGACGTCTCAGGGATGATGCCCCCTGGCTCCGACGATCGGTATCCTTGATCCGACAAAGTCATGCAGGTATTTCGATATTGCCAGTCCGAGAGAAGGTGTAGCTCATGTAGGCGGTGCGTCATTGCCATTGCTGACACTTTCCAGTATGAACGAGCAGCAAGGATGCGGGCCATGCTGGCGCTTCTCATGGATTGAGTCAGAACTGCGCTGCGGGGCATCAGGAAGCTGGCTGCGAAGCGATTGGCCTCAGATTCCCGTTCCTTCGACGTGCTCAATTCCATGTCTTGCTCGCTGTGTAGTGCCAGGTGCGCGAGCTCATGCGCGAGGTCAAAGCGTTGGCGTTCCGCTGACTTGGAAGTGTTCAGAAAGACGTAAGGCGTGCTGTCTCGAATGAAGCAGAACGCGTCTACATCAACGAAAGAGTGCTGGATGGCGGCAACTCGAACTCCATTAGATTCGAGTAGATGAACCATGTTGGTGATGGGGCGGTCACCTAGATTCCATCGGCGCCGGACGAATTCGGCGGCAAGCTCGGGAGAAAACTTGTCAAGCGATGGAATACTGGATTTGGGAAGCTTGAACTTCTGTTCGATCACTGAGAAGAACTCGACAGCAAGGCTGGCGCTGGCCAGTACGGCATCACGTCGTGTCGAAGTTGTCCTACTCAGCTTGCGGAAGCTGGCAGCCTCAACCGGAACAGGCTCAACCGACTCGCGTTCGAAGAACTCAGGCGGAACCGCCAGAGTATTGGCGAGTTTGAAGAGGATCTCGTCGCTAGGGGTCTTGCCGTTCTCGTAGCTGGTCAGGGAGCGAAGCGACACGCCACTTTCGCTGGCCAGCCTTGTGAGGGTCCACGCGAGTCGTTGGCGCGCGACCTTAAGGCGAGATGGATTGAACATGTGTGGGGTGAGTTGTGTTGCGGTCAGTGAGGCTCGACAGTGACGTTGTAGGGACCGGTGCCGTCGTCCGGGTCATCGAAGATCGACAGGTCTCCGTCAAGATCCAGGAACCCGATGATGATCCGGTCGTCCCACTCTGTCACAACTCCGCTGGAGGTCATCTTGGCGGGGCGGGACAGCTCAAGGTTGAGACCGCGCTCTGTGCGCTCATGGACTAGCAACCACAGCGGTGCCGCCTCGGCTGCGGCGACCAGGTTCGGATCTTGTGGAGTTGCAGGCACCTCGAACAGCGCCTCCATGAGTTCCGCCCGCGGTCCGGCCAGCGAATCGCGTGTCGCTTGGCCCTTGCGTCGAGTACGGGGCTGCTGGCGCCGGTCGGCATTCGCGACGTTGGTGCCTGAGGCGATGGTGAAGGAGTGGACACCCTTCGGGTGGAGCAGGCGTGGCTGCTGCTTCACGTACACCAGCTGCCAGCCGGCGTTGGCGAGTAACAAGTGAAACTGCTCCATCGCATCGTGGTAGACGTCGGTTCCTGGGGTTGAACGCAGTGCCATCGACGTGCGGTTAGCCGCACGCGAGAGTCCGGGACGTAGCGCGGTGTGGACGATGTCAGTGGACAGGCCGAAGGCGCGCAGACGACGTTCGCCGTCTGGAGGCGTTGCAGAGGTGGGAACCGAGCGCGTCATGGCAACCTCCTAGGAGCAGGTTGCGCGAAACGCTACCACGATCGTGGTTGGTTTTCGCGCAACCACGCACCTTGAGGGCGGCGTGCGGGCTCCGTGGTGCCAGCGAGGAGGAGCAGGGGCCAGCGTGCGCAAGCAAGCTCCCCAGCTGCTGAGAGGCTAATCAGGCCGCAGCACTTCGGTGGATGAAGCAACGATTGAACTGTTGGTAGCCCTAAAAGGCTTGGTTGCCCCGGAGGCGCTCTCTCAGTTCGGCAATACGCCGTGCGTCAAGTGTTGAAACACTCAGGCTTTGCAATGAATTATCATCTAGGTGTTCAAGAGAAGATCTTGCAACCAGCCATTCTGTGCCCAGAGTGTCGGCAACAAGGTTCGCACCATTCCGAGTGACTCCGCAGATGTTAACCAGCTTAGAGGCTGTTTCGGATGCGACCCCTTGCTCGATACATTGCCGTATAAAGGGCGGGATCAGGTCATTCGCATCGCCTAGCATTGCCTTTGACGCCGACCATGTCCACGATGTAGGTAGTGCCAGTCGGCCAAGGTACTCGGACGCGTCTGACGAACGCTTCGATACATTTGTTCCTCGGTACAGACCGTTGTTGCCCTGAACAACAGGGGCTATCTGACCAAGTTCTGTGTAGGAAGCGCCGCGGATCCACCGTGAGAGCAGTTGCACGTCGCTTTGGAACATCTCGTCTGATAGGGGCCAGGGACGTGTTCCATCAACAATTTCGCGAAGTGCCGCTTCGGAGGCCTCTGTACTGGGAAAGCGAACCTTCAGCCAGAGTGAATGTTGTAGGCTTTCAATTGATGACAGACATAACCGAGCGATCTCTATGGCTTGTTCGTCGCTGACCTCAGTTGCGCCTACAAGAGAATCGAATAACGGAGTGTAGGCGTTTCGAACTAGCTGGTCCAATCGCAAGCAGCTAAAGCTGCACAATCCTGCGATTCGAGATCTGCTGCCTAGATCAGTAAGCGCGTACGGGCTGGCAGAGCGCGCCAATCCCTCGTCTTCGAGTTGTCGGAGTGCTCGATCCACCAGAAGACGAACCGACTGGGCTGCTCTAGGGTCGCGCCTGCTGGTCAAAGTTGCGTTCGATAGAGCGAGAGGCTGGTCTTCGAGTTGGTTTCCAGCCTCACCAATCCAAGCGAGAATCTGAGTTTTGAACTCTTCAAACTCGGCGGAGTAGAACTCGGCTGGTGCAGACAGTAGGGCATCTAGTCTGCCATGTACCGCACTCGGCTCTGCGGCACTCCATAGACCGTTTTTAACCCAACTCGCCAAGGTCTTTGCGCTTGTCTCCAAGACAAAGACCATGCCTTCCATCGCTACGCCCGCCCGGCCTGCTCTTCCAACGATGTTCTGGTAAAGATCGCGTTCTAGGCGACGTGTTGCGGAAGGGAAATTCAAATGAGGGATGATTACGACACGGAAGGGCAGGTCTGCGCCCTCGGCCACGGTGGTTGTTGCGGATAGAACGCGAAGGATTCGTCGAGAGCACAGCATTTCAATGTGGCGTAAGACGTGAGAGGGTAGACCAGCGTGATGGTACGCGATTCCTTCTTGGAGTAATTCGGCTAGATGGTGCTCCTCGCCAAGAAGCGTGCGGGTTTCTTCTATTGCGGACTCAAGGAGCTCTCGATCCGGTTCTGAAAGTGACTCGCGCCAGGTCTCTCCTGCGCGAGTATTTGCTTTCAACACCTTGCGAGCAAGACTTTCGGCCAGTGGTCGAGAGGTCATTACCGCAAGAATCGGTGCGTACTCGCTGTCAAACTGCAGGATCAACTTTGCGGCGTCGTCGGAGGCGTTCCTGCGGGAAATATCACCGATCCTGGATTCAAGGTTTCCTACGCGCTGCATGATTCTTCCGGTGGTTTCCCACCTTAGCTCGATTGTCCCTGTTGGCCGCTTGGCGCCCGTGACCGGAGCGTCACCACTAATCCAATCGGCCAACGTGTCGGTACCGTAGGTTGCGGCCGCGAGGCCAAGGATATTTATTGAGGGATAAGACATCCTCAACCTTGTGAGAACCAGCTCGAACCGTTGTCCTCGCCCTTCACGTCCGAGAAGTTGTATCTCGTCAAACACGATAACCTTGGTGCTCGCAAGTAGTTCTCGTGCTTCGTCGCTTCCTGGTCTGGTTGTAGTCGACAGCCTGAGCAGGGCATCAAGGCGTTCAGGTGTGGCGACGGCGACATCCGGTAAGCCGTGCGCGAAATCCTCGGACGTAACTTCGGTGTCAAATGACGAGCCGAGGTCGGCCACCTGGAAACTTAAAGGACGAAGACCAGTTCGAAGTGATCTCTCAACTTGCCTTGAAAGCAGTCTATAGGGGGCGATATAGATAGCCCTGCTTCCCGGATTTCGTACAAGTGTAGCGGCGATGCGAAGTTCGGCTATGAAAGTTTTTCCGCTCGAAGTTGGTAGAGCGACAACTTTGTTGATGTCTTCTGTTATGCCTGCTTGTAGAGCTTGAATTTGCGAAGGAAAGAGTGTGTCCACTCCTCGCTCTGCGAGGTACTGCTGGAGAAGGGGAAGCTGATAGGAAGAATCATGCGCGGATGTATGTGTGATGGTGCTGGCTTCTGAGGACGCATCAATCAGTGACTCTACTGCGTCACTGAAGGCCAAAAGTACCGGATTGTTGCTCGCGATTGCTATTTTTCGGGAGTTTGTAAGACCGCTTCGATCTGCGGCTGAGAATGCGGAGTGCAGCGCAGCAAGAGCAAGTAGGTCGTGCAGATTCTCTGTTGTCCTTGGCAGAGCGGCCTGTGTAGGGCCTCCTCTAGCGAGGCCAAGTGCGCTGGTCATTTTCGCGACTGCGCGATTTGTTTGTCCATCAAGAAGGTCCGCGAGAGAGTCGGTGGCGGCCCGCAAGTATACGCGGTCCTCGTTGAGGCGAGTTGCTATCGACCGCAGGCGAAGTTTTAGTGTTCGCATTCGGGCGAACTGCCCGTCATTAGCAAGAACACGAATGCATAAAAGAAGCACTATCAGGCGGTCCAGGTCTGGTTCAGTTTCCTCGACTTGCGCAATCGAGCAGACGCTATCTACTTGCCACTCGGCGAGTGAGTCAAACCGGATGGTGGTGTTATCCGCGTGCCGGAGGAGTAGCTCCAGGAGCTCCTCTCGGGCACGCAAAGCTTCGTCCGCTAGCTGCATGTTGAGCGCTCGCCCGATGCGTGCTCTACGCAGAGTGTTGCGGGCTGGGGTGTAGCGACCCGGCGCGGTCACGGGCGGCACCTGTCATGAAGTTGCGCAAGGTTAGGTATGACGATTGCGCGGACTGCATGGTTGGCTACAGTTCGCGCTGGCAAGTGTCTTGTCAATTGGTCTACCAGATCCGGCAAGAGTTCGGGGCTGACGGCTGCGACGCCGTGGATTCGAACGTTTTCGTTCTGCACGAACTGATCAATGAAGAAGAATATTCGTGAGCTATTCGGAATGCTCACCTGATCCAGATGGCCTTTTAGGACTCTGAGTTGAGCAGCCAGGTAGGTTGGAGTTAGCTCGACATCCGAAACAGACGCAATGAGGTCTCGTCTTAGTGTGCTGGATGACGCCTGCAGGGTGTGCTTTACGCTGCACACGTACAGCTTTTCGTCTTGGGAGAGAGGCGTGTTGGGGCCGGCGGACGGGTCCAAGCTGGCAGCCATCGCATCGATCCCGGAGTCGCTCTTCTTCCGGCTCATCTTTGGTACGTTGGGCGTGTACAGTGTGTCAACCGGCCAGTTATCGGCCTTGATCAAGGCTGCAATCGCAGCAATCTCGATCGCATCAGATCGGGTAACTAGTGCCAGTGAGTCATTATCGGCGATCAGCAGTTCATCGATAGGGATTCCGAGACGCTTGAGTTCGTCTTCGACCGTGCTGTCGATATCGCCTCTGAGCACTGCAAGGTATGCCTGAGCTAGCAGATCGACTTGGCTGTCATCGAGATGCCACTCGTCAACCGTCCAACCGCTGATGTCTGAAGCTGTATTCGGGATGCATGCATCGGCCAAAGTGTGTATCTCGGCGAATGCGTGGATGATCAACTCTGCTCCAAGGTCCCGACGTACCCTTCTGATCGTCAGAACCTTGTGTGTAGTTACAGCTTTCTCAATCGTGAGACTGGCACTGGTCCATGAGGGTGATGTCGGTGGCTCAGCTGAAGTACGGCTCACTTCGTCTACTAAGCCCATGCTCGATCCGCAATCGGACAGATGGGTGAATATCCAGTCCGAGGAGTCGGGTTGTGTCCACCCACTCGACCTCTTTGGACTCCGCGCTCGTCTTGAGGGAGCCGGCCACTGGTTTGGCTCGAAAACATATGGAGAATTCCTGGCGGATCTCGCCGTCGTCGTAGGCAATAACGTGGTCTGGGTTGGAGTACAGGCCGACTAGGCCGGTCACTTCGATGTCGATACCGGTCTCTTCTTTGACTTCTCGTGCCGCAGCTTGTGCAAGGGTCTCGCCAACCTCTTGCTGCCCACCTGGGATCGCGTACTTGTCATTGTCGGTTCGACGGATCATCAGGATCCGTCCTTCCTGGTCCTGGACGAACGCGCTCACTGCGGGGCGCAAGCTGTTGGCTTTAGGGGCGTTCGGGTCGTGGAAGTAGTCCACGCGGGCCATGTGGCTCCCTCAGAACGTTGCTGGCTTGGACAGGTTCCAGACGTGCTCGAAGCTCTCAGAGTAGGTCTCGAAGAGATCACCCGCAGCGAGCCGCCTAAGGTGCAGCGCCGGAGCGTGTGCGGCCTGGAAGCCGTAGACGTGCGTGTTGACAACCATCTCGTCATCGAAGCGGAAGATCGAGTTGTAGAGCGTGGTCTTGTGGAAGCGCATCTCCACACCGTCCACACCCACCAAGGGTCGATAGAACGCCAGTGCGTTGCGGATGCGAGAGCCGAGTGTGCCCTTGCCGAGCTGCTCTTCGTCGCTGCGCTTGGCAACCTCGCGGCTGGCCGGGTCACCGAAGATCAGCCGGATACGGGCACCGTTCGCGGCTTTGTTGGCGAGGTCGCGCATGAACGTCGGCCGCTCCACCAAGAAGATGCCGGCGTGCACCAGCACTTCCACGTGCCGGGTGGCATTGGTGATGAGGTGGTCCCACAGGTCTGGGGGGATCGAGTTCCGGTGTGGGTAGAGCTTGACCACCTCGGACTCGGTGATCTCTGCCTTCCTCTCCGGGGCGACCGCGTCCGGCCACAGGTACGTCTCGGTCTCCTTGACCATCGAAGCGATGGTGTTGCGGTGGCGCGGGTACGGCGCTCGGCCCTTCGTGATCCAGCGTTCGACGGTCTTCTGGTCGACGCCCGTGGCCTTGGCTACCTGCTCGTATGTGAGTCCGTTGCGCAGCAACGCATCTCGTAGTCGCTCGTTCGCCATGATCGCTCCTCTCGGACGTCCTCGGGGACGTTAGGGACGTCTTACGTTAGTAGGGACGTCTCTAGAAGTCCCGCCATGCGGTGCTCACGTCCCGGTTTTCAGCCGAAAGTCGTAGGTGTCGAGAACTCCAGACAACCGGTCTGGACGACACCTACGACAGGAGAGCCACGATGGCGATCACAGGTGGGAGCAGGCTCCCTGCGGGTCACGACTTCGTGTTTCCCAGGGGCGCGCTCGTGATGGGCGTTGAGCCCGTGCTCAAGTTCCAGTCCGCCGAAGAGCGGTCGAAGGGGCTGCCGCCCGAGCAGGAGAAGGACAAGGAGACTGGTCTCCTCGTGTGGTCTGTGCTCGTCATCGACCAGGCTGCGGAGCGCAAGACGGACGCGGTCGTCACGGTCAAGATCTCCGCGCCTCACCAGCCGGTGCCACCGGAGGCAATCCCCGGCACGGACGTCCGGCCGGTCGTGTTCGAGGGGCTGACGGTCACGCCGTGGATCGATGACAAGGGCTGCCGTGGGGTGCACGCGGGTGAGCGTCACCGCTGCCGCGCGAAGCTCGGCTACAGCCTGCGGGCCTCCGGCATGAAGCCGGTCGTCGGCAAGCCAGCTGCCAAGGCGGCGTGATGCCTGACCTGGTGCGCGTTCACCTCACCGACGGCGTGCCGATGCGGCCGCTCGCGATGCCGTTCGCCGACCGGATCGAGATCCGCTTCGGCAACGCCTTCCCCGCCGTGCTCGTGGTTGATCGGGATGTGGTCCCGCAGCTGCGGGATGTCCTCGACCAGGGGTGGCGCGCTCTCCAGGCTTCGGCCGCTCGGCAGGAGGGGCGTCATGCCCTGGCGGAGGAGGCTTCCGATGCCCGCGACTGAGGCCAAACACTGGGGCCTCGCTGAACAGGTCCGGACGCTGAGCGAGGCGCACGACGTGCTGAGCAAGCTCCTGCCCAACCCCAAGGCCGCTCCCGCCGTTCTGCGGGACTACTACCTCCGCTCCGCTGCGATCTACGCGCGAGTCGCTGAGAGCGACCGCAGCCACCACCACGAGGCCATGTATTGGGCGAACCGTGAGCGCGAGAAGGGGGAGGCGATCAAGGTCACGAAGACGGCGAAGAAGTAGAAGAAGTCCTTATTGGACAGAGCGCGTGACTCTGCTGGGTCACGTGGCGATGCCGCACGTCTTGTTGCGGTGCAAAGAGAACGTGAGACGCAGGAGCGGAACCCGGCTACCAACCTCGCCGCTCCTGCGTTGTCCACCCAACTCAGGAGTGAACAAGATGAGCGTAGAGCCTGGGCGCATTCCTGCGCCAGACAGGGCCACAAAGCAACTGCTGTGGGATCGGATGATCTCCAGCAAGCAGACCGTCTCCAGTTACGTCGTAATGCTCGACGGCGGCAGTCTGGAGACGTTGGAACTCACGGCCGCGCAGGCTGAGGGCTTCGAGTGCCTGACCTGCAAGACACAGCACACCACTGAGTCGGGAGCGTTTCAGCCTGTTGGGCGCATCCCGAGTGTTGGCAGCGTCTTCCAGTGCCTCAAGTGCGCTGGCGGTGCGCGATGAAGGGCAACCGTTGGGTCGATCCTGCGCCGTTCGAGGGCGCACGTCCGCAGGTCCCGTGGTGGGTGTGGCTGCCCGGCTGGATCAAAGTCGTACTCGCGCCGTTCGCGCTGATCTGGCTCGCCGGCCGACTGGCCGTGAAGCTCGTCGTGGTGACGGTTCGGTACCCGGTCGCGGTCACGGCCTGCCTCGGTGGCTACATCGGCTATCGCGAGTTCGGGCTGTCGCCGCTGGTCCTGGCCCTGCTGTCGCTCGTGTGCGCGCTGACGGTCTGGTACGGCCTCGATCGCGGCTCGTTCCTGCGGTACGGCTGGTACCGCGTCCTGACCGAGTGGCGGCGGCTCACGGTCTACGTGCCGCACTGGCGCACCGTGATGCGGCTGGCTGAGCTGGCCAAGGAGAACCGTGGCAGGGAGTACCGCCCGAAGCTGCGGCGCGTTTGGTCGGAAGGCTGGCGGGACAAGGTCCGGGTTCGCATGATCCCGGCGCAGTCTCCGGAGCAGTGGGAGGCGCGGCGGGACAACCTGGCGCACTCGTTCAACGCGCGGTCCTGCCGGGTGCGGGTGCTGCGGCCGAGCGTGCTTGAGCTCGACTTCATCCACTCCGATCCGCTGTCGCTTCCGGTCGCGGTGCCGCAGCTCGCCGCTGTCGGGGACGTTGACCTCAAGCGCGTCGTCGTCGGCCGCACCGAGACCGGTAAGCCCTGGAGGCTGAAGCTGCTCGGTTCTCAGGTCCTCGTGGTCGGGGTGCCTGGCGCTGGCAAGGGCTCGGTTCTCTGGTCGATCGTCTGGCAGCTCGCCCCGGTCATTAAGGCTGGCGTGGTCCGACTCGTCGGGATCGATCCCAAGGGCGGCATGGAGTTGGGGCAGTGTCCGGACGCGTTCGAGAAGGTGATCTACGACAACGGACCTGAAGCTGTTGCGCTGCTTGAAGAAATCGCCGCAGAGGTCAAGGAACGGGCGGCGCGGTACCGGGGCATCCGGCGCCTGTGGACGCGCGGCACGGGCGAGCCGTTCACGGTCCTGATCGTGGATGAACTGGCGGACCTGATCGCCTATCAGCCCGACCGGAACCTCCGCGAACGTGCGACGCGCGCCGTCCAGACGATTACCTCGCAGGGACGTGCTCCTGGCTACGCCGTTGTCGGCCTGGTCCAGGACCCGCGCAAGGAGGTCGTCTCCTTCCGGCACCTGTTCACCACCCGCGTTGCGCTGCGGCTCGATGAGCCGGTCCAGGTCGACATGGTGCTTGGCGATGGCGTCCGGCAACGTGGCGCGGCTGCTCACGAGATCAGCGAGAACACGCCTGGCGTCGCCTGGCTCAAGGATGACGGGCAGCGCGAACCGGAACGCGCGAGGGCCTTCCATGTCACGGACGCGGACCTGGTCGAGCTTGGCGTCTACCTCGCCCCGGCCACCGTGCACGAGTTCCCGACCAGCGATGAAGGGAGGGCGGCGGCGTGACCGAGTACCTGACTCGCTCGGAGCGGATGAAGCAGCCGGCCGCGCTCGACATCGCTCGGGCCGTCGCTGAGGAGCATGGCGTCTGCGTCCGGCCGCTGGCCAAGGAACGGATCGATCTCGACACCGGACGCGTCGACATCGTCCCGGTGCCGTGCGGCTCGACCGTAGCCAGCGTGTGCCCTACCTGCGCGGAGAAGAACCGGCGTCTGCGGATGGCGCAGTGTCGCGAGGGATGGCACCTCTCCGAGGAGCCTGACTTCACGTCGGACGCTCCGAGCGACGATCAGCGGGAGCTGACCGCCTACCGGGCTGACCTTGTGAAGGCCTTCCGCCTGGCCCTCGATGAGGGTGACGAAGTTGGGGCCGAAGAGGTCCGGGAAGACGTCGCGGAGGTCGACGCCGAACTTCGGCAACTCGGAGTCCGCGGTTCACTCCCCTCCCTGGAAGTGCCGCTCAAGGCACCTCGGAAGCGGTCGACCAGGCGGCGGCAGGACGCGCCCAACCTGCCTCGGCGACCGGTCAGCAAGCGCACGGTCGGGAAGGTGTTCGGGGGCAAGTACCAGCCTTCGACGTTCCTCACGCTGACGCTCGACACCTACGGCAAGGTCCGCAGCGACGGCACGCCCGTTGACCCGGCGAGCTACAACTACCGGCGTGCGGCTCGGGACGCGGTGCACTTCGCGGCGCTGCTCGATCGGTTCGTCCAGAACCTTCGCAGGTGTGTCGGGTGGGAGGTCCAGTACTTCTCGGCGGTCGAGCCACAGCGGCGGCTCGCTCCGCACTGGCACGCGGCAGTTCGGGGCTCGATCTCGCGGGCGGAGCTGCGGGCGGTTGCTGAGGCCACGTATCACCAGGTCTGGTGGCCTGAGCATGACGAGATCAAGTACGGCGGCGACAGCCTGCCGGTGTGGGACGTCCGGGCCAAGGGCTTCGTTGATCCGCAGACGCGAAAGGTCCTGCCTACCTGGGAAGACGCGCTCGACCAGGTGGAGCGACCCGCCCACGTGGCGCGGTTCGGGGTGCAGGTGCACTCCAGGGGCATCCTCGGCGGCACCGAAGAGGCCGGCCGACACATCGGCTACCTGACGAAGTACCTGACCAAGAGCATCAACGAGTGTTTCGAGGCGCAGACGGCCCGCCAGGAGGACCACGCCGAACGGCTCTGCGCTGAGCTCGCGGTCACGCCATGCTCGCCGAACTGTCCGATCTGGCTGCTTTACGGCGTCCAGCCTCGCGGGGCTCGGCTGTCCACGGTGCCGGGCAAGTGCAAGGGGAAGGCGCACAAGAGGACCACGCTCGGCGTTGCTGGGCGGCGGGTGCTCGTGTCGCGGAAGTGGTCCGGGAAGTCGCTCGCCGACCACAAGCACGACCGGAAGACGTTCGTTCGGCAACTGCTCGCGGACGTCGGGATCAAGCCCGAGGACCAGCCCCAACGGGTCGTCTGGAACAACATCGAGCCCGGTGACCCGAACGTGCCGCCTCGAGCACACCTGCTGCTGAGTGCCGTCGCTGAGCGGCGGAGGTGGAAGGCCGAATACACGGCCGCGCTGCTCGCATCTGCCGGACCTCCGGGGAGTTCGGCAACTCCGCACGCTGCTTGATCTAAAGGGGGAACATCATGGAGACACGTCAGTTCGAGCCACTGTGGACAGTCAGCGACGTTGCGGCCTACCTGAACGTCCCGGTTCACACGCTCTACGGCTGGAGGACCAAGAACTACGGCCCGCCCGCACGGCGCTTGGGGAAGCACCTGCGGTACTTGCCGTCCGAGGTGCGGAGCTGGTTCGAGCACCTGCTTGAGGAGGCGGCCTGATGGCTCGTCCGCCGCTCGACATCGGTACGTACGGCAAGATTCGTTGCAATCAAACGGAAGCAGGCTGGACGGCCGTCGCGAACTACCGCGATTTCGATGGTAAGACGCGGCCGGTGCTTCGCAGGGGGAAGACCAAGTCTGAGGCTGAGCGGAGGCTCAAGAAGGCGCTCGCTGAGCGCAAAGGTCCGACGGGAGACTCGTTGACGCCAGACAGCCGGTTCAAGGATGCGCTTGAGGCGTGGCAGGTGAAGTTCCAGAAGCTCGTGGACATGGGCAAGCGGTCGCCTAGCAGCCTCGACACCTACCGGAGCATCCTCGGCCGGCATGTCCTCCCGGGCCTCGGTGAGCTGCGGATTCGTGAGATGACCGTTGCGCGGATCGATGCGTTCCTGGGCTCGGTGTGGCGGTCGGTCGGGGTCGACAGCGCCAAGACGGCGCGCTCGGTGATCTCGGGTGCCCTGCGGATCGCTGTGCGGGATCGGGCGCTCGACACGAACCCCGTGAGGGACACGGACCCGCTGGAGAGCGGCCGGAAGAAGAGCCCCAGGGCACTCACGCGGGAGGAGCGTCTGTTGTGGTTGGAGATGCTGGAGTCCGACCCGGCGGCGGTTCGGAAGGACCTGCCTGACCTGTCGCGCTTCATGATGGCCACGGGCGTGCGGATCGGTGAGGCGCTGGCCGTCTACTGGGACGACGTCGACTTCGAGGCCGGAACGGTCGACGTGAACTACACGGTCATCCGGGCCGCTGGGCTCGGGCTGATCAGGAAGTCGACCAAGACGGAGGCGGGAGAGCGGACGCTCCCGCTGCCCAGGTGGGCGCTCGACATGTTGCGGCGACGACGCGCGGTCACGTTGTTCCCGAACGGACCGGTCTTCCCGAACAGCCTCGGAGGCCTGCGCGACCCGTCCAACACCCGCAGGGACATCCGGAAGGCTCGGGGAGGGGACGAGTTCGCCTGGGTGACCTCGCACGTCTTCCGCAAGACGGCGGCCACGATCCTCGATGAGGCGGGGCTCTCTGCGCGGGTTGTCGCGGACCAGCTCGGGCACGCCCGGCCGTCCATGACCCAGGACACCTACCTCGCGAGGAAGGCGGTCGACCGGAAGGCGGCTGACGCGCTGGAAGGGGCGCTCGACCGGCCTGAGCAGGGCGAACCCAAGAAACGCGCAGATTGAGAGTCAGGGAGTAAAGCGCATCAAAGGCGTATCAGTGATCTTGAAATGCGAAACCCCCAGGCCTGTGACCTGGGGGTTTGGTGGGCCGCCAGGGACTCGAACCCTGAACCCGAAGATTAAAAGTCTCCTGCTCTGCCAATTGAGCTAGCAGCCCTCGCCGGGACAGCCTACCGATCTCCACCTCCGCATGTCCTCCGGGTTGCCAACCTCACGGTTGACGCACCACCGACACGCCCAGACCAGGCCCAAGCACCCCGCGACAAGAGGATCAGGCAAGAAGGCAGCGGGATCGTCCGTACCACCGAGAACCGGCAGCAACTGGAATCGGAGGCACCAGAAACCGGCCACGAGGAGCCAGGAAGTGCCGCTCGATCACTACGTGACCCTGGGCCGGTCCGGACTACGCGTCAGCCCGTTCGCACTGGGCGCGATGACCTTCGGCGAAGACCCCGGAGCCGCTGGGTGCAGCGTCGAGGAGTCCGAGAAGATCCTGCGGACCTACCTCGACCGCGGCGGGAACTTCATCGACACCGCCGACTTCCACACCAAGGGGCACTCGGAGAAGATCCTCGGCGACTTCTTCAGCGGCAACGGGAACCGCGACCGGGTGGTGCTGGCCTCCAAGTTCTTCTTCAACGTGCACCCTGGCGACCCCAACGTGGGTGGTGCGGGCCGTGCGGCGGCAGCTCGAGGAGACGTTGCGGCGGCTCAACACCGACTACCTCGACCTTTACTGGATGCACAACTGGGATCGGAACACGCCGATCGAGGAGACCATGCGGGTCCTCGACGACCTGGTGGGATCGGGCAAGGTGGGGTAAATCGGGTTCTCCAACACGCCTGCCTGGGTGACGGCGCAGGCTCAGACGATGGCGCTGCTCAACGG
The DNA here is from genome assembly GCF_051853195.1 of Lentzea sp. HUAS TT2. Classification (NCBI taxonomy): domain Bacteria; kingdom Bacillati; phylum Actinomycetota; class Actinomycetes; order Pseudonocardiales; family Pseudonocardiaceae; genus Lentzea; species Lentzea sp. HUAS TT2. The sequence continues at coordinate 2,390,304 of NZ_CP196667.1, read as the reverse complement.
GTGGACGCCGTTGGTCGCGTTGCAGGTCGAGTACTCGTTGTCGGCGCGGACTGTTGAGGGGGAGATCGCGCCCTTGACGAGGGACATGAACATGGCGCTGGTGCCGTGGAGTCCGCTCGAGAACGGGTTCCTGTCGGGCAAGTACGCGCGGAACGTGCAGGTCAGCGACTCGGAACGGGCCAAGTTCGTGGGTGGGCCGAGTGAGGCGGCGTTCAAGGTCATCGACGTGGTCGCCGAGATCGCGCACGAGAGCGAAGCGACAGCGGCGGCTGTGGCGTTGGCCTGGTTGAGGGCGCAGCCCGGGACCGTGGTGCCGATCATCGGGGCGCGGAAGCTGGAGCACCTCGAGAGCAACCTGGACGAGGTCGTGCTGACGGAGGAGCAGATCGCCAGGCTCAGCGATGTCTCCGAACCCGAGCTCAACTACCCCGCGAATCTCCATGGGGAGTTGCGGGCGATGTTGCAGTTCGCTGGTACGACGGTGGATGGCGAGGCGTCGAACGTCTATCCGCCGTTGCTGCAGAGCGACGTTCGCTACTGAGGTAGAGCCTGCTCCACCCCGAGAACGGAAGCGTGCGTGACTGCGGCACCGGGGTCGAAATTGGAAACCTGTCCTCACCACGGCAAGGGGAGGCACAGGATGAAGAAGACGCTGGTAGGAGTGCTGGCAGCGGCCATGTTGTTCAGCGGAACGGCGATGGCCGCGCCGGCTGGCGGCGGGGTGCAGAAGCAGCTGGACGGGCTCACGACGCAGCACGAGTTCCCGGCGGCGCTGGCGACGATCACCGAGGCCAACGGGCGGACGAACGCCTACACCTCGGGCACGGCCGAGCTGAACAAACGCACCCCCGTGCCCAGGAACGGGCAGGTGCGCGCCGGGTCGAACACCAAGGCGTTCGTGGCCACCGTGGTCATGCAGCTCGTGGGTGAGGGCAAGGTCGAGCTCGACAAGCCGATCAACCACTACCTGCCCGGCGCGGTCAAGGACGATCGGATCACCGTCCGGCAGCTGCTCAACCACACCAGCGGGCTGGCGAACTACACGGAGTTCTTGGGGCTCGACAAGTTCGAGGAGCAGCGGCACCGGTACTTCGAGCCGCGTGAGCTGCTGGACGTCGCCAACGCGCATCCCGTCACCGGGGAGCCCGGTGCGAAGTTCAAGTACAGCAACACGAACTACGTGCTTCTCGGCCTGCTCACGCAGAAGGTGACCGGGCGGCCGATCGCGGAGAACGTCGACCAGCGCGTCATCCGCAAGATCGGGCTCAGGGACACCTACTGGCCCGGTGTCGGTGACGAGACGATCCGCGGCAAGCACGCTCAGGGATATGCGCGGACCGGCAACGGTATCGAGGACGTGACCGAGCTCGACCCCAGCTGGGGCTGGGCGGCCGGTCAGATCATCTCCACCACCAAGGACCTCAACTCCTTCTACCGCGCGCTGCTCAAGGGTGAGCTGATGCCGCAGGCCCAGTTGAAGGAGATGCAGAAGACCGTTGACACCAACGGTGAGATGCCGGCGGGTGCGGAGTACGGGCTCGGCATTGCCAGCACGCCGCTGTCGTGTGGTGGCCGGGCTTGGGGGCACGGCGGTGACATCCACGGGTACGAGACGCGGGGTGGTGTTGCGCCGGACGGCCGGGCGTTCTCCGTTGCCGTCACGGCATTGCCGGGTACTTTCCAGGACACGCCCGAGGACGCGATGAAGGCGCACGACGCTGTTGTGGCCACTGTGGACGCTGCTCTGTGTGGTGCCAAGTGATCGCGGTGGCCGCGGTCGCGGCGCTCAGTCTTCTTGTCCCCCAGCAACTCGACCAGATCGTCAAGGAAGGCACGCCCGGCGTCGAGGCCCACGTGAACGGGCGCGACGAAGCCAGGGGCAACGCGCCGGTCAACGGGCAGGTGCGCATCGGGAGCATCACCAAGTCGTTCGTGGCGGTCGCGACGCTGCAACTGGTCGCCGACAACAAAGTCGAGCTGGATGGGCCCGCGAACAGGTACGTGCCGCACATCAAGGACGGTCGCATCACCGTGCGCCAGGTCCTCCAGCACACCAGCGGGCTGCCGGACTACGTGCTGGACGTCGGTGTCCCGAAGATCGCCGACATCCGGGACCGGTACTTCGCGCCGCACGACCTGCTGGACGTCGCACTGGCCAAGCCGGCGAGCTTCCAGCCGGGCGAGAAGTACGAGTACAGCAACACGAACTACGTCGTCGCCGGGTTGCTCATCCAGAAGGTCACCGGACGCCCGGTCGGCGAGGCGATCCAGAAGGTCATCACCAAGGCCGGCCTCAAGGACACCTACTGGCCGAACCAGGGCGAGCAACGCATCCGCGGCCGCCACGCCCAGGCCTACGCGCTGAGCGACCTGCTCGACCCGAAGTCGAAGGTGGTCAACGCGACGGAGATCGAGACGTCCGCCGCGTGGGCGTCCGGCGCGATGGTCTCCACGCCCGCTGACGTCGCCAAGTTCTTCAAAACGCTTCTGCAGGGCGGGCTGCTGGCAAAGCCGCAGCTCGACGAGATGCGCAAGGCCGTCACGGTCGACGAGAAGAGCGCCTACGGCCTCGGCCTGGAGAGCACGAAGCTCAGCTGCGGCGGGGTCTGGTGGGGGCACGGCGGGTCGATCCACGGCTGGGCGTCGCTGGGCGGTGCGACCGACAGCGGCAAAAGTGCGGCGGTCACGCTCACCGCGTTGCCCGGCACGTTCGGCGACGACCCGATGAAGAAGTTCCAGCGGGTGTTCGACGTGATCGACACCGCGCTCTGCCGGAAGTGACGTCAGCGGGCGTACCGGAGCACCCAGAGCATGTCCTGCTCGGTGACCGGTCCGTCCGCGACGCACGCCGTCAGCCAGTCCGTCAGCGCCTCCGGATCGATGCCAGCCCCGATCAGCACCAGCTGAGTCGGGGCGTCGTCGACCGGCGTGAACGAGACCGACGGGCCGACGGTGTGCAGCATGAACGTGCCGAGCGGGAAACGCACGAAACCCTTGGCGCGGAACAACCCCTCCGGCCGCGCGCTCAGGAAGTCCATGAACAGCTTGGGGTGCAACGGATCCTCGAGCTCGAAGGACACGCTGTCGTACGAGGCGTGCGCGTGCGTGGAGTGGTCGTCCAGGTCGTCGAACGACAGCTGCCGCGGGCCGAGGTCCGGTGGTCGCACCTCGAACAGCAACGCCGGGTCGATCCGCCCGAACGAAACGGGCAGCACGGGAGCCGGACAGGGCAGCGAAGGCAACGACGAGACCTGGTCGACCTTGTTCAGCACCACCAGATCCGCCAGCGCGAGATCGCGTTCCAGGTGAGGCACGGCGCCGAGCTCCACCGCGTCGACCACGTAGATCAGCCCGCCGTAGGACACCCCTGGCGCCTGCAGCACCATCCGCACCATGGCCGCCGGCTCGGCCAGACCGGACGCCTCGATCACGATGACGTCCAGGTCCGCCGACGAGAGCTTCTCCAGCATGGCGTCGAGCTCGGTGCCGTCGACCGCGCAGCACAGGCAGCCGTTCGACAGCGACACCATCGAGTCGACCTGGGCCGAGACGGAGAACGCGTCGATGTTGATCCGCCCGAAGTCGTTCACCACGACGCCGATCCGCGTGCCGCCGGACGTGCGCAGCAGGTGGTTGAGCAGGGTGGTCTTGCCGGAACCGAGGAAGCCGGCGAGCACGACGACGGGGATCACGACGTCCGAGGCTAGCCGGTGAACTCCGCGTTCCGGCGCAGCACCTCTTCCACGGTGCCGTCGAACATCGGCGGGTAGATGACCAGCTCGTCCACGCCGAGGTCCTCGTACTCCCTGACCACTGCCCGAGTCAGCGGCACCTGCGCGGACACGCTGATCCGGAACCCGGCCGGGCGGGACGGGAACCGGGCCAGGTGGCCGCGGATGTCGTCGGGCGTCCCGATGCCGAACCACCCCTGCGCACGGGTCACGGCCCGCCGGAACGCCGAACCGCTGTGCCCGCCGACGACCACGCGCACGTTGGACGGCCGCGGATGCGCGTCCACCCCCGAGAACGACACGAACCTGCCGGCGAACGACGGCGAGGGCGCGTGCCAGAGCTGGTCCATCGCGTCCAGGTACTCGTCGGTCCGTGCGCCGCGGTCGTCGAACGACACCCCGACCGCGGTCATCTCCGGTTCGAGGTAGCCGGCCCCGACGCCGAGCGTGAACCGGCCGCCGCTGAGCAGGTCCAGCGAGGCCACCTGCTTCGCGAGCACGAGCGGGTTGCGCTGGGGCAGGATCACGATGCCGGTGGCGAGCTCCAGCGTGGACGTGACCGCCGCCACATAAGCCAGGTGGGTCAGGGGATCCACGATCACGGCGTCCGGTTCGGACGGTGACGGGTCTACTCGTGGCGACGGCAGCACCACGTGGTCGGACGCCCACCACGACCGGTAGCCGAGTGACTCGGCCAGTTGGGCGAGCCGGCGCGTCTCGTCCGGTCCCGCGTGGCCGCCGATGTTGAGCCCCTGCACCCCGATGTCCATGACGGGGCCAACCATCGACCTGCATCGATCATTCCCGAAAGTGCAACGGATTCGGAGTTTCGTGCATCAGAATGTCGAGAAGGGGGGCGATGATGACCGAGTTCCTGGCTGCCGCGCTGGCGTTTCCGACCGTGGTGTTCAGCTTCGCGTTGCTGATAGTGCTGGCGTACTGGCTCACGGTGGCGTTGGTGGGCCTGGACTTCGACGCCCCGGTGATGCCGATCTCCATCTCGATGTTCGTCGTGATCACGTGGTTCGCCGCGCTGGTCGGCACGGTGCTCACGCCGGAGGGCTCGCTCCGGTACGCGATCCTCGCCGGATCGCTGCTCGTGGGCGCCCTCGTCACAAAGATCCTTCTCATTCCGGTCAGGAGCTGGACGAAACCGGAGAAACCGGCGTCCCGCAACGACTTCGTGGGTCGCACCGCGATCGTCAGGACGACCAGGGTCACCGAGCGGTACGGGCAGGCCGAGGTGACCGCCGACGACGGCGGTACGGCGGTCGTTCAGGTGCGGGCGGCGCAGAGCACCGATCTCAAAGCGGGACAGACCGCGTTGATCTTCGACTACGACGCAGAGGGCGAGTTCTTCTGGGTCGTGGACATCACCACAGGGGGCTGAACATGGGTGCGATCTCTACGGGGCTGGTCGTGCTGATCGCCGTGATCGCATTGGTGCTGATCCTGGCACTGATCACGCTGAGCAGATTGTTCAAGAAGTGCGAGCAGGGCAAGGCCCTGATCGTCTCGAAGATGCGCAAGGTCGACGTGACGTTCACGGGAACCGTTGTCCTGCCCGTGCTGCACAGGTGCGAGACGATGGACATCTCGGTGAAGACCATCGAGATCCGCAGGGCCGGCAACGAGGGCCTGATCTGCAAGGACAACATCCGCGCGGACATCCGCATCACGTTCTTCGTGCGGGTCAACAAGACCGTCGAGGACGTCATCAAGGTCGCGCAGGCGATCGGCACCGAGCGCGCGAGCCACGAGGCCACGCTGCAGGAGCTGTTCAACGCCAAGTTCTCCGAGGCGCTCAAGACCGTCGGCAAGCAGCTCGACTTCGTGGACCTCTACACCCACCGCGACGAGTTCCGCGACCGGATCGTGCAGGTCATCGGCACCGACCTCAACGGCTACAGCCTCGAGGACGCGGCCATCGACTACCTGGAGCAGACGCCGCTCAAGCAGCTCGACCCGGCGAACATCCTGGACGCGCAGGGCATCCGCAAGATCACCGAGCTGACCGCGATCGAGCACGTCAAGACCAACGAGTTCACCCGCAACGAGGAGAAGGAGATCACGCGCCAGAACGTCAGCGCGCGTGAGGCGATCCTCGAGCTCGAACGGCGCCAGGCCGACGCGGAGATCAAGCAGAAGCGCGAGATCGAGACCGCCCGCGCGCAGCAGGAGGCGGAGACGCAGAAGGTGCAGGCCGAGGAACGCCTCAAGGCCAACACCGCCTTCATCCGCACCGAGGAACAGCTCGGCATCCAGACCGAGAACAAGGCCCGCGAGATCGCCGTCGCCGAGAAGAACCGCGAGCGCGTGATCGCCGTCGAGACCGAGCGCATCGAGAAGGACCGCATGCTGGAGGTCATCGCCCGCGAACGCGAGACCTCGCTGCGCATGATCGAGAAGGACAAGGAGCTCGAGCACGAGCGCCGCGCGATCGCCGACCTGGTGCGCGAGCGCGTCGCCGTCGAGAAGACGGTGGCCGAGCAGGAGGAGAACATCAAGCGCCTGCGTGCGGTCGAGGAGGCCGAGCGCGACCGTCAGCAGATCATCATCCGCGCCGAGGCCGAGGCGCAGGAGTCGCTGGTCAAGGACATCAAGGCCGCCGAGGCCGCGGAGCAGTCGGCGCAGCACAAGGCACGGGAAGAGGTCGTGCTCGCCGAGGCGCGCAACCAGGCCGCCGAGCTGGACACCCGTTCCAAGATCCGTCTCGCCGAGGGCACCCAGGCCGAGGCCGCGGCGAAGGGCCTCGCGGACGCGCTGGTCAAGGAACGCGACGCCGCCGCGTCCGAGGCGCTGGGTCGCGCCGAGGCCGTCGTCGACCGCGAGAAGGCCCTGGCCGACGCCGAGGGCATCAAGGAACGCCTCAAGGGCGAGGCGGAAGGCCTGTCGCACAAGGCGGAGGCGATGGCCGCGCTCGACACCGCGACCCGCGAGCACGAGGAGTACCGGCTCCGTCTCGAGGCCGAGAAGGAGATCCGCCTCAGGGGCATCGACGTGCAGCGCGAGATCGCCGAGGCCCAGGCCATGGTGCTCGCGGCCGGCCTGGAGAAGGCCGACATCGACATCATCGGTGGCGACACGATGTTCTTCGACCGGATCGCCAGCTCGATCACCGCGGGCAAGCAGGTCGACGGCTTCGTCGGCGGCTCCGACGTGGTGCAGGCGCTGGGGTCCAAGTGGATGGACGGATCGGCCAGCTTCCCGGAGGACCTGACCAAGATCCTCAGCTCCTTCACCACGGGTGACGCGCAGAACATCGCCGCCGCCATCGCGCTCACCCAGATGGCCAAGAACAACGGCCCTGCCGCATGACGGTGCCCAATCCCCCTGGGCTGGACGCCGGAACCTACGAGGTGCTGCGAGCCCGGCTGGCCGAACAGGCGGCCGGGCTCGCGAAGAGCACCGAGGCGCTGAACGCCCAGCGCGTCGAGACGTTCGGCAGCACGGCCCTCGAACTCGTCGCCACCGAACGCATCCGCACCGAGAACAACTGCGTGCCACGCGACATCGTGGCTCTCGGCGACGTGATGCTGTTCGGCTACAACGTCTTCATGGGCCTCAAGCCCGAGACCGAGGTCAAGGACGTTTTCGCGGCGCACGGCAGGGACTTCGCCACGGTCGAGGCGGAGTTCCTGCAGGACCCGAGGTTCCGCAACGACTTCGCGGAGCTGTACCGGTACTACCGCGAAACGCGGCTGCTCCAGCTGCGCACGGTCGAGTCACGGCTGCTCGCGGTGTTCCAGACCGGTGCGCGGATCGAGGACATCCGCGTGCTGCGCTGGGACATCAAGGTCGACGGCAGCGTCACGTACGTCGACAACCGCGGCGACCGCGACCACGTCTTCCCGCCCTCGCACGACTTCACGTGGGTGGAGACGACCCGCGAGCAGCACGTGCTCGGCCGGCACCCGCACATCGCGATCGACAACGAGGTCTTCGTCGAGACGGTCGGCGGCACGCTGACCGTCAAGATCGAGGACAACACCGAGTCCGGCGAGGGCGTCTACGAAGAGCCCGTCGACGAACCGCTGCAGAGCCTCGCGGACGCCGAGATCCACTACGCCCGCGTCGGCCCGCTGATCCTCCTCAAGATCCTGCCGTACAAGGAGACGGCGTGGCGGCACCTCGTCTTCAACACCCGCACCAAGGTGGTGACGAGGCTCGACGGCATCGGCCAGGCCTGCCAGCGTCTGCCAGAGGACCAGGGGATCATCTTCCCCGGCGGCTACTACCTGGTCACGGGCGCGGACAAGACGTTCGACGTCGACACCGACGAGCTGGAGTTCGAACGGGTCGTGCGGTCCGCGAACGGCGAGGACGTGCTGTACGTCTTCCACGCCCGCCGCGAGGGCCGCAGCCTCCTGCTGCCCTACAACGTGATCCGCAAGGAGGTCGCGAACCCCATCACGTGCCACGGCTACTCGCTCTTCGCCGACGGCACGCTGGTGGTCTTCCGCGAGACCGGCGTGGAGGCCGTGCGCGTGCACCCGATGCAGGTGTGGCGCACGCCGTTCCTGCACGACGAGGAGCTGCCGGAGCAGGCGGGCCCGCTCGCCCGCATCGGCAACGCCGAGCTCGTCCGCGGCATCTCGGACTGCCTGTCCATCACCAGGATGAGCGCCGAGATGACGCCGAGCGCGCCGGTGTTCGAGGGCCTGATCGCCCTGTGCACCAGGGTGATCGACGGCGTGCACTGGCTCGACGAGCTGGGCTTGAAGCAGGCCGTTCAGGCCGTCCGCGCCACCGCTGAGCAGGTGCTGGACGAGTTCGAGGCCGTCCGCACGCTCACCGAGCATGCCGCCCAGCAGCTCCACAACGCAGCCGAGAAGCTGGCGTCGCTGGTCAGGCTCGCCAGGTCGGCCGCACCGCGCAGCGCCGACGAGTGGGTGCGGCTGCTGGCCGATCTGCGGTCGGCCCAGGGCCGGCTGATCACCCTCAAGGACCTGAAGTACGTCGACACCGCGGAGATCGACCGCCGCGAGGCCGAGCTCGTCGAGGAGCTCGGTGCGTCGGCACGCAGGGCGGTCGCGTTCCTCAGCGGTGAGGGCGCGTTCTCCCAGTACCACGAGGAGATCACCCAGATCGCGGCCGCGGAGCTGAAGACCGCGGCCGAGGCGAAGCCGTTGCGCGAACGCCTCGCGCAGCAGCAGACCGGCCTGGAGGTGCTGACCGAGGTGGTCAGCACGCTCGACGCCGCCGACACGACCACCCGCACGCAGATCCTCGCGAGCATCGGCGAGGTGCTGGCGGCGGTCAACCGCGCACGGGCCACTGTGGACGGTCGCAGGGCGCAGCTCGCGAACGCGGAGGGCCGCGCCGAGTTCGCGGCGGAGTTCGCGCTGCTCGGCCAGGCCATCACCGGCGCGCTGTCGGTCGCGGACACCCCGCAACGCTGCGACGACCAGCTCGGCAGGCTGTTGCTGCAGCTGGAGAACCTGGAGTCGCGGTTCGGCGAGTTCGACGACTTCCTCGCCCAGGTCGGCGCCAAGCGCACGGACGTCTACGAGGCCTTCTCGGCTCGCAAGCAGACGCTGCTCGACGAACGGGCGCGAAAGGCCGACCGGCTCGTGCAGTCCGCGGAACGGGTGCTCGGCACGATCCGCCGCCGCGTCGGGAAGCTGACCTCGACCGACGAGATCAACACGTACTTCGCAGGCGACCCGATGGTCGCGAAGGTCCGCACGGTCGGGGAACAGCTCAGGGAACTCGGCGACGTCAGGGCCGACGAGCTCGACGCGAGTCTGCGCGATGCCCGGCAAGAGGGAGGCCGGGCACTGCGCGACCGGGCCGATCTGTACGACGGCGCGTCGATCGTGCTCGGTCGTCATCGCTTCCCGGTGACGACCGAGCCGATGAACCTCACCCTCGTGCCGCGCGACGGCCGGCTCTACTACGCCGTCACCGGCACCGACTACCGCAGCGAGGTCACCGACCAGGAGTTCAGCGGCACCAAGGCGTTCTGGGACCAGCTGCTGGTCTCCGAGACGGAGCACGTCTACCGCTCCGAGCACCTCGCCGGGTGCCTGCTCGCCGAAGGCCGCACGGACGTCACGAACGCCGCCGCGGAACGGTACGACGAGGGCTACGAGAAGGGCGTCCACGACCACGACGCCGAGAAGATCCTCGCTGTCCTGCAACGACTTCAAGCGGGCGCCGGACTGCTCAGGTATCCGCCGCGCACCCGAGCGGAAGCGCAGATCTTCTGGTCCGAGCAACGAGAGGACCAACGCGCGGTGTGGGCGCGCAAGGCCGAGTCACTGGCCCGAGCGCGCACGATCTTCGGCGGCACGCACGGGATTCCCGAGCTGTGCAGGCAGTTCGGGCTCGACGACCTCACCGCCGAGTACCTGTTCGAGGAACTCGCCTGCGAGCCCAGGGGGTTCGTCACCAGCAAGGCCGCCCGCACGGTGATCGACAGGTTCCGCGCGGTCGTCACCGAGGAGCTCCACGACCGCGACCTGATCGAGGCCTGGCTGAAGGCGTTCCTCAAGGGTGAGGACTGCCCGGAGTTCCCCGAGGTCGTCGCCGTCCTGCTCACCGATCTGCCGCGCTACGACTCCAGCGCCTCGCTGACCGAGACCGTCACGGGCCTGCTCGGCACGCACCCGCGCGTGCACGACCAGTCGATGGACCTGCGTCTGGACGAGACCCTGACCAGGCTCCGGGAGTTCAACACCCAGCAGGTGCCCGCCTTCCGCGCGTACCAACGCCAGCGCGACGAGCTGCTGGCCGAGGAACGCCGCAGGCTCCGGCTCGACGACTACAAACCGGCCGTTCTGAACACGTTCGTGCGCAACAGGTTGCTGAACGAGGTCTACCTGCCGTTGATCGGCGACAACCTCTCCAAGCAGCTGGGCGACGGTACCGGCCTGCTGATGCTGATCTCGCCGCCCGGCTACGGCAAGACGACGCTCATGGAGTACGTCGCGAACCGCCTGGGCATGGTGTTCGTCAAGGTCAACGGCCCGGCGCTGGGGACGGGCGTCACCTCGCTGGACCCTGCCGACGCACCGAACGCCACCGCACGCCAGGAGGTCGAGCGGATCAACTTCGCGTTCGCCCTGGGCAGCAACGTCCTGCTGCACCTGGACGACATCCAGCACACCTCACCGGAGCTGCTGCAGAAGTTCATCTCGCTGTGCGACGCCCAACGCCGGGTCGAAGGCGTCTGGGACGGCGAGTCGCGCACGTTCGACCTGCGGGGCAAGCGCTTCGCGGTGTCGATGGCCGGCAACCCGTACACCGAGACCGGCCGGGCGTTCCGCGTTCCCGACATGCTCGCGAACCGCGCGGACGTGTGGAACCTCGGTGACGTGCTGTCCGGCCGCGACGCGCTGTTCGCGTTGAGCTACCTGGAGAACGCGTCCGGCTCGAACCCGACGCTGGGCGGGGTCGACGTGGAACCGCTGGTGCGCATGGCGAACGGCGAGAGCGTCCGGCACGAGTACGAGACCGTCGAGCTCGAACGCATGCTCTCGGTGGTCCGGAAGCTGCAACGGATCCAGCAGGTCGTGCTCGCGGTCAACCAGGCCTACATCGCGTCCGCGGCGGACCCGAGCGAGCAGCCGTTCCTGTTGCAGGGCAGCTATCGCAACATGAACAGGATGGCCGCGCGGATCGTGCCGGCGATGAACGACGACGAGGTCGAGGCGTTGATCGACGACCACTACCTCGGTGAGGCCCAGCTGCTCGGCTCGCTGGCGGAGGCGAACCTGGCGAGGCTCAGGGAGATCATGGCCTAGCGCCGCGGTCGCGGCGCTAGTTGTCGTCGTCGCAGGTCAGCTCGAACTGGTCGAAGTGGTCGAACCGGCCACCGCCGGGCTCGCGCAGGTCGATCGGTTCGAGCTGGTGCTCCTCCAGGAACTCGCAGAACTCCTCGGCGTCGAGCGGCCACCGCAGGCAGTGCTTGAAGTCGTCGCCGAAGAGCTTCGAGTCGCAGCGCAGCAGGTCGTACAGGTTGGGTCTGGGCTTGCCCGGTGGCGGCGGAGGCGGCGGTCTGCGCCCCGGCGGAGGGGGCGGCGGCCGGTCGGCGTCACCGGGTGGCGGAGGCGGCGGGGGTGGTGGCGGCGGAGGTTCCGGCCGCTGGACACCGATGGCGGAGACGGTGGTCGTGGCGGTCGCCGTGATGACCTCGGGCGGCAGAGGCGGCGGGGCGACGAGGCGGATGTCGACGGGCTTGTCCGGGGGTGCCGCGAACAGGGCAGCGATCAGCGCCGCACCCGTCACCGCCACCGCGGCTGCGAAGTAGCCGCGGCGTCTGACACCACTCATTGCTTCTCGCTCCCCAGGTTCCGCCTGCCCGGTAGCCGCCGTCCCCGTGGAATCGTTGTCCCCGCTAACGGTGTTACAGGCTCAGCCCGTCCTGTCCGGCCCGGCGGAGGTCAGCGAGATGCGCAGGATCACGCGCTGCTCACGCTGCATCGCGGCCCGGTAGTCGTTCCAGTCGGAGTGCTCGCCGGAGATCGTGCGGTAGTACTGGACCAGCAGGTCCATCGCCTCCGGCAACGGCACGACGGTCGCGGTTCCGTTGATCTGGATCCAGCGCCCGAAGAAGCTGTCCGGCAGCACGCACAGCGAGACGTGCGGATCGCGCTCGACCTGCTTCGTCTTGTACGCCGTCGCTCGCGTGGAAACGAGCACGTCGCCGTTGTCGTCCAACGCGACGAGCACGGGCGACATGGCCGGCGTGCCGTCCGACTTCGGTGCGCAGAACACCGCGCGGTGCTGGCTGCGGAGCACTTCCCGTGCCTGATCGAGGTCCATGGTCTTCATCCTGACGAGGCGGGACGATGTCCGCATGCCCGATCCGAACTCCGTCAGCTGGCAGATGCACGCGGACCCGATGATGTGGATCGCCGGGATCGCGAGCCTCCACCTGCAGGCACTGCACCCCGAGGCGGTCGCAGGTGTCGTGCAGAACTCGAACTTCCAGGCCGATCCGCTCGGCAGGCTCAAGCGCACGGCCGATTTCGTGGGCCTCGGCGTCTACGGCACCGACGAGGAGATCGCGACCGCCGCGGCACGGGTGCGCGCCACGCACCGGACCCTGCGGGGCGTCGTCGACGGCAGGACGTTCCGCGTCGACGAGCCCGAACTGCTGCTCTGGGTTCATTGCTCGGAGGTTTCGTGCTTCGAAACAGTGCTCGACCGCGCGGGGTACGGGCTGTCCGGGCGGCAGAAGGACCTCTACTACGCCGAACAACGATCTGCGGCCGCTTTGGTCGGATTGCACCCGGATGAAGTACCGGGATCCAGGCGTGAAATGGCCGAATACTTCGACCGGATGCGTCCCGTTCTGCGTCGAACGACCGATTCCGATGTGATCTACGACTTCTTGCACGGCCCTCCGGTGCAAGGTTGGGTCCGCCACGGGCTGCCCGTGTACCGGGTTCTCGTAGGCCACCTGGCGTATTCGGCGCTACCCGACTGGGCGCTCGAACTGCACGGCCGCGAACCGTACGCGCACGCCGATCGATGGCTGCGAATGATGCGCCGAGCTGCGCTTTTGGTGCCCGGCAAGATCAGGAGGCTTGCCCCGCCCGTTCATCTGAGGCGCGCGATCGAACGGCACGGAAGGCATGTGACACCCAGTAAAGCGAGGCTTCCGTAGTTGTCATACATCACAGTCGATCATCGCCGCAGGTCCGTAGCATTGCGCACGAATCCACAACACCCCCGGAAGGCCTGTCGTGATCCGTCGTGCCGCGCTCCTGACTGCCGTAGCGGTGTTCGCCACCGCCTGTGGGAGCGGTGACACCAGCACAGTCATCGGACGTGCTGACTCCGGGAAGCTGACCATCGGCATCCGCTACGACCAGCCGGGCCTGAGCGAACGGCGGCTGGACGGCCGATATGTCGGGTTCGACGTGGACGTCGCCAGGTACGTGGCGAGCGAGCTCGGCGTGAAGGACACCGGCATCACGTTCAAGGAGGCCCGCGGCGCCGCCCGCGAGTCGATGCTGGAGAACGGCGAGGCGGACCTGATCATCGCCTCGTACTCGATCACGGACGCCCGCAAGGAGAAGGTCGCCTTCGCCGGCCCGTACTTCGAGACGGGCCAGGGCATGCTGGTGCGCTACACCGAGAACTCCATCCAGGGCCCCGAGACCATGAACAACCGCAAGCTGTGCTCGGTCAAGGGATCCACCTCCGCGCAGAAGGTGAAGACGGACTTCTCGAAGCAGGTGCAGATCGTCGAGTACGGCCAGTACTCCGACTGCGTGATCGCTCTCATGGCGGGCAACGTCGACGCCGTCACGACCGACGAGGTCATTCTCGCCGGGTTCGCCGCGGAGAACCCCGAGCTGCTCAAGCTCGTCGGCGAGACGTTCTCCAAGGAGCGCTACGGCATCGGCGTGCCGAAGGGTGACGCCAAGTCCCGTGAGGCGGTCAACGAGGCCATCGAGAAGATGATCTCCAGCGGCGAGTGGAAGCGGGCCCTCGAACGCAACGTCGGTCCGTCGGGTTACGAGATCCCGCAGCCACCGCAGATCACCGAGAAGAGCTAGGACGTGGCGGCGGACTTCGACGTCCAGGTCGCCCAGTCGAACGCCCAGTCGTAGTAGTCGCCGTCCGACGCCTGCAACGGCTGCGACGAGCCGACGACCTCGACCGGGTCACCGAGCATCGTCAGGTCGTAGAAGATCTTCGCGTTCTGGCCGGACAGGTTCGCGCACCCGTGGGAGACGTTCTTCTTGCCCTGCGACGGGATCGTGCCGTTGTTCTCGTGCACGAACTCGCCGTTCTGCGAGATCAGGACCGCCCAGGTGACCGGGATGTCCTTGTACCCGAACACCGCGTTGGTCATCGTCCGCGAGGCTTCCTTCATCTGCACGACGTGGATACCGCCGCGGGTCTCGGCCCGCTTGTCGTTCTCCATCCCGTACGACGCGGGGAAGTCGTGCAACAGCACGCCGTCGCGGTAGATCTCGAACCGATGCGTCTGCGTGTTCGCCTTGGCCACCAGCGCCCTGTCCGCGATCTTGAACTGCGCGTGCAGGTCGGACGCCCCGTACGCGCCGCCCCCGAACGGCACGCCGTAGACGTTGACGTCGACGGAGACCTCGGTGTTCGGCTTCCAGTACTCCCGCGGCCGCCAGTGCGCTTCCTTGTCCGAAAGCCACGCCCACGCGCCCTCGGTCGGGGTGGAGGTCGTGACGGTCATGGCCTTCTGCGCCGCGGCCTTGTCCTGCACCGGCGCGCTGAAGGTCACCTTGACCGGCATCGCGATGCCGTACGTCTGGTGGTCGCCGACGTTCAGCGACGCGCTGGTGAGCCGCTGCGGCTTGACCGTGCGGAACGACCCAGAGACGGGAACCTCCGCGCCGTCCTCGCCCTTGCCGGAACCGGACCACGTGTAGGCCTTGTCGTAGCCCAGGTCCTCGGTGGCGACCCAGCGGCCGGCGGTGAGCTCCCCCTTCACCACGCGGCCGTCGGCACCGGTGAGTGCGACGGCGGTCAGCGCGCCACCGGTCATTCCGACCTGGAATGGTCCGGCGGGGCTGATCCCCTCACCTGACTCCGGAGTCACCGTCAGCACGGCCTTCGCCTTCGTCTCCCCAGACGGCGCAGCGGTCGGCGAACCGGTGCCGGACGCGCCGTCAGGCGCGGCGCTGCAGGCGGTCAATCCCAGTAGCAGAACCAAAATCAGTGGCCGGAACACGTACTCCCCCAAGATCCCCTCGTCCAATGCTCAAGAGGACGCGCGAGGGTGGATCACGTTGCTCGCGAAATTGCGATCACCCACCCGGACCAGCGGCTTTCCTCCTATTGAGGCACCCAACCGGCCAGTAATGACCTGTAGTGCTATGACCAATCACACGTTAGGCTGACCCGCGCAGGCCGTGGTTTCTGTGTTCGTGCTTCACACGCTCGCGGAACGACACGCGGGCGTGCGGTGCGCTCTCAGCGAGTTTGCCGAACGCCCCCGGGACGGCCGGGGTTGCACGGTGCAGCCCCAAGCTTTCCTGCGATGGAGGCAGGTACATGGCACAGGGCACTGTCAAGTGGTTCAACTCCGAGAAGGGCTTTGGTTTCATCGCCCAGGACAACGGCGGCGCTGACGTCTTCGTCCACTACTCGGAGATCCAGGGTCAGGGCTTCCGCACCCTGGAGGAGAACCAGCGAGTGGAGTTCGAGGTCGGCCAGGGCACCAAGGGTCCGCAGGCCCAGAACGTCCGCGCGGTCTGAGGTTTGTAGTTCGCCGCAACTGAGTCGTACGTGAGAAGGACCCTCGACCGGGCTCGGTCGAGGGTCCTTCTTCGTGGTTCGCTGGGTCTAGTGGCCGCGCTGCCGCGCTTCCCACTCCAGGCGCTGCATGACCCACTCCGTGGCGAGAGCCTGCGGGGAGGTCTGACGTTCGGCGGCGAGCTCCTTGAGCTGCTCGTTGGCCATCAACTGCAGCCTCAGCTGGTACACCTGCGCGCTGCCGAAACCCGACGCGGTGGTCTCGTTGTCCGCGTCCGGGGCCAGGGCGGCCAGGTAAGAGGTCAGCTCTTCGTCGTGCGACGTCTCCGGTTGCTGCGGTTCGTCCGCGGGGCGGTGACGGCCGGACTTGGAGCGTCCGAGGGATCCAATGGGCACCGGGACACGATAACGGCTCGGTCACGGAAGCCAAACCCCTGTGAGCCGGGTCACCCCAAGGTGTAAATGGCTCTACTCAGAGTGGATCTCCAGCAGGGCGCCCCAGGCACGGAGAGGCCCCCGCGCCAGGGGGAGGAACGCGGGGGCCGGAGGGGATCTCCACAGGCGCTGACCGGGGGTGTGTCAGCTTTTGGATTGTTGCACGCACACGCGCTTGTTGGGGAGTGTTCGCAGCGAACTTCTTAAGCTGCCGATGGACGGAAACCCCGTAGTCGCAAGCTGTTGGTAACAACGAACACGCTGCTGAAGGCCATTGCGGCCCCCGCGATCATGGGGTTGAGCAGACCCAGTGCCGCGAGTGGAAGTCCAGCGACGTTGTAGGCGAACGCCCAGAAAAGATTCCCCTTGATGGTGGCCAATGTCTTGCGCGACAACCGAATCGCGTCCGCCGCCGCGCGCAGGTCGCCGCGCACCAGCGTCAGGTCGCTCGCCTCGATGGCCACGTCCGTCCCGGTTCCCATGGCCAGCCCCAGATCAGCGGCCGCGAGCGCCGGCGCGTCGTTCACCCCGTCGCCGACCATGGCGACAACTCGGCCCTGTGCCTGGAGATTCCGAACCGCTTCGACTTTGCCGGACGGCAGGACGTCGGCGATGACCTCGGTTATGCCCACCTCGGCCGCGATCTCGGCGGCCACGGAGGCGTTGTCGCCGGTCAGCAGGACCGGCCGCAAACCGAGTTCCTTCAGTTCCTGAATCGCTTGTGCGGACGTGGGTTTCACGACGTCCGAGACGACGACGATTCCGACAACCTTGTCATCAAAGGAAACCGCGACAACAGTCCGAGTTGTGTGGGCAACCAGGGCCTCGGTCAATTCCGGCGGAAGGGAAACGTTGCGCACCCGGCCCACGACGACGCGCCGGCCCTCGACCACTCCGCTGACGCCCACGCCGTCCGTGGAGACGAAGTCCGACACCGGCGGCACGTCGCCCGCCTCGCGGACGATCGCCGCGCCGATCGGGTGTTCGGACGCGTCCTCGACCGCCGCTGCGAACCGCAGCACCTCGTCGCGGGACTCGCCGGCCGCGGGGATCACGTCGACCAGCGTGAGCCGGCCGGTCGTGACGGTGCCGGTCTTGTCCAGCACGACGGTGTCCACGCGCCGCGTCGACTCGAGCACCTCGGGACCCTTCACCAGGATCCCCAGCTGGGCGCCGCGCCCGGTGCCCACGAGCAACGCCGTCGGCGTCGCCAGGCCCAGCGCGCACGGGCACGCGATCACGAGCACGGCCACCGCCGTCGTCACCGCGAACTCCAGCGGGCGACCGGCCAGCAGCCACGCGCCGAACGACGCCAGCGCGATCAGCACGACGACCGGGACGAAGACGGCGGACACCCGGTCCGCCAGCCGCTGCACCTGGGCCTTGCCCGCCTGGGCCTGCTCGACCAGCTTCGCCATCCGCGCGAGCTGCGTGTCCGCGCCGACGCTGCGCGCCTCGACGATCAGCCGTCCGCCCGCGTTGACGGTCCCGCCGACCACCGAATCGCCCGCGCCGACCTCGACCGGCACCGACTCGCCGGTGACCATCGAGCGGTCCACAGCCGAACTGCCCTCGACCACTAGGCCATCAGTGGCGATGCGCTCACCCGGACGGACCACGAACCGTTCGCCGACCCGGAGGTGGCCGATCGGCACGCGGGTCTCCACGCCGTCGCGCAGCACCGCCACGTCCTTGGCGCCGAGCGCGAGCAGCGACCGCAGGGCCGCACCCGCGCTGCGCTTCGAACGGGCCTCCAGCCAGCGTCCGAGCAGCAGGAACACGGTCACGCCGACCGCGACCTCCAGGTAGATGTCACCGGAGGTGGTGGGCCGCGGCAGCAGGCTGAACTCGTGCCGCATGCCGATGACGCCGGCTTCGCCGAACACCAACGCGTAGAGCGACCAGAGGTACGAGACCGTGACGCCCATCGAGACGAGGGTGTCCATGGTGCTGGCGCCGTGCCGTGCGTTGACGAACGCCGCGCGGTGGAACGGCCAGCCGCAGACCCACACGACCACGCTCGCCAGCGCCAGCGACACCCACTGCCAGGTGGGGAACTGCCAGGCCGGGACCATCGAGAACGCGATCACCGGCACGCCGAGCACCGCGGCGAGGGTGACCCTCAGCCGCAGCTCACCGGCCTCGTCGACCTCGGGAGCCTCCGGGCGGGGCTCCTCGGCGTCGTACCCCGCCGCGCGCACGGTCGACACCAGGTCGTCCACGCGCAGTCCGTCCGGGAACTGAACGCTGGCCTTCTCGGTCGCGTAGTTCACGGTGGCGGAGACGCCGTCGAGCTTGTTCAGCTTGCGTTCGATGCGGTTCGCACAGGAAGCGCACGTCATGCCGCTGATGGCGAGCTCGACGTGACGAGGCTCGGTCGTGGTCATCAGGCGACCTTGTACCCGGCCTCGGTCACGGCGGCGACGACCTCGTCACGACCGAGCTCGCGGTCGCTGGTGACGGTCACGGCGCCGGTCTCGAGGACGACGTCGACGCCCGTCACGCCGGAGACCTCGGTCAGCTCCTCGGTGACGGAGCTGACGCAGTGACCGCAGGTCATGCCGGTGACGGTGTAGGTGGCAGTGACGGACATGAGAGCCCTTTCTCTGTACGGGGCTCCGATTCTATACCCCCCTGGGGTAAAGGATCTACTGAGGACTGTCGGGTCCCTGCTGGTCCATGTTCTTGAGGTCGCCCTCGATCTTGTTGACCAGCTCGTCGAGGCCCTCGAGCATCTTGTCGAGCTCGGCCATCCGCGAGCCGAACGCGGACTCGATGTCCGCCTCGATGGTGTTCAGGTTGATGCCGCTGAGCGCCTGGAAGATCGCTTCCTGGTCGACGGCGGGCGGTATCTGGGACGCGTTTTGGCCCTCTGCATCGGGGGAAGGCTCCGGCGTGGGGTCGGTCATCGGTCCATCATCCACTGGCCAGTTCCCCACCGGGCGCGGACGCACCAGTACAGAAAGTAACGCTGGGTGTCGGTGGAATCACTCTGCGGGGGGCTGCGGCCGTTGTCCCAGGTCGCTTAGCCTCGCGCCAACCTCAAGTCGGGGAGGGTGCTCATGAGCGGGTCACTGGAAGTGCGGAAGTTCCTGTTCACACAGGACGACAGCATGTCGCGACAGGGCGGGCCGAACGTGCCGGCCCAGAGGAGCGGAGAACCCTCGCGGATCTCCGACGACCAGGTCCACCGGGCCAGGCTCGCGGTCGCGCGCAGCGCGCTGGGAGCCGAGGACTGCCGGATGTTGCTGGACATGCTGGGCCTGTCACCGGGCGAGGACGGCGGGTTGCCACCGGCACAGCGGTGAAAGGCGTGCGTACGCGAAAGCGGCCCTGACTCCAGGCGCGCACCCCCCGGAGCGCGTCTGCAGAACAGGGCCGCATCTCGAAACATACCCACGGGTCTCTTTAGCGGCAACGGCTAACCTTGTCCCATGCCCCAGCAGGACCGGGCGCACGCGACACGCGAGGCGATACTCCGTGCCGCGGCGGAGGAGTTCGACCGGCTCGGCTACGAGCGCACGTCGCTGACCGCCGTGCTCGCGCGCGCCGGACTGACCAAGGGCGCGTTCTACTTCCACTTCCCCTCCAAGGCCGCGGTCGCGGACGCCCTCGTCGAACGGCAGAGCGAACTGTGGGCGCAGCTGAGGGAGTCCTGGCGGGCACGCGGCCTCGATCCGCTCAGTGCGTTGCACGGGATGTTCGCCGAGTCGGCCGACCGGATGGCGGCCGACGTGGTGCTGCGTGCCGGCGTGCGGCTCAACGCCGATCGCGAGGTCGGTTATCCGGGCGTCCCGAGCACGCACGTCATGTGGGAGAAGCTCGTCGCCGCCTACGTGATCGAGGCGGCCGAGCGCGGAGACCTCCGTGCCGGCGTCGATCCGGAGGCCGTCGCGCGGACGTTGTGCAGCGCGGCTCTCGGTTCGCGGTTGATCTCCTCGGCGACGACGGCGTGCGCCGACTTCCCCTCGCGGATCCGCGAGGTTCTGGGGCACGTGCTGCCCTGCGTCGCGTCCTCCGCGTGGAAGTTGTCTGGATCACAAACTGCTTCTGAACCGTCGTGAACGGCTCCGAACGCCCTGAACAGGCATTTGTTGATCTGAGCGATCTGGCTCTGGAGGGGGTTTTGGCAGGTCAGCGCATAAGTGGGACCCCCGTTTTGGAGGTGCGCGGACCTATGGCATATGCTTACGATGCTTCCAGAGACCAGCTAGTCCCCATCATCTAGCGGCCTAGGATCCCGCCCTTTCAAGGCGGTCGCGCGGGTTCGAATCCCGTTGGGGGCACGCAGTAAAGTACGGTACGGTAAGACCAGCAAGAGCAAGGCCCAGTGGCGCAGTTGGTTAGCGCGTCGCCCTGTCACGGCGAAGGTCGCGGGTTCGAGTCCCGTCTGGGTCGCTTTACTTTTCTCATGGCCAGGTAGCTCAGTTGGTACGAGCGACCGCCTGAAAAGCGGTAGGTCGGCGGTTCGACCCCGCCCCTGGCCATACCTCCTTCGAAAGAAGCCCCGAAGCGTGCTGCGGGGCTTCTTTCGTTATGTCGTGATCCTCGCGATTGCCTGGTCGTCGTGCGTTTTGTAGCGCGGCCAACGCTTGTGCTCCGAATCACCGCGCTCTGCTTCGCGGATTCGGTCGAGCACTTCCCCGAGCGGTAATTGCCTCAGGTCCTCCCAGTCGAAGAGTCCGTACTCGGACACTCCACACGAGACGCCGTCGGTGAGAGCGATCACAGTCGTGACCTCCTCGCGTGGCCAGGTCGCGGTCAGAGCCTGATGTCCCGCAACGGGATCGGCCTCCGCGACCCAGTACCCGCCCGGCTTGTTCCTCCACCGCAGGATGTCCGGGTCCGGCCGGAGGTCTTCGAGCCTGGTGTCCTCGAGCACTCGGGTCGACTGTCCGAACGCGACGATCGGGGTGTCGCACAGGACGAGCGCGTCGATCGTGTCGTCGTTCCAGCGGACCATCGACGCCGTGCAGGACGGGGAGTCGCCGGGGATCAGGTCGTGCTCGGCGACGAGGTTTGTGATGGCTCGGGCGAGAAGGTCGGTCAACGGGTCGGTGTCGTTGATCAGCCGGGCCAGCTCGTCGGCGAGTTTCGTGGCGTACCAACCACCGTTGCGATCTGGTGGCCTGGTTCGCGATGTCACGCCGTCGAGCACGACGACGGCGTTCGGCAGGACCCTGATCCGGTCCTCGGTGACTCGGCCCGGAGCCCCCTGCTCAGCGGTCTCGATCTTCACGGCTCCACCGTACGTGTCAACGTCGGTTGACGGATCGCGGTTGTCAACGTACGTTGACATCATGACGGAAGCGACGGATCTCGCCACAGCGGCTGGGGATCGTGACCCGAAGGTCGGGTTGCGGGCCGTCAGCGCGTTGCGGCGACTGCTGGAACATCTGGAGGCCGCCCAGGTCCGCAGTGCGCGGGCACAGGGCTGGTCGTGGCAGGACATCGCGGCGGAGCTCGGGGTCTCCCGCCAGGCGGTCCACAAGAAGCACGGGGGTCGATGATGATCGCGGAGAGGTTCACCAAGGAAGCCCGCGAGGCGGTCAAGGCCGCGGTGCGGGAAGCGGAACAGGTGCACGCCGGCGAGGTGGGCGTCGAGTTCCTGCTGCTGGCGCTGCTCGACGCGCCGGTGCTGGAGGGGTTCGACCTGCCGCGCGACGAGCTGGAGACGGCGTTCCGGGACTACCGGCGCAAGGGCGGGCTGACCAAGGCCGACGCGGAAGCGTTGCGGGGCTTGGGGATCGACGTCGACGCGGTGATCGACTCGGTCGAGCAGTCACTCGGCACCGGAGTGTTGCGGCCGGGGCCTGGCAGGCGGTGGTTCGGGATGCCGCTGGAGCCGGCGTTCAAGAAGGCGCTGGAGACCTCGTTGCGCGAGTCGCGCGACCTCGGCCACAACTTCCTCGGT
This sequence comes from Lentzea sp. HUAS TT2, assembly GCF_051853195.1. Classification (NCBI taxonomy): domain Bacteria; kingdom Bacillati; phylum Actinomycetota; class Actinomycetes; order Pseudonocardiales; family Pseudonocardiaceae; genus Lentzea; species Lentzea sp. HUAS TT2. The sequence goes on along the minus strand of NZ_CP196667.1, from coordinate 2,368,032 downwards.
GCGGAGCACATCCTGCTGGCTCTGTTGCAGGGCAAGGGAATCGTGGCCGAGGTGCTGGTCGAGCGAGGCGTCACGTACGAGGAGATTCGCAAACGGGCCGCGAGCGCTCGCGCCAGGTGAGCGCGGGCAGGAACAGCTGCGCGAGCGGGCCGATGCCGAGCGCGTAGAGGATCGTGCCGATGCCGACCGTGCCGCCGAGCAGCCAGCCGGTGCCGAGGACGAGCAGTTCGACGACGGTCCTCGTGAGGCGCAGGGAAATGCCTGTGCGGCGGCAGAAGCCGGTGACCAGGCCGTCGCGCGGGCCCGGTCCGAGGCGGGAGCCGACGTACGCGGCGAACGCCACGGCGTTGAGGACGATGCCCAGTGTCAGGAACACGATCCTGGGCAGCAGTCCTTCCGGTGCGGGCAGGATCGCGAGCGTCACGTCGACGCTGACGGCGATGAGCACGACGTTCGCGATCGTGCCGATGCCCGGTTTCTGTCTGAGCGGGATCCAGGCGAGCAGCACCAGGACGCCGGTGATGGCGGTGATCAGGCCGAAGCTCAGGCCGGTGCGTTTCGCGAGGCCCTCGTGCAGCACGTCCCACGGGTTCAGGCCGAGGGTCGCCCGGATCTGCATCGCCATGCTCGCGCCGTAGAGCCACAGCCCTGCGACGAGCTGCGGGAGGCGACGGGCTGGTGAGATCCGGACGGAGACCTGGTGGAGTGCGGTCATGGAGGCCATGTGGCCATGTTGCGCCTCGATTGGCCTGGTAATCCATAGCCAATTCGGGATAATTGGCCTCATGCTCCCACCAGGTGGACGTATATCCGGTGCTCGACTGGCCCGACTGCTCGGCGAGTGGCGTCGTGGCGGGGCCCGGCAGTGTGCCGCCGACCTCGTCGCGGCACTGAAACTGCTGGTCGCGGACGGGCGGCTGCCGGTGGGGACCCGGCTGCCGTCCGAGCGGGAGCTCACGGAGGCGTTGCCCGTGAGCCGCACCACCATCACCGCCGCGCTGGACCAGCTGCGGGCCGAGGGGGTGGTGGAGTCGCGGCGCGGGGCCGGGTCGTGGATCAACGGACCCGTCGGTGCCGGGGGTGGCATCACGGGGGCCGACGACACGTTGATCGACCTGTCCCGCGCCGCGCCGCCCGCGTTGCCGTCCGTGCGGCTCGCGATGGACGTCGCGCTGGGGCAGATGCCGGAGCACCTCGCGTCGCACGGGTACGACGAACGGGGGCTTCTCGTGCTGCGGCAGCGGATCGCGGACCGCTACGCCGCTCGCGGGCTGCCGACCTCGCCCGACCAGATCGTGGTGACGTCCGGGGCGCAGCACGCGTGGGCGTTGGTGCTGCGGCTATTCGTCGGTCCCGGCGACCGGGTGCTGGTGGAGCAGCCGAGTTATCCCAACGCGCTGGAGGCGGTGCGGGCGTCGTTCGGGATCCCCGTGCCCGTGCCGATGCTGAGCGACGGCTGGGACCTGGACGGGTTCGAGGCCGCGCTGCGTCAGGCAGGCCCCCGGCTGGCCTATCTGATCCCGGACTTCCAGAACCCGACCGGACTGCGGATGTCGTCCGAGTCGCGGGAGGCGCTCTCCGCCGTGCTGCGCAAGGCGCGCACGCCGTGGGTCGTCGACGAGACCTTGGTGGAGCTCGCGCTGGATTCGGCGGAGCCGCCGTTGCCGATGACCGCGTTCGGCGGGGATTCGGTGGTGACGCTGGGATCCGCGAGCAAGTCGCACTGGGGTGGACTGCGGATCGGGTGGATCAGGGCGTCCGCGGAGATCGTGCACCGGCTGCTGTCGACGCGGGCGGCGATCGACCTGGGCACCCCGGTGTTCGAGCAGCTCGTGCTGGCGGCGTTGCTGGAGTCGCCGGAAGCCGTTCTGGAGCAACGGCGTGCGGAGGCGCTGGCGCAACGGGACGTGGCCGTCGCGGCGTTGCGGGAACATTGTCCACAGTGGAGCTTCGAGGTGCCGGCCGGTGGGCTCGGCGTGTGGTGCACGCTCGACGGGCCGGTGAGCACGCGCGTCGCGGTGGTGGCGCAGAACCACGGCCTGCGGCTTGTCCCTGGTCCCCGGTTCGCGGTGCACGGCGGGTGCGAGCAGATGCTCCGAGTGCCGTACACGCAGTCGCCCGAAGTGCTGCGTGAAGCCATCGCCCGTTTGGGTGTGGTGGCTGCATCTGTTGCCGGTACAGGGTTTCCGGCGGATGCCGACCTGTCGGTACCGGTCGCGTGAAACACGTCGGCCCGGTCTCCCGCAGCGGGGGAGACCGGGCCGACGAACCAAACAAACGAGAGGCCTGCGGCGGGGGACGTCCCAGGGATTGACGTCCCCCGTCCGCAGGTTTCCCGTGCGGTCCGAGACTGCGGGGGCAGCGCGGCACTCGGACCAGACCCGACCTGCCAGGGCGCGGTTGGCAGGTCAGGAAGACTGGGGGTTCCTTGCGTACAACGGGAAATAAGAGGAGGAGTTACTGGCGCGACGGAACGAGACGGTCACAAATCGCGCAGAGGGCAGACTGGTCCTGTCGGACTCAGTCGGGTGACGTGCTGGGCAGGCCCGGAATGCTGCCGGGCTCAGTGCCGTCGCGACGCTCCTCGACCGACCACGTGGCGGGCGGGAAGAGCGAGTTGTGCGACGTCAGAACGGCGAGCACGCCTCGCGTGCCGCCGGAGTTGTCGGTGTGGCTCGACGACGCTGAGGCCGTCGCGACCACGGGAGTCTGCTGCGGTGCGGGCAGCGGGGCGTCCGGACCGGGAACCGACCAGTTGTAGTCGCTCACCGGTGCGGGCTCGGTCTTCGCGGGCGCGGGCGCCGGAAGGTCGGGCAGGAGTTGCACCGCCTTCTTGGCCACCAGCACGGGTGCGGCGGGCGGCGGAGGAGGCGGGGGCGGGGGAAGTTCGAGTGCGAGCTTCGCGGCGATCTTGGCGGCGCGGACCTTCGCCTTGGCGGCGATGACCTCGGGCGGCGCCTCGTTCGAGACGGAGCCGGACCGGGTGTTGCCCTGCGAGCCGCCGGTGAAGTCGAGGATCGGACCCTCGTCGGGTTCTTCTTCGGGTTCTTCCGCGGGCTTCGTCGCGACCGGCGGCACGAACCTGGCCGGCTGGTGCTTCTCGATCACCGACGCGGTGAAGGCCTCTGCCCACCCGGCGGGATCCTCGAGCAGCTGCGGCGCCTCGGCGGCGGTCTCGGTGGTGATCTCGACGGCAGGGGGTTCCTCCGGGCTGGCGGACGCGGACGTCCCGCTCAGCAACCAGGCGGCGGCGGTGAGCCCGCCGAGCGCAGCGGTCCGCAGCAGCAGTGCACCAACTCCACCACTCGCCACAGGATCACCACCCCGTCCACCGTGTCAGGTCACCCTCAACGCACAGCGCCGTCGGAGGTCGACGTAGAGCTATGTCTAGCACCGGTGAGTGACTTTGCGAACCAACTCGGCGCGAAACACCCGGAAGGGCGGTCTCGTGCGGCTGTCCGTGTTGCCCTGATCAGGCATGAACACCGTCAGTGTCGTCATCGGATCGAGTGACTTTGCGCCGCAGTCCCCTGTGGACCGTGTCGCGGCGGGGGATGGTGTCCGATGTGGACGCGCCCAAGCAGGTCAACAGCCTCTCTGAGCTGGCCGATCACGCCGCCAGTGCACTCGGCCCCGTGCTCGTGCACGATCCGACGGGCCCAAATGAATGCTTGGTCCGTTTGGGGGAACTGGTCGTGCTGCCGGCGGACGCACCCACTGTGCGCAAGCGTTTGCGGGGCGTCTACTCGCACGAGGAGATCTCCGCGGGGGCCATCCGCATGCATCTGAAGGCGTCCGAACGGGAACGCGTCGTCGCCATCGCCGCCGAGGTCGGCGCGACCCCGAACCACGTCCACCTCGCCTGCCCGATCATGATCGGCACCTCCCGCCCGGTGATGGGCGAACGCCTCCCCGAGTTGCTGGGCGAGGGCACGGTCGCGTTGCTCGACACCTCTCTCGACGCGCCGCACGGAACGTTGGTCGCCGGCGTTCTCCGCCACCACGGCGCCTCGGTGCGCCCGTTCCCCGTCCTGTGCTCCTCGGGCTTCGGCGACGACCTGACCCTGGCCGCGGCCCTGAAGGCCACCCGCGACCTGCCGGTGGTGCTCGTCGCGTCCGGCACCTACTCGTTCGACGACCAGTGCCCGCCGGTGCTGGCCGGCTGCGGCGGCAACGTGGTGGCCGCGGCGGGCAACGGCGATTCCGCGCGACCCTGGTGGCCCGCCGCACTGCCCGACGTTGTCGCAGTGGGTGCCTCCGAGCCCTTCTCCGGGCACGGGCCGTGGGTGGACGTGGTCGTGTCCGGCGTCGACGTGCCGGCCACCGTTGGTACCTCGCAGCTGCTGTGCACCGGCACGTCGTTCGCGGCCGCCCTTCACGCCGCGACCCTGGTGCCGGTGCCGTAACAGCTGAACCCGAGATGCGCGACGGCTCTGGCCGCCTCCGCGGGGTGGTCGATCAGGCGGTGCACCTCGGCCATGGCCTCGCCGACCAGCGCGTCCGGCACCGGCAGGACGCTGGCGATCACGGCCCTGGTGCCGGCGTCGAGAAACGCGCGGGCCAGCCCCGACTCGCAGGCCGACAGGACGACTATCTCGGGCGGGTGTTCGATTCTGGCGATGTCGTAGCCGTAGAGCGGGCCGTCCTGGAGGTCGAGGCAGGAGAACAGCGGGTTGTCCGGGTGGACGTGCCCGTGGGCGGCGATGTGCGCGATCTTCGCACCTTCCAGTCCGCGCAAGGTGGAATCCACAGTGGACTTCGCTCGGGTTCCGCCGTGCTCCCGTTGGAGCGCTGTCACTTCTTCGTGCGGCAGGCCGGGGCCGGTGACCCAGGCTCGGTGGCCGACGCGGCCGTTCGGACGCCAATGCCTCAGCGAGGGGAGGACGTGGATCCGGCGGCCGAGTGCTGCCCACGGCATGTCGTTGAGCACGCCGTCCGGGATGACGATGACTTCCTCGACGTCTGGCAGCAGGTCTGTGGTGACCGTGCGGCCTGCGCGAAGTGCGAGTCTCGCGGTGCGGACGAGTTCCGCTGGTTCTGGGACGGTGCGCATGCGGGCACGTCCGTTGATCAGCGTGACCGCGGTCATCTGTCCTTCGTGGACGATGAAGCTGACCAGCGGGAGGTCGGGCGGTGTTGTGGCGCTGTGCTTTGCGCGGTTCGCAGAGGCCAGCGTCAACCTCCGGACGTCCCGCTCCAGTGCCTCCCACGGCAGGCCGAACGCTCTCGCCCGCCTGAGGTTCGTGAGTGCCTGCGCGAGCTCGGGTTCGTTGGGAGGCAACGGCGTGAAGCGCCGATGCTGCTCTGACCAGTGCAGCACCTCGCGCGCGGTCCTGGCGAGCCCCAGCGCGTGCCTGGTCAGCTCCCGGCGAGGCCAATCCCCGTGGTGCTCGTCGAGCAGCTTGAGTCCAGCCCGACAAGCCGCGAGCGCCCCTCGCCGATCTGATCTTCGTGCCTGCGCGAGCCACCCGAGCGCCCGAGTCTGCACCGGCCCGCGAAACCGATGCGCCGCAACGGCATCGAGCTTCCCAGCGGCGAGCATGAACTCGACGTCCGAACCGCCCAGTCGCTTCGCCGGCGCCGGATCTCCGTCGCGCAAGGCACACCGAGCACTCAACACCGCTAGCTCGGGCACGTGCCGGTTGCACCGGCTCAGCAGTTCGAGCGCGGGAGCCAGCACCCGCCGCGCTTCGGTCACGAGTCCGCTGGCGAGCAAAGCCTCAGCCCGATCGACCAGCGCCTCAGGCCGGCTCGTCGAGTCGAGCCCGGACTTCGCCGCCTCCTCGTACCGGCGCAGGGCGAGCGGCAGGTCCCCGGCGAGCATCGCGACGAACCCCCTGTTGTGCAAGCACATTGCCGCACGCCCGGGCTCACCTGTCGCCTGCAGCAACGTCTGCGCGGCCCGGAAGTCGTCCTCGGCAGCTGCGAGCCTGCTGGCGTTGCACCGGGCGATCCCACGCCCGACGAGCGCATTGGCCAGCCACCGCTCGTCGCCATGCCTCCGCAGCTCCTTGATGACGGACGTGAGCTCGGCGATCGCCAGCCGTGGTTCGGCCGACTGACAGAGGTGCAGCCCGCGCAGACACCTGGCCCGCGCCAGTTCCCTGCCCCGCAGGTGAGGAGTGGCGAGGTCCAGGTGGTGCAGGCTCTGCTTGCGGCGCCCCCGATCCAGGTCGATCCACGCGAGCGTGAGGTGGAACCGAGCCTCGCCGGTGAGCCGCAACCCGCGCCGGGCGAACCGGGCGGCGACGTCCAGATGCCCCAGCTCGACGTGGGCGATGCTGAGGTCGTGCAGGGCGTCGGCGCGCTGGGACTTCGTGCCGCGCACCTCGGTCGTGTCGATGGTCGCCTGCGGGTTGGCGCTGGCGCTCATGCGACGAACCAGCCCGTCGTGAGGCCCAGTTCGGGGACGGTCACGCACACCGGGCCGGGCTTGACGGTGGCGCGGAACCAGCCCTCGGGGTCCGGTCGCAGGGCTTGGACGGCGGACGGCGAGTGGATCTCGACGGAGACGCCGGGGTCGTCCAGCACGCCGGTCAGGTGGCCTGGGTCGAGCTGCAGGTGCAGGCGGCCGGTGCCCAGGTGGAAGACGAGCTGGTGGGAGGGGCCGCGGACTGGTTCGTCCACAGGGGTCATGGGTTCGAGGCCCGTTGGGCGCGGGGTGAGGGCAGGTGGGGGTGCGTCGGAGTGGAAGAGGCCGGCGATCTCGTCGAGCAACGGGTCCCTCATCGCAGTCCCTCCACCTTCCGCCGCAGCTCAGCCAGGCAACGGCTGCGCGTCGACCCAACGCTCCCCACCTTCATCCCCAGGGCGTCGGCAACCTGTGCATAACTCAGTTCGGGGCTGTGGGCAGCGATCCGCAGCAGCCGCTGGCAGCGCTCGTTCAAGGTCGTCAGCGCGGACCACAGCCGGCGCTGCCGATCGGTCGTGATCGCGACCTCGTCGGGAGTGGGAAGGGTCGAAGCCGGCTCCCACAGGTCGTAGGAGACCTCGCGTCCGCGGGCACGCACCACCGCGATCGACTGGCGGGTGGCGGTACGGACCAGCCACGTCCCCAGGTGTTCGGGCGAGCGCAGTCGGGTCAGGTGTTCGGCCAGGCAGAGCCACGTGCATTGGTAGACGTCGGCGGCGTCCGCGTGGCTCAGGCGGAACGATCTGGGCACCGACCAGACCAGGCGGGAGTAGCGCTCGACCAGTGCGTCCCAGCCGCAGGAGCCGGAACGCCACCCCACGAGAACCTCAGTGTTCGAGTCCATGCCATTTGGAGTCGAACTCCGGACGCACGGCTCCGCGGCTCACCCGAAAGTGGGTTGTCCACAGTTGTGGAGAAACTCATCCACACCTGTGGACAACTACAGCTTGTGGAGGCGCTCCACCGCTTCGTCGATCACGGCGTCCTGCTTGCAGAACGCGAAGCGGATCAGGTGCTGCCAGTCCGCGGGGCGGTCGGTGAACACCTGGACGGGTACGGCCGCGACGCCGATCCGGGCGGGCAGCTCACGGCACAGGGCGAGGCCGTCCGTGTAGCCCAACGGCCGCACGTCGGCGCAGATGAAGTAAGTGCCCTCCGACGAACGCACCTCGAAACCGGCCGCACGCAGGCCCTCGGCCAGACGCGCGCGCTTCGCCGCCAACGAGTCGCGCAGACCGGCTACCCAGTCCAGTTCGGCGGTCAGGGCGTGGGCGACGGCGGGCTGGAACGGTGCCCCGCCCACGAAGGTCATGAACTGCTTGGCCGCGCGGACGGCGGCGACCAGCTCGGCGGGGCCGCACACCCAGCCGATCTTCCAGCCCGTGCAGTTGAACGTCTTGCCGGCGCCGGAGATCGACAGCGTCCGCGGCGCCATGCCCGGCAGCGAGGCCAGCGGGATGTGGACGAGCCCGTCGAACACCAGGTGCTCGTAGACCTCGTCGGTGATCGCCAGCAGGTCGTGCTCGACGCACAGGGAGGCGATCGCTTGGAGCTCCTCCAAGCGGAACACGGTGCCGGTCGGGTTGTGCGGCGAGTTGACCAGGATCGCCCTGGTGCGGGGCGTCACGGCCGCGCGCAGGGCGTCCACGTCCAGCGCCAGGCGGCCTGAGGCGTCCTCGCGCAGGCCGACCGTCACCCGCGTCGCGCCGGCCAGGGCCACGGAGGCTGCGTACGAGTCGTAGTACGGCTCGATCAGGATCACCTCGTCGCCGGCCTCGACGAGCGCGAGCAACGACGCCGCGATCGCCTCCGTGGCGCCCACGGTCACCAGGACCTCGGAGTCCGGGTCGTAGGAGAGGCCGTAGCGCGAGCGGTGGGCGGCGACGGCGCGGCGCAGCACCGGCATGCCGGGGCCCGGTGGGTACTGGTTCACGCCCGACGCGATCGCCGACTGGGCGGCCGCGAGCATCGACGCAGGACCGTCGGAGTCGGGGAAGCCCTGACCGAGGTTGACGGCGTCGTGCTGCACGGCCAGCGCCGTCATCTCCGCGAAGATGGTCGACGTGAACGGCTGCAACCGAGGAACTAGCGCTGGTACCCGCACAACGCAGGATCTTCACGGACAATGTGGTTGTGGAGCAACTGACCGCCGCTGACCAGCGCAAGCGCACGGACCTGCGCAAGATGAAGCTCGTCGCGACGAGCTTCCTGATAGGCGCGACGGTCATCTTCTTCGGCACGCACGCCTTCGAGGGCGCCTGGGTCGGTTACGTGCGGGCCGCCGCCGAGGCGGGCATGGTCGGCGCGCTCGCGGACTGGTTCGCCGTCACGGCCCTCTTCCGCAGGCCACTGGGGTTGCCCATCCCGCACACCGCGATCATCCCCGAGCGCAAGAACATGTTCGGCCAGACGCTCGGCGACTTCGTGGGCGTCAACTTCCTGAGCCCCGAGGTCGTGCAGGACAAGCTGCGCAGGGCGGGCATCGCGGAACGCGCCGGCGCCTGGATCAAGCAGCCGGAGAACGCCGAACGCATCACCAACGAGCTCGCGAACGTCATCAAGGGCGCGATCACGGTCCTCAAGGACGAGGAGGTCCAGGCCGTCGTCGAGCAGGCGATCGTCAAGCGCGTCACGGCGAAGCCGTGGGGTCCGCCGCTGGGCAAGCTGCTCGGCCAGGTCCTGACCGACGGCGCGCACCACAAGCTCGTCGACCTCATGTGCGACCGCGCCTACGAGTGGGTGCGCGACAACTCCGACAAGGTCAGCCTCATCGTCACGGACCGCGCGCCCACCTGGTCGCCCAAGTTCGTCGACGCGCTGCTCGGCGACAAGGTCTACAACGAGCTCGTCAACTTCGCCTGGGCGGTCAAGACCGACGTCAACCACCCGATGCGGCTCGCCGTCGACCAGTTCCTGATCGAGTTCTCCACCGACATGCAGACCGACCCGGCCACCATGCAGCGCGCCGAGCAGGTCAAGCAGCAGGTGATCGGCCACCCGGACGTGCAGAAACTGATCAGCAGCGCGTGGGGCACGGCCAAGAAGATGCTCATCGACGCCGCCGAGGACCCGTCCAGCGAACTGCGCAAGCGCGTCACGCAGGGCCTGATCACGCTCGGCACGAACCTCACCGACGACCTCGAGTTGCGTGCCAAGGTCGACGGCTGGCTGGAGCAGGCCGCCGGGTACGTCGTGAGCAACTACCGCGCGGAGATCACCACGCTGATCACGGACACGGTCGAGCGCTGGGACGCGGAGGAGACCTCGCGCAAGATCGAACTGCAGGTCGGCAGGGACCTGCAGTTCATCCGGATCAACGGCACCGTCGTCGGCGCGCTGGCCGGCCTGGTGATCTACACCGTGGCCAACGTGCTGTTCTGAGGCGGGTTCTGGGCCCGGGTCCGTTTTCGGAACGTGCGGGCCTTCTCCCGGTTCCCGCACACCTGCATCGAGCACCAGGTGCGCGAGCGGTTGCGGGATCTGTCGAAGAACGCACGCAGGCAGTCGTCGGCTGGACAGATCTTGAAGCGCTCCCACGAGCCGAGCACGGCCAGGCGCGCGGACGCGGCGAGCACCGCGCCGAGCGCGTCCGTGCTCGACAGCACCGGGACGCCGTCGGTGAGCTCGATGTGGACCACGCCCGCCGCCGTCTGAGGCCCTGACGACCCCTCGATGGACGACCGCAGCGCCGCCCGAGCGGCGCGCGCCTGCGCGATTTCACTGCTCCGCCCGAGGCCGCGCTCGGTCACCCACGCGCGCCAGGAGGCTTCACTGTCCAGTACGTGTCGAGTGTTCAGGAAGTCGAGCAGGAGCTCGACGTCGTGATCCCAGCCGACAGTCAGACCAGTCACCCCACCACTGTAGGCGCCACGGCGGTTGCGCGTCAGGGCTTCGGACGAATACACCCGGTGTATACATCGTGTGTATAGTTCTCCTCATGTCGATCGGACACGCACTGTTGGGCCTGCTAGAAGGCGGTCCAAGGCACGGATACGACCTGAAGCGCGCGTACGACGAGCGTTTCGGGCAGGACCGGCCGTTGCACTACGGACAGGTGTATTCGACCCTGTCGAGACTGCTGAAGAACGGCCTCGTGAGCGAGGCGGGGGTGGAGTCGGGGGACGGTCCTGACCGCAAGCGGTACGCGATCACGGACGCCGGGGTCACCGACGTCGAACGCTGGCTCGGCACTCCGGAGAAGCCGGAGCCGTACCTGCAGAACACCCTCTACGCGAAGGTCGTGCTGGCCCTGCTGTCCGGCCGCAGCGCGACCGAGGTGCTCGACACCCAACGCGCCGCGCACCTCACCACGATGCGCGAGCTGACCAAGCGCAAGGCGGACGGCGACCTCGCCGACCAGCTCATCTGCGACTTCGCCCTGTTCCACCTCGAAGCCGACCTGCGGTGGCTCGAACTGACCGCGGCCCGCCTGGACTCACTCGCCAAGGAGGTGGCCCGATGACATCCCTGCCGGAGAACCTGCTCAGTGCTGAGGGCCTCTGCAAGTCGTTCGGCAAGACGAACGCGCTCGACGGCGCCGGCATCACGATCCGCGAGGGCGAGGTCGTCGCGATCATGGGCCCGTCCGGGTCCGGCAAGTCCACCCTGCTGCACTGCCTCGCGGGCATCCTGCCGCCCGACGCCGGCACGGTCACCTACCGCGGCCGCGAGCTGACCACCATGAACGACGGCGCCCGCAGCGAGCTGCGGCGGACCGAGTTCGGGTTCGTCTTCCAGTTCGGTCAGCTGGTGCCGGAGCTGACCTGCCTGGAGAACGTCGCCCTGCCGCTGCGGCTCAGCGGCATGAAGCGCAAGGAGGCCGAACGGGCCTCGAAGGAGTGGATGGCCCGGCTGGAGGTCGACGCGGTCGCCGACCAGCGGCCCGGTGAGACCTCCGGTGGCCAGGGACAACGCGTCGCGGTCGCCCGTGCGCTGGTCACGGCGCCGAAGGTGATCTTCGCCGACGAACCGACCGGCGCGCTCGACTCGCTCAACGGCGAGCGGGTGATGCACCTGCTCACGACTGCGGCCAGGGAGACCGGCGCGGCGGTCGTGCTGGTCACGCACGAGCCTCGGGTCGCCGCCTACTCCGACCGCGAGGTCGTGGTGCGCGACGGTCGTTCACGGGACGTGGAGTTCGTCAGGTGAACCGGGTCCTGAGCGACCTCGCCCTGGGGGTCCGGCTGGCCGTCGGGGGCAGCCGGAAGTCCTGGGTGAGGCTCGCGCTGCAAGGCATCGGCATCGGCATGTGCGTGGCGGTGCTGCTGCTCGCCGCGTCCATCCCGACCGCGTTCGGCAACCGCGACCAGCGGGGAGACGCCCGCAACGTCGTGGAGGAGGGCACCGGGCCGGCGCCGCTGCTGCTGGAGAACGGGTCGGTCGCCTACCGGTCCGACTTCATCAGCGGCTCGTACGTGCGCGCCGTGGTGGCGGACGCGCCCAAGCCGCCGGGAGTCGACCGGCTGCCGGGGGACAACGAGATCGTCTTGTCGCCCCGGCTCGCGGACCTGCTGGCGAGCGCCGAGGGCGAACTGCTGCGGCCGAGGTTCCCGCAGAAGGTCATCGGCACGTTCGCGCCGGAGGGCATGGACGGGCCGCAGGACCTCAGGTTCCTCGCGGGCGACTCGCAGATCGAACCGAACGACGGCAACCAGGTCTACGCGTTCGGACTGACGTACGCCGGCGGCGGGCTGCCGACGATCCTGCTGATGCTCAGCATCGTGGGCGCGGTCGTGCTGCTGTTCCCCGTGCTGGTCTTCGTGAGCGTCGCGACCAGGCTGGCCGCCGCTCAGCGAGACCGACGACTGGCGGCGTTGCGGCTGGTCGGCGCCGGTGCGGCACGGGTGCGGCTGATCGCGTCCGGCGAGGCGCTGGCCGGTGCGGTGGTGGGGCTCCTCGTCGGGTTCGGGCTGATGTTCGCGATCAGGCCCCTCGCCGACGACATCCCTCTCCCCGAGGTGGCGTCGTTCCCGAGCGACCTCACACCGACGTTGCCGTTGACGCTCGTCGTGGTGATCTCCGTGCCGGTTCTGGCCGTGCTGACCTCGGTGTTCGCCATGCGCCGCACGATCGTCGAACCGCTCGGCGTCGTTCGCGAGCAGAAGCCGGTGAAGCGCAGGCTGTGGTGGCGGGTCGTGCCCGCGCTGGCCGGTGCGGCGCTGCTGGCGAGCCAGTTCGGCAAGTTCGGCGGGGAGGGGAAGCCGGAGGAGTGGCCGATCATCGCCGGCGTCGTCCTGCTGATGTTCGCCGTCCCGGCGTTGCTGCCCTGGCTGGTCGAACGGGCCGTGCACCGGATGACCGGTGCCACGCCCGCGTTGCAGCTGGCCGTGCGCCGGTTGCAACTCGACGCGGGCACGGCGGCACGGGTCGTCGGCGGGGTCTCGGTCGTGCTCGCCGGCACCGTGACGCTGCAGGTGATCCTCGCGGGCGTCGAGAGCGACGTGAAGGCCGAGGACACGCGGTCGGTGCACAGGAACTCCCTCAGCGTCTCGGTGAACGAGGCCACCCCGCTCCCGGACCTGCCGGACGTGCTGGCGAGGACACCGGGCGTGGTCGGAGTGCAGAGCCTCCTGCGCACCTGGGCGACAGCGCCCGACAAGGGCCACACCACCATCGCGGTCGGAACGTGCGCCGCGATCAAGACGGTGGTGGACCTCGCGGACTGCACGGACGGCAAGACCTACCTCGTGCCGAGCGGCAACGGCATCGGTGATCCCAAGGCCGGTGACGTCGTCGAGTTCGAGGAGACCGGTGCCACCTGGACGGTGCCGGCGTTCGAGCGCCGGACCGGTACCCACAACGGCGTCTTCGTCACCCCGGCCGCGGCCGGGAACCTCGACCTCACCCGCGCGCACGCCGAGATCCAGGCCGAGATGGACATGACGCGGCCGGACGTCGCGGAGCACGTGCGCAACGCCCTCGCGCCCTACTCGTGGCGGGTGTACACCGTCTTCTTCGGTCAGGAGAACTCGTCCGAGATCGAGCAGGTGTTCCTGGCGGTGCGCAGGGCGCTCTACGGGGCCGCGTTGATCACGCTGCTGCTCGCGGGAGCGTCACTGCTGGTCGTCGGGCTGGAACAGGTGCGGGAACGCCGCCGCCCGCTCGCGACGATGGCGGCCAGCGGGGTGCCGCGCGGCACGCTCGCCCGGTCGCTGGTGTGGCAGAACGGGATCCCGCTGGTGATCTCCACGGTGGTGTCGGTGGGCACCGGCATCCTGCTCGGGGTGCTGGTCACGAGGGCGTTCGACGCCGAGGTGCACTACGACTGGGCGGGCATCGGCTTCGTCACCGGCATCTCGGTGGGGCTGGTCGTGGTGGTCACCGCTCTGACGTTGCCTTCGCTGAGAAGGGCGACCGGAGCACTTGGCCTGCGGACCGAGTAGTCCTGCTCGTCGCCTCGTGCTCTGCCAGGCGGTCCTGCACCAGTCCGTGCCGGAACTGGTAGCAGGCCCCCGCCCGGCAGAGCACGCCGAGCTTGCGCGAGTCCTCCAGGAACACCATCAGCTCCCACGGCAGCTTTCCGCGCAGTGCCAGCCAGATTCGCGCGACGGTGAACCACCACCAGCGCAGGTGCAGCACGGCCAGCGCGAAGCCGAGCATCAGCCCGGACGCGAGTCCCAGCCCGACCATGCCGGTCTGGGCGGGGCCGAAGACCAGTGCCGCCGCCGATCCGAACACCACGGCCAGCACGAGGGACCCGGTCCACACCGCGATCCGGTCGCGCGCCATCGTCCACTGAGGACTGGAGGCCTGCGAGAGCTCCGCGGCGCTCGACAACGCGAACCGCAGCGCGGTCGCGACGGCGAGCCCCAGCCCGACCACGAGTCCGGCGGCAAGCCCGTACAGCGCACCGAAAACGAGTCCGGCGGCGAGTCCCAGCACACCGGGCACGAGCAGCAGGCTGCGCCAGATTCCCAGGCGTGGCTTGGCTTTGCGTTCCTGTGACGCGGTCAGCGCGGCCGCGCCGACGCCGATGCCCGCCACCAGACCGGTGATCGGGGCGAGCGACGGCGTGATCGAGTACGCCATCAGCCAGCCGACGCCGAACCCGCCGATCGCGCCCAGCACCAGCGCGCCGAGCAGGGCGAGCCACGTGTTGCCGACCGAGCGGCGCAGCTCCCACCAGGCCAGTTCGCGGATGCCGCGGTCGCGCATCTCGTGGGCGAGGAACTCGAGCCACTTGCGGGCGCGGTCGCGCGGCCAGACCTGCGTGGCCCCTGCGTGGTGCGCGAACCCCCTGTTGCCGAACGCGCGCGACACCAGTTCGTCGCAGAGGTGGTCGGAGATCGCGCGTGCGTCCGGGAAACGGCCGCGGTCGAGCAGTTCGGTCGGCTCCGCCTCGCTGTCGGCGTAGACGATGCCGGCCAGCCACATCGTGAGCGGCGTGGACAGCGCGTCCGCGAGCCTGCCGTCCGGTTCCTCGCGCAGCTGGATGAACACCGGCTCCCAGCGGGCCGCGCCCCAGCTGTCGGCGCTCGCCCGCAGGTAGGCGGCGACCTCGTCCAGGTCGAGCGGGGCCAGCTCGACGACGTCCGCGCCGGGCAGCGGACCTGCCTGGTGGACGGCCTGCGCGAACTCGTCCGTGCGGCAGGTCAGCACCAGCGGCCGGTTCGCGCCGAACGCCTTCGAGATCCGGGCGAGAGCGTCCGCGCGCTGGTGGGCGGGGATGTCGTCCAGACCGTCGAGCACGGGCAGCACCAGGTGCTGCTCGATCAGCAGATCGGCCGCGTAGCTGCCGTACAGCTCGGTGTTGCGCAACGCCGGGTGGTCCTCGTACAGCCTGCGCGTGAGCCACGTGCGGACGTCCTCGACCGCCGGGTTCCACGTCGACAGCGGCAGCAGCACCGGCACCATGCCGCCGTCGTAGCGGTCCAGCAGGCCGCACGTCAGCAGCATCGCGACCGTCGACTTGCCGGTGCCGGCCTCGCCGATGAACACCATCCGCCGGTTGATCTGCCGTTCGAACGCGCCCACCACGGCGTCGCTGCGCCCGGGCGGCGCGTCGGGTTCGTCGCTCACGTCCAGCTCGGGTGCGAGCCAGTGCAGCTCGAGCACGTCCGTGTCGGTGAGGCCGCGCGAACGCACCTCCTCGTTCCACTGCGACTGCAGGCCGACGGCGAGCGCCCTGCACGCGGCGTCGAGGTGCTCGTCGGTGCTCAGCGCGGCGTTGTGCCTGCGCCGGACCCACGGGTCGAGCAAGGCCAGGAAGCCCAGGAACGCCACCGCGAGCACGATCAGCCACAGGTGGGGGTCGATGCCGTGGTCGGACGCGATCAGCCCGGCCGCGGTGAGCAACGCGGTCAGCACGCACCCGGCCAGCAGCGCCCGCTGACGGAATCTGGACATGCGAGGCATCATGACGCACCGCATCCACCTGGGGTCGATTCAGTGACCCGTGTCGTGACGTTCAGTTGTTGATCACAGATGCCACTGGAGATCGCCCAGTGTCAGGTGCTGTCCGTCGCCGCCGATCGTGATCCCGAACTGGCTGCGGCGCGGTTTGCCCAGGTCGTGCCAGTCGATGAGCGCGTTCTCCGCGATGTTCCACAGCCGGCGAGGGCCGCCCTGGTCGACGTGCGAGCCGTGGTGGTGCACCCAGGATCCGTCCGAATGGGCCAACCAGTTGTGCCCCGCGACGACGTCCGGCAGCGAGATGCCCGCGAAGAACTCGAACGGACTGGCGGGATCGATGACCGTGTCGAGTCGCAATGTCGTGGTGCGGCGGTCGTACGAGCCCGTTCCCGCCAGCGCCGGTGGGTGGGCGTGCGCGCGCAACGGCATGAAGCGCCCGTCCTCCGGGAGCACGCGGCCTTCGCCCGTGCCGTCGCCGTTGGAGACGATCAGCACCAGCCCGGCGCCGATCGGCCTGTGCAGCGTCGTCACGACCAGACCGCCCTGCCTCGTCTGCTCCAACCAGGCGGGCGGGATGGACGCGACGGAGCAGGTGGCCAGCAAGCGGTCGTACGGCGCTCGTTCGGGGTGGCCGAGCGCGCCGTCGCCGGTCACGCAGGTCGGGAAGAAACCGTTGCCGTGCAGGCGTTCCCGTGCCCGCTGGGAGAGGTGCGGGTCGACGTCGATCGTCGTCACGTTGCCCGAACCGACGGCGTGGCACAGCAGTGCGGCGTTGTAGCCCGTGCCGGTGCCGACCTCGAGCACCGACTGTCCGTTGTGGACGTCCAGTGCCTCCAGCATGATCGCCATGATCGTGGGCATGCTCGACGAGCAGGTCGGTGTGCCGCCGGTCACCGTGTCGTCGCCGTCGAACTGGGTAACCCAGACGCGGTCGGCGTAGACGAGCTCCAGCCAGCCGGGGTCGTCCGCGGTGATCTGTTCCCAGTCGCCGCCGCGCAGCTGGCGGTAGAAGCGCGGCAGGAACTCGTGCCGCGGGACGGCGCGGAAAGCCTTGAGCCACTTGGGGTCGCGCAGCACTCCGTCACCGAGCAGCTGGTCCGCCAGCTCGGCGCGCAGGGCCCCGGAGTCGTCCATGTCACCCCCACGGTATCCCTGTGGCGGAGCACACGCAGCGATTGCTAGCAGAGTGCTTGCAACAGCTAGCACTCGTCGCTAATGTTGTTGGTGGCACGAGGAACGGGAGCGGGAACAGTGGACAAGTCCATCGACAAAGCAGTCGCGGACCTCGGCCGCAACATCGGTGAGTACATCCGCGAGCAGCGCAACACCGCCAAGATCTCCTTGCGGGAGTTGGCGAAGCAAGCGGGAGTCTCCAACCCATACCTCAGCCAGATCGAGCGAGGACTGCGCAAGCCCAGCGCGGAGATCCTTCAACAGATCGCCAAGGGGCTGCGCATCTCGGCCGAAGTGCTCTACGTCGAGGCCGGGATCCTCCAGCAGCGCGAAGGCGGTGCGTTGGCGGACGCCATCGTCGCCGCGACCGATCTGACCGAGCGGCAGAAACAGGTGCTGCTCGACGTATACGAATCTTTCAGGCGGGAGAACACCGCCACCAACGAGGAGGACTGATCTCCATGCCGAAGCTCACCCAGGACGACGTTCGCAAGGCCGCCGAGCAGGGCGCCCACGCCGCACGCCAGGCACTGCTCGCCGCTCTCGGCGCCGGTGACCTCGCCGCCAAGGCCGTGGTCGAGGCCCTCACCAAGGCCAAGGAGCGTGCAGAAGAGGCCCGCACCCAGGCCAAGGACCTCCCGACCGAGCTGAACGACCTGCGCGACAAGCTGCAGCCGGCCGAGCTCAAGAAGCTCGTCGACGCCTACACCGCCTCCGCGGTGAACCTGTACACCTACCTCGCCGACCAGGGCGAGCAGACGCTGGAGCAGATCAAGGCCCAGCCGCAGGTCAAGCAGGCCGTGGAGCAGGTCGAGCACGCCGTCGAGGCCGCGCAGAAGCGCGCCGAGTCCGCTGCCGCCGACGCCCGCGAGCTCGCGGACGACGTCCTCGGCAAGGTCACCCGCCGCACCCGTTCGGTCGGCGAGAAGGTCGCCCTCGAGGTCGAGGACGCCGCCGAGAAGCTGGCCGAGGAGATCGTCGAGGCCGGTGGCGAGGCCGCGCACGAGGTCCGCAGCACCGCCCGCAAGACCGCGAACCGCACGGCGCCGCGCAAGCCGGCGACGACGACCCGCACCACGGGCACGACCGCCGCGGCCAAGAAGACCACGACGAACACCACCAAGTGAGTCGCTGAACCTTCACCGGGAGGGGAGCAGTCCGAGAGGGCTGCTCCCCTCCCGTCTTGCGTGCACGTAGTCTGGATGGGTGTTCCAAATCCCGATCTTCAGCATCTGGTACCTCGACACCGTCGTGTACTTCGTGTTCGACCTCGGGTTCAGCATCCTGGGGCTGTTCGCGTTCTTCCACGCGCTGACCCAGCGGGTGGACGCCTATGCGGCGATCGAGCGCATGACCAAGCCCGCGTGGCTGGGCATCACCGGCGGCGGCACGGCGGCGTTGCTGCTGTTCGGCCCAGGCGGTGTCGGCTCGATCTTCTGGCTGGCCGGCCTCGTCGCGGTGCTCGTGTACATGGTGGACGTCCGCCCGAAGCTGATCGAGGTCCAGCGCGGCCCGCGTTGGTGATCACCCACTCGTACGGCTCCGGCTCGCCGGTGACGCTGGTCGCCCACGGGCTCGGCGCCACGCCCGGCGAGGCGCGGATCCCCGCTTCTGGGCTGCCCGGCACCCGTGTCGTGGTGACGTTGCCGTCCCACGGCGACGCGCCGGACGCGCCCGCGGGCTACTGGGACTACGGCCGGATCGCGGCCGATCTGGGGACCGTTCCCGCTGATCACGCCGTTGGCGTGTCGCTGGGTGCCGGTGCGCTGATGCGGCTGCTGTCGCTCGAACCTGATCGTTTTTCCCGTGTGGCCCTCCTGTTGCCGGCAGTGCTGGACCAGCGGCACGAGTCGTTCACGTTGCAGCAGCTTTCCGACCTGACCGTCGGGCCGCCCGCCTACGTTGCCGAGCGGCGGGCCGCGTTGCAGCGTCTTGAAGCCGCTGCCGAGCAGCTGCCTGGTCAGGTGGCTGTTCCTGATGCTTCCGTGCTGGCTGCTGTCTCGGCTCCGGTGCTGGTCATCGGGGCTGTCGGCGACCCGCTGCACCCCGAGGCCGTGGCCAAGGCGACCGCTGCCGCGTTCCCTCAGGGGGAGCTGTGGCTGATCGACTCGCCGTCGCCGATGATCACTCACCGGGCCGAGGTCCGGCGCCGGTTGGTCTCCTTCTTCGCCGGGTAGCCGAAATGCATGGCTGAACAGAAGAAGATCGCGTTCCTGGTGGCAGAAGAGGGCATCGAGCAGGTCGAGCTCACCGATCCGTGGGCCCACGTCGAGAAGGCGGGCGGCGTGCCGCGACTGCTCGCGCCGAAGCTCGGTGAAGTGCGCGGCTTCCACCACCTGACCCCCGCCGACGCGTTCCCCGTCGACACGACCTTCGCCGACGCCGATGCCGCCGACTACGACGGCGCGGTGATCCCGGGCGGCGTCGCCAACGCCGACTTCCTGCGCATGGACAACGACGCCGTCGAACTGATCCACGCCCTGGTCGCCGCGGGCAAGCCGATCGCCTCCATCTGCCACGGACCGTGGCTGCTGGTCGAGGCGAACGTGGTGCGCGGCAAGATGCTGACCTCGTTCCCGAGCCTGCAGACCGACATCCGCAACGCGGGCGGCGACTGGGCCGACCAGGAGGTCCGGGTGTGCGACATGAACGGGTGGACGCTCGTGACGTCCCGCAATCCCGACGACCTGCCGGCGTTCAACCGAGAGGCTCTGAAGGCCTTCGGCCTGTGATGCGGGATCTGCAGCTCCCGCATCGTTCCTAGAGGCGCGTCCCGGCGTAGTGCGCCATGGCGTCACGCGTCCACTCGGCCATGTTGCCGCCGCCCTCGACCTCGAAGTTGACCCGGAACTCGTCCGAGTCGACGTAGAGGTCGCCGAGGCCCTTGTAGGACTCCCGGTCGGGCGTCCAGCTCAGGCAGATCCAGCGGTAGTGGCGGTCGATCTGCTCCTGCGTCTCCGGAGCGTCGATCGCCGTGCCCGCCGTGTACAGGGCACCGAGCTTCTGCGCGATGTCCCGCCACTCGGCCATGAACTGGTCCGCGTCGGCACGCGTCCAGCCCTTCATCTTCTTGCGGCTCTCGGCGATGTGCTCCCGCGCACCCTCGCCGTACCGCTCGACGAGTTCGGCCTCGTGCCGTTCCTGCTTCTTCGCGTCGAAGCCGTCGAACAGCTCTTCCAACTTCACTTCGTCCCCTCCTTCCAGTTCTTCGATCGTGCGCGCGACGGTGTGGGCGAGCCGGTCCAGCCGTTGCTTCTCGTCCTGCAGCCACCGGTGGTGGTTGCGCAGGACGGTCAGCTGGTCCGTGCCGTCCAGCACCTTCGCCACCACGTCGAGGCCCAGGCCCAGGTCGCGCAGCAGCAGGATCTGCTGCAGGCGGTGCACCTGTTCCTTCTCGTAGTAGCGGTAACCGTTGTCGCCGATCCAGGCCGGCGGCAGCAGCCCGATCGAGTCGTAGTGCCGCAGCGTCCTGGACGTCACCTTCGACATCCGGGCCACCTGGGCGATCGACCAGGCCATTCCGGTTCCTCCTTCGCGCTCGCCACTGACGCTAGAGGTTGACGCAACGTCAAAGTCAACGCGACTTTTCACTGCACGCGGGGACCTTTCGTACTCTCATGCAGTACGGAAGGTCCCCGCGTGCGCAAGAAAGCCAGGGGGATGGGCTGGCAGGATGGGTGCGGTGTGGACCATCGCTGGATCGTTGGAACCCGTCCCCGTGCTCTCCCGCCTCGACCTGGTGCCGGAACCGGTCGCGCTCGCGCTGAAGACCCTGGACGGCGCTGACCGTGTCGCAGTGGCCGAGATCGACCCGACCCTCGCCGACACCGCCGAGTTCTGCGCGCACTACGGCTCACCGCTGGAAGCCTCGGCGAACTGCGTGGTCGTCGCGGGCAAGCGAGGCGAGGTGGTCCGTTTCGCGGCCTGCATGGTGCTGGCGACCATGCGTGCGGACGTGAACGGCGTCATCCGCAAGCGGCTCGACGCGCGCAAGGCGTCGTTCGCGCCGATGGACGAGGCCGTGGCCTTGACCGGCATGGAGTACGGCGGCATCACGCCCATCGGCGTGCCCGCGGACTGGCCGATCCTCGTGTCGCCCGAGGTGGCCGCCGCCCCCGAGCTGATCGTGGGCAGCGGCATCCGGGGCAGCAAGATCCTGATCCCCGGTGACGTGCTGATGAAGCTCACCGGGGCGGAGATCCTGCCGGACCTGGCGCGTTAGCAGCCGGACGCGCACAGCCGGGCGATCACCTTCGCCGGGTCGAGGTGCCACCTGATCACCCGCGGGTCCGGGCCGGACGACGTGAGGTCGCCGTCGGCGTCGAACAGCACGGCGTTGACGGGGCCGGTGTGCCCGGTCAGCGTCGCGACCTGCGCGCCGTCGGCGACCTGCCACAGCGTGATCAGGCTGTCGTTCGCGGCCGCCGCCACGGTCGTGCCGTCCGGGCTGGCGGTGACCGCTCCGATGGCACCCCGTCCGGTGACGAGGGTGCGTGGCCTGCCGTCGCGGCCCCACAGTGCGACCTCCCCGCCCGCGTCGCCCACCACCAGCAGGTCAGAGCCCGGTACTGCGGCGATCGACTTCACCGCGGGGCCGGTCTCCCTGACGACCTCGACCTGGTCGCCCGTCCACCGCAGCACCCTGCCGTCGGCTCCGCCCGAGACCACGACGTCGCCGAGCAACGCCACGGTGTTCACCGGGCCCGAGTGGCCTGCGGGCAGCGGACGGCCCGGTTCCGCGGAGCTCAGGTCCCACACCACGACCGCCGCGTCTGCGCCGCTGGTCACCGCGCGGTCGCCCGCCAGGACCAGGCTCTTGATCGCGCCGCGGTGCCCTTGCCACGTGTGCAGGAGCCGGCCGTCCGTGTGCCACGACGAGAGCACACCGCGCACGTCGGCGACCACGATCTCGGTGGCGGTCCGGAATGCCAGCGCCGTCACGTGCGCGGGGACGTCGATGCGGCCGATCTGCCTGCCCTCGCGGTTCCACAGCAGGACCATCCGGTCGCGCCCGCCGGTGGCCAGCACCGCACCGTCCGGGGAGAGCGCGATGCCGTCCGGCGGGCTCGTGTGCCCGGTCAGCGGCGGCAGCGGCAGGCTCCAGAGGCTCACGCTCTCGTCGCCGCCCGCCGCGAACCAGGCTCCGTCCGGGCTGAGCGCCGCCACGTAGAACGGATGCGTGCGGGTGATCAACCCGGTCAGCCACCCGCCGTCGGGCACCGTCCACCAGCGGATGCTGCCGTCGTCGCTGGTCGACACGAGCTTGGTGCCGGTCGCGTCGAACTGCACCGAGTGCACGCCGCCGACGTGCCTGCGCAGCCCGGACGTCTTGCCGGTCGCCAGCACCCGCAGCACCACCTGGTAGTCGTCTCCGCCCGATGCGAGCACACGGCCGTCCGGACTCAACGCCACGGTGCGGACGGCCGAGATGTGATCGGTGAACGTGCGCGGGACGCCGTTCTCCACCACCAACGTGCCCTTCTCGCCACCTGCGGCGAGCACGGATCCGTTCAGCGCCAACGCGTGGACCTCGCCCAGTTCGTGCAGGACGGTGCCGGTACGCGTCCAGTCCTGCGTGCGCCACAAGGAGATCAGGCCATCGGCTGTGGCGACTGCGGCGGTCGTTCCGTCCGCTGAGAGCACAAGAGCCCGTACCGCGGAGTCGAGGAAGATGGTGCGCAACGGCAGGCGCGTTCTGGTGTCCCACAAGATGATTCGCTGGTCGTCACCCGCGGAGAGCAGGGTCGTGCTGCCCGGCATGAACGCGAGGGCACGCACGGTTCCGTTGTGCTGCGCCAAAATCGCCGGCGCGGCGGCGGAGGAAGGCGACCGCAGCAGCACCGAGTGGTCTTCGCCTGCCGTAGCGAACAACGAGCTGTCCGCGTTGAACGCAACCGCGCGAACCGGTCCGCGATGATCCTTCAACACCGCCCGTGCGGGCTTGTAGGCCGCGGTGCTCAGCAGTGCTCCGCGCGCTTCCGCGGTCGCCGACGTGCGGTAGGCGTCCACGGCGAGTTGCGCGGCGGCGTCCGGCCACGACGCACTGAGGTCCTGTGCCTGCACCGCGATCTGACGTGACTCGGCGACCTGCTGTTCTCTCAGCGCCGCGTTGCCCTGCACGACGGCCACGGACATCACCACCAGGCACGCCACCGTCAGCACGGCCAGTGACTTCACCAGCGTGCGCAACCGGCGGGACTGCCGGTCCGCCGCCTGTCGGGAGGCGCTCTCCTCGTCCACCGCCGCCTGCAGGAACTCGCGTTCCAGTTCGTTGGACGACACCGGCCACTCGATCCGGCCCGCCAGCTCGCGCATCGCGGCGAGCCGGGCGCCCCGGTAGAGCTCGCCGGGATCGCGGCCGGCCGACTGCCAGGCCGCGGCGGCGGTGGTGAAGTCGCGGTGCAGCCGCAACGACTCCCGGTCGTCGTCGATCCACTGCCGCAACCGGGGCCACGCGCGCACCAGTGCTTCGTGTGCGAGCTCCACAACGCCGTCCGCGACGACGATCAGCCGTGCGTTCGCGAGGACGTTCACGACGTGCGCGGTGTCGGCCGGTCGGCCCGCCGCCATCACCTCGTCGAGCGGGGCCCGGCGGCGCAGGTCGTTCACGTCGTCGTGGGTCTGCACGAGCCTGAGCAGCACCGCGCGTGCCACGGCCTGCCCGCGCGGGGACAACTCGGCGTAGGTGCTCTCGGCCGTGGCGGCGACGGCACCGGTGACCCCGCCGCTCGCCCGGTACCCATCGAGGGTCAGCCGGCCCCGTTCGCGTCTTCGCCACGTCTCCAGCAGCGCGTGCGACAGCAACGGCAGCGCGCCCGACTGCCCGCGCACGTCGGCCATCACGGCCGCGAGCATGTCCGGTTGCACCTTCAGCCCGGCGCGCTCGGCCGGTAGTTCTACGGCGGCCCGCAGTTCGTCGTCGGTCATCGGGCCGACCAGCACCTGGGCGTCGCGCAACGCGGCCACCAGCGCGGGCACCGCGGCGCAGTGGCCGAGGAAGTCGGCCCGCACGGCGAGCAGCACCCGGTTGCCGCCGTCGAACAGCGACGCGACGAACGCCTCCTGGTCGACCGCGCTGTCGAAGTGGGTGAACAGCTCCTCGAACTGGTCGACCACCACGAGGTCGGCCTGGCCGCCGCGCCAGGTCGTCGGTGTCGCGGTGAGGACGGTCCAGTCGGTCAGCGCCGGCAGCACCCCGGCGTGGATCAACGAGGACTTGCCCGATCCGGACGGACCGAACACGCCGACGACGCGCTGGCTCCGGATTCGACCGGCGATGTCGGCGGCGAGGCCGTCCCGCCCGAAGAACCGGTCCGCGTCCTCGATCCCGAACGCCGTCAGCCCGAGGTAGGGCGTCGAGTCGTGCTCTCCCGCGGCGGCTTGACGCCAGCGCTGCTCCCAGTGGGCCACATCGCCTTCGCACGCCTGGACGTACGCGAGCGCCACCGCCAGCGACGGCAGCTGTTCTCCCGCGGCGGCCTGCGACAGCGCCGTGGCGGAGTAATGAGCGCGCAGGGCGAGCGTCCGGTAGTTCGGCGAGCCTGCCTTCTCCCGCAGTTGCCGCAGCTCCCACGCGAACCGCTGGACCGGGCCTTCCTCGGGATCGATCGGCCGCTCTCGTCTGCCCACGCGGACTCCAGTTGATCTGAGTTGATTGATCAGCGCCCGCGTCACTGCCTGATCAACCCGGCCCGCTCTAGACCTGAAGCCGCAACGACTTCGGGCTGAGCAGGAGCGATGATGACCAGACGCTGGCGCACAGCACTTCTAGTGGCGTTGACGGGTGCGCTGAGTGCGGCGTTGCCCGCCCAGGCACAAGAGGCGGCAGACGACCTAATCCACAGCCGCCCAACGGGTGCGTTCGCATTGACGCCCGATTGGAGTCTGGAGTCCTCCGCGGCGCAGTTGCAGACCGCGGTCGGCACCACGACGTCGGTCGCCGCACTGCTGCGCGACGCCAACCGGGACATCGCCTCCTGCAACAGCGCGCAGCAGCAGGCGCTCCCGGAGAACTACGACCGGACGGACTACCCGCTGACGTCCGGGCAGATCCTGCACAGCAGCGAGAAGTTCTGCTGGGACCCCGGCGACAGCAAGGTCGACTACTGGATCCCCCAGGGCGTCACCGGTTCGTCGGACGCGGACGACGACGGTCTGTGGGGCGAGAACCGCATCCTGCTCGTCAGCTGGCACTACAAGGCGTCCGGTCCGGACAAGGGCGTGCGGATCTCGTTCGTCGACATGAAGAACCGCAAGTACCGGCACGTGCTGCTGGTCGAGCCGACCGCGAACGCGAACTACAAGGCGGTGCCGATCCACGCCGGCGGGCTCGCCTGGCTCGGCCACTACCTCTACGTGGCCGACACCTCCGGCGGCCTGCGCGTGTTCGACGTCGAACGTCTCCTCGAGGTGTCCGACGCGCAGGACAGCATCGGCAAGAGCGGCAGCAACTACTACGCCTACAACTACAAGTACGTGCTGCCGCAGGTCGGCTGGTACCGGCAGCCGGTGCAGACGGAGTGCGAGACGCCGAGTGCCGTCCAGCTGTGCTTCTCGTCGTTGTCGCTGGACCGCAGTTCCACGCCGGACACGCTCGTCGTCGGCGAGTACCGCAACGAACGCAGCACCGACGCCGCCGTCGACGGTGGCCGGGTGGTCCGCTACCGCGTCGACGCCTCGTCCCGGCAGCTCACGCTGACCAGCGGCAAGGCCGTGCCGCAGGACGTGGTGACCGTGCCGCGCAGCAACCTCCAGGGCGTCCAGACCTGGAAGGACACCTACTACCTCGGCCGCAGCTCGAACCGCAGGCACAGCTGGATGCACTTCGGCTCCCTCGGCGGAACCACGAGCACCAACAGCTGGGCCATCGGCGGAGAGGACCTCTACCACGAGCACGGCCCGGGGATCACCGCCGGAAAGCTCTGGACGGTCTCCGAGCACGCCTGGACCGAGGACCGCAGCACGTTCATCGACCGGCGAGCGATCTTCGCCGTGCCGCTCAGCCAGATCGGCTGAGCCCACTCGACTTCCGCCTCCTCCGAGGCGGGAAACCCTGACGAACTGGAGGAAATCTCTATGCGCAAGCTCGTGCTCGCAGTCTCCATGGCCTTTCTGGCCGTGATGGGCTCCCTGATGCCCGCGACCGCCTCGGCGGAGGCCACGTCGGTGCAGGCGGTGTCCGAGATCGGCGTGGCGGCCGACGGCGTCGAGTTCGCCGTCGCCGGCACGCTGCCGCCCCGCTCGCAGCTGACGTGCCACTCCTACACGGCCGTCGAGATCTGCTACGAGAAGGGCGGCGACCACTGGTGGGTGCAGGACCAGGACTCCGACGGCGCGTCCGCCGGTGTGTACTGGGAGAACATCCGCAACGGCTCGCTGTACCGCAACGGCACCTGCATCACCAGCCTCGGCAAGGGCAACTGGGGTCAGTGCAACAAGGACTACTACGAGGACAGCGTGCTGAACGGCTTCCCCTGCACCTGGAACCGCGGCGCCGGCGGCGACATCATCTGCTCGTCTTCGGGCTACCGCTACCAGTGACGTCTAGGACTGGTACTTCTGCAGTAGTGCGATCGCCTCGTCCACGTCGTCGGTGACGAGGATCCACTGCTCGGCCTCCCGGCCCGCCGCGAGCTTCATCACCAGCGGCGCGGCCGGGATCTCGTCCGTCCAGAACGCCCTGCCCAGGAAGATCATGGGCGCGGCAGGGCCGACGCTGCCGTAGTAGTTCTGCGTGAAGTCCTGGAAGACCTCCTGGACCGTGCCCGCCTTGCCCGGCGTGTAGACGATGCCGCCGGTCGCGACGGTCAGCAGGCCCTCCTCACGCACCGAGTTCGCGAAGTACTTCGCGTGCAGCTCGCAGGCCGGGTTGGGCGGCTCGTGGCCGTAGAACCAGGTGGGGATGCCGATCGTGCGAGGGGTCTCGAAGCTCGGGATCTCCGGGAACGCCGCCAGCCACCGGCCGATCGACTCGTCGTCGTGGCCGAACGTCGGGGCCTGCGCGATGGTGTCGAGGACGTCGGCGTTGACCTCGCCGAGCCGCACACCCAGTGGCACGGCCTCCATCGCGCCCGGTCCGCCGCCCGTCAGGACGGTGAAGCCCGCGTTGCCGAGTGCGGCGCCCAGTGCGACGGCGCTGCGGTAGCCGTCCGAGCCGCGGGCCAGGGCGTGGCCGCCCATGACCGCGACCGGCGAGCCCGTCAGCGTCTCGTCGAGCGCCTCGGTGATCGAGTGGTCGTGCAGGCGTTCGGCCAGCGCGTGCAACGGGTCCGGGTGGTGGCCCTGCTGCCTGCTGTGCCGGTAGATCTCCGCGTCCGGGGTGTCCGCGTACGACTTGGGGTCGGCCGGGTCGAACCCGGCGAACAGCTCCTTCGGCGTGTACAGGGCCGACCGGTACACCTCGTAGGGCAGGTCGGGGATGACCGGGAAGATCAGCGCTCCCGCGGCCTCCGCCCTGCGCTGCATGCTCTCGCTGAGGGTGCAGCCGAGCAGCAGCGCACCGTCTAACGGCACCCGCACGTCCTCGCGAGTGAGGTCCAGCCCGATGATGACGGCTTTGCGCAGGTCAGGGGCTGCCCGCAGCTGGTCGAGGTCGGTGATTTCGATCCGCACGGGAAAAAGCCTATGCCCAGGGCGAACCAACGTGGCCTGGAATCCGAATGAGTTTGTGGGAACTGAGGTCCGCTCGCCATCCCGACGAGCGGCCGCGGGCCGCGCTGCCCAGGAAAGGGTTCCCGTTTTGGCTGCTGAACTGCTGACCGGATGCGCCGCGAGAGGCGCGCGAGTGGTCGACCCCCACCGAGTCGAGTACCTGGACTGCGGCGGGTACGGAGTCCCTCTGCTCGGCCACGCCCACCCGGCCGTGGTGCAGGCGGTGGTCGGCCAGGTGCGCCGGCCGTCGCTGCTGGACCGCCTGATGCTCGACCTGGTCACCCCCAACGGGCTCGACCACATCCACACCTTCCCGTCGGCCTCCGAGGCAGCCCAGTTCGCCGTTGCCCTCGCACAGGCGAACGGCCGCCCACGCGTGCTGACCACCGGCGACGTCCCGTACGGCGGCATCGACGCGTTGCGCGCCACCCTGGCCTCCGGACCGTCGGCCTGCGTGCTCCTCGAACCGGTCCGCGGCGCCTCGCTCCCGCCGACCGGCTACCTGAGCGCCGTGGCCGAGGTGTGCCGCGAGTCCGGTGCCCTGCTGGTCGTGGACGAGACGCGCTCGGGCCTGGGCCGCCTCGGCGTGTGGTGGGGCGTCGACCTCGACGGCGTGACGCCGGACATCCTGCTGGTCGGCGAGGGCCTGTCCGGCGGTGTGCTCCCGATCGCGGCCGTGGTCGCCACGGCCGCGGTCGAGGTGCCACTGCTGCGCGGCTCGGAAGCCGTGTCACCGCTGGCGTCGGCCGCGGTGAACGCGTGCCTGCGGGTCACGGCCGCTGAGGGGCTGGTGGAGCGCGCCAAGCTGCTCGGCGACGAGTTGTTGTACGGGTTGCGGGCTGTCGTCTCTGGCAAGGCGCATGCGACCGGGCGCGGCCTGCTGCTCGGCGTGGAACTGCCGGACAAGCAGGCCGCCGACGTGTTCACCGGCGAGTTGCTGCGCAGGCGCGTGCTGGCGGACTTCCGCGGCCTCACGGTCAGCTTCACCCCGCCCGCCGTGATGTCGGCGGAGGACGCGGGATGGATGATCGAGGCGGTGGGGATGGCGGCCAACAAGATCTGACAGTTCGCTGGGCCTGCCAGGGCTAGCTATGCCGGGGCGCCGTGTAGGCGCCCCGGCGCTCGCTTGGGCAACACCCTGCCTGTACTGCCTACTCGTTCAAAACACAGCGCGGGTGTCTTCTAGAAGATCACCGTCTGGTTGCCGTGCACCAGCACGCGGTCTTCCAGGTGCCACCGCAACCCGCGCGCCAGCACGACCTTCTCGATGTCCCGCCCCTTGCGCACCATGTCCGCCACCGAGTCCCCGTGGTGCACTCGCATCACGTCCTGCTCGATGATCGGCCCGGCGTCCAGGTCCGCCGTCACGTAGTGGCAGGTGGCGCCCACGAGCTTCACACCGCGCCGGTGCGCCTGGTGGTAGGGGCGCGCGCCGATGAACGACGGCAGGAAGCTGTGGTGGATGTTGATCGTGCGGCCGGTCCAGGCCGCGCAGATCTCGGGCGGCAGGATCTGCATGAAGCGGGCCAGCACCACGGCGTGCGGGTCGTGCTTCTCCACGAGCTGACGGAGTTCGGCGAACGCCGCCTGCTTGCCCATGGGGTCGTTCGACGGGAACGGCACGTGGTGGAACGGGATGCCGTGCGCGCGCGTGATGTCGCCGAGCTCCGGGTGGTTGCCGATGACGGCGGACACCTCGACGTCGAGCTCGCCGGTCGCGACGCGCGCCAGCAGGTCGTAGAGGCAGTGGCCTTCCTTCGACACGAGAATGACCACGCGCTTGCGGGAGCCCGTGTCGGTGACCGTCCACGTCGACTGCGCGCCCAGGGCGGCGGCCACCTCGGTGAACCGGGTGCGCAGCTCGTCCACGCCGAACGGCAGGGAGTCCGCGCGGACCTCCTGGCGCGTGAAGAACCAGCCCGTCTCCGGGTCCGTGTGGTAGGCGGCCTCGACGATCCAGCCGCCGTGCTCCGCGAGGAACGACGAGATCCTCGCGATGATGCCGGTGCGGTCGGGGCAGCCGAAGGTGATCACATAGCGGCGTTCAGGCGATGACACGCCGCAGAAGTATTCACGGCCTGGGCAGACCCGCCAACAGCGACTCGTCTCCGGTCACGATCGCGTGGCTCGGACGGCCCCACAGCGCGCGGTACACCGCGTCGGCCGTACCCGCGAGGGTGACGTCGGCGTCCACTGCCGAGTCCAGCACCCCGGTCACGACCAGCGGCTCACCGGGCGCGAGCCAGACCTCCCACGTGCGGCCCGCGTCGGCGGCGTGCACGAGCACCCGGCCGGTCGCCTCGATCACCCTGCCCAGCACCAGCTGGCGGGGCATCATGATCGTGAGCATCTCGTCGATGCCGTCCGCGGCGAACTCCGAGTCGAAGACCAGCGACGGCAGCTCGTGACCGGTCGCGAGCTCCGCGTCCAGGCGGTGGATCGACGTCTCGTGCGCCTGCCTGCGCGCCCAGAACCCCGCGTGCGAGGGGCCCTGGAACGTCCACGCCGGACGGTCGCCGGGAGTGTCGCGCAGGCGCGTGACGAGGGTCGACAGACCGTTGTCCCACCAGGCAAGCGCCTCGTCCCAGTCCTGCGGGGCCTTGGGCCACTCCGGCCGGCCCGCCTCGGGATCGGTGACGACGGCCTGCGCGGCCCACGTGTGGACCTCGGCCATGTGCCGCACCAGTTTCCGCACCGTCCACTCAGGACAGGTGGGCACCGGGGCGTCCGGACCGGCTTTCACAGCGGCCGAACGCAACAACGAAGCCTGGGTCTCGATCTGCGCGACGAAGTCCACGCGATCCACCTTAGTGCTGTGACCGCCGACCTCCACCGCGTATTTCGGCGCTCAGCAGGGCACCTCGCGGTGCCGACCCCGCGCCCCCGTACAACCAGTACGAGGACGCGGGGTCGGCACCGCGATGCACCCGTCTGACCGTCGAAATACGGGGCGAAGGCCAGCGGTCACAGCACTAGGGTGCGACGGCCGCCCATTCGAGCGTGATTTCGCCGAGCCGCCACCGCCGCCGGTCGTCCAGCACG
Organism: Lentzea sp. HUAS TT2; assembly: GCF_051853195.1. NCBI lineage: Bacteria > Bacillati > Actinomycetota > Actinomycetes > Pseudonocardiales > Pseudonocardiaceae > Lentzea > Lentzea sp. HUAS TT2. Next base: position 2,337,404 of record NZ_CP196667.1, on the reverse strand, counting down.
GGCCAGCCCCGCTCGGCCAGCAGCCGAGCCGACTCCACCCACCGCGCCCGAGGCCCGAACGGGGCGAACGGCGCGGCGGTGGCCCAGCAGGCGTCCAGCTCGGCCAGCAGCGCGTGCACGCGCTCACCGGGCACGTTCTTGTGGATCAACGCCTTGGGCAGCCGTTCGGCCAGGTCGGAGGGCACGTCGATGCCGGACGGCTTGCAGGCCAGCGTGAACCGCAACGGCCCGTCCGCCGACAGCGTCACCCACGTGCACCGGCGGCCGATCTCGTCGCAGGTGCCCTCGACGATCAACCCGCCGGGAGCCATGCGGCCGAGCATCGTGTCCCACGCCTCGAACGCCTGCTCCTCGGTGTACTGGCGCAGCACGTTGAAGGCGCGCAACAACACCGGCCGCGCACCGGCCAGCTCGAAGCCGCCGCGCCGGAAGTCCAGGAACGGTGGTGAGGCGACTGCCTTGCCCGCCTCGACCCGGTCCGCGTCGATCTCCAGCCCGAGCACGCGCACGTCCGGCCGCACCGAACGCAGCCGGGACGCCATCTCCACGGTCGTGATCGGTGTCGCGCCGTAGCCGAGGTCGACCACGAGCGGATCGGCCGCGCCGGCGAGAAAACCGGACAGCGTGCCGGTCATCCACCGGTCGACCCGGCGCAGGCGGTTCGGGTTGGTCGTGCCGCGGGTCGGAACGCCGAGCGCGCGGGCCCTGCCGGCCGCTAGCCGCGGTTTGCGAGCCATTGGGAGGTGAACTCGCTCTCCTTGTCGAGCAGCACCGCGACCTGCTCCGCGATCAGCTTCTCGATCTTGCCGCCGACGAAAGGGATGCTGACCTTGACCTCCCCCGAGAGGGTGAGCTTCGTGCCCGATCCGTTGTCCAGGACGGTGAACGAGCCGTCGAGCCGGCCGGGCACGCCGCCCACCGCCACCTCGACCGTGCCCGCGCCGGCGGCCCAGGTCTCCGTGCGCTGGATCACCAGGTCGCCACCGAGCACCGCCTTGACCGCCGACGGCACGTGCTCCGCGGGCACACCCTGCTTGAGCTGGTACGACGTCCGCTCATCGGTGCTGGAGAACGTCATGAGCTCGGCACCGGGGCCACCGATGGCCGCCAGCCGGTCGCGCAGATAGGTCTCGTCGACCATCGCGCCGTAGACCTTCTCCGCCGAATGGGGTGACGTGGTGTGGTGCTCGATGCGGCGTGCCATGTCGCGGAGGCTACCGTTGACGTCTGTGACCACCACGCAGTCCGTACCTCTGGCCGAGCGCACCACGCTCCGACTCGGTGGCCCGGCCGCGCGGTTCGTCCACGCCACGACCGCCGCTGAGCTGGTCGAAGCCGTGCGAACAGCCGACGCGGCCGCCGACGAGAAGGTCCTCGTGCTCGGTGGCGGCTCCAACCTCGTGATCTCCGACGGCGGCTTCGACGGCACGGTCGTGCACGTCGCCACCAAGGGCTTCCGGCTCGACCCGCTGGGCGGCGGCATCGTCCAGTTCACCGTCGAGGCCGGCGAGGAGTGGGACGCGGTCGTCGCCGAGGCGGTCGCGCAGGGCCTCGGCGGGCTCGAGTGCCTGTCGGGCATCCCCGGCCTCAACGGCGCCACGCCCGTGCAGAACGTCGGCGCGTACGGCGTCGAGATCTCCCAGGTGCTGCAGTCGGTGGATCTGCTGGACCGCCGCAGCGGCAAGGTGCACCAGGTGCCCGCAGCCAAGCTGGGCCTCGACTACCGCACCAGCGTGCTCAAGGGCACGGACAACGCGGTCGTGCTGCGCACCAGGTTCTCGCTGACGTCCGGGGGCATGTCCGCGCCGATCCGCTACGGCGAGCTGGCGCGCGTTCTCGGTGTGGCGCAAGGTGATCGCGTACCGGCCGACGAGGCGCGCAAGGCCGTGCTCGAACTGCGGCGCGGCAAGGGCATGGTGCTCGACGCCACCGACCACGACACGTGGAGCGCGGGCTCGTTCTTCACCAACCCGATCATCGACGACTCGACGTTCAACGGCGTGCTGATCCGCATCGCCGAACGCCTCGGCGCCGACGTCGACGTGCCGAGCTACCCGGCCGGCCACGGCCAGAAGAAGCTCTCGGCCGCGTGGCTGATCGAACGCGCCGGGTTCCGCAAGGGCCACCAGGGTCCCGGCGGCCGGGTGTCGTTGTCCGGCAAGCACACGCTGGCCCTGACCAACCGCGGCGGCGCCTCGACCGAGGACCTGCTCGACCTGGCGCGCGAGGTGCGCGACGGCGTGCGGGCGGCGTTCGGCGTGGAACTGCACCCGGAACCGGTCTTCGTAGGCGTTCAGTTGTAAGTCCGTCGGTTGTAAGTCCGTCTGGGTGACTCCGTGTGACGAACCGCTACTTCCCGTGTTTCATTGAGGTAGGACCGCTGGAACGGGGGTCGCCGTGAGCTACCTCGACGAGAACGCGCGTGAGGTCATCAGGCCGGTCAAGCGCATGGTGGAGGACGAGTTCCTGTCCCGGCCGGGCGTGATCGGTGTCGACATCGGCGAGAAGGTCACCCGCGGCCGCCCGACGGGCAAGGCCGCGATCGTCGTCTACGTGTGTGCCAAGGGACCTGACCACCCGCAGCAGATCCCGGCGGAGGTTCGCGGAGTACTGACTGATGTGGTCGCCGAGTCGATCGTGCTGCACCGCGCCAGGATCAGCAGGGCCGCCGGCGAGCAACCCGTTGCGGCGGAACGGCATCCGGTGCTGCGCGGAGGGATCGGCGTCGGCCCGGCCAGGTCGTTCAGGGTCGTGCCGCCCGAGGTCGAGCGGGCCGGCGAGTACGTGATCGCGGGCACGCTCGGGGCGTTCGTGATCACCCGGGGCGAGCCCCGCAAGGTGTTGGGGCTCACCACTTTCCACGTCGGGTGTGTCGACGACTCGTGGTCGGTGGGCGACGAGTTCGTGCATCCGTCCAGAGTGGACGGCGGGGTGCCCGGCGCGGACCAGGTCGCCGTGCTGGACAGGGCCGCGCTCGCGGGGGCGGTCTCCGCGGCGGGGCTGCGGATGGGCGCCAGGCCGTTCCGCGCGGAGGTGCTCGACGTCGGCGCGATCATGGGCAGCGCCACGGCCAGGATCGGCTCGACCGTGCGCAAACGCGGCCGCACCACCGAACTCACCTACGGCGTGATCGAGTCGACGGACTCGACGCTGCGGCTCGACTTCGGCGACGGGATCGGCTTCCGGACCCTGCGCGACCAGATCCGCGTGCACTCGTCCGAACGCTTCGGCGACCACGGGGACAGCGGCGCCGTGCTGGTCGACGCGGACAACTTCGTCGTCGGCCTGTACGTCGCCGGATCGGGCTCGACGGGATTCGCGAACCCCATCGAGCCCGTACTGCGTCAGCTGGACGTGGACCTGCTCACTCCCGGTGTGCCCGAGTCGCGGAGGCCTGGGCCCGCGGCTTGAGCACGATGGTGTCCAGGTTCACGTGCGAGGGCCGGGTGACGGCGAACGCGATCACGTCCGCCACGTCGTCCGCGACCAGCGGCGTGATGCCCTGGTAGACCTTGGCCGCGCGCTCGGTGTCGCCGGCGAACCGGTTCGCCGAGAAGTCCGTCTCGACCATGCCCGGCTGGATCTCGGTGATCCGCACCGGCTGGCCCAGCAGCTCGCCCCGCAGCGTGCGGTGCAGCGCCGACTGGGCGTGCTTGGCGCTCGTGTACCCGGAGCCGTTGTCGTAGGCCTCGTACGCCGCGATGGACGTCACGGACACGATGTGCCCGTCCCCGGACTCGATCAGCTTCGGGATGAACGCCTTGGTCACCAGCAGGGTGCCCAGGACGTTCGCCTCCCACATCCAGCGCCACTCGTCCGCGACGCCCTCGGCGACGGTCGAGAGCCCGCGCGCGCCACCCGCGTTGTTCACGAGGACGTTCGCCTGGGGTACCCGGTCCGCGAAGGCGGCGACGGAGGCCTCGTCGGTGACGTCCAGCTCGATGGCCGTCCCGTCGATCTCCTTCGCGATAACGTGGAGAAGTTCCAGGCGACGTGCGCCGAGCACGACGTGGAAGCCCTCGGCGGCGAGCCGCCGCGCGGTGGCCTCGCCGATGCCCGCGCTTGCTCCGGTCACAACTGCGACAGGTCGATTCACGACTTCGATCGTAGGTGGAGAACGGGGTGTGACTGACATCACTCACACCCTGATGGGGTTCTGGACGTCCACCATGGTGGGAGGTCGAAACCGTGAAGAGAACACTTGTCGCGCTGGTCGCCGGACTGACGCTGCTGACCGGCTGCTCGAGTGTCGAGGCGGGCACACCCAAGGCTGACAGCTCGCTGCCGTCCGCCAAGGTGACCCTGTCCCCGGTCGACGGAACCAAGGACGTGCAGGTCACGACCCCGGTCCAGGTCACAGTGGTGGACGGCAAGATCGAGTCCGTGGCGCTGAAGTCACCGGAGGGCGCCGCCGTCAAGGGCACCCTCACCGAGGACAAGTCGGGCTGGACGACGGCCGAGCCGCTGGGCTACGGCAAGACGTACAGCTTCGAGGGCAAGGCCGTCGGCTCCGACGGCAAGCCCGTCGAGCTCAAGGGCTCGTTCACCACCGTCGCGCCCGGTTCGCAGACCCGCGCGACGCTCTGGCCCTCCGACAACCAGACGGTCGGCGTCGCCGCGCCGATCATGGTCAAGTTCGAGGCGCCGGTCGAGGACAAGGCCACCGTCGAGAAGGCCCTCAAGGTCACCAACTCGGCGAACGTCCAGGGCTCGTGGGCCTGGCTCAGCGCCCAGGAGGTGCACTACCGGCCCCAGCAGTACTGGCCCGCGAACACCACGGTGAAGGTCGAGGCCAAGCTCTACGGCGTCAACTACGGCGGCGGCGCGTTCGGCAAGGCCGACGTGACCAGCGACTTCACCATCGGCCGCAACCAGGTCGTGAAGATCGACAACCCGACGCACCGGCTCAAGGTGTTCCGGGACGGAGCGCAGGTCGCGGACTACCCGGCGTCGTTCGGCAAGGACGCCGACCCCGAGCTCACGACGCCGAACGGCACGTTCGTGGTCATGTCGAAGAACGACACGTTCTCGTTCGACAACCCGCGCTACGGCTACACCAACGTCGTGAAGAAGTGGGCCGTCCGGTTCTCGAACCACGGCGAGTTCATCCACGAGAACAACGACAACGCGGCCAACATCGGCAACAACAACACCTCGCACGGCTGCGCGAACCTGCTGGAAGCCGACGCGAAGGCGTACTACGACTCGGCGCTGGTCGGTGACCCGGTCGAGGTGACCGGCTCGATCACGACGCTGCCCGCCCAGTTCGACTGGTACGACTGGCAGCTCTCGTGGGACCAGTGGAAGGGCAAGTCCGCCATCAAGTAGGACCGGCGGGAATGCGTCCCCCGACCAGGTCGTTCGTACTTGTGTGCATCTGACACACGTGACGGCGGCCGGCGGGGGACGACTGGCCGTACGTGAATCAGGTCCGGCCGGCGCGCCGCCCGTGGTGCTGATCCACGGCTGGGCGCAGACGGGTGCGGTCTGGGACCTGCCCGACTTCCACACCTACGCCGTCGACCTGCGAGGACACGGCGAATCCGACGACTTCGGCGACTACCGCGACTCCTCTCAGTGGGCCGCGGACCTGAAGGCCGTGCTCGACCACACTGGGCCCGCGACCGTCGTCGGGTGGTCCTACGGCGGGCTCGTCATCGCCGACCACCTCCGCTTCCACGGCACCGCGGGCATCACCGCGCTGGTGTTCGTGAGCGCGATCACCGAGATCGGCCGCGGTCGCCCAGGAGGCGAGACCGGGCCGGTGATGCGGGACGCGCTGCCCGGTGCGCTCACCGACGACGTCGTGATGGCGAAGTTCTGCGAGGCCATGGCACCTTCCCTGTCCTCGGGGACGGTCGCCGAACTCACAGCCGCCGCCCTCTCCGTCAGCCATAAAGTGCGAGGCGAGCTGTTCCGCAGGGATGTGGGCAGCGCTGACGTGCTGAAGGCCGTCGACGTGCCGACCCTGGTCGTGCACGGGACTCAAGACGAGGTGGTCGCCCCTGCCGCCGCCGAGTACTCCGCCGCCCTGATCCCCGGAGCCGAGTTGAGCCTGTACCCCGAGACCGCGCACGCGCCCTTCCTGGAGCGGCCCGCGCGGTTCGCCGCCGATCTCCTGCGAGTCGCCCGATGAGGCGCATAGCGGTGCTCTCAGTGCACACCTCGCCGCTCGAACAGCCGGGGACGGGTGATGCGGGCGGGATGAACGTCTACATCGTGCAGACGGCCACCCGGATGGCCCAGCGCGGTGTCGAGGTGGAGATCTTCACCCGTGCCACGTCCTCCGAACTGCCGCCGGTGGTCGAGCTGGCGCCGGGTGTGCGCGTCCGCAACGTCGCCGCCGGTCCGTTCGAGGGGCTCGGCAAGGAGGAGCTGCCGAGTCAGCTCTGCGCGTTCTCCGCGGGCGTCCTGCGGGCGGAGGCACGGCACGAGCCCGGCTACTACGACGCGATCCACTCCCACTACTGGCTGTCCGGGCAGGTCGGCTGGATCGCCCGCGAACGCTGGGGTGTGCCGTTGGTGCACACCGCCCACACGCTGGCCAAGGTGAAGAACCTGGCGCTGGCCGAGGGCGACACGCCGGAGCCCAAGATGCGGGTGATCGGCGAGGACCAGGTCGTCGCCGAGTCGGACCGGCTCGTGGCGAACACCGACATCGAGGCCGGCGAACTGATCAAGCTCTACGACGCGGAGCCGTCCAAGGTGGCCGTCGTGCCGCCCGGTGTGGACCTCGACCGCTTCACGCCGGGGGACCAGAGCGCGTCGCGGCAGAGGCTCGGCATCCCGCAGGACGCGATCGTGCTGGCGTTCGTCGGCAGGATCCAGCCGCTGAAGGCCCCTGACGTGCTGATCCGGGCCGCCGCCGAGATGCTCGTGCGCGATCCCGGGCTGCGGTCGAAGCTCGTCGTGCTGATCGTCGGCGGGCCGTCGGGCAGCGGCACCGAACGGCCGAAGGCGTTGGAGGAGCTGGCCGCTCAGCTGCAGATCACGGACGTCGTGCGGTTCCTGCCGCCGCAGCCGGGTCCGGCGCTGGCGGAGGTCTACCGGGCAGCGGACCTGGTCGCGGTGCCGAGCTACAACGAGTCGTTCGGCCTCGTGGCCCTGGAGGCCCAGGCCTGCGGGACGCCCGTGGTCGCGGCGGCCGTCGGCGGGTTGCCGGTGGCGGTCAACGACGGCGTGTCCGGGGTGCTCGTGCACGGGCACGAGGCCGGTGAGTGGGCCTCCGCGATCAACGGGGTCGCGTTGCCGCAGCGGGAGCACCTGGCGAGCAACGCCGTGGGGCATGCGCGACGCTTCTCGTGGGACCGCACGACTGATGCCCTGCTGGCGGGGTATCAAGAGGCGGGAGAAGTGTTCCGCCGGGAGGTTTTCGCTTGAGCATCGATGGCGTCATCAAGGCTTTTCTGGACGAGCGGGAGCTGAAGTACGACCGGAAGGAGCCCGGCAAGTTCTTCGTGACGCTGCCGGGCACCAAGAAGCTGCAGACCAACCTGTGGCTGGTCGAGACGAAGCACGCGCTGGTGGTCGAGGCCTTCGTGTGCCGGCGGCCGGACCAGTCGTTCGAGGACGTGTACAGGTTCCTGCTGCGGCGCAACGCACGGCTGTACGGCGTGCACTACACGATCGACGCCGAGGGTGACATCTACCTGGTCGGACGGGTCGGCAAGCACGCCGTGACGCCTGATGAGCTGGACCGGGTGCTCGGGCAGGTGCTGGAGGCGGCGGACGGCGACTTCAACCCGTTGCTCGAGATCGGGTTCGCCGACGCGATCCGGCGGGAGTGGGCGTGGAGGGTGTCGCGCGGCGAGTCGCTGGCGAACCTGCAGGCGTTCGAACATCTCGTTTCGGAGTAGCGGGCAACTCGTTTCGGCTTCCCCGGCAACCCCCTGCCCTGCCCGGCCCGTCCGATGGGCATGCGCAGACCAGGGGTTTGGGTGGGAATCGCGTTGCTGGCCCTTGTTGCCACGGGGTGCGGTAGCAGCAGCAACATGAGTGGGACGTCGGCGAAGGACGCCGCCGCGCCACCGCAGGCGGCGCAGCAGAACAAGGCGCCGCAGCAGGAGAACAACGCCGCCGCGCAGGGCGTGCAGCCGGTGCAGCAGCAGGAACGTCAGCTGGTGCGCACGGCGAACGTCGACCTGCGCAGTGACGACGTGTTGAAGGCGATCGGCCAGGTCAAGGACCGTGCCGCGGCCGTGGGCGGGTTCGCGGGCGAGGAGAACTCGACCAAGAGCTCCGGGTCCGTGACCGTGCGGGTGCCGTCGGCTGAGCTGGACAAGGTCGTGCGGGATCTCACGAGTGTGGGCGAGGTCACCCGCAGCGAGGTGCGCAGCGACGACGTCACCGACCAGCTCGTGGACGTCGAAGCGCGGATCGCGACGCAGAAGGCCAGCGTCGAGCGGCTGCGCGTGCTGTTCGAGCGGGCCGGGTCGACGTCCGAGGTCGCGCAGGTCGAGCAGGAGCTGACCAAGCGGCAGGCCGATCTGGAGTCGATGCAGCGGCGCAGCGCGTCGTTGAAGGGCCAGGTCGCGATGGCGACGCTGACCGTCCGGGTCGCGACGGTGCCGATCGCGGCGCCCGAGCCGGAGAAGGTCGGGTTCTTCGGCGCTCTGGCCGGCGGCTGGAACGCGCTGGTCTCCGTCGTGGGTGTGATCTTGATCGGTGTCGGCGCGATGTTGCCGTTCCTGGTGGCACTCGGAGTGCCCGCCGCGCTGGTGGTGTACCTGCTGCGCAAGCGCAGGCGTGTCACCCGAATGAACGAAGCGGCGTGATCAAGTTCTACTGAGAGTGTGCCTTTGTTATGCGCGGAACGGCTCGGGAGAGAGGGGGAGTCGCATCGAGCCGTCCCGCGTCAAAGGTCCCCGCTGCTGTGGATCCGTGGACGGGGGGAGCCTGCGGATCCCAAGCGGGCCACGCGATTCGACGGGGGATGACGAACCGCGCTCGGTGCCTCGCGCTCGTCGAGTAAGCGTGGGAGCCGACTCGCGGAGGCGGTATCAACTTCTCAGATACATCCTTGCGATCACAAGTGCTTGTATTACTCCATTCGAGTGTATTTAGCCGCGCGAAGTAACGTATCTGTAGCGATCGAGCAGTCCTTGACCAGCCCAGTGGCCTGGATCACGATGAGCCAACAGGCTGGGTGTACAGCGCTGTACAGCGAGTGAATGAGGTCGCCGCATGGTCTTTCGCAGTCCGTACCCCGATGTCGAGATCCCCGATGTGTCGCTGCACCAGCTGTTGTTCGGCGACATCGCCGACCGGGTGGACCGGGTTGCGCTGATCGACGGCATGTCCGGCGCCACGATGACCTACGGACAGTTGGCCGGGGCCATCGACCGCATGGCCGCCGCACTGGCCGCGCGAGGTATTGGCAAAGGTGATGTCGTCGGCATCCTCAGCCCGAACACGCCGTACTACGCCGTCGTGTTCCACGGCATCCTGCGCGCGGGCGCCACGGCCACCACGATCAACGCGCTCTACACGCCCGACGAGGTTGCGCACCAGCTGCACGACGCGGGCGCGAAGATGCTGTTCACGGTCTCGGTGCTGCTCCCGAACGCCGCTCCCGGCGCCGCGAAGGCCGGCGTGACCGACGTCGTCGTCCTGGACGGCGCAGAGGGCTACCCGTCGCTGCCGGAGCTGCTGGCGAACTCGCACCCGGTGCCCGAGGTGACGATCAACCCGTCCGAGGACCTCGCGGTGCTGCCGTACTCGTCCGGCACGACCGCGCTGCCCAAGGGCGTGATGCTGACGCACCGCAACCTGGTCGCGAACCTCGTGCAGTGCGGCCCGATCCTGTCCGACGTGGGCGAGAACACCCGGATCCTCGCCGTGCTGCCGTTCTTCCACATCTACGGCATGCAGGTCCTGATGAACAACGGCCTGTACATCGGCGGTGTCGTCGTGACACTGCCGAAGTTCGAACTGCCGGAGTTCCTCCGCGTGATCGCCGAGCACAAGACCGACCGCGTGTACATCGCGCCACCGGTGGCCGTGGCGCTCGCGAAGCACCCGATCGTCGACAACTACGACCTGTCGCCGTTGCACACGCTGTTCTCCGGCGCGGCCCCGCTGGACGAGGACCTCGCCGCCGCGGTCCGCAAGCGCATCGGCTGCCGAGTCGTCCAGGGCTACGGCATGACGGAGATGTCGCCCGTCAGCCACGCCATCCCGGACGGCCGCGACGACATCTCGGTCGGCACGGTCGGCGTGATCATCCCGAACCTCGAGTGCCGCCTGGTCGACCCGGCCACCGGCGAGGACGTCGGCGTGGGCGAGCGCGGCGAGCTGTGGTGCAAGGGCCCGAACATCATGAAGGGCTACCTCAACAACCCCGAGGCCACCGCCGCCACCATCGACGACGACGGCTGGCTGCACACCGGCGACGTGGCCGTGATCGACGCGGACGGCATCGTCTCGATCGTCGACCGCGTCAAGGAGCTCATCAAGTACAAGGGCTACCAGGTCCCGCCGGCCGAGCTCGAGGCCGTGCTGCTCACGCACGAGGAGATCGCCGACGCGGCGGTCATCGGCGTGCGCGACGCGGACGGCGAGGAGGTCCCGAAGGCGTTCGTGGTGCGCCAGGCGGGGTCGTCGATCGAGGGCGACGCCGTGATGGCGTTCGTGGCCTCGCACGTGGCGCCGCACAAGAAGGTGCGCCAGGTGGAGTTCATCGAGGCGATCCCGAAGTCGGCCGCGGGCAAGATCCTGCGCAAGGACCTCAGGGCCCGCGAACAGGCCTGATCAGCGCGGCGCGGCGGCTCCCAGGGGTCGTCGCGCCGCGTTTCCGCTTCAGCCGGAATAGACTGCTCGGCCATTTCCGCTGCAGCCGGAATTGCTCCGAGCTTTTTGAAGAAGAGGCGCGAGCAGCAGGTTGTCGAGAAGCTGCGGAGCTTTCGCGACGACGAGGATGCGCGTGCCGCACTCGCTCATGCCGCGCTCCTCCCTTGTCAGCTGTCCAGCAGTGTCGCCTGCAGGGTGGTCGTCAGCCAAGCCTGGTAGCGGTCGGCCGGCCAGCCCAGGACCTGGTGCACGTGCGGTGACAACATCGTCACCAGCACGTCCGCCACCTCTGCGGCGTCGAGCTCCGCCCGCACCTCCCCGGTGGCCACCAGCGCCTCCGCCAGCGCCAGGCAGTTGGCGCGCATCGCGTGCTCACCCTCGTCCGAGATCCGTCGCATGTCCGCGTCGGCACCGGACGACTCGATCCCGGCCATGATCAACGCACCCGCGCGCTCCTGCGCCACCCCGTTGCGCCCCACCATCTCGGCGATCAGCTCACGGGCGGACGGCGCAGCGAGCACGCCGGCGAACTCCGGCCGGTCCCGCATCGCGACCGGTTCCTCGTCGCCCGCGATGGCCACGTTCAGGGCGTCCTGGAAGATCTCGACCTTGTTCCGGTAGTGCGTGTAGACGGTCCGCTCGGACACGCCCGCCTCGGCCGCGATCCTCCTGATCGACGTCGCCACGAACCCGTCCCGCACGAACAGCCGATGGCCCGCCTCGCGCACCAGCAGGCGCGTCTGGGCCGCCGCCTGCTCCCGCAGCGGTGAGCTGTACGAACGCTTGACTTCCTCATTCATCGAGCGCAGCCTATCTGTATTCGTTGCATCAAGTCTGCACTCAAATGGAGGAACCCGCGATGGCGCAGCTCAGAGGTATCAGAGGCGTGAAGATCCCGGTGACCGACCTCGCCAGGAGCATCGACTGGTACGGCCGGGTCTTCGGCTTCCGGGTCGAGTGGGAGTTCGAGGACGCGGACGGGGTCGTGCGGGGTGTCGCGGGCTCGGTGAGCGACGGGGCGGCCGGCCTGAGCCTGCGGCTGAACCCCGAGAAGGCACGGGCCATCGCGGGGTTCGACCCGGTCAACTGGGCCGTGGAGACCAGACAGGACCTCGAGGACTGGATCGCGCTCCTCGACGAGCTGCAGATCCCGCACTCGCCGGAGATCGAGGCGAGCATCGGCTGGCTGCTGGTCTTCAACGACCCCGACGGGCTGGAGATCCACGTCTACACCGACGAGTCCCATGGCGTGGATCACGGTGACCTGCCCGGGTACGGAAGGAGGGTCGGCATGGCAGGCTAGCCGCCATGTCTGTCGGAACTTTGATCCTGCTCCGCCACGGCGAGAGCACGTGGAACGCGGAGAACCTCTTCACCGGCTGGGTGGACGTTCCCCTGTCGGAGAAGGGTGAGAAGGAGGCCCGCCGCGGTGGCCAGCTGCTGCGCGACGCGGGTGTCCTGCCGGAGATCCTGCACACGAGCCTGATGCGCCGCGCGATCATGACCGCGAACCTCGCGCTCGACGCCGCCGACCGGCACTGGATCCCGGTCAAGCGCGACTGGCGCCTCAACGAGCGCCACTACGGCGCGTTGCAGGGCAAGAACAAGAAGCAGACGCTGGAGGAGTTCGGCGAGGAGCAGTTCATGCTCTGGCGCCGCTCCTACGACACGCCCCCGCCGCCCATCGAGCCCGGCAGCGAGTTCAGCCAGGACACCGACCCGCGCTACGCGGGCCTCGGCCCCGACCTGCCGCTGACCGAGTGCCTGCTCGACGTGGTGAAGCGCATGCTCCCGTACTGGGACGAGGCGATCGTGCCGGACCTGCGCACCGGCAAGACGGTCCTCGTGGCCGCGCACGGCAACTCGCTGCGCGCCCTCGTGAAGCACCTCGACGGCATCTCGGACGAGGCCATCGCGGGGCTCAACATCCCGACCGGCATCCCGCTGCGCTACGACCTCGACGAGGACCTGAAGCCGATCAAGCCGGGCGGCGAGTACCTCGACCCGGACGCCGCCAAGGACGCCATCGCGGCGGTGGCGAACCAGGGTCGCTGACCACATTTCGAGAAAGGCGCATCCGGTCTCCGGGTGCGCCTTTTCCGACGAACTCGCCGTCGTCTGCGAAGCAGCGACCACGGGTAGAGTCACGGTTGGGTGAACGGCGCCTGACCAGCGACGGAACAACCGTCCATTGAGGTGTCGCGGGTGTCACGGTTCACGCTTCCGCACTAGGCCAAGACACCTCTGGGCTGCTTACCATTCGCCTTGTGACCACAACGGGTTATCTCGCTGTGTCGATCGGCCTCGCGCTCATCGGCGTGATCGCCGCTTTCCTCATCGGCCGGTTCACCGCTCCGAAGCACCCGAAGAAGCCGGAAGGCCTCACGGTCGCCGACCTGATCCAGCAGATCGTGCACGACTCCCACGACGGCATCGTGGTGCTGAACCACTTCGGTGACGTCGTGCTGCACAACCCCCGCGCCGAGGACCTCGGCATCGTCCGCAACAACCGCGTGGACGACCGGGCCCGCAAGGCCGCGGAGGGTGTCCGCAACAGCAACGAGGTCGTGTACGTCGACCTCTCGCCGCTGGACGGCTATCGGACCGGACGGCAGCCGGAGGCGGTGCACGCCGAGGTCAGGCTGCTCATCGAGGACTTCACGGTCGTGGACGCCACGGACGAGTCGGAGTCGGTGCGGCTGGAGAAGACCCGGCGCGACTTCGTGGCGAACGTCAGCCACGAGCTCAAGACCCCCGTCGGCGCGCTGGCGCTGCTCGCGGAGGCCGTGCTGGACGCGAGTGACGACCAGGACGAGGTCCGCCGGTTCAGCGCGAAGATCATGCAGGAGGCCACCCGCCTCGGCACGCTCGTCACCGAGCTGATCGCGCTCTCCCGCCTGCAGGGCGCGGAGAAGCTGCCGGAGCTGTCCGACACCGAGATCGACGTCGTGATCAACGAGGCGCTCTCGCGGTCCAAGCTCGCCGCCGAGTCGGTCAACATCTCGATCAACGTCGACGAACCGAGCGGGTTCGTCGTGCCCGGCGACCGGTCGTTGCTGGTCACGGCGCTGACGAACCTCCTGGACAACGCTGTCGCGTACTCGCCTCCCGGCAGTCCGGTCAGCGTGAGCCGCAGGCTGGTCGACGGACACGTCGAGATCGCGGTGACCGACCGCGGCATCGGCATCGCCGAGGACCAGCAGATCAGGGTCTTCGAGCGGTTCTACCGCGTCGACAAGGCCCGTTCGCGCGCCACCGGAGGCACCGGTCTCGGGCTCGCGATCGTCAAGCACGTCGCCGCCAACCACGGCGGCGAGGTGAAGCTCTGGAGCCTGCCAGGAACGGGATCCACCTTCACGCTGCGGCTTCCGGCCGCGGCGACCGAACCCAACCCGACCCTCGTCCCCACCGGCGCGGGTGACACTGGAGGAGAGCTGTGACCAGGGTGCTCATCGTGGAGGACGAGGAGTCCTTCGCCGATCCGCTCGCCTTCCTGCTGCGCAAGGAAGGGTTCACCGCGGCCCTCGCCGCCACCGGCCAGGAGGCGCTCGAGGAGTTCGACCGCAACGGTGCCGACATCGTGCTGCTCGACCTGATGCTGCCCGGCATGAGCGGCACGGACGTGTGCAAGCAGCTGCGTCAGCGCTCCGCCGTCCCCGTGATCATGGTGACGGCCCGCGACAGCGAGATCGACAAGGTCGTGGGGCTCGAGCTCGGCGCCGACGACTACGTCACCAAGCCGTACTCGGCGCGGGAGCTCATCGCCCGCATCCGCGCGGTGCTGCGCCGCGGCGGCGAGTCCGAGGACCTGCTCCCGCAGATCCTCGAGGCCGGTCCGGTGCGGATGGACGTGGAACGCCACGTCGTCACCGTCGCCGGCCAGGACATCAGCCTGCCGCTCAAGGAGTTCGACCTCCTGGAGTACCTGCTGCGCAACGTCGGCCGCGTCCTGACCAGGGGACAGCTGATCGACCGCGTGTGGGGAGCGGACTACGTGGGCGACACGAAGACGCTGGACGTGCACGTCAAGCGGCTCCGTTCGAAGATCGAACCCGACCCGTCGGCCCCGCGCCACCTGGTGACGGTCAGGGGTCTGGGTTACAAGTTCGAGTCCTGACGGACACGACCAGGTACCGTTTCCGGCGTGCGCCTGGGCGTTCTCGACGTGGGTTCCAACACCGTCCACCTACTGGTGGTGGACGCGCATCGTGGTGCCCACCCCATCCCGATGACGTCGGAGAAGACGATCCTCCGTCTTGCCGAGCAGCTGGATGACAAGGGACTGCTCCGCAAGGCGGGCGCTGACCAGCTGGTTCGTGCCGTGGCCGCCGCGAAGGCGTCGGCCAGGAAGTCCGGCTGCGACGACCTGATGGCGTTCGCGACCTCGGCGGTGCGCGAGGCGGGCAACTCGGGAGAGGTGCTCGACCGGGTGCGCACCGAGACCGGGGTCGACCTCAAGGTCCTGTCCGGCGAGGACGAGGCGAAGTACACGTTTCTCGCGGTCCGCCGCTGGTACGGCTGGTCCGCGGGCAAGTTGCTGAGCCTCGACATCGGTGGCGGCTCGCTGGAGCTCGCCATCGGCCGTGACGAGAACCCGGATCTGGCCTTCTCCGTGCCCCTCGGCGCGGGACGGCTCACCAGGACCCGGTTCAAGAAGGATCCGCCCCGGCGCTCGGAGGTCCGCGAGACCACCGACTGGCTCGCCGAGCAGCTCGCGCCCGTGGCGCGGAAGCTGAAACGCGCGGGTGAACCCGATCGAGTGGTTGCGACCTCGAAAACTTTCCGAACGCTGGCGCGGCTCACCGGGGCCGCGCCATCGTCTGCCGGGCCCAGGGCACGACGCGTGCTCACCGATGCGGGCCTGCGGCAGCTGATCGCGTTCATTTCCCGGATGTCGGCCCACGACCTCGCGGAGCTGGAAGGCGTGAGCACTTCACGCGCCCATCAGCTCGTCGCGGGGGCGTTGGTCGCGGAGGCCACAATGCGAGCCCTGTCACTCACCCAGCTGGAGATTTGCCCCTGGGCACTCCGGGAGGGTGTCATCCTCCGACGGCTGGACCACACTGACGGGACGGACCAGAGCGATACTGGACGGACTGGCCAGACCGGGGCACGGTGGAGTTGATGAGTCGAGAGAGCGGATCGGACCAGACGCAGCGCACAGTCGCTGAGCTGCTCGCCCAGTACGGGGGCAGCGCAGAGAGTGCGCCACGTCGGCGACGCCGCCGGGCTGACGACGAGGACGACGTCCAGCAGCCGGAGACCGCGCCCCAGACGATCATCGAGCGGGTGCTGTCCGACAGCGGCCGCCTGATGGCGATCCGCGACGACGACGTGCCGCAGCCGGGCCGTCGCGCCGCCCCCGAACCGCAGGCACCCCCGCCTGCCGCAGCCGAGCGCACGGCGTACCAGCCGAAGCCGCCGGTCGCGCCGCCGCAGAAGGCACCGCAGAAGGCGCCGCAGCCCTCGCAGCAGATGCCGGTGCCGCAGGCCCCGCCGCCACTGGTCCGCAGACCGTCCCCGCCGCAGCCGGCGCCCAAGCCCGCGCCGGTGCCGCCGCCTCCCGCGGCCGCCGAGCAGACCCGGCAGGTGCCGCAGGTCCGCGACCAGCCGTCGAACTCCGGCATGCCGCGCCCCGAGGTGCCCGGCCGCCTGGAGTCGAGGCTCGACCAGGCGGGCTCGCCGTCGCGCACGAACATCACCCGGCCGCCGAAACCGGTGCCGCCGTCGGTGCAGATGCCGGTCCCCGGCCCGCCGCGCGAGGCGATGACCGAGCAGCTCCCGCGCATCCCGGCGAAGGCGCCGGTGGACAAGATCGCCGCGCTCGAGACCGAGTCCGTGCTGATCGTGCCGCCCGCCCCGCCGAAGCTGCCGGAGCCGTTGCCGGGCAACGTGCCGGACGCCTGGTTCAGCGACGACGACGCGCAGGCCAAGACCGACCTGTCGATGGCGCCGATGGAGTCGACCGCGGCGCACCCCGGCCCGTACGTGGACGACGACTCGCAGGAGTACGCCGCCTACCGCGCCGAGGACGACTACCTCGCGGACGACGACGAGGACGGCGAGGACGACGACGAGGGTCCCGCCGGCCTCGACGACGCCGGTGAGGCGGACGAGGACCCGGAGGACGCCGAACCGCGCTCGGCCGGCAAGGAATGGCTGATCATGATCGGCCAGCTCGCCGTCGGCGTGCTGGGCGGTGCCGGCCTGTGGCTCGCGTTCAACTTCCTGTGGCGCTCGGTGCCCGCCGCCGCACTCGTGGTGGCCCTGGCGGTTACCGTGGGTCTGGTGTTGCTGGTGCGAAAGATCCGCAGGGCGGACGATCTGCAGACCACCGTCCTGGCCGTGCTCGTAGGCCTCATCGTGACCGTCTCACCAGCGGCGATGCTGCTGGTGAAGAGTTGACCGCCCGCATCCCGGTCGGGCTTTCCACGGCATCGGTCTACCCGCAGCCCGCCGGAGCGGCGTTCGAGATGGCGTCCGAGCTCGGCTACGACGGCGTCGAGCTGATGGTGTGGGCCGACCCGGTGTCGCAGGACATCCGCGCGGTCGACCGCCTGTCGGCCCGGTCGGGCATGCCGGTGCTGGCCGTGCACGCGCCCTGCCTGCTCATCTCGCAGCGCGTGTGGTCACCGGACCCGTCGGAACGCCTGCGCAGGGCCGTCCAGGCGGCTGCGGACCTGAGCGCGCCGACCGTGGTGCTGCACCCGCCGTTCCGGTGGCAGCGCAAGTACGCGGACGGGTTCGCGGAGCTGGTGTCGTCCCTGGAGGACGAGAGCGGGATCGCGATCGCCGTGGAGAACATGTTCCCGGTGCGCCGGCCGCTGGGCCGCGGTCGCACGGTGGAGATGAACGCGTTCAAGCCGTCCGTGGACCCGACCGACGTCGGGCACCGCAACTACACGCTCGACCTGTCGCACTCGGCCGCCGCGCACATGGACGCGCTGGAACTGGCCAAGCGGATGGGCGACGGGCTGCGGCACATCCACCTCGCGGACGGGTCCGGGGCGCCCAAGGACGAGCACATGGTGCCGGGGCGCGGTACCCAGCCGTGCGCGGAACTGTGCGAGATGCTCGCCAGGGGCGGGTTCGACGGCCAGGTCGTGCTGGAGGTCAACACGCGGCGGGCCGGGTCCGCCTCTGCGCGGCGGGAGATGCTCGCGGAGGCGTTGCTGTTCGCGCGGCTGCACCTCGACTGGTCGACAGAAGGTGGTCCTGGCAAGGGTCGTTCGGCACTGTCGCGGTGAGTCCGGGTTAGGGTTTCCGGTGTGAACCCGCTGCGAGCGTTGATCATGGCCGCGTCTCGCAACGAGACGGTCCGCCACCTCGTCGCCAACGCGCCCATCAGCCGTGATGTCGTCAAACGGTTCGTCGCCGGAGAGACCACGGCGGACGCCGTGGAGGTCGTGCGGGGCCTCGGGCTGCCGGTGACGCTGGACTACCTCGGCGAGGACACCACGGACAAGGCCCAGGCCGAGAAGACCGTTCAGGCGTACCTGGAACTGCTCGACGCGCTGCACGCGGCGGGGCTGTCCCGCAACGCAGAGGTGAGCGTCAAGCTGTCCGCAGTTGGACAGTCTCTCGACGAAGCCCTCGCCCTGACGAATGCCTCCCGGATCTGCGCCGCCGCCGAGCAGTGCGGCACCACGGTCACGCTCGACATGGAGGACCACACCACCACCGACTCGACGCTGCGGATCCTGCACGAGCTGCGCCGCAGCTGGCCGTGGGTGGGCGCGGTGCTGCAGTCGTACCTGCACAGGACGCTGGACGACTGCAAGGCGCTCGCAGGGCCCGGGAGCAGGGTCAGGCTGGTCAAGGGCGCCTACGCGGAGCCCGCCGAGGTTGCGATTCAGGATCCATCCGAGGTTGATCTGAACTACGTGCGGTGCCTGAACGTTCTCCTCGCCGGAGAGGGGTACCCGATGTTCGCGACGCACGACCCGCGCCTGATCGAGATCATTGGCGAACGAGCCCGCTGGTATGACAAAACTGATTTCGAGTACCAGATGCTCTACGGCATCCGGACCGAGGAGCAGAGGCGTCTCGGCACTCGTGTTTATGTCCCCTACGGCGAGCAGTGGTACGGATATCTCATGCGGCGACTTGCGGAACGGCCCGCCAACGTGACCTTTTTCCTGCGGTCGCTGGCCAGCCGCTCATGACCTTCTCGAAGTCCAGTGCGGTGCGGTCGCTCGGTGACGGAACCTTCACCGCTTCCCTGCCCGCCGAGTGGACCGTGGGCCCCAAGCCCCACGGCGGTTTCCTCCTCGCGGTGATGACCCGTGCCGCGGCACAGGTCGCGGACGGTGATCCGCTGGCCGTGGCCGCCCAGTTCCTGCGTGCGCCGGAGGTGGGGCCCGTGCTGGTCCGCACCGACGTGCGCAAGGCGGGGCGGACGGCGACGGTCATCGCGGTGTCGCTGGAGCAGCGCGGCCAGGTGTGCGTGGAGGCGTCGGTGACGACGGGGCGGATCCCCGAGCACCGCGCCGACTACGTGAACCTGCCGACGATGCCCGCCGCACCCCCGCCCGGCTCGGTGGAGATGGCGACGTTCCCGACCGGCGGGACCTACCGGGTGGGAGCGCTGTGCGACCTGCGGGTGGACCGCGAGTCGGCGACGTTCCTCGACCGGCGCACGGACGGGCCGCTGACGCTCAAGCTCTGGGCGCGGCCGACCGACGAGCAGCCGGACCCGTACTTCGCGTTGCTCGCGGGCGACCTG
Organism: Lentzea sp. HUAS TT2; assembly: GCF_051853195.1. NCBI lineage: Bacteria > Bacillati > Actinomycetota > Actinomycetes > Pseudonocardiales > Pseudonocardiaceae > Lentzea > Lentzea sp. HUAS TT2. The sequence goes on along the minus strand of NZ_CP196667.1, from coordinate 2,317,891 downwards.
TCGATGCCGGTGACGTTCAACCTCGGCCGTTTCGGCTGGTCGCCGACCGTGCAGCTGACGGCGTTGCTGCGGGCCCGCCCGGCGCCCGGCTGGCTGCGCATCCACGTCACCTGCCAGGCGGTGCACGGCCAGTGGTTCGACGAGGACGCCACGGTGATCGACTCGGCGGGGCGCCTCGTGTGCCAGGCACGACAGCTGGCGCTGACCCCCGCTGTGTGAGACTTGACCGATGACGAAGATCGCGGTGCTCGGCGCGGGCAAGATCGGTGAGGCGCTGCTGTCCGGGCTGCTGCAGGGTGGCCGCGCGGCCACCGATCTGATGTTCACGGAGAAGCACGAGTCCCGTGCCCGCTCGCTCACCGAGCAGTACGGGTTCGAGGCCGTCACGATCGCGGGCGCGGCCGCCAAGGCCGACGTGCTGGTCGTGGCGGTCAAGCCGCAGGACATCGAACCGCTCCTCACCGAACTCGGCCCGGTGCTGCGTCCCGGCACGCTGATCGTGTCGCTGTGCGCGGGCCTGCCGACGGCCCTGTACGAGCGCAGGCTGCCCGAGGGCACCCCGGTCGTGCGGGTCATGCCGAACACGCCGATGGTCGTCGGTGAGGCCATGAGCGCCGTCTCAGGCGGCTCCAACGCCACGCCTGAGCACCTCGCGGTCGTCGAGGAGCTGCTGTCGACCGTGGGCAAGGTCGCGGTCGTGCCGGAGTCGCAGCAGGACGCGGTGACGGCGCTGTCGGGCTCCGGTCCCGCGTACTTCTTCTTCCTGGTCGAGGCGATGATCGACGCGGGCATCCTGCTCGGCATCCCGCGCGACCTGGCCTCGCAGCTCATCATCCAGTCCGCGGTGGGTGCCGCGACGATGCTGGCCGAGGGCTCGAACCACCCGGTCATCCTGCGTGAGGCCGTCACGTCGCCCGCCGGCACGACCATCATGGCCATCCGCGAGCTGGAGAAGCACGGCGTCCGCGCGGCTCTCATCGCGGCCATCGAGAGCGCCCGCGACCGTTCCGCCGAACTGGGCCGTCAGCACGAGGACTGACCTCACGCGGGGACCTTTCGTACCGTCATGCGGTACGAAAGGTCCCCGCGTGAGGTTGCCAAGTGAGGGGCGAACCCCACTTGGACGTCGCAGGAGTCACACCAGTCCCGCTACTCTCAGGGCAGCACGTGCGTGTCGAACCGTCGGTGGGGAAGACCGACGGCACGACACGTGTCGAAGGATGCGGTGATGTATGCCTGCGAAGGAGAACGAACGAACAGGTCTCGCTCAGGTCCAGTTCCTGACCGTGGCCGAGGTGGCGTCGATGATGCGGGTCTCCAAGATGACCGTGTACCGCCTGGTGCACTCCGGTGAGCTGCCCGCTGTGCGGGTCGGCAAGTCGTTCCGGGTGCCCGAGAAGGCGGTCCACGCCTACCTGGAGAACGCGTACTTCGACGCTGGCTGAAGGCTGGTGAACCTCGCCGGGTAGACTGGTAGGCCGATCGTGCTTACCGGCGCGCCGTGCTTGACACGGCCAAGGCTGGGGCGCGCCAGTCAAAGCAACGTCTAGAGCTAAGGAACCCGCATGGGCTCGGTCATCAAGAAGCGCCGCAAGCGCATGTCGAAGAAGAAGCACCGCAAGCTGCTGCGCAAGACCAGGGTCCAGCGCAGGAAGCGCGGCAAGTAAGCCCGCATGCGCTCTACCGCCGCCGGTCTCCTCACGGAGATCGGCGGCGGTTGCGTTTCCCGGGGTGCCCAGGTGGTACCCGCACGGGTGCTTGCAGGGGCACGGATATCACCCACTGAGACGAACCCGCGGAAACACGGGATCGGTCGCCTCCGTTCGGGTGATTAGCCGGTAAAGGCTGCGTGACCTGCGTCAAGACGGCGTTCCGGCCCCCTCCGGTTCTCGAATTGGTCTGTAGCATCGACCAATCGCAACGCTCACCGTGCTTGGAGTCGCATGACGCCCAAGGTCGTCCTCGTCACCGGAGTCAGCCGCTTCCTAGGCGGCCATCTCGCCGCGCGCTTCGCCGCGAACCCGGACATCGAGCGCGTGCTCGGTGTGGACACCGAGCCGCCGCCGCGCGATCTGCTGCGCCGCATGGGCAGGGCCGAGTTCGTGCGGGCGGACATCCGCAACCCGCTGATCAGCAAGGTCATCTCCACCGCGAACGTGGACACGGTCGTCCACGCCTCCGTCACCGCGAACCCGGCCGGGCCCACCGGTCGCACCGCGATGAAGGAGATGAACGTCATCGGCACCATGCAGCTGCTGGCCGCGTGCCAGAAGTCGCCCAAGGTGCAGAAGCTCGTCGTGAAGTCCACCAGCGCCGTCTACGGGTCCAGCAGCCGCGACCCGGCGGTGTTCACCGAGGACATGGGCCCCAAGGACCTGCCGTCGTCCGGCTACGCCAAGGACGCGGTCGAGGTCGAGGGCTACGTGCGCGGGTTCGGCCGCCGCAGGCCGGACGTGAACGTCACGACACTGCGTTTCACGAACTTCATCGGCCCGCGCATCGACACGGTCCTGACGCGCTACTTCGCCCTACCGGTCGTGCCCACCGTCCTGGGCTACGACGCACGTGTGCAGCTGCTGCACTCCGAGGACGCCCTGGCGGTCCTGGAACGCGCGACGCTGCACGACCTGCCCGGTGTGTACAACGTGGGCGGCGACGGCGTGCTGCTGCTGTCGCAGGCGATCAGGCGGGCGGGCAGGCTGAACCTGCCGGTGCCCAGTGCCGCCGTGCCCACGGTCGGAGGCTTCTTCCGGAGCGCCCGGCTCGTCGACTTCTCGCCAGACCAGATGAGGTTCCTCAACTGGGGGCGTGTGGTCGACACCACCCTGCTGCGCAAGGAGTTCGGGTTCACGCCGCGGTGGACCACCCAGCAGGCGTTCGACGACTACGTGAGCGGCCGAGGTCTGAAGCCGCTCATCGACCCGGAGACGGTCGAAGCCGCGGAGCGGGGAATCCTCGACGCGGCCGCTCGTTTCCGCTGATCTTTGCTTTGAGGAGATGAACGCAGTGGCAGGAGCACGCGTTATCCCGCTGCACAGCCCGGAACGCGACGCCGCGAGGAGATCGCGCCACGTCGAGGTGGTTCCCGAACCCGAGCAGCAGCAGTCCGAGACACCGGACTGGGAACGCAGGCTGGCCGACCTGCTGTCGTTCGCGCGCAGGCGGATCGCGGGCGACTACCAGATCGACGAGTTCGGGTTCGACCGCGACCTCACCGAGAACGTGCTGATGCCGCCGCTGAAGCCGTTGTACGAGAAGTGGTTCCGCGTCGAGACCATCGGCCTGAACAACATCCCGACGGCCGGCGGCGCGCTGATCGTGGCGAACCACTCCGGGGTGGTGCCGCTCGACGCCCTGATGACGTCCTACGGCATCGCGTCCGAGCACCCGGCACACCGCCACCTCCGCGGCCTGGGCGCAGACCTGGTGTTCCGCACCCCGCTGCTCGGCGCCCTCGCGCGCAAGGGCGGTCAGACGCTGGCGTGCAACCCGGACGCCGAGCGGCTGCTGTCGTCCGGTGAGCTCGTCGGTGTGTGGCCGGAGGGGTTCAAGGGTGTCGGCAAGCCGTTCAAGGACCGGTACAAGCTGCAGCGCTTCGGTCGTGGCGGGTTCGTGTCCGCGGCGTTGAAGACGGGCGTGCCGATCATCCCCTGCTCGATCGTCGGGGCCGAGGAGATCTACCCGATGATCGGGGACATCAAGGCGCTGGCCCGGTTGCTGGGTTTCCCGTACTTCCCGGTCACGCCGTTCTTCCCGCTGCTCGGGCCGCTGGGGGCCATTCCGCTGCCGTCCAAGTGGTACATCGAGTTCGGTGAGCCGATCCGGACGGATGTGTTCGGGGAGAACGCCGCGGACGACCCGATGCTCGTGTTCAACCTCACCGACCAGGTGCGGGAGACCATCCAGCAGACGCTGTACCGGCTGCTGACCCAGCGTCGGAACGTGTTCCTCGGCTGATCAGGTCCTGGGTCTCTTCGTAGGTGAAGGACTTTGCGGTGGGTTCGCCGTCGCGTACCGCTGTTGCGGTCGCGACGGTGTGGTGCAGGGCTGCTCTGAACAGCAGCGAGCCGGTGCTGATGCGCTTCACGCCGAGGTTTTTCAGCTCTTGTGGTGTGCGTTGCTGGGCCAGGACGTTCAGCGGGGCCAGGGTTGCGAGCTTCTCGATGTCTCTCGGCTCGGTCAGGCCCGCCACGAAGATCCCGTCCGCGCCGGCGTCCACGTAGCGGCGCGCCCGGTCCTCGGTCTCCTCCAGGGCGATGCCCTGCCAGTGGGTGTCGATTCGGGCGTTGAGGAAGACGCCCGGTGCGCGTTCTTTGACGGCTCTGATCAGTTCTGCCTGCTCTTGCGGGCTGGCCAGGCCGTGCGGGCGGCCGTCTTCCAGGTTCACGCCCGCTACGCCGAGATCCGCGACCAGTTCCGCTACCTCTGCGGGTGCCTTGCCGAAGCCCGACTCCAGGTCTGCGGTGACCGGGCACGGGAACGTGGCCAGGAGCTTGGCCAGGGCTGTCGCCTGGTCGCCGGCCTTGCCCATGCCGTCCGGGATGCCGTGGGCTGCCGCCACTCCCAGGCTTGTCGTGCCGATTGCCCGGAAACCTGCTGCGTGCAGGGCTGCGGCTGAGGCGTGGTCCCAGGCGTTCGGGAGGATCAGCGGGTCTTCCTGGTGGTGCATGGCCTTGAACGCCATGTTCTTGGCGATTCTCGTGGCCAGGGCGCGGCCTGGGCAGGCGTGGGGGCCGTGGCCGAACGGGTGGTCCGTGAGGCTCACCTCGATGGTGCCTACGGCCGTTGCTCGTCGTGTGATCGGGACTGCCGGGGTTGGATCACCTGTGCGCAGGCGGTCGGCCAGTGTGCGGGTGGCTGCCCAGGCCTGCACCAGGAGGCCGATCCTTGCCGCGGTCACCTCGTCGTGGCCGGGTGCCAGACGTTCTACCGCTGCGTCTGCCTCTGGGGTGATGGGCTCGTGGAGCTGGTAGCTGCCGGCGATTGTGGCTATGTCGTCCAGCGCGCCGGGGAGGGCCAGTCGGGTGGCCAGTTCTTCGAGGGTGGTGGCGGTGACGTTCTCGAGGAGCTGGGTGGTCAGGGCGCGTCTGCGGAGGTGTTCTTCGCCGTTGCTGAACCTGACCACCGATGACCTGAGCCATGCCACGCCCGCATCTCCTGGCTGGGGGTGTGGGACCGGGAGGTTCAGCAGCTCTTTGGTCATGTGCTCGACGGTAGGGCGTGGACCGTTCGGTGTCGGCCGAAGTGTTCTGGTCGCATGATGGCGGGGTGGAGGCACTTGCCCAGGTTGCTGGGCTGCTTGCGGATCGGACTCGCGCTGCCATGTGCGGGGCGCTGCTGGACGGGCGGGCTTGGACTGTCCGGGAGTTGGCTGTCCATGCCGGGGTGGCTGTGTCCACCGCCAGTGAGCATTCGACCCGGCTGGTCGAGGGTGGGGTGCTGGTCGAGCATCGGCAGGGGCGGCACCGGTACCTGGCGTTGGCCGGGCCGCATGTTGCCGAGTTGCTGGAGAGCTTGGTGGCCTTTGCCGGTCCCGGTTCGCGGCCGCGCGGGTTGAAGGCGGCTGCTGTTTCCGAGGCCATGGCTCGGGGGCGGACCTGTTACGACCACTTGGCTGGCCGGCTGGGGATTGCGTTGACGTCCGGGCTGGTGGGGCTGGGGGTGGTCACGGCTGAGCTCGTTGTCACCGAACCCGGGATGGTTTGGTTGAAGGAGCTCGGGTTCGAACCGTCTCAGCGTCAGGTCAGCCGGGGGTGTCTGGACTGGACTGAGCGGGTGCCCCATCTCGCTGGGGCGGCCGGGGCCCACTTGTGTTCTTCGTTCTTCGAGCGTGGGTGGGTTCGGAGGATCGGGTCTTCCCGGGCTGTCGTTCTGACGGCCGGTGGGGAAGCTGGGTGGCGTGGGCTCGGGATCGACGTGCCGGTCGCGAGTTCGTAGGTGGTCGCCTCGCGTGCGTCCTGTGGCGGCTGATTCCTTGCTCCGGCGTCGCGTCTGATCGGTGTGGCCGGCTATTTCACGCGACGCCGGTATGCCATCGTGGCTGCTACCGCGCCTGCCAGGGCTCCTGCTCCCAGCACTGACGGGACGCCGATCTTCGCTGCCTTTCGGCCGGTTCTGAAGTCTCGGATCTCCCAGCCCTTGCGGCGGGAGACTTCGCGCAGCTGTGAGTCCGGGTTCACGGCCACTGCCGTGCCCACCACCGAGAGCATCGGGACGTCGTTCGAGGAGTCCGAGTACGCGGTGCAGCGGCGCAGGTCCAGGCCCTCTTTCGCCGCCAGGGAGCGGACCGCCTGTGCTTTGGCCTTGCCGTGCAGCAGGTCGCCCACCAGGCGGCCCGTGTAGACGCCGTTCTCCGATTCGGAGACGGTGCCCAGGGCGCCGGTCAGGCCCAGGCGGCGGGCGATGATCTGGGCGAGTTCCACCGGGGTGGCGGTGACCAGCCAGACTCGCTGGCCTGCGTCCAGGTGCATCTGGGCCAGGGCTTGGGTGCCCTTCCAGATGCGGTCGGCCATCAGTTCGTCGTAGATCTCCTCGCCCAGGGAGACGAGTTCGGCGACGCTTCTGCCCGCCACGAAGGAGAGTGCCTGTTCGCGGCTCGCCTTGACGGATTCCGGGTCTTCCCGGCCGCCTACCCGGAACTTCAGCTGTTGCCAGACGAAGCCTGCCAGGTCGGACGAGGAGAAGTACTTGCGCGCGGCCAGGCCTCGGGCGAAGTGGAAGATCGACGCGCCCATCATCATCGTGTTGTCCACGTCGAAGAAGGCCGCTGCCGTCAGGTCCGGCGGGACCGTCAGGGAGGCGTCGAGTTCTGGCGCCATCGCAGCAGCCTGGATCGCCGCGTCTGCCGATGCCTCGCCGGCTAGTTCGGCCAGCCGGTCGCTCTCCAACTCACGCTTCCCTGCCATGTCGCAAGCGTAGCGATCAGGTTCGTCGGAAAGCGCCCGACTCAGCCGAAGCTGATGCCGGGGAGAAGCGGAAGCGAGATGCTGGGGAGCGGTAGCGGGAGCGGGATCGTGATTCCCGGCTTGCTCGTCGACGGGGTCGTGGGGGTGCCCGGCTTGGACGGCGTGGGGGCCGTCGAGCCCGGATTCGCCGACTGGGTGGGCTGGACCGAAACCGGGGCCGAGGCCGACGGGTTCGGCTGGCCCGACTGCGTCGGCTGTGCCGCGGAGGGCTTGCTCGACGTGGACGGGGACGGGTCGGTTGTCGCCGACGCGCACTCGTCCTTGGCCGGCAGCGGGCCGAGCGGGTCGGAGGAACCGCTGGTCACGGCGTCGCAGGTGGCTCGTGCCGCCAGGTCGTGGGCCCGTTGGGCGATGCTGGCCAGCAGCCACATCGTCGTGTCGGCGTGGGCGCCGGCGTCGCCTGGGAGGCGGGGGCGCAGGGTGCCGATCTTCACGTACTGGGCGAGGGCCCAGTCGCGGAGGACCGGTAGGGCGGTCTTGTCGGACGACGTCGCGTAGGTGGTCAGGCGGCGGGCGCCCTCCACCGCGTCGGTGTCCAGGTCGGTCAGGGCCGTGAGCTGGGCTGACGAGTCGGAGGAGCGGTCGGCCAGGGTTTCCATCTCGGTGACCCTGGACGTGGCGAACTCCAGGTGCTTGAAGGCCCGGTCCTCGTCGTCGAAGGTCAGGCCCAGCGAGGCGCTTTCGGTGGTGCGCTTGATGCCGTAGAGCGGGTCTCCCGGGAGCGCGTCACGGCTGAGCAGCACGCTCATGCCTGCGAGTGACATCAGCAAGCAGAGGACCGCGGCCGCTGCGACCGCTAATCGTGCGCGCGCTCCCACCCGTCTTACCGACGAGAGCACCAGTGGCTTCTCCGGTGGGGGCGCGGTGAGGACGCGCTGTCTCATCCGTTCGCGCGCCTCGGCGTCCGGGCCGACGTCCATCTGCCGGAGGAGTTCGACGATCGCGAGGTCATCAGCGAGGTCGTCGTTGCCTACCGGCTGTGGGCCGCCTTCAACGGCACGGGCGAATCGCTCGTGCTCCGTGTGCCGCCACCGCGGTGTTCTTCCCTTGCCGTCCATCTCAGCCCGAGTAACGAAGTTGATCTGCTTTGGGTTACGCCCTTGCGATCGCTATCACCGCAACCAGGACGGGAGGATCTGTGCGAGCCGCCTCACGGCTCGGTGTTGCAAAGCCTTCACGGCGCCCTCGTTGCGGTCCATGAGCTGCGCGACCTCGGACACCGACTTGCCTTCGATGAACCTCAGCACGATGCACTCGCGCTGGTCGTCACCCAACTGTGAGACGCACCGGAGCAGCTCCGCGTTGGTCGCCTCGGTCATGACCTCCTGCTCGGGGCCGCTCGTCTCCTCGCGGTTGTCCTGCAGTTCGGCGGTCGTGACCTCGAGCCGGTAGCGGCTCGACTTCACGTGGTCGAACACGATGTTGCGGGCGATCGTGACGAACCACGCGCCCACGTCGCGGCCCTGGTAGCTGACCGAACCGATGCTGCGCAGAGCCCGGAGGAACGTCTCGCTCGTCACGTCCTCGGCGAACGCGCGGTCGCCGCCCACCCGGAAGAGGACATAGCGAAAAACCATGTCGACGTACTTGTCGTACAGCACTCCGAACGCCCCGGTGTCACCCTCTTGGGCGGCCTTGACGAGCTGCCACGGCTCGTCGGCGGCGTTGTCGTGCTGACCCCCCGTCATGGTTCGGGTGGTCCTGATCGTGTTCGGTCGTGCCCGCGCGGTCATCGGCTCGCGGCACCTCCACAGAGTCGCCGTGGCGGCAGCATACGTGTTGTTACTCCGTAGTAGGTAGCGGACGGGGTTGCGAGTGAGAGACGAGCCAACCGTGACTTCATGACGCTCGTCACGCGTGGAAGACTGCTCGAAGCGTCCAGTTGTTCATGAGGAGGCCATGTTGACTTCCGCTCGCAATGTGTCAGATCTGGTCCGTGCTTCGGCACAGCGGGGACCCAGCCACGTCGCCTTGGTGGACGTAGCGAGCGGTAAGAGCCTCACGTGGGAAACCATCGACGGCGCGACCGATGCTTTCGCCCGCCGTTTGGCCGATTCCGGACTCGAACCGGGCGACCGAGTGGCGGTACGGCTGCCCACGAGCCCCGAGTTCGTGGTCGCCGTGTTCGGAATTCTGCGCGCGGGTGGTGTCGTGGTGCCCACCGGCCCCGGCAACCCGCCGCGTGAGCTCCAGCGGATCCTGGCCGACTCCGGCGCCGCGCTGCTCGTGGGCGACGGCGAGGGGTCGGACGCCCAGGTGCTCGACGTCCCGGACGTCACCGCCACCGCGGAGCCGTTCGAGGCCGTGCGCGGGGGCGAGGACCTGGCCGTTCTCGGCTACACCTCGGGCACGTCCGGCGTGCCGCGCGGCGCGATGCTGTCGCACCGGGCGTTGCTCGCGAACGTCTCGCAGTGCGCCTCGCTGCGCCCCGCCCCCGTCACGGCGGGCGACCGGGTGCTGCTCGCGCTGCCGTTGTTCCACGTCTACGGCCTCGGCCCCGGCCTGCTGCAGGTGGCGGGCGCCGGTGCCACGGCGGTCCTGATGGAGCGCTTCGACCCGGCCGCGGTGCTGGACGTCATCGAGGAGCACCGCGTCACCACGATGGTCGGCGTGCCGCCCATGTACCGGGCGCTGCTCGCCCACCCGGCCGAGGTGCTGCGCGAGAAGCTCGCCACCATCCGCCTGTTCACCTCCGGCGCCGCCCCGCTGCCCGCGGGTGTCATCGCCGAGATGCGCGGTGCCATCGGCATCCCGATCTACGAGGGCTACGGCCTGACCGAGACGGGCCCGGTGCTCACGTCGACGCTGGTCGGCGGCGTGCCGAAGCCGGGATCGGTGGGCCAGGCGCTGCCGGGCGTCGAGATCCGGCTGGTCGACACCGACGGCTCGGTGCTCGACATCGACGAGGACGAGCCGGGCACGGGCCTGGTGTCCGCGAAGGGCGACAACCTCTTCAGCGGCTACTGGCCCGACGGCGTGCACGGCCCGGACGGCTCGGGCTGGTTCCGCACGGGCGACGTGGGCTTCATCGACGCCGACGGCGATCTGCACCTGGTCGACAGGGCAGGCGACCTGATCATCGTCAACGGCTTCAACGTCTACCCGCACGAGGTCGAGCAGGTCATCGGCGAGATGGCCGGCGTCCTGGAGGCCGCGGCCGTCGGCGTGCCGGACGAGAAGACCGGCGAGTCGGTGAAGGTCGTCGTGGTGCTGCGCGAGGGTGCCGAGGCGTCGACCGAGGACGTCGTCGCGCACTGCGCCGCCCGCCTGGCCAAGTTCAAGGTGCCGACGGTGGTGGAGTTCGCCACCGCCCTGCCGCACTCGCCGACGGGCAAGCTGGCGCGCGCCGTCCTGCGCAGGCCTTTGGGAGCATGACGGGCATGACCCACCACGTGACGTTGATGAGCCGGGTGTCGTGCCACTCCTGCGAGGAGGCCGCCGTCGAGATCGAGCGGATCTGCGCGGAGCTGGGCGCCACCTGGTCCGTCGAGGACGTCGACTCCGATCCCGAGCTGCGCGCCGAGTACGGGGACCGGGTGCCGGTGTTCCTGGTCGACGGGGCCGAGCACGGGTACTGGAAGGTGGAGGAGGACCGCCTGCGGGCGGCTCTCGCGTAGAAGTTGATTACCGAGGGCTTACGACCTGAGCGAACCAGGGCCCCGCGGGTGTCGAATGAGAGACATGAAGCCCGCCAAGGCCGCCCTCACCGGACTGCTCGCGCTCGTCGCCGCCCTCGCGGCCGGGCACCTGGTGGCCGCCTTCGTGGGCCTGAGCGCGTCGCCGTACCTCGCGGTCGGCAACGCGGCGATCGACCTCACGCCGTCCTGGCTCAAGGACTTCGCGGTCACGACGTTCGGCACCGCTGACAAGCTCGTCCTGCTCATCGGCATGGGCCTCGTGCTGGCGGGCATCGGCGTGGGTGCCGGGCTAGCCAGCAGGAACTCTCCCGCGCCGGGGACGCTGGTGACCGTGCTGCTCGGGTTCGTGGGCGTCGCGGCGGTCGTGACCAGGCCGGACGTCGGCCAGCTCGCCGTTCTCGCCCCCGTGGCCAGCACCGCCGCGGGCGTCTACGTGTTCCGCTACCTGCACAGGGAGGCCGAGGAGAGCGAGAGCCGGCGCGGCTTCCTGATCACCGCGGGGCTGGCGGTCTTCGCCGGGGTCGCGGGGCAGCTGTTCGGCAACCGGACCGACGTCGAGGGCTCGCGCAACGCCGTGGGCGACCTGACGCCGAAGGTCAAGGCGCCGGAGATCCCGTTCAACGCCGACTTCGTCAAAGACGGCACCCCTAGCTTCATCACCAGCAGCAAGGAGTTCTACCGGATCGACACCGCGCTGAGCGTGCCGCGGATCCGGGCGGAGGAGTGGGCGCTGCGGGTGCACGGCATGGTCGAGCGGCCGATGGTGCTGACGTTCGAGGAGATCCGCCAGCGGGACCTGGTCGAGGAGACCGTCACGCTGACCTGCGTCTCCAACGAGGTGGGCGGGCCGTACATCTCCACGGCCAACTTCGTCGGCATCAAGATCGGCGACGTGCTGCGGGAGGCCGGTGTGAAGGCCGGCGCGGACCAGCTGTTCAGCACCAGCGACGACGGGTTCACCGCGGGCAGCCCGCTCGACTACGTGCTGGAGAACGGGCTGATCGCGATCGGCATGAACGGCGAACCACTGCCCGCCGAGCACGGGTTCCCCGCGCGGCTCGTCGTCCCCGGCCTCTACGGCTACGTCTCCGCGACCAAGTGGGTCACCGACCTCAACGTCACCACGTTCGCGAAGGAACAGGGCTACTGGATCCCGCGCGGGTGGGCCACGAGGGCGCCGATCAAGGTGTCGTCGCGCATCGACCGGCCCCAGCGGATGGGCAAGGTGCAGGGCAAGGCGGTCATCGCGGGAACGGCGTGGGCGCAGCCCAAGGGCGTGGCCAAGGTCGAGGTCAGGGCGGACGGCGGGCCCTGGCAGGAGGCCGAGCTCGCGGCCGACGTCAGCGACAGCACGTGGCGGATGTGGAAGATCGAGATGGACCTGAAGCAGGGCAGTCACACGGTCGAGTGCCGGGCCACCGACAAGTCCGGGTTCACCCAGGACCAGGCACGCCTCGACCCCGTTCCCGACGGTGCGACGGGATGGCACTCGGTCACCTTCTCGGTCGAGTAGCGGCTCACCCGTAGTGATCATGAACAGAGGAAGCGCTGGTCACGCCCTGTCACCAGTGCTGTGACACCTGATCACCGACTTTGTGCATGCGTTCACAAGCGGTACGGTGTGAGCATCACCAACGCCGCGGGGTCACTGCGGTGAACCACACCCGGAGGTCGGAGAGCGTGGCATCACAGCGGGGCGAAGGTGAGACGACCACCACCCCTGTGGAGCCTGCCGACAGGGAGCGCGCTCGTGCGATCCCCGAGGCGGCCGTGGCCCGGCTCGCCGTGTACCTGCGCGTGCTGTCCGGCATGGCCGACCAGGGTGTGAACGCGGTCTCGAGCGAGGAACTGAGCCAGGCCGCCGGCGTCAACGCGGCGAAGCTCCGCAAGGACCTGAGCTACATCGGCAGCTACGGCACGAGGGGCGTCGGCTACGACGTCGAGGTCCTCGTGAGCCACATCGAGCGCATCCTCGGCCTCACCCGGAACCACTCCGTGGCCGTCGTCGGCATCGGTAACCTTGGTCACGCTCTCGCGAACTACGGCGGGTTCCCCGGCCGTGGATTCCCGGTCACCGCCCTCTTCGACGTGGACGACGATCTCGTCGGAATCCCTGTTGGGGGCATTCCGGTCAACCACATCGACGAGATCACGTCGGTCTGCATGGAGCGCGAGGTGTCGATCGGTGTCATCGCGACGCCGCCGCCTGCGGCTCAGTCGGTTTGCGACCGTTTGGTATCTGCGGGCGTCCAGTGCATTCTGAACTTCGCACCAGTTGTTCTTCAGGTTCCAGACAACGTCGAGGTGCGCAAGGTTGACTTGGCGGTCGAGATGCAGATCCTTTCGTTCCACGTCGCTCGACGTGCGGACGAGGCTGCCAATGTCTCGGTCGGCAACAACGGACTCGGTGTGGACGGGATGGTGATTCGCCCGTGAGCGTGAGCCAGACGGCTCCGGCAGACGTGGTGACTGCATGAGCGTGCTCGTAGTCGGTCTGTCGCACCGCACCGCCCCAGTTCCGGTCCTGGAACGCGTCACGGTGGCCGAGCCGAACCTGCCCAAGGTCCTCGGCCAGCTGCTCGCCGCGCCCAGCGTCTCCGAGGCGATGGTGGTCTCGACCTGCAACAGGGTCGAGGTCTACGCCGTCGTCGAGTCGTTCCACGGCGGCATGTCCGAGGTCGTCGACGTCCTCGCGCAGCACGCCCAGATCGAGCCCCACTCGCTGTACGAGCACTTTTACGTGCATTACGCCGCCGCTGCCGTCGAGCACCTGTTCTCCGTCGCGGCCGGCCTCGACTCGATGGTCGTCGGCGAGTCCCAGATCCTCGGCCAGCTGCGCGGTGCGTACGCGGCGGCGGACGAGGCGGGCACCGTCGGCAGGACCGTCCACGAGCTCACCCAGAACGCGCTGCGCGTCGGCAAGCGCGTGCACAGCGAGACGGGCATCGACCACGCCGGTGCGTCGGTCGTGTCCGAGGCCCTCGGCGACGCGGAGGCCCACCTGGGCACCCTCGTCGGCAAGCGCGCGTTGCTCGTCGGCGCCGGTGCGATGGGGGGACTGGCGTCCGCCCACCTGCGCCGAGCGGGCATCGGCGAGGTCGTCATCGCGAACCGCACGCAGGCCAACGGTGTGCGTCTCGCCACGTCGCTGAAGGCCGAGGGCGTCCCCGCGACGGCCGTCGACCTGACCGCGCTGGCCTCCGAGATCGACCTCGCGGACATCGTCTTCGCGTGCACCGGGTCGGTCGACACGGTGGTCCGCGCGGACATGATCAGCGAGCGCTCGCGGCCCCTGGTCGTGTGCGACCTGGGCCTGCCCAAGGACGTCGACCCGGCCGCCGCCGAGCTGTCGAACGTTCGTGTGGTGGACCTGGAAACGTTGCAGCGCCGTCTTTCCGACGCGCCCGCAGGCCAGGACGCCCGCCTCGCGGCCACGCTGGTCGCCGGCGAGGTGAAGGCCTACCTCGCGAGCCAGCGGTCCGCCGAGGTCACGCCGACCGTCACGGCCCTGCGCAAGCGGGCGGCCGAGGTGGTCGACGCCGAACTGCTCCGTCTTGATTCGCGACTTCCCGAACTGGACTCCGCGACACGCGGTGAATTGGCCAAGACGGTGCGCCGCGTTGTAGACAAGCTCCTGCACACGCCGACCGTCAGGGTGAAGGAGCTCGCCTCCGCCCCTGGTGGTACCGGCTACGCGGAGGCTCTCCGCGAACTGTTCGGGCTCGACCCCCAGACGCCTGGGGTTGTCAGTCAGACCAAGCAAGCTCCTGTGGATGGTGAAACGCGGTGACCCGCACCCTACGGATCGGTACCCGAGGCAGCGCACTGGCGCTCGCGCAGACGGGGACCGTGGCCGAGGCGCTGAAGGCTGCCGGAGCACAGGTCGAGATCGTCGTCATCAAGACGCCGGGCGACCTCTCCGACGCTCCGATCGCCCAGATCGGCATCGGCGTCTTCACGTCGGCCCTTCGCGACGCCCTCGCGAACGGTGAGATCGACGTCGCCGTCCACTCCTACAAGGACCTCCCGACCGCGCCGGACCCCCGTCTGACGCTCGCGGCAGTGCCCCAGCGCGAGGACCCGCGCGACGCCCTGGTGGCGCGCGACGGCCTCACGCTCGGCGAGCTGCCGGTCGGCTCCACAGTGGGCACCGGATCGCCGCGGCGCGCAGCCCAGCTGGAGGCCCTCGGCCTCGGGCTGGACATCGTTCCGTTGCGCGGCAACGTGGACACGCGGATCGGGAAGGTCAGGGGCGGCGAGCTCGACGCGGTGGTGCTGGCTCGCGCCGGCATCGCGCGGCTCGGCCGCACGAGCGAGATCACCGAGAACCTGGAGCCCATCCAGATGCTTCCCGCACCCGCGCAGGGTGCGTTGGCAGTCGAGTGCCGGGTCGACGACGTCGACGCCGAGCACCTGATCCAGTCCACTTTGGACGATTCGGCCAGCCGGGCCGCTGTGACCGCCGAGCGCGCCATGCTGGCCGCGCTCGAAGCGGGCTGCAGCGCGCCGGTCGGCGCGCTGGCCGATGTGGTGGAAGACCTCGATGACGAGGGGCGGGTCGTGTACCGACTCTCCCTGCGCGGGGTCGCAGCGACGCCGGAGAACGATCTCCTCCGTGCGTCCGCCACCGGTGACTTGACCGAAGCTGAGGGACTCGGCCGGGCGCTGGCCGCCGAGTTGCTCGACCTCGGGGCCGCGGTTCTCAGCGGTCCAGAGGCGTAATCGATGGGGAGTGCCCTGATGACCCGCGCACGCAAGACCCCCGGACGCATCGCCTTCGTGGGCTCCGGCCCCGGCGACACCGGGCTGCTCACGGTCCGGGCCCACGACTTGCTCACCAGGGCTGAACTCGTGGTCACCGACCCGGACGTTCCTTCGGACGTCCTCGCGACCGTGCCGGAGGGAGTCGAGGTCCGCCCCGCTGTCGGCGAGTCCGCCGACGTGGCCAAGGACCTGGTGAACGAGGCGCGCAACGGCGCGACCGTCGTTCGTCTCGTCGCGGGTGACCCGCTGACGCTCGACTCGGTCGTCAAGGAGGCGCAGGCCGTCGCGAAGTCGACGATCCCGTTCGACGTCGTTCCCGGTGTGCCCGCCGGCACCGCGGTCCCGGCGTACGCGGGTGTCGCTCTCGGTGGCGTGCACACCGAGGTCGACGTGCGCGCCGTGACGGACTGGGCCGGCCTCGCCGCCGCGCCCGGCACGCTGGTGCTGCACGCGACCGGCTCGCACCTGGCGGAGGCCGCGTCGAACCTGGTCGAGAACGGCCTCGCGCCGCAGACCCCGGTCGCCGTCACCGCCGAAGGCACCGGCTTCCAGCAGCGCACCATCGACACCACGCTGGCCGCGGTCGCGGCCGACGCCGGTGAGATGGGCGGCCCGCTGGTCGTCACGGTCGGTGCCGCCGCCGCCAACCGCTCGAAGCTCTCCTGGTGGGAGTCGCGGGCGCTGTACGGCTGGCGCGTGCTGGTCCCGCGGACCAAGGAGCAGGCCGGCGCGATGAGCGAGCGTCTGCACTCGCACGGCGCGATCGCCGTCGAGGTGCCGACGATCTCCGTCGAGCCGCCCCGCAGCCCCGCGCAGATGGAGCGCTCGGTCAAGGGTCTCGTCGACGGCCGCTACCAGTGGGTCGTCTTCACCTCGACCAACGCGGTTCGCGCGGTGTGGGAGAAGTTCCGCGAGTTCGGCCTGGACGCCCGTGCGTTCTCCGGCGTGAAGATCGCCTGCGTCGGCGAGGCCACGGCCGCGAAGGTGCGTTCGTTCGGCATCATCCCGGAGCTCGTGCCGTCGGGTGACCAGTCGTCCGAGGGCCTGCTGAACGACTTCCCGCCCTACGACGACATCCTCGACCCGGTCGACCGCGTGCTGCTGCCGCGGGCCGACATCGCCACCGAGACGCTGGCCGCTGGCCTGCGCGAACGTGGCTGGGAGATCGACGACGTGACGGCGTACCGCACCGTGCGTGCGGCCCCGCCGCCCGCCGACACCCGCGAGATGATCAAGTCCGGTGGCTTCGACGCGGTGTGCTTCACCTCGTCGTCGACCGTGCGGAACCTGGTCGGCATCGCGGGCAAGCCGCACGCCCGCACGCTCGTCGCGTGCATCGGCCCGCAGACCGCCGAGACGGCGCGGGAGTTCGGCCTCCGGGTCGACGTGCAGCCCGAGGAGGCGAACGTGCCCGCGCTGGTCGACGCGCTGGCCGCCCACGCAGCCCGGTTGCGCGCCGAGGGAGCGCTGCCTCCTCCGCGCAAGACCAAGCGTCTGCGCCGCAGCTGAAGTTCATGAAGCCGTCGGGGCCACTCAAGATCCTTTGAGTGGCCCCTTCGACTCTCTCCGACAGGGAGTCCGCCGTGTACCCACTTCACCGGCCGAGGCGTCTGCGCACGACGCCCGCCATGCGCCGCCTGGTCAGCGAGACCGAGGTGCGCCCGAGGCAGCTCGTACTGCCGATGTTCGTCAAGGAAGGCCTGGCCGAGCCTGCTGAGATCAGCAGCATGCCGGGCGTCCTGCAGCACTCCCGCGACTCGCTGCGCAAGGCCGCGGTCGAGGCCGTGCAGGCAGGCGTCGGCGGCATCATGCTGTTCGGCGTCCCTGCCGTGCGCGACGCCGTCGGTTCCGGTGGCACCGACCCGGACGGCATCCTCAACGCCGCGCTGGGCGACCTGCGGGCGGAACTGGGCGACAGCACCGTGCTCATGTCGGACTGCTGCCTCGACGAGTTCACCGACCACGGCCACTGCGGCGTGCTCACCGCCGACGGCAGCGTGGACAACGACGCGACTCTGGAGATCTACGGCGAGATGGCCGTGGCCCAGGCGCGCGCGGGTGCCCACGTCGTCGGCCCCAGCGGCATGATGGACGGTCAGATCGCCTTCATCCGCAACGCTCTGGACCAGGCGGGCCTGGCCGACACCGGCATCCTCGCCTACTCCGCCAAGTACGCGTCGGCGTTCTACGGCCCGTTCCGCGACGCCGTCGAGTCGCAGCTCTCGGGTGACCGCAAGACCTACCAGCAGGACCCGGCGAACGCCCGCGAGGCGATCCGCGAGGTGCAGCTGGACCTCGCAGAGGGCGCGGACATGGTCATGGTCAAGCCCGCCCTGCTGTACCTGGACGTGCTGCGGTCCGTCGCCGAGATCTCGGACGTTCCCGTTGCGGCGTACCAGATCTCCGGCGAGTACTCGATGATCGAGGCCGCTGCCGCGAACGGCTGGATCGACCGCGAGCGCTCGATTCTGGAGTCGCTCACGTCCATCCGCCGTGCCGGCGCGGACATCGTGCTCACCTACTGGGCAACCGAAGCCGCCCGATGGCTGGACCGGTAGCTCCCGCTCCTGTCCCGAAGCTGATCGACGTCGCGCGCTGGCTCTGGATCGCCAGCGCGTGCGTCGGCATGCTGCGGTTCGTGGCCCAGCTCTTCGACCGCGAGACGCTCGTGGCCGAGGCGCGACGCCAGAACCCGGCGATGGGACAGGACCAAGTCGATGCCGGCGTGAACGGCGGTGTCCTCTTCGGACTGCTGATCGCCGTCGCCGTGCTGCTCGCGTACACACGGCTGGCGAACGCGATGGCACGCGGCCGGAACTGGGCCAGGATCGTGCTCACGGTGCTGGGTAGCGCTTCCGTCGCGTTCGGACTGTTCCGGCTGGGGGCGTGGGCCAGTGGGGTCGCCGCCGAGGTGGGCGTGGAGCTGACGGCGGTCGATCTGGCCGTCACGGCGGTCACCATGGTGCTGGACGCGACCGCGATCGTGCTGATGTACCGGGTGTCCGCGCACTTCAGGAAGCGGGTCGCGGTGGACAGCGCCTTCCTGCGGACCTAGGTTTCGAGCGTGACGTCTCCGAAGGAATCGGGCACCCCTCGCACCATCACCGCGGGCTACTGGCTCGTCGTGACCGGTGTGGCCCTCAGTGTCCTGGCCGCGCTGTACGTGCTGCTGAACAAGCAGGTGCTGATCGAAGCGGCCGTCAGCGGCAACAAGGACGAGAAGGTCACGCGGGACATGATCGCCTCGACCGTCAACGGCCTGGTGACCGTGTCGCTGGTGGTGACCGTCGTGATCGCGGGCCTCGCGGTGTGGCTCGCCGGCAAGGTCAAGGGCGGCCTGAAGAAGAGCAGGACCGGCCTGATGATCACGCTGCTGATCGGCCTGTTCTTCCAGATGATCACGAACACCCTGGGGATCGTGACGGTGCTGGTCGCCGTCTCCGGCCTGGTGCTGTTCTACTTCAGGCAGTCGACCGACTACCTGACCGAGCACGAGCAGGCGGCGTGAACGACGCTCCCCTGCAGGTCCGCATCGCCGTCGGCCTCTGGTCGGCGATCGCCGTCTTCGTGGTGTTCACCACGGCCGGGCTGTGGTTCCAGCGCGGTGAGGTGCAGCGGCTGACCGACTGGACCTCGGGGCAGGTCACGGGCTTCCTGGCCACGCTGACCGCGGTCGCGCTGGTCTTCGTGGCGGCCTACGCGTGGCTGACGCGGCTGTTCCTCAAGCGCAGGAACTGGGCGCGGATCGCGTTGTCGTTCATCGCGATCGCCCACATGATCTGGATCTTGTTCGTCGGCATCAGCGCGTCGAACTTGGTCACACTGCTGCTCATCTGTGCCGCAATCGTCTTCACGTGGCAGGCGCGTACGGCACAGTGGCTCGCGGAGGTGCGTGAGCAGTGACCAATCCGCAGGACCCGAACCCGTGGCAGCCGACCCAGGAGTACGCGCAGCCGCAGGTCCCGTCGGCACCGCCCGCCGGTGACGTCCAGTGGCAGAACCCCGACAACGTCCAGTGGCAGAACCCCGCGGGCGCCTATCCCGTGGCGCCGGCCCCCGCCGGGCAGTACCAGGTGAACCAGGTCGGGCAGGCGAGCTTCTCGATGGCACCGCTCTCACCGGTGCTGCCGCACGAGATGGCGCCGCCGCGGCCCGCCACGATCACCGCCGCGATGTGGATCTGGATCGCGGGCGCCGTGCTCTCCGTGGCCGTGCTGCCGGTGATGCTGCTCGCCAACGCGGACTTCTTCGTCACCCAGGACAGCGTCGTCACCGAGCAGGACCGGCAAGCCGGCGAGTTCGGCGTGCGGGCGCTGGCGATCATCCTCGGCTTCGCCATGCTGGTCGCCGCCGCGCCGTACATCGCGTTCGCGGTCGTGCTGCGCAACGGGCAGAACTGGGCGCGCATCCTGCTCACGATCCTGGGCGTGCTCGGGTTCCTGTCGATGATCGCGATCATGTTCATCTCGATCGGCGCGACGGTCTGGCAGCCCAGCGTGGCGATCTGCATCGTCGTGATCGGGCTGACCATCGCGGCCGTGGTGCTGCAGTTCCTGCCGCCCTCGAACAGGTTCGTCCGCTAGTGCTCTACCGAGAGTCCGGCAGCAGCTGGTGGCCACTCCTGTGGGGACCGGCGTTCGCCGTGGCCGGGTATCTGATCGAGCTCATCACCGGGCCCGCGTCCGTGGCGCTGTGGACGATCGTGGGGCTCGTGCTGACGCTCTGCGCGGTGTTGTGGGTGAACCTGAGGGTCAAGACCGGCAGCATCGCGCTGACGGCCGAGGAGGCCCAGTTCGGGCGGGAGAAGCTGCCCGTCGCCATGATCGAGGCCTGCACCGACGTCGGCGCGCCCACCGGCGCGAAGGTGCTCGGCGGTGGCTGGTCGGTGCCCAAGGGGACGACGGCGGTGCCGTTGCGGCTGGTCGGCGGCACGGTGGTGCTGGCGTGGGCGCGCGATCCGCAAGCCTTCCTCGCGGCGCTGCGCCGGGTCGTGAGAGGGTGAGCGACGTGACAGAGGCCGTGACTGAGCCGGAGTCGGACACCGTGGTGGAGGAGCCTGAGCAGGCCCCGCCGGCCGGTCCGAGCCTGCACCAGCCCAGGCGGTGGCTCATCGCCGCGGGCGAGGCCGTCGCGATCGTCGTGCTGGTGATCGTGGCCGTGTGGTGCTGGAACCGCGGCATCGTGCGGCTGGAGTACCCGATCGAGGGCCGCGAGACGCTGGTCTCCGCGCGTTACCACGGCAACTGGCTGGGCACCGCCGTCGGCGCCGCCACCCTCGCCCTGCTGCTCGCTCTCGACGCGGTGAGGCAGATCATGCTGGCCGTGCGCGCCCGGCCGCAGAAAGCCGCCGACTCCGACATGTGAGACTGGGGTACGTGACTGCGAGTCGATCCCAGGCCCTGTTCGAGCGCGCGTCGACGCTGACCCCCGGCGGGGTCAACTCTCCGGTGCGGGCGTTCCACTCCGTCGGCGGCACCCCGCGCTTCATGGTGCGCGGCGAGGGTCCGCACCTGTGGGACGCGGACGGCAACCGCTACGTCGACCTGGTGGCCTCGTGGGGCCCGATGATCCTCGGGCACGCCCATCCGTCCGTGGTCGAGGCGGTGCAGAAGGCCGCGTCGTTCGGTCTGTCGTTCGGCACGCCGACCGAGGGTGAGATCGACCTCGCGGCCGAGATCGTCGACCGCGTCGAGCCGGTCCGTCAGGTCCGCCTGGTCAACTCGGGCACCGAGGCCACGATGAGCGCGATCCGCCTCGCGCGCGGCTTCACCGAGCGCCGCAAGGTCATCAAGTTCGCCGGGTGCTACCACGGCCACGTCGACGCGCTGCTCGCCCAGGCGGGCTCCGGCGTCGCGACCCTGGGCCTGCCGTCCTCGCCCGGCGTCACGGGTGCGCAGGCCGAGGACACGATCGTGCTGCCGTACAACGACATCGAGGCCGTGCGCGCGGCGTTCGCGGAGAACCCCGGCGAGATCGCCTGCGTGATCACCGAGGCCGCGGCGGGCAACATGGGCGCGGTCGCGCCCGGTGCCGACTTCAACGCGGGCCTGCGCGAGATCTGCGACGCCGACGGCGCGTTGCTGATCATGGACGAGGTCATGACCGGCTTCCGCGTCTCGCGCGCCGGCTGGTTCGGCCTGGAGCGCGTGCGCGGCGACCTCTACACGTTCGGCAAGGTCATGTCCGGTGGCCTGCCCGCGGCGGCGTTCGGCGGCCGCGCGGACGTCATGGCGAGGCTCGCGCCCTCCGGCCCCGTCTACCAGGCGGGCACGCTGTCCGGTAACCCCGTCGCGGTCGCCGCCGGCCTGGCCACGCTGAAGGCCGCCGACGAGGACGTCTACCGGGCGCTCGACCGCAACGCCGCACGCCTCGGCGCGCTGTTCACGGCGTCGCTGACGGACGCGGGCGTCGAGCACCGGGTGCAGTTCGCCGGGAACCTGGTGAGCGTGTTCTTCGGTTCATCCGAGGTGACGGACTACGCGGGTGCGCAGGCGTGCGAGACGTGGCGCTTCCCGCCGTTCTTCCACGCGTTGCTGGAACGAGGCGTGTACGCCCCGCCGTCGGCGTTCGAAGCGTGGTTCGTGAACGCCGCCATGGGCGAAGAGGAGTTCGCAGTGATCGCCGACGCACTGCCGCACGCGGCTCGTGCCGCCAAGGAGGCCCGCAAGTGACCCGCACCGTCGTCCACCTGCTCCGCCACGGCGAGGTGCACAACCCGACCGGCATCCTGTACGGCCGCCTGCCCGGCTTCAAGCTGTCCGAGCGGGGCCAGAAGCAGGCGCTGACCGTGGCCGAGCACCTGGCGGACCACGACATCGTGCACGTCGTGGCGTCCCCATTGGACCGTGCACAGCAGACCGCCGCGCCCATCGCCGACTCGCACCGCCTGGAACTGGCGACGGACGAGCGGCTGATCGAGGCCGACAACCAGTTCGAGGGGTTGAAGGTCGCGGTCGGCGACGGCGCGCTGAGGTCTCCGCAGCACTGGCCGAAGCTGGTCAACCCGTTCAAGCCCTCCTGGGGCGAGCCGTACATCGAGATCGCCCACCGGATGCTCGGTGCCGTGCAGAAGGCCCGTGCCGCCGCCGAGGGCCACGAGGCCGTGTGCGTGTCGCACCAGCTGCCCATCTGGACCGTGCGCCGGTTCCTGGAGGGCAAGCGGATGTGGCACGACCCCCGCAAGCGGGAGTGCTCGCTCGCCTCGCTGACCTCGTTGATCTTCGAGGGCGAACAGCTCGTGCGGATCGCGTACACCGAGCCCGTGGGCGCCACCAACCCTCGGGTGACCGGGGCATGAAGCGTTTCCTCGTGCTGCTGCTGGTGCTCGCCGGCTGCACGACCGGGAAGGACGCGGCCCAGGTCGGGGCGGGGGACTTCTACCTCGTCGCGCCGGGTGGGCAGGTCAACATCCGGTACGCGCCCGGTGAGCGCAAGGAGCTCAAGGGTCTCGAGGGCGAGTCCCTGCTCGAAGAGGGCAAGACCGTCAAGCTCTCCGACTACGCCGGCAAGCCCGTCGTGATCAACATCTGGGGAGCCTGGTGCGGGCCCTGCCGCACCGAGGCGCCGGAGATGCAGAAGATCTTCGACGCCGGTACGCAGGTCATCGGGCTGGACGTCAAGGAGACCTCGAAGGAGCACCCGCGGGACTTCATGAAGTCCCGTTCGCTGACCTACCCGTCCATCTACGACGCCTCGGCGCGCAGCTTCATCAACGTCTTCCGTGGCGTTCCGGCGAACAGCGTGCCGTCGACGTTCATCGTGGACAAGGAGCACAAGGTGGCGGCTGCGTTCCTGGTGCCCGTGCTGGCCTCCGACCTGCAGCCGGTGCTCGACGAGCTCGCCAAGGAGTGAGCGTCAGCCGAACGTGCGGATGTTGACGAGCGCGGGCACGGTCTGCAACAGCGTGTCCACCACCTCGCGCAGGTTCTGCGCTGTGTGGTGCGCCGGCAGGTGCAGCGACTGCAGGAAGGCGATCCTCCTGATCTCCTCCGGCAGGTCCTCCGCCAGTGGCCGGGAACGGGCGCCGACCAGCACCGGCGCCACGTGCACCTGGTGGCGGAACGCAGTGGCGATCTCGCGCCGCACCCAGTCGTTCGGGTCGTCCAGCGGCCGGGTGCCGTAGGCGTTCTCCCAGTGCCTGCCGATGACCGAGACCATCACCGGGCAGGTCGCTGCGCGGTGGAGCAGCTCCGCCGTGAACTCCGTGCCGACGGGCATCTTCCCCGCGCGGAACACGGCACCCTTGCCGAGCCGCCGGGTGAGCTCGCCCTCGAGGTCGTACGCCGCCCGTTCGTCCGGACTGCGGTAGTTCACGAAAATCAGCGGCGGGCCGGTGAACTCGTGCGACCGCTGCGCCTGCCGGAATGCTTCCGCAGCGGCGCCTTTGTTCACCGTGCTGTTGTCGCCGTACTGGGTGATGTTGTCGCCGACGTGGAATCTCTCGCTCATTTGTTCACCACGGAGTTGTCGCCGTGCTGGTTGATGTTGTCGCCGAGGTGGAAGTTGTCCACCCTCATGTGGAATTCCGCCGCCGGGTTGTTGATCGCGGCGGTGATCCGCGCGACGAGGTCGCGCACGACCGACGGGTCCCTGCTCACCAGGGCGGTGGTCGACGAGCTCGCGGTCTCGATGTCGAGCTTGTGGAACGTGAACCTGAGCCAGGAGGCCAGCCGCACCGCCTTGATCACGGTCACCACCACCAGTGCGACGAACACCAGCGGGACCAGCTGGTTCAGCATCGAGTCGGCGGGGATCAGCAGGGACGACCGGAGCACGGCGACCCCAGCTGCGACCAGGAAACCGGTGAACCACCAGCCGACGACGGACTTCACGAACTCCCAGACGAGATAGGCGCGGCGCGGCACCCAGGTCCTGGACCCGACCCTCGTGATGCCTTTCAGCGGGTACGCGTCGGAGCCGATCCACAGTATCTGCTGGCTCACGCTCACGTCGATGACATCGTGTTTGATGGCCATTCCGGGCGCCTTTCACCATGGTTTCGCGGCAGGCACGAAATAGTAGCTCCGCAGCGCGACGGGGAAAGCGGGTTCCGGAAGGGCATCCGCGAAATGTCAACTTGTTGTCCGGAATCAGTCCTCTTATAGGTGGTAGGAGAAGAAAAAAGGACCCGGAGATCCGGGTCCTTTTTTCTGTCGTGCGGCCACCCGCTAGTTCGCGGGAGGCACCACCGGCTCGGTCAGCGACGGGATCTTGGCCTTGAAGGCCTTGACCATGGCGTCACGGCCGATCGAGTTGAACTGCTTGCCCAGCGTGCGCATGATCGAGTTGCCGGTCGGCCGGTAGAGCCCGGTCTTGTAGTAGCGCGCACCCTCGACCGGGGCGATCACGCCGCCGTCCGGGGAGGGCTGGCCGAGGTACTCGCCCCACTTCGCGCCGGTCGGGTCCTTGGTCACGTTGATCTCGCGCGGTTCGGAGCCCGTGTAGTTGGCGTAGGGGTAGTCGTACTCGTCGGCGAGGCCGCCGATGGAGTGGCCGAGCTCGTGGATCGCGATCTGGCCGGCCTGCGCGTTCGAGCCGGAGGCGGTGGCGACCGAACCACCCGCGCCGCCGTACTTGGAGGTGTTGCCCAGTGCGATCACCTGGTCGGCCTGAGGGGCGAGGGCCGCGAACTCCTTGGCCTTGGTCTCGTTGACGCAGAGCAGGCGCTCGGTGTTCGCGTCCCGGCCCTGGCACCAGAAACCCATGTCCAGCGCGGTGTTCTTGAGCAGGCCTTTGGTCGGGTCGTGGTCCACACCGGACTCGGCGGAGACGACGTTGACCTGCCAGACGTTGAAGTACTCCTTGTAGCTCGCGAAGGGCTCCACCGCGGAGAGCTCTTCCCACTTGCTCTTCACGTTGCCGGTGTAGGTCTCCAGGTCGTCGGCCGTGTAGCCGTCGCCCACGAAGACGAGGTCGAAGCGGTCCGCCGAGTCGCCGGTCACCTGGACCGGGATCACGTCCGCCGCGGCCAGTGCGCGGAAGTTCGTCGATTTCTCGGCTGGTGCCTTCGGGGTCAGGGCCTGCGTGATGGAGCCGTCCTCGTTGAAGACTTCGCGCCATTCCATCGCCGGGGCAGCGCCACCGGCCGGTACCTGCGCGAACAGTGCCAGCGCCGCGACGGTGAACGCGGGGAGTAGCAGCCGGGAACGATGCATGAGCTGACGCTAAGCAACCGTGATGTCACCCACAAGCGGCAATTGTTGGCACTTTTGGCCCAAGCCTTGTATCGGGTCAAAAGCGATGCCGGTCGTCGCGTGATCTGGGCAACTACCTACTCTGAGATCCGTGAACCCCACTGATCTGGTGATCTCCGGGCCGTTGCTGCTGGCCACGGGGGTTGCTCTGCTCGCTGGATTCATCTCGTTCGCCTCGCCCTGCGTAGTGCCGCTCGTGCCCGGATACCTGGCGTACCTCGCCGGTCTGGTCGGTGCCGAGGCGCCTCGGGTGGAGGCGAACGAGCCGGCCAGGCAGGGCCGGTTGCGGGTCGCCGGTGCCTCTTTGTTGTTCGTGCTCGGGTTCACGGTCGTCTTCGCGCTGGCCTCGATGGCGATCCTCGGGACGACGGAGGCGTTGTTCCTCAACGCCGATCTGTTCCAGCGCATCGGCGGGGTCGTCACGATCCTGATGGGACTGGTGTTCATCGGTCTCGTCCCGGCGCTGCAGAAGGACGTGCGGTTCCACACCAAGCCGCGGGCCGGTCTGCTCGGCGCCCCGGTGCTCGGCGCCGTGTTCGCGCTCGGCTGGACGCCGTGCCTCGGGCCGACGCTGGCCGGGGTGCTCGCGCTGTCGAACGGCACCGAGGTCGGGTCGTCGACCGTGCGCGGCGGTTTCCTCGTGCTCGCTTACTGCCTGGGCCTCGGGTTGCCGTTCGTGGTGCTCGCACTCGGCGCGCGCTGGGCGCTGGGCGTGACGAAGTGGCTGCGCACGCATGCCAGGCAGGTGCAGATCTTCGGTGGTGTGCTGCTGATCCTGGTCGGGATCGCGCTGGTCACCGGGCTCTGGGGTGAGTTCGTCGGGTGGCTGCGCTACTCGTTCGTCGACGTCGTGAGGCTGCCGCTCTAGTGATCGCCTTCCTCCGCAACACGTGGCGCGGGCTCACCTCGATGAGGACCGCGCTGACGTTGCTGTTCCTGCTCGCGCTCGCGGCGATGCCCGGCGCGTTGCTGCCCCAGCGGTCGCTCAACTCGGCCAAGGTCGACGACTACATCGCCCAGAAGGGCTGGTGGGGCGAGCTCCTGCTCAAGCTCGGGTTCTTCGAGGTGTACGCCACGCCGTGGTTCGCCGCGATCTACCTGCTGCTGTTCACCTCTCTCGTCGGGTGCCTGCTGCCCCGCACGTGGGAGTACTTCAAGCAGATGCGCGCGAAGCCGGTGCTGACGCCGCGCAACCTCTCGCGCATGCCGCACCACGCGCAGGCCGAGCTCGACATCACGCCGGACGAGGCTCTCGCCAAGGCGAAGAAGACCATGCGCGGCTGGCGGATGGAGACCGGCGAGGGCACGGTCAGCGCCGAGCGCGGGTTCCTGCGCGAGACCGGCAACCTGGTCTTCCACTTCGCGCTGCTGGGCCTGCTGGTGTCGTTCGCGCTGGGCAAGATGTTCAGCTACGAGGGCCAGGTCATCGTCCAGGCCGACGGCGGCCAGTTCTGCAACGGCGGCATCTTCAACTACGACCAGTTCCGGCCGGGCCTGCGGGTCGACGGCACCGACCTCACGCCGTTCTGCGTGGAGATCGGCAAGTTCTCCGCCGAGTACCTCGACAACGGCCAGCCCGTCGGCTTCAAGGCGGACATCCGCTACCAGTCGGGCGAGAGCCTCGCCTCGAACACCTGGAACCCGTACACGCTGCAGGTCAACCACCCGTTGCGCACCGAGGGCGACCGGCTCTACCTGCTCGGCCACGGGTACACGCCGACGTTCACGGTGACGTTCCCCAACGGCGAGAAGCGCACGCAGGGCATCCAGTGGCTGCCGACCGACCAGCTCACGCTGGCCTCGGAGGGCGCGACGAAGTTCGACCCGCCCGGCGTGACCGACTCCGAGACGCGGCGCAAGGGACAGATCGCGGTGACGGGCCTGCTGGCACCGACGCCGTTGCTGCACGGCAGCATCCTGAGCTCGAAGTTCCCCGCCCTGAACAACCCGATGGTCGCCGTCGACGTCTACCGCGGCGATCTCGGCGTGGACGACGGCCGCGGCCAGTCGATCTTCTCCATCGACCAGAAGATGGTCGAGCAGGGCCGGTTGCAGAAGGTCGCGCGCAAGAACCTCGCGCTGGGCGAGGAGATCGCGCTCGACGACGGCACCAAGGTGCGGTTCGACGCCGTGAACGACTGGGTGTCGTTGCAGGTCTCGCACGACCCGACCCAGGGATTCGTGCTGGTGTTCGCCATCCTGATCATCCTCGGCCTGGGGGTCTCGCTGACCGTCAAGCGCCGCAGGGTGTGGGTCCGTGCGACCCGTCTCGACGACGGGCGTACTTTGGTCGAGGTCGGCGGGCTCGCCCGCACTGACCAGGCAGGATACGGCGAGGAGTTCACGCGGCTCGCCCGCGCGGTGCTGAACGAGGAGAAGTCCTGATGCCGGTCAACGAGACCCTCGCGACCTACAGCGACTGGCTGTACCGCAGCGCGCTGGGTGTCTACCTCTTCGCGATCCTGCTCTACGCGGTCGAGCAGGCCTTCGCCCGCGCGCCGCGCAAGGCGCTGGTCGGCGCCGGTGGGCCGGACGTCCTCGTCGACGAGCCCAAGGTCGAGCTGACCAGGTCCGAACGCATCGGCCGCATGGGCGCCGCGATGACGATCCTCGGCGCGGTGCTGCACCTCGGGTCGCTGGTCATGCGCGGTCTCTCGGCCGGGCGCGCGCCCTGGGGCAACATGTACGAGTACATGTCGCTGCTGTGCCTCGCGGCCGTGGTGACGTGGATCGTGCTGATGGCGAAGTTCCCGATCCGCCGTCTCGGCGTGTTCGTGCTGCCGCCGATCCTGGTCCTGCTGTTCCTCGGCGGCACCGTCCTGTACGCCGAGGCCGCGCCCGTCCAGCCGGCGCTGCGGTCGTACTGGCTGGTGATCCACGTCTCGGTGATCTCGATCTCGTCCGGCGTGCTGCTGATCCCCGGTGTGACGTCGATCCTCTACCTGCTCAAGGACAGCAAGGCCGACCGCTTCCCGAAGCTGCCGTCCGCCGACGTGCTCGACCGCATGTCGTACCGGACCACCGTGCTGGCGTTCCCGCTCTTCACGGCCGGGATCATCCTCGGCGCGATCTGGGCGGAGGCGGCGTGGGGCCGGTTCTGGGGCTGGGACCCGAAGGAGACGGTCGCGTTCGTCTCGTGGGTGGTCTACGCGGCGTATCTGCACGCGCGTGCGACGGCCGGATGGCGTGGCCGTGGGGCCGCTTGGATCAACATCGCGGGCTTCGCCCTGAACGTGTTCAACCTGTTCTTCATCAACTTGGTCACTAGCGGGTTGCATTCGTACGCGGGTCTCTAACGAGTTAAGCCCCCAGGTCGATGGAACCGTTGCCGGTTGCGTACCGTCGCAACCCGGGGGTCGGGGAAGTCTCGGTCCCTCTTGCTCAGGGAGGGCCACAGCGGTGACATGGCAACCACCGGGTGAGGAACAGGGCTCCGGCCCGCAGTACGTCGACCCGCAGTACGTCGACCCGCAGGCGGCCTCCTACCTCGACCCGCAGCAGTCCGGCCCGCAGCACGTCAGCGGCGGCCAATCCGGCCCGTACAACCTGGCGAACCAGTCGGGGTCGTACCCGGTGCCCGGCAACGCCTCCGGTCCGTACCAGGTGCCGGGCAACGCGTCGGGTCCGTACCCGGTGCCCGGTGCCCAGTCAGGCCCGTACCAGGTGGGCGGCGGCCAGTCAGGGCCCCACCACACCGGTCAGCACACGGCGCAGTACGGCCAGTTCGCCGGCCAGCAGTACCCGAACAACTTCCCGCAGCAGGAGTACCGCTCGCAGGCGCAGGAAGTCTCGTCGCAGCAGCTGATCAAGAAGGAGAAGCGCCCGCCGACGTCCGGCTGGCGCAAGTCCCTGCACTCGATCACCGGCGGCGCGATCAACCTGGGCGAGAGCCCGGCCGACGTGCGCAGGCGTGAGCTCATCGGGCGGATCAACCAGCCGCTGCGCGGGTGCTACAAGATCGCGATGCTGTCGCTGAAGGGCGGCGTCGGCAAGACCACGACGACCACGACGCTGGGCTCGACGTTCTCGTCGCTGCGCGGTGACCGGGTCGTCGCCGTCGACGCGAACCCCGACCGCGGCACGCTGGCGTTGAAGATCCCGCGCGAGACCACCGCGACCGTGCGTCACCTGCTGCGCGACGCCCCGCGGATCAAGAAGTACAGCGACGTGCGCGCGTACACCTCGCAGTCGCCGGCGCGTCTCGAGGTGCTCGCGTCCGAGCAGGACCCGTCGGTGTCGGAGGCGTTCAGCGAGGACGACTACCGCCGCACGGTGGAGCTGCTCGAGCACTTCTACAACATCGTGCTGACCGACTGCGGCACCGGTTTGATGCACTCCGCCATGAAGGGCGTGCTGGACGAGGCGGACTCGCTGGTCCTGGTGTCGTCCGGCTCGGTCGACGGCGCGCAGACGTCAGCCGCGACGCTCGACTGGCTCGAGGCGCACGGCTACCGCGACCTGGTCGCGAAGTCCGTGTGCGTGATCAACTCCGTGCGCCCGAAGTCGGGCAAGGTCGACCTCGACAAGCTCGCCGCCCACTTCCAGCAGCGTTGCCGTGCCGTGGTCCGCCTGCCGTTCGACGAGCACCTCGAAGAAGGCGCCGAGATCGCGCTGGACCAGCTCGCGCCGGAGACCCGTCTGGCGTTGCTGGAACTCGCCGCCGTGGTGGCGGACGACTTCCCGCACGCCTGAGCGGGGTCTCGACAGTGGCGGAAAGGGGTCCTGTGATCAGGGCCCCTTTTCCGTTCACTCGTCGCGCTTGCGCTGCTCGTCGAGCTTGCGCAGGAACTCCGGGTCGTCGTCGGGTGCGATCACCTTGCGGCCTGGGGTGTACTCCGAGTGCTGCGGGGCGAACGCTCGCCACACGAGCACAGCCACGGTGAGCGCACCGATCACCGCCAGCAGGTAGATCATCGTGTCGCCACCTCCCTTTGCCACGAGATTACCCGCGGCACAGGGGTAACTACGGTTTCAGTGGCGGACAGGTTCAGTTGCCTCGGTCGTGAGCTCCGACAGCAGAGCCTTCACCTCGGTCTCACGGAACCTGCGATGTCCTCCAGGGGTGCGGATCGAGCCGATGCGACCTGCGGTGGCCCATCGGGTCACGGTCTTCGGGTCGACCCGGAACAGATTGGCGACTTCCCCAGGCGTCAAGAGCCGCTCGGTGGCTGCAGTCACTCGTCCTCCTCAGATCAGACGTTCCGGTCTGATCGTGGCATCTGACCCATCAGGTACTCGAACGCTTGTTTTTTGGTAAAGAGGTAGTAAGGGACGACCGGCGCGAACCGGACATGCCTCACCGCACGCGGGGCGCTTTCGTACTGCATGTCGGTACGGAAGGTCCCCGCGTGCGGACAGGGCATAGGGTGTCGCGGGTGGATGCTCTTGATCGACAGATCATCGCCGCACTTCGTGCCAACGGACGGGCCACGTACGCCGATCTCGGCAGGCAGGTCGGCCTGTCCGCCTCCGCCGTGCACGAGCGGGTCGGCAAGCTCGAGTCCAGCGGCGTGATCGTCGGGTATCACGCGGTCGTCGACCCCAGCGCGGTCGGCCTGGGCGTGACCGCCCTGATCGGCATCCATCCCACCGACATCGCGGACGACAACGAGGTCGCGGTCGCGTTGGCCGAACTCCACGAGGTCGAGTCCTGCTACCGGGTCGCGGGCGACGAGTCGTTCATCGTCAAGGTCAGGGTGTCGACGGTGGACGACCTGGAGCGCGCGCTCGGCCGGTTGCGGCGCATCCCCGGCGTGGCCCGCACGCGTACGACCGTGGTGCTCTCCACACGTTTCGAAGGGCGCCCGAACACCGGCGACGAGGACGGCGACGTAACCTGAACGGGTGCTCGCTCGTGATGTGACGCTCTACGTCCTCGCCCGCCTCGGCCTCGTGGTCGTGGTGATGGGCGCGCTCATGTTGTTCAAGGTTCCTTTGCTGCCCGCCCTCGCCGTCGGTGTGGTCGTGGCGTTGCCGGCCTCGTTGTTCATCTTCAAGGGGCTGCGGCAGCGGGTCGCGGCGGGCCTCGACGCCCACCAGGCCGTGCGCAAGGCCGAGCGCGACAAGCTGCGTTCCGAACTGCGTGGTGACGAAGGTCCTCTCACCCAGGCGTAGGACGTCTGCCCGGTTATCGTGCGGGCTGTGAGTACCTCCGTTGACCGCGTTTGCAGCAGGACCAGGCACTGGGTGTGCGAGGCCGTCGGGATCATCGAGGCGGACGCGAACCGCAGCGCGGACACCCACCTCCTGCGCTACCCGTTGCCACTCGAGTGGGGCATCGACCTCTACCTGAAGGACGAGTCCACGCACCCCACGGGTTCGTTGAAGCACCGGTTGGCGCGCTCGCTCTTCCTCTACGCGATCTGCAACGGCTGGATCACCGGTGGCACGCCCGTGATCGAGGCCTCCTCCGGCTCGACGGCGGTGTCCGAGGCGTACTTCGCACGACTGCTGGGGCTGCCGTTCATCGCGGTGATGCCCCGCTCGACCTCGCCCGAGAAGGTCGCGCTGATCGAGCGCCAGGGCGGCAGGTGCCACTTCATCGACGAGCCGTCGGCCCTGTACGACGAGTCGCGGCGGCTGGCCTCCGAGCTCGGCGGGCACTTCATGGACCAGTTCACGCACGCCGAGCGCGCGACGGACTGGCGGGGCAACAACAACATCGCCGAGTCGATCTTCGAGCAGATGAGGCTGGAGCCGTCGCCCACCCCCGACTGGATCGTCGTGGGCGCGGGCACGGGCGGCACGTCGGCCACGATCGGCCGGTACATCCACTACCAGAAGCTGAACACGCGGCTGGCCGTCGTCGACCCGGAGCACTCGGTCTTCTTCGACGCGTGGCGCGACGGCAACCGCGACCTGGTGGCGACGCGGGGTTCGGGCATCGAGGGCATCGGGCGGCCGCGGGTGGAGCCGTCGTTCATCGGTGAGGTCATCGACCGGATGATCAAGGTGCCGGACGCGGCGTCCGTTGCGACGATCCGGTACGTGGAGGACCTGCTCGGGCGGCGGGTCGGCGGATCCACGGGTACGAATCTCTGGGGAGCGTTCCAGATCGTGGCCGAGATGCGGCAGTCTCGTACGCGCGGGAGCGTGGTGACGTTGTTGTGCGACGGTGGCGAGCGTTACGCGAACACCTATTACGACGACACATGGGTATCCGCACAAGGCATGCATCTCGACCCGTGCCTTGACCGCCTGAACAACTTCCACCGCACGGGGAACTGGTGACGAGAATCGTGCGTCACAGCGTGACCTGAGCACCTGAGTCCGCAGGGGGGACGCTGTGTCGTCGCTGTTCACCGACGCGGCCGAGATGCGCGCGTACGCCGAGTACCTGCGCACCGAGGCCCAAGAGTTCGAGACGATCCGCAAGTACGTCCACGCCACGGCGTGCGACAAGGCGGGCTTCACCGGCCTGCTGACGTTGCTGCAGCCGGGCGTCGACATCGTGCGGGCGCTGTTCGACGAGTCGCTCGACTTCGGCAAGTCGAAGCTCGAGGGCGCGGCCGCGGCGGTGGACACCTCGGCGAAGGTCTACGAGGACATCGACGCCGCCCAGCGCCGCATGTTCGACGGGCTGCTGAAATGACGGCGACGGACTACCGGGCCGTGCGCCCGGTCGCGGCCTCCCTGAAGCAGCCGGACGTCGACACGGCGTCGCTGAACGACGTCCTGCGCGACCAGGGCTGGGGTGTGCAGGCGGTCAACTGGGTGTTCGAGGCGGTGACCGGCGAGTCGCTGGTCTCCACGATCATCACGCCGATCACCGGCGACTGGTCGAAGATCCGCGCGGACGGCGACGCGTGGCGCATGGTCGGCAACGCCATGAACGACGTCTCGTACAACCTCACGGACGCCGTGGGCAAGGTGCGCGGCCACTGGGACGGCGAAGCGGCACGTGCCCACGAGAAGTACATCGCCCTGGGCTGGAAGGCGGGCCTGCTCGCCGAGATGGGCGTGGCCCAGCTGATCGCGAAGGGCTTCGACACGGTCGCGTCCGGCGCCGAGGCACTGGGCAAGCAGGCGGCCAGGCTGCTGGACTACCTGGTCAACAAGCTGCTGGAAGCTGCCGCCACCGTCTGGATCCCGGTCGCGGGCTGGATCAAGGCCGCCGAGATGGTCTGGAACGCGTACCAGATCTACCGGCGCGTCATGGACATCATCGACACGGTCCAGAAGCTCATCGCCGACGTGAAGTCGCTCTTCGACGCCGTCGGCCGCGTCTTCTCCGCCATCGGCAAGCTGAAGGACGCCGACTCCCTGGCCGAGGCCATGAACGCCACCCAGGAGGTGGCCGAGGCGGGCCGCGACGTCCGCAACGCCGTCAGGGACATCCACGACGACTTCGGCTCCATCAAGGACTCGGCCACCGAGATCGCCGACCGCGGCCACGACATCGGCTCGAAGGTCCGCGAGGTCTACACCCCGCCAGGCGGCGACGAGGCCACCAAACCGGCAGCCGTCTCGGCCGTGGCCCCCGGCGGCGCCCAGGTGGCCGCCCCACCGACCCTGCCCGCCGGCCACGACACCCCGACCACCACGCACGCCGCGGCAGCCGCAGGCCCCGCCGCGTCCGCACCGCCGTCGTTGGGCGGCGGCGGAGGTGGCGGCATGCCGACCGGTGGCGTCCCCACAGGCGGCCACTCCGGTTCGGGCGGAGCACCTTCACCCGGCCACGCGACCCCACCCAGCGTCAACACCACCCACGCGGCCGGCGCGGCCCCCGCCGCAGCGCCACCGTCGTCGCACCAGACCCCCATGGGCGGCGCGATGCCGATGGGTGCCCCCATGGCCCCGGGTGCCGGCGGCGGCGACCAGACCAGGAGCTCCGGCTCCCGCCCTGGCGCGGGCGGCGTGCCGTCCTTCCCGAGCGCGGGCGCTCCGGCCGGCCCCAAGGCCCCCACGGGCCTGCCGACCCCTCCCGGCCACGCCTCAGGCCTTCCCAGCCCGCCCTCGACGCCCGCGTCGGGCACCGGCCCCCGCCCCGGCGGCTCCGGCCTGCCCACGCCCCCGTCGGGCCCCGGCACGTCCGGCAACAGCCACCCCGGCACGCCGGGCAGCAGCCACCCCGGCACGCACCCGACGCCCGGTTCCGCCGGCACACACCCGGCCCCTG
The DNA here is from genome assembly GCF_051853195.1 of Lentzea sp. HUAS TT2. Taxonomy (NCBI): domain Bacteria; kingdom Bacillati; phylum Actinomycetota; class Actinomycetes; order Pseudonocardiales; family Pseudonocardiaceae; genus Lentzea; species Lentzea sp. HUAS TT2. Next base: position 2,283,213 of record NZ_CP196667.1, on the reverse strand, counting down.
GCTCGGGCAGCGGCCTCCCGACCCCGCCGAACTCGGGCACGCACGGCTCTGGCAGCGGCTTGCCGACCCCGCCGAACACGGGCGGTCACCCGGCGCCTGGATCGGGCAGCGGCCTGCCCACGCCTCCTGACCACCCGAGCGCCAGCTCGGGCACGGCAACGGCCCCCGCCCCGTCCCACACGGGCGGCGGCCTCCCGTCGCCTCCCGGACACCCGACCCCGAGTGCGGGCGGTGGCCTGCCCTCGCCTCCCGGTCACCCGAGCCCCACCACGGACCACTCGACGCCGAGCGGTTCGGGAGCCTCGACGACGCCGCACGACGGCGGCACGCGTCCCCACGACACGACTCCGTCCGGCACCGTCCCGCACGACCCGTCGAGCCCGCGTCCGCACGACACCACGCCCAACGGGTCGACGGACACCAAGCCCCACGACACGTCAGACGGCACCAAGCCGCACGACACCGACACCCGGCCGCACGACGCTGACCCGAAGCCTCACGACACCGACACCAAGCCCCACGACGGTGCCGAGAAGCCCCACGACAGCGACCCCAAGCCGCACGACACGGACCCCAAGCCCCACGACACCGACGCGGCCGGCGCCGACGACGTCAAGCCCCACGACCCCCAGCCGGACCACGACCCGGCCCAGCCCGCCCACGACACCGACCCCAAGCCGGGCAACGACGACGCCACCCCCGGCCACCACGACAACGGCGACAACAGCACCCCGCCGCCGCCCACCGCCCCGGACCTCAAGGGCCACTTCGACGCAGCCGCCATGGCCGCGCAGGGTCAGGGCTACCAGCACCAGCTCGACCAGATCCTGCCCAACCAGGCCGACCGCGACCGCTACGTCGAGCTGAGCCAGAAGCTGTCCACCGACCTGAGCCCGAGCGAGGCCCAGCACGTGGCCGACGTCCGCAACCAGATCAAGGTCGACACCGGCGACATCGTCACCAAGGCCCTCAACCCGAGCGCGGTCAGCACCTACCTGCCCGACCAGCCGCACGCGGCCGGCAGCAAGCAGGAGACCTGGCAGAACCAGATGGGCGGCTCGATCGCCCGCGGTCAGGACGTGGTCGACGTCAACACGCCGCAGGGGCTGCGGGACAGTCTCGCGCTCGACGACAAGGGCAAGGGCTGGACGCCCATCCCGGCGGGCGCGCAGACCGCGATGCAGCTGCGGTACGAGATCACCGACCAGAACGCCGGCGCGCACAACGTGCCGTTCGGCGGGCCGAAGAAGGACACGCCGGACTTCACCCAGCCGGGGCCGTACCCGGCGGACCAGTACCAGTCGCCGCAGGAGAAGGCGCACTACGAGGCGTCGCAGCAGCAGATGGCGGCGGCCGGTGGCGCGACGAAGCCGTACGACGGCTACGACCCGTTCACCGGTACCGGTTCGACGATGGGCGGCATGCCGGAGTGGCGTGTCGACGGCGGCACACCGTTGCCCGATCGTGCCGAGATCTGGCAGGTGAACGCGGACGGAACTGAGAAACTGCACGCCGTGTACGACCGCAAGTTCGGCTGGACGAAGCTCTGATGACCCAGTACTCCCAGGAGATGGCCGAGTACCGCGGCGAGACCTACTTCGCGGGCGCGGAGGGCGAGCACGTCTGGATCCGCAAGATCCCGGGCGTGACCTATGCGAACGCGGAAGGGTTCCAGACCTACGGCAACCGTGAGCTCAAGACCGTGGCGGTAAAGGAACTCCAGGCCTGGTACCTGGAGACCTGCAAGGCCACGTGGCGCGGGCAGCCGTTCAACGTCGTCAGGACGGCGAACGGCAAGGCGGAGGCCGGGTACGCGGGCGGCGAGTACGTGTGGGCCGCGCAGAACGGGCTCGAAGGCGACCAGTACAACGGCTACACGGGCACGCTCGACGTCGACGAGCTCGAGAACGTGCAGGTCGACCGCACCGACTTCCTGGCGCGGTGGAAGGAGAAGAACCCGGGATGAGCACCCCTCAGGCCGTCCGCAAGGCGGCCGGCATCGGGCCGGAGACGATCCTGCAGATGATCGTGCACCCGGCGATCGCGCAGCTCTACCTGGGCAACGTCGTGGTGTCCGGCAAGTTCGAGCCGCACCGGGCCGCCGGGTTCGTGACGCGCGGGCAGGACTTCCCGCAGGGCACCTCCGACCAGTTCGCGGAGGTGTTCGGCGTCGACAAGGTCGCGGACTGGCCGAAGGGCACGCAGTACCTGCTGCGCTTCCTGGCGCACACCACCGAGCTCTTCGACACCAGCTTCGGCGGACCGACGCTCGACGGCGCGCGGAAGATGGGCACCACCCGCGTCTACCCGCTCCCGTTCACCGGCACCGGCTACACGCCGAGCGCGAACCCGATCCCCGAGTACGTCATGGAGCTCACCGAACTCCCCGCCGGCACGGAGCTCTGGCGCTTCGAGCCCACCGGTGAAGGCCGCAGCGTCGGCAAGTACCTCAACCGCCAGGTCGGCTGGATCCCCACTGCGGACGTCGGCTTCGGCCCCGGAAGGTACTGGCAGGCCCCGGTTCCGCACCGGCCGACCGTCCGTCGTGGACTGATCGGCAACTACCGCGGCCAGGCCTTCGACATCGACTTCGGGCCCGCGCCAGGATCGGTCCTCCTGCACCCGCTGGCCGGCCAGCCCGCACCGCCGGACTTCACCGACGAGTACGGCGCCCGGTTCCTCGAGGTGCCGGACGCGGTCGTGGAGGACCTCCAGCTCGTCCGCACGCTCTGCACGTACCAGGGTGCGGAGTTCGAGATCATCGGCGTCCTGGGCGACCAGGCCGTGCTGCACTTCCTCGGTGAGAACTACGAAACGGCCCAGCGGCTCGGTCTGTCCGAAGTAGACTTCCGCCAGTGGCGCACCCTCGCTCAGCGGGGCGATGTGAGCGACATCCGCGGTGAGGCCAGGCCGATTCAGCGCGGGCTCTTCGCGAGGGAGAACTGAGATGACCACCCCGAACGACAGCTGGAAGTCCCCTGAGCTGCGGGCGGCGGAGGCGCAGGTCGACGCGCGCTTCAAGGAGGCGCAGGACCTCGCGAACCGCCTGAAGGACACGCCGCTGCCTCCCGTTCCGCCGGTCGACTTCAAGGCGATCGCCCAGCAGGTCGAACGGGCCGCGCAGGAGCGGGACGCGCCGGAGCAGCTCAAGGCGTTGAAGCGCAAGGTGGACGCGGGCGAGTTCACCTGGGAGGACGTCGTCTCCGGCAAGGCCGCGCAGGACCCCGACGTGCAGGCCATGCAGCAGGAGAACGTCAACAAGATGAAGCAGGCGTTCCAGATGCTGCAGGAGGGCCTGACCGCGGACGAGATCATGGCCGCCCAGGACCCGCGCAGGAACCGGGGTGACGACGGCGACGAGAACGCCCCCGACATCTTCACGGAGGACAAGTGGTGATGACGGCCTGGCGGACACCGGACATCTCAGCGGCGGAGGACTTCCTCAGCAACGCCGTCGCCCAGGCGAACCGTGCGATGCAGGCCGCCCAGCAGAACCTGAGGGGCAAGGAACCGTCCACTGAGGACATCCGCAGGGTGATGCAGTTCGCGAAGTCGAGCGACGCCTCACCGGCGATGCGTCAGCTCGCCGACCGCATCGCCCGCGGCGCCGGCCTGAGCTGGCGTCAGGTCCTCACCGGCGAGGCCGGCCACGATCCGCTGGTGCGCCAGGCACTCGACGCCGACCGCGCCAGGCTGGACGAGCTGATCAAGGGCGAGACGGCCCCGCCGCCACCCCCGCGCAGGCCTGTGCGGACGGACGACGACGAGCCCACTCAGTTCACCGAGGACGCCTGGTAGCGGCTAGTCCAGCACCAGGCCGACGCTGACCAGCACGGCCCACGCGAGCATCGCGATCCCGGTGAACTGCAGCACCGGGATCAGGTCACGCCCGCCACGCCCCGCGGCCACCCGGCGCACGGCGGGCAGCAGCACCGGCGCCGCGAGGAACCCGAGCAGCGCGTACGGCACCCGCACGACCATCCCGAGCGCGATCAGGAACGGCACCGCGACCAGCGCCAGGTACAGCCTGCGCGTGTCCTTGTCGCCCAGCACCACGGCCAGGGTCCGCTTGCCCGACACGGCGTCCGTCGGGATGTCGCGCAGGTTGTTCGCCACCAGCACCGCGGCCGAGATCGACCCCATCGCGATGGACGCCCCGATGCCGATTCCGGTGATCTCACCGGTCTGCACGTACAGCGTGCCCAGCACCGCGGCCGGTCCGAAGAAGAGGAACACCGCGATCTCGCCGAGCCCCGCGTAGCCGTACGGACGCTTGCCGCCCGTGTAGAACCACGCCCCGGCGATGCACACGGCACCGAACGCGAGCAGCCACCAGTACCCGGACAACGCCACCAGCGCCACACCGGCCAGCGCGCCGACCCCGAGCGAGATGAACGCCGCCAGCCGCACCTTCGACGCCTCGGCCGCACCGGACCCGGTCAGCCGGAACGGCCCCACCCGGTTGTCGTCCGTGCCGCGGATGCCGTCGGAGTAGTCGTTCGCGTAGTTCACGCCGACCTGGAACGCCACCGAGACCACGAGGGCGAGCACCGTGTAGAGCACGTTGAACTCGTCGATGTGGTGCGCCGCAGCAGCTCCCACGACCACCGGGGCGATCGAGTTCGGCAGCGTGCGAGGGCGGGTCCCCTGGATCCACTGGACGACTGAGGCCATGCCTCCATCCTCCGGTATGGCTCCTGAGGACCCGCCGAAGGGGGTATCAGCAGGCAGTCGCGCCGCTCACACCCGCGACGTACGCCTTGGCGATGTGCTTGCCGGAGGCGATGCGGTACCAGACGTTCGACGTGCCCTGCGTGCCCGACACCGACTCGCCCGTGAGCTGGCAGGTCACCCTGACCTGGGCGTAGTTGCCGGCCAGGCCCACCTGCGACGACGAGGAGTTCGCGCCGCTGCGGACGTTCACCGTGCCGTTCGCGGCCGAGGTGCGGACCGTCCCGACAGGACCGGAGCCCGTCCACAGGTACGTCACGGTGACCCACGAGTTCGTGGTCAGCTTCAGGCCGTCCCAGAACGTGCCGTCGGCCAGGTCGATGCCCGCCGGGTTCGCGACCTCACGGCCGTACTGGTCCTTGCCACCGTTGTAGTTGTCCTCGTACGCGGCCTGGGCTTCCGGCTTGCCCTGCGGCAGGTCCTTCCACATCTCGCGGGTCGCGGACGCGTTCCAGTAGTCGTCCTTGGTGTTCCACGGGCCGACGTCCCACACGGGCGCCCATTCGCAACGGCCGTTCGACGCGCACACCTGCACGCTGTAGTTGCCGGAGTTCTTGTTCGCCAGGCCACGCCGCGACGGCAGCGCGACGAAGTGGTCGCGCGAGACGATCGTGTGGCCGTTCGCCGTGGTGCCGCCGACCAGACCCTCGCGCGTCGCGTAGACCCGGTACGAACGTCCAGCCGCAGCAACGGAAACGTCATCCGCGGCAACGGTGACGGGCGCCTGCGTCGCGGTCAGCTTCACCCGCGATGCCTTGCCACTGCTCAGAACCACGCGCGTCTCGATGGTGGACGTGGTCACCGGCAACGTCGCCGGCGCCTCCAGCCACTCGGTCCACTGCCCGTCCGCACGCAGGCCGCGCACGTCGACGACACCATCGCCGGTCACCGCCGCCGTGACCGCGTTGGCGGGCTGAGCGAGTCTGTGCGTCCCGACCTGGATCAGGCCGATCCGCGGGGAACCGCCCCACGTGACGGTGCGGCCGCTGACGTCGGCGGTCCACTCGTTCGAGGCGGCCGCCGCCTGAGCGGGGGACACCAGTCCGACCACCAGCGTGGCACCGGCGACCAGCGGTAACAGGTAGCGCATGAAGAAACCCCCATCGCTAACGCGCACGGCCTAGGCTGCCGTGCGCTTCGCGGGGAGAGTTGTCCTCAGCGGTAAAGGTTCACCTAAAGAGGTCGGTGACGGCCGTCCGGTTCACCTTGCCCGGCCCGCGCAACGGCAGCTCGTGCACGAACCGCACCAGCTTCGGCGTGGCGGCTCGCCCCACGGCCTCCGCGACCGCGGCCTTCAGTTCGTCGACCGACGGCTCGGTGCCACGAGCGACCACGGCCGCGGCCACGACCTGCCCCCACTCGGCGTCTGGCACGCCCACGACACACGCCTCCAGCACGCCCTCGACGGTCGCCAGAGCCCGTTCCACCAGCACCGGAGGCACCTTCTCGCCGCCGGTGACGATCACGTCGTCCGCGCGCCCCAGCACCTCCAGCCGCCCGTCGCGCAGCCGCCCGAGGTCCCCGGTGCGGAACCACTCGCCGAACGGCTCCGGGTTGCCGCGATATCCCAGCGCCAGCACCGGCCCGCTGATCTCGATCACGTCGTCGGTGCGCAACGAGACCCCGCGCAACGGCGTGCCGTCGTACACGCACCCGCCAGAGGTCTCGCTCATGCCGTACGTCGTGACGACCTGCACGCCGAGTTCGCGCGCCTGCTCCAGCAGCTTCGGCGGCGTGGCGGCCCCGCCGATCAGCACGCCGTCGAACTGCCGCAGCGCCTCCAGCCCCGGCCCCTCGCCCACGACGAGCCGGGAGAGTTGCGTGGGCACCAGCGCGGTGTAGTGCCGTCCCGGCTGGGCCAGCACGGGCCGCGCGGCGTGCGCGAAACCCATGGCGCGGAAGCCCTTCGACATGTCGAGCACACCGGGCGTGGTGCCGGCGACGATCGACCGCACCAGCACCTGCACCCCGGCGATGTGGCCGGTCGGCAACGCCAGCAGCCACGTGCCGGGGCCGCCGAGCCGTTCGTAGGTGGCCTCGGCGGACGTCGTCAGCGCGTCCGCGTCGAGCAGCACCGTCTTCGGCTCGCCCGTCGACCCGGAGGTGGGCACGCCGAGCACGGCCCGCTTCTCCCAGCCGTCGAGGGGGCCGTCCACCAGCGGGTCGCCGCCCTGGAGCGCCGCGCGCAGTTCGTCGAGCATGCTTTACCTGCTCAGAAGTAGTACGGGTAGTTCGACCAGTCGGGGTCGCGCTTCTCGAGGAAGGAGTCCCGGCCTTCCACCGCCTCGTCGGTCATGTACGCGAGCCTGGTCGTCTCGCCGGCGAAGATCTGCTGTCCCACCAGGCCGTCGTCGATCAGGTTGAACGCGTACTTGAGCATCCGCTGGGCGGTCGGCGACTTGCCGTTGATCTCGCGCGCCCACTGCAGCGCCGTCGTCTCCAGCTCGGCGTGCGGCACGACCTCGTTGACCGCGCCCATCTTGTACATGTCCTCGGCGGAGTACGTGCGGCCGAGGAAGAAGATCTCGCGGGCGAACTTCTGCCCGACCTGCCGGGCGAGGTAGGCCGACCCGTAGCCGCCGTCGAACGAGCCGACGTCCGCGTCCGTCTGCTTGAACTTCGCGTGCTCGGCGCTCGCGATCGTGAGGTCGCACACGACGTGCAGGCTGTGCCCGCCACCCGCCGCCCAGCCGGGGACGACCGCGATGACGACCTTCGGCATGAACCTGATCAGCCGCTGGCACTCCAGGATGTGCAGCCGTCCCGCACGCGCGGGGTCGACGCTCTCCGCCGTCTCACCGGAGGCGTACTGGTAGCCGCTGCGACCACGGATCCGCTGGTCACCGCCACTGCAGAAGGCCCAGCCGCCGTCCTTGGCGCTGGGGCCGTTGCCGGTCAGCAGCACGCACCCGACGTCGGACGACATCCGCGCGTGGTCCAGCGCCCGGTACAGCTCGTCCACCGTGTGCGGCCGGAACGCGTTGCGCACCTCGGGCCGGTTGAACGCGATCCGGACGGTGCCCTGGTCGAGCGCGCGGTGGTACGTGATGTCGGTGAAGTCGAAGCCCTCGATCGGCTTCCACAACGACGGGTCGAAGAGCTCCTGATCTGCCACGCACGAGACTCTAAGGGCCGGAGGCCGAGACCAGCGGGCGACCTCTCAGGTGTCCCGGTGACAATTGAGGGATGAACCCGTCCACGACGCAGGCGAGGGTGATCGTCGACGAGCTGGTGCGCAACGGCGTGCGTCACGTCGTGCTGTGCCCCGGCTCGCGCAACGCCCCGCTGTCGTTCGCGCTGCACCAGGCCGAGCAGAAGGGCCTGCTCACGGTGCACGTGCGCATCGACGAGCGCAGCGGAGGGTTCCTCGCGCTGGGTCTTGCGAAGACCGGCGAACCCGCTGTGGTGACGTGCACCAGCGGCACCGCCGTCGCGAACCTGCACCCGGCCGTCATCGAGGCGCAGCTGACGAACGTGCCGTTGATCGCGTTGACGGCCGACCGTCCGGTCGAGCTCTACCGCACCGGCTCCAGCCAGACGATCAACCAGCACGACCTCCTCGGCATCCCGACGCTGCACATGCCGGAGGGCGCCGACGAGCCCACGACCCGTTCGTTGATCTGCCGCGCCATCGCCACGGACGGTCCGTCGCACGTCAACGTGCCTTTCCGGCCGCCGCTCACCCCGGCCGACGACGAGTGGCCGTCCTCGGATCGTGGCGCGTGGACCGAGACGGACCGCACGTTCACCGTCGAGACCCGCCCGTCCGACCTGCCCGCCCGCACGCTGGTGCTGCTCGGCGACGACCGTCCGGAACGGCTGCGGAGGGCGTCGGAGCTGGGCTGGCCGGTGATCGCCGAGCCGACCGCGCCCGGCGGCCTGCGCCACGGTTCGTTGCTGCTCAACGCCGGCCTGCCGGAGCACCTGCGGCCCGACGCGGTGCTCGTTGTCGGGCGCGTGACCCTGTCGAGGGGGCAGCAGGCGCTGCTGGGCGCCACTCCGATCGTGCACGCGGTGGGGGAGCAGGCGCAGTGGCCGGACGTCCAGTTCACCGCGACGCGGGCCTCGACCTGGCTGCCGGAGCCCCAGGCGCTCGACGGCGAGTGGTCGCAGGTGTGGCAGAGCGCGGTGAAGGACGTCAGCGTCGCCGTCGACGACCTCCTGGACGCCGAGCCGTGGCCGACCGGCCTGCACGTCGCCCGCGACCTGGTCCAGGCGATGCCGCCGGGGTCGCTGCTGTTCGTGGGCTCGTCGAACCCGATCCGCGACGTCGACTTCGCGAGCGAGCGGCGTCCGGACGTCACCGTGCACGCCAACCGGGGCGCGGCCGGCATCGATGGGAGCGTGTCCACGGCCGTAGGGCTGGCCTGGAACCACGACGGCCCCGCGTACGCGCTGATGGGCGACCTGACGTTCCTGCACGACAGCAACGGCCTGCTCGCCGACCGACTGCCGGACCTCACGATCGTCGTGCTCAACGACGACGGCGGCGGGATCTTCTCGTTGCTGGAACAAGGCGCTCCGGAGTACGGCGGGAGTTTCGAAAGAATTTTCGGCACTCCGCACGGGACTGATCTGACCGCTTTGTGCGCGGGCTACCGAATTCCGCACTCCATTGTGGACGGGCAGGACGAGTTCCGTAGCGCGATTGCGTCGCCCAAAGGCCTCCAAGTGGTCGAAGTGCAGGCAAAACGTGACGAACTGCGCTCACTGCACCAGCGTCTCAAGGCGACTGTGTCAAATGTTTTCACCAAGTAGGAAACATACGTAAGTCGGTAGGCGGGTCTAGATCGTCTGGATAGCGTCCGCCGCATGTCGATCAGATCAAAGACGACGGCCGCGGTGGCGTCCGCGGCCGCGATGACGCTCTTCGCGGGGACGGCGCTGGCGGCGTCTCCGGGCGCTCCCGGAGCCGGCGACCCGTACTTCCCCACGTACGGCAACGGCGGGTACGACGTCTCCCACTACGACATCAGGCTCAACTACAACCCGACCGGCGACCAGCTGTCGGGCACCACGACGATCCTGGCGAAGGCCACCCAGGACCTCACGCAGTTCAACCTCGACTTCCTGCTCAAGGTGAAGTCGGTCCGCGTGAACAACGTCCCGGCCTCGTTCGTCTCGGACGAGGGCGAGCTCACGCTCACCCCGCGCGGCGGCGTCCGCAAGGGCCAGGACCTGACGATCGTCGTCACGTACGCCGACAGCCCGTCCACCGTGAAGGACCGCAACGGCTTCACGGCCTGGACGAAGACCGTCGACGGCGCGCTGGCCATCGGTGAGCCGGAGATCGCCTCCTGGTGGTTCCCGTCCAACGACCACCCCACCGACAAGGCCACCTTCGACGTCAACGTCGCCGTCCCGAACGGCGTCGAGGCGATCTCGAACGGCACCTTCCTCGGCCAGACCCGCCAGATCAACGGCTACACCCGCTGGAACTGGCGCAGCACCAAGCCGCAGGCGACGTACCTGACGTTCCTGACCATCGGCCAGTTCGAGCTCCGCCAGGGCACCACGCCGTCGGGCCAGCCGTACGTCAACGCGTACTCCGAGCGCCTCGGCGAGAACACCGACGCCGCGAAGGCGAGCATCGAGCGCACGCCGGAGATCAACGAGTTCCTCGCGGAGAACTTCGGCCCGTACCCGTTCGAGGCACAGGGCGGCGTCGTCACCCCGAACCTCGGCTACGCGCTGGAGAACCAGACCCGCCCGACCTACGACACGGCCTTCTTCCGCCGCGGCGCCAACACCTACGTCGTCGCGCACGAGCTGGGCCACCAGTGGTTCGGCGACTCGGTCTCGGTCCACCACTGGCGGGACATCTGGCTGAACGAGGGCTTCGCCTCCTACGCGGAGTTCCTGTGGTCCGAGTACATCGGTGAGGGCACGGCGCAGGAGAACGCCGACTACACCTACGACCTGTACCCGGCCGACAGCGAGTTCTGGAACGTCCTGCCCGGCGACCCCGGTGCCGGCGCGGTGTTCGACGGCGCCGTCTACGACCGCGGCGCGCTGGCCGTGCACGCCCTGCGCGTGGCCGTGGGCGACGAGAAGTTCTTCGAGATCCTCAAGACCTGGGTCGCGGAGAAGAAGTACTCGGACGCCACGATCGAGGAGTTCATCGCGCTGGCGGAGCGGGTCTCCGGCCAGCAGCTCGACCAGCTGTTCCAGACGTGGCTGTTCACGAAGGGCAAGCCGGCCGAGGCTCCCGGACGTTCGGCCGACGTCGCCGCGAAGACGCTCTCGGTCACCGCGGAACCGAAGTCCCGCGCCAAGATCCAGCTGACGCACGAGCTGCTGGACGCGCACAAGTAACTCGGTGGCGGACACCGGCCGGTGACGAGCACGATCAACGAGTGAATCCTCGTGTCGCGCTCGTCACCGGCGCCGGTTCCGGCATCGGCGCCGGAACAGCCAAAGCCCTGGCAGCCCAAGGCCACCGCGTGGCCGTAGTGGACAGATCCGACCGCGCACACGCCGTGGCCGACGAGATCACCGAGTCCGGCGGAACAGCCCTGGCGGTGCTGGCGGACATCAGCGACCCGGACGCCGTCACGCAGGCCGTCGCCGAGGTGACAGCCCGCCTGGGCGCAGTCGAGATCCTGGTCAACAACGCGGGCTTCGCGAGGGACAACATGGTCCTCGACATGCCGCTCGCCGACTGGGACGCCGTGATGGCCACCCACCTGCGCGGCGCGTTCCTGCTGCTCAAGGCCACCGCCCCGGCCATGCGCGACGCCGGCTGGGGCCGCGTCGTCAACATCTCCAGCATCTCCGCCCTGGTGGACGACGACCGCGCCAACTACGTCGCCGCCAAGGCCGGCCTGGAGGGCTTCACCCGCGCCACGGCCCTGGACCTGGCGCCGTTCGGCATCACCGTGAACGCCATCGGCCCCGGCGTGGTGGTGACCGAGATGACGAAGGTGTCCGCGGCTCGCGCTGGACGCACGCTCGACGAGCACATCGAGGCGCAGCGGCGGTCCATCCCGCGGGGCCGTGTGGGGACGCCGCACGACATCGCCCGTGCGGTGCTGTTCTTCGCGGCGGAGGACGCCGACTACGTGACGGGCCAGGTCATCTATGTCAGCGGCGGGCCGCATGGGTGAGCCGTTTTCACCCGAACGAGCCCGTATCGTGGAATAATTCCACGTCATAGCGTCGATGGCATGGCACCAAGCACTTCATCCACCGCATACAGCCGGGATCTGGGCGACGAACTACGCCGGTTGCGCGAGAACTGCACCAACCTCAAAGGAGCCGAGGCGGCCGCTCGCCTCGGCTGGCACCCCAGCAAGATCTCGACCATCGAACACGGCAAGGCACGTCCCAGCGAGGTCGACCTGGTCCAGTTCCTCACCCTGTGTGGCAAGGACATCGACTTCTTCGAAGTCTTCAAGCAGCGGTACCGGCATGCATTCGACGAGTACATCGTGCAGGCGGCGGACTCGCTGCGCACAGCCGTCATGGCGGAGTCCACGGCCGCGAAGATCAGCAGTTACGAGACGCTGACCCCACCGGGCCTCATGCAAACGCGGGCGTACGCGGATTGCCTGTACCGAGGAACCGGTATCGCGACCGAGGAGCAGATCCCCGGGCTCGTACAGATGCGGACCGATCGCCAGGCAGTCCTGCAGCGCCACGATCGGGCGGATTGCGTGTTCTACATCCATGAGATCGCGCTGCAGCAGGAGGTCGGTGACGCCCAAGTCATGGAGGACCAGTATCTGCGGTTGCTGTTCAACAGCCACCTGGTTCGGATCGTGCCAGAGGAGGTGATCGCAGTCTCGGCCGGTTTCGTTCTGTGGGAGTACGAGGCGGCGAAGGCAATCGCCTACAGCGAAACCGAGTTCTCGCGGGTGTTCGTGCAGGACGCTGGTGCCGTCGCCAGGACGCGGCTGCACTTCAACCGCTTGGCTGAGGTCGCTCTCAACGAGGAGCAGACCCGGAACAAGCTCATGGAGTACATCGGTCGGCCCCGAGAGGAAATCGACCTCCTGCGGAGTAGGTGGCGCACGGCGCGATAGCTCCCGCCACACACACGACTCCGCCGGGTTCCCCCAAAATCAACACTAGCAAGCGGGTCTGACAGTTTGGGCAGGTCGCAGCCGAGGCGCTGACCTCAGCACCTCGGCCTGCGCACATTCGTCGAAGGGTGAACGTTGACCAAGGACGCGCCCGCATGGGCTTATGAACGGGCCGAACTGCACCCGCACGACCCGCGATGGACCGATCGCGCGGCAGCGGAACGCGACAGCCTCCTGCACCTGCTGAAGCCCTGGCTGGTCGACGGCGTCGAACACATCGGCTCGACAGCCGTCCCAGGCCTGGCGGCCAAGCCGATCGTCGACCTGATGGCCTCGGTCACCGACCTGGACACCGTCGTCGCCAACGCACCCTTGGCCGCGGCCGGCTGGGCCTACGTGCCCCCGGAACTGGACAACCGCCCGTACCGCCGCTTCTTCGTGAAACCGGATGCCACCGGCCAGCGCCGCGAAGCCCACCTCCACCTGATCCAGGCAGGCCATCAGAGGTGGGCGGACCAGATCAGCTTCCGCGACGCCCTGAGAAACGACCCGGTCCTGGCCCAGGCCTACGAAGACCTGAAACACCGGCTGGCCGACCAGAACGGCCACGATCGCGAGGCCTACACGGAAGGCAAAGCAGCCTTCGTGGCCAGGGTTACAGGCCTTCCAGCGCCTCACGCATAGGCCGCATCTTGGCGTGCGCCTCCTCCACCTCGATGTCCGGATCCGAGTCGGCCACCAGCCCGCACCCGGCGAACAACCGAGCCGTCGACCCGGAGATCTGCGCACACCGCAGCGCGATCCCGAGCTCCCCGTCGCCGTTCCCGTCGATCCACCCGACGGGCCCCGCGTAGCGCCCGCGATCCATGCCCTCCAGCTGTGAGATCAGCTGGGTGGCGTCCAGCCGCGGCGTCCCACCCACGGCGGCGGTCGGATGCACGGCCTCGCCGAGGTGCAGCAACGACACCGACGACTCCAGCGTCCCGATCACGTCCGAAGACAGGTGCGAGACGTTCGGCAGCCTCAGCACCGAAGGCCCCTCGACCGACATGGTCGTGCAAAAGGGCCGCAACGTCTCCGCGAGAGAGGTGACCGCGTAGTCGTGCTCTTCGAGGTTCTTCTCCGACGACATCAACGCCGAGGCGAGCTCCTCGTCCGAAACACCGTCGTGCGGCCACGTGGTCCCGGCCAGCACGCGTGAGTCCACCACCGAGCCGGTCCGGCGCAGCAGCAGCTCAGGCGTGGCGCCGACCAGCCCGTCCACCGCGTAGGCCCAGCACTCGGGGTAGCGCCGTGCGAGCCCCTGCAGCACGAACCGCTGGTCCAGCCGGCGGTCGGTCATAGCGATCAGGTCGTGGGCCAGCACCACCTTGTCCAGCTCGCCGCCGCGCATCCGCTGGACGGCCTTGCGCACGGCCTCGCGGTACTGCGTGACCGGCAGCTGACCGTTCGAGTACCGGACGGTCGACGGCCGCGACAACGGCGTGACCAGCGGCGCGGGGTCGGAGGCGCCGATCGTGGTGACCCACTGCTCGCCGTTGCGGCGTCCTACGACGACCTCGGGCACGATCAGCACCGAGTCGCCCGGTGAGTCGGCGAAGGCCATCGAGACGAAGGCCACAGGTCCGCTGCCCGGTACGCCCAGCTCGTCGTCCACGTCGAGGTGGGAGACGAACTCCTGCCACCACTTGTCGGCCTGCGCGAACCGGTCGGGGCCGCTGACCTCCAGACGAGCTGCCTCACCCCAGCCGACCAGGCCGGACCCGTCGCGCACCCAGGCGAGCGCGCGCTCGGGGTCGGGCAGCATTCCGAGCAGGTCACCGGCGGTGTCCCGCTTCGACCGGACGCGGATTCGCTGCCGTGCTCGCGATGTCGGTGCTGAGGTCACTCTCCGACTGTATGGATATCAACCTGAAAGCGCGGCATCCGCCCGGCTCTAGACTTCTCAGTTGTGGTGGAGGACGCAGTGACCAAGACGCCCCGCGGTGTACGCGTCCGCCGTGCGGTCTGCAGGGCTTTGTTCGTCGTCGGTGGCGTGATCACGCTCGTCTGCGTGCTCCTGCCGATCGCGTGCTGGCGTGACGACGTGGCCATCGAGCGGTCGATGGGGCAGGCGGTCGCGCAGGTCGACTCCGTGTCCTTCAACCGGACCGTTGTGCGCTACGCCACACCGGACGGGCGCGTGATCATCCCGTCGCAGGGGGTGCTGTACCCGGCCGGGCTCAACGTCGGCGACAACGTGCGGGTCGAGTACGACCAGACGAACCCCGAACTGACGCGCGTGGCGGGCCGGACCGCGACGCTCAGCCTGCTTCCCGTTGGAACCTTCCTCGTGTCCGTCTGGATCGTCATCGCCGCCGTTGTGACAGTTCTACGCAGATTCGGCGTCCGGGTGTAACATCGGGGGCATGGCGGATGACCTGGAGCTGCGTTTCGAACGCACCGTGCAGTCCGAGGCGCGCATCGAGCCGCGCGACTGGATGCCCGACGGCTACCGCAAGACCCTGATCAGGCAGATCGCCCAGCACGCACACTCCGAGATCATCGGGATGCAGCCGGAGGGCAACTGGATCAGCCGCGCGCCCTCGTTGCGGCGCAAGGCGATCCTGCTGGCGAAGGTGCAGGACGAGGCGGGCCACGGCCTGTACCTGTACTCGGCGACGGAGACGCTCGGCGCCGACCGCGAGGACCTGACGACCAAGCTCATCGAGGGGCGCCAGAAGTACTCCTCGATCTTCAACTACCCGACGCTCACGTTCGCCGACGTCGGCGTCATCGGCTGGCTGGTCGACGGCGCCGCGATCTGCAACCAGGTGCCGTTGTGCCGCACGTCCTACGGGCCGTACGCGCGCGCCATGATCCGCATCTGCAAGGAAGAGTCGTTCCATCAGCGTCAGGGCTACGAGCTGCTGATGACGATGATGAGCGGCACCCAGCAGCAGCGCGACATGGTGCAGGACTCGGTGAACCGCTGGTGGTGGCCGGCGCTGATGATGTTCGGCCCGCCGGACGCCGAGTCGACGAACACCGAGCAGTCGATGGCGTGGCGGATCAAGCGCGACACCAACGACGAGCTGCGGCAGAAGTTCGTGAACATGAGCATGCCGCAGGCCGAGAAGCTCGGCGTGACGTTCCCGGACCCCGAGCTCAAGTGGAACACCGAGCGCGGCGAGTACGACTTCGGTCAGCCGGACTGGGACGAGTTCTGGCAGGTCGTCAAGGGTGGTGGCGTCTGCAACGAGCAGCGCATCGCCCACCGCCGCAAGGCGCACGACGACGGTGCGTGGGTCCGTGAAGCTGCGGCCGCGCACGCCGCGAAGCACGCACGTAAGGAAGGTGCCGCGTGAGCACGTCTTGGCCGCTGTGGGAAGTGTTCGTGCGCGGCAAGCGCGGGCTGAACCACGTGCACGTCGGTTCGCTGCACGCGCCGGACGCGGAGATGGCGCTGCGCAACGCCCGTGACGTCTACACGCGCCGCAACGAGGGCGTGTCGATCTGGGTCGTGCCCGCCACGGAGATCACCGCGTCGTCGCCGGACGAGAAGGACCCGTTCTTCGCACCGGCGGGGGACAAGGTCTACCGGCACCCGACGTTCTACTCGATTCCCGAGGACGTGCCGCACCTATGAGCTTCGACAATGCCTACGAGTCGCTTCTCGGCAATGAGGACGCGCACTGGGCGTTCGGAACGGGCTTCTCGGAGGCCCTGTCCGGCGTCGACCGCGAGTTCGCGGCCGGGGTCGATCGCGAAGCCCTTGCCGCGTACTGCCTGATGCTCGGCGACGACGCGCTGATCTACTCGCAGCGCCTCTCGGAGTGGTGCTCGCGCGCTCCTGAGCTGGAAGAGGACATCGCGCTCGCCAACATCGCACTGGACCTGCTCGGCCAGGCGCGCATGCTGCTGACGCGCGCCGGCGAGGTGCTCGGTCGTGACGAGGACGCCCTGGCATACCTGCGCGACGAACGCGAGTTCCGCAACGTGCACCTGACCGAGATCGACTGCGGTCCCGGCCCCGGCGGCGACTTCGCGACGACCATCGCGCGCCTGCTGGTGTTCTCGTCGTGGCGGCTGGCGCTCTTCTCACGCCTGCGCGGCTCGGCAGACCCTGTCCTCGCTGCCATCGCCGAGAAGGGCCTCAAGGAGCTGGCCTACCACCGCGACCACGCCGCTCAGTGGACCGTTCGCCTCGGCGACGGCACCGACGAGTCGCACCGCCGCATGCAGGCGGGCCTGGAGCGGGTGTGGCCGTTCGTGGACGAGCTGTTCGCGACGCACTCGGTCGAGACCGCGCTCCAGGGCGTCGCCGTCGACCCGGCCTCGCTGCGGTCCGAAGTGGACGGTGTGCTGGAGGCGGTGCTCAGCGCTTCGGGCCTGACGCGTCCCGCGGACACGCGCGCCGCCCGTGTCGCGGGCATGGCGGGCCGCGACGGCGTGCACACCGAGGCCATGGGCTACCTGGTCGCCGAGATGCAGCACCTGCACCGTTCCCTGCCGGGAGCGGTCTGGTGACGACGGCACTGGAGGTCGCGTCGGCCGTGCGGGACCCGGAGCTCCCGGTCCTCACGCTCGCCGACCTCGGCGTGCTGCGCGAAGTGTCCGAAGAGGACGGTCGCGTCGTCGTCACCATCACCCCGACCTACTCGGGCTGTCCCGCGATCGACGAGATGGGCGCCGACCTGCGCCGATCGCTCGTCGGCGCCGGTTACGCCGAGGTCGAGGTGCGCCTGTCGCTCTCCCCGGCCTGGACCACGGACTGGATCAGCGACGAAGGCCGCTCGAAACTGGCAGCCGCCGGCATCGCGCCGCCGTCCCGGATCGGACCGGCGGTCGCGGGCCCGGTGCCGCTGAACCTCGTGCCGCCGTCACGCCAGGTCGCGTGCCCGCAGTGCGGTTCGCTGAACACCTCGGAGATTTCACGGTTCGGCTCGACCGCGTGCAAGGCCCTGCGCCGCTGCCACGCCTGCGCCGAACCGTTCGAGCACGTCAAGGAGATCTGAGTTGTCGCGCCGCGCCGCCTTCCACAAGCTCACGGTCGCCCACGTCGACCGCCTCTGCGACGACGCCGTCGCCGTCACCTTCGACGTGCCGGGCGAGCTCTCGGACGAGTTCGCCTTCGCCGCCGGCCAGTACCTGACCCTGCGCCAGGGCGACGAACGCCGCTCGTACTCGATCTGCGCCCCGGCGGGTGCTCCTCCGCGCATCGGCGTCCGCCGCGTCGACGGCGGCCAGTTCTCGACGTGGCTGGTCGACCGCCTGGTCCCGGGTGACGTGATCGAGGTGCTGCCTCCGCTGGGCAAGTTCACCCCGTCCGGCACCGGCACCCACCACGGCCTGGTGGTCGCGGGCTCCGGCATCACCCCGGCCCTGTCGATCGCCGCGACCGTGCTCGCCACCGGCGCCCGCGTGACCCTGATGTACGGCAACCGCAGCACCAACACGGTGATGTTCGCCGACGAGCTCGCCGACCTGAAGGACCGCTACCCGGCGACGTTCCAGCTGATCCACGTGCTGTCCCGCGAACCGCGCGACGTGGAGCTGTTCTCCGGCCGCCTGACCGCTGAGAAGCTGACGGCCCTGTTCGGCAGCGTCGTCCCGTTCGACGCCATCGACGAATGGTGGCTGTGCGGTCCGTACGAGATGGTGCAGGACGCCACGGCCGTACTGCGCGATCGCGGCGTACCGCAGGACCGCGTGCACCACGAGCTCTTCTACGTGGATGAGCCCCCGCCCCCACCGCGCCGCAAGGAAGCCGTGGTGGACGCCGCCGCCTCGGTCACGGTCGTGCTGGACGGCAAGTCGACCACGCTCCCGTTGCCCGCCGGCGAACCGATCCTGGACGCCGCCCAGCGCGTGCGCGCCGATCTGCCGTTCGCCTGCAAGGGCGGGGTGTGCGGCACGTGCCGGGCGCTCGTCACCGAGGGCAGCGTGGAGATGCGGCGGAACTACGCGCTCGACGCGTCCGAGGTGGCGGCCGGGTTCGTGCTGACCTGTCAGGCGCTGCCGACCAGCGAGTGCGTGACGGTCGACTTCGACGCCTGAACCTGAGATCTGCTGCTCGCGATCTCAGATAAGACCACCAACCGGCCGTGGACGTGGCACGATCGATCGCATGTTGGTCGTCCGTTCAGCTCTCTGGGGTGCCTTGATCGGCACCGTGCTGATGGGCGTCCTCACCGCGGTCATAGACGCGTCCACCCCCAGCGACACGTCGTCGTCGGTCTTCATCACGTTCATCGCGATCGCTTTCGTCTCCGCGCTCTTCGGCGGCGTTCCCGGAGCCGTCGTCGGCACGATCGTGGGCGCCGTCCGCACGTCGATGCAGCAGCCACGGCGCGTGCCGCAGCCGATGTACCACCCGCCGGTACCGCAGCAGCCCTACGACATGTGGTCCGACCTGGTCGAACGCTGCGCCGAGTCCACCCGCAGGGTCGCGGCGGCGATCCAGACCGTGCCGAACTCGCCGGCCAAGGACTGGCTGTGGAGGATCAGCGAGCAGCTCACCAAGGAGCTCGACGACGTGCGCGGCATCGCGCAGCTCGGCAGGGCGCTGGGTGCCGTCGACCGGCAGCACCCGGTCTACCAGCGGCTGCTGAAGGCCACGCACGACTTCCACCAGTTCGAGAACGAGGTCGGGCGCGTGGCCCTGCAGATGTTCGACCACCCGGAGCTGGACGAGGCCCGCACGCACCTCGAGGTGCTGGAGAACCAGCTTCCTCAGCTGTCGACCTGAAGCGCGGACTGCCACCAGCCCAGCACCTCGTCGGCTGCCTCCGGGGCGGCGACCAGCAGGCCGTCCACGGGCAGTTGGGCGCCCTCGCCGCGTCTGTCGAGCACGACCGCACCTGACTCCACGGCCAACGACACCGCACCGGCCACGTCCCACTCGTGGTAGCCGTGCAGCACGGCTGCAGCCACGTGACCCAACGCCACCTGTGCGACGGCGAGTGCCTTCGAACCGAGGACGCGCACGCCCGTGCCTGCTGTCGCGGCCGTGGAGATGAACTCGCCCATGCCGGGCCATGGGCCGGTACGGGTCATCTCGGTGCACACGACGAGGGAGTCGCCTTGGCGTTCGGCCAGGCGGACCGGTGTGCCGTTCGCGCGCATGCCACGGCCTCGGGCGGCGGCGTAGATCTGCGAGCGGTACGGGTCGGCGACCACGCCCACAACGGGGCCCCAGCGGTCCACCAGCGCGAGGCTGTAGGCACACCAGGGCATGCCCGCCGTGTAGTTCGCGGTGCCGTCCACGGGGTCCACGACCCAGCGGAACTCCGAGTCACCGGGGACGTCGCGATCGGAGTTCTCGCAGAACACGGGGATCGAGGGGAACTCGGCGGTGAGCACGCGCCGGGTGTGGCGTTCCAGGGTGCGGTCGGTGTCGGTGACCCAGTCGAACGGTGACTCGTCGGAGTCGGGACGCACGCCGCGGCCGGCGGTGGCCATGATGACGTCCGAGGCGTCGTTCGCCAGGCGACCGGCCACTTCCAGCGCGATGGACACCAGGCCGGGGTCTACCGGGTGCGCGGGACGGGACGACAAGACGGTCATGCTGGCCTAGTTTCACCGGGTCGGATGTCCGGCAACCTAAGCGCAGATGACGAAACGACGATCACCTGGCCACGACGTGAGGTGTTCCGTCCACGTCAAATTTCGTGTCACGCGGACTTCATGCGCGCACTTCATGGTGTCCCTGTGCGAGTAGCGATCGTGACCGAGAGCTTCCTGCCTCAGGTGAACGGCGTCACCAACTCCGTGCTCCGCGTGCTGGAGCACCTGCGCCGCAACGGCCACCAGGCGCTGGTCGTGGCGCCTGGCGCCGGTGCGGACGAGCACCACGGCACCCCCGTCATCAGAGTCTCCTCCGTCGACGTGCCCATGGTGACGAGTCTTCCCATCGGCGTGCCCAGCCCGAGAGTGCTGCACGCGCTCGCCGAGTTCCAGCCCGACGTCGTGCACCTCGCCTCACCGTTCGTGCTCGGCGCGTACGGCCTCAGAGCCGCGCGCAAGCTCGACGTGCCCACGGTCGCGGTCTACCAGACCGACGTCGCCGGGTTCGCGGGCAACTACGGTCTCGGGCTCACCAAGCGCGCCGCGTGGCGGTGGATGAAACGCCTGCACACGCTGGCGGACCGGACGCTGGCGCCGTCGAGCTCCGCGGTCGAGGCGCTGGAGCAGCACGGCGTGCCGCGCGTGCACCGGTGGGGCCGCGGTGTCGACATCGACCTCTTCCACCCGCGCCCGAAGCACAACGACGAGCTCACCGTGGGCTACGTCGGCCGTCTCGCGCCGGAGAAGCAGGTCCAGCGGCTGCGCGAGCTGCACGACCTGCCCGGCGTGAGGCTGCGCATCGTCGGCGACGGTCCCGACCGCGAGCAACTGGAGAAGGACATGCCGAACGCGGAGTTCCTGGGCTTCTGCACCGGCCAGGAGCTCGCGGAGGCCTACGCGTCGCTCGACGTCTTCATCCACACCGGCCCGCACGAGACGTTCTGCCAGGCCGTGCAGGAGGCGCTGGCGACCGGGTTGCCGGTCCTCGCGCCGAACGCAGGAGGCCCGCGCGACCTGGTTCGCCACGGCCGCACCGGGTACCTGTTCGAGGACGACATCGCGCAGTACGTGGACCTGCTGCGCGACCCGGTGGTGCGCAAGCGGTTCGGGCTCGCCGCCCGCAAGTCGGTGCTGACCCGCACCTGGCCGGCGATCTGCGACGAGCTGATGGGCCACTACGCCGCTGTGATCGGAATCTCTCACCGGGCGGCCGCTTGAGAATCGTGCAGCTCGCCAACTTCTACGGACCCAAGTCGGGCGGTCTCCGCACGGCACTGCACCACCTGGGCACGGGCTACGTGCAGCTGGGGCACGAGGTGGTGCTGGTCGTGCCCGGCCCGCGGCACGCCGACGAGCGACTGCCCGGCGGCGTCCGGCGCATCACCCTCCCGGCGGTGAAGATCCCGTACACCGGCGGCTACCGCGTGGTGGACCCGTGGCGGGTCAAGTCGCTCATGCAGGACCTGCGCCCGGACCGGCTGGAGGTCTCCGACCGACTGACGCTGCGGGGCATGGGCGCGTGGGCGAGCGAGCGCGGCATCCCGAACATCGTGATCTCCCACGAACGCCTGGACCGCCTGCTCCAGTTCGTGCTCCCGGCCTCCCCGGCTGAACGCGGCGCGGACTGGGCGAACCGCCGCATGGCCGCCTCCTACGACACCGTCGTCTGCACGACCGGGTTCGCCCGCGAGGAGTTCGACCGCATCGGCGCCGAGAACGTCACCCAGGTACCGCTGGGCGTCGACCTCGCCACCTTCACTCCGAGCAGGCACTCGTCCGAACTGCGGCGGGATCTGTTGCAGGGCAGCGAGAAGCTGCTGATCCACTGTGGACGCCTGTCACCGGAGAAGCACGTGGAACGCTCCGTCGACACGCTCGCCGAGCTCCACGAACAGGGCCACTCCGCACGCCTGGTGATCGCCGGTGACGGCCCGCGCCGCGCCTTCCTGGAGAAGCGCGCGGCGGGTCTGCCGGTGACGTTCCTGGGCTTCGTGAAGTCCCGTTCGGACGTCGCCTCCCTGCTGGCCTCCGCGGACCTCTCCCTCGCTCCCGGCCCGCACGAGACGTTCGGGCTGGCGGCCCTCGAAGCCCTGGCCAGCGGCACACCGGTGGTCGTCAGCCGGAGCAGTGCGCTGAAGGAGATCGTCCAGCCGTCCTGCGGCGCGGCCGTCTCCGACGACGCCCCCGCCTTCGCCTCCGCCGCCCGGCGCCTGCTGGCGTCGGGCTCCAGGGAGGCGGCACGGGCCCGCGCCGAGGAGTACCCGTGGCACGCGGCCGTCGACGGCATGCTCAGCGCGCTGAAGGTGCCCTGAAGAAGATCTCAGCGGCGCTGACTTAGTCTCTAAGGCATGTCGCGTGCCGGCTTGGACAAGAACCCCCGCGAGGTCGCCGAGATGTTCGACGGCGTGGCCAAGGGCTACGACCGCACGAACTCGGTCATGACGCTGGGCTTCGACCGCCGCTGGCGGGACTGGAGCAGGCGCGTGCTCGACGCCCGCCCCGGCGAGAAGGTCCTCGACCTGGCCGCCGGCACCGCCGTGTCGACCGTCGAGTACACCGCGTCCGGCGCCTGGTGCGTGGCCGCGGACTTCTCCGTGGGCATGCTCTCCTCCGGAGCGCACCGCCGGGTCCCGAAGGTGGCCGCGGACGCCCTGCGGCTGCCGTTCAAGGACGAGTCGTTCGACGCCGTCACGGTGTCCTTCGGCATCCGCAACTTCAACGACACGGTCGTGGCCCTGAAGGAGATGGCCCGCGTCACGAAGCCGGGCGGCCGCATGGTGATCTGCGAGGTCTCCACACCGGTCTGGAAGCCGTTCCGCTTCGTCTACATGCGGTACCTGCTCAAGCTGCTGCCGCTCATCGCGAGGTTCGTGTCGAGCAACCCCGTCGCGTACTCCTACCTGGCCGAGTCCATGGCCACGTGGCCGGACCAGCGCACGCTCGGCGAGCTCATCTCGCAGGCGGGCTGGGAGGACGTGGCCTGGTTCAACCTGACCGGCGGCGTGGTGGCCCTGCACCGCGCGACCAAGCCCAAGCCGAAGGCCGCAGAACCCGTAGAGCAGTAGCCCGCTCACCAGCGCAAGCCCCCGATCCACCCTCTCTGCCTTTCCTCACGCGGGGCCCTCCCGTACCGACATGCAGTACGAAAGCGCCCCGCGTGCCGCTCAAACAGGCCGCCACAGCGTCGCGCTGACGTTCGGGCGTGGACGCTGCGCCGCAACGTTGTACGCGCCACGTAGCTCTGCCAGGACCTTCGCGGGCTCTGTCTTCAGACGCGAGGGAACCGTGTGCACGGTCATCACGCCGTTGGCGAGCAGCGCGGAATGTTGAGCCATCGTGCGTGCGTAGTCGTTCGGGGAAAGGTGGAACTCCATCGAGTCGATCTGCCACGCCAGCCCGACTTCCTCCCACCAGGCGTCGACGATGGCCAACTGGCCACCGGTAGCTGACCTGATCGAGACGTTCCACGTGGGCGCGGGCAGAGCGGAGTGCCTGATCAACGAACGTGACCACGCTTCCGCCGCAGACCGGACGCCGTCGCTGATCTCCTCCAACACCCGCCGCGGCAGAGCAGTGCCGCTCAACCGGAGATCCCGCAACTCGGCCGCGACGTCCTCAGCGGAGCAGAGCTGTTTCTGCACGGCGTCCGCGATGAAGGCTCGAATCACGTCGAGACGGGACTCCCGCCTGGCTGCGTCGATGAGTGCGCGGTTGAGGGTGGCCACCGGAAAACCGTTGATCATGGTGCCCGTCCACGGACGATTCGTGCGTTCGACGAGCATGGAACCCTGGCTGGTCACCCGGCGCCCGTGAGGGACCAGGACGTGGATTCGCTGATCGTCCGGAGTGCGCCGGACGCCGTGGAGCCGCACAGCCTGCAGGCCGGTCAGGAACGTGAGCGGACCTGCTCTCAGCAGAGCGCCTCGAACCAGTTGACTGCGGCTCGGTGATCCGCCGGTCAGCAGGTACACGCCGAGGAACAGACGTGTCCAGCCGCCTCCTGGGCGGCATTTGTGGGCCAGGGTGTTGCCGCTGAAGCCGAGGCCCAGCAGGTCACGACGGGTCGCGACCCCCTCTTCGAACCAGTCGCTCAGCACCGCGTAGTCGATGGACCGCTTCTTCGCCATCTGACCAATCATCAACACACGGCGCGACAGCTCAAGCGGCATTGATCAACTTGTGGACAACTCGCGATCTTGAAAGGCACGCGGGGCGCTTTCGTACTGCATGTCGGTACGGGAGGGCCCCGCGTGCCGGAGCGGCAGGAGTGGCTGGCGGCTCTGGTCTCAGCTTGCGACGGTTAGAGTCGCGGAGGAGTCACGGCACACGTTAGGGAGTCTGGATGAGCAGGCGCGGGATCAACGAGGACGCCGACGTCATCGTGGTGGGGGCGGGACCGGCGGGCTCGACCGCGGCGACCTACCTCGCCAGGGCGGGCCTCGACGTCCTCCTCCTGGAGAAGAGCACCTTTCCGAGGGAGAAGGTCTGCGGCGACGGCCTGACCCCCCGTGGCGTGAAGCAGCTCATCGACCTGGGCATCGACACCCGCGAGAGCAACGGCTGGCTGCACAACAAGGGCCTGCGCGTCGTCGGTGGCGGCGTCACGATGGAGCTCGACTGGCCGGACCTGGCCACGTTCCCCAACTACGGCGTCGTGCGCCCGCGCATGGACTTCGACGAGATGCTCGCGAACGCCGCCAAGGCCGCCGGTGCGCGCATGCACGAGCACACGACGGTCACCAAGGCGATCATCGAGAACGGCCGGGTCGTCGGCGTCGAGGCCAAGCAGGGACCGGAGAAGAACCCGGTCACCTACCGGGCCCCGATCATCGTCGGTTGTGACGGTGTGTCAGCTCGTTTGGCCCTGTCCGTCGGCCTGCAGAAGGACGACGCGAAGCCGATGGGCGTCGCGGTCCGCCGCTACTACTCCAGCCCGCGCACCAAGGACGACTACCTCGAGTCGCACCTGGAGCTGTGGGCGCCGGACGGTCAGCTGCTGCCAGGCTACGGCTGGATCTTCGGCATGGGTGACGGCAGCGTGAACGTCGGCCTCGGCATTCTCAGCACGTCAAAGGCCTACGGCACCACCGACTACCGCCAGCTCCTGCGCAGCTGGCTCGACGGCACGCCGGAGGAGTGGGGCTTCCGCGAGGAGAACGCGACGAGCCGCATCGGCGGCGCCGCGCTCCCCATGGGCCTCAACCGCAAGCCGCACTACCGGGCGGGTCTGCTGCTCGTCGGCGACGCCGGCGGCATGGTCAACCCGTTCAACGGCGAGGGCATCGGTTACGCCATGGAGTCGGCCAAGATCGCCTCCGAGTCGATCGTCCAAGCGCTTGCGCGGACGGGCGTCAACCGTGAACGGGCGCTGCACGGCTACCCGGTCCGGATCGAAGAGGCGCTCGGCAGTTACTACCGGCTCGGGAACGTCTTCTCGAAGCTCATCGGAAACCCGGCGATCATGCGGACCGCAACGAAGTACGGAATGCCGCGGAAACGCCTGATGAAACTGGTGCTCAAGCTCCTCGCGGGCCTGTACGACCCCAAGGACGGCGACTCAATGGACCGCCTGATCGTGGCTGCCACGAAGCTCGCTCCCAGCGCGTAAATTACTCCGAATAGGTGACGGCACCGGCTCAATACGAGCCGGTGCCGTTTCGCATGTGTCGGCCACGTTAAACCCCCAGGTCAGACCCTGTGATCCAGGTCATTTACAGGCGTTCTACACTGGCGAGCGACCTTGTGAATCACTTCACAACAGTCTGAACAAGCTTGTGAACTGTTTCACAAGCGTTTGTTAGGTTCGCCTAACAAACGTGCAGCAGAACAACACCCTTAGGGTGCGGGCGACCGCGAGGAAAGGACGACGGAGCGTGCTTGACCCTTACCTCCCCCTCGTATTGATGTTCGCGCTCGCCGGGGCGTTCGCACTGTTCTCGGTGACCGCGGCTCC
This sequence comes from Lentzea sp. HUAS TT2, assembly GCF_051853195.1. NCBI lineage: Bacteria > Bacillati > Actinomycetota > Actinomycetes > Pseudonocardiales > Pseudonocardiaceae > Lentzea > Lentzea sp. HUAS TT2. The sequence continues at coordinate 2,256,957 of NZ_CP196667.1, read as the reverse complement.
CTACATCGGACCGCGCCGCTACAACAAGGCGAAGCTCGACGCGTACGAGTGCGGCATCGAGCCGAGCCCGCAGCCGGTCGTGGGTGGTGGGCGCATGCCCGTCGCCTACTACCTGACGGCGATGCTGTTCATCTTGTTCGACATCGAAATGGTCTTCCTCTACCCGTTCGCCGTAGCGGCCGACAAGCTCGGCCTGTTCGGGCTGGTGGAGATCGTCCTGTTCGTCGCCACGGTCGGCTTCGCGTACGTCTACGTGTGGCGTCGCGGCGGCCTCGACTGGAACTGAGGAAGTCATGGGTCTCGAGGAGAAGCTCCCGAACGGCATCCTGCTGGTCAGCGTCGAGAAGCTGGTCAACTGGACCCGCAAGTCCTCGCTCTGGCCTGCCACCTTCGGCCTGGCCTGCTGCGCCATCGAGATGATGACGACGGGTGGTCCGCGATACGACCTGGCCCGCTTCGGCATGGAGGTCTTCCGGGCCTCACCGCGCCAGGCGGACCTGATGATCGTGGCCGGCCGCGTCACCAACAAGATGGCGCCGGTGCTGCGGCAGATCTACGACCAGATGCCCGAGCCGCGCTGGGTGCTGGCCATGGGCGTGTGCGCCAGCACTGGCGGCATGTTCAACAACTACGCGGTGGTGCAGGGCGTCGACCACGTCGTGCCCGTCGACATGTACCTGCCGGGCTGCCCGCCGCGGCCGGAGATGCTGATGGACGCGATCCTCAAGATCCACGCCAAGATCATGGACGAGCCGCTCAACGCCGTGCGCGCCAAGGCGCTCGCCGACTCGGGCTACCGCACCGATCTCATCCCGTCGTCCGAGCGTTTTGCGAGGAAGAAGTGACCGAGCCAGGGGGCGAGCACTCCAGCGTCAACCGCGCGGGAGAAGACCTCGAGAAGACCAATCCGACAGACGCGCAGGCGAAGGCGCCGATCCTCGCGGGCAAGGAGCGCCAGGGACTCTTCGGCGTCTCCGGCTCCGGTGACACGTCGGGCTTCGGCGGCCTGCGGCTGCCCGGCCACGTCGCCGCGCCCGCCGAGCGCCCGTTCGGCGGCTGGTTCGACGAGGTCGCGGACGAGCTGTTCGCCTCGATCTCCGACAAGGGCCTGCCTGCCGACACGGTGCAGCAGGTGACGGTCGACCGCGGCGAGATCACCTTCTACCTCAAGCCGGAGACGCTGCTGGAGGTCGCGCGGATCTTCCGCGACACCCCGGCGCTGCGCTTCGAGCTCTGCAGCTCGGTGTCCGGTGTGGACTACGGCGCCGACGTGCCGCAGCGCCTGCACTCGGTCGTGCACCTCACGTCGATGACGTACCGCCGCCGCGTGCGGCTGGAGGTCGCGGTCGACGTCGAGCACCCGCACGTGCCGAGCCTCGTCGAGGTCTACCCGACGGCGGACTGGCAGGAGCGCGAGACCTGGGACATGTTCGGGATCATCTACGACGGTCACCCCGGACTGACCCGCATCCTCATGCCGGACGACTGGGACGGACACCCCCAGCGCAAGGACTACCCGCTGGGTGGCATCCCGGTGGAGTACAAGGGCGCGGAGATTCCTCCGCCGGACCAGAGGCGGTCCTACTCATGACCGAGCGGCTTTCCGACGTGACCACGGGCACCGACACGAGCGGTCCCGGTCGCGACTCCGTGGAGACCAAAGAGACTCCGGAGATCGCCGACTCCCGCAAGACCACCGAGGGCACCGTCTACACGGTGACCGGCGGCGACTGGGACGAGGTGCTCGCGGACGCGGTCCACGACGAGCGCATCGTCATGAACCTCGGCCCGCAGCACCCCTCGACCCACGGCGTGCTCCGCCTGGTCCTGGAGCTCGAGGGCGAGACGGTCACGCACGCCCGCAGCGTCATCGGCTACCTGCACACCGGCATCGAGAAGAACCTCGAGTACCGGAACTGGGTCCAGGGCGTCACCTTCATCACGCGCACGGACTACCTGGCGCCGCTGCACCACGAGGCCGCGTACTGCATGGCCGTCGAGAAGCTGCTCGGCGTCACGGTGCCGGACAAGGCGCAGGCGATCCGCGTGCTGCTGATGGAGGTCAACCGGATCAGCTCGCACCTCGTCGCGCTCGCCACCGGCGGCATGGAGCTCGGTGCCCTCACCGGCATGACCTCCGGCTTCCGCGAGCGCGAAGAGGCGCTGCACCTGCTGGAGCACCTCACCGGCCTGCGGATGAACCACGCGTTCATCCGTCCCGGCGGTCTCGCGCAGGACCTGCCCGACGACGCGGTCGAGAAGATCACCGCGTTCGTCAAGATCATGGAAAAGCGGCTGCCGGACTACGACAAGCTGCTCACCGGCCAGCCGATCTGGCGCAACCGCATGGCGGGCGTGGGGTACCTGCCCGTCGACGCGTGCCTCGCGCTCGGCATCACCGGCCCGATCCTGCGCTCCGCCGGCCTCGCCTGGGACCTGCGCAAGATCGAGCCGTACAGCGGCTACGAGAACTACCAGTTCGACGTGCCTACCTCGAACGCGGCGGACTGCTTCGCGCGGTACCTGCTGCGGCTCGAGGAGATGCACCAGTCGCTGCGGATCATCAAGCAGGTCGTGAAGACCCTGCCGACCGGTCCGGTCATGGTCGAGGACGCCAAGATCGCGTGGCCCGCGCAGCTCACGATCGGCAGCGACGGCATGGGCAACTCGCTCGAGCACGTCCGCAAGATCATGGGCCAGTCCATGGAGTCCCTCATCCACCACTTCAAGCTGGTGACCGAGGGCTTCAAGGTGCCGGCGGGTCAGGTCTACGTGCCGGTCGAGTCGCCGCGCGGCGAGCTCGGCTACCACGTCGTCTCCGACGGTGGCACCAGGCCGATGCGCGTGCACCTGCGCGAACCAAGCTTCGTGAACCTCCAGTCGATGCCCGCGATGTGCGAAGGCGGCATGGTCGCCGACGTCATCGCCGCCGTCGCCTCGATCGACCCGGTGATGGGTGGTTGCGACCGATGACTCAGGCACAAGAAACCGCTTTCGACCAGTCCACCGTGGACCGCGCGCAGGCGATCGTCGCCCGCTACCCGCAGGCCCGCAGTGCGCTGCTCCCGATGCTGCACCTCGTGCAGTCGGTCGAGGGCTACGTCTCCCAGGACGGCATCCGGTTCTGCGCCGGACAGCTCGACCTGAGCGAGGCCGAGGTCAGCGCGGTCGCGACGTTCTACACGATGTACAAGCGCAAGCCGTGCGGCGAGCACCTGGTCAGCGTGTGCACGAACACGCTGTGCGCGGCGCTGGGCGGCGACGCCATCTACTCGACTCTCAAGGACCACCTCGGGGTGGGCCACGAGGAGACCGCGGGCGAGCCGGGCACGCAGGGTTCGATCACGCTGGAGCACGCGGAGTGCCTCGCCGCGTGCGACCTCGGCCCGGTGCTCCAGGTCAACTACGAGTTCTACGACAACCAGACGCCCGAGAAGGCGCTGGGACTCGTGAAGGCGTTGCAGTCGGGGGAGAAGCCCGCCCCGACGCGCGGTGCCCCGCTCACCGACTTCAAGCAGGCCGAGCTCCAGCTCGCCGGGTTCTTCGAGGGTCGTGACGCCGACCTCGACGGCCCGTCGGCGGCGCCGGAGACGCTGGCCGGTGCGCAGATCGCCAAGGAACGCGGATGGGACGCGCCGGCCATGCCGGCCAACGCCGAGTTCCCCGCCCTGCCGGAAAAGAAGTAGGGGAACACCAATGGTTGACCCGCTGACTCCTGTTCTCACCAAGCGCTGGACCGAGCCCAGGTCCTGGACGATCGAGACCTACGAGCGCACCGGTGGCTACACCGCCCTGCCCAAGGCGCTGAAGGCCCACCCGGACCAGCTCATCCAGCAGTGCAAGGACTCCGGACTGCGCGGCCGTGGCGGCGCGGGGTTCCCCACCGGCATGAAGTGGGGCTTCATCCCGCAGGGCGACGGCAAGCCGCACTACCTCGTCATCAACGCCGACGAGGGCGAGCCGGGCACCTGCAAGGACATCCCGACGATGATGGCGGACCCGCATTCGCTGATCGAGGGCGTGATCATCACGTCGTACGCGATCCGCGCGAACTTCGCGGCGATCTACGTCCGCGGCGAGGTCCTGCACTGCATCCGCCGCCTCAACGCGGCGGTGCGCGAGGCGTATGCCAAGGGCTACCTGGGCAAGGACATCCTCGGCAGCGGGTTCGACCTCGACGTCGTGATCCACGCCGGCGCCGGCGCGTACATCTGCGGTGAGGAGACCGCGCTGCTCGACTCGCTGGAGGGCCGTCGCGGCCAGCCGCGGCTCAAGCCGCCGTTCCCCGCGACCTCGGGCCTCTACGCGTCGCCCACTGTCGTGAACAACGTCGAGACCATCGCGTCGGTTCCCTTCATCGTCAACGGTGGCGCGGACTGGTTCCGCGAGATGGGTCGCGACCGCTCACCCGGTCCGAAGATCTACTCGCTGTCCGGCCACGTCACGCGGCCCGGCCAGTACGAGGCGCCGATGGGCACCACGCTGCGGCAGCTGCTCGACATGGCCGGTGGCATGAAGGACGGCATCCCGATCAAGTTCTGGACGCCGGGTGGCTCGTCCACCCCGCTGTTCACCGCGGAGCACCTCGACGTGCCGCTGGACTTCGAGGGTGCCGCCGAGGCCGGTTCGATGCTGGGCACCACCGCCCTGCAGATCTTCAACGAGACCGTGTCCGTGCCGTGGGCCGTCATGAAGTGGACGGAGTTCTACAAGCACGAGTCGTGCGGCAAGTGCACGCCGTGCCGCGAGGGCACGTACTGGCTCGTGAAGATCCTGCAGCGGATGGTGGCGGGCAACGGCACGGCGAGCGACATCGACACGTTGCTCGACGTCTGCGACAACATCCTCGGCCGCTCGTTCTGCGCGCTGGGTGACGGTGCCGTCAGCCCGATCACCAGTGGCATCAAGTACTTCAAGGACGAGTTCCTCGCCCTGTGCGACCAGAACTCCAAGGTCCTGGCTGGAGCGAACGCATGACCATCGCGCCTGACAAGCCCACCGAGGCTGAGGTCGTTGTCCCGGAAGGACACGTCAAGCTCGTCATCGACGGCGAGACGGTCGTCGCGCCCAAGGGCGAGCTGCTGATCCGCACGGCCGAGCGCCTCGGCACGGTCATCCCGCGCTTCTGCGACCACCCGCTGCTGGAGCCCGCGGGCGCCTGCCGCCAGTGTCTCGTCGAGGTCGAGATGGGCGGCCGGCCGATGCCGAAGCCGCAGGCCTCCTGCACGATGACGGTCGCGGACGGCATGGTCGTGAAGACCCAGCTGACGTCGCCGGTCGCGGACAAGGCCCAGCAGGGTGTGATGGAGCTGCTGCTCATCAACCACCCGCTGGACTGCCCGATCTGCGACAAGGGCGGTGAGTGCCCGCTGCAGAACCAGGCGCTCGCCCACGGCCGCAGCGACTCCCGCTTCCACGAGCACAAGCGGACGTTCCCGAAGCCGATCAGCATCTCCACGCAGGTGCTGCTCGACCGCGAGCGTTGCGTGCTCTGCCAGCGCTGCACCCGGTTCTCCGCGCAGATCGCCGGCGACCCGTTCATCGAGCTGCTGGAGCGCGGTTCGCAGCAGCAGATCGGCATCGCCGAGGAGAAGCCGTTCCAGAGCTACTTCTCCGGCAACACCATCCAGATCTGCCCGGTCGGTGCTCTGACGAGCGCGGCCTACCGCTTCCGCGCCCGGCCGTTCGACCTCGTGTCGGCGCCCGGTGTGTGCGAGCACTGCTCCTCCGGTTGCGCCGAGCGCACCGACTACCGGCGGGGCAAGGTGCAGCGCAAGCTCGCCGGCGACGACCCGCAGGTCAACGAGGAGTGGATCTGCGACAAGGGCCGGTTCGCCTTCCGCTACGCCACGACCGGTGACCGCATCAAGCGCCCGCTGGTCCGCGACGCCGAGTCCGGTGAGCTGCGCGAGTCTTCCTGGACCGAGGCGCTGCAGGTCGCGGCGGCCGGTCTGACGGCGGCCCGCGACGCGAACGGCGTCGGCGTGCTGACCGGTGGCCGGCTGACCGTCGAGGACGCCTACGCGTACTCGAAGTTCGCCCGGATCGCGTTGCACACCAACGACATCGACTTCCGCGCCCGGCCGCACAGCGCCGAGGAGCTGGAGTTCCTGTCCGGCACCACGGTGTTCACGAACCCGGACAACGGCGTCACCTTCCAGGGCATCGAAGCCGCACCGGCCGCGCTGCTGGTCGCGTTCGAGCCGGAGGAAGAGGCACCGATCGTCTTCCTGCGTCTGCGCAAGGCCGCTCGCAAGGGCACCACGAAGGTCTTCCACCTCGGCCAGTACACGACCCCGGCCGTGGAGAAGACCTACGGCACGCTGCTCGCCTGCCTGCCCGGTGCCGAGGCGAACGCCCTCAACGCGTTGCCGGAGCACGCTGCCGACGTCGTCGAGCTGCTGGGCAAGCCCGGTGCGGTGATCCTCGTCGGCGAGCGCGCCGCCGAGATCCCCGGCACGTTCACCGCGGTCGCCCGGCTCGCGGAGCACACCGGTGCCAAGGTCGCGTGGATTCCCCGCCGTGCCGGGGAGCGCGGTGCGCTCGCGGTCGGTGCCACGCCGAACCTGCTGCCCGGTGGCCGCCACGTCGCGAACGCCGCGGCGCGCACCGAGGTCGAGCGCACCTGGGGCGTCGAGGAGGGCTCGCTTCCCGCGACGCCCGGCCGCGACACCACGGGCATCCTCGAGGCCGCCGCGAACGGCGAGCTGTCCGGCCTGGTGGTCGGTGGCGTCGACCCGTTCGACCTGCCCGACCCGCGGCTCGCGGAGAAGGCGTTGGCAGGGGCCGGTTTCATCGTGAGCCTGGAGCTCCGCCCCAGCGCCGTCACCGCCTACGCCGACGTCGTGCTCCCGATCGCCCCCGCGGTCGAGAAGTCCGGCTCGTACCTCAACTGGGAGGGTCGCCACCGCGAGTTCGGTGCGACGCTCGAGGGCACCGGCGCGCTGCCGGACTGCCGCGTGCTCGACACCCTCGCGGTGGAGATGGACGCGGACCTGTTCACGCAGACGCCGGCCGCCTCCGCTGCCGACCTGGCCCGGCTGGGCGAGGGCGCCCCGAGCGGTTCCTCGCTCAACGTCGCCGCGCCGCTGGTGTCCCCGGCCGGTGCCGGCAAGGCCGTGCTCGCCACGTGGCACCGCCTGCTGGGCAACGGCTCGCTGCAGGTCGACGAGCCGAACCTCGCCGGCACGGCACGCCCGGTCGTCGCGAAGGTCGCCGAGGCCACCGCGCAGCAGTTCGGTCTGCAGACCGGCGGTCAGGTCACCGTGTCCACCGACCGCGGCGCGATCACGCTCCCGGTCGAGACCGACGACCTGCCGGAGGGCGTCATCTGGCTGCCCACCAACTCGGGTGACGTGACCGTGCGCCGCACGCTCGGCGCGGGCCACGGTTCGATCGTCTCCGTCAGTGGGGTGAACTCATGACCCAGCACGTCTACGCAGCGGAGATCGGCGAGACCGCCAAGCTCCTCGCGGACGACCCGATCTGGCTGGTGCTGATCAAGGTCGTGGCGATCTTCGCGTTCCTCGTGGTCATGACTCTGTTCATGATCAACTGGGAGCGCAAGGTCGTCGCGCGGATGCAGCACCGCCCCGGCCCCAACCGGGTCGGCCCGAACGGCTGGCTCCAGTCGCTCGCGGACGGTCTGAAGCTCGCGTTCAAGGAGGACATCCGTCCCGTCCTCGCGGACAAGTGGGTGTTCTTCCTCGCGCCGGTGATCTCCTGCATCCCCGCGTTCCTCGCGTTCTCGGTGATCCCGCTCGCGGGCGAGGTCAACCTGTTCGGCGAGCAGACCGCGCTGCAGCTCGTCGACCTCCCGGTCGGCGTGCTCGTGGTGCTGGCCTGCTCCTCGATCGGCGTCTACGGCATCGTGCTGTCCGGCTGGGCGTCCGGCTCGCCGTACCCGCTGCTCGGCGCGCTGCGGTCGGCCGCGCAGGTGATCTCCTACGAGATCGCGATGGGCCTGTCGATCGTCGCGGTGATCATGTTCACCGGCTCGATGTCGACCGGTGACATCGTCGGCGCGCAGGCGACCACCGTGCTCGGGTTCGCGCCCGGCTGGTTCGGCCTCCTGCTCTTCCCCAGCTTCGCGATCTACGTCGTGTCGATGGTCGGCGAGACCAACCGCGCCCCGTTCGACCTCCCCGAGGCCGAGTCGGAGCTCGTCGGTGGTTTCCACACGGAGTACAGCTCGCTGAAGTTCGCGCTGTTCTTCCTCGCCGAGTACGTCAACATGGTCACCGTCTCGGCGCTCGCGACCACGCTCTTCCTCGGCGGCTACCACGCCCCGTGGAGCGGCGAGTTCATGAACACCGGCTGGTGGGGCCTGCTCTGGTTCATCATCAAGACGCTGGGCTTCCTGTTCATCTTCATCTGGCTGCGCGGCACGCTGCCCCGCATGCGCTACGACCAGTTCATGCGCCTGGGCTGGAAGGTGCTGGTCCCGACCAGCCTCGTCTGGATCATGGCCGTCGCGGTCATCCGCACCGGCGCGATCCAGCAGCTCTCCACCGCACAGCGGCTCATCGCACTGGGCGTGATCGTCGGCCTCGTGCTGCTGGTCTCGTTCCTGCTGCCGGACAAGAAGGTCCAGGACACCAAGGGCGTTCCGCTCGCGGGTTCCGGCTTCCCCGTGCCGCCGCTCGACCTCGTCGTTCCCAAGGCCGCGCCCAAGCGCAAGGTCAAGGTCGCCACTCTTCCCAAGGAGACGGCAGCCGTCACCACCGGTAAGGAGGCTGAGTAGGGATGTTCGAGTCCCTGAAAGGCTTCGGCGTCACCTTCGGCACCATGTTCAAGAAGGTGGTGACGGAGGAGTACCCCGAGGTCAAGAAGGTGACCGCGCCGCGGTTCCACGGCCGTCACCAGCTGAACCGGCACCCGGACGGGCTGGAGAAGTGCGTCGGCTGCGAGCTGTGCGCGTGGGCCTGCCCTGCGGACGCGATCTTCGTGGAAGGCGGCGACAACACCGAGGAGGCGCGTTTCTCCCCCGGTGAGCGCTTCGGTGCCGACTACCAGATCAACTACCTGCGCTGCATCGGCTGCGGCCTGTGCATCGAGGCGTGCCCGACCCGTTCGCTCACGATGACGAACGAGTACGAGCTCGCCGACGACAACAGGCAGGACCTGATCTTCACCAAGGAGGACCTGCTCGCCCCGCTGCTGCCCGGCATGGAGCAGCCGCCGCACCCGATGCGGCTCGGCGAGAACGAGCAGGACTACTACGTGAACGGCCCGCGGCTGGCCAAGGAGGCCCAGCAGTGAGTCTTCTCGTCAGCTTCCTCGCTCAGCAGCCGGAGCCCGTGCAGCGCGTGGTCGACACCGTCACCACGGGCGAGGCCATCGCGTTCTGGGTCCTCGGCCCGCTCGCGCTGGCCGGTGCGCTCGGCATGCTCTTCGCGCGCAACGCGGTGCACTCCGCGCTGTGGCTCGTCGTGACGATGCTCAGCCTCGGTGTGCTGTACATGATCCAGCAGGCGCCGTTCCTCGGCTTCGTGCAGATCATCGTCTACACCGGCGCGATCATGATGCTGTTCCTGTTCGTGCTGATGATGGTCGGCCGCGACAGTTCGGACTCCGTCGTCGAGGTCATCCGCGGCCAACGGCTCGCGGCCGCGCTGCTCGGCATCGGTTTCGCCGTGCTGCTGGTCGGCTCGGTCGGCCGCGCGCTGAACGGTGTCGACGCCCGCGGCCTCGCCGAGGCGAACACCACCAACGGCGGCAACGTCGGCAACATCGGCCAGAAGCTCTTCACGGACTACCTGTTCGCGTTCGAGCTCACGTCGGCGCTGCTGATCACCGCCGCCCTCGGCGCGATGATCCTGGCCTTCGTCGGCCGCGACGGGAAGCCCTCCAAGAAGACGCAGAAGGAACTCGTCGAGGAGCGCTTCCAGGACGGCTCGCGGGTCGGCTCGCTGCCCGGCCCCGGCGTCTTCGCCACCGCCAACTCGGTGGCCACCCCCGCCCTGCTGCCCGACGGCACCGTGGCGGAGGAGTCGCTGTTCGAGGTCATCGAGGCGACCGACAAGTCCACTCTGCAGGACGACGTCGCCGAGGTGGCCGGCACCGCCCACGAGGCGGACGCGCACGCGCTCAAGGGAAGTGAGTCGTGACTCCCACGTACTACCTGCTGCTGTCGGCACTGCTGTTCAGCATCGGCGCCGTCGGCGTCCTGGTGCGCCGCAACGCCATCGTGGTCTTCATGTGCGTCGAGCTCATGCTCAACGCGGTCAACCTGAGCCTCGTGACGTTCGCGCGCATCAACGGCTCGCTCGACGGTCAGGTGATGGCGTTCTTCGTGATGGTCGTCGCCGCGGCGGAGGTCGTCGTCGGCCTCGCGATCATCATGTCCATCTTCCGGACGCGTCGCTCGGCCTCGGTCGACGACTCGAACCTGCTGAAGTACTGAGGGGTCACCGGTGACGGAACCTGTTGTCGCCAGCGGGGTCGCGAGCTTCGCCTGGTTGTTGCTCGCGCTGCCCGCGTTCGGTGCGGCGGTGCTGTTGGTCAGTGGCAGGCGCGCCGACAAGTGGGGCCACCTGCTCGGCAGCGCCACGCTGCTGGCGTCGTTCGGCTACGCGCTCGCGCTGTTCTTCTCGACGGTCGGCATCTCGAACGCAGAGGAGCGGGTGCAGAACCTGCACCTGTTCAACTGGATCGACGTCAACGCGCTGACCGTCGCGTTCGGACTGCGGATCGACCCGCTGTCGCTGACGTTCGTGCTGCTGATCACCGGTGTGGGCTCGCTGATCCACATCTACTCGATCGGCTACATGGCGCACGAGGAAGGCAGGCGGAAGTTCTTCGCCTACCTCAACCTCTTCGTCTCGGCGATGCTCCTGCTGGTGCTGGGCAACGGCTTCGTGACCCTGTACTTCGGCTGGGAGGGCGTCGGTCTCGCCTCGTACCTGCTGATCGGCTGGTACCAGTACAAGCCGGAAGCGGCATCGGCGGCCAAGAAGGCCTTCCTGATGAACCGCGTCGGTGACCTGGGCCTCGCCATCGCGATCTTCCTGATGTTCAACAAGCTCGGGACCACGCAGTACACCGAGGTCTTCAGCCGCGTCGGCGAGTTCTCCTCCGCCGAGGTCCTCGCGATCACGCTGCTGCTGCTCCTGGGTGCCTGCGGCAAGTCCGGTCAGTTCCCGCTCCAGGCCTGGTTGCCGGACGCGATGGCCGGCCCGACCCCGGTGTCCGCGCTGATCCACGCGGCGACCATGGTCACCGCGGGCGTGTACCTGATCGCCCGCTCCAACCCGCTCTACAACCTGAGCGAGGACGGCCGCCTGGTCGTCATGATCATCGGTGGCGTCACGCTGCTGATCGGTTGCATCATCGGTTGCGCCTACGACGACTTCAAGAAGGTCCTGGCGTACTCGACGGTCTCGCAGATCGGCTACATGATCCTCGCGGTGGGCCTCGGCCCGATCGGGTACGCGCTGGGCATCATGCACCTGCTGACGCACGGTTTCTTCAAGGCCGGGCTCTTCCTCGGTGCCGGTTCGGTCATGCACGGCATGAACGACGAGGGCAACATCCGCAGGATGGGCGGGCTCTACAAGTTCCTGCCGATCACCTTCGTCACCTGGACGCTCGGTTACCTCGCCCTGATCGGCATCCCGCCGTTCGCGGGCTACTTCTCGAAGGACGCCATCATCGCGGCGGCGTTCACCGGGGAGGGCTGGCGCCCGTACGTCTTCGGCGGCGTCGCGCTGCTCGGTGCCGCGCTGACCGCGTTCTACATGACGCGCCTGCTGATCCTCGTCTTCCTGGGCAAGCCCCGCTGGAAGGAACTGAAGTCCGAGGACGGCCGCGAGTACCACCCGCACGAGTCCCCGCTGACGATGACCGTTCCGATGATCATCCTCGCGGTCGGCTCGATCGGTGGCGGTTGGTTCCTCTCCTCCGGCGGACGTCTGGCCGGGTGGCTGGAGCCCTCGCTGGGCGAGCTGAAGGAAGAGCACGGCGTGATCTCGCACGGCATGGTCGGGATCCTGACCGTCGTGCTCGCCCTCGTCGGCGCCGGTCTCGCGTTCCTGCTCTTCGGCCGCCGCAAGCAGCCGGTCGAGCGTCCGGTGCGCGTGTCCTGGCCGGTGCGCGCGGCCCGTGCGGACCTCTACGGCAACGCACTGAACGAGGCGCTGTTCGCGCGGCCGGGCACCTGGCTCACCCGCGCGCTGGTGTTCCTCGACCTCAAGGGCGTCGACGGTGCGGTCAACGGCACCGCGGCGCTGCTCGGCGGTAGCTCCGGCCGGTTGCGCAGGCTGCAGACCGGGTTCGTCCGCTCCTACGCACTGTCCATGCTGCTGGGCTCGATCTTCGTGCTCGGGGCGCTCCTGGTGGTGAGGTTCTCGTGACCTGGGTTCTGATCGCACTGCTGGTGGTGCCGCTGGTCGGCGCCCTGGTGGTGGCGTTCCTGCGCAAGGACGACAAGAAGGCCAAGCTCGTCGCGCTGGCGTTCTCGCTCGTCGAGCTCGTGCTCGCCGTGCTGCTGTGGGTCGCCTACGACCCGGACGGCGACCGCATCCAGCTCGCCGCCGGCGTGGACTGGATCCCGGCGTTCGGCGTGCGGCTGCAGTTCGGCATCGACGGCATCGCGCTGGTGATGATCGCGGTCATCGCGCTGCTGATCCCGCTGGTGATCGGTGCCGGCTGGACGGAGAAGCTGCCCGCCGGCCGTTCGCAGGGCGGGTACCTCTCGCTGATCCTGATCCAGGAGGCCGTGACGGTCGCGGTGTTCGCCGCCACCGACGTCTTCCTGTTCTACGTGCTCTTCGAAGTCATGCTGATCCCGATGTACTTCCTGATCGGCGGCTACGGCGGCGCGCGCAGGCAGTACGCGGCGGTCAAGTTCTTCCTCTACTCGTTCCTCGGCGGCCTGATCATGCTGGCCTCCGCGATCGGCGCCTACGCGATGGCGTCGGACGAGCTGGGCAAGGGCACGTTCGACTGGGCGACGCTGGTGAAGGTGGTCAGCGACGCCGACTCGACGACGCAGACGTGGCTGTTCCTCGGCTTCTTCCTGGCGTTCGCGATCAAGGCGCCGCTCGTGCCGTTCCACACCTGGCTGCCCGACGCGGCCGCCGAGGCGCCCATCGGCGTCACGGTGATCGTCGTCGGCATCCTGGACAAGGTCGGCACGTTCGGCATGCTGCGCTACCTGCTGCCGATGTTCCCCGAGGCGTCGAAGAACCTGGCGCCGTACGTGCTCGTGCTCGCGGTGGCCGGTGTCCTTTATGGATCGCTGCTCGCCACGGGCCAGCGGGACATGAAGCGGTTCCTCGCCTACGTCTCGATCGCGCACTTCGGCTTCATCGCGCTCGGCATCTTCTCGTTCACGTCGCAGGCGGGCGTGGGCTCGGTGTCGTACATGCTCAACCACTCGATCTCGACCGGCATGCTGATCCTCGTGGTCGGCATGGTGATCGCGCGCGGTGGTTCGTCGCTGATCTCCGACTACGGCGGCATGTCGAAGGTGGCCCCGCTGCTCGCGGGCATGCTGCTGCTGTCGGGTCTGACCACCCTGTCGCTGCCGGGCACGAACTCGTTCGTCTCGGAGTTCCTGGTGCTGATCGGTTCCTTCCCGACGCAGCCGGTGTTCACGATCATCGCGACGGTCGGCATGGTGCTCGCGGCGCTCTACGTGCTGTGGCTCTACCAGCGGATCATGACCGGCCCGCTGCGCGGCGACGCGCTGCTGGGTGCGGCCGCCGGACCGGGTGCGGTTGGCGACCCGGAGAAGAAGACGGCCATCGGCGACCTCAACAAGCGTGAGATCGCAGTGCTGGCACCGCTCGTTGTCATCGTGCTGGCGCTCGGGTTCTACCCGCAGCCGGTGCTCGACGTCATCACCCCGACCGTTGGGGCGACGCTGACCGAGGTCGGCGTGACCGACCCGGTCACCGTGCAGGAAGGCAAGTGACGTGAACCTTCTCGTCGCTCAGGCGCAGACGATCGAGGCGCCGGAGATCGATTACGGCGCCATCGCGCCGCTGCTGATCGTGCTCGGCGCCGCATGCGTCAGCGTGCTGCTGGAAGCGTTGCTGCCCAAGCATCAGCGGTGGGCCGTGCAGCTCGTCCTGACGCTCGTGACGCTGGTCGGTGCCGTTGGCGCGCTGATCGTCTACGCGACGTCGGAGCGTCCCGAGCAGGGCGTGGCGACGCTGGCGGGTGCGATCGCGGTCGACTCGCCGTCGCTCTTCCTGTGGGCCACGTTGCTGGTGCTGGGCTTCGGCTCGGTGCTGCTGATCGCCGACCGCTCGGTGGAGCCCGGTGGCGCGTTCGTGGCGCAGGCCGCGATCCGTCCCGGCACCGTGCAGGACCGCGCGCAGGCGACGAAGACCGGCATGCAGACCGAGGTCTTCCCGCTCACGCTGTTCGCGCTCGGCGGCATGATGACGTTCGTCGCGGCGAACGACCTGCTGACGATGTTCATCGCGCTGGAAGTCCTGTCGCTGCCGCTGTACCTGCTGTGCGGCCTGGCTCGCCGCCGTCGCCTGCTCTCGCAGGAAGCGGCCGTGAAGTACTTCCTGCTCGGCGCCTTCGCCTCCGCGTTCTTCCTGTACGGCGTGGCTCTGCTGTACGGCTACGCGGGTTCGGTGAAGCTCTCGGCCATCGCGACCGCGGCCGGCGGCACGGACCGTTCCGACACGCTGCTGTTCGCGGGCTTCGGCCTGCTGGTGGTGGGCCTGCTGTTCAAGGCCGCCGTCGGCCCGTTCCACGCCTGGACCCCGGACGTGTACCAGGGCGCGCCGACGCCGGTGACGGCGTTCATGGCCGCGTGCACCAAGGTCGCCGCGTTCGGCGGCATCCTGCGCGTGCTCACGGTGGCGTTCGAGAACACGCAGTGGGAATGGCGTGGCGTGCTCTACGGCGTCGCGGTCGTGTCGATGGTGATCGGCGCGATCCTGGGCCTCACCCAGACCGACGTGAAGCGCATGATCGCGTACTCCTCGGTGGCGCACGCGGGCTTCCTGCTGATCGGCTCGATCGCGCTGACCCCCGAGGGCGACAACCCCGGTGTGAGCGCGACCATGTTCTACCTGCTGGCGTACGGCTTCACCACGATCGCCGCGTTCGGCATCGTGTCGCTGGTCCGCAACTCGGACGGCGAGGCGACGCACCTGTCGCAGTGGGCGGGTCTCGCGAAGCGGTCGCCGATCGTGGCGGCCACCTTCACGTTCCTGCTGCTGGCACTGGCCGGCATTCCGCTGACGTCCGGCTTCATCGGCAAGTTCGTCGTGTTCAGCGCGGCGATCGACGCCGGCCTGACGCCGCTCGTGGTGATCGCACTGGTGGCCTCGGCCGTCGCCGCGTTCTTCTACCTGCGGGTGATCGTGCTGATGTACTTCAGCGACCCGGCCCCGGACGGCCCGACCGTGACGGTGCCAGGAGCGTTCACGACGATCGCGATCACGTTGGGTGCCGTGGTCACCTTGGTGCTGGGTTTGTGGCCCACCTTCGTGCTCGATTGGGCGGGTACCGGCACCTTCCTCAGCTAGGTGTACGTAGTCTGCTGGTGTGACCAGTAGCGAGCATGAGGGACCGGGGTTCGCGTTGGTGGACCCCGTGCTCACCGAGGTAGTCCAGGACGGCCTGGCCGAGGTGGAGCGCATCCTGCACGACGTCGTGCAGAGCGAGTTCCACCCGGTCACGGAAACCTCGCTTCACCTTGTGGAGGCGGGCGGCAAGCGGATCCGCCCGCTCTTCACACTGCTCGCATCGCAGTTCGGCGCCGACTGGGACCGGGAGAAGGTCATCAAGGCGGCCGCTGTGGTCGAGCTCACCCACCTCGCGACGCTCTACCACGACGACGTCATGGACGAGGCGACCATGCGCCGCGGAGCGGTCTCCGCGAACGTCAAGTGGGACAACAGCATCGCGATCCTGACGGGCGACTTCCTGTTCGCCCACGCGTCCCGGCTCACCGCCGACCTGGGCACGGAGGCGGCGCGGATCATCGCGGAGACCTTCTCGGTCCTGGTGACCGGTCAGATGCGCGAGACCGTCGGCCCGCAGCCCGGCGAGGACCCGATCTCCCACTACCTCAGGGTGATCGAGGAGAAGACCGGCGTCCTGATCGCCACCGCCGCCAGGTTCGGCGGCATGTTCTCCGACGCGACCGACGAGCAGACGGACGCGCTGCGCCGCTACGCCGAGGTGATCGGGGCCGCGTTCCAGATCTCGGACGACGTGATCGACATCGCGTCGCCGTCCGTGGAGTCGGGCAAGACCCCCGGCACCGACCTGCGCGAGGGCGTCAAGACGCTGCCGATGCTCTACGCGCTGGCCGACCCGTCCGAGACGCGGCTCGCCGAGCTGCTGGCGGGGCCGATCACCGATGACGAGCTGGTGGACGAGGCCCTGACGCTGCTGCGCAAGTCGTCCGGCATGGACAAGGCCCGCGAGACGCTCGACGACTACGCGGACCGGGCTCGCACCGAGCTCGGCAAGCTGCCGGAGTGCGCCGCCCGCGACGCCCTCGAGGAGCTCGCCACCTACGTGGTGGAACGCTCCCGCTAACTGCTCGCTGACCGCACGCGGGGACCTTTCGTACCGTCATGCAGTACGAAAGGTCCCCGCGTGCGGTTCGTCAGCCCGTCGACCGTGAAGATCGCGAGCGCCAGCCACACCAGTGCGAACCCGATCCACCTGCTGGGCGGCATCAGCTCGTGCACGACGAACACGCCCCAGGCGAACTGCAGCACCGGAGCCAGGTACTGCAGCATGCCCATCGTGATCAGCGGGACCCGCTGCGCGCCCGCACCGAACAGCACCAGCGGGACCGCCGTGACGATGCCGGTGCTCAGGATCAGCAGCGTGTGGCCGGTGCCCTCGGTGGTGAACGTGTTCGCGTCGCCGAGGACGAGCAGGTAGACGAGCGCGATCGGGGCGATCACGGCGCTCTCCGCGGTGAGGCTGGTGATGGAGTCCAGCGGCACCTTCTTCTTGAGCAGGCCGTAGACGCCGAACGAGAAGCCGAGGATCAGCGAGATGATCGGCAGCCTGCCGTAGTCGACGGTGAGCACGATCACAGCGACGACGACCACGGCGATCGCTACGGTCTGCGGCAGCCGCACCCGCTCCTTCAGGAAGATCATGCCGAGCGCGACGCTCACGAGTGGCGTGATGAAGTAGCCGAGCGCGGCCTCCACGACGTGGTGGGCGTTGACCGCGTAGATGTAGGTGCCCCAGTTCACCGTGATCAACGCGGCCGCTGCGGTAACGATCAGCCAGCCTTTTCCGGATAGTTCGAGGAAAGGGCGCCACCGTCGGAGGATCATGACGACGATGGCGAGCGTGACGAACGACCAGACGATCCGGTGTGCGAGCACCTCGATCGGCTGGGCGGGTACGAGGAGTGGCCAGTACGCCGGGAACAGGCCCCAAAGGACGTAGGCGAGTGCGCCGTAGGTGATCCCTCGCCCCTGGGTGTGAACTTCTGGCGAAGTGATGGCCGAGGTTGTCAGAGGGGGCACAAAATCCCACTCTACGCTGGGCTTTCCACCCGTTATTTGCGCTGAACGGCGTAGTGACGGAGCATCATCAAAGGCACTGTAGTTTGGCCGTGCTCACCCTTCCGAGTGAGTGGGGTCGGTGTGGTCGTAGAAGGGGCTTACCCGTGAACATCTTCGGGCAGGTCTGGCTGTGGAGCCTGCTGTCCTTCGTTGCGGGAGTACTGCTCACCTGGTTGGTGATGGTGCGCCCCGCACGAAAGCAGATTGCCGACCTGGATGATCAACTTCTCGACGCGCGAAGGTCGGCTCCACCGATCGCGGCGCCCGCTCCCGTCGACGACTTCGTGGTCGACGAGTGGGACGCGCCGCCGAGGTCGCTGAGCGACGAGGTGCTGACGCCGCCGGCGCCCGTGCCCGCGCTGCCGCCGGCACCCGCGCCGTACGCGGAGCCGCCCGCCTACTTCGGTGAGCCCGTGCCGGCTCCCGCACCGGCGCCGCTCCCGGTTCCGCCGCCTCCTGTCGTCGAGGACACCAAGCAGTACGAGCACTCGACGTACGAGCAGGTCGCCCCGTACGAACAGGACAAGTACGAGCAGTCCACGTACGAGACCGCGACCTTCGAGGCCCAGCCAGAGGTCGAGGAGGAGCCGGCCTCGCCGGTCCGCCAGTACCTCGAGCCAGAAGAGGCCCAGCGCCGCTTCGAGGAGCAGCTGGCCGAGGAGAAGGCACGCGCCGAGGCCGAGGACGACCGCCCGCGATCGCTCTTCGAGCGGCTGGGGCCGGAGGACGTTCCCGCCGAGACCCCCGCGGAGCAGACGACGGTCCTGTCGCAGTCCGGCCTCGAGGCCGCGGACTTCGACAACGAGCCGGAGCTTCCCGCCGAGACGACGTCGTACGTGCCCACGGTCGAACCGGTCGCCGAGCCCGGTGCCCCGGCCGCGCAGCCGACCGCGGGTCCCGAGGTCGACGAGCAGGGTGACGACTTCATCTACCAGCCCCGCGAGGTCTGGGCGCAGGACGAGCCCGAGACGTTCCTCGACGAGGCCGCCGAGCAGGAGGACGAGCCCGCCCGCACCCGTTCCGAGCAGACGACGTTCATCGCCGTCGAGCAGGGCGGCTGGCCGGACAACGACCTCACCGGCGAGTACCCCGGCATGCGGGACGAGATCTCCGGCCAGCTGGACGGGTTCTCCGAGCCCCGGCACGAGGTGGAGCCGGAGTCGCCCGCCGAGCAGACCGGGCTGATCGAGCCGATCGTCGAGCCGGTCGACCTGGACGCGCCGAGCGTGCGCAACGGCGTCTTCGAGTCGACGCTGGCCGAGGAGCAGTCGTTCACGGAGCCCGACGCCGAGCCGGAGCAGGAGTCCGCGCACGCGCTGCGCGAGGAGCCTGAGCCGGAGCAGGCCGACGAGCCCGAGCAGGTCTTCGAGCCCGAGCAGGCCTACGAGCCGGAGCAGGTCTTCGACGAGTTCGTCGAGCCGGAGGCCACCTACTCGCAGTCCCTGTTCTCCCAGCCCTTCTCGACCCCCGGTGCCCCGCCGCCCGCGCCGTTCTCGGCGTTCGAGCCGCGGGTCGAGACCGACGAGGTCCCGGAACGCACCCCGCGTGCGGTCGGTGCCGCGTTCTCGCACGGCACCGAGGTGCCCGCCGCCGCGCCGCCGGCCCCGGTCGCCGAGCACCGGCGTTCGCTGTTCGAGCCGCTGCTGGACGCCGACGAGCCGTTGCCGGCGCTCGGCCAGACCCGCACGCTCCCGGACACGAGCAACGACCAGCCGTTCGTGCCGAAGTTCGTGCCGAGCAACGAGCCGCTGCTCGCCGCCCCGCCGGAGCCGGAGCCCGAACCGGTCGTCGAGGACCTGCCGCAGCGGCACACCGAGGCGGGCCTGCCGATCCGCGAGGCCCGTCGCACCACGCCGCAGCGTCAGCAGAGCTTCCCGGCGTTCTCCGCGTTCGAGTCGCCGAAGCAGGAACCCCAGCCCACCCCGGCGGCGGCACTGCCGACGCGGCCGCGTCCGGTCGGCTTCTCGCCGTCCACCGGCGGCCGTCCGAACGGAACGCCCGCGGCACCGTCGTCGGGGGCGCGGTTCCAGCAGCCGGAGGGCTTCAACCCGCGCTCGCCGTTCGGTCCCGGTTCGGTGCTGCCGAAGTCGGACGGCCACGCGCCGGCCGCGGACTTCGCGGTGAAGGCCACGCTGACCGGCCGCCGGTACTACTCCGAGGGTTCCGCGAACTTCGGGGACACTCGGGCGGACGTGTGGTTCC
Organism: Lentzea sp. HUAS TT2; assembly: GCF_051853195.1. Lineage (NCBI taxonomy): Bacteria > Bacillati > Actinomycetota > Actinomycetes > Pseudonocardiales > Pseudonocardiaceae > Lentzea > Lentzea sp. HUAS TT2. Next base: position 2,237,242 of record NZ_CP196667.1, on the reverse strand, counting down.
GCACCGAGGCGGACGCCGAGAAGGCCGGTTTCCGCCCGGCACCCTGATCGATCACCGCCAAATGGAACGCTGTTCTGGCTGCGGATGACATGCGTCGATAGCTTCGACGCATGTCATCCGAGCTGGCGAAATCCCAGATCTCATCGACCATCGTGGACTCGATCGAGAATCTGAAGGGCACCCACCACGGCTTCCGCCGCGCCCACGCCCGAGGCTTCGTCTACGAGGCCCTGTTCACGCCCAACGACGCCGCCGCTCCGTTCACGACCGCCCCGCACCTGCAGGGCGCGCCGGTCCGCGCGACCGTCCGCTTCTCGCACACCGACGCGAACCCGCACGCGTTCGACAGCGACCGTTCGGTGCGCGGGTTCGCGACGAAGTTCCACCTCGCCGACGGCACCAACACCGACCTGGTGATGGTGAACGTGCAGCGGTTCGTCGCGGCGACGCCCGAGGCGTTCGTGGAGTTCATCAAGGCCGCCAAGGCGGACACCGACGCCCAGGACCCGTCCGTGCCGCACATCAAGTCGTTCGTCGGCGCGCACCCGACCGTCGGGCCCGCCCTCGTGGCGGCCAAGACCATCGCGATCCCGGCCAGCTACGGCACCACGCAGTACTGGGCCATCCACGCGTTCCTGTGGCGTGACGCCGCCGGTGTGGTGCGCCCGATCCGCTACTCGTGGGTGCCGGAGGCGGGCATCGTCGACGCCGCCGACCCCGCGTCGTGGACGCCGCACCACCTCACCGAGGAACTGCGCGACCGGCTGCCGATCTCGTTCGTGCTGCGCGTGACGTTCGGCGAACCCGGCGACCCGACGCACGACTCGACGGTGGCGTGGCCGGACGACCGCCGGTCCGTCGACGTCGGCCGGATCGAGATCATCGGGGAGGCGCCGGACCAGGAGTACTGGCAGTCGCAGGTGTTCGACCCGACCTCGCTGGTCTCCGGCATCGAGCTCTCGGACGACCCGGTGCTCGCCGCCCGCAGCACGATCTACGCGGTCTCGTACGACCGCCGCTCGCACCAGAGGTGAGCAAAAGGCCCCCACCGCGTTCGGTGGGGGCCTTTCGCCGGGCTCGTGGTCAGCCGACCACGGTCCAGGTGTCCTTGCCGTGCAACAGCTTGCTCAGGTTCGCGGCCTTGGCGTTCTTGGCCTCGTTGACCTGCGCGCGCACCCCGTCGTCGTACGTCGGACGGTCCGCCCGCCGGAACACACCCGTGACGGTGTGCGTGAGGTCCTGCGTCGACAGCCGCGAGAGCGCGAACGACAGGTTCAGGTCCGACGCGTCGTGGATGACGACATCACTCGCGTCCACGTCCGCCGACTTGGCGACCGCGAGCCCGAAGCCCTCGCGGATCACGCAGTACTCGCCCTCACGACCGAACCGGATCGGCTCGCCGTCGACGACGTTGATGATCCGCCGCTGTGCCTCGTCCGCGTCCTTCAGCACGTCGAACGCGCCGTCGTTGAAGATCGGGCAGTTCTGGTAGATCTCGACGAGCGCCGACCCGCGGTGCTCAGCGGCCTGACGCAGCACCGAGGTGAGACCGGCCTTGTCCGAGTCCATCGCGCGACCGACGAACGAGGCCTCCGCGCCCAGCGCCAGCGACACCGGGTTGAACGGGTGGTCGACCGACCCGAGCGGGGTCGACTTGGTGACCTTGCCCGGTTCCGAGGTCGGCGAGTACTGGCCCTTGGTGAGGCCGTAGATCCTGTTGTTGAACAGCAGGATCTTGAGGTTCACGTTGCGCCGCAACGTGTGGATCAGGTGGTTGCCGCCGATGGACAGCGCGTCACCGTCACCGGTCACCACCCACACGCTCAGGTCCGGCCGTGCCACGGCGAGACCCGTGGCGATGGCCGGCGCACGGCCGTGGATGGAGTGCATGCCGTACGTGTTCATGTAGTACGGGAACCGGGACGAGCACCCGATGCCCGAGACGAACACGATGTTCTCGCGCTTGAGACCCAGCGACGGCAGGAACGACTGCATGGTGTTGAGCACGATGTAGTCGCCACAGCCGGGGCACCAGCGAACTTCCTGGTCCGACTTGTAGTCCCTGGCCGTCTGCTTCTCGTCAGTGGTCGGAACCCCGGTCAGGCCGGGGAGTCCGATGTCGATCGCAGTCACGCCGACACCCCCTTGATCACGTCAGCGAGCACGTCCTGCAGCTCTTCCGCCTTGAAGGGCAGGCCCTGCACCTTGGTGTACGACACGGCGTCCACCAGGTACTTCGCCCTCAGCAGCAACGCCAGCTGGCCGAGGTTCATTTCCGGCACGATGACCTTTTCGTACGACTTCAGCACGTCGCCCAGGTTCTTGGGGAACGGGTTGAGGTGCCGCAGGTGCGCGTGCGCGACCGGGAGGCCGAGCTTGCGGACCCGGCGCGCCGCCGCGCCGATCGGGCCGTAGGACGAACCCCAGCCGACGACCAGGACCTTCGCGTTGCCGTCCGGGTCCTCGACCACGACGTCCGGCACCTCGATGCCGTCGATCTTCGCCTGGCGCAGGCGGACCATCTTGTCGTGGTTCTCGGGGTCGTAGGAGATGTTGCCGGTGATGTCCTGCTTTTCCAGACCACCGATGCGGTGCTGCAGACCAGGGGTGCCCGGCACGGCCCACGGACGGGCCAGCGTCTCCGGATCACGGGAGTACGGCTGGAAGTTCTCCGGGTCGGTCGCGAACTCGACCGTGAGGTCGGGCAGCGTCTCGACGTCGGGGATCATCCACGGCTCGGAGCCGTTCGCGATCGCTCCGTCGCTCAGGAACAGCACCGGCGTGCGGTACTTCAGCGCGATCCTGGTCGCGTCGACCACGGCGTCGAAGCAGTCCGAGGGGGACTGCGGCGCCACGATCGGCACGGGCGACTCGCCGTTGCGGCCGAACATCGCCTGCAGCAGGTCGGCCTGCTCGGTCTTCGTCGGCAGACCGGTGGACGGGCCACCGCGCTGCACGTCGATCACGAGCAGCGGCAGCTCGGTCATCACGCCGAGGCCGATGGTCTCGGACTTCAGCGCGATACCGGGACCGGACGTCGACGTCACGCCGATCGCACCGCCGTAGGACGCGCCGAGGGCGATGCCGATGCCCGCGATCTCGTCCTCCGCCTGCACGGTGGTGATGTCGAAGTTCTTGTGCTTGCTCAGCTCGTGCAGGATGTCCGACGCCGGCGTGATCGGGTACGTGCCGAGCACGACCGGCAGTCCCGACAGCTGCGCCGCCGCGACGATGCCGTACGCCGTCGCCGTGTTGCCGGTGATCTGGCGGTACGTGCCGACGTTGAGCTTCGCGGGCGCCACCTCGTAGGTGACCGCGAAGGCCTCCGTCGTCTCGCCGTAGTAGAAGCCTGCGCGGAACGCCAGGACGTTGGCCTCGGCGATGTCGGGCTTCTTCGCGAACTTCTCGCGCAGGAACCGTTCCGTGCCTTCGGTCGGCCGGTGGTACATCCACGACAACAGGCCGAGCGCGAACATGTTCTTCGCGCGTTCGGCGTCCTTCTTGCCGAGGCCGGTCTCTTCGAGAGCACCGATGGTCAGCGTCGCCATGGCGACCTTGTGCACCTGGAACTTCTCGAGCGAGTCGTCTTCCAGCGGGTTCGAGTCGTACCCGACCTTGGTCAGGTTCCGCTTCGAGAACTCGTCGGTGTTGACGATCAGGATGCCGCCGTCCGGCAGGTCGACGACGTTGGCCTTGAGCGCGGCGGGGTTCATCGCGACGAGAACGTCGGGACGGTCGCCGGGCGTCAGGATGTCGTAGTCGGCGAAGTGCAGCTGGAACGACGAAACGCCGGGCAGCGTGCCCTGTGGTGCGCGGATCTCGGCGGGGAAGTTGGGCTGGGTGGCGAGGTCGTTGCCGAACGCCGCCGCTTCCGACGTGAACCGGTCTCCGGTGAGCTGCATGCCGTCACCGGAGTCGCCGGCGAAGCGGATCACAACGCGATCCAGCTTGCGAGTCTCAGTGCTCATTCCTACGCCGATACCTCTCTCCAAGGGTGGCCGTGCCCCACCACGAGGGTAGTCGCCAGGACCGCCTGCGAGACGGGCCGTGTACCACCAGGCGAGACGAACTGTCCCATCTGCCGCACCGGGTCCTTAACTAGACGGTAAGCACAGCGCTACCAGCGGATACCCGAATGCGGCGGACGTCACCCTCGATACCTGTTACCCAAGGTAACACCTAACGTCCGCTGATCCGAGCCTTCATCGCGGCAAGCCTCGCAGCGAACTCTGGAGTGTCGATCGAAACCACCTGTGGTGCGAGCTCGGTCTCGACCGCCTCCGCGTGGTCGTCGAGAACATCGGTCACGCGCATCGTGGCCTTGATGGTCCGGACGAGTTCGCCTGGTGCCTCAGCAGCGGCCCTCGCCAGCTCTTTGGCCGCTGCCACCGGATCTTCGGCGGTCGCGTAGACGAGCCCCTTTTCGAGCGCCTGGCCGGCGTCCAGGATCTGCCCGAAGAGCGTCATGGCCGTCGCGGTCTGCCGGTTCGTGATCCTCTGCAACATCCACGTCATGCCACCGCCGGGGTGGATGCCGAGCTGCAGGAACCGGGCGTCGAACCGCGCTTTCGGCCCGGCGATCCGCACGTCGGCGGCCAGCGCGAGGTTGAGCCCAGCCCCGACCGCAGCACCGTTGACCGCGGCGATCGTCGGGATCTTCGCGTCGGCCACCGCGAGAAAGCCCTGGTAGATCTTCCTGAGGCCTTCGTCCTTGGAGTTGCCGAGCTGCGTGAGGTCCGCGCCGGCGCAGAACGCGGGCGGCGCCCCCGTGATGATCAGCGCGTTGGCTTCTCGTTCTGCTTGGGCGACCTTGTCCGCGAGCTCCTGCGACAGGTCGATGGTCAGCGCGTTGCGGCGCTCCGGGTCGTTGATCGTGATCACCGCGACGGACTCGTCGTACTCCAGCAGAACCTCAGCCATGGCCCGAACCCTAGGGCGCGAGCGGCCGGTCCAGGAGCCGGGACAGCACAACCGTGGACACCGTCCGATCGATGATCTCCACAGCCCTGAGGCGCTCCAGCGCCGTCTCCAGGTGATGGATGTCCGCCGCCCGCAGGTGCACGATCGCGTCCGCAGCCCCGGACACCGTGTAGGCAGCACTGACCTCCGCCATCGGCTCGAGCCGGTGCTGGATGTCGTGCGGCGCGACGTTCCCCTTGCAGTGCACCTCGACGAACGCCTCGGTACCCCACCCGAGCGCCTCCGGGTCCACCACCGCCGTGAACCCGCGGAGCACCCCGCTGTCCAGCAGTTTGTCCACCCGCCGCTTCACCGCGGGGGCACTCAGCCCGACCTCCTTCCCGATCTCCGCGTAGCTGGAACGAGCGTTGGCCATGAGGCACGAAATGATTCGCTGGTCGATGCTGTCCACACGCAACATTCTGCCCTAGTTAACGCAATGTCGCGGCGTTGATCGATGGTCTAACCGCCGTTTACATTTCGATCCATGACCGTATCCATCTCCGGGCCCGGCGAGCCGATCACGCTGGACATCGCCACGCCCCTAGCGCCGACGCGCATGCCGACCACCCGTCGGTACCTCATGTGCCCGCCGACGTACTTCACGGTGGAGTACGCCATCAACCCGTGGATGGATCCCACCCAGCCGACCAGCACGTCCCTGGCCGTAGAACAGTGGACCGCGCTGAAGGAAACCTACGAACGCCTCGGCCACGACGTACAGGTCATCGAGCCAGTCCCCGGCCTGCCCGACATGGTCTTCTCGGCCAACAGCGGCACCGTCATCGACGGCCGAGTCCTGGGCTCCCGCTTCCGCGCGGCCCAGCGCTCAGCCGAGGCCGACCACTTCCGCCGCTGGTTCCTGTCGTCGGGCTACAACTCGGTCGTCATGCCCACCGCGGTGAACGAGGCAGAGGGCGACTTCACCTGGACCGGCTCGTTGTTGCTGGCCGGCACGGGCTTCCGCACCGATCCTCACGCGCACGGCGAGGCCCAGGAGGTGCTGGGCGTCCCGGTCGTGTCCCTGCAACTGGTCGACCCGCGCTTCTACCACCTCGACGTGGCCCTGTTCATGCTCGACGACCAGTCGCCCACCCCTCTGGTCGCCTACTACCCGGAGGCCTTCTCCCCGGGGTCGCAGCAGGTGCTCCGCCGGCTCTTCCCGGACGCTGTGATCGCCAACGACGATGATGCCGTCTGCCTGGGGCTCAATGCGGTGTCCGACGGCAAGCACGTGGTGATGCCGGTCGAGGCCACTCACCTCGCCGAGCAGGTGGCACGGCGCGGGTTCGAGCCCGTGCTCGTGGACATCTCGGAGCTGCGCAAGTCGGGCGGCGGCCCGAAGTGCTGCACGATGGAACTGCGCGGCTAGACCTCGCCCACGCAGTGCCGTTCCGCTGTTCCTGCGTCGAGGCCCGAAATGCCGGTTGACCTGCTCGGATGCTGCCAACGACGTCAGCGCCGCAGGTCACCGTCTGCCGCTAACTGCGGCCTTCTGCGGCTGTCTCTGGAACATGTGTGGAACAAGAAGAGCCCTCGGCGATTAACTCGCCGAGGGCTCTCTGTCTTTCCTACCTGCAGCTATAGCTTCCTTCAGGTCGCCATTCGCCGTGAGTGGATGAGGCCGCATGACTTGCTGGTACGCTGCTCTGTTCTCGCTTCTGCGGCAGCTGTGTTCCTGGGCAAGTCCGCAATGACACACGATGTTGCTTCATCGGCTGGACGGCGGGCGGGCTCATCCGTCAACCTGTTGTTAGGGCAGATCAGTTCGTGACTGACCTCAATGTCCCTCACTCCACCGAGTGAATGCAATAGTCTCGCGAAAGGGATCCTGGTTGAGAGTGTGTGAGGTAGCTCGGCGACGGAAAGCGTTTAGGCTGTGAGGTAGGAGCAGATAGGTAGTCCAATCTTCTTCGTCCACTATCGACGGGTTGCTCATTGCGTTGCTCAGCCGGAGTGTGATGACTTTTTTGCTTGGATTGGAACGGCACTTTCATTGATGGTGGCGGTCAAGCTGTTGACTGCTCGATTCGTGAGGCATCGACAAAGGTTATGACTGCAAAGCGCGGCAGGAAGCGCAATCCCTTGCCTGAAGGGCTTGACGGGCCCACCATGCAAATCCTGACGGAGATGCGTGCAGCCGCTGATGAGTGCGGCATCTCGTTGCGTGGGGCCGAGGCAGTGCTTCGCATGTCTGGTCGCTGTTCTCGTGGCCCCGTTGAGCGACTCCTGTCGGGGAAGGTCAGCCCGATCGGTAAGTCGTACGTGGAAGCGTTTGTTGAAGGCCATGGTCTCGATTTGGAATATTGGCTATCCCGCTACCAGTCATATGTTCATGAGTCCAATGCTTTGGCGCGTAGGGATGTTGTTCGTGCGGCCGCCACGCGGGCGATTTCTGCTGCCGTGACGAACTCCATCATTGCGGTCATGTTCGCGGTTTCTGTGGGTGTTTCGACGACGTCGGTCGGAATTTCCAGGAGTTGGGTTAACGAGATTACAAATATACGCCTCGGAACGAATTCCATGCGGTTCGGGTAAGGCCGATTCTCGGCAGTGTATTTGTTGGGATTAGGTAGACTGGTGTGTTGTTGTAGGTGGCATGGATACCTGGGGGTCCAATTTTCGGAGACAAGCTGCCATTCTTATTTCGCAGGGGTTTGCGTTAGGTTTATTAATTCGAATTTCTCGCTATAAGTCTTGTGAGCTTGGGTGGTGCATGCAGATGGTGCATCCAGGCCCGGCTCTGTGTGAAAGGGGACAACCTTGCCGAAGCCCAAGCCGCTGTCCGCGCTAGGAGACCCTGGTTGGTCGCCTACGCCCCAGGGACAGCCGCCTGATGACTCGAAGTGGGTGCTTTGGCTGGCGATTGCGACCCTCGCATCGCTAGGGATCGGAGTCGTGGCTGGTGTCCTAGACAGGCAGAGCGGTAAGCCGGTCTCGGAGGCCGTGTTGACCGGCGGTCTCTACTTCGCTGGTGCTTTGACGCTGGCTTTGCTGATCATGAGTTTCTTTCGTGGGCGCTAGTAGCGAGCTGTCGTATCCGATGAATGCGCACCAGGGACTTGCGAGGCTGGCAGCCGCGACGAGCGAACCTACGACGCAATCAAGATAGCGTCGATCTTCTGGTTCGACTTCTCCCGCTGCCCGTCCAGCACCTTCGCGTGGACCTTCAACAGAACGTCGACCGTGTGGCCAGCCCGCTCCGCGACCTCAGCCGGGGGTAGGCCGGCCGCAAGCCACGTCGAGACCGCCGCGTGCCGGAGCGAGTAGGGCGTGTCCGCCAGCGGCGACTCGAACTGCTCTGGTGATAGCGCGAGCTCACGCACGCGCCCCCACTCGTGGGTGTAGACCGTCGCGTTGATCGGTCCGCCGCTGATCGTCCCGCGGAACAGCCGCCCATCTGGCGTGGTCCCGAAGGTCTCCAGGTGCCACCGGAGGATCGCCGCCAGCACCGGTGGAATCGGCACGCATCGGACGGCACCCTCAGCCTGCCGCTTCAGCGAGCGCGTCTCCCACAACTCGCCGGAGTCGGTGTACCGCCCGTTCGCCCGCGAAGCCGACTTCTCCAGGACGAGTTCACCCCAGCCGGTCTCAGGCAGCTTGCAGTCAGGCTCCCGCAGCCGGTTGACCTCACACGGCCGCAGAGCCGCGTAGTACATCGTCGCGAAGAACCCGTACAGGTAGTCGTACTGTCCGGTCGTGGTGCCCGCGTAGGTCACGGCCGCGAGGCACTGGCGACCTTGAGCCGGGTTCACCACCGATCGCGGGTCAACCTCACTCGTGCCCCGTTTCGTCGAGGACTTCAGACCGGTCACCGGATTCGCATCAAGTTCGCCGACGTCGACCGCGAACCCGAGCAGGTGGTGAAGCACGCCCCGCCGAGTTCGTGTCGTCCAAGCCGCCGCAGCCTTGCCATTGAGGTTCCGGCCAAGCGACCGCAGCAGCCGACCAGTCTCGATCTTGTCGGCGAGTTCCCGAACCAGACGCGAGTTCGCCTCGATCCAGCCTGCCGCGTCCTGCTCTGCACCCGACAACGACCGGTTCCGCGTGTTGTCCGGCAGGAGACAGGTCGTCAGCACTCGTCGGAGCACCCGAACCGGAGGAGCGCCTTTCTGCGTCCCCACGAACGCGGCCACCGGGATGGCCAAGGTGTCGACGTAGCGCTTCCGCGTGTTGGGCGCCGCCTCCTCCCACGACTCGCTGATGAACTCCTGTGCGAGCTTCAACAGCGACCGCGCGGACTGCTTCTTTACCTCCGATTCCGGCAGCCCCGTCGTGATGTCGAAGGCTTCGCCCTTCCTGACGAACTGCTTCAGATCGGAGCGCCGGTTGTCCGCGAGCGCCTTGGACTTGTACCACTCCGAGTGCTGCTTTCCGGCCGTCGCCCGGCGGACCCCGTACGGCTTCGGACGGACCTTCCCGTGGGCGTCCGGCTTGAGAACCTTCAGCGCGTAGATGCTGACCTTGTATGTGAGGTTCACGCGGCATCACTCCGCAGCCCGAGCAGCCACGCGGCGAAGTCAGCGCCGGAGATACGCAACGCCCCGTTCCGCATCTTGTGCACGACAGGAGCGGCACCGGGAATCTGCCGCCACTTGTAGAACGTGTCCTTCGAGATGCGCATCCGGGCGCAGAACTCGTCGGCTGTCATGAAGTCGTCCGGGTTAGGCAGCTTGGACATGGTGAGGTCCCCCCTCCTGTTCGTACTTGCGTAGGCGTTGAGCTCGGACCCGTTCGGCGATGCCGGCTGCGAGTTCGCGTTCCGCGTCGTTGTCGTAGCCGGATCCGGCGTACTGCCAGTCGTTGACGACGACCACGGCCGCGGGATCGAGTTCGAGCCGCTCGAACATTTCGAGCGTGCGGAACGTTCTGCGCTCCTCACGGATGGCGCGGAACGTGGTCGAGTAGTGCTTGGACTTTGTGAGGAAGTGGCCGCGAAACCCGAGCATGTGCGCCCACTTGCGCAAGTTCAGTTCCTCGAAGTCGGCCAGGACGCCGAGGTCCCAAGCCGTTTGCACCATCCGTCGGTGGTGTTCGGAGATCTGGAGGATGTCGATGTCCAGCTGGGAGCGGATCGGCCGGTCCGCTGTGTACGTGACGGCAGCCAGGATCTGCCGACCCTGTTTCGGGTTGAGCAATCGCGCGCGGGGCGGTATCTACGACTGCTGGGGTTGTCCCGTTGGCTTGCTGGATCAGGCCGTCGCGGTCGTCAGGACACTGCGAACCAGCTGATCTGTGTGGCAGCCGAGTACTCGGTGACGGGTTCGCGGGGCTCGATCTGCGCTCGGTGAAAGTTGAAGCCGGCTTCCGCCAGCGCAGATCGATCGCGTGGGAACGTTCCGCTCGTCTCTCGCGTCAACGTCCCGATTCTCGAATGAGTCACACGCTTTGCAGCGGCGGGTACGGCTCATCGGGGTTTGACGGGGGCGTGAGCTTGGCGTTGAGCGCCTGAGCTTCCTGAAGCTGGTCTTCCAGGGTGACGATGCGGCACGCCGCATCCAGTCCCGTGCCCTGGTCGACCATCGCACGCACACGGGCGGCCAGACGCAGTTGGTGACGGCTGTACCGGCGGTGGCCGCCGGCCGAGCGCTGCGGCTCGATGAGCTTCGCCTCGTCCAGGCTGCGCAGGAAGTTCGCTGAAGTGCCGAGCATTTCCGCGGCCCGGCCCATCGAGTAGGCGGGGTAGTGCTCGTCGTCGAACTTCTCCGCAGTGGTCTGCGGTTCGTTGTTCACAGACTCGTTGCTGTCTGGGGTCATCGCGCCTCCGCGTCACGAGGGGCCCCGGTGCCGTAGCACCGGGGCCCCAGGGTTGTTGGGTTTCACTTCCACCTAGCCGACCGTGAGACCGGCTTCCTCTGTCCGCATGCCCCGTACTAGAAGCGGGCTCTGCGGGGATCGCATGTGCTTAACCGAAGACCACCTTCCAATCTGATGGAACTGCGGTACCCGTCCGGCCGAGTTCAGCCGAAGGCGGGCGATCCGATGGTGTGCAACCCGTCCCTTCTCCTCTGATTACTACTTTCGTTCCTCACGTGGCTGTCGGCACCGGACCTCATGCACCTGCCGGCTTCAACGCACCGACTGCCCTCGGTCACCTGCCAGAACCCCTTCCACTGATCGGCTCCGGCACATCTGACCGTCCTGCACTTGCAACTCGTACTTCAACTGCGTACTGCACTTGCTGATCACTCGGCCGTCGGCTCTGGTCTTGCGTACTGCTGACCGACCGCCCTTGGTCACCTGCCTGGAGCCCTCGAACTACTGCTCCGGCACACCTGACCGTCCTGCGTTCATCTCACGGGTAGTTCGTCATCTCCCGTGCCATGTTTTCTCTCGTCGAACAAGAAGAACTCTACACATGCCTGGAAGAGAATGTCTACCTCGGCGAACATAGATTTCCTCGTTCGGGTGACGTAGGTGCGCTCACCTGGCCTGATCCGGTCAGGCTGCCGTGCATGCGTGTCTGCACCTGGGCCTTGCGCCGCCGGAGCAAGGCGCGAACGACGAACCCCACGATGCTCCTAGCTCGACGGTGTTCTGTCTGCGCAGCTGAATAATGGTCAATCAATCCAGATTGATGTAATTTAGACGCGTGGTCGTCGACCGTCGAAGTCCGGGCCCGCCGCAGTTCCTCCGCCTGGCTGGGGAGCAGCTGCGCTGGAACCTGCTGCGTGAGCTGGCCAGGAGCGACCAACGGGTCAGCGACCTGATCACCGCGGTGGGCCAGCCGCAGAGCCTGGTGTCCTACCACCTGCGCAAGCTGCGCTCGGGAGGCCTGGTCTCCGGCCGCCGCAGCTCCGCCGATGGCCGCGACACCTACTACCGCCTGGAGCTGGGCCGGTGTGCGGAGCTGCTCGCCGACACGGGACTGGGCCTGCATCCGGCCTTGGAACTCGTACAGCCGGCACCACCGGCGGGGGAGTCGGTGCGAGGCAGGGTGCTGTTCCTGTGCACGGGCAACAGCTCCCGTTCCCAGATGGCCGAAGTGCTCCTGCGTCACCGTGCGCCGCACGTCGAGGTCGCGAGCGCGGGCAGCCACCCGAAACCACTGCACCCCAACGCGTTCGCGGTGATGCACGAACACGGCATCGACCTGTCCGGGCATCGCAGCAAGCACCTCGACGAGTTCGCCGGGCAGCGCTTCGACCACGTCATCAGCCTCTGCGACAAGGTCCGGGAGGTGTGTCCGGAGTTTCCCGGCCATCCCGGCCTCGTGCACTGGAGCATGCCCGACCCCTCCGCGGCAGGTGGCACCCCCGAGGCCGGCTACCTCGCCTTCCGTCGGACCGCCGACGAGCTGACGACCCGAATCGGGTTCCTGCTGCAGAACCTGGCCCACTCACAGGAGACGCGATCATGACTGAGGACCTCGCGCACGTGCGCTACCTGGTCGACGACGTCCAAGCCGCAGTCGACTTCTACACCACTCACCTCGGGTTCACGCAGCGTTCGTCGGCGGCTCCGGCCTTCGCCGACGTCGTGCGCGGGCCGTTGCGGTTGTTGTTGTCCGGCCCGACGAGTTCCGGCGGGCGCCCCATGCCGGACGGTGAGGTTCCCGAGGCAGGGGGCTGGAACCGGATCCACCTCGTCGTCGACGACCTGGACGCCGAGATCGTCCGGCTGCGTCAGGCCGGGGTCCGCTTCCGCAACGACGTCGTCAGCGGGCCCGGCGGCCGCCAGATCCTGCTGATCGACCCCGCCGGAAACCTCGTGGAACTGTTCGAGCCGCGCCGTTGACCACACCACAGCCGGCACTCACGTACGCCGTCCCGCGCCCCTGGTCGGCATGATCGAGCTTCAGCCCTCCAACGCCCACCGGACGTACCGCGTCGAAGCGCCGAAACCGGCCCGCTCGAAGATCCCGAACGCACCGGTGGAGTTCGCCGAGTCCACGCTCAACGAAGCGCGGTCATAACCCTGGTCCACAGCGGCCCGCAGCGCGTGGCCGAGCAGAGCGCTGGCGACCCCCTGCCTCCGGTGCTCCGGCAGCGTTCCGATCACCATGAAGTGTGCGTCACGAACACCAGTGGCCTCGGTGTCGGCCTCCCAGTTCATGGTCACCAGCACCCCAACCGCGGCCCCGCCGGCACCCCGCAGCAGAAAGCTCATCGCGGGCCGGAACGTCTGATTGGTGATCTTGTTCTTCCAGAGCTCCACAGGCATGGGCGTCGACCCCCAGTTCCCGCGGTACGCCTCGTTGCGCACCAGCCGGAACTCCTCGTCAGCAGCCTCGGACCAAGGCTCGATCGGCAGCCCGTCAGACGTCCCAACGCTCTGCAGCGAGTGCTCCATGCGCTGGAAATACCGAACCGGCGCGAAGCCCTCGGCACCGAGAAGCTCAGGCAGCCCCGAGATGTGCTCGGCCTTGTGGACGTTGATCGCCAGCTTCAGCGTCGGATGATGCAGTGCATGCAGGACGCGTGCCGACGCGATGCCGGCCCGTACCAGCCGCGTACCGATGCCCTGACGGCGATAGGAAGGGTGAACACCGCCATCCAAGGAGACACCGTGGACCTCTGAGGCGGTCGGCCGGTACTGGATCTTCATGTACCCGACCATGAGGTCGCCGTCGAAGACCGCGAGGCTTCCGCGCTCCAGGTCCACGTAAGGATCGACCAGCTCGGTGAGGGTGTCCTCCGCCGTGTAGTTCTCGCCGATCTTGTCGGCGGTCTCCATCGCGTTGAGGAGGTCGGCCGACGTCTGCGCGTCGTCGCGAGTGAGCGGTCGCCACGTGAGGCCTTCAATCATGCGCCCGAACGTAACCACGCAAGCGCGCGCCGTCGCGCCAGTTTCGCGCCAGTGAAAGCCTGGCCGCATGGATGCCCGCATGATCGCCGCGGAGGCCCTGGGCCGCGATCCCGGCCCGCTGACACCAGTGGACAGCAGATCGCACCACGTCCACGCAGGCGCGGACATCATCGTGAAGCTCATCCCAGCGAACGACCACAACAGGCTGAACCGGGAGATCGCGCTCGCCGAGCACCTGCCACCGAACCTCACACCCCCACTGCTGGCGAGCGGGCAACTGAACGACATCCGGTACGCCTGCTACACCCGCGCCCCAGGCACCACACCCGGCATGGGCCTCCCCAACCTCGACGAACGAACCGCGCTGGTCCTGGCCCAGCAAGCGATCCAACGCCTCAACACCCTGCACGCCTGGACACCACCGGAACCCGCCAGGCAGGTCCTGTCCGAGGTCCTGGACCACGGCGGCTTCACCGGCAGACAAGCGCTGACAGCCCGAACCGAGAACCTCGTCCCGCCGAGCGTCCGAGAAGGCCTGAAACAAATCGCGGCACGCGCGCCAGAGCACGCCCAGAACGCCACCCCGGTCCACGCCGACTGCCACTGGGGCAACTGGCTGGCGAACGGCACCGAACTCACCGCACTGCTGGACTTCGAGTGGGCCCGCTTCGGCGATCCGCTGGACGACTGGTTCTTCCTGGCCAGGTTCAGCGGCCCGCACATGCACGCCGTGCTCGACCTGATCGCCGACACGACCGGGATCCCCCTGGACGTCCTCCGCGTCGAGTGCGAGGTGCGCGAGGCGTCGCACCTCATCGCGGACCTCCCCTTCGACCCGGAAGGGGTCCTGAAGCTCCTCGAACAGCTCGTGGCCGGCATCTGGTGGCCGCAGTAGCTTCGGACGGTGCCCAACATCCTCGCGATCGGTTTCGATCCCCACACGATCCCCGGCTTCGACCCCGCGCCCGTCGCCGCCGGCATCGAGCAGGCCAGCAGGAAGTTCGTCGAGCTGGGGATCGCGGAAGACCTCCTCCTCATCGACTTCGACGAACTGGACGGACGCGCCCAGGCCAAGCTCGTCGAGAAGCTCCAGGGCAGGTCGTACGACGCCGTCCTGGTCGGCGGCGGCATCCGCAAGGGACCGGGTCTGCTGGAGCTCTTCCAGATCGTGGTCAACCTCGTGCACTGGCATCAGCCGGACGCCGCGATCGCCTTCAACGACAGCCCGGACTGGGTCCTGAAGGCCCTCGAACAGCGACGCGGCCGCTAGAACAGCAGCTGGGGCCAGAAGCCGAGCAACGGCGCCGCCACCCACAGCGCGACGAACCCGAAGGCGGCCACCGCGGCGGTGGCCAGCCGTCCTCGCCTGCGCTCGCGGAAGAACTCCACCCCGCCGTAGATCAGGAACGCCGAGCAACCCGCCACCAGCACCAGGGTCGGGATGGGCGCCGCCTCGTACGCGGCAACGACGAGCAGACCGGCAACGGCGACGAACACGAGCGCGGCAACGGCGAGGAGCAGGTCGGAGAGCTCCGAACCCAGCTCGCGCCCCCACCACCGCAGCGAACGCCGCAGTCTCGACGGCACGGCCGAGAACCAACGGTGGAACTGCCTCTGCCACCAGGGACGCGCAGCCTCCTGGCGGGCCTGCAGCACGGCCTCCCGGGCTGCCTGGCGGCGCGCGGTCTGGTCATCCATCTGGAACCCCCAATTGGAGTGAACCGCCGACGCGGTCTCTCCGTACCCCTCTTCAGATTAAGAAAAACGCTGTCCAGCGATCAAGTCCCCGCAGGTCAGCACCCCGCACCCCGATAAAGCTACGAAGCGTGACCGCATCACTCGATCGCGTGGTCGTGGACGTAACCCATAACAAGAGCCGGGCTAGCAGCGAACTAACAGACAGCTCCGCCAGTTCGTCAGGAGGCAACGATGGACTTCAGCAGGACGCCAGCGACTAGCTGACTGTCTGTCAGCGACGGATAGCCCAACTCATCGGAAACGTGACGAGAGTCACCCAACGGGCGCTCAAGCTTGCCTGCGCTCGTGACGCGAGGTTACGTTCTCGCCCGCCGATAACGGTTTGGTCACCGGCAGGACACAGGAGCCGCAGCACTAAGGGTCCAAAGTCCCCCGGAAACCCCCGCCCGGGTTTGCCGGAGACCAAGCTCCCCGACGCAGGAGGCTCCCCCTTGGCCCGGCACAGCAAAGCCGATGGCCGAACCGTGTACACGGTCGTGCCCAGACAGGAAGTCAAGCCCGGCGCTCACCGCGTCGAGGACGACAAGGTTCCGCTTGCTCACCGTGTGAGCGCGATCGTCGTCGCAGCAGGTGTCGCCGCCGGCACCGCCGCCATCGCCAACGCCGCCACCAGTGGCTCCTCGACCGAACTCGCCGCGGGTGCGGCCGAGCTGGGCGCTCTCCCCGACCAGCAGGTCAAGAACATCCAGACGGTGCACGACGTGAACCCGGGCAGCCAGGTCGGTCGTCTCCTGCAGTTCCAGCAGATGTACGCGCAGCAGACGTTCGAGCAGGCCACGAAGGTCGCCGCGGACGCACACGCTCAGCGCGAGGCGGCCGCCAAGGCCGAGGCCGAGCGTCAGATCGAGATGCGCAAGCCCGCGAAGCAGCGCGAGGTCGAGGGCTGGATCAAGGAAGCCATCAAGGTCCTGCAGGCCAACGGCACCAACATCGACAACGGCAGCGTCGACGAGATCTACACGATCATCATGAAGGAGTCGAACGGCAACCCCAACGCCGTCAACAACTGGGACTCCAACGCGATGCGCGGCACGCCGTCCAAGGGCCTGATGCAGTGCATCGACCCGACGTTCCGCGCCTACAAGCTGGCCGGTTACGACAACATCCTCGCGCCGGTCGACAACATCATCGCGGGCGTTCGCTACACCTACGCGCGCTACGGCGGCTTCCACAACCACCCCGGTCTGGTCAGCATGGGCCTCGGTGGCGGGTATCTGGGGTACTAAAGAAGCCAAACTCGCCGTGTCGGGGTGCGCAAAACCTATCGGCGGACGATGCTGTCAAACAGGTTCACCCACAAGCATGGCGGCCCTAGCGGGCACACGCCCGGTAGTGCTCCCATCGAACGCGATCCCCGAACGCAGGGAGTGGCCGATGAACGAGCAACAGGCACGCGACGACGAGCTGGAGAAGATCCGCTCGGAGGCGACGAGCTGGCTGGCCAAGATGGCCAAAGGCCAGCAACGCCCCAAAGTCGAGCAACGGCAGCCTGAGCACGACGCCATGACACCCGCGAAGAAGTAGGAAGAAGAAGCACCAGCGCCTCGGCTACGGCCGGGGCGCTTCTGCTTGGAAGGCCGACCACAGCAGGTTCAGAGGGTGATCGGCCGGATGCTTCGACAGCTCATCCGTTCGGGCGAAAACGCCCACAAGCCGCTCCAGCGAGTCATCTGCGAGCTCGACGACGCGGAGGCCCCCGCCCTCCCGGAGCTCGTTGTTCGACGCCACCACGCCCAAACCAGACGTCACGATCATGGCTCCCTGGACGAGGTTGGAGCGCAGCAGCGAGATGCCGTACTGGATCTCGTCGATCTCGGCCGCGATGTCGAGCCCCTGCCGGTAGTCCTGCCCGAACCAGCCCCGCAGGAACTCCGCGATCAACCCCGCCCCCGGCACGACCAACGGGACCGACCTCAGCTGAGGTACCCGCACGCGTTCGCCGACAACCGTCTCCGGCAGGTTCGTCAGCAACGCGAGCCCACCGCGGCGCCACTCGATCACGTCGAACTCGGGCCGCTCCCAGCCCGCGCCGGCCCGCGTCACGACGCTGCCGCACACGACGTCGACCTCCCGCGTCTCCAGCTTCGCCCAGATGTCCTTGGTGCGGATGTGCACGACCTTGAGGTCCACGTCGCGCTCGCGGAACTCGTCCGCCACGTGGTGCCAGGCCTTCGCGAGCGTGTCCAGCATGTATCGCGTCGTGCCCACGGTGACGGTCGTGCCGAGCTTGCGGCGGCACTCGTGAATTCCGTCGAGCCACTCCGCGAGCGTCTCCCGCGCCAATTCGACGAGCGACTCACCAGTGGGCGTGAACAGCACGTCTTTTCCGCGGCCCTGCTTCACCACGAGCGCTTCGCCGCACAGTTCCAGGAAGTTCCTGTTCAACGTGTCGAGCTGCTTCTGCACGCTCGACTGCTCGCGTCCCAGCGCCCTGGCGGCGCGTAGGGCCGAACGGGTCTCGTGCACCGTCAGCAGGGTCCTGAGCTGGTCCATCGTGGTATCCAGTAGTGCACCGGGCATGTTCAGCAAACGGTGCAGCGAGGTGCTGGTGGGAAGCACCAACTGGGACGAGCCGGACATCGAGACCCTCTCTGATGTTCTGTCGATCAGTTGAACTGAACTTGACCGCATTTCGCCGACAAATTATCTGCAGATCCTGTTGGCAAATCCCTGGACAGCTATAGCCCGGTGTACAAAGCTATATCCGGCGACCATGCGTGGGAGCCGATTCCGGGGGGAATCATTGGGGGGTGGGGGTCCGCAGGTGCAAGCCGGCGGGCCCCCAAGTATTACCCTCAGCCGTTGTGACGGCTTCCGCTCGCCTGGAATGGGGCACCACCTACCAGGTCACCGTGCTCGAACTCGGACTCGCCTGCTGCGGAGTCGAAGTGATGGCAGCTCTCGACCGCCTTCCAGGCCTCGGCGTGACGCCTGTCGACGGCGCGGGTGAGGCGCACGTCCTCATCGTCTCCGGCACGGTCACGGACGTCATGTTGCCCGCTGTCCTCCGCAGTTTCGAGGCCATGCCCGAACCTCGTTACGTGATCTCCGTGGGCGCCTGCAGCAACACCGGCGGCCCGTACTGGGATTCCTACAGCGTCACCAAGGGGATCGACCAGGCCCTGCCGGTCCACGTCGCCGTTCCCGGCTGCCCACCGCGGCCGGAAGCGCTGCTCGAAGGCCTCAAGGCGCTGCACCGGCTGGTGAACGCGTGACGACCCCGAAGACCGCGTTCGGCCAGACCGTTCACCACGTGGAGCTCGCCGGCTGGCTGGCCACCGCGACCGAACACCACCAGGCAGGCCGCGTGATGTTCGACTGGCTCGGCGTCGAGGACGCGGGCAGGCCGGGCGCCGCGGGTCAGCGCCACGCGGTGTTCCTGCACGTCATCGACCCGGACACGCGCGAGGGCGTGATGCTGCGCACCGAGTTGGGGGAGACCGACGCGCTGCCGAGCGTCGCCCACCTCTGGAAGGGCGCGCGGTGGCACGAGCGCGAGGCCGCGGAGATGTTCGGCATCGAGATCGACGGCGAGCATGAGCACCTGCTGCTGCCCGAGAGCTTCCAGGGCCACCCGCTGCGCAAGGACTTCGTGCTCGCCTCCCGCGTCGTTCGTCCCTGGCCGGGCGCGCTGGAGCCGGGCGAGGACAACGCGAGCGCGCCGAGCCGCCGCCGCACCGCACCACCTGGCGTTCCGGACCCGTCCTGGGGCCCGCGCCGCGAAGAGGAGAGCACGTCGTGACGAACCTTCCACCGCGCACGCGGGGCGTCATCGCGCTGCTGGAGGCGAACTGCACGGTCTGCATGATCTGCGCGCGCGAGTGTCCTGACTGGTGCATCCACATCACGTCGCACACCGAGGTCGAGGAACAGCCCGGCAGCGCCCGCCCGCGCAGCCGCAACGTGCTCGACCGGTTCGCGATCGACTACGGCCAGTGTCTGTACTGCGGCATCTGCGTCGAGGTCTGCCCGTTCGACGCCCTGCACTGGGCGCCGGAGTTCGGTTATCCGGGCACGGGCTCGATCGACGGCGAGGGTGCCGTCGCGGAGCTCGTCCACGAACGGGACGTGCTGTCCACCTGGGTGGAGAAGGTCCCGCCGCCGCCCGCGCTCGACCCGGCCGCGGAGGCCGCGCCCGAAACGGCCACAGGAACCGGACGACGGCCTGGTTCGTTGAGGGGTAGGACGTGAAACCCGGAGGCGAAAACCGTGCACAAGCACTTCAACGGGTTGAAGACGGCCGTGCTGCTCGGCGGGATGAGCGCGCTGATCGTACTGATCAGCAGCCTGTTCGGCCGGACGGCACTGGTCATCGGCCTGCTGTTGGCCTTGGGCGTGAACGCCTACGCGTACTTCAACTCTGACAAGCTCGCGCTGCGTGCGATGCGGGCGGTCCCCGTGTCGCAAGTGGAGCAACCACAGCTCTACGCCATCGTGCGCGAGTTGTCGCAGAAGGCGCGCCAGCCCATGCCCAGGCTCTTCCTGAGCCCGACGATCGCGCCGAACGCGTTCGCGACGGGCCGCAACCCGCGCAACGCCGCCGTGTGCTGCACCACGGGCATCCTCGACCTGCTCGACGAACGCGAACTGCGCGCCGTCCTCGGCCACGAGCTCTCCCACGTCTACAACCGCGACATCCTGATCAGCTGCGTGGCCGGCGCGCTGGCCGGCGTGATCACGATGCTCGCGAACCTCGCCCTGTTCGCCGGGATCTTCGGCGGCGCCGACTCCGACGACGACGGCCCCGGCCCGCTGGGCCTGCTGCTGGTCGCGTTGCTCGGCCCGATCGCGGCCACCGTCGTGCGCCTGGCCGTGAGCCGCTCACGCGAGTTCCAGGCAGACCAGTCGGGTTCAGAACTCACCGGCGACCCGCTGGCGCTCGCGAGCGCACTGCGCAAGATCGACCTGGGGACGCGGGCGGCGCCGCTCGCACCGGAGCCGGGGGTGGTGTCGCAGAGCCACCTGATGATCGCGAACCCGTTCCGTTCGGGGGAGCAGTACGCGAAGTGGTTCTCGACCCACCCGCCGATGGCCGACCGCATCCGCAGGCTTGAAGAGATGGCGCGCCGTTAACGCCCTGCCGACGCCACGGCCATGAGGTACTCGCCGTACCCGGACTTGCCGAGCTTCTCGCCGAGCGCGTAGCACTCCTGCGCGGAGATGAAGCCCATGCGCAGCGCGACCTCCTCGGGACACGCGATGCGCACGCCGGTCCGGTGCTCCAGCACCTGCACGAACTGCCCGGCCTCGAGCAGCGAGTCGTGCGTGCCGGTGTCGAGCCACGCGAACCCGCGGCTCAGGTCCACCAGCCGCGCCCGCCCCTCGCGCAGGTAGTGCAGGTTGACGTCGGTGATCTCCAGCTCGCCGCGAGGCGACGGCTTGAGGTTCCGCGAGATGTCCACCACGCCGTTGTCGTAGAAGTAGAGACCGGTGATCGCCCGGTTCGACCTCGGCTCCTTCGGCTTCTCCTCGATGGACAACAGCTTGCCGGTCGAGTCGACCTCGCCCACGCCGTACCGCTCGGGATCCTTCACCTGGTAGCCGAACAGCACGCAGCCGTCCAAAGAGGACGCGTGCTGCTGCAGCGTGGTGGAGAAACCCTGGCCGTAGAAGATGTTGTCGCCCAGCACCAGCGCCACATCGTCGTCACCGACGAAGTCAGCGCCGATGATGAACGCCTCAGCGAGCCCGTTCGGCGCGGCCTGCTCCGCGTAGGCCAGCTCCATGCCCCACTGGGACCCGTCGCCGAGCAACCGCCGGAACTGCGGCAGGTCCGTGGGCGTGCTGATGATCAGCACCTCCCGGATGCCGGCCAGCATGAGCACCGACAGCGGGTAGTAGATCATCGGCTTGTCGTACACCGGCAGCAGCTGCTTGGAGACGGCCTGCGTGATCGGGTGCAGGCGCGTCCCACTGCCACCGGCGAGGACGATGCCCTTCACCGGTAGTTGGTGAACTGGAGGGCGATGCCGAAGTCGGAGCTCTTCAACAGCGTGATGACGTCCTGCAGGTGGTCCTTCTTCTTGCCGGACACCCGCAACTGGTCACCCTGGATCTGCGCCTGAACGCCCTTGGGCGCCTCGTCGCGGATCTTCTTGGCGATCTCCTTGGCCTTCTCGGACGTGATGCCCTGCACGAGATTTCCCGTGACCTTGAACACCTTGCCGGAGATCGCGGGCTCACCCACCTCGAACGCCTTCATCGAGATGTTGCGCTTGACCAGCTTCTCCTGGAAGACGTCGATCGCCGCCTTGCAGCGCTCCTCGGTCTCCGAGGTGAAGGCGATCGCCTCCTCGCCTGCCCAGGCCACGGTGGTGTTGGTACCGCGGAAGTCGAAGCGCGTGCTCAGCTCCTTGGAGGCCTGGTTGAGCGCGTTGTCGACCTCCTGCCGGTCCACCTTGCTCACCACGTCGAACGACGGGTCCGCCACGACTTCACTCCTCAACGGTCTCGGGTTCACAGCCAGCGTCGATGCTACTGGGGTACCCCGATTTGGGGCCTCCCGGCGGGGTTATGTATTGTTCTGCCCGCACCGTTACGGCGGTGTGGGGCGGGTTGCCCGAGCGGCCAATGGGAGCGGACTGTAAATCCGTCGCGAAAGCTACAGAGGTTCGAATCCTCTACCCGCCACGCAGGACTGATGGGCCTCTGACCGAACAGGTCAGGGGCCCATCGTCGTACGGACTCGAGGGGGCTCTCAGTGCGCACGCAGATGGCGACAGAAGCCGGCAGAACGACGGCGCCGAGCGAGGACCGGGCGCTTGTCGGCCCGAACCTGCTCGCCGTGCTCGACGGCGTGACGGCGAAACCCGAGACCGGGTGCGAGCACAGCGTCGGGTGGTTCGCCGACCAGCTCTCCGCGGAGATCCTGCGGTTCGCCCACCTCGAACCGGCCGCCGCACTCGCCGAGGCCGTCGCGCAGGCCGCTGAGCTGCACTCCGGCACGTGCGACCTCGATCATCCGGACTCGCCGAGCGTGGCGATCGCGATGGTGCAGACCAAGGACGACGTGCTGCGGTACCTGGTGCTGGGCGATGCCACGGTCGTCGTCGACACCAAGAGCGAGCTGCTCGTGGTGAGCGATACGCAGACCCAGCGCACGGCCGGTGCGAAGGTCGACGACGTCGCGCACGCGCTTACTGGTGAGGTGCCGTTGCAGGACGTTCGGCGCGTTGCCGTGCTGTCTGACGGGGCTGCTCGTGCGGTCGACCTGTTCAATCTCTTCGATTGGCGTCAGGCGCTCGAACTGATGGCGGCGAACGGGCCGGACGACCTCATCCGGAAAATGCGCGCGGTCGAAAAGGAAGACGCAAAGGCCGTTGATTGGCCGCGCACGAAGATTTCCGACGACGCGACTGTCGTGTACCTCGACCGGTGACGGCCGGGCTGTCCGCGCTCGACGCTGTTCTGCGGAAAGCGTCGAGCGTTCGTTTCGCCGAGGTCAGCTGGTCTGACGAGGTGGTCGAGGCGGTGCTGGACGACGGTCTGCGCGCTGCCATGGCGGCGAAGTCGTTGCCGGGAACGGTGTACGCGTGTCTGGGTGATGTCCGCTTCGAGTTCCTCGACGCACGGCGGGAAGTGCTTGCCGTGGTGGCCTTCCACCACGGGGGGCGCGCTCGCCTGGGACGGGTGGCGCAGCCACGCGATCCTCGTCGACGAGGAGGCGGTGACCCGCTGGCTCGAGAGGCAGGACGAGCTGCCGAGTTACCCGGAGTGGGTCGCCGCGGTCCCTCCCGCGCTGACGTGGACGACGCAGCGGATGCTCCGGCCGGTGCGGCGGACCATTGGCTCCAGCCTCATCGCTCACGCGCACAAGCGGCTGGACAGCAATGATCCGGTCACCAAGGTGCTGCAGCTGTTGGTGTGGCGCGGTTCTGGCAGAGGTGAGCACCTGCACGAGGAGATTCCCGGACTGCTGCTGTGCGGCATGCCGATCTCGAAGATCGGCGCTGCGTTGAAGGACCCGCGCGCCACCGAACAGCACTACGCGGGCGCCGTCCGGCACCTCCTCGGCCCGGACGGCAGGGAGAAGCAGCGGCTCGACGTGGCCCGGCTGCCCCGGTCCGTCCGGATCCGACTGAGCGAGGCAGCGGGCACCGAGGTCCCGCAGTGGGCGGTCCCGCTGCTCAGTGCCTAGGCGCCGGCTCCACGCCACGGCGGCGCGCGATCGCCTGCATGTTGTCCTCGCCCCAGTCTCCCAACGGAAGCAGCGCCTCGTTCAGCCGCTCGCCCAGCGGGGTCAGCGAGTACTCGACGCGCGGCGGCACCTCGTGGAACACCTCGCGGTGCACGATCTTGTCGGCTTCCATCTCGCGCAGCACCTGGATCAGCATCTTCTCGCTGATGCCGGACACCGAACGCCGTAGCTCGCCCGTGCGCACGGGGCCGTGGTGCAGTGCCCAGAGGATCAAGGCCTTCCAGCGGCCACCGATCACGTCGATCGCTGCGTCGAGGCCGCACGAATACTGTCGTGGCTTCATCCAGGATCCTTACCAAAAGGTGGGTACCTGACAAAATAGTAGGTACTTGCCGCTGAGTCAGCATCAGAACGAGCATTCACGGCATGGGGATCAAGAAGACCGTGAGCGTGCTCGGCCTGGGCCGGATGGGCAGCGCGCTCGCGAAGGCCCTCGTCGAAGAGGGCTACGAAGTGACCGTGTGGAACCGCACGCCCAAGGCACTGAAGAACACCAGAAGTGTTGCCACGCCTGAAGAAGCGTTCAAGAGCGACGTCGTCGTCACCTGCCTGTCCACGTACGACGTCCAGCAACCGTTGCTCACCAACGAGATCAAGACCCTCGTCAACCTCACGTCCGGCACGCCGGAGCAGGCCAGACGAACCGCTCAGTGGGCGAAGGACAACGGCGTCGAGTACGTCGACGGCGTGATCATGGCTGTGCCGCAGCAGATTCGCACGCCGCAGGCGAGGATCTTCTTCAGCGGCAACGAGAACCATCACGTCCTGCAGGCGTTCGGCGAGCCGGTGTACGTGGGTGAGGACGCGGGGCTCGCCGCGCTTTACGACTTGGCGCTGCTCGGCATCATGTGGGCGACCTTCGGCGGGTACCTGCAGGCGGTCGCGCTGATGGGTTCCGAGGGCATCAAGCCGGCGCAGTTCACGCCGATGGCGATGAGCTGGCTGAACGAGATGAGCACCCTCCTGCCCGAGATGGGTGCGGTCACCGAGACGCGGAACTACGAGACCGACGTGTCCGCGCTGGACATCAACGTGTCCGGACTGCGCCTGCTCGCCGAGGCCAACGAGGAACAAGGCCTTGACGCCACCATCCCGCGGGCCCTGCACGACCTGTTCGAACGGGCCCGGCGCAACGGCCACGGCAACCACAGCATCGCGAGCGTCATCGAGGAGATCCGCAAGTGAGGTACCTGGGGAAGAAGGCCGTCGTCACGGGCGGCACGCACGGCATGGGTCGCGCGACGGTCGAGATGCTCGTCGACAACGGCGTCGAGGTCGTGCTGACCGGTCGGACCACGGACAAGGCCGAAGGCCTGAAAGCCCACGCCATCGCGTCCGACGCGGCGGACCTCGGTGACATCGCCGAGCTCAGGACGCAGGTCGCCCAACGGCTTCAGGACATCGACCTGCTCTTCGTCAACGTCGGGTTCTCCACCCTCACGCCGTTCGCCGAGGCGACCGAGGCCGACTACGACCGCACGTTCGACGTGAACACCAAGGGCGCGTTCTTCACGGCCCAGCACCTGGCGCCGTTGGTGAAGGACGGCGGCTCGATCGTCTTCACCACGAGCGTCGCCACGGTTCTGGGGTCGCCCGGCCTGAGCGTCTACGCGGGCGCGAAGGCGGCGGTGCGGGCGTTCGCGCGCGGGCTCGCGGCCGAGCTGGCGCCGAGGAACGTCCGGGTCAACGTCGTCAGCCCCGGCTTCATCGACACGCCGTCGATGGGCGTCACGGGTGTGCCGCAGGAGGTGCTCGACCAGTTCAAGGAGGAGGGCGACCGCATCACGCCGCTCAAGCGCCACGGCTCGATGGACGAGGTGGCGAGCGCCGTCCTGTTCCTGGCGTTCGAGGCCACGTTCACGACCGGGGCGGAGCTCGCTGTCGACGGTGGTCTCGGCCAGGGGATCAGCGCCTAGAAAGAAGTCCAAAAAACCTGTCACACCTTCGTCGCCCGCCGGGTCGAGAGGGCAAAGGACGACGAAGGCGAACGAAGATGAGGATCGCCAACCCCATCATGTCCGTGCCCGGCGCGATGAAGGCGCTGCTGGACCTGTCCGCGGCCGCCGAGAAGACGGGGCTGGACAAGGACTACGTCGAGTTGATCTGCCTGCGGGTCAGCATCATGAACGGCTGCGGCATGTGCATCGACTACCACACCAAGCTGCTGCGTCAGGCCGGCGTGGCGGACGAGAAGGTCTACGCCGTCGCGGGGTGGCGGGACGTGCCGTACTACAGCGACGCCGAGAAGGCCGGGTTCGCGCTCGCCGAGCAGATCACGCACGTGCAGGTGAGCGACGACGTGTGGGACGAGGCCGCGAAGCACTACGGCGAGGAGGAGCTCTCGGGCCTCCTGATCGCCATCGGCGCGATCAACCTGTGGAACCGCATGAACGTGGCCACGCAGCAGAAGGTCGCCTGAGGAAAGGTGAAGCCGGCGCGCAAGAGCTTCCTCTCTCTTGCGTGCCGGCTTCAGCGCGGAGCATACCCCATGTCGAACAGATGTTCGATCATCGGGCGATCAACACGCGGATCAGATCGCGGCCAGGGCCGCTCGGCCGTCGTCCGTCAGTTCGGCGCAGACGCGCAGGCCGAAGCTCGTCGGCTGCGAAGGGCGCAGCAGTCCCGCGTGCACGAGGTCATGCGTTGCCATCTGGTCGCAGCAGGGCAGTCCGTCGACGTACAGATCGGGCTCCACCCCGCCTGTGACCTCGGCTCGTCCCGCGGCGACAGCTCGCAGCATCGCCTTCGCTCTTCCGCTGAGTTCCATGTCGACCCCCCAGGAGTGTTCGAATCCGCTAACCCCTTTGTCGATATAGAGGCCGGATTCGTTCCACAAGTACGGGTTCGTTTGGGTTCTTCGCTTGTGTGAACGGGTAGATCATGTCCCACTGGGCCGTTGGGGTGACGAAGACACGCCGGACGACGAGCGCAGCGCGGGGCGGCGAGCCCACACCGTCCAGCGCGGCCGGTAGCCGTTCGAGTACCAGAACGGCGTCGAGCGCGGGTTCGGCAGAGCGTGGTGGAGCAGCGTCGACGCCACGCCCGCGGCGTCCAGGACGGCGTGCGCGTGCGCCGCGAGGGCAGTGCCCGCCCCGGTGCCCCGCACGTCCGGCCGGACGCCGAGATGCCCGAGGTAGGCGAACGGGCGCGCGGAGGCGAACCGCTCCAGCCACCCCGAGTCCTGCGGCATGTCGACGTAGACCATGCCGACGGGCGTGTCGCCGCTCAGCGCCAGCCACATCGCCTCGTGGTCGCGGTCGAGCACCTCGGCCAGCGCGGTCCGCAGGTGCTGCGCGGTGTTCGGGCGTTCGGTGACCAGGCCGAACGCCGCATCGTACCGGACGGTGTGCATGTTCAGCTCGACGGCGACGTCCAGGTCGGCGGCAGTCGCTGGGCGGATCTGCACGGTGGACGGCCGCGCGGCGGGGGCACGTCCGGCGAGGCGTTCGGCGATCACCGTGAGCGGCGCGAAGCCGTGGTGCACCAATGGCCGCGCGGCGGCGGTCTCGTGGCTCGGCACCGTCACGATCGCCACGGTCTCGGGGTCGTCCAGGCCGGTGAGCCGGGTCTCCCACTCGTCGAGCAACGCCGGCAGGTCGCAGCCTGGCTGCCACGTCAGGCTGTGCGTGCGCCGGGCGCCCCAGGTGAGCAGGAGGGAGTTCGGATCCGTCTCGCGGTAGGAGAAAATCTCGGTCACGTCCCATCTGACCATGGCAGGGTCGGGACGGTGGAGATCTACGTTGTGGATTCGTTCACCAACAGGCCCTTCGCGGGCAATCCCGCCGGAGTTGTGCTCCTCACCGAACCGCGCGACGACGCCTGGATGCAGCAGGTCGCCGCCGAGATGAAGCACGCGGAGACGGCCTTCGTCACCCCGGACAACCACCTGCGCTGGTTCACGCCGGAGGCCGAGGTGGACCTCTGCGGACACGCCACCCTCGCGACCGCTCACGTGCTAGGCGGCGAGCAGGCGTTCACCACGCGTAGCGGCGTGCTCACATGCGCAAATGACGATGGGTGGGTGCGGATGGACTTCCCGGCGGACCCGCCAGAGTTGACTGACCCGCCAATCGGGCTAGCGGAAGCGCTGCCACATGCGGCGATCAAGTCCGTGTCGCGTGGGCGGTTCGACTACCTGATCGAGTTGGAGAGCGCCGCGGAAGTCCGTTCCTTGCGCCCTGATGTCCAAGGACTGGCACAAATCTCGTCACGCGGAGTAATCGTGACGGCCGTCGGCGACGGAGATGCAGACATCGTCAGCCGCTGCTTTTATCCGGCTGTCGGCATCCCGGAGGACCCCGTCACCGGATCGGCCCACTGCACCCTTGCGTCCTATTGGGTGCCTCGGCTCCAGCGGGCTGACCTGCTGGCGGAGCAGGCGTCGCCGCGTGGAGGGTTCGTCAGGGCGACCCTCGCGCAAGATCGCGTACTGCTCTCGGGGCAGGCCGTGACGGTGCTCCACGGACACCTCAGCGTGTAGCCACGTCTGGGTGAATCGATGTCACTAGACGTGCTCGACCTGCCATTTCGTCCCCCGAGCGGGGTACATTGGTGCCCCTGGAGGGGTCCTGATCGCCAAGTGCGGGACCCCTCAGTCACGCCTAGAGGTTCCCCCACCCAGGCCGACGAGGAGGCTGGATGTCCGACCGAGCGTCGGCCCCCGTGTCGGACTCGGCCGCCTGGTCGGCCAAGTCGACCAACCGCGCGTTCAGCGCGTTCGCCGTCACCCTCCTGGTGGCAGGTGTCGTCTGTGCGGGCATGGTCGCTGTCTGGCTGCCGGAGAGGGAGACGACCTCTCTCTTCTGGATCGGCCCTCTCCTCGTCGTCGGCTTCCTGCTGGCGGAACAGCTCGCGATCAACGTCGACGTCCGCAGCGGTGTCGCGTGGACGATCTCCTTCACCGAGATCCCGCTGGTGCTGGGCCTGCTCGTCGCCCCGTTCGAGATCGTGCTCGCCGCGCACGTGGTCGCCGGCGTGGGCACGTTGCTCGGCAGGCGGATCCTCGACAGGGCCGTCTACAACGCGGGCCTCATGTTCATGGAGATCTCCGTGGCGTTCGCCGCCGCGGAGGCCGTGAACCGGATGATCGGCGCCGGCGGCCCGTTCTGGGCCGGCGCGTTCGTCGGCACCATCACCGTGCCGCTGCTCGCCAGCGTGCTGGGCCTCTGCGCGTTGCGCCTCATGGGCAAGTCGATGCGCGTGGGCAACAGCGTCCGTCTCGTGCTGCAGACGCTGGTCGTGGCGCTGCTGAACACCTCGGCCGGCCTCGTCGGCTACCAGATCGTCGCCACCACGCCGTGGGGCGCCGCACTGATCCTCCTGGTGCTCGCGGGCATCGTGGCCACCTACCTCGCCTACTCAGGACTGCTGCGCGAACAGCGCGACCTGGAGGCGTTGAGCGAGGTCAGCCTTCGTGTCGCGAGGTCGGGACAGCACGGCACCGGCCCGCGCCAGCCCGACGACGACCTCACCACGGGCGTCGAAGAGGACGAGTGGCAGCTCATCGCGGAACGCATCCGTGAGCAGCTCAACGCGAACAGGGTCGTGCTGCGCCTGCGCACCGACCCGCAGGAAGCCATGATCACCCTCGTCGCCGGCGAACCGCTGCCCGAGGAGATGACCGCGACGGACCCTCGGGCCGTGCGCGAAGACCCGGTACTTCAGCTGCCCGGCACCCACGTCCGCTACTACCGCGTGGCCGACGCGACCGAGGACGTCACCGAGGCCCTGCTGCGCCGCGACGCGCAGGAAGCCCTCGTCGTCCCGTTGCGCGGCGCGACCCAGCTGCTCGGTGCTGTCGAGGCGCACGACCGGCTGTCGCGCTGGCGCGGTTTCGGCAAGGCGGACATCCAGCTGCTGCGCACACTGGCCTCGCACCTCGCGACGGCCGTCGACAACCGCCGCCTGCTCGCCCGGCTGCGCCACGACGCCTACCACGACCCGCTGACCGGCCTGCTGAACCGGCCGGGCTTCCGCGAGGCGTGCGCGGAGCCGTTGCGCGAGTCCAAGCGGGGAGTGGTGCTGCGGATCGACCTCGACATCCTGTCGACGGTCTCCGACGCACTGGGCCAGGCCTGGGGCAACCGGATGGTCGTCGCCGCCGGACGCCGGCTGCGCGACGCACTCGGCGCCGACGTACCGCTCGCTCGGCTCGAGGGTGGCGCGTTCGCCGCGTACCTCGACGATGAGCGTGCCGCGACAGCTCACGAGACCGCGGAACGCTTGCGTGCCGGGCTTTCCGTGCCGTACCCCGTCGACCGGCTGACCGTCGAGGCCTCCGCGGTCGTGGGCTACGCGTCCAAGGCGGACTCCGAGACCGAGGACCCGGACCCCGACGTGTTGCTGCAGCGGGCAGATGTCGCCGTGCGCGCCACGTCCGAGGGCACGCCGGTGAAGGCCTACGCGCCGTCGATGGGCCACCTGTTCCTGCGCCGCTTCCAGCTCGTCACGCAGTTCCGCCAGGCCGTCGAGACCGGGCAGATCTCGGTGCACTACCAGCCGAAGGTCGCCCTGCCGTCACGTCAGGTCGTCGGCGCGGAGGCGTTGGTGCGCTGGACACATCCGGAGTTCGGCCGCGTCGACCCGGACGAGTTCGTGCCGGCCGTCGAGGCCACCGGTCTCGTGGACGTGCTGACGGACTTCGTGATGGATCGAGCGCTGGAACGCGTGCGCCGCTGGCTCGACCGCGGGCTGCGGATGTCCATCGCGGTGAACCTCTCGGTGCGCACGTTGGGCGACGAGGACTTCCCGAACCGCGTCGAGGCCGCGTTGCAGCGCCACGACGTGCCGTCCGGGCTGCTGACCTTCGAGCTCACCGAGTCGGGCGTCATGGCCGATCCCGAGCGCGCTCTGCCGGTGCTGCGGCGCCTGCACGCCATCGGTGTCGTGCTGGCGGTCGACGACTTCGGCACGGGCTACTCGTCGCTGGCGTACCTGCGGCAGCTGCCGGTGGACGAGGTGAAGATCGACAAGTCGTTCGTGCTCGGGATGGGCACGGATCTCGGCGACATGGCCGTGGTCCGGTCGATCGTGGAGCTCGGGCACTCGCTCGGTCTCGTGGTCGTGGCCGAGGGCGTCGAGGACGACGCCGCGCGCGATCAGTTGGTGGGCATGGGTTGCGACGTCGCGCAGGGGTACTTGATCTCGCGGCCGCTGTCCGAAGATCGCTTCGAGGCCTGGCTGCGTGCACGAACCGTGCAGGTCAGGGGTGCTCGCGATGAGACGGTGCTCACCTTGGTCCACTAAGAGGACCCCCGGATTTCGTTCTTGGTTGAGGCGTGTTGTAGAGTTGTCCTCGCTCGGCAAGAACGAAAGAGCAAGCCCCTTTAGCTCAGTCGGCAGAGCGTCTCCATGGTAAGGAGAAGGTCTACGGTTCGATTCCGTAAAGGGGCTCCACTACTGGCCGCAGTGCTGTGCGCTGCGGCTTGTGGTTGTGTTAAAGCGGTGTAGCTCAGTTGGTAGAGCAAGCGGCTCATAATCGCTGTGTCGCCGGTTCAAGTCCGGCCACCGCTACGCGAGTGGGTGTGGCCTGTCGGCGGAAAGCGCCGACCGTCCTCGCTCCGCATGATTTTGGGGGCCAAGCCCCCAAGCCCCCGGTGCGTAGGTCGACCGGGAAGTTTGCTCCGGGCAGCAACCTCGTTGCCCGCCCCCGCCGGGCGGTAAGCCCGCACCGGTCGCCTCTTCCGAGGTCGGGGTACGTGTGCTCTCAGGAAGGCAAGGACCGTGGCTGCAACCGACGTACGCCCGAAGATCACCCTCGCGTGCGAGGAGTGCAAGCACCGGAACTACATCACCAGGAAGAACCGGCGCAACGACCCGGACCGCCTGGAGATCAAGAAGTTCTGCCCGAACTGCAAGACGCACCGCGCACACAAGGAAACCCGCTGAGCGCGTAGCCACTCTTCGACGAGGCCCGTCCCACACCGTGGGGCGGGCCTCGTCGCATATACGCTCAACCGGTGCCTCTCGACCCCGTTTTCATCGGACGCAGTTATCCGCCGTCGCAGCCGTACGACGTGAGCCGCGAGAAGATCCGCGAGTTCGCCGAGGCCGTCGGCGCGACCAGCCCGGCCTACCTCGACGCGGAAGCCGCGAAGGCGTTGGGGCACAGGGACGTCATCGCGCCGCCCACGTTCGCGATCGTCGTGTCGATGAAGTCGAACGAGACCGTCATGTTCGACCCGGAGCTGAAGCTCGACTACAGCCGCGTCGTGCACGGCGACCAGAACTTCACGCACCACCGCCCCATCACCGCGGGCGACCAGCTCGTGTGCGTGGCGCACATCGACGCCATCACGTCCCGCATGGGCAACGACATGGTGACCGTGCGGACCGAGATCAGCACGGTCGACGGCGAGCCCGTCACCACCGCCAGGTCGATGCTCGTCGTGAGGGGAGAAGACGCGTGACCGTCGAAGTCGGAACCGAACTGCCGGCGCTGTCCATGCGCCTCAAGCGCGGCGATCTGGTGCGTTACGCGGGTGCCTCGCTGGACTTCAACCCGATCCACTGGAACGAGAAGACCGCGAAGGACGTCGGCCTGCCGGACGTGATCGCGCACGGCATGCTGACCATGGCCGTGGCCTCGCGGATCGTCGAGGAGTGGATCGGCGATCCCGGTGCGATCGTCGAGTACGGCTGCCGCTTCGGCCGGCCCGTCGTGGTGCCCAACGACGACGAAGGTGCGCTGGTCGAGGTCACGGCGAAGGTCACCAAGGACTTCGAGGACGGAACTGTGAAGGTCAACATCGTCGCCGCTTTCGAGGGCAAGTCGGTGTTGACAGGCGCTTTCGCCCGCGTGCGCGTCGCTTGATCTTGTGATCAAGAACACCACCGGGCGAACGGGTCCGGTGGTGTTTGCGGTGCTCAAGGGAGATTCAGGGCTCCGTCGCACCTCAGTTGCACGACCCTGATTCGTCTTCTCCCGCGCCGTATGGGTAGGCTGTGCGACAGGCCGCTCGGCAAGTGCTTGAGCGGTCTGGTTGGAATGGACGGGACAGGCTCCCGTACACTTCCTGCTTGGCCAGGGGATCTCATCTGGGATCTCAAAGGGGTGTAGCTCAACTGGCAGAGCAGCGGTCTCCAAAACCGCAGGTTGCAGGTTCAAGTCCTGTCGCCCCTGCTGTCGAAGCGCGTCATGGGTGGAGTGGAGGCACGGCATGAGCGAGGGCCGCGAGCAGGACCAGCCGGAGGAGCGCGAAGGCGCTGTCCGGCCGTCCACTGCTGCGGCGCGACGTGAACGTCGTGCCTCCTCCCGCCCGGCCGCCCGCAAGGACGGCAGCAGCGCTGAGTCGAAGAAGAGCGTCGCCAAGTCCGAGGAGTCGGACGAGGACGCGAAGAAGGGTCGCCCGACCAAGACCCGTGAAGGGCAGGAGAAGCGTCCCTCGCTGATCGGGCGAGGCTTCCGCTACCTCCGCGAGGTCGTCAGCGAACTCCGCAAGGTGATCTGGCCGACGCGCAAGCAGCTCGTCACCTACACCGGCGTCGTGCTGGTGTTCGTGGTCTTCATGGTTGCGCTGGTGTGGGCTCTCGACCTCGGCTTCGGCGCGGCTGTTTTCGAGTTGTTCGGCTGAGCCGGACAGCTGCCGCTGCAATCAGGAAGCGAGATCCACAGTGACCTCCGATAACGGCGTCGACGCCCAGGAGAAGACCGACCTCATCGACGACGAGGTGTCCGAGGACACCGCTGCCGACGAGACGGTCGAGTCGGAGGCTGTGGACTCCGCGGACACTGACACCGCGGACGAGTCCGAGGAAGACGCCGACGTTCTCACGATCGACGAGACGCCGATCGACGAAGAGCCCGAGGACCCCGCCGAGGAGCTGCGCCAGGCCCTGCGCCGCGCGCCCGGCGACTGGTACGTCGTGCACTCGTACGCGGGCTACGAGAACAAGGTCAAGGCGAACCTCGAGACTCGTATCCACACGCTCGACATGGAGGACTACATCTTCCAGGTCGAGGTGCCGACCGAAGAGGTCACCGAGATCAAGAACGGCCAGCGCAAGCTGGTGCAGCGCAAGGTGCTGCCCGGCTACATCCTGGTCCGCATGGAACTCACCGACGCGTCCTGGAGCGCCGTCCGCAACACGCCGGGCGTCACCGGGTTCGTCGGAGCCACCTCGAAGCCCTCGCCCCTCACGATCGACGAGGTGCTGAAGTTCCTGCTCCCGCAGCAGGAGCAGAAGCCGGCCGAGGGCAAGAAGACCGCCTCCACCACCGTGTCGAAGCCGACCATCGAGGTCGACTTCGAGGTCGGCGAGTCGGTCACCGTCATGGACGGCCCGTTCGCCACGCTGCCCGCCACCATCAGCGAGGTCAACGCGGACGGCCAGAAGCTGAAGGTCCTGGTGTCGATCTTCGGCCGGGAGACGCCGGTCGAGCTGTCGTTCAGCCAGGTCTCCAAGATCTGAGCGGTTTTCCCTCACCGGAAGACCGATCGGCCACGCTGCGGCTGGCAGAGCCGCGCGCGGACACTGCAATAACAGGAAGTACGGACAATGCCTCCCAAGAAGAAGAAGCTGTCAGCGATCATCAAGCTGCAGATCAAGGCTGGTGCCGCCAACCCGGCGCCTCCCGTTGGTCCCGCGCTGGGTCAGCACGGCGTCAACATCATGGAGTTCTGCAAGGCCTACAACGCCGCGACCGAGTCGCAGCGCGGTCAGGTCGTGCCGGTTGAGATCTCCGTGTACGAAGACCGCTCGTTCGACTTCAAGCTGAAGACCCCTCCGGCCGCGCGACTCATCCTCGCCGCCGCTGGTGTCGACAAGGGCAGCGGCGAGCCGCACCGCGTCAAGGTCGCCAAGGTGACCATGGAGCAGGTGCGCAGCATCGCGCAGGTCAAGATGGTCGACCTGAACGCGAACGACATCGACCAGGCCGCGAAGATCATCGCCGGCACCGCCCGTTCCATGGGCATCACGGTCGAAGGCTGACCACACCCTCTTTCTAGCAAGCGTGGGAGAGCCCAGCGCGGCTCATTCACCACGAACTGATCCACGAAGGACAGAGTTATGAAGCGCAGCAAGGCCTACAAGGCCTCCGCAGAGCTGGTGGACCGGGAGCGGCTGTACTCGCCGCTGGAGGCCGCCAAGCTCGCCAAGGAAACGTCCAAGGTGAAGCTCGACGCCACCGTCGAGGTCGCGATTCGCCTCGGCGTCGACCCTCGCAAGGCCGACCAGATGGTCCGCGGCACCGTGAATCTGCCGCACGGTACGGGCAAGACCGCCCGCGTGATCGTCTTCGCAACCGGTGACAAGGCCGCTGAGGCCGAGGCCGCCGGTGCGGACGCTGTCGGCTCCGAGGACCTGATCGAGCGCATCCAGGGTGGCTGGCTCGACTTCGACGCCGCGATCGCTACCCCCGACCAGATGGCCAAGGTCGGTCGCATCGCCCGCATCCTCGGCCCGCGTGGCCTGATGCCGAACCCGAAGACCGGCACCGTGACGCCCGACGTCTCGAAGGCCGTCAACGAGATCAAGGGCGGAAAGATCAACTTCCGCGTTGACAAGCAGGCCAACCTGCACTTCGTCATCGGCAAGGTGTCGTTCGACTCCGAGAAGCTGGTCGAGAACTACGGCGCCGCGCTGGACGAGATCCTCCGCGCGAAGCCGTCCGCGGCCAAGGGCCGGTACGTCAAGAAGGTCACCGTCTCCACGACGATGGGCCCTGGCATCCCGGTCGACCCGAACCGCACCCGCAACCTGCTGGTGGACGAGGCCTGAGCCTCCCCGGTTCGCAGTGTGATCTGAGAAAGGCCCCCGGTTCGCCGGGGCCTTTCTGCTTGTCAGCGGTGTGAGAACGCCTGCCGGTAGTCGCTGGGGGACTGCCCCACCTGCTTCAGGAAGTGGTGGCGGAGGTTGTTCGCCGTGCCGATGCCACTGAGCCCCGCGATCTTCTCCATCGGCAGGTCGGTGGACTCCAGCAGGACCTGCGCCCTGGTGATGCGTTCGTTGAGCAGCCACTGCAACGGTGTCGTGCCGGTCGTGGCGTGGAGCTTGCGGTAGAACGTGCGCGGGCTCATCGCGGCCTTGCGGGCCAGATCCTCGATCGTCAGCGGCTCGTCCAGGCGAGCGCGGGCCCAGTCGAGCACCGGCGTCAGGCCCTGTTCGTCGCTGGCCGGGACCGAGAAGTCGACGAACTGGCCCAGGTGACCAGGTCGATGTCCGGGGACGACCATCCGGCGGGCGAGCTGGTTCGCGACGTGGGCGCCCAGGTCGCGGCGCACCAGGTGCAGGCAGACGTCCATCCCGGCGCTCATGCCCGCGCTGGTCAGCACGTCACCCTCGTCGACGTAGAGCTTCGTGTCGTCCACGTGGATCTTCGGATAGCGCTCGGCCAGCAGGGCGGTGTGCATCCAGTGCGCGGTGGCCCGCCGTCCGTCGAGCAGGCCGGCCTCGGCCAGTGCGTACGCGCCGACGCACGCCGACACGATTCGCGCGCCGTTGTCGTGAGCGTCGCGCAGTGCGGAGACCAGCTCGGGCGGAACAGGTGCGTTGTCCTCGATGACCTCGTCCGGCACCCACGACACGATGACGGTGTCCGCGTTCACGACGTCGTCCAGCCCGTGCGTGCTGTGCAGGGTGAATCCCGGCTTGGTGTCGCGGGTGCGGGTTCCGGTGCTGCACAACCACAACTCGTACCAGGGATCGGCGAGGTCGGGCTGCGGCGTGCCGAAGACGGCCGCGGGAACGCCCAGCTCGTAGAGGTCCATGACACCGAAGTCGCTGGGCACGATCAGGGCGACGGATCCAGCGCTCATGGGATCCAGCCTATGGCAGGAATTTGGTGAAAGGGGTCATTCCGGTCACTGGTCGAGTTGATCACCCGCGGCGAAGCTGGACGCATGACTTCTGAAGCGATCACCGTGCTGGGCCTGGGCAATCTCGGACGCGCCCTGGCGGAGGCGTTCCTGCGGGCAGACCGTGCCGTGACGGTCTGGAACCGGTCTGCCGCGAAGGCCGAGGGACTCGCGGCGACCGTCGCGAACACTGCGGCGGATGCGGTGGCGGCGAGTGGGCTCGTGGTCGTCGCCATGCTCGATCATCAAGCGGCACAACAGGTTCTGGCTGGCGTTGACGTGCGTGGGCGGGCGTTGGTGAACCTCACCTCCGGCACTCCCGGCGACGCTCGTGAGCTGGCTGAGTGGGCTGCGGCGAACGGGGCCGAGTATCTCCACGGTGCGGTGTACGCGGTGCCCCAGACGATCGGCACCGATGCGTCGTCGATCATCTACAGCGGAT
Source organism: Lentzea sp. HUAS TT2 (assembly GCF_051853195.1). NCBI lineage: Bacteria > Bacillati > Actinomycetota > Actinomycetes > Pseudonocardiales > Pseudonocardiaceae > Lentzea > Lentzea sp. HUAS TT2. The sequence goes on along the minus strand of NZ_CP196667.1, from coordinate 2,200,341 downwards.
CCGCGGTGGTGCACGAGCGGTGGCGGAAGTCGTTGACACTGCTGGGGAAGGTCACGTTCCTCGGGGATGACGCCGGTCGAGCCTCCGGGTACGACGTCGCGATCCTGTCCGGGATGTACGGGCTGCTCGGCGGGTTCCTGCACGCGGCCGCGCTGGCGCGGGCCAACGGGATCGACGTCGGTGAGCTCACCCCGATGTTGTTGTCCTGGCTGACGGATCTTCAGCCCGCGCTGACCACGTTCGCGGGAGAGATCGACGGCGGGAGCTACGCCGGCGGGGAGTCGAGCCTGGCGATGAACCAGTCGGGGCTCGCCACCTTGATCCGTGCCGCTGGGGCGCAGGGTGTGCCGTTCGCCGCGCTCGACGCGTTCAAGGCGTTGGTCGATCGGCAGGTCTCCGAAGGGCGCGGGGAGGAGAGTCTCGCCCGCGCCGTCGAGTCGTTCTAGTGGTGTGGCTCGGAACGTTGCCGGGGGAATGCGCGGTCAGACGAGGTGCCCTGCTGAGCGTGGATTACCTCGCCAACGTTCCGAGACGTACCACTAGCCGCAGGTGCTTTCGGACCAGTCGGTGATGACCCAGCCCGCGTTGACCTTCTCCACGGTGAACGTGCCCAGGCGCGGGCCGCCCTCGACGGTCAGGGCGCAGGAGTCGATGGTGACCTTGGTGGTGGTCGGGGTCTTGAGCATGTCCGGCGGGAACATCACCTGCTGGTACTTGTCCACGCTGGTGACCTTGGTCTTCAGCGTCTTGACCGCCTCTGCGCAATCGCTTGCGCCATAAGCGTTCGCGAACTTCTTGCGGGTGTCGTCGCGCAGGATGAGAGTGCAGGCGCGGGTCGTGTCCGCGAACGAGACGTGCTTGTAGAACATGCCGACGGTGCCCTGCAGACCAGCCGGTGCGGCCAGGCCCTGGGCCGCGCCGGTCACGCCGCCGCTGTCCTGGGCGATGTCGCCGGGGTCGTCCACGCCGAAGAAGTGGTTGTAGGCCCAGACCGCGGAGAAGACGACGAGCAGGAAGAACAGCGCCCGCCAGAAGAGTCCGCTGCCGAGCACGACGAGCCACCAGCGCTTGCCGCCGGGCTGCTTCGGGGCCTGAGGTGCCTGGCCCGTCGCCTCCTGGTAGCGCTGGAACTCCTGGAAGCGCTGGAACTCCTGGAACTGCCGCAGCTGTTCCGGATCCATCTGGGGTGCGGGCGGATCCGTCTGCGGGGCGGGCGGCTGCGGCTGGCGGGGCGCGAGGTCCTTGCCGGGCTCGTCGGTCACACGTCACATCATGCCGATTTGGATCGGCAGTACACAGTCGAGTACTGTTTTGCTCGGTTCTACCGAAGACCGCAGGTGTTCTCCGCAAGGAGAGCGAAGGCCCCGTTGCAACACGGGCGGCCCGCGCAGGGAGGACGAGGTCAGTCTTGCGACGCCCCGTGCTGCTTGTGCGCGAGGGCGTTTTTGTTGTTTCGGGACCCTCTCACCGGCGATCTAACCCAGCCCAGAGAGGAGGCGATCATGGCGAAGCCCACGAAGGTTACGGCGGTCGCTGAGCTTGCGGATTCGTTCCGCACCAGCTCGGCAGCGGTTGTCACTGAGTACCGTGGCCTCTCCATGGCGCAGCTCACCACGCTGCGTCGCGCTCTCGGCGCGGGCACCAAGTACACCGTCGCGAAGAACACGCTCGTCAAGCTCGCTGCTGCGGACGCCGGTGTGGAGGGCCTCGAGGCCCTTCTGTCCGGTCCGACCGCCATCGCGTTCGTCGAGGGCGAGCCCGTCGACGCCGCCAAGGCGATCCGCGACTTCGCGAAGGACAACAAGGCCCTGATCATCAAGGGCGGCTACATGGATGGCCGCCCGCTCTCGGTCGACGAGGTCACCGCTATCGCGGACCTCGAAACCCGTGAGGTGCTGCTCGCGAAGCTCGCGGGCGCGATGAAGGGCAACCTGGCCAAGGCCGCGGGTCTGTTCAACGCCCCGGCTTCCCAGGTCGCTCGCCTGGCTGCTGCCCTGCAGGAGAAGAAGGCCGCTGCCGCGGCCGACGCTCCCGCCGAAAGCTGATCACCCAAAGACACGCCCGACGCTTTCGCGCGGGAGATAGAAAGGAACGCCGATCATGGCGAAGCTCAGCACCGAAGAGCTGCTCGACGCTTTCAAGGAGATGACCCTCCTGGAGCTGTCCGAGTTCGTGAAGCAGTTCGAGGAGACCTTCGAGGTCACCGCCGCCGCCCCCGTCGCCGTTGCCGCCGTTGGTGGCCCGGCCGCCGCTGCGGACGAGGCCGAGGAGCAGACGGACTTCAACGTCGTCCTCGAGTCCGCGGGCGAGAAGAAGATCCAGGTCATCAAGGTCGTCCGCGAGGTCGTCTCGGGTCTGGGCCTGAAGGAGGCCAAGGAGCTCGTCGAGTCGGCTCCGAAGGCCATCCTCGAGGGCGTGGCGAAGGACGTCGCCGACGCCGCCAAGGAGAAGCTCGAGGCTGCCGGCGCCAAGATCACCGTCAAGTGATCTGGGCCCCTTCGGGGGCTGGCGTTCTGCCTTGCAGTGCCTGAACGGGCGTGCATCCACTTGTGGGTGCACGCCCGTTTTTGTTGTTCGCGGCCTTTTGGGGTGGCTGGCTCGCGGGCGGCGAGTTTCTGCTGAGGACGGCTCGCCTTCGGCGGCGCGTTCGGATGGGCGCGGCCCGGTGTGTTTGGAGTCACAGCAGTCTCGAAAGTCCCGGTTGTCGGGTGGTGGTCTACGGCCTCGTGCCCGTTTTGCGAGGTCACCCTGTGTGGTGTTATCTGAACGCAACCGCCATTAGGCCAACTGGTGAGTAACCTGCCGCGAACGAACTCGTTGCCCAGATGTGACGCCGATCGCTGCGGCGTCCTCGGGCGTGTGCGGAGGTGCGGATGGGCGTCGAGGTGGTCGTCGAGGGTCTGACCAAGTCCTTCGGCAAGCAGACCATCTGGCAGGACGTCACGCTCACCATCCCGCCTGGTGAGGTCAGCGTGATGCTCGGGCCATCTGGTACCGGCAAGAGCGTGTTCCTGAAGTCTCTGGTCGGGTTGCTGAAGCCGGAGCAGGGCAAGATCGTCATCAACGGCACGGATCTGGTGAAGTGCTCCGAGCACAAGCTTTACGAGATTCGGAAGATGTTCGGCGTGCTGTTCCAGGACGGTGCGTTGTTCGGGTCGATGAATCTGTACGACAACATCGCCTTTCCGTTGCGGGAGCACACCCGCAAGACGGAGGCCGAGGTTCGGCGGATCGTCCTCGAGAAGATGGAGATGGTCGGTCTCGTCGGGGCGGAGAAGAAGCTGCCCGGTGAGATCTCCGGCGGTATGCGCAAGCGGGCTGGTCTTGCCCGTGCGCTGGTGCTCGACCCCGAGATCATTCTGTGCGACGAGCCCGACTCCGGGCTGGACCCGGTGCGCACTGCGTACCTGAGTCAGTTGTTGATCGATCTGAACGCGCAGATCGACGCGACCATCCTGATCGTCACGCACAACATCAACATCGCGCGGACCGTGCCGGACAACCTCGGCATGTTGTTCCGGCGCGAGCTCATCATGTTCGGGCCTCGTGAGGTGTTGCTGACCAGCGACGAGCCCGTGGTCGAGCAGTTCCTGAACGGGCGGCGGCTCGGGCCCATCGGCATGTCCGAGGAGAAGGACACGGCGACCATGGCGGCCGAGCAGGCGCACGCTGACGCCGGGCATTCCGACGGGTCGCCTGAAGGCGACGTTCGCGGGATCGTGCCGCAGTTGGAGCCGACGCCCGGGTTGCCGTACCGGGACGCTGTGCGGCGGCGCAAGGACCGGGTCATGTCGATCATTCACCAGCTCCCGCACGAGGCGCAGCAGGGGATCATCGAGAGCCTCACCGCCGAGGAGCAGGTGCGGTACGGCGTTCACGCCGGTGCGCAGACGCCTACGCCCAGCCCCTGGCCTCGGCAGGGTGGTGTGCTGTGACCACGCAGACCTCGTTCCCCGGCGCCGGTGCGCTGCGGGAGACCGGGAAGCTGTGCCAGCTCGGGATCGACGTCGTGCGGACGACCTTCCGGCGGCCGTTCCAGCTGCGGGAGTTCATTCAGCAGAGCTGGTTCATCGTCAGCGTGACGGTGTTGCCGACCGCGCTGGTGTCCATTCCGTTCGGCGCGGTCATCGCGTTGCAGCTGGGCAGTCTCACGCGGCAGATCGGTGCGCAGTCGTTCACGGGTGCGGCCAGTGTGCTCGCGATCATCCAGCAGGCCAGTCCGATCGTGACGGCGTTGCTGATCGCTGGAGCCGGCGGCTCTGCCATCTGTGCGGACCTCGGGTCGCGGAAGATCCGTGAAGAGATCGACGCGATGGAAGTGCTCGGCGTGTCGCCGATCCATCGGCTCGTGGTGCCGCGGGTGCTGGCGGCGATGCTGGTGTCCGTGCTGCTCAACGGCATGGTGAGCGTCGTCGGTGTGCTCGGTGGCTACTTCTTCAACGTGATCATGCAGGACGGCACGCCGGGTGCGTACCTCGCGAGCTTCAGCGCGCTGGCTCAGCTGCCGGACCTGTGGATCAGTGAGCTCAAGGCGCTGATCTTCGGGTTCATCGCGGGCATCGTCGCTGCGTATCGAGGCCTCAACCCCGCCGGCGGACCCAAGGGCGTGGGTGACGCGGTGAACCAGGCCGTGGTCATCACGTTCCTGCTGCTGTTCTTCGTCAACTTCGTCCTCACCACGATCTACCTGCAGGTCGTGCCCGCGAAGGGGAGCTGATGGCGAACAAGGTGCTGTCCACCCTGGACGGGTTCGGCGACCAGCTGGCGTTCTACATCAAGGCGCTGGCCTGGACGCCTCGTGCGCTCAAGCGGTACTCCAAGGAGACGTTGCGGCTGCTGGCCGAGGTCAGCTTCGGGTCGGGGGCGCTCGCGGTCATCGGCGGCACGATCGGCGTGATGGTCGGGCTGTCCGTGTTCACGGGCACCGTGGTCGGGTTGCAGGGCTTCACGGCGCTCAACCAGATCGGCACGTCCGCCTTCGCCGGGTTCGTGTCCGCGTACTTCAACACCCGCGAGATCGCGCCGTTGGTCGCCGGGCTGGCGCTGAGTGCGACGGTCGGGTCCGGTTTCACGGCTCAGCTCGGCGCGATGCGGATCTCCGAGGAGATCGACGCGCTGGAGGTCATGGGCATCCCCAGCCTGCCGTTCCTGGTCACCACGCGGATCATCGCCGGGTTCGTCGCGATCATCCCGCTGTACGTGATCGGGTTGCTGACGAGTTACCTCGCGGCGAGAACGATCACCGTGGAGTTCTACGGGCAGTCAGCGGGTACGTACGACCACTACTTCAACCTGTTCCTACCGCCGATCGACGTGCTCTGGTCGTTCGGCAAGGTGCTGGTCTTCGCGGTCGTGATCATCATGACCCACTGCTACTACGGCTACCGCGCGTCCGGCGGTCCGGCCGGCGTCGGTGTGGCGGTCGGGCGCGCGGTGCGGACCGCGATCGTCACGACGGCCCTGCTCGACTTCTTCCTCAGCCTCGCGATCTGGGGCGCGACGACGACGGTGAGGATCGCCGGATGAAGAAACGCGTGCTGGGCATCGCCTTTCTTCTCGCGATCGCCATGTTCCTGTCGCTCACGGTGGCGCTCTACAAGGACGCCTTCAGCGACTACGTGAAGGTCACTCTCAAGACCGACCACATCGGCAACCAGCTGCTGGCCGCGAGCGACGTCAAGGTGCGCGGGCTGATCGTCGGGTCGGTGAAGGCCATCCGCACCAGCGGCGACGGCGCCGAGCTGGAGCTGGCGCTGGAGCCGGACAAGGTCGACCAGATCCCGGCGAACGTCAGCGCGCGGCTGCTGCCCAAGACGTTGTTCGGTGAGCGGTACGTGAACCTCGTGCTGCCGCAGCAGAAGAGCGCGGCCATCACGCAGGGCGCCGTCATCGAGCAGGACCGGACGAGCAGCGCGATCGAGCTCGAACGCGTGCTGGACAACCTGATGCCGGTGCTGCAGGCGATCCAGCCGGAGAAGCTCGCCACCACGCTGACCGCGTTGTCGCAGGCGCTCGACGGCCGCGGCAAGCCGCTCGGCGAGACGCTGGTGTCGCTCGACTCCTACCTCGGTGAGCTCAACCCGCAGCTGCCCGCGTTGAAGGAGAACATCTCCAGGCTCGCGGACGTCTCGAACGTCTACGCGGACGCGGCGCCGGACCTGTTGCAGGCGCTCAACGACATGACCACGACGACCAAGACCGTCGTCGACCAGCGCGACAACCTGCTGGCGCTCTACGGGTCGCTGACCACGACGTCGCAGGACGTCACCAGCTTCGTCACGGTCAACAAGAACAACATCATCGCGCTTGCCGACACCAGCCGTCCGACGCTGGAGCTGCTCGCGAAGTACGCGCCCGAGTACCCGTGCCTGCTCAAGGGGCTCGCGGAGTTCGAACCGGTGATCAGCAAGGCGTTCGGCGAGGGCACCAACGAGCCTGGCCTGCACATCACGCTGGAGATCACCCAGAACCGCGGCAAGTACAAGCCGAACCTCGATGAGCCCGAGTACAAGGACAAGCGCGGGCCCCGTTGTTACGACCTGATCCCGCGGCCGAACCCGTTCCCGCAGTACCCGCCGGAGGGTCCGGTGCAGGACGGGTCGAGCTCGCCGCCGCCCGCCCGCGTTGCCAACGACGGGATCCTGCCGCCTGCCACCGCGGGCAACGTGACCGTGCCGCAGTCCGCTGACGTGCTGCGGCTCGCCAACTCGCCGGAGGAGGCCAGGTTGATCGCGGCGCTCTTCGGTCCGCGCATCGGCGTCGACCCGCAGGCGATGCCCGGCTGGTCGAGCCTGCTGCTCGGCCCACTCGTCCGCGGCACGGAGGTGACCGTCAAGTGAAGGGTCTGCTCTCCCCGCTGCTCAAGCTGATCGCCTTCGCGGTGGTCACGATCCTCGCCACGTCGCTGCTCGCGGTCACGATCGCCAACGTGAACCTGGCCAGCGCCACGGACTACAAGGCCCAGTTCACCGACGTCACCGCGCTGAACGAGGGTGACGACGTCCGCATCGCCGGCGTCCGCGTCGGGCAGGTCGACGACATCAAGGTCGTCGACCGCAAGACCGCGGAGGTGGCGTTCTCGATCGACGGCGACCGCAAGCTGCCGGAGGCCGTGACCGCGACGATCAAGTACCGCAACCTGGTGGGGCAGCGGTACATCGCGCTGGAGTCCGGCACCGGTGACACCAAGGCGGTGCTGGCCGAGGGCGGCACGATCCCGTTGGAGCGAACGAAGCCCGCGCTGGACCTGACGGTGCTGTTCAACGGCTTCAAGCCGCTCTTCCAGGCGCTCTCGCCCGACGACGTGAACAAGCTGTCGTTCGAGATCATCCAGGTGCTGCAGGGAGAAGGCAGCACGATCGACAGCCTGCTGCAGCACACGGCCTCGCTGACCAGCACGTTGGCCAGCAAGGACAAGGTGATCGGCGACGTCGTCGACAACCTCAACACCGCGCTGGAGACCGTGAACTCGCGCGACGAGGACTTCAACAACCTCGTGATCACGTTGCAGACGCTGGTCTCCGGGCTCGCGCAGGACCGCCAGCCGATCGGTGACGCGATCACCGCGCTCGGCGACCTGACGCAGGCCACCTCCGGGCTGCTGGAGCAGGGCCGCGAGCCGTTGAAGAACGACATCGCGCAGCTCGGCATCGTCTCGAAGACGCTGGGCGACAACGAGGTGCTCGTCGACCGCATGTTGCAGCGCCTGCCCAACAAGCTGGAGACGATCACGCGGACCGCGACCTACGGCTCGTGGTTCAACTTCTACCTGTGCGAGGCCAGCGGCCAGATCGCCGTCCCGCCGGTCATCAACAACCCGATCCCGATCACGGCGTTGCCGGTGACACAACAGAGGTGCCGCCGATGACCACGAGCAACCCGATCAGGACCGGCGCGGTCAGCCTGACGTTGATCGCCCTGCTGTTGCTGGCCGCGTTCTACTCCGACGACCTGCCGATCGTCGGTGGCGGCACGAGCTACGCCGCGGACTTCAGCGAGGCCGCGGGACTGGTGCCGGGCAACGAGGTCCGCGTCGCCGGCGTGAAGGTCGGCAAGGTCACCAAGGTCAAGCTCAACGGCGACAGGGTGCGGGTGACGTTCAAGGTCAAGGACGCCTGGGTGGGTGACCGGACGACCGCGATGATCCGCATCAAGACGTTGCTGGGCCAGAAGTTCGTGGCGCTGGACCCGCAGGGCACCCAGCCGCTCTCGCCAGGCGACCCGATCCCGAAGGAACGCACGCTCGCGCCGTACGACGTGAACGAGGCGTTCAACGGGCTCGCGACCACGGTCGGCCAGATCGACACGAAGCAGCTCGCGGACAGCTTCACGGTTCTCTCGGACACCTTCAAGAACTCGCCCGAGCACGTCAGGGGCGCGCTGGACGGACTGTCCGCGTTGTCCAAGACGATCTCCTCGCGCGACGAGCAGCTCGCGAAGCTCCTGGACAACACCAGGCAGCTGACCAAGACGCTCGCGGACCGCAACGCGGAGTTCGAGAAGCTGCTGTCGGACGGCAACCTGCTGCTCGGCGAGCTGCGCAAGCGCCGCGAGGCGATCAGCGCGCTGCTGACCGGCACGCGCGACCTGGCCCGTGAGCTGAGCGGTCTGGTGCAGGACAACCAGAACCAGCTCAAGCCTGCTCTGGAGCAGCTCGGCCGCGTCACCACGATCCTGCAGCGCAACCAGGACAACCTGGACCGAAGCCTCGCGCTGATGGCGCCGTTCTACCGGGTGTTCGCGAACACCCTGGGCAACGGCCGTTGGTTCGACACCTACATCTGCGGGCTGCTGCCGCCCTCGGTGAACCTCGGCGTCGTCGGGTTCAACGAGGAAGGCTGCCTGCCTCCGGGGGTGCAGCGATGACTACAGCAGCTCACAGCAAGGTCGGCCGGTTCATCGCGATCGCGTGCGTGCTGGCGCTGGTCGTGACGGCGGGCCTGTGGTGGGTCTTCGCCTCCATGAACGGGCGCAAGGTCACCGCGCACTTCGCGGCGGCCGTCGGCGTCTACCCCGGCGGTGACGTGCGGGTGCTGGGCGTGAAGGTCGGCACGATCGACGAGGTCACGCCGGAGGGCAAGACCGTGAAGGTCGTGTTCACCGTCGACCGCGACGTGCGGGTGCCGGAGAACGCGCAGGCCGTCGTGGTCTCGCCGAGCGTGGTCAGCGACCGGTACGTGCAGCTCGCGCCCGCCTACACCGGCGGGCCGACGATGGGCGACGACGCCGTGATCCCGCGCGAGCGCACCGCGACGCCGGTCGAGCTGGACGAGCTGTACTCGTCGCTCGACAAGCTCACGACGGCGCTGGGGCCGAACGGCGCGAACGCCGACGGGGCGTTGGCCGACCTGCTGAACTCAGCGGCGAAGAACCTCGAGGGCAACGGCCAGGCGCTCAACGACACGTTGCGCAACCTCGGCCAGGCCACCCGCACGCTGTCGGGGTCCAAAGAGGACCTGTTCGCGACCGTCGACAACCTGCAGAAGTTCACCGCGATGCTGGCGGCGAACGACAGCCAGGTGCGCGACTTCAACAGGCAGCTCGCGGACGTGTCGAAGATGCTCGCCGACGAACGCGGCGACCTGGGCGCGGCGTTGAACGAGCTCGCGACCGCGCTGGGGCTCGTGCAGGGGTTCATCAAGGACAACCGCGAGGTGCTCAAGTCCAATGTGGACAAGCTCGCCTCGATCACGCAGGTGCTGGTGAACCAGCGGGCGGCGCTGGCGGAGACGCTCGACGTCGCCCCGCTGGCCCTGGGCAACCTGCAGAACTCCTACAACGCGGCGTCCGGCACGCTCGACACCCGCGCGAACATCAACGAGCTGAACCAGCCGCCGATCGTGCTGATCTGCAAGCTGATCCAGCAGGCGACGCCGAACAACGTGCCGCCGGTGCTGTCGAGCACCTGCAAGCAGCTGGAGCCGCTGCTGACCGGCGCGATTCCGCTGAAGTCGCCGGCCGAGGTCATCAGCGACCTGAACGTGGGCAAGCTGCCGCTGCCCCTGCCGCTCGCGGGGGTGCCGCAGTGAGGAAGCTGGTCGTAGGGCTGACGGCGTTGTTGCTCGTGTCGGGCTGTGGTTCCGGCGGGTTCGACGGCGTCTACAACATGCCGTTGCCCGGTGGCGCCGACGTCGGTGATCACCCGTACCGGGTCAAGGCGCAGTTCAAGGACGTGCTGGACCTGGTGCCGCAGGCGGGCGTGAAGGTCAACGACGTGCCGGTCGGGCGGGTCGAGCGGATCGACCTCGGCTCCGACGGCTGGACGGCCGAGGTGACCATGCTGGTCAACGGCGACGTCCAGCTGCCGGCAAACGCTTTCGCCAAGCTGCGCCAGTCCGCGTTGCTGGGGGAGAAGTTCGTCGAGCTCGGGAAGCCTCCCAAAAATGATCAAACACAGGGGGATTCCGGGCGTCTGGCCGACAATGCCCTGATCCCGTTGGACAAGACCAACCGCAACCCCGAGGTCGAAGAGGTCTTCGGCGCGTTGTCGATGTTGCTCAACGGTGGTGGTGTCGCGCAGCTGCAGAACATCACCAAGGAGCTCAACGCGGCGATGGAGGGCAACGAGCAGGAGATCCGCTCGTTGCTGGGCAACCTCAACACGTTCGTCGGGGAGCTCGACAAGCACAAGGCGGAGATCGTCCGCGCGCTCGACTCGCTCAACCGCCTCGCCGGGACCCTGGCGCAGCAGCGGGAGAAGATCGCGGTCGCGCTGACGGACCTGGAGCCCGGCCTGAAGGTGCTGGCCGAGCAGCGCACCCAGCTCGTGACGCTGCTGCAGTCGCTGACCAAGCTCTCCGGCGTCGCGACGGACACGGTGAACAGGAGCCGTGACGACATCGTGGCGGACCTGAAGGCTTTGCAGCCGACGCTGACCAAGCTGGTCGAGTCGGGGCAGAACCTGCCGAAGTCGCTGGAGCTGCTGCTGACCTACCCGTTCCCGGACGAGGCGGTCGACGGCATCAAGGGCGACTACACCAACGCGTTCATCGATCTCGACCTGAACCTCGGCACGGTGCTGGACAACCTCGGGCGGTCGCGGCAGTCGCCGATCGACTCGCTGATCCCGTCGCAGGGCACGCCGTTGCCGATGCCGAACATCCCGCTGCCGAACCTCGGGCAGGGCACCGGGTCCGGGCTGGGCGACCTGCTCGGCGGGCTGCTGGGAGGTGGTCGCAAGTGATCCTGCGGTCGACGAAGCTCAAGATCGGCGCGTTCGTGCTGGTCGCGCTGCTGGGCATCTCCTACGTCAGTGCCACCTACGTCGGGCTGTTCAAGTCGGCGTCGACGGTCGTGACGATGCAGCTCGCGGATTCGGGCGGCATCTTCACCAACGCCGAGGTGACCTACCGCGGCGTGACGATCGGCCGGGTCGGGCAGCTGCGGCTGACGTCCGAGGGCGTCGAGGTCGACCTGGAGCTGGACGCGGACGCGCCGCGGGTGCCGTCCGCCCTGGAGGCCGTCGTGGCCAACCGGTCGGCCGTCGGTGAGCAGTACGTGGATCTTCGGCCGAAGAGCGACGGCGGGCCGTACCTGGAGGCAGGGGCGGTCATCCCTCGCTCGGCCACCAAGACGCCTCCGCCGGTCGACGGGCTGCTGTCCAATTTGGACGCCTTCGCGTCGTCGGTGCCGACGGACTCGTTGCGGACCGTCGTCGACGAGCTGCACACGGCGTTCAGCGGGACCGGCGGGGACCTGCAGGTGCTGATCGACAACACCGCGGCGTTCACGGCGGCCGCTCGCGAGCACCTGCCGCAGACCACGCAACTGCTCAAGGACGGGCGGATCGTGCTGGCCACGCAGGCCGCGTCCGGTGGCGCCATCCGGTCGTTCAGCGGTGACCTGCGGTTGCTCGCCGAGCAGCTCAAGGCCTCCGACGGCGACCTGCGGCGGTTGATCGTGGCGGTGCCGCCGGCGTCCGAGCAGGTGTCGGCGCTGCTCAAGGAGAGCGGGCCGAACCTCGGGGTGGTCTTCGCGAACCTGCTGACCACGTCGAACATCCTCGTGACCAGGCGTGATGGTTTGGAACAGATCGCGGTGACGTACCCCATCGCCGTCGGCGGCGGGTTCTCCGTGGCGCCGGGCGACGGATCGGCGCACTTCGGGCTCGCCCTGAACGTGTTCGACCCGATGCCGTGCACGGTCGGATACGAGGGCACGACCATCCGGCCGGGCGGCGACACGTCCGCCGCTCCGCTGAACACGCAGGCGTACTGCGCTCTCGCGCGCGGGTCCGCGACCTCGGTGCGAGGCTCGCAGAATGCGCCGTACGGCGGAACACCGACCACGCCCGTCGGCAACGCGACGACGCAGCCGGGCCAGGAACCGACCGGCCAGGCCGCTGCTCCCGAGTTGCCGTTGCTGACGTCGCTCGGTCAGCTGCTGGGTCTGCCAGAGGGGAAGAAGTAGTGCGGGTCTTCACGGTGGCCGCCACGGTCTTCGCGGTCGTGGCGTTCGTCTTCGCGGTGTTCAGCGGCTTCGTCTGGTACTCGTCGGCCAGTTCGTCGTCGGCCTCGTTCGCCGCGACCCGCGACGACGCCCTGCGCTCCGGCCAGGTGGGCATCACGAACTTCCTCACCCTCGACTACCAGAAGGTCGACGAGGACCTGCAGCGCTGGCTCAACTCGTCCACCGGCGACCTGCGCGCGGAGATCGACAAGGACAAGGACTCGCGCAAGAAGCAGCTGGTCGACGCCAAGTCCGTGACGACGTCGAAGGTCCTGGACGCCGCGATCACCGAGCTGGACGACCGTGCCGGCAGCGCGTCGATGATCGCCGTCGTGGAGAGCACCGTGACCCCCGCCGAGGGGCAGAAGGTCACCAAGATCAACCGGTACCTGACCAAGCTCACCCGCACCGAGGACGGCTGGAAGCTGAGCCAGCTCGGCCCGCTGCGGTAGGGCGTCTGAGTCCGCCAGAGCTGATTGGAACGAGTGCACGTGCCCCCATCCCGCCGCCGCCCCATCCCCACGCCGCCCGCAGGAGGCCGTCCCAAGGTCGCCGGGCTGAACCGGCGCGTCTCGTCGGAGCCCGCTGCCGAACCTGCGGTCGAGCCTGTCGTCGAGCCCGCGGCTGAGGACGTGGTCGAGGACGTGGCGCCGGAGGTCGTGCCGGAGGTCAGGCCGGAGCCGGAGGTCGGGGAGGCGAGGTTCAAGGCGCCGGATGCCATCGAGTGGACGCCGGCGGCCGCTTCGAAGAAGAAGGCCGCCGAGAAGCCTGCCGCCGCTGAGAAGGCCGAGCCGGTCGCTGAGACGGCCGCTGCGAAGCCCGGCGCCGCCTGGACGCTGCCGGTGGCCCTGGTGCTCGTGGGGCTCCTGATGGGCGGCCTGGGCACGTTCTTCCTGGTGAAGTCGCGCTCGGTGTCCTACGACGCCGCCCTGGTCGACACCGCCACCACCTCGGAGGTCAACGGCCAGATCCGCGAGGCCGTCGAGAAGTCGTTCTCGTACAACTTCGCCGACGTCGAGTCCACCGAGAAGGCCGCGAAGGAACTGCTCACCGGCAAGGCCCTGTGCCAGTACAACGCCGTGTTCGGCCCGGTGAAGGAGGTCGCGCCGCAGCAGAAGCTCGTCGTGACCGTCCGCGTCGTGTCCTCGGCCGTGTCGTCGCTCAGGGACGGCCGCGCCACCGTGCTGGTCTTCGCCGACCAGGTCACCACCCGCACCACCGACAACCAGTCGGGCGGCGGCACCGCCATGCTCCGCGTGAGCGCGGTCGACGACGGCGGCCGGTGGAAGATCGACAACATGGAGATGTTCGGGGCGACGGCGGAGCAGAACCGCCAGCTGCAGGACTGCTGACCGCACGCGGGGCCCTTTCGTACTGCATGTCAGTACGAAAGGGCCCCGCGTGCGGTCGGGGCATCCGCGGGGCAGGGGTCGTTTGGGGCAGGTCGGTGGCGGGTAACTGATCTCCGTCCCCTAAGATCAACTCCGCTGAGAGGTCGCAGAACCAGCCCCGGATGCACCGCTGAGACCCCCTCCGCCAGCCCCGACACGCGTGATCTCCGTCACAGCAAATCCTGTGGCGCTCTGTAAGTTCGCTTGAAGCCGCCAACTTCCCACCAAAACGGCCGCACACGTGTTTGTGCAGGTCAATTGGGTGACTTCGAGTGAACAGCGCTCCATCCAGAGGGTGGATCGGTCCGCAACATCTTGACTGCGCGCTCATGCAGGGTCACTCTGTCGGTGAGCAAGAGGAGGGTCCTTCCAGGTGCCTCTCGACAGTCGCCGTGCGCGTGGCTAGACTGCCCCTTTGCGCTGCCCATTTTCCGCTTGCCCTTCGCCGAGAGCGTGGATTATGCGGGCATCGCCGCACCCTTGACAGCCGTGCTAGTTCGCTCTAGCCAGCTACCTGTCCCTGGAAGGACGCATCTTGGCGATCTCTCGCGCGACCAAGGCCACTGCTGCGACCAACTCCACGTCGGGGATCCCTGGAGCGCCGAAGCGGGTCTCGTTCGCGAAGATTAACGAGCCGCTTTCGACGCCCAACCTGCTTGACCTGCAGATCCAGTCCTTTGAATGGCTCACCGGCGACGAGGCGTGGTTCCAGCGCCGCGTCGACGCCGGCGACGAGACTCCGACGGGCGGCCTCGAAGAGGTCCTCAACGAGATCTCGCCGATCGAGGACTTCTCCGGCTCCATGTCACTGTCCTTCTCCGACCCGCGCTTCGACGAGGTCAAGGCCTCGACCGAAGAGTGCAAGGACAAGGACATGACGTACGCGGCACCGTTGTTCGTCACGGCGGAGTTCACCAACCACACCACTGGCGAGATCAAGAGCCAGACGGTGTTCATGGGTGACTTCCCGATGATGACGAACAAGGGCACGTTCATCATCAACGGCACTGAGCGCGTGGTGGTCTCTCAGCTCGTGCGGTCCCCCGGTGTGTACTACGACACCGCGGTCGACAAGACGACCGACAAGGACGTCTTCAGCGTCAAGATCATCCCGTCCCGGGGTGCTTGGCTGGAGTTCGACGTCGACAAGCGCGACACCGTCGGTGTCCGCATCGACCGGAAGCGTCGCCAGCCGGTGACGGTGCTGTTGAAGGCTCTGGGCTGGAGCACGGAGCAGATTCGCGAGCGGTTCGCGTTCAGCGAGACGTTGCTGACCACGCTCGAGAAGGACCACACCGCGGGTACCGACGAGGCGTTGCTCGACATCTACCGCAAGCTGCGTCCGGGCGAGCCGCCGACGAAGGAGTCGGCGCAGGCCCTGTTGGAGAACCTGTTCTTCAAGGACAAGCGCTACGACCTGGCGAAGGTTGGCCGGTACAAGGTCAACAAGAAGCTGGGCCTGGACACCGAGATCAACACCGGTGTCCTGACCGAGGACGACATCGTCACGACGATCGAGTACCTCGTTCGCCTGCACGCCGGCGAGACGATGATGGACGCCGCCGCGGGTGGTGACGTGCCGGTCGAGGTCGACGACATCGACCACTTCGGCAACCGTCGTCTCCGCACGGTCGGCGAGCTGATCCAGAACCAGATCCGCGTCGGTCTGTCCCGCATGGAGCGCGTCGTCCGCGAGCGCATGACCACGCAGGACGTCGAGGCCATCACGCCGCAGACCCTGATCAACATCCGTCCCGTCGTGGCGGCGATCAAGGAGTTCTTCGGCACCTCGCAGCTGTCGCAGTTCATGGACCAGACCAACCCGCTCGCGGGTCTGACCCACAAGCGCCGCCTGTCGGCACTGGGTCCCGGCGGTCTGTCCCGTGAGCGCGCCGGCATGGAGGTCCGCGACGTCCACCCGTCGCACTACGGCCGCATGTGCCCGATCGAGACCCCGGAAGGCCCGAACATCGGCCTGATCGGTTCGCTCTCGAGCTACGCGCGGGTCAACCCGTTCGGCTTCATCGAGACGCCGTACCGCAAGGTCACCGACGGCCGGGTCACCGACCAGATCGACTACCTGACCGCGGACGAGGAAGACCGCTTCGTCAAGGCGCAGGCGAACTCGCCGACCGACGACGACGGCAACTTCACCGACGACCGCGTCCTGGTCCGCAAGAAGGGCGGCGAGGTCGAGTTCATCGACCCGACCGACGTCGACTACATGGACGTCTCGCCGCGCCAGATGGTGTCGGCCGCGACGGCCATGATCCCGTTCCTCGAGCACGACGACGCGAACCGCGCCCTGATGGGTGCGAACATGCAGCGTCAGGCCGTGCCGCTGCTCCGCTCCGAGTCGCCGCTCGTCGGCACCGGCATGGAGCTGCGTGCCGCCGTCGACGCCGGTGACGTCGTCGTCGCGAAGAAGACGGGTGTGGTCGAGGAGGTCTCCGCCGACTACATCACCGTCATGGCCGACGACGGTGCGCGCAACACCTACGCGCTGCACAAGTTCCGTCGCTCGAACCAGGGCACCTGCATCAACCAGAAGCCCATCGTCAACGAGGGCGACCGGATCGAGGCGGGTCAGGTCCTGGCCGACGGTCCTTGCACCGAGAACGCCGAGATGGCGCTCGGCAAGAACCTGCTCGTGGCGATCATGCCGTGGGAAGGCCACAACTACGAGGACGCGATCATCCTGTCGCAGCGCCTCGTGCAGGACGACGTTCTCACCTCGATCCACATCGAGGAGCACGAGATCGACGCCCGCGACACGAAGCTCGGCGCCGAGGAGATCACCCGGGACATCCCGAACGTCTCCGAAGAGGTCCTGGCCGACCTGGACGAGCGCGGCATCATCCGCATCGGTGCCGAGGTCCAGCCCGGCGACATCCTCGTCGGCAAGGTCACGCCCAAGGGCGAGACCGAGCTGACGCCGGAGGAGCGCCTGCTCCGCGCGATCTTCGGTGAGAAGGCGCGCGAGGTCCGCGACACGTCGCTCAAGGTGCCGCACGGTGAGTACGGCAAGGTCATCGGCATCCGCGTCTTCTCGCGTGAGGACGACGACGAGCTGCCTCCGGGCGTGAACGAGCTCGTCCGCGTCTACGTGGCCCAGAAGCGCAAGATCCAGGACGGCGACAAGCTCGCCGGCCGCCACGGCAACAAGGGCGTCATCGGCAAGATCCTCCCCGCGGAGGACATGCCGTTCCTCGAGGACGGCACGCCGGTCGACATCATCCTGAACACGCACGGTGTGCCGCGGCGTATGAACATCGGCCAGGTGCTGGAGACCCACCTCGGGTGGATCGCCAAGCAGGGCTGGAGCATCAACGGGGACCCGGACTGGGCGAAGAACCTGTCCGAGGACCTGATGGATGTCGAGCCCGGCACCAAGACCGCGACCCCCGTGTTCGACGGCGCGAAGGAAGAGGAGATCACGGGCCTGCTCGGCTCGACGATCCCGAACCGCGACGGCGAGCGCATGGTCAAGCAGAACGGGAAGGCGCAGCTCTTCGACGGCCGCTCCGGCGAGCCGTACCCGTTCCCCGTGTCGGTCGGCTACATGTACATCCTGAAGCTGCTGCACCTGGTGGACGACAAGATCCACGCGCGTTCGACCGGCCCGTACTCGATGATCACGCAGCAGCCGCTGGGTGGTAAGGCGCAGTTCGGTGGTCAGCGTTTCGGTGAGATGGAGTGCTGGGCGATGCAGGCGTACGGCGCCGCATACACCCTGCAGGAACTTCTCACCATCAAGTCCGACGACGTGCTCGGCCGCGTGAAGGTCTACGAGGCCATCGTCAAGGGCGAGAACATCCCGGAACCCGGTATCCCGGAGTCCTTCAAGGTGCTGCTCAAGGAGCTGCAGTCGCTCTGCCTCAACGTCGAGGTCCTGTCTTCGGACGGTGCCGCGATCGAGATGCGCGACGGCGACGACGAAGACCTGGAGCGCGCGGCCGCGAACCTCGGCATCAACCTGTCGAGGTCCGAGTCGCCCTCCGTGGACGACGTCGTCAACTAGTCACCTCGCCGGCCGGTGTTGGGGATGCCTCCCGCGTCCCCAACACCCGGCCCTCCGACCAGCTCCTTTGCCACCGATCTAAAAAGGGGAAGAGAGTAGACGTGCTCGACGTCAACTTCTTCGATGAGCTCCGCATCGGTCTCGCGACCGCGGACGACATCCGCCAGTGGTCTTTTGGCGAGGTCAAGAAGCCCGAGACCATCAACTACCGCACGCTCAAGCCTGAGAAGGACGGCTTGTTCTGCGAGAAGATCTTCGGTCCCACCCGGGACTGGGAGTGCTACTGCGGCAAGTACAAGCGCGTGCGCTTCAAGGGCATCATCTGTGAGCGCTGCGGCGTCGAGGTGACCCGCGCGAAGGTGCGTCGTGAGCGCATGGGCCACATCGAGCTCGCCGCTCCGGTCACGCACATCTGGTACTTCAAGGGCGTCCCCAGCCGGTTGGGCTACTTGCTCGACCTGGCCCCCAAGGACCTCGAGAAGATCATCTACTTCGCCGCCTACGTCATCGTGGGCGTGAACGCCGAGCTTCGCCACAACGACCTGCCGACGCTGGAAAGCGAGATGCAGGTCGAGCGCAAGCGCGTCGAGAACCGCCGCGACGCCGACGTGGAGGCCCGCGCCCAGAAGCTCGAGGCCGACCTGGCCGAGCTCGAGGCCGAGGGTGCCAAGTCCGACGTGCGCCGCAAGGTCAAGGAGGGTGGCGAACGTGAGATGCGCCAGCTCCGCGACCGCGCCCAGCGCGAGCTGGACCGCCTCGACGAGATCTGGTCCACGTTCACCAAGCTGGACAAGGCCCAGCTGATCGCGGACGAGCTGCTCTACCGCGAGCTCTACGACCGCTACGGCGACTACTTCACCGGTGCCATGGGCGCGGAGGCCATCCAGAAGCTGCTGGGTGACTACGACGTCGACGCCGAGTCCGAGGTGCTGCGCGAGACGATCCGCAGCGGCAAGGGCCAGAAGAAGCTGCGTGCGCTCAAGCGCCTCAAGGTCGTTGCCGCCTTCCAGGCGACCCGCAACAACCCGCAGGGCATGGTCCTGGACTGCGTCCCGGTCATCCCGCCGGACCTGCGCCCGATGGTGCAGCTCGACGGTGGCCGTTTCGCGACGTCCGACCTGAACGACCTGTACCGCCGCGTCATCAACCGCAACAACCGGTTGAAGCGACTGATCGACCTCGGCGCGCCCGAGATCATCGTCAACAACGAGAAGCGGATGCTGCAGGAGGCCGTCGACGCGCTGTTCGACAACGGCCGCCGCGGCCGTCCGGTCACCGGTCCCGGTAACCGCCCGCTGAAGTCGCTGTCCGACCTGCTCAAGGGCAAGCAGGGCCGGTTCCGTCAGAACCTGCTCGGCAAGCGCGTCGACTACTCCGGCCGTTCGGTCATCGTGGTCGGCCCGCAGCTCAAGCTGCACCAGTGCGGTCTGCCCAAGCAGATGGCGCTCGAGCTCTTCAAGCCGTTCGTGATGAAGCGGCTCGTGGACCTCAACCACGCGCAGAACATCAAGTCCGCCAAGCGGATGGTCGAGCGTGCGCGCCCGGCCGTGTGGGACGTGCTGGAAGAGGTCATCACCGAGCACCCGGTGCTGCTCAACCGCGCACCTACGCTGCACCGCCTCGGCATCCAGGCCTTCGAGCCCCAGTTGGTCGAGGGCAAGGCCATCCAGCTGCACCCGCTGGTCTGTGAAGCGTTCAACGCCGACTTCGACGGTGACCAGATGGCAGTCCACCTGCCGCTGTCCGCCGAGGCGCAGGCCGAGGCCCGCGTCCTGATGCTGTCGTCGAACAACATCCTGTCCCCGGCGTCCGGTAAGCCGCTGGCCATGCCGCGTCTGGACATGGTGACGGGCCTGTACCACCTGACGCGTCACAAGGTCGGCGACATCGGCGAGGGTCACTCGTACTCGTCGCCCGCCGAGGCGCTGATGGCGTTCGACCGCAAGGTCCTGGGCCTGCAGTCGATGGTGAAGATCCGCGTCTCCGACAAGAACCCGCCCAAGGGCCAGGAGCCCGAAGGCTGGGAGCCCGGTCAGCCGTGGCTTGCGGAGACCACGCTGGGTCGCGTGCTGTTCAACGAGATCCTGCCGCAGGACTACGCCTTCATCAACGAGGTCATGCCCAAGAAGCGGCAGGCCGTGATCATCAACGACCTGGCCGAGCGGTACCCGATGGTCACCGTCGCCCGGACGCTGGACAAGCTGAAGGACGCCGGTTTCCACTGGGCCACCCGCTCCGGCGTGACGGTCGCGATCTCGGACGTCCTCGTCCCCGCCGCGAAGCAGGACATCCTCGAGGAGCACGAGCGCCTCGCGGACGCGGTGGAGAAGCGCTACCAGCGCGGTCAGCTCTCGCACGACGAGCGCAACTCCGAGCTGGTCAAGGTGTGGACCAAGGCCACCGAGCAGGTCCACGAGATCATGGAAGACAACTTCCCCGAGGACAACTCGATCCGCGTCATCGTGCAGTCCGGCGCCGCCGGCAACATGACGCAGGTCCGTTCGCTCGCGGGTATGCGTGGTCTCGTCACCAACCCGAAGGGTGAGTACATCCCGCGCCCGATCAAGAACTCGTTCCGCGAGGGCTTGTCGGTGCTCGAGTACTTCATCGCGACGCACGGTGCCCGTAAGGGTCTGGCCGACACCGCGCTGCGTACCGCCGACTCGGGTTACCTGACCCGTCGTCTGGTGGACGTCTCGCAGGACGTCATCATCCGCGAGGTCGACTGCGGTACCACCCGTGGTGTGCAGATGGTCGTCGGCGAGCAGCTGGGCGACAAGGTCGGCATGCACGAGTTCGCGCAGACCTCGGTCTACGCCCGCACGGTGGCCGACGACATCACCGACGCCGCCGGCAACCTGGTGCTCAACCGCGGCGACGACCTCGGCGACCCGGCACTCGTGTCGCTGGTCGAGGCCGGCATCGTCCGCGTGAAGGTGCGCTCGGTGCTGACCTGCGAGTCCCCGGTCGGCGTGTGCGCGTCCTGCTACGGCCGCTCGATGGCCACCGGCCAGCTGGTCGACGTCGGCGAGGCCGTCGGCATCGTCGCCGCCCAGTCCATCGGTGAGCCCGGCACGCAGCTGACGATGCGTACGTTCCACCAGGGCGGTGTGGCCGGTGACGACATCACCACCGGTCTGCCCCGTGTCCAGGAGCTCTTCGAGGCCCGCGTCCCGAAGGGCAAGGCGCCGATCGCCGACGTCGACGGCCGCGTCCGCATCGAGGACGGCGACCGCTTCTGGAAGATCACGCTCATCCCGGACGACGGTTCCGAGGAGATCGTGTTCGAGAAGCTGTCCAAGCGTCAGCGTCTCGCCAACACGGCCACCGGCCCGCTGCAGGACGGCGACCACGTGTCCGTCGGCCAGCAGCTGCTGGAAGGTACTCCGGACCCGCACGAGGTCCTGCGCGTCATGGGCCCGCGCGAGGCGCAGCTGCACCTCGTGCAGGAAGTGCAGAAGGTGTACCGCGCCCAGGGTGTGGCGATCCACGACAAGCACATCGAGGTCATCGTCCGGCAGATGCTCCGCCGGGTCACGATCATCGACTCCGGCGCGACCGAGTTCCTGCCTGGTTCGCTGGTCGAGCGTGCGGACTTCGAGTCCGGCAACCGCGCGGTCGTCGCCGAGGGTGGCGAGCCGGCCGCTGGTCGTCCGGTGCTGATGGGTATCACGAAGGCTTCTCTCGCGACCGACTCGTGGCTGTCCGCGGCGTCGTTCCAGGAGACGACTCGTGTGCTGACCGACGCCGCCATCAACGGGCGTTCGGACAAGCTCATCGGTCTGAAGGAGAACGTGATCATCGGTAAGTTGATCCCGGCTGGTACCGGGATCAACCGCTACCGCAACATCCAGGTCCAGCCGACCGAGGAGGCGCGGGCTGCTGCCTACGCGATTCCTTCTTACGACGACGGGTACTACACGCCCGACGTCTTCGGGACTGGGACTGGTGCTGCGGTGCCGCTGGATGACTACGACTTCGGTCGGGACTACCGGTAGTTGATTTAGCTGAACGGCCCCTGGAGCTTTGGCTCTGGGGGCCGTTTTGTGTTTGTGGCGGGTTTCCCTGTTGCGCAGCGTTCCCCGGTTGCGTTGGCGGGGCTGTGGTTGCGTGCTTCCCCCTGGGGCTCTGCCCCCAGACCCCCGGCAATCTGATCGGGGGATAGCGCCACGCGCGGGTAGATGGCACGCCTGTTGCTTTGGGCGGCTGCCTGGTGCTTTGAGGGGTGCCGGTCTCGCCTGCTGAGGACGGCTCGCCTTCGGCTTCGCGGGACTGTCAGACCCGCTCTGTACGTTGAATCGCGGGGGACCCTGAACCCAAGGGGACGCCTGCCTTGGCCTGCCCTCGTCAGCGATTGGCGATGCCGTCCAGCCGGAGCGTTGCCGACTCGTCCCGGTGGCTGCCGGTGGTGCCCACGTGCTTCTCGCTGATCTGCACGCCGTTCTTCAGCACGTGGTAGAGCGCCATGCCGTGGCCTCGGCCCAGGTCGTAGTCGGTCTTCAGCCATTCCAGGAACACGCCTGCCTTGGTGGTGGCGTCGTATCCGCGGCCCGCCGCCTCCGCCAGCAGGTCGGCCGGGGTCTTGCCGGTCTTCTTCTCCGCGCCGTCGAGGTAGGCCTGGAAGGACATCGTGGTCTCCGTTCGTCTGGTGAACGAAGCGTAGGACAAGTCGAGCTGTCTTGACAATATTTTTTGTCGGTGAGGTCGCGGGGGACAGGGAGTCGCCGCGATCGTCGACGAGGGTCGCGCTCGGGGGCTAACGGCGGCGGGCTCTGGCCAGGGCTCTGGCGCGGATCACGAGGTCGTCCACCAGGTGTTCGTCGACCAGTGGTGGGATGCCGGACTCGTCGGTGCAGCAGCGGGGTTTGGTGCGCTTCTCCGACAGGCGGGGGCGGACGCCGGCCATCTCGTAGAGGGCCTCGTAGAGGTCCAGGCCCGGGTCGTCGTCGTGTGGGCCCACGAGGAGCACCCACACGACTTCGGGGGAGGGGAAGGCGACCACTACGCGGTCGGCGCCTCGCAGGTGTTTCACGCACAGGCGTGGAAGTGGTTCTGGGCCTGTCACGCGGTAGCCCAGGGCGGCGCAGCCGGAGTGTGCGAGTTCGTCCAGGAAGCGTTCGTAGGCCACGCGGGCACGGCCGCGCAGGCCGTTGGCCTGGGCGTGTGCGGTGTGGGTTTCTACTACCTCGATCAAACCGGGCGGACCACGCGTCCCTTGCCGCTGCGCATCTCGTCCAGGGAGTTGGCGAGGTCTTGGCGGTCCAGCAGTGACTGGTCGCTCAGGCGGCGGTGGACTTCGTCGATCAGGCCGCGGGTCTTGCCCGTGCGGCGGAGGTCGGAGACCAGGTGGAGGACCTCGTGCAGGCGCACGGTGTCGAGCAGCATGCGCGGTGCCTGGCTGTGGATGGCCAGCACGCCTTCCCTGGCCCAGGCCTTCACCGTCTTCTCGGTGAGGTCGAGGAGCTCGCCTGCCACCACGGGACGTACCGGCGGGGCCTGGCGGAGGGTCTTGGCCACGACGCCGTCGAGGCGGTGGCGGCGTTCGTCGTCTTCTGACAGGGATGACGCGACGGCTTCGAGTTCCTCGATCGTGTCGAAGAGGTCGCGGATGTGGGCGGCCTCGGTCGCGACAGACATGGCTACTCCTCCCGTTGACTACCGATTATCCACTACTTTTTCGGTAGTCGTCAACGGCCCCGGAGCAGGGATCCGGGGCCGTCGCACGATCAGGAGGAGAAGAAGAGGCCGGCCAGGCCGTGCTTCTTGCGGTGGCCGTAGCCGTACGGGGCGGCGTGGCCGCCGTGGTGGTGGTGGATCTGCTGCGGCGCGGCACCCCAGGCGGGCTGAGCCGGCTGCGGGTAGGCAGCGGGCGGCGGGGCGGCGACGGGCGGCGGAGCCTGCATCTGGGCCTCGAGGCGCGTGATCGACTCGAGCTCGCCGTAGTCGAGGAAGACCCCGCGGCAGCCGTCGCACTGCTCGATGTGGACGCCCATGCGGTCGAACGTGCGCATGTTCGCATGACACTTGGGACACTGCATCGTGGTGAGCCTCCTGCGGTGGGACCGGACAAATACGATATTAGCCGCGGTCACTGCTCTCGTGCGTCGTGGCGATCCGACGACAGGCTTCAACCAGCGGTTCCACTGCCTGCAACCCGGACACGAGTGCCCGCGCTGCCATCTGCACAACGTACGCCTGAGCGGGGATGTTGAGTGCTTCCCATTCCGATGTCGGCAGAGCCACACCTCCCGTTTCACGATAGGCGTTGAGGAACCTCGCCCAAAGATCACCAGGTAGCACCCCCGCGGCGAACAAAGCCGCAGGTCGCGCCAGGTCCCACACCGGATCGCCGACCCCGAGATCGTCCACGTCGATGAGCCGCCATGAACCCCGGTGCACGAGCTGTCCGAGATGCCAATCACCGTGGATCAACGCACGGCCGTTCATGTCGAGCGGCGGCAGGACTTCGAACGCGCGCAACACGACATCGGCGTGCGGCAACTCCGGCGGCAAGGCCCGAATAGCCCGAACAATCCGTTCTGGCGCACCCGCCGCAGGCCCTTGCACGGGCAATGCGTGCAGCTTTGCCAGCAGTGCCGCGCTCTCCTCCCACGGCGCCGCATCGGGATCGTCCTGACTCACCGGTGTCCCGTACGGCCACACGGTCACCGGCCGGTCGTCCACGAACTGCAACGGCTTCAACGGCGGCAGCAACAGCTCGGGATGGGCCTCCGCTATCTCCAGCCGTTGCCGCAGGGCCTCGACGTCGGTGTCCGCGGGCAGGGCCTTGGCCACCACGTCGCCCACACGCACCACGACGACGTCACCGCGGTCGCCGCCGAGCACCTCGGGGGTGGCGGAAGAACCGGTCAGCGAGGCCATCGCCGCGATCAGGTCGTCCACGCGCACAAGTGAATCAGGCGCGCTGCACAGAGAACCGAACGGCTCAGTCGGTGATGCAGATCGTCTTCACCGGCTGCGAGTACGTCCTCGAGTAGTCACCGTTGCACAGCGCCCGGTCGGACTTGCCGTCGACGACCTTCGTGACCCTGCGTGCCCCAGCCCCGCACTCCACCCGTTCGAAGTACTGGTTGACCGCCTTGAGGCAGTCGCCCTCCTGCACGTTGAGGACGTAGCAGAGCCGCGTCTTGCCGTTCGTGCGCGAACGCCCGGACGACTCGGTGAGGTAGTCGCCTTCCGGGCACATCGTGCGTCGCTCACGGGAAGACACGCGATATACGGCCTCCTGCGACGCACAGTCCACTTGGGTCATCTCGACGCTCGTGTTGTTGACGTCGACCTGTTTCGCGCACTCGCCGACGCCGGCCTGCTCCTGCCAGCCGGAGCAGCCGGACAGCACCAGGGCGAGCACGGCGGTCAGGGCGGCGACCACCCTGAGGTCACCGCCGCGGCACGCCCCCGACGTCTTCACGGCGACGGGCCCGGCCCTGTCGTCGTACTTCTGCGGCTTGACGCACATGTCCTTGCTCACATCCAGGAGGTAGCACGTCTTCTCGCCGGAGTCGGAGGTGACCAGGTAATCGCCCGGCGGGCACTCTGCGCCGGGCGCCGCCACCTCGAACATCGCCTGGCGGCTCGTGCATTTGAGCTCGTTCGGTTCCAGCTTGGCACTGCTCGCCCGCGGGGCGGCGCAGTCGCCGACATCGGGGCCTGCCAACAGATCCCGCGCGATGAAGACGCCGGCTCCCACGACGGTGAGGCCGTAGACCGGCAGGTTGAGCTTCAAGGCGCGTTCTCCGTCACACGAGTAGCCTGGGTGCCGAGGGCAATGTCTACTGCAGGCGCGGGTGCGGTACCCCCGTTTTGACCCAGGTAGACGTGGGCGGGTATCTTTGCTACTCGTGCCCGACCCATGTCGGGCCGCTCCGCGTGCCCTTGAGGCCGCGGTGTCCTCCACTCGCAGGGACAGTTGAGCTGTTGCTTGCGGACCTTGGGAGCGGGCGACACGCCCGACCTCGGGTGCAGAGAGGGATCAAGAAAAGCGTGGGTGCGCCGCGAGGAGCACCCGCAAAAGACGGAAGAAGCAGCCGGCGAATGCCAACGATCCAGCAGCTGGTCCGCAAGGGCCGCCAGGACAAGGTGGCCAAGCAGAAGACGGCGGCCCTCAAGGGCTCGCCGCAGCGACGCGGTGTGTGCACCCGCGTTTACACCACCACCCCCAAGAAGCCGAACTCCGCACTGCGCAAGGTCGCTCGCGTGAAGCTGACCAGCGGCATCGAGGTCACGGCCTACATCCCCGGTGAGGGTCACAACCTCCAGGAGCACTCGATGGTGCTCGTCCGCGGTGGTCGTGTGAAGGACCTGCCGGGTGTTCGCTACAAGATCATCCGTGGCTCTCTCGACACGCAGGGTGTCAAGAACCGCAAGCAGGCTCGCAGCCGCTACGGCGCGAAGAAGGAGAAGAGCTAATGCCCCGCAAGGGACCGGCCCCGAAGCGGCCGCTTATCTCTGACCCGGTCTACAGCTCGCCCCTCGTGACCCAGCTCATCAACAAGGTGCTGGTCGACGGCAAGCGCTCCGTGGCCGAGAAGATCGTGTACGAAGCCCTCGAGGGCGCTCGCGAGAAGACCGGCACCGACCCGGTCGTCACGCTGAAGCGCGCGCTGGACAACGTGAAGCCGTCGCTGGAGGTCAAGAGCCGCCGCGTCGGTGGTGCGACCTACCAGGTGCCGATCGAGGTCAAGCCGGGCCGCTCCACCACGCTGGCGCTGCGCTGGCTGATCACCTTCTCCCGGCAGCGCCGTGAGAAGACGATGGTCGAGCGTCTGATGAACGAGCTGCTCGATGCGAGCAACGGTCTCGGTGCGAGCGTCAAGCGCCGTGAGGACACTCACAAGATGGCCGAGTCCAACAAGGCCTTCGCCCACTACCGCTGGTGATGTGATGCCCGGCTCCGCGAGGAGCCGGGCTCTCCCAGCCCTAGTGAGCCCACAAGCTCAAGACAGGGGAAA
Organism: Lentzea sp. HUAS TT2; assembly: GCF_051853195.1. Classification (NCBI taxonomy): domain Bacteria; kingdom Bacillati; phylum Actinomycetota; class Actinomycetes; order Pseudonocardiales; family Pseudonocardiaceae; genus Lentzea; species Lentzea sp. HUAS TT2. The sequence continues at coordinate 2,173,510 of NZ_CP196667.1, read as the reverse complement.
GACCCGTGGCACAGGACGTGCTCACTGATCTTGCCAAGGTCCGCAACATCGGGATCATGGCCCACATCGACGCGGGCAAGACCACGACGACTGAGCGGATCCTCTTCTACACGGGGATCAGCTACAAGATCGGCGAGGTTCACGACGGCGCTGCCGTGATGGACTGGATGGAGCAGGAGCAGGAGCGCGGCATCACGATCACGTCGGCCGCGACGACCTGCTACTGGAAGAACCACCAGATCAACCTGATCGACACGCCGGGCCACGTCGACTTCACCGTCGAGGTCGAGCGCAACCTGCGCGTCCTCGACGGCGCCGTTGCCGTGTTCGACGGCAAGGAAGGCGTCGAGCCGCAGTCCGAGCAGGTCTGGCGGCAGGCGACCAAGTACGACGTCCCGCGCATCTGCTTCGTCAACAAGATGGACAAGCTCGGCGCGGACTTCTACTTCACGATCAAGACGATCCAGGACCGGCTCGGCGCCAAGCCGCTGCCGCTCCAGATCCCGATCGGCTCCGAGAGCGAGTTCATCGGTGTCGTCGACCTGATCGAGATGCGCGCGCTGACCTGGCGTGGCGAAGTCCAGAAGGGTGAGGACTACGCCATCGAGGAGATCCCCGCGGATCTGCTCGAGAAGGCCCAGGAGTTCCGCGAGCAGCTGCTCGAGGCCGTCGCCGAGACCGACGACGAGCTGACCGAGAAGTTCTTCGACCAGGGCGACCTGTCCGTCGAGGAGATCAAGGCCGGCCTCCGCAAGATCGTGGCCGCGGGCTCCGCGTACCCGATCCTGTGCGGCTCCGCGTTCAAGAACAAGGGCGTCCAGCCCATGCTCGACGCGGTGATCGACTACCTGCCGTCGCCGCTCGACCTCCCGCCGGTCGAGGGCACGCTGCAGGACGGCGAGACCGTCGTGAAGCGCAGCCCGTCCACGGACGAGCCGTTCTCCTCGCTGGCGTTCAAGATCGCCGTGCACCCGTTCTTCGGCAAGCTGACCTACATCCGGGTCTACTCGGGCAAGGTCGCTGCGGGCACCCAGGTCATCAACGCGACCAAGGACCGCAAGGAGCGCATCGGGAAGATCTTCCAGATGCACGCCAACAAGGAGAACCCGGTCACCGAGGCCATCGCGGGCCACATCTACGCCGTGATCGGTCTCAAGGACACCACGACCGGTGAGACCTTGTGCGACCCGCAGCACCCCATCGTGCTCGAGTCGATGACCTTCCCCGAGCCCGTCATCCAGGTGGCCATCGAGCCCAAGACGAAGGCGGACCAGGAGAAGCTCGGCACCGCGATCCAGAAGCTGGCCGAGGAGGACCCGACGTTCCGGGTCAACCTCGACCAGGAGACGGGCCAGACCATCATCGCCGGCATGGGCGAGCTCCACCTGGACATCCTGGTGGACCGCATGCGCCGCGAGTTCAAGGTCGAGGCCAACATCGGCAAGCCTCAGGTGGCGTACCGGGAGACCATCCGCCGTGCGGTGGAGAAGTACTCCTACACCCACAAGAAGCAGACCGGTGGCTCCGGCCAGTTCGCGAAGGTGCTCGTCACCGTCGAGCCGCTGGAGAAGAAGGAAGACGGAGCTCTCTACGAGTTCGTCAACGCCGTCACCGGTGGTCGCATCCCGCGTGAGTACATCCCGTCGGTCGACGCGGGTGCACAGGACGCGCTGCAGTACGGCGTGCTGGCGGGTTACCCGCTGGTCGGCGTGAAGGTGACGCTGCTCGACGGCGCCTACCACGAGGTCGACTCCTCGGAAATGGCGTTCAAGATCGCTGGTTCGATGGCCCTCAAGGAAGCCGCCCGTCAGGCGTCTCCCGCGATCCTCGAACCGCTGATGGCCGTCGAGGTCACGACGCCCGAGGAGTACATGGGCGACGTGATCGGCGACCTGAACTCCCGCCGTGGCCAGATCCAGGCCATGGAGGAGCGCAGCGGTATCCGTGTCGTCAAGGCACTGGTCCCGCTGTCGGAAATGTTCGGGTACGTGGGTGACCTGCGGTCCAAGACCCAGGGTCGTGCCAACTACTCGATGGTGTTCGACTCCTACGCAGAGGTTCCCGCGAACGTCTCGAAGGAGATCATCGCGAAGGCGACCGGGGAGTAGTCCCCAACCGGAGCACCGCAGTTCCACCGCGGGCTCTCCGGGGGTGAATCCCTGGGGTCCGCATTTTCCGACCCTGACGTGTAGTCCGGCGGGTGGCCACAGATACCCGCCGGACCAGCAAAAAAGAAGTCCAGGAGGACAATCCAGTGGCCAAGGCGAAGTTCGAGCGGACGAAGCCGCACGTCAACATCGGCACCATCGGTCACATCGACCATGGCAAGACCACGCTGACCGCGGCGATCTCCAAGGTTCTGCACGACGCGTTCCCCGATGTCAACGCTTCGTTCGCGTTCGACCAGATCGACAAGGCGCCGGAAGAGAAGCAGCGCGGCATCACGATCTCGATCGCGCACATCGAGTACCAGACGGAGAACCGTCACTACGCGCACGTCGACTGCCCCGGGCACGCCGACTACATCAAGAACATGATCACCGGTGCGGCGCAGATGGACGGCGCCATCCTCGTGGTCGCGGCGACCGACGGTCCCATGCCGCAGACGAAGGAGCACGTCCTCCTGGCCCGCCAGGTCGGCGTTCCCTACATCGTTGTCGCCCTGAACAAGGCCGACATGGTGGACGACGAGGAGATCCTGGAGCTCGTCGAGCTCGAGGTCCGCGAGCTGCTCTCCGAGTACGAGTTCCCGGGCGACGACCTGCCGGTCGTGCGCGTTTCGGCGCTGAAGGCGCTGGAGGGCGACGAGACCTGGGGCAAGTCCGTGCTCGAGCTCATGGCCGCCGTTGACTCGGCGATCCCGGAGCCGGAGCGCGACACCGAGAAGCCGTTCCTCATGCCCGTCGAGGACGTCTTCACGATCACCGGCCGCGGCACCGTGGTGACCGGTCGTATCGAGCGCGGCATCATCAACGTCAACTCGGAAATCGAGATCGTTGGTATCAAGGAGACGTCGAAGAAGACGACCGTCACCTCGATCGAGATGTTCAAGAAGTTCCTGGACGAGGGCCGCGCGGGCGACAACGCCGCGCTGCTGCTCCGTGGCATCAAGCGCGAGGAGGTGGAGCGCGGCATGGTCATCGTCAAGCCGGGCACCACGACCCCGCACACCGAGTTCACGGCGCAGGTCTACATCCTGTCCAAGGACGAGGGTGGCCGCCACACGCCGTTCTTCAACAACTACCGTCCCCAGTTCTACTTCCGGACGACGGACGTGACCGGCGTTGTGACGCTGCCCGAGGGCACCGAGATGGTCATGCCGGGTGACACCACCGGTATGGACGTCAAGCTGATCCAGCCGATCGCCATGGACGAGGGCCTCCGCTTCGCGATCCGCGAGGGTGGCCGCACCGTCGGCGCCGGCTCGGTCACCAAGATCATCAAGTGATCTAGCTCCACCAGTACGGCGTGAAGCCGGGCCAACGATCTTCGTTGGCCCGGCTTTCGTCGTCAAGAAGAAATTGTGCGACAGCTCACGTCGAACTGCCGCCGAAGTGCGAGTTCGGATTTGGCGCCGGGATTCTGTTGCTGGACAATGGAACCGGCGCGCCCGTCGCTCCACATGCGACGGACGACAGCGGCTCACCGGCCAAGATCCGCACGTGATCTGGGTCCGGATCGCCCACCCCGATTTGGATCGCCTCGCGCTCGTGTGGCATCCTTTACGGGTTGCTCGATGAAGGCCGGGTGCAGTTCGTGTGTGCCCGCGTTCTTCGATCGAGCGTCCGCGCCCTGTTAGTGAACGCCTCCTTGCGGAGATGGGCATCAGGGTGCATGGGCTGTGGTAGGCCCAATCCCACCGGGGAGACCTTGAGTGGGACCGGTATGCGCACCGGGCGCGACACGCCCGACCGCGTGGACCGGGCACCATGACACTTCAACAGGGGCGGAGCGCGCCAAGAGGCTGTAAAAGGCCTCATCCGAGGCACCGCACCGCAGCGGTTACGAGAAGCAGAGGAACGGCAAGCCATTATGGCGGGACAAAAGATCCGCATCCGGCTCAAGGCCTACGACCACGAGGCGATCGACGCGTCTGCGCGCAAGATCGTTGAGACCGTGACGCGCACCGGCGCTCGGGTTGTCGGGCCCGTGCCGCTGCCCACTGAGAAGAACGTGTACTGCGTCATCCGCTCGCCGCACAAGTACAAGGACTCGCGCGAGCACTTCGAGATGCGCACGCACAAGCGGCTGATCGACATCCTCGACCCGACGCCGAAGACGGTTGACGCGCTCATGCGCATCGACCTGCCGGCCAGCGTCGACGTCAACATCCAGTAAGCGTTGGGCGCGGAGAGTAACGGACCAATGTCTGACAGGCAGATGAAGGGCATCCTGGGCACCAAGCTCGGCATGACTCAGGTCTTCGACGAGAACAACCGGGTTGTCCCGGTGACGGTCGTCAAGGCTGAGCCCAATGTCGTGACCCAGGTACGCACCGAAGAGAAGGACGGCTACACCGCCGTCCAGCTGGCGGCCGGCGCGATTGACCCGCGCAAGGTCAACAAGCCCGTCGCGGGCCACTTCGCCAAGGCCGGGGTCACGCCCCGTCGCCACCTGGTGGAGCTGCGCACGGCGGACGCCAGCGAGTACACGGTCGGCCAGGAGATCACCGCTGAGGTGTTCGAGGCCGGCGCTGTTGTCGACATCACCGGCACCAGCAAGGGCAAGGGCACCGCAGGTGTCATGAAGCGCCACAACTTCAAGGGCCTCGGCTCCAGCCACGGCACCCAGCGCAAGCACCGCTCGCCGGGTTCCATCGGTGGCTGTGCCACGCCTGGTCGCGTCTTCAAGGGTCTGCGCATGGCTGGCCGCATGGGCCACGAGCGCGTCACGACCCAGAACCTGAAGGTGCACAAGATCGACGTGGAGAACGGGCTGCTGCTCATCAAGGGCGCGGTTCCCGGACCCAAGGGCGGTCTGGTGTTCGTCAAGACTGCTGCGAAGGGCGGTGCCTGATGTCGACTGTTGAGATCCGCACCCCGGACGGCAAGACCGCCGGCTCTGTCGAGCTGCCGGCTTCCGTGTTCGACGCGCAGGCCAACGTGGCGCTGCTGCACCAGGTCGTCGTGGCCCAGCAGGCCGCCGCGCGCCAGGGCACGCACTCCACGAAGACCCGCGGCGAGGTGTCCGGCGGTGGCAAGAAGCCTTACCGCCAGAAGGGCACCGGCCGTGCCCGCCAGGGTTCGACGCGTGCGCCGCAGTTCGCCGGCGGTGGCGTCGTCCACGGCCCGCAGCCGCGCGACTACTCGCAGCGGACGCCCAAGAAGATGAAGGCCGCCGCTCTGCGTGGCGCCCTCTCCGACCGGGCTCGCGCCAACCAGGTCCACGTCGTGTCCGGCCTGGTGGACGGGGACACCCCGTCGACCAAGACCGCGCGCAAGGTCCTGGAGTCGGTCACCCAGGCTCGTCGCGTTCTCGTGGTGCTCAACCGCACCGACGAGGTCGCGTGGGTCAGCGTGCGGAACCTTCAGCACGTGCACGTGATCGCGCCCGACCAGCTCAACACCTACGACGTGCTCGTCAATGACGACGTGGTGTTCACCAAGGACTCGCTCGACGTGTTCCTCGCCAGCAAGGCCCAGCAGGGTTCTGGCTCGGCTGAGGCCACGGCGACCGTCGTGGACGAGGAGGGTTCCAAGTGATCCCCGACCACAGGGACATCTTGCTCGCGCCGGTGATCTCGGAGAAGTCCTACGGGCTGCTCGAAGAGAACAAGTACACCTTCTTGGTGGCGCCGGGTTCGAACAAGACCCAGATCAAGATTGCCGTGGAGAAGGTCTTCGGCGTCAAGGTCGTCAGCGTCAACACCATCAACCGCCAGGGCAAGCGCAAGCGGACCAAGAGCGGTTTCGGCAAGCGCAAGGACACGAAGCGCGCGATCGTCACGTTGTCGGCTGACAGCAAGGCGATCGAGATCTTCGGCGGCCCTGCCGCCTGATGACGAGGACTGCGTAGAGATGGGCATTCGCAAGTACAAGCCGACGACGCCTGGTCGTCGCGGTGCGAGCGTCTCCGACTTCGCCGAGATCACTCGGTCGACTCCGGAGAAGTCGCTGATCCGCCCGCTGCACAAGCTGGGTGGGCGCAACGCGTCGGGCAAGATCACCACGCGTCACAAGGGCGGCGGTCACAAGCGGGCATACCGCCTGATCGACTTCCGTCGCAACGACAAGGACGGCGTGCCGGCCAAGGTCGCTCACATCGAGTACGACCCCAACCGCACCGCGCGCATCGCGCTGCTGCACTACGCAGACGGCGAGAAGCGCTACATCATCGCCCCGGAGAAGCTCAAGCAGGGTGACACGGTTGAGAACGGCCCCAAGGCCGACATCAAGCCGGGTAACAACCTGCCGCTGCGCAACATCCCGGTCGGTTCCGTGATCCACGCGATCGAGCTCCGCCCCGGTGGCGGCGCGAAGATGGCTCGCTCGGCTGGCGCCTCGGTCCAGCTCGTGGCGAAGGACGGTCCGTACGCCCAGCTGCGCTTGCCCTCGGGCGAGATCCGCAACGTGGACGTGCGCTGCCGCGCCACGCTCGGCGAGGTCGGCAACAAGGACCACCAGAACATCAACTGGGGCAAGGCCGGCCGCATGCGGTGGAAGGGCAAGAAGCCCACCGTCCGCGGTGTCGCCATGAACCCCGTTGACCACCCGCATGGTGGTGGTGAGGGTAAGACCTCCGGTGGTCGCCACCCGGTGAACCCGGCTGGTAAGCCCGAGGGTCGCACCCGCCGCCGCAAGCCAAGCGACAAGCTCATCGTCCGGCGTCGTCGCACCGGTAAGAAGCGCTGAGCAGGGAGGGAGTGAAGGATGCCTCGCAGCCTTAAGAAGGGTCCCTTCGTCGACGACCACCTGCTCAAGAAGGTGGACGTTCAGAACGAAGCGGGCAAGAAGACCGTCATCAAGACGTGGTCCCGCCGATCCACGATCATCCCGGACATGCTCGGCCACACCATCGCGGTGCACGACGGTCGCAAGCACGTCCCGGTGTTCGTGACCGAGGCGATGGTCGGGCACAAGCTGGGCGAGTTCGCCCCGACCCGGACCTTCAAGGGCCACATCAAGGACGACCGGAAGTCTCGTCGCCGCTAGGCGTCGAACTGAGAAGAGCAAGGGAAAAGCAGCGATGAACGCCCGTAAGGACGCTGAGGCGCAGGAGTTTCCGCGCGCCGTGGCTCGGGCTCGCTACGTCCGCGACACCCCCATGAAGGTCCGTCGCGTCGTCGAGCTCATCAAGGGTCGTAACGCAAGCGAGGCCCTGGCCGTGCTCCAGTTCGCGCCCCAGGCCGCTTCTGAGCCGGTCGCGAAGGTGCTCGCCAGCGCCATGGCCAATGCCGAGAACAACATGTCCCTGGACCCCTCGACCCTCTGGGTTGCGGTGGCCTACGTGGACGAGGGTCCGACCCTCAAGCGTTTCCGCCCGCGTGCCCAGGGCCGCGCGTACCGGATCCGCAAGCGGACGAGCCACATCACCATCGAGGTGGAGTCTCGTCCCAAGAAGACCAGCGTGAAGGGAACGCGGTAGTGGGCCAGAAGATCAACCCGCACGGCTTCCGGCTGGGGATCACCACCGACTGGAAGTCCCGCTGGTACGCAGACAAGCAGTACGCCGAGTACGTGGCGGAGGACGTCAAGATCCGCCGCCTGCTCAGCAAGGGCATGGAGCGTGCCGGCATCTCCAAGGTGGAGATCGAGCGGACCCGTGACCGGGTGCGCGTCGACATCCACACCGCCCGGCCGGGCATCGTCATCGGCCGTCGTGGTGCCGAGGCGGACCGCATCCGCGGTGAGCTGGAGAAGCTCACCAAGAAGCAGGTCCAGCTGAACATCCTCGAGGTCAAGAGCCCCGAGTCGGACGCGCAGCTCGTGGCACAGGGTGTCGCCGAGCAGCTGTCCAACCGCGTCGCCTTCCGGCGCGCGATGCGCAAGGCCATTCAGTCGGCCATGCGTTCGCCGCAGGTCAAGGGCATTCGCGTGCAGTGCGGCGGTCGCCTCGGCGGCGCCGAGATGTCCCGCTCGGAGCACTACCGCGACGGCCGCGTGCCGCTGCACACCCTCCGCGCGAACATCGACTACGGCTTCTTCGAGGCCCGCACCACGTTCGGCCGTATCGGCGTGAAGGTGTGGATCTACAAGGGCGACATCGTCGGTGGCATCTCGGCCAAGCGCGCACTCGACGCGGCCCCGGCCCAGGGTGCTGACCGCGCCCCGCGCCGTGACCGTGGCGAGCGTCCGAACCGTGCCCGCCGCTCCGGTGCCAGTGGCACCACCGCGACGAGCACCGAGGCCGGCCGCGCCGCCGCTGACGCCACCGCGTCGGCCGAGGCCCCGGCTTCTGCAGAGAAGACGGAGAGCTGAGTCATGCTCATCCCTCGTAGGGTCAAGCACCGCAAGCAGCACCACCCCAAGCGGTCGGGTGCTGCCAAGGGTGGCACGAAGGTCACCTTCGGTGAGTACGGCATCCAGGCTCTCGAGCCCGCCTACGTCACCAACAGGCAGATCGAGTCCGCTCGTATCGCCATCACGCGTCACATCCGTCGTGGCGGCAAGGTCTGGATCAACATCTTCCCGGACCGCCCGCTGACGAAGAAGCCGGCCGAGACCCGCATGGGTTCCGGTAAGGGTTCGCCGGAGTGGTGGGTCGCGAACGTCAAGCCGGGTCGCGTCCTCTTCGAGATGGCCTTCCCGAACGAGCAGGTCGCTCGCGAGGCGCTCCGCCGCGCGATCCACAAGCTCCCGATGAAGTGCCGCATCGTTACGCGTGAGGGTGGTGAGTTCTGATGGCAGCGGGTACTACCGCTTCCGAGCTGCGTGAGCTCACCGAGGAAGAGCTCGTGCTGCGTCTGAAGGAATCGAAGGAAGAGCTGTTCAACCTTCGTTTCCAGATGGCCACGGGCCAGCTCGACAACAACCGGCGTCTGCGCACGGTCCGGCATGACATTGCCCGGATCTACACCGTGATGCGGGAGCGGGAGCTCGGGCTCTCCGTCACGCCGGATTCCACTGGTGAGGGTGCGGCATGACCGAAAGCAACGAAGTTCAGACCGAGAAGCGCAACGACCGCAAGGTCCGTGAGGGCCTCGTCGTGTCCGACAAGATGGACAAGACGATCGTGGTCGCGCTCGAGGACCGCAAGAAGCACCCGCGTTACTCCAAGATCATGCGCTCCACCACCAAGGTGAAGGTGCACGACGAGGAGAACTCGGCCGGCGTCGGCGACCGCGTCCAGCTCATGGAGACCCGGCCCCTGTCGGCGACCAAGCGCTGGCGTCTCGTCGCCATCCTCGAGAAGGCCAAGTAGTCCTTTCTAGACAGACCGAGCCCGTCGGGTCGGAAATCCGGCGGGCCAGGAATGGTCAAGGAGCAAGTTAAGTGATTCAGCAGGAGTCGCGGCTTCGCGTCGCCGACAACACCGGTGCGAAGGAAATCCTTTGCATCCGTGTTCTCGGTGGCTCTGGCCGCCGCTACGCGGGCATCGGCGACATCATCGTCGCTACCGTCAAGGACGCGATCCCCGGTGCCGGCGTGAAGAAGGGTGACGTCGTGAAGGCTGTCATCGTCCGCACCGTCAAGGAGCGCCGTCGTCCGGATGGCTCGTACATCCGCTTCGACGAGAACGCCGCTGTGCTCATCAAGAACGACAACGAGCCCCGCGGTACCCGCATCTTCGGCCCGGTCGGTCGTGAGCTGCGCGACAAGAAGTTCATGAAGATCATCTCGCTGGCTCCGGAGGTGCTCTGACCATGAAGGTGAAGAAGGGCGACACGGTCGTCGTTATCGCCGGCAAGGACAAGGGCGCCAAGGGCAAGGTCATCCAGGCCTACCCGGAGAACGGCAAGGTCCTGGTCGAGGGCGTCAACCGGATCAAGAAGCACACCAAGATCACGCAGACCCAGCGGGGCGCGCAGTCTGGTGGCATCGTGACCCAGGAAGCCCCGATCAACGTCTCCAACGTGATGGTGGTCGACTCGGACGGCAAGCCGACCCGTGTTGGTTACCGGACGAACGACGAGGGCAAGCGGGTCCGCATTTCCCGTCGTAACGGGAAGGACATCTGATCATGACTACCGCAGAGAAGATCATCCCGCGGCTCAAGACGCGCTACCGCGACGAGGTGAAGGCCGAGCTGCAGAAGCAGTTCGACTTCTCCAACGTGATGCAGATCCCGGGCGTCGTGAAGGTCGTCGTCAACATGGGTGTCGGCGACGCCGCCCGTGATGGCAAGCTGATCGAGGGTGCCGTCAAGGACCTCTCGATCATCACCGGCCAGCGCCCCGAGGTTCGTCGGGCCCGCAAGTCCATCGCGCAGTTCAAGCTGCGTGAAGGCATGCCGATCGGCGCGCGCGTCACGCTGCGCGGCGACCGCATGTGGGAGTTCCTCGACCGTCTGCTGACGATCGCGCTGCCCCGTATCCGCGACTTCCGCGGCCTCTCGGGCAAGCAGTTCGACGGCAACGGCAACTACACGTTCGGTCTGAACGAGCAGTCGATGTTCCACGAGATCGACCCGGACGCTATCGACCGGCCTCGCGGCATGGACATCACCGTCGTCACCACCGCCACGAACGACGAGGAGGGCCGGGCGCTGCTGAAGCACCTGGGCTTCCCGTTCAAGGAGAACTGACTCGATGGCCAAGAAGGCGTTGATCAACAAGGCCGCGAAGAAGCCGAAGTTCAAGGTCCGGGGTTACACCCGGTGCCAGCGTTGCGGCCGCCCCCACGCGGTGTTCCGCAAGTTCGGCCTCTGCCGGATCTGCCTGCGCGAGATGGCTCACCGCGGTGAGCTGCCTGGCGTGAGCAAGTCCAGCTGGTAATTCAAAGCTCCATTACTTCGCTGTAGGCCCGCACACGACCGTCCTGTCCTCCCCTCGGGGAGGGCAGGTCTGGACCCTGAGCCGGTGAACCGCAGCGAGAAAGGTTGACCAGGTCACCATGACGATGACCGATCCCATCGCAGACATGCTCACTCGTCTGCGGAACGCGAACTCGGCATACCACGACAAGGTCGTGATGCCGCACTCCAAGATCAAGGCGAACATCGCCGAGATCCTCAAGCGCGAGGGCTACATCGCCTCGTACCGCGACGAGGACGGCGAGGTGGCCAAGAACCTGGTCGTCGAGCTGAAGTACGGCCCGAACCGTGAGCGCAGCATCGCCGGCCTCCGCCGCGTGTCCAAGCCCGGTCTGCGCGTGTACGCGAAGTCCACGGGCCTGCCCCGAGTTCTCGGTGGCCTCGGCGTGGCGATCATTTCGACCTCTGGCGGTCTCATGACCGACCGTCAGGCCAACAAGGCAGGCGTGGGCGGAGAAGTCCTCGCCTACGTTTGGTAAGGGGGAGTAGACATGTCGCGCATCGGTAAGCAGCCGATCATTGTCCCCTCCGGGGTCGACGTGAACATCGCCGGCCAGGACGTCAGCATCAAGGGCCCCAAGGGTCTCCTGACGCTCACGCTCGCTGAGCCGATCATCGTCGAGAAGGCCGAAGACGGCACTCTCGAGGTCAAGCGCCCGAACGACGAGCGCCGCAACCGCGCGCTCCACGGCCTGTCGCGCACGCTCGTGCACAACATGGTCGTCGGCGTCACCCAGGGCTACGAAAAGAAGATGGAAATCCACGGCGTCGGTTACCGCGTCGCGCTCAAGGGCTCTGAGCTCGAGTTCGCGCTCGGTTACTCGCACCCCGTCAAGGTGGAGGCCCCCGCGGGCATCACCTTCGCGGTCGAGACCCCGACCCGGTTCTCCGTCTCGGGTATCGACAAGCAGCTGGTCGGTGAGGTTGCCGCCAACATCCGCAAGCTGCGCAAGCCCGACCCGTACAAGGGTAAGGGCGTCCGGTACTCGGGCGAGAAGATCCGTCGCAAGGTCGGAAAGACGGGTAAGTGACATGAGCGAGTCGACTGTTACGAAGCGCAAGCCGGTGGGCAAGGACATCTCCACCAGGCGTCGTGTTGCGAAGGCCCGTCGCCACTTCCGCCTCCGCAAGAAGGTCAACGGCACCGCCGAGCGTCCGCGCCTGGCCGTGCACCGTTCGTCGAAGCACATCACCGTGCAGATCATCGACGACCTGAAGGGCCACACGATCGCGGCTGCCTCCTCCATGGAGGCCGACGTCCGTGCCCTGGACGGCGACAAGAAGGCCCGTGCGGCCAAGGTCGGCCAGCTGGCCGCGGCCCGCGCCAAGGACGCCGGCGTCACGGCGGTCGTGTTCGACCGCGGTGGCAACGCGTACCACGGCCGGATCGCTGCTCTGGCGGATGCCGCTCGCGAGGCGGGGCTGGAGTTCTGACAATGATCAACACCGGAATTGAGAGGGACGCCTGATGCCAGGACGTACGCGTCGCGAAGGCGGCGGGGGCGAGCGCGGAGAGCGCCGCGACCGTCGTGACGGCGGCCGCGGCGGCGCGGCCCAGGAGAAGACCCCCCACCTCGAGCGCGTGGTTGCGATCAACCGCGTCTCCAAGGTGGTCAAGGGTGGTCGTCGCTTCAGCTTCACCGCGCTCGTCGTGGTGGGTGACGGCGACGGCATGGTCGGCGTCGGTTACGGCAAGGCCAAGGAAGTTCCCGCGGCCATCGCCAAGGGTGTCGAGGAAGCGAAGAAGAACTTCTTCCGCGTGCCTCGCATCGCCGGCACCATCCCCCACCCGGTCCAGGGTGAGAAGGCCGCTGGTGTGGTCCTGCTGCGTCCGGCCTCGGCCGGTACCGGTGTCATCGCGGGTGGCGCTGTCCGCGCCGTCCTCGAGTGCGCCGGCGTGCACGACGTGCTGTCGAAGTCGCTCGGCTCCGACAACGCGATCAACATCGTGCACGCGACCGTGGCGGCCCTCAAGGGTCTGCAGCGTCCGGAAGAGGTCGCGGCCCGTCGTGGCCTGCCCCTCGAGGACGTCGCTCCCGCCGGCATGATCCGCGCTCGCGCGGGCCAGGGGGTCTGATCATGGCTCAGCTGAAGATCACCCAGGTCCGCAGCACCATCGGTACCAAGCACAACCACCGCGAGTCGATGCGCACCCTCGGGCTGCGCAAGATCCGCCAGTCGGTCGTGCGTGAGGACACCCCCCAGGTGCTCGGCCTGATCCACGCCGTGCGTCACCTGGTGAGTGTTGAGGAGGTCCAGTCGTGACCATCAAGATTCACGACCTGCGTCCGGCCCCCGGCGCCAAGACCGCCAAGACCCGCGTTGGTCGTGGTGAAGGCTCCAAGGGCAAGACCGCCGGCCGCGGTACGAAGGGCACGGGCGCTCGCAAGAACGTCTCGCCGCGCTTCGAAGGTGGCCAGATGCCGCTGCACATGCGGCTCCCGAAGCTCAAGGGCTTCAAGAACCCGTTCCGGACCGAGTACCAGGTCGTGAACGTCTCCGCCATCGCTGCCTCCTTCCCGGAGGGCGGCTCGGTGGACGTTCCCGCGCTGGTTCTGGCCGGGCTGGTCCGCAAGGGCTCGCTCGTCAAGGTCCTGGGCGACGGGGACGTCTCCGTCAAGCTGGATGTCACGGCTGACAAGTTCTCCAAGACCGCTGTGGAGAAGTTGGCTGCCGCTGGTGGGTCCTCCACCGTGGCTTCCTGAGGTTCTGCACTGCTCTGAAGGGCCCTGAGGCTTCGCCTCGGGGCCCTTTGGCGTTTCTTGGTGGCCGTGGACGCGGTCGCCTTGTTCGCTGCTGTGGCGGCTGATTCCTGGGGCTCCGCCCCCAGACCTCGCCAATCTGATCAAAAGCCGGGCCCGCGCCGTACGCGGTCAGACGGCACGCCTGTTGCTTTGGGCGGAGTTGCGTTGCGCAGGGGGCGCGGCCGTGGTGCGGGGTTCGCTTTGCGGGTATTTCTGCGGGAACTTTGAGGGCTCTGCTGACGTTCGCGGTCGGCGTAATTGCTGCTCGTAGCACGGATCCGCAGGGCGCGGTACCCCGGATGGACTAGTGGTTCGGTCAGAGATCAACCACTTGGAACCTGTGATTGGCCACTGGGTACGGGCAGGTCCTGGAGGGCTGTTAGAGTCGCGGGCTGAACCCGGATGTCCTCCGGGTTGCTTGGTCGTGGCTACCTGACTCGGCCTGCCAACTACCGCATGTGCCGGTCCCTGGGGGTCGGCAACGCTCAGGAGGTTCGCGTGCTCGGCGCATTCCGCTCGGCTCTCGCGACGCCGGATCTACGCAAGAAGATCCTGTTCACTCTCGGGATCATCATTGTGTACCGGCTTGGTGCGACCATGCCCGCGCCGGGCGTGTCCTTCAAGAACGTGCGCGCGTGTGCTGAACAGCTTGAAGGCCAGAACATCTACTCGCTGATCAACCTGTTCAGCGGCGGCGCGCTGCTGAACTTGTCCGTGTTCGCGCTGGGCATCATGCCCTACATCACCGCGAGCATCATCATTCAGCTGCTCACCGTGGTCATCCCGCGGTTCGAGCAGTTGAAGAAGGAAGGACAGGCTGGTCAGGGCAAGCTCACGCAGTACACGCGGTACCTGACCATCGGTCTGGCGATCCTGCAGTCCACCGGTCTCGTGGCGCTGGCCGTGCGCGGGCAGCTGTTCGGTGAGTGCGACCAGGACGTCATCCCGAACAAGGACAGCATCTTCACCCTCATCGTGCTGGTCATCACCATGACCGCCGGTACCTCGGTCATCATGTGGCTGGGTGAGCTGATCACCGAGAAGGGCATCGGCAACGGCATGTCGTTGCTGATCTTCACCGGTATCGCCGCCCGCATCCCGGCCGAGGGCAAGAACATCCTCGACAAGAGCCCGATCACCTTCGCGCTCGTCGTCGTCGCTGCTCTGATCATCATCGCGAGCGTCATCTACGTCGAGCAGGCCCAGCGTCGCATCCCGGTGCAGTACGCCAAGCGCATGATCGGCCGCCGCATGTACGGCGGTACGTCGACGTACCTTCCCCTCAAGGTGAACCAGGCCGGCGTCATCCCGGTCATCTTCGCCTCGTCGCTGCTCTACCTGCCGGACCTGATCGTGCGCCTCACCCAGGGCACGTCGACCGAGACGAACTGGTTCTCGACCTTCGTGTCGACCTACCTCGTCAAGCAGTCGAGCTGGGTGCACATCGCCTCGTACTTCCTGCTGATCGTCTTCTTCACGTACTTCTACGTCGGCATCACGTTCAACCCGGACGAGCGTGCTGACGAGATGAAGAAGTTCGGTGGCTTCATCCCCGGCATCCGTCCCGGACGTCCCACCGCCGAGTACCTCAAGTTCGTCCTGGGCCGCATCACGCTTCCCGGTTCGCTCTACCTCGGCATCGTGGCGATCCTGCCGAACCTGTTCCTGGACTTGACCGGCGACGGTCAGAATCAGAACTTCCCGTTCGGCGGCACCGCGGTTCTGATCATGGTCGGTGTCGGCCTCGACACCGTGAAGCAGATCGAGAGCCAGCTCATGCAGCGCAATTACGAAGGGTTCCTCCGCTAGATGCGACTCGTTCTCGTTGGCCCGCCGGGTGCGGGCAAGGGCACCCAGGCCGAAGTGTTGAGCCGCAAGCTCGGCGTGCCGCACATCTCGACGGGCGACCTCTTCCGGTCACACATCAGCAACCAGACCGAGCTCGGGCTGGAGGTGCAGAGCATCCTCGACGAGGGCGCTCTCGTGCCGGACTCCATCACGAACGAGATGGTGCGCAAGCGTTTGGCCGAGGCGGACGCGGCGGACGGGTTCCTGCTCGACGGGTTCCCCCGCAACGTCGCCCAGGCGGACAAGCTGGGTGAGTTCCTCGCTGTCGGTGGCCACTCGCTCGACGCGGTGCTGGAGTTCCGGGTCGACGAGGACGTCGTGGTGGAGCGGCTGCTCGCTCGCGGGCGCACGGACGACAAGGAAGACGTCATCCGGCACCGCCAGCAGGTGTACCGCAACGAGACCGCGCCGCTGCTGAGCTACTACGCGGAGAAGGTCATCTCCATCGACGCCGTCGGTGAGATCGACGAGATCAGCGAGCGGGCACTGGCCGCGCTGAACGAGAAGTGACTGGTGGACTGCTCGACCGGCTCCGCTCAGTCATCTCGGGCGCGAAAGTTAGTGAAGGCATGAGCAAGATCGAGATCAAGACCCCCGGCCAGCTGGAGGCCATGCGCGCCTCCGGCCTGGTCGTGGCGCGGGCGTTGCGCAACGTGGTCGACGCGGTGAAGCCCGGTGTGTCCACGTGGGAGCTCGACGAGATCGCCGAGCAGACCATCCGCGACGCCGGCGCCATCCCGTCGTTCAAGGGCTACAACGGGTTCCCCGCGAGCATCTGCGCGTCGGTGAACGACCAGATCGTCCACGGGATCCCGAGCAGGACGCAGGTGCTGGCCGAAGGGGACCTGATCTCCATCGACTGCGGTGCGATCCTCGACGACTGGCACGGCGACTCGGCCGTCACGGTCGGCGTCGGCGAGCTGTCTCCCGCGGACCACAAGCTGTCCGAGGCGACCAGGCTGTCGATGCTCGCGGGCATCGAGGCCGCGGTGCCCGGTGGCCGGCTCACGGACATCTCGTTCGCCATCGAGTCCTCGGCCATCGAGTCAGGTGAGCGCGACGGTATCGAGTACGGCATCGTCGCGGACTACGGCGGCCACGGCATCGGTACCAAGATGCACATGGACCCGTTCCTGCCGAACTTCGGCAAGCCCGGCAAGGGACCTCGGCTCAAGGTCGGCATGGCCATCGCGATCGAGCCGATGCTGACGCTCGGCACCGACGACTCCCAGGAGCTCGAGGACGGCTGGACCGTCATCACGCTCGACGGCACGCGTGCCGCGCACTGGGAGCACAGCGTCGCGATCACGGAGAACGGTCCCTGGGTGCTCACCGCGCCCGAGGAAGACTAAGCGCCCCAACGGTTTTCCGACCTAGCCCCGTTCGCCCTCCGGTGAACGGGGCTATTTCGTTTGCTCCCGTGGATATGGTCGGGGTGACGAACGAGTCCAATGCTTGGGGGCATTGTGGGGGTAACCCGTTTCGTCCTGTCCGCGCTTCTGATTCCAATTGCAGGCTGTGCTGCCTCTAAGCCGGCCACCGACTTCACCTACCAGGACGTGCCGGCGGAGCGCATCGCCGACCGGATCTTCCTGGCCGACGCCATCGCGGCGACCGAGGGCTGCTCACCGCCGTTCTCCGACGTCGTCGTCCGGCGTCCGAACTTCCTCGCTCCACCGGCTCCTGTCGACGGTGGGTGCGGGGGCAGCGTCCGCGCCGCCGCCTCGTGGGAGTACACCGACGCCGTGAGTCGCATCACGGTGCTGCACGAGATCGTCGTGCGGGAGTGGGACGTCCTGCTCCGGTCCGGACCGGAGGCCGCCGAGACGCGGTCGAACGCGGCGACGTTGCTGCACTGCCTCGACCGGGCGGGGTTCACCCAGCGCGGTCCAGGCGATCCGAGTCTGGAGAGCTACGGCGTCGGTTCTGGCGATCTAGCGCTCAACAACGCAGCTCAGAGGTGTTCTGACGAGTCCGGCTACGGGTCTCGGGTCGCGGCTCAACGGCTGCGCACGCTGAGATCGGTGCTCGGCAGGCACGAGTCGGAGATCAACGACATCGCCCGGCTCCGTCCCGTGATCGAACGGGGTGCCCAGCCGGATTCAGGCCCTGACCGGACCCGATTTGGGTTGCCGCAGTGAGCTGCGTACACTGGTCAGGTGGCGCACCAGTCGCGCCGGTTCAGTCGTGCCCTCCGAGGTGAGTCAGAGCCGGGGTGGCGCGCGTCCAAAGGTTATTACAACTGTCACGAAACGCGGAGGACATGGGCAAGAAGGACGGGGCCATTGAGGTCGAGGGCCGCGTAGTCGAGCCGCTCCCCAACGCGATGTTCAGGGTCGAGTTGGAGAACGGTCACAAGGTACTCGCGCACATCAGCGGCAAGATGCGACAGCACTACATCCGCATCCTCCCTGAGGACCGGGTTGTCGTGGAGCTCTCGCCCTACGACCTGTCCCGCGGGCGCATCGTCTACCGCTACAAGTGACCTCCAGTAGCAGGAGATCTCAGGCGTGAAGGTTCAGCCGAGCGTCAAGAAGATCTGCGACAAGTGCAAGGTGATCCGCCGTCACGGGCGGGTCATGGTGATCTGCGAGAACCTGCGCCACAAGCAGCGCCAGGGCTGAGCAGTTCCCCCATGCGCTCGTCGAGATCCTCGATGACGCAGTAACGAGAAACTCCTCGCACCTACCGCACGGGCACGACGCGTGCGGACACCCCCGGATTCCAGGCCGGGGCCGGGACACCGGCTGTGAGAGCAGCCGGAACGACACACAGCGAGTCAGTCACCGGAATTGGGCGAGGAGCAGACCTGGAAGTAATCGACAGGAGTTAATCGCCACATGGCACGACTCGCTGGCGTAGACCTCCCCCGCGAAAAGCGGATGGAGATCGCGCTCACCTACATCTTCGGCATCGGTCGTACGCGCTCCAAGGAGCTGCTCGCCGCCACGGAGATCTCCCCGGACCTCCGGGTGAAGGATCTGACGGACGACGACCTCGCCAAGCTGCGGGACCACATCGAGACGAACTACAAGGTCGAGGGTGACCTTCGCCGTGAGGTCGCGGCCGACATCCGTCGCAAGATGGAGATCGGTTGCTACGAGGGTCTTCGGCACCGTCGCGGCCTGCCCGTTCGCGGACAGCGCACGAAGACGAACGCCCGTACCCGCAAGGGTCCGAAGAAGACCGTCGCCGGCAAGAAGAAGGCCGGCAAGAAGTAAGACCTCGGGTCTGTTGTCCTCAACTTAGGAGTTCGTTTTGCCACCCAAGTCCCGCACGGGCGCCGGGGTCAAGAAAGTCCGGCGCAAGGAAAAGAAGAACGTCTCGCACGGCCAGGCGCACATCAAGAGCACGTTCAACAACACCATCGTGTCCATCACGGACCCGCTGGGCAACGTGATCAGCTGGGCGTCCGCCGGCCACGTGGGCTTCAAGGGCTCGCGCAAGTCGACGCCGTTCGCGGCGCAGATGGCTGCCGAGAACGCCGCCCGCAAGGCCGCCGAGCACGGCATGCGCAAGGTGGACGTGTTCGTCAAGGGTCCCGGCTCCGGCCGTGAGACCGCGATCCGTTCGCTGCAGGCCGCCGGTCTCGAGGTCGGCACCATCCAGGACGTGACCCCGCAGCCCCACAACGGCTGCCGCCCGCCCAAGCGGCGCCGGGTCTGAGGCACGGGGAGGAGTAAGAACTAATGGCTCGTTACACGGGACCTGCGACGCGCATCTCGCGCCGCCTCAAGGTTGACCTCGTTGGTGGGGACCAGGCGTTCGAGCGCCGTCCGTACCCGCCCGGCCAGCACGGCCGCGGCCGGGTCAAGGAGTCCGAGTACCTGCTGCAGCTCCAGGAGAAGCAGAAGGCTCGCTACACCTACGGCGTCCTCGAGAAGCAGTTCGTCCGCTACTACAAGGAAGCGGTTCGTCGCCCCGGCAAGACCGGCGAGAACCTGCTCCAGATCCTCGAGGCCCGCCTCGACAACGTGGTGTACCGCGCGGGCCTCGCCCGCACGCGTCGCCAGGCTCGCCAGCTGGTCAGCCACGGGCACTTTCTGGTCAACGGCCACAAGGTGAACATCCCGAGCTACCAGGTGTCGAAGTTCGACATCATCGACGTGAAGCCGAAGTCCATGCCCACGCTGCCCTTCGAGGCTGCGCGCGCGTCCTTCGGTGACCGCCCGATTCCCGCTTGGCTGCAGGTCGTCTCCTCGAACCTGCGCATCCTCGTGCACCAGCTGCCCGAGCGCGCGCAGATCGACACGCCTGTCACCGAGCAGCTCATCGTCGAGCTCTACTCGAAGTGATCCTCTCTCGGCGGCTGTCCCTTGTGGACGGCCGCCGAGGTCGGGTCCCGCATCGGCGCGAAGGGTGTGCCGAGTGCGTTTGCCGGTCTTCGTGACTGGCTGTTGTTGGCGGCGTCAAATAGCGGGCGTCGTTGATCGGAAAGGTAGAACCCAGTGCTGATTTCCCAGCGCCCCTCGCTCGCCGAGGAAGCGGTCTCCGAGACCCGTTCCCGGTTCGTCATCGAACCGCTGGAGCCGGGCTTCGGTTACACGCTCGGCAACTCGATCCGCCGCACGCTGCTCTCGTCGATCCCCGGTGCTGCTGTCACGAGCATCCGCATCGACGGCGTGCTGCACGAGTTCACCACGGTTCCCGGGGTGAAGGAGGACGTCACCGACGTCATCCTGAACCTCAAGGAGCTCGTCGTCTCGTCCGAGGAGGACGAGCCGGTGACCATGTACCTGCGCAAGCAGGGCCCCGGTGTGGTGACCGCGGGCGACATCGTGCCTCCGGCCGGTGTCACCGTGCACAACCCCGACCTGCACATCGCGACCCTGAACGGCAAGGGGAAGCTGGAGATCGAGCTCGTCGTCGAGCGCGGTCGCGGCTACGTCCCGGCTGTCCAGAACAAGCAGGCGGGCGCCGAGATCGGCCGCATCCCCGTCGACTCGATCTACTCGCCGGTTCTCAAGGTGACGTACAAGGTCGAGGCCACTCGTGTCGAGCAGCGTACGGACTTCGACAAGCTGATCCTCGACGTGGAGAGCAAGCCCTCGATCACCCCGAGGGACGCGGTTGCCTCCGCGGGTAAGACCCTGGTTGAGCTGTTCGGCCTCGCTCGCGAGCTGAACATCGACGCCGAGGGCATCGAGATCGGCCCGTCGCCGGCCGAGGCTGACACCATCGCCGCGTTCGCGATGCCTATCGAGGATCTGGACCTCACGGTCCGTTCCTACAACTGCTTGAAGCGGGAAGGCATCCACACCGTCGGCGAGCTCGTGTCGCGCAGCGAGGCGGACCTGCTGGACATCCGCAACTTCGGTGCGAAGTCGATCGACGAGGTCAAGATGAAGCTCGTCGGCCTCGGCCTCGCCCTGAAGGATTCGCCTCCTGGGTTCGACCCGTCCGCGGCTGCTGCCGACTACCACCCCGGTGACACGGGCTGGGGCGCCGGTACCGGCCTGGACCCGCACGACGACGGTCAGGACTACGCGGAGACCGAGCAGCTCTGACGCTCTGATTCAGAGCTAGAGGATCTCTTTCAGTTACAGGAGTAAGCGATGCCCACCCCTACCAAGGGCCCACGGCTCGGTGGGTCTCCGGCACACGAGCGGCTGCTGCTCGCCAACCTGGCGACGGCGTTGTTCGAGCACGGCCGGATCAAGACCACTGAGGCCAAGGCGAAGCGGCTGCGTCCGTACGCCGAGAAGATCATCTCGAAGGCCAAGGCCGGCGACCTGCACAACCGTCGCGAGATCATGAAGGTGATCCGCAACAAGGACGTCGTGCACAAGCTGATCGCCGAGATCGGTCCGTTCTTCAGCGACCGTTCCGGTGGCTACACCCGCATCACCAAGACGCTGGCGCGCAAGGGCGACAACGCCCCCATGGCCATCATCGAGCTGGTGCAGCAGAAGCTCGTCTCCACCGAGGCCGAGGCTGCGCGCAAGACCAAGTTCGCCAAGGACGAGAAGCCGGCCGAGACCGCCGCTGTCGTCGAGGCCGACGAGACCAAGGCCGAGGACGCTGTCGAGGTTGACGGCGAGCCGACCGCTGAGGCCGTCGAGGCTGAAGAGGCGAAGGACGAGGCCGCTGAGAAGGACAAGTCCTGATCAGTACGTCTGACGAGCCCGTCGTTCCCGGTTCCGGGGGCGGCGGGCTCGTTCGTGTGCGGTTCGACCTGGGGTACGACGGCACGGAGTTCTCCGGCTGGGCTCGGCAGCCTTCCCGTCGGACTGTCTGCGGGGTTCTCGAGGACACGCTTTCCATGGTGTTGCGCGAGGACGTGTCGCTGACCGTGGCTGGGCGGACCGATGCCGGGGTGCACGCCTCTGGGCAGGTTGCTCACGCTGATCTGCCTGCTTCTGTGGACGTTGCTGGGCTGCCCAAGCGGTTGGCTCGCGCGTTGCCCTCAGACGTTCGGGTGTTCGGGGCTCGGGTGGTGCCCTTCGCCTTTGACGCTCGGTTCTCCGCGTTGCGGCGGCACTACGAGTACCGGGTCTCGGATGCCGAGTTCGGTGCGCATCCGTTGCGGCGGTTGGACACTCTGGCTTGGCCTCGTCCGCTGGACGTTGGCGCCATGAATGTCGCTGCTGAGTTGTTGTTGGGGGAGCACGACTTTTGCGCGTTCTGCAAGCGGCGTGAAGGGGCTACCACCATCCGGGAGCTGCAGCGGCTCGAGCTGGTGCGGGACCCGTTGGACGGGGTTGTCACGGCGTTTGTGTCTGCTGATGCGTTCTGCCACTCGATGGTTCGGTCGCTGATTGGGGCGTTGCTGGCCGTTGGGGAGGGGCGGAAGGCGGTTTCGTGGCCTTCGTCGTTGTTGGCTCTTAGCGGGCGGGCCAGCGGGGTTACCGTGGCTCCTGCCCATGGGTTGTGTTTGGTTCGGGTGGACTTTCCTGGGGATGGGGAGTTGGCGGCTCGGGCTGAGGCGACTCGGCGGGTTCGTACTTTGGGTTGAGCCGCCTTCGGCGTTCGCGCAGGTTGAGTGGTTCGTCTCCCTGTTGCGTTGGCGGGCTGTGGTTGGTTGTTCGTAGGCGGTTGGGTTGCGTGCGTCTCGTGGCGGCTGATTCCTGGGGCTCCGCCCCACCTTGACCGCATTGGAAAGACGGCTCGCCTTCGGCATCGCGTGTGATCAGGTGTCTGGTTTCGGCTTCGCGGGACTGTCAGACCCGCTCGCTAGGTTGGGTCGCGGGGACTCCAAACCCGAGGGGACCCCTGCGCAAGCTTGCCCGGCAAAGGGAGGAGCCCCCGGCGCGGGCCGGGGGCTCCTGGTGGTGCGGCTTGGCTTGGGTCAGATGTCGAGCGTCCACGAGTCGATGTGGCCCGTGTCCTGGCGGTAGAGGTCGCGGACCCGCAGCTGCCAGGTGCCGTTGGCGTCCTCCGCCGCGACGTTCACGGCGTAGGTGGCGTTGAGGTCGTCCGCGCTGTCCGAGCCGTTGCTGACCTTCAGGACCTTCACGGCGCCCGAGGGGGAGATCAGGGACAGTTCCAGGTCGCCTCGGTAGGTGTGCTTGATGGCGACCTTCACGGAGCCGGTGGCGCTGGCCTTGCCGTTGCAGTCGGCGATGGTGATCGCGGACTTGACCTCGCTGGCGTCCGGGATGGCGGTGTCGGCGTCGTTGGTGACTGCGGGGCAGGCGCCGGGCGGGTTGCCGGGGGCGGTGCCGGTGATGTGGAGGAGCTTGTTCGGGGAGCCGGTGCCGGGAGTGGTGACAACGTCGGAGGTGGCGTTGTCAACGAGGGCGTCTCGGACCTGCTGCGGGGTGGCCGTCGGGGACGAGCCGAGGTAGACGGCCGCCGCGCCGACTACGTGCGGGGTCGCCATCGAGGTGCCGCTGATGGTGTTGGTGGCCTCGTCGTTCGTGAGCCACGCCGAGGTGATGTCGCGGCCAGGGGCGAAGATGTCCAGGCAGGTGCCCAGGTTCGAGAACGAGCTGCGGGAGTCGGTGCGGTCCGTGGAGCCCACGGTGATGGCTTCCGGGGTGCGGGCCGGGGAGGTGTTGCAGGCGTTGCCGCCGCTGTCGTTGCCTGCTGCCAGGCCGTACGTGACGCCTGCGGCGATGGAGCGGGTCACTGCGTCGTCGACGGTCTGGTTGGCGCCGCCGCCCAGGGACATGTTGGCCACCGCGGGCTTGCGGGCCGGGTTGGCCTGGACGTCCGCGGTGACCCAGTCGATGCCGGCGATGACGCCTGCGAAGGTGCCCGAGCCCGAGCAGTTCAGGACTCGGACGGCTACGAGCTTCACGTCCTTGGCGACGCCGTACTTCGTGCCGCCCACGGTGCCCGCGACGTGGGTTCCGTGGCCGTTGCAGTCGTTGGCGTCGGCATCGTTGTCAACGGTGTCGGTACCGGACACCGCTCGGCCGCCGAAGTCGGTGTGGGTGATGCGGATGCCGGTGTCGATGATGTACGCGGTGACGCCCGTGCCCTTGTTCGGGTACGTGTAGCTGTTGTCCAGCGGGAGTGCTCGCTGGTCGATCCGGTCCAGGCCCCAGGACGGGGTCGGGGTCTGCGTGTCCGAGATGCGGACCTCGCCGTCCTGTTCGACGTAGGAGACGGCCGGGTCTGCTGCCAGGCGCTTGGCCTGGGTCTCGGACATCTGCGCCGAGAAACCGCGCAAAGCGGACTTGTAAGAGTGCTTCACCTTCGCGCCGTACTTAGCGCTGAGGTTCTCCACGCTTGACGTGCTGACGTCCTTCAGCACGACGATGTAGTTGTCCTTGACCGCGTTGGACGCACCGAGGTTGCGAATCTCCCCCTCGGGCGCAGCGGTGGCGGAGACGGACGACAGGACGAGCGCAGTGCCCGCCACCAGTCCGATTCCGGCCGCTCGTCTGGCCCACGATTCTCCCATAGCAGCAAGCTCCCTCGTCGCAGGGTTGTGCAGGTGAGAGTTTTCTTAGTGGCGCGGACTGATTACGCACAAGAAGGTCCACGATATTGCCTTCTAATGGCGAATCAACAGATTTGGTGTGTCCTGTGAATTAGTTGGTGCAGCTGATCTCTTTACAAAACAATTGCGCCCCGAACGGTTGTCCGTTCGGGGCGCAAGTTTCGCCTATATTGCCGAGCGTCTCAATCGCCCCGGCGGACGGCTCCGAGGATCTGCTGTTCGGCCGGGGTCGTGTAGAGGCGCAGGTGCGCCCACATGTCCTGGCCCATCGCGATGACCTGGTCGTCCTTGAGCTGGGTCAGCTGCTGGAACATCTGCGGGCGCAGGCGCCACATCTGACCGGCGAGCTGTGCCTGGCCCATCGGGAGGCGCTGCAGGAGCACGAGGTCCGCGTTGTTCGCCGTGGACGACGCCTGCGGGTGCAGGTACGGCAGCACGTACATCGTGGTCTGCCACGGCGCGCGCGGCGGGAACAGCTCCTGCGGGACGTGGCCGCCGTCGTGGATCACGAGCAGCGGCATGTCCTCCGTCGGGCGCGGGAGGTCCGCCGGGGACAGCCGGCGCAGCTGCACCAACTGAGACGGACGGCCGTCCGGACCCTGGCCCGCTGCGCGCACGACCGGCTGCCACGCCTGCGGGCGGCCCGTCGCGATGATGATCCACGCTCCGGTCGCCATGGCGCGCAACGCGATCTGGCGGGCCAGGTACAGGCCGCCCACGACCACCATGCGGGTCGGCGTCGGGCGCAGGACGGACACGCTGAGCGGCTCGCCCTTCGTGCCCTGGCCGAGCATCATGCCGCCGCGGTCGCCGGACGGGCTGACCAGGTCGAGCATGGTCGGCGACACCAGGAACTCCGGTGCCACCGCGCCTCGGCCGCGCGAGTCGACCAGACGGGACGACGAGCTCATGCCACACCTCCCAGCGGCAGCGTCGCGGCGAGTCCCGCGAGCTGCATGCCCCGCAACGGGGTCAGCGTGATGTCGAGCTTGTCACCCAGCTTCGACAGCTGGTCCTCGGCCCTGTCGAGCTCGCTCGGCGTGCGGGCGCTGACCCGCACCAGGCCGCGCAGCGACACCTGACCGTCCTCGCGGGACGGTGAGATGGACATCGCGAGCGTCGACGAGAGAGCGCGCACACCGGTCAGCGCGTTGAGGTTGCCCTTGAGGCCCTTCGACGGCCAGCCGGTGATCGCGTAGCTCGCGTGGCCGACGCCGCCCGCGGTGACGCCCGACCACTTCTCCCGCAGCGACACGGGGTTCGTGTTGCCGACGGCCGCGGTGAGCTCGGCCGAGGAGATCGCCGCGCGCAGCAGTTCGTCCGAGTCGAGCGGGCGGATCGTGACGCCGGCGGACTCCAGGGCGTTGCGGACGCGGGACAACGCGCCGATCAGCGCCCGGTGCGCGCCGACGACGCCGCCGCCGCGCTCCCGGATCGCCTCGCCACAGCGGCGCGGGTCCAGCCGGACCGTGATCCACGTGGTGCGCCTGGCCGCCGCGGGCAGCGGGCCGAGCACCTCCATGTACGAGCTGATGGCTGGCGAGTTCGGCGGAAGCGCCGCGCTGCCGGGGTAGCAGTGCCAGATCACGGTGATCGCGTCGAGCACCACGCCGCGGTCCTCGAGGCACGGTGTGAGCGCTCCCAGTGGCAGCGACGGGGCCGAGCCGACCGCGGAGATCAACGGCGGCGTCGGGTCGACCAGCAGCACCGCGGTCCACACGCCGTCGTGCCACGACAGCGCGAGCGGGCGGCGTTCGTGGTCGACGCCCTTCGCGATCACCAGGTCCGGGATCGCGAGGCGCAGCAAAGCGACGCGCGGGTCCTCCGGGCCGAGCACCTGCAGCTCGTCGTCACCGGGCTTGGACTCCGTCTGCTCCTGGCGCTTCGCGGTGCGGCTGTGCGACCGGAAGTTGTAGCGCAGGCGGACGCCGATCCACTGGGTGAGCCAGCGACCACGCGATCGGGTGAAGGCCAGGATCAGTGCGATGAGGAGCACACCGCCGGCGATCGAGACGGAGACGACGTTCAGCGCGTCGCCCTGCTTCACGCCCATGATCGTGAGTACGAGGAGGGCGATGGCGAGACCGACCTCGATCGTGACTACGTTCGACACGGGCAACGAGCCGAGGCTGACGCCCGCGGCTCTGCGACGGACACGCCCGACCGGACGCGGAGGCGCGGGTGCCTGCTGGCCAGGACCTGCGGGTCCCTGCGGCCGTGCCATCCCTGGGTTGGGCCGGGGCGGATGTGGAGTGGTCACGGACATCCGTTGTGGTCTCTTTCCCCTCGATGGTCGGTGGGCTTGGCGAACCGGCCCACGGAGCAACCTGCGTCCGGCTATCCTGCCGAACCGTACCGCGACTGGGAGAGCAGCGAGCCGAGAATGGCATCAACACCCACCACCAAGGCACAGGTCCAGGCTTACCAATTCGTTCTGAAGCGGATGCAGTCAGCACTTGTCCGCAGAGACGCGGTGATGCTGCACGACCCTATGAGCATTCACTCGCGCGCTACTGCGGTGGGTGTGGTGCTGGGCGTCCTCGGTCTGATCGTGTTCCTCGTGATCGGGCTCTTCAGCCCGGCGCCGAGGCTCGACAACGAGACGCAGATCGCCATCAGCAAGGAGACCGGCCAGGTCTACGTCGTCGACAGCTCGCCGCGGCGGCTGATCCCGATGACGAACCTCGCGTCGGCCCGGCTGCTCTGGTACTCCCGCAACAACCCCGACGCGCAGCAGGGCCAGGGCGGCGGCGACGCACCGGCCGGCACCGCGGGCGTTCCGCAGGAGGCGGCCGGCGGCGCCCCGAAGCTCGTGAGCGAGTCGGCGCTGGCGAGCCTGCCGCGCGGCAGGCTCACCGGTCTGCCGGACGCGCCGGACGTGCTGCCCAAGCAGAACCTCCGCATCGACGCGCAGTGGTCCGTCTGCGACACCCTCAACCTGGACGAGTTCCGCGAGAACCAGGCGGCGGAGAACCAGATCAAGACCTCCGTGATCGCGGGCGTCAGCGAGGGCAACCCGCAGCTGGGCGACGAGGCGGTGCTCGTGCAGCAGCGCACCGGCGCCAAGAAGGCGTACCTGATCTACCGCAAGCCCGACAGCCGCACCGACATCTCGTCGTCGACTGTCCGCGCCGAGGTGGACCTCAAGAACGACAAGGTCGTCAACGCCCTCAAGCTGGGCGGCAAGCAGGCGCGCTCGATCAGCACGGCGCTGCTCACGACGATCCCCGAGGTCTCCGCGCTGGCCGCGCCGATCATCCCGAACCAGGGCAAGCAGGCCACCTACGTCACCGAGACCAACGTCAAGATCGGTGAGGTCATCCAGGTCGAGCGGCAGAACGGCTTCGAGTCCATGGTCGCGCTGGAGGACGGGTTCCAGACAGTCGAGGAGACCGTCGGCGACCTGCTGCGCTGGGCGTACTCGAACAACAACAAGTCGGTCAGGCTCTCGCCGAGCGCGATCGCGAACCACAAGGACCCGAAGAACCCGCTGAAGCTCGACTCGTACCCGAAGCAGATCCCCTCCACGCTCGAGGCGAACGCCGGCAACACCGTGCTGTGCCTGGGCTGGAAGGCCGACAACTTCACCGAGCAGACCAAGGCCGAGCACACCACGGTCACGATCGGCTCGAAGCTGCCCGGCCCCAAGGAGATGACCCCGGTCGAGCTGAACGCGCCGGGTGCGGCGGGCGAGATCATCGACCAGTTCCTGATGCTGCCGGGCAAGGCCGCCGTCGTGCGGGCGAGCCAGGGCAAGGGCGACTTCGGCACCGGTCCCGTGCAGATCGTCACGGGTCGTGGCGTCCGCTACGGGGTTCCCGACGGCGGCACCGCGTCGGCGCTGGGTCTCGACGGGACGTTCCCGCCGGCACCGAACCAGATCCTGAGCCTGCTGCCGATGGGGCCGCAGCTCAACAAGAACGAGGCGAACCGCAGTTACGACTCGATCCCGGCGCCCAAGGGCACGATCAAGGATCCGCAGGCGGCCGTTCAGAAGTAGCGGAACCACTCCGGGTGCATCACCGTCGAATCGGACGAATGCACCCGGAGTTGTCGTTTGGGGGACTTGTTGTGGCCGGTCGGATCAGCGTCGATGCCGCTTGGTTGGAGAAGTACGCCGACCGCATCGACGGGACCACGGACGACCTGAGGCGGTTGCGGGACGCCATGAAGGTGTCCCCGCTGCGTCCCGAGTCGTTCGGCGAGATCGGCAGAACCGTCGGTACGGCCCAGGGCTACGCGCGTGCGGCCGAGCTGCTCAACTCGCAGCTCGCCCGCGCCTGTGACGCCCTGGACTCGGCCTCCCAGGGTCTGCACGCCGTCGCCGAGCAGTACGGGCAGGGCGACGAGGAGAGCTTGCAGGCGATCAAGAAGGCCGATCGGCGGGAGCACTGATGGCCAAGGACGGCAAGCAGATCGCGGCCGAGGTCGGTCCCGAGCTCGACTACCTCTCGCGGGTCAGCCGCAAGCTCGGTGTCGTGGACCTCGTGCACGACTTCTTCGACCCGCTGGTGGGCGACTGGAACGACCTGCGCGAGGAGGCCGAGCGCTGGCGCAAGGCCGCGAAGGTGACCGAGGCGGTCAACGGGCACGTCGCGGCGCCGCTGGGCGGGGTCGACGCGCGGTGGGAGGGCAAGGACGCGGACGCGTTCCTCGATCACATGCGCAAGGTGGGTCTCGCGGGCGGCGACATGGCCGACGCGATGAACGCGATGGCGGACGCGCTGGAGGAGACCGCGGACGGCGTTCGCGTCATCGTGCAGGACATGGCGCACGTGCTCGCCGACGCCGCCGACTCGGTGTCCGGCACGGCCGCGCTGCCGCTGGACGGTGACCAGCGCGCGATCAAGCACATCGAGGAGCTCAAGCATCCCGTGCGCGAGCTGCACGAGTCCGCGCGGCAGGTGCTGGAGGCGTTCCTCAAGCTGTGCGACGGGGTCTCCGGTGAGGCCGGCGGTTTCGGTGCCGTGCGGATGGAGCACAAGTACCCCGACCAGAACTGGACCTACACGGCGCCCGCCAAGCCCGAGACGAAGGTGCCCGAACCGGCCAAGGCCTCTGCCACGGCCGCCGCGGGCAGCGCTTCGTCCGGTGGCGGTGGTGGCGCGGTCGGTGGAGGCGGCGGAGGGGTCGGTGCGGGCGGCGTCGGCTCCGTCGGCGCTCCGGCTGCCGCAGCGGCGCCGCAGCCGATGCAGTTCGGCGGCGCCACAGGCGTCGCTGAGCAGGTTCCACTGGCGGACAAGGGTGCTGGGGCCGCCCAGCCCGCCGCGGCCGCTGGTGGCCGTCCTGGGGCCGCTTCCGGCGGTGGCGGCATGATGGGCGGCATGGCGCCGATGATGGGTGGCGGCATGGGCGGCGGGCAGCAGAGCGGCGACAAGGAGCACAAGCCGAAGCAGCGGCTCACCGGCTCGATCGACGACCTGCTCGGCAAACCCAAGAAGGCCGCGCCGAAGACGATCGGCGACGACGACTGAGAATCTTGTCGAACAACGAATCGGGCCCCGCCGGAATTCCGGCGGGGCCCGATTCGTTGTGGTTCAAACGCTATGCGGTGCTCCCGCGTTTGCGGTTCAGAGAGTTGCGCACGAACAACGTCAGCGCCAGCAGCAGACCACCGGCACCGATGCCGCTCAGCGCCACGATGATCGGCGGCCAGTCGAGGCCCGGCGGCGGGGTGACGTCGGTGTTGAGCTCTTTCGGCACCGGGGCCTTGAACCCGGCCGCCTCGCCCGGCAGCACCGCGGTCAGCGCGGCGACCGGGTTGACCATGCCGAAGCCGACCTTGTTGTCCTTGCCGGACACGTTGCCGGGGTGCAGGGCCGTGGTCTTGAGGCGCTCCATCACCTGACGCGCCTTGAGGTTCGGGAACCGCTCGCGCACCAGCGCGGTGATGCCCGCCACGTACGGCGACGCGAAGCTCGTGCCCTTGATGTCCTGCACGCCCTGCGCGGTGACGTTCGCGTTCGTCAGGCCGGTGCCCTTGGGGTCGACGGAGATGATCTCCTCGCCCGGCGCGGCGATGCTGACCCACGGGCCCCAGACGCTGAACCCCGAGACCTCGCCGGAGCGGGCGATCGAGCCCACCGACAGCACGTCGTTCGCGAACCACGCGGGCGACGAGACCGAGTTGACGGTGGTCGGGTCCATGTTGTTGTTCTGGGCGGCGCACCCGGTGCCCTGGTCGCTGAGGTTGCCGGCCGCGGTGACGATCACCACGTCCTTGACGTCCACCGCGTACCTGATGGCGGCCTGCAGCTTCTGGTCGTCCGCGCTGAAGCCCTTGGGAGAGCTGCAGTTCGTCAACGAGATGTTGATGACCTTGGCGTCCTGGTTCGCCGCGCGCACGATGGCCATCGCCAGCGTGCCGACCTTGCCTGCGGAGGCGCGCTTGTCCGGGTTGGCCGCGTCGCCCTTGAACTCGAACCGGTCGCTGGTCTGGCGGATCGCCAGGATCGTCGCTTCCGGTGCGGCGCCGACGAAGTCGCCCTCGGTCTTGGCCGCGGCGGCGACGCCGGCGACCTCGGTGCCGTGGCCGTCGCAGTCGTCGGTGCCGTTCGCGTTGCCGAAGACGTACTCACCGCCGCCCTTGACCCTGCCGCCGAAGCGGGGGTTGCGGGGGTCGACACCGGTGTCGATGATCGCGATCTTGATGCCCTTGCCCTTGGCGAACCGGTGCGCCTGCTCCAGGTTCAGGTAGACCTGGCCCCAGGGCATGTACTCGATCAGTTCGCTCTTGGTGTCGGACTCCACGCACCCCTTCGAGGTGCGCTCGTACTTGACGTCCGGTGCGCCGGTGTCGGCGGGCGGCGGGGTGCCGGCCGGCAGGTCCGGCGGCACCGAGTTCGGCCGCACGGTCGCCGGCGTGGACGACGGCTGAGCGGAGGCCTGCGGCAGCGTCCCCGTCAGCAGAAGCAGTCCGGCGGTCGCGGCCGCCGTGGTGCGCCTGATGCCGGTCCTCATAGCGTGATCAGACCTCGGAACACCTGGTACATGTCCATGACCGCCAGCGCCAGCGGCAGCACGGAGGCGATCAGGATCGCCTCGATGATGTCGACGGTGCGGCGCAACGGCGGCGAGAACTTCTGGCCGGGGAAGATCACACCGAGCACCAGCGCGAGCGCGCCCAGCAGCAGCAGCGCGCCGAAGACGAACGCGAGCCGGTTGAACGACGTCGACGAGATCAGCCAGCCGATCAGGATGCCCGCGCTGGCGAACATGCCGGTCGACAGCAGTGCGACGGCCTGCGCGCCGTTGGCGTACGCCCGGCCGCGCATCATCAGCACGATCGCGACGACGACGCCGTAGATCGGGCCCCAGAAGGTGTCGGCGGACGCGGCGACGATGGCGGCCAGAGCCGCGACGATGCCGGTGCCGATGATCATGCCCGTCAGGTACTCGTGCGCGACGGCCGTGCGACGCTCGATGACCGCGTACTCCGGGAAGCCGCTGTCCTCCTTGAGGTCCTCGGCGTTCGTCGGCACGACGGGCGGCGGGATCTTGGCCAGCCGCAGCGTGAGGCTCGGCAGCATCGACAGCGCGGCGAGCGCCACGGCACCGGTCGCGGCGGCCACGCCGGACAGCGGGTGCTCGACGAACGTCGCCACCAGGAACGCCAGCGCCACCAGGGTGCCGCCGGTCGCCGCGGCGATGAACACCGTGATGCCCTGCCCGATCAGCAGGATCCCGCCCCACGCGAAGATCATCATCAACGCGGAGGCGAGCAGCATCTTCGGGTTGAAGCCCACACCGGGCACGGCGTGGAAGCCCGCGACGAACGCCAGCGGCAGCGAACCGCACGCGGCGATCAGCACACCCGTCGACGCCGCGCTGTAGGCCCGCGCGATGGTCGCGCCCGCCGCCAGCATGGCGATCGCACCGACACCGCCGGCGATCGCGGCGGCGAGCCCGCTGCCGGAGTCGCCCTGCGAGATCGGGCCGGACAGGAACAACGCCACCGCGGACGCGATCAGCGCGAGCGAGCCGGCCAGGTGACCGAACCGCTGCGCGGTCTCCTTGGTCCACGGCCGGAACGAGTCCGGATCGGACTCCGCGATCGCGTCGACGACGTCGTCGTACAACGGCGGAGGCGGATTCTCGTTGCGGCGCCGCAACTGCAGCAACTCGCCGTCCACGACGCCCAGCGATGCCAGCGTGCGGGCGGGGTCGAGCGGGTTGTCGCCGAGCTTGGCGATGCACCAGCCACCGTGCCGCACGCCACCGTCCGGAGTGGCCTCTCTCGCCATGTCGAGCAGCATCGGCAGGAGATCGGCCACCGCCACGTCGGCAGGCAGCGCGACGTCGATACGCGTTCGAGGTGCCACCACCGTGACACGGCTGAACACCGTCGTACCGGTCGCCACCAGGGCCCCCTAAGTCAGATCAGCGCTTGAAAACAATGTGCCCGACCTTATTGGTCCACTCGGACGGTTGCCGGGCGGCCCTAGTATGGCCGCACCGGCGTCTCTTGCACGTGTCGTTTGCAGAACACGTTCGGTCAGGTTTTTTCCTGACCCACCTTCGCGGTGCGCGTGGATGCGCAATAGTGTCGGTTGCTACTGGTGGCGTAACGAGTCGAAGAGGTGCCTGTCAGTTGAGCACGCTGCAGTTCAAGCGAACGGCACGCCTTGCTGCTCCCCGGCCTCCTGGCGGTGAGGTCCACCTCGAGCCGCCACCCGAGGTCCCCCGGATCATCCCCGGCAACATCATGATGAAGGCGATGCCCGTCGTCATGATCGTCGCGTCCATGGGCATGATGGGCATGATGCTCGTGTTCATGCCGCGGCAGCCCGCGGCGATGATCATGCCGGGCATGATGATGATCTCGACCATCGGCATGATGGCGAGCGGCATGGGCTCGGGCAAGGGCCAGAAGAAAGCCGAGATGAACGAGGACCGCAAGGACTACCTGCGGTACCTCGGCCAGATGCGCGACCGCGCCCGCGAGGCCGCCGACGAGCAGCGCGCCGAGCGCGAGTGGGTGCACCCCGACCCGCAGATGCTGTGGTCGCTCGCCACCACCCGCCGCATGTGGGAACGCCGCCAGAACGACCCTGACTTCTGCCACCTGCGCGCGGGACGGGGCTCGCAGCGCCTCGCCACCCGCCTGGTGCCGCCGCAGACCGGTCCCGTCGAGGAGCTCGAGCCGATCGCGACGCTGGCCCTGCGCCGGTTCGTGCGCGCCCACTCGCTCGTGCCCGACCTCCCGATCTCCATCGCACTGCGCGGGTTCGCCGCGGTCGGCCTGCTCGGCGAGATCGAGGACCGCCGCGATGTCGCGCGCGCCCTGCTCGCCCAGCTCGTCACCTTCCACGCCCCGGACGACCTGCTGATCGCGGTCGTCAGCGCGGGCCGCACCAAGCAGCTGTGGGAGTGGGTGAAGTGGCTCCCGCACGCCCAGCACCCCACCGACATCGACGGCATCGGCCAGCGCCGCATGATGGCGAACTCGCTCGCCGAGATCGAGGCGATGCTGGACGAGAACCTGCGCGACCGGCAGCGGTTCACCCGCAACGCCCCGCCACCGCCCGACCAGCCGCACATCGTGATCGTCATCGACGACGGCGACATCAGCCGCGAAGAGATGATCATCCTCGAGGAGGGTCTGGTCGGCGTCACGCTGCTGGACCTGTCCGAGTGCCTGGGTAACCTGACGGCCCGCCGCGGCCTGCGTCTCGTCACCGAGAACAACCAGCTGGGCGCCCGTTCCGCGACCGGCGTCGAGTGGTTCGGCGCGCCGGACCGCCTGTCGATCGTGGAGGCCGAGGCCCTGGCCCGCAGGCTGTCGCCGTACCGCATGGGCGCCGCCGGTGAGGCCGGTGGCGACTCGGGCGAGGACCCGTTGGCGATGACCAACAACCCGCCGCTGCTCGAGTTCATGGGCATCCCCGGCGACCCGATCACGTTCGACGTGCAGCAGGCGTGGCGGCCGAGGCCCAAGCGCGACCGCTACCGCATCCCGTTCGGCATCGGCGAGCACGGCCAGGCGGTCGAGCTCGACATCAAGGAAGCGGCAGAGGACGGCATGGGCCCGCACGGCCTGTGCATCGGCGCGACCGGTTCCGGTAAGTCGGAGTTCCTCCGCACCCTGGTGCTCGGTCTGCTGGCCTCGCACTCGTCGACGGCGCTCAACATGATCCTCGTCGACTTCAAGGGTGGTGCGACGTTCCTCGGCCTGGACAAGGCACCGCACGTCGCCGCGACGATCACCAACCTCGCCGGCGACCTCAGCCTCGTCGACCGCATGAAGGACGCCATCGAGGGCGAGGTGTCCCGGCGCCAGGAGGTCCTGGCGAAGGGCAACTACAAGAACGTCTGGGACTACGAGAAGGCCCGTGAGAACGGCGCCCAGCTCGACCCGCTGCCCGCGCTCTTCATCTGCATCGACGAGTTCTCCGAGATGCTGACGGCGAAGCCGGACTTCATCGACATCTTCCTCCAGATCGGTCGTGTCGGCCGGTCGCTGCAGATGCACATGCTCCTCGCGTCGCAGCGACTGGAGGAGGGCAAGCTCCGCGGTCTGGACACGTTCCTCTCGTACCGGATCGGTCTGAAGACCTTCAACGCGGCGGAGTCCCGTGCGGCGATCGGTGTGCCCGACGCCTACGAGCTGCCGCCGATCCCGGGCTCGGGTTACCTGAGCGTCCAGGGCATGCCGCTGACCAGGTTCAAGGCGCTCTACGTCTCGGGCACCTACCGTCCCGCCGGCATGCAGTCCGCCGGTGAGTCGGTGGCCGTGCGCAGCGACAAGCGGCCGCGGTTCTTCGTGCCGGACTTCATCGAGATCCCGAAGGAGCCCGAGCGCCCGGTCGAGCCGGTCCAGGTCGTGGCCGCGCCGGTCAAGGAGGACGCGAACGAGCCGACCCAGCTCGAGCTCATCGTCGACCGCCTCGTCGGTCAGGGCCCGCCCGCGCACGAGGTGTGGCTGCCGCCGCTCAACGAGCCGCCGACGATGGACACGATGCTGCCGCCGCTCGACGTGACGCCGGACCGCGGTCTGACGTCGCCGGGCTACCCGGCCAACAGCACGCTGCAGATCCCGATGGGCGTGGTCGACAAGCCGTTCGAGCAGCGCCGCGACCTGCTGTGGGCGGACTTCTCCGGTGCGGCGGGCCACGGCGCGATCGTCGGCGGCCCGCAGTCCGGCAAGTCGATGATGCTCAGGACGCTCGTCGCGTCGATGGCGCTCACCCACACGCCGGAGGAGGTGCAGTTCTACCTCATCGACCTCGGTGGTGGTTCGCTCGCCGCGATGGAGGACCTGCCCCACGTCGGTGGCTTCGCCGGTCGTCTCGACGTCGACAAGGTCCGCCGCATGGTGGCCGAGCTGCAGACCCTGATCGCCGAGCGCGAGCTCCGCTGGCGCGACGCACGCATCGAGCTGGGCGAGTTCCGCGCCCGCAAGCGTCGCGGTGAGATCAAGGACGACGCCTTCGGCGACGCGTTCCTGATCATCGACGGCTGGATGAACTTCCGCCAGGAGTTCGAGATGGTCGAGCCGCAGATCCAGGCGCTCGCCGCGCAGGGTCTGTCCTACGGCGTGCACGTGATTGTCGGCGCGAGCCGGTGGGCGGAGATCCGCCCTGCCATGAAGGACCTCCTCGGCACGCGCTTCGAGCTGCGGCTCGGTGATCCGAGCGAGTCCGAGGTCGACCGCAAGGTGGCGGTCAACGTGCCGCCGGGCCGCCCAGGCCGCGGCATCACCATCGACGGTGCCACGGGCCGCAAGCTGCACTACCTCGTCGGCCTGCCCCGCATCGACACCTCGCAGGACGCGACCACGGTCGTGGCGGGTGTGCAGGACCTCAGCCACAAGCTCAACCAGGGCTGGCAGGGGCAGCGCGCCCCGCAGGTCCGGATGCTGCCCGACCTGCTCGACCACGGGCAGTTCATGGCGCACGTCCAGCAGATCCTGCCCAACCGCGGCCACCTGGTCCCGGTCGGTGTCAACGAGGACGAGCTCGCGCCGGTCTACCTGGACTTCGACGCGGACCCGCACTTCGTGGCGCTGGCCGACGGCGAGTCGGGCAAGACGAACCTCCTGCGCACGATCGTCCGCGGCATCATGCAGAGCTACACCTCGTCCGAGGCGTTGATCCTGCTCGCGGACTACCGCCGCACGATGCTCGGCTTCATCGACACCGACCACCTGCTCAGCTACGCGGTGTCCGGCCCCCAGTTCACGCAGAACGTGCAGGAGGTCCGCGGCTCGCTCGCGAACCGCATGCCCGGCCCGGACGTGACGCAGGAGCAGCTCAAGACCCGTTCCTGGTGGAAGGGGCCCGAGGTCTTCGTCATCGTCGACGACTACGACCTGGTCGCCCCGCAGGGTGGCGCGAACCCGATGGCGCCGCTGGCCGAGTTCATCCCGCAGGCGAAGGACGTCGGTCTGCACGTCGTCGTCGCCCGCCGCATGGGTGGTGCCTCGCGTGCGATGTACGACCCGATCATCGGCAAGCTGAAGGAGATCTCGGCGCCGATCTTCGTGGGTTCCGGTTCGAAGGAGGAGGGCAACATCGTCGGCAACCTGAAGCCGTCGCCGCAGCCTCCCGGCCGGGGCACGCTGGTGACCCGCAAGCACGGTCAGCAGCGCATCCAGTTCGCCTGGATCTCGCCGGACTAGAGCACTGAACGAGAAGGGGCCCGCGGCTGATGCCGCGGGCCCCTTCTCGTTGTGCCGCCACATGAAAAAGGCCCGCAGCCGAAGCCGCGGGCCTTAACCGAACAGCAGGGGACTGTCCGGTTCCCCCATGACCGGGGTTCCGTCCTGACCGCACCACTGGGGAGGGGCTGTCCGGACGGAACATCGGCGATCGTGACGTCCCCCCAGGAACTTCAACGTCACTCTCGTCGTTCCGGCTGATGCTCACTCTGCCCGGCTGCGCTCACACTTCGGTCACACCGAGTCCACGCCCCTACACTCGGCGCTCGGCCACCGGGCGGAGAGGGGCGACGTGCGAGTCGAGTACCGCGTGCTGGGGCCGCTCGAGGTGCTGCTCGACGGCGTGCCGGTCGCCGTCCCCGCCGGTCGCTGCCGGGTCCTGCTCGCCACACTCCTGTTGCACGCCAACAAGTCCGTGCCGGTCGCGGAGATCGTCGAACGGCTGTGGGACGGGACGCCGCCCACCTCGGACCGTGCGGGCAAGACGCTGCACATGGTCGTGACCAGGCTGCGGCAGGCGCTCGGCGAGGCGAGCTGCGTGCGGACGCGTGCGGGCGGCTACGTGGCCGTGGTCGAGCCGGAACAGCTCGACCTGTTCCGGTTCCGCGCCCACCTGAACGCCGGTGAGCACACCGAGGCGACGGCGTTGTGGCGTGGCCCGGTGCTGGCGAACGTCACGTCGGAGTCGTTGCACCGAGATCTCGTGCCGGCGCTGGCGGAGGAACGGCTGGGCGCGCTGGAGAAGCGGATCGACGCCGACCTGGAGCTGGGCGTCGCTGCGGAGCTGGTGCCGGAGCTGCGGGCGCTCACCCGGCAGCACCCGTTGCGCGAGGTGTTCTGGGCCCAGCTGATGCTCGCGTTGCACCGCAGCGGTCAGCAGGCGGACGCGCTCGCGGCCTACCAGGAGGTCTCGGCGGTCCTCGGTGAGCAGCTCGGTGTCATGCCCGGCGCTCGCCTGCGGGAGGCGCAGCAGCAGGTGCTGGCGGGAGGACTGCCTGCGGCGCCACCACACCACCACGTTCCCCGGCAGCTGCCGACCGCGTTGCCGCACTTCGTGGGCCGTGAGCTGGAACTCGACCGGCTCGATGCCGTGCACGCGTCCGGGCAGCTGGTGATCAACGGCAGCGGAGGCATCGGCAAGACCTCGCTCGCGGTCCAGTGGGCGCACCGGATCGCCGGCCGGTTCCCGGACGGGCAGCTCTACAGCGACCTGCGCGGGTTCGACCCGACGGGCGCCCCGGTGAACCCGGTCAGCACGGCCCGCGACTTCCTGCTGGCCCTCGGCGTGCCCGTGGCCGAGATCCCGTCCGGTACCGAGGCGATGCTGGAGTGCTATCGCTCGCTGCTGGCCCGGCGGCGGGTGCTGGTGCTGCTCGACAACGTCCGCGACGTCGCCCAGGTGCGGCCGCTGCTGCCGGGCGGGTCGCGGAGCCTGGCCGTGATCACCTCTCGCAACCGTTTGCGCGGTCTGGTCACGCAGGACCGCGCGTTCCAGCTCGACGTGCTCGGGCCGCAGGAGTCGATGGTGCTCTTCGCGGGCAGGGTCGGCACGCAACGGGTCGCGGCGGAGCACGTCGCGGCCGCCAGGCTCGTCGAGCTGTGCGCCGGTCTGCCGCTGGCGCTCGCCGTGGTGGCGGCACGGGCCACGCTCGACCAGCACCCGCTCGGCATGCTCGTGGAGGAGCTCGAACACGCCGCGCTCGACGCACTGGACACCGACGATCCGCTCACGAGCGTGCGGGCGGTGTTCTCGTGGACCTTCGGGTGGCTGAGCGACGAGGCAGCGCGGTTGTTCGTGTTGCTGGGCCTGCACCCCGGCCCGGACGTGACCGAGCCCGCCGCGACCAGCCTGATGGCGCACGCGTCGGCGGAGGCGCTGGACGAACTGGTCCGCTACAGCCTGATCAACAGCCAGAACGGCCGCTACCGGTTGCACGACCTGATGCGTGCGTACGCGGCGGAGGAGGCGGCCCATCGGCTGTCCGCCGCCGAACGGACGGCCGCCCAACAGCGGTTCTTCGACCACCTCATGCACTCCGCGCTGGCCGCCACCCTGAAGTCGGACCCGTTGCGCCAGCCCATCACCACACCGGACCCGGCACCCGGCGCCGTCGTGCTCGCGTTCGGCGTGAGCACCGACGCCGACCGCTGGTACGCCGGCGAACGAGCGGTCTTCGGTCCCGCGGTCGAGGCGGCGGGCGAGGAGGGCTTCGACGGGCACGTGTGGCGCACGGTGTGGGCGATCCGGCACTTCCTGCTGGCCACCGGACGGGCCCGCGAGGGCGAACGCCTGCAGCGGCTGGCCGTGGCGGCGGCAGTGCGGGCGGGAGACCTCGAAGGCGAGTGCAGGGCCCGCCGCGGCCTGGTGTCGTGCCTGATCCCCGCGCAGGAGTTCGACGAGGCCGAGCACCAGCTCCGCGAGGCGGTGGCGCTGGACGAACGGCTGGGCGACCTCGTCGGGCTGTCGAACGACCTGCGCGGCCTCGCCTACCTGCTGGCCAGGCAGGGCAGGTACGTGCACGCGCTCGACCCGTTGCGGCGGGCACTCGACGTGGCGAGGCGCAGCGGCGACCGGATCGAGCTGGCGAGCGTCGCGGCGTCGCTGGCGTTCGTGCACCACGAGCTCGGCGACCACCTCGAAGCGGCGGCGCGCGCCGAGCAGGCCCGTGACATGTACCTGGAACTGGTGCCGGACGAGCGGGACACCGTGGTGGCCTCGAACCGCGACACCCTCGGCAGCATCTACCGGGCGCTGGGCCGCTACGAGGAGGCGGAGGCGAACTACCTCAGGTCGGTCGAGCTGCAGGCGACGTTGTCGTACCGCCACCACCAGGCGGACACGCTCGTGCGGCTGGCCGACATGAAACGGGAGCTGGGCGAGCTGGACACGGCCCGCGACTACTACCTCGCGGCGCTGGACGTCTACGACGACCTGGGCCACGACCAGGCGGACGACGTGCGCGAGCTGCTGTCCTCGCTGGGGTGAGCGACCGGTCCCCGCGCGATGAAGAGGGAGGTTGTCGCGGGGGAACCGGCCGTTCGTAGATTCCCGCGGCGTGCTCACACTCCGCTCACGGGTGGGTGGAGCCGCCGGGAAAGTGATCAGCGGTGCTGGTGGCCCCCCAGGAAACTTTGCCACCAGCACCGCTGAGGAGCACTCTGCCCTGCGCCGCTCACACTTTGCTCACACACCGATCACACAGCGTCTAAACTGGTCACGGACCTGGGGGGACCATTGCGAGCCGAGTACCGCGTGCTGGGGCCGTTGGAGGTGCTGCTCGACGGCGAACCGGTGCCGCTTCCAGGTGGCCGGTGTCATGTGCTGCTGGCGACGTTGTTGTTGCGGCCCAACCGGTTGGTTCCCGTCGACGAGCTGGTCGACCACGTGTGGGACGGCGAACCGCCGACGGCCGGCCGTGCGCACAAGTCCCTGCAGATGGTGGTGCGGCGGCTGCGAGTAGCTCTGGGCGACGCCGACTGCGTGCGCACCCTGCCCGGCGGTTACCAGGCGGCTCTCGATCCTGATCAGCTCGACCTGCTGCGGTTCCGCGCGCTGGCGAGCTCGGGCGATCTCGGGGTGGCCTCTGCGTTGTGGCGTGGACCGGCGCTGGTCAACGTGCGGTCCGATCGCCTGCATCGCGACGACGTGCCCTTGCTGGTGAACGAACGGCTCTCCGTGCTCGAGCGGAGGCTGGAGGCCGACCTCGACCGAGGGCTCGCGGGTGAGCTGGTGGCCGAGCTGCGCTCGCTCGTCGCCGAGCACCCGTTGCGGGAGACGTTCTGGCGTCACCTGATGCTGGCGTTGTACCGGTCGGGACGCCAGAGCGAGGCGCTCAAGGCATACCACGAGGTCAGAGCCGTCCTGGTAGACGAACTGGGCGTCGATCCAGGCCCGGAACTGAGGGAGCTGCACGAACAGATCCTTCGCGCGGACGTGCCGGTGGGCGGTCGAGGGGTGGTGCCCCGGCAGCTGCCGGGGGTGGTGCGCAGCTTCGTCGGGCGCGACGCGGAGCTCGACCTGCTCGACGAACCGGGCGGGCTCACGGTCGTGCACGGAGTCGGCGGTATCGGCAAGACCGCGATGACGCTGAAGTGGGCGCGGGCGGCGCGAGACCGTTTCCCGGATGGCGACCTGTACCTGAACCTGCGGGGGTTCGATCCGGACGCTGCTCCCGTCGAGCCGGCCGCGGCGGCGGAGATCCTGCTCATCGGCCTGGGCCTGGAGGAGATTCCGGCGAATCCGGAGGCGCGGTTCGCGTCGCTGCGCACGATCCTGCACGACCGGCGGCTCCTGCTCGTGCTGGACAACGCCGCGTCCAGCCGCCAGGTCGTGCCGCTGCTGCCGGGTGCGGCCGGGGTGCGCGTGGTGGTCACCAGTCGCAACCAGCTCCGCGCACTCGTTTCACGGCACGACGCGACCACGATCGAGTTGCGGCAGCTGGACTTTCCCGCGGCACGGTTGCTGCTCGCCGCGGTGCTGGGCGGAGGGCGCCTCGACGCGGAGCCGGACGCGGCACGAGACGTCGTCGAGCTGTGCGGTGGGCTTCCGCTGGCGTTGCGCGTCGTCGCCGAGCGGGTGGCCCGGTTCCCGGACACGTCGTTGCGGGAATTCGCCGCGGAGCTGGAGAACACGCGGCTGGACGCGCTGAGCGACTTCGACGACGTGGACGTCCGTGCCGTGTTCAGCTGGTCCTACCAGGCGCTCGACCCCGAGTCGGCCAGAGCCTTCCGGTTGTTGTCGGTCCACTTCGGACCGGACTTCGACGTGAGCGCCGCCGCGGTCCTGGCTGAGGTGCCGATCGCCCAGGCGCGGCGGCTGCTGGAACGACTGGTGGCCGACCACCTCGTGCAGTCCCGTTCACCCGGCCGTTACGACCTGCACGACCTGTTGCGCGCCTACTCGGCCGAGCTGTGCGGCGACGACGAGAAGTCTGCGTTGCGGCTGGCGGAGTGGTACGTCCACACCCTGGTGAACGCCGCGGACGCGGTGCAGGGCACGAAGCACATGGTGCAGGCCGGTGAGATCACGTCAGGCGTGGTGCCGCGAGGGTTCTCGTCGTCGTCCGAGGCGTTGTCCTGGATCCGCGACGAGTGGCGCAACCTCAAGGCGCTCGTGCCGGCGGCGATCGCGCACGGCTGGACCCGGCTGGCCCTGCTCGTACCGGCGTACCTCTCCCGCTACCTCAACATCGACACGGGACGCCGTCCGGAAGCCGTCGAGCTGCACGAGCAGGTGCTGACCTTCGGCACGGACCGGGAACAGGCGATGCTGCAGATCAAGCTGGCCTCGCTGTACTGCCACTGCGCACGGTTCGACGAAGCCCTGGGCGCCTACGAGTTCGCGCTGCGGTACGCGCGCGAGTCCGGCGATCGGCGTGCGGAGGGCGTGGCGCTGCTCAACGTGGTGGGCGCCTACGAACGCCTGGGTGATCTGGAGAACGCTCTGGCGACCAGCAGGGAAGGGGCCGCTGTGATCAGCGAGCTCGGCGAGCCCTACCTGGAGTGCACCTCGCGTGCGAACGTCAGCCTGATCCTCAACGAACTCGGGCGGTACGAGGAGGCGCTGCCGGAGATCACCGCGGCCATCGCGATCGCAGCGGACATGGGTGAGGAGTACGTGCACTCACGGATCCACACGATGTACGGCCATTCCCTCGCCGGGGTCGGCCGGCTCGACGAGGCGGAGCGGGCGCTGGGGATTGCACTCGAAGGAGCAGTCAGGTTCGGCGATCGAGAGAACGAGGGCGACGCGCTGCGCCACCTCGGTGGCGTCCTGGTGAGGCTGGAACGGCGAGATGAGGCGGTGACCGCCTGGCGGCGTGCCGCGGAGTTGTGGCGCGATCTCCGCGACGACCGGCTCGGCGAACTGGTCGCACAACTGGCAGAACTGGAGGAGGGATGACGGCCGAGTGCCGGGCGAGGTGAAAACGAATCTTTCGCCACAGGGCAACGCGGTGCGGATGGAGGGCGTGATCATCGCGACGGACGGGCGGGTGACGTCACCGCGCGGCAGGTCTGCGTGGAACAGCCGGGGCGCCGCCGCGGGGGTGTCCCGCGACGGCGCCGGACCACAGCGGCCCCCCAGGCGAATTCCTGTCGCTGTCGTCCTCGGCTGGTGACGAGTCTGCCGGCCACCGCTCACACTCCGGTCACATCAGAGATCCACTGTGGACGAGCAGGTGAAGGAGCCCATGAACGTCGAGTACCGCGTCCTCGGGCCGGTGGAGGTGCTGTGCGACGGAGTGCCGGTCGGGGTGCCCGCCGGGCGCGGTCGTGTGTTGCTGGCGACGTTGTTGTTGCGGCCCAACCGGTTCGTGTCCGTGGACGAGTTGGTCGAACGGCTGTGGGACGGCTCCCCGCCCACGATCGACCGCGCCCACAGGACGTTGCACATGGTCGTGCGGCGGCTGCGGATGGCGTTGGGGGAGGCCAACTGCGTGCGCACGGCCACCGGTGGCTACCTGGCGGAGGTCGATCCCGAGCGGCTCGACCTGACTCGGTTCCGGCGGTTCGCCGCCGAGGGTGAGTTCGGTGCGGCGCTGGCGCACTGGCGCGGCGAGGTGGCGTCCAACGTCGACTCCCCGCACCTGCACCGCGAGGACGTGCCGCCGCTCGTCGAGGAACGGCTCGTGGTGCACGGCAGGCGGATCGAGGCCGACCTGGCGCGCGGGCGCGGTGCCGGGCTCGTGGCGGAGCTGCGCGAGCTGACCGGTGAGCACCCGTTGCGCGAGGGGTTCTGGGCGCAGCTCGTGCAGGCGTTGCACCAGGCGGGCCGGCCGGAGGAGGCGCTCGCCGCGTACGAGCAGATCCGCGACCACCTCGATGCCGAGCTGGGAGTCGAGCCCGGCCAGCCGTTGCGCGACCTGCACGCACGGCTGCTCGATCGTGCCGCGGGCGCTCCGCGGCAACTGCCTGCGGCGGTCGCGCACTTCGCCGGCAGGGACGCCGAGCTGGCCAGGCTGACCGAGGCCACGACGGACGGCGCGGCGGTGGTGATCACCGCGGTCGACGGCACCGCGGGGATCGGCAAGTCGGCGCTGGCGGTGCGGTGGGCGCACACGGTCGTGGACCGGTTCCCCGACGGGCAGCTCTACGTGGACCTGCGCGGTTTCGACCCGGCCGCGGCACCCGCCGACCCGGCCGAGGTGCTGGCCGCGTTCCTCGGCGCGTTCGGGGTGTCCGGCGGCAGGGTTCCCGTGGACCTGCCCGAACGGGCCGCGCTCTACCGCAGCGTCGTCGCCGACCGCCGGGTGCTGGTGCTGCTCGACAACGCCCGCGACGTCGAACAGGTCCGCCCGCTGCTGCCCGCCGGTCGCGGCTGCCTGGTCGTGATCACCAGCCGTAACCGGTTCACCGGGCTTGTCGTCCGCGAGGGCGCGGTGCCGGTGACGCTCGGCCTGCTCGGAGACGAGGACGCCGTCGCGCTGCTCACAGCCCGCCTCGGTGCCGCACGGGTCGCCGCCGAACCGGACGCCGTCGCGGACCTGGTCGCGTTCTGCGGTGGCCTGCCGCTGGCCCTCGCCGTC
This sequence comes from Lentzea sp. HUAS TT2, assembly GCF_051853195.1. NCBI lineage: Bacteria > Bacillati > Actinomycetota > Actinomycetes > Pseudonocardiales > Pseudonocardiaceae > Lentzea > Lentzea sp. HUAS TT2. The sequence goes on along the minus strand of NZ_CP196667.1, from coordinate 2,128,933 downwards.
GCCGCCTCCACAGCGGCGGACGACCCCGGCCTGACCCTGCGCTCGCTCGTCGATGAGTTCGCGGACGGGCCGGTCTTCGAGGCGGTCCTCGCCGCGTCCCGCAGCCGCCTGGACGACGGCACGGCGCGGCTCTTCCGGTTGCTGGGCCTGACGAAGGGCCCGGACATCTCGCTGGAAGCGGCCACCGCGCTCGACGGCCGCCATCGCGCCGAGGTGCGCAGGTCGTTGCAAACGCTGACGCGCGCGCAGTTGCTCGGCGAACGCACGCCGGGCCGGTACTCCTTTCACGACCTGCTGCGCGCGTACACGTGCTCGTTGCAGGAGACCGATCCTGCGGTCGTGCGGCGGCTGCTGGAGTTCTACCTGCACTCGGTGGACAGCGCCGACCGGCTGCTGCGGCGCAGCCGGATCGACCTGACGTTGCTCCCGCTCTCCGCCGGCGTGCTGCCGGTGCTGTTCGAGGACTCGGCGGTGGCCGCCGCCTGGTGCGAGGCCGAGCACGAGAACCTCCAGGCCGCCGTCCGGCTCGCCGGCGAGCACGGCCTGCACCAGCACGCCTGGCAGCTCGCGACCGTCATGGCCGGCTACCTCTCGCTGCGCCACCGCCCGTCGGAGCGGATCGCGCTGTACCGGGTCGCACTCACGGCCGCCCGTGCGAGCGGGGACAGGTACGCCGAGGGCGTCACCCTGCACTCGCTCGGCAACGCGCTCTCCACGCTGGGCGACTTCGCCGGCGCCGCCGGCTGTTACGCCGAGGCGCTGCGGGTGCGCGAGGAGATCGGTCACCTGCACGGCATCGCCGTCACCCTCGACCAGTGGGCCATCAACCACGCGATGAGCGGCGACCTGGAGTCGGCGAAGGCCCTGCACGAACGCGCCCTCGTGCGGCTCAGGGAGCAGGGCTCGCCGTTCGGCCTGGCCGTCGCGCTGAACAACTACTCGATGACGTTGGTGAGCCTCGAGGAGTTCGACGCCGCACTCGCCGCGAACGACGAAGCCCGCGCGGTCGTGGCGGAGGCGGGGATGACCGGCCTCGTGGCCTCCACTTTGGACACTCGCGGCAGGTTGCACCTGGAACGGGGCCACCTCGCCGAGGCCGTCGCGACGTTCCAGCGGGTGCTCGCCCTGCCCGGCGACCAGCTGTCCGACGCCCTCAGGGCCGTCGTGGTGGAGAACCTCGCCGACGCGCACACCCGAGCCGGCCGGACAGAGGACGCCGTGGCCGCGTTGAAGGAGGCTTTGCTGTTGCGGGAGGAACTGGGCGACGAGAAGGTGGCGGCGGGGCTCCGGCTCCGAATCGCCGGGTTGCGGGGGTGAACGTGCACGTCGAGTTCCGGGTGCTCGGTCCGCTCGAGGTGCTGGCCGACGGCGAACCGATCTCCGTCCCCGCCGGTCGAGGCCGCGTTCTGCTGGCGACGTTGTTGTTGCGCCCCAACCGGTTCGTGTCCGTCGACGAGCTGGTCGACCGGCTGTGGGACGGTGAGCCGCCGACCGCCGACCGTGCGCACAAGACGTTGCAGACGACGGTGCTGCGGTTGCGGCAGGCCCTGGGCGCGGCCAACCGGGTGCGCACCACCGCCGGTGGTTACCTGGTGGAGGTGGAGCCGCAGGAGCTCGACCTGCTGCGGTTCCGCGAGTTCGTGCGCGCCGGCGACTTCGCCTCGGCGACCGAGCTGTGGCGCGGGCGGGCGCTGGCGAACGTGGCCTCGGACGCGTTGCACCGCGAGGAGGTGCCGCGGCTCGAGGACGAGCACCTCAGCGCGCTGGAGCGCCGGATCGACGCCGACCTGGACCGCGGCCAGGCGGGCCGGCTGGTCGCCGAGCTGAGCGCGTTGATCGGGCAGCACCCGTTGCGGGAACGGTTCTGGGCGCAGCGGATGACGGCGCTGGCCCGGTCCGGACGGCAGGCGGAGGCGCTCGCGAGCTACCGCGAGCTCACCGCGCTGCTGGCCGACGAGCTGGGCGTGGATCCGTCACCGGAACTGAGCCGGCTGCACCTCGCGCTGCTCAACGGCGAGACGGACACGCCAGAGCACAAGGAGATCTGCCAGCTGCCGCCCGACACCGCCGACTTCGTGGGCAGGGCGGAGATGTTCCACCAGGTCGAGGAGAGGCTCGACGCCCCTGGTGTCGCGGTGGTCGTGCTGACCGGTGCCCCCGGTGTGGGCAAGAGCGCGTTCACGATCAAGGCCGCGCATCGGCTGCGGCGGCGGTTCCCCGACGGTCAGCTCTTCGTCCGCCTCAACGGTGCCGGCGGGACTCCCCGCGACCCGGCCGAGGTGCTCGCCGAGCTGCTCGTCGCCCTGGGCGTGCACACGTCCGCCATGCCGGACGGCGTGCAGGCGCGCAGTGCGACGTTCCGCGCCCAGCTCGCTGACCGCTCGATGCTGGTGGTGCTGGACGACGCGGCCGGAGCCGAGCAGGTCAGGCCGCTGCTGCCGGGAACGGCGGGATGCGCGGTGCTGATCAGCAGCAGGCAGCAGCTCGTGCAGGTCGAGGGCTCGCGAAACCTGCGGCTCCCGCCGCTGGCCCCCGAGGACGGCGTGGCGTTGCTGTCGAACATCCTCGGCGCTCGGCGGGCCGCCACCGACCAGTCCGCGGTGAGTGAGATCGCCGGTGCGTGCGGCGGTCTGCCGCTCGCGCTGAGGGTCGCCGGGGCGCGCCTGGCCGCCCGTGAGTCGCTGCCGCTGCGGTCGCTGGCCCGCCGGCTGGCCGACGAACGTCACCGCCTCGACGAGCTCACCATGGGCGACCTGGAGGTGCGCGCGACGTTCGGACCGAGCTACGAGGCACTGCCGGCCGACGCCGCGACGGCGTTCCGCAGGCTCGGTCTGCTCGGTGCCACGGACGTGGCGTCGTGGACGGTCGGCGTGCTGGCGGGCGGTGACGGCGAACGGCTCGTCGAACGGCTGGTGGAGGCCAACCTGCTGGACGAGGTCGGCCTGGACGTGACGGGGGAGCCCCGGTACCGCCTGCACGACCTGCTCGCGGTGTACGCGGCCGAGCTGGTGCGCGAGGAGGACGACGAGGTGGTCGCGGCGGCCATGCGCGACTACGTCGGCCTGCTGCTGACGCTCGTGGATCTGGCGGTGGATTACTGGACCGTGGCTGACGAGCTGCCGTTGCAGCCTTTCGTCGCGTCCACCGCGCTCGACCGCTCCGAGATGGAGCGGCTCGCCGTCGGAGAGACGTTCCTGTTGGCGGAGAAGGTCAACATCGACCGCGCGATCACGTTCTGCCTGCGGGAGAACTGGGTCCAGGAGGCGGCCCGCCTCGTCGACCGCGCGTTCCGCTACCTCGACATCGCCTACTCCCACGACCGCGTCGTCCAGGTGCGCGAGCTCGTCCGGGAGGCTGCGTTCGCCGAGGGCGACGAACTGGTCGCGTGGCGATCACAGCTGGACCTGGTGACCCAGAGGATCACTCGCGGTGTCACCGAGGAAATTCTCGCCGAGTACACGCGCTGTGCCGAAGCGTTCGAGGCGATGGGGGCTCACGCAGAGCTCGCGACCGTGCTGGGCGCGTTGACCTTCTTCACGATGGTGCACACCGGACAGCCACAGGTCGAGCTCGCCGAACGCGCGGTGGTCGCGGCACGAGCGAGCGGGGTGCAGGGCCTGTACGCGAACAACCTGCGTGAGCTGGGCACCGTGCTCTCCTCCGCGGGCGACTACGCGGAGTCCGTGCGGGTGTTGGAGGAGGCGCTGGAGATCGGCCTGGACGGGAAGCGGCCTGGCGATGTCGCGTTGGTGCTCAGCAGGATGACGGCGGGCGCGCTGGTCCACGGTGACCTGGAACGGGCGAGCGCGTGGTGCCGCCAGGCGCTGGACGTCATCACCGAGTTCGGCGACATTCGTGGCGTCGGCTACTGCACGGTTCAGCTGTCCCAGGTCGACCTCGCACTCGGTGACGCGGGTTCCGCGCTGGCCAGTGCGGAGAAGGCGCTGTCGATCTTCGAAGGGCTCGGCGAACGGCGCGGGACCGCGCGTGCGCTGCCCGCGGTCGCCGAGGCGAACCTCGCGCTCGGCCTGACGGCCAAGGTGATCGAGGTGGCCACCGCCGCCCTGGAGGACCAGGCCGTCACGGGTGACGCCGACGCGGAGGAACGGCTGCGGGCCGCGCTGGAGCAGGCCCGGCGCCGAGCCTGAGGTGAACTCGTGGTGGCGACCTTCGTCATCCGTGTCGTCCACGTCAGTCGCATCGGGTAAGCATGTGCGCGGAAGAGGGGAAGGTGCATGAGCCTGCACGTCGCGGTCGACTTCGGCACGTCGAGCACCTGCGTGGCGATCTCCGCGCACGGGCGGGAGCCGCAGGTCGTCGTGTTCGACGGCCAGCCGCTGGTGCCGTCCGCCGTGTTCGCCGCCGCCGACGGCACGTTGTTCGTCGGTCAGGAGGCCGAACGCCAGGCGGCGGTCGACCCCGCGCGCTACGAGCCGCACCCGAAGCGCCGCGTCGACGAAGGGGAGTTGCTGCTCGGCAGCACCGTGCTGCCCGTTGTGGACGTTGTGCGCGCGGTGCTGGCACGGGCCGTGGGCGAGGCACGGCGCGTTGGTGGCGGGGCTCCTGTCGACCTTCTCGTGCTCACCCACCCCGCGGACTGGGGCACGGTCCGCACGCGCGTTCTTCTTCAAGCAGCACGCGGGCTCGGCCGCGAACTGGTGCTGGTGCCCGAACCCGTCGCCGCCGCCGTCTTCCACTCCGCGAGCCACTCCATTCCCGACGGTGCCGCGCTCGCCGTGCTCGACCTCGGCGGCGGCACCGTCGACGCCAGCGTGGTGGCGCGTGCGGGCAAGAGCTTCCGGGTGCTGTCCGCCAAGGGAGATCCGAGCTTCGGCGGCGCGGATGTCGACCAGGCGTTGCTGGAGCACGTCGGAAGCCTGGTCTCGGCCAAGGACCCCGAGGCGTGGCGGCAGCTCGTCGAGGGCAGGGAGATGGCCGACCGGCGCAAGCGGCGGGTGCTGCGGCAGGACGTGCGCGGGGCCAAGGAGACGTTGTCCCGGCACGCCTACACCGACGTGCCGATGCCGCCGCCGTTCCCCGACGCGCACGTCACGCGGTCGGACCTGGAACAGCTGATCACCGCGCCGCTGAGCAGGGCGGCCGCGCTGGCCGCCGCCGCCGTCCGCGACGCCGGCCTGCAGCCCCACCAGCTGGCCGGGGTGTTCCTGGTCGGCGGGTCGAGCCGGATCCCGCTCGTCGCGCGCATGGTGCACGAGCAGATCCGCGTGGTGCCGACGAGCATCGACCAGCCGGAGACGGTGGTGGCCCGCGGCGCGCTGCGGGCCGTCAGCCTCGATCCGGAACGGACCGGCGGCGTCGCGCAGCAGAAGGGCCCGTCGGGTGAGGTCACTCACAACCTCCGGGTCGGCGACGAGACCACCCGCAAGATCACCCGCCGGATCACGCCCCCGCCGTCCGGGCACTTCCCCGCCGCGTTCCCTCAGGCCTCGGCTCCGCCTCCGCGCAAGAAGAGCAAAACGCCGCTGTTCGTCGCGATCGGTGTCGTGGTGGTGCTCGCGGCGGCCGGCGTGGGCGGCTACTTCTGGTTCAAGGCCAAGGACGCGCCGCAGCAGCCGAACCCGCCGGTCGACCGGATCGCCGTCTACGACTACAGCTTCGCGCTGCCGGACGGCTGGGAGCAGACAGGTGGCGCTCCCGTTGACCGGCAGGTGCTTTTGCAACCGATTGAGCGCGTGAATTCCGATAGCAAACAACCGGAAGCGCGCATTGCTGTGCAGGAGCAAACTCTTAAGTACAACAGTGACTCAGATCGCCCTCGTGCGTTGAGCGAGTTGAAGAGCACCTATGAGCAACGCAAGGAGAAAGGCGACAAGGTCGCCGACTTCTCCGACACCACCACATTCGCGGGGAAGTCTGTTGTTCACTATCGCGAAGTGGTCGAAGCGACCGAGGTCGAGTGGTACATCCAGTTCGCCGGGAAGGCTCAGGTGAGCGTGGGCTGCCAGGCGACGGAGGGCGCGAAGGCCCAGGTCCGCGCCGCGTGCGAGCAGATCGTCCGCACGCTGGTCATCAAGTAGTTCAGCAACGTCAGGGGAGTCGCCGATGTCCGCCACCGAGGTCCTCGCCCGGTTCCGCGCCGAGGTCGGAGCAGCGGTCACCCGCGCCCGCCGCGCGTCGGGTGAGATCGGTGAACGCAACGCCAAGCTGCGGGAACGCACGCGTGACCTCGCCGCGCAGGCGCGCGAGCGCAAGGTCGAGCCCGGGGCCCGGGCCACCTCGGCCGACGTCAGGGAGGCCGCCACGGGGTTCCGCGCCGACCGCGGGCTGGCAGTCGAACAGGTGCCGGAGGCCGCCGAGCTCACCGCGCCCGTTCCAGTTGAGACGGAACGGGTGACTCTCGGTTCTGTCGCCGTCGCCGGTCCGAGTGGCCAGCTTCCCCGTGTGAGTGACGATGACGAGGACTTTTCGCAGTCGCGAATCCTCTACTGACTCCTGGTTTCACCCGTGGCCGTTTACTAGCGCAACTACTTCCAAAGAAGTCGCGACAGAACGGAACCGACGTGGCAGGGTCCTCGTCGGAAGAGGCGTACGAACCAAGAAGTACGCAACCTGAAGTTCTCTGAAGGGGGATCTCCCAATGGCATTGACCGTTACTGCAGCCGAGCTCGACGCCCTGGCCAAGCGGATCATCGCGGTCGACGAGTCGACGCAGGGCACCCTTCGCCAGGTGGCCGCCGCTGTCGACCAGGTCGGCGCCTCCTGGAAGGGTGACTCGGCCGTCGCCTTCAGGACGCTGATGGAGCGCTACAACGAGGACGCCCGCAAGGTGTCCCAGGCGCTCAACACGATCGCCGAGTCGATCGCGAGCTCCGCGGACGTCTACGCCCGCCAGGAAGAGGACAACAAGTCCTCCATCTCCGGCATCGGCGCGCGCCTCGGCAGCTGATCTGCCGCACCGCTGACGTTCTCGCAGTTCCGCAAGACTTTCTGAACTTTCTCGACATTCAAGGGGAGATGAAAATGGTTCTTCAGGTCACGTTCGCCGAGATCGCGCAGGCGTCCAGCACGATCAGCAGCTCGGCCACGCAGGTCGACAGCCAGCTGGACGAGCTCCGCGCCGAGGTCGTCAAGACCCTCCAGGGCTACGAGGGTGCAGCCGCCGAGGCCTACCAGGCCGCGCAGAAGCAGTGGGACGACGCCGCCGCCGACCTGCAGAAGGTGCTCGCCGCCATCGGTACCGCCGTCGGCCAGGCCGGCGAGGCCTACGAGGCCGCTGAGAAGGCGAACACGGGCCGCTGGTAACCCAGCCCGGTCTCAGCTAGACCTTCGCGAGCCCCGGAACCACGTGGTCCGGGGCTCGCGTACGTCCATCCCGAGGTGCCTTCGGAGGGGCCGTTTTGGTCCCGGAGCCACCCATCCGGTATCTTCTGACGTTGTTGTGCGGTAGCTGGCACCCCTATGTGCCGCGCCTGTCTCGGAACCACCGCTTGGTTCGTCCAAGATCGGTCTGGGGCAACCGCCGCAGTGACCCCAGACGCAAGTGACGACGAGGTAGATCCGTGCGCACGTACAGCCCGAAGCCCGGTGAGGTGACCCGCACCTGGCACGTGATCGACGCCCAGGACGTGGTGCTCGGCCGGCTCGCCACCCAGGCCGCGACGCTGCTGCGCGGCAAGCACAAGCCGACTTATGCGCCTCACGTTGACACTGGTGACTTCGTTGTCATCATCAACGCTGACAAGGTCGCTCTGACCGGCGCGAAGCGCGACCAGGCGTTCCAGTACCGCCACTCCGGCTTCCCCGGCGGTCTGCGCAAGCAGTCCTTCGGCGAGGTCCTGGACACCCGTCCGGACCGCCTGGTGGAGAAGGCGATCAAGGGCATGCTGCCCAAGAACCGCCTGGGCCGTCAGATCGCGAACAAGCTCAAGGTCTACGCAGGCCCGAGCCACCCGCACGAGGCGCAGCAGCCGCAGGCCTTCGAGATCAAGAAGATCGCCCAGTGAGCGACGAGTACACCGAGGAAGTTCCTGTGACCACCCCTGAGAACGAGACCCCTGAGGTCGAGACCCCCGAGGTCGAGGCCGAGGTTGTCGAGGCCGAGGTCGTCGACGCTCCTGAGGCCGATGAGGCACCCGAGGCCGACCAGGCCGAGGTCGTCGCCGAGGCTGACGCCGACGAGGCCGAGGTCGAGGAGACCTCCGCGCCGGTGGTCGCGCCCTCGCTGAACGGCGCCGCGCACCTCGCGCAGACCGTCGGCCGCCGCAAGGAGGCCGTCGTCCGCGTCCGCCTCGTGCCCGGCACCGGCAAGTTCACGCTGAACGGCAAGACCCTCGAGACCTACTTCCCGAACAAGGTGCACCAGCAGCTCATCAAGGAGCCGCTCGTCACCACGGAGAAGCCCGAGACGTTCGACGTGATCGCCAACCTGCACGGTGGCGGCATCACCGGCCAGGCCGGTGCGCTGCGTCTCGCCATCGCGCGTGCGCTGATCGCCGTCGACTCCGAGGACCGCCCGGTCCTCAAGAAGGCCGGCTTCCTCACTCGTGACCCGCGGGTCAAGGAGCGCAAGAAGTACGGTCTGAAGAAGGCCCGCAAGGCGCCTCAGTACTCCAAGCGCTGACGGGTTCGTCGCTGGGTGCGCTGTGTCTGCTTCGTCAGACCACTGCTCCAACCCGGTGACTGCGGGGACACCCCGCACCCCGAGTGCGCACCAGCTGTACCTGCGGGAGCAGCAGTTCACTTCGAACTGCTGCTCCCGCAGTGTTTTCCGGGTTTCTCCGGGTCAGTCCCCGCCGCCTCGCAGTGTCCAGTTCGGAGGTTCCATGGCCCGCCTGTTCGGCACCGACGGAGTACGCGGTCTCGCCAACGCCGATCTCACCCCCGAGCTCGCGATGTCCGTTGCCGCCGCGGCGGCACGGGTGCTCGCCGAGCACGACCGCACCCACCGCCCCGTCGCCGTCGTCGGCCGCGATCCCAGGGCGAGCAGCGAGATGCTCGACGCCGCCGTCACCGCGGGCCTCACCTCGGCCGGTGCGGACGTGCTGCGCGTCGGCGCCCTGCCCACACCCGCCGTCGCGTACCTGGTCGCCGCGCTCGGCGCCGACATCGGCGTGATGATCTCCGCCTCGCACAACGCGATGCCGGACAACGGGATCAAGCTCTTCGCCGCCGGTGGCCACAAGCTGCCCGACGCGGTCGAGGACGAGATCGAGCAGCACATGGGCACCGGTTTCGACCGGCCGACCGGTGCCGCGATCGGCCGGGTGCGTGACGTTCCCGACGCCGAGACCCAGTACGTCGAGCACCTGCTCAAGGTCACACCGCACCGCCTCGACGGCCTCAAGGTCGTGGTGGACTGCGCGAACGGTGCCGCGTCGGTGGCCGCACCGGACGCGTACCGCCGCGCGGGGGCCGAGGTGATCGCGATCAACGCGAACCCGGACGGCCTGAACATCAACGCCGGCTGTGGTTCCACCCACATCGAGGTCGTCGCCGCGGCCGTCCGCGAGCACGGTGCCGACCTCGGCATCGCGCACGACGGTGACGCCGACCGCTGCCTCGCCGTGGACGCCGAGGGCAACCCGGTCGACGGCGACCAGATCCTCGCGGTCCTCGCGCTCGCCATGCGCGACGCGGGTGAGCTGTTCGAGGACACGCTCGTCGCCACGGTGATGAGCAACCTCGGCCTGCACATCGCCATGCGCGAGTCCAAGATCCAGCTGCGCACCACCGCGGTCGGGGACCGCTACGTGCTGCAGGACCTCAAGGCCGGCGGGTACTCGCTCGGCGGTGAGCAGTCGGGCCACGTCGTGCTGCCCGCGCACGCCACCACCGGCGACGGTCTGCTGACCGCGCTGCGTCTGATGGCCCGCATGGCCGAGACCGGCAAGTCGCTCGCCGACCTCGCGTCCGTCATGCGCCGCCTGCCGCAGGTCCTGATCAACGTGAAGGTCACCGACAAGGCCGCCGTCGCCAAGGCCGCCACGGTCAGCGAGGCCGTCGCCGCCGTCGAGGCCGAGCTCGGCGACACCGGCCGCGTGCTGCTGCGCCCGTCCGGCACCGAGCAGCTCGTGCGGGTGATGGTCGAGGCCACGAGCCACGAACAGGCCCAGTCCGCCGCGCAGCGCCTCGCGAGTGTGGTTTCCTCGGTGCACTGAGGACGGTTGGGGGCTGGGGATGACCATGCTGATGTTGCTCGTACTCCTGGTGCTGCTGGGAGGTGTGACCGCGGTCGTCGTCGCCGTCGTCGCGACGACGAAGCGCAAACCCGTCGCCCAGCCCCCGTTCCCTCCTGGTCACGGCTACCCGCAGCAGCCGTACCCGCAGCAGCCTCTCCCGCCGCAGGGATTTCCCCAGCAGCAGCCGTACCCGTCTCCCGGGTACCCGCCGCAGCAGCCTCCGCCCGGCCAGCGGCCGCCCGCGCCCGGTGGCCGGTGACCCGCCACCACCCGATCAAGTGGTGATCATCGGCGTCTTGCGCCGAATGGCTGTTTACTAAGGCAACCGACATCGTGGAGCTCCGGTCACCGAGTGATCCGAGCTGGCACTGTATGGCGGAACCCGATGAGGCCGAATTGCGTCAGATCGGGGACAAGGGGAGGCGAGCGAATGTCTGGGTTCGGCGTACAGTCCGGCGATTTGACCAAGACGGCGGGGACGTACGAGGCAGAGGGATCAGCACTGGTCCAGATGAAGCCCTCGATCGTGCCGGGTGTGGGGGCCGGGCAGGTCGGCCGCAAGTTCCAGGCCGTAGCCGCCACCTACAAGACGCACTTCGACAAGTTCGGCACGAGCCTGGAGAAGTTCGGCAAAGAGGCGACCGGCATCGCCACGCGCCTGAAGGACGTCGCCAAGACGTACGAGTCGAACGAGGCGCAGACCTCGAGCCAGTTCAAGGGGTAACGAGTCGTGGCGGATCAGACCGAGATCAAGAAGCTCCTCGACGACCCGAACGTCACGCCGGAGACCAAGAAGCAGCTCGTGCGCGCCCTCGCCGGCGCCGGCGCTCCCCAGGAAGAGGTCGAGCGCTACGGCAAGGCGAACGGCGTCGAGGTCCCGGACGACCCGAGTGTGGGTGACCACATCGTCGGCACCGTCCTGGCGCCGTTGACGCTGGGCATCAGCGAGGCCAACAACATCCGCAAGGAAGGCCAGCACGCCGCCTTCACCATGGAGGGCGAGGACGCGGACGACCTCGTCAAGAAGGCGGGCGAGGAACGCGAGCTCGGCTCCACCCAGAAGGTCCTGAACGAGCAGGGTGACGTCCCGAACAGCAACACGCTGCTCGACGCGGGCGCCCCCGGCCTCAGGTTCTTCGAGAAGTTCATCCCCGTCTACACCAAGGCCGCGCAGGCCTGCGGTCACCAGGGTGCCGCCCCGAACCTCCAGGGCGACATCTACCGCAAGTACGACGAGGTCCGCGACATCGACTTCGCGAAGTTCCGCGAGGACGCGCACAAGATCACCGAGAACGTGAAGAAGGCGGAGGCGCACGACAACGCGCTGGGTTCCGCCTGGAACGGTCTCGGTTCGTGGGAGGGCCCCGCGGCGCAGGCCGCGCGCGGCTACCACGACAAGTTCGCGTCGACCTCGAAGCAGTTCGTGCAGACGTCGGGCACGGCCCCCGGTGCGATCACCGGCGGCGTGACCAACATGCAGAAGCACGTCAAGGAGTTCGCGCAGCAGATCCACGACCAGTACTCGGAGAAGTGCGGCGGTCTCACGGTCGAGGAGGCCGAGACCGCGATCCGCCACGCGAACGGCGACCTCTACGAGAACGACGGCGGCGTCCTCGACTGGCTCGTCGGCGTGCCCGGCCCGATCTTCGGCGCCGTGACCGGTGCGATCTGCGGCGGTCCGCTCGGCATGCTCGCCGGCCTGGGCTGGGGCAGCTGGATCTCGAGCACCCGCGACAACATCATCAACGACGCCAAGGCGAAGCTGAAGGCGCTCTGCGAGGAGTTCGACAACAAGAAGAAGGCCTTCGACGGCTACTGCCAGGCCGTGCAGACCGGTGTCCAGGGCGACTACGACGCGATGTTCAAGGGCCTCGAGGCCGCGTTCGGCAACGACCCGTTCCAGCAGGTCGGCGACCCGCCCCCGTTCGCGGAGCAGGGCGGTGACCGCAAGCCCGTCAACAACGGCGGCGGTGGCGGTGGCAGCCCGAACGGCGGCGGTGGTGGCGGCAGCCCCAGCGGTGGCGGCGGCGGTGGCACGCCGGAGATCCCGAAGCCGGAGAACCCGCTCGACAAGGACGGCGACGGCAAGCCGGACGTTCCCGGTGACACCGACGGCGATGGCAAGCCAGACGACCTCGACGGCGACGGCAAGCCGGACCAGCCCAAGCCGGAGGAGGAGCTCGAGACCGTCACGGTCACGGCGGGCGACAACACGATCAAGGTCACGGAGCCCGACTCGAACGGGCACGTGAAGATGACGATCGACACGCCGAAGGGCGAGCCGAAGACCTACGACCTGGACTTCAGCAAGAACCCCGAGGCCGCGAAGGCCCTGATGGGGCAGAACGGCACGCAGGCCATCACCGCCATGGCCAACACGCTCACCGGCTCGAACCCGACGGCGGGCGCAGCGGCCCCCGGCGCGACCGGTGGCACGCCGGCACCCGGCGGCGGCGCGGCCCCGACGGCAGGCCCGCTCGGCTCGGAGTCGAACCCGATCCCCGTCGAGGTGGGCGAGGACGGCAAGATCCACATCGAGCAGGACGGCGTCAACTTCACCGCCGAGGTCAACACCGAGACCGGCGAGATCAACCTGACCGCGGACAACGGCGACGGCACGCCCGACAAGATCGGCGTGGGCTTCGGCGAGGACGAGAACCCCGCCGCGCAGACCCCTGGTTCCGAGTCCGGTCCCGGTGGTGGCGGCGCCGACGGCGGCAGGCTCGAGGACGGCCTGCGCACGCCGGAGGCGGACTTCCCGCAGCCGGCGGAGGACGTCATCAGGACGCTGCCGGCCGAGGCTGACTTCCAGACGATGCCGGCACCCGCCGGTGAGCAGGTCTGGAGCCCGCCGGGCGAGTCCGCGCCGAACGTGGCCGAGCGCTTCCAGGACTCGATGGCGCGCAGCTACATCGAGGACAACGGCATCATGCCGAGCCTCGGCGAGCCCAGGATCTCCGCGGAGGGCAGCCCGCAGTTCGCCCAGGCCTCGGACAGCACGTCGACCTCCGGCGTCTCGTTCACCGGCGGCGCGGGCGGCGGCAGCGAGTCCGTGCTCGGCGGCTCGAACGCCGACAGCGCGTGGAGCAGCCCGAACTCGAGCGACAGCAACGGCGGTTCGTTCAACACGAACCCGTCCGAGGCCGGCCAGCCGGGTTCCGCGAACCTGCCGTCCCTGCAGGACGCCCAGGGTCAGGCACCGAGCGGTGCGACCTCCGGCGGCATGATGGGTGGCGGCGGCATGATGGGCGGTGGCGCCGGAGCCGGTGCCGGTGGTCAGCAGGGCGGCGACTCCGAGCGCGGGGCCAGCCAGTGGCGCACGACGGGCACGTTGTTCGACGATGACAACAACAACCCGCTGAGCGCCATGCAGACCACGCTGGGCGACGACCGAGGAGAGGCCGCCAACCCATGGCGATGATCGGGGAAGTGGACCCGCGCGTCCAGGCGCTGTTCGACGACAACCTCGCCAGGACGCGCCGCGCCACCGCCGAGGTCTCGGCCGAGCTCAAGGCGGGCCAGGACAAGGTGGCCGCGGACATCGAGGCGCGCGAGGAGAAGCACAAGCGCGACCTCGCCGCCGCACAGGCGAGCGCCGAGAACCTCGGCAAGCAGGGCGAGCCGCCGCGCAAGCCGCAGTGGGAACGTCCCGACCGCGGGACGGGCGAGATGGCGTTCGGCCCGGAGGACGACGACGGCGGCTACGCACCGCAGGCGTCCGCTCCACCGCCCCCGCCCGTGCAGCCGGTCGCGCCACCACCTCCGCCCACCCGCCCGCGCCGCCCGGCGCCGGTGGACGACGATGACGACCTGAGCGGCCAGACCTGGCTCAGCTGACCCGGACCTCCCCCCGCTTACAGACCGCACGCGGGGACCTTTCGTACTGCAAGTGAGTACGAAAGGTCCCCGCGTGCGGTCTAGCGCTGAGGCAGGGCCTCTCGTTGGAAGATCAGGTTCGCGGTCTTGAGGTCGCTGTCGAGCAGGTCGTCGTAGGTCCGGTCCCCGGTCAGCACCCGCAACAGGAACGCCGTCACGAACGCACGGCCGAGCTTCTGCGAGCCACGCTCACCGTGGCCGTCCAGCATGAGCTCGCTCCAGTGCCTGCCCTCGGTGAACCCGAGGTGCGAGGCCTTGGGCAGCAACCGCAGCTGCACGGGCCCGCCCCACGCCTGGGCGATCGCCTCGGCGTGCCCGACCGGCGGTGCGATGCGGTCCTCGCCTGCCGCGAGGTGCAGTCCGGGCGCGCGGACGTCCCGCGCCGCGTCCAGCGCGGAGGGCCGCGTCTCCGTTGCGGCCAAAGTCACAACGGCCCGGATCCGGTCCGACCCGGACGCCGCCAGCACGGCAGCGCCGCCCCCCATCGAGTGCCCGGCGAGTGCCAGGCGTGAGGGGTCGACGCTGATCTCCCCGGTGCCGAGCCGCACGCCGGTGGAGAGGTCCAAAGTGGTCAGCAGGTTCGCCGCCAGCACCCGTGACGACAGCAGCGGGCCGCGCTCCACGGCCGGTGCCGCGGCGACCACGCCCCACGACGCCAGGTGCCGCAAAAGGCCGTGATAGCGGCGTACGGGCTGCATCCAGCCGTGTCCGAACGCGACGGCGGGCAGACCCAGGCCGGACTGGGGCGTGAAGATCACGCCCGGCAGGCCGACGAGCGCGAGGTCGCCGCGCAGCACGGGATGCGGGCCGGGCCTGCTGAGCTGCTCAAGGGCCTGTTTCGCGGTCAGCGTGATCACGCGGCGAGCCATGTGGTGAACCGTAGTCGATCCTGTCGCGCACACCACATCCGAGATTGGTCTACACCACATGGCGGTGTGACCTGCGCAAACACAGGCCCCTCACTCATTAGGGTTAGTGGCGTGGTCTAGCTAGTCTGTTTTCCGTGTGCGGAATCGTGGGATACGTGGGTCACCAGTCGGCGCTCGACGTCGTGCTGGACGGGCTGAGGCGCCTCGAGTACCGGGGTTACGACTCGGCGGGTGTCGCGGTCGTGACGGGCGATGACCTCGCCGTCGAACGCAAGGCCGGACGGCTGCAGAACCTGGAGACGAGGCTCGACGAGGTGGGCCGCGACAACTTCGTGGGCACCGTCGGCATGGGCCACACGCGGTGGGCGACGCACGGCGCGCCGGTCGACAAGAACTCGCACCCGCACCGCGACGCCACCAGCCGCGTCGCCGTGGTGCACAACGGCATCATCGAGAACTTCCTCGCGCTGCGCGCCGAGCTCGAAGGCCTCGGCGTCGAGATGGCGTCCGACACGGACACCGAGACGGTCGCGCACCTCGTGGCGTTCGCCTACGCGGACGGCGACACGAAGGGTGACCTGCCTGCCAGCGTGCGCAAGGTCGCGCGCAGGCTCGAGGGCGCGTTCACGCTCGTGATCACGCACGCCGACGAGCCCGACCAGGTCGTCGCCGCGCGCCGCAACTCGCCGCTGGTCGTCGGTGTCGGCGAGAACGAGTACTTCGTCGCGAGCGACGTGGCCGCGTTCATCGCGCACACCAAGGAAGCCGTCGAGCTGGGCCAGGACCAGATGGTCGTGCTGACCCGCGACGGTTACGAGGTCACCGACTTCGACGGCGAGGTCGCCGAGGCCAAGCCGTTCACGGTCAACTGGGACCTCAGCGCCGCCGAGAAGGGCGGCCACGAGTACTTCATGCTCAAGGAGATCGAGGAGCAGCCGGAGGCGCTGGCGAACACGCTGCGCGGCCACTTCGCGAACGGCCGGATCGTCCTCGACGAGCAGCGTCTGTCCGACCAGGACCTGCGTGACGTCGACAAGGTCTTCGTCATCGCCTGCGGCTCCGCCTACCACTCGGGTCTCGTCGCGAAGTACGCGATCGAGCACTGGACCCGCCTGCCCGTCGAGGTCGAGCTGGCCTCCGAGTTCCGCTACCGCGACCCGGTGCTCGACCGCGACACGCTCGTCGTCGCCGTGTCGCAGTCCGGCGAGACCGCGGACACGCTGGAGGCCGTGCGCCACGCCCGTGCGCAGAAGGCCCGCGTTCTGGCCGTGTGCAACACGAACGGCGCGCAGATCCCGCGCGAGTCCGACGCCGTGCTCTACACACACGCCGGCCCGGAGATCGGTGTCGCGTCGACGAAGGCGTTCCTCGCCCAGATCGCCGCGAACTACCTGGTGGGCCTGGCCCTGGCGCAGGCGCGCGGCACCAAGTACCCGGACGAGGTCGCCCGCGAGTTCCACGAGCTGGAGGCCATGCCCGACGCCGTGCAGCGCGTGCTCGGCACGGCCGACCAGGTCCGTGCACTGGGCCGTGAGCTGGCCGACTCGAAGGCGGTGTTGTTCCTCGGCCGTCACGTCGGCTACCCGGTGGCCCTGGAGGGCGCGCTCAAGCTCAAGGAGCTCGCCTACATGCACGCCGAGGGCTTCGCGGCGGGTGAGCTCAAGCACGGCCCGATCGCGTTGATCGAGGAGAACCTCCCGGTCGTCGTGGTCATGCCGTCGCCGAAGGGCCGTGCCGTCCTGCACTCGAAGCTGGTGTCGAACATCAGCGAGATCCAGGCCCGCGGCGCCCGCACGATCGTGATCGCGGAGGAGGGCGACGAGACGGTGCGCCCGTTCGCCGACCACCTGATCGAGATCCCGGCCGTTCCGACGCTGCTGCAGCCGCTCATCTCGACGGTGCCGCTGCAGATCCTCGCGGCCGAGATCGCGTCCGCCCGCGGCTACGACGTGGACAAGCCTCGCAACCTGGCGAAGTCCGTTACCGTCGAGTGAGTGAGAGGCGTCTGGCACACCGAACGCGTCAAGTCCGCTGAAGAGGAGCTCATGGCGGTCGTCCCGCCGGGCTCGTTGATGCGCAAGGCCGCGTTCGGTGTGGCCACCCACGCCCTCAGGCTTCTTTCCGGACGTCGCCGCGTCACATTGCTCGTGGGTGCGGGCAACAACGGCGGCGACGCCCTGTGGGCCGGCTACTTCCTGCGCCGGCGCGGGGTCGCGGTGTCCGCGGTGCTGCTCAACCCTGCCAAGGCCCACGCCGAAGGTCTTCGGGCCTTCCGCAGGGCAGGCGGCCGGATCGTCGACGAGGTCGGCTCTCCAGACCTCGTCATCGACGGCATCGTCGGCCTGTCCGCGCGCGGCCCGTTGCGCCCTGCCGCCGCCGCGCTGGTCTCCTCGGTCTCCGCACCGATCCTGGCCGTGGACCTGCCGTCCGGCATCGACCCGGACACCGGTGAGATCTCCGGGCCCCACGTACAAGCGCACACCACCGTCACGTTCGGCTGCTTGAAGCCGGTGCACGCGCTGGCAGACTGCGGCGAGGTGCACCTGGTCGACATCGGCCTGCGCCCGGTGGATCCCGACTTCGTGCTGCTGGACCGGGCGGACGTCGTCTGGCCGGTGCCGGGCCCGTCCGACGACAAGTACACCCAGGGCGTCACGGGGGTGGCGGCCGGCAGCGCGACTTATCCAGGCGCCGCAGTGCTTTCCACCGGTGCCGCGGTGCTGGCGACGTCCGGCATGGTCCGCTACGCCGGTCCGGCCGCCGACGCGATCCGCGCCCGCTGGCCGGAGACGATCTGCACCGGTTCGATCACCGACGCCGGCCGCGTCCAGGCCTGGGTCGTCGGCCCCGGCATGGGCACGGGCACCTCGTCCGCCGAGGTGCTGCGGTTCGTGCTGGACGCCGGTGTCCCGGTGATCGCCGACGCGGACGCCATCACGCTGCTCGCCTCGACCCCGTCGCTCTGGGACGCCCGTGATCCCGACGCGGCCCTCGTGCTGACCCCGCACGACCGCGAGTTCGCCCGCCTGGCCGGTCCCGTCGGCACGGATCGTGTTGCGGCAGCGAGGAAAGCCGCCCAGCGCTTCAACGCCGTGGTGCTGCTCAAGGGCCATCGAACGGTCGTGGCGGCGCCGGACGGACGGGCCCTGGTCAACTCGGCGACGTCGTCGTGGCCCGCGACGGCGGGATCGGGCGACGTGCTGTCCGGAATCATCGGCGCGCTGCTCGCGAGCGGGATGGACCCGTTCCTGGCGGCGGGTCGCGGCGCCTACCTGCACGTGCTGGCCGCCGAGTTGGGTGCCGACGGCGCACCGCTGCCCGCGTCCGGGTTGATGGCGGCGATCCCGGACGCGATCCGCGCGATCCGCTGACCTCAGATCACCGAGAACCCGGCCGCGAGCTCCCGTCTGCCGGTCAGCGCCAGCAGGACGGACTGACCGTCGCCGGTCACCGCGGCGATCCGGGCGGCCAGTGCGGCCGACTCGGCGAGCGCGTCGACGGGCGGATCGAACGGCAGGTCCGCCGCGGCCGCGATGTCCATGCCGTGCACGACCAGTTCGAACGTCCTGGTGGGCAGCCACCGGGACAGCCGCATGCCACCGGCCGCCGTGGTGACCAGCGCCTCCGGGTCGGTCGAGGAGACGGCGGCGACGGCCTGGTCGACGAGCCGCCGGACCGCGTCGGCGGGGTGGTCGCCCAGGGCCGCACCCCGTTCGCGGGCGTCCGTGGAGGACAGGGCGACAACGGCCTGGTAGACGGCGGGATCGACGGTCTTCGCCAGGGCGTAGTAGCCCTCCGGCGTGGTGATGTCCTCGGTGGTGGCCTGCCGGTCGAGCGCCTCGACGACGTTGGCCAGTCCTGCCGAGACGGTGTGGCCGATCAGGTCGCGCACCGTCCACTCGCCGAGGCCCTGCTCGGCGAGGCGGCCGGCGGGCAGCGCGCCGACCAGGTCGGCGAAGGTGCGTGCGGTTGCGGCGAACGTGCTCTGTGCGGCCATGCCGTCAGCCTGACAAGGCTTGTACCCCAACGGTCCGCGCTTCACGCTGGGCGAACACCGGGCATCTGTGCGAGCTGCGCCATAGCCCCTGTGCGCGGCAGCCATGGCACGATGAACAGGTTATGGCCCGTTCAGAAGTTGTCGTCGACCTAGGCGCGCTGCGGCACAACGTCGCCCTGCTCGCCGGCCTCGCGCCGTCCGCGGAGACGATGGCCGTCGTCAAGGCGGACGGTTACGGCCACGGCGCGGTGGAGGTCGCCCGCGCGGCCCTCGAAGCCGGTGCGACGTGGCTCGGTTCCTGCTCGACGCAGGAAGCCCTCGCGTTGCGGTCGGCCGGCATCCGGGCACCGATCCTGGCCTGGCTCGACGCACCGGACGAGGACCTGGCCGCCGGTCTCGCGGCCGATGTGGACATGTCGGTGTCTTCGCTCTCCGACCTGCGTCGCGTCGAGGCCGCCGCCGAGGAGGCCGACGCCAGGCCGCGGCTCCACCTGAAGATCGACACAGGCCTGAGCCGCAACGGCTGCCAGCCGCACGACTGGCCGGAGCTCGTCGAGGCTGCTCGAAAGCACCAGGTGGTGGCCGTCTGGTCGCACCTCGCGTCCGCGGACGAGATCGGCGACCCGTCGATCGACCTGCAGGCCAAGAGGTTCGACGACGCCTACGAGGTGGCGAAGAGCTTCGGCCTGACCCCGAAACGGCACATCGCGAACTCCGCGGCGTTGCTGACCAGGCCCGACCTGCACTTCGACCTCGTCAGGCCCGGCATCGCGATGTACGGGCTGAACCCGGTGCCGACGGACCACGACCTGAGGCCGGTCATGAGCTACCGGTCGCACGTGGCGCTCACGAAACGTATCCCCGCGGGTGAGTCCGTCTCCTACGGGATGACATGGACGGCGCAGACGGACACGACGCTGGCACTGGTGCCGGCGGGGTATGCGGACGGTGTTCCCAGGGCTCTCTCCGGCCGGATGGAGGTGCTCCTGCAGGGGAGGCGCCGCCCGGTGGTCGGCCGTGTCTGCATGGACCAGATCGTCGTGGACTGCGGGGACGACGAGATCGCGGAGGGTGCCGAGGTCGTCCTGTTCGGCGACGGGCGCCGGGGGGAGCCGACGGCGACGGAGTGGGCGGAGCTGACCGGGACGATCGACTACGAGATCGTCTGCGGGATGTACCGGCCGCGGGTGCGGAGGATCTACACGTGAAGCCGGTGTGGAAGGTCGTCGGGTGGGTCGGTGGCGCGGTCGGTGCCGTCGTCGCCGGCGCGGCCGTGGCGCAGACCGCGAAGGTCTCGCACGAGCGCAAGACCGCGTCCGACAGCCTCGCTGACGAGCCGCTGGGGCTGCTGCAGCCCGATCGCGAGTCGACGGTCGCCGCAGAGGACGGCGTGCCGATCTCCGTCGAGGAGGTCGATCCCGCGGACGGCGGCGAGCCCGACATCACCGTCGTGCTGGTGCACGGGTTCGCACTGGACCGCCGCTGCTTCCACTTCCAGCGCCGCGACCTCGCCGAGCTGATCGATCCCCGTGTCCACCAGGTCCTCTACGACCAGCGCGGCCACGGCCGTTCGGGCACCTCCTCCGCGGAGAACAGCACGATCGACCAGCTCGCGCTCGACCTCGACTCGGTGATCCGCTCGGTCGTGCCGGAGGGTCCGCTGGTGCTCGTCGGTCACTCCATGGGCGGCATGACGATCATGGCGCTGGCCGAGAAGCACCCGGAGCTCTTCGAGGAACGGGTGCGCGGCGTCGCGTTGATCGGCACGGCCGCCGGGGCCGTGGGCGGTGCCGGGCTGCCGAAGTCCGTGCTGTCGCGGTACAACCCGGTGACGCTGGGCGTCGGCCGGCTCGCGGGCCTCCAGCCGGGGTTCGTCGAGTGGGTCCGCAAGGGCACGAAAACCCTGACGTGGGGCGGCATCCGCGCGCTGGCGTTCGGTGACCGCAAGGTCGCACCGTCCCTCGTGGACCTGATGGAGAAGATGATCAACGGGACCACGGTGAAGGTGCTCACCGACTTCCTGGAGACCCTCGGCACGCACGACCGCTACAAGGCGCTCGCCGGGCTGCGGCACTGCGAGGTGCTGATCCTGAGCGGCGACGCGGACAAGCTCACGCCGTTCTCGCACGCCGAGCGGATGGCCGAGGAGATGCCGCACGCCACCCTCGTCAGGGCACCCGGTGCCGGGCACATGGTGATGATGGAGCAGGCTGATCTCGTCAACGACCACCTGGTCGCGCTCGTCGAACGCTGCGCGACCGATCGCGGAGAGAGTCGGAAGAAGTGGTGGCGGCGAGCGTGAAGACCGTCGAACTGCCCCTGGTGGAGGACACCGAGGAGTTCGGCCGCAAACTGGGTGAGCTGGTGCGGGCGGGCGACCTGTTGCTGCTCGCCGGGCCGTTGGGAGCCGGGAAGACGGCGTTGGTGCGCGGGCTCGCGCGCGGACTCGGTGTGCAGGGCCGCGTGTCCTCGCCGACGTTCGTGGTCGCGCGCGTGCACGAGCCGTCCGACGACGGGCGGGGCGTGCGGCTGGTGCACGTCGACGCGTACCGGCTCGGGGGTCACCTGGACGAGTTGGACGACCTCGACCTGGACACGGACCTCGTCGACGCCGTGGTGGCCGTCGAGTGGGGCGAGGGTGTCGCGGAACGCCTGAGCGAAGATCATCTGCTGATCCGCCTCGAACGCGGAATCGACGACGTTCGCACAGCTCAGCTCATCCCGCACGGCGAGTGGAGCTCACGTCCCCTGCCGGTGTGACGTTGTGCAACGGATGGGGTGACGTCCATTAAGGACAGAGCGTGACGGGCCGATGAACCCCGCATGATCAAGAAGACGCTCTTCGCAACCGCAGTCATCGGTGGCGCCCTGCTGGCTGCCGCTGCTCCCGCTTCCGCCGGCGAGCACGACCGGTCCGGCGGCATCAGCGTTGCCGACAACCTCTGCGCCGCGCCGTGGCAGTGGAACGGCCCCTTCTCGCTGCTGCACGAGGGTCACGCCCCCGGCTACGCCGCGTGCAACGACAACCACGCCGCCGGTGGTCACGGCATCAGCGTGCTGAACAACGCCTGCGTCGCGCCGTGGCAGTGGAACGGCCCGCTGGAGATCTTCACGGTCGACCACTCGCCGTCCTACGTCGCCTGCAACGGCAACACGTCCGGCCGCTAGTCCGGAACGTCATGGGGGATGGCCGAACGAGCCCTTCGGCCATCCCCCAGGACAGTCCTCTCAGGACAGCTCCCGCTTGAGGACCTTGCCCATCTCGTTGCGCGGCAAGGACTGCAGGTAGCGCACCACTCGCGGCCTCTTGTGCGGCGACAACAACCTGGCGACGTGATCGCTCAGGGCCGATGGTTCCGGCGCTTCGCCCGCTGGAACCACCCAGGCCACGATCCGCTCGCCCAGGTCGTCGTCCGGCTCGCCCGTCACCGCCACCTCGGCCACCGACGGATGTTCGAGCAGGACGTTCTCGATCTCGCCCGCGCCGATCTTGTAGCCGCCGCTCTTGATCAGGTCCGTGGCCCGCCGCCCGACGATGCGGACGTACCCGTCGGGATCGCGCACCGCCATGTCGCCGGTCCTGAACCACCCGTCCCGGAACGCCGCCGCGGTCGCGTCGGGACGGTTGAGGTACTCCAGGAACAGGTTCGGCCCGCGCACCTCGATCTCCCCGATCGCGTCGCCCGCGTCGTGGCCCTGCTCGTCCACCACCCGCACCTCGACGCCGTCCACCGGCAGCCCGACCGCGCCCGGCCTGCGGTCGCCGTCGAACCGCACGCTGACGTTCATCAGCGTCTCGCTCATCCCGTACCGCTCGACGATGCCCTGCCCGGTGGCCTTGGCGATCCGCTCGTGGTCGCTGGCGGGGAGCGCGGCACTGCCGGAGACCAGCAGCCGAGCCGTGCGGAACCGGTCGGCCAGGGCGCTGTCGTTCTCCACGGCCTCGGCGATGCGGTGGTACATCGTCGGGACGCCGAACATCATCGTGGCGCCGGTCGCGAGCTCTTGGCCGATGGCCTCCGGCGAGAACCTCACGTGCCGCACCGACCCGCCGAGCCGCAGCGGGCCGAGGATGCCGACGCCCAGGCCGTGCACGTGGAACAACGGCAGCCCGTGCACCAGCACGTCGGCGCTCGTCCACTGCCAGGCCTTCGCCAGCGCGGCGATGTTCGAGGTCAGCGAGCGGCGGGGCAGCACCACGCCCTTGGGCGGGCCGGTCGTGCCCGAGGTGTAGATGACCAGCGCTGGAGTCTCGGGGCCCGGCTCGTCGAACGCGCCCGGTGCGCCGAACACGATCGGTTCGTCGCGCAGGACCAGGTCGGGCCGGCTGTCGCCGAGGATGTGCTCGAGCTCGCGCTCGCCGAGCTTGGGGTTGAGCGGCACGATCGCGACGCCGGCCAGCAGTCCTGCGACGACCGACACGCACGTTTCGAGTGTGGACGTCGCCCAGACGGCGACTCGCGTGTGGCCTTTCAGCCGTTCCGCCAGAGTGCCCGCGGCCTGGTGCAGCTCGGCGTAGGTCAGGGACTTCTCGCCGAAGCGCAGGGCCTCGCGATCACTCGGTTCAGCGAACATGGATCCAGCCTGATGCGAGTGCCTTGAGGACGCATCGGAAGTGTGGGTTCAGACACGTACTACTCTGGACAATCGTGCTAGTGCTCGCCGTCGACACGGCCACCCCCGCAGTCACCGCCGGTGTGGTCGAACTCGTGCCAGACTCCCCGCCGCGCCTGCTCGCGAAGCGGGTGACGTTCAACGCCAAGGCGCACGGCGAGCTGCTCACCCCGCACATCACCGACGCGCTCGCGGAGGCCGGGAAGACGTTCGCCGACCTCGACGCCATCGTCGTCGGCGCGGGCCCTGGGCCGTTCACCGGCCTGCGGGTCGGCCTCGCCACCGCCGCCGCGCTCGGCCAGGCGCTCAACCGCCCGGTCTACCCGGTCGCCACCACCGACGCCATCGCCAGGGACGCGGCCAGCGGCCACCCGCTGCTCGTCGCGACCGACGCGCGGCGCAAGGAGGTCTACTGGGCCGCCTACGACGCCGCCGGTCGCCGCACGGACGGCCCGCACGTCGAGCGCCCGCAGGACCTCGCGGAGAAGCTGCCGAAGATGGGCGTGCACCAGGCCACCGGCGAGGGCGCCGAGATCTACGCCGAGGTCCTCGGCCTGGAGCTGCTGCAGGCCAAGCACCCGAGCCCGGAGGGTCTGGTCGCCGCTGCGGCCGCCGAGGTGCTCGCGAAGGCCCGCCCCGCCGCGCTCACCCCCCTCTACCTGCGCCGTCCCGACGCCGTCGAGCCCACCGGGCGCAAGCGGGTGACCAGGGCATGACCACCGGCACCGTCGCGCTCGCGCCGCTGCGGCACGCCGACGTGCCGAGGTGCCACGAGATCGAGCTGGCGCTGTTCCCCGGTGACGACCCGTGGAGCGAGAACGCGTTCCGCACCGAGCTCGACAACGGCAACTACTACATCGGCGCGTACGCCGACGGCGAGCTGATCGGGTACGCCGGGCTCGCCGCGTCGCAGTACGAGGCCAGCGTGCACACGATCGCCGTCGTCGCGCACTGGCAGGGCAGGGGCGTCGGCAAGATGCTCCTGCGGGACCTGCTGGCCCGCGTCGACGAGATCAGCGTGCCGGTCTACCTCGAGGTCCGCACGGACAACGAGCCCGCGATCGCGATGTACAAGGCGCACGGTTTCGAACAACTCGGCCTGCGCCGCCGCTACTACCAGCCGTCGGGTGCCGACGCGTACACGATGGGAAGGCCTGCTCAAAGTGTCTGATCGTTTGATTCTGGGCATCGAGAGCTCGTGCGACGAGACGGGCTTCGGCATCGTCCGCCTCGGACCGGACGGCTCGCTCGAACTGCTCGCCGACGAGGTCGCCTCGAGCGTCGAGGAGCACGCCCGCTTCGGCGGCGTCGTGCCGGAGGTCGCCTCGCGCGCCCACCTCGAGGCGCTGGTCCCGACCATGCGCCGCGCACTCGACACCGCGAAGGTCGAGCTCTCCCAGATCCACTCCATCGCCGTCACCGCAGGACCGGGTCTCGCCGGCGCGCTGCTGGTCGGCGTGTCCGCCGCGAAGGCGTACGCGGCCGCGCTCGGCAAGCCGCTCTACGGCGTGAACCACCTCGCGGGCCACGTCGCCGCGGACACGTTGCAGCACGGCCCGTTGCCGCAGCGCTGCCTCGCGCTGCTGGTCTCCGGCGGCCACTCGCAGCTGCTGCTGATCGAGGGCGGCCTCGCGAACTCGATCACCGAGATCGGGTCCACCGTGGACGACGCGGCCGGCGAGGCCTACGACAAGGTCGCGCGGCTGCTCGACCTGCCGTACCCCGGCGGCCCGCCCATCGACAAGCTTGCCAAGCAGGGCAACGGCTGCGCGATCGCGTTCCCGCGCGGCCTCACCGGCCCGCGCGACGCGAAGTACGACTTCTCGTTCTCCGGCCTGAAGACCTCGGTCGCCCGCTGGGTCGAACGCGCGGAGCGGGCAGGCGAGGAGATCCCGCTGGCCGACGTCGCCGCGTCGTTCCAGGAGGCCGTCGCGGACGTGCTGACCGCCAAGGCGATCCGTGCCGCGAAGGACCTGGACGTCGGCACGCTGGTGATCTCCGGCGGCGTCGCGGCGAACTCGCGGCTGAGCGGGCTCGCCGCCGAACGCTGTGCCGAGGCGGGCATCGAGCTGCGCGTGCCGAGGCCGCGGCTGTGCACCGACAACGGCGCGATGATCGCGGCGCTCGGCGCCCACCTCGTCGCGGCGGGCGCCAAGCCGTCCCGGATGGACATCAGCACCGTCCCCGGCCTTCCGGTCGGGACCGTGCAGATCCTCTGATCTGACCGCACGCGGGGCGCCTTCGTACTGCATGACGGTACGAAAGCGCCCCGCGTGCGGCTGGCTAGACGCGGTTGAGGCCGGGGGTTCGGTCTTCGATGACGAAGGACGCCTTCGTGGTCACCGGGGCTCCGGGCGTGCGCACGTAGTCGAGGCCGCGGAAGTCCGCCCGCACCTCACGCGCGGTGAACCTGGTCCGCACGTACCCGCGCCGGTTGTTGAAGTACTTCACGTGCGGGTTCTCGGCCAGGATCGCCGGCGTCTCCGGCCGGGTCTCCGAACCGTCACCGCCGGACGTGATCGACGTCGACACCAGCTCGGTCGCGACCGTGCGCGAAGTCGGGTCGTTCCAGCGTTCCTTCACGTCGGCCGCCCACGCCGCGTGCACGTCACCGGTGAGCACGACGGTGTTGCGCGTGTGGGAGAACCCGGCGGCCACACGGTCGCGGTTCGCGGCGTAGCCGTCCCACGCGTCCATGTTGTTGGTCTCGCCGGCACCGGGCGTGAAGTCGAGCTGCGAGAAGAACACCTGCTGCCCCAACACGTCCCAACGCGCGCGTGAGCGCCTGAGTCCGTCCAGCAGCCACTTCTCCTGCGCGGCACCGGTGATCGTGCGCGTCGGCTCCAACCGCTCCGGACACGCCTTCAGGCCGTCACCGCACGCCTGGTCGTCGCGGTACTGCCGGGTGTCGAGCATGTGGAAGTTCGCGAGCCCACCCCACTGCAGACGCCGGTAGAGCTGCAGGTCGATGCCCTGCGGACGGGTCCGGATCGGCATGTTCTCGTAGTAGGCCTGGAACGCCGCCGCCCGCCGCGCCAGGAAGTTCGGTTGCGGGATCTGGGGCTTCTCGTAGACCTCGTCCGCCCAGTTGTTGTCGACCTCGTGGTCGTCCCACACAACGGCCCACGGCGCCACGGCGTGCGCCTCCTGCAGGTCGAGGTCGGTCTTGTACTGCGCGTGCCGCTGCCGGTAGCCGGCCAGCGTCTCGGTCTCCGGGCCCTCGTGGTCGCGCGGGTTGCCGCCCGGCGCCACGTACGCGCCCTTCGTGTACTCGTACTGGTAGTCGCCGAGGTGCAGCACCAGGTCCGGCTGGTCCTCCGCCAGGCGCCGGTACGCGGTGAAGTAGCCGTGCTCGAACTGCGAGCAGGAGGCGAACGCCATCGTGAGCCCGCTGCCCAACGCCCACGGGGCCAGTGCCGTGCGCGTCCGGCCGGTCCGCGACACGTGCCCGTCCGCGGAGAAGCGGTAGAAGTACTCGCGGCCAGGCAGAAGCCCGCGCACGTCCACGTGCACGCTGTGGCCTTCCTCGGGCCGTGCGTGGGCCTTGCCGCGTCGGACGACGAGCCGGAACCGCTCGTCCAGTGCGATCTCCCACTTCACCTCGACGACGCGGGACGGCATGCCGCCCCTGCCGTCCTCCGAGAGCGGGGTGGGTGCCAGGCGGGTCCACAGGACCACGCTGTCGAAGGTCGGGTCGCCGGAAGCGACGCCGAGCGTGAACGGGTCGGTCAGGCGATCCGACCCCGCGCCGACAGTGGTGAGCGCAAGTCCCCCGACGAGGAGCGTGCGTCGCGTCACTCGAGTCATGGTCCGACCCTCACCCACCAGGGTGGATACCAGGTGAACGCTTCCCCTAGAGCCTGTGAAGCCCTGGCACGCGGTCTTCCACGGCGAACGACGCCCTGGTGCGGACAGGCGAACCCGGCCGCGTCACGTAGTCCAGCCCGCGGAAGTCCGTGCGCAGCTCATCGGCCGTGAACCGCGACAACGTGTACCCGCGCCGGTTGTTGAAGTACTTCACGTGCGGGTTCTCGCGCAGCCACAGCGGTGTCTCCGCGTACTCCTCCGATCCGTCGCCACCGGCCGTGATCGACGTGGTGACCAGTTCGGTCGCGAGGGTCCGCGACGACGGGTCGTCCCACCGCTCCTTGACCTCCGCGCCCCACGCCGCGTGCACGTCCCCGGTCAGCACGATCGGGTTCCGCACGTCCGCGAGCCCCGCCACGACCCGGTCCCGGTCGGCGACGTAGCCGTCCCACGCGTCCAGAAGGAACTTGTCGACCTCGCCGGGGATGTAGTCGTACTGCGAGAAGAACACCTGCTGCCCGAGCACGTCCCAGCGCGCCCGTGAGCCGCGGAAGCCGTCGAACAGCCACTCCTCCTGCGCGGCGCCGAGCATCGTGCGTTCCGGCTCCAGCCGTTCCGGGCAGAGCTGCAACCCGTCCCCGCAGGCCTGGTCGGTCCGGTACTGGCGGGTGTCGAGCATGTGGAACGTCGCGAGCGAGCCCCACCCGATCCGCCGGTACAGCCTTGGTGACCTGCGCAAAGGCATGTTCTCGTAGTAGGCCTGGATGGCCGCCGCACGGCGCGCGGGGAAGTTCGGCTGCGGTTTGTCCGGCAGCAGCCCCGCCCAGTTGTTGTCGACCTCGTGGTCGTCCCAGATCACCGCCCACGGCGCCACGGCGTGCGCTTCCTGCAGGTCGGGGTCGGTCTTGTACTGCGCCTGCCGCCGCCGGTAGCCCGCGAGCGTCACGGTGGTCGGGCCCTCGACCTCCCGGACGTTGCCGCTCGGGGCGACGTGGATGCCGCTCTCGTACTCGTACGTGTAGTCGCCGAGGTGCAGCACCAGGTCGGGTTCGTCCTCCGCGAGTCTTCGGTAGGCCGTGAAGTAGCCGTGCTCGTACTGGGCGCACGACGCGAAGGCCATCGTCAGCGGTACCTGCAACGAGTCGGGAGGCGGTGTCGTGCGCGTACGGCCCGTCCGCGAGAGGTGGTTGAGGGCCTTGAAGCGGTAGAAGTACTCGCGGCCGGGCTCCAGCCCGACGAGCTCCACGTGGACGCTGTGCGCCTCCTCGGGTCGAGCCGTGGTGGAGCCGCGTTGAACAATTCGGGTGAACCGTTCGTCCTCCGCGACCTGCCACAGCACCTCGATCGGGCGGTCCGGCATGCCTCCCAGGCCGTCCTCGGCGAGGGGTTCGACGGCCAGCCGGGTCCACAGGACCACTCCGTCGGGTGCCGGGTCGCCCGAGGCCACACCGAGTGTGAAAGGGTCGCTGGGCCGGGCGGATGCGGCAGTCGAGAGCGCTGTGACTCCTGCCACGCCTGCGAGCAGCAGCGTTCGGCGCGTCAACGGGGACATGCCCCTGAATACGGCTCCCGGATGGTGATCGGTTCGGGGGTCTCGTTGAAGGCTTGGCACTCTCGTGGGTAGAGTGCCAATTGCACGGCACCAGCACCGCCCCGACCCCCGCGACGGCGGGGTGGCAGGAGCCGTTAAACAGACGAACCTGCCATAGACCCGTGGAGGTCATCCCGGTGAGCGTGAACATCAAGCCGCTTGAGGACAAGATCGTGGTCCAGGCCTCGGAGGCCGAGACGACGACCGCCTCCGGCCTCGTGATCCCGGACACCGCGAAGGAGAAGCCCCAGGAGGGCAAGGTCCTCGCGGTGGGCCCCGGCCGCATCGACGACAAGGGCAACCGCGTCCCGCTGGACGTTGCTGTCGGCGACGTCGTCATCTACTCGAAGTACGGCGGCACCGAGGTCAAGTACAACGGCGAGGAGTACTTGATCCTCTCCGCTCGCGACGTGCTGGCCGTCGTCAACTAGTCGACGCTCGGCTGTCATGCCTGACGCCCCGGCGCCCCATCCGGGGTGTCCGGGGCGTTTCGCTACCCAGAGAGGCTTTGAGTTAAATGCCCAAGCAGATCAGCTTCGACGAGGACGCTCGTCGGGCCCTCGAGCGCGGCGTGAACAAGCTCGCGGACACGGTCAAGGTCACCCTTGGCCCGCGCGGGCGCCACGTCGTCCTCGACAAGAAGTTCGGTGGCCCGACGGTCACCAACGACGGTGTCACCATCGCTCGCGAGATCGAGCTGGACGACCCGTTCGAGAACCTCGGCGCACAGCTCGCCAAGTCGGTCGCCACCAAGACCAACGACGTCGCGGGTGACGGCACCACCACCGCCACCGTGCTGGCGCAGGCGCTGGTCAAGGAAGGCCTGCGCAACATCGCCGCGGGTGCGAACCCGACCGCGCTCGGCCGTGGCATCCAGGCCGCCGCCGACGCCGTCGTGGACGCGCTCAAGGCCAAGGCCACCCCGGTCAAGGGCCGCGAGAACATCGCGCAGGTCGGCACCGTCTCCTCGCGTGACGAGTCCATCGGCGCCCTGCTCGGCGAGGCCATCGAGCGCGTCGGCGAGGACGGTGTCATCACCGTCGAGGAGTCGTCCACGCTCGCGACCGAGCTGGTCATCACCGAGGGCGTGCAGTTCGACAAGGGTTACGTGTCGACGCACTTCTCGACCGACCTCGAGGCGCAGGAGGCCGTCTACGAAGACGTCCGCATCCTGCTGCACCGCGAGAAGATCTCGGCGCTGGCCGACGTGCTCCCGATCCTCGAGAAGGTCGCGGAGTCCGGCAAGCCGCTCCTGATCGTCGCCGAGGACGTCGAGGGCGAGGCCCTGTCCACCCTGGTGGTCAACGCCGTCCGCAAGACCCTGAAGGTCGTCGCCGTGAAGGCGCCGTTCTTCGGTGACCGCCGCAAGGCGTTCCTCGACGACCTCGCGGTCGTCACCGGCGGCGAGGTGGTCTCCTCGGAGATCGGCCTCAAGCTGTCCGAGACCACGCTGGAGCAGCTGGGCACCGCCCGCCGCGTCGTCGTGACCAAGGACGACACCACGATCGTCGACGGTGGCGGCACCAAGGCCGACATCGCCGGTCGCGCGGAGCAGCTGCGCCGCGAGATCGAGAACACGGACTCCGACTGGGACCGCGAGAAGCTCCAGGAGCGCCTCGCGAAGCTCTCCGGCGGCATCGCCGTGATCAAGGTCGGCGCCGCCACCGAGACCGAGCTCAAGGAGCGCAAGCACCGCATCGAGGACGCGGTCGCCGCTACCAAGGCCGCGGTCGAGGAGGGCATCGTCCCCGGCGGTGGCTCCGCTCTCGTGCACGGCGCCAAGGTGCTCGACGGTGGCCTCGGCCTCTCGGGTGACGAGGCCACGGGTGTCGCGCTCGTCGCGAAGGCCCTGTCCGCGCCGCTGTTCTGGATCGCCGCGAACGCCGGCCTCGAAGGCGCCGTCGTGGTGAACAAGGTCCGCGAGGGCGAGTGGGGCTTCGGCATCAACGCCGCCTCGCTGGAGTTCGGCGACCTGCTCGAGCAGGGCATCATCGACCCGGTCAAGGTCACGCGCTCCGCCGTGTCGAACGCAGCCTCCATCGCGCGCATGGTGCTCACGACCGAGAGCGCCATCGTCGAGAAGAAGGCGGACGAGCCCGCTTCCGCCGGTGGCCACGGCCACGGCCACGGGCACGGCCACTGATGTGACGCGCTGAGTTCTTCGAACTCAAATAAAGCCGGGGTCGGCACCATTTCGTTTGGTGCCAACCCCGGCTTTGTTGTTCAGACTATTGCCAGTTGTCGCTTTCGTGCCTTGATGATGTGGTCGCGCTCCGATTCCGAGAGTCCGCCCCAAATTCCGTAGGGCTCCTGCACTGCCAGCGCGTGTTTGCGGCACAACTCCAGCACGGGGCAGGCGAGACAGACAGCCTTGGCGCGAGCTTCCCGCCGTGCTCTCGCCGGACCCCGTTCACCGTCGGGGTGGAAGAAGAACGCACTGTCCATGCCCCGGCACGAACCGCGCATCTGCCAGTCCCACAGGTCTGCGTTGGGACCGGGGAGCCTTCGGGTGTCCGCCATCGAGACCGCCTCCGTGACGACTGCTCCATTCGGCTTAACGATGATCCACCGTAGAACCGCGTCAAAACTTGTTCAAGAGGCTGAAGACCCTTATCAACTGATGGGTGACGGCACGCGTGTTCGATCACTCACCGCCCGGAGTTGCCGCCCGGATGAGGTGAACGGAACATGGCTCTCGTGATGACACCGCCGGAGCACACCTCTGCCGGGAGTCACACGAGTGAGCCCCTTCTCTCAGTGGCCGCGGTGGCCAGGCGACTCGGCGTGGCACCCGCCACCCTGCGCACCTGGGACCGCCGCTACGGACTGGGTCCGACCGGCCACACCGTGGGCCGGCACCGGAAATACGGCCCTCCGGACGTGGCCAGACTGGAATTGATGCAACGCGCTCTTCTGCGCGGCGCCTCGTCCGCGGAAGCGGCCCGTTTCGCGCTCGACTCGAAATCGTCGATGACACACGGAGTGGTCCCCGTAGCACCATCGGGTGGACGTGGACTGAAAATGCCCGGAGCGTCTCGATTGGCGCGCGGACTGGGCCGCGCCGCGGTCGCCATGGACTCCATCGCCGTCCAGGAAATGCTCGCCGACTCACTCGCCTCGGACGGCGTGATCGCCACCTGGAACGAGGTCGTGCGCCCCGTCCTGACCGCCGTGGCCGCCCGCTGGCAGCTCTCCGGCGCCGGTGTGGAGGTGGAGCACCTGCTGAACGAGTGCGTGCTCGCGGCGTTCGTGCGCGCGACACCGCTCGTCACCCTCGGCCGCAACCACCGGCCCGTGCTGCTCGCCTGCATGCCGGAGGAGCGCCACAACCTCCCGCTCTACCCACTGGCCGCGGAGTTGGCCCACCGGGGCGTGGTCGTCCGGCAGCTGGGTGCCGCGTTGCCCCTGGACGCCCTGGCCGCCGCCGTGCGCCGTACCGCGCCCTCCGCGGTGGTGCTGTGGGCGCAGCTGCCGCGGTACGCCGATCCGGGGGTGTTGTCCGCTCTGCCGCGCACCCGGCAGCAGGTGAGGTTGTTCGTGGGTGGGCCTGGGTGGCGCAGGGGAGTGGTGACGGCACCGGCGGAGCGGGTGGAGGACCTCGCGGCCGCGGTGGACGCCGTCGAAGCGGCTGTCACCTGACGCCCCGCCTCCCAGCGGCTCCTCCATCGCGGCAGACTCCCCCACCGTGATGGAAGAGGAGCTGCGCCGAGCCGCCTTCGGCGACTCACCCGATCTCGACGTCTGGCCCGCACTGGCGTCCTCCAGCTCCCGGACCCGATGGCTCGCCGCCGTCGTCCTGGGCGGCCAGGGCCACTACGCGGCAGCGGCCACCACGCTGGACGCGCTCCGTCACGACCCCGACCCGGTGATCGCGTCCCTCTCCCTCTCGACTCGCGCGTCGCACCACCGTCAGCTAGGAGCCCATCACCTGGCTCGCCCACTGGACGGCGCCGCCCTCGCCCGCATCGAGTCCGCGGCCCCCGGCGACCAGGACGGCGTCGACGCCGCGGGCGCCAGGACGGACGCCTTCCTGGGCCTGGCCGCCGATTCCCTGGGTGCTCAACGTCTGGGCGAGGCCCGCAGGTTGCTCGCACGGGCTGAGACGCACTCGTGGAGGAGTGAGGTCCGCAAGGGCTGGGTATCCGCAGAGATTGAGCTGGCGTCCGGCGACGCCCAGGCCGCGGTGGCTCCCGCCGAGGCGGCCCACACCGTGGCGACGAGCAGAAAGGCGCTCCGGCACGAGCTCAAGTCGGCACTCGTTCTGGGCACCTCGTTGGTCGTGTGGGGGACACCCGACGGCCTGAATCGCGGGGGTGAACTGGTCGAGTGTGAGCTAAATCACAGTGCTGCGAAGGGTCTTCATCCGTTGATCTGGCCGAGCGCTCTTGTCCTGGTGGGCCATGCCCCCACAGTGGGCGCAGTCGCCATCGACCGGGCGACGGAGGCTCTGAGCTGCGTGTTACGCAGAGCTGATGCCGTCAGCCGACAGGTCGCCCTTGATTCCCCGTGGGTGCCCAGTGGGCTGCTCCGTTCCGGGGAACCCCCGAACGCAGACCCTCAGACGAACTTCTTGACGGATTAAGCACCGGATCGTGTCAAGGTTGGGCCGCCAGCGTCCGATAGGGGAGATGGAACGTCACTCGGCTGCAGGAAAGGAGTCCCCGTGACCACGGTCCTTATTTGCGACGACCGGCGCAGTGTGCGGGAGGGTCTCACCCGCGTGATGTCGGCTGTCCCCGGGGTTAGCCGCATCGACTGCGTAGCGCACGGTGACGAGTTGTTGGCTCGCTTTTCAAGGCAGCCGGTCGACGTCGTGCTGGTGGGAACCCAGCGCGCTGTCCCGACCGGGGTTGAAGCTACCCGTCGGCTCGTCTCCGCCAACCCTCAGGCAAACGTCATCGTCTTCGGTGCGCCTGACGACGCCGGGAGCATCGCCGCGGCGATCGCCGGCGGTGCACGTGGCTACCTGAGGTGGGACGCGTCGCGTCCCGAGCTTGTGGCAGCCCTCGCGCACACGCTCGCCAGCACCTCGGTGCCGGCGCCTCGTCAGCCCTCCGACCCCGGCGTGCAGCTCACGGAGCGCGAGCTCCAGGTGCTGCGTGGCATGAGCCAGGGCAAGAGCAACGGCCAGATCGGCCGCGAGCTCTACCTGTCGGAGGACACGGTGAAGACCCACGCGCGTCGGCTCTTCCGCAAGCTCGGTGTTCGTGACCGCGCTCAGGCGGTCGCACACGGCTTCCGGCGAGGCCTGGTCCAGTAAGCCGGTCTTGCCGCACCGGCCCCGCGTCCTCATATGCCGCATGTGGGGAAGCGGGGCCGGTGGCGTGAGTCGGCTCACCCGTGCAACTGGTGATCCTTCAGGTCGCGCGTTTAGCCCAGCCCGGTGACAATGTCACCGGGCTGTAATCCGTTCGGGCGTGTCTGCTGTTCACGCGGGGTGTCCATACCCCACCTATGAACAGAACGCTTGAAGACCGGTACGGTGAAGCTGCTGCAACGGGTCGCTGTGAGTGACTCGTGCTGTTTCATGTCGGTACGCCAACAAGTAACACCAGGGCTGTTGTCTGCGATGACCAACTTGGGGGACGGACTGGACGCCGAAGTGGGCGCGGCCGTCGACGGCGACCGCCAGGCGATCGAACGCCTGCTGGCCTCCATTCGTCCTCTTGTGGTGCGGTACTGCCGCGCCAGGGTTGGAAGGCAGGAACGAAGCTTCGCTTCGGCGGACGATGTGGCCCAGGAGGTGTGTCTCGCGGTGCTCACGGCATTGCCCAGCTACCGCGATCAGGGTCGGCCCTTCCTCGCGTTCGTGTACGGGATCGCGGCACACAAGGTCGCCGATGCACATCGGTCTGCCGCCAGGAACCGCTCGGAGCCCGTTCCCGAAGTGCCCGACGCGCCGGAGACCGAGGCTGGTCCAGAGCAGCGTGCGATGCAGGGCGAACTCTCCGGTCGGATGGCCGTCCTGTTGCGCGTCCTGCCGGAGAAGCAGCGGGAGATCCTGCTGTTGAGGGTGGTGGTCGGGCTGTCTGCTGAGGAAACTGCCGAGGCGGTTGGTTCGACGCCGGGTGCGGTCCGGGTGGCGCAACATCGTGCGCTGGCTCGGCTCCGCAAATCGCTGGCAGCGGAGGAGGTGGTCTGAGTGGCCGACGAACACGGAAAGGACGACGAGGAAGTGCGCGGACAGGACGATAGAGCCCCGCACGAACCCGTCGCAGATGATCTTTCGGCTGTACAGGCCGATGACAGGTTGCTGGACGCGCTGGGGTCTGCGACTCCGGGTGCGGCCGGCTCGCTTGGCGACGACGACCTGAACGCGTTGCTGCTCGCGTGGCGCAACGAGGTGGAGACGGAGCCGTTCGGCGAACTCGTCGACACCGACACCGCCATCGCCACGATCCAGGCTGCCCGTCCGCAGCCGGTGAGCAGGCACCGCTTCCTGATTCCGCTGGCCAGCGCCGCTGCGGTGATCGCGATCGCCTTCACCGGCGTGAGCCTGGTCGCCCGCGACGCCCAGCCCGGCGACGCTCTCTGGGGTCTCACGCAAGTGCTGTACTCCGAGCACGCGAAGTCCATCGAGGCCGCGGCGATCATCAACACCGACCTCGAGTCGGCCCGCCTCGCCCTGCGCGAGGGCAAGGTCAACGAGGCCCGCGAGAAGCTGAACAAGATCGAGGCCAGCCTGGGCTCCGTGTCCACGGCCGACGGCAAGCAGCAGCTCGAGGAGAAGCACAAGGAGCTCGAGAAGGAGCTCGACACCAACACCTCGACGGCGCCGCCGACCCCGACGACCCCGCCGGTGACGCAGCCGAGCCAGCCGTCGCAGCCCTCGACGACGCCTTCGACGCCGTCGACCGAGCCGTCGACGACCCAGCCGTCCACGCCGCCGTCGTCGGAGACTCCTCCGCCGCCGACGTCGAACGAGGAGAACCCGCCGCCGCCCCCGCCGCCGGATCCCGGCACTGGCGAGAACCCGGGGTCGACGGGCACGAACGGTGAGACCACCGGGCAGTCGGTCGAGACCACCGGCTCCAACTGAGACGCAGTGTGAACGGCCCCTGATCTTTCGAGGTCAGGGGCCGTTCACATGCTCGGGTATTCACACGTCAGGTGGAATGTGACCGGAGTGCGTCCGACCTCACACCCGCGTCACGAGATCAGCGAGCCGACTCGGTAGCCGTCACGCCGTCCGCGTATCCGCGGCAGTACTCCCAGCTCACGTAGGCGCCGGGGTTCGGATCGAAGGCAGGCTCGTGCGGGCGCAT
This sequence comes from Lentzea sp. HUAS TT2, assembly GCF_051853195.1. Taxonomy (NCBI): domain Bacteria; kingdom Bacillati; phylum Actinomycetota; class Actinomycetes; order Pseudonocardiales; family Pseudonocardiaceae; genus Lentzea; species Lentzea sp. HUAS TT2. The sequence goes on along the minus strand of NZ_CP196667.1, from coordinate 2,092,775 downwards.
GCGGCCGTCGGCGAGCAGCTGTTCGAGTGAGGCTCGCAACAGTGCCCAGTCGTGGTAGTGCGGTTCCTGGCACTCCCCGCAGTCGACGACGATGCCGCGCACGCCTCTGTGTTCCAGCAGCGCTTGGTAGACGGCGAGGTCGCTCAGGTCGCTGACCAGCTCCGTCCGTTCGTCGTCGTCCATCGGGGGATGGTCGTGGTCGGGCTCGCCCAGAGAGAGTGCGGGGTCTTCTGGGTCGCCTGCGAAGGGGTCTGGTGGCAAACCGTCGTGCGGCACGACCCCGCACGGTACCCGCCGTACCCCCTCGGTCGTCCAGATACCATGGGTCGCACCGCCTCCGCCTGCGGAAACTGGACACGCAGGACCCCAAAAGGGCAGGCAGAGCGCAGACCGCACGACGGAAGGCATGTCACCCGCTATGACCAGCGAGCTCAACGCTGACGGAGTCCCGAGCAAGTTCGCCATGCTGGGGCTGACCTTCGACGACGTGCTCCTGCTGCCTGCCGAGTCCGACGTCGTCCCGAGCGGCGTCGACACGAGCACCAGGATCTCGCGCAACATCACTCTCAAGATCCCGCTGGCCAGTGCCGCGATGGACACGGTCACCGAGGGCCGGATGGCGATCTCGATGGCCCGCCAGGGCGGCATCGGCGTGCTGCACCGCAACCTGAGCATCGAGGACCAGGCCCGTCAGGCCGAGACCGTCAAGCGGTCAGAGGCCGGCATGGTCACCGACCCGGTCACGTGTTCGCCGGAGGCCACTCTGGCCGAGGTGGACGCGCTGTGCGCCCGCTACCGCATCTCCGGCGTGCCGGTGACCGACGCGAACAACAAGCTGGTGGGCATCATCACGAACCGCGACATGCGGTTCGAGCTCGACCACAGCAAGCGCGTCAGCGAGGTCATGACCAAGGGCCCGCTGATCACCGCCCAGGTCGGGGTGTCGGCGGAGGCCGCGCTCGGCCTGCTGCGCCGGCACAAGGTCGAGAAGCTGCCGATCGTCGACGGCGACGGCAAGCTCAAGGGCCTGATCACGGTCAAGGACTTCGTCAAGACCGAGCAGTACCCGATGGCCACCAAGGACCCGGACGGCCGCCTGCTGTGCGCCGCCGCCGTGGGTGTGGGCGAGGACTCGTTCGTCCGCGCGATGACGCTGGCCGAGGCCGGTGTCGACGTGCTGATGGTCGACACGGCGCACGGCCACTCGCGCGGCGTGCTGGAGATGGTCGCCCGCATCAAGAAGGAGCTCGGCGACTCGGCGGACGTCGTCGGCGGCAACGTCGCGACGCGGGCCGGTGCCCAGGCGCTCGTCGACGCGGGCGCGGACGGCGTGAAGGTCGGCGTCGGTCCCGGCTCGATCTGCACCACGCGCGTCGTCGCCGGTGTCGGTGTGCCGCAGATCTCCGCGATCTACGAGGCCTCGCTGGCCTGCACCCCGGCCGGCGTGCCGGTGATCGGTGACGGCGGCATCCAGTACTCCGGTGACATCGCCAAGGCCATCGCGGCCGGCGCGTCCGCCGTGATGCTCGGCTCGCTGCTCGCGGGCACCCAGGAGGCGCCCGGAGACCTGATCCTGGTCAACGGCAAGCAGTTCAAGACCTACCGCGGCATGGGCTCGCTGGCCGCCATGCAGTCGCGTGGCGAGAACAAGTCGTTCTCGAAGGACCGCTACTTCCAGGACGACGTGCTCAACGAGGACAAGCTCGTGCCCGAGGGCATCGAGGGCCGCACGCCGTTCCGCGGTCCGTTGTCGCAGGTCGTGCACCAGCTCAACGGCGGTCTGCGTGCGGCGATGGGCTACACGGGCTCCCACACGATCGCCGAGCTGCAGAACCAGCAGCTCGTGCGCATCACCGCGGCGGGCTTGAAGGAGAGCCACCCGCACGACATCACGATGACCGTCGAGGCCCCGAACTACACCACCCGTTAGGGTGTTCGGGCTGGCTGAAGGCTCGTTCTAAAGCTTTGGAGAGGAACCACAGGTGCGCGATCTGGTCGAGATCGGCATGGGCCGGACCGCGAGGCGGGCCTACGAGCTGGACGACATCGAGATCATCCCGTCGCGTCGGACGAGGTCGTCCAAGGACGTCTCCACGACGTGGCAGATCGATGCCTACCGCTTCGACATCCCGCTGATCACCCACCCGACCGACGCCATCGTGTCGCCGGGCACGGCGGTCGCGGTCGGCGAGCTCGGTGGTCTCGGTGTGCTGAACGCCGAGGGCCTCTGGGCCCGGCACGGCGACGTGGACGAGGCGCTGTTCCGCCTGGTCCAGGCGACCGAGGACAACGAGGACCCGGCTGCCGCGGTGAAGGTGCTGCAGGAGCTGCACGCCGCCCCGCTGCGGATGGACCTGGTCGCCGAGGCGATCAAGCAGGTCCGCGAGTCGGGCGTCACCGTGGCGGTCCGCGTCAGCCCTCAGCGCGCTGCGGAGCTCACGCCGGACCTGCTGGCCGCGGGCGTCGAGATCCTCGTCGTGCAGGGCACGATCATCTCGGCCGAGCACGTGTCCCGCGGCGGCGAGCCGCTGAACCTGAAGTCGTTCATCGCGGACCTCGACATCCCGGTGATCGCCGGCGGTGTCGGTGACTACCGCACCGCCATGCACCTGATGCGCACCGGCGCGGCGGGCGTGATCGTCGGCTACGGCTACACGCCCGGCGTCACCACCACCGACTCGGTCCTGGGCATCGGCGTGCCGATGGCCACCGCGATCGCCGACGCCGCGGCCGCGCGCCGCGACTACCTCGACGAGACCGGCGGCCGCTACGTGCACGTCATCGCCGACGGCGGCGTCACGACCTCGGGCGACGTGGCGAAGTCCATCGCCTGCGGTGCCGACGCCGTGATGCTCGGCGAACCGCTGGCCGCCGCGACCGAGGCACCGGGCCAGGGCCTGTACTGGACGGCGTCGTCCGCGCACCCGTCCGTGCCGCGCAGCCTCGTCGCCGAGGCGGTGGACCAGGAGCTCGACCTGCGCAAGCTGCTGTTCGGCCCGTCCGCCGACCCGCGCGGCGTGACGAACCTGTTCGGCGCTTTGAAGAGGGCCATGGCCAAGACCGGCTACTCGGACCTCAAGGAGTTCCAGAAGGTCGGCCTGACGATCCGCGGCTGAACCCCGATCGACCAGTTGGGCGCGTTCCCGAGGGAGCGCGCCCTTCTGCTTTGCTGGAGGACGTGCCGCTCGTCGAGATCAACTACGCACCCCACGTCCCCCACGCACTGCTCAAGGAGCTGGCGGCGATGCTCCCGCACGCCGTCTCGGTGGCGGTCGAGTGCCCGGAGGAGCCCTACGACGGCGACCTCCGCCCGGGCGACGTGGAACTGCGCTTCCGCCCGCGCGGCCCGTTCGACGTCAGCGGCATGGACATCGTTGTCGAGGTCCGCTCGAAGTGGTTCGAGAGCCGCGCCGCCACCCGCCAGAACCGCGCCGACGACCTCTGCAAGGCCGTCGCCGACGCCACGGGCCTCGCCGAGGTGGGCGTTTACCTCAGTCTTCCGGTCGCCGCGTGGGCGCAGACCTGATCTTGCAACCGAACGACTACTCCGCGCGTCCTCTTGAGCGTGGATTTGGATGCCTTGTTCGGCGACGGCAAGAACAGTGATGTGGACACGCTCAACCCGGACGCCGAGGTCCAAGAGTTCGAGATCGAGGAAGCGCCCGAGGAGGACGAGGAAGGCGTCGGAGGCATCGGCTGGAAGATGCTGACCCTGTTCGTCTGCGGTGGGCTGGTGATCACGGCGCTGGCCGTGGCGTTCATGGTGTGGGTGATCGAGGGCCTGGTGCTCTGAGGCGACGGGTGCGCCTGCCCGCGCACCCTCGACCTCGCTGTGTAGGTTCTCCACGCATGAGCGCACGCCGTTCGGCGACGTGCTGACGGCATTCGGGCATACCCCGGCGTCGCTGGCGGCGGCGGAAGACGACTCGCTCGGCATCTGAGTCCTGTCAGCAACGCGGCTGTTGACGACCTGCGCCGCCTTGAGCCTGAGGTTCTTCAAGAACATGCGGTTGCTGTTCGACCCTCGCCGGCGACGTGGTCGCTGAGGACGCCCCGCCCCAGAGCCGGTTCCAGACTGGCTGGCGCACCGCCTCGTGCACACCGCGGGAATCCCTCTGGCCCAGGTCGCGGCACTGAGCCTGGAACAGGCAGTCGACCTCTGGACCGATTACATGGCCACCCATCGCCCCTCTGAACCGATCGGGGACTAGGCGTTACCGGAAGTAACGCCTACTCTCCGATCCATGGGTGAACTCGCCGGTAACTTCGATGTCGTCATCGTCGGCTCCGGGTTCGGTGGCAGCGTCGCCGCGCTCCGCCTGACCGAGAAGGGCTACCGCGTCGCCGTGCTGGAGGCGGGGCGCAGGTTCGCCGACGACGAGTTCGCGAAGACCAGCTGGAACCTGCGCAAGTACCTGTGGGCGCCGCAGCTCAAGTGCTTCGGCATCCAGCGCATCCACCTGCTGCGCAACGTCATGGTGCTGGCCGGTGCGGGTGTCGGTGGCGGCAGCCTCGTGTACGCGAACACGCTGTACCGGCCGCTCAAGCCCTTCTACGAGGACCGGCAGTGGGCGCACATCACCGACTGGCAGGACGAGCTGGAGCCGTTCTACGACCAGGCGAGCCGGATGCTGGGTGTCGTCACGAACCCCACGACGACCCCGAGCGACGTCGTCATGCAGAAGGTCGCGAAGGACATGGGGGTCGAGGACAGCTATCACGCGACGCCCGTCGGCGTGTTCTTCGGCGAGCCCGGGCAGAAAGTGGCGGACCCCTACTTCGGTGGCGCCGGGCCGGAGCGCACCGGGTGCACCGAGTGCGGCGGCTGCATGTCGGGGTGCCGGGTCGGCGCGAAGAACACGCTGGTCAAGAACTACCTCTACCTCGCGGAGAAGCTCGGTGCGAAGGTCTTCCCGCTGACCACGGTCACGCGGCTCAACGAGCACAACGGCACCTGGACCATCGACACGAAGATGACCGGCGGGAGGGCCACACGGACCTTCACGGCGGACCAGGTCGTGGTCGCCGCCGGCACGTGGGGCACGCAGCAGCTGCTGCACCAGGCGAAGGCGAGCACGTTGCCGAAGATCTCCGGCAAGCTCGGCGAGCTCACGCGCACCAACTCCGAGTCGATCATCGGTGCCGCGCGGTACACGGTCGACCCGGACAACGACTTCACGCAGGGTGTCGCGATCACGAGCTCGATCCACCCCGACGAGATCACGCACATCGAGCCCGTGCGGTACGGCAAGGGCAGCAACGCCATGGGCATGCTGCAGACCCTCGCCACCGACGGCGCGATGAGCACGCCGCGGTGGCTGCAGTTCATCAAGCAGGCGGTCCGGCATCCGCTCCGGCTCCTGAGGCTGCTCAGCGTGCACCGGTGGAGCGAGCGGACCGTGATCCTGCTGGTCATGCAGAGCCTCGACAACTCCATCACGACGTTCCTCAAGCGCGGCAAGCTCACCAGCAAGCAGGGGCACGGCGAGCCGAACCCGGCGTTCATCCCCGCCGGGCACGAGGCGAACCTGCTGGCGGCCAAGCACATCGACGGCATGGCCGGCGGCACGTGGGGCGAGCTGTTCAACATCCCGCTGACCGCGCACTTCATCGGCGGCTGCGCGATCGCGGACGACGAGAGCAACGGCGTCATCGACCCCTACCACCGGGTCTTCAACTACCCCGGACTGTCCGTTGTGGACGGTTCGGCGATCAGCGCGAACCTCGGGGTGAACCCGAGCCTCACGATCACCGCGCAGGCCGAACGGGCGTTCTCGCTGTGGCCGAACAAGGGCGAGCAGGACCAGCGGCCGGCCCAGGACCAGGCGTACAAGAGGATCAACCCGACGAAGCCGAAGAACCCGGCGGTTCCCGATCAAGCTCCAGCCGCATTGCGGTTGCCGATCGTGAAGGCGTCCTGACACGGTGGAGGCATGGCCAAAAAGCCTTTCGCCTCCAGCGCCGACCTCGCCCCCAAGGACGAGGTCTTCGTCGAGCTCGCCGACGGCGTCTACACCCTGACCGCCGAAGGTGACCCGAACGTCGCGGCCATCGAGGCCGAGGACTTCCTGATCTGCTTCGAGGCGCGCGCGACACCCGCGGCCGCCCGCAGATGGCTCGAGCAGCTCCGCAAGCACACCAAGAAACCCGTCCGGTACCTCGTGCTCAGCCACTACCACGCCGTCCGCACGCTCGGGGCCAGTGCGTTCGAGGCCGAGGAGATCGTCACGCACGAGATGACGCGCGTGTTGATCGCCGAACGCGGGCAGCAGGACTGGGAGAGCGAGTTCGGCCGCATGCCGCGGCTGTTCGAGAAGCCAGAGGAGATTCCCGGGCTGACCTGGCCGACGCTGACGTTCTCCGACCGCATGACGATCCCGCTCGGCGACGAGCGCGGCGACCTGGTGCTGCAGTTCCTCGGCCGCGGGCACACGGCGGGCGACATCGTGGCGTGGCTGCCGCAGCAGCGGATCCTGTTCGCGGGCGACCTGGTCGAGTCGCAGGCCGCGCTCTACACCGGTGATGCGTTCCACGACGAGTGGGCGACGTCCACTTTGGACGAGATCGAGGACCTCGGCGCCGAGGTGCTGGTCGGTGGGCGGGGCAAGGTCGCGCGCGACCGCATCGAGGTCGAGGCCGCGATCAACCAGAGCAGGCACTTCCTCAACGAGCTGCGTCGCACGGTCGGCGGGGTGCACGCCGAGGGCGGCACGCTCAAGCAGGCCTTCGAACTGGCGCACACGACGCTCGTCGGCCGCTACGGGCGCTGGCCGATCTTCGAGCACTGCCTGCCGTTCGACGTGAAGCGCTACTGGGACGAGTGCGACGGCAAGGACTGGCCGGAGATCTGGACCGCCGAACGCGACCGCGCCGTCTGGGACGCCCTGCAGTGACGGTCCTGGTGGCCGGCGCCGGACCGGTGGGGCTCACCGCCGCGTTGTTGCTGGCCAGAGCCGGTGTGCCGAGCGTCGTCCTGGAGAAGGAGCCACGACGCGCGCAGACGGGCAGCCGATCGATCTGCGTCCAGCGCGACGTCCTGGAGATCCTCGAACGGATCGGCGTCGGCCAGGCCGTCGCCGACGCGGGCGTCACCTGGTACACCGGCCGCACCTACCACCGCGACCGCGAGGTCCTGACCCTGACCTTTCCGGAGGTCCAGGGTTTCCCGCCGTTCGTGAACACCCCGCAGACCGTCGTCGAACAGCTGCTGGAGGAACGGGTCCGCGCCGAACCGCTGATCGAGCTCCGCTACGGCCACGCGCTGGAAGGCCTGACCCAGGACGACGCCAGAGTGTCCACACAGGACGGAATCAGGGCGACCCACTGCATCGCCGCGGACGGCGTGCACTCAACGGTGAGACAGCTCCTGGGCATCCCGTTCGAGGGCTTCTCGTTCGACGACAGGTTCATCATCGCGGACGTTCGCGTCGACCTGGACTTCGAGACGCCCGAACGCCGTTTCTACTTCGACCCGCCCTGGAACCCCGGCCGCCAGGTGCTCCTGCACCCGCAGCCGAAGGGCGTCTGGCGGATCGACTGGCAGGTCGCCGAGGACGTCCAGCTCACCGACGACCACGTCCGCGCGATCGTCGGCGACCGGCCGTACGAGATCGTCTGGCAGTCCACCTACCGCTTCCACCAGCGCAGGGCGAAGACGCTGCGCGACAACAGGGTCCTGCTCGCGGGCGATGCGGCACACGTGATGAGCCCGTTCGGTGCGCGAGGCCTGAACTCCGGGATCTGCGACGCCGACAACGCGGCCTGGAAGATCGCCGCCGACCGCGCCGGCGAGGCGGGCCCGCACCTCCTGGCCTCCTACGACGTCGAACGCGGTGCCGCCGCCGACGAGAACCTCCGCATCACCGGCGACACCATGCGTTTCCTGGTGCCCGGCACGCCGGAAGAACGCGCGCACCGGCAGCGAGCGCTCGAAACCGGCGAGGGCATCGACTCCGGCAGGCTCTTCACCCCGTTCTCCTACGAGAACTCCCCGCTCACCACGGACGGCGGCGAGCTGGTTCCGGGCTCCCGCACCGCAGGGCCGGGCTTCTCGACGCGGGACGGTCGCTTGATCAGACCGGACGGGCACGTCGCCGCGGACCGTTGCGACGATCAGGTGAAGCGTCGGGCACTCGGCTGGTAGGGACAACCTCGGAGCAAGGGCGGGCGTGTTCACGCAATGAGACGGCCACCGCCGCCGACGTCGACTGGACGAAGCTGCGCCGGCGCCTCGGCAGCCGGCTGGTGCTGCCCCAGGACACGGGCTACGACCAGTTCCGGCTGCCGTACAACACGGTCTACGCGCACCGCAGGCCCGCCGGATCGTGGCGTCGTTGCGCGACGGCCTCGGCCTGGGCACCACCGGGTACGTGAACCACATCGACCCGGAGATGCCCGACTGGCCGTCCGCCTACTACGGCCGCAACCTCGCGCGACTCAGGAAAGTCGCGCGACGCCACGACCCTGGCCGCGTGCTGGCGTTCCCGCAGGGGCTATAGCTGGATGCCCGTCAGCACGGTCACGCGTTCCTCGGTGAAGTCCTCCATCGCGGACCGCACGCCCTCACGTCCGGTGCCCGACCCCTTCACACCGCCGTAGGGCATCTGGTCGGCGCGGTAGGACGGCACGTCGCCGATGATCACGCCACCGACCTCCAGCTCCGCGGCCGCCTCGAACGCCACCTGCACGTCACGGGTGAACACCCCGGCCTGCAGCCCGTACTTGGAGTCGTTGGCCTGCGCGAACGCGTCCTCGACGCCGTCGGAGACCGACACCACGAGCACCGGCCCGAAGATCTCCTCGGTCCACACCTTGGCGGTCTTCGGCACGTCGGTGAGCACGGTCGGCTCGACCGTCGTGCCGGTCCGCTTGCCGCCGAGCAGCACCTTCGCGCCCACGTCGGTGGCCATGTTGACCCACTCCTCGACGCGCCGGGCGTTGTCCTCGTCGATCAGCGGCCCGACCTCGACCTCGGGGTCGTGCGGGTCGCCGGTTTTGAGCGCTGCCACGGCTTCCAGGAGCTTCGGCACGAACTCGTCGGCCTTCGAGCGGTCCACGATCACCCGCTGCACGGCGATGCACGACTGCCCGGCCTGGTAGTTGCCGAACGTCGCGATGCGCTGCGCCGCGTGGTCCAGGTCCGTCCAGTCAGGACAGATAATCGCGGCCGCGTTGGAACCCAGCTCCATCACGACGTGCTTGCGCGGCGCGGCCTCCATCAACGACCAGCCGACCTTCGTGGACCCGGTGAACGAGATGACCGGCAGCCGATCGTCGCGCACCAGGGCGTCCATGTCCTTGCCGCGCACGGGAAGGATCGAGAACGCGCCCTCCGGCAGATCGGTCTCGGCCAGGATCTCGCCCAGCAGCAACGCGCTGAGAGGCGTCGCGGAAGCAGGCTTCACGATCACCGGCGCACCGACCGCGAGCGCGGGCGCGACCTTGTGCGCCACCAGGTTCAGCGGGAAGTTGAACGGCGCCACGGCCAGCACCGGACCGCGCGGCACGTGCCGGACGATCGCCATCCGCCCCACGTCACCGGCCTCGGTGTCGAGCCGCTGCAGCTCACCGGTGAACCGGCGGGCCTCCTCGGCGGCGAAGCGGAAGGTGTTGACCGCGCGCGAGACCTCGATCTCGGCCCACTTCAGCGGTTTGCCGTTCTCCGCGGTGATCGTCTCGGCGATCTCCTCAGCGCGTTCGGCCAGCGTCCGCGACACCTGCAGCAGTGCCTCGGCCCGCACGTGCGCGGGTGTTCGCCGGAACTCCTTCGCGACGGACGCGGCCGCGGCGACCGCGCGTTCCACCTGATCTCTGCCCGGTACGGCGACCGAGGCGACCTCGGTGCCGTCGAACGGGTGGAGGACCTCCAACGCCTGCTCGCCCTGCTCGGGGCGACCGGCGACCCAGCACGGCCGGGGTTGCGGTGTGAACGCGTCCATGAGATCCACGTTAAGCCCTATTGGCCTGCACGTACCTGACGAGTCCCAAGTAGTAAGCGTCATGCCGTTCAGCCCGCTGAAGCACGAACCGCGGATCCTCCCGAATCGTTTGGATCATGTCGTCCAGGCGGGTCAACACGTGCTCCGCCACGTACTCGATCCCGTACGTCTCGCAGAACAGCCGGGTGCGCCGTTCGCGGTCGTCCGGCAGCGCCAGCACGAACTGGATCAGCGCCCAGCTGACGTCCCACCAGCGCGGACCCGGATGCGCGCCGTCCCAGTCGAACACGCCTGTCGGATGCCCGTCCGCGAACACGATGTTGTACGGAGCGAAGTCACCGTGCAGCACCACCTCGACGGGCTCACGGGCCGGGAACTGCCACCCGTTCAGCTCGCCGACGAGAGGGGCCGTCGCGTCGTGCAGCCGTCGCAGCAGCAGTGCCGACTCGATCAACGTCGCGTCGCTCGAAGGGGGCACGTGGCCAACGTCACCGGGCAGGTAGCTGAGCAGCTCGTGCTCCGCGTCGAGCCCGAGCGGGACCGGCGCGATCCCCAGCGGTGCCAAGCGACGCAACAGGTCGTGCACCCGAGGCGCCCACGGCCCTGCCGGTCGCCGCACCGCGTCACCCACCCTGAACACCTGGTTCAGCCCGCCACCGGTCAGCAGTTCGTCGTCCACGCATGAGATCCTTGGCGGCGTGTCCGACACCAGCAACCGCCCTGTTCTCGTCGTCGACTTCGGTGCCCAGTACGCGCAGCTGATCGCCCGCCGCGTCCGCGAGGCCCAGGTCTACTCCGAGGTGGTCCCGCACACGGCGACCGTGAGCGAGATCCTCGACAAGAACCCGCTGGCCATCGTTCTGTCCGGTGGCCCGTCGAGCGTGTACGAGGAGAACGCCCCGCAGGTCGACCCGAAGCTGTTCGAGACCGGCGTCCCGGTCTTCGGCATCTGCTACGGCTTCCAGGCGATGGCGCGCGCACTTGGTGGCGCGGTTGAACAGACCGGCACCCGCGAGTACGGCCGCACGGACCTGAGCGTGCCCACCGAGGGCGGCGCGCTGCACCAGGAGCTCCCGGCGAGCCACCCGGTGTGGATGAGCCACGGCGACGCCGTCACCAAGGCGCCCGAGGGCTTCACCGTCACCGCGACCAGCGAGGGCGCGCCGGTCGCCGCGTTCGAGAACAAGGAACGCCGCTTCGCCGGTGTGCAGTACCACCCGGAGGTGCACCACTCGCCGCACGGCCAGGAGGTGCTGCGCCGGTTCCTGCACGACATCGCGGGCATCCGTCCGCAGTGGACGACGTCGTCCATCCTGGACGAGCAGGTCTCCCGCATCCGCGAGCAGATCGGTGACGGCAAGGCGATCTGCGGCCTGTCCGGCGGCGTCGACTCCGCCGTCGCGGCCGCCCTGGTCCAGCGCGCCATCGGCGACCGCCTCACGTGCGTGTTCGTCGACCACGGCCTGCTGCGCTCCGGCGAGCGCGCCCAGGTCGAGCGCGACTACGTGGCCGCCACGGGCATCCGCCTGGTGACGGTCGACGCGCGCGAGCGGTTCCTGAACGCCCTGGCCGGCGTCACGGACCCGGAGGAGAAGCGCAAGATCATCGGCCGCGAGTTCATCCGCGTCTTCGAACAGGCCGAGCGCGACCTCAAGGCAGAGGGCGACTACAAGTTCCTCGTGCAGGGCACGCTCTACCCGGACGTCGTCGAGTCCGGCGGCGGCGCGGGCACCGCGAACATCAAGTCGCACCACAACGTCGGCGGCCTGCCGGACGACCTGCAGTTCGAGCTGGTCGAACCGCTGCGCGCGCTGTTCAAGGACGAGGTCCGCCGCGTCGGCACCGAGCTCGGCCTGCCCGAGACGATCGTGCAGCGCCAGCCGTTCCCCGGCCCCGGCCTCGGCATCCGGATCATCGGCGAGGTCACCCAGGACCGCCTCGACACGCTGCGCCAGGCCGACGCCATCGCGCGCGAGGAGCTGACGCTGGCCGGTCTCGACCGGCAGATCTGGCAGTGCCCGGTCGTGCTGCTCGCGGACGTCCGCAGCGTCGGCGTGCAGGGCGACGGCCGCACCTACGGGCACCCGATCGTGCTGCGGCCGGTGTCGTCCGAGGACGCGATGACCGCGGACTGGACGCGGCTGCCGTACGAGGTGCTGGAGCGGATCTCGACCCGGATCACCAACGAGGTGGCCGAGGTCAACCGGGTGGTGCTGGACGTGACGTCCAAGCCGCCGGGCACCATCGAGTGGGAATGACATGAAGAAAGGGCCCCCGGAATCGGGGGCCCTTTCTCATTCGCGGGTCTTGCGCCTGATCGAGTTGGTCAGCAGCACCAGCCCGACCACGATGGCCGTTCCTCCCAACGCCCACCGGAAGTCGAACCAGAAAGACCCGTTGCTCAGCACGTAGGCCGCCATCAACCCGCCGCCGATCCCGAAGACCAGCGTCACCGGGTCGATCCGCCTGCGCATTCCCTGCTCAGTCACGGAGCACCTTCACCTCTCCGACGCTGGCCTGCACGTCGAGCTCGATCTTGAGGCCGCCCTCGCCGTTCTCGCCGAGGTCGCGGCCGCTGACGTCCACGCCGGTGCCCTCCGCCCGCTTGCCCAGGCATTCGAGCTCGCCGATGGACGACGCCTCGCACCTGTACGTCACGTCCGCGTTCTTGGGCACGTGCACCCGCACCTCGCCGAGCTCGACCTCGATCGCGGTCTTCACCGAACCGGAGTCGGGCAGGTCGCGCAGATCGAGCTGCACGCTGCCGACGCTCGTCTCGTACCGGTCCCGCACGTCGGACACGGACTTCGGCTTCTCGTTGTAGCTGCTCAGGCTGCTCGGGCTGCCGTCGAAGTCGATCGCCGTCATGCCGAAGCCCACCACGGACAGCGGGATCAGCAGCCAGATCAGGCCGCGGCCACCTCCGGCGAACGACCCGACCAGCAGGCCCGCCGCCAGCACCGCGAGCACCAGGCCGATGACGTGCGGCACGGTGAACCACGACACCCAGGCCCCGGCGATCGCGGAGGCGGCGACGACCAGCGTCGCGACGCCCAGCGTCATCAGGCCGATGCGCGGCCCACGAGGCGGCCTGGGGGCCGGCGGCTGCGGTGCCGCGGCCGGTTCCGGCAGGTCCCACGCGAACGGCGCGGCACCCAGCGGGTCCCAGGCCGGTGCCCCCTGCACCGGGGGCGGCGCCGGGACGGTGTCCGCGAGCGTCGCCGGCTGCAGGTGCCCACGGTTCTTCTGCAGCAGGTAGATGCACGCGACCGCCGCGGCCAGCGTCACCACTACCTGGAACCCGCCGCTCCCGAACGTGAAGGCGAGCGCGGGGAACATCAGGAAGCCCAGCAGGACCGTCTGGGCCTGGGGCATCGAGCTGTGGCCCTTGTTGATCAACGACTCCAGCGGCGAGACCGCGTCGCCCTCCTCCGGCAGCAGCAGCCAGCCCGCCAGGTACAGCGGGATGCCCACACCACCCGACAGGGCGAGTGCCACGAACGCGATCCGGACGATCACCGGGTCGATCTGGTAGCGCAGGGCGATCCCGGTGGCCACACCGCCGGCCTTGCGCCCTGCACGGGGCCGCACCGGACGGTGCGCCCAGAACTCTCTGAGCGTGTCCGCCACGCCCTGCATTGCCTTCTCAGTCCCGCTCACGATGACAAGGTTGCTACGGCAAGCTCCCAGCCACATCAGGGACCAGCCCTGAACAACGGAACCGGGGTCATCCCTGATGAACAACTCGCGAGGACGTGTGACGATCGGATGGTGAGTGCACGCATTGAGCCGATGCGCCGTCGACGCACCGGCCGGGTGGTCGCGGGCGTCGCGAGCGGACTGGCCGACCATCTCGGCGCACCTGTCTTCTGGGTGCGCGCGATCTTCGCCGTGTTCGCCGCGTTCAGCGGGGTCGGGATCATCGCCTACGCGTTGCTCTGGATGTTCGTGCCGCAGTCCGCGGTGGCGGAACCGGAGACCGACAAGGACCGCAAGGAGTGGCAGCAGGCCGTCGGCCTCGCCGCCCTGGGCGTCGGCGTCGCGGTCTTCACCGGCCTGATCGGCGGGACGTGGAGCGGCTGGATCACCGGGCCGATCGCGGTGGCACTCGTGGGCGCCGCGGTCGTGTGGCGCGAGGCGGACGAGGCACAGCGGCGCCGCTGGCGGGACGGGGCGTTCGCGCAGGGGAAGTCGGGGATCGTGCGGACGGTCGCGGGAGGCGCGCTGGTCGTGGCGGGCGTCGCCGCGTTCCTCGTGGTGAACGACACCGTCGCGAACCTCTCGACCGTGATCCTCTCCGTGCTGGCGACGCTGATCGGTGTCGCGGTGCTGACCGTGCCGCTGTGGATGCGGCTGGTGCGCGACCTGGACTCGGAACGCCGTGCGCGCATCCGCACCGAGGAACGCGCCGAGATCGCCGCCCACCTGCACGACTCGGTGCTGCAGACGCTCGCCCTGATCCAGAAGCAGTCCGAGTCGCCGCGCGAGGTCAAGCGCCTGGCCCGCGGCCAGGAACGCGAGCTGCGCAGCTGGCTCTACGGCCGTGAGGTGGGCGAGCAGCCGCACTCGATCAGCATCGCGATCGCCCAGGTGTGCGCGGAGGTGGAGGACGACTTCGCCATCGCCGTCTCCCAGGTCGTGGTCGGGGACTGCGAGCTGGAGGACGGGATGTTCGCGCTGGTCCAGGCGTCGAAGGAGGCGGTGGTCAACGCGGCCAAGCACGCGGGGGTGGCCGAGGTCAGCGTCTACGCCGAGGTCGAGCCGGAGAAGGTGACCGTGTTCGTGCGCGATCGGGGCAAGGGTTTCGACCCCGACGCGGTTCCCGACGACCGGCATGGCCTCGCGGGCAGCATCAGGGGGAGAATGACCAGGCACGGCGGGGAGGTGCGACTGCGCACGGCTCCGGGAGAGGGGACCGAGGTGCAGCTCGAGATGCCGAGGAAGACGGAGGCCAGGACATGAGCGTCAGGGTGTTCCTGGTGGACGACCACGCGTTGTTCCGCGCCGGGGTGCGTGCGGAGCTCGACACCATCACCGAGGAGATCGAGGTCGTCGGCGAGGCCGGCAGCGTCGGCGAGGCGGTGGCGGGGATCGCGCACCACAAGCCGGACGTCGTGCTGCTGGACGTGCACATGCCCGACGGCGGCGGCGCCGAGGTGCTGCGGCAGACCCGCACCAAGATCCCCGAGGTCACGTTCCTCGCCCTGTCGGTCTCCGACGCGGCAGAGGACGTCATCAACGTCATCCGCGCCGGCGCGCGCGGGTACGTCACGAAGACGATCTCCAGCCAGGAGCTGGTCAAGGCCGTCGTGCGGGTGTCGGAGGGCGACGCGGTGTTCTCGCCGCGCCTGGCGGGGTTCGTGCTGGACGCGTTCGCTGACCGGCCCGGTGCCGCGCCGATCAGCGACCCCGAGCTCGACCTGCTGACGCCGCGCGAACGCGACGTTCTGAGGCTGCTGGCCCGCGGTTACGCTTACAAGGAGATCGCGTCCGAGCTGTTCATCAGCGTGAAAACGGTGGAGACGCACGTGTCGAGCGTCCTGCGGAAGACCCAGCTCTCCAACCGGTACGAGCTCTCCCGCTGGGCCACTGATCGCAGACTGGTCTGAGGGGACTTTGATCAAAAAGGTCGCCCGCGGTGCCACCGAGGTGCTGGCGCCGTGGGTCTGGGTGATTCTGCTGCCGTTCGGGGTTGCGGCCGCGACGGAGAGCTTCTGGAAGACGCTGCTGTGGGGGTTCGTGGTCGCCTTGACGGCGTCCGTCATCCCGATGGCCGTCATCGTGCGTGGCGCGCGCAAGGGCAAGTGGGACGGTCACCACGTCACGAACCGCGAGGGCAGGCTCGTTCCGCTGGTCACGGCGGGCGCGTCGCTGGCGGCCGGCACGGTGATCATGGTCCTGGGCGACGCGCCGCGGAACATGCTCGCGCTGGCGGGCAGCATGTTCGCCTCGCTGGTGGTCAGCATGGCCATCACGTTCGGACTGAAGTGGAAGATCTCGCTGCACGCCGCCGTGGCGTGGGCTGCCGTGGTGACGCTGGCGATCGTCTACGGGCCGTGGTGGCTGCTGCTCGCACTGCCCGCCGCACTGGTGGCGTGGTCGCGCGTCGAGCTCGGTGACCACACGACGGCCCAGGTGCTGGCCGGGTCCGTGATGGGCGTGGTCGTCGGTGGCGGCAGCTTCTGGCTGCTCAGCCAATCTCTCTGAGACCGGAGATCTTCATCTGGTTGTCGACCGCGGCGACCGCGACCTCGACGACGATGTTGCGTTGCTTGCCCAGGTCGGTGACGAGGGCGAGGTTCACCGTGACGATCCAGTCGGGCCCGTTCGAGCGGACGGGGATCTGCGAGAAGGTGCACTGAACCGAGGTGTAGCCCTTCCACCGCTGCACGAAATCCGCTTTCGGCTCCCTGATGTTCTCCCGCAGGTCCAGCCAGGCCGCCTCTACGTCGGCGCGCGGCAGCCGGTCGTAGTGCTCCTTGGCGAACGCCATGGCCTGCTCGGCCGTGAAGTAGACCGGTTGCTGCTGGGTGAAGTCCGCCTGGTTGACCGGGGTGTTGCCCTCGCCGGTGCCGTTCCAGTACGCGGCCGCGGCGCCACCGCCGATCGCCAGCACCGCGATGACGGCGAGGATCGTGAGGATCCTGCGGTTCGGCGGCTTGAGCCGGGGTTGCTGCTGCTGGGGGATCTGCAACGGCTGCGACGGCTGCTGCTCGGCGGCCAGCAGATCGGCGGCCTCCTGCGCGGTGGGCCGGTCCTTCTGGTCCTGCGAGAGCAGCCGCATGAGCAACGGCGTGAGCTCGCCCGCGTTCTTGGGATCGCGGAACTGGCCGCTCGCGGCGCGGTAGATGAGGCCGAAGCTGTTGTCGCTGGGCCCGAAGACCGACTCGCCCTCGATGGCCGTGTAGATCGTGGCGCCGAGCGAGAACACGTCGGACGCCGCACCGGGCTGCTCGCCGCGCGCCACCTCGGGTGCGAGGTAGGCGGGGGTGCCCGCGATCATGCCGGTGTCGGTCATCGTGCCGTCGCCGGTCGCCTTGGAGATGCCGAAGTCGGTGATCTTGACCGTGCCGTCGTGGCCGATCAGGACGTTGCCGGGCTTGATGTCGCGGTGGACCAGACCCGCCGCGTGCGCCGCGGCCAGAGCCGAGGCGACCTTGGCCCCGATGCTCGCCGCCTGGGCCGGCTTGAGCGGCCCGCGTTCGGCGATCAGCGCCGACAGACTGTGCGAGGCCAGGTACTCCATGACGATCCACGGCTCTTCGTCGTCGCTGCCCACGACGTCGAACACCGCGATCGCGTGCTGGTGGTGCAACCTCGCGGCGTTGCGCGCCTCCCGCATCGCCCGCTGGTGGTCACCTGTGATGAGCTGCTTGACCGCGACCTCACGGGCCAGCACCTCGTCGCGTGCCCGCCAGACCACCCCCATCGCACCGCTGCCGATGCGCTCGAGCAGCGTGTAGCGGCCCCCGATGGTTGTCACACCCTGAGACTAATCAATCGCGGAGACGAGCATTCGCCGTTCCCCGCCCACGGGGTGGTGCGGATCGCGCCGAACGAGACGGCTGCCGCGCTCGCTGGAGGCTGTCTTCGTGGTGCCGAGCCGGAAGTCACCGGTGGGGACTTGCCTCTGTGACCCGCTCGTCCTGCCCGGACATGCGTTCGCCGCTGCCCACGACGCCGCACATCGCCCTGCGGTGGTCTCCGGTGACGAGCTGGTCGGCCACGCTGCCCCGCGTGCCGGCACCTCGTCCCGCGCCCGTTCGACCACCCGGTGCACCGCCACGGGACTAGTCGATCGTCGAGACCAGCTTCTGCAGCTCACGGTCGAAGTCGATCCACAGGTCCTCCTCGCCCGGCTGCACGACGTCGTAGGAGCTGTCCAGGAACTCCGCCACGTCCTCGGCGACGGCGCTGAGGATGGCGAACCCGGTCGGCGCGTTCAGCTCGACCAGGACGCGCTCCGGGTCGTCGGACGCGGGCCGGACGAGGATGTCGCCCTCACCGGACGGCGTCAGCAGGCCGTCGGCCAGCAGGTCGCGGGCGAACATCCACTCGACGCGGCCGGAGCCCGTGAAGAAGATGACGGCGACCGCGTAGGGGTCCTCGGGGTCGTACACGAGTTCTGCCTCGACCGGCGCCGGCGCGGCTCCGGGTGCGAGGAGCTGAAAAGTCGTCCGGGTGGTGACCTTCAGGTTCTCGTTGTTCATGTCGATGTCCTTCCCAGGCTGGTCTCCATGTCCGCTCACAAAGAGGAGACGGCCAAGCAGCCCGTTAAGGACGCGATTCGTCTCGGAACCATCCTATTGGGGGAGACGTGCGTCTCACCCTTCAGCGTTTGACCAGGTCGCGTGTCTCGTTTGGTGAGACGGTCTGACCTGCCGCGACGGGCTTCCTCCGGGTCAGTGCGACGCCCAGGAGCACCACCAGCATGCCGACGACGACCCTTGCGTTGAGTTGCTCTCCGAGGAAGATCGCTCCAAGGAGTACGGAGACGACGGGCAGAAGGTAACCGACGGTAGTTGCCGTCGTGGCGCCCTCGTCGGCGATGACGCGGTAGTTGAGGATGAACGCGACGCCGGTGCCGAAGACGCCGAGGATCATCACGGCCGCGACGCCGACCCAGTGCAGGTGCAGCGGCTGCAGTCCGCCGAACGGCGTCGCCAGGATCAGCATCCCCATCGCGGTGGTCAGCTGCATGGCGGCGAGCTGCGTCGAGGTGGCGCCCGTGTTGACCAAGTAGCGCCCGGCGTAGGAGTAGCCGATGGCGTAGCTCGCGGCGCCGATCAGGCACAGCACCGCACCCCAGCTCGCGATGCTGTTGGCCGACTGCCACGGCGCGAAGATCACCAGCACGCCCGCGAAACCGAGTCCGAGGCCGAGCATGCGGACGAAGTTGCTGATCTTCTCCGAACCCAGCACGAGGCCGATGGCCAGCGCGAACAGCGGCGTCGTGGAGTTGAGCACCCCGGAGACGCCCGAGTCGACGGTCTGGCCGCCGAACGCGAACAGCGTGAACGGGATGGCGCTGCCGAACAGCGCCACGAAGAGCATGTGACCCCAGATCCGGCGGTCGCGCGGCAGGCTCATCTTCGCCAGCGCGAGCACGACGAACAGCACGGCGGCGCCGAAGAACGTCCGCACGAGCGAGATCTGCAGGGGCGCGAGACTCCCGAGCGCCAGCTTCATCCACAGGAAGCTGGATCCCCACAGCAGGGCGAGCACGCCCATCCTGATCAACGTTCCGCGTTGGTTCACGTGTCAACCATGCGCGCGTGGACACGTAAAAACAATTTAATTGTTGTGCTGAACCTTTAAGCTCCGCTGTAAGGTCGAGGCATGCTGGACGTGCGACGAATGCAGGTGCTCAGGGCCGTCGTGAGCACGGGTTCCATCACCGCGGCCGCGACGAACCTCGGCTACACCCCGTCCGCCATCTCGCAGCAGGTCGCGGGCCTCGAGAAGCAGGCGGGCCTGCCGCTGCTGGAACGCGTCGGCAGGGGCATCCGGCCGACCGCGGCGGGACGTCTGCTCACCGAGCACGCCGCCCGGCTCGCCGAGCAGCTGGCCGAGGCCGAGAGCGCCCTGACGGCGTTGCGCAACGGCTGCGCGGGCACCCTGCGCGTCCGCTACTTCGCCACGGCCGGAGCGGCGCTCGTGCCGCCCGCGGTGGCGACCTTCCGGGCCGAGCGCTCGGGTGTCGAGCTGGACCTGAAGCTCACCGAGCCGACCGACCCGTTCGTCGAACTGGCTGCCGGGCGGGCGGACGTGGCGATCACCGTGCTGGAGGCCGATGCGCCGGCCCCGGAGGGCATGATCGCGCGGCACCTGCTCGCCGACCCGTTCTACGCCGTGCTGCCGCGGGGTCACGCCCTGGCCCGCAAGCGCGTGCTCGACCTCGGCGAGCTCGCCGACGAGCCGTGGATCGACGCGGACTGCGGCGCCGCCGGGCCGTGCGCGGACCTGGTGAGGAACGCGTGCGCGGGCGCGGGATTCGCGCCGAAGGTGGTCGTGGAAAGCGACGACTACGCGACCGCTCAAGGATTTGTGGCGGCCGGACTGGGCGTCACGATCATTCCGCGGCTCGGTCTGGGATATGCGCACCCCGGCGTGGTGCTGCGCAAGGTGCGCAATCCCGAACCGGTGCGGCACATTCACGTCGTCTACCGCGAGGACGCCGCGTGGAATCCGGCCGTGCTGACCTTGGCCGAAGCCCTGGAGAAGGCCGCACGGGCCTCCTGACCAGGGCTTCGAATCAGGTCAATGCCAATTGGTGCATGAGATCGGTTGTCCACTGCCGTTCGAGCCGCATGCTCGATAGGACTTGTTTCGCATGTTCCACGTGTCGGTGCTGCCGTAGCCGCTGCTGTTGGTGTTCCGAACGCCACCCACCATGCCCTGGTAGGGCTCGCGCCGGTCGAGCCAGACCTGGGCGTAGTTCGGCACACCCTCCAGGGTGGCCCAGGCGCACTGGGCGTTCGGGTCGTACCAGAGGGTGATCTTGCTGGCGTTGCTGCTGGTGAACACCTCGTCGATCTTGAAGGAGCCGGCGCCAACGGCGCAGCCCTCCGCTGCCTGCGTAGTGCCGGCCACGATGGGCATGGTGGCGAGCGTTGCCGCGACGGCGGCGATGAGACCCGCAGAACGGCGGGCACGATTGTTCGGCATGCTCGAATTCCCCCAGAGCTAATGTCAGTTGACATCCATAAAAGGGGAACTGGCCGAGCGTGTCAAGAAGTAGGCGGTTATTCCTTTGTGTGCTACGCGCTGCCAAAAGGCTTGTCGTAGCTCAACAGGAAGTTGGGGCTCCGCCATTCGAGTGAGATCTGACGTTGCACCGTGGACTTCGTGCCGTCCTTCTTGGTGAGCTCCACTGAGATCACGAAGTAGAAGTCGTCACGTTCCTCGGCGCTGACGATCTTCGCCTGCTTGTAGCCGCCCCAGAAGCTCTTGAAGCCGCTGAGCCCGCCCGCGTAGGTGCCCTGGAAGTTGCCGTTCCCCATCTGCCAGGCGTCGTCCGGTGCGCTCACGGCCGAGTTGAGGTAGTCCTCGAGCATGGCGCGGCGATCGCTTTCGGACGGGACGTCCGTCCACTTGCCCGCCTTGTCGGCGAGCTTGGGTTTGTTGGAAGCGGGAGGGCCGCCGTCCTGGGTCTGCTGGGTCGACGTGCTGGGCCCCGCGTTGTTGTCCGTGTTCCCGCCGTCGCCGCTGTTCGACAGCATGCTGGCGAACATGATGCCGACGACCGCCGCCGCCACGATGGCGAGCGCGGTGTAGATCGTCGACTTCTTGCTCTTCGCCGACGAGGCGAACGCCGTCTGCTTCGGGCGCTGCGAGTACTGCGGTGCGGCGGCGGGGCGGTGGTTCGACCGCGGCTGCTGCTGCGCGGGCATGGCTCGCGGAGGCGTGCCCATGCCCATGTCGACCCGCGTCGCGTTGGGCGGCGGTGCCTGCTGGTGCCCCTGCTGGGGCGTCAGGGCCCGCGTGGCCGCCTGCTGCTGCGGCACCGGCGCACCGCGCCACGACGGCGGGTGGGTCGGCGCGACGACGGCGGGCGTGAAGGCGGGGGCGGCCTGGCCGTTCGCGACGGCGGCGAGCGCGTCACGGGCCTCGGCCATGGTCGGGCGGTCTTCCGGCTCCGCGCGCAGCAGGCGCATCAGCAGCGCGGTCAGCGGGCCGGCGTTGCGCGGCGGGTTGACCTTGCCGGACGCGACCTTGTGCAGCAGCGCGATGGTGTTCTCGCTCAGACCGAACGGCGGTTCGCCCTCGATCGCGGCGTAGAGCGTGGAGCCCAGGGAGAACACGTCGGACGGCGAGCCGGGGTCGTACCCCTTGGCCACCTCGGGCGCGAGGTAGGCGGGGGTGCCGGCGAGCATGCCCGTCGCGGTGACGGTGACGTCACCGGTCGCGCGGGAGATGCCGAAGTCGGTGATCTTCACCGTGCCGTCGTCGCCGAGCAGGATGTTGCCGGGCTTGATGTCGCGGTGCACGATGCCGGCGTTGTGCGCGGCGGCCAGCGCGGAGGCGACCTGCATGCCGATCGACGCCACGTCGCGCGGCGGCAGCGTGCCTCGTTCGGAGAGCACTCCGGAGAGGCTCTTCGACGGCAGGTACTCCATGATCAGCCAGGGCTGGCTGTCGTCCTCGGCCACGTCGTAGACGGCGACCGCGTGAGGGTGCTGCAGGCGCGCGGCGATGCGGCCCTCGCGCATGGCACGTCTCTTGGCCTCGTCCGTGTCAGCTTCGGCTAGTCCAGGCTGCAGGAGGAGCTGCTTGACCGCGACTGTGCGGTGCAGGCGTTCATCATGTGCCGTCCAGACGACGCCCATGGCGCCGCTGCCGATCCGCTGGCTCAATCGGTAGCGACCAGCGACCAATCGGCCATCGTCGGTCACAGTTGCTCCCCGCTGTGCGGTCACTTGCTCTCTGTTCAACGGCTGATCACACCTTCGGGTTCAGATCACCCATAGGTGCGGGTACCCACCTTACGAGATTTCTACGACGTAATGATGCTTAGCCCTACTGGCCGGGCGGCGGCACCGTTGTCGTTGTCACGACAGGAACCGAGGACGACGGCTTCGGAGTTGTCGTCGTCGTGGTGGTCGTGGTCGTAGTAGTCGTCGTAGTGGTCGTGGTTGTCGTCGTCGTTGTTGTAGACGTCGTTTGCTGCGTCGTCGTTGCCTCGGGCGTGGTTGTGGTCACCTCGGGCAACGAACTCGTCGGCTCCACCGTCTGTGAACTGCTCGCCGGCGGCGCAGACGGGGTCTGCGGCTCCTTGTTGAACACCCCGAGCGCGACCATCAGACCACCGATGACCAGCAACAACGCCAACACGACGGCAGCGATCACCAGCGGCCGGTTGTCCTGCTGACCCCTGGCGGGGGCCATCGGCGGCGCGGTCCGCGGTGGCGAGGTCCGGGGCACCGGCCGGACCACTCGGGTCCGGTCGGGTTCGACGATTGTCGTCGGGTCCGGTCCGGCAGTCACCGCCAGGCCGCTGAACGACGGCGAACGACCGTGCGCTACGGCGTTGAGCACCTCGCGCGCCTGGGCCATGGTCGGCCTGTCGTCCGGCTCGAAGTTCAGCAGGTACAGCAGCGTGTCGGAGAGCGGGTGGTCGACGGTCGGCGGGTTGATCCGCCCGGCCGCGACGGCGTGCAGAACACCGAGAGTGTTCTCGCTCACTCCATAGGGCGGCTCGCCCTCCATCGCGGCGAACAGCGTCGAGCCGAGCGAGTAGACGTCCGAGGCCGGCGTCGGGTCCTGACCCCGCGCGATCTCCGGCGCGAGGTAGGCGGGTGTGCCGGCGATCAGGCCGGTCTTGGTGACCGTGATGTCGTCGGACGCGCGCGAGATGCCGAAGTCGGTGATCTTGACGACGCCGTTCTCGGCGATCAGCACGTTGCCCGGCTTCACGTCGCGGTGCACGATCCCCGCCGCGTGGGCCGCGGCCAGCGCCGCCGCGCACTGGGCGCCGATGCTGGCGACCTCGACCGGGTCCATCGGCCCGCCCTCTGCCAGCGCGTCCGCGAGGCTGTAGGACGGCAGGTACTCCATGACCAGGCACGGGACGCCGTCCTCCTCGACGACGTCGTACACGGCGATGGCGTTCGGGTGGTGCAGCTTGGCGGCGATGCGGCCCTCGCGCATGGCGCGCTGGATGGCCTCGTCCTGCTCGGTCTCGTCGAGGCCGGGAGCCAGGAGCAGCTGCTTGATCGCGACCTCGCGGCCGAGGCGTTCGTCGTGGGCACGCCAGACGATGCCCATCGCGCCGGAGCCGATGCGGTCGAGGAAGCGGTAGCGGTCGGCGATCAGACGGCCGTCCGAGGACGTCGTCACAAGCCCACCTCAGCGGCGCTCGAAGGCGTGACTGCGGCTGTGGCAGCAGATCCCACGCTCGTGCTCCTCGTGCGGTAGTCGGCGGGTCGTCCGGAATGCCCGCACAGGGTACCTGCCGAGGGCCGCCGCTGAGCTACCTGTCGTGCGTCAGTTCACCGGGGCGAAGAAGTCGAATCCGCCGACGACGTCGCCCACGGTGTTCAGCACGGGGTCGAGGAGGCCGAGGTCCACGCTCACGTCGACCGGGTTGGACGGCGGCGGCAGCGGGTTCTCCGAGCTGGGCGGCGGCGTGCTGTTGCTCGGCGGGGTGGTCGTGGACGAGCTCGGCGGCGGAGGCGTCGTCTCGCTCGACGGCGGCGTGCTCGGCGTGCTGGTCTCCGTGGACGTCGACGGCGTGGTCGAGGTCTCGGAGGTGGGCTGCTGCGTCGGCTGCTGGGTCTGGGTCTGCTGCGTCGGACGCTGCGCCTGGGTCTGGACGTACGGGGCGACGCGGGTGGTCGGGTCCGTCTTCGTCGGGTCGGCCTGCTGCGTCTCGCTCGCGTCGGACTGCTGGGTCTTGTTCGACGGCAGCTTCACGACGCCTTCGGTGCCCGCGCTCGCGCCGCGGGCCTGGGCGCGCTCGTCGAACCGCACCTCGGCGAGCGGGCGCTCGTCGGGGGAGGACAGCCAGGAGGAGGCGGCGAACGCCACGGAACCGCAGATGATCACGCCACCGCTGGCGGCCGCGGCCAGCTTGCCGACGGTGAACCCGCCGCGCTGGGTGTCGTCGGCCCTGCCCTCACGGCGCAGCAGCTCCGTGATGTGCAGCTCCTTCATGGGCTGCTTCTTCTTGCTGCCAGGAGCCTTGACCGGCTTGAACTTGATCGTCGGCTCGAACGACTCGGGGGTGATGTCGTCGGTGATCACCGGGATCTCCACGGTTTCCGCCTCGCGGCGGGCGATCAGCTCGGCGACGGACAGCTGGCCTGTTGACTCGGCCGAGCCGTTCAGCCGCCGACGATGGTCCTCAATCGACACCGCTCGTTCACCCTTCCAAGTTCGCGTTCGCGCACTGGCGGGGATATGGATACCGAATCGTGACCGGAGATGTAACCCCTATGGGGGAATTTTCACGACCGAAACCCGGTTTTCGCGACGAACGGTCACCGTTCGACTGCGAACGGCGAATCGGTTGGGTGCGACCTAAGTTCGCGGCCTAGCTGCGCTGCGCCGAAAGGACCTCGGTGCCGATGATGCGCGGCTGGGTCGTGCTGGTGAGCCAGAAGAGCTGCTCGATGCGCAGCCAGCCGCCGTCGGTCTCCTGCATCGAGACGACCGCGAGCACCGATCCGTCCGGCCGCACCGACGTCTGGTCGAGGTTCACCGTCTTGATCTTTCCCCAGGACTGGGCGAACTCCGCCGGGTTCGCGCCGACCAGCTCCGGCGAGAGCAGCTTGGCCGCGGAGCTCGGCTTGGTCGTGAGCAGCTCGTAGAACTTCTTCACCACGTCCACCTGCGGCACGGGGCCGATCGAGACCTCGGGCGTGGACGGTTCCGCGGCCTCGCTGGTGGCCAGCAGGAGCGCGGACGGCTGCGGCATGGGTACGACGGCGGTGGTCTGCGGCTGCGGCTGCGGGCGGTCGTGCGGCAACTGCGCCGACAGGACGTCGGGACGCAGCGCGCTCGACCCGGACAGCGCGACGGGGCGTTCGCTGACGGGGACGCCGACGTTCGCCGGGCGCTTGCCCGCGAGGATCGCCGCGCCCGCGATGGACGAGACGAGCACGATCGCGCCGGTCAGCAGGCCCGCGACCCTGGCGACGCGGCTGGACTTGGTGCGACGGCGGCGGCCGGGGACGACGGGGATCACGGCCGTCGTCGCGGTCATGTTCTCGGTGGGGCCGAGCAGGGAGGTGACGAGAGCGTCGGTGGCGGCTTCCTCGTTCGACAGGATGCGCATCGGGGTCGGCTGCTGCTTGATCAGCTCGGCCACGCTGATCGAGCCGGCGCGGTTGTGCCGCCGTCCGGTCGTCGCCGCGGGACGCTGCACTGCTCTGGTCCTCCGTACTGTCCGTGTTCAGCTGAAGACGTACCGTGGCCGCGCGTGCCGAAGCCAGTGTCCTGGTGAACTTCACTCGTTCGTGGCGGCCAGCGGTACGTGGGATTCGCTCAAAGGTGCCCCCTACTACGTTCGGTAGCTCCGGCCGTGACCTTTAGCCACTTCAGCCACCGAGCTTCAACCGTTCACCGTTGATCAGCGGCAGATCGCCGAGGGTGAAGCTGAGCTCGCGCTTCTCGGTGCTCGTGGAGCCGTCCTTCTTCGTCACCTGCAGCAGGCTGACGGTGAGGCCCTTGCCGGGGTCGACCACGATCTCCTTCACCTCGATCAGCGAGATGTCGGCGAGCCTGCCCTCCAGCAACGCGTCGGCGTTCGAGCGCACCGTGTCCGTGGTCATGGCGAGCGCCGTGTCCGCGTTCGTGGTCATCGCGCGGTAGAAGTGCTCGGTCTGCTCGGCGATCTTGCCGCCGTCGACCACGGGGGCCTGGGTGACCGGCACGGTCGTGATGACAGGCGGGGCCGTCCCTGACGGCTTGGGGCTCGCGGGGGCGGAGGCCTGGCCGCTCGTGCCCGGCACGCCGCTGCGGGAGCCCGTGCCCGGCACGGGGGCGCCCCTGTCGGTGTTCGCGGCGGACGGCGTGGTGCCCGTGGCGGAGGGGGTCGCGCCACCCGTGGGCAGCGCGGAGATCATCGGCACGTCCGATGGGTAACCGGGCAGCCCGACCGTCTCGACCTCGCCACCGCCGCCGACCAGCTTGGCCGCGGCGACGCTCAGCCCGACCAGCACGAGCACCGACGAGACGACGGCGAACCAGGCCGCGCGCTTCCAGGTGCGCGGCGGCGTGACCGAGGCGGGCACCAGCCCGATGTTGAACTTGCGCAGGCCGTCGGTGTCCTGCAGCGGATCGATCTGGCGGCGGCGGGGCAGCGGGATGCGGTCGCCCCCGACGACGGGCCGCGGCTGCGTCTCCGGCGGCAGCGCGACCCCGTCGTCGAGACGATGCTTGCCCGGCAGTTCGTCCATCCCGACACCCCTCTGCGACTTAGTCAGAGTAGGGCCGTACGGAGGTACCGAAACAACCAAAAGGGGGTGTTCAGGACGAGTGACACTCTTTTGTGTGAAGTTTGTCAGCGGGGCGGGAGTTGAGCTTGACCGCTGTTGAGCTGCTTGCGCGTGTTCTGCACCCCGTTCAGCGCGGCCAGGCCGCTGCCACCCGCGATCAGCGCGCCGACCACGTCGGCGCCCAGCGAGTCGCCGTTGGTGATCAGCAGGCCGATCACCGCTCCGGCGGTCGTGATGATCGCGGTCTTCCAGCGGCTGCGGACGAACTGCGAGACCGGCGCGCCGGACAGGCCCTTCTTGTTCGCGGCCGATCCGAGCATGCCCAGGTAAGCGTCGTGCGCCAAGGCGGCGAGCAGGCCGGCGATGGCGATCAGTGCGGCGATGAGGCCCATGTCTCCAGTGTGCCTCCAGTTTTTTTCGATGGACCATCCGTGATCGCCCTGATATCCGATTCGGGTGGACATGTTCTGGCACGACGACTGCCTCGAGCACGACGCCGGTGAGGGCCTGTGGGAGCTGCCGGGCTCCTGGCCGTGGCTGGACGTCGCCGAGCCGCACCCGGAGACGGCGGCACGGCTGCGCACGTTCCGGCACGCGCTGATGCACGGCCCTGTGGCGCCGCACCTGAAGTGGCACGAGGGGCGCCACGCGTCCGTTGAGGAGCTTCTGCGCGTGCACACGGCGGGGTACTTGGACTCGTTGCGCGTGTCGGAGCGTGTGGCGCTGGAGGTGAACACGGTCGTTGGGCCGGAGACGTGGCGTGCGGCCTCCGCGGCGGCGGGGACCGCGTTGGCGGCACTGGAGTCCGGCGCACCCGTGGCGTACGCGCTCGTGCGGCCGCCAGGGCACCACGCGCAGCCGGACATGGCGGACGGCTACTGCTTCGTGAACAACGCCGCTCTGGTGGCGGAGACCGCGCGGCGCCAAGGGTTGCGGGTCGCCGTGCTGGACTGGGACGTGCACCACGGCAACGGCACGCAGGAGGTGTTCTACGACCGCCCGGACGTGCTGACCATCTCGGTGCACATGCGGCACGGCTCGTGGGGCACGAACCACCCGCAGACAGGCGCGCCATCAGAAGTGGGCGCCAACGGCAGGAACGTGAACATCGAGCTGTCACTCGGTGCGGGCGACACGACGTACATGCGCGCGCTCGACGAGATCGCCTTCCCGCTGCTGCGCGACTTCGAACCGGACCTGCTGGTGTGCGCGTCCGGGTTCGACGGCTCGGCGTTCGACCCCAACGGGCGGCACAACCTCACGGCGGACGGGTACCGCGAGATCGGGCGGCGGGTGGCGTCGTTCGGGCCGCGGGTGGTGCTCACCCAGGAGGGCGGCTACCTGCGCGGCTACTCGGCGCTGTGCCTGCACGCGCTGGTGGAGGGCCTGCTGCGGCTGCCGGAGCCGTTGCTCGAGGACCCGCTGGCCTACGTGCCGGACGACTCCCGGCTCGCGGACGCGGACCTCGGGCGCGTGCGTGCCGCCCTGAAGCCTTTTTGGCCCGGCGTGCTGTGACGCCGGGCCCGTGGGGTCCTGCTACCTGCCGAGCGGGCCGCGGCCCATCTTGAGCAGGATCATCGCGAGGTCCTTGCCCTCAGGGCCGAGCGGCCGGTAGCGGTTGAGGACGTCGATCTCGCGGTTGTGCACGATCTTCGTGCCGCCGGCCGCCATGCGGGCCGCGCCGATGATCTTGGATACCTCGACGCGCCGTTGCACGAGGCGGAGGATCTCCGCGTCGAGGTGGTCGATCTCCTCGCGCAGTTCGTTGATGTCGGGCTCGGTGGTGGTGTCCATCGTGGTGACCTCTCGACTCTTCGAGTCCTGGCCCGGAAGCGACGAAGCCCCGGTGTCCGAGGACTCCGGGGCTTCGTGGTGGCTTTTCAGCGCTAGACGACCACGGGAGCCGGAGTCCGGGTCCCGTAGAAAAACTCGAAGTACGTCGCGCGCATGGATTCAGTGTTGCACAGAAGGCCCCGGACCTGCCAAGTCCGCGCGGTGAGAGGGCTCATCAGGTGGGACGTCCGGGCCGCGAGGCTCGTGCAACTGTTCCGGTTCCAGGACCGAGGGCGAGACATAGAGTCGCCGGCGTACCCGTTCCAAGACCTGGGGGTCATGTGAAACACGTACTCGGGATGACGGCTGCCGTGGCGCTGTCGCTCGCGGTCGTCCCGGCCGCTTCCGCGGAGCCGGACTTCGCCACCGTCGCACTCACGAAGGTCTCCGGCTGGTCCGGTCCCGCAGGGGGTACCTGGACCACCAGGGGCGGAACGACCGCGAGGCAGAAGTTCGACCTCGGCGTCACGAACGTCGCGGGCCACGACGAGCAGGGCCTGTCCGTCTTCCTCTCGTTCCCGACCGACCGCCTCGACGTCACGGGCTACACCGGCGACGGCTGGGACTGCTGGGACGTCAACGACGGCCCCGGCGCCGAGGGTCTCAGGTGCACGCAGGACCACCTGATCGTGCACGAGGAGGCGTGGCCGACGCTCACCGTCGAGACCAGGGCCTTCTCGATCTGGACCCAGGACACCCTCGACGTGTACGCCGAGGCAGGCGGCCACGACGAGGTGCACGCCGCGCAGCCGTTCTTGATCGACACCAGCACCTGATAGTCCCTTCTCGTCGAACACATGGTCGGGCGGTACGGGATTTGTCGGTGCCGCCCGGTACCGTGGATGAACGATGAGCGCCTTGTTCGACTTGCCTTCAAGTCCCCCCGTTTCCCGCGCGGGCCACCTGCTCGACGACCTGAACCCCGCGCAGCGCCGTGCCGTCGAGCACGCCGGTTCACCCCTGCTCGTGGTGGCCGGCGCCGGCTCCGGCAAGACGCGTGTCCTCACCAGGCGGATCGCGTACCTGCTCGCGGAACGTGACGTGCATCCGGGCCAGATCATGGCCATCACGTTCACGAACAAGGCCGCCGCCGAGATGAAGGAACGCGTGGCCGACATGGTGGGCGCCCGCGCCCGCTCGATGTGGGTGTCGACGTTCCACTCGATGTGCGTCCGCGTGATGCGCAGGGACGCGAAGACCCTCGGCATGTCGTCGAACTTCTCGATCTACGACAGCGACGACACGCGCCGCCTCATCACCCTCGTCGCCAGAGACCTCGATCTGGACCCGAAGAAGTACGCGGCCCGCACCCTCGCCGTGCACATCTCGAACCTCAAGAACGAGCTCGTCGACCCGGAGACCGCGGAAGCCCAGGCCACGAACGACCTGGAACGCCGCGTGGCCGAGGTCTACACCGTCTACCAGCGCCGCCTGGCCGAGTCGAACTCGCTCGACTTCGACGACCTCATCATGAGGACCGTCGAGCTCCTCCAGCGCTTCCCGGACGTGGCAGAGCACTACCGCCGCCGCTTCCGCCACGTCCTGGTCGACGAGTACCAGGACACGAACCACGCGCAGTACACCCTGGTGCGCGAACTGGTCGGCAAGGCGGGCGGCGAGATCCCCCCGGCGGAGCTCTGCGTGGTGGGCGACGCGGACCAGTCCATCTACGCCTTCCGAGGCGCCACGATCCGCAACATCGTGGAGTTCGAGCGCGACTACCCGGACGCCACCACGATCCTGCTGGAGCAGAACTACCGCTCCACCCAGAACATCCTGACCGCGGCCAACGCGGTGATCTCCCGCAACCCCAACCGCCGCGACAAGTCGCTCTGGTCCGACCTCGGCGAGGGCGAGAAGATCGTCGGCTACGTCGCGGACAACGAACACGACGAAGCGGCCTTCGTGGCCAACGAGATCGACAGCCTGGTCGACAGCGGCGAGGTCAACAACTCCGAGATCGCCGTCTTCTACCGCACCAACAACCAGTCGCGGGTCTTCGAGGAGATCTTCATCCGCCTCGGCCTCCCGTACCGAGTGGTCGGCGGCGTCCGCTTCTACGAGCGCCGAGAAGTCCGAGACGCCCTCGCCTACCTCCGCACTCTCGCGAACCCGGAAGACACGGTCTCGCTCCGCAGGATCCTGAACGTCCCGAAACGAGGCATCGGCGAGCGAGCGGAAGCCTGCGTCTCGGCCTACGCGGAACGCGAACGAATCAGCTTCGCCACAGCCCTCCGCGAAGCGGTGAACGACCGCGTCCCGATGCTGAACCCGCGCTCCCGCAACGCGATCGCCGGTTTCGTCGAAATGATGGACCAGCTCGGCGAGATGGTCGCCCGCGAGGACGACGTGGCCGACATCCTCGAAGCAGTCCTGGACAAGACCGGCTACCGCACCGAGCTGGAAGCCAGCGAGGACCCCCAGGACCACACGAGGATCGAGAACCTCAACGAGCTCGTCACCGTGGCAAGGGAGTTCACCGAGCTAGAGCTCCCAGAGGGCGCGGACCCGGTCCCGTCCCTCCCGGCGTTCCTGGAACGCGTCTCCCTGGTGGCAGACGCGGACTCGATCCCGGACGCGGACTCGGACGGCGTGGTCACCCTGATGACCATCCACACGGCCAAGGGCCTCGAATACCCGGTCGTCTTCAGCACGGGCTGGGAAGACGGCGTCTTCCCGCACATGCGAGCACTGGGCGACCCAGCAGAGCTGGCAGAAGAACGCCGCCTCGCCTACGTGGGCATCACCAGGGCCCAGCGCCGCCTCTACCTCTCCAGGGCCCTGGTCCGCTCAGCCTGGGGCCAGCCCTCGGCAAACCCGGCCTCCCGCTTCCTGGGCGAGATCCCCCAGGACCTCCTGGACTGGCGCCGAGTGGAACCGTCCCGCTCAGGCCCGGCAGCAGCAACGACCTGGAGCCGCTCAGCCTCAGGCGGCATAGCCTCCCGAGGCCTGTCCCGCCCAGCCCCGGGCAAAGCGGGCTGGAAGGACGCCCCAGCGATGAAGCTGGACGTAGGCGACCGGGTAACCCACGACAAGTACGGCCTGGGCCGAGTGGTGGCAGTGGACGGCGCTGGCCTGCGTGCCACGGCGACGATCGACTTCGGCGGCTCAGGCACAGTCCGCCTGATGCTGATCGGCAGCGTCCCCATGACAAAACTCTAGGGACAACAAGCCAAGTCCAAGCGCACCCAGCCCCACCGCAGCCCACCCGCGACGCCGCAGGCGAGCCGTCTCTACCAATGCGGTCTGGGTGGGGTGGCTTCGTCACGAGTCGTGCCGTAGCTCGTGCTGCATGAGGGAAGGGGTGTCAACTCGACACGCTTTTCATCGAGTTGACACCCCTTCCCTCCATGTGGCCCGCTCTTGGCTCGGCTCGTGACGAAACCACCCCACTACCGCGCCCCACTAAGCAACGCCACTGCGCCCAAAGCAACAGGCGTGCCATCTACCTGCGCATGGCGTGAACCCCGGCTTTTGATCAGATTGGCGGGGTCTGGGGCGGAGCTCCAGGAATCAGCCGCCACGGCAGCACGCAAGGCGACCACCTGCGAACTCTCGACCACAGGCCGCCGATGCAACAGGGGGACGAACCACCCAACCGGCGCGCCTCAACCCCCACCCCCGAACCCCACCCCCGTGACCAGCAGCTTCCCCACCCCCGGATGAATTGCACAAAAATCCAAAAATCCGCGCAACGGCAAGCCCCTAC
Source organism: Lentzea sp. HUAS TT2 (assembly GCF_051853195.1). Classification (NCBI taxonomy): domain Bacteria; kingdom Bacillati; phylum Actinomycetota; class Actinomycetes; order Pseudonocardiales; family Pseudonocardiaceae; genus Lentzea; species Lentzea sp. HUAS TT2. Next base: position 2,060,355 of record NZ_CP196667.1, on the reverse strand, counting down.
GTGCGTCTATGTGGGTGTCGCAAGCAGCACAGCCAGGGAACGTTCGGGGCGGTCCAAGGCACACGAGCAGCCTGCAGACACAAGGGGAGCGAAGGGATGGCGGGGGCCGAACTTCGCGGCGAGGTGCGGCCGGACCGAACGGGAGAGCGGTCCGGCCGCACTGTCTTCCAAGGACAGTCTTCGCCGCTTCGATGGACAGTCTTCAACGGACTCGGCAGGAGTGTCTTCTAGGGACTCTCACTGCCTGCACGGCCCGGGCTAGGTCTCTGCTGGGTCTCTGTTAGATCCAGCCAATGCCTGGCCCAGATCCGGCTCAGACACGGCCAAAGGCCCGACACAGTCTCGGTTTTCTCCCAGGCAGGCCCAGGGACTTCTCCGCGGCGCGGCCCCAGAAACAGCCCTCACGTGCCCACGCAGGTCCACCGGCACGCAGCCCGGCACGCCCCAGGCAAAGCCCAAAACCACCCAGGTCATCGCCCCCGCCAACACCATCGACGCAGCTCACCCCCACCGCGTCCAAAAATTGTCAGACCCCCGGAGCATCATCAACCGCATGAGGCCACAACCCCAGCGGGAGAGCTCGAATTGGATCACGTACTGGCCGGCGCCCTGCACGAACGTGTGTTCGCAATCCTCAACCAGCTGGAATCCCCAGAAACCCTCAGGCTGGTCGAAGCCTGGCGCACTCTGCTGCACCACCACGAACCAACGGAGAGCGGGGCCTGCAAGGCCTGCGGCCCACGCTGGCGCAAACACATGTGCTCGGTCTGGCGCGTAGCGGCGACCTACTTCGCCCGCCCAGACCTGCAACTGAGGCAGCAGCCCGCGTTGTAACGCCCGGCGCCACAACTCCGAAACCCGTGACACGGCCTCGGGGAGCGGCCCGTCCGGCGGGAGGCACAACCACAGAAGTGCGTCACCGCCACAGCGCGACTACAGCGACGCTAGAGGCTCCCGGCCCACAACAGCCCCTGAGTCGTCTCAGACACCCTGACCCACACCACGAGGTGGGCCAGCCGCCGAACACCCGTCAGAAAGCTACTGAGCCGTAGTTCAGCAATCCACGAACCAGCGGTGGATCAGACAGTCACACCGCGAGCGTTCAACCACGTCAGCGGGTTGATCTTCTGACCGTCGGGGTTCCACACCTCGAAGTGCAGGTGGGGTCCGGTGGAAAAGCCGCGGTTGCCCATCCGGGCGATCTGCTGTCCGGCCTTGACCTGCTGGCCTTCGCGGACACCGATCGTGTCCATGTGGCCGTAGACGGTGATGGTGCCGTCGGAGTGCTGCACGCGAACCCAGAGCCCGAACCCGGAAGCGGGCCCTGCCTCGAGGATCACGCCGTCCGCGGCGGAGACGATCGGGGTGCCGATGGGGCCGGCGATGTCGATGCCGAGGTGCATGGTGCCCCAGCGGCCGCCGTAACCGGAGGTGAACTCACCGGCGGCGGGGCGGACGAACTTCGGGCGCTTCTTCTCGGCTTCCGCGACCTCGCGCTCGGTGGTGAGCTGCTGGCTGCGGAGAAGCTTGGCTGCCTCGGCGGAACCTTCCGCGGTGGTCTTGGAGACCGCGAGGATCTGCGGTGCGGAGGCGGTGTCGCCACCCACGCCGGTGAAGGAGGCCGCGCCGTCGGCGTGGTTCGCGAGCTGGACGTCCTTGCTGTCGTCCGCTGCGGCCTGGCCGATCTGACCGGCGCCTGCCGCTGCGAACGCGCCTACTGCGACGGCGGCGACGACGATGCGTCCGCGAAGCGCCGACGGTGGCGGGGGGAGCCTGTGCGAGCTGACCGTGCGCGTGTTGGCGCGGTCGACTGCCTCTTCAAGCGCAGCACTGCGTTCATGGCCGCCGGGGGAGCGGTGGTGACTCAAAGCTTGCCCTTCCGCCTTCGGGGAGCCTGATCGACGGGACTGCCGGGCGGGGGATTCCCGGTGAGTCAGGATTCGGGGTTCTGACTCGGTGTCCTTCTGTGATCAGACCGTGACAACGGACCGGGGGACGATAACGGCGGGAAGCCTCGGAGGGCAAACCCCAGTTCGTTATGTCCTCCCAATGGGCGGCAACCAGCGGGTTTCAACTGTCAACTGTGACTATCGGTCATGCCGGGCGCGCGACACGCCTCTCCGCCAGCGGCGATGGGGTGAGTTGACAAGTCATCCGATCGGGTGATGGCCGTCACAACTACGTGAAGAGTCCTCGTGTCAACCGGCAAAGAAAGGTGACCTGAATCACGTATCTGGTGCTCTTCGACGAGTAACGACGAGTGCTCCAGCCGGGCGTTGCGCTGGGGCACGATGATCTGATCCATCTCCGACCAGACCACGACGAAACGCGTGCGGCACGGCCGGCACGGCTCGGCGAGCTCCTCCAGCAACTCGGAGCCCGGTCGCAGCTGCTTGGTCAGCGGCGTCGGCAGCACGTAGGCGGCGAGCGTGCCGCTGTGCGGGGTTCCGAGTGTCACGAGTGTGCGAACGCGTGAGTCGCCATGTAGCCGTTGTACGTAGTACCTGGCTATGAGCCCACCGAGCGAATGGCCGACCACGTGCACCTGATCGGAACCGGTCTGCTCGCAGATGCGCTCGACGTGGGCGCCCAGCAGGGCGGCCGAACGGCGGACGTCTCCGGTCAACGCCGTCAGCACGCTGTAGTTGATGGCGTGCACTACGCCGAAGCCCCGCCTTCGCAGCGCCCCCGACAGCACCGCGAAGGCGGAACGGTTGTCCCCGATGCCATGCACCAACACGATCGGGGTGCCCGCCGCGTCCATCGCCGAAACCATCAGCCCGCGCTGACGCGGGGGCAGGCCGTCGGTGCGGTAGTGCCGGTACTGGCCGTCCGGGCGCAGCTGTTCGGTGACCGCGCCCCACGGGTAGAGCACCGCGTGGGCCGTCAGCCAGGCCGCTTCCATCGCGACGCCGCGCATCCCGCCGGGCGTGGCCATCGCCCGCAGCGCGACCTTCACCTCTTCCGCGACGTCGCGGGCCGTGTGCACGCCCCAGCCGGCACGGTCGAGCACCGCGTCCGTCAGGCGCGTGATCCACGACCGGCCGCTCTCGCTCATATGAGCGACGGTAAGTGATGAAGTCACGGCCTAGGAGTACCCGGCGGACGTTTTCCACATGCGAACGAATTTCGTCTTAATAGGCACAACGGGCCACACACGGGCACACACCGCTCTTGCTAGGTTCGCCCGCGATGACTCGCACCGAGCTCGAGAACCAGACCCCGGCGGCCGCGAGGCTGCGCACGTCGTGGGCACTCGCCGCGGCAGGCTCCCTCCTACTGGCCGCCGGCCCGCTGCTCGGCGTGGTCGACGGCGCGGAACCCGCCTTCACCTCGTGGCCGCTGCTTGCCCTGCTGGCGCTGTTGCCGCCGGTCGTCGCGGGTGTGCTGCTGATGCGCGGCCGCCCGTTCGTGGCGGCGGGACTGCTCGCCGCGGCCGGTGTCTTCGCGGTCGGACGGTTGCTGAGCGACCTGCAGATCGTCTTCGACGCGATGGAGGTGGCGCGCCCGGAGCTGTTCCGGCCGGCGACGCTCGTCGCGGTCGTCCCGTCGGCGGGCGTCTGGCTGCTGATCGCCGGGCACCTGCTGGTGATCGCGGGTGGCGCGCTCGCGTCCGGACGGGCGGGCATGCCCGCGGACGAGTCGGAGCCCCCGACCCTGGTCGCCCTGCCGGTGTTCATCGCCTCGTGGGCGGCGATCGGGCTGCTGGGCAAGCCGTTCATCTCGACGGACCCGTTCCAGCTCGACCGCGGGCCGTGGGACCTGCCGGTGCTCGGCCTGACCGGCGGTCTGCTGATCGCACTGGCCGCACCGCTCGCGATCGCGCTCGCGGCCAGCTCACCCGACCCGGACACCCGGCAGGGCGGGACGATCGGCGTGACGCTCGCGCTGCTGGCCGTCGTGGTGCCGCCGCTGGTGGCGGGCACCGTCGTGACCGGTCTGAGCATCAGCGCGGGAGCGATGATCACGCTGGTCGCCGCTCTCGTCCTGCCCATCACACCTCTCTACGGCCGGACCGTGCGGCTGCTGCGCGGCAAGCGCGACGAGACGCGCGACCCGGCGTTGCCTTCTATCAAGCGCATGCACCTGGCAGCGGGTGTCTTCGCCGTTCTCTCCGCCGCCGCGATGCTCATCGGTGCCCTGCTGCCGCAGCTCGTCCTCACGACGGGCGGGGTGGCTCCCGACCTGGCGTCCGTGAACCTGCTCTGGGCGGCCGGACTCGCGTTCGCCGGGCTGGGACTCCTCTTGTTGCTGCCGTCCACGGCCGCTGTGGTCCGCCCGGCACTGGTGGGCGGTTATTTCGCCATGCAGCTCGCCGCGGCGGGCGCGACCGAACCGGTGCTGGCGGCGAGCCAGCTGGGCGTCGCGCAGCCGGGTGCGGGCTTCTGGCTCATGACCGTCGAACTGCCGCTCGGCCTGCTGGCACTGACCTGTGCCGGCCTCGCGGGCGCGATCGAGCGGGAGAACACCGAGGACGGCAAGAAGAAGGAACAGGTTCCGGTCACCGAGCTGGGCGCCGTGCTGCTGGCAGGGCTCTTCGCGGCGGGCGCCTTCGCGTTGCCGGTCCTGCGCGGTGACAGGTACACCTCACCGACCCTGGTCCCGGACAACGACCCGACGGTCTCGTGGGCCCTGCTGATCTCCCTCATCGTGCTGATCATGACCCTCGTCCTCGCGCTGCGGTCGAAGCCCGCTCGCGGCGCGGCCACGCTCGTGGGCGGTGCGCTGCTGCTCGGCGTGCGGGCGCTCGAGCTGCCGCTGACGGGCGGTCGCGTCGAAGGTGCGGTGGCGGCGCCCGGTCTGTGGCTGGCGCTGGCGTCGCTTGCGGCGCTGGTGATCGCGGCCGGCTTGATGGCGGCTCGCGCGAACCGCTGAAACGTGTCGTAAAAGACTCGCGGACGACTCGCACGCCTGCTTTCTCCTATATCGCGCGCACGCGCGTGATCGACCTCACCGCTGTCGAGACCGGTTGAGACCGACCTCACCAGTGGTGGCGTGCGAGCGGTACCTGCAGCTCGATAGTGTCTGGGCCCAGCCGCGTCAAGTGGGTTCGCTTGGCCCCTTGAGGACCACCCAGGCGCGGTGTTCCGACACCGACGTCGCAGGAGACCCGAGTGGACCTGTACGAGTACCAGGCGAAGGACCTCTTCGCCGCCCACGGCGTCCCGGTACTGCCGGGCGATGTGGCTACCAACCCCGAGGACGCCAAGGCCATCGCCGCGAAGTTCGGCCAGGCCGTTGTCGTCAAGGCCCAGGTCAAGACCGGCGGCCGCGGCAAGGCCGGTGGTGTGAAGCTCGCTTCCACCCCCGAGGAGACCGAGGAGAAGGCGACCGCCATTCTCGGCCTCGACATCAAGGGGCACATCGTTCACCGCGTGCTGGTGACGCCCGCCTCCGACATCGCGGAGGAGTACTACTTCTCCTTCCTGCTCGACCGTGCCAACCGCACCTTCCTCGCCATGGCGAGCGTCGAGGGCGGCATGGACATCGAGGAGGTCGCCGCGACCAAGCCCGAGGCCCTCGCGAAGATCGCCATCGACGCCATCAAGGGCGTCGACGTGGCCAAGGCGACGGAGATCGCCGACGCCGCGAACTTCCCGGCCGAGGTCAAGGACCAGGTCGTCGACACCATCGTGAAGCTCTGGGAGACCTTCGTCTCGGAGGACGCCACGCTGGTCGAGGTCAACCCGCTGGTCCGCGACCCGCAGGGCAAGATCGTCGCGCTCGACGGCAAGGTCACGCTCGACGAGAACGCCGGCTTCCGCCACCCGGCCCACGCCGCGCTGGTCGACAAGGCGGCCGAGAACCCTCTCGAGGCGAAGGCCAAGGAGAAGGGCCTCAACTACGTCAAGCTCGACGGCGAGGTCGGCATCATCGGCAACGGTGCCGGTCTGGTCATGTCGACGCTGGACGTCGTCGCGTACGCCGGTGAGCAGTACGGCGTGAAGCCCGCGAACTTCCTCGACATCGGTGGCGGCGCGTCCGCCGAGGTCATGGCCAACGGCCTGGACGTCATCCTCGGCGACGAGGCCGTCCGCTCGGTGTTCGTCAACGTCTTCGGTGGCATCACCGCGTGCGACGCCGTCGCCAACGGCATCGTGAAGGCGCTGGAGATCCTCGGCGACTCGGCCACCAAGCCGCTCGTCGTCCGCCTCGACGGCAACAACGTGGAGGAGGGCCGCGCGATTCTCGCCGAGGCCAACCACCCGCTGGTGACCGTTGTCGACACGATGGACAACGCGGCCGCCAAGGCCGCCGAGCTCGCGGCTGCGGGGGTCTGAGTCAGATGGCTATCTTCCTCAACGAGAACAGCAAGGTCATCGTCCAGGGCATGACCGGTGCCGAAGGCACCAAGCACACCAAGCGCATGCTCGCGTCCGGCACGAACATCGTCGGTGGCGTGAACCCGCGCAAGGCGGGCGAGAAGGTCGACTTCGACGGCACCGTCCTCCCGGTCTTCGGCACCGTCAAGGAGGCCATGGAGGCCACCGGCGCGAACGTGACCGTGATCTTCGTCCCGCCGGCCTTCTCGAAGGCCGCCGTGGTCGAGGCGATCGACGCCGAGATCGAGCTGGCCGTCGTCATCACCGAGGGCATCCCGGTGCACGACACCGCCTACTTCTGGGCGCACGCCGTCGCGACGGGCCACAAGACCCGCATCATCGGCCCGAACTGCCCCGGCATCATCAGCCCCGGCAAGTCGAACGCCGGCATCATCCCCGCGAACATCGCGGGCAGCGGCAAGATCGGCCTCGTGTCGAAGTCGGGCACGCTGACCTACCAGATGATGCACGAGCTGCGGGACTTCGGTTTCTCCACCGCGATCGGCATCGGTGGCGACCCGATCATCGGCACCACGCACATCGACGCCCTCGAGGCGTTCGAGGCGGACCCCGAGACCACCGCGATCGTGATGATCGGTGAGATCGGTGGCGACGCCGAGGAGCGCGCCGCGGCGTACATCAAGGAGAACGTGACCAAGCCGGTCGTCGGCTACGTCGCGGGCTTCACCGCTCCCGAGGGCAAGACCATGGGCCACGCCGGCGCCATCGTCTCGGGCTCGGCGGGCACCGCGCAGGCGAAGAAGGAGGCCCTCGAGGCCGCCGGCGTCAAGGTCGGCAAGACGCCGTCCGAGACCGCCGCTCTGATGCGCGAGATCATGCAGGGTCTCTGACCCTCGGCCCGGTGACCGAAACCGGCGAAGCCCGTTTCGGTCACCGAACGAACTCTGCTTCCAGGAGTTTCACCGCACGCGGGGACCTTTCGTACCGACTATGAGTACGAAAGGTCCCCGCGTGCGTTCGTGGGCAGAGTACTTTTGGAGGCTGGACGTCGCTCGGATGGCGGAACCGGCATGAGCCGGTCATCGTCTGAGCAACGCATCAGTTAGCGTCACGCGACGCACCCTGGTTTGAGGAGGAGACCTCGACATGTCCGTGCCTTACGGCGCACCCCAACAGCAGCCGCCGGGTCCGGCACAGCACCAGGCTCCGCCGCCGGCCCCTGGGGCCGCCGGCGCCAACAACATCAACCTGGCCCTGATCCTCCCGCTGGTGGCGGCAGGCCTCGGTCTCGTGGCGTACCTCGTCGCGTTCGCGGACGACGTCAGCAGCAGCAACGTGGTCTACCTGCTCGCCGCGGGCGCGCTCGCGGGCCTCTCGGTGCTCCCGAGCACCCCGAAGGGCTTCGTGCCGGTCGCCGCGGTCCTGGCTGGTGTGCAGACGCTGCTGCAGCTGCAGGGCATCATCAAGTCGCCGGCCGTGCAGGGCCTCGACATCGTGCTGCTCATCGTCGCGCTGCTCGAGACGGCCGCGGTCGTGCTCGCGTTCCTGCTCGCCGAGGGCATCGTGAAGTTCGAGCCGAAGCCGGCGAACCCGTACGCGGGCCAGCAGCACGGCCAGCCCGGTGGCTGGAACCCGCAGTCCGGCGCGTTCCCTCAGCAGGGTCAGCACCCGCAGCAGGGCGCTCCCCAGCAGCAGGCTCCGCAGGGCCAGCAGCAGTTCGGCCAGCAGCAGCAGTTCGGTCAGCAGCCGCAGCAGCCCGCACAGCCGGGTCAGCCGCCGCAGCAGACCAGCTTCATGCCGCAGCCCGGCCAGTTCGGCTCGCCGGGCACGCCGCCCGGTGGCTTCGGCGGACCGCAGCAGTAAGGTCCGCACACCGTTCGACCTCAGGGGTGGTGCCGGTTCTTCCGGCACCACCCCTGTCGTATGACCCGGCGTGCCTGCCCCGAATGGCTCAGGCGGCCTGACACAGTGGAGAAGTGCCCGTGCTGCAACGCGATGTGACCCGCGAGGTCAACACCGTGCGCCCACCGGAGTTCTCGCGGTCCGAACGCATGCGGGTGCTCGTCGCCGCCGCGGTCGGTTCGGTCGTCGTCGGATACGCCGCGGTCGCCGCGGTCCTCGCGCTGGTCTCCGCGACCGCCACGTACGCCGAGTTCTCCACGTCAGGCGTGCTCAGCGCCGCCGCACCGGCCTGGCTGGCGGCGCACCACGTGCCGTTGCGCTTCGAGTCGGGGCAGCTCGGTGTGCTGCCGCTGCTGCCGACGGCGTTGCTGATGCTGCTGATCAGCCGCACCGCCGCGGGCACCGCCGACCGCCTGGGCCTGTACGAACCGTTGCAGGCCCGCGGTGTCGTGCTCAGCATCGCCGGGTCGCACGCGGTCGTCGGCGGCGCCATTGCGCTGATCATGGGCGAAGGTGTCGTGCGTGCCACACCGGCCGTCGCGTTCTTCGGCTGCGCGGCGGTGTCCGGTCTCGCCGCGACGATCGGCGTCGCCAACCGCTGCGGCCTGGTCGAGATCGTGTTCGACAAGCTCGACCCGGTGGCGCTGCACGGTCTGCGTTCCGGTTTCATGGCGTTGTTCGCGCTGGTCAGCGTGGGTGCGCTGGCCGTGGCGGCAGGGCTTTCGGCGTCGTGGTCGCGCACCGGCGAGCTGTTCGCGGGGGCCGGTCCGTCGTTCGGTGTCGGCCTCGGCGTGTTCCTGCTGTGCCTCGGTTACCTGCCGAACGCGATCATCGCCGGGTTCTCGTACGTCGTGGGCGCCGGGTTCTCGCTGGGCGGGGTCGAGGTCTCGCCGGTGGAGTTCGTCGGCGGTCAGGTGCCCCCGGTGCCGCTGCTGGCGGCCATGCCGGAGAACGAGTTCGTGTGGAGTCCCGGCGTGCTCGTCGGTGGCGCGGTGATCGGCGTGTTCGTCGGCTGGACCTGCCGCAAGGTGTCGGACCGGCCGACCTCGCGGGTGCGGGCGGTGCTGGTGGCTGCGATCACGGCGGGCGTGGGCAGCCTGGTGCTCGCCGCCACGGCCGGTGGACGGCTGGCCGGTGGCGCGTTCGACCCCGTCACGGTGCCCGCGGGCCTGCTCGCGCTGCTGGTGGCGCTGTGGGTGCTGGTGCCGGGTGCGCTGGTGGCCTGGCTCGCCGGCAGCCGCAGGAAGGTCGCGGTCGTGGACGACGGCGCCGAGTTCGTGGAACCCGACTTCGACGAGGAGGCCGCCGACCCGGACGTCGTGTTCGAGGACGACGAGCTCACCGACGAGTTCGAACAGCTCGAAGTGGTGGACTCGGACGAGTTCGAGGTCGACGAGGACCTCGAGGACGACGACTACTACGACGAGGACGAGTACGAAGAAGAGCCAGAAGACGTTGAGGACGAACAGGTTGCCGACGCCGACGAGGACCCCGCGGACGAGGAGGACCTTGATGCGGAGTTCGACGAAATGCTCGGCATGCCCTCCGAGGAGGACCTGGACGGCAAGCCGGGACGGTGACGTCATAGGCTGCTCCTGAGCTGCTGCAACGACCAGGAGTAGACGCTGAGCACCGAACTTCGGCTTCCCACACCGGCGCGCGTCGTCGTACTCGTCTCCGGTTCCGGAACCCTCATGCAGGCGTTGCTGGACGCCGACCTCCCGATCGAGGTGGTCGCCGTCGGCGCCGACCGCGAGAACATCGAGGGCCTCAAGCGCGCCGAACGCGCGGGGGTGCCCCACTTCGCCGTGAAGCTGCGCGACCACGCCGACCGCACGGCCTGGGACGCGGCGCTGACCGAGGCGGTCGCCTCCTACGAGCCCGACCTGGTCGTGTCCGCCGGCTTCATGAAGATCATCGGCGAGCAGTTTTTCGCCCGCTTCGGCGGCCGCATGATCAACACCCACCCCGCGCTGCTGCCGGCCTTCCCCGGCGCGCACGGCGTGCGGGACGCCCTGGCCTACGGCGTGCACGTCACCGGGTCGACGGTGCACCTGGTCGACGCGGGCGTCGACACCGGGCCGATCCTCGCGCAGGAGGCCGTGGTCGTCGAACCCGGCGACACCGAGGAGACCCTGCACGAACGCATCAAGGTCGTCGAACGCCGGCTGCTCGTCGAGACAGTCGGCCGGCTCGCCCGCGAGGGCTGCACCGTGAACGGACGAAAGGTGAGCATTCCGTGAGCACTCCTGCCGAGAGGCGACCGGTCCGCCGGGCCCTGATCGGGGTCTCCGACAAGGCCGGCCTGCTGGAACTGGCCACCGGCCTGCACGCGGCCGGAGTCGAGATCGTGTCCACCGGCGGCACCGCGAAGGTGCTGGCCGACGCGGGCGTCCCCGTGACGCCGGTCGAGCAGGTCACCGGGTTCCCCGAGTGCCTCGACGGCCGCGTGAAGACGCTGCACCCGCGCGTGCACGCCGGTCTGCTCGCGGACCTGCGCAAGGACTCGCACGTCCAGCAGCTGCGCGAGATGGACATCGCGCCGTTCGACCTGCTGGTCGTGAACCTGTACCCGTTCACGCAGACCGTCGCGTCGGGTGCCTCCGCGGACGACTGCGTCGAGCAGATCGACATCGGCGGCCCCGCGATGGTCCGCGCGTCGGCGAAGAACCACGCCAACGTCGCGGTCGTCGTCGACCCCGCCCGCTACGACTGGGTGCTGGAGAACGTCCGCGAGGGCGGCTTTACCCTGGCCGACCGTCAGCGCCTGGCAGCGGACGCGTTCCGGCACACCGCTTCCTACGACGTGGCCGTGGCCTCGTGGATGGGCAACGCGCTGGCTCCCGACGACGAGGGCAGCGGCTTCCCCGGCTGGGTCGGCGCGACCTGGAACCGGTCGAACGTGCTGCGCTACGGCGAGAACCCGCACCAGAGCGCCGCGATCTACACGCAGGGCGACGGCCGCACTGGCCTGGCCTCGGCGAAGCAGTTGCACGGCAAGGAGATGTCGTACAACAACTACCTCGACGGTGACGCCGCGTGGCGTGCCGCGTGGGACCACGAGCTGCCGTGCGTCGCGATCATCAAGCACGCCAACCCGTGCGGCATCGCGGTGTCCGAGCTGAGCATCGCGGACGCGCACCGCAAGGCGCACGAGTGCGACCCGCTCAGCGCGTTCGGCGGCGTCATCGCGTCGAACCGCGAGGTCACCGTGGAGATGGCCGAGTTCGTCTCGGAGATCTTCACCGAGGTCGTCATCGCCCCGTCCTACGAGGACGGTGCGGTCGAGGTGTTGCAGCGCAAGAAGAACGTGCGCATCCTCGTGGCCGAGCCGCCCGCCCGCGGTGGCGCCGAGATGCGCCCGGTGTCCGGTGGCCTGCTCCTGCAGCAGCGCGACGCCGTCGACGCCGACGGTGACTCGCCCGCGAACTGGACGCTCGCGTGCGGCAAGCCCGCGGACGAGAAGACGCTGGCGGACCTCGAGTTCGCGTGGCGCGCGATCCGCGCGGTGAAGTCGAACGCGATCCTGCTGGCGAACGACGGCGCGACCGTCGGCGTCGGCATGGGCCAGGTCAACCGGGTCGACTCGTCGCACCTCGCGGTGAAGCGCGCCGGTGAGCGGGCCAAGGGCGCGGTCGGCGCGTCCGACGCGTTCTTCCCGTTCCCGGACGGCCTGGAGGTGCTGCTGGAGGCCGGCGTGCGCGCGGTCGTGCAGCCCGGTGGTTCGGTGCGCGACCCCGAGGTCATCGCGAAGGCCGAGCAGGCGGGCGTCACGCTGTACCTGACCGGTACGCGCCACTTCGCTCACTAGTTCTGCTGCGAGAAGGGCCGCTTCCCGTTGGGGGAGCGGCCCTTCTCGCTTTTCAGATCTTCGCGACCATCTCTTCGGCGACGCCCTTCGCGGCCGCTTCCAGCTCCGCCAGGTCGGGCTTCGTGTTGGCGAACAGCCCCGCGTCCCAGCCGGAGTGGTCGACCTTGACGATCAGCTCGCCCTTGCGCACGATGACCGCCATCTCGGTGAACGCCGACTTCGTCTCCACCAGGACCACCACGGCCTCGTCGCCGAGACCCTTGAGCGGCTTCTGCAGCGGCCTGCCCTGGGTGGTGCCCATGTACATCGAGATGGACCGGCTGAAAGCGGACTCCGCCTCCTCGCCCTCGTCGGTGACGGAGACGTCGGTGGTGCGGTGGCCCTCGCCGTCGACACCCTTGGTCTGGTTCCAGGAACAGGTCGTGCGCACGCCCTTCGACAGCGTCGTCTCGCGGGACATGAGCCCGTTCGGGTTCGTCGTGTGCGCCTTGGCCAGCGCTGCCTCGGAGACGTTGCCGCACAACGCGGGCAGCTTGTCGGCGCGCTTGTCGCTGCCGCCGTCCTTGTGCACGTTGAGGTAGATGACGAGCCCGGTGACGACGCCCGCGAGCACCAGCACTCCGACGAGGATGCCGACGACCAGCGGGGCCTTGCTCTTCCCGGGTGACTGCGGAGGGCTCCAGCCTGGTTGCGTTCGGTAGCCCTGCTGCGGCAGGCCCTGTGGCGGTCCTGGCTGCCGATGCCGGCCGTGCGGAGGTGGTTGGTTCACGATTTCCCCAGTTCCCAGTAGTGCTCTGGGCACCGTAGAGGACCTCCCGCACCCGTGTGGCCGTGTCCACCAAAAGGGTGACGCTCTGGCATTGACACAAGGGTGCGTCCACGCGCTACGATCATCCCGTTCGTTCGAACAAGAGTTCGAATAAGCAAGTCGCCGAACTTCCCGCGGTGGCCGTGCACAGGGGTGCGCGCGGTCCGTGACGGGAGGTGGGTGGAGTGCTGAGGTCGGCAACGGCGTCGTTGGCCGCGCTCGGGGTGAACCCGGCCAGCGAGTTGACCAGCACCACCACCGACCACGCCACGGGGCGGGTCCTGCCGGTTCGCGGGGAACTGGCGGGCCTGCTCCCGTGGGGCGGCTTGCGGCGTGGCAGCACGGTGTCGGTGGGCGGATCGACATCGTTGCTGCTCGCCCTGCTGGCTGGTGCGACCGCGGACGGCTGCTGGGCCGCCGTGGTCGGCCTGCCCCAGGTGGGAGTGCTGGCCGCGGCGGAGTTGGGCGTCGCGGTGCAACGCCTCGCACTGATCCCACGTCCGGGCTCCGACCCAGGCCCGGTCATCGCGGCCCTGCTGGACGGCATGGACCTGGTGGCCGTCGCCTGCCCACTTCCCCCTTCCCTCGCGCGTCGCCTGACGGCCCGCGCTCGTCAACGTCGCGCGGTGCTCATCGCCTTCGGTTCCTGGCCCTCGGCCGACGTGGAGCTGACGGCGGAGTCCGTGCGCTGGAACCCGTTGAGCGACGGCGCGGAGACGTTGCGGCGTCAGCAGATCAGCGTGCGCAGCGGCGGCCGCGGTTCGGCCGGGCGCGCCAAGCAGGTGCTGCTGACGTTCGGCGAGGAAGAGATCGAGCTCCCGCTGGTGGCCGGTGGACCGGCCCGTTCCGACGAGCCGGCTGATGCCGGTCCGGAGCGGTCCGACGAACTGGCCACCAGGCGGGCAGAAGCAATCGAACGCCTGGTCAGGCTCGCGCAGAAGAGTCCGTCGACGTGAGGGAGACACGTCTGCTCGCGGTCTGGTGTCCTGACTGGCCCGTCGTCGCCGCCTGCACCGCCACCGGCACCGCCCTGCACGTGCCGGTGGCGGTGGTCGACGGCAACGAGATCGTGTCCACCTCGGCCGTGGCGCGGTCCGAGGGGATTCGCCGGGCCATGCGCAGGCGCGCGGCCGAGGCGATGTGCCCGGAGCTCATCACCTTCGAGCACGACCCGCAGCGCGACGCCCGGTTCTTCGAGCCGGTCGCGGAGGCCGTCGAGGAGCTGGCGCCCGGCATCGAGGTCGTGCAGCCGGGACTGGTCGCGGTGCCGGCGCAGGGACCGGTCGGCTACTTCAAGTCGGCGGAGCAGGCGGCCGAACGGATCGTCGACCACGTCGCCACCCGCACCGGCACGGAGGCCCAGGTGGGCGTGGCCGACAGCCTGTTCGCGGCCACGAAAGCCGCGCACCGCAACGTGATCGTGCCGCCGGAGCGGACCGCGGAGTTCCTGAAACCGTTGGGCGTGCACGAACTCGACGCTCCCGAGCTGGTCGACCTGCTCAGAAGGCTCGGCCTCAAGACGCTCGGCGCGTTCGCGGAGGTGCCGGAGAACGCGGTGGCGTCGAGGTTCGGCGGCCCCGCCACGAGGCAGCACCGGCTGGCCCGCGGGTTGCCGGAACGCCCGCTCGACAAGCGCAGGCCCGCGCCGGAGCTGGCCGTCACCGAGACCTTCGACGAACCGGTCGAGCGCATCGACGCGGCCGCGTTCGCCGCGAAGATCCTCTCGGAACGGCTGCACGAGAACCTCGCGGCCAGAAGTCTCGCGTGCACACGGCTCGGCATCCACGCCCGCACCGAGAACGACGAGGAGCTGCACCGGGTGTGGCGGGCCGCGGAACCGTTGACACCACGGGGGATCGCGGACCGGGTGCGCTGGCAGCTCGACGGCTGGCTCACCCGCGAACGCCTCACCTCCGGCATCCGCACGCTCACCCTCGAACCTGTCGAGGTCGTCAACGGCACCGCGCTGCAGCTCGGGTTGTGGGGCCACGACGACGAACGCGCGGTGCGGGCGTTGCTGCACGTGCAGGGGCTGCTCGGCCCGGACGGCGTGCTCACCGGGGTCATCGACGGAGGCAGGGGGCCGAAGGAACAGGTCAGGCTCGTGCCGTGGGGCGACGAACGGGTGCCGGCCCGCAACCCTGACCACCCGTGGCCCGGCCGGCTCACCAGGGCGCCCGCGACGCTCGCCGACGACCCCGCGGAGCTCAGCGACGAGAACGGCGCCGAGGTCGGCGTGACCGGCAGGCTCGAGCTCACCGCGCAGCCGAAGAAGCTGACCGTCAAAGGGAAAGCGCGCGAGATCACCGCGTGGGCCGGTCCGTGGCCGGTCGACGAGCGGTGGTGGGCGCCGGACCCGCACCGGGCCGCGCGCATCCAGGTGCAGACGAACGACCAGGCGTTCCTGCTGATCCGCAGGAACAAGAAGTGGTTTCTGGAAGGGGTGTACGACTGATGCAGGACGAGTACTGGGATCTGCTGGAGACTTTGATCCCGTTGCCGCGCAAGGAAGTCGATGGGCTGGAATAACCCGCCGGTCCGCTGGCGGGAGCTGGAACGGGCTCTCTCCGGCAAGCCCTACGAGCAGAAACCCGACGGCGGTGACGGTCCGGGGTGGGGAAGACACCGCGACCGCTACACCGCCCCGCCGGGTTTCGAGCTGCGCGCGGACGAGCTCGCGACCACTCGCAAGCGCGTGCCGTACGCGGAACTGCACTGCCACTCCAACTTCAGCTGGCTCGACGGCGCGAGTCATCCAGAGGAACTGGTCGAGGAGGCACAACGGCTCAAGCTCGACGCCATCGCGATCACCGACCACGACGGCATGTACGGCGTCGTGCGGTTCGCCGAGGCCGCCAAGGAACTCGGCATGCACACGGTGTTCGGCGCCGAGCTGAGCATCGGACTGAGCAGACCCGCCAACGGCGAACCGGATCCCGAGGGCGACCACCTGCTTCTCCTCGCCCGCCAACAGCCCGGCTACCACGGGCTGTGCCGCACGCTCACCACCGGCCATCTCGAAGAGGGGGCGGAGAAGGGCAAACCCGTCTACGACATCGACCAGATCGTCGCCGACACCAAGGGCGACGTCGTGGTGCTCACGGGCTGCCGCAAGGGAACCGTCCGCAGGGCGTTGGTGAGAGAAGGTCCGGAGGCGGCGTTCGAGGAGATCGTCAGGCTCACCGACCTGTTCGGCAAGGGACGCGTCTACGTCGAGCTGACCGACCACGGCCTGCCGGAGGACAGCAGGCGCAACGACATCCTCAACGCGATGGCGCAGAAGCTGCAACTTCCCGTCGTGGCAACGAATGCGGTGCACTACGCGACCCCGAACCGCGGCAGGCTCGCCGCCGCGATGGCCGCCGTGCGCGCGCGGAGCAGCCTCGACGACATGGCCGGCTGGCTGCCGCCGTCCCCCGCCGCGTTCCTGCGCAGCGGTGAGGAGATGTTCCACCGGTTCCGCCGTTTCCCCGGAGCCGTGCACAACGCCGCGTTGCTCGGCATGCAACTGGCGTTCGACCTGCGGCTGGTCGCGCCGAAGCTGCCACCGTTCGACGTGCCGGACGGCCACACCGAGATCAGCTGGCTGCGCCACCTCACCTACGAAGGCGCGCGCCGGCGGTACGACGAGAGCGACGAGAAGGCGTTCGGGCAGATCGAGCACGAACTGCGGATCATCGAACAGCTCGGGTTCCCCGGCTACTTCCTCGTCGTGCACGACATCGTGGACTTCTGCAAGCGCAACGACATCCTCTGCCAGGGCAGGGGCAGCGCGGCGAACTCCGCGGTGTGCTTCGCGCTCGGCATCACCAACGTCGACGCGGTCCGCTTCGACCTGCTCTTCGAACGGTTCCTCGCCCCCGCCCGCGACGGCCCTCCCGACATCGACGTCGACATCGAGTCCGACCGGCGCGAGGAGGTCATCCAGCACGTTTATGAGAAGTACGACCGCAGGCACGCGGCGCAGGTCGCGAACGTCATCACCTACCGCGCCCGTTCCGCGGTGCGCGACATGGCCCGCGCGCTCGGCCACTCGCCGGGCCAGCAGGACGCGTGGAGCAAGCAGATAGACAGGTGGGGCCCGCTCGACACCACCACCGACGACTGCGACATCCCGCGAGACGTGCTGGAACTCTCCGCGCAGCTGGAGAACTTCCCGCGCCACCTGGGCATCCACTCCGGCGGCATGGTGATCTGCGACCGCGCCGTCAGCGAGGTGTGCCCGGTGGAGAAGGCGCGCATGGACAAGCGCACGGTGCTGCAGTGGGACAAGGACGACTGCGCGTCCATCGGCCTGGTGAAGTTCGACCTGCTCGGCCTCGGCATGCTCTCCGCACTGCACTACGCCATCGACCTCGTCCGCGACCACGAAGGCGTCGACGTGGACATGGGCAAGATCGACCTCGCCGACGCCGCCGTCTACGAGATGCTCCAGAAAGCCGACTCGGTCGGTGTCTTCCAGGTGGAGAGCCGCGCGCAGATGGCGACGCTGCCGCGCCTGAAGCCGCGCAAGTTCTACGACCTGGTCGTCGAGGTGGCGCTGATCAGGCCGGGCCCGATCCAGGGCGGCTCGGTGCACCCGTACATCCGCCGCCGCAACGAGGTCGAGAAGTGGGACTACGACCACCCGTTGCTGGAGAACGCGCTGAAGAAGACCTACGGCGTGCCGTTGTTCCAGGAACAGCTCATGCAGATCGCGGTCGACGTGGCCGGCTTCGCCGCCGCCGAGGCCGACGAACTGCGCCGCGCGATGGGCGCCAAACGCTCGACGGCTCGCATGGAACGCCTGCGCGACCGCTTCTACGAGGGCTGCGCCGCCCAGGGCATCGACGCCGAACTCGCCGGCCGCATCTACGCGAAGCTCCTGGCGTTCGCGAACTTCGGCTTCCCGGAGTCGCACGCGCTGTCGTTCGCGCACCTGGTGTTCGTGAGCGCGTGGTTCAAGCTCTACCACCCGGCGGCGTTCTGCGCGGCCCTGCTCAGGGCTCAGCCGATGGGCTTCTACTCGCCGCAGTCGCTGGTGATCGACGCCCGGCGCCACGGCGTGACGGTGCACGGCCCGTGCGTGAACCGCTCGCTGCCCTGGGCGGGCCTGGAACCGTTCGAGGGCAAGAACGCCGTTCGCATCGGTCTGTCCGCCGTCCGCGGCATCGGCGACGCGGACGCCGACCGAATCGTTGCCGCACAACCGTTCCGCGACATGGAGGACTTCGGCACCCGAGTGCAGCTCACCGCGGCCCAGGTGGAGGCCCTCGCCACCGCGGGTGCCTTCTCCTGCTTCGGCCTGGAACGCCGCGAAGCGCTCTGGGCGGCCGGCGCGGTGGCAGCCATCCGGCCGGACCGCCTGCCCGGCACCGTGGTCGGCGTCGACGCACCCGCGTTGCCCGGCATGGACGACGTGGAACTGGCGGTGGCGGACGTCTGGGCCACGGGCCTGTCGCCGGACAGCTTCCCGACCCAGTTCGTCCGGTCCACTTTGGACTCGATGGGCGCACTGCCGGTGGACTCGCTCGCCTCGGTCGAACCCGGCACCCGAGTGCTGATCGGTGGCGCGGTGACACACCGGCAACGGCCGGCGACGGCGGGCGGGGTCACGTTCCTCAACATCGAGGACGAGACGGGCATGGTGAACGTCGTGTGCTCGCCGGGGTTGTGGGCGCGGTACCGGCGGGTGGCGCGGGGCAGCGGCGCGATGCTCGTGCGAGGCGTGGTCGAGTCCGCCGAGGGGGTGGTCAGCCTGCTGGCGGACCGGTTGCAGCACCTGGACCTGCGGATCCCGTCGAAGTCACGGGACTTCCGCTGATCAGCCCTGTTCGGCGCGACGCTGTTCCCAGCGCTGGACGATCTGCTCGGCGGTGGCCTGGTCGATCTGGACGAACCTGCCGTTGTGGCGGCCGCGCTGCCAGTCCTCGCGGACGTAGCTGCGTTCCCAGCCCGATCCCGCGACGTAACGCTCCTCCCGCTCGAAGGCCTGCGCCGTCGTCCACGTCCTGAGCAGCCCGGTCGGATCGTCCGGCACGGATCCCTGGTCGACCCACGCGAGGTACGAGTACTGCTCGTCAGAGGACACGACCTGGAGCGCTCGCTCGCGCACCGCCTTCTGGAACCGTGCCGCCGTCTCCACGTCGACCTGGTGCACCTCGCCGGAACCGGTCTCCGCACTGCTCAACGCGGTGCTGGGTGACCACATGAGGTCGCTCGTGAACACCTCGTCGTGCACCTGCCCGCCGTCGTCCACCCAGCGGCGGCACATCACCGCGGGTTCTTCCGGCCGCGGATGGGCGTCGGTGACGATGGCGAAGTATGCGTACCGCACCTGTACCTCTTCTCATGGAGAGAGGTGCCCCTCGCGGGTACGAGGGGCACCTCGGTCATCGTCAGGTCACTACGACGGCCACTTCACCGGGAACTCCGGGATCCTGATCGCGCCTTCGGGAGGCTTGATCGGGCTGAAGAGCTTCTTCGTCTCCAGCTTGATCGCTTCACTCTGGCCCTCGAGAATCGAGATCTTCGTCTTCTCGAAGTGCGTGAGCGGGCGACCTTCGGTCCTGGCCTGAGCCTCGATCGCCGTGATGGCCGCACGGAGCGTACGGCGGTCTTCGTAGAACGGGGTCTCCGTGACCTTCGCGGCGTACCCGTCAGGAGTGTGGAGCTGCAGCTCGAACAGCTGTCCCTCCGGCGACTCCCAGGTCATGTTGATACCGGGATAACCGCCGGTGGGCTCTGCCCCTTCCGGGAGGTCCTTCTGGTTGCGGAACCAGAAGTTCTTGAGCTCGATCCGCGTGTACCCCTTCTTCGCGAACTCCTTGATCAGGTTCTCGTAGCCCGGCGTGTACTTGTTCGGTTCGAAGATGTAGGTGTACCGGACCGAGTCGTTCATCTTCGACTTGATCGACTCCGGTGACTTCTTGCCGCCGTCCGTCTCCTCGAACTGCTTGCGCATGAAGGACGACTCGCTCTTGAGCTCCTTTCCGAAGCCCTCGCGCCGCGCACCCACGGTCCTCGCGATCTCGTCGATGTCCGGGGTGATCGCCTTCTCCGCGATTCCGGCCTTCCTCAGCTGCTCCTTGCCCCAGACGTAGTCGTCCGCGTCGATCCGGATCTTGAGCTCGTCGAGGTCGTGGCGGTACTGACCGTTCACCACCCGAGGCTTGTAGTACGTCTCCTCGGCGTTCGGGTCCGGGTCCGGGCATCCCGCTGCCGAAGCCGACATCAGGCCCAGCGCACAGGTCGAGGGCTGCTCGACCTTGAGCTTCGCGTCGTCAAGCTTGGCCAGGCCGTTCTCGATCCTGATCGAGCCGCCGTCGACGCGCAGGGTCGAGCCGTCGAGCTTGTCGAGGTCGCCCTCCAGCCGGCTGGAGTACGAATCCAGGCGGTAGAGCCGGCCGTCGATCGCGACGACGGCGTTGTCGATCTTGCCGACGCCGTTCTCGATGCGGACCTTGGCGTTGAGGATCTCGCCGACCGAACTGGGAAGCCTGTCCGGCACGCTGTCGTGCAGTCTCACCACGAAGGTGCGGAGATCGGCGACGTTGTCGAGAACCCTGCCGACGCCCTTGCCGAGGGAGTTCTTCAGCATGGCGAGCGTCTTGGTCAACGCCCCGGCGCCGCCGCTGAACGCCGCGCTCGTCGCACCGAACGACACGTCCCAGATCGTCAGGCCGAGTGCCTTGGCCGGGTTGTCGTGCCACTCCTCCAGGTGGATCAGCGTGTACGGGTTCTGGACCGTGTAGACCAGTCCGTCCCAGATCTGCTTGCACGACGAGTAGTCGCCGGCGACTACCGTGCCGCCGATGCAGTCCAGGGTCGTGAGCAAGCCGTCCAGCGCACCCGTGGCGCCTTCGACGATGCCCTGGCCGATCTGCTTGTAGAGCAGCGTGAGCTGGTCCTTGCCGTCGCGCAGCAACTGGCAGGCGGCCTGGTCACCGGCGGCACACCGTGCACCCGCCTTCATCGACTCGAGCGCGGCCTCGCCATAGGCCCTGAGACCGTTCTTGGTGGTCTCCTCCACCTTGCCGACCGCGCGTTTGCAGGCTTCGAAGTTGCCCTGCTTGAGGCACTGGTCGATCGTGATGATGCCCCTGGCCAGCTCGCTGTTGAGAGCCGCGGCCTTCTGCGCGGCTTCCTCCCGCGCGATCTGCTCGGCCCTGTCGAGCCGGATGCGGTACTCGTGGACGTCCTGGATCCGGTCGGCGACCGACTGGACGAACTCCTGCACCTTGTCGGCGCTGGCCCGTGCCATCGTGTAGATCTGCTCGGTCGCCGCTGCCGCCCGGTCCGCACTCGCGGCCGAGGCGCTGGCTGCCGCGGCGGCGTTGCCGGCGGCAACGGCGTCCTGCTGGGCGTTGTTCGCCCACCGGCCCGCGGTGCCGGCCGCGCTGTGTGCTCCCTGGGCGTGCTGCACGGCCTGGTTCGCCGCGTCGTTCGCCGTCTGGGCGTACTGCGCCGCCTCGTTCGCGGAGTTGGCGGCACGGGCCGCCGCCTCGTACGCGGGCTTCACGTCCGCGACGGCGTCGTCGGCCGCCTTGGACGCCCTGACCGCTGCCTGGGCCGCCTCGTCCGCCTTCTCGCGGGCCTGCCGGGACTGCTCCTCGCTGATGAGCAGTGCGTCGGCGACGGTCTGCAGCGCCCTGCGGGCGTCGGCGTTGATCGCCGCGAACGGCTTGAGGATCACCTCGACCGCTCGCGCCGAGTCGATGACCAGTGAGGCGGACGCTGCCGCCGCCGACGCCGCCCGGTCCGCGATCACGGACTGGAAGACGGCCTGGTTCGCCTCGCGGACCGAGGCTTCCGCCTCCTGCTGGGTCATCTCGGCGGACGCGTTGGCGCCCAGCGCCACGTTCACCGCTTCCAGCGTGATCCGGTGTGCCTCGTCGGCGGCCCGGCGTGCGGTCACCGCCTCCCTGGTCGCCGTGTTCGCCGCGTTGCGCGCGGCCTGTGCGGCCGCCGCGGCGCGCTGTGCCGCTGCCTGTGCCGCCGATGCCGACGCCGCCGCGGCCGAGGCCCAGCCCGCCGACTCGTTCGCGGCACCGCGGGCGACGCCGACCTGGCCGCGTATCTCCCTGGTGACCTCCTCGACGTTCTCGCCGCGTTCCCTGGCGAGCGCCTCACGATCACGGAGCGCGAGCTCCATGCGGTCGAGGCTCATCAGGTTGGCGGAGTGCAGCTTGCCGATCACGTCGACCTGGGTCTGGATCGAGCGGACCTTGTCCACCGCGGCGTCGTGCTCGCCGGCCAGCCGTGAGGCTTCGGCGTTCGCGGCGAAGGCCGTGTTCGCCGTGGAGGCCGCGTTGCGTGCGGCGTTCTGGGCGGCGACGCGGTGGTTGCGTGCCGCCGCGGCGTTGCGCTGGGCGTCCGCGGCCTTGGCGATCGCGATGTTCTTCTGCTGTTCCGCGCGGTTGCGCGCGGCGATCGCGATGTCGCGCTGCTTCTTCGCCGCTTCGGCGAGCTCGGCCGCCTTGGTCGCCTGGCGTTCGGCCTCCGCGCGGTACTTGTGCGCGTTGTTGGCGTGTTCCTGGGCGTTGCGGTCGGCGTCGAGCGCGCGGCTGTCGGCCAGCGTGGCCGTGGCCGCGTGCATCGACGTCTCGGCGGCCAGCGCGGCGGCGTCGACGGCGTTGCCGATGCCGATGGTGACCTTGGCCCAGTCCAGGCCGTCGGTCATGCCGGTCTCGACCAGTCGTTGCGCCGCGTTGCGCGCACGCGTGTTCGTCTCGACGGACGCCAGCGCGATGCGGTCGGCGGCTTCGGCCTCCCGCGCGGCGTTGGCGCGCTCGACGTCGAGCAGCTCGTTGCGCCCGAGCTGACCATGAGCGCGGCCCGGCTTGTCGTCGCGGAAGATCTGGTCCGCCTTGTGAGCCGCTTCCACGGCCCGCTTCATGGCGTACGTGACGTCTTCCAGGTGCTTGACCGCGTCGATGTTGGCCCGCATGATCTCGGCCCGCGCGTTCGCCGCCGTCTCCGCGCGGCGAGCGATCTGGTCGAGCTCGGTGATCGACCTGTTGCGATCCTCCAGCGCCTTCTGGATGACGATCTGGAAGTCGTGGTCCCGCTTGTTCGCCTCGTGGTAGTCGACGAGGTAGAACTGGCGGATCCGCGCGTAGTCGTTGCTCGCGAGGGCGGCCTCGCCCTCGATCTTCACCTGCTGGCCGCCGATGGCGACCATGTCCCGGACGCGGGCGATGATGCGGTCCTGCTCGGCCTTGTCGTCCTCGGCCTGCTGCTTGTCCTGCTTCAGCGCGATCTCGTAGCCGTAGGCCACGAAGTCCCTGATCGCCCGGTCACCGGCGTCCAACGCGCGCTGTGCGCCGGCCTTGACGTTCGGGCCACCGGTGCGCGCCCACTCCGTGACCTTGGCGCGGTTCTGCGCGTTCTCGGCGGCCTTGCGCTGGTCGGCACGCGCCTGCGCCTCCGCCTGACCGTGGTCGAGGAACCAGATCAGCTTCTCTTTGGTGTTGACCGCCAACGCGGCTTTGGCCGCGTCGCGCACCTCGACGTCTTCCGCGTGTTCGGAGATGTCGGTGACGAACATCTTGTAGAACTCGTACTCCTCGTCCACTTCCTGTGGAGGAGGGTCGTTGTTCGCGGCCTGCTGCAGCACCGGAACCGGTTGCGGGGCAGCGGTCGCCTGCACCGTCCCACCGAAGAGGGTGAGGACGAGAGCGGCGGAAACGGGCACGACTGATCTGCGCCACAACGAGGTGGCGCCTGAGGTTCTTCTCATGGTGTCAGCGATCCCCCAGATCGCGGTCGGCGGCGTCCTTCGCCGCCTTACGAGCTTGTTCGGCGACGACCTGCCACTTGGCCGCGGAGTCGCGGGTCTGGCGAGCCGCCTCCTCCCACGTCATGCGACCGTTGTTCGCCTCTTCCAGAATCGCGAGCCAGTCCTGTTCGGACTGCGCGGCGCGGGCGTACTCGGCGACCCGGACCCACATGGCCGCCTGCGTGTCCGCCTTCGCCTTCTCCGCCAACCAGTCCACAGAGGACTGACCGGCTTCGCGGTCGATCTGTTCCCAGGTCTGCTTGGCTTCCAGCCGGTGTTTGCGCGCCAGCTCACCGGAGGCCTCGCGCTCGGCCTTCTCCGCGGCGAGTGCCGAGGCGGTCAACCGCTCGATCTGGTCGTGCCAGATCTGGTTCTGCTCGGTGGTGGTGCGGACGAACCGCTCGGTGTCGAGCATCGCCCCGATCTTCCACTCGTACTTGAAGAACAGGCCGATCGACCGGTCGTCGCCACCGTCGAGTGCGCGCCGTGCCGCCGCACGCACCTGAACGCCGGGGTCGTCGGCGGCCAGGTGGATCACGTAGGCGCGGTCCTCGTCGGCCAGCCTGGCGAGGTTCTCCTGCCGCCTGTTCTGGTAGAGGCGGTCCAGCTCCTTGGCCCGCTCGTATCCACTGTGGACGTACGCTTGCCGGCTGGTGGCCGAGGAACGCAGTGCTTCCCCTGACGAGCCCTGGACTTCACTGCCGGGGACGGCTGTCCGGTTGATCTCCCGGATCACGGCCTCGTCGAGCTCTTCGCGCGCAGTGGCGCGCTCTTTCGCCTTGCGATAGCCGACGAGGACGAACTCGCGGATCTTCGCCTCGTTGTTCGCCGCTACCGCAACGTATGCGGCGTCACGGATCTCGGACGGAAGGTCGTAGTTGTACGACATCTGGAACACGGACTCGCGCATGGACGCGGCCAGGGCGGCAGTCGTCGTGCTGGTGACCACCGTGTCCGCGAACGCGGGAGTTGCGTGGACGGTTCCGACAAGGCCGGCCGCGAGAACCGCGGCCAGTAACGCAGGCATGAGCGTATGACGCCCCATGTGTTTCCCCCAGAAACTCACGTGGTGGGCTGGATCGCCCTAGGGAGTTACTAGCACCTGGAGCCCCGCAAGGACACAAACGATTGAGTGACCCAGGTCACAGCGCATTGCGGATGTGGCAGGCGGCGTGCGAAGTTTCCCCGGCATCCGACGACTGGGGAGTCGAGCAGCCGGGCCTGGGGGCCGTGCCGCGCTTGAAGCAGATGCCTATTCAACGAATCTTGGGGGATTCACCTTGTCCAGACGTAGTCTGGGTGGCCGTGGTGTGCGCGCATTCGCCGCGCTCGCGGTCACCATCACGTTGGTGGGTGGCCTGTTCGCCACTCCGGCGCTCGGAGCTCCGCCCGGTGTCGACGCCGGGGCACCACCTGGGGTGTCCACCGTCAGCATGAACGCCGCGCTGGTCACGGACTTCGACCAGAAACTGGCGGCAGCCAGCACGATCAGCGAGGCGGTCGAGTCCAAGCAGGCGCGGATGACCGACCTCAACTTCACCATCTGGATCTACAACAGGGCCCCGCTCAACAGTGCCATCAAGCGGGAAGCGTTGAAGGCGCTGACCAACGAGGTCGACGAGAACGCCTGTTACAACTTCATCGTCACGGGCATCCACATCGCCTACCGCGAGGACGTGCGGGCGATCCCGGTCACGGACGAGCGTCACCGGCAGCGGCTTCGGGCCGCGGCACTCGTCGGCTGGACCTCCGTGGAGTCGCACTACCTGGACTCCAGCCTCAGCGAGTTCGTCACCAAGCTGTTCATCAACACCAACGGCACGGAGAACCCCGAGGTCAAGGCGCAGGCTTCTGCCGTGCTGTCCAGCACCTCGACGGACGAGCAGCGTCAGAGGTTCGTGACCGAGGGCGTCTTCACCGCCTACAACCTCGACGTGCAGCGCCGGATCGACGCGGCCCAGCGCGAACGGCTCGAGAACGAGGCGAAGGAGGCGATGCTCAGGGCACGCGCCGACGCGTGGCGGGTCGCGGCCAGGGCGGAGCTGACCACCGCGCTCAAGATCATGAGCGACAGCGAGTTCACCTGGGAGGTCTATCGCGCTCCGCTGGCGCGCAAGTTCGTCAAGGCCGCAGCCCAGAGCGCGCTGGACACCCATGACGCGGCACTGGTCAAGGCGTTCATCTTCACCGGCGTGCACACAGCGCACCAGCAGGACGTCGCCGAGGAGAACGCCGCCCTGGCGGCGGAGACCGAGAGGCGCATCAAGGAGATCCTCGATCTCGCCAGGCAGGACGGCTACATGCCGAACCTGGTCGAGGCCGCGACCACCGCACTCGCGGGTGATCTGAAGGCGCGCAACGAGTTCATCAACCTCGGCCGCTACGACGCCGCCAAGAGGGACCAGATCAAGCCCGCGAACAACCTGGTGGTCGAGCTGCAGGGCAAGGCGTCCGGGCGATGCACCCAGATCGCCGGCGTCGACGCGCAGGCGATCGAGTACGGCCAGTACAACGAGCTGTGGGACTGCATCCGCACCGCTTACAAGCAGCTCTGGACGTTGCAGGAGGTCGGCGCCGGCGAGTACGTCCTCGTCAACGCGAACTCCCGCCAGTGCATGGACGGCCACAGCGACACGGTGCGCCAGTACCCCTGCGACACCGCCAACGGCTACCACCGCTGGACCTTCGTCGAGCGCCCCGACGGTTCCTTCCAGATCAAGAACGTCGGCACGGGCAAGTTCGTGACGGTCAAGGACAGTCTGACCCCGAACGCCAGCGTCGTCATCAACTACGGCAACACCGACGACGGTCACCAGCGCTGGCGTCTGATCAACCCGGTGCACCGTTCCGACGTCAGCTCGGTCAGCCTCGGGCGCTACCAGCTCAAGGGCGTCCAGTCCGGCCGCTGCATGCAGACCGCCGGCTACTGGGACACGCCGAACGAGGGCGCGCTCGCGAACCTCGCGGGCCAGGAGCTGTGGGAGTGCGTCGGCGGCGGCAAGATGGCGTGGGACCTCGTGGACCTGGGCGGCAAGCGGTACGCGCTCAAGAACGTGATGTCCGGCAAGTGCCTCGACGTCAAGTTCGGCAACCACATCAACGGCACTGAGCTCATCCAGTTCGACTGCCACTACGGGGGCGGTCAGCAGTTCGTGTTCAGCGCCGCGCCCGACGGCAGCTTCGTCCTGGAGAACGCGCTGATCGGCAAGGCGGCGGACGCGATCGGCAACGCCGTGCAGAACGGCGCCTGGATCGGAATGTGGGACATCAACCGCACCTCGAACCAGCGGTGGTTCCTGCAGGCCGCCTGATTCCGGCCGCAGGAGAAGGGCTCCCTCCGGGTTTCGCCGGAGGGAGCCCTTCGTCGTTCCCCTGCCAGGACTCGAACCTGGTCCTCCCGCGTAACAGTCGGGCGTGCTGCCGTCAGCACCTCAGAGGACATGGTGGAGCGGAGGATGCAGGATTCGAACCTGCGCAGCGCTCTCACGCTGACCACTGTTTTCGAGACAGCTGCCTTACCGGGCTCGGCCAATCCTCCTCAGGTCCTGCGTGGCTCCCCAGGGAGTCGAACCCTGACCACCGGGTCTTCACCCCGGTGCTCTGCCGCTTGAGCTAAAGAGCCTTGCGCGTCCCGGAGGACGCCTTTCCGTCGGATGCCCGCGAGTCGAACGCGGTGTGTCCTCATCCCAAATGAGGTGGGTTGCCGTCTCCCTCGCACCCGGAAGTACCCCTGCCAGGAGTCGAACCTGAATCTCGGCGTTCGTAGCGCCGCACTCTTTCCATTGAGCTACAAGGGTAGGAATTAAATGCACAACAAAGAAAGAGAGCCGCCCTGATCGGTTTCCCGATGGGCGGCTCCCTGAGTGGCCTTGATGCTCATGCCACTACAAGGAGCTCACCTGCGTAAACGGTCGCGAGGAGCCGGGGAACGATGACGGTCGCACGCAGGCGACAGCGCTCGTAAATCGCCGCTCCTGACTCTGCATGCTCGCCATGACGTTCCCCTTGGGCTCGGTGTGTGGCACAAGTATTGCGGCGGGCGGCGCCCGCCGTCAATCACTTTCTTAAACGCGTTCGCAAGTCATGAACGAAACTCCGCTCTCGAACAGTTGTGCATCGGTGCGCGCGAACTTCGTGATGTCGGCCTTCCCGTCGAACAACGGGATGCCGCGGCCGAACACCACCGGGTGGATCTTCAGCAGCAGCGAGTCGATCTCGGGCAGCAGTTCGCCCGCCAGCTTGCCGCCGCCGCACAGCCAGATGTCGAGGCCGTCCTCCGCCTTCAGTGCGCGGACGCGGCCGACGACGTCCGAGTTGATCACCTCGACGTCGGGCGGGGTGTCGAGCGCCTGGGACGTCACGACGAACTGGCGCAGGTGCGCGTACGGCGAGGCCAGGCCGCCGGGGGCCTGGTAGGTGTTGCGGCCCATCAGCACCGTGTCGAAGTGCTGGTTCGGCGTGTTCTCCAGGCCGGCCTCCGCGCGGAAGCTGGTGGGCACCGTCTCCGGGTAGTGGGCGTTGATGCCGGCCATGTGGTCGCCCTCGAAGACGAACCCGTCGAAGGTCCCGTCCTCGGCGGCGATGAACCCGTCCAGTGTGACGGCCACGTAGTAAACGAGCTTTCGCATAACAAGACCCCCTGAGCCTGTCGTTCAACCACGACAACTGTAGTACTATGTCTGTAGTGGTTGTCAAGGAGGCGGCGTGGTCCGGAACGAGGCACGGCGAACTGCTCTGTTGGACGCGGCGATCGACGTCCTGGCGCAGGAGGGCGCGCGGGGGCTGACCTACCGCGCGATCGACGCGAAGGCGGAGGTGCCGGCGGGCACGGCGTCGAACTACTTCGCGAACCGCGACGAGCTGATGTCCGCGGTCATGACGCGGGTGCACGACCGGCTCATGCCGTCGGACGAGTCGGTGGCGGAGTCACTGGCGATGCCGCGCGACAAGCAGCTCACGCTCAAGTTCATGCACGACATCATCAAGCGCGCGGACGCCGACAAGGCCTGCTACCTCGCGATGATGGAGCTGCGGCTGGAGGCCACGCGCAGGCCGGAGATCCGCACAGCGCTCACGAGGACGATCGCCGACAACATCGAGGCCAACGTCGCGTTCAACGAGGAGTCGGGGCTGCCGGGCGACCGGATGACCGTCGTCTCGCTCTACTTCGCGATGACAGGGTTGATCTACGAACGGCTGACGCTGCCGGACGTGGTGGCCACCATGGACCTCGACGAGCTGGTCGAGGTCCTGGTGGACCGCGCTATCGGCTGAGCGGGCCGCCGGCGATCGTCAGGGCGACGGCGATCACCACGATGCCCAGCGTCGAGTACAGGAACGCGTCCATGCCACGGCCGCGGATCTTGATCAGGCCCGCCTGCTCGTCGGTCACGAGGATCCGCAGCACGGCCGCGACCAGCAGCGACACGCCGAGCAGCACCGCGCCCTGCCGCCAGTGGTACTGGAAGATCCGCACCAGCCCGAGCACGCTGACACCCAGCACCAGCGCGAACGGCAGGTGCTTCGCGGGTCCCGATCGCCAGCGCTGTTCCGGCATGAGCGCCTCTGCGTCAGACCGCTGCATTGGCGCGCTCGGCGGCTTCGACGGTGTTGGTCAGCAGCATCGCGACGGTCATCGGGCCGGCGCCACCGGGGATCGGGGCGAGCCAGCCGGCGACCTCGCGGACCTCGGGGGCCACGTCGCCGACGAGACCGGCCTCGGTGCGGGTGATGCCGACGTCGACCACGGCCGCGCCGGGCTTGACCATGTCCGCGGTGATCAGGCCGGGGCTGCCGGCACCGGCGATCACGATGTCCGCGCGGCGCACCTCCGCCGCCAGGTCCTTCGTGCCGGTGTGGCACAGCGTCACGGTGGCGTTCTCGCTGCGGCGGGTCAGCAGCAGGCCGATCGGGCGGCCCACGGTGACGCCGCGCCCGACGACGGTGACGTTCGCGCCCGAGATCGGCACGTCGTAGCGGCGCAGCAGCTCCACGATGCCTCGCGGCGTCGCGGGCAGCGCGGCCTCCTCGCCGAGGACGAGCTTGCCGAGGTTGACCGGGTGCAGGCCGTCGCCGTCCTTGGCGGGGTCGATGCGCTCCAGGATCGCGTTCGCGTTGAGGTGCTTGGGCAGCGGCAGCTGGACGATGTACGCGGTGACCTCGGGGTTCGCGTTCAGCTCGTCGATGACGGCCTCGAGCTCCGCCTGCGTGGTCGACTCGGGCAGGTCGCGCCGGATCGACTTGATGCCGACCTTCTCGCACGCGCGGTGCTTGCCCTTGACGTACGAGTGCGAGCCGGGGTCGTCGCCGACCAGCACGGTGGCCAGGCCCACGGAGCCGGGCAGCGCGGCTACCCGCGCCTTCAGGTCCTCGAACAGCGCGTTCCGGGTTTCGTTGCCGTTGAGCAGCGTCGCAGTCACGTCCTCATCCTCCCATTGGGCAGGGCCGCGACGCCCACCGACACCAGCGTCAGCACCACGCCGATCACCGTCGGCAACACCAGGTGCCCGCTCACCGCGTCGAGCAGCACGGCCCCGATGAGCTGCCCGGACACACCGCACAGCCCCACCATCAGCACGCCGATGAACCGCACCGACGCGATCGCGCCACCCACGCCCACGATGCCCAGCAACCCGCCGAGGTAGAGCCACCACTCGGAGGGGAACGCGCCGGGCACTCCGCTCCACGTCACGGCGTTGACCAGCGACAACGCCGCTGTGCCCACGCTGAAGTTCACCAGGATCGTCGCCAGGGAGTTGGCCGCGGCCTCGCGCACCAGCCCGTTCACCGCCTGCTGCCAGCCCATCATCAGGCCTGCGATCAGCGGCAGCACCGCGAGCCACAACGCGCCGGGCGACGTGAACTGGTGCGACACCGCGATCGTGACGGCGATAACACCGACGGCCGCTCCGACGACACGTGTTCTTGTAAACGGCTTCGACTCGCCGGGACCGACCCCGAGGTTGTCCATGACCATGCTGCTCACGACCTGTCCGATCACGACCGCGACCGTGAACACCGCCACACCGATGGTCGCGACCGCGAGCCCCTGCGAGCCCACGAGCACCGCGCCGCTGACGCCGCCGACGCACTCCCACCAGCGGATGCGGCGGTTCCGCAGCGCGTCGCGCAGCCGCAGCAGCCCGTCCCGCCCGGACTGTCGCGACAGGACCACGACGAGCATCACGAGCCACCCGCCGGCGAACGAGATCAACGCCGCGAGCAGTCCGTTGCCCAGCGACTGGGCCAGCGAACCGTTGACGCGCGCCTGGACCGCGATGGCCACTCCACCCGCTGCCGCCAGCAGACCGCCGGTCACCTGCGCGGACCGCGTCACATGGCCTCCAGACCCGACGAACGTGTTCTTGATCAGCTTTAACCATGCACGTCCAGCGCGTTATGGTCGGGCCTCCACCGTTCGGCGCAGTAGCGGGGGACGTGTGCGATCCGGCGAGTTGCGGGGGAAGATGTTGGCGTGTCCGAGCCGAAGCCGTTGAACCCTACCGAGCAGGACGCTCTGGTTAAGCAGATCGGCCTGACTCTGATGCGGGCCGCACCAGAGGACTGGCGCAGTGTGATCGCGCAGTACCGCGCCACCGGCCGGTACTTCGAGCTGGAGGCCGAGCTCAAGCTGCAGGACGGCTCCAAGCGCGCCTGGCAGGTGCCGCAGGACGCGGCCTCCCTGTTCGCGCGCCTGCGGGCCGGCATGCACCGCGAGGGCCGGGGGAGCTGGACCAACGCGCGGTACCAGCTCGACCACCCCTCCAGCTACAACCTCGACTTCGACCGCGCGGAGCCGAGCTGGCAGACGCCTCCGCCGCACCAGGCGTACGTCGACGAGATGCGGTTCTTCCCGCGTGCCGAGGAGAACATCCCCGACTGGCTGCGCCGCAGGCTGAACCCGCCGACGCCGGTGTTCCGCACCGTCCGAGTGTTCGACGGCGCCGGACCGAACGGTCGTCCGTCGGTCAATCGGCCGCCGGTGCCGGAGCCCGAGGTCGCGCCGCTGCTCGCGTACCTGTCGAACGCGCCGGTCGCCGTGGCCGGTCGTGGCTTCGACAACGACGTGCTGCACCCGGACGCGCCGCCGGTCGTGCCGTCCGGGTTCCAGACGGACGGTGCGTGGATCTGGCCCGCCGGAGTCGCGTACTACCTGCGCAAGTACGGCGTCCCGCCCGAGCCGGAGCTGGTCGAACGCGCGCGTGCCGCCGGGTTCGCCCTGCCGGAGGTCAGCGAGGAGTCGAGGCTCGCCGCCGCGGCGAACCTGGGCGCACCCGCAGCCCCTCCCGGCACCGTGGTGCCGACGCCGACCGAGCCTGATCCGGCGCCCGCGCCCGCCGCGGACGCGACGCAGTTCGTCGCGGCCCCGAAGTTCGACGGCCCGAAGTTCGAGGCACCGAAGGCCGAGGCCCCGAAGCCCGAGATGCCGAAGTTCGAGGCGACGAAGTTCGAGGACGACGAGCCGGAGGAGTACGACTTCGAGCCGATGTACCCCGAGCCGCCCGCGGTCGAGGTCGCCGAGCAGCCGGAACCCGTGCGGGACGAGCTCGGCGAGACCCTCGCCGTGGCCTCGCCCCCGCTGGGTGGCGACGGCCCTCCGTACCGGGTGGTCTTCGACTCGGACGGCGTGCCCGGCACCGTCGTGGACGACAGGACCCTGCGCGACACGTACGGCGCGGGCATGGACCTCTTCGCCCCGCACCCGAGCGACTTCGCGGAGCAGGAGGAACCGGTCGCGGAGATCGTTCCCGAGCCGAGCGCGGAGTTCGTCCCCGAGAAGCCGAACGAAACGGCCGCCGCCGACGAACACGAAGACGTGGACGCCGACGACGAACCCGAGATCCCCACCGCAGGACCGGACGAGCCGGAACTCCTCACGCACCACCGGGAATCCGAGCTCACCGACCACCTGGACGCCGAGACCGAGGAACGCTCGCGCGACGCCATGCAGGACACGATGGCGTGGAGCCCTGTCCTCGACGAGCCGCTGGAGAGCCCGTCCGAGGTCACCGAGGAGCACCCGGTCGTTCCCGTGGCCGAGGACGGGCCCGACCTCGCCGAGGAGGAGATCGAGTCCACGACGTCGTTCGAGGCGACGTCGTTCGAGCCGGAGTTCGACGACCGGTTCGAGTCGCAGCTCGACTCGCACTTCGAACCGGAGCCCGACGCCGAGGTCGTGCCCGTGGCTCCGCTCCCGGCGCCGACGCGCTCCGAGGAGACCACCCAGTTCGACGCGGCGCTGTTCACCGAGCCGGAACCCGAGCCGGCGCCGGTGCCTGTCCCCGAGCCCGAGCCGGAGCCGGTCAAGCCGCCGCGGCAGGTCACGCAGGAGGAGGACCGCGAGCTGGCGGGCACCCGCCGCGCGCTCGACGACCTCAACGTGCCGCACGGCGTGTTCCGCATCGGCGGCGAGCCGGCCGACCGCACCTGGACGCTGCGCCTCGACGGCGACAGCTGGGAGGTGAGCTGGTTCGACCACGGCCCGAAGAGCCCTGTGCGGTTCGACAAGGTCGAGGACGCGTCGGCGTACCTGGTGGGCAAGCTCGTGCTGGGCAACTTCCGCACACCACCGCGGGCGCCCCAGCCGCCACCGCCGCCGCCGAGGCCGATGACCAACGGCTTCCGCGACGAGCCGCGCCGTCCCGTTCCGCCGCAGCGCCCGCAGATGCCTCCGCAGGCACCGTCCCCGGCGCTGGCTCCGACGCAGGTCCAGCAGGCCCCGCCGGCGCCGATGCCGGCAGCGGCACCGACGAAGGTCCAGCCGGTACCGCCTCCCGCACCGCAGCAGGCCCCGGCACCCTCGCCGGTCGCCGCGGCCGTGGCGCAGGAGGAACCGTCGAAGCGGAAGTTCCCGATCTCGCCGCTCGCGGGCGAGCCGCCGCTGACGCTGTTCCGCCACAAGCAGATGTTCGAGCTGCCGGCGGGCACCGAGGTCGACCGCTACGGCGACCAGACCGGCAACCTCGTCTACGTGGCGGGCACGCCGTTCCCGGAACGCAGCCTCGTGCCGTCGTGGATCAACCGCCCGTACCGCGTGTACCGGTTGCGCCGCCCGCTCGAGGTGCTGACCGGCGTGGCCGTGCCGTGGTTCGAGCAGCCGGGCGGCGGCACCGCCTACCTGCTGCCGAAGGCCGTCGAGGAGATGGTCGCGGAAGGCGTCTTGGTGGAGATCACGGCTGACAACTGATCGCCGCTTGGTTCTGAGGTGGCCGGGATCCGTGCGATCCCGGCCACAGCCATGTGAGCGGCGGTTTGTTCGGAGACGACGATGCAGGTGCCGTCCGACGACGAGATCGTCGACGCGTTCGGGGTGGCCCCCGAAACCGAGTGCGAGCCGTGGATCAAGGTCGTCCGGGTCGAGGACGTGCTGCTCTCGTTCGACGAGCTCGCCGCTTCCGTGCGGGTTCGGTGGTTTCAGGGCGACGAGATCGTGGTCGACCTCTACCGCGAGGGCGCGAGCCGGCTGCTCGTGTGGTCCGGTGACGGCGAGTCGCACGCCGTCGTGGAGTTCGCGGACGGGGGACTGGCTGTGCGCATCCACCCGTCCGTGCGCATCACGTCACGACACAACTAGGCCGTAGGCGGCCGCGAAGGCGATCGCCTGGTCGATGTCGATCAGGGCTCCGGCGAGCTTGGCTTGCCGGAGCCCGTTCGCGTCCACCACCGCCCCGCGCAGGTCCGCGCCCTCCAGCTTGGCGTCGAGCAGCCGCGCCCCCAGCAGGTCCGCCTTGCTCAGGTCGGTGTTGCGCAGGTCGGCCTCGCTCAGGTTCGTCTCGCGGAACCGCTGACCGCCGAGTTTCAGGTCGTACAGCGGCGCCTTCACGAACGACGCCAGCGTGAAGTCGACCTCGGTGAAGGTGATGGGCCGCAGCACGCAGTCGACGAAGTTCGAACCCATGAGGCTGCACGAGGTGAACGCCGAGCGGGTCAGGACGGTGCGGTCGAAGGTGCACTGCCGGAACGCCGTCGCCTGGTGCTGGGACTCGCCGAGATCCGTCCGGGTGAAGTCGCAGCGGGTGAACGTGCACCCCGTCGTGACGAGGTCGCGGAGGTCGGCCTCGGTGAAGTCGCAGTCGGTGAAAGAGCGCTTCTCCCAGTGCTGACCGGGCATGACGGCGTCGGAGTAGTCCTCGCCGATCTCTTCGTCGGGGATGTCCACTCTCACACTCTGCCATCGGCGACGTGTTGGTAACGTGCGGGTCGCCGGGCAGACCCGCCCGACGTCAACGAGGACCGTCATTCGGGAAGGCTCATGACCCGCACGCCCGTGAACGTCACTGTCACCGGTGCAGCCGGCCAGATCGGCTACGCACTGCTCTTCCGCATCGCTTCCGGCCACCTGCTCGGCCCGGACACCCCGGTCAACCTGCGGCTGCTGGAGATCACCCCCGCGCTGAAGGCCGCCGAGGGCACCGCGATGGAGCTCGACGACTGCGCCTTCCCGCTGCTCAAGGGCATCACGATCACCGACGACGCGAAGACCGCGTTCGACGGCGTGAACGTGGCCCTGCTCGTCGGCGCCCGCCCCCGCACCAAGGGCATGGAGCGCGGCGACCTCCTCGAAGCCAACGGTGGCATCTTCAAGCCGCAGGGCGAGGCGATCAACGCCGGTGCCGCGGACGACGTGAAGGTGCTCGTGGTCGGCAACCCGGCCAACACCAACGCCCTCATCGCCCAGCAGCACGCGCCGGACGTCCCGCGTGAGCGCTTCACCGCGATGACGCGCCTGGACCACAACCGCGCCCTGTCGCAGCTCGCCAAGAAGCTGGGCGTCGCGGTCACGGACATCCAGAACATGACGATCTGGGGCAACCACTCGGCCACCCAGTACCCGGACCTGTTCCACGCCAAGGTGGGCGACAAGACCGCCGCCGAGGCCGTGAACGACCAGGCGTGGCTGGAGAACGACTTCATCCCGACCGTCGCCAAGCGCGGCGCGGCGATCATCGAGGCCCGTGGCGCGTCTTCCGCCGCGTCCGCCGCGAACGCCGCCATCGACCACATCTACGACTGGGTCAACGGCACCGAGTGGACCTCGATGGCCATCCCGTCGGACGGTTCGTACGGCGTACCCGAGGGCATCATCTCGTCGTTCCCCGTCCGCACCTCGGGTGGTTCCTACGAGATCATCCAGGGCCTGGAGATCGACGAGTTCTCCCGCGGCCGCATCGACGCCTCCGTGGCCGAGCTGGTCGAGGAGCGCGACGCGGTCAAGGGTCTCGGCCTGATCTGAGTTTTCCGTGGCAGTGTTGGGGACGTGCTGATTCCTTGGGACGTCCCCACGCCACAGCTCTCCGATGACGTGCACCCCGCGCTCGCCGATGCCGCTCGCGCGGCGTCGGCGGCGTACGGGCGTGCCCGATCTCTGCACACGCGCCTCGAGCTCCGCGAAGAAGTGGCGGACGGCGCCGACGGAACACCGACGATGCGCGTCGACCGCATCGTCGAGGACGCGATCCTGGAGTCCATCCACCGCAGTCGCGTGAACCTGCTGTCCGAGGAAGCCGGGTTCGTCGACAACGGTTCCTCGATCACCCTCGTCATCGACCCGGTCGACGGGTCCGCGAACGCCGCCTTCGGCGTTCCTCTCTCGTGCTTCGCCGGTGCACTCGTGGAAGACGGCACCGCAAAAGAAGCTCTCACCACGTGGTTCGACACGGGCCGTGCGTGGCATGCGCTCGCAGGAGTGCCGACGTCGTTCCGCACCACCGGGCGCACGACGTTGAAGGGCGCGTCGGTGTGCCTGATGCGCCCCAAGACGGGCACTCAGGACGCATGGCTGCGCATCGCGAACAGCGCCGACCGCATTCGTGTGCTGTGCACGACCTGCCTGGAGACCATGCTGGTCGCGGAGGGCACGGTCGACGCGTTCATCGATCCGGGAAGCGACACGCACCGGATCATGGACCTCGCGACGGCGCTGGTCACCGTGCCCGCCGCGGGTGGCGTGCTGGTCGACCTGCACGGGCGGCCGTTCACGTTCGAGCCCGACCTGACCCACCGGTGGTCAGGCGTGGCGGCAGCGACTCCTCAGCTGGCCGAGGAGCTGATCGCGACCGTGCTGGGTTAGATGGAGCCCCGCGACTCGACGACGCAGTCGGGGCCGGGGAACACCAGGCCCTCGTGACCGTCGTTGAAGCGGACGAGGTACGGCGGCTGCCCGTCGCTCCCGCGCACTTCGAGGATCTCGCCGAGGCGCTCCTCCAGTCCGACGGAACGGCTGTGGACGTGGAGCCTGTCACCCACTGTTGCTTGCATGGTGCTGCAACACCTCCGGTGTGCGGCCGAGGCTTGGCGCGTCGAACGCGTCAAAGCCTAGGCGCACACCGGAGGCGCGCAACAGGGCTCAAGTGCTCATCCGCCGCAAGCCGAGGAGACCTTCGCGGCGAGGTCGGCCTTCTGGGCCACCCAATCCGCCGCGGAGTTCACGTTCTGCATGCCGTTCGCGGCCTCTTCGAGAGCCTTCTTCACGTTCTCGTCCGGCGAGGAGTTCGCGAGGGTCTCGAGCTCCTTCGCCTTGGCCTGGGTCTCCTCCAGGGCCTTCTGCGGGTCGCTCATGTCCGGCGAGAAGCCCAGCAGCGAGATGGCGTCGGCGCACAGCTTCACCTTGTCCGCGGTGTTGCTGACGCCCTGGATCGCGTCGCACGCCGTCAAGCTGCCCAACGCGATGACAGCCGCGACAAGCGGTCCAACTAGGCGCATTAGCGCTCCTTCTGCCCGATGTGTCCGTTTGTGTTGCCTACGACTCTACCGACGTACGTCTTGATCGAGTTGGCGTTGGTAGAGCTTGCGGATGACGTCGTCGATTTCCGGCTCCACGACGGCGAGGTCGTGGACCTCCACCTGACGCACCACCTGAGTGATCAACTGGGCTGCCGTCGTCTCCGCTCGCCTGAACGTGAGGTGGTGGCGCAGCCCGTTCGCCTCGCTGCGCACCGCCGTTACTCCAGGGACGTCCGGCGCAGGACCGGGTTCCCTGAGGTCGATGACGAGCTCGCGTTCCGGGGTGACCTCGGCGCGCAGCTCGTCCAGCGGCCCGTCGGCCAGCACGCGGCCGTGGTCGATCACCATCAGCCGCGGGCAGAGCCGTTCGATGTCGTCGAGGTCGTGCGTGGTGAGCAGGAGCGTCGTGCCGCGGCGGGTGTTGATGTC
Organism: Lentzea sp. HUAS TT2; assembly: GCF_051853195.1. NCBI lineage: Bacteria > Bacillati > Actinomycetota > Actinomycetes > Pseudonocardiales > Pseudonocardiaceae > Lentzea > Lentzea sp. HUAS TT2. The sequence continues at coordinate 2,022,640 of NZ_CP196667.1, read as the reverse complement.
CGCGAGGAACTCCCTGAGGCGTTCCTTGGACTCCAGGTCCAGGCCGATCGTCGGCTCGTCCAGCACCAGGAGCTCGGGGGCGTGCAGCAGGGCCGCCGTGATCTCGCCGCGCATCCGTTGCCCCAGCGAGAGCTGCCGCACCGGGGTGAGCAGGGTCTCTTGCAGGCCAAGGAGTTCGACGCACTCGTCGAGGCGTTTCCGGTAGTCGTCCGCCGACACCCGGTAGATGGACCTGAGCAGGTCGAAGCTGTCCTGGAGCGGCAGGTCCCACCAGAGCTGGCTGCGCTGGCCGAACACGACCCCGATGCGTCGCGCGAGATCCCGCCGCTGCTTCGACGGGTCCACGCCGTTGACCCTGATGTCGCCGCTGGTGGGCACCAGGATCCCGGTCAGCATCTTGATCGTCGTGGACTTGCCGGCGCCGTTCGGCCCGACGTACCCGACGGCCTCCCCTGCTTGCACGTCGAACGTGACGCCGTCCACCGCCGTGACGGTCTTGTAGTTGCGCCGCAAGCCTTTCGACGTGGCGACCTTGAACTCCCTGCGGAGCTCCCTTACCTCGATCATGATCCCGTTCCCCGGTAGTGCCTGACCGCGAACCGCCAGACGAGCCCGGCAACGACGGTTGCCAGTGCCGCGACGAGCGGTGATGTCCAGCCGACCCAGCCAGGAAGGCCGAGCGGGTCCTGCTTCCCGAGCAGCGCGAGGCTCGGGTAGTACGCGACGAACGCCCCCGGCACGATGAACGCCATCAGCCACCGCAGCGGGACCGAGTAGACGTTGACCGGGTACGAGGTGAAAGCGCCGCTGCCGTAGGTGAAGGCGTTGGCGAACTCCCGGCCCTCCACGATCCAGAAGCACACCGAGCACGTCACGACCCAGATCGCGCTGAAGATGACCGCACCCGCCAGCGGCGTGACGACGGTCAGCGCGACCTTCGCCGGTGTCCAGGCGATGCCGACGTGCGTCAGCGCGTAGACCATCACGGCGAGCGCGCCGAGGATGCGCCCGATCCTGCGCAGGCGGACGTCCGACACCATGATCTGCGGCAGCGTGCCGAGCGGCCGCATCAGCAGCACGTCGAAGGTGCCGGAGCGGATGTACGTCGGCAGGTTGTCGAGCTGTCCGGCGAAGAGGTCCGCGATGCCGAACGCGATGCCCGCGAACGCGTACATCAGCAGCACCTCGCCCTCCGAGAACCCGCCGAGAGCGCTGACGTGGTCGAACAGCACCAGGATGACGACCAGCTCGACCCACTGCGCCAGCGCCTGCGTGACGAGGTCGAGTGCGAACGACGCGCGATAGGACATCTGGCTTCTCAGCCGCGCGCCGATGAGCCTCGGATAGATGGTGTCAGCCACCCTGGACCACCACCTTGCGCACGGCGCGGTGGAGCAGCAGGTGACCGGCTCCGAGCAGTGCCACGGCCCAGAACACCTGGTGGAGCAGGGTTCGCGCCGGGTCGCCGTGACCGAGGAACACGTCGATCGGCCCCTGCATCAACGCGGGGAACGGGGTCATCCACAGCACCTCCCGAGCCCACTCGGGGAAGAACGAGATCGGCACCGTGAGCCCGCACAGCAGGCCGGACGAGACGTTCCAGAACCCGTACAGCCCCCGGTTGTCGAGCAGCCAGAACGCGCTGACGTCGATCAGGAACCGGCAGGCGAAGCTGACGACCAGCGCGAAGACCGCGCTGACCAGGAACAGCGGCCATCGCACCGGACTGTCCGGAAACTGGAACGGGAACAGCAGCATGCCGAACACCATCGGCGGCGCGAGCCTGGTCAGGAACGCGAAACCGCCGCGGCCGAGGTCCTGCGCGAGCAGAGCGCTCTGCAGGTGCCACGGCCGGTACAGGTCGACCACGACGTCACCGGATCGCACGCGCTCGGCGAGCTCGTTGGTTCCCCACAACAGGACGAACCCGAGCAGCCCCTGCCCGATCCAGACGTACGTGTTGGTGGCAGCGATGCCGTAGCCCGCGATGTCGCCGTTCGCCGCCTTGAGAGCGGCGACGAGGATGGCGACGCGCAGCAGACCGAAGACCACGTTCGCGGTCATTCCGGCCAGCATCGCTTGTCGGTAGGTCGAGTACCTTCGGAATCCAGCAATGATCAAATCGGCGTGAACACGCACGTCGATCTACATTAGTGACCGTCGCAAGTGGATTTGGTCAGCTGCCGAAAGCGCTGGTGACGACCTCGCCTGCGTCCGGCTGCGAGCCCAGGCAGAGGAAGTAGTTGCGTGACCCGTCCTTGAACCCGACGGCCGTCATCTCCCAGCCCGTGGTGTCGACGGTAGGCCGCGAGTTCGCCTTCATCACCGCGGCCGTGCAGACGTTCTTGAGCTCGGGCGACGCCATCAGCTCGTCGGAGTCGACCGCCGGGATCTCCCCGGACAGCCAGCCGCCGGAGAACGCCTCCCAGTAGTGCAGGTCCGCACAGCTGCCGACCTTCCGCGCGACCGCGGGCATGCCACCGATGTTCGTGACGCCGCGGTAGCAGGTCGACTTGTCGATGCAGAACCCGACATCGCACTTCTTGAGGAACGGCGGGATGTCCTCCACCCCACCCTGCTGCGTGGTCGACGGCCCAGCCCCTTGCGCGATCGTCTGTTCCTTGTCGAAGGGGTTCCACACGAACACACCGGCCACGATCGCGACGACCAGCCCGGCCGCCGCCACCACCAACGGCCACGTCTTCCGCTTGGGCGGAGGAGGGACCGGCACGGTGGGCATCCGCATCGGGTCGACCAGCTCGTCCCGCAGCTGCGCGGCACTGGGCGTGCGCAGGTTCGCGTCGGGATGCAGCGCCCGCGCCAACGCCTCGTGCAACGCCGCCGGCACCCCGGGAACAGCGGTGATGGGCCGGCGCAGGATCTCGCCGAGCTGGTCGAACGACGTGATCGGCCAGGGCACCGGCCGCGGCGGCTTGCCCGCGAGCAACGTGTAGAGCGTCGCGGCGAGCGAGTACACGTCGGCCTGCGGCGTCGGCTCGGCCATCGCGAACGCCTCAGGCGGCGCATAACTGGGACTCAGAGCATCACGCGTGACCGTGCTCCCACCCTGAGCGTCGAGCAGCGCCGCAAGCCCGAAGTCGGCGAGCTTCGGCGTGCCGTACCGGTCCACGAGGATGTTGGCGGGCTTGATGTCCCGGTGCAGCACACCGGCCTGATGCGCGGCGGCGAGCGCATCGGCGAGCTTGATCCCGAGATCCCGGACCTGCTCGGGATGCAACGGCCCCTGCTGGTCGAGCTGGTCGGCCAGCGACCCGCCCGTGCACAGCTCCATGACGATGTACGGCGTTCCGCGCTGCGTGATGTTCGCGTCGTGCACCCCGACAACATGCGGATGACCGGACAACTTGGCCGCGGCCTGCGCCTCCCGCAGGAACCGCCGCCGGTCGCGCTCGTCCACGAGCACGCGGTTGTCGATCTTCACGGCGACGTCGCGGCCGAGCTGGGCCTGGTGGGCGGTGTAGACGGTGGCGAAACCGCCCGCGCCCAACGGTCTCAGGTTCGTCAGGCCGGGGATGTGGGGTGCGGTCACGCGCGGCAGCTTAGTTCCGCACCCCGACAATCCTGGCGGCTACCAGGCCGCCGGTCCGACCCGGACCTTGATCTGCCAGTTGTGTTCGGCGTGATCGACGACGACACCACGCACCCTTGCTCCGGCGTCCGGCAGCTCGTCCTGGTCTCCGCGAGGCCGGTACGAGATGGCGTCGACAACGCTGACCACGTCCGGAACGTCATCGAGCTGCAGCACGATGCCGAAGCTCATCTTCGCCGTCACCGTGCCCCACACCTCGAGCCCCAACGGCAAGCGTTCCTTCGCGGCCTGCCAGCCTCTCTCAGCTTCCAGTCGCAGTCTTCGCATCGTCGCCACCACGGCGTCCGTGAACGCCTGCGGCGGCAGATAGCCGTGCTCGTCGATGTAGTGGATGACCAGCGTCGGCGCCGCGTAGACGACACCGTCGTCAGCGGTCACGTGGATCTCGGAACAACCCAGGGCGACCACCCGGTCGTTCAACGGCTCGCGGATCGGTGACTCCCGGTCGCACAGCTCGCAGTCGTGCATCCCTCTCATGACGTTCACGTCGTGATCGGCGGCGAGAACCACCAGCGCGGCCCTGACGTCCTCGTCGACAGGCCCGGTGTCGAACTTCGACGCACGCCCCAGCCACCCCACGTTGAGCGTCGTGACCGACGGGTCGGCCGGCTCGTACACGTACGGACTGAGGTCCTCGTAGGCGGTCATCAGGTCTTCCGTTCTCGGCGATCTGCGACTTTCAGTACGGCCTCGATGAACTCCTGCGGCGGCACGTACTCGTGCACCTCGACGTGGTGGACGATCATCGACGGCGCCGCGTACACCGTGCCGTTCTCACCCTTCACCCGGATCTCGGAGTTCCCGAGCACCCGGCTCTTCGCGCCGTGCTCAGCCTTCGGGCGCCACGCGCCGCACAGGTCGCAGCGGTGGAAGCCGCGGGCCACGTGCACCTGCTGCTTCACCACCAGCTTGGTCAACGCCTTCTTGAACTCCTGGCTGGTCTGCCCTCGTTCGAACACGGAGTCCTCGCCGAGCCAGCCGATGTTGAGCTCGCCGTGCCGGGCGTACGGGTGGTCCTCGTACGGCGTGAGGTCCTCGTAGGTCGTCACCGGCTTTCCCGCTCCTGACCGAACGGCTGGTGGCGGGCCCGGTGCATGGCCAGCACGACCGAGACCACCGGCCGGGGATCGCCGACGTCGGGCCCGGTGTACGCGGGGTTCGGCTGCACCAGCGCGGGCTCGGAGGTCACATAGCTGATGCCGCTGCTTTCGTGGGCCTCACACACGAACCGGCAGCTCGTCTCACCCGCCTCGAACACCAACTCGAAGCTCTCGTCCGGCAACGCGGAGATCCGGGCGAGGCGCAGCAGCGCCCGCCCGGAGAACGTGACCGCTTCGTGGCGGGCCCGGTGCACCGCCAGCACGAGGTCGCCCATCGGTTGATGGTCATCGAGGCCGGAGATCTGGCCCTGGCCGTCGACTTCGACGGTGAACCGCTGACGGCGGTCTCCCTCGTCGAACTCCACCTCGTAGGACCAGTGCGACCCCACGCTGATCTGAACTGGCCGCACTGGCCCCATCTAGAGCACCCCCAGGTGGACTTGATGTCCGTTCTACACGCAGTTCAGGGTGCCACTGTGCAACGCATGACTGCTGGTGTTGTCGTCATCCGACCACAACACGGTCTTCTTGCCACCAACGCAGTTGGGCGCGATCGCGAACCCCTCGAGGTTCACGTTCGGCAACTTCGACGGCCGGTTGTACGTAGCCGTCACCTTGAACTTGCCGCTGCTGATGGCGAGCGTCGTGGTCCGGCCACTGCAGTTGTTGTCGCAGATGGCCCACAGCTTGGCGCCGTCGAACTCCAGGTCCATCACCTGGCTCTGCCCGCTCGCGAACCTGCTCAGCAGCTTGGCGCTAGTCCCCTGCAGGGCGTAGACGTACACCTCACCGGTGGCCTCCAGCCCGACGAAGAACAACCCGCTGCCGTGGCCGGGGTGGTCGGACGGGTTGTAGGTCTTGCCGCTGTCGTCCTTGAAGCCGTTCTGCACGAGGTACGAGTCCGGCACCCACGAGATGGCCTCGGGCCCGTCGTTGGGGTCGACCTCCGGCATGCCGCCGAGATCCCACTCGGCGACCGCGTTGCTGCCGGTGCCGTACTTGAGGATCATCGGTGTGCTCACGTCGCTGTCGTCGTTGTCGCGCTCGACGGCGACGAAGAGTCCGTCCGGCGTGCTCACGACCCCTTCGGTGTCGGGGTCGCCCTGGCCGTTCGCGAACTTGAGCGACCGCTTCTGGTCGACCTTCCACGTGCTGCCGTTCGGCACGAGCCGGTAGAGCGTCGAGGGCCCGTTCTTGACCGCCCACACGACGTTCTGGCTCTCGAACGACACCCCGCTGAGGTTCTTGCCGAAGACGTTCGTCCCGTCCGCGGTCTTCGTGGCGGAGTCACCCGGCCACGTCGCCGCGGCCTGGGCGGGACTGACCGCCAGAGCCAGCAGGAGGACGATGAACACGCCAATCACCTTGATGCGCAACGCAAACGCCCCTTCTCTCACGAGGCGGACAAGATCGCACCTCGTTCGGGCCGGCGGCGGACGTCCAGTGCACCAGACGGTGAACAGTCCGGCTACTTCTTGGCTGCGGCCTTCGCGGCCTTCTTGAAGTCGCGGACTTCCAGCAACGACGTCTGATCGCGCACGTCAGCGACGCTACGTCGGCTTCCTTCGTCGCCGTAGTGCCCCGCGGCCTCGCGCCACCCGCTCGGCTGGACGCCGAACTGTTTGCCCAGAAGTGCAAGGAAGATCTTGGCCTTCTGGTCCCCGAACCCCGGCAGTGCCTTGAGCCGCTTGAACACCGCGGCCCCGTCACCGTCGGCCCAGATCCGCGTCACGTCGCCGTCGTAGGTCTCGACGACGAACTGCGACAGCGCCTGCACCCGCTTCGCCATGGAGCCGGGGAACCGGTGCACGGCGGGCGGGGTGGCCATGATCGTGGCGAACGCCTCGGGGTCGGCCTCGGCGATGCGGCGGACGTCCAGGCCGCCCATGCGGTCAGCGAGGACCTTCGGGCCGGAGAACGCCTTCTCCATGGGAATCTGCTGGTCCAGCAGCATTCCTGTCAGCAACGCGAACATGTCCGACGCGAGGAGTGCGTCCGCGTCGGGGTTCTGCGCGAGGCACACCGTGCGGGTCATGGCGGCCATCCTGACATGCCCGTCAGACGGGCACGAATCCTGGCAACGGCCGCTAGGCGCCGGCGACGCGGACCTCGGAGACGACCTGGCGGACCAGCACGCGCAGGGCCTCGCGGTCGACGGTGGCCGGGTCGTCGGCCAGCCAGTCGCCGATCTCGCTGACGAACTGCTCCGGGGTCATCGGCGGCACGTCGAAGTCGAGGTCGTCGTCGCAGGTGACTTCGCCGGCGCGGCTCGGGTAGACGATCAGAGCGCCGCGGATCTCCAGCCACGGCAGGAGTTCGGCGAGGCGTTCTACGCCTTCGAGCAGCTGGGAGCCGCCGCCGCGGAACGGGTGGCCGTTGCGCCAGAGTTCGCCGTCCTCGTCGCAGTAGTAGTGGCCCGGCAGCCACGACTTCGACTCGATCAGGACCAGGCGGCGGCCGCACAGAAGGGCGTGGTCGATGTCCGTGAAGACCGAGCCCGGCCAGGCGAGGCCGTGGAAGATGCGCACGCCCGGTAGTTGGGTCATGTACTCCGTGAGCAATCCGGCGGTCAGCCGTTCGCGTCTGTTTTCACCCGGACGGCCGAAAATCGTGTTCCCGTCGTACTCACCTGCGAACGCCCGTTCGGCCCGCGCGACCGTCATGTAGCGGCGTGCCAGTCGGAACGCCCCGTAACCGGCGCCTGCCACGAGGGGTAGCCAGACGGCGAGCAGGAGCGGGGACAGCGTCATCGTCAACGGGATGAGAAGGACGAACCACCCACCGATCGCGGCCGCTGCCGGGGCGTGGCCGAGGCCCGTGGCGGGCACGTAGCGGACGCGCGCGCCCAGGTCGATGCGGTGCCACCACTCCATCGAGCCGAGGTCCACTCGGGGGCGTGGCGCCATGTAGTTCGGGTCGTCGCCGAAGTCGCGCAGACGGCCTGTGTGGCCTGTTCTGCGAGGTCGTGGCCGTGTCTGTGGCCGCACCACTGAGGGCGGCGGAGGCGCTGGGCGGTCGTAGTCGGCGCGCCGGACCGGGTCCTTCAGCGTCTCGTAGGCCTCCTGGAGCAGGCGGAAGCCGCCAGACGTCCCACCCGCGTCGGGGTGCATGACCTTGGCGAGAGACCGGTAGGCCGACTTGATCTCCGAGGCACTGGCGCCCCGGTTGACACCGAGCAACTCGTAGTAGTCGATCCCTGGCACGGCACCGTCCAGTTCGGGGTTGGTCGGTAAACCTTATTGGGTCCAACACTTTCGCAGGGCATACGGCCCGGACTTCGCCGACTAGTGTGAAGGACGCGGTGGCTATGGGGCCTGTAGCGCAGTGGTCGACGCGCCCTCCGGAACGGAGGGAGAACGCCGGTTCGAATCCGGCCGGTCCCGCTCGGAACGTTCACTGGCTCCCGCCTTTCCTCTTCTACGTCCTCTGTGGACGGTGCAGGATGTTCTCGTGGACGCACTCGAGAACCTGCGCCGCCTCTGCCTGGCACTGCCAGAGGTGACGGAACGCCTGAGCCACGGCGAACCCACCTGGTTCGTGCGCGGCAAGAAGACCTTCGTGACGTCGGCCGACCACCACCACGACGACCGCAGCGCGTTCTGGTGCGCGGCAGGTCCCGGTGTCCAGGAGACGCTCGTCGCCCAGGCCCCCGAGAAGTACTTCCGCCCGCCCTACGTCGGCCACCGCGGCTGGCTCGGCGTGTACCTCGACGTACCCCTGGACTGGGGCGTCGTCGCCGATCTCGTCGAGGACGCCTATCGGGTGATCGCCCCGAAGACGCTGGTCGCGCAACTCGACGCTTCGAGTTGCCGACCCGACTGACCTGTCGCAGTCTTCCGCGCATGGCGACCTGTGACGTCTGTGGCAACGAGTACTGGATGGCCTTCGAGGTGCGCACCGTCGGCGGCGGTGTGCACACGTTCGACAGCTTCGAGTGCGCGATCCAACGGCTCGCGCCGCGCTGCGAACACTGCGACTGCCGCGTGATCGGGCACGGTGTGGAGGTGGAGGGCAAGTTCTTCTGCTGCGCCCACTGCGCGCGGACGGGCTCCGCCGACCTCGGCGCGATGATCCGCGACACCGTCGGTGCCCACCCGGGCTAACCGAGCACGAGGTCCAGGCTGAGCGGCACGGGCGGCGGCAGCGCGTCCGTGCCGCTCCGGAACGACTCCAGCAGGTAGGCGACCAGCCGCCGGGACGCGGCCATCGAGACCTCCACCGGCACGCCGGACAGCCCGCTGTTGGCCAGGAGCACCAGTGTCAGGTCGTGCGGCGAGAAGTCGGCGCGCAACTGGCCGCTGTCCTTCGCCCGCTGCACCAGCGCCGCGAAGTCCTGCCAGGTCCGGTCGCGCACCTCGGAGTGCAGGTCGGGGAACGAGGCCGTGAACGCCGCGCTGAAGCCGCGGTCGGCTGCCTGCAGCAGGCACACCTTCTCGATCACCGTGCTGAGCCCGCGCCACGGGTCCGGGTCGCGCAACGCGTCGTCGATGACGCCCTGGCACACCGCGAACTGCTCCGCGAAGGCCTCCATGACCAGCGACTCCTTGGTGGGGAAGCGCCGGTACAGCGTGGCGACGCCGACCCCGGCCCTGCGGGCGATCGCGGCCATCGGCACCTCCAGCCCGCGTTCGGCGAACAGTTCGCGGGCGACGGCAAGCACCCGCGCCCGGTTCTCGCGGGCGTCGGCGCGCATCTGAGACGGTTCTGCGGTCACTTCTTCTCACTTCGCCTCAAGTGGACGGGGGTCTCCACTTACCAGGCTACGGTGGGAATCATGAGAGTTCAGGGACCAGTGGTGCGCACGGTCAACAAGTGGATCGTCGGACTGCGGCACGCCCCGCTCGTCGGGAAGGTCGTGCGCAAGGGCCTCACGGTCGTGACCTACACGGGCAGGCGGTCCGGCCGGACGATCAGCACACCCGTTGGCTACCAACGCAAAGGCGACGTCGTCGAGATCCGCGTGATGATGCCGGACGCGAAGGTGTGGTGGCGCAACTTCGACGGCGACGGCGGTCCGTTGACGCTCGAGCTCGACGGCACGGAGAAGACCGGACACGCGACATCGCACCGTGACGACAAAGGTCGTGTCACGGTGCGTGTGCAGCTGTAGAAGCCTTACGCGGCAAGGCGACGAGGCTCCAGGAACGCTGCCACCAGGTAGGCGCCGCCACCCAGCACGGCCAGCACGCCGAAGAAGCCGGCTCCGGGGACGAACAACGTCGCGGCGGCGACCAGCATGAGCCAGGTGCCCAGGTTGTAGTGCAGGGCGTTGCCGCGGATCGCGCCCTCGGCGATGTAGATCAGGCCGACGACGATGGTCGAGCCGGCGGGCCAGAGCACGGTCTGCAGCTCCGGCTTGTCGAACACAGTGCTCAGGCCGGTGACCGCTAACGCGAGCGCGGTGAAACCGGTGATCCAGGCCATGCCGACCAGTTTCTCGGCTCGCCGTCGTGCGTCGGAGGCGGCTTTCTGCGCTCGCAGTGACGCGGTCATGGCGAAGACCGTGCCGGCGAGCAGGCCGGAGGCGAGCAACGCGATCGGCAGCCACGAGGGCATCAGGACCGCGCCGGACCTGGAGAGCAGCGCGGCTCCGTGGCCGAAGACGTAGGCGAAGGCGAAGCCAAGGTAGGCGGCGCGGTTGTCGACCTCGGTGGACGCGACGGTGGTGGCGCGCAGGGCGGTGGCGTTCATGGTGGGGACTCCCGGAAGTCTGATGAACTCAGATGAGTGAAGTGATCAGTCGTGGCGCGATGACCATGAACTGAGGCGAGCGGCGGATCGAGGCGCGCTGGTCGGCGAGGCCGTGCAGGCCCAGCCAGAACGTCATGGCGCGGTCGGGGTCCGAGAGGACCCGCGTGAACAGCTGCAACGCTTGGGCGGAGAGATCGGCCGCACCGAACATCACGCGGTAGCGGCGGGGGTGCAGCACGGCGAAGTCGAGGTAGGCGAGGCCTGCCGCGTAGGCGTCGGGTGCGTCGAGGACGACGGCCTCGAGCTCGCGGAAGGCCTCGTGGCACACGGCCAGAAGGATCGCCGGTACGTCGGGGAACTGCTGGTAGATCGACGAGGTGGGCAGGTCCGCCTCGCGGGACACGGCCCGCAGGGTGACGGCGTCGTCCCGGTCGACCAGGGCGGTCGCCGCCGCCACGATCAACGGGCGGCAGCCCTGCCTGCTCACGGCTCCGGGACGATGACGACCTTGCCCAGCACCGTGCGCGACTCGGCCAGCGTCAGCGCGGAGGCGGCCTCCGGCAACGGGATGCGCGCGGCGATCTGCGGCGTGAGGGCACCGGCCTTGACCAGCTGCAACACCTGCGTGAGGTCCTCGGCCAGGCGAGCGCGGAACGTGGCCGTGCGGAAGCGCTTGCCGGCCCAGAAGCTGTAGAAGCCCGCGCGCTTGCCGTTGGGCAGCAGGTTCCACAGCGCGAGCTGGCCGAAGTTCTTGAGCACCGGCAGCATCGCGTTGCCCCGCTCGTCCTTCGTCGCGGCCGAACCGTAGTTGACCAGCGCGCCGCCGCGGCGGACCAGCTTCCAGGACTCGTGCACGCCGGGGCCGCCGACGTGGTCGAACACGGCGTCCACGCCTTCGGGCGCCAGCTCGCGGATGCGGTCGTACATGTTCGGGTCGCGGTAGTCGACGGGGATCGCGCCGAGCTCACGCACGGCGTCGTGGTGGCGGGCGGAGGCCGTGCCGATCACCTTGATGCCGGCGTGGCGGGCGAGCTGCACCAACGTCGAGCCGACGCCGCCGTTCGCACCCAGCACGACGATCGTGTCGCCGCGCTTCACCTTCGCCTGGCGGTACATCATCTGCCACGCCGTGACGCCGTTGACCACGACGGTCTCGGCGGCCGCCGCGTCCACACCGTCCGGCACGGGCACCAGGTCCGCGGCCTCGACGATCAGGTGGCTGGCCCACCCACCGACCTTCGTGACCGCGGCGAACCGGTGGCCCCGCAGGTCGCGGTCGACGCCAGGGCCGGCGGCGACGACGGTGCCGACGACGTCGTAACCGGGCACGAACGGGTACGCGGGCTGGTCGTAGTACTTGCCCAGGCGCATCTGCTGCTCGGCGAACGAGACGCCCGTGGCCTCCATCCGCAGGACGACCTGGCCCCGACCGGGTGCGGGCAGGTCGCGGACCTGGACCCGCAGGCCGGCGGGCTCGACCACACCGGGCAGGACGATCTCGGTGGCGCGGGTGGTGGAGGTCGTGGCGTTCATCGTGTGCTCCTTGGCGTCTCGGTTGTGCTTACGGACATAAGCTAACGCCCGTAAGTCTACGAACGCAAGGCCTAACACCCATAAACTTTCAGGTGTATGGTTACGGCTGTGACGAACACGGAACCGCGCAGGCGCAACCGCAGGGGCGAGGGCGGGAAACTGCGGGAAGAGATCATCGCGGCGGCCGTCGCGCTGCTGGACGAGGGCGGCGACGAACGCGCGGTCACGCTCCGCTCGGTCGCCCGCAAGGCGGGGATCGCGGCACCGTCGATCTACCCGCACTTCGCGGACCAGCCGTCGATCATGCTGGCCGTCGTCCAGCGGGAGATGGACAAGCTCACCGCTGTCCTGCGCGAGGCCAACGACAACGCGGGCTCGGACGCGCGCGCTCGGCTGTTCGCGGTCTGCAACGCCTACCTGGACTTCGCGCAGGTGCACCCGCAGCGCTACCGGATCATGTTCGGCGGCCTGTGGACGCCGACGGTCGAGGACACCTCGATCACCGACGCCGACCTCGACTCACTGGGGGTGGCGGCGTTCACGCTGCTCGTCGAGGTGCTCGGCGCGTGCGTCGAGGAGGGGATCGCGCACGGCAGCGACGACCTCTACGGCGACTCGGTGGCGTTGTGGCTGGGGTTGCACGGCCTCGCCCACCAGCGGGCCGTGGTGCGCAAGATGCCGGGACCTGCCGACGTCGGGGACCGGCTGATCAAGGCACTCGCGCACCTGAAGTGAACTAGGGGGCCTCGAACAGGGTCGACACCGACTCGCCGACGTTGATCCGCCGCATCGCCTCGGCCATCGCCGGCGCGATCGACAGCACCTTCAACTTCGGCACGGCCTTGTCCGCCGGGATCGGCACGGTGTTCGTGGCGACGATCTCCAGCACGTCGTCGAACGCCTGCAACCGGTCCAACGCCCCGGACGAGAACAGCCCGTGCGTGCACGCCACCCGGATCGACCCTGCGCCGCGCTCCCGCAGCTTGTCCAGCAGCTCGATCACGGTCGAGCCCTTGGCGATCTCGTCGTCCAGCACGATCACGTCCCGGCCGGCCACCTCGCCGATCACGGTCTGGATCTGCACCTTGTCGTCGGCGAACCGCTGCTTGGCGCCGGCCGCGACGGGCAGGCCGAGAATCCGGGCGAAGTGCGCGGCCTCCTTGGCGTTGCCGAGGTCCGGCGACACCACGACGGTGTTCGACAGGTCGTACTGGGAGAAGTGCGCGGCCAGTTCGCGCAGTGCGTGCAGGTGGTCGACGGGTACGGAGAAGAAGCCGTGCACCTGCGGCGAGTGCAACGTCATCGCAAGAACCCGGGACGCGCCGGCGGCCACCATCAGGTCGGCGACCAGGCGGCCGCCGATCGAGATCCGGGGTGCGTCCTTCTTGTCCGAACGCGCGTAGGCGTAGTGCGGCAGGACGACGGTCGTGCGCGCGGCGGAGGCGCCACGGGCAGCGTCCAGCATCAGCAGGAGTTCGACGAGGTGTTCCTGCACCGGCGGCACCAGCGGCTGGATCAGGAACACGTCCCGCTCACGGCAGTTCGCCTGCAACTGCACTTCCAGACAGTCGTTGGCGAACCGCGTCAAACGGCTGGGTGAGAGTTCGACTCCGAGATGGCCACAGATCTCGGCGGCTAGCGTTGGATGGGCAGAACCACTGAAGACAGCGATGTCACGCACATCCGCACAACCTAGTCGATGACCAGCACCAGCTTGCCGTCGCGGAAGAACGGCGTCAGGTTCCCGCGCGTGTCGACCGTGTGCGTTCCACGCGGGAAAACGGCCTCTATGGCCGTGAACGCGAGGATGTCCGAGACGCCATGACGGCCGCGCAACGACCGTTGGCCCTGGTATCGCAGAGCGCGCCCCTCGCGGCGGTACTGGTGGGCCTCAGCAGCAGTGGAGGCGCCTGCTCGCAGCGCCTCCGGGCCTACCAGGCGTCCTGAGGACGCGCTGCGTACGGAAACGCCGAAACCCTGCGCGACCAGTGAGTTCACCACTGCGTCGGACGGGGGGATCGGGAGGAGGAAGGACATCGCGTAGTGGCTGTCGACCTCGTGCACCACGACCGTTCGGGCCGTGGTCAGCACGGTGTCGTGCAGCTCCAACGCGATCTTCTCCGCTTCCCAGCGGTTTTCATAGCCGGCGTCGATGCCGACGAAGGTGCTGGTCACCTGACCTCCACGAAGATCGGGTTGGTGTAGCACCACAGGTCCTCCCACGGGTTCGCGGCTCCGGGTGTGTCCGCCTGCGGTTCGAACGCGCCGCGGTTGCCGTCGGTTCCGCGCAACCGGAGGTAAAAAGGCTCCCGGACGTTGCGGAACGTGTGCGTGAAGACCGCATAGTGCCAGCGCGGCTCGTAGGATCGCTCGACCTTCACATGTGGCGTGGCCAACGTTTCAGATGATGATCGTCCGGTTACCTCGCCCTTGATGAGGTCCAAACGGCGCAATCGTGGCACGAATCCCGCGCTGTTGGGGCGAGTTGCCAAACGTGCCTTGACCAGCACGGTCACGTCCGAGCCGCGACGCACGCGGAGCCGGCCGCCCATCGTTTCGGTACCGCCGGACGCGTAAACCTGGAACCGGAGATCATCGACCAGGCCGCCGTGCGAGACCCACGCCCTGCCCGCCCTCAAGCCCTCCATCACGGCGCCGCGCGTCCGCCGGGTCGCGCCGACGACGGTCCGGGAGAACTCGCACGGGAAGAAGTCGACGTACGGCGGCAGGACCTGGGGCGGGCCCTCGACCGGGTCGAGGTGCTTGCCGGTCAGGTCGAACTGGTCGCCCGGTTCCGGCACGCGGACGATCGTGTCGCGCGAGTTGAAGTGCGAGTCGGAGTTCGACGTGATCCACCAGCCGAGGCCCTCGGCGAGCAGCGAGTCCCAGACACCGCCGACCTTCGCCGTCATCCAGTCGAAGCCGCCGTAGGTCTTGTAGGCCTCGGGCGGATAGGGCGCGTAGGAGTTCGAGCCGGGGCTGTTCGCGTACCCGCCGCGGTGGCCGCCGGGACCGCGCAACGGGTCGCCGTCGCCCTGCGCTCCCGGTGCGCCCTCCATGCCGACAACGATGTCGGGCGCCAGGTCGCGCATGTTCCGCAACTCGTGCGGCGCGACCCGTCCGTTGCGCATCGGGTGGTTCACGAACACCAGCGCGGACTTCATCGTGCCGTTGCGGATCTTGGTCTGCAGGAACCGGATCGCGTCCAGCGCCTTGCGCTCGTTGGCGGGGCTCGACGCCTCCTGGCCGTTCAGCCGCCAGTCGAACTGCCGCTCGAAGTCGCGCAGCACCCCGGCCTCGTCGCGGCAGTCCTCGAGGAACAGCGTCGCGTGCTCGGCGCCGGGGACGTTCCACTCCATCCCGTGCCACAGCAGCAGGTGTGGAAACTTCTTCCTGGCGCGCTGGAGGTCGGCCGCCGTCGCCTCGACGGAGTGCGCCTCGTGCGACGCGTGGCCGTGATCGGTGATCACGAGCCAGTCCGTGCCGTGCCGCAACGCGCCGCGGATCTGCTGCTCGACGGTGTACATGCCGTCGTACGAGTACTGCGTGTGCGTGTGGTGATCACCGGAAAGCCACTGGTAGCGCCCCGATGCCGAGGCGGTCCCGGTGCCCAGCGCTCCCGCCACGCCGAGCACGCCGGCTCCCTGCAGGAAGCGTCTGCGGGCTACTTCGGACATGGCTGATCCTCCACACGACGGGTCGGGGTGCGTGGAGGCTAGGCCGATCGCATGAGGTGGAGGTGGACGCGAGGTGAACTAGATCGGAAGCAGGTCCACCCAGTCCAGGAACGGCAGCGCGCCCGTGCCCTGCAACGCGGCGAGCCCCAGCCAGATCGACAGGATCGTCACGATCGGCCCGACGATCGCCATCTCCACCACGCCGCCGGTCTTCATCCGCAGGAGCTTCGGCGGCGCGACCGGGTACCAGGTCTTGCCCATGATCGGGATCGGCCACAGGATCGGGCAGCCCTGCTCGGTGATCGCGTCACCGATGTAGTGCGCGAAGCACCCGATGCCGACCGCGATCCCGCACGCCGCGGCGGAGGCGTCCGTCTGCGAGGTCCACGCGATCATCGCCCACGTGATGCCCGCCGACACGACGGTGATCATCAGCGCGTCCTGCTTGGGGCACCAGTCGTTCATGATGCCGCGCACCGCGAGACCGGCGAACACGAACATCAGCACGGGCAGCGCCCACTTCTGGCTGTTCTGGATGACCGCGGCGGTGAAGACGGCGGCGAACATCGCGAAGACGAGCGTGTGTGTGAGGCCGCGATGTCCGCCGTCCCGCTTGGAATCCCGCTTCAGGCGCGTCGTCCGGTAGACGAAGCTGCTCAACGCGTTGATGCCCGCGGACAACCCGCTGCTCAACGCGCCGAACGTGCGCGAGATGGTCGATCCGGGGTGGTCCAGGTCGGGCAGAAGTGCCGCGCCAGTGGCGAGAACCGCTCCCACGGCCCAGCTCTGCGGTGAGAGCTGGCCGATCGGGTGAGTCGACGCGATCGCGGTGACGGCGCTCCAGGCGAGCAGCCCGCTCATCGCATGTGTTGGCCCAGTTGACACTTACGCCCTTTCCAGTGATCACCCGACCGTGCTGACAGTAGTCGTTCCTTGAACGCCGCCGGAGCGGATCTCGTTCAACGGCGAAGAAGATCGACTCCTGCCTGGTGAGGGCCTCTCTCGTGGTGACCAGTGCGCGAGAGGACTACGGTTCACGCCAATGGCGCAATGCGTGGCGCCAGTTGAATCGATGTAACCAGGGTCGCAGGCGCAGGACGGCGTTTTACCAGTACGCTTGTCCTGCTTGCATCGTCGCGAGAGGAGCGCCCAGGATTATGGGCAAGATCAAGGTTCAGGGCACCGTCGTCGAACTCGACGGCGACGAGATGACCCGGATCATCTGGCAGTTCATCAAGGACAAGCTGATCCACCCGTACCTGGACGTCACTCTGGAGTACTACGACCTGGGCATCGAGCACCGGGACGCCACCGACGACCAGGTCACGATCGACGCCGCGAACGCCATCAAGAAGCACGGCGTCGGCGTCAAGTGCGCCACGATCACGCCGGACGAGGCGCGCGTCGAGGAGTTCGGCCTGAAGAAGATGTGGGTCTCGCCGAACGGCACGATCCGCAACATCCTCGGCGGTGTCGTCTTCCGCGAGCCGATCATCATCTCGAACGTCCCGCGGCTGGTCCCCGGCTGGACGAAGCCGATCATCATCGGCCGTCACGCCCACGGTGACCAGTACAAGGCCACCAACTTCAAGGTGCCCGGCGCCGGCAAGCTCACCATCACGTTCCAGCCGGAGGACGGCTCGGACCCGATCGAGCACGTCGTCACCGAGTTCCCGGCGGAGGGCGGTGTGGCGATGGGCATGTACAACTACAACAAGTCCATCGAGGACTTCGCCCGCGCCTCGTTCTCCTACGGCCTGCAGCGCGGTTACCCCGTCTACATGTCGACGAAGAACACGATCCTGAAGGCCTACGACGGCGCCTTCAAGGACATCTTCGAGCGCGTGTTCAACGAGGAGTTCAAGGCGGAGTTCGACGCCAAGGGCCTCACCTACGAGCACCGCCTGATCGACGACATGGTCGCCGCTGCCATGAAGTGGGAGGGCGGCTACGTCTGGGCGTGCAAGAACTACGACGGCGACGTCCAGTCCGACACGGTCGCGCAGGGCTTCGGCTCGCTCGGCCTCATGACGTCGGTCCTGATGACGCCGGACGGCAAGACGGTCGAGGCCGAGGCCGCGCACGGCACCGTGACGCGTCACTTCCGCCAGCACCAGGCCGGCAAGCCGACCTCCACGAACCCCATCGCGTCGATCTACGCGTGGACCCGTGGCCTCATGCACCGCGGCAAGCTGGACAACACCCCCGAGGTGATCCGCTTCGCCGAGGCGCTCGAGGAGGTCGTGATCGAGACCGTCGAGGCCGGTCAGATGACCAAGGACCTGGCCCTGCTGATCAGCAAGGACCAGGCGTGGCTGACCACCGAGGACTTCCTCGGCGCGCTCGACGAGAACCTCAAGAAGAAGATGGCGTCCTTCTGAGCCCAGCTCTGGCGTTCGCCTGATTCGAGTACGTGAGAAGGCCACCCCGGTCACCCCGGGGTGGCCTTTCGCGTCGGGTGTCACCCGGTCGGTTCCTCTTGCGGGTGGTAACCGCGCCGAGCCGTCCACCCAGGTCCTGCAGCCGCTATATCTGCTGTTCCAGGGCTTGTGCGTGCGGAGGCGTCGCGATGTTTGGTGTTCCGGTTCGGGGAATGATCGTCATTGGTGTGCTCGGGGTCGCCGGCGTGATGTACGCGGTGAACGGCGGCAAGCCGATGGGCAGTGACAAGGCGGCGGAGATCTGCAAGATCACGGTGACCGCGGACATCCTCAACGTCCGGTCGGGGCCCGGTGACATGCAGCCGATCGTCTCGACCATGCAGCGCGACGCCGTGACCGACGCCCAGGGGCGCGTCGAGAACGGCTACCGGATGCTCAGCGACCGGCGCTGGGTGAGCCAGTCGTTCGTCGCGCTGACGAGCGACTCGACCTGCAAGTAGGGAAACACCCCATCGACCCCCAATAGAGTTGGTCCGGCTGGCCCAGTGCGGTCGGCCGGACGCGCCGCCACGTGTTCGCAGTGCGTGCGGCGAAGGGGTGTACTCAGTGGCGGTCGCGAGTTCCGTGGTGTCCGACCGCACACGCGAGCTGACGGTGGTGCGCGAGGCTCTGCGGGGCACATCCGCCGCCGTGTGCGTCGAAGGCCACGTGGGCATGGGCAAGACCTCGGTGCTCGCCGAGACCGTGCGAATGGCGCGTGAGCTGGGCTTCCAGGTGTTCGGCGCGCGGTGTTCCGCCTCGGAGTCAGGGTTCCGCTTCGGCGTCGTCGCGCAGCTCTTCGAGAGCGAGGCCGACGAGATCCTCTCCGTCGACGCCGACCAGGCCGCGATGCACCGGCTGCACCGCCTCGTCCGGGAGGTCTCGGCCGCCTCGCCGGCGCTGATCGCCGTCGACGACGTGGAACAGGCCGATGCCCCGTCGCTGAAGTTCCTGTCGTACCTGTGCCGGCGGTTGAGCGGCCTGCCGGTGGTCCTGGTGGTGACGCGCGGCCTCGCCGTCGACGTCACGCCACTGCTGCGCGAGGTCGTCGGTGCGGCGGAACGGGTCCGGCTCACCGGACTCGACCAGGCGGGGAGTGCCCGGTTCCTGCGCGCGTTGTTCGCCTCCGGTGTCACCGACGAGGTGGTCGCGGAGTGGCGGGTGGCGACCGGCGGCAACCCGTACCTGCTGGGGCTGCGTCCCCGCGATCTGGGCGAACGGTCCGGTGAACTGGTCGCGCGGCTGGCGCAGGCCGGGCCGTCGGTGGTGGCGCTGGCACGGTCGTTCGCGGTGCTCGGCGAGGCCGACCTGGCGCTGGCCGGGGCTGCCGCAGGGCTGGGACCGCAGGAGGCTGTGGACGCCTCACGGGCGTTGGGCGGCTTGGGTTTCGCCGGTGTGCCGATGGTCTTGTCGACGTTGGCGCAGAGCGCGACCGCGTTGGACCGGGCGGCGATCCACGCGCGGGCGGCCCGGTTCCGGCACGACGACCAGGCGTCCGTCGACGAGGTGGCGGCGCATCTGCTGGAGGCAGCGCCGATCGGGGAGGAGTGGGCGCGGGACGTGCTGCGCGCATGCGCTCGCAAGTCCACTTCGGACAGAGCGATCGCCTGTCTGCGCAGGCTCTTGCGCGAACCGCTGCCGGACGACCTGCGCGGCGAGGTGCTGGTCGAGCTGAGCGAGGCGCAGTCGCTGGTCGATCCGGATGCGGCCCGCGCGTCGCTGCACAAGGCCGCGGCAGCGTCGATGGACGTCGCGGCCGAGGGGCGGATGGCGTTGCTGCTCGCCTACGACCTGGCCGGGCGGCGGCTGTACCGGGACGCGGTGGCGAAGGTCGAGTCGGTGATCGCGCGGGTGAGCGGGGTGGATCCGGACCTGGCTCAGCGGCTGGACCTCTACGCGTTGTCGCTGGGGCTGGAGGAGTCGTTCTTCTCCGGTGAGGTGGAGACGCGGATCGCGCGGCTGGTGGGCTCTCGGATGACCTCTGCCCGCAACGCCCGGTTCCTCAACACCTTGCTGGCCTACCGGGGCGCGACGATCGGCGCGAACCCCGGCGAGACGCGGCGGCGGGTGCAGGGCGCGCTGCCGTTGCGCGTCGGACGTGACCTGATCGACCAGTTCTCGTTCGCGCACATGATCGTGGCGTTGATCGGGATCGACGAGTACGAGCTCGCGGACCGGCAGTGCGACGAGGCGTTGCGGGTGACGTCCGAACGCGATCTGGGGCTGTGCGGTGCTTTGGTGCAGGGGCTGCGGTGTCACGTGGCGCGCCGGCTGGGGTCGCTGGCGGTCGCGGAACAGCTCGGGCTGGCGTCGCTGGCGCGGCTCGACTCGGTGGGCGCGGGGCAGGACGGCAACATCGTGGTGTCCGTCGCGGGGCTGGCCGGCGTGTGGGTGGACACGGGCGACACGTCGTCGGCGTTGCGGCTCGTGCGCGAACGCTCGCTCGACGGCGACCTGCCCGAGTACTCGCACTACAACGCGCTCCTGCACCAGCGCGGCCGTCTGCACATGGCGTTGGGCGATCCGGTTTCGGCGTTGCGCGACCACCTCTTGTGCGGTCAGCGGATGGAACGCCGTGGCGCGCGCAACCCGTCCTTGCAACCGTGGCGTTCGCACGCTGCGTTGGCGCACATGGCGTTGGGAGAACGGGATCAGGCTTCGCGCCTCGCCTTCCAGGAGCTGGAACTGGCGCGCGACTGGGGTCTCGCCGTGCCGATCGGGGTCGCCGCGCGGGTCGCCGGAGTGGTGGCCTCGGACGTTGTGCTGCTGGAGGAGGCCGTGTCGACGTTGCGGGGCACACCGGCCCGGCTGGAGCTCGCGCGGGCACTGGTCGACCGGGGTGTGGTGCTGCGCGCACTGGGACGTCGCCCGGAGGCGTTGGCGGCGTTGCGGCAGGGCCACGACGTGGCGAAGGGGTGCGGCGCGATCCCGTTGATGAGCCTCGCGGCACGGGAGCTGCGCGCGGCGGGCGGACGTCCGGCCCGCGTGCCGTCGGGTTCGGTGCTCACCGCGCAGGAGGAGCACATCGTGCGGCGCGCGGTGCACGGCCTGACGAACCGGCAAATCGCGGCGGAGTTGTTCGTGACGCCACGGGCCGTTGAACTGCATCTGACCCGCGCCTATCGAAAACTGGGAATCTCCGGGCGGCGAGATCTGGCCGCCGCATTGGAAAAGGCCGGCGCATGAGGGCGGCGCCGGCCTTTTCCCGAGTCCTTACTTCAGGACGATGATGCCCAGTGCGACGATCTTGCCGCCCAGTTTGATCCCCTTGACGTCGACGCTCGCGCCGACCTTCAGCTCACCGGAGATGATGGTCTGCAGGAGGTCGTAGTCCACGTCCACCGTCGTCGAGGCGTCGACCTTGACCTTGATGGACTTGCCCTGGACCACCGCGACGACCTCGCCGGTCAGGTCGGCCGACACCGCGGCCGTCTGCGCCGGTGCCGGGGCGGCGAAGGCCTGGGCGGCACCACCGAACAGCACGGCGGTGGCGGCGAGACCGGCGAGAACACCCTTGATCGCGTTCATTTCTTCTCCTCGGTGCTTTCGTGCTTGGGGGAAGATTTCCTGGGCCCGTCAAAAGAATGTCGCCCGCTCTCCCGCACGCTCAAGAGTTTCAGCTCAACACTTCGTTCTCCCCGAAGTCCGCCTTTGCATTGGGCAACGACTTCGGTGGCGTGTGGCAAACTTGCGGGCATGCTGCGGAACATGTTTCGGTGGGGCAGAGCCAAGGGCGTCACGCAGTGCTCGTGCGACCCCGAGTGGCAGGGCCTCTACACCGAGATCGACGGCCAGCGTCAACTCGCGCTGCCCCGCGACGAGATGGCCACCCTCGTCGGCTACCTCGACCTGACCGCGCACTGCGCAGGCTGCAACGCCGAGTACCCGAAGCCCTGGGGCCTGGCCTCCCAGTAGGCTCCTCCGTCGTGCTCACGGTCTCCACGGTCAACGTCAACGGTCTGCGCGCCGCCGCGAAGAAGGGCTACCTCGAGTGGCTCGCCACGTCGTCAGCCGACGTGGTGTGCCTGCAGGAGGTCCGCGCGGAACCCGCAGAGCTCGCCGCCGACGTCCACTCACCCGAGGGCTGGCACGGCGTGTACGCCCCGTCGTCGCTGAAGGGCCGCGCGGGCGTGGGCATCCTCTCGCGCGTGGAACCCACCTCGGTCCGCGTGGGCTTCGGCGTCTCCGAGTTCGAGGCTTCTGGTCGCTACGTGGAGATCGAGCTGCCCGGCGTCGTCGTGGCGTCGCTGTACCTGCCGTCCGGCGACGTCGGCACCGAGAAGCAGGACGAGAAGGACCGCTTCATGGCGGCCTTCCTGCCGTACCTGGTGTCGCTGCGGGAGAAGGCCGCCGTGTCCGGCCGTGAGGTGGTCGTGTGCGGTGACTGGAACATCGCGCACCAGCAGGCGGACCTGAAGAACTGGAAGACGAACCAGAAGGAGTCCGGCTTCCTGCCTTATGAGCGGGAGTGGATGACTTCCGTGTTCGCGTCCGGGTACAACGACGTGATGCGCGCTCTGCACCCTGATGTGGCTGGGCCGTACTCGTGGTGGTCTTATCGCGGGAAGGCGTTCGACAACGATTCCGGGTGGCGGATCGACTACGTCGTCACAACCGACCGCCTGGCTGCTGCGGCCAAGTCTGCCGTGGTCGAACGCGCCGCGACCTACGCGGAACGCTGGTCCGACCACGCCCCAGTCACCGCAACCTTCGACTGGCCCCGCTAACCCCCTGCTGGTTCTGGCGTCTGCAAGTACCGCCAACTCATGATCATCGAGCACTTTTCTACTACCAACTCGTCCGGCGCTGTCTAGCTGGAGGGCGTAGCGCTGCACCGGCAGGAGGCCGCTTCTTGGGGTGAGTTGGGTGTAGTTATGGGCCTGTTGATCAGTTGTTGGCGGTACTTGCAGACGTCCAAAGCGCCGAGCGCTGGTCGGACCACGCTTCGGTGACCGTCGAGTACTCCGACTGACCCAGCCCGAACAGCCTTTATCGCTCTTGTCGCCCACCTGACGGCTCGATTCCACCCACCCGTTCCCCGAATATGAACACGATTCACCATCGATGAATCGGGGGCGGCTCATGACAGGGTTCAACCGGCGTTCGTTCCTCCTGGCGATGGGGGTGGGCGCGGCAGGCGTGCCACTCCTGGACCGCCCAGCGTTCGCGTCCACGGTGGGCACCACGCTCGACGTCACGGCCGCGCCGATCGGCACCAGCGGCTACCGCAGGCTCGCGGCGGGCCCTGGCTGGCCGACGGTCGTGCGGAGCGACCTCATCGCCGCGAAACCCAACCGGGAGGCCAGGCGCCGAGCCCTGACCAGCTTCGTGCAGTTCAGCGACATGCACATCTGCGACGCCCAGAGCCCGCTCCGCTTCGAGTACCTGCACCCGATCATGGGTTCCAGCGCGCACCGGCCGCAGGAAGCTCTCACCACGCAGGGCTCCACATCCCTGGTCCGCCGCGTCAACGCCGTTCGCCGAGGACCGTTGACCGGCCGGCCGTTCGACTTCCTCATGACGACCGGCGACAACACCGACAACCACGAGAACATCGAGCTCGACTGGTTCCTCACGGTCCTCAACGGCGGCCGCATCACCCCGAACACCGGTGACGCGCGGTACGAAGGCGTGCAGAACGCGGGCATCAGCACGTTCTGGCAGCCGGATCTCAGCGGCAGCGACGACTACAAGGCCAAGGGCTTCCCACAGCTGCAGGGCCTGCTCGACGCGGCGGTCCGCGAGTTCACCAGCCCCGGCCTGGACATCCCCTGGTACTCGACGATCGGCAACCACGACGACAGCGTGGTCGGCGCGCTGCCGGACGGGCTGCTCGACAGCTGGTACACCGGCCGCAGGAAGATCGTTGGGTTCGGCGACCCCGTGCAGAACGCGAAGGTCGCGCGGGCGTTCAACGACCCCACGGCGATCCCCGAGGCCCTCGCGATCCTGGCGAGCGGCGGCGTCGTCCGCACCGTGACGCCGGACAGCCGGCGCAGGCTGTTCGACACCGGTGAGTTCGTGCGCAAGCATCTGTCGACGGGTGGACACGGCTACACGGACGCCAACGCGGACGGCGTGGACGTCTTCTACACGTTCCGGATGGCGCCCGGTGTCACGGGCATCAGCATGGACACCACGAACCTCGCAGGGTTCTCCACGGGCTCGATAGGGCTGCATCAGCTCAACTGGATCGAGAAGACCCTCAAGCGCAGCAGCTCGCTCTACTACGACTGGCTGGGCCTGCCGCAACGGCAGAACGTCACCGACGAGCTGTTCGTGCTCTTCAGCCACCACACGAGCACGACGATGGGCAACGTGCTGCCGGACAAGCGCCGGCCGCTCGACCCGCGGATGAACGGCGACGCGCTCGTGAATCTCCTGCACCGCTTCCCGAACGTGCTGGCGTGGGTCAACGGCCACACGCACCGCAACGTGATCACCCCGCACCGGCACGACACGCCCTCACGGAGCTTCTGGGAGATCAACACCGCCGCCCACGTCGACTACCCGCAGCACGCCCGCGTGATCGAGGTCGCGGACAACGGTGACGGCACGTTGTCGCTGTTCACGACGTTGCTCGAAGCCGACGCGCCCTACCAGGTCGACTACGACGACCGCAGCGACACGGCACTGGCCAGCCTGTGCCGGGAGTTCACCTACAACGACATCCACTCGCGGACCAACCCCCTGGGCACGCCGCTCGACCGGAACACGGAACTGCTCGTCACCGTGCGCTGACAGTGGGATGTCCCACACCTCGCGCGGAGTGATCAGGAATTTCAGCGGCCTAAGGTCGTTGACGTGGCAGTGGACATCTCGCTAACCCCACCGCAGTCCCGTCCGAGCGCGGCGGCCATGAGGCGTGCGCTGCGCCGGGCCGCTGACGGCGCGGTGCTCGACGCGACCGAGGCCTCCGTGCTGCTCCACGCGCGCGAGGACGACCTGGACGCACTGCTGACAGCGGCGGGCAAGGTGCGGGACGCGCACCTGCTCGCCGAGGGGCGTGCCGGGGTCGTCACGTACAGCCGGTCGGTGTTCATCCCGCTGACCAGACTGTGCCGGGACAGGTGTCACTACTGCACGTTCGCGACCGTGCCGCACAAGGTGCCCGCGGCGTTCCTCGAACGCGACGAGGTGCTGGCGATCGCCCGCGCTGGGGCCGCGCAGGGGTGCAAGGAGGCCCTCTTCACGCTCGGCGACCGGCCGGAGGACCGCTGGCCCGCCGCGAAGGAGTGGCTGGACGCGCGCGGCTACGAGTCCACTTTGGACTACGTGAGGGCCAGCGCCATCGCGGTGCTGGAGGAGACCGGCCTGCTGCCGCACCTCAACCCCGGCGTGCTGAGCTGGGAGGAGCTGACGCGGCTCAAGCCCGTCGCGTCCAGCATGGGCATGATGCTCGAGACCACGGCCGAGCGGCTCTGGAGCGAGAAGGGCGGCCCGCACTACGGCAGCCCCGACAAGGACCCCGCCGTCCGGCTGCGCGTGCTCACCGACGCCGGCCGCGTGAACGTCCCGTTCACCACCGGCATCCTGATCGGCATCGGCGAGACCATCACCGAGCGCGCCGAGTCGCTGCTCGCGATGCGGCAGATCGCCAAGCAGTACGGGCACATCCAGGAAGTCATCATCCAGAACTTCCGCGCCAAGCCGGACACGGCGATGCGCGGCATGCCCGACGCCGACCTCACCGAGCTCGCGGCCACGATCGCCGTGGCACGCCTGGTGATGCCGTCGACCGTGAGCGTCCAGGCACCGCCGAACCTCGTCGGCGGCGAGTTCGATCTGATGCTGCGCGCGGGCGTCGACGACTGGGGCGGCGTCTCGCCGATCACGCCGGACCACGTGAACCCCGAGAAGCCGTGGCCCCAGGTCGACCAGCTCGCGGAGATCACCGCGGAGGCCGGTTTCTCCTTGCGGGAACGGCTGAACGTCTACCCGCGGTTCGTCCGCGCGACGGCGGGGCAGTGGATCGACACCCGGCTCACCGCGCACGTTTCCGCGCTGGCGCTGGAGAACGGCCTCGCGAACCCGGACGCGGAGGTCGTCGGCCGCGAGTGGCAGGAGCCCGACGGCGGCACCGACACGTACGGCCGCGCGGACCTCAACACCTCGATCGACACCGAGGGCCGCACGAACGACCGCCGCGGTGACTTCGACTCGGTCTACGGCGACTGGGACGAGTTGAAGATCCCCGTTGCCCCGCAACGACTTCCCGACGACGTCCAACGTGGACTGAAGATCGCGGCGAACGACCCGGCCGCGTTGCTCGGCGACACTGAGGCCGCGATGGCGTTGCTGACGGCCGACGGCGACGCGCTGGAGGAGATGACGAAGCTCGCCGACGACCTGCGGCGCGAGGTGGTCGGCGACGACGTCACGTACGTGGTCAACCGGAACATCAACTTCTCCAACGTCTGCTACGTCGGCTGCCGCTTCTGCGCCTTCGCCCAGCGCGAGCGCGACGCGGACGCCTTCCGGCTCTCCGCGGAGGAAGTGGCCGACCGCGCGCAGGAGGCGTGGGACGACGGCGCCACCGAGGTCTGCATGCAGGGCGGCATCGACCCGAAACTGCCGGTGACCTACTACGCCGACGTCGTGCGCGCGATCAAGAAGCGCCTGCCGCAGATGCACGTCCACGCGTTCAGCCCGATGGAGATCGTCTCCGCCGCGGCGAAGGCGGGCGTGAGCGTGCGCGAGTGGCTGACCGAGCTCAAGGAGGCCGGCCTCGACACGATCCCCGGCACGGCGGCCGAGATCCTCGACGACGACGTGCGGTGGGTGCTGACCAAGGGCAAGCTGCCGACCGCGACCTGGCTCGACGTCGTCGGCACGGCCCATGAGCTGGGCATTCGTTCGTCCAGCACGATGATGTACGGCCACGTGGACCACCCCGGCCACTGGCTCACGCACTTCCGGGTGCTCGCGGACCTGCAGGACCGCACGGGCGGGCTCACCGAGTTCGTCGCGCTGCCGTTCGTGCACCGCAACGCCCCGATCTACCTCGCCGGCGTCGCCCGTCCCGGCCCCAGCCGCCGCGACAACCGCGCCGTGCACGCGTTCGCACGGCTGGCGTTGCACGGCCGCGTCGACAACATCCAGTGCTCCTGGGTGAAGCTCGGCGACGAGGGCACCGCGGAGATCCTCAACGGCGGCGCGAACGACATCGGCGGCACGTTGATGGAGGAGACCATCAGCCGCATGGCCGGATCGGAGCACGGGTCGGCGCGTACTGTGCGTGAGCTTGAGACCCTGGCTTCGCTCGCTGGGCGTAACGCGCGTCAGCGGACTACGACATATGGGCGAGTGCGATCTGATCACGAGTGACCGATAGTCTGATTCGGCGCATCGACGCTACCGGCGATCGGTAGCTTGGCGGCCAATCAGTCAGCAAGGTTCACCCGTTCCGGGGTGGATCTATGCCATGGGGAGGCTCGGCAAGTGCACGGCATGAGTCTTGTAGTGAGCGCTGCGGTCGAGAGCAGCATGACCGGCACGGCTGCCGGTCCCGTCGGCCTGATCGCGGTCACCGCGGGCGTCGGCGGCCTGGTGTACGGCCTGGTGAAGAGGCGCAAGCCGGCCACGGTCATCGCGGCCAACCAGCGCATCGACCTGGTCCGCCAGGACACCGCCCAAGAGTGATCCGGCTCCGCACTGATCTGCCTGGTCTGAGAAGATTTCGTTCGTGTCCACGGAGAACGCGCCTGTAGAGGCTGTCAAGCGCCCCCGCGTCCTGTCCGGCATCCAGCCGACGGCCGGGTCGTTCCACCTCGGCAACTACCTGGGTGCGGTGCGGCAGTGGGTGGCCCTGCAGGAGGCGCACGACGCGTTCTACTGCGTCGTCGACCTGCACGCGATCACCGTGGAGCAGAACCCGAAGGAACTGCGGCAGAACACGCGCGTCTCGGCCGCGCAGCTGCTCGCGCTGGGCATCGACCCGGATCGGGCGACCCTGTTCGTGCAGTCGCACGTCCCCGAGCACGCCCAGCTCGGCTGGGTCATGCAGTGCATGACCGGCTTCGGCGAGGCGTCGCGGATGACGCAGTTCAAGGACAAGTCCGCACGTCAGGAGCAGTCCGTCGGCGTCGGCCTGTTCACGTACCCGATCCTGCAGGCCGCGGACATCCTGCTGTACCAGGCGCACTACGTGCCGGTCGGTGAGGACCAGCGCCAGCACCTGGAGCTGACCCGCGACCTCGCGACGCGCTTCAACTCCCGGTACGGCAAGACGTTCCGGTTGCCCGAGGCGTACATCGTCAAGGACACGGCCAAGATCTTCGACCTGCAGGAACCGACGGCGAAGATGAGCAAGTCGGTGCCCGGCGGTGTCGTCGAGCTGCTGGAGGACCCGAAGCGGTCGGCCAAGAAGATCCGGTCCGCGGTCACCGACACGGGCCGCGAGATCGTCTTCGACGTCGAGAACAAGCCGGGCGTCTCGAACCTGCTGACGATCTACTCGGCGCTCACCGGCCGGACGGTCGAGTCGCTGGTCAGCGACTACGACGGCAAGGGCTACGGCGACCTGAAGAAGGACCTCGGCGAGGTCTTCACCGAGTGGGTCACGCCGGTGCAGGAACGCGTCAAGATGTACCTCGACGACGTGGCCTCGCTGGACAAGATCCTGGCCTCCGGCGCCGAGCGCGCCCGCGAGGTCGCAGCCGGCACGTTGCGCCGCACGTACGACAAGATCGGCTTTGTTCTGCCTGAGTAGTGCAAGTGCACTAGCGTCTCAGGCGTGGACAAGTGGCGGCAGAAGTACGCGTGGCTCGACCACATCATTCGAGCGTACGAGCGCTTCGACCAGAGATACGGCACTCAGCACGCCGCCGCTGTCACCTATTTCAGCGTGCTCTCCCTCGTCCCGATCCTGATGATCGGTTTCGCGGTCGCCGGTTTCGTGCTGCAGTCGCAGCCGGACCTGCTGGCGTCGCTGCGCGGGAGCATCGCGGAGGCCGTGCCGGACCAGCAGTTGCGCGGCCAGATCAACGAGGCCATCGACACGGCTCTGGAGTCCAAGGGCACCGTCGGCATCATCGGTCTGCTCGGTGCCGCCTACTCCGGTCTCGGCTGGATGAGCAACCTCCGGGACGCTCTCACCGCGCAGTGGGGTCAGGCGAAGGGGGAGCTGCCGTTCCTCGGCACGTTGTGGCGCGACCTGCTGGCACTGCTCGGCCTGGGGCTCGCGATCGTGCTGTCGTTCGGCATCACGGCGCTGGGGACCGGGTTCGCCGAGCTGATCCTGCGGTGGATGGGCCTGGAGAACGCCGGCTGGGCGCACGTCCTGCTGCGGATCGGCACGATCGTCCTGTCGCTGCTCGCGAACTGGCTCGTGTTCCTGTGGGTGCTCTCGCGGTTGCCGCGCAAGCCCGTCGGGTGGCGCAGCGCGATCCGCGGTGCGCTCGCCGGAGCGGTCGGGTTCGAGATCCTGAAGCAGACGGCGACGATCTTCCTGTCGTTCACGACCAAGTCGCCGACCTCGGCCGCGTTCGGGTCCGTCATCGGTGTGCTGGTGTTCGCGAACCTCGTGTCGCAGTTCATCCTGTTCATCACGGCCTGGACGGCCACAGCCAGGGAGAACCGGGAGCCCGAGGTCGTGAAGGCACCGCCGCCCGCGGTGATCCAGCCGGTGGTCACCGTGCGGTCCGGGCCCTCGCCGTCGGTGATGCTCGGCGCCGGAGCGGTGGTCGGCGCGGTGCTCGGCCTCCGGTGGCGCCGCAAATAGCCCCTGGAACGAGAACGGCCCCAGCGCGAGTGCGCTGGGGCCGTCTTCTTTGCTGCCTCAGAAGCCCTGTGCGGACTGCGCGGCCTGGCGGCGTGCCCTTGCCGCCTTGGCGCGCTTGCTGCGGATGAAGAGCAGCAGACCGGCCAGCAGGCCCGCACCCGCGACCGCGGTGATGGGCAGGCCGACGGTGCCGAACGCCGTCGGCGTCGGGCGGCCGGTGCGCGGGTCGGTGGCCGCCACGTCCTCGGTGTCGCTCGCGTCCTGGGTCGTGGTGACCTTCGGCTTCGGCTGCGGGGCGCCGTCGACGAGCTTGCCGACGCCGCCGGGGCCCATCGCGAAGCCGTAGTCGAGGAGCTTCGAAGCCTGGGCGTCGATGCGCGTGGGCGTCTGCTGGCCGCGCAGCAGCACCACGACGAGACGGCGGCCGTTGCGTTCGGCCGCGCCCACGTAGGTGTGCTGCGAGTCGTCGGTGAAGCCGGTCTTGCCGCCGAGCGCGCCCTGGTAGTTCGCGAGCAGGCGGTTGTCGTTCTGCAGCATGATCGTGCCGCCGTTGCGGCCGGGGAACTGCGCCTGCTGCAGCTTGATGGCCTGCGCGAACTCGTCGTACTTCATCGCGCCGCGGAAGATCAGGCCGACGTCGTAGGCCGACGTGCTGGTGCCGGGGGCGTCGAGGCCCGACGGCGTCACCGCGCGGGTGTCGAGGGCGCCGAGCTCCTTGGCCATGGCGTTCATCTTGCGCAGGGCGTTCGGCACGCCGCCGAGCTGACGGGCCAGCGTGTGCGCCACGTCGTTGCCCGAGGTGAGCAGCAGGCCGTGCATCAGCTGGCGGACCGTGTACTGGCCGCCGTCCTTGAGACCCACGCAGGTGCACTCCTGCTGCGTGTCCTCGGCGCTGGCGGTGACGACAAGGTCGCCCCGCAGTTCCTTGGCGACGACCATCGCGAGCAGCACCTTGATGACGCTGGCGGGACGCTGACGGCCGTGCGGGTCGTACGCGGCGATGACCGCGCCGCTGTCCATGTCAGCGAGCAGCCACGAGGCGGCGGTGATGCCGCTGGGCGGCTGGCCCGAGTTCGGCGGCAGGATCAGGCCGCACTCACCCAGCCTGTCACCGCCGATGGGCTTCTCCGGCACCTCGAGCGAGGGCGGGGCCTTCTGCCCCGGCGCCGGCTGCTCGGACGTGTCCACCGGTGGCGGCGGGGTCTCGCGGTTCTCACACTGAGCCGAGCCGGCGGCCTGCTGTGCGGTGCTCGTCGGTGCGGCGAACGCGGCTGTGGCCGTTGCTAGGACCAGGGCGACGATGAGCCGTTTTGGGAAGGGCACACGTTCAGGCTATCCACCCCCGTTTAGCGGCTTGCACGCACCACGTCCGATACTGGGGAACGTGAAGCTCTCGCGCCCGATGTCACTCTTCCTGGTGGCTTTCGGAGTGTGGTCGTGGGTGATCTGGCCCACGTTCCTGAAGAACATCTGGAAGGACCCACGTTCGTTTAGCGACGGACCTACCGCCTTCTTCACGGTGCACCTGGTGCTCGTGATCGCCTCGCTCGTGTTCGGCACCGTCATCGGCGTGCTGGGCGTGCGGGGTTTCCTGGCCACTCGACGTCGATAGGGAAACGCTGTGGAGTTCGTACGCCTGCTGCTGGTGTTCCTGCACCTGCTCGGCATGGGCATGCTCGTCGCGATGATCATGTTGCAGGCCAAGGCCGGCAAGGACGCGCCGGTCAACAAGGGCTGGCTGCACGGCGCCGCGCTGCAGCTGCTGACCGGTGTCGCACTGGTCGGCATCGATCCGCTGGTCGACTCGGTGAAGTACGACCACATCAAGATCGGCGTGAAGCTGCTGGTCGTCGTGGCCATCGCCGCCGTCGTCGCGATCAACGTCAGCAAGCCCAAGGCCCCGTCCTGGCTGCTGCCGACCGCCGCGTCGCTGGTCGTGCTGAACGTGGGCATCGCGGTCTTCTGGACCTGATCGGGGGATGTCGCCCGCTCTGGCGGGTGACGTGTGCGCGCTTTTGACCCGACCCGCTGTACCCGCGCGCAACCATCCGTGGCATGTCACGTATCGCCTATATCGGTGTGCTCACCGCCGGAGCAGTGTTGACGGTCGTCTCGCTGCACGGTGCCGCGCCGGAGGCCGAGGCTTCCGGGGATGGCCAGGTGTGCGCCGCTGCGTGGTGCCCGAAAGAACGTCCCGGATGGCGCGCGCCGTCGCCGAGAGGTGAAGAGCCTCCGACGTCGTCCACGACCACCCCGCCGACGACGACCACCACCCCGTGCACGACCACGTCCACCACCACGACGACTCCGCCGGTCACGACCACGACGACGGAGTCCACGACCACGACTACGCCGGTGACCACCACCACGGAGTCCACGACCACCACCACGGACTCGACGACCACGACGACGTCCACCACCACGACCACGCCGCCGTCGTCCACCACGACCTCGACGTCGTCCACCACGACGCCGCCGACCTCGACGACGACGTCCGGCACCACCACGCCGCCGGTCACGACCACCACCACGAAGCCGTGGCTCACGACGCCGCCGGTGACCACCACGCCGCCGGTGCACCTCGACAACCGCCTGGCCAACACCGGCACCTCGCCGGTGTGGACGCTGCTGCTCGGCGTGCTGATGCTCGTCGGCGGCTCGATCCTGATGCTGCTCGACCGCGCCAGGCGACTGCCCAGGCGCTGACCGCCGAGAACTGTCAGTGCTCCTCGTCACACTGATGACGTGCGAATCGAACACCTGCGCGAACGCAGCGATCTCGGCGTCATCAGTGCCGGAGCCCTGAAGTCACTGGGCGTCACCAATCCGTGGCGCCGGTGCACCGCGGGCGGGCCGTGGCAGCGCATGCACCCAGGTGTCGTGCTGCTGCACAACGGCCCGCCCACCCCGGACCAACAACTGACCGCGGCCCTCCTGCGCGCAGGCCCAGGAGCCGTGGTCACCGGAGCCGAGGCGTGCCGCCGCCACGGCCTCCCAGCGCGAGGCGCGGAGATCCACCTGCTCGTGCCGGGCTCGATGAGAGGCAGCGGCACGCTGATCCTGGAACGAGCCTCACCCGTGCCCGCGTCCTCCGACGCGGGCGGCTTCCCGGTGGTCTCCGCGGCCCGCGCCGTGGTGGACGCCGGGCCGCCTCCTGCGCTCGTCCGACGACGCCACCGCGTTGGTGGCCGCAGCCGTCCAACGAGGCCGCTGCACGCTCGCAGAACTCTCGGAAGAGGCCCGCACCAACCGCTTCGGCACCAAGCTCGTCCGCGACGTGCTGCGCGATCTCGGACGGGCGGAATCGGTGGCGGAACGCGACGCGCGCCGGTTGTCCCGCAAGATCCGCCTCACCACACCGCACTGGAACGCGACGATCGCCGGCGCCGACGGCGTGATCATCGCTCGGCCCGACGCCTGGTACGACGACGTGGGGCTGGCCTGGGAGATCGACTCGAAGGCGTTCCACCTCGGGCCGCGGGACTACGCGCGGACCCTCGCGCGCAACAGTCGTTATGCGGCAGCGGGAATCCTGGTGTTGCAGACGTTGCCTGCGCGGTTGCGGGAGTGCCCGGAGGTGGTGGCGCGGGAGTTGAAGGCGGCACATCGGGCTGCCGCGGCCAGGCCCAGGCCGCCGGCGCACGTGGTGGAGGTGAGCTGACGGCGGGCTGCTGCCCTGGAAACGCCAAAGCGCCGCGCCCCCAACGGGAACGCGGCGCCTCGAAGCCTTCCGGGAAGGCTCAGACGCGCTTGAACAACAGCGCGCGCTTCACTTCCTGGATCGCCTTGGTCACCTGGATGCCACGGGGGCACGCGTCGGTGCAGTTGAACGTGGTCCGGCACCGCCACACGCCGTCGATGTCGTTGAGGATGTCGAGCCGCTCCTCAGCGCCCTCGTCACGCGAGTCGAAGATGAACCGGTGCGCGTTCACGATCGCCGCCGGGCCGAAGTACGAGCCCTCGGTCCAGTAGACCGGGCAGGAAGTGGTGCAGCAGGCGCACAGGATGCACTTCGTGGTGTCGTCGAAGCGCTCGCGGTCGGCGGCCGACTGGATGCGCTCGCGCGTCGGCTCGTTGCCGTAGGTCACGAGGTACGGCTTGACGGCGCGGAACGCCTCGAAGAACGGCTCCATGTCGACGAGCAGGTCCTTGTTCACCGGCAGGCCCTTGATGGGCTCGATGGTGATCGTGGTCTGCTTGTCGCCCTTCTGCAGCAGGTCCTTCAGCAGGACCTTGCAGGCGAGGCGGTTGACGCCGTTGATGCGCATGGCGTCCGAGCCGCAGATGCCGTGTGCACAGGAGCGCCTGAAGGTGAGCGTCCCGTCCACGTACCACTTGATGTGGTGCAGCAGGTTCAGCACGCGGTCCGACGGCAGCGCCGGGATGTCGAACGAGTCCCAGCGCGGCTCGTCGTCGATCTCCGGGTTGAACCGGCGGATCTTGACGGTGACCGTGACAGCGCCGTCCGGAACCGGCGGCTGGGAGCCGCGCGAGCCTGCAGTGGTTTCAGCGGTGGCGGTCATCAGTACTTGCGCTCCATCGGCTTGTACCGGGTAAAGGTCACGGGCTTGAAGTCCATGCGGATGTCCGCGGTCAGACCGTCGCCCTGCTTGTAGAACATGCTGTGGCGCATGAAGTTCGTGTCGTCGCGGTTCGGGTAGTCCTCGCGGGCGTGGCCGCCGCGGGACTCCTTGCGCGCGAGCGCGCCGTGGACCAGCACCTCGGCCAGCTCCAGCAGGAAGCCGAGCTCGACGGCCTCCAGCAGGTCCGTGTTGAAGCGCTTGCCCTTGTCCTGCACGGAGATGTGGGCGTAACGCTCCTTCAGCGCCTGCACGTCGTGCAGAGCCGTCTTCAGCGTGTCCTCGGTGCGGTACACGGACGCGTTGGCGTCCATGGTGGCCTGCAGCTCGGTGCGGATGTCCGCGACGCGCTCCTGGCCGTGCTCCGACAGCGCCAGGGCGACCTGGGCCTCGACGTTCGCGGCCGGGTTCTCCGGCAGCTCGACGTGCGACTCGCGGGAGTTCGCGTACTCCGCGGCGGCGATGCCGGCGCGGCGGCCGAAGACGTTGATGTCCAGCAGCGAGTTCGTGCCGAGGCGGTTCGCGCCGTGCACGGAGACGCAGGCGCACTCGCCGGCGGCGTAGAGCCCGGGGACGATGTTGTCGTTGTCCCGCAGCACCTCGCCGTGAATGTTCGTCGGGATGCCACCCATCGCGTAGTGCGCGGTCGGGTACACCGGGACGGGCTCGACGACCGGGTCGACCGCGAGGTACGTGCGGGCGAACTCGGTGATGTCCGGCAGCTTCGTCTCCAGGACCTCGGCACCGAGGTGCGTGCAGTCCAGCAGCACGTAGTCCTTGTTCGGGCCGGCGCCACGGCCTTCGAGCACCTCGAGGGCCATCGAACGGGCCACGATGTCGCGCGGCGCCAGGTCCTTGATGGTCGGGGCGTAGCGCTCCATGAACCGCTCACCGGAGGCGTTGCGCAGGATCGCGCCCTCGCCTCGGGCACCCTCGGTCAGCAGGATGCCGAGACCGGCGAGACCAGTCGGGTGGAACTGGTAGAACTCCATGTCCTCCAGGGGCAGGCCCTTGCGGAAGACGATGCCCATGCCGTCGCCGGTCAGCGTGTGGGCGTTCGACGTGGTCTTGAAGACCTTGCCGAAACCACCGGTCGCGAACACGACGGACTTGGCCTGGAAGACGTGGATCTCGCCGGTCGCGAGCTCGTAGGCGACGGCGCCGGTGCAGACCGGGCCGTTCTCCGTCTCGGTCAGGCAGATGTCGAGCACGTAGAACTCGTTGAAGAACTCGATGCCGTGCTTGACGCAGTTCTGGTAGAGCGTTTGCAGGATCATGTGACCGGTGCGGTCGGCGGCGTAGCAGGCGCGGCGCACGGCGGCTTCACCGTGGTTGCGCGTGTGGCCGCCGAACCGGCGCTGGTCGATCTTGCCCTCGGGCGTCCGGTTGAACGGCAGGCCCATCTTCTCGAGGTCGAGAACGGCGTCGATGGCCTCCTTCGCCATGATCTCGGCGGCGTCCTGGTCGACCAGGTAGTCGCCGCCCTTGATCGTGTCGAAGGTGTGCCACTCCCAGTTGTCCTCCTCGACGTTGGCGAGGGCGGCGCACATGCCGCCCTGTGCCGCGCCGGTGTGCGAACGCGTGGGGTAGAGCTTGGTGAGCACCG
This sequence comes from Lentzea sp. HUAS TT2, assembly GCF_051853195.1. Classification (NCBI taxonomy): domain Bacteria; kingdom Bacillati; phylum Actinomycetota; class Actinomycetes; order Pseudonocardiales; family Pseudonocardiaceae; genus Lentzea; species Lentzea sp. HUAS TT2. Next base: position 1,986,701 of record NZ_CP196667.1, on the reverse strand, counting down.
CGGTGCGGGCGCGCTGGCCGGACTCGATCGCCGCGCGCATGCCGGCACCACCAGCGCCGATGATGATCACGTCGTACTTGTGGAACTGCATTGTGGTGGGCTCCCCGCGCGGGTCAGTTCGAGATGTTCGGGTCGAAGGTGAAGATCACGAACGTGCCGAGCGAGATGATCAGGACCATCGACACGTAGAGCAGCATCTTCAACCAGAACCGGGTGGAGTCCTTGCGGGCGTAGTCGTTGATGACCGTCCGCACGCCGTTGCCGCCGTGGATCTGCGCGAGCCAGAGCATCGCGAGGTCCCAGAACTGCCAGAACGGGGACGCCCAGCGGCCGGCGACGAAGCCGAAGTTGATCTTGTGGACGCCGCCGTCGAGGATGTTCATGATGAACAGGTGGCCCAGGACGAGGACCACGAGCAGCAGGCCGGACAGCCGCATGAACAGCCAGCTGTAGAGCTCGCCGTTGCCCCGGCGGGCCGCGGGGCGACGCGGCTGGCGGGGCTTGTCGAGTGCGAGAGACATGGTCAGTGACCCCCCACCAGGTCGGAGATCGTGCGCTCCATCATGAAGTAGAAGCCGGGGATCATCACGACGACCCAGACGGCCAGCACGGTCCAGAGCATGACCCTCTGGTACTTGGCGCCCTTCTCCCAGAAGTCGACCAGCATGACCCGGATGCCGTTCAGCGCGTGGTAGAGCACCGCGCCGACGAGGCCGACCTCGAAGAGGTTGACGATCGGGTTCTTGTAGGTCTCGATCACCGCGTCGTACGCGTTCGGTGACACCCGCACGAGTGCGGTGTCGAGCACGTGGGTGAAGAGGAAGAAGAACGTGAGGACACCGGTGATCCGGTGGGCGACCCAGGACCACATGCCCAGATCACCGCGGTAGAGCGTCCCACCCCCTCGGGTGGTGCCCGACCGCTCGGGTGCGCCTGCGCTGGTCATGCGCCGCGACCTCCAACGTCAGTGGTGGTGGGTCGGCAACAGTTCTTCCCGACCATGACCGGAAAATCCTAGTCCCGCACGTTGGAACCAACCCAGCAGGCGCACCCGCTCTGTGATCGATGAGACACGCTGTCGATCGGCCAAGCGGTCTTGATCGATTCCGAAAAGCGGTCCACGCCACAGTTTTCGGCACGCGGGGCCCTTTCGTACTGCATGTCGGTACGAAAGGGCCCCGCGTGCGAAAAGGACGGCGGCCAGGACCTCCGCCTTGGTCCGGGCCGCCGTCGTCGGCAAGGGCACTTGCCACCCCCTACACGAGCGGCGCACCGCGACCGGTTCAACGACGGGCGGAACTGGGCCGAACGGACGAAGATCGAGCGTGGGGAAGCGGCCGAAGAGGACGTTTCGCCACGCGCCGAACACGACTGATCACCACTGGTACGGCCAAAGCGTCGAATGCGTAACCGATAGGGGTCTTTGTAGGTGCTGACGGCAACGAGGTTGGTTACTAAGAGGTACGGTGCCGCGTCTAGGACCCAACAACGTCGTTGGGGAGGAACCTCAGGGAGGAGACGAGCCGTGCGTCGTCGTATGCGTGGTGTCGCGGTCGCCGCGATCGCGTTGACCAGCGTGATGACTATGGCCGCCTGCGCGAAGGACTCGGGTGGCGGAACGACCTCGAACACCGGCAGTGGTGCCGCTTGCGAGTTCGCCGAGGCCCCGTCCGCGCCTGCTACCTCGAACACCAGCGCCGCCAACGGTGACAAGGTGGACGCGAGTGCGCTGAAGATCGGTCTGGCCTACGACATCGGTGGCCGTGGCGACGCGTCGTTCAACGACTCCGCCGCCGCCGGGCTCGACAAGGCCATCGCGGACATGGGCGTCAAGAAGGAGAACACGCGCGAGCTCTCCGCCGCCCCGAGCGAGGACGAGTCGGCCAAGCAGACCCGTCTGCGCCAGCTGGCGTCCGAGGGCTTCAGCCCGATCATCGGTGTCGGCTTCGCCTACGCCGAGTCGATGAAGCTGGTCGCCGCGGAGTTCCCGAACGTCAAGTTCGGTCTGGTCGACTCGGCCGTCGACGGTGCCGCCAACGTCACGCCGCTGGTGTTCGCCGAGCAGGAGGGCTCCTTCCTGGCCGGTGTCATCGCCGCGTACCAGAGCAAGAAGTGCCACGTGGGCTTCGTCGGTGGTGTCGAGATCCCGCTGATCCAGAAGTTCGAGGCCGGCTACGTCCAGGGTGCCAAGGCCGCCGCGCCGAAGATCCAGGTCGAGAAGAAGTACATCACCCCGGCCGGTGACTTCACCGGTTTCCAGGACGCCCCCAAGGGTCAGGAAGCAGCCAAGGGTCAGATCGACAAGGGCGCCGACGTCATCTACCAGGCCGCGGGTGCGTCCGGTAAGGGCATCTTCTCGGCCGCCAAGCAGGGTGGGGTGCTCGCCATCGGCGTCGACTCCGACCAGTACAACCAGGCGACCGTCGCCGACACGAAGGACGTCATCGTCTCCTCGATGCTCAAGCGCGTCGACGTCGCGGTCTACGACTTCGTCAAGGCCGTCGCGAAGAACGACCTCGCGTCGCTGCCCAAGGTCTTCGACCTGAAGGTCGACGGTGTCGGTTACGCCACGTCGGGTGGCAAGATCGACGCGAAGCTGCAGGGCATCCTCGAGGGCTACAAGGCCCAGATCATCGAGGGCAAGATCAAGGTCGCGGACAAGCCGTAGTCCCGCTAGTTCAAGTCGTTTGCACGTGCCGGGCCCTGTGAGGATCTGCCCTCACAGGGCCTGGTGCGTGGTAGGAGGAGCACTCGACGATGAGCAGTTCCACGTCCATAGGGACGGACGAACACCCCGCGGTGGTGCTCACAGGCATCACGAAGCGGTTCCCCGGTGTCGTCGCCAACAGCGACGTCCACCTGACCGTCCGCCGCGGCGAGGTCCACGCCCTGTGCGGTGAGAACGGCGCGGGCAAGTCGACCCTGATGAAGATCCTCTACGGCATGCAGCCGCCGGACGAGGGCACCATCGAGGTGAACGGCGAGCAGGTGCGCTTCCGCACGCCGTCCGACGCCATCAAGGCCGGTATCGGCATGGTGCACCAGCACTTCATGCTCGCCGACAACCTCACCGTCCAGGAGAACGTGGTCCTGGGCGCCGAGGCTCTGCACGGCATCGGCAAGAAGGCCCGCGCGCGCATCATCGAGCTCTCCGGCAGGACCGGGCTCAACGTCGACCCCGGGATCCTGGTCGAGCAGCTCGGCGTCGCGGACCGCCAGCGCGTCGAGATCCTCAAGGTGCTCTACCGCGGCGCCAAGGTGATCATCCTGGACGAGCCGACCGCCGTGCTCGTGCCGCAGGAGGTCAACGAGCTCTTCGACACCGTCCGCGGCATGCAGGAGCAGGGCTACACGTTCCTGTTCATCTCGCACAAGCTCGACGAGGTGCGCGCGATCGCGGACTCCGTCACGGTGATCCGCCGCGGCACGACCGTGGGCAGCGCGGACCCGAAGACCGTCAGCTCCCGGCAGCTCGCCGAGATGATGGTCGGCAGCGAGCTCCCCAGCCCGGAGACCCGCGAGTCCACCGTCACCGACACGGTCGTGCTGGACGTCAAGGGCCTGCGCCTGATGACCCCGGACGGCTCGCGGCCGATCATCGACGACGTCGACATGGTGGTCCGTTCCGGCGAGGTCGTCGGCATCGCCGGTGTCGAGGGCAACGGCCAGACCGAGCTCGTCGAGACGATCATGGGCATGCGCAAGGCCGGCAGCGGCACGATCACGTTGCAGGACAAGGACCTCACGAAGCTGGGCACGCTCGGCCGGCGCGAGGCGGGCATCGGGTACATCCCCGAGGACCGGCACCGCCACGGCCTGCTGCTCACGCAACCCCTTTGGTACAACCGGATCCTCGGCTACCAGACCCGCAAGCCGACGGCGAAGGGCATCTGGCTCGACACCGACGGCGCGAAGAAGGACACCGAGCGGATCGTCGCGGACTTCGACGTCCGCACGCCCGGCATCGACGTGCCCGCCGCCGCGCTCTCCGGCGGCAACCAGCAGAAGCTCGTCGTCGGCCGCGAGCTGTCCGGCGACCCGGTCCTGCTGATCGCCTCGCACCCGACCCGCGGTGTGGACGTCGGCGCGCAGGCGCTGATCTGGGACGAGATCAAGCGCGCCCGTGCGGCGGGTCTCGCCGTGCTGCTGATCTCCGCCGACCTGGACGAGCTGATCGGCCTGTCGGACACGATCAAGGTCATGCTGCGCGGACGCCTGGTGGCCGACGCAGACCCGAACACGGTCACGCCCGAGGACCTCGGCAGCGCGATGACGGGTGCGGGCAGCACGAGCGCAGCGGTCCAGGAGACCGCTGTCGTCGAGGAAGGCGAGCACTGATGGGACACCTGCGCGGCAAACTCCTGCCGCCCGCGTTGGCGATCGTCTTCTCACTGCTGTTGTGCGGCGTGGCGCTCGTCATCTCCGGCGCGAACCCGCTCAGCGCGTTCGGTGCGATGGTGACGCAGGTCGGCAAGGGCACGACGTTCGTCGACATCCTCAACTCGACGGGCATCTACTACATCGCGGCGCTCGCGGTGGCGATCGGGTTCCAGATGAACCTGTTCAACATCGGTGTCGAGGGCCAGTACCGCGTCGCGGCCGTCATCGCGGCGGTCGTCGGCGGCTCGATCGCGCTGCCCACAGGCATCCACACGCTGGTGATCATCATCGTGGCCGCGATCGCCGGTGCCGCCTGGGCCGCGATCCCCGCGATCCTCAAGGTGACGCGCGGCGTCAACGAGGTCATCTCGACGATCATGATGAACGGGCTGGCGATCGGCCTGTCCGCCTACCTGATCCGCCGGGACGTCTTCGGTGAGCTGCGGGGCAACAACATCCGCACTCCCGAGATCCCGGAGAGCGGCTGGATGCCCGGCATCTCGTTCGGTGGCAGCGGCACGATGTTCGGCTTCATCTTCGTGGCCATCGCACTGGGCATCGGCTACTGGGTCATGATGAACAAGACCCGGTTCGGCTTCGAGCTGCGCGCCTCCGGCGAGTCCTCGACCGCCGCGTCGGCCGGTGGTGTCAACGCCAAGAAGATGGTGCTGGTCTCGATGCTGCTCTCGGGCGCCATCGCGGGCCTGATCTCGCTGCCGGAACTGCTCGGCCGCGACCACACGTTCAGCCTGAACTTCTCCGCCGGCATCGGTTTCTCGGGCATCGCGATCGCGCTGCTCGGCCGCAACCACCCCGGTGGCATCGCGTTCGGCGCGCTGCTCTGGGCGTTCCTCGACAAGTCGGGCCTCGCGCTCGACAACGTCGGGGTGCCCAGGGAGATCGTCACCATCATGCAGGGCTCGATCGTCCTGTCGGTCGTCGTCGCCTACGAGGTGGTGCGCCGCTTCGAGCTCGCCGCCGAGCAGCGTCGCGTCGGCCGTGAGCTCGGAACTGTCGGAGGTGCGGCGTGATCTCGACGTTGGAGGAGAAGCCGCACATCCCGGCGGCGCCTCGCAAGCGCAAGATGCCCGGCTGGGCCGTGGCCATGCTCGGTGTCGCAGGCGCGATCGCGTTGCTGTCGATCACGTCGATGCAGACCGGGTTCCCGCAGCTCACGTCGTCCGGCACGACCCAGACCGCGGTCCGGCTCGCGCTGCCGATCCTGCTCGCCGGTCTCGGCGGCCTGTGGGCGGAACGCGCCGGCGTGGTCAACATCGGCCTCGAAGGCATGATGATCATGGGCACCTGGGGCGCGGCGTGGGCCGGCTACCAGTGGGGCCCGTGGGCCGCTCTCGTCGCGGCCGTCGTGTTCGGTTCGCTGGGCGGCCTGCTGCACGCGGTCGCCACGGTCACGTTCGGCGTCAACCACATCGTCTCCGGTGTGGCGATCAACCTGCTCGGCGCCGGTCTGACGAAGTACCTGTCGACGCTGATCTTCCTGCCGCTGTCGAACAACCCGCGGCAGTCGCCCCCGGTCCAGTCGTTCGACACGTTCTCGGCGGCGGGCCTCGGTGACTGGCTCGGCGAGCTCGAGGCGGGCCAGCGGCTGTTCATCTCGGACGTCGCAGGCATCCTGCGCGGCCTGGTCACCGGTGTCTCGCCGCTGACGATGATCGCGATCCTGCTGCTGCCGCTGTCGTACTGGCTGCTCTGGCGCACCCGTTTCGGCCTGCGCCTGCGCTCGGTCGGCGAGAACCCGCACGCGGCGGACTCGCTGGGCGTGAAGGTGTACTTCCACAAGTACGTCGCCGTGATCGTCTCCGGTGGTCTCGCCGGCCTGGGTGGCGCCGCGCTGGTGCTCAACCCCGGCCAGCTGTCCTACCTGGAGGGTCAGACCGGCGGCCGCGGGTACATCGGCCTCGCCGCGATGATCTTCGGCAACTGGCGGCCCGGCGGTCTGCTCGGTGGTGCGGCGCTGTTCGGCTACGCCGACGGCCTGCAGCTGCGTTCGGGCGGCGAGACGGTGCTGGCGCTGGTCTACGGCGTGGTGCTGCTGCTCGCGGTGATCGTGGTCTGGCAGCTCATCCGCCAGAAGTGGTTCTCCGCGGCGTCGGCGATCGTGGTGGCCGTGCTGATGTACCTGCTGTACATCAGCCTCGACGAGATCCCCAGCGAGTTCGTGTCGTACGCGCCGCACATGGTGACGCTGGCCGTGCTGGCCGTGGCGTCGCAACGGTTGCGAATGCCTGCCGCCGACGGACTGGTCTACCGCCGTGGCTGAGGTCGACTGGGACCTGCTCCGGGCGCGGGCGGTGGAGGCGGCGTCGTTCGCCCACTGCCCGTACTCGGGGCTGCAGGTCGGATCAGCGGCGTTGTGCGACGACGGCCGCATCGTCACCGGGTGCAACGTCGAGAACGCCTCGTACGGCGTCGGGCTCTGCGCCGAGTGCGCGATGGCCGGTCAGCTGCAGCTCACGGGCGGCGGCCGGTTCGTCGCGGTGGCCTGCCGCTCCGGTGCGGGTGATCTGCTGATGCCGTGCGGCCGGTGCCGTCAGGTCCTCTACGAACTGGGCGGTCGCGACTGCCTGGTGGACACGCCGTCCGGTGTGCTGCCGATGTCGTCGGTGCTGCCGGACGCTTTCGGACCGGAGGACCTGCCATGAGCTTCTCCGCTGTGGACGTCATCCGCGCCAAGCGCGACGGCGCGGTGTTGTCGGACGCGCAGATCGACTGGGTCATCGACGCCTACACGCACGGCGCGGTCGCGGACGAGCAGATGTCCGCGCTCGCGATGGCGATCTTCTTCAACGGCATGACGGCCGCGGAGACCGCGCGCTGGACGCAGGCGATGATCTCGTCCGGCGAGCGGCTCTCGTTGCACGTCGACCGGCCGACCGTGGACAAGCACTCGACGGGCGGTGTCGGCGACAAGATCACGCTGCCGCTGGCACCTCTCGTCGCCGCCTGCGGTGCCGCCGTGCCCCAGCTCTCGGGCCGCGGTCTCGGCCACACCGGGGGGACCCTGGACAAGCTGGAGTCGATCCCGGGGTGGCGGGCCGCACTGTCCACTTCGGAGATTCTGGCGCAGCTGTCGTCGGTCGGTGCCGTGGTTTGTGCTGCCACCGAAGGACTTGCTCCCGCCGACCGCAAGCTCTACGCGTTGCGGGACGTCACCGGGACCGTCGAGGCCATCCCGCTGATCGCGTCCTCGATCATGTCGAAGAAGATCGCGGAGGGCGCCGAGTCACTGGTGCTCGACGTGAAGGTCGGCTCCGGCGCGTTCATGAAGGACCTGAAGTCCGCTCGTGCGCTCGCCGAGGCCCTGGTGGCCATCGGTGTCGAGCACGGTGTGCGGATCTCGGCCCTGCTGACCGACATGTCGGTGCCGCTGGGCCGTGCCGTCGGCAACGCGGTCGAGGTGGCCGAGTCCGTCGACGTGCTGCGCGGCGGCGGGCCTGCCGACGTCGTGGAGCTGACCGTGGCCCTGGCTTCGGAGATGTTGTCGCTGGCCGGGATCTCGGCTGATCCGGCCGCGGTGCTGGCGTCCGGTGAGGCGTACGAGGTGTGGGCGCGGATGATCCGGGCCCAGGGCGGCGATCCCGATGCCGCGCTGCCCGTCGCTTCGCACAAGCACGTTGTCGTCGCACCCGCTGCCGGTGTGCTGTCCACTTTGGACGCTTACGGCGTCGGGGTGGCGGCGTGGCGGCTCGGTGCGGGCCGGGCGCGCAAGGAGGACCCGGTGCAGTTCGGTGCCGGCGTGCTCTGCCTGGCCAAGCCCGGCGACGAGGTCGAGGCCGGGCAACCGTTGCTGGAGCTGTACACCGACACCCCGGACGCGGTCGAAGGTGCCCTGCAGGCGCTGGAAGGCGCCTACTCGGTCACCGACTCCGCGCCGGAGCGTTCGCCGCTGGTGATCGACACCATCCGCGGTTAGCCGACGAGCGAGCCCGCCAGGGGCGACCTGTCCTGCTTCCACAGCACGCACAGGACCTCCTGGCGGCCCGGCGCGGCGGCGTCGCTGTACGCCTCCCACTCCTTCTGGGTGGGCACGAGCCCGGTGAAGCCGATCGGCTCCTTGATCTTCGGCTCGATGACCTTGAACTGCTCGGTGCAGTAGTTCTTGGCGAAGTCGGCCAGCCACTGCGTGCCGGGGTAGGCGATGTCCTTCGGCTTGTCCCACAACGGCGTCGCGGCCGAGAAGAGCTGGATCCCGTGCGGGCCGCTGCACGGCACGTCCTGCCGCACCGGCGACCCCTGCGTGAGGAAGTCCTTGGCGCACTGCGTTCCCGACAGGTTCCACTCGGGCACGTCACCGCCCCGGCCGAACGTGGCGATGCGGCGCGACGGCAGCGGAGCACCTACCGGCAGTGCCGCGGACTCGGTCCACTCGCTGGAGTTCTCGCTGGCCGGGGTGTTGCTCGGCCCCGCGTTGTTCGTCGTGGAGTCCTTCGGCTTGAAGACCTGGTACCCCGCGAACGCGGCACCGGCGAGCACCGCGACGCCCGCGACCACGGCGGCGATCTTGACCGCCGTGTTGCTCTTCTTCTTGCCGTTGTTGTTGTGCTGCAAGGGAACCGGTGCGGTGCCCTGGACGATCGCGAGCAGCATCTGACGCGCCTGGGGCCCGGTCAGCCGGCGCGCGGGGTCGACCGTCAGCAGCCCGCGGATGACCTCCGCGACCTGGGGCGAGGCCAGCCGCAGCACCGGCGGCTCGTTCATGATCGCGTGCAACGTCGACGCCGTGGACGTGCGCTCGAACGGGCTGATCCCCTCGACGGCGTTCGCCATCGTGACACCGAGCGCCCACAGGTCGGACGCGGGCGAGGCCTCCCAGCCGTGCAGCCGGTCGGGCGACATGTACGCGGGCGAACCGACGATGCCGCCGTTGTGCGTGAGCCGCGGGTCGTCCATGGCCTGCGCGATGCCGAAGTCCGTGAGCTTCACCGCCCCGTCCGGCCGCACCATGATGTTGCTGGGCTTGACGTCCCGATGCACGATGCCCGCCGCGTGCGCGGTCTCCAGCGCACCCAGCACCTGCAACGCCACGTTCGCCATCCACATCGAGTCGCGCGGGCCGTGCCGCTTCACGATGGTGGCGAGGTCGAGCGCGTCGACCAGCTCCATCGCGAGGTAGGTGCGGCCGTCCTCGCGGACGATGTCGTAGACGGTGACCACAGCCGGGTGGTTCAGCCTGCCGGCCGTCCGCGCCTCGCGGAGCATGCGCTCCTCCAGCACGGCGAACTCCTCGGCGGCGATGCCCTGCGGAGGATGCAGCTCCTTGAGGGCGACCGCCCGGCCGAGCAGCTGGTCCTGGGCACGCCACACGACACCCATCGCGCCGCGGCCGAGCTCCGCGAGCAGTGCGTAGCGGTTGGCGACTAGTCGCTGTTGCTGCACGGACTATCCCTTCTGGACGCCCCCAGATTGCCGCGAGCATAACTACGGGCGTGTGAGCGCTCTCGTCATGGTCACGTGTCGGGGCGGCCGCCGGTTCAACGCCGGGAGCGCTTGACCGGGAGTCCCAGCTCGGGCACGAGGTCGCTGACCAGGTCATCGCCCCACACGCACAGCGTGTGTTCCCAGGGGTGGCCGAAGGTGCCCTGGTCCATGTCCTCGGTCAGGAAGATGTGGTAGTCGCCGTCGGGGAACGGGGACAGCGGCGACTCCGGCCAGGTGAACGCCCCGGTGTGCCGGTGCGGCCGGAACTCGTACGCGGGGTGCTGCCAGTCCAGGGCCAGCAGGGCCGTCTGCTCGTCGAACACCCGCTGCAACGACGCCAGGACCACCTCGTCGACCCGCCGGCAGCCCGCCTCGAAGTGGTCCGGTTGGAAGATCCCCGCCAGGTCCAGCGTGACCGACCCCCGCGGCTCCGCGATGGACGGCCAGTCCTTCGGGTAGATGCTCGGCTTGAACTGGAACCGCTGGTCGAACTCGTCCCACAGCCGCCGGTAGCGCTGGTCGGGGATCTCGGTCCAGGCGTCGTTCGTCACCCGGCGAGCCTAGGCCGCGAAAGGCGAACGGCCCCGGAGCGACGTTGCTCCGAGGCCGTTCTCACGCAATGACGATCAGGCGCCCTCGGCCGCCAGGTCGTCGTCGTCCATGTCCTTGCCACCGTTCGCCGGCTTCGGGCCGCCGTTCTTGCGGGTGCGGCGCTGCGGCCGCGGCAGTGCGGTGGGCGGCGGGGGAGGCGTGGGCGAGCCGCCGCCGAGGATGAGCTCGGCGAAGGTGGCCATGGCCTCGTCCAGCTGGCCGCCGATGCGCAGTTCGGATTCCTGGTTCGACTTGCGGACCAGGGACTGCAGCGCGTCGGCGTCCGGGCGGGCGCCGACGGTCTCGGCGACCTTGGTCAGGCTCGCGTCGACGGTGCCGCCGAGCTCGGAGATGCGGGCGACGAAGCCGTCCTCGACCTTGTCGAGGCGGTTGGTCATGTTGTCGAGCTGCGAGGTGACGAGCTCCAGGCGGCGGGCCAGGGACTCGAGGCGGTCGGCCGCGTCGACCTGGTCGCGGGACTGCTCGATCGCCGCGTACAGGGCGGTGCGGGCCTCGTCCAGCTTGCCGTTGACGACGTTCTGCGTGTCGGCGACGGCGGACGCGAGCTCGGTGCGGGTGTCGGCGAGCGACGTCGTCAGCGAGTCGCGGGTCTCGGTGAGGGACGCGGTCAGGGCGTCGCGGGTCTCGGCCACGGTGCCCGCCAGCTGGCCGCGGGTCTCCGCCACGGCTCCTGCCAGCGAGTCGCGGGTCTCGACCAGGGACTGGGAGAGCTGGTTGTGGCGCTCGGTGACCGCGGACACGACCTCGGTGCGGCTGTCGGACACGGCGGACGTCACGGCGGCGCGGCTCTCGGCGACGGCGTTGGTCAGCTCGGCGCGGGCAGCGGCGAGGGCCTCACGCTGCTCGTCGGCGCGGCCGTGGATGCCGGAGAACGACTCGGCGAGGATCTTCTGCAGGGCCTCGCGGGTGCCGTCGAGGTGCTCGTGCACGCCCTCGTCGACCTCGTCGAGACGGCCGCGCAGCGCGGCCTCGAGTGCCTCGACGCGCTCGCGCAGCGGGTTGGTGACGGCGGCGGGGATCGCGTCGACCTTGCCGTCCTGCTTGTCCAGGTGGCCGTCGAGGTCGTCGATGCGCTTGTGGATGCTCGAGAGCTTGTCCTCGAGACCGTCCATGCGGCCCGCGACACCTTCGAAGCGGCCGGCGACGCCGTCGAGGCGGCCGTCCAGCTGGGCGAAGGGCTTGGCGAGCTTGTCCACCAGGGCGTCGACCGCGCGACCGATGTCGGCGACGGCGGTGTCCTGGGCCTCCAGCTTGGCGAGGGCCTCGTCCAGGCGCTCAGCGAGAACGCTGACCTCGGTGCGGTCCGGCAGCTCCGACAGGCGCTTGCGAACCGAACCCAGCGACTCCAGAGGCGACATCCGGGCGTGGATCTCGTCCAGCGCGTCGAAGATCTGCTGCTGCTCGCTCTCACGGATCTCCGCGGCGCGCGTGAGCATGTTGCGCATCCGATCGAAGGACATCGTGGAGTTGTTGTTCTCTGTCACGGCTGAGTGCCTTCGTCCAGGGGAGGGGGAGACCACGGGAGCCTATCCGCGTCACGGGACGTCGCTGTACCACCCCCGCCAGAAAAAGGCCGGGTGCGGACGGGCAACTAACCCGATCAGGTTACCCCACTACTCTGAACGCCAAGTGACCGGCCGAAAGCACGCAGTAGCCACTGATGATGTTCCTACCTTGGGGTGACTCAAGCCGCGCGTTGGTTGCAGAAAGTTGCTGATCACGGATCTGCAACGACGTTGACCCAGCAAATGATCATATCGACGACAAGATCATTTTGCCCAGCTTCGAGGCGGCGTGTCGCGCGCATCCGGCCCAACGGGTGGGTGGTTCGGTGGCACGCGTTGCACCTCAGCGGGGTGCGGCGCCTGGAGTAACGTGTAGCAATGTCCACGCCGCTTACCTTGGAGACCATCCGCAGCGCGCCGAAGGTCCTGCTGCACGACCACCTCGACGGTGGCCTCCGCCCGCAGACGGTGATCGAACTCGCCGATGCCACCGGCTACCAGGGCCTGCCCACCACAGACGCGGGCGTCCTCGGCGGCTGGTTCCGCGACAACGCCAACTCCGGCTCCCTGGTGCGCTACCTCGAAGGTTTCGCCCACACGTGCGGTGTCATGCAGGACGAGGCCTCACTCGTCCGCGTCGCCGCCGAGGCCGTGGAGGACCTGGCCGCAGACGGGGTCGTCTACGCCGAGATCCGCTACGCGCCCGAGCTGAACACCGAGAAGGGCCTCTCGCTGGAGCAGGTCGTCGAGGCCGTCCAGGAGGGCTTCCGCGTCGGCTCCGCCCGCGTCGCCGAGACCGGTCGCAAGATCCGCGTCGGCACCCTGCTGTGCGCCATGCGCCAGAACGAGGGCTGGCTGCGCATCGCCGAGCTCGCCGTCCGCTACCGCGACCTCGGTGTCGTCGGGTTCGACATCGCGGGCCCGGAGGCCGGCTTCCCTCCCACCAGGGGCCTCGACACGTTCGAGTACCTGCGCCAGCAGAACGCGCACTTCACCATCCACGCCGGTGAGGCGTTCGGCCTGCCGTCCATCTGGGAGGCGATCCAGCACTGCGGTGCCGAACGGCTCGGCCACGGCGTGCGGATCGTCGACGACATCAAGGTGTCCGGCGACGGCACCGTTCAGCTGGGACGCCTGGCCGCGTACGTCCGCGACCGCCGCATCCCGCTCGAGATGTGCCCGACCTCGAACCTGCAGACCGGCGCCGCCGCGACGCTGGCCGACCACCCGATCGGCCTGCTCGCGAAGCTGCGGTTCCGCGTCACCGTCAACACCGACAACCGCCTGATGAGCGACTGCAGCCTGTCGAGCGAGTTCGCCGCGCTGGTGGAGACGTTCGGCTACGGCTGGGCCGACCTGCAGTGGTTCACGATCAACGCGATGAAGTCGGCGTTCCTCGGGTTCGACGAGCGGCTGGCGATCATCAACGAGCTGGTCAAGCCGGGCTACGCGGCGCTCACGGCACCGTGACCGCACACCCCGTCTGATCGCACGCGGGGACCTTTCGTACTCACATGGAGTACGAAAGGTCCCCGCGTGGCTTCCGGGATGCGGAAAGTAGGGTCAGTTGGAGTTGAGCCGGTCCTCGAACGTCGCCTGCAGCGCGCGGAACGCGGCCACCTCGGCGGTGTACGGGGCAGACGGCGCGAGCCGCGTCGGGTCCGGCGACACGACGAACGACACGAGCCAGCCCAGCGACTCGGACGAGGCGAGCGCGTCCTTCACGGACTCGTCCTCCGCCCACTCGGCCGCGTCCTCGAACAGTTCGACGGCGAGGTCGAGCTGCTGCGGGTCGAGCGAGTCGGGGCCCTCTTCCATGTCCTCGGCGATGCCGGTCAGCACGTAGACGTTGTCGTCGTCCACGTCGACGTCGAGCTCGCCCGCGGTGGCCTTGACCTTGATGTCGTTCCAGGTCTCGACCTCGGCCAGGTCGTGCTCGTCGTTCTCGGCGACGAAGCGGCTCAGCGCGCGCTGCGAGGTGAAGACCTCGATCTTGCCGCGGCGGCCCAGGAACACCGGGTCGTCGCCGAGGTAGCAGCGCAGCGTGTAGAACTCGCCGGCCGACGTGATGATCTTGATGGGGTCGACGCCGACCTCGGCCCAGAAGCCCGCGGGCTCGGCCTTGTCCTCGTCGGAGTCCTCGTCCGCGGGGGAGTCGACGGCGGCCGCGGCCGTGGCGGCCTCCAGCGCGGCGAGCTCCTCCTGGGCGACGGAGAGCTCCTTCTCCGGCACGTCCGGCGTGTTCACGACGCTGTCGATCGCGTCGAGGACCTCGTCCCACTTCTCGGAGACGACCTCGGACAGCTCGCCCCACAGCTTGCCGCCGTCACGGCCGCTGAACGGCAGCGTGCCCTGCGGCAGCAGCGAGAAGCCCTCGGCGCTGTCGAGCACCTCGTGGACCTTCTCCAGGTCGCAGACGTCAGCGAGGGCGCGCACGATCGCGATGACGTCGGCGAGCTCACCGATCGTCCAGGTGTCCGGGTCCTCCGCGACGAGCTCGGGCACGCCGACGAGGTCGAACTGGTGGTTGTCGTCCGGCGAGAGGTCCGCGACGCCCAGCGACGGCACGACCGGCCACGCGGGGTGATCGGTCAGGTCGTGCTCCTCCGCGGTGCGCACGAACGCGGCGAGGTGCGCGGCGTCGGGGAAGACGAACAGGTCCTCCTCGTCGCCGAGGAACGCCTCCCACTCCTCGCCCTTCTCGCGCCAGCGGGGTGCCCACAGCGTGACGACGTCACCCTGCGTCAGCCCCAGCTCGATGGGGACGATGTCCTGCGCCATCCTGACCTCCCGGTCACGCCTGCCTGATGCCGTCGACGAGACTAACGGTGCTGATCACCGAAGCCACGAGGGGTTCTCGAAGAACGCGTCTTCGTCCGGGTCCTCGACGCGCGGTGCCCTCTGCCTGCGGTCCGGTGGTGCCTGCTCAGCAGGGGCTTCGGGCGGTACGACGGGGTTCCACGTCGACCGGAAGGGTGAGTCGCCGGCGACGGACTCGACGTCGATCGCCATCCCGTCACCCAGCGCCAGCGCCATCTTGTTGAAGCTCGCCTGCACGGCCGCGTTCGTGGCCAGCCGGACGGTCTCGGTGACGACCTGCCCGACCGCCTGCGCACCCTGTGTCAGCAGCGCGGGGTGCAGGTGCAGCGCCTTGATCTCGCCCTTCGGCGACGCCGTGACCATGCACTGCCCGCCGGGGTGCTCGACCGTGGCGGTGAGGGTGCCGAGGTCGCGCTGGAGCTGCTCGGTGGCCTGCATGCGTTCCTCGTTCACCGCCGCCACCCGAAGTCGTCCTCGTCGGTCCCGCGTTCGATGCCCACGGCCGACAGCTCGCGCGGGTCGACCACGCGTTCCAGCGTCTGGTGCAGGCGGGTGTTCGCGTCGCGCTGCGCCTTGTCGGCGATGCGCATGATCTCGGTGGCCAGCCCCTGCGGGCCCATCCGCAACGACGCCGGGCTCACCGTGATCTGCTGCGGCGGACCGCCGGGCGTGGCCACGACCGTCACCGCACCGTCCGGAGAGGACGCTCGTCCTGTGATGGGACCACTGCGCGTGACGTGCTCCGACACCGCCTGCTCGACATCGCGCACCTTCCGCGCGACGCGCTGGACGTCGTCGTCCACTCCGATCACCCCCTGCTGGGGACAGTGTGCCGCATTCCCCGATCTTCGGTGGCGGCTTGTAGCAAGGCGGTGAGTTCGGCGGCCACGTCGTCGAGCGGGTCGATGCTGCGCTGGGCCCGGCACAGCGCGACCGCGCCCTCCGCCGCCGAGACGCAGAGGTGGGCGAGGCTGCGCGCGCGGACGTGCGAGACCCCGTGCTCCTCCAAGGACGCGGCCAGCTGGCCCGCCCAGGCCCGGAACCCGTCCGCCGCGGCCGTGAGCGCCTGCGGGCTGGCGTTCTCCTCGATGGCCACGGCGAGCACGGGGCACCCGGCCTGAAAACCGGTCTCCGTGACGATCTGCCGCCACAGCGCGAAGAACGCCTTCAGTCCGTCGACGGGTCCTTTGCGGAGCTTCGCGGCGAGCAGCTTCGAGACGGTGTCCGCCGCCCACTGGACCGCCTCGGTCGCGAGCTGCGTCTTGCCGCCGGGGAAGTAGTGGTACGTCGAGCCGAGCGGGGTGCCGGCGTGCTTGGCGACCTCGCGGATGCTCGTCGCGTTGAGGCCGCGCCGCCGGATCATGTCGGCCGCGCCGGTGACGATCTGCTCTCGGGACATCTCAGGCCTCTCTGGCTATAACGCTCGTCATAGGTTAGCGTCCGCCTGGGTTTATAACAGTCGTCATAGATCGGGGAACGTCATGCCGATGATCGAACTGACCGCGCCGGCCGGATCGCTGACCGACGCGGGCCGCAAGAGCGTGCAGCGCGACCTGGCGGCGTTGCTGCTGAAGTGGGAGGGCGCGCCGGACAACGAGTTCTTCCGCTCGGTGGCGTGGACCTACCTGCACGAGCTGCCCGCGGGCGCGCAGACCACGGCGGAGGACGACGCGCCGCGGTTCCGGGTGGACGTCCGGGTGCCGGCGGGCGCGCTGTCCGACCGGCGCAAGGCCGGGCTCGTGCAGGAGGCGACCGCGCTGGTGCTCGAGGCCGCCGGGCTGGGTGAGGCCGACGCGATGCGGGTGTGGGTGCTGATCCACGAGCAGCCCGAGGGCACCTGGGGCGCCGGCGGCCAGATCGTGAAGTTCGCCGAGCTCAAGGCCCTGGCTCAGAACTCGAAGTAGCTCACCCGGTGGGGCGGTAGAAGCCGTAGAACGACATCCCGCTGTTCGTCGTGCGGATCGGCTGCACCTGCACCGGGTCGCCGGCCTCGACCATCTGGCCGTTGCCGATGATCATCGCCACGTGCCCGTCCCACACCACGAGGTCGCCGGGCAGCACCTGGTCCGCCGGCACCGAGGCGCCCATCGCCTGCGACGAGGCCGGGCGCGGGATGTCGAAGCCCGCGCCCCCGTAGGCCCACTGCGTGAGGCCGGAGCAGTCGGTGCCCTGGGGCGGGTTCGCGCCGCCCCACACGTACGGGGTGCCCAGGGCGGACAACGCGTTGCGCACGGCCTTGGCCGCGGTCTCGTTCGGTGCCTCGGCGCTGCTGCCGTCGGGCAGGTTCACGCCGACGCCCTCGCCCGGCTGCGGCGGGATCGCGACGGGCAGGCGCGGGCCGGAGCCGCCGCCTCCTCCACCGCCGCCCGAGCCGCTGCCACCTCCGCCGCCGCCTCCACCACCGGAACCGCCGCCGCCACCCGAGCCGGAGCCGCCGCCGTTGTTCGAACCGGGACCGGACTCCTGCTGCTTCCTGGTGTCGGTGGCGCTCGACGCCGAGGTGGCGCCCTCGTCGCCGCCGAGCGGGTCGCCGAGCTTCGCCAGCGCGCCGGCGTCCGGCTTCTGCAGGCCGTTGATCTGCCCGACGAGCTGCGTGAGCTGGTCGCGCACCTTCTGCAGTTCGGCGGAGGTCTTGCTCTGGTAACCGGAGGCCATCCCGGCGAGGTCGGCCACGGCCGCCAGCACGACACCGGGCCCCGCCACGAGGGACAGGGCGAGTGCCGCGGCGAGCTTCGGGGTCGCCTTGGACGTGAACTCGTCGATGAGGCCCTGGATCGCGGTGCGGCCGCCGGTCACCGCGCTCACCCCGGTCGAGGCCGCGGTCTTGAGCGCGGAAGCGTTGGAGGACAACAGGGTCGCGGCCGAAGCGAACGCGGACACCCGGCCCGTGAAGGCGTTGGCCTTGTCGCCGGACCACGTGTTGAGCACGGCGGTCGAGGCCGAGCCGTGCTTCGCGCCGAGGTCGGTCATCGCGGTCTGCGCGCGGCCGAAGGCGTCACCCGCACGCGTCGCGCCGCCGGTGTCCCCGTCGAGCTTCGCCAGGTCCTCCTTCATGGGCGCGATGAACTGGCTCAGCAGCCCCTCGACGCTCATACCTGCGCCGCCTTGTTGATCGACGCCTTGTGCGCCTCTTCCTGGGCGATGTAGGAGTCACGGGCCTTCGCGACCGCGGTGCCGAGGCCCGCGAGCCCGGTCGAGGCGGCCTTCAGCGCGTCGAGCTGCGCCTGCGCGGCCGCCTGGAACGCCGCGTTGAGCCCCACCTCGTTGCCCAGCTTGCCGAAGCAGTCACCCGGCAGGGCGGTCGTGCCGCTCAACGTGCCGGTGCCGACCGAGCCGACCTCACCCGCCAGACCGCTTACCGCGGAGGCGTATCCGGTCAAGGCGTCGAAGTCGACCTTGAGGCCCTGTTCCGCCATCTGAAAGCTCTTCCCCCAGTAGTGACCTGTTCGCCTTGATCCTGCCCCGATGGGCGGTACCTCGCCCGCCGTTCCGCCAAGATCATGGAACGGTGGGTGTGATCGAGCACTGGAACCGGATCCTGGCATGGCTGGCGGAGCACGCTCCGGCCACCCGCGCCGTGTTGCGTCCGAGGTATGACGCGCTGCCGGATCTTCGGGTTCCGATCGATCTCCAGCTGTGGTGGAGCGTCTACGGCGGCACCGAGGAAGGCCTCTACGCCGAGATCCTGCCGCCCTTCTACACGCCGCTGGGCGCCGACCGCGCGTTCGTGCTCAGGGACACCCACGCGAGCACGGCCCTGGGCGCCTCCGAGGCGGGCTCACCGACGTCCGGCTTCCACCCCGAGTGGCTCCCGATCGCGTTCGACGGCACCGGCGACGTGCTCGCGGTGGACCTGCGGCCCGGCGTGCTGCGCGGCTGCGTGGTCGAGTGGGACCAGGAGCGCAACGAGATGGTCAAGCCGGAGTGGACGTCGATCCTGGAGATGTTCGGCCAGGTCGCGGTGGCCCTGGAGACGCGCAGCGCGGTCGGGCACTGCTTCCCGGAGGTCAACTCCGCGGGCGAGCTGGGCTGGCGAACCAGCTAGACCCGTTCGAGGATCCCGAGCGTGATCAGGCCCTCGACGATCTGGTCGACGCCCAGCGCCGCGAGCAGCACGCCCAGCACCCGCACGAGCACCCAGGCGTAGGTCATCTTGACCCAGCGCAGCGCGATGCCGAGCACCGCGATCGCCGCCAGGTCCAGCGCGATCACCGCGGCGAACCCGCCGGCCAGCACGAACGTCGTCTCGACCGACTTCGTGTCCGAGAGCAGGAACAGGTACGCCAGCGCGACGGGGTTCGCGTAGTAGGCGGTGGCGAGCTCGTGGGTGCCGCGGGTCTCGTCGTGCAACGGGTCCTGCTTGCGGCCCAGCACGAGGTCCAGCGCGTGCACGAACAGGATCACACCGCTCGCGAGGTACAGCGCGCCCTCGCTGATGTGGAAGATCGAGAGCAGCACCCGCCCGGCCACCACGACGAACAGGCCGACGCCCAGCGCGATCGCGGTCGAGGTGAACGCCACCCGCCAGCGCGTGCGGGCGTCGGCGCCCTCGGTGTCCATCAGGAACGCCAGGAGGATCTTCGGCGGGCCGACCACGGCGACCAGGATGCTGAACGCCTCCACGAACTTCATGGCGGCCATGATCAGGGGAAGGGCCCGGCGGCGCGCGTCACCTCACGCCGCCGGGTGAACGTGGGGTCAGGCTGGTCCTGTCACGCCGAGGTACTTGTCCTTGGCCCAGCCGAAGGAGTTCGCCGGGTCGCTGGAGGGGACGGACTGGCTGCGGCCGAAGCACACCGACCACGAGTTCGCCCCGACACCGGACGACGGGCACTCCCAGATGCCCATCTGGCCCCGTCCCGCTGACCACAGGTCCACCAGCGCCGTGGCGGAGAAGAGGCCGGACTGGTTGTTGCGCACGATCACCGCACCCTGCGCGGAGCCCCCGCTGGCAGACCTGATCGCGCACACCTGCGCGACGACGTTGGTCGTGACCGCCTTGCTGCCGGCGCAGACCCAGGTGTGCGGGCTGGACGTGATCGGGTTCGTGTTCCCGTACGCCTTCCAGTTGCCCGCCGCGGCCGAGGCGGGGCTCACCGTCATCGCGGTCAGGCCGAGAAGAGCGGCGGTGACCGCGATCGTTCGCTTGGCTCTCATGCGGCCCAGCATCCAGACGGCCCTTGCAGGTTTTCTGGAATCCGCAGGTCAGCGTGCGCTGACGAGCTCGCGCTGAGGCGCAACGGCCTTCACGCGGGCGTAGACCTTCACCGCGGCCAGCGCGCCGAGCCAGCCCAGCGCGGTGCCGGTGGTGTTGGTGATCAGGTCGTCGACGTCGAAGATCCGGTTCGCCCACATCAGCTGCGAGCCCTCGATCAGCAGCGAGACGCCGTAGCCGATCAGCGCGGCCTGGCCGACGGTGCGCCTGCCCCAGAACATCAGCATCGCGCCGAGCGGCACGAACAGCAGCACGTTCAGCGTCATCTGGTCGAACGCGATCTGCCCGTCGCGGAAGGTGTCGGCGATCCACTGGAACGGGACCAGCTGCACGGACTGGCGCGGCGCGACGGTCTGCATCGGCAGGAACGTCGCCGCGAACAGCATGCTCGCGTAGACGGTGATGGTGGCGCCGCGGAAGGTCAGCTGACGGAACAACAGCTGCGGGAGCAGGAAGACGACCGAAAGAAAAACGCCCCACTGGATGCTCGCGAGCTGTGCATTCGTCATGAATCAAAGTTATGAAAAAGGCCCTCGGCGCACATCGCGCTGAGGGCCAGTTCCATCCTCGTACTTCCGGCCGAGTGCTACTCCGCCGCGTAATCCCTCGGGCTGATGCCGCGTAGTACCGGACCGCACGCCAGGGCCGCTACCAGCGCGACCACGACGCCGACCCCCACCGGGGCGACGACCCACGGCGTGATCGGCATTTCGCCGTGGCCCACCAGTCCGCGCGCCAGGGTGAGCAGTCCGAGGCCCACGACAATTCCCGCTCCGCACGCCGCAATTGTGACGGCGAACACCGGCAGCATCACTTCCCGGCGCAATGCGTGAGCCAGCACGCGAATCGGAGTTCCCGCCGCGATCAACGCACCGAAAGTGCGCCTGCGGTCGATCACCGACCCGGCTGCCGCCACCGCCGCGCCGATGCCGCCGAGCACCGCCGCGATGGACAGGCCGATGACCGTGGCCCGTTGCAGGTCCGCCAGCAGCGTGTCGCCGAAGAGGTCCCGCTGTTCGCCGTCCACCAGCCGCACGCCCGGCAGCGTGCCGATCAGCGCGGTGTGCACGGCGTCGCGGTTCTCCGGTGTCGTCGGCACGCCGACCATCGACACCTGGCCGGCGAACGACGGCAGCAGGTCGCGGTCGATCACCGCGCTCACCCGTCCGTTGCCCTCGAACGGCCGCGTCTCGTACTGCGCCGGCAGCTGCGCGGTCGCCCCGTCCACCCCGCTGCTCGGCTTGAACTCGGTGCCCTGCAACGGTCCTGGCGCGTAGACGGCGGGTCCGGGCTGACAGTGCAGGCCGGTCAGCACCTGCGCGACCTCAGTGCAGTCGCCGACGACGACGTACGTGCCGTAGTCGCCGATCCTGATCGTGCCGTCGAGCATCGTGACGATCGGTCCCGAGGTCGCCAGGCGCAACGGCGTGATGTCGTGCGTCACCTCCTCCGCCACGATCGCGTTCTCCAGCCACGTCGAGTCGCGGTACGGGACCTGGCTCTCCAGCCCCGGCAGCATCGTGAGCGCCATCGAGCCGGTGAACACGGCGATCACCACGCCCGCCGAGCCGCGGAACGCCGCCACCGGGTCACCGGCGAGCCTGCGTCCCGCCAGCAACGTCGACGGCCTGCGCCACCGTCCGACGAAGAACCTGCCGACCCACGCCGTCAGCACGGGCCCCGCCAGCACCAGCGCGAGCGCCACCGCGCCCAGACCGAGGAGCACCACGGTGAACTGGCCGTCGCCGCTGGCCTCCTGCGCGTACATGATCCCGAGGAAGAACACGCCCAGCGCGCCGGCGATGGTCAGCAGCCGCCACGACCTGACCTTGCGCTTCGCCTCCGCCGCGAGCGGCTGGTTCACCACGCGCCGCAGCCCCATGATCGCGGCCCCGATGACCAGCAGTGGCGCGAGGACGGCCACCGCGGTCACGACCGCGGGTGACGGCACGAAGTCGCCGGGGTACCAGGTGCCGCCCTCCCACGGGACCTTCGCGGTGAGGTGGCTGAACGGCTGCGCGAGCAGCACACCCAGCACGCTGCCGACGACCGCGCCGATCGCGGTCTCGACGGCGGTCATCACCACGACCTGCCGCGGGCTGGCACCGGCGAGCCTGAGCGCGGCCAGCCGCCGTTCCCGTTTAGCCGCGGTCAGCCTGGCGGCCGAAGCGACCAGCACCAGGCACGGCACCACCAGCACCACGAGTCCGACGCGCGTGAGCAGGTAGAGCATGCCGTGGTAGTCGTCGCGGTACGAGCCGGCGCCGCCGCGCAGGCCTGCCGCGGGATAGCCGTTCCCGACCTTCTCGTGGCCGATGATCGCGACGAGCTCGTCGGGGTGCTTGAGCGCCTCCGGCCCCAGTTCCGCGATCCGCGTGCCGGGGAAGCGGTTGCCGAGCTTCTCCGCGGGAGTGCTGCGCACGAGGTCCGCGAGCGCGGGCGACAGCAGCACCTCGCCCGCCTCCGGGAACCGGGCGATGCCGGCCGCGACCGGGATCGCGCCCTGTTCGGTGCGGGCGACGTCGAACCGTTCGATGAGCTTGCCGTCGTAGGAGTCCTGGGTCGCGGCGACGGAGATGGCGCCCTTGTCGGTCTGGCCGAGCCCGTCGCGCCACGCCGTGCGGTCGGCGCGCGCCTGCAGGCCGTTCGGTGCGGCGAGCAGCCACAGCACCAGCGACACCGCGATCATCACGCCGAGCGCGACCAGCACCGTCGCGACCTGGCTGCGGCGGTCCCTGCGCAGCACCGCGAGAGCGATCCTCACGCCGACACCCCAGCCGCGATGCGCCCGTCCTGGATCTCGACGACGCGCAGCGCCCGGTCCGCGATCGCCTTGTCGTGCGTGACGATCACGATCGCCGCGCCGGTCTCCTCCGCCGCCTGCAGGAGCACGGTCATCATCTCCTGGCCGGTGCGCGTGTCCAGGGCGCCGGTCGGCTCGTCCGCGAAGATCACCCGCGGGCTGTGCGCGAGGGCACGCGCGATCGCGACGCGCTGCGCCTGCCCGCCGGAGAGCTCACCCGGCAGCCGCTTCTCCATGCCCTGCAGCCCGAGCCGCGACAGCCACAGCCTGGCCGCGCCGAGCGACTCCGCGCGCTCACCGCCGGCGAGCAGCATCGGCAGCGCCGCGTTCTCCTCCGCGGTCAGCTCGGCCACGAGCATCCCCGACTGGAACACGAACCCGAACGCCGTGCGCCGCAACGCGCTGCGGCCCGTCTCGTTCAGCTCGCCGATCGCACGCCCGTCGAGGAACACCTCGCCGCCGTCGGCGCGCAGGATGCCGGACAGCACGTGCAGGAGCGTCGTCTTGCCGGATCCGGACGGACCCACGACCGCCAGCACGTCCCCGGCCTTGATGTCGATGTCCACCCCGGCGAGCGCGTGCACGTCGCCGTAGGTCTTGACCAGGCCACGAGCGGCCAGAACCGAATTCATGTTCCTCAAGGTGCCGTGCACGACGAGGGAAAACCTCAGCCTTGACGACACACCGGATCAGCCGGATGACCGAGGCCGTAGAGGTGTGGTGGTCCTACCGTTGTCTTCCGTGGACAGTCATCGGGGCCAATGGCCGATCGCCGCCGTTCTCGCCTTGCTGATGCTGGGCGAGCTCCTCCTGATGAACGGCGTCGGCTCCGCCGAGGCGCTGGTGTGGCTGCTGACCGTGCCGCTGTGCATCGTGGCCGTCACGTCGTTCAAGTCGCGCGTCTTCACGATCCCGGTGGCCGTCGCGTCGATCTTCGTGTCGTCGTTCGTCATCCGGCTCTTCCACGTGGACCTGCCGACGCTGCTGAGCCCGCTGACCGTCGCCGAGACCGCGGCGTGCCTGGTCATCACGGCCGTGATCGTGCGGGAGGAACCACGCCGGTCCGCCACCTGGTCGGTCGGCTCGCTGGTCGCGGTGAGCTTCTTCGCCGCCATCGTCCGCGACAACTGGATCTCGTCGGGCAACTACAACGAGATGCTCGGCTCGCTCGTCCTGGGCTTCACCGCCGTCGGCACCGGCCTGTACTTCCGCGCCCGCGACACCGAGAGCGGCCGCCTGATCGCCGCCGCCGTCACCGACGCGCAGAAGGAAGAACGCATCGCACTGGCCCGCGAGCTGCACGACGTCGTCGCCCACCACGTGACGGGCATGCTCGTGCAGGCCCAGGCCGCGCTGGAGGTCTCCGACGACGACCCGCACGCCGCCCACCGCCTGCTGCCCGGCATCGTCCGTTCGGGCACCGAGGCCCTGGGGGCGATGCGCCGGCTCGTCGGCACCCTGCGCCAGGGCGAGAACGAGGCCGCCACCACGGACCTGGCCGCTGACGTCATCGAGACCGTCGAACGCACCCGCGAGCTCGGCTTCGAGACCCGCCTGCGCATCGACCTGCCGGACGTGGTGCCGCCGGAGCTCGGCCGGTCGGTGCTGCGCCTGGTCCAGGAGTCGCTCACCAACGTGCACAAACACGCCGTGTCCCCGACGATGATCGACGTCGAGATCTCCCGCACCGCCGGCGGGGCGTTGCGGGTGATCGTGGCCGACGACGGTCAGCTGCACGAGCTGAACCAGGGTGGCTACGGTCTCGTAGGCATGCGTGAGAGGGTCGACCTGCTGGGCGGCCTGTTCTCGGCGGGTCCGCGAGCGAACGGCTGGCAGGTCCTCGCCGAGCTACCCCTGGAAGGAACGAAGTGATCTCGGTCCTCATCGCCGACGACCAGGAGATGGTCCGCGTCGGCTTTCGGATGATCCTGGAGAAGCAGCAGGACATCACCGTCGTCGCCGACGTTCCGGACGGCATCTCGGCGGTCACCGCCGCCCGTGAGCTCAAGCCCGACGTGGCCCTGCTGGACATCCGCATGCCGGGGATGGACGGGCTGGAGGTGACCAAGAAGCTGTCGCCCACGACCAAGGTCGTCGTGGTGACGACGTTCGACCTGGACGAGTACGTGCACACGGCGCTGGAGAACGGCGCGTCCGGGTTCCTCACCAAGGACGCCGGGCCGGCTCTCCTGGTCGAGGCCGTCCGGGCCGCGGCTCAGGGCAACGCGCTGATCTCGCCCCAGGTGACCGTGCGGATGCTGGAGCACTTCGCCCGGCCGGCTCAGCGGCCCGACCTGTCGTTGCTCACGGCGCGCGAGCAGGACGTGGTCCGGGAGGTGGCGCGGGGGCTCAGCAACCAGGAGATCGCCTCGTCGCTGTTCCTGTCGTTGTCGACGGTGAAGACGCACCTGGCCTCGGTGCAGACGAAGCTGAACGTGCGCAACCGCGTCGGCATCGCCTCGTGGGCGTGGCGGGCGGGTCTGGTGAACTCGTGACCGAGCCGGAGTTCCCGCGCACGATCGGCAAGGTGGCGGCGCGCGAACTGGCGTCGCACGGCTACACGACGTTCGACTCGCTGACGAAGGTGTCCGCGAAGACGTTGCTCGAGATCCACGGTGTCGGTCCGAAGGCCGTCCGGATCCTGGGGGAGGAGCTGGCGGCGCAGGGCAGGGCCTACGCCGCCGACTAGGTCTCACACACCCATCGGGTGCCAGACCGTCTTCGTCTCCAGGTACGCGCGCAGGCGGGACATGTCCGGCGTGGCGGTGAAGTCCTCGCTGGCCTTGTTGCGCAGCACGCGCTTCACGGTGCCGGCCGCCGAACGTTCCAGGTCCGCGCGGAGCGAGTCAGGGGCCCCGGTGAGGTCCAGCGCGTTCACGTCGCCGTGCGAGGCGAGCCACGGCGCGATCTCCGCGGTGCGGCCGGTGATGATGTTGACGACGCCGCCGGGGACGTCGCTGGTGGCCAGGACCTCGGACAGCGTGATCGCGGGCAGCGGGCGGTCCTGCGAGGTGATGACCACGCAGGTGTTGCCGGACGCGATGACCGGTGCGATCACCGAGATCAGGCCCAGCAACGACGACTGCTGCGGCGCCAGGACGGCGACCACGCCCGTCGGTTCCGGGGTGGAGAACGAGAAGTACGGGCCCGCCACAGGGTTCGAGGAACCCAGCACGGCCGCGATCTTGTCGGTCCAGCCCGCGTACCAGACCCAGCGGTCGATGGCGGTGTCCACGAGGGACTGCGCCTTCTTCAGCGGGACGCCCTCGGAGCCGGCGACCTCGGTGATGAACTGCTCGCGGCGGCCTTCGAGCACCTCGGCCACGCGGTACAGGACCTGGCCGCGGTTGTACGCGGTGGTGCCGGACCAGCCGCCGAAAGCCTTGCGGGCGGCGGTGACCGCGTCACGGGCGTCCTTGCGGGAGCCCTGGGCGGCGTTCGCGAGGAAAGTGCCCTTCGCGTCGGTCACCGGGTAGCTGCGGCCCGACTCGGAGCGCGGGAACTTGCCGCCGATGTAGAGCTTGTAGGTCTTCGCGACCGTGATGCGATCAGACATCGAGGTAGGCCTCCAGACCGGTGCGGCCGCCCTCACGGCCGAAGCCCGACTCCTGGTAACCGCCGAACGGGGCGGTCGGGTCGAAGCGGTTGAACGTGTTGGACCAGACGACGCCGGCGCGCATGCGTTGTGCCATCCAGAGAATGCGCGAGCCCTTCTCGGTCCAGATGCCGGCGGACAGGCCGTACGGCGTGTTGTTCGCCTTGGCCACTGCCTCTTCCGGCGTGCGGAACGTCAGCACGGACAGCACCGGGCCGAAGATCTCCTCACGGGCGATGCGCATCGCCTGCGACACACCGGAGAACACGGTCGGGGCGAAGAAGAAACCCTTGTCCGGCAACGGGCACGACGACGTCCAGCGGGTGGCGCCCTCCGCCTCGCCCGCCGCGGTCAGCTCCTTGATCTTCGCGAGCTGCTCGCCGGAGTTGATCGCGCCGACGTCGGTGTTCTTGTCGAGCGGGTCGCCGACGCGCAACGTGCTGACGCGCGCGTGCAGCTTCTCGAGCAGCTCGTCGGCGATGGACTCCTGCACGAGCAGGCGGGATCCGGCGCAGCAGACGTGGCCCTGGTTGAAGAAGATGCCGTTGACGATGCCCTCGACGGCCTGGTCGAGCGGGGCGTCGTCGAACACGATGTTCGCCGCCTTGCCGCCCAGTTCCAGCGTGAGCTTCTTCGACGTGCCCGCGAGCTGACCCTGGATGATCTTGCCGACGTCGGTCGAGCCGGTGAAGGCGACCTTGTTGACGTCCGGGTGCTCGACGAGCGAGGCGCCGACGTCACCGGCACCGGGGATGATGTTCACGACGCCCGGCGGCAGGTCGCACTGCTGGATGATGTCCGCCAGCACCAGCGCCGTCAGCGGGGTGGTCTCGGCCGGCTTGAGCACGACGGTGTTGCCGCACGCCAGCGCCGGTGCGATCTTCCACGCGGCCATCAGCAGCGGGAAGTTCCACGGGATCACCTGTCCCGCGACACCCAGGGGCTTCGGGTCCGGCCCGTAGCCCGCGTAACCGAGCTTGTCCGCCCAGCCCGCGTGGTAGAAGAAGTGCGACGCGGCCGTCGGGATGTCGGTGTCGCGCGACTCCTTGATCGGCTTGCCGTTGTCGAGCGACTCCAGCACCGCGAGCTCACGGCCGCGTTCCTGGATCTGCCGCGCGATCCGGTAGATGTACTTGGCCCGCTCGGATCCGGGCATCTTCGACCACACGCGGTCGTAGGCCTTGCGCGCGGCCTTCACCGCGGTGTCCACATCGGACTGCGACGCCGTGGAGACCTCGGCGAGCACCTCCTCGGTGGCCGGGTTGATCGTCTTGAGCGGCTCGCCGGTGCCCTCGACGAACTTGCCGTCGACGAACATCTTGTACGAGGGCTTGAGGTTCGCGATGTCCCGCGACTCGGGCGCGGGGGCGTATTCCCACATGTCTTCAGTCCACCGTCACGTAGTCCGGGCCGCTGTAGTGGCCGTCCAACTGGGTCCGACGCTGCATGAGCAGGTCGTTGAGCAACGTCGACGCGCCGAACCGGAACAGGTGCGGGTCGAGCCACTCCGGACCGGCCACCTCGTGCACGGCCACCAGGTACTTGATCGCGTCCTTGGTCGTGCGGATGCCGCCCGCGGGCTTCACCCCGCGCAGCTCGCCGGTCTGGTCCTTCCAGTCCCGCACGGCCTGCAGCATCACGTGCGTGACCGGCAGCGTCGCGGCGGGCTGCACCTTGCCGGTCGACGTCTTGATGAAGTCGCCACCGGCCAGCAGCGCGAGCCACGACGCGCGGCGCACGTTGTCGTACGTCACGAGCTCGCCGGTCTCGAGGATCACCTTGAGGTGCGCGTCCCCGCAGGCTTGTTTGATCTTGACGATCTCCTCGAACACCTGCCCGTACCGGCCGCTCAGGAACGCGCCGCGGTCGATCACCATGTCGACCTCGGAAGCGCCCTGCTCGACGGCGAACCGGGTGTCGGCCAGCTTGATGTCCATCGTGCTGCGGCCGCTGGGGAACGCCGTCGCGACGCTGGCGACGTTGATGCCCGTCCCCACCAGGTCGTCGGCCGCCGTCTTCACCATGTCCGGGTAGACGCAGACCGCCGCGACCTTCGGCACGTCGGGCCGGTCGGGATCGGGCCTGCGGGCCTTGGCGGCGAGCGAGCGCACCTTGCCGGGCGTGTCAGCACCTTCGAGCGTCGTGAGGTCCACCATGCTGATCGCCAGGTCGATGGCGTGCAGCTTCGAGGCCTTCTTGATGCTCCGCGTGCCGAGGCCCGCGGCTCGTTGCTCGACGCCGACCTGGTCGACGCCGGGGAGCCCGTGCAGGAAACGCCGCAGCGACGATTCGTCGCGCACGGCGTCAGCCAGGGCCGACGGCGATGTCGTTGGAGCAGCCATGCCGCGAGTCTAAGCGGAATGGGACGCCCGTCCTAAGTGACGAAGTTCGCCCAGCTCAGGGTGCAGGTGAGGCGGGTAGGAGGGTCTGCTCGCCAGTACTGTCGATGATGATGATCGCGCCTCGGCGACCGAGTTCCTCGTAGTGATCGGCGAACTCGTCGAAGTCCTCGATCTCGTCGTCCAGCCACGACCACTCGCCCGGTAGCGCGGTCAACTCGTCCCGCACGATCTCGAGCACGTGGTCGAAGCGGTTGACGTCACGTCGGAATCGGAAGTCGGCGTGCGGGCAGGAGAGGATCACGGTCCACCGGTGGGTGGCGCGTTCCCCGTCCATCTTCAGCCACACGGCCGCGCCGGCGAACCCGGCGAGTTCGATCAGGTCGGCGACCTTCATCAGTCCAGCAGTTCGCGCAGGATGCTCGACTTCTTCCGCTTCGGCCCCTTCACCTCGACGCCACCCATGATCGCGAGCCCGGTGATCCGCACCGTCGGCGCGCCGGGGATGTGGCGCCGTCCGGGAGCGCGGTCCTCGAAGGCGCCCATGAACCCGAACCCGTCGACCTTGATGTTGATGTCGTCGGGCACGCGGATCTCGACGCCGCCCCAGAACGCGAAGCAGCTGATCGTGACCTCGGCCTCTTCGAAGCTCGCGTGGGTCAGGTCGATCTCGATGCCGCCCATGATCGCGACGGCGTTGTGCATGCGCGGCACGACCCACTGGCCCTTGCGGTTGACGCCGGACCAGAAGGCCACGGACACCGCGCTGCCGGGCGGGCCACCGATGCGGTCGCTCACGGCCGGCTGGTACTGCGGCACGGCGGGGGTCTGCGGCAGGCCGCTCAGCACCAGGTCGGCGGTGATGGGCACGAGTTCGCCGTAGGTCTTCGCGGCGTAGACGGCCACGAGACGCTCGTCGAGCTCGTGGATGTCGAGGCGGCCCTCGGCGGTCGCCTTGTGCAGCACCTGCGCGATCCGTTCCCGGTCCGCGTCCGAGGCGCGCATGTGACTCTGGTCAGCGGGTACCAGCTCGTCGCTCACCCGATCGAGTCTAGAACGCTCACTTGCGGTTCGGTGCGTACTTGACGGTGATCGCGAAAGTGATCACCAGGAGTGCCGCGATCGCCGCAGCCAGTGCCGGGCTGTAGCCCCACATCAGTGGCAGCACACCGATCACCACGGCGAGTGACCCCGAAACACCCAGGATGACCAGCGGGGATTCACACAACTGCTGGACGGGCTTCTGTTCGATCGTCACCGTTCGTACCTCCGCGTCTCAACTGGCTACGAGACTCTTCGGAGTCGATTCGGCGGTTCTGTACTCCCGGATCGGGTTGTCCGGCGCCCTGATCAGGTGGTCATGGCGTCGGCTGGCGTAGCGGCAGCCCTGCCGCGCGGTAGATCGAGTCGATCACGGTCATGTTGTTCACCGCGTCGTCCGCTGTGGTCGGGAACGGCTTGCCGTGCAGCACGGCGTCGGTGAACGCGTCGAGCTGGTAGGCGTACGTCGCGCGCTTCCCGAACGTCTCCGAGGACTTCTTGTCCTTGAGCTTCAACGACAAGCGGTGCAGCGTCTGCGGGCCGAGCGGGTTGAAGACGCTCAGCGTGCCGTTCTCGCCGATCGCCTTCATCGACAGCTTGAACACCGTCGACGACCACAGCGACGCGTGCACGGAACCCGTGTGGCCAGAGGGAAAACGCAGTGAGGCGCGCATGGCCCTGTCGATGGAAGGCCCGCGCAGCAACGCTTTCGCCGACTTCACCTCGGGCTCTTCACCGCCCAGCAGCCGTGTCATGTGCACGGCGTAGCAGCCGGCGTCCATCATCGCGCCGCCCGCGAGCGAGTAGTCGTAGCGGATGTTGGAGAACACCGGCAGCGGGAAGCAGACGGACGCCTCGACGTGCCGCAACGGGCCGAGCACGCCGGAGCCCATGATCTCGGCGACGCGCATCGCGAGCGGGTGGTAGCGGTAGTGGAACGCTTCCATCACCACCAGGCCGGACGCGGTGGCGGCCTTGGCGACGGTGGCCGCCTCGGCGGCGTTCGCGGTGAACGGCTTCTCGCACAACACGTGCTTACCGGCTTCCAGCGCGGCCAGCGTCCACTTGCCGTGCAGGCCGTTGGGCAGCGGGTTGTAGACGGCGTCGACGGCCGGGTCCGCCAGCAGGTCCTCGTACGAGCCGTGCACGCGCGCGATGCCGTGCTTGTCGGCGAAGGCCTTGGCGCGTTCGGCCGAGCGCGCGGCGACCGCGACGACTTCGGCGACCGTCGAGGAGCGGGCCGGGCGGATGACAGCGGGGGGCGCGATCATGGCCGCGCCGAGCACTCCGATGCGCACGTGGTCTGTCACGCGGCCGACCCTACACCTCTTCAGTTAACGGCGTTTACTCCACCAGGTCGGTCTCCCGCGCCGGGAAGAACGAGATCTTCTCGATCGGTGAGGGGTCCGACCAGTTCCACGACTCCATCTGACGGCGCGAGCGCCTGCCGAAGAACGCGCGCCACAACTCGTACCCCTCTACCTCCAGGGTGATCGGGCCGTCGCCGAGGTCGCCGAAGTCGGTCTTCACCGTCACGTCGGTCAGCACGCGCGGCGCCATCCACACCAGGGTCGGCTGCCACACGGTGTCCGGCAGGCGTTCGCGCCCGAGCGCCGCGCGCAGGTCGGCCTCGTGCGTGATCGCGTCCAGCGCGAGCTGGAACGGCAGCCGTGGCATCTCGCTGATCTGCTCGCCGAAGACGTTCCACTGCTCCAGCAGGTCCTGCACCGGGACGCCCTCGCGTTCGGCGACGTGCCGTGCCGTCCACTCGTCCGACGGCGCGCCCTCCATGCGCCCGGTCACCAGATCCGACGACTCGCCGGACAGGTGCGCGATCACCTGGTGCACGGTCCATTCAGGACAGGCGGGCACGGTCCGTGCGAGCTCGTCGGCGGTCAGGCCCATCGTCAGGCCGACGATGCGCTGACGTGCCTCGCGGTAGATCTCTTCGAACACCCCTAGCTCCTCCCAGCGGGTTACGGTGTCGAGCATGGACGTCCTGGTCGTCGATCATCCACTCGCCAAGGCGAGACTCACAACGATGCGTGACGCGCGCACGGACAATGCCGCCTTCCGCGCCGCGTTGCAGGAACTCACCGTGATGCTGGTCTACGAAGCGATGCGTGAGGCGCCGCTCAAGGAAGAGCGCACGCACACGCCGGTTGCTCGTACCACCGGCTACAAGCTCGCAAACCCGCCGCTGCTGGTGCCGGTGCTGCGGGCCGGCCTGGGCATGGCAGACCAGGCGCACAAGCTGATCCCGGACGCCCAGATGGGGTTCGTCGGTCTCGCCCGCGACGAGGAGACGCTGCAGCCGACGCCGTACATGGAGTCGTTGCCGGAGGACCTCGCCGGACGCCCCGTGTTCGTGCTCGACCCGATGCTCGCGACCGGTGGCTCGATGGCGTACACGATCCGCCTCCTGACCCAGCGCGGCGCGACGGACGTGACGGCCGTGTGCGTGCTCGCGGCGCCCGAGGGAATCAATCACCTGGAGGACTCGAAGCTGCCGTGCCGTCTCATCACAGCGTCGGTGGACGAGAGGCTGAACGACTCGGGCTTCATCGTCCCTGGCCTGGGTGACGCCGGTGACCGACTGTACGGGGCGGTTTAGGACATACCTCCGATCGGACGTAGCAGTGGTCTAGACCTCAGGCCTATCGTGCTGTGGACCACACTCGCCGCTGCCGCGAACGAACTAGGAGACTCATGTCCAGACGGAGATGGGGTGTCGCCGCTCTCGCGGTCGGCGCCCTGTCCGCGTCGCTGGCCGTTGCGCCCGCGAACGCCGACGTCGAGACCAATGGGCACCACGGTTACTCGAAGACCCGGACCGTCGGGTACTTCATCCAGTGGGGCGTGTACGACCGGAACTTCCGGGTCAAGAACCTCGTGGACAGCGGGGCCGCCGCGCGGCTCACGCACCTGAACTACGCCTTCGGTTTCCTCGACGAGGCCGGCAAGTGCGTCAGCGCCGACCCGTGGGCGGACTGGCAGATGCCGCACACCGCCGAGCAGTCCGTGAGCGGCAAGGCGGACGAGGCCGGTCAGGTGCTCGCGGGCAACCTGAACCAGCTCAAGCAGCTCAAGGCCAAGTACCCCAAGCTGAGGATCAACATCTCGCTGGGCGGTTGGACGGGCTCGCGCTACTTCTCCAACGCCGCGCTGACCGCCGAGTCGCGCGCCGCGCACGTCAAGTCGTGCACCGACATGTGGATCAAGGGCAACCTGCCGGGTCTGCCGGAAGGTGCCGCCAAGGGCGTCTTCGACGGCATCGACCTGGACTGGGAGTGGCCGGCGAGCGCGGGCAACCCCACGCCCCCGAACGTCATTCGCCCCGAGGACAAGCAGAACTTCACCAAGCTGCTCGCCGAGTACCGCAAGCAGATGGGCTGGAACCGCGACCTGACCGCGTTCCTGCCGGCCGACCCGGTGCAGGTGGATCGCGGCTTCGAGGTCTCGAAGGTGTTCTGCTACCTCACCTTCGGCACGTTGCAGGGCTACGACTACCACGGTGCCTGGGACGCCCCGGCGAACCAGCAGTCCGCGCTCCGGGTGCCCAAGGGCGACCCGTCGGAGTTCGAGTTCAGCTCCGAGGTGACGGTCAACGCGTGGCTCTCGCGCGGTGCCCCGCGGTCCAAGGCCGTGCTCGGCGTCCCGTTCTACGGCCGCGGCTGGGACGGCGTCGCCCCCGGCACGCGCAACGGCCTGTTCGGCACCGGTGTGCCGGCGCCCGCCAAGTACGAGGCCGGTTACGAGGACTTCCACCGCATCAAGGCGAAGCTCTCCGAGCCCGGCAACGCGTACAAGATCTACCGCGACGAGAAGGCCGGCTTCGCGTGGATCTACGACGGCAAGACCTGGTGGACCTACGACGACGCGACCGAGATGAAGCGCAAGGCGCGCTACATCAACGACCGCAGGCTCGGCGGCGCGATGATCTGGTCCCTCGACGGCGACACCGCCAACGGCGAACTGATCAAGGCGCTCGACGGAGCACTGAAGTGAGGCCGCACCACCGAGACGGACTGTCCTAACCGGACAGTTCAGCGGGTCCGGGGAGGTTTCGCGGCGGCCGCCTCCCCGGATTCCGCAATTTTCACGGAGTCCGTCCGCCAGCCACGGCCGTGCGCGCGCAACGCCAGTTCGTACGTGGCGGCCGCGTCGATGCCGGGCGGCAGGTTCCCGTTGAGCTCCAGGCTCACCAGGCCGTGCGCGATGCCCCACATCGACATCGCGATCTGCTCAGGGTCCTCCGCGAGGTAGACGCCCTGCTCCACCGCGCGCCGCACCGCGTTGATCACCGGCGCGAACGTCCTGCCCGCCGCGCGGCTCATCTCCTTCGTCGGTTCGACGACCTTCGAGTAGAGCACCGAGTAGAACTGCGGGTCCTCCAGCGCACCGCGCCGGTACGCGAGCCCGATCTGCAGCAGGTCCTCCGCCGGGTCGCCGGTCACGGGCACCGCCGCGAGGTTCTTCCCGAACTGGGTGAACGCCTCGTCGTAGAGCGCCTCGAGCAACGCCGGTTTTCCGCCGAAGAGGGAATAGACCGCCGTCGTCGAGGTGTTGACGTCGGTGGCGATCTTGCGCAGGCTCACCGCGGCGGGACCCTCGGTGCTGAGCAGCTCGCCCGCTCGCTCGAGCAGACGCCGTCGCAGAGCGTCGTCGTGGGTCTTGGGCCTGGGCATCAGGCAATCCTAACGGGCGCTGGCCCCAGTGGTATCAGGTTGATACCGTCACTGCCATGGCGATGACCTTGCGGTTGACCGAGGAGGAGAACCTGCGGCTCGCCGAACTGGCGCAGTCCGAGGGGCGCTCCAAGCAGGAGGTCGTGCGGCTGGCGATCGCGGATCGTTACCAGCGCATGCAGCAGGAGGAGAAGCTCGGCGAGGTGCTCGGGCGAGTCCTGCCCAAGTACCGAAGTCTTTTGGATAGGCTCGGTTCTTCCTGAATCTGTCAGACCTCTGTGATCAACTGGGTGCCGTGATCTCCTACCTCGACGCCGGGGACCTCTTAGTGCTGGCCACAGCCGTGACCGGCGGCGATCTCCTCGTCAGGGACATCGGCCTGCTGGACACGGCGGCCTACCGTCCCCGCGCCACCGTGCTCGGCGTGGAGGCCTACGACACGCTGTGGCTGAAGTCCTCCGCTCTGCTCGACTCGATCGTCAGAACCCGCCCCCTGGTCGAGGGGAACTGGCGGCTGGCCTGGGTGGCCGCCGTCACGATGTGCGACATCAACGGCTACTGGATCGACGCCGACGAGGACGACGCCCTCGACCTCGTCCGCGCGCTCGGCCGCGACAAGATCGACGTCCCGGAGATGGCCGGCCATCTCGAAGCGTGGGGACTCCCGAAGGATTCCGCTTGACCTAGAGTGCACTCCAGGTCTTAGCGTCGAGCCTGTGAGTTACTCGATAGCCCAAGCCGCGCAGCGCAGTGGGTTGTCCATCGACACCTTGCGCTACTACGAACGAATCGGGCTCGTCGACCCGCCCGCGCGAGACTCGGGCGGCCGTCGCAGCTACTCGGAGGAAGACCTCGGCTGGCTGGCCTTCGTGACGCGCCTGCGCACGACCGGCATGCCGATCCGCATGATGCGCGAGTTCGCGCAGCTCAGGCACCGCGGCAACCTGACGGCAGGCCGCCGCAAGCAGATCCTCGTCGAGCACCGGAGTGACGTCCGCGCCCGCATCGCGGAGCTGCAGACGTGCCTGGAGGTGCTCGACTACAAGATCGACCACTATGCGGTGGTCGAGCAGGACTTGGAGGCGACGGCGTGAGCCGTTTGTTGGGATCGCTGCAGGTCGGGCCGCAGGGCCTCGGCTGCATGGGAATGTCGGAGTTCTACGGCGCCGGTGACGAGCAGGAGTCGATCGCGGTGATCCACCGCGCGCTCGAGCTCGGCGTGACGCTGCTCGACACGGCCGACATGTACGGCCCGCACGTGAACGAGGAGCTGGTGGGCCGCGCGATCGCGGGCCGCCGTGCGGACGTCGTGCTGGCCACGAAGTTCGGCATCGTCCGGGAGGGCGGCACGCGCTCGGTGCGCGGCGACCGCGACTACGTGCGCTCGTCCGTCGAGGGCTCGCTCAAGCGCCTCGGCGTGGACGTCATCGACCTGTACTACCTGCACCGCGTGCCGGCCGACACGCCGATCGAGGAGACCGTCGGCGCGATGGGCGAGCTCGTGGCGGAGGGCAAGGTGCGCTTCCTCGGCCTGTCAGAGGCCGGTGCGTCGACCCTGCGCCGCGCCCACGCCGTGCACCCGATCACCGCGCTGCAGAGCGAGTGGTCGCTGTGGTCGCGCGACATCGAGGCGGAGATCGTCCCGACGGCCCGCGAACTGGGCGTCGGCCTCGTGCCGTACTCGCCGCTGGGCCGCGGCGTGCTGACCGGCCGCTTCACCTCGGCCGCGGACTTCGGCGACGGCGACTTCCGCGCCGCGAACCCGCGGTTCTCCGGCTCGAACCTCGACGTGAACCTCAAGATGGTGGAGGACCTGCGCGCCCTGGCCGCCGAGCGCGGCGTGACCGCGGGCCAACTGGCGCTCGCCTGGGTGCAGCACCGCGGGCAGGACGTCGTGCCGATTCCGGGGACCAAGCGCATCAAGTACCTGGAGGAGAACGTCGCGGCGGCGTCGCTGGAGCTGTCGGAGGCGGACCTGGCCGCGATCGAGGCCGCGGTCCCGGCGTCGGCGGTGGCCGGTGACCGGTACCCCGACATGAGCTCGATCGGCCGCTAGAACACACGTTCGAAAGCATCCCCAGGGTTGTCCACAGGTTGGGGACAACAGGCTGTGGACAACCCTGGTTTCATGTGGACAACTGAGCCGCAACGGTGGCCCCGAGCTCCCAGCACGCCTCCAGGTCGGCCTTCGACGGCTCACCCGTGACGACCACGTGCTGCGCCGCCTTCTCCCAGCCCAACCCGGTCGTGGCGGTCTCCACGCTGCGCACCGCACCCGTCGTGTCGTTGTTGCCGTGCACGTAAAGCCCGAACGGCCTGCCCCGCGTCGAGTCGAGACACGGGTAGTAGACGGTGTCGAAGAAGTGCTTCAGCGCACCGCTCATGTAGCCGAGGTTCGCGGGCGTGCCCAGCAGGAAACCGTCGGCTTCGAGGGTGTCCACAGCGGTTGTGGACAACGCGGCCCTGCGCACGACCTCGACGCCCTCGATCTCGGGTGTGGACGCGCCGGCGACCACGGCCTCGAACATCGCCTGGAGGGCGGGCGACGGCGTGTGGTGGACGATCAAGAGCCGCGCCATCAGTAGTCGATCTCGTAGTCGGAGCTGTTCGGCGGCGTGTCGTCCACACCGAGCGCCAGCAGGTCTGCGGAGGTCACCGTGTCGACGGTAGGACCCATGAGGCCGATCAGCTCGTCGGCGATGTCGAGGTGGGCCTCCCTGGACTGCTCGTTCAGCTTCCTGATGTCGCCGATGCGGCTGAGGACGCCGGTGTGCTCCAGTCGCTGCACGATCAGGCCGGCCTCACCGAAGCCGTCACCCGGCGAGGTGATCACGGCGTTCGTCCTGGCGGTCTTGCTGAGCATGAACGCCAGCACGGGCTCGGCTTCGAGGTCGACGCCGAAGGCTTTCAGCAGGCCGTCGCGGACGCGTTCCTGATGCGCCTTCATGGCGTCGCTGAATCCGCCGCGGAAGATGTCGAGGCCACGCTTGCTGTCCGGGTGTGCGTCGAGCACCGCCTGCGCCAAATCGCGCCGCGTGTAGTCCATGAGCGGCAACATAGATGACCATGACCCGAGCCTCCTACGACATCGTCGCCGCCAGTTACGCCGAGCTCCTCCCGGACGCGCACGACGGCCGCCCGCTCGACGCCGCGATCATGCGCGCGTTCGCCGAGCTCACCGAGGGCCCGGTCGGCGATCTCGGCTGCGGCACCGGCCGAATCACGCAGCACCTGCACGAGCTGGGCCTCGACACGTTCGGCATCGACCTCTCCGACGGCATGCTCGACCAGGCGCGGAAGCGGTACCCGCACCTCACCTTCACCCAGGGCGACATCACGGAGCTGGACCTCGCGGACGACAGCCTCGGCGGCGCCGTCGTCTGGTACTCCACGGTCCACATGCCGGCGGACGAGGTGCCCTGGCCGGAGTTCCACCGGGTCCTCAAGCCTGGCGGACACCTGTTGCACGCCTTCAAAATGGGTAACCGCAAGGGACACCTCGGCCACGCGTACGGCCACGACGTGGACCTCCACGTCCACTGGCACGACATGGACGAGACCGTGACCAACGCGACCGCGGCCGGGTTCAACGAAGTGGCACGCCTGCAACGTCAGAAGGGTGTGGACGAAGGCGGGCCGCAGGCGTTCTTGTTGCTGAGCAAACGGAACCCCGCGGCGGGAAGCGCGTCTTAACGGGTGTACACAGGAGGGACCATGAAGACCACTGCCCTAATGACCACCAGTCCCCGTCAGCGTCGCATCACCTGGGGTTTCGGCCTTGCGATCGGCATCGGGATGATCGGGATCGGGCCCCTCTTCGCGTCGGTGTGGCCGGGATTCGACCACAGCCCGTGGGACATCAACACGATGTTGCTCGGACTCGGCGTGGGGCTCTGCACCATCGCGTACATCTTCGGCCGGATCGCCGTCGCCGCGGTCACCGAGGGGCGTCGCAACGCGGTGTCCCCGCCGACCAGAAGGGCCTACTTCGTGGCCGGCGGGGGATTCGTCCTCGCCGCGCTCGCGTTGACGCTCGCTCTGGCGACGTCTAGCTGACGAGCGCCGCCACCCGTTCCCTCAGTTCAGCCAGCCGGGCCCTACCTGACGCACGGGCGGACTCCAGTCCGTCCGTGACTGGCTCGACCACTTCCAGGTATGCCTTGAGTTTCGGCTCGGTGCCGGACGGGCGCACGATCACCCGCACGCCGTCCGCCGTCCAGCGCAGCACGTCCGCGCCGGGCAGCAGGTCCTCCGACGTGAAGCCGGAGGGCGGGTCGTTGCGCAGCCGGGTCATCGTCGCCCCGATCAGGCTCAGATCGGTGTAGCGCAAGGAGACCTGGTCGGTCAGGTGCAGGCCGTGGTCCACCGCGAGCTGGTCCAGCGCGTCCAGCAACGTCCGTCCGGAGGCCTTCAGGCCCGCGGCCAGATCCGCGGCGACGACGGCGGCCGAGATGCCGTCCTTGTCGGCGACGTGCACGGGGTCGACGCAGTTGCCGAGTGCTTCCTCGTAGGCGAACACCAGGCCCTCGCCCGCGCGTGCCAGCCACTTGAAGCCCGTCAGCGTCTCCGCGTACCGGGCGCCGTGCGCGGCCGCGATCGACTTCAGCAGCGACGACGACACGATCGTCGTCGCCACCAACGGATCCGTGGACTCGGTGGTCGACAGCACGAGCGAGCCGAGCAGCACACCCGTCTCGTCACCGCGCAACATCCGCCACGACGAGCCGTCGCGAACGCCCAGCGCGCACCGGTCCGCGTCCGGGTCCAGCGCGATGGCCAGGTCCGCGTTCACCGACGCCGCGAGGGCGAGCAGCTCGTCGGACGCTCCCGGCTCCTCCGGGTTCGGGAACACCACGGTCGGGAAGTCCGGGTCCGGCACCGCCTGCGACCGCACCACGTGCACGTCGGTGAAACCCGCGCGCCGCAACGCTTCCACGGCGAATGCGCCGCCCACGCCGTGCATCGGCGTCAGCGCGATCTTCAACGAACGCGAGTTGCCGCGGGGCAGTGACGCCACCTGGTCCAGGTACGCGTCCACGTCGGCGTCGGAGACCGTTGTGTAGGTGACGTTGCGAGGCACGGACACCGCGGCCGGGACAGCCTCGATGGCCTTCTCGATCTCGCCGTCCGCGGGCGGCACGATCTGCGAACCGCCGGTCAGGTACAGCTTGTAGCCGTTGTCCGCGGGCGGGTTGTGCGACGCGGTGATCTGGATCCCCGCCACCGCACCGTGTGCGCGCACCAGGTAGGCCAGCACAGGCGTCGGCAACGGCCCCGGCAGCACCCGCACGTCGAAGCCCGCGGCCGCCATCACCTCGGCGGCGGCCGTGGCGAAGTCCTCCGACCCGTGCCGGGCGTCCCGGCCCACGAACACCAGGCCGGTCCCGCCGAGCCACGACGCCAGACCGGCCGTCGTGCGGACGACCGTGGCGACGTTCATGCCGTTCGTGCCCGCCCGCACCGGCCCGCGCAGCCCGGCGGTGCCGAAGGTCAGCGGCCCGGCCATCCGGTCCTGGAGGTCCTCCAGCGCGGCGGGGTCGCCGCCCATCGCCCGTGCCAACACGCCCTGCAGCTCTGTTCGAGTCGCGTCCGACGGATCGTCGGCGATCCACCGGAACGTCGCGTCACGCAGTGCCGGCGTCAGGCTCATGCGCGGTCCACCAGCTCGCGCAGCAGCGTGCCCATGCGCTCGGCCGCGGCGGCGCCGGCCTCCAGCACCTCCTGGTGGTTCAGCGGCTCGCCGGTGATGCCCGCCGCGAGGTTCGTGACCAGCGACAGCCCGAACACCTCGACGCCCTCGGCACGTGCGGCGATCGCCTCGTGCACGGTCGACATGCCGACCAGGTCCGCGCCCATCGTGCGGAGCATGCGGATCTCGGCGGGCGTCTCGAAGTGCGGTCCCGGCAGGCCCGCGTACACGCCCTCCTCCAGCGAGGAGTCGATCTGCTGGGCCAGCGCCCGCAGCCGCGGCGAGTAGAGGTCCGTGAGGTCCACGAACCGCGCGCCGACCAGCGGCGACAGCGCCGTCAGGTTGAGGTGGTCGGAGATCAGCACGGGCTGCCCGACGGACATGCCCTGCCGCAGGCCACCGGCCGCGTTCGTCAGCACGACCGTGGACACGCCCGCAGCCGCGACCGCGCGCACGGCGTGCACGACCTTCTGGACGCCCTTGCCCTCGTAGCCGTGCGTGCGGCCGAGAACGATGAGGACCTTCTTGCCACCGACGTCGACGGAACGGATGGTGCCGCCGTGGCCGAGCGCGGTCGGCGCCTCGAAGCCCGTCAGCTCGCCCACCGGGATCTCGGTGACGGGTTCGCCGATCACGTCGGCGGCGGGCCGCCAGCCGGAGCCGAGCACGATGGCGATGTCGTGCTTCGCGTTGCCGGTGCGGCTCTGGATCTCTTCCGCGGCCTTGCCGGCCAGCTCTTCTGGAGTCACCGCGAGAGCTTAAACCGGGGCGAACGTCGAGGCGATCGCGTCGAACAACCGCACGCGCGCCTCGTCCTCCTGCTCGGTCGGCACCACGACCTCGACGATCCACAGGTCGTTGCCGTGGGGGAGCAGGCGGGAGAAGTGCGACCGCCGCAGCGCGGTGGGCTCGCCACCCTCGACCGTCCGGTAGATGAACTGGACGCTGGCCTCGCTGCGCGGCCCGGCGAGGTCCGGTGTCGGCACCATCTCCCCGCCGAAGAACCGCCCTGGCCAGCGCCCCTGCACCCCGAGGACGTACGCCTTGATGTCGCGCTTCGGGTAGAACTCCGGGAATCGCTGCACCGTCACCTCGTACGCGCCGCTGCCGGACACGAAGTGCACCACCGCGGACGTCGGCAGCCGCGCGTCGGCGGCCCGTTGCTCGGTGTAGGTCGACCAGCTCTGCTCGACGTTCAGCGTGAACTTCCCGCCCTGGTCGCCGTTCGCCGTCAGCGCCGACGCGGTGCGCGGCTGCAGCGTCGCCGACGTGGGCAGCGTGGGCAGCGTGGGCAGCGTCTGCTCGGTCGGCGGCAGCAGCGGCGCGCCCGCGGCGAACCTGGTCAGCGCGAACCCGCCACCCGAGCCGGCCACGAACAGCAGCAGGGCCGCGACCAGCACGAACGTCGTGGCGACGCGTCCGCGCGGCTTGTTCTGCGCCATCGGCTTGGTGAGCATGAACGGCAACGGGCCGGGGTCGTCGGCCAGCGGCGCGTCCGGCTCGATCTTCGGCTTGGGCCGCACCACGATCGGCGGCTGCACGGGCGTGCGGACCTCGAACGCGTCCGTGCCCGGCTCCGGCAGCAGGGGGTAGACCTGCTTGCGCACGTCGACCAGCGACAGCCGCTCGTCCGCGTCCTTGCGCATCAACCCGCTGATCACCGGCGCGAGCCGCCCGGCGCCCGCCGGCACCGGCACGTCGCCGTGGATCACCGCGTTGATCGTCTGCATGACGTTCTTGCCCACGTACGGCGGCTCACCCGCCATCGCGGCCCACATCGTCGCGCCCAGCGACCACCTGTCCGCGGCCGCCGACACGTCACCGCCCTGCGCCACCTCGGGCGCGATGTAGGCGGGCGTGCCGAGCGTGATGCCGCGCGCGGTCATGGTGGCCTCGGCGACGTTGCGCGCGATGCCGAAGTCGGTGAGCTTGACGCGGCCGTCGTCCGCGATGAGCACGTTGCCGGGCTTCACGTCCCGATGCGTGATGCCGGCCCGATGCGCCGACGCCAGCGCCGCCGCGATCGCGTCCAGCACCGCAGCACCCTGCTTCTCGGTGAGGCAGCCCTGCTCCTGCAACACCTCGCCGAGACTGCGCGAGGGGACGATCTCCATCACGACGTACGGGTCGCCGTCGTGCTGCACCACGTCGTAGAGCGTTACGAGGTTCGGGTGGGAGAGCGCGGCAACGGCGCGCGCCTCGCGCATCGTCCGTTCCCGCAGCTGGTCTGCCTCGGCGTCGGGCATGCCGGGGGGCCGCAGGATCCCCTTGACCGCGACCTGCCTGCGCAGCACCTCGTCGTGAGCAGCCCAGACGGTGCCCATCGAGCCCTGACCCAGAAGGTGCAGCAGCCGGTACCTAGCCGCGATCAAGCGATCCTGGTCACCGTTCTCCACGTCCTCATTCTTCCTGACACACTGACTGCATCGTTAACGGCGGTGAACCTCACATAGCCGTGTCGGTACTGGTCGGTAACACTGCAACGCATGATGGAGTTGGCTTTGACCGCCGAATTCCGCCCGAACGAGTTTCCCTCAGCGTCGAGGGAACAATGGCGTGAGCTGGTCGACGCCGTCCTCCGCAAGACAGGTGCGAGCTTCGACTCGCTGGTCACGAAGACGTACGACGGCATCGAGCTGCAGCCGCTCTACACCCTCGACGACGCCCTCGAACCCTATGCGCTCGCGCCGGTGAAGCAGGGCTGGGACATCCGTCAGCGCCACGCCGTGCCCGATCCGGTCGCGTTGATGAACGACCTGGAGGGCGGCGTCACCTCGTTGTGGCTCGCCGTTCCGGCCGCGTCGCTGGAGGGCCTGCTCGACGGCGTCTACCTCGACCTCGCGCCGATCGTGCTCGACGGTTCCGTCGAGGCCGCCTCGGCGATGCTGCGGATCTACGACCAGGCGCCGGTGCTCGCCGACGAGGTGCGCGGCAACCTGGGGCTGGCGCCGTTCGGCCCCGCTCTGGACGTGATCCGGCAGGCCCGCTCGACGTTCCCGGGGCTGCGGACCGTGGTGGTGGACGCGTTGCCGTTCCACGACGCCGGCGGGTCCGACTCCGAGGAGCTGGGTGCTTCTCTGGCGTTGGCCGTCTCGTACCTGCGTGCTCTGACGGGGGCCGGCTTCAGCGCCGCGGAGGCGTTCGCGCAGCTGGAGTTCCGGTTCGCCGCGACAGCCGACCAGTTCATGACCATCGCGAAGCTGCGGGCCGCTCGCCGGCTGTGGGCGCGGGTGGCCGAGGTGTCCGGTGTTTCGGACTCAGTGCAGGTGCAGCACGCGGTGACGTCGTCGGCGATGATGACCCGCCGCGACCCGTGGGTGAACATGCTGCGCACGACGATCGCGACTTTGGCCGCTGGTCTCGGTGGGGCCGACGCGGTGACCGTGCAGCCGTTCGACGCTGCGATCGGGCTGCCGGACGAGTTCGCGCGGCGGATCGCGCGCAACACGCAGAACCTGCTGCTGGAGGAGTCGCACCTCGGTGAGGTGATCGATCCCGCGGCCGGGTCCTGGTACGTGGAGCAGCTGACCGACTCGCTGGCCGTTTCGGCCTGGGCGTGGTTCCAGGAGATCGAACGGGCGGGCGGGTTCGCGGAGGCGCGGTCGCTGGTCGCCTCGCGGATCGCGTCGACGTGGGCCGCGCGGTCGGCTCGGCTGGCGGATCGCAGCGACCCGATCACGGGGGTGAGCGAGTTCCCGAACCTCGGGGAGAAGCCGGTCGTGCGCGAACCCATGCCCGTGGCACCGGAAGGCGAGCTGCCGCGGGTCCGTTATGCACAGGCCTTCGAAGAGCTGCGTGACCTCGCCGACGCCCAGCCCGAACGCCCGCAGGTCTTCCTCGCCACCCTCGGCCCGGTAGCCGCTCACACCGCCCGAGCCACCTTCGCCGCGAACCTCTTCAACGCCGGCGGTTTCGCCACCCCGAACGCGGGCCCGACCAGGACCGCAGCCGACGTCGCCCAGAAGTTCAAGGAGTCCGGCGCGAAGGTCGCCGTCCTCTGTGGCAGCGACACCAGCTACGCCGACCAGGCTGTCCAGACCGTCGAGGCGCTGCGTCAAGCAGGAGCTGAACGGGTACTTCTGGCAGGCAAGAAAACAGACGCGACTGTCGACGGCTTCGTCTACACGGGCTGCCCGGCGCTGGAAATCCTCACCGACACGTACGTATTCCTTGCCATCAAGGAAGTCAAGGGAGTGGAGCGATGATCCCCAACTTCGCGGACATCGACCTCGGCCCCGTCCCGCAGGCGAAGTACGAGACCGACCTGCCGCCGTGGGAGACGCCGGAGGGCATCGCGGTCAAGCCGGTCTACGGCCCGTCCGATGTGGACGGTCTCGACTTCCTGCAGACCTACCCCGGCGTGGCGCCGTTCCTCCGGGGCCCGTACCCGACGATGTACGTCAACCAGCCGTGGACCGTCCGCCAGTACGCGGGCTTCTCCACGGCCGAGGAGTCGAACGCCTTCTACCGCCGCAACCTCGCGGCCGGTCAGAAGGGCCTGAGTGTCGCGTTCGACCTGGCCACGCACCGCGGCTACGAC
The DNA here is from genome assembly GCF_051853195.1 of Lentzea sp. HUAS TT2. Taxonomy (NCBI): domain Bacteria; kingdom Bacillati; phylum Actinomycetota; class Actinomycetes; order Pseudonocardiales; family Pseudonocardiaceae; genus Lentzea; species Lentzea sp. HUAS TT2. The sequence continues at coordinate 1,942,035 of NZ_CP196667.1, read as the reverse complement.
TCCGACCACCCGCGCGTGGCCGGTGACGTCGGCATGGCCGGCGTGGCGATCGACTCGATCTACGACATGCGCACGCTGTTCGACGGCATCCCGCTGGACAAGATGTCGGTGTCCATGACGATGAACGGCGCGGTGCTGCCGATCCTCGCGCTGTTCGTGGTCGCGGCGGAGGAGCAGGGGGTGAAGCCGGAGCAGCTCATGGGGACGATCCAGAACGACATCCTCAAGGAGTTCATGGTCCGCAACACCTACATCTACCCGCCCGCGGCGTCGATGCGGATCATCTCCGACATCTTCAGCTACACCAGCCAGCACATGCCGAAGTACAACTCCATCTCCATCTCCGGCTACCACATGCAGGAGGCAGGGGCGACGGCCGACCTGGAGCTGGCGTACACGCTCGCGGACGGCGTCGAGTACATCCGCGCGGGCCGCGAGGCCGGGCTGGACGTCGACAAGTTCGCGCCACGCCTGAGCTTCTTCTGGGCGATCGGCATGAACTACTTCATGGAGATCGCCAAGATGCGGGCCGCGCGCCTGCTCTGGGCGAAGCTGGTCAACGACTTCGAACCCAAGAGCCAGAAGTCTCTCAGCCTCAGGACCCACTGCCAGACGTCCGGCTGGAGCCTCACCGCGCAGGACGTCTACAACAACGTCGCACGCACGTGCGTCGAGGCGATGGCGGCGACGCAAGGCCACACGCAGTCGTTGCACACCAACGCACTCGACGAAGCGCTCGCGCTGCCCACGGACTTCTCCGCGCGCATCGCCCGCAACACGCAGCTGCTGCTCCAGCAGGAGTCCGGCACCACGCGCGTGATCGACCCGTGGGGCGGCAGCGCGTACGTCGAACGCCTCACGAACGAGCTCGCCGCCAAGGCGTGGGAGCACATCAGCGAGGTCGAGAAGGCCGGCGGCATGGCCCGCGCGATCGACGAGGGCATCCCCAAGCTGCGCATCGAGGAGGCCGCGGCCCGCACGCAGGCGCGCATCGACTCCGGCCGCCAGCCCGTCATCGGCGTCAACAAGTACCTCGTGGGCAACGACGAGAAGATCGACGTGCTCAAGGTCGACAACGCCGGCGTGCGCACCCAGCAGCTGGAGAAGCTGCGCAGGCTCAGGGAAGAACGCGACCAGTCCGCAGTGGACAGTGCGCTCGACGCCCTCACGAACGCCGCGAACGGCGGCGGTAACCTGCTGGAGCTGGCGATCGACGCCGCCCGCGCCAAGGCCACGGTCGGCGAGATCTCCGAGTCGCTGGGCAAGGTGTGGGGGCGGCACACCGCCCAGATCCGCACCATTTCCGGCGTCTACCGGCAGGAGGTCGGCTCAGTGTCCAACGTGGACGCCTGCCGCGAGGTCGTCGAGACGTTCGCACGTGAAGAGGGCCGCCGCCCGCGCATCCTGGTCGCCAAGATGGGCCAGGACGGCCACGACCGCGGCCAGAAGGTCATCGCCACCGCGTTCGCCGACCTCGGCTTCGACGTCGACGTCGGCCCGCTGTTCCAGACGCCGGACGAGGTCGCGCGCCAGGCCACGGAGGCCGACGTGCACATCGTCGGCGTCTCGTCGCTCGCCGCGGGCCACCTCACCCTGGTGCCGGCACTCAGGGAGGAACTCGCCAAGCTCGGCCGCGAGGACATCATGATCGTGGTCGGCGGCGTGATCCCGCCGCAGGACTTCGACGAGCTGTACGCGGCGGGTGCGGCGGCGATCTTCCCGCCCGGCACCGTGATCGCGGACGCGGCGAAGGACCTACTGGTGAAACTCGCGAAGCAACTCGAGCACCATGGCTAGGGTGATCGACGTCGCCGAGTACACGAAAGGCGTCCTCGACGGCAACCGCGGCGTGCTGGCCAGGGCCATCACGCTGGTCGAGTCGACGCGCGCGGACCACCGGGCCAAGGCCCAGGAGCTGCTGATCGAGCTGCTGCCGAAGTCGGGCGGTGCGATCAGGGTCGGCATAACCGGCGTGCCCGGCGTGGGCAAGTCGACCTTCATCGACGCCCTCGGCACCACGCTGACCGAGCAGGGGCACCGGGTGGCGGTCCTTGCCGTCGACCCGTCCTCCACCCGCACGGGCGGCAGCATTCTGGGTGACAAGACGCGGATGCAGCGGCTGTCGGTGAACCCGGACGCGTTCATCCGGCCCTCGCCGACGTCCGGGACGCTCGGTGGCGTCGCGCAGGCCACCCGCGAGACGATCGTGCTGGTCGAGGCCGCGGGCTTCGACGTGGTGCTGGTCGAGACCGTCGGGGTCGGGCAGTCCGAGGTGGCCGTCGCGAACATGACGGACTGCTCGCTGTTCCTGACCCTCGCGCGCACCGGCGACCAGCTGCAGGGGATCAAGAAGGGCATCCTGGAGCTCGCGGACGTCATCGCGGTCAACAAGGCGGACGGCGAGCACGAGCTGGACGCCCGCAAGGCCGCCCGCGAACTGGCCGGCGCGCTGAAGCTGCTGCGCCCGCCGGACGCCCTGTGGCACCCGCCGGTCCTGACGTGTTCCGGCCTCACCGGTGCCGGTCTCGACGAGCTGTGGTCCCGAGTGCTGGAACACCGCCGCACCCTCGAGAACGCCGGGGAACTGGACGAACGCCGTCGCCGCCAGCAGGTCGAATGGACCTGGATGATGGTCCACGACGAGCTGTGGCGGCAGGTGCGCGAGAGCACCGCCGTGCGGTCGCTCGCGCCCTCCCTGGAGGAGAAGGTCCGGCTGGGAGAGCTCACCGCCACCCTTGCGGCCGAGCAGATTTTGAAGGCGTTCCAATCGGACTCACGGTGAGCGCTTAACTAGTTTGGGTGACCTTCGATCGTGGTATTCGAGGTAGAGTTCAGGCCATGTCGAGGTTGCTGCTGGCCTGCGTGTTCTCGCTGATGAGCGTTCTCGGGATCGCCGGAGTGGCGTCCGCGCAAGAGGCGGCGAACGCGCCTGTGGCGGCCGCGCAGCAGACGACAGTGAATCCGGCTCCCGACGTGAACGCGCCGCAGGCGCCGTCGCCTGAATCCCGTGAAGAGACCAAGCGCAAGCTGTGGATCGGCGGCATCGCCGTGCTGCTGTTCGTGCTGGTCTACTACCGCAACAAGAAGCGGTGGACGAAGTGGCGCAAGGAACGGGCTGCCAAGAAGGGCTAGCCGGTCGGTAACACCGCTGAGACAGCGCGTCCCACATGTTGGGACGTAATAGTCAAAATTAAGCGTGTCTCGCGACCATTTGCGTCATCGTTGATCGGTCAGACCGAAACTCGCTCGCCGCTCGGCGCAGCGCTGCGACCGGCCGTCCGGTTGATCATCATCAGCGCGTCGCGTCCCACGGGCGGTGATGCAGGATGGTGGCAAATGAGTACCGACTTGAAGATCAGCACACGCTCGACCCTCGAGCGGTACTCGGACGCGTTGCTGGACCTGTCGCACTCGATCCACGCCGAGCCTGAGCTGGCCTTCGAGGAGCACCGCAGCGTCGAGAAGATCACCTCCCTGCTCGCCCGCGAGGGTTTCAAGATCGATCGCGGGGTCGCTGATCTCGACACCGCGTTCGTCGCGACGTACGGCGACGGCGAGCTGGTGCTGGGACTTTGTGCCGAGTACGACGCGTTGCCCGAGGTCGGGCACGCGTGCGGGCACAACGTCATCGCCGCCGCTTCCGTCGGCTCCGCACTCGCTCTGCGTGACATCGCCGACCAACTGGGTATCACCGTCAAGGTGATCGGAACACCAGCGGAAGAGGTCGGCGGCGGCAAGGTGCTCATGCTGGAACGAGGCGTGTTCGACGACGTCTCGCTCTCGATGATGGTGCACCCGGCGCCGTACGAGTCGTGCGCCGCCAAATCGCTCGCCATCACCGACCTCGAGGTGCGCTACACCGGCAAGCCGTCACACGCGGCCGCCGCCCCGCACCTGGGGGTCAACGCCGCGGACGCGGTGACCGTCGCGCAGATCTCGATCAGCCTGCTGCGGCAGCACTTCGAGCCGGGCCAGATGGTGAGCGGCATCGTCACCAACGGCGGCACCGTGCCGAACGTAATACCCGCCCGCGCATCGGCGATGTTCGACGTGAGGGCGGAAAACCTGGAATCGTTGCAGCGCCTGGAGAACCGGATCCGGGACTGCTTCTCAGCCGGTGCGCTCGCGACCGGCTGCACCCATGAGGTGGTGCAGGTCTCCCCGATCTACGCCGAGTTGACTCCCGATCCGTGGCTCGCCGACGCCTACCGGCGTGCGGCCACTGAGCTGGGAAGACGACCGCTCTCGCCCGAACAGGAACAACGAGAGAAGATCGGGAGCACCGACATGGGCAACGTCACCAGAGTGTTGCCCGCAATCCACCCGACCATCGCCATCGACTGCGGAGACGCGGTGAACCACCAACTAGAGTTCGCGACCGCCTGTGCCTCGGCGTCGGCCGACCGTGCGCTCCTCGACGGAGCTCTTGCCATGGCTTGGACGACGATCGCGACAGCCACCGATTCCCAGCAGCGAGCACGGCTGCTGGCCCGCGGAGGTGCGGCATGACGGTTCTGGACTCCCGGCCTTCGGGCTCCTCAACTGTGAAGACGTCCACCGAGATGCTCGTGGACCCCACCGGGGTGAGCATGTCTCCTGTGGATGATCTGGGAGAAGGCCGTGGCCCCGCCTGGCTCGACGACTGGCTGAAGGCGAACTCCGCCGACGTCGTCGCCTGGCGCAGGCACATCCACGCCAACCCCGAGCTCTCCCGGCGCGAGTACAACACCACCGAGCTCGTCGCGAAGCTGTTGCGCGAGGTCGGCCTCAAGCCGCGCATCCTCCCCGGCGGCACGGGCCTGATCTGCGACATCGGCCACGGCCCTCGCTGCGTGGCCCTCCGCGCGGACATGGACGCCCTGCCGCTGCACGAGAACACCGGCCTGCCGTTCGGGTCCACTGTGGACGGTGTGTCGCACGCGTGCGGTCACGACGCCCACACGACGGTCCTGCTCGGTGCCGCGCTGGCCCTCGCCTCGGCGACGGAGCTGCCCGGCCGCGTCCGGCTGGTGTTCCAGCCGGCGGAGGAGGTCATGCCGGGCGGTGCGCTCGACGTGCTCGCCGCGGGCGGACTCGACGGCGTGGAGCGAATTTTCGGTCTGCACTGCGACCCGCGCCTGCAGGTCGGCCGCATCGGCACGCGCATCGGCGCCATCACGTCGGCCTCCGACCTGCTGGAGCTGCGGCTGTCCTCGCCGGGCGGCCACACCTCGCGCCCGCACCTCACCGCGGACCTGGTGCACGCGCTCGGCACGGTCATCACCGGCCTGCCGACGATGTTGTCGCGCCGCGTCGACCCCCGCTCCGGCACCGTCCTGGTGTGGGGCGCGGTGCACGCGGGCGAGGCGCCGAACGCCGTGCCGCAGGACGGCCTGGTGCGCGGCACGCTGCGCACCGGTGACCGCGACATCTGGGCCGAGCTGGAGCCGCTGGTCAAGGACCTGGTGACGGGCCTGCTGGCCCCCACCGGTGTCGGCTTCGACCTGCACCACCGCCGCGGTGTGCCGCCCGTGGTCAACGAACGCGAGTCCACCCAGATCCTGCGCGCCGGCATCGAGGCCGCACTGGGCGACGACGCGCTCGCGGGCACCGAGCAGTCCTCCGGCGGTGAGGACTTCGGCTGGTACCTGGAGCACGTGCCCGGCTCGTTCGCGCGCCTCGGCGTGTGGAACGGCCAGGAGAAGCAGCGCGACCTGCACCAGCCGACGTTCGACCTGGACGAGCGCGCGTTGCTCGTCGGCGTCCGCGTCATGGTGCACACCGCCCTGGCCGCGCTGGCCTGATCTGGAACGAACGGCGAACCCCCTGAGCTTCACGGCTCAGGGGGTTCGCGCGTGTTCAGGGCAGTACGCGCTCGACCTGAGCGGTGTCGTGCAGCGTCCGGAACGAGTGGGCCAGCGTGGTGGTGGCGTTCGGGTCCCGCTTGTCGGAGACGTAGTGCCAGTCGACGCGGACCTCCTCCGGCGTGACCGTGAGCACCGAGGCGCCGTGCGAGTCGAGCTCCACGAACTTGACGTGCGGGTTCAGCGCCATGAACTGCGCCTCGACCACCAGCGACCCGGTCCGCGGCGGAACGCCGATGCGCTCGTCGAAGTTGTCCGACGTCACCGAGGTCGCGACGAACTCCGATGCCACCGACCTGTCGCCCAGCGGCACGTTGATCGCCCAGGACGAGTGGATGTCGCCGGTCAGGAACACGGTGTTCTTCATCCCGGCCCGGTCCAGCGCCTTCAGCACGGTCTCCCGGTCGGCGGGATAACCGTCCCACTGGTCGGTGTTCGTGGTGGGCTGACCCGGCAGCGGCGGGATCTTCAGCGGCGCCATCATCACGGAGTTGCCGACGAGCTTCCACCGGGCGCAGCCGTCGGTCAGCGTCTCCACGAGCCACGACCGCTGCGCGTCGCCCAGGATCGTCGAGGGCGTGCGGTAGCTGCGGAGATCCAGCATCGTCAGGTCGGCGAGCCGGCCGAACCGCACGCGCCGGCTGAGTTTGCCCTCCCGCACCGGCATCCACTCGAAGTAGGCCTGGGTCGCCGCGGCCAGCCGGGCACCCCACGGGCCCTCGGTGGCCGGGTCGTGCACCGGCGAGCCGATGGACGACGAGTTCTCGGCCGACTCGTGATCGTCCCAGGTGACGATGAACGGGTGCGTCGCGTGCAACTGCTGCAGGTGCGGGTCGGTCTTGTACTGCGCGTGCCGGATCCGGTAGTCGGCCAGCGTCTCGCACTCGCGCTGCGGTTCGGTGACGCGGACGCCGGGATCGGAGTACTCGTAGATGTAGTCGCCGAGGTGGATCACGGCGTCGAGGTCGTCCCGCGAGGCCAGGTAGCCGTAGGCGGCGAAGTAGCCCGCGATCCAGTTCGAGCAGGCCGCCACGCCGAAGCGCAGCGAAGCGCAGTCGTCGGTGGGCGCGGGCGCGGTCTTGGTGCGGCCCACCGGTGACACGACGCCGTCGGCGCGGAAGCGGTACCAGTAACGGGTCGCCGGCCGCAGCCCGGACACCTCGACCTTCACGGTGTGGTCGCGCCAAGGCCCGGTGTGCGTCACGCCGCGCCGGACGATCCGCGCGAACGACGCGTCGGCCGCGACCTCCCAGCGCACGGGCGACGACGTCACGACCCGCGTCCACAGCAGGATCCCGTCCGGCAACGGGTCACCGGACGCGACTCCGTGCTGGAACACCGCTTCCTCGGCGGAAGCGGGAAGGGAAGTACCGGCGGTGACAGCGCCTGCCACCGCACCGGCCTTCAGAAAAGTTCGACGATCAACCCCAGTCATGCCTTCCAGCATGCCGGGGTTCGCTCACAGTCAGCTCACGGGTTCGATCAACTGCGGTCGTGCTTCCGGTGCCGCGGCGCGAACCGCGTCCGCCGCCTGGTCGTCCGGCTTGGTCTGCGACGTGCGCTCGGCTTCCACGCGGACGTTGTAGACCTCGACCTCCCGCTTGATCGTGTCCTCGTCCCACCCGAGGATCGGCGCGATCAGCCGAGCCACCGCCTCCGACGAGTCGACGCCGCGGTGGGCGTACTCGATGGAGATGCGGGTGCGCCGCGTCAGCACGTCCTCCAGGTGCATCGCGCCCTCGTGCGAGACCGCGTACACCGCCTCGACCTGCAGGTAGTCCGGTGAGGCCGGGATCGGCTTGAGCAGCTCGGGGTTGTCGGCCGCGAGCGAGAGCACCTCGTGCACCAGCGAGCCGTAGCGGTCCAGCAGGTGCCGGACGCGGTACGGGTGCAGCCCGTGCTTGGCCGCGAGCTGGTCGGCCTGGTTCACCAGCGCGTGGTAACCGTCGGCGCCGACCAGCGGCACCTTGTCGGTGATGGACGGCTGGATCCGGCCCGGCACGTCGACCTGCGCCGCGTCGACGGCGTCCGCGCCCATCACCCGGTACGTCGTGTACTTGCCGCCCGCGATCGCCACCAGGCCAGGGGAGACCCGTGCGACGGCGTGTTCGCGCGACAGCTTCGACGTCGAGTCGGACTCGCCCGCCAGCAACGGCCGCAGGCCCGCGTAGACGCCCTCGATGTCGTCGTGCGTCAACGGGGTCGCGAGCACGGAGTTGACGTGTTCGAGGATGTAGTCGATGTCGTGCTTGGTGGCCGCGGGGTGTGCCAGGTCGAGGTTCCAGTCGGTGTCCGTGGTGCCGACGATCCAGTGGTTGCGCCACGGGATCACGAACAGCACGGACTTCTCCGTGCGCAGGATCATCCCGGCCTCGGCGACGATCCGGTCGCGCGGGACCACGATGTGCACGCCCTTCGACGCGCGCACCCGGAACCGGCCGCGCGAGCCGGAAAGCCGCTGCAGTTCGTCCGTCCAGACACCGGTCGCGTTGATCACGGCGTGCGCCCGCACGTCGACCTCGCGCCCGTCCTCGACGTCCTTCACCCGCACACCGGACACGCGGTCAGCCTCGCGCAGGAACCCGACCACCTGGGTCGACGTGCGCACCACGGCGCCGTAGTGGGCGGCCGTGCGGCCGACCATCATCGTGTGCCGGGCGTCGTCGGCCTGCGCGTCGTAGTAGCGGATTCCGCCGATCAGCGCATCGCGCTTCAACGCGGGCACCAGCCGGAGCGCGCCCGCTCGGGTGAGGTGTTTCTGCCCCGGCACGGACCGGGCGCCGCCCATCGTGTCGTACAGCAGCAGGCCGGCCGCCGAGTACGGGCGTTCCCAGATCCGGTTGCTCAGCGGGTAGAGGAACGCGACCGGCTTCACCAGGTGCGGCGCGATGCGCGTGAGCATCAGCTCGCGTTCGCGCAGTGCCTCGCGGACCAGCCCGAACTCCAGCTGCTCCAGGTAGCGCAGGCCGCCGTGGAAGAGCTTGGAGGACCGGCTCGACGTGCCGGACGCGAGGTCACGGGCCTCGACGAGCGCGACCCGCAGGCCTCGCGTGGCCGCGTCCAGCGCAGCGCCGACACCGACGACACCGCCGCCGATCACGACGACGTCGAACGTCTCCGCGCCCAGCCGCTGCCAGGACTCCTCGCGTTCGGCAGGCCCGAGCCGGCCGGTGATCGGCGGCTCGGCATGGGTTCGTGGTGGTGCAGCTGCGTTCTTGCGCGTGGCCACGACAGACGCCTCCCTGCTACGACTTCGCCTCACGCTACCTTCAGCGACCGCCGTCCGCCCACGGGCGCGCAGGCCAGATCCCTTCGGCCTGCAAATGGCCCCACCACAGGCGCTTGGCGTGGACAACTGATCAGCTCGGTAATAGCGTCCGAGCACGTTGTAGGCGGGCGGCGCGGCCCTGACCTCGGGTTTGCGCGTCCTGTCTGGCCGCAAACGAGTGGAGGTCGACGATGAGCGCAGGCTCGATCTTCGTCTGGGAGACGCTGGGGACCGCGGTCCTCATCCTCCTGGGCACCGGTGTCGTCGCGAACCAGGTGCTCAAGAACACCCTCGGAAACAGCACGGGCTTCCTGTTCGTCAACGTCGGCTGGGCCTTCGCGGTCTTCGCCGGCGCGAGCATCGCCAACCCCAGTGGGGCGCACCTCAACCCCGCCGTCACCCTCGGCCTCGCCATCGCGGACAAGACCCCGTGGGGCGACGTGCCCGTCTACATCCTCGGACAGATGGTCGGCGCGATCATCGGTGCGATGTTGTGCTGGGCGACGTACAAGCTGCAGTTCGACACGCACGACGAACCGCAGAACACGCTCGGCATCTTCTCCACCGGGCCGACGGTGCCGAACGCTCCGTGGAACCTCGTCTCCGAGGTCATCGGCACGTTCGTGCTCGTCGCGTGGATCCTGTTGTCGCCGGGGGCGAAGGTGGCCGTGGACGGGGTGCCGACGTTCGGCAACTCGGCACTCGGTTACGCCGGCGTCGCGTTCGTAGTGCTGGTGATCGGCACGTCGCTCGGCGGCCCGACCGGGTACGCCATCAACCCGGCGCGCGACCTCGGTCCGCGCATCGCCTACGCCTTCATGATGCCGATCCACAACAAGGGCAACGCCAACTGGGGCTATTCGTGGGTCCCCGTCGTCGGCCCGCTCGTGGGTGGCGCGCTCGCCGCGCTGCTCTACCTGGTTCTCCCGGTCTGAAAGGACTTCTCGCATGACGCAGTACGTGGCCGCGATCGACCAGGGCACCACGTCCACCCGGTGCATGATCTTCGACCACTCGGGTCGGGTGGTGTCGGTCGACCAGAAGGAGCACGAGCAGATCTTCCCCAGGGCGGGGTGGGTCGAGCACGACCCGAAGGAGGTCTGGCAGAACACCCGCCAGGTCGCCGCCGGCGCGCTGGCGAAGGCCGATCTGTCCACTTCGGACATCGCCGCCGTCGGCATCACCAACCAGCGCGAGACAGCGCTGGTGTGGGACCGCAACACCGGCGAACCCGTCTACAACGCGATCGTGTGGCAGGACACGCGCACCGACAAGATCGTGCAGGAACTGGGTGCGCTCGGCGGCGGGCAGGAGCGCTACCGCCAGAAGGTCGGCCTGCCGCTGGCGACCTACTTCTCCGGCCCCAAGGTCCGCTGGATCCTCGACAACGTCGAGGGGGCGCGGGAGAAGGCCGAGGCGGGCGACCTGCTGTTCGGCAACATGGACACGTGGGTGCTGTGGAACATGACGGGCGGCGTGAACGGCGGCGTGCACGTCACCGACCCGACGAACGCCTCGCGCACCATGCTGATGGACCTCGACACGCTGCAGTGGGACGCCTCGATCGCTGAGGACATGGGCATCCCGATGTCGATGCTGCCGGAGATCCGGTCGTCTTCCGAGGTCTACGGCCAGGTGCGCGAACGCGGCGCACTCGCGGGCGTGCCGATCGCAGGCATCCTCGGCGACCAGCAGGCCGCGACGTTCGGCCAGGCCTGCCTGTCGCCCGGCGAGGCCAAGAACACCTACGGCACCGGCAACTTCATGCTTCTCAACACCGGCACAGAGAAGGTGATGAGCGAGAACGGTCTGCTCACCACCATCTGCTACAAGATCGGTGAGGCGCCCGCGGTCTACGCCCTGGAGGGCTCGATCGCGGTCACCGGTTCGCTGGTGCAGTGGCTGCGCGACAACCTCGGCATGATCTCGACCGCGGCCGAGATCGAGGAGTTCGCGAAGACCGTCGACGACAACGGCGGCGCGTACTTCGTGCCCGCGTTCTCCGGCCTTTTCGCGCCGTACTGGCGTTCCGACGCCCGCGGCGCGATCGTGGGCCTGACCCGGTTCGTCAACAAGGGCCACCTCGCGCGGGCCGTGCTGGAGGCGACGGCCTTCCAGACGCGGGAGGTGCTCGACGCGATGAACGCCGACTCCGGCGTCGACCTGACCGCGTTGAAGGTCGACGGCGGCATGGTCGTGAACGAGCTGCTGATGCAGTTCCAGGCGGACATCCTCGGTGTGCCGGTGATCCGGCCGGTCGTCAACGAGACCACCGCGCTGGGTGCGGCCTACGCCGCCGGACTCGCGGTCGGGTTCTGGAAGACCGAGGACGAGATCCGCGAGAACTGGGCGCAGGACAAGCAGTGGGAGCCGCAGATGGACGAGGCCCGCCGCACGTCGGAGTACGCGAACTGGAAGAAGGCGGTGACGAAGACCTTCGACTGGGTAGAGGACTGATTTTTTGGTCGCTGCTCCGCAGACTCCGAGTTGGGCCGCGGACAGCCGGCAACCCCTTCGGCCTGATCGGGCTTCGCCGAGTCAGGCCGAAGGGGCTGCGTGCACGATCACGTTGTCACGGGTGCCACACGTGATCAACCGCAGTCCCTGCTCGTTCTCGTCCCGCGCGACGGCCTCGGCGAAGAAGTCGTCGCGGATGATCCTCTCCGTGCGCGTCACGGTGAAGCGGGCGACCGTACCGTCCTTCTTGGACACTTCGAGGACGTCGCCCTCCAGCAGGTCGTTCAGCCGGTAGAAGACGCCGCGCGCCCTGTTGCTCTCGATCCGGCCGACGACGATCCACTGCTTCGGCTGCGTCTGGTACCAGCCGGCCTGCATGCCCTCGTTGGCCGGCGGCATCTGGACGGCGCCCTGCTGGTCGAGGCCGAGCGCCACCAATGACGACCGCACGCCGATCCGTTCGATCCGCAGTTCCATCGGGTCGGAGGTGCCCAGCGGTGAGGAGATCACCGACGGCGGAGCGCTCTCACTGGTCGCCGCCGACGATTTCGGTGCCGGTGCCTGCGAACAGGCGGTGGCGAGTGCCGCACAAAGCACCGCGATCAAGACACGAGTCCCCACGTACTAATTGACGCACATCCGGTGGCCTCGTTGCTCGTCCAATCGAGACGGATCACACATTGCTTTTCAGGCGGTGCCTCCGCCACCGGTGTCCGCGGCGCCCTTCGGCTTGATGATCGGGGGCTTGCGGACGGGCGGTTTCGTGGTGGGAGGTGTGGTCGTGACCGGTCCGGCCTTGATAGCGAACGTGGTGACGAAGATGTAGTCCGGGCACTGGATCGAGGCCTGGTAGGTACCGGGTGTGTCGATCGCCGTGGTCTCGCCGGCGAGGCGGCTGTGGCCGTGGGCCGGCGGGTGGAGCTTGGCCGGTGCGGTGAACCCCGGCGACTCCGCGGCGCCGGCCAGGCCCTTGCAGGCCATCAGACCGTTCTCGAGCAGGATGTCGATGGCCTCGCCCGGCGCGTACTCGGTCTTGTCCAGGAACGGGCTCGGCTGCGTGATCCGCTCGGCGAGCTCGAAGCTGTAGGTGCCCTCCGCGGTGGTGTCCTTGCACTTCAGCGTCGCGGTGTAGGAGCCGGCGGTGTTCACGAAGGTGCCGGACTTCGACGCCAGGTCGAACGTCGCGATGGCCGGTGATGTCAGGGACACCGGGCCGCCGGGGCAGGTTCCTTCCTCGATCATCGCGTAGAACCTGTTGCCCACTCGGCGGTCGGTCAGCGAGAACTTCGGCGTCACGTCTTCTTGTGCGCCTGCGGCCGGTGTCAACGCGAACAAGGTGCCGAACGCAGTCAATGCGACGGCGGTCCTGGTGAGGCCCCTCATGGATTTCCCCTCAGATGAGCGTTGCGTAGACGATGATGTTGTCCCGGTAGCTGTGCGCGGCCTGGTCGAAGCCGCCCCCGCAGGTGATCAGCCGCAGCTCGGGTTCGTCGGTCTCGCCGTAGACGGCGTCGGTCGGGAAGCTGTCCTTGGCGATCTGCTCGGTCCTGCGCACGTGGAACCGCGCCGTGGTTCCGTCCTTTCTGGACACCTCGACCTCGTCGCCCTCGGCGAGTTCCTTGAGGCGGAAGAAGATTCCCGGCTGCTTGTTGCCGTCGACGTGGCCGAGCAGCACGGCGGGACCGGGCTCTCCCGGTGTTCGGGCGTGCTTGTACCAACCGGCCTGCATCGGCTGTTCGACCGGCGGCACCTCGACCGTCTCGTCCGGGTTGAGGCCGAGCGGGACGAGCGAGGACCTCGCGCCGATCTTCGGGATGCGCACCTCGGTCGGTTCCGACGGCGGCAGGCCTCTGTCCACTTCGGACGTGACGGTGGTGGTGCTGGTCCGCTGGGTCGGTACCGGCGCGGTGGGCAACGTGACTTCAGGTGCCCTGGCGCAGCCCGTCAGCAACGCCAGAGCCACCAACGACCCCCACAACGCACGCATGCCCCGGACACGCTGGTGTCCGGGGCACGGTTGCCGTGGGGGTGCTGCGTTACCTAATCGAGATCGTCGTGCCGCATGAGCTGACGGCCGGCCTCGGTGATGGAGCCCGACAGCGACGGGTACACCGAGAACGTCGTCGCGAGGTGCTCGACGGTGAGCTGGTTCTGCACGGCCAGCGCGATCGGCAGGATCAGCTCGCTCGCGTTGGGGGCGACCACCACGCCACCGATGACCACACCGGTCGCCGGGCGGCAGAACAGCTTCACGAAACCGCGGCGCAGACCCTCCATCTTGGCGCGGGGGTTCGTGGCGAGCGGCAGCATGATCGTGCGCGCGGGCACCTCGCCCGAGTCGATCGCCTGCTGGCTGATGCCGACGCTCGCGATCTCCGGGTTGGTGAAGACGTTCGCGGCGACGGTCTTGAGCTTGATCGGGCTGACGCCCTCGCCCAGCGCGTGCCACATCGCGATGCGCCCCTGCATGGCGGCGACGGACGCGAGCAGCAGCACACCGGTGCAGTCGCCGGCCGCGTAGACGCCACTGACGTTGGTCCGGCTGACCCGGTCGACCGGGATGTAGCCGCCACGCCCGAGCTCGATACCGATCTTGTCGAGGCCGATGTCGGTCGTGTTCGGCACCGAACCGACGGTCATGAGGGCGTGTGATGCCTCGATCGTGCGACCGTCTTCCAGGTGGATCAGAACGCCGTCGCCGGTGTTCTCGACCTTGTCCGCGCGGGCGTGCTTGACGACGGCCGTGCCGCGCTCGGCGAACACGTCCTCCAGCACCGCGGCCGCGTCGGCGTCCTCGTGCGGCAGGACGCGGTCCCGGCTGGAGACCATCGTCACCTTCACGCCCATCTCGGTGTAGGCGCTGGCGAACTCGACACCGGTGACGCCGGAACCGATCACCGCGAGGTGTTCGGGCAGCTCAGGCAGGTCGTAGATCTGCCGCCAGGTGAGGATTCGCTTGCCGTCGGGCTCGGCGCCCTGCAACACGCGCGGCGTCGCACCGGTTGCGATGAGCACCACATCGGCGTTGAGGATCTCGTCGCTGCCGTCCGCGGCGGTCGCCACGACCTGGTGCTGGGCGAGCCCGCGGGAGTCGTCGACGAACTTCGCGCGGCCGTTGATCAGCCGCACGCCCTCGCGCTGCAGACGTGCGCGCACGTCCGCGGACTGGGCCAGGGCGAGGCCCTTCACCCGTCCGTGCACGACCGGGAGATCCACGGTCGCGAGCTCGTTGTGGGTCTGAATGCCCAGCTCACCGGCGTTGCGGAAGGCGCTGCGGGCCCCCGCGGAGGCGATGAAGGTCTTGGACGGCACGCAGTCGTACAACACGCACGCGCCACCTGCCCCGTCGTTCTCCACCACGGTCACGTCGGCGCCGTGCTGCGCCGCGACCAGGGCTGCTTCGTAACCTGCGGGTCCGCCGCCGATGATGACGATGCGGGTCACGATCAGTTCCTTTCGCGAGCTTGCTGGGGCGGCTCAACCGTACGCGTTGACCGAATCGCCCGTGTCGTCAGTACCGAAAGCTGATCGCCGGGTCGCTACGCTGTCGGACGTGCCGCTCTATGCCGCGTACGGGTCGAACATGGATCCGAACCAGATGATGGAGCGAGCCCCGTACTCCCCGCTCGCGGGGACCGGCTGGCTCGTTGGTTGGCGCATGACGTTCGGTGGCGAGGACCTCGGCTGGGAGGGTGCCCTCGCGACGATCGTCGAGGAGCCAGACCACCAGACGTTCTGCGTGCTCTACGACGTGTCACCGCGCGATGAATCGCGGCTGGACCGCTGGGAGGGTGCGCTCGGTCTGTACAAGAAGATCCGGTTGCGGGTGCAGACCCTCGAGGGGTCCGTGGTCGCCTGGCTCTACGTGCTGGACGCCTACGAGGGCGGTCTGCCGTCCGCCCGCTACATCGGGGTGGTCGCCGACGCGGCGGAGGCCGCCGGTGCGCCCGACGACTACGTGAACGACCTGCGGACCCGGCCCTGCCAGGGCATCGGGCCAGGGGACCGCCCCGGCTCCTGATCAGGAGCCGGCGGCCTCCGCCAGCAGTTCCACCAGGTGGTGGTGCAGGCGCCGGTAGTCGACGGGGGTGACCGTCGACCAGGGCTCCTGCCCCTCCGTCGCGCGCCGCATCTGCAGGTAGCGGCCCTTGGGCGTGTCGTAGAACGCCACCACGCGGTCCGGGCGGACCCGCTTGCCCCACTTGTCGCGGGCGGCGGCGCCGAACTGGCCGCGGTTCGAGGCGTCCCTGACCATCTCGGCCAGCGTGTGGGCGTCGTCCGCGCGCAGGTGGCCGCGCAACGCCTCCTCCAACTCCTCCGGTGATCCGGCTGAGGCAGCCGCTGCGTCGAGGTCTGCCGAGGGCAGGGTGATCGAGTGGCCCTCACCCGCCGGAGCGGCGGGGAGGGCGGTGAGGGCCTCGCGGGGCAGTCCGTCGGCCTCCGCGGGACGCAGGATCAGCTGGGTACCGTCGAGGATCGCGAGGACACCGGCCTGGCCCTTGCCCGCGGCCAGCACGCGCAGGCTGCGTTCGTGCAGCCACATGCGGGCGTCGACCTCCTGCTGCGGCCGGTTCAGGACGTGCAGCAGGTCCTCGAGGGTCGGGTCCAGGGAACGCGGGCCGCCCAGACCTCGGGCGCCGAGCTGCAACCAGACCCGGTCCTCGACGGCACGCCGTTCCTCGGTGGTCTTGCCCGGTGAGGGGACCTTCAGGACCAGCGGCATCGTCTCCAGGCCGAGGTGCTCCCAGAGAACGTCGAACTCCAGCGTGGAGATGACCACCGGGTCGCGCGTGTCGCTCGACCCGGCGTCCAAGCCGAACAGAGTCATCAGTCGGTCGTGCTCTCCCCGATGACGGGCAACGTGTAGCTGCCCACGCCGTAGATGTCGTCGCGCTCGCGGAGGTAGTCGGCGGCCTTGTGCTCCAAGTCCTCCTCTTCCTCCCCCTTGCGCCCGCCGCCCATGCCGCCGAACGGGTCGAACGACTGCGGCATCGGCACGGCCCTGCGGTGGACCTGGTCGTTGTTCTGCGCGCCGACCGTGCCCATCGAACCCATGGCGGAGCCGGCGCCGTTCGCGACACCGGCGGCCTGGCCGTGGTTCATGACCGCACCCGCGGCGGCGGCACCGGAGGCCGCGGTCGCGCCGTCCTCCATCTGCTTCACCTCGGAGCCGTTGCCCGTTCCCGAGCCCGAACGGCTGCCGGTGCGCTGGCCCGGCAGGCCGACGCCCGCGGTGCCCGTGCCGCCAGGACCGGTGCTGCCGGTCGTGACCGAGTTGTGGGTGCCCTTGACCAGGGGCGTGCTGCTGCTCCCCGTGCTCGAGGTGCGCGTGGTCGAGCCCGGCGCGGGCGTGCCTCCGCGCGGCGGCGGGGCGACGGTGCCACGCGTGCCCGTCGAGGTGCGGCCGCGGGTGGCGCTGCCGCCGGTGCCGTGCGGGCCGATGCCCCAGACAGCGGCCGTGCCCACCTGGGCGCCACCGCCGTGCACGGTGCCGGAGCCGCTGATCTGCAGCTGCGGCGGCTGGCTGAACTGGCCGAGCGTCGAGGTGTTCGCCGTCGTGGACGACGCGTAGGTGGACATGACCTCACGGGCGCGGCGCTCGGCGGCGTCCTGGGCCGCCTCCTGCTTCTCGTGGTCGGTCTGCCCGCCGAAGAGGTGGGTGATGCCGGAGACCAGCGCGCCCGGCTGCTCGGCGGTCACGGTGACCGGGGCCGGCATGTCCGCGCGGGCCTTCGAGACGTACCCGGCCTGCAGTTCGGCCGAGTAGCGCATGACGTCCGAGCCGGTGCGCGCGCTGTCCGCCCACGCGGCGATCGGGTTCAGGCCGGCCTGTGCCATGTCGGCGGCCTTGCCCGACCACTTCGCACCCGACAGCGCGATGCCGCTGTGCAGGTCGTCGTTGATCTCGCTCAGCGCGGCCGACACGCCCTGCCAGCGTTCCATCGACGCGAACGACGCCGAGGCGCCCGGACCCGAGTGAATGCGTTCGTACAGCTCTTTGTGGCTGTAGCCCTGCCAGCGGTGATCGGCCATGGTCAGCACCCGCTCTTGTTCATCATGCCGGTGTTGTCGCCCTCGACCACGTTGTACTGGCGCTCGATCTGGTTGAGGTTGTCCATCGCGGTCTTGAGCTGGCGCTGGTAGTTCAACAGGGCCTGCAGAGCCGAGTCACCGTCCGCGATCGAGCGGTCGTTGAACTTCTCCGCGGCCTCCGCGCTGACCGGGTCACCCGCCCACGGGCGCACGCGGAACTCGGTGATCGCCATCTCGATCTGCTTGTCCAGCTTGATCAGGGCGGCCGAGAACGTGCTGCGCAACGCCGGGATCGCCTCTGGTTCCACGTTCAGCTGATGCTGGACGGGCGGCGAGGAGTCTGCCCCGCTGCGTCCCCCTGGCGGCATGGTGAAACCTCCGGCGGTTGTACCTACAAGCGCTTGCACACTCTAACCACCGAAGGTAACGCTGTGGAGTGCGATCAGTGACATCCGCCCGTGTGGGTCAGCGCTTCTGGAGCAAACTGGCCATCGCGGCCTCTGCCACCCGCTGCGCCCCGAGGCACAGATGATCTTGTTGCACCGCAGTGGAATTGCCGCCGTCGCGGAACATGACGTCCAGGAACTGCCCATCGGCGACGTCTATTTCCACATTGCAGACGTTGTGCACGTCGGGTGTGCGGACAGTGATCGCCGCGAATCCCTCGATCGCGCTCACCGTGTAGTCGACCTGGGCGTTCTCCGAGAGCCACACGTCGGCACCCGAGACGACCACGAGTGCGATCCTCGCCACATTCCCGCTCGTCGTGCTGCGGATGGTGCACGCCCTCGCGCTGCCGAAGCTCGGGTCGACGTACGCGCTGGGCGGGTTGTCGAGGCTCAGCGAGGTGCGCTGCTCGGGCGTGAGCACCGCGCACGGGTCAACCTTGTCGAGCGGCACCGACCGAGGCCGTGGCGGGAAGTCGAGCTGCGACGGCGTCGTCGTGAGGACCGGTGGCGGTGACGGCGGGGTGGTCAGCGAACTCTGCTTGGGCGCTGCCGTGCACCCGGCCAGCGCCAACGCGACGATGAGGAGCCCCGTGGTCCGCATGGCCGGTCACCGTAGCTGCTCCGGGTAGGGGTCCGACGCCAGGCGTGACCACAGCAACTGGTCTTCGCGCTGATCACCGACGATCGCCTCCTCGCGAAGTCGACCCTCCAGGGTGAATCCGCACTTCTCCGCGACCCGCTGTGACGCCGTGTTCGAGACCGCGTGCCGATAGGTGACCCGGTGCATCTCCATCGCGCCGTAGACCCAGCCCAGCACCGAGTTCAGCGCGGCCGCCAGCACGCCCTTGCCGCGGTGCTCCGGCTGGCTCCAGCACATGACCTCGGCCGCTCCGAGACGGAGGTCGACGTCGTGGATGACGATCCCGGCCATCACCTCCGCGGTGACGGCGTCGCACACCGCCCACGACCAGCGGTAGTCCTTCTCCCAGCCGTCGGTCAGCAGCAGGACGAGCGTCTCCGCCGACGGCGCGTCGTCCGCGGTCAGGCGGGGCATGTACCGCTTGGTCTCCGGGTCCGCGAAGGCCGCTGCCAGCGCCGGCACGTCGTCGATGCGGTTGTCGCTGCGGAAGGCGCGCAGGTAGTACTCGCCCGCGTTGATCTCAACTGGCTCCACGGCCTGAGGCTAATGTCCCGGCGCGCCGAACCCGTGTTCAACCTCGTTTCGCGTCGCGCGCCGGTACGCGATCATGGCCGCATGGGGACGACATCCGACGGGCGTTATTCATGGAGCGAGCCGCACGAGTCGGGCATGTTGGACGTCGGCGACGGGCACTCGCTGTACTGGGAGGTGTCGGGCAACCCCGGCGGCAAGCCCGCCGTCGTGCTGCACGGTGGTCCCGGCGCCGGGAGCTCGCCGAACAAGCGGGGCCTGTTCGACCCCGACCGCTACCGCGTGGTCCAGTTCGACCAGCGCAACGCCGGGCTCAGCACCCCCTCCGCCGCCGACCCGGTCGTCGACCTGTCGGCCAACACCACCCAGCACCTCATCGCCGACATCGAGGCGTTGCGGGTCCACCTGGGCGTCGAGCGCTGGCTTGTGCAGGGCGGTTCGTGGGGCGTCACGCTCGCGCTGGCCTACGCGCAGGCACACCCGGAGCGGGTGACCGAGCTGGTGCTCGCGGCCGTGACCGACGGCACCCGCCGCGACACCGACTGGATCACGCGTGACATGGGCCGCGTCTTCCCGCGCGAGTGGGAACGGTTCCGCGACGTAGTGCCCGCAGCCGAACGCGACGGCGACCTGGCCGCCGCCTACGACCGGCTGCTGCACGACCCCGACCCCCAGGTCCGGGCCACGGCCGCGCACGAGTGGTGCCTGTGGGAGGACACCCACATGTCGCTGGCCCCCGACGCCGAGCCGTTCCTGTCGGTCGCCGAGCCGGCGTTCCAGCTGACCTTCGCCCGCCTGGTGACCCACTTCTGGGCGCGGGGCTGCTTCCTGGAGGAGGGCCAGCTGCTGCGGGACATCGAGCGGCTGCACGGGATTCCGGCCGTGCTGATCCACGGCCGTTACGACGTCAGCGCGCCGCTCGGCGTGGCATGGGCGCTGCACCGGGCGTGGCCGGACAGCGAGCTCGTGGTCCTCGACGACACCGGGCACGGCGGCGGCAGCCTGGCCGCGGCGATCGTCGCCGCCACCGACCGCTTCGCCTAACCCTCGCCGGTGAACCCGTCGTGCTGCTCGGCCAGGTCGTCGAGCTCGGCGCGGTGCGCGGACGCCGGCAGCCCGTCCGGCGCGGTGGTCAGCTCGACCACCCAGTCCACGGCCTCGGCGTCGTCCTCGCCAGCCAGCATGTCCCTGTGCACGGCGCACGGACCCCAGCCGGCCTCCAGCAGCTCCGCCGCCAGCTCCTCTGCCTCGTCGCGGTCCGGCAGGATCAGCAGCACGGTCGGCGGGATCAGCCCGCGCACGGCCAGCGCCGTCCGCAACGCCGCCGTGTCCGGCACGTGCACGCCGTCGAGCCCCGCCGCACGCGCGGCGGCCGCGTTCTCCGCGTCGTCGTCGCAGAACAAGCCCGTCGAGTACCCGAGCTCGTCGAGCACCCTGCGGTAGATCGCGGGATCCGGCTTCGCGAGGCCGAGGCGGGAGGAGTTGAACACCGCGTCGACCTCACCGTCGAGGCCGAGCGTCGCGAGGTCCACCTCCAGCCGCGTGGTCGCGTTGGACAGCAACGCCACGAAGCACTGCCGCCGCGCCATCCGCACCAGCGCCAGCGCCTCGGTGATCACCCCGCCGGTGGTGACCGCGAAGTCCGGGCCGACCTCCTGCCGCCACTGCTCGTCGGTGATCTCCCCGGTGATCGCGCGGCGCAGCAGCGACGGCTCGAAGGCGCGCGCGGCCAGTTCGGCCGGCATCGGCGGGAAGGAACGCAGCACGCCGTCGAGATCCAGCAACAGCAACGGTTTCATCGACGGCGGCCGTTCCACTGCCCCCACAGGATCGCCACCGCGGGCACGAGCAGGAAGATCAGCGGGTTCCTCACCAACACGAAGAACACGATCGCCACGGCGACGCCCACCACGGGGATGACCGCGCCCTCCCACCGGCGCGCGGGCGCCCTGAGAGGCTCGTTGAACATCGGCACGGGCGCCACGAACTGCGGCCGCGGGTCCGGCAGGTCGTAGAACAACGCCATCAGCTCGCCGCGGGTCTTCGCGGTGGTGATCTTCGCGGACCGGTCGCCGTACTCGTCGATGTCGATGCGGCCCGCGCTCATGTGCTCACCGAGCACCTGCAACGCCTGCTGACGCTCGGTGTCACCGATGCGGATGTCCCTGCTCGGGTCGCTCACAACGCAATCGTAGGTGAGCGACCCGGCCGGTCAGTCCTTCAGCTCGCAGATCACGGTGCCCTGCGTGATCGGGTCGCCGGGCGCGGCCGCGAGACCCGTCACCGTGCCGGCCTTGTGCGCCGTCACCGGGTTCTCCATCTTCATGGCCTCCAGCACCACGATCAGGTCGCCGGCTTCGACGGTCTGCCCGTCCTCGACGGCCACCTTGACGATCGTGCCCTGCATCGGCGCCGCCACCGCGTCCCCGGACACAGCCGCGGAACTGCCACCCGCACGCTTCGTCTTCGGCTTCTTCACCGCAGCAGCAGGCCGCGAACCAACCGCGAGATCCCCGGGCAGCGACACCTCAAGCCGACGCCCACCGACCTCGACCACCACGGTCTGCCGCGGCGTCTCGTCCTCGCCGGCCTCGGCAGCACCCGCGAAAGGCGCGATCTGGTTGTCGAACTCGGTCTCGATCCACCGCGTGTGCACGGTGAACCCCTCGGGCTTCTCGGCGGTGAACGCCGCGTCCCGCACGATCACCCGGTGGAACGGCAGCACGGTCGCCATGCCCTCGACGACCATCTCGTCCAGCGCGCGCCGTGCACGGGCCAGGGCCTCGTCGCGGTTCTCGCCGGTCACGATCAGCTTGGCCAGCAACGAGTCGAACTGCCCGCCGATCACCGAACCCGACTCGACACCGGCGTCCACGCGGACACCGGGACCGGACGGCGCGATGAACGTCGTGACGGTGCCCGGCGCGGGCAGGAAGCCGCGACCGGCGTCCTCGCCGTTGATCCGGAACTCGATGGAGTGCGCGCGCGGCGCCGGGTCCTCGGTGAACCGCAGCTTCTCGCCGGCCGCGATGCGGAACTGCTCGCGCACCAGGTCGAGGCCCGTGGTCTCCTCGGACACCGGGTGTTCGACCTGCAGGCGCGTGTTGACCTCCAGGAACGAGATCGACCCGTCCATCCCGACGAGGTACTCGACCGTGCCGGCGCCGTGGTAGCCGGCTTCCAGGCAGATCGCGCGGGCGGAGGAGTGGATCGTGGCGCGCTGCTCGTCGGTCAGGAACGGCGCGGGCGCCTCCTCGACCAGCTTCTGGTGGCGGCGCTGCAACGAGCAGTCGCGCGTGCCGACGACGATCACGTTGCCGTGGGTGTCGGCGAGGACCTGCGCCTCGACGTGGCGCGGCTTGTCCAGGTAGCGCTCGACGAAGCACTCGCCGCGGCCGAACGCCGTGACGGCCTCGCGGACCGCGGAGTCGAACAGCTCGGGGATCTCCTCCATCGTGCGCGCGACCTTCAGGCCACGGCCGCCACCGCCGAACGCCGCCTTGATCGCGACGGGCAGCCCGTGCTCGGAGGCGAACGCGATGATCTCGTCCGGCCCGTTGACCGGGTCCTTCGTACCGGGCACCAGCGGCGCGCCCGCGCGCATCGCGATGTGCCGCGCCGTCACCTTGTCCCCGAGGTCGCGGATCGCCTGCGGCGTCGGGCCGATCCAGGTCAGGCCAGCGTCGATCACGGCCTGCGCGAACTCGGCGTTCTCGGACAGGAAGCCGTAGCCGGGGTGCACGGAGTCGGCGCCGGACTGGGCGGCCGCCGCCAGCACCTTCTCGAACGACAGGTAGCTCTCACCGGGGGTGTTGCCGCCCAGCGCGAACGCCTCGTCGGCGAGCCGCACGAACGGCGCGTCGCGGTCGGGGTCTGCGTAGACGGCGACGCTCGTCAGACCGGCGTCACGGCAGGCGCGGATGACCCGGACGGCGATCTCACCGCGATTGGCGATGAGGACCTTGCGCAGCGACACGGCGTCGTACCTCCTGCTGGACCGGTTAATTACGGCTCTGGCTGGTGCCGCAGTCTACGGAAATCAATGAACTGGGAGAGGGAGAGACGGCTCACTTCACATCCATCGTCAGTCCATCGGCCACAATCTGCGACGTGGGTGGAACCAGGTCCGTGCAGGCTATCGCCGTCGTCGCCGCCGCGGTCGTCGTCGCAGGGGTGGTGTTCGCCTATTTCCAGAGACCCGGCAACATCGATTCAGGTCAATCCGGCACCGACACCGGAATGCGCTGCGGTACCACCGTCTGCCAGGTCGTCATCGGCAAATCGGTCGGCAAGGACCTCGTCGAGCTGCTCTCGGGGACGGGCGGCGGGCGGATCAGGGTGACCGGCGCGTCGGGCCCGTTCATCTTCGAGATGACCATCGCCGAGCTCGGCGCGACGGTGACCGACAAGTCGCTGGAGTGCCGGGAGGCGGCGGTCAGCGTGTGCCTCGTGCGCGGCGACGGCGGCGGCAAGGTTTTCGGCGAGGTGCTGTTCCGCAAGGACGGCACGTGGACGCGCGCGCAAACCGCCTATCTGTCCAGTGCCGGGTACCTCGGGCTGCACGACGTCAACGAGGACGGCACGGCGGACGTCGTGTCGGCCCAGCGCGCGTGCGACGGCCAGTGCAACGACTCGTTCGTCCAGGTGTTCTCGGCGCTCGGCGCGAACGTCGGCTGCACTACGCCGGCACCGGCGCGGGAGCAGCTTCCTGGCTGGCCCGCACCGGTGCCGAAGTTGTCGCAACTACGTCCGTGCGCCGACAGTTAAGCGTTGACGAGTTCCTTCTCGTCCGCCGCGGCCGGCTCCTCGATCAGGTTCTCGCTGCGCGCCACCAGCACCGGCACGGTGATCTGCCCGGCCACGTTGGTCGCGGTGCGCATCATGTCGAGGATCGGGTCGATCGCGTAGACCACGGCCACCCCGGTCGCGATCACGGCCGGCGGCAGGCCGACGACGCTCAGGGTCAGCGTGAGCATCGTGTACCAGCCGGTCGTCCCGGCCGTGGCGAGCGCGCCGAACACGGCGACGAGCACGATGCCGACGTACTGCCACACCGAGAGCTGGATGCCGAACAGGTTCGCGATGAAGATCGTCGCGATGGCCGGGTAGACCGCGGCGCACCCGTCCATCTTGGTCGTGGTGCCCAGCGGCACGGCGAAGTTCGCGTACTCCTGCGGCACGCCGAGGTCGGTGGCCGCCTTGCGGGACAACGGAAGCGTGGCACCGGAGGACCGCGACACGAACGCGAACTGCAGCGCCGTGCCCGCCTTGCGGAAGAACTCGACCGGCGAGGTCTTGCCGACGAACTTCAGCAGCACCGGGTAGACGACGAACAGCACGAGCGCGGAACCGAGGTACACGGCCAGGATCAACGAGAACAGCGGCTTCACGAACCCGTTGCCGTAGGACGCGACGGCGTTGCCGATGAGGCCGAAGATGCCGATCGGCGCCAGCAGGATGATCCAGCCGACGACCTTCTGGATGATGTCGAAGAACGAGCGGACCAGGTTCGTGAACGGCGCGGCCTTGTCCCCGAGCGCGTACGCGGCGAAGCCGACCAGCACCGCGATGAACACGACCTGCAGCACGTCGCCCTCGGTGAACGAGCTGAAGATGTTGGTGGGCACCAGGTTGTCGAGCAGCGCCTGCCACGAGCCGGACGCGCGCTTGGCGAGCTTGTCGACGGCTCCGGCGGCGGGTTCGATCTGCACGCCCTGGCCGAGCCGCAGGACCGAGGCGACCGCGATGCCGATCAGCACCGCGATGAACGACGTGATGGCGAACCACAGGAACGTCTTGCCGCCCAGGCGCGCCGCGGTGCGGCCGCCGCCGAGGTTCCGCAGCGACGCGATGCCGACGACGATCGCGGTGAAGACGAGCGGGATGACGGTGAGCTGCAGCAGCGCCGTGAAGGTGGAGCCGATCTTGGCGAGGACGGGCGCGAGCCACGTGCCCTTGCCGAGCCAGCCGGCCAGCGCGCCGAGGACGAGCGCGCCTAGAACTGTCAGTCCGAAGACCTTGGGCTTGCGGTATGTCTGGACGAACGACATCGGAACATCTCCTGGGCAGGGATGAGCTGAGTGAGGGGTGGCGGAGGCGTTAGCTCCGACAACCCGTGCTCGTCCTGCGTGCCAGGTCGATGTTCCTGCGACGCGTCAAGTACTCGTTCACCGCTAGCCCTCAACGCCGGCGTTGAGGGCAGACTTCCTCGATCGGGTGAACTGTGACCAGCGTCTACCAGAGTGCGGACACCGGAACACCCACCTGGCCGAGGAGCCTTCGGGTGAGGGGCAGGCTGATCCCGATGACCGAGGTGTGGTCGCCGTCGATGCCGTCGATGAACCAGCCGCCGCGCCCGTCGATCGTGAAGCCGCCCGCGACGTGCAGCGGCTCGCCCGTCGCGATGTAGGCCTCGAGCTCCTCGTCCGACGGCGTGCCGAACCGCACGGTCGTCGACTCGGCGGCCGAGGCGCGGCCCGTGATCTCTCCCGCGACGACCCGCAGCACGGTGTGCCCGGTGATCAGCACGCCGCTCTTGCCCGCGACCCGCCGCCACCGGTCCAGCGCGACCTCCGGCGTGCCGGGCTTGCCCACGAGTTCGCCCTCGAACAGCAGCATCGAGTCGCAGCCGACGACCACGCAGTCGTCGTCGTGCTCGATCGCCTCTGCCTTGGCCGCCGACAGCACGACGACGGTCTCCTCCGGCGTCGGGTTGTCGAGCGACGCGATCAGCGCGTCCTCGTCGACACCGGAGACCCGGACGACGGGTTCGATGCCCGCGGACCGCAGGACGCTAAGACGGGCGGGTGACTGGGAGGCCAGGATCAGACGCACGAGCCGAGTCTGTCACGCTCGGGGCGGCGACCTGTCGAAAGGCGAACGCGGCCACGATGCCGATCGCGGTGACCGCCAGCAGCAGGTAGAACGCCGCTCGCACGGCCGTGGTGAAGTCGCCGGTGGCCGCGAGCACGATCTGCAGCACCGCACCCGTCACCGCGCTGCCGAGCACGTTCCCGAACTGCCGCGACGTGTTGTAGATGCCGGATCCCGCGCCCAGCAGCGACCGGTCGAGCGTGCGCGTGGAGATGTTCGTCAGCGGCGAGAACACGAGCCCCATGCCGATGCCCAGGGCCACCATCGACGGCAGCAGCACCCACTGGGAACCGTCGCCGAGCAAGAAAGTCATGGCCAGGACGCCCGCGCCCATCAGCGCGAACCCGGTGATCGGCAGGTACTTGGCGTCCGCCCGGTTCGACAGCCGTCCCGCGAACACGGCCACCACGCCGGACATCAGCGACGCCGGCGCCGTGACCAGGCCCGTCTCCAGCGGCGACAGCTTCGGCACGGTCTGCAGGAACAGCGCCAGCGGCACGAACACACCGGTCACGGTGATGCCGATCATGATGTTCGCGACGTTGCCGAGCGAGAAGTTGCGGTTGCGGAAGATCTTGAGCGGCATCAGCGGCTCGGGGTTGCGCGCGGACGCCTGCCACAGCACGAACGCCACGAGGAACAGCACACCGGCCGCGATGATCTCGGCGACGTTGATCGGTCCCGCCACCCGGCCCCACTGGTAGTGCTCGCCGTTCTGGATCCCGAACACCAGCAGCCCGAGCCCGAGGCAGCACAGCACGACGCCGAGCACGTCGAAGCGCGGCGCCCGGTTCGGCCGCAGGTCAGGCACCCACAGGAACAGCAGCACCAGCGCGAGCACGCCGATCGGGAGGTTCACGAAGAAGATCCACTCCCAGCCCAGGTGCGTGACCAGCACCCCGCCGAGCAACGGCCCGGAGACCGTCGCGAGCCCCGCCACCGACCCCCACATGCCGAGCGCCGCGCCCCGCTTGTTCGCCGGGAACAGGTGCGTGATGAACGCCATCGTCTGCGGCGTCATGGCCGCGGCGCCCAGGCCCTGGAAGACGCGGGCAGCGATCAGCGTCTCCGCGCTGGTGGCGAGCCCGCAGGCCAGCGACGCCGCCAGGAACAGCACCAGCCCGATGCCGTAGAGCCGCTTGGGCCCGTACCGGTCGCCCAGCCGTCCGGTCAGCAGCAACGGCACCGCGAACGCGAGCAGGTAGGCGCTGACGACCCAGATGACGTCGTTCAGGGAGGCGTTCAGATCGGTGATCATCGACGGCAGTGCGACGTTGACGATGGTCGTGTCGAGCAGCGTCATGAAGAAGCCGACGCACAACGCGTACACGGTCCGCCAGTTCGCACGGTCCGTTTGAGTAGTACTGCTGATGCGCGATCACCTCTTCAGTCGGCACTCTCGCAGAGTGAAGCGCTGGGTGCTTGTCCTCACCGAACGCGGCTCCGATCGCGAAGGCAGGCGCAGACGGATCGCGGCACTGCTCGTCGTGCTCGGCGGGCTCATTGGATCACTCGGAGTTGGAAGCGTGCTCGCGAGTGACCCGATCGGCTACGGAGTACCCGTCTGGCCGTTCGCCGACACCGTCGACCGCGCGGAGAACGCGCTGCTCACGTCGGTCGTGCCCGCGGTGCGCGGAAACCTGCCCCTCGACCAGGCAGGCGTTGAGGTGCTGCGCAGGACCTCGGCCTACGGCAGCGCGTTCTGGACCCTGAAGCTGGAGGTCGACGGCGAGACCCGCTGTCGCGAGGTCGCCGTCGGCCTGAACGTCACCAGCCGCCGCATCCCCTGCTGACTCGTCGCACGCGGGGACCTTTCGTACCGACATGCAGTACGAAAGGTCCCCGCGTGCGGTCAAGCAGGGGGGAGACCTGAGGCGCGCCAGGCGCCTGGCCCGTGCTGGAGAGGCCTGCGGACCCGGCGTGCCGGGTTCGCCCACTCCGAACGCCGCTTCGGCTGCTCCTGCGCCGGGGCGGCCGAGGCCAGCCCGGCGATGACGGCGGCCAGCGCCGCCAGCTGGTGGTCGTCCGGAGTGCCCTTGACGATCTTCAGCAGTGGCTGGGGGTTCTCCTCCGGCGCGGTCACAGCGGGATGTTCCCGTGCTTCTTGGGCGGCAGCGTCTCCCGCTTGTCCTTCAGCATCGCCAGCGCCCGCGCCACGTAACCGCGGGTGTAGGACGGCGGGATCACCGAGTCGACGTAGCCGCGCTCGGCCGCGACGTACGGGTTGCACAGCGCGTCCTCGTACTCCTGCTGGAGCTTCGCACGCAGTGCGTCGACGTCCTCGCCGTTCTGCCCGGCCGCGGCGAGCGTCTTGCGGTGCACGATGTTCGCCGCGCCGGACGCGCCCATGACGGCGATCTGCGCGGTCGGCCACGCGAGGTTGATGTCCGCGCCGAGGTGCTTGGAGCCCATGACGTCGTACGCGCCGCCGTACGCCTTGCGCGTGATGACGGTGACGAGCGGGACGGTGGCCTCGGCGTAGGCGTAGATCAGCTTGGCGCCGCGCCGGATGATGCCGTTCCACTCCTGGTCGGTGCCGGGCAGGAAGCCGGGCACGTCGACGAACGTGAGCACCGGGATGTTGAACGCGTCGCAGGTGCGCACGAACCGCGCGGCCTTCTCGGAGGCGTCGATGTCGAGGCAGCCCGCGAACTGCGTGGGCTGGTTCGCGACGACACCGACGCTGTTGCCGTCCACGCGGCCGAAGCCGACGAGGATGTTCGGCGCGAACAGCGGCTGCACCTCGAGGAAGTCGCCGTCGTCGAGCACGCGGTTGATGACCTCGTGCATGTCGTACGGCTGGTTCGCCGAGTCCGGGATGAGCGTGTCGAGCTCGCGGTCGGAGTCGGTGATCGAGTCGGAGATCGACCCCTCGGCCAGCGTGCCCTCGAACGCGGGCGAGTCGCTGAGGTTGTTCGACGGCAGGTAGCTCAGGAGCTCCTTGACGTACGCGATCGCGTCCTCCTCGTCGCTGCCGAGGTAGTGCGCGTTGCCGGACTTGGTGTTGTGCGTGCGACCGCCGCCCAGCTCCTCCATCGTGACGTCCTCACCGGTGACGGTCTTGATGACGTCGGGGCCGGTGATGAACATGTGCGAGGTCTGGTCGACCATCACCACGAAGTCGGTCAGCGCGGGGGAGTAGACGTGCCCGCCCGCGTTCGAGCCCATGATCAGCGAGATCTGCGGGATCACGCCGGAGGCCTTGACGTTGCGGGAGAAGATCTCGCCGTAGAGGCCGAGCGAGACGACGCCCTCCTGGATGCGCGCGCCGCCGCCCTCGTTGATGCCGACGATCGGCCGGCCGGTCTTGATGGCCAGGTCCATGATCTTGACGATCTTCTCGCCGTACACCTCGCCGAGCGAGCCGCCGAAGACCGTGACGTCCTGGGAGAACACGCACACCGGACGGCCGTCGACGGTGCCGTAGCCCGTCACGACGCCGTCGCCGTACGGGCGGTTGCGCTCCTGGCCGAAGTTCGTCGAGCGGTGCCGCGCCAGCTCGTCCAGTTCGACGAACGAACCGGGGTCGAGCAGGAGGTCGATGCGCTCGCGGGCTGTCTTCTTGCCCTTCGCGTGCTGCTTTTCGACCGCGCGTTCCGAGCCGGCGTGAACCGCCTCGTCGTTGCGCCGGTAGAGGTCAACGAGCTTGCCCGCGGTGGTGTGGACGTCCGGGACGCCTGAAGCGTCGGCTGGGACGTGCCCGATCGGCTCGGTCGCACTGCTCATGGGCTCGCAGCCTAACGAGACCATTGCTGAACTGCCTCGTGCAGTTGTCCAGGTCACGGCAATCTGTTGGTCACCTCTCAACGCACGTACTCTCTTCCGTTCCAATAGCCTGGCGCGATGACCACCGCACTCGACGCCGAAGAGCTGCGCTCACGGCTTGTCGCCCCCAACGGCCCGTACGCCGCCCTCGACGTCGTCGAGACCACCGCGTCGACGAACGCGGACCTGGCAGGCTCCGGCGCCGCGGATCGCACCGTGCTGATCGCGCTCGAGCAGAGCGCGGGCCAGGGCCGTCGCGGCCGCTCCTGGTCGTCGCCAGAGGGTGGGCTCTACCTGAGCGTGCTGTTCCGTCCGGCCGGCGTGCCCGCCGCGCGGCTGCCGTGGCTGAACCTGATCGCCGGACTCGCCCTGGCGCGCGTCGCCTCCTCGGTCGGTGTCGAGGCGACGTTGAAGTGGCCGAACGACCTGCTGCTCGGCGCGGACGCGGGCAAGGGCGCCGGCATCCTGTCCGAGATCACCGCCGACGGCTCCGTCGTGGTCGGCATCGGCCTGAACGTGGCGAAGCTGCCCGCCGACGTCGAGCCCGCGCCGGGTGGCCTCGCCCCGACGTCGCTGGAGGACCAGGGCGCCGCCGAACTGGACCGCGGCGAGCTCGCGTTCCGGCTGCTGGTCGAACTGGCCGGCCTGGAAGGCGTGTGGCGCAAGAACGACGGCGACGCGGTCGAGTCCGGCCTGCTGGAGGAGTACCAGGAGCACTCGTCGACCCTCGGCTCGACCGTCCGCGTCGAACTCTCCGGCGGCGTTCAGCTTTCCGGGGTGGCGCAGCGCATCGAGCCCGACGGCACGCTCGTCGTGCGCGGGGCCGACGGGGTGGACCACGGCGTGTCCGCAGGTGACGTGGTGCATTTGCGCCCGGCGTAGTTAGGGTTGCTCCATGGCCTATCCCGACGACCTGCTGAGCTCCGGCGAGCACGTCGTGATCCACAAGCACCCCCACTGGAAGATGCTGATCTTCCCGGTGTTCTGGCTGCTGGTGGTGGTCGCGCTCGGCACCTATCTGGCGGGTCTCGTCGGGGACCAGTCGTGGGCGGGGATCGCGTGGATCGCCCTCGCCGTGATCGGCGTGGTGCTGGTCCTGTGGCTGACGGTCGCGCCGGTCGTGCGCTGGCGGACGACGCACTTCATCATCACGTCGGACCGCGTGATGTACCGCGAGGGCGTGTTCAAGCGCACAGGCCTCGACATCCCTTTGGCTCGTGTGAACAGCGTCCGCTTCGAGCACAGTCTGATGGACCGCGTGCTCGGCTGCGGCACCCTGATCATCGAGTCGGCCTCGGACGAGCCGCTCGAGTTCGACGACATCCCGTCCGTGGAGAAGGTGCACACGATGTTGTACCGAGAGGTCAACGACAACCCTGACGACGACTTCCTGCCTGGAGTGGTCGATGGGCGCGCGTGAGGTCGGGCTCCCGGATGTTGTCGGCTCCGGGGGTTTGCCCGCCGCCGTGACCATCTGGGAGGTCGGGGCTCGGGACGGGCTGCAGAACGAGTCCGTTGTGGTGCCTGTCGCGGTGAAGCTGGAGTTCTTGTCGCGGTTGGCTTCTGCTGGGCTGTCCGTTTTGGAGGCCACTTCGTTCGTGCACCCCAAGTGGGTGCCTCAGCTGGCTGATGCTGCTGAGTTGCTGGGTGGGTTGGAGCATCGTCCTGGGGTTGTCTACCCCGTGCTGGTGCCGAACGAGCGTGGGTTGGATCGGGCGCTCGAGGCCGGGGTCACGCACATTGCGATCTTCGCTTCGGCTACGGAGACGTTTGCTGCTCGGAACTTGAACCGGTCGTTGGAGTCTCAGTTCGAGATGTTCGAGCCGACTGTTTCCCGGGCCCTGGCTGCCGGGTTGGATGTTCGCGGGTACGTGTCGATGTGCTTCGGGGACCCGTGGGAGGGGCCGGTGGCCCGGTCCCAGGTTGTGGCCGTGGGCGAGAGGTTGCTGGAGATGGGGTGCTCGCAGCTGTCGCTGGGGGACACCATCGGGGTGGCCACGCCGGGGCAGGTCGAGGCGTTGATCGGCGGGTTCGGGGACGTTTCCCGGCTGGCCGTGCACTTTCACGACACCTATGGGCAGGCGTTGTCCAACACCCTTGCGGCTTTGCGGTGCGGGGTCACGACTGTGGACTCGTCGGCTGGTGGGCTGGGTGGGTGTCCGTACGCGGAGTCCGCTACCGGGAACCTCGCCACCGAGGACCTGGTGTGGATGTTGGACGGGCTGGGGATCGAGACCGGGGTCGACCTGGACAAGCTGGTCGAGACCTCGGTGTGGATGGCCGAGCAGTTGGGGCGGCCTTCGCCTTCCCGGGTTGTTCGGGCGTTGAGCAAGTAGCCGCCTTCGGCGGGTGCGCTCGTTTCGTAGGTGGTCGCTTGATCAGTCGCGTGCCGTGAACATGCCCGTCGCGATGAACTTGAAGACCATGTCCTCGCCCTTGTGCGCCGTCCCCGCGAACTCCACCAACCCCAGCTCCGGCCGCTTCTTCGACCGGCGGGCCGTCAGCACCTCGGCGGCGAACGTCAGCGTGTCACCGGGGTAGACCGGGGCCAGCCACGAGAGTTCCTTGCCGCCCGGCGAGCCCTGCGAGGTGGAGTCGGCGAGGACGACGTCCACCCAGCGGCGCATCCAGAGGGACGCCGTGTACCAGCCTGAGGCGGACAAACCGCCGAAAATCGAGTTCTTGCCCGCTTCCTCGTCCAGGTGGAACGGTTGCGGGTCGAACTTCTTCGCGAAGTCCAGCATGTCGTCCCGGTCGACGGTCAGCTCTCCGAGCGGGATGATGCGGCCTGCGGGCAGATCCTCGAAGGCGATCATCTCGTTGATTCTAGTAACTCAATCCGCTGGGAACCGATCTATGGGCGACGGCGTCCTAGAGCCCGAGCCCAGGGCTATGCGTGTGAGGGGGACTCGGTGGACGACCACCGTGCGCAGGTCGAGGAGTTGCTCGCCGACTATCGGCGCAGCCGTGAGCAGCTGGCCGGTGTCCAGCGCGAGCTGGCCGCTGTGTCCGGGCAGGCTTCCAGTCCTGACGGGACGGTCGTGGCGACCGTCGGGTCCGGCGGGAAGCTCGTGGCGCTCGAGCTCTCCGAGATGGCCTATCGCAGGCATCGGCCCGAGCAGTTGGCCGAGTTGATCGTGCGGACTGTCGCTGCTGCTGCGGCCAGTGCTGCTGAGGACACTTATCAGGCGTTGAGTGCTGTGTTGCCCTCCGCCACGGATCCTGCCGCGTTGGTGGCCGGGACCGCTGATCTGATGCCCTCGGAGTACGCGGCGGGCGACGAGTACGAGACCGTGGATCTGGGGCAGCAGGGTGTTCGTCGTCGTGTTGACGACGACGAGGACAACGAGCAGCGGGAGAGCTGGCTCGACTCCGAGCTCATCGACAGGAGGGTCCGATGACCGGGTACTCGGCCGACCTCGAGCGGTTGGACGCCGGGGCGCGTGAGCTCAAGGGGTTCGCCGGGCAGGCCACCGAGATCGCGGGGTCGCTCGAACGGGCGCTGGCCGCTTTCGGTGCCTGTTGGGGCGACGATGCGGTCGGGCGGAGTTTTGCCGCCTCGCACGAGAAGCCTGCTGGTGACGCGAACGGGGCGTTGTCCGGGCTTGCCTCGACGTTGGGGGACGTGAGCGACAAGCTCGCGGCCACGGCGTCGACGTACCGGCACGTTGAGGAGAGCAACGCGTCCGCGATGAGAAGGTTGGACGGCTGACATGGGCATCGAGCTTCCCGCCGAACTCGCCGCCGTCGCGGCCAAGGCCGGTGTCTCGTGGCCCAAGGCCGACGAGGACGCCATGCGGTCCAGCGCCACTGCCTGGCGCGAGGCCGGCGACAAGATCAAGAGTTTGGGCACCTCGTCCGACGGGGCCGCGTCCCGTGCGCTGCACGGCGTGTCCGGCGCTACCGGGGACGCCGCGCGTGGTCGATGGGCCAAGGTCGTGGCTCCTGACGGCGACTTCCACCGGGCTGCCCGCGGGTGTCATGCCGCCGCTGACCGGCTCGACCACGCCGCCAAGCAGGTGGGGGCGGCCAAGGTCGAGATCGTGCGCGAGCTGGTGACGCTCGCCAAGAACAACGACGCCGCGACGGCGTCTGCGAGTGCCGGCAACCCCAACGCGCTGCTCGGGCTGGACACGTTGACGAAGGGGGCCGCGGCCAACGTCGCGAACCTCCAGAACACGTTGAGCTCCGCCATCCGGCTGGACAGCGGCATCGACATGAGCCAGAGCACGCCGCCCGTCAACACCGCGCCCGGCTCCCACGGGGCCGGCGGTGGCGGTGGGCTGCTGAACCTCGTCGGTGGTGCGGTCGCACCGGTGGCGGGCGTTGTCGCTCCCGTCGTCGAGCCCGTTGCCGCTGTGGTCGCGCCGGTGACTGAGGCGGTGGCACCCGTTGTGGGTGCGGTGACGGCTCCGGTCGCGCCTGTTGTCGGAGCTGTGACGGCACCGCTGGCGCCTGTTGTCGGTGCTGTCACTGAGGTTGCCGCGCCGGTCCTTGACGCTGCCGCGCCCGTGACCGCGCCTGCTGCCGCTGTGGTGGCGCCGGTGCTGGACGCGGTGCCTGGTGGTCGTGACGCCGCCGGTCCGGTGTTCGACGGTCGTGGTGACGGCGACGGTCCCCGTGGTGACAACCAGGGCCAGGGGCCTGGGAACGGGCACGGTCGTGGCGGCGAGGGCAAGGGCGGTTTTGTGACCGGCATCGTCGCGGACGCCGGTCATGCGGTCGGACAGGTCGTCGCGCCCGTCGCGCAGCCGGTGGCCGACGTGATCCCGAGCGTTCAGGGCCACCTCGGACCCGTTGCCGACAACACGACGCAGGCCTCCGGTGCCGTGCTCGACCCGCCGATGGTGCGCGGGTCTGAAATGCCCGGTCAGGCTCCTTCCGCACCTCAGGCCGCGGCACCCGCCGCGCCGGCCGCACCCGCGGGTCCGGCGATGGCTGCTCCGGCCGGTGGGCCGATCGGTGGCGCCGTGGGTGCTGTCGGCGGTGCCGTGGGTGGCGCTGTCGGTGGTGTTCCGGCTGCGGCCTCCCAGGTCGGTGCCGTGGTGGGACAGCAGGGCCCGCAGGCGCCCGGCCAGCAGGGACAGGCTGGGCAGGCCGCTCAGCAGTCCCAGCAGGCCGCCAAGGCCACGGAGGCGAAAGCCGCCGAGGCGAAGGCAGCGGAAGCCAAGGTCGGCGAGGCCAAGGCCGGCGAGGCGAAGCTGGGCGACGCGAAGGCGGGGTCGCAGGCGGTGGCCGGCAAGACCGGCATGCCCGGCGCCGTGCCCGCCACCGCACAGCCCACCCAGTTCGGCGGCCAGGCCGGTACCCAGTCGAGCCAGGTGCAGGGGCCGGGGCAGAGCCAGTCCGGCACGCACACCTCGGCCCAGAGCTCGCAGGGTCCGGTGACGGCCAAGGACGCCGCCGCCAAGGACCTGTCCAAGGACGCCGCGGAGGCGTTGCTGGACGGCGACCTCGCGACCGTGGACGAACGCGGCGAGCGGCAGGTCGGCGACACCATCGCCACCCCGGCCGCGCCGGGTGCCGACGTCGACCTCGGCGCCGGGACCACGACCTCGGGGCCGCTGGCGACCGTCGACTCCGGCGGTCACCCCGGCTCGCACGCGCTCAGCGACCGCCTCGACAACCGGGTCGAGGCCCTGGGCGACCCCGGCCTCGCCGGCGAGATCCTCGGCCACACCTACACGGCGGCTGCGGCCGGAAGCTGGTTCATGGCCGTCTTCCTGAGTGCGGGACGGGCTCCGCGCCTGGCCCCGAAGCCCGCCCGTCAGCTCCCGCCGCCCCCGCAGGTGCAGGAGCAGGTCGTGCCGAGGTTCGCCCCGGACGACCACCCGCAGGCGGTCGACCTCTCCTCCGCGACGCCGTCGGTCCCGTCAGAGGGCCTCGGCAAGGATCACCCGATCGTGCAGGAGCTGCTGGAGGGCCACGACCCGCTCGCGGGCATGCACGAACGCGACTGGGAGAGCCTGTTCCAGCACGAGGACGGCACCCCGCGCTGGCCGGCCGAACGCGAGGGCGGCTACGAGGACAGCCGGCCGGAGGTCCTGGAGGCAGGCGCCGAACTGGACAGGTTCGGAACCCCGGAAGGCCGCGTCCTGAGCGCGGCGGGCACCCCGTTCGCCCAGCGTTCGCTGCCACCCCAGGCGGCGGAGGAGGGCTACCGGCGGTACCGCGTCGTCAGGGACCTGCCCGTCCACCGCACGATCAGCGCACCCTGGTTCGGACAGCCCGGCGGTGGCAGCCGGTACCGCACCACCTACCCCGTCGCGGACCTCGTCGCGCTCGGCTACCTCACGGAGATCACCGCATGAACGTCGAGTCGCTGCCCGAGTGGCTGACCAGGATCGGCGTGCCGGACGACGTCGTCAGCATCGGCGAGGAGGCGGAGGGGCGCTGGTGCCTGCTCGCCGACGAGACCGGGCACGAGGTCTTCTGGCAGGAGCAGGGCAACCGCTACGACTGGGCCCGGTTCGACGACGAGAGCGTGGCGTGCCACTACCTCTTCGGCCGGCTGGCCTGGGCCCAGGTCGCGCGCGGAAGTCTCAGCGTGCCAACAGCTTGAGCGCGGGCTCGTGCAGGTGGCCGTTCGACGTCAGCACGCTGCCGCCGTCGTAGCGCTCCTCGCCGTCGAGCGAGGTGAAACGGCCACCTGCCTCGGGCACCAGCACCTGGAACGGGGCGATGTCCCACGGGTTCGCCACGCACTCCGGTGCGAGGTCGATGGCGCCCTCGGCGACCAGGCAGTGCTGGTAGAAGTCGCCGAACGCGCGGCTCTCCCAGGTCGCGTCCACGAGCCGCAACCACGCCTCACGTGAGTGGTACTCCACCCACGACTTGATGTCCGTCGTGGACACGTAGGCGTCTTCGAGAGAGCGCACACCGGACACGGAGATGGCGCGCTCACCGGAGGCGTCGGACGCGAACGCGCCACCGCCCGCAGCAGCCCACCAACGGCGGCCCATGGCGGGCGCGGACACGACACCCACGACCGGCACGCCGTCCTCGACCAGGGCGATCAGCGTCGCCCAGATCGGCACGCCGCGCAGGAAGTTCTTGGTGCCGTCGATCGGGTCGAGCACCCAGACGCGCGCCGCGTCCAGCGTGCCGCCGCGTTCCTCGCCCATGACGACGTCGTCGGGGCGTTCGGCGGCCAGCACGGCGCGGACCGCGTCCTCCACCGCGACGTCGGCATCGGTGACGGGCGTGCGGTCCGGCTTGCGCTCCACGGCGAGGTCGTGGGCGCGGAACCGGGTCGCGGTGATCGCGTCGGCGGCGTCGGCGAGGCGGAGGGCGAGTTCGAGATCAGCATCGTGGCGTGACACGCGGCGATCGTTCCACGAATACGCTGGGGCCCGTGAGCGTGGTGTTGCTGGCCGAGGACGACCCGGCCATCGCCGAACCGCTTTCCCGCGCTTTGACGCGGGAGGGCTATTCGGTGCAGGTCGTCAGTGACGGGCCAAGTGCCTTCGAAGCCGCCATCGCCGGGGGAATCGACCTCCTGGTGCTGGATCTCGGCCTGCCGGGGATGGACGGACTGGAGGTGTGCCGCCGGCTTCGGCAGAGCGGCAGGAGCGTGCCCGTGCTGATGCTCACCGCGCGAGCGGACGAGGTCGACTTCGTGGTCGGGCTCGACGCGGGCGCGGACGACTACGTGGCCAAGCCGTTCCGGCTGGCCGAGCTGATGGCCCGCATCCGGGCTCTGCTGCGCCGCCGTGCACCGGGGACGCTGGAGGTCAACGGCGTGCGCGTCGACCTGGCCGCCCGCCGCGTCACGGTCGACGGCGGCGAGATCCAGCTGGCGAACAAGGAGTTCGAGCTGCTCAAAGTGCTGATCCAGCGCGCGGGGCAGGTCGTGAGCCGCGACGAGATCCTGTCCGAGGTCTGGAACGACCCGGACCTCAAGGGCAGCAAGACGCTCGACATGCACATGTCGTGGTTGCGCAGGAAGCTCAGCGACGGCACGCCGAACTCCGCGGAGAAGCGCATCGCGACCGTCCGCGGCCGCGGCTTCCGCTTCAACGCCGACTAGTGCGCCGCCGGATCCTGCGGGCGATCCTGCTCGCCGTCGCCGTCACGGGGATCGTGCTCGGTCTTCCCCTCGGCTACACCGCGCTGCAGCTCGTCGAGGACACGGCCCGCGGCGACCTGAGCGAGAGCGCCCAGCGGATCGCGACGACGTTCGACGACCAGCTCGCCAAGCAGCAGAGCCTCGACGTCGAGGCCGTCCGGATCGCCATCCCGACCGACGGCCGCCTCACGGTCACGTCGTCGGGCAGCACCAGCACCACCGGCCCCTCGCCGGGGGACGACCCGCTGACCGTCGAGCTGCCGATCGCGCAGCAGGGCACCGTCCGCCTGGAGATCCCGTCCGGGCCGATGCACACGCAGCAGGCCCAGGTGGCAGGCCTGGTGCTGCTCCTGCTGGCGCTCTCGGTGGGTACGGGCACCGTCGTGGCCCTGGTGACGGCGCAAACGCTTGCCAAACCGCTGGGGCACGTGGCCGCCCGCGCCTCCAGACTGGGCGCAGGCGACTTCCGCGCGGACGAACAGCGCTACAACATCCAGGAGCTCGACGCCGTCTCCGAGGCCCTCGACACCTCCGCCACGGCACTGGCGAGGCTCGTCCAGCGTGAACGCGAGCTCGTCGGCGACGTCTCCCACCAGCTCCGCAGCCGTCTCACGGCGCTTCAGCTACGTCTGGAGGCCCTCGCGGAGCACCCGGAACCGGAGACGGCCGCTGAGGCCCGAGCGGCCCTGGAACAGGCAGAACGCCTCGCCGCCGTGCTCGACGAGCTGCTCGCGGCGGCCCGTGCGGCCCGAGCCGTCGGCGCCGAACCGCTGGAGCTGCGGCCCGCGCTGACCCTGATCGCCGACGAGTGGCGTGAGCAGGTCAGGAGCCAGGGCAGGGCGTTGCGCGTCCGCGTCCCGGACGGCCTGCTGGCCCGCGCCACCCCCGCCCGCCTGCGCGAGGCCATCGGGGTGCTGCTGGACAACGCCCTGCGCCACGGCGAGGGATCGGTGGTCGTCTCCGCGCGCAGCGAGGAGGGCACGGTCGTCGTGGAGGTCAGCGACGGCGGAGCGGGTGTGCCGGACGACCTCGCGGCGCACATCTTCGAACGCGGCGTCTCCGGCGGTGGCTCGACCGGTGTGGGGCTGGCGCTGGCACGGGCGCTGGTCGACGCGGACGGCGGCAGGCTGGAGCTGTCCACGGCGCGGCCGGCGACGTTCGCCGTGTTCCTGCCGGTGCCGAAGGCGCAGGACGTGGTGGGCATCTCCTGGAAGACGCCGAACACACCGCGTTAGCTGTGGCCGAGCTCCTTCTCGTCGTCGATCGACCGGCTGTTGCGGGCGTTCTCCTCGGGGAAGACCCAGTTCTTGTAGCCGTACCACCGGAACGCCATCGCGATGAGCGTGCCGACGATCTGCGCG
The DNA here is from genome assembly GCF_051853195.1 of Lentzea sp. HUAS TT2. Classification (NCBI taxonomy): domain Bacteria; kingdom Bacillati; phylum Actinomycetota; class Actinomycetes; order Pseudonocardiales; family Pseudonocardiaceae; genus Lentzea; species Lentzea sp. HUAS TT2. The sequence continues at coordinate 1,902,747 of NZ_CP196667.1, read as the reverse complement.
CTAAGGAAGTCCGAGATCTCCTCGGTGAGCCGCGACACGTGCGGTTCCTGGAGGTGGAACGCGTATCGCGCGATGTACAGCGGTGCCGAGTTCAGCACGATGCCGATGCCGTTGACCAGGAAGAACAGCAACGCCTCGTGGTGACGCTCGCGCCCGCCACGGGTGCGGAACGACCACTCCCTGTTCAGGATGTACGACACGATCGTGGCGACGAGCGTCGCGATGATCTTCGCCGTCACCGGGTTGTTCGGCAGGACCACGGTCTTGATCCCGAAGAACAGGACCGTGTCGATCACGAAGCAGGTGCCCCCGACCAGGGCGAACTTGACTAGTTCACGATGCTTCAGCGCGATCGACCGAATCGGTTCCGGGAACCGCGAGACCACTGTTTCGGCTAGGGACACGCGACGAGTCTACGGAGATCGGGTGAACGCGCCGGTCCGGTCGCGCGTCGGCGTCCGGGAAGACCCAGCGCCGCATCGCCCAGAACTTGAAGCCGGTGGCCAGCAGCATGCCGATGATCGAGCCGGAGACGAAGTCCGCGACCTCCTCGGTCAGCACCGAGACGAACGGGGCCTGCAGGCCGAAGAGGTGCCGCGAGAGCCACAGCGGCAGGATGTTGATACCCACACCGAGGCCGCTGACCAGGAAGAACAGGGCCGCTTCGTGGTGACGTTCGCGGCCGCCGCGGGTGTGGAAGGACCACTCGCGGGACAGCACGTACGAGGCGATGATCGCCACCAGCACGCCGATGACCTTCGCCGTGACGACCTTGTCGGTCAGCACGGTGAGCTTGAGCGCGTACCAGACGCCGTTGTCGATGAGGAACGTCGTGCCACCGACCAGGGCGAACCTGATCATCTCGCGGTGCTTGTGCAACAGGAACTGAAGCGGCTCTGGCATCCGGCTCATGGCGCGGCGAACGACTGGCAGCACCGGATCAGCGTACTGATCAAGGTAACGACGCCGGCCTCCGGGTGTTACATTCCGCCACCCTGAGGCGCGTGACCAGCACGTTCAGTGACGATCAAAGATCAACTTTTGATCAACTTCGCGGTGGTTCGCAGGACGGCTGCCCCAGCAGACCGCCGATCAGCCCAGGCAGCAGGCCGCTCGGTTCGCACGGTTCCTCCCGCGTCGGGGGCGTGGTCGACGGCGGTGTCGTCGGAGGCACTGACGGCTCCGTCGAGGACGGCGGCGACACGTCCGGGGTCGTCGTCTCCACCGGTTCGGTCGGCTTCGTCGGGACGGTCGGAGTGCCCGGCTTCGTCGGCTCGGTCGGCTGCGTCGGCCTGGTCGGCTGCGTGGTCGTGGTCGTCGGCGGCACCGTCGTGGTGGTCGTCGGCGGGTTCGGCGGTTCCTCGCCCGGCGGCTTCTCCGGCCAGCCCTTGAGCGGCACGGTCACGGACTTCGTCGCGTTGCCCAGCGTGGCCGTGACGCTGACGTTGCCGCCCTTGCGCCCGAACGCCCAGAAGGACATCCGGTACCGGTCGCCCTTGTCCAGGTCGGCGATGCAGCGGATCGACGTCTTGCTCGTCTGCGCGCACTGGCGGTACGGCGCGAAGATCACCAGGTCGTCGGTCGAGGAGATGTCCAGCTTCAGCGTGCCCGCGCGCGGGCCGTTGTTGCGCACCCCGACGTCCGCACGCGGGTGGTGCCACCACACGTCCTGCCACGTCTTCACGGTGAGGTCGATGTCGTCGTTCACCGGCGGCACGTTGACCTCGACGCTGATGTCGACGGAGATCGACGTGCCCGCGCTGATGACGCCCGTGATCCTGCCGGGCACCGCGCTGTCGGTCGCGCGCAGCTGGAAGCGGAACGTCGCCTGCCCGCCCGGTGCGATGCCCTGCGGCGTCACGCACGTGATCGTGCCGGTGCCCGCGGGGCAGTTCACGATCTGCTCCGCCGCGCCGTCCGGCTGCAGCAGGCGCGCGGCGCCGAACCCGGCAGGGGCGCCGGTCGACACGACGCCGGGAGGCAGGTTCAGCACCATGCTCGCGGGCGGTGCCGCGGTGCCACCGGTGTTCCGGATGGTGATCGGGAAGTCCTTGGGCTCCTCGCCCGGCGTCAGCGTGTACCCGCTCGGCGTCGTCGGCGTGAGCAACGGCGGTGCGGGCGCGGGCGGCTCGGGGGCCGGGGGTTCGGGAGCAGGGGCCGGCGCCGGCGGGGTCACCGAGGGCGGCGGCTCCGTGGTGGTGGTCGTCGGCGGTTCCGTCGTGGGGGTCGGGGCAGGCGGCACGGGCGCGGGCGGGACCGGCCGCGGCGTCTGGACCTGCGTCTGCGCGGGAGGCGGCTGGACGGCCTGGACCGCGGGCGCCTGCTGTTCGCCACCGGCGGCGGCCAGCGCGATCGCCACGGCGGCGGCCACGGCGGCAGCGGAGCCACCCACGGTCACCAGCTGACGGGGGATCGCGGCACCCACGGCGCCCGCGCCGCCCGCGGCCGCTCCGGCACCGACGACGGCCGTCGTCGTTCCGGCGGCCACCAGGTACGTCGTGGCACCGATGCCCAGCACCAGCGGGGCGACGAAGATCCGCAGCGCGCCGTTGACGTCCGCGAGCTCGGCGGCCAGCGCACGGCACCGCCCGCACTCGTCGAGGTGCGCCTCGACCTGGGTCGCCTCGCGCTTGGACAGGCCCGCGCGGGTCCAGGCGCCGAGCCGGTCGACCGTCGCGCGGCAGCGTTCGGCCTCCGTGTCGGCCAGGTGCATCTGCAGGTACTGCTGCTTGAGGCCCTCACGGGCGCGGTAGGCGAGCGCGGACACGCCGTTGGCCGTCAGCCCGAGCAGCGGGGCGACCTCGGCGGGCGACTGGCCCTCGATCTCGGTGTGCCAGAGCACCATCTGCCAGCGCTCGGGCAGTGCGGCGAACGCGCGGGCGGCCATCGACTTCTCGAGTCCGGCCACCGCGGTGTCGCTGAACTGCACGGCCGGCGCGACGTCGGTCATGTCCTCGGTGAGGTCGACCTTCTTGTCGCGGCGCGTCTTGTCGTACGCGGTGTGTCGCAGCGCCGTGAGCAGGTACGCGCGGAACGCCGAGTCGGGGCCGCGGCCACCGCGGAGCGTGTCCAGCACCTTCGCGAACGCCTCGGAGACGAGGTCGTCGGCCTCCGCCTGGGAGCGGGCCAGCTGGCGGGCGAGGTTGTAGGCCGCCGAGACGTGGCGTTCGTACAACTGGCCGTAGGCGTCGATGGTCCCACCGCGCACGGACTCGATGAGTTCCGCGTCGCTGGGCCCCTGGACGTCTGCAGGAACGATTGCCACAGTCTTCGTTTCCCTCCCTCGCGGCGCTCAGTGTGACTTACGGCGTGTGGAGGAGTCATCTCAATCCCCCGCGCGGGTTGCGTCACGAATCAGCGACGGACGCGTCTCCCACCTGGAATCGGGCGAACTGAAGGGAGACCGGGTGGGTGTCGCACAAGCGGAACGCCTGCTGAAGTCGAGGTGGCGGACCGCCACCATGGCTGCCGGCTGGGCGTTCCCCGCAGACTGGCCGCTCGCCGAGGTCGACGAGGTGTGCGCGGCGATGCTGGACGACGCCGACCCCGGCGACGCGCTGGTGCGGCTCGGCCGCGCCCGTGCCGAGGCGGGGGCGGGCCTGAGCGAGACGCTGCTGGACCTGGCCGCGCTGCACGCCGTGCTGACCGAGATGTCGCACATGGTGTCGCCGGACGTCGACGCGCTCCCTTCCCGGATGGTGCGCATGACAGCGCTGGGTTGGGCGGACGTCGTGACGAAGCAGGCGGGCGAGTGCTCGGCCGAGGACCCGTTGACGGGGCTCGCGACCGCCGCCTACCTGCGGACGCGGCTGGGCGAGGTGTACCGGGAGACCCCGGTCGCGCCGCTCGACTACGCCCTCGTCCTGCTGCGGCTCGACGTGCACCGCGCCACGGGCTGGTCCCGTGTCGTCGCGATGACGCTCGTGTCCGACGCGCTGCGCACCGTTTTCGACGGTGGCGAGACGGTGGCGACCCTCGGTCCGTGCGTGGCCGCGGTGCTGGTCAGACGCGATGGGCTGCTGGCGCGAAGAGTCTCGAACCTGCGGGTCCTGGCGGCCGACCGGCTCGCCGACGACCCCAACGTCCGGCCGGTCGGACCCGCCAAGGTCTGGGTCGAGCAGTTGCCGGACACGCACGCCGAGGCGCGTGCACTCCTCACCTCGCTCGGGCGCTGAACCCCCTGTCCCGCGCCCAGCGGATCTCCCCGTTTCCCCACCGGGGGTCTCTTCACAGCACGCTCAGAAGTGTTCTATTGTCCTAGTCCACTAGAACAATCTGGGGAGCGTGCGTGGTCGAGTTCCACGTTGACCGCGGCAGTGGCTATCCCGCGTACCTGCAGCTAGGGCAGCAGGTCAGGGAGGCTCTGAGGCTCGGCTGGTTGCAGCCGGGTGATCGCCTGCCGACGGTCCGCGACGTCGTCGCCACGAGTGGCGTGAACGCGAACACCGTGCTCAAGGCCTACCGCGAGCTCGAGCTCGCCGGCCTCGTCGAAGCCCGCCAGGGCTCCGGCACCTTCGTCAAAGCGTCCTTGGGGTCCGCCGCCCCCGAGGACCTGGACCCGTTGCGCGTCAAGCTCGCCGCATGGGTCGCGGAGGCACGCTCCGCCGGGTTGGAGGACGAGGACATCTACGCGCTGATGCGCGAAGTGCTGAGTGGGGGAGCGCAATGAGCGTGGTTGCGGCCGAAGTGTCGAAGTGGGCGTTACGAGACGTCTCCTTCGAGCTGCCGCCGGGCAGCGTCACCGCGATGGTGGGAGCCAACGGCTCCGGCAAGACGACGCTGCTCAACGTCCTGGCAGGGCACCTGATGCCCGAGTCGGGCCGCACGGCGATCGCGGGCAGGGTGGCCTATGTGCCCCAGCACAAGCCCATGTACAAGTCGTTCAAGGTCTCGGACGTGCTGGAGTTCGGCCGCCGCATGAACACCGTCTGGGACCACGACCGGGCGAACCAGTGGCTCAACCGCTTCCGGATCCCGCGCAAGCTCCACGTCGAGGACCTGTCCGGTGGTGAGCGCACGCACGTGGTGCTCGCGCTGGCGCTGGGGTCCCGCCCCGACGTCCTGATGCTGGACGAGCCGCTGGCCGAACTCGATCCGCTGGCGCGCAGGAAGGTCATGCGGGAGTTGCTGACCGAGGTCAACGACAGGGGCACGACGCTGATCTTCTCCACGCACGCCGTGGGGGAGATCGCCGGTGTGGCCGACCGGTTGCTGGTGCTCTCGCGCGGCCGGCTGCTGGTGGACGGCGACGCCGACGAACTGCTGGAGGAACACGTCCTCTACACCGGTCCGCACGCCTCGAAGTCGCCCGTGGACGGGCACGTGGTGCTGGCGAAGCACGGCAGGGCGCAGTCGTCGTACCTGGTGAGGTCGGGCGGCACGCGGATCGACGAACCGTGGACGGCCCGGTACGTGACGCTGGAGGAACTGGTCGTGGCGCACCTGGAGCGTGACCTGTGAAGCTGAACTCGCTCATCTGGCTGACCTGGCGCCAGCACCGCTGGGCCATCTCCGGCCTTTCGGTCGTCGCGCTGATCGCCATCTGGAACCTGTGGTCGATCGAGGCGATCACGTTCGCCGAGTCCTTGATGCCGATCGGCGGCTTCTACGCGTTGATCGTGCAGGTCGGGTTCGGCGCGTTGGTCGGCGCGTTCTGGGGTGCCCCGCTGATCGCTCGCGAGCTGGAGGAACGCACCTACTTCGTGGCGTGGGGCCAGGACGTCACGCCCGTGCAGTGGTTGCGCGGCAAGCTGATCGTGCTCGGCGGCCTGGCCGTGCTGCTGGCGGCGCTCATCGGCGGCGGCGACGGCTACTTCGGTTCCGTGCGGACGTGGAACAGCTTCGAGGCCAACTCGCTCGTGCAGGTCGGTTACGCCGCGCTCGGGCTCTCGATCGGCGTGCTCATGGGTTTGCTGAGCAGGAACGTCGTGACGGCGATCGCGGTGACGACGGTGCTCTTCGTGGCCGTGCGCGTCGTCCTGTCCGTGTTCGTGCGTTCCTTCTACTGGCCACCGGCACGCGTGATCGCCCGTTGGGAGGACACGGCGGTAGTGCCCGAGCGAGGCCTGGAGCTCGGCCACGGCTACGCCGGGGCAGACCTGGAACCGGTGTCTTCCCTGGGCGCCTGCCTGACGGCCATCAACGAGACCAACTGCATGCGCCGTACGAACGCCGCCATCGGTACGTACGTCGAGTACCAGCCGATCGAGCGGATGGTGTGGTTCCAGATCGCCGAGTTCGTGGTGTGCGCGCTGATCACGGCGGCCCTGCTGTTCGTGGTCTTCCGGCTGATGAGCAACGGCGGTGGGTGGAAGCCCTCCCGTGCGCACCGCCGCCTCGGTCCGCCGGTGCCCGAGCCTCAGCCGGTCCCGGAGGCCGGTTCGCCGACCGAGACCGAGACCGAGGCCATGGCCGAGTCCGCGCCCGAGCCTGCGGTCGACGAGGCTCCTGACCCGGACTCCGATCCCGCACCCGGCCCTGACCCTGACCCCGACGCCGATCCCGCCCAGGTCACCCAGGAGAGCGCCACCGCCAAGACCGAGGGATAGCGTGCAAGAAGCCGCAGGTAGAATGCCTGAACCGTGGACTCTCGTACCCGTCTCCCCGTCGTCGGAATGATCGGCGGCGGGCAGCTCGCCCGCATGACGCACCAGGCCGCGATCCCCCTCGGGCAGTCGCTGCGCGTGCTCGCAGTCTCCGAGAACGACCCCGCCGCGCTCGTCGCGCGGGACGTGGTGCTCGGCACGCACACCGACCTGGACGCGTTGCGCGCGTTCGCGAAGGGCTGCGAGGTCGTCACGTTCGACCACGAGCACGTGCCGCAGGAGCACCTGCGCGCGCTGACCGCCGAGGGCGTGAAGGTGTACCCCGGTCCGGACGCGCTGCAGTTCGCGCAGGACAAGCTGAAGATGCGCGTGCGGCTGGCAGAGCTGGGGCTGCCGGTGCCGCCGTTCGCCGAGGTGCACGAGGTGCGCGACGTGCTGAAGTTCGGCGCCTCGAACGGCTGGCCGTGCGTGCTGAAGGCGATCCGCGGCGGTTACGACGGCCGTGGCGTGTGGATGCTGAACACCCCGCAGAGCGCCGAGCGCGTCGTGCCCGAGCTGCTGGAGTCCGGCACGCCGCTGATGGTCGAGCAGTGCGTGCCGATGCGTCGCGAGCTGGCGGCCGTCGTGGCGCGCTCGCCGTTCGGGCAGGGCGCGGCGTGGCCGGTCGTCGAGACCGTGCAGTCCGACGGCATCTGCGTCGAGGTCCTCGCACCCGCGCCCGCGCTGGACGGCTCCGCTGCCCAGGAGCTGGCGCTGAAGGTCGCCGACGCGCTGGGCGTCGTGGGCGTGCTGGCGGTCGAGCTGTTCGAGACCGCGGACGGCGTGGTCGTGAACGAGCTCGCGATGCGCCCGCACAACTCCGGCCACTGGTCGATCGAGGGCGCGCGCACGTCGCAGTTCGAACAGCACCTGCGCGCCGTCCTGGACTACCCGCTGGGCCGCACCGACCTGATGGCGCCGGCCGTCGTGATGGCGAACGTCCTCGGGGCGACCGATGTGCCCGCGATGGGCCCGGACGAGCGCGTGCACCACCTGTTCGCCCGGTTCCCGGACGCGCACGTGCACCTGTACGGCAAGGAGGAACGGCCGGGCCGCAAGGTCGGGCACGTGACGTTCCTCGGCAAGGACATGACCGAGGTCCGTCAGCGCGCGCGGCTCGCCGCGGACTGGCTGTCCACGGGCGTGTGGTCAGACGGCTACGACATCCACGGCGAGAAGCGGAGTGCGGAGTGACTCAGGTTGGCGTGATCATGGGCAGTGACTCGGACTGGCCGGTGATGAAGGCGGCCGCCGAAGCCCTCGCCGAGTTCGACGTGGAGTACGAGGTCAGCGTCGTCTCCGCGCACCGCACCGTGCAGCGCATGATCGACTACGCGAACTCCGCCGCGTCACGCGGTCTGCGCGCGATCATCGCGGGTGCCGGCGGCGCCGCCCACCTGCCCGGCATGGTCGCCTCCGCCACCGTGCTCCCGGTCATCGGCGTCCCCGTGCCGCTCAAGTACCTCGACGGCATGGACTCGCTGCTCTCGATCGTGCAGATGCCCGCGGGCATCCCGGTGGCGACCATGGCCATCGGCGGCGCCCGCAACGCGGGCCTGCTGGCCGTCCGGATCCTGGCCGCGTCCGACCCGGCCCTGCAGGAACGCATCGCGCGCTTCCAGTCAGAACTCGAGCAGCTCGTACTAGACAAGGACGCGGCCCTGCAGAAGTCCCTCTGAGTGCTCAACAGCACAGCAGCGCCCGACGTGAACGGGCGCTAACATCGTGCCGAGTACTCGCTACTGGGAGGTAACAAGGTGAACCCGAGCTTCGGCACCTATCAGCTCGCCGAGGAGCACGAGGCGCTGCGAGAGGCCGTCCGCTCGCTCGCCGAGAAGGAGATCAAGCCGTTCGCGGCCGAGGTCGACGAGAACGAGCGCTTCCCGGTAGAGGCACACAACGCACTGGTCAAGGCGGGCTTCGCGGCCGTCCACGTGCCAGATGACTACGACGGCCAGGGCGCGGACTCCGTGGCCACCTGCATCGTCATCGAGGAAGTGGCCCGCGTCTGCGCGTCGTCCTCGCTGATCCCGGCCGTGAACAAGCTCGGCACCATGCCGATCCTGCTCTCGGCCTCCGACGAGCTCAAGCAGCTCGTCATGCCGTCCATCGCCTCGGGCGAGGCCATGGCCTCCTACGCCCTGTCCGAGCGCGAGGCGGGCTCCGACACCGCGTCGATGCGGACCAGGGCTTTGCTGGACGGTGACCACTGGGTGCTCAACGGCACCAAGTGCTGGATCACCAACGCCGGCGAGTCCACCTGGTACACCGTCATGGCCGTGACGGACCCCAACGCGCCGAAGAAGTCCCAGGGCATCTCCGCGTTCGTCGTGCACAAGGACGACCCGGGCTTCTCCGTGGGCCCGAAGGAGCGCAAGCTCGGCATCAAGGGCTCGCCGACCCGCGAGATCTACTTCGAGAACTGCACGATCCCGGCCTCCCGGATCATCGGCGAGCCCGGCACGGGCCTGAAGACGGCCCTGAAGACGCTGGACCACACGCGCCCGACGATCGGCGCGCAGGCGGTCGGCATCGCACAGGGTGCCCTCGAAGCGGCGGTCGCGTACGTCAAGGACCGCAAGCAGTTCGGCAAGTCCATTTCGGACTTCCAGGGCGTCCAGTTCATGCTCGCCGACATGGCGATGAAGATCGAGGCGGCCCGCCACATGGTCTACGTGGCAGCGGCCAAGGCCGAGCGCGGCGAGCCGAACATCGGCTTCATCACCGCCGCGGCCAAGTGCTTCGCCTCCGACGTGGCCATGGAGGTCACGACGGACGCGGTGCAGCTGTTCGGCGGCGCCGGCTACACGCGTGACTTCCCGGTCGAGCGGATGATGCGCGACGCGAAGATCACGCAGATCTACGAGGGCACGAACCAGGTGCAGCGCGTGGTCATGTCGCGCGCGGTCCTGAACGGCTAGAGGCTTCGCGTCATCGTCCCGCTCAACTCTTCGAGCGGGACGATGACACAGCCACGCAGTTCGCGGATAAGCGCGGAGGCGACAACCCTTCTTGTCGCGGGATCGTCGTAGGCGAAGTTCCCGGCCGTAGCGGCTGTAGGTGCCAGCAAGCTCTGCTTGTAGAACACGCCACGCACGCCCGCAATCGGGCAGTCCCTCACACGAACCGTCACAGCTCCTCGTTGCAGCGCAGGACACATGCGCGCCGCGATGGGCACACACGGCAGGCATATCGGCGGCTCGACCGAAGCCATCCCCTCAGGCCACTGCTGCCAGTCGTCGCGGTAGTCCCGTTGAAGCCATAGGACGCCGTCGTCGTTTCGATCCGCCGGCCCGCCGCAAACCTGACACAGCAACAGTTCCATCGCACGCCGCTGCCGCAACGGGTGAACCCGAGCGAACTCGGGCTGTCCGACCTGATGGCGCAGGGTTGTCTGGCGCCACAGCACGCCGTGCCGATCGCGATCGCTCAGCAACTCGTTCGCGTATCCGATGCTGCGGTCGGGCTGCTCCACCAGCGCGCACGGCAGATCCTGCTCGGCACTCCACGCGGTGATGTATGGCGCGATCCTGCTCGACATGTCGCCACCTGTTCTGTACAGAACTCTCGCGACGCAGTGAAGCGCAGTTCTGTATAGAAGCGCAAGTCAGTCTTGAGACGTGAACTTGTACTCGAGGACGTACGCAGCCGAGTCGAGGACCATCTCGTTGACCTCAACCGCCTGGTCATCGGCCGTGTAAGCCGTCCGAACGATCAAGATCACCGGCGTGCCCTGCGTCAGATCGAGGGCCTGGCGCTCGGCGTCTCGCGGCATCCGGGAGCGCAGCTCTTCGCGGAACCTGACAGGTTCGTGCCCAAGCTCCTTGAGCCTGGCGTACGCGCCGCCATCACCAGTGTCGATCTCGGTGATCGCGGACCCCGCGACGAGTGCCGCCGGATAGTAGGACGTCGCCAGCTGCACCGGCTTGGCGTCGACCACGTACGTCCGCCGTCGGGTCACGACGTGGGTTCCGTCGTCCAAGTTCAGCACCGCCGAGACGTACACCGGCGGCAACTCGACATCAACGGTGACGCTCTCGGTACGCGGGCGTGTACCGACGTCCGTGGTCCAGATCGGGCGGCCAGATCCCCACGACGTGCTGGCTTGCAACCGGTCTGGCGTCACGCGCCTGATCGGCCTGAACTCGCGGACGAACGTTCCGGAGCCGCGCTTCGCGACGATCAGGCCTTCGTTCTTCAGCACGTCCAGCGCGCGGCGAGCGGTCGGCTGCTCGACACCGTATTGACTCGTGAGGTCGTTCTCGCCTGGAATTTTGCTGCCAGGAGGCAGCTCGCCGGAGTCGATCTGCCGCCGCAGGTCGTCCGCGATCTCGCGATAGCCAACCCGCCCAGGCTGGGCGTTGCCGGTCACGAGCTACCTCCTTACCGGCGTGGTCCTGTGATGCGACCAAGCTACAGGGAGCTTGATCAGCACTCGTCGAGCGAACCGGTCCCCAAGCGCGAAGTCCGCGACGGCAAATCCGCCGATCTCCGCGTGTACCGCCCCGGACCCGCTGCCGAACATCCGCATCCGCCAGCTGTCCACCACCAGCCCACCCGTGTGCGCGACCACTGCACCGAGCCTGCGAGTCCACGGCGATGCCGAGCGCGGCCGCACGCACCGGGTCAGACTCCAGCACCGTCACCCGATACGGCGACTCCGCTATGGACCGAGTCACCGTCTCCCACGCCGTTCTCTTTATGCAGGGGAGTCTCGCAGGCGTCACGGCCTCCGTCGCCGAACTTTGTGAGCCGCTCGTCCTGCTAGACGGCCACGCAGGTGCAGCCAGCCTCGTCCACAGCGCTCTTCGCATCCCAGCACGCACGGCGATTCCGGAATGACCGACCTGTCGGATCGTTGCTGTGGGTAGGCAATAGCCACGCTCATCATCCGCGTCGGGCTGCCGCTGTCCACGGCAGCCTTCACCGCGGCGGAACGAGTTTCCTCAGTCGTGCACGAGCTCTCGATGCCGAAGCCCTTCACGCGCGGTAGCCACAGGCCTTCGTGCCAGCCTCGGGGGAGCGTGACCTGCCACCGGGTTGCCTTGAAGGCCTGGCTGGCAGGAGCCGACAACACCGCGAAACCGCTCATGATGGCCACAGCCAAGAGGAACGCCCCAAAGGTCCAACGTAACCCTGATCGTGGTCCTCGACCGAGCGAACCGTTGACACCAAAGGTGATCACGCTGACAGCGTGTTCACGGTGGACTGTCCTTGCCTGAATCACTCGGCTGCGCGCGTTGGACTGGAAGTGGGCCGAACGTCTCGGCTGGCAGGCGATCGATCCCATGCTCGTCGATGACGTTCCAGCCGATCCACCGCCACGCATCCGCGCCGCACTCGATCACCTTGTCCCTCTGCCTGTTGAACACGGCGAAGTCCTTGCCGGGAAGCAAAACGATGAAGGGGGCCAATGGCTCGCCAGTCGTGGCGTCCCAGACGCGGGCGGTGCCGTCGTCGCCGCCGGTGAGGATGCGGGTGTTGTCGGGTGACCAGGCGACGGATCTCACCCAATCGTCGTGTCCGGTGAGTTTGTGGAGTTGTTTGCCGGTGGTGGCGTCCCAGACGCGGGCGGTGTTGTCGTGGCTGCCGGTGAGGATGCGGGTGTTGTCGGGTGACCAGGCGACGGATCTCACCTCGTCGTCGTGTCCGGTGAGCTGGAGGAGTTGTTTGCCGGTGGTGGCGTCCCAGACGCGGGCGGTGTTGTCGTCGCCGGCGGTGAGGATGCGGGTGTTGTCGGGTGACCAGGCGACTGCGTTCATCTCGTCGTCGTGTCCGGTGAGTTTGTGGAGTTGTTTGCCGGTGGTGGCGTCCCAGATGCGGATGGTGTTGTCGTGACCGGCGGTGAGGATGCGGGTGTTGTCGGGTGACCAGGCGACGGATCTCACGTGGCCGTGGTGTCCGGTGAGCTGGAGGAGTTGTTTGCCGGTGGTGGCGTCCCAGACGCGGATGGTGTTGTCGTCATCGGCGGTGAGGATGCGGGTGTTGTCGGGTGACCAGGCGACTGCGTTCATCTCGTCGTCGTGTCCGGTGAGTTTGTGGAGTTGTTTGCCGGTGGTGGCGTCCCAGATGCGGATGGTGTTGCCGTGGCTGCCGGTGAGGATGCGGGTGTTGTCGGGTGACCAGGCGACGGATCTCACCCAATCGTCGTGTCCGGTGAGCTGGAGGAGTTGTTTGCCGGTGGTGGCGTCCCAGACGCGGATGGTGTGGTCATTACCGGCGGTGAGGATGCGGGTGTTGTCGGGTGACCAGGCGACCGCGTTTATCCAGTTGCTGTGCTTGGCGAGTTGGTGGGGCCGTTGGCCGGCGACGGCGTGCCAGAAGCGAGCAGCGCCAGCGGTGAGGATGTGAGCGTTAGCGCGAGAGTAGACAGCTGCATTGACGCCGTCACCACTACTGGACAGTTTGTGGAGTTGTTTGCCGGTGGTGGCGTCCCAGACGCGGATGGTGTTGTCGTCGCCGGCGGTGAGGATGCGGGTGTTGTCGGGTGACCAGGCGACGGATCTCACCCAATCGTCGTGTCCGGTGAGTTTGTGGAGTTGTTTGCCGGTGGTGGCGTCCCAGACGCGGATGGTGTTGTCGTGGCTGCCGGTGAGGATGCGGGTGTTGTCGGGTGACCAGGCGACGGATCTCACCTCGTCGTCGTGTCCGGTGAGCTGGAGGAGTTGTTTGCCGGTGGTGGCGTCCCAGACGCGGGCGGTGTTGTCGTCGCCGGCGGTGAGGATGCGGGTGTTGTCGGGTGACCAGGCGACTGCGTTCATCTCGTCGTCGTGTCCGGTGAGTTTGTGGAGTTGTTTGCCGGTGGTGGCGTCCCAGATGCGGATGGTGTTGTCGTCGCCGGCGGTGAGGATGCGGGTGTTGTCGGGTGACCAGGCGACGGATCTCACGTGGCCGTGGTGTCCGGTGAGCTGGAGGAGTTGTTTGCCGGTGGTGGCGTCCCAGACGCGGATGGTGTTGTCGTGGCTGCCGGTGAGGATGCGGGTGTTGTCAAGGGAGCAGTCAATTGCGTTGATGCCGCTGCCATGTCCAGTCAAGCGGTGGAGTTGTTGGCCGGTGGCGACGTCCCAAACGTAAGCAACGTTGTCGTTGCCCCCGGTGAGGAGCCGCAAGTGGTCAGGTGACCACGTGATGACGTTCACCGGTCCCGACGGCCCCGAGAAGTAGTTGAGCTTGGCGCCTGATGGCGGCTGTCCACTTGAGAATTCAGGTGACGGCGCGATCTGGAAGTCTGCGTGCAGGTCCGGCGACGGTGTGCAGCAGAGCAACTGAGTTCGGTAGGCGTTCGATCGGTCGAAGTCGGCATCGGTGATCTCGCAGTGTCTGAAGATCACCCCCCTGATGTTCGCGCTCTGCCACTTCGACTGCGCCAGTAACGATTTGTGGAACTCGGCGTTGCTGACGTCAGCTTGTGTGAAGTCGGCGCCGGTCAGATTCACGTCGACGAAGGACACTTGCGACAGATCCGCGCTGCACATGTTCGCTTTTGCCATCGAGAGCCCTGTGAAATTCCATCCAGCCAAGGCCGCACCGACCAGGTTCACCCCGATCAGCGACTGGTGCGGGTAGCCAGCGCGGGTGGCCTGAAGGGCGTAAGCGACCGCCAATTCCGAGACCTGGGGCCGGTACTGGCGTCCGATGAGTTCGAGGGTGGCGCAGGCTGCGTCAGGGGCGGCCGCGATGGACTGTCCGAGGAAGTCGACGGTCTCCCTGCTGGGTACCGGCATCGCGAGGGGATCGAGGTGGCCTTCGTTGAGCTGCCTGAACAGGTAGCGCGCCAGGAAGTACTCGAAGAGCGAGCGGTGAGCGAACTCGAAAGTGTCGCCTTCGCGCTTGAGGAACGTCGCGGTGCGGAAGTCCGCCGTCCACAGGTCGGGTACGTGCTGACGGTAGTGGCGGCGGAGGTCCGGTCGCTGGTCGAGCAGTTCGAGCAACCAGTCGTCGAGCTCGGCCGGGTCCCAGGCGTTCTTGCCCGAACGCCAGAGCGCCGCTGCGATCTCCTCCATGAGCAGGCGTTTGTGGTCCGCGGTCAGCGTGTGCTTGCCCTCGTCCCTCGTGATCCAGCGGTTGACCACCTCGGCGTAGATGTCGACCGAGCGGAGTTCTGTGCCTTCGAGTTTCGCGTTCTCGATGAACTCGACCTGGTCGGAGATCAGCCGGAGCGTGATCGGGCGCTGTGCCAGCTCGGTCAGGTTGTGGACGGCGCGGATGGTGTCGAGGAAGCGGTCGACCCATTCGGTGTCCCGGTCGAGGTTTCCTTCCAGGTACTCGCGGATCTGCGCGTTGGTGAACGGCAACATCAGCAGCGCGAGGTAGTCGCCGCTGCGCAGGCCTTGCCTGGTGTGGCCGTGGAAGAAGTCGGCTTCGTCTCGGATCGTGCGGAAGTACTGTGTGCGGCAGGTCAGCAGCATCCGCGCGTTCGACTCGGCGGGGAGTGCGCGCCAGAGTTGACGGGTGAACAGTTGACGGTTGTGCGGGCTGAGGTGCACGAGCACTTCGTCGAGGCCGTCGAATACGATCACCGTGCGGTCTTCGAGTCGTTCGCGAACGACGTCTGCGTTCAATCTCTCGGGAGACACGCCTATCGGGCGGGTCGCGTCGAGCATGTCGTTGAGGATGCGGTCCAGCGTCATCGATCCCGACAGGCTGCTGACCTGCACGTCCCTCAGATCGAACAAGATCGGAAACGGTAAGGCCGGATCTTTCTCATGTTGCACCAGAAGATGGGTCGTGAACAGCTTTGCTGTCGTGGTCTTGCCCATGCCCACATCGCCCAGCAACGCGCACAGCCTTGGTGCGTTGGGCTCTTCCGACATCGCCCACTCTGTCAGGCGATCGATGGCGGAAAGGGAAACGCCGGTCGGACTCTCGCCTTCGCTGGCCAGCAATGACTCCTGTAGGGCGGCTTCCCGCAACCGCGCTGGGACGAGGACTGCGCTGTCCTCACCGGTCAGGATGTGCGCTTTCGCGGCCGTGAAGGCTTTGAGAACCGTCATCGGATCGTCGTCCCGGCGAGGGGAGCGCACCAGTTCGGAGTGCCCGAAGCCGTCACGCGGCTTGCGGACGATCAGCAGGATCTCTCTGATGACCTCGTCGATGAACACTTTGCGTGCCGAGGGTGAGCGCAGTTCCTCCCATGGCATGCCACGCAGGGCTATCTCGTGCTGCTGCAACGGCTTCAGGGCGACCGGGAAGTTCGGCAGGCCTGCGAACGTGACGGCGGCGAGCTTGTGGGAGCTGGAGAGGACGGCTTCGCGTTCCGGCGAATCGATGTACGCGGGGGTGATCAGGCAGACACAGACGTCGGCCTCGTCGAGGAGTTGGGTGTGGGTCTGTGCGGTGTCCTCGCCCAGGCCGACCGAGCTGGTGTCCCTGACGCTCCACTCCGGACCGGAGAGCAGGCGCAGCCTGGTCGTCAGCTGCTCGATGAGCGTGGCGGCGTTACGCGAGGCCGGCGGGTGGAAGCTCACGTAGAGCCGCAGTGGGCGAGGTTCGCCCAGTTCCCTGACCTCGGGTGCGATGGGCCGGACGATGTCGGTGACGGTCGCCTTGCCCTCGGAGTAGGCGACCAGGCTCTTCTCCACCGGGTTGCCCGCGAACCAGCCGTGCCTGTGGTCTGGGGTGGACTTGCGGGACTCGAGCTCCAGGATCAGGTCGACCTCGGCCGCAGCAGCCACTTCATTGACCTTGTTGCGGAAGTCTCGGAACGCGTCCTGGGCGCGGTCGTCGCCCTCCGGGAACTCCCCGGCGATCAGAGCCTGACGCAGCTGGAACCGGCCCGACTCGTCGACGATGTCGCTGATCGCGGTGAGGCGGGCCAGTTGCATCGTCGTCAGCGACGAACGGAGAGTCTTGATCCGGTCGGTGATCTCGTTGGGGCGCAACGGAGTCGTCATCAGACGTACCCGTTCTGGCCGAGAGCGCGGAGGCGGATCGCCTCGGTGAGACGGTTGGAGAAGTCGGTGTGGCGGTTGCGGCTCACCTCGGTGAAAGCCTTGCCGGCCAAGGAGAACATGTTCAGCTTGTCCAGGCCGCCGAAGTTGTAGGCCGGGCCAAACGGGGGCAGCGGAGACAGCTTCACCGGGAGGGGAGCACGATCCGCCGCTGCTCCCGAGAACCGCGGCAGCTCGTGCTCGCGGATGAACTCACTCGCCAGGTAGTGCGGAGTGATCAGCAGCAGGCCGAAGTCGGCCTCGTCGATGCGGTCGCGGATCGCGGGGGTGAACTCCTCGCCGCACATCAGGTGGGAGTCCTGCCACCACTCGACCTTCAGGTCGGTGAAGAGCCGCAGCGTCGGCCGCAGGTCGTGCAGGAGTGCCTCGACGGCGGACCTGTCGCGGTGGCACCAGCTGAGGAAGATCCTGACCGTTTGGGTCGTCATGACCGCCGGACAGTACGCCCCGGAAGGCCCCGGATCGAATCCCGGAACGAGAAGCGCATCGAGCGATCGAATAACGACTGCTCAGGCCGCCTCGTGTGAGGCGGCCTGAGCTGGAATCACGACAGTGAGGCCAGAACCTCGCCCAGTCGCTCGTACGAACGCCCAGCCCCATCAGACATCCCGGTGGCCAGCACCGCGTCCCGGGCCTCCTGCGACACCAGCCGCATCGTGGTGGTCATCGTCGTGTGCCCGTCCTCCTCGACGAACTCCACGGTCGTAACCGCCGGCGGGTTGTCCTCGAAGATCTCCGTGTTGACGATTCGCGAGTGAGGCGTGACCTCGGTGTACTCGCCGTACATCTCGAACGCCGCGGAGCCGTCCGGCTGCGCCCAGCCGTAACGCCACTTGCCGCCCACGCGCAGGTCGACCTCGCAGATCGGCATCTCCCAGCCGTCGGGGCCGAGCAGCCAGCGGCGCAGCAGTTCGGGCGTGGTGAAAGCCTTCCACACCAACGAGGCCGGGGCGTCGAACGTGCGCGACATCGCGATCTCGGTGTCGGACGGGAGGGTGACAGTCGTGCCGAACTTCACCGTGGTCATTTCTCGTTCTCCTTCATCTCGGTCAAGAGTGCGTCCAGGCGCTCGTAGCTCGCATCCCAGAAGCGGCGGTAGTTCTCGGCCCACACGGTGACCTCCTGGAGAGGTGTCGCGTCGAGCTGGCAGGGGCGCCACTGGGCCTCCCTGCCGCGCGTGATCAGGCCTGCCTTCTCCAGCACACGCAGGTGTTTGGAGATCGCCGGGCCGCTGATGTCGAACGGCTCGGAGAGCTCCTTCACCGTTGCCGGGCCCTCGGTGAGCCGCGCGAGGATCGCCCGGCGGGTCGGGTCCGCCAGTGCGGCGAAGGTGGCACTCAGCTGGTCCATCTCGTACCTAACCACTTGGTTATCTAACCACTGGGTTAAGTACAGCGACCGGCGCTGCGCCTGTCAACCCCCAGTTCAAGATCGACTTGCTGGATAGCGCTTTCCGATCCGGCACATTTGGCAAAGAAATAGGCCGTACGGACCTCTTTCTAAAGGGCATGGAATGCGGGCGGGGCCGAACAGAGCAACTTCAAGAAACGGGTGGACACCAGGTCAGAGGCCTCGCTACGTTCGAAAAGCCGCAAGTTAACCTCGTTTAATGGGGTATTTCGAATGAGAGCGAAAAGAACTGTTTCGTTAGCGTTTGGATTTGTGCTGGCTGTTTCCGTGTTGGTGCCGACCGCGCAGGCGGCACCGAACGGCAGCGCTGCCAGCCTGGCCAGAACCTCCGACAACAAGATCCAGTCGGCCGCCGCAGCCGAGGCGTACTGGACCCCGGAGCGCATGGCCGCCGCGATCCCGGCACAGGCACCTGCCACCGTTCAGGCCGCTTCCCCACGCCAGCCCTCGGGTCGTGCGGGCAGCATCGACGGGGTCGCACCTGCGGTGAAGGTCAAGACCGAGCAGGCGCAGGGCATCGGGACGATGCTCAACGAGTCGGCGACGGTCGGCAAGGTGTTCTTCACCAACCCCGCCAACGGCCTGAACTACGTCTGCTCGGGCGCGACGGTGAGCAGTGCCAAGCGAAAGCTGGTCCAGACGGCGGGGCACTGCGTGCACGGCGGTGCCGGCGGCCAGTGGATGACCAACTGGGTGTTCGTGCCTCGCTACCGGAACGGCGCGCGCCCGTTCGGCACGTGGAGTGCCTACCAGCTCACGTCCCGCACCGCCTGGATCAACTCCAGCAACAGTGACGAGGACATGGGCATCGTCATCATGCAGACCCTCGGCGGCAACTCGATCGCCAACGTCGTGGGTGGCAACGGGTTGCGCTGGAACTGGGGCTACTCGGTGTTCGTCACGATCCTCGGTTACCCCGCGGGTGCGCCGTTCACCGGTGAGCTGCAGTACTTCTGCCAGGGCACGACCTGGAACGGCCACGGCCAGCAGGTGCGGGCCTGGTGCAACATGACCGGCGGGTCGTCCGGCGGTCCGTGGCTGCAGGAGTACAACGACCAGAACGGGCTGGGCTACATCAACAGCGTGGTCAGTCACCGGCACGCGGACGCGAGCCAGATGGACGGGCCGTACTTCGACAACGACATCAAGAGTCTCTACGACTTCGCCGAGTCGCTGTCCCCGTGACGTCGAATCCTCCGTCGGCCGGACGCGGAGACCCCGCGTCCGGCCTTCGGGCAACCACAACACCACGACGTTCCGTCCTAAGCGCATGAGCAACCGAATCGCCCTCGCAGTCCTGGTGCTGGCCGTCGCGACGGGCTGCGGCAGCCCCTCCGCAGGCCGGGGAGCCGACCTGCAGGGCAAGGTGTACGTCTCGTCCTCCGTCTCCGAACAGGGCAAGCCGCGCGCCATGGTCGAAGGCACGAGGGTGGAGCTGAGATTCACCGACGACGGCCGGCTCATGGCCTCCGCGGGCTGCAACCAGATGCAGGCCCCGGTACGGCTCGACGACGGCAAGATCTCCGTCACCGACCTCAGCATGACCGCGATGGGCTGCCCCAAACCCGAGCTGCACCAACAGGACGAGTGGTTGTCGAAGCTGCTCGGCGCGACGCCGAACTGGAAGCTCGACGGCACGAACCTCGTCGTCACCGGATCGAGCTCGGAGATCGTCCTCGCGACCGAACAACCCGCCACCCTGGAGGGCACCTGGACCGTCGACGGCATCACCACGCAGGACGCCGTCTCGTCGGTGCCGGCCGGCGTGAAGGTCACGATCTCCTTCAAGGGCGGCACCATGACGGTGGACACCGGCTGCAACATGAACGGCGCCGAGCAGCCCTACCGGCTGGACGGCCAGACGATCAAGACCAAGCTCGGGACCAGCACCCTCAAGTCGTGCGGCCCGGTCGACGAGGTGGAGAACGCCGTGCGCGCGACGTTCGAGAACGACCAGGCCACCCACGAGATCAACCGGTCCACGCTGAGCCTGACGAACGCGTCGGGCGCGGGCCTGAAGCTCAAGAAGTAGGGCCGCACATGGGCTTCCGAGTTCTCGTCGTCGCCGTCGCGCTGATGGCCACCGGATGCGGCAGCGGATCGGCAGGAGGGAACGGCGTGCAGGGCAAGGTGTTCACGTCCACGTCCGTCACCGAACAGGGCAGGCCGCGCGCCCTCGTCGAGGGAACGAAGATCGAGCTGCGGTTCATCGACGACAGGCTCGTGGCCACTGCCGGGTGCAACCAGATGCAGGGCCAGGTGAAGCTCGACGACGGCAAGCTCGCGGTCACCGACCTCAGCACCACGGACATGGCCTGCACCACCCCTGGCTCGCAGGAGCAGGACGAGTGGCTGGCCAAGCTGCTCACCGCGACACCGGCCTGGAAGCTCGACGGCACCAGCCTCGTGCTCACCGGACCGGACGCGGAGATCGTGCTGGCGCAGGAACAACCCGCCACCCTGGAAGGCACCTGGACCGTCGAGGGCCTCATCGACAAGGACGTCGTCTCGTCCGCACCGGAAGGCGTGACGGGCACGGTCTCATTCAAGGAGGGCTTCATCTACGTGCGGGGCGGCTGCAACAGCGGCTCGACGAAGGTCACGGGCGCCGACGAGTACGAAGTGGACGGTCAGACGATCGCGTTCGGCGAACTGGTCGTGACCGCGATGATGTGCGCGGAGGACAAGATGAAGGTGGAGAGCGCCATCCTCGACACGCTCGGCCTGCGCAAGGTCACCTTCGAGATCGAAGGCAACACCATGACTCTCAAGAATGCGGACGGCGTCGGCCTGCAGCTCAGGAAATGATGCACCGGGCCTGCTGTGCCGACGCGGCGGAGGCCTGTGCAACTGCGTCAGCTGTGACGGGTCAGGACTCCGCCTGCCCGCGCAGTGCCCGCTCGACCCGCCTCGCCCGGGTCTCCTCGAAGCGCTTGCCGTCCTCCGCGCTGATCGGGACGGCGTCGTAGTACTCGCGCCCGGAGTCGATGCGGTGGATCAGATCCGTCCGCACCCACGTCAGCCTGCCGCCGAAGTGCTCGTCGTACTCGCCGCCCTGGCGCACCACCGTGTGCGGATCGTCCACCGTGTTCGAACGGCCCACGATCGCGAAGTACGAGCGGTTCCTCCAGTCGCGGTCCTCGTCCTGGACCCGCTTCGCCTGGGTCTCCTCGAAGCGCCTGGCGTCCTTCTCCTTGATCGGCACGACGTCGTCGTACCCGCGCATGGGGTCGTCGCGGTGCAGCAGGCCGGTCCGCTCCCACCGCAGGTTCGTGGAGAAGACCTCGTCGTGCTCGCCGCCCGTGCGCACGACGGTGAACGGGTTCTCCACCGTGTCCCACTGCCCCACGAGCGCGAAATAGGCGTACTGACCCATCTGACCCCCAGAAACTCGTCCTTGCTCTTCTACCAGACCTGCGAACCTAAGGACTCGCTGTTGGCTTCCTGTCGAAATCATGAGGTTGTTCAAACCTGCACTAGTTTTGGTTCGAGGTTGAACGACCTGCAGCTGAACGACAGGATCGGGGAGCAAACGTCATGGTCAAGGACATCGCCGCACTCATCGGGCGGATCGCCGTCGGCATCGTGTTCATCGCGCACGGCTGGCAGAAGTTCACCGAGTTCGGCATGGCCGGCACCGCCGGATCGTTCGACAAGATGGGCGTGCCGCTGCCGACGCTCTCCGCGTGGTTCGCCGCGTCCGTCGAGCTCGCCGGTGGCCTCGCGCTGATCGCCGGGGTGGCGCTGCCGGTCGTCGGCGTGCTGCTCGCCGCCGACATGCTCGGCGCGTGGCTCCTCGTCCACCTGCCGAACGGCCTGCTCGGCGAGGGTGGCGCCGAGCTGGTGATCGTGCTCGGCGCGGCGTCCCTCGCGCTCGGCTTCAACGGTGGTGCCTACTCGCTGGACCGCGTGCTGTTCAAGAACAACAAGGTGCTCAACCCAGCAGCTGTGTGACCTTCTCGCTGTCCCGGCGCGCGGCCAGCAGGCCCGCGTCGGGACTGGTCACCTGCACCAGGGAACCACCGGCCGCGAGCACGGCCAGAAAGCCTTCCAGCACAGCGGAAGTCGAGTTCCACTCCAGAGTGGACAGCACGCGCGGCTCGGGGCCGAGCTTCGCGCCGAGTTCTCGGGCCTGAGCGACCACTTCATCCACAGTGGACTCGGCTAGTGCGAGCGTCGAACCCGCGACCGGTTCCCACGGCATGAAGTCGTCGCCGTGCACGC
Organism: Lentzea sp. HUAS TT2; assembly: GCF_051853195.1. Taxonomy (NCBI): domain Bacteria; kingdom Bacillati; phylum Actinomycetota; class Actinomycetes; order Pseudonocardiales; family Pseudonocardiaceae; genus Lentzea; species Lentzea sp. HUAS TT2. The sequence continues at coordinate 1,880,579 of NZ_CP196667.1, read as the reverse complement.
GCACGTCGTCGGCGTAGTCCACCGGCGCGCCGGAGCCCAACCCCATGGGGTGCAACGAGGCCACCGCCACGACGTCCGCGTCCGCCGTGCCAACGGGCGGCACCACGGCCACCTTCGCGTCAGCGCCGGCGCCGACCACGCGGGCCCCGCACCACCAGGCGCCGAGCAGCAGGCCCACGGTCTGCCAGTGTGCGGGCAGCAGCACCGCCACCGGGTCACCCGGTTCGACGTCGTGCTCGTCGCGCAGCCAGTTCGCCGTCTTCGCGGCCCAGTTCTTCACGGTCGCGCGCGACAGCTCGACCCGCGTGCCCGCCGCGTCGTCGTAGTGCGTGATCAGCGGACGCCCCGGATCGGCCTTCAGCAGGGGCGTGAAGAGGATCTCGGTCACGCTCACGCGGAACTCCTAGTCGACGCAGGGCACATCCTGTTGCGCTGCGACGGCGTGCGCGCCGTCCAGCGAGAGCAGCTTTTCAGGACCGAACCGCGCGGGCGTACTCGGGGTCGTCGACGAGGGAGCGGGCTTCGGGGTCTCCCCGATCAGCTGCGCCACCCACGCCTTCACCGCCGCGGGGTCGACCGTCACGATGCTCTGACCGCGTTCGTTGCGGCCGTCGATGTTCGTCACCGGGATCGTGGCGAACTCCACGTTGCCCGACGCGAGGCCCTGCGCCTGCGTCGCCAGCGTCGCGATGTCGAGCTTCTGGTCCACGACCACGGACTTCGACACCGCGTCGAGCAGGCCGCTCATCTTGCCCGGATCGGTGAACGTGCCGGCGGACAGCAGCTGCTTCATCGCCTGCGACATGAACACCTGCTGCCGCGCGATGCGACCGAGGTCACCACCGGGCATGTTCCGCTGCCGCACGAACGACAGCGCGTCACCGCCCGAGATCGTCTGCGGGCCCGCGCGGAAGTTCGCACCGGAGTTCGGGTCCGACGTGCCGGCCTTCAGGCACACCTGCACGCCGCCGATCACCTCGGTCAGCAGGTAGAACCCGTACAGGTTGATCTCCGCGTAGTGGTCGACGCGCATCCCCGTCAGGTCCTGCACCACCTGCACCAGCGCCTTGCGCCCGGCCTCGTCGGACCTGCGCTCGCGCTCCTGCTGGTCGCTCACGCCCTCGGCCAGCAACCGTTCGGCGGTCAGGTACTTCACCGCGCCGTACGCGGAATTGATCTTGTCCTCGCGGTATCCGGGGATCGGGACGTACGTGTCGCGCGGGATCGAGATGGCGCTGGCCTTGCCGCCGTTGCGGGGCACGCGCATCGCGATGATCGTGTCCGTGTTCACCGTGTCCGTGCCCTCGGTGCGCAGCTTGCGCAGCACGTCGGCGGGAAGTGGCCTGCCCTGCGCGTCCGTCCGGCTGTCGCTGCCCACCAGCAGGATGTCGATCGCGCCGTCCTCGACGGGCGGCGAGTTCGGGATGTCCTCCAGCACCTGGAGGATCTGCGTGGTGTTGGTGTTCTGCTTCACCAGTCGCAGCGCTGTCCAGAAGTAGCCGGAGAACACCAGCGTTGTCACGGCGACGAGCGCTACCACCGTACGGCCGATGACCCGTGCGGTCTTTTTCGCGCGTGCGGCAGTGCTCAACGTCTGACCCTCCGTGTACTGGACTTGCGTGCTCAGCGTAACTATCGGAAGCCCGTTACGCCGGGGTTTCAGTTCACGCAGACCAGTCCGCCCGCCGTGATCGGCGGGGTGCTGCTGGAGCTGACGGCCGTCGACGTGCCGGGAACGCCCTGCGGTTCGACGTCCTCGGAGTCGCCACCCTGCGCCTGGTAGTCACCGCCGACGTAGACCTGGATCTGTCCCTTTCGGACGGACGCGTCCTCCTCGACCGTCACGCCGGCCCCGAGCTCCGCGGCGACCTTGCGCGCCGAGCCCTCCTCGCCGGTCGCGTACCGCACGACGGTGGTGTCGCTGTTCTGCTGCGCCGACCCCACGGGCCCGCGCTGGAAGCCCTTGGCCACCAACGTGTTCATCACCTGCGTCGCGAGCCCCTGGACGCCCGCCGCGTTGTAGACCTGCACGGTGATCGAGGAGTTCGGCGGCGCGGGCAGGGTCGTGGTCGTCGTCGGCGGCTTGCTCGTCGTGTCCTTGTCCGAGGCCAGGGTGGTGAGGAACTTGCGCACCTGCGCGGGGTTCACCGGCAGCACGTTGCCGTCGCTGTAGGTGTCCGTCGGGTCACCGACGGGGATGGTCTTGAACTCGAAGTTGCCGCCGACGAGGCCCTGCATCTGCTCGGCGAACGTGGTGATGTCCCAGCCGTCGCTGAGGATCACCGACTTCTGCACGGCCTCGACCAGCCCGTTGAGCTTGCTCGGGTCCGTCAGCGTGCCGGTCGACAGCACCTTCTTCGCCAGCGCCCCGATGAACACCTGCTGGCGCACGATCCGGTCGAGGTCGCCGCCGGGCAGGTTCTTGCGCTGCCGCACGAACGACAACGCGGCCGCGCCCTCGATGGTCTGCTGGCCCGCCTGGAAGTTGGCGCCGGAGTCGCGGTCGGAGGTCGGTTCCCGCAGACACACCTCGACGCCGCCGATGGCCTTGGTGACCTCGTAGAAGCTGGCGAGGTTGACCTCGGCGTAGCGGTCGATCCGCACGGCGCCGCCGGACAGGTTCTCGATCGTCTTGATCAGCGTCTTGCGGCCGGCGGCCATCGACTCGTCGCGGATCCGCTGCTCGTCGGTCACGCCCTGTGAACGCAGCTCCTGGTCGATCGTGTTGCGCTGGCGGGCGAACGCCGAGTTGAGCTTGTGCTTGCCGAACCCGTCCGCCATCTCGACGTAGGAGTCGCGGGGGAACGAGATCGCGACCGCGCGGGTCCCGTCGACCGGGATGTGCACGAGGATCATCGTGTCGGTGTTCTGCTCGCCGTCGGCGTAACCGCCGTTGAGCAGGTTCAGGACTTCCTTCGACAACGGGTTGCCCTGGGCGTCGGTGCGGCTGTCGATGCCGACGAGCAGGATGTCGACCGCGCCGTCGAGCGGCTTGGGTCCCTGGACCGTCACGTCGTCGGCGATGACCTTGGTCTTGACGATTCCGTCATTGGCCGACCGCAGCTGGTTCCAGCCGTAAGACGTGACCAGGAGCACAGCGGCGGAGAAGAGCGAAACGAAGATCTTCCCGGTGACCAGGAAAGCGCGGAAAGCCGAAGAAGGCCGGGCTGCCCCGACCCTGACCGGCAGGCTTCTGCCTTCCACTGCTGATTCCTCCCCGTACCATGCACAGCTTATGTCGTTTATAGGTCAGACGACGTGACGTTGCTGTGGGTTGCAGCGATCAGCTACGTGACAGACTGCTAGCGGGGAATCACCACGGGAGGAAATGGCATGCGCGTACTGGTGACAGGTGGGGCCGGTTTCATCGGCTCGCACTACGTGCGGGAGTTGGTGAGCGGGTCCTACCCGGCGTTCGCCGGTGCGGAAGTGGTGGTGCTGGACAAGCTCACCTACGCGGGTAGTGAGACCAACCTCGCGCCGGTCGCCGGCAAGTTCGAGTTCGTCCAGGGCGACATCTGCGACGCCGCCGTGGTCGCCGAGCAGATGCGCGGCGTCGACGTCGTCGTGCACTTCGCGGCCGAGTCGCACGTCGACCGCTCCATCGAGGGCTCGGCCGACTTCGTCCTCACGAACGTCCTGGGCACGCAGACGCTGCTGCAGGGCGCCCTGAACGCGGGTGTGGGCCGGTTCGTCCACGTCTCGACGGACGAGGTCTACGGCTCGATCGAGGAGGGCTCCTGGACCGAGACGCACATCCTCGAGCCGAACTCGCCGTACTCGGCCTCCAAGGCCTCGTCGGACCTGCTGGCGCGCGCGTTCCACCGCACGCACGGGCTGCCCGTGAGCATCACTCGGTGTTCGAACAACTACGGGCCGTACCAGTTCCCCGAAAAGGTGATTCCGCTCTTCGTCACCAATTTGATCGACGGCAAGAACGTGCCTCTCTACGGTGACGGCCTGAACGTGCGCGACTGGCTGCACGTGGCCGACCACTGCCGCGGCATCCAGCTCGTCGCCGAGGCCGGCCGCGCTGGTGAGATCTACAACATCGGCGGCGGCACGGAGCTCACGAACCGCGAGCTGACCGAGAGGCTGATCGCCGCGACGGGCCGCGACTGGACGGCCGTCGAGCCGGTGCAGGACCGCAAGGGTCACGACCGCCGCTACTCGGTCGACATCTCCAAGATCTCCTCTGAGCTCGGCTACGCGCCGCAGGTCGACTTCGAGGTCGGCCTCGCGGACACCGTCGAGTGGTACCGCGAGAACCGCGCGTGGTGGGAACCGCTCAAAGAGCGCGCCGCGCTGGCGAAGGGCTGAGAAAGTTGATCCTCGTTCCCGGTGGTCGTGGCCAGCTCGGTCACGACCTCGCCGCACTGTCCGATGACGTCCGCGCGGTGTCGTCCGCCGAGCTGGACATCACCCAGGTCACGCCCGAGGCGCTGGAAGGCGCCTCCGCGGTGATCAACTGCGCCGCGTACACCGCGGTCGACGCCGCGGAGACCGACGAGGAGCGTGCCTTCGCGGTCAACGCCGTCGGTCCCGGTCTGCTGGCGCAGGCGTGTGCCTCCCTCGGCATCCCGATGATCCACGTCTCGACGGACTACGTGTTCTCCGGCGACGGCACCCGGCCGTACGAGACCACCGACCCGGTCGGCCCCAAGTCCGCGTACGGCCGCACGAAGCTCGAAGGCGAACACCGCGTGCTGGAAGCGGGCGGGTACGTCGTGCGCACCGCGTGGGTGTACGGCGTGCACGGCTCGAACTTCGTGAAGACCATGGCAGCGCTGGAGTCCTCGCGGCCTTCACTGTCCGTTGTGGACGACCAGGCCGGTTCGCCGACGTGGTCGCACGACCTCGCGGCAGGGCTGCTCGAGCTGGCCTCGGTGCTGCCGGAGACGCGCCTGCTGCACGCGACCGGTGGCGGCCAGACCACGTGGTTCCGGTTCGCCCAGGCGATCTTCGAGGAGCTCGGCGCCGACCCGGCCCGCGTCCAGCCGTGCACCACGGCGGACTTCCCGCGCCCGGCCCCGCGACCCGCCTACTCGGTGCTGTCGGGTGCGGCGTGGGAGGCAGCCGGACTGCGCCCGTTGCCGCACTGGCGAAGCGCCCTTTCGGAGGCAGTCAGGGCCGGGGTGGTAGCTCCCCGTACCGATGCTGCGCCATTGGAGTGAGCGGTCTGGCACGGTAGTCCCAAGTACGGGAACCTGTTCGGCATGTTCGATTCCGGGCGCAAACCTCAGCGTCCCGCGACAACGGATTCCGATCGGCAGCGCTTCCTGAAGTGCGTTGCTGTTGTCACGGGCTCGCGGCAGGTGTCGATGAGCCAGCTCGACAAGTCGTCCCCGAGGCCGCGCTCTCGGTGAAGTCGTTGGGGCGTCAGGATTTCCTGACGCCCTCTGCCGCCAATGTCAGGCCCTGCTCCGCCGGTACGCCTCGACCGTGCGTTCCGCGCACCGCCGCCAGGTGAACCCGGACGCGTACGCCCGTCGTTCGGACTGCGCCTCGGGAGTGGTCGGCGCCGCGACAGCCCGAGCCAGCCCGTCGGCCAGCGCCTCGACGTCCCCGACCGGCACGTGCAACGCGTGCCCGCCGGCGACCTCGCGCAACGCGGGCACGTCCGAACACACCACGGGCACGTTGCACGCCAGGGCTTCCAGCACCGGCAGCCCGAAGCCCTCGTCCCGCGACGGCAGCACCAGCGCCGTGGCACCCGCCACGACGGACCGCAGGTGCACGTCCGACAGGTATCCGGTCCGCAGCACCCTGCCCTCGACGCCGGCCCGGCCGGGTCCGACGATCACGAGCGGTGGCAGCGAAGGATCGGACGCGTGCGCCTTGACCAGGTACTCCAGGCCCTTGCGCGGCCCGTCCGCACCCACGAACAGCAGGTACTCCGAGCCCAGTCCCAGCCGCCCGCGCAACGTCGGCGACGGCGGCCGCGAGGCGAACCAGGCGGGGTCGACGCCCAGCGGCGTCACCACGATCTTCTCCAGCGGCACCGAGAATCGGTCCGCCACCACGGAGGCGACGGCCGCGGTCGGCGTGCAGATGACGTCCGCGCGCTGCGCCGAGAGCCGGACCAGCTCCGGCAGCCGGCGATCCGACGGCGGCAGGTCATCGGGGGCGTCCAGGAACGCCAGGTCGTGGATCGTGACGACCTTGCCGGCGCTGATCGTCGGCGGCAGCACGAAGTTCGTGGCGTGCATGACATCGGTGAACCCGGCCAGCATCTCCACCGGCGGGAACGGGGCACGCAACCACATCTGGCGCAACGCCCGTGCCGAGACGGGCAGCCCGCGCGCCGTCACGTCGTGCGGCAGGATCGTGCGCAACGCACGCCAGCCGCGCAGTGTGAACGCCACCGCCCGCAGGTCGACGTCGTCCGCCATCGACGCCAGCTCCTCGGCCAAAGCCGATGTGTAGCGCCCGATTCCGGTGCGGTTTCCTAGCAGTGGGGTGCCGTCCAGCAGCACCCTGAGGGGTTTCGGGGTTCTCGCCATTTACCTGCCACCACGCGCGATTTTCCGCAGACGCCCCGTCGCCCGCTTGGCCAACTCGGTCGGGCCACCCGCGTCCAGGTACTCGCGCACCAGGTGCAGGTCCCGCTTCACCTTGTCCGCTGTGCTGAGCCCCGGTGTGCGCACCATGGGGGCCGAGCCGGGCAGACGGTCCGCGGCGGGCCTGGGGTTGCGGCAGAACTCGGCCAGTGGCGCGAGAGCCGTCTCCCAGGTGAACCGTTCGCGTACAACGGCGATGCGCTCACGGCACGCGGCCGCGAACTCCTCGTCGTAGAGCACCTTCTCCAGCGCGTCGGCCAGTGCCTCCGGGTCCTCCGGCTGCACGACCACGCCCAAACCCTCGCGCTCCACCAGGTCCGCGAACGAGTCGCCGGACGTGGTGACGATCGGCAGGCCCGCCCACAGGTAGTCGAGCACCCGCGTGCGGAACGCGAACGTGGTCTCCACGTGCTCGTAGTGCGTGGTGACACCGCAGTTCGCGTCGAGCAGCCAGTTCTGCCGGTCGGTGTAGGTCACCCACCCGTCGTTGAAGAACACGTTCGTGCCGGTCAGCCCCAACTGTGCGGACAGCGCCCGCGTCTGGCCGGCGATGTCCATGTCCGGGACCTCGGGGTTCGGGTGCTTCATGCCGAGGAAGTACAGCTTCGCGGACGGCTGCCGCTCGCGCAGGTGGGCCATCGCCTCGATCAGCGACAGCGGGTCGAACCAGCTGTAGACGCCACCGGCCCAGATCACGACCTTGTCCGCGTCCGTGACGCCCGGCACCACGCCCTTGATCGCCGGGCCGGTGCGCTGCGGCGGCTTGCCCGACAGTCCGAAGGGGACGATCCCGAGCAGCGACTGCGTCGTCGGGTCGTTGTCGTACAACGTCGGCGTCAACCGGCCGAGCGCGGCCAGGTGGCCCAGCCAGAAGTGGCGCTGCCGCTCCGACGCGCACAGGAAGAAGTCGCCGCGTTCGAGCTGCGTGTTGAGCACCTTGGTGACGGCGGCGAGGTCGAGGGCGCGCTTGTCGTCTGCCTTGTCCTTGCCCTGTTCCAGCAGTTCCAGGTGCATCGGGTCGTACATGTCGCAGACCACGATCTTGGTCGACGACTCCTTCTTCAGCTCGCCGACCATCTCCAGCGCGTGGCCCTGCAGCACGACGACGTCCGCCCACGCGACGTGCGGCGGCAGCTCCTTCGGCCGGGCGCGCTCGATGCCGAACGGGGCGTCCGGCGGTGCGCACAACGGGTTCGTCGTGACCAGCCGCACCTGGTGCTCGCCGGACAGCACGTCGGCCATGTGCCAGGCGCGGATCGCGGGGCCGGCCATCCGGTCCGAGATCGCGTCGCCGGTGATCACCAGGATCTTGCGCGGCTTGCCGAACACCTCGTCCAGTCCCAGCACGTCCACGAGGATGTCGTGCGCGGCGAGGTAGCGCGGCAGGGGATAGGCGGGCTCGAGTGCCTTGCGCATCAACGGAACCAGGTCGGTGTCCGACATCCGGCGCGCGGCCTGCTCGATCTTGCGGGACTTCTCCAGCGACGGCATCAGCTCGACGAACTGGTCGATCGCGAGGAACCCTGCGAGCGACTTGCGGGACATCCCGACGGGCTCGCGGTCGAGCGCGGGGTCGGAGGGGCGGCGGGTGATCTCCAGCTGCGTGGGATCGATCTCACCGCGTGCCGTGGCCCTGCGCACGCACAGCGCGAGCGCGGCCGGCAGCACCTTCGCCAGCGTCTCGTCGGAGAAGTTCTTGTAGAGCGACGCGAGTGCGTTGCGCTCCAGCAGGTACAGCTCGCGGCTCTCGTCGATCGAGCTCATCGACGCGTGGTGGCGGTGGAACGTGAGCGACGCCGGTTCGTAGCGGACCCGCCAGCCGCGCAGGTTGAGCCGCCAGCCGAGGTCGACGTCCTCGTAGAACATGAAGAACCGCTCGTCGAACCCGCCGAGCAACTTGTAGAGGTCGGTGCGCACGAACATCGCCGAGCCCGTGCCGAACAGCACGTCCTTCGGGCCGTCGTGGCTGCCGTCGTCGTCCTGACCGGCGTGCCGCTTGTAGCCCATGCCGAACCAGGTCAGCCCGCCGTCGACGAAGTCGATCTTCTGGCCGTCCCAGTCCAGGACCTTGCTCGCGACCGCGCCGACCGCCGGTTCGGTGTGGAACACCCTGATCGCGGCCTTGATCCAGTTCCGGTCCGCGCGGGCGTCGTTGTTGAGGAACGCGAGCACCCCGCCCGTGGCGTGCTCGACGCCGAGGTTGCAGCCGCCCGCGAAGCCGAGGTTCTTGTCCGAGGTGATGATCTCGGCGCCGGGCAGTTCCGCCTTCAGCCGTGCGGTGTCGTGCGCCTCGTTGTCGACGACGATCACCTGGAGCAGTTCGGCGGGGTAGTCCACCTCGGCCAGGCCGCGCACGCACGTGATGGTGTCTTCCGCGCCGCGGTAGTTGACGACGACAACGGACACGACGGGCAGTGAGGCTCGTTCCACGCGCTAAGCCTGCCTCATCACTCTGCGCGCCCGCAGTGTGGTTGCACAGATCAGCAGCAACAGGACAGCCAGAGGTACCCCGAAGACCCACTCGCCGGACCAGTCGTTGCGCTCGGCGAGCAACGGCCGCATCAGCGGATGCCGCAGCACGGTGGCCGGACCCGGCTGCATCCGCTTGTCCTGCTCACCTCGCACGACGATCCGCAGCTGGGCGCCGTCAGGGCAGGTGACGCGGTGCGCGAACACCGGGTTGTCCGGTCCCGGCACGTCCTCGACGCTGGTGATCACGCACGTCTGGGGCGTGGCGAGCACGTCCATCAACGCGCGGTGACCGTCGCCGACCAGCACCGCTGTGCCGGGGATCACGACCATGAACGCGGGCAGCACGAGCCACGCGGGCCCGAGCTTGCCGAGACCCCACGCGAACGCGAGTGACAGCAGGCAGCACGGCATCAGCACCGCGAGCTCGAACTGCTCGGGCACGACGGCGCCGAGCAGGATCGCGGCGACGACGGCGGCGAGCCCGGTCACGATGAGTGGTACTGGCCGGCTCACGGCCGCTTCCTGAGGTTCATCGTCACGGGGGACGCCTGTGGGCGGCAGGAGGTTCCATCGCCGCCCGACATCAGCGGCCGGCCCACTCCTGCCAGACCCTCCCGCGCGGGAGGGTGGTCCTGATCCTCAGGCGCTGGACGAGTGTGACGGGCAGCCGGAGCAGCACCTCTGCCAGCACTCGCAGGCGGAGCCCGAGCCGGAAGTTGGCCGCGTCCGGAACGTTCTTGCGGAAGGGCAGCATCGCGGTGATGGCGAGGAATTTCGCGAGCTGGGTGACCGCCACCGACGCCGGGGCGCACCGCAGCAGCATCAGCAGGCGGTTGCGCTCGTTCCAGCGGTGGAAGAGCGCCGAGCCCGGTCGCGAGCTGGCGCCGTGCCGGTGCCGGACCCGCGCCGGGCCGACCGAGATCACCCGGTGCCCGGCCAGCCGCAGCCGCCAGGCCGTGTCGGTGTCCTCGTAGTAGCAGAAGAAGCTCGCCGGCACGCCGCCCACCGCCCTGAGCACGTCGGTCCTGAGCAGCGCCGCGCCACCGCAGAAACCGAACACCTCGCGTCCGGCGAGCACAACGTCCCTGCCGTGGCCGTCCGCGGTGAGCGCCACGCCGACGGACTGCGTCGAGCCGTCCGTGAGCAGGATCGAGGAGGTCGCGGCCGCCGCTTCCGGCTCACCCGCGAGAGCGCTCTCCAGCTCGGCGAGCCACGACGGGTCCGGTGCCGCGTCGTCGTTGAGCCACGCCACGTACGGGGTGTCCACCATGTCCAGAACGGCGGCGAGTCCGCCCGCGTAGCCCCGGTTGCGCGGCAGCCTGACGACCTCGTGTCCGCTGATCAGCTCGGCCGTGCCGTCGTCGGAGGCGTTGTCGACGATGATCGTCCTATGTGGACTCTTCTGGGCTCTGAGGCCGTCCAGGCACGCCGTGATGTGGTCACGGCCCCGCCACGTCACGACCACCACGGTGCTGACTGCCGACACGGCGTGAGACGGTACGCGACGTGCCCGAGCTAGTAGTGCTGACCGAGCAACTGAACGCGCCGGTCCCCGGCGGTACCGGCCGCTACACCGCGGAGCTGCTCGCCGCGCTGCAGGAGTCCGCTCCTGACGGCTGGTCCGTCACGACCGCGGCGACGTCCCGTGCCGACCGCGTGATCAGGGTGCCGCGCCGGGTGCTGGTGGCGTTGTGGGAGCGCGGTCTGCCGCCGAAGCTCGGTCCGCACGTGCACGCCCCGACGCCGCTCGCCCCGTTGCCGGGCGCGGTCGTCACCGTGCACGACGTCGTGCCGTGGACGCATCCCGAGACGTTGACGCCGCGCGGAGTCGCCTGGCACCGCAAGGTGATCGCGCGCGCTGCCCGCGAGGCGCGCGCTCTGGTCGTGCCTACACAGGCTGTTGCGTCTCAGTTGGCCGGGTGTGTGCGCGTCGAGGTTCCTGTGCACGTGGTGCCCAACGGCGTGACGCGACTGGTCGCACCGCCTGCCGACGACCTGCCCTCGTCGTACGTGCTCGCGGTCGGCACCATCGAGCCGCGCAAGGGTTTCGGGCTGCTGGTGCGGGCGACCGAACGCCTTCGGGTGCCGTTGGTCGTGATCGGTCCGCAGGGCTGGGGCGGCGTCGATCTGAGCGCGCCGCACGTGACGTTGCTGGGCAAGGTCTCGGACCTGCGGCTCGCCTCGGTGCTGGCCGGCGCCACCGTGCTCGCGGCGCCCAGCCTGGCGGAGGGGTTCGGGCTGCCGGTGCTGGAGGCGATGGCCGCTGGAGTGCCCGTCGTGCACTCCGACGACCCCGCTCTGGTGGAGGTCGCGGGTGGCGCCGGAACCGTCGTGCGGCGGGGCGATCTGGCCTCGTTGACGGAAGGTCTGCGTGCCGTGCTGGCGGATCCACGTCACACCGTCGAGGCCGGAATCACCCGCGCGAGTGAGTTCACCTGGGAAAAGACCGCGAGGGGTGTCTGGGACACACACGCTTGACGACCGGATTAGTGCATTCCCGCTTAACGCATTCGCAAATGACATTACGCTAGCTGATCGTGGCCACCGTCGAACCCAGCGTGCTGATCGACGCCACCGCGATCCCCGCAGACCGTGGTGGTGTCGGCCGTTACGTGGATTCGCTCGTAGCGGCACTGGACGCGGACGGGGCCAAGCTCTCCGTCGTGTGCCAGCCGCGCGACGAGGAGCTCTTCAGCAAGATCGCACCGAACGCCCGCGTGGTCCGCGCCGCTGACGCCGTCGCCACCAGGACAGCCCGCCTGGCCTGGGAACAGACGACACTGCCGCGCCTGATCCGCACACTGGGCGTGGACGTCGTGCACTCACCGCACTACACACTCCCGCTGGCCGGCAAGGCCGCCTCCGTCGTGACGCTGCACGACGCGACGTTCTTCACCGACCCGGTGCTGCACTCCTCGGTGAAGGCCCGCTTCTTCCGCACGTGGACCCGAGCGTCTCTAAGACGTGCGGACCTGTGCGTCGTGCCGTCCCAGGCGACCGCCGACGAACTGGTCCGAGTAGCCGGAGCCGACCGCCGCGTCCTGCACATCGCGCAGCACGGCGTGGACACCGAACGCTTCCACCCGCCCTCGCCCGACGAGGTGATGGCGGTACGTCGCACCCTGCAGCTGGGCGACGCCCCCTACGTGGCGTTCCTCGGCGCTTTGGAGCCGCGCAAGAACGTCCCGGCCCTGATCCGCGGCTTCGCCCAGGCGATGGTGGGCCGTTCGGAAACTCCTGCTCTGGTGCTGGCCGGGCAGCCGGGCTGGGACAGCCAGGTCGAACGAGCCCTGGACGCCGTGCCGCACCGCATCCGCGTGATCCGCGCCGGCTACCTGCCGTTCGAGCAGCTGGCCGGTTTCCTGGGCGGTGCCCAGCTGGTCGCCTACCCGTCGTTGGGTGAGGGCTTCGGGCTGCCAGTCCTGGAAGCCATGGCTTGTGGTGCCTGCGTGCTGACCACCCGCCGTCTCTCGCTGCCCGAGGTGGGCGGGGAGGCGGTGGCGTATTGCGGCGTCGGGGCGGGTGACATCGCCGCGGCGATCGCCGACCTGCTGGACGACCCGGCGAGGCGCTCTTCGCTGGCGGCTTCGGGTCAGCAGCGGGCCAAGGAGTTCTCCTGGGCCGTCAGCGCTGATCGTCACCGGCTGGCCTACGAACGCGCGCTGCTGGTGCGTCGCCGGCGGTGAAGCTGGTGCGTGGCCGACGGTGAACCGGGCGACGCTAGGGTGACGCGCGTGAACTACGGCGACGGACTTGGTGTCGTGACAGTCACGTACTCGCCGGGCGAGACGCTGGCTCCCTTTGTGGACACCCTTGCGAAGGCCACCACCCGTCCGGTGCAGGTGGTCCTCGCCGACAACGGGTCCACCGACGGTGTTCCCGAGTCGGTCGCCTCGACACGAGACCACGTGACCTTCCTGCCCACCGGGGGGAATCTCGGTTATGGCGGCGGGGCCAACCGTGGTGTGGCGGCGTTGGGTGACGACGTCGGGTGGGTGCTGATTTCCAACCCCGACATCGAGTTCGCTCCCGGCAGCGTCGACGTGTTGATCGAGGCGGCTTCGCGGTGGCCCCGTGGGGGCATGTTCGGGCCGTTGATCCGGGAACCCTCCGGGGAGGTCTACCCGTCCGCCCGGTTGTTGCCCTCGCTTTGGCGTGGGGTCGGGCATGCGTTGTTCGCCGTGGTGTGGAAGTCCAATCCCTGGACCCGTGCCTATCGGCAGGAGAAGACTCCTGTGGAGCGCACTGCGGGGTGGTTGTCCGGGTCCTGTTTTTTGATGCGGCGTGAGGCTTTCGACTCCGTCGGTGGGTTCGATGAGCGGTACTTCATGTACTTCGAGGATGTTGACCTCGGGGAACGTGTTGGGGCTGCTGGGTGGTTGAACGTCTACGTCCCTGAGGCCGAAGTTGTGCACATCGGAGGGCACTCGACTGCCCGGTCTTCTGATCGGATGCTTCGGGAGCATCACTTGAGTGCTTATCGGTACATGGCTGATCGGCATGCTGGGGTTGGGTGGGCTCCGTTTCGGGGGTTGTTGAAGGTGGGGCTGGCTTTGCGGGTGAAGTTGCTTACCCGGAGGGCCTGACGCCTTCGCCGTGGTCGCGTGGGTTGCGGGCGTCTCGTGGCGGCTGGTTCCTGGGGCTCCGCCCCAGACCCCGCCAATCTGATCAAAAGCCGGGGTTCACGCCATGCGCAGGTTGATGGCACGCCTGTTGCTTCGGGCGAAGTGGCGTTGCGTAGATGCGCGGCTTGGCGGCCACCCCGCCCCTCGGGCTTGGCAAGGACGGCTCGCCTTCGGCTTCGCGGGAGTGTCAGACCTGCTCGCCAGGTTGGGTCGCGGGGGATCCAACATCCAAGGGGACCTCCGCGTCAGCCTGCCGAACGCGCGCGCCGGGACCCGTCAGCCTGCCCGCCGCGCGCCGCTCCTCACATGTCCCCGCTGAGCCTCTGCGTCAGCGAGTTCCGAGCCTGCTGGTGGTTCGACACCGTCGGAATCAACCCGGGCTGCACGACCTGAGTGATCTCCGCGTCATCCGCGGGCGCCTGCTGCACCGGCATCGGCTGCGTCGGTCGCGCCTGACCCGGGGCGTGGTGCTGCGGACGCTGCTGCTGTTGCTGCTGCCCCGACTGGCCCATCTGGCCCATCTGCGCGGGCTGCAGGATCATGGTCGAGTCCGGGTCTCGGCGCGGGTCCACGGCGTTGACCAGCGAGCGAGGGATTTGTTGCGTGTCCGAGGAGTCCATCGGGGACGTCATGTTGTCCGGCGTCACGATGTTCCGCCCACGTGCGCGGGCGCGGGCGAGCATGGCGTCGGCCCGGTCGCGGGGGTCCATGTCGGATTTAGCTCCTTGCCGGGACCAGATCCCGTATGACGATCTGCTTCGTGTCAGAGTATTCCGTCGAACGGCTCGCTGTAACGCGGAGGAGGAAAAAGGTGCACGGCGTCGAAGCTGTGGTGCTGGTCGGGGGCAAGGGCACCCGTCTTCGCCCGCTGACCCTGTCCGCTCCCAAGCCCATGCTCCCGACCGCGGGGGTGCCATTTTTGACTCATCTGCTGTCGCGGATCAAGGAGGCCGGCATCACTCACGTGGTGCTGGGTACCAGTTACAAGGCCGAGGTGTTCGAGGAGTACTTCGGGGACGGGTCGCGGCTCGGGCTGGAGCTCGAGTACGTGGTCGAGGAGGTTCCGCTGGACACGGCGGGGGCGATTCGCAACGTGGCGGACAAGCTGCGTGAGCCCGACGTGATGGTCTTCAACGGTGACATCCTGTCGGGGGTCGACCTGACGGGGATCGTCGACACGCACCGCAAGCACGAGGCGGACGTGACGTTGCACCTGGTCAAGGTGCAGGACCCCAGGGCGTTCGGGTGTGTGCCGACGGACGACGAGGGGCGCGTTCAGGCGTTCCTGGAGAAGACCGAGAACCCGCCGACCGACCAGATCAACGCCGGTTGTTACGTGTTCCGGCGTGAGGTGATCGACGCGATTCCCGCCGGGCGGCCGGTGTCGGTGGAGCGCGAGACGTTCCCCGGGCTGCTGGAGGCGGGCAAGCGGTTGCAGGGGCACGTGGACGCCACGTACTGGCTGGACCTCGGCAAGCCGGAGGCGTTCGTGCAGGGGTCCGCGGACCTCGTGCGCGGTGTTGCGCCGTCGGCTGCAGTTGCACAGCCCGGTGACTACCTGGTGCTGGACGGATCGAGCGTGCACGAAGGTGCCACGCTCCGAGGCGGCAGCACGGTCGGTGCGAACTGCACGGTTGCGGACGGCGCTGTGCTCGATGGCGCGATTCTGTTCGACGGTGCGGTTGTCGGCGAGGGTGCCTTGGTCGAGCGTTCGATCGTAGGTGCTGGTGCGCTCGTGCAGGCCGGTGCGGTTCTCAAGGACGCCGTGGTCGGCGACTCCGCGGTGATCGGTGCGCGGTGCGAGCTGATCGGGGGAGCGCGCGTGTGGCCGGGTGTGGTGCTGCCCGAGGCCGGTGTGCGCTTCTCGACGGATGCCTAGCAGAGCATGGACTCCACCGTTCCCACTCGACCTGGGCGCGGTGCTCGGCAGGCTGCGCCGCGGGCCCGGCGATCCGTCCTTCAGCGCGGAGGGCGGCGTCTGGTTCGCGGCGAACACTCCGTGCGGGCCCGGGACGATCCACATCACCAGGACCAGCGGTGACGTGCTCGCGGAGGCGTGGGGTGAGGGCGGGCTGTGGCTGTTGGACGGCCTGCCCGCCCTGCTCGGTGCCGACGACACGGTGGACGAGTTCGTCGCCCACCACCCGATCGTGGCCGAGGCCAGGAGGCAACGGCCAGGGCTGCGGCTCGGCGCCACGAACAGGGTCTGGGACCTGCTGTTCGCCTCGATCCTGGAGCAGAAGGTCACCGGCGTGGAGGCCTTCCGCACGTGGCGTGAGCTGGGCCGCAGGTTCGGTGAGAGCGCTCCCGGACCGAAGCCGCTGAAGGTTCCCCCGACGCCGCAACGGTTGCTGGGCCTGCAGGACTGGGAATGGCACCAGTGCGGGCTCGACGGCGCGCGCCGCAGGACGCTGATCAACGTCGCGCAGGTGGCGCACCGGCTGGAGAAGGCCGCCGAGATGCGCAGCCGCGAACTGCTCGAGAAGGTGCCCGGCGTCGGCGTGTGGACCTCGGCCGAGGTCGCACAACGAGCCTGGGGCGATCCGGACGCGGTGAGCGTCGGCGACTACCACGTCGCCAAGAACGTCACGTGGGCGTTGACCGGCACCCCTGGCGACGACGACGGCATGATGGAGCTGCTGGAGCCCTACAAGCCGCAACGCCACCGCGCGGTCATGTACCTGGAGGCGGCGGGCCTGCGGAGGCCGCGCAGGGCACCGAGGTTCTCGCCGCGCGACTACCGCAGGTTCTAGGAGATCCGATGGCGAAGCGGCAGTACGTGGCGAGGGGCGTGCCCGGCGGTTACCGGATCTGGAACAACAAGTCGCGGAGCTGGTGGGGCGACCACTACGAACTGTGCCCCGACGACCTGCTCGCCGAGCTGAACGGTGCGGCCGACCCCGCGCGGATCACCGCCCTGCTCAAGCGATACCGGGCGCTCCGGCGCTGAGCTCGGTCCAGCGCGGGCATGGGAACTCACCGCTCATGAGCGCTCATCCGGCCTCATGGAGACCTTGGTCGGCTGCGGTCGGAACTCGGCCGCGAAGGCCTGGAGATGTTCTAACGCAGCCGGGCGAGCGCGCTCTCGATCAACGGGTGCAGGTCGTCCACGTTGTCCGGCAACGAGTCCAGCGGCCACCACTGCAGGTCCACCGACTCGGCTGAACGGACCGGCTGCGCGCCGACGGGCGCCCGCACCAGGAACCGCACGTCGAAGTGCCGCGTCGGCTTGCCGAGCGAGCACGTGATCGGGTGCACGTCGAGGTGGATCGGCGTCGGCTCGATGCGCAGGCCTCGCATGCCGGACTCCTCCGTGGCCTCGCGCAGCGCCGCGGCCGCCAGCGACACGTCCTCCGGCTCGCAGTGGCCGCCCAGCTGCAGCCACCGGCCCACGCGCGGGTGCAGCGTCAGCAGTGCGTGCTCCGCGGTGGCGTCCAGGACCAACGCTGAGGCCGTGAGGTGCCCCGGTTCGCAAGATCGCATGCAGGCGTCCTCGCGGGCCGCCAGGAAGCCCAGGTAGGCCTCGCGCAGTGCGTCCTGTCCCGAGAACCGGCTCAGCGTCGAGACGGCGTCGGCGTGCAGCGTCACAGCTCGATCAGTCCTTCCAGCGGTTCGCGCGGCGTGAGCGGCTCGGCGGGGTGTCCGATCGCGACGGCGCCGAGAGGCTCCCAGTCGGCCGGCACACCCAGCACGGAACGCACCAGGTCCGCGCAGAAGATCGTCGACGACACCCAGCACGAGCCGAGCCCCTCGGCGGCGAGCGCCACCAGCAGGCCCTGCACGGCGGCGCCACCGGCGACCGTGAACATCGTCTTCTCGGCGTCCGCGCGGCGTTCGTCGGGATAGGAGTGCGCCCCGTCGCGGACGAGGAACGGCACGACGATCTCCGGCGCCTCCACCAGCAGGTCGCCCCTGCGCACCCGGCGCGTGATCTGCTCGGGGGTGAACCCGTCGGCGCGCAGGTCGCTCTCCCACTGCTCGCGCATGGCCTTGAGCAGCTCCGCGCGCTTCTCCCGCACCAGCACGAACCGTAGCGGCTTCGTGTGGTGCGGTGCGGGTGCGGTCAGTGCCGCACCGACGGCCCTGCGCACCACGGCGAGATCAACGGGCTCGTCCGAGTAGAACCGCACGGACCTGCGCATCAGCACGGCCTGGGCGCGGCCCTGGGCCATCGCCTCCTCCGTGCCGAGGCTGAACAGGTCGTCCTCGACCGGCCGGTTCAGGTCGCGGGCCGTGGAGCCGTCGTCGACCACCTCGAACCCGCGCAGCACCGCCACCGGCACCGAGCCGAGCTTGCCCTTCACCAGGTCCGCGGCCGCCGCGATCTCGTCGGCCACCGCGACCATCGTCACCGCGAGCTCGTTGCCGTGCTCGTCGACCGCGCCCGCGTAGTCGTGCAGCACGCGGATGCCGGACGCGCCGATCGCGGCGTCGGTCTGGCCCATCCGCCACGCGCGGCCCATCGTGTCCGTGATCACCACGGCGACCTCGACGCCCAGCAGGTCCTTCAGCGCGCCGCGCAACGAGGCCGCGGAACCGTCGGGGTCGACCGGGAGCAGCGCGATCTCGTCGCCCGCCACGTTCGAGGCGTCCACACCGGACGCGGCCTGCACGATGCCGAGCTTGTTCTCGGTGATCAGCGTGCGCATCTTGCGGGCGAGCACCCGCACCGACTCCGCGTCGACGTGCTCGCGCCGGATCCTGTCCCGTTCCTCGGGATCGGCCGGCACGCGGACCAGCCTTCCCTCCACTTTGGACAGCACCTTGGACGTGACGACCAGCACGTCGCCGTCGCGCAGCCAGGGCGCTGTCCTCGCGATCGTGCCCGCCAGGTCGTCTCCGGGGCGAAATTCCGGCAGGCCCGTGACCGGCAGCAGCTCCAGCGCCGCCGCGGCGTGGTCAGCCAACGTCGACTCCGGCCAGTTCCAGCGCGTCACGGGCCATCTGCGCCGTGGTGTCCACATCGGACATCAACAGCGGGACCGCGCGAACAGCGACTCCGGGCACGTCCGCGCGGTCGCCGGTGTGCACCAGCCACGCGTCGAGGATGCCGTCCTCGGAACACTTGCGGGAGCCGTAGAGCCGCCCGACGGCCTCGGCGGAGGTCTCCACGCCGATCGCGTCCAGGCAGGCGTCCGCCATGCCCCGCAACGGTTTCCCGCCGATGATCGGCGACAGGCCGACGACCCCGGCCTCGGTCTTGCGCAACGCGTCGCGCACGCCGGGCACGTTGAGGATCGTGCCGATGCTCACCACGGGGTTGGACGGGGCCAGGATCACCGCGTCGGCCTCCCCGATCGCGTCCAGCACGCCGGGCCCGGCCGTCGCGGTCTCGGCACCGACGAACGCGAACGACTGCGCGGGCACACCGGCCCGGTGCTTGACCCACCACTCCTGGAAGTGGATGGCCTTCGTCTCACCGTCGAGCTCCACGACGACGTGGGTCTCCACCCGGTCGTCCGACATCGGCAGCAGCCGCACGCCCGGCTTCCACCGGTCGCACAGCGCCTCCGCGACGGCGGAGAGCGGGTAGCCGGCGCGGAGCATCCGGGTGCGGACGAGGTGGGTCGCGATGTCGCGGTCGCCCAGGCCGAACCACGTCGGCTCGGCGCCGTAGGCGGCGAGCTCCTCCTTGACGGTCCACGACTCCTCCGCACGGCCCCAGCCGCGTTCGGTGTCGATCCCGCCGCCCAGCGTGTACATGCAGGTGTCGAGGTCAGGGGTGATGCGCAGCCCGTGCATCCACACGTCATCGCCGGTGTTGACCACCGCGGTGACATCCGCTCCGAGCGCTTTGAGTCCCTGGAGGAACTTCGCGCCGCCGACCCCGCCGACCAGTGCTACGACCTTCACGCCCGCCCATGCTTCCACAGCGCCGGTTCGCCCTTACAGGTAGCGCCAGAACATGAACGCGGCCGAGCCGGCGCCCGCGTAGCCGCGGTCACCGCCGATGAGCTCGAACAGGCCGGCCGACACCTCGAAGAACAGCAGGCTGACCTGGCTGAAGCCGATCAGGACGGCGAACAGGACGAGCGGCGCCCACGGCCGCGCCTTCGCGCCGAACCGCTGTGCGCTGTAGGGCAGGAACGGCTCGATCGCGCCCCAGCCGTCCAGTCCGGGGACCGGCAGGATGTTGAGCACGAACGCGAACACCTGCAACAAAGCAAGGTACGAAATGGCGGAGGCGAGCGCGATCGGCGGCGAGAGGATCGCGACGACGAGTGCGAGCACGACGCCGATCACGAGGTTCGAGATCGGTCCCGCGAGTGAGACCAAGGACTCGATCTTCTTCGAGCGCAGGGCGTGGTGGTTGATCCAGACGGCACCACCCGGCAGGGGGATTCCGCCGAAGACCAGCAGCACGAGCGGCAGGACGATGCTGAGCACGGGGTCGGTGTAGCGGCGGATGTCGAGGGTCAGATAACCCTTGTCACGTACGGAGAAATCGCCACCCTTGTACGCGACGGCGGCGTGCCCGAACTCGTGCAGGCACAGCGTCACCGCCCACCCGGCGAGTACGAAGAGGATGGTGCCCGAGATGATGGCGACGTCACCTTCGAGCAGGGTGAGCGCGGCTCCGGCGACGGTAGCCGCGAGCAGGCCGAGGAACAGTGGGCTGGGGCGAACCGCTGATCGCTTCACCCCTCCAGTGTGGCGTGTCGGCTGGTGTCGTGGGCCGTTCGGGGACACGTTGCGACACGTGAATCACTGTCCGTGCAGTACGTCAAGGTTTTTGCGGCCATCCGCGCGAATATCCCCCGACGTGTGGACTCCGCTTGACCGCCCGCTGTGACGCAGGTGTAATCACATCGGTGTCATTCGTCGTTGTGGGAACGGCGACTGGCGTCCGCCAACCGGGGAGAGCGGAAGGCGAGGAGGCGGACGAAATGCAGGAATTCGAAGAGCTCGAAGAAGATCACGTCACTCAGCCGGTCGTGCAGGGCGAGCTGTCGTACCTGTTCGACCCTGCCGACGAGCAGGACTGGCAGGAGCGCGCGCTCTGCGCCCAGACGGATCCTGAGGCGTTCTTCCCTGAAAAGGGTGGTTCGACTCGGGAGGCCAAGCGCATCTGCCTGGGCTGCGAGGTGCGCTCGGAGTGCCTGGAGTACGCACTCCAGCACGACGAACGCTTCGGCATCTGGGGCGGTCTCAGTGAACGAGAGCGCCGCAAACTGAAGAAGCGAGCCGTCTAGAAGCGTGATCTTTGTGCCCTAACTTGGGGACGTGACAAGTCCTCAGCCGAGGCTCCGGACCGCGCCGGTGCTGTGCGTCCTGGTCTGCCACGACGGAGACCAGTGGCTCAGCACGGCGCTGTCCGCGTTGCGGCGTCAGCGAATCAGCCCCCGGCACGTGATCGCGGTCGACACCGGATCAACCGACCGGACGGCAAAAGTGCTGGCCGAGGCGGGGGATCTGCTGGACGGCGTGCTGACCGCGCCGCGCGGAACGGGCTTCGGCACCGCCGTGCGCCTCGCGGTCGAGCACGCCGTCGAACGCTGGGGTGACCCCGGCAAGTGGCTGTGGCTGCTGCACGACGACAGCGCGCCCGAACCCGACTGCCTGACCGCTCTGCTGACCGCGGCCGAGGTGTCGCCGTCGGCTGCGGTGCTGGGTCCTCTATGCCTCGATTGGGTGGATTCTCGTCTGGTCGTCGAGGCAGGTCTGTCGACGGATTCTTCAGGACATCGACAGACTGGACTGTCCTCAGCGGAGCATTCCGCATCGTTTCAGCAGAGCACCGAGGTTCTCGCCGTCTCGTCCGCGGGATCGTTGATCAGACGTGAGATCTGGCACGCGCTCGGCGGTTACGACGAAGCGATGCCGCTGCTGCGCGACGATCTCGACTTCGGCTGGCGCGCTAATCGCTCAGGTCATTTGGTCCTGTGCGTACCGGTCGCACGCATGCGACATGCACGCGCCGCAACTAAAGGCTCACGTCGTTTGGATGCGGCCATGGCACGGCCGGGCCCGTCATTTCGTGGCGTCGACCGCGCGCACGGCATGCGTACATTTTTGGTCAATTGTTCAAGTTCCTCGTTTGTCGTAGGACTGCCGCGGCTGCTGTTCCTGTCGCTGCTGCGCGCCCTGGGCTTCCTGTTCCTCCGGCGTTTCGCGGACGCACACGCCGAGGTGGGCGCGGCCCGCTACCTCCTGACGAGGGGCCGCCTGCTCGAAGGCCGCCGCGCCCGCCGCGGTTCCGCCGTCGTGCGCGGCCTCTTCACCAGCAGACTCACCCGCCTGCGCAACGCCGTGCGTGCCGGCGCCGCGTTCCTGATCCGCCGCAGGGTCGAGGCCGACGCCGCGCTAGGTCGTTTGCCCGCAACCGACATCGGCTCGCCGTGGCTGGAACCGTCCGAAGTGGACTCCCGCCCGGTGGGTCCCTCCGCGCTGCCCGCGGGCGCCTCCCGAGGCCGCCCGCGCGTCGCCGGCCTGCGCCGCCCACCCGTCGTCGTGCCCGTGGACGCGGCCCTGCCCGGTGCCCTGCGCCCGTCACCGCGCCCCCGCCCGTCGCCAGGCCCGCGCGGCGCCCCCGGCATGGTCTTCGTCGAGGTGGACCAGTCGCGGATGCTGCGCTCCCTGCTGCTGGCGCCCCCGGTGCTGCTGTTGCTGGGACTCTCGGCCGTCGCCGTGATCGCGAACTGGTCCCGCCTCGGCCTCGACCTCGCGGGCGGCAGACTGCTTCCCGTCGGCTCGGTGGGGTCGGTCTGGTCGACCTACCTGTCGTCCTGGCACCCGGTCTTCGGCGGCACCGCGGCCCCCGCACCCGCCGCACTGGCCGTCCTCGGCCTGATCCCCGGCGGCCCGTCGTTCGCCGTCGCCCTGCTGTTGCTCGGCGATATCCCCCTCGCCGCGTTGTCCGCCTACATCGCATCACGCGGCATGCGCGTACGACGTTCCGTGCGCGCGGTGGTGGCCGCCTTCTACGGGCTGCTGCCCGTCGCCACAACGGCCGTGGCCGAAGGTCGCCTGGACGTCGTCGTCGTGCACGTCGTCACGCCCGTGGTCTTCGCCGGCGTGTACGCGGTCTTGCGCGCGTCTTCCACGCACGCCTGGCTGCCCATGGCCTCTGGGACCGCCATCGGTGTCGCGGTGCTCGGCGCGTTCTCTCCGCTGACCCACGTTGTGGTGATCGTGGGGGCCTTGGCCGGCTTCGTGGCGGTGACCGGTGGTGCGCGGAGGATCGTGGCTCTGTTCGTGATCGTGCTTCTGCCTATGGCGCTGCTTCTGCCGTGGCCCGCCGTCTTGCTGCAACACCCGGAGATGGTTCTCAATGGGCTTGGGGCGGCGTTCTCGTCGCCTCCGCCGAACCTGATCGTGTGCTCTGTCTTCGTCGCTGCCGCGTTCGCTGCCGCTGTGTTGCGGCCCAACGCTTCTATGTTGCCCGGGCTGATGGTGATCGTGCTGGCCATCGGGGCGTTGGCTGCTGTCGCTGCAGTGGGGGCTTGGCCTGGGACGCCGCTGGTCCTGTTGGCGTGGGGGCTCGTTTGCGTGGTGCTGGCCGGGTGTCAGCGCGGGGTGGCTCCCGGTGTTGCCGGGCGGGCTCGGGTTCGGCGGGCCGTGTACGTCGTTGGTGTGGTGACCTTGGTCAGTCTGGGGGTGGCCGGGTTCCTGGATCTTCGGTCCGGGCCGTTGAAGGCCGGGGGCGGGGTGGCGTTGAGTCCGTCCTTGACCGCCGAGCTGGAGCGGAGTGGACGGTCCGTGTTGATCCTCGGGTCGCCGGTTCGGCAGGTCGCCGGGCGGATGCCTGCCTTTGGGGATGACGACCTGGTGCCCACCGTGTCGTCGCCTGCACGGTTGCGTCGGTGGAACTCGTCGTTGCTGGACGGGGCTGCTCCGGCCGTCAAGACGGCGTTGGCTCAGGCTGCTGCCTCTGGGGTGACGTTCGTGGTTCTGCCGTCTGAGGAGGCTGCTGCCCGGGTCCGGGCTGCTGCTGGGGAACTGGTGTCGGTGGCGCCTGGGGCTTCGGATGGGCGGCCTGTCCTGCGGTTGCGGTTTGCTGCCGACACCGGGGTTCTGCTGGCGCCTGACCTGGCTCGGCGGGCTCGGACCGGTGGGGAGCCGCCTGAGGAGCTGGCTGCCTCCGGGGTGGTGCCGGTGAACCTGTCGCTGCCTGAGGTGGCGGTCCGGGTTTCGCCTGGTGGGGAGGGGCGGGTGCTGGTGCTCGCCGCTGAGGACGAGCCCGGCTGGCAGGTTTTCGTGGACGGGCAGCAGGTGCCGGTCGTCCGGGCCTGGGGGCACCTGGTGGGGGTGCCGTTGCCTTCTGCCGATGCCGAGGTCCGGGTGGAGATGTCCGGGACCCTGCGGGACTTCTTGTTGCTGGGGCAGGGGGCTGCCGCGTTGTTCACCCTGCTGACCGCCGTGCCCACCCGGCGGCGGGGTGGCTCCGTGGCAGGTGAGGTCGCGCGAACGGTGTGAGAGGGGTCTCAGCCCTCGTCCACCACGTCCGGGTCCAGGCCCAGGTAGTTGGCGATCTGCTCCACCAGCACGTCGTGCACCAGATCGGACAGATCCGCGCCGTCCTTCGCGCGTGCCTCCAGCGGGCGGCGGTACAGCACGATCCGCGCCCGGTTGTCCGAGCCGGCGGGCAGCAGACGGGCCAGGGGGACGTTGCCGTCCTCCACCACGCCGTCCTCGCCCTCCACCTGGACGTCCGGCACGTCGTCGACGGCCACGTCGAGCTGGGTGAGTTCGGTTCGCCAGCGGGCCTCGATGGGCTCCAGAGCCTCGATGACCAGGGCGTCGAAGCGTTCTGCCCGAGAGCGGGCTGCCGGGAGCGTGGCTGGGTAGAGCGGGCCGCGCAGGCCTCGGCCGTGCCGGTCGCGGTTGCGTCGGCGCGGCGAATTCTGCCGCTGTGAACCCCTTGCCATCACCACAACCGAGCAGCCTAGTTGTTCCCCCGGACGACTAAACACAGCGTGCCTCACACACAGCCTCCCGTGGACGCGCTATCGTCCCCGATCGTGCGGAGCGTGAGACGGTGCTCGCGAACCGGGTGTGCTAACCCGGCTGTCGCCACGCTCACCTACGCCTATGCGGACTCCACCGCGGTCGTCGGGCCGCTTGCCACGTACTCCGAACCACACAGTTACGACCTGTGTGAGGAGCACGCGTTGCGGCTCACGGCGCCTCGTGGCTGGGAGGTCGTGAGGCACCAGGGTGAGTTCGCGGCGCCCGAGCCGACTGTGGACGACCTGACGGCGTTGGCCGAGGCGGTGAGGGAGGCTGGGCGTGCTGATGTGAGCCCGAAGCTGCCCGACGTGCCCGCGGGCTCTCACAGGCGTGGCCACCTGCGGGTATTGCCTGATCCGCACGAGGACTGACTGACCACACGCACCACTAATCCTCTCGCCGGTAGGCTGCCCTGGCAGTGGCCGTCAAGAGCGAGTTTCGGGAGTGTGCGGCGTGCGTGACCTGTCCGGCATCGTCAAGGCGTACGACATCCGCGGGGTGGTCGGCGAACAGCTGGACGCCGGCTTGGTCCGCGACTTCGGCGCCGCCTTCGCGCGCCTGGTCGGTGGACCGACGATCGTGATCGGTCACGACATGCGTGACTCGTCGCCCGAGCTGTCGCGTGCGTTCGCCGCGGGCGCTCAGGCGCAGGGCGTGAACGTCATCAGCATCGGTCTGGCCAGCACGGACATGCTGTACTTCGCGTCCGGCAAGCTCGACCTGCCGGGTGCCATGTTCACCGCCAGCCACAACCCGGCGCAGTACAACGGCATCAAGCTGTGCCGCGCGGGTGCGTCGCCGGTCGGGCAGGACACCGGTCTCGGGCAGATCCGTCAGGACGCCGAGAACCAGGTTCCGGACGTCGAGGGCGTCGAGCCGGGAACGTTCGAGGAGTGCAACATGCTCGTCGACTACGCGGCCTACCTCAACGACCTGGTCGACCTGAAGGGCATCCGCCCGCTCAAGATCGTGGTCGACGCGGGCAACGGCATGGGCGGCTACACGGTGCCGCAGGTCTTCGAGGGCCTGCCCATCGAGGTCATCCCCATGTACTTCGAGCTCGACGGCAGCTTCCCGAACCACGAGGCGAACCCGCTCGACCCCAAGAACATCGTGGACCTGCAGGCCCGCACCAAGGCCGAGGGTGCCGACGCCGGTGTCGCGTTCGACGGCGACGCGGACCGCTGCTTCGTCGTGGACGAGAACGGCGACCCGGTGAGCCCCTCCGCGATCACGGCGCTGGTCGCCGTGCGCGAGCTGGTGAAGGACCCCGGCGGCACGATCATCCACAACCTGATCACCTCGCACGCCGTGCCGGAGATCGTCACCGAGCACGGTGGCAAGCCCGTGCGCACGCGCGTCGGCCACTCGTTCATCAAGGAGGAGATGGCCAAGACCGGCGCCATCTTCGGTGGCGAGCACTCCGCGCACTACTACTTCCGCGACTTCTGGCGCGCCGACACCGGCATGCTGGCCGCGCTGCACGTGCTGGCCGCGCTCGGTGAGCAGGACGGTCCACTGTCGACGCTGACCTCGATCTACAACCGCTACGCCGCCTCCGGTGAGATCAACTCGACGGTCAATGACCAGGCCGGGCGGATCGCCGCGATCAAGGACGCGTACGGGTCCAAGGACGGCGTCACGATCGACGAGCTGGACGGTCTCACCGTGCAGCTGGCGGACGGGTCGTGGTTCAACCTGCGGGCCTCGAACACCGAGCCGCTGCTGCGCCTGAACGTCGAAGCCGCCACCCCCGAGGCCGTCGCCGCGCTCAGCGACGAGGTCCTCGCGATCGTGCGGGCCTGAGGAGAACACCGTGGCCGTCAAGCTCGAAGAGCAGTTGCTGGAGATTCTCGCCTGCCCGTGCCCTGAGCACGCGCCCTTGCAGGTCGGGACGCCAACCGATCCGGAAGCGGACTTCCTCACGTGCACCGCGTGCGGCCGTTCGTTCCCGGTGCGCGACGGCATCCCGGTGCTGCTGCTGGACGAGGCGGTCGAGCCGCCGTCGGCTGTGTGACCAGGTGCTCGACGACACGCTGCTCGACGACCCGAGCCGCCTCGCCGACGCCGACACGGGCGGGTGGCTGCGCGCCGCCGCGCGGGCAGGGGCACAGGTCCGTTCCACCGCTGAGGCCGCGGCCGAGGCGGGGCTGGAGCGGATCTTCTCCGAACGCCCGCGCGCGGTCGTGCTCATCACCCGGCCCGGCCACTCGGTCGCCGTCGCCAACGTGGTCATGGCGCTGCTCGGCTCCGGCTGCTCGGTGCCGGTCGTGGTGTCCGACGAGGTGCCGCCCTGGGTCGGCGCTCTCGACGTGGTGCTCGCGCACACCGAGGACCCCGGTGACCGGGTGCTCGCCGAGTCGATCGACAGGGCCGTCCGCAGGGGCGCCCGCACGCTGCTGACGGCGCCGGACTCCGGTCCGATCGCCGCGGCCGCCGCGGGCAGGGCGGTGCTGCTGCCGCCGCGCATCGACGTGCCGCCTGGCTTCAGCTTCCCGCGCGCGCTTGCCGCGTGGCTGCTGGTGCTGCACTCGCTGGGACTGCTGAAGGTCGACGTCGACCTGATCGCGGACGAGCTCGACCGCGAGGCCGAGCGCGACCACCCGATGCACGAGTCGTTCGTGAACCCGGCGAAGTCGCTGGCGTTGCGCGTCGCCGACCGCACGCCGCTGCTGTGGGGCCTCGACGAGGTCGCCACGTCGGTCGGCGCGCACGGCGCGAGCGTGCTGGCGGCGTTCGCCGGTGTGGCCTGCGACGTCACCGGGTACTCACAGGCGCTGACCCGCCCGGTGCTGCACCGCCGGGCCGTGCAGGGAACATCGGGAGCAGACCTCTTCGCGGACCCGGACGACGAACCGGGCAGCGGACTCGTGCGCGTGCTGTTGCTGGCCGTGCGCCAGGGCCCTGTGGCCGATGCTGTGCGGCACGCCGCCGAGGACGCCCTGCCGGGCGCGGACGTGCTGGAGCCGGCCGTCGAGGTGGCGGGAGGCGACGCGGTCAGCGCCGCACTGCTCGCGCTCCGCTTCGAACTGGCCGCGCTGTACCTCGGGCTCGCCGCCGGAACTCTCGGCGGCAACCCGTACTGATTTGGGAGCTGACTTAGAAGTGGACCTGCTGCACAACGCGGTAAGGCCGTACGCGTGGGGTTCACGCACGGCCATCGCCGAGCTGCTCGGGAAGGAGGTGCCCGCACCCCATCCCGAGGCCGAACTGTGGATGGGCGCCCATCCCGGCGACCCGTCCCGCGTCCGCAGCGCGGACGGCGCCGAGCGCTCGCTGCTCGACCTGCTGACGTCCGACCCGGACGGCCAGCTCGGCCCGCGCGTGGCCGAGCGGTGGGGCAGCAGGCTCCCGTTCCTGCTCAAGGTGCTCGCCGCCGACGAGGCGCTGAGCCTGCAGGCACACCCGTCGGCGGCCCAGGCGGCGGAGGGCTTCGCGGCCGAGGAACGGCGTCTCGTGCCGCTCGACGCCCCGGTCCGCAACTACAAGGACCCGGCGGCCAAGCCGGAACTGATCTGCGCGCTGACCGAGTTCCACGCGCTGGCCGGTTTCCGGGAGCCGTCGCGGACCATCTCGTTGCTGCGCACGCTGGACGCGCCCGCGCTGTCCCCGTACACCGAGATGCTGGTCGCGCAGCCGGACTCCTCAGGCCTGCGCGCGTTGTTCACGATGCTGATCACGCTGCCGCAGACGTCGCTGAGCACGCTGCTGCCCCAGGTCCTCGACGCGTGCGTGCTGCACGTGAAGGAGCACGGCGAGTTCGACCTGGAGTGCCGCACGATCCTGGAGCTGGGCGAGTCCTACCCCGGCGACGCGGGTGTGCTCGCGGCACTGCTGCTCAACCGCATCGTGCTGCAGCCGGGCGAGGCGATCCACCTGCCCGCCGGCAACCTGCACGCGTACCTGCGGGGAACGGGCATCGAGATCCTGGCGAACTCGGACAACGTCCTGCGCTGCGGCCTCACGCCCAAGCACGTCGACGTGCCCGAGCTGCTGCGTGTGCTCGACTTCACTTGCGGTGACATGGAAGTGCTGCTGGGCGAGGAGATCCAGCCCGGCGTCCGCGTCTACCGCACGCCCGCGCCGGAGTTCGAACTGTCCAGGTTGGACCTGGCGAGCGAGACGCGGATCAACCACGACGGCCCGCAGATCATGATTTGCACCGAGGGTTCCGTGGTACTCACGAACGCCCGAGGCGACGAGCTGAAGCTGGCGCGTGGCGAGTCCGTGTGGCTGCCCGCCTCGGACCCGGCGGTGCTCGTCCGCCCGGATGGTGTCGAATCCGCTGAACTTTTCCGCGCCACGGCCGGAACAGACTAAGGTTCGGCCGGACAAATCGGACTGGTTGCGAGGAGACAGGCGTGTCAGCAGGGGGCGGGACCAAGGCAATCGTCGCGGCATTGGTGGCGAACGCCGGTATCGCGGTGGCCAAGTTCATCGGATTCTTGATCACCGGCTCGTCGTCGATGCTGGCCGAGTCGGTGCACTCGGTGGCCGACACGTCGAACCAGGGCCTGCTGCTGCTCGGCCAGAAGACCGCGCAGCGCAGGGCCACCAAGCTGCACCCGTTCGGCTTCGGCCGCGACCGGTACTTCTGGTCGTTCGTGGTGGCGCTGATGCTCTTCACCCTCGGCTCGGTCTTCGCGCTGTACGAGGGCATCCACAAGCTGCAGCACCCGGAGGACCTCTCCAGCCCGCTCGTCGCCGTCGGCATCCTCGTCGTCGCCATCGGCCTGGAGACCTACAGCTTCATCACCGCGATCAACGAGTCGAAGAAGATCAAGGGCGACGCCACCTGGTGGCAGTTCATCCGCAACTCCCGCACGCCGGAGCTGCCGGTCGTGCTGCTGGAGGACGCGGGCGCGCTGATCGGCCTGGTGCTGGCCCTGATCGGTGTCAGCCTCGCGACGATCACCGGCAACCCGGTCTTCGACGCGCTCGGCACGGTCGCCATCGGTGTGCTGCTGGGCGTCATCGCGGTGATCCTGATCATCGAGATGAAGTCGCTGCTGATCGGTGAGGGCGCGTCGGACAAGGACCTCGACGTGATCATCGACGAGCTGGCGGCCGGCAAGGTGCAGCGCGTCATCCACATCAAGACGCAGTACATCGGCCCGGAGGAGATGCTCGTCGCGGCGAAGATCGCGCTCAACCCCGGGCTGCAGCTCGACGAGGTGGCGCAGGCGATCAACGACGCCGAGCAGCGGGTGCGGGCCAAGGTGCCGCACGCGCGCCTCATCTACTTGGAACCGGACCTGGACCGCTCGACGGTCGCCAGCTCCTGACTTCCTGATCGCACGCGGGGCGCTTTCGTACTCACATGGAGTACGAAAGCGCCCCGCGTGCCATATGAAACGAGCTATAGGGGGCTCGGCTGGTGGATACCTCTAGTGTGGGCCAATTCAGGTTCCATCAAGGAGGTATGCACCGTGCCGGGGAACGGGTTGTGGCGCACGAAGTCGATCGAGCAGTCGATATCTGACACGGACGAGCCGGACACCAAGCTCCGCAGGGACCTGTCGGCCTGGGACCTCACGGTCTTCGGCGTCGCGGTCGTCATCGGTGCGGGCATCTTCACGCTCACCGCGAGCACCGCGGGCAACATCGCGGGGCCGTCGGTCTCGCTGTCGTTCGTGCTGGCGGCGATCGCCTGTGCGCTGGCCGCGTTGTGCTACGCCGAGTTCGCCTCGACGGTGCCGGTCGCGGGCAGCGCGTACACCTTCTCCTACGCGACGTTCGGCGAGTTCGCCGCGTGGATCATCGGGTGGGACCTGGTGCTGGAGTTCGCGGTCGGGTCGGCCGCGGTCGCCAAGGGCTGGTCGGCCTACCTGCAGACGACGCTGGGCCTCATGGGCATCGACGTGAAGACCGAGGTGGGTGACGGCTTCAAGTTCGACTGGGGCGCCGTGCTGCTCGTCGCGGTGATCACCACGTTGCTGGTCGTCGGCACGAAGCTGAGCTCGCGGGTGAGCGCGGTCATCACGGCCATCAAGGTCGCGGTGGTGCTGCTCGTGATCGTGCTCGGCATCACCTACATCAAGGCCGAGAACTACAGCCCGTTCATCCCGCCGGCCGCCGAAGGTGGGCCTGCCGCGCACACGGGCATCGAGCAGTCGCTGTTCTCGCTGATCACCGGCTACTCGGGCAGCACGTACGGCGTGCTCGGCATGCTGGCGGCGGCCTCGATCGTGTTCTTCGCGTTCATCGGGTTCGACGTCGTGGCGACCACGGCGGAGGAGACCAAGAACCCGCAGAAGGCGGTGCCGCGCGGCATTCTCGGTTCGCTCGCGATCGTCACGGTGCTCTACGTCGCCGTCACGCTGGTGATCACGGGCATGGTGCCGTACACGGAACTCGCGACCCAGCCGGACGGCACGCGCGCGACGCTCGCGAGTGCGTTCGCGCAGAACGGTGTCGACTGGGCGGCAACGGTGATCTCGGTCGGCGCGCTCGCCGGTCTGACCACCGTCGTCATGGTGCTGATGCTCGGCCAGAGCCGTGTGCTGTTCGCGATGTCGCGCGACGGACTGCTGCCGCGCAAGCTGGCGAAGACCGGCAGCCACGGCACGCCGACGCGCATCACGATCATCGTCGGCGCGCTGGTCGCGATCGCGGCGGGCTTCTTCCCGGCCGGCAAGCTCGAAGAGATGGTGAACGTCGGCACGTTGTTCGCGTTCATCCTCGTCTCCGGCGGCGTGCTGGTGCTGCGCAAGACGCGGCCGGAGCTGTCGCGCGGTTTCCGCGTGCCGTGGGTGCCGCTGGTGCCGATCCTCGCGATCCTCGCCTGCCTGTGGCTGATGCTGAACCTGACCGCGCTCACCTGGATCCGGTTCATCATCTGGATGGCGCTCGGCGTCGTCGTCTACTTCGTCTACAGCCGGCGCAACTCGGTGCTGGGCAAGCAGAGCGACGAGGCAGGCAAGTAGCTCGTCACCAACTAACCTGCCCACCATGGGAAACGCGCGGTGGCTCTCCGAGGAGGAAGGCAGCGCCTGGCACCACTTCGTCCAGGCCTACCACCTCCTCGAGAGACAGATCGAACAGCAGTTGCAGCGCGACGCGGGCCTCTCGCACGCGCAGTACAACGTGCTGGTCGTGCTGTCCGAACAGCCGGGCAACCGCATGCGCATGACCGAACTGGCGCGCAGGGTCGTGGTGTCGAAGAGCTCGCTGACCTACCAGATCGGCAAGCTGGAGAAGGCCGGACTCGTGCGGCGCGAGCCGCACGAGTCCGACGAGCGCGGCATCCTGGCCGTGCTCACCGACGTGGGCAAGGACCTGCTGGCCACTGCCGCGCCCGGCCACGTCAGCACGGTTCGCGAGTACCTGATCGACCTCTTCACGCCGGAGCAGCTCGCGCAGCTCGGATCGTTCATGCAGGTCGTGCACGAGAGGGCCGACGACTAGAGCGTCAGCAGACCCCGTTCGTCGAGCCACTGCGCCACGTCGTCCGGGCCCTGCCGCGTCACGTTCAGCTCCAGCACGGGCAGGATCGACTTCGCCGCGAGCTCGCGGAGTTGGCGCTGCTCCTGGACGAACGGCTCCAGCGACACGTACTGCTTCGGGTTCGCGCTGATCTTCAGCCGTTCCTCCCGCGCCTGCTCGAACGTGTCCTCCGGCCGGGTGCACAGCACGATCGCGAAGTTGAGCGGCTTCAGCCGTTCCTCCAGCCAGCCGAAGTCGAACTCGCGCCCCTGCCGTGCCTGGTACGCCAGCGTGGACAGGTGGAAGCGGTCGACGATCCACGAGTAGTAGCGCTGCAGCTCGAACATCCGCACCCACGTCTCGTAGGTCTCCATCGCGTGCGCGGTCTCGTCCAGTGCGAAGTCGATCAGCCCGCGGCCCCACGGCTCGTTGCTGAACCCGCTCCACTCGGCCGAGACCAGCGGCGAGTGGTAGCGGTACCGGCGATGGCCGACGAGACGCGGGTGCTCGTTCAGGGCGAAGGCCAGGTCCGTCTTGCCGGTCAGCCGCGTGCCTTCGAGGATCACCTTGGGCGTGAGCTTCATGGTGGTTAGCTAACCCCGTGATCCTGTGTCTCGACGTCGGTTCCACCTGGACCAAGGCCGCGCTCGTCACCCCCGAGGGCGAGTTGGTCAAGACGGGGCAGCACCCCACCACGCCGCCGGAGGTGCTGCGGGGCATCGACGCGCTGCGCTCCCAGGTGGGCGACGGCGAGATCCTCGCGTGCTCGTCGGCGGGTGGCGGTCTGCGGCTCGCGGTCGTCGGCCAGGAACGCGTCGTGAGCGCGGAGGCCGGCTACCGGGTCGCGTTGAGCGCGGGCGCCAAGATCGTGCACGTCAGCGCGGGCCCGGTCGACGTGAAGGCACTCCGGGCCACGACACCGGACCTGGTCCTGCTCGTCGGCGGCACGGACGGTGGCGACCAGTCGGTGCTGCTGCGCAACGCGGCGAAGCTCGCCCGCGTGGCCGTGCCGATCGTGCTGGCGGGCAACGTCGAGGCGCAGCCGGAAGCGTTGCAGCTGCTGGCGAAACGGACGGTCGTGGCCTGCCCGAACGTGCTGCCCGACGTCGGCAGGCTCGCCCCGGAGCCGGCGCGCAAGGCGATCCGCGCGGCGTTCCTGCAGCACGTGATCGGCGGCAAGGGGCTGTCGCGCGGGCCGCGGTTCCGGCAGCTCGTGCGGGCCGTGACGCCGGATGCCGTGCTGGCGGGCGTTTCCCGGCTCGCGGCGCAGGACCGCGAGGGCGCCGTGCTCGTGGTGGACGTCGGTGGCGCGACCACGGACGTCTACTCGGCGGTGTCGACTGTGGACAGTGAAGGTCTGGAGAGGACGGTCGCGCTGCCGCCCGATCGCCGCACCGTCGAGGGAGATCTCGGCATGCGCTGGTCGGCGCCCGGTGTCGTCAAGGAGGCGCACGCCGAACGCCTGACGACCGAGGACCTGACCGCGGAGGCGAGGTACCGCGCCGAGAACGTCGACTGGCTCGCGGAAGATCCGTCCGTCGACGTGAAGCTGGCGTCGTTCGCGGCGATTCTGGCCGTGCGCAGGCATCTCCGGCAGGTCGACGGCCAGCTCGGCCCGCACGGCGCGGGCCTGCTCGTGCTGTCGGGTGGCGTCTTCCGGCACACAGAGGACATCTCGCCGATCATCGAGGCGTTGCGGGGTGATCCCGTGCTGCGGCCGGTGCTCAAGACCGCCGAGATCACCGTCGACCGCGACTACGTGCTGGCACCGGTGGGCCTGCTCGCCGAGTCGGGGCGGCTCGAGGCCGCCGACCGACTGGCGAAGCGGCTGGGCTAGGCGGACTCCTCGTCGTCCACGAACTCGAGGAGATCACCCGGCTGACATTCCAGCACCCGGCACATGGCCTCCAGGGTGCTGAACCGCACGGCCTTCGCACGCCCGTTCTTCAGCACGGCGACGTTGGCGGGGGTCAGCCCGACCTTCTCCGCGAACTCGCCGACGCTCATCTTGCGCTTGGCCAGCTCGACGTCGATGCGCACGACGATGGCCATCAGATCACCGCTTCCATGTCGGCACGCAGCGTAGTGGCGC
Source organism: Lentzea sp. HUAS TT2 (assembly GCF_051853195.1). NCBI lineage: Bacteria > Bacillati > Actinomycetota > Actinomycetes > Pseudonocardiales > Pseudonocardiaceae > Lentzea > Lentzea sp. HUAS TT2. Next base: position 1,846,455 of record NZ_CP196667.1, on the reverse strand, counting down.
GTTGCAGTAGCGCCCGCATCACGACCAGCACGAGCCCGACCACGGACACCGCCGACGTGAACAGGAAGAACAACACGATCACGCCGGGGTCGTCCGCGTTGACGCCGACCCAGATGAACACCGCCACCAGCACGACCCACGCCGCGGCGATCGCCCACACCATCACGTCGACCCACTTGATGGCGGCCTCGGTGAAGATCAGGTCCTTGCGCACCAACGTGAGCAGCTTCCAGGTGGCGACGATGACCACCTGCACGCACACGACCCAGAACACCGACACGATCGTCGAAGGCCACCTCAGGTGGGCCTCCGCCGGGTTCTGCTCCGCCATGTACGCGTAGGAGCCGGGGATCGACAACGTCTCCAGGACGACGAGGATCCCGAACAGCGCCACCAGGAACACCCGGAGGGCTGTCACCGCCCAACGTTCAGCAATCATGGATCGAGTATCGGTAGTGATCTATCGAAAGTCAATCGGTAGTGATCGTGTTGCAACAGGTCTCTACAGTGATCGCCGTGGGACTGCGCGAGCGCAAGAAGACAGAGACCCGAGCGGCGCTGGCGGCCGCCGCGCTGAGGCTCGCCCTGGAGAAGGGCGTGGACGACGTGCGGGTGGACGAGATCGCCGAGGCGGCGAACGTCTCCCCACGCACCTACAACAACTACTTCCCCAGTCGCGAACACGCGATCGTCGCCGGCATCACGGCCACGCGCGCACTCCAGGTCGTGGAAGCGTTGCGGGACAGGCCGTCCGACGAACCCCTGGCGGACTCGATCATCGCCGCGTTCGCCGAGCAGTACCGCGAACCGCCGACCGAGGCCCTCGCCCTGATCACCTCGACGCCTGCGTTGCGCGAGGCCTACCTCGACTCGGTGTCGTCGATGGAACCACCGATCGCCGAGATGATCGCCGAACGCCTGGGCAAGGACCTTCGCGGCGCCGAGGTCCTGGCGGCAGCCGTGTCCGCCGCCGCCCGCATCGCCGTGCAACGGTGGGTGGACGTGCGCCCGTCAGGCCTCGTCGTGGTGCAGGCGGCCTCGGTCGAGGATCACCTGCGCGAGGCGATCGGTCACCTCGCGCCCGCCCTCAGATGAGCTCGTCCCTCAGCACGCACATCAGCAGCGCGTCGTGCCACTCGCCGTCGCGGAAGAACGACTGCCGGAGCCGTCCGTCGACCTGGAACCCGACCTTCTCGTAGGACCGGATAGCGCGGGCGTTCGCCTCCACGACATCGAGCTCGATCGAGTGCAGCCGCAGGGTGTCGAACCCGTACCGGCAGGCCGTGCGCAGGGCGTCCGTGCCGTAGCCGCCACCCCAGTGGTCCTTCTCGCCGATGTAGATGTCGGCCTTCGCCCGCGCGTTGACCGGGTCCGCGTCCCGCAGCACGACGACGCCGATGAGCTTGCCGTCCTTCAGCGTCTCGATGCAGAGGGTGACCTTCTCGTAGGAGTTCTCCTTGAGGTCGGCGAAGCGCCTGCGATCCGACGCCAGCGACGAGTAGTAGTAGCTCTGCAGCCACCGCATCACTTCCTCGTCGTTGTGCCAGCGGTGGAACGCGTCGGCGTCCTCCGGTTCGACGGGCCGCAGTCGGACGAGATCACCGGTCAGCATGGCCCGCACACTAGGAGCCGCCCAGCGCGTCCCGCGACCGAGTTTCCGGCTTCCGCGCGAACGGCAGCGCGGGCGATTCCGGCGCGTCCACCTGCAACAGCCCCGCCGCGATCGCCACGGCACGGTCCCACTCCGGGTCCGACGTGTAGTCCGAGTGCGCCGACACCCCCGACCGCCACCGCCGTCCGGGGAACGGCCCCCGCTGCGGATCCGGCAGCCAGTGGTCGCCACCCAGCACCAACGCCCCGGTCGGCCCGCGCAGCGCCGGTGCCAGCGCGCCCTCCGAGCCGTCCTCCCGGTACCCGACGCCGAGCAGCATCCCGTCGAACACCTGCCGCCGCCACGTCGTCACCGCGCCGCCCAACGGGTCCGTGCCGCGGCACAACGCGCGCCAACGTCCGTCCAGCCCGCCGGCCAGCCGGGCCAGCGACGCGTGCGGCACCACGGCGGGGAACGCCCGCGGATAAGCCCACTGCAGCTGTGAACCGGCCGTGAGCAGCCCGATCCGTTCGCGGTCGTGCGGGGGCAGCTCCTCCAGCAGCCGGGCCGCGGCCACGGCGACGAGCAGCGAACCCTGCGAATGTCCACACAGGACGACGCGGGTGCCGGGGTCGCGCAGGTGGTCCTGCACGCGCGCGACGAGTTCCGGCACGACCTTCAGCGCGTAACAGGGCGGCACGATCGGGTGCGCCTCGCGCGGCCAGAACTGCGCGATGTCCGCGATGATCCCGAGCCGCCGCCCGGACTCCGGCTGCCGCGCCGCCAGGTACACGGCCCGCAGCAGCGACACGGCCAGCAGGCCGAGCACGAAGACGCCGAAAGCCGAGAAGGGGAACGTCCACGACGCCAGCGGCACGTTCCGCACGCGCAGCAGAGAAGCCAGCACGGCACCGGCCACCAGCACCGATGCGATGATCATGATCATCTGATGGCCGTGGTTGCGCTCCCAGCGCGCCCACCACCACGCCCGCGTCGCCATGCGGAGGTCGCGCATCCGGCCGGAGTGCAGCAGCGACGCCTCGCGCGCCCACACCTTGCCCTTGCGGAACGCCCGCCACCGCACCGCGCCCGTGAACGACGCCACCGCGAGCACGCTCAGCACCGCCAGCACCCCGGCCACGCCCCACAGAAGGGTGATGTAGCTGTACCCGACCGGCAGCGCCAGCTCGTCACCCAGGGCCTTGCGCACCGGCAACGCCACCCCGGCGCCGAAGCCACCGCCGAGCAGCCCGGCGATCGCCAGCACCGGCGCGGCGAACCAGCCACCGGCCCACGGCCGCAGCTCGCGCGGCAACTTCCTCCAGGTACCTCGCGCGAGCAACGCGGCGGGCACCAGCATCAGCCCGAACAGCACCAGCACGAACGCCATCAGCAACGCCACGACCTGCACGGTCACGTCCGCGCCCGGCGCCCGCAGCGGCAGCTGTTGCTGCAGCCCCAGCGTCGTCAGGACCAGGACCACCGAGAGCACCATCAGCCCCCGCCGCGGCCGTCGGCCCAGAGCCGCGCGCAACCACCGTCCGCCGCGATGAGGCGCACCGCCCGTCGGGTCGTCCAGCAGCAGCACACCGAGCACGGACACACCGATGAGCACGAGCGACACGATCCACGCCACCGTGATCGCGACACCCATGCCACCGGTGGCCGTGAGCTGCTTCAACGGCCCGCCCAACGCGATCAGCGCCGTCACCGCCAGAGCCGCCACGACGTGCAGCGACCGCAGCGCCGGGGTGTCCGGATCGGTCGCGACGTGCGCGCCGGGCAGTCCGGACGAGGGCTGTTTCTCCTGCTCCTCGGCCTCGGCGATCTCCTTGCGCTCGATCCGCCACTCGACGTGCGAGACGCGCCGCATCACCGCGACGACCACGATGATCGGCAACAGCCCCAGGAACGTCCGGAACCACGGGAACGTGCGCACGTCGTCCGGAATGCTGGTCAAACACGCAGTACCGGGCCGGAGACACTGGGCGGCGAGCAGGTCCAGGCTGACCACCGAGATCTGCGCGACCAGCAGTGCCGTCAGCAGCAGGGCGAACACCCGCAGCAAGGACCGCAGACCGATGCCGAGCAGGTGAGCGGGCAGGTTCCGTTCGGGAACGGGAGGGAGCATCCAGTGCGCGACGTTCGCGATGCTGAACGGGAAGAGCAACGCCCAGGTGGCCTTCGCCACACCTCCCGAGGTCATTCCACCCCACAGATACCCCTCGACCACGCGGGGGATGGGACGGCCGTCGGTCTGCAACACTGGTCCCGGCGCGGGCCTGCGGAGTCTGTCCGCCGGACGCACGATGCGCCCGAGCCCGTCTCCCGCAACGTCCACGGCCGCAACGGCGTCGACCAGCGTCTGCGGCGTCGTCCCTTGGACGCCGTGCACGCGCAGTTCGACGACACGTGTGTCCGGGCCAGTAAGCAACACCCGAGACCTCCCTCACCTGACGTGGGGGCCATAGTGGTGCATCAGCGGGCGGTATGGTCGGACGACACCCTCTCTGAAGTGCCTTGGAGGACTTCGCAATGACCGCGGAACGGTTGCAGACTCGCAACGGCATTGACTTCGCAGTGGCCGATCTCTCGCTCCACGAGTTCGGGCGCAAGGAGATCCGGCTGGCCGAGCACGAGATGCCCGGCCTCATGGCGTTCCGCCGCGAGTACTCCGGGGTGTACCCGCTCAAGGGTGCCCGCATCTCCGGCTCGCTGCACATGACGATCCAGACGGCCGTGCTGATCGAGACCCTGGTTGACCTGGGCGCCGAGGTGCGCTGGGCCTCCTGCAACATCTTCTCGACGCAGGACCACGCGGCGGCTGCCGTCGTCGTGGGCCCCCACGGCACGGAGGAGGAGCCCAAGGGCGTCGCCTGTTTCGCGTGGAAGGGCGAGACCCTGCCGGAGTACTGGTGGACGGCTGAGCAGATGCTCACCTGGCCCGACGGCAAGGGCCCGAACATGATCCTCGACGACGGCGGCGACGCGACGCTGCTCGTGCACAAGGGCGTCCAGTACGAGGCGGCCGGTGTCGTGCCGGCGGCCTCCGACGACGACTCGGAGGAGTACACGATCGTTCTCGACACGCTGCGCGCGTCGCTCGAGAAGGACGGCAAGAAGTGGACGAACATCGCCGAGGACATCCGCGGCGTCACCGAGGAGACCACGACGGGCGTCATGCGCCTGTACCAGCTGGCCGCCGCCGGTGAGCTGCTCTTCCCGGCCATCAACGTCAACGACGCCGTGACGAAGTCGAAGTTCGACAACCGCTACGGCATCCGCCACTCGCTGATCGACGGCATCAACCGCGGCACCGACGTCCTCATGGGCGGCAAGGTCGCGGTCGTCTGCGGCTACGGCGACGTCGGCAAGGGCTCGGCCGAGTCCCTGCGCGGCCAGGGCGCCCGCGTCATCGTCACGGAGATCGACCCGATCTGCGCCCTGCAGGCAGCCATGGACGGCTACCAGGTCGCGAAGCTCGAGTCGGTCCTCCCGATCGCCGACATCATCATCACGACGACCGGCAACAAGGACGTCGTGAAGGTCGAGCACATGGCGCAGATGAAGCACCAGGCGATCCTGGGCAACGTCGGCCACTTCGACAACGAGCTCGACATGGCCGGCCTCGCGCGTTACCCCGGCATCCGCAAGAACAACATCAAGCCGCAGGTCGACGAGTGGGTCTTCCCGACGGGCCGCACGATCATCGTGCTGTCCGAGGGCCGCCTGATGAACCTCGGCAACGCGACGGGCCACCCGTCGTTCGTCATGTCGAACTCCTTCTCGAACCAGGTGATCGCTCAGATCGAGCTCTTCACCAAGTTCAAGGAGTACGACAACGAGGTCTACCGCCTGCCCAAGGTGCTGGACGAGAAGGTCGCCCGCATCCACCTCGAAGCACTGGGCGGCGAGCTCACCAAGCTCACCAAGGACCAGGCCGAGTACATCGACGTGGACGTCGAGGGCCCGTTCAAGCCGGAGCACTACCGCTACTGAGTTCTGTTCGACGAGCCCTCGCCTTCACCGGCGGGGGCTCGTCGTCGTTCATGGGGGACGAAAGTGTTCGAACGCTTCACCGGCACGTACCCGCTCGACCCTGGCGAGGCGTCGCCACCTGAGAACATCGCGTCGCTGCGCCAGGTTCCCGGCCTGGCCGAGCTGGTCACGCTGGCCGCGGGACTCTCGTTCGGCAACGGCATCCTCCGCGTGTTCACCGACGACGAGGCCCGCCGCGCACAGGGACTGGCGAACCTGATGTGGCCGGAGCGCGCACCGCAGATCCGCCCGTTCGCCCAGGACTGGACAGGCCGCCTGTACGTGCTCGACCTGCACCGCGGCGCGATGATCCTTCTGATGGACCCCGCCACCGGCAGCGTGTACAGCCTCGACGGCACGATCCCCGACCTGCTCGACGAGTACGTGCTCGAAGACCCAGGCACCTTCCTCGCCCAGCACCTCTTCACCGGCTGGCGCGCCCTGCACCCGCAACGCGAAGCACCAGGCACGTGCGTGGGGTTCAAGCAACCGCTGTTCCTGGGCGGCGCGGAGACCGTGGAGAATCTGGAGGTGATCGACGAGGAGGTCTACTGGTCGATCCACGGACAGCTCTGGGCCCAGGTCAAGGACCTCCCGGAAGGCACGTCGATCAGCGGCGTCGAGATCAGCTAAGGATTGGTAGTGGGATTCTTCGGCACTTACGCCTACGAGCACGGTTCCTGGAAGACGCTGTCCGAGGGCGAGCTGCCACCGCTCGCGGAGCCGTTCCTGTGGATCGACATCCACGACAGCGACATCACCTCGGTCGTCTACGCCCCCGCCGGCCCCGGCGCCGGTGTCGCCTACCTGGGGCTGACGCCGCGCACCTACTTCGAGAACCCCAACGCGTCCGATCCGACGGACGTGCTGCGGGAGGCCGCGGGACTGGCCGCTTGGTGGGCTTCGCAAAACTCCGGCGGTGACGTCACGGCCAAGCAGGCGGAGCTGCTCGCCTTCCTGGCAGAGGACGAGGACCCGAACGCGTTCGAGTGGGACGAGTCGGAGAACGTCGACGAGATCGACGACGGTGAGGTGTTCGTCGAGGTCAAGACCCGGCGGTTCCTCGCCGCGCTGGACCTGCCGCTGCCCGACGGGCTCAGCTGACGGTTTCCAGGTGTGGGAAGTCCGCGGGGATCAGGCCGCCGTGATCGAGGAAGGCCGCAAGCACCAGCCGGACGGTTGTCAGCGGAACTTCGCAGCTCGCGGGCACCAACGTCTCATGCCCTTGGAAGTCGTAGATACGCTCTCCGACCGCGTCCGGGGACCCTGGTGTCGCGCGAAGGTCGTCCGCGCCACTGACACGGACGTATCCACGGTCAGGACCGATTCCCGCATTTACGGTGGGGAAGCCGTACGGATCTTCCGCAATGGACACCTCGACCACCGATGGGCACGGTTGATCGCCAGACCGTTCGCTAACGCGGTCGATGAACGCTGTCAGCTCCTCGTGCGTGGTCACGAGGATGGCGGGGTCGCCGGGGCCGTAGTCGTTGTCCGGCTTCTGGTCGTACCAGATCTCTAGCGTTGCCACGGCGGGCGCTTCCCTCCTGTGAACGTCTTCCGGTAATTCGGCCCGTACACCGTCAGCGTGCATCCATCAGGCAGAAGTACCGGCAGCAGGTTGTCACAACCCCACTTCATGCGGCATGGCGTGTAGTTGATGACCACACTCGCGTGCTTGACATCCTCGCGTCGCATTCGCACGGCGAGCTTGGTCTCCACGTGGGTGATGGTTATCGGCGGACCCTTTTCCGGAAACCGCGTTTCTTGCAAGACGCGCCAGACCTCCGCAGACTCGTCGTCTTCACCGCTCACGACCGAGCGTGCCTCCATGCTGCCGGGGGTGAACCATCGCCCGTGTGTCTTCTGCCCGCTGCCCGCTTGTACTGGAGGTGGCAGTTGACGACGCAGAGTTTCGACCTGCTCGGCGGTGCTTTGAGAAAGCTGCTGTGGGGAGACCTCTTGCGTGAGGCCGTGACGGTGCAGGTAGGAGCGGATTTCATCGGCGATGGTCGCGAGCGTGGACACCTGACCTTCCGGCTCACTGATTCCCTCGATCACGCGGGTGAACCACGCGCAGGCCTGTTCCACGTCAGCGTGGTTGCTGCCAGAACCGATAGCACGGAGAAGCTCTCGCGCGTGTTCGGCGAGTTCAGAAGCTTGGTGGTGCACCGCTATCGACTGGTCGATCGTGTCCAGCACGCGCCGTAGCGCGTCACCCACGTCGCCCAGTGAGGTCACACCAGGCCTCCTCTAACGGTCGAATGCCTCCACGAACACCTGCCAGGCTTCGGCGCTGAACCCGAGCTCGGGGCCCGCGGTGTTCTTGGAGTCACGGACGCGCACGACCTGGGCGAACGCCACCTCGACGCAGTCGCTCTCGACGGAGTCACCACCGCTGTAGCTGCTCTTACGCCAAGTGCAGTTTCCGGTCACTGAGGTCCTCCCGCGATCGGCTGGCGAGATCCGCCACCATCGACCGCGATTGTTCCTCATCGAGCGCGAGGGCATCCAGTCTCGCGAAGATCGATTTGCAGCGCTTGACGCCGATGTCGTCCTGCACGAACACCATCGCGAGGTCGGACTCCGTGAAGGCCACGTCGCTGCGCTTCTCGTAACCCCAAAGCACGTAGTGCGCCAGAAGCACACCTGCCGGACCGCTTGTCGCAGGCACGATCCGGATGACGTGGGTGTGGAAGAGCAGCCTCATGAGCTGGTCCTCCATGACCGCGTCACTGCCGACCTTGAGGCGCAGTGCGTTCTCGTGAACGTAGAAGGTGCAGTCCGGCCGGTTGTGCGCCCGCAGGATCGCTTGCCGCTCCATCCGAAAGCGAATCGCGGCCTCGATCAGGTCGGGGGTCAGGACACCGCGAGCCTCGTACAGCGCTCGCGCGTACTCCTCGGATTGCAGCAGACCGGGAATGGTCGTCAGGTCGTAGGTGGTGATCTTGTCCGCCATCGACTCGGCCATGGTCATCGTGCGCAGGTTGTCCGGCACCTGCACGAAGTAGAGGTCGAACGCTGAGCGGTACCGCTTCAGGAAGTCCTCGATGAAAGTCTGGCTGCGGCCACATCGGCCCAGGTACTGAATGATGTCGATCTCGGTGGCGCGCACCTTGCCGTGCTCGATGTTGGAAACCTTCCCCGGATCCCACCCGAGCATCCGGGCGATCTTCCTCGCGCGGAAGGTCGTGAAGCGCTCGCGCACCTGTCGCAACTCATCGCCCAGGTCACGGCTGTACGGGGTGGACGGATCGCCGTTCATGAGATTCGACGTTAGGTGATGGAGGAAAAACAACAGCGTGCCCAAACGGGTGGAATTACGCTGCCGCTCATGAACGAGTTCGGGCTGGTGATCGAGCCACACGACGTCATGCACGAGAACGTGGTCGTGCCGCTGATCGACGGCGTTCCGCTCACCGAGTGGCTCGAGCTCTACGACGACCCGTCGTTCAGCGGAGTGCGCAAGGACGATCTCGACGCCAAGCCGTTCCAGCCCGGCAAGGCGCAGCTGGTGCTCGGCTGCGACTGCGGCGTCGCGAGTTGTGGGCCGCTGGTCGCGCGCATCCGGGCAGGCAAGGACAAGAAGGCGATCATCTGGGACGAGTTCCGGCGGCCGCATCGCAACGGCAGGGTGTACGACGAGCTCGGTCCGTTCACGTTCGACCGCGAGCAGTACGAAGCCGCGTTGGGAAAGCTGCTGGAACTTGGTTGACGTGCGGGTTTTACTGACCAGGTGCGGACGACCATCATCAAGAAGACCCTGCGCGTGCCCACCTCCGACGGCGCGCCGGGTGACGGCGCAGCGATCGCGCGCCAGTTGGACGCCGCGCTGATCAGGTCGGGGTTCAAGGCCAGCCGTGATCTGCTGGAGCACGTGGGCGCCCTCGCTGATGCCGAGGAGTTCGCCGCCGAGGTCGTGCGCGCGGTCAAGGAGCTGATCGGTGCGCGCGGCCAGCACAACCCGTACTTCAAGGAGTTCCCGCACAACGTGCCGGACACCCTCGCGTTCTGGTGGGAGTGCCTGCGCGACGCGCTGGAGCAGGGCATCGCGCCGACGAACAACCTCCTCGACCTGCCCAAGTACGGTCGGGTCCAGCACTCCTACGAGGAGATGCTCCAGGCGCACGACGAGCTGATCCCGTCGTTGAAGGACCGCATCACGGTCGTGCACCTCGGTGGCACGCTCGACGACGAGGTGCAGCGGCTGTTCGAGGAGCTCGCCACGAGCCCGATTCCGTTGGCGGAGAACGACAGGGCGTTGCTCGGCGAGCTGGCCGTGGTCGGTGCCGACGGCGAACTCGACGTGCCCGTGCGGGAGAACCGCGCGATTCTCAACGCCGCGCGGCTCGTCGCGCAGCGGCCGCTCCAGGACGTCGACACCGTCACCGACGTGCTGCGGCTCGCGGCGGAGGCGTCCGGGGGAGACGTGACGCTGCAGGAACCGACGCGGTTCCGGTCGTTCCGCCGGCCTGAGCGCAGGGCGTTGCTCGGCGCGTTGAACGAGGTCGCGGAGAGCAAGCTCGGTGACGTCGGCCAGAACCGCGAGGCGTGGAAGCGGCTCGGCGAGCGGTTGCACCCGCACGAGTACCCGTTCGAGCGGGCGCAGGACGTGTTCGCGGTGGCGCGCGGGGAGAAGGTCGCGCGGTCGTTCGCCGGGCAGGTCGAGATGGCCTTCGCGGTCAACGACATCGAGCGCGCGACGAGCATCCTCGCCAACGCGCCGGGCATGTTGTTGCGGCAGCTCGACCGGCTTCTCCGGCACGGGGCCGAAAATCTCGCTCAGCGCGTGGAAGCGGCGGTGCCGGAGGTGTCGAGTCGCGTCCTCATCTCGGTGCTGGAACACCTGTCGAACCGCACGACGCCGGACACCGCCCGCGTGTTCGCGAGTCGTGCGCGCAGGGTGTGGATCGCCGACGACAACCGCGAGCCGCTCGATCCCCAGGCGGTCGGCGCGATCGTCGAGGTGGTCGAGAACGAGCTGGTCCGCAGGCTGCCGGAGTACTCCGAGCTCGTGGTGGACGACGAGGTGCTCGACGTCGTGGTGCCGGTTTCCGGTACCGAGGAAGGCTTCGGAGTGCTCCCGCGCGGGTCGAAGCTCACGTTCGACGGCGACGTGCTGCGGTTCTTCGTGCACTGGCGGCAGCACGCCAAGCGGACGGACTACGACCTGTCCGCGGTGCTGCTGGGCGAGAACTTCGAGTTCAAGGGGCAGGTGTCGTGGACGCGGCTCAAGGGTGAGGGCGCGATCTACTCGGGTGACGTCACCGATGCCACGGACGGCGCCACGGAGTTCATCGACCTGCACCGCACCGCGTTGGACGCCAAGTACGTCGTGCCGCAGGTGAACGTCTACTCGGGGGAGGGGTTCGACGAGGTCGCCGAGTCGATGTTCGGGTTCATGAGCCGCGACCTCGACCAGATGGGCAAGCCGTTCGAGCCGAGCACGGTTCGCGCGCGTTCCTCTATGCGCGGCAAGGGAAAGGTCGCGTTGCCGGTGATGTTCGAACGGGAGGGCGACTCCTGGTTCGGCACGTGGCTGCACCTCTACCTGCGCGGCACGTCGTGGGGCAACCGGGTGGAGGAGAACCGCGACGTCGTGAAGCTGATCGCGGCAGCGGCGTTGCGGCGCAAGTACTTCACGGTGGCCCGCGTGCGAGACCTGTTCGCGCGCAAGCAGTCCACAGTGGATGCTCCGGCGATCCGCATCGGGTTGACGCAGGACGGGACCGGAACCGTCACGACGGTCGCAGAACTCGGGAAACTCCTGTCGGACTGACCCAGGTCGCTGCTACCGTGGAAGACGCGAGGCCATGAGAGGGCTTCCTTCTAACTCCGGAACCGGAAGGGTCTTCGGACCGCCGGTCTTTAGCCCTCTCGCTTTCCTCGCGCTCGCTCAGGGGACGTGTGTCCGCGGAATGCGCGGACCGCGTCGCTCACAATGTCCTCTGGGGACGCCCCAGGCCCGGGTTCAGCTCCACTCGACGGCGATGCCCGCGATCCCCGGCCCGACGTCGCCGAAGTACGCGCTGACGACGCCGCCGAGCCCGCACACCAGCTCGTCGACGTCGACCGGCGTGGCGTCGGCCGAGGCCAGGAACTGCTTCATGCAGCGCGCGGGCATCGCCCGCCGGTGGAACGAGAGCTGCACGAGGTAAGACCCGCAGGTGTCGCGGAACGTCCGGTGGTGGCCCGGCGTCGCGTTGCCGGTGTCGTCGGCGATCGTGAAGCTGAAGACGTGCTCCTCGCCCGCCGCGAGCCGCCGGTCGAACAGCATCTCCACGGCGAGGTTGCGGGAAGCGCTTTCCCGGCGCAGCCGCCCCTGCCTGCAGCCTTCGCCGGCTCTCACCATCGCGTTCTCGATCAACGAGCCGTCGTCGCCGTGGTGCATCGCCAGGTACCTGTCAGGTCCCTGTCGCACCGCGCGCACGACCAGCCGTGTGGTGATGGACCGCTGCTCGCGGTGCATGCCTATCTGGACGGTGTCGTGCACGGAGAGCACTTCGAGGTCGGCGTTGCCTCGCGCGGCCTCGGGCACGGAGTCGAACGTCGCGAGCAGCGGCGCGGAGTCCGGCCAGGTCGCGACCGGGCGTGGTGCGTAGGTGTTCGCGTTGCGCGGGCCGATGAGGTCCAACAAGGACGACGGCGGCAGACGCAGCACGGTCTCCAGCGCGCGCACTGTGCTGATGGCGCGTGGCACCTCGGGATGGCGCAGACCGCGTTGCCAGTACGAGAGCGTCGACTGGCCCACTTGGACACCCAGTTGCTCGAGATGTGCGCGCAGCCGTGCGAGCGAGAGGCCCCGGTGGGCGATCGCCTCGCGCAATGCGCGGTGGAACGGCCCGTAGCGCAGCGTCTCGGCGAGAGGGGTCGGCAGACCCCCGGTCGGGTGCCCGATCGGTTCGTCGACCGACCCGGCGTGCCCGGAATCCGCGGCCACCGCGGCACCTACCCTTCACACGCGCCGTGTGACTGTTCACCGTAGTCACTCGTTCTGGTGATCGAAAGATCGGATTTCGCCCGTGTGGGGGACGGGCTGCGGCCGTGTGAGTGGCCGGAACCGGTCCAGTTAGTGTTTCGGCGTGGGAAAGCTCGTAGTGATCGAAGGCCTGGACGGTGCCGGCAAGCGCACTCTCGCCAACGGGTTGACCGAGGTGTTGACCGGCCAGGGCAGGACCGTGGCCAGCCACGCGTTCCCGCGCTACGGCCAGAGCGTGCACGCCGACCTGGTCCGCGACGGCCTCTACGGCAGGCTCGGCGACCTCAGCGACTCGGTCTACGGGATGGCCGTTCTGTACGCGCTGGACCGTCGCGGTGCGGCCGACCAGATCCGCGAGGACCTCGAAAAGCACGACGTGGTCTTGCTGGATCGTTATGTGGCGTCGAGTGCCGCGTACAGCGCAGCGCGTCTGCACCAGGACGAGCACGGCGATTTCGTGCGGTGGGTGTACGAGCTCGAGATCGAACGCTTCGGGCTGCCCGTTCCCGATCTTCACCTGCTGCTGCGCGTGCCCGTGGAGGTCGCGGCGGAGCGGGCGGCGAAGCGCGAGCAGGCCGACGACTCGCGGGCCCGTGACATTTACGAGTCCGATGGCTCGCTGCAGGCGCGGTGCGGGGTCGTTTACGACGGATTGGCGAACATCGGCTGGCTCGCGCCGTGGCAAGTGGTCGATGGGCGGTCAAACGTGAACTTTCATTCGCTTCTGGAACCGCTCTTCACTCCTTGAGTGGTCGCTCACGTGCGTACCGATTGACACGATCGAGTGTCAGACAGGTAACGGTGAGTGAATAGGAGATCGTAATTTGAAGCGTGTACTGCAGCGAACCCCGGTCGGTGTCGCCCGTACGGCGGTGCTGATCGCTGCCGCCCGCGCCAACGAGCAAGGTCATCTCCGCCGCCTCTTCGACGACCCGCTGGCCGCAGTACTCGTGGAGGCCGCCGGCTCCGCGAGCGACCTCAACGGCGTGCGCACCCTCGCGGGCGACCACTTCGTCCTGCGCACCCGGTACTTCGACGACGAGCTCCTCGCCTCGGCCAGCCCCCAGGTCGTGCTCATGGCGGCGGGCCTCGACACAAGAGCGTTCCGCCTGCAGTGGCCGCCGGGCACAACACTCTTCGAGCTCGACCTGCCAGAGCTGGTCGAGTTCAAGGAGGACGCCCTGCGCGACCGGCTCGCGCAGCCGACCTGCGACCGCGTCGTCGTCCCGTGCGATCTGCGGGACGACTGGGCGACAGCGCTCATACGCGCGGGGTTCGACCCGAAGAGGCCCACGGCGTGGTTGCTGGAGGGCCTCTTCATGTTTCTGCCGCCGGACGCGGGCGAGCAGATCATGTACTGGGTGAGCGCGATGTCCGCCAGTGGCAGCACGCTCGCGCTCGAACACGTCAACCACGCCTTCCGCGAGCTGCCGCAGATGAAGGCCGTCCACCAGCGGTTCGACGCGCTGGATGCCCGCTGGCAGTCCGACGTGGAGGACCCGGTCGAGTGGCTCGGCGGCTACGGCTGGGACGCCACGGTGACGCACCAGGTGGACCTGGCCGCGCGCCACGACCGCCCCGTACCGGCGATCACCGACCCGCTGAAGGTGGGTGACGCGCGCATCTGGCTGGCATCGGCCGTTCGCGCAACCTGACAACACCTGGTAACAAAAGGTGATCCTCGCGCGGATACTCCCGCGACGAACAGGTCAAACGGGGCGAGGTGGGGTACGTGGAACGACAGTTCCGGCCGGTTACCGAACGAGCGCACATCGCCACCAGCAGCAACGGAACGTGGGCGGTGCGCGAACGTGCGACCGGGAGTGCGACGATGTTGAGCATGAAGGCACGCGTGCTCGTCGTCGATGACGACCCCGCCCTGGCGGAGATGCTGACGATCGTGTTGCGCGGGGAGGGCTTCGACACCGCGGTGGTCGCCGACGGTGCCCGTGCCCTGCCCGCGTTGCGCGAGCTCAAGCCCGACCTCGTGCTGCTCGACCTGATGCTGCCGGGCATGAACGGCATCGACGTCTGCAAGGCGATCAGGTCCGAGTCGGGCGTGCCGATCGTGATGCTCACCGCGAAGAGCGACACGGTCGACGTGGTGCTGGGCCTCGAGTCCGGCGCGGACGACTACGTGGTGAAGCCGTTCAAGCCCAAGGAGCTGGTGGCCCGCATCCGGGCGCGCCTGCGCCGCACGGAGGCCGAGCCGTCCGAGGTGCTGCAGATCGGCGACCTCACGATCGACGTCCCCGGCCACGAGGTGCTGCGCGAGGGCAGGCCGATCCAGCTCACGCCGCTGGAGTTCGACCTCCTCGTCGCGCTGGCTCGCAAGCCGCGCCAGGTGTTCACCCGCGAGGTGCTGCTCGAGCAGGTGTGGGGCTACCGCCACGCCGCCGACACGCGTCTGGTGAACGTGCACGTGCAGCGGCTGCGTTCCAAGGTCGAACGGGACCCGGAACACCCCGAGGTGGTGTTGACTGTCCGCGGTGTCGGGTACAAGGCCGGCCCTCCGTGACAGGTGGCGTATGAAGTTCGTTCGGCCGGCCATCGCGAAGGCGCAGTTCCTCGTCGAGGAAGCGCGTAAGCGATGGTCCGCGTTTGGTGACCTCTGGCGTCGTTCGCTGCAGCTGCGCGTCGTCGTGTCCACGCTCGCGCTCTCGTCGGCCGTGGTGTTCGTGCTGGGCATGGTGCTGCAGATGCAGATCACCAACCAGCTGCTGAACACCAAGGACGAGGCCGCGGTGCGCCAGGCCATGGCCTCGCGCAACCTGATCCAGTCCGATCTGGTCGGTCTGAATCCCGGCCCGGACAGCGTGCAGACGCGGTTCACCAGCGCGATCAACAAGCTCGCTGTCGGTGGCGCCGGTACGGACGCCACGACGGCGGGCGCCGGTGCGTTCGAGCCGGTGCTGGCCGACGGGCAGAGCTCGGCCGGTGTCGGGCGCGTGCCGTCCGTCGGGAAGCTCGAGGACGTTCCGCGCGGTCTGCGCGAGATGGTCGAGGACGGCGGCTCCGGCACCCAGATCCACACCGTGCAGCGCGACGGCGTGCAGACCACGTTGTTCGTCGTGGGCCTGCCGATCAGCACGTCCGCGCGGTCGATGCAGCTGTACCTGATCTTCCCGCTGACCTCCGAGCAGCGCACGGCCGAGGTCGTGCAGTCGACCCTGGCGGTGGGCGGCATCGTCCTGCTGGTCCTGCTGGCCCTGATCGCGAACCTGGTGACGCGCCAGGTGGTGCGGCCGGTGCGGCAGGCGGCCGAGGTCGCGGAACGGTTCGCGGACGGCACTTTGCACGAACGCATGCACGTCGTCGGTGAGGACGACGTGGCGCGCCTGGCCGAGTCGTTCAACGAGATGGCCGAGTCGATCCAGGCGCAGTTCAAGCAGCTGGAGGAGTTCGGCCAGCTCCAGCGCCGGTTCACCTCCGACGTCTCGCACGAGCTGCGCACCCCGTTGACGACGGTGCGCATGGCCGCGGACGTCCTGCACGCTTCTCGCGAGCAGTTCCCCGCCGGGCTCGCCCGTTCCACCGAGCTGCTGGTCGACGAGCTCGACAGGTTCGAGTCGCTGCTGGGCGACCTGCTGGAGATCTCCCGGCTCGACGCCGGTGTCGAGGAACTGACCGCGGACCAGGTCGACATCCGCGTGCTGGCGCGCAGGGCGCACGACTCGGTGCGGGCCATCTCGACGAGCGCCGGTTCGCCGGTGGTGCTGGACCTGCCGGACGCCGAGCTCGTCGCCGAGCTGGATTCCCGGCGCGTGGAACGGATTCTGCGCAACCTGCTCGCGAACGCCATCGACCACGGCGAGGGCCAGCCGGTCGAGCTGACCATGCGCGGCAACGACCACGCGGTCGCGATCACCGTGCGGGACCACGGTGTCGGGCTGCGCCAGGGCGAGGCCGAGCTGGTGTTCAGCCGCTTCTGGCGCGCCGACCCGTCGCGCAACCGCCGCACCGGCGGCACCGGCCTGGGTCTGTCGATCTCGCTGGAGGACGCCCGTCTGCACGGCGGCTGGCTGGAGGCGTGGGGCGAGCCCGGCCACGGTGCCGTGTTCCGGTTGACGTTGCCGCGCAGGCACGGCGACGAACTGCGCGAGAGCCCGTTGCCGCTGGCGCCCGCGATCGAGCTCGAACCCGTGACGGTCGTGGAGGAACCGATCGCCGAGGAGGAGCCCGGCGAGATCAAGCTGCGGCCCGAGGAGATCACCTGGCAGCCCGCGGAGCCCGTGGACGGGGTGCCCTCGGACAAGGCGGCGAAGTCGGACGAGGTTTCGGAGGAAGTGCGGTGAAGCGGCTGTCGTTGCTGGTGCTCGTCCTCGTGACCCTGGCGGGGTGCGCCGCGATCCCGACGAACACCCAGCCGAAGCCGATCGGCTCGAAGGACAGCAAGGCGTCCAACACGCCCGTCGCGCCGGAACCGCGCCAGAACATCGACCCGTTCACGCTCGTGCGCGACTTCCTCAACGCGACGGCGAACCCGGACAGCGACTACGCGGCGGCCCGCGCGTTCATGACGCCGGACGCGAACAAGAAGTGGGACACCAAGAACCCCACGATCATCGAGACCGGCTTCTCCACCGTGCCGACCTCGCAGGCTCCGCAGGACAAGGCGCAGGTCGTTCTCCTGCAGGGCAAGTACGTCGGCCGGCTGGGCAGCGACAACGCGTTCGTGCCGCAGCTCGACGACTTCCGCATCCCGGTGAAGGTCGAGCGCAACAGCGACAACCAGTGGCGGATCTCCGAGCCGCCGCCCGGCGTCTTCATGCCGCAGAACCTGTTCAACACCACGTACCGCCGCGTGACGCTGTACTTCTACAACCCCGAGTTCACCGTGCTGGTGCCGGATCCGCGCTACGTCGTGATCCCGCCGGCGACGAGCATCCCGACCCGCGTCACGGAACTGCTGATCGCGGGCCCCGGCGACGCGGTGCGCGACACGCTGGTGAGCGCGCTCGGCCAGGACACGGACAAGTTCGAGGACACGCACGAGTCCGACGACGGCGCGCTGGAGGTGAACCTCACCAACGTGGGCAAGGACCTCACCCCGGAGAAGCGCAAGCAGATCGTCGCGCAGGTGGTGAAGTCGTACTCGGGCGTCACCTCGTCGCGCGTGCGCGTGCTCGTCGACGGCCAGCAGATCCTGCCGGACCAGCGCGACTACCGGCCGTCCGACGTGTCGGCGACCGCGGGCGAGGCGTTGCTGGCGCTGAACGCGAACCTCCAGGGCATGATCGTGGCGGACGGCACGGTCCGCTCGCTGACCGACGGCACCCCGATCAAGGGCCCCGCCGGCTCCGGCGTTTACGGCGTCGTCTCGGCCGCCCAGTCGCTGGACGGCTCACGGCTCGCCGTGGTGACCCGCGCGGGCGGCGGAATGCGCCTGCGCGTGGGCGAACTGGAGCAGGACCTGTCCGAAGTGGACCTGCGCGCGACCACGCTCTCCAGACCGACCTGGCAGCTCTCGAGCGGCCCGAAGGAACCGGGCGCCGAGGTCTGGACCGCGGTCGACGGCACCTCCGTGACCAGGGTGACCCGCTCCGACAACGGCAGCTGGACCGCCAAGGGCGTCAACACCACCGACATCGCGCCGTTCGGCCCGATCGGCGAACTGCGCCTCTCGCGCGACGGCACCCGAGCCGCCCTGGTGATCGCCGGCAAGCTCTACGTCGCCTCGGTGGTGCGCAACAACCAGGACGTCGCCCTCCGCGCACCCCGGCAGCTGCAGCCCACGATCCTGGGCTCTGCCGTGCAGTCGATCGACTGGCTCTCGCAGGACGTGCTGGTGGTCTCCTCCTCGCTGCCCTCGTGGCCGGTCACCAAGGTCTACACCGACGGCTACAAGATGGACCGCTACAGCCAGTCCAACCTCACCGTGCCGGTGGGGTCGGTGGCGGCGGCCGCTGCTCGTCAGGTGCAGGTGGTGGATCCTTCCGGGCTTTGGTCGGCTTCGGACATCACGGACGTTTGGCGGTCCAGCATGATTCGGGTGCCGATGGGTGCGCTGGTGTTCTACCCGGGCTGATGTGGCCGGGTTGGTGGGTTGGCTGGACGCGGTCGGGTGGACGGCTCAGGGCTGATACGGCGGAATCCGGAGCCGCAGTCCAACTACCCGCGCGGCCCCTGCTGCTCAAGCTGCTACTCCCCAGGCCGGTGCGGCCGAGCCGAAGTCAGCACCAGCACCGCGTTGGTCCGCACCCCAGCCTGCCGCAAAGCGCGAACACAAGCCGAAGCCGTGGCCCCAGTGGTGATCACGTCGTCCAGCAGCACCGTGGTGCCCGGCGGCGCAGGCCCACACACCTCCACCCGCCCAGCCAGGTTCCGCCGCCGCGCCCCGGCCCCCAACCCCACCGAATCGGCCACTCCAGCCCCAAGCCGCAACACCGGCGCGACAGCCGCGATCTCCACCTGACGGGCGATCCGGACCATGTGGTCCCCACCCCGGTCGCGGGCGGCGCTGCGGCGTGAGGGCGCAGGGATGAGCGTCCACGGTGGAGGGCCGAGCGCCACGAGGGTCGCGGCGACCGCGGCGCCGAACCACGCTGCGAGAGCCCGTGCGCCCCGTTCCTTGAAGGCGAGCACCAGTTCCCTGGCGGCGCCGTGATAGGCGGCCAGCGTCCACACAGGCGGGCCGACACCGGGGACCTGGAGCCGGGCAGGCGGGCCGAACGAGGCGAAGCACGTGGCGCAGCAAGGAGTGCCGGGGCGGGCGCAGCCGGAGCAGGTGGCCGGCAGGAGCAGGTCGAGTGCTGTCATGGGTTCGAGGATGGCGGCGGGGTCTGACAGAAAATCGCGGGTTGAGACGCGGGAGGGCTCGAACGGGGCCGTGCGGGGACTTTCGGCACCGCCCACAAGGGTGAAGTTCGGCCGGTGTTGTCGATCTCCGCGAGGTCTCCGGCGACGAGGAAATGCCTGCTCGGCATCAGTTCTGTGACGACGCGGCAAGATCCTGTTACTCGTTTCGACCCGTTTGTCCCAGCCTCTGTCGGGCGGGTGTTTCAGAACTGAGTCGTCCGCACATCGGGCTGTCGATCAAGCGCCCTGGAGCGCGGCGATCACCTGCCGGGGTGACCGCCACAGGCGTCCGCTACACGGGCCTCTGGTTAACGATTATTCACGTATCGAGCTGACCAGCGGTTATTCATTTGAATGAGTGGGAGACGCGCTGCGGCGATGATCGACTGCCTTGTGTGCCAATGGGCGAAATCCCCCGTTCGGCCGGGCGTGACAGGGCCGTGATCGGGCGTTCCGGCCCCGCAGTTCGGTCACAAGAAGTGCGGTCGAGTCCACGAAGTGGTTCGGAATCGATCTCTTCCGGGTTTCGGGAACATGACGCGGGGGTGGTCCGTTGGCTGGGTATGAGGCCACGACCGGGACCGTTCGACGCAGCGACGCTGCCGTCGAGTGCAGGCCCGGTGGTGCGCCGTTCGGGTGAGCGGGGTGTGGATGGGCCGCGTTCGGGGCACGCTTGGCACACGGCTGACGACGCGTTGTCGTCGCGCTGCGTAGTCACCGAAAAATCTCGTCGTTCCCCCGGCAAGGGGGCTTACGCGACGGTGAATCCCAAGCTAACGTGCACCGCTATCAGCGTTCCCGGCCCGCGGGGAGGAGGCGAACAGCCCATGATCCTGGCGCCGTGAGAGCTGAGGGAGACGACCCTCTGCGACACATCCGCGATCGAAGATCGCCACGGCGCTTTAAAGCAGTCCAGCCATAGCTCGCAGCAAAGCGAGGGAGGTCGTGTATGGACATCGTCGTTAAGGGCCGCAACGTCGAGGTGCCCGATCACTACAGGGTTCACGTCGCCGAAAAGCTGGCCCGGCTTGAGCGCTACGACCGCAAGGTCATCCGCTTCGACGTGGAGCTTTTCCACGAGCCGAACCGCCGTCAGTCCAAGAACTGCCAGCGGGTCGAAATCACCGGCAAGGGACGTGGACCCGTGGTCCGTTCCGAAGCCTGCGCGGGTGACTTCTACGCCGCGCTCGATTCAGCGGTCGCGAAGCTCGAGAACCGTCTGCGTCGGTCTCACGACCGCAGGCGCGTCCACCACGGGGCCCGCGCCCCGATCTCGGTGGCCGAAGCGACAAGCGGACTGGGCGAAGGCTCGTCCGCAGGCGAAAGCATGACGTCGCGCCGCGCGAAGACCGCGGTGCTCGACGCACCCGAGGCCGACTACGAGGGCATGGCGGAAGTGCCCACGCAGCGTTGGGACGACGGCCTCGAAGACAAGTTGCCCGGACGCGTCGTACGCGAGAAGGAGCACGCCGCCAAACCGATGACCGTCGACCAGGCCCTCTACGAGATGGAACTGGTCGGACACGACTTCTACCTGTTCGCCGACACCGAATGCGGGCGCCCCAGTGTCGTCTACCGCCGGAAGGGATTCGACTACGGCGTGATCAGGCTGGCCTGACCCGCGCGAACCCTCGTTCCTTCGACCGCCGCCGCCCCGCACCCCTCGCGTGCGGGGCGGCGGCGTGCGTTCACCCCAGGTCCCACCGCCGCGACGTTCACCGTGAAGGTGAAATCGGCGGGACCTGGAACCTTTGCGCGGTCCCCATACGTTCTCCACACCAGTAGCCGAGGTGGGGGCACCGGCGACAGGTGGCCTGGGAAGATCGCTGAAACAGCACCTGACCTGCGCAGACCAGGTCGGGCTACCCAATCCGCCTGTGTCCGTGCACACATCTTGGCGACTTGCCTACGATGGGCAGGGGAAAGGCGTCCGACGTGGGCGCGCCGCGATACAGGTGATGAGGTCTATCCAGATGGTGCTGTCCCGACTGCTCCGCTCCGGCGAGGGCAAGATGCTCAAGCGCCTCCGCAACATCGCACAGCACATCAACCACCTGGAAGACGAGGTGGTGGACCTCTCCGACGCCGAGTTGCGGGGCAAGACCGAAGAGTTCAAGAAGCGCTACGCCGAGGGCGAGTCGCTCGACGAACTGCTGCCGGAGGCGTTCGCCGTGGCCCGCGAGGCCGCGAAGCGCACCCTGGGCCAGCGCCCGTACGACGTCCAGATGATGGGTGGCGCGGCGCTGCACCTCGGGCAGATCGCCGAGATGCGCACGGGTGAGGGCAAGACGCTGACCTCGGTCATGCCCGTCTACCTCAACGCCATCGCCGGCAAGGGCGTCCACGTCATCACCACGAACGACTACCTGGCCAAGCGCGACGCGGACTGGATGGGCCGTGTTCACCGCTTCCTGGGCCTGACCGTCGGCGCGATCCTCTCCGAGATGACTCCGGAGCAGCGGCGCGCGTCGTACAACTCGGACATCACCTACGGCACGAACAACGAGTTCGGCTTCGACTACCTGCGCGACAACATGGCGTGGAGCCTGGACGAGTGCGTGCAGCGCGGCCACTACTACGCGATCGTCGACGAGGTCGACTCGATCCTCATCGACGAGGCCCGCACGCCGCTGATCATCTCCGGCCCGGCTGAGCAGTCCGCTCGCTGGTACACGGAGTTCGCGCGCCTGGTCCCGCGGATGCGCGGCATCGACGTCACCCAGCTCTCCCAGAAGGACCGCATCGAGGTCATCGAGGAGAAGTCGAAGTCGTACCACTACCAGTACGACGAGAAGAAGCGCACGGTCGCCGTCACCGAGCTCGGTGTGGAGTACATCGAGGACCAGCTCGGCATCGACAACCTGTACGAGGCGGCCAACACGCCGTTGGTGGGCTACCTGAACAACGCCCTCAAGGCGAAGGAGCTCTACAACCGCGACAAGGACTACATCCTCCGCAACGGTGAAGTCATGATCGTCGACGAGTTCACGGGTCGTGTGCTCTCCGGTCGCCGTTACAACGAGGGCATGCACCAGGCCATCGAGGCCAAGGAGAACGTCGAGATCAAGGCGGAGAACCAGACCCTCGCCACGATCACGCTGCAGAACTACTTCCGCCTCTACGAGAAGCTCGGCGGCATGACCGGTACCGCCGAGACCGAGGCGGCCGAGTTCCACCAGACCTACAAGCTGGGTGTCGTCGGCATCCCGACGAACCGCCCGCCGCAGCGCAAGGACCAGCCGGACCTCGTCTACAAGAGCGAGGAGGCGAAGTTCGACGCCGTCGCCGACGACATCGCCGAGAAGCACGAGAACGGCCAGCCGGTCCTGATCGGCACGACGAGCGTCGAGCGCTCCGAGTACCTCTCGAAGCTGCTGGTGCGCAGGGGGATCCCGCACGAGGTGCTGAACGCGAAGCACCACGACCGCGAGGCGCTGATCATCGCGAAGGCGGGCCGCAAGGGCGCCGTCACCGTCGCGACGAACATGGCCGGTCGCGGTACCGACATCGTGCTGGGCGGCAACCCGGACATCATCGCCGACCACGAGCTGCGCGACCGCGGCCTCGACCCGGTGACCACGCCGGAGGAGTACGAGGCCGAGTGGGCCAAGGTCGTCGAGGAGCTGACGACCCAGGGCAAGGCGGAGGCCGACGAGGTCCGCGAGGCCGGCGGTCTCTACGTGCTCGGCACCGAGCGCCACGAGTCGCGCCGCATCGACAACCAGCTGCGCGGCCGCACCGGCCGTCAGGGCGACCCCGGTGAGTCGCGCTTCTACCTGTCCCTTCAGGACGAACTGATGCGCCGCTTCAACGCGTCCATGGTCGAGATGGTCATGACGCGCCTGAACGTGCCGGACGACGTGCCGATCGAGCACAAGATGGTCACCCGCGCGATCCGCAGCGCGCAGACCCAGGTCGAGCAGCAGAACTTCGAGATCCGCAAGAACGTCCTCAAGTACGACGAGGTCATGAACCGCCAGCGCACGGTGATCTACGCCGAGCGCCACCGCGTTCTCGCCGGTGAGGACCTGCGCGAGCAGGTCGAGCACATGATCGAGAGCGTCGTCGAGGACTACGTCAACGGCGCCACGGCCGACGGGTACGCCGAGGACTGGGACTTCGACAAGCTCTGGACCGCCCTCAAGACCCTCTACCCGGTCTCGCTGGACGCGAAGGAGATCCTCGAGTCCGATGAGGACGTGACGCGCGAGTACCTGCGCGACCTCCTCGTCGAGGACGCGATGAACGCCTACCGCGCCCGCGAGGCCGACATCGACAGCCGGGTCGGCGAAGGCGCGATCCGCGAGCTGGAGCGCCGCGTCCTGCTGTCCGTCCTGGACCGCAAGTGGCGTGAGCACCTCTACGAGATGGACTACTTGAAGGAGGGCATCGGCCTGCGCGCGATGGCGCAGCGCGACCCCCTCATCGAGTACCAGCGCGAGGGCTTCGAGATGTTCAATGCGATGCTCGACGCGTTGCGCGAGGAGACCGTCGGCTTCCTGTTCAACCTCCAGGTCGAGGCGGCGGAGCCGGAGCCGCCCGCACAGCCCGAGGTCCCCGTGACCCTGGGTGCCGCGCCGCAGGCCCTGCCGTCGGTGTCCGGCAACGGTGGTGGCGGCGGTGCCCGCGCTCGTGCCCGTGCCGCGGCGGCCGCACAGGCGCAGGCGCAGCGGGAGCCCGATGCCCCCGCCGGTCCCGCGATGGCCCAGCTGGCCAGTGGCAACGCGATCCCGCCCGCCCTGCGCGGCAAGGGTCTCGGTGGCCCGGGCCAGCAGAACCTGAACTACAGCGGCCCGGCAGAGGACGGCGGCGTGGAAGAACACGCCGAGGCAGGCGGCGCGGCCGGCCAGCAGGGCGGCACCCGCAAGGAGCGCCGCGAGGCGGCCCGTCAGGCGGCGAAGAACCAGCGCAAGCGCTGACCAGCACCACGAGGAAGCCGGCGCGAGACCGCTGATCCTCAGCACCACCGGTGCGGGCCGCGTTCCTCCGGGAGCGCGGCCCACGCGGCGTTTCGGGCCTCCAGCGCCACGGTGAGGAAGCCAGACCGCTGATCCTCAGCACCACCATCGTGGGTCACGCTCCTCCGGGGTGTGGCCCACGGGGCTTTCCAGGCCCGTCAATCCAGCACCGTGAACGACGTGAACCACCACCGCCCACCCCGGTGCTCCGCTCGCCCGGCCACGGCCAGCACCCGCCCCTCCCGCCGCACGGTCACCGACACCTCGGCCACGAACCGCGACGGATGACAGACCCGAGGCACCCGGACCATCCGCGTGCTCCGGGAACAGACCAGCCGGCCCAGCCGGGCGGCCAGCGCGGGCACGGCCACCTCCCGCAGCAGCCGGGACGCACGCCGTCCGTCCAGCACCTCCAGCACGACCCCGACGAGCCGGGAGGCGTCGAAGGCGGGCGACGGTGGTTCCGGCACCGGCACCCACACCGGGCGTGACCGGGGCCGGGGGATGACGAGGCCGGAACCTCCCACCGGAGGCTCGTAGGCTGGCAGGCGGCGAACGACTGGGGGCATGCCGAACCAGGCGCGCCACCACCGTCATCAGGACATCGGGCACTCGAAAGTGGGTACCGTCCCAGAGTGCTCAAAGCCCTGGTGCTCGACTACGGCGGCGTCCTGACCGACCCCGGTGAGGACAACCCCGCGGAACCCCCGCTCCTCACCGCGCTGCGCAAGGCCAAGCAGACCGGCCTCAAGACCGCGCTGCTGTCCAACGCGGACGGGTGGTGGTACCCGCCGACCGTCTACACGGGCCTCTTCGACGCGACGATCATCTCCGGCGAGGTCGGGCTCGCGAAGCCGGATCTCGAGATCTACCTGCTCACGGCACGGAAGCTGGGCCTCGAACCGGGGGAGTGCGTCTTCGTGGACGACCTCATGGCCAACGTCTGGGGTGCCGCGGAGGCGGGCATGGTCGGTGTCCACCATCGGTCGACACGGTCCACCCTCGAGGAGCTGGAAATCCTGCTAGCGATCGCGCTCCGCGATTGAGGGTTCACCCCGCAGCGCATTGCCCCGTATTCGGCGACGCACTAACGTCGATTTGGTCAGCAGTCGGATTGCATAGGGGAGAAAATGCGAAGAATTGTCGCTTGCGTTGCAGTCGCCATTGCAGCCACGGCAATTGCATCACCCGCCCAGGCGCAGGAACGCGGTTGCTACGAGGACTACCTGAGGGACGGGCGCACGGTCGAGGTGTTCTGCGACGAGGGCAGGCCGGGGCGTTTCCGTGCCGTCGCGCACTGCACGAACGGCCTCGGGGTCTGGGACCAGTACGGGACGATCGGCCGGGTCAGGGGCGAGCCGTCGGTGGCCGCGTGCACCTCGCTGCTGGGGTACCCGCGGGTCAACGGGTACCACGTCGAATGGGTCTGAGCCCGCTACTGGGCCCGGCGCACCAGCTCGAAGCAGAGCACGGCCGCCGCTGACGCGACGTTCAGGGATTCCACGCCCGCCGCCATCGGAATCGAGAGCCGCGCCGTGATGTGCGGACGCACGTCGTCGGTGATTCCGGAGGTCTCACTGCCGAGCACAAAGGCAGTGCGCGACGGAAATGACGCGGAATAAATCGTGTCGGAAGCGTGGGAATCCAGCGCGTAAAGCGGATAGCCGGACGCGCGCAACAAAGCCGAGGCCTCCGCCGAGGTGCCGCAGCGCAGCACGGGCGCTCGGAAAGCCACTCCGGCGGAGGCCTTCACCACGAGCGGGTCGATCGAGGCGACGCCCCGGCGCGGCACGACGATGCCGTCGATGCCCGCGGCGGTCGCGGTGCGCAGGATCATGCCGACGTTCGCGGGGGTCGTGATGCCGTCCAGCACCAGCACGGACTTCATCCCGCCCTCTTCGAGGGCGAGCGCCAGCGGCTTCATGCGCGGCGCGACCACGTCGGCGAGCACGCCCTGGTCCTGCTTGCCGTTGCCCGCCAGCACCTTCACGCGCTGCGCGGTCGCACGCTGCACGGCCACGCCGCGGGAACGGGCCGCGTCGATGATCTCGTGCGCGGCCGCGCCTCGGGCCGTGTCGGCGAGCACCACCTTGTCGACCGTGAGCGCCGGGTCGTCCAGCGCTTCCAGCACTGGCTTGCGGCCGTAGACGGTGACGAAGCGGTCCTTGGGCGAGATCTCCACCGGAAGAGAGTGCCAGAGACAGGCACGTGGGGCTCAAACGGGTGAAGAGCTGCACTAGAGCCGTTCGGCCCTTGTGTTTCGGATCATATCGATGATGATCGTCACATGACGGCAGGTATGCGCAGCGTCGCGCAACGTCAACATCTCGCGAGCGGTCAGGACTCGGATGTGTTCATCCGGTCGGACGGCCTGCTCGTCAAACGCACGCGCACCGGCCGTGACCTGCGGCGCGAGGCCGAGATGATGTCGTATCTGAGCGGCTTCGGCATCCCCGTCCCGCGCGTGCACGAGGCCACCGCGGACGAGCTCGTGATGCAGTACGTGCCCGGCCCGCGGATGTCCGAGGAGATCGGCCGCAAGCCGTGGCTCGCGGGCAGCCTCGGCACCGAGCTCGCGGATCTGCACCACCGCCTCGACGTCATCCCCGCGCCCGACTTCCTGTCCGGCGAGGGCGATCTGCTGCACCTCGACCTGCACCCCGGCAACGTCGTGCTCGGCCCGGAAGGCCCCGTGGTCCTCGACTGGGCGAGCGCGACCAAGGGCGACCGCAGGCTCGACGTCGCACTGAGCTGGGTCTCGCTCGCCGTCGCCCACCTCGCACCGGTCATGAAGGTCACGCGCTGGCGGTTCCTCAGGTCGTTCATGGCCAACGTGGACCCGGAGGCGAAGAACGCGATCCCGGAGGCCGCGCGCATCCGGCTGGCTCGGCACGACCGTGATCCGAGGGAACGCGCCGCGCTTCAGAAGTTGATGGACCGCGAACGCCACTAGTGGCGTGGCCCGAAAGGTTGCCGAGCGAACTCGCGGTCAGACGGGTGCATCGTGGTGCCGCCCCCACGTCCTCGTACTGGACGTACGGGGGCGTGGGGGCGGCGCCACGAGGTGCCCTGCTGAGCGTGAGTTCACCGCCAACGTTTCGGGTCGCGCCACTAGGCTGGGTGGCATGCCGGACCGACTGTCAGCGCTGGACGCCTCGTTCCTGTACCTGGAGGACTCCACGACGCCGATGCACGTCGGCGGCGTGGCGGTGTTCCGACGGCCCAAGGCCGGGTTCGACTACGACAAGCTCGTCGACCTCATCGAGCAACGCCTCAGCCTCGTGCCGCGCTACCGGCAGAAGGTCGTGCAGGTCCCGGGCCGCATCGCGCGCCCGGTCTGGGTGGACGACCCCGACTTCGACGTCACCTACCACGTGCGGCGCAGCGCCCTGCCCAGGCCGGGCAACGAGACGCAGCTGGACGACCTGGTCGCGCGCCTGATGTCGCGCCCGCTCGACCACTCCCGCCCGCTGTGGGAGATCTACCTGGTCGAGGGCCTGGAGAAGAACCAGACCGCGGTCATCACCAAGACCCACCAGGCCATGATCGACGGCATCGCGTCGCTGGAGATCGGCCAGGTCATGCTGGACGTGTCGCCGACGCCGCGCACGAACGTCGAGAACCTCTGGATGCCGCAGCCAGAGCCCAGCTCGTTGCAGCTCGTGGCCGACGCCGTCACCGACATCGTGCAGCGCCCCGGCGAGCTCGTGGAGAACGTCCGCAGCGCGGCCCTCGACACCGTGAACACGGTCGAGAAGGTCTTCAACGCGTTCGGCGTGCTCGCGAGTGCCGTCCGCACCGTCGCGACGCCCGCGTCCGGCAGCCCGCTGAACGTCCGGATCACCTCGCCGCAGCGCCGGTTCGCCGTCGCCCGCGCCCAGCTCGACGACCTGCGCGCCATCCGCAAGCAGCACGGCGGCACCGTGAACGACGTGGTGCTCGCGGCGCTGAGCGGGGCGCTGCGCAACTGGCTGCTCAGCCGTGGCGAGAACGTCACCGGCAGCACCACGATCCGTGCGATGGCGCCGCTGTCCGTCCGCGAGGCGGACCCGGACTCCGGCAACAACGTGAGCGCCTACCTGGTCGACCTGCCGGTCGGTGAGCCGAACCCGGTCGTGCGCCTGCACCACGTGAGCCACGCGATGCGCGCGCACCAGGAGTCGGGCCAGTCCGTCGCCGCCGACGCGCTGGTGAAGGTCTCCGGCTTCGCACCGCCTACGCTGCACGCACTCGGTGCGCGCGCCGCGAGCTCGTTCAGTCGCCGGCTGTTCAACGTGATCGTCACCAACGTTCCAGGGCCGCAGGTTCCGCTGTACGCGGCGGGCGCGAGAATGACCGAGATCTTCCCGGTCGTCCCGCTCGCCAAGAACCAGGCGCTGGCGATCGGGGTGACGTCGTACGACGGCGGTGTGTACTTCGGGTTGAACGGCGACCGCGACGCCATGTCCGATGTGGACGTACTCGCGACCATGGTCGAGGAGTCGGTGGAGGAACTGATGGGGACGGCGAGCGCATGAGGGTCTACATCCCGGCCACGGTGCCGATGCTGCGCACGTTCGTCGAGAACGGCGAACTGGCTCCGGTCACCGGCACGGCCTTCGCGCTGACGCCGGCGCTGCGCGAGTCGTATGCGGCGGGCGACACGGAGGAGCTGGAGTACGCGGCGATGCTCGACGCCGCACGGGCCTCCCTGCGGCTGCTGGCCGCCGACGAGAAGGCCGAGCCGCGTCGTGCGGTGCTCGCGGTGGACATGGACGACGTGACGTTGCGTCCTGACCTCGACTTCTCGGTGGTGAAGGTCGGGGGTTCGTTCACGATGAAGAACGTCGCCGCCGTCCACCTGGACACCGCGGAGGCCGAGCAGGACGTGCGCGCGGCCGCGGACGTCATCGACGCCGCCGACCTCGGTGACCCGGACGCCGAGTTCGCTCTGGGCAGCGCCGAGGACCACGAACTGGCCTGGTACGCGGCGCAGGAGCTCCCGTTCGTGCTGGAGCTGCTCTAACGACGCTGGTCGTGCACCTCGGGCAGCGCTTCGAAACCGGCTGCCCGGTAGGTGGCGACGGCGCCGGCGTTCGAGCTCGGCGTGCAGACGAGCGCGCTGGACGAACCGAGCTCGCGCAACGCCGCCGTACCGGCGAGGGTGATCGCCTTGCCGAACCCCTTGCCCCGATGGTCGTGGTGCACGCCCATCGGTTCGATCAGCCCTGGCCTGCCGGGGCCCGCTGACCACACGGTGATCGCCGCCACCGCGTCGCCCTGGTGAAAAGCGACCAGGCTGCGCGCGTCGGCGTACGGCGAGCCCGTCGCCATGGCGTGCCAGCGCTCCTCGGTGAACGTCGACTTCTCGAACGACGCCCGGACCACGGAGGCGTGCACATCGGCGTGGTCGTGTCCGATGACCTCGACGTGCACGTCGGGATCCGGCACGGGGGCATCGAGATCACGGCGCAGCGGCGTCCACGGCTCGTCGGACTGCCAGCCGCGTTCGAACATCAGCTCCTGGAACCGCGTGCCCCGCGGCGACTCGACGTACACCGTCCCGGCGGGGAGGACACCGCGTTCGGGGGTGCCGATGTCGTCGGCCAGGCGCCGCGCCAGCTCCTCGTCGGCACGGGCGTCCGGCGCGATCGTGAACCGCAGCAGGTCGGCGCCGTCCAGCAGCCCGACGGCGACGATTCGCCCGTCGTGGCGCCAGGTCCGGATCGCCTCGTCGGTCGCCACGGGACCGAAACGCCGGTACCAGCCCAGATCTCCCGGATGGAGCTGGAACGGCAGGTCGTCGCGCTGCCACTCCCGCAGCGCCCGCACGGCTTCGTCCAGCATCACATTCCCTCTGCGGGTTCCCACAGTTCGATCCGGTTGCCCTCGGGGTCCACGCACCACCCGAACAGGCCGAACTCCGAGTCCTCGGTCTCGGGCAGCACCTCGACGCCACGCGCCTTCAGCTTGGCCATCAACGACACCAGGTCGTCGACGCGCAGGTTCAGCATCGTGCGCTGGTGGGGCTCGCCGATGTACTCCGTGTCCTGCGCGAACAACGCCATCGTCGTCGTGCCGGGGAGCTCGTTCGTCGCCGTGTCGAGCCAGTGGAAGGTGACGGTGCCCTTTTCGCTCATCGGCACGCCGAGGTTGTCGCGATACCAGGCGGCAAGGCGCACAGGATCTCGGGAACGCAGGAAAACCCCGCCGATGCCAGTCACCCGCGCCACCCGACGGACCCTACTACCGCGTGCCACGATGGGGGAATGGACGCAGTCACGTCTGCACCCGAACCGGTCAACGAACCCGTGCGCACCTACGCACCCGGTAGCGCCGAACGGGCCAGCCTGCAGGCACGCATCGCAGAGCTCGAAGGCACCTCGCACGAGCTGACGATGACCATCGCCGGCCAGCAGCGCATGGGCGGCGGGGATCGCATCGACGTCGTCCAGCCGCACGACCACAGGCACGTCCTCGGCGTGACGGCGCAGGCCACGAACTCCGACGTCGCCGACGCCATGCGCGCCGCCCAGCACGCCGCACCGGGCTGGCAGGAGCTGCCGTTCGACGAACGCGCCGCGGTGCTGCTGCGCGCGGCCGACCTGCTCGCGGGCCCGTGGCGCGACACCCTCAACGCCGCCACGATCCTCGGCCAGTCGAAGTCCGTGCAGCAGGCCGAGATCGACGCGGCGTGCGAGCTGATCGACTTCCTGCGCTTCAACGTCCACTTCGGCCGCCGCATCCTCGAGGAACAGCCGATCTCCTCGCCGGGCGTGTGGAACCGGATGGACCACCGGCCGCTCGACGGGTTCGTCGTGGCGATCACGCCGTTCAACTTCACCGCCATCGCGGGCAACCTGCCGCTGGCGCCCGCGTTGATGGGCAACGCGGTGATCTGGAAGCCGTCACCGACGCAGCAGCTGGCCGCGCACTTCACCATGCGGCTGCTCGAAGAGGCGGGCCTGCCGGCGGGCGTGATCAACCTCGTCACCGGCGACGGCGAGGCGCTGAGCCAGGTGGCGTTGCGGGACAGGTTCTTCGCGGGCCTGCACTTCACCGGCTCCACGCGCACGTTCAAGGCGCTGTGGCGGACCATGGCGGCCAACCTCGACAACTACCGCGCCTATCCGCGCGTCGTCGGCGAGACAGGCGGCAAGGACTTCGTGCTGGCACACGCTTCCGCAGATCCCCGTGCGCTCGTCACCGGGCTCGTGCGCGGTGCTTTCGAGTACCAGGGCCAGAAGTGCTCGGCGGCCTCACGTGCGTACATCGCGCGTTCGCTGTGGGAGGGCGGCGTCCGCGAGCAGCTGCTCGACGTCACGAAGTCGTTGTCCTACGGCGATGTCACGGACCTGTCGGCGTTCGGCGGCGCCGTGATCGACCACCGCGCGTTCGCCAAGCACGAGGAGGCCTTGCTGATGGCCTCCGCGTCCACTTCGGTCGAGGTGCTGGCCGGCGGCTCGTGCGACGACTCGGTGGGCTACTTCGTCGACCCGACGGTCCTGCTCGGCACCGATCCGCACCACGACATCTTCACGACGGAGTACTTCGGCCCCATCCTCGCCGTGCACGTCTACGAGGACGCGGACTTCCCGAAGATCATGGAGACCATCGACACCTCCACGCCGTACGCGCTGACCGGCGCCGTCTTCGCACGCGACCGGGCGGCCGTCGAACAGGCGCATCGGGCGCTGCGGTTCGCCGCGGGCAACTTCTACGTCAACGACAAGCCGACCGGAGCCGTGGTCGGGCAGCAGCCGTTCGGCGGGTCGCGCAGCTCAGGGACCAACGACAAGGCCGGCTCGATCTACAACCTGCAGCGGTGGACCAGCCCGCGCGCCATCAAGGAAACCCTGCTGCCGCAGACCGATCACCGGTACCCGCACATGGGGTAGCGGTCACTTCGGCAGTCGTTCCAGGGCCTTCGCCGCCAGCCCCTGCGTGACCTGCCCGACCGCGTTGAGGTCGTGGCTGCGCTGGAGGACCTTCAGCCCGACGAGCTGCCCGTCCCGCACTTCGAGGACGGCGTCGCACGTCACCTCGCCGGACGCGTCCGTGCACCTGCTGGTCAGCGGACGGTCGTCGCTCTCACCGGGCTGTCCGCCGTCGACCACGCCGCCGTACCCGCCGTCGGACAGCAGTTTCTGCGACTCGTCCGCGTACTTCGCGCTCAGCAGCGTCAGCCGCACGGTCAGCGAGTCGAACGGGTAGTCGCACGACCGGTCGGTCCTGGTGGGGGACCCGTTCATCTGCCCGGCGTCACCGGACGCGAGCAGCGTGCAGGGATCGGCCTTCGTGAACGCGGGTTCCTCCGGGGCCGAGCACGCGGCGAGAGCGACCAGCAGGGGCAACGTCCAACGCATGCTCATGATCCGTCAGCGTAATCGTCCATTCCGGCACGGGACGCGAGCAGCCGCCGCAACGACGTGAGACGGCCCGGCGCGTCCGGGACCAGCTCGTCCAGCATGCAGCCGGGGTCCTCCGGCGAACCGAGGTGGCCGCAGCCGGGCGGGCACTCCTCCGCCGCCTCGGCGAAGTCCGGGAACGCCTTCACGATGTCGTCCGGCGTGATGTGCGCGAGGCCGAACGAGCGGATGCCCGGCGTGTCCACGACCCAGCCGCCCTCCGGCAGGCGCAGCGCGACGGCCTGGGTGGAGGTGTGGCGGCCCTTGCCGACGCCGGACACGACGCCCACCGCGCGGTTCGCGGACGGCACGAGCTTGTTGACCAAAGTGGACTTGCCGACGCCGGAGTGGCCGATCAGGCAGGACACCGTGTTCGCGAGCCGCGCGCGCAGCGCCTCGGGCTCCTCGTCGGACCGCGTCACGATCACCGGCACGTTGAGCTCGGTGTAGAGCGCCAGCAGCGAGTCCGGCGAGGCGAGGTCCGACTTCGTCAGGCACAGCACCGGTTCCAGGCCTCCGGCGTACGCGGCGACCAGACAGCGGTCGATGAAACCCGTGCGCGGCGGGGGATCCGCCAGCGCCACGACCATGATGAGCTGGGAGGCGTTCGCGACGACGACGCGTTCGAACGGGTCCGTGTCGTCCGCGGTCCGGCGCAGCACCGAGGTCCGTTCGCCGACGCGCACGATGCGGGCCAGCGTGTCCGGCTGGCCCGACGTGTCACCGACGATGCCGACCTGGTCGCCGACCACCACGGGCGTGCGGCCCAGTTCGCGCGCACGCATCGCCGTGACGATCGCGCCCGACTCCATCGTGCACGTCCAGCGGCCGCGGTCGACGCCGATCACCATCGCGGTCTCGGCGTCGGCGTGTTCCGGCCGCTTCTTGCTGCGCGGCCGCGTCCCCTTGCCGGGGCGCACGCGCACGTCGGACTCGTCGAGCTTGCGCCAGTCCTGCTTGCTCACTTCTACGCGTCCCCGCCGAGCATCGTGGTCCACATTCCCGGGAAGTCGGGGATCGTCTTGGTCGTGCTGCCGATGTCGTCGACCGACATGCCCGGCACCACCAGGCCGATGATCGCGCCCGCGGTCGCCATCCGGTGGTCCGCGTAGGCCTTCCACACCCCGCCGTGCAGCGGAGCGGGATCGATGATCAGGCCGTCCTCTGTCTCGGTCGCGTTGCCGCCGACCGCGTTGATCTCGTTGACGAGCGCCGCGATCCGGTCGGTCTCGTGGCCGCGGATGTGCGCCACGCCCCGGATGACCGTGCGGCCCTCGGCGAGCGCGGCCAGTGCGGCGACGGTCGGCGTCAGCTCGCTCTCGTCGCGCAGGTCGATGTCCACGCCGGTCAGCTTCGCCGGTCCGCGCACGGTCAGTCCGCGCTCCGACACCTCGACCGCACAGCCCATGCGTTCCAGGATGCCCCGCACCGCGTCACCGGGCTGGGTGGTCTCCGACGGCCAGTGCGGAATCGTCACCTCGCCACCGGTCACCGCCGCCGCGGCCAGGAACACCGTCGCGTTCGACAGGTCCGGCTCCACGTGCCAGGTCCGCGCGCTGATCACGCCGGGCTCGACGTGCCACACGTTCGGGACGCTCGTGTCGACCTGGACGCCGACCGAACGCAGCGTCTGGACCGTCATGTCGATGTGCGGCAACGAGGGCACGGGCTTGCCGTCGTGCCGGACCGTCACGCCCTTGTCGAAGCGGGCACCGGACAGCAGCAGCCCGGACACGAACTGCGACGAGCCCGACGCGTCGATCGTCACCTCGCCACCGGGCACCGATCCCGTGCCGTGCAACGTGAACGGCAGCGCGTCACCCTCGACGTCGACGCCCAGCGACCGCAGCGCACCCAGCACGGTGCTCATCGGCCGCGTGCGGGCGTGCGGGTCGCCGTCGAACCGGATCCCGCCCTCGGCCAGCGCGGCGGCGGGCGGCAGGAAGCGCATGACCGTGCCCGCGAGACCGCAGTCGACGTCGGCGGGACCGCGCAGCAGACCGGGCATGACCTCCCAGCCGCCGTCCTCGCGATCGGTGATCCCGACGCCGAGCGACGACAGCGCGGCGGCCATCAGCACCGTGTCGCGGCTGCGCAACGGCGCGTGGACCGTCGAGGGCCCGTCGGCCAGTGCCGCGAGCACCAGGACGCGGTTCGTGATCGACTTCGAGCCGGGCACCGGCACCGTCGAGTGGACTGGGCCGGACGCGCTGGGAGCTGACCAGTGCTGAGTCATGCACAGATGATCCCGCATCTGGCCTGGGACAGTTCGCACTGGTGTGGGGGACGTGGGATTATCGCAACTTCGGAGGTGATCGGTTTTGTGCGGTAGGTACGCCTCCACCAAGGACCCGGCGCTGCTGGCGGCCGAGTTCGACGCGGTGGACGGGACCGGTGACGAGGCGCCGGGGGCGGACTACAACGTCGCTCCCACCAAGCACGTCATGGCCGTGGTCGAGCGCCGGCCCGAGGACGAGGAGCTGGAACGCAGCGTCCGCGTCATGCGCTGGGGTCTCGTCCCGCACTGGGCCAAGGACCTGTCCGGCGCCGCCAAGATGATCAACGCGCGAGCCGAGACCGTCCTGACCAAGCCCGCCTACAAGCAGTCGGCGATCAAACGGCGCTGCATCATCCCCGCCGCCGGTTGGTACGAATGGCAGCCGGCCGAGGGCCGCAAGCAGCCGTACTTCATGACGCTCGGGGACGACACGTCGCTCGCGATGGCGGGCCTCTGGTCCGTGTGGTGGAAGGACGACGTCCCGACCGTCACGTGCGCTGTGCTCACCACCGAGTCCATGGGCGCGTTGACCGAGGTGCACAACCGCATGCCGTTGCTGCTGCCCCAGGACCGCTGGTCCGCGTGGCTCGACCCGACGTCGCTGGACCCGTCGGAGCTGCTGACCCCGGACATGTCGATCGTCGAGGCACTGGAGTTGCGCCCGGTCTCGACCGATGTGAACAGCGTGAAGAACAACAACCCCTCTCTCATCGAACGCGCAGAGCTGTCGTGACCACGCTGTTGGTGGACACGCCGCACGGCCCCGCGAGGGCCTCGCTGCACTGTGCCCACGAACCGCGCGCAGCACTGCTCCTAGGCCACGGCGCCGGCGGCGGCGTCGAGGCCCCGGACCTGGTCGCCGCGTGCCGCGCCGCGAACTCCGTCGGCGTGCACGTGGCGTTGATCGAACAGCCCTACCGCGTCGCGGGCCGTCGTGCCCCGGCGCCGGCCAACCAGCTCGACACCGCCTGGCTGTCCGTGGTCGAGGACCTGGGCGAACGCTGGTTCGACGGCCTGCCCCTGGTGTTCGGGGGCCGGTCGTCGGGTGCGCGGGTGGCCTGCCGCACCTCGGTCGAGGGGCAGGCCGTGGCGGTGCTGTGCCTGGCGTTCCCGGTGCACCCGCCGGGCAAGCCGGAGAAGTCCCGGATGGCCGAGCTCGACGGCGTCGAGGTCGCCACGCTGGTCGTGCAGGGCGAGAACGACCCGTTCGGGCAGCCCGTGGGTGCTCATCACCGCGAGGTCGTGCTGCTCAAGGGCGACCACTCGCTGAAGGCGTCGGTCGCGGACGTCGGTCGTTATGTCGGCGAATGGATGGACCGGGTTCTGCGCCCGCTCGACTAACGTCGCCGGTCATGACCGACTTCGACGAGCAGGGCCGCCCCGACCCGCCCCTGGCCGGCGACGAGCTCGCCACCCTGAACGGCTTCCTGGACTTCCATCGCGCCACCCTCGTGTGGAAGACCGCCGGCCTCACCGCCGAGCAGCTGAACCAGACCGCCGCCAAGTCCTCGATGACCCTCGGCGGGCTGATCAAGCACCTCGCGTACGTCGAGCAGCAGTGGTTCCACGTCGTCCTGCACGACCGCGCGCCGCTGGAGCCGTGGGCGAGCGTCGACTGGAAGGCCGACAACGACTGGGACTGGCACTCGGCCGCGAACGACACCCCTGAGCAGCTCAACACCCTCTGGCAGGACGAGGTCGACCGCGCCCGCCAGGCCGTCGAGGAGGCCCTCGAAACCGGTGATCTCGGGCAGCTGGCGAAGCGCGCGCCCTGGCCGGACGGCCGCAAGGTGAGCCTGCGCTGGATCCTCACGCACATGGTCGAGGAGTACTCACGGCACAACGGCCACGCCGATCTCATCAGGGAAGCAGTCGACGGCCAGACCGGCGAGTAGGGCGAGCTCTTCCGAACGGAGGAAGGGGTCGGCCGAAAGTACGAAATACGATATTCGTGACAACCGAGTGCATCTCCGAGTCGTCGACAAGTGTGTAGGGCGAACGCCTATCGAGATGAATTCGGGAGAACACGTGAGCCGTTTCCGCACGATCGCGACCGCCGCTGCGTTGGCCGGCACTGCCGCATTGGCCGGTGTTGCGGCCTCTGCCGCTCAGGCCTCCGACCCGACGGCGGCCCCGTGGTGCACCGGCGACGATCTGGCGATCCGCGTCGATGACATGCGCTCTCCGTCGGCCAAGGACAAGGCGCACGTGATCCGCTTCGTCGCCGCGGAGGGTGTCTCCTGCAGGATCGGTGGCACCGTGAGCAACCTGCGCTTCCTCGACTGGAAGGGCAACGACATCCACGCCGCCCTGAACGGAGGCCAGCCCCCGTACAGCGAGACGCTGATCGGCGGGGACAGCTATGCCGCCAAGTACGTGGCATCGAACAGCGAGGGCCCCCAGCAGTTCCCCGCCTTCGTCCGCTTCAACCTGCCCGGCCAGGGCAAGCTGGGCGCTCTGGTCACCGTCGCGTGGCCGGCGTCCGGTATCGGTGCTGAATACGTCCGC
Organism: Lentzea sp. HUAS TT2; assembly: GCF_051853195.1. Classification (NCBI taxonomy): domain Bacteria; kingdom Bacillati; phylum Actinomycetota; class Actinomycetes; order Pseudonocardiales; family Pseudonocardiaceae; genus Lentzea; species Lentzea sp. HUAS TT2. The sequence goes on along the minus strand of NZ_CP196667.1, from coordinate 1,808,918 downwards.
AGTGGCGGCATCGTGGCGCCGGTCGGTTAAGCACTGATTCCGGCAACCACCGCATTGGTGAGCCGCATCAGGTCGGCAGGCGTGATCTCGACTTCGAGACCACGCCTGCCCGCGCTGCAGAAAATCGTCTCGAATTGCATCGCCGAATCGTCGACCACGACCGGAAGGCGTTTCTTCTGTCCCAGCGGCGAGATCCCACCCGCGACGTACCCGGTGGCGCGCTCCGCGTCGGCGACGACGGCCATCTTCGCCTTCTTGCCCTTCAACGCCGCCGCGAGGCCCTTGAGGTCGAGCTGCACGGTCACCGGCACGACGCCGACCGCGAGCTTGCCGTCCACTTCGGCCACGAGGGTCTTGAAGACGCGTTCCGGTGCGAGCCCGAGCGCCTCCGCGGCCTCCAGCCCGTACGACTCGTGCCTGGGGTCGTGCTCGTACGAGTGCAAGGTGTGCGCCACCCGCTGCTTGTCCAGCAGCGCTGTGGCGGGGGTCCCACGTCCGGCCATGCGGAATTACTACCAGCCCCTCCGTTGTTACCCGGAACGTGGCAACGAACATGCTTGAGCGGTCACGCGTAAAGTCAGTCCCGACCCAGAACCTGTGGGAAGGGAGCGCGGTGCCCGCCACCGGCACGACAGAGACGACGGCGGAGCGCGCTGCGCGTTTCGAGCGCGACGCGATGCCCATGCTCGACCAGCTGTACTCGGCCGCCCTGCGCATGACGCGCAACCCGGCGGACGCCGAGGACCTGGTGCAGGAGACGTTCCTCAAGGCCTACTCGGCGTTCGCGTCCTTCTCGGAGGGCACGAACCTCAAGGCATGGCTCTACCGGATCCTGACGAACACCTACATCAACGGCTACCGCAAGAAGCAGCGCCAGCCGATTCAGCAGCCGACCGACGAGATCACGGACTGGCAGCTGGCGCAGGCGGAGAGCCACACCTCGTCCGGGCTGCGCAGCGCCGAGGTCGAGGCACTCGACAACCTGCCCGACAGCGACGTCAAGGAAGCATTGCAGCGGTTGCCGGAGGAGTTCCGGATCGCGGTCTACCTCGCCGATGTCGAAGGCTTCGCGTACAAGGAGATCGCAGACATCATGGGCACCCCGATCGGCACGGTGATGTCCCGGTTGCACCGGGGCCGTCGCCAGCTCCGCGACATGCTGGCGGACGTCGCCCGCGACCGTGGCTTCCTCCGAGGCGGCAACGGCAGCAACGGAGACGCGTCATGAACTGCGGCGAACCCCACGACACCGACTGCTCAGAGGTGCTGTCCGAGGTCTGGCTGTTCCTGGACCAGGAATGCGACCAGGGACGGCGCGCGGCACTGCAGACGCACCTCGACGAGTGCCATCCGTGCCTGGAGCAGTTCGGGCTCGAGGAGCACCTCAAGGCGCTGCTCGCCCGCAAGTGTGGTGGGGACTACGCCCCCGCGGATCTGAAGGCGCGCATCCGCGCCACGATCGTGACGATCCGCACCGAGGACTGAAAAAGTCCTCCAGCAAGACCCCGAGCAAGACAAAAGGCCCTGGTCACCGTTGGTGTCCAGGGCCTTTCGCACGACTCAGGCGTTGGGGCGCTTGCCTCGGTTGGCGCCGCCCTTTTTGCGGTCGCGGCGCTTGCGAGCACGCTTCGACATGGGTGTCTCCTAGGATCAGAACTTGCTTCACCCGCGTCGGCTGGGCCGACTCCGGGTACCGATTCATGTTGGTCGGACCAGCCGACCAATCAAACACAGCTTCCGTAGTTTCTCATGGAGGAGTTCTGAGCACGCTCACGGACCTGCTGGCCGAGCACACGAAGCTCTCCGGCGCCGCCGTCGACCACCTCCAGCTGGTGGTCGCGGAGTGGCAACTCCTCTCCGACCTGTCGTTCGCGGACTTCGTCATGTGGGTCCCGCTGGAGGACGACAAGTTCCTCTGCGTGGCCCAAGCCCGTCCCACGACGGCGCCCACCGCCCACCCGGAGGACGTCGTCGGCAGCGAGGTCGACTCGGAGGAGCACCCGCAGCTGCGCAGGGCCATGGACGAGTCGCGGATCTGCCGCGAGGAGGACCCGCGCTGGCACCTGGGAGTCCCGGTGCGGCGCGAGACCATCCCGGTGCGGCTGGGTGCCCAGGTCATCGCGGTGCTCAGCCGCAGCACGAACCTGGCCGTGCCGCGCGTGCCGTCGCCGTTGGAGATCTCGTACCTCGGCAGTGCGGCCGACCTGTGCCAGATGATCGCGGACGGCACGTTCCCCGCGCCCGAGCCCTCGCCGGACGTGCACACCAGTCCGCGCGTCGGCGACGGCCTGATCAGGCTCGACCCGTCCGGTGCGGTGGTGTTCGCCTCGCCGAACGCGCTGTCGGCGTTCCACCGCATGGGGCACGCGTCGGACCTCGTCGGCGTGCACCTCGCGCCGTTGACCCGCAGCCTGATCGGTGACCCGTTCGACGCCACCGAGGTCGCCCAGCGCATCAGGCAGGCGCTCGAAGGACAGCCGTCGATGCGGATGGAGGCCGAGTCACGGCGTGGCGCCGCGGTGCTCTTCCGCGCTTTGCCCCTTCGGCCACGCGGTCAGGCCGCGGGCGCCATCGTGCTGTGCCGCGACGTCACCGAGGTGCGTCGGCGCGACCGCGCGCTGATGTCCAAGGACGCCACGATCCGCGAGATCCACCACCGGGTGAAGAACAACCTGCAGACCGTCGCGGCCCTGTTGAGGCTGCAAAGCCGCAGGTTGAGCAACCCGGAGGCGAAGGAGGCGCTCGCCGAGTCCGTGCGCCGTGTGACTTCCATCGCACTGGTTCACGAGACGTTGTCGATGAGCGTCGACGAGCGGGTGGACCTCGACGACGTGGTCGACAAGGTCATCCCGATGATGAGCGACGTCGCGGTCACCGAGACCCAGGTCAGCGTGCGTCGCGAGGGCGGGTTCGGGATCGTGCCCGCCGAGATCGCCACCCCGCTGGTGATGGTGCTGACCGAGCTCGTGCAGAACGCCTTCGAGCACGCCTACGCCCCTGGCCAGCGAGGAGAGGTCGTCGTGCACTCCGAGCGGTCCGCCAAATGGCTCGACGTGACGATCACCGACGACGGCAAGGGTCTTCCGCAGGGTTTCTCGCTCGAACGCACCGATCGGCTGGGTCTGCAGATCGTTCGGACCCTCGTCGATTCTGAATTGAGAGGCTCTTTGAGCTTGCGGCGACGGCCCCGAGGCGGTACTGAGGCGGTCCTGCGCGTGCCGCTCAGAGGGCGGCGCTAAACTAACGCCGTGCACACGTGACGGCCAGCCTCAGCGGTCTCACGTGGTCATGCGGGAGGGTGTGCAAACAAAGAAGCCCGACACCTGGCACGGTGTCGGGCTTCTCCTATAAAGATCAAACGCTGTAGTTCTGGTTCGCGGCTAACTGCCTGCTCAGGCGTTGCTGCGGGCCCGCGTGCGGGCGTTGCGGCGCTTGAGAGCGCGGCGCTCGTCTTCGCTCATCCCGCCCCAGACGCCGGCGTCCTGGCCGCTCTCGAGCGCCCACGCGAGGCAGTCGGAGACGACGGGGCAGCGGCGGCAGACGGTCTTCGCCTCGGCGATCTGAAGCAGCGCGGGACCACTGTTCCCAACGGGGAAGAACAGCTCGGGGTCCTCGTCGCGGCAGATCGCGCGGTGGCGCCAGTCCATTGGAACTACTCCTCAGCGATAGGCGCGCACAAGGGCACGCCGGTTGTCAGCGGTCGTTTTTGGGGTGCTTGTGAATGCTTTCACGAACGGCTGGGATGTCAAGGGGTAAGCACTGACCCGGTGAGTGAACTCACCCAAAAGATCGACAGCGTTCACCTGGGGTTTCACGCTCTGCTGTCACTCGACTGCCGTACATCCCGGGAAAGTACCGAGACGGTCACGAACCGGTTACGGACTGTCAAGTTCCTTACAGGGCAACAGTCAACGCATCCGGGACCGCCCGGAACTCCACCGCCGTGGTCGTTCCGAGGAAATCTCCGTCGACCTGGAGGTTCGCGGGCTCCTCGCACTTCACTCTGACATAACCCACGTCATCACGCCGAACGAGTTTCCCGCCCTTCGGATTCCCCGTCGCGAGGATCTGGGCGATGTAGCGCCCGACCGTGGGTACCCGCATCGTCGTCAACGCACTCAGGCCGAGGCCGCCGTCGAACGAGGTGCTGGGGTTGAGCTGGATCGCCCGGTCGCCGAAGTACGTCCACGGGTCGGTGTTCGAGACGAACACCATGCCGACGTCGTCGAACGGCGGCTCGTCCGGAATCTCGACGGTGAAGTGCTGCGGCTTGCGCACGTTCTGCGCATAAGCCTTGAGGGCGACGCTCAGATAGAGAGCGGGACTCGCGTTGCTGCCCTTGGCGCGCTTGCGTTCCACACCGGCGACGACGTCGGCGTCGAGGCCCATGCCCGCGTTGAACGTGAACCAGCGGCCGTCCTCGATGACGTCCGCGAAGACCTGGCCGAGCCCGATGCGGCGCTTGGTGCCGTGCTCGATCGCCTGGAGCAGGACGTGCGTGGCCTCGACGGGGTCGCGCGGGATGCCGAGCGCGCCCGCGAAGACGTTGGCCGAACCGCCGGGCACGACGCCCAGCATCGGCGTCTCCGGGCGTGGTCCGCCGCGCAGGATGCCGTTGACGACCTCGTTGACCGTGCCGTCGCCGCCGTGGGCGATGACCAGGTCGAACCCGTCCGCCGCAGCCTGGTGCGCGGCGTCTGCCGCATGGCCGCGGTAGGACGTCTGGATGATCTCCAGCTTCACGTCGCTGGCCAGTGCGTGCGCCAACACGTCACGGCCCGCCGGCGTTGTTGTTGTCGCCTGCGGGTTCACCACGAGAAGAGCGCGCACTACTTGAGAGTAAGACAGTGCGTGACTGTCAGCCGCGCGCATGTCCTCCCTAAGGGTGGCTTCAGCCTCACGAAAGTGGCGCAAATCTCCCTTCCGTCAGCACGGCGTTCACCTCGCAGCTGAGTGCACCCCGGACGACCGCCGGCTCGCTGAAGGCCCCTTGATCTTCCCTCTCCCGACGTGCCGAGAGAGCCCTCCAACCGGGTGGCCTACGATCCGTGACCAGTACAGAACGTGAGGAAAGGTCTCCCGTGACCACTCAGACCCCGGCGCCGCCGCGCCCGGTGCGCATCGCGTCCGCGCTCACCTTCGTGCAGGGTCTGGGCGGCATCGCGCTGGCCGTCGCGCTCGTCCTCCGGGTGATCGGGGGAGCGACGCCCGCCGGCCCGATCCTCGGCGCCGCCGGCGTGCTCGTCCTCTGGTTCGGCGGGGTGCTCTTCGCGACGGTCATGTTGTTCCGCGGTCACCACGGCGCCCGCACGCCCGTGATCGTCACGCAGCTGCTGTTGCTCGGTTGTGCCTGGTACGCGTACGGGCCGTCGCAGCAGCAGCTGCTCGGCTCGCTGGGCGGCATCTATTGCGTCGTCGTGCTCGTGTTCCTGTTCACGAACGAGGGCCGCAAGTGGGCGATCGGCTTGGACGACGTCTCGGAAGACGACAAAGCCGACTAACGGAGGGTGGTCACGGTCACACGGCCGGGTGAAGCTGTGGGTGGTTGCTTAACCACTCCCTGCACTCACGAGGTGACCAACCATGCGTTTCACTGTTGCGATCGCGGGCGCCGTCCTTGCAGCGCTCTCCCTCGCCCCTGCCACCGCCACGGCCGCTCCGGAGAACCCGGACATGTCGCCGATGATCATCGGCGGCGGCTATGCGTCGAACTTCCCGTACGCCGCCCGTCTGTTCTTCAACGGGCGGGAGAACTGCTCCGCCACCAAGATCGCCCCTCGGTGGATCCTGACCGCCGAGCACTGCGTCGCGGGCAGCGGCACGTACACGTTCCGCGCGGGCAGCCTGGACCAGACCTCCGGCGGTCAGGTCGTCACGGGTACCCGGATCATCAAGCACCCGTCGGCTGACCTGGCGCTGGTGCAGGTCGGCACGACCATGTCCGCGCCGTTCTCGCCGCTGGCCTCCAGCAGCGACGGCGTGGCCACGGGCCAGACCGTGCAGCTCTACGGCTGGGGCGCCACCTGCACCAACCAGCCGGAGATCAACTGCCAGTCGCGCTACCTGAAGGTCGCGAACACGCGGGTGACGAACCCCAACGGTTCCGACTACCGCGGTGGCCGTGCCATCTCCGTGTCGCGCGTCGACGGCATCGCCGCCGGCGGTGACTCGGGCGGCCCGATGTTCGGAGGCGGCCGTCAGGTCGGCGTCGCGTCCACCTCGGACCGCGCGACGCGCTCCAACTACACCCGCATCGCCACCTACCGCTCCTGGATCACCAGCAACGCGGGCGTCTGACACGCTGCTTGACCTGCGGTAACCCTGCGATGGCCCTCGGCTCCTGCCGGGGGCCATCACCCTACGTGACCACGAATGGTGGATGGACACGAACGGAGTAGCCAGTTACCGTGCCTCCAGCGTTCGCGCCGCTCGGGAGCAGGGTGAGGTGCGCAGTGCAGGACGGCCCGCAGCGGGTGAGGACAAACGGCGATTCCGAACGCCCAAATGTGGCCCGCCTGTTCGACTACTACCTCGGCGGAGCGCACAACTTCGCGGTCGACCGCGTGCTGGCCGAGGAGAGCATCCGGAAGTTCCCGGTCGCCGAGATAGCGCGCACGATCAGGTCGTTCTCCCGTCGCGTGGTGCGCCTGTGCGTCGAGGAGTACGGCATCCGCCAGTTCCTCGACCTGGGCAGCGGCATCCCGACCGCCGGCAACGTCCACGAGGTCGCCCAGTCGCTCGATCCGTCGTGCAACGTCGTCTACGTCGACAACGACCCGGTGACCGTGGCCCACGCCCGCACCATGCTGCGCGACAACCTCAACGCCGCCATCGTGCAGTCCGACATCGGTGACGTCGGCGCCGTGCTGCGGCATCCGGAGACGCGCCGCCTCATCGACTTCACGATGCCCACGGCCGTGCTGATGGTCGGTGTTCTGCCGTTCGTCACCGACGAACCCGCCGGTGTCGTCGCGCGCTACCGGGCCGCGTTGACCGAGGGCAGCGTCCTCGCGTTAACGCATCTCACGAAGGACGTGGAGCCGGAGCTGGTCGGCGAGCTGGTCGGCCTCGCGGACGCCATGGGGACCGAGGTCGTACCGCGGTCCAAGCAGGACGTGGAGGAGTTCGTCTGCGGCCTGAAGCTGCTGGAGCCGGGCCTGGTGCTCGCCGCCCACTGGAGGGCGGACGGCGAGCTCCCCGGTACGTCGGCCGCCGCGGACGCGTCCACCTACGGCGCGGTCGGCATGGTCTAGCTCGTCTTCGCCCGCAACGCCTGACCGCTCGTGGTCGTGCTGTCCGTGACGGACGTGCCGCTGCTCTTGCGCCACTGCAGGTCGTTCGCGCCGGTGCTGCGTTCCACCTTCACGCCGTTGAGCGAGATGTCCTGCACGCCGTCGGTGGTGAACGCCGGGCGCCCGTCGTTCTTGTCGAACTCGACGGTGCTGTTGATGAACTTCACGTCGGTCGCGTTGCGGATCCAGAACCCGAACGCCGGCCGCACGCCGAAGATCCGCGGCGGGTACTCGCCGGACACCTCCGGCGGGCTCTTCGAGGCGTCGGACTCCTTGTGGTTGCCGGGAACCGTCAGCCGCACGGTGTCGAACGTCAGTCCGGTGATCTTCGAGTCGGACCGGCCGGAGACCGTCGAGGCGTACTCCGGGTCGCCGGGGATGTCGCGCGGCGCGGTCAGGTTCGTGCCGGTGATGTTCCGGTAGGTGATGTTGCGGATCCTGCCGGTGGGCGGGCTGTTCGGGCAGCGGCCGCGCTTGCCGATGTGGACGTAGATCGGCGAGGCGGTCCTGGTGAGCTGGATGTTGTCGTAGAGGACGTCCTCGATCACCGCGCCGTCCATCGACACCATGCCGAGTCCCGCCTTGGAGGCGCCGGTGACCTTGAGGTTGCGGAACTGGATGTTCTTGAAGCTGCCGCAGGTCTCCGAGCCGAACTGGACGGCGTTGTTCTCGGTGGACTGGATGGTGGAGTCGCGCACGACGTTGTTCTGGCTCAGGAACGTCTTCCCGGTGGCGTAGTCGCTCTTGAACGCCACCGCGTCGTCGCTGGAGATGACGGTGGAGTTCGACAGCTCGACGTTGGAGCTGTTGATGAAGTTGATGCCGTCGCGGTCGTCCGGGGTGTCGACGGTGATGCGGTCGAGCTTCATCCCGTCGCAGCCGTTGGTGATGATCGCGAAGTGACCGGCCTCCTTGAACGTCACATCGGTGATGTCGACGTTCTTGCAGAACTTGAGCGAGAGCATCTTGTCGCCCTTGCCCGCCGGGATGTTCTCGCCTGTCTCCAGCTTGTTGGCGCCGTCGATGACGCCCTTGCCGGTGAAGCTGATGTTCTCGACGTTCTCGCCCCACAGCAGGGCGTTGCGGAAGTGGCTGTGCCCGAAGTCCTGGTACTTGCCGTAGGTGGGGTTGGGTTCCGGCGCGTCGATGCCGCTGCCGGACGCCACGATCCTGGCGCCCTGCTGGATGTTGATGGTGACGTTGCTCTTGAGGTGGATCGAGCGCGACAGGTACGTGCCCGGCGGAATTTCGACGGTGCCGTTTCCGGCCGCACTGGCCGCTGTGATGGCCTTGTCGATGGCGACCGAGTCGATCGCCTTGCCGTCGCCCTTCGCGCCGTAGTCCTTGACGTTGAAGCTGGCCGCCTTCGCCACGCCCACCGGTGCCACGACCACCGCTAGTGCGACGAACGCGCCGATCAGTCGACGCCTCATCGTTGAGAGGTCCTTCCTCTTCAGGTCGAGGGCGGCGGCTGCTCGGCTGGTGTGAAACACACTGAAAACGATTTCATTTCCGACCATAGTGAAGGCCGGGCCCGAAGTACAGGGGTGACTTCGAGGCCCGGCCTTCGCGGTCTGACTCAGCCCTTGTAGGCGGCCTGCTGGCCCGCCAGCGCGGCCGGGCCGCGGTACTGCGCGCCACCGAACGCGAGGATCGCGTAACCGATGATGCTGAACAGCCACAGGGCGACGACGCCGAACACGGCGTCCTTCGCGAACGACTTGGCGATGTCGATCGACACGATCACCGACATCACGATGTTCACGATCGGGATGAGGAACAGGATCAGCCACCAGCCGGGACGACCCGCGACCTTGAGCCACACGTAGATGTTGTAGATCGGGATGATCGCGGCCCAGCCGGGCTGACCGGCCTTCACGAAGACCTTCCACATCACGACGATGGCGAGGGCCAGGAAGGCCAGGTAGATGATCGTGCCGACGACACCGATGCCGGTCGAGACGGCGGGGTCAACGGTAGTCGGGTCAGTACCCACGGTCTTTCCTTCTTTCCACGCTTACTTTTTGCCGGGGGATCGGCGAGCGGGGACGCTGCCAGCACTGCGGACCCGTCCTGAGTGGAATCCCCGTTTCGTGAGCGTTTCGAGACCTTCTCTCAACCTTCAGAGTGAAGAGCCGAGCCTGACCAGGGCCTCGTCCGCGACGCGCATGGTCGTCCACTCGTCCATCGGGATGGCGCCCAACGACTTGTAGAACCCGATGCTGGGCTCGTTCCAGTTGAGGACCCACCACTGCAGACGGGTGTATCCCTTGGCGATGCACTCCTGGGCAAGCGCTTCCAGCAACTGTTTGCCGAGGCCGCTACCGCGCTGATCCGGTGTGACGTAAAGATCTTCGAGGTAGATGCCGTGGACACCGTCCCACGTCGAGAAGTTGAGGAACCACAACGCGATCCCGACGACCTGACCGTCCACTTCGGCCACGTGTCCGAACAGCGCAGGGTTCTCGCAGAACAGCGCCGTGCGCAGCTGTTCCGCGGTGAGGTGGCACTGTTCGGGCGCCTTCTCGTACAGCGCCAGCTCGTGCACCAGTCCCACGACCGCGTCGACGTCGCGCGGTTCCACTCGCCGGATCATCACACCTCCCACGCGGGCACGTTGAGCCTGCGCACCTGCGGGTCGCCCCGCTCGTCGCCCAGCTGGCAGATGCCGGCCGGGTCCAGTCCGAAGTGGACACCCTGGTCGGATGCGAGGCCCAGCCAGGCGGCGATCAGCACGCGGCTGAAGTGCCCGTGGCCCACCAGCACGACGTCGCCGCCGGGAAGGATCTTGCGCGCCTGGGAGAGCACCGTGCGGGCCCGCTCCTGCACCTCCGCGTGCGTCTCACCGTTCGGCATCGGATGCGACCACACCGTCCAGCCGGGCACGCGCTCGCGGATCTGCGGCGTGGTGATGCCCTCGTAGTCGCCGTAGTCCCACTCGGCCAGTTCCTCGGTCGTCGCGTTGACCTCCAGCCCGGCCAGCGCGGCCGTCCTGGTGGCACGCTGCCGAGGGCTCGTCAGCACGAGCGCAGGCGCCTGGTCCGTTCCCCTCAGCCGTGCGAGCGTGGCGCCCGCGCGGCGTGCCTGCTGCTCGCCCTCGGGCGTCAGTTCGATGTCAGTGCGTCCCGTGTGCCTGCCGCTCTCGGACCACTCGGTCTGGCCGTGGCGCAGCAGGTAGAGGTGGGTGCTCACCTGGTTGATCCTAAGGAGTGACGGGGAGCACGTTTGGAGTAGTACACGGTCGAGGTACTCCACTCGCCATGACCGCCGAGCACCACGACCACGGCGCCCCCGACGACGTCGACGCCCAGGAGATCCGCGAGAACTTCGGGGTCCGCGTCGCACGCATCCGGGCGGAGCTCACCTCGACGTGGAACAAGCTGAGCCAGAACGAGCGCGACACCGACGCCAGGGACCGCCGCTGGAGGTGACGCCGCCGAGAGCGTCCTGACATTTCGGTTCTGCTCGAAATGCGGGTGCTCCGCAGGTGTCGCCTGCTTTCCTGGGGAAATGACGACCGGACACGTGCTGGATTTGCAGGGACTGGCGGAACCACATCCGGCCGGGTTCACGGACCGCGTGACGATGGGCAGCGTGGCGAGCGTGGTGGACTCGACCTGGACCACCGTCTCGCGCCCGGACGAGCAAAAACCCGGGATATTGGGCTGAATGGCGTAATACTGACGTCTGATTGTTGTTTTGATTGGCAGATTCCCGGCGAAATTGCGTGCCGTACGGTGTACGGCGTGGCTAGAACGGAGTGGATCGTCCTTTTGAGGGGGACCCACACATGCGTCGTTCAGTCGCTTTTCTGATACCCGTTCTGCTGGCCGCGGTACTACCGGCGCTGCCCGCGTCGGCCGCGCCACCACCACCTTCCCCACCCGGCCTGACCGTCTCCGGAGACGTGATCCGCTGGACCACCTCCACCCCGATGCCGCTGCTCGAGGCCGGCGTGGAGTTCTGGGAGGGCGACCGGTTCCTCGGGCGCGCCCAGGAGTCCGCGGACCTGCGGACCTACACGCTGAACGCCGCTCTGCGAGACCCCGCCGCGCTCCAGGTGCGGTCGGCGGGCAGGCGGCTGGACGTGGTCGAGCCGCCGGTGGCCGGCCTGGCCGTGCCCCAGTTGCCCGCGTTGCAGCCGGAGGCCGGCGTGGACCCCGGCAAGCCGGGGCCGTACGCCACCACCACGGGTGAGTACGCGCTCGACCCGATCAGGCTGCCCGAGTACGCGTCGCCGATCGAGATGGAGGCCGTCGTCGTCGCGCCCCAGGGTGCGCCGGGCAGGCGGCCGCTCGCGCTCTTCCTGCACGGCAGGCACTTCACCTGCTACAGCAAGACCGATCCGAACCGGATCGCGATGAGCTGGCCGTGCCCCAGCGGGTTGACGGCGGTGCCGAGCCACAAGGGATACCTGAAGGCGCAGCAGTTGCTGGCGTCGCAGGGATATCTCACGGTGTCGATCTCCGCCAACGGTGTCAACGCGCAGGACGCGCTGACCGCCGACGCGGGTGCGCAGGGACGTTCGTCGCTGGTGCGTCACCACCTGGCGAAGTGGGCGGACTGGGCGTCCAGTCGTGGCTCCGCGCCTGCCGCGGTGAAGTCCGCGCCGCCCGCCGACCTGTCGAAGGTGTTGCTGGTGGGCCACTCCCGCGGTGGTGAGGGCGTCAACCGCGCCGCCACCGACAGCCTCACCCCGCCGCCCGGCGACACGGGTTTCTCCGGTCCGGTGCGCTGGAACATCCGCGGCACCGTGCTGATCGGTCCCACGATCTTCGGCCACAACCCGGCGCCGGACGTGCCCTCGGTGACGTTCCTGCCCGGCTGCGACGGTGACGTGTCCGACCTGCAGGGCCAGATCCTCGTGGACCAGACGCGCGGTCTGAGCAGGGGCGACGCGCTGCACAGCGCGCTGTACATGATCGGCGCGAACCACAACTACTTCAACAGCGAGTGGACTCCCGGCCAGGCGGAGGCGCCGGCGTCCGACGACTTCTGGCCCGGCCAGCAGCCGGACCCGCTGTGCACGCCCGGTACCGCCACCCGCCTGACCGCGGACCAGCAGCAGGCCATGGGCGCCACCTACGTCGCGGCGTCCGCGCGGCTGTTCCTCGGCCGCGACCAGTCCGTGCTGCCGCTGCTCGACGGCACCGGCGTGCGCGCCCCGTCCGCCGACCCGGCCCGCGTTCTCTCGCACGCCATCGGCGCCGACCGCAAGGCGTTCGTCGTGCCGGACGGTGCGACGGCGGTGTCCGGCAGCGCCCGCGTCTGCCAGCAGACGACCCGTGACGCCGCCGCGTGCAGCACTGCGCGTTCGCCGCACTTCGTCGGCTTCCGCGGTGCGGTGGCCCAGCCCGAACGCCTGTCGGTCGCGCTGAAGTGGACCGAGGCAGGACAGGCCGGTGTGGTCACGCCCGCCGCGCCGGTGTCGCTGAACGGTTCCAGCGACCTCGCGCTGCGGCTGGCCGTTCCGCCGAACTCGGCGGCCTCGAAGTTCGGCGTTGCCGTGACCGACCACAATGGACAGAAGCACGCGCTCGGCTCCGTCTCGGTGGCGGGGCTGCCCGGCTCGGACCGCACGAGTTCGTTGTGGGCTCAGGAGGTTCGCGTCCCGCTGCCCTCGGGCCTCGGCCGCGTCGCCTCGCTGGAGCTGGTCCCGGAGTCCGCGTCCGGCGAGGCGTGGCTGATCGACGCCTACGGCTGGGACAAGGGGCTCGTCCCCGTCGTTCCCACCCGGCTGGCCCGGGTCGACGCCGTCGTCACGGCGGTCGACGAGGGTGACTCCGGCACGCAGACCCACAACATCGTCGTCACCGCGACCGGCAACGGCACCCGCGTGATCCGGTTGTTCTACAACGAGCCGGGCAACAAGCCCGCCACGAAGCTGGTGACACTGGGGCCGGGCGAGAGTCGCGCCGAGGTTCCGGTGACCTACACCGGCAACACCAGGTGGAGCAGCGACGTCCGCTATCCGGTGTCGGTGCTGGCGATCTCCAACGCGGTCGTCGGTTCCGCGATCGGCGGCCTGTTGGTGCGCAACGACGATCCCGCGCCGAAGGTGACGGTCACCCCTGTCACCGACAGCGTGGTGGAGGGTGGCGCCCTGAAGTGGAGGCTGACCCTGTCCGAGCCCGTCGACTCGCCGGTCTCGCTCATCGGCGTACCGGTGGCACCCGCCTCCGGCGCCGAACTGTCCACAACGGACGTCGACGCCGACTGGCTGCTGCGGAACTCGGGCGAGGAAGCGTTGCCCTCACGGCCGTTGTCCGCCACGCAGCTCGGGTTCTACGCCTTCATCCGTGCGGGCGAGACCTCGTACGAGTTCGAGGTGCCGACCGTGGCCGACACCGAGACCGAGGGTGAGGAGCAGGTCCGGCTGAAGTTCGAGGGCAACTCGCCCACCGGCAACGGCTTCGAGGTGACGGGCAAGGTGACGGACGCCGCGTGACTCATGACCGCACGCGGTCTGCCGTCCAACTGGTGAGCAGCCGGAGCTTCTCCTCCGACGGTGAACCGGTGTCGGCGCTGTAGATGACGATGGTCTGACCCTGCGCCTCGGGCAGGCGCAGGGTCTGCCAGTTGAGCCGCAGGTCGCCGACGGCCTCGTGGAAGAAGCGCTTGACGCCGTGCTGGTGCTCGGACAGCCGGTAGTCCGCCCACATGCCCGCGAACTCCTCCGAGCGGGTGCTGAGATCACCGACGATCCGCGACAGGGCCTCGTTGTCGCGACCGGGGATGACCGAGGCGCGCAGCGTGGCGACGATGTCGGCGGCGATCTCGGTCCAGTCGCGGTACACGACGCGGGCGCGCGGGTTCAGGAACATCCACTTGGCCAGGTTGCGGTCCTCGGCCGGCATGGCCTCGAAGTCGTCCAGCAGCGCCTTGCCGGCGTGGTTGATGCCGAGGATCTCCAGGTACGGCCCGTGGATGACCGCGGGCACGTCGATCGCGCGGATCATGGACTGCAGCGCGGGCCTGGCCCTGGGCGTCGAGGACGGCCGGGCCGGCTCCGGCTGCAGCAGCGAGGAGAAGTACCGGCTCTCGACCTCGTCGAGCCGCAGCGCCCGCGCCACCGCCTCGACGACCTGCCCGGACACGTTGCGGGCGCGGCCCTGCTCGAGCTTGACGTAGTAGTCGACGCTGACCCCGGCGAGGATCGCGACCTCCGCCCGGCGCAGCCCCTTGACCCGCCGCGGCGTAGTGGCGGCAGGCAGGCCCACGTCCTCCGGCGCGAGTGCCGCACGACGTGACGTGAGGAAGTCGCGCAGTTCGTTGCCGCTGGTCATGCTCTCGATTATGGCCAGGCCGAACGCCGGTCGGCAGTTCCTGGGTGGTACTGCCAGAGCCATGACGAGGGGTACCAGCCATCCCCTTCGATTCCTGGTCGCGCTGGGACGTAATGGAAAGCGTCAACAACGTCCCCCGCAAGGAGAACATCGTGTCTGTCTGGTTCGTGACCGGAGCGTCCCGCGGCCTGGGTCTGGAGATCGTGAAGGCCGCGCTGACGCGGGGCGACTCGGTGGTGGCCACCGCCCGTGACCCGAAGGCGATCGAACAGGCCCTGCCAGGCCACGACAACCTGCTGGCCCTCCCGCTCGACGTCGCCGCCCAGGACCAGGCCGAAGCGGCGGTGCAGGCCGCCCTCGCCCGGTTCGGCAGCATCGACGTCCTGGTCAACAACGCCGGCCGCGGCCTCGTCGGCGCCGTGGAGGAGACCAGCGACGCCGAGGCCCGCGCGGTCTTCGACATCAACGTCTTCGGCCTGCTCACCGTGATCCGCGCGGTCACCCCGGCCATGCGCGCCGCCCGCAGCGGCCGGATCCTCAACATCAGCTCGACCGGCGGCGTGGTCGCGTGGGCGGGCTGGGGCGTCTACAGCGCCACGAAGTTCGCACTCGAAGGCATCACCGAGGCCCTGCGCCTCGAACTCGCGCCGCTCGGCATCCAGGTCACCTCGGTGCAGCCGGGCCCGCTGCGCACCGACTTCCTCGCCTCGTCGTCACTCGGCCAGGTCGCACGGGTCATCGACGACTACGCCAGCACCGGCGGCGCCTCCAGGGCGTGGGCCGGGGAGAACCACGGCCTGCAGGAGGGCGACCCGGTCAAGGCCGCAGCGGCTCTGCTGACCCTCGCCGACCTGCCCGAGATGCCGGCCAGGCTCCCGCTCGGCACGTCCACGCTGGCCGACATCCGGGGCAAGCTCGCGGCCGTCGGTGCGGACCTGGAGGCCTGGCAGGAGCTGTCCCGGTCGACCGACGTCGTCCCCGCCTGAGGGAAGGCGAGGTCTCCACAGAAGCCCGTTCAGTGCAAGGCCGCGTGTTCGTGGGCCCAGGCTTCGGCTGACTCATGGTCTTCAGCCGGCGGAGAATCCAGCAGGCACCCACCGCACCGGGCGAAGAACATTCCGTCTTCTTCCCAGGCGTGCACCTGTCCGGGCTTCACCCAGTCCGGCGACCAGTTCACCTCGAAGGCGTAGAGCACGCCGGAAGTGACGCCTTCCATCAGCCGTTCGATCGCGTCGTCGGCCAGGCCGAGCCCCAGCGCGTCGTTCGTCACCTTGAGCTCGGTTCTCACGTTGTCTTCCAGCAGATGAGTCACGCGGGCATCGTGTGCGCTTTCAGCGCCCTTCGTCATGGCCACATCCTGCCGCGCGTTCAGCCGCACCGTGTACGACGAACGGCGCCGCTCCCTGCCCGGGGAGCGGCGCCGTTCAGCAAGACCGTGAAGGGCTCAGCCCTGCTTGGTCTCCCAGAAGATCTTGTCGATCTGCGCGATCAGGTCGAGAAGCGCCTGACCCGAGGCCGGGTCCATGGACGCCTTCGTGCCGCCCGCACCCGCGGCCTTGGTGGCGCGGTTGAACAGGTCGTGCAGCTCGGGGTACTTCTCGAAGTGAGGCGGCTTGAAGTAGTCCGTCCACAGCACCCACAGGTGGTGCTTGACGAGCTCGCTGCGCTGCTCCTTGATCAGGATGGCGCGCTCCCGGAACTCCGGGTCCTCGTTCGCCTGGTACTTCTCCTGGACCGCCTTGACCGACTCGGCCTCGATCCGGGCCTGGGCCGGGTCGTACACGCCGCAGGGGAGATCGCAGTGCGCGGTCGCCTCAACGCGTGGGCGGAGAATGCGCGACACGAGTCGCATCGTTCCTCCCAGAATGAAAAAACAGTGGATGCTCCGACGGGTAGAACCCTACTCCGGCTGATCGAAGGGTGATCGTTGAGACCGCGTCTTTCCACCGTGCTCGTGAGGGGGCCGTCCATGGTGCCGGCCCTCAGGGACGAGGACATCGTGCTGGTCAGGTGGGGTGCGAGGCCGAGGGCGGGGCAGGTCGTGCTGGTGCGGTGGGCGAGCAGACCCGATCAGTTGTCGGTGAAGCGCGCCTCTCACGAAGTGGACGGTGGGTGGCACGTGGTGGGAGACAACCCCTACGCGAGCACGGACTCCGGACAGCTCGGACCTGCGGAGGTGCTCGGTGTCGTCAAAGCTCGACTATGGCCGAGGCCCGGTTTCAGGCTTTGAGCGACGCGTACAGGGCCAGGCAGTCCTCGTAACGCGGCAGCACGCCCGCCTCGTAGGCCTCGGCGAGGGTGGGGGCCGCGGTGTCCTTCTCCGACAACAGGAACTCGAGCTCGCGCGGCCACGGGAGGTCGAGCGCCGGGTCGAGGGGCGTCAGGCCGTGCTCGCCGGAGGGGTTGTAGACGGTGGAGCAGAGGTAGTTCATGGTCGTGTCGTCTTCCAGGGCGATCATCGCGTGGCCCAGGCCCTCCGCCAGGTAGACCGCGTTGCACTTCTGGGAGTTCACGAGCACGGCGTCCCACTGGCCGAACGTGGGGGAGCCGACGCGGATGTCCACGACCACGTCGATGAACGAGCCGCGCGGGCAGAAGACGTACTTCGCCTGGGACGGCGGGACGTCCGCGTAGTGGATGCCGCGGATCGTGCCGGCGCGGGAGACGCTGTGGTTGGTCTGGGCGAGCCGCAGCGGGTGCCCGACCGCCTCGACGAAGGCGGCCTCCTGGTACGGCGACGCGAACACGCCGCGGTCGTCGGGAAAACTCCGAGGGGTGAACTCGAACGCGCCCTCAATTTTCAGCGAACTCGCCTGCATGTCGTCACTCTAAGGCGTCAAGTTTTCTTGACCGATCGGGTGCTTCCTGCCTGCAGAAACTGACCGGTCGGTGCAGAAAACCGGACGGACGTCTTGCTACATGCCCTCTGACCTGCGGAAAAAGTGTGATCCCCGCCGCAGACAGCGGCGCGGGACCCTGCCACACTTCCCGTCACCCGCAACACTCGGGCACTTCCCCGTCGCAACTCGTCGGAGGTCGTTGACCGAGTTTCCAGGCCCCGTGCACCCGGCGTGACAACGCTGGGCCGGTGCGCCGTTTGGTGATGAGCCCAGTTGGGGCCACTACGCCGCCCGCACCGCAGGAGGGACGCCGTGACAGCAGTGAACGAAGCCCGCATCGAGAACTCCGATCCGACGCAGTTGACGGACGAGGAGATCTTCAACGCGCACCTGGGCGGGAAGCTCGAGGTCGGCGCGACCGCCTCGCTGGCTGACCCGAAAGCGCTGTCCATCGCGTACACCCCTGGTGTCGCACGAGTGAGCAATGCGATCGCGCAGGACCCGAGCCTCGCCGCGAAGTACACGTGGGCGCACCGCCTGGTCGTGGTCGTCAGCGACGGCACCGCGGTGCTCGGCCTGGGCGACATCGGCCCGAGCGCGTCGCTGCCCGTCATGGAGGGCAAGTCCGCGCTGTTCAAGACGTTCGGCGGCCTCGACTCCATCCCGCTCGTGCTCAACACGACGGACGTGGACGAGATCGTCGAGACGCTGGTGCGGCTGCGCCCGTCGTTCGGCGCGGTCAACCTGGAGGACGTCTCCGCCCCGCGCTGCTTCGAGCTGGAGCAGAAGCTGATCGAGGCGCTCGACTGCCCGGTCATGCACGACGACCAGCACGGCACGGCCGTCGTGTCGCTCGCCGCCCTCAACGGCGCGAACACGGTGCTCGGCAAGAACATCGGTGACCAGCGGGTGGTCATCTCCGGTGCGGGTGCCGCGGGCATCGCGATCGCCAAGATCCTCCTCGCCGCCGGTGCCGGCGACATCACGCTGCTCGACTCGCGCGGCATCGTCCGCACGGGCAGGGCCGGTCTCAACCCCGTCAAGGCGGAGATCGCGGCGGTCACGAACTCCAGCAACCTCGACGGCGGCATCGACGTGGCGCTGCGCGGCGCGGACGTCTTCATCGGCGTGTCGTCCTCCAAGGTGTCCGAGGACCTCATCGCGAGCATGGCGAACGACTCGATCGTGTTCGCGCTGTCGAACCCGGACCCCGAGGTGCACCCGGAGGTCGCCGCCAGGCACGCCGCGATCGTGGCGACCGGCCGCAGCGACTTCCCGAACCAGATCAACAACGTGCTCGCGTTCCCCGGCATTTTCCGCGGGGCTCTCGACGCGGGTGCGCGACGGATCACGGAAGGCATGAAACTCGCGGCAGCGGATGCCATTCTCGCCGTTGCGAAGGATGATTTGGGCCCAGACCGAATTGTTCCCTCGGCATTGGACCCGCGCGTCGGACCCGAGGTCGCGGCGGCTGTGGCCGTGGCCGCGAAGGCCGACGGAGTGGCCTGATCCGGCTCTCGCATTCGCCACCTTTTTGCATGTTCACGGGGAGCGGAACCACGAACGTGGCTTTTCGTTAACCCGTGCAGGGGTGGGCGATGACGCTCTGAAGCGCTACCGTCCCTCTCCTCGGGTGTTCACCCGAGGAGAGGGTTCGTGTTTGCCGCCGTTCGGGTGCCGTTGTCGTGTCCACTCGAATTGCCGCGGGCGGTGAATGCGGGAGAGGGTGGGCCGGTGCCCAAGTGGGTGGGACGCGCGACGGTGGTGAACGGCCGTGGACGGACGGCTGTCCCGGTGAACGGGAAACCCCCGATGACGCTGGACGGGCTGACCCTGCCCGACGCGCCGTCGTTGCTCGTCGACGCCAAGGGTGTCGTCATGCAGGCGAACCCCTCCGCCGTGGAGCTCGCCGCCGCTCAGGGAGCCGACGACCTCGTCGGGCATCCGCTCAGTGAGATCCTCCTCGGCCACTCCGCCGACCTGCGGTTGCTGCGCGCGGACGGCACCGAACTGCCGGTGCGCGTCGCCCGGCACGCCGTTCCCGGCACGGGCCTGCAGGCCGTTCTGCTGATCGACGTCTCCGACCTCGCCTCCGCCGCCGACGAGCTGCGCGACGAACAACGCCGGCTGCGCAAGGTGCAGCGGGTCGCGAACCTGGGCTCCTGGGAGTTCGACCCCGGCACCGGCCTGACCGTCTGGTCGGACACGCACTACGAGCTCCTCGGCCTCGAACGCGGCGCCGTCGTACCGGGCGCGCAGGCCGTGCTCGACGTCGTGCACCCCGACGACTTCACCATGGTCGAGACGTACTGGCACGGCCGCGAGATCACCGGCGACCCGATCGACATCGAGTACCGGATCGTCCGCCCGGACGGCCAGCTGCGGTGGATCCGCGGTGTCGCCGAGGCGCGGCTGGACGACGCCGGCGCCCTGGACAAGATCACCGGCTACATCCGCGACATCACCGAGTCGAAGCGCGCGGCCACCGACCTCGCCCAGGAACGGGCGCGGCTGCTGGAGGCGCAGCGCATCGCCCGCATCGGCAGCTGGGCCTACGAGACGGGCACGCGCGCCGTGCACCGCAGCGAGGTGCTGCTGGAGATGTTCGCCGAGCTCGGCATGACGCCCGACGACGACCTGCTCAGCGGCGTGCACCCGGACGACAGGGAAGCCGTCAAGGAACTGCGGCACCGGCTGCTGCACACCTCCGACGACGCCCCGGTCGAGGTCGAGGTCCGCAGCGAGATCGGCGAGCGCGTCTACATGTGCCGGGCCCGTGCGGAGATCGCGCCGTCCGGCCGCATCGAGCGCTACCACGGCACCATCCAGGACATCACCGAGGCGCGTGCGCTGGAACGCCAGATGCGCGAGGACCGCCGAAGACTGGCGGACGCGCAGCAGGCGGCCCGCCTGGGCATGTGGGAGTGGAACCCCGGCACCGGCGAGGTCGTCTGGTCGGACATGCTGCGCGAGCTCTTCGGCCTGCCCGCGGAGCTTCCCGGCAGCTACCAGGCGTACCTGGACCTCGTGCACCCCGAGGACCGCGGCTGGGTCGACGACCTGTGCCGCCAGCTGGTGGTGGACGAGGTCGCCTCGCAGTTCGAGCACCGCGTGGTGCGCCCGGACGGCTCGCCGCGCATCTTCCGCTGCCACGGCATGATCGTCCACGACGCGCGCGGCAAGCAGCTCGCCGTCGGCACCGCCCAGGACGTCACCGAGCAGCGCGCCGCAGAGGCCCGCATGAAGCGCTCCTCGCAGCGGTTCACCGACCTCGTGTCCGTGACGCCCGTGGGCATCGGCCTGTTCGACGACGGCGAACGTCTGGTCGACGCCAACGACGCGTTGTGCGACCTGCTCGGCATGGAGCTGGAACAGCTGCGCGGCATGACCGCCGAGCAGCTCACCCACCCCGAGGACACCTCACCGGGCCTGCAGTGGGCCGCCGAGCGCACGCAGAAGATCCCGCAGCGCATCCTCGTCCGCCCGGACGGCGAGAAGGTCTACTGCGAGCTGCACATCGCGTTGTCCGTGCAGGACGACGGCCGCCGCTTCTGGCTGATCGTGTTCCTCGACATCACCGAACGACGCCGCGCCGCGGAGGCGTTGCGGCACCAGGCGACCCACGACGAGCTGACCGGCCTGCCGAACCGCGCGCTGGTGAAGGAGATCCTCGGCAAGTTGCTGGAGGGCCCCGGCCGCGCCAAGGTCGCCGTGTTCTTCTGCGACATCGACAACTTCAAGCGCGTCAACGACTCCCTCGGCCACGACGCCGGCGACGAGCTCCTGGTCGCTCTGGCGCGAAGACTGGAAGGCGGCCTGCCGGACGGCTGCACCGCCGCCCGCCTGTCCGGCGACGAGTACGTGATCATCTGCGAGGACATCGACTCGGTCGGCGGCGTCGACGCCCTG
The DNA here is from genome assembly GCF_051853195.1 of Lentzea sp. HUAS TT2. Classification (NCBI taxonomy): domain Bacteria; kingdom Bacillati; phylum Actinomycetota; class Actinomycetes; order Pseudonocardiales; family Pseudonocardiaceae; genus Lentzea; species Lentzea sp. HUAS TT2. The sequence goes on along the minus strand of NZ_CP196667.1, from coordinate 1,787,591 downwards.
GCCACGCGCGTCGCCTCGTTGCTGCGCACTGCCGTCCCGGTGCACGGTCAGCTGGTCCGCGTCTCGGCCTCGATCGGCGCCGCCGTCCCGAACGGATCGCGCGCCAACGGTGCCGACCTGCTGCGGTTCGCCGACGCCGCCATGTTCGAGGCGAAGCGCGCCGGTGCCGGACGTGTCTCGCTGGCCTCGGCCGCGTTGATCGCCTCCGCAGACCGCCAGGTGCACCTCGAAGGCCAGCTGCGCGACGCGTTGCAACACGACGGCCTGGTGCTGCACTACCAGCCCGTCGTCGGCGTCGACGGCGCCGTCCTGACCGCAGAGGCCCTGGTGCGCTGGCCGCATCCGGACCGCGGCATGTTGCCACCGGACGTGTTCCTGCCCGTCGCCGAACAGGGCGACCTGATGCGCGAGCTCGACCGCTGGGTCCTGCGCACGGCCTTGAAGGAGGCCGCGACCTGGCCCGCGCCCGACGGCCGTCCGGTGTCGGTCGCCGTGAACCTCGCCGGTCTCGTACCGGGCGATCCCGAGTTCGTGGACATCGTGTCGACCGCGATCATGGAGTCCGGCGTCCCGTGGGAACGCGTGGTGCTGGAGCTGGTCGAGACGGCGTTCGTCGACCTGCCGTCCCGCGTCCGCCAGTCGATGGACGAGCTCGTGAAGCGCGGCGTGCAGTTCGCCGTGGACGACTTCGGCACCGGCTACTCGTCGCTGGCCCGCCTCAAGGACCTGCCGGCGCAGATCATCAAGGTGGACCGCCGCTTCGTCTCCGGCGTGGGCAACGACTCCTCGGACTTCGCCGTCGCCCGCGCCGTGGTCGACATGGCCCGCGCGATGGGCCGCAAGTGCGTCGCTGAAGGCGTGGAGACCGCGACTCAGTTCCACGTGCTGCGCGGGGTCGGCGTGGACGCGTACCAGGGTTGGTTGTTCTCGCGTCCGGTGCCGCCCAAGGAGTTCCGCGCGGTGCTAGCCCTCGGCCCGCTCCACATACCCCGCGCTGGCTGAGACCTCCGGCAGGAGCGCCGCGATGCGGTGCTTCGGCAGGTCGATCAACCGCAGTTCGAGGTCGTCCTGGGTGACAGCGGCGTTGTCGACGATCTCCGCCGCCTGCCGTTTTGTCAGCACGCCCTGCGACGCGGTGATCAACGCTTCGCGCCAGACGTTGCGCAGCTTGCCGTGCGCCTTCATCAGGACCTCGCGGACCGTGCGCTCGCCCAGCGATAACGTGCCCGTCAGAACCTGATCGGCGACGACGATCGTGGTCTTGCCATCTGGGTTGTTGCGCAGGAACTTCAACTTGAACCTGGTCGCCACCAGCTCCTGCAGTTCCTTCTGCCCGGCTTCCGACGACACCGCGGGGTGGTTGTTCGGCACCAGGCACGCCAGCCGCGCCGGCGACGACGCCAGCAGCGTGCGCAGCAGCCAGGGACCGGGATCCGCTGACAGGTCAACGGCCAGCGACGCCGCCCCCTTGCCCACGGGCTCGGCCCAGCCCGCGTTCCGCGGCTTCGGCGGCGGCGAGGACTCCGGGCGCGGAGCCAGCTCCGACAACGCTGCCAAGGCTTCCTGGGACGGCCCGGAGGACTCCACGGACTGCGCGCCGTGCGTGTAGATCCGCGTGCCACCGGACACCGCGCGCCGTCCCGTCGGCCGGCACACGTACAGGTCCGCGGCGGACCCGATGGCCTGCGCGCCGTCGAAGCGGTGGAACGCGGGCAGGATCGCCTCGAACACCAGCCCGAGCTTCTGCAGTTCCTGCTGCACCTTCAACCCCAGCGCGGGCGTACGATCCGAGAACCCGTAGGCCAGCAGCAAACGGCCGGAAGCGATGTCCTCCAACGCCTCGACGCCACGGCCGGCGAACAGCCCCATGCCCTCCGGTGAGTAGGGCGGGTCGCTGAAGACCAGGTCCGCGGACTCGACGACCGCCGAGGGCAGACCGAAACGCATGTCGCAGTGCAACGTCCGGATGTCGTGCCCACGCGCGGAAGCCCGCGAGTCGATGAACTCCAGCAGCCGTTCGTCGAGGTCCACGACCGTGATCGACACGTGCGGGTTCACCGCGGCGACGGCCAATGACGTGAGGTCGTGGTCGCCCAGGCACAGCAGGCGCTTGCCCGCCAGGTCGTAGGTGGAGTTCAGCCACACGGCACGGTTCAGCGCGGTCTCCGCCGTCGCCTGCACGTGGTCCAACGAGGACAAAGGAGCCGGCACGTCGGCGATGTCCACGAGGATCTGCCGCAGCACGTCGGTGTGGTCGCGCACACCGGAAACGGCGAACTCCGCGCGGTACGAGGCCACCAGACCGGGCGCGATGCGGTAACGATCGTCTGAAGATTCGACGTCGTCGCCCAGCGCCTTGAGCAGGTCCTGCACGGTGCGGCGGGGAACCGCGGGCAGGCGCACGAGTTCTGCCAGCGGGTGCCAGTCCTCGCTGAGCAGGGACAACACTTCACGGAGCTTGCGGGCGTGCACGCCGCGCTCCGCCACCAACTGCCGAACCTGGTCGATCGTCACAAGACGTAAACCATACGGCCCGTCACATAGTGGAACGCTGTGCCGGGGTACGCCGAACGAGTTAAGGTCTTTGGGATCTACATCCAGGGCGGCCCAATCGGGGTGGTCGTCACGACCGGAGGGATCCGAAGGGTGATCGAGTTCCGGGCCGTAACCAAGCGGTTCGAGGACGGGACCATCGCTGTCGACGAGCTCGACCTCGCGGTCGAGGCGGGCACCATCACGGTGTTCGTCGGTCCTTCCGGCTGTGGCAAGACGACGTCGCTGCGCATGGTGAACCGCATGATCGACCCCACGTCGGGCACGATCCTGGTGGACGGCAAGGACGTCCTCACCGTGGATCCGCCGACGTTGCGGCGTGGCATCGGCTACGTGATCCAGCAGGCGGGGCTCTTCCCGCACCGGACCGTGCTCGACAACATCGCGACCGTCCCTCTTCTGTCCGGTTGGGACAAACGCAGGGCCCGCACGCGTGCGGCGGAGCTGCTGGAGATCGTCGGGCTCGACGCGAACTTCGGCAAGCGCTACCCGGCCCAGCTCTCCGGTGGACAGCAGCAACGCGTGGGTGTCGCCCGTGCGCTCGCGGCGGATCCGCCGGTGTTGCTGATGGACGAGCCGTTCAGCGCGGTCGACCCGGTCGTCAGGGAGGACCTGCAGAACGAACTCCTTCGTCTGCAAGCGGAACTCGACAAGACGATCGTGTTCGTCACGCACGACATCGACGAGGCGCTCAAGCTCGGCGAGCGCGTCGCGGTGTTCCAGACGGGCGGGCACCTCGCCCAGTACGCGCGGCCCACCGAGCTGCTGGCCGCGCCCGCCAACGACTTCGTGGCCTCGTTCGTCGGACGGGACCGCGGCTACCGCACGCTCACGTTCCTGCACGCGGACGTGCCCGTGCACCCCGTCGCCACGGCCAAGCTCGGTGAGCGGATCACGGTCACGGACTGGACGCTCGTGGTCGACGAGCAGAACCGGCCGAAGGGCTGGTTGTCCGGTGTGGACGGTGAGGTCGAGGTCGCGGAGAAGGACCTGATCTCCGGCGGCTCGCTCTACGACGGAACGACGTTGCGCGGTGCGCTCGACGCGGCGCTCAGCTCGCCGTCCGCGCTCGGTGTCGTGATCGACGACGGCGGCGCGGTGACCGGTGTGGTCAGGGCCGACGACGTCATCAAGGCACTCGCGAAGGCCCGCGCGGCGGGTGAGGTCCCGAAGTGACCTGGATTTTCGAGAACTGGGAAAGGTTCTGGGAAGTCACCGAGGTGCACCTGCGGCTCTCCGTCGTGCCGGTGCTGATCGGTTTCGTGCTCTCCATCCCGCTCGGGTGGTGGGCGAGCCGGTCGCAGACGGCGCGCGCGGTGCTCTTCCCGTTCGCCAACATCCTGTTCACGATCCCGTCCATCGCGCTGATCGTGATCACGCCGGTGCTGATCGGCGTGAAGATCCTCGACGAGATCAACGTCATCGTGCCGCTGGCGGTCTACACGCTGGCGCTGATGATCAGGTCGGTCGCGGACGCGCTGTCCGCGGTGCCGGGCAACGTCGTCGCCGCGGCGAACGCGATGGGGTTCCGGCCGTTGCGGCGCTTCCTCACCGTCGACTTCCCGCTGGCGCTGCCGGTCACGATCGCGGGTCTGCGGGTCGCGACGGTGTCGAACATCAGCATGGTGAGCGTGGGCGCGCTCGTCGGGCTCGGCGGGTACGGCCAGCTCTTCACCGAGGGCTACCAGACCGACCACACCGAGAAGGTCCTCGCGGGTCTCATCGGGACGGTCGTGCTGGCGGTGCTCGCGGACGGGCTGCTGTTGCTGATCGGACGGCTGCTCACGCCGTGGGCACGGGCGGGGAGGTGAGCTGAATGGGTGGCTGGCTCTTCGATCCCGCGCACTGGTCCGGCACGACCGGGATCCCGGTGCGGTTGGCCGAACATCTCGGCTACACGTTGCTGACCCTGGTGATCGCCGCGCTCATCGCGATCCCGCTCGGCGCGTTCGTCGGGCACACCGGCAAGGGCGGGTTCGTGATCGTCGGGCTCTCCAACGCGCTGCGGGCGCTGCCGACCACGGCGGTGCTGATCCTCGTGGTGCTGTGGGCGGGTCTGGGTGACTTCCCGGTGTACGTCGCGCTGGTGCTGCTGGCGATCCCGCCGATCATGGCGGGCACGTACGCGGGCGTCCGCGCGGTCGACCCCGTGACCGTCGACGCCGCGAGGGGTGTCGGCATGCGCGAGTCGGGCGTGCTGCTGCAGGTGGAGATCCCGAACGCGCTTCCGTTGATCTACGGCGGTTTCCGCGGCGCCGCACTGCAGGTCGTCGCGACCGCCACCATCGCCGCCTACACCGGCGCCGGTGGTCTGGGCAGGCTCGTCTTCGACGGCCTCGCCCTGCAGGATTTCGGGCAGATGCTCGCCGGCGCGGTGCTCGTGGCACTGCTCGCCGTTCTCGTCGACCTGGGGTTCGCCGGCCTGCAACGGCTGACGGTCTCGCCAGGGCTGCGTCCAGTGGGAACCGGAGGAAAGAAATGAAGCGCATCGCGACAGCCGTCGCTGCGGTCATGCTTCTGTCGGCGTGCGGCGGTGATCCGCTGACCGGAGGCGGGAACAACCCGGCCCCGACGGACACCATCGTCGTGGGCTCCGCGAACTTCCCGGAGTCGCGACTGCTCTCGGAGATCTACGCGGAAGCGTTGTCCGCCAAGGGCGTCAAGGTCTCGAAGAAGCCGAACATCGGCAACCGGGAGCTGTACTTCAAGGGCGTGCAGGACGGCTCGATCGACCTGATCCCCGAGTACACGGGCGTGCTTCTCAAGCACGTCAACAAGGAGGCGCCCGAGGTCGGCTCCGACGAGGTCTACGCCGCGCTGAAGAAGGCGCTGCCGGCGGGCCTCATCGTGCTCGACAAGTCGTCCGCCGAGGACAAGGACGCGGTCGTCGTCACGAAGCAGATCGCGGCCCAGTACAGCCTGAAGTCGCTCGACGACCTCGTGCCGTACTGCAAGGACCTGGTCTTCGGCGGCCCGCCGGAGTTCCAGAACCGCCCGGACGGCCTGCCCGGCCTCAAGGCCAAGTACAACTGCGAGTTCAAGGAGTTCAAGGCGCTCGACGTCGGCGGCCCGCTGACCGTCGCCGGCCTGAAGGACAACACGGTGCAGGCGGCCGACCTGTTCACGACGGACGCGGCCATCGAGGCCAACGAGTTCGTGGTGCTGGAAGACCCGAAGAACGTCTTCGCCGCGCAGAACGTGCTGCCGCTGATCAACGAGAAGAAGGCGTCGCAGCAGGTTCGCGACACGCTCAACGCCATCGCGAAGAAGCTCGACACGAAGACGCTGCTGGAGCTCAACCAGAAGCTGTCGTCGCCGGACAAGCCGGAGCCGGAGAAGGTCGCCAAGGAGTGGCTCGCCTCCGCGGGCATCTGATCGGACTCGGAGAACCGCCGGCCCGCAGGCCTCACGCCTGCAGGTCGGCGGTTTTCGCTTGTACAGCCAGGTAGACGTAGATGTCCTCGTAGCCGAGCGAGTGGTTCACGCGGAGCATGTGCTCGTTGCCGCTGCTGGTGCGCGTGAAGATCTGCTCGACGCCGGTCAGGTCGTGCAGCATGCGCGCTTTGACCAGCCTGCCGAGGCCCTTGCCGCGGTGAGCGGGCAGCACGACGGTCTCCAACTGCTCGGCGATGCTGGGAACCACGGGGTTCAGCTGCACCACCGTGACCGCGGCGACCTCGCCCTCGTGCAGCAGGAGCAAGACGCGGTTGTCGGCGGTCTCCTCTTCCCGCCGGACGCTCTCGACCGTGCTGTGCCCGCTGGCGAGTGCCGTTTCGCCGAACGGCGCGTCCGCCATCGCGTTGAGCCCGTCGACGTACGTCTCGACGAACTCCTCCGGTGCCGCACCCCTCCACGTGACCAGCTCGTACCCGTCCGGCACCGCTCTGGTCTCCGGCGGCTCGCCGAGAACCAGTCGTTGTCTCGTCATGGACGTGATGACGCGGAACCCGCGTGCGGCAGCGAAATGCTCACCCGGACTGCCCTGGAACACGCTCCACGACTCGATGACGGTTCGCCCGCTCACCATCGCCGGCACCTCGCGGAGCAGCGCCGTGCCGATGCCGCGGCGGCGGTGTCGCGGCAGCACCAAGACGGTGACCATGGCGAGGTGTGCGTTGGCCTCGGCCGCGGAGATCTTGACCTGGACGAAGCCGACGATCTTCCCGGCCTCCCGCGCGACGGCGAACCGCGGCGGCTCGAAGCCGAGCTCGTCCGGTGACGTCCACCTGGCGGCGCGGTCCTCGAACGGCGGTGGGTCCTCGTCCGGGACGTTCTCGACCGCCCAGGCCGTCACCACGTCGTAGAGACCACGCCGGTCGTCCTCGGACGCGGACGCGGACGCGAAGTCCAGTTCCTCGATCAGTGCCCCCATGCACCCGATCTAAGCAAGATCGTGCCGCTCTGCCCAGGACGCGATCGCCGCCGCGATCTCCTTCGGCCGGTCCTCCTGCGCGTGGTGCCCTGCCTCGCCGCAGCCGACGACCTCCAGTGCGGCGACGTTCTCCCGGCACCACGCGGTCAGCTCGGACTCGATGAGCAACGTCGGCGACTTGTCGAAGGTCAGCAACAGCTTCGGCACCGGCGAGTCGCGCAGCCACGCGCCGTAGGCCTCCATGCGGGGGATCAGCGCCGGAGGTTCGCCGTCGACCGGCAGTTGCTGCGCCCACGCCAGCACGGGCCGGCGGCTCTCCCGGTCCGGGAACGGCGCCAGGTACACCTCCAGGTCCTCCGGGGAGACCGGCGTGCGCACGCCGCCGGTGAACGCCTGGCGCACCATGGTGTCGTTGTCCAGCGCCATTTCCTCGGCCAGACCGGGCGTGCGGAGCCTGCGCATCCGTTCCTGCGCGGCCGGCTGGAGCTCGCTCTTCTTCAGCGGCTTGACCATCGTTTCGAAGAAGGCGGTTCCGGCCACGCGCGACGGGTGCCGGGCAGCCCAGTCGAACGCGAGCGCGCCGCCCCAGTCGTGACCGACGAGGACCACGCGGTCCAGGTCGAGAGCGTCGAACCACGCGTCCAGGTACCGCGCGTGGTCGTCGAACGTGTAGTCGAGGACGGGCTTGCCGGATCTGCCCATGCCGATGAGGTCGGGGGCGAGTCCGCCCAGCTCCGGCAGCACGTTGCGCCAGATGTGCGACGAGGCGGGGTTGCCGTGCAGGAAGACGAACGGCGCGCTGCCGGACGACTCGTGGTGCATGGTCGAGTCGAGGACGGGGACGACGGGCATCGGAAGGCTCCTCAGTCGAGTGGGACTTCGAGCAGCGCGGTCAGCTCGCGGGACAGCTCCGCCGTGCGGTCGCCGGAGCGGCCCCCCAGTGGTTCCAGCAGGCGGTCCAGCAGGTCGCGCACGACCTCGATGGCGGGGCCGGCGACGTCTCGGCCGCTGTCGGTCAGCGTCAGCCGCACAGTCCGGGTGTCGACGGTGTCGCGAGTGCGCGCGATCAGCCCCGACGCCTCCAGGGCGCGCGCCAGCTTCGAGACGTACAGCGGTTCGAGGCCGGTGTGGTCGGCCAGTTCGCGTTGCGAGGGCCTGTCCAGGGCGACCAACGACGACAGCACCACGTACTGGGCGTGCGTCAGGCCGTGCGTCGTCAACGCCCGGTCAACCGCTGTCCGCCACTTCATCGCCAAACGCCACACGAGGTGCCCAGGCGTCGCTCCCGCACTGCTCATGGCAGATACGGTACATAGCTACTATGTACATGGCTACTAAATAGCCACCACGTGACCGCCGATCCGGACCGTCAGCTCCTCTGCGGCCTTGCGGACCTCCTTGGCCAGGTCCGGCCAGGTCGAACCGCAGGGCGTGTCGCAGACGTGCCGGAACGTCAGCGTGATGGCCGCGATCGGCCGTTCGCCGTGGTCGAACACCGGCGCCGCCACCGAGGCGAACCCCGCCGTCACGAACCCGTCCTCGACCGACCAGCCCTGGCGGCGTTCCTGTGTCAGCAGCCTGCGCAGCGCCGGGAGGTTGTGCGGCCCGCGCCCGGTCCTGTCGACGAACGCGGCTACGGACGGCAGCAACGCCCTGACCTGCGCCGGAGGGAGGTGGGCCAGCATCGCGCGACCGGAGGCCGTCAGGTGGGCGGGCAACCGGACGCCCACGTCGGACACGATCGACTGCGGCTGCCGCGGCTGCTCGCGCACGAGGTACAGGGCCTCCGCGCCGTGCAGCACGCCCAGGTGCGCGACCTTCTCCATCCGGTCGGCGAGCTTGCGCAGCAACGGGCGGGCCAGGCGTTCCAGCGGGTCGTGCCGCAGGTAGGCGGAGCCGAGCTCGAACGCCGCGACGCCCAGGCCGTAGCGCTTCTCCTCGGGGAAGTGCGTCGCGAAACCGGCCTCGGTCAGCTCCGAGAGCAGGTGATAGGTCGTTGACCTGGGAAGATTGAGCTCGCGCGCCACCGACGCCGCGGAGACGGGCCCCGGTCTGCCCGCGAGCAGCCGGAGGACCGCCAACCCTCGCCGAAGCGCGGGAACGTCACTGCTGCTGCCCACAACAGTGATTTTCCCACGTGATGCAGCCCACGCCGTTACGACATCAGGGCACACTCAACGGAACAGGCCTGGCGTGCGTTAGAGGGGCGTGACGGTTTTGAAGGGGGTCGGGATTGACACCGAGTTTCGATGACTTCGTGGCAGAACAGGTGACCCCGTTGCTGCGCTATGCCACCGTGCTCACGTGCGACCCGCACCTGGCCCAGGACGTGGTCCAGGAAGTCCTGCTGCGGGCGCAGCAGAAGTGGGACCGCATCGGTTCAGTCGACCTCCCCAACGCCTACGTCAAGCGCATGGTGACCAACGAGTACCTCTCGTGGCGCAGGCGCAGGGCCGCCAAGGACGTCGCACTCTGCATGACGACCCTTGAGTCCGTCACCCCGCCCGTCGGCGACAAGACGCACCACTACGACGAGCGGGAAGCAATGTTGCAGCGGATCGCGAAGCTGCCCCGCAAACAGCGGGCCGCCGTCGTGCTCCGCTACTACGAGAACTACGAGGACTCGGAGATCGCACAGATGCTCGGTTGTGCCGAGGGAACAGTGCGCAGCCACATCTCGCGTGCGCTGGCCACACTCCGCCTGGACCACACCCCGGAGCCCGCTGGTGTCGGGTTGCGGGTAGGGGAGGGCCTGTCGTGAACGACACCGAACAGCTCATCAAGGACGCGCTCGGCAAACTCGCCGAACGCACCCCGCATCCGGGGCCGACGCTCAACGCCCTGCGGCGCAAGCACAAGCGGCAGCGGAACAACATCTTCCTGATCGCCACGGCCGGCATGGCCGCGGTGGTCGTCCTGATCTTCGCGGGCGTCGTCGCCAGCGACAGGTACGCACCGCCGAACCCGAACGACGCCGCGGCGGCGCTCGCACCCGGCGGGACCGGCTCGCTCAAGTACCAGCCTCACTGGCTGCCGGACGGGTTCGGCGAGGCCCTCCGCGCCGCGCACGACGGCCGCACGGCGCGCGTCTGGGTGCCGGCGGACGCCTCGCCGGAGGCCCCGCACGCCGACGGCCCGCGGATCCAGCTGGCCAGCGGCCAGAGCTACGAGGGCGGCACGAATCAGTGGCAGGACACGACCGTGCGCGGCCTCAAGGCCCGTGTGCAGGTGAACGGCGGCACCGCGGTCGTCGAGTGGAAGGCGCAGGACACGCTGTTCGTGCAGGTGCAGGACGTGGGCGATCCGAGGGAGACGGCGATGCGCGTCGCGGACTCGGTGCGTGCGGACTCGGACACGAACTTCCAGGCGCCGTTCACGTGGAGGGGCAAGCCGGCGGACGAGTTCAGCGGCTCCAGCCCTTCCGACTGGCGCGCCAAGGTGAGCGCCGCCGAGATCGAGGTGGGGGTGACCTCGCGCACGCCGAACTACAGCGGCGCGCCGACCACCCCGGTGACGGCACGGGGCAAGCAGGGGGTCGTCGTGGACGGCCGGGTCGTGGCGGTGCAGGAGGGCAGCCTCTGGATCACCGCGATCAGCTACGGAGCCACCAAGCCGGTGGACGAGCTGGTCGCGGCGGTCAACGACGTCGAGCTCGCCTCGAACGCCGACACCGGCTGGATCCGCAAGAAGTAGTCCGTCTGGGGTCCCAGACACCATCGGGCGCTCCGGGGTCGCTGACTCGGCTCCGGAGCGCTGTGATGTCTCCATGCGACAACCGGTGGAGCTGGGTCCGAAGCCTCTGACCCTCGAGGACGTGCACGCCGTCGCCCGCGACGGCGCCCCGGTGGAGATCACCGCGGCGGCCCGTGAGGCGGTCACCACCGCCCGTGGCCACATCGAACAGCTCGCCACGGCCGAACGCCCCACCTACGGCGTCTCGACCGGGTTCGGCGCGCTCGCCGTCCGGCACATCCCGCCGGACCGCCGTGCCCAGCTGCAGCGGTCGCTGATCCGCTCGCACGCCGCCGGTGCCGGGCCCGAGGTCGAACGCGAGGTCGTGCGGGCGCTGATGCTGCTGCGCCTGCGCACGCTCTCGACCGGCCACACCGGTGTCCGGCTGTCCACTGTGGACGCGATGGCCGGGATGCTGAACGCCGGCATCACGCCGATCGTGCACGAGTACGGCTCGCTGGGCTGCTCCGGCGACCTCGCGCCGTTGTCGGCGAGCGCGCTGGCGCTGATGGGCGAGGGCATGGTCCGCAACGCCCGCGGTGAGCTGGTGCCCGCAGCCGAGGCGCTCGCCGAGGCCGGCATCGAACCGGTGCAGCTGGCCGAGAAGGAAGGCCTCGCGCTGATCAACGGCACCGACGGCATGCTCGGCATGCTGTCGCTGGCGATCGCCGACCTGACCAGGCTGCTGGACATCGCGGACCTCACGGCCGCGATGAGCGTCGAGGCCCTGCTGGGCACCGACCGCGTCTTCGAGCCCCAGCTGCACGCGCTGCGACCGCACCCCGGCCAGAACCTGAGTGCTGCCCGGATGCTCGCGTTCCTCAAGAACTCCGAGATCGTCGCCTCCCACCGCGGACCGGACTGCACCCGCGTGCAGGACGCGTACTCGCTGCGCTGCTCCCCGCAGGTGCACGGCGCGGCCCGCGACACCGTCGCGTACGCGGCGACGGTGGCCGACCGCGAGCTGGCGTCGGTCATCGACAACCCCGTCGTGCTGGCGGACGGCCGCGTCGAGTCCAACGGCAACTTCCACGGCGCCCCGGTCGCCTACGCGCTGGACTTCCTGGCCATCCCGCTCGCGGACGTGGCCTCGATCGCCGAGCGCCGCACCGACCGCATGCTCGACGTCTCGCGCTCGCACGGCCTGCCGCCGTTCCTCGCCGACGACCCCGGCGTCGACTCCGGCCACATGATCGCCCAGTACACGCAGGCGGCGATCGTGTCCGAGCTCAAGCGCCTGGCCGTGCCGGCGTCCGTCGACTCCATCCCGTCCTCCGCCATGCAGGAGGACCACGTGTCGATGGGCTGGTCCGCCGCCCGCAAGCTGCGCAAGGCCGTGGACGGGCTCACGACCGTGCTGGCCATCGAACTGCTGACCGCCGCGCGGGCGCTCGACCTGCGCGCGCCCCTCAAGCCCGCCCCCGCGACGGCCGCCGCCGTGGCGAAGCTGCGCGAGACCGTCGAGGGCCCCGGTCCCGACCGCCACCTCGCCCCCGAGATCGCCGCCGCCGAGGCCCTGATTCGAAGTGGAGCCCTGTAATGGTTGTTCGCGCTGACCGCGGCACCGAGCTGACCGCGAAGAACTGGTCCACCGAGGCCGCGCTGCGGATGTTCCACAACAACCTCGACCCGGACGTCGCCGAGCGTCCAGAGGACCTCGTCGTCTACGGCGGCACCGGCAAGGCCGCGCGCGACTGGCCGTCGTTCGACGCGATCACCCGCGAGCTCAAGAACCTCGAAGCCGACGAGACGCTGCTCGTGCAGTCCGGCCGTCCAGTCGGCGTCATGCGCACCAACGAGTGGGCGCCGCGCGTGCTCATCGCGAACTCGAACCTCGTGCCGGACTGGGCGAACTGGCCCGAGTTCCGCCGCCTGGAGGCCGAGGGCCTCACGATGTACGGGCAGATGACCGCCGGTTCGTGGATCTACATCGGCACCCAGGGCATCCTGCAGGGCACGTTCGAGACGTTCGCCGCCGTCGCCACCAAGCGCTTCAACGGGACGCTCAAAGGCACGCTCACGGTCACCGCTGGCCTCGGCGGCATGGGTGGCGCGCAGCCGCTGGCCGTGACGATGAACGAGGGCGTCGCGCTGTGCATCGAGGTCGACCCGCACCGCGCGCAGCGTCGCCTGGAGACCCGCTACCTCGACGAGGTGGCGGACGACCTGGACTCGGCGATCGAGCGCGTGCTGGCCGCGAAGGCCGCCGGTGAGGCCGTTTCCGTCGGTGTCGTGGGCAACGCGGCCGAGATCCTGCCCGAGCTGCTGCGCCGCGAGGTCGCGATCGACATCGTCACGGACCAGACCTCCGCGCACGACCCGTTGGCGTACCTGCCCGTCGGTGTCGCGCTGGAGGACTGGGCGTCGTACGCCGCCGCGAAGCCCGAGGAGTTCACCGACCGGGCGCGCAAGTCGATGGCCGCGCACGTCGAGGCCATGGTCGGGTTCATGGACCGCGGCGCCGAGGTGTTCGACTACGGCAACTCGATCCGCGGCGAGGCGCAGCTCGGCGGGTACGACCGCGCGTTCGCGTTCCCCGGCTTCGTGCCCGCCTACATCCGGCCGCTGTTCTGCGAGGGCAAGGGCCCGTTCCGCTGGGCAGCGCTGTCCGGCGACCCCGCCGACATCGCCAAGACCGACGCCGCGATCCTGGAGCTGTTCCCGGAGAACGAGCAGCTGCACCGCTGGATCAAGATGGCGGGGGAGCGCGTCGAGTTCCAGGGCCTGCCCGCCCGCATCTGCTGGCTCGGCTACGGCGAGCGGCACCTCGCCGGCCTCAAGTTCAACGAGATGGTGGCGTCCGGCGAGCTGTCCGCGCCAATCGTCATCGGCCGCGACCACCTCGACTGCGGCTCGGTGGCCTCCCCGTACCGCGAGACCGAGGCGATGGCCGACGGTTCCGACGCGATCGCGGACTGGCCGCTGCTCAACGCCCTGGTCAACACGGCTTCCGGTGCCACGTGGGTGTCGATCCACCACGGCGGCGGCGTCGGCATCGGCCGCTCGATCCACGCCGGTCAGGTCACGGTCGCGGACGGCACCGAGCTGGCCGCGCAGAAGATCGAGCGCGTGCTGACCAACGACCCCGGCATGGGCGTCATCCGGCACGTGGACGCCGGGTACGACGAGGCGAAGACGGTGGCAGCGGACAAAGGCGTCCGCATTCCGATGGAGGGCTGATGCTCGACCAGATCGCGGACGTCGGCAAGGACCTGAAGCGCGGCGGCTACTCGCGCCACGGTTACAACAAGCCCGAACTCGAACTGCGGCACTGGTTCGTCGAGCAGGCGGTCCGGCGCGGTCTCAACGTCGAGACCGACCAGAACGGCAACCTCTGGGCGTGGTGGGGCGAGCGCGGCGACAACGCGCTCATCACCGGCAGCCACCTGGACTCGGTGCCCGGTGGCGGCGCGTTCGACGGCCCGCTGGGGGTGACGTCGGCGCTGGAGGCCGTGGACCTACTGCAGGCCAAGGGGTTCAAGCCCGCCCGGCCGTTCGCGATCACGGTCTTCGCCGAGGAGGAGGGCGGCCGGTTCGGTGTCGCGTGCCTCGGCTCGCGGCTGCTGACCGGCGCCATCTCCCCGGAGAAGGCGTTGGCGCTCAAGGACCCCGACGGCATCACGCTCGCCGAGGCCATGAAGGCCGCCGGTTACGACCCCGATCTGGTCGGTCGTGACGAACGGGCGTTGAAGCGCATCGGCCAGTTCGTCGAGCTGCACGTCGAACAGGGCCGCGGCCTCACGGTCCCGGTCGGTGTGGCGAGCAGCATCCTCGCGCACGGCCGGTGGCGCTTCACGTTCTCCGGCGAGGGAAACCACGCCGGAGCCACGTTGATCGAGGACCGCCGCGACCCGATGCTCCCGGCGTCCCAACTCGTCCTCGCCGCCAGGAAGGCGGCCAGGGCAGGCGGGCGTGCCACCGTGGGAAGGCTCGTCCCCAACCCCGGTGGCACCAACGTCATCGCGTCCACTGTGGACGTCTGGCTCGACGCGCGGGACAGCGACGACGCGCGCACCCGTGCGATGGTCGCGGAGATCTCCGAGGCGGCCCACCAGGCCGCCAAGGAGGAGGGCTGCGAGCTGCGGATCACCGAGGAGTCGTACGGCGACACGGTGTACTTCGACAGCGGGCTGCGGGACGACATCGCGGGCGCGCTCGGTGGCGTTCCCGCGCTGCCGACCGGTGCGGGCCACGACGCGGGCATCCTCGCCGCGCACGTGCCGACCGCGATGTTGTTCGTGCGCAACCCCACCGGCGTGAGTCACGCGCCGGAGGAGTTCGCCGAGCAGGCCGACGTCGACGAGGGCGTCAAGGCGCTGGCCGCGACCATCGAACACCTCGGCTCATGAACTTCTGGTGCGAGCGGGCCTGGTTGCCCGCCGGACTTGCCGAGCGCGTCCTGATCAGGGTCGAGAACGGCGTGATCGCGAACGTGTCCACAGTGGACACGATTCCGCTCGGCGTGCGCAGGCTGCACGGCGTGGTCGTGCCGGGCTTCGCGAACGCCCACTCGCACGCGTTCCACCGGGCGCTGAGAGGCCGCACGCACGACGGCGGCGGCACGTTCTGGACGTGGCGCGAAGGCATGTATGCGCTCGCGTCGAAGCTCACCCCGCAGTCGTACTACCGCCTGGCCCGCGCGGTCTACGGCGAGGTGGCGCTGGCCGGGGTGTCGGCGGTGGGCGAGTTCCACTACGTCCACGACAGGTCGAACGAGTTCGGGTACGCCCTGCGCGAGGCCGCCAGGGATGCCGGCATCCGCCTCACGCTGCTCGACACCTGCTACCTCGCGGGCGGCATCGACCAGCCCGTCAACGAGGTGCAGCAACGCTTCTCCGACGGCACGGCCGAGGCGTGGGCGTCCAGGGTCGGCGAACTGAAGCCCGACGACGTGATGCGCGTCGGTGCCGCGATCCACTCGGTCCGCGCGGTCCCGCGGGCCGAGCTCTCCGTGGTGGCGCAGGCGTTCCCGGACGCGCCGCTGCACGTCCACCTCTCCGAGCAGCCCGCCGAGAACGAGGCCTGCCTCGCCGCCTACGGCCTCACACCGACCGCGCTGTTGTACGAGGCCGGAGCGTTGTCACCCCGCACCACGGCCGTGCACGCCACGCACCTGACGGCCGACGACATCGCACTGCTGGGCGACTCCGGCACCGGAGCGTGTTTCTGCCCGACGACCGAGGCGGACCTGGCCGACGGCATCGGCCCCGCCCGAGAACTGGCCGACGCGGGCAGCCCGTTGTCGCTGGGCAGCGACCAGCACGCGGTGATCGACCCGCTGCTGGAGACCAGGGCTCTGGAGCACAACGAACGCCTCCGCACCGGTCAGCGAGGCCGTTTCTCGCCGTCCGAACTGCTCGGCGCCGCGACCCGGCACTCCGCGCTCGGCTGGGACGGCGGACGCATCGAGCCGGGCGCGCCGTGCGACCTCGTGGCGATCAGCTGCTCGACACCGCGCACCGCGGGTTCGTTGCCGCAGCAGGTGCTCCTGTCGGCGACGGCGTCCGATGTGGACACCGTGGTCGTCGGCGGCCGGGTGGTCGCGAGCGGTGGCGTGCACGAGACCCTGGGAGACGTCGGCAGGCTGCTGGCGGACGCGATCGAGGAGCTGTGGGCATGAGCGTGCTGATCACCGGCATCGGTGAGCTGACCACGAACAGCGAGGTCACCGGTGACGCGCTGGTCGTCGACGGCTCGGAGATCGCCTGGGTGGGCGACGCGCGCGACGCCCCCGCGGCCGACGAACGCGTCGACGTCGAGGGCCGCGCGGTGCTGCCCGGCTGGGTGGACAGCCACACCCACCTGGTCTTCGCGGGCGACCGCACCGCCGAGTTCGGCGCGCGCATGGCCGGCAAGCCCTACACCGCGGGCGGCATCGCCGTGACCGTCGACGCGACCCGTGCCGCGACCGACGAGGAGCTGGCCGCGGTCCTGCGCAGGCACATCGCCGAGGCTCTGAAACAGGGCACGACGTTCATCGAGACCAAGACCGGCTACGGACTGAACGTGGCCGACGAGGTGCGGTCGGCCCGCATCGCCGCCGGGCAGGCCGACGAGGTCACGTTCCTCGGCGCCCACCTCGTGCCGCCCGGCCAGGACGCCGACACCTATGTCGACCTGGTCCGCGGCGAGATGCTCGACGCCGTCGCACCGCTCGTGCGCTGGGCGGACGTGTTCTGCGAGAAGGGCGCCTTCGACTACGACCAGTCGAAGGCGGTGCTGCAGGCGGCCGCGGCGAAGGGCCTCGGCCTGCGCGTCCACGGCAACCAGCTCGGCGAGGGCCCCGGCGTGCGGCTGGCCGTGGAACTCGGTGCCGCCTCGGTGGACCACTGCACGTATTTGTCGGCGTCCGACATCGACGCGCTGGCGTCGTCGGACACCGTCGCCACGCTGCTCCCGGCGTGCGACCTGTCGACCCGCCAGTCGCTGCCGCCCGCCCGCGCGCTGCTGGACGCCGGTGCGACGGTCGCGCTCGCCAGCAACTGCAACCCCGGCTCGTCGTACACCTCGTCGATGGCGTTCTGCGTGACGACAGCGGTCCTGCAGATGCGGATGAGCGTCGAGGAGGCGGTCTGGGCGGCGACGGCGGGCGGGGCCCAGGCGTTGCGGCGCACCGACGTCGGCGTCATCAGGCCTGGTGCACGGGCGGATCTGCACGTGCTGGACGCACCCTCGGTCACGCATCTGGCTTACCGGCCGGGAGTCCCTTTGACGCACTCGGTGTGGCGTCAGGGCGAACGCGCCAATTGAGACAGCGGTCTCATTGCCCTCCGTGTGGGCCTACTGGCGGAAGGTGCGGGGCCGTACGGTGTCCCCGTGGTGGATTTCGCGGAGGCCCTGACGAAAGCCGTCGACAACAGCGGCCTCAGTCTCGAACGCATCCAGCACCATCTGGCCGCACGAGGCATGCAGGTGAGCATCTCGACGCTCAGCTACTGGCGCCGCGGCCGCAGCAGGCCGGAACGCCCGGAGTCGCTGAAGGTCGTCGCCGCCCTGGAGGAGCTGCTCGACCTCGGTGAGGGCTTCCTGACCGACCGGCTGGGCGACAAGCGTCCGCGCGGGCGCTGGGTGGACCAGTCGCTGACTCTCGAGGACATGTGGGACTCGCGGGCCACCGACCTCGGTGAGGTCATGTCGCGGATCGACCGGCTGCAGCCGACGGCGACGACGTACCTGAGCGTGCAGGACCGGCAGGTCGTCGGGCCGGACCGCCGCGAGGTCTCGAACCACTGCACCGGCGTGATCCAGGCGCTGGAGGACGGCGTCGACAGGTTCCTCGCGATCCAGCTGGCCGACGCCACGGACCTCGGCGTGCCGTCGATCGAGGCGGGGCCGCCGTGCCGGCTCGGGAGGGTCCGCAGCGAGGACTCCACCGGGTTCCTGGTCGCGGAGATCCTCTTCGACCGGATGCTCAGGGCGGGCGAGACGGCGCTGGTCGACTACTGGGTCCGGATGAGACCCGGCGCGGACAGCGAGGTCTGCGACCGGCGGTTCCTGCGTCCGGTGAACGACTACACGCTGCAGATCGACTTCCATCCGGACGCGGTGCCTGCGCGGTGTTTCCAGTTCGCGCGGCCGTCGTTGCACGAACCGGAGACCGCGCTGAACGACCTGTGGATCGGGACGACGGCGTCGACGCACATCCACGTGCGGAACTCGAAGCCCGGAATCTATGGAGTGCGGTGGGAGTGGGAGTAGCCGCTACTCCCACTCCCACCGCAAGCGCCCCCAGTCGAGACGATGCGCTCGGCCGAGCCGCATTCGGCCTGCTCATCAAGGGCGCCCAGGATGGCCGTCGCCGCTGCAGGGTGGCGGCGACAGCGAGTTCCTAGACCTTCAGCAGCAGGTTCGGTGAACCCGTCTTGATGTCGGTCAGCTTGTTCGGCGTCGCGGCACGGACCAGGGCGTCGCGCACCTGGGCCGG
Source organism: Lentzea sp. HUAS TT2 (assembly GCF_051853195.1). Lineage (NCBI taxonomy): Bacteria > Bacillati > Actinomycetota > Actinomycetes > Pseudonocardiales > Pseudonocardiaceae > Lentzea > Lentzea sp. HUAS TT2. The sequence goes on along the minus strand of NZ_CP196667.1, from coordinate 1,769,010 downwards.
CGTGGCGGACGGGTTCGCGCTCAGGTAGAGCGCGGCCGCTCCGGCGACGTGCGGGGAGGCCATCGACGTGCCGCCCATGGACCGCGTGCCGGTGTCGTTGCTGTGCGAGGCGCTCACGATGTCGCTACCCGGTGCCCAGATGTCGAGGCACTTGCCGTAGTTCGACGAGCCGGCCGTCCAGATCGAGCGCTTGTCCGCGCGGTCCGACGCACCGACGGTGATCGCCTCCGGCGTGCGGGCCGGGGTGAAGTTGCACGCGTCCTGGCCGCTGTTGCCGCCCGCCAGCACGTAGGTGATGCCCGCGCCGATGGAACGCTTGACGGCGTTCTCCAGCGAGGCGTTCGTGCCGCTGCCGCCGAGGCTCATGTTGACGACGGCGGGCTTCTTGCCGTTGGCCGTCACCCAGTCGATGCCGCGGATGATGCCGTCCCACGCGCCGCTGCCGTTGCAGTCGAGCACCCGGACGCCGACGAGCTTCGCCTTCTTCGCGACGCCGTAGGTCTTGCCCGCGACCGTGCCGGCGACGTGCGTCCCGTGGCCCTGGCAGTCCTGCGCGACCGCGTCGTTGTCGATGAAGTCGTAACCGTCGGAAGCACGGCCCTCGAATTCGGAATGCGTTTTCCTGATTCCGGTGTCGAGAACGTACGCCGTCACGTTCGACGCGGTGTTCGGGTAGGTGTAGGACTGGCTGAGCGGCAGATTCGCCTGGTCGATCCTGTCGAGACCCCAGACCGGGTTCGACTGCGTGGCCTGGATCGTGGCGACCGTGTTGCGCTCGACGAATTGGACGTCCGGGTCGGCCGCGAGGCGGCGCGCCTGTCGTTCGGACATTCCGGTGACCGAGAACCCGTTCAGCGCGGTGCTGTAGGTGTGCTTCACGTTGCCCTGGTAGCGGGACGCCAACGCGCTGGCAGGGGTGCGCGCTCCGTCCTTCAGGACCACGATGTAACTGCCCTCGACCGCCTGTGCGCCCGCACCGGGGAGCACTGCTTCTTCAGCGATCGCGGTGGGCGTCCACATAGCTGTGGAGGCAATGCCCAATGCCGCAGCGATGGCGACATGACGCCGAAGTGCCATGGGGTTCCTCCTGGCAGGGAATGAACTGGGGAACACCAAGAAACTAACGCGAGTTGTGCTCTGCATAACAGGTTCGAAACTTCAGTTCTCAATACTGTCAAAACTGTGTCGACACCGTTTTCGTGCACGCCCCGTCGCCGGACGAGCCGGATTCGATCACGGGCCGTAGCATTCGGGAGTGGCGGAATTCGCTGACGCGTTGTCGAGGGCACTGGAGGCGAGCGGCCTCAGCCTGGAGCGGATCCAGCGCCACCTGGAGTCGCGTGGCGTGCAGGTGAGCCTGTCGACGCTGAGCTACTGGCGGCGTGGCCGCAGCCGGCCGGAGCGCCCGGAGTCGTTGCAGGCCGTCGCGGTGCTCGAGGAGGTGTTGCGGCTCGATCCCGGCGCGTTGACGGGGCAGCTGGGCGACAAGCGCCCGCGTGGCCGGTGGGTCGAGCGCGTCGCCGCCCTGGAGGGGATCTGGCAGGAGGCCGCCCTCGACCTGGGCCGTGCCATCACCCGCGTCGACCACCTCACCGCCGCGCCCGCGAAGTACCTCTCGGTGCGGGACGTGACGGTGATCGGGCCGGACCGGCGCGAGGTCGAGATGCGGTCCAGCGCGGTGATCGAGGCGTTCGAGGACGGCGTCGACCGGATCCTGGTCTCGAAGACCGCCGACGAGACCGATCGCTCTCCCGGCGAGATCACCGCGCTCAGGTCGTGCCGCATCGGCAGGGTGCGCCGCGACGAGGAGAACAAGCTGATCGTCGCCGAGGTCATCCTCGACCGCGTGCTGCGGGCGGGCGACACCGCTCTCGTGGACCTGCGGATGATCGCCGATCCCGGCGCGGACAGCTTCTCCGCCGACCGCACGTTCGTCCGCGCACTGCGCGAGTACGTGCTGGAGGTCGAGTTCCACCCGGACGCGGTTCCCGTGCGGTGCAACAGCTTCTACCGGACCGAGCCGGGCGCGCCGGACGTGGACACGGGCGAGCTCTGGATCGGTACGACCGCCTCCGCGCACGTGGTGGTGCACGAGGCGTCAGCAGGCCATGTCTACGGCATCCGGTGGGAATGGGAGTAGCTGGAGCAGCTCCACGTGGCACACCGCCTCCACGCGAGGCAGGGTGAGAGTCATGGAGTACACCAACCTCGGTCGCAGCGGCCTGTCCGTCTCCCGCCTGTGCCTCGGCACGATGAACTTCGGTCCCGAGACGTCCGAGGCCGACAGCCACGCGATCATGGATCGCGCCCACGAGCACGGCCTGAACTTCTTCGACACGGCCAACGTCTACGGCTGGAAGAAGGGTGAGGGGGTCACCGAGAACATCATCGGCAACTGGTTCGCCCAGGGCGGCACCCGCCGTGAACGGACCGTCATCGCCACCAAGCTCTACGGCAGCATGGGCGACTGGCCGAACGAGACCAAGCTGTCGGCGCTGAACATCCGCCGCGCCGCGGACGCGTCGTTGAAGCGCCTGCAGACCGACTACATCGACCTGTACCAGATGCACCACGTCGACCGCGAAACGCCGTGGGACGAGATCTGGGAAGCCTTCTCCGTGCTGCGCCAGCAGGGCAAGGTCATCTACTTCGGCTCGTCCAACTTCGCGGGCTGGCACATCGCCCAGGCCCAGGAGGCGGCCCGCACGCGCGGGTTCCTCGGGCTGGTGTCCGAGCAGTCGATCTACAACCTGATGACCCGCTGGGTCGAGCTGGAGGTCCTGCCGGCGGCCAAGCACTACGGCCTCGGCGTGATCCCGTGGTCGCCGCTGCACGGCGGTCTGCTCGGCGGCGTGCTGCGCAAGCAGCGCGAGGGCGGCACCTCCCGCAGCGCCTCCGGCCGTTCCGCGGACGCGCTGGAGAAGTACCGCGACACGATCGACGCGTACGAGAAGCTCTGCGCGGAGATCGGCGAGGACCCGGCCAACGTCGGCCTCGCGTGGCTGCTGCACCAGGACGGCGTGACCGCGCCGATCATCGGCCCGCGCACCGCCGAGCAGCTCGACAACTCGCTGCGGGCGGCCGAGCTGAAGCTCGACGCGGACGTGCTGGCGAAGCTCGACGAGCTGTTCCCGGCACCGGCCCCGAACGGGTCGAAGCCGGCCCCGGAGGCCTACGCCTGGTAGTTCCGGCCGTGGGTGGCCGGTTCACGGCCACCCACGACCGTCAGGTCAGCGCAGGACCCGCGTCCACTGCTGCGCGACGCCGCCGTAGCAGCCCCACTGGTAGATCGCGCCGCCGTTGTGGTTCTGGCCGGGGTTGGCGTCGAGGCAACGGCCGGTGGCCGCGTTCTGCAACGTCAGGCCCTGACCGTTCCACGGCCGCCACTGCTGCGGGGTGCCGCCGTGACAGGGCCAGACGTAGACCTGGCCGCCGTCGCGGTTGTCGCCGGGATTGGCGTCGAGGCACATCGTGGTGTTGAGCACCGGCCGGATGGTGGTGTCGCTGAAGACCAGCCACTTCTGCTCGTCCGTGCCGTCGTAGGACCACTGGCGGATCGCGCCGCCCGGGTTGCTCACGGTCGACCTCAGCGCTTCGAGAGTGCGGAACGGGCTGAACCCGACGTGCAGCGTGAACGGCCCGGACACCGCCATCGCACCCACGCCGGGAGGGCTCTGGGCCTGACCCTGGGCGGTGGCGAGCGCGGTACCCGACAACGTCATCGCGATCGCTGCGGCAGCGACCATCGTCTTCTTGAACAAGACTCCCCCTCGGAGTTCTCGCTGATGTGACCTGACGATCTTCGCGGCCGCACGAGGGGGAGTGCCTGAGCATCGGGGTGCTCAAAAACGTTGGCGAACAATCAAAAGCCCGCCAAAACGCGAGCCTTCGTCAGTCCTCGAAGTCGTCGTCGTCCCGCGCCAGGAACGTGGCGAGGCGCTCGACGGGCGTCTCGAAGTCCGGGTTGGCGTCGACGAACTCGCGCAGCTTGTCGGCGAGCCACGCGAACGTGACCTCCTCCTCGCCGCGCCGCTTCTCGAGCTCCTCGATGCCGCGATCGGTGTGGTACATGGCGGAAACTCCTGTGTCGTCTCAGAAAACGAGCCGCCGGACCCAGTCGGATCCGGCGGCTCGTCCGTTCAGAAAGGACTTACTCGAACGCGCGCGTGATGATCTCGCGCTGCTCGACCTCGTGCACCTTGCTCGAACCGGCCGACGGGGCTGCCATCGGGCGGCGCGACACGCGGCGGACGACACCCAGGTGCTCGGGCAGCAGCTCCGGCAGGGCCAGGCCGTAGAACGGCCAGGCACCCTGGTTCGCCGGCTCCTCCTGGACCCAGCGGACGTCCTTCGCGTTCGGGTAGCGCTCCAGGGTCTCGGTCAGCTTGCGGGCCGGGACCGGGTAGAGCTGCTCGACACGCACGATCGCCACGTCGCCGCCGCCGCGCTTCTCGCGCTCGGCGTGCAGCTCGTAGGAGATCTTGCCGCTGCACAGCAGGACCTTCGTGACCGCGTTCGGGTCCTTGATCGTGGGGTCGTCGATGACCGACTGGAAGCGGTCGCTGATGAACTCCTCGGTCCCGGACACCGCGGCCTTGAGGCGCAGCATGGACTTCGGCGTGAACACGATCAGCGGCCGGTCGACGCCGTCGAGGGCGTGGCGACGCAGCAGGTGGAAGTAGTTCGCCGGCGTCGACGGCACCGCGACGGTCATCGAGCCCTCGGCGCACAGCTGCAGCCAGCGCTCGATGCGGCCCGACGTGTGGTCGGGACCCTGGCCCTCGTGGCCGTGCGGCAGCAGAATCACGACGTCGGAACGCTGACCCCACTTGGCCTCACCGGACGAGATGAACTCGTCGATGATCGGCTGCGCGCCGTTGACGAAGTCACCGAACTGCGCCTCCCACAGCACCAGCGCCTGCGGGTTCGCCACCGAGTAGCCGTACTCGAAGCCGACGGCCGCGAACTCCGACAGCACCGAGTCGTAGACCATGAACTTGCCCTGGTCGTCGGACAGGTGCTGCAGCGGCGTGTGCTCCGCGCCCGTCTTGCGGTCGATCAGGGTCGCGTGGCGCTGCACGAACGTGCCGCGGCGCGAGTCCTGGCCTGCCAGGCGGACGTTGCGGCCCTCGATCGCGAGCGAGCCGAACGCGAGCAGCTCGGCGAACGCCCAGTCGATGCCACCCTCGCGCGCCATCTTGGCGCGGCGCTCGAGCACCGGCTTGACGCGGGCGTGCGGGGTGAAGCCCTCCGGCAGGTTCACGTGGGCGTCCGCGATGTGCTCCAGCACCTCGCGGCTGATGCCCGTGGGCAGCTTCGCCGGGATCTGCTGCTCGGCCTCCACCGACGGGCTGACCGTCACCGGGTGCTTCTCGAGCTCGCGGACCTCGTTGAAGACGTGCTCCAGCTGGCTGGAGAAGTCCTGCAGCGCCTTCTCGGCCTCTTCGACCGTGATGTCGCCGCGGCCGATCAGGGACTCGGTGTAGGTCTTGCGCACCGAGCGCTTCTGGTCGATCACGTCGTACATCGCCGGCTGCGTCATCGAGGGGTCGTCGCCCTCGTTGTGGCCGCGGCGGCGGTAGCAGACCATGTCGATCACGACATCCTTGGCGAACGCCTGGCGGTACTCGACGGCCAGCTTCGCGACCCAGTAGCAGGCCTCGGGGTCGTCGCCGTTCACGTGGAAGACCGGCGAGCCGATCATCTTCGCGACGTCGGTCGAGTACTTCGAGGACCGCGAGTTCTCCGGCGCGGTGGTGAAGCCGACCTGGTTGTTCACGACGATGTGGACCGTGCCGCCGGTGCGGTAACCGCGGACCAGCGCCAGGTTCAGCGTCTCGGCCACGACACCCTGACCGGCGAACGCCGCGTCACCGTGCATGGCGACCGGCAGCACCGGGAAGAAGTCGCCGCCCTTGTCGAGCAGGTCCTGCTTGGCGCGCACGATGCCCTCGAGCACCGGGTCGACCGCCTCGAGGTGCGACGGGTTCGCCGTCAGCGACACCTTGGTCTCGCCGTCGCCGAACATCCGGAAGTACTTGCCCTCGGCACCGAGGTGGTACTTCACGTCGCCGGAGCCGTGCGCCTGACCGGGGTCGAGGTTGCCCTCGAACTCGCGGAAGATCTGCGAGATCGGCTTGCCGACGATGTTCGCGAGGACGTTGAGGCGGCCGCGGTGCGGCATGCCGATGACGACCTCGTCGAGCTCGTGCTCGGCGGCCTTGTCGAGCACCGCGTCGAGCAGCGGGATGACGGTCTCGCCACCCTCGAGCGAGAAGCGCTTCTGGCCGACGTACTTCGTCTGCAGGAACGTCTCGAACGCCTCGGCGGCGTTCAGCTTGCTGAGGATGTACTTCTGCACGGTGGCCGGCGGCTTCTCGTGCGGAACCTCGACGCGCTCCTGGATCCAGCGGCGCTCTTCGGGCTCGAGGATGTGCATGTACTCGACGCCGACGGTGCGGCAGTACGAGTTGCGCAGCACACCCAGGATGTCGCGGAGCTTCATCCGCTCCTTGCCGGCGAAGCCGCCGACCGGGAACTCGCGGTCCAGGTCCCACAGCGTCAGGCCGTGGCTGAGCACGTCCAGGTCGGCGTGGGAGCGCTGGCGGTAGTTCAGCGGGTCCGTGTCGGCCATCAGGTGGCCGCGGGTGCGGAACGCGTCGATCAGCTCGATGACCCTGGCGGTCTTGTCGACAGCGCCCTCGGGAATGTCGGCGACCCAGCGGATCGGCTCGTAGGGCAGCCGCAGCGACGCGAAGATGTCGTCGTAGAAGCCGTCCTCGCCGAGCAGCAGCTGGTGCACGCGCTTGAGGAACTCGCCCGACTCCGCACCCTGGATGATGCGGTGGTCGTACGTGGAGGTCAGCGTGATGATCTTGCTGACGCCCATGTCGGTGAGGGCCTGCTCGCTGGTGCCCTGGAAGTGCGCGGGGTACTCCATGGCGCCGACGCCGATGATCGCGCCCTGACCGGCCTGCAGCCGCGGCACCGAGTGGTTCGTGCCGATCGTGCCGGGGTTGGTCAGCGAGATCGTGGTGCCGGAGAAGTCGTCCGCGGTCAGCGACCCACCGCGGGCCTTGCGGATCAGGTCCTCGTAGGCCTGCCAGAACTGCGTGAACGTCATGTTCTCGCAGCCCTTGACCGACGCGACGACCAGCGTGCGGCTGCCGTCCTTGGCCGGGAGGTCGATCGCCAGGCCGAAGTTGACGTGCTCCGGCGTGACGACGAACGGCTTGCCGTCGACCTCGGCGTAGTGCCGGTTCATGTTCGGGAACGCCTGCAGCGCCCGCACCACCGCGTAGCCGATGACGTGCGTGAAGGAGACCTTCCCGCCACGCGTCCGCTTCAGGTGGTTGTTGATGACGATGCGGTTGTCGGCCAGCAGCTTCGCGGGCACGGCACGCACGCTGGTCGCGGTCGGAACGGTGAGCGACAGCTCCATGTTCTTCGCGATCGCGGCGGAGGCACCACGCAACTGCTTCTGCTCGGGCTGCGCGCTCGGCTTCACCGGGGCTGCCTTCGCGGCCTGCTGCGGCGCGGGCTTGCCGGTCGACGGCAACGTGGCCGCCGGCTTCGGCTGCGACTGCGCGGCAGGCTTGGGGGTGGCAGCGGGCGCGGCCTTGCCGTTGTCGGCGGCCGGCGGCGTCACGGTCGCGGTCGTGGTGGCAGTGGAGCCACCCGCGCTGACCGTGGCGGTGCCGTTACCGCCCGCTCGCTTGTAGTCGGCAAAGAAGTCGTGCCATGCCGGGTCTACGGATGACGGGTCCGCGAGGAACTGCTCGTACATCTCCTCGACGAGCCATTCGTTGGGCCCGAACTGTGACGCAGGACTGCTGCTGGACACGGCTGTCGCTCGCCTCTATCCATCTCGCTCTTGGTGTTGACTCATGCGGTAGTCAGGTTAGTCCCCCTGGCACACGCCTTCACACGCTGGAGGCACCTGGCAAGGAGTGCTCAGTCACAGGATCGATCAGGACGGCCCCGGCGTCACCCGCAGTTGAGCAGTTCTTGATGTGCGTCTCGCTACGCGGCCTCCCTTTCGGGTAATGCTCACTGACCTGTTGGACGGGCATACGCACTGAGCGCACTGATCAGTTCACGATAGGTACTACCCACTCGCTCTGCGGACTGATCTTGTTTTTCTCTTGGCCTGGTCTTGTTCACGCCAGTGAACGCTTGATCGAGGCTGTGAACGCTCGGGTGAAGGCTGCCCTGGTCTCGTCCGTCGTGCGGTCCAGCGACAGGTACGGGTTCAGGTCCTCCAGCTCGACCAGCAGCAGGTCACCGCCCTGCGTCCGGCACGCGTCGACCCGCTGCACGCCGTGGTCCAGCGCGTTCCAGTCGATGAACTTGTGCGCGAACTCCAGATCTTCCTGGTTGGGTGTGTACCGCGTGAGCTCCCAGCGCTTGGCCGGGTCCGGCGCGTGCAGGGCGTACTGGAAGTCGTGGTCCACGAAGTAGAACGACACCTCGTACCGGAAATCGATCTTGGGCTGGATGAGCAGGTCGCCGGCTTTGTTCGCGACTTCTTCGCGGGCGACGAACTCCAGCCCGTGCGAGTCGGCGCCCGTCTTGGGTTTCACGACGTAGGTGGCGGCCTGCGGGAGGCGGTCCAGCTCCGTGGCGTCGCCGACCGTGGGGATGACCGGGTAACCCTGCTCGGTCAGGTCGATCAGGTACTGCTTGCCGGCCATGTCGGCCTTGCCGGTGAGCGGGTTGTAGACGCGCTGGCCCGTGGCCTTCGCCCGCTCGCGGAACTGGTGGTAGGCGTCCAGGTAGTCGATCACCGGTCCGCTGTTGCGGACCACGACGGTGTCGAAGCCCGCCATCACGGCCGCGGCGTCCTCCGGGTGGCAGATGGCCAGGTCGAAGTGCTGCCTGAGGTGCGAGGTCAGGTAGATGTCCTCGTCGCAGTAGCGGCGGCCCCTGGCGGGGTAGGCGAGGTTGGAGACGTAGAGGACGGCGGGGCGGGTGGGCACGGCGCGGACTCCTTCGGCCTTCGGCCTTGCCGGGCTGGGGAGTTGGTTTCTACGTCATGGGGCGGGGGTGGGACGAGGGTTCGTGGTGGGGGCCACTGGGTGTGGGCGGGCATGGCGGCGCTTCTGCACCGCACGGGCCCGGTTCGTTGATGAGGGGAGCCTTCATCAACGTGGTGTCCGGGGTGAGGCGCGCATGCCTGGCCCGGCGGGGACAGCCGGGTTGCGGACAGAACTTCTGCCTGGGTGCTCAGGCGGCTTCTGGGGTGCCGCCGTGGCGCCAGAGGCGGGCGTAGGTGCCGTTGGCCGACAAGAGGTCGGCGTGCGTGCCCTGTTCGATGATCCGGCCGCCTGCCAGGACGACGATGCGGTCGGCCCTGGCGGCGGTGGCCAGGCGGTGGGCGACCACGAAGGTGGTTCTGGCGCCTGCCAGGTGGTCGCTGGCGGCGAGCACCGCCGACTCCGTGGCCGGGTCCAGGGCTGCTGTTGCCTCGTCCAGGAGTAGGAGGTCCGGGTTCACCAGTTCGGCTCTGGCCAGGGCTACTAGTTGGCGTTGGCCCGCGGAGAGGTGGTTGCCGCGTTCGCCCACCGGTTGGTGGAAGCCGTTCTGGAGCGTGGCGACCATGGGGAGGGCGCCTACGGATTCCGTTGCCCGCTGGATCTCTTGTTCTGTGGCGGTGGGGCGGCCGTAGGCGACGTTCGCGGCCAGGTCGCCGCCGAAGAGGTGGGCCTCCTGGGGGACCACGCCCAGGCGTTGGCGGTAGGCGGAAAGGTCGTAGGTGCGGACGTCCACGCCGTCCACCAGGACTGCGCCTGTGGTGGCGTCGTAGAAGCGGGCGACCAGCTTCACGAGGGTGGACTTGCCTGCGCCTGTCTCGCCTACCAGGGCGACGGTTTCGCCTGGGGCCACGTGCAGGGACACGTCGTCCAGTGCGGGGGTGTCGGCGCCTGGGTAGGTGAAGGTGACGTTGCGGAGTTCCACCTCGCCTCGCAGGCGGGGCGGGACCGGGACCGGTGTCGCTGGTGGTTCCACCGTGCTCGGGGTGCGGAGCAGGTCGCCGATCCTGCGCAGGCCCACCCTGGCCTGCTGGTAGCCGTCGAAGACGCCGGAGAGCTGCTGGATCGGGCTGAAGAACAGGCCCAGGTAAAGGAGGAACGCCAGCAGGACGCCTGGAGTCAGCGTGCCTGTGGCCACGCGGTGGGCGCCTACGGCGAGGACCACTGCTTGGGCCACGCCGGAGAGCATTGCCACGAAAGGGAAGTACGTGGCGATGTAGCGCTGGGCCCGCAGGCGGGTGCGGCGGTAGGCGTCGCTGCGTTCGGCGAAGGCCTCCGCTGAGCGGCGTTCCCGTGTGTAGGCCTGGGAGACGCGCAGGCCCGAGACGTTCTCCTGGAGGTCGGCGTTGACCGCGCTGACCCGTTCGCGGGCTTCTGCGTAGGCGGTGGAGGAGAGGCGTTGGAAGAGCACCGTTGCGACGGCCAGGATCGGGAGCACTGAGAGGGCGATCAGGGCCAGCGAGGCGTCGGTGAAGACGAGGGCCGCGGTGATGCCCACCACGGTGATCAGGCTGATCACGGCGGTGACGAGGCCGGTCTGCAGGAACGTCGAGAGGGCGTCGACGTCCGTCGTCATCCTCGTCATGATGCGCCCGGCCATCTCGCGCTCGTAGTAGTCGAGGCCCAGGCGTTGCAGGTGGGCGTAGCTGCGGACGCGCAGCAGGTAGAGCAGGCGCTCGCCGAGGCGGGCCGCGAAGACCGTGCTGCCCGCCGTCGTCAGCCAGCCCACGACGACCAGGCCGACGCCCAAGACCACGGCCTGCCACAGCGACGACTCGGCGCCGCCCACCACGCCGCCGTCGATGCCCAGCCGCACCAGCGACGGCATGCCCATGCCGACCAGCGCGTCCAGCACGACCAGGGCGCCCACCCCGCCCAGGGCCCAGCGCACCGGGCGCAGGAGACGGGTCAAGCGGAAGGCGGGATCGGGTGCGCGCGGGTCTTCGCCGTGCAGCACCGGGATCTCGGTGGCCGGGGGGAGCTTGCGGACCTGGGCCAGCAGTTCCGGCGTGGGTGGGCCGCCGGCCAGCGCGGACATCCCGCCGCCGCCGGCGCCGCCGCCCCCACCTCCGCGGCGGGCACCCGCCGCGGGCGTGCTGGTCCTGGCCTCGGCGATCAGGCGCTCGTCCAGCTCCTCCTGCGACAGCTTCGGCCACAGCTCGCCGGTCCGCGCGGGCGCGGTGGACTCGATCGCCTCGCCGGGACCCGCCAGCAGGTCCCGGTAGAGGGAGCAGCGCGCGGTCAGCTCGGCGTGCGTGCCGATGTCGATCACACGGCCCGCGTCCAGGACCGCGATCCGGTCTGCCAGCGAGAGCGTGGAACGCCGGTGTGCCACCAGCAACGTCGTGCGGTTGGCCGTGACCGAGGCCAGCGTCGCGTGGATCGCGGCCTCGGTCGCGTTGTCCACCGCCGACGTCGCGTCGTCCAGCACGAGTACCCGCGGATCGGACAGCAGCGCGCGGGCCAGGGCGACGCGCTGGCGCTGGCCGCCGGACAGGGTGAGGCCGCGTTCGCCGACCACCGTGTCGTAGCCGAGCGGCAGCGCCTCGATGAAGTCGTGGGCCTCCGCGGCCTTCGCGGCGCGCTCGACCTCCTCCCGCGACGCGTCAGGACTGCCGTACGCGATGTTCGAGAACACCGTGTCGGAGAAGAGGAAGGCCTCCTCGAACACCACGCCCACCGTGCCGCGCAACGACTCCAGCCGCAACGTCCGCACGTCCGCGCCACCGACCCGCACGGCACCCGAGTGCACGTCGTAGAAACGGGGCAGCAGCAAGGAGACCGTCGACTTGCCAGAGCCGGACGTGCCGACCAGCGCCAGCGTCTCGCCCGGCTCCACGGTGATCGAGAAGTCCCGCAGGACGGGTTCGCTGCGCGCGTACCCGAACGTCACGTCCGAGAACGAGATCCCGAGCGGGCCGTCGGGCACCTCGCCGGGGCCGTCCGTCACGTCCGGCTGCGAGTCGATCAGCTCGTAGACCCGCTCCACCCCGGCGCGCGCCAGCTGCGCGGACACCATCAGGCTCGACAGCAGCCGCGTCGGGCCCACGAGGTTCGCCACGTACGTCGTGAACGCCAGGAACGTGCCCAGCGTGACCTGGCCGTGCAACGCCAGCCAGCCGCCCAGCCCCAGCACCGCGACCTGGCCGAGCAACGGCAGCGCCGTCACGGTGGCGAGCGGCTTCGACGACAACCGGGCGGCCCGCATCCGTTCCGCGAACAGGAACTTGGCGTGCTTCTCCAGCCGGGCGACCTCGCGCGCCTCCTGGCCGAAGCCCTTCACCACGCGGACGCCGGTGACGGTCTCCTCGACGTGCTGCGCCAGATCAGCCGCCCGCTGCTGCGCCGACCACGTGGCGGGGAACAGCGTCAGCCGGGTGCGGCCCGCGAGCCACGCCACCAGCGGCAGCACGATCACCGCGATGATCGTCAGCGGGATCGACAGGTAGATCATCGCCGCGAGCGCGGCCACCGCGAACACCACGGTGCCCACGGCCAGCGGCGCCATCATCAGCAGCGACTGCACCAGCTGCAGGTCGGTGATCGAGCGCGACACGATCTGCCCGGTCCGCAGCTCGTCCTGCTTCGCGCCGTCGAGCCGCTGCACCGCCGAGAACACGCCGAGCCGCAGGTCGTGCTGCACGCCCAGCGCCAGCCGCCCGCCCAGATAGCGGCGTAAGAACGCCGACCCGAACGTGAGCACCTCGAGCACGATCAGCGCGGCCATGAGCGGCCACAGCCGATCGGTGCGGCCCACCGTCGAGTCGTCGATCGCCGTCTTGAGCAGCAACGGCCCCGCCGCCTGCAGACCCACGCCGACGACCGCGGCGAGCACCGACAGCACCACCAGGCGGGGGTGCTGCCAGCACGCCGCGGACAGTCGGCGGATCCAGCCCTTTGTCACGGGACCCACAGTACGTTCGGGGTCCGACATAAAACTGTGACGTCAGGAACTGCAGGTCAGGTGATGTCCTTGGCCTGCGAGACGGCCCAGCCGCCCGCGAACACGACACCGGCCCAGCCGAGGAACACGATCCCGGACAGCCACCAGTCCTGAGCACCCGCGGCACCGGCGATCGCCCGCAGCACGTTCTCGATCTCCGGTGGCACGACCCCCGCCGCGGACAGGAAGAGGTCCACCGCGACCGACCCGGTCAGCCCGTTGATCGACCCGTTCGGCAGGAAGCCGATCACCGCCGGCACCTCGAGGTAGGCGAGCACGCCGTGCAGCACGTTCTCGATCACCACGAAGTACAGCAGCAGGAGCACGATCGCCCCGGCCACGTTCGGGATGAGCGCGCCCACGCCGACGCCGAACATCGTCATCAGGATCGACGACAGCACGCAGACGAGCGTCAGCATCACCCAGCCACCGGCGTCCGGCAGCTGCCCGGAGTCGCTGGTGATCACCACGCCGATGCCGAGGAACAGCATGATCGCGACGCCGTAGATCGCGCCCCACAGGACGTAGACCAGCATCTTCGCCAGCAGCGCGTGCATCCGCGACGGCGCAGTGAGGAACGTGGTGGTGATCGTCCGCCTGCTGATCTCACCCGAGATCGCCATCGCGCCGAAGATCATCGGGAAGATCGTCGAGATGTTGATCGCCCGCGCCATGCCGAACAGCGAGACCTTCCACTGGTCCGGCGTGACCCCGATGAAGTCCGAGACCTCGTCGACGTCACCGCTCGCCGCGAAGTCCACGAAGAACTGGCCCAGCAGGCCGGTCGCGAGCCCCCAGCCGAGCGCCAGCACCGCGGTCGGGATCAGCAGACCCCACCACAGACCGGTCGTCGTCGTCTTGCGGAGCTCCGCCTGTACGAGGTTGCCCATCAGGCCCAACCACCCTGCTGCTGGTACGGGTTCTGCGCCGGCGCGTTCCCGGCGTACTGACCACTGGTGAGCTGGAAGAACAGCCGCTCGAGGTCGACCTGCTCCTCCTGGATGCCGTAGATCGAGACGCCCGCCTGCAACGCGGTGTCGGCGACCTGCCGCGAGTCCACACCGGACACCGCGAGTCTGCCGTCGGGCAGCTGTTCGATCGCCTGCACACCGGCGGCTCGAAGAGCCATCGCCAACGCGTTGAGGTCCGACGGCTGCACGAGGACGCGCCGCTGCTGCGACTGCCGCAACTGGTCCAGCGGCCCGTAGAACATCGTCTGCCCGCGCGAGATGATCACGACCTGGTCGACGGTCTGCTCGACCTCCGCCAGAAGATGGCTGGAGATCAGCACCGTGCGTCCCATGCGCGCGTACGACTGCAGGAACGTCCGCAGCCACGCGATGCCCTCGGGGTCGAGGCCGTTCGCGGGTTCGTCCAGCACCAGCACCTGCGGGTCGCCGAGCAACGCCGTGGCCAGCGCCAGTCGCTGCTTCATGCCGAGCGAGAACCCGCCCACCTTGCGATCGGCGGCGGTGCCCAGGCCGACCAGGCCGAGGACCTGGTCGGCCTGCGCGTCCGGCACGCCGATGGCCGACGCGTACACGCGCAGGTGGTTGCGGGCGGAACGCGCCGGGTGGAACCCCTGCGCCTCCAGCACCGCACCCACCACGCGGCCGGGTTGGCCGAGCTGGTGGAACGGTCGTCCGTTGATCGTCGCCGTGCCGCTCGTCGGCTTGACGAGACCCAGCAGCATGCGCAGGGTCGTCGTCTTGCCGGCACCGTTCGGGCCGAGGAAGCCCGTCACGCTGCCGGGTGACACGGTGAAACTCAGGTTGTGCACGGCCGTGACAGAACCGAACTGCTTGGACAGGTTCTGGACCGCGATGAGGCCGCTGCCGTCATGCATGCGGCCCATCCTGCCTGAAACGTCACTCCGGCAAGGCGTGCTTGGGACGAGACACGACGGGCGCGCGGTGCACCACTGATGGATCACTCGCCAGGATCGGCAGTTCAGTGGTCATCTCCGCCGGAGTCTCCTCCGGCAGTTCGATAACACCTGATCGAGTGAAAGGGTTGCGCAACGGCCGCCGCCGTTCGCGATGGGGCAGCCCCTCGCCGATCAGGTGCTGGTGCGCCATGTTCCAGATCTGGCAAGGCCAACGGCGCCGGCGCAGCCACCCCGGACAGGCCTTGCAGCGGCCGTCCTCGTCCGGCTGGTGCACGGTCAGCAGCAACCGCCAGCCGTCCGCAAGGCGGTGGATCTCCGCGCGGGCCAGCGGAACCAGTGCCTCGGCCTCTCCGTGCTCCGCGACTTTGTCCAGCAATGCCAAGCGTTGCAGCACCGCGTCGCGCAGGGTCTCGTCCATCACATCTTCGCCGTGGCCTGGTCGAGCAAGGAGCCCAGCCGCCGCGTCTGAGTGGCGGACATCACAGCGGTCTCGCCCGGTGGCGTGACCAGCAGGACCCTGTCGTTCTCGACCAGGACGGTCATCGATCTGTCCCGACCGAACGGGTCGTGGCAGTGGATCCATCCCTGTGGTTCAGCCATGGAATCTCCCTTCGAGGGACACCCGACTCCGTCTTCATCGGCCGAACCCCCTGCTCGCCGCACCGCGCAGCAGCGAATTCACTCGTTTGCTGGACGGGCCGGACACGGGCGGTGGTCCACTCGGGGAAACTTTTGGGTCGCGTTTCGGTGGGGGTGCTGGGCGCGCCTGCCTCAAGCCCGCTATATTTGGACACGGCGGCCCCGCTCCCAGTGACCCCCAGGCTGGTTGAGCGCGGCCGCCCTTTACGTGGCGGGCTCTGGCGCATCGACCTTTGGTCGATTTCGCCAGAGCCCGCAGTGCTTATCGGGGGACACCCCCGCGCCCCCGGGCTTTCTTCCTCCTTTTGCTCCGCATGTACTTGCGCTCGCTCTGCGCGAAATCCCGTTGCGTCCCGCCCTCTCGTACGCTGTAAGTTCCTCGTACACCGTAAGGGGGAGGAACATGACTTCGACGATTGAGAAGACCGGGGTGCACCCGCATCCCCAGCGCTGGGCGGTGCTCGGCGTGCTCTGCCTGTCCGTGATGGTCGTGGTGCTGGACAACACCGTGCTCAACGTGGCGATCCCGTCGATCTCCACCGGCCTGGACGCCAGCACCGCGGACATCCAGTGGATGATCAACGCCTACTCGCTGGCGCTGGCGGGCCTGCTGCTCACGACCGGGTCGCTCAGCGACAGGTTCGGCCGCAAGCGCGCACTGCTGGCAGGCCTGGTCCTGTTCGGCACGGGCAGCGCGGTCGCGGCCTACGCGGGTTTGTCCGAGGCGCTGATCGCGGCACGCGGGTTCATGGGCATCGGCGCCGCGGTGCTGATGCCGGGCACGCTGGCCGTGCTGATGCAGCTGTTCGACGACAGGGAACGCCCGAAGGCCATCGGCATCTGGGCCGCCGTCACGAGCCTCGGCTTCGCGGCGGGGCCGGTGATCGGCGGCGCGCTGATCAAGCACTTCTGGTGGGGCTCGGTGTTCCTGATCAACGTGCCGGTGGCGGTCCTCGCGATCGCGGCCGTGGTGATGCTGGTACCGGAGTCCAAGGACCCGGCCGTGCGCAAGCCGGACGTGCTCGGCTCGATCCTGTCGATCATCGGCATGGTGTCGATCGTGTACGCGGTGATCGAGGTGCCGGAGCACGGGTTCGGCTCCTCGGAGTTCGGCGTTCCGGTCGTGATCGGCCTGGTCACGATGACGGGTTTTGCCCTGTGGGAACGGCACACCGCCGACCCGATGCTCGACCTCGGGTTCTTCCGGAACCGCCGCTTCACCGGCGCGGTGGCGTCGGGCGTGCTCGCCGCGTTCGGCATGGCGGGCTCGCTCTTCCTGCTGACACAACACCTTCAGGGCGTGCTCGGCTACAGCCCGTTGGAGGCGGGTGTGCGGGTGGCGCCGATGGCGATCGCGTTGCTCGTCACCAGCAACACGTTGGGACAGCTGGTGATCAAGCTCGGCGCGGGCACGGCGATGCTGCTCGGCATGACGATCGTCGCGGCCGGCGTGGCATTGCTGTCGATCGGCACGACCTACCCGCCGACGCTGGCCGGTCTGATCCTGATCGGCGTGGGTGTCGGTGTGTCCCAACCGGTCGCGGTCAACGCGCTGATGGGCTCGATCCCGCCGGAACGCGCCGGCATCGCGTCCGGGCTGTCGGGCACGCTGACCGAGCTGGGCTCCTCGTTCGGCATCGCGGTGCTCGGCGCGCTGCTGTCGGCGCGGTTCGTGGCCTCGCTGCCGGACGGCGTTCCAGGACGGTCTTTGAGCGAGGCGCTGCACAGCGGCGCGGACATCACCGTCGTGCGCGAGGCGTTCTCCAACGGCATGAGCGTGAGCCTCGCGATCGGGGCGATCGCCGTGTTCCTGGGAGGTGTTGTGGCCAGCGTGCTGCTGCGGCGTGCCTAGGATCGGCCTGTGGAGAGCGTGTGGTTCGGCAAGCCCAGGCCCAGCAGCGGTCAGCCCCTCGGCCTGAGCCGGGAGGCGATCGTCCGCAAGGCGCTGGAGATGCTGGACCGGGACGGCATGCAGAAGCTCTCCATGCGCAAGCTCGCGGCGGAACTGGGCGCGGCGCCCATGTCGCTGTACTGGCACGTGCCGACCAAGGACGCGCTGATCGAGCTCTGCCTGGACGAGATCTACGGCGAGTTCCCGCTGCCGGGCCCCGAGGACGACTGGGAGACGGCTGTGCGCGCGATGATGCACGCGATGCGTCATCTCGCGCACAAGCACCCGTGGTGGGTCCGGGGCATCGGCGAGTTCAACAGCATCGGCCCGAAGGCCGTGGCGATGAGCGACGCGATGTTCGAACCGATGACGAGGGCAGGTCTGTCGCTGCCCGCGGCGGCGCGGTCGATCTCGACGATCTCCAGTTTCGCCATCGGGTACGCGATCGCCGAGGTCAACTTCGTGGCGCGCGGCGGCATGGACTCGCCGCCGCCGGACCTGCCGAAGATCGCGGACCTGTACCGGGAGAAGCACCCGAACTACGTCAGGATGCTGGACGAACCGGAGCTGTGGTCGCTGGAGGGGCAGTTCGAGTTCGGCCTCGACTGCGTGATCGACGGCATCAAGGCGCGCGTCGAGGCCCTCAGATAGGCGAAACCCCCGCAGCGATTGACGCGTGCGGGGGCCTCATTCATTCAGTTGGCTTTCAGACCACGGACTCCAGCGGCGTGTGCAGCAGGCCGGTCGCCTCGGCCACCGGGCCGTTGGTCAGCAGACCGGCGTGCACGTTCAGGCCCAGGGCCAACGAACGGTCGTCCTTGAGCGCCTTCTCCCAGCCCTTGTCGGCCAGCGCGACCGCGTACGGCAGCGTCACGTTGGTCAGCGCGTAGGTCGAGGTGCGCGGGACGGCGCCCGGCATGTTCGCGACGCAGTAGAACACCGAGTTGTGGACCTCGTAGGTCGGCTCGGCGTGCGTGGTGGCGCGGGAGTCCTCGAAGCAACCGCCCTGGTCGATGGCGATGTCGACGAGTACCGAACCCGGCTTCATGTCCGCGACGAGCGCGTTCGACACGAGCTTCGGGGCCGCGGCACCGGGGACGAGCACGGCGCCGATGACCAGGTCGGCCTCGCGGACGGCCTGCTCGATGGCGAACGAGTTCGAGGCCAGCGTGCGCAGACGGCCCTGGAACTGGGCGTCGATCTGGCGCAGGCGGTCGACGTTGGTGTCGAGGATCTGCACGTCCGCGCCCATGCCGACGGCGATGGTGGCGGCGTTGACGCCGGCCACGCCACCGCCGATGACGACCACGCGGGCAGGGGCGACACCGGGGACGCCGCCGGGCAGCACGCCGCGGCCACCGGAGGGCTTCATCAACGAGTACGCGCCGACCTGCGGGGCCAGGCGGCCCGCGACCTCGGACATCGGGGCGAGCAGCGGCAGCGAGCGGTTCGGCAGCTGCACGGTCTCGTAGGCGATGGCCGTGGTGCCGGACGCGAGCAGCGCCTCGGTCAGCGGCTTGTCGGCGGCGAGGTGCAGGTACGTGAAGAGGGTCTGGCCGGCGCGGAGACGGGGGTACTCCTCGGCGATCGGCTCCTTGACCTTGAGAACCAGGTCACCTTCCGCCCACACGTCGTCGGCGGTCGGGAGGATCTTGGCGCCCGCGGCGAGGTACTCCTCGTCGGTGATCGCGGAACCGAGACCGGCGCCCTGCTCGACGTACACGTCGTGCCCGCGGCTGGTCAGTTCGTGCGCACCGGCAGGCGTGAGAGCGACGCGGTACTCGTGGTTCTTGATCTCGCGGGGAACTGCGATCCGCACGATGACTCCTCCGTTCGGTGGCCGACATCTCATAATGTGGGCCAGTCGCAAGGTCATGTCACTGTGCGGTTCGCACTATCCGGTACCCCTCTGGTTGTTCATCTAGGACAGAGCGACCTGAGCCTCGTTCGCGTTCGGGTCGACCGTCTCGCGTTGACACTCGGCGGGGGCGCACATAGCGTTCGCGCCGAGAACTGAACACCGGCCGCGGCGCGCAAGCGTCAGAACCCGAGTGGGAGAGACCTCGACGAACCGGTCGGGGCGCCGAAGGGGCAAGCTCCCGCACACTCTCAGGCAGCAAGACCGCTCGGGGTAGGCAACTCTGCACGGCGGAGGGGGCGCAAGTTTCCTGACCCGTCACAGCCAGAGGAGTCGTCGCCGTGGAGTTCCCCGAGAACCTGCTCTACACCGCCGAGCACGAGTGGGTCGACTGGACGCCGGGCACCCAGGACCCGCTGACCTGCGGAATCACCGAGTACGCCGCTGATGCGCTCGGTGACATCGTCTTCGTCCAGCTGCCCGACGTCGGTGCCAAGGTCGTCACCAACGCGGTCTGCGGCGAGCTGGAGTCCACCAAGTCCGTCAGCGACCTGTTCTCGCCCGTCACCGGTGAGGTGATCGAGGTCAACAGCGCCGTCGTGGACGACCCGGCGATCGTGAACAGCGACCCGTACGGCGCCGGCTGGCTGTTCAAGGTCCGCGTCGAGTCGGCCGAGAACCTGCTCACGGCGGCGAAGTACGCCGAACTCACGCAGAGCAGTTGATTCTGGGCATGACTGACCGCCCCACCACCACGAAGGACTGATCAGTGGCGATCAGCGTTTTCGACCTCTTCTCCGTCGGCATCGGACCGTCCAGCTCGCACACGGTCGGCCCGATGCGCGCGGCCGCGATGTTCGTCGAGAAGCTCGGCGCGCGTGTGTCCGAAGTGGACCGCGTGCACGTCGAGCTGTTCGGCTCACTGGGTGCGACCGGTCACGGTCACGGCAGCCCCAAGGCCGTGTTCCTGGGCCTCGAAGGCAACCACCCGGAGGAAGTCGATCCCACCGCCGCGGCCCACCGCGTCGAGGAGATCATCTCCGGCGGACGGCTCAAGCTCGGCGGTGCGCATGAGATCGGCTTCGTGCACGACCGCGACCTCGTCATGCACCGCCGCAAGTCACTCCCGTTGCACCCCAACGGGATGAGCTTCGAGGCGTTCGCCGGCGGCAAGCCGGTCGAGCACGCCGTCTACTACTCGATCGGCGGCGGTTTCGTCGTCGACGAGAACGCGTCGGGCACCGACCGCATCAAGCCGGACTCGACGCCGCTGGCACATCCGTTCCTGACCGGCGACGAGCTCCTCGCGCGGTGTCGCGAGACCGGCCTGTCGATCAGCGAGATCATGATGGCCAACGAGCTGTCGTGGCGCACGGAAGCCGAGGTCCGCCAAGGACTTCTGCACATCTGGCACGTCATGCAGGAATGCGTCGAACGCGGCTGCAACGAGCACGGCGTCCTGCCCGGCGGCCTGAAGGTCCGCCGGCGTGCCGCCGAGATGCGCAAGACGCTGGAGAAGGAGCACTTCGTCACCGACCCGTTGCGGGTCATGGACTGGGTGACCCTCTTCGCGCTGGCGGTCAACGAGGAGAACGCGGCGGGCGGCCGTGTCGTCACCGCACCGACCAACGGCGCGGCCGGCATCGTCCCGGCGGTCCTGCACTACTACACGAAGTTCGTGCCAGGGGCGTCCGACGACGGCGTGGTTCGCTTCCTCCTGACGGCAGGTGCGATCGGCGTGCTGTTCAAGGAGAACGCGTCCATCTCCGGCGCCGAGGTCGGCTGCCAGGGAGAGGTCGGCTCGGCCTGCTCGATGGCCGCCGGAGGTCTCGCCGAGGTGCTCGGCGGCACCCCCGAACAGGTCGAGAACGCCGCCGAGATCGCCATGGAGCACAACCTCGGCCTGACGTGCGACCCGATCGGCGGGCTGGTGCAGATCCCGTGCATCGAACGCAACGCGGTCGCGTCGATCAAGGCCATCACGGCCGTGCGCATGGCCTTGCGCGGCGACGGCTCGCACTTCGTCTCGCTGGACAAGGTCATCAAGACCATGCGGGACACCGGCAAGGACATGTCGGTGAAGTACAAGGAGACGGCTCGCGGCGGACTCGCCGTGAACGTCATCGAGTGCTGACGTCCGCCAGCATGTCGATCTGGTACACCGCCCACTGCGCGCTCTCGCCATCCACTTCGGACAGACGGGCGCGCAGTGAGGCGGTGAGCAGCCACTCCCGGATCGGGTCGCCGGGCTCCGGCCAGAGATCCCAACTGGCGGCGGACCGTCCGCTGCCGGCCAGCAAGTCGTAGGACCAGTCCCGGGCGAGCTCCGCGACGACCGCCGGGGGAAGGCCGTCGACGACGCGCAGCCACGGGCTCACGTCCTGATCCATCTGGGCCGCGGCCCAGATCAGCTCGGCGACCTCTAGCCTGCGCTCCTCGTTGCCGGCGGCGCGGACGACGGTCTCGGTGAGCAGCGATCGCAGCGCGATCTGCTCGTTCTCCGGCCAGCGGGACACCCCTGCCCACGTCAGGCCTTGGGTGAGCCAGCTCTCGGGGGTGTGGTCCAGCATGCCGACGATCCTGGGCGCGAAACGGCGCCAGGCGAGTTCGTACTCGTCCTGGTCGAAGTGGTCGTAGACCTCCCTCGCGAACTTCCGCAGGAGGTCGTCAGGAACCAGCGCCGGATCCCCGTCGAGCTGGTCCAGCTCGGCTTGGTTCCAGCAGCGCAAACAGCCGTTCATGCAGCCAGGTTAAGCAGCCGGGACAAGCGGATTACCGGGCGTCGTACGCCTTCTGCGCCTCGAGCACCTCAGGCATCCGGCCCTCCAGCAGGTGGATCAACGACAGCAGCCGCTCGGCCGTGTCGCGGCCCAGCGGCGTGAGGCTGTAGTCGACGCGCGGCGGGTTCGTGTTCTGGGCCTCGCGGTGCACGAGACCGTCCCGCTCCAGCGCCTGCAACGTCTGGGACAGCATCTTCTCGCTGACCCCGTCGACGCGGCGGCGCAGCTCGTTGAAGCGCAGCTGACCGTCGGCGAGCGCGGTCAGCGTCAGGCTGCCCCACCTGCCGGTGATGTGCTCCAGCGTGGGACGCGACGGGCACGCTTTCGCGAACACGTTGTAGTCCATGTCGGCATCATACCTGGTCAAAACGCTAACTGAAAGTAAGTGTGAGAGCTCTCCGCGTCAGGAGAGCTCCCACACCTCAGAACGGCCAGGTCGCGTTCTGACCTGCTTCGAGCAAGGGGATCGCCTTGAAGGTGGCGTCCGTCAGGCCGCCGAACTCGTGCCGGTCGCTGTGTCGATGGTGTGCGCGGCGTGCTGGTCGCCACCGAGGTTGATGCCGATCACTGACACCCTTGCCGGATTCGGCCATGAGCCGCGCGTAGACGAACTCGGCCGCGCCGCTACAGTCGGCCTTGCATTTCCGTTTGCGTAGCTGACGGCTACTTCTTCGAAATTAACCCGTCGTCGGCAATCCTGATCTCGGGAGCGCGCAACTTCACATGTACCCGGTGCGAGCGAATCCTGTCTTCGCGTCCATGCTGGCACGGGCTAGTGGCTTAAGACGCTTGTTGCCTTATGCCGTCGTGACCTCGGGCCACGTGTGAGGCTGTTCGCTCCCCTTCCGTCGAAGGTCTGAGCCTTGCCCTCTCCGCGCGTCGATCCACATCCATGTGAGCACTGTGGGACAACTACGCGTAACCCGCGCTTCTGTGGCAATGCCTGTCATCTCATCGGTACCCAGGTACAGCGATCGGCACGACTGCGCAAGCCCCGTCCAACGTGCCCTCAGTGCGGTGTCGGTGCCGTCGTTCGTGGTGCGAAGACTTGTAGCCGACCGTGTTCAGACGCAATGCGCCGTCGTCAGCCCGACCCATGCCGCCGATGTGGGTCATGTGAGCGGGTCGGGCGCCGTCGTGGAGGACCGTACTGCTCGTGGGCATGCTTCAACGAGGACCGGTACGAACGCACAGGCTCGTTTGCCAGATGGATCACAGCGTGGACCTCGGGTCAAGCCTCGGGGACGACCGAGGACGGAAAGCCCGACGACCGAGTGCGGCAAGCCCTCGTGTTCCTTCGCGGACAGCAGTGCGAGGAATGCGGGTGGGCCAAGATCAACCCGGTCAGCGGACGAGTGCCACTGCACGTCGATCACATCACAGGGGACCGAAAGAGGAACCGGCCGCACGAGGTGCGACTGCTTTGTCCCAACTGTCACTCGTTGACGACCAACTACCAGCACCTCAACAATCCCGATGTCGCACCAGTTCGCGTGCAACAAAGCCGGAGGTATCGAGAAACATGGCTAAGTCCAACTCCTGCGGCGTTTGTTCAGTCGTGATATCCCCGACTGTCACGGGCAACTTGTCAACCGCGACCAGGCGCGATGGCGGCTCTGACTTCGTGCGGTCGGATCAAGGGGAATTGGCCGCTCTGTCAACTGGGTTGCAGCCGCAAGAACGACCTGCGAGTCTCGGACTCGCAACCCATCCATTAGGAGTGGAAGCAGGCCTCTGCTGCGCACCGGGCGCTCATCAATACAACCACGCCGCGCAAGGGTTTTCCTAAGGCGCCGCCTTCACGAGCCGTCGCAGCATGTAGAACAGCCCGACCGTGAGCAGGAAACCCACGGCGCTGATCATCACGATCTGCTCGACGGTGTCGGCCTGCGATCCGGCGAACACGTAGGCGGCACAAATGGGGATGGTCCCGACGAGGGTGAACGACATGAAGGTCCGGAATGACACCCGTGACACCCCCGCGGACACCGACACCGTCTCCGCCATCATCGGGATACCGCGCGCCACGCCGAAGAACCAGGGCCCGAACTGACGGCCCCAGCGGCGCATTTCCGTGAGCTCCTCGATGGTCACCACCCGGCGCACCAACCACGGGCCCGCGAACCTCCCCAGGGCGTACCCTGCGGCAGAGGAACCCAGGGACCCGACGATCGCGAGTGCCAGCCCGATGGGCAGACCGAGTGCCGTTCCCGCCAGCACGATGAGCGGAGTCGACGGCACGGGCAGCAGCACGTCCACGACGAGCAGGGCGAAGATCGCCGCCGCCGCCCACAGCGGGTCGATGCCGCGCACCCACGTCACGACCCCTTCGAAGTCGATGAGGTCCAGCGCCTCGAACACGATCCAGCTCAGCAGCACGAAGCCGAGCACGACGGCCGGTATCCACTTCCACCGGACGCCCGTCTCATAACTCATCGGGTGATGGTCGCCCACGCCGATGCGCCGGACAATCCGCCAGTGGCGCAGGTTCCGCGAAGGGACACACATGAGTGACGATCTCGTGCCGTTTCTGGGGCACTGGGTGCTCGATCCGGCACGCTCCGCGTACACCGGTGGCACCCCTCCGCGAAGCGGCCACTACAACCTGAGGCTCGAGAACGACCGGCTGGTGGTCAGCATCGAGGGCGTGCTGGGCTCCGGCGACCCCATCCGGACCGGGTACACATTGGACCTGTGGCAGGACACACCGATGAGCGTCGGCCACGTCGACCGCGTGCGCACCGTCGTCGAGCCGCGACGGTTCTGCACGATCGCCTACGCGGGCGCGCAAGCGGTTGCGCGCGCCTGGCGGGTGCTCGGTCACCTCAACGAGATGACGGTCGTCCAGTCGGCACCGGACCAGTTCGGAGTGTGGCGCGACGACGTGTCGGTGTATCGGAGGCAGTTCTAGGAACGCGGCCTGAGCACCGTGACGACGACGCGAAGACCGAGCAGGACCGCGATGATCAGCAGGTTGTAGCCGAGCACCTGGTGCAGCCCGACGTCCGCCGAGATCCGCGGGCCGCCGGTCGAGCCGAGCAGCAGCACCGCCATCACGCCGGCGGTCGCGCCGAGCGCGGTCAGCATCACCTGGTGCAGCAGGCCGGTGATGAACGACCTGTCGCGTTCGTCCGCGAACAGCCTCATCGACATGCTCAGCCGGCCCTGCTCCATCGCCCCGGTGATCCGGTCGATCCGCCGCGGGAGGCGGCGCAGCATCGGCAGCACGGCCTGCAGCTCCTCGGCCATGGTCCGCTGCACCGACTCGGGCGTGAGGCGTTCGGAGATCTGCTCGGCGGCGAACGACCGCGACTCCACGACGATGTTGAAGCCCGGCGCGAGCACCGCCAGCGTGCCCTCCAGCGTCGCCAGGGCCCGGAACACGGCCGCGATCTCCGGCGGGACGGCGAGGCCGAACCGCGACACGATCAGGAACAGGTCGCCGAACATCTCCACGTCCGGCCGCATGCCCGCACCGAGGTGCCGGGCCATGAACTGCCCGAGCGCGCGCTCCAGCCGTTGCTCGTCGATGTCCTCCGGCCGTGAGGTCAGTTCCAGCAACGCGTCCGTCAGGCCCGCGGGATCACCGCGGTCGATGGCGAGCAGCAGCCGTTGCAACGCCGAGCGCAGCGCGGAGTCGATCCGGCCGACCGAGCCGAAGTCGAGCAGACCGAGGCGTCCGTCGGCCAGCAGCATGACGTTGCCGGGGTGCGGATCGGCGTGGAAGACGCCGTCCAGCATCACCTGGCGCAGCACGAACCGCAGGAGCGTGCGCGCGAGCCCCTCGTTCTCCGTGGCGCCGCGCAACGGCACCCCGTCGAGCCGGTCCATCACGAGCACGCGAGACGTCGACAGGTGGACGTGGGGCAGGCCGACGGACGAGTCCGACGCCGCCGCCACGGCCGTGATGTTGCGCGCCTCGATCTTGAAGTCGAGCTCCTCGCGCAGCGCCGCCGCGAACCCGGCCGCCAGGTCCCGGATCCCGAGCGCCGCGCCCCACCGCGTGCGCTGCAGCTTCTCGGCCAGGCGCGTGACGATGTCCAGGTCGCCCTCCGCCGTCGCACGGACGTCCGGGCGCTGGACCTTCACGACGACCTCGGCGCCGGACTTCAGCACGGCCCGGTGCACCTGCGCGATCGACGCCGCTGCCAGGGGTTCCGGATCGACCTCCTGGAACGCGTCGAGCCCGACCTCGGCGTCGAGCACCGCGCGCACCTGGTCCCACTTCGCCGGCGGCACCTTGTCCTGCAGCAGGCTCAGCTCGTCGACGAAGTCCTGCGGCAACAGGTCGGCGCGCGTCGACAGCACCTGCCCGAGCTTCACGAACGTCACGCCGGCGTCCTGCAACGCGAGCCGCAGCGACCGCGAGAGCCCCGTCGAGGTCCGCTCACGGCCGCGCAGGTAGGGCCCCAGGCCGTGCCGGACCGCGATCGCGGTGATCCGCGAGTACCGCCGGGTCCGTGCGATGCGGCGGCGCAGCATGCCCCACCACTCGGTGGGCGGCGGGATCGAGCCGGTCGGCACGATGATCTCCGCGAACGCCAGCAGCCCGATGACCACCAGGATCGACAGCCCCAGCTGCACGGTGACCAGCGCGGCGGACGGCTCAGTGCCGGCCTCGCCGTAGACGCTCGTCGCGATCGACATCGCGAGCAGGCACATCAGCGCGGTGCGGACCAGGCCGACGCGCAGGCCGAGAATTCGCCGCGCTGCCAGGGCCATGCCCATGACCAGCAGCAGGAAGGTGATCGGGAAGCCGATCGTGTAGACGAGGAAGTCCCCCATGATCGCAGCCTATGCACCGCTCTTGACTCAAGCAGACCGGTCGCGAAAGATCCGATGAATCGCCGCCAGCGTGGACCTGACCGCACAGTGAAGTGAGGTGTCCGGCAGTGGTCGAGCTCAACCGGCGTACGGTGATCGGAGGCGCATTAGCAGGGGTGGCGGGTAGTGCGCTGCTCTCTGGGAGTGCGTTCGGAAGTGATGGGTTCAGCTGGCAGGACTTCCTCGGGTCATCCGATCTCATCTGGAAGAAAATGCCCGCGACGTGGTTCGAGGGCCCGTTCCTCGGCAACGGCTACCTCGGCTCCGGCATCTACGCCGAGCCGGGCGCGAACGCGGTCAGGTTCAACGTCCAGCACTCCCAGGTGCAGGACCACCGGCCGGAGTTCGGGGCGCTGTTCGGTCTCGCCCGGCTGCCCATCGGCTACTTCACGCTCGAACCCGTCGGCGCGATCACCGGCGTCGACCTGCGGCTGGACCTGTGGAACGCCGAGCTGACCGGCACGATCACGACGGCTGCCGGAAGTCTTCGGGTGCGCGCCTTCATCCACACCCGCCGCGACCTGTACGCGATCGACGTCCAGGCCAGCGAGGGCGAACGCGCGTTCCGGTGGGTCTTCCACCCGCTCAAGGCGATCAGCCCCCGCACCGACCCGAAGTGGGGCCGTCAGCCGCCCGCGGGGTTCACCGACAACCCGCCCGTGCAGCTCACCAGCGCCGGTGACGTGCAGTTGGCCGTGCAGCCGTTGAACGCGGGCGGCGAGCACGTGACGGCGTGGCGCGAGGCCACCCGCGGCACCCGGCGCACGCTGTTCACCAGCGTCGCGTGGTCGCATCCGGCGAAAACGGCGGTGCGCAGGGCGATCGCGAACGTCCGGTGCGGTTCGATCGAGGGGCTCGCCGTCGAACACCGGTTGTGGTGGCACGACTTCTACCGCAAGAGCTTCCTGTCCATTCCGGACAAACGACTGCAGGCGTTCTACTGGATCCAGCTCTACAAGTTCGCCTCGGCGGCGCGGAAGGAAGCACCCGCGATCGCGACCTGCGGGCCGTGGCTCGAGAACACGCCGTGGCCGAACACCTGGTGGAACCTCAACGTGCAGCTGGAGTACTGGCTGATCCACGGCTCCAACCACGTCGAGTTCGACGCCGTCACCTACTCCGTCGACAGATACCGCGACGCGCTGGTGGAACAGGTGCCGGCCGAGTACCGGCACGACTCCGCCGGCATCCCGCGCACCACCGACACCGTGCTGAACAACGGGGCAGGGGTGGGCAACTCCGGTTACGGCGTGGGCATTCCCGGCAAGGACGTGCCGACGCCCGAGGTCGGCAACCTGACCTGGACGCTGCACAACGTCTGGCTCACCTACCGGCACACGATGGACGACCGCGTGCTGCGAGGTGTGCTGTTCCCGTTGCTGCGCAGGGCGATCAACTACTACTTCCACTTCCTGACCAAGGGTTCGGACGGGAAGTGGCACCTGCCGATCACGTTCTCACCGGAGTACGGCGTGAACGCGCCGGACTGCAACTACGACCTCGCGCTGATCCGGTGGGGGTGCCAGACGCTGCTGGAGTCCGCGAAGTCGTTGCGCGTCAACGATCCGCTGATCCCGAAGTGGCGCGACACGCTGGCGAACCTGACGCCGTACCCGGTGGACGCCAACGGGTACATGATCGGCGCCGGGGTGCCGTTCGCGAAGTCGCACCGGCACTACTCGCACCTGCTGCAGATCTACCCGCTGTACGAGGTGACCTGGGAGGATCCCGCCAGCCGTCAGCTGATCGAGACGTCGTTGAACCACTGGATCAGCTTCGAGGGCGCGTTGCAGGGCTACACGTTCACGGGTGCGGCGTCGATCTCCGCGCAGATGTTGCGCGGGGACAAGGCCGACTACTACCTCGGTGAGCTGATGCGCCGGTACATCAAGCCGAACACGATGTACCAGGAGTCGGGGCCGGTGATCGAGACGCCGTTGTCCGCCGTGCAGTCCATGTACGACATGCTCTGCCAGAGCTGGGGTGGGGTGATCCGGGTGTTCCCGGCGGTGCCGTGGCCGGACATCTCGCTCGACCGGTTCCGGACGCAGGGTGCGTTCCTGCTGTCGGCGTCGCGGCAGAACGGCGTCACGCGGTGGATCAAGCTGCGTAGCGAGGCCGGTGCGCCTTGTGTTGTGCGCACGGACGTCAAGGATCCGGTCGTGCGGGATTCGCGGGGGCGGCCGAGGCGGTTCTCGGTGCTGGCCAACGGAGATCTGCACATCGACCTGCGGCGCGGTGAGGAAGCGGTCATCCACCGAGCCGGGGACAAGCCTGAGTTGAAGGTTGGACCGGTGGGCGGATCACCGGTGCCTTCGTGGGGGCTTCCTGCGTAGTGCGTTCCTGGTGCCCCGCCGCGACGGCGGTGCGGCGGGGCACCAGCGAACGCGGTCTTAGAAGTCGAACACCTTGGCGGTGTTCACGCGCATGACGCACGGGTTCGAGAAGGTCTCCTCGAAGTCGACCTTCTTGCCGCGCCACGTGCCGTGCAGCTTCGCCTTCGTCGGGTTCAGCTCCATCGTGCACAGGGCTTCGGCCTGGGGCAGCCGGGTGAAGTCGCCGTTGACGGGAGCGAGGTCGTCGCACGCGGTCTTGGCGTTCTTGTGCGGCCCGCTGGCGGGGTCGCAGTTCAGCAGGGTGTTGTCGAAAGAGCCCAACTCCTGCTGCACCGAGAGGATCAGGGTCGATTCGGGCAGCAGAGGCGCCGCGGTCGCCGTCGCGGGGATGGCCGGAGCGGCGAGCGCGAGGCAGGCAAACAAAATTCGGTTCCTGGCCATGCCCTCACTGTGGCGCGGCCAGGAACCGAAATTCCAATCAACCGAGCGGTAACACCAGATCGTGTAAACCGCCGAAAGTGCGTGCAACTAGACGCCGCTGAGTTCCGTCCCGGCGAGAGCGGCGGCCACCTGCTTACCCACCGCTGCCATGCCCTTGGCATTCGGGTGAACCGGGAACGCGAGGCTCGTCGGGATGATGCCCTCGACCCACTTGTCCCACGGTGCCGCGCACGTATCGCGACCGGCGCTGATGTCGTACGGGTTCACGAAAGTGGCACCGGCCGCTTTCGCCTGTGCGCCCAGCATTCCGTTGAGCTGCTTCTGCACGTTGTCGAGGTACGGCACGTCGCCCCGCGAGATCGGCACGATCGGCCAGCACCCGCCGGACGGCGGCAGGATGCGCAGGTAGCCGACGACCACGATCTTCGCCTTCGGGCTGCGCTGCTTGATGCCCGCGAGCACGGCGGCCACCTTGGCGGAGGTGGCGTCGACGCGCTGGGCCAGCGAGTCGCCGTAGGTCGCCTGGCAGGGAGCGCCGTGCGGGTCGAGCACGCTCTTGCCGGCGCAGGTCAGGATGATGTCGGAGAAGCCGATGTCGTTGCCGCCGATGGACACCGTGACGAGGTCCGTGTCGGCCTTGAGGGCGGAGAACTGCGGCACGGACTGGCCGGGGATGCCGCTCTGGACGCCCGCCATGTCCTTGGTCTGCGCACCGCCGCAGGAGATGTCGGTGAAGTTCGCGATCCCGAGCTTCTTCGCGAGGACGGACGGGTAGTTCTGAGTGGACTTGAAGCAGCTCAGCGGGTCGAGCCGCTGCAGGGGGATGAACGGTCCGGAAACGAACGAGTCTCCGAGCGAGACGTAGTTCCGGTACTTCGGGGCGGCGCTGGCGTGCGGGGCCAGCAATGCCGCTATCAGGGCCGTGAGCAGGGAAACAACAGTCACTCGGCGCGTCATTGCTACCTCGTTACTGAAGAGTAGGAACGTAGGACGAAGGGTGACCGGACCATTGCGCAGTGTCAATCCCTCGACCAGGCTGGAACGATGACGGGGGTACGCAAAGTAGCTGTGGCATCCGCGGTCGGTAACACGATCGAGCTGTACGACTTCCTGCTCTACGGCACGGCCTCGGCGCTCGTGTTCGACAAGATCTTCTTCCCGCAGTTCGACTCGCGCGTCGGTGTGCTGCTCGCGTTCGCCACGTTCGGCGCGGGCTTCTTCGCCCGGCCGCTGGGCGGCGCGGTGATCGGGCACCTGGGCGACCGGATCGGGCGCCGCTCGATGCTCGTGATCACACTTACGGTCACGGGTGTCTCGACGGCGCTGATCGGCGTGTTGCCGACCTACGCGCAGATCGGGATCTTCGCGCCGCTGCTGCTGGTCCTGCTGAGGGTCGTGCAGGGGTTCTTCATGGGCGGCGAGCAGGGCGGCGCGTCGCTGATGGCCGTCGAGCACGCGCCACCGGGGCGGTGGGGCTGGTACGGCAGCTGGGTGTTCATCGGGTCGCCGGTCGGGCTCGTGCTGGCGAACCTGGCGATGTACCTGTCCTCGCGCGCGTCCGGGCCGGACTTCCTGTCGTGGGGCTGGCGGTTGCCGTTCCTGTTCTCGATCGTGCTGGTCGGGATCGGGCTCTACATCCGGTTGCGCGTGTCGGAGTCGCCGCAGTTCGCTCGGGTGGAGAAGTCGCGGCTGCCGATCGCCGAGGTGCTGCGGGACCGGTGGCGCGTGGTGCTGCTCGGTGCCGGGGTGAACCTCGGGTTCACGATCTTCATCTACGTGCTGAGCGTGTTCATGATCGGGTACGGGCGGACCGCGTTGAAGATCTCCGCGGACGACCTGTTGATCGCCACCGTGGTGGGGTCGGTTGCGCAGGTTGTTGCTGTGCCTGCGTTTGCGTTGCTGTCCGACCGGGTCGGGCGGTTGCCCGTCATGTTCGGCGGGGCGATCTTTCAGGCCGCCTTCGCGTTTCCGCTGTTCTGGCTGACGGACTCCGGTTGGTTCACGTTCGCGATGGTGCTCGGGTTTGTCGGCTCTGCCGCGTTGTTCGGGCCGTCGGCTGCGTATTTCGCGGAGTTGTTCCGGACTCGGGTTCGGTACAGCGGGGTGGCGTTGAGCTTCCAGCTCGGGGCTGTGCTGGGAGGTGGGCTGGCGCCGTTGGTGGCGCAGTCGTTGTTGCGCACCGGGACCTGGGCCATCGCGTTGTATTTGGTGGCTGGTGCGGTGTTGTCCGGGGTCTGTCTGTTGGTGATCGGGTCAGCGCACGAGGCGGAGCCGGCGGGTGGCGAGTCCGATGCTCAGCCGTTGGCCCCAGCCCAGCCTTAGGGCGTCGCTCTCGATGCCGTCGCCGAACGCCACCAGGCCGTCGGACTCGACGTCGATGTCGAGCGGGCGGCCGGTGATCTCGCCTTCGGTGTGGGTGATGCCGGTGCTCGGGGAGGGCCAGGCCTCTCTGACGAACCAGACGAGCTTGCGCTCTGTTGGCGTCGGGAGGGTGAGCTGGCTCTTTCGTTCGCGGTGGGCCGAGCTGCACCAGCCCGTCGCTCCCGTGCCGCTGCCCACCAGGATGCCCGAGGAGGCCTGGCGTTCGTTCGCGATGCGGTAGCGGCTGGTCTGGTGGCTCGGGTGGCCCACGTAGATCTCGTTGAGGGCGTAGAGGGTTTGGCCGTCGTCTGATCTGGCCTCGACCATCGTGCGGTCTTCGGTGTTGTCGGTGTTGTGGAGGAGTTCTGCGGCCTCGTGCGGGGCGTGCTGTGCGAGCACGCCCCGGTCGGGGTTGATGCCGATCACCGGCTGGCCGTCCAGGTACTTGGCGACGTTCGCCACCAAGCCGTCCTGGCCGACGATGACCACTACGTCCTCGGGCGCGAACAGGAACCGCGACAGGTCTTCCCGCTCGACGACGCCGCGGCGCCAGTCGAGCGGGATCGCGGCGCTGACGTCTCCCAACGCCCTCCGGGCCTGCTGGTCACGCTCCACCACCTCGTCCAGGGTTCTGTTGCGGGACTTGAGGAAGAACTCGACCTGACCTCTCGTCCCGTGTCGTGCCAGCAACTCTGTCAGCTCGGTGCGCCTGTGCACCAGCACAATTCTCGGGGCGAGGCTCATCGGGCCAGTCTCTGCAGTAGCGGCTGGATCATGTCCGGGGTGAGGGTGATGCTGCCGATCTCCGGGAGGTTGCCGGCCAGTTCCTTTGCCGCCATGGCGTAGAGGGTTTCCTGGGGGATGTCCCGGTAGGCGTTCAGGCGTGCCTGCTCGCCTGCGGCTTCGGCCTCTGCCAGTTTGCGGATGCCGTCCGCCTTGGCCTCGTCCGCGACTCGGCTGGCCCTGGCGTTGTCCTCGGCCTTCTTGAGGGCGTTGGCGCCTCGTTGGATGACCAGTAGTTCTTCTCGCTTGGCCAGTTCGATCTGGTTCTGGAGCTCGTTCTCGCTGATCGAGCGTTCGCGTTCCACCGCCATGGCTCGGCGTTCGTAGGTGGCCTTGTCCGCCTCCTGCTGGACTCGTTCCCTGACGGTGGTTTGGAGAGCCTTCTCCATGTCTGCGTCCGGGCGGATGGCCACGACCCTGACGTCGATGATCTCCAGGCCCAGGTGGGCTGCCGTCAGGTTCTCCGCGACTTCCTGCTTGACCCGTTCCACGCCTGTTCTGATGGCTGTGTCGAGGGTCAGGGTGCCCAGGACCTTCAGGGCGTGTTGCTGGGTGCTCTCGGTGAGGGTGTTCGCGATCTGGCTCAGGGGGTCCTGGCGCCAGGTTCCCGTGTCCGGGTCGATCGAGAAGTCGATCCTGTTGGTGGTGGTCTCCGGGGCGGTGCAGCGGTAGGTGACCGTCAGCTGGACTGTCACGTCCTGGTAGTCGTGGGTTGTGGCGTGGAAGAGCATCGGGAGTTCTCGGTCGTCCACCGGGACCTCGCTGAGGACTGCGGTTCTGGGGCGGAACCAGAAGCTCAGGCCCGTGCCCTCGTGGATGACCTTGCCGCTCTTGACGTGTCTGATGTGGACCGTCGGGGTTCCCCTCAGGTGGCGGAGTCCTGGGTAGCGGCTGATGTCGGCCATGGTCTGCTCCTTGGTGGCGGCTTGTCGTCTATCTGACGATAAGCCTATAGTCTGGGGTGTGTACAGGCCTAGTGATTTCCCTCCCTTTGCTGTCACGGTCGATCTGGTGGTGCTGACCGTGCGGGGGGATGAGTTGTGCGCGCTGCTCGTGC
This sequence comes from Lentzea sp. HUAS TT2, assembly GCF_051853195.1. Classification (NCBI taxonomy): domain Bacteria; kingdom Bacillati; phylum Actinomycetota; class Actinomycetes; order Pseudonocardiales; family Pseudonocardiaceae; genus Lentzea; species Lentzea sp. HUAS TT2. Next base: position 1,735,177 of record NZ_CP196667.1, on the reverse strand, counting down.
GGCGGGGGGAGGCGCCGTATCGGGGGCGGTGGGCGCTGCCTGGGGGGTTTGTCCAGGTTGCCGAGTCCGTGGATGCGGCGGCTGGGCGGGAGTTGGTCGAGGAGACCGGGGTGTCCGGGCTGCATCTTGAGCAGTTGGGGACGTACGGGGAGCCTGGGCGGGATCCTCGGATGCGGGTCGTCTCCGTTGCCTACTTGGCGTTGGCGCCTGACCTGCCTGTGCCCGTTGCCGGGACTGACGCTGCTGGTGCGGCCTGGGTTCCTGTGGAGGAGGTCTCTTCGTTGGCCTTCGACCACGCCCGGATCTTGGAAGACGGGGTGGAGAGGGCTCGGGCCAAGTTGGAGTACACGCCGTTGGGGACTGCGTTTTGTGGGGCCGAGTTCACGGTTGCCGAGTTGAGGCGGGTTTACGAGATCGTTTGGGGGGTTTCGTTGGATCCCCGGAATTTTCATCGGAAGGTCACGGGGGTGGCCGGGTTGTTGAGCCCTACCGGGGAGAGCACCTCGCGGGATGGGGGGCGGCCCGCTGCGTTGTATCGGCGTGGGGGTGCTGAGGTGTTGTATCCGCCGTTGGTGCGCGCGCCGGTTTCGTAGGCCGTCTCCCTGTTTCCAGCGCGGGGCTCCGCCCCGGACCCCGCCGATCTGATCAAAAGCCGGGGTTCACGCCACGCGTGGGTAGATGGCACGCCTGTTGCTTGGGGCGAAGTGGCGTTGCGCAGATGTGCGGCTCGGTGGGGTGACGAAGCCACCCCACCCCTCGGGGCTTGGTGAAGACTGCTCGCCTTCGGCGTCGTTTGATCAGAGGCGGACTGCGTCGCCTGTGGTGGCTGACTGCTTGGCCGCTTCGATTACCTCCAGGCCCGCCACCGCGTCCTGTGGTGAGACTGGGGGTTTGCCCGCTGCCACTGAGGCGTAGAAGTTCTGGTAGGCGCCTGGTTCTGTGCGGTACGGCTTGCCGCCCAGGGTTCCCCAGGCTTCTTCTGGTTCTTCGCCCCAACCCGGGCCTGCGGGGGTCTCGCCGTTCTTGAGGCGGTCTTCCTGGGGGTCCATGCCGTACTTCACGTAGGCCGCGTCGTGGCCCAGTACTCGGAAGCGGGGGCCCAGGTCTGCTGCCAGTGCGCTCATCCACAGGTGGGAGCGGACGCCGCCCTCGTGAGTGAGGGAGAGGAAGACGTCGTCGTCGGCCTTGGCGCCCGGGCGGACCGTGGTGATCTCGGCGTGTACTGAGAGTGGGCGGCCGAAGAGCGCTACCGACTGGTCCACCAGGTGGGTGCCCAGGTCGAAGAGGATGCTGCCCAGGTCTGCCGGGTCGCCCGATTCCTTCCAGGAGGACTTGATCTCCGGGCGGTAGCGCTCGAAGCGGGACTCGAACTTGTGGACTGTGCCCAGGGCCTTTTCGTTGAGGAGTTTCTGGACCGTCAGGAAGTCGCCGTCCCAGCGGCGGTTGTGGAACGGGGAGAGCATCAGGCCCTTGGAGGAGGCGATGGAGGCCAGTGCTCGTGCCTCCATCGCTGAGCCTGCGAAGGGTTTGTCGACCACCACGTTGAGGCCGTGTTCCAGGACCTGGCGGGCGTGGGTCGCGTGGAAGCGGTTCGGGGTGGTGATGACCACCAGGTCGAAGTTGCCGCTCCAGACTTCGTCCAGTGAGGACAGAAGGCGGGCTGACGGGTAGCGGGCCGCTACCTCCGCTTGGCGGCTCGGGTTCGACGTTACGACTGCGGAGAGGGTCAGGCCTTCCGTTGCCTCGATGAACGGGGCGTGGAAGGCCGCCCCACCTAGTCCGTAGCCGACCAGAGCTGTGCGCATGCGATCAGACTAAGCGTTCCCAGCAGATGGACGGGGTGTCGCAAGTCTGGACGGACCCCTACCTTCAGTCCTCATGACCATGTCGCTGGTTAGCCGACGCCACGTTGACTACGTGCGCGTCACCAGCATGGCCTGTCGTAGCTCTCGTTGATCTGAGCCCTCCTCTTCAACGAACGTTCTGGAGCACAGCCATGTCCTGGTCCTTTGAAACGACTCAGATTCACGCGGGCGCCGCGCCCGATCCGGCCACTGGCGCTCGTGCCACGCCGATCTACCAGACCACCTCGTACGTGTTCAGGGACACGCAGCACGGTGCGGACCTGTTCGCGCTGGCTGAGCCCGGGAACATCTACACGCGCATCAACAATCCGACGCAGGACGTCCTGGAGCAGCGTGTCGCCGCCCTTGAAGGGGGTGTCGCGGCCGTTGCCTTCGCCTCCGGGCAGGCTGCCGAGACCGCCGCGATCCTGAACCTCGCCCGGGCCGGGGACCACCTGGTCTCCAGCGCTTCGTTGTACGGCGGGACGTACAACCTGTTCCACTACACGTTGCCGAAGCTCGGCATCGAAGTGTCGTTTGTGGACGACCCCGATGACCTTGACGCCTGGCAGGCCGCCGTGCGGCCCAACACGAAGTTGTTCTTCGCCGAGTCGTTGGCCAACCCGCGTTCGCACGTGCTGGACGTGGAAGGGGTTGCCGGGGTCGCGCATGCGAATGACGTGCCGTTGATCGTCGACAACACTGTGCCCACGCCTTACCTGCTCAGGCCGTTGGACTTCGGGGCGGACATCGTGATCCACTCCGCCACCAAGTACCTGGGCGGGCACGGGACGGCCATCGCCGGCGTGGTCGTCGATGGTGGGAAGTTCGAGTACGGGGCTGAGAAGTTCCCCGACTTCCACGAGCCGGACCCCAGCTACAACGGGCTGCAGTACTGGCCGGTGCTCGGGCACGGGGCGTTCGCGGCGAAGTTGCGGGTGCAGGGGCTGCGGGACACCGGGGCGGCTATTGCGCCGTTGACCAGCTTCCTGGTCATTCAGGGCATTGAGACGCTGTCGCTGCGCATCGAGCGGCACGTCGAGAACGCGCAAGCGCTTGCCGAGTGGTTGGAGGCGCGGGACGAGGTCGAGAAGGTCCACTACGCGGGCCTCGCTTCGTCGCCGTTCCACGCTGCCGCGCAGAAGTACCTGCCGAAGGGGGCGGGCGCGGTCGTGAGTTTCGAGTTGAGGGGTGGGGTGTCGGCTGGGCGGGCGTTCGTCGACGGGACGAGCCTGTTCAGCCAGCTCGTGAACATCGGGGACGTGCGGTCGTTGATCGTGCACCCGGCGTCGACCACGCACAGTCAGCTCACTCCCGAGGAACAGCTCGTCACCGGGGTCACGCCCGGGCTGGTGCGGCTGTCGGTCGGGCTGGAAGGGCTGGAGGACCTCAAGGCGGACCTGGAGGCGGGCTTCACCGCGGCGAAGTCCGAGTTGTAGTGGGCGGCTGGCGGTTCGGCGATCCGAACGGGCGGCGGAAGTGGTTCAGCCACACCGCGCCGTTCGGGGAACTGCCGGGTTTCCAGCTCGCGTACGAGACGTGGGGGACCTTGAACGCCGAGGCCTCCAACGCGGTGCTCGTGCTCCACGCCCTCACCGGGGACAGCCATGTCGCCGGGGGCGTGGAGCCGGGTCACCCCACGCCGGGCTGGTGGGACTCGCTGGTGGGGAAGGGAAAGCCGCTCGACGCGTTCTTCGTCGTCGCGCCGAACGTGCTGGGAGGCTGTCAGGGCAGCACCGGGCCCTGGCAGTACCCCGGGTTCCCGGACGTCACCATTCGCGACCAGGTCGCGGCCGAGGTCCACCTCGCGGACTACCTCGGCATCGGGCAGTGGGCCGCGGTGCTCGGCGGGTCGATGGGTGGCATGCGTGCGGTCGAGTGGGCGGTCAGCGCGCCTGATCGGGTGAAGTCCCTGCTGTTGCTGGCCACGACGGCGCAGGCTTCCGCCGAGCAGATCGCGCTGGCGTCCGCGCAGCTGCACGCGATCAGGGCCGATCCGGTGGAGGGTCTTGGGGTTGCTCGCCGGATCGCGCACATCAGTTACCGGAGTGAGCAAGAGCTGCAGGCCCGGTTCGGCAGGGCGAGGCAGGAGGACGGGCGGTTCGAGGTCGAGTCCTATTTGGACCACCACGCCGCGAAGCTGACGCGGAGGTTCGACGCGGCCAGTTACGTGACGCTGACCGGGGCGATGAACTCCCACGACGTCGGACGTGGGCGGGGTGGTGTCGCGGCGGCGCTGCGGAAGGTCACCGCGCGCACGATCGTCGCCGGGGTGGACTCGGATCGGCTGTATCCGTTGTGGCAGCAGCGGGAACTGGCCGCGGGCATCGCCGGGGCGGACGAGGTGCGGGTGATCGAGTCGCCGTACGGGCACGACGCGTTCCTGATCGAGAGCGAGCAGGTCGGCGCGCTCGTCACGGAGCTGGTGCCCGTGCGTTCAGGTACTCGTTGAGCCGTGCGGAGGCGGCCAGCATCGCCAGGCCCCGCTCGGTGAGACGGCGGCGCCAGTCGGTCAGGGCGGCACCCAGCGTGTCGGTGCCGCCCGCGGTGCGGATCTGCTCGACCACCAAAGCTATGCGCGCCAACGGATAGCCGCCGCGTCGCAGCAGGTGGGCCAGCTCGGCGTCGCGGACGTCCTCCGCCCGGAACAGGCGGTAGCCGGTCGGTTCGCGCGACGGCACGAGGATGCCGGCCTCCTCCCACGCGCGCAGCGTCGCAGGGGTCACGCCGAGGCGCCGGGCCAGCTCGCCGATCGTGCGCGGCTCCAGGACCGGTTCGAAGTCGGTCAGGTCCTGCACCGCTCTGCTGACCGAGTCGAGGGTCGAACGGTCGCGCAGCAGCTGCTCGTGGCCGCGGTCGATCCGCACGAGCACGTCGTCCAGGGCGTCGTCGTGGATCGCGTTCATGATCTGGCCGGCCGTGGCGTGCCCGAAGGCGGGGATCAGCGCGATGAACGTGCGCAGCGCGGCGGCGTGGACCTCGGTGTAGACGCGGTAGCCGGACGGCGTGCGCCCGGCGGGCGGGAGGAACCCCGACTCCTCGTAGTTGCGCACCGCCTGGGTCGAGAGGCCGTGCTCGCGGGCTAGGTCTGCTGGACGCACAGTTGAGACTTTAGAGGCAAATGAAGAGAAGAAATGCCGAAAAGCTTCAACAGAGCTTTCAATGTTACGGTTGAACCACATGAGCCAGGACATTCGTGAGTTCATCAGCCCCTTCACCGAGCTCCTGGGGTTCGGCGAGCCGACGCACCTCGAGCACGCCCACACCTGGGTCCGCAACGAGCTGTTCGAGCAGCTGGCCGGTCTGGGCTTCCGCTCGATCGCCCTGGAGACCTGCCGGATCCGGGGTCTGGCCGTCAACGACTACGTCCACGGCGGGCCCGGTGACCTCGACATGATCATGAAGGAGGGCTTCTCCCACGCGTTCGGGGAGAACTGGCCCGCCAACCGCGAGCTCGTGCAGTGGATGCGCGAGTACAACGCGGACAAGGCGCCGGAGGAACGCCTGTCGTTCCACGGCTTCGACTTCCAGACCGAGACGGCCAGCGCGCCCAGCCCGCGTCCCTGCCTCGAACACGCCCGCGACTACCTGGGCGAGGACGTGGACCTCACGATCGACGACGAGAAGTGGAGCCGCAGTGAGGCCGTCATGGACCTCACCCAGTCGCCCGGGCGGTCAGCGGAGGCGATCAGGCTGCGCGAGATCGGCACCGGGATGCTCATGCGGCTGCACGAGCGCAGGACCACCGACGAGGCGTGGGCCCGCGCGGAGACCTGCCTGACGGCCGGGCTGAGCCTGCTCCAGTACCACCGGGAGTGCGCGGAGCCGAACCCGCTGGGTGTGCGCCTCAACCGCCTATGCCAGATGCGCGACGGCGTGATGGCGCGGAACCTGCTGGAGATCCGGCGCGCCGAGGCCGCCAACGGCCCGACGTTCGTGTTCGCGCACAACGCCCATCTGCAGCGGACGAACAGTTCGATGGAGATGGCCGGCGAACGGATCGAGTGGTTCTCGGCCGGCGCTCTCGTGGCACCGATTCTGGGTGACCAGTACACCGTCCTCGGCGGCACGCTCGGCCGCAACGACTCGATCGGGCTCGGCGAACCGGACAAAGCCACCCTCGAAGGCCAGTTGCAGGGCCGGTTCACGACCTGGGGGATCACGAGGGACAAGCCGGAGGGCGTGCCGCGCACCGACACCGGTGCCGACCCCATGCTCGCGATGGCCTACTTCCCGCTCGACGCGCACCTCATGGCCGGTGTGGACGCTCTGCTGCACGTCAGGGTTGGTCGTCCAGCGACGCGGTGATCCACGGCGCGACGGGCAGTTCGCGCGTCTCGCACTCGATGGCCAGCTTCAGGGTCCACCGCAGGGCTTGCAAGACCACGGTCGCGAGCTCCTGCGGTTGACCGTTGGCCAGCGCGATCTCGATCTGCTCCGCGGCCGCGTCCTGGTCGCCGTGCACCTCGGCCAGCAACGCGCGGATCGCGGTCCGCACCGGCGGGTCCGCGTCGTCGATCTGGACCTCGTTGCCGTCCTCGTCGAAGACCTGCATCTTCACCGGCGTGGCACCGCCGGAGCCGAGCGCGCTGACCATGCTGCTGCACTCCGCGAACAGCAGCAGCACCAGCTCACGGATCTCCTCGTTGCCCTCGGGCGACCCGCTGAGGTACCCGGTCACGAGGTCCACCGCCACAGCGTCTTCCCCGGCCCTGGCCGCGGCCAGCGCCTCACCGGCGACGGCGGTCAGCCGTGACCAGCGATCTGGATCCTGTGGTGGTCTCACAGGTACTGCCTACCGCGCGGTGTCACGCATTCGCAATGCCCCATCTTGATCAGAGTGCTACCGGGGTATGTCACTCCGCAGGTCAATGTGCGAATCAACGGATCCACCTAGCATCGGGTGGTGTTCCGCACGTTGTACCGAACCGTTCTCGGTCCCGATCACACCCGAGTGCCCGCCAAGGTCCTCGGGCGGTGGCGCGTCCCGGTGCACGCCGCGCTGATCATCTACGCTTTCGTCTGGGGCGTCGTCTCGAGCGCCGGGTACGTGCGCCAGGAGGCCTCGGACGGCTGGTGGGTCGTCGTCTTCCTGGCGACGGTCGCGCCGTACGTCCTGCTGATCTGGTCGCCGCTCTACGCCTGGCGGCTCGCCGTGCCCGGCTTCTACGCCGTCAGTCTCCTGTGGGCAGGTGAGGGTGCCGGGGCGTTCCAGTACTGGACGGCGATACCGCTGTTCGTCGCGGTGGCGGGGTTCTACTCGCGCGGCATCGTCATCGCGGCCACGGTGATCAGCGGCGCACTCATCATCGCCTCCGAGCCGCAGGCCGCGGACATGGCGCTCTTCGTGCCCATCGTCGGTACGGCGGTCTACCTGTTCGGTGCGCGTGGCAGAGCGGAACGCGAGCTCGAGGAAGAACGCGATGCCAAGGCTGCTCTGGAGGAACGCGCCCGCATCGCCCGCGAGATGCACGACGTGGTGGCGCACCACATGTCGATGGTGGTGGTCAGGTGCGAGACCGCGCCCTACCGCCTCAAAGGACTGAACGAGGACGCGGTGCGAGAGTTCGCCGAGGTCGGCGAGGCGGCGCGGGAGGCGATCACCGACATGCAACGCCTGCTGGGCGTGCTGCGGACCAACGGCCAGGAGCTGCAACGCGAACCGCAACCGGGCATCAGCCGCATCCCCGAGCTCGTCCGGCCGGGGGACGAGGCTGAGATCGACGTGGACGACGTGCCGGAGGCGGTCGGTCTGACCGCGTACCGGGTCGTGCAGGAGGCGCTCACGAACGCCACCAGGCACGCGCCCGGCTCGAAGGCGTCCGTCCACGTGCACCGGGAGGACGGCAGGCTCGACGTGCTGGTGGTCAACACCTCAGGAGGGCCGTCGAGGGGTGGCGGCAGCGGGCAGGGGCTGGTGGGCATGCGGGAACGCGTGGCCGTGCACGGTGGCACGCTGACGGTGAAGTCCACCGAAGACGGCGGGTTCATGGTCAGGGCGAGGATTCCGTTGGGGGACAAGTGATCAGGGTGGTCGTGGTCGACGACCAGGAGATGGTGCGCGAGGGGTTCTCCGCGCTGCTCGACGCTCAGGAGGACATCGAGGTCATCGGTGCCGCGGGCAACGGCGTGCAGGGCGTCGCATTGGCGCGTACGGTCAATCCCGATGTCGTGCTGATGGACATCCGCATGCCCGAGATGGACGGTTTGACCGCGACCCGGTTGTTGCTGGACGGAACCCGCGACCTGAAGGTCCTGGTGCTGACCACGTTCGACCTCGACGACTACGTCTACGAGGCGTTGCAGGCCGGTGCCAGCGGGTTCCTGCTCAAGCACGCGCCTGCCCGTGAGCTGCTCAACGCCGTCCGCGTGGTGGCCGCGGGGGAAGCGCTGTTAGCGCCGTCGATCACCAAGCGGCTGATCGAGGACTTCGTGCGGTCACGTCGCTCGGACCGGGTCCGGCCCGCCCAGCTGGGGATCCTGACCGAACGCGAGACCGAGATCCTCGTGCTGATCGCGCAGGGCCTGTCGAACACCGAGATCGCCGCGCATCTGGTGCTGGCCGAGCAGACCGTCAAGACGCACGTGAGCCGCGTGCTCACCAAGCTGGGTCTCCGCGACCGCGCCCAGGCCGTCATCGCGGCCTACGAGAGCGGGCTCGTGATACCGGGGTAGCAACGGAAAAGCGGCACGCCGGGGTGACGATCCGGGGCCCGTGGTCTTCCTAGTTTCGGTTCATGCGCCGAGCCGTCCTGTTCCTCCTGCTGATCGCCCTGCCGTCGGTCGCACCGTCGATCGCGCAGTGGCGTTCCGACGTCGCCCGCCGGGTCGCGATCGTCGGTGACCTGAGCACCGCGCGGGACGTCGTGATCGTCGTGCCGGGGTCCGACGTGGACGTCGACCGGTTCGACCGCACGATCGGGCGGATGGCGGCCGACCTGTACGCCCAGGCGCACCGCGACGACCTCGCCGTGATCGCGTGGCTCGGCTACCGGACGCCCCAGGGGCTCGGCGTGGACGCGGTGACCGGGTCGCTGGCCCGTCAGGGTGCGGCTGCGCTGGTCGACTTCGTGCGGGCGTTGCAGACCAACGCGCGCATCCACGTCTTCGGCCACAGCTACGGATCCGTGGTCGTCGGGCTTGCGGCACACGACCTGGACGTGGCGGACATCGTGTTCACCGGAAGTCCTGGTGTGCGAGCGGGTTCCGTTGCCGAACTCGGCACGCGGGCCAAGGTCTGGGCGTTGCGGTCGAGCGGCGACTGGATGCGGTTCGTGCCGAACGCCCGGCTGTTCGACCTCGGGCACGGCACGGATCCGGCCGGCGAGGAGTTCGGTGCCACGGTGCTGCGGTTCGACGGCGGCAAGCACGACACCTACTACGAACCGGGCAGCGAGACGTTGAACGCGCTCGTCCGGATCGCTTCGGGGGAGAAGCTGTGAGGAATCCGTTCATCGACGCCGTGCGGGCGCTTGCCGTCGTCACGGTCGTGCTCGGCCACTGGCTGGTGACGTCGCTGGTGGACACGCCGACCGGGATGTACATCGACAGCCCGTTGAAGCACCTGACCGCGCTCACGCCGGTTTCCTGGGTGTTGCAGACGCTCGGCCTGTTCTTCTTCGTGGGCGGTTATGCGGCCGCACACTCGAAGACCTCGTTCCTGGTCCGGTTGAAGCAGCTCGCCGTGCCGACGTTGCTGATGCTGGGCTGCTGGGCGGCTGTCCTCTTCGGACTGACGTTGCGCGGGGTGGACCAGGGCACCGCCTGGAACATCGGGTTCCTGGTCACGACGCCGCTGTGGTTCTTCGGCGTCTACCTGGTGCTGCTGGCGATGAAACCGTTGGTGCGCAGGCTGGACGAGTACTCGTGGGGTGTGCTCGTCCCGGTCCTGCTGGTGCTGGTCGTGCCGTACGCGGTGTGGTGGGCGGCCTGGCAGCTCGGCCACTCCCTGGCGCGCAGGAGGATTCCCGGACCGCCGCTGCTGGTCCTGGGCGTGCTCGGGTACGCGGCACTGACGACGTTCGGTGGCTATCCGTTGTCCGCGGTGGGAATCCCGGGCGAGGCCGTCTCCAACCTGAACCCGCCGAACTACGCGACGCTCGCGCTGGCGTTCGCGCAGATCGGCCTGGTGCTCACGATCGCACCGCTGCTGACGAGGCTCGGCACGGCGAAACCCGTGGCGTGGCTGAACAAGCGCGCGTTGGGGATCTTCCTGACGCACCAGAGCGCGTTGATCACCGTGACGCTGGCGTTCAGCGCGTGGGGAGCGTTGCCGGGGCTCCAGCAGCCAGCAGATCATCCGGACTGGGTGTGGCAGCGGCTGCTGTGGCTGCCGGTGTGCGCGGCAGTGACCTGGGGATGGCTCCGAGCACTGCGAGGCCGATCGCCACGGCGTGCAGCACCACCACCGGTCCTGCCGGATCCAGTGCCAGCATCGGCGGTACGCACGCCAGCGCCGTGAGCAGCCACGGCAGGCGGGTGTCGCAGCTGCCGGTGCGGGCCGTGTGGATCAGGTACCAGCCGAGCAGCAGGTGGATGAGGTTCTGCAACGGGTCCACCGGCAGCAGCACCAGCATCCCGTCGCCGAGGAACCCGCTCACCACGAACCCGAGCACGCCGAGAGTCCCGAACGACACGCCCATGGCCGTCGCGAGCCGCGTGCGGTGCGACTCGTGCGCGAGTTTCGGCAGCCGCACCAGGCGCCGTTCGAACCGGTGGAACACGAGGATCAGCGGCACCAGCCCGAGCACCAGCCAGACCGGCGCCTGCGTCACCCCGAGCAACCCGACCAGCGCGCCGACCCCGGCCAGGTACGCGAGGTACACCGTCATGGGCGCGCGGCGGGCGAAGTCCACGACGTGCCAGGACCGGCCGTCGAGCCAGGACGTGACCCGGCCGCGCGCCAGCAGCGCCAGGCACACCTGCGCCACGCCGAGCACCATCATCGACCGCGGGTAGTCGCTGAAGAACACCAGCGCGGGCAACGTGATCGCACCCACCGCGGCCAGCAGCTTGCGGGGGAGGCCGGTCAGCGTGCCGTCCGCGTAGAAGAAACCGATCTGCTGCATCAGCAACGCGCCGACGATCAGGTTCACGTAGCCGCCGGTCTTCCAGTCCGTCGACGTCCGTGCGACCTCGACCATCAGGGTCAGCAGCACCAGCACGAACGGCGTGGTGCGGCGCATGTGCTGATGCAGCCACGCGGCCGCCGGCGTCACCGCGACGGCGAGCAGGTAGACCCCGACGAACCACAACGGATGCGTGATCAACCGGCTGTACGCGTCGACCTTGACGTCCATCAGGTTCAGCGCCGCGAACAGCACCACCCACAGCAGCACGAACGCCATCACGGGCCGCAGCAGCCACGACGTCCGGCTCGACACCCAGCACCCGAAACCGCCCTGGTGCGCGTGCCAGCTGCGCAGGTTCGCGTGCCCGCCGGCGAAGAAGAACAACGGCACCGCCTGCAACGCCCACAACCACGACGTGCCGGACCCCCGCAGGTGCGCGAGCATCGCGACCGTCTCGCCGAGCACGAGCAACGCCAGGCTGAAGAGCCGCAGGAACGTCGCGTACCGGTCCTGTTCGGCGTGCTCCAGCACCGGCGGCAGCGAGGCCGTCTCGTCGCGACGACGGCCGTGCAGCCTGGCCAGCAGCAGGAACACCACCATCGCGCTGCCGAACGCCCACGCCACCACGGGTTCGTGGCCAGGAGCGCCCCAGCGCTGCCGCCACGAGTTGAACTTCAGTCCCAGCGCGTAGGTCTCGGCCACCGCGTGACAGCTCTGCTCGGCACCGCGCGGGTTCAGCCGGCACTGCGCGTGCAGGTCGATCGTGAGCCGGTCGTCCAGCGCCTTGCGCGCCTGCGGTCCGAGCGGATCGCCCTTGTGGTCGGCGTAGCGCAACAGGTCGTAGCCCAGGTCGTGCGCGCGGCACGCGGCACTGAAGTCCCACTCGGTGTCCCCGGCCGGCCCCGAACACCCGCCGCCGGCGTCGACGACCCTGAGCGTCCCGTCCGGCGCCGTCACGGTCTTGGGATCTCTGCCCATCTCGCGCGCGAAGTCGCCAGGCAGGTTGACGTACGGGTCGTGTGTCGCGGACGGCGTCACGAACGCGTCGACGGCGTTGGCCGCGGCGATCACGTCGGCGCTGCGCGGCAGCCCGTCGTCCCCGGTGGCGGGTCGTGAGGCGATCACCCCGCAGACGAACACGGCGAGCGTGATCACCGTGAACCGGAACCAGGCCGGAAGCCGGAGGAGGAGTTTGCGGGCGCCCATTGTCGGGCAAGGTTACGGACTGGTCTCGGCTGATCGCCAGTTCACCAGGTCAGCCGCACGCGTTGCGGCTATCGGTCGAGCTATGACGTGACGACGGCGGGCGTGAGCGAGGCCAGTGCCATCCGGGACAGCAGCGCGGCCATCTGGTCGCGGTCGAGGTGCGCGCTGTGCGGGGTCGAGTTGATGAGCCCGAACACGGCGTGCGCGGCGGCACGCGCGGTCGGCTCGTCGAACTCCGGCACCGTGCGCCGGATCGTCTCGACCCACACCTCGACGTAGCGGCGTTGTAAGGCACGCACGCGCCGGCGGTCCGGGTCGGTGAGGTTCGCGAGGTTGCGCATCTGCACGGTGATGAGCGCGGGGTCGTCCAGCGCGAAGTCGACGTGCCAGCCGATCAGCTCCCGCAACGCCTCGTCGGCGTTGGAGGCGGCGTCCACCCGCGCCTGGCCGCCGTCGAGCAGTCGTTCGGAGATCGACGTCAGCATCTCGCCGAGCATCGCGTCCTTGCTGCGGAAGTGCCGGTAGAGGGCAGGGCCGGAGATGCCCACGGCCGCACCGATGTCGTCGATGCCCACGCCGTGGAAGCCGTGGCGCGCGAAGAGTTCGGCCGCGGCGTTGAGGATCTGGTCCCGACGTGAGGGTTTCTCGACCACGGAAGGAGGTTAGCAGCCGTTCACATCGTCGTCCGATGGGTGGAATTCGCGCAGGTGCAAGCCCTGAACGTTGACTATTGACGAATACTTCACACAGGCCTTACTCGTGAGTAACCATTGACGTGCAATGCATCACACCCTGCGGCCCCTTCGGGAGTCTTCGATGCGTCCTGCTTACTTCCTCGCCTCGGTGGTCACCGCCGCCGCGGCCGTCATCGCGCTCGCCAACCCCGCCGGCGCGGCAGCCGTCAACTACGTCGCACTGGGCGACTCGTACGCCTCCGGGCTCGGGACCGGCAGTTATGACGGTTCCAGCGGCAGCTGCAAGCGCGGCCCGCTCGCGTATCCAGCCCTCTACGCCGCGGCGACAGCGCCCGCGACGTTCAAGTCCGTGGCCTGTTCGGGTGCGCGAACAGGTGACGTCATCACCCAGGCCAACAACCTCACAGCGGCGACGAACCTGGTCACCGTGCAGGTCGGCGGCAACGACGCCGGCTTCACCGACGTCATCACCACGTGCACCTTCGGCTCGGACCAGGACTGCACCAACCGGGTGAACACGGCGAAGGCCTACGCCGCCAACACGCTTCCCGGGCTGCTCAACAACGTCTACAGCACCATCAGGGCGAAGTCCCCGTCGGCGCGCGTGGTCGTGCTCGGCTACCCGCGCATCTACAAGGTGCCGGGCTCCTGCAACGTCGGCCTGAGCGACACCAAGCGGGCCGCGATCAACTCCGGTTCCGACGCGCTGCACGCCACGATCGGCGCGCGGGCCGCGGCGGCCGGGTTCAGCTACGTCGACGTGCGCGGGGCGTTCACCGGGCACGAGATCTGCTCGTCGAGTTGGTGGCTCAACAGCCTGAGCTGGCCGGTCGAGGAGTCGTACCACCCGAACCGCGCCGGTCACCAGAGCGGCTACCTGCCCGCTCTGCGGTCAGTGATCGGGTGACGTTTTCCGGAACGTGAGAGTGCCTGAAAGGCTGCTGACCTGCGTTCGGGTCACTCTCGAGGCGTTCCGGTGGACCGCTAGGTTAGCGGGCGCTAACATGAGGATGTTAACGCCCGCTAACCTGAGGTCTGGGGAGCATGGACGCACCTGTCCTGCGCAGCGCCGCCGAGCCGTCGGACCGCTACGCCAAGGAGCACACCGCGCTCGTCGACGAGCTGCGCGGCAAGCTCGCCACCGCTGCACTCGGGGGTCCCGAGAAGGCACGCCGGCGGCACGTCGACCGCGGCAAGCTGCTGCCGCGCGAGCGCGTGGACACGCTGGTCGACCCCGGTTCGCCGTTCCTGGAGCTGTCGCCGCTGGCCGCCAACGGCATGTACGGCGACGAGGCGCCGGCCGCGGGCATCATCACCGGCGTCGGGCGGGTCTCCGGCCGTGAGTGCGTGATCGTCGCGAACGACGCCACGGTCAAGGGCGGCACCTACTACCCGATCACGGTCAAGAAGCACCTGCGCGCGCAGGAAGTGGCGCTGCAGAACAACCTTCCGTGCGTCTACCTCGTCGACTCCGGCGGCGCGTTCCTGCCGAAGCAGGACGACGTGTTCCCCGACCGCGAGCACTTCGGGCGGATCTTCTACAACCAGGCCACGATGTCGGCGCGCGGGATCCCGCAGATCGCCGCCGTGCTCGGGTCGTGCACCGCCGGTGGCGCGTACGTGCCGGCGATGAGCGACGAGGCGATCATCGTTCGCAACCAGGGCACGATCTTCCTCGGCGGTCCGCCGCTGGTGAAGGCCGCGACCGGCGAGGTCGTCAGCGCTGAGGACCTTGGCGGCGGCGACCTGCACTCGCGGACGTCCGGCGTCACCGACCACCTGGCGGAGAACGACGCGCACGCGCTGCGGATGGTCCGCTCGATCATCTCGACGCTGGGCCCGCGCGTGCAACGGCCGTGGGACGTCGCGCCCGTCGAGGCCCCGGTCGTCACGGACGACCTTTACGGCGTGGTGCCAACGGATTCCCGGACGCCCTACGACGTGCGCGAGGTCATCGCACGGATCGTCGACGGCTCGAAGTTCCAGGAGTTCAAGAAGGAGTACGGGCAAACGCTCGTCACCGGCTTCGCGCGCATCCACGGCCATCCGGTCGGGATCGTCGCCAACAACGGCATCCTGTTCGGCGAGTCGGCCGTGAAGGGCGCGCACTTCATCCAGTTGTGCGACAAGCGGTCCATCCCGCTGGTCTTCCTGCAGAACATCACCGGCTTCATGGTCGGCCGCGAGTACGAGGCGGGCGGCATCGCCAAGCACGGCGCCAAGATGGTGACCGCGGTGGCGTGTGCGCGCGTCCCGAAGTTCACCGTGATCATCGGCGGCAGCTTCGGTGCCGGCAACTACTCGATGTGCGGCCGGGCGTACTCGCCGCGGTTCCTGTGGATGTGGCCCAACGCCCGCATCTCCGTGATGGGCGGCGAGCAGGCGGCGTCCGTTCTCGCGACCGTGCGGCGCGACCAGCTCGGTGACGAGTGGTCGGCCGAGGACGAGGAGGCGTTCAAGGCGCCGATCCGTCAGCAGTACGAGGACCAGGGCAACCCGTACTACTCGACCGCGCGGCTCTGGGACGACGGCGTGATCGACCCGCGTGACACCCGCACGGTGCTGGGGCTTGCCCTGTCCAGTGCGGCGAACGCCCCCATCGACGATGTTTCCTACGGCGTCTTCCGGATGTGATCATGTTCGACAGCGTTCTGGTGGCGAACCGCGGGGAGATCGCGGTCAGGGTGATCCGCGCGTTGCGGTCGCTCGGGATCCGTTCCGTCGCCGTGTACTCCGACGCGGACGCCGAGGCGTTGCACGTCCGGCTGGCCGACGAGGCCGTGCGGATCGGGCCCGCCGCGGCTCGCGAGAGCTACCTGTCCATCGAGAAGATCGTGGCCGCCGCTGTTTCCACTGGCGCGCAGGCGATCCACCCCGGCTACGGCTTCCTCGCCGAGAACACGGCGTTCGCGGCGGCCTGTGACGCGGCGGGAATCGTGTTCGTCGGACCGCCCGCGTCGGCGATCGACGCGATGGGCGACAAGATCCCCGCGAAGCTGACGGTGTCGGCGGCGGGTGTTCCCGTCGTGCCGGGCCGCACTCGTGCGGGCATGTCCGACGACGAGATCGTCGACGCCGCCCTGGAGATCGGTTTCCCCGTGCTGCTCAAGCCCTCCGCGGGCGGTGGCGGCAAGGGCATGCGGCTGGTGCACGAGGAATCCGCGCTGCGCGAGGCGATCGAGTCCGCACGGCGGGAGGCGCGCGGGTCGTTCGGCGACGACACGCTGCTGATCGAGCGGTTCATCACGAACCCGCGGCACATCGAGATCCAGGTCCTCGGCGACGCGCACGGCAACGTGATCCACCTCGGTGAACGCGAGTGCAGCCTCCAGCGGCGGCACCAGAAGATCATCGAGGAGGCGCCGTCGCCGTTCCTCACGCCCGAGATGCGCGAGGCGATGGGATCCGCCGCGGTCGACGCGGCGAAGTCCGTCGGGTACGTCGGCGCGGGCACCGTCGAGTTCATCGTGGACGGTACGTCGGGTGACTACTTCTTCATGGAGATGAACACCCGGCTGCAGGTCGAGCACCCGGTGACCGAGATGGTCACGGGCGTCGACCTGGTCGAGTGGCAGCTCCGCGTGGCGTCCGGTGAGGTGCTGGACGTCGCCGTCGAGCTGAACGGCCACTCGGTCGAGGCCCGCGTCTACGCAGAGGACCCGTCGCGCGGCTTCCTGCCGACCGGTGGCCGCGTGCTGGCGTTGAGCGAACCGGCCGACGTCCGCGTCGACTCCGGGCTGTACGAGGGACTTGTCGTCGGCTCTGACTACGACCCGATGCTGGCCAAGGTGATCGCGCACGGCCGCACGAGGGAAGAAGCGTTGCGGCGCCTCGACCACGCGCTCGGCAAGATGGTGCTGCTCGGCGTCACCACGAACATCCCGTTCCTGCGCGCACTTCTGCGTGATCCCGATGTTCGTTCAGGCGCTCTGGACACCGGTCTCGTCGAACGGAAGCTGGACGAGCTGACCTCGGTCGAGATCCCGGACGAGGTGTACGTGGCGGCGGGCCTGGAGCGATCGCTGCAGCCGCACGGCGAGGACCCGTGGGACCAGCTGGGCGGCTGGCGCATCGGTGAGCACGCCTGGACGACCTGGCGGATCAACGACGTCGACGTGCGCGTGCGCGGCGAGGAAGTCGTTGTGGGCGCCGGAGAACCGGTCCGCGCCCGAGCCCGCAGGGAAGGCGCCGACCTGCTCGTCGGCACGCGCCGCTACTCGATGGCCCGCGACGGCGACGTGCTGTGGCTGGGCCACGACGGCGCCTCCTGGGCGTTGGTCGAGGCCGAGTTCCTGGTCGGGGCCGCAGACGGTGCCGCGGCCTCCGGTGGCCCGGTGAAGTCCCCGATGCCCGGAACCGTGCTCGTGGTTCGAGCGCGGCAGGGCGAGGAAGTGACCGCCGGTCAAGCGTTGTTCGTGGTCGAGGCCATGAAGATGGAGCACACCGTGACCGCACCGGTCGACGGCGTGCTCGCCGAAGTGAACGTGCAAGCAGGCCAGCAGGTCGCACTCGACCAGGTACTGGCCCTCGTCGTCTCTCACGAGGAGTGACAGCAATGTTGGACTTCAGGCTCCCGAGCGAGTACGAGGACCTGCGCAAGACCGTCGAGGAGTTCGCCCGCGACGAGGTGGCGCCGGTCATCGGCGACTTCTACGAGCGCTGCGAGTTCCCGTACGAGATCGTCGCGAAGATGGGGCAGATGGGCCTGCTGGGCCTGCCTTTCCCAGAGGAGCACGGCGGCATGGGCGGCGACTACTTCGCCCTGTGCATCACGCTGGAGGAGCTCGCGCGCGTCGACTCGTCGGTCGCGATCACGGTGGAGGCGGCGACCTCGCTGGGCGCCATGCCCATCTACCGCTTCGGCACCGACGAGCAGAAGGCCGAGTGGCTGCCCTCGCTGACGTCCGGCCAGAAGCTCGGCGCGTTCGGCCTCACCGAACCGGGCTCCGGCTCCGACGCGGGCGCCCTGGTCACCACCGCGCGCCTCGACGGCGACGAGTGGGTCATCAACGGCACCAAGGCGTTCATCACGAACTCCGGCACGGACATCACCGGCCTGGTGACGGTCGCCGCGGTCACGGGCACCCAGCCCGACGGCCGCAAGGAGATCTCCTCGATCATCGTCCCGGCCGGCACCCCCGGCTTCGTGGTGTCGAAGAAGTACTCCAAGGTCGGCTGGAACGCCTCCGACACCCGCGAACTGTCCTTCCAGGACTGCCGAGTGCCCGCGGCGAACCTGCTCGGCACCCGCGGTCGCGGCTTCGCCCAGTTCCTGCGCACGCTGGACGAGGGCCGCGTCGCGATCGCCGCGCTGTCGGTCGGCCTCGCCCAGGGCTGTGTGGACGAGTCGGTCCGCTACGCCCACGAGCGCGAGACGTTCGGCGCGAAGATCGGTACCTACCAGGCGATCCAGTTCAAGATCGCCGAGATGGAGGCCCGCGTGCACACCGCGCGCCTGGCCTACTACGAGGCGGCGTCCCGGATGCTGCGCGGCGAGCCGTTCAAGAAGCAGGCGGCGATCGCGAAGCTGGTCTCGTCCGAGGCGGCGATGGACAACGCCCGCGACGCCACGCAGATCTTCGGCGGGTACGGGTTCATGAACGAGTACCCGGTCGGCCGGTTCTACCGCGACGCGAAGATCCTGGAGATCGGCGAGGGCACCTCCGAGGTGCAGAAGATGCTGATCGCGCGGGAGCTCGGGCTTTAGGCCGTTCCATCTAAATAACTTCAAAACGCCGGTTCGAATCGCACTGTCCGGCTACCGTCGTCTGCCTTCCGCACGAGTGTGAGGGTGCAGATGACAGGTAGCCGGACAGAACCGGTTTTCCCGGGGTTGAACGTTCTTCTCGAAGTCATTCACGGGCTGTGCGACCGACCCGGCTTCTTCTACCGCAGCAAGACCGAGGAAGTGGTCGGTGACCAGCCGCTTCCGCTGCTCTACCTGGAGAGCGAAGACAGCCCGACGCCATTTCTGCGCGCGCTCGAACACAAGCTCGACGAGGGCCGCCCTTCAATACCGCACGCCTATGTCGACGTGTCCTCGGTGCGGGCGGAAGTCGCCAAGAGATGGCCACCAGAAGCGCGTGAGACGCCGCCGTTGTTGCCGTTGCTGGACGTGCTGAGCCGGCAGCTGTCGGAGGTCCACGTCGGCACCGAGCGGCTGACGCGGTTCGACCATTACCGGCTCGTCGACTGGCTCACGAGCAAGAGGCTGCCGCGCAAGCCCGGCCGTGACGACCGGGCGAGCGTCATCGAGCTGCTGCGCCAGTGGACCGGCAGGACCGCGCAGGACGGCGAGGCGCTCAACCGGGCCGTGGACGCGTTCATCCCCAACCTCGTCACGCGGCTGGGTCTCGGGCTGGTGGCGTGGGTCGGCAGCAAGGCCGGCTTCCGGTGGCTCGGTAAGCGAGTGCCGGGGCTCGCGCGGGAGTCGAAGTGGTTCATGCGCGGGCAGAACTTCGCGCTGCCCAACCACTCCATCGAGTTCCTCGGGTTCGCCGAGCGCCTCACGCTGGGCAGGCGGGAGTCGGAGAACGAGGAGCAGATCAAGCTGCTGCTCGTGCACGCGTTCCTGGAGGACCTGCGGATCGCGTACCGGCGGCGCCGCCGGTTCACCCCGCGCAGGGCCGGCTGGCGGCGCACGGCCTACATCCCCGCGCTGCTGGACGGCGTGACCGAGGACAACGGCGGCTGGGAGCTGCTGGAGCTGATCAACGACGTCCGCAACGAGACCGGCGAGCTGGACCCGCTGCTGGTGATCGCGGCGAGCTCAGGCCAGCCCGCGCTGTCCCGGCGGCTCGGCACCACGCCCGTCGCGCCGGACGAGACCGCGGAGGCGTTGACGACCTGGCGGGAGGAGCTGCCGCGCAAACGGCAGATGCTCGCGCCGGACGCCCGCTACCTGATGATCCGGCTGCCGTTCCCGAGCCCGGACCGCAAGAAGTGGAAGGGCGCGCCCGCGTTCCAGGCGGCACCGGTGCGCTGGCTCGCGAAGTCGCGGCGGCTGGAGGCGATCATCGCGGCGGTGGTCCTGGTGCTGCTGGTGCCGGGGTTCGTGGCGGTGCAGAACAACGTCAAGGCCAACTGCTCGATCGTCGGCTCCGCGATCTCGCCGGGCGTCTCGACGCGGCTGATGGACGTCGGCGGCAACGTCGAGTGCCTGGGCTACAGCGACAACAGCGGCCAGGTGTTCGGCTCGAACGAACGGCTGAGGTGGACGCAGCAGGCGGTCTTCGCGCAGAACGAGACGGCGGAACGGCTGCACGACTCCGAGCCCGCGCGCCCGCTCGTCACGCTGCTCTACTTCTCGAGCCTCACTCACAAGGACAGCAACCCCGACGCCGACCACTCCAGGGCGGAGGAGTTGGAGGGCATGCTGCTCAAGCAACGGCAGCAGAACGACAGGTCGAGCTCGGGCCCGTTGCTGCGGGTCGTGGTCGCGAACGGCGGCGGGAAGATGGGCCGCGCGGACGACGTGCTGTCGGAGCTGCTGATCCCGTTGCTGGAGAAGGATCCGAGCATCATCGGGGTGGTCGGGCTCGACCGCAGCGTCGAGCAGACGCAGAAGGTCATCAGCTCTCTCGGGTCGTTCGGCGTGCCGACCATCGGCACCACGCTGACCGAGGCGTCGCTGCCGAAGCTCTCGACGACGTACTTCCAGCTCATCCCCGGCAACGTCCGGCAGGCCGACCTCGTCAGGAGGTACGCGCAGCACGTCGGCGCGACCAAGGTGACGATCCGCCACCCGAGGCTCGGCGGGACGGACGTCTACCTCGACAACCTGGTCAACGTGCTGGGAGAGGAACTGGCCAGGGAGAAGGTGCCGTACGAGGCGCACGAGTGGGTGAACAGTCCGCAGGAGGTGCCGTCGCAGTGCGTCGAGGACCACTCCAGCGAACTGGTGTTCTTCGCGGGCCGTGAGGAGCACTTCGGCGAGTTCCTGCAGGCGGTCGGCAAGGACTGCTACGACAAGAACCGGCTGCCGCGCATCCTGGCCGACGACGCGATCATCCGTTTCATCGCGCAGAAGGCCAGCCGCACCCGTGACTCGCTGGCCGGCATGCGCGTGTCGTACGTGAGCATGGCCGGACTCGTCGTGCTCGCCGGCAAGTCCTGCGTGGAGGGCAGACCGGACCAGAAGGTGCGCGGTGGCCTGCCGCTGGACGCCTTCTGCGCCGGCTACAGCAGGCTGGCCGGCGAGATCCAGCAGTCCGCGCTGCCGGCGGAGGACAAGCCCGCGAAGCCGTGGCCGGGCGAGCACATGGCGGTCGCCTACGACGCGGCGGGACTCTTCCTCGACACCGTGGGCAACGCCCAGGCCCGGTTGGCCGGTGGCACTCCGCACCGCGGTGCGATCGCGGGGGAGCTGCGAGAGCTGGAGTACTTCGGTGCGACGGGACGCACGAACTTCAAGGCGTCGCGGGTCGGGGAGACGAGGAACTTCACGATCCTGGAGATCGCGAACATCCACGACTTCGAGCAGCAGCCGACGTGCGTGTTCCTGACCGGTGATCTCTACGGCCCGGACTCGCCGCGCCTGCCGAACGGGTGCCCTGCCTGAGCACCTGGCCAGTGGTCTTGTCCGAAACCTCGTGTCCTGGTTGGTGCCGAGGCGTCTGCAAGTACCACCAACTCTTGATCGAATCGCCGTCAACCACACCCAACCTGTTCGCCGAATGGCGAACAG
Source organism: Lentzea sp. HUAS TT2 (assembly GCF_051853195.1). NCBI lineage: Bacteria > Bacillati > Actinomycetota > Actinomycetes > Pseudonocardiales > Pseudonocardiaceae > Lentzea > Lentzea sp. HUAS TT2. The sequence goes on along the minus strand of NZ_CP196667.1, from coordinate 1,713,675 downwards.
GCGCCGTCCCTTTCAAGCCTCGCAAGCCTGTTGGTGGTAGGAAAGTGTCTGTTGATGTTGAGTTGGTGGTACTTGCAGACGCCGGCAGAGCCAGGAGCTGGGCCGCTTGGGGGGTAACGGAGACGACTTCTGGCAACAGGCCTGGATCTTGGGACCTATGAAGCAGCAGCCCAAGCGCGGGATCGTTACCTGCCTGTACTGGCCTACGTTTTTGTGACGGCCCGGTCGATGATCGAGGCGAAGTCGGTGGACTTGGGGAGCGTGCCGAACGCGACTCCCCAGTCCCCGCCGAGCCGTGACCCGAGGAACGCGTCCGCGACGGCGGGGTGCCCGTGCTTCACCAGCAGGGCGCCCTGCAGGATCAGTGCCATCTTCTCCACGACCCGCCGCGCCTGCGACTCGTCCACATCGGACAGTGCGGTGCCGAGCTCGTGCAACGCCCTGTCGACGCGCTGGTCGACCCCGGTGACGACGGCGAGGAACTCCTGCACCGACTCGGGCTCCTTCTTCATCGCGCGCAGCACGTCCAGCGCGGCGACGTTGCCGGAGCCCTCCCAGATCGACATCAGCGGCGACTCGCGGAACAGCCTCGGCATCCCGCTGTCCTCGATGTACCCGTTGCCGCCCAGGCACTCCAACGCCTCGGCGGCGTGCACCGGGCCTCGTTTGCACACCCAGTACTTGGTGACCGCGAGCGCGAGCCGCGGCCGGTGTCCTGCCAGCCACATCGCGGTCGTGGTCGCCGCCTCGGACTCGATCGCGAGGTCCGCCAGCACGTTGCGCATGGCGGGCTGGTCGATCAGGTAGCTCCCGAACGCCTTGCGGTGCGCGGCGTGGTGCGCGGCCTGCCTGAGCCCGGCGCGCATGCCCGCGGCGCTGCCGAGCACGCAGTCGAGGCGGGTCGTGTTGACCATCTCGATGATCGTCCGCACGCCGCGGCCCTCGTCGCCGACGCGCCAGGCGAACGCCTCGTCGTACTCGATCTCGGCGGACGCGTTGGACTTGTTGCCCAGCTTGTCCTTCAGGCGCTGCAGGAAGAACCGGTTGCGCGTGCCGTCCGGCAGCACCCGCGGCACCAGGAAGCACGTCAGCCCGCCGGGTGCCTGCGCGAGTGTCAGGAACACGTCCGACATCGGTGCGGACGTGAACCACTTGTGCCCGGTCAGCACGTAGCCGTCGGACACCGGCTTCGCGACCGTGGTGTTCGCGCGGACGTCCGACCCGCCCTGCTTCTCGGTCATGGACATGCCGGCGATCAGGCCCTGCTTGGACAGCGGCGCGCGCAGCCCGAAGTCGTAGTTCCGTGCGGTGAGAAGGGGTTCGTAACTTTCGGCCAGTTCCGGCGCGACGCGCAAAGCGGGCACGGCCGCGTAAGTCATCGAAATCGGGCATCCGTGGCCGGCCTCGACCTGGGACCACACGTAGAACCTGGCCGCGCGCTCCAAATGTGCACCGTCGACATAGGCGTGCAATCCGTGCGAAACGGCCACGTTCATCAGTTCGTGCCAGGCAGGGTGGAACTCGACCTCGTCGATCCGGTTCCCGAACCGGTCGTGCGTGTGCAGCACCGGCGGGTGGGCGTTCGCGAGCCTGCCGTGCTCCTGCCACTCGTGGCTGCCGGCGAGCCTGCCCAGCGAGTGCAGCCCGGCGTCATCGACCCAGCTGAGGAGGGCTGGGTCGTCCGCGACGTCGTGACCGCTCAGCGGCGGCACCTGGTTGGTCACCTCGTGCGTAGCCATGGCTCGCACGCTACTACTCGCTAGTAACTTTGGGCAGGGTGTGATGAAAGATCGCTGGCCCATTCGGGCTTTTGGGCGCGACAAGGACGGTGACGAGGAATAACGTCGTTCTGGTGAGTGACCATGGGCACAGCTCGGCCGTGGCTGCGCTGAGCGCGCAGTACGCCGCGATGCGCGAAGGTGCGCCAGTGCGGCTCGCGAAGAAGACGTCGAACCTCTTCCGGTTTCGGGCCGACCAGGCCGGCGGGCTCGACGTCGGCAGGTTCGACCAGGTCCTGTCAGTGGACCCGGTCGGACGCACCGCACAGGTGCAGGGCATGACCACCTACGAGAACCTCGTCGCCGCGACACTTCCCCACGGCCTGATGCCGTTAGTGGTGCCGCAGCTCAAAACCATCACCATCGGCGGTGCGGTGGCAGGACTCGGCATCGAGTCCACGTCCTTCCGCAACGGGCTGCCGCACGAGTCCGTGCGGGAGCTGGAGATCCTCACCGGCGACGGCGAGGTGGTCGTCGCCAAACCGGACGACGACCTGTTCCGCGCGTTCCCCAACTCCTACGGGACGCTCGGCTACGCGCTGCGGCTCGAGATCGAGCTGGAGCCCGTGCGGCAGTACGTGCGGCTGCGGCACGTGCCGTTCGGTTCGTTCGCCGAGTGCGCCGCCGTCATCGAGGAGGTCTGCGAGGACGGCTCGGCGGACTTCGTCGACGGCACCGTGTTCTCACGGGGTGAGATGTACCTGACGCTGGGGCACTACGCCGACATCGCGCCCTACACGTCGGACTACACGGGAAACCAGATCTACTACCGGTCCATCCAGAAACGCCGAACGGACCACCTCACGATCCACGACTACCTGTGGCGCTGGGACACCGACTGGTTCTGGTGCTCACGGGCGTTCGGCGCGCAGAACCCGGTCGTCCGTCGCATGTGGCCGAAGCGCTACCTGCGTTCGGACGTGTACCGCAAGCTCGTCGCGAAGCACCGGCAGCTGCGGCCGAGGGTGGACGTCGAGCCGGTGATCCAGGACGTGGAGATCCCCGTCGGCGGGCTCGCCGACTTCCTCGACTTCTTCGACCGCGAGATCGGCATCACGCCGGTGTGGCTGTGCCCGGTTCGCCTGCGCGACACCACGGGCTGGCCGCTGTACCCGATGGACAGGGACACGCTGTACGTCAACGTCGGGTTCTGGTCGGAGGTCCCGGTGCGTCCGGGAGAGAAGATGGGTGACCGCAACCGGCTGATCGAGCGCGAGGTGGCTCGGCTGGGCGGCCACAAGTCGCTGTACTCGGACTCCTACTACACCGAGGACGAGTTCTGGCGGCATTACAACGGTTCGCACTACCGGTCCGTGAAGGCCCGGTACGACCAGACGAACCGCCTGCCTGATCTGTACGCCAAGTGTGTCAGGGGACGATGAATGCGGTTGGCCTCCATTTTCCAGCGCATCACAGGTGGCAGCGACGTTCGCTTCCAGGCCTACGACGGCAGTACCGCCGGGCCGAACGCGGCCTCGGTGTCCATCGACATCAAAACACCGGAAGCCTTGTCCTACCTGGCTTCCGCGCCCGGTGAACTGGGTCTGGCCCGCGCCTACGTCACGGGCCACCTGGAGATCCTCGGCGACGTGCACGCCGGTCTCGCCCAGCTGTCGGAGTTCTCCCTGCGGGAGCTCCCGGTCCTGCAACGGCTGGAACTGCTGCGGTTCCTGGGCCGGATCCGGTTCTCGCACAAGGTGACGCCTCCGCCGCAGGAGACCAGGCTGCACGGCCTGCGTCACTCGAAGGCCCGCGACTCGCAGGCCATCGCCCACCACTACGACGTCTCGAACCAGTTCTACGAGTGGATCCTCGGCCCGTCGATGGCCTACACCTGCGCGGTGTACCCGACGCTGGAGTCCACATTGGAGGAAGCCCAGTTCGCCAAGCACGACCTGGTGGCGCGCAAGCTGGGGCTCAAGCCCGGCATGAAGCTGCTGGACGTCGGGTGCGGCTGGGGCGGCATGGTCATGCACGCGGCCCGCGAGTACGGGGTGCGGGCGATCGGCGTCACGCTCTCGCGCAACCAGGCGGAGTGGGCGCAGAAGGCGATCGTCGAGGCCGGGCTGTCGGACCTGGCGGAGGTGCGGCACCTGGACTACCGGGACGTGCGCGAGACCGGGTTCGACGCGGTGTCGTCGATCGGCCTGACCGAGCACATCGGCAAGGCCAAGCTGCCGGCCTACTTCTCGTCGCTGTACCGCAAGCTCAAGCCCGGCGGACGGCTGCTCAACCACTGCATCACCCGGCCGAACAACAAGGAGCGGGCGTTGTCCGGGCCGTTCATCGACCGGTACGTGTTCCCGGACGGTGAGCTGGTCGGGCCCGGCCATCTCGTGTCGCTGATGCACGACACCGGGTTCGAGGTGCGGCACGAGGAGAACATCCGCGAGCACTACGCGCTGACCCTGGCCGCGTGGAGCCGCAACCTCGAGAAGCACTGGGAGGAAGCCGTCGAGGACGTCGGCGAGGCCCGGGCACGGGTGTGGCGGCTGTACCTGGCTGCGTCGCGGCTCGGGTTCGAACGCAACAACATCCAGCTGCACCAGGTGCTCGGGGTGCGGCTGGACGGGACGACGTCGCACATGCCGTTGCGCCCGGACTGGTTGTCCTGACATGGCTGAGGGCCGCGGCGTCGCCGCGGCCCTGGTCGTTCGTTCGTCAGCTCAGCTGGCCCACGATCTGCTTGGCGGTGTTGGACGGGATCGCGAACCCGATGCCGACGCTGCCTGCCTCACCGCTGCTCGACGCCGGCGAGTAGATCGCCGAGTTGATGCCGATCAGCTCACCGGCCGCGTTCACCAGCGCCCCGCCGGAGTTGCCGGGGTTGATCGACGCGTCGGTCTGGATCGCCTGGTACGACACGGAAGAGGCGCGGCGGGTCTCCCCGGGCACGGTCACCTTGCGGTCCAGGGCCGAGACGATCCCGGTCGTCACGGTGCCCTGCAGGCCTGACGGCGAACCGATGGCCATCACCGCGTCACCGACCTTCACCGAACCCGAGTCCGCCCACTTGATCGGCGTCAGGCCCGAGGCACCGGAGACCTGCAGCACGGCCAGGTCCGAGGCGGGGTCCGTGTTGACGACGGTGGCGGGCAGTTCGCGGCCGTCGTTGAACTTCACGGTGATCTGGCCGCCGGACGAGGCGACCACGTGGTTGTTGGTGAGGATCTTGCCGTCCGCCGAGAGGATCACGCCGGAGCCGAGGCCGTTGCCGACGTTGACCTGCACCACGGAGGGCAGCACGTCCGACGCGACGGCACTCCAGTCCAGAGTGGACGTGTTGGAGATCGTCTGCGCGGAGACGGAGGTGGAGGTGGGGGTGGCGTCCGGTGAGGCGATCACCGCTCCGGTGACACCTCCGAACAGACCGGCGACGAGTGCCGCCGCCGTCAGCATCGGGGCCGTGCGGCGCCAGAACTTCGGCGCCGGGGTAACGGCGGGCTGCGGTTCCACCAGTGACCCGCTCATCGCGGGGAAGCTCTGCTCGGTCATGACTCCACGATGGACCCCCATCATGTGAGCCAGCTGTGCCGAAACCCTGGAAAACCCTGATAAGAACTAGCTGAGAAGAAGCGCGGAAACGCCTGAGGCCGACAGCGGCGGCCCGAAGTGCGCGCCCTGCCCGCCCGTCACGCCCAGCTCGGCCAGCCGGGAGGCCTCGGCCTCGGTGCGCACGTCCTCGGCGTAGAGCGGCAGCTTCAGGATCGACGCCCACCGCAGCAGGGTGACCGACGCGCTCTCCTCCACGCGGTTCGCGCCCTCGTCCAGGCCGTGCACGACGGAGCCGGTGAACTTCACGCCGGTCAACGGCAGCCTGCGCAGCCGGTCGACACCGACGTTGCCGCCGTTCACCTGGTCCAGCACCAGCCCGATGCCGCGCTCGGCCAGGATCGTGAGCTCGTCGAGCTGCTCGTCGTTCAGCAACGCTGGCAGGTGCTCGTGCAGCTCGAAACGCAGCAGCGACGCGGGCAGGCCGGTGCGGTCCAGCACGCGGGCGACCTCGGCGACGAGCTCTGGCTCCTGGCACAGCCGCGGCGGCAGGTCCAGGGAGAGGGCGGGCATCCGCTCGCCCAGCGCCAGGTACCAGTCGGCCGCGTGCCGGCACGCGTCCTCCAGCGCCCAGTGCACCAGGCGGACGATCATGCCGTTGTTCGAGGACTGGTCGAGGAACGTGTCGGGGCACAGCACCCCGCGCTGGGGGTGATCCCAGACGATCTTGGCTTCCAATGCGAGCACCGAGCCGTCGGCCAGCGAGTGGACCGGCACGTAGTCGACGCGGAACTGGCCCTCTTCCAGCGCGCCCGGGATCGAGGCCGCGAGCGCGTACCTCTCCTTGTCGTGCACGTCCCGTTCGCGGTCGTACAGCGCCCACTGCGCCTTGCCGTCGCGCTTGGCCCAGCCGACCGTGACGTCCGCGGCCCGCAGGAGGTCCTCCGCATCACTGCCGCGCGCCGCCCGCGCCACGATGCCGACGCTGGTCGTCACGCCGACGCCGTGCTGGGCGATCCAGATCGGCTCCTCCAGGCGTGCCGTGAAGTCCTCGACCAGGGCGACCACGCTGCGCACGTCCTGCGGGTCCTTGACCAGGACGCCGAACTCGTCCTCGCCGATGCGCGCGACCTTGGCGATCTCCTCGGAGAACACCGTCCGCAGGTGCGTCGCGACGTGCATCAGCACCCGGTTGCCCGCCTCGTGCCCGAACGCGTCGTTCACGCCGCGGAACCCGTCGATGTCGACCTGCACCAGCGCGAGCGTCTCCGGCCCCTTCGAGCCGACCGCGCCCTCCAGCCAGCCGAGGAACTGCGCGCGGTTGGGCAGGCCCGTCTGCGCGTCGTTGAGGCTCTGCCGCACGAGCTGCGTCTGCAGCGCGCGCATCTCGCTCATGTTCTCGATCATCGTGACGAGGTACGGCGGCGTGCCGTCCTCCTCGCGCACCACCGAGATCGCCATGTGCGTCTGGATCGTCTCGCCGTCGCTGCGGACCATCCGCTTCTCGACCCGGACGTTGTCGTGCCCGGACGCGACCAGCTGCCTGGTCAGCTCCCGCAGTCCTGCCCTGTCGTCGGGGTGCACGATCTCGCGGCCGCTCATCTTGCGCAGCTCGTCGTGCTTGTAGTCGAGCATCGCCAGCAACGCCTCGTTGACGTCGATGATCTCGCCCTTGAGGCCGCTCACCACGATCCCGAACGCCGCGCTCTCGAAGATCGCCCTGAACTTGGCCTCGCTCGCCCTGACCGCGCTCTCGGCCCTGCGCATCGTGTTGATCGCGGCCGCGCGGCTCAGCTCCTGCTGGTCGAGCGTGCGGTCGCGCAGTCCTTCGGCGAACCCGGCGGCGAGCGCGGCCAGCTGGGCGGGCGTCACCGCGGTCCGCTCACCGAGGAAGACGAGCGTCTGCTCCAGCGTCGCCGAGGCGATGAAGTCGTGCTCGACCATGGACCGGCCGATCTGCCGTGCCTCGCCCACGCCACCACTGAGCAGCTGCCCGACGTAACCGCCGAGCAGTTGCTCGAGCTTCTCGCGCGTGAAGTTCGCGACGAGGGTGTTGGAGATCGCCGCCGCCCATGCGGCAGCGGCCTCTCTGTCGTCGACCATGTTCATTCAGCTCTGGCGGCCATTCGGATTCGGTCGAACGGGTGACAACCCCGATGCGGTACCACCCACCGGGTGTGGGTCCAGCGGACAAGCCTACTGATCAGTCACAACCTGTCCAACCGAACCCCGAATCCCGGTCGAGAATCGACAGATCCGCCACGAATTCACTCGATTGAACTAGTGAATCACCTTGCTGAAGGCCAGTGGGCCAATTGTCAGAGGGTCTGTATCAACGTCGAACAACGGTGTGTAACCGGTCGCCAGGTAGAGCCCTTTCGCTTCGGGCTGACGCGGCCCCGTCGTCAGGTAGATCCTGCTGTATCCAAACGTTCTGGCCTCGTTCTCGAGTTCGACGAGCACGCGCCGTGCCAATCCACGCCGGCGGTGCTGGGAATGCGTCCAGATCCGCTTCATCTCGGCCGTTTCGTCGTCGTACCGCTTGAACGCGCCACCCGCGACCGCCACTCCGGACTCCATGAGAAGGAGGAACTGCCCGTGCGGAGGCTCGAAAACATCCGCCGCCCGTCGCATCTCCTCTGCACCCATCGGGCCGTATCGAGACGTGTATTCGTACGTGAGCTCGGCTACTAATGGCGCCGCTTCCGGATCCGATTGCCGGACACGGCGCACTTCGAGAGTCGTCATGCGGCCCTGGCCCGGTCTCGCTTCGCGACCTCCTCGCGCACGATGGGAATCACGTACCGGCCGAAGTCGATCGCGTCGTCGAGCAGGTCGTAACCGCGCGCCGAGAGGATGTCGACGCCGAGGTCGTAGTAGTCCAGCAACGCCTGCGCGACGGTCTCCGGAGTGCCGACCAGCGCGTTGGAGTTGCCCGCACCGCCTGTTGCCTTCGCGGTCGGCGTCCACAAAGCACGATCGAACCGCTCACCGCGTTCCGCGACGGCCAGAAGTCGTTGCGAGCCGGTGTTCTCCGGGTTGGTCAGCGAATGCCGGCGGCTCAGCGGCCCGCCTGCCTTGCGCGCCTCGATCCGCTCGACCGTCCGGTGCGCCTTCTCCCAGGCCAGTTCCTCAGTCGGCGCGATGATCGGCCGGAACGCGACCTGGATGCGCGGCACGTCCGTGCGCCCGGCGTCCTTCGCCGCCTGCTTGACCGACTCGATCTGCTGCGCGGTCTCGGCCAGCGGCTCACCCCACAGGCAGAAGATGTCGGCCTCCGCGCCGCCCGCCGCGTAGGCCGCGGGGGAGGAGCCGCCGAACGACACGTTCGGACGTGGCTGCTGCACGGGGAAGACGTCGCTCACGAAGTCCGCGAAGTGGTAGTGCTCACCGTCGTGGTCGAACGCGGACCTGCTGGTCCAGGCCTTCTTGACGATCTGGATGTACTCGCGGGTGCGGCCGTAGCGCTGGTCCTTGGTCAGGTAGTCGCCCTCGCGCTGCTGCTCGTGGTCCGTGCCGCCGGTGATGAAGTGCACGGTCAGCCGGCCGTCGCTGATCTGGTCGAGCGTCGCGAACGTCTTGGCGGCGAACGTCGGGTAGGACACGTTCGGCCGGTGCGCCAGCAGGATCTGCAGCTTGTCGAGCCTGCTGGCGAGGTAGGCCGCCGCCGCGGAGGGTTCCGGCGCACCCGATCCGTACGCGAACAGCACGCGGTCCCACCCGTGCTCCTCGTGCGCCCTGGCGAGCCTGAGCGTGTAGTCCTTGTCGAACGCACTGCTGGACGACCGCGGCGTCGTCTCCGAGCCGTCGTTCGTGGCGGCGATCCCGAGAAACTCAACTGGCATGACCGATTCCCCAGAGCTGTTGGTGGGATTGGGGCGCGTTGAGGGAGGCGCCCTTCGAGTGCACACCCGGATCTGCTTCGTCGCAACGACGTCCACAGAGCGGGATTTGCTTGCACGCGCGGGGTACTCTGGTGGTGTTCGCGTTGAGGGGCGCGGCTCGTTTCTCGTTGTCCTCCAACGGAAAGACGCGCATGCGCTCACTCGTCGTGATCGGCGGCGGCCCTCGTGCCGCCGGCCTGCTGGAACGCATCGCCGCCCAGTCGCCCACGCTGCCGCTGGCGGTGCACGTCGTCGACCCGTTCCCGCCGGGTGCGGGCCGGGTGTGGCGGCACGCCCAGTCCCCGTTGCTGCGCATGAACTCCATGGCCGAGGACGTCACCGTCTTCACGGACTCCTCGTTCGACGGCGCGGGCCCGATCCGTCCCGGTCCGTCGCTCTCGGAGTGGACCGACGTCGACCCGGCCTCGTTCCCGTCGCGCCAGGTGCAGAGCAGGTATCTGGAGTGGTTCTTCGACCACGTAAGGAAATCTCTGCCTCCGAACATCTCTGTGACCGTGCATCAGGCCTCCGCGCTGAAGGTCGTGGGCAACTGGGTGTCGCTGGACAACGGCGAGTCCTTGACCGGTGACGTGCTCGTGCTCGCCCTGGGGCACCTCGACGCCGATCCCGAGCCCGAGCACCGCAAGCTGGCCGAGCACGCCTCGGAGCACGGCCTGGTCTACGTGCCGCCGCTGTACTCGGCCGACGCGGACCTGTCCGCGGTGACCGGGGACGTGGTGCTGCGCGGGTTCGGGTTGGCGTTCATCGACCTGATGGTGTTGCTGACCGAGGGGCGTGGTGGCCGATACGTGCGTTCAGACGGGCAACTCACGTACGTGCCTTCTGGTGCTGAGCCAACGCTTTACGTCGGCTCGCGGCGGGGCGTGCCGTACCACTCCAAGACGGGCTACCGGTTGCAGGGAACGCGTCCGTCGCTGCCGAACTTCTTCGTCGCGGACGCCCTGAAAGGTCAGGAGTTGGACTTCCGCGGCGACGTGTGGCCGTTGATGGCCAAGGAGATCGCGTGGGGTCACTACCACGAGCTCTTCACCGGGCACCCCGGCCTGGTGCGCATGCCGTTCGTGGAGTTCGTCGCGTCGTTCACCGCTTTGCCCTGGTACAGCACCGAAATGCGCGAACTGGAGTCGTTGGCGGTGCCTGACCCGGCCGACCGCATCGACTTCGAACGCCTGGACCGGCCTCTGCAGGGCGTGACCTTCGGGACCGCCGAGGAGTTCCAGGAACACCTGCGCTCCTACGTCGAGGCCGACGTCGTCCGGCGCTCCGATCCGCGGCACAGCGCCGATCTGGGGGCGTTCCTGGCGCTGCTGTCGGTGTACGGCCAGCTGGCGGGGCTCATGCCGTTCGACGGCTGGTGGCACGGCTACTTCAGCTACCTGGCCTCCGGCCCGCCGCCGGACCGTCTGGAGGAGATGCTGGCGTTGTCGCGCGCGGGAATCGTGCGGTTCCTCGGCGCCGACATGTGGGTGGACGCGGTGGAGGGCGCCTTCGTGGCCGGCAGCGCGACAACGCCGGACGTGGTGCGCGCCAACGGTCTCATCGAGGCCCGCCTGCCCACGCACTCGTTGTCGCGCACGGCGGATCCGGTGCTGCGGTCGCTGCGCGCGGTCGGCGACGTCTCCGAGGACGCCGCCGGCCTGGTCCGGGTGTCGCCGGTGGGGCACCTGGTCAACGAGCGCGGCGAGGAGGACCCGGTCCGCTTTGCCGTGGGGCCTTACACGACGGGGAAGGCGTTCGCGGCGTTCGCACGGCCGCACACGAACGCCCCGGCGTTCCGGCAGAACGACGTGCTGGCGCGGGAGATCCTGCGCACGTTAGGCGACTGAGGTGTAGCGCCCCTGGTGCCGCACCAGGGGCGCGGCGATGTCGGTGTGCGTGACGTCCAGCGGTTCGCCGACCAGCGCGATGTGGTCGCCGACCGCGATCCGCCGCGAAGTCCTGCAGCGCAACCGAACCCGCGCGTCCAGCAGCAACGGCACGCCGTCGTCGTCGTGCTGCCAGCGCGTGTCCGGCCCGAACCGGTCGACGCCCTTGGTCGCGAACAGGTCGGCCAGCGCGGTCTGCTCGGCGTGCAGCAGGTGCACGGCGAACAGCGGCGCGGTCCGCAGCACCGGCCACACGGAGGCGCCCTCGCCGATCCACACCACGACGAGCGGCGGTTCGAACGAGACGGAGGTGAACGAGGAAACCGTTGTGCCGACCGGACCTTCGGCGCCGGTGGCCGTGACGATCGTGACGGCCTGGGCGTGGTGCTTCAGCGCGTTGCGCAGCTGTTCCCTCATCGCAGCACCTTCAGGGCGTCCAGGTCGAAGTCCGTGGCGTCGGCGGGCAGCGCGGCCTCGTTGAGGAACAACGCCTGCGGCACCAGTGCTCCCAGCTCGGCCAGCACCGGGCGCAGGTGCACCTCGACGGCCAGCGCGTGCTTGTCGGAGGCGGCGATCTGGAGCGGCACGGCGATCTTGCCCTTGAGCCAGCCCGGCGGTGCCTGGTCCAGCACGGCCTTCAGCAGGCCTGTGTACGCGGCCTTGTACGTCGGTGTCGCCACCACCAGCACGTCGGCCTGGCCGAGCGTCTGCAGCGCGGCCTTGATGGTGTCCGGTTCGGTGAAGACGGCGGGTGCGAGGGTCGCCGCCTCGATGACGGGCCCGTCGACGGGCACGCCCAGGGTCGAGGCCAGGGCCTCGCGCAGGGCCAGGGCCGCCTGCAGCGTGCGCGAGGCGGGCCGCGGGTTGCCGACCAGAACACCGATCTGCGTCATGCCTTCAGCACAGCCGCAAGCCGGGGGGCCGTCAACCCGCGTCCACCACGCGAGAACTACTTGACGGCCTCCGCCGCCGAACGGCCGGCGACCCGTCCGGAGAACAGGCAGCCGCCGAGGAACGTGCCCTCCAGCGCGCGGTACCCGTGCACGCCACCGCCACCGAACCCGGCGGCCTCACCGGCGGCGTAGAGCCCCGGCAGCACCTCGCCGGACGTGTCGAGCACGCGCGACGACAGGTCGGTGTGCAGGCCGCCCAGCGTCTTGCGGGTGACCACCGAGAGCCTGACCGCGATCAGCGGACCGGCCTTCGGGTCGAGCAGACGATGCGGCTCGACCACGCGGATCAGCTTGTCGGTCAGGAAGTGCCGGGCCGCGCGGATCGCGTTGACCTGCATGTCCTTGCTCAGGCCCGCGGTGACCTGGCGGTCGCGCTCGACGATCGTCTTCTCGAGCTCGGCCGCGTCGATGCGCGAGTCGCCGGTCAGCGCGTTCATGCCGCGGGCCAGGTCCGCGACCGTGCCCGCCTGGATGAACTCCTTGGACTTCTGCGCGAACGCCTCGACCGGCGCGACGGCACCCGGCAGTGCGCGCTTGAGGACGGCCTTCGTGTCCTTGCCCGTGAGGTCCGGGTTCTGCTCGGAGCCCGACAGCGCGAACTCCTTGCCGATGATCCTCTTGTTCAGCACGAACCACGAGTGCTCGTGGCCGTGCGAGGTGATGTGCTGCAACGACCCCAGCGCGTCGAAACCGGGGAACAGCGGGATCGGCAACCGCTTGCCCTCGGCGTCGAGCCACAGCGGCGACGGGCCTGGCAGGATGCGGATGCCGTGCCGCGACCACACCGGCGCGTAGTTCGCGATGCCCTCGGGGTAGTGCCACATGCGGTCGGCGTTGATGATCGCGCCGCCGGCCTTCTGCGTGATCTCGAGCATCGAGCCGTCCACGAAGTCCGGCACACCGGCCAGCATGAACTTCGGCGGCGTGCCCATCCGCTCCGGCCAGTTCTTGCGCACCAGGTCGTGGTTGCCGCCGATGCCGCCGGACGTGACGATCACGGCCTGCGCCTTCAACGAGAAGTCGCCGACGACCGTGCGCGAGCTCGGCTCGGCCCTGCCGACCGACGACGGCTCCAGCACGTCACCGGACACGCCGTCGCACACGCCGTTGGTGACGTTGACGCTCGTGACCTTGTGGCGGAACTTCAGCGTCACGAGTCCCTTCGCGACACCCTCCCGCACCCGCCGCTCGAACGGCTCGACGACGCCGGGCCCGGTGCCCCAGGTGACGTGGAAGCGCGGCACCGAGTTGCCGTGCCCGTCCGCCAGGTAACCGCCGCGCTCCGCCCACTGCACGAACGGGAACCAGCGCACCCCCATGTTGTGCAGCCAGGAGCGCTTCTCCCCGGCCGCGAAGTCCACATAGGCCTGTGCCCACAGCCGTGGCCAGTGGTCCTCGTCCCGGTCGAAGGCCGCCGAGCCCATCCAGTCCTGCAACGCCAGGTCGTGCGAGTCCTTGACCCGCAGCCTGCGCTGCTCGGGGGTGTCCACCATGAACAACCCGCCGAACGACCACCAGGCCTGGCCGCCGAGCGACGCTTCCGGCTCCTGGTCGAGGAGAATGACCTTGCGACCCGCGTCCGCGAGCTCTGCGGTCGCGACGAGACCTGCGAGGCCCGCGCCGACGACGATGACATCCGCGTCATGTGCCATCGGGCGAGTCTAGATCTACCCCTGGTCACGCACTAGACCTGAATCAATTTCACTTTTTGGGGGGATGACGTAGTGAGCTTCCGACCGGCCTCCGAGGTGGGCTTCACCACTCCGACCACGCGTTTTGTCGCGCCAGGGTCGGTCACGAACGGCGAGTTCGGCCTGTTCGAGTGGCGGATGGAGGCCCGCCAGCCAGGCGCGCGCCCGCACTTCCACAAGACGTTCTCGGAGTCGTTCTACGTGCTCGAAGGCGAGATCACGCTGCTGGACGGCGAGGAGTGGACGACCGCGGGCGAGGGCGACTTCCTCTACGTGCCGGCTGATCGCCCCCACGCGTTCCGCAACGACAGCGACGCCCCGGTGCGGATGCTGATCCTGTTCTCACCGGGGATCGCCCGCGAGAACTTCTTCCTGGAGGTCCGGGAGGCGAAGGGCCTCTCCCCGGAGGAGCTGGTCGCGTTCTACGAGCGCCACGACCAGTACAACCTCTGAGGGTGCCGTCGACCGCCACTACCGGTGAGGGGGGTTTACCGGAGTGCCGGTCGACGGCGGGTTGACCGCGGCGCGAGCACGGACCGCCTGCGGAAGGGCTTTTCCGACCTGGGGGTGTCGGATCGCCCTGGCGACCAGCTCGAGCGCCAGCGGCCAACCACATTGTTGAACGTACAACCGGACTGCTGTGTTCCGGTCGCCTTTGACTGTGACCAGGCTCAATTCCTTCAGCTGGCCTTCAGGTTCGGCTCATCGGGTGATCGCCTGATCACTGCAGGTCCTGGAGCTTGCGCTCCGCCGCCTTCCGCGCCTTCTCCGCGCCAGAGGTCACCCGTTTGGCGTCCTCCAGCCGTTCCGCGGCCCGGTCGAACGCCCGCTGCGCCGCCAGCTGGTCGGCCTGCGCCTCACCCAACGCCTGCTCGGCCTCGTCCAGCGCCTGCTGCGCCTCGGCCCGCTTGCGCTCCTGCCGTTCCCGCCGCTTGCGGGCCAGTGCGTCCTCACCGTCCTGCGCCGGTTCGGGTGTCGGCAGCGCGAAGCCGAACCCCGAGTACTCCAGGCCCTTGGTCAGGTGGCCGTTGCGCACCTGCTCTGCCGACTCCGGGTCGGCCATTGCGGCGGTCAGGGTGTTGCGGACCTGCGTTACCGCGTCGTCTGCGAGCGGGCCGGTCAGCTCCAGGGTTCGGTAGACCAGCGCCTCCAGGAGCTCTTTGCGCTTGCGGCCCAGCTCCCGCATGGTCAGCTGGGCCGTGGAGAGGCCCAGGGCTTCGTTGAGGCCCTCTGGCGCGTCCCTGACGAGCTTGTTGACCGCCCAGGCGCCCACCGTGGGCCTGCGGAGCTCTTGGATGGCCTTGGCCAGGTCCTTGTCGTCGGCCTGCTTGGCCGCGGCGTTGCGGGCCGCGGTGAAGTCCTTCGGAGGCAGGCCGTAGAGCTCGTCGGCGACCGGCTTCAGGTCCATGGGCGCAAGGTAGCGCCTGACCGGCTGTCAGGCGTCCCGAATGATCTGCAGCGCGCCTTCGGACGTGGTCACCAGCAGATGATCGGGTCCGAACAAGTCGATGCCGATAGCGCGCACGATCAGGAACAGGCTTTTCGCCAGTTCGGGCTCGCCGGTCCGGAAAAGGGCTGCGGCGAGCTTTCCAGCGGCGAACAGGGTGTCCGGATGGTCGGGACCTGATGTGCGTCGATGCGTTTCCCAGACCTGCTCGCACACTCTGCGTGCGTCGACTACCCGGTCAAGCATTCCGTACGCATCGCTGAGCAGCGTCTGCGTGTACAGCGATGCTGGCCTCGCCTTGAGGGAGCGTTCGAGCACCACGACCGAGTCCTCAGGCCGTCCAGCGAGTGTGTAGGCGTAGCCGAGATCGTCCAGGGCATCGAAGAGATCAGTCGTGTCGAGCGGCTGGTCCCGCCACGGTTCGAGCACTGCGACGGCTTCGTCCCCTCGACCGGACTTGATGCAGTACCGGCCGAGGATCCTCGCCGCGACGAGTGTGTTCGGGTGTTCTGCGCCGTGAATCTCACGGCTGGTGACCAGATCAACCCGCAACTGGGACAACAGCTCCTCCGTTCCGCTCAGCGTGGTGGCCGAGGCAATCCGGCGAGCTTCGAGGAGGAGCTCATGGTCGTCGCCGAACCGTGCGACGCTTTCCGCGTAGACCTCCTCGCTGATCGCTCCGGCTCGGGTGAGGTTCGCGATGCTGCCCAGAAAGCCCGCTTCCCACAGCCGCAGGAGCAGCACGGGCTTGGACGCGTGCTGTGCGCCCGTGTTGGCCCACAGCGCCTCGATCTGCCGCACGAGCTCGTTGCCTGAGTGGCGGCGCTGCCAGGCATCGCCACCGAACTCGACCCGGTCGAGGAGCAGCCTTGCAGCGAGCGCAGCTCCGTTGTCCAGGTCTCGGATCACGCGCTGCACCAGCCGATGCATGATCACGGAGTTCTCGCCGGCGAACTCCACCAGCGACGCCTCGTACAGCGCCACCAGCTCGTCGTCCGCGGAGTCGCCCAGCACCTGTCTCGATACGCCGTCCGGCGACAGCACCGCCAGGATCCGCACGAGTTCGCTGTGCTGGAACGGTTCCAGTGCCATCAGGATCGCGGTGGCGGCGCCGACCGGATACGGGTCGCCGTCGCGCCGGTTGAGGTGCTTCTCCACTGGGAAATTCCGGAATTTCTCCAGGTATTTGGCGAAATCCCATCGAGCAGCCCTCATTCGCGCCGCGGCCTGGGCGAGCGCCAACGGCAGATGTCCGAGCTCGGTGGCGAGATCGGCGGCGTTGCCGTCGAGTCCGGTGGCCTCGTGCAGAAATCGCGCTGCGGCTTCTGGTGTGAAGATCTCCACCGGCACGCCGTGTCCGATCTGCGATCCGCGCACGGTGCTGGTGATCAAGACCTGACAAGCACCGACGGACGGCAGGTGCGGCCGGACCGCGTCCAGCGACACCACGTTGTCGAACACCAAAAGCGCAGGTCCGGACCGTATCTGGAGGTGGTTGCGGACTCTCGCGACTGCGACCTCGACGCTGTCTTCCGGCCGGTACAACCCAAGTCGATCAGCCAGTTCGACCATCCCAGCCGTGATCTGGTCAGGAGTCTCCGCCCCGATCCACGCCACCAACCACCCGTCCGACACCCGCTGCCGCGCGTAAGCCGCAGCCAGCTGAGTCTTCCCAACCCCGCGCTGCCCGGTGACAACGCACACGGGCTCACTCAACAAACCCAGGGCCGCCGGCGTCTGAAAGTTAGGTGGTTCGTGCGGAATCAGCCCCGTGACCACCTGATCCGCAGGCACGGCAGGCAGACCGCGGTATTCCGCCCGCACTGGCATCCAGCCGTCCTGGTTTCGCACCGAACAATGCTAGGCCCCGGAATCGGGTAAACAGGATGGAGACATGCACACCAGGTGGAGATGGGTCCTGTTCGGCCTCGGCGCAGCCGTGGCCGCGGTCGGTCCGCTCGCGGCACTGGACGGCCCCTGGTACGGCTACGTGTTCGGTGGCCTGTGGTTCCTCATGGGCGGCACGGTGGCGTGGCGGACGTTCAAGCTGGGCACCAAGGTCTCGGCGCAGGGCATCACGTCGCACGGCCTCGACCACGAGACGTTCGTCGAGTGGTGCGACGTGCAGGGGTTCGAGCCGAAGCGCAGCCGGAACCTGATCTTCTTCCACACCATCACGCCCGCGGCGCAGCTCCGGCGCGGCACGCACGTGCTGACCGAGCTGAGCCTGCTCTCGGTCAAAAAGGACTCGGTGCCCGAACGGACCGCTGAGCACGTGACGGAACTCGAGCGGGCGCTCGCCAAGCATCGGGCCAACTGCCCGGAGTGCGGTGCGCAGCCTAAAGCGCTCGCGACCCGGCAGGGAGTCGTCGGACGCCTGCGGTCGAGATTGCGCTCTCTAATGGGCGGAAATAGCGATCGGTCCATCGCCGGATGACGTGATCCTGTTACACGGCAACACCGTTCACCGTTGACACAGCCTTGACATTCCCCTCCATCAGCTCTTGACTGGAGGACGGTTGCTCGTTCCAGAGCACAAAAGAAACGTGCAGCATTAAAACCCTGCCCGTTCAAGCCGCTGAACAGTCCAATGTGGATCTGACAATTAGTCCGGTCCGACGATTGCCCCTCGCGAGGGGAAGAGATGTGCTTCGGAGCACTCTTTACCCCACGAAGGGCACATGCGCCGTGAAGAACTGGAGACGCCGCACCGGAACGGTCTTGCTGACCGCGGTGCTGGGCACTACCGGGTTCGGCTTCGCCGCCACCCCTGCCATCGCGCAGAACGCACCACAGCAGCAGCCGGCCGCTGACAAGCAGCTGGACAAGCAGGACCGGGCACTCGTCGACCAGGCCACCCGCGAGGGCAAGCCGACCGTCGACCTGCTGGTCGCCGCCGAGGCCGGCAAGACCGACGCCGCGGTCAACGACCTCAAGGCGCTCGGCGCCACGGTCCAGAAGACCGAGAAGGACGTCGACTACGTCAAGGTGACCATCCCGCGGGAGAACGCGGCGAAGGCCGCCAAGCTGGCGTCGGTCAGCAAGGTGGACGTCGACGGTCTCGTGGCCCTCGACAACCCGCGTCCCGAGGGCATGGAGCAGCCCGCTCCGCAGAAGGCGCCTGACTCGAAGACGCCGCGCACCAACCCGTACATGCCGACGCAGGACACGCAGGCGGCGCAGTTCGCCACCGCGCACCCGAAGTGGGACGGCCGCGGCACCACGATCGCCGTGATCGACTCCGGCATCGACCTGGACACGCCCGCGCTGCAGACGACCAGCACCGGTGAGCGCAAGATCATCGACTGGTACAACGCGAACGCCACGAACTCCGGCGACGGCACCTGGGTCACCATGACCAAGACCGGTCGCGTCGGCAAGTTCACCGACAGCGGCCGCGAGTGGACCGCGCCGGCGACCGGTGGCCCGTACTCGTTCGGTCTCTTCCGCGAGACTGCGGGCGACCTGAACCTCGCGAACAGCGAGACCGGCGGCGACATCAACCGCGACGGTGACCGCACGGACGCGTTCGGTGTCATCCAGGACATCACGACGAAGGAAGTCTTCGTCGACACCGATGGTGACGGCAACTTCACCAACAACAAGCGCATGATCGACTACAAGGTCAAGCAGGACACCGGTTTCTTCGGAACCGACAACCCCGCGACCCCTGTCGTCGAGCGCGTGGCGTTCGTCGTGCAGACCGACCGCTCGATCTACGACAACGCGGGCACCCCGTACGTCAACCTGGGCATCTCGGGTGCGGCTCACGGCACGCACGTCGCCGGCATCACCGCCGCGCACAAGCTGTTCGACGGCAAGATGTCCGGTGCGGCCCCCGGCGCGAAGCTGATGGCCATCAAGGCCTGCCTCTCCACGCCGTCCTGCACCAGCTCCGGTCTCATCGACGGTGTCCTCTACGCCGCGCGCAACGGCGCCGACGTCGTGAACATCTCCATCGGTGGCCTCCCGTCGCTGAACTACGACGCCCCGAACAACGCCCGTGCGGAGCTCTACAACCGCACGATCGACGAGTACAACGTCCAGATCTTCATCTCGGCGGGCAACTCGGGTGCGGGCGCGAACACGGTCGGTGACCCGTCGATCGCCACGAACGCGGTGAGCGTCGGCTCGTACATCACCAAGGAGACCTGGCTCTCCAACTACGGCTCGAAGACCGCGCAGAAGCAGAACCTGCACGGCTTCTCGTCGCGCGGCCCGGCCGAGGACGGCGGCTTCAAGCCGAACATCGTCGCCCCCGGTTCGGCGATCTCCACCACGCCGCGCTGGCAGCCCGGTGGCCCGGTGGCGGGCACCTACGCCCTCCCGCCCGGCTACTCGCAGTTCAACGGCACCTCGATGGCCGCCCCGCAGGCGACCGGTGCCGCCGCGCTGCTCGTGAGCGCGTTCAAGGCCACGCACAACGGCCAGAAGCCGACCAGCGCCGAGCTGCGCTACGCGATCCAGCGCAGCGCGAACTACGTGAGCACCCTCGGTGCCTACGAGCAGGGCGCCGGCCTCTTCAACACCAACGCCGCGTGGACCCTGCTGGACAAGCACTCCGTGCCGGACAAGGTCACCACGTCCGTCGCGGTCAACACCGTCCTCAGTGGACAGATCCTGCCCACCCCGAACGTCGGTGTCGGCATCCACGACCGTGAAGGCGTGACCGCGGGCCAGGAGTACACCCGCACCTACACGCTGACCCGCACCACGGGCCACGACGACGAGACGTACAACGTTTCCTGGAAGGGCAACGACGGCACGTTCACGGCGCCGAAGAAGGTCGACCTGCCGCTGAACAAGCCGGTCCAGTTCGCCGTCAAGGTCAAGGCCAAGACCGCGGGCGTGCACAGCGCCGTCCTGCAGCTCGACAACCCGGAGACCCCCGGCGTTGACGCCCAGACCCTGAACACCGTGTTCGCGGCGGAGAACTTCAACGCCGCCAACAAGTTCTCGGTCACCAAGTCGGGCAAGATCGCGCGCAACCAGTCCGCGACGCTCTACGTGAACGTGCCCAAGGGCACGAGCGCGCTGAAGGTCGACCTGGCCGGCGGCGGTGCCGAGGCGGGCAAGGGCCAGGTCCGCTTCCTGCGCTACACCCCGCAGGGTGTGCCGCTCGACGTGACCAGCTCGACCAACTGCTACAACCCGGACGCGGGCGCCGGTTGTTCCGGTGGCACCCCCACCAGCCGCACGGTCGCCAACCCGATGGCCGGTGTGTGGGAGATCGTGGTCGAGGCTCGCCGCACCTCCGACGTGGACGAGGCGCCGTACTCGGTGACCGCGTCCGTGCTCGGCACGTCGGTCAGCCCGAACCCGGACACCATCGCGTCCGCGACGCTGGGCACGCCGATCGAGCGCACCTACTCCGTCGCGAACACGCAGGCCAACTTCACCGGCCGGCTCGCGGCACAGCCCGCGCTCGGCAGTGCGAAGCAGGCCCGTCTGACGATCGCGGACGCGGAGACCCAGCAGTACCCGATCACCGTCTCGGCCGGCTCGTCGAAGCTCACCGCCACGATCGGCAACACCGCCGACGTGGGCGCCGACCTCGACCTGATCGTCTACAACTGCACGTCGGGCACCTGCGTGCCCGCCGGTCAGTCGGCGGACGCGGACTCCGAGGAGTCGGTGACGATCGCCAACCCGGCGGCCGGCAACTGGCTGGTCGTGGTGGAGGGCTACGCGGTGCCCGCGGGCACCACGGCGTACGACTACTTCGACATCTTCACCTCGGCCGGACTCGGCACGCTGTCCGTCTCGGACACCGACGCCGACCGCGCCGCCGGTGCGTCCTGGAGCGCAACGGGTGTCATCACGCCGCTGGGCGCGCCCGCCGCGGGCCGCGTGCTGCGCGGTGACCTCGAGGTGCGCACTTCGGAGAACGTCGTCGTCGGTGGCGGCGCCGTGATCATCCAGTCGGTCAGCTAGTAGCTCGCAGTTGAACGCAGAAAGCCCCAGGGTCCACGAGATCCTGGGGCTTTCTACGGTTCAGGGAGCCTGTTGTTGAGCGGCTCCTCCACGTCCACCGCGGACACACCGCTGATCAGATACGCGTCTTCCACCTTGTCGACCGGCATTTCGGCGCGCAGGTAGCCGATTCTGGGATCCCGCGACTCGATGGTCGCGCCCAGCTTCGTCAGTGCCTGCTCGACCTCCTCGTCGCGTCCCAGTCGCACGGAGATCGTCAGTGGCACTGTGAGGTGGCCGTCGCGCTTCGCCTGCTCGACCCGGAGCCTGTCCGGTTTTGCTGAGGACACGATCGGCACCTCCGCCAAAGGCACGGCTGGAGACCCGTTCGTACCACAGCTGCCGAGAGCCAGCGCGCAGAACGCGACGGCGAGCGGTCTTCTCATGATCGAAGGACGGAACGGGTTCCGCAGGCGGTTGCACCTGATTTCCGGGCAGTCTTACTGCTTGGGGCCCGCAAACGCTTGCTCCCGCAGCTCGCCGTCGACGCTCTCGCCGAACACCCGAGCGTCCGTGTGCTGGTCACCGGTGGGCTGGGCCTTCTTGACCCCGGTCACGGCCTTGGTTCTGATCTGCGGCAACGCGCCGCCGTGCTGTCGCTGCACCCAGTCGACCAGGTGCTCGCGGGTGAGGCAGCGCAGGTCCCAGAGCTTGCCGGCGTCCGCACCGCTCACCAGCGCCCGCAACCGCACGAACCCCTGCGTGGCCTGCGTGACCTGGAGAACGGACACCCGCCCGTCCCACAGGTCGCTGGCCTCCAGCATGGACCGCATCTCCTGCCGCATCGCCTCGACCGGCACGGTCCAGTCCAGGTCGAGCTCCACGGTCCCGAGCAGCTCCGACTGCGTGCGCGTCCAGTTCTCGAACGGCGTCTTGAGGAAGTACGAGGTCGGCAGCACCATCCGCCGGTCGTCCCACAGGTGCAGCACCACGTACGTCAGCGTGACGTCCTCGACCCGCCCCCACTCGCCTTCGACGACCACGACGTCGTCGAGCCGCACCGCGTCGCTGAACGCGATCTGCAGCCCGGAGATCAGGTTGCCCAGCAACGACTGCGCGGAGAACGCCGCCACGGCACCGATGACCGCCGCGGAGGCCAGCACGGTCGACCCGACCGCCCGCGCACCGGGGAACGTCATCAGGATCGCGCCGATCGCCAGCACGCCGATGACCACCAGCACCAGCCGCCGCACCAGCGTGATCTGCGTGTGCACCCGCCGCGCGTGCCGGTTGTCCGTGACGTCGGTGCGGATCCGCGACAGCGAGACGTCCACGAGGGTGCTGATCAGCGCGGCCAGTAGCCACGCTCCCGCCAGGATCAACGCGATTCCGAGCGCGTGCAACGTGACCGGTGCGTTGATCGGGTAGACGCTGAGCACTATCTGCGCGGCCAGCACCACCCCGAACGCCTGGCCGGGCCGGTACATCTTGCCGCTGTGGGTGAAGCGGCGGACCAGGCGGTGGATCACCTCCACCACGAGCAGCGCGAAGGCCACCGAGCAGCCCAGGACGACGAAAAGCATGTGCCTCCTCTCGTATCGGAGTCGGGTACCCGGCGTCAGAGGACGGGGACACCATGAGTCAACTCACGAAAACGGGCGGACAGCCGCAGTTGCCCGCCCGTTCCTCTTAGCGGGTCAGAGTTCTGCCCTCGGCGGGAAGTCGTTCACCGCCCTCGTCGCGATGTGGGATGGCGGGATCAACGGCGATCCGGAGCACCATGTGTCGATCATCAGCCGCAACATGGCCGACGTGGCAAGCTGGGCTCAAGGCAGTGATCGCAGAAACCAAGATCCCGAAGGCTCCGAAGTGAACGAGTTCGCCGTGTGGGAGCAGTGCTGGAATCGCCTCGACGGTGTCTTCAGGCAGTCGGCGGAGGTGTTCCGCGAAGCGAATCCAGCGCTGTGGTTCCAAACCGGCTGGCGATCGACCGCGAAGTTCCCCTTCGACGCCTGGCTCGAGCTCAAGCGCGTGGAGGATCCGGCTCGGATCGAGGACATCGTGGTGTTCGTGTCGTTCAGCTGGGAGGCGGGCAGGTATCGAGGTGAGGTGGACATCGCCACTGGCGAAGGGGCCGTCCTGGCCGACGGGCCGGCGGCGGAGTTGGCTGTTGATCCAGCGGAGTGGCCCCTGCAGATGGAGCGGTACGGCGCTGAGGTCCTCCTGTTACTGGAGGACCACCGGTTGATGCTGCGCGACGCCCTGTGCTGAACCAGGGCAGCGGGCCGGGCGGACCGGTCGGCGGCTGAAGAGGTCACGATGGCCGGCGAGGACTCTCTCGCCGGCCATCGTGCTGTCCGGGTCACATCGGGGGACCCGTTGCAATCCGGGTTTGAGTCTGCAAGACTCAAACCATGGTCACCACATCGGAGGCGCTGGAACTGGTCGAGGGCGCAGCATCGGCAGAGGCCCTCTTCGGCCCGCGCACCACCGACCCCGGCAAGCGCAAGCAGGCAAAACGCCTGTACCACGCGCTGGCCTCGGTGCTGCACCCCGACGTGGTCGGACCGCACCACCCGCGAGCGCACGAGGCGTCGGCGAACCTGACCCGCCTGCACCACGAGTGGATCCACTGCACGAGCGTCGAGCTCAGGACCAGGACCGGCGTCTACCGCATCGGGGAGCCGTTCGCGGTCGGCAGCATCGCCAACCTGTACGAGGCGGACGGGCCGCACGTGGTCAAGGTGGTGCGCAACCCGGCCCTCAACCCGTTGCTGCACGGCGAATGGCACGCCCTGCGGGAGTTGGAACGCTTCACCGACCGGAACCAGTGGCTGCGGCCCTTCTATCCGCAGTTGCTCGACACGTCCGGTGAAGTCGCCAAGGGCTCGAGGGCCTTCACGGTGCTGGACCCGCTCATCGACGGCTTCGTGACGCTCGCAGACGTGAAACGCGCGTACCCGAACGGGCTGGACGGCCGCGACTACGCGTGGATGCATCGCAGGCTGCTCAAGGCTTTGGCCGGCGCGCACCAGATCGGGCTCGTGCACGGTGCGGTCACCGCCGAGAACGTCATGGTGCACCCGGAACAACACGGGATCGTGCTGGCCGGCTGGTCGTTCGCCGTCGAGTCGGGCCAGCGGCTCCTCGCGACCAGCCGCACCATCACCTATCCGCCGGAAGTGCTCCAGGGCGAGCCGGTGACGGCCGCGACGGATGTCCACATGGCACACACGCTGATGCTCGATCTCTTGGCCCGAAACGAACATCGGCAGCAAGCCTTCGCCGACGGATGCCGGCAGGAACACCCGACGCGGCGGCCCGATGCCGCCGACCTGCTGGGCGAGTACGACGACCTGCTCGAAGAACTCTACGGCGCACGGGTTTTCCGCCCGTTCGCTCTGCCAAAAGGAGAATGACCATGGGACACGGCAAGTGGGACGACAACGCCTACGCGGCAGCGAAGACCTTCCGTGCTGCCAAGGGAATCGCGGACTTCGGCTACACCGCCTCGATCAAGTCGGCACCGGCGTCGAGCTGGAAGGCGGCGCCGAGCCTCGACCCGCTCAACGTCGAGTACCGCGAGTGCCGCGACTCGCCCGACCACGCCGACTCGACACCGATCGCGGTGCTGTTCGACGTGACCGGCTCGATGGGCAGCGTGCCGCGGATCATGCAGGGCAAGCTCGGCAAGCTGCACGGCCTGTTGCAGCGCAAGGGATATCTCGCCGACCCGCAGCTGATGTTCGGCGGGATCGGTGACGCGGACAGCGACCGCGTGCCGCTGCAGGTCGGCCAGTTCGAGTCGGACAACCGCATGGACGAGCAGCTGCGCGACATCTTCCTCGAAGGCAACGGCGGCGGGCAGAAGAGCGAGTCCTACGAGCTGGCCGCGTACTTCGTGGCACGGCACGTGGTCACCGACGCGTGGCAGAAGCGCGGCAGGAAGGGCTACCTGTTCATCATCGGAGACGAGCTGAACAAGCCGCGGCTGGAGGCCAAGCACATCCGCCGGATCATCGGCGACGACGTCAAGCAGGACATCGACCCGGTGTCGGTGTACCGCGAGCTCGCCCGCAAGTGGAACGTGTACTTCATCCTGCCCAACCAGTCGTCGTACTACAACGACGACGCCATCGGTGAGCACTGGCGGACGATCCTCGGGCAGAACTTCCTCAAGCTGGACGACCCCGGCGCGGTCTGCGAGCTGATCGCCGCGACGATCGGCATGGAGGAACGCGTCGTGGACCTCGACCAGGCCCTGGTGGACCTCGCCGAGATCGGCTCGGTCGCCGAGAGCAAGGCCGTCGGCAAGGCGCTGGTCGCGGTCGGCAGCGCAACGCGGTCGATCACCGCCGCCCCGCTGGGCATCGACGGCCCCGACGACGTGGCGCTGAGCTGATGAACGACCACGTGATCGTCGTCGGGCTCGGGTTCGGCGACGAGGGCAAGGGAGCGGTCGTCGACGCGCTGTGCGCCGACGGGTCGGTGTCGGCCGTCGTGCGGTTCAACGGGGGTGCGCAGGCCGCGCACAACGTGATCGCCGACGGACGGCACCACACCTTCAGCCAGTTCGGGTCCGGCACGCTCGCGGGCGTGCCGACCCGGCTTTCCCGGTTCGTGCTCGTCGAACCGATCGCCCTCGCGACCGAGTCGCGCGAGCTGGAGGCGCTCGGCGTCGTGAACCCGCTCTCGCTGATGTCGATCGACACGCGGGCGCTGCTCACCACGCCGTTCCACATCGCCGCGAACCGGGCGAGGGAGAACGCCAGGGGCCGGGACCGGCACGGCTCGTGCGGCAAGGGGATCGGCGAGACCGCCTGGTACGGGCTGCTCGGGGGTGCGGCCAGGGGAGAGGTCGTGGAGGGGCAGGAGGTCATCGGGGAGCCGGGTCCGGCTCCGACCGTCGGCGACTGCCTCGACCCCGCCACGTTGCGGCGCAGGCTGGACGCGCTCGCCCGCTTCTACGAGCCGCTGATCGGCGCCGGCATCAGCGTGGACGAGCTGGTCATGCTCTACCGCTCGTTCGCCGACGCCGTCCGGATCACGACCGGCGACAGGCCCGCAGGACGGCTCGTCTTCGAAGGCGCACAAGGCGTTCTTCTCGACGAGAACCACGGCTTCCACCCGCACACGACCTGGTCCACCACCACGCCACGCAACGCGCGTGAGCTGCTCGACGGACGCCCGGCCCGCGTCATCGGCGTGACCAGGACCTACCAGACGAGGCACGGCGCGGGCCCGCTGCCGACCGAGGACCAGACCGTCCTGGACCGGTTCCCCGAGGCGCACAACGGCACCGGGGAGTTCCAGGGCGCGTGGCGGGCCGGCCACCTGGACGCGGAACTGTTGCGCTACTCCGTCGATTGCTGTGGGGGTATCGACGGCCTGGCCGTGACACACCTGGACGCCCGTGGCCTGAAGGTGGCCACGGGGTCGAGCCTGGACGACCTGCCCGATCCCGTGGCCTACCTGGAGGAGCTGCTCGATGTCGACGTGCTCGTCACCGGCGCGGGGCCGGCCAGGGCGGACTACGTGGTGCGGGACAATCCACGACATGATCGAGTCGACGTTGGTGTCGGTGGACGTGATCGTGCTCCGGTTTGATCCGGACGCACGTGCGGTGCTCGTGGGGGTGGCGTCGCGCGCGCAGGAGCCGTTCGCGGGCGAGCTGGCACTGCCCGGCGTGCTGCTGGGCAGGGGTGAGCGGCTGCGTGACGCGACCACGAGGGCCGTCACCGGGAAGCTGGGCCTCGCCGGGGAGTCCGTGACGGCGACCGGTCAGCTCGCCACGTTCGACGAGCCGTCCCGTGACCCGCGCGGCCCGACGCTGTCGATCGCGTTGTGGGCCACGGTGACCAGGCCGACCGGGGACGTGGCGGTCTGGAGCCCGTTCGACGCCGTGCCCGCACTGGCATTCGACCACGACCGGATCGTCGCCGACTGCCGGCCGTTGCTGGCGGACAAGCTCTGGCGGGACGTGCCGTTCACCGCGGGCCTGCTCGGGCCCGAGTTCACCACGGCGCAGGCGCTCGACGTGACCGAGTCCCTGACCGGCGACCGGCCCTACCCCGCCAACCTGGGGCGCACGATGGACCGCGTGCCGGGCCTCGAACGCACCAGCCAGCACGCGTCGGCGCTGCCCAAGGGAGGCCGTCCGCCGCTGGTGTGGAGGTTCACCGCAGGGGGAGTTCCGGCTTGAACAGCCAGCGGTTGAGCAGGTCCCGGTGCCCTGCCAGCGCGAGGAAGTCCTCGGTCGTCACCGCGCCGTGCCGGTTGCGGGCACACCACTCGCGCAGCAACGCGAAGAACGAGTCGTCGCCCATCTCGCGCCGCAGTGCG
Organism: Lentzea sp. HUAS TT2; assembly: GCF_051853195.1. Classification (NCBI taxonomy): domain Bacteria; kingdom Bacillati; phylum Actinomycetota; class Actinomycetes; order Pseudonocardiales; family Pseudonocardiaceae; genus Lentzea; species Lentzea sp. HUAS TT2. The sequence goes on along the minus strand of NZ_CP196667.1, from coordinate 1,686,289 downwards.
TGCAGCGTCAACGCTCCGCGCTGGTAGACCCGGTCGTCGAACCAGTCGGCCCGCGGCGGTCGTCCGATCACGAGGTTCTGCGGCAACCGTCGCAGCAGATCCCGTGCGCTGGCGGCACAAGCGTCGGCGGAGCGGCCACCGGACGCCTCGGACCACAGCCATTCCGAGTAGCAGGCGAAGCCCTCGTTCAGCCAGATGTGCTCCCACGCGGCGATGCCGACCGAGTTGCCGAACCACTGGTGCGCCAGCTCGTGTGCCACCAGCCGTTCCGAACCCCGGCGCCCGTCCACGTGGTTGGACCCGAACGTCGAAAGCCCTTGGGCCTCAACGGGAACGTCCAGCGCGTCATCGGTCACCACGACCGAGTACCTGGCGAACGGGTACGGCCCGAACAGCGACGAGAACAGCTCGATCATGGCGTCCTGGCGGCCGAAGTCGTGCGCGACGAGCCTGCGCAGCCGGGCCGGCGCCCACACGTTCGGCAGGGCCTCGACGTACTGTCCGATCTGGACGGTCGCGAGGTAGGTCGCCATCGGCGCGGCCATCGAGTACGTCCAGCGCGTGGTGCTGCCGGAGATCTTGCCGTCCACCAGCATCCCGTTGCACACCACCGTGTACGGCGAGGGCGCGGTGACCTCCAGGTGGTAGGACGCCTTCGACCAGGGCTCGTCCAGGCACGGGAACCACGACGGCGCCCCGATCGGCTGCGAGGCCACGATCGAGCCGTCGGTGAGCTCGTCCCAGCCGAGGTCGCCCCACTCCGGCGTCGAGACAGGCACGGGCGTGCCCGAGTACCGGACCTCGACCGTGAAGGCACCGCGCACGGCCGCACGGATGTTCAGCACCCCGCCCGCGTGCCCGTAGCGCGCCGGCTTGCCGTTCACGAGCACCTTCGAGATCCGCAGTGGACCGAAGGACAGCGAGAACGACGACAGCGAGGTGCAGGAAGCCTGCAGCACCGCGCGCCCGGACAGGCGCGCGGAGTGCGGCTTGTAGTCAAGCTCTAGTGCGTAATGGTGTACGGAGAAGCTCATGTCCACGCGGAGATCGGGTTGCCCAGCCAACGGGTTCCCGACGGTACATCCTCTCCGCGCATGACCAGCGAGGCGGGTCCGATGGTCGTGTGAGCGCCCACGGACGCGCCGGGCAGCACGATGCCGTGCGGGCCCAAAGTGGACCCCGCGCCCAGTTCGACGCGGTCCATGCGCAGGATCCGGTCGTGGAACAGGTGCGTCTGCACGACACAGCCCCGGTTCACCGACGCGCCGGCGCCCAGCTTCACCAGGTCCGCCTCGGGCAGCCAGTACGACTCGCACCACACGCCACGGCCGACCGACGCGCCCAGCGAGCGCAGCCACAGGTTCATCAGCGGCGTACCGCCGGAGAACCCGATCAGCCACGGCACCGCGAGCACCTCGACGAACGTGTCCGCCAGCTCGTTGCGCCACACGAACGCCGACCACAGCGGGTACTCGCGCACCTTGAACCGGCCCACGAGCGTCCACTTGGCGACGACGGCGACCAGGCAGGCGGCGACGCCCGCGCCCAGCAGCACGGCGCCGGACCACCAGAGCCCGAACTCCTTCAGCGCGAACAGCACGAGCACGACGAGGGCGACGTTCAGCATGACCGGGACGAAGCGGCACAGCTCGACCAGCGCCCGCGCCCACATGAGGTGCTTCGGCGGGTTGAACGTGCGCGACTGGTCCGACACCTCGGCGGCACGCGGCAGCTTCATCGGCGGCATGCCCAGGTACGACGAGCCGGCCTTGGCCCGCTTCGGGGCCGCCGACAGCACGCCGACGAGTCCGCCCTTCGGCACGTTGCGGCCGGGCGCCGTCATGCCCGAGTTGCCCAGGAACGCCCGCTTGCCCACACGGGCCGTGGCGATGCGCAGCCAGCCGCCGCCGAGCTCGTACGTGGCGACCATCGTGTCGTCGGCCAGGAACGCACCGTCGCCCACCCTGGTCATCTTCGGCAGCGCGACCACGGTCGACGCCTCGACGTTGCGGCCGACCTTCATGCCGAGCAGCCGCAGCCACACCGGCGTGAACAGCGACGCGTACAGCGGGAACAGGGCCGTGCGCGCGTTGTTCATCAACCGCTCGGTCGTCCACGCCGCCCACGCGACGCGGCTGTGCACGGGGTAATAGCCCTCGCGCATGCCGATGCCCAGCAGGCGCACGGCGACCAGCACGATCAGCGCGTACGAGCCGAACCAGATCGCGGAGGCGACCGGCACGTCCCACAGCGCCGACGTCAGGGTCACCGGGCGGCGCAGCACGTAGAGCAGGGCCGGAGCGGCCGCCAGCAGCGGCAGCGCGGCCAGCAGGCCGGACGAGACGCCGTACATCAGGTTCCAGAAGCGCGACCGCGTCGGACGACGTGACGGGAACGAGCGCGACGCCTTGCCCTCACGGGTGGCGGGCACGCCTGACCAGCGCTGACCGGTCGGCACCGACCGGACGACCCCCGAACCGGGCGCCACCTCGGCCTTCTTGCCGATCCGCGCACCGGGGAACAGCGTGCTGCGGGCACCAACGGTCGCGCCGGCACCGATCCGGATGCGGCCGATGCGCAGCCTGTCGCCGTCCAGCCACCAGCCGGACAGGTCGACCTCGGGTTCGACGGCGGCGCCGCGCCCGACCTTCAGCATGCCCGTGACCGGCGGCAACGAGTGCAGATCGACCCCTGGGCCGATCTTCGCGCCCAACGCCCGCGCGTAGTGCGTGACCCAGGAGCCGGAGAGCTCGGTGGCGCGCGACATCTGCGCCAGCATCTCGGCGGCCCACAGTCGCAGGTGGACGGAACCGCCACGCGGGTACTCGCCGGGCTTCACGCCGCGCAGCAGCAACCGGGCGCCACCGGCGGAGATCGCGAGGCGGCCGGCGGGGCTCAGGAACACCGCGGCCCCTGCGGCGACCCACCACCACGACACCGACGTCCAGCCCAGCACGTTCGACAACGCCGTCAGCGCCACGACCCAGCGCGCACCGGCGATGGTGAGCAACGGGATCATCAGCAGCGTCTGCACGACACCGGTCCAGCGCGGCGTCGGCGCGACCTCGTGCACCTCGGCCGTCTGGCCGTACGACTCCAGGCGCCGGGCCAGCTTGTACAGCGTCGGGTTCTGGTAGATGTCCTGCACGGACGTGCTCGGGTACCGCGTGCGGACCAGCGAGACGAGCTGGGCGGCACCCAGCGAGCTACCGCCGGACGAGAAGAAGTTCGCGCCCTCGGAGGCGGGCCCGGAGCCGAGCACGGCGGCCCACTGCTCCGCGAGCCAGCCCTCGAGACCGGAGAACACCACACCCGCGGTGTCCATCGACTCCAGCGGCCACGGCAGCGCGGCGCGGTCGACCTTGCCGGACGTGCGCGTCGGCAGCGTCTCGACGACGGCGATCAACGGCACGAGAGCCGCGGGGAGTTCGCCTCGAAGCTGCTCGATGGCCGCTTCCTGGTCGAACTCGCCGTCGAGGACCACGTAGCCGACGAGGATCTGGTTGCCGCCACGGGTCGTGCGCACGGCGGCAGCGGCACCGGCGATACCCGGCAGTGCGGCCAGCGCCGCGTCCACCTCGCCGAGCTCGATCCGGCGGCCGCCGAGCTTGATCTGCTCGTCCGCGCGGCCGAGGAAGACGAGGCCCTCCGGCTCGGCGCGGACCATGTCACCGCTGCGGTACGCGCGGTCCCAGCCCATCGAGGGCAGCGGCGCGTACTTCTCCGCGTCCTTGGCCTCGTCGAGGTAGCGCGCCAGGCCGACGCCGCCGATCACCAGTTCGCCGGACTCGCCCATGGGCACGACCTCGCCCTGGGCGTCCACGACGACGAGCTCCCAGCCGTCGAGCGGCAGGCCGATGCGCACGGGACCCGTGCCGTCCATCCGCGCGGCGCAGGCGACGACCGTGGCCTCCGTCGGCCCGTAGGTGTTCCAGACCTCGCGGCCGTCCACGGCGAGCCGTTCGGCCAGCTCGGGCGGGCAGGCCTCGCCGCCGAAGATCAGCAGCCGCACGTCGTCCAGCGCCTCGACGGGCCACAGCGCGGCCAGCGTCGGAACGGTGGAGACGACCGTGATCTCCTGCTCCACCAGCCACGGACCCAGGTCCATGCCGGTGCGCACCAGCGACCGCGGCGCGGGCACCAGACAGGCGCCGTAGCGCCACGCGAGCCACATCTCCTCGCAGGAGGCGTCGAACGCGACGGAGAGCCCGGCCAGCACGCGGTCGTCCGGCCCGATCGGCTCGTCCTGCAGGAACAGGCGCGCCTCCGCGTCCACGAACGCGGCGGCGTTGCGATGTGTGACGGCGACGCCTTTGGGCTTGCCGGTCGAACCGGACGTGAAGATGATCCACGCGTCGTTGTCCAGACCGGGTTCGCCGGGCACGCCGAGCGTGGCGCCGTGCGGCACAAGGGATCGGCCCTCGCCGAGCACGGCACCCACTTGTGCCTCACCGAAAACGAGCTCGGCGCGTTCGTCGGGGTCCTCGAAGTCGACGGGCACGTAGGCCGCGCCGGCCGCGAGGGTCGCCAGGATCGAGACGTAGAGGTCGACGGTGCCGGACGGCACGCGAATGCCCACCCGGTCGCCGACCCCGACGCCCTCGGCGTTGAGCTTTTCGGACAGTTCCTGAACTTCGGTGATCAGTGCGCGGTAACTCAGCGCGGTGGTGCCGTCGTCGACGGCCAGCGCGTTCGGGTGCTTCTCGGCACTCGCGCGCAGGATGTCCAGGAGGGTGCGCGGTGTGGGCGCCTCGCCTGCGGTGAACATCGATGGGAGGACAACGGGTTCTGCCGCGATCGTCACTTCAGCGTCACTTCTCACCCTCTCGGCAACTGGTAGCTGAGCAACTTTACAGTGTTGTAACCAATCACCTCTCGCCCAAGTACCCGCCCTCACAGGTGACCTCAGTCACCGCAACACTTTCGAGTGACTTCTTTGCGTTGTGGCGCGCCAGGTTCCACTCCCGCCAGTCCTGCTCGACGGTGCGATTCTTCATCCACCGCAAGGCACACGAGCGTTCGTGCGCGGGCAACCGGACCAGTGCCGGCACCGCGTCCTCTGACAGCTGCGACAGGTAGTACGTGTCGATCTTCTGCGTGGCCTCGAACCGCGACACGTTGTAGTCGGCGACCACCCGTTCGGGGTTCATCGCCACCACCGCGAGGAAGAAGGCCGCGCCGGTACCCACGATCGCCTTCGGCAACCAGTTGGCGCGCAACGAGATCCCGCTCGCGATCACCATCAGGTACACCACCGCCAGCCACACCTCGCACGACGCGACGAGCAGCCGCAGCACCGTCCACCCGTACGCCTGCTGGTAGAACCACATGCGGCTCAAGGCACTCGCCACGATGACCAGCGTCAGAACAGCGAGCGAACCGAGCAACACCCGCAACCACAACTGTTCCCGCGCCGTCTTCTTCACGGCGAACCGCGCGACACCGGCAATTACGCCGAGCGTGAGAATGGTGACCCACAGCAGCTGCCAGAACCCGGACCGCGCGTACTCGGCGAACGTCACGCCCGCCGTCTTCATCACGTAGGCCTCGCCACCGAACAGAACCGCGAGCTGCGTCCCCACGAACCCGGTGAACAGCACCACGAGCACCCCGACGGGCAACCCGTAGTCCTTGAGCCGCAACGACCCCGGCTTGCCCTCGGCGTCCTCGTCCATCTGCGGAGGCGCCGCCACCAGGTAGCAGGCGCCAAGAGCACCAAGCGCCGCAACAACTCCGTAGAACGTCTTCTGCACGTAGACGCCGATGTCGAGATCCGGGATCAGACCTTCCAGGAAGTCGTTGAACGCCTTGTCCGCCCCGGCCAGCAACGACCCGAAGACCACCAGCAACACCAGCGCCACACCAACGGACACGAACGGCCGGATCCCGATCGGCCCCCGCCGGCGGAACCCCTTGGCCACCCAGGGAATGGACCGCAGTGCACCCAGCCCCACGCCCACGGCCCCGAACACGAGCCCCTTGACCGTCTTGCCCCCGGCCATGGCGATCGAACCGCACAACATCGACGCCATCAGGCTCAGCGGGAACACCCACTCCGCGGCCCGCAGGAAGCCCATCGCGAGGAACGCCAGCGCGCCGGCCAGCCACAGAGCCCGTTCGACGGTGGGCTTGCCCGCGTAGAACAGCACGCCGCCGACGCCTGCCAGGCCGGCCAGGAACCAGCCGATGCCGTTGTTCGGGACGGCCAGGAACGCTCCGGCCAGGCCCGCGATCAGGCCTGCGACCAGGGCTTTGTTGGAGGCGCCCGTGGTGGGTGGGCGCCACGGCGGGAGGCCCAGGAACGCTCCGGCCAGGCCCGCGATCAGGCCTGCGACCAGGGCTTTGTTGGAGGCGCCCGTGGTGGGTGGGCGCCACCAGGGGAGGAACGGGAGGCCCGGGGTGGTCATGGCGGCCGCTGCGGCGGGGTAGCGGGGCGGGCCCTGCCACGGGGACGGTGGGGGGAGGGTGGCGGTGGCCACCTGCGCTGACTGGGTGGGCGGCGTGGGCTGGGCAGCCTCATCGGGCTTCTCACCCACCGGCCGCGCCGCGTTGCCGGAACTCTTGCTCACCGGCTGCGGTGCTTCAGCTGGGCTCTCGCTCAACGGCCGCGGTGCCTCGGCAGGGCTCCCACCCAACGGCCGCGGTGCCTCAGCTGGGCTCTCGTTCGCCGGCTGATCTTGTCGGACCTCGTGAGTAGGTTGAGTTGTGGGGGTTCCCGAATCAGGGGTACCCCTGCGCGAGCCTGCGTTGGCGTCTTGAGCAGCCAAGTCGCCGACCTTCTCGGCACCCGCCGAGCCCTCGGTGCCCGCCGGAACTCCCGCGTCAGCCGCGCTCGCGGCATCGGCCGAGTCCTCAGCCCCAGCGGCCCCCTCACCCCCGGCGACAGGCCGATACCCCACCTTCCGGAACTGCCGGTACTTCCGCCGAGCGGCGGCCTTCTCCCCAGGCGTCTCAGACGAGTCAGCCGGTGGCGTCGAGTCAGTCATTTCTCTCTCCCAAGCCCGGAAACGGGCGTGCTTCACCGTCACACCGCCCGGCGGTGCGAACAAGAGTCAGGCAAAAGCCAAGGTCAACGAGGCAAGGTCACCCGGATGCACGACCCGGGGTCCACCACGGCGATCGTCCCGCCGTGCAGGTCCACCACCCACCGGGCGATGGCGAGCCCGAGCCCGGTCCCGCCACCGCCCGCCCTCTCCCCTCGGGTGAACCTCTCGAAGATCCGCGACCGTTCGGCCGGGGCGATCCCCGGCCCTTCGTCCCGAACCTCCAGCACCACGGCGGTAGCCGTACAACTGCCCGAAACGGACACCAACCCCCCGGTGGGTCCGTGCCGGGCGGCGTTGTCCACCAGGTTCACCAACACCTGGTGCAACCGCTCCCCATCAGCGAAAACAGTCAGATCCCCGGCGACGTCGATCGAGAACGAGGCGGCAGGAGCCGCCACCGCCGCCTCGGCCACCACGTCGGCCACCAGCGACGACACCGACAACGTCTCCCGCTTCAGCGACAGCACCCCGGCGTCGATCTTCGACAGGTCCAGCAGCTCGGTGACCAGCCGTCCCAGCCGCTCGGTCTGCGCCAACGCGGTGCGCATGGTCGCGGCGTCGGCGGAGGCCACCCCGTCGACCACGTTCTCCAGCACGGCCTGCAAGGCGGAGATCGGCGTCCGCAGTTCGTGCGACACGTTCGCGATCAACTCCCGCCGCTGCTGGTCGGCGGCGGCCAGATCGGCGGCCATCACCGTGAAAGCCTCCGCCAGCTGACCGACCTCGTCGGACGAAGTGGCCCGGACAGACCGCGAGTAGTCCCCGGAAGCCATGGAACGAGCCGCAGAAGTCATCTCCCGCAACGGCGAGGTCATGCCGTGAGCCAGGAGCTGCGAGGTCAACAGCCCCAGAACCAAAGCGATCAACGTGGTCCGCGGCGGCAACCACCCGGTCACGTAACGGAAGTAGGCGAACGACACGCACCCGGACACCACGATCACGATCCCGAGCTTGAGCTTGATCGACCGCACCGAGTCCAACGGACGCGGCAGCATGTCCAGCAGCTCCAGGGCCCGCTTCACGAAGACACCCGCCGGCTAGGCACCTCCAGCGCGTACCCCACCCCGTGCACGGTCCGGATCAGGTCGGCGCCGAGCTTGCGCCGCAACGCCTTCACGTGCGAGTCGACCGTGCGCGACGACGCCCCCTCGTGCCACCCGCAAGCCTCGGCCAGCAGCCGTTCGCGGGCCTGCACGGCGGACGGCCGCTCGGCCAGGAACACCAGCAGGTCGTACTCGGTGGGCGTCAGGTGGGCCTCGACGCCGGCACGGGACACCCGCCGCGAGGCCAGGTCGATCAGCAGATCCCCGAGCTCCAGCGACTGCGACGACACCGCCCGGGACACGCGGCGCAGCAGCACGTGCACACGCGCCGCCAGTTCGCGCATCGAGAACGGCTTCGTCAGGTAGTCGTCGGCCCCCACGGCGAGCCCGACCAGCAGATCGGTCTCGTCCCCTCGCGCGGTCAGCATCAGCACCGGCACCGACCGCGCCGCCTGGATCCGCCGGCACACCTCGAGCCCGTCGAACCCCGGCAGCATCACGTCCAGAACGACCAGGTCAGGCGTGAAAGCGGCAGCCTGAGCCACCCCGGAGGGCCCGTCGTGGGCCACCGCCACCACGAAGCCCTCCGCCCGCAGCCGCGCGGCCACGGACTCGGCGATCGTGATGTCGTCCTCCACGACGAGCACCCTTCGCTGACCTGTCATGCCGGCGACTTTATGGGTATGTCGTGGAGGACGCCGGGACAAGTTGTGAAGATCGTGTGCAGACCCGCGAGGTAGGTTCGCTCCATGAACGTCCTCGAAGCGGTCCTGGAGAGGATCACGTACGCCAACGAGGACAACGGCTACACCGTCGCCAAGGTCGACACCGGCCGAGGTGACCTGGTCACGGTCGTCGGAGCGCTGCTGGGCGCCCAGCCGGGCGAGTCGATCCGCATGCGCGGCACCTGGGGCTCGCACCCGCAGTACGGCAAGCAGTTCCTCGTCGACGACTACACGACGATCCTGCCCGCGACGATCCAGGGCATCCGCCGCTACCTCGGCTCCGGCCTGATCAAGGGCATCGGCCCCGTGCTCGCGGACAAGATCGTCACCCACTTCGGCGTCGACGCCCTGGACGTCATCGAGAACGAGCCGCACAGACTCATCGAGGTCCCGAAGCTCGGTCCGAAGCGCACCAAGCTCATCGCGGACGCGTGGGAGGAGCAGAAGGCCATCAAGGAGGTCATGGTCTTCCTGCAGGGCGTCGGCGTCTCCACGAGCCTCGCCGTCCGCGTCTACAAGCAGTACGGCGACAAGTCCATCGACGTCGTCAGGGACGAGCCATATCGGCTGGCCAGCGATGTCTGGGGCATCGGCTTCAAGACCGCCGACGTCATCGCGAAGGCCGTCGGCATCCCGCACGACAGCCCGCAGCGCGTCAAGGCCGGCCTGCAGTTCACGCTCTCCGAGGCCACCACCAACGGCAACTGCTACCTGCCGGAACAGGAGCTCATCGGCGACGCGATCAAGATCCTCCAGGTCGACACCGGCCTGGTCATCGACTGCCTCGCCGAACTGGTCGAGGAGGAGGGCGTCGTCAGGGAGGAGCTCCCGGACGACGAGATCGCCGTCTACCTGATCCCGTTCCACCGAGCGGAGATCTCGATGGCCGCGCAGCTCAAACGCCTGCTGCACGCGGACCACGACCGCATGCCGAGCTTCGCCGCGGTCAACTGGGACAAGGCCCTCGCCTGGCTGGGCACCGAACTCGAAGAACACCAGTCAGCCGCGGTGAAGCTCGCCCTCACGCAGAAGGTCGCCGTGCTGACCGGCGGTCCCGGCTGCGGCAAGAGCTTCACGGTCCGCTCGATCGTCCGGCTTGCCAAGGCGAAGGGCGCCAAGATCGTCCTCGCCGCCCCGACCGGACGTGCCGCGAAGCGCCTCACCGAGCTGACCGGCCACGAGGCTCGCACCGTCCACCGCCTGCTCGAGCTCAAGCCCGGCGGCGACGCGGCGTACGACCGCGACCACCCGCTCGACGCCGACCTCGTGGTCGTGGACGAGGCCTCGATGCTGGACCTGTTGCTGGCCAACAAACTCGTGAAGGCCGTCCCGCCCGGCGCGCATCTGCTGCTCGTGGGCGACGTCGACCAGCTGCCGTCCGTCGGCGCGGGCGAGGTGCTCAGGGACGTGCTGGCGCAGGGGAGCCCGATCCCGAACGTCCGCCTGACGCACATCTTCCGCCAGGCCCAGGAGTCCGGCGTCGTCACGAACGCCCACCGCATCAACAGCGGCGACTACCCGATCGTTCAGGGCATGCCGGACTTCTTCCTGTTCAGCACCGACGAGGCCGAGGAAGCCGCCGCGCTGACCGTCGACGTCGTGGCGAACCGCATCCCGCGCAAGTTCCGCCTCGACCCGCGCAAGGACATCCAGGTCCTCGCCCCGATGCACCGCGGCCCGGCCGGCGCCGGCGCGCTCAACACCGTGCTCCAGGAGGCTCTGACGCCGTCGAAGGACGGCCTGCCCGAGAAGCGCTTCGGCGGCAGGGTGTTCAAGCTCGGCGACAAGGTCACCCAGATCCGCAACAACTACGACAAGGGCAAGAACGGCGTCTTCAACGGCACGCTCGGCGTCGTCATCGCGCTGGACCCGGTCGAGCAGAAGCTGACCATCCGCACCGACGAGGACGAGGAAGTCGACTACGAGTTCTCCGAGCTGGACGAGCTCAGCCACGCCTACGCCATGACCATCCACCGCTCACAGGGCAGCGAGTACCCGTGCGTGGTCATCCCGATCACGACCAGCGCGTGGATGATGCTGCAGCGCAACCTGCTCTACACCGCCGTCACGCGCGCGAAGAAGCTGGTCGTCCTGGTCGGCTCCAAACGCGCCATCGGCCAAGCCGTCCGCACCGTCGGCGCAGGCCGCCGCCACACCGCCCTGGCCCACCGCCTCCGCACCGTCTGACCGCACGCGGGGACCTTTCGTACCGACATGCGGTACGAAAGGTCCCCGCGTGCGTCAAATCGACGTGAGGTAGTCGGTGATCAGCCGCGACCACGGCATCGCGGACTCCAGCGCGATCGCGTGCCCGCACGCGATGTCCGCGTACTTCGATCCGGGGATGAGGTCCGAGACCTCCTTGCCCAGCTCCCGCGACAGCAGCTGGTCCCCGGACGCGCCGATCACCAGCGTCGGCTGCGTGACCTGCGGCAACAGGTCGGTCAGGTCGATCTTCAGGATCAGGTCGACGTGCGCGGGGGAGCCCGTCGGCACGCTCGCGCCGATCAGTTCGGCGAAGCCCTCCGCCTGCGCTGGCGTGAGCCGGGCCAGATACTCCCTGCTGCACATCACCGAGAGGATGAACCTCGACAGCACCGAGCGGGACCCGTCGAGCAACGACTTCCACTCGTCGATCTTGGCCTTGGTCGCGGCGTCGATCTTCGTGAACGGCGTGCTCAGCACCAGCCCGCGCACCCGCTCCGGATGCCGGACGGCCGCCGTGACGGCGACCGCGCAGCCCATCGAGTAGCCGGACACGAAGAACGACTCGTGCCCGGCCTTGACCGCGACGTCCACCAGATCGTCGGCGAGCCTGTCCAGGTCGAGCGCCCCCGATGCCTTCGGTGAGCCGCCCGAGCCCGGCAGGTCCGGCGCGATGACGGTGAAGTACTGGGTCAGGGTTCCGAGGATCGGTCCGTAGTTGGCCTGGATGCTGCCGCCCGCGCCGTGCACGAGCAGGAGAGCCGGGCCGGTGCCCTTGACGACGGTGGACAGGCCGGTCATGGGGAACCCCCGAGTTTTGTCAGTCCATGCTGCGGACGATGGTCGGCTCGAGCCCCTCGTCGTCGTCCGCAGCGGAACCGCGCCAGGGGAAGTCGAGCAGCGAGATCTCAGCGACACCGTCGTTGTACAGATGATCCATGGCTTGAACTCCCTTTTCTTCCTGGTGGCTGGTTGTCCGCGAACCTCGCTGTCCGTCGAGTCGGTTTCGGCCTTGTCAGCACGATAACCGCTGCGATGCTGGGTGAAATCCTATTGATTTTCGTCACAAAGCGCCAAATGGGCGCTTTCCCCGTCCCAAGAACCGGACGGTAATCATCCGGTCGGTCGAACGGAGTGGCGGTGATCAGCGGAACGGTCGATCATCGTTGATCATGAGGACCGCCGTCGCCCTGTTCGCCTGCCTGGCCCTGCTGCTGAGTCCCGCGCCGGCGCCCGCGGAAGGTCCACAAGCGACATACGTGCTGCGTGTACCGGCGCCCAAGGGTGATTCTGCCCAACGGTTGTTGCGCCTCGGTTACGACGTGTTGGAGCAACGTGACGGCGACGACCTGTTCGTCGTCGGCGACCCGCTGACCGCCGGCAAGCTCCGCGCGGACGGTTTCCCGTCCACCGTCGAGACGGCGATGCCCCCGTCCGAGCGGGCGCCGCGTTCACTCGATGAGGCGACTTATTACGGCGGCTATCGCACCATCACCGCGCAGTTCGCCCACTTGAACGAAGTCGCTCAAACCCATCCCGATCTCGCGACGGTCGTCGACTACGGCGACTCCTGGCGCAAGACCCAGGGCAGCGGCGGACACGACCTGAAAGCCATCTGCATAACGCGGAAGAACCCCGGCGACTGCGCATTGTCGCCCACCGCGCCAAAGCCGCGCCTGTTCGTGATGGGCCAGCTCCACGCCCGCGAGATCACGACCGGCGACATGGCGTGGCGGTTCATCGACGACCTCGTCGGCTCCCCGGACCTGACCGCGATGCTCGCCGAACTGGAGGTCTGGGTCGTCCCGATCGCCAACCCGGACGGCGTCGAGATCGTCGAGTCCGGCGGCGACTCGCCCGTGCTGCAGCGCAAGAACGCCAACGGCACCTGCACCTCGGGCTCCCGCGGCGTCGACCTCAACCGCAACGCCGGCTCGCACTGGGGCGAGGTCGGCTCGTCCACGAACAAGTGCAGCGAGACCTACCGAGGCACGCGCGCCGACTCCGAGGTGGAGGTCCAGGCGCTGGAGTCGTTGTGGCGCAAGCTCTACCGCGACACCCGCGCGCCAGGCGACACCGCGGCCGCCTCCGCCGACACCACCGGCGCCGTGATCTCCATGCACAGCTACGGCAACTACGTGCTCTTCCCGTGGGGCTGGAGCACGCTGAAGACCGGCAACGACACCGCTCTGCGCAAGATGGCGAACGACATGGCCGCGCTGTCCGGCTTCACCGCGGGCCAGCCCGGCGAGGTGCTCTACAACGCGTCCGGCGCCACCGACGACTGGGTGTACGACGACCTGGGCGTGCCGAGCTTCGTCTGGGAGATCGGCGCGAGCTCCGGCCGCTGCGGTGGCTTCCTGCCGCCGTTCTCGTGCCAGCAGGACGCGCATTGGCCGAAAGTGCGTCCCATGCTCGTTTCGGCCATGAATGCGGCGAAACGCCCGTACTGAACGTGAACGGAGCAGGGGAGATCCCTTAGGTCGCTTCAACCCGCGCGTACTACTGAAGATGGATGCGGGCTGACACCACAGCCGGACATGGTGTGGGCATGGGGATTCGATTAGCAGCAACAGTCACAGCAGCGAGCCTGCTGGCCCTGACCACCGCGGGCGTCGCCTCGGCGGACGCGCAGAGCACGGACCGCGAGGTCATCCAGCAGGCCCTGGACCAGATCACGCAGAGCGGGGCGGCCCTGGGCGTGCAGGCCAGGGTCACGGACGGGCGGCAGCGGTTCACCGCCGCCTCCGGCACGGCCGAGCTGAACACCACCAGGCCGGTGCCGGAGAACGGCAGGTTCCGCGTCGGCAGCATCACCAAGACGTTCGTGTCGACGGTGACGCTGCAACTCGCCGGTGAGGGCAAGATCGACCTGGACGCGCCGGTCGTCCGCTACCTGCCCGGCCTGATCGACAGCCGCATCACCGTTCGCCAGGTCCTGCAGCACACCAGCGGACTCTTCAACTACACCAACGCGCTGCCGCTCAGCCCGGACGAGTTCGAGAAGATCCGCTACAAGAGCTGGACGCCGCAGGAACTGCTCGCGCTCTCCACGTCGAAGCCGCTGGACTTCGAGCCCGGCACCCGGTGGAGCTACTCCAACACCAACTACGTCGTCGTCGGCCTGCTGGTCGAGAAGATCACCGGCAAGCCGTACGAGAAGGCCGTCGAGCAGCGGATCCTGAAGCCGTTGCACCTCAAGGACACCGAGGTGCCCGGCGACAAGGCCGGCATCAGCGGCCCGCACGCGCGCGCCTACTGGACCGTCGCCGGCCGGCCGGCCGAGATCACCCGCCTGAACCCGTCGGTCGCCTGGGCAGCCGGCGAGATGATCTCCACGACCCGCGACCTCGACACGTTCGTCACGGCGTTGTCGAGCGGCAGGCTGCTCAAGCCCGCGCAGCAGCAGGAGATCGGCAAGACGACGGCCGTGAGCCCCGAGTACGGTCTCGGCCTGCAGGTCGAGACCCTGCCGTGCGGCACGAAGGTGTGGGGCCACAGCGGTGGCATCCCCGGTTACTCGTCGCAGATGCTGACGACGCCGGACACCAAGAAGCGCTTCGAGTTCAACGCCACCAGCGGTCCCACCGAGGGCAACCCCGGTGACGCGTTCAACAAGATCCTCACCGAGGTCTTCTGCTGATCATGAGACTGGTAGCCGCACTCACCGCGGCCACCCTGTTCGCCACGGCCGGTGTCGCCTCCGCGGCGCCGGTCCGGCAGGGGGCCGTGCAGCAGATCATCGACGAGCTCACGAGGTCCGGTGGCGCACTGGGCATCCAGGCGCGGATCAACGGGCACGACACCGTCCGGTCCGGCGTCGCCGAGCTGGGCTCTCGCAAACCCGTGCCGCACAACGGAACCTTCCGCATCGGCAGCGTCACGAAGCCGTTCGTGTCGACCGTGGTGCTGCAACTCGTGGGGGAGGGGAAACTCGACCTGGACGCGCCGGTGTCGCGTCACCTGCCCGGCCTGGTCGACGACCGCATCACCGTGCGGCAGCTGTTGCAGCACACCAGCGGCCTCTACAACTACACGGACGCCCTGCCGCTGGACCCCGCCGGGTTCCCGTCGATCCGCTTCAAGAGCTGGACGCCGCAGGAACTTCTTGCGTTCTCGACGTCCAAGCCGCTCGACTTCGAGCCCGGCACGAAGTGGAACTACTCCAACACCAACTACGTCGTCGCCGGACTGCTGGTCGAGAAGGTCACCGGCAGGCCGTTCCAGCAGGCGGTCGAGCAGCGGATCCTCAAGCCCTTGCGGCTCAAGGACACCGTGCTGCCCAGGAACTCGGTGGAGGTGCCCGGACCGCACGCGCACGGTTACTACCCCGATGCCTCCGGCAAGGCCGTGGACGTCACGCGGCTCAACCCGTCGTGGGGCTGGGCGGCGGGGGAGATGATCTCGACGACCCGCGACCTGGACACGTTCCTGACGGCCCTGCTGGCCGGAAAGCTGCTCAAACCCGTGCAGCAGAAGGAGCTGACGAAGACGTCGGCGGTGAGCCCCGACTACGGCCTGGGCCTCGCGGTCGCGTCGTTGCCCTGCGGCACGAAGGTCTACGGCCACGACGGCCAGATCCACGGCTACGGGACGATGATGGTCGGCACGCCGAACGGCAAACGCCTTGAGCTGTCGCTCACCGAGGCAGCCGATGGCGCGAGCCCTGGCGACGGTTACAGCAGGCTGCTGGACCAGGTGTTCTGCTGACTTTTCTGGCAAAACAAAAGGGGAGCTGGGTTGACCCAGCTCCCCTCCCGGCGTTAGAAGAACTAGTTGAGACCGCTCTTCATCGCTTTGACGAGCTCACCGTTCGAGGTGTCTCCGGACATCTCCCAGAAGAAGGCGCCACCGAGACCCTGGGTCTTCGCGTAACCCATCTTGCCGGTGATGGTGGACGGGGTGTCGTAGCTCCACCACTGGTCACCACACTTGGCGTAGGCCGTACCCGCGACCGTGCCCGTTGCGGGGCACTGCGTCTTGAGCACGTTGTAGTTCTGGTTGCCCGGCTCGATGCCCGGCGCGGGGCCGGTCGCCGTGCCACCAGGGGCGTCCTGCGTCACGCCGGACCAGCCGCGGCCGTAGAAGCCGATGCCGAGCAGGAGCTTGCTGGACGGAACGCCCTTGCCCTTCAGCTTCTGGATCGCCGCGTCCGAGTAGAAGCCCGGCGTCGGGATGCCGTTGTAGGACGTCAGCGGGGAGTGCGGAGCCGTGGGGCCCTGCGCCGCCCAGGAACCGAAGTAGTCGTACGTCATGACGTTGTACCAGTCGACGAACGCCGCAGCGCCCTTGTAGTCAGCGGCGTCGATCTTGCCGCCGTTGGTGCCGTCAGCGGTGATAGCCGAGGTGACCAGGTAGTTCGGGCCGAACTTCCTGCGCAGCTCCTCCATCAGGACGCGGTAGGAGTCGAAGCCGCTCGTGTCGCAGGTGAGACCACAGGCGTTCGGGTACTCCCAGTCGATGTCGATGCCGTCGAACAGGCTCGCCCAGCGCGGGTCCTCGAGCAGGCTGTAGCACGAGTTCGCGAAGTCGACGGGCTTCTTCGCCGCGTCGGCGAAGCCGCCGGACCAGGTCCAGCCACCGAAGGAGTACAGGATCTTGATGTGCGGGTACTTCTTCTTCAGCTTCATCAGCTGGTTGAAGGCACCGCGCACCGGCGCGTCCCACACGTCAGCCACACCGTCGACCGACTCGGCCGCCGTGTACGACTTCTCGATCGCCGGGAACGTCTCACCGATCACGCACTTGCCGCCAACGACGTTGCCGAACGAGTAGTTGATGTGCGTGATGTTGGCGGCCGTGCCGGAGATGTCGATGTTCTTCGGCAGGTAGTTGCGAGCGGGGTACGTGCCCCACTCGGTGAAGTAGCCGAGGTTGATCTTGCCACCGGGCTGAGGACCACCGGTCGTGGTCGTCGTGGTGGTGGTCGAGGTGGTGGTCGTCGTCGTGGTCGACGTCGTCGTGGTGGTCGTCGGGTTGGTCCCGCCGGCGTCACACGAGCCACCGTTGAGCTTGCAGTTGGTCGGCGCACCGAACGTGCCGGAGTAGGAGCCGTTGAAGCCGAAGCTCGCCGACCCGCCGACACCGATGCTGCCGTTCCAGGTGTTCTTGACCGTGACGGTCTGGCCGCTCGTCGTGTACGAGCCGTCCCACAGCGAGGTGACCTTGTGGTTGGCGGGGAGCGTGAACTCGACGGTCCACGACGTCAGGGCCGCCGCGCTGTTGTTCTTGATCGTGTACTTGCCCTCGAAGCCAGTTCCCCAGTCAGAACCCTTGGAGAACGTGGCGGAAACGCCACCGGCACCGCTAGCAGCGGGCACGACGACGATTCCGAGGACCATCGCGGCGACAGCCGCGAAGAGAGCAGCTAGATGCCATCGGAACTTGGACATCGGTCTCCTCAGTCGCAGGGGGTACCGGAACGATGTGGTTTAGACCACTCGAAGGTCAAGGTCTAGACCTCTGCCGTCACTCGAATGGAGCAGTCCGAAAACGGTTTAGGTGCCCTGGTTGTCCCGTCTCTGTCTAGTTGGTTAACTATTGGAGGGGTTCCGAGACGAACTCCCTTCGGGTCGAGTTTCGGCTGGGCGATCGCACAAAGTGGACGGTCGGCCCTAACTTCGTTCCATGCCAAAGCGTTTCTCCACGGCGCGGGGGCGGGAGTTCGGCGACGCGGTACGAACTGCCCTGTCTGCCACGCGCATGACCGCGCGCGAGATCTGCGAGAAGATCGACTGGGACCCGGGCAAGCTCTCGGATCTCTTGAACGGCAAGGGCGGCTGCTCAGAGGTCGATGTCGCGATCCTGCTCAGCTTCTGCCGAATCGTTCCAGAAGAACGTGACCACCTGATGTACCTCTTCCAGCAGACAGACCTCAGGGTCTGGTGGCAGCACTTCGCTGACCAGCAGCCCTTCCGGATGCGTACCTTCCTGGAACACCTGTGGAAGGCCAAGGAGTTCGTGGTCTGGCAGCCGCTGCTGATTCCCGGCCTGCTCCAGTTGCCCGACTACGTGAGGGCGATCTGCCGGGAAGCCGTCAACCTCCCGCAAGACGAGGTCGAAGATCGTGTCAGCGGACGCACTGCGATGCAGGAAGTCTTCCGGCAGAGGCTCAACTGCACGTTCTACCTCCACGAGCAGGTGCTGTGGTCCCAGGTGGGCGGCGCGGACGTGATGCGCGCGCAACTGCACCATCTCCTGCAGATGTCCGTGCGTCCGTACATCCACATCCGGATCGTGCCGTTCTCCGTCGGCGCTCATGCGGGGATGTCGGGGAGCTTCGACCTGCTGCGGTTCGACAGGATCGAGCCCGTGATCTTCCTGGAGGCTGAGAACTCGAACCTGGTCGTCGAGCGCAAGGACTCGATCAGAGACTACGAGGACATTCTCAAAGCACTCAACCGCGTCGCGCTGGACGAGGAAGACTCCCGCAAGCTGATCGCCAAGCTCGCGGCCTAGGAGTCGGTCCAGAAGAGGCTCGATGCAGCTCTCGTCAAGCTCACGCAGGGGTCCCCCTCCAGGGGTCCCCTGATTCAATTATCCCAGCCAGGTCTGACAATTTCCGGCCTCGTGCCCGCTTGCGGGCCTGCTCTCCACAATCGGTGCGAAGTTCGCACCTTCGGGTCAAACCAACTGGTCCGCCGAGCGTCACCCCCGCCCGTTCCCAACGATGAGGACGTGAACCTCACCGTTCCTGAACAGGCAAAACGCACACCGAGCCTGGACTCGGTCCAGGCTGCCGTCACCGACCTGCGCGCAGGCCGCCCCGTGATCGTCGTGGACGACGAGGACCGCGAGAACGAGGGCGACCTGATCATGGCCGCCGAACACGCCACCCAGCAGGCACTGGCGTTCTACGTGCGCCACACGAGCGGCCTGATCTGCGCGCCGGTGTCCCCCGAGGTCGCCGACCGGATGCGCCTGCCGTTGATGGTCCAGGACAACGAGGACCCCGAAGGCACCGCCTACACGGTCTCCATCGACGCCTCGAACGGCATCACGTCCGGCATCTCCGCCGCCGACCGCGCCCGCACCCTGCGCGTCCTCGCCGATCCCGCGAGCACCCCGCAGGACGTGCGCCGGCCCGGCCACGTGTTTCCGTTGCGCGCCAGGGCAGGTGGTCTCACCGAACGGCGCGGGCACACCGAGGCCGCCGTGGAACTGATGCGGTTCGCCGGGTTCGCGCCGGTCGCCGTGATCAGCGAGATCTGCGACGAGGACGGAGAGCCGGCGCGGTTGCCGCAGCTCAGGGCGTTCGCGGACCAGCATTCGCTGAAGCTGGTGTCCATCGAGCAGCTCGCCGCATTCGTGCAGGAGAGCGTGGTCGCGCTGTGACGCTCTACGCGACCGTTTTCGACCTCGACGACACCCTCGTCGACAGCTCCGCGACGTGGCAGCAGGTCATCGGCACCGTCGCGGCCCGCCACGACTACCGCTGGACCCACGCCGACTGGGCGGCGATCCAGGGCACCAGCACGTGGAGTGCCTACCTCGCCGAACGGTGTCAGGGCCTCACGCCGGAACGCGCTGCGTCGGAGTGCGTGGACGGCATGGTGGACGCGATCGCGCGCGGCACGTTCGGGCTGCTGCCCGGTGCGGCGGAGCTCGTTGCGCTGGCCGCGGAACTCGGGCCGGTCGGGCTGGTGTCGGCGTCGCCGCGCAGGTACGTCAGGGCCGCCGCGTCGGCGTCCGGGTTGCGCAGGCACGTCGAGGCCATCGTGACGGGCGACGACGTCACGAACGGCAAGCCCGCGCCCGACCCGTACCTGCTCGCCG
This sequence comes from Lentzea sp. HUAS TT2, assembly GCF_051853195.1. Classification (NCBI taxonomy): domain Bacteria; kingdom Bacillati; phylum Actinomycetota; class Actinomycetes; order Pseudonocardiales; family Pseudonocardiaceae; genus Lentzea; species Lentzea sp. HUAS TT2. Next base: position 1,666,495 of record NZ_CP196667.1, on the reverse strand, counting down.
CGCGCAAGCTCGGCCTCGATCCCGTGAACGTCCTCGCGGTCGAGGACTCGGGGTCGGGCATCCGCTCCGCGCACGCGGCGGGGATGACCGTGCTCGCGATTCCCAACGCCACCACGGCCCGCGATGCCGAGGTGTTGAAGCTGGCGGCGTGCACGGTGACCGATGCCCGTGTGGCGGCCAAGGAAATCTGTCAACTGTGGGTAAACGTTTACGCGCTCAGCCGATAGCGCGTTCCGCACCCCAGGCCGCGATGTCCTCGCGGCTCTGCAGCCCCAGCTTGTCCCGCAGGCGCTGCAGCCGCGAGGCCACCGTCCGCACCGACACGTTCAGCCGGTTCGCGATCTGCTGGTTCGTCAGTCCCATGGCGAGCAACGCGATCACGCGCCGTTCGTGGTCGTCGAGCGAACCGAACGCGGCCTCCGTGCGGTCCAGCCACACCTCGTCCTGGATGAACGCCTCGGTCTCCGCAGCGGTCAACGGCGTGGACGCGGTCTCCGCGCGCGCGACGGACAGCATCAGCCGTGCGGTGCGCATGGCTCCAGCGACCTTCTCCGCCCAGAACGGGTTCGGCACCACGCCGACAGACCTGCGCATCGCCCGTCCGGTCGCTTCCAGCCGTAGCGCGCGCTCGGCCTGGCCTCGCGTCAACGCGACCACGGCGAGGCCTTCGAGTGCGTCAGGGGCGGTCAGCGGGTTGATGCCGTCCATCCGCAACGCCTCCTGGAAGGCGTGCGTGGCCTCGTCCAGGTCGCCCTGCACCAACGCGACCGCACCCCGTGTGTTCAGCGCGGAGGCAATGCGCGCGGGCATGCCCGACGCGCGCGAGATCGGCAACGCCTTCATGACGTTCTTCTCGGCGCGTTCGTGCTTGCCCAGCGACAACGCCGTGCGCGCGAGGTCCACCAAGCACGCCGCACGGGCGAGGGGCTCGCCCAGCAGTTCCGCGACCCGCAGGCATTCGGTGCTGTTCTCGTTCGACGCCTCCCACTCGCCGGAGGACTGCTGCACCGCCGCCAGCGTGCTGCGGCAGCTCATCGCGAGTGCCGTCGAGTTGTGCGGTGCCAGCCGTGACGCCTCGCCGGAGAGTTCGGCGGCCTCGTCGTGATCACCCTGCTCGGCGGCGAACCTGGCGGCGTGGTTCAGGGCGACGCACCGGTAGTCGTCCCTTGTGGACGGTCGCCGCAGCGCGTCCCGCAGCAGCACGCGCGCCTGGCCGAGCCGTCCGCGCCGGGCTGCGCAGTCCGCCAGTGCCGAGGTGAGGAGCAGCAGCCGTTCGTCGGAGCGGTCAGCCGCCCACTCGACGGTGCCGAGCAGGCTGTCGACGTGGTTGTCGAGCTTGTGCTGCACGTCCGCCGGCATCGACAGCGGCGCGGTGATCAGCACGTCCGACAGGTCGGTGAACCACCTGGCCAGCGCCTCGTAGGCGACGTCCAGCTCGCCTGCCGCCAGCAGCTTCTCCCTGGCGTGCAGGCGAATCGTCTCCAGCTGCCGGAACCGCGTCGTGCCGGGCACCGCCGTCACCAGCGACTTGGCCTGCAGCCGGGACAGCACGTCCAGCACCGGTTCCGCGGAGCGTTCCGACGAGCAGACCTCCGTGGCCGCGGCCAGGTCGAAACCGCCGTCGAACACCGAGAGCCGCCGCAACGCGAACTGCTCGTCCGGCTGCAGCAGCTGGTAGCTCCAGTCGATGGCCTCGCGCAACGAGCTTTGGCGCGACGGCGACTTGCGGCAGCCCAGCGTCAGCAGTTCCAGCGGCTCGTCCATCCGGTCGCAGATGTCCGTGACCGGCAACAACTGCACCCAGCGCGCGGCCAGTTCGATCGCCAGCGGCATGCCTTCCAACCGCGCGCACAACAGCGCGACCGCAGCCGTGTTGTCGAGGGTCAGCCGGAAGTCGGGCTTGCGCTCGCGGGCCCTGTCCACGAACAGCTTCACGGCTTCCGATCGCGGCGCCGCCATCGTGACCAGGTCCCGATCCGTTGAGGGAACGGGCAATCCCTCGACGTGGAAGCTGACCTCACCGGTGATCCACAGGGCCTCGCGCGAGGTCGCGAGCACCCGCACGCCGGGGCAGCGGCTCAGCAGCACGTCGGTGAGCTCGGCGCACGTGTCGAGGAGGTGTTCGCAGTTGTCGAGGACCACGACCACCTTCATGTTGACCAGCGTCTCGACCACGGTGTCGCGCAACGGTTCGTCGGTCACCGCGGTCACTCCGAGCGCGTCAGCGAGGGCGGGCATGACGTCTCGGGAAGCGGTGATCTCGCCCAGCGCGACGAGGAGGACCCGGTCTGTCCGCCCGCGCCGCAGCCGTCCCGCGGCCTCCAGCGCGAGCCTCGTCTTGCCCGCACCCGCACTGCCGACGAGCGTAACGAGACGATGCCTGCGCAGGAGCTGGTCGAGCTTCGAAAGCTCTTGCTGGCGGCCGATGAACGTGTCGCGCGCGGCGGGCAGGTTCGAGAGCACGCGCACGTTCTGCCTGGTGGCAGGCGTTGTCGTGGAAACGGTGACACGGCGGCGATACGCCCTTTGGCGGCACGCGTTGGAGCAGTAGGACCTGCGTTGCTCGGAGGTGGCGGGAGGCATCGTGCCGTCGCATAGAGCGCAACGTCCGTTGCTGGTCATGAGTCCCTCTCCTCAAGCCGTAACGGCAGGGTGTTCCTGTCTCGGTCCGGCGTTCGCGCAGCTCGTGGGTGGTGGCGCGTTATGTGCAGGCCGTTACGCCTCTGCGTGCGCGAGACGGTTCGCAACCTGCTCGTTATGCCTGCCTTCCCGTGGTCCTCGTTCGGAAGCAAACTGGTGACTGGTCCGGTCTGACAGGGAGTGCGGATGACGTTGACGACGAGCACCTCGTGGGCGAGTGCAGGCCTGCAGTTGGTGGACAAGCCGCGCACGATCACCGTTGGCATCGCTGACGACGAGGTGCTGATCCGCACGGGAGTCCGCGGTGTGCTGGAACGTTCCGGCAACGTCGTGGTCGTCGGCGAGGCCGGTGACGGCGGTGCGGCTCTCGAGCTCGCACGGCGCCAACGCCCGCAGGTGCTGCTGATGGACGCCTCCATGCCCGGCATGGAAGGCCTCGCGGCCGTGCGGATGGTGCGCAGGCACGTGCCCGGCACGCAGGTGATCATGCTGTGCACCCCGCAGACCGAGGAGATGCTCTTCCCCGCGTTGCGCGCCGGTGCGGCGGGATTCCTGTTCAGGAACGGCGAACCCGACGCGCTGGTGAACGCCGTGCGTGCCGTCGCCGCGGGGGAGGCGATCCTCTCGCCGTCCGCGACGCGTGCGTTGATCGACCACTTCACCGGCGTCGACTCCGAACGCCGCGACGCCGCGCGCAGCCGCATCGGCCTGCTCACGCGACGCGAGCAGGAAGTGCTGGTGTACCTGGCGCAGGGCATGGCGAACGCACGCATCGCTCGGCTCATGTACCTCTCGGAAGGGGCTATCAAGGCCCACGTCAGCCGACTGCTGACGAAACTTCGGTGCGACAACCGCGTACAGGCCGCTCTCATCGCACGCGACGCCGCCCTTCCATGCTGAAACCGACCACTGCTGCCACGGCGCGACGATCAGCCTAGCCACGGATTTTCGCGCCGCGAAGCAGGTCACCCGGTTGGCCCCGTCCAGAATGATGTCGCTTTCCCGCCAGCGTCTCGCTTGGAATGGCGTCATGCTCGTGGACATGCGGCTGGACACGTTCTCGGAATGCTTGCCTTTTCAAGCACCTCTGTGCCCCGACAACCTGTTCGGCCACCTCATCGCCACCGCCGTGCCCGGCGTGGAGGAGTGGCGGGACGGTGTCTACCGCCGAACCTTGCGACTTCCTTGCGGTTTCGGCATTGCGGCTTTGCGGCCGTTCCCCGACCACGTGGCTTGCACGCTGGAACTGTCCGATTCTCGCGATTTGGCAAGTGCTCTAGACCTTTGCCGGTTTCTGCTGGACCTCGACGCCGACCCATTCGCGATCGACGCCGCGCTGTCCGCGGACCCCCTATTGGCCCCGCTGGTTTCGGCCGCGCCCGGCCGCCGTGTGCCGCGCACGGTGGACGGCGCGGAGTTCGCCATTCGCGCCGTGCTGGGCCAACAGGTGTCGACGAAGGCCGCGCGCACGCACGCCGCACGCCTCGTCGCGGCTCACGGAACGCCGGTGGGCGACCTGTTCCTGTTCCCGCTGTCGTTCGACGTCGGCGAGTTGGCCATGCCCGAGTCCCGCCGCCGCACGATGGCCGCGTTGCTGGACGCCCTGGAGTCCGGTTTGGACCTGTCTCCCGGCGCGGACCGAACCGTTGCGCGCGAACGGCTTTCGGCGCTGCCCGGCTTCGGCCCCTGGACCGTCGAGTCGATCCTGATGCGCTCTTTGGGGGATCCGGACGCGTTCCTGCCGACCGATCTGGGAATCCGTTCGGCCGCAGAGGCTCTGGGCCTGCCGTCGACGCCGGCGGCTCTGGTCAGGCGTGCGGAGGCGTGGCGACCGTGGCGGGCGTACGCGGTGCAGCACCTGTGGGCGACCGGTGATCACGAGGTGAACCGAATCCCGGCCTGACCTGCACACTCGAGTACATCGCGGTCGAGCCGTCCCGCACGAACCCGGGCAACGCCGGCGGATCCTGCGCAAACCCTTGCAGGTCCTCGAAAACCTCCAGCGCCGTCGCCGGCCGCCCGCCGGGGTCCTTGGCCAGCAACCGTTGCACCACCGGGTCGAGATCGCCGGGCAGCCGCGGCGGCGGTTCCTTGACGTGCTTGTCGAACACCGCGTACGCCGTCGGCCCGGTGAAGAGTTGTTCGCCCGTCAGCATCTCGTGCAGCACGCACCCCAGCGCGTACAAATCGCTGCGGGGCTCGGCGATCCCGCGCTGGATCTGCTCGGGCGCCATGTACGAGGGCGTGCCGAGGATCTGGCCGGCTCGGCTGAACGGCGCAACGTCGCTCTCCCGCAACAGCGCGAGCCCGAAGTCGAGCACCTTCACCGCGCCGTCCGGGCACAGCATCAGGTTGGTGGGCTTGAGATCGCGGTGGCAGATGCCGCGTTCGTGCGCGGCGGCCAGTACCGCGGCGGTCTGCGCGGCGATGTTCGCGGCCCACGCCTGGGGCAGCGGCCCGAACTCGCCGACCAGGTCGGCGACCGTGACGCCGTCGACGAACTGCATGACCTGGAACAGGCGCTGCTCGTGCGTCCCGAAGTCGTACAGGACGGGCACTCCGGGGTGCTCGAGCCTAGCGACGATCCTCGCTTCGCGCGCGAACCGTTGCGCCACCTCGTCATCGCTGCCGGGCAGGCGCAGCAGCTTGACCGCGACCCGTCGATCCAGGCGCAGGTCCCGCCCCTTGTGCACGGCACCCATGCCACCCCGCCCCAGCGGCAGGTCGTCGATCTCATAGCGGTCGGCGATCAGCACCCGGGAAGCCTAACTGCCGTCGCCTGTTCGCCCACCCCGCGCTTCCTCGTACGCGAGGGAACGGTAACAGCGTTTCAGGACATCTCGATCGGGTGAATCCGCCGGGATCACGCCGGTCCGACCTGTCCGCTCAGGAGTCCATTGTATCCCAAACGAACCAGTCCCGCGGCCTCCTCCAGACCTGCTTCCAGGGCCTTGAGCTGCGCGAACGCTTGCCCGTACCGCCGTTGCTCGGTCAGCGGCAGCGACGGCACCTGCGTCCTGCGCACGTCGAGCCGGGTCGAGCCGGTCGGGGTCCTGGCGAACGCGGCGCGAAGCACGCCCTCGAGGAAGTCGGGGTCGACCTTGCGCGGATCGATCTCGTACGTCGCGCCCGTCGGCGACGTGACGACGTGCTTGCCGGGCGCCGCGCGCACGAGTTCACCGATCGTCGTCATCGGGGGAGCGGCCTGTTCTCGCAGTTCGGGCAACGGCGCGAGGCCGAATGTCGGCTGCGCGGCGAGGTAGGCGGACACGTCGGTGCCGCTGCGGCGCGACGGACTGAGGTCGACGTCGTCGTCCAGTAGGTCGATGACCCGCGTGTTCGGGTCTAGCGGACCGGGCGCCTCCAGCAGCGCGATGTGCTCGGGCGCGCGGCCGATCGGGTTCCGCAGCAGCCACAGGTCGCGGCCCGGCTGCACGGTCATCACCGCGCGCAAAGCCCCGGCCCGCAGCAGGTTTCCGCGGATCCGCTTGCCCGGCCTGCGCGACGCGGCGGCTGACGGCAGCAGCACCGCGACCAGCCCGCCCGGCTTGGCCAGCGACAGGCAGTGCTGCAGCCATGCCAGCTCGGGCTCGCCGCGCGGTGGCAGGCCGTAGGTCCAGCGGGCGTCGCCCACCAGTTCCTCGTGCCCCCACGTCCGGTCGTGCCACGGCGGATCGCACACCACCGCGTCGGCCTTCTCCTGGACCCCGTTGTGCCGCAACGAGTCGCCGGTGAAGATCTGCGCGTGCGGCATCCGGCGCCGCGCGATGACCGCGGACACCGGATCGAGCTCCTGCCCGATCTTGTTCCGCGCCTTGGACGCCTTCAGCAGACTCCCCGTGCCGCACGCGGGATCGATCACCGTGTCGCCGTCGGTCGTGGCCAGCACGACCTCGATGACCTCGGGCGGAGTGGGGTTCAGCAGCCGCGAGTGGGCTTCGAGGTAGCGCTCGTGCAGGAACTCGAACGTCTGCGCGTCGGCCTCCACCGCGGCCAGCGCCTCACCGAGCTTCAGGTCGTCCGCGGTCCGCAGCTGCGTCCACAACCGCTCGGCCGGCGAGACCCGGAACTGCTTCCCGTTTCGCCGAAGCCATGACTCCACGTCGCGCAACAGGTACAACGGACTGGAGGCCGTCCCGCCGACCGGCGACGGGAAGTCCTCGAACCGCCGCCGCCAGTTCGACACCGCCGCCCGCCCCACATCAGCGAGGCGCGCGATGTCACCGGCGTTGACCGTCTCATCCATGTTCACAACCGTATTGCTTGTGAACTCACTTCACAACTGGTCTACTGGAGACATGACACACGAGCTGCGCATCGCCGTGGCGACCGATCCTGGGCTCGTTCGCGAGCACAACGAGGACTCGGTCTACGTCCGCGCGGACCTGCAGGCCGTGGCGGACGGCATGGGCGGCCACGAGCACGGCGAAGTGGCCAGCGCACTCGCGGTGAACGTCCTGGCGAGCTGGGAGGGCGACCTCGGCCCGGCGGTCGCCGAGATCGCGCGCAGACTCGACGCCGAGACACCCCAGGGCGCCGGCACCACCCTCACCGCCATGCGCTGGGAGGGCCTCGCCTTTGAGTTGGCGCACATCGGCGACTCCCGCGCATACCTGCTGAGGGAAGGCGAGCTCCGCCAGATCTCCCACGACCACACCATGGTGCAGGCCCTGGTGGACGCGGGCCGCATGACGCCGGAGGAGGCGCTCGTCCACCCGCGCCGCGCCTACGTGCTGCGCGCCCTGCAGTCCGGCAACTCGCACGACCCCGACCTGACCTGGCATCAGGCCAAGGTGGAGGATCGCTACCTGCTCTGCAGCGACGGCCTCACGGACTACACCGACCTCGACGACGTCCACGAGATCCTGCTGTCCACAGAGGACGGGACAGAGGCGGCCTGGCAGCTGATCGCGCTCGCGAACGGCAACGGCGGCCCGGACAACATCACCTGCGTGATCGTCGACGTGGTCCGCAAGAAGTGGTGGCAGCGCTAGCGAATCCCGCTACGGTCGCGCTGTGACGAGTGGTCGGGATCTGGGAACCGCGGCCGCGCGCCGCCTGGTCGAGCTCAACTGCTGTGAGATAGCGCCGGGACTGACCGATGCGGAGTTCGCGCGCATCGAGGCCGAGCACGGGTTCGAGTTCGCTGACGACCACCGCGCTTTCCTCGCCGCGGGGTTGCCGGTGAACACTCCCTACATCTCGGAAGCAGGTGTCTTCCACACGTGGGAGCAGCCGTGGCCCGAGTGGCGCGACGGCGATCCGGACGATCTCCACCAGCAACTCGGCTGGCCGGTCAGAGGCTTGTTGCGGGAGGTCGAGGCCGGACAGCACTGGAACCCGGCCTGGGGCGAGCGGCCGGACGACGGTGAGACGGCGATGGCGGTGGCGCGCTGGGAAGTGGACGAGGCGCCCAGGTTGGTCCCGGTCTACGGGCACCGGTTTCTTCCCGCGGGGCGAGGCACGTTCGGGAATCCGGTGCTGTCCGTCTATGGAACGGACATCATTCGCTACGGCGTCGACCTGACCGACTACGTCAACCAGGAGTTCGAGAAACCCCGGCCCGGGCACCCGAACGGCTTTCCCGCGAAGGCCACCGTGCCGTTCTGGCGCGACTACCTGTAGTCGCAATGGAAACGGCCCCCGGCGCATCGCGCCGGGGGCCGCAGCTCTGAAAGGGTGTTACAGGTTGGCCGGCATGCCCGACTCGTCGGCCGCCGCCGTCGAGGAACCGCTCAGCAGGTCCTTGACGATCTTGTTGGCTTCCTTCACCGCCGGCGTGATCATCTTGATCTTCACCTTGCCGTTGGTGAGCTTGCCGCCGACGTCGAACGTCTTGTCCTCGCCCGGCAGCGGGAGCGCCTGGCAGCCGGTGAACTGCTTGCGCGGGGTCGCACCGGTCTGGAAGTAGAACGTGATCGGGTCGTCGACGCAGTCCGTGTTGTACGGGAACAGGCCGTGCGAGCCCTCGTTGTCGACGCTGATCATCTTGGCGTTCGGCAGCGCCTTCGCCGTGGCGAGGCCACCCTCGTACGCGGTGGCGGCGTCGAGCTCGGACTGTGCGACCAGCAGACGCGGGAACGTCTTCTTGTCCGGCTTCGGCATCGCGTTCTTCGTCGGCCAGTAGGCGCACAGCGGCGTCGCCATGAACGGCGCGATGAACGGCGCGTTCACGGTCAGGTCGGCCAGCCAGTAGTTCCAGTAGTGCAGGTTCTGGTTCCACTGACCGTCCTGGCAGCGGATCGCCTCGAACGTCGCGTCCCAGGTCTCGACCTCGGCGGCGGCGGTCGTGGACTTCACCGCGACGCGGTCCTTCTTGGCGATCGCGGCGAGAGCGTTGGCCTTGGCCTTCGCGATGAACGCCTTGTTCTCGTCGGACAGGCCCGGCGTCGTCAGCATCTTCGCGACGAGCTGCTCGACCTTCTCCGCGTCGGTGCCGGTGGCCGGGGTGCCGATCACGGCGGACACCGCGGCGGCGGCGGTCGGGTACTGGGTGGTGTCGTACATGGCCGGGATCACGAACCACGCGACGAACAGCTGACCCAGGAACTCACGGGTGCCGCCGGCCTTCTCCCAGTTGCGGCGGATCTCCATCGGGTCGGTGCCCTGACCGTACTCGGCGTCGTTGCGCGCCATGTACGGCAGCAGCGCCTCCTGGAACTGGCGGTCGCGGGTGCGCGGCTGCAGGTCCCAGGTGTTCTCCAGCGTCGACTGCGAGGCGTCGACGGCCGAGTCGAGCAGGAAGCGGTGCGCCTTGCTCGGGAACGTGGCGGCGTACCAGGTGCCGAGCCACGTGCCGTAGGAGTAGCCGATGTAGCTCATCTTCTTCTCGCCGAGCACGACGCGGATGAAGTCCATGTCGTATGCGGTCTGCTCGGTGGTGATGAACTGCGTCAGCGGGTTCTCGAGGCAGCCGTCGACCTTCGCCTTGTTCAGCACGTTGACGTCGGTGCTGTTCGGGACGGTGTAGCTGCAGGTGAGCGGCGTGGAGAGGCCGACACCGCGCGGGTCGAAGCCGATGAAGTCGTACTGGCCGGCGAGGACCGGGGCGCGCAGCGCCATCGCCGCACCCCACGGCAGGCCGGAGCCGCCGGGGCCACCGGGGTTGACCAGCGCGATGCCCTGACGGCTGGTGCCCTTGAACGCGGTCTCGGTCTTGGAGACGCGGATGCCGATCGTGTTGCCGTCGGCCGGGTTGTGCCAGTCGCGCGGGACCTGGATGGTCGCGCAGGCGAGGCCCTTGACGGTCTTGAACTTCGCGACGGTCTCCGGTGCGACGCCGGGGAAGGTGCACTCCTCCCAGGTGACCTTCTGCGTCGCGAGCGCGCCCGAGAGCTTCTGCGTGTCCGGGTCCTGCTTGGCCGCTGCGCCCGCGGCCGGCGTGAGCACGATGCTCGTCGCGATCAGTGCCCCTGTCACCGCGGCGATGCCGCCTCTGAAGTACTTCCTCACGGTGGATCCCTTCCTGCCCCCGCACGGCCGGGTGAGGCCGCGCTTGCAACAGAGGAGAAGGGGAAACCCACGCGTTTAACACTCCTGGGTGATGGCAGAAAGTCGCCATGTCTGGAAACCGTCACCAATCGTGTTCGCTGAGTGATGAAGATCAGCGTCTCGATTACCTCGGGTGACTAAAGCCAACCCCGTCGTGACGCCTGCACGCCGAGCTGGAACCGGGTCTGCGCACCCAGCAACTGCTGCAACCGGCTCACCCTGCGGTGCACCGTGCGTTCGCTGACGCCGAGCTCGCGTGCGATCGACTCGTCCGTCAGGCCAGCGCTGAGCAGCGCCATCAACCTCCGGGTGGCGGTGGTCGGCTCTTCCTGGGTGTCCTCCTGTCCGCCTGGGGTGATGGACACCGACATCCGCCAGAACGCCTCGAACAACTCGATCAACGCGCTCAGTAGCACGGACGGGTGAATGAGAAGGGCTACGACGTTCCCGCCCTTGACCGTCGGCACCGCGATCAACGCCCGGTCCGAGTCGGCGATCACGAGCTTGAGCGGCACCCCGGGGAACGTCCGCGCCTGCTCGCCCACCGCGATGCTCTCCTGCACCGACGCGAACCCGCGTTCGGTCTGCAGCAACGCCGACTCGTACACGACCCGGTAGCCGATGCCGCGGGCCAGTGCCGGAGGCTGTGCGGGACTCGCCTCCGGCTGCGGGCTCAGGTACGAACCGGGATCGAGCGCCCTGATCTCCGACTTGGCCTGGCTCTGCATCTCCTCGAACGCGCTGATCACCTCGTCCGCCTCCGTGAGGACCTCGACGAAGTCGACCTCCTTGGCGCCGTGCTCGGCGTAGGCGGCGGCCAGGACCTCGGCGGTCTCCCTGGCCCTGACGGCCGCGGCCTCGTGACTCGACGCGATCGCGGCCAGCGCGGACCGCGGCGGGCGCACGTCGTTGTTCCTGATCAGCCCGAGTCGTTCGAGCTCCTCGCGCGCCGCATCGGGTGCCGCGTCGTCGTCTCCGCGCAGCATCGCCAGGTACAGCTTCTCGGCCTCCGGCGACAGCCCCTCGTGCACACGACTCCCCTCAGTGGTTCTGAACCGAAGGTACCTGGTCAGACAGGAGGAACACGGGTTAGGCGAACCGGCGCATCGCCCCGAGGAACATCGCGTCGAACGCCCGGTCGGACAGCACCCTGCGCGCGAACAGGATCGGCCGCGCCCCGAACCCCGCCGCGTACCTCGTGCGCGGCCTGCGGGCCTGCGCCGCCTTCACGATGACGTCCGCGATGACCTTCGGCTCACTGCCGCGGTCCATCTGGGAGAAGAACCCGGCCAGCTGCTTGACCTGCCCCGCGTAGGCGCCGCCGCCGGACGTCTTCTTGAGGTTCTCGACCGCGATCCCGCCCCACTCGGTCTTGATCCCGCCGGGCTGGATCACCACGACGTCGATCCCGAACGGCTTCAGCTCGAGCCGCAGCGAGTCGCTCAACCCCTCCACCGCGAACTTCGTCGAGTGGTACCAGGCACCGAGCGGCTCGTAGATCCGCCCGCCGATCGACGAGACGTTGACGATCCGCCCGCGCCCGGCCTCCCGCATGTGCGGCGACACCAGCTGCACCAGCCGCGCGAGCCCGAACACGTTGACCTCGAACTGGTACCGCGCCTCGTCCAGCGGCACGTCCTCGACCGCGCCGTACGACCCGTAGCCGGCGTTGTTCACCAGCACGTCGATCCGGCCGGCCTCGGCGATGATCTTCTTGACGCCGTCGATCATCGACCCGTCGTTGGTCACGTCCATCTCCAGCACTCGGATGCCCTGCGCGGCGAGCCCCTCCATCCGCTGCACCCTCCGTGCCGCCGCGTACACCGTGTAACCGGCTTTGTGCAGCTCAACAGCGGTGGACTCGCCGATGCCCGACGACGCTCCCGTGACCAGTGCGACCTTCATGACGCTCTCCTGACTAACCGGTTGGCTGGACTAACTAACTGTTTGGTTGCTAGAACTAGGCAACCACGTCCGGGGCGGTCTGTCAACTAACTGGTTAGTTGATATGACCAACCGGTTGGTTAGGATGGAGGAGTGGTGAGGGACAAGGAAGCGACCAAGGCCAAGTTGCTGGACGCGGCGCTGGAGGAGTTCTCGCAGTACGGGATCGCCGGGGCGCGGGTCGACCGCATCGCGGCGAAGGCCGGCTGCAACAAGGCGATGATCTACGCCTACTTCGGCAGCAAGGAGGGCCTGTTCGACGAGCTGCTGAAGATCCAGATCGACCGCATGATCCAGGAGGTCCCGATCACGCCGGAGGACCTGCCCGGTTACGCGGGCCGGCTGTTCGACTCCTACCGGGAACGGCCCCAGTTGCTCAGGCTCGCGGCGTACCACCGCCTGGAGAACGGCTTCAGCGACCTGCCGAAGGCCGAGGTCGAGTCCCACCGGCACAAGATCGAGGCCATCGCGCGGGCGCAGATGGAGGGCAGGATCACGGCGGCGTTCAACGCCACGGACCTGCTCGACCTGGTCGTGCACATGTCGATCCTGCCGTTCAGCACCCCGAACGCGACCCGTGAACTGGTCGAACGCTCCGTGCGGCGGCTGATCGCCGAGTAGTCCAGGACGGCAACGACGTCCCGATGCCGCCGGACCGCCGGTTGTGGTGTCCTTTGTAGACGAGCTGGACGAACACCTGTGACAGCAAGGAAACCTGGTCTGGATCGTCCAGCAGCCGTGCGACCCGCCGGAAGGCGTCACGGTCATCGCGCTGGGCGAGCCGGTCCCTGACGGTTCCGCGCGTGCTGGAGCCGGAGCTCTGCGACGAGCTCACGAGGTACTACGAGCGGACCGGCGGCACTGACAGCGGTTTCATGCGCACAGACCAGAGGTACACGGCACTGGTGTGCTTGCTGCACGAGGTCACCGAAGTCACCCGAGGCCGCCGGTTCTGCACGCTGCCGTTCCTGCTCGATGAGGATCAGGGCCGGCGCAGCAGGTAGGTGTCCATGATCCAGCCCTTGCGCTCGCGGGCCGCGGACCGCACCGAACGGATCTCCGCCGCCACGTCCCCGACCCGACCCGACACCAGGATCTCGTCCGGCATCCCGAGGTAGGCGCCCCAGTAGATCCACGTGTCCGGGTCCACGCCCTCGAACGAGTACGACGCGTCCAGCATCACGGCCACGTCGTCCACGTCGGCGGGCCATCCCGCGGCGAGCCGGCGGCCGGTCGTGATCTGCACCGGCTTGCCAACCTGGTTCAGCGACACCCGGTGGCCCGCCGTCAGCGCTGCCACCGACGTCACGCCGGGGATCACCTCGACCTCGAACGACTCGCCGCGGGCCAGCAGATCGTCGAGGATCGCCAGCGTCGAGTCGTACAGGGACGGGTCGCCCCACACCAGGAACGCCCCGACCTCGTCGTCGCCCAACTCGGAGAGCAGCCCCAGCACGACGTCGGCGCGGTCGCGGCGCCAGGCGTCGATCGTCGCGGCGTAGTCGGCGGGGTTCCGGTCGCGGTCGGGATCGCGGCCCTCGACCCAGCGGTACGGCCTGGTGACGTGCTCGGCCAGGATCGACGCGCGCAGGTCGACGAGCTCCTGCTTCACGGAACCCTTGTCCAGCACGAAGTACACGTCGACCGTCTGCAGCGCCTTCACGGCCTGCACCGTCAGGTGGTCGGGGTTGCCAGCGCCGATACCGATGACCAGGATCTTTCGCACCGCAACACCCTAGACGGGGCGTTCGTCGACGAGCCGCACGGTCTTGCCCGTGCGGGGGTTCGCCTCCAACGCCGGGACCCACTCCACCGCCAGCGGTGCGACCACACCACGCCCGACCTGCAGCTCGAACCGCGGGCTGATCACGTGCACCTCGTCACGCAGCGCGGAGATGTCCTGCGGCTCCCCGGCGATCCTCAGCACCAGCTGGTCCCGCGCGTCCACCCGCCGAATTACGACCTGCACGCCGTTGTGCACCACACCGGCACGGTCCACAGCAGCCCGCAGGTGGTCGAGGTGCAACGTCACGGGGCCGACCCGCGCGCCCTCGTCGGCACGGCCGAGCAGGCGGAAGATGCCGTCCTCGGCGTCCACCCACTCGGCGAGGTCGCCGACCGGGTAGCGGATCATCGGCTGGAGGCGCCGGGTGAGATCGGTCTGCAGCAACCGGCCGGGGCGGCCGGGATCGGTGATGAGCCTGCCGGTCTCGGCGTCGACGATCTCCAGCACCGAGCTGTCCACAAAGGAGCGGAACACGCGCGGGTCGTCCGAGCCGAGCACCGCCGTGCCGATGATCCCGCCGTCCACGCTGCCGTAGACGAACGACCGGAACTCGGCGCCAGGAAAGGCCTGTGACAGCAACGCGCGCTGGTCGTCGTACAGGGCCTCGCCGCTGAACAGGATCAGCCGCACCAAGGGCAGTGAACCGACCGAAGCCACGACGTGGGAGGCCAGCCGGCACAGGGTGGTCGGGAAGCCCGCCACGACGGTGGCGTCGAAGTCCTGCATCGTGGTCAGCGTGAACTCGACCGGTGCGCTGCCGGTGATCGGCAGCTGCACGAGGTCGATCGGCGACCGCTGCAGGGAGTTCAGCGCGAAGATGAAGCTGGAGTACAGCTCACCGGCCGCGAAGAGGTTCGCGATGCGGTCCCCGTGCCGCAATCCTGCCGCGGGAAGGGTATCCGCGTACGCGCGGCACATCGCGTCCCACTCGTCGTTGGTGTAGAAGGAGACGCGTGGTGCCTTAGTGGTGCCGCCGGTCTTGAAGATCAGGCCGTCGGTGTGCACGCGGGTCAGCACCTGGTTGTCGCGGATGGTGTTCGCGGCCCAGAACGCGGCCTGGTCGATCACCGGCAGCCCGGACAACGGCGTCGAGGAGTCGTAGCCGTCGTACAGTTCCTTGTAGAACGGGGAGTGCGTGCGGGCGTAGCAGATCAGATCCAACGCGGACATCGGTCACACACTCCTGCTGCTGCGCCGGTCGACGACCGCGATCAACTTGCCGCTGCTCTTCGTCCGCAGGAAGCCCGCCAGCGGGACGTTCTCCACCCGCACCCTCAGCAACGAGTCCTGCTCGACCGCCTCGGCGACCTCGGCGTACTTCGACAGCAACGCGATCTGGGTGGCGGCGGGCTCGGGCGCGCGATCGCGTTCCATCCGCACGACCAGTTCCTCGCCGCCGGCGTCCTCGTTCAGCTCGATCTGCAACGCGCCGGCGTAGCTGTACTCTTCCTCCAGGATCGTGAAGAACCGGCGGTAGTTCAACGTCTGCGCGGCGGCCCTGAACACGTCTCCGGTGCGCCCCAGCAGTTCGAACCGCGGCGTCTGGCGGCCGCACGGGCAGTCGCCGGGGACCCAGCGGCCCAGGTCGCCGATCTCGTAGCGCTCCAGCCGCTGGCCACGGCGGGTGTGCGTGGTGAAGACGAGCCTGCCGGGCTCGCCGGACGGGACGTGCCGGTCGGACTCGGGATCGAGGATCTCCAGCGTGTGCAGGCCGGTGAACAGGTGGTGCACCTTGCCGGTCGAGGCCTGGCACTGGTAGCCGACCGGGCCCGCGTCGACCGTCGCGTAGGCCGCCGAACGGATCACCTCGACGCCGAACTCGTCCCGCAGTCGCGCGATGGCCTGCGCGCCGAAGTGCTCGCCCGCGTAGAAGATCTTGCGGATCCCGCCGTACTCCTTGAGCTGCTCACCGTGCTCGGCGAAGAGCCGCTGCACGAACGACGGCGCGGTCAGCAGCGTGTCGACGCGGTTGTCCACAATGGCCTGCGCGATCGCGTCGAGCTGGCCCCACTCGCCGCCCATCGGGAACTGCACGGCGTTCATCCGCTCCAGCGCGGAGAAGAAGCTGACGAAGCTCGCGTACATGTGCCCGTTGAAGAACAGGTTCATGATCCGGTCCTGGCGCGGGTCGAGCCCGGTGGCGAGCAACGCCTCGGCGCCGACCCACATCTGCTCGTCCCAGTCCGCCCAGGTGTACGCGGACAGCTTGGGCGCGCCGGAGCTGCCGCCGCTGCGGAAGTACACGTCGGCCGGACGGTCCTGCAGCGTCTCGAAGTCCGACTTCAAGGTCACGGGGACCGCGGGAACCGGCAGCTGGCGGGACTCGGCCAGGTCGTCGAGCGAGGCGTCCGCGGCGAACCTCTCGTCGAGCTGCACGGACACCCGGTTGCTGTAGCGCTGCAACGCGTAGACGCCGTCGTGCGGCTCACCGCTGTAGCCGCCGAGCATCGAGCCCGGCGTCGTGATCCGCTGCACGCCGACCGACACGAACGAACGCGCCAGGGCAGCGGTGTCGGGCCGGTCCGCCGCGAGCCCGACGGTCTGCAGGTAGCGCCGCATCGGCCGCAGCACGGAGGTGATCTGCTTGCGCGGCAACGGCTTCACCCACACCGTCCGGTACAGGGGCGAGGTGCGCAGCGCGGAACGGACGTCCGCCAGCACGCGCCAGTGCTCGCCGGTGTGGACCTTCGTGAGCCGGAGGTGCTCTTCGAGCTGAGTGACGACGACGGTGTTCGTGATCTCCGCCCACTCGGCCTGCGACGGCTCACGGGTCGGCGGGCCGGTCAGCTCCAGCACGGACGCGAACCGCTCGGCGAACGCGAAGACCTGCGCGGGGTCCTCGGTGTCGAGGTAGATCACCTGCGGGCTGGAGCACGCCTGCTGCTCGAGCTGGCAGACGTCCGCCGCCAGCGCGTGCAGGGTGTCCACATCGGACCACGATTCGCGGGTCAGGTAGGCGAACGACAGCTTCGGACCCCAGTCGATCACCCGCGTGCCGGGCCGGACCAGCTCGGTGACGCCGTTGATCGCCTCTTCGCCGCCCCACACCGCGACGGCGTCGGCGGCGCCGAGCACGCGCGACATCCAGTCGGTGCGCGAGGAGGAGAAGTGCAGCACGACGAGCCGTGCGGCGATCTGGCCGGTCTGGTCGTGCGCGGCCAGCGAGGCGAGTACCTCGGCGGTGAACCCCGAGTCGTCCGAGGCGACCTTGATGACGTTGAGGTTGCCGGAGAGCAGGCCCTCGACGGCGCTCAGCACGCCCGCCACCGGCGCGTTGCCCGCCGTCACGTGGGCGAGCAGGCCGAGCGGCACCCAGGCCTCGTAGACGGGCGTGCGGAAGTCGAAGCGGACCATCCGCGCCGGGTCGAGGTTGCCGAGCTCGCGCTTGAGCTTGCGTTCCAGAGAAGGTCGGCTCAGCGCGTTCCGCAGCGCTTCCAGCGTCTCGTCGATCTCCACCTCGTCGAGGCCCCACGAGACCAGCGACGCGCGGTGCTGTTCCAGGTCCAGCTTCTCGGCGGCCGCGAGCACGACGAGCGGGTTCAGGCGTGGTCCGGTGATGACCTGCTGGGTGAGGTCGTCCAGCGTGTCGAGCCGCAACGCGACAGCGTCGTCGTCGACCCACACGCCCTGCCAGAGGTGCCTCATGCCTTGCCCTTCAAGAGTTCTGCTGCGGCGATCGCGCAGGATCGGTTGCGGGAGACGCCGGCGCGGCCGAGGATCTCGAACCACGGGGTCTCGTTGCCGCAACCGCACTCCTCAGGAGCGTGCAGTGCGGCCAGGTCACCCATCAGCACGCTCTGCGCGGGCGCCGAGGTGATGTACGGGGACACGAACTGGATGTAGCCGGACTCGCCGTACGGCAACGGTTCCAGCGTCCGGACGTCCCGGACGATCGCACGTGACCAGGTCGGCACGTGCAGGTTGTGGTGCGCGCACTCGACGTACGGCACCGAGTGCTCGACGGAGCCGTAGCTGTCGCGGATCCGCGCGTCCTGGATGCCGAGCATGTCCGTGACCTTCGCGCGCAGCTCGGACTTGGAGATCTGCTTGTCCGCGTTGCCCTTCCAGCCACCGCCGAACCAGACCATCGAGCGTTCGTCGAGCCGCAACGGTTCCACGCCCATGGCGCGCATGCGGTCGATGGTGAAGCTCAGGAACGCCGGGAACCCGAAGATCCGCACCGGCCGGCCGCTGTCCGCGAACCGTTGCAGCGCGCGGATGCTGCCGAACGCGTCGAACTCGTGCCCGGTGCCGGTGTGCGCGAGCCCGTAGTCGACGGACTCCACAGGTGCGAAGTCGGTCATGAACTGCCCGGTGAACGAGCTGCCCAGCTTCACGTTCGGCGTCGGCTGATTGAGGTTGATCAGGTAGTGCACCGGTTCGTCGTCGATGAACCCGTTGTGGTCGTAGATCCGCGCGACCATCCGCTGGCCCGCCCGGAGAGTCCAGGCGTCCCAGAACATCTGCGACTTCTGCCCGGTCGTGCCGGACGACGTGGCGTGCACGACGACCTCGTCGCGCGGCACCGAGAGCACCTCGTGCATCTTGAAGAAGTTGGCGTGCACGAACGGCTGCTCGGTGATGTCCTTGATCGGCTTGCCGTCCCACAGGCTGCGGAAGAACTCGTTGCGCTGCGCGTGCCAGCGGTTCGACTCGTTCATGGCTTCCAGGAACAGGTCCGTGTCGCTGTGGTCGTACGGCGCCGCGATGTCGCACAGCGCCTGGACGGCACCGAGCGAGGGATCCGGCACCGTTGCCGGTCCGAGGTGCGGGTTCATGCTCGAAAGACTCCGTTGGTGTTGAGGAACTTCTGCGTCCACAGCTCGATGTACTGCTCGGTGAAGGGCCGGAACGCCTCGTCGATCGCGAGCCCGCGGAAGTCCGGCGGCTGCGGTGTGTGCACCATGACCACGTAGTCGTGGTAGACGTCGCCGTCCTTGCGCATCGCGGGGTACAGCGCCACCGGCAGGAAACCGAAGGCCAGCAACGCACTCAGCTCGTCGAACTCGTGCAGCGGCACCAGCGTCTCGACGTGCGGCGCACCGAGGCCGGCCAGCGTGTCGATCACGCCACCGAGGTGCGGGAGCAGCGCTTGGGGGCTCGGCGTGGCGCCGAAGATCGTGCAGTAGCCGTCGTGACGGTTGAGGTGTCCGTAGATCTCGTACTCGCCGCGTTCGTCGGCCAGCAGCACGTTCGGTTTGTGCAACGGGTAGAACCGCCGTGCCGGGTCGTTGATCGTGCGCTCGAAGTGCCGCTGCACGAACTGCGGTGCCTCGACGACCTCCAGCCGTGACTGCTCGGCGGCGGTGACGCCGTTGTCCTCGACGAACTCCGGCAGCGTGGGCATCTGCGTGGCCCTGACGAGCTTTTCGAGGCTCTTGGGCACCTTGTGCACCTCGGCCCGCTGCTCCAGCACGCCGTCGCGGTGCCTGGCCAGCAACGTCATCGTCTCGCGCTTGGCGTGCTTGAAGAGGTTCGGCACGAGCCCGAGCGGACGGAACCCGTTGCGCAGACACACTCTCTGTGGCGCGAGGTGGATCGTGCGTGCGGTGCCGTAGACCGAGTCGACCTCACCGCTCGCGAGCATGCGGTCGGTGATCTGCCCGACGGCGTGGTGCGCGATGCCGCCGCCCTGTGCGGCAGGGTCCACGACCAGCCCGGCGATCTTGCCGAGACGGTCCGCGCTCTCGACGTGCCCGGTGATCGAGGCGACGACCTGGCCGTCGCGCCGCCACACGAGCCACGTGGTGTGCGCGGCCTCGATCTCGGCCGCCATGACGTCGGGGTCGGTGCCCATCGCGATGGGGTAGTTCGCGCCGTGAGCCCGCCGGTAGAGCCTGAGCAGATCGTCGACGTCGTCGAGTCGAGCCGGCTCGAACTCGGGTGCCACTCCTGGTGCCTCCTCTTAATAACCGGAATTCAGGCTACTGGCTGGTACAGCCGCCATTCAGGTGACGGAAGCGCGGGAGCTGCGGAATTGATTCCTGGGGGCGAGCGGGATCACAACGAGAATCAAATCCTCCTTAATTCACGTGGTTCTTATGGGCTAATATTCGCAGGTAGGCGATGTGATGGAGATCGCGTACCGGATTTTCGCCTGTTGGTCACATGTCAACACGACGTGCTCTCGTGGCGCTATTCCGGCGCCAAACGCAAAGTAGTCGCCGTTTCAACGAAACGGCGACTACTCGGAAAATGAGCAACTAGTGGGCGAGCACGTGCAGGATCCTCACCGGCTTCTTCGGCAGGCCGTCGAGCAGACCGTCCGGCTGCGGCACGATCCCGGCCTTCACGATCCGGTCGAGCGTGTCCATGCCATAGGTGACGTGGCCCATCACGGTGTAGTTCGGCGCGATGTTGGCGAACGAGTGCACGATGAAGAACTCGCTGCCGTTCGTGCCCGGCCCCTGGTTCCCGTACGCGATCGTGCCGCGCGGATAGGTCTCCTTGCCGGTCACCTCGTCGGCGAACCGGTAACCGGGCCCGCCCTCCTCGGCGCGGTAGATGTCGCCGCACTGCAGCACGCCCAGGCGCGAGGTGTCCGTCAGCCGCCAGCACTGCGACATCGTGTAGAACCAGCTCCGCGCCAGGTGGGCGAAGTTCTCCACGCCGCACGGGGCGTTGGCGCGGTCGAGGTCCGCGATGACCACGCCGTAGTTCGTCACGATGGTGACCTTGACTGTGCCGCGGGCGGGTACGACGGCCTTGGGCGGCTGGACCGGGCGGGCGGCGGGGTTCTCCGGCGTCGGGATGAACTCGCAGCGCGCCGTGGGCGTGGCCGGTGCGGCGGATGCGACCGGGGCGAGGACGACCATCATCAGGACAGCGAGCAGTAGCCTCATGCGGACTGACCGTAGTCGCCGTATAACCCCTTGTCAGCCCACCTATGTTGGGTCGCATGGGGGACGGACCTGAACACCACCGCGAGCATCGTGGCAAAGCCGTGAGCCCGCATTTCGAGGACTGGCGGCAGCGCAGCCAGGCCGGGTGGCAGCGAGTGCTGCCCGAACTGCGCAGGCAGGGGTGGGACGTGGACACGGGCTGCCTGGCCGCGCCCGTCGAACTGGAGGGGCACCTGCCCAGCGGCGAGAGCTTCTACCTGCGGTGCCGGTGGAGCACCTGCAGTCTCGAGATCGACGACGCGGAGGTCGGAGAGGTCGAGCTCGGCGGCGAGTTCACCGCGAGCTACATCCTCCCCGACGACGCGGTGGCGGTCCTGCACGACTTCCACCAGGAGTGGCTCACACGCTGACGGCCTCGCGCTCCTGCACCGGCGCCTTCCGCCGAGGCTTGCGCTCCAACCACCACTGCGACAGCAGCAGTGGCACAGTCCACCCGGCCCACGTCGATATCCCGGCGATCGTGTGCGGCAGCTCCGACTCCGGCACGCGGTCGGCGAACACGAGAAACGCGGCCACGCCCCAGATCCGGTTCGTGATGATCGAGACGGTCAGGGCGAAGCTGCGGATCATCCACTTGCGGTGGTCGCGGAACTGGCGCTGCCGGGCCGCGCGCCACGCCAGCCACGTGAACGTCAGCCACATCACCGCCAGCAGCACGTTGCTGACCTGAGCCACCGGACCGAACGGCGTCATGTAGCCGACGACCAGGCCGGACAGTCCGGCGGGCAGTACGCCGGCGAACACGTACACACGGCCGACTCGGCGGTGCCACGTGGGGAAACGGGCGCGGAACCACGGCCAGATCTGCACCACGCACGTGAGGATCGCGATCGACGCGCAGACGACGTGCATCACGAGCAGGGGGTAGTGCGGTCCCCAGTCCGACTGCACGCGTGCCTGCAGACGATCACCTGTGAGGTACGGCGGCAGCGAGAACGCCACGAACGCCACCACCACGAACGCCAACGGTCCCACCCAGGGCTTGCGCAACCACGTCATGGCGCCACGATGGCGACCGCCGCTGACCGATCGCGCACCGCTCGCTGACGTGCCCTTCTGACACCTCGCTGACATCTGACGGGGTGTAGCTGTCAGATCGCTGTGAGCGCCGATGAGCAGTGTCAGCGCCATGAAGTCGACAGCCCTGATCGCCGCCGCGGCGTTCACGCTCCTCATGGCGCCGGACGCGCAGGCGGCGTCCTGCAGCGGGCGCGGATGCAACGACAAGGACCCGGTCTCCGCCGGATGCAGCAGTGGTTCCACCACCGCTGACACCGCACCGATGTACACGGGCGGCACGGCTGAGTTGCGCTGGTCGCCCGGTTGCAGGACGAACTGGGTGCGGGTCTCGAACTACTCGGGCGGCGACTCGGCTCTGCGCATCACGGTGTGGTCCGGCAGCGACCACGTCGGCTTCGTCGCGGCGGGAACGCCCGGCAACCACTGGGGAAACATGGTCCACGCGCCCGGCTGCGCCCGCGGCGGGGTGCTCTACGCCGACTCGAACGGCGTGCACCGCACCGCCCGTCTCGCGTCGAGCGCTTGCTGAGGGGGCGCGCCGTGACCGGCTACATCACCGACTGACCTTCCACATGGGAAAGATCGAGGGAGAAGCATGTTCATCAGGATCGCCAGCACCGTGGGCACCGCGGCGCTCGTCATGGGTGCGTTGCTCGGGATCGCGTCGCCGGCGAACGCCGAGACGAACCCGAACTGCGGCCAGGTGACGCAGATCGGCAGCACCGCGTACATCAAGTCGGGCGGCACGACGATCGCGTCGGTGAAGCAGTTCAAGGGTTGCAACAAGAACTGGGCCTACACCTACGTGTGGGAGGGCTTCCGCAACTCGCACAGCGGCAACTGGTGGGCCTGCTCCGGTGTCTCCACGAGCTCCGGCCTCGCCGACTTCAAGTGCGGCGGAAACCACCAGAAGGAGGCCTGGTCCTCCGGTGCCAACACGCTGACCCAGTGCACCAAGGGCTACGGCGAGCTCAGCTGGTCCGGCGGTGAGGGTGCCGCGGCGACGGACCAGCGCTGCTGATCATGCGCAGAACCTTCTTAGGCCGATCTTAAGTGCCCTGTCACATCGTAATCCAAGGTCCATCGAATGTTCGGGTGAACGAGGGGAAGTCATGAACGTCAAGAGGATCATCTCAGGGGTCGCGGGCCTCGCGATCGGGTTGGGCGTGCTGGTGCTCGGTGGCCCGCAGGCCAGTGCGGCCACCAACTTCGAGCTGCCGTTCCCGTGTGGACAGACGTGGTCGGGACAGACCAGGACCAACCACAGCCCGCAGCTGGCGCTCGACCTGAACCGCAGCGCGGACGAGGGTGACGCGGTCGTGGCGTCCGCGTCCGGCACGGTCAGCAAGGTCCGCAACGAGGGCAGCACGAGCTACGGTCGCTGGATCGAGATCGACCACGGCAGCGGCTGGACCACGCGCTACGCCCACCTCTCCGCGCAGCGGGTGTCGGTCGGCCAGAACGTCTCGCAGGGCCAGACCATCGGCAACGTCGGCAACACCGGCGGCTCGACCGGTGCGCACCTGCACTTCGAGCAGCTGCTGAACGGCACGCCGCAGAAGATCAAGCTGTCCGGGACGACGATTCTCTACTACGGCACCAAGAACTACAAGTCGAACAACAAGTGCGGCGGCGGTGGCACCACCAACCCGTACACCCCCGAAGAGGCCTGCGGCGACGGCTACAAGGTCATCGACGGCGCGAACGTCACGGGCGCCCGCGTCTCCCTGCTGTACAACGCCTCCAACGGTTACAACTGCGTGGTCGCGATCAAGACCACCAAGATCGGCACCGCGTCGGACGTCGGCGCGTTCCTCGAGGTCCAGGGAGATGCCCGCACGACCGACCGCGACGAGTACGGCTACTACGCCGGTCCCGTCAAGAAGAAGGCTCCCGGCAAGTGCGTCAAGTGGGGCGGCATGGTCGGTTCTTCCACCTACACCAGCGGTTTCGAGCACTGCGGCTGATTCTCTCCGGGCTCCTCATGGCAGAAGGGCTCACG
The DNA here is from genome assembly GCF_051853195.1 of Lentzea sp. HUAS TT2. Classification (NCBI taxonomy): domain Bacteria; kingdom Bacillati; phylum Actinomycetota; class Actinomycetes; order Pseudonocardiales; family Pseudonocardiaceae; genus Lentzea; species Lentzea sp. HUAS TT2. The sequence continues at coordinate 1,642,710 of NZ_CP196667.1, read as the reverse complement.
GTGTTGAGAAGATTGACCTTCGTGGCCGGCCCCGCGAGCCGTCGGCGTGGTCACTACGACCACGTGCACGTCTCGATGCAGAACCCCTACGGCGACTGACCGGCTAGCTGATCAGGCTGTCCAACAGGTTGTCCCGACGCAGACCGGGTGTGCCGAGCAGTTCGGCCGCCCGGTCCGCGTGCTTTTCCAGCCCTGCCTTGGCGAGCACCAGCCGCGCGACGCCCTCGCCGTAACGGTCCCCGCGAGCACTCGTGATCTCCAGGCAGCGCTCGGCGTCCTTTGTGGCCGGTCCGGGCCTCCCCGCGGCCAGCAGCACCTCCGCGCGGCACAGCAACGCCTGCCACTCGTCGTTGTGCTCGCCCGTCACCCTGCACAGCTCGATGCACTCGCTCAACGCGGCCTCGGCCTCGTCCAGCTGCCCGAGCTTGAACAACGCCTGACCCTGCGAGGCCAGCGCATAGGCCGTGCCGGCCTCGTCCGCATGCTCACGGGCGTGCGCGAGACTCTGAGACGCCGCCTCGAGCGCCTGCTCGTACCGTCCGGCCACCTGGTGCACCTGGGCCAGCGCCGACAGCGGAACCCGTTGCGCGCCAGCCGGTCCGTACTCCTCGGTGAGCTTGATCGCCTGGGCGAGGGTCGCCTCGGCCTGCTCCAGCTCGCCCAGCTCGCGCTGGATCGTGCCGATCCCGGTGAGCGCGCGGCCCTGCCCGAACGGGTCGTCGGCGCGTGCCTGCAACACCTCTTCCAGCTGCGCGCGGGCGGTCTCGAACGAGCCGATCCTGCGGTTCGCGGCCGAGCGCACCAGAAGCGCCGTCTGCAGCGCGGCCGACGTGCCGACCGTGCGGGCCGCCTGGTCCGCGATCTGCCCCAGCTCGATCAGCTCCGCGACCCTGTCCTGTTTGAACAGGTGCGGGTAGAGCATGTGCGCGATCGCCAGCCCGTGCTCGGCCAGCACCGCCGAGGTCACCGTGGAACGCGCTGCCGCCAGCAGGTTCTCGGCCTCGTCCGTCAGCCACCGCAACGGTTCGTCGACGCCCTCGGCGGCGGAGTACGTCAGCGCCCCGTACGCGTGCGGCCGCAGCTTCTGCAAGGCCGCGGCGAGCGTCGAGCGGTAGTACGTGAGCGCACGGGCGAGCGCGTCCTGCTTCTCGTCGTTCTCGTGCTCGGCGCCGAACAACCGCAGCAGGTCGTGCACCCGGTAGCGATCCGGCCCGCACGGCTCCACGAGCTTCGCGTCCACCAACGGGTCCAGCGCGCGGTCCACGTCGTCCTGGCCGAGCAACGCCCGCACGGCCGCCTCGCCGACGGCAGGCACGTTGAGACAGCACAACAGGACGAACGCCCTGGTGGAGACGGCGTTGAGGCCCTCGAAGCCCATCTGGAAGCTCGACCTGACACCGAGGTCGTCGAAGTGCAGCTCGTCCAGCCGGTGTCGCTGGTCCGCGAGCCGCCTCGCCAGCGCCTCCGTCGTCCAGTCCGGCCGTGACCGCAGGCGCGCGGCCGCGATCGTGAGCGCCAGCGGCAGGTAGTCGCAGGCACGGACGACCTGCTTCGCCGCGGGGCCGTCGTCGCCCAGCAACCGCAACGCGTCGGCCTCGGGCAACGGGTCGAGGCGCACGTGCCGGGCGCTCAGCGTGGCGAGCATCCGGCGGCTGGTGATCAGCACCGCGGAACCCGGTTCGCCGGGCAGCAGCGGGCCGACCTGGGCCGCGTCCACCGCGTTGTCGAGCAGCACCAGCACCTTCCGCCTGGCCAGCGTCGACCGGTACAGCGCCGCGGCCTCGGAGGTGTCCGTCGGGACGGCCAGCGGGGGTGTGCCCAGGGCGCGCAGGAACCGCCTGATCACCTCGGCGGGGGAGAGCGGCGCACGACCCGGCGTGGCGCCGTGCAGGTCCACGTACAGCTGTCCGTCCGGGAAACGTTCCGCCATCGCGTGCGCGGCAGCCGTGGCGAGCGCGCTCTTGCCCTGCCCGCCAGGCCCGTGCACGGCGATCACCGCGTCGGCGGCACCCGTGATCAGCTCGATCTCCGCCCGGCGGCCCACGAACGGGTCGGGTCTGGCGGGAAGTTCGCGCGGCACGGCGGGGATGTCGCCCTGCAGGATCGCGGCGTGCAGGTCCTTGAGCTCCTGGCCGGGATCGAGGCCGAGCTCCTCCGCCAGCCGCCGCCTGCCCTCGTCGTACGTCCTGAGCGCGTCCGCCTGCCGCCCGCTGCGGTGCAGGGCCACCATCAGGGCGCCGCGCAGCCGTTCCCTGGTCGGGTGCTCCGCGACGTACCCGGTCAGCTCGCCGATGATCTCGTGGTGCCGGCCGTCCTTGATCGCCTTGTCGGCCCTGCGCTCGGTCGCCCCGAGGCGTTCCTCCTCCAGCTGGTTCGCGAGCTGCGTGTTCGTGGTCAGCTCGGCCAGCGCGGGCCCGCGCCAGTGCGCCAGCGCCTCGTCCGGGTCCTGCGCGTCGCGGAAGAGCTGGAGGTCGAGCGAGCGGTCGGGGATGTCGAGCCGATAGCCCTGCCGCGACCACTCCAGCGACACGCCCGGAAGGTCTTTCAGTGCTCTTCTGAGCTGGGAGACGTGCACCTGAACGGCTTTGCGCGCGCTCGCGGGCGGGTCGCCGTCCCACAGGATCGACATCAGGTGATCCACGCTGACGGTCTGACCGGAGTGCAGGAGCAACAGCACCAGGACCTGTTGCGGCTGGCCTGCGGGAATGCGGACGTCCCGCCCCTCGTGCGTGACGAGCAGCGGCCCAAGCACCCCGAACCGAACGCCGTCCACGGCCTCACGATAGTCCGTTGATCGTCGCTCTCACCTCATCCGCGACGCCTGTACGAGCAACGGTCAACGACGAAGGTCTTGTCCGACCCGTTTACCGACCAACGGGTCGGAAATATCAGTGGTACAAGGTGTGCGAATCACCGTCGAGCAGGTAAAAGTCGTGCGAAAATCGATCGGGGAGCACCAGCGGGCGCGGATCCGCGACACCCGAGATCAACGCCGTCGCAGTGACGGAAAACAGAACGGGGATTTGCGGTAGCGTCCGTATTGGTGGGTCACCTCATTGGAGTAACGACGGTGCCGCGATCATCCCAAGTCGGGCATCATCACCTGGCTCGACCAAAGTCGTAGAACGAGGGGTCTCGTGTGACCATCTTCCGTACCGGCCACACCGGGGCGTGGTGGATGTACCTGGTGGCGGGTCACCTGCTGCTGGGCGTCTACTACCTGATTCCGGTGAGTCCCGCGGGGACAACGGGTCAAACGGTACGGGTGGTGCTCTACTGCACGATCAGCGCGTCGGCCGCGATCGCGACATTCGCGGGTGTCAAGCACAACCGCCCCCAATGGCGGCGGCCGTGGGTGTTCCTCGCACTCAGCCAGGTCGTTTACGCGATCGCCGACCTGACGTTCTACGCATCTCACTACATCTTCGAGTACACGGTTTACCCGTCCTACGCGGACATCTTCTACCTGGGTCATTACCCGTTGATGGTCGCCGGTGTGATCCTGCTGATCCGCCGCCGGACTCCCGGTCTCGACCTGCCGAGCCTGCTCGACGCCGCGGTGCTCGCGGTCGTCGCCGGCATGGCGTCCTGGCTCTACGTGATCGGCCCGCAGGCGCGCCTCACCTCACCGGTCCTGGTGAAGATGGCGTCGCTCGGCTACCCGATGATGGACCTGGCGCTGTTCGTGGTGGCGCTGCGGCTGATCTTCGGGGCAGGACCGAGGCCGCGCGCGTTCGTCCTGCTGACGTGCAACCTGCTGGGCATCCTGACGGCGGACACGATCTACGTGCTGCAGCGCCTCGACGGCAGCTACCACGCGGGCAACTTCCTCGACGCCATCTGGCTGTCGGCGAACCTGTGCATGGGCGCGGCGGCGCTGCACCCGACGATGGCGCGGCTCGTCGACCGCGCGCACGTCAAGGACGTCGGCCTGAGCCGCGGCCGGATCATCGCGCTGTGCTCCGCTGCCCTCGCCGCGCCGGTGCTGATGCTGGTGCACGACGTCGGCCAGTCGTCGCAGGACGTGCTGGTGATCGCCGCGGGCAGCGCGCTGCTGTCGCTGCTGATCATCGCCAGGCTCGCGGGCCTCGTCGCGGACCAGCGCAAGCTCGCGATCACCGACAGCCTCACCGGCCTGCACACACGCCGGTTCTTCGAAGCCCAGCTGCCGTTGGAGATCTCCCGCGCCCGGCGCAACGACGGGTCGGTCGCGGTGTTCATCATCGACGTCGACCGCTTCAAGTCCATCAACGACAACTACGGCCACCCTGCGGGCGACGACGTGCTGATGGAGGTCGCGGCACGGCTGCGCGCGGCGTCCCGATCCGGTGAAGTCCTCGCTCGTTACGGTGGCGAGGAGTTCGCCCTGCTCGTCCCGGAGGCCGGTCCCGGCCGGTTGTCGGTGATCGCGAACCGGCTGCGCGAACGCGTCGCGGAGAAGCCCATCCCGGTCAACGCGGGCAACGACGACATCCCGTTGTCCGTGACGGTGTCGGTCGGCTCGGCGAGCTTCCCGACCCATGGGGACGGTCCCGACGACATCGTGGTGATCGCGGACCGCGCGTTGTACGCGGCGAAAGCGGCGGGGCGCAACAGGATCGCGGTCGGCCCCGAGCCGTTGCCCGCGGTCGACCCGGACACCGACGGCGCGATGGCGGAGTTCCTCTGCCAGGTCGCGGACCGGGTGGACGGCTGGCTGCACCGCTACGACCACAGCCGTTCGGTGTCGCGCTGGGCCGGTGTGGCCGCGGGGGAGTTCGGACTGGACGCGCCGACGACCAGGGTCGCGCAGCTCGCCGGCCGCCTGCACGACATCGGCAAGGTCATCATCCCCGAGGTCGTGCTGACCAAACCAGGCGCACTGTCCGAAGAGGAATGGCGGCTGCTGCGCCAGCACCCCGACTTCGGCTACCGGCTCGCGCGGATGGTGCCGGGGTTCGCGGGCGTGGCGCACGTGATCCGGCAGCAGCACGAACGCTACGACGGCGCCGGGTACCCGGACGGGCTGCGCGGCGCGGACATCCGTGCGGAGGCGAGGATCCTGTCCGTGTGCGTGGCGTGGGCCGCGATGCGGTCGAACCGTCCACATCAGACCGCGCTGGACGAGAACCGTGCGAGGCGGGAACTCTGGGCAGGCCGGGGCGAACAGTTCGATCCGGACGTAGTGGACATGTTCCTGGACCTGCACACCCAGGGCAGCATCGGAATGTTGCGTCCGTCCGGATTGTCCGTTCAGGAGGCGGGTTTTCCGGCCGAGTTCAGGCCTTGATCATCTGACAATGGCATGCTTCGCGCCATGAGCACGGAGTTCGCCATCCCCGCCGAGGTCCCGAGCCCGGAGCGACAGGCCCCACCCGGCGGGCCACTGGGCAGGTGGTTGCTCGCGGACCGCGTGGCGCCGTCCGGTCCGGAGACCCACGAGTCGCACGCCAAGCCGCACCCGTGGTGGAAGGTCATGACGCTCACCGGCGTCGACTACTTCTCCACCCTGTCGTACCTGCCCGGCATCGCCGCTCTGGCCGCCGGTGCGTTGTCCCCGCTGGCGACGCTGCTCATCGTGGCGCTGACGCTGCTCGGCATGCTGCCGATGTACCGGCGGGTGGCGCGGGAGAGCCCGAACGGCCAGGGGTCCGTGGCGATGCTGGAGGACCTGCTGCCGTTCTGGCGCGGCAAGATCTTCGTGCTGGTGCTGCTGGGGTTCGTGGCGACGTCGTGGATCATCACGATCACGCTGTCCGCGGCCGACGCCTCGGTGCACGCGCTGGAGAACCCGTACGTGCCGGAGTCGCTGCACGGCGCCGAGCTCTGGCTGACGATCGTGCTGCTGCTGATCCTCGGCGGCGTGTTCCTGATGGGCTTCAGCGAGGCCGTGGGCGTCGCGATCCCGTTGGTGGCGGTGTTCCTCGCCCTGAACGCCGTGGTGGCCGTGGTGGGCCTCGTGGACGTCTTCGCGACGCCGGACGCTCTTGATCGCTGGATCTCCGCTCTGGGCGCGCACGGGGACGGGGTCTTCGGCGTGATCGGGCCGGCGATCCTGGCGTTCCCGCTGCTGGTGCTCGGCCTGTCCGGCTTCGAGACCGGCGTGAGCATGATGCCGCTGGTCGCCGCCGACGGGAAGACGCCGGAGGAACGCCTCGAGAGCCGGGTGCGCAACACCCGCAAGCTGCTGACGACCGCCGCGCTGATCATGTCGGTGTACCTGGTCGCGACGTCGTTCATCACCACCGTGCTGGTGCCGCAGGAGAAGTTCGCGGCCGGCGGGCCCGCGAACGGCCGTGCGCTGGCCTATCTCGCGCACGAGCTGCTCGGCGAGGCGTTCGGCACGGTCTACGACATCAGCAGCATCCTGATCCTGTGGTTCGCCGGTGCGTCGGCGATGGCCGGTCTGATCAACATCGTGCCGCGTTATCTGCCGTCCTACGGCATGGCACCGGAATGGGGCCGCGCCGTCCGTCCCGTCGTGATCGTCTACACGGTCATCTGCATCATCATCACGATCATCTTCAAGGCCGACGTGAACGCGCAGGCCGGCGCCTACGCGACCGGGATCCTGGCGATGATGGTGTCCGGCTCGTTCGCGGTGACGGTGTCCGCGTGGCGCAAGAGGCAGCGGGGCGCGGGCATCGGCTTCACCGTGCTGACGCTGGTGCTGCTGTACGCGCTGGTGGAGAACGTGATCGAGAAGCCGGACGGCATCACCATCTCGTTCGGCTTCATCATCGGCATCGTGGTGATCTCGCTGGTGTCGCGGATCTCCCGCACGACGGAGCTGCGCGTCGACAAGATCCAGTTCGACGAGGATGCGCGGAGGTTCGTCACCGACACCATCGAGAACGACGGGCGCATCACGCTGATCGCGAACCGCCGCCAGGCCGGTGACAAGGCGGAGTACGACGAGAAGGAGTCCGAGCAGCGCGGCATCAACCCGGTGCCGGGCAGCGCGGACGTCATCTTCCTGGAGATCGACATCGTCGACCCGTCGGCGTTCAGCAACGTGCTGTGCGTGACCGGCGTCGAGGTCGACGGTCACCGCGTCCTGCGGGCCTCCGCCCCCGCCGCGCCGAACGCGATCGCGGCGATCCTGCTGGCGTTGCGCGACTCGACCGGGGTGATCCCGCACGCGCACTTCGAGTGGTCGGAGGGGAACCCGCTGGGGCACCTCTTCCGCTACCTGATCCTCGGCCGCGGTGATACGCCTCCGGTCGTACGCGAGATCATCCGCTCGGCCGAGTCCGATCCGACTCAGCGGCCACGCGTGCACGTCGGATAGCTGGAAGACTCCCCCTGTACGTCCGACTACAGGGGGAAGGACGCTATATGCACCGCAAGTTGTTGGTATCTCTCACAGTTGTGGGGATGGTGGCGGCGGGGGTCGCTCCTGCTGCCGCCGATTCCGCTTTCCGGCCAGTGCGTTCGTGTGCGGATCTGGTGCGGTCGTTCAACGTGCCGGATGCCCGCACACGGGTCGCATCGGCTGAGGTTGTCAGTGGCGCCAAGGAGTTCTGCGACGTCCGCGGCACGATCGAACCGAACATCGGCTTCCAGCTGAAGCTGCCGACCCGCGGCTTCCAGGGCCGTTATCTCCAGTACGGCTGTGGCGGATTCTGTGGAATCATCGGCGATCCGGCCTTTCCGACCGGCTGCGGTCCCGCTTTCGGTGACGCCGCGGTGGCGGCCACCGACGACGGACACCAGGTCTCGCTGGAGAACCCGTTCGACACGACCTGGGCCGTCAACGACAAGAAGGCCCGCGACGACTACTTCTACCGCGCGCCCCACGCGTTGTCGAAGGTGTCCAAGCACCTCATCTCGGTGTTCTACGGCAAGGCACCGGTGAGGTCGTACTTCAGCGGCTGTTCCAACGGCGGCCGCGAGGGCCTGCTGCTGGCGCAGCGCTACCCGCGTGACTTCGACGGCATCATCGCGGCCGCGCCGGGTGCCTACTACACCGCGCTGATCGGCTACCAGGCGTGGATCGCGCGCAACACCATCCCGAACGACAAGCTCTTCGTGCTGCACGACGCGGTGATGGCGGCCTGCGACGGGCTGGACGGCCTGGTGGACGGGCAGATCGACGATCCGAGGCTCTGCGAGTTCGATCCGGGAACGCTGTCCGGTCAGCTGACCGACGACGAGATCGCCCGTGTCCGCCGCCTCTACGCCGGCCCGTCCGACCAGGGCGTGCGGCTCTACCCCGGCGGGCAGCCGTACGGCTCGGAGATCTCGTGGACGTTCTGGCTCAACCCGTCGCCCGGCCTGGGCAGGGGAGTCGCCGCCGAGCTCGCGGACAACGGCCTGAAGCACCTCGCCTACCCGATCGGCAAGCCGCACTCGTCGCTGGAGTCGTTCGAGTTCACCACCCGTGAGTTCCGGCGCCTGGTGCCGGAGACCGTGAAGGCGAACTCCCTGTCGCTGGACCTGCGCGCGTTCCAGCGCGCCGGCGGCAAGCTGATCATCTGGCACGGCGCGGGGGACCAGGGCATCCCGTTCGAGGGCACGCTCGACTACTGGCAGCGCCTGACCGGCGGCAAGAACCCCTCCTGGGCAAGGCTTTTCGTGGTGCCGTCGATGTGGCACTGCGACGGCGGCGACACCCTGACGACCTTCGACCCGTTCCGCGCGCTCGTGTCGTGGGTCGAGGGAGGCCAGGCGCCGTCGCGGATCATCGCCGAGGGCCGTGACCAGGACGGCAACGTCGTGCGCACCCGTCCGGTGTTCCCGTACCCGTTGCGCGCCAGGTACGACGGCTCGGGTTCGGTGGACGACGCGGCGAACTTCGTTGCGGCACCTGGTTTCGGCTTCCACGACCGGATCCGCTGGGCCGGTGAGGACCTCTACCGGTCCGGGCCCGTCGCGCCCTAGCGGAACTTCTGGATGGCGGCGGTGATGGCCTTGTCCATGCTGTTGCCCTCCATGATGACGTGCCCGGCGTCGTTCAGGATGACCAGTTCGGCGTCGGGCCACCTCTTCGCGACCTCCCACGCGGTGTACAGCGGTCCGCCGAAGTCGTTGCGGCCGTGGATGAGCACACCGGGGATGCCCTTGAGCCTGTCCAGGTTGTCGAAGATGTGGTTCGGCTCCAGGAACGCCTCGTTGCCCCAGTAGTGGGTCACGGTCCGCGCGAGGCGGTAGCGCGTGACGGGGTCGGCGTACCTCGTGCCCTCGAAGTCGTTGTCGCCGCCCGTGATCGTGGACAGGTCCCACTTGCTCCAGTCCCAGGCCGCCTTCTCCCTGACCGCCGGGTCCGGCGAGTTGAGGAGCCTGTTGTAGGCCAGGGCCAGGTTGCCGTCGCGGTCCTCCTCGGGCACGCCGTCGCGGAACGCGTCGAAGTGGTCCGGGTAGAACAGACCGAGACCGCGGGTGATCCACGCGTGCTCTTCGGGACGTGAGGTGGTCACCGCCGGGATGATGATCTCGCTCACCCGGCCGGGATGCTGGATGGCGTAGGCGAGGATGAGGGTCGACCCCCAGGAACCACCGGCCAGCAGCCACCTGTCGATACCGAGGTGGTCGCGGAGCTTCTCGGCGTCGTCGATCAGGTGCTGGGTGGTGTTGTGCTCCATGCCGGTCGCCGGGTCCGCGACGGACGGGGTGCTCCTGCCGCAGCCGCGCTGGTCCCAGAGGACCAGGTTCCAGTGGTCCGGGTCGAAGTCCTCGCGCCAGCGGGGATGGGAACCGGATCCGGGGCCGCCGTGGAAGACGCACGCGGGTTTGCCGTCGGGGTTTCCACTGGCCTCCCAGTGGATCAGCTGGCCGTCACCGACGTCGAGCATGCCCTGGGCGTAGGGCTCAACCTGTGGGTACACGGTGGGCGAGGGTAGTGCGGACACGCCGACACGCCCACTGCCTTTTTAGGGCTGCGGACGTGGGTTGGCGTACTGGTCCTGGTGGGGCGTCAGGACTTCTGCTTGGCGGCGATCTGGTCCAGCACCTCGGTCTGCGACACGATGATCTTCCCGGCCAGTGCCTTCGAGCCGATGTGCTCGCCCTTGGCCTGGGCGTTCTTCGCCATGTCCACGCCACTGCGGAGGTGGCGGGAGAGCGTGGCGAGGAAGAGGTCGTCGTACTGCTTGCCGGTGGCGGCCTTCAGCGCGTCGACGTCCTTGGCGGTCATCATGCCCGCCATCTTGTGCGTGGCGTTGGCGTCGTTACCGGGCACCGCGATGTTCCAGCTGCGCAGGTAGGTGGCCATCTGCTCGATCTCGCCGGCCTCGGCGTTGGCGATCTTGTCCGCCACGTTGATCACGAACTCGTCCTTGGACTTCGTGATCGCGACCTTGGCGATCTCGATCGTCTGGTGGTGGTGCGGGATCATCTGCAACGAGAACGTCGCGTCCGCCTCGTTGGCCGCCGGTTCACTCGGGCTGTTGCCGCCGACCGACGAACAGCCCGTCAGCGCAACCAGCCCTAGCACGATGATGAGCAGACGCGCTCGCATGAAGCCTCCCGTCTCGCGGTTCCCTGACGAGGGATACGGGTGGCCGAAGTGTCCGGTTCAGAGAAAGTTTCGCAACCTAAGTGGTTCGGTGCAGTTCGAGTGCCGTCAGCACGCCCTGGACCACATCGGGATGGCCCAGCGGGAGCGGTGCCGGTGTGTCGTTCGTGTGGTGGATGACGTGCGCGAACGGCACGTCCACCGCGACCTCCGGATCGACCAGCAGGACCGAGCGGACGAGGTCCGAGTGGGCCGCGACGAGCTCGATGACGTCCGCCGCGATCGGTCCGCTGGAGACCACGTCGAGCACGGTCGTGGTGTCGTCCCTGTGCCTGGTCAGCACGGTGTCCACTGTGGACTTCCAGCCCGGTGCGGCGGGAACGCGCAGCCACACGATCCGCAGGTGTTCGGTCAGCGGTCGCCAGGTCGCGGGGATCTCGTTGTGGACGGCTTCTCCTGCTGGATCGATCACGAGGACCGTTGGGGCACCTGCGGGTCCGTCGGCGACAACGCCGGGGCCGGCCGCCCTGCTGGGCTCGTCGAATTCGCGCATGTCGCGGGGTTACCCACTGTGCGACCACTCGTACCCGGTGCGCTGACTGGTCTGATCCAGTGACCCGAATGGCGGAGTCATAAGACCACCGGGTTGCGTGGACTTGTTGGTATGCATCATTTTTCGTTCGTGTTCGGTGGTCACTTGACCACTTTCTGAACCCCGGTTTATGGTCTAGACCACAGACCGAAACTGGATCGGTGAGCGACATCCAGAGCGCTCCCGGTTCCCGCCCCCTGCCTACGGGTCCACCCGTTTGGGAACGATCCAAGGAGTTCGGACGAATGAAGATCATGCGTAAAGCGGCGCTCCTGATCGCCGCTGTCCCTGCCATCGTGCTCATCACACCGGTCGGTTCGGCCAGTGCGCACGGCTACGTGTCGTCGCCCGCCAGCCGCTCGGCGCAGTGCGCGAGGGGAGACATCTCCGTCGACCTCTGCGGTCAGGCGAAGTACGAACCCCAGAGCGCCGAGGGCGTCAAGGGCAAGAAGAACTGCAGCGGTGACAACGGCGCCTTCGCGCCGCTCGACAACGACAGCCTTCCCTGGAAGGTCACCAACACCGGCCAGACGCTGTCGCTGACCTGGACCTTCACCGCACGGCACGCGACGCGCGACTACGAGTACTTCATCGGCAACACGCGCGTCGGCTACGTCGCCGGCAACAACCAGCAGCCGAACAACCCGACCACGCACACGATCAACCTCGGCGGGTTCTCCGGTCGCCAGAAGCTCTTCGCGATCTGGAACATCGGCGACACGGTGAACGCGTTCTACTCGTGCATCGACCTCAACATCAACGGTGGCGGCACGACCCCGCCGCCCACCACCACGACGACGACCCCTCCTCCCACCACGACGACCAGCACCACGACGCCCCCGCCCGCCGGTGGCACGTGGGCGCCGAACACGTCGTACGCGACCGGTCAGACCGTCACCTACGGCGGCTCGACCTATCGCTGCCGTCAGGCGCACACCTCGCTGACCGGCTGGGAACCGCCGAACGTGGCGGCACTGTGGGAGAAGGTCTGACCTGATGAAGCGCCTGGTGATCGCGGCCGCGGTCCTGGCGCTGGCGGGGTGCGGCGGAGAGGCGATCGTGCCGGAGGGCCAAGGAGCCCACGGGCACGGCGCGTCTTCCGCCGCACCACCCGTTCCGGGTGCCAGTGCGAGGTTCAACGACGCGGACGTGATGTTCGTGCAGATGATGGTGGACCACCTGCAGCTCGGCATCAGCCTCTCGCAGGTGGGCCTGGCGAAGGCGACCACGCAGGAGGCGAAGGACCTCGCGGGCGCGATCGACGTGACCCAGCGTGAGGAGCTCACGATGCTCAAGTCGTGGCTGAAGCTCTGGGGCAAGCCGGAGGGTGACGGCGCCAACCTGCACGCCGCCCACGGCGGTCAGCCGCTGCTCGACGACAAGGTCATCAACGAGACCAAGGACAAGAGCGGGGCCGAGTTCGACCAGCTCTTCCTCAACCTGATGGCCGGGCACCAGGGTGCCGGCGTGGAGATGGCGCTCGACGAGAAGAAGGAAGGCATGAACCCCGAGACGACGGCCTACGCGGAACGGGTGGTCAACACCCGGCAGGGCCAGATCTCGCAGATGCTGAAGATCATCGGCGGGGCGTAGGCGTCAGCGGACTGGCAGCGTTCGGTCAGCGGACCGGAGTTGCATCCCCGGCATGGACGTACTGATCTCGGGAGCGGGAATCGCCGGGCCCGCCCTCGCGCACTGGCTGAGGCGTTTCGGTTTCTCCCCGGTGGTGGTGGAACGCGCGCCGTCGTTGCGCGACGGCGGCCAGGCCGTGGACTTCCGCGGCGAGGTGCACCTGTCCGTGCTCAGGCGGATGGGTGTGCTCGACGCGGTGTTCGCCGCGCAGACCACGCCGCGGGACATGGTGTTCCGCGGCGTCGACGGACGCGAGCGGGCACGGCTGCCCGCGTCGTTCACCGCCGGGGACGTGGAGATCCTGCGCGGTGATCTGTCGCGCCTGCTGTACGAGCTGACCGCTGCTGACGTGGAGTACGTGTTCGGCGACCGGATCACCGCTCTGCACGACGACGGTGACGGCGTGGACGTGACGTTCGCGCACGGTGCGCCGAGGCGGTTCGACTTCGTGATCGGCGCGGACGGGATGCGGTCCGGCGTGCGGCGGCTGGTCTTCCCCGAGTACCGGCCCAGGTTCCAGGGGTACTACTTCGCGATCTGGGACGCGGAGGGTGACGACCGGGACCTGACCTGCTCGCCGGGCGTGCTGACCTCGCCGGGGTGGCTGCTGTACAAGTCGCCGATCCCTCCCGAGCTGATGCCGGACGAGGTGGTGGCGCCGGGCATCTACTTCGACTCCATCAGCCAGGTGCGCATGCCGGCGGTGAGCTCAGGGCGGGTCACGTTGATCGGTGACGCCGGCTACGGATCCACCATGGGCGGCATGGGAACCGGGCTCGCGGTCGTCTCCGCCTACGTCCTCGCGGGGGAGATGGCGTTGGGAGGCAACGCCTTCGCGCGCTACGAGGCGTTGATCGGACCGTACGCGCGCGGCAGCCAGGGCAACCCGGGGCCGTTCCTCGCGCCCGGCAGCAGACTCGGGATGTGGGTGCGGGACCGGATGTTCGGGCTGCTCCCCAAGATGCCGGTGTTCGCGCGGATGGATCTGCGGGCCGCTACCGCGATCGAGCTTCCCGAGTACGAGCCAGTTCACTGAGCGCCGCCTCGACCTGTTCCTTCGCCGCCACGTGCATCCACCCGAACCCGAGCTCCTGCTGGGCCTCCAGCAGGAGCTCCTCCGCCCGCCCGAGGTCGCCCCTGCGCTGGGAGATCTTGGCGAGGCCCGTGTTCGCGAGCGCCCGCGTGGCGGCCAGGCCCGCCCGCGTCGCCATCTCCAACGCCTGCAGGTAGTCGCGTTCGGCCTGGGCCTCGTCGATGTCGAGCAGCCGGTCGGCACGCCGTCCCCGCAGCTCGGCGAGTTCCTCCTGTGCGCCCAGCTCGGCGACGGCCCGCAGTGCCTGGTCCGTCAGCGCGAGGGCCTCTGCCGGGTCCTCGGTCAGCGTGGCCAGCACGTCCAGGACCTGCGCGGACCCCCAGCGTTCGCCCAGGTCCTGGAAGATCCTCAACGCCTCGCGGGACTGGGCGATCGCCAACGGCCGGTCGCCGCGCACGGTCCAGCCGGTGTAGGAGTTGCTGAAGCCGATCAGGCCCTGGATCCACGGGTCCGCACTGCGCTCGACCTCGTCCTGCAACGGCGTGCGCTCCGCGGCCGGGTCGGGCGGTCCGGAGAGCATCGCCCACGCGATGAGCACGAACGGCTGCCTGATCGGGCCGCTCAGCCCGGCGAACCTGCCCAGCACGCGTTCCGGATCGGCCAGGGCCAGCAGGATCACGTACTCCTCTGTGGACTCTTCAGGTACCAGGGCCAGCAGTTTCCGTGCCGCTCCCTCGACCTCCGTGCGGTTGCCCTTCACGTACCAGTACCAGGCGAGATCGCGGACGAGCCGCAACGCCTGCGCCGGCTCGTTCGACGTGGTCCAGTCGAGGGCCTGCATCAGGTTCGCGTGCTCCGCGGTCAGCCGGGTGAACCACCGCACCTGATCCCGTTGGCGCAGCTCGGGATCCGCGCGACCGGCCAGCTCCTGGAAGTACGTGGCGTGCTCGGCGTCGACGCGCCGGTGCTGCGAGCAGAACTCGCGGATGGTCTCCAGCATCCGGTAGCGGCCGTCGTTCGCCTCCACCAAGGACTTGTCCACCAACGCTTCCAGCACCTCGAAGTCGTGCCGGCAGACCTGCTCGACGGCCTCCAGGGTCGCCCCGCCGCTGAACGTCGCGAGGCACGCGGCCAGGTCGCGCTCGTCCTCGGACAGCAGGTCCCATGACCACTCGACGACGGCGCGCAGGGTCTGGTGGCGGGGTGCGGCGGCGCGGTTTCCCTTGGTGAGCAGGCGGAAGCGGTCGTTCAGTCGGTCGGCGATCTCCTCGGTGGTCAGCGTGCGGGTGCGCGCCGCGGCCAGTTCGATCGCCAGCGGCAGGCCGTCCAGTTCCCGGCAGATGTCGACGGTGTGCCGGTCGCGCACGAACGCGGGGTTGACCAGGCGGGCGCGGTCGGCGAACAGCGCCACGCTCTGCTCGGGGTCCAGCGGCGGCACCGGGCACAGCGTCTCGCCGGTGATGCCGAGCGCCTCCCGGCTCGTGGCGAGGATCCGCAACGATGGACACGTGCTGAGCAGGAGCCCGGCCAGCTGTGCGGCCTGGACGATCAGGTGCTCGCAGTTGTCCAGGATCAGCAACGCGTCGCGCTCGCGCAGCGCCAGCGTCAGCCGGTCCTCCGGTTCCAGCACGGTCTCCTTGAGCCCCAACGCCTGCAGCGTCGCCGCCGCGACGTCCTTGGCGGGAGCCAGGTCCACGAAGATCGCGCCGGGACCGGCTGCCTGCAGCGCGAGCCTGGTCTTGCCCGCGCCGCCGGGGCCGGTGAGCGTGATGAGCCGCGAGGAGAGCGAGGCGATCCGCGCGAGTTCTTCCTGCCTGCCCACGAAGTTCGTCAGCTGGGCGGGGAGCTCGCGGTGGGTCTGGCCGCGCAGGATCTGCAGGTGCACGGCACGCAGCTCGGGCGACGGATCGGTGCCCAGCTCGTCGGCCAGCAGAGCGCGCGCGTCCTCGAACGCCTGCAACGCCTCGGCCTGACGGCCCTGCTGGTTCAGCGCCTGCATCAGGTAGCCGCGCAGGCGTTCGTCCAACGGGGTGCGCCGCACCAGGTCCTGGATCTCGGCGACGTCCGCCTTGCCGAGCCGGATCCGCGCGGCCGTCAGCGACCCCTCCACGGCGGAGCGTTGCTCTTCCAGGCGGGTCGCGTGGTCCGGCAGCGCCACGTCGGCGAGCGCCGGGCCGCGCCAGAGCTGAAGTGCTTCGGACAAAAGGGATTCCGCCGCCTGCGGGTCGCCCTGCTCCAACGCCTGCCGGCCGTCCGCCGCCACCGCGGCGAACCGGTGCGCGTCGACCTGGGAGGCGGGCAACGCCAGGCGGTACCCGGCCGGGTGGAACTCGATCAGCGACGTGTCCCCGAGCGCCCGGCGCAGCCGCGACACCTGTCCCTGCAAGGCGTTCGCGGCATCGTTCGGCGGTTCGGCACCGTAGAGCTCGTCCACCAGGCGGTCGAGCGGGACGATTTCCCCCACCCGCATCGCCAGCAGCGCCAGCAGGGTGCGCGGCCGCGGGCCACCCACCGCGATCTTGCTGTCGGGAGAGCGCGCTTCAACTGGCCCGAGGATGCCGATGTGCACGGTGTCAGCGTACGAAGCGCCCGGGACTCGTACCCAGGACACGGCGGAAGTGGCGCGTCAGATGTGACTGGTCGTGGAACCCGGCCAGCACCGCGACCTCCGCGGCGGGCCTTCCCTCGACCAGGTAACCGCGGGCGAGATCCACTCGCCGCCCGGTCAGATAGCGGTGCGGCGGCAACCCGAACCGGCGGCTGAACGCCCGCACCAGGTGCGTCGGGCTGGTCTGCAACCGCGATGCCGCCTCGGACAGGGTGATCCCGTCCGGGAGGGAGGCGTCCAGCAGTTGCCGCAACCGGTCGGCGAGCGTCGGGTCCGCGTGCACGACGGGCGCGGTGCCGGCGAAGTGGTGGGTGAGGCGTTCGGTGATCAACGCGAGCCTGCTCGACGCCTCGAGCGGCTCGTCCAGGGCGAGGTGCAGCTGGTGGACCCGGTGGCGCAGCAGCGGATCGGGCAGCATCGGGGTGTCGACGGCCTTGCCGATCAGGCCGGACGGCAGCACCGAGTCGTCCAGGTACAGCACGCGCTTGTGGAACCCGGTCGGGTGCGCGGAGCGGCCGTCGTGCGGCACGTGCGGCGGCAACAGCGTGACACCGTCCACCAGCGCGCCGTGCTCGTGACGGTCCAGTTCGTACCGCACGGCCCCGGTGTCGAGCACCATCAACGTCCACGCGTCGTGCGTGTGCGCGGGGTAGACGTGCGTGGTGAAGGAGGCGTGGAAGACCTCCCTCACGCCCTCGATGGCCGGCCGCCAGGCCGAGCTCCGCTCAGGCCCCATCTGAACTGGTTGCTCGTTTCGAACACAGCTTCCAAGCCGTGACGCTCATGTCAAGAACGTACAAGACCGCGAGGCCGGGTGCCCGCGATCGTGAGTCCATGTTCGACACCAAGATCGCTGTGCTGCTGCGGGACGACCTGGCCGGGTGGCAGGCGCTGAACGTCACCGCCTTCCTCGTCAGCGCGCTGCCCGCCGAGCTCAAGGGCGAGCCCTACATCGATGCCGACGACGTGCACTACCTGCCGATGTTCGGTCAGCCCGTGGTGGTCCTGCAGGGCGACCAGGACCTGCTGAAGAAGGCCCACGAACGCGCGCTGAACCGCAGCCAGCCGATGAGCATCTTCACCGCGGACCTGTTCGCCACCGGCAACGACGCCGACAACCGCGCGGCCGTCCGCAAGGTGCACACCCAGGACCTCGACCTCGTCGGCATCGCGGTGCACGGCCAGAAGAACGCCGTCGACAAGATCTTCAAGGGCGCCCGGATGCACCCCTGACGAAACCGGGTTCTAATGCGTGCGTGATCAAGCTGCTCCGGATGGTCGTGTTCCTGCTGGTGCTTTCGGCTGAGGTGTACCTCGTCGTGACGCTGGGGGAGAAGTTCGAGCCGGCCAACCACCTCAGCTACTTCACCGTGCTGTCGAACGTCTTCGCGGCGGTCGTGGCGCTGCTGGGCGTGTTCGGCCCGGTGTCCGCGCAGCTCAGGGGCGCTGCGGTGCTCTACATGGCCACGACGGGCATCGTGTACTGGCTGCTGCTGCAAGGCATCGACGTGCAGACGCCGGCCTACGCGAACTGGGTGCTGCACACGGTCGTCCCGATCCTCGTGGTCGTGGAGTGGCTGCTCGCGCCCGAGCGGACCAGGCGTGCGTGGATCTGGCTGTCGTTCCCGCTCGCCTACCTGGTGTACACGCTGGTCAGGGGCCCGATCGTCGGCTGGTACCCCTACCCGTTCATGGACCCGCGCCAGAACGGCTACGGCACGGTGCTCCTGACCTGCGTGTTCGTCGCGGTGGTCTTCGGTGTGCTGGCCTACGCGGTCTCCTGGGCGGGGAACAAATTGGCCCAGAAACGAAGCGCAGCCTTGTCCCAAGGCTAGGGCCAATAGTCGCCCTACGGTCTAGGACATGACCAGGCGACTCGCGTACGCGCAGCTGACGAACTCGATCGGCGACGGCGGTTTCCTCGTCGTCTCCGCCCTCTACTTCACGCAGATCGTCGGCCTGAGCGCGGCGCGGGTCGGCCTCGCTCTGACCCTCGCGTGGGGTGTCGGAGCCGTCGCGGGCGTCGCGCTGGGACACCTCGCCGACCGCCTGGGTCCGCGCACCACCGCGGTCGTGCTCGCCGCAGCCACCGCCACGAGCATCGCGATCCTGCTCTTCACCAGGAACTTCGCCGCGTTCGTGGTGGTCATGTGCCTGTACGCGAGCTTCCAGAGCGGTCTGCAGGCGTCCAGGCAGGCACTCCTCGCCGGCCTCACCACGCCGGAGGAACGCACACGGGTCCGTGCGCGGATCCAGTCCACGGCCAACGCGGGCATCGCGATCGGCGCGGCGGCGGGCGGGTTCGCGCTGCACCTCGGCACCGAGATCGCCTACACGGCCGTGTTCGTGCTCGACGTGGTCGCGTTCCTCATCGCGGCCATCGTCCTGAGCACGCTGCCCGAGACCGTGATGACCAGGGCGAAGGGCAAGTTCGACGTCCTCAAGGACCGCCCGTACGCGTTGATCACGCTGATCAACGCCGTGATGCTGCTCTACATGCCGCTGCTGAGCCTGATCATCCCGCTGTGGATCGTGCAGCGCACCGAGGCGCCGACCTGGCTCGCCGCCGGGTTGCTGATCCTCAACACCGCGGCGGTCGTGCTCTTCCAGGTCCGGATCGCCAGGCGCGCCACCGGTCTGAACGAGGCCTCGAAGCTCGTGAGGCACTCCGGGCTGATCATGCTCGCGTCCTGCGCGGTCTTCGCCACCACGGCGTTCAGCTTCGGCGCCTGGCCTGTGGCGGCGCTGCTGATCGCTGCGGCCGCACTGCAGGTGCTCGGCGAGATGATGCTCGCCTCCGGGGCGTGGGAGATCAGCTTCTTCCTCGCGCCCGCCGACCGGCAGGGCCAGTACCAGGGCTTCTTCGCGACCGGGACGGCCGTCGCGCGCATGGTCGGCCCTGCACTGCTCACCACCGTCGTGCTCGGCTGGGGAGCACTCGGGTGGCTCGCGGTCGGCGGGCTCTTCGTCGTGGCCGGTTACGCGATGGGACCGGCGGTGCGCTGGGCCCGTGAGAAGAACTCCACGAGCTCCGGCGCCATGACCGACGACTTGTACATGTGCGTCTGACCGGGCAGCGTCCGGTACTCCGTGTCCGCCCCGAGCACCTCCGAGACGTTCTTCATGGCGTTGCGGAGGTACTCGGGGCTCTTGCCGCCGTCCATCGCGAGCGTCGGCACCTTCACGGTCCAGCGGTCCGCCGGCAGCTTCGAGCCGCGGCCGTCCTCGCCGAGGATCGTCAGGTCCCACGGCAGCGTGTGCGCGACGAGCTTGAGCTTCTTCCACACCGGGGTCAGCTTCATGATCGCGACGCCGAAGCCGGGTGCGCCCACCATCTTCATGAACGTCGAGATCATGCCGGAACGGTCGTCGCGGGCCAGCATGTCGTTCATCTGCCGCACGATGTCCGCGGGGCGCGGCTTGTACGTGTCGTCCACGACGAACGGCGCCTCGTAGATCGCGAGCCGCGAGATGCCCGGCAGCCGTGACGCGGCTTCGAGGGCCAGCACCGCGCCCGAGGAGACGCCGAAGACGAACGCGGAACCGCCGGCCTCCTTGATGACGGCGTCGATGTCCTCGACCTCGCGCTCCAGCGACCACGGCGTCGCGCCGTCACCGGTCTCGCCGCGGCCGCGCCGGTCGTAGGTGTAGACCGTGAAGTTCTTGTCCAGCACCGAGGCCAGCTCGGTGGTCGGGCCGAACATGCGGTGGCACATCGCGCCGTCCACGATGACCAGCGCGGGCCCGGAGCCCGTGATCGAGTACGCGACCTCGGTGCCGTCGGCGGAAGTCGTGAAGCGCGTCATTTCTGCTCTCCCAAGGTGGTGTCGAGGAAGTCCTGCCAGTCCTGTTCGGACTCGTCGCCCTCGAAGACGTTGTGTGCGGCGATGACGGGACCGAAGAACCCGCGCATGAACCGGTACATGCCCTGGTCGGTGCGCAGCGCGAGGGTGTGGGCGTTGCGGTGGAACTCGACGGCGTCCGGGAGCCTGGTCGCGATCGCCTCGTCGAGCTTCTTCCAGGCCTCGTCCCAGTCGCTGATCATCGGCCCGAAGACCGTGAGCGGACGGGCCGTGCGGCCGGGGAAGTGCGTCAGGTACTCGAGCAGCGTGCGCCGGAACAGCGCGCCGCCGAGCGTCATCGCCTCGAACTCGTCGGCCCAGTCGTCGCCGGGCAGGAAGCCGCTCGTGACCATCCGCAGCACCGTGCTGCTGTGCTCGCGGCCCTCGACGAGGAACTCGTACGCGATGAACCGGCCGTCGGGCGCCTGGCCGCTGTCGTACGCGAAGTGGCGGCCCGGCTCGGAGGCGACGATCTCACTCGTCGGCTCGTACCCGCCGAAGGCCATCTTGACCTGGCCGTTCGCGACCTCGTTGCGGCCCATGAACCACGAGTCGATGCCCGGCCCCGTCGCGATGGCCGTCCAGACGTCCTCGACCGACGCCGGCACCTCGATCTCGTCGGTGCTCTTGAACTCGTGGCCCATCGGTTCTCCCTGCGCTGGCTTCGTGGATGGTCTCATCCTGCTCCCGACGATTCTCTTCGTCAAGACAGCGCGACTCGTCTTGACAAAAAATATTGTCGGTGGTTCCGTGTCCGTCACACCGAACCTCTGGAGGAAGCCATGTCCCGCATCGCCTGTGGTGTCGTCGCCGGTCCGCTCTACCTGGTCGTCGGGTACGCCCAGGCGTTCACCCGCGAGGGCTTCGACCTCTCGCGGCACCCGTTCAGCATGCTCAGCCTGGGCTCGCTCGGCTGGATCCAGATCGCGAACTTCATCGTGAGCGGCGCGTTGTTCCTGGTCGCGGCCACGGGCATGGCGAAGTACTCGAAGTGGGGAGCGAGGCTCATCGGCCTGATGGGGGCAGGGATGATCCTGGGCGGGGTGTTCGTGGCCGATCCGGCGATGGGGTTTCCCGCAGGAGCACCGGACGGCCCGCCCGCCGCACTCTCCTGGCACGGCGCGTTGCACGCGGTCGCGTTCGGGCTCGCGATGATCGGCTGGATCGGGGCGTGCTTCGTGTTCGCGCGTACGCTCGGAGGATGGCTGGCGGTGGTGAGCGGCCTGACGGGCGTGCTCCTGATGGTGCCGATGGCGTTCCTGGGCAACCCCGGCGGGACGGTGCTGCTCTACGCGGTCGCGACGATCGGCTGGGTCTGGACCTCGCTCGTGTCCCTGAGGCTGAGCCGGCCTGCCTTCTCGAGCTGATCTGCCCGGAGTGCGGGCGCGTCACCACCGACGAGCACGCGCCCGGATGTGCCGCCTGTCAGACCAGCTGATGGGCGTGCATCTTGCTGATGTCGTAGGAGACACCGCAGAGCGTGCACTGCAGTCCGTACCGGCTGCTGATGGTGAACAACGGGATGAAGAAGATGGTCGGCTTCGTGTAGCGGCGGAACAGGTTGTGCGCCGACTGGTGGTGGCAGTGCCCGCACACCAGCGACAGCATGCGCAGCTGCTCGATCGTCGTGCGCCAGCCGAGAATGACCATCTGCTCTCCTTCGTCCCGGTTGTCCTTCTGACGTGCGAGTGCCCCTCCGAGTTGCAGCCGGGCCGCCGAATTCAGAAAGTGGACAGGTGGACACCCTGCTGAGGCCCTGGACCCCGGACGACGCGCCGATCATCCTGGCGGCATCGGGCGAGGAGATGATGGACCGGCAGTTCACCTCCCAGATCGACTCGCTGGCCGACGCCGAGGAGTGGATCGCGCTGCTCGCGTCCCGCCGCGACGAGGACACCGCCTACTCGTTCGCCGTGCTGCACGAGGGCGTGCCCGTGGGCAACATCGCCGTGTCGAGCGTCGAGCGCCGCCACCTGACCGGGTGGATCTCGTACTGGATTCGGGAAGAGGCGCGGGGCAAGGGACTGGCGACCAAGGCGTGCCGCGAGGTCAGCGAGTTCGCCTTCTCCGAGCTCGGCCTGTTCCGCCTGGAGATCGCGCACCGCCTGGACAACCCCGCTTCCTGCCGCGTCGCGACGGGCGCGGGCTTCGCGGTGGAGGGCGTCGAACGGGCGCGGTTGCTCTACGACGGAGTCCGCTACGACACCGAGACGCACGCACGGCTCGCCACCGACTGAGGTTGACATCGCGGCTCGGCGGGTAGTCGAGAGTGCATGAGCGACGTGCAGGCCGAACTGCTGATGACCTTGACCAAGGTCGCGAAGGTCTTACGTGGAGCGGAGATACCGTTCGCCCTGACCGGTGGTTGTGCCGGTTATGCGCGAGGCGGGCCCGTGAGTGAGCACGACGTCGACCTTCTGGTGAAGGAGCAGGACGTCAACGAGGCCGTGCGGGTGTTGGTGGAGGAAGGACTGCGCGGCGCGGAGCCGCCGGAGGACTGGCTGCTGAAGGTCTACGACGGCGATTCGCTGGTGGACCTGTTGTTCCGGCCCAACGAGCGGCCGGTGACCGACGAGGTCCTCGCGATGGCGGAGGAGATGCCGGTCGGCTCGGTGATGCTGCCGGTCATGCCGGCGACGTTCGTGCTGAGCAGCAAGCTGCTCGTGCTGGACGGGCACCGCTGCGACTTCAGCGAGCTGCTGCCGTTCGCCCGCGCGTTGCGCGAACAGATCGACTGGGAACAGGTGCGCGAGGAGACCAAGCACTCTCCTTACGCGGAGGCGTTCCTGGTCCTCATCGAACGCCTGGACATCATCGGGAGTGATCATGAGTTCCGAGCAGTACCTGGCGGCAAATCTGCGTAGGGCGGTGGCCGAGGACCCGCGCACGGCCGAGCTCGGCGTGCGCGTCACCGTGCGCGGTGATCACGTGATGCTCTCCGGCGACGTGGCGTGCGCGGACCGCCGTGCCGCGCTGGAGGAGGTCCTGCACGAGGCCGCCCCCGAACTGACGATCTTCAACGACGTGCGCGTGACACCTGCGGGCGAACCGGAGGGTGAGGAGGACCTGCGATGATCCGAGTGGCTGCGGTCGGGGACATCCACCTCGGCGAGGACATGCGCGGGCATCTGCGGCCGGCGTTGGAGAAGGTCGGCGAGCACGCCGACATCCTGCTGCTGGCCGGTGACCTGACCCGGCACGGCACCGTCGCCGAGGCCGAGGTCGTCGCCGACGAGTTCGCGGACCTGCCGGTGCCCGTCGTCGCCGTGCTGGGCAACCACGACCACCACGACGACAAGCCGCTCGAAGTCACCAAGACGTTGCAGGACAAGGGCATCCACGTGCTGGAGGGCACGACGTTCACCCACCGGGCGAACGGCTGCTCGATCGGCATCGCGGGTGTGAAGGGGTTCGGCGGCGGGTTCGCGGGCAAGTGCGGGAGCATGTTCGGCGAGCGCGAGATGAAGGCGTTCATCCAGCACACCTGTGACATCGCCGCGAACCTCGAAGACGCTCTGTCCGAACTGGACACCGACATCAAGGTCGCGCTGACGCACTACGCGCCGGTGCCGGACACGTTGCGCGGCGAACCGCCGGAGATCTACCCGTTCCTCGGTTCGTACCTGCTGGGCGAGGCGATCGACGCCACCGGCACGAACCTCGCCGTGCACGGCCACGCGCACTTCGGCACCGAGCAGGGCATGACGCCCGGCGGGGTGCGGGTCCGCAACGTCGCGCAGCCGATCATCCGCTCCGCCTACACGGTCTACGTGCTGGAAGGGAACTCCTGATGACCGTCGGGGAGTTCATCGTCCAACGCCTGCGCGACTGGGGTGTCAAGCAGGTGTTCGCCTATCCGGGCGACGGCATCAACGGGATCGTGGCCGCGTTCGGCAAGGCGGACAACGATCCCCGGTTCATCCAGACCCGGCACGAGGAGATGGCCGCGTTCGCCGCGGTCGGCTTCGCGAAGTTCAGCGGCGACGTGGGTGTCTGCCTCGCGACCTCCGGTCCCGGCGCGATCCACCTGCTCAACGGCCTGTACGACGCGAAGCTCGACCACGTTCCGGTCGTCGCGATCGTCGGCCAGACCGCCCGCACCGCGCAGGGCGGCAGCTACCAGCAGGAGGTCGACCTGCACTCGCTGTTCCGCGACGTCGCCTCGTACCTGGTCGACGTGACGGTGCCGGAACAGCTGCCGAACGCGCTGGACCGGGCGATGCGCACGGCCGCGGCCGATCGCGCGCCCGCCGTGCTGATCATCCCGAACGACGTGCAGGAGCAGGAGTACGCGGCGCCGAAGCACGAGTTCAAGTACGTCCCGTCGAGTCCGCCGTCCCGCCCGTCGTCGACCGTCGTGCCCGCACTGGACGACGTCCGGCGTGCGGCCGAGGTGCTCAACAGCGGCGAGAAGGTCGCGATCCTGATCGGTCAGGGCGCCCGCTTGGCGGCTGAGGAGGTGCGCGCGGTCGCCGACCTGACCGGCGCCGGCGTCGCGAAGGCGTTGCTGGGCAAGGACGTGCTGCCCGACGACCTGCCGTACGTGACGGGGTCGATCGGACTGCTCGGCACCCGGCCGTCGTACGAGATGATGCGCGACTGCGACCGGTTGCTGATCATCGGGTCGAACTTCCCGTACTCCCAGTTCCTGCCGAAGTTCGGTGCCGCCAGAGGCGTGCAGATCGACGTCGACGGCCGCGCGATCGGCATGCGCTACCCGACCGAGGTCAACCTGGTCGGCGACGCGCGGGAGACGTTGCGCGCGCTGATCCCGTTGCTGGAGCAGAAGACCGACCGCTCGTGGCGCGAGACGATCGAGTCGAACGTCGAGCGCTGGTGGGAGGTCGTGGAACGGCAGGCGCAGGTGCCCGCCGACCCGGTCAACCCGATGCGGATCGTCTCGGAGCTCTCGAAACGCCTGCCGCACAACGCGATCGTCACCGCGGACTCGGGTTCCGCGACGAACTGGTACGCGCGGCTGCTCAAGATCCGCGGCAACGTGCGCTCGACGCTGTCCGGCACGCTGGCCACGATGGGCTGCGCGGTCCCGTACGCGCTGGGTGCCGCCCTCGCGCAGCCCGACCGGCCGTTGATCGCGCTGGTCGGCGACGGCGCGATGCAGATGAACGGCATGGCGGAATTGCTGACACTGCGGCGATACGGCATCCGTTGCGTCGTGTGCGTCTTCCACAACAACGACCTCAACCAGGTCACGTGGGAGCTGCGCGCGATGGGCGGCGCACCGAAGTTCGAGGAGTCGCAGACGCTTCCGGACATCTCGTACGCCGCCTTCGCGCGGTCGATCGGCCTGCAGGGCATCGAGGTCAACGACCCGGCGCAGCTCGGCACGGCGTGGGAGACCGCGCTCGCGTTCGACGGCTCGACCGTGCTCGACGTGCGCTGCGACCCGAACGTGCCGCCCATCCCGCCGCACGCGACGTTCGAGCAGATCAAGGACATGACCGAGGCGGTGCTGCGCGGCGACCCCGATGGCTGGGACATGCTCCGGCGCGGCCTCAAGACCAAGATCCAGGAGTTGCTGCCGTGATCACCGGCTATTTCCTTTCCTCCGAAGAACACGGACCGCGCGACCTGGTCCGCAACGCGCGCATGGCCTCGGACAACGGCTTCGAGGCGCTGTGGATCTCCGACCACTTCCACCCGTGGAACGACGAGCAGGGCCAGTCGCCGTTCGTCTGGGGCACGATCGGCGCGCTGTCCGAAGCGGTCACGCTCCCGATCACCACGGCCGTGACCTGTCCGATCGTCCGCATCCACCCGGCCGTCATCGCGCAGGCAGCCGCCACCGCCGCCGTCCAGACCGAGGGCCGTTTCGTGCTCGGCGTGGGCAGCGGCGAGGCCCTGAACGAACACGTGCTGGGCGACCGCTGGCCGTCCGCCGACGTGCGGCTGGAGATGCTGGAGGAGGCGATCGGCCTCATCCGCACGCTGCACCAGGGCGACGAGGTCACCCACCACGGCAAGCACTACACCGTCGAGAACGCCCGCCTCTACACCGTGCCCGAACGCCCGGTGCCGATCTACGTCTCGGCGTTCGGCCCGAAGGCGGTGCGGCTCGCGGCCCGCTGCGGCGACGGCTACGTCAGCGTCGGCCCTGCCGGCGACCTGGTGAAGCAGTACCGGGCCGAGGGCGGGCGCGGACCGGCGCAGAGCGGGCTGAAGGTCTGCTACGCCGAGTCCGAAGAGGAGGGTGTGGCCACCGCGCACCGGTTGTGGCCCAACGACGGGTTGCCCGGTGAGCTGGCGCAGGTGCTGCCGACGCCTCGCCACTTCGAGCAGGCGTCGGAGCTGGTGACGCCCGAGATGATCGCTTCGGCGATCCCGTGCGGGCCTGATCCGGAGAAGTACGCGGAGAAGGTCAGGGAGTTCGCCGAGGCCGGGTTCGACGAGGTCTACGTGCAGCAGATCGGGCCTCGGCAGGAGGAGTTCTTCGAGTTCTGGGCCAAGGAAGTCGTGCCGTTGATCGATGTTTGAGAGGTGAGGCGCAGGGCATCCGGTCCTGTGCCGGCAAGGGTGAAGCCGGTTCCCCCGAACTCGGTCGGTGACAGGTCGGACCGACGCACCGACCGATGTCGAAAGCGCGGCGGGACAGTCCGTCCCGCCGCGCTCTCCAAGGCAGCGCGACCACCTTCTCGGGTCGTCACCGCCGCCGGGCGCGGTGACCACAATCTCCACCGGCTGCTTCGGGCACCCAGTAGGGCACCTCACGACACCGCCCCCGCACCCCCATATGTCCGATATGAGGGTGCGGGGGCGGCGCCGCGATGCACCCGCCTGGGCGCTCGAAGCAACCGGCGGAGGTTGGTGGTCACCGCTACGCGAGGATCTCGCCGACCGTGCCGGCCCCCACGGTCTTGCCGCCCTCGCGGATCGCGAAGCCCAGCCCGGTGTCCATCGCCACCGCCTTGCCCAGCTCCACCGTGACCTCGACGGTGTCCCCTGGCAGGGCCAGCGTCCTGTCGAGCTCGACCACGCCGACGACGTCGCCGGTGCGGAAGTGGAACTGCGGGCGGTAGTTCGACGCGATACCGGTGTGCCTGCCGCCCTCGGCGTGCGAGAGCAGGTACACGGTCGCGCGGAACCGGGTGTGCGGTGCGACGCTGCCCGGCAGGGCCAGGACCTGGCCGCGCCGGACGTCGCCGCGCTTCACCCCGCGCAGCAGGATCGCGGCGTTGTCTCCCGCCTGGGCCTGCTGCATGGGCTTGCCGAACGTCTCGATGCCGGTGGCCACCGACGACACCGCGTCGCCGAGGCCGAGCACCTCCACCTGGTCGCCCAGGCCGAGCACGCCGCGTTCCACCGCGCCGGTCACGACGGTGCCGCGGCCGGTGATGGTCAGGACGTTCTCGATCGGCATCAGGAACGGACCGGTGATGTCGCGTTCCGGCACCGGCACGTGCGAGTCGACGGCGTCGAGCAACGCCACCACCGACTCCACCCACTCCGGGTCGCCCTGGAGCGCGCGCAGGCCGGACACCCGCACGACCGGTGTGGCGTCGCCGTCGAAGCCGTACTGGGAGAGCAGGTCGCGGATCTCCAGCTCCACCAGGTCGAGCAGCTCCGGGTCGCTCACCGCGTCGGCCTTGTTCAGCGCCACCACCACGTGCGGTACGCCCACTCGGTGCGCCAGCACCACGTGTTCGCGCGTCTGCGGCATCGTGCCGTCCTCCGCGGACACCACGAGGATCGCGCCGTCCAGCTGCGCCGCACCCGTGATCATGTTCTTCACGTAGTCGGCGTGGCCGGGCATGTCGACGTGCGCGTAGTGACGCGTGGGCGTCTCGTACTCGACGTGCGCGATGTTGATCGTGATGCCGCGGGCCAGCTCCTCCGGCGCCCGGTCGATCCGGTCGAACGCCGTGAAGGTCGTGCCCGTCGGGTCCTTTTCGGACAGAACCTTGGTGATGGCCGCGGTCAGCGTGGTCTTGCCGTGGTCGACGTGCCCCATGGTGCCGATGTTGAGGTGCGGCTTGGCGCGCACGAACTCTTGCTTCATTGCCCTGTGTCCTCAGGATGTGCAGCTGGTGTCTCAGAACCGTGGACCGCTACAACCCTCCTCCAGTGGTCCTGAAGGATGGACTGGAGAAGGGTCAGAGTCGGGCGCCGGCCAGCTGTGCCGAGGCAACGGCGAGCGCGCCCGCAGGAACACCTGCGTACGTGTTGTGCTCAGCCGTCAGGAACATGCGGTGATCGTGACAGGCGGTCTAGACCGTTGTCACCTGGTTTTCCGCGAGCCCGATCAACGCCCGCGCGGCCGGGCTGTGCGGGCCCTCCGCGCGCCACGCGAAGGCGAGCCTGCTGTGCGGCACGGGATCGGTGATCCGCACTGCGTGCAGATCACCCACCATCGACAGCGCCAGGATCGCCGGACCGAGCCCGCGCTGCGCCAGCGTGACCACCATCGGCGGTGCGGAGGCCTCGAACGCGATCCGCGGCCGCCGGGTCCCACAGGCGGCGTCCAACG
This sequence comes from Lentzea sp. HUAS TT2, assembly GCF_051853195.1. Classification (NCBI taxonomy): domain Bacteria; kingdom Bacillati; phylum Actinomycetota; class Actinomycetes; order Pseudonocardiales; family Pseudonocardiaceae; genus Lentzea; species Lentzea sp. HUAS TT2. Next base: position 1,614,083 of record NZ_CP196667.1, on the reverse strand, counting down.
CCCCGCGCAACCCCGTGCCCGGCGGCAGGCTGATCAACCCGCGCTCCAGCAACTCGTCCAGCGGGACGGACTCCCTGCCGTACCAGGGATCCGAAGCGCAGACCGCGGCCACGAGCGGTTCGTCGGCGAGCACCCGGACGGACAACCCCTCCGGCTCGGCGCCCGCGTACCCGATCAGCGCGAAGTCCAGGCGACCGTCCACAAGGGAGGCAATCAGCGCGTCGGAGTTGGCCTCCGACAGCGTGATCTCGACAGCGGGGAACGACGAGTGGAACCCCGACAGCAGCTCGGGCAGGTCCATGATCCCGCACGACACGACCATCCCGACGCGCACGGCGCCGCGCACCAGCCCGGCCATCTCCTCCACGGTCCGCCGCGCCGACTCCACCGACCCCAGTGCCGCCCGTGCCAGCGGCAGCACGGCCGCACCCACGTCGGTCAGCGTGACGGTGCGCCCCGACCTGTCCAGCAGGTCGTGCCCGAGCTCCCGTTCCAGCCGCCGGATCTGCGCGCTGACCCCCGGCTGCGCGACGTGCACCCGTTCCGCCGCCCGCGTGAACGAGCCCGACTCCGCGACCGCGACGAAGTACTCCAGCTGCCGAAGCTCCATAACCAACGAGTATAGAAGCCAGCACAACTAGATCTTGGACATATAACAGCAGGCCAGCAAGGCTGTGTTCATGCAAATTTTCTACCCAGGAGACCCCGGCTATCACGAGGAACGCAGCGGTTTCCAGACCGGACTCCGCCACGAGCCGCAGGTGATCTTCGCCGTGGAGAACGCGCAGGACGTCGAGGAGGCCGTCGGCCACGCCGAGACCCACGGCCTCGAGTACGCGATCCAGACGACCGGCCACGGCCTGACCACGGCGACGACCGGTGTCCTCATCTCCACCAGGCGCATGAACAAGGTCGTGGTGGACCCGGAGACCCGCACGGCCAGGGCAGAAGCGGGCGCGGTCTGGCAGCAGGTCATCGAGCAGGCGACACCGCACGGCCTCGCCCCGCTGAGCGGTGACGCGAGCGACGTGGGCGTCGTCGGCTACACCCTCGGCGGCGGATTCAGCGTGCTGGCAAGGGAGTTCGGCTTCGCGAGCGACCGCGTCCGCAAGACGGAGAAGGTCGGCGACGTCGTCACCGCGCTGGAGTTCGAGCTCCTGCCGATCGAGGAGGTCCACGCCGGCGAGATGTTCTTCGCCGCCGAACACGCGAAGAAGGTCTTCGAGGCGTTCCACGCGTGGGACCTGCCGGACCACGTGACACCGGCGCTCACCACCCTCGGCGACGTCGTGCGGGTGACGTTCGCGAGCACGCGACCGTTCGACGTCGGCCACCTGCACGTCGCGCCGAGGCTGAAGGAGGAGTTCGGCGTGAAGCCGTTCGCCCAGGCCGCGGGCAAACCACTGCCCCCGCACACCTACCAGGGCGACAACGTCCTGCTGTCCGGCCTGCCGCTGGAGGCGTTGCACGAGGTCAGGCAGGCCGCCGAGAACTCCAGTGCCGAGATCTTCGTCGGCGTCCTGCCGCTCGGCGGGGCGTTCGGGGCGAGCCATCTGATCAAGCTGATCTCACCGCGGCTCGGCGTCGAGGAGCAGCACGAGGAGGTGTTCGGGCACGTGCGGTCGTTCGTGCTCGGACGGTCGCGGAATTTCCGGTACGCCGTAGGGTGAAGTGCATGACCAGAGTGGTTCTCGTGGAGGACCACGACATGGTGGCCGAGGCGATCGGGCAGGCACTGGAACGCGCCGGGATCGAGGTGATCGCCCGCGCCTCCACCGCCGCGGCCGCGCTCGCCGAGACCCGCCACGGCAGGCCCGACGTGGTCCTCCTCGACCGCAGGCTTCCGGACGGCGACGGCACCGCGCTGATCCCGGCACTGCTGCGCGACGGCGCCAAGGTGCTGATGCTGACCGGTGATGCCACCGCGTCGGTCGCCGCCCGCGTCGCCGAAGCGGGCGGTGCCGGGCTGATCCTCAAGTCGGCACGGCTGGACGAGCTGGTCGAGGCCGTCCGCAGGGTTGCCGCCGGCGAGTCGGTGTTCGACCAGAAACTGCTGTCCGGCGTGCTGGACCGGCTGACGGGCCGGGTGAAACACGCCGGCGCCACGCTGACCACGCGCGAACAGGAGACGTTGCTGCTGCTCGCGGACGGCGCGGGCACCGAGCAGATCTCCACCAGGCTCGGCGTCGCCCGCAACACGGCGCGCAACCACGTGCAGCGCGTGCTCGACAAGCTCGGCGCGCGGTCGAAGCTGGAAGCCGTGTCCATCGCACGGCGTGAAGGCCTCCTCGACTGATGCAGGTGCACCAGTCCGTGTGAGGCACGTGCGTCTGCTCGTGGCGTCACGGTTGGCGCACTGTGCGAGTGTGGCCACGAGTTCGCTCACCGAGGCGGTCTTCTCGCTGCCGGAGAACGACCGGCGCGGCGGAGTGGCACTGGCCCGCGACTTCGCTCGCCGCACGATGGCGAACTGCGGTTACCGCGGCAGCCACGAGGACGTCGTGGTGATCGTCAACGAGCTCACCACCAACGCGGTCTGTCACGGCAGCGGCCGCCCCGTCGTGCACATCCTCGCTGACCAGCGCGAGATCCTGGTCGAGGTCGTCGACGACGCCACGCACATCGAGCCGCGCGCAGGCGGCTGGGGCCTGCGGCTCGTCGCCACGCTCGGCAAGTGCTGGGGTGTTGCCGAACGCGCTGGTCAGAAGGTCGTCTGGTGTGAGCTGACGGCCTGGACACCATGATGAGGCCGTGCACCCGGAAGCCTGGCGCGACAGCGACCTCTTCAGGTTGCTCGTGCTCGGCGTGCGGGACTACGCGATCTTCATGCTCGACCCCGGCGGGCACGTCGTGAGCTGGAACGCGGGCGCCGAGCGGATCAAGGGCTACACCTCCGAGGAGATCATCGGGCAGCACTTCTCGGCGTTCTACCCGCCGGAGGACGTCCAGTGCGGCAAACCCGCCTGGGAGCTGCGGGTCGCGCTGGCCGAGGGCGCGATCGAGGACGAGGGCTGGCGCGTCCGCAAGGACGGCACCCGGTTCTGGGCGAACGTGATCATCACCGCGCTGCACGACGACACCGGCGAGCTGCGGGGGTTCGGCAAGGTTACCCGCGACATGACCGAACGGCGGCGGGCCGAGCAGCAGCTCACCGACCGGCGCAGGCTGCTCGCCCGCCTCGTCGAGGCGCAGGAGCAGGAACGGCAGCGCATCGCGTGGGACGTCCACGACGACACGATCCAGGCCATGGTCGCCGTCGACATGCGGCTGCAGCTGCTCGCCCGCAAGCTGCCCGACGAGTTCCGCGGCACCGTGGACCAGCTCGACGGGGCCGTCCGCGCCACCATCGGCAGGCTGCGCAACCTGGTGTCCCGCGTGCGCCCGCCCGGCATCGAGCGCCAGGGCCTGCGCGACTCGCTCGCCGCCTATCTCGCCGACACCTCCATGGTGGCCGAGATCCGCTACGGCCTCGAACGCGAACCGGGTGGTGACGCCGCCGTCACCGTCTTCCGCATCTGTCAGGAGGCGCTGACCAACGTCCGCAAGCACGCCCGCGCGTCGTCGACCGTCCTCGACCTGTCCACTGTGGACCACGGCTTCCTGGTCAGGGTGGGCGACGACGGCGTCGGCCTCCCCGATCTCGACCCGAGCGCGAGCCACTTCGGCCTGATCGAGATGCGGGAGCGGGCGGAGACGGCAGGGGGCTGGTGCACCGTGACGGCACGCGAGGGCGGCGGCACCGTCGTCGAGTTCTGGCTGCCGGACGTGCGGCCGTGATCGTCCGGGTGCTGATCGCCGACGACGATCCCCTGATCAGGGACGTCCTGCGGGACGTGCTCGACGACGAGCCCGACCTGCAGGTGGTGGCGGTCGCCGCCGACGCCCGCGAAGCCGTCGACCTGGCCGAACAGCACGCGCCGGCGGTGGTCGTGCTGGACGTGCGGATGCCGTTCGGCGGTGGTCACGCCGCGGCCGCCGAGATCGTCCAGCGCGCTCCGGGCACGCGGATCCTGGCGTTCTCCGCCTACACCGACGCGGGGGCCGTCGACGAGATGCGGCGCGCCGGTGTGACCGACTACCTGGCCAAGGGGGTGCGCAACACCGAGCTCGTCGCCGCCGTGAGACGGTTGGGTCTGCAATAGGTTGTGATGGGGAGGCAACGGCCGTAACGTCGGGGACGTAGCCGGGTTCAGCAGCGTGCTCGGAGTCCGGTCTCGTGCGCTTCGGCCACCGGGGAGTGCTGGTGAACGAAGAACAGTTCAAGGAATCGCCGCTGCTCACAGTTCGCGCCACCGAGGTGGCCGGAGTGGTGGTCATCGCCGTGGAAGGCGAAATCGACGTCGACACGGCCGACGAAGTGCTGGACGCCGTCCGGCTCGGCTTCGGCTCCGCGGGTCCGGCGCTCGTCGCCGACCTGACGCAGGTCAGCTTCTTCGGCTCGACCGGCATCTCCACGCTGATCTCGGCGCACGAGCTGGCCGACGAGCAGGGCAAGAAGCTGCACATCGTGGCGCCGCAGCGCGCTGTGAAGAGGCCGTTGCAGGTCACGGGCGTGGCCGACGTCCTCGCGCTGTACGACACCGTGGACGAGGCGTTGTCGGCGTTGAAACCGGTGCCCAGCGAGTAGGCACCGGTCCGCACGTTCCTCAGCCGGCCAGCTCGGCCAGTTTCGGCACCACGTCATCGGGTGACGGCATGGCGGCGATCTCCGCGGCGATGGCGGTGGTCGCGGCCCGCACGTTGTTGTCCTGCAACAACTTCCGCACGGTCTCCTGCACGGCGTCGGCGGTGAAGTCCTCGCCGACGAGCTGTGCGCCCAGGCGGGTGTCCGCGACGATCTCGCCGTTGCGGAACTGGTCGGCGCCCTGCGGCAGCACGAGCTGCGGCAGGCCGTACGTCATCGCGGCGACCGTGGTGCCGGCGCCGCCGTGGTGCGCGACGAGATCTGCGTGCGCGAGCAGATCCGCCTGGGGCACCCACGGCAGCACGTGCACGTTGCCGGGCACGTCGGTCAGCGCGGACGGGGCGACCTGCGGCCCGGTCGCGACGAGCACCTCGGCGTCCACCCCGGACAGCCCCGCGATGGCGGTCCTGAGCACGTCCGGGTTCGAGAACGCGGTGCCGAACGTCAGGTAGACCAGGGGCCGCTCGTGTGCCACGACCCATTCGGGCAATTCGCCCGGTTCGGCGAACGGAACCGGCCGCATCGGAATTCGATCCACGTCCGAGAGAAAGTCGAGGTCCTGCAAAGACGGCGGGAAGACGTCGAGATAAGTCGATCCGAGTCCGTAATGCTGCCCATCAGGCAGAGTGATCCCCAGCTCGGCGACGTACTCCAAAAGGAGGTCGCTCATCGCCTCCGGAACGAGCGACTCGTCCATCTTGCCGAATCCGTGGCACACCGCCGGAATCCCGGCGCGCATCGCGGCGAGGCCGGCGCCGGGGTTGATGATCTCGAAGACCACCAGGTCGGGCTTGTCCCGCTCGAGCACCGGCTCCAGATCGTTCACGAAGGCCCTGGGCAGCAACGATCCGAACGCGTCGACGGCCGTCTGGCGCAACATGTCCCGCCGGAACTCGGACGTGCCGTGCAGCTCGTTGGCCTGACGGAACGCGTCCCAGATGCTGATGCCCGCGTCCACGACCGTGAAACCCAGCTTTTCCACTGTCGCGTGGAATCCCGGGTCGACGGCGTAGAGAACGTCATGTCCTTGCGCTCGCGCGGCGATCGCGAGCGGAAGTATCGGATATACGTGTCCGTGTGAGCCTAGGCTCGAGAAGAGAATGCGCACCCGGCCACATTAGGTGCTCTCCTATTGCTCCGGGAGTCAGTCCTGTGAATTGTGACCCCAGTGGCGGAGACTTTCCCACCGCTGCGCCACCTCGGCAGGGGACGGCATCGCGGCGATCTCCTCGGCCACCTCGCCGGCGGCCCGTTGCAGCTTGGAGTCCTCGATCAGCCGGGTGAGCAGCGCCGGCGTGATCTCCCGCGGCCCCGCCCCGATCCCGGCTCCCCGCCCGGTGACCGCCGTCGCGTGCACGGTCCGGTCGCCGGGCCCCGGCTCGACCAGCTGCGGCACCCCCGCCGCGAACGCGCCGAGCAACGTTCCCGCGCCGCCGTGGTGCACGATCCCGTCGCAGAACGGCAGCACGCGCGGAATGGGCACCCACCCGACCGTCCTGACGTTGTCCGGCAGGCCCTCGGTGCGGTCAGGGCGGACCAGCACGAACTCAGCGTCGACCTGCTCGGCCGCCTTGACGACGGCCTCCATCATCCGGCCGGACCCAGGACCGGGCGCCGTGCTCCTGCTGACCAGGATGCGCGGCTTGCCGGCCGGCTCGGCCAGCCACCGGGGCACCGCGCCGTCACCGCTGTAGGCGACGAACCGCATCGGCTGCCCCACCCGGAACTCCATGAGGGACCGCGGCGCGGTGCGCAGAACCGTTGCGGGAGAGCGCACTTCGGCCTTCATCCGCGCGCCGACCGCGGCCGTCAGCTCCAGCCCGTCGAACAGCGACACGTCGTGGACGATCGACGGCACCCCGAGCGCGGACCCGGCGGCGGCCAGCGGTTCGTGCAGGACCACGTCCGGCTTCCACTGCCGGGCGAACGCCTGCAACGGGCCGGTCATCGCGTCACCGACCTGGCAGAACAGCCGCGACACGAAGTCGAGCCGCCCGCTGCCCCGCAGCTCCCTGCGCGCCACCAGCGGATGCTTGAGCATGATGCGCAGCGCGATCGGTCCGAAGCGGACGTTCGCCGGCACGACGTCCTCGACCCGCAGACCGGACTCGCTGACCCGCAGCGCCTCGCCACCCGTCGCGACCACGACCTCGTGTCCCGCCGCACGCAGTTCCAGGGCCAGCGGCATCAACGGAAAGACGTGACCCAGCAGGGGAGCGGCAACCACGAGAACACGCATACCCCCAGGTTAACCTTCGTTCATGCCACGGTCCTGGAACGAGATCGACCAGGACGAGGACCGCCCGGACTTCGTGGAACTCGTCAACTCGCGCAAGTCCTTCGCCTGGGAACAGGTACCCCTCGCGGAGCCGGCGCTGGACCGGTATCTGGAGCAGGTGGCCGCCACCCACGTCAACGGCGGGCACCTCGTCAGCCGCTGGCGCGCGGTCGAGTACTCGGACACCGCGGCCTGGTTCCTGGCACGGCAGCGGATCGACGACTACGGACTCCTCCGCGTCTTCTTCGGCGACGACGCCGTCCGGGAGGGACTGTCCGAGCTCCAGGTCCCGCCGAGCCCCGACACGTCGAGCCTCGGGCAGGAATGGGCCGGAACGCTGTGCCTGGACGGCACCCTGGCCGGGGTGATCGTGCTCGGCGGCGCCTACAAGACGTACGAGGGCCCTGTCCACGAGGCCAAGGCTCTCGCGGTGGGGGCCGTCGAGGCCCTGATGCAGAGCAGGTACGAGCAGTTCACCCTCCACACCAGCCGCGCACCGTGGACCCCGTGGTTCCACGACGTCGCGTGGGACCACACGTACGTGCTGACCGACTTCGGCAACGCGGAGATCACCGTCCTCTGCATCACCGACACCGACTGACCTACGGCTCCACCAGCCGGCGCACGGCCTCCTCGACGGCCCGCCGCCGTTCCCCGTGGTCGAGCGACCCCGTACCGCCGGACCACATCGACGCGATCGCGAGCACCAGCCGCAACACCTGCTCGGCGGAGAACCGCGACGACACCAGCCCCAGCTCCTGAGCCGCCCGGATCGCCTCCACGTCACCCGCCTGGCTGACACCGCCGCGCCGCTCCAGCTGTTGCCAGGTGGCGAGCCGCACGAGCTCCGGGTGCCGGTGCTGCAGGTCGTACAACCGGCCCGCGTAACCAGGCAGGTCGCGGGCGTCGAACTCCACCGCCGCCGCGCCCGCCACCTCCGACTGGACGGCGTCGAACAGCTCGTCCTTGCCGCCGTAGTAGTTGTAGGCGAGGCCCGCGGAGCACCGGGCTATGCGGGCGATGCGTTCCATCCGAGCCCCGGCGATCCCGTAGGCGGCGAACTCGACGAACGCGGCGTCCAGCAACCGGCGGCGGGTGCTTTCCCGATCGCGGCTGTGCATGAAACCAGGCTATGGCGAAGGGGCCGCACCCATGAAGAGTGCGGCCCCACACTTGCTCGAGAACTACTTGGCCATGTCGAACCAGTTGAAGGCCTCGACCATCTGACGGGTGGTGTCGCTGACGTAGCGCGGGCCGGTGAGCTCCCAGCGCGTCACGGTCCGGTACGTGCCCGGCTCCAGCGACTCGTCCTCGCGGGTGTTCTCGTCGTCCTTGACCGGCACGTACTCCTTGATGGACCGCTTGGTCAGGGTCACGTCGAGCGACTCGTACGCGGACTGCGTGTAGAGGTAGTTGCCCTGGCCGCTGTCACCGGCGCGGCCCGGGTCGGCCAGCTTCAGCTGGATCGTGCTGCCGCCGAACGAGCCGGTCGCGGACACCACCGTGATGATGTGGCCACCGCTGCGCTGCAGCGAACCGGTGGTGGGGCCGGCCTTGTAGCGGCCGTACACGAGCTGCAGCGGGCCCTCGTTGAGCTTCTTCGCGAGCTCACCGGCGAAGTCCGGGTTCTCGTGGGTGCTCACGGCGCCCGCGGAGGTGGTCCAGCCGGCGTCGCGGGCGGGCTTGGTGGCGATGTCCCACGCCTTGCGCAGGTTCGTGAGGTTGGTGCCGCCGTTGTACTTCGCGTCGACGCCGATGCGCCCGATCGAGTTCGTGATGACGCTGAAGTCGGCCGGGTCCTTCGGGTCGAGGTTGCCGACCTTGGTGGTCAGCCAGCCGACCGGGGCGTCCTTCTCGTGGCCCCAGTAGTGCAGGACGTTGTAGAGGGAGGCGGGGCCGCAGTAGGCGCCGCCGTTGTTCTCGAGGCCGGCCCGGTGCTGATCCACGTCGCTGACGCCGCACTTCTTGACGTTGAAGTCGGCACCGGCCAGGTCGGAGGCGCCGACGCACGGGGGCGGCGTGCCGATGATCGGGTCCGCGACCGCGGTGGCGGGAGCGGCGATGGCGGTGAGAGCGGCGGCGGCGATCAGAGCGTTGCGGATCATTTCGGTTTCCCCTTCGAGTTCTTGTGTTTCCCCTGCGGTGACACAAGATTCGCCGAGGCGAACCCCCAAAGGCATGAGGGGAGAACCCTCAATCCTCCTGCGGAAAAGATGGGTGTATCAGGCACACCCCCACGTCGCTCTGTTCTAGGCAAGGACGCGGGCGAGATCCCTGCGACCTGCGATTCCGAGCTTCGTGTAGATCCGGCCGAGGTGGTTCTCGACGGTCTTGGGCGTCACGAACAGCTCCTGCGCGATCTCCCTGTTCGCCCGGCCCGCCGCGGCCAGGTCGGCCACCCTGCGTTCGGACGCCGTCAGCGCCTCCGCGCCCAGGGTGATCTGCCGCCGCGGCCGGTCGCCGAGCGCTTCCAACGCCTCGACCGCGCGGGTCTGCAGTGCCGCTGAGCCGCAGTTCCCGGCCAGTTCGATCGCCCGGTGCAACGGCTCGCGCGCGTCCGTTCGCCGTCGTGCCACCCGCAACGCCTCGCCCAGGTCGACCAGCGAACGGGCGAGCTCCAGGCGTGACGGCGACGTCTCCAGCACGGTCACGGACTCGGTCAGCAGCTCCAGCCGTGCGTCCGTGTCGGCGTTGGAGAGCAGTCTCAACGCTGCTCCGACCTCGGTCGCCGCACCCCACTTGCGGGCCACCTCGAGCTGTTCGGTGGCGAGTTCCAGGGCGAGTTCGTGCTGGTTGAGGAGTAACGCGGCGCGGGTGGCCACCGCGCGCCACGGGATCGTGGGCGGATCCACGTGCACCTGGTGCATCGCGTCGCGCTGGCGGTAGGCCTCGGACATCGCGCGCCGTGCGTCGCCTTCGGCCAGTGCGATCAGCGCTCGTACTTCGTGCAGCCAGATCATCGGCATGGTCAGTCGCGCATCGGCGTGCTTGCTGTCGAACGCGCTGATGAACGTGGACGCCGCTGCGACGTCACCCCGTTCGAGAGCCGCGTAGACCGCGAAGTGCGTCGAGGTCGCGCGCAGGCTGATGACCTCGGACACCGGGTCCTCGTGCGCGACGGCGGCCAGCGCGCCTTCGGCCTCGGCCTCGACGACCTGCATGTTGCCGCAGCGCCAGTTCAGGAACAGCGACGCGTTCGCCACCATCGCGAACTCGATCGGCGAGCCGTGCGCCCGCACCTTCAGCCTGGCCCGCTCGATCTCGTGCCGCGCGGTGTCGACGCCGTCCGCGGCCATCAGCGCGAGCAACGCCACCAGCCACGCGACCATCGCGTCCGTGCTGCCCGTCGCGTCGTCCAGGTACGCACCGTTCGCGAGCGCGCGCGTCGCGGTCGTGGCCACCTCGTCGTGCGGCCACACCTCATAGCGGCCCATCTGCGCGAGGAGGCCGAGCAACGTGCGTTCGTCCGGGGTGCCGCCCGCGAGGCCCGCGTAGCCGCTGAGGTGTGCGGACGCGACCTGGCGTTGGTCGGGGAGGAATGAGCGGAACACCGCCAGCCGTGCCTCGAGGTGCAGCCGTGACTCGCCGTCCGGGCGGGCCTCGATGGCCTCGGTCAGTTCCGCGATGGCGGCCGCCGGGCCTTCCAGCGCGGCCGTCGCCGAGGCCGCCGCTGCCACCAGTTCCGCGTCCGGCAACCCCTGCGCCGCCGCTTTCAGATGCCGTTGCGCGTTCACCGCGTCGCCGAGCCGCAGCAACGCCCGGCCGAGTTCCGCACGCAGTCCGGCGTCACCGGGCCTCTCGTCCACGGCGCGCGCCAGATGTCCTGCGGCAGTGCGCGGATCGCCGGCCGAGAGCAACGTCGCCGCGGCCTTCCTGAGGACCTCGGCGGCGTTCGGCAGTGTCCCTTTGGGAGCGTGGACGAGATGCGCGGCCACCCGATCAGCCGACGCGTGCGCCTCCTGCAACGACTTCGCGGCGCGCGCGTGCAACGAGGCGCGCGCGATTGGCCCGAGACCGGTCAGCACCGCTTCGCGCACAACGGGATGCACGAACTCCAGGTGCTCACCGGTGACCATGACGTTCGCCGCCGTCAACGCCTCGACCGCGGCCGGGAGGTCGCCGACCTCCGCCAGTTCCGCCGCCTGCCAGGGATCCGCGTGCGTGCCGAGCACGGCCACCGCACCCGCGAGCGCCACCGCCTCTGCGGGCAGTCTTCCCAGCGTGGCGCGGAAAACGGTGCTCGGCCCGAGCGTGCCGACCTTCTCGGCCGTCGCGGCGTCGTCCAGCGGCAGCCCGAGCGTCGCGAGCTCGTCGACCAGCACACCGGACAGGAACGGGTTCCCGCCGCTGGCCGCGTGCAGGGCGGTGATCACCTCGGGGTGCCCGCCGACCAGCGCGCTGAGCGCCTCCGTGGTGAGCGGGCGCGGCAGCAACCGGTCGGCGGACACGCTCAGCTGCGCGAGCGGCCCGGAGTTGTCCATCGGCGGCCGGGTCGCGACGACCAGCGCGATCGGCAGGTCCGCGATCCGGCGGGACAGGTAGACGAGGAACTGCAGCGACGAGTGGTCCGCCCAGTGCGCGTCGTCCACCGTGATCAGCAGAGGGCGGGTGGACGAGAGGTCCACCGCGACCCACCACAACGAGTGCAGCGTGCGGGCCAGCTCGGCCTGACTCGGGTCGAGCGCGGCGTCGTCCAGGGCCTTCAGCGCCGCCCCAGACGGCCCGGCGAGGATCTTCTCGCGCAGCTCACCGGAGTACCGCGACACCGACCGCTCGACCATCTGCCGGACGACGCCCCACGCCATCGCGCTCTCCAGCGCGTCACCGACGGCCTGCAGCCGCCCGAACCCGCGCTCTTTGGCCAGCTCACGGCACTCGTGCACGAGCCTGGTCTTGCCGATGCCCGCACGGCCCTCGATGACGACGACGCGACCCTCACCACGGGTGGCTGCGTCCAGAGCTTCACGAATGTGCGCGATCTCTGAGTCACGTTCAAGTGGTTCACGCACGAATTGATCGTAGCGGCCGTCCGGCGGGCTACACGCTGGTCATCGGCTGCGCAGAAGGGCGACTTGATGCTCCATTGGAGTGATCGTCATTCCACGCACTCGACCACGGCCGTGGAGACTTCGCCGTCCTGGTTCCTGACGAAAGGCTTCCCCGGAGGTGGGGTGCTGAACGGCGGCTTGACCGGCTGGCCGAACGCGCCGCCGACGGTCACGGCGGACTGAACCTCGATCGGCCCCTGGAACCTCCTGGCGAACTCCACCACGTCCCATCCGGCGTCCACCTCGATCGACTTGCCGATCTCGCCGGCCAGAGAGACGGCGTTGTCCTTGGTGATCTTCGCGCCGAGCCCGGCGAGGAACGCCAGATGCCGAAGGTCCCGGTTCCCGTCACCGAGGGACAGGTTGAACCTCTGCCGCAGGAAGGCGAGTGCCTGGTCGCCCATCAGCGTGTTCTTGCCGGCGGGGAAGTCCGCTCCGCTGTACGGGTCGCTCGTCGCCTTGCTCAGACAGACCTCGACGCCGCCCACGGCCTGAGAGATCGCGCCGAAGCTGGACATCTTGATCGAGGCGTAGTGGTCGGGCTTCCATCCCGTCAGGTACTCGGCGGCCTCGACGAGCTTCGCCGGCGACCCCAGTTCGCTGAGCCTCTTTCCCTGGAACTCGGTGTCCCTGGGCAGCGAGACCACTATGACCGAGCCGTTCTCGCGGAACTGCGCGAGGACGATCGCGTCGGCACGGCCTGTGTTGTCGGTTCCGAGCAGCAGCACGTTCTGGGTGCTGGGCGTGGGTGACACCGCAGGTGGGGCGGCCTCGGTCTTCTTGATCGCCGTCGGGACGATGACGGCGGCTGCAGCAGCGGCCGCAGTCAGCGTCGCGACACCGACGATGAGCCCGAACGGCTTGCGCTTCCTGGCCTTGTGCAGGTTGGCCAGCACGGTCCTGGAGTCGACGCGCTCGTCGGCCTCAGCGGCGATGGCCTGGCGGATCAGGTCGTTCATGAGTGCACCCCCAGGGTGGCGGTCCGGGCGAGTTCCTGAGTGCGCAGCGTCTGCAGTGCGCGAGAGAGTTGGCTGCGCACGGTCGATTCCGCGCACCCGAGCACCTGTGCGATCTCCGCGTCGCTGCAGTCCTCGTAGAACCGCAGCACCAACGCGGCGCGCTGCTTGCGCGGCAGGATGGCGATCCGTGCGCGCATGGCGTCGCGTTCGGCGTGCGCGTCAGCCGGATCGGCCATCGACGGTGCGTGCTTGGCGAGCTCAGCGCGTTCCACGGCGATCTCGCGCGCGGCCCTGCGGTGCCGCCACGACAGGTAGTCGTTGGTCACCATGCGCTTCACGTAGAGATAGGGCGCATCCATCGCCCCGATGCGCTCCCACTTGCTCTGCGCGCGCATGAGCACGTTCTGCACGATGTCCTGCGCCAGGTGTTTGTCGCAGGTGATGGCTGTGGCGTACCCCAACAGCCGGTCGAGTCGATCAGCGACGAACTGGTCGAACCCCACGCCGCCCCCTTTCCCTCTGTGGTCGCTTGCGGATCGGGAAACCCCTCTCGCCGCTCGATCCGCTGCATCGAACTTTGTGGTCCAGCCCACAGATGTCTCGGTTTGGACGGATTTCGGTGTGAATCCTTTTCATGTTCACGTCCATGGGCCAGCCTTCACCCCATGCGCATCATCCCTGCACTCGCGCTGTTGTCGCTGCTCCTCGTCCCCGTCGACGCGGTCGCGGCCCCCAACGGCAACTACTACCTGCAAAGCGCCGTGACCGGCCAGAACGCGGCCGTCTCCGGCTCGTCGGTCCAGCAACACCGCCCCAAGGGCAACGAGGACCGCCAGCAGTTCTCCTGGAACGGCAGCACGCTCTCCGAGGGCGGCCAGTGCCTCGGCCGCAACGGCGACGCCGCCCAGATGGTCAGCTGCTCCAGCGCAGAGGCCCAGTGGGTCGGGCTCCTCGACGACCAGGACAGGTACCGCTTCAAGGACCCCGGCGCCGACCGCTACCTGATCGCGTCCGGCACCGACCAGGTCCGCGTCGGCACCGGCAACGACACGTGGTTCCTCACCCCGGTGAACCCGGTCCGCGTCCAGACCCCCGCCGACCCGCGCCTGGACGAGATGACGTTCCTGACCGCGCACAACGCCTACGCGAACGGCGTCGACGGCGGCTTCATGTTCGCCAACATCGCCCCGAACCAGTCCCGCGGCATCGTGCAGCAGCTCAACGACGGCGTCCGCGGCTTCATGCTCGACATCCACCAGACCCCCGACGGCGCGATCCTCTGCCACAACAGCTGCACGGCCGTCAGCAGGCCGGTGGCGTTGAACGTCGACATCCAGCGCATCGTCGACTTCCTGAAGTCACGCCCCACCGAGATCGTCACGGTCTTCTTGGAGGACTACGTCTCGGCCGACGTCCTGCGCTCCGAACTGGCGCGCGTCAACGGCCTGGGCGACGTCCTGTACCGCGCCGAGGGCGTCCGCGAGAACGGCTGGCCGACGTTGTCCCAGATGAGGGCGTCCGGCAAGCGTTTGCTCATCTTCACCGACCACGGCCGCGACGGCCGCGAGAACTCCGGCGTGCTCTACCAGAGGGACTGGACCGTCGAGAACTACTGGTCGATGGGCGCGGGAACCGGCAGCTCCGACTGGTCCTGCTACTCCCGCTGGGGCGAGAAGCCCCTCACCGCGACGGAGGCCGGCTTCCGCCCGCTCTTCGTGATGAACCACTTCCGCGACGTCCCGATGCAGGGCACCGTCTCCACCGACAACTCGAAGACCGTCAACCGGGCCCAGCGCTTCTGCGAACCCGCGGCCCGCAAGACCCCGAACTACCTGGCCGTCGACTTCTACCACCTGAACACGCCGTCACTCCCGGCCGAACGCCACCCGTCCGGCACCGGATCCGTCGAGCTGTCGGCGAACTCCGCGCTCTGCCTGGACAACAACGCCGGCGGCACCGAGAACGGCAACCCCGTCCAGATCTGGGGCTGCAACAACTCCTACGCGCAGAAGTGGCGCGTCGTCGCGGACGGCACCATCGCCATCTCCGGCAAGTGCCTCGACATCAGCAACTCCGGCACCACCAACGGCACGCCCGTCCAGCTGTGGGAGTGCAACGGCACGGGCGCGCAGCAGTGGCGCGTGCGGTCGGACGGCTCCGTGCAGAACCCGCAGTCGGGGCTGTGCCTGGACAACCCCAACGCGTCGACCACTCCCGGCACGCGGCTGAACATCTGGAGCTGCAACGGTTCCGCGGCCCAGGCCTGGAAGTTCCGCTAGCCACCTGCCGTGCAACTTCGCCCCTCTGGCTTCGTTTGGGGTTATTCTCGATTCGACACGGAGCCAGAGGGGGATCTGGGCGCGTAATGGTGAAAGTGGAAAAGCGCTTCTCCTCTCTTGACGTCTGCGCAGGCGCCGGAGGGCTCGCACTGGGGTTGGAGCAGGCTGGGTTCGATCCGGTGCTGCTCATCGACAATCGGGACGTCGCTTGCGAAACCCTGCGCGTCAATCGTCCTCATTGGCACGTGCTCGAAACGGATCTGATGGATTTCGTGCCGGAGGACTATCCGCAGGTCTACGACGTGGATCTGTTGTCCGCGGGTCTGCCGAGGGTGCAGGCGTCGGCTACGGCCTCCCGCGCGCAGGGCAACGATGCCGAGCTCGAACTGCTCAAGGCGACGATCATGCTCGTTCCCGGGGTGCAACCGCGCGCCCTGCTGGTGGAGAACGTGCCCGACCTCGCCGTCAAACCGGGCTACCAGTCGATCCGGGACTACGTGGCCGAAGAGCTCGGACATCTCGGCTACCGACACCGCTGGTTCGTGTTGAACGCCGCCGACCACGGCGTACCGCAGAGTCGTGAACAGGGAATTCTCGTGGCGTTCAAGGGTGACGTGTTGGACTTCTTCGAAGAGCCGGAGCCTTCGTCGGAGCAGTTCGTGACCGTTGGCGAAGCGCTGGGCGCGTCGATGGGCGTTCGCGGATGGCCGCAGGTGGAGAAGTGGGCGAAGCAGGCGGACAAACTCGCTCCCACCCTGGTCGGCGGCTCGTGGGCACGTGGTGGACCCGACCTCGGCCCCACCGGTTCCAAGCGCGCCTGGGCGAAGATGGGCGTGGACGGCGGGACAGTGGCTGACGACGTGCCCGGACCCGACTTCGACTGGAGTCCCGGACTCGGGCGGGCCGGCATGGTCAAGCTCACCGTGGAACAGACAGCCGCACTGCAGGGTTTTCCGCCTGAATGGCAGTTCGCCGGCAGGAAAACGGCCAGGTACCGACAGATCGGACACGCGTCGCCGCCGCCGGTGGGTCGAGCGCTGGGACAGGCGATTCGAACCGCTCTGAAACGTGCGGGCACCTGATCGCCATTACGGCGACCACTTCGGGATAAACTCCCGCCCCATGACCTCTGTGCAGCCGCCGCTCTTCACGTCTGCGCAGATCCACATGGTCGATCTGTTCGCAGGCCCCGGTGGACTTGACGTTGCGGCACACTGGCTCGGCCTCGGTGTGGACGGTATCGAGTGGGACAAGGACGCTTGTGCTACCCGGCGTGCGGCTGGTCTCAACACCGAGTTCGCCGATGTCCGGAAGTTCGGTCCGGACAACTATCCTCACGCGAACGTGCTTGCCGGCGGCCCGCCGTGCCAGACCTACACCGTCGCGGGCGGTGGAGCCGGTAGGCGTGCGTTGGACCAGGTACTCGGATACCTGGAACGCATGGTGAACAACGAGGACGTCACCAAAGAACTCGCGAATCTGCACGGTGACGCGGACCCGCGTACCGGTCTTGTTCTTGAGCCGTTGAGATGGTTGCTGCGAGCCGATCGCAATGGAAGCCCGTACGACGCAATCGTGTTGGAACAGGTGCCTGCCGTGCTGCCGGTGTGGGAGGCGTACGACAAGGTGTTGCGGGGTATGGGTTACGACGTCGACACCGGGATTCTCCACACCGAGGAGTTCGGCGTGCCGCAGACGAGGCGACGGGCGATTCTGATTGCGCGCCGAGACGGCGAAGCCAAGCTTCCGACTCCTACGCATCGCCGCTACCGCAAGGGAAAGCCGCAGTCCGAAGGCGACCAGGCGCTCTTGCCGTGGGTGTCTATGGCGCAAGCGCTGAACCGGGATGACAAGTTCGTGGTCGTCTCCAATTACGGCACTGGCGGTGTGCCGGAAGCGCGCGGTAGGCGCCGCTCCGATGAGCCTTCCGCGACTGTCACCGGAAAGATCGATCGGAACAAGCTGTACGCCGACGACACCCTCAAGTCGACGCCCCAACGGTTCAAGAAGGACGAGTTCGGCAGGCTGCAGACCTTCCCCGTCGACTACCCGTGGTCGGGCAAGCACATCCCGCAGCAGGTGGGCAACGCCATCCCGCCCAGGCTCGCGACTCATATCCTGGCTGCCGCGCTCGGTCTGAAGTTCGACAACGCAGACCTCGACCATGCGGTCGGGGCGAAGTGGGATCCCCACCCGGACAAGCCGCTGGTGCCCACGACCAAGGCGTGATAACCGTCCACAATGGTTACTCGTCCTCGTCGTCCGAGGAGTGCTTGCCGCGCTTGCGAAGTGGCGCCTCTTCCAGCAACTGGGTGAACAGCGGCACGAGTGTGCCGATGGCACGCTCGCTGACCTTGCCGTCGTCCGGGCCTTCGGGAAGCCGGTCCCACGGCACAGGGGGCATGCTCGCGGACTCGGCCACCCAGTCCTGCACCGCGTCGTGATCCAACTGGTCGTCCGGCGCGAATACGTCGTACATCACCGTGCTTCCGGCGGCGTTCACGGCGGACGACAGGGCGTTAACCCGGTCGCCGATCTTCGATGTGCTCACGTTCCGCAGCTCTTCCAGCAGGCGAAGGATCGACTGCGCGGTCGGGCGGTGGTCGATCACGTCGAGTCGCATCGTCGTGTTGAGTACGTCCTGAAACTTGCAGGCGAACTCGACTGGCCGGTAGTCGTCACCGTCGCGGAACAGTTCGGCTGCCCACCACAGCCTGGAGAAGGCCTGTGTGTAGTGCGGACCGCTGAAACGGGCGCTGGGCACGATCTCGCTGCCCTTGTGTCGCCACACGACATAGTCGGGTGCCGTGATCATCGCCAGGAAGTTCCACCTGCGACTGTCGGCGGCCTCCGCCCGCGTCATGCGCAACGTCGCGTGCAGACGAGGGGCCAGCCATCCGTCCGCACGGGCCGGCCGTCCGTCGAACCGGCTCATCGCCTCGTCGAGCAGGTCTCGCACCGGGTCGACGTACCAACGTGGTTCTGACAGGTCCGGCTCCGCGGCCGCCTTCCGGAGCGCGACCAGTGGTGGGTTTTCTTGTCCTGTCTGCATTCCTCTGGTGAGGAACTTGGCGATCGCGGCGTCGGGAAGAAGCCCGATCGTGCTCGTGACGTCCGGACTGCTCACTGACTTCCGTCCCTCGCGACGCGGTTCACCGACCGTGTCGCCACGGTCAGCTTCTTGGTCGTCTGGCTGCGCCTGCCGGCGGCGTACTGGACGCTGGTCTGCAACTCGGACCAGCCGAACCCCTTGGTGCGGCGCTCGTTGATGTCGAACAGCGCGTCGGTGAGCTGCCGTCCGGGAAGGACGTCCGGCAGCATCATCTGCAGAACCGGCTCCCGCCATCCGCCCGGCATCTGGGGAGTGCCGTCCTCGTCCACGTCGAGATCGCTGATCGCCGTGTGGAACATGGCCGTCCAGGCATCCTGAGCGACCTGACTCGACGTCATCTCCCGCAGCAGTTTCTCCTCGACACTGCCGCCAGTGCCGTGCAGAACCTCGACCAGACCCTCGACTGCACTGGTGTTCAGGTACACGGTCGGAATCTCACCGGTGGTCTCGACGATCCACGGTGCCTCCTTGAACGGGCGCAGCCACTCCAGCTCGCCCTCGCGGAAGTCGATCTCGACGATCTCGATGTCGCGCTGGCGGACCGGTGTCGTCACCTTCAGATCGACGTACCAGTCCCGTTCCGCGGAGCCGATGACGCGGCCCGGCAGGTCGTCCAGTGTGGCCGCCACCGTCAGGCTGAGCGCCGCGCGGTTGAGGTGATTGTTGCGCACCAGCTCGATTCGGCCATGCCAGCTGCCGTCCTGCGCACGCGTGAGACGGGTGCTCGTCCTGGCGTTGGTGGCCTTTTCGGTGAGCACCGCGAGGCATACCGGATCTGTCCAGGGACCCTCGCCGAGCTCCTGCTCGGGCAGAGTCGCGCGGAGATGCAGGGTGGCGACGTCCCATTTGTCCCTGCCCGTTTGGTGCAGGGCGACCGTTTGCTCGGTTTTCGACACGTGGGAGTACGGCAGGGGCGAGCCGTCCACCGCCACGGCGGTCACCTCGAAGATCACGTCACCGAACAGAGTCGGGTACGGGAACGCCGCTTTCACCGGGTACCTCCCCGTGCCTTCTGGACGTCGACGAGCAGACGTGACAGCTTGCCCCGCACCGGATGACTCGCAGGGTCGGTGACGCCGGCGAACGACGCAGAACGCGTGCCGGCCGGGATCACCAGATTGTTGCCTTCGACGCGGCAGTTGTCGGACGCGGTGAGCAGACTCCACTCGATAGCGGGCCGCCCGCCCGACCTCACGTCGAACTTGGCGACCGGGGTCAGCAGCCAGGAGTCCTCGGCGTCCGGCAGCTTCAGATCGACGTCGACGTGCCAGGCACCGGTGTCGTCGAGCCTCGCGTTGATGCTGCGGACCGTCGGCACGCCTTGCGCGCGCCTTGTCCCGGCGGACACTCCTGTGCTCAGTCGCAACAGTTCCTGAAGCGCCGCCGGTCCACCGCGCGTGACGGTTTCGCGGCGCCCCACCAGCTCTCGGACTGCTCGGTCGATCTCGTCCTTGAAGTCGTCGATACGGCTCAACGCGCCGCGTCGGTACAGGGACGTGAGCTCTTCGGTGCGATCCCACTTGTTGTGCTCGGGGGGTTCGGATGCACGGAGGAAGTCTTCGGCGAGTTGAACGTCCTCGCCGTCGTTCTCGGTCGCGTGGCCGGCGAGCAGCACGGCCTGGAAGGAGTCGGTGCCCAGCGGAAGTTCACGCGGGCGGCGCTCCATGATCGTCATTCGGTTGCCCCGCATGCACACGACGCGGTTCTTCCGGTCCTCGTCGTCGGTCCCGGTGAGCAACAGGACTGCGCGGTGCTGGGTGCCCTTGCCTTCGACGCGGGCCGCGTCCCGCAGCGGCGTCACGAACAGCGGCACGTCGCTCTGCGCGACCTGGTCGCCGGACGTCCGTTCGCTGACGGTGTCGTTGTCGAGGTAGGCCTTCAACGCTCGGCTGAGCGCGGGATGCCTGCTGTAGGGGTCGACCCTCTGTTCGGGCACGAGCACCTGACCGTTGCGCATCGTCGTGACCCGCGCGTCGAGCAACGCGCCGGCGCGTTGGCCGCCGACCATGGCCGCCCAGAAACCGTCGGCGAGCGAGCGGACCAGCTTCTCGTGCATGTCCGGCAAGGACTCGGCGTCACCTGAGGCGTCGTGCGCGCCGACGATCAGGAACGACGTGCCGGGGTCGGTGTGTGGGCGTTCCAGGTGCAGGTCTCGGACCGTGTTCTCGTCGGCCCACCAGGACCTCGACACCTTGGGGTGTTCCGGCGAGGTGTCGGGTTCGCCGAACCAGGCAGGGCCCGCGTATGCCTCGTCGTCCACGGTCCGCCACGGCAGGTCGAGCCTGCCGATGGTCCGGCGTTCGGTGCGGCCCTCGTGAGGCTCGGAGAGCGTGGAGTTCATCAGCACCAGGCCGAACTTGCTGGTCGCCCAGAGCGTGACCTTGCCCAGGCCGTACGAACCGCCCGCGCGCCTGCTCGACTCCTTGTGACTGTCGAGCTGTCGGCGGACCACTGCGGCGAACCGCCCATCGCGGTATTCGGGGCCGGTGAGGCCGGCCGCGTTGTAGTCATCGACCCGCAGTAGCACCACGGTTCGCGTGCGGTCGAGTTCCTCCAGTGCAGCCTTCAGACTCCGGGAGACCTTCTGGTTCTTGCCGGCGGCGGCGTCGTAGTGCTTGCGGAGTTCGTTCCACCGCAGGGTGTCGAGGAACTTGTCGAGGTGCGGACCGCTGACCTCGTGCAGCGTGTAGTGGACCTGCACCGGTCTTGTCAGGTCGTGACGCTCGTCGAGCGAGTTCTGCGTGGCCTCGCGGGCGAGTACGGACAGGTCCGCGTTGAAGGCGAAGGCGGCGGCGTTTCCGTACTCGCGGCCCCCGTCGGCATGAGCCGGCCGGTGGTGCCAGGTGAGGGGGAGGTTGGTCGAGATGTCGGAGGTTCGGTTGGTGACCGCCTCCGGCTCGATGCCGAGGAAGTCGGCGATCATCCGCTTGTGCTCGTCGCGCGGTTCCGCCCTGCCGACGATCCACGCGGACACCGCCGCACGGGTGATCCCGAGGTGCTTGGCCAGTTCGGCCTGTGACCTCGTGGCCCGGCGAAGCTGCCGCCCGAGCCAGGGACCGAATTCCTCGCCGTGCTCGACACTCATCTGCCGTCGTTGCCTTCCGCCGTTCCCGAGAAGTGGCTCTTGTCGGGGGTGTGCCCACCCTACCAGGCGAAGTTGACGCTCGTCTCGCTGTCAACTTATGGTTAAGCCTGCCACGGTCGACCAAGCCTATTGGAGACCGCATCATCCTTGAATCGCGACACGCGTCGTGGGTCGTTCCCGCCGGAGGTGAGCCGCTCAGCAGTGAAGTCCAACTGAATACGTAACGCTCTCGGTCCGACTCACGACGTGGAGTCGACTCGATTTTTCGCACCCGAATGACACGTGGAGAAGCGTGCCGGAGTGCGGTGGTCGAGCACAGGCCGGGGTGGCTGACCTTCAACCAACGCACACAGCGGCAGACCTTCGGGACAAGGCCGTGCGACAGGGAGTGAAGCGGTAGTGATCGAACGGGCGAACAGCGCGGTGCTCGACCTCATCAAGAGGCTGAGCGACCGAGCGCTGCGTACCTATGTGGTGAACCCCGACCTGATCGAAGAGGACGCGAACGCGGAGCGTCGGATTCACCAGGGTGGGTACGGAGACCGGCAGATCTACGAGCTTGTGCAGAACGGTGCCGACGAGATGCGCAAGCCCGAGCACGAGGGCGGCACGATCCGCGTGGTGCTGACGGCAAATTGCCTGTACGTCGCGAACGACGGCGAGCCCATCACGGTCGAGGGCGCCAGGACGATCCTGCGCATGGGGGTGTCGCAGAAACGCGGTGGCGAGATCGGGCGGTTCGGCGTCGGCATCAAGTCCGTTCTGGCGGCGACCGCGACCCCGCAGTTCTTCAGCACGACGGGGTCGTTCGGGTTCGACGCAGACTGGGCGGCCGAGCAGATCGTCGGGGCCATCAACGCCGACCGGGAGCTGCGGGGAGTGCTTCCGGTCGAGTCGGTCGGCGACACGCCGGTCCTTCGGATGGCCCGAGAACTGGACGAGAAAGCAGAACGGGCTCAGGACCCCGTTCTGGAGGAGTTGCTCACGTCCGGTGCGGCGACCGTTGTGCGTCTTCCGCTGCTGGAACGCGCCGCTGATCGGCTCGGTGTCGACATCGTCAAGTTCCCGAGCCTCTTTCAGCTGTTCAGCCATCAGGTGACAGAACTGGTGCTCGAGGACCGGAGGACCCTGCCGGTCGTGCGGCGCGCGATCACCGTGGAGTACAGCGGGGCTCTGCACACGATCCGCGAGGCTCGCGGCGGCGAGAAGGCCCGCTCCGAGCGGCATCGGGTGTTCACCCGGCTGCACGAGGTGAGCAAGGCCTCGCGCGAGGGGGCGGGCGAACAGCACCAGCGTTCGCAGATCGAGATCGCCTGGGCGGTACCGGACTACACCGCGCTCAAGGATGGCGACGGGCGCCGCCTGCTGACGGTGCCCCACGAGCGGGGACGGTTCTGGTCGTTCTTTCCGACGACGTACCCGACGACCCTCAGCGGCGCGCTCAACGCCGCGTGGAAGACGAACGAGGACCGGCAGAACCTCCTGGACGGCAGCCCGCTCAACAGCGAACTGCTGAACCAGGCCGCGGACCTCGTGGTGTCCTCGCTTCCCGAGTTGGTGGAGCCGGCCGACCCCGCCGCGTACCTGCAGCTGCTGCCCGGACGTACGAAGGAGTCCCCGAACTGGGCCGACGAGTTCCTCGTCGAGGCGATCTGGCGTCTCGCCGCTGTCCGGCCGTCGTTGCCTGACCAGGACGGTGTGCTCAGAGTCCCCGACGAGCTCAGGGTCCACCCGGAGAAGGTGGACCGCGCTGCCCTGGACATGTGGGCGCAGTACGAGGGACGACCGAAGAACTGGCTGCACCGTTCCGCGGAAGCGAGCACCCTGCGGCGAGGCAAGGTCAACCACGTTCTCGCTGCGATCGACGTCGAGCCGGAGTCGGTCGACGCCTGGCTGGAAGCTCTCGTCGAGGACGGCACCGCGTCCGCGTCCGCCGCCGCCGTCCGGCTGGCCGCTCATCTCGACGAGATGAGTTTCGGCGAGCGCTCGCTCGACATGGTCGCGGCCGAGATGAGGTCGGCGCGGATCGTGTTGACCGAGCGCGGGGAGTTCGTCGCGCCGACAGCGGGCAGAGTGTTCCGCCGCGCCGACGAAGACGGACTCACCGACGATCTCGTCTACGTCGACAGGTCCATCTCCGACGATCCGGACATGACGGAGGCCCTGGAGCGCCTGGGCATCCGGGAAGCCGATGCGCGGGGCCGGTTCCAGAGCGTGCTGGACCAGGGTTTCAGGGGTTACGACACCGATGCGTGGACGCGGTTCTGGGAACTCCTCCGCAGCGCGGGAGGTGTCGACCTGGTCGACGTCATCCGGGAGAAGCTCACGGCGACAGGTGCTCGCCTTCGGGTGCTGACGAAGTCCGGTGCCCTTCGTCCGCTCGAAGACTGCTTCCTGCCGGGACCGGTGGTGCCGGCAGACGGCTCACGGGACGCGTCTCACGTCGTGGACCTCGACGTCCACGACGACGACCTCGTCGTGCTGCGCGAGCTGGGCATGACCGACGTGCCGGTGATGGGTCTCCAGCCGCAGAAGGAGCACTGGTTCCACGACTACCACGTCGTGCGGCACGCCGAGTACTGCGCCGGTCTGGACAGCACCGCCAGCAGGGTGCAGCTCGGCACCGTGGGGTTGACGGGTCCGCCGACCGTGCGCCACCTGCACGTCTTCCTCCAGCTGTCGCCTGAGGGCAAAGCCGCGTTCCTCGCGCGGATGCCGGAGGAGGGACTGTCCGAGCACTGGATGCGGCAGATCGGCGGCAACGTGCGAACCCGTGCACGGGTCGAGTCGCCCGTGCGGTGGTTGCTGCGCGAGCACGGCTTCGTGACCACGTCGATGGGCGTCGTACGGGTGGTCGACTCGGTCGCACCGGAGCTGGACGCGCTGGCGTCAGTGCTACCTGTGGCGGAGATCAGCGTGGAGAAGGCCCGCAGGCTCGGACTGACCGGATCGGTGGACCAGGTCGATCCCGCGCGGTGGGTGGGCTTGTTGCAGCGAGTGGAGAAGAGCAGCGAGGACGAGTTCGTCGGTCGTTCCTACGCGTTGCTGTCGCAGGTCGCACCGGATCTTCTTGGCAATGCGGACGCGTTGCGGTGCCGTGTCGGCAACGACTGGGACCTTCGCCCGCGAGGCGAGATCGCCGTCGCCACCTCCCGCGCCGAGTATGACGAACTCGTCCGGGAGAAGCATCCGACGGTCCTGGTCGATGACTTCGAGCAGGACGGCCAGGTCGAGGTGCTGGTGCGTGGACTGGGACTGCGCGCGGTCGGCGACGTCATCGTGAAGCAGATCCGGGCGGTGCCGAGCGGACCGGCGGTGCTGCTCGGTGACGAGTACACGTCGCTGAAGATGCGGCTGGGCGTGCGGAGGGTTCAGGGCCTGCGACTGCAGCGCTGTTCCGAGCTCGAAGAAGTGATCCGCACACCTCAGGGCACTCGCACGGTCGGGCTCCGCAGTGCGCGTCAGGACGAGACGGTGCTGGTGCCGGAGGACGTGTCTTTCGAGGACGCGCTCGTCCTCGCGGACGACGAGCTCGGGCTCGGACTCGGTGCCGCCGAGTGCCGTCGGGTCGTGGAGGCCCACCAGGGGCAGTTGAAGGACACCGAGGCCCAGCGACGGCTGAGCGAGATTCGCGGTACCGACGACGTCGATCGGAAGATCGCGCTGCTGATCGGAGCGGAGAACCTCCGGCAGGGGCTGCCCGAAAGCCTGGTCGCACGCGAGATCGCCGCTAAGGGTCAGGAGCCGGATGAAGTCCGTGTCGCCCGTATGGCGCTCAACGCTCACGCGACGAGTGTGTTGCGCGTGCACGCCAAGGACATCAGCGAGCGGTTCACGACCGCACCTGCTGCTTTCGACGGTGGCCCTGCGGCACTCAGGTTCGTGACCGGGCTCGGATTCCCGGACATCTTCGCCGGCGTGCGCGTGCCGTCACCGCCCGCGCGCGAGGAGGTGTTCGGTCCCACCGACTTTCCTCCGCTGCACGACTATCAGGAGAAGATCGCCGACGCGCTGCAGAGCCTTCTGGCGGACTCCGAGCCGCAGCGCGCCATGCTCAGCCTGCCCACCGCCGCCGGAAAGACCAGGGTCGCGGCGGAAGCGACGATCCGGTGCATCGCGGCGATCGGTCCGTTCGACGGACCCGTCCTGTGGATCGCACAGACGGCCGAGCTGTGCGAGCAGGCCGTGCAGACCATGAAGTACGTGTGGGAACGCATCGGACCGGACGAGCCGTTGGTCATCGACCGGCTCTGGTCGGGCAACTCCGCGACGCCGGTCACCGGCCGCACGCAGTTCGTCGTCGCGACCGACGCGAAGTTGTCGTCAGTGCTCGGCACGGACGAGTACGCCTGGCTGCGGGACGCCGCAAGGGTTTTCGTCGACGAGGCCCACGTGGCGATCTCGCCGGAGTACACCGAGATCCTCGAACATCTCGGTCTCACGCACCGCAAGACGGCACGGCACCTCGTAGGCCTCACGGCGACGCCGTTCCGAAACAACACCGAACTCACGCGTCGACTCGTTCAGCGGTTCGGCAACACGCGACTCGACGAAGGCGTCTTCGCCGGAGAGCCGATTCTGGAACTGCAGGAGCTCGGCGTGCTCGCGCAGGTCGAGCACCGAGAGCTTGCGGGAGCCGAGATCGAGCTCGACAGCAAGGAACTGGGCGGTGTCAGGGGATTCCTCCCGAGAAGTGCCGAGCAGCGCCTGGCCGAGGACGAGACGCGCAACAAGCTGATCATCGAGGAGATCGCCGCGCTCCCCGAGGACTGGCCGGTCCTCGTGTTCGCGACCTCGGTGAGCCACGCCAAGTTCCTGGCGGCGATGTTGTGCGATCGCGGTGTCCGCTCGGCCGCCATCGAGTCTGCCACCCCCGCACCGGAACGCAGGCAGCGCGTGGAGTCCTTCCGGAGGGGGGAGCTCCGCGTGCTCACGAACTACGGCGTGTTGACGCAGGGGTTCGACGCACCGGCGACGAGGGCCGTCGTCATCGCTCGTCCCGTCTACAGCCCGAACGACTACCAGCAGATGATCGGCCGCGGTCTGCGCGGACACCTCAACGGAGGCAAGGAGACCTGCCTCATCCTCGACGTGCGCGACAACATCAGCAACTACGACGGCTCGCTGGCGTTCCGGAGCTTCGAGTACCTGTGGCAGAAGGGATAGTGGTGACCACCACCGAGGACGTGGGGTTCGAGCTCACGTCTCACCAGCGCGAGGTCGTGACCGCCGCCGGGGACATCAGGCAGTTGGTCACGGCTCCGGCAGGCGCGGGCAAGACCACGACTTTGTGTCTGCGCATCGGTCATCTGATCGCGCGGGAGGGCCTCAAGCCCGCCGAGATCGTCGTGCTGACCTTCTCCCGCGCTGCCGTGCGGAGACTGCGCGGGATGTTGTCGCGAGCGGTTCCGGCCGGGCGTCGCGTGCGCGTGCAGACGTTCGACAGCTGGGCTTCCGCTCTCCTGGTCGACCTGGGGTGTCAGCAGGACCAGTTGGCACGGATGAGGTTCGACGATCGGATCGAAGCTGCCGCGGACGCGATCGAGGAAGCGGAAGCGACTTTCGAAGACCTGGGACGGGTGGTGCCGCGGCACGTCGTCATCGACGAGGTGCAGGACCTCATCGGGATCAGGCGGCACATGGTCGAGTCGCTCCTCGACAGGTTGTCCGACACGGGTTTCACCGTCGTCGGCGATCCCGCGCAGTCGATCTACGGCTTCCAGGTGTCCGAGCCCGCGCAGCGGCCGGAAGAAGTCGGTCGGTTCTCCGAGTGGTTGCGTGCCACGTACGGCGACGATCTCGCCGAGCGGAAACTGGTCGGGAACTTCCGTGCGGCCGCGGACGAAGCTCGCGTTGCGTTGAAGTACGGATCGCGTTTGCGCGAGTTGACGGAGAACCCCGCGATCGATGCGGCGGCGCTGCTCCGCGACCTGCGCACCACATTGCTGACCGACGTGCCGTCGTCGGATGGGCTGGACAGCGAGTTCGTGCGGCAGTCCCTGCGCGCGTTCGACGGGACCGTGGCGATCCTCGCGCGGGACAATGCGGAGGTGCTGGCGCTCTCCGAGCAGTTGAGCCGCCACGGAATCGTGCACAGCATCCAGCAGGCGTCGCGTGCCGCCGGGGCCGCACCCGTCTGGATCGCGGATCTGCTCGAATCGGCAGGTTCGGGGGTGCTCGACCGGGCAGGTTTCGAGTCCCTGCACCTCGACGTCGCAAGGCCGGGGGAGTTGGACGAGACAGAGGTGTGGGAGTTGTTGCGCGGAGTCGCGGGAGCTCCACGCGACCGACTCGACCTCTCCGCATTGCGTCGTGCCGTCTTCGCAGGCAGGTTGCCGGACGAACTCACCGCCCACGACCGCCCCAAGATCGTCGTGTCCACTGTGCACCGCGCGAAGGGCCTGGAGTTCGACCGGGTGCTGATCGCCGGCCTGACGGAGGACTCGACGCGAGTGCGTGACGCCGACCCGGCAGATGAGGCAAGGCTGCTCTACGTCGCCATGACGCGTGCACGCGAGGACATGTACCGGCTTCCGGTCCCCGACACGAGGCACCTGCGCAAGGGGAGGAAGTTGTCGAGGCCGCTCGACCGTTGGTTCGCAGGTGGCTACCGGGACTTCGTCCGGAGCGGCATCGAGAGCCTGGATAAGGACGTGTGCCACCAGGCGCCGGCCGCGACGACTCCACTCGGCGTCGATTCGGTAAAGGTGCAGAAGTACCTGCGCGATGTCGTTCGCCCTACTGACGAGGTCGTGCTGAGGAGGCTGCACGACCTGCCGATGGACGATGAGGAGACGCCGCCCTACGGCATCTTCCACAACAGCGTCTTCATCGGCGAAGCCTCCCAGGTGTTTCGTCATGATCTTTGGAGCCTTCTCAAGCAGTCGCCCACCTTCAGGGTGAGCAGGTGGCCTTGCCTCGTCGCGGGATTGCGCATCGACTGCGTGGAAACCGTGGTCGGTTCACCGGCACTCACCGAACGCCGCGGTCTCGGTGACCGCGGTGTCTGGATCGCCCCTCGCCTCTTCGGCCTCGGCCGCTTCGACTGGACCCATGCCGAGCAGGTCCCGGAAGGACATGATCACTCGTGAGTCGATCCCGCCACACCGCGCACTACGAGTTGCGGACCGACCTCCGCGGCGCCTTGCGTGCCGACCTTCTCGGCCCGCAGGGCGGCGAGGAGGAGGTCCTCACGGCCGACGCGCCGGTGACCGCGTATCCGATCGGGGTGCTCTTCCCCCAGACACAGCACGATGACGCGCCTGTCGAGCAGGGCGTCGACACTGCGCCGGACATCGTTCGCGGAGATGACGCCGAGCAGGGCATGTCGGAACTCGGCGTGAGCCTGGCCAATCGGCGCAAGCCGTCCTCTCTGGGACTCACCTTCGGAGTCGACCCCGAAGTCGCGGCCACAGTGGAGGTTCACGTCCGCGCGGGCGTTTACCTTCCGGAGAACGAAGAAGGCGTACCCGTGGAGCCGAACCGCTCGGAGGCGCGCAGCACGGCGCGGCAACGGGAACATTGGCGGCGGGTCCCGGTCGAGTTCGAACCGGTGCCGGTGAACATTGCCGAACCGTGCACGGGCACCCATCTCCTCCAAGACGGACTCCAGTTGCGGACATTGGTGCGCAAGCGAGACGACGACGGAACCGCCACCGTCACCATCACCCTCGTCAACACCCACAGCACCGGCGTTTA
This sequence comes from Lentzea sp. HUAS TT2, assembly GCF_051853195.1. Lineage (NCBI taxonomy): Bacteria > Bacillati > Actinomycetota > Actinomycetes > Pseudonocardiales > Pseudonocardiaceae > Lentzea > Lentzea sp. HUAS TT2. Next base: position 1,584,940 of record NZ_CP196667.1, on the reverse strand, counting down.
CGACCTCCAGGACGCGTTCTGCTTCTTCCAGCCGGTGCTCTCCGTGACAGGACCTGCGGGTACCAGCCCGTTCGTCGCGAGAAAGGCACCGCTCGGTGCGGTGGACGCGGAGCACGCGCTGAGCAGGCTGCTGTACCGACACGCTCCCTACTTCGCCACCGGACATGGCTGCTCAGCCACCTGGGAGTGGATTGCTCCGCAGATCCGAGTCGAGGTGGATCCGCGCCCTGCGGTGTCCGAGGTGAGGACGGAGTTCCTGCCGAGCCACGAGGTGCTGCTGACGGATTCGAATCCCGAGATCGACGACGCCGCGCTCGGCATGCACGGACTCGGCACCGGAACGCGGGCCGAAGTGATCGAGGCGCTGACCGCGCTGCTCGGCGGGTACGAGAGCTGGATCGAAGCACGCGCGATCGATGCGCGGGAGCTGCGCGGAACCGAGCACTCCAAGGTCGCCGAGGAACAGGTCGAGCTGTGCGTTCGTGCGCTCGCGCGCATGAGGCGCGGTGTCGACGTCCTGGCGGACGCCGAGAACCCGTTGCCGTTCAAGGCGTTCCAGCACGCGAACCTGGCGATGTCCCGCCAGCGCGCCAGGGCCGAGTGGATCGACAAGGGACGCGCGGGCATGCCCGATCCGGAAGCGGGCCGCTGGCGGCCGTTCCAGATCGCGTTCCTGCTCCTGTGTCTGGAGGGCATCGTCGATCCGAGCCACGACGACCGCGGAGTCGCCGACCTGCTGTGGTTCCCGACCGGTGGTGGCAAGACCGAGGCGTACCTCGGGCTCGTCGCGTTCGCGGTCTTCCACCGCAGGCTTCGGGACTGCGGGAACGGCGCGGGCGTGACCGTGCTGATGCGGTACACGCTGCGTCTGTTGACGTTGCAGCAGTTCGAACGTGGTGCCGCGCTGATCTGTTCCATGGAAACGGTGCGCCGCGAGCACGAGGGCGAACTCGGCGGGACCCCGGTGTCGATCGGGATGTGGGTCGGGATGTCGGCCACTCCGAACAAGCTCGACAAGGCCCAGCTGAAGCTGGACGAGGTGCGGGCCAACCCGGAAAAACCCTTGCAGCGCGAGAACCCGGTGCAACTGCACACCTGCCCGTGGTGCGGCGAGAAAATGACCGCGAACGAGTATGAGGTGCGGCAGGACTTGCGGCGGATGTTCATCCGTTGCCCGGACAGCGCCTGTGACTTCAGCGGTCAGGAGGGCCTGCCTGTTCACCTCGTCGACGAGTCCGTGTATGACGCCCATCCGACTCTGATCATCAGCACGGTCGACAAGTTCGCCGCAATGCCGTGGCGGCCGGAGACCACCGCCTTGTTCAACGGGGACCTCGGTTCCGACGTGCGGCCGCCCGAGCTGATCGTCCAGGACGAACTCCACCTGATCTCCGGGCCACTCGGGACGCTCACCGGCCTGTACGAGACGGCCGTGGATCATCTCGCCGGCCGCCCCAAGATCGTGGCGTCGACCGCGACGATCCGTCGCGCCTCCGACCAGATCGGCGCCCTGTTCGATCGAGAACTGGCGCAGTTCCCACCGGCGGGTCTGGACGCGCGGGACTCGTGGTTCTCTGTCGAGACGCCGCGGGAGTCCAAGGCGTCCAGGCGGTACGTCGGTTTGCTCACCCCTTCCACCAGCCAGGCGACGTTGCTGGTCAGGACGTATGCGGCACTGCTTCACGCCGTGGCCAGTGCCCGGGTCGACCCGGCAGTTCAGGACCCTTACTGGACGTTGGTGGGGTACTTCAACAGCCTGCGGCTGCTGTCGGCGGCAGAGCTCCAGGTGCTCGACGACGTGAAGGACCGTCTTGAGCTGTTGGCGAAACGCGACGGTACTGGAACGCGGTTGATTCCGGAGCTCGTCGAGCTGAGCAGCCGGGCGGACTCCAGCGCCATCCCGGCCCATCTGAAGCACCTCAAGGTTGCACTGCCCGACCCGAAGACGCTCGACGTGTTGCTCGCGACAAACATGATCTCGGTCGGGGTCGACATCGACCGGCTCGGCCTGATGGCCGTGATGGGACAGCCGCAGACCACCGCGGAGTACATCCAGGCCACCAGCCGAGTAGGTCGTCGCCATCCCGGCCTGGTGACCGTCATGCTGAACTCGGCGCGATCAAGGGATCGCTCGCACTACGAGAACTTCGCGGGGTTCCACTCGGCGCTGTACCGCGAGGTCGAGTCGACCAGTGTCACACCGTTTTCCGCGCGTGCACGCGACAGGGCGCTGCACGCGATCATCGTCGCGCTGACCCGTCTCACCGTCCCGCAGGCGGCTCCCAACACCGCCGCGGCCGACGTCGAGGACTTCCTGCCGCAGATCAACTCGACGGTGCGCAACGCGATTCTCGATCGCGTCAGGTCCGTGGACCCGGACGAGTTCGAGGTGGTCGCCGAGCATTTCGACGACTTCGTCGAGTGGTGGCGGATGGAGGCCGAGGACAACCGCGGCCTGGTGTACGAGGCGGGTCGAGGTCGCAGGCAGGCCGCCTTGTTGAAGGGCTTCGACAGCACCGACGACGACTCGGTCGCAGGCCAGGACACCCTGTGGAGCCTGCGCGACGTCGACGCCGAATCATCGCTTTTCCTCGAAAACCGGTAGGGGCCACGCACATGCCATCTTCCCGCTCGTCACAGCGTCGGAGCGCGGGTTTCCGCCCGCGTGCCCAGGCGCGCAAGGTGGGTGCGGTTCGCCGTTCCCAGCTCGTCACGACCTATGGCGTCGGCGCGATGATCGCGATCGAGAACGAGTCGTACATCGTCGCGGGCCTGGACTCGTGGAACGTCGACGAGGCACCGGAGATCTTCGAACGCAGGCTCGCGCGAATCCTCGGCGTCACTTCGTTCCGTTTGCCACCGGCACCGGATCCGGACCGCGGAATCGACGGTGTCCGCATCCGACGGTTCCCGGAGTTCTACTCGTGTCCTCGGTGCGGCCTGTTGCAGCGCTTTCGGGACTTCGGTGTCCGACCGGGGCAGCGAGCGCAGTGTCCGGAGTGCGTGGAGGACCTCGTCCCGTCCCGATTCGTGCTCGCCTGCGACGACGGGCACATCGAGGACTTCCCATACTGGAAGTGGGTGCACCGGGGACAGTCGTCGGGTGCTTGCAACGGCGAGCTTCGCCTGCGCATGGACGGTGGCTCGGCTTCGTTGAAGTCCGTGGTCGTCAGCTGCTCGTGCGGTGTTCCGGAGGTGTCGATGGAGGGCGCCTTCCGGGTGAAGGCTCTCATCGACCTCCGCATCCGATGCAGTGGCAAGCGGCCGTGGCTGCGCGACGCGGAGACCCAGGACTGTCAGCGCAATCCTCGTGCGATGCAACGAGGTTCGTCGTCCGCATGGAATCCGGTCATGCGCAGCGCGCTGTCGATCCCGCCATGGGGGGAGGGGATCAACGCGTTGATCGAACGGGAGCGGTTGGTCGGGGCGCCGCCGGAGACCGTGCGGTGGCACTTTCAGCAACGGCCGCATCTGCTGCGTCGGGTAGGTGCGACGGTCGATGACGTGCTCGCGCAGTTGCGTTTGATCCAGGAGGCGAACGACACGCCGATTCCAGGGCCGATCGAAGCACACGCGGTGCTCAGGAACGAGGAGTACGACCGACTGTGCCGCGGGAACCCCGAACGTCATGCGGCCGATCAGCAGCCGTTCGTGTGCGAAAGGCCGGAGGGCGACCTCGACCAGCTTCGCGAATTCGGTCTGGACGGCTCGATGCTCGTCAAGCGCTTGAGGGAGGTCCGCGCACTGGAAGGGTTCACGCGCGGCGTTCCTCCCCTTGAGGCGGAACCGGACCAACGACTCGCTGAGCTCCACCTGTCCCCGGAGATCGATTGGTTGCCGGCGATCGAGGTCAACGGCGAGGGCGTCTTCCTCCGGCTGGACGAAGATCGGTTGCGAGAGTGGGAGGTGGAGCCGAAGGTTGTCGAACGGGTCGAGCGGATGCGACGCAACCACCTCGCAGTGCTTCAGGAGCGGAGGGGAGCGGACGAAGGGCGTGCGGCCACTTCGCCGGTGTCGCCGCGGTTCGTTCTGCTGCACACGTTGGCGCACGTCCTGATCAACGAGTGGAGCCTTGACGGCGGTTATCCCGCGTCGGCGCTGCGCGAGCGGCTCTACGCGAGTGACCGGATGGCGGGCATCTTGATCTACACGGCGACCAGCGATTCTGCGGGCAGCCTCGGCGGAATCGTCGCCCAGGGTGACCCGGAGAGGTTGGCGGCGACCATGGAGTCGGCGCTCACTCGTGCGTCATGGTGCTCCAACGACCCGCTCTGCGTGGAGTCTGCGGCCAGTGGTGTGGACAGCGTGAACATGGCCGCATGTCACGCGTGTGTGCTGTTGCCCGAGACCAGTTGCGAGTGGAACAACAGTTTCATGGACCGTGTGATGCTCGTCGGCACGCCGTCGGGGGAAGTATCCGGCTTCTTCAGGTCTGTGTGACTGGGCGACCCGGCCGCCTGCTCAGCACGATCTCGTGCACGCGGGCGGCCGCAGTCGCGACTGTCTCGTGCTCCCACACCCGTACGGAAAGCCAACCGACGGCGGCAAGTTTCTGATCCGTGTCCAGGTCGCGCCGGCGATTGGTCTCGATCTTCGTTCGCCAGAACTCCGCGTTGTTCTTGGGCCACGTCGCGTGCTCAGGGCAGCCGTGCCAGAAACAGCCGTCGACGAACACGGCGACTTTCGCCGAGGTGAAGACGACGTCGGCCTCTCGCCGGACGCCCTTGACCGGCTTGCGATGCACCCGGTAGCGCAAGCCTGCGGCGAACAGCGCCTTGCGCAGGTCGACCTCGATCTGCGTGTTCTTGGACTTCTGCTTGCTCATCCGGGCTCGCACGCCCGGCGCGGTCTGGAGGGGCTCCACACCGGGCATTGTTCCGGACCGGGCGGTCAGGCTTTGCGGCCGACGCCCACGTAGACGTCCTGCGGGCCGCCTTCTCCTGTCGGGCCGAGTTCCGGGTGCCACGCAGGCGCCGGGACGACGCCCGGCTGGAGGAGCTCCAAACCGGCGAACATGGGCTCGAACTGGCCCAGCGAACGGAAGTACATCGGGTCGCGGCTGTGCTTCATGGCCTCGACGACGCCGCCCATCTCCTCCGGCTTGAAGTCGGCGGTGAGGTGCGACAGGGCGATCAGGCTGCCGGGCGGCATGGCGTCGCGGTAGCGGGCGACGACCTCGGCAGGGCCCTTCTCGTCCGAGACGAAGTGCAGCACGGCGACCATGAGCAGGCCGACGGGCTTGGTGAAGTCGATCAGGCCCTTCACGACCGGGTCGGAGAGCACGTCGTCCGGGCGGCACATGTCCGCCTGCACGACACCCGCCTTGTCGTTGCCCTCCAGGATGAGCTGGCTGTGCGAGACCGCCACCTCGTCGTAGTCCACGTAGACGACCCGTGCGTCCGGGTTCGCCTGTTGCACGATCTCGTGGACGTTGCCGACCGTGGGAATGCCTGAACCGAGGTCGAGGAACTGCGTGATGCCCTGTTCCATCATCAGCAGGACGGCACGGCGCATGAACGAGCGGTTCGACGCGGCGATGGCACGGCCATCGCGCAGGATCTGCAGCACCTTGTCGCCGACCATGCGGTCCGACGCGAAGTTGTGGCCACCTCCCAGCAGGAAGTCGTAGACGCGTGCCGCGCTGGGCACGTCCGTGTTGATTCCCGCGGGGACCCAGGAGAAAGGCTCGGCCATGCCGTAAAACCTACTCGAATGCGCGCACGCGTGTATCCGACCGGATCGGGTGAAAGCGTCATCCGGACCGCGCGAAACGGGCCGAAACCTGCTCTGCCAGCACAGATGCACCGGCCGCGCGCGCTTCCTGTGCGAGCCAGCGCAGGTGGTCGTCGGCGCGGGCGGAACGCAGGTTTCTGGCCGACGCCACGGCTTCCCCGGCGAACTCCGCGGCCGCGGCGGTGTCGCCCAGCGCGAGATGGTTGCGGGCCAGCGCCGTCAACGCGAGAGTGCGCGCCCGGCCTTCGCCATACGTGCCGACCTTTGTCGTCAACGAGGCAATGGCCTGCGACGGATCGTCCAGCGCGCGGCGGTCGGACCACGCGTTGTGCGCCGCCACGAAACCGAGCTGAAATGCCTTCAACGCGTCATCAGGTGCGTTGTGGTGCAGGAACATCCGGCCGGCGCGCGTCAGGACCGAGGCGATCAGCGACTCGTTCTCGGCCTGCCGCGCCAGCGTCAGGGCCTTGGCGAAGTGCGGCAACGCGAGGCCCGGCTGCCCGCTGTCGAACGCCGTCCAGCCCGCCAGTTCGTAGACCTCGGCGACGGCGGTCCACGTCGGGGCGTCACCCACGACGATCATCGGTTCGACGGCGGCGAGGTGCTCCAGAACCGAGGTGTGGCAGGCCATTCCGCCGTAGCGCCGGTCCAACGTGCGCAACGCCCGGGTGCGCGCCGCGATCACGTCCGGCGAGACGTGGTGCTCCGGCATCCCGGACGGCAGCCAGTCGAACGTGGGCGCGCCGACCGTGATCCGGGCCGCGTGCTCCAGGAACCGTTGCCGCGCCTCGGAGTTCTCCCTGATCAGCTCCTCTGCCTCGGGAAACCCGTCCGCCACGGCGGCCAGGCACCACTGCTCGGCCTCGGTCCGCTCGCCGAGTGCGAACAGGACGCGCGCCAGCTGCACGGCCGCGTCACCGAGGCGCTGGTCGGCGGCGACCCGGAAGTGCACGGCGGCCTCGCGCAGCCGTCCGGCCCGTGCCGCGGTCTCGCCCAGGCGGTACTGCCGCTCGACGGCCTCGTCGAGCTCGAACCGGTCCAGCAGCTCACTCATCACTGCCTCCGAGGATCCGTCGCAGCTCGGCGCGGCCGCGGGTGAGGTGCGTGCGCACGGTCGACTCGCCGACGGTCAGCACCGCGGCGATCTCGCTGACCGAGTAGCCGAGCAGGTGGTGCAGCGCCACGGTCTCGCGGTGCCTGGGGGAGAGTTCGCGCAACGCCGAGTGCAGCGCCTCCACGTCCGGCGTCGGTTGAACGGCCACGGGCACCTCTGCCAGCGGCGTCTCGTGTCCGTGCCGTTGCTGCCACCGCCGCATGAGCCGTATCGCGACTTTGAGCACCCACGCCTGGGGTTTGTCGTACGCGCGGATGTCGTTCCACCGGTGCTGGGCGATCACGAACGCGTCCTGCGCTATGTCCTCAACGACGCGAGTGTCGCCGCTCAACGCCGTCAGCGTCCTCGTGACCACGGGCAGGCCTTCGCGGAAGAACTCCGCGAATCCCGGATCCGGTGCACTCAACGGCCTTCCCTTCAGCGTCCGCTCGTGTCGTTAACCGCCCTGAGGCGACCTTCAACGGTGACAGGCGCTGAAGCCAGGAAAGGCTGAGAGGGAGGAGCGAATTCACCCGTTCGGTGTCCTAGGGGAGCAGATGACGGAAGGCCGCCACCAGCAGCATGCGCTGTTGGTCGACGTCCAGGCCGTCCTCGGGCTCCGGGTGCGGCTCCTTGTTGTGGTAGGCGCCGCGCGGCCCGTACGACTCGACGCGGACCGCGATGTCCACGACGTCCGACGCCAGCTCCACAGTGGACTCGTCGTCCGGGATCGGCTCGTTCTGCTGGTAGAGCTCGTAGGTGAACCGCATCCCGATCGTGCCGTCGAACGTGGCCTGCTCGGTCGGCAGCTGCAACGCGTCGAACACCGCCCGGTACAGCGAGGCGCCGGTGAGGTGCAACGGCGTCATCACGACGTGCGTGGTGCCTAGGTCGTGGCTGCGCACCGAGATCGCGACGGTCGGGCCGTCCGGCGTCGGCGGGACCGGTTGCGGGAACACGGGAAGCTCCGACTTGCGGTCCGAACGCCAGGTCGCCACGAGCCGGTCGGCGGCGTCCACGAGGTCGATGTGCTTGCGCGGCGCCAGCAGCGGCGGCAGCGGTTCCTCGTCCAGCCGCACGATGAACAGGAAGGCGCGTCGGCGGGTCATCTCCAGGTTGAACGCCCCCATCCACTCCTTCGCGGCCGGCTCGCGGCGAGGGGTGTTCGCCGACCACAGCAGGACGTAGTAGTCGGAGGTGGCCAGCGCCTCGTCGATGGCGGCGGCCGCGGTGTCACCGGGCGCGATCTCGTTCTCGTCCAGGTAGGCGTTGACGTTGCGGGCTTCCAGTTCGGCACGGAGCTGCTCGGCTTGTGCGCGGTCCTTCCCGGCGAACGACAGGAACACCTTGGGGCGGGTTTCGAGCGGCACGGGGTCTCCGTTCTTCCTGAGTCTTCTGCGCAGCGGGCCCGCTGAGGTCTGGACGCCCGCGTCGCCGTGCAGGGACCAGCACGCCCAGTCGGCGGGGTGCCGGTCGGCGACCTCTTTCAGCGCGTGCTGCAGAGCGCGATCCCGGGGAAGGCTCGCCAGGTGCCGGTCGAACGCGTGGAGCACCTTCCGCGCGGCCTCCTGCCCCGCCTGCCAGCGGGCGGCGACGACCGACGCCGCGCCGGCGGTGATGGCCGCGCGGACGAAGCCGGGTTTCTCGTCGCGGCCGTGGTGCTGCGTCATGCCGGACTCGCAGGCGCCGAGCACGACCGTGCCGCACGCGCTGAAGTCCATCCTTCCCAACGCTTCCGCGGAGACCCGTTCGTCGCCCAGCTGCAGCCACGACTGGTCCGGGTTCATGCGGTCGTGCATGCCGTGGGCGTCGATGCGGATGCGTTGGAAATGCCCGTCTTCGAGAGTTCGCCGCAGCTCCGCGGCCTCCCCGCAGACGGCCGTCTCGTCGCCCCTTTGCCTGCGGGAGCGGCGTTGCAGAGGGCGCAGCGCGGACAGGCAGGGCAGGCTGGACAGCGCGTGGGTCATGCCGAGGAACTGGTTCGTGCCGGGCAGCGGCAGGCCCGCCAGCGGCACGTCCGCGAGGACGTCGCCCGCCACCACGACGATCCTGGTCGCCTTGGGCGGCAGGGCCTTGACGACCTCCTCCAGCCCGATCAAGCCGGTCAGCTCGACGAGCAGCGCGCCGAGGATCGCCGGGTCGTACTTCGGTTTCCACGCCTTGAGCCGGCGGATCGTGTCGGTGAGATCGCCGATGTGGACGGCGGTCGGCACGTGCGTGATCTTGCGGCCGATGATCACGTGGTGGAGCTGGTCCGGCGTCGCGTGCATCATCCACACGACCTGGTCCTTCGGCAGGTGCCTGGTCGTCCTGGCCAGCCAGCGCCTGGCGGCGGGCAGGTCGGTGAAGCTCGGCAGGTCGCGCGGTTCGGTCAGGATCGACGCGCCCCGGGCCGCCTCCGCGGCGACCACCAGCCCCGCGAGCGCCTTGCCGCCCTCGCGCTGGACGCGGCGGACCGCGGCGCGCACCCGGCCGTCGGGCACGTCGGGGGCGGCGCGCAGCATCCTGAGCTTGACGCTGGGGCTGTCCCGGTGGTCCGCGATCGTCTCCTCGACGCGGTGTGACTCGGCCCAGTGCCGGGCGGCGAGGCCCTCGTGGCCGGCGTCGGCGAACGTGTCGCCGAGCTTGCGCAGTGCCAGCGCGGTGAGCTCGGGGTGGCCCGACCTGCTCGCGACCTCGAAGTGCTGCGCGGCCTGCTCCAGCCGGCCCTGGGCGTAGGCGAGCTCGGCGGCGGTCAGGTGCCACAGCGGCGAGTTCCCCTCGCCCAGCATGCCTTCCGCCTTGAGCAGCTCGTCCTGGGCGATCAGGCGGCGCACGTGCGAGAGCCTGCGTTCCGGCCGCAGCGTCCTGGTGGCGTCCGGCAGCTGCGAGAGCACCTCGGGGCCGGCAGCGGCGGCCAGCAGCGGGAAGAGCTTTCTCGCCGCGCCCGCCTGCCTGGTCATGACGAGCAGCACGGTCAGCTCGTACAGGACGGCGAACCTCAGCGCGGGTTCGATCTGGTAGCTGGTGACGCACCTCGTCATCAACGCCAGCGCTTCCTCGTACCGGACCTCACGGCGCAGCGCGGCGGCCCGGCGCAGGAACTCGGCCGGGGTGCGGGAGGTGCGGTTGGCGAGCTTCGAGACGCGGGTGCCCCTGCGGACGTCCAGCAGCAGCCGGTCCCTGCCGATGTGCTCGAGGTGCTCTGGCCGGCCGGCGCGGCGGAAGTGGCGTTCGGCGGCGTCGAGCTCGCTCTCCGCGGTGGGGTAGTCGTAGCGGTCGGCGGCGGCCAGTGCGGCGACCCGTGCGAGCCTCGCCTGTTCCAGTTCGGTGAGCTTCAGCTTCCGCAGCTCGCGGACGTCCTGCTCGGCGGCGATGTGATCCGTTGCGGCACTGCGGATCTGGGTCCTGAGGATCCGCAGCGTGGTGTCGTTGCCCGCGCTCAGGTACTCCTCGCAGCGCTGCGCGGCCTTGGTGATCGCGCCGAGGTTGAGCAGGGTCGCGCAGTGGTCGTGCGCGACCAGCGGGCTGATCTTCGCGGCCTTCTCGTAGGCGAGGTCGACGCCGAGGACGTTGCCGCGCAGTGCGGCGGACCTGGCGGCCTTGACCGCGTCCGCGAGCGGGGTGCCGGGTTCGATCTGCATTCAGTCCCCGCAGCTCCTAGTGGTGCGACCCGGAACGTTGGCGAGGTGAGTCGCGCTCAGCAGGGCGCCTCGCGGTGCCGCCCCCACGCCCCCGTACAACCACGGCGACATTCCGGGCCGCACCACTGGCAGCCGCGAAGCGGGGCTGTTGCCGTTGTGCCTCTGCGGGATGAAGCGTTCTTTGGCGCATCCACGATCCTCCGTGCGTCGCAGATTAACGATCCAGACGGCCCACAGATCGTTTGTCCACTTTCTGTCAACGAACTGCTCAAACGATCTTGTCGGTGCTCCTCGGCACACTGGATCCACCACCGATCCGAGGAGACCGCGATGTGCTGGGACTGCGACCACCCCGCCGACCGAATGGAAGAACACCTGGCCACCCTGCGCCGCTGCATCGACGCGCGGGGCTGGGCGGTGCAGGCGATAGAACGGGACCGGGCCCATCCGCCGTGGGCCTACACCGTCGGCCTGACCCTGCGCGGCCTTCCCGAGCTCGTCGTGACGGGCATGGCCGTCCTGGAGGCGGGCCGTCTGCTCGACGACACGGCCGAACACCTGGCCCACAGCTGCCTTCCCGCGCCCGGCGACCGCTTCACCGTGCCAGGAGGCCCGTTGCTGGAAGTCGTGCGCGTGGCGCGCCCCTGGGCCCATCTGCTGGTGTCCGCGCGGCTGTTCGGCGAGGGCATCCAGGCCCTGCAGCTCGTGCACGCCGACGAGTCGGGCCGCTGGCCGTGGGACCGCTCCTACGAGGGCGTGCTGGGAGGGCAGCCGGTGCTCGGGGTGAGAGCGGGGCCACCGGGCGGCTGAGGCCGGCTCAGCCCACTGCCCGGCTGATCCGCTCGCCCAGCCCCCGCAGGTGCTCCACCAGCTCCGCGGGCCCGTGCACGACGAAGTCGCATCCGAGTGAGGTCAGGCGGAACGCGAGGTAGTCGACCGTGTCCTCGACGCTGTGCCAGGAGCACGAACCGTCGCCGTCGGCGGTGAGCTCGCCGGCGAAGTCCGCCAGCCGGGCCCGTGCCAGCTCGACGGGCAGCCGCAGGGTCGCGCGGGCCCGGAAGGTCGGCGCCGAGTCGTACATCCTCCGCGTCACGAACTCCGTCGCGTCCCCGCCTGGCGGCAGGCGGGGTGCGAACCGCGCCCCGGTGGCGAGCACCCCGGAGACGCGGTCGAGCCGGAAGATCCGCCAGTCGTCCCGTTCCACGTCGAAAGCGAGGAGGTACCAGCGCCGGCCGAGCGCTACCAACTGAATGGGCTCCGCGTGCCTCTTGGACACCACGTTCTCGTTGGTGACGTAGGCGAACCGCACCCGCTCGCGGGCGGCCACCGCACCGGCGACCAGGGTCAGCTGGCCGGGGTCGACCAGCGAGGCGTATGAGGCCGCCGCAGGCGCGGTAGCCGCCGTCAGCGACGAGACCCGCCGCCCCAGCCGAGGCGGCAGCACCTGCTGCAGCTTCGCCAGCGCGCGCAGCGAAGCCTCGGCGATGCCCGCGACAGGTTGCCGGGCGGCGGTGCGCAACCCGACCGCGATGGCGACCGCCTCCTCGTCGTCGAGCAACAACGGCGGCATGGCCGCGCCAGCGACGAGCCGGTACCCGCCCAGCGCCCCCATCGAGGCCTCGACGGGATAACCGAGCTCGCGCAACCGCTCGACGTCACGCCGCACCGTCCGCGGCGTGACCTCGAGCCGGGCCGCCAACTCGCTGCCGGGCCACTCGCGCGGTGTCTGCAACAACGACAGCAGGCGCAACAACCGGGCCGCATCGCTCATGCCGCGAACCTAGGCCAGAACTAGGACCGATGTCGTCCTACATGCCTCATACGGTCGTTCCAACGAGCAAAGGGGAGACCGATGAACATCGTGCCCGAGGGCTACCACACCGTGACGCCGTGGTTGATCACCCGAGGCCGGACGGCCGAGCTGATCGACTTCATCACGGAGGTGTTCGACGCCACGGAACTCGGCCGCGTCGGCGAGGCGCCGGAGATCGGCCACGCCGAGGTCCGCATCGGCGACTCGGTCGTGATGCTGTTCGACGTGCCGGACTGGCCGCCCACGCCGGCGTTCCTGCGCCTCTACATCGCCGATGACGCGACCACGCTCCAGCGCGCCGTGAGGCTCGGCAGCAGGATCGTCACCGAGCCCACGGAGCTGTTCTGGGGCGATCGGGTCAGCCGGTTCACCGACCCGTTCGGCAACCTGTGGTGGCTGCACCAGCGGGTCGCGGAGCCCACCGCGGAGGAGTTGGACGCCAGGATGCGGGACCCGGAGTTCGTCAAGGCCATGGAGTACGTGCAGAGCGCGGACTTCACTCCGCGGACGTGACCCGGTCCCGTTCGTCCGCCGTCAGCGTCGGCTCGGGCGAAGCCGACCGAGGCCCGCGCATCGTCGCCCACACCATCTTGGGACTGACCAGGTTCGCCATCGGCGCGGACAACGTGAACGCCTCCAGGAACGCCCGAGTCACCGGCGCCTCCGTGGTGGCCGTGCGCACCAACCGGTCCACGTACCGCTGCAACACCCTCCCGGCCAGCGGCAACGGCTTCCCCACCGCGCCCGGATAAAGGATGTCCTGGTTGGTCGCCATCGCCCAGGCCCCGTCGACCACCTTGCCGATGTCGCGCTGGATCCGCTGAGCACCGTGCCCGGCCGTGAGACCGGCGTGCAACGCCTGCGCGCTCTGCGCCGCGATCGACATCCCGTGCCCGTACACGGGGTTGTAGGTGGCCACCGAGTCACCCAGTGCGAGCAGGCCGGCGGGCCACGACTTCAAGCGCTCGAAGAACATCCGCCGGTTCGCGGTGCTGTGCGAGCCGTACACCGGCGACAGCGGCTCGGCCGAGGCGATCAGCTCGCCCACGACCGGGTTGCGCACCGAGCGGGCGAAGTCGACGAACTCCGACTCGTCGGTCGACGGCTCGCCGCCGCGCGTGCCGGACAGCGTGACCAGCCACTTGCCGTCCTCGATGGGCAGCAGGGTCGCGGTGCGGCCGGGGTGCGGGTCGCGCGGGTTCGCCTGCACGTTGACGATCGGGAAACCGGACGCGGCCGTCGTCGGCGCCTGGAAGATCCTGGTGGCGTAGGCGAGTCCGGAGTCGACGCTCTCGGAGTGCACGTCCGGCAGCCCGAACTCGGCCAGCCAGGCGGGCAGCCGGGAGCCGCGGCCGGTCGTGTCCACGACGAGGTCCGCCTCCAGCGTGATCTGCTCGCGGGAGATCCGGTCCTCGACCAGCACGCCGGACACCGCGTCGCGGTCACCGAGCAACGACACCGGTTCGGTCCCGGTCAGCACGGAGATCTTGTTGTCCCGCAACGCCTGGCCGCGCACCACCCAGTCCAGCAGGCCGCGGCTGCACGAGACGATGAACTGCATCTCGGGAAACCGCGGCACCCACCCCTGCGCGCTCAGCGACACCAGGTCGTTCGGCACCCCGATCCGGTGCGCCCCGGCGGCGAACAGCGCGTCCAGGGTGCCCGGCAGCAACGACTCGATCGCCCGCGCGCCACCGGACATCAGCAGGTGCGCGTGCCGGGCCTGGGGCACGCCGGACCGCGGCGAGGGGCCGTCCGGCAGCTTGTCGCGCTCCACCACGGTGACCTCGTCCACGTGCCGGACGAGGACGGACGCCGCGAGCATGCCCGCGAGCCCGCCGCCGAGCACTACGGCATGTGTGGGTGCCATCTAATCCATTCCCCCTGCTGCTTCCACGCGCGCTGCGTCGGCGACGGCGGCGTCGACTATCGGCGAGTGCTGGTACGCACGCGAGATCCGGACCCACCTGTCGTGCTCGGCGGCGAGGTCGGTGCCGTCGACGATCACCGAGGCGGGACGGCGCTTGGGCGCCCGCGCACGGCCGTCGGTCGAGCCCGCGGCACGCAGTTGTGCGGCCTCCACGACCGCGGCGAGTTCGTCGGTGGGCAGCGAGGCCTGGCGCGCGAGGGACGTCGCGGCCTCGCCGACCGACAGGTCGAAGTACGGCGTGAGCGCCCAGCGCCAGTCGTTGAGCTCGATGATCTGACGGCGCACGCGGTGGTGCGGGTTGAGGAACTTGCCCGGCGCCACCAGCACGATGCCGGGGTTCACGTGCACCAGCGCGCGGTGCAACGGCCGCAGTGCGAAGTACGTGCGCCAGCGCCGCACCCACAGCGAGGGCGACGGGCGGCGCGGCCCGAACACCGGCAGCGCCATCGCGATCACCAGCGGGAAGATCGCCAGCGACGCCATCAGCGGCGCGGCCAGGCTCAGCACGTCGAAGCTGCGCTCGCCGAACCAGTCCATCAGCAGCACGAACAGCTTGATGACCGCGAACGCCACCGGGAACAACCCGGTCGCGCTGTACCAGCGTAGACCGCGGGCGAGCCACGGCCGGGCGGAGATCGCCTCGTCCCGCGCGCCCTGCCAGCAGTGGTAGGCCTGGCCACCGCAGCCGACCGCGGTCGCCACCAGGTAGATGAACAGGAACACCGCCACCGTGGGCTGCGTCGCGTAGAACGTGTCGAAGTCGACCTGGCGTTCCTCGTCGACCTCGGACTTGAAGAACAGCACGATCATCGCCGCGATGATCGAGCCGTAGCTGACGACGATCAGCCGCACCCGTTGCCACGCCTGGACCACCGGGTAGCGCCAGAACAGCACGAGCGCGAACGACGACCCGGAGAAGCCCACCACGAGGCTGTAGACGAGCAGCGCCGCGAAGTTCGGCACGCCGCTGACCCAGTTGATCCAGGTGATGTTCGCGGGCGCGGCGAACAGGATCGCGAACGCGGAGAAGGAGACCGTGGAGATGAGCGCGACGACACGGGGACTGCCCCAGCTCGACCGCAACGCGCGGATCTTGTACGCGAGGAGGAGCAGACCGACCACGCCGCACGAGAGGTAGATCAGGTTAAAGATCGCCACGACGCACCCAGCGAGATCTTCCTTCGAGAGACTCGGCGACCCGGCGCACGTGCGCGGGTTCCTCGGTGGTGGCGGTGTCGGCCCACACCCGGTGTTCCGTCAGCCTTTCCAGCAGGTGGTCGGCGAGGTTCTCGGCCTCGCGCTCCTCGTCCTCGGTCAGCGTCGTCCGCCCGGCGATGATCTTCGCCATCCGCGGCAGCAGGTGCGGCGCGAGCTTGCGCATGCCCTCGTCACGCGTCAGCGCGACGGGCTGGTGCTGCAGCAGCACGTGCGCGAACTCGTGCAGCAGCACGTGCAGGCGGTGGTACCAGGACGGGGAGTCCGCGCAGATGACGAGGTACGTGCCGTTCTCGAGCAAAGCGGTCGCGCCGCTCAGGCAGACCGCGTTCGTGATGGCGGCGAAGCGGACGTCGACCTGACGCCCCAGCCGTTCGCTCATCAGCTCGCAGACCCGGCGGCTCGCCTCCTGGTGCGTGGCGTCGGGCGGCAGGTCGAGGTCTCGAGCGACCTCGTCGACCAGCTTGCGCAGTTTCCTGCGGTTCACCCGTCGCCTCCTCTCGATGTCGTCTGCAGCGGTCCAGGCCGAGATCTTCACGCCGGCGTCGTCATCAAGTGTGGTCCGCGGACGTGCGGCGGCTGTTCAGCGGGAACGACCACCCCTCGCCGACCTCGAGCGCCTGCCGGAACCCTTCTACCGCAGCGGCCCTGGCCTGAGGGGACAGATCGCCGGTGCGTTCGGCCAGACGGGTGACGAACTCGACGACGCCGAGTTCCCTCAGCGCCAGGAAGTCTGTCAGCTCCGAGTCGACGCGTGCCGCCAGGTCGTCGTCGAAGAAGTACGCGGGGTCGGCGCCGAAGTGGTCGGCCAGGCCGAGGATGTGCTTGAGCCGCGGGTTGTCGCTGGTGTTGCTCAGGAGTTCGCGGATGTAGCTGGCGGAGATGCTGCCGAACTGGCCGGACGAGCTGATCGACGCCGCGACCTCCTCCGGTGACCACGGCCCGCGGTCCGGCGGGTGCACGGCCTCGAAGAGCGTGCTCAACGCCGTTGCCCGCCAACCGGGTCGCTCCGCGGGGTGCAGCTCACGACGGCCGCCCAGGAACACGGCGGGGTGCACGGCGAGCGCGCCGGCGAGGTCGACGATGGCCTGGCAGGTCGGGTTGTCCTTCACGCCGAGGCGCAGCTGGGAGATGTAGCCGTGCCCGATGTCGCCACCCCGTGCCTTCACCGCCGCGGCAAGCGCTACGTTGGTGACCTTGCCCCTGCCGTCGGGCGGGTTGTTGCACAGCTCGTTGAGGACCTCGGCGAACGGCCTCACGCCACACCTCCGCTGGAGCGACTCAGGGCCAGCGATCATTCCACTGTTGTGGAACCCCGAGAGCATATGGCATCACAGGGGTTGAAACCACCTGTCCGTAGCCCTATGATCACACTCCGCCGCTTGCACTGATGTGTCGCGTTTGATCCGAACGACGTCACCTCAGTTGAAAGAGGCAGATCGGGCCAGTCGAAGCTGAAGTCTGGGGGGACTCATGGCGACTGTGCGGATGGGGCTACCGGTGGACCACGCTTCCCTGCGCCTTCACGACGAGAGCGCTCCCTCGCGCTGCGGTTCGTGCGCGCAACCCGTTGGCGCGTGGGCGACTGACCGCCTGACGGGCCTCCTCGGCCGGTGGGGCTGGGACGACCAGGCGCCCGCCACGTACCGCCGTGCCCAGCGCCGGTGGGAGCAGGTCGCGCTGCTCATGATCGACCTGGACCGCTTCAAGAAGATCAACGACGAGTACGGCCACCCCGCCGGGGACGTCGTGCTGAGCAACGTCGCCGCGGTGCTGACGGCCCACACGCGTCCCACGGACCTCGTGTGCCGCCACGGTGGCGACGAGTTCCTCGTGCTGCTGCCGCACACCACGGGCGGAGAAGCAGCCGTTGTGGCGGAACGAATCCTGCGCGGCATCCGTGCGCTGCAGATCGAGATCACCACGAACGACGGCTACCACCTCACGTTGCACGGCCAGACGGCGTCCATCGGCGTCGCGTCGCACGTGCCCACCAGCGAGGACTCGCTGATCGACCTGGTCCGCGACACGGACTCGGCCCTGCAGCGCGCCAAGCGGGCCGGCCGGGCCCGCGTCCAGGTGCACGACCCGCGCGCGTTCGCCGCCGAGCGCAGCCAGGACTCCTCGGCCCTGCACCACCTGCTCGCCCTGCAGGACCTGATGAGCAGCGACCAGTTGCCGCAGGTCCTGGTCGCGTTGTCCAGCGGACCCAAGGCGGCGGAGGAACTCGTCCCGGCCCTCGGCCCGAAGGTGATCAGGACGCTGGAACGGCTGCAGGACAACGGTTTCGTGCTCCGTCGCGCCGCCTGCTACGAGCTCACGGCCGCAGCGCGCGAGTGGATCACCGACGTGCTGCCTGCCGTCGCCGCGTGGACGAACCGCCACCACGGCCTCGTCCGCTAGCACGTTCGATCGCGACGGCTTACGCGGTCGCGCCGACCCCCTTGATCCGGCCGTCCCGGAACGCGTCCACGAACAGCCGGTGGTCCTCGCGCGTCTGCCGTGCGTAGTCGAGCGCGAACGCCACGATCGAGTCGGTGAAGTCGGCCTCGCGGTCCCCGATGACGGCCGCGATGGCCTCCTCGCACTGGAAGTCCACCAGCGTCTGCGACGAGTCCGAGTCGGCCACGCAGTGCATCTTCGCGGTGGCGCGGCCCAGGTAGCCGAGCACGGGGAGCATGTCGGACGGCTCGGTGAGGTCCGACCAGTCCAGGTCGGCCTCGTAGGGGGAGAGTTCGGCGACGACGTAGCCGACGCCGTCGATCTCGGTGTGGCCTAGCCACGGGTCGGCGTGGGCCTGCAGGGCTCGCTGCGAGACGGCGGTGCGGTGGCCGTGGTCGGTGAAGTACTCGCGGATCCTGGCGTCCGGGACGATCCGGCTGGGCGCGGCGACGTTGGCCTGCTTCATGGACAGCACGACGTCGTTCTCCAACGCCTGGGAGCGCCCCTCGACCAGGATGTTGTAGGCGTGCAGGCCGGCGGAGCCGATGCCGAAACCGCTGCGGCCCACCGCGTCCTTCACGGCGTAGGTGCGGCTCGACGCGCGCTTGCCGGTCGGGATGGTGTCCAGGTAGGACGCGAAGGCGCGGGCGACGGACTCCAGCACGTCGGGCGACAGTTCGTGGATGCCCTCGCGGTCGCGGCGGAAGCGGCGTTCGTAGTCGACGATCGTGGTCTTCTCGTCCAGCAGGCCGATGCGGGTGGCGAGGCGCGCTCGTTGCAGGACGCGGTGCAGGGTGCCCTCGGTGCTGTCCAGGCGCAGGCTGAAGAGCTCGTCGTTCGGGTGCTCGTTGAACGAACGGACCTGGGCGACGTACGCGGCCACGTAGGTGCGGATCAGGTCGGTGATCACGCTGTCGGGCAGTGCCTTGCGCCAGCCGAGCAGCGCCATCGAGGCGGCGAAGCGGCGGAGGTCCCACGTGTACGCGCCGAGGTAGGCCTCGTCGAAGTCGTTGACGTCGAAGACCAGCGTGCCCTCGGAGTCCATGTACGTGCCGAAGTTCTGCGCGTGCAGGTCGCCCTGGATCCAGATGCGGCTGGTGCGTTCGTCGACCCACTCGTCGGGAAGCTCCGCCATGTCTGCGTAGAACAGGCACGCGCTGCCCCGGTAGAACGTGAACGGCTCGGCCGCCATCTTGCGGAACTTGTGCCGGAACGCGGCCGGGTCGGCTGCCATCAGGCCCGCGAAGGCCTCCTCCAGCACGCTCACGATGCGGTCGCCGCGATCAGTCATGGTGCATATCAGCACGTGAACGCCCGCGAGAGAAGGCGGGCGCGCGCAAATTTCGCCGGTAGTTCGGTCCGAGTCGGCCGCGAAACCTGGCCAAACCGGAAGAGCGAGCAGGAATCGAGAAGCCCGCACGCGGACGGCACGCCTAACGTCGGGTGCATGTGCTTCATGTTCGGTGCGAGCGAGGAACAGAGGCGTCGCCTGCTCGCGGACGAGGCGATGCGCGACGAGGAGGTACCGGTCAGCGTTCCCCCGGCCGAAGACTGGTCGCGGGACTAGGGATCGCGTTCATGTCCGGGGCGAGACTCCGGACATGAACGGATCGATGTCGCGCCGGAGCATTCTCGCCGCGGGTGTGGCGGGCTCAGCGGCGGTTCTGCTCGGTACCGGGAACGCCTCCGCGGCGACCCTCGTCACCCAGAGCGAGATCAACTCGCAGCCGACCTTCTACGAGGTGAACGGCGCCGCGTCGTCGTTCCGCTACGAGCCGGGGTTCTACGCCCGGCTGGAGACCTGGCACGTGCACTGGCGGAACTGGACGCCGTACCACTGGACCGCGCCGCACAAGATCTACTCCTACGGCGCCTACGTGAACAAGGAGGGCATGCACGGCGAGGGCAGGGCGTTCGACCTCGCGCGCATGCTCATCACCAACCGCGACACCGGCGCGACCTTCACCGCGTTCAACGGCCGCTACGACCAGTGGAAGAACTCCACCGGCGACGCCCTGCGCACCGCGCGGATCCGGTACTGGGGAACGATGGCGTCCCTGCACTACCACTTCCGGCACGTCATCTCGTACCTGGACAACGCCGAGCACCACAACCACGCCCACATCGACAACGCGATCTCGGGCAGCGGCGACTCCAGCTTCAACACCGGCTCGGCGACCCAGACGTACTTCGTCCAGGCCGCCTGCCAGTACATCTGGGGCATCTCGACCGGCATCGACGGCGACTGGGGCCCGCAGACCCAAGCCAACTCCTCCACCGCCCTCGCCCGCGCCGGTTCCGACGGCGTGATCACCACCCAGAGCCGCTGGCTCGCCTTCTGCAAGGCCAGCGCGCAGCAGGCCTGGGCGCTCGTGCCCTGACCCTCACGCGCGGCACTCCAGCAGCTGCGCGGACCCACCGCCGTAGGCAGTCGGGTCCACCGCGGAGCAGTGCGCGGTGATCCACTCCTGGCGGCCGTTGTCGCCGCGGCCGCCAGGACCGCGCCCCATCTGGTCGCCGGCACCGAGCACGAACTTCAGCCTGCCCTCGGCGACCCACGACTGCAGCTGGTCGACCGACGGCGCGTTGTCCGAGCCGGAGAACCCGCCCATGCCGATCACCACGTCGTCGGAGCCCATGATGAACGGCGACGCCATCTGCGCCGAACCGGCGACCGCCAGCGTGATCTCCGCACCGTTGCCGTTCTCCTTGGCGTAGTTGAGGATCCGCTTCTGCTCGTCGGTGAGTTCCCTGCCACCTGGACCGCCTGGTCCGGGCATCGTGCCGATCTGCGGACGGGTGGGCCGGCCGTTCCCCGAAGGCGGCTGCCCGCCCCTGAAGATCATTCCGCCCTCCCGCTGCTGCGGACCGGCCGCGGGCATCACGCCGTTCGAACTGGCTGTCGCCGCGGTGGCCGTCGACCACACGGCAGGCGCCAGCAGCACGGCGACGACCGCGGCCACGAGACCCGCCCCGCGCAGTCCGATCAGCAGCACCACGACAGCGACCGCGGCGATCGCGAGCACGGCCCAGCGCAACCAGCCGTGCCAGGACGGGTCGCGGGAGACCACGACGAACGCCCATCCGGCCGTGACCACGACCGACAACGGCAGCAGGAAGCGCACGAAAGTCCTGGCACGCCAGAACATCACGATCCCGGCAGCGCTGATCGCCGCGACGGCCGGTGCGAGCATCGTCGTGTAGTACGGGTGGAAGATGCCCTGCGCGAGGCTGAACACCAGCGCGGTGACCAGCAACCAGCTGCCCCACATGAACCAGCCCGCCCGCTCGGCCGGCACACCGGGAACCCCGCGTCGCCGCCGCAGCACACCCGCCACCGCCACGGCGCCCAGAACGATCAGGCACAACGGCAGCAGCCAGGAGATCTGCCCGCCGACCGAGGCGTCGAACATGCGCGTGATGCCGGGCTGACCACCGAACATCGCGCCGCCGCCAGGACCGCCGAACTCCATCGGACCCTGCCCGGTGGGCACGGCACCGCTGGGAATGGGCATGCTTCCGCCGCCGCGGTTGCCGCTCCCGCCGAACACCCGGCCCAGGCCGTTGTACCCGATGATCAGGTCCCACGCGCCGCCGTCCGTGCTCCCGCCGATGTACGGCTTGGAGCCCGGCCAGAACGCGTGCAGCGCCACCCACCAGAACGACGACACCACCAGCACCCCGCTGGCGGCCAGCAGGTCGAGGATCCGCCGCTTCACCGGGGCGGAAGTCCCCACCAGGTACGCCAGCGCGAACCCCGGCACCACGATCCACGCCTGCAACATCTTGGTGAGGAACCCGCAGCCGACGAAGAAAGCGCACCACAGCAACCACTTCGTCCGCGGCCGGCTCTCCGCGGACTGAACCGACCTGGTGAACGCGTAGGCGGAGGCGACGAGCAGCAGCACCAGCAAGGTGTCCGGGTTGTTGTCGCGGTTGATCGCCACCGTGATCGGCGTCAGCGCGAGGATCAGCGCCGCGAGCAGTGCCACCTTCTCGTCCGCCCACAGGCGAACGGTGCGGTGCAACAGGAACACCGCCGCGACGCCCTCGACCACCTGCGGCAGCAGCACCGCCCACCCGTGGAACCCGAAGATCCACACGGCGATCGCCTGCGGCCACAACGACATCGGCGGTTTGTCGACGGTCACCACACCGGCGGGGTCGAACGAGCCGAACAGGAAGTTGGTGAACGACGTCGACATCGACTTCGCGGCGGCCGCGTAGTAGGAGTTTCCGACCTGTCCCGCGCCGATCGCCCACACGTACAGCGCACCGGCCAGCACGCAGATCGCCACGAGGGCCCAAGCGGGCCAACGAGGAGAACGCGTGTCAACGGGTTCGCCAGCAGGGGCTGCCACTTCGGCAGTGGCGGTCATGCCTGGTCCTCTCGGTCGTTGCGGCGGAACACCCAGCTCCGCAACAGGAAGAAACGTCCCACCGTGCCCAGCGCGGAGGAGCCGAGAAGCACCACCAGTTCGAGGGCGCGCGGTGGGTCGGGGGAGACCGCGGGCAGAATGAGCAACGCGGCCGAGGTGAACGCGTAGTAGAGCCCGAACACCACGAGACCTTGCAGATGTGTTCTGCCGCGGGCGGAGTTGCGGGCCGTGAAGGTGAAACGCCTGTTGGCCTCCGTGTTGAACAACGTGGTGATCACCAGGGCGGCGAGGTTCGCCACCAGCACCGGCCACCAGAGCCGGAAGACGCCGTACAGGGCCAGGTTCGCGAGCGTGGAGATCACTCCGACCACCGCGAACGACAGCACCTGCCAGGAGAGCCCGCCCTCGCTGCGGCTCAGCACGGCGTCCGGGTGGATCGCGCGGGGCTGCGGCCGTCGCGGCAGCCCGGTCACCCGAGCCGTGCCGTTGGCCTTCGCACGAGCCACGCGGATCAACCCCTTGACGTCGTCGATGGCGGTGCCGACGACGTCGACCCGGCTGTCGACGTCCTCGACCCAGTCGACCGGCACCTCGTGCACGCGCAAACCGTTGTGCTCGGCCAGGAGCAGCAGTTCGGTGTCGAAGAACCACGCCTCGTCGCGTGCCTGCCCGAGCAGCGGCCGGATCACCTCGGTGCGCGCGGCCTTGAAGCCGCACTGGGCGTCGCTGAACTTCGCGCCGTGCGTCAGCCTGATCAACGCGTTGTAGGCGCGGGAGACCAGCTCCCGCCGCGGCCCGCGCACCGTCCGCGAACCCGGCGCGAGCCGTGAGCCGATCGCGAGGTCCGAGTGGCCGTTGAGCAGCGGCGCGACCAGCGGCAGCAGCCCGTCCAACCCGGTCGACAGATCGACGTCCATGTAGACGACGACCGCGGCCTCGCTGGCGCCCCACGACTCCCGCAGCGCCAGCCCGCGGCCCTTGCGGTCGAGGTGGTGCACGCGCACCCGCTCGTACTTCTGGGCCAGTTCCCAGGCGACCTCCATGGTGGCGTCCGTGCTCGCGTTGTCCACGACCACGATCGACCAGTCGAACGGGAACTGCTCGGTCAGGAACGCGTGCAGCACCTCGACGCAGCCGGGCAGTGCGCGTTCCTCGTTGTAGACGGGGATCATGATGTCCACCGTCCCCGTGGCCTGTGCGGTGCTCACCGCCATGTCATCTCCGTTCCACTGTGGACACAGCTGTGACCGTTGTGCAACCGAGCCTGCTGACGTTGTCGTGAGAACGTCCTTGGCTTCTGCTGAGAGAATCGTTAGAGCGCATACACACAGCTGGCTCACAGCGAGGAGCCCTACCGTCTTGCGCATGCGACTGCTCGTGGTGGACGACGACCCGGACGTGCGGGACAGTCTGCGGCGCAGCCTCGAGTTCGAGGGCTACGAGGTCACCACCGCCGCGGACGGGGCCGAGGCACTGGTCCGGCTCGCGGGCGCCGACCTGGCGATCCTCGACCTGATGATGCCGAACCTCGACGGTTCGGAGGCCTGCCGCCGGTTGCGCGCGGCCGGGGAACGCCTGCCCGTGCTGATGCTCACCGCCCGCGACGCGCTGGGCGACCGGGTGACCGGCCTGGACGCCGGCGCCGACGACTACCTGGTCAAACCGTTCGCGCTGGAGGAGCTGCTGGCCAGGGTCCGCGCGCTGCTCAAGCAGAACCGGCGGCGCCCTGTCCCGCGCACGCTCCGGTTCGCCGACCTCGGCATGGACCCGGACGCCCGCGAGGTCGTGCGCGGCGGCGAGTGGCTCGACCTGACCCCGACCGAGTTCGACCTGCTGGCGGTCTTCCTGGCCAACCCCGAGCGGTTGCTGACCAAGCAGCACCTCAAGCACGCCGTGTGGGGCAAGGACAACGGCACGAACAACCTCGACGTGTACATCGGCTACCTGCGGCGCAAGACCGAGGCCGGTGGCCGCCCCCGCCTGCTGCACACCGTGCGGGGCATGGGTTTCATCCTGCGCGAGTCGCCGTGAGCCGTCCGGTCCTGTTGCGCGGCAAGCTCGCGCTGATCACCGCGTGCGTCGTGGCGGTCGCGATCGCCGGGATCAGCGTCGTCACCTGGCTCGCCACCGAGCACAACCTGCGCACCCAGCTCGACAAGTCGCTGCTCGCGAGCGTCCCGCCGCGGATCGGTCAGCCGCTGGAACCGGGGGAGCGGCGCGAGTTCAAGATCCGGTGCGACCAGGGCGTTCCGGCGGAAGGACTGCAACAGGTCCTGCAGGGCATCCAGACCCTGAACGCCGACGGCAGCACCTGCGCGCCGCCCGGAGTCGACCCGGTCGTCAACGTCGCCGGCGACTTCGTGACGACACCGACGTTCCGCGACGGCATCACCGAGTCCGGCGCCGAGGCACGCGTTCTCCTGCAACCGATGGACCCCGGCGAGGTGCTGATCCTGAGCCGCAGCACGGCCGAGATCGACACCACGCTGACCACGCTGGCCGGGGTCCTGGTGGGCGTGTCGATCTTCGGCGCGCTGCTCGTGGCGGGCACCGGGCTCTGGCTGACCCGCCGCGCCCTGGCCCCGATGGAACGCCTCACCGAGACCGCCGAACACATCGCGCGCACCGAGGACCTGACCACACCGGTCACCGTCGACGGCCAGGACGAGGTGGGCCGGCTGGGCCGCGCGTTCACGTCGATGACCGCAGCCCTGGCCGAATCCCGTCGCCGCCAACGGGATCTCGTCAACGACGCCGCACACGAGCTGCGCACCCCGCTGACCAGCCTGCGCACCAACATCGACCTGCTGGTGCGCAGCGAGCGCACCGGCCGTGAGCTGCCCCAACGCGCCGAGGTCCTCGACCGCCTGCAGGCCCAGAGCCAGGAGTTCAGCGACCTCGTCACCGAACTGGTCGTGCTCGCCCGCGACGACCGGGAACTGGCCAGCGAGCCCGTCGACGTGGCCGCGGTGATCGACAGGGCCGTCAAGCGGGCCCGCAGCCGTGCCCACGACCACGTCTTCGACGTCGACCGCGCGGAGTGGTCGACCGTCGGTGACGCGGGCGCGCTGGAACGCAGCGTGCTCAACGTCCTCGACAACGCCGTGAAGTTCTCGCCGGCCGGCTCGACGATCACCGTCCGCTCGAGGCCGGGCTGGCTCACCGTCAGCGACGAGGGACCGGGGGTGCCGTTCGAGCACCGGAACGCGGTGTTCGAACGGTTCTGGCGTGCACCGGACGCCCGCGGCCTGCCCGGATCCGGTCTGGGGCTGGCGATCGTGGCGGACATCGTCGAGGTGCACGGCGGCAGCGTGCGGTTCGTGCCGAGACCGCGCGGTGCGTCCGTGCGAATCGAGCTGCCCGCCAACTGATCAGACGATCGGCGCTGGTTCACACAGGCGGCTCTGCACCACGGTGGTGGCATGAAGCGCACACACCGGCGCCCTGCCCTGCTGATCACCGCGCTCCTCTCCGTCGCGATGTTCAACCCCGGGAACTCGGTAGCCGCCCCTGAAGATCCGTCGAACCACTGGCAGTACGACCACTGGCCGCAGCAACAGCCGTGGCAGCAGTCCAGGGACTCCGCCCGCGTGCTCGCGCAGGCAGGATTCCCCGGGCCGATCGACCCGCAGAACTGGGTCAACCCCGACCACATGACGTGGGAACGGGACTACAAGAAGATTCCCGGTACGAACTGGGCCGACCCTGCTGTCAAGGGTTCGGTGCGCACCTTCAAGGGCGCGCTGGTCCTGCTGGACTACCCGAACCAGCCGTTCGTCGTCACGCAGGCCAAGAACTCCACGGTGTTCGGCAACCCGAGCGCCGAGGCGTCCAACGTGCCGCGCGCCGAGGTCGGGCAGTTCTACCAGGACTTCCTCAACAAGCCGAACGGCCTCAACCGCGGCCACACCGTGCACGAGTACTGGATGGAGACCTCCGGCGGGCGCTACGGCGTCGACCTGAAGGCGTTCGGCCCGTACACGATGCCGGGCAAGGACCACGAGTACGCCATGGAGTTCCAGGGCGGAACCGGTTGCCCCGCAGGCGACTCCTGCAACCGCAACATCCGCACCGACGGCCGTGCCGCGTGGGTGGCCGACGTCGGCGCCGAGGTGCCGGCGGGCTACGACTTCATCTACTACCTGTCGGCGGGCCAGGACGAGTCCGGTACCTGGCAGGAGTTCGGGATGATGAAGTTCCGGGCCAAGGAGGACGTGACCGACGACTTCGGCCCGCCGGACCCCGCGCTGCCGAACTGGTCGAGCACTCGGTACGTCGACTGGACCTCGTGGGCCGCCGGCTCGTCGATCTGGCCCAACGCGGGCGGCGGTTCGTCGACCCAGGCCGAGAGCTCCGGCCAGGGCGTGTACGCGCACGAGCTGAGCCACATCCTCGGCATCGGCGACAACTACAACAACCCGTACGGCAGCCCGCCGCGCCGTGACTACAGCGGCCCGTGGGACATGCTGTCGCGCGGTTCGTTCAACGGTCCCGGCGGCCCGCACTCGCGCTGGACGATCCCGTCGACCGGCGGCGGATCCCTTGGCGCGCAACAGACCCTGCGCAACAAGATCAAGCTCGGCATCGTGGACGAGAAGAACGTCCTGCGGCTGTCGCGCGAGGCGCTGGCCGGTTCCGGCACGGTCATCGCGAAGATCACCGCGCGCGAGGTCAACCCCGGCGCCACCGGTCTGACCGGCATCAACCTCGCGCTGGGCACCGGCGACAAGTCCCCGTCCTGCAACGTCTCCACCAACCCGTTCTGCGACGGCGGCGGTTACAACAACTACACGCTCGAGGTCGTGGACCGGATGGGCGCCGACTCGTTCACGCCGGACTCCGGCGTGATGCTGGCCAAGACCAAGAACGCCGACGCGGCACCGTTCACGTGGGTGATCGACGCGAACCCGCAGGACATCGGCATGACCGACTACGTCCTGCCCGACGGCACCAAGGTCCCGATCACGATCGGCGACTACCGCCAGCTGTCCGACGCGCTGCTGCACGCGGGCACGGACTCCGGCAGCGAGTTCGAGTTCGTCGACACGGCCAACCGCCTGCACTTCTACGTGCTGGACCTGCAACGCGACTCCCGTGGCGTGCTGTCCTACACGGTGGCGGTCCGGTCGCTGGACGGTGCGGGACCGCAGCAGCGCGGCGTGCGGGTCAACCCGGCCAGCGCCCGTGCGGGGACCGACGGCGTGGCGACGTGCCGCTTCCCGTTGACCAACACCGGTCGCACGGCGCCTCCCGGTGGTCAGCACCCGGAGCCCGTCGACCAGTACCTCGACGGTGACGTCTACCGCGTGACGGCGAAGGCGGCGAACGGCTGGACCGTCTCGGTGCCCAACGCGCTGGCGACCGCCAAGTTCGGCGGGACCGTCGAAGTGCCGGTGCACGCGCAGCGGGGCAGTGGGCCGATCATGTCGAAGGTGACCTTGACGGCCGTGTCCGAGAGCAACCCCGCCAGGTCAGCGACGGCCACCTGCACGGTGACCGGCCGCTAGCGGCGACGGCTCCGGGCCGGCCCGCGCCGGCTCGGAGCTTCCCGTTGCTGCGGAACCGGTCCTGACGTCAGCATCACGAAGCACGCGAGCAGCAGGATGGTGCCGCACGCCAGCCACGTCAGCGTCTGGACAGCGGAGATCGGTGCGATCACGCCGATGCTGAACAGCAGCAACGGCATGCCGAGCGCGTAGCAGACACCGGCCGCGAACGTCCGGCCCGAGCCGTTGACCAGCAACGGAAGCGCGGCGATCGCGGTCAGGACCGCGAACACGAGCCACGCGTACGTCAGCCCGGTGTGCAGCGCGATCGTGACGTCGAGGCCGTCCTTCGCGCGGATCGCGGACTCCAACTCGGCCGCGTGGCTGAACCCGACGGCGGCTCTCGTCCCCGCGGCGACGGCTGTGAGCAGCAACGACGCCCCCAGGATGGTGCGACCGCGCCGGACGGGATCGACTCGTTTCCTGGTGTCCACGCATCCCAGTCTGTTGGCAGTCATGGGTCGTGCGCTGCCGCACACGCCCAAGTGCACTCAGTGGTGGTACGCGATGCGGGCCATCGGCTCGATCAGCTGATCCTCCTCGTAGGACAGGTGGGAGAGCAGCGTGTCCGTGAGCAGGTCCACCGCTTTCTGCACCTCACCGATCCGCTGCGGCTCCGCGACCGTGGCCACCAGCGCCGCGTCGAGGCGTTCGAGCACCCCGTGGATCACCTGGTGCTCCTCCGAGAGCCGGTCGAGAACCGGCCCGAGGCGCGCGTCGCCCTCCCTGAGCTGCGGGTAGAGGCTGGTGTCCTCGAGCGTGTGGTGGATCGTGACGAGCCGGCAGTAGGTCTCGCAGTACGCGCCCATCGTCCAGTTGTTCTGGCGCATGGTCATCGTGTTGATCTCGGACCGCGCCTCGCCGATGCCGATCATCCCGTCCGCGGCCTGCTGGATGATCGAACGGATCTTCTTCAGCTCGTCGCGCAGGTGGTTGTGCACGCCGACCAGCTGACGGCCCATCGCCCTGCCCGAAGCGCTGTAGACGGCGTCCGCTTCAGGCGCCGGGCCTTTTGGGCGTGTCGACTCGTCCCACAGCAGCGTCGAACCGCGTTCCTTCTGCACGATCTCGCGCACGGCCGGTGCGACCTCCTCTGCGAACGTGCGCAGCTCGTCGTCGGTGTTGACCATCAGGATGAATCCGCTCATACCGTCGTTGAGGGCCAGTTCAGCGAGTTGCTCCGCCGTGAGTTCGGGCGTGATGTTGTAGATCCTGCGGATGTCCTGGGGTTCACGCCCGGCTTCCAGCGCGGCCTCGTCGATGATGGCGTTCATCGCCGCGAGCTGTTGCGGTGGCGCGTAAGGACTCGACGGCAGCCACCCGTCCGCCATGCGGCCGGTGAGCTGGAGCATCCGCTTCTTGTACGCGCCGAGCCAGATGCCGATGTCGTGCGCCGGGAACGGCCCTGGGCGCGCTCCGTTCAGCGAGTAGTGCTTGCCGTGCAAACGAATCCCGCGACCGGGCGTCCACAGCGCCCTGATCACCGCGATGGCTTCTTCGAGCGCCTCGACCGACTCGGCGGGTGTGCGATGCGGCCCGTCCATGGCGGCAATGGCGTCCCAGAACGCGCCAGCGCCAAGCCCGAGCTCCACGCGCCCACCGGTGATGACGTCAAGACTCGCCGCCGCGCGCGCAAGCACAGCCGGCGGCCTCAGCGGCAAGTTGGCGACGTTGGGGAACACCCGGACGTTGGTGGTGGTCGCCGCGATGACCGACAACGCCGTCCACGTGTCGAGGTTGGCCGCGTTGTACGGGTGGTCCTGGATGCTGACGAGCTCCAGTCCGAGCACGTCAGCGGCCTGCGCGAGCCGCAACGTGGCGCCGAACTCCTCGGCGCCTGGCGGCAGGAACACCCCGAACTCGAGTGGGTGGCCGTAATCTGTCATACCGAAAGTATGCCACGCAGATGTTCTGCTGGACAGACGTTCTGTCCCGGCTATCATTGGCGGGGTGACCGCGCTCGAGGACGACTTCGGCTGGACCCTGGGTGTGGTGTTCCGCGCCTACATCAAGGCCACCAACGCGGCCGTGGGCGATCTGCCTGGCGGCCACCGCGGCTACCAGATCCTCACCGCCGCCACCCGTGACCAGCCAGAAAGCCAGTCGGCGCTCTGCCAGCAACTGGGCATCGACCGCACGGTCATGACGTACCTGCTCGACGACATGGAGCGAGCCGCACTCGTCGAACGCCGCCCGGCCCCCACCGACCGCCGCACCCGCCTGGTCGTGGCGACCGACGTGGGCCGCGCGCGGCTGGAGGAGCTCGACCTCCGGCTGTCCCACGCCGAGGCGCACGTGCTGTCCGGGCTGTCCGCTTCGGACCGGGAGACGTTCAAGGGGCTGCTCTGCCGGCTGGCCGGGCACGTCAACGAGCTGGACCCGGTGCCGAGCGCCTGCGCGGTGGTTCAGGACATCGCCGCGAGCACGACCTAGCCGAGCACGGCTCTCAGCAGCCCGGCGCTGCCGAAGACCAGCACGAGCGCGAGGAACATCCACCCGGCCCGCGCGCCGAGCAGCCCCGGGCTCGGCGATTGCTGGGCACGAGCACGGGCGTTGAGCGCTTCGGCTCTGAGCACGCAGGCGAGCACGCCGAGCCAGATCACGAACACGGCCAGGAACACGGGGTGGCCGAAGATCCCGCCGGCCAGCAGTCCGATGAGGATCGGAGCGAACACCGCGATCCACAGCGTGCGGAACAGCAGACCCCATCGGTAGGTGCCGGTGACCATGCCCGCCTCCGCTCGCCGGGCACGTCCTCCCCGGTTCGGCTACCTTACGTGATCAATCGGACACTGTCAGGTCATCGGGGGCAGGATGAACTTCAGGGCTGAACCTTCGAGCCTGGACACGTTCGCGACTGTCCTGGAAGGACTCGTCGCGGACGTGACCGCGGCGAAGGACTACCTGCACAAGCACTTGTCGTACGACTACGGCGACGCGCGCATGTTCGCCAACATCGCGAACGCCAACAACGACACCAAGTCCGCCATAGCCGGCTCTCTGGACCGGCTGGCCGACGTGGTGGCGAAGTCCGCCGCGGAACTCCACAAGTCCGCGCAGATGTACCGCACCACCGACGACAACGAAGAACGTCGGCTGGACGCCGCCTACCCCACCAAGTGACCGGAGCGCACGAGTGACCACCCCGTCGGCCGCCCTGGTCGCACCCACCAGCGAACAGATGATCCCGGAGACGTTCGACAAGATCCTCTCGTTCCCGGACTACTTCAGCCTCGGTCACTGGGTCTACGTGGGGTGCGATGCCCTGTTCGGCGTCAACCCGGCCGAGTGGGTCGCCAAGGAGATCGCGGGCGACTGGGAGGCCGTGGCGCGAGCGGGCAGCGCGCTCAAGAACCTGGGCAAGTTCAACGAGTCCTTCGCGGGCACCGTTTCCGGCGGAGTCGACACGATGTTCAAGGGCTGGGAGGGCAACGCCGCCGGCGCCGCGCACACCTACTTCGACCAGCTGCCAGCAGCTCTGCGAGCACAGATCAGCGCGCTCGACAACACGGGCCACCAGTTCGAGCAAGCCGCGTTCGGCGTGTGGGGCGTCGCGAAAACGATCGTCAGCCTCCTGGAACTGCTGCTGGACCTGGTGATCGCCTGGGCCGTCGAGGCGGCAGCCACCGCCGCTGCGTCGTGGACCGTGGTCGGCGCCATCGCGGGCGGCGCGGCCATGGTCGCGACCGCGATGAAGGCCATCTCGGTGTGGGGCGACATCTGCAAGGCCCACGGCATGGCCTGGACGATCTGCACCGGCGTGACGGGAACGATCGCCGGCTACCTCAGCCTGCTGCACGACATGAAGGACCACCCGCTGCCCAAGGGCGCCTACGACCACCCGGGAGCCTGAAGTGACCAAGCCAGAACCCCTGCTCGACGTGGCACGGGGCGACGCGGCCCGCTCCCACGTGCTGCGCGAGTCGCTGAAGATCCTCCGCGACCGCTCTGGTGATCCGGCGTTCGGCAAGCTCGTCGACGACGTGCTGAGCGGCCGCCGAGGCCTGCGCGAGGCGGTGGCGAACCCGCTGTTCGGCAAGGCCCTCACACCGGGCGTGCAGGCGGCGGCCGAGCGGTTCAAGGAGATGCCGGAGGAGGAACGCGAGCGCCTCGCCGCTGAGGGGGAGCGCCGGTTGAGCCGGCTTCGGGAGGATCTGAGTGCGCCTGATGACGAGGATTTCGGCGACACGAGCTACCTGCGGCCGTCGAGGTAGTGCACCTGCGTCGATCCGGCGGTTCGGGCACCGCGTCAGGCGCGGTTGTGGAATCCTTTGGGCCGTACGGCCGAACGTGAACTGGGGGCAGGGTGAAGACGCCCGAAGAGTGGATGCGGGACTTCGAGGCGAAGATCGCCGACGCGCAGGCGAAGGCCGCGGCGGTCCAGGAAGGACTGGCGCAGGCGGGCGGCTCGGCGTCGTCGAACGACGGGACGATCACGGTGAGCGTCGCGCCCAACGGTGCGCTGACCGGACTCGAGCTGACCGCTGACGCCATGCGGAAGTCGCACGCCCAGCTGTCCGGCGAGATCCTGGAGATCGCGCGCAAGGCCCAGCGCGGCGCGGCCGTGAAGGTCGCCGAGACGTTCGCCGCGGTCGAGGGCGAGGGGTCCGAGACCTATCGCGTGATCACCGAGTACCTGCCGCCGCCAGAGGAAGAAGAACAGCCGAAGCCGGCGGGGTACGCGTTCAACGAGGAGTACGAGGAGCGCGCCGCGACGGCAGCGCCTCCTCCGCCCGTTCGTCGTCCCGCGCCGCGTCCGGGCGACGATGACGACGACTTCGGTGGCGACTCGATCTTCAAGAAGCAGTAGGGCGGTCTGGGGGAGCAGTGGCCGAGGAGAACAGCACGACCACGTGGTCGACCGGTGCGGGTGTCGTGGACAGCGTCGCCGGCTTCGTCGACTCGCTGACGTCGGAGTCCGAGGGCGAGGGGCCTGACGTCATCGACGTCGCGCTCGGCGGTGCGGGCGTGGTGGTGGACGTGGTCGCCACGATGGCGAACCCGTTGGGAATGCTGGCATCCGCGGGTGTCGGCTGGTTGCTGGAGCACGTCGACTTCCTGCGCGAGCCGCTGGACGCGTTGCTGGGCAACCCCGACGAGATCAACGCGAACACCGACCAGCTCAAGCAGGCCGCGCTGCAGATGAAGATGGTCGCCCAGGAACACCGCGAGGACATGCGTTCCGTCTCCGACTGGGAGGGCGACGCCGGCGACGCGTTCAAGCGCGAGATGGAACAGATGGCGGGCGAGTACGACGCGCTCGGCAAGACCATGGACGGCACCGCGGCGATCTACGCGTTGTCCGGCGCTCTCGTCTGCGAGCTGCGGTCGTTGGTGTTCGGCTGGATCTCGGACCTGATCGGCGAACTGATCGCGAGCGCGCTCATCGCCGCCGCCTCTGCCGTCGTCACGCTGGGCAGCTCCATCGCCGCGTTCGCCGGCTACGCGGGCACGCGTGCCGCCATGATGGCGACCAAGATCGCGGGCAGGCTGTCGAAGCTGGCGTCCGCGATGGCGCGCTTCGGCGGCCGCATGGCCAAGCTGGCGCAGAAGATGGAGGGCCTGGTCAAGGGCTTGGAGCGGTTCGCGGAGTACGGCGGCTACGCCAAGTCCGCCTACGACGCCGTCAAGCCCTACGAGATGCCCAGCGCCTGACGCCTCAGCGCGGCTGGCCGGCGAGCATCTGGACCAGGTCGTCGCCCCTGATGTCGACGCCCACCGAGCCTCCGGGATTGATCAGCACGAGCAGTCCCGGCAGCACCGAGGCGATGTTCTTGAGCGTGATCTCTCCCGGCCGGTAGTCGCCGGGAGGGAGGTGACGCGGGGACGAGTAGAGCGCGACGACGTTGTTCCCGTTCGCGTCGCGCAAGATCGCGAGGTTGCCGTCCGGGCCGGGCTGGACCAGCAGCGCCGACTCCAGCGCCGCCGACATGATCGCCTCGTAGGGCAGCCAGCCCGCCGTGACGAGGTTGAGCACCACCTCGAACTCGCACATCGGTTCGGGGAGCCCCAGCCGTTGCGGACTGGGCCTGTACTCGTCGTTCACCCACGTCTTGCCGGTGAACTGCCCGTCGGGCCCGACCTCGTACGCCCCGAGCAACGTGAACAGCGGTGCGCCCTCGATGTAGCGCGGATCGATGTCCGGGTCGGCGCAGTAGATCCAGCCACCGGGGTTTCTCGCCGCCTCCGCACGCATCGCGTCACTGATCGGAGGCAGGCCCGGATGCGTGCTCTCGACTGGCGCGTACTTCGGGTCGAACGCCAGGAATGCTTGGGTGGCAACACATTCAGCGAGATCGTACTGCGGTCCGACCGGTAGGCCGGCGACGCCGTGCCACGCTCCGAGCAGGGCGCCGGTCAACCCCTCCACCAGGGGGTCGAAAGCAGCCGCGGCGAGTGCTGTCGGAGGGTGGTTGCCGAGCGAGCTCACGATCCGCACCGCGAATCCCCACTGGGTCCCGACGTCGGGTTCCGGCATGCCCAGTTCCTGCAGGATGTAGTGCGGCGCACGGGAGAACGCCTCGCGGGACACCGTGCGGGCGATCACCGGACTGATCTCGTCGTCCCAGCCGACGCCCCGGGCAAGGGGATTCCCCGCGCCGATGCCGGCCACGATCGCCCGCACCACGCGCAGGGGTTTCTGCGTTTCCGGCAGCCATCCCTGGCGGCGCGGCAACCAGGGATGATCGGCCCGGAACGCCGGCGACCCCTGCGCGACGGCGCGGACGACGTCGTCGGTGGTCTTGAAAAGTGTTGCCGCGTAGGGGTTGTTGCCCAAGGTGAACCCGGCGAAGAGCCCGGCCAGCCACGGCCATCCGTTCGACTGGTTCGCGGGCAGCCCGGCGGCCTTGCCGAACGTCGGAACCTGCCAGACGCGCGCGCCGTTCGGATCCCAGGTCTGCTGGACACCGCGCGGAGGCGGACCTTGCCGGCCAGTCTCCTGCCACAGCAGGGATTCCGCGAGGATCTCGCGTTCTTCCGCGGTGAACGAGAGGCCGTGCGCCCTGGCCTCGTCCACGCGTTCGACCAGTGCGGGCCCGCCGTCCTCGTGCCGCTCGACCGGCGCGGGCTGGTCGAACGGCGCGGGCCAGCGGTCGAGGTCGATGCCCTTGCTCAGCGACGACTGCAGGCTGTGGCCGGGGTTGACCCGCACCTCGTCCGCCGTCGTCGTGGTCAGGAGTTCCCGCACGCCGACTTCGCGCCACCGCCGGGTTCCGGGCGGCAGAAGCCGATCTGAGGAGTAGGCCGCGAGCCAGGTGTGGCCGTTCTCGTCCTGAGCGATCTCGTCCGTCGTGCACACGACGACGTCGAGGACGCCGGAGATGAACTTGGCGTCCTCGTCCAGCCAGTTGCACTGGTAGTAGGAGAAGATCTTGTCGGCCTTCGTCAGCGGCAGCGGCCAGCCCCGGCCGCCGGGGCCCGGTGTGTGCGCCGCGTTGCGCCGGAACTCGTCCGAGCCCTCCTCACGCAGCCAGCCCAGGATCGCGACGTTCGGCACGCCCAGGTACCCGAAGGCCTCCATGTCCCACTCGGGGTCGACGATCGCGAGGTTCGGCCCCCGTTGACCCCTGGGCACGCCACGTTTCCACGGCGAGGGCGGAGAGGGGACGTAAGCGCGCGGCTCACCGCCGTCGTCGGGCACCTCCACCGCGGGGAGCGGCGCGAGGACGTCGTCCGTCGCGTCGTACGGCACGTGCCACTGACCGCGCACCAGCACCACGTTGTCGTTGAGGATCCGCAGGTTCGCGGACCTCTCCCCGTGCGTGCGAACGATCCAGTCCCAGGCGGACCGGATCGCTTCGTCGCGGTTCATCGATTCTCCTCGAGTGCCTTGTCCAGCCGCCTGGAGAGCCAGGCCAGGAATGCTTTGTAGTCGGCCTTGACGCTGATCCGCGCCAGGTTCCCGTCCGGGGACGTGGTCATCCGGCCGATGTCGTCGAGCACCACGCGTTCGCGGCGCAGTGCCACGTGGGGGAGCTGCAGACCGGCGGCGAGCGCGAGCCCGTCGTGCTGGATCGTGCCGGGGTGGAAGCGGTCGAACCACTGCGCCATGTGGGCGGCGACGAGCTTCGCCCACGCGGGTTCCGCCGCGGCGAGCCTGCGGTGGAGTTCGGAGTCCTTCGCGATCTCCAGTTCCGGCGTGAAGGTCGTGTCCGACAGCACCAGCTTCGGCAGCTTCCCCTTGGTGAGCAACGTGTTCGCTGCGGCGGGGTCGAGCCGGAAGTTGTGTTCGGCGCGCTCGGGGTCGCGGTAGTTCAGCGCACCGCCCATCTGCGTCACCACCAGCCGTTCGGCGAGAGCGGGGCGTTCGGTGAGCAACGCGGCCAGGTTCGTCACCGGGCCCATGCCCACCCAACGCACCAGACCGTCCGTGCTCGCCACGACCTCCGCGACCGCGTCGGTGAGATCGGTGCGCTGCGGCCCGACGGAATCCGGGACCAGACCGGCGATGCAGTCCATCCGGCGGTCGCCGAGATCCGCGCCCGCGACCACGGGCACGTCCTCGCGGCCGAGCAGGTCGAGCAGGTGCCGCACGAACCGCGCCCTGCGTCCCCCCAGCTCGTCCACAGTGGACACCAGGGCGAGCGTCGGTTCGGCTGCCGCCGCCACGAGCGCGATGGCGTCGTCCGGATCGCCACCGGCGTCCGTGTCGATGATCAGGGGCGCGCCCTCCTGCGACGGCGGGAACGGATCTCCCGACACCGTCTGCGGCAACCCGAACCGCTGCGCCAGACCTGCCAGCTCGTGGCGTTCCCGGTTCAGCTCCTCGCTCATCGCTTTCCTTCCTGCAGGACTCGCGCGTACTCGTCGCGTTCCGCGATGCTCGGCAACGCGGCGAACTCCGTCCACACGCGACGTTGCTCGTCGGGCGGCAGGTCGCGCACGGCGGCCTCCACGGCCAGGACGGCGCCCTTGTCACCACGCCGCACCAACGAGTCCATCACCTCGCGGAACCTCGGATCGCCGCTCGCGTCCTCAGCCACCCACGACCGAACCTGATCCCGGCCGTGCTCGGCCCTCGAGGACAACTCCTCACGCCACGCGCCGCCCTCGGCCCTGAGCTCCGCCATCTCCCGCGCCACGTCCACGACCGCACGCAGGCTCATCGCCTTGGCGCCTTCGCGCACCGCGGGATCCTGGAAGGGTTCGGCCACCTTCAGCGGGTTGATACCCGCCGTCAGGTCGGGCTCGAAGCGTTGCGGCTGCTGCACAGGTCCGCCCTCGTCGATCCGGCGCGGACTGGACATCGTACCGTGCAACGTCTCCTCGATGACGCCGATCGCGTCCTGGTGCGCGAAGGTGCGAGCAGGATCGTCGGACAGTTCGCGCAACGGCTTGCCACCGCCGTCCTCCGGTTCGAGGTCGACCAGGTAGCCCTTCTTCGCGTCGGGGTGCGGATCGCCGGGCGACTGACCGTGGAAGGCGTAGTGGCCCTGGAAGTTCGGGTCCGGGTACGCCGCCGTCAGCATCTCCTGGACCGTGCCCTTGTAGCTGGTGTCGACGAGGCTGATGCCGCGGTCCTCGTGGATCGGCACGCCCGCCGAGTCGAGGTAGTCCGACAGCCGGTCGTACGCGCCGGGCACGTCCTCGTCCGCGACCTTCTTGTGCAACCGGAACTCGTCGACGGCGCTGAGGTCCCGGTCCGGATCGGAACGCTCGACGTCCCGCAACGCCGCCTCGACGACCGCTCGCGACAACACCACCTCGCTGGCGTGCCGGTCGAAGAACTCGGGGTCGAGCTCCCGGCTCGCGAGGGCGAGGCTGTGCCCGTCCCTGCCGAGGAACACCACGCGGTGGTCCGGGTCCGCGTCGGCGAGCACCAACAGGTCGTCGTGAATGCGCGCGGCGACGTCCACGATGATCGGCGCCGTGTACTCCCTCGCGGCGTCGTAGGTGTCGGCCAGCGCCTGCCGTTTCTCCGGATCACTGATCCCGAGGTCGTCCGCGACGTGGTCAACGGCCTCGTCGCGCTGTTCCTCCGGCGTCGCGCCATAACCGCCGTCGTCCTCGACGTGCGAGTGCGCCGTCTCGTCCGTGTAGTCCTCCGAGAGAAGACGCACGTCCGTCGCGTTGTCCGGCAACTCCGCGAGCCGCCCCGTCTGCGGATCGGCGTACGCGACCCCGTCCGGGGTGTTCACGACCCTCACGACGTGGCCCTGCGTGCGGCCGTCGTCGTCGATGTACTTGTAGGCGAGCGCACCCCGGGAGTTCTCCGGCGTGCTCGCCATCGCCCTCGTGACGCTGTCGACGTCCTTGTGGCTGGTCCACTCACCACCGAGCGCGTCCCGGACCCGGCTCAGCCTGCCCTGATCGGCCACGTCCTCTGGCCGCGTCGGCAGCGCCTCGACCTGCTCACCGTGGTAGCGCCGCTCGTCGGCGATCATCGCCTCGACGCAGTTCGTCCGGTGGCCGTCCTCGTCCAGCCTGTGCGCGTTGACCTGCTCGATGCCGGGGAACCGCTCCTGCAGCACCCGTTGCTGGCTCGCCTCGTCACCGTGGCCCGCGTGCAGTGCGGTCGGCTCTGGTGGCGGTGGGGGTGCGCCACCCAGGCGTGCTCCGATGTCGACCTTCGGAGCAGGCCCTGCCTCGTCAGCGGGAAGCACGCCCCGCTCCGCGGCTTCGCGCGCGTTTTCCTCTTCGATCGCCTGCGGTGTCCGCGTTTCGGCGCCATATGTAGGAGGAGGCTCGAACTTGAGCGCGTCCGGGGTCCAGGGCTCGGTCGTGCGCTTGCCCCCGATGAAGTCGGGGTTCGGCACGAACTCTCCGAGCTGCTTCCCGTTCGGCCCTTCGACGACCTTGTGCCAGCCTTCGACGTACCGCCAGTCGATGCCGCCGGCGAACAGGGTTTCGCCCTCGCTGTACCGCTGGTGCTCGTGCCCCATCCGGTCCTGCGTCGGTTCGGAGAGGATGCCGCCGGGAGCCTTGATCCGGTAGACGTGGCCGTGGTCGCCGGTCGAGGAGAAGATCATGGCCTTGTCGATCTCCATCGACGTGCTCACGAACCGGTTGGTCTTGCCCTCGATGTGCTTGAGGATGTCAGGCCTCGCGTGCCGGTCGGGGGACGTGAACCCACCCGCCCGACGCAACTCGTCCGGCGTCTGCTGGGTGCCGCGGAAGAGGGTGTTCTCGTCCACCAGGAAGTTCTCGACGCGCCGAGGCACGATCTGCGACTGGTCGTAGTGGGACAGGTCGGTGCGGTCGATGGCGACCGGAGGCAGTTCGCCGTCGCGCGGCCGGTCGGCCGGCGTGGGGTCCGGTGAGTTCTGGGCGGGCGTGTGGTCGACGGGCCGTTCCTGGACTGGTCGTTCCTGAGTCGGCCGGTCGTGGACGGGTCGGTCGTGCCCGGGAGACCGGTCGTCCTGCCGTTGCGCGGGCATACCGCGGTCCGGCACGCCGTGAGGTGGCCTGCCGGGAACCTGGCCGGGCGCGCGATGCGGTGGTCCGCCCTGATGCGGGGTGCCGTGACCGGGCCGTCCGTCGTGGCGGGCCGGAGGTATTCCCTGGTCGGGCCGGCGCTGACCGTCCGCGTGCCTCTGCGGGCGTGGACCGGGTCCGTTCTGCTGATTTCCGGGCACCATCGGACCGCGAGGCGGCGCCGTCTGCGGGTGGGTGCCCTGTGGGGGCATGGTTCGCGGGTCAGCCGTGCGCGGGTGCGCGGCCTGCGGAGCGATCGGCCCACGCCCAGGAGGCGGTGCCCCAGGGGGCCCGAAGTCCCGTGGCCCGCGGGGCATGCCGCCGTCCGGAGACGGCCCTCGTCCTGCGTGCGGCGCACCGGGGCCCTGATGTCCGGGGTTGCGGCCACCGAAGGGCGTGCCGGCTCCCTGGTGCTGCCCAGGCCCCTGCCCGAAACCGGGCGCATGACGAGCAGGCCCGTTCTGGCCACCGGGAGGCGTTCCCGGAGGTCCGAACGCCTGGCGCGGACCGTGTCCACCGTGCGGAGGTCCTCCGGGCGGCGCCATCGGAGCCCTGCCCGGCACAGGCCCACCGGGAGGCGGACCGCTCGGGTTCATGCCGGCAGGTGGGGGACCACCGGGTACCGGACCCCTGCCGGTCGGAGCGTTGCCCGCGGGGTGAGTAC
This sequence comes from Lentzea sp. HUAS TT2, assembly GCF_051853195.1. Classification (NCBI taxonomy): domain Bacteria; kingdom Bacillati; phylum Actinomycetota; class Actinomycetes; order Pseudonocardiales; family Pseudonocardiaceae; genus Lentzea; species Lentzea sp. HUAS TT2. Next base: position 1,545,087 of record NZ_CP196667.1, on the reverse strand, counting down.
CTGGTGCAGGGCTGCCCGCCATCGGAGTCCTGGAGGCAGGCGGGCCTCCCGCCGGCCCGGCTCCGGGCATGGGTCCGCCCGCGGGATTCCGACCGGCCTGCGGACCGGCCGCGGCGCCCGGCATCTGACCGCCGGCCTGTCCTCTGCCGGTCTGAGGGCCGCCCGCGGAGCTGGTGCCAGGAGTGCCGCCGGGACCTCTCCCGGCCGGGGCGTTGCCCATCGGGCCGGCACCTGGTGCGGGCGTGCCGGCCATCGGACCGGCAGGGCCTCGGCCTGCCTGACCACCTGCGGCGTGAGTGCCGGGTGGGGGCCCGCCAAGCGTGGGACCGGCCGGGCCTCGACCGGCCTGCGCAGTGCCTGCGGGACCACCGGGGACGCCGGGAGCCGGACTGCCAGGGCCTCTGGCCGCGGCCGGACCACCTGCGGTGCTGGGGCCGGTCGTGGCGGCTGAGGACCTCGTGGCCGGAGTTCCACCCGGCGTCTGCCCGCCGGGTCGCCCGGCGCCACCCAGTTCCGGGGCGCGCGAGACAGGGCCACCGGAGGCCGCGGGAGCGGTCGGCCGAACTGGAACGGAAGGACCGCCTGGCAGAGAGGGCGGCGCCGTTGCCCGGCTGCCGGTGGACGACGAGGAAGCGGGCTGCGAGGACGTACCGGTCGAACTGCTGCGGCTGGTGGCCGGCGCGGACGAGTCGATCTTCTGCATCGAGTCGCGCACGGACCGCTCGGTGTCGCGGGTCGTCTGCGCGGTGGCCTTGGTCTTGGCGCCGGCGTTGTCCGCGGCCGATGCGGCCATCTCCGCCGAGGTGCGGGCGGTGCTGATGGCGCGGTCCGCGTGCTGCATGGCGACCTGACCGAACACGCCCGCACTGCCGCCGCTGGCACTGATGTTCAGCTTGCTCGAGACACCGCTGCGGACCTGGTCCCCGCGGCCCGCGATCTTGCCGCCCAGGCTCTCGACCGCGTCGGGGTCCATGCGGGTGCCACGACCACCGACGCCGCCCGGTGACGGGGACGACGAAGAAGGCGGCGGACTGCTGCGGTGATCACTGCCGCTGCTGCTGCCGTGGTGCGACGAGGACGACGGACCTCGTTGACGGCCGGTCATCAGATGAACGTCGCCAGGTCGTCCGGCTGCGCTGACACCCTTTTCCCCCAGATGCGTGTTGCCTGTTGGGCAGGATGCCACATCCGAATGGACCACACCCCGCGAACCGCGAGCGTGTGACGAGGCCCCGCCGAACGTGATCAACTAGCTGGCCGTCACCACCGCACCCGAGAGGCATGACCCGCCGTGAACCATCCGACCGACACCCCGAGCGAGCACATCCACGCGGTGTTCGACGGCGTGTGCGCGAACGGCCTGCGTCGCGGATCGGTGCTGGGCGCGTCCGACGGCCAGATCGACCAGATGGCCGCGGACCAGGGCGCGAAGCGAGTTCCCCTGGCGGTGCGCGAGGTCCTGCGCCTCATGGGTGTCCAATCAGGACTGTGGCTGGCCGGCGCCGCGTTCGGCGTCAACGCGATGACAGCCGAACGCAAACGCCACGCCGTCGCCACGCTCAACGGCCTCGTCCACGACCTCGCCGACCCGAGCGGCCTGCTCGCGCTGACAGCACACCAGGGCTACGCGTACCACGTCATCGACGGCGCAGACCTGGACCAGGACGACCCACCCGTCTGGGACGTCGTCGAGGGAGAGGGCGCGCGCAAGGCCTGGGACAGCGTCAGCGCCTGGTTCGCGGGCACCGCGCCGAACATCGCCGATCTCCGCGACGTGCTGGAGATGATGAACGACATGGGCAAGCAGCCGCCGAGGTGGGCCGAGTTCGTAGAACCACGACAGCCGTGACTGGTTGATCCTCGGCCCGTCCCGGTCGTGCGGTGCTACGCCGGGTTCTCCGCGACGGCGAGGTAGTCCGTGTAGATCTGCGGCGAGCCCGAGAACGAGGCCAGCTGCTTCCACTCCTCGTACATCTGCTTGGTGTCGCGGTGGGCGGCCGCGAACTCCGCGGCCTCGCCGGTGGCGATGTCGGGCTCGGGGTAGAAGACGTCGAGCGCGTCCAGGCTCGCGATCTCCATCATCATCACGTACTGGTCGAGGCGGTTGCCCCGCTCGCCCTTGAGCACGTGGAAGCGCCAGTCCGGGTAGTCGTCGATCCGGTGGTGGTTCTCGGCGATGAAGCGGTCGAACATCTCCTCGGTCACGCCGGCGCGCAACGCGAGGTTGTGGATCCCGACGACCCTGGCGACGGGTTCCTCCCCCGGACGGTCGCGGTAGCGGGGGCCGGGCGTGACCGTGCTCCGCGGGTTGTCGGCCAGCAGCCGGTAGTCGGTGAACAACGTCGGCAGCTCACCGAACGTGCCCAGCCGCCGCCACCGCGCCAGCACGGCCTCCGCCTCGGGGTGCTGCTCCCAGAACAGCCGGGCCGCCTCGGTCTGCTCACCCCTGGCTGTGACGTAGCGGTCGCGCTGCTCGGCGCTCTCGATCTCGTACAACATCAGGTACTGCCCGGTCCGCTCGCCGCGCAACCCGCGCAGCAGAGTCCACCGCCACCCCGGGTACAAGGGCAGGTGAACGCCTTCAGCACGCACGAAGGTCTCGAACTCCTCCGGCGTGACACCGGACTCCGTGTCGATGGCGATGTACTGGAAGGTGAACACCGACGAGCGTCCCATTGCGTCCAATCCTCGGGCCGGCAAAGGGAACGCGCGTCCGCCGAGCACGACTCCCTGCACCACATCCTGCCAGCTCCGGGGAACGGGGCCGGCGAACCTCGGACACGGCCGGAACAGCGGAAAGGGCCGCAACCAGGCGGTCCCAGACCCCAGAAAACGCCTAAAGGCGACTCGGTTCGCGCTGTCCGCGAACACGAATCGCCTTCATCTTTGGTGCCCCCGGCAGGATTCGAACCTGCGCTCCCGCCTCCGGAGGGCGGTGCTCTATCCCCTGAGCTACGGGGGCCGTAGCTATGTGGAAGATCCTAGCGCACTCGCGCGACTGTGTTTCACACCCACCCCCAGCACCGGTGGAGCGTGGCCTTCGTCACCACTCCGCGGGAGTGGGAATAGCCCGGATTGCACTCATGCGCATATCGCTATATGTTCCGGAGCATGGGTCATGGCCACGGACACGGATCGGCGTCGGCGAGCGGGCAGCACGCCGGCAAGCTGTGGATCGCGTTCGGCATCGGCGCGGTCTTCATGGTGGTGGAGTTCGTCGTGGGGTTCGCGACGTCCTCGCTCGCCCTGATCTCGGACGCCGCGCACATGCTCACCGACGTGCTCGGGGTCGGCATGGCGCTGGCCGCGATCATGGTCGCCAGGCGGGCCAAGGCCGGGAAGAACCGCACGTTCGGTTTCTACCGTGCCGAGGTGCTGGCTGCGCTGGCCAACGCCGTGTTGCTCTTCGGGGTGGCCGGGTACGTGATCTACGAGGCTGTGGGCCGGTTCCAGGACCCGCCCAGCGTTCCGGGGTGGCCGGTGCTCGTCGCGGCGACGCTGGGGCTTGCGGCCAACCTCGTCAGCTTCAGCGTCCTGAAGGAGGGCGCGAAGGAGAGCATCAACGTCAAGGGTGCGTACCTGGAGGTGCTCGCCGACCTGATCGGGTCGGTGGGGGTGCTGATCTCCGCGTTGATCACCATCACGACGAGCTGGAAGTACGCGGACCCGATCATGGGTGTGCTGATCGGCGTCTGGGTGCTGCCGCGGACGTACAGCCTTGCCAAGAACGCGCTGCACATCCTGTTCCAGCACGCGCCGGAGCGGTTGGACGTCACGGAGATGCAGAAGAGCCTGACGCAGATCCCCGGGGTGGCCGAGGCGCACGACCTGCACGTGTGGACGCTCACCAGCGGGATGGAGGTGGCTTCCGCGCATCTCACGACCGCGGAGGACGCCGACCACGCGAACGTGCTCAAGGCCGCGCAGTCGTTGCTGGCGACCAAGTACCACATCGAGCACGCGACGCTGCAGGTCGAGGGCGGCTCGTCAGCGCAGCGGTGCCGGGAGCTTTCGTGGTGAGCCCGGCAGGTCGCGGATCCCGTCCTTAGTGGACTGCGCGCCGGTCCGTGACGGAACAACCGGTTCGCGGGGTTGCGGCACCGCGACCCAGACACGGCCTCGTTCGAACGGCACCACAAAAGCCTCCCCAGTCACCGTGCGCGATTAGCCAAGATCTCACCGAAGTATGTCTTAAAGGGATAGATCCTTTCAGGTGAACGGGAAAGGCCGCGCTCCGTGACGGAACGCGGCCTCTCTCGTCAGCGTGTGGATCAGTTACGCATTACAGCCCAGCGCACTGTCCTGCCTTCGGACCCTTCACGTCGTTCGCGAAGCCGTTGTTCGACGGCTCCGGGGTGTTGCCCGTGCAGGACAACGGCCCGCCGACCGAGGTGGCCGCCACGACTGACCTGGTCTTGTTCGAGGTCAGTGACACAGGGCCACCGACCGTGGAGTTCTCCACCGCGACTTCCGACGAAGAACCGTGCACCGACACCGGACCGCCCACCTTGGTGCCCACGAGCACCACGGAGGCCGCGTTCGCCGCCGACAGCGGGCCCTTGATCTCGCCGCCGAAGACGTACAGCGTGGCGCCGCTCGCGACGGTCACCGGTCCGTTGATCGTCGCACCGTCCACATAGGTCACGCCCTTGACCTGCAGCGGGCCGTTGACCGTGCCGGTCACCGTGGTGGTGGCGGCGGGCAGCGGCTTCGACATCAGCTCGAACTCCGCGAGCGTCACGTCGCCCGCGAACTCCAGCCGGTAGAAGTTGTACCGGCCCGGCGAGGCGATCTTGAACGACCGGGTGTACTGCTGCCACTGGAAGTTCTCGCCGGAACGCTTGTCGACCGTCGACCACGTCTTGCCGTCGTAGGAGCCCTTCAGCTCCCAGGCGGAAGGCGACGTGCCCGTCTTGGCGTTGGTCAGCGTGTAGAACTCCGCCTTCTCCTTCACGTCCGCGGCCTTGAAGTCGAACGACTTCACCACAGCGGAGGTCGAGGAGTTGTTGTCCACCAGCGCGGCGGTCGACACACCGGCAGCCACGTCGCGCAACGGCGTCGGGACCGCGTCACCGGTGGTGATCGAGTCCGGCACGTCGTTGACGCCCGTGCCCCACTTCGACGGGTTGGGGCCCATGTCGAAGTCGATCGTGGCACCGGCCGCGAGCACGTCGTGCGGCAGCGACGTCTTGTTCCACGCCTTGCCGTTGACCTTCACGCCCTGCACGTAGATGTTCTTCGCGTTGTTCTTCGGCGCGTTGATGACGAGCTTCTTGCCGTTCTCCAGCTTCACGGTCGCCTTGGTGAACAGCGGCGAACCGATCGCGTAGGCCGGCTTGCCCATCTGCAACGGGTAGAAGCCCAGCGACGAGAACAGGTACCAGGCCGACATCTCGCCGTTGTCCTCGTCACCGGCGTAGCCCTGGCCCTGCTGCGAGCCCACGTACAGCCGCGACAGGATCTCGCGCACCTTCTCCTGCGTGCCCGACGGCTTGCCCGCGTAGTTGTACATGTACGCGATGTGGTGCGACGGCTGGTTGGAGTGGCCGTACTGGCCCATCCGCACGTCCCGCGCCTCGATCATCTCGTGGATCACGCCGCCGTAGCCGCCGGGGAACTTCGCGGTCTCCGGGAGGGTGAAGAACGAGTCGAGCTTCTTCGCCAGCTTGTCCCGCCCGCCGTACAGGTTCGCGAGACCCTGCCCGTCGTGCGGCACCGTGAACGCCATGTTCCAGCCGTTCGTCTCGGTGTAGTCGTAGCGCCAGTCCTGCGGGTTGTACTTCGCAGGGTCCTCGACGCGCCACGAACCGTCGACATTGCGGTTCTGGAAGAACTCGATCCGCTTGTCGAACGTCAGCACGTAGTTCTGGGCGCGGTTGAGGAAGTACTCGTACTCCTCGGCGTACCGCTTCTCGCCCGTCTTCTCGTGCAGCGCCTTCGCCATCGACGCGATGCCGAAGTCGTTGACGTAGCCCTCGATCGCCCACGACCACGCCTCGTCGAGCTGGTCGTTGCCGGTGTAGCCGAGGAAGATCGAGCGGTCCATGCCCTTGCGGCCGACGTTGTTGCTCGGCGGCACGACGGACGCGTTCTTGATCGCGGCGTCGTAGGCGGCCTTGATGTCGAAGTTGCTGACACCCTTGAGATACGCGTCCGCGAACGCCACGTCGGAGCTCGTGCCCGTCATCAGGTCCGCGTAACCGGGGGAGGACCAGCGCGAGATCCAGCCGCCGTCCTTGTACTGCTGGACGAAGCCCTCGGCCATCTCACCCGCCTGCGACGGCGTGAACAACGAGTACGCGGGCCACGTCGTGCGGTAGGTGTCCCAGAACCCGTTGTTGACGTAGACCTTGCCGTCGACGATCTTCGCGCCCGTCTGCGTGGGCGTGCTCGGACCGGTCGCCGGCGCCACCGGGGACGCGTACTGGATCTTGTCGCCGACCTTCTCGAAGCCCGAGTTCGGGTAGAGGTAGAGCCGGTACATGTTGGAGTACATCGTGATCAGCTGCTCTTCGGACGCGCCCTCGACCGAGATGATGCCGAGGATCTTGTCCCACGCGGCCTGCGCGCGGTCGCGCACCGAGTCGAACGTGTCCGACCCGCTGACCTCCTGCTGGAGGTTGGACTTCGCCTGGTCGACGGAGATCAGCGAGGTGGCGATCCGCAGCTCGACGGTCTTGTCGGCGAACGAGAAGTAGCCGCCCACGTTGTCGCGGCCCGCGCCGGTCAGCCGGCCGCTCGCCGTGACCGCCTTGTCGACCTTGCCGTAGACGAACAGGCGGGTCGCGCCGGTCGACAGGCCGCTCTTGACGTCCGAGTAGCCCGTCACGACACCGGAGGCGGCGTCGAGGGTGAGACCACCGAGGTTGTTCACGTTGTCGAACACGAGGTTCTTCTGGCCCGCGTCGGTGAACGTGAACCGGAAGACCGCCGCGTGGTCGGTCGGCGCGATCTCGGTCTTCATGCCGTTCTCGAAGGTCACGCCGTAGTAGTGCGCCTTCGCGACCTCGTTGTCGTGGCTGAACGGCAGCGCCCGCAGCGCACGGTCCTGGGTCGGTGCCTTGTCCGAGGGCATGACCTGGAACGTCTGGCGGTCACCCATCCACGGGCTGGGCTCGTGGGAGGTCGTGAACGCCTGCAGCGTCGGCAGGTTCTGCGCGTTGTTGCGCTGCGCGTACTCGTACAGCCAGCTCTGCGAACCCGCGTTGGTCATCGGGGTCCAGAAGTTGAAGCCGTGCGGCACCGCGGTCGCCGGGAAGTTGTTGCCCCGCGAGAACGAGCCGTTCGAGTTCGTGCCACGCGTGGTCAGCACGTAGTCCGAGGGCTTCGCGTACTGCTTGGTGACGACGTCGCCGATGCGGATGTCGTCGTACCAGGCGCCGAAGTCCGTCGGGCCCTTCGGGCTGTCGAAGGCGACCAGGATGCGCTTGATCGTCTTGCCGGCCGCGACGGTGCCGATCGTGGACGCGACCTTGTTCCACTGGCTCGCGTACAGGAACTTGCCGGCGCCCTGACCCTGCGGCGACAGCGTCGCGCCGTGCTGGTCGACCGCCTTGAGGTCGCTCAGGTACGTGCCGTCGGAGAACGCGAGGTCCACCGCCGAGTACGTGCTCGGGTAGTTCAGGTTGTCGGTCACGAACTCCGGGAAGATCATGTACGACAGCTCGGTCTTGGCGCTGACGGGGATGTCGACGTCGAAGACCTTGTTGTAGCTGTACGCACGCCCCTCGGTCGTCTGACGGCCCTGGGTGCGGAACGACTTCACACCCGTCCAGCCGGCCCGCGACTTGGACGTGTAGCCGCTCGTGGGACCGGAGCCGACGACGCTGCGCATGTTCGGCGACGGCGGGGTAGAGGAGCCGTCGGACAGCTGCCACTCCGCGAGCTGCACGATGTTCGTGGAGCCGTTGTTCAGGGTGATGTCGAGCTTGAACCAGGTGTAGGACCCCGGCGTCGCGACGTCGTAGGTCTTCGTCTGGAAGCGCTCGGAGAATGTCTCGCCGGTGCGGGTGTCGAGCACGGTCCAGTCGGTGCCGTTGTTCGAGCCCTGCACGGTCCAGTTCTTGGGGTCGCGCTCCGGCGAGTCGTTCGCCGAGGACAGCGCGTACTTCTTGATGTTCTGGGCGGCGGGGAACTTGTACGTCACCCAGCCGGTCGTGGCGAACACCAGCCACTTGGAGTTGACCGTGCCGTCCCAGAGGTTGTCCACGACCTCGCCGGACTCGGCGTACTCGCCGTTGGCGTTCGCGTCCTCCACCTTGTCGGACACGTTGCCGGGGATGCCGGAACCGTCCGAGCCGATCACGCCCGACGCCTTCGGGTTGCCCGACGCGTCGGTCTCCACGGTGTTGGACCACGTCGGTTGTGGCTGACCGTCCTCAAAGGACGACGAAAAACCCACTCCTGGCTCCTCTGGTGCGGCGGCCGCGTAGCCGTTGGTGACGCCACACACCAGTGTCGCAGTGATCGCAACGCTCAACAGAGTTCTGGTTCGTCTCTTCCCCAGTTGCCTCATTGCAACCCTTCCGCCGCCCAGCTTGCCCCTTTTGGGTGGGAGCGTTTCCGTACCTGACATCGTTGTCAAGGGACCCGACAGGAATTGTCGCGCAACCTGTCTTCTCAACAGTTGCGCGCAGTGCCAGTCGATCAAGATCTAGAATCGGCCGGTGAGCGACCGCAAGCCGCCAGAGGTGGGTACACCAGCGGGCATGCGCGTGCTCAACCAACGCGCTGTGCTGGATCGGTTGCGCCGTCTGGGTGCCGCCACCCGCCCGCAGATCGCCAAGGACACCGGGCTGTCCAAGCCGACGGTCGGACAGGCGCTGCTCGACCTCGAACGTCACGCCCTCGTGCGCCCGACCGGCCGCACGACCACCGGTCCCGGCCGCTCCGCCGTGGTCTACGAGCCGAACCCCGCCGCCGGGTACGTGCTGGGCGTCGACATCGGCCGCGAACGGATCAGGGCCGCACTGGCCGATCTGGGCGGGTCCGTCGTGGCCAGAGTGGACGTGCGCAACCGCAGCCGATCGGCCGCCGCCCTCGTGCGCACGGTGACCGAGCTCGCCGAACGCACCGTCGCGGACGCTGGGATCGCTCTCACGGACGTCGTGGTGAAGGTGATCGGCAGCCCCGGCGTGATCGACCAGCGCAACCGGGTCGTGAGGCACGCGCCGCAGCTGCCGGGCTGGGAGTCGCTCGGTGTGCTGGCCGGGCTGGAATCCGCGCTCGGCCCGGTGATGGTCGTGGAGAACGACGCGAACCTGGCCGCGTTGGGGGAACACGTCTACGGGGCGGCACAGGGCGCCCGCGTGTTCGTGTGCGCGACCGTCGGCACCGGTGTCGGCATGGGCATCGTCGTGAACGGCGCGCTGTTCCGCGGCGCGCACGGGGCGGCCGGCGAGGTCGGTTTCCTGCCGTACGGGAAGTCCGCTTCGGACGTCCGGCGTGGACAGTTCGAAGAGGCCGCTTCCGCGGGATCCGTTGTGGCGCTGGCACGGGAACGCGGACTCACGGCGCGTTCGGCCCGTGACGTGTTCGGACTCGCGCGGAAAGGCGACGCGCAGGCCTTGGAGACCGTGCGCCAGGAAGCGGAACGGCTGGCTTTCCTCGTCGCCGCCGTGGCCGCGGTGATCGACCCCGAACTGGTCGTCCTGGGCGGTGGCGTCGGGTCGAACGTCGACCTGCTGCTCGGCCCGCTGGAGGCGACGCTGCACACGATGACGCCATTGGCGCCCCGGATCGTGGCGGGCTCGCTCGGAGATGGCGCGGTGCTTTCCGGAGCAATCGCGATGGGCCTGGAGGCCGCACGTGAATTGGTCTTCGAAGTTACTCTCTGAGAGTAGTTGCGTAGCCCTCACCTGGTAATTCACTCAATTGTCGTAACTGTTAACGGCGTTTTGTGGCTTAGCGTTACCGGAACCTCCACCTGGAGGGGTTGTGTCCTTCCGTTGCAAGGGGAGTCGGTAGGGGGATGCGGGGGACGTAGCCCCCTACCGGCCGTGCACTGGGCAGGTGCCGCGCCCGCACCACCATCAGCCTGCCCAGTGCAGTCAACGGGGTCAGCGGGGCGTCGGCCGGTGGACGTTCGCCGCCGCTGACTCGTGGTGCGTGGAGTCCGCGATCCAGTTCCCGGGGATGGACGCGTCGATCACGCCCTCCTCCAGCCACGCGTAGTTGCCGTCGAGGACCTGCTGGGCCAGCACCTGGTCGCTGTCGTCGGTGTTCGTCCAGAGCTTCTCGAACAGCTCGTCGACCCGGATCCGCGCCTGCTTGGCGAACGCGTCCGCAAGCGCCTGCGCGTTGGGGTTCTTGTCCTGCGCGGCCCGCACGCAGGTGGCGCTGATGGCGAAGAGCTCGGCCCCGATGTCCACGATCCGGCTCAGGAACCGCTGCTTGCGCTCCATCTTCCCCTGCCACCGCGACATGGCGTAGAACGTCTGCCGCGCCAGCTTGCGCGCCGACCGTTCGACGAACCGCAGGTGCTTGGCGAGCGGCCCGAACTCCGTGTAGCCGGCCGGGCTTTGGCCCTTTCCGACTACAAGAGTAGGCAGCCATTTGGCGTAGAAACCGCCTGCTTTGGCCGCTGCCTTCATCTTCGCGTTGCGGTCGGCGTCCGGGTCGATGATGTCGCCGGCCACGGACAGGTGGGCGTCGACGGCTTCGCGCGCGATCAGCAGGTGCATGATCTCGGTCGAGCCCTCGAAGATGCGGTTGATCCGGAGGTCCCGCAGGATCTGCTCGGCCGCGATGCCGCGTTCCCCGCGCGCCGCCTGGCTCTCCGCCGTCTCGTAGCCGCGGCCGCCGCGGATCTGGACCAGTTCGTCGGCCACCAGCCAGGCCTTCTCGGACGCGTAGAGCTTCGCGAGGGCGGCCTCGATGCGGATGTCGTGGCTGCCGGCGTCCGCGAGCTCGGAACTGAGGTCCAGCACGGCTTCCAGCGCGTAGGCGGTCGCGGCGATGTACGCGATCTTGCCGGCCACGGCCTCGTGCTTGCCGACCGGCAGACCCCACTGGATGCGGGCGCCGGACCACTCGCGAGCGATCTTGAGGCACCACTTCGCGGACCCGGCGCAGAGGGCGGGAAGGCTGAGCCGGCCGGTGTTCAGGGTCGCCAGCGCGATCTTGAGGCCGGCGCCCTCCTTGCCGATGACGTTCTTCTTGGGCACGCGGACGTTGTGGAACCTCGTCACGCCGTTCTCCAGGCCGCGCAGGCCCATGAACGCGTTGCGGTTCTCGACGGTGATGCCCTCGGCGTCCGCCTCCACGACGAACGCCGTGATGCCCTTGTCCGGCACCTGGGCCATGACGACGAGGAGATCGGCCACGACTCCGTTGGTGGTCCACAGTTTCACGCCGTCGAGGACGTAGTCGTCACCGTCCGGCCGCGCGACGGTGCCGAGCCGCGCCGGGTCCGATCCGACGTCCGGTTCGGTGAGCAGGAACGCGGTGATCTCGCCCTTGGCGCACCGCGGCAGGAACTCCTGCTTCTGCTCGGGGCTCCCGAACATCGCGACGGGCTGCGGGACGCCGATGGACTGGTGCGCGGACAGCATGGCGCCGATCGCGGGGCTGGCGGAGCCGACCAGCATCAGGGCCTTGTTGTAGTAGACCTGGGTCAGGCCGATGCCGCCGTACTCCGGCTTGATCTTCATGCCGAACGCGCCGAGGTCCTTGAGGCCCTTCAGGACGTCGTCGGGGATCTGGGCGTCGCGCTCGATGACGGTGTTGTCGATGTGCGACTCGGTGAACTTCCTGAGCTTCTCGAGGAACGCCTCGCCGCGTTCGCGGTCCTCGGCCGTGCCGCTCGGATGCGGGTGGATGAGGTCGATGCGGAAGTGACCGAGGAAGAGCTCCTTGCCGAAACTCGGTCGCTGCCAGCGGGTTTCCCTTGCTTGTTCGGCGACCTGCCTGGCCGCGCGCTCGTCGACGGTCATGGGTTACCTCCCAGTAGGTGTGACCCACGTTACTCGGAGGTAGGCGCTTGTCCATGGCCTGAACAAGCGAAAGGGCCGCCCGCGAACGGACGGCCCTCGCAGAACCTCCTGGCTACGGCAGCGGTGCGGCTCCGCGCTTCGCCAGGTAGTCCTTCATCAGCTCGGTCTCGGCGGACTGCGACTTCAGCATGTTGTCGGCCAGCGTCCTCACGAACGTCTGCCCCGCGGCGGACGAGGCGTACTCGGCCATCGGTGCACCGCCCATGTGGTGGCGGAGCATCAGCTGCAGCCAGTACACGTCGAACCCGTCCCCGGCGGGCATCGTCCGCAGCTTGGTCAGCTCGTCCGTCATGGCCATGCCGGGCATGATCGGCTTGCCGGCCTCGGGCGTGGTGGCGCCGTGGCCGTGCACTCCCGCCGCGTCCATCCACTTCATGTAGACGCCGGAGAGGTTCTGCTCGTGCTCGTTCCACATCATCAGCCAGCCCTTCATCCGCCCCACCTGTTCGAGCTGGGTGGAGGAGATGTCGAACGCGAGCTGGCGGATCTCCGGGTTGGTCGAGCGGTCCCTGGCGATGTTCGCCATCTGGATGCCCTGCAGGTGGTGCATGGACATGTCCTGGCAGAACCCGACGTCCACCGAGCCGGAGGCCGGGGCCGCGGCGGAGGTGGACGAGCCGGGGAGTTTCACGAGCAGGCCCACCGCCGCGCCCAGCAGGAGCACGGCGAGGACCGCTGCGCCGATGACGAGGGTCCGAGCCACCCCGGAAGGGCGGCCGGACACCTCGCCGGTCTCGGTGGGTTCCGTCATCAGCTCGACGGCGGCGTCGAGGCGGAGCCCGACGCGGGCGGCGTGCTGGGGTTCTGCTGCGGCTGACCCTCGGTCACGGAGTCGTCCTTGCCGCCGTCCATCGGCACGGCGTCGGCGCCCGGCTTCTCGGCCACGAACGGTGCCGGGTTCGACAGGAACGCCGTGTTCTCGCAGGACGCGCCGACCTCGGGGTACGTGTTCGGGTTGCGCAGCAGCGAGGAGATGAACTGGTCGATCCGCTCGTCGTCGGCCTTCTCGAGCTTCAGCTGGTGGCCCCAGGACTGCAGCGAGATCGGCTTGTCGAGGCCGGGGAACGGCGACAGCATCATGTACGGGATGCCCTCGACCTTGGTCTTCAGCTTGGTGAGGGCGTCGTCCTTGACCTGGTCGGGGTTGTACGCGATCCACACGGCGCCGTGCTCGAGGCCGTGGACCATGTTCTCCGTGCGCACGGCCTTGTCGTAGACGACACCGGTGCAGTCGGCCCACTGGGCGTCGTGCGGGCCACCGAAGGCGGGAGTCTGGTCGTAGGCGACGCGCTGGGTCGGCTCGACGTGGCGGGAGCCCTTGTACTCCTTGGACACGATGCCCGCGAGCGCGGTCGACGGGTCCTTGTTCGTGTCCGAGGGCTTCCACTTGGCCAGGGCGGCCTCTTTGACGTTGTTCTCGTGGATCTGCATGTACGCATATCCGAAAACACCGCCCGCGAGGGCGAGCACTGCGATCACCGCGATGATCGTGCCCCACGGCTTCGGCTTGCTCGCCACCACCGAGGAACGGGCTGCGGCCACGCTGTTGCGTGTGGCCTTCGTCTTCTTGCCGCTGGTCATGTCCGCCTCAGATGTCGTCCTGGTCAACCGGCGCCAGTGTAGGGACATCGTGTCTGATCACTGTCAGCGCAGGGCGATACCACGTCCGTGTTAACACTTGCCGTCTCACCCTCCGAGACCCGGTAACCCGGTCGAGACCTGCGACAACGCTTCTCTAAACTCTTCGAGCGTGACTCCTGAAGTGCTCGCCGATCTGGTTCGGACCACGGTTGCCCGGTTGCTCGCGGACCGGGGCCTGGACACCACCGCCCTCCCCGGGCAGGTGACGGTCGAGCGACCCAGGAACCCCGAGCACGGCGACTACGCCACGAACGTCGCGTTGCAGATCGCGAAGAAGGCCGGAGTGCAGCCCCGCGAGTTCGCGACGTGGCTCGCCGAGGCACTGCTGGCCCAGGACGCCATCGCCAAGGCCGACGTCGCGGGCCCCGGCTTCCTGAACCTCACGATCGCCACCGAGGCCCAGGGCGCGATCGTCCGCGCGGCGCTGGAGGACGGCTACGGCACCGGCACCGAGCTGGGCGGCAAGCGGATCAACCTGGAGTTCGTCTCGGCGAACCCGACCGGTCCCATCCATCTCGGCGGCGCGCGCTGGGCGGCCGTCGGCGACGCGCTCGGCACGGTCCTGCAGGCCCGTGGCGCCGAGGTCACCCGCGAGTACTACTTCAACGACGCCGGCGCGCAGATCGACAGGTTCGTCCGGTCGCTGATCGCCGCCGCGAAGGGCGAGCTGCCCCCGGAGGACGGCTACGCGGGCACGTACGTGAGCGACATCGCCGCCGAGGTCCTGCGCCGCGAACCGGGTGCGCTGAGCGACCCCGAGACCGTGCGCAAGATCGGCGTCGGGCTCATGTTCGAGGAGATCAAGAGCAGCCTGCACGACTTCGGCACCGACTTCGACGTCTACTTCCACGAGGACTCGCTGCACCAGAGCGGCCGCGTCGACGAGGCGATCGCGAAGCTGAAGGCGAACGGCTCGCTGTACGAGAAGGACGGCGCCTGGTGGCTGCGGTCCACGGACTTCGGCGACGACAAGGACCGCGTCGTCATCAAGAGCGACGGCAACCCGGCGTACATCGCGGGCGACATCGCGTACCTCGTCGACAAACGCGGCCGCGGCTTCGACCTGTGCATCTACATGCTCGGCGCGGACCACCACGGCTACATCGCGCGCCTCAAGGCCGCGGCGGCCGCGCTGGGCGACGACCCGGACAGCGTCGAGGTGCTGATCGGCCAGCTCGTGAACCTCGTCAGCGACGGCCAGCCCGTCCGGATGAGCAAGCGCGCCGGCACCGTCATCACGATGGAGGACCTGGTCGACGCGGTCGGGGTGGACGCCGCCCGCTACGCCATGATCCGCTCGAGTGTCGACTCCAGCCTCGACATCGACCTCGATCTGCTGCGCAAGCACAGCAACGAGAACCCGGTCTACTACGTGCAGTACGCCCACGCGCGCACGTCGTCGATCCTGCGCAACGCCGCTGATCTCGGCATCACCCCAGGTGAGGACTTCGCGCTGCTCACCCACGAGCGCGAGGGCGACCTCATCCGCACCATCGGCGAGTTCCCGCGAGTGGTGGCCACCGCCGCCGAGCTGCGTGAACCGCACCGCGTCGCCCGTTACCTCGAAGAGCTCGCGGGCACGTACCACCGCTTCCAGCAGGACTGCCGCGTCCTTCCGCGCGGCGATGAGGAGACGACTCCGTTGCACCAGGTCAGGCTTCAGCTCGTCAACGCGACCAGGCGTGTGTTCGCCGCGGGCCTCGGCCTGCTCGGCGTGACCGCCCCGGAGCGCATGTGATGCGCGCACATCCCGCCGGACCCCGGCACGCCGACGTCATGGCGGCCGGCAGCACCGCCGGTGACCGCCCCAGCACCGCAGACCAGCTCGACTACCTGCACCCGACCGTCTGGCCCCGCAACGCCCAGCGCAACGCCTCCGGCGTCGTCGAGCTCGCGGGCGTGGACGTGCGGGCGCTGGCCGAGCAGTACGGCACCCCGTTGTTCGTCATGGACGAGCAGGACTTCCGCGCGCGTTGCCGTGAGCACGCCGAGGCGTTCGGCGACCCGACGCTCGTGCACTACGCCTCGAAGGCGTTCCTGAGCGTGCAGGTCGCGAAGTGGGTGGCGGAAGAGGGCCTCTCCATCGACGTCTGCAGCGGCGGCGAGCTCGCCATCGCCCTGCGCGCGGACTTCCCGGCCGAGCGCATCGCGTTGCACGGCAACAACAAGAGCGTTCCCGAGCTCGTCGCGGCCGTCGAGGCGGGCGTCGGCGGGGTCGTGCTCGACTCGTACCACGAGATCGCGCGCCTCGACCAGATCGCGCGCGAACGCGGTGTGGTGCAGCCGGTGCTGATCCGCGTGACGGTCGGCGTCGAGGCGCACACGCACGAGTTCATCGCGACCGCGCACGAGGACCAGAAGTTCGGCTTCTCGCTGTCCTCCGGTGACGCGGCCGAGGCGGTGCGCCGCGTGCTCAAGGCGACCGGCCTGAAGCTCGTCGGCCTGCACAGCCACATCGGCTCGCAGATCTTCGACGCGTCCGGCTTCGAGGTCGCCGCGCGCCGCGTGATCGGCCTGCTCGCCGAGATCCGCGAGGAGCACGGCGACGTCCCCACGCTGAACGTCGTCGACCTCGGCGGCGGCCTCGGCATCGCTTACACGCCGGACGACGACCCGCCCCCGCCCGCGGAGCTCGCGCGCCAGCTGCACAACATCGTGCAGAAGGAGTGCGAGCACAACGGCTTGGAGATGCCTCGCATCGCGGTCGAGCCCGGCCGCGCGATCGTCGGTCCCGGCACGGTCACCGTGTACGAGGTCGGGACGATCAAGGACATCGAGCTCGACGGTGGCGCGCGCCGCCGGTACGTCAGCGTCGACGGCGGCATGAGCGACAACATCCGCACTGCTCTGTACGACGCGGTGTACGACTGCAAGCTCGTCTCACGTGCCGCGGAGCCCGAGTCGCGGGCCGTGCTGTGCCGCGTCGTGGGCAAGCACTGCGAGTCCGGTGACATCGTGGTTCGCGACTGCTGGCTGCCCGATGACCTGGCGCCGGGAGACTTGGTTGCGATCGCTGCCACAGGGGCCTACTGCTACTCGATGGCGAGCGGGTACAACCGACTTCCACGGCCCGCGCTCGCCGCGGTGACCGATGGAGAGGCGCGGCTGCTGCTGCGCCGGGAGACCGAGGACGACTTGTTCCGTCTGGAGGTATGAAAGCCGTGAAACCGATTCGGGTCGCCTTGCTGGGGTGTGGCACGGTGGGCACGGAGGTAGTCCGGCTGCTGACGGACCAGGCCGAGGACCTCACCCAGCGCATCGGCGCGCCGGTTGAGCTCGCCGGCATCGCCGTGCGCAGGCCGAACAAACACCGTGAAGTACC
Source organism: Lentzea sp. HUAS TT2 (assembly GCF_051853195.1). Lineage (NCBI taxonomy): Bacteria > Bacillati > Actinomycetota > Actinomycetes > Pseudonocardiales > Pseudonocardiaceae > Lentzea > Lentzea sp. HUAS TT2. The sequence continues at coordinate 1,528,131 of NZ_CP196667.1, read as the reverse complement.
GGAGCACCTGCTCACCACGGACGCCGCGGCGCTCGTGAAGTCGGATGACGTGGACGTGATCGTCGAGGTCATCGGCGGCATCGACCCGACGCGCGGCCTGCTGCTGGAGGCGCTGCGCAACGGCAAGTCCGTCGTCACGGCGAACAAGGCACTGCTCGCCGAGCACGGCCCCGACCTGTTCGAGGCCGCCGACGCGTCCGGTGCGGACCTCTACTTCGAGGCCGCGGTCGCCGGTGCGATCCCGTTGCTGCGCCCGTTGCGGGAATCCCTTGCGGGAGACCGGATCACGCGCGTCATGGGCATCGTGAACGGCACGACGAACTTCATCCTGTCCGCGATGGACGCCACGGGCGCCGGCTACGCCGAGACGCTCGAGGAGGCCTCGCGGCTCGGTTACGCCGAGGCCGACCCGACCGCCGACGTCGACGGGTTCGACGCCGCGTCGAAGGCCGCGATCCTTGCGTCCCTTGCGTTCCACACGCGCGTGACTGCGTCGGACGTCTACCGCGAGGGCATCCGCGCGGTGTCGGCGGCGGACATCGCGGCCGCCAAGGGCCTCGGCCGCACGGTGAAGCTGCTCGCGATCTGCGAGCGCGTGGTCAGCCCGTCCGGCCAGGAATCAGTCGCGGTTCGAGTGCACCCGGCGATGATCCCCAGGACGCATCCGCTGGCGAGCGTCAACGGCGCGTTCAACGCGGTGTTCGTCGAGGCAGACGCGGCGGGGGAGATGATGTTCTACGGGCAGGGCGCCGGTGGCGCCCCCACGGCGAGTGCGGTCGTCGGCGACCTGGTCGCCGTGGCGCGCAACATGGTCGCGAGCGGGCACGGTCCGCGCGAGTCGGCCTACGCCGCGCTTTCCGCGCAGCCCATGGGGAACACGCCCACCCGCTACCACATCAGCCTCGACGTGGCGGACAAGCCCGGTGTGCTCTCGCAGGTCGCCGCGGTGTTCGCCGAGCACGACGTGAGCATCGCCGCGGTGCGCCAGGAAGGGCGCATCGAGGACGCGAGCCTGGTGATCGTCACGCACGCGGCGACCGACGCCGCGCTGCGGTCCACTGTGGACAAGATCGGCGGTCTCCCCGTGGTGCGGGACGTCGTCAGCGTGATGCGGGTGGAGGGCGAAGAGTGAGCGCTGTCAGAGCAGGCTGGCCCGGTCTCATCAACGCCTACCGGGACCGCATCGAGATTCCCGAGGGCGCCGAGGTCGTGACGCTGCACGAGGGCGGCACGCCGCTGGTGCACGCCCGTCGTCTCTCCGAGGCGACCGGGTCCGACGTGTGGGTCAAGGTCGAGGGCGCGAACCCGACCGGCTCGTTCAAGGACCGCGGCATGACCGTGGCGATGACGTACGCGCTCGCGTCCGGCCTGAAGGCGGTCATCTGCGCCTCCACCGGCAACACGTCGGCGTCCGCGGCGGCCTACGCGGCCAAGGCGGGTCTGACGGCGGCCGTGCTGGTGCCCAGCGGCAAGATCGCGATGGGCAAGCTCGCGCAGGCCGTCATGCACGGCGCGAAGATCCTGCAGATCGACGGCAACTTCGACGACTGCCTGGAGCTCGCGTCCAAGACCGCGGCCGAGTACCCGGTCACGCTGGTGAACTCGGTCAACCCGGTGCGGCTGGTCGGTCAGCAGACCGCCGCGTGGGAGGTCTGCGACGTGCTCGGGCAGGCGCCGGACGTGCACTGCCTGCCGGTCGGCAACGCGGGCAACATCACCGCGTACTGGAAGGGCTACACGTCCTACGACCAGGGCCTGCCGCGCATGTTCGGGTTCCAGGCGGCCGGTGCGGCCCCGCTGGTCTCCGGTCAGCCGGTGCCGAACCCCGAGACCATCGCGACCGCGATCCGGATCGGTTCGCCGGCGTCGTGGACGGGTGCGATCAAGGCCCGCGACGAGTCCGGCGGCCTGATCGACGCCGTCACCGACGAGCAGATCCTGGCCGCCTACCGCCTGCTGGCCTCGTCCGAGGGCATCTTCGTCGAGCCGGCGTCGGCCGCGTCCATCGCGGGTCTGCTGATGACCGCCGAGGACGGCAGGCTGCCTCGCGGCTCCACGGTTGTGTGCACCGTCACGGGCCACGGTTTGAAGGACCCCGACACGGCGCTGCTCGGCACCACCGAGGTCGAGCCCGTCCCGGTCGACCCCGGCGCCGTCGCGCACGCGCTGGAGCTGGCGTGAGGTTCCTCGTCTCGGTCCCCGCGTCGACCGCGAACCTCGGTTCGGGGTTCGACGCGCTGGGCATGGCGCTCGGCATGTACGACGACGTGGAGGTGGCCGGAGGCGACGGTGTCGACGGCCTCTCGATCACGGTCGACGGTGCCGGCTCCGGTGACGTCCCGCTCGACGAGACCCATCTCGTCGTGCGGGCCGTCCGCGCCACCGGCTACACCGGTGGACTGGCGCTGAGGTGCCGCAACACCATCCCGCACGCACGGGGGCTGGGCTCGTCGGCCGCCGCGATCGTGGCGGGTGTCGTAGCCGGATTCACCCTGTTGGGTCGCGAGTTGGACACGGACGCGTTGCAAATCGCCGCCGAGTTCGAGGGGCACGCGGACAACGCGGCGGCCTCTTTGTTCGGTGGCGTTGTCGTTGCGTGGTCTGAAGGAGAGCGCTACCGCGCCGTGCGGATGGATGCGGACGCACGCGTGCGTCCGGTCGTCCTGATCCCGTCGCAGGAGTCGTCCACCAAGACCACGCGCGGCCTGCTTCCGGCCGAAGTGCCGCACGCGGACGCCGCGCACGCCGCCGGGCGCGCTGCCCTCACGGTGCACGCGCTGACGTCGGATCCGTCGGTTCTCCTTGCCGCTACTGAGGATCGACTCCACCAGAACTACCGCGAGCCCGCGTGGCCCGACACCGTTCGGGTGATCAACGATCTTCGCAAGCTCGGAGTTCCCGCCTGCGTGAGCGGAGCGGGACCCACCGTGATCGCGTTCGGCGATCTTCCTCCCGAGATCGACGTGCACGGCTTCGACGTGCGCAGACTCGACGTCGACGCCGCCGGCGTGCGCGTTCGTCCATTGGACTGACACGCCCGACCCCGGTTGTTGCATGGCGGAGGACCGGCGTCTACTCTCGGGGGCGATCAGTCACCGCGCGCACGGGCGCCGGTGTCGCGCTCGGACACTCGTTCCGAGTCGCAATCCTTTTGCGTTCCGGCTCTGTGCCGTGCGGGCGGGGCGAACGCAAAAGAGGCACCCGATCGCCGTGTGATCTGAGAAAAGTCCCGTGCTTGAGGGAAGCCGTCGTGCTTCCGTCTTCATCGGACTTGACCGCCGTTCCCCGCTGAAGTGGGAAGGCGGGTCCGCTGGGCCGCGTAGGAGGCGGGGCCTGGTCAGGAAGGACTTGTGTGACCAACACCGATTTGCTGAGCAGCGAAGTCGCAGCTGCCGCTGGTTCTGGAGCCGAGGAGAACGCTCTGTCCACCCCATCGAACGGCACGACGCCGCGCCGCCGCGCGGGTCTGTCCGGCATGGTGCTCGCTGAACTGCGCGAGCTCGCCGGCCAAATGGGCATCACCGGAACCGCAGGCCTGCGCAAGGGCGACCTGATCGCGGCCATCAAGGAGAAGCAGGGCTCCGGCGCCCCGGCGAAAGCCGAGAAGCCCGCGAAGGCCGAAAAGGTCGCCGCGAAGGCAGAGGCCCCCGCTGAGAAGCCGGCCGTCGTCAAGGCCGAGAAGCCTGTTCAGCAGCAGCTCGAGGTAACGGAGAAGCCCGTCGCGGCCGAGTCCGGCGCCTCCGACGACGCTCGCTCGTCCGAGGACGGAGGGCGTCGCGGAAACCGCCGCCGCCGTTCCGGTCGTGGCGGCGGCAACGTCGAGGGCGAGGGCCAGCCGCAGCAGGAGCAGCGTGCCGAGCGTCCCGAGAGGGCCGAGCGCGCTGACCGTCCCGAGCGCACCGACCGTGCGGAGCGTTCCGACCGCGGTGAGCGTCAGGACCGCGGTGAGCGGTCCGACCGTGGCGAGCGCTCCGAGCGTTCCGACCGCGGCGAGCGTTCTGACCGCGGTGATCGTGGTGACCGTGGTGACCGCAACGAGCGCGGCGGCCGTGACCGCAACCGCGACCGCGGCGAGCGCAACGACCGTGGTGACCGCGGGGGTGACCGCCAGGGTGGCGGCCAGCCCGACGGTGACGACGACGGTGGCCGCCGTGGCCGCTTCCGCGACCGCCGCCGCCGTGGTGGCCGTGGCGAGGAGCAGGGTGGCGGCGGAGGCCGTGGTGACCGCGAGACCGAGGTCCGCGACGACGACGTGCTGCTCCCGGTCGCGGGCATCCTGGACGTGCTGGAGAACTACGCGTTCGTCCGCACCTCCGGCTACCTCGCGGGCTCGAACGACGTCTACGTGTCGCTCTCGCTCGTCCGCAAGTACGGCCTGCGCCGCGGCGACGCCCTGACCGGCGCCGTCCGCCAGCCGCGCGACGGCGAGCAGCAGCGCCAGAAGTTCAACCCGCTGGTCCGCGTCGACAAGATCAACGGCCTGGACCCGGAAGAGGCGCGCAACCGCCCGGACTTCACCAAGCTGACGCCGCTCTACCCGAACGAGCGTCTGCGCCTGGAGACCGAGCCGCACATCCTCACCACCCGTGTCATCGACCTGGTGATGCCGATCGGCAAGGGCCAGCGCGCCCTCGTCGTGTCGCCTCCGAAGGCCGGCAAGACCTCGGTGCTGCAGTCGATCGCCAACGCGATCACGACGAACAACCCCGAGTGCCACCTCATGGTGGTGCTGGTGGACGAGCGTCCCGAAGAGGTCACCGACATGCAGCGCTCGGTGAAGGGCGAGGTCATCGCCTCGACCTTCGACCGTCCGCCGTCGGACCACACGACCATCTCCGAGCTCGCGATCGAGCGGGCCAAGCGCCTGGTCGAGATGGGCCACGACGTTGTGGTTCTGCTCGACTCGATCACGCGTCTCGGGCGTGCGTACAACCTGGCCGCGCCGGCTTCCGGCCGGATCCTGTCCGGTGGTGTCGACTCGACCGCCCTGTACCCGCCGAAGCGGTTCCTGGGTGCCGCCCGCAACATCGAGGGTGGCGGCTCGTTGACCGTCATCGCGACGGCGCTGGTGGAGACCGGTTCCGCCGGTGACTCGGTGATCTTCGAAGAGTTCAAGGGCACGGGTAACGCCGAGCTCAAGCTCGACCGGAAGATCGCCGACAAGCGGACGTTCCCGGCTGTGGACGTCGACTCTTCCGGTACTCGTAAGGAAGAGCTGCTGCTGTCGCCTGACGAGATGGCTGTCACGCACAAGCTGCGTCGGGTGCTGCACGCGCTGGACGGGCAGCAGGCGATCGATCTGCTGCTGGACCGGCTGCGGAAGTCGCGTACCAACATCGAGTTCTTGATGCAGGTCGCGAAGACGACGCCTGGGTCCGAGCAGGACTGAGGTTCGGCGTAAGTTTCACGTGAAATTGCCCCCGGTGCTGGTCGCCGGGGGCTTTTTCGTGGGGGTTCACTCGAATGCCTCAGCGGTGGTGCGCGCCGGTTCCTGGGGCTCCGCCCCAGACCTCACCCTGACCGCATTGGAAGACGGCTCGCCTGCGGCATCGCCGACCATCAGTCGCCCAGCCCGGCTGTCCAGGCCGCTCTCGCCTCGGCCTCGCGGGACTGTCAGACCTGCTCGCCAGGTTGGGTCGCGAGGGATCCAACTTCACGGGGTACCCCTGCGTCGGCCTGCGAAAGTGCTGGTCAGCGGCACCTAGCGGCAGTCGGCGGCATGCCGGTTCTCGTCGTTCTGCATCACCGTCTGGAACACCAGCCCCAGCAGCACCGGCAACCCCACCACGGCCGTGACCAGCGCGGGTACCTCCACCGCGCCCACCACGACTCCCAGGACCAGGACAGCTGCCAGGTACGGCCACCTCAGCCACCTGCGTTGCCAGGTTTGCTTCCAGCGCACGCCGCCCGACACCGCGGCGGCGACTGCCACGCCTGCCCCTGACACGACCGGTGACAGCGGCACCGTGGTCCAGGACGCCGTGATCAGCCCTGCCGACCCCATCAGGCCGAACACGGCGGCGGAGAAGAGGAACGGCACTGCCAGCCACATGAGCTGGTTCATCGGCCGCTCTGCGGTGCAGAACACGCGACACAGTCTGAGGGACAGCCGCCAACAACATGGAGCCGTATCTGGCCGAACGGCCACACCTTGCGCCGAACGGCGTATCACGGGGGTTAAGCGGCTGTGACATAAGCCACGGTAGGGGTCTGGGAACAACCGCGTTTTTGCACGTGTTGCACGGTCTGGCAAACTAAATGGTCGAGTCCGGCTCCGGTTCACCCGTTCACCAACAGGGACCCGGCGGCCATCCTTGAAAGGGACAAGATCTTGAAGACTGGCATTCACCCCGAGTACACGGTCACCGAAGTGACCTGCAGCTGCGGCAACGCCTTCACCACGCGCAGCACCACCTCGGCGTCCGAGGTTCGCGTCGAGATGTGCTCGAACTGCCACCCGTTCTACACGGGCAAGCAGCGCATCCTGGACACCGGCGGTCGCGTGGCGCGCTTCGAGGCGCGTTACGGCAAGCGCAGCAAGTAGCTGCTTTCACGGCGCCTGACCTCGGCCTTCTGGCCGGGGCGGGCGCCGTCGCCGTTTCCACGGAAACCCAACGAAAGCAGGAGACGTGTCGCAGTCGCTGGACAGCTTGCTCGCCGAGTACGACGAGCTGGAGAAGAAGCTCGCCGATCCCTCCGTGCACGCTGACCAGGCGGGAGCGCGCAAGCTCGGCAAGCGGTACGCCGCGCTCGGGCCGATCGTGCAGACGGCTCGGCAGATCGAGCAGGTCAAGAACGACCTGGAGGCGGCCAAGGAGCTCGCGGCCGAGGACCGGTCGTTCCAGGAGGAGGTCGAGCAGATCGAGGAGCAGCTCCCCAAGCTGGAGGAGAAGCTCACCGAACTGCTGCTGCCGCGTGACCCGCACGACGGCGACGACGTGCTGCTGGAGATCAAGTCCGGTGAGGGTGGCGAGGAGTCCGCGCTGTTCGCCGGGGACCTGCTGCGCATGTACACGCGGTATGCCGAGCGACAGGGGTGGAAGGTCGAGATGCTCGACGGCACCGACTCCGATCTCGGCGGGTTCAAGGACGTCACCGTCTCCATCAAGACCAAGACCGCGGTGCCGGACGGCGTGTGGAGCCGGCTGAAGTGGGAGGGCGGCGTGCACCGCGTGCAGCGCGTGCCCGTCACCGAGTCGCAGGGGCGCATCCACACCTCCGCCGCCGGTGTCCTCGTCTTCCCGGAGACCGAGGAGACCGCCGCCGTCGAGATCGACGAGAAGGACCTGCGGATCGACGTCTACCGGTCCTCCGGCAAGGGTGGTCAGTCGGTCAACACCACCGACTCCGCCGTCCGCATCACGCACCTGCCCACCGGCATCGTCACCTCCTGCCAGAACGAGCGCAGCCAGCTGCAGAACAAGGCGCGCGCGATGCAGGTGCTGCAGAGCCGGCTCGTGGCCCTCGCCGAGGAGCAGAAAGCGCAGGAGCAGTCGGACGCGCGGCGCACCCAGATCCGCACCGTTGACCGCAGTGAACGGGTGAGGACCTACAACTTCCCTGAATCACGCATCTCCGACCATCGCGTTGGGTACAAAGCGCATAACCTGGACCAGGTGCTCGACGGGGACCTGGACGCGATGGTGGACGCACTCGCCGCCGCAGACCGGGCGGAACGGCTCGCAGGCGGGTAATCCGACGTGAGAGGGGCGCGTTGTGGCCGAGATCCTGGTGAAACCGCAGACAGCGCCCCTCGACCAACCGGTCGACGTGGTCGTGGCCGGGCTCAAACCCGGCCAGACGGTCACCGTGCAGCTCTCCACGGGTGACCGTGCCTCTCATGCCGAGTTCGAGGCGGACGACCGTGGTGTCGTCGACCTGACGAGGCACGCACCGGCTGATGGCAGCTATCGAGGCGTTGACCCGATGGGGCTGTTCTGGTCGTTGGAACGCACGGGCGGCAAGGCCGGGCCCACCGTGATCTCGGTCGACGGCGTGGGGGACCGCGTCCTCGAACGGCTCGCCGTGCCCGAGGGCGTGGAGCGGCTGGAGGTCCGGGAGAACGGGCTGGTCGGCACGTTGTTCGCCCCTGAGGACGACGGAGGCGAGCTGCCGGGCGTCATCGTGCTCGGCGGGTCCGAGGGCGGTGTCCACGAGACTGACGCGGCTCTGCTGGCCGCGCACGGGTTCGTGACGTTCGCGCTCGGCTACTTCGGCATGAAGGGCCTGCCAGAGAACCTCGTCGACATCCCGCTGGAGTACTTCGGCAAGGCCATCGACTACCTGTCCGAACGCGCGGGCGAGATCGGTGTCGTCGGCAGCTCGCGCGGCGGCGAGCTGGCGTTGCTCATCGGGTCGACGTTCTCGCAGGTCAGCGCAGTTGTCAGCGTGGTCGGCAGCGGTGTGGTGACGCAGGGCATCGGGCCCGGCGCCAACCTGCTGCAGAAGCTCTCGTACGAGGCGGCGTCGTGGACCCTGAAGGGCGAGCCGCTGCCGTACCTGCCGTACGACATCGGTGACGAGCTGCGCGCGCGGATCGTGAACGGCGAACCGGTGCCGTTGCGGCTCGCGTTCAACACCGAGGACGGCGTTCCCGAGGACACTGAGATCCCTGTCGAACGGATCGTCGGGGGTGTGTTGCTCATCTCGTCCGGGCAGGACGACGGGTGGCTTTCCACGGAGCTGAGCGAGGTCGCGATGCGGCGGCTCGACGACCACGAGCACCCGTTCCCGTACGAGCACGTCGTGTATCCCGAGGCAGGACACCTGATCGCGGGCCCGCCGCACCGGCCGGCCACCGACGTGACCTATCCGGGGCCCGGTGTCACCTTCTCGGGTGGTGGTGTCCCGCACGCGACCGCGCACGCTCAGGCGAACGCCTGGAAACGGACGGTTGAGTTCTTGCGGGAGCAGCTCGGGAGCTAGGTTGTGTGCTTATGAGCGCACACTTTGATGTCGTGGTCGTGGGTGCGGGTCCCGGCGGGTACGTCGCCGCGATCCGTGCGGCTCAGCTCGGGCTGAAGACCGCGATCGTCGAGGAGAAGTACTGGGGCGGCGTCTGCCTGAACGTCGGCTGCATCCCTTCGAAGGCCCTGCTGCGCAACGCCGAGCTCGCGCACATCTTCACGCACGAGCAGAAGACGTTCGGCATCAAGGTCGACGGCACGGTGAGCTTCGACTACGGCCAGGCCTGGCAGCGCAGCCGCAAGGTCGCGGACGGGCGCGTCAAGGGCGTGCACTTCCTCATGAAGAAGAACGGCATCACCGAGTACAACGGGTGGGCCAACTTCACCGACGACCACTCGCTGACCGTCGGGGACGAGACGATCACGTTCGGCCACGCGATCATCGCCGTGGGTGCCACGACCCGGATGCTGCCGAACACGCAGAAGTCCGACCGCGTCGTGACCTACGAAGAGCAGATCATGACCGAGCAGCTGCCGGACTCGATCATCATCGCGGGTGCCGGCGCGATCGGCGTCGAGTTCGCCTACGTCATGCACAACTACGGCGTGAAGGTCACCATCGTCGAGTTCCTCGACCGGATGGTGCCGCTGGAGGACGCCGAGATCTCCGCCGAGCTGCTCAAGCGCTACAAGAAGCTGGGCGTCGACGTGCGCGTCGGCACGCGCGTGGAGTCGATCGACGAGTCGGGCGAGAAGGTCCGCGTCACGGTGTCGAAGGACGGCGCGCAGGAGGTCCTGGAGGCCGACAAGGTCATGCAGGCCATCGGTTTCGTGCCGCGGGTCGAGGGCTACGGCCTCGAGAACACCGGCGTGAAGCTGACCGAGCGCGGCGCGATCGACATCGACGGCCGCGGCCGCACGTCCGTGCCGCACATCTTCGCGATCGGTGACGTCACCGCGAAGCTGATGCTCGCGCACGCCGCCGAGTCCATGGGCATCATCGCCGCGGAGACCATCGCGGGTGCCGAGACCATGGAGCTCGACTTCGTGATGATCCCGCGGGCGACGTTCTGCCAGCCGCAGATCGCCTCGTTCGGCTACACGGAGGCGCAGGCCCGCGAGAAGGGCTTCGACGTCCAGGTCGCGAAGTTCCCGTTCACCGCGAACGGCAAGGCGCACGGCCTCGGTGACTTCGCCGGGTTCGTGAAGCTGATCAGCGACGGCAAGCACGGCGAGCTGCTCGGCGGCCACATCATCGGCCCCGAGGCGACGGAGCTGCTGCCCGAGCTCACGCTGGCGCAGCAGTGGGACCTCACCGTCCACGAGGTCGCGCGCAACGTCCACGCGCACCCGACCCTGTCCGAGGCCGTCAAGGAAGCCGTGCACGGCCTGGCCGGGCACATGATCAACTTCTGAGGTAGTTTCTCTTTCTGATGATGAACCGGCAACCGCTCCGCCTGGCCATCTCCGAGGCGGCCAAGATCCTCGCCGAGGCGGGTGTGGACAGTCCCCGCGTCGACGCGGAGTTCCTGGCCGCGCACGTGCTCGGCGTCGAGCGCGGGCGGTTGCCGCTCATCCCGCTGGTCGATCCGACGGTGATCGACCAGCTGCACAAGCTCGTGCTGGTGCGCGCCTCGCGCATCCCGTTGCAGCACATCCTCGGCTGGGCGCCGATGGGCACCATCTCCGTCGAGGTCGGGCCCGGTGTGTTCGTGCCGCGGCCAGAGACCGAGCTGCTGATGGAGTGGGGTCTGAAGGCGCTCGTCGGCGTCACGTCGCCGATCGTCGTGGATCTCTGCACGGGAACGGGCGCGCTGGCGTTGTCGATCGCCGCCGCCCGGCCCGACGCGGTCGTGCACGCGGTGGAGATCGACCCGCAGGCGCTGTCCTGGACGCGGCGCAACGCCACCGCGCGGGTGGCCGCCGGGGACACGCCGATCCGGCTGCACTCCGGTGACGCCACCGATCCGTCACTGCTGTCCGATCTGGACGGTCAGGTAGATCTCGTGGTGTGCAATCCCCCTTACGTGCCAGAGGGAACCCTCGTGCAGCCCGAGGTGGAGGACCACGACCCGCACCACGCGGTGTTCTCCGGCGCGGACGGGCTGGACGTGATCCGGCACGTCGTGCGGGCCGCTGCGCGATGGTTGAAGCCCGGTGGGTCCGTCGGCATCGAGCACGACGACACGCAGGGGGAGTCCGTGCCGGCGCTGCTGGCCGCGCGCCGGGTGCTCGCGGACGTCGCCGACCACAACGACCTGGCTGGGCGGCCGCGGTTCGCGACCGCCCGCAGGGTCGGGTAGCTCTTCTCAGAACAGGGCGTCGAAGGCCTTCGACAGGTCCTTCATCTGCTCGCCCAGGCCGCGGTCCGCCAGCTTGTCCATCAGGTGGTCCGCGACGTCCCTGCTGGGTCTGGGTTTGCGGGCCTCCGCGCGGAGGTCGTCCACCGCCTCGATCGTGGCCGTGGGCGCCTGGGTGTCGTTCAGGTCTTCACGTAGCTCGTCCAGCAGCCGCAGCACCGCGGCCACGTCCTTGATGTGTCCGATGTGGACGTCCCCGGCTCTGGCACGTCCACTGGTGCCGACGTTGCTGCCGATCACCGGGCCCTGGATCTCGAAGTTGCGTTCGTTCATGAGGTTCCCCTGGTCGTACTGGTCTTTCCCGCGCGTGCCTTGCCGGCCGTGGCGATGTTGCTGGAGATCACCGGGCCCGTGATGTGCACGTTGTTGCTCGTCACCTGCATGGCCTGTTCCATGAACTCGGTGACCGAGATGCCTTTGTCCTCCAGGAACTCGCCCAGTGTGCGCAGCAGCCGTGACTCCAGCACCTTGATGTAGCGCTCGACGTCGGTGAGCTGGAAGTAGTTGTCGACCTGGCTCCTGCTCGCGAGCTCGCGCAGGCTGTTGCTGGCGCCGTAGCGTTGCGCGACGTACGTGCCCTCCGCCTGGTGGATCGGGTTCATCCAGGCGACCGCGGAGGCGAACCGCTTCGGCAGTGACACCGGGAACTTCAGCAGGTCGACGACCGCGTCGAGGAACGGGCGGATCGACTGCTCCGGCAGCACGTCGATCTGCCGGTGCTGATCGTGGATCGGGTGCAGGATGCAGGGCGTCCACTCGACGTAGAGCATCTCCTCGTCGAGTCCGAACGTCAGGTACGCGGAGATGACGACGTCGCGGTCCCACGTCTCGACCTGGAACGAGCGGAAGTAGCGCATCCACTCCATCGGCGTGGTGATCAGACCGTCCACAACGGACCTGTCCACCGCGGTCACGGGCGAATAGTCCTTGTCCGGCAACACGACGCGTGCTTCGTCGTCGTCGATGTGGTCGATCAGCTCGACCGACGAGATGACGACCCGGTCGCCCGTCTTCAGGCCGCGCAACCGATGTGCCGGCGAGAGCGACGGCGAACGGCCCGTCTTGACCAGCTCGCTCGTGATGCGTTCGTACAGCTCCGGGAGATCGAATCCAGGTAACGGCGCGTCGGTCTTCGCCTCGGTGTGCTTGAGAGGCAGCGCCATGGACCACGGTTCGAACATCGTGCCGGAGCCGACGAACGGCCGGTAACCGTGGTAGACGATCACCTGCGCCTCGTCCGCGTCCTCAGGTTCGTCGCCGTCCTCGGTCGGATAGAGCGCGAGCGCTTCGGCGTAGTTCGAGTGCCCAAGCCGCCGGACCGTCCACTCGTTTCGCCACAGGTCCTCCTCGCCCTGGCTGGTGCGGAAACCCGTGCGCCGGAAGCTCTTCGTCACCAGCAGCCACGTCACGACCCGGTCGGCCAGCAGTACCGCGAAGACCAGCGCGATCGCGCTGATCAAGACCGCGAGCACGGCGCCGCTGCTCTCCTGCTCGCACACCTCGTACCTGGGCCTGCAGAGTCTGGTGGACTCGTTGAGCTCTTCCATGAACTTGTACAGCACGAAGAAGAGCGCGATCGCGCTGGCGATCGAGCCGAGCACGACCGGCCCGCGCGAGTGCGGCACGACCCGCCGCGGACGCGTGAACGCCAAGCGCGCCCCGGTCCCGAGCGCCACGACCGAGGCGGCCACCAGCCACCACACGAGCAGCGTCCCACTCGCGGCGAACAGCACCACGACCGCCAGCACCAGCAGCAAACCATCGCGCACCTTGCGCCGCGTCCGCGCCGCCACCGCCTCCCGCAACACCGCGCCGGAGTTGACCCCGGGCGAACGCGGAATCGACCGAGTGGACTCGACGAGGTACTCGCGAATGGCGGAGTCCGCGAACTCCTCGTCGCGGTGAGCGGCTCCGCAGAGGAAGCGGGTTGTGTCGTCGCGCAACTTCGGGGAATCGTTTCCCGTCGTCGTCGCGGGAGTTGACATTGTCCTGTCCACTTTCTGTCATTGAATCTAGCACTCTGTGTTTGTGCTGGTCAGGGACATGGTGAGACAACGAACAACACGAAATCCGATCTGTTGATGGCACAATAGTCGGTCCTGATCGGAATGGGACAGAGGTCGCGTAATTGCAAATTGTCAATGCGCCGAACGAGGGCAAAGACCACTCTTTCCGGACGCTGTCTCGGCTGCCTCACTCCGCCCGGCGAGTGGTGCGGCCCAGGTCGGGAGTGGTCAAATCCTGGCCAATAACACGACGTTTGGTCACGTTAGGGCCAAACGGTCGTATGTTCTCTGCGGGGAGGGCACGCGGTCACGCGCTATGAGGAACCGCCGCCTCGCGCGTGACCGCGTGTGCGCCTACTCCTGTGGTTCGCGCACCGGGAGCCAGGCGACGCAGAAGGCGAACGCGGCGTTCATCAGCAGGGCGAACAGGAACAGCAGGTCGAGCCCGAGGTTGACCTTGCCCTGCTCAAGCTCACGGACGAACCCCGCCTTGTCCACGACCACGTCGACCTCGTGGCCGACGTCCTCGACGGAGTAGCCGAGGCTGGGCCAGTAGGTCAGAGTCCTGTCACCGCAGTCCAGCTCGTTGGACCACTGCGTGGCGCCGCGGCTGCTCGAGTGGCTGTCGATGCTGATCACCTTGCACTGCTTCGATTCCCCGAGCGCGGTGAGCCACAGCGAATGACCACCGATGTTCACCGCGAAGACCGTGACGACGCCGATCGCCAAGCCCGCGAACATCGGCCACCTCTCGGGTCGCCGGTAGCCGCTGAGGGTTGCCCCATAGCCGATCAGGCACGCGACGGTGGCAAGGATGAAGACGATCAACAGCTCGGAGGCGGCCGTGGTGGGTAGGAAGCTGCCCACCACGATCGCCGCTAGGAAGACGCATGCCACCAGCAGTCTCTTCGCCTGAAGGGGTGGTCTCGCGCCGGTCATTCGTTCAACAACCCTTGTGGCACAGGTTCGCGGATCGGGAGCCGGGCGACGCAGAAGATGAGCACGGCGTTCATGAGCACGGCGAGCAACAGCATCAGGCTGTGCCCCAACCCCACCTTGTCGGGTTCGAGGACGGGGACGACACCCGTCCTGTCCACGACGACGTCCATCTCGGTGCCGGGCTCCTGAGCGGAATGGGACGAAGTCGGGGTGTAGTGGACCTGCCGGTCGCCGCACCGCAGCTCGTTGCTGTACGTCGTGGATCCACGTCGGCTCGGGTGCTCCTGGATGCTGATGACCTGGCAGTGCAAGGTCTCCCCGAACGCGGTGAGCCACAACGAGTGGCTGCCGATGTTCGCGGGGAAGATGGTGACGATGCCGATCACCATCACGGGGAGACCGGCCCACCTCGACGGCTTGGGCCGGTAGCCGCCGAGGTCGAGGACGTAGAAGATCAGGCAGACGAGCATGGCCAGCGCCACGACGATGAAGGCCTTGCCAGCTGCCGTGAGCAGGAAGCTGCCCACGATGATTCCCAGGGTGAGCAGGCTGACGCGCACGAGCGCCTTCGGCCGGACCTCGGGTCTGGTGCCGTTCACTCGTCCAACGACCCTCGCCGTCTCATCCGTCCACGATCACCTGTTCGGGGTTCATCGTTCGCTCGTCATCGCCAGAACTTGCCCGAGGTGTCGTGCGAGACCCACATTGTCGGCGGGGCCGATCGTGAACCAGCCGGCGCGGGCGGGCACGTTGGCGTAGCGGCCCGCCTTGGTGTCGACCCAGGTGACGGGCGGGAAGTCGCGTTTGGTCCGCCCTTGCCCGAGCTGCACGAGGAAGTGGCCGTTGCCGATGGCAGGGCCGGTCAGCATCTGCTTGGCGAGGCGGACGTCGTCGGTCTCCGTCGTCCGCACGGCCTGCCGGAAGCCTTCTTGTGGTTGCTGGGCCTCGAAAGCCTGCGCGGGCACCGTCACCGGCTTGCCAGGGCCCGGCCGGCCAGGCGGCATGGCGTTGGCGAGGCTGGTGGCGATCTCGTTGGGCTGCACCAGGTTCAGCGTGACCGTGGTGTCCTCCTGGGTCACCAGCACCGCGTAACCGCCGCGAGCCACCACGCTCGCGCGCACCAGCTTCTGCTGGTTCATGTCCGGCATGCACAGCGCGATGACGCGGAGCTCGGGGCGCGCCAACAGGTTCAGCGCGTCCTCGAGGTCGGGCTCAGGCCGGCCGCGCCGCACGAGGTTCCGCCGCTCGAGGTCCGCGTGCACCGCGGCCTTGATCCGCGCGCGCTCGTCGAGCGTCTCGCCGTGCTGGCTGATGTCGAACGGGTACGGGATGCTCCCCGCCCGCAGGTCCTCCCAGAGGACCTCGAACGCGGGCAGGGAGAGCTGCGCGATCCGCTTCATCCGCCGATCACCGGCGGCGCGACCATGCGATCGTCGTCGAAGAACTCATCGGTGGGGATGAGGTAGTTCGACTTGTGTTCCTTGTCCTCCTCGCCACCCTGGCCGGCGCCGCCTCCAGCACCCATGCCACCCGCACCAGCGGCGCCACCACGGCCAGCGGCACCAGCGCCCGCGCCGTTCGCCGCGCCGCCAGGACCGCTGCCGCCCATGACTCCGGCGCTGCCGCCGGGGGTGGCGGGCCCGAAGCTGCCCATGCCGCGCCCGGAACCGCCCACGCCCGCCATGCCGCCGGGTCCCATGCCACGGCCACCGCCCGCACCGCCTCCGCCGGGACCGCCACGTCCGGCGCCCGAACCACCTGGCCCGCCGCCGCCGGGCCTGCCCGTCTGACCGCCGCCGGGCGGCCGCATGCCGGGCGGGAAGATACCGGGCGGGCCGATGGGAGGCCGGTTCTGGCCGCCGGGCGGGATGTTCTGGTTGTTGTTGCTGGGCTGCAGCGCCGGGTCCTTGACCTGAGGCGCGGCCCACGCGGTGTTCGTCGTGCCGTTGTTGGAGCTCGGCTGAGGCATCGACGGCATGCCGGTGCTGTTGTTGTTGCTGAACTGCTGGTTCGCGTTGACGTTGCTCAGGCTGTGCGAGCTGGTGGTGCTGCTCGGCTTCGTGACGGCCTGGTCCTGCGTGACCTGCGGGATGGAGTCCATGGTGGGCATGGACATCGCGGCGGACATCATCGTGTTGTCACGCGTCTGCATGACCTGGACGGCCTCGGCCTTGGCCTCTTGCTGCTCGTTGTGCTTCGCGAGCATCTCGAAGGGCGCGCCCGCCATCGCCGGCGGGAACAAGACAGTGGGGGCCGCCCACTTCTTCATGATGTCCATCGGGCTGTAGCTCACCGGCTCGGGCATGCTGCGGTTCGCCTGCACCGCCGCGTCCCGTTGCTGCGCGATGGCACCGGACGTGCGCACGAAACCCTCGCCGGTGGTGTCCGCGAACGTCCCCACCTTGTTGAGCGCGGCCCGAACTCCCTCGGCGGCCTTGCCCGTCCACGCCGTCTGCGACCCGTTGACCAGGATGGTGAAGTCGGTCGCCAGTTCCTTGAACGTGTTGCCGATCGACTTCCACGCGTCGCTGACCGCGGTCGCCGTCTCGGGGTTGTAGTTCTGGGTGACCTGGGTCTTCATCTGTTCGTGTTGCAGGCCTGGATAGTTCGCGTTCGGCGTTGGAACAGCGGGTTTGACGGGCGCCATGAGATTCCCCCCTCGGGCGTTGTTACGGCAGCTTGGGCGCGATCAGATCGGCGGCTTGGGACGCGCGCTGACACGCGGCGGCGGTGTCATCGGAGATGAGACCGATGTTTCCGATGATCGAGACCGATGACGACTCGCTGACCGCGATCACGTAAGTGCAAATGCTCGTGGCTCCGTCCGGCGCCTCGACCTTGGTCACGTCGTACTTGCCGACCTTGGTCTCCGAGAGCTTGCCGTTGAGGTTCAGGTCCTTGACGCCGGAGTTGGTGCGGATGCCCACGCGCAGACCGCCCTTGCCGCTCACGTTCCAGTCGCAGCCCTCGGCGGTGCCGACCTTCGCGGCTTCGCCGGGGTGCTTGAGGCCCAGACCCGTGACCTCGGCTTCGGTGAGCAGGTCGCACGGCTTGGCTGCCAGCGCTTCCAGCCCCGACGCGGAGCCGGAGCTGCTGGTCGGGGTCGCGCTACCGCTCGTTGGCGCCGGAGTGCCCGTCGTGCCCCCGCCGGTACCGGTGCAGCCGGCAGTGAGGACTGTCAGGCCGATCGTCGTGGCGATGAGGATGCGCTTCATTACTTCCCAAGTTTCTTGAGCGAGTCGGCACCCGCTTGGTCGGCATTCGTGTAAGACGCGCGGCTCTTCTCGATCTGCGTCTTGAGTTCGTTGATCGCTTTGGCGAGGTCCTTGAGGCTCTGCTGGGCAGCTGTGCCGAACGTCCTGTTGCCCTTGCTGATCGCCTCTGCATAGCCGCCGCCGAGTTTGGTCTCCTGGCTGAGTTCCGACGACCTCTGGGAGACCTTCTCGAGCTCGTCCTGCATCGCGGTCAGCTTCTTGATCATGGCGTCGACCAGATGCGGGTCGACGGACAGCTGCTGGGTCTCCACGGCCACCGCGATCGCCTTGCCGGCGTCCATCACGGCGCTCAGGCCGCTGCCGAAGATGCCGTCCCAAGTTCCCCCAGCGGCCCTGTCGGCCAGACTGCCGACCTTGCCACTCGTCACTGCTTCTTCAGACACAGAAGCTCGACCCTCCCCGATTGCGCTCTGTGGTCGACCCATGACCTTACAGTTGCGCGTCCGTTTGGGGGATGCGTTGAACTACTTAACCCTGTTCGGGCCGAAACATGCCCTGGTCAGGGCAGGAATGGCTGCGTGAAGTGAGAACGGAGGCTCAGCAGGGTGGGCCACCGGGCGGTTAAGGCGGGCCTTCCGTCACCCGGCCGGGGAGGCTGGCTAGGCTCACCGAGGTGAGCACGGTCTACGACTGCAGCGAACCGAGCAACCGCGCGGCGGGACTTGCCGCTGCCGCCGGCGCTGTGCGGAGCGGGCGCCTTGTCGTCCTGCCCACCGACACCGTTTACGGGATCGGCTGCGACGCGTTCGACGCCGAAGCCGTCCGAAGCCTTCTCGACGCCAAGGGCCGCGGGCCCGACATGCCCGTGCCCGTGCTGGTCGGGTCCTGGACCACGATCGACGGGCTGGTGCTCAGCGTGCCGCGGCAGGCGAGGGCGCTCATCGAGGCGTTCTGGCCCGGTGGGCTGAGCATCGTGCTGCCGCACGCGCCCAGTCTGGCGTGGGACCTGGGGCAGACGCGCGGCACGGTGATGCTGCGCATGCCGTTGCACCCTGTTGCACTGGAGTTGTTGCGCGACGTCGGTCCGATGGCCGTGTCCAGCGCCAACAAGACCGGGCATGCGCCGGCGTCCAGTGCGCAGGAGGCTCGGGACCAGCTCGGCGACGCCGTGCCCGTGTACCTCGACGGTGGCCTCAGCGGCGAGAACATCGCCTCGACCATCGTCGACCTCACCGGGCCCGATGCGTTGATCCTGCGCGAGGGTGCTGTGAGCAAGGAAGAGGTCAACGAGGTGCTCGGCATCGAGGTCGAGGTCGCGCGCTAGCGAGCGGCTGCCAGAATTGATCATGGTCGTCGCGAGTACCGTGGCGAGCACCCCGAACACCCCCGATTGATTGGTAGGCCCGTGGGGCCCGCATCCTCGTTCGTCCTTCCCGTGCGCGAGTACCTGCTCGTCGCGTTGATCGCTGCCGTCGTGACGTTCCTGCTCGTGGGTCTGGTGCGCGCGATGGCGTTCCGGCTCGGGGCAGTGGCCTACCCGCGGCAACGCGACGTGCACGTGCAGCCGATGCCGCGCATGGGTGGTGTCGCCATCTACGGCGGCGTGCTGTGCGGCATGTTCGTGGCGCACCAGTTGCCGGTGCTGCGGGCGGCGTTCGACTTCTCCAACGACCCGTGGGGCGTCATCGTCGCGGGCGGCGTCATCGTGCTCGTGGGCGCGATCGACGACAGGTTCGAGCTCGACTCGCTCACCAAGCTCGCCGGTCA
The DNA here is from genome assembly GCF_051853195.1 of Lentzea sp. HUAS TT2. Classification (NCBI taxonomy): domain Bacteria; kingdom Bacillati; phylum Actinomycetota; class Actinomycetes; order Pseudonocardiales; family Pseudonocardiaceae; genus Lentzea; species Lentzea sp. HUAS TT2. Next base: position 1,508,938 of record NZ_CP196667.1, on the reverse strand, counting down.
GGTCACCGCGGCGGGCATCCTCGTGCTGTTCGGCCTGCAGTGGATGATCGCGTGGGTGCCGTGGGACGGCGGCGCGACCATCTCGCTCGACCAGAACCAGGGCGCGCTGCTGACGGTGCTGCTGGCCGTGACGATGATCAACGCGATGAACTTCGTCGACGGGCTCGACGGGCTGGCGGCGGGCATCGGCCTCATCGCCGCCGCCGCGACCGCCGTGTTCTCTATCGGTCTGCTGGTCGAACGCCAGGGTGCCGTCGAGGCGTACCCGCCGGCCCTCATCGCCGCCGTGCTGGCGGGCGCCTGCCTCGGCTTCCTGCCGCACAACTTCAACCCCGCGCGCATCTTCATGGGCGACTCGGGCTCGATGCTCATCGGCCTCATGCTCGCCGCCGCCACCACCAGCGCGTCCGGCAAGATCAACCAGGCCACCGGCAGCGCTGCCGACCTGCTCGGTCTGCTCTCGCCGCTGATCGTGGTCGCCGCGGTGCTGTTCGTGCCGCTGCTCGACCTGCTGATGGCCATCATCCGCCGCACGCGACGCGGCGAGAGCCCGTTCTCACCGGACAAGATGCATCTGCACCACCGGTTGCTGGAGATCGGGCACTCGCAGCGTCGAGCTGTGCTGCTCATCTACTTGTGGGCCGGTGTGCTGGCGTTCGGCGCGGTCGCGCTCACACTGTTCGACCCGATCATCGTGGCCACGTGCTTCGTCATCGGGCTGATCGTGACGTTCGTGGTCTCGGTGATCCCTCGCCTCAGGGAAGCCCGCAAGTCCTGACGGCAGGTCAGATGGGGTTCTCCACGCACGGGCGGCCGAGCAGCTTGAACGTCCCGTCGTCCTGCAGCGACCAGCCTTCCGCGCAGTGCTGCTGGCCGTCTGCGTAGTCGCGGCCGACCGGGACGTTCCAAAGGCGACCGATGGTCCACTCCTTCGTGGGCGAGACAGAGCTGTAGTCCGGGCCGTACACCTTGTAGAAGCCGGTGAACGAAAGGAAGGGACTGAGCGAGCTCACGCTCGCGTAGGTGTTGGTGACATGGCCACCGCTGCCTCGTGCGGTGACTGTGATGCCGCCGCTCGTCCCGCCCTCATCGGCCTGTGCCGCAGGTGCGGCCGTCAGCAGTGCCGTGGCCGTGGCGGCCAGTGCGATCGCGACCGTTCGAACGTTGCTCATCGAACCCCCAACAGTGGTTGCCAATGCGGTCGACGCTAACTGCGCGTTGCGCCAATTCGCCTACATGGGGTGTAGGCGAATGGAGTAGCGTCCTCGGTGGTTGACTGCCTGGGGGAATGACAACCATGGAGAGCTGCAGGTTCGGTCTGCTCGGAGAACTCTCGATCGACGACGGCGCGGTGGTGCTCAAGGCGAGCAAGCTGCGCGGCCTGCTTGCGGCACTGCTGCTGCGTGCCGGAAGACCGGTTTCGCAAAGCGAGTTGGTAGAGCAGATCTGGGACGAGCCGCCGTCGCGGGCGAACTCGACTCTCCAGGTCTACGTCGTGCGCCTGAGGCAGGTGCTCGGTGACTACGGCCCGTTGGTTCTGCGCAGCAGCACGGGCTACCGCATCGACGTGCACGCCGACCAGGTCGACCTCCACAGGTTCCGCGGCCTGGTCGCGCGCCACGACACTGACGCCCGCACCGAGCTGGGCAACCTGCGCGAGGCGCTGTCGCTCTGGCGCGGCCCGGCGCTGGCCGACGTGGACTCGGAGGCCATGCGGTTCGAAGCCGACCGGCTGGACGAGGAGCGGCTCGTCGCGGTCGAACGCCGCATCGAGCTGGAGATCGAGCTGGGCGCGCACCGGGAGTTGGTGCCCGAACTGCGTGCGCTGACCCGGCGGCATCCGTTGCGGGAGCGGTTCGCCGAGTTCCTGATGACGGCGTTGCATCGTGGTGGGCGTTCCGCGGACGCCCTCGAGATCTATCGAGTTGTTCACCGGATGTTCGCGGACGAGCTCGGTGTCCGGCCGGGACCGCGGCTGGCGCGGCTGCACGAGCAGATCCTGTGCGGCCGGGAAATTGGTACGCCATCTTGTTTGGGGCCGCTTAACCGCCGTTAACGAGGGGCTGCCCGCAGGTGCTGGAATGCGGCTTCATAGACTTCGGGACATGAGCGACGCGGACAAGGCCGTCACGCACGAGCTGACCGTCCAGCGACTCGCCGGGGAAATGTTCCGCGAGGCCGCCTGGGCCGCGCTCGGCACGTTTGTCCTCGGCGTCGTCGTGTCAACTGTGATCTGGGGGACCGCTGGTCTCTTCGGGTCATTGATCGGTGGTGCGATCGCCATCGGTTCGAGCCTTGCCACGCTGTTGTTGATGCGCAAGACGGCCGGCTTGGATCCGATGTTCGTGATGGTCGCCGCTCTCGGCGGATTCATGGGCAAGCTGCTCGTGTTGCTACTGGCGGTGATCTTGCTGCGCGACCAGCAGTGGCTTGAACCCAAGGCACTGGGAATCACCCTGGTGGCGACGGTGCTCGTCACGTCGTTCCTCGAGGCCAGAGCCTCCAAGCGCAGCCGTAGCCAGATGGTCGTGCCCGCCTCAGAAGGCGCCTAGACCTGCTGATATGGTCCGCGCAGACCAGGGACACCCGATAGCAGGGGTGCCTCTGGTAGTCGCTTGCGAACCGTAAGGTACGTTAAGTCCAGATCGTGACGATTCCCCCGGCGGAGTGAACGCCGGCCGGGAGAACCGGAAGGAACACAGTGACCAAGTTGCTGGCTTCGGGGGGCGAGTTCGTCGCTCCCGGTGTGAAGGACTTCTTCCTCCCGCCGATCTTCGGCTCGGTCACGAAGCCGATGGTCCTGCTGGTGCTGTCCATCGTGATCATCGCCGTCTTCTTCATTGTGGCGACCCGCAGTCTCAAGGTCGTTCCCGGCAAGTTCCAGTTCGCCGCCGAGTCGCTTTACGACTTCGGGCGCAACAACATCGCCAGGGAACAGATCGGCGCGAAGGACTACAAGCCGTTCATCCCGCTGATCCTCACGATCTTCTGCTTCGTCCTGGTGAACAACCTGTTCGGGCTCATCCCGATCGTCCAGTTCCCCACGATGTCGCACATCGGCTTCCCGCTCGCCGTTTCGTTGCTCGTTGTTTACCCGGTGTACCACTTCGTCGGGTTCAAGCGGCACGGCTTCGTGGGCTACTTGAAGCACCAGACGGTTCCGCCGGGCGCGCCGTGGTTCGTGCTCCCGCTGCTGATCCCGATCGAGTTCTTCCAGAAGTTCATCCTGAACCCGCTCACGCTGGCGATCCGAGTTTTCGCCGCTATGTTCGCGGGTCACCTCCTGCTGCTGGTGTTCACCCTGGCCGGTGAGTTCCTGCTGCTCAATGGCGGACTGACCGTCATCGTGGCGCCGGTGTCCTTCGCCTTCGCCATCGCGCTGACCTTCCTGGAGGCACTGATCATGTGCCTGCAGGCCTACATCTTCGCGCTGCTGTCTGCCAGCTACATCGGCATGGCGCTGGCAGAAGAGCACTGAGTAACAGCACACAGCCTCCGATCCGCGAACACTCGCGGGCCGAGTTGGAAAGGGAACAGCAACAGTGAGCGCTCTCCAGATCGCCCAGGCCTTCGACGGAAACATCAACCCGGGTCTTGCGGCCATCGGTTACGGCCTCGCCGCGATCGGCCCCGGCATCGGTGTGGGTCTGATCTTCTCCTCGGTCATCAGCGGCACCGCCCGCCAGCCCGAGGCCCGCGGCGTGCTGCTCGGCCTCGCGTGGACCACCTTCGCCATCGTCGAGGTCCTCGCGCTGATCGGCTTCGTCGTCTACTTCATCGCGACTGCCTGACCGAATCCAGATCGCGTTAGGAGAAACCGTGATGGACACCCTCATCCTGGCGGCGGAGGGGCCGGTCAACCCGGTCATTCCGCACACCTCGGAGATCATCCTCGGTCTCGTCGCGTTCCTGCTCCTCCTCTTCGTCATCAAGAAGTTCGTCTCACCGCGCTTCGAGGCGTTGTACGAGGAGCGGACGGCCAAGATCGAGGGTGGCATCGAGAAGGCGGAGCAGGCTCAGGCCGAGGCTCAGCGCACTCTCGAGCAGTACAAGGAGCAGCTGGCCGAGGCTCGCGCCGAGGCCGCGCGCATCCGCGACGACGCCCGGGCCGAGGGCCTGCAGATCGTCGAGGAGCTGCGTGAGCAGGCGCAGGCCGAGTCCTCGCGCATCATTGCGCAGGGCCAGCACCAGCTGGACGCTCAGCGCGCCCAGATCGTCGCGGAGCTCCGTGCCGACCTCGGCCGCACCGCTGTCGAGCTGGCGAGCAAGGTCGTGGGCGAGTCCCTCGAGGACGACTCCCGCCGCCGTGGCACCGTCGACCGCTTCCTCAACGAGCTGGACGCCGTCGCGGCGCCGGCGAGCAAGTAGAGGCAGCCGATGACGTTGCATGCCGCAAGTCGTGAAGCTCTGGCAGCCGCGGAACTGCGGCTGCTGGAGCTGGCCGACGCCACCACGTCGACGGACGACCTCGCCAAGCTCGGCGAGGAGCTCTTCGCCGTGCTCGGCCTGCTGGTTCAGCAGCGCTCGCTGCGTGGCGCGCTCGCGGACGCCTCGTCCGAGGCCGCGGGTCGTGAGCAGCTGCTCACCGGCCTGTTCGGGGGCAAGGTCAGCGACGCGACGCTGCAGGTGCTGGTCGCCGTCGTGACCGCGCGCTGGTCCAGCCCGCGCGAGCTCGTCGACGGTGTCGAGTCGCTCGCCCGCACCGCGCTGCTGGTGCGTGCCGAGCGCGACGGTCAGCTCGACTCGACCGAGGACGAGCTGTTCAGGCTCGGCCGCATCGTTGCTGGTTCGAACGAGCTCGAGCTGCTGCTGGCGGACCCCGCCGGTGACGCCGCCGGCAAGGTCGTGCTGGTCGACTCCCTGATCGAGGGGAAGGTCAGCCCGGTCACCAAGACGCTGGTGGACCAGCTGGTCCGCAACCCGCGTGGGGTGCGTGTGGCGGACGGGCTCTCCGAGCTCGCCGACCTGGCGGCCAAGCGCCGTCAGCGTTCCGTCGCGCACGTCCGCTCTGCGGTGGCGCTGACCGCGGAGCAGGTCGACCGCTTGACCGCGACGCTGACCACGATCTACTCGCGCCCGATCGCGCTGCACGTGGAGGTCGACCCCTCGCTGGGCGGCGGCCTCTCGATCAAGATCGGCGACGAGATCATCGACGGAAGCATCGCCGGCCGGTTGGCGGCACTGCGCCGCAATCTCGCCAGCTAGCCCCCGAGCCCTTTCCCAAGAACGAAGAAGTGAGAGCAGGAACGACATGGCGGAGCTGACGATCTCGTCGGACGAGATCCGCAGTGCGATCGAGAAGTACGTCTCGAGCTACTCCCCGGAGGTCTCCCGGGAAGAGGTCGGTACCGTCTCCGAGACCTACGACGGCATCGCCATCGTCGAGGGCCTTCCGGGCACGATGACCAACGAGCTGCTCGAGTTCCCCGGCGGCGTCCTCGGCGTCGCTCTGAACCTCGAGGTCCGCAACATCGGTGCGGTCATCCTCGGTGACTTCGACAAGATCGAAGAGGGCCAGGAGGTCCGCCGGACGGGCAAGGTCCTGTCCGTGCCGGTCGGCGACGGCTTCCTCGGTCGCGTCGTCAACCCGCTGGGCACGCCGATCGACGGCCTCGGTGACATCGTCGCCGACGACACCCGCGCCCTGGAGCTGCAGGCCGCGTCCGTGCTGCAGCGTCAGCCGGTGTCCGAGCCGATGCAGACCGGCATCAAGGCCATCGACGCGATGACCCCGATCGGCCGCGGTCAGCGTCAGCTGATCATCGGCGACCGCAAGACCGGCAAGACCGCGGTCTGCATCGACACGATCATCAACCAGAAGAAGGCCTGGGAGTCGGGCGACCCGAAGCAGCAGGTCCGCTGCGTCTACGTCGCCATCGGCCAGAAGGGCTCCACCATCGCGGGCGTCAAGGCCGCGCTGGAGGAGGCGGGCGCACTCGAGTACACGACGATCGTCGCCGCCCCCGCTTCTGACTCGGCCGGCTTCAAGTGGCTGGCGCCGTACACCGGCTCCGCCATCGGCCAGCACTGGATGTACCAGGGCAAGCACGTCCTGATCATCTTCGACGACCTGACCAAGCAGGCAGAGGCGTACCGCGCCATCTCGCTGCTGCTGCGCCGCCCGCCGGGTCGCGAGGCCTACCCCGGCGACGTCTTCTACTTGCACTCGCGTCTCCTCGAGCGTTGCGCGAAGCTGTCGGACGACCTCGGCGGCGGTTCGATGACGGGTCTCCCGATCATCGAGACCAAGGCGAACGACGTGTCGGCGTACATCCCGACCAACGTCATCTCGATCACCGACGGTCAGTGCTTCCTCGAGTCCGACCTGTTCAACGCCGGTGTGCGTCCGGCCGTCAACGTGGGTATCTCCGTCTCCCGCGTCGGTGGTGCCGCGCAGATCAAGGCGATGAAGGACGTCGCGGGCTCGCTGCGTCTCGACCTGTCGCAGTTCCGTGAGCTGGAGGCCTTCTCCGCGTTCGCGTCCGACCTCGACGCCGCGTCGCGCGCCCAGCTGGACCGCGGTGCCCGTCTGGTCGAGCTGCTCAAGCAGGGCCAGTACTCCCCGGTGCCCGTCGAGGAGCAGGTCGTCGAGATCTTCGCCGCGACCAAGGGTCACCTGGACGACGTCCCCGTCGGCGACATCCGTCGCTTCGTCGCGGACTTCAAGGACTCGCTGCGCCGCAACCACGCGGACCTGCTGAGCTCCATCGTGGAGACCAAGAAGTTCCCCGAGGACTCGCAGAAGCGCGTTGTCGCCGCCGTGACCGAGTTCAAGAAGCAGTTCACCGCTTCTGACGGCACGACGATCGTCAACGAGGCGTCCGAGAAGCCGATGGACGCCGACAAGGTCGCCCAGGAGTCGGTGAAGGTCCACAAGCCCGAGCCCACCAAGAAGTGATCTGAGCCATGGGCGCACAGATTCGGGAGCTCCGCCAGCGGATCCGAACGGTCAACTCGACCAAGAAGATCACGAAGGCGTACGAGCTCATCGCCACGTCTCGCCTCGCCAAGGCGCAGACCAGGGTCGCGGCCTCGCGCCCCTACGCGGACGAGATCACTAACGTGCTCTCCGCGTTGGCCGAGGCCTCGGCGAACCTCGACCACCCGTTGCTGACGGAACGCAAGAACCCGAAGCGCGCCGCTGTCCTCGTCGTCACCAGCGACAAGGGCATGTGCGGTGGTTACAACTCCAACGTCCTCAAGGCGGCGGAGCAGCTGATCGAGCTGCTCAAGTCCGAGGGCAAGGAACCGGTGCTGTACGCGACCGGCCGCAAGGCGATCGGGTACTACAACTTCCGCCGCCGCGAGGTCACCGCGTCGTGGAGCGGGTTCTCCCAGACCCCGCACTACGTCGACGCCGTCGAGGCCGGTGACGCGCTGGTGGAGGCGTTCCTGGAGGGCACGGAGAACGGTGCGCAGGGCGTGGACGAGATCCACGTCGTGTACACCGAGTTCAAGTCCATGCTGAGCCAGACGCCGACCGCCAGGCGGATCGCGCCGATGGACGTCGAGTACACCGGCGAGACGCCCAAGGGCCCGCGTGCGGTGTACGACTTCGAGCCGAGTGCGGAAGCACTTCTCGGAGCGATGCTGCCCAAGTACGTGAAGACGCGGCTGTTCTCCGCCATGCTGGAGGCAGCGGCTTCGGAGTCGGCAGCTCGTCGTACGGCCATGAAGGCGGCGACGGACAACGCGACGGAGCTCGTGCGCAACCTCAGCAGGGCGGCGAACTCGGCCCGTCAGGCCCAGATCACCCAGGAGATCAGCGAGATCGTCGGTGGCGCCTCCGCGCTTACCGGTGGCGCAGGAAGTGATGACTGACATGAGTGCTACTGCCACCACCACCCGCACCGGCCGTGTGGTCCGGGTGATCGGTGCGGTCGTCGACGTGGAGTTCCCGCGCGACGCCGTGCCGGAGCTGTTCAACGCCTGCCACGCCGAGATCACCTTCGAGGCCGTCGCCAAGACGCTGACCCTCGAGGTCGCGCAGCACCTCGGCGACAACCTGGTCCGCACCATCTCGATGCAGCCGACCGACGGTCTGGTCCGCGGCACGACCGTGACCGACACCGGCAAGGCCATCTCGGTGCCCGTCGGCGACGTCGTCAAGGGCCACGTCTTCAACGCCCTCGGTGACTGCCTCGACGTCCCCGGCCTCGGCCGCGACGGCGAGCAGTGGGGCATCCACCGCAAGGCGCCCGCCTTCGACCAGCTCGAGGGCAAGACCGAGATCCTCGAGACCGGCATCAAGGTCATCGACCTGCTCACCCCGTACGTCAAGGGCGGCAAGATCGGCCTGTTCGGCGGCGCGGGTGTCGGCAAGACGGTGCTCATCCAGGAGATGATCACCCGTATTGCCCGTGAGTTCTCCGGTACGTCGGTGTTCGCCGGCGTCGGTGAGCGCACCCGTGAGGGCACGGACCTGCTGCTCGAGATGGAAGAGATGGGTGTTCTCTCGGACACCGCTCTCGTCTTCGGTCAGATGGACGAGCCGCCCGGCACGCGTATGCGCGTCGCGCTGTCCGCTCTCACGATGGCGGAGTACTTCCGCGACGTGCAGAACCAGGACGTGCTGCTCTTCATCGACAACATCTTCCGGTTCACCCAGGCCGGTTCCGAGGTGTCGACCCTGCTGGGCCGCATGCCTTCGGCCGTGGGTTACCAGCCGACGCTGGCGGACGAGATGGGTGAGCTCCAGGAGCGCATCACCTCGACGCGTGGCCGGTCGATCACCTCGCTGCAGGCCATCTACGTGCCCGCGGACGACTACACCGACCCCGCCCCGGCGACCACCTTCGCCCACCTGGACGCGACGACGGAGCTTTCCCGTCCGATCTCCCAGAAGGGCATCTACCCGGCCGTCGACCCGCTGTCGTCGTCGTCTCGAATCCTCGAGCCGTCGATCGTCGGCGAGGAGCACTACCGGGTGGCCCAGGAGGTGAAGCGGATCCTGCAGAAGTACAAGGAGCTGCAGGACATCATCGCCATCCTCGGCATGGACGAGCTCTCCGAGGAGGACAAGGTCCTCGTCGGTCGCGCGCGTCGTCTCGAGCGCTTCCTCGGCCAGAACTTCATCGTGGCCGAGAAGTTCACCGGTCAGCCCGGCTCCTTCGTGCCCATCAAGGACACGATCGAGGCGTTCGACCGCGTGTGCAAGGGCGAGTTCGACCACTTCCCGGAGCAGGCGTTCTTCTCCTGCGGCGGGTTGGACGACGTCGAGGCCAACGCCAAGAAGCTTGCCGGTAACTGAGGCTCGCTGACTTTCGAAGGGCCGTCCCTCCTTTGTGGAGGGGCGGCCCTTTGTCATGTGGTGAGCACATGACGTTTCCATTGGATGGAAATCGCACTCCGCCTGAAGGTCCTGACGTCGCACGATGCGCGGCATCACGAGGCCTCAGCTCGGCACGGTGATTCCCTCGCTGTTGCAGGAGAAGCTGCTCACGACGGCGAGCGCCAGCGCGGTGTCCACGGCGGGCCTGGTCGGGATGATGCTCGGCGCGCTGATCATCGGGACCATCACCGACGTCATCGGGCGGCGCAAGGTGATGATCTACGCCGTGGCCGGGTTCTCCGTGTTCACGCTGGCCTGTGCGTTCGTGCCGGACGCGACGACGTTCGGAATCCTGCGGTTCCTCGCCGGGCTGGGCCTGGGCGGATGCCTGCCCACGGCGATCGCGCTCGTGAACGAGGCCCGGCCTCAGCAGGGCGGGCGGGCCACCACGGTGATCATGACCGGGTACCACGTCGGTGCGGTCATCACGTCACTGCTGGGGATCGTGCTGATCCCTCAGCTCGGCTGGCGGTCGCTGTTCGTCGTGGGCGCGTTGTCCGCGCTGGTGCTGATTCCGTTGATGGTCAAGCATTTGCCGGAGACGGTGGCGCGCAAGGCGCCCGCGCTGGAGGCGGTCGGGTCGCTGTTCAAGCCCGGGCTGCGCAAGGCGACGATCGCGTTCTGGGTGGCCTCGTTCATGGGGCTGTTGCTCGTGTACGGGCTCAACACCTGGCTGCCGCAGATCATGCGCAGCGCCGGGTACGAGCTCGGGACGGCTTTGGCGTTGCTGAGCATCAAGCTGCCCGGCTTCGGGGTGTACGTCGCGGTGCTCCTCGCAGGGTTCTTCGTGTTCAGCGCGCAGGTGCTCGTTTACGCCTACGCGGGGCGGGTTTACGAGGAGAACCGGGCCACCGGTATTGGCTGGGCTGCGGGCGTTGGACGGTTGGGTGCCATTAGTGGGCCGCTATTGGGCGGTGCGTTGCTCACGGCTGGTTTGGCGCACCCGTGGGGCTTCTACGCGTTCGCGTTCGTAGCCGCGTTGGGCGCAACGGCCGTTGGTGCGATTGGGCTGAAGGCGAAATCGGTCGTGGCGCCTGCCGGGTGATGGCAAGGTCAGGTGCATGGCCCGACACGTTCCGCACGACGATCCGGGAGACCCGGATCTGCGCTCGCCCTGGCGCTACCTGTGGTGGCTGGTGCTCGCCCAGCGCGGGCGGGTGCTGGCCGGGGCGTGGTGGGGTTCGTTGTCGATGTGCGGGCTGATCCTGCCGCCCTATCTCATCTCTCAGGCCATTGAGGACGGTCTGCGGGGTGGTGACCGCGTCGCACTGGTGTGGTGGTGCGCCGCGCTGCTCGCGGTGGCGGCCGCACTGGCCCTGATCTTCATCGCCCGGCACCGGACGATGACGCTGGTGCGGACCGACGCCTCGTTGCGCACGGCGCAGATCGTCGTCCGGCACGTGACGCGGCTCGGTGGTGTGGTGCGGCGCAAGCTGTCCACCGGGGAGCTGACGTACCTGCAGAACGGCGACACGGCGCGGATCGCGCACGCGTTGACCAGCACCGGGCCCGGGGTGGGGGCGGTGATCGCGTATGTCGCCACGGCGGTGTTGCTGGTGCGGATCTCGCCGCTGATCGCGGTCGTCGTGCTGCTCGGTGTGCCGGTGCTCGCCCTGGTCACCGGGCCCGTCCTGCAACGGCTGCACAGCGTGGAGGGTGGATATCGGCAGAAGCAGGGGGAGCTGAGCTCACGGGCCGGCGACATCGTGGGCGGCCTGCGGGTGCTGTCGGGGATCGGCGGGAAGCCGGCGTTCGAGGCGCGGTTCCGGTCCATGTCGACAGAGGTCCTCCGCGACGGTTACCGGGTGTCGGCGTGGCTGAGCTGGGTGCAGGCGCTGACGTGGGGGCTGCCGGCGTTGTTCCTCGCGGTGGTCACGTGGATCGCCGCCCGGATGGTGGTGAACGGAGCCATCTCGGTCGAGGAGATGGTCGCGGTGTACTTGTACGTCACCACGTTGACGGTGCCGGTCAGCTTCTTCATGGAAGGCGCGGACGCGATTCCCCGTGCGCTGGTGTCGGCCGGGCGGGTCGTGGACGTGCTCCGGTTGCGGCCGGAGGAGAAGGACGAGGGTGAGGCGCTCGACGTGAAGACCGGCGCGTTGACCGTGGTCGTCTCCGCGAACGCGACGCTGGCCAGGGAGGCTGTCGATCGGTTGCCCGCGGTGGTGGCGGACAACGACGACTACCTGTTCGCCGGGACCGTGCGCGAGGCCGTGTCGGTGGGGGAGCACAGTGATCACGAGCTCGACGCGGCGTTGCACGCGGCGGCCGCGATGGACATCGTGGAGGCGCTGCCAGACGGGCTCGACTCGCACCTGGAGTCGCAGGGGCGCAACGTGTCCGGCGGTCAACGGCAACGCCTGCGGCTCGTGCGGGCGTTGCTGAGCGAGCCGGAACTGCTCGTGCTGGTGGAGCCGACGTCCGCGCTCGACGCCGTGACGGAGGCCGTGGTGGCGAAGAGGGTGCGGGAGAGGCGTTCGGGGCGGACCACCGTCGTCGTGTCGTCGTCGCCGTTGTGGGCGGGGCAGGCGGATCAGGTCGTGCACCTGGAGGAGAGCCGATGACGAGGCTGCCCATCGCGGACCGTCGTGAGGTGAGGCGGGCGGCCACGCGGTTGCTGCGGGGCGAACGGCCCGCGCTGGCCGTGGTGCTGCTGCTCACCGCGCTCTCGGCGTTGTCGGCGCTCGTCGGGCCGTACCTGCTCGGCAAGATCGTCGGTGGGGTCGAGGGAGGCTCCCTGACGCTGTCCACTGTGGACCGACTCGCGCTGGGGGTGCTCGGCGCGGCTGTGGTGCACCTGTTGCTGGTGCGGTACAGCGGTCTGCTGACGGCCAGGCTGGGCGAGCGGTTCCTGGCGTCGTTGCGCGAGGAGGCGGTCACGCGCACGCTGGCATTGCCGGCGCGGGTGGTGGACCGGCTGAGCACCGGTGACCTGCTGACGCGCGTGACGAGTGACGTCGGCACGGTCGGCCAGGCGTTGCGGGACAGCGTGCCCGAGGTGCTCGCGGGTGCCATGCACCTCGTAGTCGTGTTCGTGGCGGTGTTCTGGCTGGACCCGGTGCTGGGCCTGGTCTCGCTGGCGGGGATGCCGTTCGTCGTGTGGGTGGTGCGCTGGTACCTGGTCCGCGCCCGCGACGCGTACCTCGCGGAGAGCGAGGCGAACGGGGACGTCGCGGAGATGTCCGCGGCGGTCGGCGAGGGCAGCAGGACGATCGAGACGTACGGACTGCGGGACCGGATGGTGGCAGCGGCGGACGGCACCGTCGCGCGGTCGTACCGGGCGCGGCTGCGGACTCTCCGGCTGAGGAACGTGCTGTTCCCGGTGACCACCTTCGTGAACATGCTGCCGACCGCGCTGGTGCTCGTCGCCGGGGGTTTCCTCTACGCGGCCGACAGCACGCGGATCGAGGTCGTCGTCACGGCGGTGCTCTGGGTGTGGCGCCTGGTCGAGCCGATGGACCGCATCCTGTTCTGGGTGGAGTTCCTGCAGCGCGGTGGCGCGTCGTTCGCGCGCATCGAGGGGATCGGGGCTCACGTCGAACCGGCCATCTCGGTCCGGGAACCGGACGGTGATCGCATCGAGGTGAGCGGTGTCCGCTACTCCTATGTGGACGGCCACGAGGTGCTGCACGGCGTCGATCTCGTGGTGCAGCCGGGAGAACGGCTGGCGATCGTCGGCGTCTCCGGTGCGGGCAAGTCGACGCTCGGCAGGCTGATCGCCGGGGTGGACCGGCCTGCGGAGGGGTCGGTGCTCGTCGGCGGGGTGCCCATTGCGGATCTCACGGCGGCGGGCGAGCAGCGGATCGTGCTTGTCACACAAGAACATCACGTGTTCATCGGCACGGTCAGGGAGAACCTGGCGATGGCGGCGCCGGACGCCCCGGACGCACGGCTGCTCGACGCGCTGAGCACGGTGGACGCGCGCTGGTTCGCGGACTTACCGCAGGGCCTCGACACGCTGCTGGGCGCGGGTGGGGTGGAGCTGGATCCTGCGCAGGCGCAGCAGCTCGCGCTCGCACGGGTCGAGGTCGCCGATCCGCACACGCTGGTGCTGGACGAGGCGACGTCCTCGCTCGACCCGGCCACGGCCAGGCATGCGGAGCGCGCGATCGCGGCCGTGCGGGAGAGACGCACGGTGATCGCGATCGCGCACCGTCTGCAGACCGCGCGGGACGCCGACCGGATCGCGGTCGTCGACGCGGGCCGGATCGTGGAGCTGGGGTCGCACGACGACCTGGTCGCCAGGGACGGCACCTACGCGACGCTCTGGCGTTCGTGGCACGGCTAGGGGCGGACCTGGCCGAGCGGGCCGGCCTCACCACGTGCCTCACACACGCCAGCCATCAATGCCCGAGCACGGCTAAGGCAGCTGGATCACCCTGGGAACGCCCTTCTGGCGCACGGTGACCTCCTTGGTGCCGCTGGGCGCCAGCCAGGCGTGGTCGCGTTCCTGAGGACCGACGACGGCGTTGAAGTCGGCGACGATCGTGCCCTGGCCGTCCGGCAACGGCAGCACCGCCGGCTCGCCCTTGACCGCCTTGCCGCCGACCACGGCCGCGCTGAACGTGCCGTCGGGCTGGTAGAGCGCGCCGTACAGGTCGCCCAGCGACTCGAACATCAGGGCGTAGCGGCCGTCGGGCAGCCACGCGCAGACGCTCCAGTCGGTGGTCGCCTCCCAGCTGGCGATGTAGTCGAGCAGCGCGCGCTTCTGCAGTTCGTGCTGCACCTCCTGCAGCTTCAGGCCCTGCCCCGAGTAGGTCTTCCGCTCCGGGAAGTCCGTGGCGCAGAACTGCCCGCTCCACCCGTTGCCGGGATGGGGCACGAACCGGCGGTCCGGCCGGAGGGCGCCGGTGATGATCGCGGGCTGGGTGAAGTCGTCGGACCGGGGCACGGAGTCGCCGCGCACGAACACGGGCCGTTCCTCCGGCGGGGCGACGGTGAAGACCACGCCGTCCTCGTCGTGCGGTGCGGAGGCCCAGGTGCGGGTCAGCCGGTTGTCAGGGCCGCGCTTCGGGCTCTGCGACCACGACACCGTCCTGCCGAGGGTCAGCACGACGTACTGGTCACCGACGGGGCCGAAGCGGTAGAGCCCGGCCTCGCGGTCCCTCGCTTCGGAGAGCACGACCTCGCGGTCCACCACCTTGCCGTCGGCCACGAGGCCGACGAGCGTCGCGGGGTGCTCGGAGGTCCGCACCCGCACCTCCTGCGCGACCAGGGCCGCGGGGCCGGTCGGCGTCTGCCCGGTCCAGAACACGTTCGGTTCCGACGAGACCTCGGTCACGGGCTCGTCCTGCTTCCACGGCTCGTCCTTCTGCGCCTCACTCCACAGGTGCGACGCGGTCGCGATGAGCTCGGTGTCGCCGGCGAACGGTCCGGTGGTCGCCGCCGTCAGCCGCGGGTCCGCCGACCGTTCTGTCGAGCGGGTCAGCACGACTCCTGTCGTCACGCCCGCGAGCAGCGCCACCACCGCGGTCACCGTCACCAGCCTGCGCGTGTGCCTGCGTCGTCCCCCGGCCATGACGTCCCCCACGAATCCCGGCCGCACGTCCAGCTCTGCCGTCGCGGCCTCCATTGCCTGCTTCAGTTCCACGTCAGCACCTGCTCACCCATCAGTTCCCGCATGCGGGCGAGGCCGCGCGAGGTCTGGCTCTTGACCGTGCCGATGCCGCAACCGAGCGCGCGGGCGGTCTCGGCCTCGCCGAGGTCGTCGAAGAACCTCAGCACCAGGACGGCCCGCATCTGCTTCGGCAGCTGGGCCAGCGCACGCACCACGCTGTCCGCGGCCACGACCTGTTCCTCGTGCCCGCGAGCCGTAGGTACCGCCCCCAGTTCCAGCGGTGCCTCCGGCTTGCGCGAACGCCGTCGCCAGCGGTTCGCGGCCGCGTTGGCCAGCGCGGCGCGTGCGTAGGCCTCCGGGGAGGTCCTGATCCGGCGCCACTTGCCGTACATGCTCATGAGGACGTCCTGCAGAATGTCCTCAGCGGCGCCTTTGTCGCCGCCGCACAGCAGGTAGGCGGTGCGCAACAGTGCCTGCGAGCGCAACGCCACGAAGTCTTCGAAGTCCTGCATGTCCCCCCTCCGGCGGTCGTTGAACGTACTGACACCGGGCGGGGCGGCAGGGTTGTCAGGCGACCGTTTAGACTCAGTTCGACTCCAGACGACGAGGGAGATACGCGTGGCCGAGATGACCGTTGAACTGGTCGCCGTTGAACGCCGTTTGTGGTCCGGTAAGGCCACCTCTGTTTCGGCGCAGACCACCGAGGGCGAGATCGGCATCCTGCCCGGTCACGAGCCTGTGCTCGGCCAGTTGGTCGAGGGTGGCGTGGTGCGCGTGCGCACGACCGACGGTGGCCTTGTCACCGCCGCCGTGCACGGTGGCTTCCTCTCCGTGACCGGCTCCGGCGTCTCGATTCTCGCCGAGGACGCCGAGCTCGCGGGCGAGATCGACGTGGACGCGGCGCGCACGGCGCTGCAGGACGCGGACGACGCAGAGCGTGCACGCGCGGCAGCGCGCGTGCGGGCCGTGGAACAGTCGGCCTGAGACCGGGCACGAGGCCGCAGCCGTGGGGATCACCGAGATTGCCGGCCTGATCCTTCTTGGGGCGGCCATCGTCATCGTCTACTTCGCGTGGCGCCGGATTCGGCTGCTGCGCGAAGGGGGCGTGCACGTCGCCCTGCGCAGCCAGTTCGATGATCGCGGGCGTGGCTGGCACCTGGGCGTGGGGCACTACCGGGGCGACTCGTTCGCCTGGTTCCGGGTGCTCTCGCTCGGGTCGGGGCCGAACCAGCTGATCTCCCGGGACGGGCTGGAGATCGACGCGCGGCGGGAGCCGACCGGGCCAGAGGCCTACGCCATGCCCGTGGGGGCCACGGTGCTGCGGTGCCGGTCCGCCTCGGGTGAGGTCGAGATCGCCATGGGGCCGGACGCGCTCACCGGGTTCTTGTCCTGGTTGGAGTCGTCGCCCCCCGGGCGGGCCATTCCCTGGGCTTCCTGAGCATGAAATGAAGGGGCGCGTTCCTCCTGGGAACGCGCCCCTTCAGCTTTTCTGCAGGTCAGGCGTTCTCGCCCGGCTGCCAGAGCACGTCGCCGTCCGGGTTCGCCACACGGGCCAGGATGAACAGCAGGTCCGAAAGCCGGTTCAGGTACTTGGCCGTGAGCACATTCGTGCGCTCCGCGTCGTCCTCGATCAACGACCACGCGCGCCGTTCCGCGCGGCGGGCGATCGTGCGCGCCTGGTGCAGCAGCGCCGCGCCGGGGGTGCCGCCGTTCAGGATGAACGAGTCGAGCTTGCCCAGGCGTTCGTTGAACGTGTCGCAGTAGCCCTCCAGGCGGTCCACGTACGCCTGGGTCACGCGCAGCGGCGGGTACTCGGGGTCCGGCACGATCGGTGTGCAGAGGTCTGCTCCGACGTCGAACAGGTCGTTCTGCACCTTGCGCACGACGTCGTACACGTCGGGGGCCAGCTGGCCGAGGGCCAGGGCCACGCCCAGGGACGCGTTCGTCTCGTCGACGTCCGCGTACGCCTCGATGCGTGGTGAGGTCTTGGGGACGCGGGAGAAGTCGCCGAGGCCGGTCGTGCCGTCGTCGCCCACCCGCGTGTAGATCTTCGTGAGATGCACCGCCATGGCTGGCACTTTAGAGCCGTCCGTAGGATTGCCGCGTGAGCGAGCATTTCCGGGTACATGGTGGCGCAAGGCTGGTCGGCGAAGTTGATGTCGTCGGCGCCAAGAACAGCGTGCTCAAACTGATGGCCGCCGCCCTGTTGGCAGAGGGCACGACGACCATCACCAACTGCCCGGACATCCTCGACGTGCCGCTGATGGCGGACGCGCTGCGCAGTCTCGGGTGCGAGGTCGAGCTCGAAGGCGACGTGGCGAGGATCACGACGCCGCAGGAGCTGAGCCACCGCGCGGACTCCGAGGCGATGGGCAAGCTGCGGGCGTCGATCTGCGTGCTGGGGCCGCTGGTCGGGCGGTGCAAGCGGGCCGTCGTGGCGTTGCCGGGTGGTGACGCGATCGGCTCGCGGCCGCTGGACATGCACCAGAGCGGGCTCGAGAAGCTCGGTGCGCGGACCTGGATCGAGCACGGCTGCATCGTCGCCGAGGCCGAAGGGCTGCACGGCACGCAGATCTGGCTCGACTTCCCCAGCATGGGCGCCACCGAGAACATCCTGATGGCGGCCGTCCTGGCCAACGGCACGACGGTCATCGACAACGCCGCGCGCGAGCCGGAGATCATCGACCTCTGCCTGATGCTCAACCAGATGGGCGCGAAGGTCGAGGGCGCCGGCACGTCGACGCTGACCGTGCACGGCGTGACCGAGCTCAAGCCCACCGAGCACCGCGTCATCGGCGACCGCATCGTCGGCGCCACGTGGGGGTTCGCCGCCGTCATGACGCGCGGCGACGTGCGGGTGCGCGGTGTGAACCCGCACCACCTCGACCTGGTGCTGGAGAAGCTCCGCATGGCGGGTGCCGAGGTCACCGTCTACGAGGGCGGCGACGACGAGGGCTTCCGCGTCGTCATGGAGGGCAGGCCCAAGGCCGTCGACTTCGTGACGCTGCCGTACCCCGGTTTCGCCACGGACAACCAGCCGTTCGCGATCGCGCTGTCCACGGTCTCCGAGGGCACCGCGATGATCACCGAGAACCTGTTCGAGTCCCGGTTCCGGTTCATCGACGAGATGATCAGGCTCGGGGCCGACGCGCGCACGGACGGTCACCACGCCGTGATCCGCGGCATCGAGACGCTGTCCAGTGCCCCGGTGTGGGCGTCGGACATCCGCGCTGGTGCGGGGCTCGTGCTCGCCGGTCTGTGCGCGGACGGGGCCACCGAGGTCTACGAGATCTTCCACATCGAGCGTGGTTACCCTGGGTTCGTGGAAAACCTCCGCAAGCTCGGTGCCGACGTCGAGCGCGTCAGCTCCTGAGCACCAGCCGCGCGTTCGCGACGTCCGCCGGGAACACCATCACCCGGTAGGGCGCGTTTCGCGAACGCGTGGCACGCACCCCGTTCCGCTTGAGCTTCTGCACCAGGACGATCGCGGCCTCTTCCGTGGGCACGACCGCCACCTCGTTCAGCAACCCGAAGTCCGTGCCGTCCAGATCCGGCACGGGCCGCTTGTCGTTGCCCGCGAAGTACCGCAGCACCAAGGCCAGCAAGGCGAGAACCCCGAAGACGATCCCGGTCTGGTAGAAGCCCGTCACCTCTTCATCATGCTCCCAGTGGTCACGATTCAGTGAGCAATCGCACGCGCGGCAGTGGTTACCGGCCAGTACGCTCCGATGAACGACGATGTGGGAGGTTGCTGTGCCGTACCCAGCTGACCGCGAACGCGATCGCCCCTGGGTGATGCGCACGTACGCGGGGCACTCTTCGGCCACTGCTTCCAACGAGCTCTACCGCCGGAACCTGTCCAAGGGGCAGACCGGGCTCTCCGTGGCGTTCGACCTGCCGACGCAGACCGGCTACGACCCCGACGACGAGCTCGCGAAGGGCGAGGTCGGCAAGGTCGGCGTGCCCATCAGCCACATCGGCGACATGCGGCAGCTCTTCGACCAGATCCCGCTCGCCGGCGCCAACACGTCGATGACGATCAACGCGACGGCCATGTGGCTGCTCGCCATGTACGTCACCGTGGCCGAGGAGCAGGGCGCGGACCCGTCGGCCCTCGCCGGCACGACGCAGAACGACATCATCAAGGAGTACTTGTCCCGCGGCACGTACGTGTTCCCGCCGGGACCGTCGCTGCGGCTGATCACCGACATGGTCGCGTGGACCGTGTCGAACGTGCCGAAGTGGAACCCGATCAACATCTGCAGCTACCACCTCCAGGAGGTCGGCGCGACGCCGGCGCAGGAGGTCGCGTACGCGATGTGCACGGCGATCGCGGTGCTGGACTCCGTGCGCGACTCCGGTCAGGTGCCGCAGGAGAAGTTCGGTGAGGTCGTCGCCCGCATCTCCTTCTTCGTGAACGCCGGTGTGCGGTTCATCGAGGAAATGTGCAAGATGCGCGCGTTCGCCCAGCTGTGGGACGAGATCACGCTGGAGCGTTACGGCGTCGAGAACCCGAAGCACCGCCGGTTCCGCTACGGCGTGCAGGTCAACTCGCTGGGGCTGACCGAAGCCCAGCCCGAGAACAACGTCCAGCGCATCGTGCTGGAGATGCTCGCGGTCTCGTTGTCCCGCAACGCCCGTGCACGCGCGATCCAGCTCCCGGCGTGGAACGAGGCCCTCGGCCTGCCGCGCCCGTGGGACCAGCAGTGGGCGTTGCGCATGCAGCAGGTCCTCGCCTACGAGACGGATCTGCTGGAGTACGACGACATCTTCGACGGCTCACCGGTCATCGAGGCGAAGGTCAACGACATCCTCGCCGGTGCCCGCGAGGAGATCGACCGCGTGCAGGCGATGGGCGGTGCCGTCGCGGCCGTCGAGTCCGGCTACATGAAGTCGAACCTGGTGTCCTCACTGGCGGATCGCCGTCGCCGCGTCGAGGCGGGCGAGGACGTCGTGGTCGGCGTCAACAAGTTCGACACGACCGAGCCGTCACCGCTGCAGGCCGAGGGCGCGAACTCCATCGAGACCATCGACCCGATCGTCGAGATGCACGCCGTCGAAGCCATCCAGCAGTGGCGCGCCACCCGCGACAACGCTGCTGTGGAAGCATCTCTGGACGCTCTGCGCGAGGCCGCGAAGACGGACCAGAACCTGGTGGAGGTGACGCTGGCATGTGCCCGCGCTGGCGTGACGACCGGCGAATGGTCGCAGGCGTTGCGTGAGACCTTCGGTGAGTACCGGGCCCCCACAGGTGTTTCCGGCGCGTCGGCGTCCGGCGAGGCCGGCTCGGAGATCGCACGGGTGCGCGACCGCGTGCGCGCCACCGGCGAGGAGATGGGCGAGCGCCTGCGCATGCTCGTCGGCAAGCCGGGCCTCGACGGCCACTCCAACGGCGCCGAGCAGGTCGCCGTGCGTGCCCGCGACGTCGGCTTCGAGGTCGTCTACCAGGGCATCCGCCTCACGCCGTCGCAGATCGTGGCCGCGGCCGTGCAGGAGGACGTGCACGTCGTGGGCCTCTCGATCCTCTCCGGCTCGCACCTCGAGGTCGTGCCCGCCGTGGTCGACGGCCTGCGCGCGGCCGGCGCCGGGGACATCCCGGTGATCGTCGGCGGCATCATCCCGCCGGACGACGCCCAGAAGCTGCGCGAGCGCGGCGTGGCCAGGGTGTTCACGCCCAAGGACTACGAGCTGACCCAGATCATGGACGAGATCGTCACGGTGATCCGCGAGGTCCGCGGCCTGAGCTGATCATTCGGCGCGTAACGGGAGGCCGGTCGGAGTAGAAAGTCCCCGTAGATCTTTCGCATGCGGGGAGGACGTCCGATGAACGTGGAGCTCGCGGAGCTGATCAGTCAGCTGCGTGCCGAGTTGACCGAGGCGATGCGCGCCGGGGAGAACGAGGAGCTGCGCTTCGAGATCGGTCCGGTCGAGCTGGAGCTGACCGTCGCGGTCACCAAGGAGGCCAAGCCGGGCGCGAAGGTCAAGTTCTGGGTAGTCGAACTGGGCGCCGACGTCACCGCGGGGTCGAGCACCACGCAGACGATCAAGCTCGTGCTGGACCCGCGCCGCAAGGGGCAAAAGGTCGAGATCTCCGGCGGTGAGGTGGCGAACGAGAAATGACCGGCGCGCCGCTCGACCGGTCTCGGGTCGCGGAGCTGATCGTGGCCCGAGACGGCGGACGGCAGCGCGGCTCCGGCTACCGCGTGCGCACCGACGCCGTGCTGACCGCGGCGCACGTGGTCGACGGCGCGTCCTCTGTGCGCATCCGGTTCGAGCCCGACCTGCCCGGCGAGCGAATCGTCGACGCCGTCTCGTGGTGGGCCGATCCGGTGTCCGACATCGCGGTCGTGACGATCGCGGCCGACGATGCCGTGCCCCCGGTCAGTTTCGGCCGCATCGAGAACCGCGCCGCCGTGCTCACCGTCGAGGCCGTCGGGTTCCCGCTGTGGAAGATGCGCACCGACGCCGCCGGTCTGAACTACCGCGACTCCTGTCACGCCACCGGAACCGTGGCCGTGCTGTCGAACTGGCGTGAGGGCACGCTGGAGGTCGTGGTCGAGCCGGCCACCCCGTCCGACACCGATTCCTCGCCGTGGCAAGGGATGTCGGGTTCGGCGCTGTGGTCAGGCGGGCGCGTCGTCGGCGTGATCGCGAAGCACCACCCCGGTGACGGACTCGGCCGGCTCGCCGCCGCGCGCATCGACCTGGCACTGGACCGGGTCGATCCGGCGCACGGCACCCCGTTGCGCGATGTGCTGGGCGTCCCTGCGCCGCTGCCGGGAGTGCTGCCTCCCGCACGCCCCGCTTTGATCACCAACGCCTACCAGGCCCTGGTCGCCGAGGCGGCGCCTCAGCACCTGCACGACCGCAACTGGGAACTGGGCGAGCTGGTCCGGTTCTGTGCGGGCGACGAGCCGTACGCGTGGTGGCAGGCAGGCCCGTGGGCCGGCAAGTCCGCGCTGCTCGCGTGGTTCGCCCAGCACCCGCCGGACGGCGTGGACGTGGTGTCGTTCTTCATCACCGGCCGCTGGGCGGGCCAGTCCGACAGCGATGCCTTCACCGAAGCCCTGATCGACCAGCTGGCCGCACTGGTCGGCGAACCTCCGGAACTGGCCCTCGAAGCCCGCGCCCGCCGCGGCCACACCCTGCGCCTGCTCAACACCGCAGCCGCCGCGTGCGCCGCCGCGGGGCGCACGCTGCTGCTGGTCGTGGACGGCCTGGACGAGGACACCAGCCGGTCCGAGGGCCTCGACCGACCGAGCATCGCAAGCCTGCTCCCACGCCGCCTGCCGGCATCGGTCCGCGTGCTGGTGGCGAGCCGCCCGCACCCCGAGTTGCCCGACGACGTCGGCGGCGACCATCCACTCAGGACGGTCGCGCCCCGCCCGCTCCAGGTCTCGCCCTACGCCAAGAACCTGGAGGGCGAGGCGAAGCGCGAACTCACCACCCTGCTGGCCAAACCGGGCCTGCAACGCGACGTGCTGGGCCTCATCACCGCGTCCGGCGGTGGCCTCACCCAGCCGGACCTGGAAGAACTCACCGGACGCCCGCGCTACGAGCTGGACGCGCTCTTCGGCGGCATGCTCGGCCGCAGCGTCGGCGCCCGCGCAGGCAGGGACTCGGACGAACGCGTCTACCTCTTCACCCACGACACCCTGCGCGAACAGGCCGAGCACAAGTACGGGACCGGCCTGGCCGCCTACCGCGAGCAGGTGCACGAGTGGGCGGATCGCTACCGGACCGCGGGCTGGCCCGAGCACACCCCGGCCTACCTCCTCCGCGGCTATCCCCGGTTGCTCGCGGCGCTCGGCGACACCGGCCGGTTGGTGGTGCTCGCGCTGGACCGCGCCCGGCACGACCGCATGCTGACCCTGACCGGCGCGGACTCGCTCGCGCTGTCGGAGATCGTCTCGGCGGCAGGCCTGCTCGCCCGCACACCCGAACCCGACCTGCTGACCATGCTGCACGTGGCTGCGGCCCGTGCGGAACTGGGCGCCCGTAACGAGGACATCCCCGCGGAGCTGCCCTGCGTGTGGGCCGGCATCGGCGAGGTGGACCGAGCGATCGCCCTGGCCAACAGCCTCACGGCGGAGACGACCCGTGCGGAGGCCTTGGCGGGGATCGCGTCGGCGCTTGTCGCCAGAGGTGAGCCCGACCGGGCGTGCCACCTCGCCGATGAAGCGGAACGGCTGGCCAGGCACGCGGGCCACCCCTTCACGCTCTATCAGACACTGGGAATCCTGGCCGAGGCCTTCGCCGGTGGTGCGGACGACGAGCGATCGAGGCGGCTCATCGAGGAGCTGACCGCGGCGGCCGCACCCGTGCTCCGCGACGTCTACCTCCGCGACGAGCTGCTGGGTCTTCTCGCAGGCGTCGCGTGCGCACGAGGTGACCACGATCAGGCTTTGACGCACGTCGCGGCGATCAGCTCTGAGTACCGGCAGGCCGGCACCTGCGAGGTGCGGGCGGTGCGAGCGGTGCGAGCGTCGGACGACGCACTGGCGTCGCGGTTCCTGGTAGCCCTGGAACCCTCCTACCACCGTCCACAACTGCTCAACGTGCTCGTGGACGAGGTGCGGACCGATGCGCGGCGAGCACTGGCGTTCCTCCGTGCGGCCGGTGAAGGACCCTACGACGACTACCTGCATGTGCTCGTCGACGCGGCCATGGAGGCGGGTGACGACGACCGCACTCTGCAGTACGCCTCGGCGTGCAGTGATCCTGATGGTGTGCTCACGGACTTGGTCGAACGAGCCGTGGACGCGGGTGAACTGACGCGTGCCTCCCGGTTCGCGGACGACATCGCGGGATCGGCGCCGCGCGGGGCGGCGTGGTGCGCGCTGGCCGCTGCCCTGGGAGAAGCAGGTGAGATGGTGCGGGCGGCGAGGCTGATGGAGTCCGCCGAAGCTCTGCTGCCCGCTGTCGAGAAGGCGGACGAGCGGGCACTCCTGCTCACCGCGCTGGGCAGGGTCGCGTTCGTGCTCGGCGACGGGGACCGGTTCACGCGGCTGGTCGCGGCGGCGGAGGAGCAGGCGGCGCGAATCGAGGACCCGCACGTCCACGTCCACGTGCTCAGCGTCATGGCGGAGGCGGCGTCGCGGTGTGGTTCTGCCAGCCGGTACACCGAACTGGTGGAGCTGGCGGAAGCCGCCGCCCAGCCGATCGTCCGCAAGACCGGTGACGCGGAGATCCTGCTGGAACCGGCCCAGGTGGCCGCTGACGCGGAGGACCACGCACGGGCAAGGCGACTCCTCGAAGCAGTGCTGGCCGGTTGGTACGGCGGGTATCACGTGACCGGCGACGTCATGCGCGTCGCCGCGAGCATCGGAGCAGCGGACCTCGCCCTGAAGCTGCTGGAGTTCGACAAGAGAGCCGTGGAGGTCCGCGGGTTGCTGGACACGGCCATTGCCGCAGGTGACCGCGCACGAGCCCAGCGGATCATGAGTGCCGTCGCCGCGAACCCGGTGCGCCGGTCGACGGCCTGGCTCGCCGAGCTGTTCGTACAGCTGGAGGAGATCGACCTGGCGCTGGACGTCGTGAACCGCGACGCTGACACGCTGCAACGGAGCAGGACCCTCACCCAGGCGGTGAAGGCCGCCGTGGCACAGGGAGCGGATGAGCACGCGTTGCTGCTGGTCGGCGCCTTCGGCACGTCCTTCCACCGGAGGCAGTCTCTCGACGAGATCATCATCTCCCTGACGGACGACGGGTCGTACGACCGGGCCGCCCGCTACGCGCTCGCCTACGGGGATCCCTTCGGCCTCGGTGAACTGCTGTCGGGCGCCGCGCTCACCGCTTTCCGGCGAGGTGATCTCGACGGCGCGCGGATGCTCTTGGACGAGGTGCCGGAGCCGTCCAAGCGCGCGGAGGGCCTGGCAGTGCTCGCCGAGGCAGTCGCGGCCTCCGGTGACCTCGAACGAGCTGCGACTTTGTGTCTCGCGGCCGAGGAGGTAGTACGCGGTGGCGCCGGTGCAGGCCCGCTGGACCACGTGCACACGAACCTGGTGCTCGCCCTCGAGTTCGCAGGAGACGAGAAGCGGGCAGACCAGCTCGCGTCGATCCCGTTGGACGGCGAGCTCAGGTTCGAGGCGTTGTCGGGCATGGCGCTTGCCGCGCTCGGTCGCCAGCGCAACGCACGCGCCAGAACGCTCGCCTCAGCAGCAGCCGATGTTCATCACGGTGACGAGCCGTGGCACCTGCGGCAGGTGCTCGGGGGACTGCAACGCACGAAGGCGAAGAAAGCTATCGGACAGTTCGCGGTAGAGGTGGAAGCACTTGTACGTGACTGCGGAGACGAGTACGACCGTCCGCGCTACCAGGCCGTGCTGGCGGAGGCCTTGGCCGCACTCGGTCGTACTGAGCAGGCCTACGCGCTGACGGACGGGATCAGGTTCGACAGCGACAGGTTGTACGCGATGGCCGCTATCGCCCGGACGGCACCGGCGGGATCCATCCGCGACAGCGCGCTGGGCTCCATGACGACGTTGGCGCGCAGTTTCATGGTCAGCCCAGAAGAAATGCCTTGGCTGGAGGACTTGGTGAAAGCGCTGGTGTCAGCGGGCGAGAGCAACCTCGCGCTGGACATCGTGCTCACCAGCAGTGAGTCGATGCAGCAGGCGCTCGGACTGCGTGCCGTGCCGGGCGTCGCTCCTGGCGACCCTGCGCAGCGTCGGGACTTGACGGTCAAATGCCTGAACGCGGCCCGGGACATCCACAACTCGTACTACCGCGACAAGGTGTACGGCGACTTCGCGGCCATGCGCGACAAGGACGGCGAGCACGCGGAAGCCCTGCGGATCGCGCAGCTCATCGACGATCCAGGCCTGCGCGAGGAGGCGCTCCGCGACATCCGGTTGCGGGCGATCGCGGACGGCAGGGAGACCACAGGGGCGCGTGAGTTCGTGGCGGAGGTGCTGGCCACGAAGGACTGGCAGGTCGCGCTGACCGCCCTCGGCAAGGTCGATCTGCCCGTGCTCCAGCGGTTCGCGGACGAGGTTTTGGGTTAGCGTCTGAGCATGGTCGACGTTGCGCGTGAGGGTTCCGTGGTCCGGATCACGATGGACCGTGCGGCGAAGCGGAACGCGTTGTCCGCCGAGCACCTGACCGAGTTGCTGGAGGCGTTCCGCGAGGCGGGGGCGTCGGACGCGGCCGGGATCGTGCTGGCGGCGCAGGGGCCGGTGTTCTCCGCGGGGCACGACTTCGCGGACGTGCACGCCCGTGACGAGGAGGGTGTGCGGCTGCTGCTGGAGCTGTGCACCGTGCTGATGAGGACGATCCAGTCCGTGCCGCAGGTGGTGATCGCGCGCGTGCAGGGGCTGGCGACGGCCGCCGGGTGTCAGCTGGTGGCGTCGTGCGATCTCGCGGTGGCGGCGGACACGGCCGGGTTCTCGTTGCCCGGCGGCAAGGCCGGGTGGTTCTGCCACACGCCCGCGGTGCCCGTCGCGAGGTCGATCGGGCGCAAGCGGTTGATGGAGCTGGTGCTCACCGGGGACGTGATCGACGCGCCGACCGCGGTGGAGTGGGGGCTGATCAACCGCGCCGTGCCCTTGGACCGGTTGGACGCTGCGGTCGACGATCTGCTGGCTCGGGCCACGCGGGGGAGTCGTGCGTCGAAGGCCATCGGCAAGCGGACGGTCTACGCGCAACTCGACCGGCCGGAGATCGACGGTTACGAGATCGCGCTGGCCGTCATGGCCGAGACCTCGCAGTCCCCGTCAGCCAAAGAGGGACGGGCGTCGTTCCTGGAGAAGCGGCCGCCCGTGTGGCCCGACTAGTCGCGAGGAGCCTCAGCGCGTCGGCGTTCGGGCCCGGCTCCGCCTGGTAGACCACCAGGAACTGGCCGGGCGCCTCGCGGACGTCGAACGAGTGGTAGCTCAGCTTGAGCGGGCCTACCGCGGGGTGCACGAACTCCTTGGCGTCCTGGGTCTTCCCGCGCACCTCGTGGTGCTCCCAGAGCTCCTTGAAGACCGGGTTCTGGTTCAGTTCCGCGACCATCTGCCTGAGGCGCGGGGACTTCGGGTCCGCGGTCTGCCGCAGGTGCGCGACCGTGCTCTGCGCGACCCAGTTCCAGCGCGGGTAGAAGCTCGCGGCCACCGGGTCGAGGAAGGTCATCCTGGCCGCGTTGTCGGCGGGTGTGAAAGGCTCGTAGAGGGCGTCGGCCAGCGCGTTCGAGGCCAGCATGTCCAGGAACCCGTTCATCACGAACGCCGGCATGTCGTGCATGCCGCTCATGAGCCGTCGCAGTTCGGGACTGACCTTGTCGCTGGTGTGGCCCTCGTCCGAGACGACCCCGGCCAGCCGGTGCAGGTGCGCGCGGGCGTCCGTGTCGAGGTGCAACGCCCGGCTCAGGGCGTCGAGGACCTGTGCCGACGGGTTGGTCTCGCGGCCCTGTTCGAGGCGGGCGTAGTAGTCCGCGCTGACTCCGGCGAGCACCGCGACCTCTTCCCTTCGCAGGCCCTTGACCTTGCGCTGGGTGTGGCTCGGCAGGCCCGCGTCCTGGGGGTCGACGCGGGCGCGGTGGGCTTTGAGGAACTCGCCGAGCATGGTTCCGAGGATATTCCGAGTGGTCTTCGTCTGCCTGGGTGTGGCACTCCTAGGGAGAAGGTGTCCTGGTTGAGACCGTTCCGCCCGGCGAGTGTTGTGGCCATGAGCAAAGTCGTGTTGATCAGTGGAGCTTCCAGCGGCATCGGCGAGGCCACGGCCCGAGTGCTGGCGGCGGCAGGACATCAGGTGTTCCTCGGGGCGCGGCGGGAGGACCGGCTGGCGGCGCTGGCTTCCGAGATCGGGGCCGGGTACGCGCCGCTGGACGTGACCTCCCGCGAGTCCTTCCAGTCCTTTGTGGACGCGGCGGTGGAGCGGTACGGACGGGTCGACGTGCTGGTGAACAACGCGGGCGTGATGCCGTTGTCCCTCATGGACTCGCTGAAGGTCGACGAGTGGGACCGCATGGTGGACGTGAACATCAAGGGCGTGCTGTACGGCATCGCCGCTGTGCTGCCGCGTTTCACGGGTGGTGGGCACGTCGTGAACGTCGCCTCGGTCGGCGCGCACATGGTCATGCCGACCGCCGCCGTGTACTGCGCGACGAAGTACGCGGTGTGGGCCCTGTCCGAGGGCCTGCGCCAGGAACGGGACGACCTGCGCGTCACCGTGATCTCGCCCGGTGTCACCGAATCCGAGCTCGCGGACACCATCACCGAGGACTTCGCGGCGTCGCTGATGGAGGACTTCCGCAAGCTCGCGCTGCCGGCGTCCGCCATCGGTGACGCCATCGCGTACGCGATCTCACAGCCCGCCGAGGTCGACGTGAACGAGATCGTCGTGCGGCCGGTGGCGCAGCGCTAGGCGCCGGTCGTCGAACCCGGCCGGAGGATCATCAGCACGGTCACGGTCGCCCACAGCAGGTTGAAGATCCCTGTGTACAGGGCGAGGTGCTTGATGTCGTTGGTCTTCAACGCCTTCTCCTGGCCGGGAAGGATCTTGAGGGCCAGCAGGAACGCGGCGGCGGTGGTGAGCGCGATCGAGATGATCACCCACGGGTGGCCGGTCACGCCCATCACGCCGGCCGTCGCGAACCCGAAGACCGGCACCGAGATGCCGATCAGGGCGTAGACGCGGCAGATCCGGTGCAGCAGCTCGGGATTGCCGGCCGTGGTCACCGCCTTCGGGAACATGCTGGCGGCGACCGTGACCGGGCCGATCGCGACGATGGCCGCGAGGACGTGCAGCGAGAGGAAGAACTTGCTCACGCGGCCCTCCACGCGGTGCCGCGGCGTTCGTGGAAGAACAGCTCCTCGACCTCCAGGGCCTGCTGGGCGCCGAGCTCGCGTTCGATCAGGTGGAGGCCGAGGTCGATGCCCGAGCTGACGCCCGCGGCGGTGACCAGGTCGCCGTCGTCGACGATGCGCGCACGGACGGCGTTCACGCCCATGGACTCCAGCGCGTGCAGGCCGAGGTGGTTCGTGGTGGCGTTGCGGCCCTTGATCAGGCCGCCGATGGCCAGCAGCAACGAGCCTCCGCACACGGTCGCGATGATCGCCGTCGTGTCCTTGAGCGCGGGTGCGAGCGTGGCGGCGCCAGCGCTGAGCAGGGCGAACACCTCTTGTTCCTGCAGTGCCGCCGCGCCGGGGACGATGATCACGTCGGTACCAGGGTCGAGCTGGGCGGTCGCCTTGAGCGACAACAGGTTGAGGCCACCGGGCACTTCGCGCGGTCCCTCCACCGCCACCAGCTCGGTCCGGACCCCGCCCGCGGTCAGCGTCTCGTACGGGCCGATCGCGTCCATCGGGTCGAAGCCGTCGAACAACACCACTTGGGCTTTCACTTCGTCTCCTCGTTTCGGTGATCAAAACGGTAGGAGGGCCGGATCCCGTCGAGAACTGGCTGGAATGCCATGTTCCAACGGATTCTCGCCAGCTACGGTGGTGGACGTGCACGAGGTGGCAGTGGTAGCGATGGACAGCGTCGTCCCGTTCGACTTCGCGACGCCGGTCGACGCGTTCAACTGGGTCGGGCGGTACCGGGTGCGGGTCTGCGGTCCGAAGAGGACTGTCGACGCGGGCTGTTTCGAGATCAAAGTCCCGCACGGCCTGGAGTTGCTGTCCGAAGTGGACACCATCGTCCTGCCGGGCCACGACCCTGCCATGGTCGTGCCGAAGCCGTTGATCGACGCGCTGCGGCAGGCGGCGGCGAGGGGCGCACGGATCGCGTCGATCTGCACGGGGGCGTTCGTCTTCGCGGCGACCGGCCTGCTCGACGGGATGCGGGTGACCACCCACTGGCTTGGAGCCGAGGACCTGGCGGAGCGGTTCCCGGCGCTGGAGGTCGACCCGGACGTGCTCTACGTCGACAACGGGCAGTTCCTCACGTCCGCGGGTGCCGCGGCGGGACTCGACCTGTGCCTGCACATGATCCGCCGCGACCACGGCTCGGCGGTGGCGGCCGACGCGGCGCGGTTCGCCGTGATGCCGCTGGAACGGGAAGGCGGGCAGGCGCAGTTCATCGTGACACCGCCCGTGACGCCTCAGGGCGCGGAGCTGGAACCCGTGCTGCGGTGGATGGAGGCCAACGCGTCGCTCGAACTGACGCTGGAGGACCTGGCGAAACAGGCGGGCATGAGCACACGGACGTTGAACCGGCGCTTCCGCGAACAGACCGGCACGACCCCGTTGCAGTGGCTGCACCGCGCGCGGGTCCGCCACGCGCAGCACCTGCTGGAGACGACGAAGCAGCCCGTGGAGCTGATCGCGAGCATGGTGGGGTTCGGCTCGGCCACGGCGTTCCGCGACAGGTTCAAGCGGATCGCCGGCACCTCACCGCAGAGCTACCGGGCGGCTTTTCAGGGCTGAGAGTGTTCGTGCAGCAGGAGAAGCGTGTACGCGGCGATCGACTGGGCGTCGGTGATCTCGCCCTTCGCGATCATCGACTCGAAGTCGGCGCGCGGGAACCACGCCGAGCGCATGTCCTGCTCCTCGTGCTCCCGCTCGTGGAAGCCCTCGGTGAGCTGGGTCGCGAGGAACACGCGCCCGCGCTGCGACGACATGCCGGGCGCGACGTCGAGCAACCCCAGCTCGATCATCTTCCCTGCCCGCAACCCCGTCTCCTCGCGCAACTCGCGAGTGGCGAGCTGCAACGGGTTGGAGTCGGCGCGGTCGGGCGCCGTGCCCTGCGGGAACTCCCAGCGGCGCAGGCCGATCGGGTACCGGAACTGCTCGACGAGCCGCACGCGTTCGCCGTCGAGAGGGATGATCAGCGCGAAGTCAGGCTTGTCGACCACGCCGTAGATGCCGCTCGAACCGTCCGCGCGCTGGATCTCGTCCTCGCGAACGGTCATCCACGGATTTGCGTACACCTGACGGGTGCCGAGGCTTTCCACGCCACGGACCGTACCTAACGCCGGCATTCTGGACACACCCCGTAGCCTGTCGCGGTGCGTCTCGTCATCGCTCGCTGCAAGGTCGACTACGTAGGCCGACTCACCGCCCATCTGCCGATGGCCCAGCGTTTGCTGCTGGTCAAGGCCGACGGCTCTGTGTCGATCCACTCCGACGACCGCGCGTACAAGCCGTTGAACTGGATGAGCCCGCCCTGCTGGCTGATCGAGGACCCCGACATCTGGACGGTGCAGAACAAGGCGGGGGAGAAGCTGATCATCACCCTCGAAGAGGTGCTGCACGACTCCAAGCACGAGCTCGGACCGGAGCCCGGCCTGCAGAAGGACGGCGTCGAAGCCGACCTGCAGAAGCTGCTCGCCGAGCACGTCACCACGCTGGGCGAGGGCTGGTCGCTGGTGCGGCGCGAGTTCCCGACCCCGATCGGCCCGGTCGACCTGATGTGCCGCGACTCCGCGGGCAAGTCGGTCGCCGTGGAGATCAAACGGCGAGGGGAGATCGACGGTGTCGAGCAGCTGACCCGGTACCTGGAGCTGCTCAACCGCGACCCGTTGCTGGCGCCGGTGCAGGGGGTGTTCGCGGCTCAGCAGATCAAGCCGCAGGCTCGGGTGCTCGCGGAGGACCGCGGGATCCGGTGCGTGGTGCTGGACTACGACGCGTTGCGCGGGATCGAGCCGGACGAGTTCCGGCTGTTCTAGCCGCCTTCGAACATGCCGATGGCCTGGATCGCCGCCGAGAGCGAGTGATCCGGGCCTGACGTCTCGTGCGCGAGTTTGACCGCCCGCATCGGCTTGCCCGCGACGACCAGATCCATGAGCTCGGCGAGCGTTTCGTCGGACAACGACTTCAGCAACTCGTGTGCCGCGGTGTCGTGCGCTTCGGGTTGCGAGTCGAACTCGGTCATGCCGCGAGTCTCGGTGTCCGAACCCTCTGTGCGCACCCCGATTTCCCGCGCCCCTCGGCTTCAACGAGCACCCCGGGACACCTCGTGGTTTGGTGATCATCCACACGGGGTAAGACCCGCTGCACCTGGAGTAATGTCCTCTCCTGGTCGATGGTGTTCGACTTTGTTGAAAGGCTTGGAGGTGGGCAGTGTCGATGTCGGTGCTGGCCGAGGCGGACCTGCGACTTGACGCGGGACCGATCGACTACGCGTTGCTCGTCATCTACTTCGTGGTGGTTCTCGGCATCGGCGTGATGGCGAGACGATCCGTCTCCTCCAGTCTCGACTTCCTGCTGTCCGGGCGGTCGCTGCCGGCGTGGGTGACCGGTCTCGCGTTCATCTCCGCGAACCTCGGCGCGCTCGAGCTGATGGGCATGACGGCGAACGGCGCGCAGTACGGCATGGCGACCGTGCACTACTACTGGATCGGCGCCATCCCCGCGATGGTGTTCCTCGGTCTGGTGATGATGCCGTTCTACTACGGCTCGAAAGTGCGCAGTGTTCCCGAGTTCATGCGCCGCCGGTTCGGCAAACCGGCCCACCTGGTCAACGCCATCAGCTTCGCCGTCGCGCAGATCCTGATCGCGGGCATCAACCTGTTCGCGCTCGCGGTGATCATCGACGCGCTGCTCGGGTGGCCGTTGCCGGTGTCGATCTGTGTCGCTGCGCTCGTGGTGCTCGCGTACACGACGCTCGGTGGTCTGAGTGCCGCCATCTACAACGAGGTACTGCAGTTCTTCGTCATCGTGGCCGCGCTGGCGCCGTTGACGATCATCGGTCTGATCAAGGTCGGTGGCTGGCAGGGCATCGTCGAGAAGATCAGCGACCAGGAGCAGCTGTCCGCGTGGCCCGCGACAGAACTCACCGGCATCAACAGCCCGGTGTGGAGTGTCGTCGGGTTGGTGTTCGGTCTCGGCTTCGTGCTGTCGTTCGGCTACTGGACGACGAACTTCGCCGAGGTGCAGCGCGCGATGAGCGCCAAGTCGATGTCCGCGGCCAAGCGCACGCCGATCATCGGTGCGTACCCGAAGGCCCTCATCCCGGCGATCATCATCATCCCCGGCATCATCGCCGCGATCATCGTTCCGGAGATGGCGCAGCTCAAGGCCGGCGACACGAGCAGTGGCGTGGTCTACAACAACGTTCTGCCGCTGCTGATGCGCGACCTGCTGCCCAACGGCATCCTCGGCATCGCGATCACGGGTCTGCTGGCGAGCTTCATGGCCGGTGTGGCGGCGAACGTCAGCTCGTTCAACACCGTCTTCACGTACGACCTGTGGCAGGACTACGTCAAGAAGGACCGGCCGGACGAGTACTACCTGCGCGTCGGGCGGTTGGCCACGGTCGGCGCGTGCGTCCTCGCGATCGGCACGGCGTTCATCGCGGCGGCGCTCGGCGGGTCCAACATCATGGACTACATCCAGGCGCTGTTCTCGTTCTTCAACGCGCCGTTGTTCGCGACGTTCATCCTCGGCATGTTCTGGAAGCGGATGACGCCGACCGCCGGTTGGGTCGGTCTGCTCGCGGGCACGTTCACCGCGATCTTCATCTACGCGATCTCGGAGCCCTCGTTCGGCATCGAGCTGCTGGAGCTGCCCGGCCAGGGCGCGAGCTTCCTCGGTGCGGGCCTCGCGTTCGTGGTCGACATCGTCGTGAGCTTCGCGGTCAGCCTCGTCACGCGGCCGAAGCCGGACAGCGAGCTCGGCGGGCTGGTCTACAGCCTGACGCCCAAGGAAGACAGGGCGCACTCCACCACCGGTGAGGACGCCGGCTGGTACCGCTCGCCGGCCCTGCTCGGCGGCGGAGTGCTGGTCCTGACCACTGCTCTCTACTTCATCTTCGGCTGAGGGAGGTCGCCATGAGGTTGTTCGACCTGCGACTGATCATCGCTTTCCTCTTCGGCCTGTACGGCGTTGTACTGGTCGTCATCGGTCTCGCTTTCACGACCGACGAGGACCTGAAGAAGGCCGAAGGGGTCAACATCAACCTGTGGGCGGGCATCGCCATGGCGGTGCTGGCGGCGGTGTTCGCCGCCTGGGCGACGCTGCGGCCTCAGTTCGCGGACACGGAGAAGCAGCCGCTCAAGGAGCTATGACTGGGGACGACCAGGGTAAACAGGGTTGAAGGCCTCGATCGTCCACGCGTCGAGCCAGTTGAATGCGCGGCGAATTCGGTTTCGCACGTCTCTCCTTCTGTCGGGGTCTTCACCTTGTACATCGCGTCGATCTTCTGAATCGTTCCCGTAGCGCACGGTGACATGTGCCACGGGCCAAGTCGGGGTACCGCCCACGAAGGCGCGCAAAGGGCACTACCGTGCACGTCGTGCCTCGTTTTCGTGCCACCGCTGTGGTCGCCGCCGCCGCGTTGCTGATGGCCGGCTGTGCGACCGGGCCGGGTCTTGCCAAGACCAACTCGCCGCGCCGCACCGTGCAGGCTGGTGCGGACGCGAACACGACCGATCCGTCGACCAAACCGTCGGCCCAGGCGGGCAAGCCCGTCGACCCGGCGTTCGCCGCGGAACGGCTGCGGCTGATCAACCCGTGCGCGTTGATCGACAAGGACGTGCTGCAGACGGTCGGCACGCCGTCGAGGTACACGAGCAGCTCCTACACGCGCTGCTCCAACTACATGAAGGACAAGGCCGGCAAGACGCTCAACATCACGCTGGACATCGGCTACTCGCTGACGTCCACCGAGGTGAAGAACGCGACCAAGCAGATCGCGAGCCTCAAGAGCGGCGAGCAGAAGCTGAGCGCCTCGTCGTGCTTCATCTGGGTCGTGACGCAGGAGAACCCCGCGCAGGCCGTGCGGATGCAGACCAGCACCGGCTCCGACGGCAGCGAGGCGTGCGAGCCGGGGCGCAAGGTGCTCGAGGGTGCCGTGCGCAAGCTCAAGGGCAACCCGCAGAAGTACACCCCGCCCAAGGGTTCGCCGGTCGAGGTCGACCCGTGCGCGATCGTCGAGAGGTCGACGCTCGCGCCCGTGCTCGGCGCGTCACCGCGGGCCCTGCCGTACGGGCTGCACCAGTGCTCGTGGACGGGGCAGAGCGCGCAGATGCAGATCGAGTTCAAGACGGCGCGCATCCCCAAGGACGGCAAGTTCGACAGCAAGTCGGTCGAGACCGATCTCGGCGGCGGGCTGAAGGGGTACCAGGCGTTCAAGGACGGCGCGTTCCCGACCTGCGAGCTGGTGCTGGTCCGGACGAAGGACCAGACCGACGCGGGTGAGATCGTGGAGTTCATCGTGGCGGCCTCGAAGGAGAAGGAACTGGATCGCTGCCAGGCGGCGCACGCGTTCGCCAAGGCGGTTCTTCCTCTGCTGCCCCAGGCCTGACAGGTCCGCACGGGACCAGGCGGGGGCTGAAAGTTCTTCGAGTACGCGTTAGTGTCGAGGTTACTGGCGAGTACCGGAGGAGCCCAATGACGCAGACCGCTTCGGACAGCGCGCTGTCGGCCGATGGCGAGCAGCGGCGGTTCGCCTCACTGGACCCGCGCACCGGCGAGGTCGTGGCGCATCACCCGATCCACACGGCCGCCGAGGTGCAGGACGCGGTGGCCTCGGCACGCGACGCCGCGGCGTGGTGGGCTGGGCTCGGGTTCGAGGGCCGCAAGACCAAGCTCGACGCGTGGCGCAAGATCCTCTCGCAGCGCTCGGACGAGCTCATCTCGTTGATCAGCTCGGAGACGGGCAAGCCCGCGGACGACTCCCGCGTCGAGGTCGCGCTGGTGATGGACCACCTGCACTGGGCCTCGCGGCACGCCGGTCGTGTGCTGGGCAAGCGCCGCGTGTCATCGGGCATGCTGATGTTCAACCACAGCGCGTCGCTGGAGTACCGGCCGTTGGGCGTCATCGGCGTCATCGGGCCGTGGAACTATCCCGCGCACACCCCGATGGGGTCGATCTCGTACGCGCTGTCCGCCGGCAACGCCGTGGTGTTCAAGCCCTCGGAGTTCACGCCGGGCGTCGGCACGTTCCTCGCGTCGACGTTCACCGAGGCGGTGCCGGAGTTCCCGGTGTTCCAGGTGGTCACGGGCTTCGGCGAGACGGGCGCGGCGCTGGTCGCCTCAGGTGTCGACAAGATCGCGTTCACCGGCTCCACCCGTACCGGCAAGAAGGTCATGGCCGCGGCCGCCACCTCGTTGACGCCGGTGCTGGTCGAGTGCGGTGGCAAGGACGCGCTGATCGTCGACTCGGACGCCGACCTGACCGCCGCCGCAGAGGCCGCGATCTGGGGCGCGGTGTCGAACGCCGGCCAGACGTGCGCAGGCGTGGAGCGGATCTACGTGGCCGAGGACGTCGCCGACGAGTTCACCGAGATCGTGGTGAAGCGGGCGACCAGGCTCAAGCCGGGCGGCGAGCCGAACGCGAACCTCGGGCCGATCACGATGCCGTCGCAGGTGGAGATCATCCGCGAGCACGTGCAGGACGCGCTGGACCGCGGTGGCAAGGCGCTGGTGGGCGGGCCGGACTCGATCAGGCCCCCGTACGTCGAGCCCGTGGTGCTGGTGGACGTGCCGGAGGACTCGCTGGCGGTCACCGAGGAGACCTTCGGGCCGACCGTGGTGATCAACCGGGTGCCGAACGCGCTGGAGGGGGTGCGGCTCGCGAACCAGTCCAAGTACGGGCTGGGTGCCGCCGTGTTCTCGAAGTCGCGCGGCGAGGAGCTGGCGGCGGAGCTGCGGGTCGGGATGGTGTCGGTCAACTCCGTGCTGACCTACGCGGCGATTCCCGGGCTGCCGTTCGGCGGTGTCGGCGACTCCGGGTTCGGGCGCATCCACGGCGAGGACGGGCTGCGCGAGTTCGCCTACGCCAAGGCCGTGACGAAGCTGAAGTTCAAGTCGCTGATCAACATGGCGACGTTCGACAGGTCTTCCATGGCGGGCAAGCAGATGCTGCGCCTCGCGCGGATGCTCTTCGGTCGCTGAGGAGCATCCGCGCGCGGAGGCGTCAGATGCCGAGCTGCGTCTTCATGTCGTCGAGGACCACGTTCGCGGCGAGCACGCCGAGTCCGAGGAAGTAGGTCTCGTCGAGGACCGGCTTGGCCTTGCCGGCTTTGACGGCGTTCAGTCCGGTCCACAACGGACCGCCGAGCACCGAGGCCTGCGCGGTCTTGGCCGGGTCGCCGTAGGTCGAGTAGAGGATGAAGTCGCCGTCGGCCTTGCTGATCTGCTCCGCGCTGACCTCGGCGGCGAGGTCGTCCACCTGGGACGACGTCGGCTGGCCGATCTTGGCGTCGATCAGGATCGTGCCGATGAAGGACTTCTTGGCGTACAGGCGGATGCGGCCGGGCATGAAGCGCAGCGCCGTGACGGTCGGGCGCACACCGAGCTTCTTCTCGATGGCGTCACCGGTCTCCGTGGCCTTCTTCGTGTAGTCCTCGAGCATCTTCGCCGCGTCGGCCTGGCGGTCGAGCGCGGCGGCGTTGAGCAGGAAGTTCTCCTTCCACACGTAGCCGGGGCGCACGCTGAACACCGTCGGGGCGATCGCCGCGAGCTTCGGGTAGAGGGCCTCCGCGCGCAGCTGCGAGCCCAGGATCAGGTCCGGGTTCAGCTTGGTGATCGCCTCGAGGTTGAGGTTGTTGGTCGTGCCGACGTTCTCCGGCGTGCCGCCCTTGTCGCCGATGTAGGACGGCATGGTCGGCGAGCCGTCGGTGTAGGCGATGCCGACGGGCTTGATGCCGAGCGCCACGACGTTGTCGAGCTCGCCCGTGTCGAGCACGATCACCCGTTCGGGTTTCTTCTCGAGCTTGGTCTCGCCCATCGCGTGCTTGATGGTGCGGGGGAACTCGCCTGGCTTCTGCTGCGTGCCGAAACCGTTGCTCAGCTCGTACGCCTTGCCGAAGTCCTCGCCGCCCTGGGCGACGGTCGGCCGGTCCGGGGTGCTGGAGCAGGCGGTGAGGGTCAGTGCGACTGCTACGAGCAGCGCGGCTCTCTTCGACACGACGTTGTTCCTCCACTACGGAACGTGATGTTGACCTGCATTTCTTAGGGCAGCCTAACGGTACGGGGGTCCTTTGCCTGTTCCGAGTGTCAGACCCCCGGAGTAAGAAGGAACACGGCACCGACTCCTCGGGAGGGCTCTTCAATGAAGAAGATCATCAACGATCCGGAAACCGTGGTGCGGGACGCGCTGCGGGGCATGCAGGCCGCCCATCCCGACCTGTTGACCGTCCACCACGACCCGGCGGTCATCGTGCGCGCGGGCGCGCCGGTGCAGGGCAAGGTCGCGATCATCTCGGGTGGAGGGTCGGGCCACGAACCGTTGCACGGCGGGTTCGTCGGGCGCGGCATGCTCGACGCGGCCTGTCCAGGGCCGGTGTTCACGTCGCCGACGTCGGACCAGGTGCTCGACGCGGTCGTCCGGACGGACGGCGGCGCGGGCGCGTTGCTGATCGTGAAGAACTACACGGGCGACGTGCTGAACTTCGAGATGGCGGGGGAGCTCGCGGAGTCCGAGGTCAGATCGGTCGTGATCGACGACGACGTGGCGGTGAAGGACTCGCTGTACACGGCGGGGCGGCGCGGTGTCGGCGGCACGGTGCTGCTGGAGAAGATCGTGGGCGCGGCTGCGGAGCGCGGTGACGACCTGGCGGCGTGCGAGGCGCTGTCGTTGCGGGTGATCGCGTCGGTGCGCTCGATGGGCCTGGCGCTGACGTCGTGCACGGTGCCGCACGTGGGCACGCCGTCGTTCGAGCTGGCCGACGACGAGATGGAGATCGGCATCGGCATCCACGGCGAGCCGGGCCGGCAGAAGGTGAAGGCCGGGACCGCGTCCGAGATGGTGTCGGCGTTGCTGGAGCCGATCCTGGAGGACCTGCCGTTCGCGTCGGGCGACCGGGTGCTGCTGTTCACGAACTCGATGGGCGGGACTCCGCTGATCGAGCTGTACCTGGCGCACGGCATCGCGGAACAGCTGCTGGCCGACCGGGGGATCGTCGTGGAACGCAGGCTGGTGGGCCCGTACATCACGAGCCTGGAGATGCAGGGCATGAGCCTCACGCTGCTCCGCCTCGACGACGAGATGGTGGAGCTGTGGGACGCACCGGTCCACACGCCCGCACTGCGGTGGGGAGTCTGAGGTGGGCTGCACGGCAGCGGACGTCGTGGCGGCAGTGCGAGCCGCCGCCAAGGTCGTGCAGGAACACCGCGACGAGCTGGTGCGCCTCGACCAGGCGATCGGCGACGCCGACCACGGCGAGAACATGAAGCGAGGCTTCACCGCGGTGCTGTCCCGTTTGGACGCCGAGCCACCGGACACCCCCGGCAAGGTGCTGAAGCTGGTGGCCACCACGCTGATCTCCACGGTGGGCGGCGCCGCGGGCCCGTTGTACGGCACCGCCTTCCTACGAGCGTCGACCGCAGTGGGCGACGCCGCAGAGCTGGACTGCGACACGGTGGCCCGCGCCCTGCAGGCAGCGCTGGACGGAGTGGTGGCGCGCGGCAAGGCCGTGGTGGGCGACAAGACGATGGTCGACGCCCTCACTCCAGCCGTGACAGCAGCCGCGTCTGCCAAGGACTCGGTGGCCGCAGCACTCTCCGCCGCCGCGGACGCGGCAGCGGAAGGAGCCTCCGCCACCGTCCCGATGGTGGCCCGCAAGGGCCGGGCCTCCTACCTGGGCGAGCGCAGCGCGGGCCACATGGACCCAGGCGCCCGCTCGACGTCGTTGCTGCTGCGCGCTTTCGCAGACGCGGCGGCCAAGGCATGACGGCGGCCGCGGACACCGG
Organism: Lentzea sp. HUAS TT2; assembly: GCF_051853195.1. Lineage (NCBI taxonomy): Bacteria > Bacillati > Actinomycetota > Actinomycetes > Pseudonocardiales > Pseudonocardiaceae > Lentzea > Lentzea sp. HUAS TT2. The sequence continues at coordinate 1,469,493 of NZ_CP196667.1, read as the reverse complement.
CCGTGTGGGCCTGGTGGTCGTCTCTCACAGCGCCATGCTGGCCAACGGCGTGGCGGAGCTGGCTGCCCAGATGGCCCCAGACGTCACCGTCCTCCCCGTGGGCGGCACCGAGGAAGGCGGCCTGGGCACCGACTACGGCTCGGTGGTGGAGGCCTTGGCAGACGCGGACTCCGGCGCGGGCGTGGTGGTGCTCTACGACCTGGGCAGCGCCAAGATGACGGCGGAGATGGCCGTGGAGTCGGCAGACGACCCGTCCCGCTACCTGGTGGTGGACGCCCCACTGGTGGAGGGCGCGGTAGCCGCCGCCGTGTCCGCCCAGGGCCACGCCACCCTCCCCGAAGTGGCCCGCGCCGCCGAGGGAGCGTCCGGCGAGGCCCCGGTAGCCGCCCCCAGCCGCCCGGCCCTGCACCTCGTGCCGGACGCGGTGACGGCAGAAGTGCTGCTGACCAACGAAGTAGGCCTCCACGCCCGCCCAGCAGCCCTGCTGGCACGCACGGTCGCCGAACTCGACGCCGACGTCGTCGTCCGCTACGGCGAGGAGGAGGCGAACGCGGCGAGCGTGCTCGCGTTGATGGGGCTGAGCGCGCCCGGCGGCAAGTCGATCACCGTGGTGGCCACGGGCAACGACGCAGGAGAGGCGGTGCGGCGGATCGAGGAGCTGGCGGCCAGGGGGTTCGACGACTAGCCGGCCGGCTTCGCCGTTGCTCCGGGGCGGCCGAGGCCGTTCGGGCGTCGAAGCGGCCTGCCGTTCGGCCTGAGGCGCTGAGTCCGAATGTGCCTCCTTCGCGGTGTGTGGATCCGAGGTGCCGATCCTGGCCGCGCCTGCTTCGTCTGCTGCCTGGAGCCGCTGCCGGGCGCGCCGGTCTGGGCTGCGCCGGTCCGGGCTGCGCCGGTCCGGGCTGCGCCGGTCTGGGGCGCTCCGATCTGGGGACCACACCTGACTGCGCGGCGACCCGTGCCGGCGACTCCTCCCTTGCTGGGACACCTCGCCCGACCACCTCGCCCAGCCGCCGCCACCTCGTCCGCCGCCTTGCTCCGTTCCGCCCGCCGCCTCACCCACCCGCCGCCTCACCCACCCGCGACTCCGCCCACCCGGCGCGCTCTCCACCACCCCCACGACCAATCCGACCCACCCTCGATTGGCCCATCCCCGCGTTCCCCCACGCGGGTTCATCAGGCAAAAGGCCGGGTCTAGGCGTTTGCTAGACCGATAACTGTTTCGATCCTGATGGCGAAGCTCACGGCCGCTGTTCATGCTGGGAGTGGCATAGTCGCCCGCAAGTTACTCCTTGGTAGCCCACGCTTTACCCCGCATGGGAGGTCTGCAGTGGCGCGCGAAATCAACACCGTCGGAGTCGTCGGCTTCGGAACCATGGGCGCGGGCATCGTGGAGGTACTCGCGCGCACCGGGCTCACGGTCAAGGTGGTGGAAGTCGACGCGGCCGGTGTCGAGCGCGGGCTCGGGCACCTGGAGCACTCGACGAAGCGGGCCGTCAAGCGCGAGAAGCTGACCGCGGACGAGAGCTCCGCGCTGCACGGGCGGGTCTCCACGAGCCTTGACCTGGGCAGCCTCAAGGACTGCGATCTCGTCATCGAGGCGGTGCCGGAGAGCGTCGAGCTCAAGACGCGGATCTTCCGGGAGCTGGACGACGTCCTCGCGCCCGAGGCGATCATCGCGTCCAACACGTCGTCGCTCTCGATCACCGAGATCGGTGTCGTGACGAAGCGGCCCGGCAAGGTCGTCGGGCTGCACTTCTTCAACCCGACGCAGGTGCTCAAGCTGGTCGAGGTCGTGCGCACGGTCGTCACGGAGCCGGACGTGATCACGGACGTGGTCGCGTTCACCGAGCGGCTGGGCAAGTCGCCGGTCGTGATCGGGGACAGGGCGGGCTTCATCGCGAACGCCCTTCTCTTCCCCTACCTCAACCACGCCGTGAAGATGCTCGAGTCCAAGTACGCGACGCGCGAGGACCTCGACGCGGCCATGCGGTACGGCTGCGGTTATCCGATGGGACCGTTGGCGCTGCTGGACCTCATCGGTCTCGACACCGCGTACGAGATCCTCGACACGATGTACCACCAGTCGCGCAACCGGTTGCACTCGCCGGCGCCGTTGCTGAAGCAGATGATCACGGCCGGGTTCCTCGGCAGGAAGACCGGGCGCGGTTTCTACACCTACGACGGGCCCGACTCGCCGGTCGTCGTCGAGGACGTGCACACACCGTCCGAAGTGGACAGCTCTGTGCAGACCCGGGAGGTTCAGCGGGTCGGTGTCATCGGCACGGGCACGATGGCCACGGGCATTGCCGAGGTGTTCGCCAAGCGCGGGTACGACGTGGTGCTGCGTGCGCGCGGTCTGGACAAGGCGGAGAAGGCGATCGGCGCGGTGCGCAAGTCGCTGGAACGCGCGGTGAGCAAGGGCAAGCTGTCGGAACAGGACCGCGACGCGACGCTCGCGCGCATCTCGCCCGCAGTGGAGTTCGTGGAACTGGCCGACTGCGACCTGGTCGTCGAGGCGGTGGCCGAGGAGATCGGGATCAAGAAGGAGGTCTTCGCGGCGCTCGACGAGGTGTGCAAGCCCGGCGCCGTGCTCGCGACGACCACGTCCTCGCTGCCGGTCATCGAGGTCGCGTCCGCCACGAGCAGGCCTGCGGACGTCGTCGGACTGCACTTCTTCAACCCCGCGCAGGTCATGAAGCTCGTCGAGATCGTGGAGACGATCTCCACGGGCGCCGACGTGGTCGCGACGGCCCGCAAGATCTGCCTCGACCTCGGCAAGCACCCGGTGCACTGCGGTGACGTGGCCGGTTTCATCGTGAACGCGCTGCTCTTCCCGTACCTCAACGACGCGGTGAAGATGCTGGAGGCCCACTACGCGGAGGCCGACGACATCGACAACGCCATGAAGGTCGGCTGTGGCCTGCCGATGGGACCGTTCGCGCTGCTCGACGTCGTGGGTCTGGACGTGTCGCTGGCGATCCAGCGCACGCTCTACAACGAGTTCCGCGAGCCCGGGTTCGCGCCGGCGCCGTTGCTGGAGCACCTGGTCACGGCCGGTCGTCTCGGCCGCAAGACGGGCAAGGGCTTCCGCGACTACTCGTGAGCCGCTAACAGGGGCACCATGTCGCGTCTGGCATGGTGGTGGCATGCGGCGACTGGTGCTCCTGTTGGCTGTCCTCGTGCTCGCGTCCGGCTGTGCGCGGACGACCATCGGGGGCAGTCCGGTGGCGCAGGAACCGCTCGACGTCTCCTCGCCGTTCGACCAGGAGGGGTCCACGGACCCGAGCACGGAGCCGACCGAGTCGGAGGACCCGGAGAACGCCCCGATCGACGGCGAGATCACGCCCAACTGCGCCAAGCTCAAGTGGACGGACCTGCCCTACCCCGGTGCCAAGGCCGAGACGCCGCCCACGCAGATCAACTACGACTCGACGTTCGAGGAGTCGTGCCGGTGGACGACGAAGATCGACAACGTCGAAGTCGGTGTCTCCCTGCGGTTCCGCGACGGCAAGCAGATCAAGATCGAGCGCACCACCGGCGAGTGGGACGTGAAGGATCACAAGATCGCGTATCTCGACCGCTCCGGTGAGCAGGACGTCGAACCGTCGTGCGTGCTCGCCCTGCCCTACAACGGCGGCGGGCTCGGGATCATCGTCATCGACTCGAGCGGCAAGTTCGGCGACGTCTGCGCGCAGGGCCGCAAGGTCGCCGAGGTCATGATCGACCGCGAGACGGCCTAGGCACCGGTCCTGTCCGCGGTGCGCCAGGGCTTCAGCTTCTCCGGGTTCCGCACCGCCCAGATCCTCGTGATCTGGGCGTTCTCCACCTCGAAGGCCGCGACCGTCACCGCGACACCGTCGTAGGTCGCCACCAGGCCCGGCCTCCCGTTGACGGTCCTGGACAGGATCGTCAGGTCCGGCGCGATCTTGCCGATGCCGATGAGGTAGCGGGCGATCTGCTCGCGGCCCTCCACCGGCTTCAGCACGGTGCCGACCTGGCCGCCGCCGTCGGCGATCATGACGGCGGCCGGGTCGAGCAAGGCGATCAGAGCCTGGATGTCCTGTGCCTCCCAGGCCTGTTTGAACTCTCGCACCACGTCTGCCTGCCGCGCGGCCGGGATCTCGTCACGCCGGGACGCGCGAATCCGCCGTCGCGCGGACGTCGCCAGTTGCCGGCACGCCGCGGGGCTCCTGCCGACGATGTCCGCGATCTCCGCGAACGGGAAGCGGTAGACGTCGTGCAGCACGAAGCTGACCCGTTCCGCCGGGGTCATCTGCTCCAGCACCACCAGGAACGCCATGGTGACCGACTCGTCGAGGGTGACGCGGTCAGCCGGATCGGGGCCGCCGCCCCATTCCTCCCGGTCCGGGAGCGGCTCCGGGATCCACTCGCCGACGTAGCGCTCCCGCCTGACCCTGGCCGAACCCAGCACGTCCAGGCAGATGCGGCCGGCCACCCTCGTCAGCCACGCTCCGGGGGACTCGATGGCGTCCCGCTGGTCTGACGACAGCGCGTACCACCGCGCGCAGGTCTCCTGCAGCACGTCCTCGGCGTCGGCCAGCGAACCCAGCAGGCGGTAGGCGAGGTTCAGCAGTTGCCGCTGTTCGCTCACGATCGCGTGCACACCAGCATCAGCCAAGGTCCCCCGCCTCACATTTCCGGATGCTGCGTCGTCGGACTGTCATGACCACGCAAACCACGGCAAGACCCGCCAACCTCAAGCTCCTGCGCGCCACCGTCGCGCTGCAGACCGCCGCCGTCTTCCTCCAGTCCGTCACCGCGGGGTTGATGATGACCCTCCCGTACGGGCACGTCCTGCACAGCGCGGGCTCGTACACGTTGTGGGTCGTCACGGTCGTCCACGTCGTCGTCGCGGTTCTCGCGTGGCGGCCGGGCGGCGGGTCACCTCAGCCCATCTGGTTCGCGGCGGGCTTTCTGGCGCTGATCACCGCCCAGGTGTACATCGGTGTCTTCCACCTCACGGCGCTGCACGTCCCCCTCGCCTCGGCGCTGCTCGTCGCCAGCGTGGTCTACCTCGTCAAGATCCGGCGCTAGCCGCAGCAACCTCCGCCGCAGCACCCGCCTCCGCCACCACCGGGCGCGGCCTGCTGCGTGCCGCCGATACCGGCCATGGACAGCAGCTTCACCGTGTCGGGATGGCCCTCTGGGCAGCTCGCGGGCGAGGACGACTCGCTCATGGGGCGCTGCACGTCGAAGGTGTCGTCGCAGGTTCGGCAGCGGAACTCGTAGGTCGGCACGCCCCGATTCTACGAGCGGTTAACGTGTTCTCGTGCCACGTCGTAACAGCCCCAAGCCAGAAGATCCCCGTCCCCTTGGAGGGGGCGTCGGCTGGGCGCGCGCCGAGTCAGGCCCGGACGGCGACTGGCTGGTCCGCGCCATCTCGGGCGCGCAGGCCCAGAAGACCTACCGCTGCCCCGGCTGCGACCACGAGATCCGCCCGGGCATCCCGCACGTCGTGGCGTGGCCCGCCGAGGACACGGGCTCGGTGGAGGAACGCCGCCACTGGCACCAGGCGTGCTGGGACTCGCGCGGCCGGCGAGGCCCGACCGCGCGTCGCTGGTAGTCCTAGATCCCGACCTTCTCGCGCCACCGTTCGAGCCGGAAGCGGAACTCGTCCGGCTGCTCGACAGGTGGCAGGTGCCCCGAGTCCTCGATGCGTTCGCTCGTGGAGTGCATGAGCGTGATCGCCAGCTTCGCGGCCACGTCCGGCGGCGTGAGCTTGTCGTGTTCGCCGACGAGCACCAGCGACGGGACGTTCAACGACTCCAGCACGTCCGTCGAGTCCGGCCGCTTCGCCATGGCCCGCTGCCACCACGCCACGTCCTCGGCGCGCTGCTCGAGGATCATGGTGCGCACCAGCGCCTTGGCCGTGTCCGAGGCGTCCGGTCCGAGCAGGTTCGGCAGCATCGCGTCGGCCAGCCAGTCGCCGACACCCTCGCGTTCGACGCGGTCCGCCATCGCGTGCCGGTTCGCCGCGGCCTCCGGTGCGTCTGCGGTGTGCTTGGTGTCGACGAAGACCAGACCTCGCACCCGTTCCGGCGCACGCCTGAGCAACTCCATCGCCACGTAGCCGCCCATCGAGCAGCCACCGAGCACAACGCTGTCCAGTTTCCGTTCGTCGAGCACACCCAGCACCTGCTCGGCGACGGTGCCGAGATCGGGCTCGCCGTGGCCGCGCAACGACGGCGTCAGCGCGCCCGGCACGTCCCACATCCGCGCGTCAAGCGGAAAGGCGTGCAGCAGCACCAGATCGTCCATCAGCTCTCCCACTCCGGCGCCAGCACCGACCACACCTCGAGGTCCTGACGAACCCCGCGGTGCAGGAAGTACGAGCGCAGCACGCCGTCCCTGCTCATCCCGAGCCGCCGCGCGACCGCGATGCTGGGCGCGTTCTCCGACGACACCAGCCACTCAACCCGATGCACGCCGCGTTCGCAGATCGCCCAGTCGATCAGCACCCTGGACGCCAGCGTGATCAGTCCCTTGCCGGTCGCGGCGGGCTCCAGCCAGCACCCGACCTCCGCGCGGCCCTGCGGCACGTCCATCACGCGGAACAGCACACCGCCGACCAGCTTGCCGCCGAGCCAGATCCCGAAGATCCGCCCGGTGTCGGTGGCCGCCTTGTCCGCGTAGCCCTGCAGGAGCTCCCGTGCGCCCTCCAGCGTCGCGGCCTTGTCCGCGAACGCGATGTGCTGCCCGATGAACTCCCGGCCGCGCTCCATGTGCGCGAAGAACTCCTCGGCCTGCCACGGTTCGAGCGGCCTGAGCTCGGCGTCGTCGACGCCCAGCGATTTCACGAACATCCTGTTCCCCCAAGATGGTGTGTTGTGACCACGCGAATCGTATTGGTGCGCCACGCGCAGTCCGTCCCGCCGCGCATCGGCGAGCCAGACGACGACAGCAGGCCGCTGACCCCGGCGGGCCTGGCCGAGGCGGAGTCACTGGCCGGGCGCCTCGCCGGGTACGCGCCCGCGGTGGTGCTGTCGAGCCCGCAGTGGCGTGCGGTGCAGACGGTCACGCCCGCTGCCGAAGCGCTGGGGCTCGCGGTGGTGACGTGGCCGTCGTTGCGGGAGTGGGAGTCGGGGCTGCTGCCGAGTACCGACTGGGAGAGTCTCTACGCCTACAGCTGGGCTCATTCCGGCTTCGCGCACGGGGCGGGGGAGAGCCTCGACGCGCTGACTTCTCGGGCGAGGAAAGCGTTGGCGCGCATGGGTGAGGAGTACCCGGACGTGACTGTGCTCGTAGGGTCGCACGGGATGTTCCTGACGCGCGCGTTGATCGCGGCCGGGCGTCGCGCGGACTGGGAGTCCTGGCGTGCGATGCCGATGCCGGCGATCTACGAGATCACGGTCTGACCTGCGCGGACGCGAAACTGTCGGTGCCGGCTGGGATAATTGAAATCAGGGGTCCCCCTGGGCGGGGGACCCCTGCGTGAGCTTGCGGCGTCAGGACTTCTTGGCCGTCTGAGGGCGGGTCAGCTTGGCCGTGGGGCCGTCGAGCTGGGGCGCCTGGGCTTGGGAAGCCGGAGCCTGAGAAGCAGGAGCCTGGGAGCTCGGAGCCTGGGCCGTCTGTGGCTGAGGCGTCTGTGGCTGGGAAGCCTGAGCCGGCTTGTTCTGTGCCGACGGCGCTGCCTGCGGGGCCGGGGCTGCCTGCACGGGCGCTTGCGGCTGAGCGGGCGCCTGCGGCTGAGCCGGCGCGGAACCCTGCGGCCGACCCTGCTGCGGCGCCTGAGGCGCACCCTGAGCCGGAGCAGCCGGCTTCTCCTCGTCCACCGGGTCGAGCAGCGGCACGACCTCCTGCAGCGCGGTGCGCACGTTGTGGAGCTGGTGCGACAGCCGGTTGCGGAGGTTGCGGAGCTGGTCGACGCGCTGCGTGGCGGCGGTGGTGCGGCGAGTGGCCTCCTCGGTGGCCTCGCGCACGCGGCGGTTCGACTCGTCGGTCGCTTCCTGGATGCGCGCGGTGGCCTCGGTGACCGAGTCGTGGCGGCGGCGGTTGGCTTCTTCGGTGGCCTCGCGGATTCGGCGTTCCGCGTCGGCCTTCGAGGTGGCCTGTTCCTGCGCGATCGCGGCGCGGACCCTGGCGGCTTCCTCGGCCGCCTCGCGCATGCGGCGGTCCGCCTCGCTCTTGGAGGTGGCCTCCTGGGCGGCGAGGGTGGCCATCGCCTCGGAGCGGCGGGCGGCCATGGCGATCTCGAAGTCCTCTTCGACGGTCACTCGGCGCTGCTCGGACTCGTCGGCGATCTTGCGGGCGGCGCTCTCGGCCTCGGAGACGATCTTCTCGGCCTCGTTGCGCGCGGTCTCCAGCACGCCCTTGTGCTCTGCCTCCATGGCGGCGCGGCGCTGGTCGAGCTCGGCGATCAGGGTCTCGTAGCGCTGGCGCAGCACACCCGCGTCGGCTTCCGCCTTGGCGCGGATGTGCCCGCCTTCGGCTTCGGCACGGGCCTTGATCTCGTTCGCCTCGTCCTGTGCCAGCCGCAGCATGCGCTGGAGGCGCTCGGAGAGCCCCTCCAGCGTCGTCGGCGGCAGTGACAGGCGCTCCACCTGGTTGCGCATCTCGGTGATCTCCGAGCGTGCGGCTTCCAGCTGGCGCGCCAGGTCGGACGTCTGGGAGACGGCGGCATCGCGGTCCGCGGCGAGCAGCCGCAGGTCCGAGTCGAGGCGTTCGAGATGATCCTCGACCTGAGCACGGTCATAACCGCGCTTGACGATGTCGAAGCCGGATCCCAGTGGGACGAGGTCACGGTCGTCGGCGAGGCCCATGCCCCTCACGCTACCCGTTCGGGTAACCCCAGAAGGTCACACACCCCGGAATCGATTGATAGCTGTGAGGTGCTGCGCGCGTAGTTCGTGATCCAGCACACCAAGACCTTCTTCCGGCGCAAGGCAGAGCACGCCGACCTTGCCCTGGTGCGCGTTGCGGTGCACGTCGTGCGCCGCCTGGCCCGTTTCGTCCATTGAGTACACCTTGGACACTGTCGGGTGGATCTTTCCCTTTGCGATCAACCGGTTCGCCTCCCACGCCTCGCGGTAGTTCGCGAAGTGCGAGGAGATGATGCTCTTGAGGTTCATCCAGAGGTAGCGGTTGTCGTACTGGTGCATGTAGCCGGACGTCGACGCGCACGTGACGATCTTGCCGCCCTTGCGCGCCACGAACACCGACGCGCCGAACGTCTCCCGGCCGGGGTGCTCGAACACGATGTCCGGGTCCTCGCCACCGGTCAGTTCGCGGATGCGCGCGCCGAACCGCTTCCACTCGCGCGGGTCCTGCTCGTGCTCGTTCTTCCAGAACTTGTAGCCCTCTGCCGAGCGATCGATGATCAGTTCGGCGCCCATGGAACGAACGATCTCCGCCTTCTCCGGCGAGGAGACGACGCAAACAGGCGTGGCGCCACCGTTCAGCGCGAACTGCGTGGCGTACGAACCCAGACCGCCGGACGCACCCCAGATCAGGACCGTGTCGCCCTGCTTCATGTTGGCGCCGTTGGTCGACACCAGCTGGCGGTACGCGGTGGAGTTCACCAGGCCCGGCGAGGCGGCCTCTTCCCACGTGAGGTGCTTGGGCATCGGCATCAGCTGGTTCGACTTCACCAGCGCGAGGTCGGCCAGGCCACCGAAGTTCGTCTCGAAGCCCCAGATCCGCTGCTGCGGGTCGAGCATCGTGTCGTTGTGGCCGTCCGGCGCCTCCAGCGGCACGTCCAGACAGTGCGCCACGACGCGGTCGCCCGGCTTCCACGCGGTGACACCGGGGCCGACCCGGACGACGACGCCGGCCAGGTCCGATCCCACGACGTGGTACGGCAGGTCGTGGCGGCCGCCCAGCTTCTTGAGGAAGCCGAACGTGGACACCGGCTCGAAGATCGAGGTCCACACGGTGTTGTAGTTGATCGCGGAGGCCATGACGGCGACCAGCGCCTCACCCGGCCCGAGCTCGGGCGTGGCCACCTCGTCGACGTGCAGCGACTTGCGAGGGTCCTTGTCCCTCGTCTCGAGGCCCGAGAACATGTCGGCCTCGTCCGCGTGCACGGTCACGCCCCGATAGCTGTCCGGAACGTCCAACGAACCGATGGCGTCCAGCTCGTCGGCCATGATCGCGTCAAGGATCTTCTGCACGGCGGCATTCCTTCCCTAGTGAGGGATAGTCGCAGGTTGCCGGAGGTTACTCAGGAGTAACCGATTCAGAATCCCGCTTGTGAGGGATTCCACTCGGAAGAGTTGACCGGGCGGCCAATCAAGGAGGACCATTGAGGTGTCCGAGAAGGAGGAGGTGGTGGAGATGACCAAGGCGTGGACCAGGTGGCAGGACTGGGCCGAGGTGGCGATCGGTGTTCTGGTGCTGCTGTCTCCGCTCGTCGTGGACACCTCGAACGCGGCCATGTGGACGATGATCGTGCTCGGCGCGCTCATCGCGCTCGACGGACTCGTCGAGCTCGCACGGCCCGCGATGATCTACGGGGAGTACGTGCAGATGGTGCTCGGAGCACTGCTGTTCATCTCTCCGTGGGTGATGGGCTACAGCGACCTGATGGCGGCCTCGTGGGTCTCCTGGGTCGGTGGCGTGCTCACCATTGCCGCTGGAGCGCTGGCGATGCCCTCCGCGAACGCGGCACACTCGGCCGCGGCCCAGCCGCACTGATCAGTCAGCAGACCTGTGGGCCCAGGAACGATCTTGGGCCCACACAGCCGTGAGAGGGAGACGCGTGGAGGATTCGGCCAAGGAGCGCATCCTGGCCGCGGCCGAGGAGCTGTTCGCCGACGGAGGCTTCGACGCCACCCCGACCTCGCGGATCGCCGAACGCGCCGGCGTGCCCAAGGGCCTGGTGCACTACTACTTCAACCGCAAGAAGGACCTGCTCGCGGCACTGGTCACGCGGCTGCCGGACAGCACGGTCGACCACCGCAAGATCGTCGTGGCGGGGGACGTCGCCGAGTCGCTCAGAAGGCTCGTGGCCGCACTCGACGCGCGCTTGAACGCCTCACCGCTGCTGTCCCACCTGTTGTGGCGTGAAGCGGACACGCATTCGGCGGTCAGAGACGCGATGCGGGCGCGCTACGAGAACGTCGCGGCGCAGATCAAGCAGGTCATCCTGGCCGCGGGCGGAGCGGCCGTCGCGCTCAAGGACGTCGAGGCCGCCGCGGCGCTCCTCGCGCTTGCCGTCAGCTACCGGCATTCGGTGGCGAGGCACAGCGACGAGGAGGACCCGATCGACCGAGAGCTGAGCTTCGTGGCTAACGCGCTGGCTCGACCAGCTCGATGAGCACGCCGCCCGCGTCCTTGGGGTGCACGAAGTTGACCCTGCTGTCGGACGTGCCGCGCCGCGCCTCGTCGTAGAGCAGCCGCAGGCCCTTCGCCCGCAGCGCGTCCGCCGCGACGTCCACATCGGACACCCGGTAGGCGAGCTGCTGCAGGCCGGGCCCGGAGCGGCCGATGAACTTCGCGATCGTCGAGTCCTCGTTCAACGGCGCCAGCAGCTGGATCGCGGTACCGGCGTGGTCGCCCGGCGCGTGCAGCATCGCCTCGCGCACACCCTGCTCCTCGTTGACCTCCTCGTGGGCCACTTCGAGGCCGAAGTTGTCGCGGTAGAACGCGATGGCGACGTCGAGGTCGGGCACCGCGATGCCCACGTGGTCGATCGCGGTCACGAATCGAGCGATGTCTGCGTTCATAGCGGGCAAGGGTAACTACGTGATCGGTGCAGGTGCTCCTGTGCGGGGTCTCACACGATTACCGCCCAGTAGCCCCAGGTATGGTGCCTAGTTAACGACCGTTCGCTCTTCCAATGGAGGCAGTTGTGTCCGGTTCCGTGATCGTCGCCGGGGCGCGTACCCCGATGGGCCGACTGCTGGGATCGCTCAAGGACTTCTCGGGCGCCCAGCTGGGTGGCGTCGCGATCAAGGCGGCACTGGAACGTGCGGGCGTCGCCCCCGAGCAGGTGCAGTACGTGATCATGGGTCAGGTGCTCACCGCCGGCGCGGGCCAGATTCCCGCCCGCCAGGCCGCGGTGGCCGCGGGCATCCCGATGAGCGTCCCCGCGCTGACCATCAACAAGGTGTGCCTGTCCGGCATCGACGCGATCGCGCTGGCCGACCAGCTGATCCGCGCGGGCGAGTTCGACGTCGTCGTGGCCGGTGGCCAGGAGTCGATGACGCAGGCGCCGCACCTGCTGCCGAAGTCGCGCGGCGGGTTCAAGTACGGCGACGTGACGATGCAGGACCACATGGCGCTCGACGGCCTGTTCTGCGCGTTCGACCAGGTCGCCATGGGCGTCTCGACCGAGAAGTACAACGGCCGCTACGGCGTCACGCGCGAGGAGCAGGACGCGTTCTCCGCGCGGTCGCACCAGCTCGCCGCCAAGGCCGCCGAGAACGGTGTCTTCGAGGCCGAGATCGCACCGGTCTCCATCCCGCAGCGCAAGGGCGACCCGGTCCTGTTCAGCACGGACGAGGGTGTGCGTGCGGACACCACCACCGACTCGCTCGGCAAGCTGCGCCCGGCGTTCGCCGCGGACGGCACCATCACCGCGGGCTCGGCGTCGCAGATCTCCGACGGCGCGGCCGCCGTGGTCGTGATGAGCAAGGCGAAGGCCGAGGAGCTGGGCCTCGAGTGGATCGCGGAGATCGGCGCCCACGGCGTCGTCGCGGGCCCCGACGCCTCGCTGCACGAGCAGCCGTCCAACGCCATCAAGGCCGCCTGCGCCAAGGAGGGCATCGACCCCGCCGACCTCGACCTGATCGAGATCAACGAGGCGTTCGCGGCGGTCGGCATCGTCTCCTCCCGTGAGCTCGGAATCTCCGAGGACAAGGTCAACGTCAACGGCGGCGCCATCGCGCTGGGCCACCCGATCGGCATGTCGGGCGCCCGCATCGCGCTGCACCTCGCGCTGGAACTGCAGCGCAGGGGCGGCGGCGTGGGTGCCGCGGCGCTGTGCGGTGGTGGTGGTCAGGGCGATGCTCTGATCATCCGCGTGCCCTCCAAGGCCTAATGTCCTTGGCTGTGGCCACAGCTGTTGACGTACCAGGACTGGTCGACCGCGCGCGTGACGGCGAGCCGCGCGCGGTCGCCAGACTGATCTCCCTGGTGGAACAGGGAAGCGCCAGGCTGCCCGAGGTGGCCGCGGCGCTCGCCCCGCACACCGGGCACGCCCAGGTCGTCGGCATCACCGGCGCTCCCGGCGTCGGCAAGTCGACCTCCACGAACGCGCTGGTGCGTGCTTTCCGTGAGCAGGACAAGCGCGTCGCGGTGATCGCCGTCGACCCGTCCAGCCCGTTCTCCGGCGGTGCCCTGCTGGGCGACCGCGTGCGGATGGGCGACCACGCCACCGATCCCGGCGTCTTCATCCGTTCCATGGCCACCCGCGGCCACCTCGGCGGCCTGTCCTGGGCGACCCCGCAGGCGCTGCGGGTCCTGGACGCGGCAGGGTTCGACGTGATCATCGTGGAGACGGTCGGCGTCGGGCAGTCCGAGGTCGAGATCGTGGCGCTGGCCGACACGACGCTCGTGCTCCTCGCACCGGGCATGGGCGACGGCATCCAGGCGGCGAAGGCGGGCATCCTGGAGATCGCGGACGTGTTCGTGGTCAACAAGGCCGACCGCGACGGCGCCGACCAGACCGCGCGCGACCTCAAGTACATGATCTCGCTGGGCCGCAAGGACCGCGAGGGCCCGTCCTGGCGCGTGCCTGTCGTGAAGACCGTGGCGGCGCGCATGGAAGGCCTCGACCGCGTCGTCGAGGCGATCACCGAACACCAGTCGTGGATGGCGGAGCACGGCGAGCTGACCGAACGCCGCCTGCGCCGCGCGGGCGCCGAGATCGAGGCGATTGCCGTCGAACGCGTCCGCACCCGCTTCGGCCCCGTCGACCAGCTCGCGAAGCGCGTGGTCGAGGGTGAACTCGACCCCTTCGCCGCCGCCGAGCTGTTGATCAGCGGTAACCTGCCGTCATGACCGCTTGGGGAGCGCCTCCGCCTGTCGTCATCGACCTCGGCAAGAGCGACACCCGCAAAGTCCTGATCGGCGGCTCGGTCGCCGGGATCCTCGGCATCCTCGCCCTGGTCGGCGCCGTCACCGCCTTCATCGACGGCGAACCCGTCGGCGGCAGCATCGCGGCCGTCATCGGCGTCGCCTTCACGGGCATCGGCGTGATGGCCGTGGTCAAGTGGAAGACGATCTCCCGGCCGCGCAAGCTGGTCATCGAGCAGCAGGGCATCCGCCTGGACGACCCGCAGGGCATGCCGTGGGCCGTGGCCTGGCAGGAGCTGGGCGCGATCTCGATCTCCCGGACCCAGGAGCGCGCGGTCCAGCTCGCGGACGCCCTGGTGCGCAGGACCCTGGTGCGGGTCGACCTGCACCCGCGCGATCCGCAGCAGTTCCGGCCGGCGCACCCGACGATGGAGCCGATGTGGGAGTTCCACCGCGTGCAGAACGGCTACCGCCTGCCGCTGGGTGACTCGGCCGGGTTCATCGGGCCGATGGACCACGCGCTGCGGACGTTCGCCCCGCAGATCTACCGCGGGGTCATCGACGAGGGGTTCACCGTCGGGCTCCACTGAGCCATCCGAGACGCACCTCTACTCTCAGTAGTCCCAAAGTTCACTGTTTGCAGTGATGGTCTCCCCCTTGACTACGCTGGGGAGTTACCCTCAGTCGTTCGTACGGTGTCACTTCTATCCCCCCAAGGGGTGAAGCCGTGGGCGGCAAGGTGAGCACGGAACAGCGAGTGCTGGACGTCGTGCTGTCGTTCGCCGAGGACGACACCCTTCCCGAACTCCTCCGCCACGTCGTCGTGTCCGCGTGCGATCTGATCGAGGCCCCCTACGGCGCGCTGGCCGTGATCAACGGCCACAAGGGGCTCACCGAGTTCACCGCCCACCACGACGGCCAGGTCCAGATCACGTCCGGTGACCCGCGCTCGATCGGCACGGCGGACTTCCTGGGCGCGCCGATCAAGGTCCACGACGAGACGTTCGGCAACCTCTTCCTGTCGGGCAAGCCGGAGTTCAGCGCACGCGACCGCGACATCCTCACCGCGCTGGCGACGGCGGCGGGCAGTGCCGTGGGCCACCTGGACCGCTACGAGCAGGGCCGCAAACGCGAGGTGTGGCTCAGGGCCGCCGCCGAGGTGACCACCAGGCTGCTGATGGGCACGGACGGCCGCGACGCCCTCTACCTGGTGGCGAGGACCGCGCGCAGGACGGCGAAGGCCGACTTCGCGGCGGTGGTCCTGCCCGACCACAACGGCGACCTGGTCATCGAGGTGACCGACGGCGGCACGTACGACGCCGAGGGCACGCGGGTCCCGCGCGAGGGCACGGTCACCTACCGGGTCTTCGAGTCGGGCCGGGGCGAGTGCCACGACGAGGGCAAGCTGCCCGTGGTGCCGGGCCCGTCCGCGATGGTGCCGCTGACCGTGGGGGAACGGACCATCGGCGTCCTCATCGTCGCCCGCCCGCGCGGCGAGCCCGGCTTCGACGACCCCGACCTCATCGAGGCCTTCGCCGCGCAGGCCGCGCTGGTGCTGGAGTTCACGCGGGCGAAGGGCGACACCGAGCGGCTCGCGGTGCTGGAGGACCGCGACCGCATCGCGCGGGACCTGCACGACCTGGTCATCCAGCGGCTGTTCGGGCTCGGGCTCGGGTTGCAGGGACTGACCGGCACGAGCGTGCGGCCGCAGACCGCCGAGCGGATCAGCGGGTTCGTGGAGGAGGTCGACCACACGATCCGCGAGATCCGCCGCACCATCTTCTCCCTGCAGGAACCGCCGACCGGGGGCACGAGCCTGCGCGGGCACCTGCTCAACGCGGTGCACGAGTCCGCGCAGCTGCTGGGGTTCGAGCCGGACGTGTCGCTCGAAGGGCCGTTGGACACCGTCGTGCCGGACCAGGTCAGGCCTGACCTGCTCGCGACGCTGAGGGAGGCGCTGACCAACGTCGTGCGCCACGCGAACGCGAAGCACGTCGCTGTGGCCGTGAGCGTCGACCGCACCGTGACGAGCGTCGAGCTGATGGTCAAGGACGACGGCAGAGGCTTGCCGTTGGCTGACGATTCCGGTGACGCGGCCCATCACACGGGCGGCCTCGCGAACATGGCGGCTCGGGCGCGGCGTCACCACGGCGACTGCGCGGTGGACTCGATCCCCGGTTCCGGGGTGAGCATCACCTGGTTCGTCCCACTGGTGCTGCAGGAGGCGAGATGGCGATAGCGGTGCTGTTGGTGGACGACCACGAGATCGTGCGGCGCGGACTCGTGCAGTTGCTGGCACAGGCGGAGGACATCAAGGTCGTCGGTCAGGCGGACAGCGCCACGTCCGCGGTCGCGCAGGCGCCGCGGCTCAAGCCCGACGTGGCGATCATCGACGTGCGGCTGCCCGACGGCGACGGCGTCACGGTGTGCCGGGAGATCAGGAGCCTGGTCGATCCGGCGCCCGCGTGCCTGATGCTCACGTCCTATTCGGACGATGAGGCGCTGTTCGGCGCGATCATGGCGGGCGCGGCCGGGTACATGCTGAAAGAGGTGTCCGGTAACGATCTCGTCGCCGCCGTACGCACCCTCGCCTCCGGCGGGTCGCTGCTGCACGCCGGCGTCACGGCCACCGTGCTGCAACGGCTCCGCGGCGGGCCGGAGGAGGATCCGCGCTATGCCGCGCTGAGTCCCCAGGAACGCCGCATCCTCGACCTCATCGCCGAGGGCATGACGAACCGGCAGATCGCGAACCGGCTGTTCCTCGCCGAGAAGACCGTGAAGAACTACGTGTCGTCGTTGCTGCACAAGCTCGGCTTCGACCGCCGCACCGAGGCGGGCGTCTACGCGGCCCGCCGCAGACGCACGCACCCCGGCACTTTCTGAGCCTGTTGCCAGAAGTTGTGTCCGTTACTCGCCCGAGCGGCCCCGCGCCTTGCCTTGATGGCGTCTGCAAGTACCACCAACTCAACATCAACAGGCGCTTTCCTACTACCAACAGGCGTGCGGGGCCGGGAGAGCCAGGCTAGGCGATCTTCGGCATCGGAGCCCCGGCCACCGCCGGAACCTCCTTCTCCACCAGGCGTTCCGTCTTCGCCCACGTGTTGCGCCCTGCGAAGTGCCGGTACAGCGCGCGCAGCGTCGAGACCGAGCCCAGGATCAGGAAGAACGGGTAGGCCAGGCTGACGAGCAGGCATCTCCACAGCGGCTCGTCGCCGTTCTTGAGCCGGTGCACCACGCCCCAGATCAGGCCGGGCAGCACCAGCGCCACCAGCCAGATCCCCAGCGCCAGCAGGACGTTCGAGCTCTCCGCGGTGAAGCCGCCGATCGCGTGGCCGGAGAGCTGCGCGTAGAAGTTGACGCCCACCAACCCGGTGATGAGCAACGTCATCGGCGCGACCAGCCACGGCGTCAGCAGGTACTGCAGGAACTCGAGCAGCGCGACGGACCCCACGTGCTTGGCCCTGATCAGCTTCGGCACGTACCCGAGGCACTGCAGGTTGCCCTGGCCCCACCGGGTGCGCTGGCGCAGCAGCCGCTGCACGTCGATCAGGCCCTGCTGGGTGATCGTCGCGTGCGTGGCGTACCGGACGCGCTGGCCGGTCAGGTGCACGCGCAGGCCGAGCTCCAGGTCCTCGACCAGGCACGCGGACCACGGCGTCTCGCCCAGGCCCATCAGCGTGCTGAGCCGCACGAACTGGCCGTTGCCACCGAGCCCGACCGTGCCGACGACGTCCCGCAACGACTGCGAGGCGTCCACCACGCAGCTGAACTCCAGGTCCTGCAGGAACGCCAGCAGGTTGGTGCGGTTGTGGATCCGGACACGGCACTGCACGGCACCGACGGCGCGTTGCGCGAAGTACGCGGAGATCTCGGACAGCATGCCGGGCTCGCCGCGGCCGTCGCCGTCGATCACGCCGACGATCGTGCGGTGCACCATGCCCGCCTCCTCCGCGATGCCGCGGATGTAGCGGAAGGCGTGGTTGAGCGCCTCGCCCTTGCCCTTGCGGGCCTCCGGCGGGTTGCGTCTGAGCACGTGCAGCCGATGGTCGTCGATCTCGGCCAGCACGTTCGGCGTGCGGTCGTCGGAGCCGTCGTCCACGACGACGACCTGAACCGGTGTGCGGGCTCCGTCCAAAGCGAGTGCGGAGCGCACTGTGTTGGCTACGACACGTTCCTCGTTCAATGCCGGAATGATGATCCAGTACTGCAACGGATGGCGCGAAGGCACTTCCGGTCCGCCCGGTTTCGGGCGCCACCAGACGAACAGTGCGAGCACCAGGTTGTAGAGGGGCCAAAACACCAGCAAGACGAGCATGAACGTGGCGAATTGTGTCGTGTCGCTCATGACACAAACCTGTCTACAAAAGCGGTTGCAGAGGCAATAACAGTTGTGTGGAGGTGAGGCTTGCTCATTCTGTGCTCCTGGTAACGAAGCGCTGGGCCGGTGCGAGATACCAGACAGCAGGGCCAGGAGCTGGTGTTCGTGGCGAGAGTAGGGCTAGCGGAGCAGAGCGTCAACGGCCATATCGGGGACGAATGGACCTTCGTTACACGAGGTTCGCAAAGGTGATCACCGATATGGCGGTACCCCGGAGAGCCGGGTACCAATTGATTGTCAGCGGAGATGAACCGCTGCGGTGCTGGCGCACGTTCGCCGCGCGTGCCTGAAGAGTCCAAAGAGGTAAAAGATGGGACTAAGTGCCCTGGTGCCCGGCCCTCGGCAGTTCCGCGCGGGCGAGGTTCCCGAAGTTTTCCTGATCGCAGGAACGCGGCCGGAAGCAGTCAAGATGGCTCCGGTGGCCGCCGCGATGTTCTCGGGCGGCCGCATTCGGCCGGTGCTGGTGAACTCCGGCCAGCACCCCGAAATGGTCGACCAGGCGCTCGAGTCGTTCGGCTTCGCGGCCGACGTCAGACTCAAGCTGAACCGCGTCACCGGCGGCCAGGCGGAGCTCACCAGCCAGCTGATCGAGGAACTCGACCGGCTCTTCACCGAACGCACGCCGGGCGCCGTGCTCGTCCAGGGCGACACGACGACGACGCTCGCGGGCGCGCTCGCCGCGTTCTGGCGGCAGATCCCCGTCGTGCACCTCGAGGCCGGCCTGCGCTCGCACGACCTGACCTCGCCGTTCCCCGAGGAGGGGAACCGCAAGATGGTCGGCCAGCTCGCGTCGCTGCACCTCACGCCGACCGGTGACTCCGCCGCGCACCTCGCCGCCGAGTCGCTGCAGGGCAACAACGTCCTGACCATCGGCAACACCGTGGTGGACGCCGTGCTCGACGTCGCAGCCCGCCGCGCGCCCTACGGCGACAGCAGGCTGCAGGAGATCGAGAACCGGGTCCACGGTGGACAGTCGCGGCTCGTGCTGGTCACCACGCACCGCCGCGAGTCGTGGGGCGAGCCGCTCGACCGCGTGCTGCACGCCGTGGTGGACATCGTGCGGGCCCGTCCCGACGTCGAGGTCGTGCTGCCCGCGCACCCGAATCCCGCTGTGCGTCAACAGGTCGTGGACGTGCTCGGTGGCGTCCCCCGCGTCACGATCACCGACCCGCTGCCGTACGCGCAGATGGCCAGGCTCCTCGCGCAGTGCACGCTGGTGCTGTCCGACTCGGGCGGCATCCAGGAGGAGGCGCCGTCGTTCGGCGTTCCGGCGCTGGTGCTGCGGGACGTGACCGAACGGATGGAGGCCGTCAACTCGGGCTGTGCCGTCCTCGTCGGCACCGACCGCGAGCGCATCACGTCGCTGACCCTCGAACTGCTCGACAGTCCTTCCGCGCGCGAGGCGATGACCGCGGACGGCAACCCGTTCGGTGACGGGCTCGCCTCCGTGCGCACGGAACAGGCACTGGCCTGGCTGCTGGGCCTGCAACAGCAACGACCCGCCGAGTTCGCTCCGTACGCGGGCAGCGCGACCGTGCGCATGTCCGGAGAGGTAGATGTGGCATGAGAAGCCGACTGCTCAAGGTCGCTGCCGGGGTTGCGCTCGCGGTCGCGATGGTGCCCGCGCCCGCCGCCCAGGCCGCGCCGATCTCGCTCAACCTGGACCCGGTCGGCGAGCTCGTCGAGAACGCGCTGCCCGCGCCGCCGAAGCCGCAGACCAAGCCGGCGGCGACCAGCCCGCGCATCGCCAAGCGCACGACCCAGCCGGGCGTGGTCTCGACCGCGCTGAGCTCGCTGGGCCTGACCGCGCAGGCCGCTGCCGCCGGCACGAACGGCGGCGCCGCGCCCGGTGCGAAGGCCACGCAGAAGACGTTGGTGCTCTACGACAGCACGGGTCCGTGGGCCTGGCTCGGCGAGGCGTACGCGGTGCAGACCGGCAACCTGGTCTCGCACGGCAGCTCGTACGTCATGCACCCGGTCGGGTCCTATGTGGCCGGTGAGATGTCGGGCTACACCGGCGTGATCTACATCGGTTCGACCTACGACGAGCCGATCCCGGTGGCGTTCCTCGACGACGTGCTGGCGGGCAGCAAGCCGGTGCTGTGGATGGCGCACAACATCTGGCAGCTCACCGCCCGCGCGCCCAGCTTCGCCACCACGTACGGCTGGAACTGGGTGCAGTACGACTTCGGTGCCGCGACCACGGTCCGGTACGAGAACACCGACCTCGGCCGCAACGCGCTCGCGACCCCGTCCGGTCTGATGATCACCTCGATCACGAACCCGGCCATCGCGTCCGCACCGGCGATCGCGACGGGTTCGGCGGCCGGCCCGATCAACTGGGCCACCAAGGCCAAGAACCTCACCTACATCGGCGAGGTCCCGTTCAGCTACGTCGACCACGGCGACCGCTACCTGGCGGCGGCGGACCTGATCTCCCGCGTGTCGAACCCGACCATGGTCGACCGCAAGCGGGCGCTGGTGCGCATCGAGGACGTCGGCCCCGACGCCGACCCCAACGAGTTGCGGGCGGTCGCCGACTACCTGTACGCGCAGAAGGTGCCGTTCAGCATCGCGGTCTACCCGCGCTACGAGAACCCGCTGGGCGCCGACAACAACGGCGTGCCCGAGGCGGCGAACCTCAACCAGAAGCCGCAGGTCATGAGTGCGTTGCGGTACATGACCCAGCGCGGCGGCACCATCCTGATGCACGGCTACACGCACCAGTTCGGCAAGGCGGTCAACCCGTACGACGGCCGCAGCGGCAACGACTTCGAGTTCTACACGGCCCACGTCGACGCGAACGACAGCGTGATCTACGACGGCCCGGTCCCCGGTGACTCGGCTGCGTGGATGCAGGGCCGGATCAACTCGGCGACGAACGCGTTCGCACTGGCGGGCTTCGGCAAGCCGGCCATCTTCGAACCGCCGCACTACGCCGCGTCCGCCGTGGACTACCAGGTCATCCAGCAGAACTTCGGCAAGCGCTACGACCGCGGCCTGTACTTCGGCGGCTACTGCCCCGGTGGCGCGTGCGGCACCGGCACCCCGCAGTACGACAAGATCTACGGCCAGTACTTCCCGTACCTGGTCCGCGACGTCTACGGCTCCGTGGTGGCGCCGGAGGCGGTCGGCAACGTCGAGCCGGAGCCGTTCAACAACCACCCGGCCCGCCTGCCCGCCGACCTGGTCAAGACGGCGAACCAGCTCAAGGTGGTCGATGATGGCGTGGCGAGCTTCTTCTACCACCCGTACCTCGGTACGACGTACCTGCAGCAGACCGTCGCGGGACTGAAGGGCGCGGGCTACTCGTTCGTGTCCGTCGGCACCCTGATGGCGGGGTAACAGGAGGTTCTTGGTGCGCTGGTTGTGGGCGGTGCTGCTCCTGGCCGGATGTTCAGCCGGTCAGGGCGGCCCGCCCACACCCGGTGGCGTCGACGAGGGCTGGGAGGTCACCGTCTACTACACCGCCGTCGAGTCGTTCCACACCGGACCGTCGGCGCCCGTGCGGGGATGCCTGGTCATCGACTGCGAGAACGGCGACGACGTGCTCGGCACGTTCCCGCAGTCGTTCGCGAAGGCGGTGAAGGACGAAGGTACCGGCCGCACATCCTCCGGCCGGTACCTCAACTGGTCCTACGACAAGGGCTACTGGCTCGACACCGAGCCGCGCGACTCGTTCGGCAAGCCCCTGAAGCCCTTCGTCTCCGCAGCCGCGGACGGGATGCGGACGGGGTCACGGATCAAGCTCGTCTCCTGTGGACAGACGCCCGAGGGCGGCAACGTCGACGCGGCCGTGTGCCAGAAGCTCGCGGCCTCGTCCTGGGAGATCACCGACGAGTTCACCCCTGGGCTGGGCGGGGAGCGGCACATAGATCTGTACCTGGGGGAGGAGACCGGGCCCCGGTTCACCGAGAGCGCCTGGTACACCACGTTCTCCCAGGCGGTGCTGGAGGTTCACCAGCCGAGCTGAGCCGCCAGCCGGTGCGCCTCGGTGAGCGGGTTGCCCTTGCTCTCACCCGGTACCGGCAACGGCACACCGGGGCAGCTCAGGTCCTTCGCCGGCACCACGCCGTCGACGAGGTAGCTCTCCACCACGTCGTCGACGCAGTTGTTGCCGCCGAACCCGTAGATGCCGTGGTCACCCTCGTCCAGCACGGTGAGCATGCGCGAGTTGGCGAACCCGGCATGCGCCCGTTGCGCGCCTCCGAGAGGCGTCGCGGGGTCGCGCACCGACTGCACCATCAGCGCCGACTCGATGCCCTTGCTGTTGGGACGCTTGAGCTGGACGTTCGGGCGGTCCCACCACGCGCACGGGCCGGTGATCTGGTAGCCGCCGACGAGCGAGTACTTCCTGACGCTCTGGTTCCCCTCGCGCTCCAGCGACTTCCGGTCCCCGCGGAACGGGGTGTCGTTGCACAGGATCGACATCTGCGTTCCCATGATCGAGTCCGGGTACTGCCGCGGTGCGGCCAGTGAGATCGGCAGGGTGCCCGCGACCAGCGCGAGCAGCTGGGCCGTGCCCTCGAAGGAGCCCTTGCTGTAGAGGCCGCTGAAGATCACGGCGTCCAGCACGACCGGGGTGACGACGGCGCCGTCGGGCAGGACGTAGGGCTGCTCGACCAGCCGTGCGCGCGTGGTCTCGTAGCTCTGCCGGACCTCCTCCGCGGTCTTGCCGAGCCCGAACGCGGTGTCGTACTCGGCGACCCACGGCAGGAAGTCCGTGCGGAACCTCAGCTCGGAGCCTGCCGGGAGGTTGTTGAAGGCCGTCTGCCACGACTCGGTGAACTCGATGTTGGAGTCGAGCACGATCTTGTCGAGCGTCTTCGGGAAGAAGGTGGCGTAGTGGGCGCCCATCCAGGTGCCGGCGGAGTAGCCGAGCCAGCTGACCTTCTTGCGGCCGAGGAGCTGGCGGAGCAGGTCGAGGTCGCGCACTGTCTGCTCGGTCGTCAGGTGACGGCCGAGCTCGCCGGACTTGGTCTGGCAGAACTTCGCCTGCAGTTCCATGCCGCCGTAGAGCAGGTCGAGGTTCGCCTTGCCGCGGTCGCGCCAGTCGGTGGCGAGGCGGTGCTGGTAGCCGCCGCAGGTGGCGTTGTCGCTGGCACCGGTACCGCGCACGTCGATGCCGTAGATCTCGGCGTTCTCGCTGAGCTTCGGCCGGTTCAGGTAGACCATCGGGAGCGAACGGCCCTCGCCGCCGGGCCCGCCGGGGTTGGTGAAGATGGTGCTCTTCGCCTTGCCGTTCAACGGAACCGTGCGGCTGACCGCGATCGTGACGGTCTTGCCGTTGTCGGGGTTGTGCCAGTCCATCGGCGCGGTGAACGTGCCGCACTGCAGCCGTTCGAATCCGGGATCGTCGTTGCACAACTGCCAGGTGATCTCCTGGCTCGCGAACCTGGTGCCTGCCACCGCTTGCGGTGCCACGAGCACTGTCGCGGCCATGGTCGCGGCGGTCACTACCGCCAATTGCCTTCTCACGAGAGACTCCCCCTCATCGTCGGAAGGAACGGGCCGGTCTCACGCGGAGACCGGCCCGTCTGGTCACCACCCGAGCTGGACCGCCAGCCTGCGCGCCTGCTCCAGCGGGCCGGCCTGCTGCTGACCCGGTTCTGGCAGAGGCACTCCGGGGCAGGACAGGTCGCCGGACGGCGTCACGCGGTCGACGAGATAACGCTCGACGACGTCGTTCACACAGCCGTTGTCGAGCCCGTAGATGCCGTGGTCACCCTCGTCCTTCACGGTCAGCATCCGCGATCCGGCGAACCCGGCGTGCGCCCTGCGCGCACCCTCGATCGGCGTCGGTGCGTCCCGTTCGGACTGCACCATCAGCGTCGGCGTGACGCCGATTCCGGTGGGCTGCTTGAGAGTGACGTTCGGCCTGTCCCAGTACGCGCAGGGACCCATGAGCTGGTAGTAGCCCAGCAGCGGCCACTTGGCGCCGTCCCTGGCCGCGTCACGCTCCAGGAACTTGCGGTCACCGCGGAACTCGTTGTCGTTGCAGATGATCGAGTGCAACGTGGCGTTCTTGGCGTCCGGGTAGGACGCCTGGGCGCTCATCGGCGTCGGCAGCGTGCCGGCCAGTTCGGCGAACTTGCGCGCGGTGCTGTCGAACGCGTACTTGCTGTACTGGCCCTGGACGAGCACCAGGTCCAGCGTGACCGCGTAGTACGTGCCCTCGGGCAGGGTGACGGGCTGCTGTGCGAGCTTCGCGCGTGTCCGCTCGTAGCTCTGCCGCACCTCTTCACCGGTCTTGCCGAGGTGGTAGACGCTGTCGTACTTGGCGACCCACGGCGCGAAGTCGACGCGAAACCGCCGCTCGAAGCCCATGCCGAAGTCGCCGAACACCGACTGCCACGTGCCGGTGAACTCGGTGTTCGAGTCGAGCACGATCTTGTCGAGCGTCTTGGGGAAGTAGGTGGCGTAGTAGGCGCCCATCCAGCTGCCGCCGGAGTAGCCGACCCAGTCGACCTTCTTGCGGCCGATCACCTGGCGCAGCAGGTCCAGGTCCTTCACGGTCTGGTCGGTGGTGATGAACCTGCCGAGCTCACCGGACTTGGTCTGGCAGAACTTCGCCTGCAGCTCCATGCCGCTGTAGATGAGGTCGAGGTTGGCCTTGCTGCGGTCACGCGGGTCCGTCGAGCCGAGCGTGTCGAACCCGCCGCACGTCACGTTGCTGCTGGCGCCCGTGCCGCGCACGTCGATGCCGTAGATCTCGGCGTTCTCGCTGAGCTTCGGACGGTCGAGGTAGATCATCGGAAGCGTGCGTCCCTCGCTGCCAGGTCCGCCGGGGTTGGTGAAGACCGCGGTCTTCGCCTTGCCGTTCAACGGAACCGTGCGGCTGACCGCGATGGTGATGGTCTTGCCGTTGCGCGGGTTGTTCCAGTCCATCGGCGCGGTGAAACTGCCGCACTGCAGCCGTTCGAATCCAGGCTCGTCGGTGCACTGCTGCCAGGTGATCTTCTGGTCGGCCAGGCCGGTCGCCTGGGCCTGCGGGGCGACGAACAGCGATGTCGCCGTGACGACGGCGAGTGCCGCCGCGATCTTGTTGCGGTACATGCGTTTCCCCCTTCTACCAGCCGAGCGTGGTGGCGAGCTGCCGGACCTTCGCGAGCGAGTTCTGCCCGCCCTGTCCGCCGGGAGCAGGCAGTCCGACACCGGCGCACCTCAGGTCCGCGGCGGGAGTGACGCCGTCGACGAGGTAGCGCTCGACGACGTCGTCGACGCACGGGTTGCCGAAGCCGTAGATGCCGTGGTCACCCTCGTCGTCGACGGTGAGCAGCACGGAGTTCCTGAAGTTCCGGTGTGCCCGCTGCGCCTGCTCGATCGGCGTCGCCGGGTCGCGCACCGACTGCACCATCAACGTCGAGGCGACGCCGATCCCGGTGGGCTGCTTGAGCTTGATGTCCGGCCGGTCCCAGAACGCGCACGGGCCGGCGACCTGGGTGTAGCCGACGAGCGGCCACTTGGCGCCGTCCTGCGCGCCGTCGCGCTCCAGGTACTTCCTGCCGCCGTGGAACGGAGTGTCGTTGCAGAGGATCGAGTAGGCGGTGCCCATTTGGGCGTCCGGATAGCTGGCCAGCGCGTTCATCTGCGCGGGCACGGCACCGGCCAGTTCCGCGAGCCTCTGCGCACCCTCGGAGAAGCTGCCCTTGCTGTAGAGCGTGGACCTCAGCACGAGGTCGAGCGTGACGCCGTTGTACACGCCGTCCGGTCGCGTGACGGGCTGCGCGTTCAGCTTGGCGCGGGTGCGTTCGTAGGACTGGCGAACCTCCTCGCCGGTCTTGCCGAGGTGGTAGACGCTGTCGTACTTCGCCACCCACGGCAGGAAGTCGACGCGGAACCGGCGTTCGAAGGCCATGCCCCAGTCGTCGAAGATCGGTTGCCACGGCAGGGTGAAGTCGACGTTGGAGTCGAGCACGATCCGGTCGAGCGTCTTGGGGAAGTAGGTGGCGTAGTAGGCACCCATCCAGCTGCCGCCGGAGTAGCCGAGCCAGCTGACCTTCTTCTTGCCGAGCACCTGGCGCAGCAGGTCGAGGTCCTTCACCGTCTGGTCGGTGGAGACGTACCTGCCGAACTCGCCCGACTTCGCCTGGCAGAACTTCGCCTGCAGTTCCATGGCGCCGTAGAGCAGGTCGAGGTTGGCCTTGCTGCGATCACGCGGGTCGACCTGTCCGTCGGTGTTGAAGCTCCCGCACGTGACGTTGCTGCTGGCGCCCGTGCCGCGCACGTCGATGCCGATGATCTCGGCGTTCTCGCTCAGCTTGGGCCGGTCGAGGTAGAGCAGCGGGATCGTGCGGCCGGGGCCGCCGGGACCGCCGGGGTTGGTGAAGACCGTGGACTTCGCCGTGCCGTTCTTCGGCGTGAGCCGGCTGACCGCGATCGTGATCGTCTTGCCGTTGCGCGGGTTGTTCCAGTCCATCGGCGCGGTGAAGCTGCCGCACTCCAGTCGTTCGCCGCCGGGCGGAAGTCCCGGGGTTCCCGGGGCGAAGCACTGCTGCCACTGGATCTGCTGGATCGGTTCCGCCAGTGCCTGTGGTGCGATGAGCAGGGATGTCGCTGTCACAACGGCAAGTGCCGCCGCGGTTTTCCTTCGTCGCATTCGAGCCCCCTCCAATGTGCTTCTAGCTCATCGGTTCTGGGGGGTCCTGAACATCCGCTGAAGGATGACTGAGTTGTACGACTTGGGTCTTAGCCCACCCGGCCAGGAGACCATGACATGCGTCATGAAGGCCCCGAAAGGCCGAAGGGCCGTCCCCCAGGTGGGAACGGCCCTCCGAGCGCCGAACGTCAGCAGGACTGCTTGTAGAAGTACTTCGAGTTGGCCGACGCGTCGTCCTTCGTGATGGCGACCAGGTCCGTCTCGATGTTGCGCTTGTTCTCCTTGCCGTCGATCGCCGCCAGGGCCTGCTCGACGCCCTGCTTGCCGATCGTGCCGGGGTCCTGCGCGATCAGGGCCTGCACGGTGCCCGCCTGCAGGTCCTGCACCTGCTTGGGCGACGCGTCGAAGCCGACCAGGTTCACCGTTCCGGTCTTGCCCGCGTTCCGCAGACCCGTCGCCGCGCCCTCACCGGTGTTGAGGTTGGTCGCGAACACGCCGATCAGGTCCGGGTTCGCGGCCAGCGTCGCGGTCACCTTCGAGGCCGCGGTGGCGGGCTCGTTGTCGGTGTACTGCTGGCCGATGTACTTGAGGTTCGGGTAGGCCTTGATGGCGTCCTCGAAGCCCTTGGCACGGGCGTCGGTCGTGGACGTGCCGGCCTTGGTGTTGAGCACCAGCACCGAGCCGGACTTGCCGGCCGAGAGCTTGTTCAGCGTCTCGGCGGCGAGCTTGCCGCCCTGCTCGTTGTTGGACGAGATGGAGGAGACGCCGATCGAGGTGTCCTGGAGCTTGGTGTCGACCTCGACGACCTTGATGCCCGCGTCCTTGAGCGACTTCATCGGGCCGGCCATGGCCTTGTCGTCGGTCGGCGCGATCAGGACTGCGGCCGGCTTCGACGCGAGGATGCCCGTGACGATGGGGGTCTGCTGGGCCGCGTCGAACTTCGCCGGGGCCTGGGTGTCGAACTCGTAGCCCGCGGCCTTCGCCGCCTCCTCGAAACCGCACTGCATCGAGATGTAGAACGGTTCCGCCGTGATGCCGGGGATCAGCACCAGCTTCTTGTTCGCGGCCGAGTTGCCCGAGTTCGAGTCACCAATCTGCCCACCCCCGCCACACGCGGCGAGCAGGAAAGCGGCTGAGACGGCCACTGCGGAGCGGATCTTCATTGGTCCAGCACCTTTCCTAACGTTGGTTGCGCGCCCGCCGCCGTGTCTGGTCCAGCCACACGGCGGCCACCAGCACGATCGCCACGGCGATCGGCTGCCAGAACTCCTTGACCCCGATGATCACGAGGCCCTTCTCCAGCACGGCCGGGATGAACACGCCGAAGACGGTGCCCAGCACCGAACCCATGCCGCCGAAGATGCTCGTCCCGCCCAGCACGACGGCGGCGATCGCGTTCAGGTTGTCCGTCTCGTGGCCGGTGACGACCGCGACGCGGAAGAACGCGTTGCCCATGAACCCCGCGAGACCCGCCAGGGTGCCCGCGAGCAGGTAGACCTTCGTGAGGTGGCCGCGCACCGAGATGCCGACGCGCCTTGCCGCCTCCTCGTTCGAACCGACCGCGTAGGTGTAGCGGCCGAAACGCGTGGTGGACAACAACAACGCGCCGAGGGCGGTGACGATCGCGGCCACGATCACGATGTTCGGGATGCCGAAGTACGTGCCGGAACCGAACGTGCGGTTGAGCTTGTCCGGGATGCCCGACACGTTGGAACCGTTGTTCAGCAACAGGGCCGCACCCTGCGCCGCACCGAACGAGCCCAGTGTGACGATCAGCGGCGGGATCTTCGCCCGCGAGATCAGCAGACCGTTGAGCAGGCCCCAGACCGCGCCGCTGACCACCGCGACCAGCAGGCCGAACCCGATCACGCCCCAGCCCGCGTTCGTCGCGTCGCCACCGGACACCGAGTTCATCGCCATCGCCGAGGAGACCGACGCGAACACCAGCACCGAACCCACGGACAGGTCGATGCCGGACGTGATGATCACGAACGTCATGCCGACCGACAGCACCAGCAGCACGGCGGTCTCCGCGAGCAGGAACTGCAGCGTGGTCACCTGGAAGATCGCGTCCGGGCGGATCGCGCCGAACGTGGCGACCAGGACCAGCAGCACCAGGCCGATCCACAGCGTGTTCGCGCCGGTCAGACGCTTGAGCAACGGGGTGCGCTGCTCGTCCGGCAGAGTTGACATCGTTGTCTTCTCATCCGTCATTACGCGGCGTCCTCCTGGGTCAGCGCACCCGTCATCGCGCCGACGAGCTCCTCGACGCTGGTCTCGGAGGCCTTGAAACGGGCCACGCGCCGGCCGAGGCGCAGCACCTCGACGCGGTCGGAGACCGACAGCACCTCGGGCATGTTGTGCGAGATCAGCACCACGGCGATGCCCTCGTCGCGCACGCGCTTGATCACTTCCAGCACGCGTTCCCGTTGCACCACACCGAGTGCGGCCGTCGGCTCGTCCATGAACACGAGCTTCGACGCCCACGCCACCGACCGCGCGACCGCGACGGACTGCCGCTGGCCACCGGACAGCGCCGCGATCGGCACGTCGATGCTCTGCAGCGTCGCGCCGAACCGGGTGAAGTGCTCGGCGGCCTGCCTGCGCATCGCCTTCTTGTCCAGCACGCCCAGGAGACCCAGGACGCCGGGCTTGAGGATCTCCCTGCCCAGGAACATGTTCGCGGCCGGGTCGAGGTCCGGCGCGACCGCGAGGTCCTGGAACACCGTCTCGATGCCGCGGTCGCGGGCGTCGTTGGGGGAGCCGAGCACGAGCGGCTCGCCGTCGAACAACAGCGTGCCGCTCGTCGGCTGCTCCACCCCGGACAGGCACTTCACCAGGGTGGACTTGCCCGCGCCGTTGTCGCCGATCAGCGACACGACCTCGCCGGGGTAAGCGGTGAACGCGGCACCGCGGAGAGCCTCCACGGTGCCGTAGTTCTTCGTGAGATCACGAGCCTCCAGCAGTGGCTGGCTCAAGGCGTCACATCCTCCACAGCGGACAGCACAGGTGGACGGCAGCGGATCGCCACCAGGTCTCCGGTCAGCCCCAGCTCGCCGGCCGCGTGCGGCACGACGACGGTGCTGCCCTTGTGCACTGGCAGCTCACCGAGCTGACCGGCACCCTCCAGCACCACCAGCACGGCGAACGACGGCTCCAACGCGAAGGAGCCCTCCACGTGCAGGCGGTCGGCCTGGAAGAACGGGTCCGCGGCGTGGCCGAGCAGGTCGACCGACGGCGCCCACTTCTCCGACGTCTGGTGCACCAGCTCCTCGAGCTTGCCGCTCCAGCCCTGCCGGTCCACGCAGTCGAGCGCCACGTCGTAGCCGAGGCCGAGGTGGCCGATGTCGGCGTTGGCGAGGAAGCCCTGCCACTCCAGCGTCACCGAGAAGTCGGTGGGCTGCTGCAGTTCGACGATGAACACGCCCTCGCCGATCGCGTGCGGCACACCGGCGGGCACGAACACCGTGTCGCCGGGCCGGACGCAGACCGGGTTCAGCGCGTCGAGCATCGCCGTGGTGTTCTGCGTGGCGACCCAGTCCGCGACGGTCGCCGCCGGCACGTCGTCGCGGAATCCGATGTAGACGGTCGGGTTCGACCCCGTGGTGCCGACGACGATCCACGCCTCCGTCTTGCCGTGGCGGCAGTTCAGGTGCGAGGACGCGAAGGCGTTCGACGGGTGGCAGTGCACGGGCAGGCGCTGGCCCGCGTCGAGCAGCTTCACCAGCAACGCCGTGTCGCCGCCGAACTTCGCCGCGTGCTCCGCGCCGAGCCACCCCGCCGGGTCGGCCTTCACCGCGTCGCGCAGGAGAACGCCGTTTGGCAACGTTGTCAACCCGGCGTCGTCGCGACCGTAGAGCGTCGTCGTCGACGCCACCCAGTCCTCGGGGCCGAAGTCGCCGCTCGTTCCGCCGCGCAGCGCGGCGATCGCCTCACCGCCGCGGTAGAACTGCTTCGGCTGGTTGGCGGGCAAGTTGACAGGCTGGTGGAGAACACCAGAACTCACGCGTGGACCTCCCCGGATCCTCGTGGCACCAAACGCACCGGCAGCACGACGCGGCGCGGTGGTGAGTTGTCGCCGTCCAGTCGGGCGAACAACAGATCGGTAGCCGCCTTGCCGAGCGCGCTCGCGTCGTGCGCGATCACGGTCACCGGCGGAGACAGCAGGTCAGCGAGTTCGAAGTCGTCGAAGCCCACCAGGGCGGGCCGTTCCGCCACTCCCGCGAGCGAACGCAGGATGTAGACGGTGATGCGGTTGTTGCCGGCCACGATCGCCGTGGCGGGCTCGCGCATGTTCTGCAGGCGCTGCAACGTGGTCGCGACGCTGTTCTCGTCGTGCGGTCCCATCGCCACGAGCTCCTCGTGGTACCCGATGCCCGCCCGCACGCACCCCTCGCGATAGCCGCGCAGGCGCTCGTTGGCGGTGAAGATGTCCGGCGCGTCCCCGAGGAACGCGATGCGGCGGTGCCCGTGCGAGGCCAGGTGCGTGACCGCTTCGACGGTGCCGCCGATGTTGTCCACCAGCACGGTGTCGGCCACGACGTCGCCGGCGGGCCGGTCCAGGAACACCACGGGCGTACCCGCGCGCATCTCCGGCACCAGGTAGCTGTGCTGCAGCCCGGCGGGCACGATCAGCAGCCCGTCCACCCTGCGCGAGCAGAACTCCAGCGCCAGCTCGCGTTCACGGCCGGGGTCCTCGTCGGACGACCCCGAGATCACCTGTCTGCCGCGCAGACGGGCGATTTCCTCGACAGCGCGGGTCACACCGGAGTAGAACGGGTTGCCGACGTCCTCCAGCACCAGCCCGATCGTGCCGGTGGACGAGCCTCGGCGCAGGTTGCGGGCACTCAGGTTCCGCCGGAACCCGAGCTGGTCGATGGCCGCCAGCACGCGCTCTGCGGTGGACGGGTGGACGCCCGGTTCGTCGTTGACCACGCGTGAGACGGTCTTGATGCTGACGCCCGCGAGCCGCGCGACGTCGTTCATCGTCGCACGACGTACCTTGCGCTGACCGGCTACGGGCCCGCTGGGGGACAACGTTGTCATAGTGGCCGTATCTCACCTTGGCTTTACGGCCTTGTCAACAGTTCCGGACCGGTCAAGGCCGCGAACGCCTATGGCTCACAACGCCGCCTGCGACGCGACGAGCCGGGTCATGTGCGACGACGGCGTGACGCCCAGTTCGCGGTGCAGAAGTGCGCGGTAGTGCTGGTAGTGCCGCAGGGCCGACCCGCAGTTGCCCTGGGAGAGGTGCGCCGCGATCACCGTCCGGTGCGCCGTCTCCCGCACCGGGTCGATGGAGATCGCGGTGAAGGCCGCCTCCAGCGCGGCGAGGTGCGCGCCGGCCGAGATGAGGTGCTGGGCGATCGCCTCCAGCGCGTGCAGCCGGACCTGCTCCCACCGGCGCCGCACGGGAGCCAGCCAGTCGTCGGTCCAGTAGGGCAGCACGTCCCGGGACAGGGCGGCGACCAGGCCTTCCGCGCACGCCGAGGCAGTGGCGCCGACGACGTGGTGGGCAGCCTCCACCGCCCCGCAGAAGTCGACGGTCAGCGCGGGCGAAAGCCGCAGCCGGTCCACCGAGGGCTCGACGACCGGCCGGTCCGTCGCCCGGCGCAGGTGCCACAACGCCTGCCGCACGTTGGCGGTCGCACGCTGTCTGCGGCACTCGGGCCACAGCTGCTCGGCGGCGGCCTGCCGGCTCACCGCCTCGCCGTGGTGGATCGCGACGTAGGCGAGCAGTCGCTGCGCGCCCTTGGGCAGCGCGACGTCCCCGCATCCGACGTGCAGCTCGAAACCGCCCAGCAACACCAGATGCGCGTCATCGGCTTCTCTCATCGCGGTCCTTCCTCCGGCCGTCCCGAGCATCACCCGGCCGCGTCTCCAGGGCATCTCTCGCTCACCTGCCGCGGCGTCCTGCCCACTGCAGGCCGCCGACGGGCACTCAGTCGTGCGGACTCGACCTCCACCCGGTAGGGAACGAGCGGCAACGGCGCGTCGCCGGTTCCCCGGTCGTTCGCCCGGCGCCCGTAACGCCAATGGCCCAACGGAACCCGCTCGGCCCAGTCCAGCCCATCGAGTGACGCCGACGGCCCGGTGACAGCGGTGCGCGCGCCGCGAAGACCCGCTGGAGACGGCCGCCCCGGAGCGTGTGCCGAGGAGCCAGCGCGGCCCCGACATCCAGCACAGGAGCGAGACCATGACGGACGGCCAGAAGAGCGTGGAGATCCGGATCGCCCCGGAGGACCTCAAGACGCTGAAGGACAACGGCTACAAGCTCTGCTTCGCGAAGAAGGTCAACGACACCTACAACGTCGTGTGGCAGTCGGCCGACAAGTACCTTCCGAAGAACACCTTCACGTGGAAGCCGCAGTACCAGTTCTTCGCCACCGACAAGTTCGACACCACCGTCCAGGTGGACGTCTCCACCGGGCCGGTGGACGTCGTCCTGGGCAACGAGCTGACGCTCGACGAGGACGGCAACCTGGGCAAGCCGTTCTCCGGCAAAACGTCCACGGCGATCACGTTCAACAACAACTTCGGTTCGATCCACCCAGGGCTGTCCGCGTACTCGAAGGACATCCACGGCAAGGCGACGACGACCCCGATCTACGTGTCCCCGGAGGAGATGGTCTCGGGCAGCGACGTCCTCACCCCGGTGGAGGCCGTCCAGGTCTGGTTCGAACAGAAGATCAAAACAGGCACCATGTTCAGCACGGCCAGGTCCAAGGCCATCGACATCGACCTGACCAGCACGGACTCCGAGGTCCGGCTCTACAGCGGCGAAGCGTGGACGACGCCGGTGCAGAGCGAACTGTCCGTGGACCCCAAGATGATCCTCACGATCATCGCGGGCCTGACCACCGCCGTCATCGCACACGACATCGCCACGAAGATCGCCACGATGCTGACCGGCGTCTACAAGGACATCACGGTCGACGTGTCCGCGGGGCAGGACACGAGCGTGAAGATCGTGTACAGCGAGCGGGCGGCCCTCGCCGGCAGCCGCCTGCACGAGACGCGGCTGCTGCGGATGGATCCGGCCACGGTCGACCAGCTCACCGGGCTCACGATGGACGCGTTCGAGTCCCTCGGCGTCGGCTACAAGACGCTGAGCGCGACACCGGCCGGTTGAGTCGCCGATGTCCGGAATCGGACAAGTGATCGCCACGGACTTGACCTTGCCCGTGTGCGCTCAGCGATGATCTGGTGACGGACCGCGTTGTAGCCCGGTCCGCCGAGTAGGCCCCCGGGCCGGGATGCGCATGCGGCGGCGGTCGCACCCCGGCCCGGTCCCTCGGCTCCCGGACCACCCGACCGGACCACAGCGGCACCCCGCGCCACCCCAAGATCCCAACTAGGGTGAAACCCGTGGACGCACTGGATCCCGTTGAGTCGGTCAACACCTTCATCGGCACAAAGGACGAGGGCAACACGTTCCCCGGCGCGTCCATGCCGTTCGGCAAGGCGCACAGCAGCCCGATCGGCTCGCACTACGCCGGCTACCGCTACGACGACCAGCAGATCCGCGGCTTCGGGCACTTCTTCCTGTCCGGCGCGGGGTGCTGGGAGCAGGGCGGCCTGGTCCCGATCCTCCCGGTCGACCGGCTGCCGTCGAGCTTCGACCACAAGCGGTACGCCAGCGGGTACTCCCACGACGGCGAGATCGGCAAACCCGGTTACTACAAGGTGAAGCTGGACCGGGGCATCACCGTCGAGTGCACGGCGACCACGCGCGCCGGTGTCGAGCGGTACACGTTCCCCAGCGGTGTCAAGGGTTCGCTGCTCGTGAACGTCGGGCAGGCCAACGACAAGGAACCCGTCAGCGCCAGTTCCGTCAGGGTCGTCGGCGACCGCACGA
Source organism: Lentzea sp. HUAS TT2 (assembly GCF_051853195.1). Classification (NCBI taxonomy): domain Bacteria; kingdom Bacillati; phylum Actinomycetota; class Actinomycetes; order Pseudonocardiales; family Pseudonocardiaceae; genus Lentzea; species Lentzea sp. HUAS TT2. The sequence continues at coordinate 1,434,681 of NZ_CP196667.1, read as the reverse complement.
TCACCGGAACCGTGGAGACGCAGGCGTTCTGCGGCGGCCGCCCGTACGTCACCTACTTCACCACCACGTTCGACCGCCCGTTCACGCAGTTCGGCACGTGGGGTCCGGCCGGACCCAAGCCGGGACAACGGGATTCCGCCGGGGGCGCGGGACTTCGCGGCGCCTGGGTCACGTTCGAACCCGGCCCGGTCACCGCCACCACCGCACTGTCGCAAGTGGACGAGGCAGGTGCCGCGCACAACCTGGAGGCCGAGACCGCGGGGAAGACCTTCGACGACCTCCGCAACGAGGCCCAGGACGCCTGGCGCCGCGAGCTCGGGTGCGTCGAGATCGAGACGGACGACTGGGACGAGCGCGCGGTCTTCTACACCGCGCTCTACCACGTGCTGCTCCAGCCGCTGACCGGCAGCGACGCCGACGGCAGGTACCGCGGGTTCGACAACCGGATCCACCAGGCCGACGGCTGGACCTACTACGAGTACTACTCGCTGTGGGACACCTACCGCGCGCACAACCAGCTTCTCGCGTTGATCCGCACGAAACGGTCGCAGGACATCGCACGCAGCATCCTGGCGATCCACGAACAGGGCGGCTGGCTGCCGCGCTGGGCGTACGCGAACCAGGAGACGAACTGCATGACCGGCGACCCGGTCACGCCGTTCCTGGTCGACCTGTGGCGTTTCGGGCACCTCAAGGGCTTCGAGGAGCAGGCCTACCGCGCGCTGCTGCAGAACGCCGACGGTGTCCCGCCGCAGAGCTCCCGCTTCCAGGGCCGCTCCGGCAACCCGAACTACCTCGCCAGTGGTTTCGTCCAGTACGACAAGCGCTTCCCGAAGAAGGGCCAGGACACCGACCCGCACCACGGCGCGTCGGCGACCCTGGAGTACGCGCTGGCCGACGCCACGCTCGCGATCATGGCCGAGGCGCTGGGCCACACCGCGGACGCGGAACGGCTCCGCACACGCGGCCTCAACCACCGCGCCCTCTGGGACAACAGCGTCACGGACCGCGGCTTCACCGGGTTCCCGCGGCCGAAGCTGCAGGGCGGCGCGTGGCTCAGCCCGTTCACGCCGCAGGGATCGGAGGGGTTCCACGAGGGCACGGCGTGGCAGTACCAGTGGTTGTGCCAGCACGACATCGCCGGGCTGATCACGGCGCTCGGCGGCAAGGCCGCGGCCGAGGCGCGGCTGGACGACTTCTTCGCGTATGCCGACCTCCTCGTGGACCCGAAGAGGACTGTCCGCGAGAAGTGGGTCGTGGGCCCGTACGACTACTACAACCAGTTCAGGTACAACCCGAACAACGAGCCCGATCTGCACGCCCCGTGGATGTACGCGCTCATCGGCAAGCCGGAGAAGACATCGGTGGTCGTGCGCGCCGCGCAGACGTTGTTCGTCAACGGACCGGCGGGTGTCACGGGCAACGACGACCTCGGCACGATGTCGGCCTGGTACGTGTTCAGCGCGCTCGGCATGTACCCCGCGGTGCCGGGAACTGGCGAGTTCGTGCCACATGCGCCGAGGTTCACCAAAGCCGTCGTGCACCTGGAGAACGGCAAGGACATCGTGATCAAGGCGGAGGCCGCCGACGTCACGAAGACGCAGGTGGTGCAGCGGATCCGGAGCGGCTGGCGCTCGAGGGCCAAGGACCGGATCGAGCTCGCGGAGCTGGTTTCGGGCACCACGCTCGAGGTAGACCTCCACACACTTTCCAACTGAGACGTCGGAGGGGTCGTAGGCTCGTGCGATGGGCATCTGCGCGAGCTGCGGCAAGGCGTTCGCGCCCATGCCGTCACGGGCGCGGTACTGCTCGAACGCGTGCCGCCAGCGCGCCTATCGCCGGCGCACCGCCGGTACGTCCACTGTGGTCGCCGAGCTGCCCGCCTACTCCGACGCGTTCGTCGGCAGGGAGAGCGAGCTGGGCGAGCTGCTTTCGTTGCTGCGCAAGCACAGGATGCTCACGCTCGTGGGACCGGCCGGTGCCGGGAAGACGCGGCTCGCGGTCGAGCTCGCCGGACGTGCCAGACGCGCGGAGGTCCGCACCGTCGAGCTCGGCAGGCTGAGCAGACCTGAGCAGGTGGTGCAGGCCTTCGCGGAAGCCGTTGGGGTGTACCAGCACGCGGGTGTCGCGCTGCGGACGACGGTGCTCCAGGAGTTGGGCAACCGCCGGATCCTGCTGCTCGTCGACAACTGCGAGCATCTGGTCGAAGAATGTTGTGCCGTCGTGGACGCGCTGCTGTCGCGGTGCCCGAACGTGCAGGTCCTCGCCACCAGCAGGGAGGCGCTGAGATCCGTCGGCGAGGTCGTCTACCCGTTGCACGGCATGGCCGACGCGGCCCGGCTGTTCACCGAACGCGCCGGCACCACCGGTGACCAGGACGCGATCGCCGCGATCTGCGCGCGGCTGGACGGCCTGCCGCTCGCGGTGGAACTGGCCGCGAAGCTTTCCAGGTCCGTGGCGCTGCCCGAGCTCGCGGACCGCCTCGACCAGCGGCTCGACCTGCTGACGGACGCCGGTGAGCAGACGCGGCACCAGAGCCTGCGCGCGGCGATCGCGTGGAGTCACGACCTGCTGACCACGTCCGAGAAGGAGCTGTTCCGGCGGCTCGCGCTGCTGCCGGGCGGGTTCGGGCTGGAGATCGCCGGGGTCGTGCACGGCGGCGAGGTGATCGGGCTGCTCCTGGCGTTGCAGGCGAAGTCGTTGGTGGTGCGGGAGAACGACGGCCGCTTCCGGATGCTCGAGTCGGTCCGCCTCTACGCCGCGGAACGGCTGCGGGAGCACGGCGAGCACGAGGTGACGGCCGAGCGGATCATCGCGTGGCTGTGCGAGAAGGGTGAGCCCGGCATCTCGTCGTCGATCCTCACGCCGGAGCAGGTCAGGACGCAGCACCAGGAGTACGACAACGTGGTGTACGCGTTCGCCCATCTGGTCGCATCGCGCGACGACCGGCGGCTGATGCTCGCCACGATGCTGCTCAGGGTGTGCTTCGACCGCGGCTACTTCGCCGAGGCGGGCGCGGTGCTGATGCAGGTGCTGGGCCAGTCGCCCGCAGACGCCCGCTACCGGATCCTGGCGCTCGAGTACGCGTCTCTGCTGGCGGGCCACGAACAACGGCACGACGAGGCGGTGAGGTACGCCGTCGAGGCGCTGGAGGCGGCGGAGGCCAGCGGGCAGGACCTGATCATGTGCCGCCTGTTCCGGACGTTAGCGAGCGCTTACGACGGCCTGGGCGATGTGCCGAACACCGCACGGGCGTTGCGCCGATCGATCCAGCACGGCGTACGTAACGGCAACGACGTGAGTGTGGCTGTGTCGCGCCAGAACCTCGGCTGGCGGATGCTCGTGCAGGGCGACGTGGACGCCGCCGCCGCGCTGGTCGACGACGCGTTGCCGGTGCTCAGAGTCCATGCACGGCAGGACGTCGTGGCCATCGCGGTGCACACGGCGGGCTGCATCGCGATGGAACGCGGTGATGTGGCGGCCGCCGGGGCCCGGTTCGCCGAGAGCGCGAGGATGACGGCGGACACACCGCGGGCAGTGCTGGAGTCGATCGAGGGCCGCGGTCTCGTCGCGATGCTGTCCGGCCGGCACGAGCTCGGTGTCCGGCTTCTGGCCGCCTGTCAGCAGATGCGCACGGCGTGGGTCGTCCCGCCGGAAGCGTGGTGGCGGCGGAAGATGACCGCCGCACTGGACTCCGCGCGGGAATCCCTGTCCCAGGCGGCTTTCCAGCGAGCGCTCGGCGCCGGCCGGGCCATGGACGCGCGGCACGCGCTGGAAACCGCGCTGGACAAGGAGATGGCGGGCGACCCGGTGCTCAGCGACCGGCAGCGGATGGTCGTCGAACTGGTCGCGCAGGGCCTGACGAACGCGCAGGTCGCGGCCAAGCTCGGCATCTCGCACCGCACCGTGGAATCCCACGTGCACAACGTGAAGACCGCGTTGAATCTTTCGTCTCGTGCGCAGCTCACGGCCTGGACCCAGGCACACTGACGCGTCCAACTGAGACGTAACGCTGCGGTTCATCCGGATGACTTCCCGCCTCCTGCCGTTCATTGTGGGTACAACAACGGAAGGGGAGGGCGACGTGGAGCCGTTCCGCATGCTGCACCCCGACCTCGTGCCGCAGCGGCGCGAGTCGCTGCAGCACGCCGCGTCCATGCTCGTCCAGATGGGCCTGGACGACACGGTGCTCTCGGCGTCGCCCGTGCACCAGCGTCTCGCGCGCGTCGTGCTCGCGAGCAGCGGCGTCATCGAGTGGACGCCCGGCTACCGGGTCCAGGACCCCGCCGTCGACGAACAGTTCGGCATCGAACGGGTCGGCGGCGACCGCGGCGGCGTCTTCCTCTCCGCCGTCCTCATCGCGTACCTCGACGTGCTGGAGAACGCCGCCAGGATGGGCACCTCGATCCCGGAGGACTCCTGGCGCGCCCTGCTCTGGGCCCCGACCGCGCTCTTCGACCACGTGCTGCGCCGCCCCCAGGTCGGCATGACCGTCGTGACACCCGGCTGCGGCACCGAACACCTGCCGGCCGAACGCACCCAGGCCGGCCAGCGCCTCTACCTCGCCCTCATGCAGGCAGTCCGGTTCGCCGTCAGCGGCGTCGTCCGGGCCCAGGACGACCGCACCCTCGTCGAGGACTGCGTGACGCTCGCGACCGCCTGCCTGCGCGCCGCGGCGGTGGCGCTCGCGTTCGCCGCCGACGTCCCGGGCGACGCTCCGGCACCGGTCGTGGAGACCGCGGAGCACCGCTACCTGTGGCAGGTGATCAGCGAGGTCCGCGCGGCCGTTCCGCGTGCGCGCTTCGAGCAGTTCGCGGCGGCGCTGCGGAGGTTGAACGACGTCTACACCGCATGCCCGTTGCTGGTGTCCGGCGGCTGACCCACTTCGTCTCGACTTCGCGGCGACTTTCGTCTTTCCGCCCCGCGGACCACCACCCGCTGACCTACCGTCTCGCCCATGACGGAGGAACGGTCGGCGGTCGTGGTGCGGGACGTCCGCAAGAGCTACGGCGAGCTGAAGGCGGTGGACGGGGTCTCGTTCACCGTGGCCGAGGGAGAGTTCTTCGGCATCCTGGGGCCCAACGGCGCCGGGAAGACCACCACGCTGGAGATCGTCGAGGGGCTGCGCAAGCCCGACAGCGGTGAGGTGCGGCTGCTCGGCGAGAGCCCGTGGCCGCGCAACGTGAAGTTGTTGCCGCGCATCGGGGTCCAGCTGCAGGCGACGTCGTTCTTCGACAAGCTGACGGCGAAGGAGCAGCTGCAGACGTTCGGCGCGCTCTACGGCGTGAGTGCCGGCACGGCCGCGGACATGCTGGAGCTGGTCGGCCTCGCGGACAAGGCGAACGAGCAGGAGAACAAGCTCTCCGGCGGCCAGCGCCAGCGGCTCTCGATCGCGTGCGCGCTCGTGCACGACCCGGACATCGTGTTCCTGGACGAACCGACCGCGGCGCTCGACCCGCAGGCCCGCCGCAACCTCTGGGACGTGCTGCGCGCCATCAAGGAACGCGGCAAGACCATCGTCTACACGACGCACTACCTCGACGAGGCCGAGATCCTCTGCGACCGGGTGGCCATCATGGACACCGGCAGGATCCTCGCGCTCGACCCGCCGGCGGTGCTGGTGCGCGGTCTCGACGCGCCGACCCACGTGACGCTGCAGAAGGGCGCTCTGTCCGTTGTGGACGCTTCCGCACTCGACGGCGTCGACGACGCCCACGAGGACGAGGTGTCGCTGACGCTCTCCACGCGCCGCCCGGCACCCGTGCTGTCGGCGCTGGCCGAGCTCGGTGCGCTGGACGGGCTGCAGGTCCGTACGGCCACCCTCGAAGACGTCTTCCTCAACCTGACCGGGCGGGAGTACCGCGCATGACCGCGTTCAAGACGCTCTCGGTGGCGATGCTCAAGGGTTTCGTCCGGGACAAGGTGACGCTGTTCTTCACCTTCCTGTTCCCGTTGATGTTCCTCGTCATCTTCGGCCTGATCCTGCGCGACGTCGGCGCGGACAAGACCAAGATCGCGGTGGTCGGCGACGGCCCGATCGTGTCCGCGCTGCGCGACAGCGGCGCGCTGGAGCTGGAGTCCTACAACGACGAGAGCTCCGCCGTGCAGAAGGTGAAGGACGGCGACCTGCCCGCCGCGCTGATCATCCGCGGGCAACGGCTCGACGTCCGGTTCGCGCAGAGCGACCAGGTCAAGTCCGCGACCGTGCTCGGCATCATCAACGGGTTCGTGGACAAGGCGAACCTCGCCGCGACCGGTCAGCCGCCCCAGTTCACGTTCGCGGCGGAGAAGGTCGAGGACGCGTCGCTCAAACCGATCCAGTTCCTGACGCCCGGCATCCTGTCGTGGGGTGTGGCGGTGTCGGCGGTGTTCGGTTCGGCGCTGACCCTCGTGTCGTGGCGGCGCAAGCAGGTGTTGCGGCGCATCCGGCTGGCGCCCGTGTCGGTGACCTCCGTGCTGTCGTCGCGGATCCTGGTCAGCGCCGGTGTCGCACTGGTGCAGGGCGCGACCTTCATCGGCATCGCGTCGCTGCCGGTGTTCGGGTTGCAGCTGTCAGGGCAGTGGTGGCTCGCGATTCCGTTGCTGCTGCTGGGAACCATCGCGTTCTTCGCGCTCGGCATGCTGGTCGGCGCGTTCGCCAAGACCGAGGAGGCGGCGTCGGCGGCCGCGAACATCGTGGTGCTGCCGATGGCGTTCCTGTCCGGCACGTTCTTCCCCGTTGACCAGGCGCCCGCGTGGCTGCAGACCGTCTCGAAGATCTTCCCGTTGCGGCACATGAACGACGGCATGCTCGACGTGCTGGTGCGGGGCAAGGGGATCGAGGCGCTCGCGATGCCGGTGACCATTCTGGTCGGTTTCTCGCTGGTGGTCGGATTTGTGGCCTCCCGCGTCTTCAAATGGGAGGAATAGGACAGGGGTGGGTGCCGTGTGCCGCCGGTCACGGTTCATGATGGGGAACCATGACGTTCTCCAGCGTGGTCGGACGGTTCCGCATCCTCGCCCTGGCCGAGGCCCTCTCCTGGGCGGGCCTGCTGCTCGGGATGTTCTTCAAGTACGTCGTCGTGCAGAACGAGATCGGCGTGAAGATCTTCGGCCCGATCCACGGCTTCGTCTTCGTCGCCTTCATCCTCGTCACGCTGATGACGAAGGAACCGCTGAAGTGGGACGCCCGCACGCTGGTCCTGGGCCTGCTGTCGAGCATCCCGCCGTTCGGCACGGTGATCTTCGAGCGCTGGGCCTCGAAGACCGGCCGCCTCAGCGAACCGGCCGCCGAGCAGCTCTGAGCTGACGCTCGGGGTCGCCGCGGTGGTAGATCCGCTCCGACTCCTCGATGTTGTCCAGGAACTGCTGGTACTGCACCGCGAGCAGCAGGTGCGCTGCCCGGCGGGCGGTGCCGAGGGCTTCGAGCGGGCGGCTGTCCGGCCGATGCCGTAGCCACGCCTCGCTCCACACGCGGCGGATCAACCCGTGCAGCTCGGGCCGGCAGAACTCGATGAGCCTGCCGGCGTCGAGCGCGGGGTGACCCCACACGACGTCGGACCAGTCGATGACCACCCCGCTGCTGAACCAGTTGCCGGGGTGGAAGTCGCCGTGCACCAGCGTGTCCGGCAGCCCGAACGACGGCATCGGCACGACGCACGGCCGCACCCGAGGCTCGCCCGCCAGTGCGTTCTGCACCGCGACCCAGCGCGGCACGATCTCCTCGATGTGCTCGGCCTTGGTGTCCCAGCAGTCCTCACCCGCGGCCTCACCGATCAGGACGCGGAGTGGCGCCGCGGCGATCAGTTCGGGGACCAGGCCGGGGTCGTGCGCGGCGACCATCCTGATCACCTCGCCCTCGTTCGCGAAGAACGGCGGGACGGCCTTCAGCCACGCGGAGCCGTTCGCGGTCGGCAGCCGGTGCACCGAGGACAGGTTCCACGACTTCACCTGGACCGGCGGGCCGGTGCGTTCAACCTGCGCGTCGGCCCAGTCGACCAACGACGACGGGCCGCCCAGCCGTGCCCACGGCAGCCTGTGCGGGGCGTCCGGTGCGGGTTCCTCCGCCGGGTGCAGGTGCGTCCGGTCGGGTTCGCCGTGCGCCTCGACGTGGTAGGTGACCAGGCCGCCGCCGGATCGTTCGCCACCCTCCGCGGAGATCAGCCTGAGCACGCTCGTCCGGACGCCCAGCAGCTGTTCCAGCACCTCGTTGACGGGTTCGGTGTCGGCCCACCACCGCGAGGAGACCGGCAGGGCGTCCGTGCGGCCGGCGAACCCGCTGGGCGTGCTGACCAGGGCGATGATCGACCGGTCCGTCACGGGCTCACCAGGCGCAGTGCCTCGCGGAGCTCGATCTGCGGGTCGCCCTCGTGGTAGATCCGTTCGGAGACCTCGATGTTGTCCAGGAACTCCTGGTACTTCACGGCGTTGTGCAGCCGGGACGCGCGGGGCGCGACCTTCAGCGCCTCCAGCGGCTCGCTGTCCGGGCGGTGGGAGAGCCACGCCTCGCTCCACACCCGGCGGATGTGGTCGTGCAGTTCGGGTTTGGCGTTCTCCATGAGCCGGCACGCGTCGAGTGCGGGATGGCCCCAGACGGCGTCGGACCAGTCGATGACCACTCCGCTGCTGCGCCAGTTGCCGGGGTGGAAGTCGCCGTGCGTCAAGGTGTCCGGCAGACCGAAGTCCGGCATCGGCACCGCGGACTGCTGGAGTCGTGGCTCGCCCGCGAGCGCGTGCTGGACGGCGACCCAGCGCGGCACGACGTCCTCGATCTGCTCGGCCGTCACGCGCCAGCAGTTCCCGCCGTCGGCCTGGCTGAGCAGCACCCGGCCTGGTGCGCTCGCCAGCACCTCGGGCACGAGCGTCGGGTCGTGGGCGGCGACCGTCTTGATCACCGCGCCCTCGTCGGCGAAGAACGGCGGCACGGCCTTGAGCCACACCTGCCCCTGCGCGGTGGGGATCCGGTGCACGCTCGACAGGTTCCACGTGCGCACCTGGACGGCCGGCCCGGTGCGGGTGATCACCGTGTCCGCCCACTCCACCAGCTCGGACGGCCCTCCTGGCCGTGCCCACGGCAGCCGGTGTTCGGCGTCCGGCTCAGGGGCGTCAGCGGGTTCGAGGAGGGTTCGGTCGGGTTCGCCGTGCGCTTCGACGTGGTACGTGACGACGCCGCCGAACGGCACCTTGCCACCCTCGGCCGAGAGCAGGCGCAGGACACTCGTCTCGACGCCGAGCAGCTCCCGCAGAGCGGTGTTGATCGGCTCGACGTGGTTCCAGTTCGGTGTCTCGACCGGGATCACCCCGGTGCGGCCGGTGAACCCGCAGGGAGTGCTGACGAGCGCGACGATGGAGCGGTCCGGTCGATCCCACATGGGCCCATCAGGCCACAGAACGGCCCGGTCGCCCAACCGAATTAATCTTCGAAGTCGCCGCTCGCCCGCCGGACCTTGGCGAGCAGGTCCGTGAGCTGCTCGGTCTGCCGGTCGGTGAGGCCCTTGAGGCCCAGGTTGACGTCGACGACGGCCGCGGTCGCGCTCTCCCGGCGCTGCAGGCCCGCGTCGGTGATCTCGACCAGGGTCGTGCGGCGGTCGGTCGGGTGCGGGGTGCGACGGACGAGGCCGTCGCTCTCCAGCCGGTCGACGATGTTCGTGACGCTCGTCGGGTGCAGCTGCAGGCGCTCGCCCATGACCCGCATCGGCAGCGCGCCCTTGCGGGAGAAGTAGAGCAGCACCAGCGCCTCGTAGCGCGCGAACGTGAGCCCGTGCGGCTTGAGGGCTGCGTCCACGGCGGACTGGATGATTTGCTGGACACGCATGACGCTCGTGACGGCGGCCATCGATGTGGAGGAACCCACTCGGTCGTCCCACAGCTCGGCCGCGCGGGCGATCGGATCGAACGGCAGCGGTGTCATGGGCACCGAAGCTACCAGTCAGTACAACTCGTGGATCAGCAGGAGGCACGTGTGCTCGTCGCGTTCAGTGTTGCTCCGTCCGGATCGGACGAATCAGGAAGCGTCGCGAAAGCCGTCGCCGAGGCGATCCGGGTGGTGCGGGAGTCCGGCCTGCCCAATGAAACGAACGCGATGTTCACCTTGGTGGAGGGCGACTGGGACGAGGTGATGGACGTGGTCAAGCGCGCGACGGAGGCGGTGCAGGCCAGTGCCTCGCGCGTGTCCCTCGTGCTCAAGGCGGACATCCGGCCCGGCTATTCCGGTCAGCTGACGGCCAAGGTCGCACGGGTCGAGGAGCACCTCTCCGACACTCCGTGATGCGGGCTCCGCCGCCGGTCGTGGCCGGTGTTCGGCGGTCCGGAAGTGGGGCGTGGCGCAGAGGCGTCGCCCGTCTCCTCGGATGGCCGAACGCTCTACGCCGGCCCGGTGAGCGGACCCGTGCACCGGCGTTCACTGGGTTAGCGTGTCTGGCGTGGACGCGAGGCAGCTGTGGTTGAGGTTCGAGCCCTACCACGACGTCACGTACTTCACGCCCGAGTCCCGCGCGGCGACGGACGCGCTGGGCTGCAAGGGCGGCTGGATGGGCTACTTCGGCATGCGCGCCGCACCGCTGGGCGCCGCGTCGCCGGAGCTGGTGACGGCGGTCTTCTACAACTTCGCGCCGCGCATGGTGCACCGTGCGCTGCCGGACGCGTGGGCGATCGCCTCGCCGCTGGAGTTCGTCGAGGCGCGGCTGGCGGGCGTGGACGGTGCGTTGCGGCGCCTGCTGGGCTCGGTGGACACGCCGGAGATCGCCGAGGCCGCCGAACTGGCCCGTGCGGCGGCTCTGGCTGCCCCGCTGGCCGGACGCCCGCTGGCGGCCGCGAACCGCGCGTTGCCGTGGCCCGTCGAGCCGCATCTCGCTTTGTGGCACGCCTGCACGATCCTGCGCGAAGCCCGCGGAGATGGTCATGTGGCTGCGCTGGTGGCCGCCGGCGTGGGACCGTGCCAAGCGCTTGCGCTCTACGCGCGTGAACATTCCCTCGACCCGGCATGCATGCGAACCGCGCGTGGTTGGACTGTCGAAGAGTGGGAAGTAGTCGCCGATTCGCCCGGCGATCTTCTCTCGGTGGAACGAGCGACCGATGCGGCCGCTTTGACACCGTGGGAAGAGTTGGGTGAGGCCGGTACAACGCGGTTCATCGACCTGATGACTCCGCTCGCAATACGCATCGCCTCAGCCAACGAGGCAATGCGCGTCAACCCGATGGCCCTGGACCCGGTCCGGGAACTAGCCGTGCCAGGATGGAACACGTGACAAGGCCTGATCCTCGCAAGACCGCCGCACTGTCCGCCGCGCTCTCGGGCGCCGTCGACCTGGGTGCACTGAAGGCCCGAGCCGACGCGGCCCGCACCGCCTCCGCCGCGCCCGCCGCCGGTGCGCCCGCACCCGACAACGGCTCCGCGCCGTGGATCGTGGACGTCACCGAGGCTTCTTTCCAGGCTGTGGTCGAGCAGTCCCTGCAGGTGCCCGTCGTGGTGCTGCTGGGGGCCTCCTACAGCCCCGAGTCGCAGCAGCTGGCTGCTTCGTTGACGCGGTTCGCCACTGCGTCTGGTGGGGCCTGGATCCTGGCCCGCGTCGACCTGGAGGCCTCGCCTCGTATCGGGCAGGCCTTCGGGGTGCAGTCGGTGCCCACGACTGTGGCTGTGGCTGCCGGCCAGCCCATTGATGCTTTTGCCGGGCCCATTGCCGACGCTGAGTTGTCGCAGTGGATTGCTCGGTTGCTGGATGCTCTGCGGGAGCGGTTGCCGGGGATTCGGGCTGGGGAGGCTCGGGCCGGGTCTGTTCCCGTCGCTGAGGAAGAGGTTGTCGAGGATCCTCGGATTGTTGCCGCTGAGGAGGCTTTCGAGCGGGGGGACTACGCGGCCGCTCAGGGGTATTACTCGGACATTCTCGCCTCTGAGCCCGGGCATGAGCTGGCCAAGGAAGGGCTTGCTCAGGCTCGGTTCGCTGAGCGGGCCGAGGCTGTTGATCCTGCGGTGATCGCCAAGGCTGATGCGGCGCCTGAGGACATTGACGCTCAGTTGGCCGCTGCTGATGCTCAGGTTGCCGGGCAGATGGTCGAAGAGGCTTTTGTTCGGTTGGTTTCTACTGTCCGGCGGGTTTACGGGGAGGATCGGGATCGGGTTCGGCAGCATTTGGTCGGGCTGTTCGAGCTGTTCCCGGCCGATGATCCTCGGGTTGCTGCGGCTCGGCGGAATCTGGCCTCGGCGTTGTACTGACGCGTTCGTTGCGTAGTGGGCGCGTCGGTGGGTGTTGTTGTCAGCTGCGGCGCCGTTCCAACAAGACGGTGTCCCGCCATTCACCGTGGTGCTGTGCGATTCGTTCCCGTACGCCCACCGTGCGGAACCCCGCCTTGTGGTGCAGGGCGATGCTCGCCCGGTTCTCCGGGAAGATGACCGCCTGCAGGGTCCACAGGTCGTCCGCGTCCGCGGACTGGACCTGGTGGTGCAGCAGGGTTTTGCCCACGCCCCTGCCCTGGGAGGCGGCGGCCACGTAGATCGAGGTCTCCACCACTCCCGCGTAGCACTCGCGGGCCGAGACCGGGGTGGCTGCCGCCCAGCCGGCGATCGTGCCGTCCACCTCGGCGATCCAGCGGTGGTCCGGTAGCCACTTGGACTCCAGGGTTCGGCGGGACGGGACGTCCGTCTCGAACGTCGCGTTGCCCGAGGCGATGCCCTCGCCGTAGATGCGGCGGACGTCTGACCAGTCTGCTGTGGTCATGGGGCGGATGGTCACGCCTGGCATCGGGCGGACCGTGCCCGAGGACAGGGCGCCCATCACCGCGTCTGCCGCGTGGGGGAGGCCCGTGCAGCACGCCGGGTTGACGGTGACGAGGGTGGTCGTGCCCTCGCGCTGGATGTGGAGGAAGCCGACCTCTGCCAGTTTGCGCACGTGGTGTGAGCAGGTGGACTGGCTCACGCCCAGCAGTGTGGTCAGTTCGCCGACGGTGACCGGGGCCGCGGCCGAGGCCACGTGGTGGAGCAGGCGGACCCTGGTCGGGTCGGAGAGCGTCGAGAACCATGAGGCGTAGGTCGTGGCTTCATCGGTCAGCACCGGTCAAGTATCGACGGTGGTCGATGGAGGAATCAAACCGAATACTTCTTCACGCAGAACGAGAGGCCTCGGAAGAAGCCGTCCGTGAACGCTTCCACGCGGGCGAAACCCGAGGGGACGGCCTTGCCGTTGACGTCGGACGCGATGAGGCTGTCGTCTGCGAGGAGCTCGGCCACCGCCTCGTCGAGGTCTCCTGGGGACAGGCGCAAGCCTGCTGCGGCGTCGGGGCGGTTGGTGAGGCCCGCCCAGGCTCCTGTGAGGCAGGCGGTGCGTTGGCCTGCGGCGTCGTCGTCCAGCTTGAAGCCTGTGGCGTGCTGGATGGAGAGCGAGAAGCGGGAGGCGATGACGGCGAACGCCGCGAAGTCGCCGATGCCGCCCTTCGTGCCCTTCTTCGGGGGTGTGCCGATCTTGACCAGGGACGGGAGGTCGAGCTGGAGCTGGTTCACCGCCGGGCAGTACGAGGCCGGTGAGGTGGTCTGGGCGTCGGCGCACGGTTTGATGCCCGCCCTGTCGAAGGCCGGGAAGGCCGCGCCGCTCGACTTGTAGGCGTCGCGGAGGGACTCCTCCAGGGCGCGCAGGTACTTCTCCTCGTCGATCTTGGCGTTGCCGCGGCCCTGGCCCTCGTCGGTGTCGGAGAGGTCGAAGGGACGCTCGGTGATGCGCTTGCCGATCTCGGCCTCGTTGATCTCGGCGCAGCGGGCAGCGCCTCGGGTGAAGCCGAACTGGAAGGCGGAGACGCGGTCGAACGCGCTGCCGTGGGCGCCCTGCTTCTCGAACGACGTGCCCGCGCTGTCGCGGATGAAGAACATCGTCTGCAGCACCTGGTTCAGGCCCTCGCCGGTGGAGAGCTCGAAGTGCTTCGACTTGTTCTCGGCGATCCAGCGCATGAAGACGCCGGTGTAGCAGTCGGCCTGCTGCTCCTTGACGATCGACGGGGTGTTGGCGCCGATGTTGGAGGCCGGGCCGAGCTTGTACTGGACGGCGTGGCCCATCTCGTGCGCGAGGACCGTCACGACGGCCATGGGGCCGAAGGAGTCCTGCAGCATCGGGAGGAGCTCGCCGCGGTCCCACGTGATGCTGTCGTCCAGCGCGCAGTAGAACGCGTTGGCGATGCCCGTGGTGTTGAGCTTGCAGACCTCGACGCCCTTGCCGTTGGAGTCGTAGGAGATGAAGCGCTTCACCGGCTCGAACTTCTTGCCGGGGAACGAGTTGGGGAACTCGCCCTTCCAGAACTCCTGCACGTCGGCGAGGGTGTTGATCGCGAGGCGGTCCATCTCGCCGCCGTCGCCGTTCTCCACGCTCAGGTCCGCGTCCTGCACGCCCTTGCGCGGGCCGGACGGGCCGTTGGAGATCTCCAGGCCCGCGACCTTGGTCGGGTCGGGGCGCTCGCCCTTCGGTTCGCCCTCGACCACGGAAGCGCACGCGGTCAAGGCTGCGGTCACGGCCAGCGCGACGGCGATTCGTCCGAATCCCATGGTCAGACCCTACTAAGCGGGTTCTTCGGCCGTTCGGCAAGTACCTTCGGCCAAACGTGAAATTCCCTCACCCTCTGGGGTGATTCCAAGACTGCGCGTACTCGTTTTCGTTGTCCTGCCTGCGTTTCGGGGCGCACAGTCCCTGCGACGTAAGCCTTCAGCGTGGAAGGAGTTCGGCGGTATGGGTAGAACGCGCTGGGCACGGTTCGTCGGGGTGATGGGGATCGGTGTGGTCGGTGCCGGTGCCCTCCTCTTCGGCATGTCCCAGGGAGCGCTGGCCGCCTCGTTCGCGGTGTCCGGCACCAATTTCAAGGTGTCCGCCGAGAACTTGACGGGCCAGGGATTCGTCCAGTTCGGCGGTGTGGACGCGGGTGCGGGGAAGGTGCACGTCGTCGCGGTCAGCGGGTTCAAGACGGCGAGGCTCGACAAGTTCTGCCAGTCGGTGTTCGTCCCCGGCATGCCGATCGTCGGTGACGTGACGATGCGCATCACCGCGGACGGAGTGGGCGGCATGTCCGCCGAGAACCTGGTCGTCAACCTCACGGACCTCAACGGTGACCTGGTCCTCGGCAACCCCGAGATCGGCGTCGACGCCAGCAAGGTGACGAAGGGACCGGACAACCTCAGGGGTCTGCCGGGCTCGTTCGGCCTGCAGGCCGACACGGCGAACATCACGTCGCTGCAGCAGACCGCCTGGGCCACCACGGCCCAGACCATCAGGTTCAAGGGCATGAACCTGACCATTCGCCAGGGGAAGCAAGAGTGCTTCTGAACTTCTGGCGCGGCTTCACCGCGTGGCGACGTGGCCGGCCCTTCTGGGCCGGTCTCTTCGTGGCCGTGGGCGCGCTCCTCGTCCTGTTCCCGCCGTTCGCCGGACTGAAGTTCGGCGACCTGATGATCTCGATGCAGACGCTCGGTGGTGTCTCCGCGCTGTTGATCGGGACGCTGCTCGGGATCTGCGCGGCCGCGTTGTGGACGCAACCCAGGTTCCGGCTGGCGTCGGGCATCGTCACGGTGCTGCTGTCGCTCGTCGCGATCGTCGTGACCAACTTCGGTGGCTTCATCATCGGCACCATCTCGAGCCTGATCGGCGGCGCGCTCGCCGTGGCGTGGACGGACGTGCCCAAGAAGCCGGACGAGCCGAAGGAGCCCAACGAGCTCCAGGAGCCGAACGAGCCGAACGAGCCGGAGCCGACCCAGAGGGTTCAGCCCACATGATGCGAACACAGCCGCTGGCCGCCGTGGCGATGGTCGCGGTGCTGGCGCTGCAACCGCCGTCGAGCACCGAGCCACCGCCGTCGTCCGCTCCCGGCAGCAGCTCGCCGGCCCCGACCAGCACCACGTCGGAGCCACCACCCGCGTCGAGCACCAGCGTCACCCCACCGCCGACGTCGTCGTCCGTGCCGGCCGTGCCTCCCGGCACGGAGCCGTCCTCGACGCCGGCGCCCCCGCCACCGGCCCCTGCACCGGTGGCGTCGGGAGGACGCGAGTGGACCCTGACGGCGTCCAGGCTCGACCTCGGCGGCCTCAACTTCGTCGGGATCGTCGACTCGCTGGTGAACGGCCAGGTCATCAAGGTCCTGAAGTTCACCGCGAACGACATGAAGATCAAGGACTTGGTGCAGTCCGGCGAGATCTCACCGGGCGTCCGGCTGGTCACGACGGCACGGCCGGGCAGCACGTCCACGGTGTCGCCGGGGCGCATCGAGCTGTTCACGGTGCAGCTCAAGGGCAACCTGGACATCCTCGGGATCAAGATCCCGGTGGACTACACGGCGGCGCACCCGCCACCGCTGAACGTGCCGTTCGCGACGTTCACCGAGGTCACGGTGCGCAACACCGACCTGATCGGCGGCACGTTGAAGATCCCGGGCGCGCGGATCTCGGTCGTGTCCGGCTAGGAACCGGTCGAAAGACGCTGAAGCCCGCACCAGGCCATGAGCCGGTGCGGGCTTCCGCTCGTTCTCAGCAGGTCAGATGCCGCACTTCTTGGCGCCCTCGAACACGCCCTCGCGGAACTTCGCCACCCGCTCGAACCCCGGATCCACCGGGTTCGCGCCCTTGGCGTCACGGGCCGCGTAGTCGAACTGCAGCAGCACCGTCACGGCCTCGTCGAAGTCGCCGGGCGAGAGCCCGAACCCGTCCTTGCGCTGGAAGACCGCCCCCGTGTACGCCCCGGCCAGGCACAACGCCGCCGCGGAGGCGCCCTCGCCCTCGGTCGGCTTGCCCAGCACGGCGAGCTCCGCCATCGCGTACCTGGTCGCGATCAGCGTGCCAGTCGCGTAGTCGCCGAGCTCCTTGTGCAGGAGCGGCAGCTCGTCCTTGGTGTCGATCTTGATGGTCTTGTCCGACGGGCAGTACGCGACGGGGCCCTGGTCGCCGGAGCACGTCGGCTCGGTCTGGGAGGCCTCCGCGCGCGGCGACGGCCAGGTCTTGCCGGCGGTGGTGGCCAGGTTCTTGAAGAAGCCGTCGAGGTCGGGCGTGACGGACTCGAGCATCTCCGAGAACGGCAGGTTGCCGCCGTTCGCGCGGTCCTTGGTGCTGGTGAACGCGCGCTGCGTGAACTGGCGGTTCTGCACCGACATGGCCGCGCAGAACTTCGTACCCTGCTCGTAGCCGTCCTGGAACGCCGCCACGCGGTCGAACGCGCTGCCGTGCGCCTGCTCGTCCTCCGGGGAGGTGCCGACCGGGTCGCGGAACGTGATCAGCGCGCCCAGGGCCTTGTCCAGGGCGTCCGCGTTGATGTCGAGGCGCGGCGACTTGCCGTCCGTCACGTTGCGCACGAACGAACCGGCGAAGCAGTCGGCCTGCGCCTCGGTGAGGATCGTCGGGTACTTGTCCGGCTCGCGGCGCTCGGCCTCCGGCGTGATGCCCATGCGGTTCTGCACGGCGTGGCCGACCTCGTGCGCGAGGACGACGACCACGGCGGCCTCGCCGAAGCGCTCCTGCAGCACGGGCAGCAGGGACGCCCTGTCCCAGGCGATCGCGTCGGCGGCAGGGCAGTAGAACGCGTTGCCCTCCACGTCGGCGGCCTTCTGCGTGCACGGCGGCGGCTTCGCGGTGGAGTCCGCCGTGTCGACGGAGAAGTAACCGCCGCTCAGCGGCTTCCAGGCCTTGCCGAACGTCGCCTGCGACGAGTCCTTCCAGAACTCGTCGATGTCCGTCAGCGCGGTGGCGGCGAGCTTGTCGATCGGGCCGTTGTCCGTGCCCCGCACCTGGATGGTGGTGCTGGAGGCCTCTTTCTTCACCACCTTGGCGGCACGAGGACGCCCTGGGACCTGGGCTGTGCACCCTGCGGCAAGCAGGGCGGTGACGACGATCAGCGCGATGCTCCGGTGCCGCATGGAACCATTGTGCCTGCCGGCCGGCTCGAGGGGCGTCGTAGTCGTCCAAGTCAGGCGCATACAAGGGGCAACGTGCGGCGGACTGATCAGGTTCACCGGGCTGGAGTCGCCCGAACGACTTACATTTCCATTCGTGCGCGAATTGTTCTGCGCCGCGTTGCTCCTACTGGGCCCTCCCACGGGGGCCGATCCGACCATGCCCGGTTGCGTCGGCGGCATCGCGCCGGACCCGCGCGCCGGGGTGATCACCGGCCCCGGCACCGCCTACTCGGTGCTGAAAGCCGTCCCCGGAGGCGTCTACGACCTCTCCGTCTGGGCAGGCAGCCTCAGGCCGGGACCCACGACGGCGACCGGGCTGCAGTTCCTCGACGACACCGGCGCCCAGACCGGGCGGGTCTACTCCCTCCGGCCTGCACGCAGGGAGCCGAAGCGCCAGAACAGCTACGGCATGGTCGCGCCGGGCAACGCGGCCACCGTCCGGTTCTTCGCGACCACGGCCACGGAGATCCATTGGGAGTGCGTGTTCCTCAGGGTGTCCGCCTACGACCTCGCGCTCGAAGCCGGGCAGGACACCCTGAAGATCACTGTCACCAACACCGGCAGCGAACCGCTGACCGGCCTGAGGATCACCGGCTGCGGGGAACCGTTCGACCTGGAGGACCAGGTCGTGCGCACCTGTCCCGGCACGGCGCCGGCCACCGCGACGGTGTCCGGCGCCCTCTACTGGAACGGCGCGCTGCCGGACCGCTCAGAGCGTCTCGATCTCGGTCACCGGGTCGGGGACCAGCCACAGCACACCGGACGGCGGTAGCTGCAGGAGCGCGGAGTACGGCCGTCCGTGCCACGGCCTGGCCTCGGCCTCGACGCCGCCGAGGTTGCCCACACCGGAACCGCCGTAGTGCGCGGCGTCGGTGTTCACGAGCTCCTTCCAGCGTCCGGAGGAGGGCAGGCCGACGCGGTAGTCGTGGTGCGGTGACCCGGAGAAGTTCGCCACGCAGGCGAGCGTCGAGCCGTCCTCACCGATCCGCAGGAACGACAGCACGTTGCCCGCCGAGTCGTTCGCGTCGATCCACTGGAACCCCTCCGGCGTGACGTCGTGCGAGAACAACGCCGCCGCCGTCTTGTACACCGAGTTCAGGTCCCGCGTCAGCGACTGGATGCCCTGGTGCAGCGGCTCCTGCTCGACGAGGTGCCAGTCCAGCGACCGCGACTCCGACCACTCCTGCCGCTGCCCGAACTCACCGCCCATGAACAGCAGCTGCTTGCCCGGATGCGCCCACATGAACGCCAGCAGCGAACGGACACCCGCGGCCTTGTTCCAGTCGTCGCCGGGCATCCGCTCCCACAGCGAGCCCTTGCCGTGCACCACCTCGTCGTGCGAGAGCGGCAGCACGAAGTTCTCACTCCACGCGTACACCAGCGAGAACGTCATCTCGTTGTGGTGGAACGACCGGTGGATCGGCTCGCGCGACAGGTAGTGCAGCGAGTCGTGCATCCAGCCCATGTTCCACTTGAACCCGAACCCGAGCCCGCCCAGGTGCGTCGGTCGCGTGACACCCGGCCACGCCGTCGACTCCTCGGCGATCATGACCACGCCGGGGTGCCGCCGGTACACGGTCGCGTTCAGCTCCTGCAGGAACCGCACCGCGTCCAGGTTCTCCCGGCCACCGAACTCGTTGGGCAGCCACTGCCCCTCGGGCCGCGAGTAGTCGAGGTAGAGCATCGACGCGACGGCGTCCACGCGCAGACCGTCGAGGTGGAACTCCTCGATCCAGTACAGCGCGTTCGCCACCAGGAAGTTCCGGACCTCGTTGCGCCCGAAGTCGAAGACGTACGTGCCCCAGTCCAGCTGCTCACCGCGGCGCGGGTCGGCGTGCTCGTACAGCGGCGTGCCGTCGAACTTCGCGAGCGCCCAGGCGTCCTTCGGGAAGTGCGCGGGCACCCAGTCGACCAGCACGCCGATGCCGCGCTGGTGCAACGTGTCCACGAAGTACCGGAAGTCGTCCGGCGACCCGAACCGCGAGGTCGGCGCGTAGTACGAGGTGACCTGGTAGCCCCACGACCCGCCGAACGGGTGCTCGGCCACGGGCAGCATCTCGATGTGGGTGAAGCCCATGTCCTCGCAGTAGTCCGCGAGCTCCGTGGCCAGCTCGCGGTACCCGAGACCGGGCTTCCACGAGCCGAGGTGCACCTCGTAGGTCGACATCGGCGCGTTCGCCCATTGCGTCGCCTCGCGCCGGGCCTCCCACTCCGCGTCCTGCCACTGGTACTCGGACCGCGTGACGACCGAGGCGGTCTGTGGCGGGACCTCCGTCGCGAACGCCATCGGGTCGGCCTTCTCGTGCCAGATCCCGTCCTGGCCGAGGATGCGGAACTTGTACCGCGAGCCCACCACGACGTTCGGCAGGAACACCTCCCACACGCCGGTGGAACCCATGGAGCGCAACGGGTTCGCACGCCCGTCCCAGCCGTCGAAGTCACCGGTCACGCGCACACCGCGCGCGTTCGGCGCCCACACGGCGAACGAGACACCGGTGACGTCACCGGAAGCCGTCTCGTACGAGCGGACATGCGCACCGAGCACGTCCCAGAGCCGTTCGTGCCGGCCCTCGCCGATCAGGTGCAGGTCCAGCTCGCCCACGGTCGGCAGCCACCGGTACGGGTCGTCGACCTCGACGGCAGGGCCACCGTTGTACTTCACCAGCAGCCGGTAGTCGCCGGGCGCCTCCGGCAGCTCTCCCTCGAACAGCGCGTCGGCGATGCGTGGCAGCTCGACCTGCTTGTCGCCCCACGCCACCGCGACCGACGTCGCGCCTGGCCGCAGGGCCCGCGCGATCACCTGGTCGCCGACGGTGTGCACACCCAGCACCGAGTGCGGGTCGTGGTGCGCACCTGACAGGAGCCGGTCCAGGTCGGCCTTCACGGCTTACTCTCCTCCGCTAGTCATCCGGGCGATCGACGACAGCGGAACCGTCAACCACTCCGGCCTGTTGGCGTGCTCGTAGGCGACCTCGTAGACCGCCTTGTCCAGCTCGAACGCGCGCAGCAGGTGCGCGTGGTCCCGCGGGTCGCCCGCCACCTCGGCGTAGCCGTCGCAGAACGCCGCCCGGTTGCGCTTCGTCCACTCCATCGCGCGGTAAGCGAGCTGGTCGTCGTCGGGCTGGCCGACGAGCAGCTGCCGTGCCGCGTAGTCGAACGACCTCAGCATCCCCGCCACGTCGCGCAACGGCGACCGCAACGCGAGCCGGTCCTCGACCTTCGCCGCCGGCTCGCCCTCGAAGTCGATCAGCAGCCAGCCGTGCACGGTCCGCAGCACCTGGCCCAGGTGCAGGTCGCCGTGGATGTGCTGGATCGGGATCGCGCCGATGTGCTCGCGCGCCTCCTCGAACGCGGCGCGCAACGGCTCCTCGTGGCGGCCCAGTTCGGGCACCGCCTCCAGCACGACGCCCAGCCGGCGCTGCATGCCCTCGATGGCCCGCGAGATCGCGTCGTCGTCGGCGATCCGCGTGCCCAGCGCCTCGGCCAGGTCGGCGTGCACCTTCGCGACCGCGTGGCCGAGTCGTTGCGCCTCACCGGCGAAGTCGCCACCTACCTCGAACGCGTGCAGGTCGGCCTCGGCCATCAGGTCGCGCACCGAGGTCTTGGCCATGTCCCAGCCCTCGACCGCGTCCGGCAGGAACTCCTGCAGCATCGCGAGGGTGACCTGCTCGCCGTTCAGCTCGGTCGAGATCGCGCCCAGAGGCTGCGCGATGTGCTCGCAGCCGACCGAGCGCAACGCGCGGTGCATCGTGAGGTCCCGGTTCTCGCCGTTGGCGAGCTTGCGGAAGATCTTCAGGATGTACTGCTGGCCGTAGATCAGCGACGTGTTGGACTGCTCGACGCCGATCGGCCGCCCGCGCAGGCCCGACCGCAGTTCGGTGCCGGGTTCGTGCGCGAACGTGATGCCGTCGACCTCGTGCCCGGTGGCGATCCGGTCGAGCAGGACGCCGTTGTGCTCGGGATCGAGCAGCACGTCCCAGGCACCGGTGCTCAGGCTCAGCGCGCCCTGGTAGTGCTCGGTGCGGCCGGGCTGTTCCACCTCGAAGATCACGTGGACCAGGTCGCCGTCCACCACCGTCGTCCTCAGTGGACGAACGGCCGTGATCGGTTTGTCCTTGCCGCCGAACCACCGCGCGGCCGGAAGCAGATCGGGCAGTGAGGCGACCAGCTTGTCTACTAGTTCGTGGGGGTCGGTCACAACGGCCTCCGGTGAAGGTCCCAGCCCTTGAAAAAGGGCGAGATCCGGTCTCTGCCAGGCGTCTCCGGACGGAGCCGCGTCGGCCCAGTCGCACGCCTCGCCGCCCACCAGCCCATCGTCTTGCACGCCATTGTGCTCCCGGTATGTTGTGTTGCATGCGGACGGCGTACAAGTGCCGGGCCTACCCGACTCCCGAGCAAGCCGCAGTCTTGAACCGTGTTTTCGGGTGTGTGCGTCTGGTGTGGAACAAGACGCTGAGTGAGCGCCAGTTGCGCTACCGAACCGAGAGTGTGCGCACCTCTTACAGGGAAACCGACTGCACTCTGACAGCATGGAAACGCACCGAGGAATTCGCGTTCCTGTCGGAAGTGTCCTCGGTGCCCTTGCAGCAGACTCTGCGTCACCAACACACCGCGTTTGTGAACTTCTTCGCCGGACGAACCCGTTACCCGCGATTCAAATCCCGCGTTGGACGTCAAAGCGCGCACTACACCCGCTCGGCGTTCCGGATGCGTCACGGAGTGCTGACGCTGGCCCGAACCAGCTCGCCACTGCGTTTCGTCTGGTCCTTCGACCTGGACGCCGCGACTCTGGACCCCACGATGGTCGTCGTTTCCCGTGAGTCGGACGGTCGCTGGTACGTGACGTTCACCGTGGACGCCGCGACGGTCGCGCCAGCGGCTCCCACCGGCCACTCCGTCGGCGTGGACCTCGGGTTGAGCAGCTTCTTGGTGACCAGTGACGGGGAGCGTGTCGCCAATCCGGCGCACCTGGCCCGCAAAGCGCGAAGCCTCGCCCGCTACCAACGCCGCTTGGCCCGTTGCCGGCGAGGGAGCCGCAATCGCCGCAAAGCCAAGGTCAAGGTCGCTCGTGCGCACCGCAAGGTCCGTAATGCCCGCGAAGACTTTCTGCACCGCACCACCACAAGACTTGTTCGCTCGGCAGACGTGATCGCGATCGAGGACCTGTCGGTGCGGAACATGATCCGCAATCGCAGCCTCGCTCGTGCCATCTCCGACGCGGGATGGGGTGAGTTCCGCAGACAGTTGGAGTACAAGTGCGCCCGTGCCGGTCGGACGTTGGTTGTGATCGACCGTTGGTACCCGTCCAGCAAGACGTGCTCGATCTGCGGGCATCGGCTCGCTGAGCTGAAGCTTTCGACCCGGCACTGGACGTGTCCGGACTGCCGCACCCGGCACGACCGGGACCTCAACGCGGCGAAGAACATTCCTGCGGCTGGTCGAGTCGTAGCCCGAGGTGACTCGGGTGATGCCTGCGGAGCTGATGTCAGACGGCAAGGGTTCTCCTTTCCGCGATCGGCAGTGAAACAGGAAGCCCGCGCCGTGAGGCGCAGTCCGTAGGGACTACCCGCCGCAAGGCGGGCGGGAACCTCGTCCTCGTGGCGGGGGAAGTCAACTCATCTCGCTGTCGTTCGCCTCTACCAGCTGGAACCAGTAGAAACCGTGACCTGGAAGGGTCAGCAGGTAGGGGAGTTCCCCGATCGCGGGGAATTTGACACCTCCGGTGAGCTCCATCGGCGTGTAGTCGCGGTGCTCGGAGAGGTCCAGCTCGACGGGTTGCGGGAAGCGTGACAGGTTGTTCACGCAGAGCACGATGTCCTCGCGCCCGTCAGGACGCTTCCACTGGCGCTTGAAGGCGAGCACGCTCGGGTTCGAGCCGCCGAGCTCGGTGAAGTCGCCCTCGGCGAACGCGTGGTGCTGCTTGCGGACCTCGATCATGTGCCGGGTCCAGTTGAGCAGCGACGACGAGTTGTTGAGCTGCGCCTCGACGTTGAGGCCCTGGTAGCCGTAGACCGGGTCCATGATCACCGGCAGGTAGATCCGGCCGGGGTCGCACGACGAGAAGCCGGCGTTGCGGTCCGGGGTCCACTGCATCGGCGTGCGCACCGCGTCGCGGTCCTGCAGCCAGATGTTGTCGCCCATGCCGATCTCGTCGCCGTAGTACAGAACCGGCGAGCCGGGCAGCGACAGCAGCATGGCGGTGAACAGCTCGTGCTGGTTGCGGTCGTTCTCCAGCAGCGGGGCGAGCCGTCGGCGGATGCCGATGTTCGCCTTCATCCGCGGGTCCTTGGCGTACTCCGCGTACATGTAGTCACGTTCCTCGTCCGTGACCATCTCCAGCGTGAGCTCGTCGTGGTTGCGCAGGAAGATGCCCCACTGCGCGTTCTCCGGGATCGCCGGCGTCTGCGCCAGGATCTCCGAGATCGGGAACCGCGACTCCCGCCGCACCGCCATGAAGATCCGCGGCATCAACGGGAAGTGGAACGCCATGTGGCACTCGTCGCCACCCACGGCCTGATCACCGAAGTACTCGACCACGTCGGACGGCCACTGGTTCGCCTCGGCCAGCAGGACGCGGCCGGGGAACTCGTCGTCGACGACCTTGCGGCACTTCTTGAGGAACTCGTGCGTGCGCGGCAGGTTCTCGCAGTTCGTGCCCTCCTCTTCGAAGAGGTACGGCACGGCGTCGAGGCGGAAGCCGTCGATGCCGAGGTCCAGCCAGAATCGCAGACAGTCGAGCATCGCCTCCTGCACGTCCGGGTTCTCGTAGTTGAGGTCCGGCTGGTGGCTGAAGAAGCGGTGCCAGTAGAACTGCCCGCGCACCGGGTCGTAGGTCCAGTTCGACGACTCCGTGTCGACGAAGATGATCCGCGCGTCGCTGTAGCGCGAGTCGTCGTCGCTCCACACGTAGTAGTCGCCATAGGGACCCGTCGGGTCCTGACGGGACTGCTGGAACCACGGGTGCGCGTCGGAGGTGTGGTTGAGCACCAGGTCGGTGATCACGCGGATCCCGCGCCGGTGCGCCTCCTCCAGCAGGTACACGAAGTCCTCGACCGTGCCGAACTCCGGCAGCACCGAGCGGAAGTCGCTGATGTCGTACCCGCCGTCGCGCAACGGCGAGGCGTAGAACGGCGGCAGCCACAGGCAGTCGATGCCGAGCCACTCCAGGTAGTCGAGGCGCGAGGCGAGTCCTCTGAGGTCGCCGGTGCCGTCGCCGTTGGAGTCGCTGAAGGCCCGGACCAGGACCTCGTAGAAGACCGCGCCCTTGTACCAGTCCGGGTTGGGCTTCGCCTGCCTGGCGGACTTGAAGTCCTCCGCCTGGGGTTCGATCAGCAAACCGTCGTCGTTGACGGCTTCTCCGGTGTGCGGGACACCTTCCAACCCGAGTGCAGCGTCGGGACGGGAGTCGTCGGCCATTGTTCCCACCTCGTCGGGGGTTGTGCGGTTGATCAGCTGAAGCGCCGCTGAAGGCTGACGACGTGCGCGGTGGCACGCCACGGTTCGAGGCGGACGTAGTTCGCCTGACCCCAGTCCCAGGTCTCGCCGGTGACCTCGTCGTGCGCGATCACGCGTTCGTGCCAGTCGAACCCGAGCTCCGGCAGGTCGAGGTACAGAGTCCCCTCCTGCGCGTTGTGCGGGTCGAGGCTGACGACGACCACGACCGTGTCGCCGGTCTCCGGGTCACGCTTGGAGAAGGCGACCAACGCGTCGTTCTCGATGGTCTGGAACCTCAGCGTGCGCATCTGCTGAAGCGCCGGGTGCGCCTTGCGGATGTGGTTCAGCTTGCGCAGCCACGGTTCGAGCGAACGCCCGTCCGCCAGCGCTCGGGCGTAGTCCCGAGGCCGCAGCTGGTACTTCTCGGAGTTGAGGTACTCCTCGCTGCCGGGTTTCACGGCCTCGTGCTCGAACAGCTCGTAGCCGCTGTACACGCCCCAAGTGGGGGAGAGCGTGGCCGCGAGTGCCGCACGGAGCCCGAACATTCCGGGGCCGCCGTGCTGCAGCGACTCGTGCAGGATGTCCGGCGTGTTCACGAAGAGGTTCGGCCGCGCCTCGTCCCAGTGGTCGCGGACGTCCTCGCCGAACTCGATCAGCTCCTGCTTGCCGGTCCGCCACGTGAAGTACGTGTAGGACTGGGTGAAGCCGAGCTTCGCCAGGCCGTAGAGGCGGGCCGGGCGGGTGAAGGCCTCTGCCAGGAACAGCGTGTCCGGGTAGACCTCCTTCACCTTCCAGATCAGCCACTGCCAGAAGTCCGGCGGCTTGGTGTGGGGGTTGTCGACCCGGAAGATCCGCACCCCGTGCTCGGCCCAGAAGAGGACCACGCGCAGCACCTCGTGGTAGAGGCCCTGCGGGTCGAGGTCGAAGTTGATCGGGTAGATGTCCTGGTACTTCTTGGGCGGGTTCTCGGCGTACATGATCGTGCCGTCGGGCTGCGTCGTGAACCACTCCGGGTGCTTGAGCACCCACGGGTGATCAGGCGCGCACTGCAGCGCGAAGTCGAGAGCCACTTCCAGGCCGAGGTCGTTCGCCCGCGCCACGAGCGCGTCGAAGTCCTCGATCGTGCCGAGCTGCGGGTGGATCGCGTCGTGCCCGCCCTCGTCCGCGCCGATGGCCCACGGTGATCCCGTGTCCTCCGGCGTCGCGACGAGCGTGTTGTTGGGGCCCTTGCGGTTGACCCTGCCGATGGGGTGGATCGGCGGGAAGTAGACGACGTCGAAGCCCATCGCCGCGACCCGGTCGAGCTCCTTGGTCGCCGTGGCGAACGTGCCGTGCACCGCCTGGCCGGTCTCGTCGATCCCGCCCGTGCTGCGCGGGAAGAACTCGTACCAGGAACCGAACGCGGCCTTCTTGCGGTCGCACCAGATCTTGTGGGACTTGCCCTTGGTGATCAGCTCGCGCACCGGGTGCTCGAACATCAGCTTTTGCACGTCGGCCGCGAACGCCGGCGCGACCCGTTCGGCCAGCGGCCGGTCCTCGTCGCGCAACGCCGTGGCCGCGGACGTGAGAAGTGCTCGCTCTTGTCGCCTATCGGGTCGCCTTGCCACCCGATCGAGTAGCTGGGCACCGATTTCGAGATCATTTGCGAGATCACCGGGACCCTGTCCCGCCGCGATCTTCACCTCAACGGCGTGGTTCCAGGTGCCCCAGGGGTCACTCCACGCATCGATCCTGAAGGTCCAGGCGCCTTCTTGGTCCGGAACCACGGTCGCGCCCCACCGATCGAGGCCGATCCCGACCTCGTGCATGCGGGTCTGGCGAGCGACTCGGTCGTTCGGTCCGCGCCAGCTGACTGTCGCCGCGAGTTTGTCGTGTCCCTCGCGCCACACCGTGGCCGCAACCGGAATGTGTTCCCCCACAACGGCTTTGGCTGGATATCTACCAGCCGACACCACCGGGGATACGTCGTCGATACCGAGTCGTCCGCTCATCGGCAACGCCCTTCCGCCGTGTCGCTCCGCGTCAATACGTAATCCTGCCTTGCTCGATCAAGCCGTCTGACAGCGGGTTACCCCTTGTAGATCCGTACCCCGCCACTGTCGATCGCACACCTTGAGCGCTCATCGTGTCCAGGGTCTCTCGGCCACGTTGTCTCCACTTGGTGTCCTCTTCATTGGACTCTTCCCGGCAACTCACCGTGTTAAGAGGGCGCTACGGGTACCGTGCGCGCGTGAACAAGCTTGGAGGTCGCTACGTCCTGCTCGATCAGCTCGGCGCCGGTGCGATGGGCGTCGTGTGGCGAGCACGCGACGAGTTCCTGCACCGTGACGTGGCGGTCAAGCAGCTGCTCCTCAACGACGTCGAGTCGAACGAGTTCCACGAGGCTGTTCAGCGCGCCATGCGGGAAGGCCGCATCGCGGCCAGGCTGCAGCACCCGAACGCGATCGCCGTGTACGACGTCGTGGTCGAGGACGACGGCAAACCGTGTCTGGTCATGGAGTACCTGCCGTCCCGCAACCTGTCGGCGATCTTGGACGAGCGTGGCCCGATGCCGCCCCAGGAGGCCGCCCGCATCGGCTCGCTGGCCGCGGGGGCGCTGGCCGCCGCCCACGCCGCGGGCATCGTGCACCGCGACATCAAGCCCGGCAACGTCCTCATTGGACGTGACGGCACCGTCAAGATCACCGACTTCGGCATTTCGCGCGCTTTGGGCGATGTGGCCGTGACCAAGACCGGCATGCTCGCGGGCACCCCCGCGTACCTGGCGCCGGAACTGGCCCGCGGCGCGGAGCCCGCGCCGCCGTCGGACGTCTTCTCGCTCGGCGCGACGATCTACGCGATGACCGAGGGGGAACCGCCGTTCGGCAAGAGCACGAACGACCTGGGCCTGCTCTACAAGGTCGCGCGCGGCGAGACCCGGCCGCCGATGCGCTCGGGCCCGCTCACCGGCCTGCTGGTCAGGCTCCTCGCGAACGAACCGTCGCAGCGCCCCACCGCGGCCCAGGCCGCCGAGGAGCTGAAGGCGATCGCGGCGGGCCAGCCCGTCCCGGTCACCCGCGTGATCCCGCCGCGCCCGATGACGCCCCCGACCGGCACCGCCGTGATGGGAGCGGCCGGCCCCGGCACGCAGGGCCCGCGCCCGATGCCGACCCAGCAGGCACCGCGCACCCGCCCGCCGGCGCCGTTGCCCTCGACCTACGACGACGACCCCTACGACGACTACGAGCCCGAACCCGAGCAGAAGAAGAACCGCGGCCTCGCCATCGCCGCCGCGATCCTCGGCGTGCTCCTGATCTCCGGCGTCGCCTACGCGATCATCTCGAACTACGGCGACAAGTCGACCGCGACCGGCCCCAGTTCCTCGCCGACCACCACGTCGCAGACCCAGAAGCCCACCAACGAGCAGCCGACGTCCAAGGCGCCGACCACCACGACCGAGAAGCCGCCGCCGTCGCAGACCAAGCCGAGCCAGCCGACGTCCACGAAGCCGCCGGCGACCAAGTTCACCCCGGCCCAGGTCACCCAGTTCGTGAAGGTGCACTACGGGAAGCTGCCGGGCAACGTCGTCAGCGCCCGCGCGGACTGGGACCAGGACCAGGCGCCCAGCGAGGCGGGCGAGAAGGCGTTCTGGGGCAAGTACTCCAAGGTCGTGATCAAGGAAGGCCCGCTGACCGACGCCGGTGACGACGGCACGTTCACGGTCACGACGGCGCTGGAGCTGACCGACAAGGAGACGAACGAGGCGAAGGCCGCGGAGCACGTGCTGACGATCTCGGGGAAGGGCGAGAAGCTGCTGATCACCGGTGAGGAGCGGAACTGACCTGCGCGGCGAGGTCGTCGCGCCCTGGGTCGCTGACCCGACCGGGTGACCCAGGGCCTGCGCATCATGGCTGCTCACGGCCCGTCCCCGTCTTGACCGGTTCTGCAAGTCGTTGCAGGTCTGACCGGGAACGTTGTCAGCCCCCAAGGGGTGGCAGGTAAGTTCGCTCGTCATGCGAGCACTTCGCCGGTTCACCGTCCGAGCCAGCCTGCCGGAGCCCTTGTCCGCGCTGAGCACGCTCGCCACCAACCTGCGCTGGACGTGGCACCCGCCCACGCAGGACCTCTTCGCCTCGATCGACCCCCGTGTCTGGTCCGAGGTCGGTGGCGACCCGTTGCGCCTGCTTTCCGTCGTCGACGCCGGGAAGCTGGAGTCACTCGCGAGAGATGAGCAGTTCCTGCTCAAGCTGCACGCGCTGGCCACCGATCTGGAGCGATACGTCCAAGGCCCGCGCTGGTATCAGCGCAGGCAGGAGGAGATCACCCAGCGCCGCGAGCACGGGGCGCCCGACACGCCGTTGCCCACGAGCGTCGCCTACTTCTCGATGGAGTTCGGCGTGCACGAGGCGCTGCCGAACTACTCGGGCGGTCTCGGCATCCTCGCCGGCGACCACCTGAAGGCGGCGTCTGACCTGGGCGTTCCGCTCATCGCGGTCGGTCTGCTCTACCGGTCCGGGTACTTCCGGCAGTCGTTGTCCCTCGACGGCTGGCAGATCGAGCACTACCCGGTGCTCGACCCGCGCGGGCTGCCGCTGGAGCTGCTGACCGAGCCGTCCGGGCTGCCGTTGCTGGTGCACGTGGCCATGCCCGGCGACCGGATGCTGCGCGCGAAGATCTGGAAGGCGCAGGTCGGGCGCATCCCGCTGTTGCTGCTCGACTCGGACGTGGAGCAGAACGACGAGGACCTGCGCGGCGTCACGGACCGGCTCTACGGCGGCGACCAGAACCACCGGATCCGCCAGGAGATCCTCGCCGGCATCGGCGGGGTCAGGGCGGTCAGGACCTTCTGCGAGCTCACCGGGCACGCGCAGCCCGAGGTCTTCCACACCAACGAGGGCCACGCCGGCTTCCTCGGCCTCGAGCGGATCCGCGAGTACATCACCAACGACGGTCTCGACTTCGACCAGGCGCTGACGGCCGCGCGGGCCGGTGCTGTGTTCACCACGCACACGCCCGTGCCGGCCGGCATCGACAGGTTCCCGGTCGACCTGGTCCAGCACTACTTCGGCGCCGAGAACCTGGTGCCGGGCGTGAACACCCAGCGCATCCTCGCGCTGGGCGCCGAGGACAACCCCGGCATGTTCAACATGGCCCACATGGGGCTGCGGCTCGCCCAGCGCGCGAACGGTGTGTCCAAACTGCACGGTGAGGTCAGCCGGGACATGTTCCGGGCGCTCTGGCCGAACTTCGACGGCACCGAGGTGCCGATCGGCTCGGTCACCAACGGCGTGCACGGCCCGACCTGGGCCGCGGCCGAGATGAGCAAGCTGCTCGGGGCGTCCGAGGCCGACACCAAGACCAGCGCCGGGTTCGGCATCGGCTCGTTCGAGCCGGTCACCGACGCGGGGCTGTGGGAGCTGCGGTCGACGTTGCGCGGGCGCCTGGTCGACGAGGTGCGCCGACGGCTGCGCGAGTCGTGGCTGCAGCGCGGCGCGTCGGCGCTGGAGCTGGGCTGGACCGACGGCGTGTTCGACCCCGGCGTGCTGACCGTGGGCTTCGCACGGCGCGTGCCGACGTACAAGCGCCTCACGCTGATGCTGCGCGACCCGGAGCGGTTGCGTGCGCTGCTGCTGCACCCCGAACGGCCCGTGCAGCTCGTTGTGGCGGGCAAGTCGCATCCGGCCGATGACGGCGGCAAGGCGCTGATCCAGCAGATCGTGCGCTACGCCGACGAGGCGGGCGTGCGGCACCGGATCGTGTTCCTGCCGGACTACGACATGTCCATGGCCCGGTACCTGTACTGGGGCTGCGACGTGTGGCTGAACAACCCGATGCGCCCCCTGGAGGCGTGCGGCACGTCCGGCATGAAGTCGGCTTTGAACGGCGGCCTGAACCTGTCCATCCGGGACGGCTGGTGGGACGAGCTGTACGACGGCTCGAACGGCTGGGCCATCCCGACGGCGGACGGTGTCAACGACCCGGTCCGGCGCGACGACCTGGAGGCGAACGCGCTGTACGAGCTGCTCGGCCAGCAGGTCGCGCCGCTGTTCTACGACCGCGGCGAGGACGGCGTGCCGACCCGCTGGATGTCGATGGTCCGGCACACGCTGGCCTCGCTCGGCCCGGTCGTGCAGGCCTCGCGCATGGTCCGCGAGTACGTGGAGACGTACTACGCGCCGGCTGCCGCGTCCGCGCAGAACGTCGTCGGTGAGGGCTACCGGGGAGCGAAGGAGCTCTCCGCGTACCGGCACCGGCTGCGCGCGTCGTGGACGCGGGTGCGGGTGCTCGACAGCGACCTGGTGCTCGGCGGCTCCTCCGTGCCGGTGCTCGGGGCCCCGGTCATCGTGCGGGCACGTGTCGAGCTGGCAGGTCTGGAACCGTCCGAAGTGGACGTCCAGGTCGTGCTCGGCAAGGTGTCGCACGACTCCGACGAGCTGAAGGACATCGTGACCGCGCCCATGAACTACGCGGGCAACGGCAACTACGAGGCCGAGGTGCCGCTGCCGCACGCGGGAGCGCTCGGCTACACCGTGCGCGTGCTGCCACGCCACGGCCTGCTGGCGACCTCCGCGGAACTCGGCAGGGTCGTCCTGGCTAGTTGATCGCTTTACGAGATCACCTCAGGGCATCCGGTTCGCCTTCGAACGGCGGGCTGGATGCCCTGATGTGTTCGTCTTCCTTGTTGCCTGTTCACTGCTCGTGACGAGCTCCAGGCGTGCACCCGATTTTTGCCTTCCCTCCAACGACTGACCCCGTTTTCGAGTGGGTGAATTCACGATCTCCGCTGGTAGGGGCACGTGTGCAGGCTTACGCTCCATGGCATGGAATGACCCGCACCTGAATTCGTAGAGGAATTTCCGGCGCGGATCCAAGTGAATTGCGCATTGAGGAAGAAGGTAGCCGTGAAGAAAACGATTACCGCACTCTCGCTCGTCGCAGCACTGTTCACCGCTTCGTCCATTCCGGCTGCCAGTGCGTCGCCCGCCGCGCCAGAACTCCCAGCCGCCTGCGCCGGTCTCGTCACGGACCTCGCCGGAAAACTCACCAAGACCGTCAGCAGTCTCCTGCCCCTGCCCAACGTGGGCGCCGTGACGCCGTTGATCGGTGACCTGCTCGGTCTCGTCACCGCGTTGCAGAGTTCCGGGTGTCTGCCGACACCCCCGGTGAGCGTGCCGGGTGTGCCGATACCGGTGAAGGCCGTCGAGTACACCGGACCGGTCGACCAGTGCCTGCCGGTCGTGCTGAACCTGATCTCGACCATCGCGGGCCTCGGCGGCACGGTGCTGGGCGCCGCCGGTGGTGCGCTACCCGATGTCGGCAAGCTCACCGGCCTGCTGACGACGTTGCTCAAGACCGTCACCGACCTGCTGAGCAAGTGCGGCCTCCCGGCACCTCCCGGTGGCCTGCCCGCACTGCCCGGCCTGCCGTTGCCGATCCAGAACAGCTGATCTCTCCGCGGGGTGCAAAGGGCCCGTCACCGGTCTCGGTGACGGGCCCTTTGCTGTGTGCGGACTGTAGTATTCCATTTGGATCAGAATAACCTCATCGAGCTGCGCGGTCACCCGTTCGTCGTAGTTCAAGTGCTTTTCGGTAAAGCACACAATGGTGCTAACGATTCGTAATTGCTCCGAAGTTGTGGTTAACCTGCAATTGCTCGATCCGCTGCTGCTCGAAGAACGGAAAACCGCAGATGATCAAGAAAGCAATCGTCCTCGGAGTCGCAATCGCAGGCATGGGCCTGTTCGCGTCGACTGCACAGGCCGCTCCCACCCAGAGCAGGGATGTGCTGGACACGCAGCTGGTGGGCCCGATCTCCATCACCGCGCTGTCGCACAACCCGTGGACTCCCGGCAACGGCAACGTCACCGGATCGGGCAACATCGGAGGCAACGGCAACAACGTCGGAAACAACAACAACGGCGGTAACGGCAACAGCAACGGTGGCGGCGGCAACAACGTCGGCGCGGGCAACTCGGGCGGGAACGGCAACAATTCGCCCGGTTTCCCCGGCTGATTCGCTGATTCCCGGCGTCGGCTGATCCGTCCGGTCAGCTGATCTCGAGACGGGCGCGGGTCGCCGCCACCCGCGGACTCCAGCCCGCGAGCTCGTGCGCTTCGGCCACGAGCTCGCGGGCCTTCGCGTTGTCACCGTCGGCCATCCACGCCCGCGCGATGGTGATCAGGTCGTCGGCGCGGCCCACGGCGGTCTCGCTCGTCTCGGCCGAGTAGCCCGCGAGCTGCCGGGCCTTCGCGGTGTCGCCCTCGACCAGCGCCATGATCGCGAGCGTCCCGTTCGCCCGCGGCTTCGGGTATCCGGCCTCGTAGGCGTTGCCGAACATGCTGCGCGCGGTTTCCAGCCCGACCTCGGCGGGGAACTGCCCCGACTCGACCGCCAGCACCGCGACCCCGGCGGTGGTCGCCATGACGAACGCCAGGTCGCGCGTGCTCAGGTCGTCGCGGCTGGTCAGCCCGATCACCGTCTGCAGCGCTTCGAGGTACCGCTCGCGGGCGCACGACGTCACGACCTTGAGACCGACGACGGTGAGCAGCTCGGGGTGGTCGGTCACCAGTTCGGCGTAGAGCCGCTCGGCCTCGTCCAGGTCGCCGCGGTGGTAGGCGTCCATGCCGGCGAGCACACGCGGCCGTGCCTCCAGCTCGCCAAGCGGCCGTCCGGTCATCTTCGGCAGCGAGAACACGTACCAGCCCAGGCTGGTGTGACCGGCCTTCTCGACCGGCACGAGCTGCAGCAGGAAGCATCCGGTGGCGGCGAGCGCCATGCCCTTGCCGAACGACGAACCGGTCGCGAGCCACGTCACCGCCGCGACCGCCCCGCAGAAGACGATGGCGAACACTCCGTTCAGGACGGTCCGCCTGCGCACCCCCGGCTTCAGCCCGGAGATCGCGATCGTGCCGAGCACGGGGATGGCGCGGAGCACGACCCGCCGGTGCGGCCACGTCCACGACTTGACCTCGCTGCCGACACCGATGATCACCTGGGTGATCCGGAGTCCGAAGAGGACGGCGCCGAGCGCCAGACCGGCCTGGACCGCGGCGAGTTCCACGAAGAGGCCGATCAGCGCTCCGGCCAGGCCGAGGTAGAACTCCGAGAGGGTCCAGGCGATCGTGCCGGCCACCACCAGGGCCGTCACGGACCAGCGCACAACTGTCACGGTCACCAGACGTTACCGGCGGGACGGCGGTTCCCCGGCGTCAGACCACCGGCGGCGACCCGCCCTCGCGGATCGGCAGCCCTGCGGCGCGCCAGCCCCGGTACCCGCCGACGAGGTCCGTCGCGTTGGGCAGCCCGACCCGTTGCAGGTCCCGCGCGGCCAGCGACGACGACCAGCCCTCGTTGCACACGACGACAACGGTCGTGTCCGCGGTGAAACCGGGCAGCCGCCAGTCGCCGTCCGGGTCGAGCCGCCACTCCAGCACGATCCGCTCGACCACGACGGAGTTCTCGATCTCGCCCTCGGCCAGCCGGTTGTGCGCGGGCCGGATGTCCACGACCAGCGCGTCCTCCAGGGCGAGCACCTCGTGCGGTTCCAGTCGCTTGAGGTGCGACCGCGCCTCTTCGAGGATGGCGTCGAGGTTGCTCACGGGCCCTCCAGGTCGGCCAGCTGACGCAGTTGCGACAGCGGCAGGCGCTGCGCGGGCAGTGGCGGGATCGAGTCGGGGATGTCGAGCAGCGACGCGTACTCGCGGGTCGGCACTAGCGGAGGCGAGTAGGCGTGCACGGTCGCGGCCGGCGCGTCGAACGGGTTCAGCACCTGGTGCGCCCGCCCTGACCCGAAGCCGAGCGCCTCCCCGGTGCCCCGCACCGCGGACCGGATCGGCCCTGCCGGGTAGCGGTAGTCCTCCTGCAACTGGCCCGTCAGCACGGTGAACGAGCCCGCGGAGCCACCGTGGTCGTGCGGCTCCGTGCCCTGGCCGGGCAGCCACGACAGCAGCCACAGCTCGACGCCCTCGGTCAGGCCCAACCGCGCCCACCAGCGGCGTTCGGTCGAGTAGTCGAGGATCTGGAGCAGCCCGGTGGTCAGCTCGCTCGCCACGAACGAGGTCAGGTCGCGCAGCTCGCGCGGCGTCCACAGATCGCGGGACGGGTGGATCACGTCACGCAGCAGCTGGCCGTCCAGCGCCGGGTGGAGGTCGAATTGATCTTGGTCGGCATACGTCGAGGTCACGCACTCGCTCCTGATGGCCGCGTCGGGTACGGGGTAGCGATCAAGACGCGACGCAGGGCGCCTCAGCGCATGCGTCGCGTCGAGCTACACCCGCACGACGCGACGAGCACGAGGTCGATCGTGCGGTCTGTCCAGCAATAGACGACCACGGGCGTGATGGTGCCAGACGTTCTCCGAATGTGGCTAGAGCGTCCATTTGCCGGAAGAACCTCGGACACAGAGTCAAGTCACCGCAAGGTGTTCAGCGCGGAAGACGGAGGAGCAGCAACGAGCGCGCCGCCACCACGACCTTGTCCCGAGGGCCGAAGGAACCGGGATTGGCGGGGGAGCCGTCCAGCGTCGTCGTGTCCAGGTACGGCACGTACAACGGCCCGTAGCGCTCGTGCGGCAACGTCACGCTGATCTCGTCCGCACCGGCGTGCATCAGCATCAGCCACGAGTCGTCGGACACGAGCTCGCCGTCCCGTGTGCGCGACAGGCAGTTCGAGCCGTCGATGAACATGCCGAGCGTGCGGCGGCCCTCGTCGAACCAGTCCGTCTCGGCCATCTCCTGCCCGTCCGGCCGGAACCACACCAGGTCCGGGTTGCCGCTGGGCGTCGTGCGGCCCTCGAAGAACTCCGGCTGCCGCAACGCGGGCGACGACGCGCGCAGGTCGATCAGCCGCTGCGTGAACCCCAGCAGCGCCTCGCTCGCGTCGCTCGTCTTCCAGTCGACCCACGACACCTCGTTGTCGAGGCAGTACGGGTTGTTGTTGCCGCCCTGGGTGCGCCACATCTCGTCGCCCGCCGTCATCATCGGCGTGCCGGTCGACAGCAGCAGCGTCGCGAGCAGGTTCCGCGCCTGCCTGGCCCGCAGCACGAGGATCTCGGGATCGGACGTCTCACCCTCGGCGCCGCAGTTCCACGAACGGTTGTCGTTCGTGCCGTCGCGGTTCTCCTCGCCGTTGTCCTCGTTGTGCTTGTCGTTGTACGACACCAGATCGCGCAGCGTGAACCCGTCGTGCGCGGTGATGAAGTTGATCGACTGCCACGGCCGGCGCAGGTCGTCCGCGTACAGGTCCGACGACCCGGAGAGCCGGTACGCCAGGTCGCGCACGGACGTGTGCCCGCGCCAGAAGTCCCTGACCGTGTCGCGATAACGGCCGTTCCACTCTGCCCACTGCACACCGAAGTCGCCGACCCGGTAGCCGTCGCCCGTCGCGTCCCACGGCTCGGCGATCAGCTTCGACCGGCACAGCACCGGGTCCGTCGTGATGGCCGTCAGCAGGGCGCTGTCGCGGTCGAAGAACCCGCCGTTCGGCCTGCCCATGGTGGAGGCGAGGTCGAACCGGAACCCGTCGACGCCCATCTCGTCCGCCCAGTACCGCAGCGAGTCCGTGACCAGGCGCACGACCTGCGGCGACCCGGCGTCCAGCGTGTTGCCGCAGCCCGTGATGTCGACCGTGCTGCCGCCACCGGCGTGCAGGTAGTAGCCCGGCGCGTCGTAGCCGCGGAAGCAGACCGTCGGCCCGCCCGGCCCGCCCTCGCAGGTGTGGTTGTAGACGACGTCGATCAGCACCTCGATGTTCGCCGCGTGCAGCGCCGCGACCATCGTGCGGAACTCCTGGATCTCCCTGCCCGGTTCGCTCGCGTAGCCGGCGTGCGGCGCGCAGTAGCCCAGCGGCGAGTAGCCCCAGTAGTTGCTCGCACCCCTGCTCAGCAACGACGGCTCGTCGAGGAACGCCTGCACCGGCAGCAGTTCGACCGTGGTGACGCCGAGCCGGGTGAGGTGCTCGATCGCGGCGGGGTGCGCCAGGCCGAGGTACGTGCCGCGCAGCTTCTCCGGGATCTCCGGGTGGTTCTTGGTGAAGCCCTTGACGTGCATCTCGTAGATGACTGCCTCTTCGAACGGCACCTCGGGCTTCACGCCCGTGTCCGCGCCGCCCGGAGAGGTCACGACGCTCAGGGGCACGCTCCGGAGCG
Organism: Lentzea sp. HUAS TT2; assembly: GCF_051853195.1. NCBI lineage: Bacteria > Bacillati > Actinomycetota > Actinomycetes > Pseudonocardiales > Pseudonocardiaceae > Lentzea > Lentzea sp. HUAS TT2. The sequence continues at coordinate 1,397,239 of NZ_CP196667.1, read as the reverse complement.
AGTCGACCGCCGACGGCGGCCCGTGCATCGGATCGCCCACGTACCCGAGGACGGCGTTCAGGTCGGTGATCCCGCCCTCGATCTGCCGCGCGTACGGGTCGACCAGCAGCTTCGCCGGGTTGCAGCGCAGCCCGCGGCCCGCGTCGTACGGCCCGTGCACCCGGAACCCGTACCGCTGCCCGGGCGTGACCCCGGGCACGAGCCCGTGCCAGACGCCGAACGTCCGTTCGGTCAGCTCGACCCGTTTCTCCGCCCCGTCGTCGTCGACCAGGCAGACCTCGACCGCATCGGCGACGTGGGACGTCACCGCGAAACGGACACCGCCTGCTTCGGCGTGTGCCCCCAGTGGGAACGGCCGGCCTGCCAGCACCTCGGACTCGGGTCGCGTAGCCATGCACCGATCTTGGCATCCAATACCGACAAAAAACTTGAGAGTTCACACAGGCGGCGCAGCCAGACCGCACGCGGGGACCTTCCGTACTGCATGTCGGTACGGAAGGTCCCCGCGTGCGGTCCAACACACCCCGATGGTGAGGTGGGGGGAGGTCGTTCGGAAGAATGGAGCCGTGGCGGACGTCGACGTGACAGATCTGGTCGTGCACATGGCGGGCGTGTCGGTCCGCCGCGGGAAGAACACGCTGGTCGGAAACATCGACTGGAGCGTGGAGCTGGACGAGCGCTGGGTGGTGCTGGGCCCGAACGGCGCCGGCAAGACGACCCTGCTGAGGCTCTCCAGCGCCGACCTGCACCCGACCAAGGGCAAGGTCCACCTCCTGGGTGAACGTCTGGGCAAAACGGACGTCCAGGAGCTCAAGCCCCGGATCGGTCTGTGCTCCGCGGCGCTCGGCGGCCGCATCCCGCCCGACGAGACCGTGGTCGACCTGGTCGTCTCCGCCGGTTACGCGGTGCTCGGCCGGTGGCGCGAGGAGTACGGCAAGCAGGACACGGACCGCGCCCGCGAACTGCTCGGCACGCTGGGCATGGCCCACCTCGCCGATCGCCTCTACGGCACGCTGAGCGAGGGCGAGCGCAAGCGCACGCTGATCGCCCGCGCGTTGATGACCGACCCCGAGATGCTGCTGCTCGACGAGCCCGCCGCGGGCCTCGACCTGGGCGGCCGCGAGGACCTGGTCGCGAAGCTCTCCGAGCTGGCGCTCGACCCGGACGCGCCCGCGATGGTGCTGGTCACGCACCACGTCGAGGAGATCCCACCCGGCTTCACGCACGCGTTGCTGCTGCGCGAGGGTTCGATCGTGGCGCAGGGGCTTCTGGACGACGTGCTGACCGAGGAGAACCTCTCGAAGACGTTCGGACAGGACCTGGAGCTGCAGAAAGCGGGAGACCGCTTCTTCGCCCGCCGGAAGGTCTGACAAGCTACTGCCGGGTAACGTGACACTGCTGTCGCGACAACTGATGGAGGGCTGCGTGGCTGAGTTCGTGAGGCTGGAAGTCGAGGACGGGATCGGCACGATCCGCCTGGAGCGGCCGCCGATGAACGCCCTGAACCGGCAGGTGCAGACCGAGCTCCAGGCCGCCGCGAAGGAGGCCTCGGAGCGTTCTGACGTCTACGCGGTCATCGTCTACGGCGGCGAGAAGGTCTTCGCGGCCGGCGCGGACGTCAAGGAGTTCGCGCAGATCTCCCACGCCGAGATGACGCTGCGGGCCAAGGGCCTGTCGGACGCTCTCGGCGCGCTGGCCTCGGTGCCGAAGCCGACGGTCGCCGCGATCACCGGGTACGCGCTGGGTGGCGGCTTCGAGGTCGCGCTCGGCTGCGACCGCCGCATCGCCGGTGACAACGCGAAGGTCGGCCAGCCCGAGATCCTGCTCGGCCTGATCCCCGGCGGTGGCGGCACGCAGCGCCTCGCCCGGTTGATCGGTCCGTCGAAGACCAAGGACCTGCTCTACACGGGCCGGTTCGTCGGCGCCCAGGAGGCGCTGGAGATCGGCATGGTCGACGAGGTCGTCGCACCCGACGACGTGTACGCGGCGGCCGTGCGGTGGGCCAAGCAGTTCGTGAACGGGCCTGTGCTGGCACTGGCCGCGACGAAGGCCGCCGTCGACGGTGGTCTCGACACCGACCTGGAGTCGGGCCTGAAGCTCGAAAGTCACCTCTTCGCGGCGCTGTTCGCGACGGAGGACAAGAAGAACGGCGTGGAGTCGTTCATCGCGAACGGTCCCGGAAAGGCGAAGTTCAGTGGCAACTGATCCGGCACCGAACCCGCACGCCACGGCCGAAGAGGTCGAGGCTGCCTACAAGGACACCAAGCTCGCCCAGGTGCTCTACCACGACTGGGAAGCCGGCACGTACGACGAGAAGTGGTCGATCTCGTACGACGACCGCTGCATCACCTACGCGACGGACAGGTTCCGCGCCACAGCGGGTGACGTCGGCCCGTACGAGCACGCACTGGAACTGGGTTGTGGCACGGGCTTCTTCCTGCTGAACCTCATGCAGGGCGACGTGATCAAGAAGGGCTCGGTCACCGACCTGTCGCCCGGCATGGTCGAGGTCGCGCTGCGCAACGCCGAGCACCTCGGGCTGGACGTCGACGGCCGCGTCGCCGACGCCGAGCGCATCCCGTACGACGACAACACGTTCGACCTCGTCGTCGGCCACGCGGTGCTGCACCACATCCCGGATGTGGAGGCGGCGATGCGCGAGGTGCTGCGGGTGCTCAAGCCCGGCGGCAAGTTCGTGTTCGCGGGCGACCCGACGAACATCGGCAACTTCTACGCCCGCAAGCTCGGCCAGGCGACGTGGTGGCTGACCACCAGCATCACCAAGGCCGTGCCGGTGCTGGGTGACTGGCGCCGTCCGCAGGAGGAGCTCGACGAGTCCTCCCGCGCGGCCGCCCTGGAGGCCGTGGTCGACCTGCACACGTTCGACCCTGACCAGCTGGAGGCGACGGCTCGTCGCGCCGGTGCCGTGGGTGTCCGCGCGGTGACCGACGAGCTGTCCGCGGCTCTGTTCGGCTGGCCGGTGCGCACGTTCGAGGCCGCCGTGCCGCGCGAGAAGCTGGGCTTCGGGTGGGCGATGTTCGCCTACCGCACCTGGCAGAACCTCTCGTGGGTCGACCAGAACGTCCTCTCGAAGGTGCTGCCGCGCGAGGTGTTCTACAACGTGTCGATCACCGGCGAGAAGAACTCCTGAGTTGGGCTACGCGTTCACCTCGTCCGACGTGGCGTTCCTGCGCTCCGCCGCCGGAACCGCCGCGCTGGCCGAGGTGGACGCGTTGCCGTTCTCCGACGCCTCGCGGCTGCGTGATGTCGAGGTGGCGCGCAAGCTTCTCGGGTCTTCTTTCGCCCCAGTAGTGGAAACCGTGCTGCTGCGGCGTCGTGCGGTGTCCAAACTGGACTCCGCTGAGTCTTGGCTCTTCACCGACGACGCTCTGCAGCAGGCGACTGCCTCCACGGTCGCCCGGCATCGCGCCCTGCGGTTCGTTGATCGCTCGGTGCACGACGTGACCTGTTCGGTCGGCGCTGATCTCTTCGCGTTGAGCGCGGTGGCATCCCGGTGCATCGGCTCCGACCTCGATCCGGTGCGGCTTGCCATGGCGCGCAACAACGTTCCGGGACAGCTGGTAGTCCAGGCCGACGCTTTGCGGCCGGTTTCGAGGGCTGATGCCGTCACCGCGGACCCTGCTCGCCGTGACTCGTCAGGCCGTCGCAAGTGGAATCCCTCGGACTTCGTGCCGCCCCTGGACGAGCTGTCCGAGGTGTACTCGGGCGTTGATCTCGCCGTGAAGTGCGCTCCCGGCATCGACTTCTCCGTCGCGCCGTGGGCCGCCGAGATCGAGGTCGTGTCGCTGGACGGTGCCGTCCGCGAGGCCTGCCTGTGGACTCGGGGCCTTGCCACGCCTGGGGTTTCGCGCCGCGCGTCCGTTCTGCAGGGGTCTTCCTCGTGGACGCTGACGGACGCCGAACCCGACGACTGCCCGGTCGCTCCGCCCGGCGCATGGCTCATCGATCCGGACGGCGCGATCGTCCGTGCCGGGCTGGTGCGGCACTACGCGGCGCGGCACGGGTTGTGGCAGCTCGACGAACGCATCGCGTACCTGAGCGGGGACGAGCCTCCACCCGGAATCCGGGCTTTCCGCGTGCTCGAACACGGGCACTACACGGAGAAGGCGCTCAAGTCGTTGCTGAAGACGCGTTCGGTCGGCCGTCTGGAGATCCTGGTGCGCGGCCTGGACGTCGACCCGAACACGATGCGCAAGCGCCTGAAGCTCTCCGGTCCCGCCTCGGCCACCGTCGTGCTGACCCGGATCGGGTCAAAACCGGTCTTCGTCCTTTGCGAGGCTGAGCGCACTTAGCGCCAGTTCGAGCCGGGCCTGGTGGTGCTCCGGTCGCAGCCGCTTGCCGTGGATGAGCGTGGCGAAGCCGTGCAGCATGCTCCAGTAGATCTCGGTGAGCGTCTCCACGTCTCGTTCGCCCGCAATGGGTTCGACCGCCGCCACGAGTTCCGCGAACGCGTCGAGCAACTCCTGCGGCACCTCGCCGGTGCCCCACGGGAGATCGACCTGCTGCACGAACATCGCGTCGTAGAGCGCGGGCCTCTCTCTCGCGAACGCCAGGTAGGCCTCCGCCGTCGCCCGCAGCCGTGACTGCCCTCGCACCGGCCGGGCCTGCCGCAGCTGCCTGGCCAGCACCCCGCAGCCCACGATCGCGACCGCGCGCACGATCGCGTCCTTGCCCTTGAAGTGGCTGTAGAGCACGGGCTGGCTGTACTCGACCTTCTCCGCGAGCCGGCGCGTGGTGACCGCGTCCCAGCCCTCTTCCTCCGCCAGCTCACGGGCCGCGTCGATGATCAGCTGGTGCCGCTCCGCGCGTTCACGCTCGCGCCGGTTCTGGATGCTCACCCGCCAGAATCTAGCACTGCTAGACATTCGAGCGCTCGCAATGTTAGCGTCGCTCCTGTCGCTAGCACTGCTAGATCTCACGGAGGATTCAATGCGTCTGACCACGATCATGGGGTGGCTCGTCGTGCTCGCAGGCTTCTACTTCGGCCTGAGCTACCTGCTCAACGGCGACGGCGCGGCATCGGGTTTCGGCATCGTCGACCCTGCGGGCTACTACGTGGTGAAGGGCGTCCGCGACATCGCCTACGCCCTGACTGCCCTGATCCTGCTGCTGATGGGCCAGCGCCGGGCCCTGGGCTGGGTGGTCCTCGCGGACTCGATCATCCCGATCGGCGACTGCATCGCCGTGATCACGCACGGCGGCACAGTGGGCTACGCGCTCATGGTGCACGGCTCGGCGGCCGTGCTGGTGCTGCTCACGGCTGGTTTGCTGCTGCGGGAGACAGCGCCCGAACGGCCTCACGCAGTTCCGGCTCAGTGATCTCCCCGAGCAACAGCCCGGTCAGCACGTGGAACGCCCGCGCCAGCTCGTCGGGATGCGTGGACAACACGAGCGTCCCGGTGAACGCCCCGGCGTCCGGCAGGTCGTCCAGTCCCCGCCCCTGCACCGCGTTCACGCCCTCGCGCAGGCACCACAACGACATGACGTGGTCGCGCATCCCGTTGATCATGTAGACGGCCTGCCACCCCCGCCCGCGCGCGATGGACGACCGCGCGTGCAGCGCGTACAACCAGGCCAGCCCGACGAGCTCGTCCCGGTCGGGCTGCCCGGACTGCGGCAGCGAGTTCACCTCGCCGAACAACAGCTTGAACGTCGGCCCGGTGGCCCCGAACTCGTCCGACGGCCAGAACGCCACGTCCACCTGCAACGTGGACCGCATCAGGAACACCCGGAACAACACCGTGCCGCGCCGGACGTCGAGGTGGCTGACGGCGCCGCACGCGTACATCAACGCCGTCCAGTCGACGACCACCGCGTCCAGCTCGCGATCGACGGACAGGGCGAAGTCGATGTCGGACCAGCGATCTTCCCGGCCCACCGCGGCCGACCCGGTCAGCGCGGCACCGACCACCCGCGGGTCGACGTCGGCGGCGTTGACGAGGTCGCGGCGCAACTGATCGCGCTCAGAAACCGTGAACACTCCACAACCCTATTGGCCGCCACTTCAGCCTGGCTTGCGCACCAGGTTCGTGTACCCGGCCAGCGCCAGCGTCGCCAACCCCCACACGGCGAGCTGCACCAGCCAGATGGCCGCCGTGAACGCCTGCCCCTTCTTCGAGGCCGTGTCCAGATCGCACCGCGCCCGCATGCCGGTCATGGCCAACGGCAACCCGCGATCCAGCCCGAGCCCGACCAACTCCACCGTGGAACAGGGAGTCCCGGCCCCGACCGGCGCGGTCGTCACCCGTTCGGCGACGAGATGGCCGGGCCGGGTGGGGATCTGGCCCGCCCACCAGCCGATCGCCCCGGCGACGACGAGGACCAGCAGCAGCGCGGCGGCGGTGCGCCGGGCCCGGTAGCCGTACCCGGCCAGCACTCCCCACAGCCAGTGGAACCACCGCGTCATCGGCCCGCCCAGGGACTGCGGGCTGCGGCGGCGCAGATCGGTCTGCTGCGCCATGAGGATCCGGCGAACCGTGCCGTCATGGCCGGCAGCCCGTTCGACCGCGGCCAGTTTCTGGTAGGCCGAAGCGTGGTAGGCGGGGGTGTGGCAACGGATGACGTGCAGCCACTCCTCCCAGTCCCAGCTCGAAGCGAGCGAGGCGTAGCTGAAGTGTTCGAGACGCACGACTTTGTTGTGCTCGCAGGTCGTGCCGCGTCGCCGGTCGGGACACAGATCGGAATGCGGCAACGCCACCGTGACGCCCACCGTCGTGTCCCTGAGGTCCAACGCGGATCCCGACTCCACCTCCAGGCGGACCGTCTCCGCGCAGCCGAACCTGTCGTCGACGCGGGCACCGATCAGCCTGCACGCGGAGGCGTCGCGACCGGCGGAGAGCCTGGTCTGGCCGGTCAGGGTGAAGGCCCCGCCCACGCGGACGCGGTCGGCGGTGATCGCGGGGCCGATGGCGTTGGTGACCGTGGTGTCGGCCAGCGAGACAACGCCTCCGATGCGGCCGCCGAGCAGGTTGAGCGCACCTGCCTCGTCGTGCCCGGTGAGCTGGACCTTGTTCCTCAGCAGGAAGCTTCCGTCGACCTTGATGCTGTTCGCGCTCAGTGCGATCTCGCCAGTGCTGGTGATCTGCGTGTCTCCCAGACCCAGCTGTCCTGAGACGTGAGCACCTCGGACGTCCAGTCCCGCACCGTGCCCGCTGATCCGGTTGCCGTACCGCAGAAGGAGGCTGCCGCCGATCTTGGCGCTGTCGAGGATCACCGCCGGGCCCGTGCTGTTGGCGATCTCGGTCTCGGCCATGTCGAGGTCCGATTTGATGTGGGCGCTGGCGAAGTTGACGGCACCGCGGCGGCCGTGTCCGCGGAGCCTGACTCCGCCTGCGAAGGAGACGAGGCCCTCGACCTCGATCCCGCCGGCCTCGATCGCGGCCCCGGCGGTGTTGGTGATCTCCGCGCCGACGAGGTCGAGGTCCCCTCCGACGTGGGCACCGACGAGCCTGATCGCGCCGAGCGGGCTGTCCGCGCCGACCTGGACGCCGTGCCGCAGGAACAGCACCTCGACCTGGAGGCTGTCCGCGTGGACTCCCGCGCAGCGGCCACCGTTGAAGATCAGGTCCGGCAGGCTCGCGTAGAGGGCCAGGATCGGCTCGTCGATCGTGCAGTGGCTGAAGGTGAGGCCGGCTGAGGCTTTCACGCGGGTGAGGTCGAGAACCCCCTCGACGCGCGCGCCGTGCAGCCTCACCCCGCCGGGGTCGAGCGTGCCGTGTTGCCCGAGCAGCAGTTCCCTGATCAGACCGGCGCGCACGACGTTGTCCGGCTCGGTGCACGTCAGCCTCTCGCCGTGGCGGGCCGCCTCGATGAGCCGCTGCTCGATGTCGGTCACTTCTGGATCATCCGCTCGGCAGGGGCGGCCCGGTCGGCGAACCGAGCCGCCCCACCGGGATGGACTAACCCAGTGCCACCGCGAAGACGTGCATGTTGACGTCATCCGGCAGCACGACGCTCGCCAGCGTCTTGCCCTCCGGAGCCACGTACGTCTTCGTCGCGAAGATGTGCGTGGCGACCTTCTCGTTGCCGCCGCCGAGAGTGTTGCGGTACGGCGTGTTCGCGATGATCACGTTGCCGAAGCTCGGGGTCGCCCCGCCGCCGCCCAGCGTCCAGTCGCTGAAGCCGATGTCGACCGACCCCGTGGTGCCGTCCGTGAACGTCACCACCGCGGGCTTGGTCCTGGCACCGTTGGCCGCGGAACCCACGAAGGCGAGCTTGGTCCCGGACAGGGCAAGCGTTTGCTTCGCCGCGGTCGCGTTGTCGGGACGGCCGGGAGGCGACGACGGCCAGGTGAACGTGAGGCCGTCGACGGTCCCGGTGCCACCCGGCGGAAGGCCCGCCGTGGCGAGCGCTTCCCGCGAGTAGCTGTAACCGCCGCCGTCGAAGTCGCCCTCGCCGTCGGCGTCCGCGGAGGCGCCCACGTTGTTCACGGCGGCGAGCATGCTGCCCGCCGGCGCGACCTTGATCGTCTGCGGCAGCACGACCGGTTTGGCCGCGCCCTCGACGTTCACCGTCACGGTGACGTCGTAGAAGCCTTGTGCCGCAGCGGCATCGGCCGTGACCGTGAACTCGGAAGGCACGGCACCGGTGGTGGGCGTGAACTTCAGCGCCTCCGGTCCGGTGATCGTGTAGGTCGCCTTCGGGTCGCCGTCGTAGAGCTTGACCGCGTCGACCTTCGCCGTGACGGACTTGCCGGGCTCCAGCACGAGCTGCCGCGGTTCGACGGTCAGGAAGTACGGCTGGTCGTGCTCGATCGGCTTCTCGCCGTCGCGGAACGACGGCGGGGCGTCGGCCGCACCCGTGCCCCAGGCGGAAGGAGCCTTGCCCAGCACGAAGTCCAGCTTGCCGCCGCGTTCCACGAAGGACTCCGGCAGCCAGGTCTTCGAGGTCGCCTTGCCGTTGACCTTCAGCGACTGCACGTACTTCGTGGCGTGGTTGGCGGCGGGGGCGTTGATCGTGATGTCCTTGCCGCCACCGCGGTTGATCTTCACCGACGTGAACAGCGGGGCGCTCAGCACCAGCTCGGCGCGCGACGGCACCTGCGGGTAGACGCCCATCGAGGTGAACACGAACCACGACGACATGGCGCCGAGGTCGTCGTTGCCGGGGATGCCGCCGGGCGCGTTCTTCCAGAGCGTGCCGATCGTCTCGCGCAACGTCTCCTGCGCCTTGGCGGGCTGGCCGGTGTAGTTGTAGAGCCACGGCACGTTCACCGACGGCTCGTTGTCCAGTTCGGACTTCGCGCCACCGCGCCCGGTCAGGGCCCAGCTGCCGTCGGCGTTGTGGAAGAAGTCGTCCAGCCGCTTGTTGGCGCGCTCACGGCCGCCCAGCGAGTCGACGAGGCCGGCGACGTTGTGCGTGACCATCCACGTGTACTGGGCGCTGCTGCCCTCCACGAACCCGTTGCCGGTGTCCGGCGTGAAGTCCTTGACCCACGTGCCGTCGGCGTTGCGGTTGCGGATGTAACCGCCGGTCTTGTCCGCGACCGGGTCGAAGTTGTTCTGCCACCACTGCGCGCGTTCGGCGAACGTCTTCGCGGTCTTCTTGTCGCCAGTGCGCTCGGCCAGCTGGCTGATCGCGAAGTCGGCCGCGGAGATCTCCAGGGTCTCCGCCGCGCCTCCCCAGGCGTTCGAGATGGACGGCATGTACTTGTTCTGCAGGTACTTGTCGAGCGACGGCCGCTGTCCGACCGACATGACGGCCCAGCCGTCCTTGCTCAGGTCCAGCGCCGTGGGCACGGTCGCGGCCTTCACCAACGACTTCAGCGACGCCTTGACGTCGTACCCGTCGCCGCCGAACGCCGAGATGGCCGCCAGCGCGATCGGCGCGGGATCGCCGTTCATGACGTGCGTGCCGCCGCCGTTGTGCGTCCAGCGGTCCCACACGCCGTTGTTCTGCTCGGACTGGTTGAGCAGCGACTGCGCGATGTCCGAACCGATCTGCGGTTCGAGCAGGGTGAGCAGCTGCAGCTGCGAGCGGTAGATGTCCCAGCCGGAGAACGTGCCGTACTGGGCCTTCTGCCGGCGTTTGTCGATCTTGTGGGTCTTGCCGTCGAACCCGGCGTACTCGCCGTTGACGTCGCTGAACAGGTTGGGGTGCAACAGGGAGTGGTACAGCGCGGTGTAGAACTTCGTCCGCTCGTCATCGGAGCCGCCGCCGACCTCGATGCGCTTGAGCTGCTTCTGCCACGCGATGTACGCGTTGTCCCTCATGTCCTCGATGGACTGACCCTTGTTCTCGGTCTTGAGGTTCTGCTTGGCGTTGTCCAGGCTCACGTAGGAGATGCCGACCTTGACGCCGACCTGGCTGCCCGGCGCGAAGCCGAGGTAGGCACCGGACCCCTTGCCCAGCACCGGCCAGCCGTTCGTCCCGTACGTCGTGCCGCCCTTCGAGGACGTGCTCCCGGCTGTGACAACGTTGTCCTGGTACGTGCCGACCTCGGTGAACTCCTGGTCGAACTCCGCCACGAAGTGCAGCGTGTAGTAGCTGCGGCGGCCGATCTGGTTGATGTAGCCGCAGAAGTTGCCCGACGTCACGGAGCCGGTGATGGTCCGCTTGTCCTTGTCGATCACCGTCTGCGCGTCCGACGAACCGACCTGCGACTTGGACGTGTTGATCAGCACCGTCGCGGGCTTGTCGGCGGGGAAGCTGAACCGCGCGGCACCGGTGCGTTCGGTGGCGGACAGCTCGGCCTTGGCGCCGGACTTGAGCGTCACGTCGTAGCGGCCGGGCCTGGCCACCTCGTCGGCGTGCGCGAACTCGCTGGCGTAGACCGCGTCGGTCGCGTCCGTGGTCGGCGACGTGGTGACGGCTCCGACGTGCGGGAAGATCGGGATGTCACCACTTCCGCCCGCGCAGCCCGTCCCCGACATGTGGGTGAGGCTGAAGCCGCGGATCTTCGTGGCGTCGTACCGGTAACCGCCGGGGGCCGCGGCGCGCAGGGTGTTGCCGCGACTGGCTTCCGGGCTGAAGGAGAACATGCCGAACGGCACGACCGCGCCGGGAAAGGTGTTCCCGAGGTTGGTCGTGCCGATGAACGGGTTCACGTGTGCCGCCGGATCCGGCACCACCTGAATCTGGGGCTGAGCGGAGGCAGGGACCACTCCGAACGTCATGGCCACCACTACCGCAGCTGTCGTGAGGACTCTTCGCTGCATGGTCGCGGACCCTACTTTCCGTGCCCGCCCAACCCCAGACAGCGACGTGAAGTTGTCGTCAAACGGACAAGCGCTGCTCCATGAAGGCCCTCAAAGCGGGCCAATCGCAGTCCTCCGCGACCTCTACCTGGTGCTTTCCCTCGACGAGCGCACCCTCGTCGTCGATGTCGAGGCCGTGCGTCTTCAACCGCAGCGTGCCGGGCACGATCGCCTCCGCCACGGCGACGGCGTCGTGGATCAGGATGCCCTCCTCGCGCCCGGACATGTTCTGCTCGGAGTGGCTCGCGAGGTAGGCCCGGTAGGTGCCGGTGAGGTTGCTCAGCACGGGGTCGACGTTCGCGAGGAACTCGGTGTCCGCGATGCACCGCTGCGTCAGGTTGAGCGGCACGATGATCGGGTTGCCCCTGCGGATGACGGTCTGCGCAGCTTCGGCGTCGGCCCAGAAGTTGAACTCGGCCCGCGCCGTCATGTTGCCCAGACCGAGCCCGCCACCCATGACGATCAGCCGCGGGAACTCGATGCCGGCGTCGAGCGCGTGGGCGATGTTCGTGAGCGGCCCGATCGCCGCGACCACGGTGTCCGGCGTGAGGTTGTCCGCGAAGAACCGGACGATGTCGTCGCCGTAGAGCCCTTTGGGGTTCTCCGGCAACGTGAGCGCCTGCCCGCCGAGCCCGTCCTCGCCGTGCACGTCCGCCGCTCCGCCCGGTCCCTCGAACCCCTTGACCACGGGCACGTCGGTGCGACCGAGGTGGGCGAGCAGGCGCAGGGCGTTGCGGGTGGTGTGCTCGAGCCCGACGTTGCCGAACACCGTGGTCAGGCCTTCGAGGTCGACCTCGGGACTGCGTGCCGCGAGCGCGATCGCGAACGCGTCGTCGACGCCGGGGTCGGTGTCGATGATGAGAGGAGTAGCCATGTCCCTAGGGTGCCTGAGACTCGGCGCCCACCTCGGACACGTCCCACACGACACAGCGCACACCAGGCGGTTCGGTGGCACCCTGGTCGAGCATGTCCTGGTGGTACCGGCGCGCGTCCGCCTCGTTGTCGTACACCTGGATCATGTGCCCGTCGAGCGTCCACGTGCCGTGCACGAACCCGGGCAACCCGACCTTGCTCGACGCCATCAGCGGCACCTGCGCCCGCAACGCGTCGATCGCCTCGGGGCTGATGTCCCAGACGCCGATGACCGCCCACATGTCGCACCTCGCGTTCGTCGAGGCCACTTTAGAACCATGTCCAGCGCGCCGGCCGCCCGAAGTTAGAGTCTTCGTCCATGACGAGCATGTGGGGCGCACCTGTCTGGACTCGCTGGCGCAGGTCGCGCCGTGACCCGATGCAGGCGCGGTTCCTCACGATGGCCTCCCTGCGCTGGATCCTGCGCCACCGCGCCTACACCCCGTGGTACATCGTGCGGTACTACCGGCTGCTGAAGTTCCGCCTGCTCAACCCGCACGTGGTGCTGCGCGGCATGGTCTTCTTCGGCAAGCGCGTCGAGGTCATGGCCCGCCCCGGCTTCGGCCGCCTGGAGATCGGCCGCTGGGTCCACATCGGCGACGGCAACGCCATCCGGTGCCACGAGGGGTCGCTGCGCATCGGCGACAAGGTCGTGTTCGGCAAGGACAACACGGTCAACTGCTACCTCGACATCGAGATCGGCGCGTCCTCGCTGGTCGCGGACTGGGTCTACATCTGCGACTTCGACCACAAGGTCGAGGACATCATGCTGCCGATCAAGGACCAGGGCATCGTGAAGTCGCCGGTCCGCATCGGGCCGGACTGCTGGCTCGGGGCCAAGGTGACCGTGCTGCGCGGCACTCGGGTCGGGCGCGGGTGCGTGCTCGGCGCGCACGCCGTGGTGCGCGGGGACGTGCCGGACTTCAAGATCGCGGTCGGGATGCCGGCTCGGGTCGTGCGGGATCGGCGGGCCGACTACGAGGCTGACGCGCAGCGGCGGGCGGACATCGCGGACATGGCCCGCAAGGCCAAGGACGCCTTGGCCAAGCGGGCGGAGGACGCGTCGGCCTGACGGTCAGCGAGCGACGTGCCGCTGCCAGGACAGCGGCGCGAGCTGCGGCCGCTTCGGGGTGAACCCGTCACCCGGCTGCCGGCCGATCAGCTTGTTCCGCGTCCGCGTGTAGGCGACCGGCAGCACCTGGTCGCGCAGCCACCGCCAGTGGTCGAGAAGCGAAGCGCCGGCGGCCACCCCCTCCAGCGGCGTCAGCCAGGACGGGTCGAAACCAACCCCCAGCGCAGACAGCACGTGCCCCGCCAACCGCCTGTGCCCCAACGAGGAGAGGTGCAGGCGGTCCGGCCCGAAGTAGCGCGAGTCGTGCACGCACTCGTCGGCCTCGACGTCGACCAGCACCGCGCCGTAGCGGGACGCGGCGGCGCGCATGGCGGCGTTCAGGGTCTCGATGCGCGGACGCATGCGCCGGCCGAACGGCATGCGGTGCGAGATGTCGCTCAACGTGAAGACGGCGACGGTCGGGGAGGAGTCGAACGACGTCACGGCGCGCACCATCGCGTCCGCCCGCTCGGCGATCTGGTCCAGGGTCGCGTTGGACATCACGTCGTTGCCGCCGCCGAAGAGCACCACGAGGTCGGGTTCCAACGCCGCCGCGGACGGGACCTGCTCCACCAGCATCTGGTCGAGGCGGCGGCCGCGCACGCCGAGATTGGCGTAGCGGAAGCCGGGCGCGTCCAGGGCGGACGCGACCCGGTCCGCCCAGCCCCGGTACCGGCCGTCGGGAAGCAGGTCGTCCAGGCCCTCGGTGCAGCTGTCCCCGAGAGCCACGAAGCGTTGGTATTTCATTCAGTCCTCGGTCACCTTTTGTTAACGGGACCGGCGACTGTAGCGGATCTAGGTGAACAGATTTCCGGTAGCGATCTTGGGGCGGCCCAGGACGCGTGGTTCGCGCACAACCGCTGCCGCGTAAACAGATGCCGTGTCGGTGGCGATCGTGGCCCAGTTGAAGTCGGAGACCAGCCGGGCCTTCGCGGCGCGGGCACGAGCAGCGGCAGAGGTGGGATCGGACAGCACGTCACGCACGGCGCGGGTGAGTCCGTCCACGTCACCGGGGGCGAACGACAGCCCGGTCACCCCGTCCAGCACGACCTCGCCGAGCCCGCCGGCGGTGGAGGCGACCAGCGGTGTTCCGGCGGCCGCTGCTTCCAGGGCCACGATGCCGAAAGGCTCGTAGCGGGACGGCAGCACCACGGCGTCGGCCGCGGTGAGCAACGCCGCCAAGGACCTGTCGGACAGATGGCCGACGAAGTCCACGGCCCGCAGCACGCGGTGTTTGCGCGCCTGGTCCTGCAGCCACTCGGTCTGCGAACCGCCACCGGCCACGACGACGCGCGTGCCCCGGTGGAAGCGGCGGATCCGGGGGAGTGCGGCGATCAGGTCCTGGATGCCCTTCTCCCACTCGATCCGGCCGAAGAACAGCAGCAGCGGATCACCGTGCGGCGAGTACGTGCGGCGAGCGGCGCCGACGTCCTTCGCGCGCACCTTCCAGCCGCCCGGCTCGATGCCGTTGTGCAGCACGGAGACGTCGGTGGTGTCCACTTCGAACAGATGCCCGACCTCGCCGCGCATCGCCGCCGAACAGGTGATCAGCGAGTCGGCGCGGTTCGCCAGCCACCACTCCACGGAGTGCACCTGCTGGTTCAGCGGGTGCGACAGCCAGCCCGAGTGCCTGCCGGCCTCGGTCGCGTGGATCGTGGCGACCAACGGCACGCCAAAGGCCTCAGCCAGTGCCACGGCCGGATGCGCGACCAACCAGTCGTGCGCGTGCACGACGTCGGGCCGCCACGAGTCGAGCGCCAGCCCGGCGCGCGTCATCGCGTGGCCCATCGCGAGCGTCCACGCCAGCAGGTCCTTCTCGAACACGAAGTGCGCGGGGTCCTCGGCGACGCGGACCAGCCGCACGCCCTCGCTCACCACGTCCACGGTCGGATGCGTGATCGCGTCGGTGCCGGAAGGCTGGCGGCACAGCACGACGACGTCGTGCCCCTGCGCGGCCAGCTGTGTCGCGAGCGCGTGGACGTGCCTGCCCAGCCCGCCGACGACCACCGGCGGGTACTCCCACGACAACATCAGCACGCGCATCCCGCTACCCCATTCCTCGCGCGTCCAGGTGCCCGAACGGGCCGTCTGCCGCGCGGAGCTCCGTTGCTCTCGCATGTCCACGACCGCTTCGCGCCAACGCCGCGAGCTCGCTGAAACGATCGCTGTGAATCTTCGCGCGGTAACGGGCGTAGTCGGCGGCCGAGTCCTTGGTGACCATGAACGCCCAGTCGCTCGACAACGCCAGCAACGCCTCGCGCACCGCCTGGTCCAGCACCGGGTTCCGCACGCTGGTGGAGAAGTCGAGGCCCAGCAGCTCTTTCTGCACCGACTCGTTCAACGACACGATGTCCGACACCTGCGCGCCGTCCCACACGCGCCAGTCCTTGCCGCTGCCCCACGACGACGCCGGCAGCTCGACCGGCGCACCCACGTGCCCGGCCTCGATCGCCCCTCGCAACGTCGTCACGCGCACGCCCGCTTCGGGTAACGCGCGCAGCACGGCTTCCAGCCACAACGGACCTTCGTGCCACCAGTGCCCGTACAGCTCGGTGTCGTAGGCCGCCACGACGAGTCCGCCGTCGATCGCGCGCAACCGCCGCACGACCGTCTCCACGAAGTCGGCCACATGCCGGTCGAGAGCCTCGCGCGCCAGCAGAGGGTCGTACGGCCGCTTGTCCTCCGGCGCCACGTTCTTGCCGGTCACGCGCGACGGCTTGAGGCCCGTCGGGTGGTCGTAGGTGTGAAAATCCCGGTACGCGGCGTCGCCCGGATAGCCGACCTTCGGCGACCAGACGCGGTACGAGACCTCCAAATCACGCCCGAACGCCAGCACGTCCGACGAGCCGACGGGGTGCGCGGCCGAGGTGTCGCCGTGCAGCGCGGGCCCGTCGACCATGAACCGCCGCACGCCCGCCGCCGCGTATCCCGCCTCCATGCCGGGCGAGTAACCGCACTCCGGCGCCCAGATCCCCTCTGGCGCACGGCCGATGCGCAACGCGGTGTCGTCCAGACCGGTCCGCAGCGCGAAGGCCCGCACCCGCGGATCCAGCAACGGCTGGAACGGATGCGTGGCAGGTCCGCCGAGCAGCTCGATCGTCGAGGAGTCCACAAGGGACCTCAGCACCGGCGAGAACCCGTGCCGCCACTGGCTTTCGAACCTGTCCAACGCCCAGGACGACGCGCGGTGCTCGTACGCGGACAGCTCCCGCAGCCGTTCCCCGGCGAAGTGCGAGCGCAGGTGCCAGTTGCCGAGCCAGTCGTGCATGCCGCGCAAGCAGTACGGGTCGTCCAGCTGTGAGGCCAGGACCGGGGTGACGCCGAGCGTCAGGACGTCGGAACGGCCCTCGTCGGCGAACCGGCGCAGCATGTCCACGATGGGCAGGTACGAGTGCGCCCACGCCTGGTAGAGCCACTCCTCGCCGACCGGCCACGCACCGTGGTGCGCGAGCCACGGCAGATGGCTGTGCAGGACGAGGCAGAACGTGCCTTCCGAGGCCCTGGGCGTGTTGCTCGACGTCACGCGCGCACCGCCACGGCCACCAGGTCGAGGCAGCCGTCCATGTCGTCGGGGGTGATGTCGAAGTCCCGCACCGTCACCGACTCCACAGCCTCCTTGAGCTCCGCCGGCCACGGCGCACCGGACAGGGCGACTTCGACCTGTGCGTTGATGATCTGTCCGTTCAGGAGCGTGTCAAGCCTCGGTCCGTGACGCAGCCCCGTCAGTTCGTCAACGCGGAAACCTGCGTCGCGCAGCATCTCGTCCAGTTCGGACGGTGCGAGTTCCCTGGTGTGGAACGGGTTCAGCGGCGTGTCCTGGCCCGGCGAGAACGTCAGCCTGTTCGGCGTCGTCACGATGAGCCTGCCGCCGGGACGCAACACCCGCCGGCACTCCGCCAGGAACCCCTCCTGGTCCCACAGGTGCTCGATGACCTGCAGGTTCGCCACGACGTCGACGCTCTCGTCGCGCAACGGCAGCGCCGCCAGGTTGCCGCGCAGCACGTCGAGCTGCGGGTAGGCCCGCGACACGTGCTGCGAGGTCAGCTCGTCGTAGTCGAGGGCGATCACCCGGCGCGCGACCGTGCGGATCAGCTGCGCGCCGTAGCCCTCGCCGCAGCCAGCCTCCAGCACGACGGCGTCCGCGCAGTGGCCGATGAGGTGCAGATACGCCGCCTCGTGCCGCCGGAACCAGTAGTTCTCTTCCGCGATACCGGGCACCGTGCGTTCGCCGGTCAGGGGGAGGGTCACGCCCGCCAGGTTACTTGTGAGTAGACCGCCTGCGAACTACCTGGTGCGCGATGGCGGTCGCGACGCCTGCCGCGGCGAGTGCCGCCGTCGTCGTGGTGTCCATGTACTTGGACAGGCTCGGCGCCTCGCTCGGTCCCGTCAGCCACATCGTCAACGGGACGGCGTAGGCCAGTGTGAGGGCTCCTGACCACCAGCGCAGCGCCTTCGAACGTCCTTTGCGCAGGCTCGCGACGAGCACGACGGCGATCGGGATCCCGGAGAGCAGGCCGAACTCGCCGATCACCATGACGGGCGCGGCCCAGGCCGCGACGAGGACGGACTTCGACGGGTGGACGGAGGTCGGGGCGGGGGCAGGGGTGGTGGACATGGTCGTCTCCTTCCAGGGATTTCTTGTGCGGTCTCGGGCGTCGGTCCTGAGGGTCAGTTCTGGGCGGGACGGGCTTCGGCGGCGGCCTTGAGGTCGGCCAGCCAGAAGTCGAGGCCGGGGGCGAGGACCTTGATGGCGGTCGCCGGGTCGGCCTCCAGCTGGGCGCCGGTCCAGCTCTCCTCGGTGCGGACCAGGACGCCGCCGTCGACCTCGGTGAAGGTCCAGACGTGCACGCCCTCGTCGATGCCCAGGCCCTGACCGACCGCGGGGCCGCTCCAGCGCACGCACTCGCCGGCCCTGACCCCGAGGACGGTCGAGGTGATGTTCAGCGTGGTGGCGGGCGTGGACGGCGTCGCGGGCGCCGGCGTCGTCCACTCGAACCTCGAACCCGCTTTCAGCTCGCCCTGGTCGAGCCTCTTCGCGGTGGTGACGGCCTTCTGCCAGGCCGGCCAGCCCTCCACCTCGGTCTGCACCTTCCAGACCGTGCTCAGCGGCGCGTTGATGCGGGTCTCGGTGCGGTGGTGCAGTTGGGCTGCGGTGTTGATGCCCTGGCCCTCGCAGGTCACCGCACCCGTCGGGGCGGCGCTGCTGCTCGGGGCGGGAGAGCTGGACGGCGTGCTCTGGCAGGCGGCGACCGCGAGCAGCCCGGCGCTGAGGGAGAGGGCGGTCAGGGCGGTGCGCGTGCGGGTCATGGAACTTCCCCTTAGGTTCGCTAGTGGCTGTCACTGGCGTTATAGTCTCTAACTGTTGTGACATGCAGAAGCTAAACTGAAGCGAGCGTGACTGTCAATAACGAATGTGAGAGGGTCTAACCATGACGACGGAGTCGGTGCGGAACCCTCGCGAGCGCTACCGGGCCCAGGTGCGCGACGAGGTCAAGCGGCACGCGTGGGAGCAGATCGCCTCGGCAGGGGTGACAGCGTTGTCACTCAACGCCATCGCCAAGGAGATGGGCATGAGCGGGCCCGCGCTGTACCGGTACTTCGCCGGTCGTGACGAGCTCATCACCGCGCTCATCCGGGATGCCTACCGCAGCCTCGCCGACACCGTCCGCGCCGCGCACCAGGCGGGCATCACCGCGGTGGGGCTGGCGGCGGTCATCAGGGAGTGGGCGCTGAGCGACCCGCACCGGTACCTGCTGATCTACGGCACGCCCGTGCCCGGCTACCACGCGCCCGACGACGTCACCGCGATCTCGGACGAGATCCTCACGGTGCTGCTGGAGGTGTGCGGCGGCGCGCCGGACGAGGAGCCGCAGACCCCGTTCGACGTCGTGCTGAGCATGAGCCGCGGGTGGGCGGGCGCGCTCCCGGCGTCGTCGCCGACGGTGCATCGCGCGCTGTCGTTCTGGACGCGCCTGCAGGGTGTGCTCTCGCTCGAGCTCGCCGGCCACCTCACGCCCTTGGGGTTCGACCCGGGGCTGCTGCTCGCGGAGGAAGTCGCGGACCTGTGAGCAGACCCGCGATCAGAACGGCGAGACCGTGACGGCCAGCGCCCCCGGTCCCACGTTCGCGCCGATCGCGGCGCTGACCTGCGTCAACACGATGTCGCGGGCGTGCGGGATCCGCTTCTGCAGCATCTGGAGCAGCTCGTGGCCCTCCTTCTCGGCCGCGAAGTGCTCGACCGCGAGGTCCACGTTGCGTCCGTAGGCGAGTGCCACGGCCTTGTCCGCGAGCTTCGACAGCGCCCGGTCGCGGCCCATCACCTTGTCGAACGGCTCTACCTCACCGTTCACGACCGTGAGCAGCGGCTTCACCGAGAGCGCGTCGCCGAAGAGCTTCGCCGCCGCGCTGACCCGGCCCGCCTGACGCAGGTAGAGCAACGTGTCGACGTAGATCAGCACGCTGGCGTCACGGCCGCGCTGCTCCGCGACGCTGCGCGCGTTCTGGACGTTGCCGCCGCTCTGCACGATCCGCGCGGCCGCGAGTGCCGCGAATCCCAGCGTCATGCCGGACGAGTGCGAGTCGACGATGAACACCGGCACGCGCGACTTGGCCGCGGCCTGCTTCGCCGCGTCCGTCGCGGGGGAGAGCTTCGGCGTCACGTGCACGGAGACGATCGTCTCCGCGCCTTTCGCCCACGCGTCCTGGTAGGCCCAGAAGAACGCGTCCGGCGCGGGCGGCTGCGTGGTGATCGGAATCTGCGCCTCCATCGCCTTCAGTAGCCGCTCGGTCGGCACGTACGCCTCGTCGATCAGTTCCGACCCGATCTTGAGCTGCATCGGGACCGTGATGATGTTGAACCGGTCCGCCAGCCGGGCCGGCAGTGACGCGGTCGAGTCGGTGACGACGGCTACTCGTGAGGACACGAACGAGAAGGTTAACGAAGGGTGATCGAAGTAGCCACGACCGATGGAAGGCAATTCGTGTGATCTACGCCTGGACGGTCGCTTTCCGTGCACGCCGAACGCACGGAGTGAACACGCCGGAAAGGGGGCTCACTTGACACAATCGGGTGACTGTCGGCCGTTTGGTGTTGATCTACGGGTGTCTTGTTTGCGCAGGAAAGACGCGTTATTCCACGTGTTACATCAACCTCGTCCGTCCATTGTCGACGCTGGTTGGGGTCACCTGCCCTGGGTAAGCTCGCACAATCTTCGGCCCGGTTGAGTGAGTAGGTGACCATGGGTGCAAAAGAGCAGGAACTAGTTCCGCTGCACGCCGGTTTTGACGTTGTCTACCGCGGTTTTCATCGGCGTCAGGTCATCGAGCACATCGAGAATCTCGAGGAGCAGCTCCGCTTCACGAGCCTCGACCGGGGCGAGGCGCTGGCGCAGGCGGCGGATTTGCGCAAGCTCCTGGAAATGACGCGCCAGGACCTGGAAGAGGCGCGCGCCAGGATCGAACGCCTCGAAACCACCTCGGGCACGCATGCGAGCGCGACCGAACGGATGCACCGCATGCTCCGCCTCGCCGAGGACGAGGCCGCGGAGATGCACCTGCAGGCCGAGCGCGAGTGCGCCGACCTCCGCGCGCGCACAGACGTTGAAGTCGCCGCGTTGCGCGCCGAGGCCGAGCGTGAGTCCGCGGCCATGCGGTCGGAAGCAGAGTCCGAGCTCTACGCGGTGCGTCAGGACTGCGCGTCGCGTGCCGCGGCCGTGGAGCGCCGCGAGGTCGAGATGGAACGCCGCTGCGCCGACCTCGAGGCCCAGCACCGCCAGCGCGCCGACGAGGTCGAGCGCGAGTGCACCGAGGCCGTTGCCCAGGCCCAGATCGACGCGGACATGCTGCTGCGGGAGACCGCGCTCCAGTGCAACGCCCTGGAGGCCGACTCCGAGCGCAAGCGCGAGAAGGCGCAGCAGTACTTCGACTTCACGCTGACCCGCCGCCGCAACGAGGCCGCGCAACACCTGCAGGAGCAGGAGGCGCTGGCCAGGGCGCGCTCGGAGTTCGTGGTGAAGATGGCGAGCCGCGAGGCGCAGCGCCGCCTGGCGGAGGTGGCCGACCGGACCGACGAGCTGCACGAGCTCAAGCGCACCGTCCACGCACAGCTCTCGGCGGCCCGCGCCGCCCTCTCGGTGGCCGCTGACCGTGTCGCCCCGGTGCACATCCCGGAACAGGTGGCGGCGTCGTGAAGCGCTGGGTCCCGCTGGTCGTAGGTGCACTGATGGTGCCGGCGTCGGTGACGGCGTTCGGCTTCTCCGTCTACGGCACCGAACTGGAGACGGCCCTGTCGTCCTCGCCCGCGGTGCCGGCCGTGCTCGCGGGCCCGATCCCGATCACGGACTTCGTTGCACCGCAACGCATGGAGCCGCCCGCACCGGTGCTGCTGTCCGCACCGGTGGCGCAGGAGGCAGTGCGCGACCTCTTCTCCGCACACGCCGTCAAGGGCATCACGTTCGCACCGGGCACCGCGTCACTCGTGGGCCGCGGCGAGGACGTGCGGCGATCGCTGGCCGGTGTGCTGCGCAACGCCGTCGGCTCGGTGACGCTGGTGGCGCACGCGTGGAACGGCGAGACGGCCTCGCACCGCTGCGACGTGCTCGCGATGGAGAGGGCCGGTCTGCTGCGGCAGTACCTGGCCGAGCAGGGCGTGGACAAGGTAGTCGCCACTCGCGTCATCGTGGACCCCGTGTGGGGCCCGCCCTCGGACTTCGGACCTCAGATCGACGTCCTCGTCAGCTAGGAGCCTTCGCCATGGCAGGGGCAGTCGGGATCGTCTTCGGGCTGTGCGTGCTGTCCTTCACCCTGGGGGCAGCCCTGATGTACGTGCTGGTGCGGCGCCGCGAGGACGCCGCCACCCCCGAGCCCGCCACCGCGCAGGCGCCGGACGAGCGGACGTGGGTGAACAAGCCCGCGGCCGTCGAGCCGGTGGACGCCGACTACGACTCGCGGCCGATCCACCGCAACCCGGTGATGGGGCTGCGGCAGATGGAGCCGGCGCTGGCTGCGCTGGCGGAGCCGGTCGGGATGCGGAAGCCAGTCGAGGCGGTTGGGACGCGGAAGCCGGTTGAGCCTGTCGCGGAACCGAGGCCGGCCGAGCCGGTCGCGGGTCGTACTGCTGCGCCGGTCGTGGAACGAGAGCCCGCCGAGCCGGTCGCCGAGCCGAAAACTGTCGGTGCCGCTGGATATGATTGGGATGGGGACCTCGTTCCCCCCGTGGGGAATTTCGAAGCCCCCGAATCAACCGTAGCGCCGAGCACCGACAGTCCTGCCGTTCCCGCGAGCGCCGAGAGTTCCGACAGCGTCGAGAGCCCCGACGCTCTCGAGGTCGCTGAGAATTCGATCCCGGAGCCGGTCGAGGAACCCGAGCCGGAGCCCGCTCCGCCCGTCGTGCGAACCGCGCTGCCGCCGCCGGCCTCACCCCAGCCCGTCGAACACACGACGTGGGTCGAACGCGAAGACTTCCGGCAGCGCTACCTGAGGACGTTCGAAGAGGTGCGCCGCAAGGCGGGCAGCAACTGACCGCCGCGCCGACAACTCACCCGTGTCGGAAAGCAATCGGTTCCTGTCCGAAAACCGCCGGAAAACTGTCGGTTCCTGCTGATATCAATCGATCATGACTTCCGCCTCTGACCGCACGAAGCTCTTCCACGCCCTCCACCAGGCCCCCGAGTCCGGCCCGCTCGCCCTCCCCAACGCCTGGGACGTCGCCTCCGCCCTCATCGTCGAGGCGGCGGGCGCCAAGGCCGTCGCCACCACGAGCGCCGGCGTGGCGTGGAGTCTCGGTGCCCCGGACGGCGACGCGCTCGACCGCGGTCTCGCCCTCGACCTCGTCGCCAGGATCGCGAAGGCAGTCAGGATCCCGGTGACCGCGGACATCGAGTCCGGCTTCGGCGCGGACGCGAAGGAGGTCGGCGAGACGGCGAAGGCCGTCAGCGAGGCGGGCGCGTCCGGCGTCAACATCGAGGACGCGCACGGGGCCGGGCTTCGCGACGTGAAAGAACAGCAGGAGCGGCTCAACGCCGCGCGGGAGGCCGCGCCGGACCTCTACGTCAACGCCAGGATCGACGTGTACCTGCGCGGCATCGGTGAGCCGCGGGACCGGCTCGCGCACACGCTGGAGCGCGCGAGGGCGTATCTGGAGGCGGGGGCCAGCGGCATCTTCGTGCCGGGCGTGACGGATGTGGCCACCGTCGAGGCGTTGGCCAAGGGGATCGACGCGCCGCTCAACGTCCTCGCCGGACCAGGCGCACCCGCGGTCCACGAACTCGGGACCGCGGGCGCGGCCAGGATCAGCGTCGGTACCGCGCTGGCGTCAGCCGCCTACGCGACGGCCAAGAAGGCCGCCGAAGAACTGTTGGCGAAGGGCACGTACGACAGCACCAGCGACGGGCTGGGCTACGGCGAGTTGAACGCGCTCTTCAGGGACTAGTGCTTCTTGCCACCACGAAGCTTGCGCAGCAGCTGCTCGGCCTGCGCACGCTTGCGCGGGTCCTGAGCCATCTGCCGTGCCTTGGCTTGGAGCTTGTGGCCCTGCGGGCTGCGCAGGAACCTGGTGATCTTGTCCATGAAACCGGCCATCGGTCCTCCAGGTGTCCGTTACGTCCAGTTCAACGGACGGAACAGCACCTGGAGTTCCCGAGGGTCACACCGGTGAAACTGTGATGCCCAGCGCGCCGGGGCCCACGTGGGCTCCGATGGCCGAGCTGACCTGCGTCAGCATGAACTGGCGGACGTTGGGCACGCCGGTGCGGAGCTTGCGCAGCAGGCGCGCTGCCTTCTCCTGGGCGTCGAAGTGCTCGACGGCCACGTCCACGGTGTCGGTGCCCGCGCGCTTGATCGCGATGTCCAGCATCCGGTTGAGCGCGCGGTCGGCGCCGATCACCTTGTCCAGCGGCGTGATCTGGCCGTCGGCCATGGTCAGCAGCGGCTTCATCGACAGCACGCCGCCGACCAGCGCGGCCGCGGCACCGATGCGGCCGCCGCGGCGCAGGTACTCGAGGGTGTCCACGTAGATCAGCTCGGTGGATCTGTCGAAACGGCGCTGCGCGGTGGCGAGCACCTTCTCCACGTTGCCGCCCGCCTCGGCCACCTTCGCGGCGGCCTGGACTGCGTAGCCGATGCTCATCCCGCAGGTGTGCGTGTCGACGACGTGCACGGGCACGCGGACCTTCGCGGCGGCTTCCCGAGCGGCCTCCACGGTCGCGGACTGGCGGCTCGACACGTGCACGGACACGATCGAGCGAACGCCCTGCGCTGCCAGCTCGTTGTACGTCCAGAAGAACGCGCCCGGATCGGGTGGGATCGTCGCGACGGGCACGTTCGAACGCATGGCCGAGACCAGCTCGGGGACCGGGATGCGGGACTCGTCGTCGGTGTGGTCGCCGATCCTCACCTGGATCTGCACCACTTCGATGCCGAGTCGATCAGTCAGCTGCGCCGGGAGACAAGCCGTGGAGTCTGTCACGATCGCTACTCGGCGGTACATGTCAGCGCAGCCTAGACCTCCGAATGGGTTACGTCTCAAAAGGTGGCGACACCGGGTGAGAACCATCACGCTTGCGGGGTGCTTGCTGGCGTTTGCAGTGGTGCTACTGGCGGGTAACATCCGGATTGATGGCAGGGTCGTGAACACCCGGCGGCGCAGTCCCTAGAGTCCTCCGCGTAAGCGTCGCCGCCCGTCCGCAGGAGGTCGAAGAGGACCTATGAACATTGTTGTCCTGGTCAAGCAGGTGCCTGACACCTGGTCCGAGCGCAAGCTCACCGACGCCGACCACACCCTTGATCGCGAATCCGCGGATGCCGTGCTCGACGAGATCAACGAGCGCGCTGTCGAAGAGGCCCTGCTGCTGCAGGAGGCCCACGGCGGCGAGGTGACCGTGATCGCGATGGGTCCCGGACGCGCCACCGACGCGATCCGCAAGGCGCTGTCGATGGGTGCCGACAAGGCGATCCACGTGAGCGACGAGGCGTTGCACGGTTCGGACGTGCTGGCGACGGCGAAGGTCCTCGCGAAGGCGATCGGCACGGTCGAGAACGTCGACCTGGTCATCGCGGGCAACGAGGCCACCGACGGCCGCGCGGGTGCGGTTCCGGCCATCCTCGCCGAGCTGCTCGGCCTGCCGCAGGTCACTCAGCTGCGCAAGGTCACCGTCGAGGGCACGACGATCAAGGGTGAGCGCGAGACCGACGAGGGCGTCGCGTTCCTCGAGGCGTCGCTGCCGGCCGTGGTCTCCGTGACCGAGAAGATCAACGAGCCGCGTTACCCGTCCTTCAAGGGCATCATGGCCGCGAAGAAGAAGCCCGTCTCCACGCTGTCCGTGGCGGACCTGGGCATCGACGCGTCCGAGGTCGGCCTGTCCGGCGCGTGGACCCAGGTGCTGGAGGCTTCCCCGAAGCCGCCGCGCAGCGCGGGTCAGCGCGTCGAGGACGGTGGCGACGGCGGATCCAAGATCGCCGAGTTCCTCGTCGGCCAGAAGCTCATCTGAGGGAGGGGAAATCATGTCTGAAGTTCTGGTACTGGTCGACCACGTCGACGGCGAGGTCAAGAAGGTCAGCTACGAGCTGCTCACGGCCGCGCGCCGGCTGGGCACCCCGGCCGCAGTGGTCGTCGGCGCTCCCGGCACCGCGTCGAAGATCCGCGAGTCGCTGGGCAAGTACGGCGCCACGAAGGTCTACGCCGTCGAGTCCGACGACGCCGCCGGCTTCCTGGTGACCCCGAAGGTCGATGCGCTCGCCGCCCTCGCCCCGAACGCGTCCGCGGTGCTCGTCTCCGCGACGATCGAGGGCAAGGAGGTCGCGGGCCGTCTCGCCGTGCGCATCGACTCCGGCTGGCTCGTGGACGTCGTGGACGTCGAGGCCGACGGCACCGGCGTGCAGTCCATCTTCGGTGGGGCCTTCGTCGTCAAGGCGAAGGTCAGCAAGGGCACTCCGGTCATCACCGTCCGCCCCGGCGGCGTGGAGGCCGAGGAGTCCGCCGCGGACGCCGTTCTCGACGAGTCGGTCTCCGTCTCCGTGGACACCGCCAAGTCCGCCCGCGTGACCTCGCGCGAGACCGTCGTCGGCGGCGACCGCCCGGAGCTGACCGAGGCCTCGGTCGTCGTCTCCGGTGGCCGCGGCGTCGGCTCGGCCGAGAAGTTCTCGACCGTCGAGGAGCTCGCGGACTCGCTGGGTGCGGCTGTCGGTGCCTCGCGCGCCGCCGTCGACTCCGGCTACTACCCGCACCAGTTCCAGGTGGGCCAGACCGGTAAGACGGTCTCGCCGCAGCTGTACGTGGCGCTGGGCATCTCCGGTGCCATCCAGCACCGCGCCGGCATGCAGACCTCGAAGACGATCGTCGCGGTCAACAAGGACCCCGAGGCCCCGATCTTCGAGATCGCCGACTTCGGTGTCGTGGGCGACCTGTTCAACGTCGCGCCGCAGCTGACCGAAGAGGTCAAGAAGCGCAAGGGCTGAGTAACACGGCCTGACGCAAGCGAAAAGCTCCTCCCCGGCTCGCCGGGGAGGAGCTTTCTCGTTGGTAGGACTCAGATCCAGCGCTGGTGCGTGTCCTGGTGGCACTGGAACTGGAAGATCGGCTTCTCCTTGACCGTCTGGATGCCGTTCTCCAGGCACTTGTTCGTGTACTTGTTGCGCAGCACGAACTGGTCAGGGACGTTCGGGAGCCGCTCGATGAACCAGAGCTGGTTCGCGTTGTAGTGGCACGGGTAGACCGTGACCTGGACGTTGTCGGCGAAGTTGCCCAACGGCTGGTCGAGGCACTTGCCGTTGAACTTGATCTTCAGGGCGTACTCGTTGTCGCCCTTCTTCTCCAGCACGAACTTCTGGTTGCTCAGGCCGTTGCAGTCCCACTGGACGATGGGGGCGGCGTCGGCCTGGTTGTGGCCGAGCAGGTCCATGCACAGGCCGGACTGGGCGTTCTTGAGGCTGATCTCCACCGGGTTCACGATCGCCGAGGCGGGCTGGGCCAGCACGACGGCCGCGGCGCAGGCGGCGAAGAGCGCGACGAGCTTGCGGATCATGACGAAACCCCTTCTACCGCTTGGTCTTCTTGACGGTGAACCCCGGCGCCTTGGCAGCCGGTGCGTCGGCGGACGCCGACCGTGCCGCGATCGACGAGCCCGACGTGGTCGCGTACGCGATGAGGATCTCGCCGAACTCGTTGCGGTAGCTCAGGACCCAGTTGCCGTTGGACATCGCGACGACACCGGGGTCCGTGGCGGACGGCTCGGGGAAGTCGCTGCCGCGCACCAGGTTCCAGGTGCGGAAGATCGCACCGCCCGGCGTGGTGGTGCCCGTCTCGTAGACGTAGTTGTCCGTCGAACGCGCGGCCACAAACGTCGTGCCGCCCGTCGAGGTCAGGATCGCGGGCTGGCCGAGGAACGCGCGATCGTGGATCTTGGTCCACGCACCGGTCCAGGTGCCGTCGGTGGCCTGGCGCTTGGTGTACACCTTGCCGTCGGTGCCGCGGGCGGCGAGCTGGATCGTGCCGTCACGGGTCAGCGCGGCCGAGGCGGCCGAGGCGAGGGTGGTGCCCTGCGGCTGGCCGAGGGCGGTCCAGCCGCCGACGAAGTTGCCGTTGCCGTGGTAGTTGGCGACCCACGGCTGGCCGTTCACGTCGGACGCGATCACCACGATGGCGCCGTTGTCGGCGACGGCGGTCACGGCGCGACCCGCGAACTTCGGCGTCGGGCCCGGCGTCGTGCCGGGGAACGAGACCTGGCCCTTCACCCACGGGCGCAGCTCGGCGTTGGCCGTGTTCTGCCCGCGCGCCCAGATGTCACCGCTGCCGTCGACGATGAACGCCGAGAGCAGGTTGTCCTTGCCCTTCACCACGGTCGGCGAGGAGGCGGTGAAACCGCCGAAGTCCTTGCCCACGGGGAAGTTCGCGTCCTTGGTGGGCTCCAGTGAGCTCAGGATCGACGAGTTGGTGCCCGCGCCGAGGCCGAACAGGCGGCCGTCCTCCTGCGCGGCGAGCGAGGCGCCACCGGTGAGGTTCTGCGACTGGGGAACGGTGCTCAGGTCGGCCGCGGTCGGGTCGACCAGGTCGCGCTGCCGGGCGTGGACGAGTCCACCCTGTCCGTCCACCCACAGGTGGTGCACGCGGCCGTCGGAGGTCTGCACGAGGCTCGCGGCGCGGTTGTCGCCCTCGGTCAGGCCGGGACGCTGGGGAACGGTGCCACCGACCCACTTGCACGAGTCCGGCGCGCCGATGATCTTCCAGGCCGGGTTCCAGCCCCAGCCCATGTAGTTGCCGCCCTGCCAGGTGTTCGTCTCCGCGGCATAGCGGTACCAGACGATCTGGTTGGGCTTGGTGCCCGGATCGTTGCCGCCGAAACCGATGCCGTCCTTCGTGAATCCGTAGATCACGTCGGCACCGACGCCGACGAGGCGGTGGTACATGTTCCAGCCCGATCCGTCCGCTTTGCCGTATTGCAGCCAGCGCTGCGAATCGGCGTGGTAGACGTAGCGGTACAACCGGCCGTTCATTTCGTCCGGATTGCGCGCCCAGATCACACCCTCACCCGAGGTGAAGACCTGGTCGTACTTGCCCCACCCGGTGTCGAGGACCCGCTCGGACCAGGTCTGCGTGGTCCCGTTGTACCGGGCCCAGGTCAGCGTGCCGGCGTCGTCGACCTTGTAGAAATCGCCCTTCGCGTCGACCGAGATGCGGAAGCGTGCAGGCGTGTTGTTCCAGCCGGCCCAGGGGGTCGGAATCACCTCGGGGCTGTTGTTGTCGAAGGACGCGCCGTTCCAGCGCCGCTTCTCCAGCTTTCCGTCGTGCACCGTGTAGATGATGCCGTCCGGCCCGGCGACCATTGTTGCGTCAATCACCTGGGGGCCGATGGCGGTCGGGTCCCACTGTGCGGCGCCCGTTTCCGGCTCGGAATGCGGATAGGCGCGGAACCACTTGTCCGGCAATGCCGCGTAAATCGTCGACGAGCTCTTGCACTGAATGGTCTCCGCCGCGACAGCGGCCGGAGCCGACTGCACGAGCGTCAGTGCGGACGCCGCCAGCGCGGCGCTGAGCAGCGTCGACGTGGTTCTGCGCGCATGACTGATGGCCATGACACCCCTCTGTCAGGTCATGTTCGAGATGGATCCACAAGGTTGTGTGCTGCTGGCAAGATCGACATCTCGCCCCCAGATGCCCTGCGGATCGAAGTATGACCACCCGTGTCAAGAGTCGCGAATCGAGATGGTGTGAGCAGGCACACCGGCGAATGTGTAACGCGCTCGGGTTCGAAACCTGAGCTTGCGCTGAGAGGTTCCCGGCTTTACTGTCCGATTACACGGCAGTACGCCCGTGTCGGTTCGGTCCGTCCGCTGGGGGAAGGTCCACGTGTCCAGGTTTCCGGGCGCTTTCGCGCGCCCTCATTTCGCGCGCAACAAAAGATTCCTCGTCCTGTGTCTGATCATGACCCTGGTCGGCGGAATCGTCGGCCCGTCGTCGAGCGCGGTGCTGGAGGGCTGGTTCGCCCAGCGTGAGGCGCAGCGCCAGTTCCAAGAGGCCCTGGCGGGCACCCCCGACCAGGACTGGACGACCGCCGGCAAGGCCGCGGCCCGCCTGAAGCACCGCGACCACGTCGTGGACGACGACGTCGCCAACACCGCGCAGGCCCGGTCCGAACAGGCGAAGTACCCGCCGATCGTGACGATGGGCCCGCAGTACCAGCGCACCAGCGAGACCAAGGTGCTGGACTCCCCGTCGCCGCAGCTCAAGGGCTTCGACCAGAAGACGAGCCAGGAGCTCTCCGACCGGCGCGACGAGTACAAGTCCACCTACCGCAACGCCGACGGCACCGAGACCACCGCGTACTCGCAGAACCGCGTGAACTACCGCGATGCCGACGGCAGGTGGCAGCGCGTCGACACGAACCTCAGGCAGGACGGTTCCGGCTGGCGCAACACCGCCGACGCCGTGACCACGAAGCTGGCCGGTCGTGCGGACGCGACCCAGCTCATCACCCTCGAGCTCGACCGCGACCACTCGCTGAGCTACCGCCTGCAGGACGCGGCACCCGTCGCCGGCCAGGCCTCGGGCAGCACGGTCACCTACCCCGGCGCGCGTCCCGAGTCCGACCTCCGCGTCAACGCCACTCCCGGCGGCTTCAAGGAAGACCTCGTCCTGCACAGCGCCAACGCGCCGACGACGTGGCACTTCCCGTTGCAGCTCAAGGGACTCAACGCGAAGGTCGTCGACAACGCGGTCGTGCTGACCGACGGCGGGGGCGTCGAACGCGCCGTCATCCCCGCGGGCTTCATGACCGACAGCAAGATCGACGAGAACTCCGGTGAGCCCGCCACCTCCTACGGCGTGCGCTACGAGATCGTCGGCGGCAGCACCCTCAAGGTCGAGCTCGACCAGGCGTGGCTGAAGGACCCTGCCCGCCGGTTCCCCGTCACGGTCGACCCGAGCGTCCTGGAGCGCAAGGCCGCCACCAGCATGTACGTGCAGCGGACCGGTGGATCGAGCGGCCGCACGTCCGACGGCCTGGAGCTCAAGGTCGGCCACGCGTCCGGCGGCATCAACGCCACCACCTACCTGAAGTTCCCCGGCATCGAGAACGACCTGCGCGACCACCGGATCTTCGGCGCGCAGCTGTTCCTGCTCAACTACTACTCCTGGTCGTGCCGGCCGTTCCCGATGCAGGTGCACGCGGTCACGCAGGACTGGGACCCGCGCAACCAGTACAGCTACCCCGGTCCGTCGATCGACGGCAACGCGGTGGCGTCGAGCTCGTTCGCGCAGGGTTACATCCCGCGCGGCGCCAACTCCTCGGCCTGTCCCGCCACCGGCCAGGCCATCAACCTCGGTGACAGCGGCCGCGACCTGGTGCAGCGCTGGGTCAACCACAGCCAGGCCAACCATGGCCTGAGCCTGCGCGCGTCGGAGACCGACCCGTTCGGCTGGAAGAAGATCGCGGGCCACAACAGCGCGGTTCCGCCGACCCTCTACGTCACGCACTCGCCGTACAACGCGACCTACCACATCGAGAACGGCGTCCCGACGCCTCCGGTCACCCGCAACCAGGACGGCGTGATCAAGGTCAAGGTCACCAACCTGGGCAAGAACACCTGGAAGCCCGGCGAGTACTTCCTCGCGTACCGGCGCTTCGACGCCCGCGGTGGCTACCAGACCGAGACCGAGTCCGCGCAGCTGCCGCACGACGTGGCGCGCGGCCAGTCCGTGACGCTCGACGCGAAGATCGGCCGGGTCGAGCCCGGTCAGTACAGCCTCGAGTTCACCATGGTGCACAAGGGCGTCAAGGTCTTCACCGACGAGCAGGTGGCGCCGGCGCGGCTCGGCCTGCAGGTCTTCGACGTGCCGCCGATCGTCACCGGCCAGTATCCGCCGAACGGCCACTCCGCTCCGTCGCTCGACCAGCAGCTCTGGGTGAACGCGACCGACGTCGACGCGCCGGGCGGCTCCACGCTGAAGTACCGCTTCGAGGTCTGCGAGGCGGACAAGGAGAACAAGCCCGTCAGCGGCTCGTGCTTCGAGTCCGGCCGCATCGACCGTCCCACGTGGACGATCCCCAAGGGCAAGCTGCGCTGGAGCAAGACCTACGTGTGGCGTGCCTTCGCCTTCGACGGCAACTCCGAGAGCGAGGCGCTCGGCTGGAGCGCGTTGCTGACGAACGTGCCGCAGCCCGAGGTCACCTCGCAGATCGGCGCCGCTCCCTACAGCGGCGGTGACCGCGACTTCAACCCGGTCAACGGCAACTACACCTCGGCCGCGATCGACGCCTCCCTCGCGACCGTCGGCCCGGACCTCACGCTGGCCCGCACCTACAACAGCCTCGACCCGCGCCGCGACCTCGCGTTCGGATCCGGCTGGGTGTCGCGGCTCGACATGCGCGTCATCGAGGACAACGACGGTTCCGGCAACGTCGTCGTCACCTACCCGGACGGCCAGACCGTGCGGTTCGGCGCGCACCGCAACACCGACGGCACGCTCGACCGCACCTACGCGCCGCCGCCCGGCCGGTTCTCCACGTTCTTCCTGGAGACCATCAGCGGCACCGAGACGTACGTGCTCGTCGACAAGGCGGCCAACCAGTACAAGTTCCGCAAGCTCGACGGCCGGTTGATCGAGATCAACGACGCGCAGCGCCGCGGCGTGAAGCTCACCTACGGCCTGCCCGACGTCGGACCCACCCGCATCACCAGCACCCTCACCGACGGCAGCGGCCGCGCCCGCCAGCTGCGGCTGGAGTGGGGCCCGAACAAGCACGTCAAGCGTGCGTACATCCAGGAGACCGAGACCAAGGTCCTGGAGTGGAAGTACACCTACGACGCCACGGACCCGCACAAGCTCATCTCGGTCTGCAACCCGAAGAACGAGTGCACGACCTACAACTACGAGCAGGGTTCGCACTACCGCAGCGTCGTGCTCGACTCGCGGCCCAAGCACTACTGGCGGCTCGGCGAGGGCACGGGCGACAGCGCGCGCAGCGAGGTCCTCACGAACCTCGGCCAGGACGCGGCGAAGTTCAAGGACGTCCTGCTCGGCAAGGTCAGCCCGCTCGACGGCAACCAGAACCCGGCCGCCGGCTTCAACGGCACGTCGTCCGTCGTGGAACTCCCGCGCGACGCCGTGCGCCTGAGCCGTGACGTCGCGGTGGAGTTCTGGTTCCGCACCACCGGCAACGGCCCGTTGCTCGGCTACCAGAACAAGCCGATCGGCGAGGACTCCGCCAACGGCATACCGATGCTGTACGTCGGCGAGGACGGCAAGCTGCGCGGTCAGTTCTGGAACGGCAGGGTCGCCCCGCTCACGTCCACGAGCGCGGTCAACGACGGCAACTGGCACCACGTCGTGCTGACGGGCGCGGTCTCCAAGCAGCAGCTGTACGTCGACGGCGCGCAGCAGGGCGGCGACCTCGACGGCGACATCGACCACGCCAACCTGAGCTTCTCCCAGCTCGGCTCCGCCTACGCGCCCGTCGAGGGTGCCTGGCCGAGCTACGGCGCGGGCAAGCGCCGCCACTTCACCGGTGAGATCGACGAGCTCGCGGTCTACGAGCACTCGCTCGGCCTGCCCGCGGTGAAGGCCCACATCGCCGAGAAGGCGCAGGCGCCCCACCTCACGAAGATCACGCTCCCGAGTGGACGGATGGCGAGCACGATCGCCTACGACCACGGCAACGACCGGGTGCGCGAGGTCGTCGACGCAGACGGCGGCAGGTGGAAGATCGACCAGCCGGTCATGACCGGCTCCGCGGACAACCTGATCCGCACGATCAACGTGACCGACCCCGGCGAGCGTCTGCACAGCTACGACTACGACGCGAAGCGAAGCCGGATCCTGCGCTACATCTCGCCGATCGGCATGAGCACCCGGCCGGAGGACCGGCTGCCGCAGGCCGCCACGCCGACGTCGAACCCGAACTGCCAGCCCGCGTCCGGGGTGGAGGACGGCGCACCCGTCTTCTGCGTCGGAAAGGGCGGCACCACGCCGCCGCAGATCGTCGACTCGAGCGGCAAGACGCGCGGCGTGCGGACCTACGACTACGACACGTCCGGCTTCCAGAGCACCATCAGCGACGAGCTGGGCAACCAGGTCAAGATGGTGAACGACGAGCGCGGCAACGTGAAGCAGACGACGAACTGCCGTCGTCACGGCACGGACTGCCACACGAGCTACGTCGAGCACTTCCTCAACCCCGGCGACTTCACCGATCCCCGCAACGACAAGGTGATCGGTGAACGGGACGCGCGCTCGTCCGGCCCCGCCGACGACAGGTACCTGGACAAGTCCGAGTACGACGTCTCCGGCAACCTGCTGAAGAGCACCGCGGCGGGCGGCCAGGTCGTCACCCACCGCTACTCGACGGAGAGCTCGGACGCCGCGGTCGACACCGGCAACGTCCCGGCCGGTCTCGTGATGAGCACCGAGCAGACGGGCACGGGCCAGACCACCTACGGCTACTACCGCGACGGTGACCTCGCCTGGGCGAAGTCGCCCACCGGACTCCTCACCTCGTACTCCTACGACGGGCTCGGCCGCAAGACCGAGGAGACCGAGACCCCGCCCGGCGGCGTCGCGGTCACCACGAAGTACGCCTACGACGACCTGTCCAGGGTCGTCGCGACGACCGACCCCGCGATCACCAACCGGGTCACCGGCGTCACGCACACCAAGGAGACGCGGACCACCTACGACGCCGACGGCAACCGCACCAAGCTCGCAGCCGTCGACCTGACCGGTGGTGACGCGCCGCGCGAGGCGACGTTCGGCTACGACGACCGCGGCCGTCTCGCCGAGGAGGTCGACGCCGAGGGCCGCAAGACCAGCCACGGCTACGACCACTTCGGCAACAAGATGTGGACTGTCACGCCGGGCGGTGTCCGCACCGACTTCACCTACACCGCGCGCAACAAGATCGCCGAGGTCTGGCTGCGCGGCTACACCGGTGACCCGATCGACCCGACGAGGCCGAACGAGGACCAGAACGACGAGAACGACCCGACCTCGAACACCAGGCCGGGCAAGGACTCCCTGCTCGTCCACAGCTACCTCTACGACCTCGCCGGACGGCTCTACGCCGACGTCGACGCGATGGGCCGCACCACCAGGTACGCGTACTACCGGGACAACTCGCTGCGGGCGATCGTCGCGGTCGGCGCCGGCCGTGACGCCGAGGGCAACCGCCGCGACATCACGGTGCAGGACAACACCTACGACCAGGCCGGTCACCTGATCCGGCAGGCCGTCGCGGGCGGCACCGTCACCGAGTACGAGGTCGACGCCGCCGGGCGCACCCGCAAGACCGTGCAGGACCCCGGCGGTCTGGCCCGCACCAGCACGCTGACCTACGACGCGGCGGGCAACGTCACCAGGGTCGAGAAGACCGGCAACGCGTCGAACTACTCGTTCGTCGGCCCCTCGATCACCGAGGTCGTCGACTTCGAGTACGACGCCTCCGGCAGGCAGACCAAGGAGATCGTCCACAAGGGATCCGAGCGGATCACCACCGTCCGGACCTACGACGCCCACGACCGGATCAAGACCGAGATCGACCCGCGCGGCGTCGCGGACCCGGCCCGCCAGGCCGAGTACACGAACTCCTACACCTACGACGAGACCGGCCAGCTGGTCGAGCTCGCGGGCCCGCAGGTCCAGGTCGAGGAGAACGGTGGCACCGCCCGTGCGGCGCGTGCGCGGATCACCAGCGGTTACAACGCTTTCGGGCAGCTGACGCACCACCGTGACGCGAAGGGCGACGTCTCCGAGACGACGTTCGACCGCATCGGCCGCGAGGTGGCGAAGAAGTCACCGGGCTACACGCCCCCTGGCGCGACCGAGGCGATCGTGCCGGAGGTCCGCACCGAGTACGAGCCCGACGGCAAGGTCAGCGCGGTCATCGACGCCGGTGGCGCGACGACCCGGTTCCGCTACAACCAGCTCGGCCAGCTCGTGGAGAAGGTCCTGCCTTCGCCCACGGTGCCGGGCGAGGCCGGTCCCAAGACGTCGTACGTCCACACCCGCACCGGTGAACTGCTGACCGCGACGGACCCGTCGGGTGCGATCACCAAGCAGGTGTACGACGACCTGAAGCGCCCGATCTCCGCGACGCAGCTGGAGCGCAAGCCGCGCGCCGCCGTCTTCACGTCGACGTTCCAGTACGACGACGCGGGCAGGCTCCTCAAGTCGACCAACCCGGTCGGCGAGGTCACCGAGCAGGTCTACGACAAGCTCGGCCAGCGCGTCCGCACGATCGACCCGGACGGCTCGAAGACCGAGTTCGGGTACGACGGCGCGGGCCGCGAGGTCCGCACGGTCGACGGCGTCGGCCGCATCACCGACCGCGTCTACAACCAGGTCGGCTGGCTCACCGGCACGCTGAACCTGGCGCCGGACGGCTCGTTCGTCCGCGGCGAGCAGCTCAAGCACGACGCCGTCGGCAACGTGGTCGAGGAGATCGACGCGCTCGGCCGTTCCACGAAGTTCACCTTCGACGCGGCCGACCGCCTGGTGAAGCAGGTGGAGCCGGTCTCAGCGACCGACTCGATCACCACGACGTTCGGCTACAACATCGCGGACCAGCGCACGCGCACGACGGACGGCCGCGGCAACGCGACCATCGCGACGTACAACTCGCTGGGCCTGCCGGAGAAGGTCGTCGAGCCTTCGACGGCGGCGCACCCCGGTGAGGCCGACCGCACCTGGACCACCTCGTACGACCGGCGCGGCCTCGCCACCAAGGTGCAGGCGCCGGGCGGTGTCACGCGGGAGCGCACGTACGACGCGCTCGGAAGGCTCCGCACGGAGTCCGGTTCCGGTGCGCCCCAGGCGACCCAGACCCGCACCCGCGACTACGACGAGCGCGGCCTGCTCGTGGGCGTCAACGCCCGCAACACCAAGAACACCTACGCCTACAACGACCGCGGCCAGCTGCTGACCGCGACCGGCCCGTCCGGTGACTCGTCGTTCGGCTACGACGCCGCGGGCAGGATGACCACGGCGACCGACGCCGCGGGCACCAACACGTTCACGTACCTGAAGGGTCGCCTGTCGACCGTCCAGGACGGCGTGACGAACGCGCTGCAGGCCTTCGGTTACAACGCGGCCGGCGACCTCGAGAAGATCACGTACGGACCGGACGCGATCCGCAAGTACGAGTACGACTCGCTGGGCCGCCAGGTGACCGACAAGATCGAGACGTCGGCGGGAGCGACGATCGGGTCCATCGCCTACGGCTACGACCTGAACGACCAGCTCACGTCGAAGGTCACCACGGGCACCGCGGGCGCGTCGTCCAACACCTACGGCTACGACCACGCCGGTCGCATGACCTCGTGGACGTCCGGCGGGGTGGAGACCAAGTACGAGTGGGACAAGTCCGGCAACCGGGTGCGCGCGGGCGACAAGGTCTCGACCTTCGACGCACGCAACCGCCTGGAGTCCGACGGCGACTACACCTACACGTACTCGGCGCGCGGCACTCTCGAGACGCGCACCTCGTCCGGCCTGACGGAAACGTACGGCTGGGACGCGTTCGACCAGGCCGTGCAGCGCGGCGGCACGTCGTTCACCTACGACGGCATGGGTCGCATGATCGGCCGCAACGGCGGCACGTTCCGCTACTCCGGCTTCGGCATCGACCCGGTGTCGGACGGCGAGTCCTTCTTCAGCCGCAACGTCGACGGTTCACTGCTGGCCGTCGGCACCGGTGAGGAGAAGAAGCTGACGGTCAGCGACCGCCACGGCGACGTGGTCGGCACGCTGAAGCCCGGCGGCGCGGCCATCGAGGACTCGGTCGCCTACGACCCGTTCGGCAAGCGCATCGCGGGCACCGGCCTGAAGGTGGGCTTCCAGGGCGACTGGACGGACCCCGAGTCCGGCGAGGTCAACATGGGCGCCCGCTGGTACAACCCGTCCTCGGGTTCGTTCACCAGCCGTGACTCGATCAGCCTGCCGTCGTCGCCGTCGGTGCTGATGAACCGCTACACCTACGCCGGCGGTTCGCCGATGAACTACGACGACCCGGACGGCCACTTCTGGGGCTGGCTCGGCGACAAGGCCAAGCAGGTCGGCAACGCCATCGGCAACGGCGCCAAGGCGGCCTGGAACTGGGCCAAGACCGACGGCCTCGAACTGGTCAAGGAAGTCTCCGGCTACAACGACATCAAGGGCTGCCTCACCAACCCCAGCTGGGGCGGGTGCGCCATGGCCGCGCTGAACTTCATCCCCGCCGGCAAGGTCGTGAACCTCGCCGCCAAGGGCATCAAGGCAGGCGTGAAGGCCGTCAAGGCCACCAAGATCGGCAGGGCGGCCGACAACCTCGGCGGCGGCGCCTCCAGGCTGGCGAAGTCGGCCGGCGACCTCATGCGCTCGGCGGGCAAGCTCATCACCGAGATCAAGTGGGTCAAGGTCGGCGGCAAGCTCGTCAAGCAGACAGTGACCAGAGTGGTCAAGGGAGCAGCCAAGTACGGGGCAGGCGCGGCCAGAGCCGTGGCCCGTTCCGCGGGCGACATCATCCGCTCGATGCCAGGCCACGCCTTCGCGAAGATGGCGGCCGAACAGGCGGCCAAGCGCATCCCGCCGTCGACGTTCGCGGCCCTGCGCAAGCCGATGCTCTCGGCCAAGGACCTGGTCGTCACCTCGCCGTTCTCCCCGGCGAACATCGTCAGCCACGCGTTGGACAACGTGGTGGACGGTGGCGCGGTCCTGGACTTCTTCCGCACCCTGGTGCTGAAGAACACCGACGACGTCATCAAGGACGCCCCGGCGGCGGCCCGCATGGGTTCCGAGGTGGCGCAGGGCGCGGGCGCGAAGGTGGACGACTTCGCCCGTCCCGGCCGTGCCGGCGGCTCTTCGGCCGGCGACCTGGCCGATGGCGCCGCGGGTGCCGCTTGTTCACTGGCTTCCCGTCTCGGCGTCACCAACAGCTTCGTGCCCGGCACGTTGGTGTTGATGGCCGACGGGTCGCGCAAGAAGATCGAGGACGTTCGTGTCGGCGACTTCGTGCTGGCCAAGGACCCGATCACGGGTGCGACCGGTGCGCGCGAGGTGACCGAGGTCCGGTCGAAGGTCTCCGAGCGGACGATGGTCGAGCTGACCGACTCGTCGGGCGGCAAGGTCCAGGCGACCGACGAGCACCCGTTCTGGGTGGAGTCGGAGAAGCGCTGGGTCAAGGCTGTCGACCTGCGGCCTTCGTACCGGTTCCTGACCGCGGACAACCGGTCGGCGGAGGTCACGGGGACTCGGTCGTGGAGTGGGGTCCAGCAGGTCCACAACTTCACGGTGGACGGGCTGCACACGTACTTCGTGGCTTCGTCCAGGGAGGCCGCCCCACTCCTCGTCCACAACGAGGGCAAGACCCCGCCGATCGGGTCGATGGGTGAGGGCTGCGAGCTTCGAGACCCGTTCTCGATCCGGTTCACGCAGAGCTCCGCGGGCTGGAACTACTCCAACGGCGGCAACATCAACGACTTCGTCCAGGACATCCGCAACGGAAACGTCGACTGGAGCCGGTTCGAGCCGATCCGGCTGGTGCGACAGCCGAGCGGTCTGTTCACCCTGGACAACCGCCGCCTGGTCGCGTTCCAGATGGCCGACACCGAGATCCCAGCGGTGATGGCGCCCGACAACGACGAGACCGATCGTGTGTGGAACAAGCACCACAACACCAAGACCGACGGTGAGGGCATCTCGATCCGCAAGAATCGCAAGGACAAGATCGGCAAGTGGTGGCCGGGAGTCAGAGGTGCGGATCCCGGCTGGGACATCACTCAGGGGCCCTGAGCGAGGAGACGGTATGACACAGGCCAAGCGTCCCGAGGAGGTGCGTAGTCGTGAGGATCTCTTCGACTTCATCACGGACCTCGCCGACGAGTTCGAGACCGGCGACACCTCGGGGTGGCGCAACCGCACGGTGCCCGAGTACCTCGACGGCATGAGCGGCTGGTTGCTCGGCGCGGACGGTGCCTACCGCAACTCCAAGGGCACGCCGGTTCCCGAGCACCCCACCTGGGAGCTCGTCGCCTGGATGCTGTCGGCGGGTACCGACTACGAATAGGCCGTGAGAACGGGAAAGGCCCTTCCGGGATCGCCGGAGGGGCCTTTCCACGTTCCGAGCCGCTCACCCAAGTGCGCGGACCACCAGTGGTTAACCCACCTGCCACTGACCGGTCATCGTTCTGACCTGCTGCGATTAGCCAACCCAGCCTCACCCTGGTCCCCATGACGCAGCCGGAACTGCTTGTCAGCACCCCTGCCCAGCAGGGCGACAACGCTCCCCGCTACTCCCTCCTCGTCGCCCGTGACAGCGAAGAAGTCGTCGCCGCGCAGAGACTGCGCTACGAGGTGTTCGCCGGTGAGATGGGCGCGACGCTGCACACGACCGTCCCCGGCCACGACGTCGACGAGTTCGACCAGTACTGCGATCACCTCGTGGTCCGCGACGACCGCACCGGCGAGATCGTCGGCGGCTACCGCATGCTGCCGCCGGAGCGCGCCAAGGAGGCCGGGCGGCTCTACGGCGACGGCGAGTTCGACCTGACCAACCTGAACGACATCCGCAGCTCCACGGTCGAGACCGGCCGCTCCTGCGTGCACCCCGACCACCGCAACGGCGCCGTCGTCAGCCTCGTCTGGGCGGGCATCGCGCGGTACATGCTGCTCAGCGGCCACAAGTGGCTCGTCGGGTGCGCGTCGATCCCGCTGCAGGACGGTGGCAGCCTCGCGGCCGGGGTCTGGGACACGGTCCACGCCAAGCACTACGCGCCCGAGCAGTACCGGGTCACGCCGCACAACCCGTGGGACGTCGACGCCGTCGAACGGCCGGGCAAGACGGTGCTGCCGCCGCTGCTCAAGGGCTACCTGCGGCTCGGCGCCAAGATCTGCGGACGGCCCGCGCTCGACGCGGACTTCGGCGTCGCCGACCTCTTCATCCTGCTCGGCATGGACCACGTGGATCAGCGCTACCTGAAGTTCTTCCTGGGGGAGACGTCATGAGCCACGCCTGGATGCCTTCGTCGCCGTGCGGTGACGGGTGCGTCGGCAGCAGCGCGCCGCAGGAGGTCGCCCGGCTCAGGCAGGTCTGGCGGGCCGTCACGGCGGTCACCGCGATCCTGTGCGGCGTGTGGATCGCCCTCGCGCTGCTGCTGCCGGGCAGGCAGCGGGAAAGCGTTGTGCGCCTGTGGTTCCACGCCATCCTGCGGGCGTTCGGCGTGCGGCTGGAGGTGCACGGCGCCAGGAGGTTCCAGGAGATCCCGAAGCGCGGTGTGCTCGTCGCGAGCAACCACGTGTCGTGGCTCGACGAGCTCGCGATCGACTCGGTGCAGCCGGTCAGGATCGTGGCCAAGAAGGACATCAAGAGCTGGCCGGTGCTCGGCCCGATCATCACGGCGGTCGGCACGGTCTACCTCGACCGCGAGAAGCTCCGCGAGCTGCCGCAGACCGTGAACGAGCTGGCCGCGACCCTGCGCAACGGCAGCGCGGTCGCCATCCACGCCGAGGGCACGACGTGGTGCGGGCTCGCGTCCGGGCACTACAAGCCGGCGCTCTTCCAGGCCGCGCTCGACGCCGGTGTGCCGGTGCGGCCGATCGTGCTGCGCTACCGGATCGGCGAGCACCTGACGACGCAGCCGGCGTTCGTCGGCACCGACAGCCTGATCGACTCGATCCGCCGGGTGCTCAAGGTCAGGAACCTGGTCGTCGAGGTCCACGTGCTCGACGAGATCGCTCCCGGACGCGCGGGGACCCGCCGGGAACTCGCGAAACTTGCCGAAGAGCAATCAAACCGCTTGACCTCGACCGAACTGGAGATTGCACCATCTACAGGTGACTCTCACCGCGCGCGAACCATCACGCCTCTGGTCGCCTGAACGCCGCTGGCCCACGACGGGCATCCTCCTGCTGGTCACCCTCCTCGCCTTCGAGGCGATGGGTGTCGGCACGGCGATGCCCACCATGGTCCGTGAGCTGCAGGGCGAGGCGCTGTACGCGTGGCCGTTCCTCGCGAACCTCGCGGCGAGCGTCATCGCGACGGTCTTCTCCGGACGGCTCTCGGACCGCAGGGGCCCCAGACCCGCGGTCCTGATCGGCGTGGTGCTGTTCCTCGCCGGGCTCGTGGTCGCGGGTGTCGCCGAGACGATGACGGTGCTGCTCGCGGGCCGGGTGCTGCAGGGCTTCGGCGCGGGCTTCCTGATCGTCGCGGTGTACGTGCTGATCGCGGTCGCCTACCCCGAGGACAGCCGGCCCGCCGTCTTCGGCGCGCTGTCCGCCGCGTGGGTGATCCCGTCGCTGGTGGGGCCGGCGGTCGCGGGCTGGGCCACCGAACACCTCAGCTGGCGGTGGGTGTTCCTCGCGATCATCCCGCTGGTGCTGGTCGGCAGCGTCCTGCTGGTGCCGGTGCTGCGAGGTCTGCCGCCGCACGCCGAGGCGCCGCCGACGCGCAGGTACCTGCCGCTCGCCGCCGTGGCGGTCGGTCTCGGCGTGGCGGGCCTGAGCTGGGGGTTGCAGCACCGCACGTGGTGGCTGATCGCCGTGGCGTTGCTGCTGCTGGC
Source organism: Lentzea sp. HUAS TT2 (assembly GCF_051853195.1). Classification (NCBI taxonomy): domain Bacteria; kingdom Bacillati; phylum Actinomycetota; class Actinomycetes; order Pseudonocardiales; family Pseudonocardiaceae; genus Lentzea; species Lentzea sp. HUAS TT2. The sequence continues at coordinate 1,354,984 of NZ_CP196667.1, read as the reverse complement.
GCCCGCGCTGCGGATCCTGCTGCCCAGGGGCACGCTCCTCGCCCGCCGCGGCCTGCCCGTCACGATCCTCGCGCGCGGCCTGCTCGCGGGCACGTTCTTCGCGGTCGAGGGCTTCATCCCGCTCACCTTGAGCGTCGTGCACGGCTACTCGCCCCTGGAGGCGGGTATTCCGCTGACGCTGAGCGCGCTCGGATGGGCCAGCGCGTCCATGTGGGCGTCGCGGCACCCGGAGATCGAACGCCACACGCTCGTCCGCGTCGGGTTCCTGTTCGTCGCGACCGGCATCGCGGCCGTGACGCTCATCGCACCCACGTGGGGTCCAGCCTTCCTCACGCCGGTCCTGTGGGCTGTGGCGGGCGCGGGCATGGGCATGGCGACGTCCAGTGTCGGTGTGCTGATGATGGCCGCATCACCCGAGGCAGACCGGGGGTTCAACTCGGCGGCGCTGCAGATCTGCGACATGCTCTTCTCCGCGACCATGATCGGCATCGGCGGCGTGCTCGTCCTGGCGACGGCGCCGACCGCGGGCGTGGTGGTGCTCAACCTGTCCATGGCGGCGTTGGCGGTGGTGGGAGCGATTCTGACCGGGCCACGCATGCGGGCTACCCTGAAGTCCTGATGGCTTATCTCGACCACGCGGCCACGACCCCCATGCACCCTCAGGCGGTCGCTGCCATGACCGAGGCGTTGTCCACCACGGGCAACGCCTCGTCGCTGCACACCTCCGGCAGGCGGGCGCGGCGGGCGATCGAGGAGGCGCGCGAGGACATCGCCGACGCCCTGGGTGCCCGTCCGTCCGAGGTCCTGTTCACCGGCGGTGGCACGGAGAGCGACAACCTCGCGGTCAAGGGCATCTACTGGGCGAGCGGCAGGCGCCGGGTGCTGGCCTCGGCCGTGGAGCACCACGCCGTGCTGGACGCCGTGGAGTGGCTCGACCAGCAGGGCGCCGAGGTCACCTGGCTGCCCACCGACCGGTTCGGCCGGGTGTCCCCGGAGTCGGTCGCCGAGGCGCTGGACGACGACGTCGCGCTCGTCACGACGATGTGGGCGAACAACGAGGTCGGCACCATCAACCCCGTGCACGACATCGCCGCCGTGTGCGCCGCACGCGGCGTGCCTTTCCACACGGACGCGGTGCAGGCCGTGGGTGCCGTTCCTGTTGATTTCGCCGGCTCCGGCGCGTCCGCGCTGACCATGACCGGCCACAAGGTCGGCGGCCCGTACGGCGTGGGCGTGCTGCTGCTGGCGCGCGACGTGAAGTGCACGCCGTTGATGCACGGCGGCGGCCAGGAGCGTGACGTGCGGTCCGGCACCCTGGACGTGCCGTCGATCGTCGGTCTGGCGCGCGCGGTGCGGATCTCGGTGGAGGAACAGGCTTCCCGGGCCGCCGAGATCGCGGCGCTGCGGGACGAGCTGATCGCGTCCGTGCGCGCGGTGGTACCGGACGTGATCGTGAACGGCGACCCGGAGCACCGGCTGCCCGGCAACGCGCACCTGACGTTCCCCGGCTGCGAGGGCGACAGCCTGCTGATGCTGCTCGACGCCAAGGGCATCGAGTGCTCGACCGGGTCCGCGTGCACCGCCGGTGTCGCGCAGCCGAGCCACGTGCTGCTCGCGATGGACGTCGAACCCGCGCTGGCCCGTGGCTCTCTGCGGTTCTCGCTGGGGCATACGTCGACGCACGCGGACGTTGAACAACTCGCATCGGTCATCGGCCCGGTGGTGGAGAGGGCCCGCACGGCGGGCCTCGCAGGCATGAGGCGGTCCCGGAAGGTGGTCAAGCAGTGAAGGTCCTCGCGGCGATGAGCGGCGGTGTCGATTCCGCGGTGGCGGCGGCACGGGCCGTCGAAGCGGGGCACGACGTGACGGGCGTGCACCTGGCGTTGTCGGCGAAGCCCGGCACCCTGCGCACGGGCGCGCGCGGCTGCTGCACGATCGAGGACGCCCACGACGCCCGTCGTGCCGCGGACCTGATGGGCATCCCGTTCTACGTCTGGGACTTCGCCGAGCGCTTCACCGAAGAGGTCGTCGAGGACTTCGTCGCGGAGTACGCGGCCGGTCGCACGCCGAACCCGTGCCTGCGCTGCAACGAGCGGATCAAGTTCGAGGCGTTGCTGGACAAGGCGATCGCGCTCGGTTTCGACGCCGTCTGCACCGGCCACTACGCCCGGCTGGAGATGGTCGGCGGCCGTCCCGAGCTGCGTCGCTCCGCCGACATGGGCAAGGACCAGTCCTACGTGCTGGCCTCGCTGACCGCCGAGCAGCTCTCGCACGCCATGTTCCCGTTGGGGGACACGACCAAGGACGACGTGCGCGTCGAGGCGGCGTCGCGCGGGCTGTCGGTGGCGAAGAAGCCGGACAGCCACGACATCTGCTTCATCCCGGACGGCGACACGCAGAAGTTCCTGGCGGGCCGCATGGAGACCAAGCCGGGCCTGCTGATCGACGACGCGACCGGTGCGGTGCTGGGCCGGCACGCGGGCGTGCACGAGTTCACCGTCGGGCAGCGCAAGGGCCTCGGCATCGACGGTCCCGCCGCCGACGGCCGCCCGCGGTACGTGCTGGCGCTGGAGCCGGTGTCCGGCAACGTGCGGGTCGGCGCGGTCGAGAAGCTCGCGGTGACGGGGATTTCCGCGTCGTCGCCGGTCTCGCACGTCGAGCTGGACGGGCCGGTCGAGTGCGTCGCACAGGTGCGGGCGCACGGCGGCACGGCCCCGGCCGTGGCCGAGCTGGTCGACGGCGTGCTGCAGGTGCAGCTGCGGGAGCCGTTGAAGGGCGTGGCGCCCGGTCAGGCCGTGGCGATCTACCGCGAGGACGCGGCGGGCGACATCGTGCTGGCCAGCGCGACCATCGACGCGACCAGCTAATTCGCTTGTAGGGCTGGAAAAGCCTCTCTAGCGTTCGCGGCGTGACGTTCATCGACACGGCGTTCGCCGACACGCAGGACCTCGCCACGCGTGCTCGCAGCGCGTTCCGGTGCTTCGTCAGCCCCGCGGACCGGCGGAAGCTGACCAGTCGTGCCCGGCGCAACGACGAGCCGGTGTGGGTGGTGTCGCCGTTGCGCAGGCTCGGTGCTCGCCGGTTCCGCCGGACTAGCTGGGACGCCACTCCGAGTTCGCTCCGCACAGGAGCACGCAGGGCAGCTCACTCGACACATCGCCCCTGAGGAACGCGGCGAACGCCGCCGCACCAGCGGGTTCGACCGCGATCCTGAACTCCTCCCACAGCCGGTCGCGCGCCGAGAGGATCTCGTCGTCGGTGACCAGCTTGGAAGAAACGTTGTGCTGCTTGAGGATCTCCAGCGACAACGCGCCGGCGCGGGTGGCGCCGAGCGCGTCGGCGGCGATCGAGTTCACCACGGAGTCGACGGGCTCGCCGGCCTCCAGGGCGTTGTGCATCGCGCGGCAGTTCTCGGGTTCCACGGCGACGATGTGCCGTCCGCCGGAAGCCAGCGCGGCGCCCGCGACCAGCCCGCCACCGCCGACCGCGACGAAGATCGTGTCCACGTCCGGGGCGTCCTCGACGATCTCCTGCGTGACCGTGGACTGGCCCTCGATCACCGTGGCGTCGTTGTAGGCCTCGATGTAGGGCAGGTCGAGCTCACGGGCGGCCGCGGCGGCCTCGGCGTAGGTGCTGCCGTGGCGGATCAGCTTGGCGCCCAACGCCTCGATGCGCCTCGTCTTGGTCTCGGGCGCCGTCACCGGGACGAACACGGTGGCGTGGGCGCCGAGCAGCTGGGCGGCCTGGGCGACGGCGATGCCGTGGTTGCCGCCCGACGCGGTGACGACCTCGGAGACGTTCAGCGCCAGCAGGGTGTTGACGGCGCCGCGCAGCTTGAACGAGCCGGTGAGCTGCAGGTGCTCCAGCTTGAACACGAGCGGCCGCCCGTCGGCGGTCACGCGCATGATCGGGGTGCGGCGGACGTACTGCGACAGCGTTCTCATGAGACCAGCTTCCACAAGAACTGCACCAGAGTCACGACGCCCAGCAGGAAACACACCAGCACGAACGTCCCGCCGGCCATGACGATCAGGCAGGCGCCCCAGGACGTCTCCTCGTTCGGCGTCGCGTCGAGCTCGTGCTGCAGCTCGACCCGCGCCTCCTGGTACAGCGCGGCGAGGCGGGTACGGGCGGCCTCGGTCGGCGCCTCGTCGACGCGGCCCTGCCAGGAGAGCGCGACCAGACGGGCGTCCGCGCGGCGGTAGGCGCGTTCGAAGGCCTGGAGCTCCGCGGGGTCGCGCTCGTCGGAGAGGTACGTCCAGCGGCCTGCCTGGGCCGGCTGGCCGAGCACCCGGTAGACCTCGGCGAGACGCTCGCGGAGATCGAGCCGCTGCGGGTAGGTGCCGACGAGTCCGGCGACGCGCTGACGTGCGCTGAGCACGCTGGCGAGGTCACCTCTTCGTAGCTCCTCGGCCGCTTTGTGGAGCGTCAGCTCTACCGGCATGAAGATTAGTTTTGCAGGTAGGGCTAGCTTTGACTCGTGTTCGGCCTATCGCTGCTGGTCTCCGGCCTCGCCTGGTGGCTGGGTCTGCACCTGCTCGCCCGCGATCCGCGCAAACCGCTGCTGTGGTGGGCGGGCGCGGGAATGATCGGCTATTCGGCGGCGGTCGTCGTGCCACATCCCGTGGTCATAGGGGTGCCGGCACTCGCCTGGACGGGCGCGATCTTGTTGCTCGCCCGCCCCGAGTTGATCAAGTGGTGGCTGTTCGCGCTGCTGCCGATGGCCGCCGCGGCCTTCTTCGTACCGTGGATCGTGTTGCTTCCGTTGGCCGTAGCCACGGTCCTAGCCATAAGAAAACGTGCTTACTTTTCACTCGTTGGAGTGATGTTCGGCCTTTCGGCCGGTGCGTTCCTGCTCGGCCTGCTGCCCGACGCGATCACGCTGCCGTCGCTCGGGTTCGACGTCGTGGTGTTCGGGGTGCTGGTCGCCGTCACCGACGCCGTCGAGGAGGGCGAGGCGATCCGCGCGGACATGCTGCGGTCGCTGGTGATCTCCGCTTTCACCGCGGTGCTGTTCGGCTCGCAGGTGCTCCTCTTCGGCGGCCCGGACCTCCTCGTCTACACGACCGTGGCGGCGGCGATCGCGATCCAGGTGCTCGCGAACCCGCTCGCGTCCGTCGTCGACCGCCTCGCCGTGCCGGCCGTCGCCGCGGAACGGGCCGAACTGCGTGACGCGGCCGAGGCGTTGCCCAGGCGCAGGCCGCTGGTGACCGAGGACGAGGCGGAGTTCGCCAGGCTCACCCGCAAGGCGCTGAGCCACTACGGCGACCTGGGGAAGCTGGTCGCGAGCCCGTTGATCGCGCTGACCGACGAGGGCCCGCCACTCGACCGGGCCGCGCAGCTGAAAAGCATGCTGCTGGCGTCGATTCAACGACTCAAGCCACTCGGTGGCGATTTCGGCACGAGCGACGAATGGCGTTACTACAACGCCGTGTACTTCTACTACGTCAAGGGAATCCGCCCGTATTCGGTGCGAACCAAACGCGAGGACCTCGACGCGGAGGACCGCCGCGCATTGCAGTGGTTCGTGACACAGGTGCCCGAGCGCACCCTGCACAACTGGCAGAACGCCGCCGCACGCCTGGTCGCGACGGACCTGATGGCAGGAGTTGGCAGCGCTTGACGTGGTCTTGGCAGCGTTGAGCGGGCCATCGTCGGGCCATGTTGAAATTCGCCTTGAAACTCGACGGTGTCGCTTCGTTCGCTTTGGGGCTGCTGACCCTGCTGATCCGCCCGGAGGTGGGAATTCCGGTCGGCTGGCAGATCGGGCTCGGCTCTTTCTGCGTGGTTTACGGAGCCGGTGTGTTCTTCCTGGGAACCCGCGCCACCCCGGACCGCCGGATCGTGCTGCTGGTCATCATCGGCAACCTGGTGTGGGGCCTCGACAGCATTCTCACGGCCGAGCTGAAGTGGTTCCCGCTCACCGGCACCGGCGTCGCGTTGGTGCTGGCCCAGGGCCTCGCGGTGATCGGTTTCGCCGCGCTGCAGTTCGCCGGCCTCAAGCGCGCAGCGTCCGCGAACGACCGCGGAACTCAGCCACGATCTCGCTCCCTCGCCTGACCGTGATGTCGTAGATCCCGCTGCGGCCGAACCGGGTCCGTTCCACCGCCTCCGCCACCAGCTCGTCACCCTCGTGCGCGGGCTTGATGAAGTCGATCTCGGCCGTGGCGGCGACGGTGACGGACCCGGCCCTGTTGCAGGCGCAGGCGAACGCGCTGTCGGCCAGCAGGAACACGTAGCCGCCGTGCGCGATGCCATGGCCGTTGATCATGTTCTCGGTGACGGTCATCCGCAGCGCCGCGTAACCGTCGCGCAGCTCGATCGGCGCTATGCCGAGTCCGGTCGAGGCCTTGTCGGCGGCCAACATCTCAGCAGGACCATTCATTCGTGGCAGCGTAATCACCCTGGCGGTGGTGTCACGCAGCGTTCGAGGCGCCTTACTGTCCGGATGCATGATCGTTCAACATCGGAGGTGGTCACCATGGCTGGTTGTTCTTGCTGCGGCGGGTGTACGGGTCCGGGCTGCGGATGCTGCAGCTCCTGCTGAACGCTCTGATGAAGTGAAAGAAGGCCGTTGCGGGAAACCACCCGCAACGGCCTTCGTTCCTGCAGGGGTGAATCAGCCCGTGTAGATCTTGAACAGGTTCGTGAATTCCCAGTTGGCCTGCGAGATTCCACTGCACGTGGGCGAAACTCCGCCGCCGGGGCAGCCCTTGTCGCGGCCGGCCGACCAGAACGCGACCCGTCCCACGTGGTTGGCCTTCGCGTAGTCGAGGACCTTGCGCGCGTCGTCCTGCGTCGTCGTCGGACCCGTGTCGTTGCGTCCGATCATCGGCGTGAGGCCCAGCAGTGCTTTCAACTGCGCGTCGGACTTCGACGGCCAGATGGCGCGCATCTGCCCGAGGGTGGCGTTCGCGGCGTTGACCATCGCGTCGCCCCAGTTGCCCGTGTAGCCGAAGTTCATCAGCATCGGGTTCACGAGGACGTTGACGCCCTTGGCGGCCGCGTCCTTCAGGACGTCCACCGAGTACGGGTCCATGCCGTAGTCCTGGCCCTGGACCCGCATCGTGTAGCTGACGGTGGTGCCGCGGGTGTCCTGCAGCCGCTTGAGCGCCGTGTTGACGACGGCCTGGGGGATCGTGGCTTCCACGTCCACGTCGATGCTGTTCGAGCCCACGCCGTCCAGCACGGCCACGTAGGCGTTGTACAGGGCGTCCGCGGTCGAGCAGACGTGTTCCAGGTACGGGCCCATGGCGCCGCCGGTCGCGACGATGACGCTGCCGCCCTGGGCCTTCAACGCCCTGGTGTCGTTCACGATGCGGCTGTCGTTCAACGGGACCGTGCCACCCCATGCGGGCACACAGCCGGAGGACGAGCCCAGCGCGAACGCCAGCGTGAAGTGCTTCTGGCCGGTCGCGTTGGCCACGTCGATCAGTGACGGCGTCGGCATCGTGATGTCGATGTACGGGGCGACGCGCGCGCTACCGGGCGTGGGCGGGACGTCGGACCCCGTAGTGGTGGTCGGGCCAGTCGTGGTCGTGGTTGTCGTTCCGCCGCCACCGCCGCACGGGACGCCGTTCAGCTTGCAGTTCGTCGGCAACGCCGAGCCGCTCGCCAGGAAGCCGAAGCTGGTCGACGCGCCCGCGGAGACGTTGCCGTTGTACTCGCGGTTCGTGAACGTGTGGTGGTTGCCGCTGCTGGTCGCAGTGGCGTCCCAGTACGAGCCGAGCGACGCTCCGGCGAGGTCGAACTCCAGCTTCCAGCCGGCCAGCGCGGTGGTGCCCGCGGTGATCGTGAACTTGCCCTGGTAGCCGGAACCCCAGGACGAGTCCTGGCTGAACGCGGCGGACTCGCCGGCGGCCGAGGCGGTGGGAGCGATGGCGACGAGTCCGGCCACGAGTGCGGTGGCGGCCCCGGCGGCGAAAACGGCGAAACGGGACATCGTGCGGTCCTTCCGGCAGGGGAGGAAGGGAGTGGTGCAGGACCACGGGGCGCGTCGCGGTCCTGCACCACGTACAGGGAGGCGCTCGCACACTGAGCACCTGCTCAATCACGGTAAGTGGCCTAGACCATAGCGTCAATGGGTCTAGACCTCTTCTGTCTGCAGGACAGTGGAACAATTCGGTGGGTGCGTGGAGCCACTGGAATCGGATCGCTGCCCGGAACCGACATCGACGAGGCGGCGCGCGTCGTCGTCGGAGAGCTGCCTGAGCTGCCGCACGTCCCGGAGCTGCCTGGCCGGGGAGTCGGCGCGGACATGATCGGCCGCACCGCCGGCCTGCTCGTCGACCTCGCGATCGAGGTCGTCACGTCCGGTTATCGGGTGACCCCGCGCGCCGGCCGTGACCACCGTCGTGCCGTTGACCTGCTGCGGGGCGACCTGGACGCGTTCGACGAGGCGTTGGAACGCGCGGGTGCGCATCCCGAGACCGTCAAGGTGCAGGCCGTCGGGCCGTGGACGTTGATGTCGAACATCGAGCTGATGCGCGGCCATCGGGTGCTCACGGACCCAGGTGCGGTGAAGGAGTTCGCCGCGTCGCTCGCCGAGGGCCTCAAGCTGCACGCGGCCGAGGTCGCGAAGCGCACCAAGGCGAAGGTCGTCGTGCAGATCGACGAACCGGGCCTGCCCGCCGTGTTGCAGGGGCTGCTGCCGACGCCGTCGAAGCTGGGCACCGTGCCTGCGGTGCCTGGGCCGGACGCGCGCGCTGTGCTCGCCACGGTGATCGAGGCCCTGAAGGACCACGAGGTGATCGTGCACTGCTGCGCGCCGCACCCGCCGCTGACGTTGCTGCGGGAGGCGGGCGCGACGGCGCTCTCGTTCGACCTCACGCTGATCAAGGGTGCAGAGGCGCTCGACGAGATCGGCGAGACGTGGGAGGCGGGCACGACGCTGGCGCTCGGTCTGGTGCCGAGCCTCGACCCCGGCGTGCCGGTCACGTTGAAGGAGGTCGGGCACCGGGCGTTCACGCTGGTGGACCGTCTCGGCTTTCCGCGGTCGATCCTGGCCGAGAAGGCGCTGCCCACTCCGACGTGCGGTCTAGCGGGCGCATCGTCCACTTGGGTCAAACGCGCGCTGGGGCTGACCCGTGACCTCTCCTCCTCGTTCCTGGAGCCGCCTGAGGGCTGGTGATGTCCGGTTTGGGCGGCTAGTCTGCTGCGAACTATTAGGAAACTTTCTTAACTGAAGGCCGTTCGCCGGGCCTGGACCGGGAGTTCCTCACATGCGCATCAGACTTGCGGCCGTCGTCGCCGCAGTGCTCGCAGGCGTGGTCGTGGCGCCTGCACACGCCGCCCCCACCGGCCAGATCCGGCTGGATCAGGTCGGGTTCGGCACCTCCGAGCAGAAGCACGCGTACGTGCTCGGAGGCGCCGCGAACACCAGGTTCTCCGTCGTGGACAGCCGCGGCCGGACCGTGCTGACCGGCAGGACGGGCGCCTCGACGGGCTCGTGGAGCGACACGTTCCCCGCGGTGCACCCGATCGACTTCTCCGCGCTGAAGAAGGCGGGCACGTACCGGATCAAGGTCGGCTCGACGGTCTCGCCGGCGTTCAAGGTCGACTCGCTGAAGAAGCTGTTCTCGCCGGTCGCGCACAACACCGTCGAGTTCTTCCAGGCGCAGCGCGACGGCGCCGACGTCATCCCCGGCAGGCTGGACCGCAAGCCCGCCCACCTCACCGACCGCGAGGCGCTCGTCTACGAGGCGCCGGTGTTCGCGGGCGAGGGCGGCGACCAGATCGCGGCGCCGCTGAAGCCGACCGGCGCCAAGGTCGACCTCGAAGGCGGCTGGTTCGACGCGGGCGACTTCGTGAAGTTCACGCACGCCTCGTCGTACTCCACCGCGTCGATGCTGCTGGCGTTGCGCAACAAGCACAACGACGCCCTCTACGACGAGGCGAAGTTCGGCCTCAAGTGGCTCGACAAGGCGTTCGACGAGAAGACCGGCACGCTCTACGCGCAGGTCGGCATCGGCACCGGCTCCGAGGAGTTCGGCTTCGTCGGCGACCACGACGTGTGGCGGCTGCCGGAGGCCGACGACAAGCTCGACGTGAAGCCGGGCGACAGCGAGTACTTCATCAAGCACCGCCCGGTGTTCCGCGCGAACGTCGCCGGCGAGAAGATCAGCCCGAACCTGGTCGGCCGCGTGGCCGGTTCGTTCGCGCTGGCCGCGCAGATCGAGGCGCACCGCAACCCGCGCGTCGCCCGTTCCTACCTGGACAAGGCAGCGCAGCTCTTCGCGCTGGCCAAGACCACGGACGTCGGCGAGCTCGTCACGGCGTTCCCGCACGCGTACTACCCGGAAGAGTCGTGGACCGACGACATGGAGTTCGGTGCCACCCAGCTCGCGCTGGCCGCGAAGGCGTTGCACGACAAGCGGTACAACCAGTTCGCCCGCGCGGCGACGCACTGGGCCAAGGAGTTCCTGGCGACGCAGGACCCCGACACGCTCAACGTCTACAACATCTCCGCGCTCGGCCACGCCGACCTCGCCCCGTTGCTCAAGAAGGGCGTCCCCGGCGCCGAGGTCACCGAGAAGCAGATCATCGGTGACATCCAGCGGCAGTTGAAGAAGGGTGCCGACGCGGCCAAGACGTCGCCGTTCCGCACCGCCGCCAACGTCGAGACCTGGGACGTCGGCTCGCGCACGTTCGGCTACATCACCACCGCCGCGCTGTACCAGAAGCTCACCGGCTCGAAGGAGTACGCGACCTTCGGCACGCAGCAGCGCGGCTTCGCCCTCGGCACCAACGCCTGGGGCACCTCGCTGATCGTCGGCGTCGGCACGAAGTTCCCCGAGTGCCCGCACCACCAGGCCGCGAACCTCTCGGGTTCGCCGAACGGTGGCTCGAAGGTGCTGGTCGGCGCCGTGATCAACGGCCCGAACGACGCCTCCCTGTTCGGCGACCTCGGTGAGATGCCGGCGGGTTCCGTCGACTGCACCAAGCCGTACACGCTCGAGTTCAACTCCGCGAAGTCCGTGTTCGCCGACGACCTGCGCTCGTGGCCGAGCTCCGAGCCGGCCATCGACTTCACGGCGACGGGCGTGCTCGGCTTCTCGCTGATCGCCAACTCCTGAGTGGCGCCGGTGCGGGCCTGGGTGTCCAATTCGGACTTGTGCTCAGGCTCGCGCTGGTCCTCGCGTTGCTCTTCTCGGCGTCACCGGCTCATGCTCTGCCGTTGAACGTTCTTTGCCGAGTGCCCGGCGTGCACGACGCGGAAGTGATCCGCGTCGTGCACGCCGTTGGTCTTTCCCGGGGCGTGAGCGACAAGGTGATGCTCGCCGGGTTCGAGGCCGGGTGGGTCGAGTCGCACATGAACAACCTCTCGTGCGGCGACGCGGACTCCCTCGGCGTCTTCCAGCAGCGGCCGTCGATGGGCTGGGGCGCGCCGGAGCAGATCATGGACGTCTCGTACGCCGCGGGCCGGTTCTTCGAGTACGCGGTTCGGGTTGATCGGCCTGAGCTCTCTGCTGGGTTGCTCGCCGATGCCGTGCAGCGGTCCTGCTGCCCGGAGCGGTACGACCAGGCCGTCGGACGTGCGCAGTCGATGCTGCGGCAGGCGTGGCAGGGCGGGCCCGAGGTCGTCGCCGGGGTGGTGCACGTCGTGGAGGACGGTGATGTGCTGGCCGATGGGACGCGGCTGAGCACCTCGGGTGACTTCGTCGGACGGCCTTCGGTGGCGGGGCGGTTCGTGTTCGCGCGGACGGCTCGAGGTGAGGTGCGGGTGCTCGCGGACGGGGCCTGGCGGGCGGTGGCCTCGGGGGTGGCCGGTGATCCCGAGGCCGTCACTCTTCCGGATGGAACGGTCGGCCTGTACGCGGTGCTGGCCGATGGCAGCGTCGCGAAACTGTCAGACCCGCTTGGGATGATTGGGATGGGGGCCGGTTCCCCCCAGGGGGCCCGCGAGTCGGGATCGATTCCGAACGAGCGGGCCACGAACTGGCAGCCCGTGAGCCCGGCCGGGTTCGCCGCCGGCAAACCATCCGTGATCCCCCACCCGGACGGCTCCGTGACCATCTACGCCCGCTCCGGCCACAAACTCATGGCGGCCACCGCCGGCACCTGGAACGAGATCGCCCGGGGCGTGGACGCCTCCCCGGAAGCGGCCCTCCGTCCCGACGGAACGGTAGCCGTCCACACCCTGATCGACGGCCGCCTGCACCGCCTGACCACGACCTGGGAACCGTTGGGCGACATCCGTTTCATCGACACGGTCTCAGCCCAACCAGACGGCACCGTCTACGCACGCACCGCCGAAGGCAAGGTCCTCAAAGCCGGTTGAACGGCTCCGCATACCGGAACGCCCCGCCGGGAAGATCACCGAACAACCGAGCCTGGAAGTGCGGCGCCCACTCCGCAACCGGCGGCGTGATCCCGAACTCCGCAGCCAGCCGGAACCCGAACCGCGAGTAGTACCGCGGATCACCCAGCAGGATGACAGCGCGCTCGCCCCGAGCCTCGGCGGCACCGAGAACCGCGTGCATCAACGCGGACCCGATCCCGGCCCGCTGATGCGACGGATGCACCGCGATCGGCCCGAGCCCGAGAGCCGGCACGTCCCCGACAAACCCGCGCGTGCACACGACGTGTCCGAGAACCCCGTCCTCCACCAGCGACAACTCCGGGATCCAGCCGGAATCCGCCCGCAGCCAGTCGATCAGCGGAGCCTCCGGCCCGTTCTTGAACGCCAGGTCGGTGACGGCTCGGATGGCGTCGATGTCTGCGGGCGTCTCCCGCCGGATCAGCATGAGGCGCACTGTGGCCAAACCCGTCGCCGCGCGCCACTCAGTTTCCGACCCCATAATCCGCTGCGTGGTCGTGAGACAGACCGTGATGGTGTGCGTACTTGCCGTGCTGGCCTATCTCGGCGTGTGGTGGGCGTTCAGCGGAAACGACGAACCCGCCCAGTCGGCGCCGGAGGCCATGTTCCTCACCGACTACTCCAAGGCGGAGAAGGGCAACTGCGTCAGGTTCTCCGGCCCAGGCGAGAACGACCAGGGCCTGACCGTCGTCAACTGCGACCGGGCCGCGCTGAAGATCGGGAGCGTCCTGAGCGAGACGAGCGGCCGCTGCCCCCGCGGTGACTACAAGGTGTTGCGCGACACCAGGCACAACGCCGCGCTGTGCCTGCTGCCCAACGCGGCCAAGGGCGACTGCTTCGAGTTCGACACCGATGATCTGCAGAGGTCCGTCGTGTCCAAGTTCGACTGCGCGGCGCCGCGGGTCAACGTCCAGGTCGTCGACGTCGCCGGAGAAAGTTGCCCCGAAGAGGCCGAACTCGGTGTTCCCTATGAGGACATGACGCTGTGCCTGAGGAGAGTGCGTTGATCGTCTTCGAGGAACCCGCGGACTTCGACGCGTGGCTGCACGAGAACGGCTCCAGCGAGACCGAGCTGTGGATCAAGTTCGCGAAGAAGGGCTCCGGCATCAAGTCCATCAACTACGGCGAGGCGCTCGACATCGCGCTGTGCCACGGGTGGATCGACGGACTGACACGGTCCGTGGACGAGACCTGGTACTCGCAGCGGTGGACGCCCCGACGCCCGAAGAGCAAGTGGTCCAAGCGCAACTGCGGCAAGGTGGAGGAGCTGATCGCGGCCGGCAAGATGCTGCCCGCCGGGCTCGCCGAGATCGAGAAGGCCAAGGCCGACGGGCGCTGGGAGGCGGCGTACGCGGGTCCGGCGACGATCGAGGTGCCGGACGACCTCACCGAGGCCCTGAAGGCCAATCCCAAGGCCGCCGAGTTCTTCAAGACCTTGAACAGCCAGAACAGGTACGCGGTGCTGCTGCGCATTCACGACGCGAAGAGGCCGGAGACGCGGCAGAAGCGCATCACCCAGTTCGTTGAAATGCTGGCGGAGGGCCGCAAGCTCTACTCTTGAGCATCATGAAGTGGTTCCGCCGCAGCAAAGCCGAAGACGTCGTGCCCGCCCACCTGCCGAACGCCGGGGAGGCCGCGCAGCGGTTCTGGGAACGGTGGTTCGAGCTGGTGCCGGCGGTCAGCGCGGCGCTCGGGGACGGCGAGCCGCACCGCGTGGAGGGCGAGCTGCGGGACCTCGTGAGCTCCCTGCACCCGGACCTGTTGTTCTCGCTCGAACAGGGTCATCTGGCCATGTACGCGCTGGTGGTCACCGGCCAGGAGGACCCGCGGCTGCGCCCGTACACCGACGCGTGGATCGCCGCCGCGCCGCCGTCGGACATGGTGTGGGAGTTCCACGACTCGGTGCCGCCGGTGCCGGACCCGACCGAGGTGATCGTGAACCTCGGCCAGGTGCGGATGCGGCTGGGCGACTACCGCGTGGTGGCCCAGGTGGACGGTGACGTCGTCGACGTCGCGGTCTACCACCCGGCACTCGCGGACCTGAGCGACCAGCACCGCGCGACGATGACGTTCCTGCCCCTGGACGTCACTCTCGGCGAGCGGCTGGCGGGGGAGCGGCTGCGGCGCGTGGAGACCGCGGAGCTGGAGCCGCAGGGCACGATCAGCCTGCTGGAGCTGCGTTCTCTGGTCAGGGAACTCGCCGGGCACGCGGAGCGCTGAAAACTGTCGGACCTGGTCAGTAAGCTGTGGGACGTGACCAGCGAGAGCCTTGAAGACGTCCCCGCAGAGGTGCGCGAGCGGCATGCCGTGCTCGCGGAAGAGGTGCGCTCGCACCAGTTCCGCTACTACGTGCTGGACGACCCGATCGTCACCGATGGTGAGTTCGACGGTCTGCTCAAGCAGCTGGAGGCGCTGGAGGCCGAGCACCCCGGCCTCGCGACGCCCGAGTCGCCGACGCAGCTGGTCGGCGGCACGTTCTCGACCGAGTTCAAGGCGGTCGACCACCTGGAGCGCATGCTCAGCCTCGACAACGTCTTCGCCCAGGACGAGCTGACGGGCTGGTTCGAGCGCGTCCAGAAGGAGATCGGCGCCGGCACGCACTTCCTGTGCGAGCTGAAGATCGACGGTCTCGCGATCAACCTGCTCTACGAGAAGGGCCGGCTGACCCGCGCACTCACCCGTGGCGACGGCCGCACCGGCGAGGACGTGACGCTGAACGTCCGCACGATCGCGGACGTCCCGGTGGTGCTGAAGGGTTCCGAGGAGTACCCGGTGCCCGAGCTGGTCGAGGTGCGCGGCGAGGTCTTCTTCGCGGTGGAGGACTTCCTGGCCCTGAACGCCTCGCTGGTCGAGCAGGGCAAACCGCCGTTCGCAAACCCGCGCAACACCGCGGCGGGCTCGTTGCGGCAGAAGGACCCGAAGGTCACCGCCTCGCGCAAGCTGCGGATGATCTGCCACGGCATCGGCAAGACCGCGGGCTTCGAGGTCGCCAGCCAGTCGCTCGCCTACGAGGCGCTCAAGGCGTGGGGCCTGCCGACGTCACCGCACACCGAGGTGCTCACCGATCCGGCGGACGTGCGCAAGAAGGTCGAGTACTGGGGCGAGCACCGGCACGACGCGGTGCACGAGATCGACGGTCTCGTCGTGAAGGTCGACGAGGTGTCGCTGCAACGGCGTCTGGGCACGACGTCGCGCGCGCCCCGGTGGGCCATCGCCTACAAGTACCCGCCGGAAGAGGCCACCACCACGTTGCTGGACATCCAGGTGCAGGTGGGCCGCACGGGCCGCGTGACGCCGTTCGCGCTGATGGAGCCGGTGAAGGTGGCCGGCTCGACGGTCGCGCGGGCCACGCTGCACAACGGCGCGGAGGTCAAGCGCAAGGGCGTGCTGATCGGCGACCGCATCGTCATCCGCAAGGCGGGCGACGTGATCCCCGAGGTGCTCGGCCCGGTGCTGGCCGCGCGCCCGGCCGATGCGCGCGAGTTCGAGATGCCGACGCGGTGTCCCGAGTGCAACTCGGTGCTGCGCGCCATGAAGGAGGGCGACGTCGACATCCGCTGCCCCAACGCGGAGACGTGCCCCGGCCAGCTGCGTGAACGCCTGGCGTACCTGGCCTCCCGTGCCGCGCTCGACATCGAGGTGCTCGGCTACGAGGCGGCCGCCGCCATCACCGAGTCCACGATCTACACGAACGAGGCCGACCTGTTCGACCTCGACGCGGACGCGTTGCGGCAGGTCGAGCGCTTCACGACGATGAAGGGCGAGTTGTCCGCGAACGCGCTGAAGCTGATCGACAACCTGGCGGCGGCGAAGGAGCGTCCCCTGTGGAGGGTGCTGGTCGCGCTGTCGATCCGCCACGTCGGCCCGACGGCGGCCCGCGCGCTGGCCCAGCAGTTCGGCTCGATGGACGCGATCCTCGAGGCCGAGGAGGAGGCGCTGGCCGGTGCCGAGGGCGTCGGCCAGACCATCGCGACGGCCGTGGTCGAGTGGCGGGAAACGGAGTGGCGCCAAGGCGTCGTGGAACGCTGGCGGGCCGCGGGCGTGCGGATGGAGGACGAGCGCGACGCGTCCATCGTGCGCAACCTCGAAGGCCTGTCCATCGTGGTCACCGGCTCGCTGACGGAGTACTCGCGCGACTCGGCGAAGGAGTCGATCCTCGCCCGCGGCGGCAAGGCGGCGGGCTCGGTCTCCAAGAAAACCGCTTTCGTGGTGGTCGGCGACGCACCAGGATCCAAGTACGACAAGGCCATCTCGCTGAAGGTCCCCGTCCTCGACGAGGCGGGCTTCCGCGTCCTGCTCGAACAGGGCCCGGACGCCGCGAGGGAGGTGGCCCTGCCCGGCGACGAAGGCTCAGCGGAAGAAGGCGCAGATGGCTGACCTGATCATCCGCCCGGCGACGGAGGCCGACCTACCGGCGGTCGGCTCCGTCACGGTCGAGGCGTACCGCGCGGACGGCTACGTCGGCGCCCACGACGACTACGCGACCATGCTCGCCGACGCGGAGTCCCGTTTCCGCGACGCCGAACTGCTCGTGGCGCAGGACGAGCAGGGCACCGTCCTGGGCTCCGTGACGGTCGTGCACCCCGGCACGCCCTACGCGGAGATCTCCCGGCCGGGCGAGCTGGAGTTCCGCATGCTGGCGGTCTCCGCGGCGGCACGCGGGCGCGGCGTGGGCGAGGCCCTGGTGCGCGCGGTGTTCGACAAGGCGCGCGCGGAGGGCATCGACCAGGTCGTGCTGTCGTCGTCGGAGAAGATGCTGGCGGCACACAGGTTGTACGGGCGGCTGGGGTTCACGAGGCTGCCGGAACGCGACTGGGCGCCGGTGCCGGGCCTGAACCTCCTGGCGTACGCGTACGGGATGCGCTTGTGAGCAACCCCGCGAACAGCCGTGCGTCCACAGGACAAAGCCGCGGGTGGGGGTTCGCGAATGAGACTTCTGGTAGTCCTGCTCGTACCGGCGCTGCTGGCTGCCTCGGCAGCACCGACGGACCTGCCGGCCGATGACCGCCGGCAGCTCGAGACCCTGACCCAGCGGTACTTCGAGCACCGCGCGGACAAGGTCACCGCCCGCCCGCAGACCCCGGGTTTCGGCGTGCCCACGACCGAGGCCTTCGCCGCCCGGTTGCGCGTCGACGAGGCCAAGCTGGCCGCGCGCCGCGAACGCCTCGGCGGGCTCCCGTACGGCGGCTACTCCCGCGCCCAGGTCCGCACCGAGCTGACACGGGTGGTGGTGCCCGGCGACGGCAGCGCGGTCGTGCACGTCCAGGAGGTGACCGAGCTCCACTTCACGAAGTCCGCCGGCGTGACGCACACAGCGTTCGGCATGGACCACGTCCTGGTCTTCGACCGCACTCCGTCCGGCTGGGTGCTCGCGACGGCCACCAGGGCACCGGGCTCCGTGTGCAAGGTCCCGCCGGAGACGCAGTTCTGCGGCTACGCCTCAGAGCGCTGAGATGATCCGCGCCCGCAGCTTGGAGTCGCCCGCCGCCTGTTCGTACAACAGCTCCCGCAGCACCTCGGCGGGTAACGCTCTCAGCACGTCCTTGAGCTCCACGTCCTCGGCGTCCGGCGGCGGCACCGTCTCGCCCCGGTCGAGCAGCACCAGCCCCACCGCCACGCAGTGCTTGCAGAAGAACCCCTCAGACCCGTGCGGACAGCTGCACGCCCCCACCAGGTGCGTCCCCGACCACGACAGCTCCACCGCGTAGGCGTCCTCGTCACCGCCCCGCACCCGCGCCGCCACGTGCCTGCTGTGCACCCGAAGGGACAGCACGGCTTCGCGGTAGGTCAGGCCGCGCCAGTACGACTTGGTACCCGCGCGGTGCAACAGCAGCTCGGTGGTGAGGGTCGTCGACACGGGGGTCATCCAACCGGGTGACCGCAGAAAGGATCAACATGATCGCGATCAGCCCACTGGAACCCGCGGACCGAGCCACGTGGCAGCAGCTCTTCGAGGGCTACAACACCTTCTACGAACGCACGCTGCCAGCGGAAACCTACGACGAGAAGTGGGAAGCCTTCCAGGCGAACAAGAACATCCACGCCCTATGCGCCCGCGACGACAACAACGTCGTCGGCATCACGCACTTCTTCAAGCACCCCAGCACGTCCGGCCCGGACGTCTGCTACCTGCAAGATCTCTTCACCGCACCCGAGGCGCGCGGCCGGGGCATCGGCCGCGCGCTCATCGAGGCGGTGACGGCATGGGCGAGGCAACAGGGCTGCTGCCGCGTCTACTGGCACACCAGCGAGTGGAACGAGACCGCCCGCGGGCTCTACGACCAGGTCGCGGAGAAGACACCGTTCGTCCACTACCGAATCGTGCTCTAACGAGCCGTCGACTCCAGGTCGAGCAACGTCACGGCCGCGCGGAAGTACTTGTTGGTGCCCAGGTCGCGCACCGTCTTGATGTTGAACGCGGCCTTCAGCTTCTCCGCGTCGCCTGGGCTCACGCCCTGCAGCGCGTCGACCGGGGCGTCCAGGATGTCGGTGAGCGGCTTGTCCTCGTAGGCCTTGTCGAGGAGCGAGTCGAGGTTCACGGTGACGGCCATGATCTTCATACCTCCAGAGGTGGGGCGATCACGGCAGATTCTGGAGTGAGATCCGGTATTCCGCAGTGCGAGTCATCGTCGCCGCTTGAGCGCGACCACGATCACCGCGGCCACCGCCAGCACCCCGGCCACACCCAGTGCCAGGTCGCCGATCGCCATGCCGTTCTCCTGGGCGAACACCAGAGCCACTCGCATGACCTCAACGTAGCCCTTGGAGCAACGCCACGAGGAGGATTGTGTGGGACCGTATGAGGTGTGCTGCAAGCCTGCCTGAACGGCTCCCGCGCAGCCGAGGAGCACCCGGCCCTGCCGTTGTCGCCCGAGCGCCTGGCCGAGGACGCGGCCGACGTCGCCGCGCTCGGCGTCACGTCGGTGCACATCCGTCCAAGAGACGTCATAGGCGCGCTCACCCTCGTGGGGCCCGAGGTGGCCACGACGATCGCCACCGTGCGCGCTGCCGTGCCGGGCATAGAGATCAGCGTGTCCACGGACGTACCTGGTCGCCGCGGCACGTTGATCGCCAGCTGGGCGCCGCTGGCGTCGGGCCGGCCGGACATCGCCAGCGTGCACGTGGACCAGCCGGGCTGGCGTGAGCTGGCGCAGGCGTTGCACCAGGTCAACGTCAAGGTCGAGCTGGTCGTGGAGTCCCGGACGGGCTTGACCGAACTGCCGGACGGCGTCAGCCGGATCACGGTCGTGGCGACCCGCGACACGGCCGAAAGCCTGCTGGCCCAGGTGGAACCGCTCGGCCTGCCGATCCTGCTGCACGGCAGGGACGCCGAGGCGTGGAAGGTCCTCGACTACGCCGCGATCCTCGAACACCACGTGCGCATGGGCCTGGAGGACACGCTCGAGATGCCCGACGGCCGCACTGCGAAGAACAACGCCGAGCTGATCGCCCTGGCCCGCCGACGGCAGAGGTCCAGGGCTCCCCGCTAGTCGGGGAGGACGACCGCGACGATGCCCGCCAGGTGTGCCAGGCGCGCGACCTCGGCCGCGCGGAACATCGGGCCGCCGGGACGGCCCACGACGAGCACGCGGTCCGGCTTGCCCAGAGGGGTCGCGGCGAGCTCGGTGCCCAGCTCGCGCCAGGTCTCCGGTACCCACTCCTCCTCGCCGTCGAGCACGGTCGCGCGCTCCAGCGGGAACCACGGCACGTCGGCCATCCGGGTCTCCGGGGCGGCGGACGAGGCGGTCAGCCGGTTGATGCCGGTGCCCTCCGGTCCGACGACGACGGCCCAGCCGGCGCGGATGATCTTCGGGACGCCCTCGGTGAAGATCTCGAGGCCCTTGCGGGGCTCCTCGGCGATCTCCTCCACGAGCTCCAGCTCGCGATGGGTGTCCAGGATGCCCGCGTAGGGGCGCACGGCGTCGACCTCGACGCCCTCGATGGACTCCGCCGCGGTGATCAGCGTGTCCGGCAGCCGGCCGGACGGGAGCTCCACCACGAGGTCGTCGATGGCGATGCCGGAACCGCGTTCCACCACGTCGACGCTGAGTATGTCCGCCCCGATCTCGCCCAAAGCCGTTGCGACCGCGCCGAGGGTGCCGGGACGGTCCGGGAGCTGGACCCGGATCAGGAACGACAAGGTGAACGCCTCCATAGCTCGTGCGCGAGACCCCGCGTCTTGCGCCGTTGCCGGTCGGTGATTCTCGCAGACGCATCGTCAACGCATGACCTGCTGTCCGCGTTGCGGAACGGTTAAGTTGACGTGCCGGTCAGCCACGGAGGCGGTAACCCGTTCGAAGGCGCGCCTGACCAGCCCATAGACTCACGGGGTTCCCGATTCGTATCCCGACCCTACGGGGGTTGACAGGAGTGCCCAGCATCTCCCGCGACGAGGTCGCGCACCTGGCGAAGCTCGCCAGGCTGGCTGTTACCGAGGACGAGCTCGACTTGTTCGCCGGACAGCTCGACGTGATCCTCCAGTCGGTGGCCTCGGTTGGCGACATCGCCACTGCCGACATCCCGCCGACGTCGCACGCCGTTCCGCTGACCAACGTCTTCCGCGAGGACGTGGTCCGTCCGAGCCTCGGTCAGCAGCAGGCGCTCTCCGGCGCTCCTGAGGCCGAGGACGGCCGGTTCCGCGTGCCCCGCATCCTGGGTGAGGAAGCATGACCAACGACCTGATCCACGCCACCGCGGCCGAGCTCGCCGCGAAGATCCACAGCGGCGAGATCTCCAGTGTCGAGGTCACCCAGGCCCACCTGGACCGCATCGCCGAGACCGACGCGAAGGTCCACGCCTTCCTGCACGTCGACACCGAGGGCGCGCTCGCGCAGGCCCGCAAGGTCGACGCGGCCGTCAAGGCCGGTGAGCAGGTGTCCCCGCTCGCCGGCGTGCCGTTGGCGCTCAAGGACGTCATGACGACCGAGGGCGTGCCGACCACGGTCGGTTCCAAGATCCTCGAAGGCTGGATCCCGCCCTACGACGCCACGGTGACGCGCAAGCTCAAGGAAGCCGGCGTCGTCATCCTCGGCAAGACGAACATGGACGAGTTCGCCATGGGCTCGTCGACCGAGAACTCGGCGTACGGTCCCACGCACAACCCGTGGGACCTCGACCGCATCCCCGGTGGTTCCGGTGGTGGCTCGTCCGCGGCCCTCGCGGCGCACCAGGCCCCGCTAGCGATCGGCACCGACACCGGTGGCTCGATCCGCCAGCCCGGCGCGGTCACCGGCACCGTGGGCGTGAAGCCCACTTATGGTGGCGTTTCCCGCTACGGCCTGGTCGCGTTCTCCAGCTCGTTGGACCAGGCCGGTCCGTGTGCGCGCACGGTGCTCGACGCCGCGCTGCTGCACGAGATCATCGCGGGCTACGACCACATGGACTCCACGTCCATCAACGCCCCGGTGCCGCCGGTCGTCGCCGCCGCCCGCGAGGGCCTGAGCGGTGACCTGTCCGGCCTGCGCATCGGTGTCGTCACGCAGTTCAGCGGCGAGGGCTACCAGCAGGGCGTGGCGCGCAGCTTCGCGGCCGCTGTGTCGCAGCTCAAGGAGCTCGGCGCGGAGATCGCGGACGTGTCGTGCCCGAGCTTCGACTACGCGCTGCCGGCGTACTACCTCATCGCGCCGAGCGAGTGCTCGTCGAACCTCGCCCGGTTCGACGCCATGCGCTACGGCCTGCGCGTCGGTGACGACGGCACGCGCAGCGCCGAGGAGGTCATGTCGCTGACCCGCGAGGCCGGTTTCGGCCCGGAGGTCAAGCGCCGCATCATGATCGGCACGTACGCGCTGTCGTCCGGCTACTACGACGCGTACTACGGCTCGGCGCAGAAGGTCCGCACGCTGATCACGCAGGACTTCGCGAAGGCGTTCGAGAAGTTCGACGTGCTCATCTCCCCGACGACGCCGACCACGGCGTTCAAGATCGGCGAGCGCGCGAACGACCCGATGGCCATGTACAAGGCCGACCTCTGCACGATCCCCGCGAACCTCGCGGGCACCCCTGCCATGAGCGTCCCGAGCGGTCTGTCCGATGAGGACGGAATGCCGGTCGGCCTGCAGATCATGGCCCCGGCGCTGCAGGACCACCGCATGTACCGGGTGGCCGCAGCCTACGAGGCCGCGCGCGGCGCGTTCGGAGGTCCGTCGCTGTGAACATCAAGAAGGCAAGGGGCTTCCTCGGACTCGCCGGTGCCGTCGCGGGAGCCGTGGGAGCGTTCTCCGGCTTCCGGAACGCCCGTGCGAAGAACGACAAGCTGATGCTGGCGAACGCGATCGCCAGCATCGCCGTGGCGGTCACCGGTGCGGCGCTGGCCGCGCGCGCTCTGCGGAAGGACGACTTGGCATGACCTCTCTTGTTGAGCTGATGGACTACGACGAGGTCATCGAGAAGTACGACCCCGTCCTGGGCCTGGAAGTGCACGTCGAGCTGCACACCAACACGAAGATGTTCTGCGGCTGCGCCAACGTCTTCGGCGGCGAGCCGAACACGAACACCTGCCCCACGTGCCTGGGTTTCCCGGGCGCGCTGCCGGTGGTGAACGCCAAGGCGATCGAGTCCGCGATGCGCATCGGCCTCGCGCTCAACTGCGAGATCGCCGAGTGGTGCCGGTTCGCGCGGAAGAACTACTTCTACCCGGACATGCCGAAGAACTTCCAGACGTCGCAGTACGACGAGCCGATCGCGTTCAACGGCTGGCTCGACGTGACGCTGGACGACGGCGAGGTCATCCGCGTCGAGATCGAGCGCGCGCACATGGAGGAGGACACCGGCAAGTCGCTGCACGTCGGCGGCGCCACCGGTCGCATCCACGGCGCCGAGCACTCGCTGCTCGACTACAACCGCGCCGGCGTGCCGCTGATCGAGATCGTCACGAAGATGATCCCCGGCACCAAGGAACGCGCCCCCGAGGTCGCCCGCGCGTACGTGACGGCGTTGCGCGACCTGCTCAAGGCGCTCGACGTGTCCGACGTCCGCATGGACCAGGGCTCGCTGCGCTGCGACGCGAACGTCTCGCTCTCGCCGAAGACCACCGGCGCGCTGGGCACCCGCACCGAGACCAAGAACGTCAACTCGCTGCGCAGCGTCGAACGCGCCGTCCGCTTCGAGATGACGCGTCAGGCCGCGGTGCTCGAGTCCGGCGGCGAGGTCACCCAGGAGACGCGTCACTTCGACGAGTCGTCGGGCACCACGTCACCGGGCCGCAAGAAGGAGACGGCGGAGGACTACCGCTACTTCCCGGAGCCCGACCTGGTCCCGATCGCGCCGTCGCGCGAGTGGGTCGAGGAGCTGCGCCTCACGCTGCCCGAGCTCCCCTGGGAGCGCCGCGCGCGCATCCAGAAGGACTGGAACCTCACCGACGAGGTCCTGCGCGACCTGGTCAACGCCAACGCGCTGGACGTCATCATCGCCACCGTCGAGGCGGGCGCGAAGCCGGACGAGGCCCGCTCCTGGTGGGTGTCGTACCTCGCGCAGCAGGCGAACTCGAAGGGCATCGACGTCACCGACCTCGCCATCACCCCGGCGCAGGTCGCGAAGGTGATCGAGCTGGTGAACGCCGGCACGTTGACGAACAAGCTCGCCCGCGAGGTCGTCAACGGCGTCCTGGAGGGCGAAGGCTCCCCCGAGGAGGTCATCGAGAAGCGCGGCCTCAAGGTCGTCTCGGACGACTCGGCCCTGGAGAAGGCGGTCGACGAGGCCCTCGCGGCCCAGCCCGACATCGCGCAGAAGATCCGCGACGGCAAGGTCCAGGCCGCCGGCGCCATCGTCGGCGCGGTCATGAAGGCCACCAAGGGCCAGGCCGACGCGGCACGCGTGCGCGAGATCGTGCTCGCACGCTGCTCGTAGATACACATTCGCCATAAAAATCACAAAGGGTCACCTGTTTGTGCAGGTGGCCCTTTGTGATCTTAGGCCGACCGAGTGGCTGTTAGCTAAATGAGACGTATGTCTGTAGCCGTGTGTGCGACTCTTTTCGACGCACCCATCTGGGGGGATGGGAAGTAAATAGTCCAAACGAGGGGGGAATCCTCATGACCGTTCAGCGCGAGAACCTGGAAGTGGCCGGCACCGAGGTCGTTCAGGAAGCCGAGTCCGTGCTCGAGGGCACTCCGGTCGTCGAGCCGGTGCCCGCGCCGCCGACCGAGGTGCCGAAGCCGGACAAGAAGGAAGACCCGGAAGTCACGCCGATGTGCTGCGGCGGCATGCCGGGGCACGGGTTCGTCCGGCCGCTCGAGTTCGTGCACGCTCCTGACTGCGTGAACGCGAAGGCGGACTAGTCACAGTGCGTGTCCTGTCCGTCACCTGGTCCTGTGCCTGGTTGGCGGACAGCGGCACTTGCTGCCATGTGGTGTGATGATCACATGCCCGCTCGTGCCTTGGAGAGAGCACGCGAGCTGCACCTGAGAGGGTGGGCGGAGCAGACGAGGTTCCGCTTCCCGTCGGCCATCAGGCTTCTCAAGAGTGCTCTCGTGCACGCCGACCGCGCCGATGACTCTCCTGATCGGACTGAGTTGCGCGCCCGCACGCTCTACATGCTCGGCCTCTGCATGGGCGAGACGAGCGGCATGGACGTCGCGGTGGAGACTTTCGACGCTGCCCGCAGCGAGATCGACCGGTTGACGGATCCGAAGCTCCGGGCGCAACTGCACGGCAGCGCGGACAACAACCAGGGCCTCATGGTCATGCGCATGGGGCAACCGGACCAGGCCGTCGAGTGGTTCGGCCGGTACATCGCCTTCGCCGAACAGGAGATCGGTCGCAATCCGGACCCCGGTCTGGTCGAACGGTTCGCGTCCTCGCTGGTGAATCGCGGGTTCGCGTACGCGGCCGTGCGGAAGCGCGAGCTGGCGATCGCGGATCTCGAGAAGGCGATCACGCTGGCTCGTGAACACGACCTCCAGCCGCACTACCCGTTCGCGATGCACGCGTTGGGCAACGTCCACAAGCAAAGTGGTGCCTTGGCCGAAGCGTTGCGTCGCTACGAGGTGGCCGAGCGCATCTTCCGCGCCGACGAACAACACGGCTACCTCGCGCGGCTGCAACTCGACCAGGCCGAGGCCATGCTGATGATCGGATTGTCCGACGAGGCCGGTAAGCACCTCGACGAGGCACTTCCGGTGATGCGCAAGGAGAAGTTCGGCCAGGAGATCGCCGAGGTCGAGATGTTCCGCGCCTCGGCGGCGTTGCTGGACGACCAGCTGGACCTGGCACGCCGCATGGCGAAGCGGTCCGAACGCAAGCTGATCCGCCGTGGCAGCACCTGGTGGATGATGGCCGGCCTGATCGAGCTGTGGGCTCACGGCCGGCATGCCATGCGCACCAAGCGGATCTCGAACGCGTTGGTGCAGAAGGCGTTGACGCTGTCCGCCGAACTGGCCGCCAACCACCTCGTCGACGAGTCGCGGCTCGCCCTGCTCCTCGCGGCCCGGCTGGAGATCCGCCGGGGCAGGCTCGCGGATGCCGAAGAGCTGCTGAAGAAGGTGCCAGGGCCCCGCGCGGTCACGCCGCTCGACCACCGCATGCAACGTCGGCTCGTGCTGGCCGAACTGGCGCTTGCCAAGGGAAGTCGCCGCGCCGCGTTGACGCACGCGCGTCGGGCCCTCGACGAGCTCGGCAGGGTGCGCGACCAGCTCGGTGGCCTTGAGCTCGTGTCCGCCACGGCGGTGCACGGCAGGGAGCTGAGCGAGCTCGCGATCACGCTCGCGCTGGAGGACGCGGACGCACGCCGGCTCTTCGCCTGGCTGGAACGCACCCGCGCACAGACCTACCGGTACGAGCCGCTGGAGGTCACCGACAACAACGAGGTCGCCGAGCGGATCAGCGAGGTCCGCAACCTCAGCTGGGCCATCCTGAGGCACGGTCTGTCCGGCCAGCCGACGGGCGACCTGCGCGCCAAGCTGGTGAAGGCGCAGCGCGAGGCCAACCGGCTCGGCTGGCACTCGCAGCGGTGGGGCAAGCCGAGGCCCGTCGCCGGTATCAGCGAGGTGATCGCCGCACTGGGCGCGCGGGCCATGGTCAGCTACGTCGTGTCCGGCGGGGAGATGGCCGCGGTCGTCGTCGCCGGTGGCCGGGTCAGCCTCGTGCGGCTCGGCGACGCGGCGGACGCGCTGGAGAGCGCGAGGAAGCTCCACTTCGACCTCAACGCGCTCGCGCCCGACCACCTGCCGCAACCGCTGGTGGAGGTCATCGGGCAGTCGGCGCACAAGCAGGCCGACCACCTCGACGGGCGGCTGATCAAGCCGTTGGCGCACCTCATCGGTGATCGTGAGCTGGTCATGGTGCCGACCGGGGCGCTGTACGCGGTGCCGTGGGGTGTGTTGCCGAGTCTGCACGGTCGGCCGGTTGCCACGGCTCCGTCGGCCACGGCCTGGCTCGCCGCGGCTCAGGGTGGGCAGCCGAAGACCGACCGGGTGCTGGTGGTGCAGGGGCCCGGTCTGCTCTTCGGGCACGGTGAGGTCGACAAGCTGGCCACCCACCACGACAACGCGACCGTCCTGTCCGGCGACACCGCGACCGCCGCCGAGGTGCTCGCGCATCTCGACGGGGCCGACCTGGTGCACGTTGCCGCGCACGGTGAGCACGAGACCGAGAACGCGCTGTTCTCCCGGCTCGAACTGGTCGACGGGCCGTTGTTCGCGCACGAACTGGGGCGGTTGCGCAGGCCACCCGCGCACGTGGTGCTCGCGGCGTGCGAGCTGGCGTTGAACCGGATCAGGCCCGGCGACGAGGCGCTCGGGTTCGCCGGCGCGATGCTGGCCGGTGGGACGCGGACCGTGGTCGCCGCGGCCAGCAAGGTCGGGGACGAGTCGAGTTCGGCGGCGATGGCCGACTACCACCGGGCGTTGGTGGCGGGGGCCGCTCCGGCGGTGGCCCTGGCCGAGGCGATGGCGAAGGACCCGTTCCGCAGGCCGTTCCTCTGTCTGGGTTCTGGCTAGGCCGTTCGAGTGGTTGTACGCCGTTCAGTGAGATGAACGGCCTGGTCAGCGGTTACTTGTGTCCCATTTGGTGAGTGCGGTTGGTGAACTTTTCTCGCTCACGCCCGGCCGTCTGTGCCACTCTCGAAGACACAGGTCTTGACCGAGGGGAAACAACGGCCCGCCTATCGGCTCTAGTCGATGAGCGGGCCGTTGTGCGAGAAACGACCGCATGCGCAGAACTCTGCTCGCTGTCCTCCTCGCAGCCGCCGCCGTGGTGGCGGCGCCCGCAACCGGAACAGCGCAACCGTCGAGTCCAGACCGAGAACCGGGCAACGGTCCCGAGCGCAACGAAGTCGCCACGCTGGACAACGCTTTCCAGGCGAGAGCAGCGCTGGCACAGGGGGAGAACCAGGCCGACAGACACCAGGGTTACCCGCGCAGGACGAAGCTGCGGACGTACCCGGAGAACACGGCCGACAAGTCCATCAAGCTCGGTCTCGCGCCCTACCACTCGCTCGCGCCGAAGTTGAACGCGTTGCAGCAGAAGAGCAACAGGATCTCCGTCGAGGTCGTCGGCCAGTCGGGACTCGGCCGCGACCTCTACCTGGTCACGCTGACCGCGCCGGAGAGCGCGGCCCAGACCCGGCTCCAGGAACGGTTCCGCGCCACCATCGAAGAGGGCCGCAGCGTCCCGGCGGGCCTGTACAAGGCGCCGATCTGGATCAACAACAACATCCACGGCGACGAGTGGGAGGGCACGGACGGCGCGCTGCGCGTCATCGAGCACCTCGCCACGAGCGACGACCAGGAGACGCGGAACCTGTTGCAGCGCAGCAGGGTCTACTTCAACCTCACGGCGAACCCGGACGGCCGCGTCGCCGGCACGCGCGCGAACAACGCGGGCTTCGACCTCAACCGCGACTTCGTCACGAACTCCCAGCCCGAGAACCGGGCCATGCAGGAGATCGTGGAGCGCACGCAGCCGTTGATGATGGTCGACGAGCACGGTTACGTGGCGAACACGCTGATCGAACCGACCACGCCGCCGCACGGCCAGAACTACGACTTCGACCTGTACATCAAGCACGGCTACGCCAACGGCCTGCAGATGGAGAAGGCCGTGCAGGCGCTCGGTCATCCCGAGGCGGCGAAGCCGGAGATCCCGTTCCGCGACTACCCGGTCGGCGAGTGGGACGGCTGGGCGCCGATCTACACCGCGCAGTACTCGATGTACCACGGTGCCGTCTCGTACACGGTCGAGATCCCGATGCGCGTCAACCGTTCCGACTACGACGCCCTGCCCGCGGCGGAGCTGCAGCGGCGTTCGAAGATCAACACGGACGTCGTCGAGGCCACCATCAGGACCACGCTCGACTACGTGGACGACAACCGCCGCAGCCTGATCTCCAACCAGACGGAGATGTTCCGCCGCGGCGCCGCCGGTGAGGCCCAGCGGTACATCCCGGACGGTTTCGTTCCCGGCTTCGGGCCGGAGGACCGCTTCCGCACGGAGTTCCCGCGCGCCTACGTGATCACCGCCGACCGGTCGGCACCCGCCGCCGCACGGCTGGTCGACCAGCTCGTCCGCCACGACGTCCGGGTCGACCGCGCCGAGAGGTCGTTCACGCTGGGCGGCAAGCGCTATCCGGCCGGCTCGTACGTCGTGGACATGCACCAGCCCAAGCGCGGTCTCGCGAACATGATGCTGGAGCAGGGCAGCGACATCTCCGACAAGGCGCCGGTCATGTACGACATCTCCGGCTGGAGCCACCGGCTGCTCTGGGGCGCGTCGGTCGACGTGTACAAGAGCGGCCAGTTCCGCTTCGACGGCAAGCCGGTCGTGGCCGCCGCGCCGACCGGTGACGTCGGCGCCGCACCGGGTGCCGACCTCGCCCTCACCCTGACCGACCAGAAGGACGTCAGCGCCGTCAACGACCTGCTGGCGCGCGGCCTCGAACTGCGCCGCCAGGACGACGGCACGATCGTCGTCCCCGCCAGGGAAAGGGCCGCCGCGAAGGAGGTCGCCGACCGATACGGCGTGCGCTTCACGACCGCCAAGCCAGGTGGTCAGGCGTTGCAGCGCAAGGTGATCGCGGCCGCCGTGTCCGCCGACGAGCTGCAGGTGCTGCGCGAGTCCGGCTTCGAGGTCCGCACGATCTCCACGGCCGTGCTGAACGCGGGCTTCGACTGGTCACGCATCGACGCGCTGTACGTGGGCGCGGGCCTGAACTACTCCCAGCTCAACGCCACCGCGAAGGCCGGGCTCGACGAGTTCCTCAAGAGCGGCGGCGTCGTGACGCGAGGGGCGACGGGTAGCAGGTTCAACACCGACGCCAAGCTCCTGCAGGCCACGTCGGTCGCCGGCTGGGAGGACGCCAACGGCGTGGTGAACGTCGTCAACGGCACCGACCCGGTCGGCACGGGCGCGTTGCCGCACTCGTTCGTCTACGCACCGCAGTGGTTCACGAACCTCGGCAGCGGCGTGACGGTCGAACAGCGCTACGGCAGCACGGTGATCGCCTCGGGTCACTGGCACGCACGGGACAACGGCACCGGCGGCCAGGACGCGGCGGCGGGTCAGGCGGCGGTCGTGTCGGGTACGGCGGCGAACGGGGCGAAGGTGGTGCTCTTCGGCACCGAGCCGATGTTCCGCGACCACCCGAAGGGCCTGTACGCGCAGGTCGCGCGCGCTCTGTTCTGGAGTGCGAGCTAGAAACCAAGCGGGGCGGGGAAGGCCCCGACAGCCTTCCTCGCCCCTGCTCGCAATACCCCACACAAGGGTTCCCGGTTTTCGCCCGAGGAAACCCCTGGTCAGGACTCCGCGGCGCCCGGCGGCAGGAACCCGTGCGCCGACAGGTCGAACCAGTTCCCCTCGGGATCGATCGCCCGGTACTCCGCGAACGGCCGGTCCCCGCCGCGCAGGGCAGGCCGGGGCTCCAGCGTCTCCAGGTACGGGGCGACGTCGTCCACCTGGAACCCGAAGTGGTTGAACCCGGTCGGCACGTCACCGTCGAGCCGCTGCTGGATCAACGCCAGGTTGAGGTACCCGTCGGTGACGAAGTGGCTGCCGTCGGGATCGGTGTGGAACAACGACATCCCGAACCGCGACGTGTAGAAGTCGGCCATCTCCTTCGCGTCCTGCACGACGAACGCGATGTGCCGCAACCGTGGCCTGCTCATGCCAGTCCCTTCGGGATCATGTTGTGGAACGCGGCGATCTCCCACCCGTCCTCGCGCCGCACGACGACGGCCTGCGCGTGGGTGGTGATGCCCGCCGGGGCGATGGACGACGTGACGTGCACGACCGAAACACCGTCGGTCAGCGGCCTGATCAGGCTGATCTCCGCGGTGAGCTTGGTGTCGCGGTACGGCCCCGCGAAGAGCTGGGAGTGCCCCAGCGCGACCGCGCGACGCCCGAACAGCTCCTCACCGCGCACCGTCACGAAGTCGACGTCCTCGGCGAAGACGGACGCGAACGCGGCGCCGTCGCCGACCGCCCAGCCCTGCTCCATGCGGTGCCACAGCGCGTAGATCTCTTCGGTCATGAGTGGTTCATCCTCAACGGCAGGCGCAGGCACTCGGCGTCCCATGCGGCAAGCGAGTAGTAGAGGCCGCCATGGCGGCGTTCGAGGTAACAGACGACGTTCACGGGCCATCCGCTGTTGCGGAACATGTGCTCGTCCATCGGCGTCGGGCTGTCGCTCAACGGCCGGTTCCGCTCGCACTCGGGCCCGAGCCGGTGCCAGTCCGGGTGCAGGTGGATCGAGCCGAGCACGTCCAGGCCGGAGGCGTCGGCCGTCCGCGTGATCGTCAGCAGGTCGGCGGGGTCGAGCCACCACGCCCGCACCGGGTTCTCGTACGCCGTGCCGAACCGCGGCACGATCGTCGACGAGAACTCCTCCCGCGCCGAGGGGTCCGTCAGGCGCGCGTTGCGGCCGAACGCCACCTCAGACACCACGGCCTCGGTGCCCTCCGAACGGCCGAGCAGCACCGCGAAACAGGGTCTCGGCTCGTCCTCGGTGATGAACGAGTATTCGGCGGACGCGGCCTCCAGAAACGTTTTCACCGCGCGATCCGAAAACAGCACCGCGTCCGTGCGGGTTGCGCGCTCGGCCAATTCCATCACGTGCCCGAACGTATCGAGACCGGGACGTACCACGCGAGATTGCGAACGGTATTGGCCCTATTACATTGAGCGATAACATCGGGGCCATGCGTCTGGAAGTGCGGCATCTCGAACTGGTCGTGGCGATCGCCGACTGCGGCAGCCTGCGCAAGGCCGCCGCCCGCCTGCACCTCACCCAGCCGGCGGTGACGACGCAGCTCAAACGCATCGAGGACCATCTGGGCGGGGTGCTGTTCCTGCGCACGGCCGACGGCGTGAAGCTCACCCCGACAGGCCAGGACTTCGTGCAGGAGGCGCGGTCGATGCTCACTCAGCTCGTCACGCTGGAACGCGTAACGCGCCGTAACACGCAAAGCCCCAGCGCTCCCACCAGGCTCGCAGGAATCCCCGCTTATCACTTCGGACTACTCGTCGGCGCGCTTAAGGACAACGTCACGAGCCGCACCATCAAGGAGACGGGCACGCTCACCGCGTTGCTCACGACCGGCGAACTCGACATCGCGGTGATGCGTCGATTTCCCGGTACTCCGCTGACGCTGCCGCCGAACGTGGGACATCGCCTGCTGACCCGCGAACCGCTGTTCGTCGGCGTGCCGGAGCACCACCCGCAAGCCCAGGAGCCCGAGATCGGGCTCGAAGCGCTCGCCGAGGACAAGTGGGTCATGCCCGAACCCGACGACAGCGGCATGAACGCCCACTTCGCCCGCGAGTGCGCGGCCAAGGGATTCGAGCAGCGGATCGCGCACTTCAGCAGCGAGGCGCACGTCGCGCTGACGCTGATCAGGGAGTCCGGCGCGGTGTGCCCGCTCTACCCGGTCGGCACCACCCCACCGGGCGTCTCCCGGCTGCCGATCACCGGCAACCCGCTGGTGCGCGAGGTCGTGCTGGCCTGGCGCACGGACGCGCCGGTCGCCGACGAGATCGACGACCTGTGCGAGCAGGTCGCCACGGGGTATCTGAAGCTGGTCGAGGAGAGCGAGGTCTACGCGCGCTGGTGGCGTGCGGGAGGAGAAGCGTTCGCCCTCAGTCCTTAGTGCCGCCGCCGTTGTTCGGGCGCACGATGATGACGACCCTGTCGTCCGACGAGACGGGCTGGCCACCGGCCTTGTTGACCGTGCCGGCCAGCGACGCCGACTCGTTCAGCATCTCCATCGGCCCGAGCAGGCCGAAACCGTCCTCCGCCAGCGCGATCTCCGGCTTGCCCGTGAAGGCACCGGCGGCGTTCATCGACAGCGACTGGTAGCCGGGCGTCTTGGACGTGGCCACGCTCAGCTGGTCCGAGTACGACGAGCAGCCCATCACGCCCGGCCGGTCCGGCCAGGCCCACGCGACCTCGCCGAGCTTGCCCGGCACGACGCGGTAGACGACGTCGCCGCTCGCGGCCCAGTCCGTCACCCAGATCTTCGAGGTGTCCGCCGAGACGCACAGGCCACCGGGCAGTCGCAGCCCGGACGAGACGACCGCGGAACCGGCCGTCGGGTTGCCCTGGGCCGGCTGGCCGGACCCGTCGATCCGCAGCACCTTGCCGGCCAGCGAGGCCGGGTCGGCGGCCAGCGCGGGGTTCCCGGCGTCACCGGTCGCGACGAGGATCGCGCCCTTGCGGTCGCTCGCCAGCACACCGCGGTTGCCGGACGGCCCCTTCGGGATGCCGGTGAGGATCGGCTTGGGCGTGTCACCAGGGGCGATGCGCAGCACGCGGTTGTCCGTCGCCGTCGTCACGTAGACGTACGCGAGCTGGTCCTCCGCGAACGTCGCCGACAGCGCCAGCCCGGTCAGCCCGCCGTCGGTCGACGTGTCGACCTCCAGTTGGGCGATCACGACCGGGTCAACGTCCTTGGTGACCTTGACCAGGCGCCCGCCGCGCTCGGTCGCGTACGCCGCGACGCCGCCCTGTGCGTCCGCGCCGATGGGGGCGACGCCCGTGACGGTGTTGAGGCACGTGGCCACGACCGCGGGGTGGTAGTCCTTGCAGCCCTGCGGCGGCGGCACGCTCTGCGGCGCCGGGTTGCGGCCGGGGTCACCGGGCGTCGGGCGGTACTCGCCCGGCAGCTCCGGCTTCGGGCCCGCCTGCGGGGTCAGCTGTGGTTGCGCGCTCCACTGCGTCGGTGCCGGCTCGTCGGGAAAGCTCGCACAGCCCCCTGCCAGCAGGCAGACGGCGGTCAGCAACGCAACGGAACGAACCACGTGCCCCAGGTTAGGTGCGCGACCGTCAACTCCAGGTCAACTCGTGGTGAGCGAGGGAAGCGAACTCACGCTCGCTTCCCTCGAACCAGGTCGCGTTCCTCGTCCACCACTGGCTGTGGCGTGCGGGCCGCATCTACCCACAACTGCTCAGGCGGCTGTGGGTAAGGGCATGTTGACGAATACCCACGCGCGCCGTGCCCGGTCACGGATGTTCACGGCGGCGACGACGTCGGCGGGTCCAGCGAGACCGCATCGACGACAAGAGGAGGTGTCCCTGGTGGAACGGTTCGAGCGGGACGTGTGCGTGCACCTGGGACACATCTGCGATGTGTAGCGGGCGTCCACCAGCAGTGCCGGCACACCAGCCCGGCGGGCCTTGTAGGTGATGTGCCGTTCGAGCTGATGGAACGGCCAGGACGACTGTGTGGCTCGCTGGTGCCGGTGGAGCCGTACCCGGTCGCGGATGCCGTGGAGTTCCTCCAAGGCGATGCCACGGCCGGTGCGTTCGGCAACAGCCACGATCTGCTTGGCGATGCGGTGGTTGATGTGGGTGGCGTGACGGGGCCTCTCTACGTGCACGCCTTTTCAGACGACGGTTCGCTGATCTCGTTCGCTTGGCCTGAAGCTCGGCCCGCTTGCGGGCGTGCCAGCGGCGGTACCGTTGCAGGCGGCGGCCCTGGAAGTTGTCCAGGTCCGAGGTGGTGGCCAGGTTGGTGATGCCCCTGTCCACGCCGATCCAGTCGACTGGCTCGAACATGTCCGGCTCGGGTACGTCGCAGGTGGCGATCAGGAACCACATGCCGTCGCGGAACAACAGGTCCGACTCGCCCTGGCGGTGTGCGCCCAGCGACGTCAACTGCGCTGGGGAACAGGCGAACTGGAGGTCCTTCACCCTGCCTGCGGTCGTCCAGATGCTGACGGTCTGCACGTCCAGGCGCCATGACAGGCAGCGGTCGTCGAACGGCTGTGCCGCCTGCAGACGGAACGTGATCGGCTTCGACTCGGCCTTGACCCGGCGTCGGGACTTCTCGCCGCCGAGGTTCCCCGCGCGGATGCCCGCTCGCAGGGCGGCGTAGGCGTCGACGACCTTCTTCACCACCCGCACCGCGGGCTGCGCCGAGAGGCCGAATCGATCCTTGATCTCGTGGTAGCAGAGTTTCTGCAACTCGTTGCGGGACTTCACGCTCCACTCGAACGCCACGTTCGACGTGTAGTTCGCTGCCTCGTTGCAGGCATGCAGGGTCGCTGCCAGCGCTGCCGCCTGGGCGGGCGTTGGCAGCAGCCTCACCTGCACGACCAGTTTCACACCGGCGATCGCATCGAACGCATGTTCAGGTGAAGTGGCTTCGGTGTCACTCTTTCGGTGTAAAGTCAGGAGTTCCGTCGACAACTCGTCAGCTGAACGCCTCGGAAGTGGCGAAGTCGACCGACCGGACCCGGTCGAGCAGCAGGTCGAGCTCGGCTGTCACCACCTCCGGCGCCTCCAAGGGCAGGTAGTGGCTGCACGGCAGCACCCGCAGCCGCGCCTGGGGCAGCGCGCCGACGGGCCCGGACATGCTCTCCGTCGTCGCCAGCACGTCGTCCCGCCCGGCCAGCAGTGTGACCGGGCACACGATCGAGCCGAGGTCCTGGCGTGGTGTCTCACCCAGCGCGAGCGCCAGGGTGAAGTACCAGCGCCAGTCGTGCTGCAGGAACCGGCTCACCGCCTGGGTGACGGCCTTCGGGTCGCTGCTGGGCTTGATCACGCCGCTGTGCCGCAACAGGAACGTGGTCGCGTCCGTCACCGGGACGCGGTGCAGCACCTTGTCCAGCACCGGACCGGCCTGCTGCAAAAGCTTCGTGGCGGTCAGCCCGACGAACCGGCGCACGTTCTGGGGCACCAGCGGCAGCATCGCGTCGAACGAGTCGCCTGGCGCGCCCGCGACGAGCAGCAGGCCCGCCACGCGTTCCGGATGACGCAACGCCAGCTCGGCCGCGACGGTGACGCCCATCGACCAGCCCGTGACGACGCACCGCTCGATGCCCGCGTCGTCGAGCACGGCGAGCGCGTCCGCCACGTGGTCGTCCAGCGAGATGTTGCGCTCGTCGACCGGCCGGTCGGAGCCCATCGTGCCGCGCATGTACCAGCTGAGCAGGCCACCGCGATCGGTCAGCGACGGCCACGACTCGGGTCCGGAACCCACGCCGGGGCACAGCAGCACCGGCGGGCCCTCGCCCGGTGCCTGCCACGTCCGGATCTTCGTGCCGTCCCACGCGATGATGTCGTGCTCCCGCATGGCAGACATTCTGACGTATTTTGCAGTGGTGACGCTCACCGTGCTCGTGCCAGATGATTTCGGAGTTCAAGCGCTGTCCCAGGTGGACGGTGTCCGGCCGGTCCGGTACGTGCCGGGGGAGCCGCTGCCGCCGGAGGGCGTGAACGCCGAGGTCCTGATCCCGCGGTTCCTCGCGGGCACAGACCCGCGCGAGGTGTTCGCGCAGCTGCCCCAGTTGAAGCTCGTGCAGTTGCTCAGCGCCGGTGCGGAGAACTTCGTCGGCAAGGTGCCCGACGGTGTGCTGCTCTCCACCTGCCGGGGCGCGCACGGTGGCAGCACCGCGGAGTGGGCGATCGGCGCGTTGCTCGCGATCTACCGAGACTTCCTCGTCTTCGAACGGGCCCGTGCCGAGGGCCGCTGGGACTACCACCTCACGGACACCTTGCAGGACAAGAAGGTCCTGATCGTCGGCGCCGGTGATCTCGGTGAGCAGCTCAAGCGCCGCCTCGAACCGTTCGACGCGACGGCGACCCTGGTCGGCCGCACCGCCCGCGACGGCGTGCACGGCCAGGACGAGCTGCCGTCGTTGCTGCCGGAGTTCGACGCCGTGGTCGTCTTCACGCCGATGACCGAGGAGACCCGCCACCTCGTCGACGCGAAGTTCCTGGCCGCGATGAAGGACAACGCGATCCTGGTCAACGGCGCGCGCGGCCCCGTCGTGGACACCGATGCGCTGCTCGCCGAACTGAGCTCCGGGCGGCTGCGCGCGGCGCTGGACGTGACCGACCCCGAACCGCTCCCGGCCGATCATCCACTGTGGACCGCGCCGGGCCTGCTGCTCACCCCGCACGTGGCCGGGTCCTGCACGGGTCACACGCAGCGCGCGTACGCCGTTGCCGCGGCGGAGATCTCGCGGTTCGCCGCGGGAGAAGAGCCGCGCAATCTGGTCCACGGGACTTACTAGGCCATCTGGGTGAAACCAGGCTGCCGTTCGGCTCTCGCGCGCCCGCGCGGGGTCTCCTAGCGTGCGGGCGTGGCTACTCACGACAAAGGCTCGACGAGTTCGAGCGCTTTCTCCGACGACTCGTTCTATTCGAGCAGCGGAGGGGGAGTGCACCACTTCGACGACGGCACGATCAGAGCCGGCGGAGACGCTGCCCAGACCTACGACTCGTCGACGAAGGCGTTCGACAACTCGGGTTACACGCCGCTGGACGTGTCCACTGTGGACGACCGGGACGACGACCTGTTCGACGACGACCGCAAGAAGTTCGGCTGGACGGCGGGCCCCGACATCGGCCTGCTCGGGCTGAGGGCGGTGCTCGGCGGCATCTTCGTGCTGCACGGCCTGCAGAAGGTCTTCGGGCTCTTCGGCGGCCCCGGCATCAACGGCTTCGCGCAGTCGCTGGAGAAGATGGGCTACCGCGAGTCCGTCGTCCTCGCCTGGGTCACCGGCATCACCGAGCTCGCCGGTGGTGGCCTGCTGGTGCTGGGACTCTTCACGCCGCTGGCCGCGGCGGGCCTGCTCGCGGTGATGGCCAACGTCATCGCGCTGCAGTACAAGGGCGGTTTCTTCGGCCCCAACGGCGTCGAGCTGGAGCTGGCACTCGCGGGCATGGCGTTCGCGGCGCTGTTCGCCGGGCCCGGCCGGGCCGCGCTCGACTACAACCGCAGCTGGTTCCGCCACCCGCTGGCGGCCGGGTTCATCGCGCTGGTGATCGGCATCGGCGGCGCCTCGGTCACGTACTTCGTCTTCCGGTAGAAACAGCGCTGTGCGGAAGAACGTGACGGGAGCGGTGCTCCAGTTCGCCCTGCTGGTGATCGGGATCCCGGTCGTCTACCTGGTGGCGCTCCCGTTCGGCCTCACCGCGAAGTCCCTGCTCCCGCCGCTCGGCCTGCTCGCGGGCCTCGTCGTCGGCGGCGTCATGGTCAAGAGAACAGAGCAGCCCGTCAGCGGACCGCTGACGGGCTGGCTCGTGTTCGGCGCCTGTGTGGCGCTCGCGTTCGTTCTTTAGAGGTCCGGGTTGCGCACGGCACCCGTGGACGCGTCCGTCGCCATCCGCGCGTAGGCCCGCAGCGCCGCCGTCACCGGACGGATCCGGTCCACCGGCTGCCACGGACGCTCGGAGGCCTCCATCTTCGCGCGGCGCTCGGCCAGCACGTCGTCGTCCACCAGCAGGTCCAGGCGCCGCTCGTGCACGTCGATCAGGATCCGGTCGCCGTTCTGGACCAGGCCGATCGTGCCGCCGCCCGCCGCCTCCGGCGAGATGTGGCCGATCGACAGGCCCGACGAACCGCCGGAGAACCGGCCGTCCGTGATCAGCGCGCACTTCTTGCCGAGACCGGAGCCCTTGAGGAACGCCGTCGGGTGCAGCATCTCCTGCATGCCGGGACCACCTGAGGGGCCCTCGTAGCGCACGACCAGCACCTCGCCCGGCTGGATCTCCTTGTTCAGGATCGCCGAGACGGCCTGCTCCTGGGACTCGACGACGCGCGCCGGGCCCTCGAAGTGCCACAGCTCCTCGTCGATGCCCGCGGACTTGATGATCGCGCCGCGCTCGGCCAGGTTGCCGCGCAGCACGTTCAGGCCGCCGTCACGGGTGTAGGCGTGCGCGTCGTCGCGGATGCAGCCGCCGGCCGCGTCGGTGTCCAAAGAGGACCAGCGGTTCGACGTCGAGAACGCCTCGGTCGTCCGCACGCCGCCGGGGGCCGCGTGGAACAGCTCGATCGCCTCCGGCGACGGGTTCTCCGCGCGGATGTCCCACTTGCCGAGCCACTCGGCCATCGTCGGCGTGTGCACCGACGTGACGTCGTCGTTCAGCAGGCCGGCGCGGTAGAGCTCGCCCAGCAGCGCGGGGATTCCGCCGGCCCGGTGCACGTCCTCCATGTGGTAGTCGGAGTTCGGCGACACCTTCGACAGGCACGGCACGCGGCGGGACAGGTCGTCGATGTCCTGCAGCGTGAAGTCGATCTCGCCCTCCTGCGCGGCGGCGAGGATGTGCAGCACGGTGTTCGTCGAGCCGCCCATGGCCATGTCGAGCGCCATCGCGTTCTCGAACGCCTTGCGGTTCGCGATCGACCGCGGCAGCGCCGACTCGTCGTCCTCGCCGTACCAGCGCCTGCACAGCTCCACGACGACGCGGCCGGCCTCGGAGAACAGCTCGCGGCGCGCGGCGTGCGTGGCCAGCGTCGAGCCGTTGCCCGGCAGTGACAGGCCCAGCGCCTCGGTGAGGCAGTTCATGGAGTTCGCGGTGAACATGCCGGAGCAGGAACCGCACGTCGGGCACGCGGAGCGCTCGACCTCGGACAGCCCGTCCTCGCTCACGGCGGGGGACGCCGAGGCCGAGATCGCGGTGATCAGGTCGGTCGGCGCGACGGCGACACCCTCGACGACGACGGCCTTGCCGGCCTCCATCGGGCCGCCGGACACGAACACGACGGGGATGTTGAGGCGCATCGCCGCGTTCAGCATGCCGGGGGTGATCTTGTCGCAGTTCGAGATGCAGACGATCGCGTCGGCCTGGTGCGCGTTGACCATGTACTCGACGGAGTCGGCGATGATCTCGCGGCTGGGCAGCGAGTAGAGCATCCCGCTGTGGCCCATGGCGATGCCGTCGTCGACGGCGATGGTGTGGAACTCGCGTGCGACACCGCCCGCCTCGCGCACCGCCTCGGCCACGATGTCCCCGAGATCGCGCAGGTGCACGTGGCCCGGCACGAACTGCGTGTAGGAGTTGGCGATCGCGATGATCGGCTTGCCGAAGTCGCTGTCGGTCATGCCGGTCGCGCGCCAGAGTGCGCGGGCACCGGCTGCGTTGCGACCGTGCGTGGTGGTGCGAGAGCGGAGCTGAGGCACTGCTCCTCCAGATTCAGTTCAAGAAAAAAACGCGCGGGACGCGGGGGTGAGGCGTCCATCAGTCTGGGAGCGGTGCCTCAAAGGTTACTTGTGCGCAGACTCGCCGAGACCAGCAGACAGGCCAGTGCGAGCGTGATCACGTGCACGGCGGTGCACCACAGGCAGATCTTGCCGATGATGAGGAACTCGGCCGCCACCAGGTAAACGACCATCAGGACGCCTACGCCGACCGCCCCCAGGCGCACCCACTTCAGCGCGTCGACCCGCCACGCGAACGGGAGGCAGATCACGGTCAGGAACGCGAAGAACGCCAGCCCGAGGAACGCCACGGGGATGCCCAGGAGCTCCGACTGCTCGCTCGTGGTCACGGTCTCGCAGTCGACGAGCGCGTCGGCCGAGCACAGCAGCGCGTTCGCGTTGAAGTGCGTGTACGTCAGATAAGCCGAGGTCAGCAGGCCTGCGATGGACAGCAGCAGGCTCAGCGGCGGAACTCGTTTGATCACTTCTCCGACTCCACGGCCTCTTCGGCGACTTCCTCTGCGGGCGTCCCGGCGACCGGCTCCTCCTCGGCGACCGGCTCCTCCTTGATCGTCGGGTCCGGCACGAGACCACCGCTGATCAGCGACAACGCCGGGAGGTGCATGAACCGCACCGCGGGCAGCG
Source organism: Lentzea sp. HUAS TT2 (assembly GCF_051853195.1). NCBI lineage: Bacteria > Bacillati > Actinomycetota > Actinomycetes > Pseudonocardiales > Pseudonocardiaceae > Lentzea > Lentzea sp. HUAS TT2. The sequence continues at coordinate 1,314,666 of NZ_CP196667.1, read as the reverse complement.
TCACCTCGGTGTCGTCCTCCTTCACCGCCTTGAGCCAGCCCTTCTGGACCAGCCGGAGCGACTTCAGCTCGGACCACTTCACCGTCGTCGAGCCGAACACGCCGCGGGCCACCAGACCGTCCTCGGTGGCCGTCGTGCGGTTGCGGATCACCCAGTACGCGTAGCCGAGCGGGAGGACGTAGAGCGCTTGCAGCCCCGGAGCGAGCCACGCCACAGGGGTGACGCAGATGGCGATCAAACACGCTGCGAGCAGGGCCGTTGCCGGGATGCGAAAGACCAGCTTCTTCACTCGAAGGATTGTTCCACGTCCACGATCCGGGAATTCCATCCCGCAGAGTTGACGCACTCTTGCGCGAGGCGATAACGTCCGCTTCATGCAGCGCACGCTCGTTCTCGTACTTCTCAGGCGCGTCGACGCCTGAGCCGAACAGCCTGCGTCGACGCGCGACCCTCGCACGACCCTTCTCCGGGTTGTCGAGGGTTTTTTCGTGTCCGGACCCCGATACCCACGAGGCAAACCAATGACCAGCGCACCATCGCGACAGGCTTCCGAGCCCTCGTCGCCACGTCCAGGTCCGCGGCCCAAACCGGCTCCGCCCACTGGCGCGCCGATTCGAGTGACCGGGGCCCAGTCCCTCGTCCGCTCGCTTGAGGCGGTCGGGTGTGAAGTGGTGTTCGGCATTCCCGGCGGGACGATCCTTCCCGCGTACGACCCGCTGCTGGACTCCACGAAGGTCCGGCACATCCTCGTCCGCCACGAGCAGGGCGCAGGACACGCGGCGACCGGATACGCGCAGGCCACCGGCAAGGTCGGGGTCTGCATGGCGACCTCGGGACCGGGTGCGACCAACCTCGTCACCCCCATCGCGGACGCGAACATGGACTCCGTGCCCATCGTCGCGATCACCGGCCAGCAGTCGCGGCCGCTCATCGGCACGGACGCCTTCCAGGAGGCGGACATCTGCGGCATCACGATGCCGATCACCAAGCACAACGTGCTCGTGACCGACCCGGCGGACATCCCGCGGGCGATCGCGGAGGCGTTCCACATCGCGTCGACCGGCCGACCCGGCCCGGTCCTCGTCGACATCCCCAAGGACGTGCTGCAGGAGCAGACCAGCTTCTCGTGGCCGCCCGAGATGCGCCTGCCCGGTTACCGGCCGACGACCCGGCCGCACGGCAAGCAGGTCCGCGAGGCCGCGAAGCTGATCGTGGCCGCCCACAAGCCCGTCTTGTACGTCGGTGGCGGCGTCATCAAGGCCGACGCGCACGCCGAACTGCTGCGCCTCGCCGAGGAGAGCGGCATCCCGGTCGTCACGACGCTGATGGCGCGTGGTGCGTTCCCGGACTCGCACGAGCAGCACATGGGCATGCCCGGCATGCACGGCACCGTCGCGGCCGTCGCGGCGATGCAGAAGTCGGACCTGCTGATCGCGCTGGGCGCACGCTTCGACGACCGCGTCACCGGCCAGCTGAACTCGTTCGCGCCGGACGCGAAGATCATTCACGCGGACATCGACCCGGCCGAGATCTCCAAGAACCGCCGCGCCGACGTGCCGATCGTCGGTGACTGCAAGGAGATCATCACCGAGCTGATCGACGCGCTGCGCACCGAGCGCGAGACCGCGACGAAGGTCGACCTCGCCCCGTGGTGGGCGACGCTGAACTCGATCCGCGAGACGTTCCCGCTGGGCTACGACTGGCCGGAGGACGGCACGCTGTCCCCGCAGTACGTCATCGAGCGGATCGGCAAGCTGTCGCCGGCCGACACGATCTACACCGCGGGCGTCGGCCAGCACCAGATGTGGGCCGCGCAGTTCGTGAAGTACGAGCACCCGCGCACGTGGATCAACTCCGGCGGCCTCGGCACGATGGGCTTCGCCGTTCCCGCCGCGATGGGCATCAAGGCCGGTGAGCCTGGCCGCACGGTGTGGGCCATCGACGGCGACGGCTGCTTCCAGATGACCAACCAGGAGCTCGCCACCTGCGCCATCGAGGGCCTGCCGGTCAAGATCGCCGTGATCAACAACGGCAACCTGGGCATGGTCCGCCAGTGGCAGACGCTGTTCTACGGCGAGCGGTACTCCAACACGGATCTGGGGACGCACAAGCACCGCATCCCAGACTTCAAGCTCCTGGCGGAAGCCCTCGGTTGTGCGGGCCTGCGCGCCGAGTCGCGCGAGGAGGTGGACGAGGTGATCGGCAAGGCGTTGGAGATCAACGACCGCCCCGTGGTCGTCGACTTCGTCGTCGGCAAGGACGCCCAGGTGTGGCCCATGGTCGCGGCGGGCACCGGCAACTCCGAGATCATGGCCGCCCGCGGCATCCGCCCCCTGTTCGATGAGGACCTGTGATGACCAGGCACACGCTGAGCGTTTTGGTCGAGGACAAGCCCGGTGTGCTCGCGCGCGTCGCCGGCCTGTTCTCCCGCCGCGGCTTCAACATCGAGTCGCTCGCGGTCGGCCGCACCGAGTACCCCGACATCTCGCGCATGACGATCGTGGTGTCGGTCGACGAGCTGCCGCTGGAGCAGGTGACCAAGCAGCTCAACAAGCTCATCAACGTCATCAAGATCGTGGAGCTGGAGCCGAGTGCTTCCGTTCAGCGGCAACTGGTGCTGATCAAGGTCCGCGCGGACGCGACGGTGCGGTCGCAGGTCCTCGAGACCGTTCAGCTCTTCCGCGCGAAGGTCGTCGACGTGTCCCCGGAAGCGGTCACGATCGAGGCCACCGGCACGTCTGAAAAACTCGACGCGTTGCTGCGCATGCTGGAGCCCTACGGGCTTCGCGAAATCGTCCAGTCCGGCATGGTCGCCATCGGCCGTGGCGCTCGTTCCATCACCGCCACCGCGGTTCGTTAGTACTAGAAAGAGGGAAACACTGTGAGCGTCGAGATCTTCTACGACGACGATGCCGACCTGAGCATCATCCAGGGCCGCAAGGTGGCCGTGATCGGCTACGGCAGCCAGGGCCACGCCCACGCGCTGTCCCTGCGCGACTCGGGCGTCGAGGTCCGCATCGGCCTGCAGGAGGGCTCCAAGTCCCGCGCCAAGGCGGAAGAAGAGGGCCTCGAGGTCGGCACCCCGGCCGAGGTCTCCGCGTGGGCCGACGTGATCATGATCCTGGCGCCGGACACCGCGCAGCGCCACATCTACGCCGACGAGATCGCCGCGAACCTCAACGAGGGTGACGCGATCTTCTTCGGCCACGGCTTCAACATCCGCTACGGCCTCATCACGGTCCCGTCCGGTGTGGACGTCGCCATGGTCGCGCCGAAGGGCCCCGGCCACCTCGTGCGCCGCCAGTTCGTCGACGGCAAGGGCGTCCCGGCGCTCATCGCGGTCGAGCAGGACGCCTCCGGCAACGCGCAGGCCCTCGCCCTGTCCTACGCCAAGGGCATCGGCGGCACGCGCGCCGGCGTCATCAAGACGACGTTCAAGGAAGAGACCGAGACCGACCTCTTCGGCGAGCAGGCCGTCCTCTGCGGTGGCGCCTCCGCGCTCGTCCAGGCGGGCTTCGAGGTCCTCACCGAGGCGGGCTACGCCCCTGAGGTCGCGTACTTCGAGTGCCTGCACGAGCTCAAGCTGATCGTCGACCTCATGTACGAGGGCGGCATCGCCCGCATGCGCTACTCGATCTCCGACACCGCCGAGTTCGGTGACCTGACCCGCGGCCCGCGCGTCGTCACCGCCTCCGTGAAGGAGGAGATGAAGAAGATCCTGGGCGAGATCCAGGACGGCACCTTCGCGAACGAGTGGGTGGCCGAGGACGACAACGGCCGCGCGAACTACAAGAAGCTGCAGCAGGAGGGTGAGAACCACCCGATCGAGGTCACCGGCAAGAAGCTGCGCGACATGATGTCGTGGGTGGACCGCCCGATCACCGAGACCGCCTGAGTCTTTCCTCAAGGGAGGCCCGTGGAGCGTGTGTGACGCCCCGCGGGCCTTTCCGCTAGCGTTTTCCGCATGACCGAGAGTGCGCCGATCTACGACGACAAGGCCCACGTGCGCGGCAAGCTGGACCTCCGCAACGCGCAGTGGAAGCGGCCGCCGGAGCCGGAGCCGGAAGACGGCCACGTCGAGATCGCCTTCATCGAGCACACCGACGGCGCCACGTACGTCGCCATGCGCAACTCCAAGCAGCTGGAGCCCGTCCTCACCTTCACGATGGCGGAGTGGGACGCGTTCGTGCTGGGTGCGAAGGACGGGGAGTTCGACGAGCCCTGGTGACCGCGCCGGCCACCTCCTCCAGCGGCGACGTCCCGTCGACGATCACCGCACCGAGCCCCCGGTAACGGGCCTCGATCCGGGCGTTGTGCCACAGCGAGGCCGCCAGCTCCTCGGGATGCTTCCCGAACGAGTTGGTCGTACGGCCCGCCAGCCTCTCGCGAAGCGTCTCGTCGTCGATCACCAGGCACACGACCGCGTCGAAGAGGTCGCGGACCTCCTCCTCGTTCTCGACACCGCCGAACAGGAACACGTCCCGGTCCAGAGCCTCGGCGGTGAGCGCCACGACCCGCTCCCGGCTGATCTGCCAGCCGTACCGGTCGAGCCACCCGGCGGGCACGGGGTCCGGCGGGTCGACGACGACCTCACCGCTCGCCCGGTCCACCCAGTGGTTGTAGCCCTCCCAGTCCGCGTCGATCGCCTGCTGCCCGCGTGTTCTGAGCAGGGCACAGACCGTCGACTTGCCCGACCCGGACACGCCGGTCACCCACACCAGTGGCATCGGCGGAGGGTCGCACGGGCCTGGTGCGGTGAGCGACCGAATTGGACGCGGTGGCGAGGTGGGCGGAGTGGCCAGAGGGTGGTCGCCACGGGTTCGGCGGCTGCGGGTGCGGTGTCGGTGGCAGTCGCCGAGGCGAGGCGAGGCTCTACGGGTCAACCAGCACCCTCCACCACGGGCCGCCCACCACGCACCCAGGTAGTTCCGTCTCTGCCTGACGGACCACCCGCACAAAGGCGACCGAGCCACGCAAACCCGTCACCCGCTGAACGCCACCACTGGTACGCCACCGGACCAACTGGCAACGCGCCCCGCAGTCAACGCTCCACCGCGTCCCAACCCCTGGGCGCCACTCTGACGGGTGAACGGCACGTCCAGCCCGACCCTGTCCCATACTGCAAGACGCGGGCGGTGACCTGAGCCACCCGGCGGAATCAGCGCGCAAGGCCCCTGTCTATGCTCGTTAACAGTCCGGACACATTGCGGTGCTCCGGTCGGCGCGGGCCAGCCGCCCCCGACCACGCCCGCGCCCCACGATCCGACCCTTCCTGGGAGCGATGTCCGTGAGCAACACGAGCCGACCTGTTGTCCTCATCGCCGAGAAGCTCGCGCCGTCCGTGCTGGACGCTCTCGGTGACGGCGTCGAAGTGCGCCACGTAGACGGCACCGACCGCCCGGCACTCCTCGAAGCCGTCGCGGACGCCGACGCCCTGCTCGTCCGGTCCGCCACCCAGGTGAACGCCGAGGTCTTCGCGGCCACGCGCAAGCTCAAGGTCGTGGCGCGCGCGGGTGTGGGCCTCGACAACGTCGAGGTGCCGGCCGCCACGCAGAACGGCGTGATGGTCGTCAACGCACCGACGTCCAACATCGTCAGCGCCGCCGAGCACGCCGTCGCGCTGCTGCTGAGCGTCGCGCGCCAGATCCCGGCCGCGCACGAGACGCTGCAGAACCACGAGTGGAAGCGCTCCAAGTTCAACGGCGTCGAGCTCAACGGCAAGACGGTCGGCGTGGTCGGCCTCGGCAAGATCGGCCAGCTGTTCGCGCAGCGCATCGCCGCGTTCGGTGTCGAGCTCATCGCCTACGACCCGTACGTGTCCGCCGCGCGCGCCGCCCAGCTCGGTATCGAGCTCGTCACGCTGGAGGAGCTGCTGGAGCGCGCCGACGCGATCAGCATCCACCTGCCGAAGACGCCGGAGACCAAGGGCCTCATCGGCGCCGAGCAGCTGGCGAAGTCCAAGCGCGGCGTCATCATCGTCAACGCGGCCCGCGGTGGCCTCATCGACGAGGAGGCGCTCGCCGAGGCCGTCAAGGAAGGCCAGGTCGGCGGCGCCGGCATCGACGTCTTCTCCACCGAGCCCACGACCGAGAGCCCGCTGTTCAACGTGCCGGGCATCGTCGTCACCCCGCACCTCGGCGCGTCCACGGCCGAGGCGCAGGACCGCGCGGGCACCGACGTCGCGAAGAGCGTCATCCTCGCGCTCGCCGGCGAGTTCGTGCCGGACGCCGTCAACGTCCAGGGCGGTGCTGTCGGCGAGGAGGTCCGCCCGTACCTGCCGCTGGTGCAGAAGCTCGGCACCGTCCTCAGTGCACTGTCGCCCAAGGCCCCGACCAGCGTCACCGTCGAGGTCCGCGGCGAACTGTCCACTGAGGACGTCGCGATCCTGCCGCTCGCCGCGCTGCGCGGGGTGTTCTCCAAGGTCGTCGAGTCGCAGGTGACGTTCGTGAACGCGCCGAGCCTCGCCGCGGACCTGGGTGTGAGCGTCGAGCTCGTCAAGGAGACCGAGAGCCCGAACCACCGCAGCCTCGTCACGGTCAAGGCCGTGCACGCGGACGGCAGCACGTTCAGCGTCTCCGGCACGGTCAGCGGCATCGCGCAGGTCGAGAAGCTGGTGAACATCAACGGCCGCAACTTCGACCTGAGGGCCGAAGGCACCGTGCTGCTGCTGGAGTACCCGGACCGTCCGGGCGTCATGGGCACGGTCGGCACGCTGCTCGGCGAGGCCGGCGTGAACATCGAGGCCGCGCAGATCAGCCAGACCGGCAACGACGCGGTGATGGTGCTGCGCGTCGACCGCCCGGTCGACACGCAGGTGCTCGACCCGATCGGTGCCTCCGTCGGTGCGCGCACCGTTCGCTCTGTCGACTTCGGATAGTCACGACAAACCGGGAAGGGGACGGCAAAGTCCCCTTCCCGTGTTCATCGTCGTTCACAACGAAGTCGTAACAGGCAACTATCCGTAGACCATATTCATACTTTCGGGGCAGTCGCAGAGACACGATCAGCGATTAGCGTCCCCACGAGGTTGACCCGGTGCCGTAGAGGGCACGGCACTGTTTCTTCGGGTCGAAGGCACACACCTCGGTTGGGGCAACGTTGTGAAGAGACGATCAAGTCTGGTGGTGTTCTCTGCCATCACCAGTTTGCTGATCGCACCTGCCACGGCACAGGCGCAGAGCGAACCGCTCGCGCAGCCGGTCAAAGGTGCGCACGGGTTGGACGCGAAAGCGTTGGCCCTCAAGGTTTCTCCCAGGCTGAACGCCGCGGGTGCGGTGACCGCGTTCGTCGCGCTGGACCGCAAGCCCGCCGTCGACGCGTTCGACGAGAAGAAGAGCCAGGGCAAAGAGGTCGCGAAGCAGGCCGCCAAGCAGGCAAAGAACGACACGTCGGCCGCGGTCGACCAGGTCGTCGGTGAGCTCAAGGCGAAGGACACCGCCACCAAGGAGCTCTACCGCACCTCCAACGGCGTCCCCGGCGTCGTCGTGAAGGCCGACGCGCAGAAGGTCCGCGAGCTCGCGCAGCGCGCCGACGTCCTCGCTGTCTACCCGGTCGTGGCGAAGAAGCGCCAGAACTCGAACGCCGTCCAGCTCACCAGGACGCTCAACGTCTGGCAGCAGTACGGCAAGCTCGGCGACGACATCCGCGTCGGCATCATCGACACCGGTGTCGACTACACGCACGCGAACTTCGGCGGCCCCGGCACGGTCGACGCGTTCCGCGCCGTCGACCCGCGCGCGAAGGACCCGAACTTCCCGACCGCGAAGGTCGTCGGCGGGTACGACTTCGTCGGCGAGGACTACGACGGGGAGAGCACCGACCCGGCGATCAACACGCCGAAGCCGGACCCGAACCCGATCGACTGCAACGGCCACGGCTCGCACGTAGCGGGCACCACGGCCGGTTTCGGTGAGAACGCCGACGGCAGCACGTTCAAGGGCGACTACACCAAGCTCGACGCCGCGAAGCTCAACGAGATGAAGATCGGCCCCGGCACCGCGCCGAAGGCCCAGATCTTCGCGCTGAAGGTCTTCGGCTGCGAGGGCTCGACCAACGTCACCTCGCAGGCCCTCGACTGGTCGCTCGACCCTGACGGCGACGGCGACTTCTCCGACCACCTCGACGTGGTCAACCTGTCGCTCGGCTCCGACTACGGCGCCCCGGACGACCCCGACAGCCTCTTCGTGAAGAAGCTGTACAAGGTCGGCGTCATGCCGGTCTTCTCCGCGGGCAACGGCGGCGACCTCTACGACATCGGCGGCTCGCCGGGCAACACGCCAGAGGCGCTGACCGTCGCGTCCGTGCGCGACTCGTTCGTGCTGCGCGACGGCGCCGAGGTGAAGGGCCAGGGCCTCAAGCCCGGTCAGTACAGCCAGAGCTTCGCCGGTTACCTGGGCTACAACAAGGAACTGCCGGTCGTGAAGCTGACCCAGGCGGGCAACGCCGACGGCTGTCTCGCGATCACGGACAACGTCGCCGGCAAGTTCGTGTGGCTGGAGTGGGACGACAACGACGCCACGCGCCGCTGTGGTTCCGCCGTCCGCGCGAACAACGTGCAGGCCGCAGGCGGCCAGGGCGTGCTCCTTTCGTCCACTTTGGAGAACTTCGCGGCGGGCATCGCCGGCAACGCGGGCATCCCGATGTTCCAGTTCACCGGCTCCGCCACCGCGGCGATCCGCCCGGCGCTGAACGCGGGCACGCTGGTCGTCCGCCTCGCGGGTGACCTGCGCACCTCGACGCCGACGTACGACCAGTCCATTTCGGACACCCCGAGCGCGTTCACCAGCCGTGGCACCCGCGGCCAGTCCATCAAGCCGGACGTCGCGGCCCCCGGTGACACGATCTCGTCGACCGCCGTCGGTTCCGGCAACGACCGCCTGGTGATCTCGGGTACGTCGATGGCGTCCCCGCACGTCGCCGGCATCGCCGCCCTGGTCCGCCAGGCGCACCCGGACTGGACGCTGGAAGAGGTCAAGGCCGCGATCATGAACACGTCCGGTGCGGACGTGAAGGAGGACGGCAAGACCTTCGCCCCCAACCGGGTCGGCACCGGCCGCGTGGACGGCAAGTCCGCGATCGACAACCAGGTCCTCGCCTACGTCGAGGAGGACAACGGTTACGTCAGCGCGAACTTCGGCGTCGTCGAGGTCTCGAAGCCGGTCGAGAAGTCCAAGACCATCAAGCTGGTCAACAAGTCCACGAAGTCCGTGGAGTACAAGGTCGGCTACACCGCGGCCACGACGATCCCCGGCGTGAGCTACGTGCTCTCGCAGGACAAGGTGAAGCTGAGCCCGCGCGGTGTCGCGAAGGTCAAGGTCACCCTGAAGATCACCGACCCGAAGGCCCTGCGCAAGACGGTCGACTCGACGGTCGAGCCGAACCAGCTCGACGTGCCGCGGCAGTTCCTCGCGGACGCCTCCGGTCGCGTGACCTTCACGCCGACCGCCGGCGCCACCGTGCCGCTGCGCCTGTCGGTCTACTCGGCGCCGAAGCCGGTCGCGGACATCAAGACCGCGTCCAGCCTCAAGTTCTCCGGCAACAGCAAGCAGGCCGTCCTGAACGTGTCCGGCAAGGGCATCGACCAGGGCACCGGCTCGCAGGCCTACCGCTCGCTGATCAGCGTTCTCGAGCTGCAGGCCCAGTCGCCGAAGCTGCGCGACTGCAAGCGCAACGTCACCGAGAACTGCGCGCTCAACGAGACCGCCAAGGGCGGCGACCTCCGCTACGTCGGCGCGGCCTCCACGGCCCCGCTGGCCAAGGCGCAGGGCAAGCCCGAGGAGGCGCTGCTCGCGTTCGGTGTCGCGACCTGGGGCAACTGGTACAACCTGGGCAAGAACACCATCCCGTTCGTCGACATCGACACCAACGGTGACGGCACCGCGGACTTCGAGGTGTTCGCGACCCGCCTGACCGACACCGACCTGCTGGTCGCGTCCACCGTGGACCTGAAGACGGGCGAGACCGTCGACATCCAGGGCGTGAACGGCCTGTTCGGCGACGTCGACGCGAACGTCCAGGACACCAACGTCGTCGTCCTGCCGGTGCTGCTGAGCGCATTGGGCATCGACGCGACGAAGGACACGGCGCGCCTCTCGTACGTCGTGGGCACCGGCGGCTACTACCCGGCGCCGGGCAACGCGAACAAGCTGATCGACGTGATCGACCGCAACCTGTCCTTCGACCCGCTCAAGCCGGGTCTGTGGGCGCAGGGCGGCGGCGACGCGGCGCTCTCGTACCTCGCGAAGCCGGGCACCGCGCTCGTCGTCAACAAGAACGAGGCCTCGCTGAAGGCCGACAAGTCCGACGGCCTGCTGGTCCTCAACCACCACAACGCCAACGGCGACCGCGCGTCGGTCGTCCTGGTGAGGTCGGGTGGCCGGGGCAGCGCCTACTAGACCGCTCCCCTAGCCGCACGCGGGGACCTTTCGTACTGCATGTCAGTACGAAAGGTCCCCGCGTGCGTTTGGTAAGCGGGGGCGTCACCCCTTGACGCGACCCCGTTCCTGCGGTCGAGTGACACTCGAAAGCGTGATATGGGCCGTGTGGGTGTCCCGCAGTACGGGAGATAACACCCCGATGGGGTGTCCGGCATGCGGCGGGCGGCCTGGATGCCGGTAGCCTTTCGCGAAGGAAAGTAGTCCCACCAATTGGGGACTGACACCTGGGAGGTGTGTGGATGCGGCTCGCAGTGATCCCAGGAGACGGGATCGGGCCCGAGGTCATCGCTGAGGCCCTGAAGGTCCTCGGTGAGGTCGTTCCGGCGGCCGAGATCACTCGCTACGACCTCGGCGCGGCGCGCTGGCACGCCACGGGAGAGTTGTTGCCCGAGTCGGTGCTGGGTGAGCTTCGCCAGCACGACGCGATCCTGCTCGGCGCTGTCGGCGATCCGTCGGTGCCGAGCGGAATTCTGGAGCGGGGCCTTCTTCTGCGGCTGCGCTTCGAACTCGACCACCACGTGAACCTCCGCCCGGCTCGTCTCTACCCCGGTGTCCGCAGCCCGCTCGCGGACCCGCCGGAGATCGACATGGTGGTGGTGCGCGAGGGCACCGAGGGCCCGTACGCGGGCAACGGCGGCCTGCTCCGCAAGGACACGCCGCACGAGATCGCCACCGAGGTCTCGCTGAACACCTCGTTCGGCGTCGAGCGCGTGGTCCGGGACGCCTTCGCGCGTGCCGCGAACCGCCAGCGCCGGCACCTGACCTTGGTGCACAAGACGAACGTCCTCACGCACGCCGGCTCGTTGTGGTCGCGCGTCGTGGAGGAGGTCTCGCTGCAGCACCCGGACGTCACCGTTGCCTACCAGCACGTGGACGCGGCGACCATTCACATGGTCACCGACCCGGGCCGCTACGACGTGATCGTCACCGACAACCTGTTCGGCGACATCCTGACCGACCTCGCCGCCGCCGTCACGGGTGGTATCGGCCTGGCCGCGTCGGGGAACATGGACGTGACCCGTCGCAACCCGTCGATGTTCGAGCCGGTCCACGGTTCGGCACCGGACATCGCGGGCCAGGGCATCGCGGACCCGACGGCCGCCGTGCTGTCGGTCGCGCTGCTGCTCGACCACCTCGGCGAGCACGAGTCGGCACGCAGGATCGAGGCCTCCGTGGCCTTTGATCTCGCTACCAGGGACCACCAGTCGCCTGGGGCCACCTACGCCATCGGCGATCGTCTCGCGGCACTCGTGTCGTCGAACGTTCGCACTGGCTGAGGTTCATCCGCTAGACGCACGCGGGGACCTTTCGTACTGCATGTCAGTACGAAAGGTCCCCGCGTGCGTTTCAGAGCTGGCCGTTGGCCTCACGCCACGCGCGCTCCTTCTGGATCCACTCGTTGTCCTGCGGGAACTCGTCGATCGTCGGCACGCGCCGGATCTCGGTCTTGAACCCCGGGCCGGCCATCGGCATGCGCTTGGCCCACTCGATCGCCTCCTCCTTCGACGAGACGTTGAGCAGGTAGAAGCCGTTGAACAGCTCCTTGGTCTCGCCGTAGGGGCCGTCCGTGATCACCGGCGGCTCGGAGGAGTAGTCGACGACGACGCCCTCGGTCGGCTCGGAGAGACCCTCGGCGGCCAGCAGCACACCGGCGCGGATCAGTTCCTCGTTGAACGCGCCGACCGTCTCCAGCATCTTGTCGAAGTCGAAGTCGCCCATGTTCGCGTAGGCCTCGTCGGTGGCGCGCATGATCAGGATGTACTTCACGGTGGATCTCCTCGCTCGGTGTCTTCCTCGGTGACGTCCACAGGTCGAACGGGCCGCGGGCCGGATCGACATCACACCCGAAAATTTTCGAACTTTCTGTTTCCGCAGGTAGGGTCGCCTCAGTCGTGCGTGGGGGAAGACCGGTCGAAGTCCGGCGCTGACCCGCAACGGTAGGCCCCACCAGGGGCGAGCCCGAGTACCCGCGCGCGATGCGAAGCCAGTGCAGGCGCCCCGGCGTTTCCCTCGGGTCAAACGCCCTGCCTGTACCGGTTACGCGTGAAAAACACAGCCTCCGACTCCGCCGTGGAATGCGGGAAGGACCCAGTGCTCTCCAAGATCAGCGCGCTCGTCTGCGTGCTCGCCGTCAGCATCGTCGCGGGCGTCGCGCTCGGCCCCGTCTCCGTTCCGTTCGGCGTCACCGCCGAGCTGCTCTGGGAGGCGATCACCGGAGGCACGGTCCCCGCCGATCTCGCCGGGCAGTACCACATCGTCTGGGACATCCGGCTTCCTCGCGTGTTGCTGGCCGCGGTCGTCGGCGCTGGTCTGAGCGCGGTGGGCGTCGCCATTCAGGCGATGGTCCGCAACGCACTGGCCGACCCGTACGTGCTCGGCATCTCGTCGGGCGCGAGCGTGGGCGCGACGGCAGTGGCGACGCTCGGAGTGCTCTCCGGGCTCGGCGTCTACGCGTTGTCGGTGGGCGCGTTCCTGACCGGACTCGGCGCCACCGCCCTGGTCTACATCACCGCACGCACGAGCCGAGGGCTCACACCGTTGCGACTGGTGCTGACCGGGACGGCGCTCGCGTACGGGTTCTCCGCCGTGGCGATGCTGCTGGTGTTCCAGGCGCCGCGCGGTGAGGCGGCGCGGGCGGCGATGTTCTGGTTGCTCGGCAGCCTCGGCGGGGCGAACTGGCAGTCGCTGCCGGTCGCCGCCGTGGTGACCGCGGCCGGCATCGTCTACCTGGCGACCAAGGCGCGGCAGCTCAACGCGTTGGCGATGGGTGACGAGACCGCGACCACGCTCGGCATCGAGGTCAACCGGTTCCGCACGTATCTGTTCATCGTCACCGCGGCCATGACCGGTGTGCTGGTGGCGGTCAGCGGGGCGGTCGGGTTCGTCGGGCTGATGCTGCCGCACCTGACGCGCATGGTGGTCGGCGCGGACCACCGCAAGGTGCTGGCGCTCGCCCCCCTTGCCGGGGCGTCGTTCCTGGTCTGGGTCGACGTGGCCGCGCGGATGCTCGCGGCGCCGGAGGAACTGCCGCTCGGCGTCATCACGGCCGCGCTCGGCGTGCCGTGCTTCATCTTCCTGATGCGCCGCAGGTCCTACGTCTTCGGAGGCCGCTGATGCGCGTGGAGCTCACCGGCGTCACCGTCCGGAACATCATCTCCGACATCACCCTGCACGCCTCTGCCGAGGTCGTCGGCATCGTCGGTCCGAACGGCAGTGGCAAGTCGACGACGCTGCGCTGCGTGTACCGGGCGTTGAAGCCGGACGCGGGCACGGTCCTGCTCGACGGTGAGAACGTCCACAAGCGACACGGCGTCGCCCGACACCTCGCCGCGCTGACCCAGGAGTCGCAGGTCGAGTTCGACTTCACGGTCGCCGAGGTCGTGGAGATGGGCAGGCTCCCGCACGACCGCGATCCGGCCCGCGACTCCAGGGTGGTGGCCGAGGCACTGGCCACAGTGGACGTCGAGCATCTCGCGTCCCGCAGCTTCCTCAGCCTCTCCGGCGGCGAACGCCAGCGCGTGCTCATCGCGCGGGCCATCGCCCAGGAACCGCGCGTGCTCGTGCTGGACGAGCCGACGAACCACCTCGACATCCGCCACCAGCTCGAGGTCCTGGGGCTCGCACGGAGTTTGGGCGTCACGGTGCTGACCGTCCTGCACGACCTGAACCTCGCGGCGTCCTACTGCGACCGCCTGTACGTCCTGGACGAAGGCCGGATCGTGGCCTCCGGCACACCGGACGAGGTTCTCGTACCTGAACTGATCGCCAAGGTTTTCCACGTCACCGCACACGTCGTGCGCCACCCGACCACGGGAGTTCCCCAGCTCCTGTTCGACCAGGAGGTCACCCCTTGAGAACCGTCGTCCTCGCCGCTGTGCTGCTCGTCTCGGGCTGCGGCGCCACGGTCGCCCAGGACCCCTCCGCGTCCGACCCGGTGACCGTCACGAACTGCGGCCAGCAGGTCACGTTCGACCGGATCCCGTCCAAAGTGGTCACCAACGACACCGGCATCACCGAGCTGATGTTCGCGCTGGGGCTGAAGGACCGGATGGCGGGGTACGTGGTGTCCGGGGTCGACACCGTGGACGTGCGCACCTCGCCGTGGAAGGCCGACTTCGAGAGCGTGAAGCACCTGTCCGACAAGGTCTCCAAGGAGGTCGTGCAGGGCGCGAACGCGGATCTGGTCTTCGCCGGGTGGAACTACGGCTTCAGCGAGAGCACCGGGTTCACGCCGGACGCGTTGAAGGCGCTGGGGATCGGGACCTACCAGCTGACCGAGGCGTGCCGGAACGGGGTGGGCAAGCAGCGCGGCATCATGCCCGCGCTGGACGCGCTGTACACGGACCTACGTAACCTCGGGAAGATCTTCCGTGTCGAGGCCAAGGCCGAGGAGCTCGTGAAGGGCTACCAGGAGCAGATCGCCCGTGCCGGGAAGCTGATGGAGGGCAAGCCGCGGCCGAAGGTGTTCCTCTACGACAGCGGGCAGGACCAGCCGTTCACGTCCGGCAGGAACGCGGCGCCGCAGGACGTCATCTCGAAGGCCGGCGGCGACAACGTCTTCGGGGATCTGAACGACAGCTGGACCACGGTCAACTGGGAGACCGTCGTGCAGCGCGACCCGGAGGTCGTGCTGATCGTGGACTACGCGGACGGCGAGGCGAACACGCCGGAGCAGAAGCAGGCATTCCTGGAGGGCTTCGCCCCGCTGGCCAACTCGCCCGCGGTCAAGAACAAGCGGTTCTTCTCGCTGCCGTACGCGGCGCTGGTCGAGTCACCGCGCAACGCGGCGTCCATCGAGGCCTTCGCGAAGTTCCTGTCACAGGCGTGAACCCATGACCAGATAGTGGGAGATTTCCTCCCGTCGCTTGGTACGCCGTGCTGAGCTGTGGCAGCATCCCGGTCATGGCTCAGCACACCGCCATCATTATCGACGAGCGCGTCGGGTAATTGCCGCCCCTGGCACCCGACGCGCAGACCTCTCGCATCCGCGGGGGGTCTTTTTGTTTGCCCGGATGAGGAGATGACCCCGATGGCCGGCCCGACCGACGAGTTCCACGTCTACGACACGACGCTGCGCGATGGCGCACAACGTGAGGGCATTTCGTACTCCGTCACGGACAAGCTCGCGGTCGCGCGGCTGCTGGACGGGCTCGGCGTCGGGTTCATCGAGGGCGGCTGGCCCGGCGCTCTGCCCAAGGACACGGAGTTCTTCGCCCGTGCGGCGGCAGGGGACCTGGAACTCAAGCACGCCAAGCTGGTCGCGTTCGGGGCTACGCGCAAGGCCGGCGTCAAGGTCGAGGACGACCCGCAGGTCAGGGCACTGATCGACAGCCAGGCGCCGGTGGTGACGCTGGTGGCCAAGTCGGACCTCAGGCACATCGAACGCGCGCTGCGCACGGACGCCGGCGAGAACCTGAAGATGGTGCGCGACACCGTCCGGTTCCTGAAGGACCACGGAAGGCGCGTCTTCCTCGACGCCGAGCACTTCTTCGACGGGTACGCGTTCTCGCCGGACACGTCGTTGCGCGTGCTGGAGTCCGCTGTGGAGGGTGGCGCGGACGTTGTCGTGCTGTGCGACACCAACGGCGGGCAGCTGCCGCTGGGACTCGCCGAGACCGTCT
The DNA here is from genome assembly GCF_051853195.1 of Lentzea sp. HUAS TT2. NCBI lineage: Bacteria > Bacillati > Actinomycetota > Actinomycetes > Pseudonocardiales > Pseudonocardiaceae > Lentzea > Lentzea sp. HUAS TT2. The sequence goes on along the minus strand of NZ_CP196667.1, from coordinate 1,298,609 downwards.
CGGAGATCGTCGAGAAGACGGGTTTCCGAGTAGGAATCCACTGTCAGGACGACACGTCCTGCGCGGTGGCGAACACACTCGCGGCCGTTCAGGCGGGCGCGACGCACGTTCAGTGCACCGCCAACGGTTATGGCGAGCGAGCAGGCAATGCGGACCTGTTCGCCGTCGTGGGAAACCTCGTGACCAAGCTCGGCATGGAGGTGCTCCCGATCGGAGCGCTGGCCGAGCTCACCCGTGTCTCCCATGCGTTGGCCGAGATCGCGAACATCGCACCCGACACCCACCAGGCTTATGTCGGGTCGTCAGCATTCGCTCACAAGGCGGGTCTGCACGCGAGCGCGATCAAGGTGGATCCGGAGCTGTACAACCACATCGATCCGGACACCGTCGGCAACGACATGCGGGTGCTGGTCACCGAGATGGCCGGTCGGGCGAGCATCGAACTCAAGGGACGTGAGTTCGGGCTCGACCTGGCCGGCCGGGGGACCGAGGTCGGCAGCGCGTTGAAGCGCGTCAAGGAACTGGAGGCGAAGGGCTGGTCGTTCGAGGCCGCCGACGCCTCGATGGAGATCCTGCTGCGCACCGAGCTGTCCGAACTGGACACTCCTCCGTTCACGCTGGAGTCCTACCGGGTCGTGCTGGATCACCGGTCGGACGGCGAGATCGTGTCCGAGGCCACGGTCAAGGTGCACGTGGCGGGGGAGCGGGTCATCGCGACCGCCGAGGGCATCGGTCCTGTGCACGCCCTGGACGCGGCCTTGCGGAAGGCGTTGCTGCCGCACCTGTCCTGGTTGGACACAGTGGAGCTGGCCGACTACAAGGTGCGCATCCTGACGGAGCATCCCGGTACGGATGCTGTGACGCGCGTCCTGGTGCAGTCCACCGACGGCGAACGTGAGTGGACGACCGTAGGGGTGCACGGGAACATCGTCGAGGCTTCCTGGCTGGCGCTCTGTGACGCGCTAGTGCACAAGTCCATGAGAAGTGGATGACCTCGTAAACTGGGTTTGTGCGCATCGCCCGAATTGCTCATCCTGCTGGCGTGGCCTTCGTCGCCGTCCAAGGCGACGAAGCCGCGGAAATCGCCGAACACCCCTTCGGCACGCCCACGTTCACCGGCCGCAAGTGGCCGTTGGCCGATGTGAGGCTGCTCGCCCCCATCCTGCCGACAAAGATCATTGGTGTGGGCCGGAACTACGCGGACCACGCCAAGGAGCTCGGCAACGAGGTCCCCGCGGAGCCGTTGCTGTTCTTCAAGCCCAACACGTCGGTGGTCGGCCCGAACGTGGAGATCAAGCTCCCCGCCGTGTCCGAGCGCGTCGACTTCGAGGGCGAGCTCGCCGTCATCATCGGCCAGCCGTGCCGCGACGTGCCGAAGGCCAAGGCCGCCGGTGTGATCATGGGTTACACCATCGCCAACGACGTCACTGCGCGCGACCTGCAGAAGAAGGACGTGCAGTTCACGCGCGCCAAGGGTTTTGACACGTTCTGCCCGTTGGGTCCGTTCATCGAGACCGAGTTCGACCCGTCCGACGTCCGCGTGGTCACCGAGGTCGACGGGGAAGTCAAACAGGACGGCCGTACTTCGTTGATGGTGCACGACATTCCGTCTCTCATCGAATACGTCTCCGGCATCATGACGCTGCTGCCGGGCGACCTGATCCTGACCGGTACGCCGGCCGGTGTCGGGCCGATGAGGGCCGGACAGACGGTCTCCGTGACTGTGGACGGCCTCGGCACGCTCACCAATCCGGTCGCAAATAGGTAGCCGTACGGAGCAATCCGACGTCCGGCAGGTTACGCATCCGGGTACCCACGAGTAACTTCCCGGTGTCATGACGGACCTGGCGTCCACCCGTGTTCTGCTGGTCGACGGATCGCAGCTCATCACCGAAGGGCTGCGGCTTTCGCTGCATCGCACGCATTGCTTCCGCGTTGTGGGCATCGCCCACACCGTGGCCGAGGCTGCGCGCAGCCTGCGCGGCACTCTGGTGGACCTCGTCGTCACGGACTTCGACGTGCCGGGCGCCGGACCGCTGCGGACCGTGCGGGACACGGCGCAGTACCGGCCGAGCGCCCGCGTCGTCGTCCTGTCCAATGCGGACAGTCCGAGCTGGGCCCGCGCGGCGCTGGACGCCGGGGCGGTGGCCTACCTGCTCAAGACCTCGCCCGTGGCCGAGCTGCTGCCGTTGATCGCGGCCGCGGTGCGGGGTGCTCCGGCCACGATCGACGCGCGGGTGGGTTCGCTGGCCCGCTTACCAGCGCGGATGCCACCGCCCGCGTCGCTCGGCCAGCTGTCGGCGCGTGAGTTCGACGTGCTGGCCGAGATGGCGAAGGGGATGGACAACGCCCGGATCGCCCAGCGGCTCTTCATCAGCAACGACACCGTGAAGACCCACGTGAAGGCGATCCTGCGCAAGCTGGGCGCCCGTGACCGCGCCCACGCCGTGGCGATGGTGCTCGGCGAGAGCTCCGAGGCGTTCGTCACGACCTAGCGATGGTCTGCGGTGCCCTGCGCGCGAAGTCCGGCGCGTGCTCGGGACGCGGGCCGATCGCGACCATGTAGGCCGGCACCGCCTGCAGGAACGGCAGCCTCTGCGCGACCTTGAGCATGAACGGCGTGCCCGTGCTCGAGACCGTCGCCGTGCTGTTGAGCTTGCGGCCGAGGAACAGCCGGTGGACGACCCGCTGCATGGTCTGGATCACCAGCGTCGGGAACAGCCTGCGCCTGCGCACCTTCGCGAGCGCCGCGCCGGTGACCCGTCCTTCCCGCAACGGCTTCGCGAGCAGCGTGGCCGTGGCCACCGCGTCCTGCACGGCGAGGTTGATACCCACGCCGCCGACGGGCGACATCGCGTGCGCCGCGTCACCGATGCACAGCAGCCCGTCGACGTGCCAGTGCCGCAACCGGTCCAGCTTCACGTCGAGCAGCTTCACGTCGTCGATGCTCTCGACGTGGTCCACGCGGTCCGCGAGCCACGGCACGAGCGTGCTCACGCGGTCCCGGAACTTCTCGACACCCTCGGCGCGCACCTGCCGGTCCGTCCCCTTGCGGATCAAGAAGGCGCACTGGAAGTACTCCCCGCGTGGAATGAGAACGAGACCGCTGCCGGCGCTGAACCGGCCGGCGCCGCCCAGGACCGGGTCGCTCTCCTTGCGGGGCAAGCGGAACCACCACACGTCCATCGGCACACCGAAGCTGTAGACGGGCAGCTCCACGGCCGCGCGCAGGATCGAGCTCCGGCCGTCCGCGGCGACGACGAGGTCCGCGGCGATCTCGCCCTCGTGCCCGTCGACGCGGTCCCGGTACTTCACACCGGTGACCTTGTTGCCGCTCTTGGTGATCCCGGTGACCTCGGTGTTCATCCGCAGCGTGAACGACGGCTCGAGCTTGCCCGCGTCCGCGAGCAGGTCCAGGAAGTCCCACTGCGGCACCATCGCGATGTGCTTGTGGGCGCCGGGAAGCCTGTTGAGGTCGGCGATCGTCGCCTTGCGGCCGCCGTCGAGCAGCGACTCGATCTTGTCCACCAGCTGGTGCGGCACCTGCTCGAACGCCGGACCGAGCCCCAGTTCGTCCAGCAGCGTGAGCGTGGACGCGTGCACCGTGTCGCCGCGGAAGTCGCGCAGGAAGTCGCCGTGCTTCTCCAGCACCGTGACCTCGACGCCGCCGCGTGCCAGGAGCAGCCCCAGCACCATCCCGGCAGGCCCGCCGCCGACGACGAGACAGGTTGTCCTCTCCATGTCGATCCCCTCTTTTCAACCTGTGTTGAATAAATCCAGCATGCTCGTGATCGCGATGTGCGTCAAGCCAGGTTCCGAGTGGCGTGGCTCTCGTTCGGATCCGTCCAGTGTGGACGGTCTGGCGGGCCAGGCCTCGAAAAGGTTGCGGCTGGTGCGAAATCCCGTTGCGCGGTCTAAGGTGTCGCGCTCGCGGAACGGCCCGTTCGGGCAAAGATCGTTGCACCGCCGAATAACACTCGACCGGGTGATTGCATTTGGCGGTCGGAGGAGTCGAACTGGTTCGTTCGGGTCCTCAAGTTCCCCTTGATCGTGCAAGGACCTATAGGAATCACCTCGTTAGCCGAATCGGACGAGGCCCCCGCGCACCTAACCTTCCGGGGTGACAACTGCGTCCCCGACTTTCACGCGTAAGAGAACCGGCGAGATCCGCGCTGTGTGCCTGGACGTCGACGACACACTTGTCGACTACAGCACTTCTTCGCGAGCCGCGCTGGCATCGATGGTCGGTAACGCCGACGCCTGGTCGTTGTGGCAGCGAATCACCGACGACCACGTCTCCCGCCAGCTCGCCGGCGAGCTCCAGTACGAGCAGATGCGCAACATCCGCACGCAGGCCTTCTTCGCCGCACTCGGCGAGGAGCTCACCCTGGGGGAAGCGACCCGCCGCGAACTGGGCCGCCAGGAGGTCCTCTCCGCGGGCTGGTGCCTGTTCCCGGACGCGATCCCGATGCTCGACTGGCTGCGCGCGACAGGCCTCCCGATCGCCGCGATCAGCAACGCGTCGGGCCGCCACCAGCGCGTGAAGATCGCGCAGCTCGGCCTCTCCGAGTACTTCGACACGGTCCTGATCGCCGGCGAGGTCGGCTGCGCCAAGCCGGACCGCGTGATCTTCCACACCGCGTGCCTCGCCCTGGGCGTACCTCCCGGCGACACCGTCCACGTGGGAGACCGCCTGCACGCCGACGCCATCGGCGCCCGCGACGCCGGAATGCACGGGGTCTGGATCAACCGCATCGGCCCGACCGGCGGCACACTGCCCGCGGGCCTGTCGTCCATCACGACCCTCGCGGAACTGCCGGAGCTCCTCGTGTGCGAGCTCTCCACCGCCAGCGCCTGAGAAGCCCTCCGAGACCGGCCCTCACCTGCGCATATGCGTTCAGGTGGGGGCCGATTTCACTTCTGGTGGGGACGTGGTCTAGTATTTCTCACGGCAGCAACGAGGACCTCGGAACTCCTGCGGGACAACGAAGTCGATCGTCAAAGCCAATGGGGTATGGTGTAATTGGCAGCACGACTGATTCTGGTTCAGTTAGTCTAGGTTCGAGTCCTGGTACCCCAGCTGCTGTGGAAGAACTGCCCTCGGGTAAGCTTTCGGAGCCGCTGAGAATGCAAGATCTCAGTAAGAGTCAGGCAAGACCAGCAGTAAAAGAACTGAATAGCCGGATTTGAACCGGACAGAATAATCTGATACGGTTCACTCCAGCAAGAAGTTCTAGGGCCCCGTCGTCTAGCGGCCTAGGACGCCGCCCTCTCAAGGCGGTAGCGAGGGTTCGAATCCCTTCGGGGCTACAGAGGTGTCAGAGGCCTGTCTGCGGAGTGCGCAGACAGGCCTCTTTCGCATGTGTCCTCTGGGGGCCGAGCCCCCAGACCCCCAGCCGGCGGGCTCCGCCCCCGGACCCCTGGCGCGGGTGTTATCCCATCGGGCGCGGTTTGCGCTTCGCTTCGCTCGCCGGTGGGTGTGGGGCTTGGCTTCGCTTCGCTCGCCAATTGTTGTGGGTGATGGTGGTCACCTGATGAATGTGATTGTTGGGGGCCTGCGTTCCGCGGCCATCGTTGCCTGGGGTGTCCTGCCTTTCATCCTGGTGTGGCCGTTCCTTGGCGCCTTTGTGGTCCGCGGTGCGTGAGGCCTGTGTTTCCTGTCGCCTCTCTCATCGCCGCTCGGCCATCCGTAACCGCTCATCCACATCCACTCATCGCTGTTCTGCCCATCCCATCCCAGTTCTGTCCCACCCGCCTTGCCTGCCCACGCCCTGTCTCGCCGGCGCGCCCCCGCCGTATCCCTGCCCCCGTCCCGCTCAGCCGCCCGCCCACTCGTAACCCGTCCATCCGCGATGCCGTCGTGTTGGCCCTCACACTTGGCGTCTCGCTCCTGTGGTGCCCGTGTTCGGTGTCTCATCGGTGTCTTTCGCGCCCACTTCCTCTGTGGGCTCGTCGGTCACCTGTTGAGACGGAAGGTGCGTGTCGGGCTTGTTGGGGCGGCGTGTCGGAGGGGAAAAGCAAACGGCCGCCCTCCGGGTGGAGGGCGGCCGTTTGGGGACGGTTGGTGCTTTAGAGGCGGCTTTGCAGCGCTTCGGCTGCCGCCAGTAGGTCTGCTGCCCAGCGGGCGCCGGGGCGGCGGCCCATTCGGTCAATCGGGCCTGAGACCGAGACCGCGGCCACCACGGCGCCGGAGGAGTCCCTTACCGGGGCTGAGACTGAGGCCACGCCTGGTTCTCGTTCTGCGACGCTCTGGGCCCAGCCTCGGCGGCGGACTTCGAGGAGGGTGCGTTCGCCGTAGACGGCGTCGGCTAGAACGGCTCGTTGGGTGCCTGGGTCTGACCATGCGGCCAGGACCTTGGCGCCTGAGCCCGCTGTCATGGGGAGCCTGGCGCCGATGGGGACCGTGTCGCGCAGGCCCGACGGGGGTTCGGCCGAGGAGACGCAGACTCGTTGCATGCCGTCGCGGCGGTAGAGCTGCACGCTTTCGCCTGTGATGTCGCGCAGGCGTGGCAGTACTGAGGAAGCCGCGTCCAGCAACGGGTCTGTCGCGCCGCCCGCCAGTTCGGCCAGAGCCGCGCCTGGACGCCAGCGGCCGTCGGAGCCCCGGCGCAGCAACCGGTGTACCTCGAGGCCTACGGCCAGGCGGTGTGCGGTCGCTCGCGGGAGGCCTGTGCGGTTGCACAACTCGGCCAGGCCACAAGGATCTTTTGCTACGGCGTTCAACACGGCCACTGCCTTGTCCAGCACGCCGATCCCGCTATGCTGTCCCACAAGCCGATACTAACTTCCCAGACAGTGAGAAGTCCAGATCTGTCGGCGCGTCCATAATGTGGGAGATGTCGCGATGAGCCGCACGCTCGCGGAGAAGGTGTGGGAGGCACACGTTGTGCGCCACGGAAGTGGTGCGGAGCCGGACCTGCTTTACATCGACCTCCATCTGCTGCACGAAGTCACCAGCCCCCAGGCGTTCGACGGCCTGCGCCTCGCTAACCGCAAGCTGCGCAGGGCCGATCTCACGATCGCCACCGAGGATCACAACGTTCCGACCGTCGACATCGACAAGCCGATCGCGGATCTGGTGTCGCGCACGCAGGTTGAGACACTCCGGCGCAACTGCGCGGAGTTCGGGGTGCGGCTGCACCCGATGGGGGACTTCGAGCAGGGCATCGTCCACGTGGTCGGCCCGCAGCTCGGTCTCACGCAGCCGGGCATGACGGTGGTGTGCGGCGACAGTCACACGAGCACCCACGGTGCCTTCGGTGCGCTGGCGTTCGGCATCGGCACGTCCGAGGTCGAGCATGTGATGGCGACGCAGACGTTGCCGTTGCGTCCGTTCAAGACGATGGCCATCAACGTCAACGGGCCGCTCGGCGAAGGCGTCACGGCGAAGGACATCATCCTCGCCGTCATCGCGAAGATCGGAACCGGTGGCGGACAGGGTTATGTGCTCGAGTACCGCGGCGACGCCATCGAGGCGCTGTCGATGGAAGCGCGCATGACGGTCTGCAACATGTCGATCGAGGCGGGCGCGCGCGCCGGCATGATCGCACCGGACGCCACGACTTTCGACTACATCTTCGGCCGCCCGCACGCACCGTCCGGCGCGGACTGGGACGCTGCGGTCGAATACTGGAAGACGCTGCGCACCGACGACGACGCGACGTTCGACGCCGAGGTGAACATCGACGCGGCGGAGCTCACCCCGTTCGTCACGTGGGGCACGAACCCGGGCCAGGGTCTGCCGCTGAGCGCGAACATCCCGGACCCCGAGAAGATCGCGGACGAGAACGAGCGCGTGGCCGCCGAGAAGGCGCTGACGTACATGGGCCTCGAGGCCGGCACGCCGCTGCGCGACATCCGCGTGGACACGGTGTTCCTCGGCTCCTGCACCAACGGGCGCATCGAGGACCTGCGCGCGGCGGCGGACGTCATCAAGGGGAAGCACGTCGCTTCAGGAGTACGGATGCTGGTCGTCCCCGGTTCGATGCGGGTGCGCAAGCAGGCGGAGGACGAGGGCCTGGACAAGGTCTTCCTCGACGCGGGCGCCGAGTGGCGGCAGGCCGGCTGCTCGATGTGCCTTGGCATGAACCCGGATCAGCTCGCGCCGGGTGAGCGCAGCGCGTCGACCTCGAACCGCAACTTCGAGGGAAGGCAGGGCAAGGGCGGCAGGACGCACCTCGTCTCCCCGCTCGTCGCCGCCGCCACGGCCGTGCGCGGCACCCTGTCGGCCCCCGCAGACCTGGAGAACTGACCATGGATGCCTTCACCACCCACACGGGCGTCGGTGTGCCGCTGCGCAGGTCCAACGTGGACACCGACCAGATCATCCCGGCCGTCTACCTCAAGCGCGTGACCCGCACCGGGTTCGAGGACGGGCTCTTCGCCGCCTGGCGTTCCGACGAGCACTTCATCCTCAACCAGGAGCCCTTCAAGGCGGGCAGCGTCCTCGTTGCGGGCCCTGACTTCGGCACCGGGTCCTCTCGGGAACACGCCGTCTGGGCGTTGATGGACTACGGGTTCCGCGTCGTCATCTCGTCCCGGTTCGCGGACATCTTCCGGGGTAACTCCGGCAAGCAGGGTCTCGTGGCGGCGCAGTGCAGCCAGTCCGATGTCGAGCTCCTGTGGAAGTTGCTGGAGTCGGAACCCGGCACGGCGGTCACGGTGGACCTCACCGACAAGACCGTTCGCGCCAAGGACTTGGTTGCCCCGTTCGAGATCGACGACTACACCCGCTGGCGCCTTCTCGAAGGGCTCGACGACATCGCTTTGACGCTGCGCCACGAGCCCGAGATCAGCGCATTCGAGGGCAATCGCCAGACTTGGCTGCCCACAACGGATCCGCTTCCGGCGGTCTGAGAGGGGGCCGGATTCTCCCCTCCAGAGGGGCGAATCCGGCGCCTCCTGTCCCTCGAAGGGGCGCAATTAGCCACGCCACAACGAAAAATCTGGCGTGGCGATTGGTATTTCTCGCGTTTTGGGCCTACCGTTGCGTTCTAGTCGGCCCGTCTCTTAGGGCCGTGAGCGTCCTGGGAGGGACTGACGGTGAATAAGGCCCAGCTCATCGAGGCGCTCGCCGAGCGCCTTGGAGACAAGAAGACCGCCGGCGCTGCTGTTGACGGCCTCGTGGACGTGATCGTCCGCAGCGTCAACAAGGGCGAGAAGGTCAACATCACGGGCTTCGGCGTCTTCGAGAAGCGCGCCCGTGCGGCTCGCACCGCGCGCAACCCGCGTACGGGCGAGACCGTGAAGGTCAAGAAGACCAACGTGCCCGCGTTCCGCCCCGGCTCGACGTTCAAGGACGTCATCAGCGGTGCGAAGAAGCTGCCGAAGGCCGTTGCCGCCAAGGCTGCCGCGAAGCCCGCCGCCGCCGTTGCCGCGAAGCCCGCGGCCACCAAGGCTCCGGCGACCAAGGCCGCGACGACCCGCGCGACGACCACGACGCGCACCCGCACGGCCGCGGCCGCCACCAAGGCGCCCGCGACCCGTCGCACCACGACGGCCGCAGCGAAGCCTGCTGCTGCCACCAAGGCGCCTGCGAAGGCGACCGCCACCAAGGCCGCTGCCAAGCCGGCTGCTGCTGCGAAGGCCCCTGCGGCCCGCAAGCCCGCTGCCGCCAAGACGACGGCTGCGGCCAAGCCCGCTGCGAAGACCGCGGCTGCGAAGCCGGCTGCTCGCAAGACGGCTGCCAAGAAGAAGTGAGACGGGCCTCCTGAGGGAGGCTGCGTCACTTCAGGAACCACGCGGAAGGCCCCGGTGTGCGCACACCGGGGCCTTCCGCGTGCCTGGGGAACCTCCTGGCGCGCCAGGGGAAGCAGTGCGGGCCCCCGGAAGGTCGTTGGGGCACAGGGAAAGCCTCTGACCTGCTGGAATTCCGATCGGGGCACGTTCGGCGGGCGCCTTTCCCGGTCGAAAACCGGTGTCCCGCAGGGAATGCGGGAACCGTAATTCCGAGGTGTCGTCGAACGCCGGCCGCCCTCTGTGCGTACCTCATCCAGAGGGCTCGGGAAACGCCGTGCCCGCCAATACAAATAACGCCGGCACGCCTGGGAAGGCCCCCGGCACAAGCGAAACCGCCGCCTTCCCACCCGACTTGGTTGCCACAGGCGAACTTTGTCGGAGCAGGAGGACGGCGGTTGAAAACGTCTGCAAACGGCCTTACGGGCGTGGCAGCGCCGAGGCCAGGTAGTGCGCCGAGACCAGGGTCGGCCAGCTCGAAGGCGAGTCCGAAGTGGACCACGTGCCGAACGGCCTGGTGAAGGCCAGCACCCACGTGCTGCCCTTCTTGCAGGGGATCTCGTCGAGGCGCAGCCCGCCCATCTCGGCCAGCGACTGCACGACGGCCGGGATGACACCGCCCTGCGAGGAGACGACGGCCCTGCCTTCGAGGGCGGCGACCTCCAGCAGACGCACGAGACCGGCGTCCGGATCGGGCCAGTAGCCCTCCTCGGACAGGCGCACCTCCTCGACCATCTCCACGTCCAGGTCCTCGGCCACGGCCCGCACGGTGTCCGCACAACGCACTCTGGGCGCCGTGTGGACGCGCACCGGTGCCCACAGGGGCAACAACGTCCGCAGTGCCGCTGCCTGGCGCCAGCCCGCGTCGGAAAGCGGGCGGAGGTCGTCGTCGCCATTCCACTCGGAGCGCTTGCCGGCCTTCGCGTGCCGCACCAGCACCACGAGCAACAGGTCCGCCGGCAGGCGTGCGAATTCCGCCAGCACGTCCCGGTCCGGTCCGTAGGTCAGCAACTCCGACGCCTCGGCGATCGGCAGCCAGCGCAGCGAATCGACCTCTTCATTCGGAACGAACGAACCCGAAACGGCCTGCGCGGCGTAGTAGTCGACGGTCTTCGGCACGCCCTTCACCGAATAGGACACCTGGCGCAGATGGCGGCCGAGGACGCAGGAGAAGCCCGTCTCCTCCTCGATCTCCCGGACCGCGCAGGCGGGAATCGTCTCCCCGTGGTCGAGTTTGCCTTTCGGCAGGGACCAGTCGTCATAACGCTGACGGTGCACGACCGCGACTTCGACGTTTCCGTCCGCGTCGCGCCAGAGCACCGCCCCAGCAGCTTTGATCACCCAAGAGCTCCGTGCCTGTGCAGAAGTTCCATCTGGTGGTCCCGCACGGACGAGCCGTCCGAAGGCGAGGCCTCCCATTCTCCGTCAGAACGCAGGACCCAGCAGCGCGTGTGCGCGTCGAGCGCGGACTCGAACATGTCGCCCAGCTGCTTGGTCAGGCGCGGGTCGGCCACGCGCAGCGCGACCTCGACGCGGCGGTCCAGGTTGCGGTGCATCATGTCCGCGCTGCCGATCCAGTACTCGTCGCAGGCGACGAAGTGGAAGACGCGCGAGTGCTCCAGGAACCGGCCCAGGATCGACCGCACCCGGATGTTCTCCGACAGTCCCTTGATGCCCGGCTTCAGGCCGCAGATGCCGCGCACGACCACGTCGACGGGCACGCCGGCCTGGGACGCCCGGTACAGCGCGTCGATGACCTGCTCGTCCACGAGCGAGTTCACCTTGATGCGCACGCCTGAGGGCTCACCGGCCTGCGCGCGCTCGATCTCCATGTTGATCCGGTCGACGATTCCCTTGCGGACGCCGTAGGGCGCGACGAGCAGCGAGCGGTACTCGTCCTGGCGCGCGTAGCCGGTCAGCACGTTGAAGAGGTCGGTGAGGTCCGCGCCGATCGTCGGCTCGGCGGTCAGGATGCCGACGTCCTCGTACAGCCGCGCGGTCTTCGGGTTGTAGTTGCCGGTGCCGATGTGGCAGTAGCGGCGGATCGTCGAGCCTTCCTGGCGCACGACCAACGACGTCTTGCAGTGCGTCTTGAGGCCTACCAGGCCGTAGACGACGTGCACGCCCGCCTTCTCCAGCGCCCGCGCCCACTTGATGTTCGCCTGCTCGTCGAAGCGCGCCTTCAGCTCGACCAGCGCCACGACCTGCTTGCCCGCCTCGGCCGCGTCGATCAGCGCGTCCACGATGGGCGAGTCGCCCGAGGTGCGGTACAGCGTCTGCTTGATGGCGAGCACGTGCGGGTCGGCCGCGGCCTGCTCGATGAAGCGCTGCACGGACGTGGAGAACGAGTCGTACGGGTGGTGCACGAGGACGTCGCCCTCGCGCAGCGTCGCGAAAACGCTCTTCGGAGTCTCACGTTCCCCGAACGCCGGGTGCGTCGCCGGCACGAACGCCGGGTCCTTCAACGTCTTGCGGTCGATGCCGTAGAGCTGCCACAGGCACGACAGGTCGAGCAGGCCGGGCACGGTCACGACGTCGTGCGGGTCGACCTCCATCTCCCGCAACAACAGTTCGAGCATGTGCTCGGTCATGTCGTCGGCGACCTCCAGGCGCACCGGCGGACCGAACCGGCGCCGCGCGAGCTCGCGTTCCAGCGCCTGCAACAGGTCCTCGTCGCGGTCCTCCTCGACCTCGAGGTCCGCGTTGCGCGTCACGCGGAACGCGTGGCACTCGATGACCTCCATGCCGGTGAACAGCTCGCCCAGGTGCGCGGCGATGAGTTCCTCCAGCGGCAGGAAGGTCGCGGAAGAAGACGACCGGTCCCCTTCCACCCGCACGAGGCGCGGCACGTTGTCCGGCACCTTCACGCGGGCGAACCGCTCACCGCCGCCCTCGGGATCGCGCACGGTCACCGCGAGGTTCAGCGACAGTCCCGAGATGTAGGGGAACGGGTGCGCCGGGTCGACCGCGAGCGGCGTCAGCACCGGGAACACCTGCTCGCTGAAGTAGTTGGAGAGCCTCAGCCGGTCGTAGTCCGTGAGGTCGCCCCACGTCACGATGCTGATCCGGTGCTCTTCCAGACCGGGCCGGATGTGGTCGAGGAACGCGCGGGCGTGCTGCTCCACGAGTTCCTGTGAGCGCTTGGAGATCGACACGAGCTGTTCCTGCGGCGTGAGCCCGTCCGCGCTGCGCACCGAGAGACCGGTCTCCGCGCGCCGCTTCAGCCCAGCGACCCGGACCATGTAGAACTCGTCCAGGTTCGAGGCGAAGATCGCGAGGAACTTCGCGCGCTCCAGCAACGGCTGCGAGGAGTCCTCGGCCAGTGCGAGCACGCGGGCGTTGAAGTCCAACCAGGACAGTTCACGGTTGAAGTACCGGTCGTCCGGCAGGTCGGTCGGTATCGCGCTGGACGTCACCGCGGGCGGTGCGGAAGGCACGCCGCGCAACGGGGCGGCAGCCGTGGGGCCGCGTTCGACCTTGGCCCGGGTGGTCGAAACTCGCCGGGTCGCCGCGCGCGGCTGCTTGCGCGGGGTCGCCGCTTCCGCTTTCGCACGCGGGGTGCGGCGTCGGGAGGGGGTCGCCTTACCGTCGTTGTCGTCCTTGCTCACGTCACGCATTGTGGCGCACTATCGCTCGAAGCGCCCCTAACCAGGACGTCCGTTCGGTGAACTCCTCGTCACAGAACAGGCATGCGAAGAGCGCTGATGGCTCCGTCGGGGCTACGTTCGAGGGTCACCCGCTGCCCCGGACGCAGCATTCGCCAGCCACCCGCCGTGACCGCCTCGGCACTCACGTCGACGAGAACGCCGTCATCACGCAGAACGACGGCAGAGCCGTCGCTGTTAAAAGTAGACACGGTCGCCTGCACGGACCAGAACCCTAGACGTTCGTCGGTACTGGCCTGCTTCGGCGCGCTGCCAGGGTCGATCCGTGAAGGTTATTGCCACGATCACCGCGGCGACCCTGTTGGCCTTCACCACGGCAGGACTGGCTTCGGCTGCCTCAGCCGAACCCAGGACTCCGAAGGTGGACAAACCACGACTGCAGGCGGCGGCCAAGAACGTCCGCCTGAAGGCCTCACTCCCCGGCACCGAACGGGCCATCTCGATCGCGTTCGCCCAGTACGGCAAGCGCGACGTGGCGTTCGTCAGCATGGAGACCGGGCTCAAGACGTTCGACGTCACCGACCTCGACCGGCCCAAGCTCCTCGACCACCTCACCAAGGAGGAGATGGCGCTGCCGGGCGACGACCCGACGAAGCGCTTCTGGGAGAACGAGGACATCAACGTCGACCCCAAGCGCAAGCTGGCGTTCCTGGCACGCGAGGTCAACTCGTTCGGGCGCGCGCTGCCCGGCGACCGCCCTACCGGCAACTACATCGTGTCCGCTGTGGACCCCGCCGACCTCAAGATCCTCAGCTTTCACCGGCAGAACACCGGTCACACCAGCACCTGCGTCAACGACTGCCAGTTCCTCTGGACGGCGGGGCTCGACCGGTCGGACGCCAAGACCGGGCGGATCTTCGTGACCGACATCCGCGATCCGAAGACCCCGAAGGAACTCCCGGTCTCCGTCGACGTCCGCGGCAAGTCGGGCGAAGGGAAGATCACGCACGACGTGCAGGTCGACGCCCAGGGCATCGCGTGGGTGGCGGGTGACGACGGCACCCGCGGCTACTACACGCAGGGCTGGCACCGGGACCCGTTGAGCGGCAAGTACCGCGAGGCGAAGGCGTGGGATCCGGTCGCGTACGCGGGTGGCACCGTGCCGAAGGCGGACATGCCGACCTCGTTCACGCACAACTCGTTCCGCCCGATCGGCCGCACGCTCGACGACGGGCCGCGGCCCACGCGCGAGAACCCGCCTGGCTCGTTGCTGCTGCACACCGAGGAGGCGTTCGGCTCGCCCACCTGCAAGACCGAGGGCCGGTTCGTCATCTCCTCGCTGCAGGGCACGCACAACGGCGAGGGCTGGGGCGAGACCCCGAAGGAGATGAGGACGGTCGGGATCTGGAGCCCGGACGACCAGGAGGGCACGATCCCCGGCGACGTCACGTGTTCCGCGCACTACTTCGACGTGCGGAAGAGGATCGTGGCGTACTCCTGGTACAACCAGGGCACCCGGTTCCTCGACATCTCCAACCCCGCCAAGCCCATCCAGATCGGGTACTGGCGGCCGGACACCGCGACGTCGTGGGCGCCGTACTGGCACCGCGACACGGTGTTCGTGGCGGACATCTCGCGCGGCGTCGAGATCCTGCAGCTGGAGAAGGGCGCCTACGACGCGCAGGCGAGCGGCACTCCCGTGACGCTCACCGCGCACCACGCCAGGGAACTGGCCAGGGAGAGCGACCGGGAACCCGTGCCGCTCGCCCCGAACCCGTTCTACGGCTGGGCCTGCCCGATGGTCGCCAACCGCGACGACTCTGCCGACTGCGGTGCGGGAGCCTGCGGCGCGCCCTGCTGAGCGGCCACACCTGCCCTGACTTCCGCCTTCGCGCGCTGGCGGGTGATCACGCGCCGGCCGAGGTTGATCATCGGGATCTCCACGGTCGCGTAGAGAACACTCGCCAGCGCCAACCCCAGTGCCGTGACCGCTGCGGACTGGCCGAGACCGGACAAGGAGGGCCAGAAGAACCAGAGGATCGTCGCGGCGATCGTCTGCACCAGATAAAGGGAGTACGACCGCTCGCCGACGAACTGCATCGGCTTCGTGGACAGGAAGGTCGTGGCCGGTCCCGGCGCGACCATCGCGGTCAGCAGCACCGCCGTCGCGAGCGCGTACACCGGGATGACCAGCACGTGACCAGGGATTCCGTTGATCCCGTCGAGGAAACCGGCGATCGGCTTCACGCTCAGGTGCACGCCGACGAATCCAACGGCGACGATCACCTGCGCGGCCCGGCTCGTGAGCGGGCGCAGCAGGGCGAACCCGCGCGGGCTGTGCAGCGCGATCGCGAGCAGCACGCCGGTCAGGATCGAGAAGTAGTGCAGCGGCCAGCCGGGGTTGCTGTGCGACGCCGTGAAGTTCACGACCACGAGCGCGAGCAGCATGCCGAGGGCCGCCGCACCGGCGCGGCGGCGCAGCACGACGGTGCCCAGCGCGATCGCGACCAGTGGCCAGACCAGGTAGAACTTCTGCTCGATGCCCAGCGACCAGGACTGCCCGTACGGGCTGGCGCCGGCGAACTCGTTGGTGAACGTGAGGAAGTACTTGAGCGCGGGACCGATCCCGTTGCTGACGAACGTGCCGTAGAACGCGGAGGCCACGACCGTCACGAGCAGGATCACGAAGTAGACCGGGAGGATCCGGAACGCCCGCCGCAGGTAGAACTCGCTGAGCGAGATCTCACCGGTCCTGCGCTCCTCGCGCAGCATCAGCGTGGTGATCAGGAACCCGCTGAGGACGAAGAACATCTGGACCCCGGCCCAGCCCTGGAGCCAGTCGGGGCCGCCGTAGTGGAAGAAGACGACGAGCACGGCGGCGATGGCGCGCAGGCCGTCGAGAGCGGGAAAGCGGCGCAACGCCAGGTAGTCGGCGTGCGTCAGGGAACTCATGCAGTAACACCTCAGGGCAACGCGTCGGGGAACGACGTCGGGGGATACGTCGTTTGCAGCAGGGGATACGGATGTAAAGGTGCCGGGGTTCCCCGTTGCGTTGCCTGAACCAACACTTTCGTGTCGTTCGTCACGAACTTCAGCACCGCCGCAACGGGGAGAGCTCCGAGAGCGGCGCGGTGGCCGCGACGCGCCATCCTTGCTGCGTAAGCACTCCGCCGTGGACTTCCAGCCAGTACGCGCCGTCGGTCGTCCGCAGGGTCGCGCCGCTGCGCATGTCCGTGACGTGGGACGACCCGGAGACCCACGACACGAAGTCCCCGCTGACCCGTGGGAACAGGATGCCCTCGCTCCTCGGCGTGAGCTCGATCCCGGCCAGGTCACGGGGTTCCGGCCAGCCGTCGCGCCACCCGCGCAGCGTGTCGCCCTGCGTCCACACCACCGTGCGGCCGTCCGATGCCACGCTGGGGCCGGGGGTCGCGTTCGCCAGCTGTTCCGGCAGCGCTCCCTCACCGCGGAACTTCCCGTCCTGCTGCCAGATGACCGCGTCGCCGAAGAACACGGGAGTCTTGCCTTGGCCGACGATCCTGTCCTTCTTCTTGGCCAGATCGTAGAAGTGCACGCCCGCACGGTCCGACCAGGCGGCTTTGCCGTTGTGCACCACGGCGCCGTAGCCGCCGATCTCGGTGGGTGCGCCGTCGTTGCGCGAGTCCCACGCGTAGGTCGTGGTGGTGAGGTTCGCCGGGTTCGGCGTGGTGGAGAACGTCACCCAGCGGCCGTCGAACTCGACGCCGAACACCTGCCCGTCGTTCTGCATCGCGACCACCTGCTGGCGTTTGCCGTGGTCGCGCAGCACGAGTTCGGTGGTCCTGTTGCGCGTGGTCTTCACCAGCGTCGTGCCGCCGTCCACGTCCGCCGCGACGACGGTGACCTTCTCGTGCGAGCCCACCTCTGTCGTCGTGCGCGACA
This sequence comes from Lentzea sp. HUAS TT2, assembly GCF_051853195.1. NCBI lineage: Bacteria > Bacillati > Actinomycetota > Actinomycetes > Pseudonocardiales > Pseudonocardiaceae > Lentzea > Lentzea sp. HUAS TT2. The sequence goes on along the minus strand of NZ_CP196667.1, from coordinate 1,281,348 downwards.
GCAGGTCCTTCCAGTCCTGGGGCAGGTCCACCCCGCACGTGCTGAGGTTGTTCTCCGCCCTGTAGTCGGGTGGACGGTCGATCGGATAGGCGGCCACACAGCCTGCGAGCGCAGTGACGCCCGCCAGCGCGATGAGCGCTCGCATCAGTCTCCCCAAGTCGTGATCACCCGGGAAGACGCGCGACGACTGCTCAGGTTGTCCAGGCGGGCAAGGCGTTCGCGGTGCGCGGTCCGAGCCCGAGCGCCTGCGCGAGCCGCAGATCCTCTTCCGTGTCCACGTCACAGCGCAGCGACGGCCACGGCCCGATGAGAGCGACCGCACCGGAGACGCGGTGGTGCCCGGCAGATCCGACGCCGAACCTCGGGTCGAGCTCGCCGCCGGGTGCCGCGAGGAGCAGTGTCGTGCCGGTGCCCTGACGGTCCGGGACGAACGCTCGGAGGCCGGCCGAGGCCTCGAGTGCGGCCTGCAACTCGTCCGGCCGCAGTGCCGGCAGGTCCGCCTGGAGCGCGCCGATCCGGGACGACCTGAGCGTGCGCGCACCGTGCCTCAACGCCGCGTTGAGGCCGGGCTCGGCGGGCTCCGGTAGCGACTCGACACCGAGAGCGGCCATTTCGGACGCGACGGCAGGATCCGATGTGATCGTGACCACTCGGCGGACTCCGGGGGTGGCGATCGCGGCGCTCACCGTGTCGAGGGCGAGCGCGAGCGCCAGCGCCGCGTGTGAGACCGGATCTCCGCCGGTCGCGCTGGTCAGCCTGGTCTTGGCCCTGTCCAGGGTCTTGACCGGGACCACTAGGTCAACTTCATCCCGCACCTCGCCATAGTCCACGATTTGCCGACTACTGTGCTCTCGGGCGCAGATCTACGCAGGTTAGGAGAGGCCTCGTGGCCAAAAGGGAGAAGGGCGGCTTTTGGGTCGGGGTCGCTGCCGCGATCGTCTACCCGATGTCGTTCGTGCTGGGCAGGCACCGCACGGTGCACGGTGAGCGCATCCCGCGCGAAGGTGCCGCACTGCTTGTCATGAACCACATCTCGCACCTCGACCCGTGCTACGACGCCATGTTCGTGCACAAGCACTACCGGGTGCCGCGCTTCCTCGGGAAGCACAGCCTGTGGAACGTGCCGATCATGGGCGCGATCCTGAAGGGCGCGGAGCAGATCCCCGTCTACCGGGGAACGGCGGACGCGCAGCAGAGCCTGCGCGCGGCGCACGAGGCGCTGGCGGACGGCAAGCTCGTGGTGATCTACCCGGAGGGGACGATCACCAAGGACCCCGACGGCTGGCCCGCGAACTCCCGCACGGGCGTCGCCCGGCTCGCGCTGCAGCACGACGGCCCGGTCATCCCCGTCGCCCGCTGGGGCACTCTCGACCTCTACAACCACTACCAGAAGAAGTTCCGGCCGTTCCCGCGCAAGACGATCACGCACTTCGTCGGCGAGCCGGTCGACCTCTCCGCCTACCGCGGCCGCGAGGAGACGCTCCCGATGCTGCGCGAGGTCACGGACCTGCTGATGGGCGAGGTCAAGAGCCTCCTGGCCGAGGTGCGGCAGGAGCCGGCCCCCGAGGGCTTCTACGGACCGAGGAAGGCCTGACCATGGCGATCGAACGCGTTGCGGTGCTCGGCGCCGGCTCGTGGGGAACTACCTTCGCGAAGGTCATCGCGGACTCCGGTCCCGAGGTCGTGCTGTGGGCGCGGCGTCAGGAGATCGCCTCCGAGATCACCGAGACCCGCGTGAACTCCGGCTACCTGCCCGGCATCTCGTTGCCGGGCAACCTCGCGGCCACCTCCGACCCGGCGAAGGCGCTGGACGGGGCGGACGCGGTGGTGCTCGCGGTGCCGTCGCAGACACTGCGGGTGAACCTCTCGGCGTGGAAGGAGCTGCTGCCGCCGGACGCGACTTTGGTGTCGCTGTCCAAGGGCGTCGAGCTCGGCACGCTGAAGCGGATGAGCGAGGTGATCCGCGAGGTCGCCGGCGTCGACGAGTCGCAGGTGGCCGTGGTGTCCGGGCCGAACCTGGCCAAGGAGATCGCCGTCGGGCAGCCGACCGCGACCGTCATCGCCTGCACGGACCACGACCGCGCGGTCGACCTGCAGCAGGCGTGCTCGAACTCGTACTTCCGCCCGTACACCAACACCGACGTGGTCGGCTGCGAGCTGGGCGGGGCGTGCAAGAACGTCATCGCGCTGGCGTGCGGCATGGCGGCGGGCATGGGCTACGGCGACAACACGATGGCGTCGATCATCACCCGCGGCCTGGCCGAGACCGCACGGCTGGGCGCGGCGCTGGGCGCCGACCCGCTGACGTTCGCGGGCCTCGCCGGACTGGGCGACCTGGTGGCGACGTGCGCGTCGCCGTTGTCGCGCAACCGGTCCTTCGGCGAACGGCTCGGGCGCGGCGAGACCCTCGCGCAGGCGCAGGAGGCCGCGCACGGACAGGTCGCCGAGGGTGTGAAGTCCTGCTCGTCGATCCGCGAGCTCGCGGCGGCGCACGGCGTCGACATGCCGATCACCGAGGGCGTCCACCAGGTCTGCCACGACGGGCTGAGCGTGCGGGACCTCGGTGCCGCGCTGCTGGGCCGCGACCGCAAGCACGAACGCCAGTGACCCCGGAGTTCGGTGACGGCACGAGGGTCGTCCACTCCGTCTCGGGCGAGCCGGGGGACCCGTTCGGCGCGCAGCCGGTGTTCGCGTCGGCGTACCACCTGGGCGGTGAGGACTTCTACGGCCGCGCGGGCAACCCGACCTGGCGTGCCCTCGAAACCGCGCTGGGGTCGTTGGAAGGTGGCGAGTGCGTCGTCTTCCCGTCCGGCATGGCGGCCATCTCGACGTTGCTGCGGACGGTTCTGTCCACTGGGGACACTCTGGTCGTCCCGTCGGACGGCTACTTCCTGACCCGCAGGTTCGTGTCCGAAATGGACGTGAACGTGGTCGAGGTGCCGACCGCGGGGCCGTACCCGTCCTTCGAGGGCGTCCGGCTGGTGCTGCTGGAGACGCCGTCGAACCCCGGTCTGGACGTCTGCGACATCGTGGAGCTGGCCGCGCGGGCGCACTCCGTGGGCGCGTTGCTGGCCGTGGACAACACGACCGCGACACCGTTGGGTCAGCGGCCGCTGGAGCTGGGTGCGGACGTCGTGGTGGCCTCGGACACCAAGGCCGTTGCCGGGCACAGCGATGTCCTTTTCGGACACGTGACGCTGGCGTCGGCCGAGCTGGCGGCGAAGGTGCGGGACGCGCGGACGTTGAACGGCGCGATCCCCGGGCCGTTCGAGACGTGGCTCGCGTTGCGCGGCCTGGGAACGCTGGACCTGCGGCTCGCGCGGCAGGCGGAGAACGCGGCAGCGATCCACGCGTTGCTGAAGGGTCGCGTGGCGAACCTGCGCTGGCCCGGAGCGTCGGACGACCCCTCGTACCTCGTGGCGGCTCGGCAGATGCGGCGGTTCAACGGCGTGCTGACGTTCGAGCTCCCGGACGTGGCCGCCGTGGAGGAGTTCCTGTCGCGCTCGCGGCTGGTGTCGGCGGCGACGTCGTTCGGCGGCCTGCACTCGACCGCGGACCGGCGGGCCCAGTTCGGCGACCCGGTGCCGGAAGGCCTGGTGCGCTTCTCGGCCGGCTGTGAGGACACTCGCGATCTGGTCGCGGACGTGTCCCAAGCCTTGGGACTGGATTGACGGAGGGTCCCGTTTTCGGGACCCTCTGCTCCATGTCCTTCAACGCATGTTGCTGTTGTACCTGGCGATAGTCCCGCGTCCTCTTTTCGCGCACTCGCCTGGTAAGGACTTTTCTCCCGATGTTCGCCGTTCCCGAGAACAGCCTCGTTCTGCCTGAGAACTCCGCCCTGCTGCACCCCGTCCGGGTGGCTCTGTCGTGGGCGGCCGACCGCGACCGCTGGAAGCACCTGCTGAGGTACGACCCGGAAGAGCGCTTCTCGGCGTTGGTCGACAAGACCGACGACCAGGAGATCTGGCTGATGAGCTGGCTCCCCGGACAGACCGCGTCGCTGCACGACCACGACACGACCTCCGGTGCGTTCACCGTGGTCAGCGGCCTGCTGACCGAGGTGGTGACCACGAAGATCCAGGTCGTGCACTCGCTGCACACCGGTCAGTCACGCGTGTGGGGCCCCGGCTACGTGCACCAGGTGCGCAACGACGGTGTGGATCCGGCCGTGTCGATCCACGTCTACCGCCACGGCACACGCGCCATGACCCCGTACCGCTACGACGTGGTCAACGGTCCCGTCCGCTGACGTGCGGCGGGATGGCCTTGTCCGTCTCGTGCGGCACCGGTGCGCCCCACGACTGGACGATCGGCATGTGCCCGGCCCACACGAGGTTCGCTTCGAGGTCGGACGGCTCCTCGCCCGGCCCGCCCTCGCGCACCTTCACGCTCGCCTCGGTCAGGTCGATCTCCAGCGCGGCCGTCTGCGCGAGCTCCTTCCTGGACGGCTGGCGCGCGTAGTCCCAGCTGCCCGGCGTGACGTGCTCGACGATCGTGCGCAGGGCGTGCTCGGGGTCGTCGGCGATCTTCGCGGTGCCGTGGATGATCGCCGACCGGTAGTTCATCGAGTGGTGGAACACCGACCGCGAGTAGACGACGCCGTCGACGAGTGTGACCGCGACGCAAACCTGCTTGCCCTCGAGCATGCTCCTGATGGAGCGTGAGCCCGTCGACCCGTGCAGGAAGATGCGGTTGCCGTCCCGCCCGTACGCGGTGGGGATGAGGAACGGCGCCCCGTCGACCTCTACGGCGAGGTGGCACACGAGGCCCGCGTCGAGGATGTCGTAGAGCACCTGACGGTCTTCGACGGCTCGCTTCTTGCCGCGGATCACGGTGCTGCGCGGGGTGGGGGAGAGCTGCACGTCAGAGGTCATGTTTCTACTGTGCGGCCGGAAGTGGCATTATTGAAGCGCCATTTTCCATCGAAATGAGAAGGCCACTTTGGCTGAGACCGCGCTTCCCGTGGCGCTGGACCGCGAGTCCGCCGAACCGCTCGCCGTCCAGCTGGCCGACGCCCTGCGTTCCGCCGCGTCCGAAGGCCGCCTGCGCGCGGGCGACCGATTGCCGTCCACGCGCGCGTTGGCCGACTCTCTCGGAGTCTCCCGCACGGTCACCGCCGCCGCCTACGAGCAGCTGCATGCGGAAGGCTGGATCGCCGGTCGGCACGGTTCCGGCACCTACGTCACGACGACGCCGCCCGGCCCGTTGCGCAAGCGTTCGCACAAGCCCGTCGCGCCCGTCATCACCGACTTCGTGGACCTCGGCACCGGCGCGCCCTGGGCCGGTGGCCTCGACCGCGCGGCCTGGCGCCGGGCCTGGCGGGCCGCGGCGGACGCGCCACCGTTGTCCCGTCCCGAACGCGCGGGGCTGCCCGAGTACCGCGAGGCCATCGCCGAACACCTGCTGCGCCACCGCGGCCTGGCCGTCAACGCCGACCCGGTGCTGGCGACCGGCGGCACCACCGCCGTGCTGACCGAGATCGCGGTCGCGGTGCTCAAGCGCGGCGACGCGGTGGCCGTCGAGGAACCTGGTTACCAACGGGCCGTGGGCGTCTTCAAGGCCAACGGCCTTCGCGTGGTCCAGGCCGCTGTCGACGCGGAGGGGTTGCTGCCGGACGCAGTCCCGGCCGGAGTGAAGGCGGTTTACTGCTCGCCCGCCCACCAGTACCCGCTGGGCGGACGCATGTCGGCGGGACGCAGGGTCGCGCTGGTCGAACGGGCGCGGCGCGACGGCTGGCTCGTCATCGAGGACGACTACGACGGCGAGCTCAGATATGACGTGGCGCCGCTGCCGTCGCTGGCCGCGCTCGCCCCGGACGTCGTGGTCCACCTCGGCACCACGAGCAAGATCCTCACGCCGACGCTGGGCGCGGGCTGGATGGTCGCGCCCGAGCACATCGCCACGACCGTGCTGGAACACCGCGACCTGACCGGCACCAGCCCGGCCGCCGCGGGCCAGCGGGTCGTCGTCGAACTGGCGCGGATGGGCGACCTCGGACGGCACCTGCGCAAGCTGCGCCGTGAGCTGTCGGAACGCCGTGCGCTCATCATCGACACGTTCGCGGAGGCCGGCATCGAGGTGCTCGGCGACGACGCGGGCGCGCACGTCGTGGTGCTGCTGCCCGACGCCGAACGGGAGCGCGAACTCACGAGGCAGGCGCTCGAACGCGGCCTGCGGGTGGACGGCCTGGCCCGGCACTACGTGAACAGGGCCAAGTTGCACGGCCTCGTCATCGGGTACAGCGCGTGCTCGCGGGAGCAGTTGGTGAACGCCCTGCCGGTGCTGACGGAACTGCTCACAGCGAACGGCTGACGACGACCACCTCGCGGTCGGTGACGAAGCCCAGCTGCTCGTTCACCCTGATCATGGCGGCGTTGGTCGCGTCCGTCCCGGTCTCGACGCTCTCGAGCGCGGGCCGGTCCGCGAGCAACCAGCGCACCATGTGCGCCTTGACGGCTCGGGCGAGTCCGTGGCCGCGATGGGCGGGCGTGACCATCGTGCTTCCCCATCGGGTGTGCGCCGAGTCGCCGGGCTGCAGTGCGACGTCGGTCAGCGCGACCACGAGGCCGGTGGCTTCCTCGACCGCGACGGCAACGCGTTGCTCGACACCGCCGGCGCGAGCCTCGGCCTCCTCTGCCCGCACCACCTCGGGCGTCCACTCCGGTGCCCGCAGCGCGGAGTCCATGGCCGGCGCGTCGTGGATCGACTGCCGGGTCACGGCGACCGACGCCAGGAAGTGTTCCGGCGTCGCACCGATCCACCGCTCCAGCCGGTATCCGGGCGGTGCCTCGATCTCCCAGGAAGCCGGATCGGTGCCGGCGAACGTCAGCCGCTGCATCACCCTCGACGCGGCCAGGCGGAACCCGCGCGCCACCGCCCAGTGCTCGCCCACGCTGCCCTTGATCACACCCCAGCTCTCGAACGTGTCCCGGCCGCGGGCGCGCAAGTCGGGCAACAACGCGTCCAGCAGCGCGGTGCCGACGCCCTGCCCGCGGTGCGCTGGGTGCACCGTGATCGGGCCGATCGCCAGCCCTGCGTTCAAGCCACCGAGCAGACCCACGGAGGTGATGCCGACGCCTTCGCCGTCGCGGCGGGCGATCAGGCGGACCACCTCGTCGAAATCCGGGTTCTTCTCGTGCAACGACGCGATGATCCGCTCCCTGCTCGACGCCGGATGCGCCGCGATCCGCACGTCGGCGTAGGCGTGGAGTTCGGCGTCGTCGTCCAGGTCGATCGGTTTGATCTCCAGCACGTGACCGAGGCTAACTGGCAGGTAGGCACAATCGCCCAAACGGGTAGGGTCGCCCGCATGACGCAGCGCAAGACGAGGGTTGCCGTGGTCTTCGGCGGCCGCAGCTCCGAGCACGAGGTCTCCTGCCAGTCCGCCAAGAGCGTCCTGCCCTACCTGGACGCGGACCGGTTCGAGGTGGTGCCGGTCGGCATCACACCGCAGGGGCAGTGGGCGCTCGGCACGGACCCGAACGCGCTGGAGGCAGGCGCCGGCAACCTCCCCACGCTGCGCAACCAGACCGTCGCCGCGATCGAGCCCGGCCAGGCTCTGAAGGACGTCGACGTCGTCTTCCCGCTGCTGCACGGCGCGTGGGGCGAGGACGGCACGATCCAGGGCCTGCTCGAGCTCGGCGGCGTCCCGTACGTCGGGCCCGGCGTGTTCGCGAGCGCCGCCGCGATGGACAAGGTCTTCGCCAAGAAGATCCTCCAGGCCGAGGGTCTGAACGTCGGCAAGTTCGTCGCGCTCGACCGCGCCGCCACCACGCTCACCCTCGACGAGCGCGAGCACCTCGGGCTGCCGGTGTTCGTGAAGCCGTCGCGCGCCGGCTCGTCCGTCGGCATCTCGAAGGTGTCCGACTGGAACGACCTCGACGCCGCCATCTTCGAGGCGCGCCAGCACGATCCCAAGGTCATCATCGAGGCCGCCGTGCCGAACGTCCGCGAGATCGAGCTCGCGGTGCTGGAGTTCCCGGACGGCCGCGTCGAGGCCTCGCTGCCCGCCGAGCTCCGCCCGGTCGGCGAGAGCGTCGAGTGGTACGACTTCAACGCCAAGTACGTCGACGACTCCTACGAGGCCGACATCCCGGCGAAGCTCGACGACGACATCACCGCGCGGCTGCGCGAGCTGGCCGTCACCGCGTTCAAGGCGCTCGACTGCCAGGGTCTGTCCAGGGTGGACTTCTTCCTGACCGAGCAGAACGAGCTGATCGTCAACGAGCTCAACACCATGCCCGGCTTCACGCCGATCTCCATGTACCCCAAGGCGTGGGACGCGACCGGCATCGACTTCTCGACGCTGCTGACCACGCTGATCGAGACGGCGATCGCGCGAGGCTCGGGACTCCGTTAGGGCGAGGACTTGATCGGCTGCTTGGGCAGCAGGTCGCGCACGGTGGTGGAGATGTCCTGCAACGGCCCGGTGCCCGCGTCGGCGGGCACCGTCAGCGCCACGTACACACCGCGGTCCACGATCACCCAGGTCGAGCTGTCCGAACCGGGCAGCTCGAGCCACTGCACGTCGGAGATCACGCGCAGCTGTGAGGTGGCGTTCAGCTCGGACGGACGCGCCAAGCCGCAGCGCAGAACCACCGGATCGTGTTTGGCGTCACCCCACGCCACCGTGGCGGGGGGAGCGGGTGAGGCGAGTTCCCGGCGCGACAGCATGTCCTTCCCGGACGGCAGTCCCACCGGCAGCTTCTCCACCAGGGAAGCGCATTCCGGAGCGCCCGCCGACGGTGCGTCGATCGAGACCAGCGCGAGGGGACCCGTGCGACCGGGCACGTCCTCCGACTGGTTTCCGGTGCCCAGCACCAGACCGAGCCCGGCGACACCGATGGCGAGCAGCACCGCCAGCCCGACCGCCGCGAGCAGCGGCCGGGACAGCGCCGACGTGGTTTCCTGCTGAGTCACCCGGTTATGACAACACGGGCTAGAGATGCACCACCGGGCAGGTCAACGTACGGGTGATGCCTTCGACGTTCTGGATGCGCGCGACCACGAGCTGGCCGAGCTGGTCGACGGTCTCCGCTTCGGCGCGCACGATGACGTCGTAAGGACCGGTGACGTCTTCTGCGGTTGCTACCCCGGCGATTCCGGAGATCTCGGAGGCGACTGCGGCGGCCTTGCCGACCTCGGTCTGGATGAGGATGTATGCATGCACCACGGCGTGCCCCTTCGTCGCGACAGGTTGGGTCGAGGTAGGAACGTGTCACGCAACGTACCCCAGTTGGGGTTCCGAATGCTCAGATTGGGAGGCAACTTTGCGTCCGGAGCCGCCGCGCGACGCGGAGACGGTCGCCGATGTGGGTGAGTTCAATCTCATCCACCGGGTGACGACCGGTCGGGCGCAGCCGGAGACGACCATCCTCGGGCCGGGGGACGACGCCGCCGTCGTCGCCGTCCCCGACGGACGGGTCGTCGCCTCGATGGACGTGCTCGTCGAGGGTGTCCACTTCAGACTCGACTGGTCCAGTCCCGAGCAGGTGGGCCGAAAAGCGGCCGCCGTGAACCTCGCCGACGTCGTCGCGATGGGAGCGCTGCCGTCCGCGCTGCTCGTCGGGTTCGCCTGTCCCGCCGACACCCCCGCGGCCGTCGTCGAGGGGATCATGGCGGGACTGTGGGACGAGGCGGCGAAGGCCGGCGCGGGCATCGTCGGGGGCGACATGGTCAGCTCCGCCACGCTCGTGATCTCGATCACCGCCATGGGCGACATGAACGGACTCGAGCCGATCACGAGGTCCGGGGCGCTCGTCGGGGACGTCGTGGCGATCACCGGGAGGCTCGGCTGGGCCGCCGCGGGACTCGCCGTGCTCGGCCGCGGGTTCCGTTCGCCGGTCGGCATCGTGAACGCCCAGCGCACCCCCGAGCCGCCGTACGAGGAAGGTCCCAGGGCAGCGGAGGCAGGAGCGACGTCGATGATCGACGTCTCGGACGGGCTGCTGCAGGACCTGAGCCACATCGCGGACTCCTCGGGCGTGGCGATCGACGTCCGCACCGAGCTGCTGCCGTTGCACCCGCGTCTGCTCGACGTCGCGTCGGCGCTGGGCGGGGACGCGCGGCACTGGGCGCTGACCGGGGGTGAGGACCACGCTCTCGCGGCGACGTTCCCCGGCCCCAAGTCGGTGCCGCCGAACTGGACGACCATCGGCACGGTGCGTGCGGGGGAAGGTGTCACGGTCGACGGCAGGGTCTACGAAAAACCTCCTGGCTGGGAGCACTGGCGCGCGTAGAATTCAGTTCCGTGGAACTATGCACGCGCACGTATGACCATCCAGACTCGGTCAAGATGATCGCCGACCTCCAGCAGGTCTACGTCGAGCGCTACGGCGACGTCGACGTCACGCCCGTCGACCCGGCGCAGTTCGCCGCGCCGCTCGGCTACTTCGTCATCGGGTACGTGGACGACGTGCCCGTCGCGTGCGGCGGCTGGCGGGTGAACGACGAACTGGCCGGCGCCGCCGAGATCAAGCGGATGTACGTCGTCGACTCCGCACGCGGCCAGGGCCTCTCCCGGCTCGTGCTCGCGCATCTGGAGGTCACCGCTCGCGAGGCCGGTCGGCAGCGCATGGTGCTGGAGACCGGACTGCGCCAGCCGGAGGCGATCTCCCTGTACACGTCCAGCGGTTATGAGCGGATCGACAACTTCGGCGTGTACCGGGACCACCCGGAGAGTCGCTGCTTCGGGAAGTCGTTGTAGGTTCGGGCGCATGGCCATCTATGCGCTGGGGGACTACACGCCGCAGATCCACCCCGAGGCGTACGTGCACCCGGACGCGACGGTGATCGGGGACGTGCGCATCGGCGCGTTCTCGTCGGTGTGGCCACAAGCCGTGCTGCGCGGCGACTACGGGCGCATCGTCGTGGGCGAGCGCACGTCGATCCAGGACAACACGGTCGTCCACTGCACCGAGGTCCACCCGGTGCACATCGGATCGTCGTGCGTCATCGGCCACAACGTCCACATCGAGGGCGCGACCGTCGCGGACGACTGCCTGATCGCGTCGGGTTCGGTGGTGCTCAACGGTTCCATCGTGGAGAAGGGCGCGATCGTCGGCGCCGGCGCGGTGGTCTCGTTCGACGGCCACGTCCGCGAACGCACGATGGTGCTGGGGGTTCCCGCCCGCGAACGTGCCGGACACGTTGTGCCAGAACAGGCCTGGGCATTCATCGTGGAGAAATATGTTCAGAACATCGCTTTGTACCGGGAGAAGCTCCGTCGGCTCGATTGAGTGAGATAGGGTTCACAGCCGTGGCTCGTCCCCTCAACGAAGTTGTCGAAGCCGGTTGGGCTGAAGCTCTCGCCCCCGTTGCTGACCAGATCGCCGCCATGGGTGAGTTCCTGCGCGAGGAAGTCGCCGCCGGTCGCACCTATCTTCCCGCGGGCGAGAACGTGCTGCGTGCTTTTCAGCAGCCGTTCCACCAGGTGAAGGTGCTGATCGTCGGCCAGGACCCGTATCCGACGCCCGGCCACGCGGTCGGCCTGTCGTTCTCGGTGGCCCCCGACGTGCGCCCCATTCCCAAGTCGTTGGTGAACATCTACAAGGAATACGCGGAGGACCTCGGTCACCCGTTGCCGTCCAACGGCGACCTGACCCCGTGGTCGGAGCGCGGTGTTCTGCTGCTCAACAGGGCATTGACCGTGCAGCCCGGCAAGGCGAACTCCCACCAGGGCAAGGGATGGGAGAAGGTGACGGAGCAGGCGATCAAGGCTCTCGCCGCTCGCGACGCACCTCTCGTCTCGATCCTGTGGGGACGCAACGCGCGCAATCTGCGTCCGTTGCTGGAACCGTTGCCCGCCATCGAATCCGCGCACCCGTCGCCTTTGTCGGCGCACGCCGGGTTCTTCGGGTCGAAGCCGTTCAGCCGCGCCAACGAACTGCTGGAGAAGCAGGGCGCCGACCCGATCGACTGGAAGCTCCCGTAATTGCCTCGGGAAGACGTGATCTGACGCTGACGGCCGCGGGCGCGGCCGTCAGCGAGTTCGGGAATTCCCTGTCACTGCTCGTCCTCCTGTTCTGGGCGACGCCGATCAGTCCGTTGCTGGTCGCCGCGATCCTCGTCGCCGAACTGCTGCCGTTCGTGCTCGGCGCACCGCTCGCCGGAATGCTCGTCGACCGGCTGCCCAACCGCCGCCTGCTGATCGCCGCTCTGGTCTTCCAGGGTGTCGCGATCGCGGCTGTCGCGCCGTTGATGGGGCAGCCCGTGTTCGTGGTGGCGCTGGTGTTCCTCTCCGGCTGCGGCCGTGCGATCGCCCAGCCCTCCATTTCCGCTCTCGTGCCGCACATCGCCGGTGAAGAAGAAGCGACGCGCGGGTACGCGTGGCTCAGCACCGGCCGCAGTCTCGGCAGCGTTGCGGGCGTCACCGGTGGCGCGTTGCTCGCCGGGTTCTTCGGGCACCCCGTGGCGTTGCTCATCGACGGCGGCACGTTCCTCGCCTATGCGGTGATGCTGGCCTTCGTGCGCTCGGAACGCCGCCCTTCCGGCACGCACGAGGCACGCCCCAGCGCGCTCGCGGGCATTCGGCACGTGCGGCGGGACCCCGTGCTGTTCGCAACGATCGTCGGGCTGGCACTCTGCGTCGGCGCGGTCGTGGTGGTCAACGTGGCCGACCCTGCTTTCGTGCGGTACGTGCTGCACGGCGACGAGTTCGTGCTGGGCGCCATGCAGGCGTGCTGGCTGGGCGGGATCCTGGTCGGCAACCGGGTGGCAGCGAGGCTGCGGACCGTGTCGCAGGTGGCCCAGGTGATCGCGTTCGCTGCGGTCACCACGGGTGTCGGCGTGCTGATACCGGCGGCGTTCCCGTTCTTGGCGGCCGCGGGGACGGGCTGGGTCATCGGCGGTGTGTCGAACGGGGTCCACAACGTGGCGCTGAACGCCGTCGTGCGGTTGCGCACTCCTGAGGAGATGCGCGGGCGGGCGTTCGCCGCGGTCGGGTCGATGGTGATCGGCGCGAACCTGATCGGGACGACTGCCGCGGGTGGGTTGCTGCTGGTCATGGGGCCTCGCGCGGTGTTCGCGCTCGGCGGCACCGGGGCGTTGGTGGCCGGGGTGGCCTGCCTGGTGTTCGTGCGCCGGGCCCTGAAACGCGAAGAGAGCCCGGCCGAAGCCGAGCTCTCCTCGAACTAAAAACGAACTGTGGCGGTGATCAGCCGCGCACGACCTTGCCGGCCTTCAGGCAGGACGTGCACACGTTGATCCGCTGGCGCTGCGAGGCCGAAACCTTGGCGCGCACAGACTGGATGTTCGGGTTCCAGCGGCGGTTCGTCTTCCGCTGGGAGTGCGAAACCGAATGGCCGAAGCCCGGCCCCTTGCCACAGACGTCGCACACGGCAGCCACGTCAGCCACTCCTTCAGGTTCCTCAAGCGGTAAGTCTCGCGTCCCGGTGGGCGCGCAAGCGTGCACAAGCCTCAACCGGGCACGGCAACTCAACGAGGGTAGCCGGTGGCATCACCTGCGACCAAACCGGGTGGATACTCTCGCCGCCATGCAGGTCATGGATGCGGTCGCGGTGCGCAGATGGGCAGACGCCTGCGTGCGGTCGTTGGACGCCAATCGGGAGTCGATCGACCAGATCAACGTCTTTCCCGTCCCGGATGGTGACACAGGCACGAACCTGCTGCACACGATGCAGTCGGCGCTCGACGCGCTGCTGCGCTCGCCCATGTCGACGGTGGGGGACGCGCTGTCCGCGCTGGCCCGCGGCGCGCTGGCCGGAGCGCGCGGGAACTCGGGCGTGATCCTGTCTCAGGTGCTCAGGGGCCTGGCGGAGACCGTGCAGGAGGTCTCGCTGGTCACCGGCACAGCCTTGCGCAAGGGCCTGCACAGGGCCGACGAGCTGGCCACGGCCGCTGTGTCGAAGCCCGTTCCCGGCACTGTTCTCTCCGTGCTGCACGCCGCGTCCGAGGCGGCTCGTGACTGCAAGTCGGACGAGCTGGACGACGTGGTGATGGCGGCGTCGCGCGCGGGTGCCGTCGCACTGGCCGATACGCCCCGTCAGCTCGCCGTGCTGGCCAAGGCCGGGGTGGTCGACGCAGGTGGACGCGGGCTCGTTGTGTTGTTGGACACATTGGCGGCGGTGATCACGGGCCAGAGCGTGGAAACACCGATAGACGCGCCGCTGCTGCCGCGCACGCCGGAGTCGCTGACGACCGAGCGCGAGAGCGGGTCGTCCGAGTTCGAGTACGAGGTCATGTACCTGCTCGACGAGACCTCGGACGAGGCGGTGGCCGAGCTGCGCGCCCTGTTGAACGGGCTCGGCGACTGCGTGTCGGTCGTGGGGGACGGCGCCTCGTTGTGGACCGTCCACGTGCACTGCAACGACATCGGCGCGGCCATCGAGTCGGGTGTGCGCGCTGGACGTCCGCACCGCATCACGGTGGCGCGGTTCGCGGATCAGATCGCCGCGCAGGCTTCTCGCTTCGTGCGCGACAGGGCGATCGTGGTGGTGGTGAGCGGCGCCGTGGACCTGTTCCGCGCGGAAGGCGCCATCGTGTTCGACCTCGCTTCTACTTCGGCGACTCCCACGGACCTGTTGTCGGCCATCGTGTCGACGCGCGCGCGTCACGTCGCGGTGCTGCCGGGTGATCCGGACATCCGCGAGGCGCTGGACGAGGCCGTGGCGTACGCACAGGCCGCCGGGCAGGACGTGGTGGTGGTGCCGACGTTCTCGCCCGTGCAAGCCCTCGCGGCGTTGGCGGTGCACGACTCCACCAGGCGCGCGGGTGACGACGTTGTCGCCATGGCCGAAGCTGCCGCCGCCACGCGCCGCGGCGAGGTCTCGATCGCCGCCGACGAGGCCCTGACCTGGGTCGGCCGCTGCCAGCCCGGCGACCTGCTGGGCATGCTGGACGGCGAGGTCGTGCTGATCGAACCGGGTCCCGCGGCGCCGGAGTCGTTGATGGACCTGTCCTGCCGACTGGTCGACCGCATGCTGGCGGGCGGCGGTGAGCTGGTGACCCTGCTGCTGGGCGCCGACGCGCCCGACGGCCTGGTCGACGTGCTGGAGGACCACCTCCGGGTCACCCATCCGGAGGTCGAGGTGACGGCGTATCCGGGTGGTCAGCCGGACGCGGTGATTTTTGTCGGTGTCGAGTAGTTCAATAGGGCGCGATGATCTCCTTCGACGACAAGCTGCAGCCGTTGCTCGGCAAGAAGACCGCCGACGCACTGGAGACCGGCCTCGGCCTCACGACGGTCGGTGACCTGCTGCGCCACTACCCGCGCCGGTACGACGAGCGCGGGAAGCTGACCGACATCAGGTCGCTGGAAATCGACGAGCACGTCACGGTGCAGGCCGAGGTCCGCAAGTGCCAGAAGCGCCAGATGAAGGCGCGCCGCGGCCAGATGACCGAGGCCGTGATCACCGACGGCACCTCGGAGCTGCACCTGGTGTTCTTCGGCAAACCGGCGTTCGTCGCCGAGCAGGAGCTGCTGCCGGGCACGCGCGCGCTGTTCGCCGGCAAGGTGGGCCGCTACCGGCAGAACCTGCAGCTGGTGCACCCGGCGTTCGAGGTGCTCACCGCGGAGCGGGACGGATCGTCGTTCCTGCAGGCGTTCCTGCCCGTCTACCCGGCGTCGCAGCACATCAACACGTGGAACATCGCGAACTGCGTGAAGCAGCTGCTGGAGATCTGGGACGGCGTGCCGGAGGACCCGCTGCCCGAGGACTTCCGCCTCGAGCAGGGCCTGATCGGCCTGGAGGACGCGCTGCGGTCGATCCACCGGCCGGAGAGCTGGGCGCAGATCTCGGTGGCGCAGCAGCGGCTGAAGTGGGACGAGGCGCTGGCCGTGCAGCTGGCCCTGGCGCAGCGCCGCAAGGCCTCCACGGCCCGTCCGGCGCCGTCGTGCGCGCGCAGGTCGGGCGGGATCCTCGACGCCTTCGACGCGCGGCTGCCGTTCACGCTGACGGCGGGCCAGGTGGAGGTCGGTGAGCAGGTCTCCTCTGACCTCGAGTCGACCGTGCCGATGAACCGGCTG
Organism: Lentzea sp. HUAS TT2; assembly: GCF_051853195.1. Lineage (NCBI taxonomy): Bacteria > Bacillati > Actinomycetota > Actinomycetes > Pseudonocardiales > Pseudonocardiaceae > Lentzea > Lentzea sp. HUAS TT2. The sequence goes on along the minus strand of NZ_CP196667.1, from coordinate 1,265,363 downwards.
TTGCAGGGCGAGGTGGGCTCAGGAAAGACGATGGTCGCGTTGCGAGCCATGCTTCAGGCCGTCGACGCGGGCCGTCAGTCCGCCATGCTCGCGCCCACGGAAGTCCTTGCGGCACAACACGCCCGCTCGTTGGCGGAGATGCTCGGCGACCTCGCTCAGGCGGGCCAGCTGGGCGGCGCGGAGGACGCGACCCGCGTGACGCTGCTGACGGGGTCGATGAACACGGCCCAGCGCCGTCAGGCGTTGCTGGACATCGTGACCGGCGAGGCGGGCATCGTCGTCGGCACGCACGCGATCATCCAGGAGAAGGTGGAGTTCCACTCCCTCGGTCTGGTCGTGGTCGACGAGCAACACCGCTTCGGCGTGGAGCAACGAGCCGCCCTGTCGGCACGCGGCGAACGCGAGAACCCGCACGTCCTGGTCATGACGGCGACCCCGATCCCGCGCACGGTGGCCATGACGGTCTACGGCGACCTGGAGGTCTCGGCCCTGCGCGAGCTCCCCGGCGGCCGTTCCCCGATCAAGACCTCGGTGGTCCCGGTCCGCGAGAAGCCGGCGTGGCTGGACCGCGCCTTCGCCCGCGTGCGCGAGGAGGTGGCGAAGGGTCACCAGGCGTACTTCGTCTGCCCGCGCATCGGCGACGAGGAACCGGCGAAGTCCGACGACGAGGACAAGCGCCCAGCCCTGTCCGTGATCGACGTGGCCACCATGCTCGCCCAGGGCCCGTTGCGCGGCCTGCGCATCGAGATCCTGCACGGCCGCATGCCCCCGGACGAGAAGGACGCCGTGATGCGCGCCTTCTCGGCCAACGAGGTTCACGTCCTGGTGGCCACTACGGTCATCGAGGTGGGCGTCAACGTCCCGAACGCCACCGTCATGGCGATCATGGACGCCGACCGCTTCGGCGTCTCCCAGCTGCACCAGCTCCGCGGCCGCGTGGGCCGAGGTAGCGCGCCGGGCCTGTGCCTGCTGGTCACGGAGATGCCGGAGATGACGGCCACGATGGAACGCCTGCGCGCCGTCGAGTCCACTCTGGACGGCTTCGAGCTGGCCCAGCTGGACCTGGAGCTGCGCCGCGAGGGCGACATCCTCGGCGCCGCCCAGTCGGGCCGCCGCTCGGGGCTGAAGATGCTCTCGCTGCTGCGCGACGAGGACATCATCGCGGACGCCCGCACGGCGGCGCAGCAGGTCGTGGACGTGGATCCCGACCTGGCGAAGCATCCGGGGCTCGCGGGGATGGTGACGACGCTGCTGACGGAGGAGCGCGCGGACTTCCTGGAGAAGACCTAGGGGCCGCGCGGGTCCGTGGCTGCCGGGTGCGCTGTCACTCGGCACGTCAGGTGCTGGTCGCGGGCGGGCGGCACCCGGCCCCGCCTGACTTGCGCCACCGCAGACGTCGGCCGGCTAGGGCGGCGCCACCGCTGATCTCGGGCGACTGAGACGGCGGCACCTAGCGCACCAAACGGCGAACGGCGGCCGCCGCACGAGCAGCCGCCGCCGTCCCCAACAACCAACTACGAGCTCAGCCCCGCCTCAGTCCTGCTGACGAGGCTTCGGCAGCTGCTCGGTCTTCTGCTCACCGGAAGGCTCAGCAGCAGCCTCGTCGGCGTCCGCGCTGCCGTCCTCCAGCGGCTTGAGCACCGACATGGCCGCCTCGACCGCCGCCTGCGCCGCGTGGAACTGCGACGCGAGGTTGTCGTGCGCCGACCGCAGCGACGCCTCCTTGTCGGAGGCGGCAGCCGCGCGCTGGTCAGCCTCGGCCACGGCCGCTGCCGACCGCTCCTCGGCCTCGCGCACCAGGGCCGACGTCTTGGCCTGGGCGTCGCGGACGAGCGCGGCGGCCTTCTCGTCGGCCTCGCGGACCGTGGTCTCGGCCTTCTTCGAAGCCTCCGCGACGGTGGTCGTCGCCTTCTCCTCTGACACGCGCAGGGTCGTCGCCGCCTTCTCCTCCGCGGCGCTGACCAGGGCGATCGCCTTGGCGGACGCCTCGGAGGTGACCTGCTCGGCCTTGGCCAGCGTCTCGGCCTCGAGCTCCGCGAGGATCTTCGACGCCTCCGCCTGCTTGGCCTGGAGCTCGCCGTCGAGCTTCTGCAGTGCCGCGGTCCGCTTGGCCTCCGCGTCGGCGACGATCTGCTCGGCCTCGGTCCGCGCGTCGGCGAGCACCTTCTGGTGCTCGGCGGTCAGCGTCGCCTTGAGGCCGTCGTACTCCTTGTCCAGCTCGTCGTGGTACGCCTTGTACTTGGCGTCCAGCTCGACGCGGTGGGCGTCCAGGTCGGCCGACTTCTTCTCGAACTCGGCGGCGACGCGCTCGCCGTTCGCGCGCACGTCGGCGACCAGGGCCTCGTGCTCGGCGGTGAGCTTGGCCTGCAGCGCCGCGTGCTCGGCCTCCAGCTCCGACCTGCGGCCGGCGGTCTGCTGGTCGAGCTCGGCGTGGCGCTGCTGGTAGTTCATCTCCAGCTGCTTGCGGCGCGCCTCGGTCTCGGCGAGCAGGCGCTGGTGGGCCTCGCGCTGGCCGGCGGCCCACTTCTCCGCCTCACCACGGGTGGCGGCGGCCTTGTCGAGGGCGTCCTTGCGGATGTCCGCGATCTCTTCCTCGGCCAGGCTCATCATCACGCGGACGCGCTCGGTGACGTTCGAGGCGCTGACCGGGCTGCTGGCGAGGTTCTGGAGCTGGATCTTGGTCTTGTCGAGATCGGCGCGCATCGAGTTGAGGAGCTTGGTGAGCTCCCCCACCTGCGCGGCGGCCGCGTCACGGGAGCGGTTCGAGTTCTTGAGGTCGAACTCCAAGCGGGTGACTCGTTCGTTCACCTGTCGCTGGTTGTAACCACGAAGGACAACGTCGAAATGCGGTGTGCGGGCAGTAGGCTGCCCGGCTCCATCAGCCCCGGCCATATGGCTCACCCTACCGAGATAGTCGCGAAGATCGTCACTCGATCTGGTTAAACCCACTACCGGCCGCAGTCTGACCGGGTGGTGGGTTCCCACTCTCCTCCCATCACGCGAGAATTCGTGTGAGCAAGACCGATCAGGATGACACCCATCACGTGGGACGGTTCTCCCAACTGGCAAGAGTCGCACGGTAACGTGCCACGACTGATGACCGCCGAGTAACACCGGGAGGGCACGGATGTTCCGCAAGGTTCTTGTCGCCAACCGCGGCGAGATCGCGATTCGCGCGTTCCGAGCCGCCTACGAACTGGGCGCTGGAACGGTTGCCGTCTTCCCTCACGAGGACCGCAACTCGCTGCACCGGTTGAAGGCGGACGAGTCCTACGAGATCGGCGAGCCCGGACATCCCGTCCGCGCCTACCTTTCCGTCGACGAGATCATCAAGGCCGCCCGCAAGGCCGGTGCCGACGCGATCTACCCCGGTTACGGATTCCTGTCCGAGAACCCGGACCTCGCTCTCGCGTGCCGTGAGGCAGGTCTCACCTTCGTCGGCCCCGTCGCCGAGGTCCTGGAACTGACGGGCAACAAGGCGCGCGCCATCGCCGCCGCCCGCGAGGCCGGACTGCCGGTGCTGGAGTCGAGCCCGCCGTCGTCGGACATCGAAGAGCTGCTCGAGGCGTCGAAGACCATGCGCTTCCCGGTCTTCGTGAAGGCCGTCGCCGGCGGCGGTGGCCGTGGCATGCGCAAGGTCGACGAGCCGGCCGCGCTGCGCGAGTCCCTCGAGGCCGCGTCACGCGAGGCCGAGTCGGCGTTCGGCGACCCGACCGTGTTCCTCGAACAGGCCGTGGTCGAACCGCGCCACATCGAGGTGCAGATCCTCGCCGACGGCCAGGGCAACGTCATCCACCTCTTCGAGCGCGACTGCTCCGTGCAGCGGCGCCACCAGAAGGTCATCGAGATCGCGCCCGCGCCGAACCTCGATCCCGAGCTGCGCGCCCGCATCTGCGCCGACGCGGTGAAGTTCGCGAGGCACATCGGCTACCGCAACGCCGGCACCGTCGAGTTCCTGCTCGACCCGCAGGGCCACTACGTCTTCATCGAGATGAACCCGCGCATCCAGGTCGAGCACACGGTCACCGAAGAGGTGACCGACGTCGACCTGGTGCAGTCGCAGATGCGCATCGCGTCCGGCGAGACGCTGGACGACCTGGGCCTGTCCCAGGAGACCGTGCAGCTGCGCGGCGCGGCGCTGCAGTGCCGCATCACCACCGAGGACCCGGCCAACGGTTTCCGGCCGGACACCGGCACGATCAGCGCCTACCGCTCGCCGGGTGGTTCCGGCATCCGCCTCGACGGCGGCACGGCGGGCGCGGGCATGGCGATCAGCCCGCACTTCGACTCGATGCTCGTGAAGCTCACGTGTCGTGGCCGCACCTTCGAGCTGGCCGTCGCCCGTGCGCGCCGCGCGATCGCGGAGTTCCGCATCCGCGGTGTGTCCACGAACATCCCGTTCATCCAGGCCGTGCTGGACGACCCGGACTTCTACGAGGGCCGCGTCACCACGTCGTTCATCGAGAAGCGCCCGCACCTGCTGACGGCCCGTCACTCGGCCGACCGCGGCACGCGCCTGCTGACCTACCTCGCGGACGTCACGGTCAACCACCCGAACGGCACCCGCCCGACCGCGGTCGACCCGCGCGAGAAGCTGCCGATCGTCGACCTCAACGCCGAACCGCCCGCCGGTTCCAAGCAGAAGCTGGTCGAGCTCGGCCCCGAGGGCTTCGCGCGGTGGATGCGGGAGAGCAAGGCCGTCGGCGTCACGGACACGACGTTCCGCGACGCGCACCAGTCGCTGCTGGCCACCCGAGTGCGCACCAAGGACCTGCTCGCCGTCGCGCCGCACGTCGCGCGCATGACGCCGGAGCTGCTGTCGCTGGAGTGCTGGGGCGGCGCGACGTACGACGTGGCGCTGCGGTTCCTCGCGGAGGACCCGTGGGAGCGGCTCGCGTCGTTGCGCGAGGCCGTGCCGAACATCAACCTGCAGATGCTGCTGCGCGGCCGCAACACGGTCGGCTACACGCCGTACCCCGAGGCGGTCACCAAGGCGTTCGTGCAGGAGGCGACGAACACCGGCATCGACATCTTCCGGATCTTCGACGCGCTGAACGACGTCGAGCAGATGCGCCCGGCGATCGAGGCCGTGCGCGAGACCGGGACCGCGGTCGCCGAGGTCGCGCTCTGCTACACGAGCGACCTGTCCAATCCGGACGAACGTCTGTACACACTGGACTACTACCTCAAGCTCGCCGAGCAGATCGTCGGTGCCGGGGCGCACGTGCTGTGCGTCAAGGACATGGCCGGCCTGCTGCGGGCACCCGCCGCGTCGCGCCTGATCACCGCGCTGCGCAAGGAGTTCGACGTACCGGTCCACCTGCACACGCACGACACGGCGGGTGGCCAGCTGGCGACCTACCTCGCGGCGATCCAGGCGGGCGTGGACGCGATCGACGGCGCGACCGCGTCGATGGCGGGCACGACGTCGCAGCCGCCGCTGTCGTCGATCGTGGCGCTGACCGACCACACCGACCGTTCCACGGGCCTCAACCTGCAGAACGTCTGCGACCTGGAGCCGTACTGGGAGTCGGTGCGCAAGATCTACGCGCCGTTCGAGTCCGGCATCCCCGGCCCGACCGGCCGCGTCTACCACCACGAGATCCCCGGTGGTCAGCTCTCGAACCTGCGCACCCAGGCCGTCGCGCTCGGCCTCGGGGAGAAGTTCGAGGAGATCGAGTCGATGTACGCGGCCGCAGACCGCATGCTCGGCCACCTGGTGAAGGTGACGCCGTCGTCCAAGGTCGTCGGCGACCTCGCGCTGCACCTCGTGGGCGCGGGCGTCTCGCCGAAGGACTTCGAGGCGGACCCCGGCAAGTTCGACATCCCGGCGTCGGTGATCGGCTTCCTGCACGGCGAGCTGGGCGACCCGCCCGGTGGCTGGCCGGAGCCGTTCCGCAGCAAGGCGCTGGCCGGCCGACCCGCGCCGAAGCCGATCGAGGAACTGTCCGCCCAGGACGAGGCCGGTCTCGTCGACGACCGCAGGGCGACCTTGAACAGGCTGCTGTTCCCGGCGCCCACCAAGGAGTTCCGCGCGCATCGGGACGCCTACGGCGACACGTCGGTGTTGCGCTCCAAGGACTTCTTCTACGGCCTGCGTCCCGGCGAGGAGTACTCCGTCGACCTGGAGCCGGGTGTCCGGTTGCTCATCGGCCTGGAGGCGATCTCCGAGGCCGACGCGCGGGGCATCCGCACGGTCATGGCGACGCTGAACGGCCAGATGCGCCCGATCCAGGTCCGCGACCGCTCGGTGGCAGCCGACATCCCGGCCGCGGAGAAGGCCGACCGCGCGAACCAGAACCACGTGGCGGCCCCGTTCGCCGGCGTGGTGACGGCGACCGTGGCCGAGGGCGACCGCGTCGACGCCGGTCAGACCGTCGCGACGATCGAGGCCATGAAGATGGAGGCCGCGATCACCGCCCCGAAGGCGGGTGTCGTGCAGCGCCTGGCGTTGCGCGGTGCCCAGCAGGTCGAGGGCGGCGACCTCCTGATCGTCCTGGAGTAGTCCTGTTTCGCGTGAAGGGCCCGGTCTCGTCGAGGCCGGGCCCTTTCGCTGTGCGGGAGGTGCGGAACTCCACGACGATTCCCTGCGTTGCACCGGGCACGGGAGTCAGGGGAAGAGGGAATCGCATCATGAAGAAGGCGTTGGCCGGCCTGCTCGGCCTTGCGGGCGTGGCGTGGGCGCTGAAGGACGTGCCCCGGCAGCTGGGCGGCAGGCCGGACCCGGTCCACATGTCGCGTTCACCGCGCTACCGCGGCGGGAAGTTCCACAACGACAAGGAAGTCCGCACGGTCCCTGACCGGGACTCGTTCTCGATCAGCGACTTCGTGCGCGGCGGACAGGACCGCAAGCCGGCGGTGGCCGTGCCGCTGGTGGGACCCTCCACGCCGGTGACCGACGGACTGCACGTCACCTGGTACGGCCACGCGTCCGCGCTGATCGAGGTCGACGGTGCCGCCGTGCTCCTCGATCCCGTGTGGAGCGACCGCGTCTCGCCGTCCGCGCACCTCGGCCCGAAGCGACTGCACCCGGTTCCGCATCGGTTGTCTGATTTGCCTGATGTGAGCGCGGTCGTGATCTCGCACGACCACTACGACCACCTCGACATGGAGACCGTGCAGGCGCTGACCGCGGGAACGTCCGCGGTGTTCGTGGTGCCGCTCGGGCTCGGCGCGCACCTCGCGCGCTGGGACGTGCCGGCCTACCGCGTCGTGGAACTGGACTGGGACGAGTCGCACACGGTCGACGGCTTCACGCTCACCTGCACTGCGGCACAACACTTCTCCGGCCGCTCGGTGCAGCGCAACGTGACGTTGTGGGCGTCCTGGGTCATCAAGCGCGGTGAGCGTGCCGTGTTCTACAGCGGCGACACCGGCTACTTCCCGGGTTATGCGGCCATCGGTGCCGAGCACGGACCGTTCGACGTGGTGCTGATGCAGGTCGGCGCGTACAACGACGCGTGGGCGGACATCCACATGACGCCGGAGGAGGGCGTTCAGGCGTTCAAGGACCTCGGTGGCGAGCTGCTGATCCCGGTGCACTGGGCGACGTTCAACCTGGCGCTGCACCCGTGGGGCGAGCCGATCGACCGCGTGTGGCGGGAGGTCAAGGCGAGCGGGCTGAAGCTCGCGGTGCCGCGGCCGGGGGAGCGGGTCGACGTGGACAAGCCGGCCGAGGTCGACGGGTGGTGGCAGGCGCTCGCCTGAGGCGCCCTGGGACGATGGACCGGTGACACGAATCGTTGCCGGGACCGCGGGAGGCCGCAGGCTCAAGGTTCCGCCCAAGGGCACGCGGCCCACGTCCGAGCGGGTGCGGGAGGCGTTGTTCAGCTCCCTCGAGGCGATGCTCGACCTCGACGGCGCGAAGGTGCTGGACCTGTACGCCGGGTCGGGGGCGCTCGGGTTCGAGGCGCTGAGCCGGGGTGCGGGCCACGCGACGTTCGTGGAGTCGGACAAGCGGGCCGCCGACGTGCTCAAGGGCAACGCCAAGGAGCTCGGGTTCGCGAACACGGTCGTCGTGAATCGCACGGCCGAGGCGTACGTCACGGCAGAGGGCGAGAAGTTCGACGTCGTCTTCGCCGATCCGCCGTACGCGGTGGGGGAGGACGAGCTCGCCAAAGTGCTCCGCGGGATCGTGCCGAGGCTCACGGAGGACGCCATCTTGATCGTGGAACGTGCTTCGCGAAGCGGCGAACCAGCGTGGCCGGAAGTAGTGGAATCCTTGCGTGCCAAGCGTTATGGGGACACCGCGGTGTACTGGGCCCAGGTGCGTTCTGATGGGTGACGAGAACCACGGACACGCCTGGAGGCGTCCGATCGGGTGCTAACGTCCGCTTCATGACGCGCGCCGTGTACCCCGGCTCCTACGACCCGGTGACCAACGGTCACCTGGACATCATCGGGAGAGCCGCGCACCTCTTCGAAGAGGTCGTCGTCGCCGTGCTCATCAACAAGAACAAGCGCACCTTGTTCGACGTCGAAGAGCGTCAGGAGATGCTGCGCGAGGTCACGTCGCAGTGGGACAACGTGCGCGTGGACTCCTGGCACGGCCTGCTGGTCGACTACTGCCGCGAGAACAACATCAAGGCCATCGTGAAGGGCCTGCGCGCGGTCAGCGACTACGACTACGAGCTGCAGATGGCGCAGATGAACCACCAGCTCACCGGTGTCGACACGCTGTTCATGCAGGCCAGCCCGCAGTACTCCTACCTGGCGTCCTCGCTGGTCAAGGAGGTCGCGACGTACGGTGGCGACGTCTCGACGCTGCTGCCGGCCTCCATCGAGCAGCGGCTGCAGCAGCGCCTCGCCGAGACCCGATAGCGCGGCGCTAGAGGCCCAGCTTCATCCCCACGTGCGACGCGGTGAACCCCAGCCGCTCGTAGAACCGGTGCGCGTCCACTCGTGACGCGTCCGTCGTCAGCTGCACCACACCGCACCCGCGTGCCCGTGCCTCGTCGATCGCCCACGTGATCAGGCGCTGGCCGAGGCCGCCGCCGCGCTGGTCGGAGCGCACCCGCACCGCCTCCACGGTCGCGCGGGTCATGCCCAGGCGCGACAGGCCCGTGGTGAACGTCAGCTGCAGCGTGCCCACGACCTCGCCGTCCGCGTCGGCCACGGCCAGCAACTGGTGCGGGTCGGCGTCGATCACCTCGAACGCCTTCAGGTAGCCGGGATCACCCGGCTTCTCGCGCGCCGCGCCGAGCGGGTCGTCCGCCAGCATCGCCACGATCGGGTGGACGTCGGCCGCCACGGCCCGCCTGATTGTGATCTTCACGTTTCCCCCGGCTCGATGTCGGCAAATCCTGACACGCCCTGCCGATCTCCCTCTCCCGGGGAGATCGGCAGGGCACACTTGTGGGTGGGAGTCACAGGCTTAGGGAGTGAGACGTGTACCGGGTGTTCGAGGCACTCGACGAGCTCGTCACGATCGTCGAGGAAGCGCGCGGAGTTCCGATGACATCGGGGTGCGTGGTGCCGCGCGGCGACGTGCTCGAACTGCTCGACGACGTGCGCGACGCGATCCCTGCCGAGCTCGACGACGCGCAGGACGTGCTGGACCACCGCGACGAGGTGGTCGGCAAGGCCAAGCACGAGGCGGAGTCCGGCGTGTCGAAGGCACGCGCCGACGCGGACCGCATGCTCGCCGAGGCGCAGGCCGAGGCCGAGGCGATGCTGTCCGACGCGCGCGCCCGTGCCGAGCGGATGATCGCCGAGGCGGAGGACCAGGCCGAACGGACCGTGGCCGCGGGCCGCCAGGAGTACGACGACCTGGTGGGTCGCTCGCACTCCGAGGCCGAGCGCATGATCCAGGCGGGCCGCGCGAACTACGAGCGCGCCACCGAGGACGGCAGGGCCGAGCAGGCCAGGCTCGTCAACGAGCAGGAGGTCGTCCGCACGGCGCACGCCGAGGCGGCACGCCTGCTCGACGCCGCCCAGAACGAGTCCATCCGCCTGCGGTCGGAGTGCGACGCGTACGTGGACGGCAAGCTCGCGGACTTCGAGGACCTCCTCGCGCACACGCTCAGGTCGGTCGGCAAGGGCCGTTCGCACCTGCGCGGACCGGCTGTGGCGGGTGCCGCGGCGCCGTTCGACTACGGTTCCTGACGAACCAGGACTGTGGATCGCGCCTGAACGTGTGATTCGCGCTACGTCGGACAGGTGCGATCACCTGCCGATTTCACGCGCGGGGGCCTCGTCCCGTACCCTGGAACGGCTGGACGTGGTAGGTCCCCGCCGGCAAAACCCGAAATCATGACTGAGCATCGTCACGCGTCCACGCGTCCCACAGCATCCGGTCCCTGGGTCATCGACACCAGGGACATCGGCCGTCGCGCCGGCCTGAGCCGACCCCTCGTGAGGTCGGTTCCCGGCGCAGGTGTCGGGCTGCTCGGGGTGATCGCGGTGCCCGAGAACGGGGAAGTGGAGCTCGACCTCCTGATCGAATCGGTCGTGGAGGGCCTGCTCGTGTCGGGGACAGCGTTCGCCAAGGTCGAAGGTGAGTGTTCGAGGTGTCTCGAGCCGCTCACCGATGAGGTTGAAGTCCGGATCACGGAGCTGTACGCGTGGCCGGACAGCACCACGGACGAGACCACTGATGAAGACGAGGTCAGCCGGATCGTCAACGATCTGATCGACCTCGAGCCTGTGGTGCGGGACGCCATCGTTCTCGCGCTGCCGCAGGCACCGCTCTGCGAGCCGGACTGCAAGGGGCTTTGCTCCGAGTGTGGTGGCAGGTGGGCGGAGCTCGGGCCCGACCACGGGCATGAGACGATTGACCCTCGTTGGGCCGCGTTGCAAGAGCGGTTCAGCGATGACAACTCGGAGGAGAAGTAGTCGTGGCCGTCCCGAAGCGGAAAATGTCGCGTTCGAACACCCGTGCGCGCCGTTCCCAGTGGAAGACGTCTGCCGTGCACCTGGTGGCGTGCTCCAACAAGGCTTGCCGCCAGCCGAAGCCGCAGCACGTCGCCTGCCCGGCCTGTGGTCAGTACGCTGGCCGCCAGGTCGCTCAGCCGGCCTGATCTCCTCGGCGACGTAGTGGGGGGAAAGCCGCCGCGCGCACCGCAAGCGGACCGCGCGGACCTGCTCGAAGCGCTCGGCGTCCACCTGGACGCCGAGCTGCTCGTGCTGTCACTCACCCACAGGTCTTACGCGTACGAGAACGGCGGCTTGCCGCCGAACGAGCGTCTCGAGTTCCTGGGAGACGCGGTTCTGGGTCTGGTCGTCACCGACCACCTGTACCGCACCCATCCCGACCTTCCCGAAGGTCAGCTCGCGAAGCTCCGCGCCAGCGTGGTCAACATGCACGCACTGGCCGGCGTCGCGCGCAACCTGAGTGAAGGCGGGCTCGGTGCACACCTGTTGCTCGGTCGTGGCGAAGAGCTGACCGGCGGCAGGGACAAGGCAAGCATTCTCGCTGACGGCCTCGAGGCCGTCATCGGTGCGGTGTACCTGCAGTTCGGTATCGATACCGCACGAACGTTCGTTCACCGGCTGTTCGATCCGCTCTTGGCCAAAGCTCCGCTTTTGGGTGCTGGACTGGACTGGAAGACAAGCCTGCAGGAGCTCACCGCTCAAGCCAGTCTCGGCGTCCCGGAGTACCGCGTGGACGACCAGGGGCCGGACCACCGCAAGGAGTTCACCGCCACGGTGCTCGTCGGTGGCCAGCCTCACGGCAAGGGTGATGGGCGCACCAAGAAGGAAGCCGAGCAGAAAGCCGCCGAAGCGGCTTATCATGTTCTGTCGGAACGGGTCAAGGCCGAGCAGGAGTCGGCCGTGGCCAAGAACGGACAGAATGGCGCCTCGGTGACGCCAGGGATCTCCCCAACCGAGGAAGACTGAGACCGCAATGTATGCGACCAGGAACCGCACGAACCGCCGCACGCGCACCAATCGCGGGCCGGTGAACACCTCCCGCAGCGGAGGAATCCAGGGCCTTGTGCTGGTCAGGGACACGAGCCGCGCGGGTGTGTGGGTGCTCAAGCCCACCAAGCCGCAGGCTGCCGTGATCGAGGCACAGCCCGTCGACGAGGGCAAGTCCGAAGCCTGACGTGCCCGAACTCCCAGAGGTCGAGGTAGTACGCCTCGGCCTTGAAGCCCACGTCGCCGGCCGGGTCATCTCCTCGGTAGAGGTTTTGCACCCACGCGCCATCCGCCGGCACGACCTGGGTTCCTTGGACTTCTGCGCGCGCTTGGCGGGCCAGCCAATGGCTGCCGCCAGGCGCCGCGGCAAGTACCTCTGGGTCGAACTGGCCGACAAAGCCGCCATGCTCGCGCACCTGGGCATGAGTGGCCAAATGCTCGTGCAGCCCTCGTCGGCCCCCGACGAGAAGCATCTGCGCGTCCGTTTTCAGTTCTCCGACGGCGGGCCCGAGCTCCGTTTCGTCGACCAGCGCACCTTCGGCGGTCTCGCTCTCGCCGAGCTGGTCGAGGTCGACGGCACCCTCGTGCCCGACTCGGTCGCGCACATCGCTCGCGACCCCATGGACCCCTTGTTCTCCCGTGATGCTGCCGTGCGCGCGTTGCGCCTGCGTCACACCGAGATCAAGCGTGCGCTCCTGGACCAGACCCTCGTGTCCGGCATCGGCAACATCTACGCCGACGAGGCCCTGTGGCGCGCGAAGCTGCACGGCACCCGGATGACGGACAAGCTCACGAAAGCCAAGGCCGCCGAGCTGCTGGACCACGCCACGGACGTGATGCGTGAGGCGCTCGGGCAGGGCGGGACGTCGTTCGACGCCCTCTACGTCAACATCAACGGGCAGTCCGGCTACTTCGACCGGTCACTCAGCGCATACGGCCAGGAGAACCGGCCGTGCAAACGGTGTGGCGCCGCGATCGTGCGCGAACCGTTCATGAACAGGTCCTCGTATTCCTGCCCGCGTTGCCAGCCGCGCCCCAGGTTCTGATTCGTTCTCGTTTCCTGTTGGGTTCAGGAAACAGGAAACTCCTTCCTCGGTGCGGCATCGGCACCGCATCCTGCGTGAGTGCTACGAGAATTCCCACTGCACTCCGTAGGAAAGCCCGGCGATGAGGTTGACGAACTCGGCACTCGTCTCATTCGCGAGATCGAGCGCCAGCAGATGCGACGACGGGGCGCCATCCGTCACAACGCTGTGAGGAACGCCGTCCTGCCGCCACACCCGGATCGGCCGCCGTTCCGGCGCGAATCGCACCACCACTCTGAAGTGGCGGCAACTGCGATACGGCACGTAAACGTAGCGCGGTGCCATTCGCTGGCCCGGCGGGATCCGATGTATCAGTCCCAACGTGTGTCGCTCGTGCTTGCGCAAACGTTTCGGCAACCGGACCGTCGTCTGGAAGTTCGTGGTCGACTCCTGGAGCCTGCCCGCGAGCAGACCGCCGAACCAGATGTCGGTGTGCAGCCCGACCCGCTCGTCGTGGCCGTGGTGGCGCGGCACGTCGATCGACGTGGCGATCTCGTCCAGCACGGGGGCCGTGACCAGGATGCGCCTGCGCTCGTACGCGACCGGTGTGTCCTGGTCGAGGCGCAGCACGACGTCGAACGAGTCGACGTACCAGCCCGTGCCTCCGTGGCCGGCTCCCGACAGCAGGGCCGAGCCGGACGAGGCGTGTTCCGCGAGCGCGCTGAACGCCTTGTCGATCCGCCTGCGTGCGGTGCGGGCGTCGCACACGAGCCTCGTGGCGAGTTCGTCGATGCGGTCGGTGAGATTGACGTCCGCGGCGTCCGGGGTGATGTTCAGGCCCTGTTGTGCGGCGATCTGGAGTTCCGCCGGCAATCTGGTGACCAATTCCTCCAGGTAGACCGTCAGCTTTCGCCGCATTGCCTCCACGTCGTCGCCCGACGCGCCGAACAGTTCGCAGAACTCCGGGTCGAGTCGTGTGTCGAGGTCACGATTTCGCATACCGAGGTTCTTTCGGAGGCGTTGCAGGTTTGCGGCCACGAGTGCCGCCATGTCGTCCACGACCTGCATTCTCCTACTCGGCCCCGCTGAATACGAGGCAGAAACATGACAGCTGTCGGTCAAACCTGACAGACGATGCGCCTGGAATGTCCAGTCGCGTTGAGTGACTCTTTCTCGGCATGCACCACCTGGTTGGTCGTAGTGGACGCCCGAGTGGACGCATTTTCCTTCACGTCATTTGAGGACCACTTTGCGAGACTGGACACGGCCACCCGCGGAACCGCTCACCTACCGCTGGTACGACCGGTTGCTCGACGGACGGCACGGCCGCAGGGACGGCCGCGCCGGGTTCACCGGTGAGACGGGGTGGCTGCGGGCCCTGCGCCAGCTCACCGCCGAGCGGGTCAGCGGCGAACGGGTCGCCGGTGAGCGCGACCTGGCCGAGCTGACCGACCGCAGGGCCGTCGCGGCGAGCCCGATCGAGGCGCTGCGCGACCGCCTGTCCCGGCTGGAGTTGGAGCTCGCCGAGGCGGACAAGGAACCGGACCTCGACGCTCCCGCACGCCTGGCCGACGCCCGCTACTCACCCGAGTTCGCGGAGAACCGCCGCCGCAACGCGCACAGCGCACGCCGCCACGAGATCGAACGGCGCTACTTCGAGGCCCAGCGCACCCTCGGCGAGGCCGTCCAGCTCGTCTCGATGCTCGACCGCGAGATCGAACGGCTGGAGGAGGTCGTCCGGCTGCGCGCCGACATGGTCCGCGCGCACGGCTCCCGCCGCATCGCCTGCTACTGGCAGCACTTCGCCCGCGCGCACCGCGACCACGCCAAGAAGGCCGGCGAGACACCGCCGCGAGATCCCGATCTGCCGTGGGACGACGAGGGAGGACGGGACCTGTGAGCAAACCGGAGGAGCCGGTGTCGCTGGTGTTCACGCCGTCGTCGCTGGACGAGGCCGCCGCGCGCGCCGAGATCGAGCAGCACGCCGAGAGCCTGCGGCACTCGGTCGACGAGGCCGTGGGACACCCGCTCGACAACCTGATCAACGCGTGGGCGGACAAGTGGGTGGCCGACGTCGAGGCCGAGCACGCCCTCTACCTGGCTCGCGTCGAGGCGCCGCTCGGCACGGCGAACACCCGGCTGAACGAGCTGGACGTGGTCCGGCAGCAGGACTCGAGGCGGCTCGACGAGACCAACCAGGCGCGCATCGCCGCCGTGAGCGCGCTCGACGGGGAGAAGCCGCTGCTCGGCGGCCGCCCGAAGTCGATCTACCTGCACCTGATCGCCCTGGTCTGCGCCGCGGCCGCCGACGTCGCCGCGTTCATCCAGGTGGTGAACCTCCTCGGCAGGCAGCGCCAGTCGGTGACGGTCCTGCTCGTCATCGGGTTCACCTCGCTGGTGGTCTACCTCGCGCACGTCGCGGGCACGCTCCTCAAGGAGAGGAAGTGGAAGTCGGGGGCCGTCAGCCTGGCCGTCTGGGCGTCGATGGGACTGCTGGCGGCGTGGGTGCGGCTGATCGCACCGCCCCCGGCGACCGCGACGATCCAGCTGTCACTCGACGCCGCGCCCGCTGACTCGGGCGGCGCGACCACACAGTTCGCGTTCGCTGGAGCGGCGCTCTTCCTCGCGTTGTACCTCGGTAGCGGTCTCGCGGCGGGCCTCGGCGCCTACCTGACCCACCACCCCGGACGCAGCGCGTTCATCGCCGCTATCGCCGCCTACCGCGGCGCGGTCAAGAAGGTCCGCGCGATCGAACGCCGGCACGGTGCCGCGCGCACGACGTGGCAGGCCCAGATCAGCGCCAGGGACGCCGCCGAGAAGGTCCTCGCGTCGCAGCGGGCCCGCCGGCTCGCCTTCGCGGAGGAGCTCAAGCAGTACACGCGGGTGTTGCTGGCGGGAAAAGCCCGTGACCCGTCGGTCACCGACGCGATCCTCGCCCAGGACCACCGGCCCTACGACTACTCCACCAACGGATCCTCCGGAAGGCACGCATGAACCGCCGCCTGCTCGCCGCACTGACCACCGCGCTCCTCGCCGGGTCGCTGGCCGCGTGCGACTCCCAGACCGCCGTCCCCGCCCCGAACTTCACGCCCTGCACCGTGTCGCACGACCAGCCCATGGCGTTCGTCGTCGGGGCGCGTGCGAACGTGCCGAAGCCCGAGGTGCCCGCGGCGGTGAACGACCTGATGACCGGGGTGGCGAGGGCCCACAAGCCGATCACGCTGGTGCGGCTGGACGGCAAGCCGGAGTACGTCTTCGCCGAGGACGCTCCGGCCGCCGCGGAGAACCCCGACACGGACGCAGCGCAGGTGCAGCAGTACCTGAACCGGATGATCACGGCGTTCCGGGAGAAGATCCGCGCCCAGACGCCGGAGGCGAACGTGCTGCGGGCGTTGACGATCGCCTCGCAGAAGGTCGGTCCGGGCGGCACGATCGTGCTGATGGACTCGGGCCTGCAGACGACGGCGCCGTTGCGGTTCGGCGAGGACAACGTGCTGACGGCCGACGCCGCCGAGGTCGCCGCGTTCCTCGCGAAGGAGAAGCAGCTGCCCGACCTGTCCGGCCGGTCCGTGGTGCTGGTCGGGCTCGGCCTGACCGCGCCGCCGCAGCCGGAGCTGGACCCGCGCTGGCAGGGCAACGTGTTCGACGTCTGGAAGTCCGTCGTCGAGGCCGCGGGTGGTTGTGCGGCGAAGGTGCTGCACGGGTCGACCGCGGCCGCCGCCGTCGAGTCGCCCGCCGTCTCGGTCGTGCAACCGCCGAAGCCGGTGGAACCGAAGACGTGCGGCACGGTCGAGCTCGGCGAGGCCGACAACATCTCGTTCAAGCCGGACAGCGCCGAGTTCCGCGACCCGGCCGGCGCGCGGACCACCTTGCAACGTCTCGCGGACACCATGCGCGCCAAGAAGCAGAAGGCAGACCTCATGGGCACCACGGCGAGCGTCGGTCCGCCGGCCGGGCGCGTGGAGCTGTCCGGTCAGCGCGCGGCCGCGGTGAAGTCGGTGCTGGTGGACCTGGGCATCGCCGCCGACACGATCACGACCAGGGGCGTCGGCACGAACTGGCCCGGCCACGTCACCGACCTCGGCCCCGGTGACGTGCTGCTGCCCGGTCCCGCCGCGCAGAACCGCAAGGTCGTCGCCACCCTGACCTGCCTCGAACAGTGACGGCGTTCGCCGCCTGGTGGCACGGCACCCGTGACGGCAGGCTCGGCATCCCGAACCCCGGTGCGCGGTCGACCCCGCACCGGGAGGTCCTGATCCGCGGCGCGCACGAGGCGTTCGAGAAGGAACGCGTCGAGCACGAGGCACTGTCCACAACGGACCGCGAGCACCTGGCGCGACTGCGGACGTTCCGCGTGCACGTCGCCGAACGGCTGGTGCGGGCCGAGGTGGAGCTCGAACGCGCCGGCGTGCCGTTGCCCGAGAAGGCGCTGACGGCACGGCGGCCGGGCGAGGCACACCGGGGTGTCGCCGTGATCAGGCTGCGGCGCGGCCGCGAGCACCTGAAGGCGGTCGCGGCGGCGGAGAGCGTGGTGCGCTCCACCCAAGCCGAGCTCGGACGGTTGGACGCGGAGATCGCGGCAGCCGGGGACCGCATCGACCGGCACCTGACGGTCGCGGCGGTGCGGTGCCGGCGGATCCACCGGCTCACGCACCGGCAGATCGCGGTGTACCTGCGCGCACTGGTGCGGGCGCATCCGCGGGGCTCGGCGGCGCTGGCGGGGATCAACCGGCTCGACCCCGGCCTGCCCGAGTGGATCGACTCCGAACGGGTCCGCCCGGAGTCG
Organism: Lentzea sp. HUAS TT2; assembly: GCF_051853195.1. Lineage (NCBI taxonomy): Bacteria > Bacillati > Actinomycetota > Actinomycetes > Pseudonocardiales > Pseudonocardiaceae > Lentzea > Lentzea sp. HUAS TT2. The sequence continues at coordinate 1,247,693 of NZ_CP196667.1, read as the reverse complement.
CCGGACCCGGCGCCACCACTGCCCACCCCTGAGCCGCAGGGGCCCGACGTGCAGCGATTTCCGTTACGGGACAGGACGTTCATCGGCCGGAGCGAGGCGTGCGAGGTCCGCATCGACGGCTACCAGGTCGCCGAGAAGCACGCGGTCGTCGAGCGCAGGGACGAGCGCTGGGAGCTGCGCGACCTCGGCCACTCCGACGGCACGTTCCAGGGCGGCAGGCCGGTCCGGCGCACCTCGCTCACCGCGTTGTCGGTGTTCGACATCGCGGACCACCGGTTCCAGATCAGCAAGGACGAGCTGGAGCTGATCGTCACCCCGCTCGGCAAGTGCGATCTCGTCGTGAACGACCTGTCCGCGATCAACAAACGCGGAGCCGGCCCTCGGCTCACCGAGATGTCGCTGGTGCAGCGGGAACGCACGGTGCTCGCCGTGCTCGGCCCGTCCGGCGCGGGCAAGAGCTCGCTGTTCTCCGCGTTGCTCGGCGAGCTCGAGACCGGCGGGGACCTGTACTTCGAGGGGCTCGACGTGCGCACGCACCGCGAGCAGCTGCGCAGCCGGCTCGGGTTCGTGCCGCAGGACGACGACATGCACCGCGCGCTGACCGTGGAGTCGTTGCTGCGCTTCGCCGACCGGCTGCGCAGGCCGTCCGACCGCGGTGCCGGCGACGACGTCGTGCTCGACGTGTGCGAACAGCTGCAGCTGACCAAGCACATCGCCAAGCCGGTGCAGAAGCTCTCCGGCGGGCAGCGCAAACGCGTGTCCGTCGCGCTGGAGATGCTCAGCAACCCTCGGCTGCTGATGCTCGACGAGCCGACGTCCGGGCTCGACCCCGGCATGGACCGCGACGTCATGGAGATGCTGTCGCAGTGCGCGGACCGCGGCTGCACGGTCGCGTTGGTGACGCACGCGACCGAGCACCTCCACCTCGCCGACCAGGTGCTCGTGCTCGCGCCGGGAGGACGCCCGGTCTACTGCGGGCCACCGGACGGCGTGCTGCGCTCGCTGGAGGTGGACAGCTACGCGGACCTGATGAAGCTGCTGGAGGGCAAAGAGAACAAGGCGAAGGTCGACCAGCTGGTCGCGGACTACCGCGGGAGTGCCGTGGTCGGACGGGCCGCGCGGGCGGTGCTGGAGGCCAAGGCACGGCAGGAGGAACCGGCACCGGAACGACAGCGGGGCAGGTTCCGCGCGTTCCTGCGCCAGCTGCCGATCCTGGTCGCACGGCAGGTCGTGCTGACGTTCTCCGGGGTCGCGGGGCTGATGCCGTTCGTCATCGCGGGCATCGCGGCGGTGATCGCCGCCGGCGTGTCCGAGAACGACGTGCTGCGCGCCGGCGAACCGGCCAAGACGGCGACGGCCGCGTTGAGCATCCTGGTCACGTTGTGCGTCCTGACCGGCCAGGCGCTGAGCTACAGCAACCTGGTGGAGGAGCACAGGATCATCGTCCGGGAGCACCGCACCGGCACGGTCACCGCCGCCGTGGTGCTGTCGAAGTGGCTGGTGTTCGCGGCCATCGCGGCGGTGCAGGGCGTGATCGCGGCCGGTGTGTTCGTGTTGTGGCGCCACGCACCGGACCACGCCGTGACGGGGATGCCGTCCACGGTGGAGCTCATGTGCGACCTGATGGCGACGAGCATCGCCGCGATGTCGCTCGGCCTGTTCATCTCGGCCTGTTGCAAGGACCTGAAGGCCGCGGTGACCGTCACCTCGCTGGTCGTCGTGGCCCAGGTGGCGCTCAACGGCGTCACCACCGACCTGTCGGACGGCGGGGTGGCCTCGGTCGTGTCCTGGCTGCTGCCGGCCAGATGGGGTCTCGCCGCAGCGGCGTCCACTGTGGACCTGACCGCGATCTCACCGGTGGCGGCGAAGGACGACCTGTGGCAGCACACGAACGGCTGGTGGCTGTTCGACCTCGCCTGCCTGGCCGGGCTCACCGTGGTCTTCACGTGGCTCGCCGTGCTCAGGCTCGACCGAAGGCTACGGTGACCAGTCCTGGATGCGCTGGATCTGCACGTGCACCTCGTCGGCGACGGTGCGGCGCACCCAGACCTGCCGCCGGTACGCGGCTTCGACGGTGATCCCGGCGATCAGGGCGATGGCGGCGAGCACGACCGCGGGCACCCACAGCCTCATCGTGGGCAGCGCCGCCGACGTCATCAGGCCCACGGTCGCCGCGATCCACGCCGTGCCCAGCAGCAGTTGCCACGTCTGGTCCGCCGTGAGCCAGCTCCACCGGTCGCGGGTGCCGTCCCTGGAGAGCACGTCCGCGGCGTTCTCCAGATGCGTGATGTGCCAGCGGACCCGTTCCGGGTCGCCGCCGGCCGCGTGTTTGCGCAGCAGGCGTTCGAGCTCGCGCCGGACGGGGGCGGGTTTCACCGGTTCTTTCAGCCGCACCGGCCAGTGGTCCTCGCGGAACTTCTCGGTCTTGTACTGCTGGAGCACCATGAACAGCAGGTACATGGCCCCGCCGCCGGCGATGAGGACGAACAGCGGGCGCATCTGCGGCTCGACCGGCGAGCTGAAGACGATCGCCACCGAGAACCCCGTGAGCACGATCCCGCCCGGCGCCACCACCAGCAGGTTGTACGTGGTCGGGTCGAAGTCCTGGGCGATCCGCTCGGCCGAGTTGATCGGCTTGCGGCCCAGCGAGACCAGCGCGACCGCGATCATCGCCGCGAGCGGGAGCACGGTGGCGGCGACCGAGATGTAGATGGCTGCGTCACGCGTTTCGGGCGGCAGCAACAGCACCGGCGCGGCGAACGCCACGAGGCCGAGCAGGGCGGTGAGCGGGCCCGCCCACGGTCGGGCCGGCGTCTGGCCGATGGAGGCGCGCCGCCGTGGTTCGTCGGCGATCTTCTCGCAGAGCCGGACGTGCTCGGGGTCGTCGGACGCGCGGTGCGCCTGGAAGTTGGTGAACTCCCTGATGGTGCGGGGGAGGTCGCGCGCCCTGGGCATGGCGACGCCGTCCATCAGCAGCGGGATGATCGTCTTTCCGGCGGCGAGCGCCCACCTGATCTCGTTGTGCACCCAGTCGGTGCCGTCGGTCCTGAGCTCCTCCGCCCAGCCGTCGTGCACCACGACGACGACCACGTCGGACCGGTCGAGGTGGCGGCGCAGCTGGTTGGGGTAACGGCGGCCGTGCCCGATTGTGGCGGAGTCGAGGAAGACGGCGTTGTCGCCGAAGCGGGCGGCGAGCGTCGCGTAGAGCGTTCGGACGAAGGCGATGCGCTCGTCGTGTCGCCGGTAGTTGATGAAGGTGCCGCCCATGTCGAGCGACCGTAGCGGGACGCGCCCGATGCGCGACATGACACCTGGGCGGACCGATGTGGCGATTCCTTGTCATGTAATGGGAAGCAGGTGACTACGCACAATGCCCGGCATGAGCTTGGTCAGGATGCGCTGGCTGAAACCGAGTCTGGTCGCGGTGGCGGTGCTCGTCGTGCTGGCGGCCGTGCTGCAGCTGACGGGCACGCTGTCGCGCTTCTCGCCGTTCGGCGTCGAGACCATTGACCGCAGCCACCCCGCTGTGCTCAAGGAACTGCGCGACCTGAGCCAGTACCACGCGGCGACCGGTGACTACGAGGTCGTGATCGACATCGAGAAGGACACGCCGTGGCTGCCCGACTTCCTCTCCGGCGAACGCACGCTCTTCGTCGGCGCGGGCACCGTCAACGCCTACGTGGACTTCGGCAAGCTCGTCGAGGAGATGCTGATCATCTCGCCCGACGGCAGGACGGTGGAGGTGCGGATCCCCGAACCGGTGCTGGACAAGCCGAACCTCGACAACGAGCGCAGCTACGTCTTCGACCAGAAGCGCGGCCTGCTCGACCGGCTGGGCTCGGTCCTCGACACCAAGAGCCAGCAGGAGTTCTACCTCGCCGCCGAGAAGCGGATCGCCGACGCCGCCGGCAAGTCCGAGCTGCGCGAGCGGGCGACCGAGAACACGAAGTCCATGCTCACCGGATTGCTGCGAGCATTGGGGTTCCAGGTCAAGGTGGTGGAGGCCTCGTGAAGATCGTCCTTGCCGTGCTCGTGCTAGTCCTCGCCGGGTGTGGTGAGGCGGCGAGTCCTGTCGCCCAGCCGCCGGCCGCGTCCACGACCGCGACCTCGTCCGCACCGGCCGGGCCGAAGATGCCGAAGGTCGTGGAGATGCGGCTCGCCGACGCGCGGGAGTTGTTGGAGGCGCAGGGATATCGGGTGGCGCAGGAGGACGGGACGGGCCAGCAGCGGCCGATCCTGGAACCGTTGAACTGGGTGGTCGTCTCCCAGCTGCCCGAGGCCGATGCCGCGGCGCCGAGCGGGACGCAGGTGCAGCTGAAGGTGCGCAAGCCGACCGACACGTCCGTCAGCCAGGAGCCGCCGGTCAAGGGTGCCGTGCCGAACGTCGTGTGCCTCGACCTGCAGAAGGCGCAGGACACGTTGCAGGCGGCGGGTTTCTACCTGCTCGGGTCGGAGGACGCGACGGGGCAGGGCCGGCAGCGGCTCGTCGACCGGAACTGGGTCGTGGTGAGCCAGTCGGAGGCCGCGGGCAGCAAGCCCGATCCCAAGACCAAGATCGTGCTCGGCGCCGTGAAGTTCGGCGAACCGACCGGCGCATCGGGCTGCAAGAGCTGATTTCGCGCGTACTGAACGGCCTCCCGGGTCTCTGACCTGGGAGGCCGTTGTCGTTCGCCACGGACGTACTAGCGGAATAGACAGTACTGCGCAGTGCGTAGTAGTGTTCACGGCGCACCAGTGACACTCCCAAGGACGGGAGTTCGTTTGGTGGCCGAAATGGGCTCCGCCGATTTCGACCACCAAGCCGAGGTGGAGGGGGCCATGGACACCAGTCAACTGCTCAAAGGGGTGCTGGACCTGGCCGTCCTTGCGGTTCTGCGCAAGGACGACGGGTACGGGTACGACGTGGTGCGCAGACTGCGCGCCGGGGGACTGAACGAAGTGGGCGACGCGTCGGTGTACGGCACGCTGCGGCGGCTCTACAACGCGGGGATGCTGACCTCGTACGTGGTGCCGAGCGAAGAGGGGCCGCACCGCAAGTACTACAGCATCAACGAGACCGGGCGGGCGCGCCTGGCTGAGTCGAGGGAGACGTGGAGGTCGTTCGCCAGCACGCTGGACGGCCTGCTCGAGGAGGTCGCAGCATGAACACGCAAGCGCTCGGTGTCGAGCACTACCTGGCTGGGATGCGTGCCGCCCTCGACGACCTGCCGCCCAACGAGGTCGCCGAGATCATGGAGGACGTCGAGGCGCACGTCGCCGAGCTGTCCACCGAGCTCGGCGAGGACGAGACGATCGAGCAGCGGCTCGGGTCGCCCGAGCAGTACGCGCAGGAGCTGAGGCAGGCCGCCGGATACCCGTCGCGGACGGAACGGCTGCCGGTCACGACCAAGGGCAACTGGCTGACCAGGCCTCGTGCCGCCGCGTGGGGGCTCGTGGTCGCCACCGGCGTCACGCTGCTGGCGGGGGCCGCGGCGTTGCGGGAGCCGGCGATCCTGCTGCTGCCGGGCGTGATCCTGGTGCTGAGCCTCGCGCTGGTGCACGACCGCGGGCCGTCGCAGCACGAGATCATGAACCTGCCGGAGACCCAGCGGCTCAAGAAGTGGATGACACCGGAGCAGGGCACGCCGGCGGAACGCGCGCTGACCTACCTCAGGTCGTTGCAGCCCGCGTGGTGGCTGGTGCGGGCGGGCCTGCTCGGGCTCGGGGCCGTGCTGCTCGCCGGCCGCGACATCCTCGGGTTCCTCGTGGTCGCCGCGATCGCGGTGGTCTCGGTGTTCGCCGGGCCGCGCGGCAAGATCGACCGGCGCTGGCTGTGGTTCAGCCTGCCGGCCTCGGCACTGGCCGTGGGGCTGCTCTTCCAGGTCATCGACGTGACGGCGAACCAGCTCGCGTACAACACGTCGCGCTCGTCGTACCCGGCGCCGATGGTCGAGACGTACGACAACATCTACGTGTACGACGAGAACGGCAAGCTGCTCACGAACGTGCTGCTGTACGACCAGGACGGCAGCCCCATCAACGCGCCGCGGAGCTACAACAGCTGCAATGAGCCCGGTAACGGGCCTGAGCCGGTGATTCCTGCTAACCGCTATCCGCGTCCGAAGATCGACTACGAAAACGGCGTCTGTTACACGGTGGCACCGAGCGTGTCCGCTCCGTCATCAACGCCCAGTACGACACCGCCGAGTTCTGGAAGCGCAACTCCGAGCTCGGTGCCACCTACTTCCGTGTCACCCAGCAAGTAATCTCGGAGCGGGACCCGTCGGGGGGTCCCGCTCCTACTTGTTCTGCTGTGGTTCGGCCAGGCCCCGCAAAACCGGCATGGCCGAGCGCAGGTGTTCTCTGTCTTCTGGCGAAAGTTCGGACATTCTTTCACTCAATAGTTCGGCTTCACCGTGAGCGAGCGACAGGATCGTCTCCCTGCCCACTTCGGTGAGCACGACGATGGTCGCCCTGCCGTCGGCGGCGTCAGGCTCGCGACGGACAAGTCCGGTGGACTCCAAGCTGGTCACGACGGTTGTAGCGGTCGGCTGAGAACACAGCGCGCGCACGGCGATCTCGCCGATGCGCATCGGGCCGTGGGCGCTCAGTTCTGACAGCACCAATAACTGGGTGGGTTGCAAACGGCGGGCCGGAGCGGCCTGCCGAAGACTTCGCACCAGCCGGTGCACGGCCACCACGAGCTGAAGTGCCTCGTGGTTGGTGACGGTGGTGGGCATGTGTTTCTCCGCGCGCATGTGATTGTCCGAATTCGGACACGAACCCTGGCACTTTCCCTCATTCACGCTCCGCGCGCTATCCGCCAACTGCCGATAACCCATTCGGCCGTTGTGGTGACGCGGGGTGTCACGGCGCGCGTCCAGCACACTTAAATGTGCTGGTAAACGGCGTAAAAAGCGCAGCGACGCTCACTCGAACGGGCGCCGGGCTGAAGCATGATTCAACGAGACAGATCTCCTGTCAGAACTGTGGGAAGGCGCACTCGTATAGCCGTGTGGCGCAGCGCATACCGCCGAACGGTCCATGTCCGGCCGGTGCAGACTGGTCCGGTGAGTCCGAAACCCAGACGTGGAGAGCTTCGCATCCACCTCGGCGCCGCTCCCGGTGTCGGCAAGACGTTCGCCATGCTCGGCGAGGCGCACCGCAGGCGGGAACGCGGCACCGACGTCGTCGTCGGATTTGTCGAGAGCCACGGCCGGGTGAAGACCGCTGAACTGGTCGAAGGCCTGGAAATCGTCACGCGCAGGTACTCCGCGCACCGCGGCGTCGAACTCACCGAGATGGACGTGGACGCCGTGCTGGCCCGCGCGCCGCAGGTCGCCGTTGTCGACGAACTGGCGCACACGAACGCGCCGGGATCCCGTAATGCAAAGAGGTGGCAGGACGTCGAGGAACTCCTCGAAGCGGGGATTGATGTGCTGTCGACAGTCAACATTCAGCATCTGGAATCGCTCAACGACGTCGTCCACCGCATAACCGGGGTGCCGCAGAAGGAAACTGTGCCGGACGAGGTCGTGCGCAAAGCGAACCAGATTCAGCTCGTCGACCTCACCCCGGAAGCGCTGCGCCGCCGGCTCGCGCACGGTGACGTCTATGCCGCGAACAAGATCGACGCGGCCCTCGGCAACTACTTCCGCGTCGGAAACCTCACCGCGCTGCGCGAGCTCGCGTTGCTGTGGGTCGCCGACCAGGTCGACGTCGCGTTGCTGCGCTACCGGACCGAACAGCAGATCACCGACACGTGGGAGACGCGCGAACGTGTCGTCGTCGCGATCACCGGTGGTGCGGAGAGCGAGACGCTCGTCCGTCGCGCGCGCCGCATCGCCACGCGCGCGGGTGGTGACCTTCTCGTCGTGCACGTGCTTCGGGGCGATGGCCTCGCGGGCGCCGATCCGCACGCATTGCAGAAGTACCGCACGCTCGCCGAGGACGTCGGTGCCACGTTCCACACAGTTGTCGGCGATGACGTGCCCACGGCGCTGCTGGAGTTCTCACGCGGCGTCAACGCCACACAGCTCGTGGTCGGCACATCACGCCGTTCGCGGCTCGCGCGCGTGTTCTCCGCCGGTATCGGCTCCACGGTCGTGCAGGAGTCCGGTGCGATCGACGTGCACATGGTCACGCACCCGGCGACGACCAGCGGCTGGCGCGCCCGGTTCGCGGGCAGTCCGCTCAAGCCGGGCAGGCTCGCGTGGGGCTGGTTCCTCGCGGTGGCCGGTCCCGCGCTGGTCACGGCGGCCGGGGCGTCGTTGCGCAGCGGCCTGAACTTCTCCACGAACGTCATCGGCTACCTGCTGGTGACGCTCGTCGTGGCCATGGTCGGCGGGCTCGGGCCCGCGATCGCCGCCGCGCTGGTCAACGCGTTGCTGCTGAACTTCTTCTTCACCGAGCCCATCTACACGTTCACCATCGACGCGCAGCAGAACGTGCTCACCTTCTTCGCGATGATCATCGTGGGTGTATCTACGGCGCTGGTGGTGGACCACGCCGCGCGCCGTGCGGCCCAGGCAGCGCGCGCTCGCACCGAGGCCACGCTCCTTGCGTCGTACGCGCGCACCGTGCTGACGAACCCACATCCGCTCGCACGGCTGCTGGAGAAGGTGAAGGAGAACTTCGGCCTCACGTCCGTCGCACTGTTAGAACGCGTTGACGGCTCGTGGGAGCGCGTCGCGTGTGTCGGCATCGGCCCGTGCGATGAGCCCGACGACGCGGACGTCGACATCGCCGTGACGCCGGAGGTGCACTTGGCGTTGCGGGGCCGCTCGCTGCCCGCGTCCGACCGCCGCGTCCTGGAGGCGGCCGCCGGTCAGGCGTTGCTCGCGCTGAGGCAGCAGCGCATGGCCGAGCAGACCCTCGACGCCCAGCGCCAGGCGTCGCGCACGGAACTGCGGACCGCGCTGCTCTCCGCCGTCGGCCACGACCTGCGCACGCCGCTGACCTCGATCAAGGCGTCCGTCGGCTCGTTGCGCGACCCGGAGCTGCGGCTGTCGGACTCCGACACCGCCGAGCTGCTGGAGGCGGTGGAGGAGTCGGCGGACCGCCTGACCGGCCTGGTCGACAACCTGCTCGACTCCTCCCGTCTGGCCACGGGCGCCGTGTCACCGCAGTTCCGCGCCGTCGACTACTACGAGGCCGTCGCGCGGGCACTGGTCGGCCAGGCAGGCGACATCGAGGTCGACGTCCCGGAGTCGCTGCCACCCGTGCGCGCCGACGTGGGCCTGCTGGAACGAGTGATCGCGAACGTCGCAGGCAACGCCCTGCGCTACGCGGGTGCCGTCGCGTTGCGCGCCTCCGCCCACGGCTCCGAGGTCGAGCTGCGCGTCGTGGACCACGGCCGCGGCCTGCCCAGCGGCACCGCGGAGGAGGTCTTCGCCCCGTTCCAGCGCCTCGGCGACCGCACGCCGGGTGGCGTTGGTCTCGGTCTGAGCGTGGCGAAGGGCTTCACCGAGGCCATGGGAGGCACGATCACCATGGAGGACACACCCGGCGGCGGCCTGACCGTGGTGATCTCCCTGCCCGCCGAGGAGAGGGTCGCGTGACAAAAGTACTGGTGGTCGACGACGAGCCGCAGATCGTGCGCGCCCTGCGGATCAACCTCTCGGCCCGCGGCTACGACGTGCTCACGGCCCCCGACGGCGCCACGGCCCTGCGCCTGGCCGCCGACGGCAAGCCGGACGTGGTGGTCCTCGATCTGGGCCTGCCCGACATGGACGGCACAGACGTCATCGCGGGCCTGCGCGGCTGGACCAGCCTGCCGATCATCGTCCTGTCCGCCCGTACCGACTCGACGGACAAGGTCGACGCCCTCGACGCCGGCGCCGACGACTACGTGACGAAGCCGTTCGGCATGGACGAGCTCCTCGCCCGCCTGCGCGCCGCCGTCCGCCGCTCGACCGCCGCCGGTCCCGAGGACGAGCCGATCGTGAAGACCGCCTCGTTCACCGTGGACCTGGCGGCGAAGCGAGTGCTGAAGGACGGCGCCGAGGTGCACCTCACGCCCACCGAGTGGGGTCTGCTGGAGGTGCTGGCGCGCAACGCCGGGAAGCTCGTCGCGCAGAAGCAGCTGCTGCGGGACGTGTGGGGCCCCGCGTACGAGAAGGAGACGCACTACCTGCGGGTCTACCTGGCGCAGCTGCGGCGGAAGCTGGAGCCGGAGCCCGCGCGGCCGCGGCACCTGCTGACCGAGCCCGGCATGGGGTACCGGTTCGAGCTCTAGTTACGGCTTGGTGTCCGGCGGCGGCGTGCTCGAAGGCGTGGACGACGGCGGCGCGGTCGTCGGCGACTCCGAGGACGGAGGCGTCGAGGCCGGCGGCTCCGTGTGCGGTGGCGGGGTGCTCTGCGGCTGCGTCTGCGTCGGCTGGGCTGGCTCGGTCGTCGGCTGCGGCTGGTCCGGCGTGCCCTGCTTCGGCTGCTCCTGCGGGCGGGCGGCCTGCTTGCGGTCCGGTGCGGACGCCGGCTTCGGGGCGCCGGACGACACCGTGACCACTACGGTGCTGGTGCTGCCGTCCGGCGCGACGCTCGTGATGGTCTGCACGACGTCGGCCGCCGTGCGTTCCGGGCTCGCCTCGCGGCCGGACGCGGCGAGCATGGACGCCACGGTCGCGAACAGGGTCGCCACGACCACTCCGCCCGCGGCCAGCAGCACTGCCGTGCCCACGCGCTTCTTCGGCTGGGCAGGCTCGGTCGGTGACTGCGGATGATCTTCCTCGAACACCACTCGCTCCTCGGGGGAAACCCGGTCGGATGGACTTGCGTTCGAGTTATCGGCGGAAACGAACCAACGCCTCAGTCTCGCCACACCTTCGTGTAGCAGTGCGTCACGGGGCGGTGACGGGCGTAACCCTAGGCCGGTGGCGTCGTTGTGGTCGTGCTCGAGGACGTGGTGGTGGTCGTCGACGAAGTCGTGGTCGTCGTCGTGTTGTTGTTGGTCGTCGTGGTGGTCGTCGACGTGTTCGCCGGAGGCGTGTCGTCGGTCGTGACCGTCGTCGTGGTGCCGTCGGGACGCGTGATGGTCGTGACGCGCGTCTGCTTCTTCGTCGTCGTGGTCGCCGAGGTGGTGGTGGTCTCGGCGACGGACGACGTCTGCTCGACGCTCGTGGTCGGGGCGGACGTCGGCACGATGCTCAGGGCGTCGCGCACGGCCTCCTTGCGCGGCGGCTGCGTCGCCGGCGACTGGGACGCGCTGTCCGAGCCCGCGGCGAACGAGGCGACAGCGGCGAAGACGGTCGCCAGCACGACGCCTGAGGCGGCTAGGACGACCTGCGGCGCACCTCGGAAGAAGCGCGAGCGCGAGTCCGGTTCCGGGCTCTCGTACACGAAGTTTCCCCTGCTCGAACGGTCAGCGGCCGAAGTTCTGGGTCCAGTAGTTGCCTCGTGTGTCGAGGCCTACGCCCATCGTGGTGAAGCTGCAGTTCTCGATGTTCTCGCGGTGGCCGGTGGACTTCATCCAGCCGTCCACGACCGCCGCGGCGGTCGGGTAGCCCATCGCGATGTTCTCGCCGCCCGGCTTCGGGTAGCCGGCCTCGCGCATGCGGACGTCGAACGTCCTGCCGTCCTTCGAGGTGTGCGAGAAGTAGTTCTTGGTCGCCATGTCCGTGCTGTGGGCCTGCGCGGCGGTCGTGATGCGGTCGTCGATCACGAGGGCCTTGCATCCCGCCGCGGCACGGGCGTCGTTCGTGAGCGCGAGCACGGCCTGCTCCGGCGTCTGGCCGGTCGGCTGCTGAGGCGGTTGCTGCGCGGGCGGCTTCGGCGCCTCGGGGGGTGGCGTCGTGGTGGACGGGGACGCCGGCGTCGAAGGCGTGGAGGAGGGCGTCTCGGACGTCGTCGAGGTGGCGGGCACCGAGGAGGACGTCTGGGACGCGGGGGCGCCGGGGTCTGCGTTGCCGCCGTCGGAAGGCTGTCTGTTGCTGTTGGGTGCGGCGGCGTTGCCCGTTCCGAACTGGTTCGCTGCGTCGGTGGTCTCCTGCTGTGCGGCATTGGTGAAGCTGATGCCGAGAGGAGAGGTACCGGAGAGGGCGAGGCCGCCGATTCCGGTTGCACCGATCAGCAGGCCGAGTAAGAGGCTGCGGGCACTCACGGGTCGGGACCGTACCACTAATGGGTGACAACCCCAGAGTGCGTCTTTGGTCACCTGGTGTGACTGCGCCACCATTCGGAGGTGGACGTGCGACTGAACGCCTGGGTGCGGGGACGAGTGCAGGGTGTTGGTTTTCGCTGGTGGACGCGAGCCCGGGCGCTGGAACTAGGCCTGGTGGGGAGTGCTTCGAACAGGCCCGACGGCCGGGTCGAGGTGGTTGCCGAGGGTTCGCGGGAGAACTGTGAACAACTGCTGAATGCTCTCCGTTCGGGTGAAACCCCCGGACACGTCGAATCTGTCGGTGAGCAGTGGTCGGACGCCAGGGGCGACCTGACCGGGTTCATCGAGCGCTGAACCGTTTTCCAGGAGATGGCGTAGTAGGAGATCGTGGACTCCTCAGAAGACGTCCTCATCCAGCTGTACGACCGCTGGAGAGGCCCGCTGCTGCACTACGTGCTGCGGCTGGTCGACGGCGACTACCAGCAGGCAGAGGACGTCGTGCAGGAGACGTTGCTCCGCGCGTGGCGGCACCACGAGGAGTTGAAACCGGACGACGCGGCACCGTGGCTCTACACGGTCGCGAAGAACCTGGTGATCTCCGGTTACCGCCGCCGCAACGCACGCGCGACCGAGGTGCCGCTCGAGCCGGTGGACCTGCCACCGGTCAGCGACCAGGTCGAACACGTGCTGCAGACGTGGCAGATCGCGTCGGCGCTGCGGGCGCTCACGCCTGAGCACCGGACGGTCGTCATCGAGCTCTACTACCGCCGCCGCACCGTCGCGGAGGCCGCCAAGACGCTCGGCATCCCGCCGGGCACCGTCAAGTCGCGCTGCTTCTACGCACTGCGGGCGCTGCGCGACGCACTGGAGGAAAGAGGGGTGACCGAGGCGTGAGCTGCCAGCACACCGTCGACGTCGGCGCCTACCTCTTCGGCTCGCTCGACCTCAAGGAACGGGCCGCGTTCGAACGTCATCTCGGCGACTGCGACTGCTGTCAGGCCGAGATGCTGCGGCTGGCCCCGCTGCCGGGCCTGCTCGGCCGCCTGAGCCTTCCGGACGTCGAGAACCTCGACGAGATCCCCGCCTGCCCGCCCGAGCCGAAGCACGACCATCGGCGCGTGCTGATCGCGTGTGCTGCCGTCCTGGTGCTGCTGGCACTGGCCGGGGGGAGTTTCTTCCTGCGGCAGACGCCGTCGCAGCCCACTGCGGCGCCGCCGTCCTCGTCGTCGCAGCCCCCGACGCCGACCTGGGCCGCCAAGGACGCCGCCAGCGGCGTGAACGGCGAGGTCTCGATGGTGTCGAAGACCTGGGGCACCGAGATGTGGTTCAAGCTCGGCGAGGTCAAGCCGGGTGCGCGCTGCAAGGTCATCGTGTTCGACCGGCAGGGCCAGCGGGAGGTCGGCGGCTGGTGGGGCTCCGATCACGGCGCTGACGAGCGGATTCCCGGTTCCACGTCGTTCCGGGTCGACCAGATCGAACGCATGGAGGTCTCCGACGAAAGCGGGCTGTTGGTTACTCTCCGTCCATAGACGCGCAGGTCACGGCATGCCTAACGCATCCAACGCAAACGCTTGGGTACTCTGCCCGGCGTGCATCTCAAGAGCCTGACGCTGAAGGGCTTCAAGTCCTTCGCCTCGGCTACCACGCTGCGCTTCGAGCCCGGCATCACCTGTGTGGTCGGCCCCAACGGGTCCGGCAAGTCCAACGTGCTCGACGCCCTGCGCTGGGTGATGGGCACGCAGGGTGCCAAGGACCTGCGCGGCGGCAAGATGGAGGACGTCATCTTCGCCGGCACGTCCGGCCGCGCGCCGCTCGGCCGCGCCGAGGTGACGCTGACCATCGACAACGCCGACGGCATCCTGCCGATCGAGTACACCGAGGTGTCGATCACCCGCCGCATGTTCCGCGAGGGCGCCACCGAGTACGAGATCAACGGCAACTCGTGCCGCCTGATGGACATCCAGGAACTGCTGTCCGACTCCGGCATCGGCCGCGAGATGCACGTGATCGTCGGTCAGGGCCAGCTCGCCGCCATCCTCGAGTCCAAACCGGAGGAACGGCGCGCGTTCATCGAAGAGGCCGCCGGCGTCCTGAAGCACCGCAAGCGCAAGGAAAAGGCGCTGCGCAAGCTGGAGGCGATGCAGGCGAACCTGACGCGCCTCACCGACCTCACCGCGGAACTGCGCCGCCAGCTCAAGCCCCTCGGCAAGCAGGCCGAGATCGCCCGCCGCGCGCAGGTCGTCCAGTCCGAGCTGCGGGACAGCAAGCTCCGCCTGCTCGCCGACGACCTGGTGACGCAGCGCGAGACCATCGCGCAGGAGGAGCACGACGAGGCGAAGGCCCGCGTGCGCCGTGCCGAGGTCGAGAAGTCGTTGCAGTCGGCGCAGTACCAGCAGAACGAGCTGGAGGAGCGGGTCGCGGCCGACTCGCCGAAGCTGCAGGCCGCGCAGGACACCTGGTACCGGCTGTCCGCTTTGGAGGAACGTCTGCGCGGCACCGTGAGGCTCGCCGCCGAACGCGCCCGCCACCTGTCCGACGTCGTGGACGCGCCCTCGCGCGGACGTGACCCGGACGACCTCGACCGCGAGGCCGAGGAGACCGCCGAGATGGAGCTGGAGCTCCAGGAGGGCGTGACCGAGGCCCGCATCGCGCTCGCGGAGGCCGTGGAGACGCGCGCCGAGCTGGAGCGCATGGTCTCGCAGGCGGAGAAGGCGCACATCGCCGCCGTCCGCGCGATCGCCGACCGCCGGGAGGGCCTCGCCCGCCTGTCCGGTCAGGTGGAAGCGTTGCGCAGCAAGACGAACGCGACCGCCGAGGAGATCGAACGCCTCTCCGTCACGCTGTCAGAGGCCTCCGAACGCGCCGAGTACGCGTCGATGGAGCTGGCAGAGGCCCAGGAGATCACCGGCACCGAGGACGAGGACGACCACGGTCTCGACGAACGCCACCACCAGGCCGTGCAGTCCAACGACGCGGCCAGGCAGCGCGTCGAGGAGCTGGTCAAGGCCGAACGCACCGCGGAACGCGACATCGCGTCGTGGCGCGCCCGCGTCGACGCCCTCTCGCTGGGCCTCACGCGCAAGGACGGTGCGGGCGCGCTGCTCGCGTCGGACGTGCCGGGCCTGCTGGGGTCCGTCGCCGCGCTGCTGACCGTCGAACCCGGCTTCGAGGTGGCGCTGGCCGCAGCCCTCGGCCCGATCGCCGACGCCGTCGCGGTGTCGTCCGGCGACGGCGCGCTGCAGGCGCTGAAGTTGTTGAAGGAGAAGGACGCCGGCCGCGCGGGTGTGCTGATCGGCTCGCATGGATCCACTGTGGACACGTCGCAGTGGGGCTACCTGCCGCAGGGCGCGCGCTGGGCGATCGACGTCGTGCACGCGCCGGAGGCGTTGCGCCCGGCACTGGCCCGCGCGCTCGATCGCCTTGCCGTGGTGGACGATCTGGACACCGCGGCCAGGATGAACGTCCGCGCGGTGACTCGCGATGGCGACCTGTTCGGCACGGACTGGGCGGTCGGCGGTTCGGGTGGCCAGGGGCAGAGCGTCATCGAGGTGCAGGCCGCCGTCGACGAGGCGCAGGAGCAGCTCGCGACCGCGGAACGGGCGCTGGAGCACGCCTCGGCCGCGCTGGAGGGCGCCCGTGCCGAGCAGCAGGCCCGTCGCAAGGTGCTCGACGCGGTCAAGGAGGCCGTGCAGGAGGCCAAGGTCCGGCAGGCCCGCTCCGGCGAGCGGCTGAACCGGATGGCCACGGCCGTGCGGTCCGCGCAGGCCGAGGTCAGCCGCATCTCCGAGGCCCGCGGCAAGGTCGAGCGGTCGCGCGAGG
The DNA here is from genome assembly GCF_051853195.1 of Lentzea sp. HUAS TT2. Classification (NCBI taxonomy): domain Bacteria; kingdom Bacillati; phylum Actinomycetota; class Actinomycetes; order Pseudonocardiales; family Pseudonocardiaceae; genus Lentzea; species Lentzea sp. HUAS TT2. The sequence continues at coordinate 1,231,798 of NZ_CP196667.1, read as the reverse complement.
AAGCCCTGATGAAGCTGGCCGAGCTCGAAGAGCGGCTGCTGATGGCCGAGGAGGAGCAGACCCTCGACGACGAGCCGGACACCGACCAGCGGGACGCGCTGGCCGCGGAGCTGGCTCAGGCGCGTCAGGGCGAGATGGACGCACGTCTGGTGCAGCGCACCGCGGAAGAGCGCGCACGGGCGTTGCAGGGCAAGGCAGAGGGTCTGCGTCGGGCCGCGCGCGCCGAGCGTGAGGCACGCGAACGCCACGCCCGCGCGACCCAGCACCGCGCCCGTGGTGCCGTGGTGGCGAAGGCCGTCGCGCACGGCGGCGAGCAGGCGTTGGAACGCATCCAGATCTCGCTGGCCCGTGCCGCCCGTGAACGCGATCAGGCGCAGGAACGCCGTGCGCAGCACGAGCTTCTGCTGACCCAGGTGCGCGCGCTGGTGCGTGAGATGTCCGGCGAGCTGGAGAAGCTCGTCGACGCCGTGCACCGCGACGAGGTCATGCGCGCCGAGCAGCGCATGCGCATCGAGCAGCTGGAATCCAAGATCGCCGAGGACTTCGGCATCGGCCTGGAAGACCTCGTCAACGAGTACGGCCCCGACGTCCTGGTGCCCGCGTCGGCCGCGGAGATGGCCGAGTACCAGGCGGCCAAGGAACGCGGCGAGCAGGTCTCCGAGCCGCAGCCGATGCCGTACGACCGCGACACCCAGGCCCGCCGCGCCAAGCGCGCCGAGCGCGACATGTCGTTGCTGGGCAAGGTGAACCCGCTCGCGCTGGAGGAGTTCGCCGCGCTGGAGGAGCGCTACAAGTTCCTCTCCACGCAGCTCGAGGACATCAAGGACACCCGCCGCGACCTGCTCACCGTCGTGAAGGAGGTCGACGACAAGATCCTTGAGGTCTTCACGCTGGCCTACGAGGACGTGGCGCGCGAGTTCGAGATCGTCTTCAAGGTCCTGTTTCCCGGTGGCGAGGGCCGGCTGGTGCTGACCGAGCCCGGCGACATGCTGACCACCGGCATCGAGCTCGAGGCCCGTCCGCCCGGCAAGAAGGTCAAGCGCCTGTCGCTGCTCTCCGGTGGCGAGAAGTCGCTGGCCGCGGTCGCGATGCTGGTCGCGATCTTCCGCGCCCGCCCCTCACCGTTCTACGTGATGGACGAGGTCGAGGCCGCGCTGGACGACACGAACCTGCACCGGCTGATCAGCCTGTTCGAGCAGCTGCGGGAGAAGTCGCAGCTGCTGATCATCACGCACCAGAAGCCGACCATGGAGATCGCGGACGCCCTGTACGGCGTCTCGATGCGCGGTGACGGCATCTCGCAGGTGATCTCGCAGCGGCTGCGCAACTCGAGCGACGAGCCCGCGCGTGCGGCGGCGAAGCCCGTTGCCGAGGCCGTCGAGTCCGTGGAGTCCGCCGAGCCCGTGGAGTCCGCTGAGCCCGCTGAGCCCGCTGAGACTGCGGAACCTTCGCCGGAACCGGCGGAAGCAGAGGCGTGAAGGGGCGGTCGGAGCGGGTGCCTGGGGGGCTTGAACCGGCTCCGACCGCGGCCTGGCACCTGGTGGTGTGAGATCCCCCAGTCCCAACCTCACCGTTCCAGGTGCGCACGGCCCACTCTGCCGGACGATGCTTGTGGAAACCTTGTATCGCCAGGTCAGGCGCCGCGAGCGTCCAACGCGGCCGCTTCCTCGGGCGTGGGCGCGGTGCCACCGAGGTGCCTCGGCGCCCACCAGGCGCCCGGCTCCGTCGGGTACGCGGCCTGTGCGGTGTCGAGCAGCTCCTGCATCCGCTTGCGCAGCACGTCGTCACCGGAGTCGCCGGGGGCGGGCTCGAACGGCTCGCCGATGAGGATGGTGACGGGGACGTGCCGCTGGGTCAGGTCCTTGGGACGGCCCTTGGTCCACAGTCGCTGGGTGCCCCACAGCGCGACGGGGATGATCGGCACGCCGGCCTCGTGGGCCAGGCGGTTCGCGCCGGACTTGATGTCCTTGACCGTGAACGATCGGCTGATCGTGGCCTCGGGGAAGATCCCGACGACCTCGCCGGTGCGGAGCGCGGACAGGGCCTGCTGGTAGGAGGCCTGGCCCGCGCTCCGGTCGACGGGGATGTGGTGCATGCCGCGCATGAGCGGGCCTGCGATCTTGTTGGCGAAGATCTCGTGCTTCGCCATGAACCGCGTGAGGCGCCCCGAGGGATGCGCCCCGTATCCCGCGAAGATGAAGTCGAGGTAGCTGACGTGGTTCGACGCCAGTACCGCTCCACCTGTGCGCGGGACGTGGTGCGCCCCCTCCACGGTGAGCCGCACGTCGAGCACCTTGAACATGAGCTTCGCTGCGGCGATCACCGGGGGATATACGCGATCCGACATGCTTCCTAACGCTAGCCTAGGAAACCTACTGGCCGGTAGCGGACCCTTCGTGTTCTCGCATGACCTTCGGCACGCCCGCCAGATCCTCGTCGTTGCACAGCAGCTTGAGGTCGTAGTACGGGTTGCCATGGGTGTCGTCATAGTCCAGATGGACTGCGATCACGTCCACGGGTTCGCCCAGCCAGTCCTGGGTCTGCCGCAACCAGGCGGCAGCACGTTCCAGAGCTGACGGAAGATCATCGTCTCGGAATTCGACCGGCCGGTAGGGAACGCCCTGGACACCGTCCCGGATGTTCGCCGGCAAGGGCAGGTCGACAGCCACCCCGGATTCGTTGAGATCGAGTTGGATCGTTTCCTCACTCACCGTAGAAGAGTCCCCCACCCTCACCTGCCCTGCAAGCCCGAATCTGGGTGTTGTGCCTGCGACGTCGGTGTTCGTGAGGTGGCATACCAGCGTCGCGGAGTCCACCGGTGTGAGTGATGTCTCGCACGTCATGTAGTGCGCTTCAAGAACGCGATGTCGCGCTTCACCTTCGTGATCCGGTCGTGAGTGGGCATGAGCACGCGGGACAACGCGGCCAGCAACTGCTCCAGGTCCTCGGCCGCCCCCGCCGCGTCACCGGCCGAGTAGCGCAGGCTGGCGAGCAGCTGCCGGGTCTCCAGCACGTCGGCGTGGTCGGGACCCAGCACGCGAACCTGGTCGCGCAGCAGCGGTTCGCAGGTGTCGATGGCCCTGGCGTACTGCTTCGCCGTGCCGAGCACCCGCGCGAGGTCCAGCCGGACGGCGAGCGTCTGCGGGTCGTCCGCGCCTGCTGTCCGCGCGTAGTCCCTGGAGAGTGCCCTGAACTCGGAGGCGGCGCCCCTGAAGTCGCCCGCGTGGGCCTTGGCCTGGGCCAGCTCGGTCCTGGAGGCCAGCTCGTCGAGTTCTGGAACGGTGGGCATCCGCGCCATTTTACAGTGCCGCGCGATCGTGACCTTGGTCCAGGAAAACCCCTCGCTTCGAACGGCCGTGCGAGCAACCATTCCTCCTATGTACGACATCCGTTTCGCCGAACCTGGCGACCTCGGCGCCACGATGGCGCTGCTGGTCCGGCTCCAGGCCGACAACGCGCATCACATCGGGTACCTCGGTGAGACAGTCGAAGAGCTCCGCGCGGAGCTCGGCGAGTTCGAGCCCAGCTGGGCGGACTGCACGGTGGTGGCCGTCGACGCAGACGACAACATCACGGGCATGCTCAGCGTGGAGGTCGATGCCGAGCTCGGCCGTGCGTGGCTGCACGGACCGTTCGTCGACGTACCGGTCAACCACCCGGCGGGCAGCCGCATCTGGGACCAGACCGCCGACGCGATGTTCCGGCGCGCCACCGAGCTCCTCACCGGCATCACCGACCTCGAGCTCTACGGGCACACCGCCCACAAGCGGCTGGCGGCGTTCGCCGAACGGCACGCCTTCAGCGCGGGCAAGGCCAGTGCCATCCACATACTCGACAACGGGGATCTGCGCACGCTGCTGCTCAGGGACGCCAAGTGTCCCAGCGACCGCGAGATGCGCGTCCTCCCGACAGATCGGTTCGTGCACGAGGCCGTCGCCGTGCTGCACGAGCGATGTTTCCCGCACACGTACTTGTCCGGCAAACAACTCGTCGAGTCAGAGCCGGCCAAACGCACGGTCGTCGTCGCGATGGACGGCCAACGTGTGCTCGGGTACGCCGCCGGCAAGGCCCAACCCGAGGAGTACTACGTCGACTTCGTGGCCGTCGAACCCGAGGTTCGCGGTCAGGGCGTGGGTGCCGCGCTCGTCACCGAACTGCTGTGGAAACTCGCGGCGGACCACGGCGCCAGGCCGCAGGCCGCCGCGTCGATCCACGCGGGCAACGAGTCGTCGCAGCACATGTTCGCCCGCCTAGGATTCCGCCTTCACATCGAGCTCGTCGCGTACCGGCACCCGGCGTGAATGGCTACCCAAATGATGTCGCACTGACAGCAACCCACCCACGAGCAAGGTGACCGTCACCCCCAGGGGCGTGTTCCACCAGCCGGTCAAGGACTTCAGGTCAGCCGTGGCCTTGCCGAAGTTGATCGTCGGTGTGCTGCCGGCGAACTTGACACCGAGAATCACGAAACCGACGACCAGCACCGTCGACACGAACGCGATGATCGCGTCCACCTGACTGGCGCGCTTGAAGATGAGGCCGAGGAGGAAGGCCCCGAGCAGCGCGCCGTAGGTGTAGCCGGCGATGCCGAGCGCCTGCACCACGATCGGATCCGCCGTGGTCTTGTTCGAGGAGGCGAACAGGCCCGCGCACACGATCAGCAGACCCGCCCACACGAGGGTCCAGATCCGCCCGTGGCGCAGGCGTTCCTCGTCGGTCATCGGGGTCCTGCGGATGCGTTCGTAGACGTCTGTGACGGTGCTGGAGGCCAAGGCGCCCAACGACGACGACAGCGCGGCCGCGAGGATGCCGGCGATCACGAAGCCGGACAGGCCCGACGGCAGCGAGTTGACGATGAAGTAGCCGAAGAGCTCGTCCTTGTTGCCGAGCTTCAGGTCCTTCACCGGGTCGACGCCGTTGTAGAAGGCCCACATCATCACGCCGATGAACAGGAAGAACGCGAACTGCAGGAACACCACGAAACCGGAGGCGATCAACGCCTTCTGCGCGGACTTCACGTCCTTCGTGGACATGAGCCGCTGCACGATCAGCTGGTCCGCGCCGTGCGAGGCCATCGACAGCAGCGCGCCGCCGAAGAACGCGGCGATGAAAGGGTAGGCGCCCGTCAGCGGTGACGAGGTGAAGTCGAAGATCTGGAACTTGTCGACGTCGACGGCCTTCGAGAACCAGCCGTCGGGCAGCTGGCCGGAGAGCCACCAGATGACGATCACGCCGCCCAGCACGTACCAGAGCATCTGGATGGCGTCGACCCACACGACCGCGCGCACGCCGCCGAAGAAGCTGTAGAACACCATCGCGATGCCGAGCGCCAGGATGATCGTCCAGTAGTTGGCGTTGATGCCGTACTGCGCGAGCACCAGCTTGATCGGGATCGCCGTGGCGAAGAGCCGGATGCCGTCCGCGAGCAGGCGCGTGAAGAGGAACGTCACGGACGCCGTTGCGCGCATGCCGTTGCCGTAGCGCTGGCCCAGGAACGCGTACGCCGTCACGAGATCACCGGCGATGTAGCGGGGAAGCAGCACGAAGCTGACGATGATGCGGCCGACGATGTAGCCGAGCGCGAGCGTCAGATACGTCATGCCGCCCTGCGCGGGCGTCGCCATGTACGCGATCACCGGCACGCTCAGCACGGTCAGCGTCGACGTCTCCGCGGAGACCACGCTCAGGCAGACGACCCACCAGGAGATGCGCTTCTCGCTGACGAAGTAGTCGGTGGACGACTTCTGCCTGCCGCCGATCCACATGCCCAGCAACGGCATGCCGACGAGGAACAGGACGATGATCGCGAGGTCTAGTCCGCGCACTTCGGTTCCCCCACATTCAGCTTGGTCACTGGACCGGTGACGGGTTCGGGCAGTCGCAGCGGCCCGTCGCCGGGGGTGATGCTGCCGAGCAGCCGCGGTCCGGACGCGCCGGTCGCGGACGGCGTGTTGCCCGCGACCCCGTGCCACGTCAGGAATCCGAGCAGCGCGGCGAGGTAGGCCTCCTTGCCGTCGCGCGGCAGGCCCAGCGAGTCGCTGATCTTCAACGGGATGGGGTCGAGCGCCTTCTCCAGCGCCTCGACCAGCACCGGGTTGCGCATGCCGCCACCGGACGCGACGACCGTGCTCGCGTCGTGCGCGCGGCAGGCGTCCGCGATGGTGCGGGCGGTCAGTTCGGCGAGGGTCCTGAGCATGTCCTCGGCCTGGACCGTGGGAAAGCCCTGGAGGTACTCGGCGTTGAAGTGCTCCTTGCCCGTCGACTTCGGCCACGGCTTCGCGTAGTACGGGTCGGCGAGGAGCTTCTTGAGGACGTCCTCGCGAACGGTGCCCCTGCGCGCGAACTCGCCGTCGGTGTCCTGGCGTCGTTCGCCGCGGGAGAGGACCTCCATGACGGCGTCCATCAGCGCGTTGCCGGGGCCGGTGTCGTAGGCCAGCGGCGGGCTGCCGGGTCTGACGACCGTGATGTTCGCGATGCCGCCGATGTTGAGCGCGATCGCCGGTGCGTCGCCGACCATGCCGGTGAGCCACAGCGCGTCGAGGGTGCTCGCCAGCGGTGCCCCCTGGCCACCCGCGGCGACGTCGCGGACCCTGAGGTCGGCGATCACGGGGAGGCCGGTCCGTTCGGCGATCCAGGCGGGCTGGCCGAGCTGCAGCGTGCCGAGGCAGTCGCCGTCCTGCACCTCGTGGTGCACGGTCTGCCCGAGCGAGGAGATCAGGTCCGCCGGCAGGTACCCGGCGGCGACTTCACCGAAAGCCTGCCCCAGCGACGTGTCGAAGGCGCACACTTCAGCGAGGTCCCGCGGTTTCTCCAGCAGGTCCTTCGGGAACGGGTGCTCGGCACACTGCACCGGCACGAGCTCGACGACGTCACCGTTGATCGACAGGTCGGCGACGGCGACGTCGATGCCGTCCATCGACGTGCCGGAAATCAGTCCGATCACCCTCACGACGTGTGGTCTATTCCACACTGTGGCGGGACGCAAGAGCTTTGGTGAAATCTTCGCCTAAATGAGCAATACATGGTTGACAGGTCACATGCGGGTCTGTGAAACCATGAGCCCGTGCCAACGTCCTCCCTTGTCCTGATCCTCGTCGTCGTGGCGGTCGTGCTGACTGCCGCGCTGGTGACCGGTGTGGTGCTGACGCGTCGCCGTCGCATCAGCCTGACCCAGAAGGAGGAGACGCCGAGGCCTGGCGGATACCAGGCGTCGTCCGGGATCTCGCTCACTCCGGCCGCCCCCGACGCCACCGATGCCGAGGCGGTGGCCGTCGCCGAGGTGGCACCGGTCGAGCACCCGGTGGCCGACAGGACCGAGGTCGACGGCCAGCCGGGTGTCGGCGACGACGCCTCCGTGCCGCGCGACTCGGAGAAGCGCGGTTTCGTCGAGGTCGACCTGCCCGTCGAGGCGTCCGAGGTCGAGGAGATCGAGCCCACCTCCGGCCGCCTGGAGCGGCTGCGCGGCAAGCTCTCGAAGTCGCGCAACGCGTTCGGCACGTCGCTGCTCGGGCTGCTGGGCGCCGGCGACCTGGACGAGGACTCGTGGCAGGACGTCGAGGACACGCTGCTGATCGCGGACCTGGGCGCGGCGCTGACCACCGAGATCGTCTCGACCCTCCGGTCGAAGATCGCCGGTGCCGGCGTGCGGACCGAGGAGGAGGCGCAGGCGTTGCTGCGCACCGTGCTGGTCGACGCTCTCGGACCGCGGATGGACCGGTCCTTGAAGGCGCTGCCGCACGAGGGCAAGCCCGCGGTGCTGCTCGTCGTGGGTGTCAACGGCGTCGGCAAGACCACCACCACCGGCAAGCTGGCGCGCGTGCTGGTCGCTGACGGGCGGACTGTTCTGCTCGGTGCCGCTGACACGTTCCGCGCGGCCGCTGCCGACCAGCTGGAGACCTGGGGCAAGCGGGTCGGCGCGGAGACCGTGCGCGGGCCGGAGGGTGGAGACCCTGCTTCTGTTGCCTTCGAGTCGGTGAAGCGCGGTATGGACACCGGGGTCGACACGGTGCTGATCGACACCGCTGGGCGCCTGCACACCAAGAAGGGCCTGATGGACGAGCTCGGCAAGGTCAAGCGCGTCGTCGAGAAGCAGGCGGTGGTGGACGAGGTGCTGCTGGTCCTGGACGCCACCACCGGGCAGAACGGGTTGACGCAGGCCCGGGTCTTCGCCGAGCAGGTGGACATCACCGGGATCGTGCTGACCAAGTTGGACGGTACGGCCAAGGGCGGCATCGTCTTCCAGGTGCAGCGCGAGCTCGGCGTGCCGGTGAAGCTCGTCGGTCTCGGTGAAGGCGCCGACCACCTGGCGCCGTTCGAGCCGGGCGCCTTCGTGGACGCCCTGCTCGGCTAGCGGCTTCTTCGCCGCACGCGGGGACCTTTCGTACTGTCATGCAGTACGAAAGGTCCCCGCGTGCGGCGAGCAGCAGGGGGTCAGGCTGTTGCGGCCTGGTCGGCGAGTTTCTTCGCCACCGCCAGCACCTCAGGGAGGATGCGGTTCACCGCGTCCTTCGTGAGCCGTCCCTCCGGGCCCGACACCGACACCGCGGCCAGCGTCGGCCCGCCGATCACCGGCACCGCGATGCACCGCACGCCCAGTTCCTGTTCGGACTCGTCCAACGCGAACCCGCGCGCCGAGATCTCGTCCAGCGAGTCCAAGAGCTGGGTCGCGTCCGTGATCGTGTTCGACGTGTACGCGGGCAGGCCCGTGCGTTCCAGCAGCGCGCGCACGTCCGCACGCGGCAGCTGCGACAGCATCGCCTTGCCCACACCGGTGCCGTGCGGCAGCAGCCGCCTGCCCACCTCCGTGAACATGCGCATCGAGTGCTTCGACGGCACCTGCGCCACGTAGACGACCTCGTCGCCGTCCAGCACAGCGAGGTTCGCGGTCTCCTCGACCGAGTCGACGAGCTGCGACAACAACGGCCGCGCCCACGTGCCGTACTGGCGTGAAGCCGTCTCGCCGAGGCGGATCAGGCGCGAGCCGAGGGTGTAGCGCCGGTTGCTGTTCTGGCGCACATAGCCCAGCGTGACAAGGGTGCGGATGAGCCGGTGGATCGTGGGCAGGGGTAGCCCTGACGATGCCGCGAGCTCCGAGAGCGACGCTTCGCCGCCCGCGTCCGCCAGGCGTTCGAGCAGGTCGAAGGCTCTTTGCAGGGACTGCACGCCACCTGTCGTCACGGTGCGGCTCCTCTCGTTGCAGTTCCGCAATGCAAAAACTATAGTCCACACAGCAAAACCGAGAGAGGTGGATCCAGGTGCAGGTCCTGACCGAAGAGGCTCTTGAGTTCGTCGCGAAGCTGCACGAGGCGCACGCCGCCCGCAGGGACGAGTTGCTCGCCCTTCGCAAGGAGCGCCGGCCGCTCGGTTTCCTCGCCGAGACCCGAAGCGTTCGCGACGGTGAGTGGCAGGTGGCCGAGGCGCCGGAGGCACTGCGCGATCGGCGCGTCGAGATCACCGGGCCCACCGAGCGCAAGATGACGATCAACGCGCTGAACTCCGGGGCGAAGGTGTGGCTCGCGGACCTCGAGGACGCGAACACGCCGCACTGGGACAACGTCGTGCAGGGGCAGGTGAACCTGTACGAGGCGGCACGGGAGACGATCGAGTTCACCTCGCCGGAGGGCAAGGAGTACAAGCTCAAGGGCGGGCCGTACCCCACGATCGTCGTGCGGCCGCGCGGCTGGCACCTCGACGAGCGCAACCTCCAGTTCGGCGGCAAGAACGCCGTGGGTGCGCTGGTCGACTTCGGACTGCACTTCTTCCACAACGCCGAGATCGGCAAGCCGTACTACTACCTGCCGAAGATGGAGTCGCATCTCGAAGCACGGCTGTGGAACGACGTCTTCACGACGGCGCAGCAGTTGCTGAACGTCCCGCACGGCACGATCCGTGCGACGGTGCTCATCGAGACGATTCCGGCCGCGTTCCAGATGGAGGAGATCCTCTACGAGCTGCGCGACCACGCGTCTGGGCTCAACGCCGGTCGCTGGGACTACCTCTTCAGCGTCATCAAGTACTTCCGTGACGCGGGTGCGGACTACGTGCTGCCGGACCGCAACAGCGTGACGATGACGGCGCCGTTCATGCGCGCGTACACCGAGCTTCTGGTGAAGACGTGCCACAAGCGCGGGGCGTTCGCCATGGGTGGCATGGCCGCGTTCATCCCGAACCGGCGTGATCCCGAGGTCACCGAGAACGCGCTGCGCAAGGTCCGCGAGGACAAGACGCGCGAGGCGAACGATGGTTTCGACGGGTCGTGGGTGGCGCATCCTGATCTCGTGCCGATTTGCCGCGAGATCTTCGACGGGGTGCTGGGCGACCGGCCGAACCAGATCGACAAGCAGCGTCCGGAGGTCAGCGTCACGGCAGAGCAGCTGCTGGACTTCAAGTCCGCCGGTGGCTCGGCCACGCGGGCAGGCCTGGAGGCCGCTGTCGACGTCGGCGTGCGCTACATCGCGTCCTGGCTGGGCGGCAACGGCGCCGCGGCGATCCACAACCTGATGGAGGACGCGGCCACCGCGGAGATCAGCAGGTCCCAGATCTGGCAGTGGATCAACAACAAGGTCGTGCTCGACGACGGCACGCAGGTCACCGCCGACGCCGTGCGGGAAGTGCTGGCGCGCGTGGGCAACGAGCTGGAAGGCCCGCACGTCGCGGCGGCCGTCGAGCTGTTCGAGCAGGTCGCGTTGTCCGAGGACTTCGTGGACTTCCTGACGCTGCCGGCGTACGAGCGCATCTGATGTACGAGACATCGCTGTCCCCTGAGGACGTCGCGCGGGTGACCGCGCGGCTGTCCACAGTGGAACGCAGCTGGCCGTCGGGCCGTCAGCCCGTGCACACGTGCTACGTGCCCGCCGGCCGCATCATCGGGTCCACGATCGCCGACTGGGGCCGCGAGGCGCTGGAGTCGATCGAACCGGAACTCCTGCCGGAACTCCCCGAGGGCGTGCTGAAGCGCGTCGAGGCGAAGCTCGCGAAGGAGCCGATCGAGGACCTGCGGATCGACTTCGAGGACGGCTACGGCGCGCCCGAGGACGACGTCGAGGACATGGACGCCGAGAGCACGGCGAACCTCGTCTCGCGCTGGGTCGCCGACGGCACCGCGCCGCCGTCGTTCGGGCTGCGGATCAAGTCGTTCGACACGGCAGAGCTGCGCGAGCGAGGACTGCGCACGCTGGACATCTTCCTGACAGCACTGGGAGAGATCCCGCCAGGTTTCGTCATCACTTTTCCCAAAGTGACATCAGTCGACCAGGTCGAGGTGTTCGGGGAGGTGCTCGACCTCTTCGGCGGCGATCTGAGGTTCGAGATCCAGGTCGAGACCACGCAGTCCATTGTGGACCGCGAGGGTCGTCTCGCGATCCCGCGGTTCATCGAGGCGGGCCGCGGCCGGGTGACAGGTCTGCACTTCGGCACCTACGACTACACGGCGGGCTGCGGGCTGTCCGCCGCGCAGCAGCACCTCGCCCACGGCGCGTGCGACTTCGCCCGGCACGTGATGCAGGTTTCCGCAGCTGGCACGGGTGTGCGGCTGTCCGACGGCTCCACCAACGTGCTTCCGGTAGGCGACCAGAAGAAGCACGGCTGGGACACGCACTACCGGCTCACACGACGTTCGCTGGAGCACGGTTTCTACCAGGGTTGGGACCTCCACCCGGCACAACTGGTGACACGATATGCGGCTGTTTACGGTTTCTACCGCGAAGGTCTGGAAGCGAACGCGGCACGTTTGAAGGCGTACGTGCAGAACGTCTCAGGAGGCGTTTTGGACGAGCCCGCGACCGCCCAGGCGCTGTCCTCGTTCTTCCTCCGAGCGGTGGACTGCGGTGCGCTCGATCCGGTGGAAGTGCAGGTGGCGACGGGTCTGGACGAGTCAGCACTGAGGGGCCTCGCCACCCGTTCGAGCTGATCGGGTCATCACCCGTTCGTGTGGTTCTGTCAATGGGTGTCGAATAGTGCGGGCAATGGGTGCAGGGTGGCTCGCATGAGCATGCGAGCGGGCCTGTGGACCGGGCTACCCGACCTCGACGCTGCCGAGCACAAGTACCAGGTCGTCGCGTGCGAGGCGGATGTGGACACGTTGATCAGGCTGCTGGGGCGGCCCGAGTGCAACGACGGGTCGCTCGACCACTTCGGCCGCAACCTCACCGCGGAGGGCGACCCGGACCACAACGTCGTGCTCGCCGTGCGTGGCGCGTGGGGCTACATGTACTACGTCGACAACGGCTTCATGGGGTGGCCGAAGGGCACCGAGGAAGCGCCGTACGTCAACGAGAAGTACACGGACTTCCCGCCCGGTGTCGGCGTGCCGCTGTGCCTGTTCCGGCAGCTGCTGATCGAGTTCATGATCTCCGGCGAACGGCCGACCGGGGTCGACTGGTACTCCGAGGCGGACCTGTTCCACTCGTGGCGCGACCAGCAGATGTCGTTGCGCACTACGGAGAACCGCTGACTCTCAGCTGGTCGCTGGTTGAATGGCCGTATGAAGGCCGTGGTGATGGGTGGGGGAATCGCCGGCTTGCTGGCGGCTCGCGTGCTGGGCGAGTCTCACGAAGTCGTTGTCCTGGAACGCGATGAGCTGACGAACGTGCCCGAGTACCGCGCGGGCGTGCCGCAGGGCAGGCACACGCACGGACTGCTGGTGCGCGGCGGCGAGCTCCTGGAGGAGCTGTTCCCCGGTCTGCGCGACGAGCTGGTGGCGGAGGGGGCAGTGCTCGCCGACGCGGGCGACATGCAGATCCTCAACCCGCTCGGCTGGCTCGCCAAGACGCACCTGGGCATGCCGCTGCTGTCGTTGAGCCGGCCGTTGCTGGAGACCTGCATCCGGCGACGGGTCACCGCCGAGATCGTGAGCGGTGTGCACGTCACCGGGCTGTCGTTCCGCGACGGCGTGGTCGACGGCGTGCTCACCAAGGACGGCAGGATCGACGCGGACCTGGTCGTGGACGCGTCCGGCCGGTCGTCGAAGCTGCCGGCCTGGCTCGCCGCCGCGGGGATCACCACGCCGAAGCCCGAGGTGGTCGACTCCGGTACCGGGTACGCGACGCGGATCTACACCGCGCCGGAGGGTTTTCCCGTGGTGTACGCGGAAAGTCTGTCCGCGCCGGACCTGCCGCGCGGTGTCGCGGCGATGCGCGTCGAGGGCGACCGGATCATGGTCACCGCACAGGGCGCCGTCGGAGACCACCCTCCGCGCGATCTCGACGGGTTCCAGGAGTTCCTGGACTCGTTGCGGGTGCCCATCTCGGAGCTGCTCGCCGAGGCCGAACCGCTCACGCCCGTCTACCTGTTCGCGCGCACTGCCAGTCGTCGCAACGCTTTCGAGGACGTGCCGGGCTGGCCGGGCGGGCTCGTCGCGGTGGGAGATGCGGTGTGCGCGTTCAACCCCGTGTACGGGCAGGGGATCACGGTGGCGGCGATGCAGGCGCTGTTGTTCCGGCAGCACCGGGACTTCAGCGCCAAGGGATGCCGGGCGTTCCAGCGGAAGGTCGCCAAGGCCTCGCAGGTGCCGTGGGCGATGTCCAGCAACGCCGACCGCAGCTGGGTGGAGTCCCAGCGCGGTGGGCTGCTCGGCTGGTACCTGAAGAAGTGGCAGGCCGGGATCGTGCGCGACCCCGACCTGTTCCGCCGCTTCGTCCGGGTCGTGCACATGGTCGCGACGCCGGCGAGCCTGCTCAACCCGGTGGTGTTCAGAAGGCTGGCAAAGTACTCCAGGCCAGACCGGCGTCCGGGGCGTCGTCCCGCAGGATCGACCCCTCGATGAGCCCGTACGGACGGTCCGCGGCGTAGAAGACCTCGTTGTCGTTCTCCAGGCCGAACGCGCTGAGGTCCACCAGGAAGTGGTGCTTGTTCGGCATGGAGAGCCGCACCTCTGCTACCTCGGAGCGCGCGTTCAGCACCGCCTCGCCCATCGCGTACAGCGTCTGCTGCAACGACAGGGAATGCTTGTCCGCGAACGTCTTCAGCATCACGGACCGGATCTCGGCGTACGACTTCGCCCAGTCGACGTCCGTGTTCACGTAACGCCAGCGGGCCGTCACCGACGTCGCCAGGATCCGGTCGTCGGTCTCCTTCAGCGTCGTGTACGGATCCTTCGGATAGCCGTGGAACTCCGAACCCGTCGACTTCAGCACCACGAGGTCGCGCACGCCCGACACGACCCAGGCCTGAGAGCCCTCGATCGTCACGGCGGTGGTGCGCTTCTCGTTCGACCCCTGCGAGAACGCGTGGTCGTGGCCGTCGATGCGCTCCCACGCGTGCTCGTCGATCAGGATCCGCGCGCCGGAGATGGCCTCCTGCGTGCCGACGAAGTGCCGGCCCAGCCGCAGCGCGAAGTCCTCGATCTCACCGACCGGCGCCTGCTTGGCGAAGGCGTAGACGGTGTTCTTCTGCGTGTCGGTCGCGAGCACCTTGGTGTTGTCGCCGGTGAGGTGCGTGTCGGCGAGGTCTCCGCGCAGCGAGGTGCTGACGGTCAGGTCTTTGACGGTGTGCACGGAACCGTTGCGCGACACCGTGACGAGGCGGTTCTCCGCCTTCCCGTACTGGTTGGGGCCCAGGACGATGGCCATGAAATCAGCTCCCGATCAGCTTCTGCAGCCGCAAGGCGGCGATCTTCGCGAGTTCGTCGTTGACGACGCGGAGCTCGACATCCGGCGGGTTGTCCATGCGACTGGACAGGTTGCCGAGCATCTCCGCACCGCTCAGGCCGGTCGCGCACACCAGGTAGATGTGCCCGAACCGATCCTCGTACGCGGCGTTGGCCGCCGCCAGGCGATCAGCCTGGGAGCTGTCCACGCCGGACTGTTCGGACCGCGACCACCTCGCCGACACCCCACCTGTCTTCTGTCGTTCGCCGATGCGCGGGTGCCCGGCGATGGCGCCGAGCACCTCCTCGTCGGAAAGTCCTTGTGCGGCAACCGAAGAAGCCGCGAGGAGTGCATCCATCGACGCGTAGGGCCTGCCCGCCACCATCGCGTCGATCCAGCGGGGTACCGCGAGGCACTCGGAGAGGAGAGGTCGCAGTTCGGCCTCCGGGGCGCTGTTGAAGCTGTCCACGGTTCTCCAAGATTCTGTATCGCGGAATTGAACTTCCACATTCTTGACCCGGGCTGCGCGAGATGTCTAGTGTCTCCGTAGTACGAAATCCAACTTCCGCTATGTGGAAGGAACGCATCCAAGATGTTCGACGCAAACCTGTCCATGCTCTTCACGGAGCTACCGCTGCTGGAGCGTCCTCGAGCCGCCAAGGCCGCCGGGTTCGACGCGGTCGAGATCTGGTGGCCGTTCGCGGACGCCGTACCCGAGACACGGGAGATCGAGGCGTTCGAGGGCGCCATCGTCGACGCGCAGGTGCGCCTCGTCGGCCTGAACCTCTACGCGGGCGACATGCCGGCGGGAGACCGCGGGCTGGCGAGCTGGCCCGGCCGCGAGACGGAGTTCCGCGCGAACGTCGAGATCACCGCGGCCATCGCGGCCCGCCTCGGCTGCCGCACGCTCAACGCGCTGCACGGCAACTTCGAGACGACCGCGCAGACCGTCTCCAACTACCGCTTCGCCGCCGACGTCGCGGCCGAGGCAGGCGCCCAGCTCGTGATCGAACCGCTCAGCGGCGCGCCGAAGTACCCGATCAAGACCGCCCACCAGGCGTTCGAGCTCATCGACGAGATCGACCGCGGCAACGTGAAGCTGCTCGCGGACCTCTACCACCTCGCCACGAACGGCGACGACCTCGACCTCCTCGCCGACCACGTCGACCGCATCGGTCACGTGCAGATCGCCGACGCTCCCGGACGCGGCGAGCCCGGTACCGGCGAGCTCGACCTCTTCGGGCACCTGCAGAAACTCCGCGCCAACGGCTACACGGGCTTCGTGGGCGCCGAGTACAAGCCCGTCACCCACTCCTTCGCTTGGAGGGACAACGCATGACCCGCATCGGTTTCATCGGACTCGGCATCATGGGCAGCCCGATGGCGGCCCACCTCGTAGCCGCCGGGCACGACGTGACGGGCTTCGACCTCAGCTCGGCCTCGCTGGAGAAGCTCGTCGCCGACGGCGGCAAGGCGGCTGCCACAGCACAGGAGGCCGTGAGCGGCGCCGAGGTCGTCATCACGATGCTGCCGAACCACCCGCAGGTCGAGGCGGTGATCGACGAGGTCACTTTCGACGACGGCACGCTGCTGATCGACATGAGCACGATCCGTCCGTCCACGTCGATCGACATCGCGAAGAAGCTCTCGAACGTCCGCGTGCTCGACGCGCCCGTGTCAGGCGGCCAGACCGGCGCCGTGCAGGCGTCGCTCAGCATCATGGTCGGAGGCGAGGAACAGGACTTCGCCGCGGCCAGGCCGTTCCTGGAGGTCGTCGGCAAGACGATCGTCCACGTCGGACCGCACGGCGCCGGCCAGGTCGTGAAGGCCGCGAACCAGCTGATGGTCGGCGGCATCTACGCCCTCGTCGCGGAGTCGATCGTGCTGCTGGAGGCGTCCGGCGTCGACCCGAAGGCGGGCCTGGACGTGCTCGCGGGCGGTCTCGCGGCGAACCGGATCCTGGACCTCAAGCGCGAGTCGATGATCGCGCGCGAGTTCCAGCCGGGCTTCCGGATCGACCTGCACCACAAGGACATGGGCATCGCACTGGACGCGGCACGTGCCGCCGACGTCGCGCTGCCGGTCACCAACCAGATCGCCGCACTGGTCGCGGCGGCACGCGCGCAGGGTTACGGGTCGCTCGACCACTCCGCGCTGCTCAAGGTCATCGAGAACTTCGCGGGAAGGGCCTGACACATGCCGAAGATCCCAGTCATGCAAGCGGTCGTCGAGGTCCTCAAGTCCGAGGGCATCGACGTCGTGTTCGGCTGCCCCGGCGCCGCGATCCTCCCGCTGTACAAGGCGATGGAGCAGGACGGCTCGATCGAGCACCTGATCGTGCGGCACGAGGAGGGCGCGACCCACATGGCGGACGGCTGGTCGCGCACGACCGGCAACGTCGGCGTCGCGATCGGCACCTCTGGTCCGGCCGGCACGAACATGATCACCGGGCTCTACACCGCGCAGGCGGACTCCGTGCCGATCCTGTGCATCACCGGCCAGGCCGCGGTCTCCAAGCTGCACCAGGAGGCGTTCCAGGCCGTCGACATCGTCTCGATCGCCGCGCCCGTCACGAAGTGGGCGGTGCAGGTCAAGGAAGCCGCGCAGATGCCGTGGATCTTCCGCGAGGCGTTCCGGATCGCCCGCTCCGGCAGGCCCGGCCCGGTCCTGATCGACCTGCCGATCGACGTGCAGAAGCAGGAGATCGAGTGGGACTCCAGCATCGACGAACCGTTGCCGGTGCCCAAAAGCGTGCCTTCTGACGCACGGGTCGAGCGCGCGCTGGAGATGTTGCTGGCCGCGGAACGTCCACTGCTGCTCGCGGGTGGCGGTGTCATCCTCGGCGAGGCGTCCGCCGAGCTGCTGGACCTGGCTGAGCTCCTGCAGATCCCGATCCAGGCCACGCTGATGGGCAAGGGTGCGATCGACGAGGACCACCCGCTCTACGCGGGCATGACCGGCATCCAGACCTCGCAGCGCTACGGCAACGCGTCGTTCCTGGAGTCGGACCTGGTGCTGGCGCTGGGCGCGCGCTTCGGCGACCGGCACACCGGTGACCTCGCGACCTACCGCGGCGACCGCAAGTTCATCCACGTCGACGTCGAGCCGACGCAGATCGGCAAGGTGTTCGGGCCCGACCTCGGGATCGTCGCGGACACCAAGCTGTTCCTGCAGGCGCTCCTGGAGAAGGCCCGCGCACGGGGTCCGCGCGCGGCCGGCGAGTGGGTCGGCCGCTGCCAGGAGCTCAAGCGGACGCTGCTGCGGCGCGAGGACTTCGAGACCGTGCCGGTCAAGGCGCCGCGGGTCTTCAAGGAGATCAACGAGTTCTACGGCCCGGACACCTACTTCGTCACGGCCATCGGGCTCTACCAGATCTGGTCCGGCCAGCACCAGAAGGCGCACAAGCCGCGGCACTACCAGGTCTGCGGCCAGGCGGGCCCGCTCGGCTGGGAGATCCCGGCGGCGATCGGCGTGAAGAAGGCGCGGCCGGACGCGGAGGTCGTCGGCATCGTCGGCGACTACTCGTTCCAGTTCCTCGTGGAGGAGCTCGCGGTCGGCGCCCAGTACGACGTGCCGTTCGTGCTGATCATGCTGAACAACGAGTACCTCGGCCTGATCAGGATGGCGGAGGACCACGGCGGCTACGACATGAAGTACGAGGTCGACATCCACTACGACACGAGCGGCTCGGACAACGTGAAGATCATGGAGGCCTACGGCTGCTCCGGCATCCGGGTCGCCGATCCGAGCGAGATCCGCGGCTCGCTGGAGTGGGCGCGCAAGGAGGCTGACAGGACCAGCCGCCCCGTCCTCGTGGAGATCATGATCGAACGCGAGGGCAACACCGCGAACGGCACGTCGATCGCCGCGATGAAGGAATTCGAGCCGCTGCCGTGACCCACCGTGATCGCACGCGGGGCGCTTTCGTACTGAATGACAGTACGAAGGCGCCCCGCGTGAGAAAAAACAAGGCTGTGATCGTCGCGCCGGACAAGTTCAAGGGATCGCTCACCGCCCCGCAGGTCGCTGCCGCTGTCGCGCGCGGTCTGCGGGAGGCGGTCCCGGACGTGGACGTGCGCCTCCTCCCGGTGGCCGACGGCGGCGACGGCACCGTCGACGCCGCCGTCGCCGCCGGGTTCATGAAGGTCGGGCGCTGGGTCACCGGTCCGGTGGGCAAGCCGGTGCCCGCCTCGTTCGCGGTCAAGGGCACGACCGCCGTGGTGGAGGTGGCCTCGGCGGCCGGGCTGACGTTGCTGGAACGGCCGGCGCCGCTCGACGCCACCAGCTACGGCGTCGGTGAGCTGCTGAAAGCCGCGCGGGACGTCGGCTGCACCACGATCGTGCTCGGGCTGGGCGGCAGCGCGTGCACCGACGGCGGCGCGGGGATGCTGGAGGCGCTGGGCGAGGCGTCGTTCGACGGCGTCGACCTCGTGCTGGCCTCGGACGTCGACAACCCGCTGCTCGGGCCTTCTGGTGCCGCCGCGGTCTACGGGCCGCAGAAGGGCGCTTCACCCGACCAGGTGGAGATCCTCGAAGCGCGCCTCGAAGCGTTCGCCCAGCTCATCGGCCCTGAGTACGCCACGCGGCCGGGAGCGGGGGCGGCCGGCGGGATCGGGTTCGCGGCGCTCGCGGTGCTGGGCGCGCGGTTCCGGCCCGGCATCGAGGTGGTGCTGGAACTGGCCGGGTTCGCGCAGGCGGTGCGGGACGCGTCACTGGTGATCACGGGCGAGGGATCGCTGGACGCGCAGACCCGGCACGGCAAGGCGCCGTACGGGGTGGTCAAGGCCTCCGGTGACGTGCCGGTGGTCGCGGTTGCCGGCCAGTGCTCGGTCGAACCCGGTGACCTGGGGCTGAAGGCCGTTTACGCGTTGCTGGACGTCGAACCGGACGTCACGCGCTGCATGGCGCGGGCCGATTCGCTGCTCGGCGTTCTCGGCGGTCGCATCGCCCGCGACTGGGTGTCAGAGTGAGTGCCATGGACCTGGTCTTCCGCGCCCGCAGGGTCGTGACCCCGCAGGGTGAGATCGCGTGCGACGTCGGTGTCGTCGACGGCAGGATCGTCGCCGTCGAGCCCCGCATCGACTCGCCGAACGTCGTGCACCTCGCGGACGACGAGGTGCTGCTGCCAGGCCTGGTCGACACCCACGTGCACGTCAACGACCCCGGCCGCAGCGAGTGGGAGGGCTTCGAGACCGCCACCCGCGCGGCCGCGGCCGGGGGAGTCACGACGATCATCGACATGCCGCTCAACAGCATCCCGCCGACGGTCGAGGTGGCGGCGCTGGAGATCAAACGCAAGGCCGCGGCGAACGTCTCGGTGGACGTCGGGTTCTGGGGCGGCATCGTCCCCGGCAACCTCGCGGACCTGAAGCCTTTGCACGAGGCCGGCGTCTTCGGCTTCAAGTGCTTCCTGCTGCACTCGGGCGTCGACGAGTTCCCCGCGGTGACCACCGAGGAATTGGAAGCAGCGCTGCGGCAGCTGGCCACGCTCGACGCGTTGACGATCGTGCACGCCGAGGACGCGCACACGGTCCGTGAGTCGGAGCCGGACTACGCGGGCTTCCTGGCGTCACGGCCGCGCGAGGCCGAGAACAAGGCGATCAGCGACGTCGTGGAGCTGACCCGCAGGACCGGCGCCCGCACGCACATCCTGCACCTGTCGTCGTCGGACGCGCTCTCGATCCTGGAGGCCGCGAAGCGCGAAAGCCTGCGGATCACCGCCGAGACCTGCCCGCACTACCTCACGTTCACCGCGGAGGAGATCCACGACGGGCAGACGGAGTTCAAGTGCTGCCCGCCGATCCGCGAGGCGGAGAACCGCGAGGCGTTGTGGCAGGGCCTGCGCGACGGCGTGATCGACCTGGTCGTCAGCGACCACTCGCCGAGCACGGTGGAGCTCAAGGAAGGCGACTTCGCGACGGCGTGGGGCGGCATCGCGTCGCTGCAGCTCGGCCTGCCGGCGGTGTGGACGGGCGCACGGGAGCGCGGCTTCCAGCTCACCGACGTCGTTCGCTGGATGTCCACGCACCCGGCGCGCCAGGTCGGGCTGGAGACCAAGGGCGCCATCGAGGTCGGCAAGGACGCGGACCTCGTGGTCTTCGCGCCGGACGAGACCTTCGTGGTGGACAAGGACAAGCTCCACCACCGCAACCCGGTCACGCCGTACCACGGCCGCGCGCTGAACGGCGTTGTGCGGCAGACGTGGTTGCGGGGCAAGGAAATCAGCACAACGCAGGGCAAGTTGCTACGCAGAGGAGAAGCATGACCGAGTGGACCCGGCTGCCCGATCTCGCCTCGCGCGCGGCAGGAGGTGGTGTGGTGTGGGCGAACGACGAGCTGTTCGCCGAGCGGGAGAACCTGATCAAGCCCGCCGAGCCGGTCTACCAGACCTACACCTTCGGTCACAAAGGCCAGGTCTACGACGGCTGGGAGACCCGCCGCCGTCGTGAGGCCGGCGTGGACCAGGCCGTGGTCAGGCTCGGCATGCCCGGCGTCGTGCGCGGGATCGTGGTCGACACGGCGTTCTTCAAGGGCAACTACCCGCCGTTCTGCTGGGTCGAGGGCGCCCAGGTCGACGGCTACCCGTCCGGCGACGAGATCACCGAGTGGTTCCCGCTGGTCGAACGCACCGCGCTGAAGGGCGACGAGAAGCACTTCTTCGACGTCACCGAGGGACGCCGCGTCACGCACGTACGGCTGACCATCGACCCGGACGGCGGTGTGGCCCGGCTGCGCGTGCACGGCGAACCGCTGGCCGACCCGCGTCTGCTCGTGGGCGGCATCGACCTCGCCGCGCTGGAGAACGGCGCTGTCGTCACCGGCTGCAGCAACATGTTCTACAGCTCGCCGAACAACCTCATCGCCCCTGGTCAGGCCACGGTCATGGGGGAGGGATGGGAGACCGCGCGCCGCCGTGACGACGGCAACGACTGGGTGTCGCTCAGGCTCGCCGCGGCCGGGGTCGTGCAGCTGGTCGAGCTCGACACGAGCCACTTCAAGGGCAACGCGCC
This sequence comes from Lentzea sp. HUAS TT2, assembly GCF_051853195.1. NCBI lineage: Bacteria > Bacillati > Actinomycetota > Actinomycetes > Pseudonocardiales > Pseudonocardiaceae > Lentzea > Lentzea sp. HUAS TT2. The sequence continues at coordinate 1,210,203 of NZ_CP196667.1, read as the reverse complement.
GGGCTGGGCGTCCGTCCGCGGCTGCGACGAGCGCCAGGACCCGGACACGTGGTTCGACCTGCTCCCGCGCACCCGGCTGCAGCCCGACACGCGGCACCGGTTCGTCGTGGAGGCGGCCGAGGCGACGGCCGTGCGGCTCGACATCTATCCGGACGGCGGTATGGCACGGCTCCGGGTGCTCGGCACCCCTACGAGTGACGGCCTATCCCACCTGCGGACGATGTGGGCCAAAACGACTAACTGAGGGTGGTTGTACGACCACGGTCTGATTCTTCTCCCTACCTAGGTTGGTTGTCTGCGTCACACGATCGGTGGAAGCGTTCCTCCCGGAAGTTCGGGGATCAGGGAGGAATTCCATGCAACCGATGGTGCGCGCCTTCGGCGCCGCGATCGCCAGTTCTGCATTGGTTCTAGGCGCGAGTCAGGTCGCGATCGCGGCTCCGGAAGGGCAGCCGGAGTACCAGGTCGGCGCGATCGACTGGAAGCCGTGCGAGGAGAAGCCGACGGTCGACTGCGGCTTCCTCGAGTTGCCCATCGACTACAAGAAGCCGAACGGCGAGAAGTTCAAGCTCGCCGTGTCGCGCCTGAAGGCGGCGAACCCGTCGCAGCGCATCGGCGCGATGGTGATCAACCCCGGTGGACCGGGTGGTTCGGGCGTCGACTTCTCGATGTTCGCGGACGGGTACTTCAGCAAGGAGATCATCGACAAGTTCGACGTCATCGGGTTCGACCCCCGTGGTGTCGCGCGCAGTGCGCCGATCAAGTGCTCGGCGGAGCTGCTGCAGAAGACGCCGTCGAGCTACCCGAAGACCAAGGCCGAGTTCGACGCTCTGGTCGTGTTCAACAAGGCCCTGCGCGAGGACTGCGCGAAGCAGAGCGGTCCGATCTTCAACTTCGCCTCGACCGCGGAGGTGGCGCAGGACATCGACTCCATCCGCCGCGCGCTGGGCGAGAAGAAGATCAACTACTACGGCATCTCGTACGGCACGATCATGGGCCAGCACTACGCGGAGAAGTTCGGCAAGAACATCCGCGCCATGATCATCGACTCCAACATGGACCACAGCCTCGGCACGAAGCAGTTCCTCGACTCCGAGGCGCGCACCGCCGAGGACTCGTTCAACGAGTGGATCAAGTGGAACGACCGCACGCCGACCTCGCCGTTCGCCGGCCAGGACCTCCGCAAGATCTGGAAGGACCTGCTGGCCAAGGCGGAGCGCGGTGAGGTGCCCGCCCCGTGGGACCCGACCGTCAAGATGACGCCGGAGGACCTCGGTGGCGGCGTGGTCAGCATGGCCTACGGGCCGGCCTGGCAGCGGTTCGCCGAGCAGATCAAGCAGATCATCGACGGCGCGCAGGCCCCGAAGTCGGCCTTCTCGGCGTTCGCCGCCGACGAGACGTTCGACAACCCGTTCCCGGGCATCTTCTGCAACGACTACAACCTCCGCGTCAGCTCGTGGGGCGAGTACCAGTCGCTGGTGAAGTCCGAGTACCGGATCGCGCCGAACACCCGTGGCTCGTCGCTCGGCCACGGCGCCATGATGGGCTGCGTCGGGTTCCCGAAGGCCACGAACCCGCAGCGCACGCTGAAGATCAAGAACTCGCCGAAGATCCTGCTCACCAACGCCAAGCACGACCCGGCGACGGCGTACGAGTGGGCGGTCAACGCACACCGTCAGACCCGTGACACCACCGTCTTCGTGACCTACGAAGGCTGGGGCCACGGCGTGTACGACCGCAGCGAGTGCACGCTGAAGATCAACAACGAGTACCTGGTCTCGCTGAAGCTGCCTCGCAACGGCACCTCGTGCGCTGCGGTCGAGCCGCCGGCGCAGGCGTCGGTCATGTCCGTGAAGCCGCGGATCCCGGCGGGCCCGTTCTCGGTTCGCTAATACAGGTCAGCAGTCGTGCCCCCGGTGTTGGACGCCGGGGGCACGGTGCTGTCAGCGGCCTGGTGGCGTCGGCCGTTCCGAGCAGCGTCCCAGCGGAACCCCTCTATTCCCTGTCGCAACCTGCGGGCGAACCGCAGGTCAGAAGCTATACCTGCGGTGTATACGTCGGGGGTATAGTGCCGTCCCATGGCTGGCCTGTGGTGGCCTCGCGGCAGAGGGGCGTGGGCGCGTTTCGCGTTCACGGCCGCCGGCGTGGCCGTTGGCGTCACGGTTCTGATGCTCTGTCTGACGGCCCAAAGCGCACTGCAGGGCCGTGCGGACCGTTCGGCGTGGCAGTACACCCGCGCGGACACGCCGGGTTCCGGGTCTGTGCAGTGGCTGGCCGTCTCCGACTACTTCCGCGGCGAGCAGATGCTGCGGATCCACGTCGCCGACGTCGGTGCCGACTCGCCCTCGCCGGGATTCACGCTGCCCCGTGCCGGTGAAGTCGTTGCCTCACCGGCGATGCAGCGGCTGTTCGAGTCCACTCCGGACGATCAACTCGACGACCGGTATCCGGGCGAGGTCGTCGGCACGATCCCCGTGGACCTGCTCGCCCATCCCGCGCAGCTCGTCGCCGTGGTAGGCGGCCGGGTGCCCGGCATGTTCACCGCGTCGGGCATCGCCACCTCGCCCGACCACGCGTTCTTCGCGTTCACCCGGATCATCCTCGGGATCGCGGCCCTGGTGCTGCTCGTGCCCGTCGCGGTGTTCTTGGCGATGGCGACCAGAATTGCCGCGGCCCAACGGGAACGCCGCCTGGCCGCATTGCGACTGGTCGGCGCCACCAGGCTGCAGACCGCCCTGATCGCGGCAGGCGAGACCGCGATCGCGGCACTGGCGGGAACGTTCGCGGGGTGGCTGGCCAATGAAGGCTTGCGCCGAGTGCTCGCTTCCTCGGTGACGTACGAGGGTTTCCCGTTCCACGCCGCCGATGTGCGCGCGCCGCTGGCCGTGCTGGCCCTGGTGCCGTTGCTCGCGGTCGTCGTCTCCGTCGTGTCGTTGCGCCGTGTCGACATCGGCCCGCTCGGGATCATCCGGCGCGCCGCGGCCAGGCCCCCGACGGCGTTGCGCGTGTTGCCACTGGTGATCGGCATCGGTGGGTTGTTCCTGGTCACGTACACCTCGGGGCCCGGCTTCGACGAGCTGTCCGCGGTGTTCGTGATCGCGACCCTGGTGGGCGTCGCCGTCGTCGGGCCGTGGGTGTGCCTGCAGGTCGGACGGTTGCTGGCGCGTGCCTCCAGCGCGACGACGGTGCTGGCCGCGCGCCGGATCGAGCAGGACCCGAAGGCGTCGTTCCGCGCGGCGAGCGCGTTGGTGTTCGCGGCCTTCGCGGCGACGTACCTGAGCGGGCTGGTCAGCGCGTACGGAGATCAGCCCGGCACCGCCACCCCGCCGGGCGTGGTGACCGTGTTCGACGGCCGCGACCGCGAGATCCGCAGTGACGGCACGGTGGCCGACGAGGAACGCATCCGCACCCGCGAGGCCATCGCCGCTCCGAACGCCATCATCAACACCCGCCGCGAGTTCGCGCTGCGCGAGCAACGGCTCTGGGACGACATCGAGTCCGCGGTCCGGTTCTCCCTGCTCGTCGTCGTGGTGGTCGCGGGATGCGGTCTCGCGGCCGGTGCGGCCGGAGGCGTGCTCGAACGGCGGCGCTCGTTCGCGTTGCTGAGGGCGACCGGCACGACGCTCGGTCAGCTGCGCCGGGTCGTGCTGCTGGAGACGGGCGTGCCGCTGGTGGCGATGACCGGGCTCGGGGTGGTGCTGGGCGTGGTCACGCTGGTCGCGACGAAGGGACCGTTGCCGGCGCTCGGGTTCGCCGGGGTGGTCGCGTGCGGTCTCGTGGTGGCGTTGCTGATCTCCGCGACCCCGCTGGTGGTGCTGGGGCAGAGCACGGGCGCCGAGACGGTCCGCCGGGAGTGAACCCGGAGTGTCCGGCGGGCTCGTCGCGCCCGGCCGCAATGCCCCGGAAGGGGACACCGCCGACTACTTCTCGTTATCGCGCCGACGCCGTGAGGTGGCCGAATCGAGTCCGTGAACGGCGTGAAACGCGGACGTAACACGTCCAGGTCGACAGTTCACCTCCGCGAAACGTTCCGCGTAAGTGGGGGAAACAGGACATCCCGATGCTCCCTGCAACCGACGTGCAGTGGAGGTCGAAGTGGATACAGGGGACACCGCCTGGGTGCTCACCAGCGCCGCATTGGTGCTGCTGATGACGCCGGGCCTTGCCTTCTTCTACGGAGGCATGGTCCGTTCGAAGAGCGTGCTCAACATGATGATGATGAGCCTGGGCGCGATGGCCGTGGTCGGTGTCCTCTGGGTGCTCTTCGGGTACTCGACGGCATTCGGTGCGGACGTCGCCGGAGGCCTGCTGGGCAAGCCGTTCGAGTTCTTCGGCCTCGACGGGCTGCTGGGCGCCGACTCGCTGTCGGGCAAGATCCCGAGCACCGTGTTCGTGGCGTTCCAGGCGATGTTCGCGATCATCACCGTCGCGCTGATCTCCGGTGCGATCGCTGACCGCGCCCGCTTCGGCCCGTGGCTGCTGTTCGCCGGCCTGTGGGCCACGATCGTCTACTTCCCGGTCGCGCACTGGGTGTTCGACTTCGACGGCAAGGACGCGGCCGGCAACGTCGTCGACCCCGGTGGCTGGATCGCCAACAAGCTCCTCGCGATCGACTTCGCCGGTGGTACGGCGGTGCACATCAACGCCGGTGCCGCGGGTCTCGCGCTGGCGATCGTGCTCGGCAAGCGCGTCGGCTGGCCGAAGGAGCCGATGAAGCCGCACAGCCTGCCGCTGGTCGTGCTCGGCGCCGGTCTGCTGTGGTTCGGCTGGTTCGGGTTCAACGCCGGTTCCGCCCTCGGTGCGAACGGCCTCGCCGGCGTCACGTTCATCAACACGCTCGTCGCGACCTGCGCGGCGATGCTCGGCTGGCTGCTCACGGAACGCATCCGCGACGGCAAGGCCACCACGCTCGGTGCGGCGTCCGGTGTCATCGCCGGTCTGGTCGCGATCACGCCCGCCTGTTCCTCGGTCACCCCGATCGGCGCCATCGCGGTCGGTGCGATCACCGGTGTCCTCTGCGCCCTGGCCGTGTCGCTCAAGTACCGCTTTGGCTTCGACGACTCGCTCGACGTCGTCGGCGTGCACCTCGTCGGTGGTCTGTCCGGCACGATCCTGATCGGCCTGTTCGCCAGCGAGTCGGCCCCGGCCAAGATCAACGGCCTGTTCTACGGCGGCGGCTTCGACCAGCTCTGGCGCCAGGCCGTCGGTGCGTTCGCGGTGCTCGGCTACTCCTTCGTGCTGAGCCTCGCGCTCGGTTACCTGGTGAAGTTCACCGTCGGCTTCCGCGCGTCGGAAGAGGCCGAGGTGGCGAGCATCGACGAGTCCGAGCACGCTGAGCGGGCTTACGAGTACGGCAGCCTCACCAGCGCGCGTGGTACCGGCAAGCCGAGCGTGGCCGCTGGCGCGACCGCGGTCCTCGAGGGGAGCAACAAGAAATGAAGCTGGTCACCGCGATCATCAAGCCGTTCACGCTGGACGACGTGAAGGGCGCCCTGGAACAGCTCGGGGTGCTGGGCATGACGGTCAGTGAAGTGCAGGGCTACGGGCGCCAGAAGGGCCACACCGAGGTCTACCGCGGTGCGGAGTACTCGGTGGACTTCGTGCCCAAGATCAAGATCGAGGTCGTCATCGACGACACGGCCGTCGAGAAGGTGCTGGAAGCAGTGGTCGAGGCCGCCCGCACCGGCAAGATCGGCGACGGCAAGGTGTGGGTGACTCCGGTCGAAACCGTCGTCCGTGTGCGCACGGGTGAACGTGGATCGGACGCGCTTTAACAACTAGGAGACGGCCCGTGGAGAACAACGAAACGGCCGTCGTCACGGCTGACGACCTGGTGCGAGCACGCGAAAGGCTGCTCGTGCCAGGTCGTCGTCGCTTGGCCGCCGAACCGCTGCGCGAGGCACTCGTGGACCTGCACGAGTTCTGGCTCACCAAACATGCGGGGGGAGCGGGGATATCCGGACCGGGTATCGCGCTCGTGGCGGTCGGCGGGCTGGGGCGGCGTGAGCTCGTGCCCTACTCCGACCTAGACCTGGTCCTGGTGCACAACGGCGTCAAGAACGTCGACGAGATCGCCGAGAAGCTCTGGTATCCACTGTGGAACTCCGGCATCGGGCTCGACCACTCGGTGCGCACCGTGGGAGAAGCACTGAGGGTCGCCGCCGGTGACCTGCGCACCGCGTTGGGACTGCTGGACATCCGGCACATCGCGGGTGACCCCGAGGTCACCGCGAAGCTCGCGGAAGGCGCCAAGCAGGCGTGGCGCGGCAACGTTCGCAACCGGCTGGACGAGATGGCCGAGTCGTCGCAGAAGCGCTGGGCGCGCGGCGGCGAGATCGCACACCGCGTCGAACCCGACCTCAAGCACGGTCGCGGGGGACTGCGGGACCTCACACTCCTGGACGCGCTGTCACTCGCGCAGCTGGTGGACCGGCCGTCGGCCGATGTCGACGACGCACGCCGCCTGTTGCTGGACGTGCGGACCGAACTTCGCCGGGTGGCAGGGAAACCTCGTGACGTGCTGCGGGCGCAGGACGGCGACGAGGTGGCCTCCGCGCTGGGGCTGGCGGACCGTTTCGCTTTGGCTCGTTCACTTTCCTCTGCCGCACGCACGGTCGTCTACGCGTTCGACGTGGCCATGCGGGCCGCTCGGGCCGCCGCGCCGAAACGCGGGCTCGGGGCGTTCCTGAGAGGACAACCCCCGCGCAGGCCGTTGGACGAAGGCGTGGTGCTGCACGGGTCTGAGGTCTCGCTGGCCCGTGACGCGATTCCCAGCCGTGATCCGGCGTTGTTGCTCCGTGTCGCGACGGCGGCGGCACGCAGCAAGCACCCGATCGCGACAGGAACGTTGTCCAGGCTCGCGGACTCGGCGCCGGAGCTGCGCCAGCCGTGGCCGCGGGAGGCCCGCGAGGAACTGCTGGCGTTGCTGGGCAGCGGTAGTGGACTCGTGGACGTCGTGGAAGCGTTGGACCGCACGGACTTGTGGGGCCGGCTGTTCCCCGAGTGGGGTGCGGTGCGGGACCTGCCGCCGCGCGACGCCGCGCACATGTGGACGGTCGACCGGCATCTCGTGCAGACCGTCGCCCACGCGGCCAGGCTGGCGACCACGGTGGCGCGGCCGGACCTGTTGCTGCTGGGCGCGTTGATCCACGACATCGGCAAGGGCAGGCAGCAGGACCACTCCGAGGTCGGGGCCGCGCTGGCGACCCAGATCGGGGAGCGCATCGGGTTGTGGCCGCAGGACGTCGAGACGTTGTCCGCGATGGTCCGGCACCACCTGTTGCTGCCGCACACCGCGACCCGGCGCGACGTCGAGGACGAGGCGACCGTGCACCGCGTGGTCGAGACGCTCGGCGGCGACCCGATCCTGCTGGAACTGCTGCACGCGCTGGCGGAGTCGGACTCCATCGCGACGGGGCCCGGCGTGTGGACGGACTGGAAGGCCGCGCTGATGGCCGACCTGGTCTCCCGCTGCCGCAAGGCGATGGCAGGGGAGGCGTTGCCCAAACCGGAACCGCTCGACCCCGTGCACGTGGCGATGGCGGAACGCGTTGCGGCGTCGGGAAAGCCGGACGTGCTGCTGGAGAAGCAGGACCACGCGGCGATCGTGACGGTGATCGCGCCGGACCGGCCCGGCCTGCTGTCCAAGGCCGCCGGTGTGCTCGCGCTGAACTCGCTGGAGGTCCACGCGGCGACGTTGCACGCGCACGGCGGTGCGACGGTGGACGCGTTCACGGTGTCGCCGCGGTTCGGCTCGCTGCCGGACGCCACGCTGCTGCGCGAACAGCTCTCCAGAGCGATCGAGGGGTCGTTGTCGCTGACGGAGAAGCTCGCCGCGAAGGAACGCGACTACGGTGGCCCGCCGCTCGACCCGCCGCCCTCGAAGGTGCTGTGGTTCGACGACGAGGCGACCGGCGCGGTGGTGCTGGAACTGCGGGCCGCCGACCGGATCGGGCTGCTGCACCGCGTGGCCGGAGCACTGGAGCAGTGCGGTGCCGACGTGCAGTGGGCGCGCGTGTCCACGCTGGGCGCGACGGTCGTCGACTCGTTCAGCATCGCGGGCACCGACCTCGACCGGCGCCGGATCGAACGGGCGGTGCTCGACGCGGCCAGGTAGAGGTTGAGTAGGTCTACGCACAACCTCTCCGGGTGCTCACGCTCCTGCGCGCTTCGGAAACCAGGCAGTGTTCGTGGTGTCCGGAAAGCGTCCTCGAGGGGTGGATCGCTTCCCGGACGGGCAGAGGTGGTGGTGACGGGTGACGGCGCCGGGGGAGGTACCGCGCACCCGCACCGCCGCCGCTGTTTCCCGGTCCTGACAACGAGACAGCTTCCTGGACAACCTTCGCGGGGTCCGGGCAGTGTCAGGTTCTCGTGTTCTGACTGGGGAGGAAGAACGTTGAGAACTTTCATGGTGGCCGCCATCGCCGCGGCCTTGATCATTCCCGCCACCGCGCAGGCCGCTCCGGCCGCCGAGGACCTCGGCACGTTGCCCGGTGATCTTCGAAGCACGGCGGCCGACATCAACGACGCCGGCACGATCGCCGGCGTCTCCTACGGCACCGGCACCACCCAGCACGCCGTCCGGTGGGACCGCTGGGACGGCATCAAGAAGCTCGGCGACCTCGGGTTCGACTCGTGGGCGGCGGCCATCAACCGCGACAACGTTGTCGTCGGCTACGCCGTGACCTCCGCGGGCGCGACCCAGGCCGTGAAGTGGAACTCCTCCGGGACCTTGGTCCAGCTGACCGTCGCGGGGGCGACGAGCTCCGTCGCGTACGACGTCAACGACACCGGCACCGTCATCGGCACCGCCACGATCAACGGCGTCAGCCAGGTGGTGCGGTGGGAGTCGTGGGGCGAGGCGAGGGTCCTCGGCGCCGGCAGCGCGTCGCGCATCACCAACGGCGACTGGGTCATCGGCACCAGCGGCGGCGACGTGGTCCGGTGGAACCCCTCTGGTGTGCGGACCGTGCTCGACACGGGCACGTTCGCCGGGGTCAACCAACTCGGCGACGCGGTCGGCACCACGAGCGCCGGCGGTGTGCTGTGGCTGCGCAGCGGCAAGACCCAGCTGGGATCCGGAGCGCGGCCGTCCGACATCAACGACAACGGCGCGGCGGTCGGTGCCATGTCGTCCCAGGCGACCCGCTGGGACGTTTTCAGCGGCGGGGTGGAGACGCTGGCGCCCGCGCCGTCGACCGCCTCCGACGTGAACAGCTCCTGGCTCGTCGCGGGCACCGTAGGCACCTCCGCGGCGACCTGGGACATGGCCGGCACGCAGACCGTGCTGCCCGCGGTGTCCGGTGCCACACGTCACTCCGTGACGGGGCTGAGCGACGTCGGGCAGGTCATCGGCGTCGCGAACTTCGCAAACGGCACCTATCACGCCGTCGTCTGGCGCTGAACCCTGTGCATTTCGCCTGAAATCGGACCAAACTGAACGAGAGGGATGGTCGGAACGTCTTCTAGGACATGACCGCCGTGTTGAACACGCAGATCGCCACCGTCCGAGTGCGGGCGCGCTCGCTCGTCGTCCTCGCCGGGATCCCCGGCGCGGGCAAGACGACGCTGCTCTCCCGCCTGGACGCCGACGAACCGGTCACCGTCCTCGACTCCGACCAGGTGCGCATGTGGCTCGAGCCGCGCGTACCGCTGCCGTACAAGTACTGGCGCGTGTTCGTGCACCTCACGCACCGGTTGCGCGTCTTCTGGGCGGCACTGTTCTGCCGGGGCCTGCTGGTGGTGCACGAGCCGTCCACCAGGCCCGGCACGCGCTTCATGCTGGTGCTCGCCGGACTGCTGTCGGGGCGTTCACGCCAGTTCCTCTGGCTGGACGCCTCGGCGGCGCAGGCCCTCGACGGCCAGATCGCCCGCAAGCGCGTCGTCCGCACTCACGCTTTCGAGCGACACGTCCGCCGCGGTTCGTCGATGCGCGCCCAGTTCGAGGCGGGCTGGGTGCCGTTCGGGTTCAGCGGCGTGACGCTCCTCACCCGTGCGGGAACGTCGGGTGGTCTGCGCATCATGGTGTCGTGATCAAGGCTGTCCTCTTCGACTTCGCAGGCACCCTCTTCGGGCGCCCGACCTACCAATGGCTCTCGCCGCGGCACCTCTCGGTGCTGCGCGCGCCGGCGCCGTTCGTGGCGCGGATGAACGCCGCCGAGCGCGCGGTGTGGGAGGCCAGGGACCTGACCGCGCTGGCGAACAGGTCGGCCCACTGGATCCTGTTCCGGCTGGCGGGGCTGCCGTTCGACGACGAGCTGTTCCAGCGGCTGCACAACCCGGCGTTCTGGCTGCCCTACTCCGACACCGCGGCCGCGCTGACGGCGGTGAGGCCGTTGAAGGTCGGGGTGCTGAGCAACATCTCGTGGGACATCCGGCGGGTGTTCGCGCGCGAGTCGCTGTCCGTGGACGCCTTCGCGTTGTCCTACGAGCTCGGCGTCTCGAAGCCGTCCGCCCGTGCGTTCGACGCGGCCTGCGTGCGGCTCGACGTCGACCCGTCCGAGTGCCTGTACGTGGGTGACGATCCGGTGGCGGATGGAGCAGCGGTGGCCGCGGGACTGCGGTTCGCGCAGATCTCCACTGCTCCGGTCGGCCGCCGTGAACCGGTGCTCCTGGAGGCGCTGGCGAGCCACGGGATCGGGTGAACGTTCGGTTAGCTAGTCTGGAAGGCGTGTTCTCCACGCTTTCCGACCGGCTGACCACGGTTCTCCAGGGCCTTCGCGGCAAGGGCCGGCTCAGCGACGCCGACATCGACGCGACCGCCCGCGAGATCAGGGTCGCCCTGCTCGAGGCCGACGTCGCGCTGCCCGTTGTGCGCAACTTCATCGCGAAGGTGAAGGAACGTGCCAAGGGCGCCGAGGTCCACCAGGCGCTGAACCCGGCGCAGCAGGTCGTGAAGATCGTCAACGAGGAGCTCGTCAACGTCCTCGGTGGCGAGACGCGACGGCTGAACCTCGCGAAGAACCCGCCCTCGGTGATCATGCTGGCGGGTCTGCAGGGGGCCGGTAAGACGACGCTCGCGGGCAAGCTGGCCAAGTGGCTCAAGGGCCAGGGCCACACCCCGCTGCTCGTCGCCGCCGACCTGCAGCGCCCGAACGCGGTGACGCAGCTCCAGGTCGTCGGTGAGCGCGCGGGCGTGCCCGTGTTCGCTCCCGAGCCCGGCAACGGCGTCGGCAACCCCGTCGAGGTCTCGCGCCTCGGCATCGCGGAGGCCAAGGCCAAGCAGCACGACATCGTCCTCGTCGACACGGCCGGTCGGCTCGGTGTCGACGAAGAGATGATGCAGCAGGCCATCGACATCCGGGCCGCCGTCGACCCCGACGAGATCCTGTTCGTGGTCGACGCGATGGTCGGTCAGGACGCGATCAACACCGCCACGGCGTTCCGCGACGGCGTCGGCTTCACCGGTGTCGTGCTCACCAAGCTCGACGGCGACGCCCGCGGTGGTGCGGCGCTGTCGGTCCGCGAGGTCACCGGCCAGCCGATCCTCTTCGCGTCCAACGGTGAGAAGCTCGAGGACTTCGACGTCTTCCACCCGGACCGGATGGCGTCGCGCATCCTCGGCATGGGTGACGTCCTCACCCTGATCGAGCAGGCCGAGCAGCACTTCGACCAGGACCAGGCCGAGAAGGCCGCGGCGAAGCTGCACTCCGGCCAGTTGACGCTCGAGGACTTCCTGGAGCAGATGCTCGCGATCCGCAAGATGGGCCCGATCGCGAACCTGCTCGGCATGCTCCCCGGCGCCGGTCAGATGAAGGACCAGCTCGGGATGCTGGACGAGAAGCACCTCGACCGCATCCAGGCGATCATCCGCGGCATGACCCCTGCCGAGCGCGACGACCCCAAGCTGATCAACGGCTCCCGCCGGCTGCGCATCGCCAACGGGTCCGGCGTCAAGGTCAGCGACGTCAACGACCTGGTCAACCGCTTCTTCGAGGCCCGCAAGATGATGGCGTCGATGGCAGGCCGGATGGGCTTCGGCGGCGGTGGCGGCAGCAAGACCCGCAAGGGCAAGAAGGGGAAGAAGGGCAAGGGCGGACGCGGCCCGACGCCTCCCAAGGTCAAGGGCGGCTTCCCGCCCGGGATGTTCCCCGGTGGCATGCCCGGCATGCCTCCCGGCGGGATCCCCGGCATGCCCCCTGGTGGCGGTCTGCCGAACCTCGGCGGCCTGAACGAGCTCCCGCCCGGCTTCGACCCGTCGAAGTTCAAGTTCGACGGGGACGACAAGAAGAAGTGACCATGCACCTGCGCGGCGTCGTCCTGCCGGACGGCGAGCCGCGAGACCTGTGGGTCGTCAACGGCCGTGTCCGCACCCAGCCGGTGCCGAACGCGCAGACCGTCGTCGACGGCGGGTTCCTGGTCCCCGGCCTGGTCGACGCGCACTGCCACGTCGGCCTGGGCCCGCAGGGCGGCGTCGAGCTGCCGGAGGCCGTGGAGCAGGCGATCACGGACCGCGCCGCGGGCACGTTGCTGATCAGGGACTGCGGTTCACCGATCGACACGACGCCGTTGCAGGAGCGCCTGGACCTGCCGCGGATCATCCGCGCGGGCAAGCACATCGCCCGTCCGAAGCGCTACATCCCGCACATCGGCGTGGAGGTCGAGTCGGACCTGGTGTCGGCGGTGGCCGAGCAGGCCGCGTACGGCGACGGCTGGGTCAAGCTCGTCGGCGACTGGATCGACCGCGGCGCGGGCGACCTGGCTCCACTGTGGACGGACGAGGAACTGGCCCAGGCGATCAAGGTCGCCCACGCGGCCGGTGCCCGCGTGACGGCCCACGTGTTCGGTGAGGACGCACTGCCGGGCCTGATCAACGCGGGCATCGACTGCATCGAGCACGGCACCGGCCTGACCGACGACACCATCTCGCTGATGGCCGCGCACGGCACCGCGCTCGTACCCACGCTGATCAACATCGAGACCTTCCCCGGCATCGCCGACAAGGCCGCCAAGTACCCGGCGTACGCGAACCACATGCGCGACCTGCACGCGCGCGTCTCCACCACTGTGGCGTCCGCGATCGAGGCGGGCGTCCCGGTCTACGCGGGCACCGACGCGGGCGGTGGCATCCAGCACGGCCGCATCGTCGACGAGATCGTCGCGCTGCACGGCGTGGGGATGAGCGCTCTGGACGCCATCGGCGCCGCGTCGTGGGGTGCTCGCGAGTGGCTCGGCTTCCCTTCGCTGACCGAGGGCGCGGCCGCGGACATCGTCGTCTACGACGAGGACCCGCGGGAGAACCTGGAGGTCCTCAGGACGCCGCGCATGATCATGCTCAGGGGCCGGATCCACTAGGCGTGCCGGGCCAGCGCGCCCACCTCGTACGAGCCGCCCTTCTGATGGGTGATGACGGCCATCCGGTTGGCGGCGTTGATCAGCCCGAGCAGGCAGACCAGCGCCGCGACCTGCTCGTCGTCGAAGTGCTTGCGGACGTTCTCCCAGGTCTCGTCGCTCACGCCGTCCCTGGTGAGCACGGTGCCCTCCTCGGTGAACGCCAGCGCGGCCTGCTCGGCCTCGGTGAACACCGTGGTCTCGCGCCAGCCGGCCACCAGGTGCAGGCGCAGCGGGTCCTCGCCGGCCGCGATGGCCTCCTTGACGTGCATGTCGAGGCAGAAGCCGCAGCCGTTCAGCTGGCTCGCCCGCAGGCTGACCAGCTCTGCCGTGATCGCGGGCAGCGGCGACTGGTGCACGGCCTGCCCGAGGCCCGCGAACCGCTTCGCGAGCTTGCTGCCGGTCTCGGTGCCGAAGAGGTTGAAGCGCGGTTCCATGGTCTTTCCTCCCTCGTGGACTTGCTTGACGACCACGAGATGCCGGAGCCCCGAATCCTGTGACTGTGATCCAGCCCACTGTCACAAACCGCCGCCGGCTGGTGTCTTGTGTCCATGGACGCCGCCACCGACTCGTTCGTCAGCCACCGCAACCTGCTCTTCACGATCGCCTACGAGATGCTCGGCTCCGCCGCCGACGCCGAGGACGTGCTGCAGGAGACGTGGCTGAAGTGGTCGGGCGTCGACCACGGCACGGTCGACAACCACCGCGCGTACCTGGTCCGGATCGTCACCCGCCAGGCCCTCGGCCGCCTGCGCACCCTGGGCCGCCGCAAGGAGTCCTACGTCGGCTCCTGGCTGCCGGAGCCGTTGCTGACCACCCCGGACGTCGCCGAGGACGTCGAACTGGCCGACAGCGTGTCGATGGCGGTGATGCTGGTCCTCGAGACTCTCACCCCGACCGAACGGGCGGTGTTCGTCCTGCGCGAGGTCTTCGACCTGGACTACGACGAGATCGCCACCGCCGTGGACAAGAACCCTGCCGCCGTCCGCCAGATCGCGCACCGCGCCCGTTCCCACGTCGCCGCCCGCCGCCCGCGCGAGGTCGTGACGCAGGCGGAGTCCCGCGAGGCACTGGCCGCGTTCCAGCGCGCCACCGAAACGGGTGATCTGCAGGCCCTGCTGGACCTGCTCGCCCCGGACGTCGTGTTCCTCGGCGACGGCGGCGGCGTGAAGCAGGCCGTCCCGCGTCCCGTCGTCGGCGCCTCGAAGGTGGCGCGCATGCTCATGGGCGGCCTGCTGAAGGTCAGCGGCTGGACGATGGAACCGGCCAGGGCCAACGGTTACCCGGCGTTGATCGTGCGGTTCGACGGAGAGCTCGACACCGTGATCGCGGTGCGTGTCGAGGACGGCCGGATCAGCGGCCTCTACGCGGTGCGCAACCCGGCCAAGCTCTCGCACATGGAGCAGGAGACCACCCTGCGGCGCTGAAGATCAGTCCATCAGCCTCTGTCACCGACACCGGTGACGGGGGTTTAGTAGCAGAGTTCGTACGCCGATCCGTTCACAGGAGTGGGACATCCGGCGGGGACCCGATCTGACCATCTTTTGGCCAGGTGCTTGGCCCGGATTCCGTCAGTGCCGCACAGTAACCTCGGATTCGGGGGCGGCAGCGTCCCCCAAGGGGGATCGCGGTCCCCACTCCAAGCGTATCGCGAGGCACTGACAGCGCATCGGTGCTTCAGAGGCCGTCGATCGCGAGGTGGGCTGATCATGAGAGTGCCAGTGCCTGCTGTTCAACCGCGGGAAGTCGCCGCGTGACTAGATTGCAGAGCGTGAGTGAGCCGGAAGCGGTGAAGCCGAAGCGCGGTTTCATCGAGAGCGTGCGGGACATCAGCCGCAATCCCGAGCCCGAGCGGGTCGGCCAGCGCTGGGGTTTCGGCGCGTTCCTCCTGGTGGAGGCTGTTTTCATCCTGAGCGCCGTGTTCATCACCGCGGTGGGTTCGAGCTTCGGTGCGACGCTGGAGAGCTCGACCTCGCTCGTGCTGGTCGGCTCACTCGTGCCGATCATGCTCGCGGCCGCGGTCGCCATCGTGATCACGTACGTGCGCGGTAACGGGCCGGTCGTCGACCTGCGGCTGAGCATGACGAAGGCCGACGTCGTCATCGGCCTCAAGATCGGTGTCATCGGCCTGGTCTTCACCTACGCCGCCGCCACCGTGTGGGCGAAGATCGTCGGCAAGGAGAACGCCACCAGCGCCGTCGGCGAGCTCTTCAGCCAGGCGAACCTGCCGCTGGCCTCCGCCATCACGATGTTCGTCTACATGAGCTTCATCGGCCCGATCTGCGAGGAGATCATCTTCCGCGGGCTGCTCTGGGGCGCGGTCGAACGGCAGGGCTGGAGCAGGTGGGCCGCGTTCGTGCTGACCACGGTGATCTTCGCGGTCAGCCACCTCGAACCGCAGCGCACGTGGTTGCTCCTCGTGATCGCCATCCCCATCGGCGTGGCCCGCCTGATCACCCGCAGTCTCGGGGCGAGCATGGTGGCGCACGTGCTGAACAACTTCCTCCCCGGACTGTCCCTCCTGCTCCTCTCGGCCGGTGTCATCTGATGGACCTGAACAGCGACCTCGGCGAGGGCTTCGGCATCTGGAAGCTCGGCGACGACAACGCGTTGCTGGGCGTCATCACCAGCGCGAACGTCGCGTGCGGCTTCCACGCCGGCGATCCGTCCACGATGCGCAGGGTCTGCGAGGAGGCCGCGAAGAACGGCGTGAAGGTCGGCGCCCAGGTGAGCTACCGCGACCTGGCAGGGTTCGGGCGCCGGTTCATCGACGCCGACCCGGTCGAGCTCGCCGACGAGGTGCTCTACCAGATCGGTGCGCTCGATGCGTGTGCGCGAGCAGCAGGCACCGAGGTCGCGTACGTGAAGCCGCACGGCGCGCTCTACAACGCGACGGTGCATCACGAGCAGCAGGCCAAGGCCGTGGTCAACGGCATCAAGGCGTTCAAGGACCTGCCCGTCCTCGGTCTGCCGTTCTCGCACCTCCTGCGCTGGGCGGAAGCCGCCGGCCTGCGTCCGGTGCAGGAGGCGTTCGCGGACCGCGGCTATCTGCCCGATGGCACGCTCGTGCCGCGTGGGCAGTCGAACGCTCTGCTCACCGACACGAAACAGGTCGTCGAACGCGCCGTGCGCCTGCTGTCGGGCGAACTCGTCGCCGTCGACGGAGCGGTCATCAAGGTGCAGGCCGAGTCGTTGTGCGTGCACGGCGACACACCCGGAGCGGTCGCGCACGCACGTGCGGTGAGGGAAGCGCTCGGCACCGTGAGGCCGTTCGCGTAGGACCCGATTCGGATCCACGGGTCCCCATCTGGCACAATTGCCCGCTGTCCGTCGTGGTCGGCCCCTCTGCCCGGGCCGCGACTGTGCGAACCATCAACACAGAGCTTTCGAGGAGTACCAGGCCCATGGCCGTCAAGATCAAGCTTCAGCGTCTCGGCAAGATCCGCCAGCCGTACTACCGCATCGTGGTCGCCGACGCGCGCACCCGTCGCGACGGCAAGGCCATCGAGACGATCGGCAAGTACCACCCCAAGGAAGAGCCGTCGTTCATCGCGGTCGACTCCGAGCGCGCGCAGTACTGGCTGGGTGTCGGCGCGCAGCCGACCGAGTCGGTCCAGCGCCTGCTGGAGATCACCGGTGACTGGCAGAAGTTCAAGGGCCTGCCGGGCGCCGAGGGCACGCTGAAGGTCAAGGAGCCCAAGACCTCCAAGGCCGAGCTGTTCGCCGCCGCGCTCGCCGCCGCGAACTCCGAGCCGATGACCGAGGCCACCACGCCGAAGGCGAAGAAGGCCAAGAAGGCCGACGACGCGCCCAAGGCCGACGCCGAGGCGCCCAAGGACGAGGCGTGAGTTTGTTGGCTGACGCCCTCGAACACCTCGTTCGCGGCATCGTCGACCACCCGGACGACGTCCGGGTGAACCTCGTCACGACCCGCCGCGGCCGCACCCTCGAGGTCCACGTCCACCCGGACGACCTCGGCAAGGTGATCGGCCGTGGTGGTCGCACCGCGACGGCTCTGCGCACCGTGATGGCCGGTATCGGCGGTCGTGGTGTGCGGGTCGACGTCGTCGACACCGACCGCTGAACGAAGCTGCAAAGGGCAAATGGACGTCGTCGTCGGCCGTGTGGCCAAGGCGCACGGGATCACCGGAGAGCTCTCCGTTGACGTGCGCACCGATTCACCCGAAATGCGGTTCGCGCTAGGGGCAACGCTCCAGGCGAGGCTGCGTGACGGCACGTCCCGAAGCCTCACCGTGTCAGCCGCCCGGCCTCATGCCGGGCGGCTGCTCGTGCGTTTCGAGGAAGTCCTCACGCGCGATGTGGCGGAGTCGTTGCGCGGCACGTTGTTGCTGGGCAGCACCGACGACCTGCCGCCGACCGGTGACCCGGACGAGTTCTACGACCACGAGCTCGAAGGGCTCACGGCCGAACTCGTCGACGGCACGAAGATCGGCACGGTCAAGGAGATCCTGCACGGCCCCGGCGGTGAGCTGCTCGTGGTCATCCGTGACAGCGGCGAGGCGCTCATCCCGTTCGTGCGCGAGATCGTGCCCACCGTGGACGTTCGCGGCGGCCGTGTCGTGATCGACCCGCCAGAGGGCCTTCTCGATGCAGATTGACGTCGTCACGATCTTTCCCGAGTACCTGGCGCCGCTGCGTGCCGCGTTGCTCGGGAAGGCGATCGACCGCGGCCTGATCAGCGTCGGCGTGCACGACCTCCGCGACTGGACCCAGGACGTGCACAAGGCTGTCGACGACAGCCCGTACGGCGGTGGGCCCGGCATGGTCATGAAGGCCGACATCTGGGGTCCTGCCCTGGATGACGTGTGCACGGACGAGACGCGTCTCATCGTGCCGACGCCGGCAGGCCGTCCGTTCACGCAGGCGGTCGCGCACGAGTACGCGACCGAGTCGCACCTCGTGTTCGCGTGCGGTCGCTACGAGGGCATTGACCAGCGAGTGGTCGATGACGCCGCACGGCGCGTACGCGTCGATGAGGTGTCGATCGGTGACTACGTGCTGGTCGGCGGCGAGGTGGCGGTGCTCGCGATCGTGGAAGCGGTCGCACGGCTGCTGCCCGGCGTGCTCGGCAACCCGAAGTCGCACGCGGAGGACTCGTTCCAGGACGGGCTGCTCGAAGGGCCGAGCTACACGCGGCCCGAGGTGTGGCGCGAACTGGCCGTGCCGGACGTGCTGCGTTCCGGCAACCACAAGCTGATCAACCGCTGGCGTCGTGACCAGTCACTCGCCCGGACTCTGGACAGGCGTCCCGACCTGCTGGAATCGCTGCCGGCGGACGCGTTCGACAAGCACGACCGCGCTCTGCTCACGCGCTTGCGCGAGGGCGGGGAGTAGCCCGATTTCATTCCGGAGTGCCTGGTCTGGCACACTGGAACAGTTGCCGCAGCCGGTGCGATACCGGCGTGCGCACACAAGCCGAACCCCCATCATGTCGTGCACTGCCATGGAACATGCTCTGGGAAGTTCAAGACACGTGAGGAACCACCGATGAACATCCTGGACGCGCTTGACGCCCAGTCGCTGCGCACTGACATCCCGGCCTTCCGCGCCGGTGACACGCTGAAGGTTCACGTCCGCGTCATCGAGGGCTCGCGCGAGCGCGTCCAGGTGTTCCAGGGCGTTGTGATCCGTCGTCAGAACGGCGGCATCCGCGAGACCTTCACCGTCCGCAAGGTCTCGTTCGGTGTCGGTGTCGAGCGCACCTTCCCGCTGCACTCCCCGAACATCGCCGAGATCGAGGTCGTCACCCGCGGTGACGTGCGTCGCGCCAAGCTGTACTACCTGCGCGACCTGCGCGGCAAGGCTGCCAAGATCAAGGAGAAGCGCGAGGCCCGTCCGGTCTCCTGACCGGTGGCTTCGAGCCCAGCAGACTTCGAGGACGCCTCCGCACCGGATGAACCGGAGCGGGGGCGTACTCCTGTCTGGAGAGAAGTTCTCTACGTGGTCGTGACGGCCGTCGTGCTGACGGTGCTCATCCAGGCGTTCGTGGCGCGGGTCTACGTGATCCCCTCGGCGTCGATGGAGAACACCCTGCACGGGTGCACCGGCTGCGAGAACGACCGCGTGCTGGTCGACAAGCTCACGTACCGCTTCGGCGACATAGCGCCGGGCGAGGTGGTCGTCTTCCGCGGCCCGGAGGCGTGGACCACGAACGACTTCCGCAGTCCTCAGTCGACGAACCCCGTCGCGGGATTCGTGCAGAACATCGGTTCGTTGCTGGGGATCGCGCCCGCGAACGAACGCGACTTCGTCAAGCGCGTGATCGCGCTGCCCGGCCAGACGGTGATGTGCTGCGACGAGCAGCACCGTGTCGTTGTGGACGGCAAACCGCTCGATGAGCCTTATGTGCACTGGCAGTCCGGCACTTCGCCCGCGGACCACGAACCGTTCGCGCCGATTCGCGTGCCGGAGGGCAGGTTGTTCGTGATGGGGGACAACCGGATGAACTCCACCGACTCGCGCAAACAGGGCGGCGGGGGCGTAGCGGGCACCGTTCCGGTCGAGAACGTCATCGGGAAAGCCCGGTACGTCGTTTTCCCGAAAGATCGGTGGAGTGTTGTGTCGGATCACAACCCCCAGCCCCTAGGCTGATCTCGTGGTCGACGACGCTCCAGAGCAGAACGCGCCCGGTGACGAGCCCAGTTCGGACGCTTCGGGAAAACCCGCGAAGCAGAAGAAAAAGGGCAATTTCTGGAAGGAACTGCCGGTACTCATCCTGGTCGCCTTCGGCCTCGCGATCGGCATCCAGATCTTCCTCGGCCGCGTCTACATGATCCCGTCGGAGTCGATGGAGACGACGCTGCACGGGTGCACCGACTGCTACGGCGACCGGGTGCTCGTGGACAAGGTCACCTACCGCTTCACCGACCCGGCGCCGGGCGACGTGATCGTGTTCCGCGGCCCGCCGTCGTGGCAGAACGACTTCATCTCCGACGAGCCGGCGAACCCGATCTCGCAGGGCCTGTCCTGGATCGGGTCGCTGATCGGCCTGCCGTCGGCGAACGAGGAGGACTTCGTCAAGCGCGTGATCGCCGTCGGCGGGCAGACCGTGAAGTGCTGCGACGAGCAGAACCGCGTGACGGTGGACGGCAAGGCGCTCGACGAGCCGTACAAGCACTTCGACGAGGGCACGCCGGCCGAGCAGGAGTCGTTCGAGGAGCTCAAGATCCCCGACGGCATGCTGTTCGTGCTCGGCGACAACCGCAACCACTCGTGCGACTCGCGCTGCCAGGGCCAGGGCGGCCTCAACGGCCTCGTGCCGGTCGCCGACGTGATCGGCAAGGCGCGCGTGATCGTGCTGCCTCCGTCGAGGTGGGGCGGCGTGTCGGACCACGACCCGCAGACCGTGTCGATGGGCGCGCCGGGATGGCAGCAGAACGTTCCGCTGGGGCTCGGTATCGTCGCGGCGTGGCCGCTTCTGCTGCTCGGGCGTCGAGTGCGAGACCGATTCCGCCGATGACCATGCTGATGCCGCCCCGCGCGGTGGTGCGGGGCTCTGCCGGGAACTGGGCGCTGCAGAGCACGCTGGAGCGTCGGGGCCTCGGCCCTGTCGCCGGCGTGGACGAGGCGGGCCGAGGGCCGTGCGCAGGCCCGTTGGTGATCGCCGCGTGCGTCCTCCGACCGGGTGATGCCGCGCGGTTCGAGGGGCTGAACGACTCGAAGCTGATGACCGCGGCCGCACGCGACCGGATGTACGACCAGGTGATCAAGCGTGCGCTGGATCACTCGGTCGTGGTCGTCTCGCCCGCCGACATCGACTGGCTGGGCATCCACGTCATGAACATCGAGGGCATGCGGCGCGCGGTGGCGCAGATGGCGACGCACCCCGGCTACGTCCTGACGGACGGCTTCAAGGTGCCGGGCATGCCCGCGCCGAACGTGGCGGTGCTCAAGGGAGACCAGGCCGCGGCGTGCGTCGCGGCGGCATCGGTGCTGGCCAAGGTCACGCGGGACCGGATCATGGCGGATCTGCATGATCGTCATCCCGAGTACGGGTTCAACGTGCACAAGGGGTACTGCACGCCCGACCACACGGCAGCGTTGATGGAACACGGGCCGTGTGCGGAGCATCGCTGGTCGTATGTAAATGTGGCAGCGGCGGCTGCCAAGCACGGGCTCGCCGCGCCGCACAGGGTGGCGCGCGGCACGACCACGGCGGCCGTGGTCCAGAATGATGCAACCCCGGCTGACGCCGGGGAGCTCGCGACGAGTGAGGGCGCGGAGCAGATGACCCGCGCGGAGGCGTAATGAGTGCAGAGGATCTCGAGAAGTACGAGACCGAGATGGAGCTGTCGCTGTACAAGGAGTACCGCGACATAGTCAGCCAGTTCTCGTTCGTCGTGGAGACCGAACGGCGTTTCTACCTGGCCAACTCGGTGGACGTGCAGGTGCGCAACGCCGACGGCGAGGTGTACTTCGAGGTGCGCATGTCGGACGCGTGGGTGTGGGACATGTACCGCCCCGCGAGGTTCGTCAAGAACGTTCGTGTCATCACGTTCAAGGACGTGAACGTGGAGGAGCTGGACAAGCCGGACCTGCGTTTGCCGGAAAGCGGGCCGTTCCCCACCTAGGCCACTAGCACACCCCACCGACAACTCCGCCGTTTCAAGATCTACAACGGCCGAGTTGTCCACAGCCGCTGAGTTGTCCACAGATTCCCCTCAGCCCGGCCGCCCCACCCGCCCCGCCCTGCAAGGTCGTACCCAACGACCCGCAGGGAGGCGAGGGCAGTGGTGGCACAGGCACTGGTCGAGACCAGGCAGCAGGAGAAGGGGCGCCAGGGCGAGGATCTGGCGTGCAGGTACCTGGAGGGGCAGGGCCTGGTCGTCCTGTCGCGGAACTGGACGTGCCGCGACGGTGAGCTCGACGTCGTGGCCGTGGAGGGCGACCGCCTGGTCGTCTGCGAGGTCAAGACCAGGTCCGGTCCGGTCTGGGGCCGCCCGGACGAGGCGGTCGACGAACGCAAGCTCTCCCGCCTGCGCCGCACAGCCCTGCGCTGGCTGGGCGCGCACGGCGTCGGCTGGTGCAACGTCCGCGTCGACCTGATCTCGGTCACCTGGCCCCCGTCCGGTGAGGCGCACCTGCAGCACCTGCGGGGAGCCTGAGATGGGCTTGGCGCAGGCGTGGTCCGTCGCTCTGTACGGAGTCGACGGCCTAGCGGTGGAGATCGAGGCCGACGTGGGCGTCGGCCAGCCTCGCACCCACCTCCTAGGGCTTCCCGACGCCTCCTTGCACGAGTCGAAGGAGCGCGTGAAGGCCGCTGTCCGCAACAGCGAGGAGGAGTGGCCGAAGCAGCGCATCGTCCTGGGCCTGTCCCCGGCGAACCTGCCCAAGGGCGGCAGCAGCTACGACCTCGCCATCGCCTGCGCCACCCTCGCCGCCGCCGGCTCGATCCCGTGCGAACGCCTGGCTACCACCGCCCTGCTGGGCGAACTGGCCCTGGACGGCCGAGTCCGCGCCATCCGAGGCGTCCTGCCGTCCCTGCTGGCAGCCCGCCGAGCGGGCCTGAAGACAGCGATCGTCCCGGTGGCCACCCTGCCGGAGGCCACCCTGGTAGACGGCATCGAACTCCACGGCGCCCAAACCCTCGCCGAAGTCCTGACGTGGCTACGAGGCGAGCCGATAACACTGCACCCACCACCGCCCCCAACCACTCCACGTCTGCCAAGTGCCCCCGACCTGGCAGACGTGGTGGGCCAACCAGAAGCCCGCTGGGCCCTGGAAGTGGCCGCAGCAGGCGCCCACCACCTACTCCTGACGGGCCCGCCAGGCACTGGCAAGACGATGCTGGCCGAACGCCTACCGGGCCTACTCCCTCCGCTGACCCGCGAAGAGTCTCTGGCAGTGACGGCAGTCCACTCGGTAGCAGGCGTCCTCTCCTCGGACTACCCGCTGGTGGCCAGCCCACCGTTCGTCGACGTCCACCACACGACGTCGATAGCGGCCCTGATAGGCGGCGGCAGCGGAATGGCCAAGCCAGGCGCAGCCTCCAGGGCACACAAGGGAGTCCTCTTCCTGGACGAGGCCTGCGAGTTCGGCCAGAAGACCATCGACGCCCTCCGCACAGCCCTGGAAGAGGGCGAGGTCCGCATCCCACGCCGCGACGGCATAGCCCGCTACCCGGCCCGCTTCCAGCTGATCCTCGCCACCAACCCGTGCCCCTGCGCCCCACCGAAGGAAACGGACTGCATCTGCACGGCAATGGTCCGCCGCCGCTACCAGTCCCGCCTCTCCGGCCCGCTGCTGGACCGCGTCGACCTGAGGGTCCGAATGAGGGCGACCACAGCCATGGCCAACGCCGACGCCACCCCACCAGAACCAACAGCAGTAGTCCGAGCCCGAGTCCTCAAGGCAAGAACCAGAGCCGCCACCCGCTGGTCGTCCCACGGCCACCCCTGGCAAGCCAACGCCTTGGTCCCAGGCCCGTCCCTACGCCGAGAGTTCGCCCTACCAAAACCAACCACGGCCCTCCTGGACCGAGCCCTAGCCCTAGGCGCCCTGACAGGCAGAGGCGCAGACCGTTGCCTACGCGTGGCCTGGACCCTCGCCGACCTGGCAGAAGCCGACACCCCAACCCCAGACCACGTGGCAGCGGCCCTCCAGTTCAGAGAACGCAGAGCCCCCTGACCACACAAGCCGCCGGGCGCGGAGCCCCCAAGCCCCGACTCCGCGCCCGGCCCCACCAAGCGCCCGCCCAACGCGCCACCACCGACGGCCCTGGCTCTCAACCTGCCGGCCCAGCAGCGAACCGCCAGGCAAGGGCTGGCCCCATGCAGCCGGGCGCGGAGTCCCACTCCCACTCCGCGCCCGGCACCCACCACAGAGACGTTCGGACCCCTGTCCCAACCCAGGCGTCCGAACCACCGGGCACAAGCCGCGAGCCTCAACTCGTGCCCGGCCCCGAGCGGGTCGCCCACCCCTCCCCGGCGGGCGACCCGCTCACCCACCGACGAACAAGGAGCCCACTCATGACCTCTCTCCTGATCCCAGCCGCAACCGTCGCAACCTCGTTCAAGACCGCCATGCCAGCTCTCCTGCAACTGCACTGCACAGTCCGAAACGGCACCTCCGGCGCCAGCCCACCAAACCCGTGGCGCCCGGCCCCCTGGCACCGCTGGCTCCCCTGGTGGTGGTTCCGTTGACCGCAACGCCAACCACCCCACCCGCCCCCTCACCAAGCACCATGCCGACCACCCGGCTAGCCGCACTCGCCAACGAACCCAGCACACCTTCTGACGGCGGCCCGGCAACCCCGCTCACCGCCAGGTCAGCCACTTCGCGAACCACCAGACCGGCCGACTCAGCCACCCCTCAAGCCGTCACCCGACCGGCCAGCCACGCCGCCGACCCCGCCCTCATCCGGCCCATCGCCCGACCGGCCGACCAGGCCGTCGACCCGGTCACCACTCAAGCCGCCGACCAGCCCACCGACTCATCTGTCACCCAGGCCACGGACCCAGCCGCCACCCGAGCCGCCGATTCGCCCGCGGCTGAGGCCGCCAGCCCGGTCACTACTCGGGCCGTCGAACCGGCCACCCCGCGAGCCACCACCCGACCTGATGGCCCCGCCACCACCCAGACCACCGACCCAGCCACCACCCGAGCCGCCCAACCGCCCGCGGTCCAGGTCGCCGGCCCGGCCACCACTCGAGCCGTCGAGCCAGCCACCGTCCCACCGAGCACCCAGGCTGCCAACTCAGCCATCGCCCAGACCACCCGAGCGGCCAACCCGGCCACCGCGCGAGCCACCACCCAGACCACCGACCCGGGCACCACTCAAGCCGCCGAACCGCCTGCGGCCCATGCCGCCAGCCCGGCCACAACTCGAGCTGTCGAGCCGGCCACAGCCCCACCGAGCACCCGCGCCACCGACGCCATCCGCCTAGCAAGGGCCTACCTGTCCCGCGTCGCCGAGCCCTACCCGGCGGACCTCGCGGCTCTGGTCGCCGAAGTCGGTCCGATCGAAGCCGCAGAACGCGTCCGAACCGGCGAAATTTCGCCAACCGTGGCCAGCCAGACATCCGCACGGCGAGCGGAGGAGCACGCCCAGGCGGACCTCGACCTCATCGCGGAGCGTGGCGGCCGGCTGGTCATCCCCGAAGACGAGGAGTGGCCGCGATGGCCGTTGCTCGCACTGGAGAACATCTCCGGCCACCGGTGCGGTGGCGAGCCGCTCGCGTTGTGGGTGCGCGGGCCGCATTTCCTGGCCGACGCGGTGGACAAGGCTGTCGCCGTAGTCGGGTCGCGGGCCTCCAGCGGGTACGGCGAGCACGTTGCCGGCGAGTTCGCCTACGGGTTGGCGTCGGCGGGCATGACGGTTGTTTCCGGTGCCGCGTACGGGATTGATGGCGCCGCCCACCGAGGTGCGCTCAGCGCCGAAGGACTGACGATCGCGGTGCTCGCGTGCGGGGCGGACCAGGCCTATCCCGGCGGGCATCAGGGGTTGCTCGCCAAGATCGCAAGGGAAGGCCTGATCGTCAGCGAGTACCCGCCCCGCGTGATGCCCGCGCGGCATCGTTTCCTCACTCGCAACAGGCTCATCGCCGCGCTGGGTGGCGGCACCGTCGTCGTGGAGGCCGGGCGGCGCAGCGGAGCCAAGAACACGGCTGCGATCACGCTCGCGCTGGGGCGGCCGTTGATGGTGGTGCCCGGGCCCGTCACGTCGGCGAGTTCTGTTGGCTGCCACGAGTTGTTGCGGGACGGACGGGCGGTGTCGGTGAGTTCGGTCGCCGAGATCGTGGAGTCGGTGGGGCGGTTCGGGGACGACCTCGCCACCGAACCCGCCGAGAAGGAGAGCGACCTCGGCGCGCCGCAGGGGGAGGCCATGCGGGTGTACGAGGCCCTCGGGAAGCGGAGTGGCGTCAGCGACGAGGTCGTGTCGGTCGAGTCCGGGGTGCCGTTGGAGCGGGTGCGGGCGTTGTTGCCCGAGCTGGAACTCGCTGGGCTGGCGCTTCAGGTCGACGAGGGCTGGCAGAAGCTGGAGATGAGGTGAGGAGAGTCCACTGTGGACGGATGTCTCACCGAGTGCGCAGGTAGCGCGGGACTGCGAGCGCGGCCACGACGACCACTGCGGTGAGGATCGACCAGAACGTGAGACCGAAGTCCGTCGCGACCGTCACCGCCACGTCGGACTGCTGCGTCGACGACTGGCAGATCGGCAGGTTCCTGGCCTCCTCGGTCGGACAGCCGAGGTAGACGCCACGAAGTCTGGCTGACCAGGTCCACAAGACCGTGAACAGCCAGCCGCCAGCCAAGCAGGCACTAGGCACGGCATACGTGAGGAAGGAGGGCATGCGGGAAGCGCCGGGGTCGGTGCGGCGCCATGACGCGGCCAGGGCGTCGAGCCACCAGCACAGGCCCGAAGTGCCGACAACCAGGGCGAGGAGAACGGATGGTGCGATCGGGATGCCGATCGGAGCCTGGTCGAAGATCCGGGTGTAGAGCGGCAGGTGGCTGCCGATCACCAGGCCGGAGAGCAGCGCGGCGGCGGTGAGCAGGGGGCGCAAGCGGTTGCGGTCTTCCTGCCAGGCGCCGCGCCACAGGTAGAAGGCCGCGAACAGCGTCAGCGGGATGCCGATCGCCACGCCGGTGATGATCGGGGTGTTCCTGTCCTGGGTGTCGCCGCTGAGCAGCAGATCCTGCAACGTGACGAAGGCCGCGCCCGCTGCCGCGGCGCCCAGGAGCACCTGGCCGATCGGTGAGGCCAGCAGGCGCAGTGGGTTCGTCAGGGCTTGGGAGCGTTCGTCGGCGCCGGGGTGATGGCGCAGCCAGGTGCGGACCACCGAGCGGGTCTGGTCGGTCTCGTGTGCTTTGACGGCTGCCAGGAGGCCTTCCACGCCGAACTCGGCCGCGTGCAGGTCGGCGGCGTGTTCACGGGCGCGCAGGAAGGCGCGCGCGATCAGTTCGGTGACGAGGGTCAGTGCGGCCAGGCGCAGTGTGCTCACGAGGAAGGAGGTGACGTCGCCGCGGTCGAGCAGGACATCCAGCCACAGCACCAGCAGGGCGAAGAAGCCGGTGGAGAGGTTGGCGAACCGCAGGACGGTGGCCAGTTGGTACCACCAGAGGTCGCCTGCGTGCACGTGTGCGAGTTCGTGGCGCACCACGGCGTCGAACACGGCTTTGCGTTCGCCGGGCATCGAGTGCAGCGCCAGGATCTCCGGTCCCAGGACGACGATCGGCTTGCGCGGCGGGCCGGTGACGTAGGCGCGGCTGCCCAGGTGTTGGCCGAGGCGTACATCCACGTGGCGCGGCGGGCTCACCTGCCGCACCAACTCCGCCACGGCCTTGCCGGCCTCGCGGAGGCCGGTTTCGGCGAGTGGTGTGGAGCGGCGGATGCGGACGGCGGTGTAGAGGCCGTAGACCGCGAGGCCAGGGGTCAGGAGCATCTGGAGCTTCTGCAGGTAGGCGCCTGCGCCACCCTGTTCGAGGCCGGACAGCCAGTTCGCGACGAAGAAGACGTTGAGCAGCACTGTCGCCGCCAGGAGGAGAAGCAGAAGGACCATCTCGGACGGTAATGCCCTGGGGTTGACCTGCAGCTTCTCTTCGGTCATGCGGAGGTGTCACCGGCCTCGCGTCTGGTGTCGCCGTCGAGGTCCGGGTTGTTGTCGCGTAATACGAGGGCGGTGACGACGGCGTCCGCGAGCGCGTCGGCCTTCTGTTGGTCCATGCCGAGCGAGAGAGCGCGCTCAAGAGCGATCTGACGCACTTCGGTGAGTTGAGTGGTGGTCAGCGGCGTGGGCGGCAGTTCGAGTGGTGCGACGGGCTTGCCGCGGAGCTTTCGCCACGCTTTGCGCACGGCGTTCGAGGTGCCGTCGGTGATCGCTTTGCCGACGTTGTCAGAGACGGCGCTGATCACGCTGCCGGACACGAGGGCGATCACCGGGGTCGCCATCGCGATGACGTCGCCCAGGCCGAAGCCCAGCGGGTCGTCGGCTGCCTGGCGCAGGCGGCGTTCTGCCTGCTTGGGGCTCTCCAGATAGGGGGCGGCGACGATGTCGAACGAGGACAGTTCCTCGGGGGCGATCTTGCGCACGACTCGGCGCGCGAGCTCGTCGGCTGTTCGGACGGTGGTGCTGGCTGCCATCGCTACTCCGAAAGGTGATCTGTGCGTGCGGCCAAACCCCTGCTCGTCACAGGGAGTTGAAACGTTATCGTGTTCCCGATCATGAGAGCGCTCTCAAATGGGGCGAGGGTGTGGCGATACTTGACCAAACGCCCCGACTGGCGCAGCGTCTTGGCCTATGTCCCCGCCGCCGCATGGTCGGACACGTCGTGTCGATCTCGTTCGCCTGCGCGAAAAACTGCCGGCGAACGTTGCAGACGTGTTGCGGCACTACGAACGGCACCTGATGTTGGAGCGTGATCTGTCGCCGCACACGGTGCGCGCTTACATCGGTGACGCGGTGGCATTGCTTGGACATGTCGCGGGGAATATTCCGGAAAACGCAGATGTCCAGCGCATTGACCTGACCAATTTGCGGTCATGGCTTGCTGCGCAACGCACTGCCGGTGCGAGTCGCACGACACTCGCGCGGCGTGCCGCGGCTGCACGCGCGTTCACGGCGTGGGCGCACCGAGCAGGGCATCTGGCCTCGGATCCGGGGCCTCGGCTCGCTGCTCCGCGGCCGCATCGGACGCTGCCGTCAGTGCTGCGCGAGGACCAGGCGAAAGACGCGTTGAGCGCCGTATCCTCTGGCGCGTCCCAAGGCGATCCGGTTGCGCTGCGTGATCAGGCCGTGGTGGAGTTGCTGTACGCCACAGGTATCCGCGTGGCCGAACTCTGTGGTCTTGATCTCGACGACGTGGACTACTCCCTAAGGGTGATTCGAGTTCTGGGCAAAGGTGGACGCGAGCGCACCACGCCGTTCGGCGTACCCGCCGAACGAGCGCTGCGGCGATGGGTGGACGAGGGGCGAAACGCCCTGGTAGCACCGGATTCGCCGCCGGCGGTGTTCCTCGGTGCCCGCGGCGGCCGGCTTAACCAGCGGGCCGTTCGCACGCTGGTTCACGAGGTCGTCGCCGTGGTACCGGACGCGCCCGACATCGGGCCGCACGGGTTGCGCCACTCCGCTGCGACCCATTTGCTGGAAGGAGGAGCGGACCTGCGCACCGTCCAAGAACTGCTTGGTCACGCTACGCTCGCAACGACTCAGCTTTACACACACGTCACTGTCGAACGGCTGAAGGCGATCCATGACCGAACCCACCCCCGTTCCTGACGCCGCAGGGGGAGGATCGCGTACGGCGACCGTGCCCCCTGAACCCGTCCTGCCCGCACCAGTGTCGAAGCAGGCGAGCAACGGGCACCGTCAGAACGGCGCGCCACGCACCGAGGCGACCCCCGAGCCCGGTGCCAACACGCATGTCAACGGCACGCCCGCGGCCGTTCCGACTGCGGTGACGCGCACGGACGTGCGTTCCGGTGACGACGTCGAAGCCGGCATCGTCGCCCTGTGGCGCAGCTACGGCGAGTCCCGTGACCAGAGCCAGCGCGACCGCCTGGTGCTGCACTACGCGCCGCTGGTCAAGTACGTCGCCGGCCGCGTCGGCACCGGCCTGCCCGCGCACGTGGACGTGGCCGATCTGATCCAGTCCGGCATCTTCGGCCTGGTCGACGCGATCGAGAAGTTCGAGCCGGAACGCGGCCTCAAGTTCGAGACCTACGCCATGCAGCGCATCCGCGGCGCGATCCTCGACGACCTGCGCTCCCAGGACTGGGTGCCGCGCTCGGTCCGCAGCCGTGCCCGCGACGTCGAACGAGCCCTGGAGCGCCTCGGCGCCAAGCTGCAGCGCACGCCCACCGACCGCGAGCTCGCCGCAGAGCTCAAGATCGGCCTGGCAGAGCTGCGTGAGCTCTACGGCCAGCTCCAGCTCACCAGCGTCGTCGCGCTCGACGAGCTGATCGCCCCGAACAAGGGCGGCTCCTCCCTGGCGGAGTCGCTGCCCGACGACGCCGCGGAAGACCCGGTGGCGAGCCTTGTCGACCAGGACAGCCGCCGTCAGCTGGCCGACGCGATCGCCCAGCTGGCAGAACGCGACCGCGTGGTCGTGACCCTCTACTACTTCGAGAACCTGACCCTCGCCGAGATCGGCAAGGTCCTCGGCGTGACCGAGTCCAGGGTCTGCCAGCTGCACACCCGCGCCGTCCTGCGCCTGCGCACCAAGCTCAACGAGCAGTCCGAGGCCTGACCGCACCTCGGTCAACCCCCGCAGCCTGGCGCGCGCCGGGCTGTCGAACGCGCGTACCGGACCGCAGGACAGCCGTACCGGGAAGCCGCGTGAACCTCACAAAAGGTGGCTTAACACCCCTTTCCGCCCCTTGCCAGGGCTAATTCACTCGAACGGGTGGCACTTGGGCCTGCTCCAAGTACGCCGCGTGCCCGCTCGGGCATCGCGCCGAACGCCGGAACCGGGGAAACGGGCGGCCGATGGGCAGATGCGTAGAACGCCGATCATGCTCCGAAACGGGTAGGGCCGCCGTCGTGCGGCCTGTGACCGCCTGTACCGCAAGGTGGGCAGTTCGCGATCGGCGCGCTTCGACCGCCGGACGGACGAACAGGCAGATCCGGGAACCGGGCGCCTGGCAAACACAGACGCGGAGAGTCGGGCACCCAGCGCCTCCGGCTGTCGGGCCAGAGAACACGCGCCTGGCGTCGGTCGATGGAACACGTACGTCCGATGTCGGGTGATTGGCGAACCCATGTCGGAGGTCGGGCGGTTGGCGAACCCGCGGTCCTGGGGTGGGCGGCTGGGGAAGCTCGCGGTCCCAGGGCCGTGCGGTCGGCGAGTCCGCGCCAGGTCGAGCGGCTGTTGAACTCGCGCGTTGGGGCTTGGGCGACTGGCAAATCCTCGTGGGGCTCGGGCAGCTCGCGGACCGGCGCCGGGGCTCGAGCAACTGGCGAACCGCGCCGGGGTCGAACGGCCGCTCAACCCGCTGGGGGTCGGACAGCCGCTGAACCCGCGATCCGGGTGCCCGGCGGCTGGGGGCCATCGACCTGGCGGCGGGCGACAACGTTGACTGGCGTCTGGGCGGGGGACGCGGGCGTGCATTGATGGGCGTGCTGGCGGTTTGTGCCGGCGGGGCTGGACCTCGCCGGTGTCGCGGCCGTTGTGGGCGGCTTGGCGCGAGAGCGTCCAACGCGGCCTCGGAGTCGCCGTGGAGTCGCGGCGCTGGGAGGGCGTGCTGCCCAGTTGTTCGCCGTCCCTGCGGCGAGCGGGCCGGCTGGGCGTCAGTGCGGGACATCGGGCTCCTGGGTGTGGTCGGCGGCTGCGGGAGTACGTGGCCAGCGGTTGCGGGCCAGGCGAGGCGTGCAGGTGGGCCGGGAGGCGGGGAGGTGAGCGGGGTTGCCGCCTCCCGGCACCTGGCGGGCGCTTGCGGCGTGTCGGGGTGTGCCGCTGGTCAGCCGCCGGAGAACGGCGGGAAGCGCCCGATCGGAGCGCCGTGCGGGCGTGCCGCGCGGCGCAGGTCGGTCAGCCGCCGCGGGCGGGAGCGGGGAGCGGCAGCAGGCGGACTCGGCCCGCGCTGAGCAGGCGGAGCGGGTCCAGGTAGGCGGTGTCGCGGCGGGCGCCCCAGTGCAGGCAGGCCGACGGGCAGTGACCTGGTTGCAGGTGGCCGATCACCTCCCCGCGGCGCACCGGGCGCCCGGCGGTGACGGTGGGGGCGATCGGTTCGTAGGTGGTGCGCAGGCCCGCGCGGTGTTGGAGCGACACCAGGGTCCTTGCCGCCACCGCCCCTGCGAAGACGACTGTCGCGTCACCCGAGGCCAGGACCGGGGTGCCGGCGGGTGCGGAGAGGTCTACGCCGCGGTGGCCGGGGCCGAACGGCGAGGCCGGGGCCTCGAAGGCGCGCACCACCGCGTGCGGCGGGGGCAGGGGCCATGCGAAGCGCTCCGGTGGCGGGGCCAGCAGCGTCGTGAGCAGCAGGGCGGTGGGGAGG
Source organism: Lentzea sp. HUAS TT2 (assembly GCF_051853195.1). Classification (NCBI taxonomy): domain Bacteria; kingdom Bacillati; phylum Actinomycetota; class Actinomycetes; order Pseudonocardiales; family Pseudonocardiaceae; genus Lentzea; species Lentzea sp. HUAS TT2. The sequence continues at coordinate 1,177,919 of NZ_CP196667.1, read as the reverse complement.
AGGGGCATGGGTCAACGGTCGGGGAAGGGCCACCCCGGGACCAGCGGGTATTGGGAAACTGTGGACAACTCGCCGGTTGTGGACAACTACGCCCTGCGAGGTAGGGGCGATTCGAAGTTTGTCGGGGATGGGGAGTAGACTTTTGGGCGCGTCCCGTCTGTGCGCGGGACGACTTCGCGTGCCAACGCAGATCCGACCGGCTGATCCCAGCAGGGTCGAGTCACGACGTCCGACGGTCCTGACGGAGCAGAGATGCCCGGCGGGTGCGGACGGCGGCTTCGGCACCAGGGCCGATGGTCGAACCCGACCGGAAGCGAAAACCGAACTGACGCGCAAAGGTGAGACCTCGCGCGTCCCTACAGATGAGGTGCGAACCGGCCATGGCCGTCGTAACCATGAAGCAGCTGCTTGACAGCGGCGTGCACTTCGGGCACCAGACCCGACGCTGGAACCCGAAGATGAAGCGCTACATCCTCACTGAGCGCAACGGCATCTACATCATCGACCTGCAGCAGACGCTGACCTACATCGACCGGGCTTACGAGTTCGTGAAGGAAACGGTCGCGCACGGCGGGTCGATCCTGTTCATCGGCACGAAGAAGCAGGCGCAGGAGGCCATCGCCAACGAGGCCCTCCGCGTCGGCATGCCCTACGTGAACCAGCGCTGGCTGGGCGGCATGCTCACCAACTTCTCGACGGTCCACAAGAGGCTTCAGCGCCTCAAGGAGCTCGAGTCGATGGAGCAGACCGGCGGTTTCCAGGGTTTCACCAAGAAGGAAATCCTGATGATGAACCGTGAGAAGGACAAGCTGGAGCGCACGCTCGGCGGTATCCGCGACATGTCCAAGGTGCCCAGCGCCGTGTGGATCGTGGACACCAAGAAGGAGCACATCGCGGTCGGCGAGGCTCGCAAGCTGAACATCCCGATCGTCGCGATCCTCGACACCAACTGCGACCCGGACGAGGTCGAGTTCCCGATCCCGGGCAACGACGACGCGATCCGTTCCGCGGCTCTGCTGACCAAGGTCGTGGCCGAGGCCGCCGCCGCCGGTCTCATGCAGCGCTCCGGTGCCCGCCGCGACGCCGCCGAGGGCCAGGACAAGCCCGAGGTCGCCGCTGACGAGCCGCTGGCGGAGTGGGAGCAGGAGCTCCTCACCACCAACACGGCCCCCGCGACTGAGGCCCCGGCTCCGGCCGAGCAGCCCGTCCAGTCCTGATTTCCCCCACGAGGTGCCCGCAACAAGCGGGCACCTCGTGACCTAAGCGCGTACATCGCAGAAGGAAAACGATGGCGAACTACACCACCGCGGACGTCAAGAAGCTCCGCGAGCTGACCGCCGCCGGCATGATGGACTGCAAGAAGGCGCTGGACGAGGCTGACGGCGACTTCGACAAGGCCGTCGAGATCCTGCGCATCAAGGGCGCCAAGGACGTCGGCAAGCGCGCTGAGCGCACCACGTCCAACGGCCTCGTCGCCGTCAAGGACGGCGCGATGATCGAGCTGCGCTGCGAGACCGACTTCGTGGCCAAGAACGCCGACTTCATCGCCCTGGCCGACGACATCGTCGCGCTCGCCAAGGCCAACAAGGTCGCCGACGTCGACGCCCTCAAGGCCGTCGAGGTCGACGGCAAGACCGTGGACGCGCTGGTCCAGGAGTTCTCCGCCAAGATCGGCGAGAAGCTCGAGCTGGCGAAGGCCGTCGACTACGACGGCACCGTCTCGGTCTACCTGCACAAGCGCGCTGCGGACCTGCCGCCCGCCGTCGGCGTCCTGGTCGAGTACACCGGCGACAACGCCGAGGTCGCCAAGGGCACCGCGATGCAGATCGCCGCGATGCGCCCGAAGTTCGTCACCCGTGACGAGGTTCCCGAGGAGCTCGTCGCCAACGAGCGTCGCATCGCCGAGGAGACCGCTCGCGAGGAGGGCAAGCCCGAGGGTGCGCTCCCCAAGATCGTCGAGGGTCGCGTCAACGGCTTCTTCAAGGATGTCGTGCTCACCGAGCAGGCTTCCGTGACGGACAGCAAGAAGACGGTCAAGGCTCTTCTGGACGAGGCCGGCGTGACGGTTACCCGTTTCGCTCGGTTCGAGGTCGGCCAGAGCTGATTCGCATGAGGGCGGGGTTGCAGGTACCAGCGACCCCGCCCTTGGCGTGTCCACAGAAGTTTCCAGGCCAAAAGCGCGAGGAGAGGACCTGTGAGCGAAGAAGGTAGCCACGGCTACAACCGGGTGATGCTCAAGCTCGGTGGCGAGATGTTCGGCGGCGGTGGCGTCGGCGTTGATCCCGACGTCGTCCAGACAGTCGCCAAGCAGATCGCGGCCGTCCACAAGTCCGGCGTGCAGGTGGCCGTCGTGATCGGTGGTGGCAACTTCTTCCGCGGGTCCGAGCTCCAGCAGCGCGGGATGGACCGTTCGCGCGCCGACTACATGGGCATGCTCGGCACGGTCATGAACTGCCTGGCGCTGCAGGACTTCCTCGAGCGTGAGCACGGCATCGACACGCGCGTGCAGACCTCCATCCAGATGACGCAGGTCGCCGAGTCGTACATCCCTCGCCGCGCGATGCGCCACCTCGAGAAGGAACGCGTCGTGATCTTCGGCGGCGGCGCCGGCCTGCCGTACTTCTCCACGGACACCACGGCCGCCCAGCGCGCGCTGGAGATCGGCTGCGAGATCGTCCTGATGGCCAAGGCCGTCGACGGTGTCTACACGGCCGACCCCAAGATCGACCCGGACGCGTTGATGTTCGACAACATCACCCACCGCGAGGTGCTGGAGCGCGGCCTGAACGTCGCCGACGCGACGGCCTTCAGCCTCTGCATGGACAACAACATGCCGATACTCGTCTTCAACCTCCTCACCGAGGGGAACATCGCGCGCGCGGTGCGTGGTGAGAAGATCGGCACTCTGGTCAGCACCCCCGGTGGCCGCCCGGCCTTCTAGACCTGGTGGGATCTCTCCAGGACCGGGAATTGGGCACGAAAACGCAGAGCAAGGAGCAGTCGTGATCGACGAGACCCTCCTCGACGCCGAGGAGAAGATGGAAAAGGCGGTTTCGGTGGCGAAGGAGAACCTCTCCTCCGTCCGAACCGGTCGTGCGACTCCCTCGATGTTCAACCGCATCCACATTGACTACTACGGCTCGATGACGCCGCTGAACCAGATGGCGAGCATCACCGTTCCCGAGGCGCGCATGGCGGTCGTCAAGCCGTACGACGCGGGCCAGCTCAACGCCATCGAGAAGGCGATCAGGGACTCCGACCTGGGCGTCAACCCGAGCAACGACGGCTCGATCATCCGCATCGTGATCCCGCAGCTCTCCGAGGAGCGCCGCAGGGACATGGTGAAGGTCGCCAAGTCGAAGGGCGAGGACGCGAAGGTCTCCCTGCGCGGCGTCCGTCGCAAGGCGAAGGAAGAGATCGACAAGCTCGTCAAGGACGGCGAGGTCGGCGAGGACGACGGCGCCCGTGGTGAGAAGGAGCTCGAGGCTCTGACCCACCGCTACGTCGCGCAGGTCGAAGAGCTCGTGAAGCACAAGGAAGCCGAACTCCTCGAAGTCTGATGTTCCACTGATGGTTCGCCCGGCCGAGTCGCCGCAGGCGTGATTGCCCAGGCCGGGCGGAGGTCTTGATGGGAGCACAGGTGGCAGGCGGTCCCGCGGACGTCCCCACGTCGAAGCCGTCGCGCGCGGGTCGTGACCTGCGGGCGGCGATCCTGGTCGGGGTCGGCCTCGGCGCGATGATCATCGCGTCGCTGCTGACCGTCAAGGAGACCTTCATCGGCATCGTCGCGGCCGCCGCGGCGGTGTCGACGTGGGAGATGGCGAACGCCTTCCGCAAGAGCGGCATCAACGTCGCCCTGTGGCCCGCGTTGATCGGTGGTCAGGCGATCATCTGGCTGTCGTGGCCGCTGGAGCGCTCCGGCATGATGACCGCGTTCGTGGTCACCGTGCTGGTGTGCATGATCTGGCGGTTCCGCGGCGGCTCTGACGGCTATCTGCGCGACCTCAGCGCATCGGTGTTGACCGTCGCGTACGTGCCGTTGTTCGCGGCGTTCGCGGCCATGCTCGTCGTTCCTGAGGACGGCGCGGGCCGTGCGTTCGCGTTCATCATCGGTGTCGTGCTGTCCGACGTCGGCGGTTATGCGGCCGGTGTCTTCCTCGGCAAGCACCCGATGGCACCGACGATCAGCCCGAAGAAGTCCTGGGAGGGCTTCGCGGGCTCCCTGACCGCCGGTGTGGTCGGCGGCGCGATCACGGTGACGACGCTGCTCGACGGCCAGTGGTGGCAGGGCGCGCTGTTCGGTGCCGCGCTCGTCGTCACGGCCACGGCGGGCGACCTGGTCGAGTCGCTGATCAAGCGCGACCTGGGCATCAAGGACATGGGCACGCTGCTGCCCGGTCACGGCGGCCTGATGGACCGGATGGATTCGCTCCTCCCGTCCGCCGTCGCCTCCTGGCTGCTGCTGCACCTCTTCGTGCAGTAGTCGCTGTGACGTTTTCCGCGCAACGCCGCAACTAGTGGTTGTGAGAGACCACGAGGTACTGGCGGCGTTCGAGCGGATCTACCGCGCCGACGTCGGCGCGATCACCCGGTTCTTCGCGCGCAGATGCACCGAACCGCAGGTGGTCGCGGACCTGACGGCGGACACGTTCGTCCGTGCCATGACGTCGTACGGCACGTTCGACGCCGGCAAGGGCACGGCGACCAGCTGGCTCTACGGCATCGCCCGCCACACGTTCGCCGCCCATCTCGAACGCTCCGCCCGCACCCGCGACCTGGTGCTCAAGGCGGGCGGCCGGCGTGAGCTCGACGGCGACGAACTGGCCGAGCTGGAAGCCCGCATCGACGCCGAACGGCCCGGCCGCGCGCTGCTGGAACGGCTCGCGGAACTCCCTGAGCTGGAACGGGAAGCCGTCGAACTCGTGCACCTCTGTGGTCTCGCGCCCAAGGAAGCGGCCGAAGCGCTCGGCGTGCCCAAGGGAGCGATGCGCACCAGGTTGTATCGCGCCATGGCACGCCTCCGCGCGGTCGTCAACGACGAGGTGGAGGCACGATGACCAAGTTCGAAGACAATCTCTGGGCCCAGTTGGAGCAGGAACACGGCCCCACACTGGTGAAGAGCGTCCGTACGGCGAAGCGTGGGAACGTCGGCCGGTGGCTGGCCGCGGCAGCGGTGGCGGCGGTGCTGGCGACCGGCGCGGCGGTGGCACCCGGCTACTTCGGCGGCGCGCCACCCGCGTACGCCTTGGTGGACAACCCGGACGGCTCCGTGACTCTGACGATCCGCGAGGTCCAGGCGTTCGATGCGGCGACGGCGGAGCTGCGCGGTCGTGGCATCCGCGCATTCGCGGTGCCGATGCGGGTGGACTGCCCGATGACGGAGTACAGCAAGATGCAGGGGCTTGGCCCGAAGAGGAAGGGTGACGAGACCCGGCCGGTCGAGTGGGACCCGCGCGTCGACATGTACCAGGTGAAGATCTACCGCGATCGGATCCCCGCGGACGCCAAGATCGTCCTCTCCGCGATCGACTTCAATCGCAACGGCATGGAACTCTACATCGGGTTCGTGCGCGGAGAGATGCCGGTGTGCGTGCCCGGAGGTGAGCCACCGCAGCCCATCTCCTCGCTGCTGCCGACGCGCTAGTCGTCGTACGGGTCGTCCACCTCGGTGCGCGGCTCGGCCTCGATCACGCGGGACTGGTCGATCACGGAGAACGCCATTCCCGCGTGGTCCTCGACCACGGTGATGCGTCCGAACGGGGTGTCGTAGGGCTCGACGGTCACCCGGCCGCCGAGCTCCAGCACCCGATAAGCCACCGAGTCGGTGCCGATCTCGGGCGCGGCGTTGAAGTACACCATCCAGTGGGAGCGCTCTCCGTACGGGAACTCGCGCCCCATCTTCTGCCGGCCGATCACCTCGGTGCCCTCGACGGACCACGACGCGTAGTCCAGCCGGTGGCCGTCGCCGATCTGCGTGATGTCGTAGTGGCACAGCTCGCCGAAGAACTCGTCGGCCGCCGCACCGTCACGCGTGTTCAGTTCGGCCCAGGCGTAGGCGCCGTGCCCGCCCATGCCGAACCGCCAGTCCGGCGGCACGTGCCGGAACCCGACGACGGCGCCGGTCGGGTCCTCGATCACCGTGCTCTGCGTGTGGTCGGCGCCGTCCTCGGGGTTGCGCAGCACCGAGCCGCCGAGATGGAACGCCTTCTCCGCGGTAGCGCGTGCATGCGGCGTGACCAGGTACAACCGCCACGCGTCCGGCTCGCCCTGCGGCAGCCCGGCGACGGGAATGCCGTCCACCATCGCCACCGTGTAGCCCGCGTCGTCGGCGTAATGCCACCCGAACAGGCCGGTGTAGAACTCGATCGCGCCCTTGAGGTCGTCGACGGATCTTTCGACCCAGCAAGGACTTCCGGACAGCAACGGCGCGAGCTGGGGCGAGTTGGGAGCGATCGACACTGCCGCCTCCTGCAGGGGGAGAATTGCCATCACGCTACGCCGTAGTTGGACGAATTCGAACGGTCACAGGCAAATGGAGGCCCTACAGTGTCTCCGTGAGGGGATTCGTGCGAGCGGCGCTGAACGCGGTGCGCCCGGCAGATGTCGTGCCCAGTCCGAACATCTGGCACTGGCCCGACGTCTACGAGGTGGAGAACCGCGCGCAGGACGTCCACGGCGCGATTTGGGCGGCGTTAAGCGAAGAATGTCCGTTTAGTGACGCTGATGTCGTGGACATCGGCTGCGGCGACGGATTCCACCTGCCGCTGTTCGCCCGCACCGCGAAGTCCGTGACGGGCGTCGAACCGCACCCGCCCCTGGTCGTCCGGGCCAAGCAGCGGGTGGCTGAGTTGCCGAACGCGCGCGCCGTTTCCGGTCCCGCGCAACGGCTCCCGCTCGACGACGCGTCCGCCGATCTGGTGCACGCGCGCACCGCGTACTTCTTCGGGCCGGGCTGCGAACCGGGACTGCGGGAGGCTGATCGGGTGCTGCGGCCTGGGGGTGCGCTCGCGATCGTGGATCTGGATGGTTCGGCCGATCCGTATGGGCCGTGGCTGCGTTCGGATGAGCCGCGGTACGACCCGGCTGTGGTGGAGAAGTTCTTCGCCGACAACGGGTTTTCGCTTCGGCGGGTTACCGCGGAGTGGCGTTTTGAGACGCGCGAGGATCTGGAAGCCGTGCTGCGCATCGAATTCTCGGCGAAGGTGGCCGAGCGGGCTGTTGCGTCGGTGAGCGGGTTGAGCTTTCCGGTCGGGTATCGGCTGCATGTCCGGCGCAAGCCGAAAGGGCTGATCGTCTGATGGGGCGGGGAGCTTTGATGGGCTCCCCGCCCCATCGGCTCAGTGCTTGGGTTTCGGCGAATGTCCGCCGACGAACCTGGTCCCGTTGTCCGTAGGGGAGTGGGTCGACAACAAGGTCAGCAACCTCAACTGGTCCGAGGTCGGCCACACGATTCTCGACGTGGTCGGCATGATCCCCGTGGTCGGCGAGATCGCGGACGGCATCAACGCGGTCTGGTACCTCGCTGAGGGTGACTACGTGAACGCGGCGCTGTCTGCGGCGGCGTTGGTGCCGTTCGCGGGGGCGGCGGCGACGGGCGCGAAGCTCATCGGCAAGGGCCTGCAGAAGTTCGGTGACGCGGCTGTCGGTGCGGCGGGCTGTGTGCGCGCTCTCAACAGTTTCACCGCTGACACGCCTGTGTTGATGGAGGACGGTTCCACCAAGCCGATTCGGCAGGTCCAGCCCGGTGACAAAGTCCTGGCCACCGATCCGACAACAGGCGAAACAGGGCCTCGCGAAGTCACAGACCTGATCGTCGGCAAGGGCTGGAAGGAACTGGTCAAGATCACCGTCGACGTCGACGGTGACGAGGGCGACCGGATTGATGTCCTGACCGCGACCGGGGGGCACCCGTTCTGGGTCGAGAACCGGGCGGCCTGGCGCGAGGCGGACGAACTCGAGGCGGGCGATGACCTGCGTACCGCTGATGGCTCTTTGGTCGAGGTGGTTGGCACCGCTAGCCGAACCGAGTACCGGCTGGTCTACAACCTGACGGTCGACGGCCTGCACACCTTCTATGTCCTTGTCGGGAACACGTCGGTTCTCGTTCACAATTACGGAGCCGGAGGCGGATCTCCGTGTGGTGCGTTCCAGCTCATGCAGCGCGCCACCGAACTGCAGAAGCAAGCAGGCTGGAGCGGCAACACCTCGGTCGTGCGTGTCCGAAGCCTCACTGGCCAGGTAGACGGGGCTGGGAGGGCGTTGGAGCAGACTTGGGTGGCGAGCAACAAGAAGTACATGCCGACCGGCTGGCGGAAGAATGAGTCACTTCGCCCAAATGAGATCTTCCAAAAAGGCGACGGGCACGCGGAAGAGACCATCATCAACAACTTGTTCAACCCGAACACCGGGGTGCAGGAGTGGGGCATCGTTGAAGGTGGAACCTCAACGGGCATCTGTTGGGGCACTGCTATCCTGACCTGACGGGCAACGGAATTTCCGTTGGTGGCCCTGGTTTCAGGTCGAGCAAGATGAATTCCCCCTGGCGGATGTTCTGGAGTTTGTGATCATGCCTGAGGAACCGTACAGAGGGCTCGCCGCAGCACTCGAAAGCGCTTCTGACTGGGGTTTGACCTTGAGTGCGCTCGGCTGCATCCATCGCGCGTCGGCCGTCCTGGTGGCGGCCGGCGTGGTGGAGGAAGATGTCGCGCCGTTCTCTGCCGGCTCCTTGGTGGAGTTGGGGGAGACGCGTGACGTGGCTGCCGTACTGAGTGCTGTGAGGTCGAAACAGCAGAGTTTGGCGGTCTATGCGGCAGATCCCGAGACGGGTGAGTTGCCAGAGGAGACCGATCGGGCTTCTCTGCTCTCCATGGCATCGGAGTTGGTGCTGAGGGCAACTGGGAGCGGAGAGCGTTCCTCGCTTCAGGAATGGTCGGATTTCTGCAGCTCGCTCGCCGTGGACATCGCGCAGGAGCTGGACTGTATGGAATTGACATCGGTGGCTGAATTCGATTCGAATTCGCCTGCCCCCTACGAGGACGTCCCGTCATTGCCTGCGCAGGAGATCTGGACCCAGCTGGAGATCCTCCGGTTGCTGGACAGTCAGGACGCCGATGTGCTCAGCCGGATAGCAGACCTGTCGGGTGCACTGCGGAGCGCACTCGTGGTCATCGCCGCTGAAGCAGTCTCCGAGGGAGATCGGGATTAGGCTTCGGTTCGTGGAGAAGCGAATCGCAGGCAGGTTGAACCGCCAGGTCGGCGTCGTCGGGCTGGGTTGCTGGCAGCTCGGCGCCGACTGGGGCGAGGTGGACGAGAGCGACGCGCTCGCGTTGCTGCACGCCGCGGCGGACACGGGGGTCGACTTCTTCGACACCGCCGACGTGTACGGCGATGGTCGCAGTGAGACGCTCGTCGGTCGGTTCCTCAAGGAGCGCAAGGACGACGGTGTGTTCGTCGCCACGAAGATGGGGCGGCGGCTGCCGGCGCAGGTCGCCGAGGGGTACAGCCGGGAGAACTTCCTCGCGTGGAACGACCGGAGCCGCCGCAATCTGGGCGTCGACACGTTGGACCTCGTGCAGCTGCACTGTCCGCCCACCGCTGTGTACAGCCGTGACGAGGTGTACGACACCTTGGACGAGATGGTTGAGCAGCAACGGATTGCCGCTTATGGCGTGTCCGTGGAGAAGGTCGAGGAGGCCTTGGAGGCGATCAGGCGTCCGCACGTGGCCAGCGTGCAGATCATCCTGAACGCGTTCCGGCTCAAGCCCCTCGAAGAGGTGCTGCCCCGGGCTGCCGAGGCGGGGGTCGCGATCGTCGCGCGGGTGCCGCTGGCGTCCGGGTTGCTGACCGGGAAGTACGACAAGGCGACGACGTTCGGTGCGGACGATCACCGCAACTACAACCGCAACGGTGAGGCCTTCGACGTAGGCGAGACCTTCTCCGGGGTGCCTTACGAGGTGGGGCTGGAGGCCGTTGAACGGCTTCGGCCGCTGGTGCCGGAAGGGGCCACGATGGCGCAGTTCGCGCTCAGGTGGATCGTGGACCAGTCCGGCGTCACGGTGGTGATTCCCGGTGCTCGCAACGTGGAGCAGGCGCGGGGCAACTCGCAGGCCGCCGCGCTCGAACCGGTGGACGGCAAGGCCGTCGCCGAGGTGTACGACGAGCTGATTCGGCCGCACGTGCACGACCGGTGGTAGTTCACTCCTCGGCGAGGATGGCGTACAGCTTGCGCCGCAGCTCGTTGTAGAGCTCGACCGTGCGGGTCTTCTGCTCGGGCGTGCCCGCGTGGGAGATCTGCTCCATCGCGGCGCCGAGCAGGTGGACCGCTGTGCGCAGTTCGCCGTCGACCGGGTCGAGCTGGAACTCGATGTCGCGCCAGGGCGGGGCCGGGTGCTCCGCCCTGCCGTGCTCGGTCACGGTGAACAGCTTCTTGCCTCCTTCTTCCAGTGCGGAGACGAGGCCTTCGTCGGCGAGCATCTGCAGCGTCGGGTAGACCGAGCCGGGGCTCGGGCTCCACACGCCGCCGGTGCGCCTGGCGATCTCCTGAATGATCTCGTAGCCGTGCATCGGCCGTTCTGCCAGCAAGGACAGAACCGCCGCCCGGACGTTGCCGCGCCTCTGGCGGCCGCCCCTGCCGCCGCCCCCGAAGGGACCGCGGCGATGCCTGTGGTGGTGCTCTCTGTGGTGTGGTTTCATCATCATGTCGCTAACGATATATCGGAACCTATCGCGATGCAACGGTCTTGTGTTGGTGAAGTTCGTGGGACACTAGATGTGCTATGACCTCGCTTCCCCTTGTCTTCGACGCGCCCAAGCGCGGCCTGCCGCCGCGCCACCTGGTCGACCTCTCGCCCGCTCAACGCGCGGAAGCCGTTGCGGCCCTTGGCGAGAAGCCGTTCCGGGCGAAGCAGCTGTCGAACCACTACTTCAGCCGCCTGACCGTCGACCCTGCCGAGATGACCGACATCCCGGCGGGTACGCGGGACAAGCTCGTCGCCGACCTGATGCCGCCGTTGTTCACGGTCGTGCGCAAGGTCACTGCCGACGAGGGCACGACGTCGAAGACGTTGCTGCGCGCGCACGACGGCACGCTCATCGAGTCCGTGCTCATGCGCTACCCGGACCGCGCGACGCTGTGCATCTCGTCGCAGGCCGGCTGCGGCATGGCGTGCCCGTTCTGCGCGACCGGCCAGGGCGGCCTGCAGCGCAACCTGTCGACCGCGGAGATCGTGGACCAGGTGCGGATGGGTGCCGCCGCCATGCGTGACGGCGACCTGCCCGGTGGTCCCGGCCGGCTGTCGAACATCGTGTTCATGGGCATGGGTGAGCCGCTCGCGAACTACAAGCGCATCCTCGAGGCCGTTCACCGCATCTGCGACCCGGCGCCGGACGGCCTGGGGATCTCGCAGCGGCACGTCACCGTGTCGACCGTCGGTCTCGTGCCGGCGATCAAGAAGCTGACCGAGGAGAACCTGCAGGTCCGCCTCGCGGTGTCGCTGCACACGCCGGACGACGAGCTGCGCGACACGCTGGTGCCGGTCAACACGAAGTGGAACGTCGCCGAGGTGCTGGAGGCGGCCCGCGGGTACGCCGACAAGACCGGGCGGCGCGTCAGCATCGAGTACGCGTTGATCCGCGACATCAACGACCAGGGGTGGCGTGCCGATCTGCTCGGCAAGAAGCTGCGCAAGCACCTGGGGCAGTTGGTGCACGTGAACCTGATCCCGCTGAACCCGACGCCGGGCAGCAAGTGGGACGCGTCGCCGAAGCCTGTTGAGCGGGAGTTCGTGCGGCGGGTGCGTGAGCAGGGTGTCGAGTGCACCGTGCGGGACACGCGCGGGCAGGAGATCGCCGCGGCCTGCGGTCAGCTCGCCGCCGAAGGCTGAAATCGCTAGCTCGAACTGCTGACCTGGCGTTACCGTCCCCGCGATGAAACTCGAGGGGGAACGCTGGCGCACGCTCGTCAGCGCGGTGAGGCTGGGCAAGGACGAGTACCGAGTGGTGCGGCCTGCCCGGCCGTTGCGTCATGCGCCGCTGTACGAGGGCTACATGGGCGTCGAGGCGTGCGTGGACAAGTCGGCGGCGCTCGAGATCGGCATGGCGTGGGCGTTCGCGATGCGGTCGCCGCGCACGTTGGTGTACCTGCCGTTGCGGCAGAGCGACTGCGAGTGCCGGCGGGGCGATGGGCCGTCGTTGGATCTGGTGCTGCTGCACCACAGCCTCGGGTTTCGCCTGTCGAAGTGGAAGGACGTGCGCGCCAAGCTCCGGGGTGGACGGCCGCACACCGTTGTCTGCCAAGGGTTGCGGCAGGACCGCGATGAGCCGGCCTACTGGGGGAACGAGGAGCTGCTGCGCGGCGACGTCGTGGCCGGTACCGCGTTCGTCGTCGGAAGCAGGCCCGCGTTCCAAGTGGGTGGGCAGGCGTTTCGGCAGCTTGTCGAAGACTGTCCGCGGCACATGCACGAGGTTCCTGGCACCCACTGTTGTGCCGAGGTCACGAAGGATGAGCAGTGCTGGAAGTGGCTGCACGTCGTGTACTGCGATGAGCACAGGGTGAGCACGCGCCGATGAAACTCGAGGGGGAACGCTGGCGCACGCTCGTCAGCACAGTGCGGCTGGGCAGGGACGAGTACCGGGTGGTGCGGCCGGCCAAGCCGTTGAAGCACGCGCCACTGTACGACACGTGTGACGCGTATCTCGGCGTGCAGGTGATCGTGGACAAGGCTGCGGCACGTGAGCTGGCGATGGCGTGGGAGTTCGCCATGCGGTCGCCCAGGACGTTGGTGTACTTGCCGTTGCGCGAGACCGAGTGGGAGTGCCGGGGGCTCGGGGACGGCGATGAACCGTTGCTGGACCTCGTGTTGATGCACCACAGTCTCGGCTTTCCGCCGTCGCGGTGGAAGGAGGTGCGGGCACGGCTCGGGGCCGGCAGGCCGCACACCGTCCACAGTAGAGGGTTTCCGTCGATCGACGGTCTGCTGACGCCGGACTACCAGCCGCTGCGTCGTACGTATCGCGACCTGGTGCGGCATCACTTCGCGGCGGACACGTTGTTCCTCACCGGCAGCTGGAAAGCGTTCGCGCTCAACGGGGACGAGTGGCGGCGGCTGGTCGAGGACGGGCCCCGGCAGATGCATGAGAACCCCGGTGGCCACTGCTGTGCGGAGATCAAGGTCGAGCGGGACTGGGACTGGATGCACGTCGTCTACTGCGATGAGCACCGGGTCAGCGCGAACGCCTGACACTGGGCGTGGGCACGACCTGGCGATCGAAGATGACGGTGAGGTGCTGGTCCTCACCGTCACCGACGGGCCGCGGAGGCGGCGAGCGGCTCTACTGCTGGGCCAGCCTCTGAGCCTGTTGCCAGAGGTTGGGTCCGTTCCTAGCCCGAGCGACCCCGCACCTGGCCCTTCTGGCGTCTGCAAGTACCACTCAACTCAACATCAACAGGCACATTCCTACCACCAACAGGCTTGCGAGGCCCCGAGCGCACGGCGCCTGTTCGTCAGGCGGCGAACAGGTTGGGTGTGGTTGACGGCGATTCGATCAAGAGTTGGTGGTACTTGCAGACGCCTCGGCCCCGACTAGGACACGAGGTTTCGGACAAGGCCTCTTGTCAGGTGCTTAGGGCTGCTTCACCTCGGTCAGCGCGCCGGTCGCCACGTCGAACACGAAGCCGCGCACCGAGTCCTTCACCGGCACGAACGGGTTGCCGAGGATCCGCGCGAGTGACTGGCGCACGTCCTCTTCCAGGTCACCGAAAGCCTCGGCGGACCAGGAGGGCTTGATGCCCACCTCGTCCTGGATCGAGCGCTTGAACTCGTCGTCGGTGAACGTCAGCATGCCGCAGTCGGTGTGGTGGATGAGGATGATCTCGCGCGTGCCGAGCAGGCGCTGGCTGATGGCGAGCGAGCGGATCTCGTCCTCGGTCACGACGCCGCCCGCGTTGCGGATGACGTGCGCCTCGCCCTCGTTCAGGCCCAGCACGCGGTAGACGTCGATGCGGGCGTCCATGCAGGCGACGACGGCCACGTGCTTGGCGGGCGGCAGGGGGAGGGGGCCGGAGAACTGTGCGGAGTAGAGGGCGTTGTTGGCCAGCAGTTCGTCGGTGACCGACATGGTTGTGGTTCCTCTCACCTGGGGTTGCGCTTGAGCCAACTGCCGTATGCGCATACGTGCAACTGGGCCCAGAAGGTGAGAAACGCCCTCACTCCGACACAAGCTGGGGCCGAGATGTCAGGAAAGCTGCCAGTTCTGGTTCGCGCCTCCCGTGCACGTCCAGATGTTCAGCCTGGTGCCGTCAGCGGAGGAGTTGCCGGCGGCGTCGAGGCACTTGCCTGACTGCGGGTTGCGCAAGGTGTTTCCCACGCGCGACCACACTTGGGCTCCGCTGCCGTTGCACGTCCACAGGTGCACGATCGTGCCGTCGGCGACGCCGGATCCGTTGACGTCCATGCACTTCCCCAAGGCGCGCAACGTGTCGCCGACGCGTGACCACTGCTGGGCGCCGGTGCCGTTGCAGCCCCAGAGCTGGATCGTGGTGCCGTCCGCGGTGCCGGAGTTGCTGACGTCGACGCACTTTCCGCCTATGCCGACGATCGCGCCGGAGCCGGACGAGGTCAGGAACTGGCTGCGCGCCACGTTCCAGTGCGTCGCCAGGTAGGAACCCGAGGCGGGGTTGGTGTGGAAGTAGTCGTCGCCGCCGCAGTCGAGCTGGTTCTCGGGGGCACCGGGGCAGACGTTCACCAGGCCGCCGGGCGGGTTCGGGACGCCGCCGTCGTTGTAGCACATGATGTCCTGGTCGTCCCAGCAGTGACCGAACGCCGAGGAGTGCGGTGCCGAACGCTGCACGGCGCCCAGCGTGTGCAGCAGTTCGTGGCCGCTGGCCTGCCACGTCCAGCAGCCCGTTCCCACTGCGGCGTAAGAAGGTCCTGAGTTGTAGCCGTTGTCGGCGCCGGGGCGGTCGTCGCCCGGTGCGCCCCACGCCACGCCGCAGCCGTCGGAGTCGTGCCAGAACAGGTACTTGCGATCAGTGCGGTTGTAGCCACGCGCGGCCAGTTGATCGGCTACGGCTGAAGGGGACGACATCGCCGACTGAGACACGACAACGTTGTCGACCTTCGCGCGGCAGTCGGCCTGCGTCACGAAACGCACGTGCCGGACGCCGCCGCCCAGGCGTGAGGCCGCCTCGACGAACGAGTTGTCGATCTGGTCGGCGAACGTCTGGAACTGGCCCACGAGCTGCGAGTACCGGTCCGCGGACTGGTCGCCGCGCACGTACACGGCCTGAACGCGCTTGCCGCTCACCCCGTCGCCGTCACACACGACGGACTGGACCGAAAACCCGGGGGAAGGCTGCCGGAACTCGTCCGGCAGGTCGTCCACGATCGGACTGAGCAGGGACAACGCCACGAGCAACACGCCAAAAGACATGACAGACCGCCTTCAACGCGATGACAGGGAAGCGGTCTAGACCATCTCGAACGGTAGCGAACCCCGCACGCACTGTCAGCGGACAGAACCGGACAGGAAACCGGTCGACCCGGTCGTGCGGCTACCATGCGGCGTCGTGGGGGATGAAACAAGGCTGGTCGCGGGCCGATACGCGACGCTCAGAGAGCTGGGCCGGGGCGGCATGGGGGTCGTCTGGCTCGCCGAGGACAGGGTCATCGGACGGCAGGTCGCGCTCAAGGAGCTGCGGACGACCGAGACCGAGCGGGTGCTGCGGGAGGCCCGCACAGCAGGCCGCTTGAACAGCCCGAACGTCGTCGGCATCTACGACGTCATCGTCGAGCACGGCGCGACGTACCTGGTCATGGAGCTCGTCGAGGCGCCCACGCTCTCCGAGGTCATGACCCGCAGGAGCCTCACCGAGGACGAGGTCGCGAACATCGGCCTGCAGACGCTCAACGCGCTGGAAGCGGCGCATGCGGCGGGCATCGTGCATCGGGACGTCAAGCCCAGCAACATCATGGTGCTTCCCGACGGACGCGTGAAGCTCGCCGACTTCGGCATCGCCCGCGCGATGGACGATCCGGGGCTGACGGCGACCGGCGGCATCATGGGTTCGCCCGGTTACATGGCGCCGGAACTGTTCGCTGGCAAGCAACCTTCCCCGGCGAGCGACCTGTGGGCGTTGGGCGCCACCATGTTCCACGCCGTCGAGGGCCGTTCCCCGTTCCAGCGCGACACGACCGCGGCCACGATGCACGCGATCATGTACGAGGAGCCGGTCCTGCAACGGACCAGGGGCCCGCTCGCCGACACGATCATGGCGTTGCTGAGCCAGGACGACACCCGCCGGCTCACGGCGACCCAGCTGCGGGAACGGCTCAGCGGCGCCACCGCCGTGGTCAAGCCGCTGTCGCCGTCCGAGCAGACCGTCGTCATCGAACCGGTCACGAGCTACGTCACGCCGAACACGCCGACGCACGCGGACTGGGACGAGAAACCCAAGTCCCGCAAGAAGATCGGTGTGTTCGCCAGTGCCGCGGCCGTGCTCGTGGTGATCGCGCTCACCGCGGTGTTCCTGCTCCAGCCGGAAAAGCAGCAGGGAATCGCGGCCGCGCAGCAGAACATCAGCGCGACGACGACGACCTCGGCGCCGCCGTCCAGCACGACCACCGCCAGCAGTTCCGCGGCGCCGAGCAGCAGCCAGGCGTCCAGCTCCGCGCCGTCGAGCACGCCGAAGTCGACCCAGGCGCAGGCCCAGCCGCCGCAGCAGACGACCCAGCCGAAGCCGCCGCGGCAGACCGTCGCGATCACCCGGTACATCAAGCAGGGCACGCCGTTCCACTTCAGCGGTGTGCCGGGCGTCGGGCCTCCCGCGGGCTTCACGGCCGAGAACACCGGCGGCCTCGGCAGGCTGCTGGTGAACCAGGAACCGGGCACCAAGAAGCTGTACGCCTGCCGCGTCAAGGTCAACGGGGACCCCATGACGTCGCCGTGGGCGGACTGCGAGAAGCAGGACAAGCTCGGCGAGCTCGGGTACGTCTTCGACCAGAAGCCGGCCGACGTCCCCGCGATGCCGTTGTACCGCTGCATCTACGAGGAGGCGCACTTCGACTCGCTCGACCCGAAGTGCGAGGGCTACCGGACCGAGTGGTCCTACGGCTGGGTCGTCACCGGTTGACAGCGGGTTCCAGGCCGAGGGGTTCGGAGCTGTCGAACGTCTCGCGCGCCTCGGCCACGGACTCGTAGTTCTTCTGCGCCCACAACCTCAGCGCGGCCAGCGGCTCGGTGACGCTGCGCCCGAGCTCGGTCAGCTCGTACTCGACGCGCAACGGCACCGAGGGGTAGACCGTGCGCGTGACGAGCCCATCGCGCTCCAGCGTGCGCAACGTCTGCGTGAGCATCTTCTGGCTGACGCCCTCCAGCCGGCGCTTCAGCTCGCCGAACCGCTTGGGTCCGTCCTCCAGATCGCCGATCACCAGCGCCGTCCACTTCGATGCGACCATGTCCAGCAGGTCGCGGCACGGGCACATCTTGAGATAAACGTCCCTGATCACGGCTAGTTTCTACCAGGTACCTAGTGCACAAGATAGTGCCTGATTGCGAACAGAGACCTGCTCTCTCATGCTTGAAGCCATGCGAGCGATCATCCAGAACGAGTTCGGCGGCCCCCTGACCCTCACCGACGTGCCGAAGCCGTCGCCCCTCCCGACGGAGGTGCTGGTCAGGGTGCACGCGGCCGGCGTCAACCCGGTCGACTGGAAGACCAGTGCCGGCAGCGGCATGGCCGGGATGCAGACGCTGCCGTTCATCAACGGCTGGGACGTGTCCGGTGTGGTCGAGGAGGTCGGCTTCGGCGTCACGACCCTCAAGGCTGGCGACGAGGTCTACGGCATGCCGTGGTTCCCGCGCGCCGCGAGCGCCTACGCCGAGTACGTCACCGCGCCGTCGCGCCACTTCGCGAAGAAGCCGAAGAGCCTCACCCACGTCGAGGCGGCCGCACTGCCGCTCGCCGCGCTCACCGCGTGGCAGGTCCTGGTCGACACGGCGGACGTGCAGCCGGGGCAGAAGGTGCTGGTCACGGCCGCGGCCGGCGGGGTCGGCCACCTCGCGGTCCAGATCGCGAAGGCGCGCGGTGCGTATGTCATCGGTACGGCGCGCGAGCCCAAGCACGCGTTCCTGAAGGAGATCGGCGCCGACGAGGTGATCGACTACACGGTGGGCGACTACGCCGGGACCGACGTCGACGTGTTCGTTGATCTCGTCGGCGGCTCGTCACCGGCGTCGGTGCGGCCCGGCGGGTTGTTCGTCGGCGTGCCGTCCGGAGTGGACAGGCCGATCCGCGGCGACATCAGGACCAGTCCGATCCTGGTCGAACCCGACCGCGCCGGCCTGCAGGCGATCGCGGCGCTGGTCGAGTCGGGCGAGCTCAGGGTGCACGTCGACGCGACGTTCCCCCTGGAAGACGCCGGAAAAGCACATGCCCTGGGCGAGACGGGCCGCACCCAGGGCAAGATCGTGCTCGAGACGCTCTAGCGGCGCCAGGACGTGCGGCGGCGAGCCGTGTCCCACACCAGGAACGCGATGATCGTGACGCCGGTGGCGATGAGGAAGATGTTCTCGGTCTTGCCGTGGTGGTTGCCGATCAGCATCAGGAAGCAGAAGCCCGCCGAGAGCCATCCCGCGATGCGGGTGCCCTTGGGGAACGTGCCGTGCCAGCCCCACTCGTGCGACGGCTCCTCGTGAGGGTCGACGGCAGGACGCTTGTCCAGTTCCGAGGACGTAGCCACGGTTTCCTCCACTGCTCATCCGGTTACGGGGTCATCGTCGCACATGACGGCGAGCACGGAGGTGTGAGGTCGCGCGCGCACGACTGACGAGCGAGGTCGCGCGGGTCTAGGCTCGTCGAGGCCTACCCGTTCGATCTTGCGAAGGCGCCTCGACTTGACCGGCTTCTCTCCCGCCGAGGCCTCTGCCCCGGACACGTTCGCCCCCGTCGAGATCGGTCTCCACGGTGTGCGCAAGCGCTTCTCCGACCAGGTGGCGGTCGACGGCGTCTCGCTCAACGTCCACGAGGGCGAGTTCTTCTCGGTGCTCGGCCCGTCGGGCTGCGGCAAGACCACGGTCCTGCGCATGATCGCCGGTTTCGTCGACCCCGACGAGGGCCGCATCGAGCTCGACGGCAACGACATGGTGGGCGTCCCTCCGTACCGGCGGGACGTCAACACCGTCTTCCAGTCGTACGCGCTGTTCCCGCACATGTCGGTGTGGGACAACGTCGCCTACGGCCTCAAGCGCAAGAAGATCCGCGGCGACGAGCTGAAGAAACGGGTCGGCGAGCACCTCGAACTGGTGCGGCTGTCGCAGTTCGCCAAGCGCAGGCCCACGCAGCTCTCCGGCGGGCAGCAGCAGCGCGTCGCCATCGCCCGTGCGCTCGCCGCCGGTCCGCAGCTGCTTCTGCTGGACGAACCGCTCGGCGCACTCGATGCCAAGCTCCGCAAGGAACTGCAGATCGAGCTGATGCGCATCCAGCGCGAGGTCGGCACGACGTTCCTCTACGTCACGCACGACCAGGAGGAGGCGCTGGTCCTCTCGCACCGCATCGCCGTGATGAACGCGGGCAAGATCGAACAGGTCGGCTACCCGGAGGACGTCTACGAACGTCCCGCGACCCGGTTCGTGGCCGGGTTCATCGGCACGTCCAACATCCTCGACGCCGAGGTATCCGGTGTGGACGGTGAGTTCGTCGCGCTGACGGCTCCCGGCGCCACGAACCTGCGCGCCAAGCTCTCCGGCAGCGTCGGTCACGGCCGCAAGGTCGCCGCGACCGTGCGGCCGGAGAAGGTGCACCTGTTCAACGAGACAGCCGAGCCGCCGACCGGCTGGTGCGTGCTCCAGGGCGTCGTCCAGGACGTCGTCTACACCGGCGTTTCCACGCAGTTCGTGGTCGACACCCCTGGTGGCGTGCTCACCGCGTTCGTGCAGAACGCCCAGCGCATCGACGACGCGGGAGCGCCCGGCCAGTCCGTGCGGATGGCCTGGGACCCCGAGTTCACCGTGCTGCTGGAGCAGAAGGATGGCTGAGCAGGTCCGGATCGCCCGGCTGTGGGACGTCGGCAGCCCGCGGGTGACCCGGCGCGCGATGCTGGGTTCGATGGCGTTCTTCGCGCTCGCCGCCTGCGCGGTGGGTCCCGCACCCACGAACACCGGCGGGACCAGCGGTGCAGGCAAGGCGACGAACCTCCGGAACGAGCCCAAGCTCAACTTCTACAACTGGACCGACTACATCGCGCCGGAGACGTTGCCGGGCTTCACCTCCGTCAGCGGCGTCGAGGTCACCTACGACAACTTCTCCACCAACGACGAGATGGAAGCCAAGATCGCGTCCGGTCAGGCCGGTTACGACCTGGTGGTGCCGAGCGACAACTTCCTGCGCCGCTTCCTGAGGTCGGGCCTGCTCCAGCCGCTGGACCACGACGCGATCCCGAACCTGCGCAACCTGGAGCCGCGGTTCGTGGAGGCCGAGTACGACCCCGGCAACCAGTACTCCGTGCCGTGGGCCTGGGGCACAACGGGTCTGGCGTACTCGAAGTCGCAGATCGGCGGCGACGTCACCGGGTTCGACGCCTACGACCTGCCGAACGCCCAGGGCCGCAGCACGATCCTCGACGAGGCCCGCGACGGCATGGCCATCGGGCTGCTCAAGCTCGGCCACGACCCGAACACCACCGACCCGGGGCAGATCGACGACGCGGCGAACTTCCTGCTGTCGTTGAAGAAGAAGCTCGGCCAGATCACCTCGGACGTGATCGAACCGCTCACCTCCGGCCAGGTGCGGCTCGCGCAGTCCTACTCCGGTGACGCGTTCCAGGCGCGCGAGACCAACGACGACATCGGGTACGCCATCCCCACCGAGGGCGGGCTGTCCTACGTGGACCTTCTCGTCATCCCGAACGACGCGCCGCACGCCGAGAACGCGCACCGGTTCATCGACTACGTCCTCGGCGCGGAGGCAGGTGCGGCGCTGTCCAACGCCGTCCGGTACGGCAGCCCCAACGCCGCCGCGAAGCCGTTGATCGACAAGGAGCTGCTGAACGACCCGGTCGTCTACCCGCCGGAGGAACAGCTGAGGAAGCTCCCGTTCACCAAGGACCTCGGCGGCGACGCCGAAGCGCTCTACGCCGACGCCTGGACGAAGGTCAAGACCGGCTGACGGGGAAGTTCCGCATCCCCCGGATCACCACGGAGTCGCGGAACCTGACCGGGCCTGTCTGCCGCAGGTCCGGCATCCTGCGGGCCAGCGCGCGGAACGCCACCTCGCCCTCCATGCGGGCGAGCGTCGCGCCCAGGCAGTAGTGGATGCCGCTGGAGAACGCGAGGTGCTCCGGCTTGTGCACGCGCATCACGTCGAACTTGTGCGCTTCCGGGTAGACCTCGGGATCGCGGTTCGCGGCGCCGATCAGCAGCGTCACCATCTCGTCCCGGCCGATCCCGTCGACCTGCTCGTGCGCGATCCGGCTGGTCAGCTGCACCGGCGGCGCCCACCGCAGCGTCTCCTCGACCACCGCGGACGCGAGTTCCGGGTTTGCCTTGAAGAGCTTCCACTGCGCAGGGTGGTCCAGGAGCGCGCGCGTGCCGTTGCCGATCAGGTTCACCGTGGTCTCGAAGCCCGCGACCAGCAGCAACACCAGCGTGCCGAGCATCTCCTGCGCGGTCAGCCGTTGCTCGGCCTCGGCGGCGACGAGCGAGCTGATCACGTCGTCGCCGGGCGTTCGGCGACGTTGCGCGATGAGCCGGTCGAACAGGTCCAGCACCTTGTCGTTGGCGCTGGCCATCTCCGCGGTGACGCCCGAGTCGAACGAGGCGGCGACGAGCGCGCCGTAGTCGGCGAACTCGGCCGTGTCGGCGTCCGGGATGCCCAGCAGGTCGCTGATCACCGAGATCGGCAGCGGCGCCGCGAAGTCCGTGATCAGGTCGAACTCGTCTTCGTCCAGCAACGACTCCGCGACCTTCTCGACGCGCGTGCGGTACTCGTCGATCTTCTTCGGGCTGAACGCCGGCGTGGCGATCCGGCGCAGCCGCGTGTGGTCGGGCGGGTCGAGCTCCAGGAACGACTCGGGCAACAGGCTGCCGTTGGCCGGATAGGTGCCGTCCGCGTACCTGACGCCGAACCGGCGGTCGCGCAGGATCTTGTTGGCCAGCGGATGGCTCGTCGTCAGCCACATGCCGTTGTCGCGCGTCAGTGGCCCTTGCGCGCGTAGCCGTTCATAGATCGGATGCGGGTCTTCATGTCCGGTCAGTTGCTCCAGCATTTGCTACCCCCTCGAACACCGTGGTGAGCACGAACCGGGGAGCGTCCAGCGGCGCGAGACGGCCGTAGTTGATCGCTTCCCAGGCGTTGAAGAGCCCGGCGTAGAGGGTGTGCAGGATCCACCACGCGGGCAGGTCGCGGCGCAGCTTGGTGCCCTGCAGCCGGGTGATCAGGTCGAGCACGGGCCGGTCCATCTCCTCGATGCGCGTCCGCAGCTCGTCGTCGCGTTCCAGGCCGGGGAAGCGGAGCAGGAACTCCACCCGCGGGCCGAGCGCGACCAGGCGCGTCATGAGGTCCTCGATCGCGTCGTCCGCGGCGAAGTCGACCTCGCACGAGACGGACTCGATCAGGTCCAGCGCGTCGTTCGCGACCGCGCGCACCAGGTCCGCGCGGGTCGGGAAGCGCTTGTGGAGTGTGGTCCTGCCGACACCGGCGGCGCGGGCTACGTCGCTCAGGGACGCCGTCGGGTCCTTGAGCAGCACGGACGTCGCCGTCTGCAGCAGGTGAACACTCATGTTCACAACGGTACACGGATGTTCACTCGGCTTGGTGGTCGAAATCGGCGAAGCCCATTTCGACCACCAAACGAACTTCGTCTTCTAGAAGTGTCACTGGCAGGATGTGCTTCCGTGTTTCGACGCTGGCTGAAGGCCAACGCCCTCCTCGCCCCCACCGGGCTCTGGCTGGGGTTCTTCCTGATCGCGCCGCTCGTCGTGGTCGTCGAGTTCAGCTTCGCGACCCGCCACACCGGGGTCGCCCGCGCGGTGCTGCCGTGGACGACGCAGGCGTACCTGACGGCGCTGGACCCGGCGTTCCTGCCGATCTTCGGGCGGACCCTGCTGTACGCGGGCGCGACGACTCTCGCGTGCCTGCTGCTCGGGTTCCCGCTGGCGTGGTTCATCGCGCGGTACGGCGGGCGCTATCGGACGGCACTGCTCGCGGCGGTGCTGATCCCGTTCTGGTCGAGCTACCTCGCGCGGATCTACGCGTGGAAGGCGCTGCTGGACGGCGAAGGGCTCGTGAACACCGTGCTCGGGTGGGTCGGGCTGGACCGTGACGGTGGATTCCTGCTCACGCACGGAGCAGTGATTCTCGGTCTGACGTACGGCTTTCTGCCGTTCATGGTGTTGCCGCTGTACGTGGCGTGCGAGCGGTTCGACGTCCGGTTGATGGAGGCGTCGTACGACCTCGGGCACGGGCGCGTGTCGACGTTCTTCCGCGTCGTACTGCCAGGGGTGATGAGCGGCGTGCTGGCCGGGTCGCTGCTGGTGCTGGTGCCCGCGGCCGGTGACTTCGTGACGCCGAAGCTGCTCGGCGGGGTCGAGCAGTCGACGTTCGGGTCGGTGATCGACGACCAGTTCCGCGGCGGCAACAACTGGCCGCTGGGTTCGGCGATGGCCGTGCTGCTGCTCGTGCTGGTGGTGTTCGTGCTCGTGCTGCGCGGGCGGCGTGGGGAGGACGTGCTGTGAACCGTCGTCCGTGGGCGCTCGGCGCTGTGGTGGCGCTGGTCTTCCTGTTCTTGTACGCGCCGATCGCGTGGCTCGCCATCGCGTCGTTCAACTCGTCGCGGTCGTTGTCGCGGATCAGCGGGTTCTCGCTGCAGTGGTACGCGGAGCTGGCCGACGACACGCGCGTCTTCGCCTCTCTGCAACTGACCCTGCAGCTCGCGCTGGCGTCGGCGGTGATCTCGACGGTGATCGGGACGCTGGCGGCGTTCGGGCTGCGGCGGGCGTTTCCCGGTCGCGGGTTGTGGACGGTGTTGCTGTCGCTGCCGTTGGTGGTGCCCGAAGTTGTCATGGGCGTGGCGATGCTCGGGTTCTTCGTGAAGCTCGCGGGTGTGCCG
The DNA here is from genome assembly GCF_051853195.1 of Lentzea sp. HUAS TT2. Lineage (NCBI taxonomy): Bacteria > Bacillati > Actinomycetota > Actinomycetes > Pseudonocardiales > Pseudonocardiaceae > Lentzea > Lentzea sp. HUAS TT2. The sequence continues at coordinate 1,153,818 of NZ_CP196667.1, read as the reverse complement.
CTGGGGTTCGGGGCGTTGCTGTTCGCGCACGTGGCGTTCTCGCTGAGCTTCGTGGTCGTCGTGGTGCGGTCGCGGGTGTCCGGAATGGACGTCCGGATGGAGGAGGCCGCGGCCGATCTCGGGGCGTCGCCGTTCGTGGCGTTCCGGACCGTGACGCTGCCGCTGGTGGCGCCCGCGGTGGTGGCCGGTGCGGCGTTCGCGTTCCTGCTGTCGTTCGACGACGTGGTGATCTCGTCGTACCTGACCGGCGTCGGATCGACGACGTTGCCGGTGTTCGTCTACGCGCAGGCGTCCAAGCGCGGGATCTCGCCGGAGATTGTTGCTTTGTCGACTTTGATGGTGACCGCCACGGCACTGCTGCTGATCATCGGCGTGGTGATCGCCTCGTGGCGTGCTCGCAAGTCGGGGTCAGCCGCTCAGCTGGTGTGAGCGTCAACTTTCGTCGCAGGGATTCGATACTCCAGCGTGCCGCGCGGACATGGGACGTCTCGTAGCTTGAAACCGTGATTACTGCTGTGCGGACCAGGGCTGAGGCGGCCGCCGCCGACACCCTGGCCCGGTTCCGGGCGCTGACGCCGGTGCGGCTCGTCGGCGACATCCTCGTGATGGTCGGCGCGATCCTGCTCGACCTGTGGCCGGGGCCGTGGGCGGAGACGAAGGCGTCGGGGTGGCTGCTCGTCGGGTACGTCGCGGTCTACCTGGTGCTGCTGCCGTTGCGGCACGTGCTGCCGGCGATGGTGATGATCGGCGCCGCGGCCGTCCCGTTCGGCGGGCCCGCGTTGATGGTGCTGGTGAGCTACACGGCCGGCCGCCGGATCGAGTCGTGGATCAAGGCGGTCGTGTCGACGGCGCTCACGTTCGTCGTCGTGTTGCTGCTGTGGGACTGGGACGCCCGGCCGCTCGACATCGAGCCCGTCTACGGGATGCTGATCCTGGTCACGATCTTCGGCGTCGGCGTGGCGCTGCCGTTCCTCGTCGGGCGGTACCTGGCGCAGCGCGAGGCGCTGGTGCAGGCGATGCAGGACCGCGAGGAACGCATGCGCGGCGAGCACAAGATGCTGTCGCGGCAGGTCCGTCTGCGCGAACGCAGCCGCATCGCGCAGGACATGCACGACAGCCTCGGCCACCGGCTGTCACTGATCTCCGTGCACGCCGGCGCCCTGGCCCTGGACCCGTCGCTGGGCGACAAGCAGCGCGAGGCGATCGGGGTGCTGCGCTCGGCGGCGTTGACCGGCATGGGGGAGCTGCGGTCGATCATCGGCGTGCTGCGCGCGGAGGACGGTCCCGACGACGACCCCGCGACGCGGACCGCGGAGTCCATCGACTCGTTGGTGAGCGACGCGCGCAAGGCAGGCGTTCTGGTCAGTCTGGTGCGCGGCGGGCAGGCACACCCGTTGCCGTCACGTGTCTCTCACGCCGCCTATCGCGTCGCACAGGAAGGCCTGACCAACGCCGCCAAGCACGCGCCGGGCGCCGCCGTGCAGGTGACGGTGAAGTACGAGCCGGACGCGCTGGTCGTGGAGGTGCGCAACAACCCGTCGCGCAACGGCTCGGCGGTCCAGGCGCCGGGCGTCGGCCTGATCGGCCTCACCGAACGCGTCCGCGTGGCAGGCGGAATCCTGCACGTCGGCGCGCTGCCGTCCGGCGGCTTCCGGATCGCGGCCGTGCTGCCGTACGAGGAGACGCCGCTCCCGGACGAGCCCGAGGACGAGCAGGACGAGACCGAGTCGCCGCGCGGCATCCGCAAGTGGGCGGGCATCGGCTCGATCGCGGGCGCGTCACTGGTGCTGACGACCATCATCGGCGGCTTCACCTACCTCGGCGCGCAGCCGGTGACCAAGGTCGTCTCGCAGGAGAACCTCGACCGGATCCAGGAGGGCCAGTCGGAGGCGGACGTGCTGAAACTCCTGCCGGCGGGCGACGAACCCCTGGTGGCGGACGGCGAACGCAGGTCGCAGGCCTCGCCGGAACCGCCCGGCGCCACCTGCGTCTACCACATCACCGACGAGCAGTCGTACCTCGCGAAGGGCACCCGAGTGGTGCGTTTCTGCTTCCGAGACGGCAAGCTGGTCGAGAAGAAGATCCACGTGCAGAGGACTGGTCAATGATCCGGGTGCTCATCGCCGACGACGAGCCGCTGATGCGCGCCGGCATCAAGGCCATCCTCGGCACCGCCGAGGACATCGAGCTCGTGGCGGAGGCGGGCGACGGCCGCGAGGCGCTGCAGATCGTGCGCGAACGCCGGGTCGACGTGGCCGTGCTCGACATCCGCATGCCCCGCATGGACGGCCTCGCGTGCGCCAAGGAGCTGCGGGTAGTGGCGCCTTCGGTGCGGGTCGTGATGCTGACGACGTTCGGCGAGGACGACAACATCGTGCGCGCGTTGTCCGACGGTGCTGCTGGGTTCCTCTTGAAGGACTCCGCGCCTGAGGAGCTGCTTCGTGCCGTGCGTGCCGTTCACAACGGTGAGGCGTACCTGTCGCCGATGGTGACTTCGCGCGTCGTTGGCATGGTGGCGACCTCAGGGCAGCCGAAGCGGCAGGAGGCGCAGAAGGCGGTCGAGGGGCTGACCGACCGCGAGGTCGAGGTGCTGGCGCTGCTCGGGCAGGGCATGTCGAACGCCGATGTCGGGGCGAAGCTGCACATGTCCGAGGCGACGGTGAAGACGTACGTGTCGCGGTTGCTGGCCAAGCTGGGGCTGACGAACCGGGTGCAGGCGGCGCTGCTGGCGCGGGACGCGGGCATCGCGAACTGACCTGCCACGAACGAAAAGGCCGTTCGGGTGTCACCCGAACGGCCTCAAACGTTTGAAGAGCCTAAACGCGACTGCGTCGACCCGTCACCAGGCGGTAGATGCCCAGCAGGATCAACGATCCGACGATGGCCAGCAGCCAGGTCCGGAGATCGAAGAACGAGCCCAGATCGGTCCCGAACACCGCGGATCCGATGAATCCGCCCAAGATCGCGCCGACGATGCCGATCAGCATCGTGATGATGATTCCGCCCGGGTCCTTGCCAGGCATGATGGCCTTGGCAATGGCTCCGGCAAGCAGACCGAGCACGATCCATCCGAGGATGCCCACGGAGAGTCTCCTTCCAACGACTTGACGCCGATGGAATGCCCTCGAACTGGCGACTTCACACCTTCAAGACCACTCCGTTATCAAAGTAACGGGCTGTGCCGGGCTCTCAGGCACTCTCCGGAACAATGAGGGGCGATGAGTACTCCACGCACTGTCCTGATCCTGGGCTCGACCGGCTCTGTCGGCACCCAGGCGCTCGACGTCATCCGGCGCAACCGCGACCGCTTCAAGGTCGTCGGGCTCGGCGCGGGCGGACGTCAGCTCGACCTGCTCAGGGAGCAGGCGGCAGAGTTCGACGTGAAGACGGTCGCCGTGGCCAACGGCGCTGATGTGCCCGGCGTCAGGACGCTGACCAGCATGGTCGACCTGATCGACGCGGAACCCGCGGACGTCGTCCTCAACGGCATGGACGGGTCCAGGGGGCTGGAGCCGTCGCTCAAGGCCCTGGAGACCGGGGCCGTGCTCGCGCTCGCGAACAAGGAGTCGCTCATCGCGGGCGGGGCGCTCGTGCTGAAGGCGGCGAAGCCGGACCAGATCGTGCCGGTCGACTCCGAGCACTCGGCGCTCGCGCAGTGTCTTCGGGGTGGCACTCCGAACGAGGTGCACAAGCTGGTGCTCACGGCCTCCGGCGGGCCGTTTCGCGGGAAGACCCGCGGTGAGCTCGAGGCCATCACGGTGCAGCAGGCGATGGCGCATCCGACCTGGTCGATGGGCCAGGTCGTCACGATCAACTCGGCGAACCTGGTCAACAAGGGGCTGGAGCTGATCGAGGCGCACCTGCTGTTCGGGGTTCCCTACGACCGGGTCGACGTGGTGGTGCACCCTCAGTCCATCATCCACTCCATGGTCACCTTCACGGACGGCTCGACGCTCGCGCAGGCGTCGCCTCCGGACATGCGGCTGCCGATCTCGCTGGGGCTGGGGTGGCCCGAGCGCGTGGCGGGTGCCGCGTCCGCCTGTACCTTTGACACCGCCACCTCGTGGACGTTCGAACCCCTGGACAGCGTCACGTTCCCTGCGGTCGAGCTCGCGCGGCAGGCAGGCACCTCCGGCGGTTGCCTTCCTGCCATCTACAACGCCGCGAACGAGGAGGCACTCGCCTCCTTCGTCGCCGGCGACACGTCGTTCCTGTCGATCGTGGACACCATCGGCCAGGTTCTCGGCGAGGCGAACGACTGGCAGGAGGACCCCGCGGACGTCGCGGAGGTCCTGGCCGCCGAGGACTGGGCACGCGCACGTGCCCGCGAGCTGGTTGGAAGGAACTGAGCTTTCCGTGAACACATTCATCAACATCCTCGGGGTGCTGCTGTTCGCGACCGGCATCGCGGTGTCCATCGCGCTGCACGAGTTCGGGCACCTGCTGACCGCGAAGGCCTTCGGCATGAAGGTCACCCGCTACTTCATCGGCTTCGGCCCGAAGCTCTTCTCGTTCCGCAAGGGCGAGACCGAGTACGGCCTGAAGGCGATCCCGGCCGGCGGTTTCTGCGAGATCACCGGCATGACCGCGCTGGACGAGGTGCACCCGGACGACCGCAAGCGCGCCTTCTACAACCAGAAGGTGTGGAAGCGCGTCGTCGTGCTGTCCGCCGGGTCGATCACGCACTTCATCCTCGGCTTCGTCATCCTGCTGATCCTCGCGATGTCGCTCGGCCTGCCGAACAACAAGGACCTGCCGGTCCTCGCCGAGATCACGCCGTGCGTGCAGGACCACACGGTCGGCCTCACCGCCCCGTGCCAGCCCGGCGCCCCCGCTCCGGCCAAGGACGCGGGCCTGCAGCCCGGCGACGAGGTCACGTCCATCGCGGGCAAGCCGATCTCGACGTGGTCGGAGATGCTCAAGGTCACGCGCGACCTGACCGGCCCGACCGAGTTCAAGGTCCTGCGCGACGGCAAGGAGCTCGCCCTCACGGTGAACGTCCCGCAGGTGACCCGCGAGGTGACCAACGGCAAGGGCGGCACCGAGGTCAAGGAGGTCGGCGCCATCGGCGTCACCTGGCAGCAGAACTTCGAGTACAGCCCGCTCGCGGCGGTCCCGGCGTCCCTGGCGTTCACCGGCGACATGTTCGTGAACACCTGGAAGGGCCTCATGCGCTTCCCGGAGCGCATCCCGGCCGTGGTCAAGGCCATCGGCGGCGGCGAGCGCGACCTCGACACCCCGATCTCCGTCGTGGGCGCGTCACGCCTCGGTGGTGACGCCGCGGAGCGAGGCCTGTGGGCGTTCTTCATCCTCATGCTGGCCGGTCTGAACTTCTTCGTCGGTGTGTTCAACCTCCTGCCGCTGCTCCCGCTTGACGGTGGTCACATCGCCGTCAACCTCTACGAACGGGTGCGAGACTGGTTGAGGAAGCTGCGCGGGAAGCCCGCCGGCGCCCCGGTCAACTACATGCGCCTGTTGCCGCTCACCTACGTGGTCATCTTCATCGGCGGCGCCATCACGCTGCTGACCGTGACCGCCGACATCGTCAACCCGATCAGGTTGCAATAAGTGATTTACGGAAAGGTGCACAACCCATGAGTGACGGCGTGATGCTCGGAATGCCGGCACTGCCGCCGCCGGTGCTGTCGGAACGTCGCAAGACCAGGCAGCTGATGGTCGGCAACGTCGGTGTCGGCAGCGAGTTCCCCGTCTCAGTCCAGTCGATGACGACCACGTTGACGTCCGACGTCAACGCGACTCTGCAGCAGATCGCGGAGCTGACGGCGTCCGGCTGCGACATCGTGCGCGTCGCCTGCCCGTCGCAGGACGACGCTGACGCTCTGCCCGCGATCGCCAGGAAGTCCCAGATCCCGGTGATCGCCGACATCCACTTCCAGCCGAAGTACGTCTTCGCCGCCATCGAGGCTGGTTGTGCCGCAGTCCGGGTGAACCCCGGCAACATCCGCAAGTTCGACGACCAGGTGAAGGAGATCGCGGCCGCCGCCAAGGACCACGGCACCCCGATCCGGATCGGCGTCAACGCCGGTTCGCTCGACCCGCGCCTGCTCAAGAAGTACGGAAAGGCCACGCCGGAGGCGCTGGCCGAGTCGGCGATGTGGGAGGCGTCGCTCTTCGCCGAGCACGACTTCCACGACATCAAGATCTCCGTCAAGCACAACGACCCCGTCGTCATGGTGCGCGCGTACGAGCTGCTGGCCGAGCAGTGCGACTACCCGCTGCACCTGGGCGTCACGGAGGCCGGCCCCGCCTTCCAGGGCACCATCAAGTCGGCCGTCGCGTTCGGCGCGCTGCTGCGCCAGGGCATCGGCGACACCATCCGGGTGTCGCTGTCCGCCCCGCCGGTCGAGGAGATCAAGGTCGGTCACCAGATCCTGCAGTCGCTCAACCTGCGGCCGCGCAAGCTGGAGATCGTCTCCTGCCCGTCCTGCGGTCGCGCGCAGGTGGACGTGTACACGCTCGCAGAGCAGGTCACGGCCGGTCTGGAGGGCATGGAGGTGCCGCTGCGCGTCGCCGTCATGGGCTGCGTCGTGAACGGCCCCGGTGAGGCCCGCGAGGCCGACCTGGGTGTCGCGTCCGGCAACGGCAAGGGCCAGATCTTCGTCAAGGGCAAGGTCATCAAGACCGTGCCCGAGCACGCGATCGTGGAGACCCTCATCGAGGAGGCCATGCGCCTCGCCGAGGAGATGGAACCGGTCGAGGGCGGCACCCCCGCCGTCACCGTCGGCTGAAAACGCCACGCGGGGACCTTTCGTACTGCATGTCGGTACGAAAGGTCCCCGCGTGCGTTCAGCCGAGGTGCGGACTGTCACGGTCGGTAGGCACTGTTGGCTGATGCCACACGCGCCGTTCATCTGGCACGCTAGGTGACGTGCTGAGGCTGGCCGGAGCGCGCGTTCTCGACGAACGCGACCTGATCGATGTGCGCGGGGTCTTCGACAACGACCCCGTCGCCGCGTGCATGGTCGCGGCAAGGGTGGAGGTGGCAGGCCTCGACCCGTGGCGTCTGGGCGGCGAGATGTGGGGCTCGGACTCCCGGCCCCTGCGAGGCCGGGTCGACGGCCTGTGCTTCTCCGGCCCGAACCTGATCCCGCTCAAGGGCAGCGCGAACGCCATGCGGATGTTCGCCGACCGCGCCCGCCGCCGTGGCCGCATGTGCTCCAGCCTCGTCGGCCCCGCCGAGCAGGTGCTGACGCTGTGGGACGAGCTCCAGCCCGACTGGGGCCCCGCGCGCGAGGTGCGCGGTGACCAGCCGCTGATGGCCATCTCGAGCACCCCGAAGATCACCCCGGACCCGACCGTGCGGCAGGTCCGCCCCAGCGAGATCAACCGCTACCTCCCCGCGGCCATCTCGATGTTCATCGAAGAGGTGGGCATCGACCCGTGCGCGGAGGACGGCGGCGCGGGCTACCGGGCTCGGGTGTCCGAGCTCATCGCCGCGGGCAGGGCGTTCGCGCGGTTCGAGCACGGCGAGGTCGTCTTCAAGGCCGAGATCGGCGCCATGTCGTCCAGGGTCGGCCAGATCCAGGGCGTCTGGGTCCGCCCCGACCGCCGCGGCGAGGGCATCGGCACCGCGGGCACGGCGGCGGTGGCCGACCGCCTGACCAGGGTTCTCAACCGCACTGCCAGCCTCTACGTGAACGGCTACAACCACGTGGCGCAGGCCGCCTACCGCCGAATCGGTTTCGAACAGGTCGGGCAGTACGCGACTGTCCTCTTCTGAACGGGCATACTCGCGCGGGTGCGCCTTCTCGCGACGATCACGGTGGTGCTGGTGACGCTGAGCGGCTGCGGGCTGTTCGAGTCGGAACCAGGGGCACCGGAGATCACCAACGACTTCCTGGCGAAGCTCGCGTCCGGTGACGTGCAGGGTGCCGCCGGGATGACCGACAACCCGGCCGACGCCAAGGACACCCTGGACAAGTTCCGCGGCGCGCTCAAACCGGAGGGGCTGAGCAGCAAGGTCGACCAGATCCGCAAGAACGGCGAGCTGGCGTCCGAAGCGTCCGTCACGCTCGACTGGAACCTCGGCAAGAACCGCCACTGGACGTACTCGACGAAGTTCGACGTCCGCCAGGAAGGCGACACGTGGAAGGTGCACTGGGCGTCGTCGGTGGCACACCCGAAGCTCGCACCGCAGCAGTCGATCAGGCTCACCGAGCTCAAACCGGACCCGGCGCCGGTGCTCGACCGCGACGGCACGCCGTTGCTGGCCCCCGAACGCGTCGTCTCGGTCCTGCTCGTCGCCAAGGAGGCCGGTGACGTCGGCGCGGTCTCCAAGGCCCTCGCGGACGCGCTGAACCCGCTCGACAAGGCCATCACGCAGCAGACGATCACCGACGGCGTCACGAAGACGCCCGAGGGTCAGGCGTACCAGGTGGCGGCGCTGCGCGACGCGGACTACCAGACCGTGAAGCCGTTGATCTACGAACTGCCCGGCGTGCGGTTCAGCTCGCAGACCTCGCTGCTCGCGCCCAGCCGCAACTTCGGCAACCAGGTGCTGCCCGCGGTGCGCAAGCTCGTCGAGAACGACATCGCCGGCAACGCGGGCTTCCGGGTCAGCACGGTCGACGCGCAGGGCACCGAGGTCGAGGAGCTGCACTCGAAGGCCCCCGAACCCGCCACGGCCGTGAACATCTCGTTGTCGCGGGCGATCCAGGCCGCCGCGGAGGACGCCGTCGAGCCCGTCACGCAGCCCACGATCCTGGTGGCCATCCAGCCGTCCACCGGCGACATCCTGGCCGTCGCGCAGAACGACCAGGCCGACGCCCAGGGCGCACTTGCCCTGACCGGCCGCTTCCCGCCCGGCTCCACGATGAAGGCCGTGTCCGCGCTCGCCGCGATCGAGTCCGGCAAGGTCAATGCCGACACCCCGCTGCCGTGCCCCGGCAAGACCACGATCGACGGCCGGCGGATCGTGCCGAACTCCAGCGAGTTCGACAAGGGCACGATCCCGCTGCGCTCGGCGTTCGCGTTCTCCTGCAACACCACGTTCGCCCAGCTCGCCGTCGACATGCCGGCGGACCTGCTGCCGAGCGCCGCGCTCTCGCTGGGACTCGGCGTCGACTTCGACATCGCCGGGCTCACCACGATCACCGGTTCCGTGCCGCCCGCCACCGACGTGGTGGAACGGGCGGAGGACGCGTTCGGCCAGGGCAAGGTGCTGGCGTCGCCGTTCGGCATGGCACTGGTCTCGGCGTCCATCGCCAAGGGCTCGATGCCGGTGCCGCAACTGGTGCGGGGCAAGGAGACCAAAGCCGACAAACAGCCCACGGCACCGCCCGCCGCCGCGCTCGACCCGGTGCGTCAGATGATGCGCGAGGTCGTCGACTACGGCACTGCACCGCAACTCAAGCCGTACGGAGACGTGCGCGGCAAGACTGGTACCGCGCAGTTCGGTGACGGCGTGCACTCACACGGGTGGTTCATGGGCTACCGGGGCGATCTCGCGTTCGCGACCTTGGTGCTCAGCGGAGAAACTTCAACTCCAGCCGTGGACGTGGCGGCGAGGTTCCTCAAGGTGGTGCCGTGATGAGCAAGACCAAAGACCTGACGATGCGTGAACGCCTGCTCCGCGCGGGCGTCCTGCTGCCGGCGCCGCGGGTGCCGGAGCCGCGGGCGGAGGACCAGGTTCGGGGCGGCACGCGCAAGGACGGCTAATCTGGAACGCATGTCTGTTCGTGCCCCGCTGCAGCCCGGTGTGCAATCTCCGCGGCGCCAGGTGCCCTCGCGCATCGTGCGTCCCGAGTACGTCGACAAGCCCGCGCCGCAGCGCGGCACCGACCCGTGGGTGCAGACGCCGGAGATCATCGACGCCATGCGGATCGCCGGGCGCCTCGCCGCGCAGGCGTTGCAGGAGGCCGGCAAGGTCGTCGTGCCGGGCGTGACGACGGACGAGATCGACGCGGTGGCGCACGAGTTCCTGTGCGACAACGGCGCGTACCCGTCGACGCTGGGCTACCGCGGCTTCCCGAAGTCGTGCTGCACCTCGCTCAACGAGGTCATCTGCCACGGCATCCCGGACAGCACCGTCGTCGAGGACGGCGACATCGTGAACATCGACGTCACCGCGTTCATCGGCGGCGTGCACGGCGACACGAACGCCACCTTCCTCGCGGGCAACGTCTCCGAGGACGCCAAGCTCCTCGTCGAGCGCACGCACGAGGCGACGATGCGCGCCATCAAGGCCGTGAAGCCGGGCCGCGAGCTCAACGTCGTCGGCCGCGTCATCGAGGCGTACGCGAACCGGTTCAACTACGGCGTGGTGCGCGACTTCACGGGCCACGGCATCGGCCGCACGTTCCACAGCGGGCTCGTGGTCCTGCACTACGACGAGCCGTCGGTGAAGACGGTGCTGGAGCCCGGCATGACGTTCACGATCGAGCCGATGATCACGCTCGGGGACTTCGAGGGCGAGATGTGGGACGACGGCTGGACCGTCACCACGAAGGACAAGAGCTGGACCGCTCAGTTCGAGCACACGATCGTCGTGACCGAGACCGGGTCGGAGATCCTCACAGTTTGTTGATCACTGCCTTCAGCGCGGCCGCGACAGCCGACGGCGACGTCGCGGCCGCCAGGTGGTGCGACTCCAGGCGTTCGACGGGCCAGCCGAGTTCGGTGGCCTTGTTCGCCGCCTCCTCGTAGAACGACGACAGCAGCACGTACCCGCACGCCCCGGACCACTCGACGCTCGGGCGCGTCTCCTTCAGGAACTCCCACGGCACCTCGGGTGCCTCGTCGCGCATCTCCTCGCGCAGGCCGGCGGGCACGAGCTTCAGCGGGTCCGTGTCGAACCAGCGGTCCCAGCGCGGCAGCTTGCCGTCGCGCACGGACGCCTTGACCTTGCTCACGAGCGCGGGATCGACGGTCTCGCGCCACGACCTGCCCGGCGTCGGCAGGTCGGAGTCGAGGAACACCAGGCCCGCCACCTCCGTCTCGAGCGCGTCGGCGAAGCACGGCAGCAGCGGGCCCGCGCCGCTGTGACCTACGAGCACCAGCGGGCCGCCGACGCCGGAGTCCTCCAGGGCGTCGGCGAACGCGCCGATCAGCCGCTGGTGCACCGGTGCCTCGTTGATCGTCATCTGCAGGTCGACCAGCAGGACGGCCACCCCGTCGGAGGCCAGTTCGTCGGCGAGCGGGCGCATGCTCGACGGGCCGAGGAACGGGCTGTGCATGAGCACGACGGTGAGCATGGAGGTGATGATGGCAGCATTGGCGTCCATGCGGGGCGCGATGTTGATCTGTGGGACGACCTCGGACGCGGGCAAGAGCGTCCTGGTGGCCGGTCTCTGCCGCTTTCTGGCACGCCAGGGCGTCGACGTCGTGCCGTTCAAGGCGCAGAACATGTCGAACAACTCGTTCGTCACACTCGACGGCGGGGAGATCGGCCGCGCCCAGGCGGTGCAGGCGCGGGCGGCGTTCAAGGAGCCGAGCGTCAGGTTCAACCCGGTGCTGCTCAAGCCGGGCAGTGACCGCACCTCCCAGGTCGTCGTGCTCGGGCAGGCGGTCGGTGAGGTGTCGGCGCTGAGCTACCGCGAACGCAAGCAGCAGCTGCTCGGCACCGTTTTGTCCACTTTGGACGAGCTGCGGCGCGACCACGAGGTCGTGATCTGCGAGGGCGCGGGATCGCCTGCCGAGATCAACCTGCGCGCCAACGACATCGCGAACATGGGGCTGGCCGTCCGCGCGAACCTGCCGGTGCTCGTCGTCGGCGACATCGACCGCGGTGGCGTGTTCGCGCACCTCTTCGGCACGGTCGCGGTGCTGGACGCGGCGGACCAGGCGTTGATCGCCGGCTTCGTCGTCAACAAGTTCCGCGGCGACGCCAGGCTGCTCGAACCAGGCCTGCGCCAGATCAAGCAGCTCACCGGACGGCCGGTGCTCGGTGTGCTGCCGTGGCGCGAGGAACTGTGGCTCGACGCCGAGGACTCGTTGTCCTACAACGCGGACGGCGTGATCGGCAGGCCGCAGCCGCCGGTCAAGGACTGGCTGCGGGTCGCCGTGGTCCGGTTGCCGCGCATCTCGAACGCCACCGACGTGGAGGCGCTGGCCTGCGAGCCCGGTGTGTCCGTGCGGTTCGTGACCGAGCCGTCCAGGCTGGCCGACGCGGACCTGGTCGTGCTGCCCGGCTCCAAGGCCACGGTCTCCGACCTCGCGTGGCTCAGGGAAACCGGCCTGGCGCAAGCGATCCAGCGGTTCGACGGCCCGGTGCTCGGCATCTGCGGCGGCTTCCAGATGCTGTCGAAACGCATCGAGGACGACGTGGAGTCCAAGAACGGCACGGTCGACGGACTCGGCCTGCTCGACGTCGACATCCGCTTCCAGCCGCGCAAGACGCTCGCCACGCCGTCGGGCATCGCGTGGGACGAACCCGTCACCGGCTACGAGATCCACCACGGCCAGGTCGTCCGCAGCACCGAACGGCCGTGGGTCGGCGAGGAGGGCGCGCAGACCGACCGCGTGCTCGGCACCCACTGGCACGGCCTGCTGGAGAACGACGCGTTCCGGCGGAGGTTCCTGCTCTGGGCCGCCGACCGCGCCGGCCGTGACTTCGCACCGGGCGAGGTGAGCTTCCAGGCCGCCCGCGAGGCCCAGCTGGACCTGCTGGGCGACCTGGTCGCCGATCACCTCGACACGAAGGCGGTCATCGACCTGCTGGAACGAGGGGCTCCGGCAGGACTTCCGTTCGTGCCGCCCGGCGCCCCAGCAGCAGCGGAATAGCGAGCCCCGCCAGCACCAGGCCACCGGCCGCGGCCTGCAGCCAGCTGAGGTCCTCGCCGAGGAACGCCCACGCGGAGAGCATCCCGAACACCGGCACCAGCAAGGAGAACGGCGCCACGACCGACGACTCGTACTGGCGCAGCAGGAATCCCCAGATGCCGAACCCGAGCAGCGTCGAGACCCACGCGACGTACCCGACCGCGCCCGCCCCGGACCAGTCCAGGCGGCCGAGCGCGCTCATGTCCTCGGTCAGCGCCGACAGCGCGAACAACGGCAGCACCGCCACCGCGCTCACCCACACCATGAACCGCAACGTGTCCGCAGGCCGCGCGTACCGCATCAGCACGTTCGACACGCCCCAGCAGGCCGCCGCCGCGATGATCAGCGCGAACCCGAGCAGCGGCGACGACAGGCCGTAGTCCCACGCGATCACGCCGATGCCCGCGACGGCCAGCGCGATCCCGGTGATCTGCACGGGCTTCGGCCGTTCGCGCAGCACGATCGCCGCGAACACCGTCGTGAAGATCACCTGGCTCTGCAGCACCAGGCTCGACAGCCCGGACGGCATGCCGGCCTTGAGCCCGATGAACAGGAAGCTGAACTTCGCGACGCCCAGCACCAGCCCTACCGCGACGACCCAGCGCCACGGCACCGACGGGCGGCCGACGATGAAGATCGCGGGCACCGCCGCCGCGAGGAACCTCAACGCGGAGAACAGGATCGGCGGGAACTCGTCCAGGCCCACCTTGAGCACGACGAAGTTGAAGCCCCAGATGGCGGCAACCAGCACAGCGAGCAGGACGTGACGGGGACTCATGCCGTCAAGCTTGCGCTCGACAACTATTTAGCACTAGTTCCGATTGCTTAGGCTTTGGGTTTAGCATCGCTACATGCTCGATCTGGGAAGGCTGAAGGCCCTGAACGCCGTCGCCGTGCACGGCTCGGTCGGCGCCGCGGCCGAGGTGCTCGGCTACACGCCGTCCGCGGTGTCGCAGCAGATCGCCAAGCTCGAACGCGAGACCCGCACCACGCTGCTGGAACGCAGTGGCCGCGGCGTCCGCCTCACCGACGCGGCCCGCCTGCTCGCCGGCACCGCGAGCCAGGTCCTCAAGCTCGTCGAGGAGGCCGAGGTCGCGCTGGAGGAACAGCGGGGCGCCGCGATCGGCCGGCTCTGCATCGGCGCGTTCGCCACGGCCGCGCGCGGACTGCTCCCCGGCGTCCTGGCGGGCCTGATCGACCAGCACCCCGCCCTCGACGTGCGGCTCACGGAGATCGACCCGCCCAACGCCACCGAGGCCGTCGCCCGCGGCGAGCTCGACATGGCGATCGTGCACGACTGGGCGAACACGCCACTGCCGGTGCCGGAGTCGTTGTCACGCGTCCACATCGCCGACGACGTCGCCGAGGTGCTGATCCCGGCGACGAACCCGTTGTCGCGCAAGGAGTTCCTCGAACCCGCCGACCTCGCGGAGCAGCGGTGGATCTGCCAGACCGAAGGGTCGATCTGCTACGACTGGCTCGTGCGGACGTTCCACGGCGCGGGCATCGAACCGGTGGTGGCGTACCAGATCAGCGAGTACCGGACGCAGATCGCGTTGCTGGACAAGGGGATCGGGGTCGCGTTGATCCCTCGGCTGGGCAGGGGAGAGGTGCCGGACAGCGTCAAAGCCGTGCCGTTGCGGCCCACGCCCACCCGGCGGCTCTACGCGGTGTGGCGGACCCAGGCCTCGCGCAGGCCCGCCATCACCGCGGCGCTCGACGTGATCCGGCAGGTCTCCTAAGGCGCGAGGATCACGTGCGGTTTCTTGGGGGACATCACCTTCAGCACCGCCTTGGCCTCGCGGACCACGCCGGCCATGTCCTTCTTGGTGGTCTTGAAGTACGGCTCGATCGTCAGCGTCGCCGCGTCCTTGTTCTCCACCACGTTCCAGGTGCCGCGCAGGAACCCGTCCACGAGGAACGTGGGCGGGAACACGCCGTTGCGCACCGCACCCCACCGCGACCGCGCGTCCTCGCTCATGATCCGCTTGCGGTCGGCGTGGCCCAGCAGCACGTTGTCGAACGCGGGCAGCAGCCGTGCGGGCGCCGGCACGTCCTCGGACACGATCACGCCGTCCGGCACGTCCAGCAGCACCTTGCCGTCCTCGTTCCGGTACTCCACCAGGTCGAGGTCAGCCGCGTGCGCCTTCAGCCCGATCAACCGCGACCAGGCCTGCATGTCCGCCAAGGTCGCCGGTCCGAACGCCCCCAGGTACCGCTTGATCAGCTCCGGCACGGCGGCCTCGGACGGCAGCTCGCGCCCGAGCCACGACGCCATCGCGACGTTCTGCGGAACACCGCCCACGCCCCAGATCCCGCGCGGCGGCACCTGGATCATCGGCACCAGCATCTGCGCCTGCGTGGACATCTCGCGCGCCTTGGCCTCGGGGAAGTGCTCCTCCAGGTGCGCGCCGATCTCCGCGACCGTGCGCGGTTCGGCGTCGATGTACTCGCGGGTGACGCGGGCGAGCTTCTCCAGGTCGATCTCGACGCGGGTGGCGGGCGGCATCACGATCTTCGCCCACTTGTTGAGCTCCGGCTGCAACGCGGTGCGCATCAGGTACACGTCGTCGGCCGAGATCAGGTGCAAAGTGCCGCGCCACAACGTCATCCGCACCAGCGAGCGGTCGATGATCAGTTTGCTCAGCGCGTCGACCTTGTACGGCTTGAGCCGCGTCCACAGCGCGAGGTACGGCGGGATCGGTGCCTGGGCCTGCAGGCCGCCGAGGTGCTCGACGGCCTGGACGATCGGCATGGACGTCCGCTCCAGCAACAGTTGCCGCGCGAGCAACGTGCGGTTGAGGGTGCGGTTCGACAGTGTTGTGCTCACAGCGCACTCCGCTGGAGATCTCGGCGCTCAAGCCGGGGAGGCGTCATACTCATCATTTCAGTCCCGGTACCTTGCTGTTGTGCGAACGGCGTACAGATGTCGGGCTTATCCGACTCCAGAACAAGCGGCAGCGCTGAACCGCACGTTCGGATGTGTACGCCTGGTGTGGAACAAGACCTTGAGCGAGCGAAGCCGTCGCTACCGCTTTGAGGGCGTTCGCACGTCGTATCGTGAGACCGATGCGGCGTTGACTGTGTGGAAGCGTACCGAGGAACTCGCCTTCTTGTCGGAGGTGTCCTCTGTGCCACTGCAGCAGACGTTGCGGCACCAGCATTCCGCGTTCCAGCACTTCTTCTCCGGGCGGTCTCGCTACCCCAGGTTCAAGTCCCGCATCGGACACCAGAGCGCGCACTACACGCGCTCGGCGTTTCGGATGTGCAATGGCGTAGTGACGCTGGCGAAGACAGATGCGCCGCTGCGGTTCACCTGGTCGTTCGAAAAAGCAGAAGTGACCACGCTCAATCCGACGATGGTGATCGTATCGCGAGAGCCGGACGGTCGCTGGTACGTGACCTTTGCCGTTGACGTCGATGCGCCCGCCCCGGCTGAGCCGGTCGGGCACGCACTTGGTGTCGACCTTGGTCTCACCGAATTCCTGGTAACGAGCGACAACGAGCGCATAGCCAGTCCCCGGCACCTGGTGCGCAAGGCCCGCAATCTGGCGCGCTACCAACGTCGACTGGCTCGTTGCAGTTCTGGTAGCAATAATCGCCGTAAGGCGAAGGCCAGGGTCGCGCGCGCACATCGGAAGATCCGTCACGCGCGGCAGGACTTTCTGCACCGCACCAGTACCGCGCTGGTGCGGTCCGCTGATGTGATCGTGATCGAGGACCTCAACGTCGCGGGCATGGTCCGCAACCGTCGTCTCTCCCGCGTGATCTCTGATGCGAGCTGGGGCGAGTTCCGGCGGCAACTCGAGTACAAATGCGAACGCTCCGGTCGCACGCTGGTCGTGATCGACCGCTGGTATCCCTCCAGCAAGACCTGTTCGACCTGTGGTCATCTGCTCACCGAACTCAAACTCTCTGTCAGGAACTGGACGTGCCCTGGCTGTCGCACCCGGCACGACCGGGACCTCAACGCGGCGAAGAACATCCTTGCGGCTGGTCGAGCCGTAGCCCGAGGCGACTCGGGCGATGCCTGCGGAGCTGATGTCAGACGGCAAGGGCCCTCCCTTCCGCTATCGGCTGTGAAACAGGAACCCCATGCCGTGAGGCACTGCGTGTGAGCGCTACTCGCCGCGAGGCGGGTGGGAATTCCTGTCCACCAGGGCAGGATGAAGTCAAAGTGAATCGAAGAACTTCCTGATGTCTTGGACCAGCAGGTCCGGCTCCTCCATCGCGGCGAAGTGGCCGCCGCGGTCGAACTCCGTCCAGTGCACGATCGACGGGATCGTCTTCTCCGCCAGCGACCGCACCGGCAGGCTCAGGTCGTGCGGGAAGATCGCGACGCCGGTCGGCACCGTGGACGGCTGCTGCTGCCCCCAGGACGCCGACTGCTCCTTGTACAGCGCCGCCGACGAGCCCGCCGTGCCGGTGAACCAGTAGATCGACACGTTGGTCAGCATCTGGTCGCGGTCCACCGCGTCCTCGGGTGCGCCGTCGTTGTCCGTCCAGTCGTGGAACTTCTCCGCGATCCACGCCAGCTGCCCGACGGCCGAGTCCGTCAGCGCGTAGGAGAGCGTGCGCGGCCGGCTGCGTTGCAGGTGCATGTAGCCGGAGAGTTCCTTCTGGTAGTGGTCGAGCGACTCCAGCGCGCGCAGTTCCTCGTCCGACAGGTCGTTGACGCCCTGCGGCCGGAAGGTCTGCAGCATGTTCACGTGCACGCCGATGACCTGCTCGGGGAACACCCTGCCGATCTCCTGCGCGATGCCGGAACCCCAGTCGCCGCCCTGCGTGCCGTAGCGGTCGTAACCGAGGCCCTCCATCAGCTTCGCGAACGCCCACGACACGCGCAGGACGTTCCAGCCGGGCTTCTTCGTCGGTCCCGAGAAGCCGAAGCCGGGGATCGACGGGATCACGAGGTGGAAGTCCTCCGACAGCGGCTCGATCACGTTCAGGAACTCGACGAACGAGCCGGGCCAGCCGTGGACCAGCAGCAGCGGCGTCGCGTCCGGGTTCTGCGAGCGGACGTGCAGGAAGTGGATGCGCTGCCCGCTGATCTCGGTCGTGAACTGCGGGTAGGAGTTGAGCCGCTCCTCCTGCGCGCGCCAGTCGAACCCGTCGCGCCAGTACTCGGCCAGCGGGCGCAGGTAGCTCAGCGGGATGCCGTACGACCAGCCGACGCCGGGCAGGTCGTCCTCCGGCCAGCGGGTGTTCGTCAGTCGTGCCCGGAGGTCGTCGACGTCGGTCTGCGGGATCTCGATGCGGAACGGCGTGATCTCCATGGCCCCCACGCTATGAGCTCATGCGGACAGCCATTGTCCGCTTGTTCAGCAGAACTTCTCGATCAGCTCCTCGAAGAAACCGCCCGCCTCGATCGCCGCCTTCTCCTGGTCACCGTCCCGGACCGCGTGCAGCAGCCCGGTGTGCGACACCTGGTCGGTACCAGGCTGACTGGTGTCGACAGACGCCGCCACCGAAGCTTTGACGGCCTCGGTCAAGCCCTGGTAGAGCTCGGCTAGAAGCGCGTTGTGCGAGCACTGGACGAGCAGCACGTGGAACGCGGTGTCGTGCTCGATCACCTCGGCCCACTGCTCGCCCTCCATGGCCGCGTCGCGCTTGTGCAGCAACTCGGTGAGGCGCGCCAGTTCGTCGTCCGTGCGGTGCTTCGCGGCCAGGCGCGCCCCCTCCATCTCGAGGGTGCGGCGGACCTGAAGCACCTCCTTCAGCTCTGTTCCGCACATGCGGCGGACCGCGCCGGAGAGCTCGCTGGTCGCGCGGACGAACGTGCCGTCGCCCTGCCGCACCTCCAGCAGTCCGGCGTGGGAAAGCGCGCGCACGGCCTCTCTGACCGTGTTCCGACCGACTCCGAGCGCGGTGACCAGCTCGGGCTCGGGCGGGATGCGCTGCCCGACGGGCCATTCGCCAGTCGTGATCGCGCTGCGCATCTGCTCGATCACCTGGTCGACGAGGCCCGCCCGTCGGGTAGTGGCCAACGGCACAGCGTCATCCTTTCATCCGAACATCCTACGTCTGCGATAGTGGTGCGCGTGACGATGAAGCAGACGACTCTTGCCGCACAGACTGCCACCGATCCAGGTCGCAGGGTGACGGTCGTCATGAATCGTCACGTTCCGCTGGTCGGGTCCGCGTTGCTCGCGATCGGGGTCGCCCTCGCTGCCGCGAATCTCCGTCCTGCGGTGACCAGTCTGGCCTCGGTCCTCGGCGATGTCCGCGCCGCCCTTGGGGTTTCGGCCGCTTGGACCAGTGCGCTGACGGCCGTTCCGGCGCTTTGTTTCGGCTTCGCGGCGTTCGCGGCCCCCTGGCTGGGTCGCCGCCTCGGCATGGCTCGTGCGATCGGACTGTCATTGGGGGTGCTCACGCTCGGCCTCGTGCTGCGCGTGATCGACGGTCCGTGGGTCGTGCTGGGCGGCACCTTCATCGCATGCGCGGGCATCGCGGTGTCCAACGTGCTGATCCCCGTGGTGGTGAAGGCGTCCTTCCCCACGAAGGTCGGTCTGCTCACCGGTGTCTACACGGGAACGCTCTCGGCCGGCGCCGCGCTGGCCGCTGCTCTGACGCCTCGGCTGGAGGAGTGGCTCGGTTCGTGGCGGCTCGCCGTCGGCGCCTGGGCGTTGCTGTCCCTGGGCGCGGTCGTCGTCTGGCTCGCCGGTGCCCGCCACGGTTCGGTGGCCTCGGTGGTGCGGTCGGCGGCGCCCGTGGAGAAGCGCTCGTTGCTGCGCAGCCCGCTGGCGTGGGTGATCACGGTGTTCTTCGGGCTGCAGTCGCTGTTCGCCTACACCGTCATGGGCTGGCTGCCCGCGATGCTCGTCGACTCCGGCGTCGACAGGAACACCGCCGGCATGCTGCTCGCGGTCTCGATGCTGCTGAGCGTTCCGGTGAGCCTCTTCGTACCGCCGATCGCCGCCCGGTTCTCCAGCCAGGGCCCGATGGTGCTGGCGCTCGGTGTGCTGTCGTTCGCCGGGATCGCGGGCATGCTGGTGGCACCCGCCGCCGCGCCAGGGCTCTGGGTGGTGCTGATCGGGTTCGGCATGGGCATGTTCCCGCTGGCGCTGCTGATCATGTCGTTGCGCACGAAGTCCACTTCGGACACCGCTCGGCTGTCCGCGATGGCGCAGAGCCTCGGATACCTGATCGCGGCTTCCGGGCCGTTCGCGTTCGGCGTGCTGCGCGAGGCCACCGGAACGTGGACGGTGTCGTTGACGATGCAGCTGGTGCTGCTGGCCGCGCTGACCGTCCTGGGCATGATCGCCGGGCGGCCCCGGTACGTGTAGGCCAGTCGGTCAGGAATCGAGAAGCGGTGCGTTCTCGCTGGTCCTAGCGTTGTCGGCATGGACATCAGCATTCACGCCACGTTCCTGCCGCACACCGATCCCGACGCCTCGCTGGCGTTCTACCGCGACCTGCTCGGCTGGGAGGTCCGCGCCGACGTCGGCAGGGGCACGATGAGGTGGATCACCGTCGCGCCCGCCGGTTCCGGGTCCGCCGTCGTGCTGGAACCGCCGGCCATGGCCGAGGGGCTGACGGACGTTCAGCGCACCGCGATCGCCGAGATGATCGAGAACGGCTCGTACGCGTTCATCAACCTGGCCACGCCCGATCTCGAAGGCGCGTTCGACAAGCTTCAGGCCGGTGGCGCGGAAGTCGTGCAGGAGCCGGCCGATCAGCCGTGGGGCGCGCGGGACTGCGTGTTCCGCGACCCGGCCGGCAACACCGTGCGGATCCAGCAGGCCTAGTTCGAGACGAAACCGCGGTGCAGCACCGTGAGCCGGTCGGCGAGGTAACGGGCCCACGCCTGCGCCCGGTCCCAGTCCGGTGCCGCGCCGCCGAAGCTGATCGGCCCGCCGGCGCTGAGCTTGCGGGCCATGCGCAGCACGTCGTTGGGCACCGGCGGAATGCCGCGGTGGTAGAGCCACAGGGGCGTGCGCTTGAGGGAAGCCTTGTGCCGCCGCACGAACCGGTGCGCGTCGCGGGCGGCGGCGTCACCCAGGATCACGGCACCGAACCCGAGCAGCGTCTCGGCCGCGGTGACCGGGAGCACGGTGACTCTCAGCCCGCAGCCCGCGAGTTCGGTGCCGATGATCTGGGCGATCTCGTCCGTGGCGGCGACTTTCGACGTGTAGGCGACGAGGACTCTGTCTGTCATCGCTGCATCGTGGTCGGTGCGCGCGACTTTGGGCAGCGGCGGAAGTCCCTGTCGTTTAAGGCCTTCAGTAGGGCCTTGTGCGATGTATCAGTCCAGAGGCAGGTTCAGCAGCGCGTTCTCGACGAGCTCCGGCATCGCCGGGTGGATCCAGTACTGGCCCTGTGCCATGGACTTCGCGTCCAGGCCGAAGCTCATCGCCTGGATCAGCGGCTGGATCACCGTCGACGCCTGCGGGCCGATGATGTGCGCGCCGAGCAGCTGTCCCGTCGCCGGATCCGCGATCAGCTTCGCGAAGCCCGTCGTGTCCTCCATCGCCCAGCCGTACGCGATGGACGCGTAGGCCTGGCTCGCGCTGACGTAGCGGATTCCAGCTTCCTTGGCCTGTTCCTCGGTGATGCCGACGCTCGCGATCTGAGGGCTGGAGAAGACGGCGGCCGGGACGAAGCGGTGATCCGACTTGATCTGCTCGTCCGGGTGCTGCAGGTTGTGCCGGACCACCTTGGCCTCGTGGTTCGCCACGTGCTTGAGCTGGTAGTCGGAACTGATGTCGCCCAGGGCGTAGATGTGGGGCTGGGACGTCTTCTGGTACTCGTCCACCTTGAGGCGGCCGTCCGGGTGGGTGTCCAGGCCCGCGTTCTGGGTCTGCAGCAGGTCGCTGTTCGGCTGCCTGCCCGTGGCGATGAGGAGCTGTTGCGCCTCAACGGTTTCCTCGCCGTTGGGGCCCTCCAGGTGGAGCTTGACGCCGGTCGCCGTCTTCTCCGCGCGGGTGGTCTTGCGGTTGAGCAGGACGTTCCACTTCTGCTTCGCGATCTCGGTGAAGCGGGTGGCGATCTCCAGGTCCTCGTGGCGCAGGAGGAGGTTCGAGCGGGCGATCACCGTGACGTCGACGCCGAAACTGCTGAAGACGTGGGCGAACTCGGAGGCGATGAAGCCGCTGCCCACGATGACCAGGCTCTCGGGGAGCTCGTCCAGGCGCATGATCGTGTCGCTGGTGTGGAAGCCCGTGGTGTCCAGGTCCGCGATGTCCGGGACGGTGGGGCGGCTGCCCGCCGCCACCACGATGCGGTCCGCGGTGATGGTCTCGCCGGTGCCCGTGTCGATCGTGTGCGCGTCGATGAAGTGGGCGGTGCCCTCGTAGACCGTCACGTTCGCGTTCTCGTTGGCGCGCCAGTTGCGGCCGCCTTCGGCGATCGGGTCGATCCGGTTGAAGATCCGGTCGCGGATCTCCGGCCAGTGGACCGCGTCGAGGTGTGCGTCCACGCCCAGCTTCTTGGCGTTCGCCGGCGCTGCGGCCTGGTCCGCTGTGTGGACGAACATCTTGGTGGGGATGCAGCCCACGTTCAGGCAGGTACCGCCGAAGGTCCCCTTTTCCAGGATGGCGATCTGCCAGCCTGCCATGGCTTCGGTGGGGATGCTGTTGCCGGAGCCGGTGCCGATGATGACCAGGTCGAAGTGCCTCACGTGTTGATCCAACCATTGCGCGGGGGTCTGTGTTCCCTGGTCGGGGGTTACGTGGGGCTTACGGGGTCGCCGCTCCGCCGGGTGGTGGCGGTGGGGTCCCGTGACGGGACCCCACCGCCCTGACCGGTCTCAGTGCTGGTAGGTCGGCGTGATGATCGCCCTCGCCAGGGTGTGGAAGGCCAGGTTGAAGCTGACCACCGCCGGGGACGCGTCGCCGTCCACGTCCAGCTTGTCCACGTCCACGGCGTGCACCACGAAGTAGTAGCGGTGCGGGTGGTCGCCCTTCGGTGGGGCGGCTCCGCCGAAGGCGCGGGTGCTGTAGTCGGAGCGGACGTGGAAGGCGTCGCCCGGGAGGGTCGCGTCTTCCGCACCCGCGCCGGTGGGCAGTTCCGTGGTGGTCGCCGGGAGGTTCACGGCCACCCAGTGCCAGAAGCCCGAGGGGGTGGGGGCGTCCGGGTCGTAGCAGGTGACCACGAAGCTGCGGGTCTCCGCCGGGAAGCCCGACCAGGCGAGGTGCGGCGAGGTGTTGCCGCCTTCGAAGACCTGGGCGTCGGGGAGTTGCTCGCCGTCGCGCACGTCCGCCGAGGTGACGGTGAAGGTGCCGACCTGCGGGAGCAGCTGGTAGGGGTCGGGAGCGACTGGGCGCTCGAGGCTCATGGGAGTCCTCCTTTTGTGATCAGTTCGACCCTATCCCCGTGCAACCGAGGGGGCCTGCGCGACGTCTTTGGTGCGGAGGGGGATTTTGATGTCCAGGTTGCGCCTTTTGGCTGCGTTTTTGCTGGTTGGCGGGGTGGTGGCGTGTGCGGACGCGCCCGAGTCCCCCGTCGGTGGGGCCGTGTTGACGACGTCTGTCGCGCCGGTGACCACCAGTGCGGCCGAGCGGCCCAAGAGGATGTTCGAGCCGCCCTATCCGTACGGGACGGTGCAGGCGAAGGCGCCTGCGGTGACCGACGGGATGGTGCCCGTTGTCACGCACATCCAGACGGACAAGCCGTACGTGTTCATCACGATCGACGACGGGGCCGTGCAGCACCCGAAGGCTCGTGACCTGATGATCGAGGCCGGGGTGTGGCCGTCGGTCTTCCTGAACACGAAGTACGCCGAGGGGCACAAGGACTACTTCAAGCAGCTGCCGGTGACCGTGCACAGTCACACGACGAGCCATCCGAACCTGCAGGGCAAGGGGCTCGAGTTCCAGAAGCACGAGATCTGCGGCAACGCGGACTTCCTGGCCTCGGAGTACGGGAAGCGGCCCACGTTGTTCCGGCCGCCGTTCGGGAACTACGACTCGACCACCCGGCACGCTGCGGCGAGCTGCGGGTTCAAGGCGCTGGTCAACTGGACTGCCGCCGTCAACGACGGGCGGGTGCAGTTCCAGCAGGGGGACAGGCTCAAGCCCGGCGACATCGTGCTCATGCACTTCCGGACGACGTTCGTCGAGGACTTCACGGCGTTCCTGAACCGGGCGAAGCAGGACGGGCTGACGCCGGTGCCGCTGGAGGACTTCCTCGGGTAGCGGGGCAACCGGGAGGCGCGGCCGTGCGTGGAGGGTGCGGGCGCTTTCTGGGAAGAGGGGGAGACATGAGGGGAACCGCTGCCTTGCTCGTCGCCGTGGGGATGGCGACGGGTGTCGTACCGGCCGCCTCGGCTGCCGAGGGGAACGAGCTGACGGCCATCCGGACCGAGCTGCACGCCTCGTTCGACCGGGTCGTGTTCGAGCTGAACGGGGCCGTGCCGTCGGTGACGCACGGGCGGGACGCCGAGCCGGCGCACTGCGCGTCGGGCAAGCCGATCTCGGCCAAGGGCGACGAGTTCGTGGTCGTGACCATGGAGCCGGCCAACGCGCACGACTACACCGGGCCGCGACGCTTCGAGACGCCTGGGCTCGACAAGGTCCGCAGCGTCTCGAACACCTGCGACTTCGAGGCGCACCTGGGCTTCGCGATCGGGTTCGAGGGCGCGGGGCGGGCGTACACCGTCTCGACGCTGACCAACCCGAGCCGTGTCGTCATCGACGTCTGGTCGTTCTGACGCAACTGTGGCCTGGGTCACACGTCTTGAAGACATTGAACGAGCCCTGAGAGGGGGCCGAAGATGAACAGACGTCTTGTCGCGGTGCTCGTCGCCGTACTGGCGGTCTTCACGTTCGTCCCGATCGCGTCGGCGCAGAGCACGCCCACGCTGTCGAACATCCGGACCGGGCAGCACGTCGGGTTCAGCCGCGTGGTGCTGGACCTGTCCGGCCTGCCGACGGAGCACCGGGTCAGCGAGGTCACCAGCGTCTCGCACTGCGCGTCCGGGAACCCGATCGCCATCGCGGCGCCAGGGGTCAACGAGATCCTGTCGGTCACGCTGATCGGTGCGGCGGCGCACGACGACAACGGGAACCTGACGTACACGGGGTCGCAGAACTTCGCGACGCCCGGCCTGAGCCACGTGCGCGGAGTCGCGCTCACGTGCGACTTCGAGGCCACGCTCGGGATCGCTGTCGGGTACACCAATCCCTACTCGTGGCACCGGGTGTTCACGCTGACGAACCCGAACCGGCTCGTCATCGACGTGGGCCTGTAGACGCGGAAAGCCTTGTGGGGGCAGCAGTCGCCGCTGCTGCCCCCACAAGGGGTCTGTTTTCCGTTACGCCGCAACGGTCGTGGCGACGGTCTCCGCCGAGAGCGCGTGCTCCAGCACCTGGGCCACGTCCGAGACGAAGTGCACGGTCAGCTGCTCACGCACCGACTCCGGCACGTCGTCCAGGTCCGGCTCGTTGCGCTGCGGGAGCAGCACGGTCGTGATGCCCGCGCGGTGGGCGGCCAGCAGCTTCTGCTTCACGCCACCGATCGGCAACACCCTGCCGGTCAACGAGATCTCGCCCGTCATCGCCACGTCGGAACGCACCGGGCGGCCCGACAGCAGTGAGGCCAGCGCCGTCGTCATCGTGACACCCGCGGACGGACCGTCCTTCGGCACCGCGCCCGCCGGGACGTGGATGTGCACTCCCCGGTCGGCCAGCGCCGCGGCCCTGTCGTCGTGCGCACGCAGGTACGACAACGCGATCTGCGCGGACTCCTTCATCACGTCGCCCAGCTGGCCGGTCAGCGTGACACCGGACGCGCCGGTGTCCTTCGGGGCCAGCGAGGCCTCGATGAACAGCACGTCGCCACCGACACCCGTGACGGCCAGACCCGTTGCCACGCCGGGGACGGAGGTGCGCTCCGCCGACTCGGGCGTGTTCTTCGGGCTGCCGATGTAGGACTTCAGCGACGGCTGGTCGACCGTGATCGGGAACTCCGCCTCGCCCAGCGCCACCTTCGCGGTCGCCTTGCGCAGGATGCGCGCGAGGGCCCGTTCCAGTTGCCGCACACCGGCTTCCCGCGTGTACTCGCTCGCGAGCTGGTGCAGCGCGGGCTTGTCGAACGTGATGTCCTCAGGGGTGAGGCCGGCGCGTTCGATCTGGCGCGGCAGCAGGTGACCGCTGGCGATCGTGACCTTCTCGTCCTCGGTGTAGCCGTCGAGCTGCACGAGCTCCATGCGGTCGAGCAACGGTGCCGGGATCGTGTCCAGCACGTTCGCGGTCGCGAGGAACACCACGTCCGAGAGGTCGAGCTCGACCTCCAGGTAGTGGTCGCGGAACGTGTGGTTCTGCGCCGGGTCCAGCACCTCGAGCAACGCCGCCGTCGGGTCGCCGCGGTAGTCGGAGCCGACCTTGTCGATCTCGTCGAGCAGCACGACCGGGTTCATCGAACCGGCCTCGCTGATCGCGCGGACGATCCGGCCGGGCAACGCGCCGACGTACGTGCGGCGGTGGCCGCGGATCTCGGCCTCGTCGCGCACGCCACCCAAAGCGACGCGCACGAACTTGCGGCCCATCGCCCGTGCCACGGACTCGCCGAGCGACGTCTTGCCGACGCCGGGAGGGCCCGTCAGCGCGAGCACGGCGCCGGAACGACGTCCGCCCACCACGCCCATGCCGCGGTCGGCACGACGCTTGCGCACGGCCAGGTACTCCGTGATGCGCTGCTTCACGTCGTCCAGGCCTGCGTGGTCGGCGTCGAGGACCTCGCGCGCCGCCTTGATGTCGTAGGAGTCCTCGGTTCGCTCGTTCCACGGAATCTCGAGAACGGTGTCGAGCCACGTCCGGATCCAGCCCACCTCAGGGGACTGCTCGGAGGTGCGCTCCAGCTTGTCGACCTCGGCCAGCGCGGCCTTCGCGACCTTCTCCGGCAGGTCCGCCGCCTCGACGCGGGCGCGGTAGTCGTCCTGCTCGGTCGCGGGCTTGCCGTCGAGCTCGGCCAGCTCCTTGCGGATCGCGGCCATCTGCTGGCGCAGCAGGAACTCCCGCTGCTGCTTCTCGACGCCTTCCTTGACGTCCTTCGCGATCGTCTCGTTGACGTCGAGCTCGGTCAGGTGCGCCTGACCCCACTCCACCAGCTTCTCCAGCCGGGTGGTGACGTCGCTCGTCTCCAGCAGCCAGATCTTCTGCTTCTCGTCGAGGTAGGAGGCGTAACCCGCGAGGTCGGCCAGTGCGGACGGGTCGCTGATCTGCTGCACCGAGTCGACCATCTGCCACGCGCCGCGCGTCTGCAGGATGTTCGTCACGAGCGCGCGGTACTGCTTGGCGAGCTCGCGCGTCCGGTCGGTGATCGGGGAGTCGTCCGCGATCGTCGCGTTGACCCACAGCGCCGCGCCCGGCCCCGTGGTGCCCGTGCCGATGCGCACGCGCTTGGTGCCGCGCACGACGGCAGCGCGTTCGCCACCGGGCAGGCGGCCCACCTGTTCGATCTCGGCCAGCGTGCCCACTGCTGCGTACTTCCCGTCCAGCCGTGGGACGAGCAGCACTTGATGATTCGCCGCGGTCGTGGCCGCGTCTACGGCCGCACGGGCCTCGGCGCTCGCGTCCGCACCGGAGATGCGGATCGGCACCACCATGCCCGGCAGCACCACGACGTCGTCCAGCGGCAGTACCGGCAGGGCCAGAGTCTCGCCCATCTCGTCACCCTCCAAAGTTGAGTCTGTATCGCTCAACCAACTGGAGTGTGCCGGTGTTCCCCTGGCGTGTTCGCTGTCAGCGAGCAGCCGTCCGGAGGCGTCTGACCAGCGCGATCTCGCCGGTCACGCGGGCGAGCGCGGTGCTCGTGGGGCACGCGGACAGCACACCCACGGGCTTGCGGCGCAGGTCGAGGCGGTCGCCGCCGGGGAACCTCACGGAGCACCGGTTGGCGGCCGCGACGAACGGCAGGAGCACCTCGCCCGCCTCGACCGTACGCCCGCTGAGCACCACGGGGCTGGGCGTCCGGCGGGCGGGGGCGACGGGGATCGGGGTGTCGAAGCGCAGCAGCTCCTCGACGGCGTCCCGCGCGATCTCCGGTTCGGTCCTGAGCAACTCGGTCTGGGCCGGATGATCGTGCAGCGCACGCAACGCGTTGGTGAGGAACGCCTGCGTGGTGGCCAGCGCGGTCGCGGCGAACGCCTCCACGCCGTGCGCGAGCGTGAACGCCTCGGCCGCCGTGGCCGCGAGCGATTGCGCGAACGTGGCGTCGTCGGTGTCGAGCAGCTCGATCGTGCACAACGTGATCACGGGCCGGGTGACCTTCATGGCGTGCGCGATCGCCCGTTTGGGTAACGGGTCCGGATCACCGGCGCCTATGTCGAGCACTGTGAGTACGTCGTCGTAACGGGTGATGCACCAGCCACCGATATCGGCGTCGAAGTGCACCGGGGAACGTTCCCTGAGGTGGCGGAACCTCGCGTGGCGTGCAGCGGTGCTGGAGTGCATGGTTCCGACACGTGACCGAAACCATCCCGGTTCGGATGTGTGGCGGTGGACACCCGTGCGGCGACGACGGAGGATGCGCACGTGATGGAAGAGCTGAAGTGGGTCCCGTCCACAGTCGACGTCACGCGGCCCAGCGTGGCGCGGATGTACGACTACTACCTGGGTGGCTCGCACAACTTCGAAGCCGACCGTGCCGCCGCGAAGCAGGTGGAGCAGATCTTCCCCGGCGTCGCCCAGAGCGCGCAGGCGAACCGCTCGTTCCTGCGCCGGGTCGTCCGCCATCTGATGACGGAGGGCGTCGACCAGTTCCTCGACCTGGGCTCCGGCATCCCGACCGTGGGCAACGTCCACGAGATCGCCCAGCACGACAACCCGGACGCGCGCGTGGTCTACGTCGACTTCGAGCCGGTCGCCGTCTCGCACAGCAACGCCCTGCTGGCCGACAACCCCCACGCGAATGCGATCCTGGCCGACCTGCGCGCCACCTCGGCGGTGCTGGCAGGCGCCCGCGAGACGCTCGACTTCTCCCGCCCGGTCGGCGTGCTGGTCATCGCCGCCCTGCACTTCGTCCCGGACACCGACAGCCCGTACGAGGCCATTGCCGAGTACATGGCCGACCTGCCGTCCGGCTCGTACCTCGCCATCACCCACGCCACCTGGGACACGTTGTCCGAGGAGGAGCTCGCCGAGGCCCGTCAGGTCGCCCAGATCTACAGCAACTCCGACAACAAGCTCACGATGCGCACGCACGCCGAGGTGACGCGGTTCTTCGAGGGCATGGAGATGCTGGAGCCGGGCGTGGTCGCGGTCAACGACTGGCGCCCGGACTCCTTCGACGAAGCCCACGTGGGCATCTACGGCGCTGTCGGCCGCAAGCCCTGAAGCAGCCTGTCCCTGATCTCGTTCGTCTCGCGGTCGGTGAGGGTGCGTTCCGGCGCCCTCATCGTCACGCGGATGAGCACGTTCTTCTGACCGTGCCGGGCTTCCAGTCGCTGCTGGACGTGCGGCGGTAGGTCTTCGGCTGGAGTCTCACCGAGGATCTCGATCTCCTCGATGACGTCCTCCGGCACGAGCGCGCGGATCCGGTCGCCCAACGTCTCCACGTCCTCCTGGTCGGCCGCCATGATCGAGATGTCCCTGATCGCGGCCGGGTGCCGGGAGATCGGCCGGTACTCGGTGAGGTCCCGCATCTGGGTGCTGATCCGCGGGTCGGCGTTGCGCAGCAGGCGGATGTCCGGGACCTCCTTGCGCAGCATCAGGATCCGGTCCAGGCCGAGGCCCATCGCGAGGCCGTGCGGGTGGTGTTTGAGGACGTGCCGCGCGGCCCGTCCGCACTCGCCGATCTCGACCCACTCGCCGTTGTGCTCGACGTCGATCTGCTTGCCGTGCGTGGTGTACGGGTGCTGGGCGTCGGCCGTGCGATAACGCTTGCCGGGCAACAGGGTCGTGACGATCGCGTGGATGAGGTCCTCCAGTGGTTCGGCGGTTTCGCTGATCCGCCAGACGTCCAGCTGGTGCGGGGTGCCGGTGTGCAGGCGGTCGACCGTGTCGCGGCGGTAGACCAGGCCGGGGCAGAGCAGCGTCACGTCCGGCGTGGCCTCCCTGAGCGCGGGCGGGATCATCGCCGTGGTGTGGCTGCGCAGCATGCAGGTCTCGCTGACGTACCTGGTGTAGCGGGCGTCCCGGGTGATCGCGTCCCTCGGGTAGCCGAGGTGCTCGTAGTTGTGCTCCACCGGGACGAGCGGGTGGTGGCGGACCTCCCGCGGGTGGTCCAGCACGGCTTTGAGGTCGGCGATCAGGAGCTGCATGGCGTGCGGGCCCTGCGCGGGATCGGTGAGATCGCGGACGTTCAGGGCGTGCACGAGTTCTTCGGTGCGGTACATGGGGTTTCCCGTCTTCCGGTCTGGGTTCCTGACTGCGGAGTCCCCCGACCGACGGGAAGGTTCTCAGGCGCGCGCCACCCACGCAGGTCGGGGGCGGCTAAATCGACGCGTCATGGGTCCCAGGCTAGCGCGCCTACTCGGGTGGCGTCAGCCGCAAATCCGGATCCACCGGCGGCACCCCGTCGAACGGCCCGTCGTCCTTGAGCCGCCCGACGTGGTCCAGCGCGACGTCGATCTCCTCCCGGAACGGGTCGCAGTCGGCAGGGGGAGTGCGGAACCAGTCGTGCAGTTCGGCCGGGATCTCGAACCGCTCCAGCAACTCCTCGTACAGCGCGTCGCGCTCGGCCGCCTGCGTGCCGAGCTCCTGGTACTCGCGCAGCGCCATGCGCAGCCGGATCCAGCGGTAGCGGTCGGTGTTGTGCTGCTGCTCGAACCGTGCGCGCAGCATGTCGCCGGCCTGCTGCCCGCGCAACGCCAGCCGCTTGATCGTGGCGGGCGGCATGAACAGGTTGGAGCCGCCCTCGTCGTCGGACTGCCGCACGTGCGCGATGCGGCCGCGGTAGCCGGGCAGCGCCGACTGCATGGTGTCGCGCCAGTCCAGGAACGTGTCCAGGATGGACACCAGGAACCGCGGCACCGAGCCGATCGACGAGTACGGGGTGCCGGAGGCCGACGCGTCCTGCTCCGGCAGCCACACGTCGGTCCGGTCGCCGTTCGGGTAGGGCTGGATGGTCAGGCCGAACGTGGGCCAGCGCGGCAGCAGCGCGTCGAAGAAGTGGATGGGGAAGTTGCTGGTGATACCGCCGTCGGAGAACCAGTGCACGCGCCCGTCCCTGCACAGCGGCACCGCGGCGATCAGGCCGGGGAACGACAGCGACATCCGCACGGCGAGCGCGACCGGCAGTTGGTCGCGTGGAGGCAGTTCACGCAACGGCATGTACTTGTGCAGCGGGCACTTCTCGGCCGTCTCGCGTCCGTTGAGCTGCTCGACCACCCTGCCCGGCAGCACGTAGCCGAGGCACTCCTCGCAGTACTGCCACTCCTCCTGGAACGGCAACCGGTACGGCCGTCCCTCGGACAGGTCCGTCGTCATCAGCACGAGGTTGATGTCGCCGAGATCGCCGAACGTCAACGCCTCGTCGGTGCCCGCGAGGTCGTCCAGCGTGTCGGCGATCCAGTCGGCCAGCGGCGGCACACCCGTCGACTTCGGCACCCCGGCCAGCCGGTCGAACCACGACGGCGTGAAGTCGCCCGTGCCCGGCACGAGTCCGAAGTGGATGGACTGCGCGTTGTTCCTCAGGAACCGCTGCATGGCATACCCGTACGTGACGAACAGCGCGCTGACGGCCGCGAGCGACAGCACCAGCCACACCAGCAGCACGATCGCCGCCGTCGCGTAGTGCCGCGCGAACGCCAGCCCCAGCACGAGCGGCACCGCGACGAACACCCAGACAGGCCAAGGCAAACTCGACCGCAACGGCCACAACACCATCACCAGGCACGCCACCGCGAGCACCACGACCAGCGCCGCGATCCACCCGGGATACGCCGAGGGCGCGAGCCACGCCGAGAACAGCACAGGCCCGCCCAGCCACAACAACGCCATCAGCGCCAGCACCGACTTCGCCCGGAGCCCGACCGCCCCGAGCAACGCGAAGAACAGGCACGAGATCGCACTGCGCCCAGTGGTCTCGCGCTTCTGCATGGACGCGATGACGATCCGGTACAGCGCACGGGTCTTCTCCGCGGGCTGGAACAGCTGCGCCATCCGCCACCGCTCCGCGCCCGAGCCGGACGTGAACCAGTCGATCAGCCCGGCGAGCTTCTCGAACCCACCGGAGGCGCGGCCGCGTTCGGCGGCTGCGGTGAACCCCGCGGCGATCGCACCGGCGGACGCGCCACCGATCTGCTTGAACTCGTAGTGGCGGGCCAGCGAGGCGACCGCTAGGGGGTACACGACGCCGCTGGTCGTGCCACCCCGCATGGTCAGGTCGCAGTAGCGGTCGTACTCCATGTGCCCATGATCGCGCGTTCGGCGCAGTCCGTCGGAAAAATCACTCGGACGCCATGGTGAACAAGCTTGGATGTCGGCATGACCGCGTACGACGTCGCTCGTCTCCTGCCTGCCATCCCGGAGCTGCGTGCGCTGTGCCGTGCGCTGGCTGCGCTCGACGTAGTGCTCAGCCCCGAAAGCGATGACCGGTACCACCTCTACGACACGGCTTGGGCGCCTGATCAGGAGATGGCGTCGATGTACGACGGAAGCGGCAACGAGTACTCCATCGTGTTCACCGCCGCCGGCGCGTACGTGCGCGGGTTCGACCACGAGTCGCCCATGAGCCCCTACGCAACGGACGACGAAAAGGCTTGGCCCGGTGTTCTCGACAGCGTGCCCGAAGTGTTCCGGGAGTGTGTGGAGGAGCCGGCGTTCTCCGATGAGTTCGGCACGCCGTACGTCACCGTGTGCCTGTGGCGTGAGCACGGTGACACCGCCTGGCGGCACGGCGACATCGACTTCCCCGGCGACGGCGAGGACGGGGCCGACTGGATGTTCGCCCTGCTGACGGACGGCACGCCCGAGGCGTTCCAGGACTGGGCGCAGGACTACTACGAGATGCCGGTCGACCTCGGCGCGGTGCGGCACCTCTACGCGGGGCTACCGCTGACCGCGGACGTCGTCACCGCGCTCAACCCCGCCACCACCCTGGCCGCCGTCACCGACGAGGTCGTGGCGACCGGTTATCCGACCTGACGTTCCGCCGCCAGCCACCAGGAGATCACGTCCTGCGCCACCTCGGCCACGGGCTGGTCGGCGTCGACGACGAAGTCCTCGATCCACGACGCGGTGAAGAGCATTTCGAGCTCCTCGGCTCGGGCCAGGTGCCACCGCAGGTCCGCCTCGTCGTCGTGCCGCCGCACGA
This sequence comes from Lentzea sp. HUAS TT2, assembly GCF_051853195.1. Lineage (NCBI taxonomy): Bacteria > Bacillati > Actinomycetota > Actinomycetes > Pseudonocardiales > Pseudonocardiaceae > Lentzea > Lentzea sp. HUAS TT2. The sequence continues at coordinate 1,120,842 of NZ_CP196667.1, read as the reverse complement.
GCCGCCGCTGGACGACGGTCAGGTCGGCCTTCAACCGGCAGACGTTGAGCTTCGCGCCGATCACCTCGGCGTACCGCGCGCGGTCGTCCTTGCTCTCCACCACGCCCGCGAGCACGACGCGGTGGACCCCGGCGGCGACGTAGTTGGCCACCACGGCCTGAAGGTTCCGCAGCTGCAGCTCGAAGTGGAACGGGTCGTCCGCCGGCGCGGGCCAGCAGGACGACAGCCGGTCGAGGTCGATCACCGCGTGCGGGACCTTCGCCCCGGCCAGCCGCGAGCCGACCGCCTCGGCGACCGTCGTCTTGCCCACGCCGACCGGGCCGGTGATCAGCAGTGCCTTCACGGGGCGATCTCCGCCAGCTCGGCCGGGGTGCCCGCCATGATCACGCGGACGTGCTCGGTCACCTTCTCCACCGGCCAGTCCCACCACGCGACGCGTTCCAGCAGCTCTACTTCGGAGTCGCTGTACCGCTTCTTGATCAGCGTGGCAGGGTTGCCGCCGACGATGCCGTACGCGGGCACGTCCGACACCACCACGGAGCCGGCGGCGATGATCGCGCCGTTGCCGATCCGCACGCCCGGCATGATCAGGGCGTTGTAGCCGATCCAGACGTCGTTGCCCACCACCGTGTCGCCGCGGCTCGGTGCGCCGAGGGCGATGTCGAGCGTCCTCTCGCCCCAGACGCCGCCGAAGATCGTGAACGGGAACGTCGACACGCCCGCCATGCTGTGGTTGGCGCCGGACATGATGAACCGCACGCCTTCCGCCAGTGCGCAGTAGCGGCCGATGACCAGCTTCTCGGCGCCGAAGTTGTAGAGCACGTTGCGCTGCTCGAACTCCGTGGCGTGGTGCGGGTCGTCGTAGTAGGTGTACTCGCCGATCTCGATCTGCGGGTTCTTCACCAACGGCTTGAGCAGCACCGTGCGCGCGTAGTCCGGCAACGGGTACAGGTTGTCGGGCGAGGGGATGGTCACGGTGCTCCGATCGGCTCTTCACTGAACTGAGTGCGGTACAGCTTGGCGTAGTGGCCTTCCCTGGCCAGCAACGTCTCATGCGTACCACGCTCGACGATCTGACCTGCGTCGACGACGAGGATCTGGTCCGCGGCCCGGATCGTCGACAGCCGGTGTGCGATCACCAGCGACGTCCTGCCCGCCAGCGCCTCGACCAGCGCCTCCTGCACGGCGGCCTCCGATCGCGAGTCCAGGTGTGCGGTCGCCTCGTCCAGGATCACCACGCGGGGCTTGGCCAGCAGCAGGCGGGCGATGGTCAGCCGTTGCCGTTCGCCGCCGGAGAGGCGGTAGCCGCGTTCGCCCACCACGGTGTCCAGCTGGTCCGGCAGCGACGACACCAGGTCCGCCAGCCGCGCACGGGTCAGCGCGTCCCAGATCTCCTCGTCCGTGGCCGTGGGGGCCGCGAGCCGCAGGTTCGCGCCGATCGACTCGTGGAACAGGTGCCCGTCCTGCGTCACCATGCCCACGGTCTCGCGGATCGAGTCGAACGACAGGTCGCGCACGTCCACACCGGACAGTCGAACGGACCCGGAGTCCGCGTCGTACAGGCGGGGCAACAGGGAGGCGATCGTCGACTTGCCCGCGCCCGACGCGCCGACCAGCGCGATCAGCGAACCCGGCTCGGCGACGAACGACACGCCGCCCAGGATCACCTCGCCACCGCGGGTGTCGAGCGACGCCACCTCCTCCAGCGAGGCCAGCGAGACCTTGTCGGCGGACGGGTAGGCGAACTCCACGTCCGCGAACTCGACGGACACCGGCCCGTCCGGCACGGCCACCGGTGAGGGCTTCTCCTTGATCAACGGCGGCAGGTCCAGCACCTCGAAGACGCGCTCGAACGACACCAGCGCCGTCATCACGTCCACCCGTGCGCCGGCCAACGCGGTCAGCGGCGCGTACAGACGGGTCAGCAGCAGCGCCAGCGTCACGATCGTGCCCGGCGCCATCTGCCCGGCGAACACGAAGTACCCGCCCAGTCCGTAGACCAGCGCCAACGCCAGCGAGGACACCAGGGTCAACGCCACCAGGAACAGCCACTGCGCCACCGCGGTCCGCACGCCGATGTCCCGCACTCGCCGTGCGCGCGCCCCGAACTCGGCGCTCTCGATGGACGGCCGGCCGAACAGCTTGATCAACGTCGCGCCCGGCGCGGAGAACCGCTCCGTCATCTGCGTCGTCATCGCCGAGTCGAGGTTCGCGGCCTCGCGGTGCATCGACGCCAAGCGCTTGCCCATCCGCCTCGCCGGGATCAGGAAGATCGGCAGCAGCACCATCGCGAGCACCGTGACCTGCCACGACAGCGTCAGCATCACGATCAGCGTCAGGACCAGCGCGATCACGTTCGTGACGACACCGGAGATCGTCTCGGAGAACGCCCGCTGCGCCGCGATCACGTCGTTGTTCAGCCGCGAGACCAGTGCGCCGGTGCGCGTGCGGGTGAAGAACGCGATCGGCATCCGCTGCACGTGGTCGAAGACGGACTGCCGCAGCCGCAGGATCAGGTCCTCGCCGACCCGCGACGACTGCCATCTCTCGGCCATCGAGAACCCGGCCTCGAGCACCGCCACGCCGGCGATCGCCAGCGCGAGCCACACCACCAGACCGAAGTCGCGGCCGCCGATGATGGTGTCGACGACACGTCCGGCCAGCACCGGGGAGGCCACCGCCAGCACCGCCGCGACCGACGAGGTGGCCAGAAGTCCGTACACCGCACGGCGTTGCGGGTGCGCGAACCGGACGACACGCTTCAACGTCGCCCGGCTCACGCGACGGCTCTTCTCGTCCTGCATCGCGCTTTCGAGCGCGTACCAGGCGTTGAAGTCGATGTTCATGAGGACAAGTCTCGAACCTCGACCTACAACGAGGTCAAGCCGTTTTCAGGAACTCGTCGACTTCGGCGAGTGCCGCCGCACGCACCGGCTCAGGCGACAGGAACAGGTCGTGCATGCCCGCCTTGATCTCCACGACCTTCACCGAAGATCCGATCTTCGGGCCCCACTTGCGCATTCCCTCGACGTCGAGCACGGCGTCCGCCTTCGAGACGTCCTCGCTCCACTCGCGGGCGTTCAACATGCTCTTGTCGGAGTGCAGCACCAGAACGGGCACGCGCACGTCGAGTCCGTTGTGGACCTTCTCCTGCGCCAGCAGCACCGCGCGGATCCACCCGGCGAGCACGGGGAAACCGGCCAGGGGCTTCCACTTCAGGTCGAAGTCCCACTCGCCGTTGCGCGAGTTGTGGATCGCGGCCCCGTACGCCTCACCGAGGTTCGCGCGGATCTTCACCTTCGGCGCGATCCCGCCGATCAGCTTCACGACCTGGCGCACGAACGGCGGCTCGACGACGTCCAGCCACGGGCTGTTGAGCACCAGCGCGTCGATCAGGTCGCTGGAACGTCGCTCGTGCGCCCACAACGACGTGGTGAGACCACCGGTCGAGTGCCCCATCAGCACCACACGCGAATGCTCTTCACGAACGACGGCGATCGCGGCGTCGATCTCCTCGAAGTACACGGCCATGTCCGTCGTGTAGTTCGGCACCTCGCCCTCGCGCAACGACCGCCCGTATCCGCGCAGGTCGACGGCGTAGAAGTCGTAGCCCTGGGCCGTGTAGTGCGCGGCCACGTGCTCCTGGAAGAAGTAGTCCGCGAAACCGTGCACGTAGAGGATCGCCCCGCGGTCGTTGGCGACCGCGCGACGGCGGACCAGAGTCGCTGAGGCCCCGCCGCGCAACGGCAGAACTGTGGTGTCTTCGTCGCTGCTCACCGCGCAAGTTTGCAACGGTCCAGGGTCGTTTCCGTGCACCCTTGTCCGGATCGTGTCTAACCTGGGGGAGTGACGGGGGATATTGAGCAGTCATCGAGGGTGCGGTTCCCGGGCATCAGCCCACGCGCCTATGAGCATCCTGCCGACCGAGGCGCCCTCGCGGTGCTGAGGGCGGTGCCCGCTGTGGCACCGATCCTCAAGGCGGTCGCCGGAGCCTTCACCGAGCGGGGTGAGCGCCTGCTTCAGGTGGCGTCCTCCGTCCGGGTGGGTCCCAAGCAGTACCCGACGCTCGACCGCATCCGCAACGAGGTGGCGGCGACGTTCGACCTCGCGGAGGTGCCCGAGCTCTTCGTCGAGCGCAACGCGCAGGCGTACGGCTACACCTACGGCATCGACAAGCCGTTCATCGTGATCAGCACCGGCTCGGTCGACCTGCTCGACAACGAGTCGCTGCGCTTCCTGATCGGTCACGAGATGGGCCACGCGATGTCGGGCCACGCGCTCTACAACACGCTGCTGCGCAGGCTGGTCGACCTCACGACGTCGTTCGCGTGGGTGCCGGCCGGTGCGATCGCCATGCGCGCGGTCATCGCGGCGTTGCGCGAGTGGCAGCGCAAGACCGAGCTGTCCTGCGACCGGGCGGGTCTGCTGGCCTGCCAGGACCCGCAGGCCGCGCTGCGCACGCACCTCGCGCTCGCGGGTGACCTCGGCGGTCAGGTCGACATCGCGTCGTTCCTCGCCCAGGCCAAGGAGTACGAGGAGGTCGAGGACATTCGCGACAGCATCCTCAAGCTCCTGCACACCGAGACCCGCACGCACCCGCTGGTCGTGGTGCGCGCCGCCGAGCTGCAGCGCTGGTCGGCGAGCGAGGAGTACCGCGAGATCCTGACGGGCACGTACGCGCGCCGTGAGGACGACAGGCCGACGACGAACCTCGGCGACGACATCAAGTCCGCGGCCAGGTCGTACAAGGACTCCATGAGCAACTCGGCCGACCCGCTGATCAAGACGATCAACGACATCGGCGAGTCGGTCATGGGCGCGGCCGGCAGGGTCTGGAGCAAGGTTGCTCCGAACGGCCCAGCGGAATAGCTACCATCTGGAGTCATGAGACGACTCCTGGTGTTGGTTCTCTCCGCATTGCTCGCTTCCACGGGCACCGCCGCCGCCGACGAGCAGGTCGTCGGCGGCGAGCGGGCCTCCATCGAGGCCAACCCGTGGGCCGTCTACCTGGTCGACGACCGCGGCACCCAGTTCTGCGGTGGCACGATCGTCGCGCCGGCGAAGGTGCTCACCGCGGCGCACTGCGCGCTGGGCCGCTCGCCGAAGGACCTGAAGGTCGTCGCCGGTCGTGAGGACAAGCTGGACCGCGGCGCCGGGGTGACGGCCACCGTCACCAAGATCTGGATCCACAAGCAGTACGTCTCCGCGGACGAGGGCGAGGACGTCGCCGTCCTGACGCTGAAGGACGAGCTGCCCTCCACGTACACGCCGCTGCCGCTCGCCGAGCTGTCCGACCGGGCGCTCTACCAGCCCGGCACGCAGCTGCGCGCGCTCGGCTGGGGCCGGACGGCGGAGAACGGCAAGACGTCCCGCTTTCTCATGCAGGCCACCGTGCCGGTGCTGCCGGACGAGTTCTGCGTCGACACCTACCCGCAGTTCGTCCGTGCGGACATGTTCTGCGCGGGCTACGAGGGCGGCAAGGTCGACACCTGCCAGGGCGACTCCGGCGGCCCGATCGTGGCCGACGGCAAGCTCGTCGGCGTCACGTCGTGGGGCGAGGGCTGCGCGCGCAAGAACAAGCCCGGTGTGTACGTCAGGATTTCGCGCTACGCGAAGGACCTTCACTCGGTCGTGGATGCTTCCACGCCTGGAGTTGTCGACCCGTAGGCCGCCCCCCAGCGTCTACACGCACGTCACGGCGTACTTGCGTTCCTGATCAGATCGGCCCGGTAGCGCAGCCCCGCGCTCTCGGCCCGTTCGATCGCCTTGTCGTACAACGCCTTGTCGTGCGTCAGCGCGGCCTTGCCCGCCAGCGCACGCACCTCGATGATGCGGAACTCGGCGTCGGCCGCGCGGCGCAGCACCTCGTCGTACTCGGCGACCGACCGGTTGACCTCCGCGAGCACCAGGCAGGCGTCGACCTCGATGAACAGGTCGTCGTCGCCGGCCAGTTCGAGCGCCCGTTCGGCCTGGTCACGGGCTTCCTCGCGGCGGTCGACGGCGATGAGCAGCTCCGCGTACTCGACCCGTGCGGACATCTCGATCGGCCTCAGGCCGTGCTGCCGGGCCAGGTCGAGGGCCTCGCTGAACGCGCTTTCCGCGGCCGCGTGCTCCTGCCGGGCCGCCAGCACCACACCGAGGTTGTTGAGGCCGTTCGCGAGGTGCTGCCAGTCGTCGATCTCCGCGGCCAGCTCGACGGACCGGCGCAGCGCGTCCTCGGCGGAGGCGAGCCTGCCGAGCTCCAGTTCGACCAGCCCGAGGTTGCCGAGGCCGCCGATCAGCTGCGCGCGCATGCCGTTGGGACCGTAGAGCGCGATGGCGGAGGCGAGGTGCTCGCTCGCGCGGTCGAGCTCACCGAGGTCGTGGTAGATCCCGGCGAGGATGTTGAGCGCGGTGGCCTCCGGGGCCTGCGAGCCGGCGGCGCGGTACTCGGCGATGGCCCGTTCGCTGTGCTCGATCGCCCTCCGGTGCTCTCCGGACCGCCAGTCGAGGTAGGCCAGGCACACCCGCATCGCCGCCGCGCGCTGGCCGGTCTCGCCGCTGTCCAACGCGGCGCGCGCGATCGTGCGCAGATCGGTGTAGTGGCCGGTGAGCAGCAGGTACGGCCTCGTGGCCGCGACCAGCGACGCGTCCGGCCGTTCCTCGGCGAGCGCGACGAGGTTCAGCCGTTCCGCCTCGAACCAGGCCATCGCCTCGTCGCGGTCCGCGAACGCGACGGGGTCCGGAGTGGACGGGAGGAGGCGGGTGAAACCGACCTGCAGCTGGGCTTCGGCACCGTCGGCGCGTTCGAGGTACCAGTCGAACACCGCCTGCCGGTCCTGCGCGGTCGCCCGTTGGTGCGCGTAGAGGCGCAGGAGGTCGTGCAGCTGGTAGCGGTTGTTGTTCTGCTGCACCAGGTTCGCCGCGACCAGCTCGTCGGTCGCGGCACCGGCCAGCTCGCGCGGGATGTCCGGGCCGGGCACCGCGCCGAGGAAGTCGAACGTCCGGCGCGCCTGCGGGGAGAGCTTGCGGTACGAGAGGTCGAACGTCGCCTGCACGGCCGTGTCGTCGTCCTCGATCTCCAACGCTTCCAGCCGGTGTTCGCGCAGCTCCTCGACGTAGTCCGGCAGGTGCCGCCCGGCGAGGTTCGCCCCGGCGATCCGCAACGCCAGCGGCAGCCGCGCGCACAGCCCGACCAGCTCGCCGGTGTCGCCCTCGACCCGCATGTTCTTCAGCAGCTCGCGTGCCTCCTGCTCGGCCAGTACGGAGAGCGTGACCTGGGCGAACTGCGGCAGGTCCTGGCGGCTCGTGATCAACGCGGCGCAGCCGGGGGTGGCGGGCAGCAGCGGCTCGATCACCTCCGCCGTCGCGTTGTCGAGCACCACCAGCACCCGCCGGTTGCGCAACAGCTCGCGGTAGTCGTCGTTCGGCCCGCCTCCCAGCGCCCTCACGAACCGCTCCAGCGCCTGCTCGACCGTCATGGACGGCCCGGTGGAGAAGCCGCGCAGGTTCACGTAGAGCTGCCCGTCGGGGAACTCGGGCCGCAGCCGGTGCGCCTCCCTGACGGCGAGCACGGTCTTGCCGACGCCGGGCAGCCCCGTGATGGCCCGCACCGGCTCGTCGATCCGCTCCAGCCGCGCGATCTCCGCAGTCCTGCCGACGAAGTCCGGCAGGTCGGCGGGCAGCTGGCACGGCGCGGGTGGCCGCGGCACGAGCCGGTACCCGGTCGGTTCGGTGATCACCTGCTCGGTGGCCCGCAGCCGGCTGACCAGCGTCCGCAACGCCGCGCGCGGGTGCATCGGCGGTTCGTCCGGCCACACCTCGGCGGCCAGCACGTCGAACGGCACGGGCTCGCCGGGACGTGCGGCCAGCGAGTCGAGCAGGGCACGCAGTCGATCCGCCACGTGATCGAGTGTGCCTCAGAGCACGAGACCCACGGACATGGTCAGGAAGACGGCGGCACAGACCGCGTCCAGCGCCGTCGTCACGCCAGGCCGCTTGAGCCTCCCTGCCACCCGCGAGGCGGCCAGCACGATCATCAGCTCCCACACCGCCGCGAGTCCGAGGAACACGACCGCGAGCATCGCGAGCTGCGGTGCCGGTTCACCCGATCCGATGAACTGCGGCAGGAACGCGAGCGAGAACAGGATCATCTTCGGGTTCGTGATGTTGGTCAGGAAGCCCTGCCGGAACGGGCGGCTGCTCATGACCTCCTCCGGCTCGCCACCGGACCGCTTGATCAGCCCGCGCGTGATGGAGATCGCCAGGTAGAGCAGGTAGCCGGCACCGATCCAGCGCAGTGCCGTGAGCACCACCGGGTACTGCGCGAGCAGCACGCCGAGGCCCGAGATCACCAGGGCGACCTGGACCGCAGCGGCCGCGTGGATGCCGCCCAGCGCGAGCAGCCCGGCGCGGGTGCCCGAGCGCAGTGACGTGCGCAGCAACAGGAACGCGTCCACGCCGGGGGTCACGATGACGACCGCGCACGCGATGAGAAAGGCCGGAACCTGGCCGAAGTCGAACAACACCGTACATACCCCCGTGATCTAAGTCATAGACCGCAAAATCTCCGGCCTGATGGGACATTAACACGAGAATCTCCGGTTTTGACGCCGTCCTAGCGCGGTCGCTACCGTTGGTGACCGATCGTCCACCTGGCGCAACGAGGAGTGGTCCGTGAGGGGTAAGCGGTGTGCCGTGCTGGTAGCGGTGATCGCGCTGGTCAGCGGTGCGACGTCGGCCGATGCGATCGTTGGGGGGACCCCCGCGCGGGTGGCGGACACCCCGTGGGTTGTGGCGATCACCACCACGGACGGTCAGCTGATCTGCGGCGGCGCGCTCGTCGCCCCGGACAAGGTCATGACGGCCGCGCACTGCGTGACGCTCAAGGGCGTGCTCGGCAAGAACCAGCGCCCCGCGGAGCAGTTGCGGGTGGTCGCCGGCCGCACCGACCTGCGCGAGAAGAGCGAGGGTGTCGAGGCCGCGGTCGCGGGCGTGTGGCGGCACCCCGAGTACGTCGAGGTCACCAAGGGCGACGACGTGGCGATCCTGACGCTGGGCCGCGCGCTGCCGTACCGGACGATCGCGCTCGGCGAGGTCGGGGACGACGGCGTGGTGCTCGGCTGGGGCCGCACCTCCGAGACCACCCCGCCCGCGATGTCGCTGCGCAAGGTGACGGTGCCGATCCTGTCCGACTCCGAGTGCCTGCTGAAGGAACCGGACTACCGGCCGGGCGCGATGCTGTGCGCTGGACGCGGTGGCCGCGACGCCTGCACCGGTGACTCGGGCGGCCCGCTGGTCGTGCGCGGCAGGCTCGCGGGCGTCGTCTCGTTCGGTCGCGGGTGCGCCCGGCCAGATGAACCCGGTGTCTACACCCGGCTCGCTCACTACCGGGAGACGCTCGGGTTCTGATATCCACGACCAGGTGCGAACCACACAGTTTCCCGCCACCCTGCGCCGGCAGTGGGGGCTCGACCTGAGCCCAGCCCAGCTCTACGCGATCCTGCGCCTGCGGCAGGACGTCTTCGTCGTGGAGCAGAACTGCGTCTACGCCGACGTGGACGGTCATGATCTCGACCACGGCACACGGCACTTCTGGCTGGAGGCCGAGGGATCGCACGATCCGCTCGCGTACCTGCGGTTGGTCGAAGAGCCCGACGGCACGTTCCGCGTCGGCCGTGTCGCTACCGCGCGGATGGCCCGCGGCCGGGGTTACAGCCGTCGCCTGATGCAGGCAGCGCTCGTGGACATCGGCACCACGCCGTCAGTGCTCGACGCGCAGACGTACGTCGCCGACTTCTACGCGTCGTTCGGGTTCGTCGCCGAGGGCGCCGAGTTCATCGAGGACGGGATTCCACACCTGCGGATGCGGCGCTCTCCCTGATCACGCGCACCGCGCGCTCGATGTCGGCCTCGGTCAGATCGGCGCGTGCGGTGAGCCGCAGCCTGCTGATCTGGTCCGGCACCGACGGCGGCCGGAAGCACCCGACGACGACACCGCTCGCGCGGCAGTTCTCGGCCCACTTGAACGCCTGCTCCGGGCCGGGCGCGCGCACGCTCACCACGGCCGCCGTCGGAGTGCTGACCTGGAAACCGGCCTCCTTCAGGCGGTTGCTCAGGTCGTGCGCCACCGTCAGCGCGCGCTCGGGACGGTCGGGCTCCTCGCGCAGGATCTTGATCGCGGTCAGCGCCGCGGCCACGCTGCTCGGCGCGAGTCCGGTGTCGAAGATGAACGGGCGCGCGGTGTCGATCAGGTGCTTGATCACCCGGCTCGGGCCGAGGACCGCACCGCCCTGCGCGCCCAGCGACTTGCTCAGCGTCAGCGTGGTGATCACGTCCGGCGCCCTGATGATGCCCGCCTCGGCGACCGCGCCGCGCCCACCGGGCCCGACGACACCGAGGCCGTGCGCGTCGTCCACGACCAGCGCGGCACCGGTCGCGCGGCACGCCTCGTGCAGCTCGTTCAGCGGGGCGATGTCGCCGTCGACGCTGAACACCGAGTCCGTGACGACGATCGCGCGCCGCTTGCCTCGGGTCTCCAGCGCGTGCCGGACCTTGCCGACGTCGCAGTGGTCCGCGACGACCACGTCCGCCTTCGACAGGCGCGTGCCGTCGATCAGGGAGGCGTGGATGTGCTGGTCGGCCACGATCGCCGTGCCGGGGCCCGTCAACGCCGTGACCGCGCCGAGGTTCGCCATGTACCCGCTGCTGAACACCAGCGCCGACTGCGAGCCGCAGAAGTTCGCGAGCTCGAACTCCAGCTCGGCGTGCAGCTCCGTCGAGCCCGTGACCAGGCGCGATCCCGTCGAGCCAGAGCCCCACTTCAGCGTGGCGGCGGCCGCGGCACCCGCGACGCGCTTGTCCTTGGCGAGGCCCAGGTAGTCGTTGCTCGCGAGGTCGAGGTCCGTCGAGTCCGACGTGCGCGGCCGCAGCCGCCGGCTCAGACCTGCCTTGGCTCGCGCTTCAGAGCGGACGTCGATCCAGTCGAACGTCGACTCACCACCACTGGAAATCGCCTCAGTTGTGCTCACGGTCACCGCCTGAGTCTCCCATCCGCCCGCTAGCGTGCCGCTCGTGGACCTGTTCACCTTCACGCGCGCCGAACTCACCTCGCCGGTGCAGTTCCTCGGCGGACGCTGGGTGGTGTCGGCCTACGACGACGTGCGCGCCGTGCTGGCCGATCCGGTCACCTACCTGCCCGACAACGCGCTGACCGCCGTGACCCCGGTGGGCACGGCCGCGTTGCGCTCCCTGGTCCGCGCCCGCTTCTCCCTGCCTCCGACCCTGGCGAACAACGGCTCGGACTCGCACGCTCAGCTGCGCCGCCTGGTGGCGTCGTTCTTCACCCCGGCCCGTGTCGCCGCTGCGGAGCCTCGCATCCGTTCCCTGGTTTTGGAACGGCTGGGTGGCGCGGATCTCGTGCGCTCGCTCGCGTGGGACCTGCCGGCGATCGTGCTGATGGACCTCCTCGGGTTGGAGAACGTCGACATCCCGACGTTGAAGCGCTGGAGCACCGGGTCGCTGGAGTTCTTCTGGGGTGACGTCACCCGCGAACGGCAGCTGGAGCTGGTCGACGACGTCGGCGACTTCCACCAGTGGCTGATCAAGCGCTACCACGCCCGTGACGGCGAGTTGTTCTGCGCTTTGGCCGATGCCGGAGTGTCCGCTGAGGACTCCGCCGGTCTTTGCTACTTCCTGCTGATCGCGGGCCAGGAGACGACGACTCAGTTGTTGTCCACGGCGTTGCACCGTGCGTTGCAGGACCGCGCGTTGTGGGCGCGTCTGGGCTCGCCTGGTGTGGCCGAGGCCTTCGTCGAGGACGTGCTGCGGACCGACACGCCCGTGGTGACGTGGCGGCGGCTGACCGCGCGTGAGGTCGTGCTGTCCGGTGTGCGCGTGCCTGCCGGTGCGGAGCTCGTGTTGTTGTTGAGCGGTAAGGAAACCGATCCGCGGCACTTGGCTTTTGGCTATGGCCGGCACTTCTGCCTTGGTGCGGGGCTGGCCCGGTTGGAGGCCGCGGTGACGTTGCGGACGGTGGCCGAGCATGAGCCGTCGTTGCGGCTGGACGGGTCGGAACCGGAGTGGCTTCAGCTGCTGTCGTTCCGCGCGCCCCGGTCGGTCACGGTCGCGCGATGAGCTTGCCCGTCGTGGTGCGGGCTTCCAACGCTTTGTGCGCTTCGGCGATCTCGTCGAGCCGGTAGACGTCGCCGAGGACCGGCTTGAGTTGTAGCTCGAACACTTCTTCTGGCGTGACGTCGCGGGGGAGACCCATGAGCGCGACGCCCTTGCGGAAGATGTCGCTCGCCGTAACGTCCAGCGGTTCGCCACTCGCGTAGCCGAACACGACCATGCGGCCCACGCCGTCCTTGAGCAGCTCGAACGCGCGTTTCCCGATCTCGCCGCCGATGGACTCGAAGACGACGTCAACGGGGTCGAGGTCGTCCCAGTCGTAGCCGATCCCGCCTTTGCTGGACGCCGCGAGCACCGTCGCGCCCGCCCGTTCCGCGAGTTGGACGAGCAGGCTGCCGACGCCACCGGACGCCGCCTCCACGAGCACCCGGTCGCCCGGCTGGATCCGGGCCGCCTTGGCCGCCGCGACCGCTGTCGTGCCCTGCAGCAGTAAGGCGAGGGCCTCGTGGTCGCTGACGCCGTCCGGCACGTCGATCGGGTGCTCTATGACGGCCTTCGTGGCGTAGGCGCCGTCGCGCGGCACACCTATGACCCTGCGGCCTTCTCCTGTGGTGCCAACGACCTCCGAGCCGAGGGTGATGGGGAACGAAGGCCCCGGGTACCACGGGAACAGCTCCTCGCCCTTGCCCCGGCGGATGACCGTCTCGCCGTAGTTGAGGCCGATCGCGGTGACGTCGACGAGCGTGTCGCCTGCCGGGTCCGGGACCTCCTCCACCCTCAGCACCTCGGGCCCGCCGAACTCGTGGAACCGCACTGCCTTCATTCGCTGCCTCCCCTGGATAAGCGGACCGCTGGTCCGGTTGCTAGAATACGGACTGACGGTCCGCTTGTGTCAAGGGAGAGTTCGTTGGAACGTGCCGATGCCGCCCGCAACCGGGCCGCGATCCTGGCCGCCGCCACCCGGCTGATCGGCGAGCGCGGTATCGACGCCGTGTCGGTGGAGGACGTGGCTGTCGCGGCAGGCGTCGGCAAGGGCACCGTGTTCCGGCGGTTCGGCGACAAGGCGGGCCTGGTGAACGCAGTGGTCGACGAGACGGCCGCCTCCTGGATCAAGACGGCATCGTTGGAGTGCCGCTCCGCCGGGGAGTTCGCCGGCACCCTGTTCGACCACGTGCTGGCGTCGTTGCCGCTGGTCATCGCGGTGGAGCGGACGACGGCGCGCAGCTGCGAGGGCAACTTCCGGATCACCGTGGAGCGACTCGCCCGGCTGGTCGGCTCGACCTTCAAAGCGCACACCGTGCTGGCCGTGCTCAGGGGCGAGCACATCGAGTTCCTGCTGGCCCAGGGCATGACGGCCGCCGAGATCCGGGACGGGGTTATCTCGCTCGCGGACACGCTCGCCGCTGAGGTTTGATGCGGTGGTGATGAACCGACAGCTCTCCGGAACCCGCAAGAAGACGCTCCTGGAGAGGCTCGGCCCGGTGCCGGACGTCGACCCCGACCGCTACGGCGACGGCGGCCCGGTGGGCGCGCTGGAGGAGCGGGTCGCGCAGCTGCTGGGCACCGAGGCCGCGCTCTTCGTGCCGACCGGGACCATGGCGCAGCAGATCGCCCTGCGGTGCTGGGCCGACCGCACGCACAACCCGATCGTGGCGATGCATCCGCAGGCCCATCCGCTGGACCACGAGGACGACGCGCTGACCGTGCTGTCCGGTCTGCGTCCGATCAAGGTCAGGAATTCCGAGATAGCCACCTGTCCCGAGCCGTACGGGACGTTGCTGCTGGAGGTGCCGGACCGCGAGGCCGGGTTCGTCCTGCCGACCTGGGACGAGCTGACCTCGCTGGTCGACGCCGCCCGCGAACGGGACGCGGTCGTGCACCTCGACGGCGCCCGGCTGTGGGAGAGCACACACGGCCTGGGCAAGCCGCTGCCCGAGATCGCCGGGCTCTTCGACTCGGTCTACGTGTCGTTCTACAAGTCCCTCGAAGGCATCTCCGGCGCGGCGCTCGCCGGCACCCGGGACTTCATCGACCAGGCACGGGTGTGGCGGCACCGGTACGGCGGCATGCTGTTCCAGCAGTGGCCGGCGGCGCTGTCCGCGTTGCACGGCCTGGACACCGTGCTGCCCCGGCTGGGCACCTACGTCGAGCACGCCAAGGTCGTGGCCGCCGCCATGGGCCTGCCGGAGCCGCACACCCACCAGTTCGCGCTGCACCTGCCCGGCGACCCGAAGCGGCTCACCGAGGTGAGCGGGAAGTTCCTCGGCAACTTCTGGCGGGACGGGACGCTCGCGAAGAACGAGATCACCGTCGCGGAGCCCGCACTGGAGTGGACGGCGGACGAGGTGGCGGAGGCCTGGGCACAGTTCCAGAGCCTGATCTAGGGCGACGTCGCTCACCTGGCTGTTGGACCCGGCGGTGCGAAATGCGACGATGCCGGGGCTGTGAGGGGAGTGCGAGGAAGCCGGTGCGAATCCGGCGCCGTCCCGCGACTGTGACCGGTTCTTTGGAGTGAACCGGGAGTCAGGAACTCGTCCCCCTCTTTGATCACCGACCGCGGGCGTGGACACCCGAGGAAGGACTTCGCCGAGCATGTACCCCTTTTCGGCTGTCGTCGGCCATGACGACCTCCGGCTCGCCCTGCTGCTGAACGCCGTGCACCCCGGCATCGGCGGCGTGCTGGTCCGCGGTGAGAAGGGGACCGCGAAGTCGACCATCGTGCGTGCCCTCGCCGCGCTGTTGCCCGAGCTGGACGTGTCGGAGGGCTGCCGCTTCGGCTGCGTGCCCGGCAGCACCGACTGCCCCGACGCGCCGCACGACGGCGTCGAGCGACGACCGGCCAAGCTCGTCGAGCTGCCCGTCGGCGCCACCGAGGACCGGCTGGTCGGCTCGCTCGACCTGGAGAAGGCGCTGACCGAGGGCGTGCGGGCGTTCCAGCCGGGACTGCTGGCCGCGGCGCACCGGGGCGTGCTCTACGTCGACGAGGTCAACCTGCTGCACGACCACCTGGTCGACCTGCTGCTCGACGCCGCCGCGATGGGGCGCGCGCACGTGGAACGCGAGGGCGTCTCGGTCTCGCACCCGTCGCAGTTCCTGCTGGTCGGCACCATGAACCCCGAGGAGGGCGAGCTGCGGCCGCAGCTGCTCGACCGGTTCGGGCTGACCGTGGCGGTGAAGGCGGCGCGGGACGTGGGCGTGCGCACCGAGGTCATCCGGCGCCGGCTCGCCTACGAGGCCGACCCCGTGACGTTCGCGGCGAAGTGGGAGGCCGAGGACGCGAACCTCAGGCAGCAGATCGCCGAGGCCAAGCGGAAGCTGCCGCTGGTGTCCCTTCCGGACGGTGAGCTGCGCCGGATCGCCGCTGTCTGCGCGGCTTTCGAGGTCGACGGCATGCGCGCGGACCTCGTCGTCGCCCGTGCGGCGATCGCCCACGCGGCGTGGCGCGGTGCCGAGAGCGTCGAGGAGACCGACGTCGAGACCGCGGTCCGGCTCGCCCTGCCGCACCGGCGCCGCCGCGACCCGTTCGACGAGCCCGGCATCGAGGAGCAGCAGCTCGAGGACGCGATGCGCCAGGCGGCCGAGCACGCGGAGGAACCCGACGACCAGGGCCCGGACGACGACGGCCCTGGCGGTGGTGAGCTCCCGGAACCGCAGGAAGGCCCCAAGGGCAACGGGAACGCGCCCAACGACCGTCCGGCACCGGAGCCCGCGCCCGCGTTCAAGGCACGGCTGCTGGAGGTCCCTGGAGTCGGCGAAGGCGCGCCTGGCAAGCGTTCCAGGGCCCGCGCCCGCACCGGCCGGATCGTCCGTTCATCCAAAGTGGACGGCAGCGGGCTGCATCTCGTCGACACGCTCACGAACGCGGCGCCGCACCAGGCGACGCGCGGACGGACCGGCCCCGGACTGCTGCTGACCGCCGCCGACCTGCGCAAGGCCGTCAGGGAGGGCAAGGAGTCGAACCTCGTCCTGTTCGTCGTCGACGCCTCCGGCTCGATGGCGGCGCAGAAGCGGATGTCGGCCGTCAGCGGCGCGGTGATCTCGTTGCTGCGCGACGCCTACCAGCGCCGGGACAAGGTCGGCGTGGTGACGTTCCGCGGTACCCAGGCCGAAGTCGCTTTGCCCCCGACGACTTCCGTGGACGCGGCCGCCACCAGGCTCAAGAAGATGCGCACCGGAGGCCGGACCCCGCTCGCGGACGGTCTGATGAAGGCCCACCGCGTCCTGGAGATCGAACGGATGCGCGACCCGCAGAAGCGCCCGCTCGTGGTGCTGCTGACGGACGGCCGCGCGACGTCGTCGGGCCTCGGCGGCGATCCGACCAAGGACGCTTTGAAGGCTGCCGGCCTGTTCGAGAAGACCGCTGTCGTGGTCGTCGACTGCGAACAGGGCCACGTCCGCCTCGGCCTCGCGCAGAAGATCGCGGAGGCGTTGCAGGGCACCTGCGTGAAGCTCGACCAGCTCAGCGCCGACCACCTCGCCGGCGTCGTCCGGGCTGCATAAGGAGATTCCAGTGCCTCAAGGACAACCCACCGAGGTGCCGAAGGACGGCCTGACCACCCGCCAGCGCCGCAACCGGCCGCTGCTGATGCTGCACACCGGTGAGATGAAGGGGAAGTCGACGTCGGCGTTCGGCATGGCGCTGCGCGGCTGGAACCAGGGCTGGGACATCGGCGTGTTCCAGTTCGTGAAGTCCGCCAAGTGGAAGGTCGGCGAGGAGTCCGCGTTCAAGGCGCTCGGCCGGCTGCACGACGAGACCGGCGAGGGCGGCGCCGTCGAGTGGCACAAGATGGGCGAGGGCTGGTCCTGGACCCGCAAGCAGGGCACCGAGGACGACCACGCCACGGCCGCTCTCGAGGGCTGGCACGAGATCCAGCGCCGGATCAACAGCGAACGCCACGGCTTCTACGTGCTCGACGAGTTCACCTACCCGCTGCACTGGGGCTGGATCGACGTCGACGAGGTCGTGGAGACGCTCGCGAACCGGCCCGGCCACCAGCACGTCGTGATCACCGGTCGGTACGCGCCGCAGAAGCTGGTCGACGCCGCCGACCTCGTGGTGGAGATGACCAAGGTCAAGCACCCGATGGACGCCGGGCAGAAGGGCCAGCGGGGGATCGAGTGGTGAACAGGCTGGTCGTCGCCGCCCCCGCCTCGGGCAGCGGCAAGACCACCGTGGCGACGGGCCTGATGGCCGCGTTGCGCAGGGCGGGGTCGCGGGTCGCGCCGTTCAAGGTGGGGCCCGACTACATCGACCCCGGCTACCACTCGCTCGCGACCGGCAAGCCCGGCCGCAACCTCGACCCCGTCATGGTCGGCGAGCAGCGGATCCCCGGCCTGTTCGCCCACGGTGCCAAGGGGTGCGACATCGCCGTGGTCGAGGGCGTCATGGGGCTGTTCGACGGCCGCATCGACACCGCGGGCATCGGCTCGACCGCGCACGTCGCCAAGCTGATCAACGCACCCGTGCTGTTCGTCGTGGACGCGCGCGGGCAGAGCCGCTCGCTCGCCGCGTTGCTGCACGGGTTCCGCGGCTACGACCCGACGGTCCGGCTCGGCGGCGTGATCCTCAACCAGGTCGGGTCGGAACGGCACGAGCAGGTGCTCCGGTCGGCGTGCGACGAGGTCGGCCTCGACGTGCTCGGGGTGCTGCCGCGTGATCCGCAGTTCTCCTTGCCCTCACGGCACTTGGGGCTCGTGACGGCGGCGGAGCACGGACCGGAGGCCGTCGCCGCGGTCGACGCGATCGCCGCCGCCGTGGGCAAGCACGTCGACCTCGACGCGGTGCGCAGGCTGGCGAGGTCCGTCCCCGCGATGGCGGTCGCCGCGTGGGAACCCCAGGTCGACCGCGTCGAGAACGAGCCGGTGGTCGCGGTCGCGGGCGGGGCCGCGTTCACGTTCGGCTACGCCGAGCACGTCGAGGTGCTCCAGGCGGCCGGAGCGGCCGTCGCCGTCGTCGACCCGTTGCACGACGAAGACCTTCCGGAGGGCACTTCGGGTCTGGTCCTGCCCGGCGGATTTCCCGAGCAGCACGCGGAAGCGCTGTCGGCCAACACGAAGTTGCGCGCGGCGGTGACCCGGTTCGCTCGATCGGGTGCGCCGGTCCACGCCGAGTGCGGAGGGTTGCTGTACCTCGCGAGATCGATCGACGGGCACCCGATGTGCGGCGTGCTCGACGCCGAGGGGTTCATGACGCCGAAGCTGACCCTGGGCTACCGCGACGCGGTGGCGTCCGCGAGCTCACCGCTGCACCCGCCGGGCAGCCGCGTGACCGGCCACGAGTTCCACCGGACCCAGCTGTCCACACCGCACTCGACCCCACCTGCGTGGCACTGGCGCGGCGTCGACTCGCGGCCCGTCGCCGAGGGTTTCGTGGCGGGCGGCGTGCACGCGTCGTACCTGCACACGCACCCGGCCGGTGATCCGGAAGCCGTAGCCCGTTTCGTGCGGGCCTGCCACCCGTTCGTGGCAGGAGTGGCAGACGGTACGGTCATCGCTTAAGCCTCTCCCCGAAACCCCCTGTGGAGCTGTCGTGACGACGACCGGTCGGGTCTCCTTCGTCGGCGCCGGTCCCGGTGCCGCCGACCTCATCACTCTCCGAGGCGCGCGCCGCATCGCGGCAGCCGACGTCGTCATCTGGGCGCCCACGGCGGTGGACGCCGAGTGCGTGCGCGAGCACGCCCGTGCCGACGCCGAGCTGGTCGACTTCTCCCGCGTCTCGCCGGAGGAGATCACCGACCTGTACCGCCGTGCCGCCGCGTCGCGCCAGGTCGTCGTGCGCCTGCACTCGGGCGACGCCGCGACCGGTGGAGGCGTGCAGGAGCAGCACGACCTGTGCGTGCGCCTCGGCCTCGAGGTCGAGGTCGTGCCGGGCGTGTCCGTCGTCGCCGCCGCTGCCGCCAAGATCGGCCGCGAGCTGACGCTGACCGAGGCGTCGTCCACCGTGCTGATCTCGCCGGAGAGCAGCGAGCTCGTGAGCGAGTTCGCCGCGCTGCAGACCACGATGGCCGCCACGGTCTCGGGCGCGCGCACCGGCCAGTTCGTGGAGAAGCTGCTGCAGGGCGGGTACTCCGAGGCCACGCCGGTCGTCGTCGCGTACAAGGTGAGCCAGGCCGACGAACTGGTCGTGCACACCACGGTCGGCGAGCTCGAGTCGGTCGTGAAGCAGCACAAGCTGTACCGCCCGACGCTGTTCCTCGTCGGTGCCGCGGTGAAGGCGCCCACGCGTCGTGTCTCGGCCTCGGTGACGGCGTCGGTGGACGAGCCGCTGCGCGCCGCCCGCCCGACCCGCTGGTCCCGCCGCGCCGCCTCGCGCATCGCGACCCGCGTCGACGAGCCCGTCCCGACCCGCGCGGACGAGGCCGTCGTGACCCGGCCGGACGAGCCCATCCCGGCCTCCGAGCCCGCTCACGCCCCGGCCGAGCCGAACCCGGCGTGGACGGCGGTCGAGGGAATACAGCAGTCGATGCGCAAGCCCGCGGAGGAGCCCGCGCCGAAGCCCAAGCTGACGGTGGTCGCGGCGGAGAAGCCGAAGCCGCCGACGGTCCGCGCCTCGACGTCGACCCAGAAGAAGAAGCCTGTGCCCCGTAAGCCCAAGCGCACCGCCGGCAACTGATGTCGGTGGAGAAGCTGCTGGAGGCAGCGGGCCGTCCCGTCGAGATCGTCGACGCCGCGGACGGCCTGCGCCCCGCGCTGAACGTGTGCCGCGCCCACTCCGCCGTGATCGTCCGGCTGGCCGACGGCGTCGGTCCCGCCGAGGTCGGCGCGGGCCTCGCCGGCTGGCGCCGCACGCTGGTCGTGCAGGACTCCGGCGAGCTGACCACTGTGGACCCGAGGGACGCGGTGACGAGGCGCTGGACCGCGCCGGACGCCGTGTTGTGCCTGGCGGACAACGAGTTCCTCCATTCGAACGACGGCTGGGCGCTGCCGGACGACTCCTTCGCGAGCCGCACGCACGTGCTCGGCGCCGAGGTCCGCGCGTTCGTGCTGGCCCGTCTCGCCCCGCGCCCCGGCGTGCTGGTGTGGGACGTGCTGGCGGGTTCCGGCGCGGTCGGTGTGGAGTGCGCCCGGCTCGGTGCCGCGGTGATCGCGGTCGAGCCGGATCCCGTGCAGTGCGTGCGGATCATCGCGAACGCGTCCGCGCACGGCGTCGACGTCCGCGTCGAGGAGTCCGAGCTGGACGCGCCCTCGTTGCCGCGTCCGGACGCGGTGTTCGTCGGCCGCGGTGAGCTGAGCGCGGTCAAGGCGAGCGCGGCGGTCTCGGCACGTCGGGTCGTCGTCGCGACGGAGAGCGTGGACGAGATCGTGCCCGCGCGGGATGCGCTGGCGGCCGCGGGATACGAGGTGGAGGGCGTGCACTGGACCGCCTCGCGCCTGCTGGACTCGGGTTTCGCGCCGGCGGTCCCGGTGACGGTGTTGTGGGGGAACAAGAAGTGAGTGCGGTTGCTGTCTCGCGGGGAGCGCGGGCGTGATCGGTGTCTTCGCCGGTCCCGCGCAGCGCGGTGACGCCGCCGACCTGGCCGGTCTGCTCGGTGCCGACGCCGTCGTGCCGGACGGTCCCGTCAAGCCTGCCGCACGCAGTCTCTGGCCCCGCCTCGGTGCCGCCGTGCTCTTCCTGGACGCGGCCACCGCGGTCCGGTTGATCGCGCCCCTGTTGCGGGACAAGGGATCCGACCCCGCCGTGGTGTGCGTGGACGAGCACTTCGTCGTCGCGCTGGCCGGTGACGCGGACCTGTTCGCCCGGCACGTCGCGGACCTGCTCAACCGCACGGCCGTGGTGACCAGCGGCCCGTCCATCGACTCGGTGCTCGACGAGCTGGTCGAGCAGCTGGACGCCACCGCGGACGGCGACGTCGAGGCCTGCACCGCCGCCATCGAGGCCGGCGAGAAGGTCGTGCTGCGCAACCCGTTGAACTTCCCGCTGCCCGCGTTGCCGCCGAACGTCGTGGCGGGTGGTGAGGACGCGACGTGGGTGATCGTCGTCGATGACCGGGCCGCCGCGTCCAAGGACCACGTGCTGCGGATCGTGCCGCGCACGCTCGTCGTCGGCGTGGGCTCGACACGCGGGGCGTCCGCCACGAGCGTGGGCGCCGCACTGTCGGAACTGGACACCTACGGCGGCCTGGACCTGCGTGCCATCAAGGCGTTCGCGACGGCGGACGCCAAGGCGGACGAACCCGGCATCGTGGACGCCGTGGAGGACTGGGGTTTCTGGCACGGCGACACCGCCGAGCTGCTGACGTTCCCGACCGAGGAGCTCGCCGAGATCGGTGTGCCGAACCCGAGCTCGGTGGTGCGCAACTCGATGGGCACCGCGAGCGTCGCGGAGGCGGCCGCGTTGCGCGGCGCGCGGAGCATCGGGCACGGCGGTCCGATCGAGCTGGCGGCCGAGAAGTTCAAGCGGGACAACGTGACCGTGGCCGCGGCACGGGTGCTGCCGCGCGGCAGGCTCGCCCTCGTCGGGCTCGGTCCCGGCTCCGCGGAGGAACGCACGCCCCGCGCGGAGGCGGAGATCCGGCGCGCGGCGTTCGTGATCGGGACACCGGAGGCGATCGACGCCGTCGGCCCGCTTCTGCGTTCTGGCACCGAAGTCGGTCACGAGGGCGCGTGCGATTTGGCCGCTCGGGGTGCGGCCGTCGCGTTCGTCGCTTTCGGAACCGGACCAACGCTGGACATTCCGGTCGAAGCCGACGTGATTGTTGTTCCCGGAGTCTGGGAAAGCTGATGGTTTTCCTTCTTTCGTAGGGTCTCCGCTGAAGTTTTCTTGATTAGCGTCGCCATGCACACGGCCCACCCCTGCACCGGGCCCGAAGCACTGGAGACCGGCATGAGAGCCCGCCGTCTTGTCGCCGTCGCCTGCACCGCAGGCGTCGCGCTGTCCCTGCTGACGATCACCGCCCAGGCCGCCGCACCCAAGGAAGGCTTGCGACTGCTGGTCGTTCGCGACTCCCTGACCGCCACGCACACCTGGTACGAGCAGACGTTCGACGGGAAACCGGTGCTGGGCGCCTACTACGTCGAGCACGTCGACAAGGCGACCGGCGTGAAGACCGTGGACGACGGCAGGCTCGCCGTGGGCGCGGTGGACGTCACGCCCGCCGTCACCGCCGAGGACGCCAAGACCAAGGTCAGTGCTCCCGAAGGCGCGAACCTCAAGGTGCTGCCCGGCACCGGCCTCGTCTACGAGGTGATCTCCGACAACGGCAAGGGATCCGAGCGCACGCTGGTGCACGCGGAGTCCGGCGCCGTCGTGAAGACCGAGAGCCTGGTCAAGCACGCGAACGGCACCGGCAAGGTGTTCAGCCCGAACCCCGTGTCGTCGCAGCAGAACCAGAACCTCAAGGACGCCGACGACGCCGACTCGGCCGTGCCCGCCGCCGCGTACAGGACGGTCACGCTGTCCGATCTGGACGGTTCCGGCTACCTCAAGGGCAGCTACGCGACGATCACCGGCGCCAAGAGCAAGCTCGCGTACAACAAGAACAACAAGTTCGAGTACACGCGGGCCAACGACCTCTTCGAGCAGGTCAACGCCTACTGGGGTGTGACGGAGGCGCAGAAGTACATCCAGGGCCTCGGGTTCAAGAACGTCAACAACGAGGCGCAGAAGATCACCACGCTCGGCCTGACCGAGGACAACTCGTTCTACGACCCGTCGAAGGACCAGATCACGTTCGGCACGGGCGGGGTGGACGACGCCGAGGACGTCGAGGTGGTGTGGCACGAACTGGGGCACGCGATCCAGGACGCCCAGGTGCCGGGCTTCGGTTCGTCGTTCGACGGCGGTTCGATCGGTGAGGGCTTCGGCGACTGGTGGGCGTTGATCATGTCCTCCGGTGACGCGAAGGACACCGCCACGGTCCCGTTGGCCTGCATCATGGACTGGGACGCGACGGCGTACACGACCACCACGCCGCACTGCCTGCGCCGCACGGACACCGAGCTGAAGGTGGGCGACCGGCAGAACGAGGTGCACTTCGACGGCCAGATCTGGTCGCGGGCGCTGTTCGACGTCTACAAGGCGTTCGGCCGGGACAAGTCGGCGAAGATCGTGCTGGAGGCGCAGTTCTCCTACACGCCGAACACGACGTTCAAGGCCGCCGCCGAGGCGACCGTGGCCGCGGCCAAGAAGCTCTACGGCGACGCGGATGCCGCCACGGTTACGGCCGCGTTCAAAGCGCGTGACATCCTCAAGTAGTCAAATGTGAAGTCGGACATGTGCGACTAATGGCGGTTACGCCGCCGAATCCCTGCCCGTGACGCTGTGTGTGCCGCTGCTGTACACCCTGCACATACAGTGTCATCGGGAAGGACTGGCAACATGGCGAAAACCCTGCATCGCCTGATCGTGTCCATCGTGGTGTCCGCTCTCGCGAGCATCTTCTTCATCGCTCCCGCAGCCAACGCCGGCGACGTGTCGCCGATGATCGTCGGTGGAACGCGGGCGAGCACCGCGACCTATCCGTGGGTCGTCTACCTGGCTTCCTCGTCCGGATCGCAGTTCTGCGGTGGAACTCTCGTGAAGGCCAACAAGGTCGTCACCGCCGCGCACTGCGTCAAGGGCAGCTCCGCCTCCAGCGTGCGCGTCGTGCACGGCCGTGACGACAAGCAGAGCACCGCGGGCACGGTCGTCAGCGTGACCAGGATCTGGGTGCACCCGAGCTACACCACCGCCACCGCCGGCTACGACGTCGCGGTGCTGACGCTGTCCAGCAACATCAACTCGGCGACCCTGCCGCTGGCCACGCCGTCCGACACCGCGCTCTACACGGCGGGCAACTCGGCGCTGATCCTCGGCTGGGGCACCACCTCGTCCGGTGGTTCCGCCTCGCGTTACCTGCTCAAGGCCAACGTGCCGCTGACCTCGGACGCGACCTGCAAGACCGCGTACCCGCAGTACAGCAACACCTCGATGGTGTGCGCGGGCTTCCCGCAGGGCGGCACCGACACCTGCCAGGGCGACTCCGGTGGCCCGCTGGTGTACGGCGGCAAGCTCATCGGTGACACCTCGTGGGGCCGCGGCTGCGCCGGTGCCGGCTACCCCGGCGTGTACGGCCGGATCGCCCCGTACTACTCGGTGATCAACGCTCAGCTGTAAGCCGTCATTTGCCTGTTGCAGGGTGCGTGCTTGGCGCGCACCCTGCACGCATGGCTGATCTAGAACCTGTACCGGAAGACTGGTCGAACGCGCTGGTCGTCGTCGCTCACCCCGATGACATGGAGTACGGCGGTGCGGGCGCCATCGCGCGGTGGACCGCTCAAGGCAAGAACATCGCGTACGTGCTCGCGTGCCGTGGGGAGAACGGCATCGACTCGATGGAACCGAGCGTCTGCGGGCCGTTGCGGGTCGCGGAGCAGATCGCGTCGTGTGTGGCCGTCGGCGTGACCGAGGTCGAGTTCCTGGACCACTCGGACGGCACAATCGAGTACGGACTCCCGTTGCGGCGCGACATCGCGGCCGCCATCCGCCGCCACCGCCCGGAGTTCGTGATCACCGGCAACTACCGCGAGACCTGGCCGGGCGGCGGGCTGAACATGGCCGACCACATCGCCGTCGGGCGTGCCACCGTCGACGCCGTGCGGGACGCGGGCAACCGGTGGATCTTCCCGGAGCTCGGGCTGGAGAAGTGGGAAGGCGTGAAGTACGTGGCGGTGGCGTCCTCGCCGTTGGCTACGCACGCCGTGGACATCACCGACTCCTTCTATGCCTCCGTGGTCTCTCTACGCGCGCACAAGGCGTATCTGGAGGCGTTGAGCGGCGACATGGCCGATCCGGCGACGTTCCTCCGATCGATGGCGGAGAACGCGGGGAAGCGGTTCGGAGGGGTCCTCGCCACTTCTTTCGAGCTGATGACGCTGTGACCATGTTCCCTTCGGCTGGACACGGCGGGTCCGGTGTGGATGCTTCTACGCATGCCCTTTGAACAGCACTACCTGGCCGGCCTCGACCTCCGGGGCCGGCGCGTCCTCGTGGTCGGCGGAGGTACGGTCGCGCAGCGCCGCCTGCCCCGCCTGATCGCGTCCGGCGCCGTCGTCGAGCTCGTGTCGCCGTCCGTCACACCCGCCGTGCAGGGCATGGTCGACGCGGGCGAGCTGACGTGGCACGAGCGGCGGTTCGAGGCCGGTGACGTCGAGGGCGCTTGGTACGTGGTGGCGTGCACGTCCGACGTCGAGGTGAACACGCAGATCGGCGAAGAAGCGCTCTCGCAGCGTGTGTTCTGCGTGCGCGCGGACATCGCCGTCGAGGGCACGGCCGTGACGCCGGCGACCGGTATGCACGACGGCATGTTGATCGGTGTGCTGGCAGGGGGTGAGCACCGGCGGTCGGCGTCGGTGCGGGACGGACTCGTGTCGGCGCTGCGTGACGGCCGGATCGCGGACCAGGCCGCACCGCCCGTCGGTGTCGCGCTGGTGGGTGGCGGACCCGGCGACCCCGAGCTGATCACGGTGCAGGGCAAGCGTTTGCTGGCTCACGCCGACGTGGTCGTGGCCGACCGGCTGGCCCCGCGTGAACTGTTGGAGGAGCTGCCGGCGCACGTCGAGGTCGTGGACGCGGCGAAGATCCCGTACGGGCGTGCGGCGACGCAGGAGTTCATCAACCAGACGCTGATCGACCGCGCGAAGGAGGGGAAGTTCGTCGTCCGGCTCAAGGGCGGTGACCCGTACGTCTTCGGGCGGGGTTTCGAGGAGCTGCTGGCGTGCGCCGAGGCCGGGATCCCCGTGACCGTGGTGCCGGGCGTGACGTCGGCGTTCGGTGTGCCCGCACTGGCCGGTGTGCCCGTGACGCATCGAGGCGTGGCGCACGAGGTCGTCGTCGTCTCCGGCCACGTCGCGCCGGACGATCCGCGCTCTCTCGTCGACTGGTCTGCGATCGCGCGCCTTCGTGGCACCGTCGTGCTGATGATGGCGGTCGAACGAGCTGGTGCGTTCGCCACGGCGTTGATGGAAGGCCGTCCCGGTTCGACGCCCGTCGCCGTGATCCAGGAGGGCAGCACCGCATCTCAGCGCGTCTACCGGTCCACTTTGGACTCTCTCGGTGTGGACGTGAAGGCCTGGGAGGTTCGTCCTCCGGCGATCATCGTGGTCGGTCCCGTCGCGGGGATTGCTTCCGCAAATAGTTAGATAAGTTTCTTTACAAAAGCCGCGCGCCCGGTGGACTCTGCATTCACGCCGCCTGAGTCCACCGGTTTTGCGGAGGCCCGCATGAAACGCGTCCTGTCTTTGGCGGCAGGTATTTTGCTGGCGATGTCCGGTTTGGTCGTTTCGACCCCGGCGAACGCGGCATCACAACAGGTCTTCTGGACCTTCTACGGCTGGTACGACAACACGCCGCCCGGTGGTGACATCGCCTACCCGCAGATCCACGACACAGCAGGCGGAAAGGGCACGTGGTCGGACCCGATCACGTTCGCCACGTCCAGCAAGGAGGCCAAGCCGGGAACCAAGATCTATTTCCCGCGGGTCAAGAAGTACTTCATCATGGAGGACTCCTGTTCCTCCTGTGAGCAGGACTGGAGCGGCAACGGCCCCAACGGCGGCCCGAAGCTGTGGCACTTCGACGCGTGGGTCGGCGGCAAGGGCGGCAACGCCATGAACGCCATCGACTGCGAGGACGCGCTGACGAACTACCACGACGACGGCAAGCCGGTGCTGGAGGAGACCATCCTCAACCCGCCGTCGAACCTGGCCGTGGACTCGACGCCGATCTTCAACACCTCGACCGGCGAGTGCTACGGCGGCGCGAAGCCCAAGACCACCAACGGCGAGTACAAGAACGTCTCGACCGGCAAGTGCCTGCAGGGCGGCGCGTCCGGCGCGCAGCTGACCACGGCCACCTGCAGCGGTGCGGCGAACCAGCAGTTCAAGTTCCACGGCGCGTTCATGGAGCAGGGCTCGCCCCAGCAGTGCACGACGCTGTCCTCGGGCAAGGTGCTGCTGAAGAAGTGCGACGGCGGACCGGCTCAGCAATGGTCGATCAACCCGAACAAGACCATTTCGGACATGCAGTACAACACCAAGTGCTACCGGGACGCGTCCGGCAAGGTGACTGCGGCGTCCTGCTCGGGTTCCGCCGCCCAATGGACATTCAAGGCAGCCGCCAAGAAGTAGCAAATTCGCTTTGCGGCTTTACTCACCACCGTCCAGGCTTCGGTCTGGACGGTGGTTTTTTCGTGCACCTCTCGACCTACAGGAGCCTTGCTTGTCCACCCAGACAGCCGCGCCACCAGGCGGGGACCGAGTGCTCACCCGCCTGCTGACGACCTACCTGCGGCCGTACCGCAGGGAGCTGACCATCGTCGTCGCGTTGCAGCTCGTCGGCACGATCGCCTCGCTGTACCTGCCGAGCCTCAACGCCGACATCATCGACAACGGCGTCGCGCGCGGTGACTCGGCGTACATCCTGGACCAGGGCGTCTGGATGTTGGTCGTCTCGCTGGTGCAGATCGCCTGTTCGATCGTGGCCGTCTGGTACGGCACGCGCACCGCGATGGCGTTCGGGCGGGACGTGCGCTCGGGGGTGTTCCACCGGGTCGGGTCGTTCTCCGCACAGGAGGTCGCGCGGTTCGGGGCGCCGTCGCTGATCACGCGGACGACGAACGACGTGCAGCAGGTGCAGGTGCTGGTCGTGATGCTGACGACGATGTTCGTCGCGGCGCCGATCATGTCCGTGGCCGGCGTCGTGATGGCGCTGCGCGAGGACGTCGGGCTGTCGTGGCTGCTGCTGGTGTGCGTGCCGGTGCTGGCGGTCGCGATCGGCATGATCACCATTCGGATGGTGCCGTTGTTCCGCCGTCAGCAGGAGCGCATCGACCACGTGAACCGGGTGCTGCGCGAACAGCTCACCGGCGTGCGCGTGGTGCGGGCGTTCGTGCGGGAGAAGGCGGAGACCGAGCGGTTCGCCGACGCCAACGCGCAGCTCACCGACATCGCGCTGCGGGCGGGCCGGCTGCAGGCGATGATCTTCCCGACAGTCATGCTGATCTTCAACGTGTCCAGCGTCGCGGTCCTGTGGTTCGGGGCGCACCGGGTGGCGGACGGGGAGATGCAGGTCGGCGCGCTGACCGCGTTCCTCGCCTACCTCCTGCAGATCCTGATGTCGGTGATGATGGCGTCGTTCGTCTCCACGATGGTGCCGCGTGCCGCCGTCAGCGCCGGACGGATCATGGAGGTCATCACCACCGAACCGTCGGTGCACGCCCCGGTGGAGCCCGTGGCCGCGTCGGTCGGACGTGGCGAGGTCTCCTTCCACAGCGCGGAGTTCCGGTACCCCGGCGCCGACGCGCCGGTGCTCAGGAGCACGTCGTTCAGCGTGGGCGCCGGGCAGACCACCGCGATCATCGGCAGCACCGGCTCCGGCAAGACGACGCTGATGAGCCTGATCCCGCGGCTGATCGACGTGACGGCGGGGGAGGTTCGGGTCGGCGGCGTCGACGTGCGGACCCAGGACCCGGAGGCGCTGCGGTCGCGGATCGGGCTCGTGCCGCAGGTGTCGTACCTGTTCACCGGCACCGTGCGGTCGAACCTGAGCCACGGCGCGCCGGACGCCACCGACGAACAGATGTGGACGGCGCTGGACATCGCGCAGTCACGCGACTTCGTCACCGCGATGGGCGGGCTCGACGCCGTGATCGCGCAGGGCGGCTCCAACCTGTCCGGCGGCCAGCGGCAGCGGCTCTCCATCGCACGGGCGCTGGTGCGCAGGCCGGACGTGTACCTGTTCGACGACTCGTTCTCCGCGCTCGACCTCGCCACGGACGCGGCGCTGCGGGCGGCACTGAGGCCGTACACGCGCGACGCCGCCGTGATCGTCGTGGCGCAGCGGGTGTCCACAGTGGCCCAGGCCGACCAGATCCTCGTGCTGGAGAACGGCGAGATCGTCGGCAGGGGCGCGCACCGCGAGCTGATGGAGACCTGCCCCACGTACCTGGAGATCGTCCAGTCCCAGCTCACGCCGGAGGAGGCGTCATGACGACCACCACCTCTCGCGAGCAGCCGCGGCCGGTCGGCGGCCCCGCAGGCCGGTTCGCCATGCAGGCGCCGGTCAGCAAGGCGGCGGACTTCGGCACGTCGGCCCGGCGGCTGGCCGGCCTGATGAAGCCGGAACGCGTCACGTTCGTCCTCGTCGTCGGCTTCGGCGTGCTCGGCATCGCGTTCACCGTCCTGGGCCCGAAGATCCTCGGCGACGCCACCGACATCATCTTCAACGGCCTGCGCGGCTCCGGCATCGACTTCGGTGCGCTCGCGTCCGTGCTGTCGTTCGCACTCGGCCTGTACGTGTTCGCGTCGCTGTTCAGCTGGCAGCAGTCGCGGCTGCTGAACGGCGTGGTGCAGCGCGTGGTCTACCGGCTGCGCGAGAGCGTCGAGGCGAAGCTGCACCGGTTGCCGCTCAAGTACTTCGACGGCCAGCCGCGCGGCGAGCTGCTCTCCCGCGTCACCAACGACATCGACAACATCTCGACGACGTTGCAGCAGACGATGAGCCAGCTGCTCACCGCCGTGCTCAGCCTCATCGGCGTCACCGTGATGATGTTCGTGATCTCACCGCTGCTGGCCGGGGTGATGATGCTGGTCATCCCGCTCTCGGTGGTGCTGACCGGTGCGATCGGCAAGCGCGCGCAGAAGCAGTTCGTGGCGCAGTGGAAGCACACCGGCCAGCTGAACGCGCACATCGAGGAGGCGTTCAGCGGCCACCAGCTGGTGACCGCGTTCGGCAGGCAGCAGGAGTCGGAGGCGGAGTTCCGCCGCCGCAACGCCCAGCTCTACGAGGCCGCGGCCGGCGCGCAGTTCGTGTCCGGCCTGATCATGCCGTCGATGATGTTCCTGTCGAACCTGAGCTACGTCGCCATCGCGGTCATCGGCGGCCTCCGCATCACGTCCGGCAGCATGACGCTCGGCGAGGTGACGGCGTTCATCCAGTACTCGCGCCAGTTCACCCAGCCGCTCACCCAAGCGGCATCGCTGTCGAACCTGCTGCAGTCCGGCGTCGCGTCGGCGGAGCGCGTGTTCGAACTGCTCGACGCACCGGAACAGCGCCCGGACCCGTCCGACGCCGTCCCGCCGCCGTGGCGCTGCGGCAAGGTCGAGTTCCAGGACGTGTCGTTCTCCTACGACCCGGACCGGCCGCTGATCGAGAACCTCTCGCTCGTCGCCGAACCCGGCCAGATGATCGCCATCGTCGGTCCCACCGGCGCGGGCAAGACGACACTGGTGAACCTCATCATGCGGTTCTACGAGCTCAGCGGCGGCCGCATCACCCTCGACGACGTCGACATCACCTCGCTGCGCCGCGCAGACCTGCGCGCACAGGCGAGCATGGTGCTGCAGGAGACATGGCTGTTCGGCGGCACGATCCGCGACAACATCGCCTACGGCAAACCAGGCGCCACGGAGGAGGAGATCCTCGCCGCGGCCCAGGCGACCTATGTGGACCGTTTCGTCCGATGCCTGCCCGACGGCTACTACACCGTGATCGACGAGGAAGGCTCGAACGTCTCCGCGGGCGAGAAGCAGCTGCTCACCATCGCGCGAGCGTTCCTGTCCGACCCGACACTGCTGATCCTCGATGAGGCCACCAGTTCGGTCGACACCCGCACGGAGTCGTTGGTGCAACACGCCATGGCTGCGCTGCGGTCGTCGCGCACGTCGTTCGTCATCGCCCACCGGCTGTCCACGATCCGCGACGCCGACCTGATCCTGGTGATGGAGGCGGGGCGCATCGTCGAGCAGGGCACGCACGAGGAGCTGCTCGCTAGGGAAGGGGCCTACCACCGGCTGTACTCAGCGCAGTTCGCCGCAGCGCTGTGAGGCTGAGCAGCCCCACGGTGGTCCGCAGCGCGACCGCCACGTACCAGGGCGCGAGTAGCCCGAAGTAGTCCGCGGTGAGTCCGCCCAGCAGCGCGCCGACCGGCTGAACACCCCAGGTGATCAGGGTCTGCGCGCTGCTGACGCGGCCGAGCAGTTCCGTGGGCACCACTCGCTGCCGGAAGCTCGCGGTCGCCACACCCCACACGGCCGTGCAGAACGAGCTCACCACCGCGAACACCGCGACCGTGGCGAGGTCGTGGGCGAGCGTCACGATCCCCAGCCACATCAACGGGATCAGCACCACCGTGACCGCGACGGTGTGGCGATACCTGCCGATCAGCCGCTCGGCGAACACACCGCCCGCCACACCGCCGCACGCGAGCGTGGCCAGCAGCGCGCCGTACCCGGTGCCGGTCAGCCCGAGCCGTTGCTCGGCGAACAGCACCAGCGTCGCCATGGTCATCGCGATGCACAGGTTCGACGTGGCCGACACGACCGTGATGGTCCTGAGCGCCTTGTGCTTCGCCAGCCACCGCAAGCCTTCCCTGGCTTTCGGCCTGGACGCCGGTGCTCTGTGCCGAGTGCGCATCATCGTGACCAGCCCTGCGGCGACGGCGAACGTCAGCGCGTTGACCCAGAACGGCGCCGGTGCGGCAAGCACGAACAGCAGCCCACCCAACGGCGGTCCAGCGAACTGCAGCGCCACCGCCTGCGACGCGAACAACCTGCCGTTCGCCCGCTCCAGCAGATGGTTCTCCACAGTGGCCTTGATGAGCGGCTGACCGACCGCCCTCGGCACGGTCTCGGCGACGCCGATCAGAAACGCCATGCAGTACAGGAAAACGATGTGCCCGCTGTGGAACGTGGCGAGCAGCGCCATCAGCCCACATTGGACCCACAGGGCGGTGAGAAGCAGGCGCCGGCCGTCATACCGGTCCGCGGCCACTCCCGCCGAGAGCGAGACCAGCAACCAGGGGAGCGTGCCGAAGAAGCTGACGCCGGCGATCAGCTTCGGGTCCTGGGTGAGGGTGGCGGCGAGCAACGGGAGGGCCGCCAGGAAGATGCCGTCCCCCAGCGCGGAGACGGCGCTGCCGCTCCACAGCAGGTACCAGTTCCGCCCCATGCCGCACCGTACACACGACGAAGGCCGCCTCCCCGAAGCGGGGAAGCGGCCTTCAGCCGTGGATCAGATCAGTGCTGCGGTGCGGCACGGCGCGGACGACCCGCGCCACGCTCGGTCCGGCCGAAGGTGCGACCACCCTCGGAACGCTCCGAACGGCGCGGTCCACCGCGGAACTCGCCACCCTCGGTGCGGCGGCCGGAGCCACCGCGGTAGCCACCGCCACCGCTGCCTGCGGCGGCAGGAGCACCGAAGCGACGACCACCGGAGCCACCGCTGCGGCGGGCCGGCTTCTCGCGCTCGATGATCGGCTCACCGCTCGGGATGCGGGCGCCGGTGATGCGGACCAGGTCCTCGTCACCGGGGCGCACCTTCGTGCTCTCCGGACGGATGCCCGCACGCGCGGCCATGCCCTGGACTGCCCGGCGCTGGTCGTGCGTGACCAGCGTGACGACCGTGCCGGACTGGCCGGCGCGCGCCGTGCGACCGGCGCGGTGCAGGTAGTCCTTCGGGTCGGCCGGCGGGTCGACGTGGACGACCAGCGAGACGTCGTCGACGTGGATGCCGCGGGCGGCGACGTCGGTGGCGATCAGGACCGGCATGGTGCCCTCGCGGAACTCGCCGAGCACGCGGGTGCGCGCGCTCTGCGCCTTGCCGCCGTGCAGCGCTCCGGCGTTGACGCCCATCGAACGCAGCTTCTTGGCGAGGCGGTCCACGTGGTGCTTGGTGCGCACGAACATGATCGTGCGGCCCTCGCGTGCGGCCACCTCGTTCACCACGTTCTGCTTGTCCTCGGCGGACACGAACAGCAGGTGGTGCTCCATCGTCGTGACGCTGGCGGTGGCCGGGGCCACCGAGTGCGTCACCGGGGAGTGCAGGTACTGGCGGACCAGCTTGTCCACGTCGCCGTCGAGCGTCGCGGAGAACAGCAGGCGCTGGCCGTCCTGCGGGGTCAGGTCGAGGATCGCGCGGACCTGGGGCATGAAGCCCATGTCCGCCATCTGGTCGGCCTCGTCCAGCGCGGTGATCTCGACGGAGCCGAGGTCGCACGTGCCCTGGCGGACGTGGTCGGACAGACGGCCCGGCGTGGCGATGAGCAGGTCGACGCCGCGGCGCAGGTGATCGATCTGGCGCGGGAACGACGTGCCGCCGACGACGACGCGGCACCACAGGCCCAGCGAGCGGGCGTGCGGCATGAGAGCCGTCTCCACCTGCATCGCGAGCTCGCGGGTCGGGACGAGGATCAGGCCACGCGGCTTGTGCGGCACGGAGCGGCCACCCGCGAGGCGGGTCAGCATCGCGAGACCGAACGCCAGCGTCTTGCCGGAGCCCGTCTGGCCACGGCCGAGGATGTCGCGGCCGGCCATGGAGTCGGGAAGGGTGGCCGCCTGGATGGGGAACGGCTCGGTGATTTCGTTGGCGACGAGCGAGCGGATCAGCGCGTCGGCAAGGCCGAGTTCAGCGAACGAGGGCAAGGGGCCTTCCGGCAGCGTGCTCTCGAACGGCTCGGCGACGATCGGTTCCTCGACCCGCTGCTGCGGACGCGAGGAATTGCCCTGGCGACCCGAGCGGCGCCGCGGTGACCTGCGGCTTTGCCCATGCTCGGAACGACCTTCGGACATTGATGGCAAAACAAACCTCCGGGACATGGCACGTCTCGAGGCTGCCCCGCGAGCTACCGCGGTGCCGATCACAAGGACGGGCCCGGCGTGATGGTCACGCCGCTGATGAGTGGGTGGAAACACCGGTCAACGGCCGTCAGGCCTTCATCGGTGTACAGCACAGTCTAGCTGATCTCTCGCGAAGCCTTGCGCGCCCGGCAGTGTCGTTGGACACGGCCGGACGCGCAACGTGTGTCAGGCCATACCCGCCACGTCCAGCAGCGTCGCCACCAGCGACGACGGGTCGCCGATCTCCGTGGGCAGGCCGCGCGAGGCGAACCAGCCGCAGATGTTGCGGACGTCGCGGTCGAGGAACTCGGGTCCGCGGGGGTTCGCGACGAGGTCGACCACCTGCGGCAGGTCGATCATGATCAGCCGGCCGTCGTGGACCATCAGGTTGTACGCCGAGAGGTCGCCGTGCGTGATGCCCGCCTCGGCGAGCGTCATGAGCGTCGCGACCAGCTGGCGCCACAGGTCGAGCAGCTCGTCCTCGTCGGGACGGGTCTGCGCGAGCCGCGGTGCCGCGTTGCCGTCGGCGTCCCCGATGAACTCCAGCAGCAGCTCGGTGCCGCTGCGCTGCACCGGATACGGCACGGGTGCGCCGATCTGCCACAGCTTGGAGAGCGCGGCGAACTCCGCGACCGTCCACTGTTCCGCGATCAGGTTGCGCCCGAACGCGGTGCGGTTGGCGATCGCCCGCGTCTCACGGGACTTCTTCATGCGACGACCCTCGAGATACCCGGCGTCGCGGTGGAACATCCGGTGGTCGTTGCTGCGGTAGCGCTTGGCGGCGAGCAGGGTCGACCTGTCGCCGATGGCGCGTTCCAGCAGGAAGACGTCCGCCTCCTTGCCGGTCTTCACGATGCCGAGCTCGCGGTCGACCGCGGCCAGTTCCGTGATGAGCCAGTCGGGATGCGGTTTGGGACCTTGGTCGGCATCGCCCCAAGTGGACCAGCGGTCGCCGTCCTCAGGGGTGTCCGCAGAGCTGAGCTGGTCCTCGCGCAGTCGCGAGACGCGCAGCTTCTCTTCTTCGGTCATGCGGCCGCGACGCGTGGGTTCCGCGTCGTCGGCCCGGCGGTTGGTGCGCTTTCCCTTGCGCCGCATGGTGTCGTCGGCGCCGTCGAAAGCAGATTCGTAACGTTCGAAAAGATCGTGCTCGCGCACGGTGGGGTCTCCCAGGCGATGAAGGGTGACCGCCCCACTGGCGCTCTGCGATCAAACGGTGCTGATCAGGCGCGAAGGGCGGCTGGACGGGTCGCGAACGCGGTGCCACGTCCAAAGACAGGCTCTGACATCACGCACCTCCTCGGTCCAGCTCCGTTGTCACGCTTCGGGGAGAAGCCTGCCCCCGCGGGTCTGGTGCCCGCAACCGAATTAACCGGTGATCAGGTCCGCGGTCTTCGCGCCGGTCGGCACCATCGTGAGCCCGGCCTTCTGCGCGAGCCTGACCAGGCCTTTAAGGTCATGTGGCTCGGCGCTGGACTGCGCGATGGCCCGCGCGAGCAGTCCCTTGTGCGCCTTGTTGAAGTGGCTGACGACCTTGCCCTCGCTGGTGACCACCCGGACGACCACGGAGTGCGGGATCCGCGCGAGGCTCGAGTACGCGCCGGACCGCAGGTCGACCACGAACTCGTCGGCCTCGGCGAGCACGGGTTCCAGCGCGGGCTTCCACACCGTGCGCAGGCTGCCGTGGCCGGGCAGCGCGCTCCCGCCGGACAACCGGTACGCGGGTACGGGATCACCGCCGCGGATCACCCCGAACAGCGCCGACGAGACCGCCAGCCGCTCGTACGCGCGTTGCCGCTCGGTCTTCCTGAGCGACGGGAAGTCCAGGTTGTCGTAGAGCACGCCGGTGTAGCGCAACAGCGCGGGTGTGGTCTCCGACGTGCGCAAAGACGCGTTGCGGTGCACCTCGTCGACCTGGCGTTCGGAGATGTCGAGGGCCTTGAGGCTCGCCGGCACGTCCTGCGCGAGATCGGCCAGCGCGGACACCAGCTTGTCGCGCACGGGATTCAGCTCGGGGAACGACAGCGCGTCGAGGTCGAGCGGCGCGCCCTCGCCGCCGATCGCCTTGGTCTCCGACGGGGGAAGCAGCACCAGCACGATGCGAAAGCGTAGGGCAAAGCCGGAAAACAGCTGGACAGGGCGTGGTGATCTGGAAGGCGTGGACGCACTCGACCGCCTGTACAGCTCGCTCGACGCAAGGCCGCGCCCGGAGGACGTGGCCGTCCTCGTGCTGGAGGCACTCCCGAACCCGACGCGCCGCGAGCGCGCGGTGATCGGCGGCGTAGCGGCACACGCCGCGCGCTGGCAGGGCTTCTCCGGGATGAGCGACGACTACGCCCGCCCGGTGGGCGCCGCCCGCCAGGTAGCCGCCACCCGGCGTCTGTTCGGTGTGGACGCGGAGGTCGACGCCGAGGACCCGTTGTCGGTGCTGGAGTTCGCGGCACATGCCGGCGCCGGCATCGGCTGGGACGCCGCGCACACGGACTTCCTCGCGGACCGTCTGAACCGCGACGCCCGCGCGTCAGCCGGCATCGACCTCTCGAAGCGCCAGTACAACCGCCGCTTCCGCATGCTGCGCAGACTCTCCGCGAAGGCCGGGCGACTCGGCCGCACCCGGGAACTGCGCCGCGCGACCCTGCTCGCCTCGGCGGGCTTCGTGGGCGTGATCGACCGTGACCGCTTCCACGTGGACCCGGCCGCGGCCTGTTTCGTCGCCTACTTCACGGCCCGACGCAAGCTGCGCCGCGAGTTCAGCCTCGCCGGCCGCGAGAACCCGTTCGACCAGGTCGCCGACGTCCTCTTCGCCCGCTGCCGGGCCTCTGCGGACACCGACTGGCCGATGATCGCTTTGGCACACCCGGTGTGGGACGTGCTGAGGCACCTGTCCGCCGAGCAGTTGGGTGTGTTGCTCGGCCGGTGGTCCGCGGCGACCAGGGCGGTCGCCGCGGTGCTCGCCGACCTGTGGCGCACGTCCGACGTGGACCGCACGACCATGATCGTGCGCTCCGGCGTCGACTCGTCGACCTGGAACGCCTTCGCGGCCGCCTACAACACCGCGCGCACCGCGTGGATCACCTGCCTGCACGCCGCGGGCCTCACGTCGTTGCTGGAAGACGCCTGGCCGGGCAAGGCGATGCGCGTGATGGCGGCCGACCTCACCTGGTGGCACGAAGAGGCAGGCGGCCTGCACCCGGACACCGCGGTGTGGGCCGCGCTGCCGCTGCCGTGGGAGGTGCTGGACGGCACGGCTCCTTGCACCCGTGCCGACGCAGAGGCCGCCTGCCGCGCGCACGGCGTGGATCCGGCACGCGCCTGGACCGGACCTCGCACGCACTCGTTGATCGCGCGCTTCCGGCCCACCCCGGAGCTCGTACACGGTGTCGCCGTGTCGGATCCGTTGTGGGCCATGGCGTTGCGGCGTGCGCGGGCGTTCAGCGGCAAGCCACTGCGTGCCGAGGTATTCGGTGGACAGGAGCTTTCCGGCTGAGCAGGCTGGTGGGCGTTCGGTGGTAGCTCAGTGGTGGAGCGCCCGGCTCTGGACCGGGTGGACGCCGGTTCGAGCCCGGCCCGCCGAACGCACCTGGAACGCGTAGCTCAGTGGTAGAGCGTCCGGCTCTTCTCCGGAGGGACGCCGGTTCGAGCCCGGCCGTGTTCCCTGACTGGGTCCTGCGGGTCCCGGCTGCGATGTCGCGGTCGGGGCCTGCGGGGCACGGTCTCGCCTGCGGTATTTGCGGACGGACCTGTGCTGCGCGGCTTCGGACGCGACCTCGTGGACGAGATCCGCGAGACGTGGCTGCCACACCGCGGATGGGTCCTGTGGGACCTGGCCTCTCCCGCGACATCGCCGACAGAACCCTGCAGGCCTCCGCCGCACCGCAACATCGCACCCGAGACCGGCGGGCGACATCGTGGCCAAGACCCGCAGACGTCCCCTAAGGCGCCTGCAGCGTCAGATAGGCCAGGCCGAGCGTGCCGCGCCACCCCCGCAACCGGTAGTTGCGAGCCGTGTCGGCCTTGGCCCTGATCTCCGCGGCATGCTCGGAGTCCGGGTTGGCGCGCAGCCAGCGTTCCCAGGCGAGGCCGTGGCCGTTCTCGAACACGTCCCACTCGTCGAGGCTCGCCTGTTCCACACCGAGCATGCGGTAGCCGTGGGCGTGGGCGAGGTCCACCAGGTCGGCCACCGAGCCGTACTGCTCGCGGGGCACCGGCATCGCGGCCAGCTGCTCCGCGGTGGGCTCGCGTTCCCAGAAGCCCTCGCCCAGCAGGAGTCTGCCGCCGGCGCGGAGCAGTTGCTTGGCTGCGGTGAGGGCGTTCGCCGTGTGCTGCAACGGGTCTCCGCCCCACACCTGGGTGGCGCCGTTGACGATCAGCACGTCGGCCGGGCGGTCCGGTTGCCACTGGGCCACGTCCGCCACCTGCAGGCTGACGCGGCCGGTCAGGCCCCTGGCCTCGGCGTTGGCCTGGGCGTGGGCGATGTCTGTGGCGTTCAGGTCCACACCGGTGCCGGTGGCCGTGGGGGCGGCTTCCAGGGTGCGCAGGAGGAACTCGGCCCAGCCGCAGCCGACGTCGATCACGTGGGCGTTGGCCAACGGCAGGAGCGAACGGATCAGGCGGGCTGCCCGTTCCTCGGACAAGGGGCCGTGGAAGGTCAGGTCCTCGTGCAGCGGGGCGATCTCTGGTGGCGTCATCGCACGCAGGATGGCCGTCGGGCTGAGTGCGGGCAACGCGTTATTCGGTTGTTGGCGGTACCTCCTGTCCGTAACTTCAGTTGGCGTGGAACTCGTGTGGCGCCCGCTCACGACAGCGGACATCCCGGCGGTGGCCGCGCTCTGCACCGCGGCCGAGACTGTCGACGACACCGGCGAGCTGTTGTCCGAAGAGGACTTCGCCGAGTCGTTCGGCAAGTCCGACCTGCCCGGCGGGTCGCTGGCCGTGTTCGCGGACGACACGCTCGCCGCTTACGGGCTCGTTGCGTTGCGCGACAACCCCGTGGGCACGCATCGCGTGCGGCTCGACGGTGTTGTGCACCCCGAGCACCGGCGCGCGGGCATCGGGCTGCAGCTGCTGCCGCGCCTTGTCGAGCTGGCGCGCCGACTCCACGTCGCACGACACCCGGACATGCCGCTGACCGTGTGCACGATGGTCGAGAGCCGGTCCGTGGGGCATGTCGCGCTGACCAACAAGCTCGGCTTCAGCGCCGACCGCCACTTCTACGAGCTGGAGGTGGCACTGGGCGAGTCACTCGCCCAGGTCCCGATCCCGCCCGGCTACGAGATCGTGCCGTTCTCCGCGGCCCGTGACGAAGAGGTCCGGCTGGTCTGCAACGCCGCGTTCGCCGAGCACTGGGGTTCGGTCGAACGCACCCCCGAGGAGTGGGCGGCGTCGTTCACCGACAGCAAGAGGTTCGTTCCGGAGTCCTCCTTCCTGGCGCTCTCCCAGGGCGCCGTGGCCGGGTTCGTGCTCGCACGGCACTACCCGGTCGTCGAGGAGATGACGGGCGTGCGCGAGCTGTGGATCGGGGACGTCGGCACCCTGGAGGAGCACCGCGGGCGTGGTGTGGCCGCGGCCCTGCTGAGCTGGACGCTGGCTCAGGGCAGGGTGGCGGGCTACCAGCGCGCCGGGCTCTCCGTGGACTCGGCCAACTCGACCAGTGCGCTCGGCGTGTACGAGCGCGCGGGGTTCGAGGTGGCGCGGACCTGGGTCGACTACGGGCTGCCGGTGGGGAGCTGACCGCCGCCCCCACGACCAGCACGCGGATGTGGGAGCGGCACCAGCACGGACCAAGGGCCGTTCAGAGTTCCTCGCCGGCCTGGCCGACGCAGAACTCGTTGCCCTCCGGATCCGCGAGCACGGACCAGACGAGCCCGGGAACGCTGTGCACCGCGACCTCCGTGGCGCCGAGCGCGACCAGGCGGGCGACCTCGGCCAGGCGGTCCGGCACGTGCGAGTCGAAGTGGACTCTGTTCTTGCCGGGAGTCGCGTCCGGCACCTGCTGGATGCCGAGCGCGACGCCGCCTTCCGTGTTCGGGGCGAGCACGATGAACTCGCCCCAGTCGTTCTGGATCGTGGTCCCCAGGGCGG
Organism: Lentzea sp. HUAS TT2; assembly: GCF_051853195.1. Taxonomy (NCBI): domain Bacteria; kingdom Bacillati; phylum Actinomycetota; class Actinomycetes; order Pseudonocardiales; family Pseudonocardiaceae; genus Lentzea; species Lentzea sp. HUAS TT2. Next base: position 1,081,065 of record NZ_CP196667.1, on the reverse strand, counting down.
CCGTCCAGAACTCCGCGAGCTTGCGGGCGTCGCCCGTGTCGATGGTGATCATGGCGATGGTCAGAGGCATGGAACGGACGCTACCCAGGGGGTCTGACAATTCTGGTCAGTGCAGGTCAGAGCCCATGAAAAGCACCGCGCGCGATTTCGAGGAACGTCCAACCAGTACGCTGCTTCAACTGCCCGTGAACGAGGAGTACCCACCGTGATCACCAGGATGTCGTCGCTGTTCCTGCGCACCCTTCGCGAGGATCCGGCGGACGCCGAAGTGCCCAGCCACAAGCTGCTGGTGCGCGCCGGCTACGTCCGCCGCGTCGCGCCGGGCGGGTACACCTGGCTGCCGCTGGGCCTCAAGGTCCTGCGCAACATCGAGGCCGTCGTCCGCGAGGAGATGGACGCCTTCGGCGCGCAGGAGATCCAGTTCCCCGCGCTGCTGCCCAAGGAGCCCTACGAGGCGACGAACCGGTGGACCGAGTACGGCCCCAACCTGTTCCGCCTCAAGGACCGCAAGGGCGCCGACTACCTCCTCGGCCCCACGCACGAGGAGATGTTCACCCTCACCGTGAAGGGCGAGTACAGCTCCTACAAGGACTACCCCGTCACGCTGTACCAGATCCAGACCAAGTACCGCGACGAGGCGCGTCCCCGCGCGGGCATCCTGCGCGGCCGCGAGTTCCTGATGAAGGACTCGTACTCCTTCGACCTCACCGACGAGGGCCTGAGCGAGTCGTACAAGAACCACCGCGACGCCTACATCCGCATCTTCGACCGGCTCGGCCTGGAGTACGTGATCGTCTCCGCCACGTCCGGCGCGATGGGCGGGTCGGCGTCCGAGGAGTTCCTCGCCGTCGCCGAGACGGGCGAGGACACGTTCGTGCGCAGCACCGAGTCGGGCTACGCGGCGAACGTCGAGGCCGTCGTCACGCCCGCGCCCGCCGAGCAGTCGATCGACGACAAGCCCGCCGCGCAGGTGCACCACACGCCGAACACGCCCACCATCGAGACCCTGGTGGACTTCCTCAACGCGAACACCGACCGCAAGTTCACCGCGGCGGACACGCTGAAGAACGTCCTGGTCAAGGTCAAGCACCCCGGCAAGGACTGGGAGCTGCTCGCGGTGGCCGTCCCCGGTGACCGCGAGGTCGACTTCAAGCGTCTCGAGGCAGCCCTCGAACCCGCTGAGGTCGCGATGCTGGAGGCGGCCGACTTCGCCAAGAACACGTTCCTGGTCAAGGGCTACATCGGTCCCGGCGCCATCCAGGCCAACGGCATCCGCTTCCTCGCCGACCCCCGCGTCGTCAAGGGCACCGCGTGGGTCACGGGCGCGGACAAGGCAGACCACCACGTCGTCGACCTGGTGGCGGGCCGCGACTTCACCCCCGACGGCGTCATCGACGTCGCCGAGGTCCGCGAGGGCGACGCCTCCCCGGACGGCCAGGGCGTGCTGGTCGCCGCGCGCGGCATCGAGATCGGCCACATCTTCCAGCTCGGCCGCAAGTACGCGGACGCGTTCTCGCTCGACGCCCTCGGCCCTGACTCCAAGCCCGTCCGGATCACCATGGGCTCGTACGGCGTCGGCGTCTCGCGTCTCGTCGCGGTCATCGCGGAGCAGTCGCACGACGACCGCGGCCTGATCTGGCCCCGCAACGTCGCGCCCGCCGACGTCCACGTCGTGGTCGCCGGCAAGGACGAGACGCTGATGAACGCCGGTGAGGACTTCGCGACGAAGCTCAGCGCCAAGGGCCTCACCGTCCTGCTGGACGACCGCAAGGCGAGCCCCGGAGTGAAGTTCGCGGACGCCGAGCTCGTGGGCATCCCGACGATCCTGGTGATCGGCCGGGGTCTGAAGGACGGCACGGTCGAGGTCAAGGACCGCCGCTCCGGCGAGCGCGTCGAGGTGCCGGTCGCGGAGGCCGTCGACCACCTGGTGCAGGTCGTCACCAGCTGAAGCAGGAACTGAACGCCGGGCAGCGCGCTGGGGGTGGACGCGCGGCCCGGCGTTCAGCGTCTCACCCGGCCCAGCGGTCGGTGAGGTCCAGCGCGGGCTCCTCGAACCAGGCCTGCGCCCGTTCGTGCTTCGAGGCACGCGTGGCACGCGGGAGTTGTTCCGCCACGACATCGCGCACCAGCAGGTGCCGGAAGCCGTACTCGATCTCGCCGGTCTCGCTGTTGCGGCCCTGACGGCGCAGGATGTCCCGCTGTTCCAGCAGTTCCAGCGCCTTGGCGACGTCCAGCACGTCCCGCCCGCCGGTCGCGGCCACAGCTCCTGGCGACACCAGGTCACCCGCGACGGCGGCGTCCTGCAGGACGGCCTTCACGTCGAACGGCAACGAGTCGAGCTGCGTCGTGAGCACTCCACGCACCGAGGGCGGCACCGGCAGCGATGAGCCGTTCTGCACGCACGGCATGCGCGGGTCGGACACCATCCGTGCGTACTCGGTGGCGAACAACGGATTGCCGCCGACACACGACACCAACGCCTGCCACAGTTCCGATGACAGCTCACTGGTCTGCAACAGCGAGTTCAGCAGACTGCGCGTTCCGTTGTGGGACAACGGCTCCAGGCTGATCGTGGTCGCGTTGCGCTTGCCGCCGAACCACGACGGCCGGCGTTGCAGCAGTTCCGGCCGCGCCGTCGCGATCACCAGCAACGGCACCGAACCGGCGTGCTCGCTCAGCTCCTCCACGAAGTCGAGCACCACGTCGTTCGCCCAGTGCACGTCCTCCAGCAGCACGACCAGCGGCGAGGACTCCGCGACCTCCTCCAGGAACCGCCGCCACGCCGGGAAGTCCGCTTGCACGCCGGGCCCCGGCTGGGCCAGGCAGGCGAGGCTCCCGTGCAACCGGTCCGCGAGCTCACCGACGCCGACCAGCGATGACAACGAGGCACGCAGGGTCTCGAAGGAGGAGAAGCCGCTCACGACGTCGGACAGCGGTCCATAACCGTGGTCGTCGCCGAAAGCCGTTGCGGTGCCACGCAACGCGGTCGAACAAGAAGTAGCGAGCTCGTTCACGAGCCGTGTCTTGCCCACGCCCGCCTCACCGAGCACGGTCACGAAGTGCGGACGCCGACGGACCGAGACCTCGTCGAGAAGTCCCTGCAACACCAGCAACTCGCGTTCGCGCTCCACGAACGGCACGGCCGCCTGCGAACGCCGGGTCGCCCCACGCGGTGACACGCACGAGACCGCCTGCCAGCCTCCGGTCGGAGCACCATCGGCCTCCCACGTAACGGAACTGGCCGCGTCACGGGTCGAAGTGCACGCACGAACCGCACCCAACGGCGCCAACGCCATCAGCTGACGGCACTGGTCGAGCAGCACGCCCGTCGCAGTGGGCACACCGGACGAGGGCAGACGCACGAGAGAGTCGCCGGTCGCCACCCCGATCTGCACGTCCGCGACAGCAGCCAGCCGATCGCGAACGGCGAGAGAAGCACGCACGGCGCGGTCGGCGTCGTCCTCAGCGGTCTTGGGCACACCGAACATAGCCAGGAACACGGAACCGACGTTGCCGCCGACGACGCCGCCCAGACGGGAGACCTCGGCGGAGACGACGGAAGCGACCTCCTGGTGTACCGCGTCGACGTCCTCGGGGTCGCCGTCGCCGGCCGCGAGACCGAGCTGGGCGGACACCATCACGACGCTGACGAGTTTGCGCTCCACGGTCGTCACGTCCAGCGCGTCCACGGTGACAGCCGGCGGCTCCACGACGGGCGCGGGGGTGATGACGACGGGAGAAGCCTGGCCGACGGCGAGCAGGTGCCTGCGTTGCACCGACGGCGGAAGGTCCAGCGCGGGGGCGTGGTCGAGGATCGCGCGCTCCAGTTCCTGGAGCTCGCGGCCCGGCTCGAGACCGAGTTCCTCCACCAACGCCGCCCTCGTACGGCGGTAGACGCTCAACGCGTCCACCTGCCGGCCACACCGGTACAGCGCGAGCATCAACTGGCCGCCCAGCCGTTCGCGATACGGCTCGACCTCGATCAGCGACTCCAGCTCGCCGATGATCTCGTAGTGCCTGCCGCAGGCGATCTCCGCTTCGAAGCAGTCCTCTTGCGTCGCCAGTCGGCAGTCCTTGATGGCCGTCAGCTCCGGCCAGTTGATCCCGGTCTCCGCAAGATCCGCGAGCACCGGTCCGCGCCACAGGCTCAGTGCCTTGCGGAGCACCTTCGCCGCGGCGGGCCAGTTCCCCGCGGACAGTTCACCTCGTCCCTGCTCGGTCAGCTGCTGGAAGCGCGACAGGTCGAGGGAGTTCTGGTCCACGCGCAGCAGGTAGCCCGGAGCGTGGGTCAGCAGCAGTGCCGACCCTTCGGGAGTGCTGCCGTGGGGAGTGAGAACGCCTCGCAACCCTGAGACGGCGTTCTGGAGCATCTTGCGCGCCGTGGGCGGGACGTCCCGTGACCACAGCGCCTGGAGCAGCTTGCTCGTCGCCACCACTCGGTTGGCGTGCAACAGGAGGAAACCCAGAGCCGCGCGCTGCTTGACGCCGCCCAGCGGCACGGGCAGGTCGTCGTCGAGGACTTCCAGTGAGCCCAGCAGGTGGAATCGCATGGTTCTGGCCTCCATTGGTGGCTATCCGGACGGAGGGGGAAAGATCAGCCCCAGGGGGTGTCGTCGTCCCACGGGGTGTCGTCGGTCGGAACTGCCGGAAGCGTGACGGAACGGCCCCACGGGGTGTCGTCGGATGTGATTGCGCCCCAAGGGGTGTCGCCGTCGGCGACGATCTGGCTCCACGGGGTGTCACCGTCGAGTCCCTTGCCCCACGGGGTGTCGTCGGCCTGTGCGGTGCCGGCGAAGAGCGTCATCGCCAGGGCCGCCGGGATGGCGGAGAGAACCAGAGCGGCAGCGGTCGTCTTGCGGATCATGTCGGCCTCCTCTTGCTTGTCGGACCTCGGCTCGAGTTGTGCTTCAGACACCTTCGAGCGGCGTCTGAGAAGGAAGTTAGGAGTGCCGCCCATCGCCGCTCTATCGCGCACCCACCGCGTATCAATCGGCCATGATGGCGAGGTTCACCGCGCCAATTGAGACGCATCAATAGCTGACGCGCCAGTCAGCACACAGCTGTTACTACGCAGGGTGGTCGCTTATCCGGAGAATTAGGTGCGGTGTACCGCAATGGTTGGGTGCGGTTAGCGATCCGAACGAACGGCTTGTGCCGCTCGGAGTAGTCCCGATGAGACGTTCAGGCTGCTTGGCGGCATGCCGTACGATCGTCGTGAAGTCCGCCGTCACAACGATGAATTCTCTGGTTCACGTGCTGGTTGATCTGCCCCGATGCGCCGGATCTGATCATCTCCAAATGAGATGCCTATTGAGATCGGACGCATTATGGTGGATCGTGTAGAGATGCACAAGAAGGATCTTGACAGTTTTACCGGTCGGGTCTAACTTCGGAGATCATCACCCATGCGAGCGACCGTCTGCAGTTGATGCAACCGGAGGTCAAACACGGGATGTGAAACTTCTTCAGATAGCTGCGGATCTTGAGGTGACGCCCCGGGAAGTACTTTTTCCCCGTCCTCGGTAAATGTGATTCAGTAACGGTGGAATCGGCCGGAGCGTGAGGTGCAGGGGCATTGCGGGAAATAGAGGCGCGAGGGGTCGTCAGTCATGAGCTCCGCCCCTGACGAGGAACTGATTTTCAAGCTGCTCGGCCCGATCGAGGTAATCGGAGCCGAGGAGCAGGTGCAGGTGCCGCCGGGACGTCAACAGACGATCCTGGGCGCATTGCTGCTCGAAGCCAATCGTGTCGTCAGCATGGATCAGCTGATCGACCTCGTCTGGGAGCACACCCCGCCGTCGACCGCACGGGCGCAGATCCAGATCTGCGTGTCCGCGCTCCGGCGGGAGTTCGCGAGAGTCGGCGTCGACGCCCAGATCGAGACGCGCCAGCCCGGCTACCTGCTGCGAGTCGCCGCAGACAAGATCGACACCTTCCTCTTCGAACGCCGCGTGGCCGACTCTGACGCCGCCGTCCGCCAGGGCCGGATGGAAGAGGCGTCCACCGTGCTGCGCGCGGCTTTGGCGTTGTGGCGCGGACCGGCACTCGGCGGCGCCGGGGCCACGTTGCAGAACAAAGCGCTGCGCCTCGACGAGAAACGCCTGTCGGTGCTGGAGAACTGCGTCGACATCGAGTTGTTGCTGGGGCGCCATCACGCACTCATCGGTGAATTGCAGAGCATGGTGACCGAACACCCGCTGCGTGAACGGCCGCGCGGTCAGTTGATGCTCGCGCTCTACCGATCCGGCCGTCAGTCCGAGGCGCTCGACGTTTACCGCGCCGGCCGCGACCTGTTCATCGAACACCTCGGGCTCGAACCGAGCGACCAGCTGCGCAAGCTGGAGACCGCGATCCTGACCGACGACGAGGTGCTGCGCCTCGACCAGGAGAAGCCGGTCCCGGTCACGGTGCAGAACGTCGTGTCACCGCACCAGCTTCCGGCGACCATCTCGGACTTCATCGGCCGCCAGGACGTCGTGGCGCGCGCTGAGAGCGTTCTCGCGGGCGACCACATGACCATGCCGGTGGTGAACATCTCGGGAAAGGCCGGCATCGGTAAGAGCGCTCTCGCGGTCCACGTGGCCCATCGTGTCGCCGCCGAGACCTACCCCGACGGCCAGCTGTACTGCGATCTGCGCGGCACGCAGGCACAACCGGCCACACCAGCTGAGATCCTCGGCCGGTTCCTGTCGGCGTTGGGCGCCGTGGGCTCGACCCTGCCCGACGGTGTCGACGAGCGTGCGGACATGTACCGCAGCATGCTCGCGAACCGCCGCGTGCTGGTCGTGCTGGACGACGCGGGCAGCGAGTCGCAGGTGCACCAGCTGCTTCCGGGCTCGCCGACGTGCGGTGTCGTCGTCACGAGCCGCACCCGGCTGACCGGTCTCGCCGGATCTCATTTGGTCGACGTCGACTTCATGGACTCCGATGACGCTCTGGAGTTGTTGGGGCGCATCATCGGCACGCGCCGGCTGGAGAGCGAACCGGTCGCCGCGGCCGCGTTGGTCGACGTCGTGGGAGGGCTCCCACTGGCGTTGCGCATCATCGGCGCCCGCCTCGCCGCCCGCACGCACTGGAGCCTCGCCTCGATGGTCGGCCGCCTCGCCGACGAACGCCACCGCCTCGACGAACTGGTGCACGGCGACATGGTCGTGCGCGCCAGCCTGTCGCTCACCTACGACGGCCTGGAGCCCGACACGTGCCGGGTGATGCGGCTGATGTCGTTGCTGGAGGCGGAAAGCCTGCCCGTCTGGACGGCGTCGGCGCTCACCGACGACGACCGCCACCGCGGCTTCGACCTGCTGGAGCGCCTCGTCGACGCCCAGCTGCTCGACGTCGTCGGCAGCGACATCACGGGCCTGCCGCGCTACCGCTTCCACGACCTGATCCGCTTGTTCGCCAAGGAACAGCTCGCCGGGCACGAGGCCCCCGCCGTCCAGCTGGAGTCGGTCGAACGCGTGGCCGGCGGCTGGCTCGCGATGGCCGAACAGGCGCACCAGCGTCTCTACGGCGGCGACTTCACGGTCCTGCACGGCAGCGGGCGGCGCTGGCAGCCCAGCGCCCCGTACCTCGACCAGGTGCTGCAGGACCCGTTGGGCTGGCTGGAGAGCGAGCGCCCGAACATCTGCGCCGCCGTGCTGCAGGCCGCCGACGCCGGTCTGGACGAGCTGTGCTGGGACCTCGCGATGACGCTCGTGACGTTGTTCGAGACCCGCAGCTACCTCGACGACTGGCAGCACACCCACGAACGGGCCCTGGAGGCCGTGCGCAACGCGGGCAACAAACGCGGCACCGCGGCCCTGCTGTGCTCGCTGGGGTCGTTGCACCACAGCCAGCGCCGCATGGACGCGTCCCGTGCCGCGCTCGAACCGGCGCTGGAGCTGTTCACGGAGCTGGACGACACCCACGGGCTCGCGCTGGTGCGCCGCAACCTCGGCCTGCTGGAGTACAACGAGGGACACCCGGAGATCGCGCTGCGGATCTTCGAGCAGTCGCTGGTGGGCTTCAAACGCGTCGGCGACGTCGTCGGCCAGGCCTACGTCGTGTCGCAGCTCGCGCAGCTGTCGCTCGACCGCGGCGAGCACGAGCTGGCCGTCGGTCAGCTGCGCGGAGCCCTCGGCATGTGCCGGGAGATCTCCAGTCCGCGCGTGGAGGCCCAGGTGCTCTACCGGCTCGGCAGCGCGATGCTGGTGCAGGGGCGGTACGAGCAGGCGCAGCAGCTCATCACGTCCGTGCTCGGCATGGTGCAGCGCTCCGGCGACACCGTGGGGGAGAGCTACGCGCTGCACTCGCTGGGCCTGATCCACGGCCGCATGCGCATGTTCGCCGAGGCGGGACGGCTGCTGCGGCGCGCGATCCGGCTGTGCGAGGAGAACCTCGACCGGGTCGGGGCAGCGCGGATCCGGCTCGACCTGGCGCAGCTGGTGTCGCAGCGCGGGGAGACGTTCCACGCGATCGCCATCGTGGAGCAGGCGATGATGACGTTCCAGGAGCTGCGGCTCTCGTTGTGGGAGAGCAAGGCGCTGGCGGTGCTGGAGAAGATCACGGCCGAGAACCCGCTGCCGGCCGCGGTGACGTCCAACGGCGGCGCTCGCTGAACCTGCCCGCCGCCGTCGCGGACAACGGCGGCGCGACAGGATCCGCTACGACGTGGGCGTCAGCGAGTCGATCATCTTCTGCAGTTCGGACTCCTTGGGCAGCGGCGGGGTGGCGCCGCCGCCCCCACCCTCCAGGTCGCCGTTGACGGCCAGCACGTGCAGCTTGTTGCTGCCGTTGAGCACCACGACCTTGACCATGCCCTTGCTCGCCAGGCACTTGTTGCCGGTCTGCGTGACGGTGGCGTCGACCTGCACGCCGTCGATGACGACCTTCGAGCCGTCCTTCTGGGTGTGCTGGATCTTCACCGGCTTGGGCTGCGTCACCGAGACCTTGGGGTCGCCGCCCGACGAGTAGTACTGCGCGGCCAGTGCCTTGGTGAAGTCGGTGGCCGCGGTGTTGATGTCGCTCTTCGGGAGCAGCGTGCCACCGTTGGTGCCCTTGGTGAACGGCTTGCCCTCGCAGGTGTAGTCGCCGTACGTGGTGATGCCGGACAGCGAGATGCCCGGGATCGCGTCCACCGGGATCTTGGCGTCGGCGATGACGTCCCAGGTCTTCGGGACCACGTAGTTGTAGCCGAGCGTCGTCTCGACGCACTGCTGACCTTCGCTCTTCGGGCAGGCCGAGTCGGTCGGCTGCGCGGAGGTGCTGTTCGGCGTGGACGGACCTGGCTCCGCCGTGGTGCCGTCCTTGCGCGAGAGCAGGAACCAGGTGAGGCCGCCGCCCACGAGCAGCACCAGGACCACGGTGCCGAGGACGAGCCAGAGCGTCTTCTTGCTCTTCTTCGGCGGCTCGTTGTCGAAACCGCCGTACACGCCTAGGCCGCCGTACCCGCTGTAGCCCTGCTGCGGGAACTGGCCCTGCTGCGGGAAACCACCGGTCTGCGGGTAGCCGCCGGTCTGGTAGCCACCGCTCTGGTAGTCACCCTGTTGCTGCTGGCCCCAGCCCTGCTGGTCGTTCCAGCCGCCCTGTCCGCCGCCACCTGGGTAAGTCACGGGCAAACGGTACCTGGTGGGTCTGACAGGGGCTTAATTCATCGGGCGTTGACTTCGGGAGCGCGCGAGGCGTAGCGTGCCGGCTTAAATTCAACGCACGATGAACTCAGGGGTCGATGATGCACACTGTGCTGGTCGCCGCCGTCGCAGGCGCGGTGGTGGCGTTTCTCCTGGGACTGCTGACCTTCGGCGTGCAGGCGACCGTGCACCCGCACGACGTCCCGCTCGCCGTGGTGGCGCCTCCGCCGATCGCGGACCGCGTCGCGAACGCCGGTTCCGCCGAGGTCGACATCAGGGCCGTGTCCGCGGACGAGGCCCGGAACCTCCTGCGGGACAGGGAGGTCTACGGCGTGCTGGAGATCGCGCCCGGCCAGGCGACGATCAGGCTGAACCCCGCCGTCAACCCGTCCGGCACGCAGGTCGCTCAGCAGGTGCTGACCGGCGTCGCGCAGGGTGCGGGGCTGCCGGTCAAGGTCGAGGCGCCGGCCGTCAGCGCCGCCGAACGCACGGCACCGCTCGCCGTGAGCGCGCTGCTGTGGGTCGGCGGGATGATCGCCGGACTGCTGTTCGTGGTGCTGAAGGGCACCACGAACAGGTGGTTGTCGGCCTTGACCGCAGCCGTGCTCGTCACCGGTTCGACCGCGGGGCTGCTCGCGTGGTGGGGCGTCACGTTCAGCGCGCAGGCGTTGACGTTCATGCTCGCCGTCGCGGCGTCGTTCGCGCTGCTGCAGGCCGGGCTCTTCAAACACCTCGGCATCCGTGCGATGGGGATCCTCGGCCTGCTCTACCTGATGGCGCCGGCGGTCGCGGGCCAGGTGCCGGAGCTGCTCAACCCCGTCTACCGGGCGGTGCTGTGGTCGTGGACGCCGTTCCGGTTCTCGGCGGAAGGCCTGCGCAGCCTCATGTACGACGGGTCCATCAGCACCGAGTGGTGGGTGTTCGGCGGGATCGCGCTTGTCGGACTCGTGCTGTTGCTAGCCGGCAAGAAAGCTCAGACGGACCGTGCGGACGGGGTTGTCGACGTTGGTGTCGACCAGGCAGATGGACTGCCACGTGCCGAGAGTCAGCACACCGCCTAGCACCGGGATCGTCGCGTAGGGCGGCACCAGCGCGGGCATCACGTGGTCACGGCCGTGGCCGGGGGTGCCGTGCCGGTGCCGCCACCTCACGTCGCGGGGCAGGATGCGCTCCAACGCGGTCAGCAGGTCGTCGTCGCTGCCCGCGCCCGTCTCGATGATGGCGACACCCGCGGTCGCGTGAGGCACCCACACGTGCAGCAGGCCGTCGCCGTCCTCGTTGGCGAGAAACCGCTCGCACTCTCGCGTGAGGTCGTGGACGACCTCGTCCGAACCGGTGCGGATCTGGATCTCCTCGCTGCGCATGACCTCAGATCTTACGAACGACCCGTGCGGGGTTGCCGACCGCGAGCACGTGAGCAGGCAGATCACGCGTCACGACACTGCCCGCGCCCACCACCGTGTTGTTGCCGATGGTGACGCCGGGGCACACGATCACACCGCCGCCGAACCACACCTTGTCGCCGATGACGATCGGCGCGGTCGTCTCCCAGCCCTCGATGCGCGCCTCGTGGTCCTCGATCGGGTGCAACGCCGTCAGCAGCTGCACGCTCGGCCCCATCATCACGTGATCGCCGATGGTCACCGGGCCGCAGTCGAGGATGATGCCGCCGTAGTTCATGAAGCTGTTCGCGCCGATGCGGGTGTTGTAGCCGTACTCGATCTGCAACCGCTGCATGAACGTCGAGTTCTCGCCGATCTCCGCCACGAACCCCTTGAGGATCGCGTACATCCCGTCGAGGTCCTCCGGGTCGTGCGCGTTGAACCTGGCCATCTCGCGCCAGCCGCGGCGCCGGTCCGCGTCGAGCTCGGGATCCGCCGGCAGGTAGGGCTCGCCGTTGATCATCTTCTCGCGGTTGGTTCCCATGAGGACTCAGTATCGTCACGGCATGCGCGTGCTTTTCGCCAGCATGGCCGCAGTCGGCCACACGTATCCGTTGGTCCCGTTGGCGTCGGCCCTGCGCAAAGCCGGGCACGAGGTGCACTTCGCGGTCGGCGAGGAGATGCACCCGGTGCTCGGCAAGCTCGGGTTGCGTCCGTTCCGGCCGGGGATCGTGTTCGGCGAGATCTACGCCGAGGACATCGCGCCGGAGCTGGAACGGCTGCTGCCCGACCTCGTGATCGGCGAGTGGGCCGTGCCCGAGGTCGTGTCCGAGGCCCGGCGCCGCGGGTTTCCCGCGCTGTGGCACGGGTTCGGGCGGATGTTCCCCGACGGCATCGGCCTCGTGCGGCCCACCGGCGGGCGGCACCTCGACATCTGCCCGCCGTCGTTGCAGGACGCCGCCTTCCTGCGGGAGGACCGGATCCCGTTGCGCGCCGTGCCTTTCTCGCCGCCCGGTGACGTGCCGGTGCGCACCGCCGGGAAGCTGATCTACCTCACGCTCGGCACCGCGTTCGGCACGCGCGAGCTGCTCGCCGAGGCGGTCGTCGGGCTCGGCAAGATCCCCGAGGCGCAGGTGGTCGTGGCCGCGCCGCACGTCGAGCTGGCCCACGTGCCGGCGAACGTGACGGTGTACCCGTGGCTGCCCCAGGCGGAGGTGCTGCGGTACGCGGACGTCGCCGTCCACCACGGCGGCAGCGGCACGATGCTGGGCGCGCTCGCCGCCGGGGTGCCGCAGGTCGTGCTGCCGCAGGGGGCGGACCAGTTCGGCAACGCGCAGGCGCTCGTCGCGGCCGGTGCGGCGCTGCGTCCCGCCGCGTTCAGTGCCGGGCCGATCGCGGACTGTGTGCGGCGGCTGTTCACGGACTCGTCCTACCGGGAAGCCGCTGGTCAGATAGCCCGGGAGATACGTCACACGCCGTCGCCCGAAGAAGTTGCGGACAGTCTGGCGGACGTTGTGTAACACTGTTTTTTATGAAGGCAAGCCGCCTGCGCCTCGGGATGAACCTGTGGCCGCCGTTCCTGTTCGCCGGCATCCGAGTCGAGGAGATCTCGCCGGACTACCGGTACGCGCGGGTGCGGATGCGCCTGCGCCCGTGGAACCGCAACTTCTTCGGCACCCACTTCGGCGGGTCGCTCTTCGCGATGACCGACCCGTTCTGGGTGTTGCTGCTGTTCAACCAGCTCAAGGGCCAGCACGTCGTGTGGGACCAGGCCGGTGGGATCGAGTTCGTCGCGCCGGGCCGCGGCACGGTGACCGCCGAGTTCCGGCTGACCGACGAGCACGTCGACCAGGTGCTGGAGCAGACCAGCGGCGGCGAGAAGGCCCTGATCTGGTTCGAGACGGACGTCGTCGGGCAGGATGGGGCCGTGATCGCACGGGTGAAGAAGCAGGTCTACGCGCGCCGCAAGCGCGACAAGCAGCTCGCGCATGCGTGAGGCCTTCGGGGCGGTCTTCGACGTCGGGCCCGGTTACCTGAACACGGCGTCCATCGGCGTGCCCCCGCGGCACGTCGCCGACGCCGTCGCGGCCTCGCACGACCGGTGGCGGCGCGGCCTGGACACGTCGTCCACGTTCAACGACGCAGTGGAGACCTCGCGCGAGGCGTTCGGGCGGCTGATCGGCGTTCCCGCTGCGTCGGTCGCCTGTGGCGCCACGGTCTCGCAGTTCACCTCGCTCGTCGCGCAGTCGCTGCCGGCCGGGTCGAAGGTCTTCGCCGACCCCGGCGACTTCACCAGCGTCACGCTGCCGTTCGTCGCCGCCGGACACCAGATCGTGTCCACAGTGGACGAGTGCGACCTCGTGGCCGTCAGCGTCGTGCAGTCGGCCGACGGGAGGATCGCGGACCTCGCCGCGTTGCGGGCCTCGGGCAAACCGGTGCTGCTCGACGTGTCGCAGGCCGCCGGGTGGCACCCGTTGTCGTTGGCGTGGGCCGATTTCGTTGTCGGTGTGGCCTACAAGTGGCTGATGGCACCGCGTGGCGCGGCCTGGATGGCGGTGCGGCCGGACCGGATGGAGTTCCTCAAGCCGTTGGCGGCCAACTGGTACAGCACCGGCGAGAACTACGGCACCAAGCTCGCGCTCCGTTCGGATGCACGGCGGTTCGACCTGTCGCCGACGTGGTTCTCGCACGTCGGTGCGGCGGTCGCGCTGCCGTGGGTGGCCTCTTTGGACCTCGGGGCCGTGCGCGCGCACTGCGTGAACCTGACGGATCGCCTCCTGGCCGGTCTGGGGCTGCCGCCCAACGGCTCGGCGATCGTCTCAGTCGGCAAGCCACCCGTTCAGGGGGTCGTCTCCTCGGTTCGCGCAGGTCGCACACGGTATGCGTGTCACTTGTACAACACGATCGAGGACGTTGACCGGGTGCTCGAAGCGCTCGTCTGACTGCCGTCCGTTACCGTGGGTCCTTGTGTCGGAACCACGCCAGTCACCTGAAGAGGTGACCCAGAACATGCCTCGCTTCCCGCCGAGGCCCACCGACACCGCGCCGTTGTACCCGGCCGACGAGCTCGTGAAGCTGCAGTCGATCATGGACAACCGCCAGGGCCAGCAGCCGCCTCCGCCTCCGCCCCAACGCAGGTCGACGTGGGTGGGCAAGGCGCTGGCACTGGTCGGCGTCGCGGTGGTGTCGGGGTTCGTGTGGTGGGTGTTGCAGCCGTCGAACCCGGTCGACCAGCAGGTCGCGCAACCGCAGAAGACCGCGGGGGAGTTCGAGTTCACCACCGTGCCGGAGCTGCCGGAACCGGTGAAGGACAGCGACTGCGCTGCCCACGCGACGAGCCAGACGCAGGCGTTCTTCAAGACGACGCCGTGTCTCCAGCTGACGCGTGCGTTCTACACGGCCAAGTTGCCGGACGGCCGCACCGTGTACTCGTCGGTCTCCGTCGTGAAGATGAAGACGGCGGACGAGGCGCGGCAGCTGCGCGAGCTGACCCAGAAGGACGGCACCGGCAACGTCAAGGACCTGGTGCTGGACAAGGCCATCAGCGTGCCGCCGCTGACCACGCTGGCCAACGGCGGGTACGCCTCCGAGCAACGCGACCAGCTGGTCGTGATCGTCGAGTCCGACTCGCCGACCAAGGGCTCCGACGCGCTCGCGCACAACAAGGAGATGAAGAAGGTCTCCGCGGACGCCATCAGGCTCGCGTCCGCCTTCGGCAGCTGATCGGGACTAACCCGAGGCGACACCCGGCATCGTGATCGATGCCGGGTTCGTCCCGGCGGCCTTGCGCCACCGCGTCGCCCGCACGGCGGCCGTGGTCAACGCCTCCAGCGCGGACGTGCGCAGCGCGGGGTCGTCGGTCCGTTCGAGCACACCGCGCCACGCGGCACAGGTGTCCTGCTCGACGGCCACCAGCGCGGCCACCGCGGAAGGCCCGTCGGACACCGGCGAGGGCGGCAGGTAGGCGGCCGCGGGCGGGTTCGGCGTGCTGCCGTGATCGCGCAGCCAGCGCTCGGTCGTGTCCCGGCGCGCGCGGTGCAGGTTCGCACCCTCCGCGACGGCCGCGGACTGGTCGCCCAGGAACGCCGACACCATGCCGTAGGTCCACAACGCCGCGTGCTCGGTGCCGAGCGCGGTCTGGACGGACTCGACGCTCATGCGAGCACCTCCCGCAGCGAGGCGCAGCCGGCGGCCACGGAGCCGACGAGACCGGCGCGGTAGGCGGGCAGCTTGGCGACGATCGCCGAGGCCTCGCGGACGGCGTCGTCGAGCGAGGTGCGCAGGGCGGCCAGCGGGTCCGGCGGGGTGGGCGGCGTCGTGGGCGCGGGCGGTGCCGTGGACGACAGCGGCGGGCGTTCGCGGTCGACCTCCGCCTGCAGCACCGTGGCGTGCGTCGCACGGGCCTTCGCGATCTCCGCCGCGGCGGGCACCGTCGTCAGCGTCTGGGCCAGCTTGGCGTCCGCGCGGGCCTGCGCCGCGAGCGCCGACAGCGGGTCAGGCGGTGGTGGCGGCGGTGGTTCGGCGGTGCACGCGACGGCGAGCGGTGCGGCGGCCACCGCGAACAGCACGCGACGGCGGCTGACCGATTCGGAGATCACGCCGACCCATATTGCCAGCAGGCGTGCGGCGCGGTGGGAGCCGGGCGAAGGAGATAGTCTGGTCGTCCACGGCCGCCGAAAATACCGTCGGCCGGGGTTTTCATGCGTTCGAACTGAAGGAGACACCACGTGTCCAGCCCGCCGCGCGGAGAGCTTTCCGCGCAGCTAGCACCCGTTGTGCGGGAAGCTCTCGAAGCCGCCGGCTTCGACCTCGACGCGCTCGACGTGAATCAGGCTGGGCGCCGCCGTCTGGTCAAAGTGGTCGTGGACGGCGAGGACGGGATCGGTCTCGACGAGGTCGCCGAGGCGAGCCGCGTGGTCTCCGCCGCACTCGACGAGCACGACCACATCATCAACGGGCCGTACACCCTCGAGGTCACCTCGCCGGGTGTCGACCGTCCCCTGACGCGCCCGCGCCACTGGAAGCGCGCTCACCTGCGTCTCGTGAAGATCAAGCAGCCCGACCAGGCCGAGTGGTTCGGCCGGGTCGGCGAGTGCGACGAGACCGGTGTCGAGCTGCTGCACAAGGACGAGCTGCGACGCGTGGAGTTCCGGCACATCGAACGCGCGGTCATGGAGATCGAGTTCAAGCAGCCGCCGGTCGAGGAACTGGCTCGGCTCACTCGGAGAGCACCGAAGGAGGAGCCGAGGTGAACGTCGACATCGCCGCCCTGAGGGCGATCGAACGTGAAAAGGACATCCCCTTCGAGACGGTCCTGGAGGCGATCGAGTCAGCACTGCTGACCGCCTACAAGCACACCGAAGGGCATGCCACGCATTCGAAGGTGGAGATCGACCGCAAGACCGGGGTCGTGCGCGTGATCGCGCAGGACATCGCGCCGGACGGCGCGGTCCGGGAGGAGTGGGACGACACTCCGGAGGGCTTCGGCCGCATCGCGGCCACGACGGCGCGTCAGGTCATCCTGCAGCGCCTGCGCGACGCCGAGCACGAGCGCACGTTCGGTGAGTTCGCCGCCAAGGAGGGCGAGATCATCGCGGGTGTCGTCCAGCGCGACGCCCGTGCGAACGCCCGCGGCATGGTCGTCGTGCAGGTCGGCGACACCGAGGGCGTGCTGCCGCCGGCCGAGCAGGTGCCGGGCGAGCAGTACAACCACGGTGAGCGCATCAAGTGCTACGTCGTGAGCGTCTCCCGCGGCGCGCGCGGCCCGCAGATCGCCCTGTCCCGGACGCACCCGAACCTCGTGCGGCGGCTGTTCGCCCTCGAGGTCCCGGAGATCGCGGACGGCACCGTGGAGATCCCCGCGGTGGCACGTGAGGCAGGTCACCGTTCGAAGATCGCGGTGAAATCAACGGTTGCCGGAGTGAACGCCAAGGGCGCCTGCATCGGCCCCATGGGAGCCCGTGTGCGCAACGTCATGCACGAGCTCGGTGGCGAGAAGATCGACATCATCGACCACTCCGACGACCCGGCCACTTTCGTCGGGAATGCATTGTCACCAGCGAAGGTTGTGTCGGTGAAGGTGCTCGACGAGCGGGCCAAGACGGCCCGTGTCGTGGTGCCGGACTTCCAGCTCTCGCTGGCGATCGGCAAGGAGGGCCAGAACGCCCGCCTGGCCGCCCGTCTGACGGGCTGGCGCATCGACATCCGCAGTGACGCGGAGGCTCCGGCCGCCGGTGCGGTCACATCTGGTTCGGCTGAGTGAGCTCCAGGGGATAGAATTATCAACGGTTCAACGTCGGGATCGGTTTCCCAGCACATCGGCCCTGTTCGTACGTGCATTGGATGCCGTACCCGAGCGTTGCCGTCTGAGCTGCTGCGTGTGGTCGCGGTGGACGGTTCGGTGGTTCCGGACGTCCGTCGGCGGCTTCCTGGTCGGGGTGCTTGGTTGCATTTCGATCTCGAATGTCTCCGCAACGCCGAGCGGCGACGGGCGTTCTCGCGGGCCTTCAAGGTCCAGGGAGCACTCGACGTCGCTTCGCTGCGCGAGCACGTGGAGCAGCAGCAAGGGAACTTGGCCTCGGGACAGCCCCGCGGCCAGCAAGCATCAAGGAAGCAGGTCGACCCGTCATGAGTCAGCCGTGAAGCTGAAGACATGAACGCGCGACGTTAAGACGAGGTCGATGGGACTTGCCCGCCGGCCTCACGACCTAGGAGAGCAGTGGCAGGCAAGGCCCGCGTGCACGAGCTCGCAAAAGAGCTTGGTGTTACGAGCAAGGAAGTTCTGAACAAGCTCGCCGAACAGGGCGAGTACGTGAAGTCCGCGTCCTCGACCGTCGAGGCCCCCGTGGCCCGGCGGCTTCGTGACGCCTACGAAGCCAAGTCCTCGAAGCCGTCGGCTCCCAAGCCGGCCGCTCCGAAGCCGAAGGCACCCGCACCCGCTGCTGCCGCAGCGCCCGCCGCACCGGCGGAGTCCAAGCCGGCAGCTTCCGACAACAGGCCCGCTGCGCCCAAGGGCATGCCCGGACCGCGTCCGGCCGCCCCGCGCCCGCCGGCACCGAAGCCCGCACCGGCAGCTCCTGCCGCGCAGGCCCCGGCTCCCGCGGAGCAGGCACCCGCCCCCGTGCAGCCCCAGGCTCCGGCCGCCGCACCGGCACCCGCCGCGTCGGCACCGGCAGCCCCCAAGGCTGCCCCGGCACCCGGTGGCTCCAAGCCCGGTGGCGGCCCGCGTCCCGGCCCGCGCCCGGCACCGCAGCAGCCAGAACAGCCCCAGCAGCCGCAGGCTCCCGCCGCGGCCGCCGGTGCACAGCAGTCCCCGTCCGTGGTGCCGCCGCGCACGCAGTCTCCCAAGCCTGCTGGCCCGCGCGCCCCTCGTCCGGGCAACAACCCCTTCGGTGTCGGTGGCGGCAACGCCCCCTCGCCGCGTCCGGGGCCCCGCCCCGGCCCGCGTCCGGAGCAGGGCGAGCGCCCTTCCGGCCCGAAGCCCGGCGACCCGCGTCCTGCGAACCCTCGTCCGAGTGGTGCGCCTGGTCAGGGTGGTCAGCGTCCGGCAGCCGCACAGGGTGGCGGTCGTCCCGGCCCCGGTCAGGGCGGTCCCCGTCCCAACCCGGGCAACATGCCCCCGCGGCCGAACCCCGGCATGATGCCGGGCAACCGTCCGGCCGGTAACCGGCCTGGTCCCGGCGGTGGCGGCGGTGGCCGTCCCGGTGGGGGCGGCGGTGGCGGCGGTCGTCCCGGTGGGGGCGGCGGCGGTGGCGGCGGCTTCCGCGGCGGCGGCGGCGGTGGCGGCGGTGCCGGTGGCGGCTTCCGTCCCGGTGGCGGCGGTGGCGGTGGCGGCGGCTTCCGTCCCGGTGGCGGCGGTGGCGGCGGTGGCGGCTTCCGTCCCGGCGGTGGCGGCGGCGCAGGCGGCGGTGCACCTGCCGGTGGTGGCGGCGGTTTCCGCGGTCGTCCCGGTGGTGGCGGCGGCGCAGGTCGCGGCGGTACCGCTGGTGCCTTCGGTCGTCCGGGTGGTCCGGCGCGTCGTGGACGCAAGTCCAAGCGGCAGAAGCGCCAGGAGTACATGGACAACATGCAGGCGCCTTCGGTCGGTGGCGTCCGCCTGCCCAAGGGCAGTGGCGAGACGATCCGCCTCCCGCGCGGTGCCTCGCTGACCGACTTCGCCGACAAGATCAACGCCAACCCGGCGTCGCTCGTGCAGGTGCTCTTCCACCTGGGCGAGATGGTCACGGCGACCCAGTCGGTGTCCGACGAGATCCTGGAGCTGCTCGGCTCCGAGATGAACTACGTCGTGCAGGTCGTGTCCCCCGAGGAGGAGGACCGCGAGCTGCTCGAGACGTTCGACATCACCTACGGCGAGGACGCCGGCGGTGAGGACGACCTGCAGATCCGTCCGCCGGTCGTGACCGTCATGGGTCACGTCGACCACGGTAAGACCCGACTCCTCGACACCATCCGCAAGGCGAAGGTGCACGAGGGCGAGGCCGGTGGCATCACCCAGCACATCGGCGCTTACCAGGTGCAGACGGAGCTCGAGGGCAACGAGCGCCTCATCACCTTCATCGACACCCCGGGTCACGAGGCGTTCACCGCCATGCGTGCTCGTGGTGCGAACGCGACCGACATCGCGGTCATCGTCGTCGCCGCTGACGACGGCGTGATGCCGCAGACGGTCGAGGCCATCAACCACGCGCAGGCCGCTCAGGCGCCGATCGTGGTCGCGGTCAACAAGATCGACAAGGAGGGTGCGAACCCCTCCAAGATCCGCCAGCAGCTGACGGAGTACGGCCTCGTCGCCGAGGAATATGGCGGCGAGACCATGTTCGTCGACATCTCGGCCAAGCAGGGCATCAACATCGACAGCCTCCTCGAGGCCATCCTGTTGACCGCCGACGCCTCGCTGGACCTCCGGGCCAACCCGGACATGGAGGCCCAGGGTGTCGCGATCGAGGCTCACCTCGACCGCGGCCGCGGCCCGGTCGCCACGGTGCTCGTCCAGCGCGGTTCGCTCCGCGTTGGCGACTCGATCGTCGCGGGTGACGCGTACGGTCGCGTCCGCCGCATGGTCGACGAGCACGGCGATGACGTCACCGTCGCGACCCCGTCGCGTCCGGTGCAGGTCATCGGTCTGACCTCGGTGCCGCGCGCCGGTGACTCGTTCCTCGTCGTCGACGAGGACCGGGTGGCCCGCCAGATCGCCGAGCGTCGTCAGGCCCGCACCCGCAACGCCGCCAACGCGGCGAAGCGCAAGCGCGTCAGCCTGGAAGACCTGGACGCAGCGCTCAAGGAAACCAGCGCTCTCACCTTGATCATCAAGGGTGACAACTCGGGTACCGTCGAGGCCCTCGAGGACGCGCTCATGAAGATCGAGGTCGGCGACGACGTCGAGCTGCGCGTGATCCACCGCGGTGTCGGTGGCATCACCGAAGGCGACATCAACCTCGCCGTGGCCGGTAACGCCATCGTCCTGGGCTTCAACGTCCGGGCAGAGGGCAAGGCGACCGAGCTCGCGAACCGCGAGGGCGTCGACGTGCGCTACTACACGGTCATCTACCAGGCGATCGACGAGATCGAGGCGGCCCTCAAGGGTCTCCTCAAGCCGGAGTACGAAGAGGTCCAGCTCGGCCGCGCCGAGATCCGCGACGTCTTCAAGTCCTCCAAGGTCGGCACGATCGCGGGTTGCATGGTCCTGTCGGGCGAGATCCGTCGCAACGCCAGGGCTCGCCTGCTCCGTGACGGCAAGGTGATCGCGGAGAACCTCCCGATCAGCTCGCTCAAGCGGTTCAAGGACGACGCCACCGAGGTCCGCGAAGGTTTCGAGTGTGGTCTCACGCTCGGCAACTACAGCGACCTCAAGCTGGAAGACATCATCGAGACCTTCGAGATGCGCGAGAAGCCGCGCGCCTAGTCGGTAGATGAGGGGTGCGGAGCCGTTTAACCGGTGGCTCCGCACCCTTTTCTTCTGGAGGATCTTGCCCATGTACGTGGGGGCTCTGGAACTGGACGTGCTCTTGGGCGACGTCCACTCGTTGAAGGAGAAGCGCTCGCTGGTGCGGCCCCTGGTGGCCGAGCTGCGCAAGCGCTTCGAGGTCGCTGTCTCCGAAGCGGGTCATCTCGACCTGCATCGGCGCAGCTTGATCGGGGTCGCGGCCGTCGCCGCAGACCTGGAGCACGTCAGGGACGTTCTCGCCGGCTGTGAAAGGCTGGTCGCCGGACGTCCCGAACTGGAACTGCTCTCCACCCGGACAAGGTTCGTCGGGCCGGAGGACGACTAGGAAGGGGAGGCTCGTGGCCGACACGGCACGTGCCCGCAAGCTCGCCAAGCGGATCTCGCAGATCGTCGCTTCGGCTCTTGAGCACGAGGTCAAGGACCCGCGCCTGGCGCGGGTCACGATCACCGACACCAAGGTGACCGGCGACCTGCACGACGCGACTGTGTACTACACCGTTCTCGGTGAGCGGCTGGACGTCGAGCCCGACTTCGTGGGTGCCGCGCTGGCGCTGGAGAGTGCCAAGGGTGTGCTTCGATCCATGGTCGGAGCGCAGACCGGGGTGCGTTTCACGCCCACGCTGACGTTCATGACCGACACCGTGCCGGACGAGGCGCGGAAGATGGAAGAGCTGCTCGCCAAGGCTCAGGCCTCGGACGCCGAGGTGGCTCGGCGCGCGGTGGGAGCTGCTCCCGCCGGCGACGCCGACCCGTACAAGGCGCCGCGTGAGGACGAAGACGAGGACTGAGTCCTCGTCGGACTGTTGTGACCAGGGGCGGACACGGTGAACCGTGTCCGCCCTTCGGTCTGCGCGGATGGTCCACTTGGCACACTCGCGCTGAAATTGGATGGAAACTGTCTTGTCTGAGGGTGCCGTACAGCACTTCGAGACGGTGAGCGGCTAACGTCTCCCTGTGGCAGACGACCTGAGCACCACCATCGCCGAGGCCGCGCGGTTACTGGCCGGCGCCCGTGATGTGACCCTCCTCAGTCACATCAACCCCGACGCTGACACGCTCGGGAGTGCTCTGGCGGTGGGGCTCGCGCTGCACCGGCGCGGAGTGGCGGTGCGCGTGGCCTTCGGCGAACCGGAGACCGTGCCCGAGTCGCTCAAGGCGCTGGACACCGCCGGGCTGCTCGTTCATCGCGACGAGGTGCCGCAGGAGCCCGAGCTGCTGGTCGTCATGGACACGGGCAGCCTGGAGCGGCTCGGACCGTTGGGTGACCGCGTGGCGAACTGCCGCGGGCCCGTCATCGTCGTCGACCACCACGTGTCGAACACGCGCTACGGGACGTTGCACTGCATCGACGAGCACGCGGAAGCCACGGCGCTCATCGCGTTGAAGCTGCTCGACGAGATGGACGTCGAGGTCGACGAGCCGATCGCGCGCTGCATCTACGCGGGGCTCGTGACCGACACCGGAGGCTTCCGCAAGGCCGGGCCCGAGGCGCACCACACCGCCGCGCGGCTGCTGGAGACCGGAGTGGACGCGTACGCCGTCACGCGGCCGCTGATGGACGCGCATCCGTTCGCGTACCTCGGCATGTTGTCGCGTGTGCTGGCCAAGGCGGAGCTCGACCAGGAGGCCGCGCACGGCCTGGGGCTCGCGCATGCCGTCGTGAGCATCGAGGACGTTCGCGGTGTCCGCAGCGAGGAGGTGGAGAGCGTGATCGACGTCGTGCGCTCCACCGCCGAGGCCGAGGTCGCTGCCGTGCTGAAGGAGCTCAAGCCCGGGTTCTGGTCCGTGTCGCTGCGGGCCGTGAGCCGGGTCGACGTTCGGGAGGTGGCACAGGTGCTCGGGGGCGGCGGGCATCGGCTGGCGGCCGGGTTCACCTTCGCCGGCACCGCCGAGCAGGTCGTCGCCGCGCTGAAGGGCGCGTTGGAGCAGGTGGGGTCATGACACGGACAGGAAGCCCGCGGCTGCTGCGGGAGATCAACGACCGGGCCGCGATCGAGACGTTGCTGCGCAGCGGGGCGATGACGCGGGCGGAGCTGGAAGAGGTCATCGGTCTGTCCAAGCCCGCGACCGCCCAGCTGCTGGCGCGGCTCGAAGAGGACGGCATGGTCGTCCGCACCGGGCTGCGCGGTGGCGGGCGCGGGCCTCGGGCGCAGATGTGGGCCGTGAACGGCGGCGTCGGGTACGTGGCGGCGGTCGCGCTGACGGCCGACCTGATCGACGTGGCCATCGCGGACATCACCGGCTCGTTGCTGGCCGAGCACAGCGCGCCGATGCCGAAGGAGAACTCGCTCCGGGTCTTCCGCGAGACCGTGCAGAAGGCGGCGGCGCTGGCCGGGCTGAAGCTCGACGCGTTGTCGCACGTCGTCGTAGGTACGCCAGGTGCGGTGGACCCGTCCACCGGGCACCTCGGGTTCGCGCCGCACCTGCCGGGGCTGGTGGACGTCGACCTGCCGTCGACGTTGCGCGAGCTGCTCGGCACCTCGGTGTCGATCGAGAACGACATCAACCTCGCCGCGCTGGAGGAGATGAGCTCCGGCAAGGCGGCGGGGGTGCGCAACTTCGTGCTGTTCTGGCCCGCGGACGAGATCGGGTCGGCGGTCGTGGTCAACGGCGTGCTGCTGCGCGGCGTCACGGGCGGAGCGGGCGAGATCGACTCGATGCAGGTGCCCGGCGGCCGCTACGGCGACCAGGTCGACAACGAGGCGATCATCGCGCTGGCGGCCGAGCACGGGATCTCCGAGTCGTCCGGCCTGGAAGCGGTGGCGCACGCGCTCAACGCGGGCACCGACGGACGGGCGTTCCTCACGGTGCTGGCACACCGCATAGCGCTCGGGCTCGCGAACGTCGTGTGCGTGCTCGACCCCGAGCTCGTGCTGCTGTCCGGTGGGGTGGCGCACGCGGGCGGCGAGACGTTGTGCGATCTGGTGGCTGCCGAGCTGTTGAAGCTCGTCGTGCCGCGGACGCCGGTGTACCTGGCGCAGATCACCGCGAACCCGGTGCGCTCCGGTGCGCTGCACTCGGCGCTCGCGGTGGCGCGCGAGCAGGTGTTCGGGCTGCCCCAACGGTCGTGAGTGGCCGCCATCACCGCACGTTGGCGGCTGGGGGCGCATAGGTTCATCGGGTGGAGGATCGGGTTCCCGCTCGGCGGGTGATCGGGCTGGCGGTACCCGCACTCGGGGTGCTGGCGGCCGAGCCGTTGTACGTGCTCGTCGACACCGCCGTGGTCGGGCACCTCGGGGCGTTGCCGCTCGCCGGGCTCGCGCTCGGCGGTGTGCTGCTCACGCAGGTGTCGACACAGCTGACGTTCCTGTCGTACGGCACGACGGCGCGCACGGCCCGGTTGCACGGGGCTGGGCGTCGTCAGGAGGCCGTCGAGGAGGGCGTTCAGGCGACGTGGCTGGCGTTGGCGGCCGGTGTGCTCGTGGTGCTGCTGGGGCAGTTGTTCGCGCGGCCGTTGGCGGAGCTGCTCGCCGGGCCTGGTGCCGTGGCGGACGCGGCGGTGGAGTGGGTGCGCATCGCGTTGTTCGGTGCGCCGTTCATCCTCGTCACGATGGCCGGCAACGGGTGGATGCGCGGCGTTCAGGACACCAAGCGGCCGTTGAAGTACATCCTGATCGGCAACGGCATCAGCGCGGTGTTGTGTCCTGCGCTCGTGTACGGCGCGGACTGGGGGCTTGAGGGCTCCGCCGTGGCGAACGTGGTGGCACAGGTGCTCTCGGCCGGGTTGTTCTTCCGTGCGCTGTTCGCGGAGCACGTGTCGTTGAAGCCTCAGTGGACTGCCATGCGTGCGCAGCTCGGCATGGGGCGCGATCTGGTGTTGCGGAGCTTGGCGTTCCAGGCGTGCTTCATCAGCGCGGCCTCTGTGGCCGCACGGACGTCCGTCGGGGCGTTGGGCGCGCACCAGGTCGTGTTGCAGCTGTGGACGTTCCTCGCACTAGTGCTCGACTCGTTGGCCATCGCCGCGCAGTCGCTCGTGGGTGCGGCGCTGGGGGCGTCGAAGCGCAGGACCGCGGAGAAGCTCGCGTGGCAGATCACGCGGTACGGGCTGGTGTTCGGCATCGGGCTCGGGGTCGTGTTCGCGGCGCTGTTCACCGTGCTGCCGCGGGCGTTCACGACGGACGCCGGCGTGCTGTCCGAGATCCCGAACGCGTGGTGGTTCTTCGTTGCGCTGCAACCGATCGCGGGCGTGGTGTTCGCGTTGGACGGTGTGCTGCTGGGCGCCGGTGACGTGAAGTTCATGCGCACGGCCACGCTCGGGTCGGCGGTGATCGGGTTCCTGCCGCTCGTGTGGGCCTCGTACGCGTTCGGGTGGGGACTCGTCGGCATCTGGACGGGGTTGTCGGCGTTCATGGTGCTGCGACTCCTGGCCGTCGTGTGGCGCACGCGGTCGGGGGCGTGGGCGGTCGAGGGCGCGGTCCGGTAGGTGTGAGCAGTCCCACGGCACGAAGCCCCGAACGGGCGCTGTGTGCGACCTCACGGCATGAAACCGTTACCAAGAAGGTTGTTTAGGCGATGTAACTAATATCCGCCGCCTCTGACCTGGGAGAGTGCCGTCTTGCCACCGGTCGATCGCGCCACCCGAACCTCGTGGCTGATCTGGACCACCGCCGTCTTCGTCTACTTCGCCGCCCTGTTCCACCGCACCACGCTCGGCGTGGCCGGACTGGAGGCGAGCGAACGCTTCGGGCTCGGACCCGCTCAGCTCGGTGTGTTCACCGTGCTGCAGATCGGTGTCTACGCCCTCATGCAGATTCCCACCGGCCTGCTCGTGGACCGCTACGGGCCGCGCCGCGTGCTCACCGTCGCCGCCCTGCTCATGGGCACGGGCCAGCTGCTCTTCGCCATCGCCGACTCCTACGCGCTGGGGCTCACCGCACGAGCCGTGCTGGGCATGGGCGACGCGATGACGTTCATCAGCGTGATCCGCCTGGTCGCCACCCACTTCCCGCCGCGCCAGTACTCGCTCGTCGTCGCGGTCACCGCCGCGATCGGCGGTGTCGGCAACCTCGTCGCCACGGTGCCGTTGACGCTCATGCTCGGCTCGATCGGGTGGACGTGGGCGTTCCTCATCGCGGGCGGGATCACCGCGCTGTACTCGGTCGTGGCGTTCCTGCGGGTGCGCGACGTGCCCACCGGGTTCGTGGCGCCGAAGCCGGAACCCGTGCCGCTGCGCAGGATCTGGCCGAAGGTGCGGCAGGCGTGGAGCGTGCCCGGCACCCGGCTCGGCTTCTGGGCGCACTTCAGCACCATGTCGACGCCCGCCGTCATCGGCCTGCTGTGGGGGTACCCGTACCTGGTGCAGGCGCAGGGCATGTCTCCCAAGGCAGCGTCCTCCACGCTCGGACTGCTCGTCATCGGCGCGATCGTCGCGAGCCCGATCATCGGCGGGTTGTTCTCGCGCAACCCCGAGTGGCGCATGCCGATCTCGGTCGGGTTCCTGGCCTTCGCGTTCACCGGGTGGGGAGTGCTGCTGCTGTGGCCGGGCGGGCACGTGCCGACGCCGGTCATCGCGGTCGTGTTCCTCGTCCTGACCGTGGGCGGGCCGATCTCGGGCGTGGCGTTCGCTCTGGCCCGTGACTACAACCCGTCGCATCGCCAGTCCACGGCCAGTGGCCTGGTCAACGTCGGCGGCTTCCTCGCCGTGACCGTGACCGCGCTGGGCGTAGGTGTGCTGCTCGACCTCTTCGAGGGCGTCATGGCGCCTGCCTCCGCGTTCCGCATCGCCCTGAGCTTCTGCGTGCTGGTGCTCGTGGTGGGCGGCTGGCGGATGCTCGTGTGGTGGCGTCGCGCACGTGCCGCCGTGTTCGAGGCGGAGGAGCGCGGCGAGACGGTGCCGGTGCAGATCAGGCGCCGTCGCTGGGACGCTCTGCACGTCGCTTAAGCTTCTGCGGCGTGAAACCCTCTGTTGCACCGGGCCTGGTCGTCGTCGACAAGCCGGACGGCATGACCTCGCACGACGTGGTGGCGCGTGTGCGCAGGATCCTCGGCACCCGCAAGGTAGGACACGCGGGCACGCTCGACCCGATGGCGACCGGCGTGCTCGTGCTGGGCATCGAACGAGCCACGAAGCTCCTCGGCCACCTCGCCCTCGACAGCAAGGCCTACCTCGCCACGATCGTGCTCGGCGCGTCCACCACCACGGACGACGCCGAGGGCGAGGTGCTGTCCACTGAGGACGCCTCCGGTGTCTCCGACGACGCCATCGCAGCCGAGATCGCGAAGCTGACCGGCCCGATCCAGCAGGTGCCGTCGTCGGTCTCCGCGGTGAAGATCGATGGCAAGCGCGCCTACGCCCGCGTCCGCGCCGGCGAGGAAGTCGAGATCCCCGCACGCCCCGTGACCGTGCACCGGTTCGACGTGCTGTTCTCCCGCCGCGAGGACAAGCAGGTCCTCCTCGACGTGATGGTCGAGTGCTCGTCCGGCACCTACGTCCGCGCGCTGGCCCGCGACCTCGGCGCCGCCCTGGGCGTAGGCGGACACCTGGGTGCGTTGCGCCGCACCAGGGTCGGCCCGTTCGACCTGCGCGTGGCCAAGACGCTGGCGCAGCTGGAGGAGACGCCCGGCCTGTCGCTCGACCTGGACGCCGCGGTGGCCACGGCGTTCCCGCGCAGGGAGATCGATCCGACCGAGGCTTCGGCGCTGTCGCACGGGCAGCGGCTGCGCTCGGGTGGGATCGAGGGGACCTACGGGGTGTTCGGGCCCGATGGGCACGTCATCGCGCTGGTCAAGGACGAGGGCACGGCGTGCAAGGCCGTGGTGGTGCTGAGCCCGGCGGGCTGACGGGACCGGATCACGATGACGTACATCGAAGCCGATCACGTGGCCGAGCTCATCCGGCAACACGGTCTGGTGGTCGCCCCCGCACAGTGGTCGCAGGACTTCGGCGCACACCTGAAAGGGCTTGCCTGGAAGGGTTTCAGCCTGGACTGGAACGGCGTTGAGCACCAGCTCGTCGACCTCGAGGACCCCGGCTCGGATCCGGTGCCGGAGTTGATGGCGTCGAGGTGGCCGGACGTCCGGCGGCTGTTCGTCCTGTACTCGCCGTCCGAACCGGGCCTGGTCGCGGATGCCGCGTTCGTGGCGAACGAGTTCGACCAGCTCTACTGGAAGGCTCCCGGCAGCCGGTACATGTGCGCCGTCCGGAGCGTGGCGGGCGAGGACGAGCCCGACTTCACGAGGCTGATCGAGTTCAACGGTGCGAACAGGCTGGTGTTCGCGGGCTAGCTATCGGGACGTCACCCGCGGCTGCCTCGGCCGTGGTCGTAGGCTGATCACCGTGCAACGCTGGCGCGGACTAGATCACCTCCCCGGCGGCTGGGGCCGCCGCGTAGTGACCATCGGCGTGTTCGACGGTGTCCACAAAGGCCATCAGGCCCTGATCGGGCGTGCCGTCGAGCTCGCGCGGCAACGTGGTCTGCCGAGCGTGCTGATGACGTTCGACCCGCACCCGTCCGAGGTGGTGCGGCCCGGTAGCCATCCCGCGCAGCTCACCACGTTGCGGCGGCGGGCGGAGCTGGTCGAGCAGCTGGGGGTGGACCACTTCGTGGTGGTGCCGTTCAGCCTGGAGACCAGCCGGATGCCCGCCGACCAGTTCGTGCACGAGGTGCTGGTCGAGAAGCTGCACGCGGCGGCTGTCGTAGTGGGTGAGAACTTCACTTTCGGGCACAAGGCGGCCGGTAACGTCGAGATGCTGCGCCAGCTCGGGCAGCGGTTCGGATTCGTGACCGAGGGGGCTGATCTGGTGTCCGCAGACGAGGTGACGTACTCGTCCACCTACATCCGGGCGTGCATCGACGCCGGTGACGTGAAGGCGGCGGCGGAGGCTTTGGGCCGGCCGCACCGGCTCGAGGGGATCGTCGTCAAGGGTGACGGGCGCGGCAAGGACCTCGGGTTCCCGACGGCCAACCTGTCCACGCCCAAGTTCGCCGCTGTGCCGGCGGACGGCATCTACGCGTGCTGGTTCACCGACGCCAAGGGCAAGACGCTCAAGGCCGCGGTGTCGGTGGGGACCAATCCCACCTTCTCCGGCAGGGAACGCCGCGTCGAGGCGTTCGTGCTCGACGTGGACGAGGACTACTACGGGCAGCGCGTGGCCGTCGACTTCGTCGAGAGGCTGCGCGAGATGGAGAAGTACGACTCCGTCGAGGCGCTGCTCGAACAAATGCATCGAGATGTAGACCGAACGAGGGAACTGCTGACCGACTCGTGACCGTCAGATTGGGCGAAGCGGACGTCCGTGCGTCCGCGGCCTGGCAGGATGCGGGTCTCAGAGCTGGCTACCGGAGAGGCCATGGTGGAGGACCACAAGATCGTTCAGCGCAACCTCGCCCTGCAACGGGAGTGGTACGGGGAGCCGCTGGGTGACCGCGTGCGGCGGCTGGTCGTGGCCTTCAACGTGTCCCAGGCGCAGCTCGCGGACGTGCTCGGGATCAGCGCGCCGATGCTCAGCCAGGTGATGAGCGGGCGGCGCGCCAAGATCGGCAACCCGTCCGTGCTCGCTCGGATGATCATGCTCGAGCGCAAGATCCTCACGCCGGACGTGGCGACCGGGGCGCCGGAGGCGTTGCAGCGCGCGCTCGACGACGTGCGCGAGTCCAAGCCGACGGTGTCGCGCGACTCGTTGCCGGTCAACGGGGACGAGAGCGTCGCGTACCCGGTGCTGCGCCGCGTCGCGGACCGGGTCGAGCTCCAGCAGGCCGCCGACCTCCTGCACGAGGACTTCCCCGCGATCGCCGAGCTGTTCCGCCGAGCCATCCGGGCCGCCACGAGGTGAAGTTCTTCACCGCGATCTACCCGCCGCGGTACGTCGTGGACGAACTCGACGCCGTGTTGGACCGCGGTCTCGATCTGCAGTGGACGAAGCAGGAGAAGTGGCACATCACGTTGTGCTTCCACGGCGAAACCGCTGATGAGGAACGTTTCAAAGCCCTCGAGGGTCATGAGGTGCCGGAACTTCGCCTCAAGAATTTCAGCGACTTCCGCGGCAGGGTTCTGTGGGCTGGTGTTCACGGCGATTTAAATCAGTTGGCAAGGGCGGCGGGCGCGGACGACAATTGGTTCGCGCACTTGACGGTGGCGTACGGGTACGGGGGACAGGCGATGCCGGAGTTCCTCGGCAGCCCGTGGCAGCCGTCCGAGGCAGTGCTCGTGAGCAGCGCCGACGGCGTCCACACACCCCTGGATCGGGTGGGGTTGCGCACGTCAGCGCGCCGCTGAGCGGTGTGCCTGATAGCCTTCGCAGTTGGGTCTGGCTGCGGTCCGTGGCGGCCAGTACCGGCTACCCCGGCCAGCAATTCGGCGGACGGGGCCGCACGGACCTGAACAAGTAGGAGAAGTACCTAGTGGCACTGTCCACGGATCAGAAGAAGTCCATCCTCGGTGAGTACGGTCTGCACGACTCGGACACCGGCTCCACCGAGGCCCAGGTGGCCCTCCTGAGCAAGCGCATCGCTGACCTCACGGAGCACCTGAAGCAGCACAAGCACGACCACCACTCCCGCCGTGGTCTTCTGCTGATGGTCGGCCGTCGCCGCCGTCTGCTGAACTACCTGACCAAGGTGGACATCAACCGCTACCGCGCGCTGATCCAGCGCCTCGGTCTGCGCAGGTGATACTTGCCGAGGGGGAGTGACCGGCCGGTCACTCCCCCTCGGCGTACAACCAGGTGTATACAGATCCCTGGTTGCAAAGAGGAACAAACAGGACCCGCATCGCGCGAAGCAGTTTCTACGCCGGTCCTCGGTAGTGGCCTCCTGGTGGAAACGCCCCAGGGGACTTCGATCGAAGACCGGCCTCGTCAAAACGCGTGAGCGGTGTCCAAAAGACGAGGAGTAACAAGTAAATGACGGACATCGAGGTCCACGAGGCGACTGCCGTTATCGACAACGGCAAGTTCGGCTCGCGCTCCATCCGCTTCGAGACCGGGCGCCTCGCGCGTCAGGCCGCCGGCAGCGTGGTGGCGTACCTGGACGACGAGACCATGCTTCTGAGCGCCACGACGGCGTCGAAGCACCCCAAGGAGCACTTCGACTTCTTCCCCCTCACGGTGGACGTCGAGGAGCGCATGTACGCAGCGGGCCGCATCCCCGGCTCGTTCTTCCGGCGTGAGGGCCGTCCCAGCACGGACGCCATCCTCACCTGCCGCCTGATCGACCGTCCGCTGCGCCCGTCCTTCGTGGACGGTCTGCGCAACGAGATCCAGGTCGTCATCACGGTGATGAGCCTGAACCCGAAGGACCTGTACGACGTCGTGGCGATCAACGCCGCGTCCGCGTCGACGCAGCTCGCGGGTCTGCCGTTCTCCGGCCCGATCGGTGGCGTCCGCGTGGCGCTCATCGAGGGCCAGTGGGTCGCCTTCCCGACCTACGAGCAGCTCGAGAAGGCCGTGTTCGACATGGTCGTCGCGGGCCGCGTGGTCGACTCCGGCGACGTCGCGATCATGATGGTCGAGGCCGAGGCCACCGACAACGTGATCGACATGATCGCCGAGGGCGCCACCGCCCCGACCGAAGAGGTCGTGGCCGCCGGTCTCGAGGCCGCCAAGCCGTTCATCAAGGTCCTCTGCGAGGCCCAGGCGCAGCTCGCCCAGGTCGCTGCGAAGGCCACCGGCGAGTACCCGACGTACCCGGCCTACCAGGCCGACGCGTTCGAGGCCGTCGAGGCCTCCGCCTCCGGCGAGCTGGCGCAGGCGCTGACCATCGCGGGCAAGGCCGAGCGCGAGTCGAAGCTCGACGAGGTCAAGGCCGCCACGCTGGAGAAGCTGGCCGAGCAGTTCGAGGGTCGCGAGAAGGAGGTCGGCGCCGCGTTCCGCTCGCTGACCAAGAAGCTCGTGCGCCAGCGCATCCTGCGCGACAAGGTCCGCATCGACGGCCGCGGCCTCACGGACATCCGTGACCTCGGTGCCGAGGTGGCCGTGATCCCGAGGACGCACGGTTCGGCGCTGTTCGAGCGCGGCGAGACCCAGATCCTGGGTGTCACCACGCTGAACATGCTGCGCATGGAGCAGCAGATCGACTCGCTCGCCCCGGAGACGCACAAGCGTTACCTGCACCACTACAACTTCCCGCCCTACTCGACCGGTGAGACCGGCCGCGTGGGTTCGCCGAAGCGCCGCGAGATCGGCCACGGCGCGCTGGCCGAGCGGGCGATCATGCCCGTGCTGCCCAAGCGCGAGGAGTTCCCCTACGCGATCCGCCAGGTGTCCGAGGCGCTGAGCTCCAACGGCTCGACGTCCATGGGCTCCGTCTGCGCCTCGACGCTGTCGCTGCTCAACGCGGGTGTCCCGCTGAAGGCGCCGGTCTCCGGCATCGCGATGGGTCTCGTCTCCGACGAGGTCGACGGTGAGACCCGCTACGTGGCGCTGACCGACATCCTCGGTGCCGAGGACGCGTTCGGCGACATGGACTTCAAGGTCGCGGGCACCAAGGAGTTCGTGACGGCGCTGCAGCTCGACACGAAGCTCGACGGCATCCCGTCCGAGGTGCTGGCGGCGGCGCTGGGCCAGGCCCGCGACGCGCGCTACACCATCCTGGAGGTCATGGCCGAGGCCATCTCCGACCCGGACGAGATGAGCGCCTTCGCTCCGCGCGTGACGTCGGTCAAGATCCCGACCGACAAGATCGGCGAGGTCATCGGCCCGAAGGGCAAGATGATCAACTCGATCACCGAGCAGACCGGTGCCGACATCTCCATCGAGGACGACGGCACGATCTACGTCGGTGCGGCGGACGGCCCCTCGGCCGAGGCCGCGATCGGCATGATCAACGCGATCGCGAACCCGCAGCTGCCGAAGGTCGGCGAGCGCTTCCTGGGCACCGTGGTGAAGACCGCGGCGTTCGGCGCGTTCGTCTCGCTGCTGCCCGGCAAGGACGGTCTCGTCCACATCTCGAAGCTGGGCAACGGCAAGCGCATCGCGAAGGTGGAGGACGTCGTCAAGGTCGGCGACAAGCTCCGCGTCGAGATCGCCGACATCGACCAGCGCGGCAAGATCAGCCTCGTCGTCGTGAACGAGGACGACGCCGCGAAGCCGGCTGACGCCCCGGAGGCCGTCGAGGCCACCGAGGCCGCTGAGGCGGCTCCCGCGCAGTGAGCACGACTGACAACAACGTGACGGCCGCGGGTGCATCCACCCGCGGCCGTCCGCGTACTCACACGTTGGGGCACCTGCAGAAGCCGGGCAGCACGCGGGTGCTCGAGATGTCCGCGGGGTCCGAGGTGCGGCGCAGCATGCTGCCGTCGGGCCTGCGGGTCATCACCGAGCGCATCCCGAGCGTGCGGTCCGCCTCGGTCGGGCTGTGGGTGCAGGTCGGCTCGCGGGACGAGCGGCCTGAGGTCGCCGGTGCCGCGCACTACCTGGAACACCTGCTGTTCAAGGGGACTTCGCGGCGAACGGCGGCGGCCATCGCGGAGGAGATCGACGCGGTCGGCGGCGAGCTGAACGCGTTCACCGCGAAGGAGCACACCTGCTACTACGCGCACGTCCTCGACGAGGACCTGCCGTTGGCGGTGGACCTGGTGGCGGACGTGGTGTTCGAGGCGATCTGCGGCCCGCGTGACTTCGAGACCGAACGCGGTGTCGTGCTCGAAGAGATCGCGATGCGCGACGACGACCCGGAAGACCTGCTGCACGACGCGTTCACCGAGGCGTTGTTCGGCGGGCATGCGTTGGGGCGTCCCGTTCTCGGCACCGAGAAGTCCATTCAGGACATGGAACGTGACGCGCTCTACTCGTTCTACAAGAAGCGCTACACGTTGCCGCGCATGGTGTTCTCCGTCGCGGGCAACATCGAGCACGCGCACGTGATGCGGCTGGTGCGCAAGGCCATCGGCGACCGGCTGTCGCGGGAGGGCAGCGCGGTCGCGCCACGAGCGGGCCGCGCGCGCATCGCCGACGCCCGCAAACTGGTGCTGCACACCGACGACACCGAGCAGGCGCACCTGATGCTCGGCATGCGCGGGATCGACCGCCACGACGAGCGCCGGTTCGCGTTGAACGTGCTGAACGCGGCCATCGGCGGCGGCATGAGCTCCCGGCTGTTCCAGGAAGTGCGCGAGCGGCGAGGCCTGGCGTACCAGGTGTACTCGTCGGTCGGGCTCTACGCGGACACCGGCACGTTCGCCGTCTACGCGGGCTGCCAGCCGGACCGGCTCGGCGAGACCGCCGGCGTCATCCGCGAGGTGCTCGTGGACGTCGCCCGCGGCGGCCTGTCGGATGCGGAGGTGGCGCGCGGCAAGGGACAGCTGCGCGGTGCGCTCGTGCTGGGCCTGGAGGACACCAGCTCCAGGATGTCGCGCATCGGCAAGTCCGAGCTGAACTACGGCGACCACCTCAGCGTGGAGGACACGCTGGCGCGCATCGACGCGGTGTCGGCCGACGAAGTGGCGTTGCTCGCACGTGATCTGCTGCGCCGCCCCACCGCCGCGGCGGTGGTCGGCCCTTACGATCACGCCGACGATCTGCCGGACCAGGTACACGAGGTGATTGCATGATTCGCGTCGGAGTTCTCGGCGCGCGGGGCCGCATGGGCGCCGAGGTGGTCCGCGCGGTCGAGGCCGCGAAGGACATGGAGGTCGTGGCGGCCATCGACGCCGACGACCCGTTGCAGGCGTTGGTGGACGCCGACGCGCAGGTCGTCGTCGACTTCACGCACCCCGACGTCGTGATGGGGAACCTGGAGTTCTGCATCGGCGCCGGAATCCATTGCGTGGTCGGCACTTCCGGCTTCGACCAGCCGAAGCTGGACGCGGTGGAGGCGTTGCTCGCCTCGCAGCCTTCCGTCGGCGTGCTGGTGGCCCCGAACTTCGGCATCGGCGCCGTGCTGCTGATGCGCTTCTCGGAGATCGCCGCGCGCTACTACGAGTCGGCCGAGATCATCGAGCTGCACCACCCGCGCAAGGCCGACGCCCCGTCGGGCACGGCCGCGCACACCGCCCGCCTGATCGCGGCGGCTCGGTCCGGAATGGACCCGATGCCCGACGCGACCACGCAGGAGGAGCCGGGCGCGCGCGGTGCCGTTATCGACGGTGTGCGGGTCCACTCGCTGCGGATCTCCGGCATGATCGCGCACCAGGAGGTCGTGTTCGGCGGGGAGAGCGAGACCCTGACGCTGCGGCAGGACTCGTTGCACCGCACCTCTTTCATGCCCGGCGTGGTGCTGGGCGTGCGGGAGATCGTGGGTCGCCCCGGGCTCGCCGTCGGCCTCGACAAGTACCTCGACCTGTGAAGGTCCGCATCACCGTCGGGGTGCTGATCGCGGCTCTCGCGGTCTACTTCGTCCTGCTCACCGGCCGGGCCGTGGCACTGCTGCGGACCGGCGAGGTGGTCGGTGTGCTCCTCGGCGTCGGCGTGCTGATCCTGCCGCTGCTCGGGGTCTGGCTCGTGTACTCCAACCTGCGGTTCGGGTGGGAGACCGAGAAGATGGCCCGCGAGCTGGACGCGGACGGGCTGCTGCCGGACGTCTCGCACCTGCCGCGCCGGCCGTCCGGGCGGGTGGACCGGGATGCCGCCGACTCGTGGTTCGAGGAGCGGCGGGCCGAGGTCGAGGCATCGCCCGAGGACTGGCGGGCGTGGTTCCGGCTGGCTTACGCGTACGACATCGCGGGGGACCGCGGGCGGGCGCGCGAGACGATGCGGAAGGCGATCGAGCTGCACGCCTGATCTTGTCGGGGGTGCTGAGTACGTTGTGATGCAGGGGTTCCCGGTTCGAGGGGACCCCTGCGTCAGCCTGAGACAGCGGCTATCCGTTGACCACGGCCGCGATCAGCTCCGCCGCCAGGTCCCCCTTCTGCACCACCAGAACGTCCTCCAGCCCCAGCCAGTCGGCCATGTGCCGCAGCTCCGCGGCCAGCTCCACCGCGACCCGGGACCGCTCCACCCCGGCCTCGGCCCACGCGGACTGCACCCGCAGCACCCCGGCCGCCCGATCTGCCTTGATGTCCACGCGGGCCACCAGCGAGCCGTCCAGCAGGAACGGGAACACGTAGTACCCGTGCACCCGCCGGGGCTCTGGCACGTAGATCTCGATGCGGTACCGGAACCCGAAGATCCGCTCGGTCCGCGCCCGCTCCCAGATCAGCGGGTCGAACGGGCACAGCAGCGCCCGCCCCACGACCCGCCGCGGCGCCTTCGCGTCAACGTGCCGGTAGCCGACGCCGCGCCAGCCGTCGACGGCCACCGGTTCCAGCACACCGTCCTCCACCAGCGAGGCCACGGCGGCCTGCGAGCGGCGGGGGTCGAGGCGGTAGTAGTCGCGCAGGTCTGGTTCGGTGGCCACGCCCAGCGCCACGGCGGAACGCAGCACCAGTTCGCGGGCGCCCTCGTCCGGGGTCCACTTCTGGGACAGGACGTCGGCCGGGATCACGCGCTCGGTCAGGTCGTAGAGGCGCTCGAACGAACGGCGGGTGCCCGTCGTCAGGATGCCCACGCCGAAGAGGACCTCGCAGATGCGCTTGACCTCGGACCAGTCCCACCACGGGCCCTTCGCGCGGCCCTGGTCGCCCATGAGGGCCTTCTCCAGGGTGCCGGCGCCGATGGGGCCCAGTTCCTTCACGGCGGCCAGCACGTCGTCGACCAGAGCAGGGGAGCGTTCGAGGATCGTCTGGTAGTTCTGCCACCAGCCGCGCTTCTTCGCGCCCGAGTGGAACAGCGGCCAGTCCGCTACCGGGACGAGCGAGGCCTCGTGTGCCCAGGTCTCGACGAGCATGCGGGGTTTGCGCGGCGAGTGCGTCCAGGCGGCCTCGTCCAGCAAGGACGGCGCGTACGAGCCCAGGCGGGAGAACAGCGGCATGTAGTGCGCGCGCACGGCCACGTTCACCGAGTCGATCTGCAGCAGCTGCACGCGGGACAGGACTCGCTGCAAGTGTCTGCGGGTGGCGGCGGACGGCCGCAGGTCGGTGAAGCCCTGGGCTCCCAGCGCGATTCGACGGGCCACGTCCGCACTCATCCTCTGCACGTCGCCGATGGTGCCACGCACCCCTGACAATTCCGCGACGCGGCGTCGATAAGCTGCGTTTATGGCCGACGCCGGCGTGCACATCGCCACCGCTGCTGACCTTTCGGAGATCGTCCGCATCCATCGGGAGACGTGGCGGCTCGCCTACGCCGAACTGCTCCCGCCGGAGGTGCTGGACGCGCTCGACGCCGACGACGCGTGGGCTCTCGCCGTCCGCAGCGGCGCGGTGCTGAAAGCGACCGAGGGGGAGTGGACCGTCGGGTTCGTGGTGGCCAGCAAGGCTCCTGACGAGGAGGTGGCCAAGGCGGACGGGACGCTTCCCGAGGACGCCGCCACCACGGCGCTGCTGAGCGTCCTCGTGGAACCCCGCTGGGGGCGGCGCGGGCACGGCACGCGGCTCGTCGCGGAAGCGACCAAGAGGCTCGGCGAGACCGGTGCCACGCGCGGGATCGCGTGGGTGCCGGAGGCCGACAAGGCGTCGCGGAACTTCTACGAGCGACTGGGCTGGACGGGTGATGGCACTGTGCGCACGTTGGACGCAGGCGGGCGTCCGTTGAGAGAGGTCAGGGTCTCCGGTCCGCTCGAGGTCCGACTCGCCGACTGAGATGTGTGTAGCCTCGGCCGGGTGCTCGCCCTGGTCGGTCTCACCTTCGGGGTCGCGCTCGGCTCGGCCATCGTTCCCCTGATCAGCATCGAGATGTTCGTCCTGGGACTGTGCGCGCGCTGGCCCGACACTTCGTTCTGGATCGTCGGCCTTTCGGTCGCCGTGGGCCAGGTGCTGGGCAAGCTGCTGTACTTCTACGCCGCGCGCGGCGACATCCACCTGCCGAAGTTCATGCACCGCAAGCCCAGTGACAAGCCGTCGAAACTGGCGCGCTGGTTCGGGCCCGGCACGCGCATGCACCGCTGGGGCGACTGGATCCACGTGAAGTGCAAGGCGCACCCGAACTGGATGGCCGGCACGCACGGGGTGAGCGCGCTGGTCGGGGTGCCGCCGTTCATGGCGACGAGCGTGCTCGCCGGGCTCGCGGGCATGTCGACGCTGATGTTCGTGGCGACCGGCATGGTGGGCCGCTTCGCGAGGTTCAGCTTCCTCGCGGCCTCACCGGCCATGGTCATGGCCTGGCTCTAGTAGCTGAACAGGATCGACGCCGTCACCGAGAAGGCGATCAGGACTGCGGCCACGGCGATGCGCGCTGACTCAAGCACGACCCCGAAGTTATCGAGCCGCGACCGATGAATGCCAGGCGCAAACGGGTGAGAACCGAATGATCTGGCTCTCACCCGCCCGTTTCACGCCTGATTATTCGAGCACGAGCGCGCCGTCGGGCACGCCGGGGATGTCGAACGAGTGCCACATCGGCCGCCAGCCGGGCAGCTCCAGCATGCGGCGCAGGTCCGCGAAGCCGGACAGCCAGCCCATCCACGGCCCGTAGGGCGGGCTCGCCGGGTCGAAGCCGCTCTGCACGAACGTCAGCCGCGTCTTGCCCTCCGAGCCCTTCAGCTCCCAGGACGACACCATCCCGCCGTGGAACTCCAGCGCGAGGTTCCCCTCGTCCAGCGCGATGACCTTGCCGGGGTTCGGATCGTCCTCGAGGCCGCCCATCGTCCAGCGGCCGCCCACGTGCGGCTCGATCTCCATCCGGGCGCCGAACCACCGCGCGAACACGTCGGGATCGGTCAGCGCGTTGATGATGGCCGCGGGCGACGCCGCGATGTCGAACTCGAACCGCTGCTCGGGTGAGGTGAAGTCGCAGAACCCCAGCACCGGGCGGCCTTCGACGAGCTCGACCAGGTTCCCCAGCGCCAGCGGCCAGAACGTCTGCAGGACCTCTGACTCGTCGTCGCCGACGCCCCACTCCGGGTAAGGGGACTGCGTCACCGCCACGAGCGTCTCGCCGTCGCGCTGTTCCACGGCGAGCTCGACCGTGTACTCGGTGCCGTACAGCAGCCACGTGAAGCGCACCGACGAGTCCGTCAGCTCCAGCAGCTTCTGCCGGCCGCGTTCGCCGTCCGGTGTGAAGCGCCCCCAGAACTCGAAGGTGTCCTGGTCCACCACGGCGTGCTCGGCCAGCCAGACCTGCAACTCCTCCGCGGTCGTCAGGGCCTGGTGGACCCTCGCGGCCGGCGCGGACGTGCGGACGCGGATGGTTCCGGTGCTCATGGGTTCTCTCCCTTGGGGTAGCAGGCGAGCGCGATGCGGAACGCATCCCCCTCCGCGCCGCCGTATCGGGTGAAGAGGTCCTGCAACGTCGTCTGCAGCTCGGCCAGGAACTGCTGCCGCTCCTCCGGTCGCACCCGGATCTCGCCGGACACGCCGACGGACGGCAGTTCGCTTCCGCGGTCCAGGCCCGCCACGTCGATCTGGATCTGCTCGGCGAGGTCGACGAGGTGGCCCAGCACGAGCTCGTCGCGCGACCCCAGCCGGCCGACCAGCCGCGGTGACAGCCAGTACGACCGCGCCACGGCCTGGTAGAGGCCTTCCTGGACGCCGCGCACCTTGCGTTCGGACACCTGGGTGGCCAGACCGGCCTTGACCAGCTGCTTCACGTGGTAGTGCACGCGTTGCGGCGTCTGGTCGAGCACGTCGGCGACCTCGGTGCACGAACGCGGCGCGGCGAGCTGCCGCAGCACCTCCACGCGCTGCGGCTTGAGCAGGGTCTCGGCCTGCTCCATCCGGTCCAGATAGATCACGTCTCTCATTGCAAAAAAGACTTTGAACGTTCAAAACTCTTTTGTCAATGAGACGGACAACTATGGACTGACAGATATTGAAATCTGTCAGTCCATCGGGCATGGTGGAGGAACAGACAGAGACGAAGGGGTTCGAAATGCAGAAGCGTCAGCTCGGAGCCACCGGCCCGGTCGTGTCCGCCATCGGGCTGGGCTGCATGGGCATGTCCAACGCCTACGGCCCGGCCGACAGGGACGAGAGCATCGCGACCGTCCACGCCGCCCTCGACGCGGGCGTCACGCTGCTCGACACCGGTGACTTCTACGGCCAGGGCCACAACGAGATGCTCGTCGGCGAGGCCATCAAGGGCCGTCACGACGAGGTGCAGCTCAGCGTCAAGTTCGGCGGCATGCGCGACGCCGACGGCGCGTTCATCGGGTTCGACACCCGCCCGGTCGCCGTGGCCAACTTCCTCGCGTACTCGCTGCAGCGCCTCGGCGTCGATCACGTCGACATCTACCGGCCGGCGCGGCTCGACCCGGCTGTCCCGATCGAGGACACCATCGGCGCCATCGCCGAGCAGATCGACAAGGGCCGCGTGCGGCACATCGGCCTGAGCGAGGTCGGGCCTGAGACCATCCGCCGCGCCCACGCCGTGCACCCCATCGCGGACCTGCAGATCGAGTACGGCCTGCTGGAGCGCGGTGTCGAGCGGGAGATCCTGCAGACCACCCGTGAGCTGGGCATCGGCATCACCGCGTACGGCGTGCTGTCGCGCGGCCTGATCTCGGCCACGCCGCTCACCCTCGACGCGGGCGACTGGCGGGGCCACGCGCCCCGGTTCCAGGGCGACAACCTGACCCGCAACCAGGGCCTGGTCGAGAAGCTCGACGAGATCGCGAAGAACAAGGGCGTCACGGTCGCGCAGCTCGCGATCGCGTGGGTCGCGGCGCGCGGCGAGGACGTGGTGCCTCTGGTCGGCACGACCAAGCGTGCGAGGCTGACCGAGGCGATCGGTGCCGTCGACGTGACGTTCACCGAGGCAGAATTGAAGGAGATCGAGGCCGTCGCTCCCCTGGGAGCCGCCGCGGGCACGCGTTACGCGGCCGAGCAGATGGCCATGCTGGACAGCGAGAGGTGAGATGAAGTGGCGGAGGCGTTGACGTCGGAGGCGATCCTCGCGGCGACCGAAGAGGTCCTGCGCAGGTACGGCCCCGCCAAGGCGACGGTGGTCGACGTCGCCAAGGCGCTCGGGGTCAGCCACGGCAGCGTCTACCGCCACTTCGCCACCAAGGCCG
Organism: Lentzea sp. HUAS TT2; assembly: GCF_051853195.1. Lineage (NCBI taxonomy): Bacteria > Bacillati > Actinomycetota > Actinomycetes > Pseudonocardiales > Pseudonocardiaceae > Lentzea > Lentzea sp. HUAS TT2. Next base: position 1,040,210 of record NZ_CP196667.1, on the reverse strand, counting down.
CGCTCCGGGAGGCCGTGACAAGGCGCTGGCTCGACGCCATCCACGACGAGATGGAGAAGGAGTTCGACCCGACCCTCTCCGCCTCCGAGATGCTGAGGGACTGGCTGCAGCGGCTCTTCGACAAGAAGCGGCTCTCGCACACCGACGACGTCGAGCTGTTCACGACGTTCCGGACGCTCGTCGGCGAGAACAGCGCCGTCGTCGACTACCACCTGGAGCACCTGGTCGGTCAGGTCGAACGCATCATCCGCCAGGGAGTGGAAACCCGGGAGTTCGTGACCGACGACGTCAAGAGGACGGCGCAGGCGGTGTGGGACGCGACGCAGGTGTTCCACCACCCGGCTCACGCCCAGGAGTGGGGGAATCCTCACATTCAGGACGCGTTCGACGCCGTCGTCTCACTGGTCGTCGCCGGACTGCGGTACAACCGAATCCCTAGTGCCACAGGCGATGCTTGAGGGTCACGGAGGTGAACGGTGCCGCCTGACGAGTGGATCGATCTGCTGGGAGCGCCAGAGAGGCGTCCTGACCCGGTTGACTGGCACGCGGTCAAAGCACGGGTCGGCACCGCGCTGCCCAGCGACTACGTGCATCTCGCGGAGGCCTATCCGCCACTCATCGTGGGCGGTTACGTCCGGATCCTGCACCCAACGGCACGTGCCGGTTTCATGAACTGGATGTCAACGGCGCCGAAGATGCTGCGCGCGTTGCGCCGCCAGCCGGGCCTGCGCGTGCACCCGGACTCTCCCGGTCTGCTGCCCTGGGGCATGACGGTGAACGGCGAGCACTGCCTGTGGTTCACCAGGGGCGAGCCGGACGAGTGGACCGTGATGATCACGGACCTGCGGCAGAAGTGGTCCTACGACGGGAACTTCTCCAGCTTCATCAGGAGGTTCCTGACCGGGGAGCTGCGCTGCCCGCTCTTCCCGGACGACGTCCCCGGCGGCTCCAAACCGTTCCAGGAGCCCTGACCGCCCTGTTTTTGCCGCACGCGGGGCGCTTTCGTACCGACATGCAGTACGAAAGCGCCCCGCGTGCGCCTTTACCCGACCCCCCGGTCAGCTTGAAGCGGCGGTCACCAGGGCGTTGCCGCTGCCCGTGCGGCCCGTGACCGACAGGGCGGCGTCACCCAGCGGCGCGGACGAGACGTCGAAGTCGCTGCGCGCGGTGCCGGACGTGGACACCAGGTCGATGCGGGCTAGCGTGCCCTGCCGGATGCCGACGCGGATGTGGCCGGAGCCGGTGCCGAGCTGGATCTCCCCGGACGCGGCGTCGGCCACGGTCAGGTCGCCGCTGCCGGTGCGGACCTGCACGTTGCCCTGCACGGCGCCCAGCCACACGTCACCGGTCCCGGTGATCAGCGTGCTCGTGCCGCCGATCGACGACACCTCGACGTCACCGCTGCCCGTCTTGGCCTTGAGCGACGACAGCATCGTGCCCAGGCGCACGGTGCCGGCACCGGAGTTCACCTTGGCCTCGCCGGTCGCCCGGTCCGCGGACACGCTGCCCGTGCCGGTGTTCAGGTCGAGACGACCCGCACCGCCCGTCACGAGGACGTCCGCCGCGCCGGTCCGTGACGACACGTGCGACCCCACGGGAGCCGTTACCACCACGGAGAGCGGCACTGCGCGCAACGGCAGCGCCTTCGACGACTCGATGCGCAAGCGGTTGCCCAGCAGTTCGACCCGTGCGTCGCGCACGGCCTCCTCCGGACCCGATGGAGGAGCCGCCTTGTCGGTGCCGAACTGGCCGCTGACCCAGCTCAGCACGCTCGTCAGGCCCTCGGTCCACGAGTTGCCCGCGTTCGGGTCGTGCCGCACTTCAACGTGCACGCCCGGCTCGTCGACGAGCTGCACTTGGACCCGGCCGCTGAGCAGCGAGATGTCGATCTCGGCGATGCCCGCGAACTCGAAGCTCTGCCGGCGCACCACGCCCGCGGGCTCCTCGGGTTCGGAAGTCGGTCCTGAAGTCGGCTCTGTCATGGCACTCACCCCTGCACCCATCCGCGGACGCGCGAGCCCGAGCCGGCGTTTCCGCTCCACCCCTTGTTGTGTCCGTGATGCTTGTGCCTGCCGTGCACCGCGCCACCCACGGCCTGCTGGATGAACGAGTTCAGCGACACGCCCTGGGCCGACGCGGCGGCCTCGGCCTTCGCCTTGAGCTCGTTGATCATGCGCAGGGTGATGCGGCTGATGTCACCCGTGGCGTCACCTGCGCCAAAGTTGGGCAGGTCGTGTCCTGGGCCGGGCTCCGGCTCCGGTTCCGCCGATCCCGTGACGACCACCTGGACGTCACGACCGGACAGGCGAACGTCCACGACCTGGCCGTCCAGGGAGGCGGTGACCTCCGCGGCCAGGTCGGACAGTGCGTTCATGATTGCCAGTCGCGCGGCTGGCTCGAGCGCTGCGGACAACGCGGCGGCCGTTCGACGGGTGTTCTCGTCCCCCGCTGATGCGGCCGTCGCCAGGTCCTCGCGCAGTGACGCGATATACGGCGACAGATCCATGACACCACTATGACGTCACTTTCGACATCGTGCAACCACCACCTGATGTCAGGGCTAATCTCGGGCCATGCCGAGAGTGCGTTTGGTGGCCAAGACCGAGTTCATCCCACCGGACGACGTGCCGTGGACGACCGACGCGGACGGTGGCGCGGCGCTCGTCGAGTTCGCCGGCCGGGCCTGCTACCAGTCGTGGGACCGCTCGAACCCCATGACGAACACCAACGCGACGTTCCTGCACCACCTGCTCGACGTCGGCCACCTCGCCGCGTTCGAGCACGGCAGCGCGTCGCTCTACCTGACCGAGCTGCCGCGCTCGCTCACCCACGAGCTGATCCGGCACCGGCACTTCTCGTACTCGCAGCTCTCGCAGCGCACCGACCCGACCGACGTCGTGGAACCGGACCTGATCGCGCAGGACCCCGAGCTGCACGCGCGGTTCGCCGCCGCGACCGAGGCGAGCCTGAAGGCCTACGAGGACCTGGTGCACAGCCTGGAGAAGACGGTGAACGGCCGGCGCGCGCGGCAGATCGCACGATCCGTGCTGCCCAACGCCACAGGCACCGAGATCGTCGTGACGGGCAACTACCGCTCGTGGCGGCACTTCATCGCGATGCGCGCGACCGAGCACATCAACGTCGAACTGCGCGAGCTGGCCGTGGCGTGCCTGCGCGAACTGACGAAGGCGGCGCCCAACGCGTTCGCGGACTTCGTCATCTCGACACTCCCGGACGGCACAGAAGTTGCTTCCAGCCCACTGGTGGTTGAAGGCTGAAGCCATGAAGCGGCTCATCGTGGACGTACGGCCCGGCGAATACGCGGTCACCCGCCTGGCATCGGACGCTCCGGTCCCCGGCGGGCTGCTCGACCTCACCGACGTGCTGGTGTCCGTGACCAGGACCCCGGCCGAGCTGTCGATCATCGCGCCGGCGTCGTTCGCAGTGGACGGTGACACCGTCGAGAAGGGCTGGCGGCTGCTGACCGTGCGCGGGCCCCTGGAGTTCACGCTCACCGGCATCATGGCTGCTCTGGCGGGTGAACTGGCGGCGGCGGGCGTCTCGCTGTTCGCGCTGTCCACATACGACACGGACCACCTGCTGGTGAAGCACACCGACCTGGGCCGCGCCGTGCTCGCGTTGCGTGCCGCAGGTCACGAACTGGTTGTAGCGCCGGAAGCTTAGGAACCGATCCTCCAGTTGGCGGGTCTGAAGTACCGTCAACGCCCCCTGGTTCCGAGGTTCGTAGGAGCGCACGTTGCACGGACAGGCAGTCGAACCGCGCGTCATCGCCGGCAGGTACGCCCTCGTGGCGGAGCTCGGCCGCGGCGGCATGGGCATCGTCTGGCGCGCCCAGGACCGTCACATCGGACGCTTCGTCGCCATCAAGGAACTGCACCTGCCGGACGGCATCGCGCACGAGGAACGCCGTGTGCTCGAAGAGCGCGCGCTGCGTGAGGCGCGCACCGCCGGCAAGCTCAACGACCCCGCCGTCGTGACGGTGTACGACGCGATCAACGAGAACGGCACGACGTACATCGTCATGGAGCTGGTCGATGCGGCCACGCTGTCGACGTTGATCAGCACGCACGGCCCGATGCCGCCGAACCAGGTCGTGTCGATCGCGCTGCAGTCGTTGTCGGCGCTGGAGGCCGCGCACCAGGCCGGGATCGTGCACCGCGACGTCAAGCCCGGCAACCTGATGGTCCGCCCGGACGGCAAGGTCAAGCTCACCGACTTCGGCATCGCGCAGGGCATGGACGACCCGCGCCTGACGACGAGCGGCAGCCTCATCGGTTCGCCCGCCTACATGTCGCCGGAACGCATCCACGGCCACGAAGCCGGTCCCGCGTCCGACCTGTGGGCGCTGGGCGCGACCCTTTGTTACGCCGTCGAGGGCTGGAGCCCGTTCGAGCGCTCCTCCACGGCCTCGACGCTGCACGCGATCATGAGCGAGACCCCGCGCCTGACCCGTGCGACGGGTGTCCTGAGCGCCGTCATCACCGGCCTGCTGATCGCCGACCCGAACGCCCGGCTGTCCGGCCCGCAGGCCCGCGCGATGCTCTCCAGCATCGGCAACCAGCCGACGCCGCCCACCGGCATCGCGCCGGCGCAGACCCAGCAGTACCAGCAGGGTCCCGCCGCCGCGGACCCGGCGAAGAAGAAGCGCAACCGCATCATCGCGCTGGTCGGTGCCGTCGTCATCGCCGCGGCGGCGTTCACCGGCGGCATCTTCGCGCACAAGGCGTTCACGACACCCGGAGCCAGCAGTGGCAGCCAGGCGCTCACGTACGGCGAGGGCGCAGAGGTGCCGGTGTTCGGGCTCTACGAGAACACGTGCGGCATCGGCGACGTCGCGCCGGCCAAGCTGCTCGACTCCGACAGCAAGGAGGAGTGCGACAAACCGCACGACTTCGAGGTCTTCGACGTGATCGACACGCTGCCCGTCCAGTCGAACCTGCCCGATGCCGGGTATCCAGGGGTCGACGCGCTGAAGAGCCTCGGCGTGGCGCGCTGCGAGATGACGCTGAACTCGCCGTGGATCAAGGACGGTTCGAAGCTCAAGCTCACCACGCTGGTTCCGGGCCAGAGCGCGTGGACCAAGGACAAGAGCGGCAACGCGGAGCGCAAGGTGTGGTGCATCGCGGGCACCAAGGACGGCAGCAAGTTGGACGGCACGATCAGCGCGAAGAAGGACAACTGACGGTGAAGAGCAAGATCGTTTCCGCCCTGCTCGTTCTCGGGTGCGCGGCCACCCTGTCGGCCTGCTCCGGCAACGAGGACAAGTTCGTCGCCGAGCTCAAGGCCGCCGGATTCACCAACGTCGGTGAGCCCAGCACCGAGACGGCGAAGAAGTCCAAGAAGGTCGGCAAGCGCACGGTCAAGTCCTCGGAGAAGACCATCGAGGTGATGGTGCGGGTGAAGGGCTGCGACCTGGAGTTCGCCAAGACCTCCGGCCAGTCCGGCTACTGGCTCGACGAGCTGCACGTCGACGGGCAGGAGCCCGACTGGCCCGGCTACCCGGAGAACCTGAAGCGCGACCAGGTGGTGAGCCTGCTGGCCGACAAGTCGGCCAAGCCGGACGGCTTCACCAAGTGCTACAAGCCGAACGAGGCCTGACCCGGCTGTGGTGCAATGGGCGGGTGAGTCTCGCCCGTGAGGAACGCAAGGCGCTCGTCGACCTGATGACCGAGCTCGGCCCGGACGCGCCGACGTTGTGCGGCACCTGGTCGACCAAGGAGCTGGCCGCCCACCTCGCGATCCGCGAGCGGCGGCCGGACACCGCGCCCGGCATCGTGCTGCCGGTCTTCGCGAAGTGGACGGAGAAGGTCCAGGAGGACTACACGCACAAGGCGTGGAGCGAGCTCCTGGATCTGGTGCGCACGCCGCCGTTCTGGATCAAGCCGGTCGACGACCTGATGAACACCGGCGAGTACTTCGTGCACCACGAGGACGTGCGGCGCGCACAGACCGACTGGGAGCCGCGGCCGTACGACGAGCGCCGCGAGAAGGTCCTGTGGAAGCTGCTGCCGTTCACCGCGCGCATGACGTACAAGTCGTCGCCGGTGGGCGTGACGCTGGTGCGCCCCGACGGTGAGCACATCGTCGCCAAACAGGGCGCGAACGGCGTGGTGATCACCGGTGAGGTGTCCGAGCTCGTGATGCTCGCGTTCGGGCGCGACGAGGCCCGGGTGGAATACAGCGGGGACGCCGACGCGGTGCAACGAGTGCGGTCGTTGAACCGGAGCGTGTGAACTCGGGTAGTTTCTGCGCATGCCCGCAAGCCCGTACGCAGGGCCGAACCGCCCGTTCGGCCGCGTTCTCACCGCCATGGTCACGCCTTTCGACGCGCGCGGCGAAGTCGATCTCCCCAAGGCGCAGGAACTCGCGAAACACCTGGTGGACCTGGGCAACGACGGCCTGGTCGTGAACGGCACGACCGGCGAGAGCCCCACGACCACCGACCGGGAGAAGGCCGCGCTGATCACGGCGGTCGTAGAGGCCGTGGGCGACCGTGCGACCGTGGTCGCCGGTGCGGGCACGTACGACACCGCGCACAGCGTGCACCTGGTGCAGCAGGCCGCGAAGTCCGGCGCGCACGGCGTGCTCGTCGTGACGCCGTACTACTCCAGGCCGCCGCAGGAAGGCCTGCTGGCGCACTTCACCGCCATCGCCGACGCCTCCGAGCTGCCGGTGATGCTCTACGACATCCCGCCGCGCGCGGTCGTGCCGATCGAGGTCGACACGCTGCTGCGCCTGGCGGAACACCCGCGGATCCTGGCCGTGAAGGACGCCAAGGGCGACCTGCACGCGGGCAGCCGGGTGATCGCCTCGACCGATCTCGCCTACTACTCGGGCGACGACCCGCTGAACCTGCCGTGGCTGTCCGTGGGCGCCGTCGGGTTCGTGAGCGTCATCGGTCACCTCGCGGCGGATCGCCTGCGGGATCTCATTGATGCGTATGAATCCGGAGACGTGGTCCGGGCAAAAGAAATCCACGAGTCGCTGCTGCCGTTGCTGCGACCCTTCCGCCGGGTTCCCGGCGTGACGTACACGAAGGCGGCGCTGCGCCTGCGCGGACTCGACGTGGGGGAACCCCGTCTGCCGCTGGTGCCTGCCGCTGCCGAAGACATCGAGGCCATCGCGGCCGAACTGGGAGTCAACGCGTGACCCAATCGACCGAATTGCCGCCCGCACTGCCGGAAGGCGGCCTCCGCGTCGTCGCACTCGGCGGAATTGGCGAGGTCGGCCGCAACATGACCGTCTTCGAGCACGCCGGAAGGCTGCTCGTGGTCGACTGCGGCGTTCTCTTTCCCGAAGACGACCAACCGGGCGTCGACCTGATCCTGCCGGACTTCCGCGCCATCGAGGACCGCCTCGACGACATCGAGGCCATCGTCCTCACGCACGGCCACGAGGACCACATCGGCGCGGTCCCTTTCCTGCTGAAGCTGCGTCCCGACCTGCAGGTCGTGGGGTCCCGCTTCACGCTGGCGCTGCTCGCCGCCAAGTGCCGCGAGCACCGCCAGACCCCGCGCCTCGTGGAGGTCAAGGAGGGGGAGCAGCGCTCGTACGGACCGTTCGAGCTCGAGTTCTTCGCCGTCAACCACTCGATCCCGGACGCGCTGGCCGTGGCCATCCGCACCGCCGCGGGTCTGGTGCTGCACACCGGTGACATCAAGCTGGACCAGCTGCCCCTGGACGGCCGCCTGACCGACCTGGCGGGCTTCTCGCGCCTGGGCGACGAGGGCGTCGACCTCTTCCTGGTCGACTCGACCAACGCCGAGGTGCCCGGCTTCGTGGTGCCCGAGCGCGAGATCGGCCCCGTGCTGGAGAACGTGATCCGCAAGGCCGACCAGCGGGTCATCGTGGCCTGCTTCGCCTCGCACGTGCACCGCGTCCAGCAGGTGCTCGACGTCGCCGTGCAGTACAAGCGCAAGATCGCGTTCGTCGGCCGGTCCATGGTCCGCAACATGGGCATCGCGTCCGACCTGGGCTTCCTGAACGTGCCCGACGGCCTGTTCGTCGACCTCGACGTCGCGATGCGGATGGAGGAGAACGAGGTCATCTTCGTCTCCACCGGTTCGCAGGGCGAGCCGCTGTCGGCGCTGTCCCGCATGGCCCGCGGCGACCACCGCCAGATCTCGATCCGCGAGGGCGACACGGTCATCCTCGCGTCGTCGCTGATCCCCGGCAACGAGAACGCGGTCTTCAACGTCGTCAACGGCCTCGCCAAGCTCGGCGCGACCGTCGTGCACCAGGGCAACGCCAAGGTGCACGTCTCCGGCCACTCACCGGCCGGCGAGCTCCTGTTCCTGTACAACGCCGTGCGGCCGTCGAACGTGATGCCGGTGCACGGCGAGTGGCGACACCTGCGCGCCAACGCGGCCCTCGCGGTCGCCACCGGCGTCGCCGAGGACCACGTGGTGATCGCCGAGGACGGCGTCGTCGTGGACCTGGTCGACGGCAAGGCGACGGTGTCCGGCCGCGTCGTCGTCGGTCACGTGTACGTGGACGGCCTGTCCGTGGGCGACGTCGGCGAGTCGACGCTGTCCGACCGGCTGGTGCTGGGCGAGGGCGGCTTCATCTCGATCTCCGTCGCCATCGACCAGACGACGGGCCGCGCGGTCGTGGCGCCGACGATCTCCGGGCGCGGCTTCTCCGACGACCCCAAGGCGCTGGAGGCCGTCGTCCCGCTCGTGGAGATGGAGCTGGCGCGCACCGAGGCCGAGGGGATCACGGACACGCACCGGATCGCCCAGGCCGTGCGGCGCGTTGTCGGGCGTTGGGTCGCGGAGACCTACCGGCGCCGGCCGATGATCGTTCCCACGGTCATTCCGGTGTGAACGTGACCCTGCTGTGATCTGCGTCCCCCTCGTCCGCTAAGGTCTAGTCCCAGACCATGGACGAGGGGGTTCGCCCTATGGCCGGTAATGACGTCTTCAGCCCACCGGGCAAAGAAGACATTCTGCTTCCACCCATGTTCACGTGGCACGAGCCGTTCGGGTTGCCGTTCGACTTCTCGGTGACCAAACCGCAGGCTCTGCTGGTGTTGTCAGTGGTGATCATCCTGACGTTCTTCCTGGTCACGACCAGGAGCATGAAGCTGATCCCGACCCGCTGGCAGTTCGCCGCCGAATCGGTCTACGACTTCGGCCGCAACACCATCGCCCGTGAGCAGATAGGCGCGAAGGAATTCGCGCCGTACGTGCCGCTGATCGTCAGCATCTTCTGCTTCGTGCTCGTGAACAACGTGTACGGGCTGATTCCGTTCGTGCAGTTCCCGACGTTCACGCACAGCGGTTTTCCGGCGGCCGTCGCGCTGCTGATCATCTTTCCGCTCTACCACTACGTCGGCATCAGGAAGTTCGGGCTCCGGGGTTACCTGCGCAACCAGTTCGTCATTCCGGACGTGCCGAAGCCCGTGCTGTGGGGGCTGCTGATCCCGACCGAGGTCATCCTCAAGTTCTTCTTCGACCCGGTGAACCTCGCGATCCGGGTGTTCGCGGCGATGTTCGCCGGGCACCTGCTGATCCTGGTGTTCACGCTCGGTAGCGAGTTCCTGTTGTTCAACGCGCCGATCTACCTCAAGCCGGTGTCGGTGCTGGGCTTCGCGCTCGCCATCGCGCTGTTCTTCCTGGAGGCGCTGGTGCAGGTGCTGCAGGCCTACATCTTCGCCCTGCTGTCGGCGCACTTCATCGGCCGCGCGCTCGCCGAGCAGCACTGACGCCGTTTGGTCGTTTTCTCGCAGCGGCAGGGATTACAGTGGGTCGGCTCACCGGGGATCTATGGGGGATTCATGAGACGGTTGCTCGCTTTGTTAGGTGTGCTCGCACTGCTGGGGGTCACCCCCGTTGCGGCACAGGCACAGGCTGAACCTCGCGCGCAGGCGGTGGACGAGGGTGACACCTTCGTCCCGATGCCACCGCTGCGGGTGCTGGACACCAGGAACGGCACGGGCACCGGCGGCAAGGTGGAGCCGATCACGAGTGGTGTGCAGCTCGACCTCTCCGCCGCGCTGCCGGCGTCGGCGACCGCGGTGGTGCTGAACCTGACGGGCACGCAGCCGTCGGCTTCCACCTATCTCCGGGTGTCGCCGGTCAACTACAACGTCCCGGACATCTCCAACCTCAACCTCGTCGCGGGTGAGACGCGCGCCAACCAGGTGACCGTCACGGTGCCCGCGGACCGGAAGATCTACCTGTTCAACAACGTCGGCACCGTCCACCTGGTCGCGGACGTCGCGGGCTACTACACCACCGACAGCGCGTCGCGGTTCACCACGACCGCTCCGACCCGGTTGATCGACACTCGCGAAACCACCCCGGTGGGTCCGGCGTCGACGCTGGAGGTGGACTTCTCCAGCGTGGTGCCTGCCTCGGCGACGTCGGTGACGTTCAACCTGACCGGCACCCAGCCGACCTCGACGACCTACGTCACGGCGATCCCGTCCGGCACCGTCCGTCCGGCCGCGTCGAACGTGAACCTGGTCCCCGGCCAGACCTCGCCGAACCTCGTGACCGTCGCGCTCGGCGCCAACCGCCGCGTCACGCTGTACAACAACGCCGGCACCGTCCACCTGATCGTGGACCTGGCCGGCTACTACGCGTCGGACCGCGGGCACCGCTTCTTCCCAGTGGCGCCGGTGCGCGCCTTCGACACCCGCTTCGCGCCGGGCGGTCCGGCGGGTCCGGGGCAGACCAAGACCGTCGAGCTCGCCACCAGGATCGCTCCCACCGCGGCCGCCGCGGTGCTGAACCTGACGGGCGCCGCTCCGACCTCGGTCTCCTTCGTGACCGCGTACGCGAACGGCACGCCCAGGCCGATCACGTCGAACCTGAACCTGACTCCGGGGCGTGACACCGCGAACAGCGCGGTGGTCGCGCTCAACGGCGACGCGCGGATGACGTTGTTCAACAACCTCGGCACGACGGAACTGATCGTCGACGTCGCGGGCTTCTTCGCCACGCCGCCGCCGTGCGTCGTCGACTGTCTGTACGCCTGGGGTGGGTACTACTCCTACTACAGCCCAACGCCTACTCGTCGTCCGTGGCTGTCCGGGATCACCTCGGTGGACGGTCACAACGAGAACGTCCTCGCGCTGAAGTCCGACGGCACCGTGTGGTCCTGGGGCGACAACCAGTTCGGCCAGCTCGGCGCGGGTGGCACCAGCGGCAGGTCGACGGTGCCGCTGCGGGTCGCCGGGCTCACCGGTGTGACCGCGGTGGCCGCCGGCACCTGGGCGGGATACGCGTTGAAGTCCGACGGCACGGTGTGGTCCTGGGGCTGGAACGACGCGGGCCAGCTCGGTACCGGCACCGCTGCCAGTTCGAACGTGCCGGTGCAGGTGTACGGCCTCACCGGCGTGACGGCCATCGCCGGCACCCACCAGAACGGGTACGCGTTGAAGTCCGATGGCACCGTGTGGGCCTGGGGCAACGACGTCTGGAACGGCCGGGGCAATGCCAGCTGTCCTGCCGGGCAGGTCTGCCCGGCAGGAACCCCGCTGCGCGTCGCGGTGCCGCTGCCGGGAACCACCAAGGTCACCGCGATCGCGAGCGGTGGAGGGGAGACCGGCTTCGCGTTGCGCTCCGACGGCACGGTCTGGGCGTGGGGGCGCAACTGGTCCGGCGAGACCGGAACCGGCTCGTCCTACCGGTCGACCGTGAGCGTCTCGCAGGTCGTCGGGTTGACCGGCGCCACGTCGATCGCGGGTGGTGACGAGGTCGGGTACGCCACCACCTCCGACGGCAAGGTGTGGGCCTGGGGCGACGACTACTGGGGGACGCTCGGAATCGGAGGCCTGTGCCCCAACCCCGAGGTCTGCAAGTCCAACGTCCCGGTCGAGGTCCAGGGCCTGACCGGTCCGGTCAAGATCGACAGCGGCGCCGGGACCACGTTCGCCGTCAAGCCGGACGGTTCGGTGTGGGCGTGGGGGCGCAACGCGAACACCGGGAACCTGGGCAACGGCACCACCGACCCGTGCACCGAGTGGCCGTTCACGTCGGGCTGCCGGGCGAGCCGGCCGGTGCAGACCTCGATCAGCGCGGTGCGCGACGTCGCGGCCAGCGGGTTCGGGATGTACGCGGTCGTGCCGAGCTAGTGGTGCGACCCAGAACGCCGGCTGGGTGATTCGCGCTCAGCAGGAAGCCTCATGACACCGCCCCCACGTCCAGTACGAGGACGTGGGGGCGGTGTCATGAGACCGCGCGTCAGGGGCGCTGGCACACCAGGTGCAGCGACTCCTCGGGCATGGCACCGGGGTAGGACGGGGTGAACACCGGACGGCTGCGGCGCACGACGCGCAGCCCGACCTCGGCCAGGTGCGCCTCGAAGTTCTCCTCGGAGAACGACGAGACCTCGATCTCCTGGCCCATCCAGGGCAGAGTGACCTGTTCCACGTCGACGGCGACCGTGGCGAGGAAGAAGTGACCGCCGGGCCGCAGCCAGGTGGAGATCTGGCCGAGGGTCTGGATGATCTCGGCCTGGGTCATCTGCAACAGCGAGAAGACGGCGCAGATGACGTCCCACGAGCCGGGGGGTGACTCGAAGTCGCGGACGTCGATCTTGTGGAACGTGGCGTCGGGGACCTGGGAGGACGCGATGTCGACCATCACGGGCGAGACGTCGAGGCCGGTGACCTTCATGCCCGCCTTGGCGAGCGTCCGCGCGACCGGGACGCCGGTGCCGCAGCCGATGTCCAGCACGCGCGAGCCCGACGGCTGCGTCGCGGCGAACCAGGCGAGAGTGCCGTGCAGTGCGGGCTGGTGCGACCAAGCGCGTTGGTATTCCAGTCCGAGCGTGTCGAAGACCTCGGCCGCGTTCATTCCCCGCCCCTCATTTCGACCCAATCCACCTGAGTGAAGTGTGGAGAACCTCTCTGGACGACCTCTGGATGGCTTCTGGACGAAAACTGACGGTAGGTTGCTGGATGAACGCGGACAGCGACGAAGTGAGACCCAAGGTGCAGAACGAGTTGCGCGTCAGCTTGCTGGGCGCGCTCGCGGCCACGGTGGACGGTGAGGAGCTCACGCTCGGTCCGCCGCGGCAGAGGGCTGTGCTCGCGGTGCTCGCGTTGCGCGCGAACCACGTGGTGTCGCGCAGTGAGCTCATCGACGCCGTGTGGGGCGAAGATCCACCCGCCAGCGCCGACAACGGCATCCACACCTACGTCGCCGGGCTCCGCAGGCTCTTCGAACCCGGCAGGGCGTCACGCGCGCCGAGTGCCGTGCTGCTCTCCACGGACGCTGGATACTTGCTGAGGCTCCCGTCGAGCAGTTCGGACGCCGGCGTTTTCCGCGCGCATCTGGACGAAGCGGGGCGGCTGCGTGCCACACCCGCCGAGGCGATCGCCGCATTCGACGCCGCTCTCGGACTGTGGCGGGGCGTCGCTCTGGACGGCGTGCCTGGGCCGTTCGCCGCGGTGGAACGCGCGCGCCTGGCCGAAATGCGGCTCACGGCCGTGGAGCAGCGTGCCGCGTTGATGCTGACGGTCGGGCGTGAGGCCGAGGTGGCGGCGGAGCTGACGACGCTGGTCAGCGCGCATCCGTTGCGGGAGCGGCTGCACGGCCTGCTGATGTCCGCGCTGTTCCGCGGCGGCAGGCAGGCGGAGGCGCTCGCGGTCTACACGGACCTGCGCCGGCTGCTGATCGAGGAACTGGGCATCGAGCCCGGCCCCGAACTGCGCCACCTGCACGAACAGGTGCTCGTCGGCCGTCATGACCCGCAGCCGGAACCCGCAGCGCCCGTGCTGGTGCCGGTCCAGCTGCCGCACGAGATCCGCGACTTCACCGGCAGGGGCAAGGAGCTCGCGAAGCTCATCGAGGTCGTTCCGCACGACCACTCCCCAGTGCTCGTCGCGATCACCGGCACCGGTGGTGTCGGCAAGACCGCGCTCGCCGTGCGGTTCGCGCACCAGGTGGCAGCGCGGTTCCCGGACGGTCAGCTGCACGTCGACCTGCGCGGGTTCGACTCGTCGGCGCCGCCCGTGCAGCCGGCCGCCGCGTTGCACCAGCTGCTGCAGAGCCTCGGCGTGCCGTCCGAACGCATCCCGGAGGACCTGCCCGCGAAGTCCGCGCTGTACCGCAGTGTCCTTGCGGGCAAACGGGTCTTGGTGCTGCTCGACAACGCGCGGCTGGCCGAGCAGGTCCGTCCGCTGCTGCCGGGCCGGTCGACGTCGATGGTGCTCGTGACGTCCCGCAACCACCTCGGCGGGCTCGTCGCACGCGATGGCGCGCACTCGCTGACGTTGTCGACCCTCACCCGCGACGAGGGCCTGGCCCTGCTGACCTCCGCGGTGGGCGCGGACCGCGTCGCCGCCGAACCCGCCGCCGCCGCGAAGCTCGTCGAACTGTGCGGGCACCTGCCGCTGGCGGTCCGGATCGCGGCCGAACGCGTCGTCACGCGCCCGCACCTCACGCTGGCCGACCTCGCGAGCGACCTCGCCGACGAGCACGACAGGTTGAACGTGCTGGCCACGGGCGACGACGAGGACACGGCGGTGCGCGCCGCCTTCTCGTGGTCGTACCTGGCGCTGAAGCCCGACGCCGCGAGGTTGTTCCGGCTGATCGGCCTGCACCCCGGCGCCGAGATCAGCCTGAACGCCGTGGCGGCGCTCGCGGGCGTGCCGGTGTCGCGGGCGCGGGCGCTGGTGGACGTGCTGGCGGGCGGGCACATGCTGGAGGAGGTCGCGCGCGGCCGGTTCCGGCTGCACGACCTGCTTCGCTTGTACGCCACGGAACTCAGCGCCACCGAGGAGTCGTCCGACGGCCGTGCCGAGGCCGTGCAACGCCTGCTGGGCTGGTACTTCGACACCGCGAACGCCGCCGGCACGGTCATCGCACCGCCGGACCACCCGGCGTTCCTGCTGCCGCCACTGTCCACTCAGGACTTCGCTTCGCACGACGAGGCCTTCACCTGGTGCCGCACGGAGTCCTCGAACCTGCTGGCGGTGGCGCGGCTGGCCGAGGAACACCATTCGCCGACGGCGTGGCAGATCCCGGTGGCGCTGTGGAACTACTTCATCGTGTCGAGCGCCCTGGACGAGTGGACGCGCACGTACCGCGTCGCCGAACGCGCCGCGACCCGTGACGGCGACCAGGCCGCCCGCTCGTGGGCGGTGCACGGCCAGGGACTCTCGGCGTTCCGCGGGCAGCGTTTCGCCGACGCGCTCGAACTCTTCGACCGCGCGCTGGCGATCCGGCGCGACATCGGCGACTCGGCCGGCGCCGCGTGGAGCCTCACGGGCCTGGGCATGGCGTACGGCGGCCTGCGCCAGTTCGACCTCGCCGTCGACAGGTTCGGTGAGGCGCTGCGAGGGCACACCGAGGTCGGCTCGTGGTTCGGCGAGGGCGGCACGAGGTTGTTCCTGAGCGACATCCTGCGGTCGGCCGGCCAGTTCGAGGCGTCGCTGGCGTCGGCACGGAGGGCGTTCGAGCTGATGGACTCGCACGACGCCGTGCACGGCAAGGCGATGGCGCTGGTGGGCATCGGCTGGGCGCAGGCGAAGCTGGGGCAGCGGGTCGAGGCACGTGACTCGTTCCGGCACGCGCTGGCGT
This sequence comes from Lentzea sp. HUAS TT2, assembly GCF_051853195.1. NCBI lineage: Bacteria > Bacillati > Actinomycetota > Actinomycetes > Pseudonocardiales > Pseudonocardiaceae > Lentzea > Lentzea sp. HUAS TT2. The sequence goes on along the minus strand of NZ_CP196667.1, from coordinate 1,024,653 downwards.
TCCTGCGCGTGCTCGGTGATCGCAAGAGTCTCGCGGAGGCGTTGCACGGCCTGGGGGAGACGAGCGCGGGGCAGCCCGACGTGGCGCGGACGCACCTGCTGGAAGCGTTGACGATCTACGAGGACTACGACCACCCGCTCACTCCCGAAGTACGGGCGAGGCTGCACGAGCTCGCCTAGGGGAGATCCCTGATGTGCCCGCGCTGATACGTAGGCAAGCTACATGTCATGCAGAAGCGCGCTCGGACCCTGTTGGTGTGGCTGCACGTCGTCACGTCCGTGGGCTGGCTCAGCCAGGCCGTGGCGCTGCTGGCCCTGGTGCTCTACGGCATGAGGACGGGTGACCTCGCCGCGTTCCGGATGGCGCGCTACCTCGACCACGAGGTTCTGGCGATCATGGCCAACACCAGCGCGTTCAGCGGCTTCATGCTCAGCGCCACGACGCCGTGGGGGTACTTCCGGCACTGGTGGGTGCTCGCGAAGTTCGTGATCACGATCAGCCAGCTCTACATCGGCATCTTCATCCTGAGCGGCAACCTGCAGGAGGCCCTGAACGGGCACGTCACCGCGTGGATGCCGGTCGGCACCGCGCTGATGATCAGCGCGATCGCGTTCCAGGCGTGGCTCAGCGTCGCGAAACCGTGGGGGCGCACGCCGTGGGCCGCCCCGTTGGTCAAGCTGCCCACGGCGAGCACCTTCACCTTCATCGCCGCGCTGATCATCCCGGTGATCGATTTCGCGATCAGCCTGTGGCGGGGCAACCCGATGCCGCTGCTCATGCTGATCACGGTGATCGGTTACTCGATCAGGCGGGCCGCCAGGGCGAGGCGCCGGTCGTCGGGCGCGTCGGGTCGTGGAAGCGCGGCAGGTCCGGCTCGTCGAGACGCAGCGGCACCAAGCCCTCGGTGATCGCGGTCATGATCCGCTCGTGGGCGCGCCGGGCGTCGCCCATCGTCTCGGCGTTGAGGTCCGTCAGCTCGACGGGCTTGCCGAAGTGGACCTTGAACGTCGGCCGTTTGCGCACCGCCCGCAGCCAGGACGTCAGGTACGGCAGGACGTCCTTCCAGCCGTTGACGCTGAGGTTGCCCCAGTACACGGCCTCGTGCGCGCCCCACTGGCTGATCGGGACCACCGGGATGCCGCCGCCCAGCGCCATGCGGGCGACGCCGGTCTTGCCGCGCTCCGGCCACATGCCGGGGTCCAGCGTGATCTTGCCCTCGGGGTAGACGGCGATCGGGTCACCGCCCTTCTGCAACGCCTCGACGGCACGGTGCATCGCCTCGCCGACGTTCGCCGAACGCCGGTCGACGCGCAGGTGACCGCACGCTTTGAGCGCCGGTCCCATGATCGGCGCGTCGAGCAGGCCGCCCGCGAGCATGAACCGCGGGTTCACGCCGATCTTGCGGCAGGCCGCGATGAGCACCATCGGGTCGAGGTTGCCGATGTGGTTCGAGGCGAGCAGCAACGGCTTGCCGATCAGCTCCGGCGGGATGTCGCCCGATACCTCGAGCTTGCCAGTCAGCGCGATCAGGCCCCGGTCGACCACCATGAGCACGCGCCAGAAAAGCGGTGTGGACACGCCGGGCAGCGTACGGCGTGTCGAAACGACACCGTGCACGATCCGGTGAACCATGAGGTTTCGCACGCGTCCCAGTTGCGAACGGGGCTGGTGAGACGCGAGGGACTACCTTATACACATGGCCGGGCGCACAGGGACTTCGAGAAAGACCACGTCACGCGGCAAAGCACCAGCCAAGCCGCGGGCGCGATCCACCGCGTCCAGAAAGCCTGCTCCACGCAAGAAGAGCGGCGGCGCCATCAGCGCCGTGTGGGGTGCTTTGGGTCGTGGCGTCGGCAGTCTCGTGCGCACCGTCAGCCGTACCAAGGACCTCGATCCCGAACACCGTCGTGACGGCCTGGGCCTGCTGCTGATCGCGGTCGCGGTCATCACCGGCGCCGGCGTGTGGTGGCAGGCGGGCGGACCGGTCGGGCAGTGGGTCGACGTCGCCGTCCGCAGCTCCGTCGGGTTCCCGGCGGTGATCGTGCCGGTCGTGCTGCTCGGCATCGGCATCACGCTGATGCGCACCGACCCGTCACCCGACGCGCGGCCACGGCTGATCATCGGCTCGTTGCTGATGATGATCGGCGTGCTCGGCATGTTCCACCTCATCGGCGGCCTGCCGATGGACCCGATCGAACGCCGCACCGCCGGTGGGGCTCTGGGTTATCTGGCCGGCGGGTTCCTCGCGCAGGGGCTGACGCCGTGGGTCGCGGGGCCGCTGCTGTTCCTGATCTTCGGGTACGGCCTGCTGGTCGTGACGCACACGCCGATCCGCCAGGCGCCCGAACGCATCCGCTCGCTGCTGCACCCCGGCACCAAGTCCTCGGACGAGCCCACCGACGAGGAAGAGCCCGTCGAGGAACCGAAGCCGGTCCGCCTGCGCCGCCCGGCCCGCCGTCGTCAGGCCGTCGAGCCGGTCGAGGAGCAGACGCAGGCCGAGCTTCCGCTGGAGGAGCCGGAGGAGCCCGCCCCGAAGCCCGCGCCGAGGGAGAAGAAGGCCGCGGCGCAGACGATGGTCGTGCGCGCGGTCGAGGGCGAGTACCAGCTGCCGCCGCCGGACGTGCTCAAGGACGGCGACGCGCCGAAGACCCGCAGCAAGGCGAACGACCTCATGATCGAGGCGATCTCCGGCGTGCTGGACCAGTTCTCGATCGACGCCCAGGTCACCGGCTTCACCCGCGGCCCGACGGTCACGCGCTACGAGGTCGAGCTCGGCCCCGGCGTGAAGGTCGAGAAGATCACCGCGCTGACCAAGAACATCGCGTACGCCGTGGCGACGGACAACGTCCGCCTGCTGGCCCCGATCCCCGGCAAGTCGGCCGTGGGCATCGAGGTCCCGAACAGCGACCGCGAGATGGTGCGGCTGGGCGACGTGCTGCGCGCGCCCTCCACGGTCAAGGACACGCACCCGATGGTGATCGGCCTCGGCAAGGACATCGAGGGCCACATGGTCACCGCGAACCTGACGAAGATGCCGCACCTCCTGGTCGCGGGCTCCACGGGTTCCGGTAAGTCGTCGTTCGTGAACTCGATGCTGGTCTCGCTGCTCGCGCGCGCGACGCCGGACGAGGTCCGCATGATCCTCATCGACCCGAAGATGGTCGAGCTGACGCCGTACGAGGGCATCCCGCACCTGATCACGCCGATCATCACGCAGCCGAAGAAGGCGGCGGCCGCGCTGGCGTGGCTCGTGGAGGAGATGGAACAGCGCTACCAGGACATGCAGGTCAACCGGGTGCGTCACGTCGACGACTTCAACCGCAAGGTGAAGTCCGGCGAGATCACCGCGCCGCCCGGTTCCGAGCGCGTCTACCGGCCGTACCCGTACATCATGGCGATCGTCGACGAGCTCGCCGACCTGATGATGACCGCACCGCGTGACGTCGAGGACGCGATCGTCCGCATCACGCAGAAGGCCCGCGCGGCCGGCATCCACCTGGTGCTGGCGACGCAGCGCCCGTCCGTCGACGTCGTCACCGGCCTGATCAAGACGAACGTGCCGTCCCGGCTGGCGTTCGCGACGTCGTCCCTGACCGACTCCCGGGTCATCCTGGACCAGCCGGGCGCCGAGAAGCTGATCGGCATGGGCGACGCCCTGTACCTGCCGATGGGCGCCTCGAAGCCGGTGCGCATCCAGGGCGCGTTCGTGGGCGACGAGGAGATCTCGGCGATCGTCGAGTTCACCAAGAACCAGGCGCAGCCGGAGTACACCGACGGCGTCACGGCGCAGAAGGCCGGCGAGAAGAAGGAGATCGACGCCGACATCGGCGACGACCTGGAGCTGCTGGTGCAGGCGACCGAGCTGATCGTCACGTCGCAGTTCGGCTCGACGTCGATGCTGCAGCGCAAGCTGCGCGTCGGGTTCGCGAAGGCGGGGCGCCTCATGGACCTGCTGGAGACCCGCGGCGTCGTCGGGCCGTCCGAGGGCTCGAAGGCACGTGAGGTGCTGATCAAGCCGGACGAGCTCGAGAACGTGGTCTACCTGATGCGTGGAGGCGGCCCCGCCGACGAGGAGGACTAGTTCTGGAGCGCCTTCTCGCCGCGGTCGGGCCAACGCCGGAGAACCGGTGGCCGTCCCAGGTCCTCGCGGATCTGGTTCATCAGGGCACGCCGGAGATCGGCGGTCATGACACCGATGTCGGTGTCGGCCGTCGGTTGTCCCTTCTCCACGGCGGCCGCGATGTCGACCAGTTCCCAGTGGTAGCGCTTGGTGGCCGCGAACACGGCTTCACCGCCGACCAGGTCCAACTGGGTTCGGGCCTCGGTCGCCAGCCGCACGAGGTCGTGGATCTCGCCGGCGTCCGGCTCCGCGCCTGACGAGCTCCGTTGTTTTCCGGCACGCGTCAGGAACTGGGCCAGCTGCAACGTCGCCGTCAGGTAGTCGGCGCCGGCCGTGCGCAGTTCGGTGCGGTCGGCTGTCTGTTGCTGCCACAGGTGGATGCGTCTGGCCTGGAAGAACTGGAGGCCCGCCCCGACCAGCACACCGAGGATGGCTGCGCTGGCGGTGACCACTGCGCTCATGACTCCTGGCATGCACGAATGATCGCGTGCGCTGTCAACCGTTCGGAAGCCACGGGCCGGGAGGACCGCCTTGCCGCGTCCGGCGAGATCAAGGCGGTCGCTCGCGACGAGGGTCCTACTTCAGGCCGGCCTTCTGGATGCTCGTGGCCGTGGAGCTCGCGCTGCCACCGAACTCGCGCACCGCGGCGTAGTACAGGTCGGCCGTGCGCTTGCACGCCCAGTTGGAACCGCACTGCTTGTACATGTCGGACTTGAAGTTGTTGTCGATGCGCAGGCGGTTCGTCTCGTTCCACCGGCCCTGCCGCTTGTAGTTGCGGTAGCCGAAGTCGTGCCGCTCGCAGGTCGGCAGGAACTTGAAGCCGAAGGGGTTGTCCGGCGAGTACGAACAGCCGTCGGACGACCAGTCGAGCTGGCCCGCGTAGGGCTGTTGTGCGCGCAATGTTGTGAACTGGCTGATGGTCTTCGTGTAGAGGTAGTCGTCGGTCACCGCGACGATGTCCACGGCGTGTGCCGGGGCACCCGTGAAGATCAGGGCGATGGATGCGGCGGCACCCACGAAGGCGGAGCGCAGGGTCTTCGTCGACATGGCGAGCTCCTCGGAGTGTGAGCAGGGTCTCGCCAAGTTGTAGCGGGTGATCGACTGTCCTCGGTAGACACGATCTGATGAACGTCAGGTGATCATGTGCCCGCACGCGATCGCGGTGGCCACGCGGAGTTCGCGGGGTAGTCCCAGCGCTTGCAGCATTTCGTTGTCCGCTACTCCGCCGAGCAGATAGCCGCCCAGTTTCCGCTCCGCCAAACGGAGGCAGATGTTCTGCGCCGCGGCACCTGCTTCGATCAAGCCGAAGCGGCCGGCGCGTTCGCCGTACTTCTCGAACGAGTCTTTGTCCGTTAACACCAGGACGATCGTCAGCGGGGGCGCGTCCGGCGTGCCGAGGATCTCCGCCAGGTTCTCCGGTGCCGGGCCGATCTCCTGCAACGCGTGCCGCGCGATGTCGTAGCGGACCGCGCGGCCGGCGAAGAACGCGTAGCAGCGCAACGGGTGCAGTCCGCCGGCCGACGGGTAGCTGTTGTCCGACAGTGCACCCAGGACGGCGCCGAGTTGCTTGTCCGTCAACGGTTTGCCGGCGAACTCCCGCGTGCTCCTGCGTGCCTGGAACAGCTTCTGCAGCCGGTCGTTCTGGCGGGGGAGCGCGACCGGTGCCGCCGGCAGTTCGAGCGGGTCGATCAACGCGGGCCGCGGCCGGAAGTCGCGGAGCCGGTCGCCGAGCCTGCGCTGGTGCAGCGGTGAGAACCGGCTCGCGGCCCAGAAGTCGTAGAACATCGGCGTCACCCCAGCGGATGCGGTGCGGGATTGGGGAACACGCCCGGTGAGGCGTGCGGGTAGCGCCAGTCCAGCTCGCGGGCGCGGCCGCCGAGGTGCGGCCAGCGGTGGTCCGAGTGCAGTGGCGCGAGGTCGGGGGACAGGACGCGGACGCAGTGCAGTCCGACGGCCGACAGTTCCGGCGTGGTCAGCTCGCGGTAGGCGAGCCGGACGTCCGCGCGATCCAGGGCGTGCACCAGTTCGGTCAGTTCCGCCGCTGTGCCAAGGGATTCGGCGTCGCGCGGCGGGTCGGCCTCGAAGCCGCCGAACCACGGCAGCGCGTCCCACTCCTGCGGACGTGTCGCGTAGTAGACGGCGTGCTCGTCGAAGTCGGTGACCTCCTCGACGGGCTTGTCGCCGTTGCGCGCCAGCCACACCTCGATGAACACCGTGCCCTGGACCCATTCCTCGTAGGCCTTCCGGACGGCCTCGGCCGTGGTCGCGCGGCAGGCCAGGCCCAGCGTCGGTCGTGGCCTGCCCGCGATCGGCAGCGAACCCGCGACGGCGACCACCGGGTGCGGGCTGTAGGCGGGCGTGAGATCGAACGCCATCGCGCCGTGCGGCAGGTCGGCGGCGAACCGTTGCGGTGCCAGGGAATGCAGCCAGGTCGTGGTGAACGCGTCGCGCTCGACCAGTTCCTGGACGGCGCGCAGCAGGGCGCTGGTCGTCGACGGACCGGCCGCCAGTCCCGACGAGGTCGCGGGCAGCCCGTACGAGGCGTCCAGGCCGACGAGACCGGTGGGCACGCGGATCGGTTCGTTGCCGGGCAACGTCCACGCCCGCGTGTACGGGGTGTCGACGTATCCCTTGCGGTAGCGGTACTTCGGGGCCACGCGCTGCTCGACCGTGTGCAGGCTGAAGTGTTCCAACGGCCAGCACTCGCCGTCCGTCGCGATCTCCAGCGACGCCCGCGCGGCAGCGTGGCGTTCCAGTGCCTCGGCCACCGCCGCGACCTTCGACGTGCCCCCGGACGTGCCGCCGGTGGCGAACGGCTCCGGCACCGCTGCCCAGCCCTCGACGTCCACATCGGACAGACTGTGCGGCACGGGATGCAGCTGCGACACCACTCCCTGCCGCCAGCCGACCGCGCGTTCGACCAACGCCTCCGCGACCGTCTTCACCGCTTGCCCCGGTAGTGCCGGAAGATCCAGTACCCGAGCCACAACGCCCCGCCGAGGTACAGCGCGCCGACGGCCCACACGACCCCCTCAGCGACAGTGGCGAGCGGCCCCAGCGCGAACAGCACGACGAAAGGCTCGACGCACCACAGCAAGGCCCAGCCGAGCAATCGGACCAGGCTCATCCACGGCTTCGGCGACCGGGCGATGAACCCGGCGGCCGCGGCCCACCCGAGCGCGACGCCGAAGGCCCCGAGCCACCAGCCCCAGTGCAGGTCGAAGACCGCTCCCATCGTGGCGAACGGCAGCACGACGACGAGCAACGGGAAGATCGCGGCGGGCAGGACGAGCGCGCTGCGCGGTTTCTCGAGCTCTTTGGTGTCCTGGTGCAGGGCCGCCGGGATGTGCACGGCTGCACCGACCGAGGAAACCGCACAGCAGCAACAACAACAGCAACAGGTGGGTGTCGCGGCGTTGGCCGCGGCCGCACCCGGTGAGAACTGGTCAGGTAACCGGACTGCCGTCGCGTTCATGGTCCCCCCAAGGAAGTGACACGCGCCCGAACTCGGTCTTCGGGCAGATCTCGCAGTCCGCGGCGGGGAGCACGCTCTCCCGCGTCGTCGTGAACTCGTCGAGGTCGACGGTCACGACCGCGTCCAGCAGCGCCAGCGAGCCGCCGCGGATGTTCTGGATCGCCTGCATGGCGAGGGAGATCGGGAAGTCGTGCCCGAGGGCTCCCGGTCGTGGCGGAGGAGGCGGATCTCCCCACCGCCGCCCCGTCCGCACCGCGAGGCACGCCAGGCAGGCGCCGGCACCGGGCACCACGAAGGGCCCGACGGAGGCGGTGTGGTGATACGCGAGGTCCAGCAACAGGTGCGGAACCTTCGTCTCGCGTGCCACCTCGATCAGGTCGACCAGCGTGCCCGTCGTCCGCACGACCAGCAGCAGGTCAGGATTCTCGTTGTGCGGCAACCGCTCTGCCAGCCCGGCGGGTGCCTCCCCGACGACGCGCGTGCCGACCCCCATCGGTCTCGCGTCGTCGTTCGGCAACCCGGCCGGGCGGAGAGCGCCCAGGGTCCTCAGCTGGGCCACGTGCCGGCGAACCTGTTCCCCCAACAGGCTCTCGTCGACCGTTCGAGCCACTCCCCTCAAAACCGGCTCGAACAGTCCTGCCAGCGCCACGGCCACCGCCCTGGGCAGGTCTGGAATCAGGTACGCGAGATCCGCACCCGCGTACACGACAAGGCCTTCGTCCCTCACCTGCGCGTGCCAGGCGGGATCAGCGACCAAGCTCATCGTCGTCCCCCCTCGCCAGGAAGTTCTCGATCTCCTGCTCGCTCGGCAGATCCCCCGCCGGGTCCATGAGGTTCTCGGCGATCGGCGGCAACGGCTGCTCGGCCCACGCGGGCTGGAAGTCGTCGCTGGGCAGCAACCCGTGCCGTGACGCGAACTCCTCGGCCGCGTCCCGGATCGACTCCCGCAGCGTCCCCACCACCGCGGTCTCCGCCGTGTAGGTCAGCTCGACGAGCAACGCCCGCACGTTCTCGAGCTGGTTCTCGTCACCGGCCTTGCGCGCGAGCTCAGGCCAGAACTGCCGTTCGAACAACCGCACGAAGTCCGCCGCCACCGCGTCGGTCGCCGTGCGCAGGCGCGTGAAGCTGTCCATGACGTCATCGCTGGGCACCCGGAGGCCGGCGAGCCTGCCGCCCGCCTCGAGTGCCCAGCGACGCGCGTGCGGCCAGCCGTACTTCCACCGCACCAAGCCCAACCGCATAGCCCGGAGGAGGAGTCGCGGTTGGACGTCTCCCATCGGAATCAGGTGCTTGATGTCGCGCACCTTGATCCGAACCCAGTCGTCGGGCCCCTCGGCCTCGCTGAAGCCGAGGACCGCGGCGACCGACTCGCCCTTCTCGCGCGCCGAGATCAGTTCGGCGATCGCGGGCAGCGAGAACCCCCGCTGCTGCAACCGCTGGACCAACGTCAACCGCTCGACGTGCGAGGCGTCGTAGTACGCCACGCGTCCCTGCCGTCTCGGCGCGTGCAGCACACCCTTCGTCTGGTACATGCGAATGGTGCTGCTGGGCAGGCCGATCCGGGCAGCGAGCTCGTCGACGGTGAGCGATTCGGGCACGCCTGAGATCCTGCTGCGCGCGGTTCGTTGAGTCAAGACTCTTCGAGTAATTACTCGAAGAGTTACAGCTCCAGGAGCATCCGGCTGTTGCCGAGCGTGTTCGGCTTCACGTAGCTCAGGTCGAGGAACTCGGCGACACCCTCGTCCACCGATCGCATGATCTCCTCGTAGACCTCGGGACTCACCGGTGTGCCCTCGATCTCGACGAAGCCGTGCTTGGTGAAGAACTTGGTCTCGAACGTCAGCACGAAGATGCGCGCGAGCTGCAGCTCCTTGGCGGTGGCGATGAGCTGGGCCACGATCCGGTGACCTACACCCTTGCCCAGCGCCATGGGGGAGACCGCGACACTGCGGATCTCGGCCAGGTCCTCCCACATCACGTGCAGGGCACCGACGCCGAGCAGCTCGCCGTCCTCCTCGGCCACCCAGAACTCCTGGACCGCCTCGTACAGCGTGACCAGCGGTTTGGCCAGCAGAACCTTGCCCGCGTACCCGTCGATCAACGCCTTCATGGCGCGCACGTCACTGGTGCGGGCACGCCGCACGACTACCCCACTGGTCACAACCGTCAAGTATGAGCGGCGCCCCCGACCTGGTGACGTGCGGTGGTCATCGCCGCGAGATCCGCCGTGCGGGTGAGTCTTAGGCTTGTTTGTGCGGTTTACTTGCAGGGAAGCGGCTTTGGAACGTTCTGGAGGGAGTTTAGGCGGTGCTACGCAGTTTTCGGCTGGGAAACCATCGTTCGTTCCGCGACGAGCACGAGCTGTTGCTCATGCCCGCCTACTCGAAGGACCGCGACGTCCTGCCGGTGGCGGCGATCTACGGAGCGAACGCCTCGGGGAAGTCGAACCTTCTCGACGGCCTGAGGTTCATGGCCGACGCGGTGCGCGACTCGTTCGCGGTCTGGATGCCGGAAGGCGGCGTGCCGCGACGTCCGTTCAAGCTGGACGAGTCCGCAGGCAGGCCCTCCGTGTACGTGGTCGAACTGGTCGAATCGGGTGTTCGCTACACCTACGGCTTCGAGGTGGATGACCGCCGCGTCCGGGAGGAATGGCTGTACAGCTACCCGGAGAAGCGGAAGCGAGTCTTGTTCGAACGGTCCGGCGGTGACATCAAGCTCGGCACCACAGTCACCGAAGGCGCGGGCAAGGGGGAAGTGCTCAAGGGGCTCCTCAGGCCTAACTCGTTGTTCCTCAGCCTTGGCGCCCAGTCCGGACTCGACGCCGTGCTTCCAGTGCAGCGGTGGTTCGCGAACAGGCTCGTGTTCCGGGACGGGGAACGCTCCACGTTCGATCACGCCACGATCGCGCGCTTTCTGGCTGGCTCCGACGGGCTGACCGAGCAGTTCGTCAGCCTGCTGAAGATTGCGGATCTCGGCATCACTGGCATCGAGTACAACCTCACGCCAATGCCTGATGACGAGGAGGTCTCAGCCGTGGCGCGCGGGTTGAGAACCGACTACTCGATCGAGCAGGTCCGCGAGATGTTGGAAAGTGTCCTTCGAAATAGAGACCGCGTGCGGCTCACTCACGGACCGAAGAACCGCGCGTTCGACATCGGCGAGGAGTCGGCAGGAACGCTGTCGTGGCTGATGCTGCTGCCCACGGTGCTCGGCATGCTCCGGGACGGCGGCGTGCTCGCCATCGACGAGATCGACGCGAGCCTGCACCCACGCGTCACTGCCGCTCTGGTCGGTCTGTTCCGCAGCGCGAAGGCCAACGTGGGTGGTGCACAGCTCGTGTTCACCACCCACGATGCGAGCCTGCTCAGCCCGGTGCTGGGCGACGAGGTGCTAACCCGTGAAGACGTCTGGTTCGTGGACAAGAATTTCGATGGTGCATCTGATCTATACCCTTTGACCGATTTCAAGCCGCGCAAGGAAGGCGAGAACCTGGAGCGTCGCTACCTCGGTGGCAGCTACGGAGCAGTTCCCGACGTACAGGCAGAGACCTTCGTGTCCGCACTTCTACGAGGTGTCGATGGCGCGGCGTGAGAACTCATCTCATCGTCGACGCACACCATCGCGGGTTTCGGCCAGCCGTGTGCTCGTCGTGTGCTGTGGGCAGACCGAGCAGGCCTACTTTGACGGGTTGAAGAGGCTGTCGAAGCCTGTGACCGTGAAACCGGTGGTCAAAGTCGGGTCCCCCGCGCAGCTCGTCAGGTACGCGGCGAAGATGCGTGAGAACGATCGCGGTGGGTTCGACGAGTACTGGTGTGTCGTGGACGTCGATGACTTCGACATCGGCGAAGCGATCGTCGAAGCAGGGGCGACCGGGATCTCACTGGCCGTGTCGAATCCCTGTTTCGAGGTCTGGCTGATCCTTCACTTCGTGGACTGTGCGGCCGGCCTCTCCAGCCCGAAGGCCGCTGCCGAGAAGCTGCGCAGACATCTGCCTGGCTACACGAAGGGGATGCTCGACTTCGCCGTGCTCGCAGAGCGCGTCGACAAGGCGGTCGAGAGGGCCAAATCGCTGGGCGCGGGCAACCCTTCGAGTGATGTGTGGCGGCTGGTCGAGGTCGTTCGGAAGCACTGAATTCAAGGTCTGACACCCGACCCGGTTACTCTGAGCGCCGTGTCTTCTCCCACCACTCCGCGACGCGTGTCGCTGCTGACCCTGGGCTGTGCCCGCAACGAGGTCGACTCCGAAGAACTCGCCGGGCGCCTCGGCGAAGGCGGCTGGGAGCTGGTGGACGAGGGCGCGGACGTCGTCGTCGTCAACACGTGCGGCTTCGTCGAGCAGGCGAAGAAGGACTCGGTCGACACGCTGCTCGCCGCGTCCGACACCGGCGCCAAGGTCGTCGCGGTCGGGTGCATGGCGGAGCGGTACGGCAAGGAGCTCGCGGACAGCCTCCCCGAGGCGGCCGCGGTCCTGGGCTTCGACCAGTACAACGACCTGGCCGAGCGGCTGCAGGACGTGCTGCACGGCAAGCCCGTCGAGTCGCACGTGCCGGTCGACCGCCGCACACTGCTGCCCATCACGCCCGTGCAGCGCCAGGAAGCCAGCAAGGACGTCCAGGTGCCCGGCCACGGCTGGGGGCCCACCAAGGTCCAGCGGCGCAGGCTCGACGACGCCCCCGTGGCGCCGTTGAAGATCGCGTCCGGCTGTGACCGGCGGTGCAGCTTCTGCGCCATCCCGAGCTTCCGCGGCGCGTTCGTGTCGCGGCACCCCGACGAGATCGTGGCCGAGGCCATGTGGCTCGCCGAGAACGGCGTCAAGGAGCTGTTCCTCGTCAGCGAGAACTCGACGAGCTACGGCAAGGACCTGCCGCGTGAGCAGGGCGCCCTCGAACAGCTCCTTCCGCGCCTGGCGAGCATCCCGGGCGTCGAGCGGGTGCGCGTGAGCTACCTGCAGCCGGCCGAGACCAAGCCGAGCCTCGTCGCGGCCATCGCGAAGACCGACAAGGTCGCGAACTACTTCGACATGTCGTTCCAGCACTCCAGCGAGAACGTGCTGCGCCGCATGCGCCGGTTCGGCGACACCGACAGCTTCCTCAAGCTCGTGTGGCAGATCCGCGAGCACGCGCCCGAGGCCGGCATCCGCAGCAACTTCATCGTGGGCTTCCCCGGTGAGACCGAGCACGACCTGCAGGAACTGGAGCGGTTCCTGACCGAGGCGCGCCTCGACGCGGTCGGCATCTTCGGGTACTCCGACGAGGACGGCACCGAGGCCGAGGGGCTCGAGGGCAAGCTCGACGCGGACACCGTCGCGGAACGCGTGCAGCGGATCGGCAACCTCGTGGAGGAGCTGACGAGCCAGCGCGCGGAGGACCGCGTGGGCACCGAGGTCACCGTGCTGATCGAGACCGAGGAAGACGACGAGAACGACTGCGTCGGCCGGGCCGAGCACCAGGCGCCCGAGGTCGACGGCGAGTGCATCGTGCTCGAGGCCGAGGGGCTCAAGCGCGGCGACTTCGTGCGCTGCCGCGTGGTCGACTCCGAGGGTGTGGACCTGATCGTAGAGGTGCTTCCGACATGACGGAGGCCCGGAAGGTCCCGCTGCTCAACGTCGCGAACATCCTCACGATGGCGCGGCTGGCGCTCGTTCCGGTCTTCCTGTTCTCCCTGTTCGAAGCGGGCGGCTTCGACACGACGTGGCGCCTCATCGCGTTCGGGATCTTCGCGGTCGCGAGCTTCACCGACCACATCGACGGCACGCTCGCCCGCAAGCACGGCCTCATCACCGACTTCGGCAAGATCGCCGACCCGATCGCGGACAAGGCGCTGACCGGGTCCGCGCTGGTGGGCCTGAGCATCCTCGACGTGCTGCCGTGGTGGATCACGATCACCATCGCGGTGCGCGAGGTCGGCATCACGCTGCTGCGGTTCTGGGTGATCCGCTACGGCGTCATCCCCGCGAGCCGCGGCGGCAAGGCCAAGACGCTCGCCCAGGTCATCGCGATCGGGCTGTTCGTGCTCCCGCAGAACGACGTGCTGCAGCTGATCGCGTGGGTGATCATGGCCGTTGCGCTGGTCCTCACCATCGTCACGGGAATCGACTACGTCATCCGGGCGTTCAAGCTGAAGGCAAGAGCAGGCCGGGCCGTGCTGTGACGGACGTCGTCGGACTGCTCAAGGCGAAGAACCAGACCGTCGCCACGGCCGAGTCGCTGACCGCGGGTCTGCTGTGCGCGACGATCGTCGACACACCGGGGGCGAGTGCCGTGGTCCGCGGTGGGTTGATCGTCTACGCCACCGAGCTCAAACACGAGCTCGCGGGCGTGGACCAGCGGTTGCTCGACGAGCACGGTGCGGTGCACCCCGACGTCGCGATCCAACTGGCCGAAGGCGCCCGCAAAAGGTGCAAATCGGACTGGGGAATCGGGCTCACGGGGGTCGCCGGACCTGATCCGCAGGACGGAGTGGCGCCAGGAACGGTCCACATCGGCTTGAGCGGGCCTGGAGTGTCCACAGTGCGGACAATCACGGTGAGTGGCGACCGCGCAGCGGTGCGTTCCACCGCCGTCGAAAAAGCCCTGGTCCTGCTCTCGGATTACCTGCTGGTGACCGGAGACGGGAACAAATGATGACTCCGCGTTCGTTCGCCCTTGGCGGACGTGTTCGGAAGTCAGTGCCCGTTGTCGGTGTCGATCGGTAACGTAGGGACACGGCCGGCCGGAAGGAGGCGCGCGATGCCAGTGCTGCTACGCGAGGCGATCGGTGATCGGCTTCGCCATGCCCGCACCAATCAACGCCGCACGCTGCGCGAGGTCTCTCGGACCGCCCGCGTGAGCCTGGGGTACCTGTCCGAGGTGGAGCGCGGCCGCAAAGAGGCGTCCAGCGAGCTCCTCGCGGCCATCTGTGACGCTTTAGAGCTGCCTCTGTCCGAGTTGCTGCACCACGTCGCCTCCGACATCGGCGCCGTCCAGCAGACGCCGGACACGGTGCCCGACACCGTCCCGGACGGACGAACGGATCGAGGCAAGCTGGAAGGTGGCCGGGTGCTGCCGTCCACGCTGTCGGACGACCTGTCCGACCTGCGCCTGCAGCCCATGCTCACCCACAGGCTCACGAGCAAGATCGGCGAGAGTCCCAAAGCAGTCGTCGCAGCCTGATCCCCATGTCATCCGACCCCGCTTGCCCCGATGGCGAGCGGGGTCGCCTGCATTCGGGTGACATGTCACCGACTGTGGCCCCCGCCACGTGACGGTGTGCAACAAGATTGCCTCTTCGGACGTTCAACTGACAACGACGGCAGCGTGCTGGGCGGCAGGCAACGGCTTGGCATCGGCACGCTGGGTCACCGCGTCTCCAGGCGCGGGTGAGGGCAGGATTGGCACGTCGTCAGACGTGTTCTCCTAAGTCCCGGGGTGGGTCAGGGTGTTCCCGGATATCTCCCCGTGTCGGTGGATACGCCGACGCACAATTGAGACGATGGATCCAACACCGGCACCGAGAAGGCAGGCGTAGGAGATGGCCAGTCCGTTCGTGAAGTTCTGGAAGTACCTGATGGCGTCGTTCTCGTCGAAGATCGACGAGCACGCTGACCCGAAGGTGCAGATCCAGCAGGCCATCGAGGAGGCGCAGCGGCAGCACCAGGCCCTCTCGCAGCAGGCTGCGGCCGTCATCGGCAACCAGCGCCAGCTGGAGATGAAGCTGAACCGCCAGCTGGGCGACGTGGAGAAGCTGCAGGCCTCCGCCCGTCAGGCCCTCGTGCTCGCCGACGAGGCGCGCGCGAAGGGCGACGAGCAGAAGGCGACCCAGTTCGAGAACGCCGCGCAGAGCTTCGCCACCCAGCTCGTCACCGCAGAGCAGGGCATCGAAGACCTGAAGACGTTGCACGACCAGTCGCTGCAGGCGGCCGCGCAGGCCAAGCAGGCGGTCGAGCGCAACGCGATGATGCTGCAGCAGAGGCTGGCAGAGCGCACCAAGCTCCTCAGCCAGCTGGAGCAGGCCAAGATGCAGGAGCAGGTCTCCGCGTCGCTGAACCAGATGAGCGAGCTCGCCGCGCCGGGCAACGTGCCGTCGCTGGAAGAGGTTCGCGACAAGATCGAGAAGCGCTACTCGACCGCGCTCGGGTCCGCTGAGCTCGCCCAGAACTCGGTGCAGGGCCGGATGATGGAGGTCCAGGCCTCGACCACCCAGCTCGCCGGTTCGTCGCGTCTCGAGCAGATCCGCGCGTCCATGCACGGCGGTCAGGCGACCACGCCGCAGCAGGTGACCGCGGGCAACAGCGCCGCGGCGCAGATCCAGGCCGAGATCGCGCAGCGCGTCCAGTCAGAGCAGAAGACCACGCAGCAGCAGGTCCCGCCGGCTCAGAACTGAGCGGGACTCGAAGGAGCCAGCAGGTGATCATGGAGCCCTGGAGAAACCGTCCCAACAACGAGATCGTCCGCAAGGTCGTCAACGAGTTGGGTGCGTCGCTCCAGGGCCACCCGCTGGCCGAGCAGGCGCGCTACCGCATGCAGAAGTGGAACGACCCGCGCGCCAAGCTCGAACGCAAGCGCAAGCGGACCAACGCCGTTCTCACGTTCTGGCTGATCGTGATCTCGATGCTCGGCACGCTGGCCGTGCTGGGCTTCACCGGCGTGCTCGGCACGTGGGCCGCCGTCACCGGGTCGATCGGTGCCGCGGTGCCCGCCGTCCTCGCTGTGCGCAGCGGGTTCAAGCTGCGTGAGCTGGGGGCCGCACGGCAGCGGCTGGAGCTCTCGCCGCCGCCACCGCCCCGGCCTCCGCTGCCCGCGCACATCTCGTCCGCGCGCGTGCCGATGGAGAAGCTCCACGGCGCCGAGGACACGATGACCCAGTTGCTGGTGCAGCTCGACTCGCCCGCGCTCACGTCGATGCCCACCGAGTCCGTCCAGCACGCCCGGCAGACCGCCCAGGAGGCCTCCTCGGCGATCCGCGCGGTCTCCGCGCAGCTCCAGGCCGTCGAACGCGCTCGGGACACCGCGCCGCATCTGGAGCGCGCCTCGTTGGTCGAGGGTGTCCGGGTGCTCAGGGCGCAACTGGCGGACGGCGTGGACCGCTACTGTGCGTTGGTCGCCGAGGCGGGCAAGGCGCTGGCGGCGAGCACGCAGTTCCAGAACCCCGGCGAGGTTTTGGACGATGCCACGGACCACATGGCCGGTCTGGCGTCCGCGATGCGAGACGTCTCAGGCTATTCAGCGTACTGAATATGACTCTCCGTAGTTGCATGCCGCTATTCGGCGAGTCTCTCTGGAGATCTTTAGGGCAATCGTGTGATTATCGGACCGTTATCTAGCCGTAGCCGCTACATGGCGTGGCAGGATTCCGGGGCCGGTCTGCGGGAAGTCCGGCTGAAATGCCGGGAGGCAGTGCGTTGGCGTTGTGGACCGTGCACGGGGACGGTCGGATCACCGACAGTGAGACCGTCGCACCCCAGGAGAGGGTGAGCTGGCCGCTCACCATCGGGTTCGGAGTGCAGCACCTGGTCGCCATGTTCGGCGCGACGGTGATCGTTCCCACCGCCACCGGTCTTCCCGTCGCCACCACCCTGCTGTTCTCCGGTCTGGGCACGCTGCTGTTCCTGGTGATCACCAAGAACCGCGTCCCGAGCTACCTCGGCTCGTCCTTCGCCTTCGTGGCGCCTCTGGTGGCCGCGCGCGAGCAGGGCATCTCCGCCCAGCTCGGTGGTGTCGTCGCCGCGGGCCTGCTGGTGATCGTCGTCGGCATCGCGGTCAAGGCGCTCGGCGTGCGGCTGCTGGAGTCGGTCATGCCGCCGGTCGTCACCGGTGCCGTCGTGGTCATCATCGGCCTGAACCTCTCGCACCAGGCCACCTCGAACTTCGCCGAGCAGCCCCTGGTCGCCGCCCTCACGACCGCCGTGATCCTGCTGGCCGGCGTGCTCGGCCGCGGTCTGGTGTTCCGGTTCTCGATCCTGATCGGGTTCGTGGCGATCTGGATGGGCGGCCTGGCGTTCGGCGCCGTGTCGTCCGAGCGGATCGCCGCGCTGCGCGACGCGGCGTGGGTGGGGCTGCCGAAGCTGTACCAGCCCGAACTGCGGCCGTCCGTCGTGCTGCTGATGCTGCCCGTCGTGATCGTGCTGGTGGCCGAGGTCGTCGGGCACGTGAAGGCGGTGGCGGCGCTGACCGGCCGCAACCTCGACGGCAGCGCGGGCGACGCGATCATCGCGAACGGCCTGTCGACCGCGTTGTCCGGCCTGGGCGGTGGCGCCGGCACGACGACGTACTCCGAGAACATCGGCGTGATGGCCGTGACCCGCGTGTACACGACGGCGGCGTTCGCGTTCGCCGGTGTGTTCGCCACGCTGCTGGCGTTCTCCCCGAAGGCCATCGCGCTGTTCGGCACCATCCCGCCGGGTGTGCTCGGCGGCTGCACGCTCGTGCTCTACGGCCTGATCGTGCTGGTCGGCGTGCGGATCTGGATGGACCGCGGCGTCGACCTGGCCAACCCGGTCAACGCGATGGTCGGCGGCGCCGCGCTCGTGGCCGGTGTCGGTGACCTGACCATCGGGATCGGCGACCTGGAGATGGGCGGCATGGTGTGGGGCTCGCTGCTCGTCGTGATCCTGCATCCGGTCATGCGCTGGCTCCAGGCTGCACGCCGTAGTTAGCCGACCACACCTTCGTGTGGTTTTCGTCCCTCCACTTCGGACCGATCCAGTTTCCGGTCCAGGGAGAGGGAGATTCACCATGGTTGCCGCGTACTACGTGGTGCTGTTCACGGCCTGCGCGATCATCGCGGGCAGCTTGGCCGCGACCCGCATCCGACTGCTGCGCCATCGCCGATGACGTCGCTCGCGTGGCTCATGGTTCCGCTGGCGATGATCGGTGTCGTCCGCGTGTGCGTCGTTCTGGTGGCGGCCGATCTCTACGATCTCTCGTTGTGCCGCTCACGCCCGTTGCCTTACACACCAACGGTGTGGGTCGTCATCCCGGCCTACAACGAGGAGCTGTGCGTCGCCCGCGCCGTGCAGTCCGTTTTGGACAGTGAGTACGAGGACGTGTCGGTGATCGTGGTCGACGACGGCTCCGTCGACGGCACGGTGGCCGCGTTGCAGGGCTTCGGCGACCGGGTTCACGTCGTCTCGCAGGAGAACGCGGGCAAGGCGGCGGCGATCAACGCCGGCATGCACCTCGTCGGCGACGGCCTCGTGATGGTGCTGGACGCCGACTCGACGTTGTCGCGGTCGGCCGTCTCGAAGATGGTCGCGCACTTCGCCGACCCGATGGTGCTCGCGGCGGCGGCGAACGTGAAGATCGCCGACCAGCGCGGTGTGCTGGGCTGGGTGCAGCGGCTGGAGTACGCGGTGGTGCACCGGCTCAAGCAGGGTTACACGGTCTTCAACTGCGAGTACGTCATCGGCGGTGTGGGCTCGATGTTCCGCACGTCGGTCGTGCGCGCGTGCGGTTACTTCGACACCGACACGATGACCGAGGACATCGACTTCTCGATGAAGATCCTGTCGCTGCGGGGCAACTTCGACTGGCGCATCATCTTCGCGGCCGACGCGATCGCGTACACCCAGGCGGTGCCGTCGCTCAAAGGCCTGCTGCGGCAACGGTTCCGATGGAAGTTCGGGCGGCTGCAGGCGTTCTACAAGCACCGCTCGCTCTTCTTCGGCCGTTCGTGCTCGCGCCTTCTCTCGTGGGTGCATCTGCCGTACACGGCGGCGGGGGAGGTGCTCGTGCTGTTCGAGCCCGTGTTCATCTACGTCGTCATCAGCGCGACGTTCCAGACGGGCTGGTTCACCGGCATCCTCTTGCTGTGCTCGGTCTACACGGGCGTGGCGGTGTTCACGATCGTCGGCGATCTGACGGAACCATGGCGCGCCAAGGCTCCGTTGCTGGCCTTGGCGCCGTTGGCCTACCCGCTGCTGATGGTGATCGTGTTCGTGGACTTCGTGGCGGTGCTGCGCTCGTTGTTCACCGTGTTGCGCGGCTACCGTCCGGTCGGCCGCTGGGAACACGTCGAGCGCACGCTCACCTCAGTGCCCGGTTGATCCTCGACACGAGCCCGGGGCCCTCGTAGATGAACCCGGTGTAGATCTGCACGAGGCTCGCACCGGCGTCGATCATGCGCTTGGCGTCGTCGGCGGTCGCGATGCCGCCGACGCCGATGACCGGCAGGTCGCTGTTCTTCGTGATGAACCGGACCACGTCGTTCGCACGCTGGGTCAGCGGCCTGCCGCTGAGGCCACCGGTCTCGGACGCGTGTGCGCTCTTGAGGCCCTCACGGCTCAGCGTGGTGTTCGTGGCGATGAGGCCCTTGATGCCGTTGTCGACGCACACCTGGATGACCTCGGCGATGGCGTCCTCTGTGAGGTCCGGCGCGATCTTGACCAGCATCGGCTTGTCCGTGGCCCTGGTGAGCGTCTGGACCAGCTCGGTGAGCGCGCCCTTGTCCTGCAGGCTGCGCAGGCCGGGCGTGTTCGGCGAGCTGACGTTGATGGCGTAGTAGTCGCCGTGGTCCTGCAGGGCGTTCAGCGAGTTCAGGTAGTCCTGGACGGCGTCCTCGACCGGAGTGATCTTGGACTTGCCGAGGCTGATGCCCAGCGGCGCCTTCAGCGGCGTCCGGTCGAGCTTCGCGGCAAGCGCTTGCGCACCCGCGTTGTTGAAGCCCATCCGGTTGATGATCGCCTCGTCCTCGCGCAGGCGGAACAGGCGCGGCTTCGGGTTGCCCGGCTGCGCGTGCCACGTGACGGTGCCGACCTCGACGAACCCGAACCCCAGCGCGGCCCACGCCGGCAGCGCGCGCCCGTCCTTGTCGAGGCCCGCGGCGAGCCCCACCGGGTTCGGGAAGCGGACGCCGAAGACGGTGCGCGGGTTGTTCTGGTTGCGGGCGAACCTCGCCAGCGGGCTGAGCTTGGCCATGACGTTCAGCGTGGTCTCGTGGACCCGCTCCGCGTCGCCGCCGTGCATGTTGAACAACGCCTTGCGAACCACCTGCTTGTACACCACGCGCTCACCCTATAACGCCAGCTCAGGGTGGGCGCGGGCCCCTCTCAGTTCCCGACCTCGGCCAGGCAGTCCGGCGCGGGGTTGCGGATCGGGCCGGTGAAGCCGAGCCCGGTGTTGCGGTTCGGCAGGTTCGAGACGCCGAGCAGCACCGAGTACCCGGCGGGGATGTCGCCGGGGCTCATCGTGACCGAGCCGTCGTCGGAGATGCGCGGGAGCACGTAGTCGCCGAGGAGGTCCATCTTGGTCTCGTCCAGCTCCGCGCAGTCGCGTGACATCGGCACGGCCTTCGCACCGATGCCGTACTCGCGCAGCTTCGCGTTGGCCGCGTCGACCCCTTTGATGTCCCGGATGGTGACCGTGACGCTGCCGTCGGCGTTCTTGGTGACCGCGTAGGCCTCGGAGTCGCCGCTGACGATCGCCACGGTGGCCGCACCGGCCACGGCGAGTACTCCCGCCGCCGCCAGCAACGGTCGCGCGGACCGCCTGTGCTGTTCCGGTGCCTCTTCGACCGTCTGGCCGTGCTCGCGCATCAGGTCGTTGAGCAGGTTGTCCTTGAACGTCGTCATCGCTGTCCCCCGTTCGATGCCAGGTCGCGGACCCTGCCGCGTGCCCGGAAGAGCCTGATCCGCAGCGCGCCGGACGACATGCCCAGCGCCTTCGCCGCGTCCTTCGGTGCCATCCCTACGAGGTCGACCAGTTCGACCACCTCGCGATCGGCTGCACTGAGCACCGCCATCGCCGCGATGAGCTCACGGCCTTCCCGTTCCGCGTCGATGCGCGTGACGAGGTCGGCGATCTCATCGGTGTCGAGCACGCGCCGCCCGTGAATGCGCGCGACCACGTCCCGGCCTCGTGTGACGGCCTCGCAGTGTTGTGCGAACACGCGGCGTGCGATCCCGAGGACCCAGCCTCGCGCCGTGCCTCTCGCACGGTCGAACGTCGCGAACGACGTGATGGCGGCGAGGAACGTGTCCGCGGTCAGATCAGCGGCTGTCTGCGGATCGGAGGTACGCCGCGCGAAGTACGACGTGACCACGTCGAACTCGGCCTCGTAGATCTCCGCGAACGCGCGCGCCGCACGGGTGGGAGACGGTGGCGGTGGATGTCGGGGTGCTGTCATCGGCTGACTCACGCCAATGATTGCCGACTTCCGCCAACGTCGTTACAGCGGCTTCGGCACCGTGATGGTCGCCTGCTCGTCCAGCGGCATCCGCGGCTTGGTCCGGAACGTCACCGGCAACGCCCGCAACCCCCGGCTGCCCAGCGACACCCGCCACCCCAGCGGCTGCGAGGTGTCCAGGGCCAGCCCGGCACACCGTCCCAGCAGGGTCCGGAACGCCACCTCGCCCTCCAGCCTGGCCAGCGGCGCGCCCAGGCAGAAGTGGATGCCGTGCCCGAACGCCAGGTGCTGGCGGTCCGCCCGTTCGATGTTGAGCTGGTCGGCCCGCGGGTACCGGTTGCCGTCGTGCTCGGCCGAGGCCAGCGACAGCAGCACGACGTCGCCCGCCGGGATCTGCACACCGCCGATCGTCAGCGGCTGCGTGGCGAACCGCAGCAGGTGCGAGGCCGGTCCGTCGAACCGCAGGAACTCCTCGATGGCGCCGGGCAGCAGTGACGACGAGCGCTGCAGCAGCTCGAGCTGCTCCGGGTGCCGCAGCAACGCCAGCGCGCCGTTGCCCACGAGGTCCACGGCGGTCGTGTAGCCGGCCACGAGCAGCAGGAACGCCAGCGAGGCCAGTTCGCTGTCGGACAGCGCGGCCTGGCCGGTCGAGCGCGCCAGTCCGCCGATCAGGTCGTCGTCACCGGATGTCCGCTTGTGCGTCACCAGGTCGCGCAGGTACCCGGAGGTCTCCTCACGGGCCGAGGACGCGTCACCGTCCGCCAGCCCGGTGACCACGTCCGCCCAGTAGCGGAAGTTCTCCTGGTCGACGGCGGGGACGCCGAGCAGCTCCATGATCACGGTGATCGGCAGCGGCGCCGCGAAGTCCGCGATCAGGTCGCAGCTCCCGGAGTCGGCGAAGTCGTCGGCCAGCTGGGCGGCCACCTGCTCGATCCGGGGACGCAGCGCGGCGATGCGGCGCGGCGTGAGCTGGCTCGACACCGCGCGGCGCAGGCGGGTGTGGTCGGGCTCGTCGCTGTTCATCATGTGCTCGGACAGGTCGCCGAACCACCACGACGCGAAGTGCGGATGGCCGCGCAGGGGTTCGGCGAGCGCGGAGCCGTGCGAGGACAACAGCGGGTTGTCCAACGCGGCGCGCACGTCGGGATAGCGGGTCACGAGCCACATAGGCACACCGAAGGTCTCGACCCGGTGCACGGGACCGGCGTCGCGGAGGCTCTTCAGCACCGCGTACGGGTCATCGGTGAAGCCGGGGCGCAACGCATCCAGATTGACCGCCATATTGGGGGACACGGCTGGTGGAGCGTCTCGGTTCAATCCTTCTGGCATTTTGGGCAGAAGTACACAAATCTGCCGTCGATCTCGTCCGATCGGACTCTTGTGCCGCAACGCAAACAGGGTTTGCCGGTCCGCTCGAAAACGTAGTGCTGAACGCGCCGGTCACCGGTGGTGATCTGTTCGGGCCGCCACTGGTTGGCCTGCAAGAGCTTGCGTGACAGCGCAACCGCACGTGAGGCGTCCACAGATGACACCGGGGTCGTGGGAAGAACTCCCAACAGGAAACACACTTCCGCGCGGTAGAGATTGCCGACGCCGGCCATGATCCGTTGATCCAACAATGCGAGCCCGACGGCCCGGGAAGGCTCGGAGGTCAACCGCTGAACGGCCTCAGCTGCGTTGAAGTCGGGCGCGAGAAGGTCCGGCCCGAGATGCGAGATGAGTTCATCTTCGCGCGAGGTCGGCACGAACTCCATGTCGTGCAGCGCGAATCCGATGGCCTGCCGGTCGTCCACCTCGAACACCGCGCGGGCCTGGTGCCCGGGACGCCGCCAGCGCTCACCCGGCCGGTAGAGGTGCCACGAGCCGTCCATGCGGAAGTGGCTGCGCAGGCTGTTGCCGTCGGAGAACCGGGTGAACATGTGCTTGCCGTACGTGCGCACGCCGAGCACGTCCAGCCCGGTCAGCTCCAGCGTGGACAGGCGGGGGTGGCGGAGCTCGGCGCGGCGCAGCGTCTTCCCGGCCAGCGCCTCGTGCATCCGATGGCCGGCCAGGAAGACCGTGTCCCCCTCAGGCATCCACCGCTTCCTGGATCTCGTCGTCGTCGAAGTCGTGGTGCACGGCCCGGCGCCGGCTCCGCGAGATGCGCTGGATGCGGGCGAGCAGCAGGTTGAACGCCAGCGCCACCTCACGCGCGCCCGGCGTGCCCCACTCGTGGATCGGCATGCACGCGCCCTGTGCCTGCTGCACGGCGAGACGGTCCGGCAACGCCACCGGCATCACCAACGGGCCGAAGATGTCGCGCAGTTCCTCGATGCGGAACTGGTGCTCGTGCGAGCGCGGCCGCACGCGGTTCACCACCACACCCAACGGCTGCAGGTCGGCGTTGTTGCTCTCCCGCTCGTTCTGCACGGCTTCGAACGCCCGCTGGACACCCGCCACCGCGAACATCGTCGGCTCCGTGACCAGCAGCGCGCGGTCGGCCGCCACCAGCGCCGACCGGGTCAACTGGCCCAGCGACGGCGGGCAGTCGAGCAGCACGAGCTGGTACGGGAACTCGTCGTACATGTCCCGCAACGTGCGCAACGCGTCTTTCAGACGATGCAGGCGCGACTCGTTCGGATCCGGGTGGTTGAGCAGCTCCGCGTCCTCGGACCCGGACAGCACGTCGATGCCGTCGCCCCACCTGCTCGGGCGGATCGCCTGCTCGACGTTCTCCTCGGAGGGGTCTTGCAGGACGTCGTAGATGCTGGCCTTGGACTCCTCTGGCTCCAGCGTCGACGTGGCGTTGCACTGCGGATCGAGATCGATCACCAGCGTGCGAACGCCACGACGGAGCGCGGCTGAGGCGAGGCCGAGCACCACCGTCGTCTTGCCGACGCCTCCCTTGAGGCTGAGCACGGACACCGTATGCACAGACCTACTCTAGGGTCTCCTACTCTGTTGGACATGCGACCGGACGCCGTACAGAGGGTGCTCGACGCCGAATTGGCCGCCGCACGCGAGCGCAGGGGTGCAGGACCCCGCGTGCTCGACGTCGGTGGTGGCAGCGGCGTCTGGGCCGTACCCCTAGCCGCAGCGGGGTGCGAGGTCACGGTCGTGGAGCCCTCCCCGAACGCACTGGCCACGCTCAACACCCGTGCGCGCGAGGCAGGGGTGACGATCAACGCGGTCCAGGGCGACACGGACTCGCTGGGCGTTCCCCCTGGTGAGGCCGATCTGGTGCTCGCGCACGGGCTGCTGGAGGTCGTCGACGACGCACCGGCCGCGCTCGCGTCGCTGGCCGCCGCGGTGGCGCCGGGCGGGGCGGTGTCGCTGCTGGTCGCGAACCGTTTCGCGGCGATCCTGCACCGCGCGATCGCCGGCCGTATCGTCGACGCGCGAAGGTTGCTGGACGACGACGCCGGTCAGCTCGCGGGCACGCGTGACCCGTTGCAGCGCCGGTTCGACGTCCCGGGTCTTGAGAAACTGGTTCTCGAGGCGGGGCTTTCTGTCGAGCTCCTGCAAGGACATGGCATCGTCTCCGATCTCGTGCCCGGTGTGGTGCTGGACGCGAATCCGGGTGCCGCCGACGCGCTCGCCGAGCTGGAACTGGCCGCCGCCACGCGGTCCCCGCTCCGGGACGTCGCCGCCCGGCTGCACGTGCTCGCCCGACGGACTGTCTGAAACCTCGTGCATTCGGGACATTTATGACACTGATGAGTGGTCCCAAACAACGCGGCGGCGAAAGATAATGGCTCCGCCGCCGACGTAGGGACCAACGCGATGGAAAGTTCCGACCTGCTGGCCTCATTGGTCAACGAGGCCGTAGCGGGTGACCGGCATGCCGTCGAACGGCTGCTGGCCTCCGTGCGACCACTCGTGGCGCGGTACTGCCGTGCGCGGGTTGGTCGCAATGAACGGGCGTACGCGTCGGCGGACGACGTGGCGCAGGAAGTCTGCCTGGCGGTGCTGACGGCGCTGCCCACCTACCGTGAGCAGGGAAGACCGTTCCTTGCGTTCGTGTACGGCATCGCCGCGCACAAGGTCGCGGACGCCCATCGGGTCTCCGCGCGCAACCGTTCCGAGCCCGTCGCCGAGGTGCCCGACGGTCCGTCGCAGGCCGTCGACCCCGAGGAGAACGCGCTGCTCGGCTCGCTGTCGGTACGGCTGGGCCAGCTGTTGCGCGGGCTGCCGGACAAGCAGCGCGAGATCCTGCTGCTGCGCGTGGTCGTCGGCCTGACGGCGGAGGAGACGGCCGAGGCGATCGGTTCGACGCCGGGTGCCGTGCGCGTGGCTCAGCACCGTGCGCTGGCCAAGCTGAGGACGTCCGTGGGGGTCGAGGAGCTGATTTGACCGGCGCCTTCTACGACGACCTGGCCGGGACGTACGACCTGATGTTCCCGGACTGGGACGCGTCGATGGCCCGGCAGGCGTCGCAGCTCGCCGAGTTCATTCCGGCGGGTGCGCGCGTTCTCGACTGCGCGTGTGGCATCGGCACTCAGGCGATCGGTCTGGCCTTGCGCGGCTATGAGGTCGTGGGCACCGATCTGAGCCCCAAGGCGGCTTCTCGGGCCGTCGCAGAGGCGTCTGCGCGGGGCGTCGCGTTGCCCGCGTTCGCCGCGGACATGCGTTCGCTGCCGTTCGCAGACGCCTCATTCGACGTCGTGCTGGCGGCGGACAACGCGCTGCCCCATTTGCTGACCGCTC
Source organism: Lentzea sp. HUAS TT2 (assembly GCF_051853195.1). Classification (NCBI taxonomy): domain Bacteria; kingdom Bacillati; phylum Actinomycetota; class Actinomycetes; order Pseudonocardiales; family Pseudonocardiaceae; genus Lentzea; species Lentzea sp. HUAS TT2. Next base: position 998,272 of record NZ_CP196667.1, on the reverse strand, counting down.
AGGACGTGCTGGCGGCGCTGCGGGAGATGCGGCGAGTGCTCCGGCCCGGCGGCCGGCTCGTCCTCTCCACGCGCGACTACGACGCGATCCGCGCCGAACGGCCGCTGTCGACCCCTCCGTCCGTCGGGCCGGGGCGCGTCGTGTGGTTCCAGCTCTGGCACTGGGACGGCGATCAGTACGAACTGGAGATGTTCCGGCTGCACGAGAACGACTCGTGGCGCGTCGTGGTGGGCAAGGCACGGTATTGGGCGATTACTCGTCATGAAATCACCGAATTGGCGGAACGCGCCGGTTTCGGTTACGTGGAGTGGTTGCTCCACGCCTATTACCAACCGCTCTTCGTTGCTGCAAACGGGTGACGTTTGAAGTTTCTCCCTACTTTCCGCATAAGGAGTGACGCGTCGCACGTCTCCTCCACGGGACGTCGACGAGGGGACGCTTCGGATGGAGAGTTCGGCTTTATCCGCGGAACTGGTCAGCCTGGCCGTGCAAGGCGAGCGCAGGGCCACTGACCAGCTACTTCGCTACCTGCGACCGCTGGTGGTGAAGTACTGTCGCGCGCGAGTCGGTCGTTCCGCGACAACCGCGGACGACGTTGCGCAGGAGGTCTGCCTGGCCGTGCTGACGGCCCTTCCGAAGTATCGGGAGCAGGGCCGGCCGTTCCTCGCGTTCGTCTACGGCATCGCCGCGCACAAGGTCGCCGACGCGCATCGGGCTATGGCTCGTAACCGTGCGGAGCCGGTCGCCGAGGTGCCCGATGACGTCGTGCGCGGCGCCGGACCGGAGGAGTTCGTCCTCCAGGACGAGCTGAACGGAACGCTGGGGAGGCTGCTTCACGTCCTGCCGGACAAGCAGCGCGAGATTCTCGTGCTGCGCGTCGTGGTGGGCCTGTCCGCGGAGGAGACCGCGGAGGCGGTGGGGTCGACGCCGGGGGCGGTTCGTGTCGCCCAGCACCGCGCGATCGGTCGCCTCCGCAAGGAAATCGAGTCATTAGCTGTCCCGATCGGGTGACATTCGTTTGCGTTTGTTACGAGTAGTGGCAAGTGCGTGGGGTGAACGCACCCAAACGACATACCTAGAGGGCAGGAAGACGCCGACATAAGGACCAGGGGGCATGGGAAGTTCGGACTCAGCGCTTGCCGCCGAGCGGCTGCGCATGGACGGGGTGCTGGTTCAGCACTTCCGTGAGTCAGGGCTTACCGGGGCTCGCTGGGACCAGTTCCACCGTCAGCTTCTCGGGCGCGGCCTCACGATCGTTACGAAACTCGTGCGATCCGGTGCCATGTTCTCCCGCTGCGGGCAGCAGGGCCGCTACCTGCACAGGCAGGAGATCTCGCCGCAGGTGGCCGAGGAGCTGGCGAGCGACGCGGTGTACGACGGGTACGTCTACTTCCGGGAACGGGGTCTGCTCGGCCGTGAGTGGTCGGTGGAGCACGGACTCCCGTTGGAGGAGTACTTCGTCAACGCGTGCGTGCTCGCGTTCCCGAACGTGTACCGGCGCTGGCAGACGCATGCGCACGGCTGGCAGGACGTTCGGCTCGTGGAAAGCGTGGCCTCGCTCGAACACGTCGTCACCGAGGCGACGCCCGAGGACGCGGTCATCGAACAGGCGGCGGCCAACGCCGCGTTCGCGACGCTGAGCGAGGACGGCAAGCGGTTGCTCTTCCTTCATGACCAGGGCTACTCGCATGCGGAGATCGGTGAGTTGATGCGACTCACCCCGCGCGCGGTCGAAGGACGGATCCGGCGGGCGCGTCTCGCGGTGCGCCGGCGTCCAGAAGAGGAACGGTGATCTGCGTGGAGTTCACACCCGGCCTGCACCGCAAGGTGCCCGCGGAAGCCATCCAGGGCTCTTCCGTCGGTGGGCCGGTCTCCGCGTCGAGGGGGACCCTCGACGCGTTGGTCGAGCGGACCGCCGGTGGCGCCAAGGAGCCGGTCGACCCGCCGGCGCCCTCCTACTACTCGGGTCGCCCACAGGCTGCCGACGAGCACGTTGCGCGCGCTGTCGCCGGTGATCGCGCCGCCATCGAACGGCTGCTCGGCACCATCAGGCCGTTGATCGTGCGGTACTGCCGCGCGCGCGTTGGCTCCTTCGCGTCGGCGGACGACGTGGCGCAGGACGTGTGCCTGGCCGTGCTGACCTCGTTGCCGTCCTACCGCGACCAGGGGCGTCCGTTCCTGGCGTTCGTCTACGGGATCGCCGCGCACAAGGTGGCGGACTCGTTCCGCAGCTTCTCGCGCAACAAGGCCGAGGCCGTGCCCGAACTGCCGGAGTCGATGGACACGGCGGCGGGACCCGAACAGCGGGCGATGCAGGGGGAACTCTCGGAACAGATGGCGACGCTGTTGCGGGTGCTGCCCGAGAAGCAGCGCGAGATCGTCGTGCTGCGCGTGATGGTGGGGTTGTCGGCGGAGGAGACGGCCGAGGCGGTCGGTTCGACGCCCGGCGCGGTGCGGGTGGCCCAGCACCGGGCGTTGTCGCGGCTGCGCAAGGAGCTCAGTAGCGCCAGCGAGTGACGTTGGCGATCCCCTGAGGGCTCGCGTCCTTGTACCGCTCCATCTCGCCGCGCCGCACGTCGGCGAGCGTGCCCGCCAGTTCCTGGCCGAACGCCTCGGTCAGCACGGCGTCCTTCTCGAACTCCTCGACGGCTTCCCTGAGCGACGTGGGCAGGCGCTGGACGTCGCCGAGCAGTGCGGGGTCGACGTTGAGGCCCTCCGGCAGCGCGGCCTCGGTCGCGATGCCGTCCAGACCGGCCGCGATCACACCCGCGACGACGAGGTACGGGTTCGCGGTCAGGTCGAAGCACTTGATCTCGAGGTTGTCCTTGATCAGGCGCAGTGCCGTCTCGCGGTTCTCCTCGCCCCATGCCACGAACGGTGCGGCCCACGTGTTCGGCACGAGCCTGAGGTAGCTCGCGAGAGAGGGACAGCCGACCGCGCACAACGCGCGGAGGTGGTTCAGGACGCCAGCGCTGAACTGCCTGGCCTCGTCCTGGAAGCCGTCGAAGAGGTTCGTGCCGTCGCGCCAGAGGCTCAGGTGCAGGTGGCCGCCGTTGCCGACGCCGCCGTTGACGACCTTGGGGGAGAACGACGGACGCATGCCGTGCCGGATCGTCACGGCGCGGACGGTCTCCCTGACGAGCACGGCGGTGTCCGCGGCGTTGATCGGGTCCTCCGGTGCCGTGGAGACCTCGAACTGGCCGGCGGCGTACTCGGGGTGGAACTGGAGGACCTCGACGTCCTGCTGGTCCAGGGCGTTGAGGAGGTCGACGCAGTAGTCGGACAGCTCGACCTGGCGGGCGTGGCCGTACGCGGAACCGCTGGTCGCGGGGACCCAGTCGTCGGTGTTCTGCTTGCCGACGCACCACTCGACCTCGAAGCCGGCCTTGGCGGTGAGGCCTCGGGCGGCGAGGTTCTGTTGTGCTTTGCGAGCCTGCAGGCGCTGGTCCATCGGGTAGGGGACGCCGCTCTGGAAGTGGCGGTCGGCGGGCGCCCAGGCCCAGCCCGGCTGGCCCGCGAGCACCGTGAGGCGGCTGAGGTCGGGGTGCAGGCGCAGGTCGCCGACCGGACCGCCGGCGTACCGGCCCTGGATGATCCAGTCGTCGAACAGGAAGACGTCGAACACCGGTGACGCGCCCACGCCGTGCGCCGCCGCGTGGGCCAGTCTGCGCAGGGGGACGGACTTGGTGCGGGTGATGCCGCTGTTGTCGACCCAGGTGAGCGCCACGACGCTCACGTCCCGTGCGTTGAGCCCGTCGAAGAGCTCCGTTGCCCGCTCGAACCGCTGGTCCCGTTCCGCAGAGTCCACGATCCTAAGGTTATGGGCATCTTGCCGTTCGTCGCCGAACTCGGACTGATCGACCACCACTGCCACGGTGTGCTGCGGGTCGACAGCACGCGCCCTGAGTTCGAGTCGTTGTTGTTGGAGGCCGATGCGGTCTCTCCGCTCGGTGGGTCGTTCTTCGACTCGGCGGTGGGGTTCGCGGTGAGGCGGTGGTGCGCCCCGCTGCTGGACCTGCCCCGGCACGCGTCCGCCGACGAGTACCTCGAACGGCGGAACTCGCTGCACATCGCCGAGGTGTCGCGGACGTTCCTGATGGCGTCCGGGATCCACACGTTCCTGGTGGACGGCGGGTTCCAGCCGGAGCGGCTGTTGCCGGCGACAGACCTGGCCGGGCTGGGCGGGGGTGTCGCGCACGAGATCGTGCGGCTGGAGGTGCTGGCGGAGTCGGTGCGGCCTGCCGTGTCCGCCGCGGAGTTCGTTCCCGCCGTTCGGGCGAGGCTCGCGTCGTCGTCGGCGGTGGGGGCGAAGTCGGTCGCGGCGTACCGGATCGGGCTGGGTCTCTCGGGTGAACGGCCTTCCGACGCGGACGTGGAGCGGGCGGTCGCGGCGTGGTCGCCGGGGCGGCTGGAGGACCCCGTGGTGATCACCTGGCTGGCCTGGGAGGCGTTGGACGCCGGGCTGCCGTTGCAGTTCCACGTGGGCTACGGCGACTCGGACATCGACCTGCACCGGTGCGACCCGTCGTTGCTGACGCCGTTCCTGCGGGCGACGGCGGGGCTGGGCGTGCCGGTGTTGCTGCTGCACAACTACCCGTTCCACCGGCAGGCCGGGTATCTCGCGCAGGTGTTCCCGCACGTGTTCTGCGACCTCGGGCTGGCGACGCACGGGCTGGGGCACCAGGCGTCGCGCGTGTTCGCCGAGGCGTTGGAGATCGTGCCGTACGGGAAGTTCCTGTTCTCGTCCGACGCGTTCGCGCTGCCTGAGCTGTACTACCTCGGCGCGTTGCTGTTCCGGCAGGCCTTATCGGACTTCCTGGCCGATGGGTTGCGCCGTGATGCGTTTGTGGAGGACGACGCGCATCGGATCGCACGGCTCATCGCGTCGGAGAACGCGGCGCGCGTGTACAAACTGTAGGATTTCCATCGAACTGACGTTCGAGAGGGGTGTTCATGGGTCGCAGTGCGAACCTGCCACGCGGCCTGGTCGACCGGTTCCGTGCGCGTGACGGAGTCTGGCCTGACGACACGGGCTGCCGGATGCTGCACGTCGACATGGACGCCTTCTACGCGTCGGTGGAGATCCGTGAACGTCCCGAACTCGAGTCCGTGCCCGTCGTCGTCGGCGGGATCGGTGGGCGTGGTGTCGTGTGCTCCGCGAACTACCTCGCGCGTGAGTACGGCGTGCGCTCCGCGATGCCCACCGCGCATGCCCGCCGGCTGGCACCTCATGCCGTGTACCTGCCGCCGCAGTTCGACCTCTATCAGGAGGTCTCGCGCGGGGTCATGGCGATCTTCCGCGACATCACGCCGCTGGTGGAGCCCTTGTCGTTGGACGAGGCGTTCCTCGACGTCGGCGGCGCGCTGCGCCGGCTGGGCATGACGCCGGGCGGAGTGGGGGAGCTGATCAGGTCCCGCGTGTTCGCCGACCACGGCGTGAGCTGCTCCGTAGGTGTCGCGTCGACGAAGTTCCTCGCCAAGCTCGCCTCGGGCATGTGCAAGCCCGACGGAATGATGGTCGTGCCGCACTCCGCGTCTTTGGAGTTCCTGCACCCGCTGCCGGTGTCGGCGTTGTGGGGCGTGGGCGCGAAAACCGCCGCGCGCCTGGAGGAACTGGGCCTGGACACCGTCGCCGACGTGGCCGCGATGCCCCTCCCGCGCCTGCGCCGCAAGGTGGGTGTGGCGCTGGCGGAACACCTGTACGCGCTGGCCGCCGGAGTCGACGACCGCGCGGTGGTGCCGGTGTCGCGCGAGAAGTCGATCGGCGCCGAGGAGACCTTCGAGGTGGACGTCACCGACCGCCAAGTGCTTCGCCGCGAACTGCTGCGCCTGTCGGAACGCTCAACGGGTTCGTTGCGCGCCAAGGGCTTGCACGGCCGAACCGTGTCGATCAAGGTCCGCTTCTCCGACTTCACGACGATCACCCGCTCCCGCACCCTCCCGGTGGCGACCGACGTGACCCAGGAGGTCTACCGCGTCGCGACCGAACTGCTGGACACCCAGACCCCACCCGGCGCGGTCCGCCTGATCGGCGTCCGAATAGAGGGACTTGACAACGCCGACTCCGCCCAGCAACTGATCTTCGACGCCCCAGAACGAGGCTGGCGCGAAGCCGAACAAGCCGCTGACCAGGCCCGTTCCCGCTTCGGCTCGCTAGCCGTCCGCCCGGCCTCCCTGCTCCGCGAAAGTCCAGAAAGGACAGCGGAGTTCGAACCGAAGCCCGAGTGATCGCAACCTGTCCACAACCCGGAAGTTGTCCACAGATCCCCCGGCCCCCGGATCCCCACCCCATCCCCGGGCCCACCATTGACCCATGCGCCACCCCATCGACCTGGAAGCCCTGGGCACCCTCTTCGTCCACCGAGTAGCCCCGGTGGCAGCCCTGCTCCACATAGGACTGTCGTCGTCCCTGATCGACCAGCGCTCCCGCCCGGGCGGCCCCTGGCAGCGCCTGTTCCCGAGCATCTTCCTGCTCTCCAGAGCGGGCCCCTCCCGAGAACAGCTCGTGCAGGCAGCCCTCCTCTACGCGGGTGAGGGCGCGATGCTGACCGCGGCCGACGCCCTCTACCTCCACGGCATGAGATCAGTCCTGCCCACAGCAGACGCGATCCACGTGCTGGCCCCACGCCACTCCAAAGCCTGGGGCCACGCCACCCTGCGCCTGGAACGAACGGACCGCCTCCCCAAACCGGCCCTGCGCCGGGGCTTCCACGTGGCCCCGCTGGAACGAGCAGCGGTGGACGCCATCCGCAGAACCCACTCGATCCCGGACACCAAAGCCATCCTCGACGAGGTGACGCACTACGTGGGCGTCCAGGCCCTGCGAGCCGAACTGGCCATGGCCCCGCGCAAGGGCACCACCCTGGCCCGCAAACTCCTGGGCGACTCCCCGGCCCGCCAGCTGGAGCTGGCCGTGATGGACCGCCGCACACCACCCATCCCGCAAGCCCGAACCCCGCTACCCGTCGGCTGACCGTCCGCCCACGAGGCGTCCGAGTCCGCCGAGCGGCTGCATCGCGCTCGTGGCCACGTGTGTCAGCACCCGTGGCCCGCCCGCGCACTAGCCCGACAACCTCGCCGGCGGCTTCACCGCGCCAAGCCGGCAACCCTGCCCCACAACACGGTCCAGCCGCGTTGCCCACCACAAAGGGTGGATGTGACCGATGGTGAGTTCCGGCGTGGCACGGTCAGCTGTCGAGGACCTGGGCGAGGAGCATCGTGGCCGGACCAAAGCCGGCCCGCTCGTAGAAGCGCACCGAGCGTTCACTGGGAGACAAGACAATACGAGCGCAGCTGCGAGCACGTGCGTGCGCGACGGCCGCGTCGAGCAGCACCGTGCCGACGCCGCGATTGCGGTGAGCGGCAAGCACGAACGCGTTGCCCAGGTAGGCCCATCGGCTTGCCGGCCGACCTGGTTTGGGCATCCGCTCGAACACGGCGAGGTTCACCATGCCCACAGCCTCGCCATCGATCTCGGCCACGAACGCCGCCCGGCGTGGCGCCTGGGCGGCATACCACTGGGCGAAGCACTCCTCGAAGTCATCGTCATCAAGCGGATGGCCCGCCTGCTCCTCCGACCATTCCCGCCGCAACGTCGCCAGCGCTGCGGTGTCGTGCTCACCGGCCTCTCGTACCAACACCGAGTGTGGAGACGTCATGACTTGATCCTTCTGGGAAGTTCCTCGTTGTCCGGTTGATGGTCATGCCGAAGCCGAGTTCCTGGGTTAGGAACTCCCACAGGACACCCCTACCGCACCGGCGCCTTGATCCCCTTGCCCTTGGCCGCAGCCTTGACCGCAACCCCGCGCAAACTCAAAAACTTCAACCGAGGCTCGGCGAAGTAGTCCCAAGGCCCGGCATCAGCCAACGCCCCCAAAGCCCGGAACTGCCCCACAGCCTCCTCAAACCGTTGCAGCTCAAGCAATGCGTAGACCGCGTACCCACGATCCTCCCGAACCGCATAGGTGTCGGCCCCCTCATCCACGAGCCGGGCCAGCAGCGCATCCAGCGCACCCACAACCTCAGGCGACTTCCAGACGTCAGGCGAGGTGCCCTCAGCCTCATAAGCAGCACGCAACGGCATAGCCAGGAACTTGGGCGACTTCCCGGCAGCCTCCACCGCAAACGCCAAAGCCTCTTCATCAGACCCGTGCCACTTGCGACACCAGTACTGCAGAGCCTGCGCATGCCCGTTGTGATGCAAGGGATCCCGCGACACCAGCTCCGCCCAGATCGCGCGGAACTCGTCATGCTCCACCTGCAACCCACGGGCGAGCGTCAGCATCGTGCCCCAAGGAGTCGGGTCATCGGGCAGCACGGAGGCGGCGATCGCAGCGGCCTCGCGAGCCTCGAACAGGACGCGGTGAAAGCCCTCGAACTGTTCGCGGGTGGTCTCGGAAGACGTGGCGCTGCCCCGGATGTCCCAAGCCAGGGCCACCAACGACATCGCGTGCACGACGATCCAGTGCGGGTCGCCGGGACGGGCGGCCTGCCAGGCGTCCATCCAGGCGTCGTCCTTCGCGGCGAGGTCGGCGAGGGCCCAGATCACGCGCTGGCGGCGGTCCCAGTCGCCGTGGGTCGAGGTGACGAGGTCGGCGGCGTTCTCCCAGTTGCCGGCGCGGACGTCGTCCTTCACGGCGGCCAGGGCCAGGTCCTCGATCGGCGAGGTGGTCGTCACGTCGGCGTCGGGGACCAGGCCGTAGCGCTCGGGGTGGGTCTTCGGCAGCACGAAGGAAGCCACCACGTCGGAAGGGAGTTCGTCGATCTCGACGCCCAGCCGCTTCGCCTCGCGCATGAGGCGGATGACGGTGATGAGTTCCTTGGGCTTGAAGAGAAGTGAGAGCACCACGGGGTTTCTCCTGAACGTTCAGTGCGCGGGGCGGTAGTCGGGGGCCACACCGGCTCCGGCGAGCGCGGCGCGCAGGCCCTCGGTGTTGCCGTGGTCGGCGACCGCGGCGTCCAGGTGTTCGGCCATGTCGAAGTCGTGAGAGGAGGTGACGAACGTGGTTCGTCCCAGCCAGTCGAGCTCCCAGCGGGCCAGGCCCGCGTCGGAGAAGGCCAGTGCCACCAACGCGGACAGCTCCGGCAGCACCTCGCCGCGGGCCATCTCGCGGCGGGCTCGGGCGCCTGCGTCCCTGTTGCCAGGCACGTGAGTGCCGAGGCCGATGAGGTGGCCGGCGTCCAGTGCGTCGAGCACGGTGGTGAGCGACGGTGGTTGGTTCATCGCCGTCGCGGACGCCTCGAGCAGTCGTTCGGTGCCTCGGACCACGCGGGCTCTGGCGCCGATGTGGCCGAGCGTGGCCCAGTCGACGCGTTCCTTCGAGGCGGCGTCGGACACGAGCGTGTTGAGGACGGCGGCGTCGAGCAGCGGCATCGGGTCGGCGAGCAGTTCCAGTGCCGGGCGGTCGCCCCAGCCCGTCGCGGGGTCGAGGTCCAGTGCCTCGATCGCGGCGATGCGGTCCCGCAGCGGCGGGTGCGAGTCGTACGGGCCGCGGTCCGGGTCGTGCGGGTGCTGGCGGATCTCCTCCAGCTCCGCGTGGAGTTCCGGGGAGGTGCGCAGGCGGGCGAAGCCGTCGAAGAACGTCGTGGGGAGGTAGCCGAGCTCCCACGCGACGGTCAGGTGGCGGTGGGTGAAGAGGTCCCACGCGGCGTCGATCACCGGCAGTTCGCGCAGTGCGGACGCGGCGGCGGACGAGCCGGTCAGGGTGGCGGCGAAGCGGTCGGCGACGAGTTCCTGGCGCCGGCTGATCGCCTGGGAGACGCGGAGGTACAGCTTGGCGTAGCCGCGGAACAGCTTGGCGATCATGCGCTGGAACCACTGCTCGGTGTTCATGTGGGAACCGGCGCGCAGCATGGCGTCACGGCCGGAGACGACGATGCCGGCGAGGCGCGTGTCCTTGTTGGCGTAGTGCCCGAGCTCGTGGGCGAGCACGGCGATGAGTTGCTTCTCGGTCAAGGAGGTGAGCAGAGGTGCACCGATGAACATCCTGCGCCGGAGCACGCGCAGTCCCAGGAAACGGGTGTCCTCGGCGACACCGGCGTTCACCGCGGCGAGGATCCGGATCTCGTCCGGCGGGCGGGTGCCGGCGTCGGCGGCCAGACGGCGGACGAGGTCCCAGAGCGCGGGCTGCTCCTCGGGCGTGACGAGGATGCCCGGCACCTCGTCCTGGGTGCGGCGCTCCAGCGAGATCAGGCCCCTGATCACCGCGTACACGACCGGCACGACGAACAGCGCCAGCTTCACGCCGACGAACGGCCGCTCGATCAGAGCGAATGTCTCCAGCGCGAGCAGGCCGCCGACCAACCCGAGAGCGAGGACGTAGAAACCGACGAGCAGCGCCACCGAGATGGCAGCGCGCAGCGAAACACGCATGAGTAGAGCGACCTTCCCCCAAAACCCCCGGCGTCGCCCCCAGATGACGACAGCACGAAGTGTGCACGAAACCATCGTCACGACTCAATCCCGAAAGAAGGCTGGCCCGAAACGACCGGCGGTGTGTCAACCAGCCGATCGGCCAGTCCGCGTACCTCTGCGGGATGACATCCGCACGTGCAGCTCCGACCTTCAGACGGAGGTGGGTGACGCTCGGTGTCCCTACGGTCACTGACGCAACACCTCATCGAGCACTGGAGGTACTCAGTGAGAGCAGCAGGACAGCGAGGTGCCCGTCGGGGGATCACCGCGCTCGCGCTGTCGGCAGGCCTCGTCACCGCGGGCACGATCACGGGGACGGCGGCCGTCGCGCACGCGGACGAGCAGTCGGCGGGGCAGGGGGACCACAGCGTCACGCTGATCACCGGTGACCGGGTGGAGCTGGCCGGTGACCGCGTCGTGCGGGTCGTGCCGGGTCCCGGCCGGGGCAGGATCCCGGTGCGCACGTTCACGCGGGACGGGCATCGGCACGTCGTGCCCGCGGACGCGGTCGCGTTGGTGGACAACGGAAAGCTCGACCCGCGGTTGTTCGACGTGACGTCGCTGGCCGAGTTCGGCTACGACGACTCGCGACGTGGCACCGTTCCTGTGATCGTGCGACCGGCGGCGGGCGCACGATCGGGCATCACGGCGCTGACGGCGAAGGGGTCGGTCAACGGCCTGGTGGTCGGCGCGGTCGAGAAGTCGGGCAGCGCCTGGGAGTCGCTGCGCGGCGGCGCGGTGGAGAAGGTGTGGCTCGACGGCGTCCGCAAGGTGTCGCTCGACCGCAGCACCAAGCAGATCGGTGCGCCGGCGGCGTGGCAGGCCGGTGTCACGGGCAAGGGCGTGAAGGTCGCGGTGCTCGACACGGGTGTCGACGAGAAGCACCCGGACCTGCAGGGCAAGCAGGTCGCGGAGAAGAACTTCACCGAGTCGCCGGACAACACCGACGAGGTCGGGCACGGCACGCACGTCGCGTCGACCATCGCCAGCAAGGGCGAGCAGTACCGCGGTGTCGCGCCGGACGCCGAGATCCTCGACGGCAAGGTCTGCCAGCCGGGCGGCTGCAGCGAGTCGGCGATCCTCGGCGGCATGCAGTGGGCGGCCGAGCAGGGCGCCAGTGTCATCAACATGAGTCTGGGAGGAGGTGACACCCCGGAGATCGACCCGATCGAGGAGGCCGTCAACCGGATCTCGCGGGAGACCGGCGCGCTGTTCGTCATCGCGGCGGGCAACTCCGGCCGGCCGGAGACGATCGGCTCGCCCGGTAGCGCCGAGTCCGCGCTGACGGTCGGTGCGGTGGACCGCAACGACGGCATCGCGTCGTTCTCCAGCCGTGGCCCCGCCGCGGACGGTGCGGTGAAGCCGGACGTCACCGCGCCCGGTGTCGACATCGTGGCGGCTGAGGCCGGTACGCAGGGCCACGTCTCGATGTCCGGCACGTCGATGGCCACGCCGCACGTCGCGGGCGTCGTCGCGCTGCTCAAGCAGCAGCACCCGGACTGGACCGGCACCCGGCTCAAGGCGACCATCATGGCGTCGGCCAAGGCGAACCCGTCGCTGACGGCGTTCGACCAGGGCGCCGGGCGGGTCGACGTGCCGAAGATGCTGGCACAGCAGGTGATCGCCGATCCGGCGAACATCAACTTCGGGTTGCAGCAGTGGCCGCACGACGACGACCAGAAGGTCGTCCGCGAGATCACCTACCGCAACCCCGGTACGGAGGCCGTCACGCTCGACCTGAGCGCGGACGTCAAGGGCCCGGACGGCAAGCCCGCGCCCGCGGGCCTGTTCTCCGTGTCCCCGGCGAAGGTCACCGTGCCCGCCGGCGGCGAGGCGAAGGCCACGATCACCGCTGACACCAGGGTGAGCGCACCGGACGGTGCCTACAGCGGCGCGATCGCCGCGTCGAACGGCCTGCGCACGCTCGTCAGCGTCAACCGCGAGGTCGAGAGCTACGACACCGCGGTCTCGGTGCTCGGCCCCGACGGCAACCCGGCCGAGATGCACAGCACGGTCTTCGTCAACACCAAGACCGGCAAGACCTATCCGGGCACGGGCAAGAACGCCCGCCTGCCCAAGGGCGAGTACCTCGTGGACAGCGGGATCATCACCCCGGACTTCAAGGTCGTGTTCCAGGTGCAGCCGAAGTTCCAGGTGGCGGGCAAGGGGTCGATCACGATCGACGCGCGCAACGCGAAGCCGGTCGCGCTCAGGACCCCGGACGCCGCAGCCAAGGGCATGATCGGCACGATCGGCTACTCCACCCAGATCGCGGGCAGCACCTTCGGCCACGGCTGGGCGTTCTTCGACGGCCTGGCGGGCCAGGTGTTCACCGCGCAGATCGGGCAGGCCGCGCCGGGCTTCTCCGTGACGATCGCCGAGCAGTTCCAGGGCACACCACGCGACGAGAAGACCCCGGTCAGCTATCGCCTGATGTACACCGAGAACAGCATGCCGACCGGCTACGAGCGCACCGCCAAGCCGACCGAGCTCGCCGAGATGACGACGAGCTTCCGCAACGCCGGTGAGGGCCGTCAGCACGGCATCGCGGTGATGCCGAACCCGGTCGACGGCAGCGGCGGCTTCGGCTGGTTCACCCGGGTACCGGAGGGCGGCCGCGCGATCGACCACGTCTCGACCGTCACCGGCAAGTGGAGCTGGATCTACGACCGGGTCGGGCCGGACAACAACAACGAGTACTCGACCGAGACGCCCACGCGTTCCTTCAAGGGAGGCAAGAAGTACTCGCAGACGTTCGGTGCCGCGATCCTCGGCCCGTCCGTCCCGTCGGCGCCCGGTTTCGGCCTGGCGAGGCTCGAGGACCAGATCGCCGTGAGGGTGCCGCTCTTCACCGACAGCAACGGCGGCGCGGGCAGGGTCAACGGTGGCACGGCGAAGACCTCGTTGTCCCACAACGGCACCAAGCTCGGCGAGTCCGACCGGCCCAGCGCGATCTTCGACGTCCCGGCCGCGGAGGGCACCTTCAAGGCCGAGATGGAGCACAGCCGCGACGCGGAGCTGTCGAAGAAGGTGAGCGGCGCCTGGACCTTCAAGTCCAAGCACACCAACGAGATCACGCACCTGCCGCTCACGGTGGTCCGCTTCCTGCCCAAGCTCGACGACAAGGACACCGCCCACGGCCGTGTGCAGCTCGTCCCGCTGAAGGTGGAGCAGGCGCAGAACACGCCGAAGGTCAAGCGCGTCACCGTCGAGGTGTCGTTCGACGACGGCGCGACCTGGAAGCAGGTGCAGGTCGCCGGGGACAAGGCGATCGTGCAGCACCCGAAGAACGCCGAGTTCGCCTCGCTGCGCGCCAAGACGACGGACGCGGCGGGCAACACCGGCGAGGTGACGATCATCCGCGCCTACAAGATCGCGAGCTGACGGGCCACAACCGAACGAACAGGTCTGACCGACCACAACTGAACGAACAGGACTGTCAGACCCGCTGACTAGCATCGGATTCGGGGGATCCACCCTCCGGCCTCACAGGGCCCGGGAGCCCCCGAATCCGAGCTTACTCAGCGGGTCTGACACTTTTCGTCGGTCACGGGCGCCGGTACTGCGCCGGCGATCCGACCGTCGCCGGGTCCTCGTAACTCCCGGCCTTCCCCCGGTCGACGTGGAACGTGGTCAGCGTCGACACCGGCGACGAAGCGTCCCGCCGGTCCCCGATCACCCTCATGTGCGTGGTGAACCGCTCCGGCGTGACCTCGTACACGTCGTAGCCGTACCTGTTGCCCTCGAAGTACTTCAGGTGCGGGTTCGCCGCCCCCATCACCGGCCCGTTCATCGCGTTCCACTCCGGCGAGTAGGCCCCGGACGTGACCGAGTGCGCGGTGAACTCCGTGCCGATCACCGGCGACGAGAGGTCGTCGAAGTCCGGCCGGATGTCGTCCACGAACGCCGAGTGCCAGTCGCCGGTCAGCACCACGAGGTCCTTCATGCCCTCCGCCGCGACGTGGCCGAGCACTTCGCGGCGCTCCGCCAGGAAGCCGTCCCACTGGTCGGTGAAGTAGTAGCCGCCGCCGGTGCGGGCGAGCTGCGACAGCATGATCGAGTTGATCCACACCTGCCACGCCTCGCGGGCGCCGGAAATGCCGTCCAGCAGCCACTTCTTCTGGTCTGCGCCCAGGATCGTGCCACCGGGCAGGTTCTGCGCGGACCGGAACTGCCGCAGGTCCAGCACGGTCAGGTCGACCAGGGACCCCCACTGGCGGCGGCGGTGGATCTGCGGTTCGAGAGCGCTCCCAGAGCGGATCGGCAGGTGCTCGTACCAGGCCTGGTAGGCGGCGGCGCGGCGCTTGACGAACGGCGCGGAGCCCTCGGTGCCGCTGTAGTCGTTGGCCACCTCGTGGTCGTCCCAGGTGAGGTAGAACGGGTGGGCGGCGTGGGCGTCGCGCAGGGACGGGTCGCCCTTGTACAGGGCGTGGCGGCGCCGGTAGTCCGCAAGGGACAGCACCGCCGGGCCCTCGTGGTCACGCACGTGCGTGCCGCCGACCTGGCCGTGTTCGTAGATGTAGTCGCCCAGGTGCACGACGAAATCCAGGTTCTCGGCGGCGATCCCGCGATGGGCCGCGTAGAAGCCGTCGTGGAACGCCTGGCAGTTCGCCGTCGCGAACCGCACCTTCGACACAGGGCCGACAGGTGCCGTGCGGGTGCGGCCGACGCGGGAACGCTTGCCGAGCGCGGAGAACCGGTAGTAGTAGGTGCGGCCGGGACGCAGGCCGTGCACGGGCACGTGCACGCTGTGCCCCAACAGGTTCGACGCGGCGACGGTCCCGCTCGCCACACACGAACGCATCGTGCGGTCCAGCGCGACCGACCACTCGACCTCGACGATCTCGGGCAGCGGCTGCTCGAACGCCAGCGGTTCGGGAGCCAGTCGCGTCCACAGGATCACGCTGTCGGGCAACGGGTCCCCGGAGCCGACGCCCAGGGTGAACGGCGCGGGGTCCCACGAGGCGCCGAGGTCGAGCGCGGCCGCGTGGGCCTCCACGGGAGACAGGCCGGCCGAGAGCGGCCACACGGTGCCGAGAGCACCGGCGGCGGCAGCGGCGCGCAGGAGATCACGTCGGTTCAGCATCAGCGGCCTCCGACCGTGAACGAGATGTTGTCGGCGTAGCCGTCGTTCGACGTGCCACCACCGGATCGGGTCATCTGCAGCGTCACGACCGCGGTCCTGCTCCCCGGCGGGACGGTGCCCCTGGCGGAACGTTCGACCAGGCCCGTGCGGCTGGAGCGCTCCTCCGCCGTCACCGGGCCGAGCACCACGAGACCGCGCGGTGTGCCGCCGGCGTCGAGGAACTCCACGGACAGCCGGGCGCCGTCCTGCTGCGCGGCGTAACCGCCGAGCCACGCCGACACCGCGAACTGAGACGACCTCCGCGGCAGCGTCACGCTCTGTCGCAGCGTGCTCAGTGGCGTGTCGCCGCCGCCGAAGAACGACGAACCGCGCTGCGCCGGACCGGGATCACCGGGTCCCGGATACCCCTGGCCCGTGTCGTACCGCAGCACGACAGGGGCGCCCGCGACGACGAGCCAGCCGGTCAGGCCCTGCTCGGCGGCGCCGTTGACGATGAGTTCGCTCATGGACTGATCCGAGCAAGCGGGGCTGTCCCGGACGGATCACGGGGCCGAACGCGGCGTGAACGGCAGGCCACGAGGGCCTGGACAGTGCCTCACGAAGGCCTCACCACTGCCCCAGGAGGATGATGGTGACAGATCAGACCGTATGAGAGGGCCGACTGGGTAGTCGCCGGGGCGCGCGGATCGTATCCTGGAGGGTGACGTCCCCAGGGTGGGTCGTCCGCCGGGTTCGGCGGAAACCGAAAACACCCGGCGCCCGCGACCGCTGTGCCGGAGGAGGAACGATGCCACTCTCCGAGCACGAGCAGCGACTGCTCGACCAGATCGAGCGCGCGCTCTACGCCGAGGACCCGAAGTTCGCATCTACCGTACGGGGCGCCAAGTTGCGGCGGCCGTCCAAGCGACGCCGCGTGCAGGGCATCGTGTTGTTCGTGGTCGGCGTGGCCGCGCTCATCACCGGCGTGATGCTCCCGCAGCTCGCGATCGCCAGCATTCCCGTGGTGAGCGTCTTCGGCTTCCTGCTCATGTTCTTCGGTGTGCTCATCACCCTGACGACACTGCGTCGCGGTGACCAGGTCGCCGAGGGAGCGCAGGAGGACGGCAAGCCCGCGCGCAGCCGCAGCTCGTTCTCCGAACGGATGGAAGAGCGCTTCCGCCGCCGCTTCGACGAAGAGCAGTAGAACCACCGAGAGCCGCTACGCGAAGGGCCCGCCCCCCGAGGGGAGCGGGCCCTTCGTCATGTCACGCACCTACACCGGCACGGGCTCGCGGTCGGGCGTCTCGGCCACCGGTGCCGGCGTCGGCTTCAGCACCGACTTCGGGAACAGCTTCGCCCGCAACGACAGCGGGGCGTTCAGCCGCAACGACTGCCGCACCGCGGCCAGCGCTCCGGGCAACGCCGGGTCGGCCGCCGGGTTCGAGCTGTACCAGGACCGCTCGATCGCCCCGATCACCTGCCGCAGCCCGTCCTTGCCCGCGTCGTCGAGGTTGTGCTCCCGCGCCAACCTGCGGGCGGCGAGCCTGATCGTCTCGGCGGTCGGCACGGGCGCGCCGCGGTCGATCGACTCGGCCATGAGCTCGCTCCAGGCCGCCGACGCCGCCTTGGGCCCGAGCGCGGAGACCTCCCGCAACCGGCCACGCCGTCGCAGCGCCCGGACTGCCGCGGGTGTGGCCACCAGGAGCAGCACCAGCACGACGGCCATGAGGATGTACGACAGCCAGGCCACCGCGAGCAGCAGCACCACGGCCCACAGCACCATCGAGATGGACCCGCTCCACCGTCTCACGACCGTTAGAGGCCCGTTCCGCTTCGGCCCGTCCCGCTTGGGCCCGTTCCAGTCCGGCTCGTCGTCAGGAGCATCTGCATTGGCGAAGCTGGAACCGCGGAAGACCTGGAACAGCACCGCGATGATCAGGACGGCGAGCAGCGCCCACGGGACCCAGTCCTTCGACGTGTCCTGCGGCGTGGCGTCCCCGACCGTGCCGGTGCCGTCGTCCCCGTCGGGCGAGGCCGACGACTGGGCCGACCCGCTCGCGGACGGGGCCGCCGACTCGGTCTGCGTGTTGGCCGTCGGCTGCTCCTCCTGACCCGGCGCGGTCTCGCGCAGGTACGGCGGCACGATGCCGCGGCCGTTGGAGACAGGGGTCGGGTCGAACGTCATCCAGCCGTAGTTCGGGAAGAAGATCTCGACCCACGCGTGTGCGTCCTCGGTGCTGATCACCCGGTACGCGTTGTCGGCGGAGGCGTACCCGGCGGTGAAGCCGATCGCCACGCGCGACGGCAGGCCCACCAGGCGCGCCATCACGGCCATCGCGGAGGCGAACTGCTCGCAGTAGCCGACCTTGCTCCGCATCACGAAGTCGGTCAGCGCGTCGCGGGTGACGTCGCCCTGCGTCTTGAGGTCGTAGACGAAGTCGCTGGTGGGGCCGTTGAAGAACTCGGTCAGCTTCGCGGCCTTGTCGAAGTCGTTGGTGGTGCCCTCCACGATCTTCTTCGCGAGGTCGACCACCTCCTGCTCGACGCCGTTGACCTTGTAGTACTCCCCGTCGACCGAGTTCGGCAGGATCCGCGAGAGCCGCAGTTCCTGCTTGGTCGGCGTCGACAGCACCGTCTCGATCTCGTACGGGTCCGGCTCGCGTTCCTGCTGGGTGAAGATGACACCCTTCGTCGCGTCGAACCGGTAGTTGTCGTCCGGGGTCTCGATCCGGCGGACGGAGCCGTAGGTCGGCAGCCAGAAGCTCCGCCAGTCGCGCGGCTCGATCTTGATCCGGGTGGTCTTGCCACCGCCGGGGTCGCCCGCCTGCAACGGCAGGTCACCGTTCGCCGGCTGGCCACCGGGAGGGTTGCCGCGGTCCCAGCCCTTGTTCGGGATGTACTGGGCGAGCGTGGACGCCCGCATGTAGCTCGTCTCCGACAGACCCCGCACGTAGAACACCTCGGCGGTCTGGCCGCGGTTGAGCATGCCGCGCAACGACGTCATCTCGCTCAGCCCGATGCCGCCCTTGCCGCCACCGCCGCCACCGCTGCCGGGCAGCCTGCCGACCGTGCCGACGAGCGTGAAGCCCGCGCCGACCACCAGCGCGATCACCATCGCGATCGCCGCCACCGAGGTCGCGGACCCGCCGGACCCGCTCGCCGACCCGGAACCGAGCCGGCCGCGCCAGGCCTCGTGCCGGTGCTGGCCGTCGACCGCGAGCAGCATCGCGAACGCCGCCGCGCCCAGGATGAACGTCCAGAACGGCAGCATCTCGTCGGCCAGCGACGCGGGCACCGCGAACACGCACAGCAGCACCAGACCGGACGCCGCCGGGGCCGCCGCGGCCACGGCCAGCGTGTCGACCAGCACCGCGACCAGGCCGATCGCCAGCACCACGAGCGCCTGGATCGCCGGCGACGCGTGCACCGGGGGCACCCCGGTCTGCACCTGCGACACCGACTCCGCGAGCACGTCGCCGAGCTCGCCCAGCGCGTCGGGGCCGGGGATGAACAGGAAGATGCCCGACCGCGTGTGCAACGCCGTGAGCAGGCACAACAGCACGAACACCTGGGCGATCGCGACCAGCGGCGGAGTCAGCCTGGTCGCCCGCAGGAACGCGCCGGTCACGGTGATCGCGACGATCACCACGCCGATGCGCACCAGCCACAGATCACCCTCGATCACACCGGACAGCGCGGTCGACGCGCAGAGCACGGCCAGCGCCGCGATCCACGGCGTCGCCGAGGTGAACCACTCGGGTTCGGCACCCTTGGCGGGAGCGGAACGGGACCCCATCTCAGCCCACCTCCGAGCGGATCGACGAACCACGGTTGCCCGCCGAGGCGCACAACTCCTGCCACACCTGCTGCATCGAGGCGGACGGCTTCGCGATCGCCACGCCCCAGCCCGCGCCGTTCAGCAACCGCCGCGCGTCCTCTGGCTCGGGCGCCGAGGTGTCGGTCCCGCCCGCCCACGCGTTCACGTCCAGCAACACGGCCAGGCTGCGCGTGCCGCGCGGCCGGTAACGGATCAGCTCCTCCGCCGACGCCGGCGAGAGGCCGCCGAGCACCGCGATGACCTCCTGGCCAGCGCCGGGGTCCGTCCCGCCGCTCAGCTCACGGCGGTGCGAGCCCTGCAACGCCGCGAGCGAGTCCAGCACCACGTGGTCGCTGTGCCCGCCGTCGGACGACCCGCCCGCGAGCACCCGCCCGTCCTCGGAGACCAGACGCACCTGGTGACCGAAGTGGTGCAGGTGCAGGCAGATCGACGCCGCGAACGAGATCGCCCACTCCAGTGACGCCGTGGGCCCGCTGCCGCGGTGCGCGTACACCCGGTGGTCCAGCAGCACGGTCGTGCCGCCGCGCCACGGACGTTCCTCGACACGCACCATCAGCTCGTCGCGCCGGGCGGTGGACCGCCAGTGGACCTTCCGCAGGTCATCGCCTTGACGGTACGGCCGCACGACCGCGTCGTCCTCGCCCTGACCGGCCCGCAGCCGCACCGAGCCGTCGTCGCCCGCGCCCATGCCGGACCCGCTGGGCAGACCCGACAGCCGCACGACGCGCGGCACCACGACCAGCCGCGACCGGCCCGCGAGCTCGCGGTCGAACTCGGCGAGGCCGAACGGGTCGGTGATCCGCGCCATCAGCGGACCGACCTGCTGGATGCCGCGCATCACCGGCTTGAGCGGGTAGCGCAACGACGTCGGCGTGTTGCGGGGCAGCCGCTCCACCAGGAACCGCGGCCGCGCGCCCAGGGCGTACGGGACGGTGTCCTCGAGCATCAGCCCGCCCGTCGGCAGCCGGCCGGTGCTGCGCAGGTCGAGCTTGACCTCGGAGGCCGCCCCGACCGGCACCCGGCTCGGCGCGAGGTACCGGGCGGCGTGCAACCCCACCCGAGCCCTCGTAGCGAGCCACGCGGCCAGCAGCGGCAGCGCGATCACGAAAGCGGCGACCCGCAGCAGGTCGCGTTCGTTCAGCACAGCGGCGCACACTCCGGCGGCGAACCCCGCGGCCAGCAAGCATCTTCCGCGTGTGGTCAGACCGGAGAGTGCGGTGCGCATCGTTAGCGTGGCGTCCCTGCGTTGTTGTTGTTCATGCTGCGGACGAACGCCGCGCTCGGGTCGAGTGCCGCTGTCGGCACCGGCACCCGCTGCAACAGCGCCCTGATCAGGTCGGCGGGGGAGCGGCGGGCGGCCTGCGCCTCCGCGGTCATCACGAGGCGGTGGGCCAGCACCGGGATCGCGATCGCGTGGATGTCGTCCGGCACCACGAAGTCGCGGCCGGCCAGTGCGGCCTGCGCGCGAGCGGCGCGGACGAGGTGCAGCGTGGACCGCGGCGAGGCACCGAGCCGCAGCTCAGGCAGCCGGCGCGTCGCCGAGACCAGCTCGACGGCGTAACGACGGACCTCGGGCGAGAGGTGCACCCGGCGCACCGCCTCGACCAGCCGCAGGATCTGAGCGGCGTCCGAGACGGGCCGCAGGTCGTCGAGCGGGTTGTGGCCCGCGTGCTCGTCGACCATCGCCAGCTCGGCCTGCGGGTCCGGGTACCCGATCGACACGCGCGCCGTGAACCTGTCGCGCTGCGCCTCCGGAAGGGCGTAGGTGCCCTCCATCTCGATCGGGTTCTGCGTCGCGATCACCATGAACGGCGAACCCAGCGGGTACGTGTTGCCGTCGACCGTGACCTGGTGTTCCTCCATGCACTCCAGCAGCGCGGACTGCGTCTTGGGGGAGGCGCGGTTGATCTCGTCGCCGACGACGATGTTCGCGAAGATCGGACCGGGCCGGAACTCGAAGTCGTTCTCCTGCCGGTTGTAGATGGAGGAGCCGGTGATGTCGCTCGGCAACAGGTCGGGCGTGAACTGCACTCGGCTCACGGTGCAGTCGATGGAACGGGCAAGCGCTTTCGCCAGCGAGGTCTTGCCGACACCCGGCACGTCCTCGACCAGCAGGTGCCCCTCGGCGAGCAGCGTCACGAGCGCGAGGCGGACCACGTCTGGTTTACCGACGAGCACCCGCTCGACGTTGGCGGCGATCCGCTGAACGGCGCCGTGCAGCTCTCCCAGAACTTGATCGACCGGCGCGTGACTGTTCGCGCTTGGGCTTCCCGGCGTCACTAAACCTCCAGCAGCCGTGTCCGGAACACGGACGTGTGAGCGTTTCACGCAGTGTGTCAAACCTTGGCTAAGCGCCGTTAGTTACCGGCTGCGGCGACTGCCACCAGTGTCCACCTTCCGTTACCTGAGGCGTGAGTGAACATCGGGCCGCTCCGCTCGGTAGCCGTCACCTTGCGGTGTGGCGTTGGCCCGGCCGTGGCCGGGTCTTCCCGCGGCAGTACCCGCTGCCCACACTGCGTGAGTCTGACGTGGGTTTCCGGCCGGCTTGGTCGTCGTCCCGGCGCAACTCGCCGCGGACGTGCTGCCTGCTGCCTCGTTGACGAGCGCGACGAGGTTGCGGGCGGCATTGACGTCGCGATCGAGCACGAAGCCGCACTCGTCGCAGTGGAACACCCGGACACGCAGCGGCAGTCTGGTTTTCACCGCACCGCAGTCCGAGCAGGTCTTCGAGGTAGGCCTGGATCACCGTGACCATTTCGTCATCACGGTAGCGGGCGACACCGGCGGTCCCAGCCCGCAGCCCACGAACACCCATGCCCGATCTGCCTTCACTCGCGTCGATCCGTGTCCGGCAGCCCTCGTACCTGCGGGCCACACCGGGTTCGCTCCACCCCCTTCCACCTTCCCCCACCATCTCGCCGCAACTCCCGGTTTTGGCGGAAATTTCTAGGCCGTTCGAGTGCTAAATCCGGCCTGAACCCTCACCCGCGAAGGTGGTGACTGACCAGCTCCCCCACCGTCCCCCCACCCCGCCCCACGGCGTCTACCTGGGCAAATAGGTTGCGACATGCTGTGTGAGCACCTGTTTCAACGTTGACTGTGGTGAAAAGTGGGGTACTGTGGCGGCCGGTGGGGCAGACGGGGGCTCCACTGCCGGTCGCGTCGCCCGGCAAGGGAGGTGGATGCCGTGTTCCTCGGCACTCACTACCCGCGCCTGGACGACAAAGGTCGGCTGACACTGCCTGCGAAGTTCCGGGACGAACTGGCGGGAGGTCTCATGGTCACCAAGGGCCAGGACCACTGCCTGTACGTGTTCCCCCGGGCTGAGTTCGAGCAGATGGCGAGGAAAGTCGCCGAGGCGCCGTTCACCAACGACGCCGTGCGCGCCTATCAGCGCTATTTGTTCGCAGGTACGGACGAGCAGCGTCCGGACGGTCAGGGCCGCGTCCTGATCGCACCGGAACTGCGCCGGTATGCCGGGCTGACCAAGGAGTGCGTGGTCGTCGGCGCGTTCACCAGGATGGAGATCTGGGACGCGGCGGCCTGGCAGACCTATCTCGACGAGCACGAGGACGGCTACGCCACCGCTCGCGAGGAGGTCATTCCGGGCGTCTTCTGATGGCGGTCAGCCGAGCAACAGGCCGGATGTTCCACACGCGATTCGGGTGCCGTGAGGCCTCGGTCCGCTCGAGAATCGGCCCTGGCGCACCTTCCCCGGCGCCAGGTTCGACGGGCGGGCGGGGACCTGACGTCACCCGAAACGCGCATCAGGGGAGTAGAGGGACGATGGATCAGCCGCGGCACGTTCCGGTGCTGCTGGATCGCGTCCTGGAACTCTTCGCTCCAGCGCTGTCCGGCAAGCCCGCTGTCGTCGTCGACACGACGCTCGGCATGGGTGGCCACTCCGACGCGCTGTTGAGCGCCCACCCCGAGCTCACGCTCATCGGGCTCGACCGCGACCCGCAGGCCATCGAGATGGCCGGCAAGCGTCTCGCTCACCACGGTGACCGCGTTCATCTCGTCAACGTCACCTACGACCACATCGACGAAGCCGTGGAAGACCTCGGCTACTCGCACGTGGACGGTGTGCTGATGGACCTCGGCGTGTCCTCGTTGCAGCTGGACGAGGAGGAGCGCGGGTTCGCGTACTCGAAGGACGCGCCGCTCGACATGCGGATGTCCAAGGGCACCGGCATGACGGCGGCGGACGTGCTGAACACGTACGCGCACGGCGACCTCGCGCGGATCCTCTCGACCTACGGCGAGGAGCGGTTCGCGGGCAAGATCGCGTCCGCGGTGCTGCGGGAACGCGAGAAGGAGCCGTTCACCAACAGCGGCCGTCTCGTCGAGCTGCTCTACGCCACGGTGCCCGCTGCTTCGCGGCGCACGGGCGGGCATCCGGCGAAGCGCACGTTCCAGGCGTTGCGGATCGAGGTCAACGGCGAGCTGGAGTCGTTGCGGCTGGCGTTGCCGGCCGCTCTCGGCGTGCTGCGCGTCGGCGGGCGGATCGTCGTGGAGTCCTACCAGTCCCTCGAGGACCGGATGGTGAAGCAGGCGCTCGCCGAGCTGGCGAAGTCGAAGACGCCGCCGGGCCTGCCGGTCGAGCTGCCTGGTCACGGACCTGAGATCAAGCTGCTCACCAGGGGCGCGGAGCTCGCGAACGAGCAGGAAGTAGAGGACAACCCGCGTGCGGCGCCGGTGCGTCTGCGGGCGGCGGAGCGGATCGGAGAACCACGATGACGGCACCCGCACGGGTCGGTGGGCCGTCGCCCCGCGATCCCTCGAAGGAGAAGTCCGAGCAGAAGGACAAGGCGCGGCGGCGGACCGCGGGGGCCGAGCGTGCGTACGCGCGGCGGGCCCAGCGCGCCTCGAACCTGCGCAACGGCTCCGCGAGCCCGCAGCAGAAGGTCGTGTCCAAGGCTCCCTTCGTCGTGCTGGTGATGCTCGTGCTCGGCGCGGGCGTCGCCGGGATCATGTACTTCTCCACCCAGGCCGCCGCCGACACCTACCGGCTGCAGGTGGCGCGGGCCGAGGCCGAGAAGCTGACGTTGCAGATGGAGCAGCTGCGCCGCGAGGTGGCGCTGCTCGAGTCGCCGACCGACCTCGCGCGCCGCGCGGGGGAGATGGGCCTGGTCGCGCCGACGAACCCGGCGCGGCTGCGGCAGAACCCGGACGGCTCGATCGAGGAGTTCGGCAAGCCGAGCGCGCCGACCAAGTCGACGCCTCCGCCCCCGCCGTCCCCCGAGACTCCCGCACCTCCCGCGGGTCAGACCCCGCCGGCCGGTCAGACTCCTCCGGCAGGTCAGCAGCCGCCCGCCGGTGAGGGCCAGACGCCTCCGGCGGGTGGCTGATGCCCGGTCCGCAGCAGAGGGCGCCGCGCCGTCCGTTGTCCGTGCGCGGCTCCCGCCCGGCCGCGCGCCTGGGTGGCAACAGCAGGCTGCGCATCGGCGTCGGCCGCGTGCTGCTGATCGGTGCGCTGGTGATCGCGGGCATCAAGCTCGTGCAGGTGCAGGGCCTGCAGGCGGAGGAGCTCTCGCAGCAGGCGCAGAAGCAGCGCACGACGCCCATCGACATCCCCGCCGAACGCGGGTCGATCCTCGACCGCAACGGCAACCAGCTCGCGTTCTCCATCGAGGTGCGCGCGCTCTACATCCTTCCGCAGCGCGCGCGTAAGAACTGGGACGACGCCCACGCGAAGGACGCGGAGAAGTACCCGGGGACCTACGAGGACCACGCGCGCGAGATGGCGAAGTTCATGTCGTCGACGCTGGGACCCGAGGTCAACGGGGAGAAGACCGACGAGGAGACCGTCTACCGGCAGCTGGTGAAGGACATCAGCTACGAGGTCCTGGTCAGTGAGGCCGAGCCGGCCAAGGCCTCGAAGATCGTCGAGAAGTACCCGGCGGAGATCGGCTCGGAGTACCGCTCCAAGCGCATCTACCCCAACGGCGATCTGGCGTCGAACATCATCGGCGCCGCGAACTGGCGCCAGGAGGAGAAGCCGCCGACCGTCCAGGGCATCCTCGGTCTCGAGAACGCCCAGGACAACGTGCTGGCCGGCCGGACGGGCCGCCGAGTCGTCGACACGATGTCCGGCGACGACACGCTCGTCATCCCGAACACCGAGCGCGAGCTCGTGAAGCCGCAGCCGGGCAAGAGCCTCGAGCTCACGATCGACATCGACACGCAGTACGCCGTCCAGAAGATGGTCAGCGACTACGCGAAGAAGACCGAGGCCAAGAACGCCTCCGCCGTCGTGCTGGACAGCCGCACCGGCGAGATCGTCGCGATGGCCAACGACAAGACGTACGACCCGACGGACTTCGGCAAGGCCACCGAGGACCAGAAGCGCAACACCGCGGTCGCCTACAGCTTCGAGCCCGGCTCCGTGAACAAGATCGTCACGGCCGCGGCCGCCGTCGAGTACGGCCTGTTCAAGCCGGACGACGTACTGCAGGTGCCGGGGTCGATCAAGGTCGCCGACCGGACCATCAAGGACGCGTGGAACCACCCCACCGTGCCGATGTCGTTCACCGGCGTGTTCGCCAAGTCGTCCAACGTCGGCACGCTGCTCGCCGCCCAGCAGGTCGGCCAGGAGCGCTACGCCGAGATGCTGCAGAAGTTCGGACTCGGCCGCCGCACCAACTCCGGTGTCCCGGCCGAGGAGTCCGGCCAGGTCCCGCCGCTCAACCAGTGGTCGGGCTCGACCTTCGGCAACCTGCCGATCGGCCAGGGCCTCTCGATGACGCTGCTGCAGATGACCGCCATGTACCAGGCCATCGCCAACGACGGGGTGCGCATCCCGCCGCGGCTGATCCGCGCCGAGATCGGCGAGGACGGCGCGCGTTCGGAGAAGCAGCGTCCCGACGGCATCACCGTGGTGTCGCCGGAGACCGCGAAGACCGTCCGCCAGATGTTCCGCTCGGTCACGCAGTCCGACCCGCGGGACTCGAACCAGAACGGCACGGGCAAGCCGGCCGCGATCCCCGGCTACCAGATCGCGGGCAAGACCGGCACGGCGCAGCAGATCGACCAGACCTGCAAGTGCTACTCGCAGAGCCAGTACTGGACCACGTTCGCGGGCATCCTCCCGGCCGACAACCCGCGCTACGTCGTCGGCATCATGCTCGACGCGCCGAGCGGGGCCCAGTCGGCGGCGCCGCTGTTCCACGACATCGCGACGTTCCTGACCCAGCGGTTCCAGGTGCCGATGTCGGCCGAGCAGACGCCGTTCGTGCAGCTGCAGCTGTAGGGGGCGCGCATTGTGAGCGGCGCGCCCCGGATCCACAAGAGGCACGGGTGCGCCCAGGCGTGATTCCGTTGTTTTGACTGTGAAAACTTCTTCGTGTTGAGACGCATTTCATCACGTTTAATTCTCCGAAACCGGAGAGCTGAACGAGGTGATGTGCGTCGTGCGTTCCATCGGATATTCGATCTTGGCGTTCTTGCTGGGGGTGGCGCCCGTCGCTCCTGTTCAGGCGCCGGAGGAAGACCCTGACGTGAAGTCGTACTGGCTGCACATGAACAGCACGACGGTGTCCGAGGAAATGATCGAAGTCGAGGCGAAACGACGTTCGTACGTCGTGCTGAACGCCTGGGAAACCGATCTTGCCGCGAAGCTCAAGAAGGCGAACCCGGAGATTCAGGCGTTCGTCTACAAAGATCTTTCCTCGACCCGCAGCTACGCCTGTTCCGGTGGCGTCGACGATTCGGATCTCCCCACCGGCGTCGGGTACTGCGCGGCCGACCCGTCGTGGTTCCTCACCGACTCCGCCGGCAACCGCTTCGAGTACGGCGGCTACGAGGGCCACTGGCAGATGGACGTCGGCAACGCCGACTACCAGAACGCCTGGGCCGACAACGTGGTCAAGTCGTCGGCGAAGGTCTTCGACGGCGTCTTCATGGACAACGCGCTGTTCGCCTGCGACACCTACCACGAGGGCGTCTGCCCGAAAGCGTACCCGACCGACGAGTCGATGCGCGAGGCCTACCGCTCGATGCTGGCCAACACCAGGCAGAAGTTCGTGGACGCGGGCCTCAAGACCGTCGCGAACATGTCGAACGCCCGCCTGCACGACGGCGCGTGGGACTCCTACGTCGAACACCTCGACGGCGGCTTCGACGAGTGGTGGCTGACCTTCGGCGACCAGGACCTGCTCTCCGAGTACTCGCAGGGCTGGAGCAGGCAGATCGCCCAGATCACCGCCAACGAGGCCAAGGGCAAGATCACCTGGGTGCAGCCGCACCACAGCGGCGCCGAGCAGCCCTTCCGCTACGCCTTCGCGAGCTACCTGCTGGCCAAGGGCGAGCACGCGGCGATCTCCGAGATCGAGGAGACCGACCGCTACGACAACCCCTCGCAGTGGCGCGACGAGTACGACTGGGACCTCGGTGCCCCGCTCGGCGAGCACCACGAGATCGCGAAGAACGTGCACCAGCGCGACTTCGCGTGCGGCACCGTGATCGTCAACGCCAACAGGACCGGCACCGGGCCCGTCACCGTCCGGCTCGCCGAGACCCAGTTCAACGAGCACGGCGCACCGGTCACGTTCGTGGCTCTGCCGGGCACGACGGGAACTGTGCTGCGCAAGAACTGCTAGAACGCCGCGCGTTCCTCCTGCAGGGGTTCGGGCCGGGCCACCAGCACCGGGCACGACGAGTGGTAGAGCGCGGCCCGCGTGACCAGTCCGACGCCGTCGTGCTTCCCACCGCGTCCCACGACCACGAGGTCGGAGTCCAGCGCGGCCAGGGTCTCGTGCGGATGCCGTGACTCCACCTGGACCTCGGGGGTCAGTTCGGGCGCGGTGGTGCGCAGGAACAACACGGCCCGGCGGATCGCGGCCTCGTCGCGCGGCACCTCGCCGCCGTGCTGGGCGGGCAGGTGGACGTGCAGCAGTCGCAGCCGCGCTCGGCGGGTGCGGCAGAGCTCGACCGCGCGCCGCAGCACGACCGGGTCCTCGCACCCGCCGACGGCAGCGGTGATCCAGCCGTGTTCGCCGCGGATCGCCTGTGGACGTCCGCGCACCACCACGACACCACACCGCGCGCGGCGCAACACCGGGAGGACGAGGGAGCCCAGCCCCAGGCCGCGGTGCTGTTCACCTTTGCACCCCAAGACCAAGGTCGCGCTGGAGTCCGACGCCCTCACCAGTGCGGCCACCGGGTCGTCCCCGCTCGGGCGGAAGTGGGCGGTGAGCATGGGAAGTCGTTCCAGGACCCGCTGGACCGTCGTGTCACCGGGGTCCGCGAGGTAGACCTGAAGATCCGTTCGGAGCGACCACGCGTGCCGCGCGGCCCACTCGAAAGCGTGATAGGCGAACTCGGAAGTGTCGACTCCGACTGTCACTGAACGACTGAAATCGGGAGCCCAGAAGGAGAATCTCCTGGGTTCCGCCGCCGTGCTGGTTTTCATTGCCGCCTCCTGCCGACCCCTACCTCACCGCGTGTGCCCCCGCGCTCACAGGGCCGGAAGTCACCAAGCGGGCAGGAACTTGTTCGGCCGGACGGGCTCACCTACCCGGACCTGCGGGACCGGCCACTCGAACGGCCCAGGACAGCCGATCATCACCCGAACGCCAACGCGCCGCCCGGCCACTCTGCGTACGCCGGTAGCCTCTTGCCCGTGCCTGCCAAGCTCGAGGGCAAGGTCGCGACCGCCCCGCCCCGCCCCAACGCCATTCGCCCTGCTTCCGTGGCTGCTCTCGCCGCGGTGGCCGACGTGCACCTGACCAGGCCAGCGCATGCCGACGTCCAGGTGACGGGGGTTACTCTGCGTGCACAGCACGTGGTCGCCGGAGACCTCTACGCCGCGCTGCCGGGTGCCACGGTGCACGGCGCCGACTTCGCCGAGACGGCCATCGCCAACGGTGCCGTCGCCGTGCTGACCGACGAGGCCGGAGCCGCGCGCGACGCCCTCAAGGACGTGCCCGTGCTGATCCACCCACGCCCCCGCGAGGTCGTGGGCCTGCTCGCCGCGCACGTCTACGGACAGCCGTCGACCAAGATCAAGCTGTGGGGTGTCACCGGCACGTCCGGCAAGACCACCACCACGTACATGATCGAGTCGGTGCTGCGCGCCGCCGGGAAGCAGACGGGCCTGATCGGCACGGTCGGCACCCGCATCGGCGCCGAGCAGCTCGGCAGCTCCCACACCACGCCCGAGGCGCCGGACCTGCAGGCGTTGTTCGCGGTCATGGCCGAGCGCGGGGTCACCGACGTGGCGATGGAGGTGTCGAGCCACGCGCTGCACATGGGCCGCGTCGCCGCCACCGAGTTCGAGATCGGCGCGTTCACGAACCTGAGCCAGGACCACCTCGACTTCCACGCAGACATGGAGGAGTACTTCCAGGTCAAGGCGCAGCTGTTCGACGGCCGCGCGCGCAAGGAGGTCGTCTGCGTCGACGGCGAGTGGGGCGAGCGGCTCGTGAAGCCGGGCACCATCACCGTCGCCACGACCAAGCCCGCCACCTGGACCGCGAGCGACGTCGAGGTGTCCGCGACCGGCGAGCAGACGTTCACCGCGCACGGCCCCGGCGGCGACATCCGGATCCACCTGCCGCTGGCGGGCAGCTTCAACATCGCGAACGCCCTGCTGGCCATCGCCTGCCTGCACGTCGAGGGCATCGACGCCGGCGCGATCGCCGAGGGTCTGGCCAACGTCCAGGTGCCCGGCCGCATGCAGCGCATCGACGAGGGCCAGGCCTTCACGGCCGTCGTCGACTACTCGCACAAGCCCGCCGCCGTCGCGCTCGCGCTCGACGCCGTGCGCGCCAAGACCGACGGCCGGGTGATCGTCGTGCTCGGCTGCGGTGGCGACCGGGATCGGGCCAAGCGCCCGCTGATGGGCGAGGCCGCCGCCGAACGCGCCGAGGTGTTGATCATCACCGATGACAACCCCAGGAGCGAAGACGCGTCCTCTATTCGGGCCGCCATGCTCGAAGGGGCCCTCGCCACCGCGAACCGGGGCGAGGTGCTCGAGATCGGCGACCGGAGGCTCGCGATCGAGAAGGCCGTCGAGCTGGCCCATCCGGGTGACGTCGTCGTCGTGGCGGGCAAGGGACACGAGACGGGACAAGAGATCGCCGGCGTGATCCATCCGTTCTCGGACGTCGAGACGCTGACCGCCGCGATCAGAGAGGCGCACCGTTGATCGCACTCACGCTCGCCGAGATCGCTGAGATCGTCGGCGGACGCTTGCACGCGACCGATGGCAGTCCGGTGGTCACCGGCACCATCGAGTTCGACACCCGCAAGGTCACCGAGGGAGGGCTCTTCCTCGCGCTGCCGGGCGAACGCGTGGACGGCCACGACTTCGCCGCGCAGGCGGTGGCGTCCGGCGCGGCCGGTGTGCTGGCCGGCCGCGAGGTCGACGCGCCGTCGGTGATCGCGCCGCCGGTGGAGACCAAGCACGCCAACGCCTACGTGCTCGCGGGCGACACGACGGGCGAGGGCGCGGCGGTGCTCGAGGCACTGGCCAAGCTCGCCCGCCACGTCACGGACCGCCTGAAGGACCTGACGATCGTCGGCATCACCGGCTCCGCGGGCAAGACGTCCACCAAGGACCTCATCGCCCAGGTGCTGGCGCCGGCCGGAGAGGTCGTCGCGCCGCCGGAGTCGTTCAACAACGAGCTCGGCCACCCGTGGACCGCGCTGCGTTCCACCGAGGACACCAGGTTCCTGGTGCTGGAGCTGTCCGCACGCGGCATCGGCCACATCGAGAACCTCTGCCGGATCGCGCCACCGAAGTTCGGTGCCGTGCTCAACGTCGGCACCGCGCACGTCGGCGAGTTCGGCTCCCGCGAAGGCATCGCGCAGGGCAAGGGCGAGCTGGTCGAGTCGCTGCCCGAGGACGGCGTCGCGATCCTGAACGCCGACGACCCGCTGGTCGCGGGCATGGCGAGCCGCACCAAGGCCAAGGTCGTACTGGTCGGTGAGAACCCGAGCGCGCACGTCCGCGCGGAGAACATCGAGCTGGACGAGCAGGCCCGTGCGAGCTTCACGCTGAAGACCGCACAGGGAGACGCCCACGTCGCGTTGTCGCTGAACGGCCCGCACCAGGTGGGCAACGCGCTGGTCGCCGCCGCGATCGCGCTCGAACTGGGCGCCACGCCCGCCGAGGTGGCGAAGCGGCTGAGCGGCGCGCAGCGGGTCTCCGCACACCGCATGGTCATCACCGACCGTCCCGACGGCGTGACGGTCATCGACGACGCCTACAACGCGAACCCGGACTCGGTGAAGGCGGCGTTGAAGTCGCTCGCGTCGATCTCGCGCGCCTCCACGCCCGCCCGCCGCAGCTGGGCCGTCCTCGGCCCGATGGCGGAACTGGGCGACGACGCGGTGCGCGAGCACGACGAGATCGGCCGCCTGGTGGTGCGCCTGGACATCAGCAAGCTGGTCGTCGTCGGTGAAGCGGCCCGCGCGATGCACCAGGGTGCGCACCTGGAAGGATCTTGGGGAGACGAATCCGTCAGGGTGCCGGACGCGGACGCGGCGATCGCGTTGCTACGGGGGGAAGTCCGGCCCGGTGACGTCGTGCTGGTCAAGGCATCCAACGCTTATCGCCTGTGGCGCATTGCCGAGGCCCTGCTGGAGGCAGGAACCAAGTGAAGAGCATCCTGATCGCCGCAGCGATCGCACTGGCAGTGTCGATCCTGCTGACGCCCTACCTGATCAAGATCTTCTCCCGCCAGGGTTTCGGCCAGGAGATCCGTGAGGACGGTCCGCAGCACCACAAGACCAAGCGCGGTACGCCGACCATGGGTGGCCTCGCCATCCTGGTGGCCATGTGGGCCGGTTACCTCGGCACGCACCTCGTGAACTCGCTGTCGGCCTCCGCCTCCGGGCAGACCCCGACGGCGTCCGGCCTGCTCGTGCTGATGCTGACGACGTCGCTCGGCGTGGTCGGCTTCCTCGACGACTTCATCAAGATCCGCAAGGCCCGCAACCTGGGCCTGAACAAGACGGCGAAGCTGGTCGGCCAGTTCATCGCGACGATCACGTTCGCGATCCTGGTGCTGCAGTTCCCGAACAAGGACGGCCTGACGCCCGCGTCGGTCAACCTGTCGTTCGTCCGCGACATCACCGTGGTCTCGTTCGGCGTCATCGGGTTCATCGTCTTCTGCTACGGCATGGTCGCCGCCTGGTCGAACGCCGTGAACCTGACCGACGGCCTGGACGGTCTGGCCGGCGGCTCGTCGGCGATGGTGTTCGGCACGTACGTGGTGATCTCGTTCTGGCAGTTCCGCTGGAGCTGCTCGAGCTACTCGGTCGCCGGGTGTTACGACGTCCGCGACCCGCTGGACCTCGCGGTGATCGCCGCGGCCGCGATGGCGGGCTGCATCGGCTTCCTCTGGTGGAACGCGGCTCCCGCCAAGATCTTCATGGGTGACACCGGTTCGCTCGCGCTCGGCGGTCTCGTGGCCGGTCTCGCGATCGCGACCCGCACCGAGCTGCTGATGATCGTCATCGGTGGTCTGTTCGTGGTCGAGGCCCTGTCGGTGGCGTTGCAGGTCGCCGTCTTCCGCACCTCACGACGGCGTCTGTTCCGCATGGCACCGTTCCACCACCACTTCGAGCTCGCGGGCTGGGCGGAAACCACGGTCATCATCCGGTTCTGGTTGATGGGCGGTATCTGCTGCATGTTCGGTCTCGGTGTCTTCTACAGCGAATGGCTGACGGGCGGGTTCTAGGACGATGACCAAGCTGGCTGGTTCGAAGGTGCTGGTCGCCGGTGCTGGAGTGACCGGCCGGTCCGCCGCGGAGGCGTTGCTCGCGGCGGGGGCCGAGGTCGTGGTGACGGACTCGTCGCCGGAACGACTGGCCGCCCTGGAGACCCTGCTCGAAGGCGTCGAACTGGTGCCCGGCCTGGCCGAGCCGCCGGCCGGCACCTCGCTGGTGGTCACGAGCCCTGGCTGGCAGCCGTCCAGCCCGCTGCTCGCGGCCGCCGCCTCCGCGGGCATCGAGGTGATCGGCGAGGTCGAGCTGGCCTGGCGGATGGGCACCGAACTGGCCGACCCGCCGGTGTGGCTCGCGGTGACGGGCACGAACGGCAAGACCACCACGGTCGGCATGCTGGAGTCGATCCTGCACGCCGCCGGCGCGGACGCCGTGGCCTGCGGAAACGTCGGCCTGCCCGTTGTGGACGCGCTGCTGGCCGGTCGCCGGGTGCTCGCGGTGGAGCTGTCGAGCTTCCAGCTGTACTGGGCGCCGTCGGTGCGTCCGCAGGCGGGCGCGCTGCTCAACCTCGCGGAGGACCACCTCGACTGGCACGGCGGCATGGAGGCCTACGCCCAGGCCAAGGCCCAGATCCTCACCGGTGACGTGGCGATCGGCTGGCTCGACGACGAACTGGTCGGCGACCTGCTGGAGGCCTCGCCCGCGCGGGACCGGATCGGCTTCACGCTCGACGAGCCCGAGGACGGCCAGCTCGGTGTGCGCGACGGCTGGCTGGTCGACCGCGCGTTCGCCGACGACGAGGCGCTGGTCGAGGTCGCGAAGATCCGCCCGGCGGGCCCTCCCGGCATCGCGGACGCACTGGCCGCCACGGCCCTGGCGCGCGCGTACGGCGTGCCGTCCGAGGCCGTGCGCGAGGGCTTGGAGGCGTTCGAACCCGCCGCCCACCGCGCCGTGCTCGTCACCGTCGACGCAGCGGACGTCAAGTACATCAACGACTCGAAGGCGACGAACCCGCACGCGGCCGTGGCCTCGTTGCGCGCGTTCGACAGCGTCGTCTGGATCGCCGGCGGACTGCTGAAGGGCGCGTCGGTCGAGGACATGGTGCGCTCGGAGGCCCATCGGCTGCGGGGCGCGGTGCTGATCGGCGCCGACCGTCAGGTGATCGCGGACGCGCTGGCGAAGTACGCGCCGGACGTGCCCGTGCGCTCGCTCGACCTCGCCGACGACGAGGATCCGATGCTCGACGTCGTCCGTGCGGCGCAGGAGCTCGCGCAGTCCGGTGACACGGTCCTGCTCGCTCCGGCGGCCGCGTCGATGGACATGTTCAGCGACTACGCGCACCGCGGACAGGCGTTCACGGACGCCGTGAACCGCCTGACGGGTGGTCGGTAGGGTGATGGTGTCGTGACCGCCGGCCTTCACCGCGTCTTCCGGCGTTCAGCAGGGCGCCTCGCGACACCGCCCCCGCGCCCCCGTACTACCGGTACGAGGGCGCGGGGGCGGCACCGCGAGGCACCCGTCTGACCGTCGAAATACGGGGCAAAGGCCGGCGGTCACGACACCAAGAGGGCGACACGCCCCAGGAATCCCCGTTTGAGCGCTTGACACAGGAGACGATGATCTGGTGACCGTCGTCGCCGACAAGCCGAGAAGCAAGCGGAAGGTTCGTCCCGCGGGCCGCATCGCCTCGTTGCGCAGCGGGATGACCTCGTGGCTGGGCCGCCCGCTGGCCGACTTCCACCTGTTGCTCGCGATCTTCGGCATGCTCACCGTGCTCGGCCTGGTGATGGTGCTGTCGGCCTCCGCGCCGGGACAGGTCGCCTCGGGTGTGTCCGCGTACAGCGTGTTCCAGAAGCAGCTGATCTACGTGTGCATCGGCGCCGTGCTGTTCTGGGTGATGCTGCGGTTCCCGTTGCGCAAGCTCCGGCACTTCTCGACGGCCGCGATGGGCATCGGCGTGCTGCTGCTGGCACTCGTGCTGACGCCGCTCGGTGACGTCCGCGGTGGCGCGCGTTCGTGGTTCACGCTCGGGCCCATCTCGTTCCAGCCGATCGAGGCCGTGAAGCTCGCCCTGGCGTTGTGGGGCGCGCACGTCCTGGTCACCAAGCGCGCGTTGCTGTCGCAGTACCGGCACCTGCTGGTGCCCGTCGTGCCCGTGGCGATGCTGGTGTTCGCGCTGGTCATGCTCCAGCCCGACCTCGGCGGCACGATCACCCTCGGCGTCGTGCTGATCAGCCTGCTGTGGTTCGTGGGCGCGCCGATGCGGTTGTTCGGCGTGATCGCCGGTGGCGCGGTGGCGGGTGCCGTCGTGCTCGCGATCGGTGCCACGTACCGGCTCCAGCGCGTCACGACCTTCCTCAACCCCGACGCCGATCCGGAGGGCGCGGGGCATCAGGCGCGTCAGGCGATGTTCGCGCTCGCCGACGGCGGCCTGTTCGGCAAGGGACTCGCGCGGGGCAGCTCGCAGTGGCGGTACCTGCCCAACGTCGAGTCGGACTTCATCTTCGCCGTCATCGGCGAGGAGCTCGGGTTCGTCGGGTGCGCGCTGGTGCTGGTGCTGTTCGGCTCGCTCGCGTGGGTGGGCCTGCGGATCGCGTCGCGCAACACCGACCCGTGGATCCGGATCGTGGCCGCGACGCTGACGGTATGGCTGGTCGCGCAGGCCGCGATCAACATCGGCTACGTCGTGAAGCTGCTGCCGGTCACGGGTCTCACGCTGCCGATGATCTCCTCCGGCGGCACGTCGATCGTGATCACCATGATCGTGTTCGGCATCCTCGCGAACTGCGCCCGGCACGAACCCGACGCCGTGGCGGCGCTGCGGTCGATCGGTCCCGGCCGCGTCGGCGGGCTGCTCAGGCTGCCCGCTCCCGAGGCGTACCGGCCGCCCGCCAAGCGCAAGCCGGTCCGTCCGTCCACGCCCCCGCGCGCACCAGGGCGATCACGCACACAGCAACTTCCGGTCATGGACGAACGTCGTATGGCTGGACGGTCCGCTCCGCCTTCGGAGTACCGTCGCCGCGACTCGCGGCGCACGCAGGGCCGTTCAGAGCAAGGCCGGGCGACCCGCGGTCGCGGGCGATCCAACTGATGATTCTTCAGCCGACATAACTTGGGAGAAGTCTTGACCGGGCACCCTGCCCCCAGTGGTCCGTGCGTCGTGGTCGCGGGCGGTGGCACCGCCGGACACATCGAGCCGGCACTGGCGCTGGCCGACGCGGTCATGCGGCTGCGGCCGGACGCACGCGTCGTCGCTCTCGGCACCGCGCGCGGCCTCGAAAGCAAGATCGTGCCGGCCCGCGGGTACCCGCTGGAGCTGATCCCGCCGGTGCCGATGCCGCGCAAGCCCACCCTGGACCTGCTCAAGCTGCCGCTGAACGTGCGCGGCGCCGTGAAGCAGACGCGTGAGGTGCTGGAGCGCGTCGGCGCGGACGTCGTCGTCGGCTTCGGCGGCTACGTGGCGCTGCCCGCGTACCTGGCCGCGCGTGGCCGCGTGCCGATCGTGGTGCACGAGGCGAACGCCAAGGCCGGTCTCGCGAACAAGGTCGGCGCCAAGTTCGCCGCGCACGTCGCGGCGGCCGTGCCGGACTCCGGTCTCACCGACGCGGAGATCATCGGCATCCCGCTGCGCCAGTCGATCACGACGCTGAACCGCGCCGCGTTGCGCGACGAGGCCCGTCGGTTCTTCGGCCTGGACCCGCACGCGCCGGTGCTGCTGGTGTTCGGCGGTTCGCAGGGCGCGCGTTCGATCAACGAGGCCGTGGCGCCCGTCGCGGCGGAGTTCGCCCGCGCCGGCGTCGGTGTGCTGCACGCGTACGGCCCGAAGAACTCCGTTGCGGTGCAACAGGTTCCGGGCGCCCCGGCGTACGTGCCGGTGCCGTACCTGGAGCGCATGGACCTGGCGTACGCCGCCGCGGACGCCGTGCTGTGCCGTTCTGGCGCGATGACCGTCGCCGAGGTGTCGGCCGTCGGCCTGCCCGCGGTGTTCGTGCCGCTGCCGATCGGCAACGGCGAGCAGGCGCTGAACGCGGGCCCCGTCGTCTCCGCAGGCGGTGGCCTGCTGGTGCCCGACGAGGAGCTCACGCCGCAGAAGGTGGCGTCGCTGGTCGTGCCGCTGATGGCGGACCGCAACCGCTTGGCGCAGATGTCCGCCGCGACGCTGGGCACCGGCCGTCGTGAGGCGGACGAGGTCCTCGCCCGCATCGTGCTGGAGGTGATCAAGAAGTGAGTCTCGAACGCGTTCACCTCGTCGGGATCGGTGGTGCCGGCATGAGCGGCATCGCCAGGATCCTGCTGGCGCGCGGGGTGCAGGTGTCCGGATCGGACGCCAAGGACTCGCGGACCGTGCTGGCACTGCGTGCCCAGGGTGCGCGGATCGCCGTTGGTCACGACGCCTCGAACCTCGACCAGCTCGTCGGCGGTGCGACCGAGGTCGTGGTGTCGACCGCGATCAAGGAGACGAACCCCGAGTACGCGGCGGCCCGTGAACGCGGCATCACCGTGCTGCGCCGGGCCGAGGCTCTCGCGGCGCTGATGGAAGACCACCGCGTCGTGTGTGTTGCCGGTACGCACGGCAAGACGTCGACGACGTCGATGCTCACCGTCGCGTTGCAGCACTGCCGGGTCGACCCGTCGTTCGCGATCGGTGGTGACCTGAACGAGTCCGGCGCCAACGCCCACCAGGGCACCGGCGGCGTGTTCGTGGCCGAGGCGGACGAGTCCGACGGCTCGTTCCTGTTCTTCTCGCCGTCCGTCGCCGTCGTGACGAACGTCGAGGCCGACCACCTGGACCACCACGGCACCGTCGAGGCCTACACGGCCGTGTTCGACTCGTTCCTGGAGCGGATCGTGCCCGGCGGCGTGCTGGTGTCCTGTGTGGACGATCCCGGTGCGGTCCGGCTGGTCGCCGAGGCCCGTGCGCGAGGGATCCGGGTGCGCGAGTACGGCCGTTCCGCGTCCGACGCGCGTCTGGTCGACTACAAGCCGCTGGAGTCCGGTGGCCTGGCGTCGGTCGAGATCGACGGCGTGCAGATCGAGGTCAAGGTCGCGGTCCCCGGCGAGCACATGGCGCTGAACGCGATCGCCGCTCTGCTGGCCGGTCTGGAGCTCGGTGCGGACCAGGCCGGGCTGCTCGAGGGCCTCGCCGCCTTCGGTGGTGTGCGGCGCCGGTTCGAGTTCAAGGGCCGCGGCAACGGCGTGTCGGTCTACGACGACTACGCGCACCACCCGACCGAGGTCGACGCCCAGCTGCGGGCCGCGCGTCCGGTGGCGGGTGCCGGTCGCGTGATCGTGGTGTTCCAGCCGCACCTGTACTCCAGGACCCGGACGTTCGCGACCGAGTTCGCCGCCGCGTTGTCGCTGGCGGACGAGGTCGTCGTGCTGGACGTCTACGGCGCCCGCGAGGAGCCGGAGCCCGGCGTGACCGGCGCGTTGATCGCGGACCAGGTCACGGCCTCCGTGCACTACGAGCCGTCGTTCGACCGCGTGCCCGCCCTGGTGGCGTCGCTCGTGCGGGAGGGCGACCTGGTGGTGACCATGGGCGCGGGTGACGTGACGATGCTCGGCCCCGAGATCGTCAGCGCGCTGTCATGAGCGCACCGGTTCGCGGCAGGTCCACGCGAGTTCGCCCCGCGAACCGGAGACCGAAGAGCGCTGAGTACAAGGCGCGGCGCAGGGTGATCCTGCGCCGCCGCCTCGTCGCGCTGCTGTCCGTGCTTTCCGTCGTGGCGCTGGCCTACTGCGTCTTCTTCACGCCCTTGCTCGGCGTCCACCAGGTGGACGTCCGCGGCAACGTGGCGCTGACCGAGGACGAGGTCCGCGCCGTCGCGGCGATCGAGTCCGGCTCACCGCTGGTGCGCCTGGACCTCCAGGAGATCCACGACCGCGTCGCCGGCATCCCGCGTGTCGCCGCGGTCGAGGTCGAACGCCAGCTCCCCGGCACGGTCCGGCTGCTGCTCACCGAACGCGTCCCGGTCGGCTCGGTGAAGCTGCCGGACGGCTTCCACCTGGTCGACTCCACCGGCAAGGACTACGCGATCGTGCCGGCGGCGGCACAAGGTGTCCCCGAGCTTGTCCTTACGCTGCCGTCGTCCTCGGACCCGGCCACTCGCGCCGTGGTCGGGGTCGTGAACGAGCTGCCGGAGAAGCTGCGACCCGAGGTGGTGTCGGTGGCGGCGACGACCGGTGCCGACGTGAGGCTGACGCTGACGGGCAACCGCGTGGTGAAGTGGGGCAGCTCCGAGGACACGGCGCGCAAGGGAGCCGTGCTGACGGTGCTGCTCTCGCGGCCGGGCACGACGTACGACGTGTCGGCGCCGGACCTGGCCACGGTCTCCTAGCCCTCAACCGAGCGTCAGGTGGAAGCCTTCGGTCTCGGCTTCCTGCTGGCTCTTCCAGATCACACCGCGGTTGGCGTTGCCGATCTTCGCGCCGTACAGCCGCTCGTCCTCGGGGATTCCGCTCACGCTGAAGTTGAACTTGCACGACCCCAGCCCGGTCATCAACGTGCCGACGCCGAGAACCTCGTTCTCCTGGTTGACGATCTCGACCTGGCCGCCGAGCCGGATGTCGCTGTAGCCGCCTGATCCGCAGTTGCCGTTCACCGTCATCGACCCGCTGATCGTGAACACCCCGGGCGATGACGACGTGGACGGCGCGGCCGAACTCGTGTCGGCGGAGCGCAGCAGGTCGGGACCGGTGGCCCTGCCCAGCCCGAAGCCGATCCCGCCCGCTGTCAGCGCCACCAGCGCGAAACCGATCGCGAGCCACGGCGGCCGGCGTTTCGGTGGTTGCACCGGTTCTACGGCCACTACTGGCGGAAATGGTTCCACTGCGGTCCTTCGGTTCGAGGTCGTGCTGTCATCGCCGTGGTGCCGGCGGCCTCGACGGCGTTGGGCGCCCGTCAGCCGTTCGGCCTCAGTCGCGCCAGCGCGGCTCGTACGACGAGGCTGCCCAGCCTGCTCGTGACGAGTTCCAGGACGATCGCTTCGATGACGAGCGAACGCACGGACGCGGGTGCGGGTGCCAAGACATGCCTCCAGGTGATGAACGACTACCGTGCTCATCGGACTACCACTCGCGGTATTAGCCAGATCGATCGTTGTCACCCGAAGGAAGTACTCATGCCGGGCCACGTCGTCGTGGTGGGTGCTGGTCTCGCCGGACTGTCGGCCGCGTTGCACCTGCAGGGCAGCGGTCGCCGGGTCACCGTGGTCGAGCAGGCCGATGCCCCAGGTGGTCGTGCGGGCACCGTTCAGCTCGGTGGGTTCACGGCGGACAACGGGCCGACGGTGCTGACGATGCCCGAGTACCTGGAAGAGGCGTTCGACGCCGTGGGGGAGCGGCTTTCGGACTGGCTGACGCTCGACCGGGTCGATCCCGCCTATCGCGCGCGGTTCGCCGACGGGTCGCGCATCGCGGTGCACACCGACGCCGCGGCGATGAAGTCCGAGGTCCGGACCGTCTGCGGCGCAAGGGAAGCGGCTGGATATCGGAAGTTGCGGCGGTGGCTCGGCGAGCTGTACTCGGTGCAGCGCGAGCACTTCATCGGGGCGAACTTCGACTCGCCGTTCGACCTGGCACGGCCGGAGCTCGTGAAGCTCGCGCTGCTGGGCGGGTTCGGGCGGCTGGAACCGCAGTTGCGGCGGTTCTTGCGGGACGAGCGGTTGATCAGGCTCTTTTCGTTCCAGGCGTTGTATGCGGGCGTGCCGCCGCAGCAGGCCCTCGCGGCGTACGCGGTCATCGCGTACATGGACACCATCGCAGGCGTGTACTACCCGCGCGGTGGGATGCATGCGGTGCCTCAGGCGTTGGCCGGTGCTGCTGTTAAGCACGGTGCGGAGTTCCGTTACGGCACAACGGTCACACGGCTGGAGTGGCTCGGTGCGCGCGTTGCCGCCGTGCACACCGCTGAGGAGCGCATCGAGTGTGATGCGGTGGTCTTGGCGTGTGAACTGCCGGACGCCTATCGGTTGCTCGGGAAGTCGCCGCGTCGCGTGCTGCCGCATCGGTGGTCGCCGTCCGCGGTGGTGCTGCACGCCGCGACGGACCGCACGTGGGACCTGGGGCACCACAACATCCTGTTCGGCGCGGCGTGGCGCGGGACGTTCAGCGAGATCGTCCACAAGGGACGGTTGATGTCCGATCCGTCGCTGCTCGTCACGCACGCGCAGGACGGGCTGCACTACGTGCTGGCGCCGGCCCCGAACCTCAGGACCGGGCCGATCGACTGGCAGCGCGTCGGGCCCCGGTACCGCGACGAACTGGTGCGGACGCTGGAGGAGCGCGGGCTCGACGGGTTCGGCGCGGCGGTGCGCGACGAGGTGCTCGTCACGCCGGTGGACTGGGGCAACGCGGCGGGGACGCCGTTCGGGCTCGCGCACACCTTCACGCAGACGGGACCGTTCCGGCCGCGCAACGTCGTGCGGGGCGCGGAGAACGTGGCGCTGGCGGGAGCGGGCACCACGCCGGGTGTCGGGGTGCCGCCGGTGCTGATCTCCGGACGGCTCGCGGCCCAGCGGATAAATGCGGTGCGGCCGCGCTGACGCTCATGCAGGCTGCGCCGCATGACACGAGTCGCACCACCTCTGGTCGCCGATGAGCGCGCGACCTACACGGCCCTGCTGGACTACCTGCGTGCCACGATCGAGCTGAAGGTGGAGGGCCTGGCGGACGCCGACGCGGCCCGGCCGGTGCTGCCGTCGAAGCTGACGACGGCCGCCGGTGTGGTGAAGCACGTGCGATGGGTCGAGCACCACTGGTTCGAGGTTGTGCTGGCGGGACGTGCGTCGCGCGCCCCGTACACGATGGAGGACCCCGACGCGGACTGGCGCGTCGAGGAGGACGAGACGCTCGCCGGGTTCCTGGCGGACTACCGCGCGCAGTGCGAGGTGAGCCGGGAGGTCCTCGCCGGGCTGGCGCTCGACGCCGAGGTGCCGTTCCGGGGCGACCGGGTGGTCTCGGCCCGATGGGTGCTCGCGCACGTCATCGAGGAGACCGCCCGGCACGCCGGTCAGCTGGACGTGGTCAGGGAACTGCTCGACGGCACCGTCGGCGACTAGGCCGCCGGCAGCTCCCACTTCCGCGTGAGGCGGTTAGTCGTCCCCTCGCCGCGGTGCAGGCCTCGGCCACGATCACGCAGGTGCCGTAGAAGTCGGCGGCGCTCCTCAGGCGTACGACCTCGGTGAGCTGCGGTCCCGGTGTCGCGGATCCGCCACCGCTCGTCGTCCTCCTCCAGCGTGGGGACCGAGCACGTCGAAGTGGATCTCGTCGACGACCCGGCGCACGTACTCCCGGAACCGGGCGTCGCCGCCGTGTCGAGGCACTCACCCCGGGACGCGCTCTCGATCTCCACGATCCCCATAGGCCGGAGCGAGCGGGCACCACCGACGGAAAAACGCCGTTAAGACGGGCGAGACGATCTCGGATTCGAGGTCCGACTAGGCTTGCGCTTGCGTCGTCCTCAGGACAGTACGCACTACTTGACTGCACGACCGGGGAGTAGTAGCGCACAGTGTTGGGACCCTACGGCGTGGCTGCTGGACCGACGCACCGCCGGTGCTTACCGTCCAGCAGGAACATATGGGGTTGACATAACTCTGAGCCTCGATGAGAGGTTGAGAGTTTCAATCCGGGTGCAGCACACCCAGCACCACAGCGCGGACCACGATCAGGAAGGCGGATCCGATGACGCCCCCGCACAACTACCTCGCGGTGATCAAGGTCGTCGGCATCGGTGGTGGCGGCGTCAACGCCGTCAACCGCATGATCGAGGTCGGGCTGAAGGGCGTCGAGTTCATCGCGGTGAACACCGACGCCCAGGCCTTGCTGATGTCTGATGCCGACGTCAAGCTCGACATCGGCCGCGAGCTCACCCGCGGTCTCGGTGCCGGCGCCAATCCCGAGGTCGGGCACAAGGCCGCCGAAGACCACCGTGAAGAGATCGAGGAGGTCCTCAAGGGGGCCGACATGGTCTTCGTCACCGCAGGTGAAGGTGGCGGCACGGGCACCGGCGGCGCGCCGGTGGTCGCCTCGATCGCCCGCAAGCTCGGCGCACTGACCATCGGCGTGGTGACGCGCCCGTTCTCGTTCGAGGGCAAGCGCCGCGCCAAGCAGGCGGAAGACGGCATCCAGGCGCTGCGCAACGAGTGCGACACGCTCATCGTCATCCCGAACGACCGGCTGCTCCAGCTCGGTGACATCGGCGTCAGCCTGATGGACGCCTTCCGGTCAGCGGACGAGGTCCTCCTCTCCGGTGTCCAGGGCATCACCGACCTGATCACGACCCCCGGTCTGATCAACCTGGACTTCGCCGACGTCAAGTCGGTCATGTCCGGCGCGGGCTCGGCGTTGATGGGCATCGGCTCGGCGCGAGGAGAGGGCCGAGCGGTGCAAGCC
Source organism: Lentzea sp. HUAS TT2 (assembly GCF_051853195.1). NCBI lineage: Bacteria > Bacillati > Actinomycetota > Actinomycetes > Pseudonocardiales > Pseudonocardiaceae > Lentzea > Lentzea sp. HUAS TT2. The sequence continues at coordinate 954,886 of NZ_CP196667.1, read as the reverse complement.
GCGCAGAAGGCCATCAACTCGCCACTGCTGGAAGCCTCGATGGAAGGCGCGCACGGCGTCCTGCTGTCGATCGCCGGCGGCTCCGATCTCGGCCTCTTCGAGATCAACGAGTCCGCCTCGCTCGTCCAGGAAGCGGCACACCCGGACGCGAACATCATCTTCGGTACGGTCATCGACGACTCCCTGGGCGACGAGGTCCGGGTCACGGTGATCGCGGCCGGCTTCGACGCTGGCGGCCCCACGCACAAGAAGCTGGAGCCGACGGCGCTGTCCTCGCCGCCTCGGACGGCCAGCGGGCCCATCGCCTCCGCGACCGCTGTGCCGACGCACGTGCAGCAGCCGGTCGCGCCGCCTGTGCAGGCTCCTGTGGCCCAGCCGGTCCAGCACCAGCAGCCGGTCCAGCACCAGCACCCGGTCCAGCAGCCCGAGGTTCGGCAGGCTCCGCCGGTGCAGCAGCCTCCTACCACGGTTCCTCCGCAGCCTTCGCCGGCTCAGGGGAACGGGTACGTGCCTTCTGTGCCTCGGTCTTTGTCGCCCAACGGGTCTCTGCCTTCCCGGCCGGTGCCGGTCACCGAGGACCCTGACGACGAGGTGGACGTGCCGCCGTTCATGCGGCGGTGAGGCTGGGTTTTCGGCCGGTGGGATTTCTACCGGTGGATTTGCCGCTGGTGGACTTTCGGCCGGTGGATTTGCGGTTCTGATCTTGTCGGACCCCCTGAGTAGCGTTTGGGCTCAGGGGGTCTTCCTATTGGGGGGACGCCTGCGTCAGCTTGGGGCGTTGTGGGTCGGGCTGGTGGTTGGGGGCGTTGCGGGGTAGGGCTGGTGGTTGCGGGCTGGGCTGGGTGCGGTCTGCGGCTTGGCCTGGGCCGGATGGTGGCCTTGCGGGCGGTGGCCTTTGTCGGCGGTCACCTTGCGATCCGTGGCCTTTGTCGGGTGGTCGCCCTTGCGGTCCGCTGGGTTTGCGGGGTGGTCGCCTTGCTGGCGGCGGATTTGCGTTGGGCGCGCCTGTTGCGTCGCGTTCCCCCTGTTGCGGGCGGCGTGTTTCTGTTGCGTGCTTCCCCTTGGGGGCTCTGCCCCCAGACCCCCGGCAATCTGATCGGGGGGTAGCGCCGCCTGCGGGTAGATGGCACGCCTGCTGCTTTGGGCGGCTGCCGGTTGCTTTGTGGGGTGCGTTGGCGGTCTCGCCTGCTCAGGACGGCTCGCCTTCGGCTTCGCGGGTGAGCGGGCGGCGTGGTGGTGGGCGTCGGTGAGGTGGGGTGTTGTGCGAACTAGGGTGTGGTGGTGCGCATTCGTCGTGTTGTCACCACCCGCGCCGGTGGCGTGTCCAAGGCGCCCTACGAGTCGTTCAACCTCGGCGATCACGTGGGGGACGACCTCGAGGCGGTCGAGGCCAACCGGGCTCGGCTTGCCGGAGGGATTGGGCTGACGCCCGACCGGTTGGTCTGGATGGAGCAGGTGCATGGGCGGACCGTTGCGACGGTGGACGGGCCGCAGGCTGAGCCGCTTGAGGCTACTGATGCTGTTGTGACGAAACAGGCTGGTCTCGGGCTTGTGGTGTTGACGGCTGACTGTGTGCCGGTGTTGCTCGGGGACGAGGTCGCCGGGGTTGTCGGGGCCGTGCACGCCGGGCGGGTTGGTGCTCGGGTCGGCGTTGTGGTCGAGGCTCTCAAGGCGATGATGGCGCTGGGGGCGGAGCTCGAACGCATCGAGGTTCTGCTTGGGCCGTCGGTCTGCGGTGAGTGCTACGAGGTGCCCGCGGACATGCAGAAGGACGTCGAGAAGCATCTGCCTGGGAGCGCTTCCAAGTCGCGGAAGGGCACGCCCGCGCTGGATTTGAGGGCCGGGTTGTGGAACCAGCTCGGTAGTGCCGGGGTCGGGAAGATCGGTGTCGACCCGCGGTGCACGTTCGAGGAGAAGGATCTGTTCAGCCATCGGCGGCAGGCGCCCACCGGGCGGCTCGCGTCGGTCATCTGGATCGAGCCGTGAGTCGCGAGGAAGAGCTCGCGGCGAACCTCGCGGAGGTCGAGGAGCGCATCGTCAAAGCCTGTGAGGTGGCGGGGCGGGCGCGGGATGAAGTGATGTTGCTCGCGGTGACGAAAACCTGGCCCGCGAGCGATGTGGAGATCCTTTATGGGCTCGGGTTGCGGAACTTCGCGGAGAACCGCGATCAGGAAGCGAGTGTGAAGGTCGGCCAATTGAGACATCTCGAAGACGCGAGATGGCACATGGTCGGGCGATTGCAGCGAAACAAGGCGAAGTCCGTCGTCGAGTGGGCCGATCAGGTCGACTCCGTGGACAGCGTCCGGCTGGCCGAGGCCCTGGCCAAGGCGGCGCACGCGAAAGGCAAGAAACTCGACGTGTTGCTGCAGGTCAGCATCGACGGGGACACGTCACGCGGGGGAATCGCTGTTCCGGACGTGGAGGAACTGGCTGGCGTGATCACTCGTTCGGGTGATCTTATTCTCCGAGGTGCGATGACTGTCGCGCCTCGGACGATGAAGCCGTCGCAGGCGTTTCAGGCGTTGGTTTCGGTGGTATCTGGCCTACGTGATCATCATCCCACTGCCATCGGTGTGTCAGCGGGAATGAGCGGTGACCTGGAAGATGCCATCTCGCACGGATCGACCTGTGTGCGTGTCGGAACGGCGTTGCTCGGCGGCCGGCGACTAACCTCGCCGTAGGTTGTCGGGAACCTCGGGACCGTCCGCACCGTCCCTAAGAGTGGGGCACCGCCGAGGAGGGGCTGGAATGAGCGCTTTGCACAAGCTGAAGGCCTACTTCGGGATGGTCCCCGCCGAGTACGCAGACGACCCCGGCTACGACGACGACCGAGGCCGCTACGGCGACTACCGGTCCGAGTACGCGGCCGAGGCCGACGACTACGACCCGTACCCGCGGCGCAGCCGCGTGTTCACGCCGGGCCGGTCGGAGCCGCAGGGCTCCGGGTACCGGGCCGACATCGACGACTCGGACGACTACGAGCCGGAGTCGCGGCGCGGGGGCAGCCCCTCGAGCACGCGACGCTGGAGTGCCGATGCACCCGTGCACGGCGCACTCGCCATCGAGCCGCAGCGCGAGCCCGTGAGCAGGCTGCGTCCCGTCGCCGAGCCGGTAGGCAACCCGTTGGCGCGCATCACGACGCTTCACCCCCGTACCTACAGCGAGGCGCGCACGATCGGGGAGCACTACCGGGACGGCACCCCGGTGATCTTGAACCTGACCGACATGGACGACGCCGACGCGAAGCGTCTCGTCGACTTCTCGGCCGGACTCGCGTTCGCTCTGCGCGGGTCCATGGACAAGATCACCAGCAGGGTGTTCCTTCTCTCACCGCCGAACGTTGACGTCACGGCGGAGGATCGCAGGAAGCTGGCGGAGGGCGGGTTCGGGAACCACGGTTAGAGTTGACCCGTGGACCCCATCCGTCTCGTCATCTTCTACGTCCTGTTCGCGTTCTCCCTGTTCCTGACCGCGCGTGTCGTGGTCGAGATGGTGCGGACGTTCGCGAGGGAGTGGCGCCCAGCTGGCGGCGTAGCCGTGACGCTTGAGACCGTCTACACGGTCACCGACCCACCGGTTCGTGCGCTCCGTCGGGTGATCCCGACTGTGCGGATCGGGGGCGTCGGGCTGGACCTATCGATTATTGTGCTGTGGCTAGTCGTTATCATTCTGATGCGATTCGCAGATCCCAGGTGACGGGGAACCGTGGGATGACCGCAGCCCAGGAGTGCGAGAGGTGATCCGATGCCGTTGACCCCCGCTGACGTGCACAATGTTGCATTCAGCAAGCCGCCGATTGGCAAGCGGGGCTACAACGAGGACGAGGTGGACGCGTTCCTCGACCTGGTTGAGGGCGAGCTCGCCCGCTTGATCGAGGAGAACAACGACCTCCGTCAGCAGGTCGAGCAGCTCGACCAGCAGCTTGAGACGTCGCGCGCCGACCTCGACGACGCGCGTGCGAAGGCTTCTTCGAGCCCCATGACGACCCGTATGCCGGTCGAGGAGCCGCGCCGCCTGGCGCCGGTCCCGCCGCCGTCGGTGATGGAGCAGACGTCCCCTGGTGGTGGCGGAGACCACCACGTGCAGGCCGCGAAGGTCCTGGGTCTCGCCCAGGAGATGGCGGACCGGCTGACCGGCGAGGCGAAGGCCGAGGCGGACGGCATGCTGTCCGAGGCCCGCACGAAGTCCGAGCAGCTGTTGTCCGAGGCTCGCGCCAAGGCCGACACGATGGTCAACGAGGCGCGCACGCGTGCCGAGACCATGCTCAACGACGCGCGGACGCGTTCCGAGACGCTGGAGCGGCAGGCCCGTGAGAAGGCCACCGCGCTGGACCGCGACGCGCAGCGCAAGCACGCCGAGGTGATGGGCAACATCACCCAGGAGAAGAACACGCTCGAGAAGCAGATCGACAAGCTGCAGACGTTCGAGCGCGAGTACCGCACGCGACTGAAGACGATGCTCGAGTCGTCCCTGCGCGACCTCCAGGACCGCGGCCCCGCCGCTCCGTCCGAGGGTCGTTCCCAGGGCTACTCGTTCGGCGCACGCGCTGAAGCGGGCTGAACTACTGTTCGCTAGGTGCTCTTCGTAGTTCTACTTCTGGTGCTGGCAGCCCTCGGGTTGCTCGTGCCTGCGCTGGCCACGTCCAACACGATCTGGGCGTGGTCGTCCGTGGGTGCGAGCGTGCTCGCCGCCCTGGTCCTCGCTTGGGACTGGTGGCGGCGGCGAACGGGGGACCCCGCTGCCGACGCGCAGAGTGTAGATCAACTAGCTGTAGCTGATGATCAACGGGTGGTGGAGCCGGCGGTAGCCGACACGCCGTCCGCTGACGAGGAACCACTGGAAGAGGACACCGACGCGGCGGACCTGCTCGTCGTGGCCGATCTGGTGGACGAGGTGCGGGTGCTGGACGAACGGCCCCGGTATCACCTGAGTTCGTGTTCCTGGCTTGCCGGGAGGCCCACACTGGGCCTCCCGGTGCAGGAGGCACGGCAGTTGCAGTTCACGCCTTGCGCCCTGTGCACCCCGGATGCGGTGCTGGTGCGCAGGAGCCGAACCTCCGCGCCCGACGTCAGCGCCGATAGCTGATCTTCGCGCGGAACGTCGTGTTCGCCTCGGTGCTCCCGTGGTGTTCGACCGCCCCGTCGAACTCGGAGATGTGCCCGTCCGGGCCGTACTCGAGGTGTTCGACGGTGAACACACCGCGCTCGTCGAGCGGCCCGATGCCGCGGTTGATCACGCGCACCCGCTGGTCCACGTAGCTGCCCTCGGTGATGCGCTGCCCGTCGTTCCGGGCCAGGTCGATCTGCAGGTACTCCCCGCCGACCGGGGCGTTGGCCTTGACGCGGATCATGCGGTCCGGGTGTTCCCAGACCGAGAACAGGTCCGGCGGCGTCCAGGCGCCCGAACGACCCTCGGCGGGCGACGAGCCGGGGTCGGAGTCCCAGATCAGGTAGTTGGTGTCGGCGGCCGTGGCCGGTGCGGCGGTGGCGACCAGCAGGGTCGCGGCTAGCAGTGCGGCGCGCATCAGGCACCCCGCACGTAGTGGACGTTCACCAGGAGCGCGTTGTCCGGGCTGTCGCCGCAGCGGTGTTCGAGCGACAGGTCGAGCGCGGTCACGACGCCCTGGTCGTCGAGGTCGAGGCGGTCGACTGTGTAGTCCGCGGCGAGGTCGCGGCAACCGAGACCCTTGTTGATGACCAGCGCTTTCTGGTCGGTGTGGGTGCCGGTCGCGACCGGGGTCCCGTCGTGGCGCGAGAGGTCGACCGTGTACCTGGCGCCCGGCCCGCTGACGTCGATGTGCAGGGTGTTGTCGTCCCACGCCCGCTGGCTCACGACGAACTGCGGCGTGGTCCAGGTGCCCTGCGTGGCGGTGATCGGGAACGCGTTGGCGTCCGCGTCGAACTCGAACGTCGACGGGTCGGCAGCGGACGCGACGCCCGCGCCCAGCAGCGAAAGAGCGCAGGTCAAAGCTAAGACACGCATCTGATCCCCCCAGAAGATGGCCTGTGGGGCCAGTCTGGTGCAGGTGCGGGAGCCCTTGCATGAGTGCTTCTACTCAGAGCACGACCGGGCGTGCGCCGTGAGCGGTGACCAGGCCCGGCAGGCGTTCGCGACTGGTCACGACGACACGGCATCGGGGAGTGCCCGGTAGCAGCGGCACGACCTGTGCGGTGTCCGCAGCGTTGTCCAGCACGATGAGCATTCGCCGGTCTGCCAGCAACGTGCGGTAGAGCGCTGTCTGCGCGTGCGGCTCCGGTGGGATGCCGTCCGGGCTGGTGCCCAGGGCGGTGATGAACGCGCGGACGACGTCGGCCGGGTCGGAACCGTTGAGGTCCACGAACAACTGGCCGTCCGGGTAGTCGGCGGCGTGCTCGTGCGCCCAGTGCAACGCGAGCCGCGTCTTGCCCGCGCCGGGTGGTCCGGTGATCGTGACGATCGGGCCGTCCACGTCCAGGGCCGCGAGCTCGGCCGTCATGCCGGTGAAATCCGTTGGGGCGGCAGGGAGTTGGCGCGGGCTCCACTGTGGACGTTGGAGCAGTGACGCGTGCAGGTCGCGCAGCGCGGGGCCGGGGTCTAGGCCCAGTTCGTCCGCCAGCCGGTCGCGCAGCCGCGTGTAGTGGGCGAGTGCGTCGGAGCGTCGGTCTGCGGCGATCAGCGCCCGCATCAGCTGGCCCGCGAGGCGTTCGTCGAGGGGGCGTGCGGACGTGCGCGCGGTCAGTTCGGCGACCAGGGACTGGTTCTCGCCGGCGGCCAGGCGGGCGTCGGTGCGGTCGAGTTCGGCGGCGGTGATCTCGCCCGCCAGGGTCTCGCGCAGGTCGGCGAAGTACGCGCCGTGCAGCCCGGAGAACGGTTCGCCGCGCACGAGTGTCATGGCCTCGTCGGGCCGTCCTGAGGCAACGAGAGAGCGGAAGCGGTGCAGGTCGACGGACGCGGGGTCGGCCTCCAGCACGTAACCACCGGAGCGGCGGACGATCGGGATGCCGTCCAGCGCCGTCCGCAACCGGGACACGTAGCTGTAGAGCGCTGACTTGGCCTGCCGCGGCGGCTCGTCGCCCCACACCCTGGACAGCAGCTTGTCGATGCCGACGACCTGGTTGACGTCCACCAGCAGCACCGCCAGCACGCTCAGCTGGCGTGCGTGGCCCACGTCGACGAGGCCGGCGTCGAGCAGGACCTCGGGGGAGCCGAGGACGCGGAACTCGTACCTCACCGGTCCAGGAACAGCAGCATGATCAGCAACGCCAGCAGCGCCAGGTCCACGACCACGCCCGTCGGCTTCGAGTCGTACCGCAGCCGGGTGATCGTGGCGCCTGCCATCAGCAGCCCGAGCCCGAGGGTGGCCGCGTGCGCCACCCAGTCCCACGTGACCAGGCCGACGACCAGGCCCGCGGCGCCCGCCCACTCCAGCGCGCCGATGGTGCGCCACAGCGCCGGGTTCATCCGGAAGTGGTCGCGGGCCTGCAGTGACGCCTTCGCCCCGAACAGCTTGCCCGCACCTGTCGCCACGAACAGCAGGGCCAGCACGATCGACAACGCGATGGTCAACGTCATCGGGCGAGCATACGGTTTGCGCCTCCGGTTACCCTGTAACTCACAGGCACCGATCCGGCCATCACCGGGGAGCCTCCGGAAGAACGGACGCGCGAGCGTCTCAGTAGAACCGGACGGGACCGGCCCGTCACAGCCGAAGAACGAGAGGCTCGCCCCCGAGGCGGGCAAGCGGGGTGGTACCGCGGCGGGCCGAGCCACATCGGCGTGTCGTCCTCGCGTGTCACTTTGACCGCGAGGAGCAGTGGAGATGGCCTACCCCAGGGCCGGCGCGAACGAGGTCCCGGCGCAGCCGTCCTTTCCGAACCTCGAGCAGGACGTGCTCGGGTACTGGAAGGACGACGAGACCTTCCAGGCGAGCATCGACCGCACCCCGGCCGGTGAGCACGGCGAGAACGAGTTCGTCTTCTACGACGGCCCGCCGTTCGCCAACGGCCTGCCGCACTACGGGCACCTGCTGACCGGCTACGTCAAGGACGTCGTGCCGCGCTACCAGACGATGCGCGGCAAGCACGTCGAGCGCCGGTTCGGCTGGGACACGCACGGCATGCCCGCCGAGTACGAGGCCGAGAAGCAGCTCGGCATCACGCAGAAGCACGAGATCGACGAGCTCGGCATCGAGAAGTTCAACGAGGCCTGCCGCACGTCCGTGCTGCAGTACACGGACCAGTGGCGCGAGTACGTGACGCGCCAGGCGCGCTGGGTCGACTTCGACAACGACTACAAGACGCTCGACCTCGACTACATGGAAAGCGTCATGTGGGCGTTCAAGGCCTTGTGGGACAAGGGCTTGATCTACGAGGGCTTCCGGGTGCTCTGGTACTGCTGGCGCTGCCAGACGCCGTTGTCCAACACCGAGACCAAGATGGACGACGCCTACCGGGACCGGCAGGACCCCGCGGTCACGGTCGCGCTGCGCCTCGAGTCCGGGGAGAAGGCCCTGGTCTGGACGACGACGCCGTGGACGCTGCCGAGCAACCTGGCCGCCGCCGTGCACTCCGACGTCGACTACGTGACGGTCGTCGGCTCCGACGGTGACAAGTACCTGCTGGCCGAGGCCCGTGTCGCGGCGTACGCGCGCGAACTGGGCGAGGAGCCCGAGGTCGTCGCCCGCTACAAGGGCTCGGACCTGGTCGGCAAGAAGTACCTGCCGCCGTTCGACTTCTTCGTCGGCCGCGAGAACGCGCACCAGGTGCTGGCCGCGGACTACGTGACCACCGACGACGGCACCGGCATCGTCCACATCGCGCCGGCGTTCGGTGAGGACGACAAGGTCGTGACGGACGCGGCGGGCATCGAGGTCGTCGTGCCGGTCGGGCCGGACGGCAAGTTCACCGCGGAAGTGGCGCCGTACCAGGGCGTGCACGTCTTCGAGGCGAACAAGCTGATCATCCGCGACCTCAAGGACGCGGGCCTGCTGCTGCGCCACGAGACCTACGACCACCCGTACCCGCACTGCTGGCGCTGCCAGAACCCGCTGATCCAGCGCGCGCTGTCGGCGTGGTTCGTCGCGGTCACGCAGTTCAAGGACCGGATGGTCGAGCTCAACCAGCAGATCAACTGGGTGCCCGGCCACATCAAGGACGGCCAGTTCGGCAAGTGGCTCGAGAACGCGCGCGACTGGAACATCTCGCGCAATCGGTACTGGGGCTCGCCGCTGCCCGTGTGGACCTCGGACAACCCCGAGTTCCCCCGCACGGACGTGTACGGGTCGCTGGACGAGCTGGAGCGCGACTTCGGCGTGCGCCCGGACAACCTGCACCGGCCGTTCATCGACGACCTGACGCGGCCGAACCCGGACGACCCGAGCGGGAAGTCCACGATGCGGCGCATCCCGGACGTGCTCGACTGCTGGTTCGAGTCGGGCTCGATGTCGTTCGCGCAGGTGCACTACCCGTTCGAGAACGCGGACTGGTTCGAGAACCACTACCCCGGCAACTTCATCGTCGAGTACAACGGGCAGACGCGTGGCTGGTTCTACACGCTGCACGTGCTCGCGACGGCGTTGTTCGACCGGCCCGCGTTCCGCGACTGCGTGGCGCACGGGATCGTGCTCGGTGACGACGGCCAGAAGATGTCCAAGTCGCTGAAGAACTACCCGGACGTCAACGAGGTCTTCGACCGCGACGGCTCGGACGCCATGCGCTGGTTCCTCATGGCGTCGCCGATCCTGCGCGGCGGTGACCTCGTGGTGACCGAGCGCGGCATCCGCGACGCGGTGCGCCAGGCGGTGCTGCCGCTGTGGAACTCCTGGTACTTCCTGGCGTTGTACTCCAACGCCTCCGGGAAGGAGGGCACGTGGCGCGTCGACTCGAAGAACGTGCTCGACCGGTACGCGCTGGCGAAGACGCACGACCTGGTGCGCGACGTCCAGGCGGCGATGGACGTCTACGACATCTCCGGTGCGTGCCAGCTGGTGCGCGAGTACCTGGAGGTGCTGACGAACTGGTACGTGCGCCGGTCGCGGCAGCGGTTCTGGGACGGCGAGCAGGACGCGATCGACACCCTGCACACCGTGCTGGAGGTCGTCACGCGCGTCACGGCGCCGTTGCTGCCGTACACGACCGAGGTCGTGTGGCGCGGGCTGACCGGTGGCCGTTCGGTGCACCTGACGGACTTCCCGTCGGTGTCGGACGTGCCGGCGGACGACGCGCTGGTGGCGGCGATGGACGAGGTGCGTGACGTCTGCTCGACGGCGTTGTCGCTGCGCAAGGCGAACAAGCTGCGCGTGCGGCTTCCGTTGGCGCGCTTGACGGTCGCGTCGCCGGTGGCGGGATCGCTGGAGGACTTCGCGGGCATCGTGCGCGACGAGGTCAACGTCAAGGAGGTGTCGCTGTCCACGGACGTCGACGCCTACGGGCAGTTCCAGCTGGTCGTCAACGCGCGGGCGGCCGGGCCGCGGCTCGGGCCGAACGTGCAGAAGGTCATCAAGGCCGTCAAGGCCGGCGACTGGTCCGAAGTGGACGGCAAGATCGTCGCCGCCGGGGTCGAGCTGTTCGAGGGTGAGTACGAACAGCGTTTGGTGGCAACGGATCCCGCTGCCACGGCGGCCCTGCCCGGTGGTGCCGGCGTCGTCGTGCTCGACACGGTGGTGTCGCCGGAACTGGAGGCAGAGGGTGTCGCGCGTGACCTGGTGCGCGTGGTGCAGCAGGCGCGCAAGGACGCCCAGCTCGACGTGTCCGACCGGATCACGCTGACGCTGGAGTTGCCGGACGCGGTGCGTTCCGCCGTGGAGCCGCACCTGCCGTTCGTGCAGGCGGAGACGCTGACGTCGTCGGTCGTCTTCGGTGCCGGTACGGCCGAGGGCACGGTCGGCGACGGGCTGAAGGTCAAGGTGGCCGTCGCGAAGGCTTGATCCCTCCGGGTGAACCGCGGGGCCGCCGTCTTCGGACGGCGGCCCCGCGTCGTGCTCGTACAGGAAAAGTGTCAGACCCCCTCGCTACGGTCGAACCAGGCCAAACAACTAGGGGGTTGCGATGGTTTTCACTGGGGGATGGCGCGTCTTCGCGGGCGCACTGATCCTGTCGGCCGGTGTGGTGGCGCCCGCCACCGCGGCGGCCGATCCAGCGGCCGATCCGGTCGCCGAGTGCAGATCGTGGGAGTACGTCGAACTGCCGGTGCCGCCCGCCGTGCAGAGCCACGGCGTGGTGTCGGCGGCCGGCTCGTTCGCCGTGGGCAGCGGGTCGTTGTGGTCGGGATCCGGCAGCACGGCGCTGGTGTGGAAGGACGGGCAGCTGATCGACCAGCTGTCGTCCTTCCGCAACCCGTCGTGGGCGCAGGACGTGAACTCGTCCGGTGTGGTGATCCTGACCGCGTGCCTGTTCCCGGCCGCCGCGCGGTGGCGGGCGGGTGTGCCGGACTCGGTGCAGGGGTTGCAGGGCCTGCCCGGCGAGTACCGGGTGGAGGCGCTGGACATCAACGAGCGCGGCGACGTGCTCGGGCGTTCGGACGGCAAGCCCGTGGTGTGGCCGGCGGATTCTGTTGTTCCCCAACGGGTTGCGGGCACGGACGCGTCGTGGCTGCCGGTGGGGGTCGCCGACGACGGTTCGGTGCTGGCCTCGTCGGGTGGTGTCGCGCACTGGATCCGTCCGTCCGGCGAGGCCGTCTCGCTCGGCAGCGCCCAGGTGAGCCGGGTGCGCGGCAACTACGCCGTGGGCGTGGCGGACTCGGCGGTCGTCAGGTGGGACGTGTCCGGCGCAGTGAGTGAGCCGTACGTCTTCGCCGCGGAGGCCCTGGCGGTGAACTCGCACGGTCACGTGCTCGGCAAGACCATCGGGGGCGACACCGGGATGTGGGCGGATCCCGGCACCCTGCGCATGACCTCCGGCGTGCCTGCGTACCCCTCGTTGACCGACGAGGGCGACATCTACGGCACGTCAGGCACGTCCCCGTTGCTGCTCAACTGCACCGGAGGTGCGTGATGAGGGCTCTGCTGATCGCGTCCGCGAGCGTGCTGAGCCTGCTGGCCCCGGTGTCGGCGTCCGCGGCCACCTGCACGTGGACGTCGACCGCGTTGCCGTTGCCGGAGGGCACCGGCTTCTCGATGATCAACGGTGCGGCGGTCGACGGCAGCTACGTGGTGGGCAAGGGCGTGGCAGCGCCGTGGCAGGAGGTGACCCTGCTGTGGCACAACGGTTCCGTCGAGTCGCAGCCGCTGGCGACCGGTGAGTTCGCGGCCGACGTCAACGCCTCGGGCACCGTCCTGGTCAACTCCTCGGTGGGCACCGCCCGCCGTGCGGGCGTGGGTCTGAACCCGTTACCGGGAGCCAACTACTCCTTCGCGGTGGCGCTGAACGACGCCGGCACGACGGTCGGCAACTCGGGTCGCGGGATGGCGATCTGGCCGGGCGACTCGGCTGACCCGCGTCCGGTCCCCGGCACCGGCGACGGCGCGCACTGGACCGTCGCCGGCATCGACGAGCAGGGCTGGGTGGCCGGGTGGCGTTCTGGTGCGGCCGATGAACCCACGCTGTCCTACGTCTGGGGCGAGACGGGTGAGCGGACTCTCTTGCGCCCGTTGCGCGGGCACAGCGAGACGAGGGTCCAGGGCATCCGCAACGGCCGGGTGGTCGGCTTCTCCGCGCAGGAGAACTGGGTGAACCCGGTCGGCGTGGAGTGGGACCTGCAGGGCGGAGTCGTGCGCGCCCTGGAAGGTTCGGCGGAGGCCACGCGCGTCACCTCGTCCGGCGACGTTCTCGGTCGCACGGCGGGAGACGAGCACTTACCCGGTCCGTACGCGGTCTGGCGCTCGACCGGCGAGTTCGACCAGCCTCCCGTGACCGCGAACTACGACGAGTTCGCGGACGACGGGTCGTTGTACGGCTGGTCGTACCGCGAGGGCACCTCCACGCCGCTTCACGCGCGCTGCGAGTGACCGTGCTGTGAGCGGGTGGGCTGTGCCCGTCGAGTGAACAACCGCCGCACCAGCCTGACCCAGGGCGACCACCGGGCCGGTGCGGCGGGTTCGCGGCCCGCCGCGCGTTCGCAGGCGTCGAACAGGTCTTCCAGGCACGCGTCGTGCAGCCATCTGATCGCCAGCGCCCAGCGCAGCCGGTCCACGAGGCCGAACCGGCCGATCAGCTCGTGCCGCAGCACCGTGCCGGACGCCGAGAGCGTGTGGCTGCCGGACATCCCGCTGAACTCGAAGGTGATCGACTCGCCGGGCACGAACTCCGTGCAGTGGTAGCGGATCGGGCCGTGGCCGCCGTCGGCGCCGACACCCAGCGGGCGGTCGAACTCCTGCTTGCCCCAGGCGGGTGGCCAGAGTTCCTGGATGCGCTCGACGAACGGGCCCGCGGGCACGCCGAGGTCGCGGGTGTGCACGTTCCTGATCATGAGATCCCCTTCCATACGCTGCCGTATGTCCTGAAACGTACGGTAGCGTATGGAACCGTGGTGCGGAGGAATCGCGACGACTGGACTGAGATAGCGCTGAGAGCGCTGGCGGAAGGCGGGCTGCAGGCGGTCGCGATCGAGCCGCTGGCGGCGCAGGCCGGAGCCACGAAAGGCAGCGTCTACCACCACTTCCCGAACCGCGAGGCGTTGCTGAGGGCGACGGTCGAGCGGTGGGAGCGGGAGCACACCGAGAAGGTCATCGAGCTGGTCGAGTCCGAGCGGACGCCGCAGGACAAGCTCAGGGTGCTCTTCTCGACGGTGCTCGACCGCGGCCGCAAGGGTTCGGTGGAGATGGCGTTGCAGGCGGGTGCGGAGAACGACGTGATCGCGCCGGTCCTGCGGCGCGTCACGGAGAAGCGGCTGAGCTACCTGACCGAGCTGTTCGAACAGCTCGGGTTCGACCTCGAGCACGCGAAGAAGCGCGCGCTGATCGCGTTCAGCGTCTACCTGGGCCAGGCGCAGATGTGGGTGAGCCTGCCCGGCCTCGTCGAACCCGTGCTCGACGAGGCCGTGCAGGTGCTCATCGCGAAATGATCAGGACTGCGAAGTGATCAGGCCGCCGTCGCCCACAACGCGTAGGCGATCACGTCCGCGTTGCGGTCGAGAGCCGTGACGTTGACGTTGGACGTGGTGTCGCAGGAGCGGTGGTAGCACCGGTCGAAGGCCTGGCCGGCCGTACCGCCCCACTTCGACGCCTGCGCCGAGGTCTTGGTCTGCTCGGCGCCGGTGAAGGTGCCACCGGTCGCGATGCCGACATCCGCGAATGCCGCGTGGTCGGACCGGCCGCCGACCTTGGTCAGTTCGGTCTGGACGCCGATCGAGGTGAAGCCGGCCTGCAGCCGCTGCTGCAGCGCCACCGAGCCGGGGGGCTGGCGGTCGTTGCCGTCGTAGACGAAGTAGCCGGGGTTCGGCGAGCCGGTCATGTCGAAGTTCAGGTACGCCTTGATCCTCGACTGCTCGGTGGCCGACAGGGAGCGCACGTAGGCCGACGAGCCGCGCAGGCCGAGTTCCTCGGCGCCCCACCAGCCGAACCGCACGTGCTTGGTGGGCTGGAAGTTCGTGGCCTTCATCTGGAGAGCGACCTCCAGGATCGACGCGGAGCCCGTGCCGTTGTCGTTGATGCCGGGGCCTGCCGTGACGCTGTCGAGGTGGCCACCCAGCATGATGACGTTGTTCGCGTCGCCGCCGGGGTAGTCGGCGATCAGGTTGTAGCCGGTGGCGCCGCCGTAGGTGAACGACTGCACGCGGGTGGTGAAGCCGGCCGCGTCGAGCTTGCTCTTCACCCAGTTGACCGAGGCCAGGTACCCCGGACGTCCGTGAGCGCGGTTGCCGCCGTTGGCACTCGCGATCGACTGGAACTGGTTGAGGTGTGCTTGGACGTTCGCGACGCTGATGTTCGGTGCTGCCAAGGCCGCAGGAGCGGCCGCTTGCGCCGTGGTCGCTCCGGTCACCATCAAGGCGGCCGCCAGCGCGATCAGGATCCTCATGGTTCAACTCCGTGCAGGGTTAGGGATTGAGCCACTGATCAACATGCTCCACCGCGCATGAGCCCGGTAGAGGCGATCGTCGGATTCGTCGGAATCGGTGGTGATCAACCAGAATGGTCCAGGTGGGTGACGTCACGGTCGTTCTTGGCATCGGCGCGGCCGTACTGCTGATCTCCGTGATCGCGGTGCGGGTGTCGACCCGCCTCGGCCTGCCCTCACTTCTGCTCTACCTCGGCATCGGCGTGGTCCTCGGCGAGTCCGTCGTCGGCATCAACTTCGACGACGCCGACCTCACGCAGTCCCTCGGCATCGCGGCGCTCGTGCTGATCCTCACCGAGGGCGGGATCACGACCCGGTGGAGCGCGGTGAAGTCCTCGCTGTGGCTGGGCGTCGCGCTGTCCACGGTCGCCGTCGCGGTGAGCGTCGCCGTGACCGGGACGGCGTTGCACTTCCTGCTGGGCCTCGACTGGCGGATGGCGTTGCTGTGGGGAGCGGTGCTGTCGTCCACCGACGCGGCCGCCGTCTTCAGCGTCCTGCGCTCGTTAGGTGTCGGCGCGCGGCTCACGGGTGCGCTCGAACTGGAGTCCGGTCTCAACGACGCGCCGGTCTTCATCGCCGTGGTGCTGCTGGCCTCCTCGGACCAGATCTCCTGGACCGCGCCGCTGCTGGTGATCTACGAACTGGGTGCGGGCGCGCTCGTCGGCGTCGTGCTCGGCTATCTCGGTGGAGCCGGACTGAGACGCGCGGCGCTGCCCTCCACCGGTCTGTACCCGCTCGCCACGGTGGCGGTGTGCGTGATGGCCTACACGGCCGGCGATCTCGTGCACGCCTCCGGATTCCTCGCCACGTACGTCGCCGCGCTGGTCCTCGGCAACGCCCGCCTGCCGCACCGCGCCGACACCCTCTCGTTCGCGGAAGGCCTCGGCTGGCTCGCCCAGATCGGGCTCTTCGTCCTGCTCGGCCTCTACGCCTCGCCGTCGCGACTGCTCGACGTGCTGTTCCCCGCGCTGGTCGCGGGTGTGGTGCTGACGTTCGTCGGCCGGCCGTTGTCGGTGGTCCTCGCCTCGCTGCCGTTCAAGGTGCCGTGGCGGGAACAGGCGTTCCTCTCCTGGTCCGGGCTGCGCGGCGCCGTGCCGATCGTGTTCGCGCTGATCCCGTTGATCCAGGGGGTCGAGGGCGCCCGCGAACTGGTCGACGTGGTGTTCGTGCTGGTCGTCGTGCTGACGGTGGTGCAGGGCACGACGCTGCCGTTCCTCGCGCGGCGCCTCGGGCTCGTGAAGACGGGGGAGGCGCAGGAGGTCCAGGTCGACTCCTCGCCGCTCGACGAGCTCGGTGCCGAACTGCTGCAGGTGCACATCCAGCGCGGGTCGAAGCTGCACGGCGTCTACATGACCGAGCTGCGGCTGCCCGTCGGCGCCACAGTGAGCCTCGTGGTGCGCTCGGGAAAGAGTTTCACGCCACAACCGACGACCCGGCTGCAGACCGACGACCAGTTGCTCATCGTCACCACCGAAGAGGCGCGCGATGCCGCTGAGCGGCGGGTTCGTGCCGTCGACAGGGCCGGTCGTTACGCCCGGTGGAAGGGCGAGACCGGCGATTAGTCGGTCGCCGACGCTTCCCAGCATGTGAATCGGGTGTCGACGGACGCGTCACCCTCCGCTAACGTCGTCGGCAGGTCATGAGAGCCAGCGTCAAGCCCAAGCTTGCTGGCCGGCAACCCTCCAACCGCGGTGGGGTGCCCTTGGTGAGGACCTGGTCCGGCGCGTGGGGCGCCGGTCAAGCGCGGGCCTTCGCACGACGGGGCCCCTGGCCTCGGAGGCACCTCGATGACGCTCGCGATCACCCCCGGCACCGCTACCGCTGTTCCTGCTGTCGTCGGCGCTGACCTGAGGGTTCCGCTCGTCACCGGAGAGCGCGTCACCTACGCCAACCTCGACCACGCGGCATCGGCGCCCTGTCTTCAGGAGGTGCGCGACGCCGTCGACGAGCTGCTGCCCTGGTACGCCAGCGTGCACCGCGGCGCCGGGTTCGCCTCGCAGGTCTCCACCCGCGTCTACGAGCAGGCCCGCGACCGCATCCGCCGGTTCGTCGGGGCGCACTCCTCCGACGCCGTCGTCTTCACCCGCAACACCACCGATTCGCTGAACCTGTTGGCGCGCAGCGTTCCCAAGAACACCGCCGTCGTCCTGTTCGACAGCGAGCACCACGCGGCCCTGCTGCCGTGGCGCGGGCCGAACGTTCAGCGCATCGCTGCCCCGTCTTCGTCCGGTGCTGCGCTCGTCGCACTGGACCGGGCCCTCGCCGCCGCCCCGGTCGGCCCTCGGCTCGTGATCGTCACCGGGGCGTCCAACGTCACGGGGGAGCTGTGGCCGGTCGCCGAGCTCGCGAAGGTCGCCCGCCGCCACGGCGCGCGGATCGCGCTCGACGCGGCCCAGCTCGCCCCGCACCGCCCGATCAACGCCCGTGAGCTGGGTGTCGACTACATCGCGTTCTCCGGCCACAAGATCTACGCGCCGTTCGGCGCCGGTGTGCTGGTCGGCCGCGCGGACTGGCTGCAGCAGGCCCAGCCGTACCTGGTCGGCGGCGGTGCCACGTCGAAGGTGACCGACCACGGCGACCGCCTCGGTGTGGCCTGGTCCGCGGTGCCCGAGCGGCACGAGGCCGGCAGCCCGAACGTCGTCGGCGTGCACGCGCTGGCCGCGGCCTGCGAGATCCTGTCGCGGCACTGGGAGCAGACCGTCGCGCACGAGCAGGAGCTGCTGGCGCGCCTGCAGGACGGGCTGCGCACCGTCCCCGGCTTCCGCGAGCTCTCGATCCTGACCGACGCGGACAAGGTCGGTGTCGTGAGCTTCACGATCTCCGGCTTCGACGCGGGCTTCCTCGCGGCGGCGCTGTCCGCCGAGTACGGCATCGGCGTGCGCGACGGGGCGTTCTGCGCCCACGTGATCGTGGGCCGCCTCGTCAAGCAGGCCGGATCGCACGAGGAACGCGCCGTGCGCGCGTCGATCGGCCTCGGCACGACCGCCGAGCACGTGGACCGTTTGGTCGCCGCGCTGCGCACTCTCGTCACCGAAGGTCCGAAGTGGACCTACGAGCAGCGCGACGGCCGGTGGGTTCCGCAGGACGACAACCGAACCCTGCCGCCGTTCCTCGCGTAGTCCCTGTAGTGGACAATGACCTGGTGAGTGACGAGTCCAAGGCTGCGGAGAAGCTCTCCGGCGATGTCGCTGACAAGCCGGTGGAAGCGCAGGTCAGCGAGCCGGAGACGGTCGCTGTGCCCACGCTCGACGAGCCTGGCGCGGAGAAGAAGTCCGAGGAGGAGCCGGAGGAGTCCGAGGCGAAGTCCGAGGACGACGACGAGTTCTCCATCTCGGGCTCGATCTCCGGTTCGCTGCCGGAGCCGAAGACGAAGATCCTCGCGCTGCTCGCGGGCGGCGTGCTGGCCCTGGACGTGCTCACCAAGGTCGTGTCCGTGGCGTTCCTCGAGGGTGCCGACCCGATCAAGCTGTTCGGCGGCGTGCTCTACCTGACGTTCGTGCGCAACCCCGGCGCCGCGTTCGGCCTGGCCGAGGGGCAGACGTGGATCCTGGCGCTGATCGCGCTGGGCGTCGCGGGGTTCATCTTCTGGATCTCGCGCAACCTCCGCTCCGAGCGGTGGGCCGTCGGTCTGGGCCTGGTGCTCGGAGGCGCTGTCGGCAACCTGGCCGACCGCCTCTTCCGCGAGCCGGGCCCGATGCGCGGCCACGTGGTCGACTTCCTGTCGCTGTTCGACCCGTACGGCCAGGTGTGGCCCGTTTTCAACGTCGCGGACATGGCGATCGTGGGCGGTGGCGCGACGATCATCATCCTGGCGCTCCTGCAGCACGACTACGACGGGACCGTCCACAAGGAAGACCCCGTGCCCCTCGTGGAGACGGACGGTCTGGCGGAACCGAAGTAGCTGCTCCTGGTAGGTTCAGCGGGTTCTGCAAGGAGAAGAAGGTCGAGGCCCCCCGCGTGAGCGGATACCGAACGCTGCCGATTCCCGACGGTCTGGACGGCATGCGCGTCGACGCCGGCCTCGCGAAGCTGCTCGGCCTGTCCCGCACCGTCATCGCGGCGATCACCGACGCCGACGAGGTGCTGATCGACGGCCGTGTCGTCGGCAAGTCCGACCGGCTGATCGCCGGATCGATGCTCGAGATCACCCTGCCTGCCCCGCCGCAGCCGGTCACCGTCCAGGCGATCCCCGTCGAGGGCCTGATCATCATCCACGAGGACGACGACATCATCGTCGTGGACAAGCCCGTCGGTGTCGCCGTGCACCCGTCGCCCGGCTGGACCGGCCCGACCGTCGTGGGCGGGCTCGCCGCCGCCGGTCACCGGGTCGCCACGTCCGGTGCCGCCGAGCGCCAGGGCGTCGTGCACCGGCTCGACGTCGGCACGACCGGCGTGATGGTGGTCGCGAAGTCCGAGTCCGCGTACTCGGCCTTGAAGCACGCCTTCAAGGAGCGGACCGTCGACAAGGTCTACCACGCGGTCGTGCAGGGCCACCCGGACCCGATCAAGGGCACCATCGACGCGCCCATCGACCGGCACCCCAAGCACGACTACAAGTTCGCCGTGATGCAGGACGGCAAGCCGTCGATCACGCACTACGAGGTGATCGAGGCGTTCCGCGCGGCGTCGTTCGTCGAGGTGCACCTGGAGACCGGGCGCACGCACCAGATCCGCGTGCACTTCTCGGCGCTGCACCACCCGTGCGTGGGCGACCTGACGTACGGGGCCGACCCGACGCTGGCCAAGCGTCTCGGCGTGACGCGGCAGTGGCTGCACGCGCGCCAGCTCGGTTTCCACCACCCGGCGGACGGCCAGTGGGTCTCGTACACCTCGGAGTACCCCGCTGACCTGGCCACGAGCCTGGAAAAGCTGCGCGAAGAAGGCTGATTGCGTCTGGGTAAATCGCCGGTTAGCTACGTTGCGCTTGATGTTAACCGGCTTGCTCAATAGCGTTCTCGGCATGCACCTGACAATCCTCGCAGCCACCGGCCGGACCGGTCTCGCCCTCACCCGCCAGGCGTTGGAGCGGGGCCACACCGTCACCGCGATCGCCCGTGATCCGCAGCGGATCGCCCTCGACCACCCGAATCTGCGCAAGGTCGCCGGGGACGTGAGCGGTCCGTTGAGCATCGACGCGGACTCCGTCGTCCTGTCCGGCCTCGGCACGGACCGTGCGGGAGTCCTGCTCGACGGCGCCAAGGCCGTCGTCGCCGCGGGCCCGCGCCGGATCATCTGGCTGGGCGCGTACGGAACGGGCGCGTCCGCCGAGGCGGCGGGCGAGGGCGCCGCGGTGCTCTGGAAGGTGATGGGCGACCGGATCCCGGACAAGATCGCGGCCGACAACGCCGTGCTCGCCGCCGGTGGCACCGTCTTCCACGCCGGGGTGCTCAGCGACGACCCCGCGAGCCCTGTTCGCACGGTCGGCCTGGACGACGCGCCGCAGTTCGACCTCACCGCGAAGGTCAGCCGCGAGACGGTGGCCGCCGCGATGCTCGACGAGGCCGAGACGCCGCGCTTTCCCGGCGTCGTCGCGCTGCCGCTACCGGGCTAGGACCTCGGCGAGAGTCGCCCGCACCTGGTCGCGCAGCCACGCGTGGGCGAGGTCGGAGTCGTAGCGCTGGTGCCAGTTGCAGTTGATCGACGCCTCCGGCGACTCGGTCGGCAACGGGCGAATGACCAGCCCGAACGCCTCGATCAACGGGCGGCAGAGGATCACCGTGGTGGTGACCAGCGCGTCGCTCGCGGCCGCGATCTGCATCGCGGAGTGCACCGTGGCCACGGAAGCGATCACGTTGCGCCGCAAGCCTTCCGCTGCCAGCAGGTCGTCGATCGGCGCGGTCAGCCGCCCCCGCCGCGAAACCACCACGTGCGGATAGGCGGCATAGGCCCGCAGGTCCAGTTCGGTGCACGGGTGGCCGGACCGCATGACCACGGCGAGCGGGTCGGTGCCGAGCGACTCCGAACGGAACTCGGCGAGGTCGGGCGTGCCGCCGCCGAGCTCCAGGTCGACCCGGCCGTGCCGCAGGTCGTCGGTGTCGGCGGAGTGCTCGGCGAGCACCCGCAGCCGCACACCGGGTGCCTGCCCGGCGATCCGGCCGACCAACGCCGGCACCACCGACGAGGTGAGGGCGTCGTGGCACTGGATCGTGAACGTGCGGTCGAGTCCGGCGAGGTCCAGCTCACGGCTCGGCGCCAGCACGGCGTTGGCCTCCCGCACCAGCCGGCGCACCTCCTCGGCGATCCCGAGGGCGTACGGCGTGGGCGTCATGGTGTGGCCCGTCCGCACCAGGATGTCGTCGCCGGTCACCTTCCTGATCCGCCCGAGCGTCCGGCTGACCGCGGGCGACGACAGGTGCAGCCGCTGCGCAGCCCCCATCACGCTGCCCTCTTCGAGCAGGGCGTCCAGCACGGTCAACAGGTTCAGATCCGCTTGCATAACAGTCAATCTTGGAGGAAGCCATGCTCGCTGCCACAACCGCCGCCGTCCGCCGCGCCGGAGCACGGATGCTGAAGCGCTACTCGACCGAGTCCCGCACGTCCTCTCTCGCGGAACTCGTCGCAGCCGTCCAGGCCAACGACGCCGCAGTGGTCGACCTGCTCAGGCCCGAACTGGAGGCCATCCGCCCGGAGGCGCGCTGGCTCGACGACGAACACGGCTCCGGCCCGCTCGACTCCGGCGAGTGGTGGCTGGTCGACCCGGTCGGCGGCAACATGAACGCCGTCCAGGGCATGACCGACTGGAACATCGGCGTGAGCCTGGTCCGCGACGGCCGCCCGGTGCTCGCGGTCGTCTACTTCCCGCTGTTCGACGAGATGTTCACGGCCGCGGAGGGCGGCGGCGCGTTCCTCAACGGCGTCCGGCTGAAGGTCTCGGACAAGACCTCGCTGGACGGCGCGCTGGCCGGCACCGGCCAGGCCCAGCCGGGTCAGGGACCGGAGATGGCCGACCGGGTCGGTGTCTCCTACGCCGCGATGGCGAAGCAAGCGCTCTACGTCCGGATCTCGGTGCCGGTGACCCACCAGCTCGCCATGGTCGCCGCAGGACGGATGGACCTGCACTGGCAGTACGACAACGTGCGCGCGCACGCGTCCGGTGTGCTGCTCGTGCAGGAGGCGGGCGGTGTCGTCACCGATCTCGACGGCAAGCCGTGGGAACTGACCAGCCGTGAGTACCTGGCCGCCGCACCGGGAGTGCACGCGGCCGCGCTGGCCCTGCTCTAGGGCGTGTATCGAATTCTGGTCCGACTCTCATCGAACCAGAATTCGATACACGCCCTAGTCCTCGACGGTCCAGACCAGGGTGTTCAGGTCGACCTCCGGGCGCACGCTCCAGCGGACCTGGATCACCTGGGTCTCGTCCGGCAGCACGAACACGCTGTGCCCGCCCGCCGTCTCGCCCGGCTGCACGCCGAGCTTGTGGGCGGGCCGAGAGGACAGCGACACGGGCGCCTTCGTCACGGTCTCGCCGGTCTTGGTCACCAGCACCAGGTACATGTCCGGCAGCGAGGTGTACGGGATCTGCGAGGTGTTCGTCACCTCGGTGTGCACGACCACGGCCCGTTCGCCCTCGGCGAGCTTGTAACCGGCCGCGGTGAACAGGAAGTCCGCCGGGTCGACGACCTCGACCAGCTGGATCGTGAGGCGGGCGCCCTCGAGGCTGTCGGCCTCCAGCGCCGTGCCGATCTTGCCGGTGCGCGAGACGACGGGCTTGGGCTGCGGCTGGTCGGCGCGCACCCAGCCGGCTGACTGCGGCGGGCCCCAGGTGGCCTGGGGCGGCGGCTGCTGGGCGGGGAACGGCTGGCTGACCGGACCCTGGGGGCCGTACTGCTGCTGGACCGGGTGGGGACCGCTCTGGTGCACCGCGTACGGACCGGACGGCGGGCCGCCCATGTAGTTGCCGTAGGCGGCGGCGTTGGCCAGGGCCCTGCGCACACCGTTCGGGTCGCACTCCACACCCACCAGCAACGGCAGGCCGCTGCCCGAGAGCGTGATCAGGCGCATGGCGGCTTCGCGCGGGTCCATGCCCAGGCGCTGGGCGATCTCGTGCACGGCGGCGCGGCCCGACTCGGCGAGAACGGCGAGCAGGCGAGCGTCTACGGGATCGGGGGCCACCACGCTTTGAACGCTACCCGGAGGTGTGGATCTACGCGCCACCGCCTACCGGATCGAGATCAAGGCAACGTGCGCTGCCGTGCGCGAAATGCGTCCGCAGAAGTCGTAGAATGCCCGGCCTCGCGGGGCAAAAGATCTTGAAATCCTGGCGGCGGGGTGGCGTGCTCTCATCGCGCCCTGTCGGCTAGTCTCGACGAGCGCCAGGGGCCTTCCCATTGCCCTCATTCGCGCTGAAACGCTTGCTATACAAGGGGGTTGCCCGTGGCGGACTCGTTTGTGCACCTGCACGTGCACACCGAGTACTCGATGCTCGACGGCGCGGCGAAGGTGGCCCCGCTGTTCGAAGAAGCCGAGCGGCTCGGCATGACCGCTGTCGGTATGAGCGACCACGGCAACATGTACGGGTCCGACGAGTTCTACCAAACGGCGATGAAGACCGGCATCAAGCCGATCATCGGCATCGAGGCCTACCTCGCGCCGCACAACCGCCTGCACAAGAAGCCGGTCGCCTGGGGCGATCCCGGCCAGCGCAGCGACGACATCTCCGGTGCCGGTGCCTACACGCACATGACGATGTGGGCGCGCAACCCCGACGGCCTGCGCAACCTCTTCCGCCTGCACACCGAGGCGAGCAAGACGGGCTACTACTACAAGCCCCGCATGGACCGCGAGCTCGTCGCGGAGCACGCCGACGGCATCATCGCGACGACCGGCTGCCCGTCCGGCGAGGTGCAGACCCGCCTGCGGCTCGGGCAGCCCGACGAGGCGTTCAAGGCCGCCGCCGACTACCAGGAGATCTTCGGCAAGGAGAACTTCTTCCTGGAGCTCATGGACCACGGCCTCGAGATCGAGCGCAGGGTCCGCGACGGCCTGCTGGAGATCAGCAAGAAGCTCGGCATCCCGCCGCTGGCGACGAACGACAGCCACTACGTCACCAAGGACCAGGCGGACACGCACTCCGCGTTGCTCTGCGTGCAGTCCGGCAAGATGCTGACCGACCCGAACCGGTTCAAGTTCGACGGCGACGGTTACTACCTGAAGTCGTCCGAGGAGATGCGGCAGATCTGGAAGGACCTGCCGGAGGCGTGCGACAACACGCTGCTCGTCGCGTCGATGGTGGAGTCGTACGACGACATCTGGAGCGTCAAGGACCGGATCCCGAACTTCGAGGTGCCCGAGGGCGAGGACCAGGCCTCTTGGTTCCGCAAGGAGATCCGGCGCGGCCTGGAGTGGCGGTTCGCCGGCCAGGAGGTGCCGGAGGAGTACATCAAGCGCTGTGACTTCGAGGCCCAGGTCATCATCGACAAGGGCTTCCCGGCGTACTTCCTCATCGTCGCCGACCTGATCAGCTACGCCCGCAGCGTGGGCATCCGCGTCGGTCCCGGCCGTGGTTCGGCCGCGGGTGCCGCCGTGTCGTGGGCGATGGGCATCACGAACATCGACCCGATCCCGCACGGTCTGCTGTTCGAGCGGTTCCTGAACCCCGAGCGCACCGCCATGCCCGACATCGACATCGACTTCGACGACCGCCGGCGTGGCGAGATGATCCGCTACGCCAGCGAGAAGTACGGCGCCGACAAGGTCGCGCAGGTGATCACGTTCGGCACCATTAAGACCAAGGCGGCGCTGAAGGACTCGGCGCGCGTGCACCACGGTCAGCCGGGCTTCGCGATCGCCGACAAGATCTCCAAGGCGCTGCCGCCGCCGATCATGGCGAAGGACATCCCGCTCAACGGGATCGTCAACAAGAGCCACCCGCGCTACGGCGAGGCCGCGGAGGTCCGGTCGCTGCTGGAGACCGACTCGCAGGTGAAGGAGATCTTCGACACCGCGCTCGGTCTCGAGGGCCTGATCCGCAACGCCGGTGTGCACGCCTGCGCGGTGATCATGTCGAAGGACCCGCTGACGGAGTCCATCCCGCTCTGGTACCGCGACGACGGCTCGTTCATCACCGGCTGGGACTACCCGTCGTGCGAGAACATCGGCCTGCTGAAGATGGACTTCCTCGGGCTGCGCAACCTCACGGTGATGGGCGACGCGATCGAGAACATCGAGGCCAACCGCGGCAAGGACGCGGTACCGGACTTCGACAAGCTCACGCTGGACGACCCGGAGACCTACGCGCTGCTCGGCCGCGGTGACACGCTCGGCGTGTTCCAGCTGGACGGCGGGCCGATGCGCGACCTGCTGCGCCGCATGCAGCCGACGACGTTCGAGGACATCGTCGCGGTCGGCGCGCTGTACCGCCCCGGTCCGATGGGTGTGAACGCGCACAACGACTACGCGGACCGCAAGAACGGCCGTCAGGAAGTCAAGCCGATCCACCCGCAGCTCGAGGAACCGCTCAAGGTGATCCTCGGCGAGACGCACGGTCTGATCGTCTACCAAGAGCAGATCATGTTCATCGCCCAGGAGGTCGCGGGCTACTCGATGGGGCGCGCGGACGTGCTCCGCAAGGCCATGGGCAAGAAGAAGGCCGAGGTCCTCGCGAAGGAGTTCGAGGGCTTCCAGCAGGGCATGCGCAACGACCCGCGCGGGTTCTCCGACGAGGCGATCCAGGCGCTGTGGGACACGATCCTCCCGTTCGCCGGCTACGCGTTCAACAAGTCGCACGCGGCCGCGTACGGCCTGATCTCGTACTGGACGGCGTACCTCAAGGCGAACTTCCGCGCCGAGTACATGGCCGCCCTGCTGACGTCGGTCGGTGACAACAAGGACAAGTCGGCGGTCTACCTCGCCGAGTGCCGCCGCCTGGGCATCAAGGTCCTCCCGCCGGACGTCAACGAGTCGGCGCTGCGCTTCGGTGCGGTCGGCACGGACATCCGCTTCGGCCTGGGCGCGATCCGCAACGTCGGCGCGAACGTCGTCGAGTCGATCATCAAGACCCGCAAGGAGAAGGGCAACTACACGTCCTTCACGGACTTCATGGACAAGTCCGAGCTCGTCGCCTGCAACAAGCGCGTGATCGAGTCGCTGATCAAGGCGGGCGCGTTCGACGCGTTCGGTCACCCGCGGCTGTCGCTGATCCAGGTGCACGAGGACGCGGTCGACGCCGTCGTCCCGATCAAGCGCAAGGAGGCGGAGGGGCAGTTCGACCTGTTCGGTGGCGACAGCGCCGACGACCAGGACGACAGCACGTCTCCGTTGGCACACCTCAAGTTCGGCACCGACGAGTACCCGCGCAAGCAGATGCTGAGCCTCGAGAAGGAGATGCTGGGGCTGTACGTGTCCTCGCACCCCCTCGACGGCGCGGAACGGATCCTGCGCAA
Source organism: Lentzea sp. HUAS TT2 (assembly GCF_051853195.1). NCBI lineage: Bacteria > Bacillati > Actinomycetota > Actinomycetes > Pseudonocardiales > Pseudonocardiaceae > Lentzea > Lentzea sp. HUAS TT2. The sequence continues at coordinate 928,536 of NZ_CP196667.1, read as the reverse complement.
GTTCGCACCGAGGCCGATCGCGGTCGTGCTCGACGATCCGCCCAAGGAAGGCGAGCTGATCGTCTCGGGCATGATCTCGTCGATCGAGCGCCGGGTGAACAAGAACGGCCTGCCGTGGGCGATCACGGTCATCGAGGACCTGGACGCGTCCATCGAGGTGCTGTTCTTCCCGAAGTCCTACGAGGTGCTGCGCGACGACCTGGAGCTCGACTCCGCCGTGTGCGTGAAGGGCAGGGTGAACTGGCGCGAGGACAAGATGGCGATCTTCGGTGACGGTGTCGTCCCGCTCGACATCAGCGACGCGGAGGCGAACCCCGGCGCGGACCCGCCCCTCGTCCTCGGGCTGCAGACCAAGACGCTGACGCCCGAGTTGATCGAGGAACTGAAGAGCGTCTTCAAGTCGCACGAGGGTCAGGTCGCCGTGCACCTGGAGGTGCAGAAGCGCGACAAGTCGAAGGAGATGATGGTGGTGGGCAACTTCCGGGTCAACACCACGCCGTCGCTCTTCGGTGACCTCAAGACCATCCGCGGCATCACGATCCACCGCTAGGCCGGTTCAGAGGTCGAGGACCAGGTCCGTCTCCGGTCGCGCGCAGCAGATCAGCGCGCTGCCGGGGGCCGGTGGTTCCAGCGGGTCCGGGCGGTTGATGACCGTGCCGGACAGCACCGGCGTCACGCACGTGTGGCAGACGCCGGTGCGGCACGACCAGCGGGTCGGGACGTCGCAGGCCTCGGCCAGGTCGAGCAGGGACTCGTCGTCGCGCCACGCCACCGTGAGGCCGCTGCGGGCGAACGTGATCTTCGGGCCGGTGCCCGCCGGAACGGGCTGGTGCGGGGCGACGGTCTCGGTGCCGACCAGGCCGGGGTTGATGGCCGTGCGAGCGCCGAACAGCTCGCTGTGGATGCGGGCCGGGTCCAGGCCCCGTTCGATGAGGGCCTCGTGCATGTCGTCCATGAAAGCGTTGGGGCCGCACAGATACGCGCTCGCGTTCGCAGGCAGGTCGGCGAGGCTCGCACGGGTGAGCCGGCCGTTGTCCGAGTAGTGGACGAGCTCGTGCGTGGGGTTGAGCTCGCGCACCTCGGCGGCGAAGGCGTAGTCGGCGGAACGCGTTGTGTGCAGCCAGAAGACCTCGCGGCCGGTGCCCTTCAACGCGTGCAGCATCGCGAGCACCGGCGTGACGCCGACCCCCGCGGACAGCAGGATCACCGGTTCGTCGCCGGGGTGCAGCGTGAAGTCGCCACGGGGAGCGGCGACGTCGAGCGTGTCGCCTGCCTTCAGGTGCTCGTGGAGCCAGGTGCTGACCACGCCGTCGCGTTTGACGCTGATCCGGTAGGAGTCCGACGAGATCGAGTAGCTCCGCACTCCCGCCGGTGTGCGCACAGTCAGGTACTGGCCTGCCTCTGGACGCGGACCGTCACCGGCGAGGCGGAACGACCTGATGGACGGACTCTCCTGCGTGACCGCCTCGACCCGCAACGGCCGGAACCCTTCCCAGCCAACGGGTTCGGGCTCCGCAGGCGTCAGCAGGTCGTGGAACGAGCCCTGCCAGCCGAGGCTCAGCGCGGGGATGTCGACGGCCTTGCGGAGCTGTTCGGGATCGCGGTCCGGCAGGTAGAGCAACGCGTCGATCGCGGCCACGCTCATCCGGTGCCGGCCGACCGCGGTGCGCACGATCTCGTCGCCTGCCTTGACTTCGCCCTCGGTGATCACACGCAGGTAGAAGCCGGGGCGGCCGTGCGCGACCATCAACGACGGCATGCGCGGCTCGTCCAGCCGCATGCCGACGCGGTAGCAGGTGACGCGCGGCTGGGTGACCTCGAACTCGGACTCACCGATGCGGAACCGGTCGCCGATGTGCACGTCGGTGTCGGCCAGACCCTCGACGGTGAAGTTCTCCCCGAACTGGCCGTGGTCGAAGGTGCGGCCCAGCTCCGATCGCCAGTGCTCGTACGACTCCCGCTGGTACACCAGAACAGCGCGGTTCTCGCCGCCGTGACCGCCCAGGTCGCCCTGGCCGTCGCCGTCGATGTTGAGCCTGCGGACCATCAGCGGCCCGTCGACCGGCTGCTTGAAGATTCCGGTGTGGACGGTCCGGTCGTGCCAGGAGACGTCCTTCGGCAGTCCGACGTTGAGCGACAGCAGGCGGGCCATCACTTCTCTCCTCGCGTGCGCTGGTAGTGGCGGCGGGCCTTCATCCGGTTGCCGCACACCACCATTGAGCACCATCGGGCGCTGTTCGGCTTGCTGTGGTCGAGCAGGAACAGCCGGCACTCGGGGTTCGCGCACGGCCGCAACCGGCCGGGACTCGACAGTCGCAGCCCGTCCCAGGCGAGCACGGCCCTTGCGGCGGCGGTGTGTCCCTCCGGGAGGTCGAGCTCCCAGGTCACGCCGGTCGCGTTGCCGTCGAGTTCGCGGAGAGGAGGGCCGCGCTGTTCGCGTCCCGCGAGGCCACCAGCCCGGCCGGACGCGTCGGGCAGGCCGACGAGAGGGACAGGGCCATCACCTTCTGCACAAGAATGGCCGGATTCGAGTCGGATGTCGACTATCGGCCCAATGACCACTTTCGCGTTGTGCAGCTGACGACACCGGGATCGGCGTGACGTGGGCTGCAGGTAGGACCGTTGCGGCGCAACTACGCGAGCTTCTTCGACTTCGAGGACCTGGACGGCAGCACGTGGACAGTGCAGGAACGGGCATTGCCCGAGAAATAGTGGCGAGGGTTGAGTAAACGGGGTTAACTGGGTGAGGTGACGACACTCACCCGGTTGCCCGACGACTACGTCCAGAACCCGCACGCGGTGCACGACCTGTTGCGCGCCGAGGGGCCGGTGCAGGAAGTGATCCTGCCGCACGGCCTCAAGGCCTGGCTCGTCACTCGGTACGACGAGGCGAAGATCGCTCTCACCGACCCCAGGGTCAGCAAGAACATCCAGGAGGGCGGCCACCTGATGGCCAAGCACTCCACCCAGACGCACGTGCGCCGCGAGGTCGAGCCCACGCTCGCCGTCCACATGCTCAACCTCGACCCGCCCCACCACACCCGCCTGCGCAAGCTCGTCACCAAGGCCTTCACCGCCCGCCGCATCGAGCTGATGCGCCCGCGCGTGCAGGAGATCGCGGCCGAGCTGATCGCCAAGCTGAACGACGGCGACGAGGTCGACCTGCTGGAGGTGTTCGCGTTCCCGCTGCCCATCACGGTGATCTGTGAGCTGCTCGGGATCCCGATCGACAACCGCGACGACTTCCGCGAGTGGTCCAACCAGCTGCTGTCCTTCGGCACGCCCGAACAGGTCGAGCTCGCCGCGTCCTCCATGGCGGGCTTCCTGTTCCAGCACGTCACGGCCATCGCCGAGGCAGAGCCGAACGACACGTTCTTCTCCGCCCTCGTGCACACCGACGACTCCGGCGACCGGCTGAGCACCGAAGAACTGATCTCGATGGCGTTCCTGCTGCTCGTGGCCGGCCACGAGACGACGGTGAACCTCATCGGCAACGCGGTGCTGTCGTTGCTGCGCAACCCCGACCAGCTGCAGGTCCTCAAGGACCGCCCGGAGCTGATCCCGGCGAGCACCGAGGAGTTCCTGCGGCTGGAGGGGCCGATCAACGTCGCGACCTTCCGCTACACCAAGGAACCGATCGAGCTGGGCGACGTCACGGTGCCCGCCGACGAGATCCTGATGGTGTCGCTGATCGCCGCGAACCGCGACCCGCAGCGCTACGAGAACGCCGACCAGCTCGACGTGACGCGGTCCGCCCAGGGTCACGTGGCGTTCGGGCACGGCATCCACTTCTGCCTGGGTGCACCGCTGGCCCGGCTGGAGTTCGACGTGGCGCTCACGCAGTTGCTCGCCCGGTTCCCGAACCTGACGCTCGCCGCCGAGCCGGAGACGTTGGGGTGGCGGGACAGCACGTTGATCCGCGGCCTGCACACCCTGCCCGTGCGCCTCGCCTAATCTCGGGCGGGTGGACGACCTGCTGAAGCTCGACCAGGCGCACGTCTGGCACCCGTACGGCCCGATGCCGGGCACCCAGGAACCGTTGCTCGTCTCCGAGGCCTCGGGTGTCCGGCTGACGCTGGCCGACGGCCGCGAGCTGGTCGACGGCATGTCGTCGTGGTGGGCGGCCATCCACGGCTACCGCCACCCCGTGCTGGACGCGGCCGTCACCGGCCAGCTCGGCCGGATGAGCCACGTGATGTTCGGCGGGCTCACGCACGAGCCCGCCATCAGGCTCTGCGAGAAGCTCGTCGAGATCACCCCCTCGGAGCTGCAGCACGTGTTCCTGTGCGACTCCGGCTCGGTGTCGGTCGAGGTCGCCGTGAAGATGTGCCTGCAGTACTGGCGATCGCAGAACCGGCCGGAGAAGCACCGCCTGCTGACCTGGCGCGGCGGCTACCACGGGGACACGTTCACCCCGATGTCCGTGTGCGACCCCGACGGCGGGATGCATTCGCTGTGGCGTGGAATTCTGCCGCAGCAGGTGTTCGCGGACGAGCCGCCGGCCGAGATGGACACCGCGTACGTCCAGCACCTCGCCGACCTGATCGAGGAACACGCCCACGAGTTGGCGGCGATCATCGTGGAGCCGGTCGTGCAGGGCGCGGGCGGCATGCGCTTCCACGACCCGCGCTACCTGCACGTTCTGCGTGAGCTTGCGTACACCCACGACGTGCTTCTCGTGTTCGACGAGATCGCCACGGGGTTCGGGCGCACCGGCGAGCTGTTCGGTGCCGACCACGCGAACGTCAGCCCGGACGTCATGTGCCTGGGCAAGTCGCTGACCGGCGGTTATCTGACGATGGCCGCCACTTTGTGCACGTCACGGGTCGCGGACGGGATCAGCAGGGGCGAGGTGCCGGTGCTCGCGCACGGGCCCACGTTCATGGGCAACCCGCTGGCGGCGGCGGTGTCGCTGGCGTCGATCGACCTGCTGCTGTCCCAGGACTGGAAGCGTGAGGTCGCACGCATCTCGGCGGGGCTCACGGCCGGACTCGCGCCCGCACGCGCGTTGCCCGGTGTCCGGGACGTACGCGTGCTGGGCGCCATCGGCGTCGTGCAGCTGCATGAGCCCGTGGACATGGTGCGGGCCACCAAGGCCGCTGTGGACGCGGGTGTGTGGCTGCGGCCGTTCCGCGACCTGATCTACACGATGCCGCCGTTCATCAGCACGGACGACGACATCGCGGCGATCTGTCAGGGCGTGATCGCGGCCGCGAGCTGAGTGTCGGTCGGCTCGACCAGGAAGTCACCGTTCGGGAGCACGACGACAGGGATGTTCTGGCGGCCCGCGATCTCGATCGCCTTGTCCCTGGCCTCGTCGTCGTTCGCGACGTCGAGGTAGGTGAACGGCACGTTGTTGCGGGTCAGCCACGACTTGGCCCGGCGGCAGTCACCACACCACTCGGCGCCGTACATCACGATCGGTTGCTCGGTCATGCCCTCACGTTAGGTGACGTCCTAAGGTGAGGACCTGTGAGCGTGCTGGTGATCACCGGAACCGGGACCGAGGTCGGCAAGACCGCCGTGACCGCGGGCATCGCGGCGCTGGCCAGGGCAGAAGGCAGACGGGTCGCGGTGCTCAAGCCCGCGCAGACCGGTCTGCTGCCCGGCGAGCCTGGCGACGTGGCGGAGGTGGCGCGGCTGGCGGGCGACGTGACGACCCGTGAGCTGGCCAGATACCCCGACCCGCTGGCGCCCGCGACCGCGGCGCGCAGGGCCGGCATGGCCACCGTGCACCCCGCGGACGTCGCCGCCGCCGTGACGGAGCTCGACGCCACCCACGACCTGGTGCTGGTCGAGGGCGCCGGTGGGCTGCTCGTGCGGTTCGACGAGGGCGGTTCGACGCTGGCCGACATCGCGTGGGCGGTGAACGCGCCCGTGCTCATCGTGGCCCAGGCAGGGCTCGGCACGCTGAACACGACCACGCTGACGGCCGAGGCGCTGCAACGGCGTGGCATCGAGTCGCTCGGCGTCGTGGTCGGCAGCTGGCCGTTGCACCCCGACCTCGCCTCGCTGACGAACCTGGCCGATCTGCCCGACGCGGCGGGTGGCCCGTTGCTCGGCGCGCTGCCCCAGGGTGTGACGAAGCTCGGTTCTGTGGATTTCCTGGCCGTTGCCAAGAGATCGTTTTCACCGTGGTTCGGCGGCGAGTTCGACCCGGAGACGTTCGCGGCTCAATTCGCGGTCCAGTGATCTACGTCGCTCCACGATGAAGGATTCAGTGAGGCACACTGGCTCGCCAGGCCACAGAGGAGGAGAGACCGTGACCGCAGCACCGGAACAGATCGACGTGCTCGACGAGGCTCGTGAGCAGGTGCTCGAACGAGGCGTCGGACTCACCGAGGCTCAGGTGCTGAAGGTGCTGGAGCTCCCGGAGGACCGCATCCCGGACCTGCTGGCCCTGGCGCACGAGGTTCGTGAGCGCTGGTGCGGCCCCGAGGTCGAGGTCGAGGGCATCGTCTCGCTCAAGACCGGCGGCTGCCCGGAGGACTGCCACTTCTGCTCGCAGTCCGGCCAGTTCCCCTCGCCGGTGCGTTCGGCGTGGCTCGACATCCCGGGCCTGGTCCGCGCGGCGCGGCAGACCCGCGACACCGGCGCGACCGAGTTCTGCATCGTCGCGGCCGTGCGCGGCCCGGACAAGCGGCTGCTCTCGCAGGTGCGCGACGGTATCAAGGCCATCCGCGAGGACGGCAACGACATCCAGATCGCCTGCTCGCTCGGCATGCTCACGCAGGAGCAGGTCGACGAGCTCGTCGCGATGGGCGTGCACCGCTACAACCACAACCTCGAGACGGCCCGCTCGCACTTCCCCGAGGTCGTGACCACGCACTCCTGGGAGGAGCGCTGGGACACGCTGCGGATGATCCGCGACGCCGGCATGGAGGTCTGCTGCGGCGGCATCATCGGCATGGGGGAGACGCTGGCGCAGCGCGCGGAGTTCGCCGTGCAGCTCGCGGAGCTGGAGCCCGACGAGGTGCCGCTGAACTTCCTCATCCCGAACCCCGGCACGCCGTACGAGAACTACCCGGTCGTGGAGGGCGCGGAGGCGTTGCGCACGGTCGGCGCGTTCCGGCTGGCGCTGCCGCGCACGATCCTGCGGTTCGCCGGTGGCCGTGAGCTGACGTTCGGCGACCTGGGCGCGAAGCAGGGCATGCTCGGCGGCATCAACGCGATCATCGTCGGCAACTACCTGACGAACCTCGGCCGCCCCGCGCAGCAGGACCTCGACATGCTCGAAGAGCTGTCGATGCCCATCAAGGCGCTGAGCCAGACCCTGTGATGATTACGGCCATGTACTGCTCGTTCTGCGGCAAAGAGGAAGCTGACGGCGACCACGCGTTCTGCCGTCAGCGGCTGTCCATGATCGACCCGCCGCGGTACTGCCCGGAGTGCGCGCGCCGCATGGTCGTCCAGGTGACCCCGGACGGCTGGACGGCGCGCTGCAGCCGCCACGGAGAGACCGCTTCTGCTCGGTAGTAACCTCTCGCGAATGGACGAGAAAGCAGCGCCGGTGCGCATCGAACCCGTGCCGGAGCCGCCGTACGTCTACCACTACTACATGCGGCCACGGCCGAAGGTGGTGGTGAAGCGGGACCTGCTGCCGAGCGTCGTGGTGGCGCTGACGACGTTCGCGTTCGGGCTGCCCGCCGCGTACCTGTGGTCGTGGCTGGCCCCGGCGCAGCTCAAGATCGTCTCGCCGCAGGACGGCAAGTTCTACCCGATCGGGCTGGAGAGCTACCACCGGCTCGACGCGCTGATGGTGTTCGTGCTGATCGGGCTCGGCGCCGGTGTGGTCACCGGGATCGCGACGTGGCTGCTGCGGCAGCGGCGCGGGCCGATCGTGATGCTGGGCATGACCGCGGGCTCCGTCGCGGCCGGGTGGATGGCGCAGTGGATGGGCGGCAAGCTGGCCCTGGGCGCGTACCCGGCGCCGGCGTCGATCAAGCCGAACGACACGTTGCTCATCGCGCCCGCTTTGGAGACGTGGTGGGGAATTCTGGCGTGGCCGCTGGCCGCCGCGCTGGCGTACGGCTGCTGCACGGCGTGGAACGGTCTCGACGACCTGGGGCGACGCCTCGGCTGAGAGCTCGGGGCGTCGCCCTCCAGCGGCCTATCCGACCCGATAGGCGAAGTCCGGCATGTCCGTCACGAACATCTGACCCGGCGCGTGCGTGATCGCGAACGGCGGCTTGGACTTCATCAGCACCGCCTGTGGCGTCACGCCGCACGCCCAGAACACCGGCACGTCACCGGGTTCGTGCTCGACGGCGTCCCCGAAGTCGGGCTCGTCGACGTCTCCGATCCCGAGCATCCTCGGGTCGCCCGCGCCGACAGGGGCGCCGTGCACCGACGGCATGAGCGCGGTGACCTTGTGCGCGATGTCCACAAGGGACTCCGGGATCCAGCGCATCGACACGACCATCGGTCCGTGCAGCCGTCCGGCGGGCCTGCACTGGATGTCCGTGACGAACATGGAGACGTTCCGCTGCTGTTCCACGTGCCGCAGCGGCACCCCGGCGTTGGTCAGCGCCGTCTCGAACGTGAAGCTGCAGCCGATCAGGAACGTCACCAGGTCGTCGCGCCAGTGGTCCGTGGCGTCCTCGGGTTCTGCTGTCAGCTCGCCGTTCTCCCACACCCGGTACTGCGGCGCGTGGGTGCGCACGTCCGCGTCCTGCTTGAGCGCGCTGACGGTCTCGCCCGCGTCCAGCACGTCGAGCACGGGGCACGGCTTGGGGTTGCGGTGGGTGAAGAGCAGGAAGTCGTACGCCCAGTCCCGTGGGATGGCGATCAGGTTGGCCTGCGCCTGTCCCGGCGCCTGTCCCGCGGTCGTCATTCGAGCTCCTTGTTGACGGTCTCCGGCAGCCAGATGAGTGCGATGACCGCGATCCCGTACGCGGCCGCCCCGAACAGCATCGCACCGCCGATGCCCAGCCGGTCGGCCATGAACCCGACCAGACCGGGGAACACCGCGCCGAACGCGCGCCCGAAGTTGTACGTGAAGCCCTGCCCCGTTCCCCGCAGCGCCGTCGGGTAGAGCTCGGACAGGTAGCTGCCGAAGCCGCTGAAGATCGCGGACATGCAGAACCCGAGCGGGAAGCCGAGGAACATGACCAACGTGTTGGCACCGTTGGGGATCTGCGTGTACGCGACGATCAGCAACGCGCTCGCGACCGCGAAGATCACGAAGGTCTTCTTGCGCCCCAGGTAGTCCGTGAGATAGCCGCCCGAGACGTAGCCGATGAACGCACCGGTGATGAGGAACGCGAGGTACCCGCCAGTGCCGATGATCGTGAGGCCGCGCCCTGTCTGCAGGAACGACGGCAGCCACGTCGCGAGCGTGTAGTACCCGCCCTGCACACCGGTCGCGAGCAGCGCGGCGAACAGCGTGGTCTTGAGCATCGGACCCTGGAAGATCTTCGGGAACGTGCCGCGCTCGCGGGGCTGCGACTTGGTCTCCGGCGCGTCGTCGACGTTGCGGCGCACGTAGAAGATGAGGATCGCGGGCAGTGCGCCCGTCCAGAACATGATCCGCCAGGAGATCGCCGGGTCGGCCAGGCTCGCCACCAGCGTGTTGACGACGACCGCGAGCCCCCAGCCGACGGCCCAGGCGCTCTGGATGAACGCGACCGTGCGGCCCCGGTACTTCGGCTTGCAGTACTCGGCCACGAGGATCGCCCCGGCCGCCCACTCACCACCGAAACCCAGGCCCTGCAGGGCGCGGAAGACCAGCAGCGTCTCGTAGTTGGTCGCGAAACCGCACAGCACCGTGAAGAACGCGTACGCCGCCACCGTGATGATCAGCGTTTTGGAGCGGCCGAACCGGTCGGCCATGATGCCCGCCACCGCGCCGCCGATGGCGCTCATGAGCAGCGTGCTCGTGCCCAGCAGGCCCGCTTCCGCCTTGGTGAGGCCGAAGTAGCCGGTGATGGCGACCAGGCTCAGGGGCAGGACCCAGTAGTCGTAGGAGTCGAGCCCGTAGCCGCCGAAGGCGCCGACGAACGCGCGCTTGCCCTTCTGGCCGAGACTGCGGAACCAGGCGAAACGGCCTGTGTCCTCGGTCGTGGACGTGCTCATGGGACACCTCGCAGCGTGGTGGAGGAGTGGTCGAGTGTGATGTGGGCCTCAGAGTACAAAATTGTTCAACAATCCCACAAGGCCACAATCCAACGATCCGACAATCGGCGCGCGGAGATGGGCTTGATGGCGTCCGGGGGTGCGGCTCAACGGCCTGCGGGCCGGCTGGTGGCATCTGCAAGTACCACCACCGCAAGATCATCGAGCGCGCAACTACACCCGACTGGCCGATCCGCTACGGCAGCCAAGAGCCGCGGGGTCTGCGAGTTGGGTGTAGTTGGGGGCGATTTGATCAAGAGTTGGTGGTACTTGCAGACGCCACCAGCTGACCGCGAACGAACGGGCTAGTTCGGGCTGGGCACGTGCCCGTACTCGGTCAACGGCACCGGCACGGCCTTCAGCGCCGACAGGATCCCGGTCTCCCGGTGCAACATCCGCCGGACCAGCCGCAACCGCCGAGCCGGCGAGCGCTCCTCCAGCAACCGCTGCCGGTCCTCGACGGGCAGCAGGCAGTCGGCGGCCAGCAGGTACGACAGGTCGCCCAGGTCGACGTCCTCCGCGGGCGACGACCAGTCCTCGCGGTGCCAGGCGGCGCCGCAGTAGCGCTCGTGGGCCGCGCGGGCTCCGCGTTCCAGGATCGGCACGACCTCCTGGGCCGCCTCCGGCACCGGGGCGTCGTCGAGGTAGTCGACGTGGGCCAGCAGGTACGGGGCCGTTGTCGTGTCGACGTCCAGCAGGCGGAAGCGGCGCACCCCGCGCGTCACGATGTCGAAGCGGCCCTCGGGAAGCGGGCGGGCGTCGAGGAGGTCGGCAGAGCAGCCGATGTCCTGCAGGGAGTGGACGTTGTCCGCGCCCACCTCCCAGCCCTGCTTGATGCACACCACGCCGAACGTGCGGCCGAACAGCGAGCCGGTCATCAGGTCGACGACCAGCTGGCGGTAGCGCGGTTCGAAGATGTGCAACGGCAGCGACGCCCCAGGCAGAAGCACCGTGCCCAGGGGGAAAAGCGGAAGCGTCTCTGCCACGCGCCCAACGTTACGTGGTGCCACCGCCGCCCGCCGGACGGCCGGATCCCGGCGGCCTCAGCACGGCGAACGGATCGGTCACCAAGATTCCCTTGGCGCTGAACCGGAACAGCGCGGCGGGGCGGCCGCCGGACGGTCCCGGGGGAGCGGTGCCACCCGTGGGTTCCAGCAACAACCGGCGGGAGAGCACGCGTTGCAGGTTCGTCGCGGACACCCGGTAACCCAGTGCGGCCGAGTAGTGGTCGCGCAGCAGGGAGATCGTGAACTCCGGTGGGGCCAGCGCGAAACCGATGTTCGTGTACGACAGCTTCGAGGCGAGCCTGTGCCGTGCTCGAAGCACGATGGAGGCGTGGTCGAACGCCATCGCGGGCATCTTCTCCACGCAGTGCCACTGCGTGTCCGACGGGACCTCCGGATCGACGTCGGAGGGGACGAGTCCGAGGAACGCCGACGCGACCACGCGGGGTCCGGGGACGCGGTCCGGGGCGCTGAAAACGGCCAGCTGCTCGACGTGTGACAACTGTCGCACGTCGACTTTCTCCGCCAGCTGACGCCGGATGGAGGACTCGACGTCCTCGTCCACCCGGAGCTCGCCACCGGGCAGCGACCAGCGGTGAGCGTGCGGTTCCCGAGCGCGCTCCCACAGCATGACCTGGAGTGACGCACCTCTCACCCGCAACACAGCGGCCAGAACTTCGTGCCCCACACCTGCCACCCGGCTGATACTATCGGCCACGTTTTCGACCAGTAGGCGAAAACCCCGGATCGAGGAGGCAGTGATGGTCGCTACCGCAACCGTGGAGCGAACCGCGTCGGGTGTGTACGGCGGAGTCGAGCCGAACGCCGCGTGGCGAGACGAGGTGCTGCGCCTCGCGAAGGAGCGCGACGCCGTCATCCTGGCGCACAACTACCAGCTGCCCGAGATCCAGGACATCGCCCACCACACCGGCGACTCCCTGGCGCTCAGCCGGATCGCCGCGCAGTCCGACGCGCAGACCATCATCTTCTGCGGCGTGCACTTCATGGCCGAGACCGCGAAGATCCTCGCCCCGCAGAAGACCGTGCTGATCCCGGACGAGCGCGCGGGCTGCTCGCTCGCCGACTCGATCACCGGCGCGCAGCTGCGCGAGTGGAAGGCCGAGCACCCCGGCGCCGTCGTCGTGTCGTACGTGAACACCACGGCCGAGGTGAAGGCCGAGACGGACATCTGCTGCACGTCCTCGAACGCCGTCGACGTGGTGCGCTCGATCCCGGCCGACCGCGAGGTGCTGTTCTGCCCGGACCAGTTCCTGGGCGCGCACGTCAAGCGCGAGACCGGCCGCGAGAACATGCACATCTGGGCGGGCGAGTGCCACGTCCACGCCGGCATCAACGGCCCTGAACTGGCCGAGCGCGCTGCCGCGAATCCCGAGGCCGACCTGTTCATCCACCCGGAGTGCGGCTGCGCGACGAGCGCGCTGTACCTGAGCGGCGAGGGCATCGTCCCCGCGGAGAAGGTCAAGATCCTCTCGACCGGCGACATGATCACCGCGGCCCGCTCGACGAAGGCCACCAAGGTGCTCGTCGCGACCGAGATCGGCATGCTGCACCAGCTGCGCAAGGCCGCCCCGGAGATCGACTTCCGCGCCGTGAACGACCGCGCGTCCTGCACCTACATGAAGATGATCACGCCGGCCGCGCTGCTGCGGTGCGTGCGCGACGGCCTGGACGAGGTGCACGTGGACCTGGAGACCGCGAAGCGGGCCCAGGGTGCCGTGCAGCGCATGATCGAGATCGGCAAGCCCGGCGGCGGTGAGTGATGGCCGCGCGCTGGGAGGCGCGAGCCGACCTGATCGTGGTCGGCACCGGCGTGGCGGGTCTGACCGCCGCGCTGCGGGCTCGTGAGCTGGGACTGCGCGTCCTGGTCGTCACGAAGGCCGCGGGCGACGACGGCAACACCCGCTGGGCACAGGGCGGCGTCGCCGTCGTCATGGAGGACCAGCACGACCCCGGCGACTCGGTGCAGAAGCACATCGAGGACACGCTGACGGCGGGCGCGGGTCTCTGCGACGACGTGGCCGTCGCGGCGATCATCACCGACGGTCCCGCGGCCGTCGCCCGGCTGCGCGAGCGCGGTGCCGTGTTCGACGCGAAGCCGGACGGCCTGCTCGAACGCACCCGCGAAGGCGGCCACAGCGCGTTCCGCGTCGTGCACTCCGGTGGCGACGCGACCGGCGCCGAGGTCGAGCGCGCGCTGCTCAAGGCCACTGTGGACGGACGGGTTCCCCTGCTGGAGAACCACGTCGCGGTCGACGCCGTGAAGACGCCGCTCGGCGCCGTCGCGGGCCTGCTGGTCCTGGACGGCAACGGCGTGCCCGGCGTGCTCACCGCACCGGCCGTGCTGCTGGCGACCGGTGGCCTCGGCCAGATGTACCAGGCGACCTCGAACCCCTCGGTGGCGACGGGCGACGGGCTGGCACTCGCTCTGCGGGCCGGCGCGCTGGCCGCCGACGTCGAGTTCATCCAGTTCCACCCGACCGTCCTCTACACGGGCCGCGGCGCCCGTGGCCGCTGCCCGCTCGTCACGGAGGCCGTGCGCGGCGAGGGCGCCGTGCTGATCGACGCGACCGGCGCCCGCGTGATGAAGGGCGTGCACCCGCTGGAGGACCTCGCCCCGCGTGACGTCGTGGCGGCCGCGATCACCCGGCACATGGCGCTCGAACCCGGCGGCGTCGACGACCACGTCTTCCTGGACGCGACGGCGTTGCACGACATGGCGACCCGCTTCCCGACCGTGTTCTCCGCGTGCGTCTCGGTGGGCATCGACCCGGCGGTCGACCCGATCCCGGTCGCCCCCGCGGCGCACTTCGCGTGCGGCGGCGTGGTCTCCACGGTGGACGGACGCACCGGCGTCACCGGCCTGTACGCGGTCGGCGAGGTCGCCCGCACGGGTCTGCACGGCGCGAACCGCCTGGCCTCCAACAGCCTGCTCGAAGGCCTGGTCTGCGGCACCCGTGCCGCGGAGACGGTCGCCGCCGACCTCGCCATCGGCCTGATCGCGCCGGTCCGCGTTCCGGAGGTCTCGCTGCCCACCGCGCCCGTGGCGGACCGCGACATGCTCCAGCGCGTGATGTCCCGCTACGCCGCGATCGGCAGGGACGCCGAGGGCCTGGCCGTCGTCGGCTCCGTGCTCGACGTGTCCACTGTGGACAAGCAGCTGGAGTCGCGCGAACTGGTCGAGGACGCGGCGCTGACCATGGCCGCCCGCGCCCTGATCGCGGCGGCCCAGCAACGCACCGAGTCGCGCGGCTGCCACGTCCGCACGGACTTCACCGAGCGTTCCGAGGCCTGGCAGCGCAGCCAGCTCGTCCGGCTCACCCCGACCGGTCAGCCCGTGCTGGCCGATCCTGTTCTCGCAGAAGGTGTGGCATGACCATCGACTGGGACGACGCGAACCGGGTCATCCAGCTCGCGTTGGAGGAGGACCTCCGCTACGGCCTCGACGCCACCACGTTGGCGACCGTGCCGGAGAAGGCCGTCGCGACCGCGGAGATCACGCCTCGCGCGGCCGGTGTGCTGTGCGGCGTTTCCATTGCGCGCACGGCATTTCAGCGCTACCTGCCCGAGATCGAGGTGCTCTCCGAAGCCGCTGACGGAGACAAGGCGGTTCCCGGTGAGCCCGCGCTGGTGCTCACCGGTCCGACCCGCGGCCTGCTCACCGTCGAACGCACGGCGCTGAACCTGATCTGCCACCTGTCCGGCATCGCCACGCAGACGGCTCGGTGGGTGACGGCGATCGAGGGCACCGGTGCGGCCGTCCGCGACTCGCGGAAGACGTTGCCGGGCCTGCGTCTGCTGCAGAAGTACGCGGTGCGGGCCGGCGGCGGCGTGAACCACCGCATGGGCCTCGGCGACGCGATCCTCATCAAGGACAACCACGTCGCCGCAGCCGGTTCGGTCGGTGCCGCGATCCGTGCCGCCCGCGCGCACGCGCCGGAGCTGTTGATGGAGGTCGAGGTCGACAGCCTCGCGCAGCTCGACGAGGCGCTGGCCGAAGGCGCGGAACTGGTGCTGCTGGACAACTTCACGCCAGAGCAGTGCGCCCAGGCCGTCGCCAGGCGGCCGGAGGGCGTGAAGCTGGAGGCGTCCGGCGGGCTCACGCTGGACGTGGCCCGCGCGTACGCCGAGACCGGCGTGGACTACCTCGCGGTCGGTGGCCTCACGCACTCCAGCCCGTCACTCGACCTCGGCCTGGACCTGCGCTAGCGGCTGGTACCGCTCGACACCGACACCGCGGGCGCCGGGGAAGTTCTGCACCCGGCGCCAGTCGGCGGTCTTCGAGCCGACGCCGTTGCCGTCCGACAGCGCGTCGACGTGGTCCTGCGCGCTGACCCACTCCGCGTAGTTGATGACCTGCCTGCCGTCCTCCCGGATGTGGAAGGCGGCGGAGATGCCACCGGGGTGCGGGTTCGGGTCGCTGGCGAGTGCGACGAACACCGAGTCGACCCACGCCCGTGCGGTCGCCTCGTCGTCCGTGTCGATCGTGACCAGCACAACGCACCCGACAGACCTGCTGTCGGACGCCATGCCGCCGGTGCGGTAGAGCTTGAAGCCGTCGAGTTCCTTGCTGTTGCGGACGAACGAGGGCAGCGGGGGAAGTGTCATGCCCCGATCCTGTTGTCTCGACCTAACTGGAGGTCAAGCGCCGGTTCGCCAGCACGGGCAGCACCTCGCGGGCCCGCGCCACGGAGTCGAGGTCCAGGTCGACGATCGTGTCGGAGGGCTGCTCCGACAGCTGCACGACGATGTTCCCGAACGGGTCGGCGACGGTCGAGTACCCGATCCCGGTGGGCGCGGACGACCCGAGATCCCCTGGATAGGCCTGCCCGCAGGCCACGACGAACGACGTGCAGTCGAGCGCACGCGCCCGCACCAGCAGTTCCCACTGCTCCTTCTTGCCCGGCCCGGCACCCCAGGACGCCCCGACCAGCACCGCGGACGCACCCTTGTCGGCCAGAGCCCTGAACAGCTCGGGGAAGCGGATGTCGTAACAGGTGGCGACACCGAGCGTCACGCCGTCGACCTCGAACGTCACGACCTCGGACCCCGGCGCGACGGTCCGCGACTCCTGGAACCCGAACGCGTCGAACAGGTGGATCTTGTCGTAACCGACGTGCAGATCAGGCCCGGTCACCAGAAGCGTGTTCGTCACGCGGTCACCGGAAGGCGTGAACATCCCGGCCACCACCACGACGTCGTGCTGCACCGCGATCTCGTGCACCGCGGACGCCCACGGCCCGTCCAACGGCTCCGCGACCGGCCCGAGAGGCACGCCGAACCGGCACATCGTCGCCTCGGGCAGCACGACGACCCGCGCGCCGTCGGCCCTGCGCACCGCGTCACGCACGAGCTCCAGGTTGGAGCGGGGATCGGTGGTCGAGCTGATCTGACTCACGGCGACACGCATGGGGATCACTGTAGGGTCCGACTCGTGCGTTCCCCACTGCTCCTAGTCGTGTTGCTGGCCGTCGCGGGCTGCACCGAGACCGCCACACCCCGCCCGGACGGTGGGTCGAACGGCACGTCGATCGTGCTGGCGGACCGCGACGAGCCGACGACGCTGAACCCGCTGCTCGGCTACGGCGCGCAGGGCGTGTCGAAGATCTACGACGGGCTCGTCGAGCACCGCCAGGACGGGTCGCTGACCCCGCAGCTCGCGGCGGACCTGCCGGAGCCGGCGGTGGACGGGCTGAGCTGGACGGTGAAGCTGCGCGGCGACGTGAAGTTCACCGACGGCAGCACGTTCGGCGCCGAGGACGTCGTCGCGACCTACACCGCGGCGTTGCAGAGCCCGGTCAAGGAGCGGTTCAGCACCCTCAAGAGCGTCGAGCAGCTCGACCCGTCGACGGTCCGCTTCACCCTCACGCAGACGCAGGCCGCGTTTCCGCACCTGCTCGTGCTCGGCGTCCTGCCCAGCGAGCAGGCGAAGCAGGACGGCCAGCCGGTCGGCACCGGCCCGTACAAGGTCACCGAGTGGAAGAAGGGCGACCGGCTGCTGCTGGAGTCCAACGACGGCTACTTCGACGGTGCGCCGAAGGTCAAGAAGGTGACGGTCGTCTTCGTCACCGACGACAACCAGCGCGCCCGCCGCATGCAGGACGGCGAGTTCGACGGCACGGTCCTGCCGCCCAAGATCGCCACGCAGTTCGCCTCGAGGTCCGGCCTGCAGGTGAACTACCACCGCAGCGCCGACTACCGCGCCGTGCGGCTGCCCGCGGCCAACCCGGTCACCGGCAACGCCTCCGTCCGCCTCGCGCTGAACTTCGCCGCGAACCGCCAGGGCATGATCGACAGCCTGCTCGAGGGCAAGGGCACTCTCGCGTACACGCCGGTGCCGGACGCGCTGGCGGAGGAGTTCGACCCGACCGCGAAGTTCCGCTTCGACAAGACCGAGGCGACTCGCTTGCTCGACGTCGGCGGCTGGGTGCCCGGCGCGGACGGCATCCGGGTCCGCGAGGGCGTGGCGGCCCGCTTCACGCTGATGTACCCGCTGGGTGACGACCTGCGCGCCGACCTGGCCACGGCGTTCGCGGCCGACGCCAAGGCCGTGGGCGTGGACGTGCAGCTCGCGGGCCTGTCGTGGGAGGCGATCCGGCCGCGCATGGCCCAGGACGCGCTGCTCTACGGCGAGGGCTCGCCGTTCGACCCGGACCTGATGCTCTACGACCTGCGCGGCCAGGGCAGCCCGGCCGCCGACGCCGCGCTCGAGAACGGCCGCAGGCTGATCGACCCGGCACAGCGGGCCGTGGCGTACAAGCTCTTCCAGCAGGCGTTCATCGCGGCGCCGTCGATGGCGGTGCTGGTCTTCCCCGAGCACGCGTACGTGATGCGCGACTCGTGGAACGGCTACCAGCCCGTGGTCGACCCGAACTCCTACGGCGCGCTGGCCTGGGGCCCGTGGTGGAACCTGGAGAAGTGGGAGCCTAAGTAGTCCTGGCGTTGATCTCGCGGACGGCGCGGTCCGGGTCGTCCGCCCAGAACTCGACGCGCTCGACCCGCTGCACGCCCGTCTTGCCGAGGTTCACGAGCTGCGGCTCGTGGAACGGCACCGACACGTTCGTCCTGGTCAGCGACTGGATGACGAGCGCGTCACCGATCACCTCGACGCTGCGCTGCCCCTTGTGGGTGCGCTCGGCGACCTGGGCCGCGCCGAGGTCGGAGGTCGGCAGGCGCCAGTCGAAGAACCCCAGCTGACGCAGCCTCAGCTCGTCCTCGGAGACCGTGTGCGGCTGCTTGGCCAGCACGTAGAGAGCGCCCACGCACACCACGGTGTTCAGCACGCCCAGGACGATCAGCGTGATGAGCAGCCACGGGATGTCCAGGGCGAACGCGACCAGCGCGACCCCGACCACCGTGATGATCAGGAACCGCACGTACCGCGGCCGCATGCGCTTGCCGTAGGGGATCTCCACCATGCCGGTGAGCCTATTTTCGCAGCGCGCGAACCATGCCGCCGGGGTCGTCCGTCCAGAACTCGATCTTCGTCACCTCGTGCGCGCCACGCCGGCCCAGGTCGACCTCCTGCGGTTCGTTCAGCCGCAGTGAAACGTTGGTGGAGTTGGAGATCTCCAGCACGAGCGTGCCGTCCACAACGGACCGCGTCCGGTGCAGCGTCCGGCTCGTCGTGCCCTGCGTCACGCTTTCGATGGCGGCCAACGGAATCCGGTACTCGAACTCCCGCGCGTACCGCAGCCAGAGGTACCGGTCGTCCACCGAGTGCTTGAACTTCTGGAGCATCCACAGCTGCCACCCGAGCAGCAGCGCGCTCAGCACCCCGAACGCGAGCAGCACGGCCCGCAGCCAGAACCACGGCACGATCAGCTCCACGAGCAGGATCTCCAGCGGTGTCACCACGATGAACACCCAGAGGAACGGTCTCACCTGCGCGCTGTAACCGAAAGTTCGATCCCCCATGGGTTCGATGGTGGCACAGTGGAACGGGTGAGCGACCTGATCTTCCTGGACAGCGCCGGTTCCTCGATCCCGCCCGCCGAGGTGGTGGACGAGGTGGTCGGGCATCTCCGTCGGGAGACCGAGATCGGCGGCTACCGGGCCGCCGCGGAACGCCGTGAAGACATAGAGACCGGCTACGGCGTGCTGGCCGAGCTCTTCGGCTGCGAGCCCTCGGAAGTCGCGTTCACCGACAGCGCGACCCGGTCGTGGCTCACGGTTTTCGACGCCGTGCCGCTGACGAAGGGCGACCGGATCCTCGTCACCGAGGTCGAGTACGGCGGCAACGCGGTGCCGATGCTGCGCCGCGCGGAGGAGACCGGCGCGACGATCGAGGTGATGCCGTCCGACCGCCACGGGCAGGTCGACGTCGGCGCCCTGGAACTGGACGAGCGGGTCAAGCTGATCTCGCTCGTGCACGTGCCCACCAACGGCGGCCTGGTCAACCCGGTCAACGAGATCACCGCGAAGGCGCGTGAGGCCGGCGCGCTGGTGCTGCTCGACGCCTGCCAGTCGACGGGCCAGATCGACCTGCGCGGGTTCGACTACGACATGCTCGTCTGCACCGGCCGCAAGTGGCTGCGCGGGCCACGCGGCACGGGCGCGCTGGTCGTGCGCGACGACGTGCGCCGCAGGCTGAAGCCGCGGCTGATGGACCACAGCGCCGCCGAGTGGGTCGCGCCCGACCGGTACGAGCCGCGCGACGACGCGCGGGTGTTCGAGCTGTGGGAGTACAGCGTCGCGGACCGGCTGGGCCTGATCGCCGCCGCCCGGTACGCGCTGGCCAAGGGGCTGGACGTCATCGAGGCCGAGGTGGGGGACCGCGCCAAGCGTTTGCGCACGGGTCTGGCCGCCACTCCCGGCATCACCGTGCAGGACCTCGGCGAACGGCAGTCCGGCATCGTCACGTTCACCAGCGACGGGGTGTCGGCGATGGAGCTGAAAGACCGGCTGTGGCGGAAGAACGTCGCCGTGACGGTGTCCCAGCGCGCGTCGACGATGTTCGACATGACCCGGCGGGGCCTGGACGAAGTAGTGCGGGCCTCCCCGCACTACTTCGTCACTCCTGAGGAGATCGATCAGGCGCTGGACCGGATCAGCAGCTCACGTTGATGACGCGCTTCACGCAGTCCGAGTAGCCGACGAACAGGTCGACGGCGCGGTCGTTGCGGCTCGTCTGCGCCGCGATGACCGTGTCACGCGGGTAGAAGCCGTTGAGGCCACCGCTGCTCGGGTACATCTCGAAGGTGTACGACCAGATCTTGTGCTGGCCCCACATCCAGTCGTCGATGCTGCCGTCGGTGATGTACAGGTCGCTCGCCTGCTCCGGCGTGTACCCGTTGGTGGCGGCCATCTGCTGGCCGAGCGTGCGGAACGCGCGTTCCTCGGTCGCGTCCAGACCCGGCGCGGTGTTCGCGGTGGTGTAGCCGAACGGCCACAGCACGAGCTCCGAGAACGAGTGGAAGTCGATGTTCGTCTTGATCTGCTGGACGCCACCGACGACGCGCGAGTTCACGAAGTTCTTGATCACGTTGGTCTCCGGCGCCGAGAACGCCGCCGTGCCGCGGTAGGTGTCCGACGTGCTGGAGCCGCTGGAACCGCCGCAGCAGCCCCACTTGAAGCCCCAGTTGCGGTTGAGGTCGGTGCCGTTGCCCTGGCGGTTCTTGCGCCAGCCGCGGAACGAGCCCGTCTCGATGTCGTACTCGACACCGTCCGGGTTGACCATCGGGACGAACCAGACCTCGCGGGTGTCCACCAGGTTCTTGATCGCCGGCGTGGCGTAGTTGTCGGTGTAGCGCTTGATGATCTGCAGGCACTGCTCGACGGTCAGGTGCTCGCGGGCGTGCTGGTTGCAGGTGAAGATCACCTCGGGCTCGCTCTCGTCGGTCGCGACGTTGTCGCTGACCTTGAGGGCCCAGATGTCCCGGTTCTGGAAGCTCTTGCCGATGCTGCGCAGGCTCGCCAGCGTCGGGTGGTCGCGGACGGTCTGCTGCAGCTCCGCGGTCATCTCCGCGAAGTTGTGGTAGCCCGCGTAACCGGACGGGAAGTCCTGCGTGCCGACCTGGCCCGGCTTCTGGTCGGTGAAGTCGACCTTGCCGAGGCTCTTGAGCTGCTGCTCGAAGTCGCCGACGTACTTGAGCGGCAGACCGGTGGCCTGCAGGGCCCGGTACTGCGCCTTGTCCGCGACGACCGAGACCGTGGTGAGCTTCGTCGCGCCGAGCACGTCCACGCCGATCTGGGCGATCTGGGTGCGTTCGGCGGACGTGTTGGCGGTGACCTCCAGCAGATAACGGCCGGAGTCGGCGTTGCTCGGTGCCGCCATGCCCGCGACCAGCACGGGCAGACATATGGCGAGCACTGCGGCGATCTTGCCGCGGCGCTTGGTGAACATGGGTCCTCCATCATCAGCAGGGGTTTGCGACGGAGTGGTGCTCGACCGAGCGTGGCCGGGGCGTCACACGCTGAGTAGCGCCGATAGCGGGCTGACCGTTGACAGATTTCCGCAGGAACTAGGCTGTCAGACATGCTGAACCGCATCGACCTGCGAGGTCGCACCACGACTCCCGCTCAGCTGCGCGCCATCGTGCCGCGCGCAGAGATGGACGTGGACGCGGTTCTGCATCATGTACGTCCGATCGTGGAGGCGATCGCCGAACGCGGCGTCGAGGCCGCGCTCGAGTACACGGAGAAGTTCGACCGCGTTCGTCCTTCTTCTGTCCGTGTGCCCGCTTCGGATATTTCGTCTGCTTTGTCCTCGCTGGACCCGGCTGTGCGCGAGGCGTTGGAAGAGGTCATCACGCGCACCCGGCGCGTGCACGCCGACCAGCGCCGCACGGACACGACCACGCAGGTCGTCCCCGGTGGCACCGTCACGGAGAAGTGGGTGCCGGTCGCGCGCGTCGGCCTGTACGCGCCCGGCGGCCTCGCGGTCTACCCGTCGACGGTCGTGATGAACGTCGTGCCCGCGCAGATCGCCGGCGTCGAGTCGCTGGTCGTGGCCTCGCCGCCGCAGGCGGAGTTCGGTGGCCTGCCGCACCCGACGATCCTCGCGGCCGCGGCGTTGCTCGGCGTCGACGAGGTGTGGGCCGTGGGCGGCGCCCAGGCGATGGCCCTGCTGGCGCACGGTGGCACCGACACCGACGGCGCCGACCTGGCCCCGGTCGACGTCATCACCGGACCCGGCAACATCTACGTGACGGCGGCCAAGCGGTTGCTGCGCGGCCTGATCGGCATCGACTCCGAGGCGGGGCCGACCGAGATCGCCATCCTGGCCGACGAGACGGCCGACGCAGGGCACGTGGCCGCCGACCTGATCAGTCAGGCAGAGCACGACCCGCTCGCGGCGTCGGTGCTGGTGACGGACTCCGTCGAGCTGGCGGACGCGGTGGACGTCGAGCTGGAGCGCCAGATCGGGGCGACCAAGCACCACGAGCGGATCCGCACGGCGCTGGGCGGCGAGCAGTCCGCCACCGTCCTGGTGTCCTCTGTGGACGAAGGGGTCCGGGTCGTCGACGCGTACGCCGCCGAGCACCTGGAGATCCAGACGCGCGACGCGCGCGCGGTGGCTGACCGGATCCGGTCCGCCGGCGCGATCTTCGTCGGTCCCTACGCGCCGGTGTCGCTGGGCGACTACTGCGCGGGTTCGAACCACGTGCTGCCGACCGGTGGCTGCGCGCGGCACTCGTCGGGACTGTCCGTGCAGACGTTCCTGCGCGGCATCCACGTGATCGACTACTCAGAGGAAGCACTGCGGGAGGTCGCCGACAAGGTCGTCGCGCTGGCCAACGCGGAAGACCTGCCCGCGCACGGGCAGGCTGTCACAGCGAGGTTCTCTCGATGAAGCCAGTCGTAGGCGCACGGGTGGAGCTGTCCGATCTGCCCCTGCGCGAGGACTTGCGCGGCCGCACGCCCTACGGCGCGCCGCAGCTCGACGTCCCGTACCGCTTGAACACCAACGAGAACCCGTACGCGCCGACGGACGCGCTGGCCGCCGACGTCGTCGCCGCGGTCGCCGAGATCGCCGGAGAGCTGCACCGCTACCCGGACCGCGACGCGGTGGCGTTGCGCGAGGACCTGGCGGCGTACCTGACGGAGGCGACGTCGGTGACGCTGACGTCCGAGAACGTCTGGGCCGCCAACGGGTCCAACGAGATCCTCCAGCAGATCCTGCAGGCGTTCGGCGGACCGGGCCGCGTGGCACTGGGCTTCGAGCCGTCGTACTCGATGCACCCGATCATCGCCGCGGGCACCCGCACCGAGTGGGCGCCCGCGCCGCGCCGTTCCGACTTCTCGCTGGACGTGGAGAAGGCCGCCGCGGTGATCGCCGAGACGAAGCCGGACGTCGTCTTCGTGACGTCGCCGAACAACCCGACCGGCCAGTCGATCCCGTTGAGCGACCTGCGCCTGCTGATCGCCTCGACCACGGGCATGATCGTGGTGGACGAGGCGTACGCGGAGTTCTCCCCGCAGCGCAGCGCGATCGAGCTGCTCGACGAGTTCGGGTCGCGTCTGATCGTCTCGCGCACGATGTCGAAGGCCTTCGCGTTCGCCGGCGGCCGTCTCGGCTACCTGGCGGCTGCTCCTGCCGTGGTCGACGCGTTGCAGCTCGTGCGCCTGCCGTACCACCTGTCCGCGCTGACGCAGGCCGCCGCACGGGCCTCGCTGCGGCACGGCCCGGAGACGCTGGGGTCGGTCGCCCGGCTGTCCTCGGAACGCGACCGGGTGTCGTCGGCACTGGCGGACCTGGGTTTCCAGGTCGTGCCGTCGGACGCGAACTTCGTGCTGTTCGGCTGGTTCGAGAACGCACGTGAGGTCTGGAAGTCCTATTTGGACCACGGCGTGCTCATCAGGGACGTCGGAATCGCGGGTCACCTGCGGGTGACCATCGGAACGCCCGAGGAGAACGACGCTTTCCTCGCGGCCAGCAAGGAGGTCAGCCGGTGAGTCGTGTGGGCAAGGTGGAACGCACCACCAGGGAGTCGTCGGTCTACGTCGAGATCGACCTCGACGGCACCGGCCAGGTCGAGATCAGCACGGGAGTGCCGTTCTACGACCACATGCTGACGGCGTTCGGCGTGCACGGCAGCTTCGACCTGATCGTCCGCGCCACCGGCGACACGCACATCGACGCGCACCACTCGGTCGAGGACATCGCGATCGTGCTGGGCCAGGCGCTGCGGGAGGCGTTGGGGGACAAGAAGGGCATCCGCCGCTTCGGCGACTGCTGGATCCCGATGGACGAGACCCTCGCGCACGCCGCGGTGGACGTCTCGGGCCGCCCGTACACCGTGCACCGCGGCGAACCGGAGCAGTTCAACAGCTTCGTGATCGGCGGCAACTACCCGTTCGTGCTCAACCGGCACGTCTTCGAGTCGCTCGCCTTCCACGCCCAGATCGCCCTGCACGTGCGCGTCGAGTACGGCCGCGACCCGCACCACATCGCGGAGGCGGAGTACAAGGCCATCGCCCGCGCCCTGCGCGCGGCCACCGAGCCCGACCCGCGCGTAGGCGGCGTCCCGTCGACCAAGGGCGTCCTCTGATGCCGAAGGAAGTCGTCGTCATCGGCCTGCTGGCCCTCGCGGGCTTCCTGGCCGGTGGCGTCTACACCACGTGGAAGACCGCCAAGGTCATGGCGATCATCCTGCTGGTGCTGCTCCTGGTCGCGGTGGGCGGCGCCGTTCTCTGGCTGCTCTAGCCCTTGCGGGCGAGAACCCACTGGAACGTCGCCGGGTCCGGCTCGTGCATGGTCACCAGGTCGTCGACGACGACCTCCAGGTGCCGCGCGAGCAGGGCCCGGTTCACGTCGGGTGTGTTGCTGCCGAAGAACATGTCGACGCCGAGCCAGTTCTCGGTGACGTCCGGCGTGCCGGTGCCGAGCGAGGCGAGGAACAGGCCGCCGGGCTTGAGCCAGCGCGCGATCTTCGCGATGAGCGCGGGCTGTTCGGCGCGCGGCACGTGCAGGATCGAGTAGAACGCCGAGACGCCGTCGAACTCCCCGTCCGGGAAGTCGAGCGCGGTCATGTCCGCCTTCTCGAACCGTGCTCCTGGCACGTTCGCGCGGGCGAGCTCGACCTGCTGCTGCGACAGGTCGACGCCGAGGACGTCGTGCCGTTCGGCGAGCTTCCGGCTGCACGGGACGCCCGCGCCGCAGCCGAGTTCGAGAACCTTCGCCCCGTCGGGCAGCCGTTGGTCGAACTCGGCGAGATAACGCAGCCGCGGGTCGTCGGCGATCAGCGCTGACCAGTCGAGGTACCGCTGCGCGATGGCGTCGTAGCCGTCCTCGACGGTCCGCTTCACGTCGTGGCCAGGTAGCTCGCCGGCACGTGCTGCGCGAGCCACACCCCGTTGGCGCTCAGCCGGAACTCGTGCCCGTCCGCGTGCATCGCCTTGGCGTCCACGGTCAGGATCAACGGCCGCCCACGCCGCGCTCCCACGCGCCGCGCGGTCTCGCGGTCGGGCGAGAGGTGCACGTCGTGGCGTGACATCGGCCGCAGACCGTCGCGCATGATGTCGTCGAGGTACTGCGCGACCGTGCCGTGGAACAGCTGGTCCGGCGGGACCGCGGCCGGCAGGCCGAGGTCGACCTCGACGCTGTGCCCCTGGTTCGCGCGGATGCGGTCGCCGTCGATGCTGAAGCGCTTCTTGTCGTTGCGGTCCACGACCTCGCGCAGGTCCGTTTCGGAGACGCCGAGCGCGTCGAGGAGGTCGGCCACCGGCACCCAGCCCGACGGGTCGAGGGTGAGGCCGACGCGCTCGGGCTGGTGCCGGAGCGCTTTGGACATCCGCTTCGAGAGGCGGATCATTCGTTCGTCTTCCATTTCCCGCCCAGGAAACCACAGCGCGTCCACCGATTTTGGGGTTTGATGGGCTGGATGTGGCGCGAGCGGCGGGTTCCTGGCGAGACCGAGATCTTCGTGGCCTGGCAGGAGTGCCCGCAGGACCGGGTGTTGCTCGTGATCCACGGTGGCCCGGACTGGGACCACAGCTACCTGCGCGACCCGCTCTCCGAGCTGGACTGCCGGCTCCTCCTACCTGACCTGCGCGGCTGCGGTCGTTCGGGCACGGCGCCCGAGTACCACCCGGACGGCGTGATGGGCGACCTGGTGCGGGTGCTGGACGCGTTCGACGTCGAGCGCGCCGACGTGCTCGGGCACTCGTACGGCGGCATGGTCGCGCAACGGTTCGCGATCACCCACCCCGAACGGGTGCGCAGCCTGATCGTGTCGGGCAGCAGCGTGCTGCCGGTGCCGCCGGACGCGTTCGAGGGCTGGGCGGAGCGGGACGAGGTCCTGGCGGGCCAGGAGGACCCGTGGCAGCGCGGGGACCTGTCGCTGGAGCAGTGCGTGCGGGCCGACGCGTTCGAGGCCGCCGGCGCCAGCATCCGGCGTGCCGCGCGCATGCCGGGTTATCTGAAGCGGCTGGAGCAGGTGAGGTTCCGCGCGGAGTGGGTGCGCCAGCTCCAGGTGAGCGGCCTGGTCTCACCCCGGCTGCCCGATGCCGCGCGCCGGATCGCCGAACTGGACATCCCCGTGCTCCTGCTGCACGGACGGCAGGACATGACCTTCCCGGTCGGCCTGGTCGAGCCCACCCTCGAGCTGATCCCGCGGGCGAGCGCCGTCGTGCTCGACGACGCGGGCCACATGCTGCACGTCGACGAACCCGAGGGCTACCTGCGCGCGGTCCGCGAGTTCCTAAACGGTGCCGCCTTCCAGCGCGGGCTTGAGCTGGGGAGCCCCCGGCCCGTGTGAGGCCTGCTCGTCGTCGATGTTCTGCAGCGCACAGCTGCGCAACGACAGGCAGCCGCACCCGATGCACCCGGTCAGCCGGTCGCGCAGCCGGTACAGGGCGTCGATGCGCGCGTCGAGCTCCGACTTCCACGAGCGGGACAGGCGTTCCCAGTCGGACTTCGTGGGCGTGCGGTTGTCGGGGAGCTGGGCGAGCGCGTCGCGGACGTCCTCCAGGGTGAGGCCCACGCGTTGCGCGGTGCGGATGAAGGCCAGCCGGCGCAGCACCGAGCGCAGGTAGCGCCGCTGGTTGCCCGCGGTGCGCACGGAGGTGATCAGGCCCCTGTCCTCGTAGAAGCGCAGGGCCGTGTGGGGGACGCCGCTGCGTTCGGCGACCTGGCCGATGGTCAGCATTTCCGGCAACTTGCTCACGAGATCATGGTAACCCCCTTGACCTCCAGCATGGTCGAGGTTGAACAGTTGTTGCCATGCAACGGATACCAGGGCTCTTCGCGAGGATGACCGGGGACGAGAAGCACGAGTGGGCTGCGGCGTCCACGATCGACGTGCTCTGGGTCCTCTACGACAAGGTCCTCAACGTCACGCCCGCGACGGTCGACGACCCCGACCGCGACCGGTTCCTGCTGTCCAAGGGGCACGGGCCGATGGCCTACTACGCCGTGCTGGCGGAGAAGGGGTTCATCGACGAGTCCATTTTGGACGACTGGACGTCGTGGGACAGCCCGCTCGGCCAGCATCCCGACCGGGTGCTCGTGCGCGGTGCGGAGATCAGCAGTGGCTCGCTCGGGCACGGGCTGCCGATCGCGGTGGGAACGGCCATCGGGCAGCGGGTCGCCGGGAGCCGCGGGCGCACGTTCGTGCTGGTCGGCGACGGTGAGCTCGACGAGGGGAGCAACTTCGAGGCGATCGCGGTGGCTTCCCGGCTCAAGGTCGCGAACCTCACCACGATCGTGATCGACAACGGGTCCGCGATGCACGGCTGGCCCGGTGGCATCGCCGGCCGGTTCGCCGTCGAGGGCTGGCAGACGGCCGAGGTCGACGGCCGCGACCACGAGGCGATCTTCACCGCACTGACCGCGCCGCACGACCGCCCGTACGCGGTGGTCGCCAAGATCGAGAAGGACTACTGATGTCCAGCATGCGCCAGGCCTTCGTCAAGACCGTCAACGACGAGATCGCCGCCGACCCGCGGATCGCGGTGGTGACCGCGGTGATCTCCAGCAACGAGTTCCCGCAGGAGAACGAACGCGTCGTGGACGTCGGGATCCGCGAGCAGACCATGGTGGGCGTGGCGAGCGGTCTGGCGTTGGCGGGGCTGCGTCCGGTCGTGCACAGCTATGCGCCGTTCCTCGTCGAACGGCCGTACGAGCAGATCAAGCTCGACATCGGGCACCAGGACGTGGGTGCGGTGTTCGTGAGCATCGGAGCGTCCTATGACGACCCGGCGTGGGGCCGCACGCACCAGTCACCGGGCGACGTCGCGTTGTTCGACACGCTGCCCGGCTGGACCGTTCACGTACCCGGACACCCGGACGAGGTGACGCCGTTGCTGCGGCAGGCGTTGAAGGACGACAACCGGGTCTACATGAGGCTTTCGCTGCACGAGAACACGCTGGCGCACCCGGTGGGCGAGGGGTTCACGGCGCTCAGGCACGGGAAGCGCGGCGTGGTGCTCGCCGTCGGGCCGATGCTCGACCGCGTGCTCAAAGCCGTCGAGAGCGAGAACGCCGACGTCACGGTGCTGTACGCGGCCACGGTCCGGCCGTTCGACTCGGAGGGGCTGCGCAAGGCGGTGCAGGACACCGACCACGCGGACGTGATGGTGGTCGAGCCGTACCTGGAGGGAACTTCCTCCCATCTCGTGTCCGAGACGCTGCAACAAATCCCGCACCGCGTTCGTTCAGTAGGTGTCAAACGACACGCGGAGCTCCGCAACTACGGCACGGCCGAAGATCATGACGCGGCACATGATCTCGACGTGGTCGGGCTGGGGAGCGCCGTGCGGAGTTTCTTCAGGGGGTGAAGAAATGTTCGCAGTCATGGGGGATGACTGGACCGGCGCGCCTTCCCGCGCCGTTTAGGAATGAGGCGGTGGCACGATCAGGCAAGATCCTGATCGTGCACACCCCACGTGTGGTCATCTGGACCACCTCTGACCTCGAGTCGGCGCGAGCCGAGCTGAGCAGGCGCCCGAGCCGCCCGCGCCTGCTGGTTCCCGTTCCGCACGGCACGTTCGTGCTCGGCCCCGACCCGTACACGTCCGAGACGTTGATCGACGGCCTGCGCGTGGTGAAGGGCCGGCGGATCGGTCTGGTGTGGACGGAGACCACGGCGTGGCTCGTCTACTTCGACGGCGCGGTCCGCGGCTGGAGGTTCGGTCCGGACGACTACTTCGAGCCGGAACCACCGAAGCGGCTGCCGGAAGGCCTCAGCTGGCTCGGCGAGGCCGCCGAGGCCGTGCGGGAACGCGGCGCGCTCGACGGTCTGGACGCGCTGCGGATCGCGTTGGAGTCCGCCGGATTCGCCCTGGACGCCGCCGCGCTGGTGAGGATCGACGGCGGCGAGGTCGACGAGTCCGTGCCGTACCACGAGAAGAAGTGGTGGGAGGGCCTCGTCGGCGAGCGTCAGGGCATGTCCGACCAGCAGTGGATCAACCCGGCCCTGCCGTTGGGCGGCATGGTGCTGGTGTCCGCGGCGCTGGTCCTCGTCCTGGCACTGCTGAAGATCCCGGTCGTGATCACGGTCCCGCTGTACGTCCTGCTGTCGGTCGCGCTGGCGATGCTGGCGGCGATCACCGCGGTGTCCTGGCACCGGGGCCGCCGAGCCGACCCGTTCCCGGTACGCGACATCCTTGGCATGTCTGCATGGGCGCGCGAGGCGGACCAGGAATGATGTTGAACGTGAGAATGCTGATCTGGACCCCGTTGAACGCCGCCGAACTGCAGAAGGCCATGCACAGCGGCAACGTGGGCCCCGCGGCGCTCGTCCCGGTCCAGTCCGGCACGGTGCTGCTGCCACCTCCGGCCACCCGGCTCAACGAGGCCGCGTACATGACGACCAGGGTGCGCAAGCTCGGGGGCGGCGGTGCCGCGCTGGCCGTCTGGAACGACGACGCCGCGTTGCTCTACCTGTTCACCTCGACGCTCGGCCGCGCCTCGATGTGGGGATCGCGCGAGGCGGTGCTGGCGTTGTCGGCTCAGGCGAAGCAGTCGGGGCCGGTCGGACTGTTCTTCGACCGCATGACCGCGGGGATGGTCGACCTGCGTGAGAAGGAGAAGTGGCAGCTCGACGCCATCGACAAGCTCACCGCGCTGTACCCGTCCGCCAGCCGCAAGGGTCCCCTCGAACGCATCCGCGACTTCGCGAACGGCCGCGCGGCGATCCCGGACTTCTTCCGCGAGGCGGGGTTGCACGAGGTCGCGCAGGTCGCGGAGCTCACCGAGCAGGGGCGCGCGGACTTCGTGCTGCGGACGCTCGAACCGCCGCGGGCGCAGACGTGGCCGCTCGCGCTGATCGTCCCGCTGATCGTGCTGACGGCGTTGGTGACGGTGGTGCTCACCATCCCGGCGGTCGTCTACTACCTCGTGACCGCCCTGCTCCTCGTGGTGATGGTCACGCTGCTGGTCGTGCTCAGGCGCCGGCTCGTGCGCACGAAACCGATCAACACCGTGTTGCCGGTCATCCCGGTCACGCAGGGTGCGGTCCCGACCGACTAGCCTGGTCGGCGTGGCACGCGTCGTCGTACTTGACTATGGATCCGGCAACCTGCGCTCTGCTGAGCGCGCGCTTCAGCGGGTCGGCGCCCATGTCGAGGTGACGTCGGACGCGCGCGCCGCCCGTGAGGCGGACGGTCTCGTGGTCCCCGGCGTCGGGGCGTACGCGGCGTGCATGGAGGGCCTCAACTCGGTGCGCGGCGCCAGGATCATCGGCGAGCGCCTCGCCGGTGGCCGTCCGGTGCTCGGCATCTGCGTGGGCATGCAGATCCTGTTCGACCGCGGCATCGAGCACGGCGTGCTGACCGAGGGCTGCGGCGAGTGGCCCGGCACCGTCGAGCGGCTCGAAGCGCCGATCGTGCCGCACATGGGCTGGAACACCGTGCGCACGCCCGAGGGCTCGAAGCTCTTCGCGGGCCTCGACAAGGACACGCGGTTCTACTTCGTGCACTCCTACGGCGTGCGCCGCTGGGAGCTGGAGCCGGCCGAGCACATCAAGCCGCCGCTCGTGACGTGGGCGGACCACGCGGGTGACGAGTTCGTCGCGGCCGTCGAGAACGGACCGCTGTGGGCGACCCAGTTCCACCCGGAGAAGTCCGGTGACGCCGGTGCGCACCTGCTGCAGAACTGGCTGGCCAGCTTTTCGTGATCACGCGCCTGCGTGGCCGTGTTCGCAGTAGGGGACGCTAGGCTGCTCGGGTGACTTTCACACTCCTCCCCGCTGTTGACGTGGCCGACGGTCGTGCCGTCCGGCTCGTGCAGGGCGAAGCCGGTACCGAGACGAACTACGGCGAGCCGCTCGACGCGGCCCTGCAGTGGCAGCGCGACGGGGCGGAGTGGATCCATCTCGTCGACCTCGACGCGGCGTTCGGCCGCGGCTCCAACCGCGAGCTGATCGCCCGGGTCGTCGGCGAGCTCGACGTGAAGGTGGAGCTGTCCGGCGGCATCCGCGACGACGCGTCGCTGGAGGCCGCGCTGGGCACCGGCTGCGCCCGCGTGAACCTGGGCACGGCCGCGCTGGAAGACCCGGAGTGGTGCGCGAAGGCGCTGGCGGCGTACGGCGAGAAGATCGCGGTGGGCCTCGACGTCCGCATCACCGAGCAGGGCCACCGGGTCAAGGGCCGCGGCTGGACCTCGGACGGCGGCGACCTCTGGGAGGTCCTCGACCGGCTCGACCGCGACGGCTGCACCCGGTACGTGGTCACCGACGTGTCGAAGGACGGCACGCTGACGGGCCCGAACCTGGAGCTGCTCGCCGAGGTCTGCGCCCGCACCGACGCACCGGTGATCGCGTCCGGCGGTGTGTCCACTGTGGACGACCTGGTCGCGCTCTCGAAGCTGTCGCGCGACGGCGTGGAGGGCTCCATCATCGGCAAGGCCCTGTACGCCGGTGCTTTCACGCTCCCGGAAGCGCTCGCTGCGGTCCGTTGATCACGCTCTCGATGTGAGCGGCCGCGGCCGCGTGCGTCACACCCGTGTTGTGCAGCACGTCGGCCGCGGTCCCGTCGGCTTCGAGCAGAACACCGAGCAGGATGTGCTCGGTTCCGATGAACATGTGGCCCATCCGCAGCGCCTCGCGCACGGCCAGTTCCAGGGCCTTCTTGCAGTGCGTCGTGTACGGCTGCTTCTCCGGCCGTTGCTTGGCCTCGGTGTCGAGCCGGTTGAGGGTCGCGATGCGCGTGCTGCCGTCGCCGGACTCCAGCTTCGCGATGGTCTTGGCCGCGAGCCCGCCCGACTCGTCGAGCAGCCCGAGCAGCAGGTGCTCGGTGCCGATCCGCTCGCTGAACCGCGCGTGGTGCCGCGCCAGCGCGAGGACGCGGCGCGACCGCTGGGTGTAGCGCTCGGTCGACGGCTTGGACAGCTCCGGCGACTCCCTGGGCACGAACCGCTTCTGCGCGGCCTGCTTCGTCACGCCGAGGCTCTCGCCGATCTCGGCCCAGCTCGCCCCGCCGCGGCGCGCCTCGTCCACGAAGTGGCCGATCAGGTGGTCGCCGAGCTCGTTGAGCTGACCGCTCATCTCGACGGCCTTCGCCAGCCGCACGAGGGCGTCGTCGGCCTCTTGGGCGACGGTGACGATGAGGTCGGTCAACTGGATCACGCGTCAACTCTAGGTTGACGCCAAGTGGCGGGTCAACCTCGGGTTGACGACTCAGCTCGCCGCCGTGATCCGGATGCCGATCGAGCCGGTCCGGCCGCGGCGCAGCTTGCTGCCGAACACGGTCACCCACCCGAACAGCCCGTACTTCTTCGAGATCCGCGACCGCACGTCGTCGCTCGCGGCCTCGTCCAAGAGCGTCGCGTGGGCCTTGACCGAGTCGCCCTTCGGGTTGCCGCGGACGTCGCACGGCCCGACCTCGACGTCGCCGCTGCGCCGGATCCGCTTCACCTTGCCGGAGTCCGTGGCGCTCCAGGCGTAGATCACCTCGTCGCTCTCGCCCGGCACCACCCACACCGGCGTGGGCACCGCGGTGCCGTTCTTGCGGAAGGTCGTCAGCAGCAGGTACTTGCCCTCGGCCAGTTCGCTGATCATGGCCGCGAAGCGTAGTCCCCACCCGCCCCTTGTAGGCTTTCCCGCATGTCAGTCGCGGTCCGTGTCATCCCCTGTCTCGACGTCGACCGGGGCCGGGTGGTGAAGGGCGTCAACTTCACCAACCTCGTCGACGCGGGCGATCCCGTCGAGCTGGCCAGGGCGTACGACGCCGAGGGTGCCGACGAGCTGACGTTCCTCGACGTGACGGCCAGCAGCGGCGACCGCGAGACGACGTTCGACGTGGTCCGCCGCACCGCCGAGCAGGTGTTCATCCCCCTCACGGTCGGTGGCGGCGTGCGCAGCCCCGAGGACGTCAACAAGCTGCTGCGCGCGGGCGCGGACAAGGTCAGCCTCAACACCGCCGCGATCGCACGCCCCGAGCTGCTCAAGGAGTGCTCGCAGCGGTACGGCGCGCAGTGCATCGTGCTGTCGGTCGACGCACGGCGCGTGCCCGGCGGCACCGGCTTCGAGGTCACCACGCACGGCGGCCGCACCGGCACCGGCATCGACGCGATCGCGTGGGCGGCCAAGGGCCAGGAGCTGGGCGTCGGCGAGATCCTGCTGAACTCGATGGACGCCGACGGCACCAAGGCCGGGTTCGACCTCGAGCTCATCGACCTGGTGCGCCGCGAGGTCGACGTGCCGCTGATCGCGAGCGGTGGCGCCGGCGCGGTCGACCACTTCCCGCCGGCCGTCGCCGCGGGTGCGGACGCCGTGCTCGCCGCGAGCGTCTTCCACTTCGGGCAGCTCCGCATCAGCGAGGTCAAGGACGGCCTGCGCCACGCGGGCGTCGTGGTGCGATGAAGCCCGTCGAGGTGCGCGTCGCCTCGGCGGTCGCGCTCGGCGGCGCCCTGGTGTTCTTCGTGGTCGGGCTGATCCTCTGGCGCACCACCGGCGACGCGGACGTGCTGAAGCTGCCGTCGTTCATCGCGATCGTGGAGCTGCCGGTCGCGGCCGCGTTGCTCCTGCGGCTCCGGTTCATGCACTACCCGGCGATGATCGTCTTCATCCTCGTCGCGCTGCTGCACCTCGTCATCGTGCTGGCCGACGGACCGGCGTGGGCCCGCGTCGCGTCCGGCGTGCTGTCCGCTGTGCACATCTACGGAGTGGTCCTGCTCAACACCGGACCTGCTCGTGAACACCTCGGAGGTCCCCGTTGAGCAGCCCGCTCGATCCCGCCGTGTCGCAACGTCTCAAGCGCACCCCGGACGGCCTGGTGTGCGCGGTCGCCCAGCAGCGCGGCACCGGTGAGGTGCTCATGGTGGCGTGGATGGACGACGAGGCGTTGCACCGCACGCTCACCACGCGCCGCGCGACGTACTACTCGCGCAGCCGCCAGCAGCTGTGGGTGAAGGGTGAGACGTCCGGGCACACCCAGTACGTGCACGAGGTGCGGCTCGACTGCGACGGCGACACGCTGCTGCTGACCGTCGACCAGGTGGGCGCGGCGTGCCACACGGGCGACCGCACGTGCTTCGACGCGACGGTGCTGCTCGCCGACGCCTAGTCCAGGTCGCCGGTCAGGTACCGCTGGAGGTTCGGGCCGACGGTCCTGACCACGGTGTCCACGTCGGTCGACGCGAGCGGCTCGAACTGCACGACGTACCGGACGATGCCGAGCCCGACCATCTGGGTGGCGCACAGCGTGGCCCTGAGCTCGCGGTGCTCGGCGCCGATCTCCGCGAGCACGTTCTTGAAGATCGCGTTGATGAGGAACTGCTTCAGCGCGCCCGCCACCTCCGGCTGGCTGGTGACGCTGCGGATCAGGGCCGCGAACGTGCCGCCGCCGGTCGCGTCCCACACCGTCACGAAGGTGCGGACGATGCGTTCGCCGGCGTCCTCGACCGGGCCGTCGAGCAGTCGCTTGAGAAGCTCCGCGGGGTCGAAGGGCAGCTGCAGGACGGCCTGCGCGAACAGGCCTTCCTTGCCGCCGAACCAGTGGTTGACCATGGCGGCGTCCACGCCGGCCTTCGCGGCGATCGCGCGCACGGTGGCACCGTCGTAGCCCTTTTCCACGAACACCTCGCGGGCCGCGGCGACGAGCGCGGCCCTGGTGTCCTCGCCCGCGGCGCGGCGGCCTCGGCGTTTCTGGTTCACTTGCTCCACACGGGCCATAGTTCAACAGTTGTTGAATTTATGCAACAATCAACGGCATGGTGAGCGTCATCGGGGCTGTGGCCGCCGCTGGTCTTGGGGCCGTCAGCCCAACGCGTGAGGAGTTCCGCGAGCTCGCGGTCAACCGCCGGGTCATCCCGGTGGTCCGCAAGCTGCTCGCGGACGCGGAGACCCCGGTCGGTCTGTACCGCAAGCTCGGGGCCAATCAACCGGGCACGTTCCTCTTCGAGTCGGCGGAGAACGGCCGCTCGTGGTCGCGGTGGTCGTTCATCGGCGTGCGGTCCACGGCGGCGTTGACGGCGACGGGCGGCGAGGCGTTCTGGACCGGCACCCGGCCTGTCGGCCTGCCCGACGGCGGTGATCCGCTGCAGGCGTTGCGCGAGACCATCGAGGTGCTGCGCACGGACCCGTTGCCCGGCATGCCCCCGCTGACGGGCGGCATGGTCGGCTACATCGGCTACGACGCGGTGCGGCGGCTGGAGCGGCTGCCCGTCATCGCCGAGGACGACCTGAAGATCCCCGAGCTCGTGATGCTGCTGGCGACCGACCTCGCCGCGCTCGACCACCACGAGGGCACCGTCACGCTCATCGCGAACGCGATCAACTGGGACGACTCGGCCGAGCGGGTCGACGCCGCGTACGACGACGCGGTGCGCCGCCTCGACGAGATGACGACGGCGCTGCACACGCCCGCGCCGCCGACGGCCGCCGTGTTCTCGCGGCCCAAGCCGGAGTTCCGGCGCCGGCGTTCGCAGGCGGAGCACTTCGCGGCCGTGGAGAAGGCCAAGGAGGCCATCCGCGCGGGTGAGGCGTTCCAGGTCGTGGTGTCGCAGCGGTTCGAGATCGAGACGGACGCCGACTCGCTCGACATCTACCGGGTGCTGCGCGCGACGAACCCCAGCCCGTACATGTACCTCCTGCGCCTCGACGGGTTCGACATCGTCGGATCCAGCCCGGAGTCGCTGGTGACGGTGCGCGACGGCAAGGCGACCACGCACCCCATCGCGGGCACCCGCTGGCGCAGTGAGGACCCCGAGGAGGACGCCCTGCTCGAGAAGGACCTCCTCGCGGACCACAAGGAACGCGCCGAGCACCTGATGCTCGTCGACCTCGGCCGCAACGACCTGGGCCGCGTCTGCAAGCCGGGTTCGGTGCACGTCGTCGACTTCTTCAAGGTCGAGCGGTACAGCCACGTCATGCACATCGTGTCGACCGTGACCGGTGAGCTGGCCGAGGGCAAGACGGCCTACGACGCGGTCGCGGCCTGCTTCCCGGCCGGCACGCTGTCCGGTGCGCCCAAGCCGCGCGCGATGGAGCTCATCGAGGAGTTGGAGCCCACGCGCCGCGGCCTCTACGGCGGCGTCGTCGGGTATTTCGACTTCGCCGGGGACGCGGACACCGCCATCGCCATCCGGACCGCCCTGGTGCGTCAGGGAGTGGCGTACGTGCAGGCCGGTGGCGGCATCGTGGCCGACTCGGACCCGCTGTCCGAGGACAACGAGTGCCTGAACAAGGCGGGCGCGGTGCTCGCCGCGATCGCCACCGCGCAGACGATGGCTCCGGCAGTTGAAGGCTAACTCTCCACTGTGGACCGCCGCGCTCCTGCTCGTGGGCGCGGCGGGAGCCTTCTGGGGCGCGGGCTCCGTGCCCGTCGCGCTGCTGTGCCTCGCGGCCGTCGCGGCGGTCGTCGCGCTGAGCGGGGTGGCGCGCAGGGTCCTCGGCGCGTTGCTGATCGTCGTCGGCATCGTGGCGGCGGCCTCCGGTCACTGGCTGGCGGCCGCCGGCGGCGTGCTCATGGCGGGTTCCGGCGCGCTTCAGGTAGCGCTGGGGGGCCGGATGCCGAAGATCGGGATGGGCGGGCAGAAGGCCCGCAAGCACGACCCCGAGACGGACATGTGGCGCGCACTGGAGCGTGGGGATGATCCGACCGACGATAAGACCCCCGGCGGGACGATCTCGAACGAGTGAAGATCATTCATCCGCGTTCACGCATGTGACAGGCGCACAGCCTTGGTTAGCTGCGTGGACACTTGAACCCCGGTGGCTGGGGCGTTACTCCGCCGGGGTTAGCATCCCCGTAGCGGGAAGGGGAGCAACACTGTGACGGTTCTCGAGTCGATCCTCGAAGGTGTGCGTGAGGATCTCGCCGCTCGCGAGGCCCAGTTGTCCTTCGAAGAGGTCAAGGGGCGCGCGACCAAGACCGCCCCGCCGCTCGACGTGCTGTCGGTGCTGCGCGGGCCGAACGTGGGTGTCATCGCCGAGGTCAAGCGCCGCAGCCCGTCCAAGGGCGCGCTGGCGGAGATCCCGGAACCGGCTGAGCTGGCGTCCGCGTACGAGGCGGGCGGCGCGTCGGTGATCAGCGTGCTGACCGAGCAGCGCCGCTTCGGCGGGTCGCTGGCGGACTTCGACGCGGTGCGCAGGGCGGTGAAGATCCCGCTGCTGCGCAAGGACTTCATCGTGTCGCCGTACCAGGTGCACGAGGCGCGCCTGCACGGAGCGGACCTGGTGCTGCTGATCGTGGCGGCCCTGGAGCAGAACGCGCTCGTGTCGCTGCTCGACCGGGTGGAGTCGCTGGGCATGACGGCGCTCGTCGAGGTGCACACGGCCGAGGAGGCCGACCGTGCGCTGGAGGCGGGTTCGTCGGTCATCGGGGTGAACGCGCGCAACCTCCACACGTTGGAGGTAGATAAAGACGTTTTCGGCAGGATCGCTCCGGGACTACCCTTCGAGACGATCAAGATCGCCGAGTCGGGCGTGACCGGGCCCGGCGACCTGATGTCGTACGCCGGCGCGGGTGCTGACGCGGTGCTCGTCGGCGAAAGCCTGGTGACCAGCGGAGACCCCAAGGCCGCCGTGAACAAGCTCGTGACCGCGGGCTCACACCCCGCGTGCCCCCGGCCCAGCCGGTAGGGCACGGTTGATCCAAGCGCTAGAGGAGCTACTCGATGGGCCAGTTCACGCCCACGCCGCATGATCCCGACGCACGGGGCCACTTCGGCCCGTGGGGCGGCCGGTTCGTCCCGGAGGCCCTGATCGCCGCGGTGGACGAGCTGGCCGCCGAGTACGACAAGGCGCGGCTCGACCCGGAGTTCGTGAACGAGTTCAAGCGCCTCCTCCGCGACTTCGCGGGCCGTCCGTCCCTGCTGACCGAGGCCCCGAAGTTCGCGGAGCACGCCGGTACGCGGGTGTGGCTCAAGCGCGAGGACCTCAACCACACGGGCTCCCACAAGATCAACAACGTGCTCGGCCAGGCGCTGCTGACCAAGCGCATGGGCAAGCAGCGCGTGATCGCGGAGACCGGCGCCGGCCAGCACGGCGTGGCGACGGCGACCGCGTGCGCGCTCCTCGGCCTCGACTGCGTCGTCTACATGGGCGAGGTCGACACCGAGCGCCAGGCCCTGAACGTCGCGCGGATGCGCCTGCTGGGTGCCGAGGTCATCCCGGTGAAGTCCGGGTCGCGCACCCTGAAGGACGCGATCAACGACGCGTTGCGCGACTGGGTCGCCAACGTCGACGAGACGCACTACCTGCTCGGCACGGCCGCGGGCCCGCACCCGTTCCCGCTGATGGTCCGCGACTTCCACCGGATCATCGGCATCGAGGCGCGCGAGCAGATCCTCGAGAAGGCCGGGCGCCTGCCCGACGCCGTCGTCGCCTGTGTCGGCGGCGGCTCGAACGCCATCGGCATCTTCCACGGCTTCATCGACGACGCGGACGTCCGCCTCGTCGGTGTCGAGCCCGGCGGCTCCGGCCTCGACAGCGGCAGCCACGGCGCGACGCTGACGGCCGGCACGCCCGGCTCCCTGCACGGCGCGATGTCGTACGTCATGCAGGACGAGGACGGTCAGATCACCGAGGCGCACTCGATCTCCGCCGGCCTCGACTACCCCGGGGTGGGACCGGAGCACTCGCACCTGAAGGACATCGGCCGCGCCGAGTACTTCCCGGTCACCGACGCCGAGGCCATGGAGGCGTTCGCCCTGCTCTCGCGCACCGAGGGCATCATCCCGGCGATCGAGTCCTCGCACGCCCTCGCGGGCGCGCTGAAGCTCGGGCCGTCGCTGGGACCGGACGGACTCCTGGTCGTGAACCTCTCCGGCCGCGGCGACAAGGACATGGACACGGCCGTGAAGTACTTCGGCCTCGCTGACGGGGGACAGGCCTGATGTCGTTGTCCGACGTGTTTTCCACCGCGCGCGCCGAGTCGCGTGCCGCGCTGATCGGCTACCTGCCCGCGGGCTTCCCGACGATCGCAGGTTCCAAGGACTACCTCCGTTCGATGGTCGAGTCGGGATGTGACCTGGTCGAGGTCGGCCTGCCGTTCTCCGACCCGGTGATGGACGGCCCGACGATCCAGGCCGCCGCCGAGCAGGCGCTGTCCGCGGGCTTCCGCGTGCGGGACCTGTTCGACGTGGTCTCTGCTGTGTCCGACGCCGGTGGGCGTGCGGTCGTCATGACGTACTGGAACCCGGTGCTGCGCTACGGCGTCGACGCGTTCGCGCGTGACCTGGCCGCCGCCGGTGGCCTCGGCATCATCACGCCCGACCTCGTGCCGGACGAGGCAGAGGACTGGATGGCGGCCTCGGCCGCACACGGCCTCGACCGGACCTTCCTGGTGGCGCCCTCGTCGACCGAGGAGCGCATCGCGCTGACCGCGCGCGCCTCCTCCGGCTTCCTGTACGCCACCGCGGTCATGGGCGTCACGGGCGCCCGTGACGTCGTGTCGTCCGCCGCTCCCGAGCTCGTCGCTCGGGTGCGTGAGCACACCTCGTTGCCGATCGGTGTCGGGCTGGGCGTGCGGTCCGGTGCTCAGGCCGCCGAGATCGCCGGGTTCGCGGACGGCGTCATCGTCGGGTCTGCGTTCGTGTCCGCCGCGAACGAGGGCGATGCGGCAGTGCGCGCGCTGGCCGCTGACCTCGCCAAGGGCGTGCGATCGGCTGTCGCTCCCGTCTGAACCCTTCCTGTCTCGTGAAGCCGCTCGGCCTGCTGGCCGGGCGGTTTTGCTTTGCGGCGCTTGAGGAAACCGTCTCTGCAGCGACGGCTCCGCTTCTTGGTTGTCGGGTGGCGCGGTGTTTGCTTCGAAGGTCGAACACTGTGCTCGCCATCGAGTGGTTGTCGGGATGGCGGCTATGAAGTTGTGGGGGAGCCTTGCCTCCTTTCGGAGCCCCTGACGTTACTCCAAGAGCATGACATGGATTCGAACACCTGATCGAGTGAATCCTCGTCGGTTAGGGCCAAAACCCCGTTTGACTGTCGGTCTGACCTGCGAACGTGGACTCATGCACAACCCGGCTATCGGTCCGGCGTGCCACACTGGTGTTCGCCGGGCGGTTTACGGAGGTGATGCCCAGTGGCAGCTCCAGCAGAGACGGCACCAGCCCAGTACCTGTTGCCGAGGCACGTGGGCCCCTGGACGCTCGATGACGTCATGTCGCTGCCCGAGGACAACAGTCAGCGCATCGAACTCGTTGACGGGATGCTTCTCGTGAGCCCGCTGGGGTCCTACCGCCACCAGCAGCTGGTGTTCGATGCCGCGGCCGCCTTGCGCGCGGCTTGCCCGGATTACCTCCAGACGACGATCGAGCTGAACGTCCTGCTCTCCAGCGGGCGCCTGGTGATTCCTGATTTCACGGTCGTGAGGCCGAGGGAAGCGGGAGTCATGTTCCCGGTCTCCGACGTCGTGCTGGTCGGTGAGGTGTTCTCACCCAGCACCCGGCTGAACGACCAGGGACTGAAGCGCAGCCTCTACGCCAAGGCGGGCATTCAGCACTACCTGATGGTCGACCCGGAGCCAGGCGTCGTCGAGGCCACGCTGCTCGAACTCCAGGGCACCGACTACGTCGAGATCGCCACCAGTGAGGACGGGGTGCTGAAGATCGAGCGGCCGTTCCCGGTCACCATCAAGTTCTAGCCGTAGAGCCACTCCAGCCGTTCGTGCAGGTCGGCGACGGTCCACGCCGCGAACATCGCGTCACGGGCCTCCGCCGCCTCCCCGGCCGGGTGGTAGACCTCCCGCCCCATCCATCGCGACGCGTGGTGGACGCGCGCGGTCCGCTCCGAACGGAGCGCCACGTACCGCGCAAAAGAGCCGGCCACGTCACGAGGGTCGTACACGGCGGAGAGGCACACGGCGTCCTCCAACGCCTGACAGGCACCCTGCGCGGCGTACTGCAACACGGGATGCGCAGCGTCCCCGAGCAGCACAACGCGCGAGTCCTGCCAGTTCGTGATCGGCGCGCGGTCGCACAGCACCCACGCCCGCCACTCGTCGGCGAGCTCCATGATCCGAGCCGCGTCGTCGCACAACGGCGTGAAGTGCCGCATCACGTCGGCGTGCTCGACGGGCTTGCCGGTCATGGGATCCGTGGCGCCGTTGTCCGCGGTGGCCACGAGATTGACGTACCGCCCGCCGGCGATCACATACCAGACAACGTGGTAGCGCGGCCCCGCCCACAGCGTGACCACGTTCTCCTTCAACGACTGCGGCACGTCCTGCGAGGGAATGACCGCCCGGAAGGTCGTGTGCCCGGACACCTGCGGATCCCCGTCACCCACGAGCTGCCGCCGCACCGCCGACCGCAACCCGTCAGCGCCGATCAACGCCTCCCCGTGCACGAGATCGCCCGACCGCAGCACCGCGGTGACCCCACCGTCGTCCTGCGTGTAGGCCTCGACACCGCTGCTCACCCGGAGGTCGATCAGCTCGTTGTTCTGGCAGGCGTCGAGCAACGGCGTCAGCACGTCGTTGCGATGCACCACCGCATAAGTTCCGAACCGCTCCTGAAAACCCTCGTCGACCGGCAACCCGGCGATCTGCCGCCCGGACACCCCGCACCTCAACCGCAGTTCGTCCACGTGCACGGCCCGAGCCCGCACAGCAGCGCCCACACCCACCGAGTCGAGCATCCGGAACCCGTTGGGCCCGACCTGGATCCCGGCGCCGATCTCCTCGAACACCGCCGCAGCCTCGAGCACCGTCACCCGCTGCCCGGCCCGCGCGAGCCCGAGCGCCGTCGCCAGCCCGCCGATACCGCCGCCGACCACCAGGA
Source organism: Lentzea sp. HUAS TT2 (assembly GCF_051853195.1). Lineage (NCBI taxonomy): Bacteria > Bacillati > Actinomycetota > Actinomycetes > Pseudonocardiales > Pseudonocardiaceae > Lentzea > Lentzea sp. HUAS TT2. The sequence goes on along the minus strand of NZ_CP196667.1, from coordinate 886,296 downwards.
CCGTCATGTCCGACCTTTCGGGAGTCCGCCGAGACCGCGTCCGAGTATCTCGGTTCCGCGATCACGAACCCCCTAAGGTCGCCGACCCGAGCACGGCGGATGGGCGAACGGGTCCGCTGTCCCGGCCGTGGGGCCACGTCCGGTGCAATCGCCCAGCTGAAGTCACGAGTCTCACGGGCCTACGCGCTGCGACCGCACGCGCGCGATCGGCTGGGCGGTGCCCCGAGGTGTCCTGCTGCGCGGGGCCTATGTGCTGCGACCACACACACGAGTCCGGCCGGGTACCCCCAATTTCGATTCTAGTGATCGGCTCCGACAGGGTTCGGGCCGATAACGATCGAGCGTCCCCACGAGGCGCTCACAAGCCGACCGGTACGGTGGGCGCCGTGTTGGACGCCCTCCTGGCCACGATCCCGAGTCCCGACCGCGGTGTTTGGTACCTCGGTCCGCTCCCGCTCAGGGCCTACGCGCTGTGCATCATCGCCGGCATCATCGTCGCCATCTGGTGGGGTGAACGCCGCTGGGTAGACCGCGGCGGTATCAAGGGCGAGGTCACCGACATCGCCGTGTGGGCCGTGCCGTTCGGTCTTGTCGGCGGGCGGCTGTACCACGTCATCACCGACAACCAGAAGTACTTCGGGCCGGGCAAGAACCCGCTCGCGGCGCTGGAGATCTGGAACGGCGGCCTCGGCATCTGGGGTGCTATCGCGCTCGGTGCCGTCGGCGCGTGGATCGGGTGCCGGCGCAAGGGCATTCCGTTGCCCGCGATGGCGGACGCGCTGGCGCCCGGCATCGTGGTGGCGCAGGCCATCGGACGGCTCGGCAACTACTTCAACCAGGAGCTCTACGGCGGCGACACGACGTTGCCGTGGGGGCTCGAGATCTACCGCCGCGTCACGCCCGAGGGTCGTGAGGACGCGCTGGCGGGTGTCGCCATCGACCACACGCCGATCCAGGTCGTGCACCCGACGTTCCTCTACGAGCTGCTGTGGAACCTCGGTGTCGCGCTGCTGATCGTGTGGGCGGACCGGAAGTTCCGGCTCGGCCACGGGCGGGTGTTCGCGCTCTACGTCGCCGGGTACACGGCCGGCCGGTTCTGGATCGAGCTGATGCGCACGGACGAGGCGACGCTGATCCTCGGCACGCGCGTGAACGTGTTCGTGTCGGCGCTCGTGTTCTTCGGGGCGATCGCGTACTTCGTCATCGCCAAGTCCCGCGGTGAACGTGAGGACGTCGCGGCAATGCGAGGCACGACCGGAGCCACGGCCGGGGACACGACAGAAGCGCCCGAAACGACTGAAGCAGAGCCCGAAGACAAGAGCGTCGTCGAGGAAAGCAGCGAGGACGACGTCGCCGAGAAGGACAAGAAGAACTCCCCGGAGTCCGTCAAACCGGAGTGATCTGTGCGCGTGCTCGTCGTCGAGGATGACGACCGGGTGGCCAGAGGCCTGCTGACCGCACTGCGGCACGCGGGCTACGAGGTGCATCGGGTGGCCACGGCCGCTGACGCGCTGCGTGCCGCACCCGCCGATGTGGTGCTGCTCGACCTCGGGCTGCCCGATGGCGACGGCCTGGACGTCCTGCGCGAGCTGCGGCACCGTCCGGGCACCGCCGTCATCACGGTGACGGCGCGCGGTGAGGAACGTGAGCGCGTGCTCGGCCTGCGTGCGGGGGCCGACGACTACGTGGTGAAGCCGTTCGGCACGTCCGAGCTCCTCGCCCGGATCGAGGCGGTCCTGCGGAGGACGCGCACGCACCGCGCGGAACCCGAGGCCGAGGGGCCGCTGCGGATCGGTCCACTCCAGATCATCACCTCGACGCGGGTCGTCACGCTGGACGGTGAGCCGCTCTCGTTGACCCGCAAGGAGTTCGACCTCCTCGCGTTGCTCGCTGCGCGCAAGGGCGAGGTGGTGAGCCGCGACTTCATCGTGGACCAGGTGTGGCAGGCGCACTGGGAGGCGCCGTCGCGGACGCTCGACACGCACATCGCGGCGCTGCGCGGCAAGCTCGGTGGGCACGTCAAGATCGAGACGGTCAGGGGAGTGGGTTACCGGCTCGCCACGTGACGAGCGTCCGGGAGACATCCACAGGTGCGTGCGGAACAATCACAACCGATGCTCCGCCGACTGCTCGCCATCACCGTTCCGCTGCTCGTCGCCCTGGTCGCGGCGCTCGGCATCCCCTTGGCGTCCGCGGTCGTGCAGCGCGAGACGCAGACGACCTATCTGGACCGCCTCGGTGACGCGAGCAGGTTCGCCTCGCTCGGTGAGAGCGCGTTGCAGTCGGACCGGCTGGAAGCCCTCAGCCAGGAGATCCAGCGCTACGACAACCTCTACGACATCCCCGTCGCCCTGGTCAGCGCGGACAAGCGCATCCTCATGTCGTCACGGCAGGGCTTCAACCCCACCAACGACCCCGAGGTCACGAAGGCCCTCAACACGGCGTTGAACGGTGGCGTGCGGCCCGAGCCCGAGTACACGGGCTGGCCGTGGCGCACGGGGCCGATGGTCGTCGTCGAGCCGGTCGGGCGGGACAGCGAGGTGGTGGCCGCGGTCGTCACCATCTCGCAGACGAGTGGTCTCAGGACCGAAGTGCTGCGGCAGTGGGGGCTGATGGCGCTGGCCGGGCTCGCGCCCATGCTGGCCGTGGTCGCCGCCGCGTGGCCGATGTCGCGGTGGGTGCTGCGGCCGGTCGGCAGGCTCGACGAGGCCACCGCGGCCGTCGCGCAGGGCAACCTCGACGTGCGGGCGGACGAGGTCGGCGGGCCGCAGGAGCTCCGAAGGCTCGCCCGCAGTTTCAACACCATGGTCGACGTCGTGGGCAAGGCCCTGAACAGGCAGAAGGCGTTCGTGGCCGACGCGTCGCACCAGCTGCGCAACCCGCTGGCCAGCCTCCGGCTCGCCGTCGACAACCTGGAACCGCACATCAAGGGCGAGCTCGCGGAGGAAGCGCACCAGATCGCGGTCGAGGAGGCCGAGGAGATGGGGCGCGTGCTCGACACGCTGCTCGCCGCGACCAGGCTCGACAGCGCGCGGCAGACCGAACCCGTCGAGATCGACCAGCTGCTCACCACGCACCGGGCCGCCTGGCAGGCGCTCGCCAGCAAGACCGGGGTCACGCTGAAGATCGACGTACCGGCGGGCCTGACCATGCAGGAACCGCCCGGCGGCCTCGGCAGCGTGCTGGACGAGCTCGTCAGCAACGCCATCCGGCTCGCCAACGCCAGCGAGGTCGTGATCAGCGGCAAGCCCGGTGAGCTGCACGTCGTCGACGACGGCGACGGCCTGAGCGCCGAGGAACGCGAGCTCGCGCTGCAACGGTTCTGGCGCGCGACCAAGCACCAGAACGTGGCGGGCACCGGGATGGGGCTCGCGATCTGCGCCGAGCTGATCGAGTCGGCCGGCGGCACGCTCACGCTGCACGACGCGAGTCCCGGCCTGGACGTGAAGGTCGCCCTCAGCGCTTCACGGAACGGAACCAGCGCATAGCGCCGTCGTGCAGGGGCACGAGCCCGGTCGCGATGCCGGTGCGGACGTTTATGCGGGACGCCTCCGGGTGGCCCTCCACGATCCGCGCGGTCTCGGTGAACACCGTGCGCGCCACGACCTCCACGACGTCCGCGCTCAGCGACTCGCGCGCCAGCAGCAGGTTCGGCACCGCGAACGTCTGGTTCGCCAGGACGTTCTCGTAGGTGGTGGCCGGGATCGTCGCGGGGATGTACGGGCCCTTGTACTCGTCGGCGAGCCTGCTGGCCTCGGCCGGGATGTTGATCAGCCGCACGTTGCCCCGCAGGTCGGTGATCGCGGGGGTGGGGATGCCGGTCAGCGCCAGCATCGCGTCCAGTGACCCGTCCGCGACGCGGCGGGAGGCCTCCGCGTGCGCCATGCGTTCGTCCATTGCGGACATCTTGAAGAACTCGAGCATCCGCTTGGCGGTGAACTCGGTGCCGGAACCGGTGGGCCCCAACGAGATCCGCTTGCCGGCGAGATCACCGAACGTGTGGATCGGCGAGTTCAGCGGCACGGCGATCTGCATGAAGCTGTCGTAGAGCCGGCCGACCGCGCGCACGCTCTGCGGGTCGTCGATCGGGTCCAAAGAGGACAGCGCGAGCTGGGCGTCACCCGAGCGCAACAACTGCAGGTTCTCAACCGATGCAGCCGTGGGGATGGCGGTGACCTTCGTGTCGGGCAGCTGCTCGGCCAGCGCGGCCGCCAGTGCCCCTCCGACCTCGCGGAACACCGCGCCCTCCGGCCCGGTCGCGAGCACCAGCTCAGCGGGCGCCTCGACCCTGCGCGGGGTGCACCCTGCGAGAGCCAGTCCGGCCCCTAGCAGAAGCGTGCGACGGCTGAGCGACACCGATGAAGCCTAGCTGTTACGTCAGGGCTGTCTGAAGTTTCCTCACGTCGGCTTGTCGGGCCTGGTGGCGCGGCTCACTCTCTCACCCAACACGTAGTTCAAGGAGGAACAGTGGCCACCACGACCACAGGGCGCAAACCGATCTACAAGCACCTCTACTTCTGGGTGCTGGTCTCCATCGTTCTGGGCGCTGCCGTCGGCTTCCTGTTCCCCAAACAGGCGTCCGAGATGAAGTGGCTCGCCGACCTGTTCGTGAACCTCGTGAAGGTCGTCATCGCGCCGACCATCTTCGCGACGATCATCGTCGGCATCGCGGGCCTCGGGAACCTCGCCAAGGCGGGCGGGCTCGCGCTCAAGACGATCCTCTACTTCACCGCGATGACCACGGTGGCGCTCGCCATCGGCCTCATCGTCGTGAACATCGTCCAGCCGGGTCACCACGGCGGCGACATCACGCTCAACGCGAGCCAGGCCGACGCGACGCTGAAGTCCGCCTCGACCGCGGAGACCGGGGTCACCGGCTTCATCCTGAGCCTGGTGCCCAAGTCCTTCGTCAGCGCGTTCACGGACGGCCAGCTGATCCAGGTGCTCGTGGTCGCCATCCTGGTGGCCGTCGCGGTCGCCGGCATGGGTGAGCGCGGCGCCAAGGTCGTCTCCGCGATGGAGACGCTCTCCAAGGTGATGTTCGGCATCATCAAGATCGTCATGTACGTCGCCCCGATCGGTGCCTTCGGCGGCATCGCCTACACCGTCGGCAAGTTCGGCGGCAGCGTGCTGGGCAAGCTGCTCTGGCTGATGGGCTCGTTCTACGCGACCTGCATCCTGTTCGTCATCGTGGTCCTCGGCCTCGTGGCGCGGTTCGCGGGCTTCAGCCTCTTCAAGTTCCTGCGCTACATCAAGGACGAGATCCTGATCGTGCTCGGCACCTCGTCGTCCGAGTCGGTGCTGCCGCGCATGATGGTCAAGCTGGAGGCGGCGGGCGCCCAGAAGTCGGTCGTCGGCCTCACCATCCCGACCGGCTACTCGTTCAACCTCGACGGCACGTGCATCTACCTGACCATGGGCGCGATCTTCATCGCCCAGGCCACGGGTCACGACGTGTCGATCGGCGTCCAGATCGGCCTGCTGGCGTTCATGCTGATCGCCTCGAAGGGCGCTGCGGGCGTCACCGGTGCCGGCCTCGTCACCCTGGCCGCGTCGCTGCAGGCCTTCGAGGCCCACTCGGCCATCCCCGCGGTCGGCATCGCGCTGATCGTCGGCATCGACCGCTTCATGTCCGAGGCCCGCGCCATCACGAACGTGATCGGCAACGGTGTCGGGTCGCTCGTGGTCGCCGCCTGGCAGAAGGGCCTCGACAAGGAGCGCCTGACGCACGTGCTGAACAACCCGGACAGCGTCGACGTGGACGACCTGCTCGCGCAGCAGACCGGCGCCGAGGGCGACGACAAGAAGGAGCCGGCCGCGGCTCACTGAGACGTCCGTGGCCGGAGGCGGCACCCCCTCCTCCGGCCACGAGACTCGCAGACCTCCATGTATGCCGAGGTCCCGCTCTCCCCACATGCGGCGTGGGGTGAACGGGGCCTCGGTCTCGTTTGAGGGGGAACAATCGAGAACTGCTCGAAAGGACGGTCGCGCGCTAGGGTGGTGAGCGTCCGCTAACTGGGACGGCAGGCCGCTGAGCAGCGAAGACGTCTGGTTACCCAGATCATCGTGTGGTAAACCGGGAATGTAGCGCAACTCTCATCGGACTGGCCGATGTTGAACGTTCGGTTACGCTTACCCGGCTGTAACGAACGCCGACGTTGGCCGCAATGTCGCTCCCCGCCCGGGAATCGTTACACACCCATGACCTAGATCACCCATTGGCGGGTGTCCCTGGGTTTCGCGGCTGTTAAAGTCGCGTCAACACGCGGGCCATCGTCGTCCCGTGCTCCCTTGTTGGTTCGAGGTCTGAGCACGAGGACATTGTTCTTTAGCGAGGACGACGAAGGAGGTCTGCGCAGTGATCTTCTCCGCCATCCCCGGCCCCCAGGGTCTCTACGACCCGGCTGATGAGCGCGACGCGTGCGGCGTCGCCATGGTGGCCGACATCCAGGGCCGGCGTTCCCACGGCATCGTCGTCGATGCCTTGACAGCGCTGGCGAACCTGGAGCACCGCGGCGCGGCAGGCGCCGAACCCACCTCGGGTGACGGTGCTGGCATTCTTCTGCAGCTGCCGGACGAGTTCCTGCGTGCTGTGGTCGACTTCGACCTTCCCGAGCGTGACCAGTACGCCGCGGGAATCGCGTTTCTGCCGTTTGAATCCGAAGAACGCCTTGACGCGATGCGGCAGATCGAGCGCATCGCCGAGGAGGAGAACCTCGTCGTTCTCGGCTGGCGCGACGTCCCGACCGATCCGGAGAAGGCCAACGTCGGCCCGACCGCGATGTCCGTGGCGCCGCACTTCGCACAGCTGTTCGTGAAGGGCACGCGCGACGAGGCCGGGATCTCCCTGGACCGCCTCGCCTTCTGCCTGCGCAAGCGGGTCGAGCACGAGGGCAGCGTCTACTTCCCTTCCCTGTCGGCGCGCACGATCGTCTACAAGGGAATGCTGACGACCGAGCAGCTGCCTGCGTTCTTCCCCGACCTGCACGACGAGCGCCTCTACTCGGCGATCGCGTTGGTGCACAGTCGTTTCTCCACGAACACCTTCCCCTCGTGGCCGCTCGCGCACCCGTTCCGGTTCGTCGCGCACAACGGTGAGATCAACACCGTCCGTGGCAACCGCAACCGCATGCGCGCCCGCGAGGCGTTGCTGGACAGCGATCTCATCCCTGGCGACCTCGCCAGGCTGTTCCCGATCTGCGACCCGGACGGCTCGGACTCGGCGTCGTTCGACGAGGTGCTGGAGCTGCTGCACCTCGGCGGCCGCAGCCTGCCGCACGCGGTGCTGATGATGATCCCGGAGGCGTGGGAGAACCACGCCACGATGGACCCGAAGCGCCGCGCGTTCTACCAGTTCCACGCATCGCTGATGGAGCCGTGGGACGGCCCGGCCTGTGTCACGTTCACCGACGGCACGCTCGTCGGCGCGGTCCTGGACCGCAACGGCCTGCGTCCTGCCCGCTGGTGGCAGACCGCCGACGGCCGCGTCGTCCTGGCGTCCGAGACGGGTGTGCTCGACGTGCCGTCCGACCAGGTCGTCGCGAAGGGCCGCCTGCAGCCCGGCCGCATGTTCCTGGTGGACACCGCGCAGGGCCGCATCGTCGACGACGAGGAGTTCAAGTCGGGGCTCGCCTCCGAGTCGCCCTACGACGAGTGGCTGCACGCCGGCCTGCTCGACCTGGCCGACCTGTCGGACCGCGAGCACGTGACGCAGAGCCACGAGTCCGTCGTGCGCCGCCAGCTCACCTTCGGCTACACCGAGGAGGAGCTGCGGATCCTGCTCACGCCCATGTCGGTCACGGGCATGGAGCCGCTGGCCTCGATGGGCACGGACACCCCGGTCGCGGCGCTCAGCCAGCGTTCCCGGCTGCTCTACGACTACTTCGTGCAGAACTTCGCGCAGGTCACGAACCCGCCGCTGGACGCGATCCGCGAGGAGATCGTCACGTCGGTCAAGCGCGTGATGGGCCCCGAGCAGAACCTGCTCGACCCCGGCCCCGTCTCGTGCCGCCACGTGACGCTCGACTACCCGGTCATCGACAACGACGAGCTCGCGAAGCTCATCCACATCAACGACGACGGGGACCTGCCGGGCTTCGCCTGCACCGTCCTGTCCGGACTGTACGAAGTGGATGGTGGCGGCGACGCCCTCACCGCCGCGATCGAGCGCGTGCGTCGCGAGGCGTCGGAGGCCATCGCGAACGGTGCTCGCACGCTGGTGCTGAGCGACCGGGACTCGGACCACCGCATGGCGCCGATCCCGTCGCTGCTGCTGGTCTCCTCGGTGCACCACCACCTGGTGCGCACCAAGGAACGCCTGCGGGTCGCGCTGGTGGTCGAGTCCGGTGACTGCCGCGAGGTCCACCACGTCGCGGCCCTGCTGAGCTACGGCGCCGCCGCGGTGAACCCGTACCTCGCGTTCGAGACGATCGAGGACCTGATCAGCCAGGGCGCGATCTCCGGCGTCCGCGCGCACAAGGCCGTGCGCAACTACGTCAAGGCGCTCGTCAAGGGCGTCCTGAAGATCATGTCGAAGATGGGCATCTCGACCGTCGGCGCCTACACCGCGGCGCAGATCTTCGAGGCGGTCGGCCTGTCGAACGACCTGCTGGACGAGTACTTCACCGGCACGCAGTCCAAGCTCGGCGGCGTGCACCTGGACGTGCTCGCCGAAGAGGTCGCCGTGCGCCACCGCCGCGCGTACCCGGACAACCCGACCGACCGCGCGCACCGCAGGCTCGAGGTCGGCGGCGAGTACTCGTACCGCCGCGAGGGCGAGCTGCACCTGTTCACGCCGGAGACGGTGTTCCTGCTGCAGCACGCCACGAAGACGCGCAAGGAGGACGTCTTCCGCCAGTACACGGCGGAGGTCGAGCGCATCTCCCGGCAGGGCGGCACGTTGCGAGGGCTGTTCAAGTTCCGGGGCGAGGGCCGCACGCCGATCCCGATCGACGAGGTCGAGCCCGTCAGCTCGATCGTCAAGCGCTTCAACACCGGCGCCATGTCGTACGGCTCGATCTCGGCCGAGGCGCACGAGACCCTCGCCATCGCGATGAACCGCCTCGGCGGCCGGTCGAACAGCGGTGAGGGCGGCGAGGACCGCGAGCGCCTGTACGACCCGGAGCGGCGTTCGGCGGTCAAGCAGGTCGCGAGTGGACGGTTCGGCGTCACCAGCGAGTACCTCGTGAACGCCACGGACATCCAGATCAAGATGGCGCAGGGCGCCAAGCCCGGCGAGGGCGGCCAGCTGCCCGGCTTCAAGGTCTACCCGTGGATCGCGCGCACCCGGCACTCCACGCCGGGTGTCGGTCTGATCTCGCCGCCGCCGCACCACGACATCTACTCGATCGAGGATCTGGCGCAACTCATCCACGATCTTAAAAACGCGAACGAGCAGGCCCGGGTTCATGTGAAGTTGGTCAGCTCCATCGGCGTCGGCACGGTCGCCGCCGGTGTGGCCAAGGCCCACGCGGACGTCGTGCTGATCTCCGGCTACGACGGCGGCACCGGTGCCTCGCCGATGAACTCGCTCAAGCACGCGGGAACGCCGTGGGAGATCGGCCTCGCCGAGACCCAGCAGACGTTGCTGCTCAACGGCCTGCGCGACCGCATCACCGTCCAGGTCGACGGCGCGATGCGCACCGGTCGTGACGTCGTGGTCGCCGCTCTGCTCGGTGCCGAGGAGTTCGGCTTCGCGACGGCACCGCTGATCGTCGCGGGCTGCGTGATGATGCGCGTCTGCCACCTGGACACGTGCCCGGTCGGTGTCGCCACGCAGAACCCCGACCTGCGCGCCCGCTACACCGGTCAGGCCGACCACGTCGTGAACTTCTTCGAGTTCATCGCGCAGGAGGCCCGCGAGATCCTGGCAGAGCTCGGTTTCCGCACGATCGACGAGGCCGTCGGTCACGCGGAGCTGCTCGACAAGGACGACGCGATCGAGCACTGGAAGACCGCCGGTCTGAACCTGGAGCCGGTCTTCGAGGTGCCCGAGACCCCGTACCCGACGGCGAAGCGCAAGATCCGCGACCAGGACCACGGCCTCGACAAGGCACTGGACCGCACGCTGATCCAGCTCGCCGAGGCGGCGCTGGAGGACGCGCACCAGGTCAAGCTGGAGCTGCCCGTCCGCAACGTCAACCGCACGGTCGGCACGCTGCTCGGCGCCGAGGTCACCCGCCGCTTCGGCGGCGAGGGCCTGGAGGACGACACGATCCAGGTCAGGCTGACCGGGTCGGCAGGCCAGTCGCTCGGCGCGTTCCTGCCGCGCGGCATCACGCTCGAGATGGTCGGCGACGCGAACGACTACGTCGGCAAGGGCCTGTCCGGCGGGCGGATCATCGTCCGGCCGTTCGAGGACGCGCCGTTCCGCGCAGAGGACCAGGTGATCGCGGGCAACGTGATCGGCTACGGCGCCACGTCCGGCGAGATCTTCCTGCGCGGCCGGGTCGGCGAACGCTTCTGCGTGCGCAACTCCGGCGCGCTGCTGGTGGCCGAGGGCGTGGGCGACCACGCGTTCGAGTACATGACCGGTGGCCGGGCAGTGGTGCTCGGGCCGACCGGGCGCAACGTCGCGGCCGGCATGTCCGGCGGTATCGCGTACGTGCTCGACCTGGACCCGTTGTCGGTGAACCAGGAGATGGTGCAACTGCAGCGCCTCAACGCCGAGGACCTGCGTTGGCTCAAGGACGCCATCACCAAGCACCACGAAGCGACGGGTTCCGCCGTCGCCGCGTCGCTGCTCGGTGACTGGACCCGGCGGGCCGGTGCGTTCACGAAGGTCATGCCCGGTGACTTCCAGCGAGTGATGGACGCGATGCGTCTGGCACGCGCCGAGGGCCGGGACGTTGACGCGGCTGTCATGGAGGCGTCCCGTGGCTGATCCACAGGGTTTTATGAAGCACACCCGTTCCGACGCGCCCAAGCGCCCGAAGCCGGAACGGTTGCAGGACTGGAACGAGGTCTACCTCCACGAGGACCCCGTCGACCGCAACAACGCGGTGCGCACGCAGGCCACGCGGTGCATGGACTGCGGCATTCCCTTCTGCCACAGCGGAACCGCCGGTTGCCCGCTCGGGAACCTGATCCCCGAGTGGAACGACCTGGTGCGCCGCGGCGACTGGGAGCTCGCCTCGGACCGCCTGCACGCCACCAACAACTTCCCGGAGTTCACGGGCAGGTTGTGCCCGGCGCCGTGTGAGGCGGCCTGCGTGCTGTCGATCTCGCACGACGCGGGTGGTGCCGTCGCGATCAAGCGGGTCGAGGAGACCATCGCGGACGTGTCGTGGGAGAACGGCTACGTGCAGCCGGCCCAGGCGACGGTGTCCTCCGGCAAGCGCGTCGCGATCGTCGGTTCCGGTCCCGCCGGACTCGCCGCCGCGCAGCAGCTGACCCGCGCGGGCCACGAGGTCGTCGTGTACGAACGGGACGACCGGCTCGGTGGGCTGCTGCGGTACGGCATCCCCGAGTTCAAGATGGAGAAGAAGATCCTCGACCGCAGGCTTTCCCAGCTGCGCCGCGAGGGCACGAAGTTCGTGACCGGCTGCGAGGTCGGCGTAGACATCACCGTCGAGCAGCTGCGTGCCGAGTTCGACTCGGTCGTGCTCGCCGTGGGTGCGCTGCGAGGCCGTGACGACAAGACGACCCCCGGGCGTGAGCTCAAGGGCGTGCACCTCGCCATGGACCACCTGGTGCCCGCGAACCGCGCGGTCGAGGGTGACGGCCCGTCGTCGTACTCGGCGCAGGGCAAGCACGTCATCGTCATCGGCGGTGGCGACACGGGTGCCGACTGCTACGGCACCGCGACCCGCGAGGGCGCGCTGTCCGTGACACAGCTCGACCAGTACCCGATGCCGCCGACGGTCCGCGACGACGACCGCTCGCCGTGGCCGGTGTGGCCGCACATCCTGCGCACGTACCCCGCGCACGAGGAAGCCGGCGAACGCCGCTTCACCGTGGCTGTCAAGCGTTTCGTGGGTGACGAGGACGGCCACGTGCGCTTCATCGAGCTGCAGCAGGTGCGCGTCGAGAAGGACTCGTCCGGCCGCCGTTCCGTGGTGCCGCTGACCGACGAGATCGAGGTCCTGCCCGCGGACATGGTGCTGCTGGCGATCGGCTTCGAGGGCGTCGAGCACATGCGGCTCCTGGACGACCTGGGCATCTCCCTGTCGGCGCGCGGCACGATCTCGTGCGGCTCCGACTGGCAGACGACCGCGCCCGGCGTGTTCGTCTGCGGGGACGCGCATCGCGGCGCCTCCCTCGTGGTGTGGGCGATCGCCGAGGGGCGGTCCGTGGCGAACGCCGTGGACAGGTTCCTCACGGGTTCCTCGAACCTGCCCTCGCCGGTCATCCCGAACCAGCTTCCGCTCGCTGTGGTCTGACAACGGCGTCCGACCAGCGGGGAGCAGCATGACGCCCCGGCCGACAACGACGTCGGCCGGGGCGTTCGCCTACACCGACTGGGCGCAGGTGTCGCGGTAGTCCAGTTCCGGTAGATATCGCTGCCATTCGAGCGGGCTGAGGCCCCCTGCCGCGACCTCGCAGGCCTGGGCGAACAGGTTGCCGGGCACGCCGGACGAACCGAGCAACGTCGTGGTCAGCTCGGCTTTCGTGTCCTGGCTGGGTGCCAGCGCGTGTGCGGTCAGGCCGAGGCGCAGCGCCAGCCGTGGCGACGAGGTGCGCGCTACCTGGGCCTGCACCACGAGTGCGCGTGCTGTGGCCCTGTCGCGTTCCGCGCTGGCGTTGTGCCACTGGAACGCCGCCAGTCCCGCCGCGCCGATCGCGGCCACCAGGAACACCGCCAGCCAACTGACCGTGCGCCTGCGGTCGCGCCGGCGTTGTCCTCGCAGCGCGTGGATCCGGTCGCGGCTCACGGCCAGGAACCGGCGGGCGTCGGGGGAGAGGTCGTCGTTCGCGACCAGCGGTGCGATGGCCGCGAGCGCGTCCTCGTTGAGCAGCAGGTGGTCCACGCGGTCGCCCTCGATCCACTGCGAGGCGTCCATCTCGACGGACTGGGCCGCGCGCAGGCCGATCTGCCGTTCCTCGATGGCGCTGCGCAACGGCTGCCACTCGGTGAACAACGCCTCGTGCGCCACGCCGATCCAGCGGCCCTGCTTGTCGCCGCTCGCGGTGAGCAGGCGGTGCCGGACGAACACCTCCAGCGCGGCGCGGGCGCGGGAGTCCAACTGGGACATGGTGACGCGCTTGCGGGTCGGCCTGCCCGTGTGGTCGAGCGTGGCCAGGGCCGCGAGCCGGGCGAGCAGTTCTTCCTTGCTCATCCCGGTTTCCGCGACGGCGCCGTCGAGCACGTCGTCGGCGTGCCGGGCTAATGCGCCGTGCACGCCGCCTAAGTGCTCGTACAACTCGCCGGAGAGCGTGCCGCCTCGTGGCACGCCCATTGCCAGGTGCTGCAACGTGAACGCGAGCAACGGCAGCGCCTCGCCGCTCGCCGTGTCCTCGACCAGCAGCGCGACGAGCTCCGGATGCACCTTGAGCCCGGCCACGCGGGCAGGGCCGGTGATCACGATGTTGAGCACCTCGCGCGCGAGCGGCGCCAGCACGTAGCTGCCGAGGTGGACGCCGCTCAGTTCGGGCAACGTCCGCAGGTCGTCCAGGAACTCCGACCGCAGCGTCGCGACCACCCGCACGTTGTCGGCGAGCGCGTCCTTGAGCAGGCTCGCGACGAGCTGGCGGTCCTTCTCGCCGGCACGGGTGAAGAGCTCCTCCGCCTGGTCGATGGTGATCAGCAGTCTGCGGTCCTCGTCCACGAGTTCCTGGGCGACGCCGCGCAGCCCGTCGAGGGCGAGCCGGTCTCTGGTCTCCCGCAACGTCCAGCCGAGGCCGACGCGGCCGGCCGTCTTGCGCACCGCGCGGGCGAGCGCGTCGAGCGGGTCGTTGCCCGGCAGCCACGGCGGCATGACGAGCCAGCGCGGGTCGTCCGCGAGCTGGGCCAGCAGCCCGGCCCTGACCAACGACGACTTGCCGCAGCCGGACGGGCCGACGACGGCGAGCAGACCGGGCCCGCGGCGCACCTTGCGGGCCAGCGCGCGGGTTTCCGCGTCACGGCCGAAGAAGACCGCGCTCAGCGCCGTGCTGAACGCGTCCAGGCCGGGGAACGGTTCCTGGTCCTTCGCGAGCTTGCGGCCACCGGCGTCGAACCGCCGCAGCGCCTTCTCCAGGTGATGGCGGGCGGTGGTGTGCGGGATGTGGTTGAGGTGCCCGATCAACGGGTGGATGACGCCGTCGAGCTGCACGGGCAGCAGGAGGGTGCCCAGGGCGTCCGCGATGGCGATCTCGGCGTTGCACCAGCTCGACGTGACCGACGCCTGACTGATGACGCACACGACGGCGTCCGCCACGCGCAGCTCGTGGTGCAAACGCTCGCGCCACGCCTCGCCGACCTGGATCCCGTCCTCAGGATGAACTTCCAGGAAAATCTCGTGATCACCTTCGAGCCAGTTGCGGATGTGTGTCGCGATCGCCACATTCTGCGTCGCGTGGCTGATGAACACCCTCGCCACGGCCGTCTCCTTTGCCATTCGGTCACCGATTGTGCAGAGCTGACAGGGATCGGCGGCCGTTCGTCCACTAATTGGCGCATCTACAACGCGGCAGGACCACTCTCTGCATACGTACGTTTCCGTGAAACGAGAAGCCCTTTCGGGTGAAACTTGTGTGTGATGCGGGCAAAGCCAGTCTCGTATATCGCGGAACTTGTCCACTTTGGGCGAAACTGATAGCTGTAGATCAACTCAGTCGGGGGGTGTGAGCATGCGCAGCGTTCTTCTCGCTGTCGTCGTCGCCCTGTGCGCCGTGCTGACCCCGGCCGTCTCGACTGTCTCGATCGGCGCGCCGCCGCCGAAGTCCAAGACCTCTGTCCCCAAGGAAGAAGTTCCGCGCGAGGAGCGCGAGACGAGCCGTCTGCGCCTGCTGGTCACGTCCGTCGACCGCACGTCCAGCGTGGCCGCTCCGTCGTTCTTCACGGTGTTCACGCCGCGCGCCGTTCCCGGTGTTCTCGCGCTCGTGTCCAACGCCGAACCAATAGTGGTCTGGCGCACACCCCCTGCGCTGCAGGTGTTCCGAAACTGATCGGTCCCCACTACCCGATCTAACCGAAACACTTTCCTTGGCAGTGAGGGATCCCCATGGACTTCCATCGCTTTGTTCAGCATGCCCGCGCACACGCCGCATCGCGTTCGCGCTCTCTCGGACGCAAGCTCGCCGCAGGTCAGCAACCCACCACGATGTTCATCACGTGCGCTGATTCGCGCATCGTGACGGCCGCGATCACGGGTGCGGAGCCCGGTTCGTTGTTCGAGCTCCGCACCGCCGGCAACGTCATCCCGCCCTACTCGCTGACCGCGCCGTCCAGCGAGATGGCCACGATCGAGTTCGCCGTGCTGCAGCTCGGGGTCAGCGAGATCGTCGTCTGCGGCCACTCGCACTGCGGTGCGGTCGGCGCGTTGAACGGCGGCGGCATCGACCACCTGCCCGCGATGCGCGGCTGGCTGCGTCCCGGACGGCCGCGCAAGGCGTCCGACCCGGCGATGCGCTCGGAAGGACAGGAGCACGTGCGCGCCCAGCTGGAGACCCTGCTGGCGTACCCGTTCGTGGCCGAGAAGGTCGCTTCGGAGGCGTTGCGCGTCCACGGCTGGTTCTACGACATCGAGACCGGCGAGGTCTCCGCGTGTGCCGAGCACGCCTTCCTTCCGCTGTAGGGGTTTCTGACGTGATGAAGAAGTATTGGACCGATCTCGGCGCATCGGTCGTGGTGTTCCTCGTGGCGCTGCCGCTGTGCGTTGGTGTGGCGGTGGCGTCCGGGGTGCCGGCCGAGCTCGGCATCGTGACCGGCGTGGTCGGCGGCATCGTCGTCGGCCTGCTGCCGGGCAGCACGATGCAGGTGAGCGGACCGGCCGCCGGGCTGACGGTGCTGGTGGCGGACGCCGTGTCCCGGCACGGGATCCAGGCGCTGGGCGTGATCGTGCTCGGCGCGGGGCTGTTGCAGGTGGCGCTGGGCTTAGCCAGGTGCGGCCGGTGGTTCCGCGCGATCTCCCCGGCCGTGGTGCAGGGCATGCTCGCGGGCATCGGCCTCGTGCTGATCTTCGGTCAGCTCAAGCACCTGATCGTGTCCCCGGTCGCGCTGGCGCTGGGGTTGCTCACGGTGCTGATCATGTTGTTGTGGCAGCGCACGCCGTTGCGGGTCGTGCCGGGCATCCTGGTCGGCGTGGTCGTCTGCACCGCGCTGGCCGCGATCTTCGCGTCGGACGTCGAACGCATCACGGTCGGCACGCTGTCGACGGACGTGCATCTGCCGGACTTCTCGTTGCTGGACACCGGAGTCATCGGCACCGCCGTGGTGTTCGCCCTCGTCGCCTCGGCTGAGTCGATGTTCAGCGCGGCCGCGGTGGACCGCATGCACAACGGCCCGCGCACGCAGTACAACAAGGAACTGGTCGCGCAGGGCGTGGGCAACACGATCTGCGGCCTGCTCGGCGCGTTGCCCATGACAGCGGTGATCGAGCGCAGTGCGGCGAACGTCAGCGCCGGGGCGCGCACCAAGGCCTCCAGGGTGCTGCACGGTGTGTGGCTGCTGCTGTTCGTGGTGCTGCTGCCGGGGTTGCTGACGCTGATCCCGGTCGCCGTGCTGGCGGCGGTCCTGGTGCACGCCGGGTGGAAGCTGCTGGGCCTGCGCGAGGTGGTCGCGACGTGGCGCACCGACAAGGCCGAGAGCTTCGTCTTCGTCCTGACGGCCGGTCTCATCGTGGCGACCGACCTGTTGACCGGCACCGTCGCCGGTCTGCTGGCCGCGGTCATCAAGACGGCCTGGGACGTGTCCAGGCTGCAGGTGACCGTGACGCCGGAGGGGGTGGCGTTGCGCGGCAACGCGACGTTCCTGAAGCTGCCCGTGCTGCTGGACGAGCTCGACCGCGTCGACCGGGAGCACGTCCGGATGGACCTGAGCGGGGTCCGGCACCTCGACCAGGCCTGCGGGCAGGCGATCGACCAGTGGGTGGACGAGTCCCGGCGGGCGGGCAAGACCGTCGACCTAGTCGGCCGATAGCGAACAGCGAACCGCACGCGGGGGACCTTTCGTACTCACATGCAGTACGAAAGGTCCCCGCGTGCGGCGAGCCGGCGAGGGTTAGTGGCTGGTGAACTGTCCGCGCACCGCTCCGCCGGGGAACGCGGCGGTGTGGATGTTGGAGTAGAAGTCCTTGGGGGACTCGCGCAGCGCGTCCAGCGTGGCCTTGTCGGCGGTGGCCGTGCCCGAGACCGCGAAGATGCCGTTCGGGACCACGGTGCCGAAGAACGTGATTTTCACGGCGCCGTTCACGCCCTTCGCGCCCTGGTGGACGTGGCCGAGCGTCGGCGCGTCGACGTTCACCCAGGCCAGCGAGAAGTCGACGCCGGTGGCGGTGGGGCGCACGAGCGTCACGGCCTGGCCGTCGGGGTCGCCGACCTTCGGGCCGTCCTGCACGGGAACCTCGTTGCGGCCGTTGGAGAACGCGCGGAGCTTGCCGCCCTGAAGGATGTCGAGCGGGTTGATCTGCTTGTTCAGCGGCTTGAGCTGACCGCGGACCGCGCCACCGGGCTTCTCGGTGCTGTGCAGGTTCACGTAGAAGCCGGCCGGGTTCTTGCGGATGTCCTCGGCGAGCTTCGCGTCGACCACGGTCTGCCCGGCGGCGGCGCCCAGCGTCTCCGGCATCGGGGTGGTGAAGAGGTTCACCTTCACCGCGCCGTTCTGGCCCTTCGCGCCCTGGTGGATGTGGCCGAGGGTGAGCTGGGCCGTCTTCTTCCACTCCAGCGCGAACGTCACGCGGTCGCCGCGCACCTCGACCAGCGCCTTCGCCGAGGCGTCCTCGTCACCCACGGCCGGGCCACCGGCGGTCGGGACCTCCTGACGGCCGTCCAGCTCCGCTGCGAAGAACACGGGCTTGCCGGTGGCGGGCTTGACCGGTGGGGCGGTCTGACCGGGTGCGGGCGGGGCCGGGTTGTGGCCGCCGTGCCCGGCACCGTGGTCCTGGGCGCCACCGGACTTCGTGGCGGTCGGCTTCTGCGCCGAGCCACCGGCGTCGATGTTCAGCGTGGGGCCGTCGGCGGTGAAGAACTCGAAGGCCGAACCGCCGTTCTTCACGACCACGCGGACCTCGATCCGGCCGCGGCCGGGCTTCACGGTGAAGGTGCGCGACTCGCCCTTCTCGGCACCGTCGAGGCAGCGGCCCTCCAGCTGGTCGGCGGCGCAGAAGCTCGCCTCGTAGCCGGCGGTGTTCGTGATCTTGACGGTGACGGCGTCCTGGGCGGCGGACGCCGGCGTCACCACGGCCAGTCCGAGCGTGGCGCCCAGAAGGCATGCGGCAGCGACGTTTTTGTTGACAGACATGGGATGTGCTCCAAGGCTCCGCTGTGGGAGTCGGGGGGTCTGGCGGACCCGACATGACCAACACGGACGTCGATCAGTTTCGGTTCAAGGAATTCTCCGCTGAACCGAAACGCGTCTCATTACGTGTCAACGTCGGAACAGGACACACCCCGCTAGGAGACGAAGATGCGTGCACGTATGGGAATTCTGCTGCTGCCGGTGCTGCTCGCCGGGCTGTCCGCCTGCGGAAACGAGGCACCGCAACAAGGTTCGCAGCAGGAGGTCCCTGCGAAGGCCGAGGTGAAGATCGCGCAGTCCGACCTCGGGCCGATCCTGGTCGACCGAACGGGACGGACGCTCTACGCCTTCACCAAGGACGAGAACAACTCCAGCGCGTGCGACGCCGACTGCGTCGCCGTGTGGCCCGCGCTCACCGCGGAGTCCAAAGTGGATGCCAAGGACGGCGCCGACGTGCAGCTCGTCTCGCAGATCGACGAGAGCTCGCAGGCCGTCTACGGGAAGTGGCCGCTGTACTACTACGTGGGTGACCAGGTCGCCGGTGACGTCAACGGCCAGGGCGTCGACGACGAGTGGTTCGCGATCTCCGCGGACGGGAAACTCGTCAAGAAGAGCTGATGAACACTGGGCCGTTCGGGTGTATGCGGCTAACGGCCCCGTGGGAGATGTCGACCCTCAAGATGAACCAGTAGGGGGCGACACATGACCAGCGCAGGCTTCGACCCGAAGTTTCTCGGCACGACCGCCGGGATCCCGGTCCTGACCGACTCGGGAGCGGCCGACGCGGTCGAGCTCGACGGCTCGACCACGATCGACTACACGCACTTCTCGCTCGCGATGAGCAAGTCGCGCAAGTTCGCGAGCTGGGTCGCGTGGAACATCGACGGCGGCGAGATGAAGGCACTGAGCCGCAGCAACATCCCGTTCGTCAAGGACAAGCGCGTCCCGGCCGAGTTCCAGACCGGCGACGAGCTCTACCGCGACAACCGGCTCGACCGCGGCCACCTCGCCCGCCGCGCCGACCTGTGCTGGGGCCCGAAGGCCGAGGCGCAGAAGGCGAACAAGGACTCGTTCTTCTTCACGAACATCACGCCGCAGATGGACGACTTCAACCAGAGCACCAAGGAAGGGCTCTGGGGGAGGCTCGAGGACGCGGTGCTCGCGGACGTCGACGTCGACAACCTCAAGGTCAGCGTCTACGGCGGCCCGGTCTTCAACGCCGACGACAGGATCTTCCGCGGGGTCGCGATCCCGCGCGAGTTCTACAAGGCGATCGCGTTCGTGGTGGACGGCGAGCTGCGCTGCAGCGCGTTCCTGCTCACCCAGAACATCGTCCTGGCCGAGGCGCTCGACCTCGACGAGTTCCGGGTGTTCCAGGTGTCGCTGGCCGAGCTGGAGAAGCGCGTGAGCCTCACCTTCCCGGCCGAGCTGCACGCCGCGGACACGGCGTCGGTGCAGCTGCTGGAGGAGACCGTGAGGAGGCCGCTGGACAGCCTGGCCGACATCCAGTGGTGACACGTCAGGTCGTGATGCGTACCCCTGGCAGCTGACCGCGCAGCTCCTCCAGCCGCGCGAGCGACTCCGGCTGGTGCACCACCAGGTGTTCCAACGCGGGCAACACGCGCACGTCGTCCGCCGCCGGTACCCCGAACACCTCCAGCGTCGTGATGGTCGGCCACCGCTCCAGCCCCGCCAGCGGGTAGGGCGGGCGGTGGTCGATCGCCAGCTCGCGCAACGCGGGCAGGCCGGGCAGCACGTCCAGCCCCTCGTCGGTGGCCGAGTCGCGGATCTGCAGCCGCCGCAGCGCACCGCCCTCCAGCGACGCCAGCTCGACGCGGCTGAAGTGCAGGTGCAGCTCGTCCAGGTCCCTCACCGGGGACAGGTCGATCCGCCCGAGCGGACGGCACCGGCTCAGGTGCAGCTCCTTCAGCGACCGCGACCCGGCCAGCGGGGAGAGGTCGCGCATGACCTCGTTCTGCCACAGCTCCAGCCGGTGCAGCGACGGCATGGCGCCCAACGGGTCCAGCGGGTTGATGTTGCCGATGCACCGGACGTACCGCAGCTTCTCCAGGTGCATGATGAACTGGATCCGGTGCCAGCCGCGGACGTCCACCCGCCGGTCGCCGAAATCCACTTTGGACAGCACGGACCTGGCGTACTTCTCCGCGTCCGGTGTGTTCCGCCACGCCCGCAGCAGCTCGTCGATGACCATCGCGTGATCGACGGCCACGAACTCCGCGATCCGTTCCCACGCGCCCTCGCCGCCGATGTTGGCCAGCGTCCGCACGATGTACGCGGCCTCCGCCGAGTCTCCCGCGGCCTCCGGTCCCGGCAGCAGGTCCACCACGAACGAGCCGGCCTCGGACAACGCGTCCGCGTGCGCGAAGCTCTTCGGCGGGATCAGCGCGGCGACCGCGGCCGTCACCTGCGCCCGCGCGGTCTCCGGTTCGATCACGTCGGCCTGGTCGAGGCACGCCAGCGCGAGCAGCCGCAGCTTGTCCCGGCCGCGCTCGTCCTTGCGCGTGTCGTCGTTGCCCGCCAGCAGGTCCATCAGCACGCGGGCCCGTTCGCGCGGCCGGGCGTGCGCCACCGCCATCACCACGACGTCGTGCCACTCGTCCAGATGTGCCCTGTCCACCAACAGGTTCAGGTCACCCGCGTCCACGACCTCCTTGGCCGCCAGGTAGTCGCGGAACGTCCGGTGCACGAACTGCACGCGGTCGTTGCCGACCTCGCGCAGCAGCCCGGCCCGTTCGAGCAGCCGTTGCATCGCGTCGTCCGGATCGATGTCGTGCGACCGCAGTCCGCGCATCGCGTTCCCGAGCCGGTGCACGGCCTCCTCGCGAGGCACCATCAGCTCCCGGTTGCGCACCAGCGAGTACGCGAACCGTTGCAGCAGAACGAGCTGCTCCTCCTTGGAGAACGACGGCAGCGCGAGCCCCCGGTCCTCGTCCCACCGCACCAGCAGCAGGTCCAGCGCGGCCTCGTACAGCGACCGCCGATCCCGCGGCAGGTGCATGTTCCGGTCCTGGTGCAACGCGCACAGCAGCCCCGCCAGCAACGGGCTCGACGCCAGCCGCCGCAGGTCCGGCCGCTTCGCCAGCGTCGCCACCAGCCGTGCCTCGCAGTCGGTCAGCCAGACCCGCGCGTCCCTGGACAGCCCCGGTTCGTCGCGCGCGGCGGTGTGCCATGCCTCCACGAAGTCGCGCACGCCCTTGTCGCTCAACGGCAACAGGTCGAACGCGGCGAAGCCGAGGTCCTCCAGCCAGTCCTCCGGCACCGCCGCCGGCCGGGTCGTGATCGCGTACCGGGCCCCGGGATAGGCGTTGACCAGCTTCTCGAGCCACAGCCGGGCCTCGGCCCGCCGCTCCCACACCAGCTCGTCCACGCCGTCGACCAGGACGAGCGCGCGGCCCTCCTTGAGCCGCGCGGTGACCCACCCCGGCGGCTTCTCCTCCTCGATCATCGAGGCGGTCGACGAGATGAACTCCTCCGGCTTCGGCAGCGACGTGTACTGCCGCAGCGGTACGAACAACGGCACCAGCCCCAGCCACTCGTTGCCCGACGCCCGCGTCTCGCCCAGCGCGTTCATCGCGAGCCAGCGCAGGAACGTCGTCTTGCCCGCGCCCGCACCACCCCTGATCAGCACCCGAGGCGTGTCCGCGAGCGCAGCCGCCACCGGCAGCCCGGCCCCGGTCAGCTCGTCGGTGTCCCCGACCCGCGCCACCGCCAGCGAGACGTACGAGGTGTCGAAGGAGTGCCGGCGCGGCGCCCTCCCGCGGGACACCCCGAACAGCTCCAGCCCGCCCAGCGCGTGCGCGACCTGGTCGGCGTAGCGGTCCTCGAAGTCCCGGTGCGACGCCGTCAGCGCCAGCTGCTGCTGGTCCGCGAACCGTGTCACGGCATCGGCTGTCGCCCGGCCCATGCGGAACGTCTCCACCGCGAGCCGCCGCGCGTACTCCGGCTGCGACCAAATCAGCTCGACGATCGCGACGCACACCCGCAGCAGCACCGCGTCGTAGACCGCCGTCGCCTGGTCGGACAGGCCCGCCGCCCGCCGGATCCGCTCCGACCGGGACACCACGTGCGCCCGCAGCGACTCGGGCGTCAGCACGACCCGCAGCGCCTCCTCAGGGCGCAACGGCAGCGCGGCCTCGACGGACTCGCGCACCGCGTCCACAGCGGCCTGCCACTCGTGCTGCTCGACGACGCTGAGCTCACCGCGGGCGAGCTCGGAGCTGATCCGTTCGACCAGCGGTCCCGGCCTGGTCAGCTCGCGCTGGCGCTTCTTGTCCCTGGCGCCCTTGTGCACGACGTCGAAGAGACCGAGGAGCACCCGCTCCAGCACGGTCTCCAGCACCATCAGCAGTCCGGCGGAAAACGGATCGGCCACCCGTCCAGTATCGGCACGTGATCACCGGGTCCCGGGGAACTTCACCCGCTGTTCATCATGGCAGCGCGACCTTGCGGACGTGGCCGATGTCGAACTCCCTGCTGATGCCGTCCTCGCAGTCCGCGCTCAGCACGCCCTCGAGGTGCTTGGTCGGCACGATCAGGTGCGTCTCGGTCCTGCGCGGACCGCTCGCGTACTCGATCTCCACGCGGCTCCCGTCGACCAGCGCCGACGACAGCAGCACGACCTCCTCGTCGCGCAGGAAGACGTTCTGGTCGCGCAGCATCCGCGCCGCGTTGGCCCTTGGCGCGCCGGGTCCGACGCTCGGCCGTTCCTGCTCCACCAGCCGGACCGCGAGCTGGGCCAGCTCCAGGTCGTTCATCTCGGTGCGCCACCACCGCTCCGGCCTGCGCTCACCGCGGGCGGGCGCCCTCAGCCGGCTGACACTCTCCACAATGGACTTCTCGCCGGCGTCCAGTCCCGTCGGTGCGTACCCGCACCGGCGCAGCGCCGCGAGCGTCTCGGCCATCGGCTGGGCCGACGCCAGCACGGTCGGCGCGAGCAACCGCAGCTTCAGCGACGTGAGCCGCTTCGACCTCGCGATCTCCTGCAGCAGCGCGGGATCCGCGGCCCGCACGCAACTCGCGACGTCCGTCACCGTCAGCTGACCGTGCCGGCGCGCCACGTCCTGCACCTGGTACTCGATCACCTGCGGCAGCGCGGCCTCGGACACGGCCCTCAGCTTCGCGAGCACCTCGCCGGCGGACAGCCCCGAGTCCAGCGCGCGCCGCACCGACCCGGCGGACAGCCGCCACACCCGTGCCGCGTCGTTGTCCTCCAGGTCAGCCACCAGGTTCAGCGTCGTGCTCAGCTCCGGCGACGGCAGCCCGTTCACCACCGCCGTCATGTCCGTCTGGAACGCCGCCTTCTCAGTCGCCGCGGGCATCAGCTCCGCGGCGGCCGCCGCGACGTCACCGTCGTGCAGCACCGCGACCCCCAACGGCGTGAGCGCGCCGCCGGCCACCAGCCCCAACGCCTCCATCTCGCCGATCACCGCCGCTGTCGCCCGCGGGTCGTGCACGGCAGGGCGTTCCCAGACGAGGTCGTCGACGAGCTCGCTGATGTTCGTGTACGCCTCCTCGGCAGAAAACCGTTCCAGCGCGCTGCGCCGCAGCTCTAACCCGGCGGCACCGGTGTAGTCGCGCAACGCCGCCCGCGCCTGGTCCGGTTCCGGCCGCCAGTCCATCCGCCGCCACGCCGCGACCAGCGTCGTGAGCCGCGCACCCGGCTGCGAGCCGAGCCACGCGTCGCCCTGGCTGGTCGGCAGCAGGCGAGACCGTTCCACGCCGAGCAGCTGGGCCTCGACCGCGAGCTCCAGCCAGAGCCGCAGCACGCCGTCCGCGACCCGCAGCGCCCGCGCGACCCGGCGGATCTCCACCGTCGCGACGCCGCCGGTGTAGCGGGCGTCGAACGTGTCCTGCTCGCAGTGCGCCAGCAGCCGCGCCACGCCGTCCACAGTGGACATCGTCGGCACGATGGGGGAGATCGCCGATGCCCTGCGCTTGCCAGGGGCCTTCGGCCGCAACGTGAGCTTTCCCTGCGTCGCACCGCTCGTCCGCACCGAGTTCACCGCGATCAGCCGCGGCCCCTCCGGCCAGGCCAGCGCCCGTTGCTTCAGCTCGCCCAGCGCCCGTTCGAAGTCCTCGACCGAGCACCGCAGCTCGGCGCACACCGTGTCGACCGTGCCCGTGTTGTTCTGCGCCACGATCGCACCGAGCAGGTCGAGTGCGCCCTGGTCCAGCGTGTCCTCGACGGCGTGCACGGAGTCGGAGTCGGTCAGTTGCGTCGCGAGGTCTTTCAGCGTCCGGACGTAGCGGTCGGCGACGTCACGGCGGAACATGAGTATCGCCGCCACCTCGTCCGGCCCGAGTTGGAGTAGCCAGGTCGCGAGCGCGTTGATACGGCGGGGCATTCACCGGATTATGGCCTGATTGTGTGATCTCAAACGAATTTTCACGCACATGGGCGATCCGCCTAGGCTGACTCGGTGACGTTCGACGGTTTCGGCGAGTACGCCATTGACTTCTACGACGGCCTGGTGCTGGACAACTCGAAGGCGTACTGGGACGACAACAAGGAGACCTACCTGCGCGACGTGCGGGCGCCCATGGAGGCGCTGCTGCTCGCGCTGGAGAAGGAGTTCGGCGAGGGCAAGGTGTTCCGCCCGTACCGCGACGTGCGGTTCGCCAAGGACAAGACGCCGTACAAGGACCACTGCGGCGGCGTGATCGAGAAGGGTCGTGGCGGCGGCGCGTACTACGTGCAGCTCAGTCCAGAGGGACTGATGACCGGCGGTGGCTCGTTCCACATGCAGTCCGACCAGCTGGCCCGCTACCGCGCCTCGGTCGACGCACACGGCGTGCTGCTGCGCAAGATCGTGGACAAGCTGGTCAAGCAGGGCTGGCAGCTGGCGGGCGACGTGATGAAGTCGAAGCCGCGCGGGTTCGCCGACGACCACCCGCACCTCGACCTGCTGCGGTACCGGTCGATCTACGTGCGCAAGGTCTGGGAGCCCGACGACGTGCTGCACGAGCCGGGGTGTCTTGACCGGGTGCGCAAGTCGTGGAGGCAGCTCAAGGACTTCAACGCGTGGTGCGAGGACCATGTCGGCGTGAGCGAACAGCCGCGGCGATAGCCCAGCCCAGGCCGATCCCGAGCACGTCCACCAGCGCGTCGAGCACGTCGCCGCTGCGGTGCAGTGGCGTGATCACCTGCTGGAGCACCTCGGAGACACCCGCGTAGACCACGAGCAGCAGCAGAATGCGAGGAAGTTTCGCGTACAGCCCGGTGAACGCGAGCAGCGCGAACAGCACCGTGTGAACCACCTTGTCCGTGCCGGGCGGCGAGGTGGGCACACCTGACTCGGGGGTGAACAACACGACGACGCTGAGCAACGCCGCGATCACGAACGGGAGTACTCGACCCATGGCCAGAACATTACTGAGTGGTAGTTCGGGATCGGTCCAGGAACGGGGTCTACTCTCTCTACACGTGAGTCGACGCGCAAAGATCGTCTGTACCCTCGGTCCCGCCACTGGCACGCCGGAAAAGGTCCGTGACCTGGTAGCGGCCGGTATGGACGTGGCGAGGATGAACTTCAGCCACGGCAGCCATGCCGACCACAAGCAGGTCTACGACATGGTCCGTGCCGCAGCCGACGAGTCCGGCCGCGCCGTGGGAATCCTCGCTGACCTCCAGGGCCCCAAGATCCGCCTCGGCCGTTTCGCCGCGGGTCCGGTCGACTGGAACACCGGCGACATCGTCCGCATCACCGTCGAGGACGTCGAGGGCACGCACGACCGCGTGTCGACGACGTACAAGGAGCTCGCGAAGGACGCCAAGGTCGGCGACCGCATGCTCGTGGACGACGGCAAGGTCGCGCTCGTGGTCGTGGACGTCGAAGGTTCCGACGTCGTGGCCGAGGTCACCGAGGGCGGGCCCGTCAGCAACAACAAGGGCCTCTCGCTGCCCGGCATGGACGTCTCCGTGCCGGCGCTGTCGGAGAAGGACATCGAGGACCTCGAGTTCGCGCTCTCGCTCGGCGTGGACTTCATCGCCCTGTCGTTCGTCCGTTCCCCTGCCGACATCGACCTGGTCCATCAGATCATGGACCGCAGCGGCGGCAAGCGCCTCCCGGTGATCGCGAAGATCGAGAAGCCGGAGGCCGTGGACAACCTCGAGGCCATCGTGCTGGCCTTCGACGGCGTCATGGTCGCCCGCGGTGACCTGGGCGTCGAGCTCCCGCTGGAGCACGTCCCGCTCGTGCAGAAGCGCGCGATCCAGATCGCCCGCGAGAACGCCAAGCCGGTCATCGTGGCGACCCAGATGCTCGACTCGATGATCACGAACTCCCGCCCGACCCGCGCCGAGACGTCCGACGTCGCGAACGCGGTGCTCGACGGCGCGGACGCCCTGATGCTGTCCGGTGAGACCTCGGTCGGCCGCTACGCCATCGAGTCCGTGCAGACCATGGGCCGCATCATCGAGGCCGTCGAGACCGAGTCGGTCGTCGTGCCGCCGCTGACCCACGTCCCGCGCACCAAGCGCGGCGTGATCTCGTACGCGGCCCGCGACATCGGCGAGCGCCTGAACGCCAAGGCCCTGGTCGCGTTCACGCAGTCCGGCGACACGGTCCGCCGTCTCGCTCGTCTGCACACGCACCTGCCGCTGCTGGCGTTCACGCCGGAGCCCGCGGTCCGCTCGCAGCTCTCGCTCACGTGGGGCACCGAGACGTTCCTGGTCCCGCGCGTGGAGTCGACCGACGAGATGGTCCGCCAGGTCGACGTGGCCATGATCGAGATCGGCCGTTACTCCGCTGGTGACCTCATGGTGGTCGTCGCCGGATCGCCTCCTGGCACCATTGGGTCGACGAACCTCATCCGGGTGCACCGGCTGGGGGAGGACGACCACGCGTAGGAGTTAGTCGTGACTGAGGCCGCCCGTGCCGCTGCTACGAGCCCATCAGGCTTGAGTGGACAATCCGCAGTGGACGACCTGGTCGCGTTGCTCGACCTGGAACGCATCGAGGAGAACATCTTCCGAGGCGTGTCGCCCGCCGAGTCGCCAGTGCGCGTCTTCGGCGGGCAGGTGGCGGGCCAGGCGCTCGTCGCCGCCGGCCGCACCGTCCCGGTCGAACGGCGGGTGCACTCGCTGCACTCGTACTTCATCCGGCCCGGCGACCCGCGCGTGCCGATCGTGTACGAGGTGGACCGGATCCGGGATGGACGGTCCTTCACGACCCGCCGTGTCGTGGCCGTGCAGCACGGCAAGGCGATCTTCGCGTTGTCCGCCTCGTTCCAGATCGAGGAGCAGGGCAACGAACACTCGTCGCCCATGCCGGAGGTGCCGGACCCGGAGTCGCTGCCGACCTGGGCCGAGGCTGTGGAGGGGTACGGGCTGCACACGTCCAAGTTCCCGCGGCCCATCGACGTCCGGTACGTGACCGAGCCGCCTTGGGAGTCGCGTGAGGACGGTCCGGGTGAGGCCTCGTCTCAGGTGTGGATGAAGGCCGATGGCAAGTTGCCGGACGATCCGATGCTGCAGCTCTGCATCATGACCTATGCCTCGGACATGACGTTGCTGGACGGGGTTCTGGCTCGGCACGGGGTTTACTGGGGGCTGGACAAGGTTCTCGGGGCTTCTCTGGACCACGCCATGTGGTTCCACCGGCCGTTCCGGGCTGACGAGTGGTTGCTGTACGACACCTCATCCCCGTCTGCCTCTGGGAATCGGGGGTTGGCCACTGGGCGGTTCTTCACTCGGGACGGGCAGTTGGTGGCGACCGTGGTGCAGGAGGGGCTGATCCGGGTGATCAAGCCGTCACCCGGCTCGGAGTGAGCAAGCTGCTGGCTGTCGTGACAGCGTTTCCTACATCTAGGATGTAAGAAACGCTGCACCGGACAACTCCGCTCTTGAACAGCAGGTGCGTGCGTACTCGACCGCGTTCCTCGCGGGCAACGGTGACGTGGCGTACGACCTGCTGTCGCAACGCTGCAAGGAGCGGAACACGCGTCCGAACTTCGTGATGCTCGTGCAGCAAGCTGGTGCGTTGTACGGCCCTCAGGAGATGCGTTCCTTGAAGGTCGACCAGGCGGCCGGAGATCTCGCCCGTGTGACCTACACCTAAGACAAGGCCGAACTGGACCAGCGCGGCGAACCCTGGGTGCGCGAGTCAGGCGTGTGGCGGATCGACGACTGCTAGTCCGAGCGACGCCGACGGTGGGTCGGCCGCAGGTTGGCGGGCGGCGTCAGCGCACGGGTCTCCACCCGCTCCAGCACCACCGAACTGGTCAAGTTCCGCACCTCCGTCCGCGAAGCGATCTTGTCCATCAGGAACGCCTGCAGATGCGTGGAATCGGCCACCGCGATGTGCAGCAGGAAATCAGCCTGCCCGGAAACGTGGAAGATCGACCGGGTCTCCGGCTGAGCCATCACAAAAGCACGAAACCCTGCCACCACGGCACGGGTGTGCGGCCGCACGTTGACCGAGATCACGGCCTCCAACGGCAGCCCCGTGGTGGCCGGGTCGACGACGGCGTGGCACCCCGTGATCACACCCAGGTCCCGCAGCCGCCGCACCCGTTGCAGGCACGACGACGGCGCCAGCCCGACGATCTCCGCCAGCGCGCGGTTCGGCAGGGTGGCGTCGTTCTGCAACTCCTCCAGGATGTGCCAGTCGACCGAATCCAGTTCGGCTTGTTCGCGCATAACCGAACATCGTACTGAGCTGCTGGAACAGACACGAACGAACCACAGACGATCTGCGTCATGCACATCGCGTGGACGTCGTTCCTGCTGGCACTCGTGGTGATCACGGTCGTGCCCGGTCCCGACTTCGTACTGGTCATGGGGAACGCGGTCCGCAGCCTCCGCAAAGGCGTCGAGGCGGCGCTCGGGGTGCTCACCGGGCTGTTGATCCACGCGACGCTCGCGACGGTCGGGTTGTCCGCGCTCGTGGCGGCGGCTCCGGCGGCGTTGTTCGTGGTCAAGGCGATCGGCGCGGTCTACCTGGCCTACATCGGGTTCATGACGCTGAGGTCGGCCAGCAAGCCGTTGGAGGAGCAGCCGCGGCAGAAGAACGTGTTCCTGCGTGGCATGTTGTGCGATCTGTTGAATCCCAAGGTGATGCTCACGTTCCTGAGCCTCATCCCGCAGGCGATGGACCCGAACGCCGCGCCCCTTCCGCAGGCGGCGGTGCTGAGTGCCGTGACGGTAGGGGTGTTCGCGGTGTTCTGGGTCCTCGTGGTGCCGTCGGCGCGTCAGCTGGGCAGGCTGCTCAACAGGCCCAAGACCCGCGCGGTGTTCGAGCGGGTCTGTGGGACCGCTCTCATCGGGCTGGCGGCGTCAGTTCTCGCTACCTGAGTCCCACGTGACGGACAGTTCGTCGCGCGTGCCGAAGCGGACGAGGTGCCGTTCCACGACGTCCTTCAGGCGTGCCACGTCCTCCTCCGACGTGCACACCACGCGCATGATCAGCGCGTCGTCCGCTGCCTCGAACTCCGCGAGGCCCGCGGAGAAGCGGACGAAGCCGCGGGTGTCCTCCCAGGACCCTTCGAGGTCCTTGGCCGTGAAGTGCTTCACCAGCTGCGAGCCGTACCTCGGGGCACGGTCGGTCGCCGAGCGTCCCACGCTCGTGAATTCCGTCATGAAGCCAACTTACGCCTAGCAATACGTACCGGCACGTGACGCGGTTCACCTGGCAAAACGGAGTCTGAGAACACCCTGTGACGTCTCGCGTAAAGGCGAAGAACACGGCAGGCTGTCGCGTATGACGGAAGGCAAAGCACGTATCGCGGTCACCGGTCTTGCCACCATGGGCAGCAACCTCGCGCGCAACCTCGCGCGGCACGGTTTCAAAGTTGCCGTGCACAACCGGACGCCCGCGAAGATGAAGGCCCTGCTCGACGAGCACGGCCACGAGGGCGACTTCGTCGGCGCCGAGACGCTGCAGGATCTGGTCGACAGCCTGCAGACGCCGCGCCAGATCATCATCATGGTCAAGGCGGGTGGCCCGACCGACGCCGTCATCGACGAGCTGAGCGGGCTCCTGGAGCCCGGCGACATGGTCATCGACGGCGGCAACGCCCACTTCAACGACACGCGCCGCCGTGAGGCCGCGCTGAAGGAGAAGGGGCTGCTGTTCGTCGGCGCCGGCATCTCCGGCGGCGAGGAAGGCGCGCTCAACGGGCCGAGCATCATGCCGGGTGGTCCCGCTGAGTCCTACAAGCACGTCGGGCCGGTCTTCGAGGAGATCGCGGCCAAGGTGGACGGTCAGCCGTGCTGCGTGCACGTCGGGCCGGACGGCGCCGGGCACTTCGTGAAGATGGTCCACAACGGCATCGAGTACGCCGACATGCAGCTCATCGCCGAGGCGTACGACCTGCTGTCCCGCATCGGCGGCCAGACGCCGGCGGAGATCTCCGAGGTCTTCACGCAGTGGAACTCGGGCGACCTGGAGTCGTACCTGGTCGAGATCACCGCCGAGGTCCTCAAGCACGTCGACGCGGACGGCACGCCGCTCGTCCAGGTCATCGAGGACGCCGCGGAGCAGAAGGGCACCGGTCGCTGGACCGTGCAGGAGGCGCTGGAGCTGGGCGTGCCGGTCACCGGTATCGCCGAGGCCGTGTTCGCGCGCAGCCTGAGCGGCCACACCGACCAGCGCAAGGCCGTGCGCGAGGCGTTCGGTGCCAGCGAGGTCGTCGCGAAGCCGGACGCCGAGCTGGTCGACGACGTGCGCCAGGCGCTCTACGCGTCGAAGGTCGTCGCGTACGCGCAGGGCTTCGACATGATGCGCGAGGCGTCGAAGAACTTCGACTGGAACATCGACCTCGGTGCGATGGCGACGATCTGGCGTGGTGGCTGCATCATCCGCGCGCAGTTCCTCAACCGCATCCGCGAGGCCTACGACGCGAACGCCGACATCGCGTCCCTGTTGGTGGACAACTACTTCCGCGACGCGGTGCAGAACGCCGAGGCCGCGTGGCGCAGGGTTGTCGTGCGGGCGGTGGAATCCGGTGTGCCGACGCCGGGCTTCGTGTCCGCTTTGGCCTACTACGACGGACTTCGCTCGGAACGCCTGCCGGCGGCGCTTGTCCAGGGACAGCGGGACTTCTTCGGGGCACACACCTACAGGCGGATCGACAGGCCCGGTAGCTTCCACACGTTGTGGTCGGGTGATCGATCAGAGGTGGAAGCGTGAAATTAGGCATTCTGGGGGCGGTCGTCGCTGTGACGGCAGGGTTGACCCTGACGTCCAGCGGCGGCGCCGTGGCGGTCGGCAACGAGGCCCTCACGGCTGACCTCGACACGATCCTGGCCGACAACGCGCTGAAGGGCGCGGACGTCGGCCTGGTCGTGCGGGACGCCAACTCAGGTGAAGTGATCTACACGCGGCAGAGCAGCAGGCGCTCCCAGGTGGCGTCGAACATGAAGCTGCTCACCACGACGACGGCGCTGGACCTGCTGGGTCCGGACCACCGCTGGAAGACCGAGCTCGTCTCGGCCGGTACCAAGACCGGGACGGAGCTCAACGGCGACCTGGCGCTGCGCGGTGGCGGCGACCCGACGATGTCCAGGCTGCGCTACCAGCAGCTCGCGGACGCGTTGAAGGCCAGCGGCGTCACCACGGTGAACGGCGCGCTCGTCATCGACGACACCAAGTTCGACGCGCAGCCGTACGGCTCGGGCTGGGCGTGGGACGACGAACCGTTCGCGTACAGCGCGGAGACGTCGGCGCTCACGCTCTCGCCGGACGCGAAGTTCAGCGCGGGCACCGTGGTCGTGCGCGTCAAGCCGGGCGCCGCGGCGGGCGCCCCGGCTGTCGTGACGACCGAACCGGCGAACGACCACGTGCAGATCGTGTCCACGGCTACCACCGGTAACGCCGGTGTCTCCGTGGAGCGCGAGCACGGCACGAACCGGATCTTCGTCAGCGGGTCCACGACGGTCGAGACGACCAAGCTCTCGACGGTCAAGGACCCGACCGGGCTCGTGACGTCGGTGTTCCAGAAGGCGTTGCAGGCCAACGGGATCACCGTCACCGGTGGCGTGAAGAGGCAGAAGGCGCCGGCGAACGCCGCCGTCCTCGCCACCGACACGTCGATGAAGCTCAGCGAGCTGATCGTCCCGTTGCTCAAGGACAGCAACAACATGCTGGCCGAGGTGCTGGTCAAGACCGCGGGTGGCTCGTTCACCAACGGTGTCAACCAGCTCAGCACCAAGTGGTCCGGTCTGGGCGTCGACCCGAACGCGGTCGAGGTCTTCGACGGGTCCGGCATGTCCCGGCTCGACCAGTTCTCGCCGGACGACCTCACCTCGGTGCTGGTCAAGGCGAAGACGAAGCCGTGGTTCGCCGCGTGGCAGGCGTCGCTGCCGGTCGCCGGTGTCGACGGCACGCTGGTCAACCGCATGAAGAACACCCCGGCGGCGGGCAACGTGAAGGCCAAGACCGGGTCGCTGTCCGGCGTGTCCGGCCTGTCCGGTTACGTGACGACGGCCGCGGGCCGGGAGCTGGTGTTCTCGGTGGTGCAGAACAACGTCCTGTTGTTCAACAGCCCGAAGCTGATCGAGGACAGGATCGCCGTGCGCCTGGCCTCGGACGGTGGCACCTCGGTGGCGCCGCAGGTCCAGTCGGTGCCGCAGCAGCGCAAGGCTCCGGCGCAGGACCGCACCAAGGTTCCCGCGAAGGAGCGCTTCGACGTGGAGTGCTCCTGGATCGGCACCTGCTAGAAGTAAGTCGCAAGTGGAGCCGCCCCGAGAGTTTTCGGGGCGGCTCCTCGCTTTCTAGGCCGGGGACGGTACGGGCTCGAGCCCGTTGCGGTCCGGGTCGACCAGGTACACGCGGGCGTTCGAGATGTCGAAGTACATGCCCTTCAACGTGAGCGTGCCCGCGGTGATCGCCTCCCGCACGCTCGGGTGACCGAGCAGGTTGTCGAGCTGCTGGGCGACGTTCGCGACGGCGAGCCGGTCCGCCACCGGCAGCTCCGCGCAGCCGGGCGCGGTCGGCGCGTGGAACCGGATCAGCGACGGCTCGGCGTTGCGCAGCCACGAGTGCAGGTGCGATCCGCGCGACGCGGACCCGTTGACCAGTGCCTTCATCGCGCCGCAGTCGGAGTGTCCACACACGACGATGGTGCTGACGTTCAGGATCTCCACGGCGTACTCGATCGCCGCACCGACCGACCTGTCGTCGGCGGACGGCATCGGCACCAGGTTCCCGATGTTGCGCACGCAGAACAGGTCACCCGGCCCGGACGTGGTGATCAGGTTCGGCACCACGCGGGAGTCCGCGCACGTGATGAACAGCTGCTGGGGCCGTTGCCCGCGCACCGCCAGCTCGTGCAGGAACGGCCGCACCAACGGCGCGGAACGGCGTTCGAACTCGTGCATTCCCAGCAACATCGGGTCGCTCTCCACGGACGACCGCTGTGCCGGCAACGTCACCGCGCCCGGAGCACCCTGCCAGTGCGACCACGGCGCGAACCACCGCGGCAGCGGACCGGGCAACGTCTTGCGCCGCCCCGGTTTGCCCTGGTCCGCCTGGTCGTACCAGGTGTCGTGCACCTCGTCGACGCGCACCCGGCCACCGAGCCGTTCGTAGCCCTCGCGCCAGTCGTTGATCGCCTCGTAGGACGCGTGGTCCAGGTAGTCGACGTGCAGCTCCAGTACGACGGTCTGCCCCGGCGGCATCCTGCGCAGCTCGCGCACGAGCCGCCCCACTCCCAGGAACACCAGCGATCCCCGCACGCACACCCGGTTGCCCTCGACGCGCACCGAGCAGTGCGTCAACCGGTACAACGCGCGCAGCAACGCGATCGCGAGCCCCACGACCACGCCCTCCAGCAGTCCGAAGAGGACCACACCCAGCCCGGTCGCCGCGTAGACGAGGAACTCCCTGTGCTGCACCAGGGTCCGCATCCGGCTGATCGACACGAGCCGGAGCCCGACGACGAACAGCACACCCGCCAGCGCGGCCAGCGGGATCAGCTCCAGTGCGGGGGCGAACGCCAGCACCGCCACCGCGATCCACACGCCCTGGAAGATCGCCGCGTACCGGGTCTTCGCGCCCGCCGCGACGTTCGTCGAGCTGCGGGCCAGGCCACCGCTGATCGGGAACCCGCCGAGCGCGCCCGCGAGCACGTTGCCGGTGCCCTGCGCGATGAGCTCCTTGTCCAGCCGGGCCCGCGGCCCGTCGTGCAGCCGGTCCGTGGCGACGGCCGACAGCAACGACTCCATGCTCGCCACCAGCGCGACCGTGACGACGGCCGTGACCACCGTGCCGGCACTGCCCTGCGGCATCTCCGGGAACACCAGCGCGTGGCTGTCCGGCAGGTCGACCCTGGCCACGTCGAGGCGCAGCACGAACGCGAGCCCGGTGGCCGCGGCGACGGCGACCAGTGGCGCGGGGATCACGGAGACACGCGGAACACGGGGCCACAGCAGCAGAACCGCGATCGCCACGGCACCGGCCAGCACGGACCCGAGCGAGGCTCCGGCCAGTTGTCCCGGCAGCGACGCGAGGTTCGCGGGCACGGTCGACGCCGCCGTGCCGCCCAGCACCACCACGAGCTGCCCGACGGCGATGGAGATGCCGATGCCCGCCAGCATGCCGTGCACCACGGCGGGGGACAGCGACATCACCAGGCGGCTGATCCCGGTGAGCCCCAGCGCCAGCTGCAGCACGCCCGCGGCCAGCGTGATCGCCGCGGTGGCCGCCCACCCGAACTGCGCCACCAGCCCGGCCACGATCACCACGAGCCCTGTCCCCGGCCCGCTGATCTGCAACGGCGCCCCGCTGATCGCGCCGACGACCACGCCGCCGATGACCGCGGAGATGATCCCCGCCATCAGCGGCGCGCCCGTGGCGTGCGCGATGCCGAGCGACAGCGGGATCGAGATGAGGAACAGCACGAAGCTCGCGGGCAGGTCGTGCCTGAGGATCAGCGGTGGACCGTGCGGGGTGTGGTCGCCGGCGTTGGACCTGGGCATGTGGTTCACGGGTTTTCCTTTGCTGTACAGCGGCATAGCCCTGTGCGACGGAAGGCACAGGGCGGGGAGCGAGCTGAGGAGGGAGCGCGCTAGAGGCGCTCTAAGGGCAGCATGCGGCGCGGCCGGACGGCTGCGAGCGCGTCGGCGCGGTCATGCGGGGTCGGCACGGGAACACCTCCGTGTCGGCACAGGCATCGTCGGGCGGGATCAGGCCGCGTCACCATCAATGATGAGGCCGGAATCGGTGCTGTGACAGATCTTTCAGCCAACCGTGTTGATCTTCGCGGCATCGTCACGCGAGGTGATGACGTAGAAGGGCCGGCTCCGGTCGGGGGGTGCGGAGCCGGCCCAGGTCACGTGGGAACCGAAGAACTATCGAGTTCGGAGAATTCAGCCTACCGAGCGCAGGTGCTTGCCGTGTGAAGTCTCCTGGCCGACGACGGTCAGGATCAGCTGCGCCGAGAGATAAGCACGGCACGGTGCGGGCATCCGCCGTGAGAACCAGCCGCGCTTGCAGGTCGCGCACCGGCCGTGCTCGTCGGGCTGGTGCTCGTCGAGCAACGCCTTCACCACCGCGACCACCCTCGGCAACTCAACCCTGGCGAGTACGAGAGCGGTCTGGTCGTCGCCACGTGCGGCGAGTTCGGTGAGTGTGGCCAGGTGGGAGTGCAGCGACTTGTCCAGTTGGCTGAACACCGTGACGGCCATCAGGCTCAGAGCTCCAGTCCTTACGTAAGCAGCCCCAGCAGACTGTCGCGTCGAACCTGCGATCTGCAAGTTGCAGTACACGAATGGATGACGTCTCTTTGCGGCGAGCTGGTTTGCTCTCAAACTGGGATCGACCAGGAGACGTGACGGCACCCAGGAGGAGTCATGCGGGGTAGCAGTCCGACCCTGCGCAAGCGCCGGCTCGTGAGCGAGCTCCGTCGGTTGCGCGAGGTGGCCGGGCTGACGATCGAGGAGGTGGGCGAGCGACTGGAGTGCTCGGCCTCCAAGATCAGCCGCATCGAGACGGGCCGTGTGGGGGTGAGTCCGCGCGACGTGCGCGACATGCTCACCGCCTACAGCGCGGACGCCGCCACGCTCGAAGAGCTGGTCCAGCTGGCGAGGGAAGCCCGTCGCAAGGCGTGGTGGGACGAGTTCGGCGACATCGTGCCCGGTCGTTACGTGGGGTACGAGGCCGACGCGGACTCGATCAGGACCTACCAGGGGCTGATGATCCCGGGCCTGCTGCAGTGCGAGGCGTACACGAGGGCGTTGATCTCCCAGGTGCTGCCGGACGCGCGCGCCGGTGAGATCGACCGGCGCGTCCGGTTGCGCAAGGCCAGGCAGGCCCTGCTGAGTGAGGACGACCCGTTGCGCCTGCACGTCGTGATCGACGAAGCCGCCCTGCGCAGGCTCGTCGGCGGCGCCGAGGTGATGCGCGTGCAGATGGCGCGTCTTCTCGAAGTCGGTGCGTTGCCGAACGTCACGATGCAGGTCGTGCCGTTCAGCGCCGGTGGTCATGCTGCGATGGACGGCCCGTTCGTCATCCTGAGCTTTCCCGAGCAGCTCGACTCCGACGTGGTTTACATCGAGAGCACCAGAAGCGGCGTCTACCTGGAACAACAGTCGGACGTCCATTCCTACGCCGAGATGTTCGAGCGTCTCGTGAGTTCCGCCCAGACCCCCAGGGAATCGGCAACCCTGATCACGGAGATCGCTCGCACTCTCGCGTGACTGCGACCGGAGAGTGAACAGAGTGGAAAGCTTGCGTTGGCGCAAGAGCAGCAGGTCGTCGGCCGGTGGGCCCGAGTGCGTCGAGATCGCGCTCGTGTCGTCCGGCGCGGCCGTCCGGGACAGCAAGAACTCGGACGGTGCGCGGCTGAGGTTCGGTGACGCGGGATGGGACACGTTCCTCGCGGCCGCGAAGACCGGCTCTTTTGTCAGCTGATCGGAAGACGACGCGGAAGGCCCCGGCTGGAAGATCCAGCCGGGGCCTTCTGTCGTCGTAAGGGGACGTGGGCCGGCCGGCGTTCCGCCGCCGCGGGCTGGATGCCCCTTGCACGCCGGCCGACCCACGTCGATCATGGGGAGCAGCGGGTGTTCCGCTGTCCGGTCCAACCTGTTCCGACTGCGTGATCTCCGGTTTCCGTTGATCTCGCGGTGTGTGGTTGGTTGGACACGCTAAGCGTAAGAATGCCTTCTACAGCACGACTGGAGCCCGACTGAAGTGATCTTCAAGCTCCAGGTGGACCACAGGCGAAGGACAGATCGGTGACGCACGGCGAGGAACCCCTTCGGTTCGAGGTTCTCGGCCTTCTCCGAGTCGTTCGCGCAGGTCAAGAGGTTGATCTCGGTGCGGCGAAGCAGCGCGCCGTCCTCGCGGTCCTGCTGCTGGAGCGCAACACGCCGGTCAGCCGCGGGCAGATCATCGAGGCCGTCTGGGGCGACAACGTGCCCTCGAGCGCGGTCAACCTGGTCCAGACCTACGTCGCCGGACTGCGCAGGGCGCTCGAACCGACCCGTGCGCGCAGGGCTCCCGCCGAGCTGCTGACGTCGGTCGGCGACGGTTACCTGATGCGCGTGGAGCCCGGCGCTCTGGACCTGGACGTGTTCGAACGTCAGGTCCTGCTCGCGAACCGCATGCGCGCCGCCGGGGATCTCGCCGGAGCCGCGGTGGAGCTGGACGACGCGCTGGCGTTGTTCCGCGCCGAACCGCTGGGCGGTGTCTCGGGGCTGCACGCCGACGTCGAACGCGGCCGTCTCGTCGAGCGCAGGCTGGCGGTGCTGGAGGAACGCGCCGAGCTCGGCCTCGCGATCGGGCAGGGGGCGGAACTGGTCTCGCAGCTGAGCTCGGTGGTCGTCGAGCACCCGTTGCGCGAACGCGGCCACGGCCTGCTCATGCGGGCACTGGTCCAGGCTGGCCGGCAGGCGGAGGCGCTGGCCGCGTACCGGGAGGCCCGCGCCGTGCTGATCGAGGAACTCGGCGTCGAGCCGGGTCCCGAACTGCGCCGCGTGCACCAGGCCGTGCTGGCGGGGGACAGCCCCGAGCCGGAACGCGCGCCCGTTCGCGTGCCGCAGCAGCAGGCCGCGCCCGAACCCGCACCGGTGACGATCCCGGCACAGTTACCGCGCGCGCCCGTCGCGTTGATCGGCAGGGACGCCGAGCTCGGCTACCTGGACGCGTTGCTGCGCGGCCACGACGGCCCGGTGATGCTGGTGACCGGCCCGGCGGGGGTCGGCAAGACCGCGCTGGCCCTGCACTGGGCGCACCGGGTGCGCGACGAGTTCCCGGACGGCCAGCTCTACGTCGACGTGCACGGGTACGACCCGAACCGGGAGCCGCTGGAGATCGGCGAGGTGCTCAACCGGTTCCTGCGCGCCCTGGGCGTGCCCGCCGGCGACACCCCCGTCTCCGTCGACGAACGCTCGGCGCTGCTGCGCACGCTGCTGGCCGACCGCCGGATGCTCGTGATGCTCGACAACGTCCGCAGCTCGGCGGACCTGCTGCCGTTGCTGCCGGGCTCGCCCTCGTGCGTCGTCGTGACCTCGCGCCGCCGGCTGGTCGGACTCGTCGCGCAGGTCGAGGCGAAGCTGGTCGAGCTGGACATGCTCGACCCGGACGCCGCCGTCGACGTGCTGGGCCGCATCGCCGGCCGTTCGGACATCGAGGCCGGTGCCCTGCGCGAGCTGGCCGAGCTGTGCGACGGCTTACCCCTCGCGTTGCGCATCGCCGCGGCGCGTCTCGCCGTGTCCCCACGGCTGCGCGTCGCCGAACTCGTCGAGGAGCTGCAGGACGAGCAGGGCCGCCTGGCCGCGCTCGGCCTGGAAGACGGCGAAGGCACCGTGCGGGCCGCTCTGGACGCCTCACGCCGTGCGTTGCCCGCGGAGCCGTCGCGGTTGCTGGCGATCGTCGGCCTGCACCCCGGCTCGGACCTGACCCCGCACGTCGTCGCGGCCATGGGGGACGTGTCGCTGCTGGAGGCCCAGCGCGCGCTGGACGCGTTGACGGCCGCGAACCTGCTGTCCGTCAGCGAACCGGGCAGGCACTTCGCGCACGACATCGTCCGCGTCTACACGAAGACGCTGGCCGGCGAGCTGTCCGAGCCGGAACGCCGGGCCGCCACGAGCCGGATGCTCGACTACTACCTGCACTGCGCGGACCTCGCCGACGGGTTGTTGCCGATCAACCGAGGCAGCGTCCTGGTCGCGCCGGAGCACCGTCCCGCGCACGTGCCGGCGATCTCCGGTGCCGCGGACGCGACGGCCTGGTTCGACGCCGAGCGCGCGAACCTGATCGCCGCCGCCGAGCTCGCCTCGGGTTCCGGCTGGCACGTCCACGCTTGGCAGCTGCCGTACACCCTGTCGCGGTACCTGTGGCTGCGGACCGAGCGCGAGACCTCGCTGCGCCTCACCGAGGCCGCGTTGCAGGCCGCCATC
The DNA here is from genome assembly GCF_051853195.1 of Lentzea sp. HUAS TT2. NCBI lineage: Bacteria > Bacillati > Actinomycetota > Actinomycetes > Pseudonocardiales > Pseudonocardiaceae > Lentzea > Lentzea sp. HUAS TT2. Next base: position 846,559 of record NZ_CP196667.1, on the reverse strand, counting down.
GCGCTGAACGACGACGACGCGCGGTTTGTCATGCAGTTCAACCTCGGCGTCGCGTTGCTGCAGTTCGAACGCTTCGAGGAGGCCCTGCAGGCCCAGCAGGGTGCGCTGGAGGTGGCGCGCCGCAAGGAGGACGTGCACCAGCAGGCACGCGCCCTGACGACGGTCGCGGGCACGTTGCAGGACCTGGGCCGCGCCGCAGAGGCCGAGGCGCACTACCGCGAGGCCATGGAGATCTCGCGGATCGCGGGCTCGAAGTGGGCCGAGGCCAACGCGCACCACCACCTCGGGCTGCTGTACCTGAGCACCCAGCGCTTCGACGACGCGATGCCGTGGCTGCGGGTGGCGTTGCGGATGTACCACGAGGTCGGTGAGCAGTGCGGGGAAGCGGCCTGCCACGTCGACATCTCCACGGCCCTGCTGGAGACCGGTGACGCGGACGGAGCGCTGTCTGCTGCCCGTACGGCGCTGGCGGTGGCGTGCGATGCCGTCTCGCCGTACCACCAGGCGTTGGCGCACGACCGGCTCGCGGCGGTGTTCGAGCGGTTGAACGCGGCGGGGGCGGCGGCGCACTGGCAGCGGGCGCTGGCGTTGTTCAGCGAGCTGGGGGCGCCGGAAGCCGACGGTGTGAGGGCCCGGCTGGCTCGCGCACGTGCGGTGACGGTCGGGTAAGGGGTTCTGCGGGCAGGACTGCGTGATCGCCCGATGCCTGAGGTGAGGCCTCAGGACGACCCTCAGGTCCATGACCGAATGGACCCCTGAGGCGATCAAGGCGGAAATCGACTACCGACGTGGCAACGCCGTGTGCAACTGGCAGCGGTCGAACCGCGACATGCCGTCGTGGCTCAAACGAGTGATGCACCGCACTACGACCCGGACGCGATGAGGGCCCTTGCAGGCGCCCCGGCGCAATCCGGGCAACACCCCACTGAACAAGTTACTCGTGAACAAACGCTGTGCTGTGACAGCATGCCTCTTGTGGCGCGCCTGGGGTCCGGAATTCCGTTGGTCGCACGCGATCGGGAACTGGACCGGTTGCGTGCCGCACTGGCACAGGCCGGCGAGGGCACCGCGGGGGCGGTGCTGGTCGCCGGGGACGCCGGCGTCGGCAAGACGCGGCTGATCGACGAGCTGGCCGCCAGCGCCGACGACACGATCGTCCTCATGGGACGGTGCCTGGACGTCGGCGAGACAGGCCTGCCGTACCTGCCGTTCGCCGAGGCGTTGAGCAAGCTCAAGACCGACGTGGCGCACCGGCCGGCGCTCGCGATGTTGCTGCCGCAGCTGGCGTTGCCCGCCGAACGCGAGCCCGGCACCGAGGGCATGATCGCGCCGAGCCTGATCCCCGGTCGCAGGCCGGAGCAGGACGTCGGGCAGCTCCAGCTGTTCGACGCCGTGCTCGGGCTGCTGAGCGATCTCGCCGAACGGCAGCGCGTCCTGTTCGTGGTCGAGGACCTGCACTGGGCCGACGCGTCCACCCGGTACCTGTTGTCGTTCCTGTTGTCCCGCCTGCGTTCCCAGCGCCTGCTGGTCGTCTGCACCTACCGCGCGGACGACCTGCATCGCAGCCATCCGTTGCGCCCCTTGCTGTCCGAGCTGGTCCGGCTGCCCGCCGTCGACCGCCTGGACCTCTCGCCGTTCAACGCCGCGGATGCCCGCCGGTTCGTCGAGGCGCTGTCCGACGACCTGCCGGAGGACGTCGTCCAGCAGGTCGCGGAACGCTCCGAGGGCAACGCCTTCTTCGCCGAGGAACTCATCGCGGTGGCCACCTGTGACGACGCCAGGTCGTTGCCGTCCGCGCTCGCCGACGTGCTGCTCAGTCGCGTCGAGAGCCTCAGTGCCGAGGCGCAGCACGTCGTCCGCGTCGTGTCGGTCTGGGGCCGCCGGGTCCGCCACCACCGGCTGCACGACGTCACCGGCATGACGGACATCGCGCTCGACGCGGCGATGCGCGAACTGGTCCAGCACCACCTGCTCGTCGTGAACGACGACGAGGTCTACGCCTTCCGCCACGCCCTGCTGAGGGAAGCGGTCTACGGCGACCTGCTGCCCGGCGAACGGGTGCGGCTGCACGCCGCCTACGCCCAGCACCTGGCCCGGCAGCTGGACGAACGCGGTGCCGCGGCGGCGCTGGCCCACCACGCCTTCGAGAGTCACGACCTGCCGCAGGCCCTGAAAGCAGCGATCCAGGCGTCCAAGGAGTCCGAACGCGCCGGCGCGCCCGCGGAGTCGTTGCGGTACCTGGAGAAGGCGCTCAACCTCTGGAACGCGGTCGCCGCGGCGGACCGTCCGTCCGATGTGGACGAGTCGGTGCTGCTGCGCCGTGCCTCCTGGGTCGCGGGCACGGCCGGGCAGCCGGAACGCGCCGTCGCGTTCGCCCGCAGCGCCACCAAGGCCATCAGCGCCGAGCAGACGCCGGAGGAGGCCGCCGAGATCTGGCTGCGGCTCTCGCAGGCGCTCTCGATCCTCGACGGCAACGAGGAAGAGCACTTCCTGGTCCTCGGCAAGGCGCTCGCCCTCGTGCAGGACCGCGAGCCCAGCCCCACTCGCGCCCGCGTGTTCGCGGGCAAGGCATCTTCCCTGCGCCAGCAACGCAAGGACGCCCAGGCGCGCGAGGCCGCCGAGCTCGCGATCGCGGACGGCCAGACGGCGAACGCGCCGGGTGCGGTCGCGGACGGGCTCGGAACCCTGGCGATCCTCGACGACCACGCCGGTCAGCCGGAGGAGGCGCAGGCCAGCTTCGAGCGTGCGATCCAGTGTGCGCGCGAGGTCGGGGCGTTCAACAACGAGCTGAGGGCCTGGTACTACTACGGCCTCATGCATTACGACCGCGGCGAGCTGGCCGAGGCCGCCCGCGTCTACAACCTCGCGGGGGAGCGGGCCAAGGAGACCGGCCTGACGTGGAGCATGTACGGCCTGGAGATCCGCATCCTCCAGGTGCTGGTGCACTACTACATCGGCGACTGGGACTACGCGGCGTGGGCCAGCGAACCGCCCGGCATGTCCGTCTCCTCGACGGTGCTGGCCAGGTTGGCGTCGGCGAGCACGCACCTCACGGTCTCGCGCGGCGACCTGGACGAGTCCGAGCGGATGATCACCAAGCTGCGCAGCGACTGGCACCGCGACATCCAGATCGCGCTGATCAACGGCGGTACCGGCGCGGAGCTCGCGCTGTGGCGCGGCCGTCCGGAGCTGGCTGTCGAACGGGTCACGGACGCGCTGGAGTGGGCGCGCAAGCTCGGCGGGCCGTGGATGCTCGCGGGCATCAGGATCGGCGCGATCGGCATCGCGGGGCACGCGGAGATCGCCACGAAGGCACGCCGCAAGCGCGACACCGAGGCCGAGAAGAACGCTGTGGCGGCAGGACACGAGCTCGCCGAGCACGTGCGGCTGACCGCGAAGAACGGCAAGCCGCGTGCCGGGGTGCTCGGTCCGGAGGGACGTGCCTGGCTGGCCCGCGCGCTCGCGGAGGAGTCCAGGCTGACCGGCGCGGGCGACCCTGGGCTGTGGCAGGCCGCCGTGGACGAGTTCGACTTCGGGGTCGCGTTCGAGCAGGCGCTGTGCCGGTGGCGGCTCGCGGAGGCGTTGCTCGGGGCCGAACGCCGCGACGAGGCCGCCGAGCAGCTGCGCCTGGCCGACGAGGTGGCGACGAGGCTCAAGGCCGTTCCGCTCGCCACGGCCATCGCCTTGTGTGCCAAGCGGGCCCGCATCACCCTCAGGGCCGACGAACCGGTGCGCGAGCAGATCGACCTCTTCACCCCGCGCGAACGCGACGTGCTCGGCCTGGTGGCCTCGGGCCGGACGAACCGCGAGGTCGGCGAGGAGCTCTACATCAGCGAGAAGACCGTCTCCGTGCACCTTTCCCGGATCATGGCCAAGCTGGGGGCGTCGCGGCGCGCGGAGGCCGTGGCCATCGCGTACGACCGGGGTCTGCTGGAGTAGCGCGGGTTGTCATACCTCAGGCTGATGCGCAACGCGTCGCGGAGTTGATGTCCGCGCACTCAGCTTCCTCATAGCTTCTTCCTCATCGAGGAACATCCCCTGTGAGGAAGGCAAGTCACATGTCTGCACTGGTGTCCGAGGTCGGCACCCGGACCGCCGCGGCGGCCCACAACCTGGTGAAGGTCTACGGCAAGGGTGACACCGCGGTGCGGGCGCTCGACGGCATCGACGTCGCCTTCCAGGCCGGTCGTTTCACCGCGATCATGGGGCCGTCCGGCTCCGGCAAGTCCACGCTGATGCACTGCCTCGCGGGACTGGACACGGTGGACAGCGGCGAGATCCACATCGGACAGACCGAGATCACCAAGCTGAACGACAAGGACCTGACCAAGCTGCGCCGCGACCGCGTCGGCTTCGTGTTCCAGGCCTTCAACCTGCTGCCGACGCTGACCGCAGAGCAGAACATCCTGCTGGGCCTCGAGCTCGCCGGCCGCAAGCCCGACAAGCAGTGGTTCGACACGATCGTCGACGTGCTGGGCCTGCGCGACCGCCTCACGCACCGCCCGACCGAGCTGTCCGGTGGCCAGCAGCAGCGCGTGGCCTGTGCCCGTGCGCTCGTCGCCCGTCCCGAGGTCATCTTCGCCGACGAGCCGACCGGCAACCTGGACTCGCGCAGCGGTGCCGAGGTCCTCGACTTCCTGCGCATGTCGGTCCGCAAGATGAGCCAGACCGTGATCATGGTGACGCACGACCCGGTGGCCGCGAGCTACGCGGACCGCGTGGTGCTGCTCGCCGACGGACGGCTCGCGGGCGAGATCCACCAGCCCACCACCGAGTCCGTCGTCAACGCCCTCACGCACCTGGGGGCGTGAGCTAAAGATGCTGAAGACGATCCTTGCGGGCCTGCGGGCCCGCACGGCGAGGCTGGTGCTGTCCAGCATCGCCATCGCGCTCGGCGTCGCGTTCGTGACGGGCACGCTCGTGCTCGGCGACGCGGTCGGGGAACAGACCAGGGACAACTTCGCCCGCAGCGCCCGCAACGTCGACGCGGCCGTGCACATGGGCGAGAACAGCCCGAACCGGGAGAACGGCATTCCCGCCGACTTCCTGCAGAAGATCCGCAACACCCCCGGTGTCGAGGGCGCGGACTCGCGCGAGTTCGGCAGCGCCGCGTTGCTCAGCGGCGAGGGCAAGGCACGCGGCGCGATGGTGCAGCCGCTGCCCACGACGGAGAAGCTGCGCGACTTCAACCTCAAGGACGGCAAGTTCCCGGTCAAGGCCGACGAGGCCGCGATCGACGTCAAGACCGCCCAGGTCGCGAAGCTCAAGGTCGGTGACAAGCTCAAGCTGCTCGACGAGGAGAACGCGGAGCACGCGTTCACCATCGTCGGCACCTACCAGCAGGGCGCCAGCAGCATCTCGATGTCCGGCAGCGACCACGTCCTGGTCTCGCAGGAGGGTCTGCGCACGGTCATCCCGACGCAGCGGATCTACGAGATCGTCGCGGTCGCCAAGCCCGGTGTGTCGCAGCAGCAGCTCGTCGGTGACATCACCAAGGCCATCGGCAGCGGCTACGAGGTGCAGACCGGCGAGCAGCTGACCCAGGCGACGCTGGAGCAGGTCGGTGACGCCGCGGGCGAGATCAAGACCTTTCTGCTCGCGTTCGCCGCGATCTCGCTCATCGTCGCGGGCATGGTCATCTACAACACCTTCACGATCCTCGTCGCCCAGCGCACGAAGGAGCTCGCGCTGCTGCGGTGCGTCGGCGCGAACCGCTCGCAGGTGTTCCGCAGCGTGCTCGCCGAAGCGCTCTTCATGGGCCTCACGGCGTCCGTGCTCGGCCTCCTCGGCGGACTCGGCGTCTCGGCGGGCCTGCAGGCGTTCATCAGCACCGTGGGCGGCCCCGGAGGTGGCGACGACACCCCGATCCGCCTGCCGATCTCGTGGGTGACCATCGCCGCCGGCTTCGGTGTCGGCGTGGTCGTGACGGTGCTGTCGGCCGTGCTGCCCGCCCGCCGCGCCACGAAGGTCGCCCCGGTGGCCGCGCTGCGCTCGCAGCCGGACAGCTCCGACGACGTCGCCCGCACCGGCAAGCTGCGGATCGTCGTCGCGACGCTGATCGCACTGGTCGGTGGCGTGGCCGTCTACTTCGGACTCCAGCAGGAGAAGGAAGAGCCGGCGATGTTCATCACCGGCGGCGCCACCATGGTGCTGCTGCTGGCGGTCCTGCTGCTCGGCCCGCTCTACGTGCCGCTGGTGAACCGCCTGTTCGGCAAGGCGCTGCGCGGCGTCCCTGCCAAGCTGGCCTCGGCCAACGCGGGCCGCAACCCCAAGCGCACGGCCGCGACCACGGCGGCGTTGATGATCGGCGTGACCATCGTCGCGATGGTGACCGTCGTGGCCGGCAGCGGCCGCGCGACCATGAACGAGCAGGTCGACAAGCGCTTCCCGTCCGACTACGCGGTCAAGTCGAACGTGTACAGCCAGCCGTTGTCGCAGAAGTTCACCGACGACCTCGCGAAGGTGCGCAACGTCGCGAAGGTCGCGCCCGAGCTCAGGGCCTACGGCGAGTCGCCCAAGCTCCAGTACGCCGACGTCACCGGCTACCCGTCGGACGCCATCGGTTCCCTGGTGCGCCCGGACACGGCCGCCGGCACGCTGACCGGTCTCAAGGACAACGAGATCGCGATGCGCGAGAAGGAGGCCAAGGAAGCAGGCCTCACCGTCGGCTCCACCGTCCCGATCAGCGGCAAGGACTTCAAGGTCGTCGCGCTGATCAAGGACAACAGCTACGGCACCGGCATCGTGACGCTCGCGTCGGCCCAGTCGATTCTCAAGGAGCCCGCCAAGGGCTACCAGAACGTGCTGGTCAAGCTCGCGCCCGGCACGGACATCACGGTGGCCCGCGCCGACCTGGAGCGGTTCATCGCGACCTCACCGGTGGCGGTGCTCGACTCGGCGGCCGAGACCAAGGCCGAACTGAACGGGCAGATCGACCAGATCCTGATGTTCATCTGGGCCCTCGTGGGCCTGGCGCTGATCATCGCCCTGTTCGGCATCGCGAACACCCTGACGCTCTCGGTGCTGGAACGGACCCGCGAGTCCGCCCTGCTGCGGGCGCTGGGCCTGACCAGGGGCCAGTTGCGGCAGATGCTGGTGGTCGAGTCGATCCTGATGGCCCTGATCGGCGCGGTCGTGGGCGTGCTGCTCGGCGCGGGGTTCGGGTGGCTGTTGGTCGAGGCGATCTCCAACTCGGAGTTCACGATCAGCTTCTCCATCCCGTTCGGTCAGATCGGGATCATGCTCGGGCTGGCCGTGGTCGCGGCGATCATCGCCGCCGCCCTGCCCGCTCGCCGCGCGGCCAAGAACTCCGTGGTCGCGGGGATGGCGGAGGCGTAGGACACCCCGCCTGGCCCCGGCTGTCGGGGGCCGCGGCCAGGCGGGTTCGGGAGTGCGGAACAGGGGCCGCACGACCGGGGGATCGGTGGAGGTCCGGTGCTGTCGGGGCACCGGACCTCCACTGTTTCCGCATCCCGGAATGCACGCGGGGCGCTTTCGTACTGCATGACGGTACGAAAGGGCCCCGCGTGCGGTCAGCTGGCGCGAAAAAAACTTTGGGGGCGCGCGTCACTTTTGGGCCGCTAGGCCCTCTACCTGGGGTGAGGGACGACCGGAGCGAGGGCCCGGTCGTCCCTCTTCGTCGTTCCCGGGGGTAGGGAGAGCAACCGCGGCCAAGACGCTCGGCGTTTCGGTCCAAGTTTTTGTTGCCTGCCTCCACAAAGTTACGGAACGATGTCGACCGCTTGACACCCGCGCGTCTCCGGTTGAGTGTGAGAGCGCTCTCATCACAGTTAAGCGCCGCTCACGGCGTCGTCGAGGAGGACGGATGAGCACAAGACTGGTCGGCAGCGTCGCTGCGACCCTCGCGATGGTTCTGGTCGCTGGATGCGGCGGGAGTTCCGGGGCCGACGGCAAGATCGAGCTGTCGCTGGGTCTGTTCTCCGACTTCGGGTACGACAAGCTCATCGAGGAGTACATGGCCTCGCACTCGAACATCAAGATCGAGCAGCGCAAGGTCAAGATGGAACAGCACAACACGCAGCTCGCGACGCAGCTCGCGGGTGGCCGTGGTGCCGCGGACATCGTCGCCCTCGAGGAAGGCGTGGTCTCGCAGTTCCGCGCCTCCAAGGACAAGTTCGTGAACCTGGCGGAGTACGGGGCCAAGGATCTGAAGGATCAGTGGGCCGGGTGGAAGTGGAACCAGGGCACGGCCGACGGCGGTGAGTTCGTGCTGGGGCTGGGCACGGACATGGGCAGCCTGGGGCTCTGCTACCGCAGCGACCTGTTCGCCGCGGCTGGTCTGCCCACCGACAGGGCCGAGGTCGCCAAGCTGTGGCCGACCTGGGCCGACTACGCGAAGGTCGCCGACCAGTTCGCCGCCAAGACGCCGAACGTGAAGTTCGTCGACACCGGCCGCAACGTCTACAAGGCGATCCTCGACCAGACCGAGGAGGGCTACTTCGCGAAGGACGACTCGTACATCGCGGAGAAGAACGACAAGGTCAAGACGGCGTTCGACACGGCGGCGGCGCTCGGCACCAAGCAGCAGACCGGTGCCCTCGAGCCGTTCAGCCAGGACTGGAACGTCGCGCTGAAGCAGGGTTCGTTCGCCACCACCACCTGCCCGGCCTGGGCGCTCGCGCTGATCAAGGCGGGTGCCGGCGACGCGGCAGCCGGGAAGTGGGACGTGACGACGGCGCCCGGCGGTGGCGGCAACTGGGGCGGCTCGTTCCTGGCCATCCCGAAGCAGGGCAAGCACCCCAAGGAGGCCTACGAGCTGGCCAAGTGGCTGACGGCCCCCGAGCAGCAGAAGCGGATCTTCAAGGAGACCGGCAACCTGCCGAGCCAGCCGAAGGTGTACCAGGACGCCGAGGTGCAGGCCACGGTCAACGAGTACTTCAGCAAGGCGCCGGTGGGCCAGATCTTCGCGACCTCGGCGGAGTCGCTGAAGCCGACCTACCGCGGCACGAAGGACTCGAAGGTCGGACCGGTGTTCGGCACCGCGCTGACCCGCGTGGAGCAGGGCAAGCAGTCCGCGGCTGAGGCGTGGACGCAGGCCCTGAAGGAAGCGACGGACGCCGCCAAGTGACGGTGACTCGTCCAGAGACCGAGGCGGCTCCGGCCGTCTCGGTTTCGCCTTCCAAGGAGCCGAAGCGCTTCCGGCTGAGCAACTGGGACGCCAAGTACACGCCGTACCTGATCATCGCGCCGTTCTTCCTGGTGTTCGGGATCTTCGGGCTCTACCCGCTGGTGTACACGGCGTGGGTGTCGCTGCACGACTGGCAGCTGATCGATGGCAACCAGGGGTTCATCGGTCTCGCCAACTACGTCGAGCTCTTCGGCGACAGCAAGTTCTGGAACGCGCTGTTCAACACGCTGAGCCTGTTCGTGCTCTCGACGGTGCCGCAGCTGCTGGCCGCGCTGGGGCTCGCCGCACTGCTGGACAGGGGCCTGCGCGGCAGTGCGTTCTGGCGGGCAGGCGTGCTGCTGCCCAACGTCATCTCGGTCGCCGCGGTGGCGCTGGTGTTCGCGCAGTTCTTCGGCCGCGACTTCGGCATCGTGAACTTCCTGCTCGGCTTCGTCGGCATCGACCCGATCGACTGGCGCGCCGAGACGTGGGCCTCGCACCTCGCGGTGTCCACCATGGTCATGTGGCGGTGGACCGGCTACAACGCGCTGCTGTACCTGGCGGCGATGCAGTCGGTGCCCAAGGACATGTACGAGTCGGCCACTTTGGACGGTGCCGGTCGCTGGCGCATGTTCTGGTCGATCACCGTGCCGTCGATCCGGCCCACGATCCTGTTCACCGTCGTCACCTCGACGATCGGCGGTCTGCAGCTGTTCGCGGAACCGGCGCTGTTCGACCCGGGGTTCGCCGCCAACAACTCCACCGGTGGCTCCGACCGGCAGTTCCAGACGCTGGTGCTCTACATGTACGAGAAGGGCTTCCGGTTGTTCGACGCAGGCTACGCGGCCACCGTCGCGTGGATGCTGTTCGTGGTCGTCCTGCTGGTCGCGATGGTCAACTTCACGCTGACCAGGCGCATCGCGGGCAAGGAGTGATCGCATGAAGAACGCCAAGGCAGGGCCGCTGCTCTACGGGTTCCTGGTCGCCGTGCTCGCCGCGTCGATCTTCCCGCTGTACTACTCGTTCATCGTCGCGTCGAAGGACAACTCGGTCCTCGGCGAGAAGGTCCCGCCGCTGATCCCCGGCGGCAACCTGGTCGAGAACATCACCCGCGTCTTCGACACCGTCGACTTCTGGCTCGCCATGCAGAACTCGTTCATCGTGGCGGCGACCGTGGCGATCTCGAACGTCGTGCTGGGCACGCTGGCAGGGTTCGCGTTCTCGCGGCTGCGGTTCAAGGGCCGCGACTCGCTGTTCCTGCTCGTGCTCGGCACCGCGATGGTGCCGACGCAGCTCGGCGTGATCCCGCTGTACATGCTGATGTCCGACCTCGACTGGTACGGGACGCTTCAGGCGGTCATCGTGCCGGTGCTGATCGGGTCGTTCGCGGTGTTCTGGATGCGGCAGGCGTGCGAGGAGACGGTGCCGTACGAGCTGATCGAGGCCGCACGCGTCGACGGCTGTTCGGTGCTGCGGACGTTCTGGCACGTGGGTTTCCCCGCGGTGCGGCCACAGGCCGCGGTGCTGGGCATGTTCACGTTCATGACGGCGTGGAACGACTTCTTCTGGCCGTTGATCGTGCTGGACCCCAACGACAGTCCGACGGTGCAGGTCGCCCTGTCGACGCTGGCCAGTGGCTACTACACGGACTACTCGTTGATGCTCGCCGGCGCCTCCATCGCGGTGCTGCCGGTGATCGCGATCTTCATCCTGCTGTCGCGTCAGATCGTCGGCGGGATCATGCAGGGTGCGCTGAAGGGATGAGAATGACGACCGACTCGGACGTCGAGGTCGGGCGGGAGGTGCTGACCTTCCCGCCGGACTTCCTCTGGGGAGCGGCGACCGCGGCGTTCCAGATCGAAGGCGCGACCACCGCGGACGGCCGTGGCGCCTCGATCTGGGACACGTTCGCCGCGACGCCCGGCAAGGTGCTGGCCGGCGACACGGGAGACCCGGCCTGCGACCACTACCACCGCTACCAGTCCGATGTGGACCTGATGGAGTCGCTCGGGCTGGCCTCCTACCGGTTCTCCGTCGCGTGGCCGCGGATCCAGCCCAGCGGCAGCGGCAAGGTCGAGGAGCGCGGGCTCGCGTTCTACGACCGGCTGGTCGACTCGTTGCTGGAGAAGAACATCCAGCCGCTCGCGACGCTGTACCACTGGGACCTGCCGCAGGTCCTGGAGGACTTCGGCGGCTGGCGCAATCGCGACACCGCCTACCGCTTCGCCGAGTACGCGGCCATCGTGCACGAACGGCTGGGCGACCGGGTGCAGGCCTGGACCACGCTGAACGAGCCGTGGGTCTCGGCGTTCCTGGGCTACGGCAACGGGATCCACGCGCCGGGCATCACCGACGCGGTGGCGTCCCTGGAGGCGGCGCACCACCTGCTGCTGGCCCACGGGCTCGCCACGCAGGCGTTGCGCGCGCAGGCACCTGACTCGCACCGGCTCTCGATCGTGCTGAACTTCAGCACCATCTGGGGCGACAGCGACTCGGAGGCCTCGCGGGAGGCGGTGCGCAAGGTCGACGGCCTGCAGAACCGCATCCTGCTCGACCCGGTCCTCGGCCGCGGTTACCCGCTCGACGTCCTGCAGGACACGACGTGGCTGGGCGACTGGACGAACGTGGTGCGCGACGGGGACATGGAGACCATCGCGACCCCGATCGACTGGATCGGCGTGAACTACTACAACCCGACCCGCGTCGCGCCGGCTGACCCCGACTTCGTGCCGGCCGGTCCGCACGCGGGCCTGCGCGGTGTGGCGTTGCAGCCGCCGCAGGGCGAGCTCACCGGGTTCGGGTGGGAGCAGAACGCCGACGCGTTCACCGAGCTCCTGGTCCGGTTGTCGCGGGACACCGACGGCGTGCCGCTGGTGGTCACGGAGAACGGGTCCGCGTTCCCGGACGTCGTCGAGCCCGCCGGCCGGGTGCACGACGTGCAGCGGACGAAGTACCTGGTGGACCACGTCCGCGCGGTGCACAGGGCGATCTCCGAAGGCGCCGACATCCGCGGCTACCTGGCGTGGTCGCTGCTCGACAACTTCGAGTGGGCTGCCGGGTACTCGCAGCGGTTCGGGATCGTGCACGTCGACTTCGAGACGCAAGCGCGGACGGTCAAGGAGAGCGCGGCCACGCTGGCTCGGATCATCGGGCAGAACGGGCTTCCCGCGCACGGCTACACCGTTTAGCGCACCAGACGGGCCGAGGGGGCCTGAGCGCTCTCACCTGCGGATACCTCCGTCCACAGGTGAGAGCGCTCTCTTGTGTCTAGCGCCTGCGCAGGACCCTCGGGTCGGCGTGCAGGTTGTCCGCGAGCCTGATGGTGATGAACTCGTTGTTGTCCGGTTTGCCCGGCGTGCGGCCCGACGACGACGGGAAGTTGTTGTCGTTGAGCACCGCGATCGTGCGGTCGTCGAGGATCGTCACGTCCTCGATCGTGACGAACGGGAACTTGAACGGGTCCGCCTGCCCACCGACGTGCTTCGGGTTGGCGAGGTTCATCAGGTCGGCGACCATCGTCTTGTCGAGCTTGCCGTCGGAGTCCTTGTCCCGCTTGTCCGCGAGGTAGACGCGCTTGACGATCGCGTCCGCGCCCTGCGCGCTGTCCCGCTCGATGATCAGCAGCCGGTTGCCGTCGACCGCGATGGCGTCGCCGATGGCGAAGTTCGGGTTCTCCAGCTGGTACTTCCACGTCTTGCCGGTGAAGGAGCTGGACGCGATGTCGAACTCGTTGAGGCGCAGCGTGCCCGGCGTGTCACCGGCGACGGTGCCCTCCAGCAGCGCGTTGATCCTCTTGCCGTCCGGGGAGAGCGTGATGCCCTCGAAACCCTTGCTGCCGCCCAGGTTCGGGTTGCCGGCGGGGTTCTCAGGGGCCCGCACGCCCGGCAGCGGCGCCGGCGGGGCGAGCAGGCGGCCCGCGCGGTCGAAGTGCAGCAGGTACGGGCCGAACTCGTCGCCCATCCAGTAGGTGCCGTCGGCGCCGCGGGTGACCGACTCGACGTCGATGTCGGCGCCGGTGATCACCCGGTCCTGCCTGGTCAGCGGGAACGGGATGTGGCCGTTCGGGTCGGTCAGCGTGATGCCGCCGAGCACGTCGACGCGGCCGGTCCTGAAGTCCGGCGCGATGCGGTGGATGCGCAGCAGGAAGTCCGCACTGTTGGCCTTGGTGCCGTAGCCGTTGTCGGAGATGGCGTCGAACGTGCCGTCGCTGTTGCGGACGAGACCGCTGAAGCCCTGGATCGGCTGGTCCGCGAACGGCGGCGTGACCCCGTTGATCGGGGCCGTTCCCAGCGCGGCACCGCTCGGTTCGCTGCCGGGCAGGTAGGTCTCCGCCGGGAGAAAGGCGAAGTTCGTCAGCGTGGCCTGCTTCGGAGCCTTCTGACCGGCTGCCTGCGGAGCGGCGGTGGTGGGCGTGGCCAGTGCCGTGACGGTGAGCAAAGTGAGGCCTACGGCCAGTGTTCTCCTCATGCCCGCGACCCTATGAGAATCGTTTTACCCGTGGTTCGCGTCGCGGCAACAAGTTCCATGAACTCTTGACGTCATGACGACGACATGGCGCCTGCGCTTCGAACTCAGCGACAGCCCCGGTGCGCTCGCGCGCGTCACCGTCCGGCTGGCCTCCGCCGACTGCAACGTCCTCGCGCTGCACGTGATCCCCGTTCCCGGCGGAGTGCTGGACGAGATCGTCGTGCGCGCGGCCGAGGGCGTGCTCCCCGCAGACCTGATCGAGGCCGTGCGCAGCGAGGGTGCCAAGTGCGTCGGGATCACCAGGGCCGACGTCCGGGACCTCGTGGACCAGCCGACGGCCGTGCTGCGCGCGGCCAGGATGGCGTTGTCCGACCCGGACCAGACCGGGGAGGCGCTCCGTCAGGTGCTGGCCGCCGACTCGGTGACGGTCGGCGAGGCCGCGGACGGCCAGGTCCAGCTGGGGGAGTGGGTGGTCCGCCGCGGCTGGTCCCGGTTCACCCAGGTCGAGCTCACGCGCGCCCAGGCGTTGCTGGACCTCGTGGACGCGCCGGCGCCCTCGATGCGAGCGGTGCTCACCGACGACGGCGCCGCGCTGGTGCTGCGCCCCGGTTCCGCCTCCGACGAGGAGGCCGTCGCCGGTCTGCACGCCCGCAGTTCGATGCGGACCATGTTCAACCGCTACCACTCCGGCATGCGCACCGTGCCCCGCCGCTGGCTGCACCGCCTGCTCAGCCCGCCGCGCGGGACCACGGTGGTCGGGCAGTGCGGTGATCAGGTCGTGGCGCTCGGTCAGCTGATCCACACCGGCACCCCGGACTGCGCCGAGATCTCGCTGCTGGTCGAGGACGCCTGGCAACGCCGTGGCGTCGGCGCGGCCCTGCTCGACGCGCTGGCCTCGGACGCCCGTGCTGCCGGGTTCTCGGAGCTCGTGGCGTGGTGCCTGCCCTCGGAGACCGCTCTGGTCCGTACGGCCGCCCGCGCCGGTCTCGCGACCACGACACGCCGGGAGGACGGTCTGCTCAGGGTGTCGATCACGCCACGCGCGCGTGCTCTGAAGACGCCGATCACGACGGACGTAGCCGAAAAAACACGATGAACTGCGCGGAAACCCTCCTCGGAGATCGCTGGGGGCTAAGCTGCTTAGCGACTCAAAGGTTTTCATCGAGGAGTGGTGGTGCTCGTGTCCAACCACGCGCGTCCGACGTTGGAAGACGTTGCCGCGAGGGCAGGGGTTTCCCGCGCCACAGCGTCACGAGTGCTGAACGCGTCGCCGCGGGTCAGCCCGGAAGCGCTGGAGGCGGTCAACGCCGCGGTGTCGGCCCTGGGCTACCAGCCGAACCGCGCCGCGCGGGCGCTGGTCACCCGCCGCACCGGCGCGGTGGCCGTGCTGTTCTCCGAGCCAGAGCCCAAGATCTTCGATGACCCGCACTTCGCCCGCCTGATCCGTGCCGGCGCGAAGGCGCTGGCCGACGTCGACGTGCAGATGGTGCTGATGCTGGTGCACTCGCCTGATGATCAGGCTCGTGCGCACCGGTTCCTGGCTGGCGGTCACGTCGACGGTGCGCTGGTGTTCGCGCCGCACCGCAACGACGAGGTCGTCTCCGTCGTGAAGAAGCTGCCGTTGCCGGTCGTGTACGCCGGAAAGCCCTGGGGATCGTTGCGGGGCATGCACCTCGTGGACAACGACAACGAGGGCGGTGCCGTTCTCGCCACCGAGCACCTGAAGTCGCTCGGGCGCAAGAAGATCGTGCACGTGTCCGGGCCGTTGGACGAGCTGTCCGCCATAGACCGCCTGAACGGCTTCAAGTCGGCCCTGTCCCTGGACGACAAGGGTGCCGCCCGGCTCACCGAGGACGGCGGGTTCACCCGCGAGGGCGGCCGCAAGGCCATGTCCGCCCTGCTGGCCAGGATGCCCGCGCTCGACGCCGTGTTCGTGGCCTCCGACCTCATGGCGGCCGGCGCGCTGGAGGCGTTGCACGACGCCGGTCGCCGGGTGCCCGAGGACGTCGCCGTCGTCGGGTTCGACGACCACGTGGCGATCGCCGAGCACACCACGCCGCCGCTGACCTCGGTGCGGCAGGACTCGGACGAGCAGGTCAAGCACATGGTCGAGCACCTGATGAAGCTGCTCAGGGACGAGACCGTGAAGCGCAAGCAGCAGATGCTGCCCACCGTGCTGGTGCGGCGCGAGTCCGCCTGATCCACCTGCCCCGTCGCGCACTCCGTGGGTGCGCGACGGAGGGCTGGCCTAGCCCAGGTTCTTGCAGGTGGGCGGCGGCAGCGGGTTCAACGGGCTGCACGGCCACCCCGACGAGGACGGTGGTGCCGTCGTCGTCTGCACCGGCTGCGGCGGGGGCTCGGCCGGGTTCGGCGCCGCCGGGGGTGGCGTGGTCTTCTTCGGCGTCTGCTGCGTGCTCGGGGCTGAGCTGCTCGGGCTCGACGGGGCGCTGCTGTCCGCGGTCGTGCTCTCCGTCGTGCTCGGTGCGGAGCTGGGGACCGACCTGATCCAGGTGGACGCAGGCGTGTTGCCCAGTGGCTCCTCGCCGCCTGCTCCGTGGATCGCCATGCCCACCAGCACGCCGAGCAACGCTGACCCGAGCACAGCGGAACCACCTGCGGCCCACAGTGCGCGCACAGCAGTCCTCCTCTAAATGCTCACGGTGTGAAGTCGGGCGATCACGCTCTTCGGCAGATTACCGGCTGGGCCGGTCGCAGGAGAACGCTCGCCTGGATGCCTTATCGGCTCCTTGACGGCCCCGGTTGAGTGATCGCTGTCACTGAACTGTGATCCGGGCCAGCACCAAACTGGCCCCGGAAAGGCCTGCCACCAGCACGGTTCCGGTCAAATGCCACGTAGGAGCGTCACCCGAGCAGGTGAACACCTCGGTGAAGCGTTCCGTGGAGCAGGTGACGAACGGGACCGAGGACAGGGCGATCGAGGCGGCCGCCACGCCGCCCAGCAGCGCGGAGCCGAACACGCGCATGAGGGGGAACGCGGCGTTGGCCGTGCCCACCGCGGCGATGGCGAAGAGGAGCGGAACCGGTCTGGGGAACAGGCCGGTGAGCGCGCAGCCGATCATCAGGACGCCGAGCACGGCCTGGCCGATCCTCGCCTGTGTCGCCACGGCGGCACCCTAACAACTCCGTAAGCTCTTTTCGGTCCGGTTTGCGCCAGTATTTTCGGTATGCGCCATCGCCGTTTCCTGATTCCCGTCTCAGTTATCGTGGTCGTCGCTCTCGGGGTCGGGTTGTACCTGTTCCAGCCGTGGCGGCTGCTCACGGTTCGCGAAACGCACGACGCGTTGCTGGTGCCCGCCGCACCTACTTCCACGTCCGTCTCCGCGCCTGTGTCCACGCCCGTTCCGGTGCCCGCCGAAACGACGAAGGAGATCGCGGAAACGCCGAAGGAGGTCGCCGCCGGGCAGTGGCGTTCGCTCGAACACGCGACCACCGGTAAGGCCAGCCTGATCAGGCTGCCGGGTGGCGCACATTCGGTCCAGTTCGCTTCCCTGGACACCAGCGATGGCCCTGACCTGTACGTTTACCTGTCGCCGCACCCGTCGAGCTCGACGGAGAAGACATTCGGTCAGGGATTCACGAGCCTGGGCAAGCTGAAGGGAAATCGTGGCGACCAGGTGTACGAGATTCCTTCGGGCGTGGATGTTTCCGGCATTCGGAGCGTGGTGATCTGGTGCCAGCGGTTCAGTGCGGGGTTCGCTGTCGCACCACTGGAACAAGCCTGAAACATCAGGCCCTCGCCTGCTCTCTTCGCACTATTGACTTTCCTGGTCTAGACCACATAGCGTTAACGTCAACGGACGCGACTTCGTCCCTTGCCGACGGGCGTGCGGAAGCCCCGTTGGCGAGGAGTACGGCTCACTGGGTGGGCCCACTGCGGCGGTGACGCGGCTCCAACTCTCCCCGGAGCCGCGGCACCGCCGGTGGCGTTTACTGTGGGTCGTGCACACCAGGACAGTGGCGATCCACTACGTGCGCGCGGCGCTCCGCGCGTGCCAGGAGCCGTCCGTCGTCCTGCTCGGTGCCGGCATCCCCCCGAGCCTGCTCGCGGACGACCGTGCGCGCGTCACGCCCGCCCAGTACACGAAGTTCATCCAGACGCTCTGGGAAGTCCTCGACGACGAGTTCATGGGCTTCGGGCCCAGGCCGTCCAAACGCGGCACGTTCGCGATGATGTGCCTGCTCGCCGTGCACTGCCCGGACCTCGAGTCGGCGCTGCGCCGCGGCCTCGCCTTCTACGCGCTCTTCGACGACCCGCTGGAGCTGTCCCTCGACGACGGCCGCTTCATGCTCCACATCCCCGGCGACCCCGACCACTTCCTCACCGAGTCGCTGCTCGTGCTGTGGCACCGCTTCTCGTCGTGGCTCATCGGCCGCCGCATCCCGTTGCAGGGCGCCGAGTTCGGCTACCCGGAACCCGCGCACGCCGCCGAGTACCACCTGATCTTCGGCTGCCCGCTGCGGTTCGACGCGCCCGCCACCACGATCACGTTCGACCCGAAGTTCCTGCGCATGCCGGTCGTGCAGGACGAGGCGGCGCTCAAGCGGTTCCTGCGGCACTCGCCGGCGGAGCTGTTGTCACGCCGCGACCACGGCGCGGACACGGCGGGCCACGTGCGGCGGCTGCTCGGCCGCGGGGTGACCGGGCTGGAGGCCGTGGCGGCCCAGCTGGGCGTGTCGGCGCCGACGTTGCGCAGGAGGCTGGCGGGCGAGGGCACGTCGTTCCGCGAGGTGCGGGAGCAGTTGCTGCGCGACCAGGCGGTGGCCTCGCTGGTGCGGGGAGGGGAGTCGGTGGAGGAGTTGGCGCTGCGCCTCGGGTTCTCCGAGGCGAGCGCCTTCCACCGTGCCTTCAAGCGCTGGACCGGCTCATCGCCGGGTTCCTACCGCGCCTAGTACTTGTCGCGCTCCCGCAGCGAGGCGGGCGGGCGGAACCGCTCCCCGTACGTGTCGGCGAGGTAGTCCGCACGCTCCACGAACGCCTGCACGCCGTAGGAGTTGATGAACTGCAGCGTGCCACCGCTCCACGGCGCGAAACCGAACCCGAAGATCGAGCCGATGTTCGCGTCCGCCACCGACGTCAGCACACCCTCGTCCAGGCACCGCACGGTCTCCAGCGACTGCACGAACAGCAGCCGGTCGCGCACGTCCTGTTCGGACACCCCGGCGTCGGCCTTCGCGTACCGGGTGGTGAGCTCGGGCCAGAGGAACTTCTTGCCGCCCTCCGGGTACTCGTAGAACCCCGCGCCGGTCGGCTTCCCGCTGCGGCCCAGCGACACCAGCTCGCGGATCAGGTCGTACGCCGGGCTCTCCGACACGAGCGACGGGTCGTCGGCGAGCGTCTGGTCGTGGATCTTCAGCTGCAACGACAGCGTCACCTCGTCCGACACCGCCAGCGGGCCGACCGCCATGCCGGACTTCTTCGCCACGTTCTCGATCAACGCCGGCGCGACGCCCTCGGCCAGCATCGAGATCGCCTCGATCACGTACGTGCCGAACGTCCGCGAGGTGTAGAAGCCGCGCGAGTCGTTGACCACGATCGGCGTCTTCCCGATCTGCCGCACGTAGTCGAGCGCGCGCTGCAGGGTCTCCTCGGACGTCTTCTCGCCGCGGATGATCTCCACGAGCCGCATCTTCGGCACCGGCGAGAAGAAGTGCAGGCCGATGAACCGCTCCGGGGCCGTCACCGCCGACGCGAGACCGGTGATCGGCAGCGTCGAGGTGTTGGACGCGATCACCGCGTCCGGCAACGCCTTCGCCTCAGCGGCGGGCAGCACCTTGTTCTTCAGCTCGCGGTTCTCGAACACGGCCTCGATGATCAGGTCGCAGCCCGCGAGGTCGTCGTCCGAGTCGGTCGGCGTGATGCCTTCCAGGCCCTGAGCGCCCTTCTGGGCGCCTTCGAGGCTGACGTCCTTCAGCACCACCTCGATGCCGGCCTTCGCGGACACCTCGGCGATTCCGGCGCCCATCATGCCCGCGCCCAGCACGCCGAGCTTGGCCACGCGCTGGCCCGTGGCGGACGCGCGGCCGTTGACCTCGTTGAGGTTGAACCAGAACGCCGTGATCATGTTCTTGGAGACCTGGCCCGAGGCCAGTTCCACGAAGTAGCGTCCCTCGATCTGCAACGCCGTGTCGAAGTCGACGTAGGCGCCCTCGACGGCAGTCGCCATGATCTTCTCCGGCGCCGGGTACACGCCGTGCGACTTCTTGCTCAGCACGGCGGGCGCCGCGGCCAGGAGGCCGTAGCTGTTGGGATCGCCGAACTTCAGGTCCGGCACGCCCGCGCCCTGCACGTCCCACGGCTGCGTCGGCGCCGGGTTCGCCTTGATCCACGCGACGGCCTCGGAGATCAGCTCCTCGCGCGTCTCGACGACCTGGTGCACGATCCCGGCCTGCAGCGCGCGTTCCGGCCGCAGCTGCTTGCCCTCCATGAGCAACGGCAACGCCTTCTGCACGCCGAGCAGTCGCACCATGCGCGTCACGCCACCGCCGCCGGGCAGCAGGCCCAGCGTCGCCTCCGGCAGGCCGACGCGGATCTTGTTGTCGTTCAGCACGATCCGGCGGTGCGAGGCCAGTGCGATCTCGAACCCGCCGCCGAGCGCCGTCCCGTTGATCGCGGCCACGACCGGCTTGCCGAGCTTCTCCAGCCGCCGCAGCTGGGACTTGAGCTCCTCGACGCCCTCCAGCGCCTGCGAGGCGTTCTCCGGCGTGATCGCGATCAGCACGTTGAGGTCGCCGCCCGCGAAGAACGTCTTCTTGGCGGACGTGATGATCACGCCGGTGATGTCGTCGCCCTCGAGCTTCGAGACCGCGTCGCCCATCAGCTCGCGGTACTCGTCGTTCATCACGTTGGCGGAGCCGGACATGTCCATCGTCAGGGTGACGATGCCGTCCGCGTCCTTGTCGTAGTGGAACGGCATGCCTCAGACCCTCTCGATGATCGTCGCGATACCCATGCCGCCGCCCACGCACAACGTGGCGAGGCCGCGGCGCAGGTCCCGGCGCTCCAGCTCGTCCAGCAGCGTGCCCAGGATCATGCAGCCGGTGGCGCCGAGCGGGTGGCCCAGCGCGATCGCGCCGCCGTTGACGTTGACCTTGTCCTCGGGGATGTCCATGTCCCGCAGGAACTTCAGCACGACCGACGAGAACGCCTCGTTGACCTCGAACAGGTCGATGTCCTCGACCGAGAGCCCTGCCTTGTCCAGCGCCTTGCGCGCGGACGGTGCCGGCCCGGTGAGCATGATCGTCGGCTCGGTGCCCACGACGGCGACGGAGACGATCCGGGCGCGCGGGGTCAGGCCGAGGGCCTTGCCCGTGGCCGCGGAACCGATCAGCATCGCCGCGGCGCCGTCGACGATCTGCGACGAGTTGCCCGGCGTGTGCACGTGGCTGATGCGCTCGACGGTGGGGTAGCGGTCGATCGCGACGGTGTCGTAGCCGAGGTCGCCGTGGAACTGGAAGCTCGGCTTGAGCCTTCCGAGAGACTCCACAGTGGACTCGGGACGGATCGTCTCGTCCTCCTTGAGCACCACCGTGCCGTTCTGGTCGACGACCGGCACGACGGACCGCTCGAACCAGCCGTTCTTCTGCGCCTCGAACGCGTGGGCGTGCGACCGGGCGGCCCACGCGTCGACGTCCGTGCGGGAGAAGCCCTCCAGCGTCGCGATCAGGTCGGCCGAGACGCCCTGCGGCACGAACGACAGGTCGAAGTTCGTCTGCGGGTCGATCGCCCACGCGCCACCGTCGGAGCCCATCGGCACGCGCGACATCGACTCGACGCCACCGGCCACCACCAGGTCCTCGAACCCGGACGCGACCTTGGCCGCGGCGAGGTTCACCGACTCGAGGCCGGACGCGCAGAACCGGTTGAGCTGCACACCGGCTGGGCGCTGGTCCCAGCCGGCGGCCAGCACGGCGGTGCGGGCGATGTCGCCGCCCTGCTCCCCGAGCGGGGACACGACGCCGAACACGACGTCGTCCACCGCGGAGGTGTCGAGAGAGTTGCGTTCGGACAGCGCGCGCAGCACACCGGCGGCCAGATCCACGGGCTTGACGCTGTGCAGCGACCCGCGCTTCCCCTTGCCGCGCGGCGTGCGCACCGCGTCGAAGATCAAGGCTTCGCTCATGACACCACGCTAGGCCCGCGTATGGGAGCTGGCCATGACCGTGAAGGGTGACCGATTAGCTCACGGTCCACTCCATGTACTCGGGTTCGTCGGCATCCACGAAGCCCAGCCGCTTGTAGAGCCGCCGTGCGGGCTCGTTGTCGTCATACACGCGCAGCCGCACGACCTTCCAGCCCTCTTCGACCGCCCACGCCAGCACGGCTTTGACCAGCGCTTCTCCGATGCCGCGGCCGCGATGCGACGACCGCACCCACATCGAGTACAGCTCCAGGCCGCTCGGCTTGGAGGCCGCCCCGACCAGCCCGGCGGGTTCCGGGGCGAGCGCGACGAGCTTCAGGCCTCGCTCGACGGACTCCCGCCAGTCGTCCTCGGTGTACGCCTGCTCGCGGGCCAGTGTGGACCCGAACCCGTCCGGGTCGGCGGTCAGTGCTTCCAGGCGGACGTCACGCCAGAGTTCCCAGTCGTCCGGCATGACCTGGTGGATCTGCATACGAGGCAGTCTGGACGACCGGGGTGGGAATTTCGCTCAGTTTTTCGGCCACGCGCAGGCGCGGCGGTCATGGCGTGGATCACCGCCCGGTGGTTACGTGGACCGCATGGCAGAGCGTCGATCGCGGTGGATGGACAGCGACCTGGACCAGTTGCGCCAGCTCGCCCGCACGTTCATGGAGAAGGAGGTCGTGCCGCACCAGGAACGCTTCGCCGAGCAGAAGCAGGTCGACCGCGACCTGTGGCGCAAGGCCGGCGATCTCGGGCTGCTGTGCCTGAGCATCCCCGAGGAGTACAGGGGCGGTGGCGGCACGTTCGCCCACGAGGCCGTGTTGCTGGAGGAGCAGGCACGGGCCGGCGACAGCTCATGGGGCAACAGCGTGCACAGCGGCATCGTCGCCCACTACCTCAACTCCTACGGCTCCGAGGAGCAGAAGCAGCGCTGGCTGCCCAAGCTCGCGTCCGGTGAGTACGTCGGCGCGATCGCGATGACCGAACCCGGTGCGGGCTCCGACCTGCAGGGCATCCGGACGAAGGCCATCAGGGACGGCGACGAGTACGTCATCAACGGCTCGAAGACGTTCATCACGAACGGCGTGCAGGCCGACCTGGTGATCGTGGTGGCCAAGACCGACCCCGCCCAGGGCGCGCAGGGCATCTCGCTGCTCGTCGTGGAGAACGACATCCGGCGCGGCCGCGTGCTCGACAAGGTCGGCATGAAGGGCCAGGACACCGCCGAGCTGTTCTTCGACGACGTGCGGGTGCCCGCCTCGAACCTCCTCGGCGAGCAGGAGGGCCTCGGGTTCATCCAGCTCATGCAGCAGCTGCCGCAGGAACGCCTGATCATCGGCGTCTGCTGCATCGCGGGCATCGAGGCCGCCGTGGACGTCACGCTGAAGTACGTGAAGGACCGCAAGGCGTTCGGCAAGGAGCTGATCAAGTTCCAGAACACCCGGTTCAAGCTCGCCGAGTGCGCCACCGAGGCGGCCGTGACCAGGGCGTTCATCGACGAGTGCGTCGAGAAGCACCTGAAGGGCGAACTGGACGTGCCGACCGCGGCGATGGCGAAGTGGTGGGCCAGCGACCGGCTGAGCAAGGTCGTCGACGAGTGCGTGCAGCTGTTCGGCGGCTACGGCTACATGAACGAGTACCCGATCGCACGTGCCTGGTCCGACGCCCGCGTGCAGCGGATCTACGGCGGCACGAACGAGATCATGAAGGAAATCATCGCGAGGTCCCTGTGACGGGGCCTCTCGCAGGACTGAAGGTCGTCGAGCTCGCCGGCCTCGCGCCCGCGCCGTTCGGTGCCATGGTGCTGGCCGACCTCGGCGCCGACGTCGTCCAGGTGCACAAGCCGGGGAGCGTGCAGACCGTCCCCGGTGACTTCCTCGGCCGCAACCGGCGCTCGATCGCCATCGACACGCGCACACCCGAGGGCGCCGAGCTCGTCCTCGGTCTGGTCGAGCGCTCGGACGTGCTGATCGAGGGCTTCCGGCCGGGCGTGACCGAACGGCTGGGCATCGGCCCCGCGCAGTGCCTGGCCCGCAACCCGCGCCTCGTCTACGGCCGCATGACCGGCTGGGGCCAGGACGGGCCGCTCGCCGACCGCGCCGGCCACGACATCAACTACATCGCCGTAGCGGGCGCGCTGGAGCCGCTGGGACGGGCCGGCGGGCCGCCGTCGTTCCCGATCAACCTCCTGGGCGACTTCGGCGGGGGAGGGCTGCTGCTGGCCCTCGGCGTGCTCGCCGCACTGTATGAACGGGAGCGCTCCGGGCGTGGCCAGGTCGTGGACACCGCGATGGTCGACGGGGCGGCGTTGCTGACGACGTTCCTGCACGGGATGCGGTCCGCGGGCATGTGGTCGGGCGGGCGCGGCGAGAACATGCTCGACGGTGGAGTGCCGTTCTACGACGTCTACGAGGCAGCGGACGGGCGGTACGTGGCCATCGGCGCGCTGGAGGAGAGGTTCTACGCCGACCTGGTGCGCGTGCTGGGCCTGGAGGACGCGCCCTCGCGCAACGATCCGGCGAACTGGCCTGAGCTGCGGGAACGCATCGCGGCGGCGGTGAAGACCCGGCCGCGGGACGAGTGGGCGGACCTCGCGCGGGACACGGACGCCTGCCTGGCCCCGGTGCTGACCCCCGCCGAGGCGGCACATCACCCGTACAACGCCGCACGCGACACTTTCGTGGACGTGTCGGGCTCGCCGCACCCGGCGCCGGCGCCTCGCTTCGACCGCACTCCCGCCACGGTTCCCACGGCTCCTGTTCCGACCGGAACGAACACCGATGAAGTGCTTGCCGACATGGGTGTGGCGGCCGACAGGATTATGGAACTGCGGCGGTCTGGAGTAATTGGATGAATGTTCGGGTGCGCATTAATAACGCCACGAGAGCGTGACAGTGCGTGATGGGGGGACTTCGGCATCCGGGTGAGGCCCGGTGCAACTGTCTCTCTTCCAAGCTGTGGGATGCGAGGGTGTCCGTGTTCACCTCGTGCCCAGGACATCGGCGCTGTTGACGCCCCTCTTTAGCCGCCATTCGGGTGACGTTGGCCGTCACGCAGGCGTGCGTGGCTGGTGGATCCTGGCACGACTTGGGCGTGGTCGTTGTTCATCGCAAGGGTGAATGAGGGACCATGACGGGTGACACGGGCGGTCCGCCGCCTGACCGGTGAACCACACGGACGGAGAGGTACCTGTGAACCTCAAGAAGGTGCTAGTGCTGGCGGGCGTCGCGCTGGTGCTGTTCCTCCTGATCACCCAGCCCGAGCAGTCCGCTTCGGCGGTGCAGCAGGTCCTCGGCTGGCTGCGTCAGGGCGCGGAGTCGATCATCACCTTCATCAGGAGCCTCTTCGGCACGGCCACCCCGCTCAGCTAGTGACGGTGGGTGATCTTCGGCCGTCTGCGTTGAGCCGGATGGGTGGAATGAGGCCAATCACGCACTGGTAACGGGTGTTCTGGGGATTCAGGGTCTGGCGATTGTCAGACCTACCGAATACCTTCCGCTGCAATGGCCGATCCCCGACCGACGAGGAGGCACATATGGTCGAGGACTCCGGGGTCCACGAGCTGTTGCAGCAGTGGGCGGCTGAACGGTCTGATGACGCAGAGATGCAGGAGGTGAACCGGATCAAGAACGCGTGGCTCGCGGAGGCTCCCCCCTCGGCGCCAGGCATCCCCGTGCAGCGGGGAGGCAGGAGCGGGTCGCGTGGCTTGGTCAAGGTCGACTCGGCGGATCCGGCCTACGTGGCCGCGATGCGCAAGCGGGCGCCGGAGGCACCCGAGGCACTGCTCGCCGCCGCGGCGAGCTACTGGCAGCTGGTGGGCGACGTCGCCGAGGCCGAGCAGTGGTGGGACGCGGGCATCAGCCCGTTGGACCAGCGCGCGCTCGACTACCGCGCGGCGGGTCTGTCTCCTGCCGATCTCGGGAGGCGCCTGGGACCGATGACGGTTCTCCAGCACCTTCGTCGTGGCTCCGCCGCGGCTTGGTGCGTTGCTCGTCTGCAGAGGCAGCGCCGGGACGGCGTGGCGTAGTGGACCGGGGCTCCACGATTGGGGCCCCCATGTTCGCGGAATGCGCTCACCTCGATCGCTTCGCGTGTCTTGTGGGGGCCAAGCCCCCACGCCCCAGCCGGGGGCGAGCCCCCGGATCCCCCACGGGGTGGCCTCCGTCAGGAGGCCTCACCCAAGTAGTGTTGAGGTCGTGCGCGGCCTCTTTACTCCCCAACGTGTGCTGATCGCGTTCGCCTGTGTGGCGGCGCTGGTCGCCTGTTGCGGACTCGCCTGGTGGCAGTGGCAGCGCTTCGAGTCCGCCAGCGGCACGTTCCAGAACCTCGGGTACGTGCTCCAGTGGCCGCTCTTCGGCCTCTTCCCCCTCTTCATGGTGTGGCGGTTCCGTCGTTTGGCACGCCAGCGCCGTGACGAGGAACTCGCACCGGAGCCGGTTGCGGCTGCTCCACGCCCAGTGGCTACCGTTGACGCCGTCAAACCCGCGCCTGTCGAGTACCTCGACGACGAAGAAGACGCGGAGCTCGCGGCCTACAACCGCATGCTCGCGAACCTCAACGCGCGGGACGGTCGTTGAGCGAAGGCGGGCAGATGAAGGGTGCGTTGACCCGGTTCAGGGTCATGGCTTACGTGGTCGGAGTCTTCCTGCTGCTCCTGGTCGTGGCGATGGTGCTCAAGTACGCCGCGGACATGGGCGGCGCGATGAAGGTCGTCGGCCCGATCCACGGCTTCCTCTACGCCATCTACCTGGTGATTTCCGTCGACCTGGCGCTCAAGCTCCGCTGGTCGATCAAGGGCACCCTGCTGGTGCTGCTCGCCGGCACCGTCCCGTTCCTGTCCTTCTGGGCGGAGCGCAAGGTGGTCGAGAAGACTGCGCAGGGCGTCCCGCTGTGACGTTTGGCCTGCTAGCGTCTGGGGCTGACAACTGAACACGGCCGTCGATGTCGCGCGGAAGAGACCCCTCGGGAGTTCGTTCATCCCGGGTGGGCGCCGAAGGAGCAATCCCTCCCCGGAATCTCTCAGGCACAGGTACCGCGCGACGAAGGCAACTCTGGAAAGCAGGCCCATCAGCGGCCTCGCCCACGGTGCAAGTCGCGCTCCGCGCGGCGAAGCTCTCAGGCTCATGACAGAGGGGGAGGCTCGCTCTAGTGAGGAGTCTCCGATGGACCGTGTCATTCTTCTGATGCCTCAGCCGGCCGCGTCCGGCTCTTCGGCGCACCCTGGAGGAGCGTTCTGATGTCCCGCCTCACGCCTCTGAACGCCGAGCACGAGCAGCTCGGCGCGATGTTCACCGACTTCGCGGGCTGGCGGATGCCGCTGCGCTACTCGTCAGAGCTCGCGGAGCACCACGCCGTGCGCACGACCGCGGGCCTGTTCGACCTCACGCACATGGGTGAGATCGTGCTGACCGGTCCGCAGGCCGGCGAGGCCCTCGACTACGCGCTGGTCGGCCACATCTCCGCGCTGGCCGTCGGCAAGGCCCGCTACACGATGATCACCCAGGCCGACGGCGGCGTGATCGACGACCTGATCGTGTACCGCCTGGGCGAGGAGGAGTTCATGGTCGTCGCGAACGCCTCGAACGCCGCCGTCGTGGCTGACGCGCTGGTCGAGCGCGCCGCCGGATTCGACACCGTCGTCACCGACTCCTCGACCGACTACGCGTTGATCGCGATCCAGGGCCCGAAGTCCGTCGAGATCCTGTCCGGCCTGACCGAGACGGACCTGGCGACGGTCAAGTACTACGCCTCGTACCCGTCCACGGTCGCCGGCGTCGACGCGCTGCTCGCCCGTACCGGCTACACCGGCGAGGAGGGCTTCGAGCTGTTCGTCGCGCCCGCCGACGCGCCGGCCGTCTGGGCGGCGCTGCTGTCCGCCGGTGAGGCGCACGAGCTCAAGCCGTGCGGTCTCGGCTGCCGCGACACGCTGCGTCTCGAAGCCGGGATGCCCTTGTACGGCAACGAGCTCACGACGTCGTTGACGCCGTACAACGCGAACCTGGGCCGCGTCGTGAAGCTCGACAAGCCCGGCGACTTCGTGGGCCGCGAAGCGCTGACCAAGGTGTCGGAGTCCGGTGTGGACTCGGTCCTGGTCGGACTGAAGACCCCCGAGCGCCGCGCACCGCGTCACGGTTACGCGGTGCTCAACGGCGACGAGGTCGTGGGCGAGGTGACGTCGGGCGCGCTGTCCCCGACCCTCGGCTACTCCGTCGCCATGGCCTACGTGACCCGTGCCAGCTCTGAGCCCGGCACCCCACTGCTGGTGGACGTCCGCGGCAAGAAGCAGGCCGTCGAGGTCGTCGCACTTCCGTTCTACAAGCGCGCCAAGTAGGGAGATTCTCCAGATGTCCGACCAGTTCAACGCTTCCCTCGCGGAGTACGACCCCGAGGTCGCCGAAGCCGTTGCGGCCGAGTTGGCGCGCCAGCAGGGCACTCTCGAGATGATCGCCTCGGAGAACTTCACGCCCGTGTCGGTGCTGCAGGCCCAGGGTTCCGTCCTCACGAACAAGTACGCCGAGGGCTACCCCGGCCGTCGCTACTACGGCGGCTGCGAGCACGTGGACGTCGTCGAGCGCCTCGCCATCGAGCGCATCAAGTCGCTCTTCGGCGCCGGCTTCGCGAACGTCCAGCCGCACTCGGGCGCGCAGGCCAACGCGGCCGCGATGTTCGCGCTGCTCCAGCCCGGCGACACGATCCTGGGCCTGGACCTCGCGCACGGCGGCCACCTGACGCACGGCATGCGCATCAACTTCTCCGGCAAGCTCTACAACGTCGTGCCGTACCACGTCGCGGACTCCGATGGCCGCGTCGACATGGCCGAGGTCGAGCGCCTCGCGACCGAGCACCGCCCGAAGCTGATCGTGGCCGGTTGGTCCGCCTACCCGCGCCAGCTGGACTTCGCCGAGTTCCGCCGCATCGCGGACTCGGTCGACGCCTACCTGATGGTCGACATGGCGCACTTCGCCGGCCTCGTCGCCGCCGACCTGCACCCGTCGCCCGTGCCGCACGCGCACGTCACGACGACCACGACCCACAAGACCCTCGGTGGTCCCCGTGGCGGCGTGATCCTGTCGAACGACGCCGACATCGCCAAGAAGATCAACTCGGCGGTGTTCCCCGGCCAGCAGGGCGGCCCGCTGGAGCACGTGATCGCGGCCAAGGCCGTGGCGTTCAAGCACGCCGCCTCGCCGGAGTTCGCCGACCGCCAGCGCCGCACGCTCGAGGGGTCGCGGATCCTGGCGGAGCGTCTGTCGCAGGCGGACGTCGCCGCGGCCGGCGTGAAGGTGCTCACCGGCGGCACGGACGTGCACCTGGTCCTCGTCGACCTGGTGAACTCCGAGCTCGACGGCAAGCAGGCCGAGGACGTGCTGCACCAGATCGGCATCACGGTCAACCGCAACGCCGTCCCGAACGACCCGCGTCCGCCGATGGTGACGTCCGGTCTGCGGATCGGCACGCCGGCGCTGGCCACCCGCGGGTTCGGCGAGGTGGACTTCATCGAGGTCGCCGACGTGATCGCGGAGGCCCTGAAGCCGGGCGCGGCGATCGACGAGCTGCGTGCGCGCGTCGAGGTGCTGGCGGCCAAGCACCCGCTGTACTCCACGCTCTGATCCGACAGACCGAAGGGGCGCCACCGGAGATCTGGTGGCGCCCCTTCGGCTTTGGTGACCCTGGGAGCGAAACGACGGGAACCCCGGCCCCTTCCCCAGGGCCGGGGTCTCACCGTGTCAGGGTGTCGTGTGTCTCAGAAGGACCGTCCTATCGGGATGCTTTGGGGTTACGCAGCCGGAACCGTCACACCAGGCGGGAGGCACTCGACGTTGCGCTTGCCGTTGGGCTGGATCACGAACCACGTGTTGCCGATGCCCTGGCCGGCCCACTTGCCCGGCGCCGGGTCCTTCGAGTACGTGTACAGGGCCCAACCGTCGATGGCGACCTGCTTCTTGCCGTCAGCGCGGGTGATCAGCGAGACCAGCTTCGAGTCGACGCCCTCCAGCTGAGGGATCGTCTCCGCGAGCATCGGGGGCCACGTCACGGCGCACTGGTCGTTGCAGTTGGACTTGCCTTCCGGCTTCGGGACGTCCTTGTCGAAGCGGTAAAGGGTGCGGCCATCGCCGTCCTGGACGACCTGGCCCATCTTGTCCACGCTCTTGCCGACCAGCCTCAACGTGCTGACCGGGGCTGCTGCTGGGGGCTGCGCCGCAGGGGGCTGCGCGGCCGGGACTACCGGGGCCTGCTGCTGGGCAGGGGTTTCGGGGGCTTGCGCAGGCTCCTGGAGCACCGGGGGCTGACCCACGTCGCCGTAGTCACCGAGGACGCCCAGATCGGTTTCGGTTTGTGCCACCGGCTTGGAGTTCGTGCCACTGCCAGTGGCGCTCCAGACACCCAGACCCAGCACAACTGCCAGTCCCGCGGCGAGCCCGATGGCAATGCGGTTACGTCGGATCACACTCATGTCCTCCTCGTCCATCCGTTCGCTCTATCGAGGCCATACGGCCCGGGTTGCGTCTCGGTTCAGAAACGAACCGAACCTCCTTCCGTCTCGAACGTCTGGCGGAGTCAGGTCACGCAGGAGGTGCAGGGTGGTCGTCGCTGGTCAGCTGGCGGGAATGGCCGAACGGGTGCTGGGTGCGCCGTTGCCGATCGGATTTCGAGCCTGGGACGGAAGCGTCGCCGGGCCGCAGGACGGCACGGTGCTCGTGATCCGCTCCCGCGACGCGTTGCGGAGGCTCGTCTGGAGCCCGAACGAACTGGGGCTCGCGCGCGCGTACGTGAGCGGGGAGCTCGACGTGGAGGGTGATCTCGCCGAGGGGCTCTCCCAGATCTGGGGGCTCGTGCGGCGGGGAGTAACCCGCCGGCCTCGGATCTCGGAGGTCGCGAAGCTCGCGTTGCAACTGAAGGTGCTCGGCCGCAACCCGGACGCGCCGAAGGAGGAGGCACGGCTGCGGGGTGCGTTGCACACCAAGAGCCGCGACCGTGATGCCATTTCGCACCACTACGATCTGAGCAACGCGTTCTACCAGCTCGTGCTCGACCCGAGCATGGCCTACTCGTGCGCGTACTTCACGGCCGAGGACGAGCCGCTCGCGCAGGCGCAGCACAACAAGCTGGACCTCGTGTGCCGCAAGCTCGACCTGCGACCGGGCATGCGCCTGCTCGACGTCGGCTGCGGCTGGGGTTCGATGATCATCCACGCCGCGAAGCACTACGGCGTGCACGCGACCGGCGTGACGATCTCCGCGCAGCAGCGCGCGCACATCCTCGGCCGCATCGAGGCCGAGGGCCTGACCGATCGCGTCGAGGTGCGGCTGCAGGACTACCGCGAGGTGCGCGACGCGCCGTTCGACGCGATCTCCACCATCGAGATGGGCGAACACGTCGGTGAGAGCAACTACCCGGAGTACGCCGCGACGCTGCACCGGTTGCTCAAGCCGGAGGGACGCCTGCTGCTGCAACAGATGTCGCGCGGCCACAACGCACCGGGCGGCGGGGCGTTCATCGAGTCGTACGTCGCGCCGGACATGCACATGCGACCGGTCAGTGCCACCACCGGCTTCCTCGAAGCCGCCGGCCTGGAGATCCGTGACGTGCACGCGTTGCGCGAGCACTACGTTTGGACCGTGCGGGCATGGGCAGAGACTCTCGAAGAGCGGTGGGACGAGGTCGTCGCGCTGGTCGGCGAGGGCCAGGCGCGCGTCTGGCGGCTGTACCTCGCCGGAGGCGCGCTGACGTTCGAGGAGGGCAGGATGGGCGTGGACCAGATCCTCGCGGTGCGCAGGAGCGAGGCGGGGCGCAGCGGCATGCCTCGCGTCCGTCGTGAGCTGGTGGCCCGATGAGCTTCCTGATCAGCCTCCTGGCTGTTCTGCTGCTGCTCAGCGGACTGTTCCTGTACGCGGACTCCCGCAAGCGCTACGACCTGATCGACTCGGTCTGGGGCCCGGGTTTCGCCGTGATCGCCGTGATCACGCTGCTGTTGGCGGACGGCGAACCGACCCGGCAGTGGGTGGTCACCGCGCTCACCGTGGTGTGGGGCGTACGCCTGGGCGTGCACATCCACTCGCGCAACAGGGGCAAGGACGAGGACCCGCGCTACCAGGACATCCTCAAGCGCGCCAAGGGAAACCCGCGCCTGCGGATGTACCGCGTCTACCTCCTGCAGGCCGTGCTGATGTGGATCGTCTCGCTCCCCGTCCAGGCCGCGCAGCACCTTTCGGCCCCGTTCGGAGTGCTGGATTGGATCGGCACTGGCGTGTGGATGGTCGGCTTCGCCTTCGAGGCCATTGGTGACTGGCAGCTCTCCCGGTTCCGCGCGGACCCGGCGAACAAGGGCGCTGTGATGGACCGCGGCTTGTGGCGCTACACAAGGCATCCGAACTACTTCGGCGACTCCGTCGTGTGGTGGGGCCTGTACCTGTTCGCGCTGCACTCGTGGCTTGCCGCGCTCACGATCGTCGGGCCGGTGGTCATGACCTGGCTGCTCGCCAAGGGCAGCGGCAAACCGTTGCTGGAGAAGGACATCGTGTCGCGCCGGCCCGGGTACGCCGAGTACGTGCGGCGGACCAGCGGGTTCATTCCGTTGCCGCCGAAGAGCAAGGTGGGCTAGGCGGCGTTCGCACGGGTCCGCGAACACGCCGAGAAGCCTGCGATCCGGCGGGGCTGTTCGCGTCGCGGTGCCTGTGACGTGCGAAGCAGTGCACCTCGCAGGCACCCGCGCGCTCCTCGCGCGCGGGTTAGTGTGGGGCGTGGGCAACGACATCTCCTTCCCGCGCCAACAGGCGCGCACCCAGCGGTTCACCGTCGGCGCACCGAGGACCTTCGCGGTGTCAGCCGACGGCGCACGTGTCTTCTTCCTGCGCCCGGCCACGGCCACAAGCCGTGCGAACGGGCTCTGGGAACTGACCACCGCGACCGGCGAAGAGCGGCTGGTCGCCGACCCGGCGGCGCTGTTGTCCGATCCGGAGGACCTGCCCGCCGAGGAGAAGGCGCGCCGCGAGCGCACGCGTGAGTCCGGCGCGGGACTGGTCGGGTACGCGCTCTCCCGGGACGCCTCGGTGGCCTCGTTCGCCCTGTCCGGCCGGCTGTTCGTGGCTGACCTGACGAGTGGCGTCGTGAGGGAGCTGCCGACGCAAGGCGGGGTCATCGACCCTCGGGTCGACCCGACCGGGCAGCGCGTGGCGTACGTCACGCGCGGCACGTTGCGGGTGGTCGAGCTGGACTCGGGTGAGGACTACGCGGTCGCCGTTCCTGACGGCGAGGACGTGACGTTCGGCCTCGCCGAGTTCATCGCGGCCGAGGAGATGTCGCGCTACCGCGGTTACTGGTGGGAGCCGAACGGCAAGCGTCTCATCGCCGCGCGGGTCAACAACGCCGAGGTGCAGCGCTGGTACATCGCCGACCCGGCCAACCCCGGCACGGCGGCCACCGAGATCGCCTACCCGTCGGCGGGCACGACCAACGCCTCGGTGTCGCTGCACGTGGTGTCGCTCGACGGCACCTTCGTCCCGGTGCTGATCGAGTTCGACTACCTCAACGACGTGCACTGGTCGTCCGGCGGCGCCCCGCTGGTCACGACGCAGGACCGCGACCAGCGCACCCGCCGGATCTACACGCTCGCCCCCGACACCGGATCCGTCACCGAGCTCGCGGTCGAGACCGACCCGACGTGGCTCGAGGTCACGGACGGTGCCCCGGCGTGGACGCCGGACGGCCGCCTCGTGCGGATCGTGGGGCAGGGCGACGAGTACGCGCTCCAGGTGGGCGACGACGTCCTGACGTCCGGCCTGCAGGTGCGCCGGGTTCTCGACATCGCCGATGGCTCGATCCTCGTCTCGGCCTCCGCGGAGGACCCGACGCAGGTGCACGTCTACGACGTCGGCGCCGACACCAGGAAACTGTCCACTGAGGACGGTGTGCACTCCGCGGTTCGGGGCGGCGAAACGGTTGTCGAGATATCGGCCACTTTGGACTCGTTCGGCTCACGAGCGCGAGTCGGTGAGCACGTCATCGAGTCGTGGGCGGACACGCCTGTCCTCAAGGCGTCGCCGCGCATGCTGACCCTCGGCGAACGGTCCATCCGCGCCGCCCTGCTGTTGCCCAACGGGCACGTCCCCGGCACCAAGCTGCCGGTGCTGATGGACCCGTACGGCGGCCCGCACGCCCAGCGCGTCCTCTCGGTCCAGAACGCCTTCCTGGCCTCGCAGTGGCTGGCGGACCAGGGCTTCGCGGTCCTCGTCGCCGACGGCCGCGGCACGCCGGGGCGAGGCCTGGCCTGGGAACGCGAGATCGCGTACGACTTCGCCGGCGCCACGCTGGAGGACCAGGTCGACGCCCTGCACGCCGCCGCGGCGGTCGAGCAGGACCTCGACCTCACGCGGGTCGCGATCCGAGGCTGGTCCTACGGCGGCTACCTCGCGGCACTGGCCGTCCTGCGCCGCCCTGACGTCTTCCACGCGGGCATCGCGGGCGCCCCGGTGACCGACTGGCGCCTCTACGACACCCACTACACCGAGCGCTACCTGGGCCACCCGGACGACAAGCCCGAGGTCTACGACGCGAACTCCCTCATCGCCGACGCGGACAAGCTCTCCCGCCCGCTGATGATCATCCACGGCCTCGCCGACGACAACGTGGTGGCGGCCCACACCCTGCGCCTGTCCAACGCGCTGCTGGCCGCCGGCCGCCCGCACACCGTGCTGCCGCTCTCGGGCGTCACGCACATGACCCCGCAGGAACAGGTGGCGGAGAACCTGCTCCTGCTGCAGGTCGAGTTCCTCAAGCAGTCACTGGGCTGACGAGAAAGGGGCGCTTCCCGCGAACGGGAAGCGCCCCTCTCGGCAACGCAGATCAGGCCAGCGACTGCCGCACCCGGTACGGCGGGATGCTGTTGCCCAGCAACGCCAGGTCGTCGATCGACTCCGGCTGGTACCCGGCCGTCTTCAACCGCTCGACCATCAACGCGGTCGGGTCCTCGACGACGTCCGCGCGGCCGAACAGGTACGCCCACTCGTGCTCGTCCGAGCCGTAGTACGCGACGGTGTCGAACACCTCGTTGAACCGCTGCCACGAGCGGATCAGCGTGGTGTTGCGCCACATCGTCTGGCAGCCGGACTGGTTGACGACGACGCCGCCGGGACGCAGCAGCGCCTTGCACATGCGCAGGAAGTCCGCGCCGTACAGGCGGTTGTGCTGCGCCTCCTCCTCGCGCTCGTCGGGCAGGTCCACCAGCACGATGTCGTACTTCTCCGACGTCGTGCGGATGTACTCGAACCCGTCGATGTACTGCACGCGGATGGGGCCGGAGCCCTTCTCCGCCTCAGCGAGCTCGGCGGAGGTGTACCCGTAGGGCAGGTGCTCCGCGCACAGCTTCACGGCCTGCTCGTCGATGTCGATGTGGTCGACGACGGTTGCGCCGTGCTGCACGGCCATCTGGCACACGACACCCTCGGAGGAGCCGATGACCAGCACGCGCTCGACGGTGTCGGCCAGCAGCAGCGCCGGCACCATCAGGGCCTCGTGGTAGGTCAGCTGGCTGAACTCCGTCGACTGGCGGTCGTTGTCGCAGAACAGCGACAGGCCCTGGGCCGTGCGGGCGATCACCAGGTGCTGGAAGTCGGTCTTGGTGTCGACCAGCACCTCGTCCACCTGCCAGTGGCGGGTCATGCCCTCGGCGAGCGGCTCGTTGATCGTGTTCACGCGACATGCTCCTTGACGCCACGAGTGACGAGGTCCGTGCTCACATGAGCAGCGCCCAGCGCGTCAGCGAGTAGTTGGACGGCCAGCGCGGGCTTCGCACGAGTACCGCAGGTGAACACGTCGACGAACACCGAACCCACTTCGGGATAGGTATGGATCGACGCATGGGATTCCGACAGCAGGGCCAGCACGGTGACTCCTTGGGGATCGAACTTCTTGGAGATCACCTCCAGCACGGTTGCGTCGGCCTGCGTGAGAACCTCACCAAGGGCGTGCCGCAGGAACTGCTCGTCGTCGAGCAGATCCGCGCTCACACCCGAGAGCTCTGCAAGTACGTGCTGTCCCGCGAACAAACCGACGGTCTCCTCGGTCTGACAGGGCGCTTCGGACATCAATCACTCCAAACTATGTGAATTGCGAACAGGCTTATACGCAGTACGTGGCCAACGGCGGGAAGCCGTTGAAGCACACGGACGAGTAGGAGGAGGTGTAGGCGCCCGCGTGGAGGATGTCCACGTGGTCGCCGGCCTGCAGGTCGAGCGGCAGGTCGTAGCGGGTGTGCTGGTAGATCACGTCGTCCGCGTCGCAGGTGGGGCCTGCCAGCACGATCGGCCCCACCGGGCCGCCGTCCCGCGAGGTGCGCAGCCGGTACGCGATCGCCTCGCCCTCGGTCTCGGCGAGGCCCTGGTAGCGGCCGATGTCGATGTACACCCAGCGGCGTTCGTCCGAATAGGACTTCCGCGACACCAGCACGACCGACGAACGGATCATCCCGGCCTCGGCGGAGATCGCCCGGCCGGGCTCGATCATCACCCTGGGGCGGAACGAGCCGAAGTGCCGCGCGACCGAAGCCTCGATGGCGGCGGCGAAGTCATCCAGCGACGGCGTGGACTCCTGGTACACGGCGGGAAGGCCGCCGCCCAGGTTCACCGTCGACGTCTCGATGCCCTCCGCGCGCAGCTTCGCGGCGATCAGGGCCGCGTCGGCGATGCCGGAGTCCCAGCCCTCGACGGAGAGTTGTTGCGAGCCCGCGTGGAACGCGACACCAAGAGGAACGAGCCCCAGTTCGTGCGCCAGCCGCAAGAGATCCGTCGCCATCTCCGGATCGCAACCGAACTTGTTGCCGAACGGGTACGTGGAACCCTTGCTGTGGACAAGGATCCGCACCAGCACGGACGAACCGGGCGCGTGCGAGGCGACGAACCGGACGTCCTGTTCGCTGTCGGACACGAACATCCGCACGCCACGCGAGTACGCGTACGCGATGTCAGCGGCCTTCTTGATGGGGTTGCTGTAGGAGATCGACGACGGCGCGGCGCCGCGCGCCAGGCACAGGTCGATCTCCGCGGGCGATGCCACGTCGAAGTGCGAACCTTCCGCGACCAGCGTGCCGACCACGTCGGACTCCGGGTTCGACTTCACCGCGTAGAAGATGTCGATGGACGGCAGTGCCGCGCGAATCGCCTGGTAGCGCGCGCGAATCGTCTCGAGGTCGATCACCAGACATGGTGTCGACGGGTTCTCCTGGTCCAGGAAACGCCGAATACGAGCCTCTGCCTCGTAACGCCGGTCAACGGCGAAGCTCTCGGTCATTTCCCCAGGGTTCCCCCTTCATCCGCCTCGCGTCCGTACGCGGGCACGGCCGTCCACTCTACGGCCTGGACACCGAAAGTGCGCAAGCCAGTCCAGCCGAGTGTGATTTAGCCAGCAGAACGAAGCTCGACCATCGTGATGTCCGGAGGGGCGCCGACCCGCACCGGCGGACCCCAGAAACCCGCGCCACGACTGGTGTAGAGCCACGTGTCGTCCACCTTCGACAGCCCCGCGACACTGGGCTGCTGCAGCGGCACGAACAAGTTGAACGGCGCCATCTGTCCACCGTGTGTATGACCGGACAACTGGAGGTCGACGCCGTGTGAAGACGCGTCGGTAACCTGCACGGGCTGATGTGACAACAGGACTACGGGGTTGTTCCGGTTGCGTCCCGCGAGTGCACGGCCGAAGTCCGGCCCGTCGTCGTAGGACTTGCCGGTCACGTCGTTCACGCCCACGACCTCGATGCCGCCGGCGATCGTCAAACCCTCGTTGCGCAACGGGTTCACGCCGAGCCTGTCGAGCTCCGCGATCCACTGCTCGTGGCCGGAGAAGTACTCGTGGTTACCCGTCACGAAGAAGCTGCCCTGCTTGGACACCAGGTCCCGCAACGGTGCCGCGGCCTCGCCCAGCTCGGCGACGGTGCCGTCCACCAGGTCGCCGACGATCGCGACCATGTCCGCTTCCTGCTCGTTGATCATCCGCACGATCCGTTCGGTGTGCGAACGCCCGAGCAGCGGCCCGAGGTGGATGTCGCTCACGACCGCGATCCGGAAACCGGACAACGACGGCTGCAGCTTCTTCAGCGTCACGGGCACGTTCAGCAGCTGCGGGTCACCCAGCGCCTGGGTCATGCCGTAGCCGACGACGCCGCCCGCCGCGATGCCGGAACCGATCGCCACCGACCGCGCGATGAACAGCCGTCGCGACGGGTCCGGCACGATCTCGACGGGTTCGGCGGCCTCGGGACCGGCGCCGACGGCCACCGGCGTGAGGGTGGCCCGCTTCAGCAGGATCCGGCGCGGGATCTCGGCGATGCCGAGCGCGAGCGCCAGGTAGAACAGCATCGCGAGCCAGAGGTATCCGGGCCACGCGAAGAACTTCCCGAGCTCCGGCGGCACCCTGCGCGTCACGACCAGGGCGCTCATCATCATCCCGAACGCGCCGATGATCGCCAGCGTGCCGATGCGACGGCCCAGCGTGCGGGGACGCGTGGTGTCCACGACCAGCCGCCGCCACAGGTACAAATGGCCCAGCGCGGTGGGGACACCGAGGAGCAAAAGGAAAATCACGACATCAGTATGCGTTTTGAGAACTTCGTGCAACCTGCCAGGCCCCAGGTGGCGTGACTATCCCGGCACCGCAGACAGGGGGAGACCTGATGAGTGACCGGGACGCCGCGTTCCAGGAGTACTTCGCGGCCCGTTCCGACGTCATGCGCGGCACGGCATACCTGCTGTGCGGCGACTGGCATCGCGCGGAAGACCTCGTGCAACAGGCCTTCACCAAGCTGTACCTGGCTTGGCGACGGGTCGAGCGGCACGAGGCGCTGGACGCCTACACCAGGCAGATCGTGGTGCGGACGTTCCTGTCCGAGCGACGGCGCGGGTGGTTCCGGTTCGAGTCGGCGAGTGACGACCTGACCGACTCGGCCGCTCCTCCAGGCGTCTACCCAGAGGAACGGATGGTGCTGCTGGAGGCGCTGGCGAAGGTGCCTCCGAAGCAACGTGCGTGCCTCGTCCTGCGGTACTGGGAGGACATGTCCGTCGAACAGACGGCCGTTGTCCTCAAGTGTTCGGAAGGAACCGTGAAGAGCCAGGCCGCGCGGGGGCTGCAGACGCTGCGCGGCCTGCTTTCAGAGCAGGAGAGGGTTCGATGAACGAACAGGACCTCAAACGAGCGTTTCAGGAAGTGGTGGTGGCGAGCAGCCCGCCGCCCTCGATGGATCCGGGCATCGCGCTCGACAGGGCGCACAAGGCCCGTTCCAAGCGGCGGGCGTCCATCACGGGCGCGGCGGTGGCCGTGCTGGTGGTCGGTGTCGGCCTCGGGTCGGCGTTCGCGCTGAACCCGCAGGGCACGAAGGACTACCTGGTCGGTGCGGGGCCGAGCAGCAGTTCCAGCTCCAGCTCCAGTGCCGGCGTCGGCGCCGGCATGCCTGACACGCAGTGGGGCGAGCAGTGGCCGGTCGGGCAGTCCGACCGCACGGCCACCAACGGGCCGCAGGCCGACCGCGGCGTGCTGCTGCTGAACGCGCTCACGGCATCCGCCCAGGCCGGCGGGTTCGAGACGCCCAAGCTGAAGTACCAGGCGCCGGAGTACCAGAACGGCGAGATGCAGCGCACCCAGGCGCAGATCTCGACGGACAAGGGCGAGACGCCGGAGGTCTGGGTCTACACGGCACACGTGCCGGTCCAGAAGAACGGCAAGGTCGGCATGATGCTCGCCGAGGTCTCGATGCCGAAGCCGACGGATCCGGCCGATCCGTGTGCGCTCGCCAAGCAGTTCTGGGGCATGAGCAAGGCGACGTGCAAGGTGCGCGACGTCAACGGTGTGCAGGTCGGTGACGCCTTCAGTCAGGAGGAGGGCCGCGTGATGCAGTGGATGTCCTACAAGGCCCCCAACGGCTGGACGGTGAACATCGCGCAGAACGCGAGCTACGAGGGCAGCGGCTACCCCGGGCTCGACAGCAACCCGTTCCCGGCGAGCGAGCTCGCGTCCATGGCCACGGACGCGAAGTTCCTCCTCGGGAGCTGACCACGGTGGAACACGAGGGCGGTCACGTTCTGTGGCCGCCCTCTCTCGTTGCTCCTTTCGAGTGTTTCGGCAGGTAAAGTGCCGCCCTGGAATGCGGACCCTGCTCATCGACAACTACGACTCGTTCACGTTCAACCTCTTCCAGCACCTCGCTGAGGTGAACGGTGCCGAGCCCGTGGTCGTCCACAACGACGACCCGCGCTTTCGGCTTGCCTCACTGCGGTCGTTCGACAACGTGGTGATCTCGCCAGGCCCCGGCCGGCCCGGTAATCCCGCCGACTTCGGCCTCTGCCGCGCGGTGATCGACCACGCCGAGATCCCGTTGCTGGGCGTGTGTCTGGGGCATCAGGGGCTGTGTTTGTCGTACGGCGCTGTTGTGGGGCCCGCGCCCGTGCCGCGTCATGGGATCGTTTCGCCGGTCACGCACACCGGTGTCGACGTGTTCGCGGGGATGCCCTCGCCGTTCGACGTCGTGCGCTATCACTCGCTGGCCGTCACGAATCTGCCTTCTTCATTGGAAGCCATCGCGTGGAGCGACGACTCCGTGCTGATGGGTGTGCGCGCTCTGGACAGACCCGCGTGGGGCGTGCAGTTCCACCCCGAGTCGATCTGCACCGAGTTCGGCCGCGAGATGCTCGCGAACTTCGCCGTGCTGACCCCGACGAGGACCGCCGCGGTGCCCGAACCGGTGCTGGTTCGCTCAACGCCTCAGAAGCGCCCTGTGCACGTTCGCAAGCTCGCCACGACCGTGGACGCGGAAGAGGCGTTCGCGGCGCTGTACGGGGCTTCTGAGGCCGCGTTCTGGCTGGACAGCGGATCCGGCGGGCGGTTCTCGTTCATGGGCGACGCGTCGGGGCCGCTCGCCCGCGTCGCGCAGTACTCCGTGCCGGACCAGGTGCTCACGCTCGACGGCACCGCGCGCCCCTGTCCTTCTTTCTTCTCCTGGCTGGACGACGACCTCGCGTCGTGGAGCGTGGAGCAGCCGGACGTGCCGTTCGATTTCACCCTGGGATGGGTCGGATACCTCGGCTACGAGCTGAAGGCGGAGTGCGGTGGCGACTTCGCACACCGCGCGGAACAGCCAGACGCGTCGTTCGTGTTCACGGACCGTGCGCTGGTCATCGATCACGTTGATGATTGCGTCTATTTGCTGTCGTTGTCCGATGACAGCTGGTTCAGCGAGGTATCGGCGGTTCTCACTCGACTGAGCCCATTGGCCGAACCATCACAGCCGCGCGTGTCCGACGTGACGTTGCGGCATCCGCGCGCGCACTACCTGAAGCTGATCAACGCCTGCCAGGAAGCGATCACCGCGGGGGAGACGTACGAGGCGTGCCTGACGAACATGATGTCGTGGCGTGCGTCGCTCGACCCGTGGGACACATATCGGCTGCTTCGCGCCGCAAATCCCGTTCCGTTCGGGGCGCTCCTGCGTTTCGGTGACCTCTCCGTGCTCAGCACGTCACCCGAACGATTTATCCGGGTGGACCGAGATGGCGTCGTGGAGTCATCGCCGATCAAGGGGACACGCCCCCGAGGTGTTGATGCGTCAGACGACGAGATGTTGCGCACAACGTTGGCGCGATCAGTCAAGGACCGCGCGGAGAACCTGATGATCGTGGACCTCGTCCGCAACGATCTCGGCACGTGCGCGGAAGTCGGTTCTGTCGAGGTGACGCGGTTGTTCGACGTCGAGACCTACGCGACCGTACACCAATTGGTGAGCACCGTGCGGGCCCGACTTCGCCAGGACAGTTCTGCCGTCCGATGTGTTCGAGCAGCGTTTCCCGGCGGATCCATGACCGGTGCGCCGAAGATCCGGACCATGCAGATCCTTGATGGGTTGGAAGCCGGTCCACGTGGGGTGTACTCGGGAGCGCTCGGTTACTTCTCGCTCAACGGAGCCGCCGACTTCAGCATCGTCATCCGAACGCTGGTCACGAACGGCGACCAGGTGAGTTTCGGTGTGGGCGGAGCGGTGATCTCGCTGTCCGACCCTGACGAGGAATTCGAGGAGACAGCGGTCAAGGCCACTGCCGTGTCACGCCTGTTCGGAGCGCACTTTCCCGGCCGTTGATCCCGCGTTCCGGGGATAGTGTGAACGAACCGGGATGTGTTAAGTCTTCGGGTTAACACGTCGGCCGGCGAACCGGCCGACGTGTGGAAACCTCGCGTGTCCGCGCAGGTCAGGAGGCGTGCGCTTCCTGGAACTGCACGACCAGGTTCTGCGGAATGCGGCCGCGGTCCGAGATCTGGTGCCCCTGCGCGCGAGCCCAGTCACGAATGCGCTGCGCCTCAGCCTTGTCGGTGGCCTTGACCGTGGACTTGCCGGTGCCCTTGCGCTGCTTGCGGCCACCCGCACGACGAGCCTTGCCGACGAAGTCCGACAGCGACTCGCGAAGCCGCTCCGCATTTCCCTTCGACAGGTCGATGGCGTACTCGACACCGTCAAGTGCGAAGGTCACGGTCTCGTCGGCTTCTCCGCCGTCGAGGTCGTCGATGAGTTGGACGACGGTCTGCTGTGCCACTGTTCCTCCGTTGGGTACTCACATAGCACGCGGATCCTCGACGTAACCACGTGCTTCGACAACACCATAGTCCACACGAGGAAAAACGGCGAACCTTTCGCCGCTAAAATGTGACCCAACCGCCCGGTCGGGGCATTTACCCGGTAAACCACACGGGTGTTATGGGTCCAAAATGTGCTGCTAGTCGTCTCACTTCGACCCGTTGCTGGGCTTGCCGGACGCTTCCCCATTCCAGCTGACGGAGCAGCGTCGCACATAACGCACCCCCATCCGGTGCAGGTATCCTCGACATACCCGCCAGGGGTAGGGAAGGTCAGGAGCCGATGCACGGGTACACCGCGGACAAGGACGCATACCTCAAGCGACTGCGCCGCATCGAGGGACAGATCCGCGGTCTCCAGCGCATGGTCGAGAACGACGAATACTGCATCGACGTCCTCACCCAGATCTCCGCGGCCACGAAGGCGCTGCAGGCCGTGTCGCTGGGGTTGCTCGACGAGCACCTGAAGCATTGTGTGGCCCAGGCAGCGGCGGAAGGCGGCTCGGTGGCCGAGGAGAAGC
Source organism: Lentzea sp. HUAS TT2 (assembly GCF_051853195.1). NCBI lineage: Bacteria > Bacillati > Actinomycetota > Actinomycetes > Pseudonocardiales > Pseudonocardiaceae > Lentzea > Lentzea sp. HUAS TT2. The sequence continues at coordinate 803,696 of NZ_CP196667.1, read as the reverse complement.
TGGCAGAGGCCTCGGCGGCCATCGGCAGGCTCGTTAAGTCCTAGGGGTCCCCTGGGAAGAAACTCGCTGGGGTGATCCGCTACAGTTCACCCCAGCTACGCCCCCGTAGCCCAATCGGCAGAGGCAGCGGACTCAAAATCCGTCCAGTGTGCGTTCGAGTCGCACCGGGGGCACGGTCATCGGGCGAGGTATGTCTGCGGAAAGCGCAGACCTGTACCTCGCCCGTGGTGTTTTCTGGGGGCCGAGCCCCCAGACCCCAGCCGGGGGGCTGCGCCCCCCGGACCCCCGGTGGCATCGCTTCGCTCGGCCCCATTCCAAAGTGGAATCGGTGAATCACTGTTGCTCGGGTGGGATGTGCGTCTATGGCTCCCGGCGCATTGATGTTCGTGTGTTGTCGAGGGCGCGCGGATCGCTTGGGGGGCTCGTTGTGAGGTGTCTGTTCGGCATTGGGCTGGGTTTGGCATTGGCGGTGCAGGGGGTATTGGCCTCGGTGGCGCTCGCGCAGGCTTCGGACCCCGCGGTTGCCAGTTGGTTCGCTGGGGACGACCCGTCTACGTCGACGGTGTGGCGCAGGTTCGGCCCCTGCTAAGGCTTGGCAGGGCGACCTGACGGAGATACGCGCCTGGAACCGGGCCATCACCGCGCAGGAGTGCGGGAGATCGCCGTCGGTGCCGAGGTCGGTCACTGGCTGTTCAACGACGGTTCAGGTTCGGCGGCGCCGGTATGCCGGGAACCGTTGTGACGCAACGTGGCCCGTCGGGGGTGGACCCGTTCACGCCGCGCTTCCAGGAGCGCGCCGGACGCACCTTTGTGGACTTCCGCTCACATCCGCCGTTGATCAAGGCCGAACGGCGGATGTGAGCGGTACTCGGGGACCGCTACGGTTCGTGCTGGATTGCATGAACGTGTGCGGGAGTTCTTAGGTGTCTCGGAAGTCCTTGTCTTTTCTCGTGGTTCTGCTGGCGTGCGCGTGCACGACCGAGAGCCCGTCACGTCCGATGTCGGCGTCGGTGCAGTTGCAGGTGCCGACGCTGATCAACGACTCGCGCGGCGAGATGTCCGCCTCTGTGCGCGCTGTGGTCGACGGCCGCACTATCGAACTGGACGGCGGCGAACGCGTCCAGATCTCCCAGCTCGCCGAGCCCGCCGACTGCTGGGCCGCCGGCGCCCGCACGTTCGCCGAGAAGTGGTTGCTCGCCAAGCAGGTTCGCGTCAGCGCCATGACCCCGGGTGAGGTCAACCTCCGCCTCGAGGACGGCACCGACTACGCCCTGCTGGCGGTGAAAGAAGGCGTCCTGCGCGCCCAGGACGCCGCAGGTTCGTTGGCCGAAGCCGAACTGGCCGCCGCCCGCGGCGACCGAGGACTCTGGGGCACCCCGTGCAACGGCATGGACGCCACCCCGTCCTCGACCGCCACCACCACGACAACCCCCACCAGCGCGTTACAACAGCAACCCGACCGCTCCCAGCGCGTCATTCCCACGACCACCCAGCCACCCCCGGTCGTGACGACCCAGCCGCCTCCGCCCCCGTGCGCCGTGAGCTACCGCGCCGACCAGTGGCAGGGCGGCTTCCAGGCCCAGATCACCATCAGGAACACCGGCCGCACCCCGATCACCGACTGGTCCCTGCGCTGGACCTTCGCCGACGGCCAGACCGTCCGCGACACGTGGAACGCCTCCGCGTCCCAGCGGGGATCGACGGTGACCGCCACCGCCGCCGGCCACAACCGGACCATCCAGCCAGGCGCCGAAGTCTCGATCGGTTTCCTGGGCTCCGCCCGAGGTCGCAACACCCCGCCGGACGCCTTCACCCTCAACGGAACGACCTGCACGACGAGCTGACAGTTGGTCCTGGCGGCACCCCATGGCAAGATAAATTAGTAATTAACTACTGATTTGATCACGCCAGGGATGAACCGTGCAGGTCACAAGGGTTGTGCCGCTGTACGCCGAGGTGGACAACCACCTCGGCGGCCGTTGGACTTCGCTCCGCACAGCCCACCGCGAGTGGCTCTGGCACCGCCACGCGCCCACTCGGGCCGACGCGACCCCGAACGCCGCCTTTGTCGACGCGGGCGGCCTGGAGGAGTGCGTCCCCACCATCCGGGGCCTGCCTGATCACGGCGACGCCTGGAGCCGTCCCTGGCAGGAAACCCCCACCCAGGCCCGAGTGGACTGTCCCGACTTCACTCTCAGTCGCACCCTCGGTGCCGAAGCCGGTGCGATCGTCGCCGACTACGAACTGCGCGCCACCCCCGGCTACCGCTTTGTCTGGGCCGCCCACGCCCTCCTCGACGTGAGCCGATTTGCCCGATTGGTTGCCCCGGTCGGCACTTCCGTGCTGATCACCGATCCGATTCCCGCGGAGCACCTCTGGCCGGCGGGCCTCGACTCGCTCGGTCCCGACGACGGCACCGCCACCGGCGCGATTCTCGAACGTGGGCAGATCCGCGTGGTCGACGGAGATCAGCACCTCGACCTCCACGTCGAGTGCGCTGATCAGCCGGTCTCGATCGCGTTGTGGCGCAACCTGAGGGGCTGGCCCGAAGACGACCCGTACCGCAGCATCGGCGTGGAACCCATGCTCGGGCGCACCTTCGACCGCGCGGACACCAGCTGCCCGGTCGCGGTGGTGCCCGCCTCGGGATCGGTGCGCTGGCGGCTGACGATCACTGCTCTCGTGGAAGGAGTTGCATGACCGACGTGCTCACCCTGGGCGAGACCATGGGGGCGTTCCGCGCCGCCGGTCCGTTCCGCCTGGGAGGGACCGCGGAGCTGACCGTCGCCGGTGCCGAGTCGAACGTGGCCATCGGTCTCGCGCGCCTCGGCCACGCCGTGCGCTGGACAGGGGTGACGGGCGCCGACGAGATCGGATCGCTCATCCGCCGCACGCTGCTCGCCGAACAGGTGGACGTCCAGGCCGCCCGGATCACCCGGGACGCGTCGACGGGCCTGATCTTCTTCGAGCCGCGCACCGCCGACATCACCCGGGTTCTCTACTACCGCAAGGGATGCGCGAGGTCGAGACTGTCCGTTGAGGACGTGCGGCGCTCGTTCGACCTCGGTGTCCCCCGGATCGTGCACGTCACGGGCATCACGCCCGCGCTGAGCGAGTCCGCGCTCGCCGCCGTGACAGAGGCGATCGACCTGGGCAGGCAGGCCGGCAGCACCGTCAGCCTCGACGTCAACTTCCGCTCGAAGCTCTGGACCACAACGCGGGCCGCCGAAACAATCGGACCGTTGCTGAAGAACGTCGACGTGCTGATCGCGTCCGACGACGAAATCCCGATCGCCGGCGACCACGAGGTCCCGGAGGTCGTGGTGAAGCACGGCGCAGACGGCGCGACCGTGCACACGCCGGACGGGTCGTGGTCGGCCGAGGCCCACCGCGTCACCGTCGCCGACACCACCGGCGCGGGCGACGCGTTCGTGGCCGGCTACCTCTCCGCGCGCCTCGACGGTCTCGACCCCGGCGACCGGGTCCGGCGCGGCAACGCCGTGGCCGCGTTCGCCGTCGCGACCCCAGGCGACTGGCAGGGCCTGCCCACCCGCACTGACCTGGAACTGCTGGACCTGCAAGCGGGGAGCACCGTCCGATGACGCTGACGCAGTGGAACTTCGAACAACTCGAACTGGGTGAAGGCGCCCGCTGGATCAACGGCAGGCTCGTCGTGGTAGACCTGCTGGCAGGCCGAGTCCTCGAAACCCGCGGCACCATCCCGGCCCCGTTCACCGAGCTGGCCACACTCCTGGCACCCGTAGGCGCTGTAGCGCCAGTACGAGGTAGCGACGAACTGGTGGCCGCGATCGGAACCGGCGCAGGACTCCTGAACGGCCCACAGCAACAGGACTTCGCGGGCGAGGGCATGCGCGTCAACGACGCCGTGGCCGATCCCCAGGGCCGCTTCTGGGTCACGACCATGTCCTACGACGCCGAACAGGGCACCGGCGCCCTGCGCCGCCTCGGTGCCCCCGCGCCAGTCCTCAAAGGACTGACGATCCCGAACGGCCCGGCGTTCTCCCCGGACGGCAAGTACCTCTACCTGGCCGACAGCGCCCGCGGCACCGTCCACCGCTTCGACGTGAGCCGCGACGGCGAACTGGGCGCCCGCCGCGTCTTCCTGCACACCTCCAACCACACCCCGGACGGCATGACCACCGACGTGATCGGCAACGTCTGGATCGCCTTCTGGGGAGCGTCCGTGGTGCGCCGCTACCGCCCCGACGGCCAGCTGGACCGCGAGGTGACGCTCCCCGCCCGCCAGCCCACGAGCGTCTGCCTGGGCGGCCCCGACCTGAGCCGTCTCTTCATCACCACCGCGAAGTACGGCCTGCGTCGCCCGAGCCTGCACGACGGCGCCCTGTTCGCCGTGGACGTGGACGTGCCGGGCCGCCCGGCGGACGAGTACGTCCCATCGTCGGACACCAGGACCACCGCCGAGTAGCAACGTTGTCCTCCGTTCCGGTGATGAGCTGGGTGGAAGGGCTACTGCAGAGCGGATGTTTGGGGCCGTCCTTGGTATGGTGGTCCGACAGGCGGCCACCGAAGTCCGACAGGAGACTTGAGTCCTGGAGCTGCGATGGACGAACCGAACCCTGACGGACGGATCATGCGGTCCACCATGCGCAACACGGTGCGTCAAGTGACCGGCAACGCGGTGCAGATCGGCTCGTTGACGGGCGATGTGGTGGTGCACCAGTCAGGCGGCCCCGCCGAACGGCCGCGCCAGGTCCCTCCGATGCCACGGGGGTTCGTCGATCGCGAAACTACTTTGTCCACTTTGGACAAGCTGCTGCTCAGGGGGGCGTCGGCGCCCAGGCAGATCGTCGTGATCAGCGGTCTGGCGGGTGTGGGCAAAACGGCGGTCGTCCGTCGATGGGTGCACGAGTGGGGCGAGCGCTTCTCCGGCGGTCAGCTCTACGTCGACTACGCGGCGGTCCGCACCGATTCCGGCGCTCCGGTGAACGACGCGCTGGCCGATTGCCTGCTGGCGCTCGGCGTGCAGCACGAACACATCCCGGCGACGCTTTCCGCTCGTGCCAACCTGTTCCGGACGGTGACTTCGTCGGCGCCCGTGCTCGTCGTGCTCGACGACGTCACGGAACCCGCCCAAGTACCACCGTTCCTGCCGAACTCGAACGGCAGCGTCGTCCTCGTCACGAGCAGCGACAGGCTTTCCGAGCTCGCGTTAGACGGCGCACATCTGCTCTCGTTGGAACCGCTCGACGATCGGAGCGGTCTGTCGTTGTTGAGGGAGCTCTGCGGCCCGGCACGAGTGCTGGCCGAGGCGCAGGTGGCGACGAAGCTCGTGGGCTTCTGCGCCGGACTTCCCGTGGCGCTGCGCATCGTCGCCGCGCGGTTGATGTCGCGGCCGCAGCTATCGATCGCCTGCCTTGCAGGCGAGCTCGCGGACGAGGCCACAAGGCTGGCGGCTTTCTCGTTGCGAGGTGAACCGCTCGTGTCTGCTGTCTTCGACAACGCCTACCGCACACTTCCGGCTGAAGCATCGGCGCTCTACCGAGGGCTGGGGATCGCTCCGGTGAGAAAGGTCAGCGTCGAAGTGGCCTCGGTCGTCCTCGCCCTTTCTCCCGCACAGGCGAGGCGGTCGTTGGACGTGCTCGTCGACGCCTCGTTCCTGGACGAGTTGCCCGGCCACGGATTCGCGATGCACGACCTCGTCCGGTTGCACGCACGAGAACGCTCGATGGACGAAGATTCGGCTGAGCGACGGGAATCGGTGCTCGACCGCATTCGCACCCATTACCTCCGCAAGTCCGCGTTCGCTGACCGTGCGGCGATGGGAAAGCGGATGCGCATCGGGGATCTGGGGCACCTGTTGGAGGGCGAGCCCGATCCGTTCCCCGGCGAGACGGGCAAGGCCGCGGCACTCGACTGGCTGTGCGACGAGCGGGGCAACCTGCTCGCCGTCCTGCACGCACTGGCGGAGCAGGGCTGGGACGACTCGGTCTGGCAGCTTTGTGAATCGTTGCACGCGTTGTACCTCAACCGCCGTTTCCTCGACGACTGGATCGAGGCGAGCGAGATCGGTGCGGCGGCCGCGGATCGCGCGGGCAACGCGGCAGCGGAGGCGCGGCTGCTCAGCGTCGTGTCGAGGGCGTACACCGAGCTGGGAGAGCTGGATCGCGCCCGGACGCTCCTCGAACGGGCGCTGGTACTGGCCGAACGATCCGAGCACACCGTCCTGATCGCCTCGGTGTGGGAGTTCACCGGCAGATATCGGGATCAGGTCGATCCGAGCAGTTCCGCCGAGGCATATCAACGCGCGATCGACCGCAACACCGAAGCCGGTGAGCGAAGAGGAGTCGCGCTGGCGACTTACTTCCTCGGCCGTGCCGTCAGTTCAGGCGGCGACCAGACGGCCGCTTTGGAAATCCTCCAACGCGCTCACCGCTTGTTGCTCGAAGTCGACGATGTCCGAATGGCAGGTCGTGGCTCCATCAGCCTGGGGGTCGCCCATTTCCGCAGTGGTGACACGGCGGCGGCCAGGCGTGAACTCGAAACCGCGGTCGGTGTGTTCACCCGATCCAAGGCCGCGCACTACGAAGCGGAGGCCAGAGAGGCTCTCGCGGAAGTGGCTGAGTACGAGGGAGATCTGTACTCGGCGCGGGAGAACCTGACGAGGGTGCTGCACATCCGCCGGGCCAGTGGCGCGCCGAACCTCGAAGGTCTCGTCGCCCACCTGCAGAGGTTGACCGTCTAGACAGGGGTCACGGTCATCGTGGCCACACCCAGGCTGGTGCGCAGCGTGAACTCACCGTACAGCTCCTGCTGCGCGACGACGAGTGAGTAGCAGGCAACCGCGAGCATCCGCGCGGGCAACCCCCTGTCGCAGGTCACCCGGAACTGGCGTCCGTCCCACGTGAGGATCTCGCAGCTGCTGTCGTCCCGGAGGACCGCCACGACCCGGCAGCCCGGGTACCGCTGGGACAGCTCGGTCAGGTGAGCCTTGGTGGAGCCGGCGGAGGCGGGCGTCGGGTCGAATATGACGGAAGCGTTGGCGTAGCGCTTCAGGACGTTTCCGCCGACTTCGGCCAGGAGCCGTTCTCCGGTGAGGCCGAGCTTCTCGCGAAAGGGGGCGAGGTAGAGATCGCCAGTGACTTCCGTGCCGTCGACCCGGAAGTCGAACTTGAAGTAGTGCGCCGCGTGGCGGTACGGCTCGGGCGCCGGCGCCGAACACACCTCGAACTCGCGTGGCTGGACCTTCTTCCTGGCAGTGCGGAAGCAGAGGTCACGCAGGAGTTCAGCCGACCGTCCGGGGTGGGTGATCAGCCGCTCGACCAGGTGGGCTGCCCTGGAGTGGTCGTGCCGTTCGATCTCGGCCTCGATCTGCTCCCGCAGGTCGAGGCCGAGGACGATGGGACTTGCCATGCCGTTGCCCAGATCGGCCATCACGGTGCCGGGCACGACGTTCTTGCTGAAGGTGGCTAGCAACAGCGGGATGTCCATCATCGCGCTGTAGAGGCTCGTCGAGCCGAAGTCGCCGATCACCAGGTCGCTGGCGAGAACCGTCGCGTGCCAGCCCGCCGCTGTGGGGATGACCATCAGCCTGCCGGACTCGATGTGGGGCTTCAGCCGCCGCAGGATCTCGCTGGTGCCCTCGAAAGACCACACCGCAGGGTGCAGGAAGATCGCCAGCCGATAACGCTCACACGGAAGTTGGGCGAGGAGCAGATCGATCAGCTTGGATCGTCGGCCGAACAGGGAACTGCGGCCCCAGGTCGAACTCAAAGTGATGAGGCGCTGGTCATCGGTGACGCCCAGAGCCTTCCGGTAGGTCGCGCGTTCACCCCGGCTGGCGCACAAGAGGTCGAAGTTGCTGTCTCCCACGAAGGCGGTTCGGCCGACGGTGTGCTCGCAGGCCTCGGCCAACTGGCGGACCTGGTCGGGGTGGGTGACCGTCTGGGTGGTCTGGCCGGTTATCAGGCCCTCGGGCCGGGCGAGGCCGGAGAGTCGGTACTCGCCGGTGTCGCGGTCCTTCACGAACTTGTGGAACCCCACGCCGTGGAGCAGGACCAGGATGGGCGTCGGCGCGAAGGGGAGGGGGTCGATCCATTCACTCGTCGTAAGGATCAGATCGCGACGGCCGGCAGCTGCCGTGTTGTAGGGGATCGGCTTGATCTCCTTGGTGCGAAGCCAGTCGTCGATCTCCCGTTTGAACCGGGATCCGGGGCAGATGACCCACACGAGTTTGACCTCGGGATCGCCCTCGAACACCCGCAGCTCTTGATAGAGCTGGATCGCGGAGACGAGCGTCCGCGTGAAGCAGTAGATGATCAGCTCGCTGGGGCATGTCTCCCAGTCGAGCGCGTCGTGAGCGGCCGGGCCCAGATCGGGCGGGTCATGGTCCACAGCGTTCACCGGTCACGCGAGATGTTCGGCCGCGCAGCGCGTCCGGCAGCCGGTGGGCGAGATCTCGCGGAGCCGGTGAGGACACTCGCGAGTCTCGGTCCGCGAGTGTCCGCAACGGTGGTCTTGACGTGTTGGTCCACAGCATCGTGCAGCCCGCCCTCGGTTCGCGTGTCCAGTTCCCGAGGCTTAGCATATCTTCAAATCAAAGATTCATGAAGTTCGAGTTGCAGGTTTAGGTCCAAACCTCAGCTGGGTTGATGGTCGACCTGCAGCGCGAAGGCGAGTGCGCCCAGCGGGCCTGCGAGCATGCCCTGCTCGGACAGCTTGACCTCGGTCGGGCTGACGTGCTTGAACATGCCTTCCAGCGCGTTCTGTTGGAAGGTCTCACTGGCCGGAACGGCCACCAGGTCGCCCGCTTGGCCGAGTTCGCCCCCGATCACGACGAGTTCGGGGTTGATGATGTTGCAGACCCTGGCCAGCGCCAGGCCGATGTTGTCGGCGGCGATTTTCAGCACTGTTCTACAGACCTTGTTGCCGTCCTTCGCGCGCCTGATGAGGTTCTCGAGGTTGTTGGGAAGGTTGACGCGATGTCCCGTGTAGGCGATGCGGACCTGCTCGACCAGTCTTGCTCCACCGACGAGAGTCTCCAGACAACCGCGGCTGCCGCAGCGGCACACGTCGCCACGAGGGTCCATCGTGAGGTGACCGATTTCGCCGGCTAGGCCGTGTCGTCCGCGGGTGATCGCTCCGGCGATGATGAGCCCCGCGCCGATGCCGGCGGACGACTTCACGAAGAGCAGGGTCTCGCGGTCCCGGCCGTGTCCGTAGAGGTGCTCGCCGAAGGCTGCGAAGTTGCACTCGTTGTCTGGGATGACCGGGACTTTCGGGAAGCTCTCCTCGAACCACTGCATGGGATTGCCCTGCAGGTCCCAGTCGAGGGAGGAGGCGACCTGGGAGATCTCGCCGCTGCGGGGGTCGATGGCCGCGGGGATGCCGAGTCCGATGGACACGATGTGCTCTGTGCCGAGGCCGGTTCGTGCCACCAGGTCCTTGATCATCAAGACGCATTCGCGGCGCCACGCGTCCATGCCCTGGGTCGCCCCGAAGTTCACCGTGCTGTCCAGCGTTTCCTCGGAGTCGACGCGCCGGACTGCGACCGTCAGCCTGTCGTGCCCGACCTCGACGCCCACCGCCACGCCACGCACCGATCCGATGCTGATGCGTTTGCCTCGTTCGCCGTCGCTCCCGTCGACGCGGAACACGTTATCGTCCACGAGTTCCTGCACGACGCCTGAGACGGTGCCCTGGGACAGGTGCGTGCGCTTGGCGATCTGCACCTGGGTCGAGGGCTGTGCCATTACTGCGCGGATGACCCTTCGCTTGTTGCCTTCGCGGACCGACTCTGGCTTTGTGCTCAGCAACTCGCGCGCGTCGTGCACCCTGCCGTCTTGTGAAGTCATCAGCACCCAATCAAGTCTATCTTAGTGTATCTTCAAGTCGAAGCAGGGCGGGTTGCAAGATCGTAAACAAGTGTCGTGACTGGAGTGACGCTGGGTAGCTTTTTGAAGCATCGACCATAGCCGCTACCCTGGCGGGCCGCATACGAAGCTGGTTGGGCTCTACCAGAATGGAACCTGGGCTCCAGGGGTACTCGAACCGGTCGCGGAGTTGGATTGTCCACTCCTGCGACACGTTGGTGCGCGCACTTCCCCCACTCGGCCCTTCAGGGACCGTCGCAAGGCCCGTAGGCTGTTGCTGAAAGTCACTTGGCGCGAACTCTCCGGATTTACCTAGGGGGCGAATGGCCATGACCAGCGATGATGATGGCTTCCCCGAAGTCGAAGACCCGCAGATTTCGCTCTACGAACCACCGGCCGTCTTCGATGCCGGAAAAGTCGTGCAGGTGACTCGTGGCAGTTCCAGCGGCTCCGGCGACGCCAGCGGGCAGTCGTTCAGCTGATCGGCCGAGCCGTGCGGGACCCGGGACGGGCCGGCGGCGGCCGGGTGTCGATCGATCGCGGTGAGTGCCGCGTCGTAGAGGGCCGGGATCGCACCACCGTCCTCATCGGACACTGCTTCGCCGATGACGACCTCGTGCGAGTGCGAAGTGGTGATCTCCGTGCCCTGATGTCGTTGCCTGGCGCGTACTCCGCTGTGGTGGTCCGTGATCAGCAGGTCGGTCTTGCGTCTGATGCCTCGGCTCAGTTTCCACTTTACGTGTCCACTTCCGGAGGCGACGTCGTGTTCGGCTCACGTGCGCACGCGGTGGCTGAGCAGATCGGGGTCCGGTTGGACCTGGGCCATCTGGCCGCGCAGATCGTGTATCCGCTGGTTCCCGAGTTGCTGGTGAGCAGGACCGCTTTTCACGGTGTTCGGCAACTTGAACCGGGTGCGGCCTTGAGGTGGAGCGCGGATGGGATGAGTCGGATGACCGCCACACCATTGACCGCCGTGGCGGACACGACTTTCGATGACTGCGCCGAAGAGTTGAGAGAGTGTCTACGCATTGCCGTGTCGGCAAGGACTTCCATTGACTCCAAGATGTCCTCGGACTTCAGCGGGGGCCTGGATTCCACGTCACTCGCATTTCTGGCGGCACCTCACAACGAAGCGGTTCCTGTTGTCACATATGCACAAGACGGAGCGCCGGTCGATGACGACCTGAGGCACGCGGAGCTGTGCGGGCGGCTAGACCCGAGGCTGAAGCACCACGTCGTTGTGGGCACAGGGGAGCATCTTCCGTACCAGAGTTGGCCGTCTGCGGCCGAACTGCCGCATCCGAGCTACCTGGCGATGGGCCCGACGAGACTGCGCGTGGCTGCGGCTGCTTCGCTGGGTGCCATGGTCCACCTGGTCGGTGAGGGCGGCGACCTCGTGCTCGGTGCGCCGCTGGGTTACTTTGTGGATCTTGCCCGACACAGGGACTTCGCGACGCTGTGGCAGCGCTGTTCGGCGTGGGGGAGGCTGCGGCAACGGTCGCCCCTCGCGCTGTTCAGGAAGTCCGTGGCGCTGGCGTCGACGAATCGGCGGCAAGGGCTGACGGGATTCGTCCGGCAGTTGGAGCGGGCGCACCCCGAGTCGTTCGTGCCGTCCTGGGAAGAGCACAACATCACCTCGTGGGGGGTGCCGCTGTGCGATTGGCTTGCACCACGGGCACGGGAAGCACTCTCCCGGCAGTTGATCGCGGCCGCGGAGGACGACGACCGCATGGACGCGTGCGATCGGACGACGCTGGTGCAGTTGGACTTCGCGGGGGCTACCCAGCGAGCTGTGAGAGAAACCGGTGCGGCGCAAGGCGTGGAGGTGCACGCGCCGTTTCTGGACTCCGAGGTGGTGCGGGTGTGCCTGAGTCTTCCCGCATGGCGGCGGTGTGACCCTACCAGCCCGAAACCGTTGCTGCGCAAAGCGTTGGCGGGCGTGGTGCCTCAGGCTGTGTTCGGGAGGCGGACCAAAGGCGACTACACGGTCACCTCCTATCAGGGGCTGCGACGGAACCTGACCGCGTTGCGGAAGATGTTGGACGAGCCGGTCAGCGCGGAGATCGGGCTGATCGAGCCGGTGCGGGTGCGGCGGGCACTGGAACGCGCGGCGCGAGGGCTGGAGACGGCGTGGGCTCCGCTTAACCAAGTGCTCGCCGTCGAGTTGTGGCTGCGCGAGTTGACCAGAGGTGACGCCGATGTCTGACTTCGTGGTTCCGTCCAGCGTGCACGTGACGCGTGGCGAGCGCGGAGACATGGTCCTGCTCAACGCTCACACCGGGCGGTGGCACCTGCTGAACGAGACCGGGCGCGTCGTGTTCGACGAGCTTCGGCGCACCGGCGACCTCGGTTGTGCGGTGGCGGCGTTGGAGACGCGCTTCCCCGCTGTCGATGCCGAGGCGTTGCGCGTCGACGTGGATCGGATGGTGACCGATCTCGTGGAACGGGACCTCCTCCGGCTGGCGCGGCGCGCGGGCGGTGTGCCGATCGCGTTGCCGGAGCGGCAGGACGTCTCCGCCAGGACGGGAGACCGGGCGTTGGCGGTGGGCTGCCTGCTCGCCGCTGTGGTGTTGCTGAGGTTGCCGTTGCGGGCGTCGATCGCCGTGGTGCTCTGGCTCAAGCGGAACCTGGTGCGTCGGCCCGCGACCGTCACCGAAGGCTTGGCGGTGCTCGAACTCGCGCACGCGATGAGCCGCTGGTTCCCCGGACGGATGGCGTGCATGGAGTTGTCACTCACGACTGTGCTGTTGGGGGCGGCGAGACGGCAAGGGCTCGACTGGTGCTTCGGGCACTCGCGCGATCCGCTGACATTTCACTCCTGGGTCGAGTCCGGGGGAGAGGTCGTACAGCGCGGCGACGACGAACCGGTGGCCGCCACCTACCAACGGGTGCTGGCGGTCTGAGAGCGCTGCTGTGGGCTGATCTGCCGTCAGCAGAGAAAGCGGCGAACCCACCGCACCGTTCGGCATCGTCGATCCCATGACGACCACCGAGAAGCTCTTCACCCCAGGGCTGCGCGACAGGTTCTTCGGCCAGCGCGTCCTGATCCTCGACGGTGCGCTGGACGACGACAACGGCACCGTGCTCATGACCCAGATGCTGTCGTTGGCCAGTGAGGACCCGCGCCAGGACATCGCTCTCTGGATCAACTCGCCGGGTGGGTCGGTGCCCTCGATGCTGGCCATTCGTGACGTCATGCGGTTGGTGCCGTGTGACGTGGCGACGCTGGCGTTGGGGTTGGCCTGTAGTGCCGGGCAGTTCCTGCTGTCGGCGGGGACGCCGGGCAAGCGGTTCGCGTTGCCGCACGCGCGGATCCTGATGCACCAGGGGAGTGCGGGCATCGGTGGCTCGGCCGTCGAGGTGGAGGTGCAGGCGGACGACCTGCGGCACACCCGGGACACCGTGCTCGGGCTGATCGCGGAGGACACCGGCCAGCCGTTCGACCGCATCTTCACCGACTCGCTGCACGACCGGTGGTTCACCACCGCGCAGGCGCAGGAGTACGGGTTCATCGACCACGTCGTGAGCGACCTCGGGCAGGTCGTGCCCGTCCGCATGCACAAGCTGGGACTGCACTCGGGAGCCGTCGCATGAGCAGCTACACCATTCCCAACGTCATCACGCGGGACGCGCGTGGCGAGCGGATCATGGACGTCTACTCGCACCTGCTGTCCGAGCGGATCGTCTACCTGGGCACCGGGATCGACTCCGGGGTCGCCAACGCGTTGATCGCCCAACTGTTCCACCTGGAGGCGGACAACCCGGACCTGGAGATCAACCTCTACATCAACTGCGAGGGCGGCGACCCGTCCGCGATGCTCGCGCTGTACGACACCATGCGCTACATCAAGGCGCCGGTCGCCACGACGTGCGTGGGGCAAGCGGTTGCGGCCGGTGCCGTGCTGCTGGCCGCGGGGGCGGAGGGGCGGCGGTCCGTGCTGCCGCACTCCAGGGTCGTGTTGCACCAGCCGGCGGCGCAGGGGCGGGGCACGATCCCGGACCTCATCCTCGCGGCGGACGAGGTGGTGCGGGTGCGCACACAGCTGGAGGCGATCCTGGCCAGGCACACCGGCCGGACCGTGGCCGAACTGCGCCACGACACCGACCGGGACCGCGTGTTCGACGCGGCGGGCGCGGTCGAGTACGGGCTGGTGGACCGCGTGCTCGACCAGCGGGTCTGATCGTGCGTGGCTGGAAGGGCGCGGCGGCGTTGCTACGCGGCCCAGGCCATCGCCACCGGACCCGAGGGGCGGCCCGTCGGGCGTGAGGTGTGGAACTGGCTGCCGGTCCGCAGGTAGCCGGCGCGGAGGTTGCGGACCTGGCCGGCGATGCCGATGAGCAGATCGGCCAGGTCGATGCCCAGGGCACCGGCGACCGCCGCGATCATCTCGCTCGACGGCTCCTTGCGGCCGCGCTCGATCTCGGACAGGTACTGCACCGAGATGCCGGCCCGGTCGGCCACGTCGACCAGGCGGTCGCCGCGTTCCTCCCTGGTCTCGCGAAGCTTGCGGCCCAGGGCTTCGCGCCACAGGGGCTCCGGTGTGCGTGTGAAGTCCAGGATCTCCGCCATGTCGTCATGGTGACAGCACGACGGCCGCCGCAAAGGGCCGTTCTGCTAGGAGCAGAAAGACGGCCCTGAAACGACCCGAAGGTGACCGAAAGACCGCTGAGCAGGCTGTTCCCCGCAAGGTCACGACCACCAGGGGAGAACATGAGACTGCTCATCGGACTCGGCGCGGCGGCACTCGCCGCGATCGCGATGCCCGCCGTCGCGCACGCCGCACCGCACACGACCGTCTACGTGCAGAACACAACGCGGGACTCACTCAGGCCGCGTCCGGTGACGTGGTCGGGGCGAGCCAGAACGACGTCCGGATCTACGCGAACGGCGGCACGCTGCCGGTGCGCACCGTGCAGATCGGCCGTTCCGAGACGGTCGCCAAGCGCGGGCTGGCCTGGGGGGACTGACCGTAGGCATCTGACGCCAGCTTGGCAGTGACTGCCAGGCTGGCGTACGGTGTCGTTATGGGAGTCGACTTCAAGAAGCAGACGGTGCTGGTCACCGGGGCGAGCGCGGGCATCGGCGCGGAGTTCGCGCGGCAGCTGGCGGCACGCGGATCGGGCCTCGTGCTCGTCGCGCGCCGCAAGGACAGGCTGGAGGAGCTGGCCGGAGAGCTGCGGGCGGCACACGGCACGACCGTGCACGTCGTGGCCGCGGACCTCGCCCAGCCGGGCATCGGCGAGCGGCTGGCGCAGGAGGTCGCCGGGTTCGGCGTCACCAGCGTCATCAACAACGCCGGGTTCGGGAACTTCGGGGCGTTCCACGAGGAGGAGCCCGAACGGCTGCGGCAGGAGGTCGCGGTCGACGTCAACGCCGTGGTCGAGATCAGCAGGGCGTTCATCGAGTCGTTGCGCGCCAACGGTCACGGCTTCCTCGTGAACGTGGCGAGCATGGCGGCCTACCAGGCGACGCCCTGGTCGTCGGTCTACGGCGCGACGAAGGCGTTCGTGGTGAGCTTCACCGAGGGCCTGTGGATCGAGTCGCGCGGCACGGGCCTGCGCGTCATGGTGCTCTCACCGGGAGCGACGCGCACCGAGTTCTTCGAGGTGGCCGGCAGCGAGGACATGACAGGGGGACTGCGGATGCAGACCGCGGGCGAGGTGGTCACGACCGCGTTGCGCGCCCTGGACCGCCGGGTCACGCCGGTCGGGGTCATCTCGGGCCGGATGAACCGGGTGCTGGCGTTCGCCGGACGCCACCTGGCCTCCCGTGCGATGGGCGCCAGGATGATCGGGCGGATGGTGCAGCGCGGTTAGAGTGGGGCTCATGGAGAAGTCGTCGACGCTGTGGGACCGGTCGCGTCAGGCCGTCGTCGCCGAGATCGTCGACACGGCCCTGACCCTGTTCGCAGAGCAGGGGTACGAGGCGACCACCATGGCCCAGGTCGCCACGAGGGCAGGTGTCTCGCAGCGCTCGCTGTTCCGGTACTTCGGCACCAAGGAGGACCTGGTATGCGGCGAGCAGGACGCGCTGGGCGACCTGCTGGTGGCCACGGTCGAGGCCCAGCCGCCCGAAGTGTCCACCTGGGACGCTCTGCGGGCCGGGTTCACCACGCTCCTCACCGCGGGCAACCACACCCCGCGGCGGGTCTTGGAGATCTCCGGGCTGATCTTCACCAACCCGTCGCTGCACTCCAGGTACCTGGAGAAGCGGTTGAGGTGGCAGCGTTCCCTGGTCCCCGCGATCGAGAAGCGGATGGGCATCGAGTCCGGTGAGATCCCGGACGCCCGCGCGGTGGGGGTCATCGCGACGGTCTTCGCGTGCGTCGACGCCGCGTCGGAGCTGTGGGTCCGCCACGGCGGCAAGGTTGATGCGTTCGAGCTGTACGAACAGGCGCTTGCCGCCGTGCGCGGCTAGCGGCGCGACTCGGAACGTTGGCGGCGTATTCGCGCTCAGCAGGGCGCCTCGCGGCGCCGCCCCCACGCCCCCGTACAACCAGTACGAGGACGTGGGGGCGACACCACGACGCACCCGTCTGACCACGAATACACCGGCAACGTTCCGAGCCACACCACTAGACCATTACTTCAGACTTCTTGCGGCGCAACCGAAGCACCACCGCGACCACCAGCAGCACCACGAGAATGCTGTAGGCCACCGCCGCGAACGGGCTGGTGATCAACGCGCTGAGGTCGCCCTCGCTGATCTGCAGCGTCCGCCGGACCTGCTCCTCCGCCATCGGCCCGAGGATCAGGCCGACGACCAGCGGCGCGACCGGATAACCGTGGCGCCGCATGAAGAAGCCGATCACACCGATCACCAGCAGCACGATCAGGTCGTCCACGACGAAGTTCACCGCGTAGGTGCCCAGCGCCGCGAACAGCAGGATGCCCGCGTAGAGGTACGGCCGCGGGATCTGCAGCACCTTCACCCAGATCTTCACCAGCGGCAGGTTCAGCACGAGCAGCATCACGTTGCCGATGTAGAGCGACGCGATCAGCGCCCAGACCATCGGGCCGTTGTTGGTGAACAGCAACGGACCCGGCTGGATGCCGTAGCTCTGGAACGCCGCCACGATCACCGCCGCCGTCGCGGTCGTGGGCAGGCCGAGGGTCAGCAACGGCACCAGGACGCCTGCCGCGGCGGCGTTGTTGGCCGCCTCCGGACCCGCGACGCCCTCGATCGCGCCCTTGCCGAACTCCTCCGGCCGTTTCGCGAGCTTCTTCTCCGCCGCGTACGACAGGAAGGTCGACACGTCCGCGCCGCCGGCCGGTACGGTGCCGATCGGGAAGCCGATGAACGTGCCGCGCAGCCAAGGCTTCCACGAACGCGACCAGAACTCGGGCGTCATCCACTTGCCGCCGATCGGGATGACCTCGATCGGTCCGTGCCGCAGCCGCGACGCCACGTACAGCGCCTCGCCGACCGCGAACACACCGACCGCGACCACGACCACGTCGATCCCGTCGGCCATCGTCGCCACCCCGAGGGTGAAGCGCTGCTGACCGGTGAGCGTGTCGGTGCCGACGAGCCCGATGAACAGGCCGAGTCCCAGCGACGCCAAGCCGCGCACGGGGGAGGATCCGAGCAGTGCCGCGACCGTCGTGAACGCCACCACCATCAGCGCCACGTAGTCGGCGGGACCGAGCTGGACGGCGAAGTCCGCGAT
Organism: Lentzea sp. HUAS TT2; assembly: GCF_051853195.1. Taxonomy (NCBI): domain Bacteria; kingdom Bacillati; phylum Actinomycetota; class Actinomycetes; order Pseudonocardiales; family Pseudonocardiaceae; genus Lentzea; species Lentzea sp. HUAS TT2. The sequence goes on along the minus strand of NZ_CP196667.1, from coordinate 786,175 downwards.
GGTCGGCGCCAGCAGCGTGAGCAGCACGGTGGCGATCGTGCCCGCCACGAACGACCCGATGGCCGCCGTCGCCAAAGCTGCCGCTCCCCGGCCGGCTTTGGCCATCTTGTTGCCCTCTAAGGCAGTCACGATGGACGCGGACTCGCCAGGGGTGTTGAGCAGGATCGACGTCGTGGACCCGCCGTACATGCCGCCGTAGTAGATGCCCGCGAAGATGATCAGGGCGGCGGTCGGCTCCAGCGTGTACGTCAGCGGCAGCAGCAACGCCACCGTCATCGCCGGTCCGATGCCCGGCAGCACGCCGACGGCCGTGCCGAGCGTGACGCCCAGCAGCGCGTACAGCAGGTACTCGGGCTGCGCGGCGGTCGCGAAACCCTCCAGCAGCATGGTGATGCTATCCATCGAGGAACGGCACCCCTTCGAAGATCCCGGCCGGCAGCGAGAGGCCCAGGCCGTACGCGAACACCACCTGCACGACCAGCGCGAGCACGATCGCGATCGGCAGTGCCTTCCACCACGTCGCGCCCAGCGTCCAGGCAGCGCCGAAGAACAACAACGCCGCCGCGACCGGCCAGCCGATCACGTCGATCAGCACCAGGTGCGCGACCAGCACGGCCACCAGCTTGGCCACGGTGAGCCAGTCGGTGCGGACGTTCTCGTCGACGTCCTCAGCCTCCTCGGCCTGGCCGAGCTTCCCGCGGGCGGTCGCGATGATCGCCGCGATGCCCGTCACGACGAGCAGAATGCCCACGGCGTAAGGGAACGCACGTGGTCCTACGGCGTTGTCGTCGCGCGCGGCGATCGTGCCCGCGTCGACCAGGGTGAAGACCCCGATCGTCGCGACCAGACCGCCGAACGCGTACTCCTCGATTTTTGCGGCAATCACTTCACGAGCCCGATGTCCTGCAGTGCGGGCTTCACACGCCCGATCTCCTTGGCCATGAACGTGGAGAACTCGGAGCCGGTCAGGAACGTGTCCGTCCAGCCCTTCTTGGTGAGCTCGTCCTTCCACTGCTGGCTCGCGTGCATGTCGGTGACGAGCTTGGTGAGGCGGGACTTGGCCTCGGCCGAGATCGACGCCGGCGCCACGACGCCACGCCAGTTGATCAGCTCGACGCCCAGCTCCTTGAACGTCGGCACGTTCAGGTCGGGGGCCGGGTTCGGGCCGGACGTGCCCAGCGCGCGCAGCTTGCCCGCCTTGATCTGCTCCTTGTACTCGCCGATGCCGGAGATGCCCGCGTCGACCTTCTTGCCCAGCAACGCTGCCAGGGACTCGCCACCGCCGGAGTACGGCACGTAGTTCAGCTTGGACGGGTCGATGTTCTTCGCCTTGAGCAGCATCCCGGCGAGGATGTGGTCGGTGCCGCCGGCCGAACCGCCGGTGATCGAGACGCCCTTGCCCTTCTCGTTGACCGCGGCGAGCAGGTCGTCGATCGTCTTGTGCGGCGAGTCCGCGGGCACCACGACGACCTCGTCCTCGGCCGTCAGCCGGGCGATCGGGGTGGTCTCCTCCAGCCGGGCCTGCGACGCGTTGGTCTCCACCGCGCCGACCATGACCAGGCCGGTGATCATCAAGAACGAGTCGGAGCGCTCGTTCAGGAGCTTCTGCAGGCCGACCGTGCCGCCGGCGCCGCCGACGTTGCTGACCTGCACGGAGTTCGCGAGCTTGGCGCCGCTCATCGCCGTCTGCATCGCCCGTGCCGTCTGGTCCCAGCCACCACCGGGGTCGGCGGGCGCCATGATCTCCAGCTTCGCGATGGAGTCACCGCCGCTCGCGCTCTTCGCCCCCTGACCGCACCCCGCGAGCACCAGTCCGGCGGCAGCGACCGCCACCGCTCGTCTCCATGCCGTACCCATCGAGTACTCCTCGCTTCGTTGCGAACGTTGGGCGCGGACGCTAGGTAACTGGCGGGCTCCTCGTAAGGGTTAGGTCGTAAGTTCCGTATTGGTCGTTTAGTTCGTGACCTGTTTCACAGCGGATGCGTCAGAATTCCAACCATGTTCCGTCGGTCGGTTTCGTTTGGAGCCTTGCTGCTGGCATTGCAGGTGGTCATCGTGCTGATGACGACCTGTGCCGCCGGTCTGCTCGCTGCCAAGCTGCAGAGCGACCGGATCCGGGACTCCTACAAGGACCGGATGTTGTCCGTCGCCGAGAGCGTGGCGCGGCTACCCACGGTCATCGAGGCCTTCGACTCCGTTGACCCGTCCGCGACGATCCAGCCGCTGGCCGAGGTGATCCGCAAGGCGTCCAACGTGACGTACGTGGTGGTCACGGACCACAACGGCGTCCGCTACGCCCACCCCGACCCGAGGCGCATCGGCGAGCGCGTGTCGACCGACCCGAGCACGGCCCTGTCCGGTGAGGTCTTCGTCGGCACGGAGACGGGCACGCTCGGCACGTCGTTGCGCGCCAAGGTGCCGGTGCGGGCGGGCGACGGGCGGATCATCGGCATGGCCTCGGTCGGCATCCTGGAGAGCCAGCTGTCCGCCGACCTCGCCGAGGACCTGCCGGAGCTGATCGGCTGGCTCGCCGCGGCCGCACTGGTCGGCGTGCTGGGCGCCGCGTTGATCACGCAGCACGTGCGCCGGCGGACGTTCCGGCTCGAACCCGCCGAGATCGCGCAGCTGCTGGAGACCAGGGACGCGATGCTGCACGGCATCCGCGAGGGCGTGGTCGCCGTGGACGACCAGGAGAGGCTGGCGCTGGTCAACGACGAGGCCATGCGGTTGCTGGGCCTCGAGGAGAACCCGAGCGGGCAGCCCGCGTCGGAGGTCCTCGACGACGGTCTGCTGGACCTGGCGCGAGGGGACGACGACGTCGCGGACCGGTTGGTCCTCGCGGGGGAACGGGTGCTGGTCGCGAACCGCATGACGGCCAAGACCCAGGAACGCGCGGTCGGCGTCGTGCTGACGTTGCGCGACCGGACCGAGCTGCACGACGCGTTGCGCGAGCTCGACGGCCAGCGAACCGTCACCGAGGTGCTGCGCGCGCAGGCCCACGAGTTCTCGAACCACCTGCACGTCATCGGTGGTCTGCTCGATCTCGACCGCGGTCCCGACGCCGTCGCCTACATCGAACGGGTGGGCGGCGCCGGCTCGGTCACGGCCGACATCATCGACGGAGCGAACGCGGATCCTGCGCTGGCGGCGCTTTTGCTGGCAAAATCCTCCACCGCGCACGAACGAGGTGTGGAGCTCCGGCTCGATCCCGGCAGCTCCGTCGACATTCGTGCGGGCGACGACGCGTTGACCGTGCTGGGAAACCTGGTCGACAACGCGGTCGACGCCGTCGAGACCGGTGGAACCGTGCGGGTGCTGGTGCGCTCGTCGGTCAGCGGAGTGCGGGTGGTCGTGGACGACGACGGACCGGGTGTGGCGGAGTCGCAACGCGGCCGCATCTTCGACCTGGGCGTGAGTTCCAAGGACGTCCAGGGCGCGCACGGCAGAGGAATAGGTCTTGCATTGGTGTCGAGGGTGGTGACCCGGCGAAGCGGCCGGGTGGCGATCACCGAATCGGAGCTCGGCGGCGCGTCGTTCGACGTGTGGCTGCCGGAAACGGGGAACCGATGAGCGTGCGAACGCTCGTTGTCGATGACGACTTCGCCGTGGCGGCGATCCACCGCGGTTTCCTGGAGGCGATGCCAGAGTTCGAGGTGGTCGGCGAGGCGCATCGCGGTGGAGAGGCGTTGCGTGCCGTCGAGTCGTTGCGGCCGGACCTGGTGCTGCTCGACATCCACCTGCCGGACATGTCCGGGCTGGAAGTGCTGTCGCGGTTGCGTGCTCGTGGCGGGCCGCCGGTCGACGTGATCGCGGTGACGGCGGCGCGCGAACGCGAGACCGTGCGGCAGGCCATGTCCCGCGGGGTCGACAACTACCTGGTGAAGCCGTTCACGCGCACGGCGTTCCTCGACCGGATGCGGGAGTACCTCGCCCAGCGCATCGAGGTGCAGCGGCTGGGGCAGGTGCTGGACCAGGACGAGGTCGACTCGCTGATGCACCACCGGCCGCGCACCCTGGCCATGCCCAAGGGGTTGTCGGCGGTGACGCTGCGGCTGGTGACCGAGGCGTTGCGGGACAGCCAGAACGACCTCTCGGCCCAGGAGGTCGGGGATCGGGCGGGGCTGTCCCGCGTGAGCGCGCGCCGGTACCTGGAGCACCTGGTGACGATGGGCAAGGCGGAGGTGCAGCCGCGGTACGGCATGGCGAACCGCCCTGCGCACGGTTATCGGCTGACCTGAGCGTCCCAGTCGATGCGGTAGTCCTGGTCCTTCGTGAACGCCTTGGCGCCGAAGGTCTTCATCACGAGCGGCATGAGCAGCCGGGTGATCGGGCCGATGCCGCGCTTGTTGCTGTTGGTACGGGCCGCGCGTGCCGCGATCCGTTCGACCCTGGGACGCCGGAGTCGTTCGTAGGTCGCGAAGGCCTCGGTCAGGTCGGGGATGTCGCGCAGGCAGCGGGCGAGCTGGATCGCGGACTCGGCCGCCAGTGACGCGCCCTGACCGGAACTGGCGCTCGGCGCGTGGGCGGAGTCGCCGACCAGCACCATGCGGTCGCGGTGCCAGCGGGGCACGCTCGGCATGATCTCCAACGGACCCGCGCCGAGCACCTCCCGGCTGCCGGCCAGGAGCTGCTTCGCCGGCATGTCGTCGCCGTAGGCCTCGCGCAACCGGTCCAGCCAGCTGTCAGCGGGGATCGCGTCCATCTCGGCGGTGGTCAGCGGCTCGGGGACCGCGAGGTTGGTGAACCACGCGATGGTGCCGTCCGGCAGTTCCCAGTAGCCGAGGAACGAGCCGCCGAACACGAAGTACATCGTCTCCGGGTCGCCGTGCACGCCGGTGTTCTCCGCGTACGAGCCGAATCCCAGCAGGCCGACGTACTCGGGGTCCGGAGCGCCCGGATCGATGATCCTGCGGACCGCCGAGCGGATGCCGTCGGCGCCGACCAGCAGGTCACCCGACTCGCTGGAGCCGTCCGAGAACGTCGCGGTGACACCGTTCTCGTGGCTTTCGACCTCCACCAAACGCTTGCCGTACTCCACCTTGACCCGCTGGGCGACCGTCAGCTCGCGCAGCCGCTGGTACAGCTCGGCCCGCGGCACGACCCGGCTGGTGCCTCCGGTGATGCGCCCGAGCGTTCTGCCCTGGGCGTCGGCCATCACCATGTGGCGCAGGGGATCGCCGAAGTCCGAACCCAGGCCCGCGATCCTCAGCGCCGCCAGGCCGTTGGGTGCCACGGTCAGCATGCCGCCCACGCCGTCCGCGGTCGTGTCGTACGCCTCGAAGACCACCGCGTCGATACCGGCCTTCTGCAAGGCCAGCGCGGTGACCGGGCCCGCGATGCCGCCCCCGATGACCAAAGCCTTCATCATTCCCTCCCGAAGATTTCCCGCCACAAGTGCTGGTACTCGGCTTTCGCCAGTTCCCCCGTGAGCTTCTCGACCAGCCGCAGTTCGGCCTCCACCAACGACATCCGGTACTCCTCCTCGACGAGGAAGATCCACTGGACGCCGTCGGCCGTCGCCTTGCCGACCATCGCGCGCGTCTCGTCGAGGTCCTTGGTCAGCGCGTCCGCGCGGGCCTTCAGCAGCTCGACGGACTCCACCGGGTCCAGCACCGAGATGAGCGAGAGCGCCACGCCGAACTGCGGGTACTCGTGCGCCGGGTCGCGGACGAGCTCGCGCATCCAGTCGTGCAGCTCGTCGCGGCCGGTGTCGGTCAGCGCGTAGATGGTGCGTTCGGGCCGCTGGGTGTCCTTGACGGTCTCCTGCTCGGCGACGAACCCGGCCTTCCGCAGCTGCTCGACGACCATGTAGAGCGACCCGCGGTTGAACTTGATGTTGCGGTCCTTGCCGGTGTCCTTGAGCTGTTTGCCCAGCTCGTAGGGGTGCATGGGGCCCATCACGAGATGTGCCAGCACCGCCAGCGCCAGCGGGTTCGACACCTTGCGCCGCATGCGTCCTCCTTGGTTGATGTCGACTATCCGACTCTAACTAGTCGATGTCAACTATTTCATTGATTGGTCTGTACCACGTAGTGACCGGTCTGTTTCCCGGTCCCAGACTGGGTGAACAGACCGCCTCTCTGCACGGAGGTCCGGCATGCGCCTCTCCAGAAAGATCCTCCCGCTCGTCACGGTCGTGGTGACCCTCGCGGGTGTCGTCGTGAGCTGATGGGCGACAAGACGCGTCGCGTGATCGGGTACTTCACCAGCTGACGGACCGGGAAGAACGGCGCGCCCGCGTACCTGGCGAGCAACCTCCCGTGGAACAAGATCACTCACATCGACCACGCGTTCGCGGGGATCGGCACGGACAGCCGGATCTCGGTCGGGCCCGAGGGCGCGGCAACGCGTCGACCGGCGTGGAATGGCCTGGCGTTCCCGGCGCCGGGATGGATCCCGCGCTGTCCTGCAGGGGCCACTTCGACCTGCTGACCAAGTACAAGAAGCAGCACCCGAACGTGAAGACGCTTCTACAAGCTCGCCCGGTCACAGACGTCGGTCGACACGTTCGCCGACTCGGTCGTAACCTTCTTGCGCACCTGCGGTTTCAACGGCGCGGGAGCGTCCGACGGCAAGCACTACCTGCTCACCGCAGCGGTTCCGGCGTCCGGCTGGCTGTTGCGCGGCCAGGAGACCTACGGCGTCACGCGGTACCTCGATCACCTCAACATCATGAGCTACGACCTGCACAGCGCGTGGAACCACTTCGTCGGGCCGAACGCCGCGCTGTACGACGGGCAGGGCTATCTCAACACCGACTGGACCTGTCACTACTTCCGCAGCGCGATGCATGCAGACCGCATCAACATCGGCGCCGGGTTCTACGCACGCGGCTGGAGAGGCGTCACCGGTGGCACGAAAGGGATGTGGGGGCCGTGCCGCCTTCGTCCGCTGCGGCATCGACGACCTCTGGCACGACGAGCTCGACGGCATGATGGTGATGCCGTGGTTGTGGAACAGCACCAAGGGCGTCTTCCTGTCCACTGAGGACGACGTCTCATCGCCGCGAAAGCCGACTACGTCACCAGCAGGGCCTCGGCGGCATCATGATCTGGGAACTGGCCGGCGACTACGTCTACGACAGCGCCAAGTCCCGGTACCACATCGGCGACACGCTGATCTCGAAGATCGACGACGGCCTGCGCGGTGCCGCTCTCCCACGGAGCGTCGAAAGCCGGTCGCACCCTGCCTTCCTCCGTGCTGAACGTCAACGTGGGCGTGTCCGGTGTCGCGTTGGGCGACGCCAGCTACCCGATCAACCCGACCATGCGGATCACCAACAACTCCACCTCGACGATCCCCGCCGACGTCGACCACCACGACCACCGGTGGTGCCGCCTGGGCTCCGTACACCGCGTACGCGGCCGGAGCGCAGGTGACTTACAGCGGCGCGACCTACCGCTGCCGTCAGGGCCACACCTCGTTGCCCGGCTGGGAACCGCCGAACGTCCCGGCGCTCTGGGAACGCGTCTGACCCGATGGCGGCCGGAACCTTCACAAGTGGCCGAGTCCCCGCTTGTGAAGGTTCCGGCGGAAGATCCACGGCTGTGGCACGATCGACCACATGGGATCTGGGGGCAGAATTCTCGCCGCGGTTGCCGTGCTCGCCGGTGTGGTCGCGGGCACAACGGTGTCACAGGCGGACGAACCGCAGTGCGACACAGGCTTGCGGTTCACCACGAACAACACGAGCGCGGCGATGGGCCTGCGCCTGATGTCGGTCGAAATGACCAACTGCGGCAGCGAACCGTTGGAGCTCAACGGATATCCACAGGTGAAGCTGTTCGACGCGCAGCACGAGCAGCTGGACGTCGCGATCCTCGACGGTTCGGGCGGCATCGCGGCGCTCGAAGGCTTCGACGACGCGCCGCAGCCGATCACCGTGCCGCCGGGGGAGAGCGCGAAGAGCGCGTTCGTGTGGCGGAACACGCACGCGTCGGTCGACCCGCCGCAGGTCGGCAAGTTCGTGGACATGGCGGCCGCGCCGGGTGGCACGTGGCAGCCGTTGGTCGCGACGACGCCGGAGGGGCGCGTCCTCGTCGACCTGGGCAGCACCGGGCGTCTGGGCGTCCGCGCCTGGTACCGGCCGTGATCGAGCTCCGGCGCGCGACCTCGGACGACGCCGCCGCGGTGGCCCGGATCTGGTATCCGGGCTGGTGCGACGCGCACCTCGGCAACGTGCCGCAGCGGCTGGTCGACGCACGGCCGGAGGAGACCTTCGAGCCACGCGCGCGGGAGCACGCCGAACACACCACGGTCGCGATCATGAACGGCGAGGTCGCCGGGTTCGTGATGGTCATCGGGGACGAGGTCGAGCAGGTCTACGTCTCGGCCGATCATCGTGGATCCGGTGTCGCGCAGGCGCTTCTGGCCGCCGCGGAGAGCGAGGTGGCGGCGAACGGACACGCTCGCGCGTGGCTCGCCGTCGTCGCAGGGAACGCGCGGGCGCGCCGGTTCTACGAGCGGCAGGGCTGGACCGACGAAGGCCTGTTCGACCACCGGGCACCGCACCCGGACGGGCCGATCCCGGTTCCGGCGCACCGCTACACCAAGCCCGTGTGATCGTGTCCGGTGTGTTAAATCTTCTGGTGGCGCTGGTCTTCCGTGTTTTCATGACGTCATGTCGACCACCGCGCTCCTGAGCTTCACGTTCGTCGCGCTGCTGACGGTGATCACGCCCGGCCTGGAGACGCTCCTGGTGCTGCGGACGGCGTTGCTGGTCGGCCGCCGCACCGCGATGGGCGTCGTGGTGGGCAGCACGCTGGGCTGCCTGGCGTGGGCGGCCGCGGGCCTGGTCGGCCTGACGGCGTTGCTGCAGGCGTCCGCGCTGGCGTACGACGTCGTCCGCTGGCTCGGCGCCGCGTACCTGATCTATCTGGGTGGCAAGGCGCTGTGGCAGTCGTTCGCCAAGGCTGGGCGTGCTGAACTGGATGAACCGGAGCCGGTGCCGTCGGTGCGCGCGGCCGTCCGCGTCGGGCTGCTGACGAACCTGCTCAACCCGAAGCCGGGCGTCTTCTACATCTCGTTGCTGCCCCAGTTCCTGCCCGTCGGCCAGCCAGGGTGGGGTGCTGTGCTCGTGGCCATCCACCTCGGCATCGGGCTGGTGTGGTTCCCGATCCTGATCACGGCGGCCGGCCGGGCCCGCGCTTTCCTGCTGCGGCAACGGCTTCTGCTGGACCGGCTGTCCGCTTCAGCGCTGATCGCGTTCGGTTTGAAAACGGCGGCGGACGCGCGCTGACGTGTGATCTGATGGGCCCATGTCGACCGCCGCACTGCTGAGCTTCTCGCTCGTCGCGCTGCTCACCGTCCTCACGCCGGGCCTGGACACGGTGATGGTGTTGCGCACGGCGTTGCTGAGCGGCAAACGCGCGGCGCTGGGCGTTGTCCTCGGCATCACGCTCGGCTGCCTGGTCTGGGCGGTGGCGAGCCTGGCGGGCCTGACGGCGTTGCTGCAGGCGTCCGCGCTGGCGTACGACGTCGTGCGCTGGCTCGGTGCCGCGTACCTGATCTACCTGGGCGCCAAGGCTTTGTGGCACTCGCGCAAGGCGGCGTCGCTGGATGACTCACGTCCGGTGCCGGGCGCCGGGGCCTCGTTGCGCGTGGGGCTGCTGACGAACCTGCTGAACCCGAAGGTCGGCGTCTTCTACCTGTCGCTGCTGCCGCAGTTCATGCCCGCGGGCCAGCCCGCGTGGGGTGCCGTGCTCGTCGCCGTCCACCTCGGACTCGGCCTGGTGTGGCTGCCGATCCTGATCGCCGTGGCCGGTCGCGCCCGTGCTTTCCTGTTGCGCCAGCAGGTTCTGCTGGACCGGCTGACGGCGTCCGTGTTCGTCGCGCTGGGGCTGAAGCTGGCCTTCGAGGCGCGTTAACGCTCGCCGGTGACCGAACGGTGCCAGGTCGCGAGCGCGGTCCGGCTCGGCAGGCCCAGCTTCACCCGGATGTTGACCACGTGCCGGTCCGCGGTGCGCGGCGAGATGTACAGCCGTGACGCGATCTGCTTCGACGTGTACCCCTCGGAGACCAGCCCGGCGATGGTGAACTCCTGCCTGGTCAGGCCGCCCGGCAGCAGTGGTTTCACGGGCCGGCGCTCGGAGTCCGGCACCGGTTCGAGCGCGAACACCATCGCCTGCTCCGGCCGCAGGTCGGCGCCGAGCGTCGTGATCACCTGGTAGTCGTCGCCGAGCGAACGGCGCACGGTCCGCTCGGAGCGTTCCAGCACCCTGCGGAACGGGCTCATGCCGTTGAACGAGATCCGCGAGATCCGTTCCTGCGACCGCAGCGCGCCGAGCAGCCGTGCCGCCCGGTCGAGGGCCCCGAACTCGGCGCACGCGCAGGCGAGCAGCCACAGGCTGAACGGGGCGCCCCAGGTGTCGCCGAGCGTCAGCTGGATCCGCAACGCCTGGATCACCAGCGGATGCACCTGCGCCGGGTCGCCGTGCAGCAGTTCGTAGAGGCCGCGATGCCACAGTCCCCAGGCGTGCGCCCAGTCCACTCCGTTGCTCTCCGCCTGCCTCACCAACGCCGTCGTGGCCTTGTCCGCGGACTCGGCGTCCAGCAGGAAGCACGTGGCCATGGCGTGCATCAGTTCGGTGATGTACGTGTCGCCCGGTGAGGCGTACTGACGGCACAACTCGACGACGTGCGCGTACAGCGGCACGCAGTCCGGTGAGCCCTCCACGAAGAAGAGATGCGTGGCCTCGGCGAGAACCAGGTGCACGTCGGTGACCGGTAATCGCGGCAACGAGCGTGCCTCGTCCATCAACGGGAACGCCACCGCCGAGTCGCCCCGCACCTGGGCCATGTACGCGCTGTGCGCCAGCAGCGAGGTCCGCAGCGGTGCCTCGGTGATCACCTCGCGGGCGGAGGTGAGCAGGTCCCACGCCTGGCCGAGCATGCCCGCGAACGACGTGAAGCGCGCCCGCTGCACGTTCATCGCCACGGCTGCGCCGATCGGGGCCAGGTCGGGCGTGCGCAGCGCGTGGGTGACCGCCGCACGGATGTTCGGCCACTCCTCCCACAGCCTGCCCATCCACAGCGCCTCGCCGGGTGAGAACCACGAGTCGGCGGCCTCGTCCACGAACTTGTTGTAGTGCAACACATGGCGACGCAACGGCTCGTCCGCGTTCGTCAGCAGACGACCGCCGAACTCCGCCACGGTGTCCAGCAGCCGATAGCGGGTCTCACCCGTGACCGTGCTCGTCGTCGCCACCGCGATCGATCTGGACACCAACGCGGACAACGGTTTCAGCACGTCCGCGTCCGCCACTGACTCGGCGGCGGCGAGGTCGAAGTCCGCGGGGAACACCGTCAGCCGCGCCCACAGCCGCCGTTCCTCGTCCGTGCACTGCCGGGCCGACCACTCGAGCACCTGCTCCAGGGCGGCGGGCTCCGGCTGGTGCGGCACCTCGGAGAGCACCACGCCGGCGGGCAGCGCGGCCAGCAGTTCGATCGAGAGCGGCAACCCGTCGACCGCCCGGCACAACGCCGTGGCGTCGTCCAGACCGGGTGACTGCACTGCGCGGTCCAGGAACAGCTGCACCGCGTCGTCCACGCTCAGCGGCGGAACCCGCAGCGGTTGCTCGCCGTAAACACCGAGTGGCTCCCGCGAGGTCGCGAGGATCGTGAGCCCCTCGCAGTCGCGCAACAGGTGGTGCACGAGATGCCGGACCGCTTCCAGCAGGTGCTCGCAGCGGTCCAGGACGAGCAGCAAGTGCTTGTCGTACAACGACTCCACGAGCCGGCCGAGCCCCGCCTCCGGCGAGTTGTCGACGATCCCGAGCTCGGTCGCGACCGTGCGGGTCAGCGCCGCCGGTCCGGTGAGGTCGGCGAGCCGCACCCACCGGACGCCGTGCTGGAACGTCCCCGCCAGCGCCCGTCCGGTCTCCTCGGCGATCCGGCTCTTGCCGGCACCGCCCGCGCCTGCCAGCGTGACCAGCCGCGATCGGCGCAGGAGTGCCTCGGTCTCGGCGAGCACCGCCTGGCGGCCGATGAACCTCGTGGTCTGGGCAGGCAGATCGCCCCGCACGGTCATCGGCGCATCTTCGCCTAGTAGGGCGGGAGCGTGATGACGAGTATCACCTCACCACCCTTTCGGTCTAGCGAGTTCGACCATGCGTGGTCACGCGGTCGCGCGTCCGGATGATCATCTTGCTCGCGAGCCGAAGTCCCTGGCGCGCGTTGAGATGCGGCAGGTACGCGCGGCTCACCGCGTTCGCGATGCGCGGCAGTGCCGCCGAGTCCGGGTACGCCATGAACATCGGCTGGTACTTCGGCTGGAACTTCGCCTTGAACGCGAACAGCGAGCGGAATCCGTACACCGGCTCCAGCACCTGCCCGGTGAAGTCCAGGACGCGCTGCAACGCCCGCGGGCGCTCACCGCGGTCCAGCCGGGCGAGCGGCGCCCCGGACAGGCTCAGGAACCGTGCTCCCTCTGCCTGGAGTTGCAGTGCCGCCGAGGCGATCAGGAACTCCATCGAGCCGCGGAACCCGTGCGAGCGGCGGCGCATGAAGTCGAGCGTCCACCCGACGATCTCGCCGTCGGCGTACACCGGCAGCCAGCTCGTGATGCCGTGCACGGTCCGGTCGCCGTCCACCGCGAGCAGGCAGCGGACTCCGTCACCGGCCAGCTCCTCCAGGCCTCCCAGCGTGAAACCCATCTCCGGCAGGCCCTTGTCCGCCACCCACTCCGCCGAGATCGAGCGGATCTGGTCCGTGATCGCGAACGGCGCGTCGGCGTACGAGCACCACTCGGCGGTGATCCCTTCCTTGGCGGCCTTGTTCAACGCCGTGCGCACGTCCTGCCACTTCTTGCCGGTGAAGGCCAGCTTGTCCAGTTCGATCACCGTGTCCTCGGCGACCTGCACCGCGGACCACCCGAGCCCTTCCACCGCGGCTCGCGTCTCCGCGCCCACGCTGTAGAGACACGGCGTCCACCCGTTGCGCGCGCAGAACTCCGCGAACCCGCGCACGGCGTCCACCCGCGCGGGACCGATCGGATCGCCGACCGTCAGCGCGATGGTCGCCACCACGCGGTACGCGATGGCCGTCTCACCGTCCGGCGTGAACCAGTACTGGTTGCCGCGCCACGTCGTCATGTACGACAACGACGAGCCGCCGTAGCGCCGCATCAGCTCGCGAGCGTGCGCGGCCTCCTCCTCGCACGACGACGGCCACGTCCGCCACGACGCCATCAGCAGACCGGCCAGCACGATCAGCCAGAACACCACGCCCGTGTACTCGAACAGCAGCGTGCCGATGAACCCGTCGGCGGAGAACTGCAACGGCACCAGGTCCAGGTAACCGGGCGGCAGGAACCGCTTCGGCAGGTCCGCGAGCAGCGCGCCGAATCCCGGCTCCGGCGTGAACTGGTCGCGGACCAGGTACCCGCCGAAGACGTACAACGCCGACAACAACGCGACGCTGATGCCCGTGAACCGCCAGAACCTCACGACGGCATGCCGAGGTAGACGCACGTCGAAGTGCTTGCGCGTCAACAACAACACCACGGTGATCACGAGCGGTGCCAGCATCGGCACGCCGAACGAGACCGACATCTCCAGCACGGTGGCGCCTGGGAACTGCGCGACGTACACGACGTACGAACCGATGAACGCCGCGAACGCCACGTTGAACACCAGCGCGGTCCGCCACGCGAACCGCCGTCCGCGCCGCAGCCCTTCCGCCAGCACGAGCAGCAGCAACGCAGGCAGCAACGACATCACGAGCGCGGGGAACCGGCCGTACGACAGCTGGACCATCATCGTCCGGCACAGCTCGACCGCGTCCGAGGAGCACATCGCGTCGACATCGTCCTGCGACGGCTGGGTGACCGCCACGACGTCCGCGAACCACCACAGCGGCCCGTTCGGGTACGGCGACATCATCGACACCACCGGCCCGAGCGCCGACGCCGCGAGCAGCAACGCCACCAGCACTCGCGTCTCCTGCAGCGAACGCGCCTGGGAGACCGGTCCCGCCTTCAGGAACAACGCCCCGATCAGCAGTCCGGCCACGCCACCGGACAGTCGGAGCAGGTCTTCGAGCCAACCTGAGTACAGTGTGAGGACCAGCACCGACAAGATCATCATCAGGCGGACGCGCCGCCTCCACAGCGGTGGCATCCGGAACGTCAGCGCGAGCAGGAGCCCGACCCCGCCGATCGACGGCCCGGCGGCTGCCTCGCCCACGAGCGACTCGAGCCAGCCCCAGTTCAGGTCACGGCCGATCAGCACCAGGCCGAGGCCCAGGAACGAGCCGACCACGTGCGTGGCCACGAAGATCACCGAGGTCCGCGCCGCGCCGAACGTGCGCTCGGCCAGCACCCCGGTGGCGAGCAGCAGCACGGTCGTGGCGACGTAGCCCAGCAGGTCCATCGACCACAGCGCCGAGGTGAACACCGTCCACCAAGGACCCTCGGTGCCGAACCCGGTGCGCGCGAGCAACTCGTCGCTCGCCCCGCCGATGGCACCGGTCAGCGCACCGGCCGTCCAGAAGACGATGAGGAACGCGCTGGTCAGCGGCGCGGCGCGGAACAGCCGGGCGATCATCTGACCAGCCCTGACCGCTGTGCGAGCCACGGCACCGAGTCGAAGAGACCCGGCCGCCACACCGTCCAGTCGTGCCTTCCCGGCAGGTCCTTCCACTGCACGTCCATTCCGGCCTTGCGACAGGCTTCGAACACCTCGATACCCGCTGGTCGGTACAGGGCGTCCTCCGTGCCGGTCACGATGAGTCCCGCGGTGTGCGGGAACTGCTTCTTGGCGAGGATGTCCATGGGGTTCACGCGGGTGAACGCGGCTTCGTCGCCGTCGAACGCGGCCTTCACCGTGTCGGCGCGCGTGCCCAGCGTGGGTTCGCGCTGCCCCGTGAGGTCGACGAAGTTCCCGTACACGTCCGGCGCGCGCACTGCGAGCTGAAAGGAGCATGTACCGCCGTGGGAGAAGCCCGCGATCGCCCAGGCTTCACGGCGTTCGTCGACCGTGAGTCGTTCTTTGATCCACTTCGGCACGTCGCGGGCGAGGAAGGTCTCCGACTGGCCCAGCTTCGTGTCGAGGCACAGCGGGTTCGCCATCGGTTCGCCGATCTGGTCGACGGACACGACGATCGGCGCGAGCCCGTCGTGCCGGCGCGCGTAGTCGTCGAGCGCGTCCATGACCCGTCCGCCGTCGAACCAGTCACGAGGACCACCCGGCTGACCCGCCATCAGCACGATCACGGGCAACTTCGGCCGGGGCGTCGTGTTGTAGGCGGGCGGCAGGTAGACCCACGCCGGTCGTGACTTGAACGCGCTGGGGATCTGGGCCTCGGAGATGGTGCCCTTGTCCGGCAGGTTCGCCGGCCTCGTCCAGACGTCGGCGAGCTTCTTGCCGGCGGGCACGTCGACCACGCCGCTGGGCGGAGGAGCGGCGGCGTTGATGTCGACCCTGTCGTTCCTGAAGACGTCCAGGACGGCGCGCGTGGTGGGGTACTGCCCGAAGTGGGCGTTCGTCGCGACCACCGCGCTCGCGGTCACGCCCAGCGCCAGGAGCACGCCGAACACCCGGCCGTACCATCGGCCGGAGCGCAGCCTGATGGCCGCCAGCGTCAGCGCGACGAGTGCAGCGCCCACCCAGACCGACAGCACGACCGGCAACGGCTCTGGCCACGGTTTCCACACGTGGTCTATGACGAGCGTCAGCCCGGTCACCGCCAGGACGCAGGCAAGCAGGGCTATCGGCAGCACGCGGACCCACCAGGTCCGGTTCTTCCGAATCGCCAGGTACGTGAGGGCGAGCGCGGCCGCGACCGTGGCGGCCATAGGGATCGGTCCGTTTATCAGGGACAGATCCAACGGGCTGAGCATGCCCCCGATGCTTCAGGAAGTCTTCAGGAAGCGCATCGGAGATTCGTCTCGGTTCAGGGCTGTGAACATCAGCCTAAGGAATGACAACCCATCAGCCGGATGATGCGTCGCGCCACGCGTTCGTGAGCACCCTGAGGGCGTCGGGATGCCCGGCGATCTCCGCGGCACTGGACAAATCGGACTCCGCCATTCCCAGCTCCCGCAACGAGGTCGCCGCACCGAACCGCGTGGCCGTGTCGTGGATTCGCCTGGTCAGGTCCGCCGGCGCGGTGTGGGGGAGCAGCGCCGTGTGGGTGGCGGCGTGCGGCAATCCGAACGTACCGCCCAAAACGTGCGCGAGCTTGTGGTGCAGTCCCATGGGGACGGACGCGAGACACGTGCCGGCGAGCCACGCGGAGGACAGCAGCTCGGTCCGCGCATCCACTGTGGACGGGTTTCCGCCCAAAGCGTGCAGAACGCCCTCGATCGCCCTGGTCGCGATGGCGTCGATCAACGGGTTCTCGTCGCCTCGGGCGGCGACGGCGTGCGCGAGGGCGTTGAGCGCGCTCGTCACCGTGACGTCGAGCGGCAGGTCCAGCGTGAGGTCCACGTCGTAGATCACCGTGTTCGGCTGGATCGCCGCGTCGCGCCGTGTCCTCTTCCGCCCCGACGCCGTCTCGCCGAGCACCTGCGTGACCTCGGAGCCCGCGTAGGTCGTCGGGATGATGATCTGCGGCACGCCCGCGCGCACCGAGAGCGCCTTCGACAGCCCCGTGCTCGATCCGCCGCCGACCGACACGATGCAGTCCGCGCCGTGATCGCGCAACGACGCGAGCGCGCGCTCTGTGACCTCCACCGGCGTGTGCATCGCCGCGCCCGTGAACCGCGTGACGAGCAACGAGCCGAGTTCGGCCGCGACCCTGTCACCGCCGTGCCGGGCGATGAGCAGCACTCTCGCCGCCCCGAGCCGTTCGGCCTCGGCGCGCACGGTGGAGGCGGTGCCGCGGCCGAAGACGACGCGGGTGCGGCCGGGTTCGAAGGTGAAGCTCACGGAGGACGAATATTCGTGAGCGGAGTGCCGGGCGCAACAGCAGAGGGTCAAGCCTTTCGGCTCTGACGGGGCGACTTCTTCACTCCTTAGCGTGAATCTTCATGAAGCGTGTTCGTGTTGTAGTGGCGCTAGCAGGGGCCCTGACCCTGGCGCCAATCCCTGCCACAGCGGCGACACCAGCGTTCAGCCTGTCCGGTGGCGTGTCCGCGCCCATCCACTCGATGGCCGACGCGGTCCGCGAGACGGTCTACGTCGATTCCGGGCTCGATCTCGACGGCGACGGCACCCGTGACCGGGTCGCGGCCGACGTCATCAGGCCGGCCACGACCGGGCGCGTGCCCGTGATCATGGACGCCAGTCCCTACTACCAGAGCGCCGGGCGCGGCAACGAGAGCGAGGTCAAGAGCTACGACTCCGCCGGGGTGCCGGTCAAGTTCCCGCTCTTCTACGACAACTACTTCGTGCCACGCGGCTACGCCGTCGTGCTGGTCGACTTCCTCGGCACGAACCGGTCGCGCGGCTGCGTCGACGTCGGCGGCCAGTCGGAGATCGCCTCCGGCACGGCCGTGATCGACTGGCTGAACGGCCGGCGCACCGGCTACTCGTCCCTGACCGGCTCCACCACCAAGACCGCCTCCTGGTCGACCGGTGCCGTCGGCATGATCGGCAAGTCGTGGGACGGCTCGATCGCCAACGGCGTCGCGTCGACCGGCATCGACGGGCTGAAGACCATCGTGCCGATCGCTGCCATCAGCTCCTGGTACGACTGGTTCCGTTCGGACGGCGTCGCGTACCCCAGCTACAGCTCACCGACCGGTCTGGGCTCGCAGTTCGAGAACTCCAACGCGCGCTCACGGTGTGCTGCGGTGCGCTCGCAGATGACGAACGGCTCTCCCGCCAATGGCGACTACACGGCGATGTGGCAGACACGTGACTTCGTGCGCAACGCGTCGAACGTGAAGGCGTCCATCTTCGCGATCCACGGGCTGAACGACCTCAACGTCAAGACGTTGCAGTACGGGCAGTTCTGGGACGCGGTGCCCGCATCGGTGCCGAAGAAGCTCTGGTTCTCGCAGACCGCGCACGTCGACCCGTTCGACTTCCGGCGCAGCGAGTGGGTCCCGACGCTGCACCGGTGGTTCGACCGCTGGCTGCTGAACGTGCAGAACGGCATCGAGAACGAGCCCCAGGTGTCCTCTGAGCGCGCACCGGACCAGTGGGCGGACGACCAGACGTGGCCGCCCGCGGGCACCGTGAGCACCGTGTTGCGTCCTTCTTCTTCGGGACTCGGCACGGCACCGGGCACGGGCACGTCGGCGTTCACCGACAACGGCAGCGGCACGCCGACGAACTGGCTCTCCGGCTCGAACACCGGCAGGGCGATCTACTCCACGGCCCCGCTGACCTCCGACCTGCGCGTCGCCGGCACGTCGTCGATCACGGTGGGGGTGTCGTCGTCGACCCCGACCGCGCACCTCACCGCGTACCTCGTCGACTACGGCCCGGCTCGGGTGCGGACCGGTGAAGGCATCCGGACGCTGACCACGGAGTCGTGCTGGGGCGAGAGCCGTACGGGCGATGACGCCTGTTACCGCGACACGGAGGCCACGGCGGGCAACGTCGACGCGCAGATCATCGCGCGCGGCTGGGCGGATCTCGCGAACTACCAGTCCCTCTCGACCCCGCGCACGATCACGCCGGGAACCAAGTACCGCATGACGTTCCGACTGTCCACAACGGACCATCTGATCCCTGCGGGCCACCGGCTCGGCCTGGTGATCGGCGGCACCGACTCGACCGCGATCGTGCGGCCGTCCCAGCTGCCGAGGCTGACCGTCGACCTGGCGGACACGTCGGTGCGGATCCCGTTGAAGGGCTCGGTGCCGGCCGCGTCGGCGGCTCCGCTGACCGCTGCCAGCGTTTCCGCTGGTACTAAGAGCCAGTTGGGCTAGCTCTCCGGACTGTCGGTGCTGCTCGCTAGCATCGGCGGCATGGGTTCAACCGACCACGGGGACGCGCTGCAGGTTCTGCAGCGCGTCTTCGGGTACCCCGAGTTCCGCGGCGACCAGGCCGCCATCGTCGAGCACGTGGTCGCGGGTGGCGACGCGCTGGTGCTCATGCCGACCGGCGGCGGCAAGTCCCTGTGTTATCAGGTGCCCGCCCTGGTGCGGCCCGGTACGGGCGTGGTGATCTCCCCGCTCATCGCGCTGATGCAGGACCAGGTGGACGCGCTGCGTGCCCTGGGCGTGCGCGCGGGCTTCCTGAACTCCTCGCTGTCCTGGGACGAACGCCGGATGGTCGAGGCCGAGTTCGTGAACGGCGAGCTCGACCTGCTCTACCTGGCGCCGGAGCGCCTGACGTCCGAGGCCACCCTGCGCCTGCTGGAGCAGGGGGAGATCGCGCTGTTCGCGATCGACGAGGCGCACTGCGTCTCGCAGTGGGGCCACGACTTCCGGCCCGACTACCTCTCGCTCACGCACCTGCACGAGCGCTGGCCGAAGGTGCCGCGGATCGCGCTCACCGCCACGGCGACGGAGGCGACCCGCAAGGAGATCCTCACGCGCCTGGAGCTGGGTGAGGGGCGGCAGTTCGTCTCCAGCTTCGACCGGCCGAACATCCAGTACCGCATCGTCGGCAAGAAGGAGCCGAAGAAGCAGCTGCTGGACCTGCTGCGCGGCGAGCACCAGGGTGACGCGGGCATCGTCTACTGCCTGTCCCGCGCGTCGGTCGAGAAGACGGCGGAGTTCCTGGTGGCGAACGGAATTCCCGCGCTGCCCTACCACGCGGGTCTCGACGCGTCGGTCCGCCAGCGCAACCAGGCGCGGTTCCTGCGGGAGGACGGCCTGGTCATGGTCGCCACCATCGCGTTCGGCATGGGCATCGACAAGCCGGACGTCCGCTTCGTGGCCCACCTCGACCTGCCGAAGTCGGTCGAGGGCTACTACCAGGAGACGGGTCGCGCCGGCCGCGACGGTCTCCCGTCCACCGCGTGGCTCGCCTACGGCCTGCAGGACGTGGTGCAGCAGCGCAAGATGATCGAGTCGTCCGAGGGCGATCTGGCGTTCCGCCGCCGCTCGCAGGCGCACCTCGACGCGATGCTCGCCCTCTGCGAGACGGTGACGTGCCGCCGGGTCAGGCTCCTCGAGTACTTCAACGAGCCCGGTGGGTCCCCCTGCGGCAACTGCGACACGTGTCTGACGCCGCCGGAGGCGTGGGACGGCACGGTCGCCGCGCAGAAGGTCCTCTCCACGGTCTTCCGGCTGCGCAAGGAGCGCAACCAGAAGTTCGGTGCCGGTCAGGCCATCGACATCCTGCTGGGCCGCAAGACCGCCAAGGTCATCCAGTTCGACCACGACCAGCTCAGCACGTTCGGCATCGGCGAGGACCTGAACGAGGGCGAGTGGCGCGGCGTGGTCCGCCAGCTCCTCGCCCAGGGGCTGCTGGCGGTCGAGGGCGAGTACTCGACGCTGGTGCTCACCGAGGCGAGCACCGAGGTCCTGGGCCGCAAGCGCGAGGTCAGGATGCGCAAGGACCCGGCGCCCGCCCGCTCGACGACGCGCACGGCGTCCTCGTCCGGCGCGGCCAAGGTGAAGGTGGACCTCCCGGCCGAGGCGGGCCCGCTCTTCGAGGCGCTGCGCGAGTGGCGTGCCGGCCAGGCCCGCGAGCAGGGCGTCCCGGCCTACGTGATCTTCCACGACGCCACGCTGAAGTCCATCGCGGCGTCGCGCCCCGGCTCGATGACCGCGCTGGGCGCGGTGAGCGGTGTCGGCCAGGCGAAGCTCGCGAAGTACGGCGAGCAGATCCTGGAGGTGGTCGCGGGCAGTGGTCTCGCACCGGCCACGTCCGCACCCGCCGCCGCGCCGGCTCCCCGGTCCAAGCCGAAGACCACGAGCAGCGGCGGTGCCGCGTGGGGCTCCGGCGACGCCGTGGACGAGTGGCCGGAGCCGGAGGAGCCGGACGAGCCGATGGACTGGTGACCGGGGTCAGGTCACCGTCTCGATCTGGGTCCGCTTGATCACATTCTTGCCGGACTCACCGACCAGTGCGAAAGCCTCGCTGTTCAGCACGACGCACGACGCCCCGACGCCGATGATGCGGACGGTCGTCTGCTTTCCGTTGTCCAGGTTGGTGACCCGCACCGCGCTGCCGACCGGGAGCTGTGACGAGAATGCGCCAGGCGCCCCGCCGACGGGTGACAGCCCGACGGTCGCGCCGTCGCAGATGACCTGTCCGATGGTTCCGGAAGCCCGCACCCGTGCCGTGGAGGTGCGGGTGGTGGGTGTCGGCGCCGGTGCGTTTCCGACGATCTCCACCCGAATGCGCCGGAGAACGCTTTCCATTCCGCCATCACCGGTTTCGGCGGACCACAGTGAATCGAGTGCCGCGGTGTTCAGCACCGCACAACCGGTCGACGCCCCGATGACCGACACGGTGATCGCGCGGTCGTTGGTGGGATTCGTCAGTCTCAGCAACGTGCCGATCGGGAACTGGTCCGACAACACCCCCGCCGGACCCTTGGCGTTCACCGTCTTCACCTGCTGCCCACTGCACACCTCTTTGCCCGCCACCCCCGGCTGCGTGGAGGAGGCCCCGGAACCGGCAAGGGCGAAGGCCGTACCTCCGATGGCCGCGACGACCGAGAACACCCCGACGCTCGCGATCCAGCCCTTCGACCAGCGCATGCGCAACACCCGACCTTTCTGTCAGGCCGTACGGCCCGCAGATCGGGAAGGTTCAACGGCGCGTGGCGCGAACCAGCGCCGTCGGGTCGCACGAGGCCAGGTGATCGCGCAGGGCGACGTGGGCGAAGCGGTACTCGCCGTCGACCCGGGTGAGCAGCAGCCTGTCCTGTGCGAGGTGGAGCAAAGCCTTGCGGCGGAACGACAACTCGCCCAGTGAGAGGGGACGCGTGACACCCTCGGCGGCGACTTCGGCGAGCGCGTCGAACGGCCAGACGTAGTCGCGGGCGGCGGTCGGTGTGACCAGCAACCCCAGTGCGACTCCCAGTGCGCCACCCCAGGATCCCAGCGCGCCCGTCCCACCCAGCAGGAGCCCGCCCAGCAGACCGACCGTGCCGAGGACCGGGACAGCGGGCTGAACCCACCACGGTCGTCCCAGTCTCATGCGTTGCTGTTGCACCGGGCGCACCGTGCGCCACACACGTCCCACGGCGGCAGCGAAGATCCCGCCCGCCACGCCCGCGGAGAAACCGATTCCCATGCCGGACAACACCGCGTAAGGACCGGTCCAGATCATCGAGATGCCCGGTGCGGCGGCGATCAGCAACGCCCACGGCACGGGTGCGTCACCCGGTACGAAACCCAATGCCAAGAAGAATGACGCCACCACCACGAACACGTACGCCACGAAGTACGGCCACGGCGTACCGATTCCACCGAGCCACAAACCGACGAGCCCGACCAGCAATCCCGCGACCACACCGGCGATGAATCCCAGCGCGGCGGTCACAATGCCGTGCGCGCGTCCGGGCGGATGAAAGACGTGCGGCAGTTTGTTCACGAGCACGAGCAATGAAGAAGCCGCGACCACGAACACCAAAGCGGCCCACGCTCCGAGGCGCAGTCCTGTCATGAACGCCACGGCACACGCACCACCGGCATATGCCGAAGGCACCGCGCGCACGAACAGCAACCACAACGGGCGAGTCGGCAGCAGCGGGAGCCAGGCACGGCGGTGAGGCATGTGCACGGGCGCACCGAGGTCCGGCCGCCCCAACCGCGCGAGGAACTTCAACGCGCGAATGGTGGGGCCCGCGCCGCGTTGGCCGGAAAGCCTTTCCACGACGAAGGAACCCACGAAGTCGATGCCGATCGTGTCGACCTGCTTGTCCAGGTGGGTCAGCGCCAGCAGGTTCAACGCCAGCGGCGAGTCCAGCCGCTCCCAGATCTCCGGGGTGAGGGCTGCCTCCAGGCTGTCGAGCCGGGGGCTGACCGAGGCGATGTACTCCAGGACCTGACCGCGTGACAACGGCTCGACGTACACGGAGGGCAGGTTCTCGATCGGCTCCGTCGAGCTGACGACCGAGGCGAACGGCGCGAGCTCGGACTCGCAGTGCTCGCGGTCGACGCGCGGGACCTCGTCGAGGCCGTCGATCAGCACGGCCACCCGCTCGCGGCGCAGCCAGATCGTGCCGGCCGAGCGGCTGATGCCGTAGCGGCGGTTCATCTCGCGCAGCAGCCACGCGGTGAACTCCGTCGGCTTGCGCGTGCCGTACGCACGCCACGTCGCCAAGTCCACGACGACGGGAATCGGTGCTTCCGGGTCGTTGCGTGCCTTCTCGACCAGCAGCAGGCACAGTTCGCGCAGCAATGTCGACCGTCCGCTGCCCACCGGCCCCACCACGACCATGCTGTGCCCGAGGCGGTCATAGATGGCTTCGAGGTCCGTCGAGGCCATCTCCTCGCCCTCGACCCGCAGAAAGAGCTGGGGCTGCTTGAGCACCCCGAGTTTGATCTGCGTCTGGGCTGCCAATGAGGCGGCGAGCAGGGTTTTCACCCGCGACTCGACTCGCGCGAGGGCAGCGGTGCGATTGCTGGTCTCGTGACCGCGGACGCGTTCCCAGATCGCGAGACCGATCGCCACGAGCACCATCGCGCCGACCGCCGGCCACAACCACTGGCCGAACTCGCCGAACAGCCCCGGCACGGCCCCGCCGGTGCTCACGCTGATGGCCGCCGGCAGCAACACGACGACGGTGACCAGGCACAACGCGGCCAGCGCTGTCAGCCGTGCCGCCCTCGTCACCCCGCTCGGATCCACCTTCACCTCCGCGATCCCGGCGAACGACGGTAACCGTGTCGCCGGGATCGCGGAAGTGAATCCGATCAGGCTTAACTCACACGCGAACCAGTCGCCTGTGCAGCCTCAGGAACCCACCCAGGATGGAATCCACTCCGCGTAGGACCCACTCTGGGTAGGTCCCTGCTATTGCTGCTGCTGGCCGCCGAAGTTCCGGAGGCCTTCCTTGAGCTTGTCCTCGCCCTTGTCGATGTGCTCGCTGTGCTTGCCGCCGGTCTTCTCGTCGGCGAACTGCCCGGCGCGCTCGACCCCGTCGTCGACCTTGTCGCCGTGCTGGCCGATGAGGTCCTTGGCCTTGTTCTTCAACTCGTCGAATCCCATGACTGCATTACCTCCCTATGCAGTTCGGTTACCCCGTCTCGGATCCGGTACACGTCACTGGATCGAGTGAAGTGCCGCGACCGGGCTCACCCGAGCCGCGCGACGGGCGGACAGCAGCCCCGCCCCCGCCGTGAGCGCGGCCAGGACGAGCACCACCACGCCGACCGGGAGCACGGGCACCTGCAGGGGCCACTCGATGCCGAGCGGGATGATCGCGAGCCACGCGTAGGGGATGCCGATGGCGAGCCCGATCAGCGCGCCGACGATCCCGTACAGACCGGCCTCGGTCGTGACCAGGCGGCCGAGCTCCCTGCGGGGCAGGCCGAGGTGATCTCCAGATCGGCCGGGTAGGCGCTCGCCATCTCTGCCTTGCCCAGTCCCTGCAGGGTGTTCGCGCCTGTCAGCGTCGCGATGATGAGACTCACCCCCAGCGCCATCACTGCCGTGACCGATGCTGCCCGGCGAGGTGTGCCGCCGACACCGCTCACCGCCAGCGTCGCGATGGTGCTGCGCCGCAACGGAATGCTGATCAGCCGCAGCGCCGGGGAGATCAACGCGGGACCCAGCGTGATCAACGCACCGCTGATGGTGGTGAGCAGCAACAGTTCTTCGGTCATCCCGCTCGGTCGTTGTTTGGTGGCAGGGCCATCGATCGCGACGGTGACCATCAGCACGACCGCACCCGTGACCATCAGCATCCCGAGAACCCAGCGCGGCCAGCCGATCCGGCTCCTCGCGTTCTGCACGGCCGAGGTGCGCAACGCCTCCAGGGGCGAGACCTTGGCCGCGGACCACGCCGGTGCGAGCACGGCGCGCGTCGTCAGCACGAACGAGCCGGACACCACGATCAGCGGGGGTCTCCAACGACGGCAGGCCCGCGCGGCGGGGCAACGGTTTCGGGCTCGTCGGACTCACCGAACGCGTGCAGCCGCTCGGTGGCAGGATCAAGGCGGGCCGGGCATCGGCGGCGGACGGGTCGTCGACGCCGCGCTTCCGACAGGAAGGGCGACCGCGTGATCAGGGTTCTCGTCGCGGACGACCAGGCGATGGCGCGCACGGGGTTCGGCATGATTCCAGGTGCCGAGTCCGACATCGAGGCCGTGTCCGAGGCACGTCGCTCCAAACCGGACGTCGCGCTGATGGACATCCGCATGCCTCGCATGGACGGACTCGAAGCGCTCAAGCAGATCGCGAACGACGTCAACGTGGTGGTGTGCACGACGTTCGACCACGACGAGTACGTGCACACGGCGTTGAAGAACGGCGCGTGCGGGTTCTTGCTGAAGGACGACGGTCCGCACCTGTTGGTCGAAGCGGTCCGTGCGGCGGTCACGGGTGATGCGCTCATCAGTCCGTCGATCACCGTCAGGCTGTTGCAGCACATGAACTCGCCTGCGCCGCAACAGTCACACCCTGTCCGCGTGTGAGCTCGATGTCGTGAAACTGGCCGCCATCGGCCGTACGAACGCCGAGATCGCACAGGAGCTGTTCATCTCCATCGGCACGGTGAAGACGCATCTGGCGAGCGTTCAGACCAAACTGGACGCCCGCAACCGGGTCGAGATCGCCGCCTGGGCGTGGGAAGCCCGCCTGGTCGGCCAAAAGCAGGACCCACAACCGGTCTGCGGACAGAAGCCCCGCCGCTCTCCCGTCACCAGAATTCGAGCCATGAAGAAACTCCTGCTGCTGATCCCGGTGCTGGCGCTCGCGGCGTGCGGCCAGAAGAGCTACACCTACGAGGCGTTCTACGACATCGAGGGCACCGGCAAGGCCGAGATGACGCTCAGCGTCCCCGGTGGAGCGTCCCAGTCCGAAACCGTGGACCTGCGGGTGAAGAACCGAGCCATGCTCGCCAACGCACTCGGCAAGATCACTCTCACGGTGAAGCCGCGGACCGGCCAGGCGACGTGCAAACTCCGCGTGGAGAAGGAAAAGGAGATCACGAACGCCGGCGCGGAGGCGAAGTGCGAGTACGACATCACCGAGTCCACGGACAACTGAACGCACCGTGTGATCGGTCAAACCTTGCCCGTCACCGTCGGCTCCACTAGGAAACGCGCATGAGGCGAATCGCAACTGGACTGGCAGTGGCGGCGCTGGCCGTTGGTTTCATCACGACGGGCACCGCGTCCGCCGAGGTTCAGACGGCACGGCCCGACTGCGGCTACACCGCGACCCCGGAAGAGCCCGCGGCCCGGCCGGTGTCCATCCCGCACGACCCGTGGTTCACCAAGGGCAAGGTCCTGGTCAAGGTGAAGACCAACCAGGGCGACATCCCGCTGGTGCTCGACCGCGCCAAGGCCGCGTGCACCGCGCACAGCTTCATCCACCTGGCGCACCGCGGTTTCTACAACCAGACCGAGTGCCACCGCCTCACCGCGTACCCGACGCTGAAGGTGCTGCAGTGCGGCGACCCGTCCAACACGGGTGAGGGCGGCCCCGGTTACAAGTACAAGGACGAGCTGCCGACCGACCTGCAGCCCGCGCCGAACGACCCGACCGGCCAGCGCCGCATCTACCCGCGCGGCACGCTCGCGATGGCGAACGCCGGCCCGGACACCAACGGCTCGCAGTTCTTCCTCGTGCAGTCGGACTCGATCCTGCGCCCGAACTACACCGTGTTCGGCCAGATCCTGCCCGAGGGTCTGAAGACCCTGGACAAGATCGCGGCCGGCGGCATCGCGGGGGAGGACCCGCTCGACGGGCGCCCGAACGTCAAGTCCGAGCTGAAGTGGGTGCTCCCGCTCGGGATCTAGTGCTGCGACCCGGCAACGTTCTGGGACGCACCACTAGCTCGAGGCCCAGCCCTGCAGCGCGCCGTAGAACGCGTCGGAGAGCCGCCGGACCACCTGCTCGTCAGGTAGTCCGGCGGTTTTCGTCAGGTCGAGGATCTCCCGCGGGTCGAACAACGCGTTGTGCAGAAACCGTGCCACGTTCAACAAAGCGTCCGGCAGCGCCAGGTCGATCAGCACGCCGCGCAGCGCCTGGTCCCACGCGCTGCACGTGAGCGCCGCCATCTCCTCGGTGTTGCGCAGGCGTTCGAGAATCCCGTGCTGCGACGAGAACCGCACTATCACCGGGCCGTGCACGTTCTGCAGCTTCACCCAGCGCGTGACCTGATGCTCGAACAGTTGTTTACCGGTCTTGCGAGACCGTTCGCCGTGTTCGACCAACGACGCCATTACGTCTTCGTGGTAAGCCACCACGAGCGCTTCCACGGACGGGAAGTGCCGATACGCCGTCGCTTGCGAAAGCGCCGCCTTGCGCGCGATCGACTGCATCGTCGCCGTTGCTGGTTCAGCCCGCAGGACGTGCGTCGCGGCATCCAGCAATCGCTTGCGGTTGCGACGCGCGTCACTGCGGCTGTTTGTCTCCTCCGGCAGAGCGTCCTCCCACCCGCGAACCCCGTTGCGGAGTGCAGGATAGGGCGAACGATCAACGGAATGCGGCGATTCCGGTCAACGCGTGGCCGATGGATAGCAGGTGGATGTCGGAAGTGCCCTCGTAAGTAAGTACGGATTCCAGGTTGTTGGCGTGACGCAAAGGCGAGTACTCGAGCGAGATGCCGTTCGCGCCGAGGATGGTCCGGCTTTCCCGCGCGATCGCGATGGCCGACTCGACGTTGTTGTACTTGCCGACGCTGATCTGTTCGGGCTTCAGCGTGCCCGCCTCCTTGAGCCTCGCGAGGTGCAACGCAAGCAGCATCGAGTTGCTGACCTGCACGGTCATGCTCGCGAGCTTGCGCTGCGTGAGCTGGAACCCGGCGATCGGCTGGTCGAACTGGATGCGCGTGCCGGCGTAGCGCAACGCCGCCTGCAACGAATCCCGCGCGGCACCGACAGCGCCGAACACGATCCCGAACCGCGCCTCGTTCAGACATGTGAGCGGCGCGCGCAAGGAAGTCGCGAGCGGCAGTCGCGCACTTTCCGGCAGCCGAACGCCCTCCAGGACCAACTCGGAAGTGACGGATGCTCGCATTGACAGCTTCTGCTTGATGTCCCGCGTCGAGAATCCCGGCGTGCCGCGAGGAACGAGGAATCCTCGAATTCCTTCCTCGGTCCGCGCCCACACGGTCGCCACGTCCGCGAGACCACCGTTGGTGATCCACATCTTGGTGCCGTCGAGCACCCAGTCCGCCCCGTCGCGCACGGCCCGCGTGCGCATGCCGGACGGGTTCGAGCCGAAGTCGGGCTCGGTCAGCCCGAAGCACCCGATCGCCTCACCCGCGGCCAGGCGCGGCAGCCACTCCTGCTTCTGCTCCTCCGACCCGTACTTCCAGATCGAGTACATCGACAGCGAACCCTGCACGGACACGAAGCTGCGAATACCGCTGTCCACGGCCTCCAGCTCCAGGCACGCGAGCCCGTACGCCAACGCCGACGTCCCCGCACACCCGTACCCCTCCAGGTGCATGCCCAGCACACCGAGCTTGCCGAGCTCCTGCGCGAGCTCGCGCGGCAGGATGCCCTCCTCGAACCACGAGGCGACGTGCGGCCGCACGTGATCGGCCAGGTACGCCGCGACGGTGGCCTGGATGTCGCGTTCCTCGTCGCTCAGCAACGACGGGATGTCCAGCAACTGCAACGGGTCCTGCACGTCACTGCTCCAGCTTCGGCGGGCGCAGCCGGTAGGACACCGGCGTGCGCGACAGGCGGATGGGGTTCGCGACGAGCGTCATGTCGTCGATCGTCGCGGTCGGGTTGAGGTCGAGCGACTCCGCCAGCGCGAACGCCCGCGCGACATCGTTGACGGGTCCACACGGAACACCCAGCGGCGTCAGCGTCTCGAACCAGTGCTGCGCCGGCCGCGTCCGCAACCGAGCCGCGAGCGCCTCGAACAACTCGTCCACGTTCTCCACCCGATCGGAGTTCGTGACGAACCGCGCGTCCGTGGCCAGCTCCGGCACGTCCAGCACCGAACACAACCGGCGGAACTGCCGGTCGTTGCCCACCGCGAGCACGATCGGCTGGTCGACCGTCGGGAACACCTCGTACGGCGCGATCGACGGATGCCGGTTGCCCATCGGCTTCGGCACCGATCCGGCCAGCGTGAAACCCGCGCTCTGGTTGACCATGCTCGACAACAGCACCGTCAACAGGTCCAGCTCCACGAGCTGCCCCAGCCCCGTGGCCTCCCGATGCCGCAACGCCGCCAGGATGCCGACGCACGCGTGCAACCCGGTCAGCACGTCGACCAGCGCCACCCCGGTCTTCACCGGCTCGTACGGCCCGGGCCCGGTCACGCTCATCAACCCGCCCACGGCCTGCACGAGCAGGTCGTAGCCGGGCAGATCCGCGCCCTTGCCGGAACCGAACCCCGAGATCGAGCAGTAGACGAGGTCGTCACGCCCCAGCGACTCGTAGTCCAGCCCGAACTTCTTCATCGTGCCGGGCTTGAAGTTCTCGACCACGACGTCCGCCCGGGCAATCAGCTCGCGCGCCTTCTCCCGGCCCGCCTGAGTGGACAGGTCGATCTGCACCGACGTCTTGTTCCTGTTGACGGACAGGAAGTACGTCGCCTCGTCCTCGTAATGCGGCGGACCCCACGTGCGGGTCTCGTCCCCCCTGCCCGGCTGCTCGACCTTGACGACCTCGGCACCGAGGTCGCCCAGCATCATCGTCGCGTACGGCGCCGCCAGCACCCGGCTGAAGTCCGCGATCACCACGCCTTCGAGCGAGCTCATGCGCATCGCCTCCGCTGCTCGGTCAAGTGCGTTGCCACCAGCGCATGCCTTTGCGCCGGCACGTGTCTGGTGCCGCCGCGCCACATCTCAGTCATCCCGCGCGCCTCCGCAACGACATGGCCGAGCCGCGCGGCCGCCGCACGTTCGAGCGGCCTCATGCGACCCGCCCCCGCAGCTTCATCGCGGCCAGCACCCGTTCCTGCGCCAGCTCCCGTGCCGCCACATGTGTTGTGGTGCCACGGCTTCGCGCCTCGACGATGATGTTCGCCGCGTTCGCCCTCAGCTTCGAGGACACGGCCTCCAGCACCGTCGCGGGATTCACCGGGAACGGCGAGTACCGCGCGTCCATCGCGAACGCCGCCGCGACCACGCCGCCGGCGTTCGCGATGAAGTCCGGCACGACCGTGATCCCACGCCGCGCGAGAACCTCCTGCGCCGCAACGGAGGTCGGCAGGTTCGCACCCTCCACCACCAGCGTGGTGTCGAGCTCGCCTGCGAGGTCCGCGTCGATCACGTCCTGCAGAGCGGCCGGCACCAGCACGTCGCACGGCACCCGGAGTTCGGCACCGAGCGTGCGGACGTCGCCGTACTCCGAGACCGCGCGATCACCGAACTCGCCGCGCAGCTTCAGCAGTCGGGTGACGTCCAGGCCGCCGGCGTCCACCAGCGCACCGTGCACCGAGGACACGGCGACGACGACAGCGCCGAGTTCGGCGAATCGCCGAGCCGCCGCGGCGCCGACCGCGCCGAAACCTTGTACAGCCACGCGTTTGCCGCGCAGGTCCATCAGTTCGTCCGCCACCTCGGCCACGCCGTACCCGGTGACGCCCAGCTCGTCGTACGGAAGACCGCCGAGTTGAGCCGGTGCGCCCATCATAGCGCCGCGGTCCGACAGTTCGTCCTGGACGATCGCGGCGTCCCGTTCGGTGAGACCCATGTCGAGCCCGAGCACGTACTCGCGCGGCACCTCGTTGGAGAGCTTGCGCGCGAACGCCCGCAGCGCCGCTTCCTTGTCAGGGGAAGCGGGATCGAACACGATCCCCGCCTTCGCGCCGCCGAAGAACAGGTCGACCCCGGCCCACTTCCACGTCATCACGCGCGCGAGACGAGCGATCTCCGCGACCGTCACGTGCGGGGTCATCCGCGTGCCGCCCTTGCCCATGCCGCGCGCGGTGTTGTCGATGACCAGCACACCTTTCATGCCGGTGCGCCGGTCGGACACGCAGACGACCTTCTCCGGCCCCCACTCGTCCATGAGCTCGAGAACGTCCATCACATTCCTCACACGCAGTTGAGTTCCGGCCGTGCCTGGTCGGCGGCGAACCTGGAAGCGTCCAAACTGGACACGTCGACGAAGGGCTCGCGGCCGAGCACGAGGTCCCGCACGACCTCGCCGACGGCGGGGCCCTGCAGGAACCCGTGCCCGGAAAAGCCCGTGGCGTAGAAGAAGCGGCCCGCGGAGCCGATCAGCGCGTTGTGGTCGGGCGTCACCTCGTACAGCCCGGCCCACCCGTCGCGCACGCCCACGTCCAGCAGCCTCGGCGCTCGTCTCCCGATCGCCTCGGTGAGCCTGGGCAGCCACGCGTCGGACATGTCCAGCTTGAACCCCGGTGTCTCGTCGGGGTCGGACATGCCGAACAGCAGCCCCTGGCCCTCGCGGTGGAAGTAGAAGGTGCTGCCGAAGTCGATCGTGAACGGTGTCACCCGGTCGTGTAGTTCCGGCATGGCCTCGGTGAACATGATCTGCCGTCGCAACGGGGAAACCGGCAGGTCAACGCCCACCATCGCGCCGATCTCCCGCGACCAGGCCCCGGCCGCGCAGACCAGGTTCGGCGTCGAAACCGCGCCTCGGCCGGTTTCCACGCGAAAAGTGTCAGACCCCGTTCGTACGATCGATCTCACGGTGGTTCTGGTGTGCAGACGGGCACCGAATCGGCGGGCCGCGGTGGCATAACCGAGGACGACGGACTCAGGCGTGCAGTGTCCATCGTCCGGGGAGAAGGTCGCCGCGAGCAGACCGTCCGTCTCGATCAGCGGCGACATTCGCCGGGCTTCCTCGACAGTCAGCATTCGACTGTGCACGCCGAGGGAGTTCTGCAGGTCGACGTTGCGCTCGAACGCCGTCACGTCGTCGTCGGAAGAGAGGAGGAACAGATAGCCGACCTGGTGCAGGTCGATCTCCTGCCCGGGGCGCTGCGGAAAGCGCTGGAACAGTTCGATGGATCGAGCTCCGAGCCTGATGTTCAGTTCGTCGGAGAACTGGGCGCGCACTCCACCCGCTGCCTTGCAGGTGGAGCCGGACCCCAGGTCATCCCGCTCCACGAGCACCACATCACGGACTCCTGCCTCGGCGAGGTGAAAAGCGATGGATGTGCCCATCACCCCGCCGCCGATGACGACGACCTCTGCCTGAGCGGGCAGCTCAGGTGAGACGGAAGTCAAGGTTCGCCTCGATCGCGAGAGTGTCCATCTGCGCCTTCTGCAGCTTCCCTGAGTAGTCCCAGTTCATGGACTGCCAGCGGGTGAACTGATCGAGCACCCACACGCCCGACTGCCGGGAGCCGTTGCCGCTCTTGCCGTTGCCGCCGAAAGGCAGGTGCGCCTCGGCCCCGGACGTCGAGTTGTTGACGCTCACCATTCCGGCGGAGATGCCGGCGCGGAACCGGAAGGCCTTGTTCGGGTCCGTGGTGTAGATCGAGCACGAGAGGCCGTAGCCCGGCTTGTTGCCGAGCTCGATCGCCTCGTCCAGGTCCGAGTACTTCATGACGCCGACGAGCGGCCCGAACGTCTCCTGGAGGAACAGTTCGTCGTCGTCGCGCACACCGGAAACGATTGCGGGGTGGTAGAAGAAGCCGTTCTCGCCAGTGAAACCGTTGCGGGGGCTGGCAGCCGAGATGCGGCCGGTCGGGCCGTGCACCGTGTGGTGCTCGCCGATCCAGCCGAGGTACTTCTCGTACGCCAGTGCGAACTTCTCGTCCAGCAACGGTCCATAGAGGACATCACCGGCCGGGTCGCCCACGGCGGCGCCGGAGACGGCCTCGACGAACCGGGTCAGGAACTCGTCGTACACGGACTCGTGCACGATCGCCGTGCCGAGCGAGGTGCAGCGCTGACCCGCGGAACCGAAGCCGGCGAACAGCGCGCCCTGCACGGCCAGGTCGAGGTCCGCGTCCTCGGTGACGACCATCGGGTTCTTGCCGCCCAGTTCCAGGCACGGTGTCTGGAGGTGGCGTCCGCACAGCTCGCCGATGCGCACACCGACCTCGCTGGACCCGGTGAAACCGACCTTGTCGACGAGTCCCTGCCGCAGCGACTGCTCCAGTCCGTCGAACGTCTCCGAGCCCTCGGCGAAGACGATCTCGAACACGCCGGCCGGAATGCCGGCGGCCTGGAACACGTCGTAGAAGGCCTGGGCCGAGGCGGCGGAGTACTCGGCGGGCTTCCACACGACCGAGTTGCCGCACAGCAGCGCCGGGATGATGTACCAGGACGGCACGGCGACCGGGAAGTTGCCGGCGGTGATGATCGCCGCGACGCCGACCGGGTTGCGGAAGGTGAAGAGCTGCTTGTCTGGCATCTCCGAGGGCACCGTCTGCCCGTAGAGGCGCCTGCCTTCGCCGACGAAGAAGTTGGCGGTGTCGACGATCTCCTGGACCTCGCCGCGGGCCTCCGCGATCGGCTTGCCGATCTCGCGGGTCACGAGCTGGGCGAGGGGCTCGAAGTTCGCCTCGACGAGGCGGCCGATGTTGCCGATGACCTGGCCGCGCACGGGGGCGGGCACGCGCGCCCACGCGCGTTGTGCGGCTTTGGCCCGCTGGGCGGCGCCGACGAAGGTCTGGCTGGTCCCGAGCTCGATCTCGGCGACCACGTCGGAGGTGTTCGACGGGTTCGTGGAGATGTAGGGCATGCATCCACCCTGGTAGGTGCACGGCGGATGCGCCAGGTGTCGCAGAATGAAACCTCGCGAGGTTGAGCATAAGCTCGTCTGGTGCTCAACCCGGTTCATCTCCGCACGCTCGTCGAGGTCGTGAAGACGGGTTCCTTCGCCGAGGCCGCCCGTCGTCTCGGCTACACGTCGTCGGCCGTGTCGCAGCAGATCTCGGCGTTCGAGCGGGCGGTCGGCGTGACGCTCTTCGAACGCGAGGCGCACTCGATCAGGCCGGCCAGCGCCGCTCTGCTGATCGCCGACCGCGGTGGCGAGCTGCTCGCCGCGTTCGACGGGTTCGAGCACGAGGTGAAGGCGATGGTGCAGGGCCTGCGCGGGCGGCTGCGGATCGGCACGTTCCCCACGGCGAGCTCGCGGATCATGCCGAAGGTGCTCGCGCGGCTGCAGGCGGAGCTGCCGGGTGCCGAGTTCCGTCTCGACGAGGCGGAGCCGGACGACGTGCTGCCGCTCGTGCTCACCGGCGAGCTCGACCTCGCGCTGGTCTACGCGTACGACCTCGTGCCGCGCACGTGGCCCGAGGAGCTGACCGTGGTGCCGTTGCTGGACGAGTCGCTGCTGGTGATGGTGTCGAGCGGGCATCCGGCCGCGAAGAACAACGTCAGGCTCGAGGATCTCCGGGACGAGCGCTGGATCGCCTCTCGCGACGGGACCTCCGGCGCGACCTGTCTCACGCGGTTGTGCGCGGCGGCGGGGTTCGCCCCCAAGATCGCTTTCCGAAGCAACGACTACGAGGTCGTGCAGTCGCTCGTGGCGGCCGGCGTCGGTGTCGCACTCGTGCCCGCGCTCGGGTACAAGGAGCTGGCGGGCACGTACGCGATGCCGTTGCGCCACAAGCCTTTGCGCAGGCACGTGCACGTGGTCCACCGCACCGCGAACACCAACCCGCTGTTGCGCGACGCCGTGACCGCCCTTCGGGAGGTCTGCCAAAACACCGTGGGCGGCTACATGAATCAGCCATGATGGAGAAATGGGGGAACTCAGCGGCGATGGGGCGCTGGCTGGGATCCGGGGTTGGAACTCGCCGGATCTGAGTGCGCACGCCCGACATCTGATCGACAGCACGGAGCGGGGCCTCGAGGACGTGATCCTCGGCAACCTGGACGAGGCGGGCCCGGTGCGTCCGCTGCTCTGCCGGGTGCTCGCGGAGCGTGATCCGCACCGCGATCCGCACTATGCGCTGCGGCACTTCTACGCCGAGACCGACGGACCGGTCCGCAAGTGGCTCGGCCACGAGGTCTACCGCAGCCCGTGGGCCTGGCTCTACGGCATCACGAGGCTGCGCAACGCCAAGCCGGTGGAACGCATCACGCCGGACGCGACGAGCTGGTTCGCCACCCGGCGCCAGATCGCGGTCATGGCCCTCGGCGACACCGCCGACCCGGCCGCGCTGCCACCGGTCGTCGGCTGCCTGCGTGACCAGAGGTGGTGGGTCAGGGCCCAGGCGGCGGCCGCGATCCGCCGTCTCGCGAAGTCGGGTGTGCCGATCGGCGGTGCCTCCGACGGTCTGCTCCGCTGCCTGCACCACGAACGCAGGGAGGTGATCGAACAGGCCGCCGCGGCGCTCGCCCACCGGTCCCTGCGCGACCGCCTGGTCTGGTCCCGTGCGACGCTCATGCCGCTCGCCGGCGCCGTCGTCGACAACGCGCTCGACGGTGTGGTGGCACCGCTGGTCCCGTTGTGGCCGGGCGAGGTCTGATGGAGCAGGAAGGGCTGGGTCGTTGCTGCCGAGGATGACGGTGCTGCGGGTGCTCGTTCTCGCGGCCTTCGTGGTCGCCTGCGTGCTGGCCTACGAGGCGTTGCCGGCGCCGGAACGGTCGCTGACCGTGTTCGTCGTGATGTTCGCCGGGCCGCTCCTGTTGCGGTACTGGGCGAGCAAGGATCCGGTGGTGCAGAAGCCTGTTGACGACTCGCGGTCAGAGGTGCCCGGTGTGCAGCGGCAGGTCTGGCGCGTTCGGCTGTGGGTCCGCATCGCCGCCGTGGTGGTGCCGCTGGCGGGGTTGCCGTTCGTGTTCCAGCCGCAACTGCTCAACCCGGAGTGGACCGGCGGTATGCCGGTGGGGGACCTGGTCGTCGCGGTGCTCTTCTACGCGGTCCTCGGGCTCGCGGCGTGGGCGGCGTTCCGTTCTCGCCTCGACGTCGACGAGAGCTGGGTCCGCGTCACCAATCCCTGGGCGAGCCGGATGTTCCCGCGGTCGGCGGTGAGAAGTGCGCGGCAGGGTTCGTACGGCATGGAGTTCGTGCTCGACGACGGCAGCGTGGTCACGGTGTTCGCACTGCAGTGCGTGGGGTCGCCGCACGCTGATCCGCCGCCTCGGTGGGTCGCGGCCGCCAAGGCCGTCACCGGGCGGGACCCGGTGACGGGGTAGGCGTCATTCGCCGGTCTGGCCGTCCGCGAGCTCGCGGAGCAGGTCCAGGTGCCCCACGTGGCGTGCGGTCTCCTGTGCCACGTGGGCGAGGATCCACCGCACGGTGCGCTCGCCGTCCGCGGCCGTCGCGTCGGGGGCCAGCTTCTTCAGCGCCTCTGCGTTGGCCCATTCCTCGCGGTAGGCCTGGATGAGCGCCGCCGGGGTGTCGTCGTCGGCGAGGTTCCAGGACGGGTCGGGGCTGCCCTTCCACAACGACGGCAGGTCGAGGCCCGCGCCCGCGATGCACAGCCAGTACCGCTCCACCGCGACGAGGTGCTTGAGCACGCCCAGTGCCGTCAGCTTCGGGGACGTCGGGATCGGGGCCGCCGCGGCCTGCTCGCGGGTCAGGCCGTCGACCTTCAGCACCGCGGTCTTGCGGAGGAAGTCCAGGAACTCCCAGGCGAGCACACCCTCGTCGGTGGCGAGGTTCTCCGGCCATGTTCGGGTCACCGGGCGAGTCTGTCAGCTCAGTAGTAGTGGCGGAGCTTCGGCCAGAAGGTCTCCCATGACTCCGTCGGTGCCGCGCACAGCTTTATCTCCACACCGTCTTCCTCGTTCTCCACGGGGTTGTGGTGCTGGGCGACGACCTTGCAGTCGTTGAACGGCGGCGCGGCGAACCCGACGAGCAGCACCTTCCTGTTGTCGAGCGGGGAGGTCCCCAGTCGTAGAAGGACATGTGCCCGGACCAGACGTGGATCTCGGTGTACGCCTCGATCGCCCCCGCCTGGCCGTAGTTGCGGGTGATGAGGATCGGGCGGTCGTTCTCGAACCACGCGTCCTGGACGGTGAGGGCCAGTTCGCGCCAGCCGACCTGTTCGCCCTGTTCGGGATTGATGGCGACGACCGGGCCCAGTGCGCTGGGCGGCAGGATCGGCAACGAGCCGACCACGGCCACCACGACGCTCACAGCCACCAGCACGCCGCCGATCACCCTGCGGCGCAACAACCATTCCTGGGCCTGGCGTGCGCCTGCCGCCATCAGCACGAGCAGCAGCGGGACCGCGTAGTAGGGCTTGCCGCCGGTCACGAGGCACAGGACGCAGAGGATCGGGTAGGCGAGCGCGATCGAGCGGAAGGTCCTGTCGCGCCACAGGTTCCGGAACCCGACGAGCCACACCGGCACCAGGAAGGGTGACAGCATCAGGATCTGCATCGGGATGAACATGATGCGGTTCTCGGCGCCGTCGTCCTCGCTGATGCCGCGCGCGACGGTGAGCAACGGGAAGCCGTGCAACGCCTGCCACACCAGGACCGGAGCGGCGATCACCGCGCACACGGCCACACCGGCGGCCAGCCACCAGCTGCGCAGGACGGTGCGCGGGCCCACGGCCAGCAGCGCGATCGCCAGGGATGCCAGCAGCAACAGCAGCAACCACTTGTTGGCCAGGCCCACGCCGGCGGTCGCGCCCAGGGCGAGCCACCAGCGGCCGTCGCCGGTTTTCAGGAGCCTGACGGCGAAGTAGCCGATGAGCACCCAGATCAGCAGGTCGATGGTGGCGGTGGAGAGCATGTGGCTCACGGCCAGGACGAACGTCGACGTCGCCGAGGCGGCGGCCGCGAACGTGGAGCCGCCGCCCAGCTCCTTCGCGATGAGGGCGACCACGACCGTGATGGCCAGTGCCAGCAGGGTGGCGGTCACGCGGAGGCCGACGGGCGTCTCGCCGAACACCTCCGTCGTCAGGCGGGCGAGGATCGGGGTGATCGGGGGCTGGTCCACGTAGCCCCAGTCCGGGCGCTTGCCCGCCGCGATGAAGTAGAGCTCGTCGCGGTGGAAGCCGTAGCGGCCCGACAACGCGGTCAGCACCACCGCCTGCACTGCGAGCACGATCCCCAGCCCACGTCCCATGGGCGGGAAGGTACCCAGGAAGAACCTGATCAGGTGGCGTTTTTCCGGTACCAGCGGGGAGACGTGGTGACGGGCGGCGTCAAGCTCGCGTCGACCACGATCATGGTGGGGCCGGATGCCCGCTCCAGCGCGTCCGAGAGGCCGGTGAAGCCGTCGAGGGTGACCGCGGGGATGCCGAAGCTCTCGGCGAGCTTGGCGAAGTCCGGGCGGGTCAGGTCGACGCCGCTGATGGTGTGGTCCGCGATCTGCTGGTCGTAGCGGAGCATGCCGTAGCCGCCGTCGTCGACGAGCACGACGGTGAGCGGCAGGCCTTCCTGCCTGAGCGTGGCCAGGTCGCCGCACGCGAAGAGGAAGCCGCCGTCGCCGACCACCGCGATCGTGCGGTTCTCCACGGCCGCGCCGATGGCCGCGGGGAAGCCGAAGCCGAGCGTGCCCCAGCCGACCGGGTAGGCGAGGCCGCGGGGTTTCGTGACGTGGTGGAAGCCGCCGATCCAGTAGCCGGGGATGCACATGTCGGCGACGATCGTGGCGTCCGTGCCTTCCAACGCCCGCAACAGTTGCACGGCTTCGGGGGAGTCGGCTTCTGCCAGTGCGCGCACCTCGGCGTTGACCGCGGCCACGTCGACGGAGGCCGGCTTGGCGGTCACCTCGGCCGCGAGTGCGGTGGTGATGGTGGCCGCGTCGCCTTCGAGCGTGACGTCCGCCGGGTAGTTCTTGCTCGCCTCCGCCTTGTCGATGTTGATGGCCAGCAGCGTGCGAGGTCTGGGCTGCAGCCAGTTCTGCGTCATCATGCCGTCGAAGTCGGTGCCGATCGCGATCACGAGGTCGGCGTCGTCCCACAACTTGCCCACGGGCGGTGCGTGCACTGGGCCACGCACGACGTGAGGGCTGTCCGTCAGGCCGCGTGCGCCGTACGTCGTGATGATCGGCGCCTGCAGTTTGGCGGCCAACGCGCTGATCGCGGGGCCTGCGCCGGACCGTGCCGCGCCGCCGCCCGCCCAGATCAGGGGTCGCTCGGAACCGGCGATGAGCTGCTCGGCCTCGGAGAGGTCGGCGACCGTGTGGGTGGGCGCGACCTTCGTGGCGGTGTGGTGCGGGACCTCGTCGGACAGGAAGTCCGTTGGGACGCCCAGATAAACCGGGCCGTGCGGGCCTTGGAGGGCCTGCTGGACAGCCTTGTCCGTGTAGGAGCCCACCTCCACAGCGGACGGCACGTCGAACGTCGCCTTGGTGACCGCGGTGAACATGGACTTCTGGTCACGGGTCTCGTGCAGCACGCCGCGGTAGACACCGGGTTGCCGCAACGTCGACGGGATGTCCGTGGCGATCACGAGCACCGGGCTGCCGGACGCCCACGCCTCGCCGGTGGCGCCCAGGGTGTTCGCCGCGCCGGGGCCGGTGGTCACGATCGCGACGCCGAGCTTGCCCGTGGTGCGTGCGTAGCCGTCTGCCGCGTAGACCGCTGTCTGTTCGTGGCGCACGCCGATCATGCGGATGCCGGGACGCTTCGCCAGCGCCTCCCAGATGGCGAGGTTGTGCACCCCGGGAAGCCCGAACACCACCTCGACGTCGTGCGCGGCCAGTACTTCCAGCAAGCTCTCGGCACCCTTGGGCATGCGCCCGACGCTAAGGCCCGCTTACGGCACGGGCAACGGGTGCGCAGCAGGTCTGGTGCTCAGCGTCAGGCGCCGGACGGCTCGGACTCGGGTTCCGTCACAGCGTCCAGTCCAACTGGGACGGTGTGAACGTTCCGGTCCGCGAAACCGAGTTCGAATCCGGCGAAACGCAATTCGGGCCGGTGTGGCGCCGCGTCGAATTCGACCCGTCCGTTACCTCTTTTCGTCTCGCGGGAGGAATTGGTTGCGCGGGTCGGCCGACAGCGGCGGTGGACCTGACGGCCGAGCGGGAGGTGCTGCGCCCGAGGTTCGGTCTGGTACGGACCCCGCGCCGGGCGGCGGCATTTCCGGTCTCCGTGTGGCTTTGTTTCGGCGGATTCACGGCTTCGTGAATTGGCCCGGAGATGATTGACATGTGAACTGTGTTCAGGGGGTGGCCCTTTGTGCCACCATGTGCGGCGACCGCACGACCTGGGGGTGGAGATGCTGTACTTCGGTGGGCTGTTCGGAGTGCTGATGCTAGGACTGACGATCTTCGCCGTCGTGGACGTGATCACGACCGACGAGGGCTCGGTTCGCAACCTGCCGAAGATGATGTGGCTTCTCCTGGTCCTGCTGTTCCCGTTGGTGGGCTCGATCGCGTGGCTCCTCGCGGGCCGTCCGGTGGTGGGGACCGGACATGCGCGATTCGGGGCGTACGAACGCGGTGCTCCTGCTTATCCCGAGTACGACCGGCCGGGACGGTTCGCGGCCACCGATTCTGACGACGATCAGGAGTTCCTGCGCCGCTGCCGTGAGCGCGCGGAGGAACAACGACGCAAGGGACGCGAGAACCAGTGAGGATTGTCCTGCTGTTCTTGGTTGTTCTGCTCGCCGGTTGCGGCGGAAACGCGCAAATGGCGGCACAACCCCCCACATCTCAATCGTCCACTTCGGACAAGCTGGCGCCGGCTGATTTCCAGGCGCGCTGGTGGACGTGGGCCTCCCAGCCCGCGAACACCAATCCCGTGTCGGACACCTCCGGCCGCTACTGCATGCGCGACCAGCCCGTCGAGGTCTGGCTGCTCGCCGGGTCGCTCGGCGAGGGTCCTGTCGAGCGGCAGTGCCGCGTCCCGGCCTCCAAGCCGTTGCTCGCGCCCGTCGTGAACCTCTCGAGCGACGTCGCCTCCTGCGAGACGTTCATGAAGCGCGCGCAGGGCGAGGTGCTGCTGGACGGCTCCACGCAGACGCTCACGAAGGTGTCCGCCACGCCGTTCACCTACGAAGCGCGCGCGGGCAACCCGTACGGGACCGACGCGGGCCGGGTCAACTCGGTCGGCTGCGGCCTCTACGCCTGGATCCCCGCACCCGCGTCGGGCGAGCACGAGCTCGTGATCCGCGGGTCGGCGGACGGCAAGGAGGTCGACGTGAAGTACAAGCTGATCGTGGGCGCCGACTAACGCGGAAAACAGGGTGCTCTGGTCCGGTAACGTGGTGGATGGCGTCCGAGCAGACGTGAGGCTGGAGCCGCTCCCCGGCAGTGAGCGGCACTCTCCGCCGCAGTGTTCAGCAACTCCTGCTCAGCGAAGCGAACTGACCGCGTAGACGCGTGACACATGCGTCCTTGTCGGCCGAGCCGGGCGGCGGAAACGAGGACTGCTGTCATGGCACGTCTGTCCACCACGGACCAGCTCGCCGATCTGCGGCGCACCTACACGGGCGAGAACCTGTCCCAGGCGGTCCCGGCCGTCCGCGACGGCGATTCAGGTCTGCCCGACGCCACCACCGAGGCCCAGCGTCAGCTCGAGGCCAAGGTCCTGCTCGCGGGCTGTGCCGCCGCGAGCATGCTCCAGCTGATGCCGCCCGCGAGCATCATCAGGCCCGCCCACGCGTTCCGGACCGTGGAACCGGGGGAGACCCTGAGGCTGCACCTGAGCGACAGGGCACTCGGCCCGCTGCTGTTCGAACTGCTGCCGCGCACCGAGGGCGGTTTCGGCATGGGCGTCGCCGGTCTCGGGCACCGGCAGTACCGGCGGTCGGCCGAGCTGACCACCGGAGACGCCGGTGTCGTGCTGGCCGGGGTCGACGACCAGGCGTGGGCGCTCGGCATGCGCTACGTGCGCTGGATGCACGAGCACCGCGGCGTCGAGTACGTCGACGGCGGCGGCAACGACGAGGAAGTCGCGGAAGCGGCCACTGGGAGCGCTCTCCTGCGCCGGGTACACCTGTGGCATGACGCGAGCTGGTTGCGAGCACTCCCCATGGGCGGGGCCTGGTTCGTCGAGTGGGCCGGTGGGCCGGCCGAGGACGAGATCAGGCAGAAGCTCGGTCACCCGGACTTCGGGACCACCCGCGAGATCGCGGTGCGCCGCCTCGACACGCCCGCCCAGGACGTCGAGGAGGGCATGCGGACCTATCCGTGGCCTGAGGAGTTCGTGTCTGCCGTCACGGCTGGTGACCCTGATCAGCGGCCTGACCGCCGGTAGACTGCGCTTTCGCCCGCAGGAACGATCGTCAGGAGGACCCCGGTGACCCAGCAGGCTGCCGAGGCCCAAGCCGAAGCCACGCGCAAGGCCCCTCGCGTACTCGTCGCCGAAGACGAGGCGTTGATCCGTCTCGACCTCGTGGAGATGCTGCGCGAAGAAGGCTACGACGTGGCGGGCGAGGCCGCAGATGGTGAAGAGGCCATCAAGCTCGCGACCGAGCTCAATCCCGATCTGGTGATCCTGGACGTCAAGATGCCCAAGGTCGACGGGATCGAGGCGGCGCAGCACATCGCGGGCAACAGGATCGCGCCGGTCGTGATCCTCACCGCGTTCAGCCAGCGCGACCTGGTCGAGCGCGCCCGCGACGCGGGTGCGATGGCCTACCTGGTCAAGCCGTTCGCCAAGCGGGACCTCGTGCCCGCGATCGAGCTGGCGATGAGCCGGTTCAGCGAACTGGCCGCGCTGGAGCAGGAGGTCGCCGGGCTCACCGAGCGCCTGGAGACCCGCAAGGTCGTGGAGCGGGCCAAGGGCATTCTCATGACCAAGCAGGGTCTGAGCGAGCCGGAGGCGTTCAGGTGGGTGCAGCGCACCGCCATGGACCGCCGCACGACGATGAAGGCCGTCGCAGAGGCCGTCATCGAGAACTTCGGCTGAGTTCGAGCCACACGGAGTCCGTCTGCCGCCCCGGATCCTCGGGGCGCAGGCGGACTTCGACGTTGTGGCTGCCTTTCAGCGAGATCAGCAGCTCGTGCCGGCCACCCACGCCGCCGGGCATCGGCACGGTCGCCGCGTGCGAGCCGTCCACGTACACCTCGAAGCCCGCTATCGGCGCCACTGACCGTGCGTGGGCCGCGTCGAGGGTGATCACCAGCGTGGCGTCGTTCGGGCCCTTAGCGGTGAACTCAGCGGTCATGACGGGCAAAACGGGCGGTGGCTCGCCCGGAGCGTTCTCCAGCTTCACCGTCGACTGCCCCGGCACCTCCAGGTAGCTCTCCACCACCTGGGCCTGCGACGCGCCGGGCATCCGCAGCACGAACGGCGTCAGCGCGTCCGGCCCGTCCGCGCCGAGCAGCTCGGCCGGCACGTCCCCGACCAGCGTCAACTCGCTGTCCTCCGCCGCGGACCAGCCGCTCACCGTCGGCCGCATCGGCACTCTGGCGGTTCCGAGCTGCGCGACCATGCCGTTCGGGTCGCCGCCGTCGCCGAGCCGCACCGTCGTCCGCAACCGCGCTGACGACGCCGCACGCAACGGTGCGCGCGCCGTGCCGATGTTCGGTGCCTCCTCCTCGGGTTCGAGCACGCGCAGCGTCCCCGCCACGATCAGCGTCTCGACCACCTCGTCCACGGACTGAAGGCCGCCGGTGATGCCCACGGCGTCGATCTCGACGCGTCCGGGATAGCTGGGCGGCGGGGTCACGCTGATCAGCACGCTCGCCTCGCGCCACTTCGGCACCACCGGCAACGTGGCGATCTGGGCGCCATCTTGCATAACGCGCACATCGTTATCTGTCAGCACCGCTTCGAATCGATGCAGAACACCCGCGCCGCGCGTTCCGGGGGCCACGGAGTCGTCCACCACCACGCGGATCGCATCAGCCGGAGGTATGGGTCCGAGGCGATCGGGCGTTCCGGGGACCAGGTCGAGCACGAGCTTTCCGCGCGGCCCGGCCGCATCGGTCACCACGGCCACCCTGCCCAGTTCGCTCGACTCGTTGAGCTGCAGCAGCGTCCGTGCGCGCAGCACGGCCGTGTCGTTTCCACACGGCATGTCGATCACCAGACGGCCGCCGGAGCCCGAAAAGGGGTTCACGCACCCGCGCCGGCCGCTCAGGTGGTAGCGGCGGTCCAGGTACGTGTCGTCGAAGTCGTCCAGCCAGCCGTCGACCTTCCGCCGCCAGCTGTCGTCGCTCGGGCGTTCCTCGGCCCTGGCCGGTGAAGATCGCTGGCCGAAGGCGTCCACCGCCCGCACGTCCGGCCGCCCGGAGCCCGTGACCTCCGGCGACGCGACCAGCTTTCCGAAGACCTCGTAGCCGGCCGCGCCGGGCACGGGAGCCCATTGGACTCGGCCGTCGCTGCTCCATACGGAGGACGGCGGCTCCGGCCTGGCCGGTTGAGACGGGAACTTGACGAAATCCGCCGTGTACTTAGTTAGGCGAACGGCCTCTGAACTGGGCTTCTGGGAGGCATCATCGGTGGCACGCAGAACCAGCACCGCCGCGACGAGGACCGCGACGG
The DNA here is from genome assembly GCF_051853195.1 of Lentzea sp. HUAS TT2. Classification (NCBI taxonomy): domain Bacteria; kingdom Bacillati; phylum Actinomycetota; class Actinomycetes; order Pseudonocardiales; family Pseudonocardiaceae; genus Lentzea; species Lentzea sp. HUAS TT2. The sequence goes on along the minus strand of NZ_CP196667.1, from coordinate 741,971 downwards.
CACCAACTGTGGTGATCACTCGGCGACGCGGAGTCATACGTCCACGTTATGGCAGCCGTCCAAAGAGTGAACGAAGGTTACGGTCTGTGAAATTGCTTAAGTCAAACATAACGCCGCGTTGCGTTATGGTCACGAGCCCATTGGCTTTGATGACTGCGGTCACAGTCATCGCCTAGGTTCCGGCCATCCCTCAGGAGAGGGTGATGGAGCGGCGCGCGGAGATCTCGCGTGGCCGGGAGCAAGGGATAGAGGAGGGACATCACGTGCGTAAGCACTCAGTGAAGTCCGCAGCGATTGTCGGCGCCTCGCTGCTTGTTCTTGCAGCCTGTGGCTCGAACAAGACCGAGGGCGGCGGCAACACCGGGGGCAGCTGCGACACGTCGAAGGGCACTCTGACCGTCGGTGTTGTCGCCCCGTTGTCCGGGAACCTGTCCGCTCTCGGCGTCGGCATCAAGCAGTCCGCCGAGCTCGCCGTGGACGAGGCGAACAAGAAGTGCACGGTTCCGGGCTTCAAGCTGACCGTGTCCGCCCAGGACGACGAGGCCAACCCCGCCAAGGGTGCCCAGGCCGCCACGAAGCTGTCGACCGACCCGAACGTCGTGGGTGTCGTCGGCACGCTGAACTCGTCGGTCGCCCAGACGGTGCAGCCGATCCTGCGGGACAAGAAGATCCCCCAGGTGTCGCCCGCGAACACGAACCCGTCGCTGACCAGGGGCAATGACTTCCTGACGGCCCCGAAGCGTCAGTTCGACAACTACTTCCGCGTCTGCACCACCGACGACCTGCAGGGCCCGTACGCGGCCAACTACCTCGTCGAGAAGGCCGGCAAGAAGAAGATCGCCATCATCACCGACGGCAAGACCTACGGTGAGGGCCTGGCCGCCGAGCTGTCGAAGCAGGTCACCAAGAAGGGTGGCACGATCGTCGGCTCCGAGAAGGTCGGCGAGAAGGACACCGACTTCTCCGGCGTCATCGCCAAGATCAAGGCCCTCGGCCCGGAGGCCGTCTACTACGGCGGTGAGTACCCGGTCGCCGGCCCGCTGTCCAAGCAGATGAAGGACGCCGGTCTCGACGTTCCGCTGATGGGCGGCGACGGCATCTTCGACGGCAAGTACATCGAGCTCGGCGGCAAGGAGGGCGACCTCGCCACCTCCGTCGGTGCCCCGACCGAGTCCCTGGCCACGGCCAAGGCCTTCGTCGACGCGTACAAGGCGAAGTTCGGCAAGGAGGACTACGCCGCCTACGGTGCGTTCTCCTACGACGCCGCGAACGCGATCATCGGTGGTCTCGCCAAGACCCTCGAGGGCGGCTCCGCGTGGGACGACTCGAAGCGTGACGCCATGCTGACCAACGTCGGTGGCTACACCGGCTCCGGCGCGACCGGTGAGGTCAAGTTCGACCAGTACGGCGACAGCACGAACAAGGTGCTCACGGTCTACTCGGTCACCTCTGGCAAGTGGAAGGACGTTCAGACCGGCACCTTCACCGGCTGACGACTACCGAACAACTGATTGAGCCACGGCGGGGGCGGGCGTTGTTTGCTCGCCCCCGCCGTCTACGGAGGTAGTCGTGTCAGTCCTGCTCCAACAGCTGGCCAACGGGGTCATTCAGGGTGCGTTGATCGCCCTGATCGCCCTGGGGTACACGATGGTGTACGGCATCATCCAGCTGATCAACTTCGCCCACGGCGAGGTTTTCATGGTGGCCTCGTACGGAGGCCTCGCCACGTTCACGCTTCTTCCTGACGACCTCAAGAAGTCGCCTGCCGTGGCCCTGCCGCTCATGTTCGTCGGCGGCATCGTGGTGGCGGTGGTCGTCGCCGTGATCATGGAACGGTTCGCCTACCGGCCGCTGCGCAACGCGCCCCGGCTGGCACCGCTCATCACAGCGCTCGGCGTGTCCGTGTTCCTGCAGGAGGCCGTCCGCGTCTTCTACCCGAACGCGAAGTCCAACCTGCCTTACCCGAAGGTCTTCCCCGAGGGCAACCTGACGATCGGCTCGGTCAACATCTCCTGGACCGGTGTCCTGCTCGTCGTGCTCTCGGTGGGTCTCGCGATCATCCTGCAGACCTACATCAACCGCTCGCGCATGGGCCGCGCGATGCGCGCGACCGCTCAGGACCCCGACACCGCGAAGCTCATGGGTGTCAACCCCGACCGCGTGATCGTGCTGACGTTCATCATCGGCGCGGTGCTCGCCGGTGTCGCCGGCATCATGTTCGGCGGGTACCTGAACAACATCAACATCGACATGGGCTTCCAGAACGGCATCTTCGCCTTCACGGCGGCCGTCCTGGGCGGCGTCGGCAGCATCCGCGGCGCGGTCATCGGCGCGTTCATCATCGGTCTGATCAAGACCGTTGCCGGTCAGTACATGCCGGGCGGCACCCAGTACGACTACGTGTGGATCTTCGTCGTGCTGATCCTCGTGCTCGTCTTCCGCCCGCAGGGTCTGTTCGGTGAGCCGGAAAGGGTGCGCGCATGAGTACGGTCGACACTTCTGCGAAGCGTTCCGCGCTCGCACCCCTCGGCAAGCCGTTCGCGGCCGTCGGCGGCGTCCTCGGCATCGTCGCGGCACTGCTGCCGTGGGTCACGTTCGGTCTCAACGACGGCAACTGGCCGGACAAGTCGACGCTGCAGTTCTTCGACGCGCCGTTCCTGGTCACCGGGTTCCGCTGGCACATGCTGGTCCTCGGCGTCCTCGTCCTGGTCGCGGCGTTCGCGCCGGTCCCGTCCAAGGGCCGCGTCGTCCGCGCGCTCGGCTGGGGCCTCACCCTCGTGTCCTTCATCAACGCCGCGTACATCACGGTCAAGGGCGGTGGCCTCGGTGCCATCACGGCCCTCGACGGTGCCAGCGCGTTCGGTGGTGTCGTGGGCCTGGTCGCCGGTGTGCTGGTGATCCTGGCCGGATACGGCATCGGCATCGGGCCGGTGGGCGAGTGGAAGTTCAAGGTCTCCACCCCGGTCGCGTACCTGGTGCTCGTGGTGTCGTTCGGCGCGGTGCTCTACGCCGTCGCCGCGATGCTGACCACCGGTGGCGTCGGCTCCGCCAACCCGTACGCGGGCGCGATCTTCCTGTCGTTCCTCGGTTTCGCCGGCGGTCTGCTCGGCGCGCTGAGCGGCGTCGGGTTCGTGCGCTGGATCTCGGCACTGTCCGAGCAGCACCGCGTGTTCAGCGTGATCGTGCTGGCGGCGTGCGCGCTGCTGCTGCCGTTCACCGAGGCGGGCAACGAGTACTGGATGACGGTCGCGGCGAACATCGGCATCTACGCCGCCACCGCGATCGGCCTGAACATCGTCGTCGGCCTCGCGGGCCTGCTCGACCTCGGGTACGTGGCGTTCATGGGCATCGGTGCCCTCGTGGCAGCGAACTTCTCCGGTGCCGCCACCGCGTACTTCGGCTTCGAGCTGCCGTTCCCCGTCGCCGCCGTGATCGCGGCGGTCGTGGCCGGCATCTTCGGCGCCATCGTCGGTTCGCCGACGCTGCGCGTCCGCGGTGACTACCTGGCGATCGTGACGCTGGCGTTCGGTGAGATCTTCACCCGCTCCGCGCAGAACGACATCGGTGGCTTCACCAACGGTTCCAACGCCATCCCGGGCATCCCGGCGCTGTCGTTGTTCGGGGCCGAGTTCAACAAGTCGTTCACGATCGGCGCGGTGAAGCTGCCCGCCGGTGTCCTCTACTACGTCCTCATCGTGCTGCTCGTCGCGGCGACGATGGCGGTGTTCGCGAACCTCAAGTTCAGCCGCATCGGCCGTGCGTGGATCGCGATCCGCGAGGACGAGGACGCAGCCCGCGCGATGGGCATCCGCACCGGCAAGATGAAGATCCTCGCGTTCCTCATCGGTGCCATGCTCGCGGGTCTCGCGGGCGCGGTGTTCGCGCACAAGAACGGCACCGTGTCCTACGAGTCGTTCAAGTTCCTCGAGTCGGTCACGCTGCTCGCGGCGGTCATCCTCGGCGGCATGGGCTCGATCCCCGGCGCCGTTCTCGGTGCCGCGCTGCTGTTCGTGCTGCCCGAGAAGCTCCGCGACTTCGAGGACTACCGCCTCATGATCTTCGGCCTCGCGCTGATCCTGATCATGCGGTTCCGGCCGGTCGGCCTGATCCCCGATGCGCACAGGCGCGCTGAGATGATCGAGCGCGCCGATGAGAACGCCGATGAGGCGCACGTGGAGGCGAAGAAGGCATGAGCACGCCTGTGTTGGAAGCGCGTGACGTCTCGATGGTCTTCGGTGGCCTCAAGGCGCTGAAGGGCGTCACACTCACGCTCGAAGAAGGCAAGATCGTCGGCCTGATCGGCCCGAACGGCGCGGGGAAGACCACGTTCTTCAACTGCCTGACGGGCCTGTACACGCCGACCACCGGCGAGGTGTTGCTCAAGGGCAACGTCCTGCCGGGCGACCCGGCGAAGGTGACGGACGCGGGCGTGGCCCGCACGTTCCAGAACATCCGCCTGTTCCCCAGCATGACCGTGCTGGAGAACGTCATGGTCGGCCGCCACGTCCGGATGAAGCAGGGCCCGCTGGCCTCGCTGTTCCACGGCCCCGCCTACCAGCGCGGCGAGAGGGCGGCTCGCGAGCGGTCGCGGGAGCTGCTCGCGTTCGTCGGCCTGAACAACCTGGACGACGAGCTCTCGCGCAACCTCCCGTACGGCGACCAGCGCCGTCTGGAGATCGCGCGCGCGTTGGCCACGGACCCGGCGGTGCTGCTGCTGGACGAGCCCACCGCGGGTATGAACCCGCAGGAGACGGAAGCGACGCAGCAGCTGATCTTCCGCATCCGCGAGACGGGTGTGTCCGTCGTGGTCATCGAGCACGACATCAAGTTCATCTTCGGGCTGTGCGACTCGGTCTCCGTGCTCGTGCAGGGCGAACTGCTCGTCGAGGGCAGCCCCGAGGTCGTGCGGGCGGACCCGCGGGTCGTCGAGGCCTACCTCGGCAAGCCGCCGGAGGAAGTCGAGCACGAGATCGAGGCCGCCGCTGCTTCTGCTGAGGAGGAGCAGGCATGACCGCGCTGCTCGAAGTCCGCAACCTCTCGGTCGCCTACGGCGCCATCGAGGCCGTCCGCGACATCTCGTTCACCGTCGAGGCCGGCCAGATCGTGTCGCTGATCGGCTCCAACGGTGCGGGCAAGACCACGACCCTGCGCACCATCTCGGGTCTGTTGCGGCCGACGTCCGGTTCGATCAAGTTCCAGGGCAAGGAAATCCACAACGACCCGGCGCACGCGATCCTCGGTGAGGGCATCGCGCACTGCCCCGAGGGCCGCCGGCTCTTCCCGCGGATGACCGTGGAGGAGAACCTGCAGCTCGGCGCCTACGTCCGCAAGGACGACGGGGTCGAGGCCGACATCCAGCGCGTGTACGACCTCTTCCCCGTGCTGGGGGAGCGGCGGCACAACAAGGCCGGTCTCTTCTCCGGTGGTGAGCAGCAGATGCTCGCCATCGGCCGCGCGATGATGTCGAAGCCCCGCCTGCTGATGCTCGACGAGCCCTCGATGGGTCTCTCGCCGATCATGACGCAGAAGATCTTCGACACCATCAAGGAGCTGCAGTCGCTGGGCACCACCATCCTTCTGGTGGAGCAGAACGCCCTGGCGGCGCTGGCGTTGTCGGACCACGGGTACGTGATCGACCTCGGCAAGACCACTTTGGACGGTCCGGGGCGTTCGCTCCTGGTCGACCCTCAGGTGCGCGACGCGTACCTGGGCGAGGCTCACTGAGGTTTTGTTCTGCGGGGCGGGGCGGAGGGTTTCCTCCGCCCCGCTTTCGTTTGCCCGCTGGATGTTCGGTGGGTTCGGTGGCTGGGGCTGGGCGTGCCGTGGCAGGGACGGGTCGGGCTGTGTGCAGGCGCTGCGGACCGGCTTTGTGCGGGATGCGCCGAGTCTGCGGCCAGGCTTGAACGGCGGGCCTTGCTGTCCTGCCGTGGTGGGGCTGAGGCAGGCGGGACTGGGCATGGTCGAGCTGTCGGTGGCGATGGCGATGACGTCGTGCTTGAACGGCGCTGCGCTGCCGTCCATCGCTGTCAGCGCAGCGGCTGGTGGGACCAGGGCGCGGCAGAGATGTCGGTGCCTCCGACTGGAGGCGGGGCGCGGTTCGGGCTCGCTTTCGTTCCCGGGGTGGGGAATCGGGCTTGAGCGGGCGGCGCGGTCGAAGTCGGCCAGGATGCGGACACCGGGACGACGTCGAGGAGGCTGCCGCGAGCCGTGCGGGCGGACGCGGTGGCCGGGACCGAGGCCGCGGCCAGCGCACCGCACAGGACTGCTGCTGTCAGTCGAGTCGTGAAGGTCATGCGGTCCACGATGTCGGGCTGATCTTGGTCGCACACTGGGGTTTGCCGCAGAGCTGGGGTGTGGTTCACCCCAGTGTCAGGCGCCCGGCGGCTTCGGGCGGATGAGGCACGTGAGGCGGGCGGTGCAGGTGCGCTTGCCGTCCTCGTCGGTCACGACGATCTCGTACGTCGCCGTGCTGCGGCCGAGGTGGATCGGCCGTGCCACGCCGGTGACGATGCCCTCGCGCGCCGCTCGATGATGGGTGCAGGACAGCTCGAGCCCGACGGTGATGCTGTCGAACTGGGACGCGTGGATCGCGGACCCGAGAGAGCCCAGCTGTTCGGCGAGCACCGCGTTCGCACCGCCGTGGAGCAGTCCGAACGGCTGGCGGTTGCCCTTGACCGGCATCGTGCCGATCATCTCCTGAACATCCCATTGGGTGATTTCGATGCCCATCCGGACGTGCAACTGCTCGTCGGCGAACTCGATAGGCAGGTCGGGGGTCACGCGGGCTCCAAGGGCTCAAGCAGAACTGTCAGACCCCCACCCTAGACTCGGGCCCGTGACTACCTCAGACGTGAAGCGCCTCCTGCTCATCGACGGTCACTCGATGGCCTACCGAGCGTTCTACGCCCTGCCCGCCGACAACTTCGTGACGAAGACGGGCCAGGTCACGAACGCCGTGTACGGCTTCACGTCCATGTTGATCAACATCCTGCGGGACGAGAAGCCCACGCACGTCGCCGTGGCGTTCGACGTCTCGCGCAAGACCTTCCGCTCCGAGCAGTACCCCGAGTACAAGGCCGGCCGCTCCAAGACGCCGGACGAGTTCCGCAGCCAGATCTCCCTCATCAAGGACGTGCTGGCCACGCTGGCCATCCCGACCATGGAGAAGGAGAACTACGAGGCGGACGACATCATCGCGACGCTGACCACGCAGGCCGTGGCGCAGGGCGTCGAGGTGGAGATCGTCACCGGCGACCGCGACGCGTTCCAGCTGGTCAACGACAAGGTCACGGTGCTGTACCCGGTCAAGGGCGTCTCGGAGATGGGCCGCTTCACCCCGGCGTACGTCGAGGAGAAGCACGGCGTGCGTCCCGAGCAGTACGCGGACTACGCGGCGGTGCGCGGCGACTCGTCGGACAACCTGCCGAACACGCCCGGCGTCGGCCCGAAGACGATCATCAAGCTGCTCAACCAGTTCGGCGGGCTCAACGAGCTGGTCGACCGCGTCGACGAGGTGCCGGGCAAGGTCGGCGAGGCGCTGCGCGGCAACCTGGCGAACATCATCATGAACCGCCAGCTCACCGAGCTGATCAAGGACGTAGAGCTGCCGTACACGATCGACGGCCTCGAGGTGCAGCAGTGGGACCGCGACGCGGTGCACCGCCTGTTCGACGAGCTGGAGTTCCGCGTCCTGCGCGACCGTCTCTTCCAGACGCTCACGACGGCGGAGCCCGAGGCCGAGGAGGGCTTCGAGGTCTCCGGCGGCGCGATCGAGGCGGGCACGCTGAAGAAGTGGCTCGCCGAGAACGCGAGCAAGACGCGGGTCGGCGTCGCGCTGCGCATCACCACCGACCTGGAGGGCGTCGCGCTCTGCACCGCCACCGGTGAGGGCGGGTACGTCGACGTCACGCAGCTCGACGAGGCCGACGAGCAGGCGCTCGCCGCGTGGCTGGCCGACGAGAAGATCTCGAAGGCGGGCCACGACCTGAAGCTGCCGCTGCGCCGCGTGCGCGCCCGCGGCTGGAAGCTGCGCGGCCTGTCCTCCGACACGGCGCTGGCCGCCTACCTGGTGCGGCCGGGCCAGCGGTCGTTCGCCCTCGACGACCTGGCGCTGCGCTACCTCAAGCGCGAACTGCGCGCCGAGGAGTCGGGCGACGGCCAGCTGTCGTTGCTCTCCGACGAGTCCGAGGAAGCCCAGAAGGTCGCCACCAGCACGATCCTGCGCGCGCGTGCCGTCGCCGAGCTCGCGGACCGCCTCGACGAGGAACTGGTGACGATCGGCGGCGCCGACCTGCTCGCGAACCTCGAACTGCCGCTGATGAACGTGCTCGACGAGGTCGAGGCCGTCGGCATCGCGATCGACGTCGACCACCTCTCCGAGCTGGAGTCGCACTTCGCCGCAGGCGTGAAGAACGCCGCGCAGGAGGCGTACGCCGTCATCGGCAAGGAGATCAACCTCGGCAGCCCGAAGCAGCTGCAGACGGTCCTCTTCGACGAGCTGAACATGCCGAAGACGAAGAAGACCAAGACCGGCTACACCACGGACGCCGACGCGCTGCAGAACCTGTTCGAGCAGACCGAGCACCCGTTCCTGCAGCACCTGCTCGCGCACCGCGACGTCACGCGCCTGAAGTCCACTGTGGACGGCCTGCTGAAGTCGGTGGCCGACGACGGCCGCATCCACACGACGTTCCACCAGACGATCGCCGCCACCGGCCGGCTGTCCTCGACGGACCCGAACCTGCAGAACATCCCGATCCGCACGGACGAGGGCCGCCGCATCCGCCAGGCGTTCGTCGTGGGCGAGGGTTACGCGGAGCTGATGACTGCGGACTACAGCCAGATCGAGATGCGGATCATGGCCACGCTGTCCGGCGACGAAGGCCTGATCGCGGCGTTCAACAGCGGCGAGGACCTGCACACCTACGTGGCGTCGCAGGCGTTCTCGATCCCCACCGCCGAGGTGACGGGCGAGATGCGCCGCCGCATCAAGGCGATGTCGTACGGCCTCGCGTACGGCCTGTCGGTGTTCGGTCTGTCGCAGCAGCTGCGCATCCCGACCGAAGAGGCCCGCGAGCAGATGGAGGCGTACTTCGCCCGCTTCGGCGGCGTGCGCGACTACCTCAACGAGATCGTGAAGAAGGCCGGCAAGGACGGCTACACCGAGACCGTTCTCGGCCGCCGCCGCTACCTGCCGGACCTCACGTCGGACAACCGCCAGCGCCGCGAGATGGCCGAGCGCATGGCCCTCAACGCGCCGATCCAGGGCAGTGCCGCGGACATCATCAAGGTGGCCATGCTCGGCGTCTACCGCGCGCTGGAGTCGTCAGACCTGCGTTCCCGGATGCTCCTGCAGGTCCACGACGAACTGGTGCTGGAGGTCGCCGAGGGCGAGCGCGAGGCGGTCGAGGCCCTCGTGCGCGACCAGATGGGCAACGCCTACCAGCTGCTCGTGCCGCTGGAGGTCTCGGTCGGCGTGGGTCGTTCCTGGGACGACGCCGCCCACTAGGGCCCAGAACGCGAATCAGCCCGTCCGAGCCGAGTGCTCGGGCGGGCTGTGTGCTGGAAAGCCGAAAATCATTTCCCCCATTGGAACTCACAACGCACCGGGGGACTTGCCGCAAGACCTGGGGCCACTCGCACAATTCGTGGCCTGAACAGGGGATTGAGGGGTTTTCGCCATGCGATTTCTGGTGTCCACCATCGGCTCACGGGGCGAAGCACAACCGGTCACCGCACCGAGGAGTCGGTCAGGGAACAGTTCCGCGTCGTCACGAAGGCAGCAGGCCAGGCCGACGTCATGGTGGCGGGCGGCGCGTTGCAGCACGCGACGCGTTCCGTGGCGGAAAGCATTGGCGCGCACTACGTGTACGCGAGCTTCTGCGCGAACACGCTGCCCTCGCCGCATCACGCGCCGCCCGCGATGCTGGGCCGTGTTCCGGTGAACGGAACACCCGAGGAGAACCTCGCGCAGTGGGACCAGCAACGCCACTACTTCACGAGCTCGCGCGACACCCTCAACGCCGAGCGCGCCAAGCTTGGCCTGGACCCGGTCGAGGACGTCCGCGACCACATCTTCGGCGACGCCCCGTGGCTCGCCGCCGACCCGGTGCTCGGCCCGTGGCCAGGCCCCGGCGAACTCGTCCAGACCGGTGCCTGGCTGACTGACGACCGCCGCCCGCTCAGCCGGGAGCTCGAAGCGTTCCTGGACGACGGCACACCGCCGGTCTACTTCGGGCTGGGCAGCATGCGCGGCGCCCCGGACGCCGCGCGGGAAGCCGTCGAAGCCGCCCGCCGGATCGGCAAACGCGTTGTCCTGCAACGGGGCTGGGCAGGCCTGGAGCTCGCGGACGACGCCCTTGACTGCATCGCGATCGGGGAGGTGAACCAGCAGGCGCTGTTCCGTCGCACGGCGGCGATCGTGCACCGCGGCGGCGCCGGCACCACCACGACGGCCGCGGCGGCGGGCAGGCCGCAGATCGTGTTGCCGCACATGTACGACCAGCACTACTGGGGAAGCCAGGTCGAGCGGCTGGGCATCGGCCGCTCGGCGAAGGCGGTGACGGCGGAGGTTCTCGACGAGGCACTGCACCTCTCCGAACAGGCGGAAGAAGTGGCCGCGAAGGTGCGCACGGACGGTGCGAGGGTCGCGGCGGAACGACTGATGACGCTGGGAGTGAACCGACCCAACTGAGACGACGTGTTGTGGGTGTCCGCAGTGAGGGGTGACCCGCAATGTCGTACCAGGTTGGGCTCGATCTCGGATCCGCAGGCACCACCGTCGCCACCGCCGGTGGCGTCACGACCAACGCCCGGCGCCAGCACTCGGCGGCCAGGGAGATCACGAACGTCCTCGACGACCTCGCGCAACGGCATGGTGAGCCGCCGAGCCGGGTCGCCATGACGCACCCGTTGCTGTGGCCGCACGAACATCTGGAGCAACTGCGCCAGGACCTCATCAACGAAGGCCGCGCGGACGTGTTGTTCGTGCCCGCGCCGCACGCCGCCGCTATCGCGTTCGACGCCGACGTGCAGATGCCCGAGCACAGCACGGTCGCGGTGTTCGACTTCGGCGCCACCGGATGCGACATCACGTTGCTGCGCAAGCAGGGCGTGCTGTTGCTGGCCGGGCAGCCGGAACGCGTCGAGGTCGGCGGTTTCTGGCTGGACGAGCTGGTGGCGGAGCACGTGATCGCGAAGGTCGGCACGCACAGCCGTGAGCTCGTGCGGAGCTGCGTGGAGGCGAAGGAACTGCTCGGCAGCTATCCGGAGGTGCGGATTCCGTACGTCGCGACGAACGGCGAGGTGCGCGAGGTCAGGCTGAGCAGTCTGGAGTTCGAGGCGATCATCCGGCCGTCGGTCGAGCTGGCGGTCGACGCGCTGGAACGAGTGGCCGGCAGCGCGGGGTTGTGCCTGCCCGACGCGGTCCTGCTCGTGGGCGGGTCGTCGCGGATTCCCTTGGTGGCAAGGGAGATCACCGAACGGCTGGGCATCCCGGTGATGCGGGCTCCTGAAGGCGCAGCCGCGACGGGCGCCTACCTCGAAGCCAAGCAGCTGGAACCCGAACCCGCGGAGCAGGCCACCTACGAGATCCCGAAACCGCGCGAGCCGGAAGAGTCGAAGCGGCGGATCCCGACCACACCGTTCATCGCAGCGGGCATGCTCGTGCTCGTTCTAGGTGGTGGGTGGTTCGCGCACGACGCGATGAACCGGCCGGAGACGAAGATGGAGAACACCAGCGTGCAGCTCGAACCACCGGGAACGGCCGAGCTGCCCCGGCTCGTCAAGCCAGTGCGCTGATCTCGCGCAGCGTCCTGTCGATCTCCTCCGGTGTGTTGAGGATCGACGTGCCCACGCGCGCGTACGGGATCCGGTAGGCCGCCGTGGTGATCTGGATCTGCTTGCGCCCCAGCAGTTCCACGACCTCGGGGCCGGTGTGGCCGGCGACGTCGAAGCACACCATGCCCGCGGACGTCGCCGGGTCGCGCGGCGTGTGGACGACGACGCCGGGGATCTCGGCGAGCCCGTCGGAGAACCGGCCGGCCAGCTCGGTGATCCGGGACGCCACGCGGTCGCGGCCGAGGCGCTGGTGGAACCGCACCGCCGCCTGCACCCCGAAGTACTGCTCGAACGCGTGGAAGCCGCCGGGCCCGAGCAACGCCGTCTCGCTCCGGCTGCTCAGGCTCGGCAGCATCGGCACGATCTCGCCGCGCACCTCGGGGTTCACCCACACCATGCCGGTCCCGCGCGGCCCGAACAGCCATTTGTGCGTGCCGGCGACGAACACGTCCGCACCCATGCGTGCCGCGTCGTCGTCCACGGCCGCCAGTCCGTGCACGCCGTCTACGACGAGGAGGCAGCGGTCTTGCTGTGCACGGCCCTTGTTGGCCTCGGCGACGACGGAAGCGCACGCCCGCACCGGCATCCGCAGCCCCGTGCTCGACTGCACCCACGTGATGCCGACGGCACGGGTCTGCGGCGTGATCGAGTTCCGCAGCCGGGTCGCGATCTCGTCCTCGGTGGCCTTCGCCGGGTTCTCGTAGAGCGTGCCGGCCCTGACCTTCGCGCCCACCCTCGATGCCGCGAGCCTGGCCGCCTGCTGGTGCCACGCGTGGTCCTGGTCGCTGAGCAGCACCTCCTGGTCCGCGCGCAGTTTCAGGCCGCCGTAGACGATCGAGAGCCCCATGGTCGTGTTCGGCACGAACGCGATGTCGTCCGCCGCGCCCCCGATGTACTGCCCGAGCGCGACGGCGACCTCCTGCGCCTGCTCGGGCATCAGGTCGTGCGAGTTGGCGTCGAGCCGGACCTTGAACCCCTCGACGGCTTCGCGTACCTCGCGTGGGTTCGACGCGAGGTAGAACAGCCCCAGGTTGGTCAGCGCCGGGTCGAGCCGGAACTCGCGGCGCACGGCGCCCCAGTCCACTCCCTGCGCGGCCGAGGACGCGGTCGGTGCGATGGCGAGCAGCCCGGCCCCCACGAGGAAGTCACGACGATCCATGCCGTCCATTGGACAGCTTCTCCGGTGCGAACGGCAGCCCGGTGTTCAACGCCTTCGCCCCCACGGTGCACAGCTCGCCCAGCATGCTCACCCCGATGGACAGCTGCGTCGGCGCGTGGTGGTCGAACAGCAGCGCGAACCCGAAACTCGCGCCGATCGACGTCACCCACACGAGCAAGGTCCACGGCGTGTACCGCTGCCACAGGTGGCCGTCGCGCTCGAACAGCTTGATCGTCATCCCCCGGAAGGCCCCGAACGCGAACCCGGCGGCGAGTGGGAGCAGATAGCCCAGGTGGAACTCGTCGACCGCCCGGATGCCGAAGAACAGCAGGAACGCTGGCGGCGCCAGCAGGTCCCTCGCGTTGAGCGGTTCCCCCATGAACCGCCTCACGAGCACGTACAGCACACCGGCCGCGATCAGCAGGTATGTCATGACAAACCCCCTAAGTAGCATGACCCTGCTACTTAAACTAGCAGGGTCATGCTACAAAAGGGAGGTGTCACCGAGAGTCGTGGATCCCGCCGCCCGTCGCCAAGCAGTCGCCGAGGCGGTGTTCCGCGTGGTCGTCCGTGACGGCGTCGAGCAGGCCTCGCTGCGCAACGTGGCGGTGGAGGCCGGTCTCGCGATCGGCTCGATCCGCCACTACTTCGACAGTCACGACGACATGATCATCTTCGCCGTCGAGGCCCTCATCCGCTCCATAGACCAGCGCGTGATGGCCCACGTGGGGTCGCTCCAAGATCGCAGCGACCCCCGCAGGCCCGCTGAACGCGTGCTCTCCGAGGTGCTCCCGCTCGACGACCGCCGGCGCGACGAAGCCGTGCTGTGGCTGGCCTTCGTCACCGCCGCGCGCACCCGCCCGTCGCTCGTGCCGCACGCCGAACGGCTCTACGACGGCCTGCGGATGCTCTGCCACCGCGCGCTGACCGTCATGAGCGAGGCCGGCACCGTGGCAGCGACGCTCGACCTCGCCCTGGAGTCGGAGAGGCTGGCGTCGCTGCTCAACGGCCTGACCGTCGACGGGGTGCTGCACCCGGACCGGATGACCGATGAGCTCACCGTGTCCTTGCTGCGCAGGCACCTCGACTCGCTGCGGTAGGGACTACGACAGGCGAGGCGCGTCGACGGCCCAGTACCAGTTGTTGCCCGCGTCGAAGAGCCGCCAGGAGACGCGCGCGGTGCGGGCGCCCGCAGGGACCGTCACGTTCAGCGAGACCTGCTGGGCGAGGCCGTCGGCGCTGTGCGTGCGGACGACCTGCTCCGGACCGCCGTCGAACGACACGCTGACCGTGCCGCGCTGCGTGCCCTCCTGCAGGTAGTGCGAGAAGTAGTCGAGACGGGCACTCGCTTTGCCGGCCACGTCGTAGGCGGGCGAGGTCAGCGTCGAGTCGAACTTGCCGCGCGAGGACGGCGACCCCTTGTCGTCCCACTCGTCCGGGTCGGCGACGGCGAAGACGCCACGGGCGCGCACGTTGGCCTCACGCGACTGCGAGGGCGCGGTGCGGGTCCAGAACTCGTCGGTGGTGAACGACCAGCCCTGCCACTCCGCGACGCCCTGCGGCATCGACGACGCCGTGGTCACCGACCAGCCCGCCGGACCCTGGTGCGTCCAGCCCAGCGTTGAAGCAGGCACACCGGTCTCGTCCTGGCGCGGCTTGAGCGTCGCCGAGTCGAACGCGTCCACCGGCGCGGTGCCGAGCGCGTACCCGTCGAGCGACGCGGACACGTCGAGGTGCTTCAACGCGGACGCAGCCACGTCCACCAGCTTTGGCGCCACGGCAGGGCGCGCCGACCCGGTGGAGATCACGAACGTCATCCGCTCCTCCTGCGAGTCACCGCCGTGACCACCCGACGCCGTGTGGCCGTGGTCGGTGGTGATCATGATCAGCCAGTCCTCCGACGCGTACGACGGCCGCGACTCGATCGCGCGCACCAGCCGGCCGACCTGAGCGTCGTTCGTGCGCATGGCCGCGGCGTACTGGGAGGAGTCGGCGCCGCTGTTGTGGCCCGCGATGTCGATCTGGCCGAGGTAGACGAACGACGCGTCGGCGGCATTGGTCTTCAGGTGCTGCTCGGCGTCGACGGTGATCTTCTCGTCGGACCCGGTGTAGCCCGCCGCGTCACCGTCGAGCACGTACTTGCGGTCCTGGCCAGTGCGCAGGATCTGGTCGCTGATCGGCTTCCAGTCCACGGCCGCGTACGTCGACAGGGCCGGGTTCGCGGTGTTCGCGCGCTCCAGCCAGCTCGGGTACGACGTGAGGGCGTTGCCGGAGAAGGAGTTGTCCTTCACCTTGTGCTTGTCCGGCCACACGCCCGTGAGGATCGTCGACCACCCGGGGCCGCTGGAGGTCTGGGCCATGCCCGACCCGTACAACGCGCTGCGGGCGCCGTACCCGCGGTTCAGCAGCGCCTTGATGTTGGGGGTGTCGGCGCTGAGGAGCTTGTCGTACCGGGCGCCGTCGAGCCCGATCACGAGCACCTTGGGCGTCTTCGCCGGTGCCGCGACGGCAGCCGGGGTCACCAGCAGGAGTGGCAGCAGCAACGCCAGAGCAGATCTTGTCATGACAGGCACACTTGCTGCCTGCAACCGTCTTCAGCAATGGAATGAGTCTTGAATTCACCCGGGCTTCGGCGGTTGTCAGTACAAGTTCACTGCCTGGCCGTCACCTGCACGTCGCGCGCGGTCAGCTCGGCTGCGCACTCGGTGCACTCGACCTTCGCCCGCACGCCGCCGCCGCAGTCGCGGTGGTGCAGGTGGAACGACTCCTCTTCCTCAGGGGCCATCCACTTCTCGCCCCACGTGCGCAGCGCCATCAGCACGGGGTAGAGGTCGCGACCCTTCTCCGTGAGGCGGTACTCGTGCCGTGTACGGCCGTCCTCGTGGTAGGGCACGCGCTTGAGGACGTTCTCCTGCAACAGCACGTTCAGGCGGTCGGTCAGGACGCTTCGCGAGATGTCCATCGTGGCCTGGAAGTCTTCGAAACGACGGGTGCCCAGGAAGATCTGGCGGAGCAGCAACAGCGTCCAGCGCTCGCCCAGCAGCGCCGCGGGGCGGCTCAGCGTGCAGGGCATGCTCGCGAAGTTCGAGTACGGCATGACTCCAGGATATCCCTTGCGTTCGATTTTCGAACTCAGCTACAGTTCGGATTCCGAACTCAGAGGGGTAGATCCTCATGCGCGTCACCGAGCTCAATCGCGACACCGCGCCGGAAGCTGTCGACGCGGTGTTCGAAGGACTGTCCGCGCGAAGCCGCTACCTGCGCTTCCATTCGCCGACGCCCCGGCTGACGGCGTCCGCGCGCCGGGTGCTGGTGGACGTGGACGGCGAACGGCACTCGGCCGTGTGCGCACGGGTCGGCGGTGACCCGATCGGTATCGCCAGGGTGATCAAGACCGGCGAGTGCGGTGCCGAGATCGCGGTCGCCGTGGTGGACCTGTGGCAACGCCGCGGGGTGGGCCGACTCCTGCTGGAGGAGCTGACCTCGATCGCGGCCAGGATGGAGGTCGCCGAACTGCACGGCAACGTCCTGCCCGACAACCACGCGATGCTCGCCCTGGTGCGCAAGGTGCTGCCCGGCGTGCGGCTGACCAGGGAGATCGACACGATCGAGCTGAGCTACCCGCTGGCCTGGGTCAGCGCCGAGATCAGCGACGCCGATCTTGTAGAAAGCTTGCAGGAGTTTTAGAGACAGCGCCCCGACCATGGCCGCGTGTCCACCGCACATGCCGCCGGCCGCCTGATCCACCGCTCCGAGATCGTGGAGCGCGCGTGTTCGTGGCTGCGCGACTCGGTTCTGTACGGCCAGACGAGGTTCCATCAGAACGAACACGGTGTCTACCGCGCCGACTGTTCGGGGTTCGTGTCGATGGCGTGGGGCCTGCCGGGCAGACCGGAGGACCGGCACGGCGGCCTGGACACCCCGGGTCTCGCCGCGGTGAGCGACCTGATCCCCGCGCAGGAGCTGCGGGCGGGCGACGTGATCATCCGCGCGGACGGCACCAACCTGACCCGGCACGTCGTGATCTTCGCGGCGTGGGCGGAGGAGCCGGGACGGTACTGGGCCTACGAACAGGCGGGCGGCCACCGCACGCGGTTGCACGTCCTCGACTACCCCTGCAAGACCGGTCCGGAGCTGTACGTACCGCGCCGGTACCTGAGCGTGCAGGACCACCGGCGAAGATCGTCCGAGTCGCGTCGGAAAACTGTCAACGGGCGGAACATAGGACGTTCGACCGGACCAAAACTTCACATCCCCTTGCTACGGTGACCGGCATGAGATCGTGGGGGATGTTGGCGGTCGCCGCAGCGGCCATCACGTTCGGCTCGACGCTGGCCATGCCGGACGTCGCGGTCGCCGCTGCCGAGGGCGGGGTGGTCTGCGGGACGTACGAGACCAACTCCAAGATCACTCGCAGCGAGGTCCTGGCGCGCTCGCGGACGTGGATCAGCGCCCGTGTGCCCTACAGCCAGAGCGACTGCTTCGGCAACAAGTACGGCGCCTACCGCACCGACTGCTCCGGCTTCGTCTCGATGGCCTGGGGCCTGCGCATCTCCTACACCACGCACATCCTCGAGCAGGTCGCGCACCGCATCGACTGGGAGGACCTCCGTCCCGGCGACGCGCTCAACGACCGCGAGAACCACGTCGCGCTGTTCATCGGCTGGGCGGACGCGGCCAAGACGCGGCCCATCGTGCGCGAGCAGGCGGGCCCGGACGGCAGCAGGCCCGTCCAGCGCGTGTGGAGCGCCGCCACGGCCAGCAGGTACGTGCCGCTGCGCTACAACAACATCCTCGAGGCGGGCAGCGCCGGTTCCGGCAGCCAGACGCCGGTGACGGACAAGCTCGTAGTCAACGCCGGCCCGCAGATCTCGAACACCGGCCAGCAGCAGCTCGAGATCTTCGCGCGCGCGGCCGACGGCACGATCATCACGAACTTCCACAAGACGAGCCGCTGGAACGGCTGGCAGCAGCTCGGCCCCGAGCTCTTCGCCGGTGACCCGGTCGCGCTGATGAACCCGCAGACGAAGATCGTCGAGGTGTTCGCGCGCGGCACGGACGACAAGATCTACCGCCGCGTCGACGGCAAGTGGCTCGCGCTGGGCGAGACGGCCGTCGCGGGCGACCCGACGCTGTTCTGGAACAAGAAGACCAACGCCGTCGAGGTGCTCGCCCGCGGCGCGGACGGCCTGCTGCTCCGCTTCACGGACAAGTGGGCGCCGGTCGGCGACCGCAAGATCGAGGGCAACCCGGCCGTCGCCGACAAGGACCTCTACGCCCGTTCCGCCGACGGCAAGCTCGTCAAGTGGGACGGCACCACCTGGGCCGACCAGGGCGACAAGAAGATCGTCAGCGACCCGAGCGTCGCCGTCGACCAGGTCTTCGCCCGCACCGACACCGGCAGCGTCGAGCAGTACGCGGCGGGCGTCTGGAAGTCGCTGGGCGGCAAGGGCACCGGCGCGCCGTCGGCGGTCTTCAACTCCACGACCGGCTCGATCGACGTCGTGCAGCTCGGTGAGGGCGGCATCGTCGAGCACTCCCGCGCGACCGACAACGGCTGGACCGCGTGGGCGAAGCTCGGCACGACGAAGGTCTCCGAGGCGCCGGCCGCGATGTACCACGCGCAGACGAAGACCGTCGAGGTCTTCGCCCGCACCGACGACGGCAAGCTGGTCCGCCGCTTCTACAAGGAGAAGGCCGGCTGGAGCCAGTGGGCCGTGCTGAGCGACCGCGGCATCAGCTGAGGGTTCGCACCGCGTCGATCACGACCTCGAAGAACCGCTCGACGTCCAGGCCGACGGCCACACGGGCGTTGGGCGGTTCTTTCGTTCGGCCGTGCAGATCCACGACGGTCGCGCCGCGCGTGAACGTCCCCGTGGTCTCGATGCCCACGAACGCCTCGACGCACGTCACCAGCGTCGGGTCGATCACCTGGGCTACCGCCACCGGGTCGTGCAACGGCGGTGCGGCGAACCCGAACACCTCGCGGTACGTCGCCGCGAAGAACGTCATCAGGTCCCCGCAGATCCGCCCGAGCGGGCCCAGTGCGTTCAACTGAGCCACGATCTCCGGCGTCACCAACGCCTGGTGCGTCACGTTCAGCCCGATCATCGTGATCGGCACACCGCTCGTGAACACGACCTGGGCCGCCTCGGGGTCGACGTAGATGTTGAACTCCGCGTACGGCGTGGTGTTGCCGCGCTCGGTCGAGCCGCCCATGAGCACGATCTCGCGCACCGCGGCAGGTCCGTACCGCTGCAGGTAGAGGGCCACGTTCGTCAACGCCCCGGTCGCCACCAGGGTCGCGGGCATGTGCGCGTGCATCAGGTCGATCGCGTGTTCCTCCACCACGCCGACGGTCACCGGACCGAACGCTGGACCGTCCATTCCGGACTCGCCGTGGATGTCCTCCGCGATGTGGAGGGGGCGCACCAACGGCTGTGCGCAGCCGCGGGCGATCGGCACCGAAATTCCGGCGGCCGAGCAGATCCGTTGTGCGTTCGAAGTGACCTTGTCCAGCGTCTGGTTCGCGGCCACAGTGGTGATCGCACGCAGGTCGATCTCGGGTGAGCCGGCCGCGAGCAGGATCGCGATCGCGTCGTCGTGGCCGGGGTCGCAGTCGAGCACCACAGGAGTCGGCATGACCCCATCCTGCCGTTCACGTCCAGGAACTGCTGAAAACGTTTCCGGTAGGCCTTGACGAGGTCAGGGCTGGTGGGGTTAGCGTGGAGAAAACGTTTTCAGGGGGAGGTCGGGGATGGCACGTAGGCGATACGCGGTGGTCGGGACGGGATCGCGGGCGGAGCGGCACATCCACGCCATCGCGGTCGAACACCCCGACACCTGCGAGCTCGTCGCGTTCGCCGACGTGAACCGCACCAGGATGAACGTCCACAACGACCGGCTCGCGGAACTGGGGGTCGAGCCGGTTCCCACGTACGACGCCGCGGACTTCCTGAAGATGCTCGACGAGCAACGGGTCGACGTGGTGGTGGTGACCACCATCGACCGCTTCCACGACACGTACATCGTCGAGGCCTTGGACGCCGGTCGTGACGTCCTGACGGAGAAGCCGATGACGACGGACGTCCCGTCGGCGGGCAAGATCCTGGATGCGGTGCAGCGCAACGACGGCAACGTCACCGTCACGTTCAACTACCGCTACAACCCGATCCACGAGAAGGTGCGCGCGCTGCTGGCCGACGGTGCTGTCGGCGAGATCGGGTCCGTGCACTTCGAGTGGCTGCTCGACACCCGGCACGGCGCCGACTACTTCCGCCGCTGGCACCGCGACAAGGCCAACTCCGGTGGTCTCATGGTGCACAAGGCCACCCACCACTTCGACCTGCTCAACTGGTGGGTCGGTTCGGTGCCCGAGACCGTGTACGCGCAAGGCAGGTTGTTCTTCTACGGCGACGAGAACGGCAAGCGGCACGGCTACGCCCAGGACGAGCGGTTCGACATCGAGCTGGAGCAGAACGACTGGCTCAAGAAGCTCTACCTGGACGCGAGGCACGAGGACGGCTACCGGCGCGACCAGAACCCGTTCGAACCCGGTGTGTCCATTGAGGACGACATGTCCGTGCTCGTCCGCTACGCCAGCGGCGCGAACCTCACCTACCACCTCACGGCCTACTCGCCGTGGGAGGGCTATCGGCTGATGGTCAACGGCAGCAGGGGCCGGCTGGAGCTGGAGGTCGTCGAGAACTCCTGGGTGTCGAGCCAGAACCCGGCCGTGCACGGCGTCAACGCCAACCCGGAGCAGGGCTGGGCGAAGCTGTCCGTGCAGCGGCACTTCGAGGAACGCGAGGACATCCCGCTGGAGTACGACCGGGACGGTCACGGTGGCGCCGACCAGCGCATGGTCGACGCGCTGTACGGGCCGGCCGGGCAGGAAGACCCGTTGGGACGCAAGGCAACGCACTACGACGGCACGCTCTCGCTGCTGACTGGTTTCGCCGCCAACCGCAGCTTCGAGACCGGGGAACCGGTCCACGTCGTCGACGTCATCGACCTTCGATAAGGAGCAAACGTGCGCAAGGCCATGGCCTTGGTGCTCGGCGGCGCGCTGGCGGCGGCCGGGTGTGGCGGCGGTTCCGGTAGCGGCGGGCAGGCCGAGATCCGGTTCACCTGGTGGGGCAACGACGACCGGGCGAAGATCACGAACGAGGCGGTGCGGCTGTTCGAGAGCCGCAACCCGGACGTGAAGGTCTCGACCTCGTTCCAGAACTTCCAGAACTACTTCGAGAAGCTCTCCACCGAGATCGCCGGAGGTAACGCGCCCGACGTGATCCAGATGGACTACCGCTACCTCAACGAGTACGCGGGCAGAGGTGTCCTGCTGGACCTCACCCCGTTCGCGGGCAACGAGATCCGCACCACCGACTGGAACTCCGGGTTCGCGGGCAGCGGCAAGCTGAACGGCAAGCAGGTCGCGATGCCGTTGGCGCAGAACGCCACCACGATCGTCTACGACCCCAAGCTGTTCGCCGCGGCGGGTGTGCCGGAACCGGCGATCGGCTGGACCTGGTCCGACTACAGGCAGGGCGCAGGGAAGATCCAGGCGAGCACCGGGATCGCGGGCTCCACGGACTTCGGCGGCACCGAGGACGTCTTCGAGACCTGGCTGCGGCAACGCGGCAAAGCGCTCTACGTGGACGGCAAACTGGGGTACGGCAAAGAGGACCTGAAAGCGTTCTGGCAGCTTTCCAAGGACTTCCGCGACGGCAACGCGACCACACCCGCCGACCTGGTGACCACGCTGAACGCCGGCGCCGAGCAGACCCCGATGGGCAAGAAGCTGTCCGCGTCCGAACACAGCTACGACAGCCTCTACAGCGGCTACAACACCGTGCGCCCGGACGAGCTCAAACTCGGTCCGTATCCCAGTGACAGCCCGGAAAACCTCGGCTCGTACCGCAAACCGTCGCAGCTCATCAGCGCGTCCGCCCGCACCAAGCACAGGGACGCGGCGGTCAAGCTCATCGACTTCCTGCTGAACGACCCGGACGCGGGCAGGATCCTCGGCGCCAACCGCGGCCTGCCCGTCAACCTCAAGATCCGCGAGGCCGTGGCGCAGAACCTCAGCGGTGCCGACAAGGTCGTGTTCGAGTACGAGAAGTCGGTCGACGCGAGACTCGGTGACGCGCCACCCGCCCCGCCCAAGGGCGACGGCACGATCTACAAGCTGATGCAGCGCAAACACGAAGAGGTCGTGTTCGGCAAGAAGACGATCGACCAGGCGCTGGACGAGTTCTGGCGTGACGCGGAAGACGCGCTGAAGTAGTGCCGTACCTGTTCCTGGCGCCGTGGCTGCTCGGCGCCATCGGTCTCACCGTCGCGCCCATGATCGTGTCGCTGTACCTGTCGTTCACCGACTACGACCTGTTCAACGAACCGCGCTGGGTCGGCCTCGCCAACTACGCCAAGCTCTTCGGCGACGACCCGCGCTACCTGGACTCGGTCGGCGTGACCCTGACGTACGTCGCGTGGTCGGTGCCGGCCAAGCTGCTCCTGGCGCTCGCCGTCGCGTTGCTGCTGAACTCGTTGCGGGGCAAAGGACAGGCGTTCTTCCGCTCCGCCTTCTACGCACCCTCGCTGCTGGGCGCGTCGGTCGGGCTGGCGCTGGCGTGGCGGGCGATCTTCGACACCTGGACCGACACGCCGGACACCGCGCTGCTCACCATCGTGCTGCTGTCCGCGTGGCAGTTCGGCGCCCCGATGGTGATCTTCCTGGCCGGCCTGCAGCAGATCCCGCGCGAGCTGTTCGACGCGGCCGCGGTGGACGGTGCCGGGTGGTGGCGCAGGCTGGCGTCGATCACGCTGCCGATGCTGTCGCCGGTGGTGTTCTTCAACCTGGTGCTGGAGACGATCCACGCGTTCCAGGCGTTCACGCAGGCGTTCGTGGTGAGCGGCGGGCGCGGGGGACCGGCCGACTCGACGCTGTTCTACACGCTCTACCTGTACGAGCGCGGGTTCACGGAGTTCCGCATGGGCTATGCGTCGGCGATGGCGTGGGTGTTGCTGGTGGCGATCGCGCTGATCACCGCGGTGCTGTTCCGGACTTCGCGGTACTGGGTGTTCTACGGGGACGAACGATGAGGCGGGCCGCGATCTTCCTGCTGTGCCTGGCGGCACTGGCGTTGGTGCTCTATCCGGTCGTGTGGCTGGTCTCGGCGTCACTGACCCCGGTCGAGGACCTGATGCCGAACCTGCGCGCGCTGTTCCCCGGCCGCCTGACGACGGACGGCTACGCGGGCGCGCTGGAAGGTGCGGGCGGCGAGTCGTTCTGGACGTTCCTCGGCAACTCCACGATCGTCGCCTCCGGTGCCGTGGCCGGCAACGTCGTGTCGTGCTCGCTCGCGGCCTACGCGTTCGCCCGGCTGCGGTTCCGGCTGTCCGGCCCGCTGTTCGCGTTCGCGCTGGTGACGATCATGCTGCCGGCGCACGTCACGCTGATCCCGCAGTACGTGGTGTTCCAGCGGCTGGAGATGATCGACACGTTCGTGCCGCTGATCCTGCCGAAGCTCCTCGCGACCGACGCGTTCTTCGTGTTCCTGATGGTGCAGTTCATGCGCGGCGTCCCGCGCGAGCTGGAGGACGCCGCGAGGATCGACGGCTGCGGGCCGGTCCGCACCTACCGGTACGTGGTGCTGCCGCTGTCGAGGCCGGCGCTGGTGACGACCGCGATCTTCACGTTCATCTGGACCTGGAACGACTTCTTCTCGCAGCTGATCTACCTGTCGTCCACGGAGAACTACACGATCCCGATGGGCCTGCGGCTGTTCATCGACCAGACGTCGTCGTCCTCGTACGGGCCCATGTTCGCGATGTCGGTGCTGTCGCTGGTGCCGATCGGACTGTTCTTCCTGGCGTTCCAGCGGTTCCTGGTCGCCGGTGTGGCCACGACGGGACTCAAGGGATGAGACGCCTGGAACTGCTGGCGGACACCCTGCTGCTCGGGGTGTTCGTGTTCGCCGCCTCGCTGCCGGTCGTGACGGCCTCCTCCGCGTTCGGCGCGGCCCGCGAGGTGCTGCGGTCGGACCTCCCGGTCGGGCGGTTCTGGTCGCTGCTGCGCGTGCGGTGGGTGCCGGGAGTGATCTTCGGGCTGGTGTGGGCCGTGCTCGTGCTCGACGTCCTCTTAGTGGTCACCGTGCTCCCGGCGCCATTGCCCGTTCGGGTGGCTGTGTTGACGGCTTCGGCGGCCGTTGGTGCCTCGATGCTGTCGCAAACGTGTCTTGGTTGGCGCGGCGCATTGAAATTCGCCCCACCTCGGCTGATGCTGATGGCCGCGTTGGTGGTCGCCGGTGTGCTGGTGTGGGCACTGCCGCCGTTGGTGCTGGTGATCGGCGGACCCCTGGCGCTCGCGGCGGAGTCCGCCCGGGAAGGGTGAGAGTCATGCGTGTTGCGCTGGTCGGCGCTCGGGGGCACGGGGCGCGGCACGTGGCTAACCTGGTCCGGCTCGGCCACGACGGCCTCGCCACGTTCGTAGGTGTGGTCGACGTGGTGGACGTCGAGGACCTCCCGGTGCCGTCCTATCCGGACCTGCCGTCGCTGGCCGCCGAGCTGCACCCGGAGATCGTCGTGATCTCCTCGCCGCCCGCGACGCACCGCGACCTCGTGCTGTCGGCGTTCGAACTGGGCTGCGACGTCCTGGTCGAGAAGCCCGCGGTGCTGTCGCTGACCGACTTCGACGACATCTCCGCCGAGGCGCTCGAACGCGGGCTGGTGGGCCAGGTCGGGTTCCAGACGCAGGGGACGGGCTCGTACCGCCGGCTCTGCTCGCTGATCGGATCCGGCGCGCTGGGCGACATCACCGGCATCGGCGCCGCCGGACGCTGGGTGCGCACGGACTCCTACTACGAACGCTCCGACTGGGCCGGGCGCCAGGGCGACGACGGGACGCTCGTGAACCCGTTCGCGCACGCCCTGCAGAACGCGCTGCTGCTCGCCGATGTCGAGGAACGCGCCGACATCGCTGTCGAACTGGAGCTGTTCCGCTGCCGGGACAACATCACCGCGGACGACACGGCCTGCGTACGGGTCACGGCAGAGGGCGCACCGCCGGTCGTGGTCGCCACCACGCTCTGTGCGACGACATCGTTGCCACCCGTCGTCCTCGTGCACGGAACGCTCGGACAAGCCGTGTGGTGGTACGACGACGACAGGCTGACGGTCAACGACCACCGCATGGCCGTGGCGCCGTCCGTCGACCTCCTGGAGAACCTCATCCGGCACCGGCAGACCGGCGAGCCACTGGTCGCGCCGCTGGCCGCCGCACGGGCGTTCACGGCGATCGCGGAGCAGTGCGGCAAGGCGGACGTGCCGCTGCTGCCCGCCCGCCGCGTGGGGGACCGGGTGGTGCTCGACGGCATCGACGAGGTCGTCGTGCGGGCCGCGGAGAAGATGGCGACGTTCTCGGAACTCGGCAGCGGATTCGGGCGGTAGTCTGCCGCGCAGTTCGCCGCGTTCGGGGAGAGTTGCGTTGGACACCTACATCGACCTGAAGGACGTCCGGGTCACCGGTTACGTCGCCATGGGTCTGATCGCTCTGGTCGCCGCCGAGTCCGTCTGGGGCACCGTCAACGACTGGCAGGGCGGCTCCTCGTCGTGGAGCTTCCTGGCCATCATGATGGTCATACCCGCGGGTGTGGCGTTCATCATCTGGTTCCGCAGCGCCACCCACAACGCCGAGGCGATCGCGCTGCACGGCGTGCGGATGGTGTCGCAGGTGTGGAAGGCGAGCGACCCGGCGCAGCGCGAGGTGCCGTTCGACCAGCGCGTCGCGAGCCCGTTGATCAGGCCCTGGCAGTACGCGTTCCTCGCCATGGTGCTGGGCGACGTGCTGGAGTCGCTGCTGCTCGACACGCCTCTCTACGTGGTGTTCTCCACGCTCTCGACGCTCTGCGCGATCGGGGCGGCGGGCCTCGCGTGCTTCGTGATCCTGCGGATCTCGCTCATGCAGCAGAGGTTCGCGGTACCCCAGCGCAAACGCGGCTGATCTGAGGTAGACTTCTTCGTTGGTTGCAGTTTTGTGTTCGTGTACTACACGCTCGCCAAACTTCAGTTGCGAGTGCTTCTCCTTCTTCACGGTTGGGGCAAGGCTCATGACCAACCACGGAGTGGCCGCACAGTGCGGCTCGCTCTTCAGTAATCAAGGAGAAGCAGTACATGGCAAACGGCACCGTCAAGTGGTTCAACGCTGAAAAGGGCTTCGGCTTCATCGCCCCCGAGGACGGCGGCGCTGACGTCTTCGTCCACTACTCGGCCCTCAACGGCGGCGGCTACCGCAGCCTCGAGGAGAACCAGAAGGTCTCGTTCGACATCACGCAGGGCCAGAAGGGCCCGCAGGCGACGAACGTCACCGCTCTCTGACGTTGTTTCACCCCGAAGGGCCTCCGGACTCGTCCGGAGGCCCTTCGGGCGTTTCGGGGTCCTGCCGGTTCCCCTAGCCTGGCTCGATGCCGTTGCTCGGACCTTCTGATCCGCTGCCGCACATACCCCGCCGCGTCCTCGTCGCCGGCAACGCCGGATCCGGCAAGTCGACGCTCTGCCTGCGCATCGCCGAGCAGCACGAACTGCGGCACGTCGAGCTGGACAGTCTCTACTGGGGTCCGCAGTGGACACCCCGCGAGGAGTTCCTGGCCGAGGTGGCCGCGTTCGTGCGCGAGGACCACTGGGTCACCGAGTACCAGTACAAGGCGGCGCGGCCCGCGTTGCTGGCCCGCGCGGACACCGTGGTGTGGCTCGACCACCAGTTCGCCGTCGTGATGGGACGGCTGGTGCGTCGCACGATCAGACGTCGCGCGGCAGGGGTGGAGTTGTGGAACGGTAACCAGGAGCCGTCGCTGTGGTCGGCGTTCACCGACTCCGGGCACATCCTGCGATGGGGCTGGAAGAGCTACCGGCGCAACCGGGCCAGGGTGCTCGCCCTGGTCGACGACGTCGTGGTCGTGCGGCTGCGCGGGCAGGGGCAGGTGGAGCGGTGGCTCTCGGGGCCGCTCGCCTCGGTCGGGGAGGAGCGTGCTCGGTGAGAACGGCGCTGGTGCTCGGTGGGACCGGAATGCTGGCCGGCTGTGCGGGACAACTCGTGGCACGCGGATGGCGGGTGGTGCTGCCCTCGCGCACGCAGCCGCTGATGGCCGACGACGGACCCGGACGGGCGGCGCGGGCGTCGCTCTCGCGGGGACACCGGCCGACGTGGGTCCGCGCGGACTGGGCCGATCCCTCCAAGCTCGCGGCGGAGGTCGAGTACGAGCTCGGCGGCCACCTGGTGAACCTGCTCGTGGCGTGGGTGCACAGCAGCTACCGCGTGGGCGTGCTCAACGCCGTGCGGCACCTTCTCGCAGAGGACG
The DNA here is from genome assembly GCF_051853195.1 of Lentzea sp. HUAS TT2. Taxonomy (NCBI): domain Bacteria; kingdom Bacillati; phylum Actinomycetota; class Actinomycetes; order Pseudonocardiales; family Pseudonocardiaceae; genus Lentzea; species Lentzea sp. HUAS TT2. Next base: position 714,620 of record NZ_CP196667.1, on the reverse strand, counting down.
CGCCGGTGGTGGAGGTGTACACGTGCGCCCCGGTGCCCGACCCGGCACTGCCGAACCCGACCCAGCAGGTGTTGCTCGGCCAGTTCGCGCACGACGCCGTGCTGCGCACGAACCGCGCGGTGCTGGAGGCCGTCGAACGCGGGCTGGAGGGACGGGCGCCCTCGCTGCATCACGAGGACGCCCGCTGAGGCTTTACCTGACCTCGGTCTTCACGACCTTCGCCCGGCCGATCTCCGCCTGCACCTTGATGCCCGCCGCCACGTTCACGAGCTGGCGGACCACCACGTCCTCGTTGCGGATGTCCGCGATCTTCTGCTTGGTCTTCGTGACGAACTCGAACGCCGTGACCTCCGACGCCTCGATCTCGGCGACCTTCTGGAAGTCCTTGCTGAAGTCCAGGACCACCTCCGCGTTGTCGAGGACCACCAGCTGGTAGTCCGACGGCAGGTCGGAGGCGAAGCCCTTCTTGAACTCGCCGGCGACCTTGATGCCTTCGGCTGTCTCCTCGAGGTCGAGCACTCCGGCGACAGGGGTGAACAGCGCCTCCTGGAAGTCGGCGGTGGCCTTCACCGGGTCGGGCGCGGCCAGTGCCGGGGAAGCCGTGAGGGCGATGGTCGCGAGCAGGACGGTGGCGATGCTCAGCAGTTTCGGCATGTCTTCGTTCGTACCTGCGGGCATGTGGCCCTGCTCGGTCAAACGCATCGCTCGATCGGGCGTTGACGTCGTACGCTCGGTACCGACGTCGGGGGACGTGTGCTTTCTGGGGGAACCGAATGAGCGCTCACATCGAACTGAGAGATGTCCGCATCACCGGGTACGTGGCCCAGGGCCTGATCGTGCTGGTCGCCGTGGCGAGCGTGATCGGCACAGCACTCGACCTGAGCACGGGTGACGCGAGGCGGGACGTGCTCGCGTCGCTGCTGTTGCTGCCCGCCGCGGTCGCGTTCGTGATCTGGGTCCGGCACGCCTCGGTCAACGCCACGGCGATCGGGCTGCGTGAGGCGAAGCAGATGGCGGACGTGTGGCGGGCGTCCGACGTGGCGCAGCACGACAGGCCGTTCGAGGAACGGGTGCCGAGCCCGTGGATCAAGCCCTGGCAGTACGCGTTCCTCGCGATGATGCTCGCCAACGTGACCGAGACGTTCGTCGGCGGGCCCGTCTACCGCGCGGTGGCGGTGCTGTCCGCGGTGCTCACCGTCGTGGCCGCCGCACTGGCCGTCGTCGTGATCGCCCAGGTCTCCGCTCTGCAACGGCCGGAGCGGATCGGTCAGCTCTAACGTGCCGAGCGCATGCCCCGCACCAGGAGCATGACGGAGTCGCGCACCTCGGCTCGTGACCGCTCCGGCTGGAACACCTGCCAGTCCAGCGCGATCACGAGCAACGTGCCGAACAACGCTGCCGACGCGGTGCCGACCTCAACCCCGTCTGGCAGGCGGCCCGCGTCGGACAGGCGCTTCATCTGACCGCGCACGATCGACACGATGTCGTCGCGCAGCAACGAGAGAGTGCCGTGCCATTGGCCCGGCGTGCGCCACAGCTCCGAGACGAGCAGCTGACCGAACGCCGGGTACTCGGCCCAGAAGCCGAGCATCTCGTCGACCAGCGCCTCCAGCGAGTCCTCGGACCCCTCCGCGGACCGCAGCCGGCCCGCGAGGATCTCCACGCCGTGGTGCAGCAGCGCTTCGACGAGGGCGTCCTTCGAGGCGAAGTTGTAGTAGATCGTGCCCTTGGCGACACCGGCCTCCGCGGCTATCTCGTCGACGGTGACCGAGGCCGCGCCCCGTTCGCCGACCAGCTTCAACGCCGCGTCGAAGAGCTTCTGCTTGGTCGCTGTCGTTCGCGCGCTCACAGCACGAGCTCCGGCTTCAGCTTGGACGCTGTCCACACCCGCTGCTTGTAGGCCGCCACGGACGACAAGGCTAGGGCTCCGAGCAGCCAGGCGAGAAGGATCAGCGCGTCCTTTCCGACGCTGCCGAGGTCACCGCCGTACATCAGGTGGCGCAGACCGTCGACCGCGTAGCCCATCGGCAGGCCGTAGTGCAGCGGGTACAGCGGAACGGGGATCGTCTGCCACGGGAACGTGCCACCCGCGCTGACCAGCTGGAGGATCAGCAGGATCAGGCCCAGGAACTTGCCGACGGCGCCGAACGCCGCGTTCAGCGCGTGCAGGATCGCCACGAAGGTCAGCGACATCAGCACGAGGAACCCGAACGTGCCGAACGGGTTCGACGGCTCGATGTCCACCACGAACCGCACGACCGTGAACATCACGAGCACCTGCACGATGCCGAGCAACGCACCCGGCAGCCAACCGCCCACGGCGACCCTCAACGCGGACTGACCGGCGGCGAGCGCACGGCGTGAGAGCGGGCGCAGCAGCAGGAACAGCACGAACGCGCCGATCCACGTCGCCAGGCCCAGGAAGAACGGGGCGAGGCCGGCGCCGTACGTGGCGGCCTTCGTCTGGGACAGGCCGCGCACCGCCACCGGGTCGCCGATCGCCTGCGCGATGGCCGCCCTGGTCGGGTCGTCCTGGTTCGGGATCTTGTCCACGCCACCGGCCAGGCCGTCGCGCAGCTGGGCCGACCCGTCGGCGAGCTTCGCGGCACCGTCCCTGAGCTGCGGGGTGCCGGTCGCCGCCTTCTGCAGGCCGTCGCGGAGCTGGGCGTTGCCGTCGGCGAGCTTCGTGGCGCCGTCGTCGAGCTTGACGACCCCCGCGACCAGGCCGGGCATCTTCGACGAGAGCTGCTCGGCGCCGTCGGCCACCTGGTCCGCGCCGGTCGCGAGCTTGCGGAGGTCCCCTGCGGCGCCCTGGACCTTGCCGTTGGCGTCGTCCACCGGCTTGCGGACCTGACCGATCGTGCCCAGGACGTTCTGCACCTGTTCCTCGGTGAAACCCAAGGCTCGCAGGCGGGCCGCGATGTCGCCGTTGGCCTGGTCGAGCACACCGACGAGCGCCTGGGCCTTCTTCGCGTACTCCTCCGCCTGGGTCGCGGCGGTCTCGTTGCCGTTCGCCACCTGGCGCGCGCCGTCGGCGATCTTCTTCGCGCCGTCGGGCAGGGCTGCGGTCTGTGAACGGAGCTCGTGCGTGCCGTCACGCAGCTGCGCGGCGCCGTTGGCCGCCGTCACCGCACCCGTGGAGAGCTGCTGGACGCCGTTGTCGAGCTCGCCGACCTTGTCGCGCAGCGTCGCGCTGCCGTCCGCGAGCTGCTTGGCGCCGTCGACGGCCTTGGTGGTCTCCTGGCGGATCGTGGAGAAGCCGAGCAGCAGCTTGTCGGCGGCCTCGGTGGAGACCTTCGCCGTGACCGCGCGGCGCACCTCGGAGACGACCTGGTTCGCGATCGTGCTGCCCAGGTAGTTGTTGGCGTCGTTGGTCGTCAGGGTCAGCACGCCCTGGCGCGGCTTGTTCTGCTCCGCGGACGTGAGCGCCTCGGAGAAGTCCTCCGGCAGCGTCAGCGCGAAGATGTACGTGCCCTTGCGCACGCCCTCGTCGGCGTCGTCGACGACCTTCCAGTTGAACTTCTTGCCGTTGAGCAGCTCGTCCGCGACGTCCTTGCCGGCGTTGAGGTCCTTGGCACCCTTGTCCTTCACGACCAGCGCGGCCGGGACGTTGTTGAGGTTCGCGTACGGGTCCTTGTTGGCGTACAGGTAGAGCGACGCGTACAGCAGCGGCACGAGCGCCAGAGCCAGGACGGCGAGCTTGGGGAGCTTGCCGGAGGTGATCCGGCGGAGCTCGTTGAAGGCCATGCGAAGGGCGCTCATGCGGTGATCTCCATCTTGGTGTCGTTGTCCTCACCAAGGCGCGCGTGCGGGATGTCGAGGATGTGAGCCGAGGAGTTCGAGCACAGGACGACGACGGACCGTTCGGGGGTCACGTGGCCGTGGGCCAGTGCGAACCACTCGCGCGGGTTCGGGTGGTAGCGGTCAGGGCAGTCGAGGATCAGCGACGTGACGCCAGGGCGTGCGACGGCCAGGTCGAGCATCACGGCACAGCGTGTGTGTGCCGGGACGTGCTCGAAGCGCTTGTCCGCGTGCTCGTCGGCGGCGTGCTCGACCAACCAGTCGTGCACCGCCTTCTTGCCGGAGGGCATGCCGTTCATCGCGAGCTCCTCGCCGACGACGGCGGAGAGGCTGAGCGCCTCCTCCGGTTCGTTCACCTCGGGGGCGTCGACCAGCACGACGCGCTTGCGCAGCGTCTTCGCGTCCGGCGACACCGTGCCCGTTGACGGCTTCATGCGGCCGGACAGCAGGAGCGCGAGGGCCGTGTGACCGGTGCCTGGCTCGCCCGCGACCAGCGTGAGCTCGCCGGGCTTCACGGTCAGCGAAGTCGGGCGGAGCAGGGGACCATGGCCCCCGTTGACGCCGGCGCGACTTGCGTGGATCTCCACGTCTTTACCTTCCGTTTAAACTGACCGGTCAGTACAAATTCTCGCGCAGCCTTCGGCTCTCTGCAACTCGGACATAGGTCACCTAAGGGCGGAGGCGGGGCGTACTTCCCAGACGGTCCACAGCGGCCGGTAGCCCTGACGCGGCCAGAACACGCTGCTCAGCGGGTTCGGCGGGTTGTAGTAGAGGTAGGTGCCGACCGTGCCCATCCGGTGAAGCTCCTGGTGGGCGTGGGCGAGGAGCTGCTGGCCGATGCCGCTGCCGCGGGCGCCGGGCAGCACGGAGACGCAGTTCACGTAACCCCAGCGGCCGCGGGGCAGCCGGGCTGCCGCCATCGTGCCGGGCTCGGACGACACGATCGCGCACTCGGCCAGCGCCACCGCGATGCCGTCGCGTTCGGCGAGCCAGATGGGGCTCGCGTTCTCCAGGCGTTCGACCAGGGCGCGGCGTTTCACCTGGGCGGCCTCCGGGCGCACGATCGTCGAGCCGACGTAGGAGGAGTACTCGAGCTCCGCGAGCGACAGCTCCAGCACGGTCTCCAGGTCGTGCGGGGTCGCACGGCGGATCGTGAGCGTGCGCGAGACGTGGTGGGCCGGCGTCTTCAGGCGCACGGCGAGCACGGACAGCGGCACGAGGCCGTGGTCGAGGAACGCCCGCGCGGCCTTGGTGTCGCGGCTCGGCCAGTGCACCACGCACGCCGTGTCCTCGTGCACGTCCTGCGTGTCGAGGTGGCGGCGGAACCGGGTGAGCAGCGCGTCCATGCCCTGGGAGGTGCCGACGAGCGGCAGCATCTCCCAGACCTCCGCCGTCGACCACAGCCGCGTGGTCGAGTGCGGCGCGAAGCTCTGGTGGCTGATGACCCCGGCCACGCGCGTGCCGTCCGCCAGCGCCGCCGTGATGACGTGGCCGTCCGTCGGCGGTTCGGTGGCGGGCGGGAGCAGCGGGTCCAGCGACGCGAAACGTGCTGACTGGGCCGCCACGAGTCCGCGTGCCGAGGTCATGGCCGATGAGATTACGACGTCAGGCGGGTCCGGAAGATCGCGGTGCCGGGGAAGAGCTTGCCGCGCAGGGGGCTCCACTGGCCCCAGTTGCGGGTGTGGCCGGCCGGCCACTCGGGTTCGAGCAGGTCCTCGACCACGAAACCGGTGTTCGTGAGTGCCCGGACGTAGTCGCCGAGCGTGCGGTGGTGCTCCACGTAGGTGGCCTTGCCGTCGTCGTCCACCTCTACATAGGGCGTGCGGTCGAAGTACGACTGCGTGACCGTGAGGCCGAGCGGGCCGGGGTCGTCCGGGAAGATCCACCGCATCGGGTGGTTCACCGCGAACACCCAGGGCGAGCCGGGGCGGAGCACGCGGGAGAGTTCGCTGAAGACCTCCTGGACGTCCGCGACGAACGGCACCGCACCGAACGCGCTGCAGGCGGCGTCGAAGGAGTCGTCCCTGAAGGGCAGCTGATCAGCGCTGGCCTGCACGAGCGGGACGTCGATGCCGGTCCTGGCGTTGTTCGCGCGGGCGTGCCGGAGCATGCCCTCTGAGATGTCGAAAGCGGTGGCGTAGGCCTTGTTGTCCTGCAGCCAACGGGCGCACGGGGCACTGCCGCAGCCGACCTCCAGGACCCGCTGACCAGCGATTTCACCCAGGAACCGCGCCTCTTCCTCGCGCACGCCCTCCGGGCACCAGACGAAGTCCGCCGCGCCCAGGAAATCACCGTGCGTCTCGTGGTAGTCGTCGGCGTCCGCGTCCCACCAGATTCGGTTCGCCACGCGCGACTCGGCGGCGTCCGCCCCTCGCTTGACGATGCCGGTGGTGCCGAGCGCTTGTTCCGCGCTCGCGTGCTGGTTGGACACACTGCTCCTTCACATGGGGGCTGGTTTGCTTGCGCGTCTCGCGGCCGCGTACGATATCGCGTGCGTAGTGGGTTAGTGCTGCCCATGATCCAGAACCGCGGGATTCCAGGTCGCTGTGTCGCTGCGCGCGCACCACTACCAGCCAATCAATGCCAATCCGTACCGGAGCCACCTACCTAATGTCCACCGACACCACCACCGCCCCCGTTGCCGCTGCTCCCAAGCAGGTCGCGATCAACGACATCGGGACGGAGGAGGACTTCCTCGCAGCTATCGACAAGACGATCAAGTACTTCAACGATGGCGACATCGTTGAGGGCACCATCGTCAAGGTCGATCGGGACGAGGTCCTGCTCGACATCGGCTACAAGACCGAGGGCGTCATCCCCTCGCGCGAACTGTCGATCAAGCACGACGTCGACCCCAACGAGGTCGTCAAGGTCGGTGACGAGGTCGAGGCGCTTGTTCTCCAGAAGGAGGACAAGGAAGGCCGCCTGATCCTCTCCAAGAAGCGCGCCCAGTACGAGCGCGCGTGGGGCACCATCGAGGCCCTCAAGGAGAAGGACGAGCCCGTCAAGGGCACGGTCATCGAGGTCGTCAAGGGTGGTCTCATCCTCGACATCGGTCTCCGCGGCTTCCTCCCCGCCTCGCTCGTCGAGATGCGTCGCGTCCGCGACCTCCAGCCGTACGTCGGCCGTGAGCTCGAGGCGAAGATCATCGAGCTGGACAAGAACCGCAACAACGTGGTCCTGTCCCGTCGCGCGTGGCTCGAGCAGACCCAGTCCGAGGTCCGCAGCGAGTTCCTCAACCAGCTGCAGAAGGGCCAGGTCCGCAAGGGCGTCGTGTCCTCGATCGTCAACTTCGGTGCCTTCGTGGACCTGGGTGGCGTCGACGGTCTCGTCCACGTCTCGGAGCTGTCCTGGAAGCACATCGACCACCCGTCCGAGGTTGTCGAGGTCGGCCAGGAAGTCACCGTCGAGGTCCTCGACGTCGACATGGAGCGCGAGCGCGTGTCGCTGTCGCTCAAGGCGACGCAGGAAGACCCGTGGCGCCAGTTCGCCCGCACCCACGCGATCGGTCAGATCGTGCCGGGCAAGGTCACGAAGCTGGTTCCGTTCGGTGCGTTCGTCCGCGTGGACGAGGGCATCGAGGGCCTGGTCCACATCTCCGAGCTGGCCGAGCGCCACGTCGAGATCCCGGAGCAGGTCGTGCAGGTCGGCGACGACGTCATGGTCAAGGTCATCGACATCGACCTCGACCGTCGCCGCATCTCGCTGTCGCTCAAGCAGGCCAACGAGGGCTTCACGGTCGACACCGAGTTCGACCCGACCCAGTACGGCATGGCCGCCGAGTACGACGACCAGGGCAACTACATCTACCCCGAGGGCTTCGACCCGGAGTCGCAGGAGTGGGGCGAGGGCTTCGACAAGCAGCGTGAGGAGTGGGAGCGCCAGTACGCCGAGGCGCACACTCGTTACGAGGCCCACATGAAGCAGATCCGCAAGGCCGCCGAGGCCGAGGAAGAGGCTTCGGCCGAGGGTGCGGGCAACTACACCTCCGGTGGCGACGCTCCTTCCGCGTCCGTGGGTGCGCCGGCTCAGTCCGGTGGCACGCTCGCTTCGGACGAGCAGCTCGCGGCGCTTCGCGAGAAGCTGTCGGGCGGTATGTGATCGTTCCAGCTACCTCGTAGCTGACTGACGAAGGCCCCTGCACCCTCTGGGAGCAGGGGCCTTCGTTGTTCTGTCGGCGTCTGCAAGTACCACCAACTCAAGATCAAGTAGCTGCTTTCTACAACCATCTGCCCGAGTTATCCACAGGTCGAGAAGTACGCCCCTAGTAGCCGACAGTGTTGGCCCACCCTGAGTGCATGGACGAGTGGATTGACGAAGTCATCGAGTACGACGGATTGATCCTTCGCGATCGTGCGCTGTGTGAGGGAGTGGATCCCGACCAGATCATGAAGGCGCTGCGGACCGGGCGAATCCGCCGTGTGCAGCGCTGCGTGTACGTGCGACGCGGATCGGAACCCGCCCCGCTTGCCCTGGCGAGGGCTGCCGTGCTGAGTTCCGGAGTGGCGGATGCGGTTGCCAGTCATCAGACCGCCGCACTTGTGCATGACGTGGTCGTACCGGGCGGTCTGCGGCCTGAGCACATAACGGTCGCCCGCGACATGCGGCGTATCCGGAGACGCGAGTTGGTCTGCCACGGCCGTGCTCTCGCGCAGGGTGATGTCGAACTTCGTGGCGGAGTGCCCATCACCACGGCAGTGCGTTCGCTGCTCGACATGGTCGCCGAGGTGCCGCGACTCGACGCGGTCTGGGCGATCGACGACGCTGTTCGTCGTGAGATCGTTTCTGCAGCTCAGATCGCAGCGTCGTTGGTGACTCGCCCTGGCGGAAGAGGTGACGGCGTGATCAAGCTGCGCGTAGCCGAGGCAGACGGACGAGCAGAGTCCATTTTGGAGACCGCCGGCAGGCTTGCGCTGAGGGACGCGGGCCTCATGCTGCCGATCGCTCAACATGAGGTCTTCGACGGCGGCGACCTCGTGGCGCGACTCGATGCGGCCTATCCAGAGCGCAGATTGGGCATCGAGTTCGACGGCGCCGTACACAACGCGCCACGTGCGCTGTACCGGGACCGGCAACGTCAGAACCGCTTGCTGCAGCTTGGCTGGTCGTTGCTTCGATTCACGTGGTGGGACGTCGTGCACGATCCGGCCGGGTACGTGGCTGTTGTGCGACGTGAGCTTGAGCGCCAGCAGAGTTGGGTGTAGCTCGAGGTGATTCGATCATGAGTTGGCGGTACTTGCAGACGCCTTGACCGCAGCACCAATGCGACACCCATTCACTCTGTGGTGGAGGCCTGACCTCGTTGTGTAGGTTGGCAAACCTATGCGTGGGAACAAGTTCGTCGTGGCGCTGGGTGCGGGTCTGCTGCTGGTGGTCTGTGCGGCCTGCTCGACCGCCGTGCCGCAGACTCAGGCGCCGCCGCCTCAGATTCCGAAGATCACTCCGCCCACCACGCCTTCTCGGGTGCCGTTGATGGTGGATCGGGCTCTGCCGGACGACTGTGAGCTCGTGGTGCCCGTCGAGGTCATGAACGCGACGCTCGGGCAGGAGTTGCCGGGGGAGCCGCGGATCATCATCGGCATCAAGGAACCCGGGATCGGGCGGACCGGGAAGATCGACTGTTACTACGGGATTCCCGAGAAGAAGAACCTGCCTGAGGCCAAGATCGTCATCGGGCTGTCCACGTACACCGATGACCTGACGGCCCGTACCCGTGTCGCTGAGAGCGTCGAGGCTGAGCGGGGTGAAGGGGCGAAGATCACCGAGGTCGACGTCGGCAAGCAGAAGGGGACGTTGGTCGAGGGCAAGGACGAGCAGCTGTTGATCGGGTCGCTCGGCAAGTCGACTTTCGTCGTGCGCAACCGGAACAACTTCATCCCCAAGGAGAAGTTGGTCGCGGTTCTGCCGGTACTCGCGCAGCAGTCGATGACGCCGCCGGTCTAACCTGAGCCGCATGCTCAGGGTGGGGTTGACCGGGGGAATCGGGTCCGGCAAGTCGACGGTCGCGAGGTTGCTCGCGGCTCGCGGTGCCGTGGTCATCGATGCGGACAAGCTGGCGCGTGAGGTCCTCGAGCCTGGTACTGAAGGGCTTGCCGAGGTCGTCAAGGCGTTCGGCGAGGACGTGCTCAACGCTGACGGCACGCTGGATCGGGCTGCGTTGGCGGCCAAGGCGTTCGCCACCGAGGAGGCTCGGCAGACGCTCAACGGGATCACGCATCCGCGTATCGGGGCGTTGACCGGGCAGCGGATGTCGGAGGCTGCTGAGGACGCCATCGTGGTGCACGACATCCCGTTGTTGGTGGAGCGGGACATGGCGGCCGTGTACCACCTGGTGATCGTTGTGTTCGCGGACTCGGAGACGCGGCTGGAGCGGCTGGTCGGCAGCCGTGGGATGGATCGGCGGGATGCCGAGAACCGGATTGCCGCGCAAGCCAGCGATGAGCAGCGGCGGGCCGTTGCGGACGTGTGGCTGGACAACAGCGGTGAGGTCCCTGACGTCACGGCGTTGTGGGATCGGCTGGTGGGGTTCGAGAAGAACGTTCGCACGCAGTCGTACGCGTCCGGGTCGCCGCTGGTGGTGCCCTACGACGAGACGTGGCCGGCGCAGGCTCGGCGGATCGCCCGGCGGATCAGCTTGGCGGCCGGTGGGCGGCACGTCGAGCACATCGGGTCGACCTCGGTGCCAGGGCTTGCGGCCAAGGACGTGCTCGATTTTCAGCTCGCCGTTGAGGACATGGAGACCGCGGACGGGCTGCGGGAGGCGTTGGCGCAGGCCGGGTTTCCGTACGTGGGAACGTACGAGGACACGCCTCGTGGTGAGGGTGGCTGGGAGAAGCGGCTGCACGCCGGGGCTGACCCCGGGCGGCGGGTGAACCTGCACCTGCGGGTCGAGGGCGCCGCCAACTGGCGGTGGGCCGTCGACTTCCGCGACTGGTTGCGGCACGACGCGCAGGCTCGTGAGGAGTACGCGAACATCAAGATCGAGCTGTCACAGCGGTTCGCGGCCGACGCCAACGGGTTCGCCTACGGTGAGGCGAAGGGGCCCTGGATGGAGGCGGCCGTGCGGCGCGTCGAGGCCTACAGGGGTGGCCAGGAGTCGTAGATGCCGTGCCACGTCAGCCACGACGTCAGGTTGTGGTTGACGTTGCTCAGCTCTTCGAGGGTGCGGTGGACCGTGCGCAGCGCCTGGTCGGCGTCACCCGGTCGCAGCACGCGGCCCGCAACGGCGGCGGCGAACTCCTCGCTGCGCACGATGCGGGCCGTGGTGCCGCCCGGAACGGCCAGGCCCAGCAGCAGGTCCGTCGTCTGCCAGTGGCGGTGGTCGCGCTCGACCCGCACGGCGGACAGCACGCTCGGGGTGCTGCGCGCGTGCCGGGAACGCGGGCGGTGAGTGGTCAGGCGCACGCCCAGTTCGGGCATCAGCCAGGTGACCTCGGAGTCCGAGAACGGGTCTTCCGGAGTGGGATGCTCGATTCGCAGACCCCACCGTTCGACGTTGCACGAACTGAGCGTTCGGGACCCACCGGACGAATATGCGCGCACGCCCGAAATGGTGTCGACGACATCGACCAACTGAGGTGTAGTGACCGCTCCCACGCCGCCGAGCGTAGTCAAATAAGTGCTCGCAGTTACACGCCGGGTCGATTTGTTACGTCACGGTCAGGTGACGAACACGCTCTGTGTACTAACGCCAGGACGTAGGACAACCCGAAGAGGTGAGCCACCTGACCACATCGTGACCGTGCGCTGAAATGCCGGACACCGCCGAGTAGGTGGTTTCCAAGGCCCTTTGCGCGCGTTGCGGAGAGAGCAGGTTGTGCTGAACTGCGGTGATCAACTCGTCGGTGTCCAGAACGGTGACGCTGTGACCCGTTCGGACTATCAGGTCGAGGTACAGATCGGTTGTTTTCCAGACGCTCCCGATCGCGTTGATCTCCACGACGTCGACGTAGAAGTCGAAGTCGAGCTGATGACCGGGATGCCACGACTGGCGGGTCACGCGGAGGCTGAACTTGGGCAGGAACCAGCTCTCGAAGTGGCTGATCTTGGGGTGGCCCGCGAGCGGGCGGAACATGTAGAGGCCGGTCGGCGTGAGCCGGAACTCGTCGACGCTGCGCAGCTGTCCCTTGGGATCTGTGTTGCTCTTGGCGTCCAGGTCGAAGTACTCGATCTTCGGCGGATGGATGTGTGCCACGTCCGCGATACTGCCATCGTTGCGGCCTCCGGCCACTTAGGATGCCGCGCATGTTCGGGATCATCCGCCCCTGCCGCAACAGAATGGGCGCTGAGCTGCGGTCCGCGTGGCTCTCTCACCTCTGTGGAATGTGCCTGTCGTTGCGCGACGAGCACGGTCATCTCTCACGCCTCGTCACGAACTACGACGGGCTGATGATCTCGGCCGCCGTGGAGGCGCAGTCCGGTGTGTCGCGACGGACCGCCGGGCCGTGTGCGTTGCGCGGCATGAAGTCCGCCGACGTGGCCATCGGCGACGGAGCGCGGCTCGCGGCCTCGGTGTCGCTGGTGCTGGCTTCGTTGAAGATCCAGGACCACGTGGACGACGGCGACGGCCTCGCGGGCAAGGTGCCGTGGGCGGGGCGCGTGATGGCGCGGCGCTGGGCCGCCAAGGGCCTGGAAACGGCGTCCGGTCTCGGGTTCGACGCGTCGGTGATGGTGGACGCGGTCCGGCGGCAGCCCGAGGTGGAGGCCGGAGCCGGGCTGGGCAGTTCCGTGCTCGTGGTCACCGAGCCGACGGAGACCGCGACGGGGTTCGCCTTCGCGCAGACCGCCGTGATCGCCGGGAGGCCGCAGAACGCCGAGCCGCTGCGCGAGGTGGGACGGCTGTTCGGGCGGGTCGCGCACCTCATCGACGCCGCAGAGGACCTGGAGGAGGACCAGGCTTCGGGAGCGTGGAACCCGCTGGTCTCCACCGGGACGTCCGTCGCCGAGGCGCACCGGCTGTGCCTGGACGCCGTGGCTGGGATCAGGCTGGCGCTCGGCGACGTGGAGTTCACCGATGCGCGCCTCGTGCACAAACTGATGGTGCACGAGCTGGAGGAGTCGGTCATCCGGGTCTTCGGCAAGCGCAAGCGGCACGAGTACCCGCCGGGCAAACCCCGCTGGTCCGAGCCGGGCAGCGGGCTGTGGGCGTACCCGAGGCTGAACTGGCAGCGGCAGCCGCGCGGGTGCTTCGAGGGATGCGGGGCGTTCCTCTACATGTGCGGCACGTGTCAGTTCTGCTGCCGCGACCCGTTCCCCGGCCCATGGAGCGACAAGCGGCGTGACGGGTGCGACGGTGGCGACTGCGGCCCGAACTGCGACTGCAACTGCAACTGCGACTGTTGCTGCTGCCCCTGCGATTAGGTCTCTGACCAGGTCTAATCGGAAATTGTCAGACCTCCGGCGTAACGTGCTTCCCGTGGCTTTCGCAACCGAGCTCCCGCCAGAGGAAAGCACCGTCAAGGCGCACTCCGAACACCGTCCCGTCGGCGACATCGTCCGCACCGACGGGCAGTTCCGCGTGGTCAGCGAGTACCAGCCGGCTGGCGACCAGCCGGCTGCCATCGCCGACCTCGAACGCCGCGTCCGTGCCGGCGAGCGCGACGTGGTGCTGCTCGGTGCCACGGGTACCGGCAAGTCGGCGACGACGGCGTGGCTGGTGGAGAAGCTGCAACGCCCGACGCTGGTGATGGCGCCGAACAAGACGCTGGCCGCCCAGCTGGCGAACGAGCTGAAGGAGCTCTTCCCGCACAACGCGGTGGAGTACTTCGTCAGCTACTACGACTACTACCAGCCAGAGGCGTACATCCCGCAGACGGACACGTACATCGAGAAGGACTCCTCGATCAACGACGACGTCGAGCGCCTGCGCCACTCGGCCACGATGTCGTTGCTGACCCGGCGCGACGTCATCGTGGTCGCGTCCGTGTCGTGCATCTACGGCCTGGGCACGCCCCAGTCGTACCTCGACCGCTCGATCCCGCTGGAGACCGGTGTGGAGGTCGACCGCGACGCGTTCCTGCGCCTGCTGGTCGACGTCCAGTACACGCGCAACGACATGTCGTTCACCCGCGGCTCGTTCCGCGTGCGCGGCGACACGGTCGAGATCATCCCGTCCTACGAGGAGCTCGCCATCCGCGTCGAGTTCTTCGGCGACGAGATCGACAAGCTGTTCTACCTCCACCCGCTCACCGGTGACGTGGTGAAGGAGGTCTCCGAGCTCCGGATCTTCCCTGCGACGCACTACGTGGCGGGCCCGGAGCGCATGGAGCGCGCGATCCGCGACATCGAGGCCGAGCTGGAGACGACGCTCGCGCAGATGGAGCGCCAGGGCAAGCTGCTGGAGGCCCAGCGCCTGCGCATGCGCACCCAGTACGACCTGGAGATGATGAAGCAGGTCGGCTTCTGCAACGGCATCGAGAACTACTCGCGCCACATCGACGGCCGCGGCGCCGGCACCGCACCGGCGACGCTGATCGACTACTTCCCCGACGACTTCCTGATGGTCATCGACGAGTCGCACGTGACGGTGCCGCAGATCGGCGGCATGTACGAGGGCGACGCCTCCCGCAAGCGCAACCTCGTCGAGCACGGCTTCCGGCTGCCCTCCGCGCTGGACAACCGCCCGCTCACCTGGGAGGAGTTCGCCGACCGCATCGGCCAGGTCGTGTACCTGTCCGCCACCCCCGGCCCGTACGAGATGGGCCAGGCAGGCGGCGAGTTCGTCGAGCAGGTCATCCGTCCCACCGGCCTCATCGACCCCGAGGTCGTCGTGAAGCCGACCGAGGGCCAGATCGACGACCTGGTGCACTCGATCCGCGAACGGGCGGAGCGCGACGAGCGCGTCCTGGTCACGACGCTGACCAAGAAGATGGCCGAGGACCTGACGGACTACCTGCTGGAGCTGGGCATCCGGGTCCGCTACCTGCACTCCGAGGTCGACACCCTGCGCCGCGTCGAACTGCTGCGGCAGCTGCGCCTGGGCGACTTCGACGTGCTGATCGGCATCAACCTCCTGCGGGAGGGCCTCGACCTGCCAGAGGTGTCGCTCGTGGCGATCCTCGACGCGGACAAGGAAGGCTTCCTGCGGTCCGGCACGTCGCTGGTGCAGACGATCGGCCGCGCGGCCCGCAACGTGTCCGGTGAGGTCCACATGTACGCGGACCGGATCACCGACTCGATGCGGCACGCGATCGACGAGACCAACCGCCGCCGCGAGAAGCAGGTCGCCTACAACCTCGAACGCGGCCTCGACCCGCAGCCGCTGCGCAAGAAGATCACCGACATCCTGGAGGCCGTGTACTCCGAGGTGGAGGACGAGGTCCCGGTCGGCGGGTCCGGGCGCAACCAGTCGCGCGGCAAGCGGGCCACCGGCGAGGGCGGCCGCTCCTCCGGCGTCGTCGCGTCGCACGAGCGGGCAGGGATGGCCCGGTCGGAGCTTGCCGACCTGGTGCAGTCGCTGACCGATCAGATGATGAACGCGGCCAGGGATCTGCAGTTCGAGCTGGCGGCCCGGCTGCGGGACGAGATCCAGGACCTGAAGAAGGAACTGCGGGGCATGGACGCGGCCGGGGTGAAGTGAGGCCCGCCGCGCGCCTTTCGTAAGTCCGGCAGGGCGTCGCCACGCCAGGAGGTGGTCGACGCCGGGTCCGGCGGAGGCCGCTGGATCTGCTGTGACCTGGCCGGCGGCGCCACCACACAGGAGCTTGGCCCGCCGGCGCGTCACCGGGCCGTTCGCGCCGGGGCAGTTGTGGATGCCTGTGCTGAACGCAAGGTACTCATGCGCGTTGCGACCGCGCCGGGTCGGACTGCAGCGGGTCGGCGAAGCCGCTCGGGTCGAGGTTCGCGTGCGGCTGGCATCGGCATCCCGGTATGGCGTTCCGTCCAGCCGACATCACTCTCCGGCATGCGCCCGGCCGATCGCCCGTACGTCACCGGACCACTGCTAGTTCGTCCACTATGGACGTCGCTCACGGTGAGATCGGCGAACGCAGCGCGTAATCCTGCTCGCTCATAACGATTCGCGCGGAGCGCGTAAATCGCCCTCTGGGGTGAGATGTGCGCGGACTGCTTTCGTCAGGGCGCTGGGCGGCCATGATCTCGGGGTGGATGTGGACTCCCACCTCGCCGCGGTGGAGCAGGCGCTGATCGCTGTGCGGCGCAGTCAGTCACGTAGGGCGCTGGCCGAGTTGGCTGTTCCGGCCTTTGACGTGCTCGACGTTGTGGAGACGGCGGAACGGACAGGGGCTCAGGCCACGGTTTCCAGTGTTGCCTTGGCTTTGCACGTTGATCAACCTCGGGCGAGCAAGCTCGTGACCAGTGCGGTCGACGCCGGGCTGGTGGCGCGGATCGCGGACAAGGCAGACGGCCGGCGGGTGCTGCTCGTGCGCACGCCGCGGGGGCGCGCCACGTCCGCTGAGCTGCACCGGGCCCGGCAGAGTGCTTGTGCCGGCGCGATGGCGGACTGGAGCGAGGAGGAACGGGTGATGTTCGCTCGGCTGCTCACTCGTTTCGTCGCGGTGTTCGGCGCGCGATAATCCTGTTGTGACACTGGATGAGTTGATCGTCTACTGCGCCGGCAAGCCCGGCGCGGAGGAGACGTATCCGTGGGGCGAGGCCGAACTCGTGTGCAAGGTCGGCGGGAAGGCGTTCGCCTTCATCGGGCTCGACGTGCACACCGTCGGGTTGAAGTGCGGTGCCGACGCCGAGGCCGCCGCGGTGTGGCGAGAGCGCTTTCCCGGTGACGTCACGGTGAGCGGGTACGTCGGGCGGTACGGGTGGAACACCATCGCGCTCAAGGGAGCCGTGCCGGACGACGACCTGCTGGAGCTGGTCGACGGCTCCTACGACGCCGTCGTCGCGCGGCTGCCCAAGGGCAAGCGGCCCGCCTAGCTGTCCTCTGGCTGCAGGATGCCGAAGATGTTGTTCTCGGTGTCCTTGTAGTAGGCGAGCAGGCCCACGCCGGGCATCTTGTCCTTGGGCAGCGCGACTGTGCCGCCGTTGACCTCGATCGCGGCGATGGTGGCGTCGATGTCGATCACGCTGATCGTCATGACGTACCCGTGGACCGGTGCGTCCGGCTCGGGGTCCGGGCCGCGACGGGGGAGCAGGCCGCCGTTCACGCCGGGCTGGTCGTCGTCGCCGGTGGTGATGACCCAGTAGGGGATGTCGCCCCACTGCTCGATCTTCCAGCCGAAGACGGAGGTGTAGAAGGTCCGCGCCCGCTCGGGATCTGCGGCGTGGATCTCGAAGTGCACTGGACGTGACATGAGACGGCAGGCTACTCCGGACAGTGGGTGTCCGCATTGGCTTCTACGGTGGCCGCATGGCTACGGAAATCCAGATCTCGTTCGACGCCGACGACCCGCCCAAGCTCGCCGACTTCTGGGCGCAGGCGCTCGGTTACGTGCAGCAGCCGCCGCCTCCCGGGTTCGCGACGTGGGAGGAGTTCGCCGTCAAGAACAACATCCCGTTCGACTCCGCGGACGACTACGCGGCGATCATCGACCCCGAGGGCAAGGGGCCGCGGTTCCTCTTCCAGCGCGTGCCGGAAGGCAAGACCGCGAAGAACCGCGTCCACCTCGACATCCGTCCCGGTCTCGACGCAGTGGCCCGCCTGGTGTCGCTGGGTGCCACGCGGGTGCGCGAGCACGACGACCAGACGGGCCACTGGGTCGTCATGCTCGACCCGGAGGGCAACGAGTTCTGCGTGAGCTAGCTCGTGATGTCCTTCGTCTTGAACTGACGTGCCGCGAGCAGCGTGAAGATGCCGCCGTAGGCGAGTGCGGAGAACGTGCCGCGGGCCATCTCCGACCAGTCGATGTCGGTCGAGAGCAGGTCGGCCCACGCCATCGCGTAGTGCGTCGGCAGGTAGTTGCGCAGGTCCCCGAGCGGCTCGATCTGGTCGAGGATCTGCGACACGATCGAGACGAGCACCGTGCCGCCGACCGCGCCGAGAGGCGCGTCGGTGGACACGGACAGGAACATCGCGAGGCCCGCGACCCAGAACAGGTTGATCGAGATGTAGACGACGGCGAACGCCATGGCGAGCACGCCGTCGCCGAACGGGGCCGCCTCGCCGGTCGGGCTCACGACCTCGCCCGTGCCGTACCAGGCCACGCCGACGCCCAGTGCCACTGCGGGCAGCAGGGCGAGGGCGAAGACGCTGAGCAGGCCGCTGCTGATGGCCTTCTGGCGCAGCAGGCGGTGCCGCGGGATCGGTGCGGCGAGCAGGTACTTGAGGCTCGACCACGACGCCTCGGACGCGATCGTGTCGCCGAAGAACAGCGCCACGATCATCGGCAGCAGGAAGCTGCTGCTCACGAACAGTGTGAGTACCACGAAGTTGATGCCGCTGGCGGTCGCGAGGTCCACGAAGCCGCCGGAGCGGCGGTTCGGGTCGGACTGACCGATCTCGAAGCTCAGCGCGAGGATGAACGGCAGCAGCACCAGGAAGCCCAGCACGAGCTGGGTCCTGCGGCGGCGGAGCTGCCGTTGCAGCTCCACGTGGATGCGGAGCGTGCGGCGCGCCTTGTACCCGACCGACGAGCCGTCCGGCGCCACCTTGGTGTGCTGCTGGGCAGCCGCGTCGGTGAGGTCGTTGAGCGCGCCGGGATCGGTGTGGACGCCGTTGTCGTTCACTGGTCCACCTCCTGCCGGATCGGTGCCTTGGTGCGGTTCGGGTTCGCGGTGAGAACGGTTTTCACCACGGCCGAAACGGCCTCTGGCGACTGCTCGGCGCCGAAACTGTCGGTGCCGGCTGGGATAATTGAGTCCAGGGGTCCCCCCGGGCCGGCGGGCGACGTGCGCTCGCTCGACGAGGGGACCTCTGCCTCGGCCTGGGCGTCCGACGTGGCGGACGCCGCTGCCATCAGGAAGTCATTCACCGACCAGCTCCAAGAACGCGTCTTCCAGCCTGCGTCGCGGGCCCGCCTGGTCCACCGCCACGCCGGCCGCCACGAGGGCGGTCAGTGCGACGGAGCGCGGGACACCGTTCATCGACGCGTGCACGGCGTCCTCGTCCTCGTGCACGTCGTGCACGCCTTCGAGGCCCCGCAGGACATCGGCTGCCTTCGAGGGGGAGTCGACGCGGAACGTCGCCTCGCCGCCTCCCGCCGCGATGTCGGACACCTCGCCGGCGGCGACGAGCTGGCCCTTGTGCATCACGACCACGTGCGAACAGGTCTGCTCCACCTCGGCCAGCAGGTGCGACGAGACGACGACCGTGCGGCCCGCGGCGGCGTAGCGGCGCAGGACCTCGCGCATCTGGTGGATCTGGGGCGGGTCGAGACCGTTGGCGGGCTCGTCCAGGATCAGCAGGTCCGGGAGGCCGAGCATCGCCTGCGCGATCGCCAGCCGCTGGCGCATGCCCTGGCTGTACGTGCGCACGCGGCGGTGCACCGCCTTGCCGAGGCCCGCGATCTCCAATGCGGCCTCGAAGTGCGCCTCGTCCGCGGGCCTGCCCGTGGCGGCCCAGTACAGGTGCAGGTTCTCGGAACCGGAGAGGTGCGGCAGGAAGCCGGAACCCTCGACGAACGACCCGATGCGCGAGAGCACCGGGGCGCCGGGCGAGACCTTGTGGCCGAAGACCCGGATGTGGCCCTCGGACGGGTGGATCAGGCCCATCACCATGCGCAGCGTCGTGGTCTTGCCGGCGCCGTTGGGGCCGAGCAGGCCGAGCACCATGCCGTGCTCCACGCGGAAGGACAGGTCCTTCACCGCGGTCACGCCGCCGGGGTAGGCCTTCGTGAGGTTCGAGATGACCAGCGGGACCTCGGCGAGCTCCGGGTCCGAGTCGTGCTCCATGCGGCGGCGGAACATCGCGATGACGCCGGCGCCGATCAGCACGAGCAGCGAGATCCCGATGCCCCACAGTGCCACCGTCGGGAAGCCCTCGGTGACGTTGCGACCGGGCACCACCGGCACCGAGATCTCGTCGGAGGCCAGCGAGACGCGGTACGCGGCGGGCTGCTCGGCGTTCGCGAACGCCTGGTCCGTCGTCGACACCACGAGAGCCAGCTTGTGCTCGCTCTCGACCGGACGCACCGCACCGGGCAGCGTCACCGTCACCTCGGCGGCGGAACCGTCCGGCGGCAGCGCCACGCGGAACGGCGCGACGATCGAGCCGGGCAGCGTGCGGGTGCCGTCTGCGGAGACGTCGTAGAGCTTCGCGAACAGGATCGCCTCGCCGGAGGTCTGGTCACCGCGCGCCACGCGCAGCTTGACCGTCGACGACCCGGTCAGCAGCACCTGCGAGGTCAGTTCCTCCGAGGTGAACACCGCGGCCTGACCCGGCATGTCGAGCGACAGCCGTGACGAGATCGCCGACGACCGCGACAGCGCCGAACCGAGGCCCGGCAGGTTGCTGATCGACGCCGGGTTGCCGCCCGCCGGGTTCACCACGACCTGCTCGCGTCCGCTGAGCTTCAGCGTCTTGCGCTCGGTCGAGGAGCCCTGGGCGAGACCGGGGTACGACGGCGCGACGACCGTGCGCAGCGACGGCTGGCCGGACGAGCGGAACGCGCCCTGCACCGTGTACTCGAAGCCGGTGCCGGGGTCGGTTCCCGTGCCGCGCAGGTGGAACTCCATCCAGTCGGCGATCTCGCCGCGCAGCGCGGTGCCGGGGTTGCCGCCGTCGTGGCCGCCCGCGTACCAGACCATCTTGACCTGGCCGCCGGCCGCGGCGATCTGACGCGCGGTGGCGTCGGACTGGTCGAGGCCGAACAGGGTGTCCTGCTCGCCCTGCACCAGCATCGTCGGCTGCTTGATCTGGTCGGTCACGGCGACGGGGGACGACTTGCGCAGCAGTTCGAGCGTCTGCTGGGAGGCGCTGCCCGTCGTGGCGACCTCGGTGTAGGCGGTGCAGACCTCGGGCGTGAAGCGTCCGCACGCGCCGAGGGACGGCGTGGGCGGCTGCATGCCCTGGGCGCCCGAGTTGCCGCCCTGCTGCTGCGGCACGGTCGCCTGCTGGTTCGACTCCCGCTGGCCCTGCTCGGGCGCGTCGCCCGTGGGGGACGAGAGGTCGATCGACGTCATGCCCGCGGAGAAGAAGATGCCCGCCCACGAACGCTTGAAGACGCCGTTCTCACCGAACGCCGTGGCGGACGGGGTGGCGTCCGCGCGCGGTGTCGCCAGCGCCGAGTTCGGCAGCAGCGCCTGCGCGAGGTCGTTGTAGGTGATGACGGGGACGAGCGTGTCGACGCGCTTGTCGACGCCCGCGAGCAGCAGGGACAACGCACCGCCGTACGACGCGCCTGTCACGCCCACGCGGGGGTCGCCGCCGCTGTCCTTCTGCACCTCGTCACGTGTGCCGAGGAAGTCGAGGAGCTTCTGCGCGTCGCGGACCTCGCGGTCGAGGGAGTTCAGCGCGATCTGGCCCGTGCTGCGGCCGAAACCGCGGGCGGACCACGTCAGCACGACGAAACCGCGTCGTGCGAACTCCTCGGCCTGCGTGTGCACGCTGCGCAGACTGCCGCCGAAACCGTGCGCGAGCATGATCGCGGGCGCGGGCGTCTGCTGGGGGAGGTAGAGGCGTGTCTCGATCGTCACCGTCTGAGCGCTGTCAGGGCTCTCAGGTGCGTCGATGTTCGCTTCTTTGAAGGAAACGGCTACGGGGTCGTCTCCGGATCGAGTGAAGTACACGCCACCTGCGACGAGGGCGAGGACCACGATCAATGCGGGGATCGTCCACCTGCCGCGAAGGCGGGATAGGCGGGACACGTCGATGACGATATGCGAGTTTTGCTGAGAACGACCTGTCGGGATCCGCTGGCGGTCTCAGCATCAGTGGATCTTCAGCGCGGCTTCAGGTATCGGGTGGTTCCGGCCCCAACGACACGGACCGTATTCCCGTTGCACCTGGTTACGTGGGTCTGCTCACCCTGTGTGGCGCTAACCGCACTTGGTAGAGCACAATATTGACGCAGCATGGAGGGGAGTACTCCCTAAGCGGCGGTGTCGTCAATACGGAGCTCGGCGTAGAGCTCCCGGTGCCGTCGGTCGTTCGAGGATCGTTCTCGGCGGCGGAGGAGACCTCCGGGTGAATTTGGCGTGCGCTGAGAATCCCGGAGGTTGAGTTGTGAACGTCCCCGCATGGATGTGGATCGCGACGATCGTTGGTCTGCTCGTTCTGCTCGCTGTGGATCTCGTGATCGTCGATCGAAAGCCCCATGAGGTGACGATCGGTGAAGCCGCCCGCTGGGTGATCTTCTACGTGGCGATGGCCGCTCTGTTCGGCGTCGGGATCTGGTACTTCTCCGGTGGGCAGTACGCCACCGAGTTCTTCGCCGGGTACATCACGGAGTACTCGCTCAGCGTTGACAACCTCTTCATCTTCTTGATCATCATGACGACGTTCAAGGTGCCCGCGATCCACCAGCACAAGGTGCTGCTGATCGGCATCCTGATCGCCCTCGTCATGCGTGGCATCTTCATCGCGGCCGGCGCGGCGCTCATCAGCCAGTTCAGCTGGGTGTTCTTCATCTTCGGCGCGTTCCTGATCTACACCGGCTGGCAGCTGGCGCGGGAGAACCACGACGAGGAAGAGGAGTACAAGGAGAACCTGATGCTGCGCATGGTGCGCAAGGTTTTCCCGGTGACCAACGACTTCCACGGCTCGAACTCGTTCATCAAGATCGACGGCAAGCGCTACGTGACCCCGATGTTCATCGTGATGGTCGCGATCGGCTCCACCGACCTGCTCTTCGCGCTCGACTCGATCCCCGCGATCTTCGGCCTCACCAAGGAGCCGTTCCTGGTGTTCACGGCCAACGCGTTCGCGCTGATGGGCCTGCGCCAGCTGTACTTCCTGCTCGGTGGCCTGCTGGAGAAGCTGGTCTACCTCTCGATCGGCCTGGCGGTGATCCTCGGCTTCATCGGCGTGAAGCTGATCCTCGAGGCGTTGCACACCAACAACCTGCCGTTCCTCAACGGCGGCGAGCCGTTCCACGTGCCGACCATCGGCATCGAGGTCTCGCTGTCGGTGATCATCGGCGTGCTGGCGATCACGACGATCGCCAGCCTCCTCAAGGTGCGCCGCGACCCGGATTCCGTGAAGCACATCGGTGCCGACGCCAACCACTAGTGGCGCGTCACGCAACGTCGGCGGCGTAATTCACGCTCAGCAGGGCACCTCGCGGCACCGCCCCCACGCCCCCATACGTCCAGTATGAGGACGTGGGGGCGGCACCACGATGCACCCGTCTGACCGCGAATTCCACCGGCGACGTTGCGAGCCACACCACTAGCTAGACGGAGACGCCGTTCTGGTAGACGGCGCGGACGGCCTGCTTCAGCGTTCCGGCCTTCACGTGCTGCTCGGCGTCACCCTCCACGAGAACGAGATCGGCGAGCTTGCCCTGGGCGAGCTCGCCGAGTTCGTTTCCGAGGCGCATCAGGTTGGCGGCGGACGTGGTCGTTGCGTAGAGCGCTTCCGCCGGGGACATGCCGTACTCGACCATCAGCGTCAGCTCGTTGAGGTTGTCGCCGTGCGGGCCGACACCGGAGTCGGTGCCCATCGCGATCTTCACGCCCGCCTGGTGCGCCTTCTGGAACGCCTGGAAGTGTTGCGAGACAACGGCGTTGGCCTTGTCGAGGATGACGTCCGAGATCGCCATGCCTGCCGCGGCCTGGTCGAGCACCATGCGCGGGGCCATCAGCGTCGGCACCAGCCACGTGCCGTTCTTGATCATCTCTTCGACGCCCTCGTCGGTGAGGAACACGCCGTGCTCGATGGAGCGCACGCCGTTGCGCACGGCCGTGAGGATGCCGTCGCCGCTCATCGCGTGCGACATGACCGCGATGCCGGCGGCGTTGGCCTCCTGCACGATCATCGCGATCTCCTCGTCGCGGAAGTGCGCGTGGCGGGGGTTGCTGCGCGGGGACATCACGCCGCCGCTCGACGCGATCTTGATGATGTCGGCGCCGTGGCGAACCAGCGTGCGGATGACCTTGCGCAGCTCTTCGGGACCGTCGGCGACGGTGTCGGGCAGGCCGGGGTGCAGCGGCGGCGAGATGTGCGCACCGCACTGCATCCAGTCGTCGTTGTGGCCGCCGGTCTGCGAGACCATGTTGACCGCGATCTGCATGCGCGGCCCCTTGATCAGCCCGCGCCGCACCGCCTCCGCGACACCGAGGTCGGCGCCGAGAGCGTCGCGGACCGTGGTGATTCCGCAGCGCAGCGTGGCTTCCATGTTCCCGATCGCCTCGTAGAACGGCAGCGAGAACGGCGTGTTCAGCGACCGCACCAGATCGGCGCCGCTGAACATGAAGTGCACGTGGCAGTCGAACAGTCCCGGAAGGATGGTGTGGCCGGTCGCGTCGACCTTGGTATCACCGTCCAGTCCGATGCCGACGTCGACGATGCGGTCACCCTCGACCACCACGTCGCCCGGCTCGGTTGTCGAGCCGGTGAAGACCCGGCCCCCAGAGAACACGATGCGCGTCATACGCGGGAATCTATGCGCTGAGTCAATTTTTGTGATCGGTCAACAAATAACTCTGAGCTTTGCTAACAAGTTCTGTTAGCGTCCACGCCGTGCGCCCTGAAGAC
Source organism: Lentzea sp. HUAS TT2 (assembly GCF_051853195.1). Lineage (NCBI taxonomy): Bacteria > Bacillati > Actinomycetota > Actinomycetes > Pseudonocardiales > Pseudonocardiaceae > Lentzea > Lentzea sp. HUAS TT2. The sequence continues at coordinate 690,274 of NZ_CP196667.1, read as the reverse complement.
CTGCAGCTGCTCACCACGCCCGGCACCGTCGCCGTGTCCGGAGACCTGGTGCTGGTCAGCATCACCACTCCCGATCTCGACAAGAACACCTACCGGGGCGGTCTGCACCGGGTGTTCCCGGACGGCACGACAACACCGTGGACGCACGGTGATCGTGACAACGCGCAGCGCATTTCTCCCGACGGCAGGCAGGTCGCGTTCCTGCGCGTCAGCGGAAAGTCGAAGCCGCAGCTCTACGTCGCCCCGGTGGACGGCGGCGAGCCCCGCAGGCTGACCGACCTGCCGCTCGGCGCCGGTGCCCCGGTGTGGTCGCCGGACTCGACCCGGCTCGCGTTCGTGGCCCGCGTGCCCGAACCCGGCCGCTACGGCACGACCGACGACGGCCCGGAAGCCGAGGCACCGCGCCGCATCACGCGCCTGGACTACCGCGTCGACGACGTCGGCTTCCTCGCCGACCGCCGCCCGCGCCTGCACGTGGTCTCCCTCGACGGCACGGTTTCCGAGGTCACCGACGGTTCGTTCGACGTCTCCGACCCGGCGTGGCTCGACGACTCGACGCTGGTGTTCGTGGCACCGCGCGACCTCGGCGAGACCGAGACGCTGCACTCCGACCTGTACGAGGTTTCTGTCTCGGGCGGCTCGCCGTCGCTGCTGGTGCGCGCCGCCGGCGAGGCCTCGATGCCGTTCGTGGCCAACGGGTCGTTGTTCTGGCTGGGCACCGAGTTCTCCGGCGTCGAGGTCGTCGCGCGCAACCACGGCCTGTGGAAGTCACCGGTCGACGGGTCTGCTCCTGTCCGGCTCACCGACGCCGAAACCGTTGACATCGAAAGGCTTTCGGGCCCGCCGGTGGCCGACTCCAACGGCGTGTTGCTCGTCGTGCGCAACCGCGGCGCTCTGGAGCTGCGGCGGATCCCGTTCGACGGCGGGTCGGGCGAGGTGCTGGCGGGCACGGCCGCCGCCGTCCGCTCGTTCGCCTCCGACGGGTCCACTGTGGTCGCCGTTGTGTCCACTCCGGACAGCCCGGGTCAGGTCGAGTTCGTCGGAACCGGTGTGCGCACGGCGTTCTCGTCGGTCGAGGCCCGCCGCGTCGTGGAGCTCTCCGGGTCCGCCTCCGACGGCTACCCGGTGCACGGCTGGCTGGTGCTGCCCGAAGGCGAAGGACCGCACCCGGTCGTCATGGCGGTGCACGGCGGCCCGTTCATGTACCACAGCTGGGGTTTCTTCGACGAAGCCCAGGTCTACGCCACCGCAGGCTACGCCGTCGTGCTCCCGAACCCGCGCGGCTCGGCGGGCTACGGCCAGTCCCACGGCCAGGCGGTGATCGGCAAGTTCGGCTCCGTCGACGTGGACGACGTGCTGTCCCTTTTGGACGTTGCGCTCGCCCGTGAGGACTGCGACGCCGACCGCGCGGGCGTGATGGGCGGCTCGTACGGCGGCTTCATGACCTCGTGGCTGTCCGCGCACCACGGCGAACGCTTCAAGGCGGCCTGGAGCGAGCGCGCCGTGAACGCCTGGGACTCGTTCTCCGGCTCGTCCGACATCGGCTACTTCTTCGCCGACGCCTACTGCGGCACCGATCCCGAGGCACAGCGCGCGATGTCGCCGCTGACCTACGCCGAGAAGATCAACCTGCCGTTCGCCGTCGTGCACTCGGAGCAGGACTGGCGTTGCCCGCTGGAGCAGGCGCAGCGCATGTTCGTGGCGCTGAAGCGGCGTGGCGTCGAGGCAGAGATGCTGATCTTCCCCGGCGAGGGGCACGAGCTCACGCGGACCGGCCAGCCGCGGCACCGGCGTCAGCGCTTCGACGCGGTGCTGGAGTGGTGGGGCCGCTACCTCAAGGCCTGATCGCCGGTGAGGCTGCTCCTGTCCGGAGCAGCCTCACCCAGGTCAGCTGATCTCGACGCAGGTGGCGCGGTTCTGCCAGTTGATCGAACCCAGCCGGAGGTCGGCGCTCTCGTCGATCCAGGTCGACCGGACCCCGCCGCTGGGGCAGTCACGGGCGTCGTAGAGCCTCAGGTCGCACTTGTTGTACGTGTCCACCGAGTTCGCGCGGTTGTCCCAGCTCCAGCCTGCGAGGTTCCACGCCCCTTCGATGTCGGACGTGGACGCCGAGCACGCGCCGAACTTCCAGAACGTGATGCACGCGCCGGTCTTGTTGTTGCCGTCGTACAGCGTGAACGCGCTGACCGTGCCGGACACGTGGCCGACCTGCGTGCACGCCACTGCCGGCGCGGCCGGTGCCGCCTGGGCTCCCGCCGTTCCCGTGACCAGGGCCCCCGACACGAACGCCGCCGCGACGGCCAGCCTGGCCACCGATCCCAGCTCTCTCTTGAACATCCTCGGTCCCCTCTCCCGCCGCGCCGTGGTCGGCGGCGGCTGAGCAGGATCGTGCGAGGCGGACCCTGCGGACTCCTTGCAGGTTTTCTGCAATGCGCAGGTCAGGCCAGACCCGTTCGGCCGCTGGATCACCGGGCTGCCCGGGGTGATGGCGGTCGGGTGGACAAGCGCGCAGCAGGCACTCGAGTTGCACCGCCATCTCGCCAACCGGCAGGGAACGGACGAAGCGACGTCGATCCAGGCGGCCTTGAACGGTGTCAGCCCAGCAGCGTGTAGTTGAGCTCCTCGCACACCCGCGCCAACGGCAGATCCAGCCCCGGATGATCCAGCGGCAGCAACACGTCCGGCGCCGCAGGCAATCCGGAAGCCCCAGGCGGGTCCCACAGGCAGATGGCCGGATCCCCGGAGTCCATCGAAGACCGGTACCAAAGCCCGTCCAACTCCGGATAGGCCGCCCGAATGGCCCGCGACCAGGCCTGCGTCACCAGCTTCGGCCCAGTGGAGATCTCCTGCGACGCCCCGACGCGCGTGGGCCACAACCCGCCGAGATCCAGCAGCCGCAACGTGCGGCGGGGCCGCAGCACGACCAGGAACGGCGAGCGGGTGCGGCGGTCCACGATCGACGTCGCCTGGAAGACCTCGGCGATCGACGTGCGGACGGACAGGCCGAAGTACAGGACGCCGTTCTCGTGGTCCTGGACCGGGCTGCCGTCGTCGGCCGGTTGTTGCGCGTCGAAGCGGGCGTGCGGGAGGGGGCCCGTGTAGCGGAACGTGTTCCAGCGCTGGGGGTGGGAGCCCTTCGCCGTGAACACGCGCACGAGGCGGGTGGCCCGGTGCACCGCCACCACGTCCTCGGTGCGGCGCAGGTGCGCTTGGAGCACGGCAGGGGCAGGCGGCTGCGGAAGCCGTGACATTCGGGTCCTGTCGGGTGTTCGGGAACGCTCAGGCAGGTGTGCCGAGCGTGGAGGCCAGGGTCGCGACCCGGCGGGGGTCGCCTCCTGCCAGCAGCCAGTCGCGTGGGGTCGCGGGCTCGCCGTCCACCGGCAGGTCCTCCTGGAGGGTGGTCATGAACGCGGCGACGACCAGTGCCGGCTGGTCCTGCGGGATGTCCGCGAGGACGGTCTCGAGGCCCGGCAGCACGCCGGTGCCCGCGAACTGCCACGCGGGCAGGCGCCAGCTGCCCCTGTCCTTCCAGCCCACGAGCCTGCCGACGCCGAGGCGGTGCCGGATGCGGCTCGTGTCGACCTGGAGCTGGCGTGCGGCCTCGTTCACGGTCAGCGCCGAGTCGCGCAGCACCGCGTGGGCCACGACCGTGCGGGTGCGCGGCTTCGCGTCGGACGGACGCGCCGGCGAGAGGTCCAGGCCCACGTCGGTCAGCGCCGCCTGCTGGTCCGGCGTGAAGTACGTGGCCGGTTCCGGGTGTGGCGGGGCGAGCCTTCGTGCCGCGTCGGTCACGAGGGCCAGGAACTCGTCGGGGCTCACCTGCAGGCCGGCCTTGGCCAGCACCGTCTCCAGGGCAGGACTCATGCGCACAGAATAGCCCGTGCGTGCGCATCTGTGCGCCCTACGAACGGCTCAACCAGGAACGTTCCACGTTGCGCGCTCACGCGACGACGCTACGTGAGATTTCCCGGTCCGCACCGGTGACGTGGGCCTCATCTGGCACATCGATACCATTCGCGGATGCAGCTCGACCGCACCGCCAAGCGGGTCGTGGTGGCGTGGGCCGCCGTCATGGTCGCCACGCTCACCTACGTTCTGCTCCGTCCACAGGGGTGGTCGCTCGACCTGCGCGTTTATCGCAACGGCGGCGCGGCGTTCCTCAAGGACCTCCCGCTCTACGTCGAGGGCTTCGCGAAGCCCCTCGGCGGGCCCGACCTGCCGTTCACCTACCCGCCGATCGCCGCCGTGCTGTTCAGCCTGCTCGCGCTGGTTCCGCTCGGGGTCGCGATCTTCGCGGTGGCGGCGGTGAACCTCGCGATGCTCACGGGGCTGTGCCTGATCGCGGCGCAGCGCGTGCTCGGCTGGGGTCCGGACGCGGTGAAGTGGGGGCTGGGCGCGGCGGCGGTGTCGTCGATCTTCGACCCGCTGCGCGAGACGTTGTGGTTCGGCCAGATCAACCTGCTGCTGGGTCTGCTGGTGATGGCCGACTGCCTGCTGGAACGTACTCGCTGGTGGCCGCGCGGCGCCCTGATCGGGCTGGCGGCGGCGATTAAGCTGACGCCGGCGTTCTTCGCGTTGTACTTCGTGGCGCGGCGGCAGTGGAAGCCCGTGTTCGTGTCCATCGGGTCGTTCTTCTTCTTCGGACTGCTGGGGTTCCTCATCTCGTTCGCCGACGCGAAGGAGTACTGGACGCACGCGCTGCTCGACCCGGGCCGCGTCGGGCGCCTCACCTACGCGTCGAACCAGGCCATCCGCGGCACGCTCGCGCGCTTCGGCCTGGAGAACGGTGCCCAGGTCGGCGTGTGGGTCGCGCTGGCGCTGCTGGTCGTGGCGACGGTGTGGTGGCTGGCGTCGCGGCTCGGTGACGTCGAGGCGTTCTTCGTGGTCGCGATCGGCGGCCTGCTGATCTCACCCGTGTCGTGGGGGCACCACTGGGTGTGGATCGCGCCCGCGCTCGTGCTGCTCTCGCGGCCTGAGCTGCGCCGCCACTGGGCGTCGTGGGCGATCGTGGCGGTGTTCGCGATCGGTCCGCACTGGCTGTTCCCGCGCGACAACGACGTCGAGCGCGACTGGAGCTGGTGGCAGCAGGTGATCGGCAACCTCTACGTGTTCGTCGGGGTCGCCGTGCTGGTCACGCTCGCGGTGCGGGCTGTGCGAGAGCGCCGCCGAGCTGCTTCAACCGCAGGCTGAACAGCACCAGCACCACGCCCCACAGGATCGCGAACACGCCGATGGTGATCACGAACGCCAGCGCGCCCGCGGCCGGGTTCAGGACCAGGACGATGCCCAGCAGCACCGTGAGCGCGCCGGTGACGACGTAGAACCACTCGTTCGTCATCACCTTGCGCAGGCGGATGGCGTCGACGATCTGCAGCACGCCGGTGACGAGCGCCCACACCGCGATGAGGAGCAGCAGCGCCGTCGCCGTGATGCCCGGCCAGAACAACGCGATCAGGCCCGTGACCAGGCCGAGCACGCCGATGAGGCCGAGTGCCCAGCGCGCGGGCCACTCCTTGTGGGTGAGGGTCAGGTACAGCATCATCGCGCCGTCGAAGAGCGCGTAGGCGCCCCAGAGGATGATCAGCGCCAGCAGTGTGAGGCCCGGCCAGACCAGAGCGGCCAGGCCGAACAGGACAGCGAACACCCCGCGCACCGTGAAGAGCCACCAGCGTTGCATGGTCCCAGATCGTCTCGGCTGTCGCGGGGGTCGGCAACCTGAGACCCTCGTTCGGTGCTGATCCGAGTGGCTGACTGGGAACGGATCCGGTCCGGCGAGATCACCCTGCAGTTCCGGCGGTGGAAGCGGCCGACCGTGCGCGCCGGCGGGACGTTGCGGACGTCGCAGGGCGTCCTGGCGATCGACGCCGTCGACGTGGTGAAGCGGGTGACCCGGGCCGAGGCGGTCGCGGCCGGGTTCCCTACCGTCGTCGCCCTGATGTCCTCAGTGGACGGACGTGAGGGCTCGCTTTACCGCATCCGCCTGCGTTTCGCGGGCGAGGATCCGCGCATCGAGCTGCGATCGTCGTCCGATGTGGACGGACTGGTGCTGAAGGATGACGCGCTGGCGTTGCTGCGGCTGATCGCTGCGAACCCCGGTGTGCGCGCCGCGGACCTGGCCGCCTCGGTGGGCCGAGAGAAGCTGCCCTTCAAGGCCGATGTCCGCAAGCTCAAAGCCAAGGGGCTCACCGAGTCCCTGGAGGTCGGGTACCGCCTCTCCCCGAGAGGAGAGGCGTACCTGAGAACCCTCAGCCCTGGCCCGTGATGATCGAGACGGCCTTGTCCTGCGTCTGCGCGTTCACTTCGCCGATCTGGAAGCCGCGCGCCACCGCGTGCGCCACCAGCTCCGGCTCCGGCGGCAGACCGTACTTGCGCAGGTAGTGCGGCACGGCGCCGGCCCAGATCCACGTGCCGTCGGTGCGGAAGTTGAGCGGCACGTCCTGCTCGCCGTTCTGCGAGAACTCGTCGAGGTCGTAGCTGCGCGCGGCCAGCACGACCGGCGCCGACTCGAGGTACGTGAGCAGGCCGTCGAGCAGCTGCGGGTCGACCGGCTGACGGTTCACGATGATGCGGCCGTCGTCGTTCTTGCCGTCGTACACGCGAGCCGTGCGCAGCTCGTCGCTGCCCGGCTGGCTCGGCTGCGCCGCCGGAACCTGGTACTCCTGCTGCGGCTGCTGGGGTTCCGGCTCGGGAGCCGGCAGCGGCGGCAGGCCGACGCGCTGGCGCCACCAGTCCGGGATCATCCGGTCCGGCCGCGGGAACGTCTGCAGCTCGTCGCGGAAACCGATGGGCGGCGGCGCGTTGCGCCAGCGCGGTTCGTCCTCGGCGTTGAAGTCCACCGTGAACGCCGCGGGCGCCTCGATCTCGTACGTCGCGCTCAGCCACGTGCCGCGCTCGGGGTGGTACATGCCCCCGCGCAGGTGCCCGAACATCTGCACGACGTCCATCGGCGGCCGAACCGGTCGCAGCTGGCCATCGGGCCCGGCGAACGCCAGGTCGACCTCGATGTGCCGGCCGGCGGCGCGGTACTCGGCCCGGATGCGCTGCCAGCCCTGCGGTACGGCCGGCAGCATGGCACGGCCGATCTGCCGCACCAACTGCTGCTGGTCCTGCTCGCTCAGCGGTGTAGCCGGCTGGCTCATGTGGTCCTCGCCCCTCTCCCCGTGAAAGCCCGCTGATCTTATCGGGCTACCGCGACGCGCGCGGGCCGGTCATGCACCCCGCGCCGTTCACAACACTCTGAGTGGGTGCCGGGCGCGGTGGTTCCCGTCGAAGTTCCCTCAGGTGAAGGTCTTGTCCTCGGTCAGGTTGCCATGGGCGTCCCACCGTTTGCGGGTGAGTGGCCGGCCCTGCTCGTCGAACGTTCGCCGCTGCGCAAGCCGCCCGCCGGTGTGCCAGCTTCGCCACTCGCCGACGGCCTTGCCCGCGTTGTTCACGCCTTCGTGACGCTTCTGACCGTCCGGGTACCAGCTGAGCTGGGGGCCGTGGGGAATTCCTTGCCAGTAGGTGATCAGGCTGGTGACAGCGCCGTTCGTGTCTCTGGTCTCGACTTCACCGTCGAAGAGCTCGCCGTTGTGGTGAAGGCGTGCGGTCTCGTCGATGTATGACTCCGCGCTGTCGATGCGCATTTCAGGCGACGTGCTCATAGGTCAGCACGCCGTTCGGATCCCATTCCCGGCGGTACAGCTGGCGACCCTTGTCGTCGTACTCGGTCTCCATCGCGAGCTGTCCGTTCGGGTGCCACTTCCGGTTGACGCCGATGAGGAGGCCGAAGTTGATCGTCCCCTGCTTGTAGGGGCGGCCGGGCCCGAACCACTCGGCGTAGGGGCCGTCCGCGACGCCGCCGTCGTAGTTGTAGCTGGAGATGAGATGGCCCTCGCTGCCGTGCTCCACCACTTCGCCGGTGTACGGGACGCCCTCGTACAGGAGGCCGTTGTAGTCCTCGTCTGTGTCAGCGAGGTTCACGCGCATGGCCCTGGAGATCAGAGCCCTCGTGTGACGCCCGAGTGCCTGTCCTCGACGAGGACGCCGTCCTCGTCCCATCGCTGCAACTGGATCAGCTCGCCGAACTTGTTGAACAGGCTGTACTCGGCGAGCTTCCCGTTCCGGTGCCACTCACGCCATTCGCCGACCGCGGAACCCTGCTCGCACTGCCCCTCGACGTACTTCTCGCCGGTCGGGTACCACTCGGCCTGAGGACCGTGCTCGATGCCGCCCGAGTACGAGGTGAGCCCGATGACCCTGCCTTCCGCGTCGGTGTCCTCGAGTTCGCCGGTGAACGGCGGAATCGGTGAGGACATCAGACCCCGCCCTTGAGCGTGCGGGTGATCTGGTCCTCCACCTCCTGGTAGTGCTTGGCGGTCTCGGTGACCTTCTTGGAGGTGGCGTCCATCGCTTCCGCCGCCCCCTTCAGGGCGTCCATGCCCCACTGCTCAACGGGGTCGAGCATCATCCGGAACGGCTGGCAGATGATCCCGTACGCGTCGGTCGGCATCGACACGGTGTTCGCCGCGTCCACCGCACCCTGCAGGCGCCCGTGCAGGCCCTCCAAGGCTTTCGCGTGCGCTTCCAGCACGTCCGAGGTGACGTTGAATCCACCGGCGGTCATCGAACCCCCTCAAGTTCGGGCAACGGAAAGATCAGCTGAGCACGGACTCGCCGCCGAAGTCGTCGTCATCGTCCGACGGCGGGCGGCGGCGCGGGGGAGGCGGCGGTGTCGGGCGGGGCGGCGGCGGTGCGTCGTCCTCCACCCGGAAGTTGATCTCGTTGCGGTCGTACGGCGTGCGCACCGGCTCTTCCGCGGGCGGCGCGGGGAAGTTCTTCTTGGCCTCGTTGAACAACACGTTGGCCGTCTCGTCCTGCGTGCCGATGGTCTCGGCCATGGCTTCCTGCAGCAGCTCGGGAATCCGGGACTGCGCGCGCTGCAGCAGCTTCATGATCTCGCCGCTGATCTCGGCCATGCGCTTGCCGGAGGCGGACTCGTTGATCACGAGGTTCTGCAGGATCCCGTTGGACCCGACCAGGATCTCGATGGAACCGTCCTGCGACCGCTCGGAGATCGTCATCCCCTGCACGCGCGTCGCCATCTCCTGGTAACGCGCGGCGCGTTCCTGGATCTTCTGGTCCCAGTTCGCGAGCATCTGCTCGGATCCGGCGATGTCCTCGGGCACCGGTGGTTCCCTCCCAAAGCGGCGGCAGACTCAAGAATGACGCAGCCGGATCCGATCTCGTTCCAGCATCGGGTCAAATCGGCTGTAAGGACCAGTGGCGTCCCACTGATCGGACCAGTGGGACGCCGCAACGTCAATCACACAAGCTGGGGTCCGGTAGGGCGAGTCGACGAAAAGCGCGTCGACTCGCCCTGCCGAAGTCGACGAACTAGTTCACACCCAGCAGGTCGACGACGAAGATCAGCGTCTCGTTGGGCTTGATCACGCCGCCGGCACCGCGCGCGCCGTAGCCCAGGTGCGGAGGGATGACCAGCTTGCGGCGGCCACCGACCTTCATGCCCTGAACGCCCTGGTCCCAGCCCTGGATGACACGGCCGCCACCGAGCGGGAACTGGAACGCCTCGCCGCGGTCCCAGGACGCGTCGAACTGCTCGCCGGACGAGTGCGAGACACCGACGTAGTGCACGGACACGAACTGTCCTGCCGTGGCCTCCGCACCGTCGCCAACGGTGATGTCCTCGATCAGCAGGTCGGCGGGCGCCGGGCCGTCGTGCGGGTCGACCTCAGGCTTCGTGGGGGCCATCACAACTTCCTCTCGGAACGGGGTTGTTCGCGCTCGATCCAATCACGCGCGGGCGCGCGGGGCCGAATGGCCTACGCGGACCAGCTCTACCCGGGCTCCCCGGACTCATGTCTTTCTTTAGTCACCACCGGCTTCGCGGCCGGGGGACACAACAGAAGAAGGAGATGATCATGGCGGCAACCCTGCACCGCCTCCGGTCTCTGCTCGGTGCGGCACTGGCGGCGGCAACGCTGTCCATGGCCTGCGTCAGCGTGGCCGAAGCAGCTCCGACCCCGACCGCCGACGGCGAGTTCGGCACCCAGATCGTCGGTGGCACGCGCGCGAGCACGTCCACCTACCCCTGGGTCGTCTACCTGGCCACGAGCAGCGGTTTCCAGTACTGCGGCGGCACTCTCGTCGCTCCCAACAAGGTCGTCACCGCCGCGCACTGCACCGAGGGCGACTCGGCGTCCGCGGTCCGGGTCGTGGCAGGCCGCGACGACAAGAACTCCACCGCGGGCACCGTCGCCCGTGTCACCCGCATCTGGATCCACCCGAGCTACCGCGACGTGACCCTCGGCTACGACGTCTCGGTGCTCACGCTCGACCGCAACCTGTCGCAGACCCCGATCCCGTTCGCCACGTCTGCGGACAGCGCGCTGTACAGCGCGGGCACCAGCTCGACGATCCTCGGCTGGGGCACCACGTCCTCCGGCGGCTCGGCCTCGCGCTACCTGTTGCGCGCCACCGTGCCGCTGACCAGCAACTCCAGCTGCACCAGCTCGTACGGCAGCGACTTCAAGTCCACTCACATGGTGTGCGCCGGGTACTCCCAGGGCGGCACCGACACCTGCCAGGGCGACTCCGGTGGCCCGCTCGTGGCCGGTGGCAAGCTGATCGGCATCACGTCCTGGGGCGAGGGGTGCGCGGCCGCGGGCTACCCCGGCGTCTACTCCCGCGTCTCCACCTACGCGGCGCAGATCCAGGCACAGCTGTAAAAAGTGCGGGCCGGGAAGGGGCAACCCTTCCCGGCCTCGTTTACGTCCTCACACCATGAACGGCAAGAAGCTGTTGGCCAGCGCCGCCGTGCTGGCCGTCGCCGGAGTGTGTGTGAGCTCCGCGGTGCGAGACGAGGCTCTCGCGCCACCGATCGTGGACTACGGGCCCGTGCGTCTCGTCGCGTTCGACTCGTGCGACAACGCGCTGACCGAACTGCGCCGCGCCATGGCCCCGTACGTGAGTGCGTACGGCATCGGCGGCGGCCCCATCATGTTCGCCGAAGGCATGGCGACGGACAGCGCCGGTGTCGCGCAGAAGAGCGTGCCCGACGCGAGGAACAGCGCGACCCCGCCCACGCAGCAGCAGGAACACTCGACGACGAACGTCCACGAGCAGGGCGTCGACGAGCCGGACATCGTGAAGACGGACGGAAAACGCGTCGTCTCCATCGCGGACGGCAAGCTGCGCGTCATCGACGTGGCCGGCAAGTCGGTCACGGGCACCGTCGACCTCGGCGAGCGCCACGCGAGCCAGCTGCTGGTCTCCGGCGACCGCGCGCTGGTGGTCACCGACAGCCCAGTGCCGATGATGAAGCCGACGGTGCCGCCGGACCGCCCGGAGTTCGCCCCGCAGTCCGGCACCGAGCTCGTTCTCGTGGACCTCAAGGGCCTCAAGGAGATCAGCAGCCTCAAGACCGACGGCTTCTACCTCGACGCCCGCCAGATCGGCGGCGCCGCCCGCGTCGTCGTCCGCTCGCAGCCGCGCCTGCCGTGGGTGTACCCGGACCAGTCGACCAACGAAGCGGGATCGTTGCGGCGCAACAAGGAGATCCTGCAGAGCGAGCCCATCACGTCGTGGCTGCCGCGCTACGAGCTCAACGAGAACGGCGCCCGGTCGAGCGGGACCCTCGTCGACTGCGCGAACGTCAGCCACCCCGCCTCGCACTCGGGCACGTCGATGCTGACCGTGCTGACGTTCGAGCTCTCCGGTCAGCTCGGCACCGGCCAGCCGGTCTCGATCGTGGCCGACGGCGACACCGTCTACGGCACCGACCGCAGCCTCTACATCGCCGACGACCACCGCCTGCTGCCAGAACTTCCCACCAAGCCACCGGTTCAGCGCCCGATCACCACGGCGATCCACCAGTTCGACATCGGCAGCCCCGGCCCGCCCAAGCACGTCGCGTCCGGTGACGTGAACGGCACGCTGCTCAACCAGTACTCGCTGTCCGAGCACGAAGGCGTTCTCCGCGTCGCCACGACCACGGGCACCGAGACCCGGTGCTGCTGGCGGATGCCGTCGGACGTGAGGACGCAGCCGAACATCGCCCCGGCGCCGTCGGAGAGCTTCGTCACGACGCTGCGCCGCGAGGGCAACGAGCTCGCCAAGGTCGGCCAGGTCGGCGGTCTGGGCAAGGGCGAGCGGATCTACAGCGTCCGGTTCATCGGCAGGATGGGCTACGTCGTCACGTTCCGCCAGACCGACCCGCTCTACACGCTCGACCTCAGCGATCCCAAGCAGCCCAAGGTGATGGGCGAGCTGAAGATCACCGGCTTCTCCGCCTACCTGCACCCGGCGGGCGACGGGAAGCTGATCGGCGTCGGCCAGGAGGCGACCGAGCAGGGCAGGACGACCGGCACGCAGGTGTCGCTGTTCGACGTGGCCAACCCCGCGTCACCGCAACGACTTGCGCAGTACCACCTGCCGGACTCCAACTCAGAGGCCCAGTTCGACCCGCACGCGTTCCTGTTCTGGCCGCAGGACGGCACTCTGGTGATCCCCGTGGCGTCGTACAAGTCGAACTACGAGGTCTCCTCGCTGGTGCTGCGCGTCGACGGCAACCAGCTGCGCGAGGGCGGCAGGATCGTCGAGCCGTCGAGCCAGAACCACTACGGCGGCGGGCAGCGGCGCACGATCGTGATCGGCGACCAGCTGTGGTCGATCTCCGGCGCGGGCGTGCAGGTCAACGCGCGCAACGGCCTGGCACAGCAGGCCTGGCTGCCGTTCACGCGGTAGCGCGGTCCCCGTTGAGCAGGCGGTGCGACAACACCGTGCCGCCTGCCATCGCCGCCGGGATCACGACCAGCGCGGCCAGCGGGATCAGGCACAGCAGGTAGGTCGGCACGGCGAGCCCGAGCACCAGGCCGCGGCGCGTCGCGAGGATCTGCCTGCGCTGCTTGAACGTCCGGCCGCGGCGCGTGAACGGGATGCCGGTCAGCTCGATGCCGAGCAGGTAGCCGTTGATGAGCACGGCCAGCACCGGCACGACCGTCTGCCCGATGACCGGGATGAACCCGCACAGGAACAGCGGGATCGCGAACAGGATCGACGTGCCGACCAGCAGGAGCGTGCCGCGCAGCCCCACCAGGAACCCGCGCCACCAGCCGATCTGCTCCGCGTCCGGCACACCGCCGAGCTCGTCCTCGACCTCTTCCGCGATGTACTCGTAGAACGGGCCGCCGATCATGAGCGTGATCGCGGTGAACAGCAGCACGCTCAGGCCGAGCCCCGCCGCGATCACCGAAATTCCGACGGCGACCTCGACGATGCTCTTCCAGGTGTCGCTCCACGAGTCCGCGAAGCCGGTGAGCCACCCGGCGATCGAGTCGATGTTGGTGAACAGCACCACCCAGCCGACGATCATGAGCACGGCCGTGATGACCGCGGGCAACGCACCCATCAGCACGCGCTTGGGTGAGCTGAACACCAGGCTGAACCCACGCAGCAGCAGACCGACACCGGCACCGAAGTCCTTGATCACGCGCGCAGGATAGTCGGTTCCGGGCCCTGTTGAGACGAGGTAGTGGGAAAACGCGGCGCGCGGCATGATGGGCGACCCGAGTGCGGAGGCGTTGAGGGTGAGCAACCCGGCCAGGAACACCGTCGTCGTCCCGGACGGACCGCTGCCGGCGCTGCCGCCGTCCATCTGGGAGTCGAAGGACGTGCGGGACGCGGTCGCCGCGGAGTCGCCCGGCGCCGTGGTCGCGATCGCGCGCAGAGCCCACGGCCTGCGGCAGGACGAGCTGGGCGCGCTGGCGGGGTTCTCCCAGTCCGCGATCTCCCGGCTGGAGTCCGGCAGCAACATCGCCTACGACATGCGCGTCCTGCGCACGTTGCAACGGCTGCTCGGCATTCCCGCGCACCTGCTCGGGCTGACCGACCGCACGGTGCCGGTGCCGTCGGGCGACCTGGTCGTCGGGATGGAGGGCAAGGCGCTCATGGCGTTGTGCGCCTCCGCGGTCTTCAACGCGAACAGCGACGACGACGCGGTCAGCCAGTTGCTCGTGCTGCGCCGGATCATCAACGACGCGCACAACTGGCGTGCGACCGGTGCCCTCATGCCCGCCGTCCGCAGCATGTACGACGTCATCGACGCCTTGCGCCGCAACGCGCGTGGCGAGGTCCGCCGGCGGTTGCTCGGCACCAGCGCGATGTACGCGGAGTTCCACGGCTGGCTGTACGAGGAGATCGGCGACCTGCGCAACGCCGGCGCGTGGACGTCCAGGGCGCTGGAGCAGGGCCAGGCCGCGGACGACAGGGACGTGGTCGCGTACTGCTACGTGCGGATGAGCCAGCTCGCCGAGGTCGACGGCGACGACGACCGCGTCATCGGCCTGGCGCGTGCCGCTCAGCGCGAGACGGGGGTGAGCCCGGTCGTACGCGCGATGGCGGTGCGGCAGGAGGCACGCGGTCTTGCGCGCGCGGGTCAGAACGCGTGCATGCAGCGGTTCGACCTCGCGCATTCGTTGGTGCTGACCGTGGAACGGCCGATGAGCGACGAGTACTCGATCGGCTACTGCTTCACCGACCTGCACGTCCAGATGCAACGCGCCGCGAGCCTGGTCGCTCTCTCGGACCACCGCCGCGCCATCGACGCGTACACGGAACTCATGCCGCGGTGGGGCACCGTCTGCCAGTGGGAGCAGGGCGTGCACACGGCCACCCTCGCCTACGCGCACGCTGCCAGCGGTGACGTCGACCGGGCCGTCGAGCTGGGGTTCGCGGCGCTGGACCTGGCCCGCGTCACGGGGTCGCAGCTCATCGTGAACGAGCTGGCGAGGCTCGGACCGTGGGCGGCGACACCGGCGATCGCCGAGCTCACGGCCCAGCTGCGCTAGTCGTATGCGAGTTCCGCATACGGCACCCGCAAATCGTATAGAACCCTCCCCAATTCGGCGGGGAGACCGCACGATCCAGGGGTGATCGACCTAGCCGAACGAACGCCGCGCTCGGACGAGGTCACCGAGGGGTTCTGCGCGGCAGTGGCAGAGCAGAACTCGGGCCCTTACCGGCTCAAGTTCTACGCCACCACGCACGCCGTCGTGTGTGTGGTGGACGACGCTGAGGTGAAGGCATGAACATGCCTGTGTTGCTGGTCCGCAAGCGTGCGGGTGTCGTAGGCGAGACACAACGCACGTGCCACCTCGTACCCATGCCCGACGACGACACGCTGCTCGCGTTGACCGCGTACTGCGGTGAGCTCATCCACCAGGGCGAGGCCGAGCTGCTCGCCCAGCCCTCCGGCATGCCGTGCGTCGGCTGTCTGTTCCGCGTGCCCTTGCCGCGCGACGAGACCTAGGCAGGTGAGGCGATGCAGGCCGTGCCGAACCTGCGGAACCCGACGCGTTCGTAGACCCGCGCGATCTCCAGGCTCCCGGCCGACAGGAACACCAGCTCCGCGCCCCGTTCCAGGGCGTCGCGCGCCAGTTCCGCCGTGACCGCACCACCGAGACCACGCCGCCGTGCCGCCGGCAACGTGCCGATGCCCACGATCTCCACGACGTCACCCGCCCGTTGCGCTGTTCCCACCGCCAGCACGCCCTCGCCTGGCAGGTCGGCCACCGCGTGACGGTGCCGGGTGCTCATCGGGACGGCACCGTCCAGGGCCGCGTCCCGTTCCGCCACACCGGCTTCGCCCGCGGCCGTGCCCGGCGACGAGAACGCCAGCTCCGCCACCACGGACACCTCGACGGGCCGCGTGCCGAGCACGCGCACGTGCGGATGCGGTTCCGGTAGCTTCTCGGGATCGAGCACCAGCAACGGCGCCTGGAGCACCTCCAGGCCGGCCTCGACCGCGACGTCGAGCAGGCCCGGCGTCGTCTCGTGCACCCACTCGAACGCCTCGGGCACCCCGAGCTCGCGCTGCCGTTCCCGCACCCTCAGCACGTCGGCGACCGTCGGCTGCCCGCCGGGGAACCGCGGCCGCGCGTAGTACGGGTAGCCGTCGCCCGCCTGGACGAACAGCACCAGTTCGCCGTGTTCCTCAACACGAGATCCCGGTCGGGGCACAGAGTCGTAAAACTCTTCCAGAACACTCCGCATAGAAGATCACGCT
Source organism: Lentzea sp. HUAS TT2 (assembly GCF_051853195.1). Classification (NCBI taxonomy): domain Bacteria; kingdom Bacillati; phylum Actinomycetota; class Actinomycetes; order Pseudonocardiales; family Pseudonocardiaceae; genus Lentzea; species Lentzea sp. HUAS TT2. The sequence continues at coordinate 674,211 of NZ_CP196667.1, read as the reverse complement.
AGCTACCTTTGGCGGTATGACGTACGGCAATTCCCGCAACGAGCGGTCATGAGGGTCGTGGCGGCACTGGCCGCCCTCCTGCTCCTGACCGGCTGCGGAGGCGACGCCGAGGACCGGTTCGCCCGCCCCGGCGCACCCAAGCAGTCGCCGAGCGGCAAGTTCGTCGCGCACGCCGAGAGCGCGAGCGAGGTGCGGGTGACCGACCGCAACGGCGGTGACGTGTTCCGCAAGTCCTACGAGTACGCCACGAGCTCGCGGGCGGACGGCATCGGCGTGGTGTGGCTGTCCAAGAAGGACCAGCTGTGGGTGCTCGTTCCCGGTGACACGAGCGAACGCATCGAGGCAGGGCCCGACGGCGTGTGGACGGCGGTCGAGGCGGACCTACCCGGCGAGATCACGCGGCTCGGGTGAGGGGTCCGGCTCGCCCTCGGTGATCCGCCTGCCGCGCTCCAGCTCCGCGTCGAACTCGGCGCCGAGCAGCACGGCGATGTTCGAGATCCACAGCCACACCAGGAAGACGATCACGCCGCCCAGCGAGCCGTAGGTCTTGTTGTAGGACGCGAAGTTCGCCACATAGACGGCGAAGCCGACGGTCGCGAGCGACCACAGCACGATCGCGAGGAGACTGCCGGGGCTGACCCAGCGGAAGCCGTGCTGCCGGGCGTTCGGCGCGGCCCAGTACAGGACCGCGAGCGCCAGGCTCACGAGCAGCAGGATGACCGGCCACTTCGCGATGTCCCACACGGTGACCACGGTGTCGCCGAGCCCGATGGCGTTGCCGACCGTGTCCGCGATCCCGCCGGTCAGCACGAGCGCGCCGAGCGTGAGCGACACCAGCACCACCGCGCCGAGCGTGAGCCCGAGCCGCAACGGCACCGTCTTCCAGAACGGCCGACCTTCCTCGACGTCGTACATGGCGTTGCACGCGCGCATGAACGCACCGAGATAACCGGACGCGGTCCAGAGCGCAGTCAGCAGACCGATGATGCCCAGCAGGCTCGCGGCGTTCTGACTCTTCTGCAGCTCTTCGATGGACGACTTCACCAGGGTGCCGGCCTCACCGGGGGCGACCTGGTCGACGTACTTCAGGAGCTCCTGCGTCGTCGTGTCGCCCATCAGGGCGAGCGCCGACGTCAGCACGATGATCCCGGGGAACAGCGACAGCACCGCGTAATAGGTGAGCGCGGCCGCCCAGTCCGTCAGGTTGTCGTCGCCGAACTCCTTGACCGTCCGTTTGAGAACGCCCCACCAAGCGGCCTTGGGCAGCTCGGTGGGGCGTTCAACGGTCCTACCTGCGGGCACGGCGCCAGTTGACCGAGCGCGAGCCGATACCGGCCATGTGCAATGCGAGCAGCAACAGTCCGAGCACGACCAGCGTGTTGACGGTGATCACGTCACCGAGTGCGGCCTTCGCCAGGTCCAGGATCAGGGCGAGGCCGAACGAGACCGCCGCGATGATGGCCAGCATGTCCACCTCCTACTAGGTGAGCTGCGGATACCCACTTGTTCAACCGGGAATCGCGCCGTTCGGAGCAATGAACGTGTCATGATCGGTCCCGTGGACGTCCAGCGCTGGCAAGCAGCCGCGGTTCCGTGGTGGGTGACCAAGGTCGGGCTCGTCGGTGGGTGGATCGTCGCCTTCTACTTCGCCGTGAGCGCGAACGAGGCGCCGTGCACGGCCGCCCAGCCGTGTCTGCCGGATCCGCTGTTCTCCCTCGCGGTGGTGCCGCTGCTGGCGACGCCGTTGCTGCTGCTGTTCAACCGCGTGCTCACGGGCTGTGCGATGGGCATCCTGTTCGGTGCGATGGACATCGCGCTCGACGGCAGCGCGACGGCCAACGTGGCGTTCGGGCTGCACGCCGCCGCGTGTGCGTTGGTGGGGGCGTGGACGCTCAGGTCGCGTGCGGACCAGCACGAGGCGGCGGGCGCCGGCCTCGTCTCGTTGCCGGACATGCCACCGCAGCGCGGGGTTCTGCGCATCATCGCGGTGCTGCTGGTCGTCTTCGGGTTCCTGACGTTCGTGCAGTACAGCCTCACCAACGACGCGATCGAGCAGCACATCGCGAACGCCAGCCGCGTCCAGGCCGAGGTCGTCGAGATCAAGGACACCTACGAGGTGTGGGTGGAGCTGCCGGACAGGCAGCGCGCCGCGTTCCAGCCGCTCGCGCCCGAGTCCTACCGGGTCGGTGACGACGTGCCGGTGCTCGCGGACGGCACGTGGGTGCAGATGGAGAACGAGCCCGAGGACGTCACGTGGTGGCTGACCATCGGTGGCGCCGCCGTGTTCTTCGCGCTCATGCTGGCCGCGCGGGAACGCCGCCGCCGTGCGTTGTGGACGGGGCCGGTGAAGGCGATCCGGGTGCAGGCGCACATGGTCGGACCGCGGCGGATCCTGTTGCGGTACGGCAAGAAGGACATCGCGACGGTGGCCACGCTCGCCGACCTGGGGCTGGAGGAGCCGCTCTACCACGACACCGAGGAGTTCGGCCGGGTGTGGCGCGGCGAGGAGGACCAGCCGCTGCAGCTCGACCCGGCCGAGGTGCTCGTCGCGGGCGAGTGGCACCACGGCGGGCAGGTGGCGCTGCTGGTCGAGGGTGAGGTCGTGGCGACCGCGACGCTGAGCAGGGTGCGCCCGCGCCACACCGTCCACAGTGCACACCTGCCGGGCGAGCCGGTCACGGCGGGCACGCCCGTCGAGCTTCCGCACGCGATCTGGCCGGGGGACCGCCGCCGGGTCGAGGGCGTGGCGCTGCTGCTCGGCGCCGCCGGTGCGTTGATCGCGCTGAAGTACTACCCGGACCTCATCGTGCTCGGGCTGCTCGGCGTGCAGTGCGTGTTGTCGGCGGTGACGCGGTTCCAGCCGATGCTGCGCCTCGACCACGGCTCGGTCGTGCTCTACACCGGCATCTTCACCTATCGCGTGCCGTGGGCGCAGCTGCACGGCGTGCGCCGGTCCGGGCCGCAGCTCATGCTCGCGTTCGGACCGCACGGCGACGTTCTCACCACACCGCACCTGCCGGACAAGGAGGCGGGCGAGAAGCTGATGTGGGCGCGCGCCCGGTCGTTGATCTCCGAACACCCCGGCGAACGCGTGACGCGCAGGCTCAACATCAGCGTGCTGGTCGGCGCGGTCTACGCCGCGCTGGTCCTGTTCATCTGAGCCTGGCCACGGCCTGGAGCAGACGGTCCACATCGGACTCGTCGGTGTACGGCCCGATGCCCGCCCGCACGGCACCCTTGTCGCCCAGGCCGAGCCACCGCGAGCACTCGAGCGCGTAGAAGTGGCCGGCGGGCGCGTTCACGCCCTCGGCCCCGAGCCGCCGGTACACCTCGGCCGGGTCCAGCCCGTCGACGGAGAACAGCACGGTCGGCGTGCGCGACGAGGCCTTGCTGTAGATGCGCACGCCGAGCTCCTTCAGCCCGGTCTCCAGCTGCTCGCGCAGGCCGAGCTCGTGCTCCTCCAGCCCTTCGAGCCCCCGCATGAACTCGACCGCCGCGGTCGTCCCCGCCAGCAGCTCGTACGGCAGCGTGCCCAGCTCGAACCGCTCCGGCACGGCGTTGGTCGACGGCAGCAGCTTGTCCGGCCGCAACGTCTCCAGCAGCTCCGGCGCCGCCGCCAGCACGCCGAGGTGCGGGCCGAGGAACTTGTACGGCGAGCACACGAAGAAGTCGGCGTCCAACGCCTCGACGTCGACCGGCACGTGCGGTGTGTAGTGCACGCCGTCGACGTAGACGAACGCCGCCATCTCGTGCGCCGCCCGCGCGATCTCCGCGACGTCCGGACGCGTGCCGAGCAGGTTCGACGCCGCCGTGATCGCGACGACGCGGGTGCGGTCGGACAGCAGCTTCGTGACCGACTCGACGGGCAGCTCACCGGTCGTGCGGTCGAACGGCGCCCAGCGCACCGTGGCCCGTGCGGCCTCGGCGGCCTGCACCCACGGCCTGATGTTCGCGTCGTGGTCGATCCTGGTCACGATGATCTCGTCGCCCGGCCGCCAGTTCTTCGACAGCGTGCGGGCGAAGTCGTAGGTCAGCTGGGTCATGCTGCGCCCGAACACGATGCTGCCGGCGTTGAGGAACTCCGCCATCGTGCGCCGTGCGGTCTGGACGATCTCCTCTGACCGGCGTTCGGCGGCCGTGACGCTGCCCCGGTTCGAGATCGCCGAGGTCAGCGTGTTCCTGACCGCCTCGCCCACGACGTCGGGCACCTGCGCGCCGCCGGGCCCGTCGAAGTGCGCGGCGCCCTCGCGCAGAGCGGGGAAGTGAGCGCGGACCGCTGCGACGTCGTAGGCCATGCCCTCATGGTGCTTCAGCACCCACGAATCGGGAAAGGATCAACCGGAGGGTGCTCACCTGTTCGTTCGCGTCGAAGTCAGGGTCGATCAGCCTGCCGAACAGGCCGTCGACCAGTCCCTGCGCCCAGCTCGCGGCCGTCCGCGCGCTCACCGGGAGGGTGATCTGGCCGGCGTCGTGCGCCTGTTGCAGCAGGTCCGCCAGCTCGTCGCGGACGGTCTGCTCGTTGCGGCCGACCAGTTCCCACAGCTCAGGGTCGCGGCTGGCCTGCGCCACGACCTCCAGCACCAGCCCGGCCACGGACCTGTCGAGCGCGGGTACGCACAGATGATCGACCATCAGCCGGACGCCGTCCCACGGGCTGAGCTCGCGCGCTCTGGCGAACATGGCCGCGTTGTCCTCGGCGTCCTGCACGAAGATCTCGCGGAAGATCGCCCGTTTGGTGGGGAAGTAGTGGAAGAGGCTGCCGGTGCTGATGTCCGCGGCCCTGCAGATGTCCGCGACGGTCGTGCGTTCGAAGCCCTTCTGCGCGAACAACCCCGCCGCGGTGTCGGTGATGTGCCGCTTCTTCTCCGCGTGCTTGACCGGGTCTACCGTTCGCACCTGTAGTACTGCCTCTTCTTCTCGTCCCGCACGGAGACGCCGCGTTTGCGGATCTCCCGCGCCAATTCTGCGGCCTCCGCGTTCTCGTACTTCGCGATGGCCTTCCGGCGGGCCGTGAACAGCGCGTTCACGTCCGCCGGCAGTTCGGGCGCGTGCTCGACCCACATCCGGAACTCCTTCGCGAACGGGTCCGCGTCGCGCCACCGGTAGCCCTGTTCGGTGAAGGCCCTGGCGAGCTCGGCCCTGCTCAGGTCGGAGGTCTCGCGGGCCAGCTCGGTGCCGTTCGGCGCCAGCAGCACGAGCTGCTTGCCGTCCGCGAACGCCGACTCGACCTCGCCCCGCCCGAAGTCGAACGTCTTGTCGCCCTTGCACAGCGTGATCCGGCTCTGCGAGACCTCGACCGACATCATCTCGCTCGCCCAGAACAACGCGAACACGAAGCCCGCGACCGCGCCGACGGCCAGCGCGGCGAGCGTCGCCCAGGGCTCCGGGATGTCCGTGACCAGCTCGAACACGCCTTGGAACGGGAACCACTCGAGCGTTGTGATCCATCCGGCCGCCAGTTTGAGACCCCAGCCCGCGGCCGCGCCGACGGCCGGGCACGCGACCCAGATGCCGTACCGGACCGCCGCGGTCTCCTGCACAGTCGTCATGAGCGCCAATACTAGACCGAGCGCTCGGTTTATTCTGGGTTACGGCAGGTAGAAGGTCAGCAGATCGCTCGTGACCGGCGGAAACAGCGCGTACATGAGCTCTGCCTTCGGGCCCGGGTAGACGTCGGCGCACAGCCGTTGCAGGCCGTCCATCCCGTGCGGGCCGAACAGCAGCGACGCGAGATGGTCCGGGGCGATTCCCGCGCCACCTTGCGCACCGGGGGCCAGCAGCGTGCCGCCCCACTCGTACGGACCGATGTCCTTGCCGTCCCAGTGGAAGCGGACGTGCGTGCGGAAGAACCCGAGCAGCACGTCGGCGGGTTCCTGGCCCTGCAGGCGTTGCGCGAAGACCGGCCGCAGGTGTTCCAGCAGTGCCGGCACGTCCGGGAGACGCACCAGGTACTGCTCCAGGTTCGGGGCGCGCGGGGCCAGGAACTCCTCCAGCACGGGCAGCCGTTCCACGACCTCGGCCGGGTCCACCAGCGCCACCACGGCTTTCACGGCGTCGTCGTCGATGCCGGCGATCTCGCCGAGTACGACGTCACCCTCGTCCTCGGGAGTGCTGCGACCGGTGGCGACGGGGGTGCCGTCCCGCTCGACGATCCACGTGCGGGAGCCGGTGCGGTGGAGCAGCCAGCGCCAGCACGGCGTGCCGTGGGCCATGCGCAGTCCGATGCCCTGCTGCGCGTGCTCCTGGAAGCGGTCGAGCGCCGGGATGTCCGCCTCGGTCGCGAGCCGGATGGTGTGTCCCGCAACGGGTTCGGGCTTCGTCGCGAGTGCCCTGGTCTGCTTGAGCGGGATCGCGTAGGTGTAGCCGAACTGACGGTAGAAGTACGGGATGCCCATCATGACCTGGAGCAGGTGGCCCTGACGTGCAGACCTGTCGTGCGCCCAGCCCATCAGCTGCCGCACCAGGCCTCGGCCCTCGTACTCGACGTCGGTGGCGACCTGTTCGATCTGTCCCGCCGGGATGTCGACGCCGGCGAGCGTCACCGTCTCGTCCATCAGCGTGACGGTGGAGACGATCCGGCCGTCGTCGTCGGCCACCCCGACCCAGTCGCACCCCGCGTCCGGGTCGGTCATCAGCAGCCGGGCGTCGACGCCGTCGCTGGGATCCATGCGCGAGACCACGAGATTCTCGACCTGGGGGAGGTCTTCCGGGCGTGAGGTGCGGATTTCCACCGGCCGAGTGTTTCCAGGGCGGTGGTTGTCCGCAAACGGATTTACGGTCGGGGCATGGACTGGAACAAGCAGTTGACGGACCAGCTCGAGTTCCACTGGAACGTGCAGGCGCGGCCGCGGCTCGAGGGCCTGACGGACGCCGAGTACTTCTGGGAGCCAGTGCCGGACGCGTGGACAGTCCGGGAGGGCTCGATCGACTGGGAGTACCCGCCGCCCGAGCCGACGCCGGTCACCACGATCGCGTGGCGGATGACGCACGTCATCGTGGGCGTGTTCGCGCAACGGTCCGCGTCGCACTTCGGCGGCCCGCCGGCCGACTACGCGACCTGGCCGTTCGCGCGCAGTGCCGACGAGGCGCTGAAGCAGCTGGACGACGCCTACGAGACGTGGATGGCCGGCGCGCGCAAGGCCGATCTGTCGAAGGCAGTCGGTCCGGCGGAGGGACCGTTCGCGGCGGAACCGATGGCGACCCTCGTGCTGCACATCAACCGCGAGGTGATCCACCACCTCGCGGAGGTCGCCCTGCTTCGCGATCTTTATCTCCGGGAGAGTTAGTCACCTGTTAGTGCCTACTTTCTAGAAGTTGGCGCTAACTGCAAGATGGTGCCCATCGAGAGCTTCGAAGGGGATCATCATGCGAGTCATCACGCAGAAGACCGTGGGCGACGCGTCCGTGCTGGAGGTCGCGGAGGTGGCGACGCCCGTGCCCGGACCGGGCCAGGTGCTGGTCAAGGTGCGTGCGGCGGCCGTGAACCCGGTCGACACCTACATCCGTTCCGGCGGGTTCCCCGCGCTCGGGCAGCCGCCGTTCACGCTGGGCTGGGACGTCGCGGGCACCGTCGAGCAGGACGGCGAGGGGTTCACGGCCGGTGAGGAGGTCTACGGCCTCCTGACCTTCCCCGGCACCGGCGGTGGTTACGCCGAGTACGCCGTGGTGAACGCCGCCGACCTGGTGCGACGGCCGTCGTGGCTGACCGTCGAGCAGGCGGGCGCGACGCCGATGGTGGCGCTGACCGCCTGGCAGACGCTCATCGGGCGGGCCGGTGTGTCGGCCGGCCAGCGCGTGCTGGTCCACGCCGCCGCCGGTGGGGTCGGGCACGTCGCGGTGCAGATCGCCAAGGCCCAGGGGGCGTACGTGATCGGCACGGCGTCGGCGGCCAAGCACGACTTCCTGCGCTCGCTCGGCGTGGACGAGGTGATCGACTACCGCAACCAGGACTTCACCGAGATCGAGCCGGTCGACGTCGTGCTGGACACCGTCGGCGGCGAGTACGCCGAGCGGTCCGCCCGCGTGCTGAAGCCCGGTGGCGTGCTCGTGTCGATCATCCCGGGCAACCCGGGTTTTGACGTTGACCGAGCTTCGGAGCTCGGCATCCGGTTCGAGTTGTTCATGGGCGTCGTCGCCTCCGGTGCCGATCTGGCCGCGTTGCCGCAGCTCAAGGTGCAGCTCGACCACGTGGTGCCGCTGGCGGACGTCGTGAAGGCGCACGAGCTCGTCGAGTCCGGCCGCACCACCGGCAAGGTGGTCCTGGTGCCGTGACCCCTCGTTAACCATCCGTTGACCATGTACACCGATCGTGTGCAAAACACCCACACGATCGGGGAGTGCTCATGGCGCGGTGGAGTCCACTTGCCTTAGTCGTAGCTTTGCTTGCGGCGGTCGGCCTCTACGGGTCGACCGCCGCTGTCGCAGCAGCTCCGCTCACCGTGGCGCAGGCCATCGCGACCCAGAACGGGTCGTCGGCGACTGTCCGCGGCTATGTCGTAGGCCAACCCACGGCCACGACGACCGTCATCCGTTCGGGTTATCCCAACGACTACGCGCTGGCGCTGGCCGACTCGGCGTCCACGACCAGCACGTCGAACATGGTCTACGTGCAGATCCCCTCGGCGTTCCGCGCCTCGTGGGGCATGAAGACGAACCCGTCGCTGCTGGGCAGGCAGATCGACGTCACGGGCTCGTTGAGCGCGTACTTCTCGCACCCCGGTCTGACCTCGTCGACGGCGTTCGCGTTCGCCGGCACGACGCCGCCGACCAGCACCACGACTCCACCGACCACGACCACGACCACGACCACCAGCGCACCGCCCGCGAACTGCCTCGCGTACTACGCGACGGCCTGCGACAAGACGGGCGCGGCGTTGAAGTCGGCGCTGAACTCGATCATTCGCAACCAGACCAAGCTGGACTACACGCAGGTCTGGGAGGCGCTGAAGGTCACCGACCAGGATCCGAACAACTCGGCGAACGTCGTTCTGCTGTACAGCGGCGTCTCCCGCGCGAAGTCCGCGAACGGCGGTGACCAGGACGACTGGAACCGCGAGCACGTCTGGCCCCAGTCGCACGGCGGTTTCGGCACCGGCGCGGGTGCCGGCACCGACCTGCACCACCTGCGGCCGGAGGACGTCACGGTCAACGGGGCCCGCGGCAACCTGGACTTCGACAACGGCGGCACCCAGACGCACCCCGAAGCGCCCGGCAACCGCTACGACACCGACTCCTGGGAGCCGCGGGCAGCCGTGAAGGGTGACGTCGCGCGGATGCTCTTCTACATGGCCGTGCGTTACGAGAGCGATGACCAGCTGAACCTGGAGCTCAACAACTCGACGTCCAACGGCTCGCAGCCGTTGATGGGCAAGCTGTCCGTGCTGAAGCAGTGGAACCTGCAGGATCCGCCGGACGCGGCCGAGCAGCGCCGCAACCAGGTGATCTACGACAGCTACCAGCGCAACCGGAACCCGTTCATCGACAACTACCGGTGGGCCGACTCTATTTGGCCGTGAGTCGTTCGAGGAAGGGGCGTTGCGCGGAGACGATCTTCGCGCTCGCCTCTTCCACGCTGAACCACTGCACGCGGTCGACCTCGGGGAAGCTCTTCTTCTGACCCGACTTCGGCGGCCACTCCATCTCGAACGTGCCCGGCGTGACGGTCTCCGGATCCAGGTCGCCCTCGAGCGCCCAGACCGTGATGACCTTGCCGGAGCCCTTGGCCTCGCCGAGCTCGATCAGCTCGCCGTCCGGCACCGGCAGCCCGAGCTCCTCCTGGAACTCCCTGCGCGCGGCCTGTTCGGGCGTCTCGTCCTCGGTGTACTCGCCCTTGGGCACGGACCACGCGCCGGCGTCCTTGCGGGCCCAGAACGGGCCGCCCATGTGCCCGAGAAGCACCTCCAGCTGCTCGCGTCGTCTGAAGAGCAGGATTCCGGCCGACCGTTTCATACTGTCCAGCATGGCGGACTGGGTCCTGCACGTGGACCTCGACCAGTTCATCGCGGCGGTCGAGGTGCTGCGCGACCCGTCGTTGCGCGGCAGGCCCGTGGTGGTCGGCGGCAACGGCGACCCGACCGAACGCGCGGTCGTGGCCACCGCGTCCTACGAGGCGCGCGAGTTCGGCGTGCGTTCGGGCCTGCCGTTGCGGACCGCGTTCAAGAAGCTGCCGGACGCCGTCTACCTGCCGGTGGACCACGCGCTGTACGAGGCCGCGTCGGCGGACGTGATGGCCGTGCTGCGCTCGTTCCCCGTGGTCGTCGAGGTGATGGGCTGGGACGAGGCGTTCGTCGGGGTCGACGTGGACGATCCGGTCGAGTTCGCGCGGTCGGTGCAGGCGGCGGTGCTGGCGGCGACGGGCCTGCACTGCTCGGTCGGCATCGGCGACAACAAGCTGCGGGCCAAGATCGCGACCGAGTTCGGCAAGCCCGCCGGCGTCTTCCAGCTGACGCGGGACAACTGGGTCGAGGTGATGGGCCACCGGCCGACGTCCGCGCTGTGGGGGATCGGCGCGAAGACCGAGCGCAAGCTGGCCGAGCTCGGCCTCGTGACCGTGACGGACCTGGCCACGGCGTCCGCCGACGAGCTGGCGGCGCGGTTCGGCCCGAGGATGGGGCCGTACTTCCGCGGGGTCGCCCAGGGCGCCGGTGACACGGTCGTGAGCGCGACGCCGTGGGTCGTGAAGTCCCGGTCGCACGAGAAGACCTTCCAGCAGGACCTCTCCTCGCTGGAGGACATCCGCCGCGAGGTCGTGGCGCTGGCACATCAGGTGGCGCTCGACGTGGTCGCCGAGGGCCGCCCGGCAGTGCGCGTGGGCGTGAAGGTGCGGTTCGTGCCGTTCTTCACGAAGGTGAGGCTGATGAAGCTGCCATCGCCGACCTCCTCCGCCGACGAGCTGGCGGCGGCCGCGCTGGTGGTGCTGGACCGCTTCGAACACGGCCGGGCGGTACGTCTTCTCGGGGTGCGCGCGGAATTCTCTGCCGATGATGTCGAACCGAAAGCTTCTTCTTCGACGTATCAGTAAGTAGAGGTTTAAGCGCTAGGAGAAGAAGATGACCGACTCATCGCTCACCCACCGCGACCGCGCCGTTCTCAGAGCAGTGGCGGACGGCCGTTGCGAGATCGCCGGAAGCTCCCTGCTCGTCGACGGCCTGTGCTGCGCCGACCAGTTCGCCGGACTCCGCCTGAGGACTGCGGGCCTGATCAGCACCGGTCCCGGTCCCGCGGCACTGACCAGCGCGGGCTACCAGGTGCTCGCGGCCTGATCGTCATTTCGCCGCGTTTTCGCGGTTCGAGAACCGATAGGCGCCGTCTGGGGTTCAGAACGGTTCAACGGCAGCCCGGATTTCTTCACGACTTTTTCTCGCACTCGCTCTGCTGTTGCGCTGGATGCTGCCCGCTCGCGGAAATCCGCTGGCTTGGCTGCGGATCATGGTTTGCATGGGTGTCTTGGCGCGGGTGCTGCGTTCGGTGGGTGGCGAGGACGTGCTCGACCGTCTCGCGAGCCTGTCCGGCAGCGACCTGACGAGTTTCCTGCTGGCGTTGACGCGGCGTCGTGCCGGCGCGCTGTCCGGCGCGGACGTGTTGCGGCAGTACCGGTCCGACCGGTTCGTGGCGCCGTCCGAGGTGCCGTTCCCCTTGCTGCGCAAGGCGGAGGACAGACTGCTGGCCGCGCTGCCGCCATCGTTCTCCGTGCTGGGACTGGCTCCCGTGGCGCCTTTGGGGACGTGCTCCGCCGTGGCCGAGATGGACCAGAACAACATCCTGTCGACCGTGCGCGGCACCGAGGTCGCCGCCGACCCGACGAACGCGCTGGCGCTGGAAGCCGCACTGCTGCGCCAGTCCGGCCCGGCCGACGTGCGCCTCGCCGCGGTGCAGCGGGTGGTGCGGGCGCAGTTGTTCAGTGGCGCAGGGAGGTTCGCGCACTTCACGTTGTTCGCCGCGGTGTCGGCCGGCCGCGACCGCGGCTCGCTCGCCTTCGAGCGCGAGCACTTCGCCGAGCACGTCACGTTCCTGCGCGAGGCGTGCGGTGACGTCGAGTTCCGCGTGACGGTGCTGGATCCGCGGTTCGAGGTGGTGCGCGGCGACCTGCCTGCCGACCCGTCGCGGCACACCGGCTACTACAAAGGCCTGTGCTTCAAGGTCTTCCGCGACGGCGTGGAGATCGGCGACGGCGGGTTCGTCGACTGGACCGCCCGGCTCACCGGCAACCGCAAGGAACGCCTGCTCATCAGCGGCGTTGGTGTAGACCGGTTCGCCACGCTCTGATTCCACGTGACGGCAACAAGTTCCACAAGGCGACCTCTGGCGGTAGATCGATCAACTTGGTGGATCTACGCTCAGGTGTGGCCTTGTCGGGTCGGGGACCTTGCCGGGAGGGCGACCAATGGCGGCGGAGCTCACGTGGAAACGCAGTACCTACAGCGCTAGCGGCGACGGCAATTGCGTCGAGTGCGCGGGTGACGGCCATGTGGTGTTGATCAGAGACTCGAAGTGCCGCGACGGTCAGCGGCTCGAGGTCTCGTCGGCGAGTTGGCGCGCGTTCGTCCTCCTCGCTCGTTCGTGAGCACGCCGAACGGGTGACGCCCTCCACTCTGATGGAGTCCGCGATTTGATCTGCGTGGCTGCTTTCTGCGATCTTTCTCTCTGAAAGTGGTCAATTGGTGGCCAACCATTGTGGAGTCCCTCCAATTGAGGGCTACCATTCTGCTACCTAGCAGATTGAGGAGTGGCGTTGCCCCGCAAGGAAAGTCCCGTCGTACTGCAGAAGCGCCTGCTCGGCGAACTGAAGCAGACGCGGGACGAGCTCGGTCTCAGTCAGCAGGCCGTTGCCGACGCGATGGACTGGTCCGTTTCGAAACTGATCAGGATTGAAAAGGGGGAGAACAAGATCTCTGTCACCGACGTGCAGGCGCTCCTCTTCCACTACGGGGTGCGCGACGACGACCGGGTCGCCGAACTGGTGGGCATGACCAGGGCGATCCGGCAGTCGAAGTCGGCGTGGATGGAGAAGTACCGAGGTTCGTTCAGCGAGCAGTTCGCGAAGTACGTCGAGCTGGAGACCGCTGCCGTCCGCATTCGGCAGAGTCAGCTCAACGTGGTGTCCGGGTTGCTGCAGACGCCGGACTACGCGCACGCGTTGGTCAAGAGCTATGGGAACCCGGACGCTGCCGTCGAGCGCGGTGTGGAGATCCGGATGCACCGCCAGTCGGTGCTGGATCCGGACGGTCCCGAGATCTCGATCATCCTCGACGAGTCGGTCCTGCACAGGGTGATCGGCAACGAGGGTGTGCTTCGCCGGCAGTTGGTGCGGATCAGGGAGGTCGCGGCCCTGGACCACGTGACGGTGCAGATCCTGCCCTTCTCCGCCGGCATCCACCCGGCGATGAAGGGCTCGTTCTCGATCCTCGAGTTCTCCGAGGGGGAGGAGGACTTCGCTCTGCTGCTCGAACATCCCGGCCGCGACGAGCTGATGACGGCGGGGCCGGAGCTCAAGGAGTTCCTGAACTACTTCATCCAGCTGGAGGGCTTCGCGCTGCCGGCTGAGGAGACGCCGAAGGTGATCGAACGACGACTGAAAGAGCTAGGAGGGGCCTGAATCGCTGAGGCCGGGCGGGTGGCTGCGCCAACAGCCACCCGTCCGATGGCAGATCACAACCCGAACCCCAGTCCAATGAGGCGAGGCAATGTCGCCGTAGGCAAGCCTATGACGTTCGATCCCAGATGAGTGCCGCCATCCAGGTTCCGCTCGGGTGATTGCTCCTCGCCGCACCGGTCCTCGCTGACCGGCGAGCGACCACGGCCGCAGGAGGCGCACCATGTGCAACGACACCAGATTTCGCACGTACCCCCTCGTAGCTCAGCACGGGAGAGGTCGCTGCGATGGCCATATTCGTTAGCTACAGCAGTAGCGATGGAGGTGCGGCCGCCTCGGCGCTGGTGGGGGCGTTGCGGTCCCGCGGGCTCGACGTGCTCTGGGACGGCGATCTCACGGTCATCCATCCGCTGTCCATTCCGGCCTGGATGGAGACCGCCGTCCGGGACAACACAGTGCTCGTCGTCGTGTCCGACGACTATCTGAAAGCGTTGCAGTCCAACGACTTCATGGAGCGCAGGGGAGTGCGCTACGAAGCGGGGCTGGTGCGGCACAAGATCTACCACCACGGTGGCGCGGACGGATGTGCCGTGGTGCCGGTGGTACCGCCGGACTTCGACGCGAACACGCTGCCGTCCGTGCTGCAGCAGCTGGTGATCCACCGGTTCGATCCCGGCACGCTGCACGGCGTTGAGGAACTGGTGCGCAGTCTCGGCACGCTCGAGGCGGGGAACGGGGGTGAAGTGATGCAGGTGGAACAAGGGGTGGACCGGAGCAGGGTGATGCTGGCCGCGCTGGAGGCGCATCCGCCGTCGTCCGTGCTGGCGTACCGGCTCGCGCGCGACCTGGTGGAGCAGGGCGAAGGCGATCTCGAACTCGCCAGGTCGTTCGACTCGGTCGTCGGTGTCGCCAAGGCGCACGGCGACGTGCAGCTCGTCAGCCGGCTGTCGCAGGTGTGCCTGAAGACGCTCACGTCAACGTTGCCGTTGAAGGGCGAAGGTGCCCTGATGGCGAAGGTGCTCGTCTCGGGGAAGGCGTGGCATCTGTTGCGGGAGCACCGTTTCAGTCAGGCGGCCTCGGTGGCCGAGGAGGGGACGCAGATCGCGAAGAAGTACCGCGACCTGTCCACGGCCGCGCGCGGACAGCGTGCCCATGCGCGGGTCTTCCTGCACATGGCGATGGAGGCGCTGCCGTACGACCGCGAGTTCTACCTGCGCAACTGCGAGCATCTGCTGATCCTCGCGACGACGTCGTTCCGTTCCATCTGCGGGCCGACCAGCGAGGAGGTCGGGGTGTGCGCCTCGCTGCACGCGGAGAAGCAGTTGCTGCGGTACGAGATGACGGGTGAACGAGACCTGCTGGTGGCCGCGGGGGAGAGCGCGGCGGTGGCCGAGGGCCTGCTGACGCCGGGCACCGAGCCGTACCACTGGCTCACCGTCCTGCAGGCACGGCTGTGCTTCGCGGCGCGGAAGTACAACGAGGGCAAGGAACTCGTCTCGAACGTCATCACCACCGCGGAGTATCCCGAGGTGGTCGCCAGGTCGTTGCAGGTGCGTGCCGACCTGCTGCTCGCCACCCGCGAGAAGCCGGAGGCGGTGCGCGACCTCCTCGACGCCGAGGACCAGTTCCGGACGCTGGGCTGCGACTACGCGGCGGCGTCCTGCTGGTGGGCGATCGCGAAGGTCGACTCGACCAAGCTCGTCAGCTTCCGCCTGAGCGCGGACGACGTGCAGCGGCTGGAGGACCTCGCGCCCGACCCGCGCGACCGGCGGCTCGCCGTGATGGCGCACGAACTGCGGACGGCGAAACGGCTCGGGCGGCGGTGTGTGCCGGACTGGGCCTGTCTCGTCGACCGCGTGCAGCACGCTTGACCCGGTGGCGCGGCCGTTGCGCGACGGCCGCGCCCGGGGTCCTGGTCAGCGCTCGGCGTAGCGCCGGGTCAGTTCCTCCTCCCGGTCCGCCGGCCACGGGCAGCGGATCTCGCCCTGCGTGGCCGCGAAGAACAGCTCCAGGTGCACGTGCCAGGCCGCGAGCGCCTCGGGGCCGTGGGCGTTCTCCTGGACGAGCGTGACCGTGGTGCCCTGCAACGGCACGTGCTCGAACTCCCAGCGCACCTTGCCCTTCGGCTCGCCGTCCTGGAGCCACTCGTACTCCAGCAGGTGCGGTGCCTCGGACCTCGTGACCCTGCCCGGTGTGAGGCCGGGGTGGGCGGCGCGGGCCGGCACGGTGTTCTCGGTGCCTTCGGTGAGGACCTGCCAGACGTCGTCGAGCGGTGTCCAGACCAGGTCGCGGGTGAAGCGCACGCCGCCGGGTTCGTCGGTGCCCTCGTCGAGGCCGAAGAGCCGGACGTAGTGCTCGATGCGCGACAGCCACTCCGTCGGCGGTTCGAACGGCGTGCCGTCGGCGTGGGCCACCAGCGCGTCCAGGCAGGTGGTCCAGCCCGGCGCGTCGCGGCCGACCGACAGCCTGTTCGTGACGACCGCGGTGAAGACGAGCAGGCAGCCGTCCTCGCGCGGCAGGATCTCGAAGCGCAGCACGTCGTTCAGCCAGCGGAAGGCGAAGACCTTCGGCGGGTCGGACTCGAGCAGTTCGCCCTCGCCCCCGTCGGCGTCGACCGGTGCCGCCTCGGGGAACGTGAAGCGCATCTTCTCGCCGTCGATGTCGACCTCGGCGGGGAACCAGTGCTTCATCTCGGCGGGATCGGTGACGACCCGCCAGACCTTCTCCGGCGAGTGCCGCAGGACGCGCTCGAAGCGCAGCACGGGTTTGCCCTCGATCATCCGCAGTTCGGCGTCCACGGTCAGTCCCCTTCGATCTCGTCGAGCCGGCGTTCCAGTGCGTCGAGGCTCTTCTCCCACATCCGGCGGTACGGCGCGAGCCAGGCGTCGATCTCCGCCAACGGCTCTGGCGACACGCGGTACCAGCGCTTCTGGGCGTCGGTGCGCACCTCGACCAGACCGGCCTCCCGCAACACCTTGAGGTGCTTCGAGACGGTCGGCTGGGCGAGTGTCAGCCGGTCGACCAGGTCGCCGACCGGCCGCTCGCGTTCACGCAGCAGGTCGAGGATCTCCCGGCGACTCGGATCCGCCAGCACAGCGAATGTAGATGCCATGCCAGCAATATAGCTGTATCGGCATATAGCCGCCACCTCAGCCCGCGATGCGGATGGCCACCTCCGTCTTCCACTTGCTCAGGTCGTGCTCCACGGCCGGGTCGGTGAAGTACGTCTCGAGGCGCGCACCCCACCTGTCACCGTCGCGGTCGAACTGGACGGTGTGGGCGAGCAGCCGATCGGTGACGGCGGCCAGCCCGTCCGGACTGCCTTCGTGCAGCGCGACCACGTACTGACCGGCGGGCAGCGTGGCCGTGAACACCTCGCCGTCAGCGGGCACCTCCGCGACGGTGGGGATCCCGGCCTCGACCTCGAACTCCTCGGCGGTGACGCGTAAGTACCGCAGGAACGGCGCTCCGGTGACCGGTAACTCGCGATCGGCCAGCCACTGCATGACCTCGGGGAAACGGTCCGCGATCTTGCCGAACGTCTCCAGCGTCACCGTGTCCTTCACGGCGGCGTAGGGCTGCTCTCCACGTGTCTCGATGTCCATGTCCACCACGCTAGCGACGAGCACCGACAGAAAATCGGGGTCCGGCGGCGGAGGGTGCCGGTTAACGTGAAGTTCATGCACCGCACCCTCTCCGTGGCCAGTTCCCCGGTGCGCGACCTGCTCGCGCTGACCTCCCGCCCCGAGGTCATCTCGTTCGCCGGCGGGCTTCCCGCCTCCGAACTGTTCGACCTGGACGGTGTACGCGCCGCGTACGACCTCGCCCTGCGAGACCGCGCCGTCCTGCAATACGCGCCCACAGAAGGAAACCCGGCCCTGCGCGAGCTGGTCTCCGCACGCCTGACCGGCCTGGGACTGCCCACTTCGGACGTCCTGATCACCACGGGTTCGCAGCAGGCGCTGGCCCTCGTGGCCACCGCGATGCTGGGACCCGGTGCGGTCGTGGCGGTCGAGGAACCGACGTACTTGGCTGCGTTGCAGTGCTTCCGGATGACCGGCGCCCGAATCGTGCCCGTTGCCAGTGATGAGGACGGCCTGATCCCCTCGTCGTTGCGCTCGGTGGTGGCACAGGAGAAGCCCGGACTGCTCTACCTGGTGCCGACGTTCGCGAACCCGACGGGCCGCACCCTGTCCGCCTCACGCCGTGCGGAGATCGCGGACATCGCCGCGGCCAACGAGCTCTGGATCGTCGAGGACGACCCGTACGGCGAGCTGCGCTACCGGGGTTCGGCCGTGCCGCTGCTCGCCTCCATCAGCGACAGAACCATTTATCTGGGCAGCTTCTCGAAGGTCGGCGCCCCGGGCATGCGCCTGGGCTGGCTGCGCGCCCCCGCCGAACTGCTGCGCACCCTGACGATCGTGAAGCAGGCCGCCGACCTCCACACGTCCACAGTGGACCAAGCTGCTGCCGCGGCCTACCTGGCGCACAACGACCTCGACGCGCACATCGCCCGCCTGTGCGTGGAGTACGGCGCCCGCCGCGACGCGATGATCGCCGCGCTGCCCGCCACCATGCCGCCCGGCACGACGTGGAGCGACCCGGACGGCGGCATGTTCGTGTGGCTGCGGCTGCCCGGCGAGATGGACAGCGCCGAGCTGCTCAAGGAAGTGTTGCGGCACGACGTCGCGTTCGTGCCCGGCTCGGCCTTCTTCGCGACCACGCCGGATCACGCGACGTTGCGGATGTCGTTCACCGCCAACGCGGTGGAGGACATCGGCGAGGGCATGGCGCGTCTGGCGAAGGTGCTGCGCTAGGACGCCCAGGGACCGACGCCCGCGAGGCGGTCGACCTTGATGCGCGTGATGAACCCGGCCGGCGGGTTGTCCATCGGCGGGAACTTCACCTCAGGCCCGAGATAGACGTGCGCGAGGCGCTGGAGCAGTTCCGGCGCCCCGCCCTCGGTGATGCGCGCAGTGCCGTAGACGACGAGGTACTCCTGCAGGCCGTGGTCGTTGACGTTGGGCGTCTCGACGGACAGCACCACCCGCCCGTCGTTGCGGATGTTGCGGACCTTCTGGTGTGACGCCAGGTGGCCGGAAACGATCTCGTCGCCGTCGAGCCCCACCCAGACGATGGTGACCTGCGGGGAGCCGTCCTGGCCGAGCGTCACGAGATGGCCGAGTGCCTTGGACTCCAGCACCTGCCGGGCGGATTCGGGAAGCATGCCGGCGACGCTACGCCGGTTCGCGGGCCGCTACGAGAACAGTTCCAGCGCGTCCTGGTGGTACTCGCACCGGCCGCCACCGGTCGCGACGGCACACGGCGCGCCCTTCTTGGTGAGAGCGCCGCACTGCAACGCCGGGTCGTGCACGTGGCACAGCCCGTTCGCACCCGCCGTGATCGGGCAGGGCGTGCCCTTCTTCGTGGGCGCGCCACACGGTTCGCTGCTCAGTTCGCGCGCCTGCTTGGGTTTCGCGACCTTCTTCTGCTTTGCCTGGGGCTGCTTGACCTCGCGCCCCGTCACCTCTTCGACGCCACGTACGGCGAGGCGGTCGGCGCGCTCGTTCTCCGGGTGACCCGCGTGGCCCTTGACCCAGTGCCACTCCACCTCGTGCCGGTTGGCGGCTTCTTCGAGGCGGCGCCACAGGTCGGAGTTCTTGACCGGCTCGCGGGCCTTCGTGAGCCAGCCGTTCGCCTTCCAGCCGTGCACCCACGAGGTGATGCCGTTGCGGACGTACGTGCTGTCCGTGTACAGGTCCACGGTGGACGGGCGAGTCAAGCTCTCCAACGCCATGATGGGCGCCATCAGTTCCATGCGGTTGTTCGTCGTCGGACCGATGTCACCGCCGTACATGTCCTTCTCGTGCTCGCCGTAGCGCAGCACAGCACCCCAGCCGCCCGGACCGGGATTGGGACTGCACGCACCGTCGGTGTAGATCTCGACCGCCATGCGTCAGGAGGCTACCGACGGGCTCCGGCACCCCTGCGACGGCGGTTGTTGGCGATGATGTGGCGGAACATCTCGACGAGCGCCGGCGCGTTGATCGGCTGATCGCGGTACACGGAGATCATGCGCGCGGTCTTGTTCCCGTGACCGCTCGTGATGATGTTGTGCGGGTCCGGCACCATCGCCTTGTCGTAGAGCATCACGTTCACGTGGTCCTTGGTGCCGAGCAACGCGCACACGTTGCCTTCCAGCACGAAGTACGGCCGGTTCGTGAACTTGATCATCTCCTCGACGCCGGGATCGGCCTCGTGAACGAGCCTGCGCACCTCGCGGCAGATGTCCTGCTGCCACTCCGGCAGCCCGGCGATGTAGTCGTCGACGCGTGTGTCCATGACCCTATGTCGCAGCCCCTTGCCGTTTCTCGACATCGTGCCCGTGCAGAAAGACTCTGACACCGGCCGCGATGTCGTCGTCGTCCGGACGCGTCCCCCTGATGCTGGGATCGCCGGTCATCGTGAGCAGCATCAGGTGCACGGCCGCACGTCCTGGATCCTGGAAACCGAGCTTGCCCAGCTCGTCGGCGAGCGCCCGCACCACCTTGCGCGGTCCCGTCTCCTGCCACGCCTCGATCGCCTCGGCGGGGATGTGCGTGAGCTCGGCGTTGATCTGCCGCACGAGGGCGAAGTGCGTGGCGTTGCCGAGCTCGGCGCACATGGCCTTCCCGAACGCCACCAGGTCTTTCTCGAGGTCCGTGACCTTGTGGAAGTGCCGTTCGATGATCGCGATCTGGTCGCGCGCCGCCGCACCGGCACTCGCCTGGATGACGTTGCGGAAGAGGTCGGCCTTGTCCGCGAAGTGGTTGTAGAGCGTGCGCGTCGACACCTCCGACTCCTTCGCGATGGCGTCGATGCTCGCCCGCGTGTAGCCGTCGCGCGCGAACACGCCCAACGCCCCGTGCAGGATCGCCTGCCGCTTGTCAGGTCGCATGCCCCCGAGCTTAGTACAACGACCGTTGCACTAAGTACCACGGCCGTTGTACTTTGGCGGACATGCGCATCGCAGTGATCTTGGGAAGCACGCGTCCCGGCCGCCGTTCCGAGGGGGTGGCGCGGTGGGTCGTGGACGTGGCCGGCACCCGCACCGACGCGTCGTTCGAGCTCATCGACCTGAAGGAGGTGAACCTGCCGTTGCTGGACGAACCGGTGCCCGCGATCTTCGGCGAATACACACACGCACACACGCGAGAGTGGGCGTCACGCATCGCGTCGTACGACGGCTTCGTGTTCGTCACGCCCGAGTACAACCACTCGTTCCCGGCCGTGCTGAAGAACGCGCTCGACTACCTGTACGCGGAGTGGAACGACAAGGCCGCCGGTTTCGTGTCGCTGGGAGGCCACGGCGGTCTGCGCGCCGTCGAACAGCTCCGGCTGGTGCTGGCCGAGCTGAAGGTGGCGACCGTGCGCACTCAGGTCGCGTTCGGGCGCGGCGACCTGCAGGGGGAGTTGCAGCAGCACGAGGAGCTCAGCGGGATGCTCGACGAACTGGTGGCGTGGGCGTCGGCGTTGAGGTCGGTACGCGCGGTGGCGGCCTAACGCGGCAGCCAGCTCGCGATGTCGGCGAGGGCGTCGAGCGTCTCGCCGCTCACGTTGCCGGACGCGGACTCCGTCTCGGCGATCACCACCGTGCTGCTGTCCGGACGTGACTGGTAGTGCAGCCCGGTGAAGCGGATGTCCGCTAAGTCGAGCAGCGGGGTCGCGAGTGGCGTGATGTCGCCGGTGCCGTGCACGTCGATCAGCTTCTTGAACTCGCCCGCGTCACGACGGTTCCGAAAGCCGACCCACGCCACGGACACGACCGCGACGTTGCCCCGATCGTCGCCGACGGCGAAGAGGGTGCGGTCGAGCGACTTGCACGGGTTGCGCAGGAAGTGGTCCCGAACCTGGCCGAAGGAGTGGGACACGCATTCCAGCGCCGGTTTGGCCGTGCGCTTGAGCGTGCGCATGTTCATCTGACGCCACGCGCCGTCCGCGTCGCCGTTGCGAGCGGACTTCTTGCCCTCG
Organism: Lentzea sp. HUAS TT2; assembly: GCF_051853195.1. Taxonomy (NCBI): domain Bacteria; kingdom Bacillati; phylum Actinomycetota; class Actinomycetes; order Pseudonocardiales; family Pseudonocardiaceae; genus Lentzea; species Lentzea sp. HUAS TT2. The sequence continues at coordinate 652,610 of NZ_CP196667.1, read as the reverse complement.
GACCTGGCCTTGCCGAGGTTCACCCCGGCCGAGTCGACGGCGACCGTCGAGGCCCCGCCGCCGGACAGTCCGCCGGCGACCGACATCGCCAGCACCCCTGCGGCCACCACGGCGCCCGCCCTGCCCGCTCCGGGGTCGGACCCGCCTCCAGCACCGCCGATGCGTCTCGCCATGTTTGTCCTCCTTGAGCGAGGAGGACACCGCACGGGACGGGTCCGGCGGTGTTGATTGGGATCAAATCACCCGATCGGCTCCCCCGAAGACCGCGCGGGCGGCGGCGACCAGGTCCGCCTCCCTCCCGTGCCGCGCCACGGCCTGCAACCCCACCGGCAGACCTTCGGAGTCGAACCCGGCGGGGATGCTGATCGCGGGGTGCCCGCTCAAGTTGAACGCCCAGGTCAGCGACGTGTTGACGCGTGCGCCAGGCCCGTCGTGGCCGTGCGGCGGACCGGGCGTGGTCGGGGTGAGCAGCACGTCGGCGGTCTCGAACAGCAAGTCGAGCACCGGGTTGGGGCCGCAGCGACCGGCGAACCAGTCGGCGGCGGGGTCCGCGAGCTTCAGCGGGACGGGGCGCGGGCGTAGTGGGGCGGCCGCCTGCCAGGCGATCGACGCCTGCTCGTCGTCCACCACGGCGAACCCCAGGTCGGTGGACCAGACGGCGTTGGGTGTGCTGACCTCCGTGACGCCGAGGTAGGTGGCGAGCAGGGCGGGGTCGCGGGCGAAGACGCCTACGGCGGCCCGTTCGGAGGAGGTCGTCTTCAGGCCGAGCACGTTGCACCACGCGGCCGGGATGCGGATCGAGCCCGCGCCGTCCACGCCCGTGGCCAGCGGCACGACCCCCACCGCCACCGCGACCGCCGAGCCCGCTGACGAACCGCCTGGTGTGCGGTCCAGGTTCCACGGGTTGCGTGTGAGGCCGCGAGAGTTGCGGCCCCACGTCTGCCACGGGGTACTGCCATCGGGCGTGGTGGTCAGTCCGATCGGTACGCACCCCATGGCCATCAACGCCTCGCGGTGGCTGCGGCGTTCGCCCCGCTTCACCGCGATGGGCATGCCCGCGAACGGCAGCGAGGGGTCCGCCTCGGGCACGGGCGTGCGGAAGACCTCGTGGAACGCACACAGCGCGGGCTCGACGAGATCCAGCCGCGCCAAAGCCTCCGCCACCAGGTCAGGCATGATCCACCTCGTGAAATGGACGCGTGCAGTGCACCACCTGACCGAACTCGCTGAGAAGTGCGGCGACCTGCCGACCTCGTTCTTCCGGTTCCAGGTGATCGAGCTGTGGGTCTTCGGCGACCTGCTCGACGTGCCGCGCGACGTCGACGTCATCGAGGTGGCCCTGGTCACCGACCTGCCGGTGGACGAGGTGCCGTGGCGCAGCGAGCCGGTCGGCGCCGAGCACTGGGCGAACTCGACAAGGCTGTCGCGCAACCCGTTCGAGGCACGGTGGCGGTCGAAGGACGCCCCGGTGTGGAACCACCGCATCGAACGGCCCGCGCTGGTCTGGAGCGCCGCGGACGGCATCAACGAGGAAACGCTCGTGGCGGTCAGCGACGGCACCGGTGAGCTGGTCCGGATCCCTGCCCCATCGCCCGAGGAGCTCAGGAAGCGCATCGAGGACGAGCTCGCGGTGAGCCTGCGGGCGTTGCGGCGCGAGAACCAGGCGTACACCGACCAGCGGTGGAATCCCGGCAAGCTCACCCCGTACTCGGACGCGCTGTGGCGCACGACCACCGGGTACCTGGACTTGCTCGACGAGGTCGGCTGACGCCGGGAGCACGAGTCGTGCGTCCCGGCGTCGCGCGTCACCAGCCTCGGGCGCGCCACTCCGCCAGTGAGGGCCGTTCCTTGCCGAGCGTCGAGTCGTCGCCGTGGCCGGGGTAGAACCACGTGTCGTCCGGCAGCACCGCGAACAGCCGGTCCTCGACGTCGTTGATCAGCGACGCGAAGTTGTCGGCGGACGTGGTCTTCCCCACACCCCCCGGAAAGAGTAAATCACACTAGCGGTGAACATCGGTAGCCTCTTCTCATGACCGAGGTCGTGGGGATCTACGCGCGCATCAGCGAAGACCCGATGTTGCAGGAGAAGGGCGTCACCCGCCAGCTTGAGGACGGTCGCGCACTCGCGCAGTCCCGCGGGTGGACCGTTCTCGACGAGTGGGTCGACAACGACCTGAGCGCACTGCGTGGGGGACCGCGACCTGCATACGAGGCGCTGATGAAAGCGGCTTCGCGGGGCGAGATCACCCGTATCGTCGCCTACGGCATGGCGAGGCTGTGGCGCAATCGCAAGGAACGCGTGGACGCGATCGAGCTGTTGGCAGCAGCCCGCGTGTCCATCTCGCTGGTGAAGGGCTCCGACATCGACCTCACGAGCGCAGCCGGCCGCATGGTCGCGGGCATCCTCGGCGAAGCCGACACGTTGGAGTCCGAGCTCAAGGGTGAGCGCGTTGCCCGTGCCGCACTCCAACGTGCGGAGGAGGGTCGTGCCAACGGTGCCGTGGCATACGGATGGCGGCGGGTCTACGAGCAGGACAAGAACGGCCGTGTCTTGAGCTTCACCGACGAGGTGGACGAGGCCGAGGCGGCCATCGTGCGCGAGATCGTCGATCGGCTGCTCGCACGCGAGTCCTTGAACGTGATCACCGCGGACTTGAACGCCCGCGAGGTGCCCACGCCGTACGGCGGCGACCGATCGTGGGGCACCAGCTCAGTCCGGAAGCTGGCGCTTCGGCTGTCCAACATCGCTCGCCGTAAGCGCGGAGGAGAGGACTTCGGGCCAGCAGCGTGGCCGCCGATCGTGGATCAGGACAAGCACGATCAGGTCGTCGCTCTTCTCACCGACCCCTCGCGAGTGCAGACGCGTGGCGGTGCCCGACAGCACCTCCTGACGTTCGGAATCGGCTGTTGTGGCAAGTGCGGTTCAGCTCTTCGAGTCTCCAACAGGTGGGTGAACCAGCGCCGCAAAGAGCTCGGCAAGACACCGCTCTACGTCTGTGATGCGGCGTCCTCGTGCGTCGGGCGGCGTCAGGAGTGGGTGGACGACCTGGTGGAGCGCGTGGTCGTGCGACGGCTTCAGGAACCCGATGCCCGCGACCTGCTGACTCGGGACGACGTCGCCGCGCAAGCCGCGCGAGAGCATGCCGCTGGCATCCGCGCCCGGCTCCAGGCCGCAGCCGACGACTACGCGGACGACCTGCTTGATCGCGAGCAGTTCCACAGGATCAACGCGAAGCTCCGGCCGGCTCTTGAAGAGGCTGACCGAGAAGCCATGCGTCTGGTCGTCGGTGTTCCCAGCGACATGGTCACCGAGATGGTTGGGCCTCAAGCGCAGGAGCGTTGGAAGCAACTGACCGTGCTTCAGCGCCGGGCACTCCTCACGGCGATGGGTGTCACGGTCACGATCATGCCGTCCCGAGGCGGCCCGGGCTTCAAACCCGAGTCGGTCAGAATCCAGTTCGAACGGGACGACGATCAAGCCACGCCCGAAGCGACTCGCAATCTGCCCACGGATTTCTTGGAAGCTCGTTCCTGAGCTGTCTACTGTGGTCACATGAGTACTCGGGGGAGCTCAGAAGCGCGGCGGGACGCAGTGGTGCGTCATGTGACCGCGCCAGCAGCCCGTGCCGAGTGCTACTCCGCTCGAGAGATCCATCGACGAGTGCATCTCGTTCGCGAGCTGCGTAAGTCCCTTCCACCGGAAGAGATGCAGGTCATCGAGTCGGCATTGCCTCGCGGTCTGCTCGGTGGATTCGAGGCCTTCGCCGACCGCATCGACGCGGCGAACAAGAGGGTTGCCGCGAGTCATCCGAAGCGACTCAGGTTGATCGCGAAGGCGATGGATCTTCCGTTCACGGTCCACCAAGAGCTGATGATCCTCAGCGAACACGACCCGTTCAAGCGGTCCGTCAGCCGCGACTTCGGCCGTGCGTTTGGCCTGGGCGTGAAGCCTGCGGATCGACCAACGATCGCGCTTGAGGTCGACGCGGCAATGCGACTCATCCGGCTCTTGGTGTTGCTGTCCAGGGCTGCCGAACAGAAGTTTCCTGTGTCGGTCCTGCTGTGGCTGCTTGACCTCTTCGCCGGTGAGTTCGTCGCGCCGCCGGCCACCGAGCCGTTGCAGAACGCGCCACCCGCGCGTCGAGCGCGTCCACCAGGTCGACTTGTCGTCACTGGTCCGCGCGTTGCCCGTGCTCCAGGACGCCGCGTCCCTCGCAGCTCGTTGCAGCGAGGGCCGGGATGGGCTGTGCGCGTTCGGGGGAACGCTGTAGGCGCATAGCGCGTCGCTGGCCTTCCTGTTCAGGAAGGGCCACACCGTGGCAGACAAGACTCCACCTGCTTACCTCCCTGTGTCGGAGGCGGCCGCACATCTGTCCGTCTCCGAGGTCACAATCCGCCGGGCGATCAGGGCCGGAAAGCTCCCGCACATCCGTCTTGGACGGCTCGTGCGGGTCGCCGTCGACGACCTCGACGCGTTCGCGGCGGCCCATCGGGTAGCGGGGGTGACCCGTGACCCGCAGTAGAAGGACACGCGAAAAACCCGCTCGTCACATCGACGACTACGTCGAGGAGATCGTGCGTAGCGCGCCGCCGTTCAGCGCGCGGCAGCGGCTGAGGATTGCCGCGATCTTGTCGACCGGCGACGACTCAAGTCCGCGCGGCGGATGTCGTTGACCGGCTTGATTTTCGGGGTGCCGGTGCGCGTTGTGACACCGGCACCCCGCCGCTCCCAGCAGGAGTGGCGACAGGAGCAAGGTAGACAAAAAGCAGCCTTTGGCCTTGCTGGCCGGCGGCCGCCAAGCTTGGCTCATCCGGGGGGATGGCATGGCGCGTAACGGAAGTACCGGGGGATACCGACCGCACGCTCTGCAGAAGCGTGGCATCGCGAAGACAGCACGGTTCAACGAGCCCGAGATGAGTGCAGTCGTTTCGGCCGCAGCGCGAGCACAGCTCCGAGTCGGTGCGTGGATCGCAAAGGCAGCCGTTGAAGCGGCACTCGCTGACAACAACCCGCGGCGAGTAGCCGCGAAGGAGATCGGGCAGCAGCTGATGCAGGTGCAGACGGAGCTTCAGCAGCTGCGTCGCGCGAGCGTCCTGCACGGCAACAACCTGAACCAGTTGGCGGCTGTGGCGAACACGACCGGCGAGGTCGGCCTCGCTTCGTCTCGCGTCATCGCGAACATCGATCGAATCGTCGCTCAACTGGATGAGCGCCTGTCCGCAGTCGATGCACTCCTGGCACGCATCGTCGACCGCTTCGAGTCGACATGATCGGAAAGGTGACGCGCGGCTGGAACGTCTACGGCCTCATCCGCTACTTGATGGGACCAGGAAGCACCGAGCAGTCAGCACACACGGATCAGCACGTCTTCGCGACATGGGACGGTCGTCCCGAGGTGCACCAGCCCGAGCAACTCGGAACCGACCGGTTCGACGTCGGTGCCTTGGTCGCAGCTCTTCGGGCACCTGCAGCGCTCGCCGGGGTGCCCAAGCGCCGTCCGCGTGAGGATGACTGGTCAGGCACTGTGAGCCGGGTCCCGAAAGGCCCCGTGTGGCAGTGCTCGTTGCGCAACCATCCTGACGACCCGCTGCTGACGGACGAGCAGTGGGCAGACGTGGTGGCGGACGTACTGCACCGCACTGGGATCGCCGAGCGCGATGATCCTGGCGGCTGCCGATGGGTCGCGATCCGTCACGCGCCTGACCACGTGCACATCGCCGCAGTGCTGGTTCGACAAGACACCGGCGAGCTCGTGCACCCGCACCGCAACTACGACTTCCGGCGTGTGAAGGAGGCGTGCAACGCGGCCGAGGAGCGGTACGGCCTTACAAGCACAGGTGCCGCGGATCGGACGGCGACACCTCGTCCCACTCGTGCTGAGAACGAGAAGGCTTCCAGGCTCCACGCCACTGGCCAGAGGCAGACGGACGTCGCGGTTCGCAACAAGCTGCGTCGTCAGGTTTCCAGCGCCGCTGCTGCCGCGCGGAACTGGGACGAGTTCGTGGAGTACCTGGAGTTGGCGAATGCGACGGTACGCGTCCGTCAAGGTCATCACGGCCGGATTCTCGGCTACTCGGTCACGGACGCCTCCGACCCGGCGTGCCGCACCGCCTCGGGTGATTCGCTGTACTTCGCCGGAGGAAAGCTCGGTCCGGATCTCACCTACTCGAAGCTCATGAGCCGGTGGGAATCGGTGGAGACGACCGTGCCCGCCTCGGTGCAAGGGATCGTCGATGAGGTTGTTCTGCCTGCATGTGAGCGGATGCGGCACCGCGGACCATTGAACAAGACCGAGTTCGGACAGCAGGCGATGCAGGGCATCGCTCATGCGGCAGGCGACATGCTGTTGGCTCTCGTCGTTGTCGCCGATGCGGATCGAGTGCCACTGCTGATCGACGCATGGGAGACATACGCGCGTGCCGGCCGCGTACCCGAGCAGATCCTGCCGCGGCGGTGGGCAGCGGTGTCGCGCGATCTGCGTACGGCTGCCAACCAACTGATCAGAGCAGGTATGCGTAATCCAGCACGCCAACGGGCCACACCCGGACAGTTCATCGCGCTCTTGATAGCGGTGGCAGCGCTCGTTGCCGAGATCGCGGCGTGGCACGTGGCGCACCAGCGCCACGTCGCGGCTCGGCATGCTCGGGCTACCCGCGCGGTGCTGGATCAGATGGTGGCAGGGCAAACGAACCGCGTGCCACCGCAAGGTCTCACGCCGCCAGTGGCTGCGACCTCGAGATTGCATCGAGAACTTGCCACGAGACCGCCGTTCGGATCGCTCCCAAACCATCGATCGGCTTCTGTGAGGAGCGATCGCACCCACAGGCGAGCTTAAGATCAAGTTTGTTGTCTGCAAACCGGAACGCTGAGACCTTCGTCCGCTTGGTCAAGGTCGGCTGTCCAGGCAGTCAGAATGGTGGTTCGTCGGCGAACCCACCGCTTCCCGCTGAGGGTGCTTGCCCCCATGGGTCATCAGCCATGATCCGTCGCTGGGCGCGTTCCTGTTCTGCTGCTTGCTGCCGGGCTTTCTCGTCCCGCGTCCTGGGGAGATCGTGCACCGCTCCGTATCTGGCCAAGCGGTAGCACTGGCGGAGTCGGTCTCGATGAGTCGGCGACTGATCAAACCGATCGAAGAAGTCGCTGTCGCCATCGTCCTCGTCGTCCGCGTCCACGTTGGCGATCTGACACAGCGCCAGGAAGATCACCTCGACGGTCTGCCACTCCGGGAGGTGCAATGCCTTCAAGGTCCGACGGACCGTCTCGTGGTTGGCCGTACCGTCGCGTTGGTCGTCGTCCTGCGTGGCGATGATGCGCGCGATCTCGCGTGTCGATGGGCCGTTCGCCGCGACGTAGAACCGCCACAGCATGTCGATCAATGGCTGGTGGTCGTTGGGGACATCCGTTGGCTGGGACAGGCGCGCGGGCATAGGGATCTCCTCTCAACGACCAGGTAAAGACTAGCGATGCCACTCGTTGTCTACCGACATCCAGGCTATGACTGGCTTCGTCAACCGGTTGTCTCGATCATGATCGCGCGTCGACTTCCTTTGAACAGCACTCAAAACCGCAGTTCAGCATTGTTGTGTGGCGTCAAAGGACGTCATTCGCGTCCCGTAGACGGCGCGGTCAGGTCCTGCCCGGCCAGAACCGGGGACTGCGGAAGGTTGCCTGTGAACGAGAACATCGATCGGCAGTGGCATGACGTGCTCTCCGAGAGGAACAAGTTGCGTGTTGATCTGGAGGCACTTGCGGATGCGGTGCGTCGATACCACGACGATCACCACGACGGGGCGGCCCGGTGGTGCGATGCCTTGCCGTGCCGGCTGTTGTTCCAACCACGCCTTTGATGGTCCTGAGTCGTACGTGAGGACGGAGTGCGTTCCGCATCCTTGGCAGTGGAACGGCTGACCGGGTGCCGACTGAGGATTACGCGACCTCTGCCGATCGCCTCGCCGCCGACGACATCACTGGCAGGGCGCTAGACCCGCATCACCTGGGCCCAGCGCGATGCCCGCCGCTGCAGGTTGGTCTTTAGACGGGAGACATCCAGCTGCCGGCCACAGACAGAACACGGTCGCCGATCGCACGTCCTGACAGCGAAGCGCTGGCGCAGATCCGTGCTCTCGAAAGCGTGGCAAACGGCTACAAATCGAGACTGTGTTGGGGGTTCGTGGTAGACCGAGTTCTCCGGCAAGAGTCGACACGCCTAGGCAGAAGGACCAAGCCCTCGTGACGAATACCGCTGAAGTCGCCTCGCGCGAGCACCGACCCGAGCCGCAGCCGGCGAAGGTGGTTCGCTGGAGAAACGGGAAGATGCACATCAGCGAAGACGGCCTCACCACCGTATGCGGATCGGCCATCAGGCCGGATCGCGCCCGTGTCCTGCACGAAACCGCGAACTGGGCCGAGCGCGTCAACTGCTACAACTGCGCATACCGGCACACACCACCGGGTTACGTGTCGCCCCGCTCAAGCAAGGACTTCCCTCTCAAGCGAGAGTGCCAGAACCATCCTGGCCGCGGACTTGCCGTCGACTCCTGCTACATGTGCGATCCCTCAACGCTGCGCCCGCAGAACTGGCCATGCCCCATCGGCTGCTCCAACCCGCTCGATCACAACCCCATGCACAGGTACACGAAGTGCACGGTCTTCCCTGATCCCCGCGAACCCGGAAACACCGGCCGGTGCATCGAGGCCTGCGAATCCAAAGAGCTGGCGATGACGCGCGCGAACCCGAAGTTGTGGTTCGACCTTGCTGACAGCGCGGTGACTACCTGTTACCACTGCGGCGAATCGGTCTGCGTCATCTGCCAACGAGCGGCGGTCGAACGCGACCTCACCTGCTGCAGCCGGTGCAGCGACGAGGCGCTCTAGATCGTGGATCACCACATGTGCGCGAGACTGCGGACATCCGTGCAGCCGACTCCGAACATCGTCACCCACCTTGAAGACAAGATTGAATACGCACGGTTGCTGAACCAGCAGGGCAATAGCCTCGGCCAAGTCGTCGCCAAGACCGGAATTTCTACGATATTCTTGCATTGCTACCTGGACACGATGGGACGGACGTCGTCATGACCGACATTCGCCCGGTAGAGTTGCCAGAGATCCGGGCTTCGATCATCGCTTGGCTGGACAGCCCCGCCGCTGCTCAGCTGTGGTACAAAGCGACCGCTACTGGCAGCTATGACTGGCTTCCCGGCAAAGCCAGCACTGAGCCCTCGGAGGCAGGAAGCTTCCTTCGGGGCGCTGAAATCTTGCGTTTGCGGGATTCTGTGCTGTTCTATGTTGCCGCCGACATGGTCGAATTGGTCGACGCAGCAGCGCGATCCGTCCCGGATTTCCAGCTCGCACCGGAAGACCTTCCCGCTGACGCGGGATTGATGGTATTCCAGCGGCCGATCGCGCCGAGTTCGCTGGGCGAGACGCAACTCGGCATCACCGCCGTGTGTTGGGCCCGAGTACCTGGACGCGATGACGTGCTACTGGGTTCCACCTACCTCGATCGAGATGAGGCGGCCCCTGTCTTCGACCGCATCGCGCCGAATCGGCAGATGGCCACCACCGAGCCACGGCTTGTGTACGCGCACGGCGGCGAATTTGCCTGGCCGTTCGGCGATAACGCCGAAACAATGCTGGACTCGACGAACTTCAAGGTCAACCTGCTGCCCAAGCTACGGGCCGCGTGGTTGCTGATGCAGCAGAAGCCTTTGGTAGATATCAGCGACGTACAGCTTCCTCGTCCGGCACGTAGACGCCTTCTTCGAGGTGGATACGAACCGCGACCGGTCCGTCTGCTTGAACTCCGCCGCCCCAAGGTCACCGATAGTGCAGACGAATCTGCAGTCCGTGAGCATCACCACCGATGGATCGTTCGGGGGCATTGGCGGCAGCAGTGGTACCCGTCTCGCCAGGTGCACCGGCCAGTATGGATAGCGCCACACCTCAAAGGGCCTGATGACGCTCCTCTAGTAGGCGGAGAAAAGGTCAATGTGTGGAAGCGTTGAGTCTCCGTCGACCGTGGTGAGGGAAGTGAACGGCTGCCCGACCAGTGCTGAGCACGTCATTCAGTGCCGTAGTCTTCCCACCGTCAAGGCTTGAAGGCGAAACACTGTTGACGCCGTCATCGTTGACGCGGACCTCATGAAAGGGCTCCAGCACGCGCGGGCTTCCCTGCCGACTCGGTTGAATCAGCCAGCTAGCAGCCCGTATCGTTGTACGCCGCCTATGGAATCAAGAGGAACGCAAGATGAGCCGGAAGACCGCACTCAGGCTTAAGTTCGAGCCGGACGACTACCTGGTCGTCTGGCAGCTGCCGTCTACGAAGGGTGGGACTTTTGCGGCTCACGGGGCCCTGACCGTTGAGGCAGGAAAATCACCAACTGGTATGGCCCACGGTGAATTCGGTGACGCGCTCAAGGAGATGACAAAAGGAGTTGTCGGATTTCCGCAGTACGTCGATGTTCCGACGCTTATCGGAAGCCTTTCTAGTGGAGCGAACGTCCTGCTCATTGACGCTCGTGTGACATTTTGGCACCCGAATCAAGCGAGGATAAATGCGGGCGCTGCCGTTATTACGCTCGCGGACGTCAGTGTCGCGGACGAAGTGCTCTTCGAATCTTTCGAGATCCAGATCGGTGGTCTCGACGCCATCGCTGGTGTCTCGCCCATCAAGAGCACTACCTTCCCGGAGAAGGGTGCCTCGGGGGTGTGGTCGGCTGAACTGCATTCAGACTCCACGCAGGAGTGGAGCGGCGCTGGCGCGACCATGAAACTCTCGTACTATGGATCTTTTCGCTCGTTCGATCCCTATGTCTTCAGCATGAGCTTTAGTCCGGTTTTGAATTGCGAGCTAGCAAAGGCGTTGCCGCTCCGTCAGTTGCTCGACGAGTGGATTACTCCGCTCCGTCGCGTCGTCTCGATCGCAACAGGCCGACCTGAAGAGATCACCTATCTGAGTGTCCGTCCGGTTGTCGGTGGTGACGGGAAGAGGAGTGGGCAACTATTCGGGTCGGGTATTACCCAGGACCCGTATAACTCCACAAGTAAAGATATTGATGGCGTTAAGTCACCACTGAGGCTTAAGGCTGACGAAGTATCTCTTCTTGAGTTGCTGCAGATCTGGCAGAAACTTACGGTGGCGCATCACCCTCTGATAGAGACCTACGGGTCAATGTTGCACGCGCGTGACCAGCACCCGCGATCCCGGTTCCTCTTGCTTCTGCAAGCGATCGAAGGTACGCACGGATACGAGACCAGGGAGTCTTTTGCGAAGCGGCAGAAGGTACATACTGACGCCCGCGATACCGTTGTTGGGTTGGTAAAAGATTGCTTGGACGGTAAGCAACTCAAATTTTTGGAGCGGAACCTCGGCAGGCGGCCGCCGGGAGGTCTGGAACCTGCGATCAACTGGTTGGCTAGGAAGCTTCCCGGGGACGTGAAGAAAATTCTGGACGCGACGGAATTGATCGCCGCGATTAAGGCGAATCCTGTAAACGCCAAGAACGCCCCCGATGCTCTGAGGATCGTTCGCAACGACTTGGCGCACGGTACCAAGGGGTACGACGCGTACGAACTGTATGAGGTCGTCAAGGTGCTGGAACAGATGGTGCGTGCCCATGCGCTGGAACTACTCGGATGTCCGGATGGTGTGATTGGCCGTGTATTCGAGGAGACCTGATCCATTACTCGTTCACGTTTCCTGTCGGCCACCGCTCGCGCGGCGACCGACAGGACGCAAGCCGTGAGGGAGCAACGCCAATTGCGCTGATAGGCAGCAGAGAAGTAGGAGCGATTTCGTTGAGCATCGTCGGCTCCGACCTGCTGGTGCGCCGCGCCGCCGTCAAGCAGGAGAAAGCGGCTGAACCTTTGCGGCATCTGCAACGGCATGACGTGCGAGAAGATCGAGCTCGTGGAGCGGCCCGTCTCCTGCGGGGACGTGTCCAGCAGGAGACGGGGCCGTATGGATGCGTCCGAGGGTGATCAGCGTGAGACGACCAGCCGGATGAACTGCTTGTCGATGACCTGGCCGCCGGCGAGCGCGGTGTCCGGTGTCCCTGCGCGGTAGGCGGCGATGGTCGGCTGGGCGGCGCGATCCTCGCCCCAGGAACGGATCGCGGCGCAGAGCCGTTCGGCGAGTTGCTCCCCAGCAAGGCCGTGACCGATCGCACCGAGCTCCCAGCGCTTGTCCTGCATGTCGGGCTCGGGGTTCTTCAACGTCATGTACGCCAACGACGATCCGTCGACGAGAGCGACGCTGCTGTACCGAAAGGCGGGCTTGGCCAGTCCGGCCTCGACAGCATCGTTTCCGGCGCAGAAGCGCACCGTCCCCGACTCAACGGCGGTGACCAGTGGCCAAATGAGGTCGGTGGACTCCATGGTCACGATCGACGTGCCGGACCATGCGGTGCTCGCAGGGGTGTCCAGAACCCCTTGCAGGGCATCGAGATCCACGGACTGGTCAGGGTCCCAGTACAGCAGGACGTCGTCGGCGATCTCGCCCTTCTGCTCGCCGTCCTGGCCGTCGCCGATCATCGGGATGAAACCGCACAGCTGGCTGTCGGTGGCGCGCAGAACCCCGTTGTCGTTGACGAACGCGACGCTGCGGGTTTGACCACGCCAGGTCAACGGGACAACGAGCCGCCCACCGGGGGCGAGCTGGTCGAACCAGGCCGGGGGTAGGTCCCAAGGACCGACTGTGACGATGATGCGGTCGAACGGGCTGTTCTCGGAGTCGCCGAGCGCGCCGTCTCCGGTGATCACGTGCACGCGGCCGTAACCGGTGGCGGAGAGTGCCCGTTGGGCGTGCTCGGTGACGTCGGGGTGGATGTCGATGGTGCTGACGTGGCCGGTCTCGCCGACGAGTTCGGCGAGCAGGGCGGCGTTCCAGCCGGTGCCAGCGCCGATCTCCAGGACGCGCTGGCCGGGGCGGGCGTCGAGCTGGTTGAGCATCATCGCGACGACGGTGGGTACTGAGATGCAGCTGGCGGGCCTGCCCCCGGGAGGGCCGGGCTTGATGGTGATGGCACGGTTGGCGTAGGCGTCCTCGATACTCGCGTCCGGCACGAACGGGTGGCGGGGAACCTTGCGAAGGACCCGCTCGACCTCGGCCGACAGCGCTTGGCTGTTCTCCACGATGTGGTCGACCATCCGGTTGCGCAGGTCTTCGGGCTGGGTTTCCGTGGTGGTCATCCCGTTCCTTTCAAGTTCGGTACTGCGGTCAGGTGTGGCGAGGAGCAGGCACGCATCCCAGTGGAACGCGGGCTCGGTCGCCGAGTACAGGGCCAGCGCGACTCCGGTCGCGCCCTCCAGCAGGCCGTCCCCGGCCGGTGGCCGGTGATCGCGCAGGTGCTGTTGGAAGTCTTTGTGCAGCCGCGGCAGGAGCGTGGCGAGTTCGCTTCCGGGTCCGGCGTCGTCCGCGGCGCGGCGGACAGTCTGGACCAGTCCGGCCCAGCCGTGGCACAGCGACGCGCCGTCGAGCTGATCGAGCTGTTGTGGGTCGGTGATGCACGACGCGAGCGCGTTCTCGGCGGCGCGCTGCCGCTGTTGGTCGCCGAGGGCGATTCCCGCGAGCTGCTGTGCGCGGGTGATGCCGGGCGTGCCGTAGCACCACGACGGCCTCTGCGGACCAACCTGACTGGTGGTGCCTGTGCGCCACTCGTGCAGGCTGATGGTGCCCGGCCACCACGGTGTGGTGCGGGTGCCGAGTTGCCAGCGGTCGAGCACCCCGCAGATGTTCTCGATCGCCTCGGCGTGTGCTGGCACGGCGATGCCGTTGATCTTGGCGGTCGCCAGCAAGGCCAGCGGCCCGGTGACACCGTGGGCGATCGAAAGGTTCGCATGTCCGCCGGGCCACTGCGGGCAAGGACGGTCGGCAGGTTCGTTGCCGGTCCACCAGGCGGGCAACTGCTCACCGTCGAACGTGATCGGCTCGCACACCAGCCGCACGAGGTAGGACAGCACGTCACGCAGCAGCGCATCGTGGCCGGTGTGCATCAGGTAGGTCCCGATACCGGTCAGTCCATTGATCAGATCGAACTCGCGCAGACGGGCGAGGAGTCCGTCGTCGATGCGCTGGTGTGCTGCGTCGAGGCGACGCCGCGTCAGGCGTGAGATGTGCGCGTCGAGGGTGTGCAGCGGGCGGGCATAGACAGGGTTTCCTGTGGTGCGCAGCACGAACGCGACGGCGGGCGCGCCGTTGAACAGGCACGCGTCGGGGTGGGCGACGAGCGGGCTGCGGGTCATCGCCGTGATCCGCTGACGTGCGGCTGGCCAGTCGACGAGGCCGGCGTGGGCCTGGCCGACGTGCAGCAGCGCGATCCCGGCCGCGCCGTAGGACAGTGACTGCCCCCAGGCGGGAGTGGGGTCGTGCTGTGGCGGCGTGGCGGGTGAAATTGTTGGCGTCATTGGGAATCGCCGCCTTGGTGCAGTGCCCGCCAGGCCAACGCGGCGTGTCTGGTGAGGCGCTTGCATAGGCGCTCGTGGTCAGGGTCGATACCGATGGCCCGGTTGTGGTGCATGTGCAGCAACGACTCCAGCACGGAGTTGGCGTCGATGCTGGTGCCTGGGTGCAGGTGTCCACGGTAGGTGGCCAGCGCCTCGGCGCGAACCTGCCAGGCCTGCTCGACCGGTTCTGTCCAGCCGGGCAGCTTCCGCAGCGCCGTGAGGTCGATCGAGAGCCGCATCGCCTCATCGAGGATGTCCCGTGCGATGGTGACGGCGGGCGCGGCGCGGTTGATCAACCAGTCGGCTGAGGAGCCAGGCGCGCCGAGAAGTCCGCGGACGATGCCGACCATGTTCGCAGTGGCCAGAGCTGTGGGGTTGACCGACTTGGCGGGCAGAGCACGGAGCATGACGGCGACCAACCGTGAGTCGGCGGCGAAGACTTCCTCGGCCGCTTCCAGCGCCGCGCCGTGCCCATATCGGCCGATCTCGGGCTGGTAAGAAGCGAACCGCACGTCCGTGATCAAGCCTGCCTGCCGTATCCGCTGCGCCCATTCCCCGACTGCGATCGTGCACGCAGAGTAGTGCTCGGGTGTGGGGCGTAGACGCAGCCGGAGGTGATCGGTCTCGTGCTGGCTGTGGTATCGCACGAACCACCATGCGGTGCCCTCGGGAAGGGCGTTGACCAGCTGCGGCAGGCGTGTAGCGAGGATGCCGTCCAGACGCTCCGGGTGAGTGTGGATCTTCGCGGTGAGCCAGGTGGCACCGGGGTCGCAGGGGAGTTGACCGTGCTGCTTGGTGACCTCGGGTAGCGGACCGCGCAACGGGGCGGGAGCAGCTGGACGGGTGGTGACCAGTGGCAGCGCGATCTCGTGAGCGTGGCCATCAATCCAGCCGTGGGCGGCCACGTCGGCGGCTTCGTAGAGGATGGCCTGGCCGTGCTTGACGAGGTGGTTGTGCAGGAGCGAGGCATGGACGGGCTCGTCGAGACTCAGCCGCAGTGTGCGATCGGCGTCGCGCATTTCCACCACGTCCGGGCAGTTCCAACGTGTCCGCCAGGCGGCGAGCAGCTCGCGCCATCCCTGCGGGCCGGCGCCCTCTGACGGCAAGTCGGTAGTGGACAGACGCCACTGCGCAGGGGACAGCACTGTGCGGCCGTAGCGCACCCGAGGCAGCGCTGGCAGGGTCACATGCGGACCCCAGTCGAACTGGTACCAGGAGGCGCTGAACGCGCGCGGCAGTTCGGCCAGGAACCGCGCCAGCGGATGCGGCTGCTTGTCCAGGGCGAGGGCGTGGAACACCTGCGGTTCGACCACCCGGCGCCGTGACCGGCTGACCAGGTAGAGCCGTTCGCGGGTCGCGCAGACGGCCAGGTCCTCCAGCGGAATCAACGTCGAGGGGTCATCGTGGCCGCGGTGCTCGCCCAGCGGAATCACATGATCGAGGTAGGCGGGCACCCGGCAGACATTCTCGGCGGGCACGAACTTCGGGCCGAAGCTCAGCTGCGCACGCAGCGCGCCCTCAGTCGCGGCTGGAAGCGCCCGGTAGGCCCCGGCGAGACCGGACCCGGTGGCCATCGGTGTGAACCGGCTGGTGAGGGTTCCGGCGGAGCGAGCCGGTGCGACGGTGAGCGTGAACTCGCCCCGGTTCAGCGCATCCACACTGGCGCAGTGCACGCGCGCGGCCAGTTCGACGTGCGGCGGGATGTAGCGCTCGTCAAAGTCCGGGGAGGTGAGCACAGCGAGGTCTTTGTCGGACAAGACAATCTCGCGGCTGCCGTTGGCCATCGCCTGCCATGCCAGTGCCAGAAGTCGTTCGTCGCGTGGCCCGAGCGCGACGGCGGGAGCGGAGCGCAGGCTGCCATTGAAGCGTGCCGGATACCCGAGGCCGGCGTCGGGCGAAACGACCTCGAGTAGCGGCACCAGCGTGCCAACGCCGTAGCGATCGGTGAACTCGGCCTGATACTCGCGCCAGGCTGGGTCACCGGCGGGGTGGCGGGTGGTGCGCAGTAGTGCGCTCGCGGCGGCGGCCATCTCCTGTGCGACCTTGAACGGCAGTTCGATTGTGTTGTCCAGCAAAAGATCCGCGGCGATGGGGGTTCGTCCTGCCGAGGACAGCGTGCGCATCTGGCTGATCAGTGCTGCGCGGGCCTCATGCTGTTCGGTACCCGAGGTCGCGGGGGCGTTGTGGTGGCGGAGTTTGGCGTGCACTGCGTCAAGTTCGCGCAGCAAGTCTGCGATCTCGGGCAGTTCGACGGCGTCCGCGTCGTGCAAGACGGTCAGCACGTAGGTGAACGGGTCGGTGACGGTGAACGGAGCGCGGAGGCTGGTCAGTAGGAACCCCGGCCGCACAAGTAGCGCGGTAATGCTGTCGCGGACCTTGAGGCGGTCGGTGGTGAAGTCGTTGGCCAGCTTGTCGATGAGGTCGCCGAACCGCATTGGAGTCGCGGCGGCCTGCCACGCGGCGAGGATCGCGGAGGTGCACAGCACCCTTGCCCGGTCCGTTCCTTGCGGGAGCTCCAGCCGGTCACCTCGGCGCACCGCGAGGTCGTTGACCGTGACGTGCAGTCGTTCCAGCAGCTGTGGGCAGGACTCGGCCCGCGTGATGATGTCAGCCAGCCACTGCGCGTCGGCCCGCGCTGCGGCCCGGTGCTCCGTTCGCAGTTCGACCCGCCCGGCCGCGGCAAGTGTCACGGGAGCAACGCCGGCGAACAGCCCGAAGGGCGTGGGCCGTCCGATGCTGCGCAGCACGTAGCGCACGGCGGACACGGTGGCGCTGCGAACCTGTTTGTCGGACATGGCGTGCCCGACGCGGATGTCGTCGACGCGGTCGGCCAGCGACGGGCTGGCCTGCCGCACAGCCGCGGCCAAACCGTCGCGTGCCCACATCTGGTCAAGCCATGTCCGGCAGGAAGCGATGTCGGTCAGGTCGGGCCACTGGTCGGGAGCGCTGCTCAGCGGTGCAGCCGAGGCTCGCAGCAGCGCGACTCCAGTGTGCCGATAAAGCGGCTTGCGGTCAGCGTGACGCATCCGTTCCTCCAGACCTGGCAACGAGAATGAGTGCCTCGGGGACCAGAGCCGCCTGATCCCCGAGGTGCATCGGGAACTGCTGGGGTCACACCCCTCCGGTGACGCACGCTGATGCGCAGGTCGGGTCGCAGCCGTCGTCGGTTCCGTTGGTGCACGGGTTCATCGCGGCGTCAGCCGGGACATCTGTGATGAACTCCAAGTGCTCCAAGGCGAACAGATCGTCTGCGGCGATGGGCTCGTCGAGCATGATCAATGACATGGCATCCCCTGTTTGTTCGTCGGTTCAACATCAACCTGGCTGGAAAGCGTTGTGGAGCAACGACATTCGAGTCAGGGCTTACCGGGCGACTCATGGGTGAGCACCCGGAAGTCATCGCGGCCCCGCTGGGCCGGTGAACCACCAGCTCTGGTCGACCTGCAGGACGTCGGTCGCGGTGGCCAGTTCATCGGTGTCGGTGTCCGTGTCGGGCACCGGTTCTGGCGTTGTGGCCGCGAGCATTTCGGGGGTGATGACAGGCATCTCGATGGTGTCGAAGTTGTTGCCAGGCCAGTCCCACGTGGTGCCGTCCTCGCTCCACTCCAGGTGTAGCGGTCGTCCTTCGGCGACGGCGTTCTCCAGTAGCTCGGGAACCGTCATGCCCCATTGGTTGCCCTCGCGGTAGGCGTGCTGAGCTGCCACGGCGCTCACCGCCAGCGGCTGCTGTCGTCCACTTTCGACCCAACCTTCTGCAGGCAGTCGTCGCAGAAACTGCCACTCGGCGACTTGCCCGCCTTCGCGATGTCGAGCACTCGGCCGCACTCGGTATCCACCGTGCCGTCGCCAGGGCCGGCGCTGTCCCCGATCGCGTGGGTCAGGTTGTCCAGCGGCGAGGTCCACCAGACGTGGCCGCTCACCGGTTCTCCTGGCGCGCAGCAACGCGAAGGCGAGCCTGCCCGCCGTAGGTCGGCAGGCTGGTTGCGCGGATCGACGCGGCGAGCCGGTCACGGGCGGCCAGCCAGCTCGGATCGGTGGCGAGCGACTCGAGTGCCCCGCTGCCACCGGGCGATCGAGCGGGATCGGCGTTGGGCAAGGACATGTTCGGCGTCTCCGTTCACGTACGGCGCGACCCGCATACCCGAGGAAGAGAGATGCAGGTCGCTGCTCGTAGGGCCCTGCGCCGCAATGGCCGACCAGATCAGCATGGTGTCGGTATTGAGAAGGGCGCAGGATGCGGTGGACGCGGCGTCACGGCCGGTGCGTCGGGGAGCAGCCAGCCGTGACACCGCAGCATGCGAACGGAAGGTGAGGACCTGCGCGACCTGCTGCCGCAACCTCGTCAACAGCGAAGATCCCACCTGGTGTCACCTCCCGTATCTGGAAAGTGACGCTAGGTGGGACCCTGGATCGCTATTTCACAACTTGTGAACGGGCGGCGTGGATCACCCGGATGGGGCTACACCGACCCTGTAGGCCAGGCCGCGAAGGTCACGGCCGCCGGCCTCGCGCCTGGCCTGGGCGAGCAGGCCAGCCACGGACTCGCGGACGAAGACGTTGTTGCGAACCTTCTGCGGAGCCAGTTTCTCCGCCTCCAGGATTGCTGCGAGTCCCTGATCGCGGTGCTTGCGCTCGGTCAGCAGGCCGCGGCCGACGTCGATCCAGAACTGGGCCTGACGCGACTTGGACACACCGGCCGGCCGCACGGTGGAGGCGATCTCGCGGACCTTTGCGCCCGCGCCGAGCTCCAGGCCGATGGACACCTTCCAAATCCCGACGTTGGTGCGGCCGAAGTTGGTCTGCATCCAAGGGCTGACGTCCGGCTCGATCCGATCCGCGAGCGCGGTGGCCTCGGTCAGGTGGGTCTGGGCGGCGTCGGCGTCTCCCCGCGACGCGCACGCCAGGGCCGCGGTGAGGTGCGCGAGGCCGTGAACTTCCACCCGCGCACCGGGAACCTGCGCGGTCTGCACGGCGAGGTCGTACTGGCGAGATCGGTTGGTGCCACTGATCAGCTGCGCGCGCTGGTAGGCGGCATACGACAGCCAGACCGGGTCGTCGAGCTCCTCGGCGGCCTCACGCATCCGTTCCACCGCCAGTACGGGCAGCCCGGCCACGCCGAGGTCGTGGGCGAAGTAGGCCACCGCCTTGTAGGTCGCGATGAGCCCCACCAGGGCAGCCGTACGCCGCTTCGGGTCGTTCACTGCGACGAGGAGGTCCCGGATCAGCGAAGGCAGCAACGCGCCTTGAGCTGCGTAGTCGGCGTTCGGCCGCAGCGTGAGGTTGAGCAGGTTCAGTTCGGCGCTCACCTGTTGCCACGGCCGCGCCGGTGCGTCGGGCACCTCACCGATCCTCCACGCGGTCATGGCGTCTTCGACCTCGAAGATGTGGCCGTGGGCCTCTTCGGAGGCCGCATCGGTTGGCGCATAGGGCTTGCCAGTCAGCTCGGCCGGCGATACGCGCAGAGCGCTGGCTAGAGCCTCTCGCGCTGGTTCACCGGCGATACGCGTCTTCGACCTCGAAGATGTGGCCGTGGGCCTCTTCGGAGGCCGCATCGCGCATAGGGCTTGCCAGCTCGGCCGGCGATCGAGCGTCGCCCGCTGGTTCACCGGCCGTAGTCCCCGCTCGATCATGCTCAGGTAGCTCGGAGCCATCCCCGCGAGCTGTGCTGTCGCGGTCAGACTCATTCCCCGGAACGAGCGGATCTCACGTACTCGTCGACCGACGTGCGTCTCGTCCACCGCCACCTGCCCCTCGTGGGAGAGTTCTTCTCAGCAGAGGTACCCCTTGCTGGCAGCTAGGAACAGCACCTCCCCGCCACATCAGGCTAGCTGTGCCTCGCTAATTGTCAGTCACAGCCAGTGCTCTGACCGCCCCCGTTTTGATCATCACGTTGTTGTCGCAGGACATCAGGGTAGGCAACACCACTATGCAGTGACCTGGGTCTCTCGCGTAGTGGTGTCGCGGGCGGGTGCGATGTTGCTGGGTCGAGACCGTGCACAAGACCGGCCTGGACCGGGCGCTGTTCGCAGCGCTGGTTCGGTGGCGCAAGCCGGCCGCAGATCATGATTCCGGCAAGGTCGAGTGCGATCTGGCGATCGCGCTGGCCCTGAGCGATGACTGTCTGGCAGACCTCGCGACCCCTGCAGGCCAATCCGGGCTTGGTCGGCCCGGTCGCCTCGGACCCGACGGTGTCACGCCTCATCGACTCCCTGGCCACGAACGAGGACACAGCCTTGGCTGCCCTGGGCAGCGCCGATGCGTAAGTGCTGGTCACGACCTTGTGTGACGCATGTTGTTCTAAGCGGCTCGTTCAAGGACCTTGACCTGGTAATCGATCTTTGTGCTCGCACGGCACCTTGATGTGGTCAGAGAGGGTCAAGTACTTGGGGGTTATCCATGCTTCAACTACCAGACCGTAGACCGTCAAGCATAGCCTTCATCGACCCGGATTTCAGGTCCAGGGCACACTGCATCCGAGTCCCACAGGACCACCTGCGCGACGACATTGGCATTTGTTTGGCATGCTGAAAACTGACTTACTTTGCTGCTAAACGAGTTTTCCGAGGAGTTTTCCGATGACAAATCCGGCTGCCTTGCCGAGGCCATGTAGAACACTGGTCACGAACCCTCTGAAGCTCTCGCTGGTTCGGTCGTTGAAGGCGGAATGCGCGTTAGTGCTTGCCTCAAGAATATCCACTAACCGCTGGCAGGTAAGTACCAGCGTTTCGATCGCCTCAGAGACATCGCGTGCGTGGAAGCAGTGTCCGCACGTGCAATAAAAAGTGGATGCCATAACGTTCCATCCGTCATGGCATCGATCGCATCGGACTGATCGCGAACTCGGATCGACCTCGATCTCTCCGCCGCAGTTCCGATGCTTGCAGGTCTCCCATGACGAGTCGCACGACGGGCAAATCGGAAATGGGAGCGGCAGGTAGAGGCGTCGTTCCATCATGATCGCAGCCGCTTCACCTGGGCGCGCTCGATTCCTTGTTGCCACCCAGATTTCAGGGCCCATCCCATGTCGCGTACGAATTCATCGATGTTCTTGAGTGTGAACCCGAGAAAGTTCGCTATGTGCTGCATGGCATGCGCACAAAAGCGGCGGAACGAAATTTCGTCGGCGGCAATACGACGCTTATCGCTCGCGGTCATGCTTTCCATGAAGTTCGCGAGTCTCGACGCTACCTCGTCCCACTCTGCGTCGCCTGGCGCGATATCTCTAGGCATCTCTGTTTGCTCCCCTGATATCTCCATGCTGCTTCTGCTGGATCCAGGCGAGGAGTCGCGGATCGACCAGTTCCTTAAAATCGGCGACGTCCGCTACTTTGCCGAGCAGCCACGCACGATCGTCCGGCGCATGTGCGCCTACCTGCTCCATGAGAACCTCAAGGTTGTACCGGCGCGTCGCCGAGTAGCACACGATGCTGTCCTTAGGGCGAGAAACCTCCGATCCCAAGGACTCGAAGAGAAAGTTGGAATACAGCTCGGTCGTCTCTTTCTGCTCGAGGCTTGGCATGTTCGCCTGCTTGATCCAGGCTGATTCGCCTGGGTGAATCCGATCGATCTTGTTGGCGGCGAATACGATCTTGTCGACGACTTCGGGTCCGCAGTGCCGGCGAAGGCGGCGCAACGCCACTTCAATGGGTGAGATCGTTCGGCTCGGAGCCTCGATCACCCAGATCGCGACGTCAACGTTCGGCAATGTCTGGCAGTAGGTGGCGTAGTGGCGCTCGTCGGCCGCCAGATTCTCGCCGAGTCCCGGCATGTCGTATACGACAATGGTGCCTCGTCGACTGGTGTACTCGTATAGGTCGCCTTCAATCGCCTGCGCCGTCTGGGTGCAGGGTCGATGGTGGCTGACATTGACGCCGGAGTTGAAGAGTGCGTTGATGGTGCTGGACTTACCGACCCCGGTGAGGCCGATCAGAGCTATCGTCGGCGGCGATGCTTCCTCGGCTTTCTTGGCGAGCATTTCCTCAGTTTTGGCCCATTGCTCCTCTGTGACGTGTGGATTATTGGACCGGAGCCAGCTGATTGCCTTGGTGAGATAGCTTCTCGAATCGTTCACTGGAACCACTTTCGGGAGATGGGCAAGGTGTTTGTGCTCCTAATATCACGGTGGTCGTGCTATCGATGGACTTGGACTTGTTGTTACGCCGGGGTCACCTGTTGCGCCGATTGGGTGATGAAAGCGTGCGGCTGGGATATCTGCAGTAACGGCTCTAGAGCGCCTCGCGATACAAGTCAGCTAAAATCGAGGAGGTAAAATTCTATACGGACTCGAATAGTGAACCTGTTGTCGGATCTGCCTGGTCGGACTTCGTTAAGTGATGCAGACGCTGTGTCGCTGGAAGCTAACTTTTGCTGACCGAAGTCAAGGTGAACGCCTGGCCCGCTGGAAATCGGCACCACGACCTCGTGGTGGAGCTTGATCAGGCTGAGCGCGACCCGCTGATCCCGCGCAGCTTCCGACAGCCCTCCGTCGACAACGGCAGGATGAACATTTCTGGACAGGCCGAAGGACTGCCCCGCTCGACGTGAGGGACGAGCCTGCCGGCAGCGCGGAAGATCGATTGCGAGGTCGACGTTCTGAGGCGAACCGCTGGTAGGCAAGATGCGTCAATCGGAGGTCACGAACGGCGAGGACAGGGACATAACTTCGCGAAGCGGACCCGGTTTGTTACACCCGTTCAGCCGAACGGGTGTTGTCTGACGTTGCGTGAAACGTCGATTAGGACCCGGTCGAAAGGTTCGGTATCGGCGACGATGACCGGCGCGTCGCGAGAAAGCACCGGGTGGATGCAGCCGGTGGACGGCGGCCGGCGTGCGGAGGCGGACATGAAGAAGGAAGCTCGCCTGCTCAAGGAGAAGTCACTCAGCTCGCTCACGCTGAGCGTTGAACACTTCAACCGTCCCTGGGACACCGGGCGCACCGATGCCGTTCTGATGCTGCTTGACCACTCGTTCGAGATGTTGTTGAAGGCGGCGATTCTCCATCGCGGCGGGCGGATCCGGGACCCCGGTGAGAAGAACACCATCGGGTTCGACCAATGTGTACGCCGAGCACTCTCGACTGATGTAATTCAGTTCCTCACCGAGGAACAGGCTCTGACACTACAATCGATCAACGGTTTGCGAGATGCGGCGCAGCATCACCTGGTAGACATTAGTGAGGGACACCTGTATCTGCAGGCGCAGTCAGGGATCACGCTGTATCGCGACCTGCTCAAGCTCGTATTCCAGGAAGAACTGCGTGACGTGCTGCCTGATCGCGTACTTCCTATAGCCACTATTGCGCCGTTAGATCCCATAGCGCTGTTCACGGAGGAAATACAGGAAGTCGCGCGTCTTCTGCAACCAGGAAAACGTCGTCGCGCAGAAGCGGCCGCCAGGTTGAGGGCCTTGTCCATCGTGGACGGTGCAATGCAAGGCGAGAAGCTCCAGCCAAGCGAAGCGGCGCTGCGGAGACTCGGCGTTCAGATTGGTAGTGGCACTACCAGTCTCGATGCACTCTTTCCTGGAATCGCAGCCGTCAGGTTCACAACGGAAGGAGTCGGGCCGCGCATCAATCTTCGGATCGTCAAGAAAGAAGGTATCCCGGTTGCGCTGGTTCCGGAGGGATCGGCCGACTCCAGTGTTGTCGCGGTTAGAAGAGTTGCTGAGCTGGATTACTACAATCTTCGGTTTAACTCTCTCGTCAGCAAGCTCGGGATAACGACAAATCAGGCGACGGCTCTAATAACACTGCTTGGAATCAAAGATGACGAAGACTGTGCCAAGTTGTTCTTCAATACGTGGTGCTACTCGCAGAAGACGCTGGAGCGGATGAAGAAGGCGCTTGAAGAGAAGTCAGTTGAGGCTTGGTGGATCGAATATCGGAGTCGTCAGGCAGGCTGACGGCGGTAGTCACCGAGTTGCTACAGGTGCGGCGGCTGTTCGGAGTGGACGTGCCGACTTCCCGTCGTGTGGGCTGGGAAGCAGATTATCAAACGATAATTCTCTAATTTCCTTGGGCTCTCTCTGTTCTCTTTGTTGTGCGTCGCCCACCTTTTGTCTGGACGGATACGTTTTCTTAGGAATCCGCTGGCGCAAGCCGCAGCACTTGTGACGCGAGGCGGTGAAGTTCGTTGTCGCGGGGGCTGTCGTCCTCCATCGGGCACGCGGACTTCACGGTGACAAGCCCGCTAGCGTTGTTACTCCTCGTTCGTGCCCACCTCGGCGTCTAGGACGTGCTCGGTACGGAGACACGACCACATCGCTGCTCGACCTGGGCCATCACTGCATCCCCGCCTTGAGCGTTGCCGCGATCTTCGGCGACAAACCGCGGGAGCAGTTGGTGACTTCGCGGACCCACGCCGGGGTGACCTTCACGTCCGGACTCAGGTGTTCACGAGCCTCGTTGACGTAGTCCTGCAGCAGCTTCCGTGAGCGCTTAGGCGGAGCCTCAGTGAGGGGAGCGAGGTGTTCATGAACGGTCGGGGCAACCTCGACGACCTGCTGGTCAGCGGGTTCGTGAACGCTTGCCGTCTCGCGGATCAAAGTCAGCAGGAGTTCGTAGGAGAGGCCGAGTGCCACAGGCGGCCAGGCTGCCACGAGGCGGCCGATCAGCGTCGGCTCAGCGGCTGCGACGTTCGCGGCGAGCGACACCAGCAGTCCGAGGACGAGACCGCTCCAAGCGAGAGCGCCGACCGGTTGGCTGGCACGCTTGCGGGTGAGCATCACCAAGGACGCCGAGACAAGCATGCCGTCGACCGAGATCGGCAGGATCCAGGCCTTCCAGCCTTCACCGGCATCCGAAGCGAGCGCCCGCATGTGGTCGAACGAGACGACGGCGGCCACTGCTGCGACCGCAGCGACGGCGACGACGCACGTTCGCTTGATCCAGATCGTGGGTTCGTTCACGACAGCCACCGATCCTGCCGAGGCTCTGAGCAGGTGCACGCGGTGAAGTTCCAGGTGCGGCGTCGAGCTGCGTCCGGGCCGGACAGGAAGTTGGTTGCATCGCGCAGTTTCTCAGCCGCAGCGCGGGACTCGTAGCAGCGCGCCGGTGACGTCCAGCCGCGTGGATGAATCCGTGAGACCGGCTCGGAGTAGGACAGGTGAACGCGGCTCATCGCGACATCACCGCAGGGTGGCAGCGCGGGCACAGGGATGATCGGGTTCGGTCCTCGTCGAGCCAGATGACCCGAGCCGACACCGGATCGGAGTCGCGGGCGTCGCACTCGCCGCAGACCGCTGAGCGCCCGTTGGGCGCGCTCGGCGCGGGACGGTTCCTCGGACGGTTAAGGGAAGGATCGGGTGCAGTGCTTGCACCCCGTCGCGTCGTGGATTGCACCTCGTGGCGCGTGGATTGCACCCCGTCCTGCTCAGCGAGGTGCAAGACGTGCACCTCGTCACACATGACGAGGTCCCAGCCCTGAGGACGGCGGTCGGCGCGCTTGATGTGCGCGGCCAGGATGTCCGGGTCCGACGGCTTGATCAGGCGCAACGCGTGAAGGCGATCAAGGGTCGTGCGCACGGTTCGCTCGGACAGGCGGGTGTAGCGGGTCAGCGTCGCGACCGAGGGGAACGAATTTCGCCCGAACGGGTCAGCGTGGTTGGCGAGGCCGATGAGGACTACTGCGAGTGAGCTTGAGTCCTTGCGGTTGGTCGGGATCCGGGCGCTGTTGAGCGCCCACGCGATCGCTTCGATGCTCACGGCGTCACCGCCGTGATGAGGGTCATGCGGCACGATGTGCGCACGGTCGGACCTCCACGTCCGATCGAGGCCCCGTCCCGCTGCTGGAACAGCGAACGGGGCCGCCTACGTCGTCGGTAGGCGGCCCCGTTCGGCCAAGATCACCAGCCTCGCTCGCGCCATTCGGCGAGCTTCGGACGCTCGACGCCCAGGGTCGAGTCGTCGCCGTGACCTGGGTAGAACCACGTTTCGTCCGGCAGCTTGCCGAAGATGCGCTCTTCCAGGTCGGCCATCAGGCTTGCGAAGTTGTCTGGACTTGTTGTCCGCCCAGGACCACCCGGAAAGAGTGAATCTCCGGTGAAGAGGTGCGGGTGGCCGGTCGGGTCGTCGTAGACGACGGCGATCGAGCCCGGCGTGTGGCCGCGCAGGTGGATGATCGAGAGCGGGACTTCTCCCACGTTGATGGTGTCGCCGTGGTCCACGAGGACGTCCGGCGGGACGGGGAGGACGGCGGCGTCCAGTTCGTGCGCGACGGTGTTCGCGCCGTGGGCTCCGGCCAGGGCTCCGAGTGCCTGCCAGTGATCGGCGTGCTGGTGCGTCGTCACGATCGTGCGCAGGCGCGGGCGGTTCGGAATGTGGCCGAACAGGTCGGACAGGCGCTCGTAGTCGTTGGCCGCGTCGATGAGCAACGCCTCGTTCGTGGACCGGCATACGAGCAGGTAGGCGTTGTTGTCCATCGGTCCGACGGAGATCTTCGTGATGGTCAGCGCGTCCAGGGTGCGGCGGGCAGCGGGGCCCTCTGGATCGACGTGACCGGTGTAGTTCTCTAGTACGTCCACGGTGGCAGACGGTAGTCGCTCGATGCGGCGAGACGCACACCTTCAGGTTGCATACAGGTCTCACTCATAGGGTAAGTAAGGATCAAGCCTCGAAGCCCGGTTACTCCGAAAGCACCAAACGAACAGGTCCCCGCCTCTCGTGATTCCAGAGCAACGACAGAAGCCCCGGACGGCCCGCAGGGTCAGCTGGGACGTCCTCCGCGTCGTCGCCATCGGGTGCGTGTTGCTCCACCACGCCACGCTCACGAGCGTCAGCAGCCACCCTGATCTCGGGCCGTTGCCGTTCACCTTCCCGATGTCGATGGGCGCCAGCACGCTGATGGTCGTCTCGGCTTTCTTCGCCTGTGCCTCGCTCAACAGCGGCAAGCCAGGGCAGTTCCTGTGGAGAAGACTCGCCAGACTGCTGCCCGCGTACATGGCGGCGGTGCTGCTCACCTACGCGGTGCAGAGATGGATCGCGCCGGAGGGGTGGAGTCAGCTCGACGGCAGAGACGTCGTCTACAACCTGCTGCTGATCAACCAGTGGATGCCGGACGTCGACATCGTCGACTTCGCCTACTGGACGGTGCCGGTGCAGATCGCGGCGTTCATCGCCGGCGCGCTGCTGGTCAAGCGCATGAGAGGCACGAAGCTCCGCGTCTTCCTGTGGGCGCTCATCGTCACGCCGCTGCTGCTCCGGCCGTTGCTGGACCACTCGCACACGTTGTTCACCATCTACAACGGCTTCGCGCTGCACAGGGCGCAGTTGTTCGCCGCCGGAATCGCGATCTGGCTGTGGCACAAGGACAGGCTGAAGACGCCGCACCTCGCCGCGCTCCTCGTGGCCACGCTGATCGCGCAGGCGGTTCACACGACCGAGTACGGATCGACGCTCGGCTTCGCCGTGTTGCTGCTGATGGTGTGCGCGGCGGCAGCCGGCCCCGACTGGGTGTTCTTCAACCCGATCGCCAAGCCGGTCACGTGGCTCGCGGGCATCTCGTACGGGGTCTACCTCGTGCACCAGCAGATCGGCACCGTGGTGATGGACCGCATGCACGCCGTTGGGCTGCGGTCCTGGTGGCTCCTCGCCGGGTTCGTCACCTCGGCGCTGGTGCTCGGCTGGGCGATGACGAAGTTCGTCGAACGCCCCGCCTACAAGCTGCTCACTCAGATCCAGTCGGGCAGGTCCGGCAGTTCCCCGCGCAGGTCGGAGCCGTCGGTCCTGCCCGTCAGCCACCCGAGGACCGCGCTGGCCGACCCGCTGACCGAACTGCGGCTCGCCGGTCCGTTGACGTCCCAGCTGCGTTGAGTCCCGTCGGGCAGGGTCACCTCGACGCTGAACGGGTCGACCCTGCCCGCGAACTGCTCGACGGCGTCGTCGAGGAACTCCTCGACGAAGTCGGCGGGCAGGTTCTCGAACCCGACGCCCGCGTCGAGGTCGATCAGGTGGATCCAGATCTCGCGCAGCCGCAGCAACGGCACCGCGGACGCCGGGATCGTCTGTCCCTTGGGCGCGGTCACCTCCGAACGCCACGCGTGCGCGGGGAACTCGCGGCACGCGGTGTCGAACCGCTGGGACGCGGAGTCGAGGTCGGCCTTGATCACCTGCAGCAGCCGGTGCGACCCCTCCTCGATGTCCGCGTCGCGGTCCGTGCGCGACGCGTAGGCCTGGTGCTCGACCCCTGTCTTGGCCCAGGTGAGCAGGTTCACCAGCGCGTCGGCGTTGCGCGCGAGGTGGGTGATGACGTGTCCGCGGGTCCATCCGGGGAGCAGGCTCTGGCCGCGCACCGCGGCCTCGTCCAGCTCCTCGACGACCTCGTACAGCACGTCCGTCGCCTCGCGCACGGCGGTGAGGTGCCGGTCAGGCACCCCTCGCGGCGCGGGTACCGACGTGTGCTGCGTGGACGGCGTGTAGGTCATGTGCTGCCTCTCCCCGACGTTGAGGCTCTGATCGAAGTGACCAGACTATGAGTAAAGCCTGCTCAGGGGAATGCGGTAGCGGCCCGAACCGTTTTTGTCAGGGGTGCGCCCTAGCATGGTCGGCGGGTCGGTCGCAGCCTCCAGAACGATGCTAGTACTCTTCGAACGCTTGTTCGGGAGAGTGTGGCGTGAGTGACCCGCCAATCGCAGCCGAAGGGACCCCAGTGGCAGACCGTCTTGTTGTTCGCGGCGCCCGCGAGCACAACCTGCGCGGCGTGGATATCGACCTGCCGCGGGACAGCCTGATCGTCTTCACGGGGCTGTCCGGCTCCGGCAAGTCGAGCCTGGCTTTCGACACGATCTTCGCCGAGGGCCAGCGCCGCTACGTCGAGTCGCTCTCGGCCTACGCGCGCCAGTTCCTCGGGCAGATGGACAAGCCCGACGTCGACTTCATCGAGGGCCTCTCGCCCGCGGTCTCGATCGACCAGAAGTCCACGAGCCGCAACCCGCGCTCGACCGTCGGCACGATCACCGAGGTCTACGACTACCTGCGCCTGCTCTACGCCCGCGCCGGCAAGCCGCACTGCCCGCAGTGCGGCGAGGCGATCGGCAAGCAGACGCCGCAGGAGATCGTCGACCAGGTGCTCGCGATGGAGCAGGGCACCAAGTTCCAGGTGCTCGCGCCGGTCATCCGCGGCCGCAAGGGCGAGTACGTCGACCTGTTCCAGAACCTGCAGACGCAGGGCTACTCGCGCGCGAAGGTCGACGGTGTCGTCTACGCGCTCGCCGAGGTGCCCAAGCTCAAGAAGCAGGAGAAGCACCACATCGCGGTCGTCATCGACCGCCTGAGCGTCAAGGCCTCGTCCAAGCAGCGCCTCACCGACTCGGTCGAGACGGCGCTGCGGCTCGCGGACGGCCTGGTCGAGCTCGAGTTCGTCGACCTCCCGGAGACCGACCCGAAGCGGATCAGGGGCTTCTCGGAGAACCTGGCGTGCCCCAACGGCCACCCGCTCGCGATCGAGGACCTGGAGCCGCGGTCGTTCTCCTTCAACTCGCCGTACGGCGCGTGCACCGTCTGCACGGGCATCGGCGTGCGCAAGGAGGTCGACCCGGAGCTCGTGGTCCCGGACGACGAGCTGAGCCTCGAGGACGGCGCCATCGCGCCGTGGGCCGGCGGGCAGACCGCCGAGTACTTCATCCGGCTGCTGCAGTCGCTCGGTGAGACCATCGGCTTCCGCATGGACCAGCAGTGGCGGCTGCTGCCCGCCAAGGCGCAGAAGGCGATCCTGCACGGCATCGACGAGCAGGTGCACGTCCGCTACAAG
This sequence comes from Lentzea sp. HUAS TT2, assembly GCF_051853195.1. Lineage (NCBI taxonomy): Bacteria > Bacillati > Actinomycetota > Actinomycetes > Pseudonocardiales > Pseudonocardiaceae > Lentzea > Lentzea sp. HUAS TT2. The sequence continues at coordinate 622,421 of NZ_CP196667.1, read as the reverse complement.
AACCGCTACGGCCGTGAGCGCTCCTACTACGCCAACTACGAGGGCGTGATCCCGTTCCTCGAACGGCGTCAGGAGCAGACCGAGTCCGACTACATGCGGGAGAAGTACGAGGGCTACATGCGCGAGGTCCCGTGCCCCGCGTGTGCGGGTACGCGACTGAAGCCCGAGATCCTCGCCGTCACGCTGCACCACGGCAAGAAGGGCGACAGGTCCATCGCCGAGGTCTGCGCGATGAGCGTCTCGGAGTGCTCCGACTTCCTCGACGGCCTCAAGCTCGGCAAGCGCGAGTCGATGATCGCGGGCGCGGTCCTCAAGGAGATCCAGGCCCGCCTGCACTTCCTGCTCGACGTCGGCCTCGACTACCTCTCGCTCGACCGCGCGTCCGGCACCCTGTCCGGCGGCGAGGCGCAGCGCATCCGGCTCGCCACGCAGATCGGCTCCGGCCTGGTCGGCGTGCTGTACGTGCTGGACGAGCCGTCGATCGGGCTGCACCAGCGCGACAACCACCGGTTGATCGAGACGCTGACGAGGCTGCGCAACCTCGGCAACACGCTGATCGTCGTCGAGCACGACGAGGACACGATCCGAGCCTCGGACTGGGTGGTCGACATCGGCCCCGGCGCCGGCGAGCACGGCGGCAAGGTCGTGCACAGCGGCCCGTACAAGAAGCTGCTCACGAACAAGGAGTCGATCACCGGCGCCTACCTGTCGGGCCGCAAGTCGATCCCGATGCCCGCGAAGCGCCGCAAGATCGACAAGAAGCGCCAGCTCACGGTCGTCGGCGCGCGCGAGCACAACCTGCGCGGCATCGACGTGTCGTTCCCGCTCGGCACGCTCACGTCGGTCACCGGCGTGTCCGGTTCTGGCAAGTCGACGCTGGTCAACGACATCCTGGCCACGGTGCTCGCGAACAAGCTCAACGGCGCGCGCCAGGTGCCGGGCCGCCACACCCGCATCAACGGCCTGAACGAGGTCGACAAGCTGGTGCGGGTCGACCAGTCGCCGATCGGCCGCACCCCGCGGTCGAACCCGGCCACCTACACCGGCGTGTTCGACCACGTCCGCAAGCTGTTCGCGGCGACCACCGAGGCGAAGGTCCGCGGCTACCAGCCGGGCCGCTTCTCGTTCAACGTCAAGGGCGGCCGCTGCGAAGCGTGCGCGGGCGACGGCACGATCAAGATCGAGATGAACTTCCTCCCGGACGTCTACGTCCCCTGCGAGGTCTGCAAGGGCGCGCGGTACAACCGCGAGACGCTGGAAGTGCACTACAAGGGCAAGACGATCTCCGAAGTCCTCGACATGCCGATCGAGGAGGCCGCGACGTTCTTCGAGCCGATCAACGCCATCCACCGCCACCTGAAGACGCTGGTCGAGGTGGGTCTGGGCTACGTGCGGCTGGGCCAGCCGGCGCCGACGCTGTCCGGTGGTGAGGCGCAGCGCGTGAAGCTCGCCTCGGAGCTGCAGAAGCGCTCGACGGGCAAGACGGTCTACATCCTCGACGAGCCCACGACGGGCCTGCACTTCGAGGACATCCGCAAGCTGCTGGGCGTGATCAACGGCCTGGTGGACAAGGGGAACAGCGTCATCGTCATCGAGCACAACCTCGACGTCATCAAGACGTCCGACTGGATCGTCGACATGGGTCCCGAAGGGGGCTCCGGCGGCGGTATGGTCGTAGCAGAGGGCACGCCCGAGCAGGTCTCGCAGGTCGAGAAGAGCTACACGGGGCAGTTCTTGCTGCAGGTGCTCGAAAACGAGGAGGTGTCAGCAACAGGGTGATGATTCCACTCGATGCGCTGGCCCACCGCGAGCGCGCCCTTCAGGCGTCGCGCGGAGAGCCCGTCATGTACCCGTTCAGCCTCATCGAGGCGCTCGACTCGTCGGAGCAGGCACTCCGGCGCGTCGCGGCTGTCAGCTGGTTGCGGACCCTGGAACGGCTTCCTCATCTAGTCGACAAGTGAACTCGGACGGCCTAGTGGGACGCTTGAGTCCCGCTAGAGCCGTAGTACACCCGGTGAGGAATTGCCGGTCCGGTGTGAGTTTGGTCGAGGATCTGTCACTCGGACGAGGTATCCGGGATGATGGCGGCCGTGTCACTCAACCGCTATCGCTTCCGCAGCGTGTGGCACGTCGACGCGTCTCCGGCTGATGTGTACGAGGTGCTGTCCGACATCGCGAACTACCCGCTGTGGTGGACCGAGATCCGCAAGGCCACGAAGATCGACGACGAGACCGGCGAGCTCAGGTGTCGCTCGTTCCTCCCGTTCGACCTGGTCGTGCAGGTCAAGCACAGCATCCGCAACCAGCAGGCAGGGCTGCTCCGTGCGACCTTGTCCGGTGATCTCGAAGGCTATGCGAGCTGGGAGATCACCGGTCGTGACGGCGGCACCGACCTCATGTTCGACCAGGAAGTAGTGGTCAACAAGGCGCTGTTGCGGCGTCTCGTGCTGATCGCCAAGCCGTTCTTCCGCGGCAACCACGACATGATGATGCGCGGCGGCTTCAAGGGTCTGAAGCAGGTTCTCGAAGCGAAGGCCGCCACCCGCGAGTCCTGACGTTCAGGCGCGGCCGGACAGGTGCCGGACCAGCAACCCCAGCTGCTGCGCGTACTTCGCGGCGAACTCGGGCGTCGCCGGGTCCTCGCCGGTGATCTGGCCGGCGCTCTGCCGCAGCGTCAACGGCGCCGAGGCCGCCGCCATCAGGGCCAGCAGCAGGAACGCGGGGTCGATCCCCTCCGGCAGTTCGCCCGCGGCCTGACGGGCGCGCATCTGGTCCACCTGGCCGCGGAAGAACTCCTCGTCGGTCGGCGGGCTGTCGCCTGCGAGGTTCGCCCACGCCCACATGCGGCCGTGGTCGCTGAGCGTGGTCATCACGAACCCCGCCACCACCTCGTCCAGTGACTGGCTCTGGCCCGCGAGCTCGGCGGCGGAGCTGTGCCAGCTCGTCGCGAGCTCCTTGTACAGGCCTTCTTTTCCGCCGAAGTAGTACGAGATCAGCTGCTTGTTCACGCCCGCCCGCGCCGCGATGTCCGTCGTGCGCGTGGCCGCGTAGCCCTTCGCGCCGAACTCCGCCGCGGCCGCCTCGAGGAGCAGGGCCCGCGTGCGTTCCGGGTCGCGCTTGCGTTCCGAGGCGCTGGGAGAGCGGCGTTGATCCACGGCGACACGGTAGCCGACGGCCCGTTTTCAACCAACTGGTTGACTTAATCAACCAATCGGTTGAAACTCGCTGACATGCGAATCGCAGTGATCGGTGGGGGAATCGGCGGGCTGTGCCTGGCGCACGGGTTGCGCAGGGCCGGCGTGGACGTGGCGGTGTACGAGCGCGACCTCTCGCGCACGGACCGCCTGCAGGGGTACCGGGTGCACATCAACCCGGACGGTGCCGCTGCGTTGAGGGAGTGCTTGCCCGCGGCGAACTGGCAGCGGTTCGAGGAGAGCGCGGGGTCCAGCGAGAACGGGTTCGGCTTCCTGACCGAACAGCTCAAGCCGCTGCTCGTGCTCGACCCCGACGAGGAGAAGCACTACTCGGCCAGCCGGATCACGCTCCGGCAGGTGCTGCTCGACGGGCTGGACGTCCAGTTCGGCAAGAGGTTCGAGCGCTACGAGCAGGGTGACGACGTCAAGCTCTACTTCGAGGACGGCAGCACCGCGAGCTGCGACCTGCTGGTCGGCGCGGACGGGATCCGGTCGCGGGTGCGCGAGCAGTACCTCCCGCACGCGGGCACGGAGAAGATCGGCGTCACGGCGATCGCGGGGAAGCTGTTCCTCGACGACAACGACTGGGTGCCGCGGGAGCTCGTCATCAGGGCCAACACGGTCGTCCCGACGAGCCGGGCGGGTATGTTCCTGGCCGCGCACGACGGGCTGGGTGTGTCCGACGGCGAGGACGACCCGTTGTTCGACAACGTGCGTCCCTACCTGATGTGGGCCTACGCGGCCGCCGACCTGACCGTCCACGATGGACAGGACCTGCGCCGGGAGGTGCTCGCCAGGATCGCGCGGTGGAGCCCCGAGCTGACCAGGATCGTCGAGCGGTCGCCGGCGGAGACGGTCAGTGAATGGCGCATCCGGTCGTCCAGGCCGATCGAGCGCTGGCGGCCGACGAACGTCACGTTGCTCGGCGACGCCATCCACGCGATGACGCCGATGAGGGGCGTTGGGGCGAACATCGCGCTCAAGGACGCGCAGCTGCTCGCGCGGTGCATCGCCGAGGGTGGTGACGCCGTCGCCAGGTACGAGAAGGAGATGTACGACTACGGCTTCGCGGCCGTGCGCGACTCGCTCAAGGCAGCCCGCCAGTTCGCCGACGGCGGCCCGGTCGCGCGGACGATCTTCAAGACCGTGCTCAGAACCGCGAGCGCCGTGCCCGCGCTGAAACGCGCGATGTTCTGAAAATCAGTTTGAACCGTTCTGGCCCGCCCTGCGTGTGATGGGCGTTGGTGGCACTAGCCAGGAGGTTCAAGATGATCCGCAAGACCGTTGCGGTCGTCGCGTTGGGGTTGATCTCGCTGACCGCCTGCGCGGGCACGCCGGAGAGCACGCCGGTGGCGCAGCAGCAGCAAGAGGGCGCGGTGGCGCTGAAGGTCGCCGAGATCGTGGACCTGGGGCCGGTCGTCACCGACATCGAGGACTTCACGCTCTACCGGTTCGACGGCGACAAGCCCGGTGAGTCCACTTGCGACGGTGAGTGCGCCGCGACCTGGCCTCCCGCCACGGTCACCGAGGAGAACTTCGCGGTGAACGGTGTCGACAGGAACCTCGTCGGCAGCATCGTCCGCAAGGACGGCAGCCGCCAGATCACCGTCGACGGCATGCCGCAGTACCGGTTCGCCAAGGACACCAAGCCCGGCGAGACCAAGGGCCAGGGCCTGCAGGGCAAGTGGTTCGCCACCGGCAAGGACGGCGCCCGCACCCAGCTCGCGGCACGAACCGGCGTCATCGCAGGACTCGGCGCGGTGCTGACCAACAACGCGGGTCTCACGCTCTACCGGTTCGACGGCGACACAGCTCAGCCGTCAGTGTCCAATTGCGACGGTGGCTGCGCCGAGACCTGGCCGCCGGTCGTGGTGGAGGGCGACACACCACGGGTGAAGGGCGTCGACCCGGCGCTGCTCGGCACGATCACCCGCAAGGACGGCAAGAAGCAGCTCACGGTCGCGAACTGGCCGCAGTACACCTTCAAGAACGACAGCAAGCCCGGTGAGGCCAAGGGTGTCGCGGTGCCGAAGTGGTTCGCCACCGCCACCGACGGCAAGAAGGCCCAGCAGAACCAGGCGATCGCGCTGACCAGCGCGACCGTCGCGGACCTCGGCGTCGTCGCCACCGACAGGGACGGCATGACGCTCTACCGGTTCGACGACGACTCCGCGGACCCGTCGAAGAGCAACTGCTCCGGCGGGTGCGCGGAGCAATGGCCGCCCGCCTTCGTCAGCGAGGGCTTCCAGGTGCAGGGCGTGGACGCCGCACTCGTGGGGACGATCGAGCGGGACGGGAAGAAACAGCTCACCATCGCGGGGTGGCCGCAGTACTTGTTCGCAGGGGACAAGATCTGTGGTGATGCCAACGGGCAGGGCGTTGGCGGAAAGTGGTGGGCGACCAAGGCCGACGGAAGTCGCGCCGGCCGGTAAAGGGGAGAGGAGGAGCCCCGGCGGGATGCATCCCGCCGGGGCTCTTCTCACTGGAGACGCAACAGAAGTGCCTGCTCCGGTTCGAGCACCGGCAGCTGGATCCCGACCTCCGAGAGCACGGAACCGGGCAGCTCCACGGACTTCCAGTCCGCGGGCAGCCGCTGGATCAGCTTGGGCCGTCCCGCCGGGGCGTCGAACGACACCCGGTACGTGCGCGCCGGGTCGAGGCCGGGCAGCCGCACCCGGCGAGGCTTGTTCTGCACCGAGGTCGCGAGCTGCACGTACCCGAACAGGGCCTCGGACTGGTCCGCCGCAACGATTCCGTGCACCCAGGCCGAGGAGTCCGGGTGGTCGGAGTGCACGGTGACACCGCTGTGCACCAACGCCCGCACGTCCTTGTAGTACTCGATCGCGGCCTGCAGCCCTGCCCGTTCCTCGTCGGTGGCCGAGTTGATGTCCCACTCGATCCCGAAGTGCCCGAACATCGCCGTGACCACCCGGAACGACAGGTCGTGCACGCGTCCGGTGGTGTGCGACTTGGTGGGGCCGACGTGCGCGCCCATCAGCTCCGGCGGCAGGAACACGCCGGTCCACCGCTGGATCAGCTGGCGTTCCAGGGCGTCGTTGCAGTCCGATGTCCACACGCGGTCGGTGTGGGCGAGCACGCCGAGGTCGATCCGCCCGCCGCCGGACGAGCAGCTCTCGATCTCCACGTGCGGGTGCCGCAGCCGCAGTTCTTCGAGCAGCCGGTAGAACGCCGCAGTCTGCTCGTGCACGCGCGAGCCGATCAGGTCGCGGTTGTGGTCCCACTTCACGAACGCGATGTCGTTGTCCGCCAGCACGGACGAGACGCGGTCGAGGATGTACGCGTACGCCTCGGGGTGCGCGATGTTCAGCACCTGCTGGTTGCGCGACGGCGGCGGCAGCACGCCGGGACGCGGCCCGAGCACCCAGTCCGGGTGGGCGCGGTAGAGGTCGGAGTCCGTGTTGACCATCTCGGGCTCGAACCACAGCCCGAACTCCATGCCGAGCGCGCGGACGTGCTTGATCAACGGCGTCAGCCCGTCCGGCCACACCGTCTCGTCGACGTACCAGTCACCGAGGCCCGCGGAGTCGTCGCGGCGGTGCCGGAACCAGCCGTCGTCCAGCACGAACCGCTCCACACCGATCGCGGCGGCGGTGTCGGCCAGCGAGGTCAGCCGCGCGAGGTCGTGGTCGAAGTAGACGGCCTCCCACGTGTTGAGCACGACCGGGCGCGGCCGCAGCGAACGCTCGCGCAGCTGCCGGTGGAACGCGGCGCTGATGCCGTCGATGCCCGCGCTCGAATACGCGGCGTAGATCCACGGCGACTCGTACTCCTGGCCCGGCGCCAGCGTGATCTCGCCCGGCAGCAGCAGTTCGCCGCCACCCAGGACGGGCAGGCCGTCGACCAGGTTCTCCGCGTACGTCACGTGGTTGCCGCTCCACGCCACGTGCAGCGCCCACACCTCGCCGTCGCGGAACGAGAACCCCGGCGTGCCGGCCAGCAACCCGATGGTCGCGTCGTGCCCGGTGCGGCCGCGGCGGTTCTCCCGCACCCACGAGCCGTGGTTGAACGCCTGCCGCTGCGGCGCGCGCTCACGTGCCCAGCGCCCGGTGAAGTCGAGCAGTTCGGTGGCGTGCGAGGGGACGGGGAGCGCGGTTTCCAGGCCCTCCAACGAATACGGCGTCGTACCGTCGTTGCGCACGACGTGCCGGAGGCGGAGCATGCCGGACGGCAGCAGCTCCAGCGTGCCGGTCACGGTCAGTCCGGCGGCCCCGTCCGTCGCGACGTAGCGGAAGATCGAGTCGTCCTCGCCGGAGAACGACGTCACCGCCAGCGCGGGCGCGAAGTGCTCGCCGCCGCGGTGGCCGCGCAGTCCGGGACGGCCGACATAGCCGGCACCGGCGTCGGGCAGCAGCGCGAGCGGGACCGGGTCGTCCGGCGCGTTGTTCGGGTTGGTCCACGAGACGGCGTCGACCAGGCCGCGCAACGCGTCCTCGCCGACGTCTCCGAGCGTTCGCCCCCAGTGCGCCACGACCGGCAGGCTCGCGCCCGAGAGGGTGATGACGACGCTGGAGGTGTCGTCGTGCAGGTGCACGACCTCCGTGTTGCTCATGCGGGCCCCGTCCACATCAAACACAAATGAACATTGTGCCGATCCTCAGATGCGGACGGGGGGTTGTCAAGCGTTGGGGAATGTTGAGTTGTGTCTGATCTGCTAGCAGTTGGGGGCCTGGTCGTACACCTCGGCCAGGACGGGCTGCGCCTTGATCAGGTCGGGCAGCTTCGGGCCGCTCGGATTCCAGAACACGACGTCCTTGGTCACGAACTCCGCAGGCCCGGTGAGCTGTTCGGCGGGGAGCCTTCGCGCGTTCTCGAGCGTTTCGTCGATCTTGGCGATGAACGCGCCCAGGTCGCGCCGGTTCGCCGCGACCAGGTCGTCGCCCTGTGCGACAGGGGCCGGGCCGATGGCGTCGAAGACGCTCTTCGACTTGGCGAACATCTCCCGCAACTCGGTCAGGGCGGTCACCACGGCTGCCCGGTCCGCTTCGACCGGCGGCCGGTCCACGGTGAACTTCGGCGCCTTGGAGACCGCTGTGCCGCGGGTGTACACGGCCTTCTCCCCTGAGCACACCTGGTCGAGCCAGGCCGTGGTGGCGGCCTTGTCGGGCGGGGAAGGCGCGGGCGGTGGCGAGGAGCACCCCGCCACCGCCGCGATCACGAGCAGGCCGATCAGGTTCCGGAGCACACGGCTAGACAACCAGACTGAGCAGCGCCGCGACCACGAAACCGACCACCGAGAGGATGGTCTCCAGGACCGTCCACGACTGCAGCGTCTCCTTCACCGACAGCCCGAAGTACCGCGACACGATCCAGAACCCGCCGTCGTTCACGTGCGAGGCGATGATCGAACCGGACGCGATGGCCATGACGACCAGGGCGAGCTGCGGCTGCGAGTAGCCCAGATCCGCCACCACCGGTGCGACGATGCCCGCGGTCGTCACGATCGCGACCGTCGCCGAACCCTGCGCGATGCGGATGACGCAGCTGATCACGTACGCCAGCGCGATCACCGGCAGGCCGATGCCCGACAGCTCGTTCGCCAGCGTCTTGCCGATGCCCGTCGCGGCCAGCACGGCGCCGAAGAAGCCACCGGCACCGACCACGAGCAGGATCATCGCGACCGGCTTGAGGGACGCGGCGGACAGCTCCGCGACCTTCTCCCGGGTCATGCCGCGCCGGAAGCCCAGCAGCCAGAACGCGAGCAACACTGAGATCGTCAACGCCACCGCGGGTGTGCCGAAGAACGTCGCCACCGAGTACAGGCGCGATCCCTTGGTCAGCAGGATCGAGCCGAACGTGCCGGCGAGGATCAGCACCAGTGGCAGGCCGATGATCGACAGCACCAGCCCGAGCGACGGCGGGTCGCGATCGTCCTCGCCGTTCTCCGCCCGCGCCAGCTCGGCCGCGGCCAGCATCTCCTCCGGCACCGGCACGTTGAGGCGCTTGCCGATCCAGTACGAGTACAGGACACCGCCGACGAACCAGGACGGGATCGCCACCGCGAGTCCCATGATGATGATCCAGCCGAGCGACACCTTCAGCAGACCGGCCGCCGCCACCGGTCCGGGGTGAGGTGGCATGAACGCGTGCATGACCGAAAGCCCTGCCAGCAACGGCATGGCGAACAGCACGATCGACTTGCCGCTGCGCTTGGCCGCCACGTAGACGAGCGGCGCGAGCACGAAGATGCCGATGTCGAAGAAGACCGGCACGCCGAAGATCAGGCCCGCGAGACCGATGGCGACGGGCGCCTTCTTCTCGCCGAACGCGTTCATCAGCTTGTCCATCAGCACCTGCGCGCCGCCGGACGCCTCGAGGATCGCGCCGAGCAGCGTGCCGAGACCGATGATCGCCGCGATGTGCCCGAGGATCGAGCCGAAGCCCTTCTCCAGCAACGAGTCGGAGGCCTTCTGCGCTGACCCGACCAGCGCCTCGACCGGCACGCCGGCCAGCAGGGCGACCAGCAGCGCAACGACGATCAGCGCGATGAACGGCTCGACCTTGAACTTGATGATGAGCAGCAGCAACACCGCGATGCTGACCACCGCGAGGGTGAGCAGACCGGGTGTCGAGTGTTGCAGCCAGTTGATCACGGGCGGCTCCTGAGTGAATGGCCTGGCAATGAGCCGGTGGCGGTTCCGTCGTCGATCACCGTCACCCCGTTGCAGAACACGTACGGGATGCCGGCGGCCTGCTGCCGAGGCTCGTCGAACGTCGCCGTGTCGGCGATCGTCGCGGGATCGAACAGCACGAGGTCGGCCGCGTAGCCCTCGCGGACCAGACCCCGGTCGGTGAGCCGCAAACGTTGGGCGGCACGGCCGGTGAGGTGCTCCACGCACTCCTCCAGGCTCAGCACGCCCAGTTCGCGGACATAGCGCGCGAAATAGCGGGGGAAGGTGCCCCACGCGCGCGGGTGCGGCCGGTCGCCCACGAGCAGCCCGTCGCTGCCGCCGGTGTGCGCCGGATGCTTCATGATCGCCTGCACGTTCTCCTCGTGGCCCACGTGCATGAGGCACGACGTACCCATCCGCTCGTCGACCAACACGTCGAAGTACAGGTCGGCGGGCGCACGTCCGAGCCGCAGCGCGGAGGCGTGGACGCTGGCGCCGACGAGGTGCGCGTTGCGGTCGTTGCGGACCCCGTTGATCTCGATGGAGTCCCAGTCGACCGGCACGCCGTGGCAGCCGTCCGAGCCGGTCTCCTCGATCTCCTCGCGGATGCGCTCGCGGGTGTCCACATCGGACAACCTTGCCAGCGCGCTGTCCGGTCCGCCTTCCGTGGCCCACGACGGCAGCAGCGCGGAAAGATAGGTCGCGCCCGGCAGGTACGGGTAGGTGTCGAGCGAGATGTCGGCGCCACCGGCGATCGCGTCGTCCAGCAGTGCCAGCAGTTCGGGCGCTTTGCCCTTGTTCACCGGGAAGTTCATCGTGGCGTGCGCGAGGTGCAACGGGCAGCCGGACCGCTTCGAGACGTCCACCATCTCGGCGTACGCCTCCAGCGCGCCGGCGCCGTAGCTGCGGTGGTGCGGGCTGTAGAAACCGCCGTAGTTCCCGACGACCTCGCACAGCTGCACCAGTTCGGACGTGTCCGCGTACATGCCGGGCGTGTAGGTGAGCCCCGACGACATGCCGAAAGCGCCCTCCACCAACGACTTCGCGAGCTTGTTCTTCATGACGAGCATCTCGGCGTCGGTCGCGGGCCGGTCGTCCCAGCCCACGGCGAGCATCCGCAACGTCCCCTGCGGCACCAGGTACGCGGCGTTCACCGCGATGCCCTGGTCGAGCCGGTCGAGGTACTGGCCGACCGAGCGCCAGTTCCAGTCGAAGCCCGGCGGGTCGTCGTTCCACCCGGCGAGCTGGCCCCGCAGCGTCGCCAGCACCTCGTCGTTGACCGGCGCGTACGACAGCCCGTCCTGGCCGAGCACCTCGGTCGTGACGCCCTGCGAGACCTTCGCCAGGTGGTCCGGCTCGGCGAGGATCCGCAGGTCCGAGTGCGAGTGCATGTCGATGAACCCCGGCGCGAGCACCAGCCCGGCGGCGTCGATCGACCTGGTGGCCGAGACCGGCTCACCGATGGACGTGATGACGCCGTCCTTGATCCCCACATCCGCCTGGTAGGCGGGTGCGCCCGTGCCGTCGGCGATCAGCGGTCCGCGCAGAACGACGTCGTCCATCCCGGCACTCCTCAGAAGTAGGTACGGATCAGGTCGACCACGGTCGTGCCCTGCACGACCGGGATGAGCTGCCACTTGTCGAACACCGTGCAGGGGTGCGAGAGACCGAGCCCGATCCAGTCGCCGACCCTGACCGTGGCCTCGGCGCCGAGCTGGAGGAACGCGTGCTGGTCGTTGAGCGCGGTGATCGTCGCCCCGGCCAGGGGAGCGATCGCACCGTCGGGGCGGCGCACGAGCTGCGGTTCCGGCAGGCCCTCGTCGAACGACGCGTCGCGCTTGCCGATCGTCAGCAACGCCAGGTCGCGCTGCGGCCGTGACGTCACCTGGGCCCACGCCCGCAGCGCCGACCGGAACGGCTCCACGCCGTCGATCCGCGCGAACGGGGAGATCCCGCGGTAGAAGCCGTCGTCGTGCGTGATGTACGCACCGCTGCGCAGCACCGGCGTCACCGGCATCGGCCACGGCTGCGACAACGTCGCCGCCACCTGGTCGAAGTACGCGCTGCCGCCCGCCGTGACGATCACCGAGTCCAGCTCGTCGAGCAGTCCGGCGTCGGCCAGGCGCAGCACGAGCGTGCGCAGGTCGTTCAGATATCCGTCCACAACGGACTGCGACGACTCGGACGCGTCGTGCGCCAGCGCGCCCTCGTAGCCACCCGCGCCGACCAGCCGCAGCACCGGGCTCTGGTCGACCGCCCGTGCGACGGCCAGCGCCGTCTCCAGGTCACGCGCGCCCGTTCGCCCTCCCGGTGCGCCCAGCTCGACGATCACGTCGACCGGCCGTGAGGGTGTGAGCTCCTGCAGCGTCTCGCTCATCAGCGCGACGCCCGCCTCGGAGTCGGCCCAGCAGCTGAACTCGAAGCCGGGATCGCCGTCGAGCTCGCGGACCAGCCAGCGCAGCGCCGCCGGGTCCAGCAGCTGGTTCGCCAGCAGGATCCGGGACACGCCGAACGCCCGGTAGACCCGCAGCTGCGACGCGTTGGCGGCGGTGAGGCCCCAGACGCCGTGCTCGATCTGCCGCTGGAAGAGCTGCGGTGACATCGTCGTCTTGCCGTGCGGTGCCAGCTTGACGCCGTGGTTGTCACACCACTTGGCCATCGTTGTCAGGTTGTGCGTCAACGCGTCCGCGTCCAGCACGACGAGCGGCCCGACGAACTCGTCGGCGAAGAGGTCGAGACGCTGCCCGGCCACCTCGCCGATCGTCGAGCCGAACGTGGTCGACGGCAGGCCCTTGAAGCGCCAGCTGACCCGTTCCGACCTGATGTCCGCGACGGCCGTGAGGTCCATCTCCATCAGATGTTGCATATTTTGCAACTCCCATTGCGCGATGTGATGCTGAGTTGTGTAGCATTCGGTCTCGCCGCCGTCAACGAACACCTCTGGAGCGCGCATGCGGTTCGATCACGTCGGCGGTGTCGTGTGTCTCGGCGAGACCATGGTGATGATGGTTCCGGCTGAACCCGGTCCCGTGCACTTGGTGCGAACCTGGCACAGGGCCGTCGGTGGCGCCGAGTCCAACGTCGCGGCGCATCTGACGCGCCTCGGCGTCCGGACGTCGTGGGTCAGTGCGGTCGGTGACGACTCGTTCGGGCTGGCGGTGCTCGACACGGTGGGCGGTTACGGCGTCGACGTGTCCGGGGTGCGGGTCGACCCGACCCGTCCGACCGGCCTGTACGTCAAGGAGGCCTCGCCGCACGGCAGCCCGGTGCGCTACTACCGGCGTGGTTCGGCGGCGTCGGGCATGGGCCTCGAGATGATCGACCGGCTCGGCCTCGGCGAGGTCAAGCTCGTGCACGTCAGCGGCATCACGCCCGCGCTGTCCGACTCGTGCCTCGCGATGATGCGGGAGCTGCTGCGGCGGTCGCGGCACGGGTTCCGGATCTCGTTCGACCTGAACTGGCGGCCCGCGCTGTGGGCCGACCGCGACCCGCGCGTGCTGCGGGAGCTCGCGGACATGGCGGACATCGTGCTCGCGGGCTCCGACGAGGCCGAACTGGTCTGGGGCACCGGCGATCCGGCACGGTTGCGGCAGCTGCTGCCCGGACCCGCCGCACTGGTGGTGAAGCAGGGAGCCGAGGGCGCGACGCTGCTGGAAGGCGGGTCGTCGTACTTCGAGCCGGCGCTGAAGGTCGAGGTCGTGGAACCGGTCGGCGCCGGTGACGCGTTCGCGGCGGGCTTCCTCGCGGCGACCCTGGCGGGGGAGACTCCGTCGGTGCGGTTGCGCGCGGGGCACCTGCAGGCGGCCTCCGCTTTGCTCACCGCGGAGGACGTCGGAGATCCTTTGCCGGACGACGTGACAGATCCGCTGCTGCACGCCGACCCGCAGACCTGGGCGTCCGCCCGCCTGGAGGTGTGAATGAGCCAGAGTCTCGACAGAGCGCTCACCCTGGTGAGCCAGCTCGCGACGGGCCCGAAGACGCTGGACGAGCTGTCCGGCGTGATCGGCGTCCACAAGTCGACGACGCTGCGACTGCTGCGCACGCTGGAGTCGCACCGCTTCGTGCAGCGCGACGGCGTGCACCACTACCGGCTGGGCACCGCGTTGTTCGACCTCGCCAACCGGGCCCTGGAGGAACGCGACGTCCGCCGCGCCGCCGAGCCCGCGTTGCGCGACCTCAACTCCCGCCTGGGCCACACCGTCCACCTCGCGTCCTACGAGGACGGTGAGGTGATCTACATCGACAAGTACGAGTCACGGCACCAGATGCGCATGTACTCGCGCATCGGCCGCCGCGCCCCGTTGCACTGCACGGCCGTGGCGAAGATCCTGCTGGCCGACCTGCCCGCGCCCGCGTTGCAGAAGGTGTTGTCCGGCATGGAGTTCCCGCGCCTGACCGAGAACACCATCCTCGGCCCGGCCGCATATCTGGCCGAGCTGGACCGCGTGCGCGCCAACGGGTACGCCGTCGACAACTCCGAGCACGAGGACTTCATCCACTGCATCGCCGCCCCGATCAAGGGTGCGCGGGGCGAGGTGCTCGCGGCCGTGTCGATGTCGGTGCCGAAGGTGCTGCTCGACTACGAGGGCCTGCTGTCCCACCTGCCGGACCTGCTCGCCACCGCTGAAGCCGCATCGGTCGAATGTGGTTATGTTCCAAGATAAGGGGAAGTCAGTTGTCCAAGGTTGAGATCAAGACCGCCGACGCGCCGCAGCCGGTGGCCCGTTTCTCGCAGGGTGTGCGCAAGGGCAACATCCTGCAGGTGGCAGGCCAGGTCGCGTTCGACCCGAAGTCGGGCGAGATCGTCGGCACCACCGTCGCCGAGCAGACGCGCCAGACGTTCGCGAACCTGCACGCCGTGCTCGCCGCCGGTGGCGCGTCCATCGACGATGTGGTGATGATCCGCGTCTACCTGACCGACACCGCGCACTTCGCGGAGCTGAACGAGGTCTACGGCGAGTTCGTGACGGACCCGGCGCCCGCCCGCACGACCGTCTACGTCGGACTTCCGGCCGGTCTGCTGGTGGAGATCGACGCGCTCGCCGTCGTCGACTGATCCCAGAGCCGAAACGGGCACCCTCCTGCCGGAGAGTGCCCGTTTATCGTTGGTGCGCTTACCGGGAGACCTTGCCGCCCTCGTACCGCACGCCTGTCTCGGCGTTGCGGGCCAGGGCGACACCGAACGACCCGCGGTACGCGTAGACCTCGCCCATCGGGTCGCGCCACGCCAGCAGGACCCCGCCGTCCCGCAGGGTGATCATCGTGGAGGGGCACACGGCGACATTCGTGAACAACCTCGGTAACCGGGTGGCGGTCGACCTGGACTCCGAGCCGTTCCGCGGGTGACTCGCTCCGCTGACCGGAATTCGGCGAGCAGGCCGCGATCGTCAGGTGCTTCGTTGATGGCGTGCTTCCATGCGGAGGCACGGGGCCGCGCTACACGCGATCAGGCCCGATGACGTGACCTGAGCAATACACCTGGTTGGGCTCCGTGACTCGGTTTTCGGCTGTGACAAGAGGCGCTGACCGGCTGACGCATGGGGTGAGCCGTTGCACCGCGGCGGCTCGCTCCATGGCAGCATCCGCCACATGAAGTGGTACGCGGACAGACCGGCAAGGTTCACGCGCCAACTGATCGCCGACCTCCTGGCCGTGGCCTGGGTGGCCCTCTGGATCTGGGTGGCCACCACCGCCCACGACTGGGTCCTCCAACTGCGAGCCCCGGGAGACGGCCTGGTCAACGCGGGCGGCAACATCCGTGACGTCTTCACCAACGCGGCCGCCAAGGCCAAGGGCGTGCCCTTCGTGGGCGAGGACCTGGCCGGCGCGCTCGGCAACGGCACGCAGGCAGGCCAGACCCTCACCGACGCCGGCAACGCGCAGATCGGCGTGGTCCAGGACTCCGCGTTCTGGCTCGCCGCCGCACTGATCGTCATCCCGGTCCTGTTCCTGCTCATCACCTGGCTGCCGATCCGGCTCAGGTACGCGCGCAAGGCCGCCAACACCGCGCGCCTGAGGGACAAACCCGATCTGCTGGCCCTGAGAGCGCTCACATCGTTGTCGCCGCGGGAGCTCGGCAAGTTCGACGGCGATCCCGCCGTGGCATGGCGGACCGGGGACACCGACGTCATCGACGAGCTGGCACGACGTCAGCTCGCGTCGGTGGGGGTGCGGGCATGATCGTGTTGTCGGTGATCGCCGCGGTGGTGGCCATGTGCGCTGTCGCCATCGCGTTGTGGCAGGCCCGCGAGGCGAAGAACGCCCAGGCGGCCGCGAAGATCGCGCAGGAGGCCGCGGCGAGGGCGCAGGAGGAGGCGCAGGCCGCGCGCAAGGCCGTTGAGCAGGCCACGGCCAGTGCGTTGCAGGCGAAGACCGCTGCGGAGGAAGGCAAGAAGGCGGCGCAGAAGGCCGAGGAGGCCGTGGGGAAGGCGGCTGAGGCTGCCACGGCGTCGCGGATGCTCGCGGACGAGGCTCAGCTCACGGCGCAGCAGGCGACGGTGCAGATCAACGAGATCACGGAGCTGCTCGCCGCCGACCGCAGCAGGAAGGGCATGCCGACGTTCGCGATCACGCCCGGCGCGCCGGACGAGTTCCGGCTCAGCTACTTCGGCGGGCCCGCGGTCATCGAGCAGCTCACCGTGTCGGTGGTGCCGGGGTCACGGGTGCTCGGGCTGTCCCAGTACGACGACGAGCCGCCGGTCGAGCACCTCGCGGTCGGGCCGCTCTACAACGGCTCCGCCATCACCTTCAGGGCCGCCACCGGGCAACGGGCCAGCGCGGTCTTCCAGGTCAGGGCGGAGCCGTGGGAACCGGTCGTGGTCAGAGCCGATCAGTAGACGGGGCCGGTGAACTTCTCGCCGGGGCCCTTGCCCGGCTCGTCGGGCACGGCGGAGGCCTCGCGGAACGCGCGCTGCACCGACTGCAGGCCGTCCTTCAGCGGGGCGGCGTGCGGGCCGAGGTACTCGGAGGTCGCCGTGACCAGGCCGGCCAGGCCGGTGATGAGGCGGCGGGCCTCGTCGAGGTCGCGGCGCGGGGAGTTGTCGGGGTCCGGGTCGGCGAGGCCCAGGCGCTCCGCGGAGGCGGACAGCAGCATCACCGCCGCCCGGCTGATCACCTCGATGCTGGGGACATCGCCCAGGTCACGGATGCTGTCTTCAAGCGGATCGGTCACGCCTACATTCAAGCAAGCCGACGTCACGGGGCCGCGATTCGGGGGTTGACAAGAGCGTCTGCTAGTATTTCGGACGCGACCAGCTCTCGTTAGTGCGAGAGCGGCAAGTGGAGCCCCGCTCCCACCCGCGTTCACCGCTTCTTTGAGGTGGCCGGGTCCGGTCCACCAGACTGCGGACACACGGGTGTCAGCGGATCTGGTGTGAGATCGGTCGGAAGCGGGCCCCTTCACCGGGAGACGGTGACGGGGCTCTTGTTTTTGGCGCAAACGAGTCTCAAAGGACGTGAATGACAAGTCCCTCGAACCGCGGTGCACCCGTCAGCACCGAGCCGCGCATCAACGACCGCATTCGGGTGCCGGAAGTTCGTCTGGTCGGGCCGAATGGTGAGCAGGTCGGGATCGTTCGCATCGAGGACGCGCTCCGACTCGCGCAGGAAGCGGATCTCGACCTCGTCGAGGTCGCCGCTCAGGCTCGCCCGCCGGTCTGCAAGCTCATGGACTACGGCAAGTTCAAGTACGAGACGGCGCAGAAGGCTCGCGAATCTCGTCGGAACCAGCAGCTGACGGTCATCAAGGAGCAGAAGCTCCGCCCGAAGATCGACCCGCACGACTACCAGACGAAGAAGGGCCACGTGGCCCGCTTCCTCTCGCACGGGAACAAGGTCAAGGTGACCATCATGTTCCGCGGTCGCGAGCAGTCGCGCCCCGAACTTGGTTACAGGCTTCTGCAGAAGCTGGCGGAGGACGTCGCGGAGCTGGGCTTCGTGGAGTCGAACCCGAAGCAGGACGGCCGCAACATGATCATGGTGTTGGCGCCGCACAAGAACATCAAGCCGCGTGTGGTCAAGCAGGACGACGACGCGCCCGAGGCGGACGACACCGCTTCGGAAGAGGCGTAGGACGCACGCCCGCCCCCGGACCCGGTGGGTAGCACGAGACGAGGACGGAAATGCCGAAGAACAAGACGCACAGCGGGACCTCGAAGCGCTTCAAGGTCACCGGCAGCGGCAAGATCCTCCGGGAGAAGGCCGGCAAGCGCCACATCCTGGAGAAGAAGTCCAGCAAGGTGACGCGTCGCATGAGCGGCACCGCGGTCGTTTCCGACCACGACGCCCCGCGCATCAAGAAGCTGCTCGGTCTCTGACCCGCTTCGAACCCCCTAGCTAATTCGGGAAACCGGCCCCCGACGCCGGTTTCCCCATGAGATCGACAGGATGGACCCGTGGCACGCGTCAAGCGGGCTGTAAACGCCCAGAAGAAGCGCCGTACCACCCTTGAGCTGGCGAGCGGTTACCGCGGCCAGCGCTCGAGGCTGTACCGCAAGGCCAAGGAGCAGGTGCTCCACTCGCTCAACTACGCGTACCGCGACCGCCGTGCGCGCAAGGGCGACTTCCGCAAGCTGTGGATCCAGCGCATCAACGCTGCGTCCCGTGCGAACGGCATGACCTACAACCGCCTGATCCAGGGTCTTCGCCTGGGCGGCGTCGAGGTCGACCGCAAGATCCTCGCTGACCTGGCCGTGCACGACGCCACCGCCTTCAGCGCACTCGTCGAGATCGCCCGCAAGGCGCTCCCGGCCGACGTGAACGCTCCGGCCGGGGACCAGGCCTGAGCCAGCACGCAAGCGGACACAACCGACCCGAGGCAGATCCGTTCACCGAACGGACGCCTCGGGTCGTTGCTGCTCGCCACCTGACCCGCCGCCAGGGCCGCGACAAGGCAGGCCGCTTCCTCGTCGAGGGCGCCCAGGCCGTGCGGGAAGCGCTCGCCTGGCGCAAGGGCGAGGTGCACGAACTGTTCGTCACGGCGACGGCGGCGGAACGCAACACCGAACTGCTCCACAGCGCCTCCGAGCGAGGCATCCGGATCAGCGAGGTCACCGACAAGGCCGCCGAGTCGCTGTCGGAAACCGTGACGCCCCAAGGCATCGTGGCCGTGTGCGACGCCGTCCCGCAGCCTCTCGACCAGGCGCTGCAGGGCACCCCGCGTCTCGTCGCCGTGCTCTACGGCGTCTCCGACCCCGGCAACGCGGGCACCGTCACGCGCGTGGCGGACGCGGCCGGAGCCGACGCGGTGATCTTCGCGGGCGACACGGTCGACCCGCACAACGGCAAGTGCGTGCGCGCCTCCACCGGCTCGCTGTTCCACCTGCCGATCGCCCGTTCCCGGGACGCGGACGAGGTCTTCGCCGCCTGCCGCCAGGCGGGGCTGCGGCTCGTGGCCGCCGACGGGTACGCGAAGCAGGACCTCGTGGAGGCCTCCGCGAAGGGTGAGCTGGAGCAGCCGACCGCGTGGGTGTTCGGCAGCGAGGCGCACGGCCTGCCCGACGACGTGGTCGCGAAACTGGACACGTCGCTGAAGGTGCCGCTGTACGGCGCCGCCGAGAGCCTGAACCTCGCGACGGCCGCCGCGGTGTGTATCTACGCCTCCGCGCGGGACCAGCGGAATTGAGCTGACTGACGCCGGGCGCGCCGTTACTGTGCGCCCGTGCGCGAACCAGAGATCGAACTCCTGTGCTCCCAGCTCGCTTCCTACTACGTCTTCCCGGACACCGCGAACGAGATCGCGAAGGTCCTCCGCGCTCGCCTCGAAGAGGGCGCTTACTCCGATGTGGACGATGACGAGGCCTTCGCGGCCAAGGTGACCGCGGACCTGCAGTCCGTCAACGGCGACAAGCACCTCCGGCTCCTCTACAGCGCCGAAGAGGTCCCCGAGACCGGCCAGGAGTCGGCGTGGGATCCGGTGGCCTACAAGAAGGAAGCCGAGCTCGACGCGTTCGGCATCCACAAGGTCGAGCGGCTCGAAGGCAACGTCGGCCTGCTCGAGATCCGCCTGCTGCACGACGCCGAGATCGCCACCCCGGCCTACGTCGCCGCGATGAACCTCCTCGCGCACACCGACGCGTTGATCATCGACCTGCGCGAGAACCGCGGCGGCGACCCGCACACGGTCGCGTTGGTCTGCAGCTACCTCTTCGACGAACCCGTGCACCTCAACGACATCTACAACCGCCCGGAAGACACGACCTACCAGTTCCGGACGCTCGCGCACGTGCCCGGCCCGAAGTTCGGCGGCACGAAGCCGGTCTACGTCCTCACCAGCGCCCGCACCTTCTCCGGTGGCGAGGAGCTGAGCTACGACCTCCAGCAGAACGAGCGCGCCACCCTCATCGGCGAGACCACCAGGGGCGGCGCCCACCCCGGCGACCGCTACCGGGTCGGCCCGCACCTCAAGTCGTCCATCCCCAACGGCCGCGCCATCAACCCGATCTCCGGCACCAACTGGGAGGGCGTCGGCGTCGTCCCGCACATCAGCGTGCCCGCGGAAGAGGCGTTCGAGGTCGCCTACAAGAAGGCGACCTCGAAGCCGAGCTAGTCCAACCGAGCCGTCAGCTCGCGCACCAGCGGATCGGTGCCGGAAGGCTTGTTCTGACGACGCAACGCCTCCGACAACATCGAGAGCACGTTCCCGACCTGGCTGTCGTCGGGCAGCAGCGATGCCGCCCGGCGGGCCTCGGCCTCCGCGCCCTCCGCGTCGTCGGCGACCAGCAGCACGTGCGCCGCCTTCAGCACGACGAACACCCGCCAGCCCTCGTCGCCCAGCGACACCACCAGCGCCTCGGCGTCGCGGTACTGCTTCATCGACTGCGCGAACTCGCCGACCTGGCCGTGCACCCACGCGCGGATCGCGGCGATCTCCGCCTGCCGCCGGGTGACCTCGGTCGGGTCGTCCAGCAACGGCAGCAACGCCTCCGCCTCGTCCACCGCCGCACGCGTCTCGGTGATCTCGTCGTCGGGCAGGCTCGACGCCAGTTCGACCAGCGAGCCGATCGCCTCCGTCAGGTTGCCCTCCTGCTGCCACAACGCGGCACCGGCACGCCAGGACGCGATCGCCTCGTCGTGCTTGTCCAGCCGGCCCTGCACCGAGGCGAGCGCGTCGAGCAGGAACGCCCTGCGCCCGTTCTCCTCCGCGGGCAGCAGGTCGGCCGCCTCACGCAGGTGCCGCTCGGCCGCCGGGAGCTCGCCCAGCTTGCGGCACACCTGCCCGAGGCGGAACACCACCTGCAACCGCAGGTCCTCCTGGCCGTCCTGCAGCAGCCGCAACGACTCCTCGAGCACCTCGGCTGCCTCGACGAACCGGTCCGTCTGCACGTAGCCGCCGCTCAGCGCGAAGCAGAAGTGCGCGGTGTGGCCGGGGGAGAGGTGCACGCGCGAGATCGCCACGGCCTCTCGCAGATCACCCAGGCACGCGCCCTCCTGGTCCAGCTCCTGGATCGTCGCGACCTGGTACCAGCGCGCCTCCGCGGACTCCGGCAGCGGGAACGCCGACACGAACGCCCGCGCCGTCGCCACCGCCTCGGAGACCTTCTGCAGCAACGTCTCCAGCCGCAGCCTCAGCCGGTAGCCCTCGAACCGGGCGCTCAGCGGCAGCTCGCCCGCCATGATCGCCAGGATGTCCGCGTACGCGCCTTCGAGGTCCTGCCGCCGCGCCTTGTGCTCCGCGGTCTCGATCGCGACCCTGCCGCGCAGCTCCGGAACGTCCAAAGAGGACGCCAGCGCGAGCATCTCCTCGGACCGCTCGTGCGCGTGCGCGTCGTCGTACAGCTCGGCCAGCGTCAGCGCCGCGACCGTCCGCGTGTAGTCCGTCGTCGCCTCGGCGAGGCACCGTTCGGCGAGCTCCTTGCCGTCCTCCAGGCCCATCGCGAGCCGTGCCTGGTACCGCAGCGCGAGGTCGGTGGGCAGTGCCGTCAGCAGCGCGTCGAACGCCTCGGGGTCGAACGGCACGAGCCCGGTCGTCATCCGCCGGATGCCCGCGTGCGCCGCGAGATCGGGCGGCAGCAACGAGTCCATGTCCGCGGGCAGCGAGTCGAGCATCCGCCGCGCCTTCACGAAGTCGCCCTGCTCGTACAGCGTCACCATCGACTCGGCGATCTCCACCGGGTCGCCGAACACGACGGACTCCTCGGCCGGAGCAGCCACCGGTGCGGCCGGCACCGCGAGCTCGACCACCGGGTAGTCCTTCTGCTCCAGCGACTGCGTGATCCGGTCCAGCCACGCAGGGGTGCCGTTGCGCTCGTCGAACTGCTTGGCGAGCTGGACAGCCCGCTTCGACAACCGGTCGAGCAGCTCGGCGGCCGTCCGCGAACCGACCGCGGGGACCTCGAACACCGTGTCGGCCGGAAGGCGTTGCAGCAGAACGGAAGCGCACTCCGCGAACGACATCTCGTCGGCCGGCAGCTGCACGCCCGTCACCTTGTGCAGCGTCCGCCGCAGGATCTCCTCGCCGCGCGACAGGTTGCCCGTCAGCGCGCAGAAGCGGATGTGCTCGTGCACGTACGAGGTGATCTCGTCGTCCTTGATCAACCGGTACGCCGTCGTGTGCGCGTGCGCGGCCTTCTCGAACTCGCCGATCTCCAGCAACGGCCACAGCAGCGCGGTCAGGATGCCCTGCGGCTGCGTGGCGCAGCCGGAGTTGCCCGACAGGCCCTCCCAGCCGTGCGCGGCGGC
The DNA here is from genome assembly GCF_051853195.1 of Lentzea sp. HUAS TT2. Taxonomy (NCBI): domain Bacteria; kingdom Bacillati; phylum Actinomycetota; class Actinomycetes; order Pseudonocardiales; family Pseudonocardiaceae; genus Lentzea; species Lentzea sp. HUAS TT2. The sequence goes on along the minus strand of NZ_CP196667.1, from coordinate 599,920 downwards.
CTCCTGGTGGCGGCCGAGGCGCGCCAGCATCCAGACCTGCTCCTCGACCACGCAGGCCTCGCAGTCCGCCATCGGTCCGCGTTCCGTTGCGAGATAACGCCCGAGCTGCTCGGCGAGGCCCGCCATGTCCCCGATGTGGTAGGCGTACTCGGCGCGGGCGCCGTGCACCGGCTGCACCGAGAAGCCGAGCCGCCCGTAGCGGTCCGCGAGCTGCCCAATCACGGCCTGCAGCTGCTCCAGCGAGAACTTCGGGTCCCGGCGCAGTCCCGTCGCGATCCACTTGTGCGCCCAGTTCAGCGAGTGGACCTCGTACTCGTTGAACGCCTCCGGGTCCTTCTCCTCGGCGGCCCGCACCCACGCGAACGGCGCCAGCATCAGGTCGTAGCGCGACAGGTAGTAGGCGGAGTCGATCAGCGCGGTCCGGCACGAGACCCCGAGCGGCAGGTGCCCGAGCGCGTCGGACATCCGCGCGGCCCGTTCCAGCGCCTCGTGCTTCGGCATGCCCGTGGGCATGTTGTAGGCCTCCAGGAACGCCCTCTCCGCGTCCTCAGCGGTGAAGTCGGCCATGTTCACTTACCCCCAACGGCGCGGTCCAGCAGTTCCAGGAACGAGCGGTTCAGCGCCGCCGTGTCCTTCGGTCGCATCGCTCGCCGAGCCTGCAGAACGGCGTGCACGTAAAGAGATTCGAGCGTCAGCTCCACCAGCGCGGGATCCGTCAGCCGCGCCAGCCGCTGCACCAGCGGGTTGCGGCAGTTGAGCACCAGCTGCTCGGGACGCGAGGAACTGGACCCTGCGGTCAGCTGGCCCAGCAGCTCCGCCCACAGCGGGTCCGTCACCTCCTCCGCGGTCTGCTCGGTGTCGAGCTTGCGCTGCTGCTCGGCGTTGCTGATCAGCAACGCGGGCAGCGACACCGGGTCGAAGTCGCGGATCACCGCGTCGCAGTCGTGCCGGTCCAGCGCCGCCGCGCCCTCCGACAACCGCAGCCGCAACGCCGTCTCGATGGCCGGTTCCGGATCGGCCAGCGCCGCCAGCAGCTCGGACGGCGCGACCCTGCGCGCGACGGCGGGACCGTCCAGCGCGCTGAGCCGGTTCAGCAGCTCCATGTCGTAGGCGTAACCGGCGTTGACGAGACCCAGCCCCTGCGCGGCCGCGACCGGCGCCAGCTGGTGGAACTCGTCGACGTCCGGGATGTAGAGGATCGCGCCGTGCTTGCGCTTGAACTGCCGCAACGGGATCGCGCCCTCGGTGGTCTCGAACGGCAGCCAGCGCTCGACCAGCCGCAGCATCTCGTCGTCCGAGCGCGCCAGCGACTTGATGCCCAGGTGGTGCGCGGCCAGCAGCTCGCCCGCCCGGCGCGGTTCGATCGCGTCCAGCCTGATCAGCCAGTCGCGGATCTGCTCGCCGAGCTCCTCGCGCACCGCCAGCAGCATCTCGTCCTGGTACAGCGACTCGCGCGACGCCGTCGGCCGGATCGCGGACGCGTCGACCACGCACCGCACGAAGTACGCCCAGTCCGGCAGTAGGCCCTCGACGTTGTCGCCGACCAGCATCCGCTTCAGGTACACCCGGTGCGTCTGGCGCGTGCCGGGATGCACCCCGGACGGCAGCACGAACGCGACACCGGTGAGCCCCGCCGCCTCGACCTCGATCGGGATCGCCTCGAAGGGCTTGAACCCGAAGACCTGCTCGCAGTACTCGGTGAGGTCCGCGTCCTCTCCGTCATCGATGCTGTCCCACGGGCGCACGCCGCGGGTCACGACAGCGCCGTCCAGCGTCACGACGGCCGGCAGCAGATCGCCGTAGTCGCTCACCAACGGCCGCACGACGTCGGCTTCGAGCCAGTGGTCGTTGCCGCGTGAAGCAGTCAGCGTCACGCTGGTCCCGACCGGCACACCGTCCGCAGTGTCTACTTCGGACACCGTGTAGTTGCCGGACGAGTCCGCCTCCCACCGCACGGCCTTGCCGCCGCGGGCGGATCGCGTGACGACCGTCACGGACGAGGCGACGAGGAAGCACGACAGCATGCCGACGCCGAACTGGCCGAGGAACCCCTCACGGGCGAACCCCAGGTCGTCGCGCTTCGACGTGCGGCCGAGCGTGGACAGCAGCTCGTGGACCTCGTCCTCGGTGAGCCCCACGCCGGTGTCGGTGATCGTCAGCGTCGGTCCGCAGGTGATCGTGACGTCGGCGGGGCAGCCGGGGTCGAGCTCCCGCCGCGCCGTGATCGCGTCGACGGCGTTCTGCAGCAGTTCACGCACGTAGACGCGCGGGCTGCTGTAGAGGTGATGGCTGAGCAGGTCGATGATGCCGCGCAGGTCGACGCGGAAGGTGTGCGACATGATGCCGCCCATCCTAGGGACGCCCACAGGGTGATGCCGCCCTTTAATGGAACGTCCCGGAGAGGTCAACAGCGCACCGACTAGGATCGGCCTGTTGTTTATCGAGTAGTCCCCCGTGTGCGTCAAAACTGGGAGCTGTCCACAAACCATGTCCGGAGCCAACGACCCGTACGACCCGAAGCAGGTCGCGGCGCTGTCGGCCGAGAACCTCGACGCGGCCGTGCAGAAGGCGCGCGAGGCGTTCGCCGGTGCTGCCGACCTCGAGGCGCTGGCCGCGGTCAAGCCCGGCCACCTCGGTGACCGGTCGCCCGTGCTGCTGGCCCGCCGCGAGATCGGTGCCCTGCCCCCCAAGGCCAAGGCCGAGGCCGGCAAGAGGGTGAACGAGGCGCAGTCCGCGATCAAGACCGCGTTCGACGAGCGCTTCGCCGTGCTCCAGGTCGAGCGCGACGAGCGGGTGCTGCGCGAGGAGTCCGTCGACGTCACGCTGCCCTGGGACCGCTTCCCGCGCGGCGCGCGCCACCCGATCACGACGCTCGCAGAGCGCATCGGCGACGTCTTCGTGGCCATGGGCTACGAGATCGCCGAAGGCCCCGAGCTCGAGACCGAGTGGTTCAACTTCGACGCGCTGAACTTCGGCAAGGACCACCCGGCCCGTTCGATGCAGGACACGTTCTACATCGCGCCGGGTGACTCGCAGCTGGTCCTGCGCACGCACACCTCGCCCGTTCAGGCCCGCACGCTGCTGGAGCGCGAACTGCCGGTGTACGTCGTGTGCCCCGGCCGCACGTTCCGCACCGACGAGCTCGACGCGACGCACACCCCGGTGTTCCACCAGGTCGAAGGCCTCGCGATCGACAAGGGCCTGACCATGGGCCACCTCAAGGGCACGCTCGACGCGTTCGCGCGCTCGATGTTCGGCGAGGACTCGAAGACCCGCCTGCGCCCGAGCTTCTTCCCCTTCACCGAGCCGTCGGCCGAGGTCGACGTGTGGTTCCCGGAGAAGAAGGGCGGCGCGGGCTGGGTCGAGTGGGGCGGCTGCGGCATGGTCAACCCCAACGTCCTGCGCGCCACCGGCGTCGACCCGGACGTCTACTCGGGCTTCGCGTTCGGCATGGGCCTGGAGCGCACGCTGCAGTTCCGCAACGGCCTGCCCGACATGCGCGACATGGTCGAGGGCGACGTCCGCTTCACCCAGCCATTCGGAACGGAGGCCTGATCCGGATGCGCATCCCGGTCAGCTGGCTGGTCGAACACCTCGGTTTCGACGAAGTCCCCACGCCCGACGAGCTCGCCGACGCGTTCACCCGCATCGGCATCGAGGTCGAGGAGGTGAGCCCGCTCGGTCCCGTGACCGGCCCGATCGTCGCCGGTCGCGTCGTCGCCATCGAGGAGCTCACCGAGTTCAAGAAGCCGATCCGCTACTGCCAGGTCGAGGTCGGCCCCGAGCAGGTCAACAACATCATCTGCGGCGCCACGAACTTCGTCGAGGGCGACTCGGTCGTCGTCGCGCTGCCCGGCGCCGTGCTGCCGGGCGGGTTCGCGATCGCCGAGCGCAAGACGTACGGCCGCGTGTCGCAGGGCATGATCTGCGCCTCCGACGAGCTCGGCATCGGCGACGACCACTCCGGCATCCTCGTGCTGCCCACCGGCACCGCGCAGCCCGGCGACGACGCGCTGGAGCTGCTCGGCCTGAACGACACGGTCATCGAGCTCGCGCCGACCCCGGACCGCGGCTACGCGTTCTCGGTCCGCGGCCTCGCCCGTGAGATCGCCTGCGCGCTGGACGTGCCGTTCGGCGACCCCGGTGTGGTCGAGATCCCCGAGCCCGAGGGCGAGGCGTGGCCCGTCCACATCGAGGACCGCACCGGCTGTTCGCGGTTCGTCGCGCGCCGGGTCACCGGTGTCGACCCGACCGCGCCGACGCCGTGGTGGATGCGCCGCCGCCTGATGCTCGCGGGCATGCGGTCGATCTCGCTGCCGGTCGACGTCACGAACTACGTGATGCTCGAACTGGGCCAGCCGCTGCACGCGTTCGACGCCGCGTCCCTGTCGGGTGCGCTGACCGTCCGGCGCGCACACGCGGGGGAGAAGCTCACGACGCTGGACGACTCGGTCCGCGCGCTGGACGTCGACGACATCGTGATCTCTGACGACTCGGGCGTGATCTCGCTGGCCGGTGTCATGGGTGGTGCGTCGACCGAGGTCGGTGACAACTCCTCGGACATCCTGCTCGAGGCCGCGAACTGGGACCCGGCGTCCATCGCGCGCACGGTCCGCCGCCACAAGCTGCCGTCCGAGGCCGCGAAGCGCTTCGAGCGCACCGTCGACCCGGCGCTGGCACCCGTGGCGCTGGAGCGGGCCGCGAAGCTGCTCAACCACTACGCCGAGGGCCAGATCAAGCCCGGCCGCACCGACGTGGGCGCGCCCGCGCTGCCCGCGCCGGTGTCGATGCCGATCGACCTGCCGGACCGCATCGCCGGCGTCCGCTACGCGCGTGGCGTGACGGCGCGTCGTCTCGGCCAGATCGGCTGCCAGGTCTCCGTGACCACCTCGGAGGAGGGCCAGACGATCGTCACGGCCGTGCCGCCGACGTGGCGCTCCGACCTCGTGCAGCCCGCCGACCTGGTGGAGGAGGTGCTGCGGCTCGAGGGCTACGACACGATCCCCTCGGTGCTGCCGCCCGCCCCCGCCGGTCGTGGCCTGACCGAGCAGCAGCGCCGCCGCCGCACGGTGTGGCGCACGCTGGCCGAGGACGGTTTCGTCGAGGTCAAGCCGTTCCCGTTCATCGACCCGTCGGTGTTCGACGCGTTCGGCCTCGCCGCGGACGACATCCGCCGCAACGCGGTCGGTGTGCTGAACCCGTTGGAGGCGGACAAGAACGTCCTGGCGACGACACTGCTGCCGGGCCTCCTGGAGACCCTCCAGCGCAACCTCGCCCGCGGTGCGAAGGACGTCTCGCTCTACAACATCGCCCAGGTGACGCTGCCCCGCGCGCAGCAGGTGCCCGTGCCCGCGCTCGGCGTGGACCGCAGGCCGACCGAGGCCGAGGTGGCCTCGCTGCTCGCGTCGCTGCCGCACCAGCCGCTGCACGTCGCCGGTGTGCTCACGGGCCACCGCGAACTGGCCGGCTGGTGGGGCAAGGGCCGCATCGCCGAGTGGTCGGACGCCGTCGAGGCCGCTCGCCGCGCCGGTGCCGCGTACGGCGTCACGCTCCGCGTCGTCGCGTCGGACCTGCTGCCCTGGCACCCCGGCCGCTGCGCCGAGCTGCGCGTCGGCGACTGGCCCGTGGGCCACGCCGGTGAGCTGCACCCGAAGGTGATCGAGGCGCTCGGCCTGCCCAAGCGGACCGTGGCGTTCGAGCTCGACCTGGACGCGCTGCCGCTGGAGGACCACCGCCCGGCCCCGATGGTGTCGGCGTACCCGCCGGTGCTGCTGGACGTCGCGCTGGTCGTCGACGCCTCCGTGCCGGTGCAGTCGGTGTCCGAGGTGCTGGGCGCGTCCGCGGGCGAGCTGCTCGAGGACATCCGCCTGTTCGACGTCTACACGGGTGAGCAGCTGGGCGAGGGCAAGAAGTCGCTCGCGTACTCCTTGCGCTTCCGTGCGCCGGACCGCACGCTGACCGTGGAGGAGGCGACGTCGGCCCGCGATGCCGCCGTTGCCGCCGCCGGCGAGCGTTTGGGTGCGGCTCTGCGCACCTGATCAGTCACACTGCGTGAGGCCCGGGATTCGTCCAGAATCCCGGGCCTTTTCGCGTAAGGAAGCCGCTGACCTCTAGTCCGCGTGCGCGTGTAACCGATCGATGTTCGATGACAACAGTGCCGCCAGGGTCCCAATTCTGGTGTCTTGTGCACGCTGTGTAGTGGTTGAGCGTTCTCCAAACTGGGTGCCGTCCCACCGAGCACCACCCCTTCAGGAGAACGAAATGCGCAAGCGCACCGCGGTCATCGCAGCAGTCGCAGTCCTCGCAGTCGGCGGCGGCGTCGCCTACGCGGCGTGGTCGAGCACCGGTTCCGGCTCCGGCTCGGTCGCCTCCACCACGAGCGTCAACTCGGTCATCAGCCCGGTCAGCGGTGCCGGCGGCCTGTACCCCGGTGCCACCGTCGACTTCCAGGTGACGATCACCAACCCGAACCCGTACAGGGTCGCGGTCACCTCGATCAGCGCGGGCGCCTCGGCGCTGACCGAGGGCGGGTGCGCCGGGGGCACCGTCACCAGCCCGGCCGTGAGCAACCCCGGCCTGATCGAGGCCAACAGCACCGCGACCTACACGCTGCGGGCGACCATGAACGCCGACGCCGCCGACAACTGCAAGTCCCAGACGTTCTCGCTGCCGCTGACCGCGGCGCTCGTCTCGGCCGCCTGAGTCATGCGCCGCGCCCTGATCGTGCTCGCCGTGCTGGTGCTGCTGTCGCCGGTCTCCAGCGCGGCGGACAGCCCCGGCAAGGCGTTCACGATCGCGGACGCAGGCGTGGCGGCGGGGTTGGTCCCCGGTGGGACGGTGATCCGCAAGGTGCGGATCACCAACCCCAACAACCAGGACATCAAGGTCACTCGGCTGGAAGCCACTGCCGGGCGCCCGTCCCCGAACTGCCCGGCGAACGCCGTGGCCGTCGACGCCCTCGCGGCACCGGTCCTCGTCGCCAAGAACAGCCACGCCGACGTGCCGCTGACCGCCCGGATGGCCGCGTCCGCACCCAACGCCTGCAAGAACCTCACCTTCCCCCTCACCTACTCGGGAACGGCCATCAAGCCATGATCAGCTTCAGGGAACTCGTCGGCAGGCGGTACGTCCGCCGGGGCCTCATCGTCTTCGTCGTCATGACGGCCGCACTCGGTTCGGGTGTCGCGTACGCGGCCTGGACGAGCTCCGGTACCGGCAGTGCCACCACGAAGGCGGGCACCGCACTGGCTCCGGTGGTGGCCGGCGGCGCGGTCACCACCGGGTTGCTCTACCCCGGGCTCAGCGGGGATGCGGTCGTGACCGTGTCGAACCCCAACCCGTACCCGGTGACGGTCACCTCGATCGCGTCGACCGGCACGGGCACGTGCGGCGTCACGTTCGCCGAACGTTTCCCCGGCACGCAGCTCGCCGCGCACAGCGCCCCGGTGGCCATCACGTTCAGCGTGACGATGGCGCAGAACGCACCGAACAACTGCCAGGGCGTGGCCATCGACGTGCCGGTGCTCGTGACGATCGCGAGCGGGACCGGGGCATGAAGCGCCCGGTGATCGCGGCGGCGGTGCTGTGCCTGCTCGCGGCGCAGCCCGCCTCGGCAGCCTGGCAGACGTCCTCGGCGGGGACGGCCAAGGCCAAGGCCGGCACCATCAGCGTCCCGACGGGGCTCGCGTGTTCCCCGACCACTAGGGTCATCAGCTGGACCGGGAACATGCCGGGGTACGAGGTGTCGTGGAGCGCCAAGAGCAACGGAAACGGTGCCAAGGACTTCTCCGACTGGGTCGCCGTGGCGGCCTCCCCGTACACCGTGCCCTCCGGGCCTGTGCTCCGAGCCAGGGTCCGCGCGGCCGCCGGAACGTGGATCAGCGAGTACACGCAGACAAATTGCCCATGAAAATTCGCTCGATCGGCTGAATGCCCGTACGCGGGATTTGGGATCAAATCAGCAGGTGGTAGCCCTGCGTAGCTGTCAAGGTGCCAAAAGTCCTTCATTACAAGGGGAAATCGGCGCCCGTCGGACGCTTGCGCAGTACGTGAAGCTTCTCCAAGATTGGCGACGCGGCCCGCCAGGGCCGAGGGGCGAAGCGATGAACCACCGGGCGAGTCTGGTCGCCGGTCCGGTGGGGAGCTAGAGGCGAACCCACCGCCTGGGAGCAACAACTCTGGAGAGTTGCGCCATGCGTAGTCTGGGTCCGCGCCTTGAGATCGCCGTGTCCTTGACGATCCTCATGGTCGGCGCGGCGGTCGTGGCGGCCATGCACCTCACCTGGCCAGAGGCCAAACTGCCCGCGATGGCGTACTCGGTGAGCAGCGGCGAGTCCGGCATGCCACAGCTCAAGCCGTTCGAGATCAACGACATCTCCGGCGCCCCCGTGGAGCTCAAGCCCGGTGCCGTGGGCGAGCGCAAGGTGCGGCTGTCCAACCCCAACCCGGTCGGCATCATCGTCGAGAGCCTGTCGGCGGTGCCCGGTCAGCCGCTCGACGCCACCCAGCAGCGCGTAGCCGGGTGCCCGGCGGGTGTGCTGTCGGTCGTCCCGCTCACCGACATCGTGGACATCCCCGCCGGGGGCGCGGTCGAGGTGGTCATGAAGGTCGAGGTCGCCGCGGACGTCCCGGCGGCGTGCGCCGAGCTCGTCTTCCCGCTCACCTACTCGGGTCGCGCGAAGCACGGCTAGTCAGCCGCTCGCGCGCCGCGGGCCATTCCGCCGGCACCATCGAGTAGACGACCGTGTCCCGCTGCGTCCCGTCCGGCCGCGTCACGTTCGCCCGCAGCACCCCGTGCCGCGCGGCACCGAGCTTCTCGATCGCTCGCTGCGACCGCACGTTCGCCGCGTCGGTGTACCAGCCGACGCGCAACGCGCCGCGCTCCTCGAAGGCCTCGGTCAGCAACAGCAGCTCGGCCTCGGGGTTGATCGCCGTGCCGTGCCACTCGCTGCCGACGATCGTGTTCCCCCCATGTGCACCGACCCTAGAGATGTTTCAGGGCCTCGCGCCGTGACAACGGCGACAGCCCAGGCCGTGCCTCGACGAACGCGCGCACCCAGCCGGGCTCGGTCTTCGCGAACTCCCGCAGCGCCCAGCCGATCCCCTTGCGCAGGAAGAAGTCGGGGTCGTCCGCGTTCGCGTCGACGCACGCCGTCAGCAGGTCCACGTCGGTCGCGCCCTTGAACCCGAGCTGGCAGATGACCGACGTCCGCCGCCGCCACCTGTCCGCGTCGACGGACCACTTGAGCATCAACGGCCGCACGACGTCCGGCGTCGAGCGCAGCAGCGGGCCGACGCGCTTCGACGCGATCTCGTCCACGTAGTCCCACCACGCGCCGGTCACGATCATCTCGTCGAACCACGGCAGCAGGTCGACCGACTGGAACCGGCGGTCCCCGCTCAGCGCCAGCGCGACGTAGCGCTCCTCGCGGTAGGTCGCCTCGCGCCACAACGTCTGGACGGCGCCGAGCCACTCGTCCCGGTCGTGCAACCGAGGCAGCGACCTGAGCAGCGCCACGCGTCCCGGTTTCTGCACTCCGAGGAACGGCATGTCGGACTTCATGTAGGCCTGCATCTCCGGCGCCTTCACCGGATCCGCGAGGTCGTGGAGTCCCGTTCGAACCGCCTCGATCAAGGAAACCTCAAGCGTCACACCCAAACGGTATAGGCATAAGGAGTAGCCCTGTTGAGATTTATGGCCCCATCGGTACCGAAAGTGCTAACGAACTCGCAAAACATCACTTGACCGGGGGCTTCTGTGAACAGAAAGGGTGCTTGATCCCGATACAGTTCGCGTTCATGCGCGTGCTCATGGTCGTGGCGGCGCTCGTGCTCGGCAGCATGGGTGCTACCAAAGCGGACACGGTGGATTACCTGGATCTGCCGCTGGTGAACGGAAACGGCGAACAGCGGGGTGGAGTGCACCCCGATCTGCCGTCGGACCGTGCCGCGCTCGAGCACGCGCTGACCGGGTACCGGGCCAAGGGCATCGCGCCGGCGAGGTTCAAGGCGTTGCTGTGGCACTACTGGATCGTCCGCGCCGCCGAGGACGCGGGCGTGAACCTGTCCGCCTGGGACCCCCAGAACTCCGCCGCCTCCAACCGCGCGGTGATCTTCGCCGTCTACGACTTCTACGCGCGGCTCTACCTGACGCACCCGGACACGTTGCGGTGGATGGGTTTCGCGAACATCGGCGCGCCCGCGTTCGCCGCCGGCATGCTCGACCTCGGCACGGTCCCCGAGCTGCGCTGGTTCTCGTCGATGCTGATGTCCATGCAGAAGCACATTTTCATGGACCTCGGCGCCATGCACGCCGCCTACCTGCACGGTGGGATCAAGGCCGTGGAGGAGCTGCGCGACGCGGGCGTCATCGACCCGGACACCACGGCGGCGTGGGCGGATCCGGCGCAGGCGGTGCTGGAGTTCTCGTCACGCGAGCAGAACCTGGTGATCGCCGACCAGTTCGACCGGATGCGGTCCCGGTTCTTACCGCCGGGCGAGATGGTCACGTACGCGATCACGGTGGCCGGTCCGATGCCGGTGCCGGGCGGGAAGACGCCGGCGCAGTACCGGCCGTTGTTCGGCGGCCCGTTGCCCGCGTTCAACTACGCGGACCGGGTGGCGCGCTGGGACTTCCTGAGCAACGACACGGTTCCCGCCTATGAGCGCCTGAGCAAGGAGGCCGTGCACAGGATCGTGCAACGGCCGTTCGCGGACCGCGTCGCGGAGTACCGCGCGACTGGCCGATTGCTCGACCTGTTGCCGTTCCGGAGCAACTCCGGAGTTCGCTGAGTGCGATCAATCCGTGACTTCCCGTGAATTCGGACGCGGAGTTCATTTTTCGTTCGGGAGTGGAATCGCATTCCTGTCAGTAGGCTGCTGACCATGACGCCGTACGACTACGACCTGATCGTCATCGGCTCCGGCCCTGGTGGGCAGAAGGCGGCGATCGCGGGTGCGAAACTGGGCAAACGCGTGGCCGTCATCGACAAGCAGGAGATGGTCGGCGGCGTCTGCGCGAACACGGGCACGATCCCGTCGAAGACGCTGCGGGAAGCCGTCATGTTCCTGACGGGCATGAGCCAGCGCGAGCTGTACGGCGCCAGCTACCGCGTCAAGCAGGACATCACGATCAACGACCTGATGGCCCGCACGCAGCACGTGATCGGCCGCGAGGTCCAGGTCGTGCGCGCGCAGCTGCACCGCAACGGCATCGACCTGCTCAACGGTTTCGGCCGGTTCGTCGACGAGCACACCGTGACGGTCGACGGGGCCCACCGCGGCGACCACACCACGATCACCGGCGAGTTCATCGTGATCGCGACGGGCACGACCCCGGCGCGTCCGTCGGTCGTGGACTTCGACGAGGAGCGCATCCTCGACTCCGACGAGGTCTTCGCGCTCACCGAGATCCCGTCGTCGCTGGTCGTGGTCGGCGCCGGCGTGATCGGCATCGAGTACGCCTCGATGTTCGCCGCGCTCGGCACCCGCGTGACGGTCGTGGAGCAGCGCGAGAAGATGCTGGACTTCTGCGACCCCGAGATCGTCGAGTCGCTGAAGTTCCACCTGCGCGACCAGGCCGTGACGTTCCGCTTCGGCGAGAAGGTCGTGAACGTCGAGGTGTCGCAGGGCGGCACCATCACGACGCTGGCGTCCGGCAAGCGCATCCCCGCCTCCGCCGTCATGTACTCCGCCGGCCGGCAGGGCACCACGGAGAAGCTGGACCTCGCCGCCGCCGGGCTGGAGGCGGACAACCGCGGCCGGCTGAGCGTCGACGAGCACTACCGCACGCCCGTCGAGCACATCTACGCCGTCGGCGACGTGATCGGCTTCCCTGCGCTGGCCGCGACGTCGATGGACCAGGGCCGCCTGGCCGCGTACCACGCGTTCGGCGAGCCGGTGCACGACCTGACCGCGTTGCAGCCCATCGGCATCTACACGATCCCGGAGATCTCGTACTGCGGTGCGACGGAGACCGAGCTCACGACGTCCGCCGTGCCGTACGAGGTGGGCATCTCCCGGTACCGCGAGCTCGCGCGCGGCCAGATCATCGGCGACGCGTACGGCATGCTGAAGCTGCTGGTGTCCACTGTGGATCGCAAGATCCTCGGTGTGCACGTGTTCGGCACCGGTGCCACGGACCTCGTGCACATCGGCCAGGCCGTGATGGGCTGCGGCGGCACGGTCGACTACCTGGTCGACACGGTCTTCAACTACCCGACGCTGTCCGAGGCCTACAAGATCGCGGCACTGGACGCCACGAACAAGATCCGCGCACTGGACCGCTTCTCGGCCCAGTGATCAGGACCGGGTGAGGCCGGCGTCGTGCGCCACGATGGCGGCCTGCACGCGGTTGGAGCACTCCAGCTTGGGCAGGATCCGGCTGATGTGGGCCTTCACCGTGCCGGTCGCCATGAAGAGCTGCTCGCCGATCTCGGTGTTGGACAGCCCCTCGCCCACGAGCTTGAGCACGCCCCGTTCGGTCTCGGTCAGCGCGTCGATCTTGCGGCGCGCGTCCGACCCGTCGTTCGGCGCGGTGAGGTGCTTCTCGATCAGGCGCCGGGTGATCTGCGGGGCCAGGATCGGTTCGCCCTGCGCGGCCTTGCGGACGGCGTTGATCAGCTCCTGCGGCGGGGTGTCCTTGAGCAGGAACCCGGTCGCGCCGACCTTCAGCGCCTGCGCCACGTAGGCGTCCTCGCCGAACGTCGTGAGCATGACGACGTTGGCCCTCGACGCGATCTGCTCTGCGGCCTTGAGGCCGTCACCACCCGGCATGCGGATGTCGAGCAACGCGACGTCGATCGTGTGCTTGAGGGTCAGCTCGACGGCCTGCCTGCCGTCGCTCGCCTCGGCGACCACGGTGATCTCGGGGTCGTTCTCCAGGATCAGCCGGATGCCGGCCCGCATGAGCGTTTCGTCGTCGGCGATGAGAACTCGGATCACGCCCCAGAGCCTACGGGCGCTCCTGGACCTTCGAGGCCAACTTGCCGTCGCGGAAGCACAGCTTGTACTGCAGGTCCGGGTTGTGCGAGGTCCGGAACCGCGAGCACCCGTCCACCCCGAGCTGCCCGACGCCGAACTGGTCGTACACCTCGCCCTCGTCCGTGACGCCGACCTTCAACGAGTCGAAGTACGGCGCGTTCATCTGCGTCGGGTTGAGCAACGCGAACAGCAGCAACACCAGCAGCGCGCCCGCGATCGGCAGCAGCGCCAGCAGCCCGAGACAACCGCCGCCCAGCACCCGCGGCACGGTCAGGATCTCGGCGGCGAGCAGCGGCGGCACCTCGGTGACCTCGGCGTTGGCCTGGTCGGCCTGGGCCGGCGGGTGCAGTGGAACGTCCGCCGCCACCCGGAAACCGCCCTCGACCGGCGGGCCCGCGCTGAACGAGCCGCCGAGCAGCCCGACCCGTTCCTCCAGGCCGATCAGGCCGCGCCGGGTGCCCTTGCCCTGCACCGCCGCGGTCGGTCCGTTGAGCACCTGGATGCGGGCACGGCCTCCCTGGACCGCGACCTGCACCCGCGTGCGGGCGGCAGGGGCGTGCTTGGCGACGTTGGTCAGGGCCTCGCGGACCACCCTGTGCACCGCGCGGCGGGTGCGGGAGTCGGCGCCGTGCAGGTCCTCGCCGGACCAGTCCAGGGACGCGTCCAGCCCGGAGCCCTCGACCAGCGCGGCGATGTCGGAGCGGGTGCCGGTGTCCTCGTCGAGCGACTCGGGTTCGGGGTTCGTCCGCAGCACGCCGAGGATCTCGCGCAGCTCGGCCATCGCGAGCGACGACGTGGTGCGGATCAGCTCGGCCTGCTCGTGCAGCTGCGGGGCCTTGCGGGCCGTGGTCAGCTCCAGTGCCCCGGCGTGGATCGAGATCAGGCTGAGCCGGTGCCCGAGCATGTCGTGCATCTCGCCGGCGATGTGCGCGCGTTCCTCGGAACGGGCCGACGCGGCGGTCAGTGCACGGGCGCGTTCGAGGTACTCGTTGCGTTCCTGCAGCAACCGGACCATCGGCCTGCGACGGCCGAGCAGCATGCCCGACACCGCGGGGAACAGCGCGAAGAACACCGAACCGACGACCGCTCCTGCCAGTGCCTCCCAGAGAGGCATGGTCCGGTAGCTCTCCTGGAACTGGCTGAAGACGGTCTGCAGCACAGTCATGATCCCGAGCAACGCCCACAACCGGCCGTACCGCGTGATGCGGCGGCACGCGGCGAAGACCACGAACGTCGTGATGGCCTGCGCCCACAGGTTGTTGACCGCGAAGAGCGGTGCGGTGAGCAGCAGCGCCCACTCGGGTTTGCGCGGAGCGAGCCACACGAGTGCCGCGATCCACAGCGCCGTGGCGACGGTGAGCGCCGGGTGGGGGACCGGTGCCAGCGGCGCGATCAGCGGCACCAGGCCGACGAGGAACGCGAGGGACGGCCAGACGAACCTCATCGGGCCAGCTCCTTCTTCGAGGTCAGCAGACCCGACTGCCGGTCGAAGCACAGTTCGAAGTCGCGGTCGGGGGAGTCCTTCACGTGGTAGCGGAAGCAGCCGCCGTGGTCAGAGAGCACACCGAAGCCGTAGGTCTCGGTGATCTCCTGCTCGTGCGTGACCGACGGCTGGAACGCGTCGAACTCCTGCTGGGTGATCTCGCCGCGGCCGAAGATCGCGACGACGAGCAGCACGAACGCCGTGCCGAGCGCCGGGACGAGCGAGAGCGTGGCCAGGCACCCGCTGCCGACCACGCGCGGCACGGTCAGGATCTCGGCGGTGATCGGCGGCGGCGCCTCCGCGACGGCACCGGCCGCACCCGTCTCCTCCTGCACGACCGGGTGCAACGGCAGGTTGGCGGTCACCCGGAACCCGGCGCCCGTGGGCACCTCGGCGAGGAACGACCCGCCGATCAGCCCGACGCGTTCCTCCAGGCCGATGAGCCCGCGGCGCGTGCCGGCACCCCGGGGTTCGCCGCTGGGGCCGTTGACGACCTCGACCCGCACCCGGTCGGCGACGTCCACGGACACGAGCGTGCGGGCTGACGGCGCGTGCTTGTGCACGTTCGTGAGTGCTTCACGCACGACCCGGTGTACCGCTCTGCGCAGCCGTGCGTCGGCATCGGCCAGATCAGCGCCTGACCAGTCGAGGTGAACGGAGAGGCCCGCCGCAGCGGACGCGGCCACGAGCCGTTCGACGTCCGCGCGCGTGCCGGCGTCCTCGGCGTGTTCGGTGGACGTGCCGAGGACGCCGAGGATCTCCCGCAGTTCCTCCATCGCGACCGCGGACGTCTTCCGGATCAGCTCGACCTGTTCGCGCAGTTCCGGGGCTTGTTCGGCGGCGGACTGCTCCAGCGCGCCCGCGTGCGCGGTCAGCTGCCGGAGCCGATGGCTGAGCATGTCGTGCATCTCGCTCGCGATGTGTGCGCGCGTGGCCGACCTGGCGGTGCTCGCGGTCAACGCGCGCGCGTGCTCCAGGTAGTCGTTGCGCTCCATCAGCACCTGCGTCAGCGGCTTGCGCCGCCCGATGAGCGCCCCGGACACCGCCGGGAAGATCAGCAGGAACACCACCGAGAACAGCGTGCCGAGCAGGTACTCGGTGAAGCTGTCCCCTGCCAGCCACGCGTGCAGGCCGCCGAACGCCGCCTGCAGCACCGTGGTGACACCGACCAGCGACCACAGCTGCCCCTGCGAACGGACGGACCGGGCCGCGCGGAAGACCACGAGCGACGTCGGGGCGATGGCGAGCAGGTTGTTGACGCCGTTGAGGGGAGCGGTGAGCACGATCGCCCACCGCGGCCAGCGCGCGCTGATCGGCACCAGCGCCGCCGCCCACAGCGCGGACGCCACGATCAGCCACCAGTGGACGGGCCTGCCGAGCGGCGCGAAGAGCGTCACCAGCGCCAACAGGAAGACACCTGCCGCCCACAGCCCGTCGCGCACCTTCACGTTCACGCGGATCATCATGGTCGACCGCGTTCAACGCCTCACAGCGCCAGGTGGCCCCGAACGGGTGGCCAGGTGGCCATTGTCGGTTGAGTGAGTTTGCATGACCGTGCATAATCATGCGCATGACAGTGAGGATCGCGGTCGCGGGCGCCAGCGGGTACGCGGGTGGCGAGCTGCTCCGCCTGCTACTGGGCCATCCGGACATCGAGATCGGCGCGCTGACGGCCAACAGCAGCGCCGGCGACAGGCTGCTCAAGCACCAGCCGCACCTCCTGCCGCTCGCGGACCGACAGCTACAAGACACCACAGTCGAGACCCTCCAGGGCCACGACGTGGTGTTCCTCGCACTTCCCCACGGTCACTCAGCCGCGCTGGCCGAGCAACTCGGCGACGACACCGTCGTGATCGACTGCGGCGCCGACCACCGGCTGACCAGCGCCGACGACTGGAAGCGGTGGTACGGCGGCGAGCACGCGGGCACCTGGCCGTACGGGCTGCCCGAGCTTCCCAACGGGCGGGACGCGCTTGTCGGCGCCCGCCGCGTGGCCGTTCCCGGCTGCTACCCGACGGTCTCTTCTCTGGCGCTCGCACCGGCCGTGGACCTCATCGAGGACGAGGTCGTCATCGTCGCCGTGTCCGGCACGTCCGGCGCAGGCAAGTCGTTGAAGACGAACCTGCTCGGCTCCGAGGTCATGGGTTCCGCCAGTGCCTACGGCGTCGGTGGCGCCCATCGGCACACGCCCGAGATCACCCAGAACCTCTCCGCGGCGGCGGGCCGGCCGATCAAGGTCAGCTTCACGCCGGTGCTCGCGCCGATGTCGCGCGGCATCCTCGCCACCTGTTCCGCGCAGCTCAAGGACACCGCAAACGTTCGCGAGGTCTACGAGAAGGCCTACGCGGACGAGCCGTTCGTGCACCTGCTGCCCGAAGGTCTCTGGCCGACGACGAACGCGGTTCTCGGTTCGAACGCCGTCCAGCTGCAAGTCACCGTCGACGAGGACCTCGGCAGGCTCGTGGTCGTGGCCGCCGTCGACAACCTGGCCAAGGGCACCGCGGGTGCCGCTGTCCAGTGCATGAACCTCGCTCTCGGACTGCCGGAAACGACCGGCCTCTCGACCGTTGGAGTCGCTCCGTGAACCGCAACAAGGGCGTCACCGGACCCCAGGGCTTCCGTGCCGCCGGGATCGCCGCCGGAATCAAGGAATCCGGTGCTCTCGACCTCACGCTCGTCGTGAACGACGGGCCCTCCGACACCGCCGCCGGCGTCTTCACCACGAACAAGGTGAAGGCCGCACCGGTGTTGTGGTCGCAGCAGGTGATCCAGTCCCGCCGCCTCACCGCGGTCGTGCTCAACTCCGGCGGCGCCAACGCGTGCACCGGCCCCGAGGGCTTCCAGGACACCCACGCCACCGCGGAGAAGGTCGCCGAGGTGCTCGGCACCGGCGCCGTCGACGTCGCGGTCTGCTCGACCGGCCTGATCGGCGAGCGCCTCCCGATGGACAAGGTCCTGGCCGGCGTCGAGAACGTCGCGAAGGAGCTGGACTCCACGGTGGAGGCCGGGCTCAACGCCGCCACCGGCGTCATGACCACGGACAGCCGCCCCAAGCAGTCGTGGAAGGCCTCGGACGCCGGTTGGTCGGTCGGCGGGTTCGTGAAGGGCGCGGGCATGCTCGCCCCGAACATGGCCACGATGCTGTCGGTCATCACCACCGACGCCAAGATCTCCGGTGACTCGCTGGACAGGGCGCTGCGCCTGGCCACCTCGCGGACGTTCGACCGCCTCGACGTCGACGGCGGCACGTCCACCAACGACACCGTGCTGGTGCTGGCCTCCGGCGCCTCGGGTGTCGAGCCGACGTTCGAGGACTTCACCGCGTTGCTGACCGAGGTCGCGGGTGACCTGGTCAAGCAGCTGCAGGGCGACGCCGAGGGCGTGACGAAGGAAATCAGCATCACCGTCAGGCAGGCGGCCACCGAGGCCGACGCCGTCCACATCGGACGGACCGTCGCCGAGGACAACCTGGTGAAGACGGCGCTGTTCGGCAGCGACCCGAACTGGGGCCGCATCGCGATGGCGCTGGGCCGCGCGGACGCCGTGATCGACCCGGACGTGCTGCAGATCCTGATCAACGGCGTGTCGCTGTACCGCAACGGGACCCGCGACCGCGACCGCAGCGAGGCCGACCTGTCCGGCCGCGACATCGAGATCGTCATCGACCTCAACGTCGGTGACGCCGAGGCCACCGTGCTGACCACGGACCTGTCCCACGACTACGTCGAAGAGAACAGCGCCTACTCCTCATGAACGCACACGAAAAAGCGGCAGTCCTCGTTGAAGCGCTGCCGTGGCTGGAGCGTTTCCGCGGCGCGCTCGTCGTCGTCAAGTACGGCGGCAACGCCATGGTCGACGACGAGCTGAAGAAGGCCTTCGCCGAGGACATGGTGTTCCTGCGGCTGTGCGGCCTGCGCCCGGTCGTCGTGCACGGCGGCGGTCCGCAGATCAAGTCGATGCTGGACCGGCTCGGCATCCACAGCGAGTTCCGCGGCGGCCTGCGCGTGACGACGCCGGAGGCCATGGACGTCGTGCGGATGGTCCTGGTCGGCCAGGTCGGGCGTGAGCTCGTCGGCCTGATCAACCAGCACGGTCCCTACGCCGTGGGCATCTCCGGCGAGGACGCGCACCTGTTCACGGCCACGCGTCGTGGCGCGATCGTGGACGGCGAGGAGGTCGACATCGGCCTCGTCGGTGACATCACCGAGGTCAACCCGGACGCGGTGCTCGACATCGTACGCGCGGGCCGCATCCCGGTCGTGTCGTCGGTCGCGCCGGACATCCACGGCGTGCCGCACAACGTGAACGCGGACACGGCAGCAGGCGCTCTCGCGGTGGCGTTGGGCGCGGAGAAGCTCGTCGTGCTGACCGACGTCGAGGGCCTGTACGCGAACTGGCCGGACCGCTCGTCGCTGCTGAACCAGATCCGGGCCTCCGAACTGGAGAAGATCCTGCCGGACCTGGAGAGCGGCATGGTGCCGAAGATGGAGGCCTGCCTGCGCGCGGTGCGCGGCGGTGTCCCGCAGGCGCACGTGATCGACGGCAGGCTGGCCCACAGCGTCCTGCTGGAAGTCTTCACCACAGAAGGTGTCGGAACGATGGTCTTGGGGGACAAGTGACCACGCGGTGGCAACAGTCCATGATGGACAACTACGGCACACCTTCGTTGCAGCTGGAACGCGGTGAGGGTGCGCATGTCTGGGACGCGGACGGAAACCGTTACGTGGACCTGCTGACCGGCCTCGCCGTCAACGCACTGGGCCACGCGCACCCGGCGATCGTCGAAGCCGTGTCCACGCAGATCGCGAAGCTCGGCCACACCGGCAACCTGTACGTCAACGAGCCCGCCTTGAAGCTCGCCGAACGCCTGCTGGACATCGCGGGCGAGCCGGGCAAGGTCTTCTTCTGCAACTCCGGTGCCGAGGCCAACGAGGCCGCGCTCAAGATGGCGCGTCTCACCGGCCGCACCAAGATCGTCTCCACGCTCGGCGGGTTCCACGGCCGCACGATGGGCGCGCTGACGCTCACCGGCCAGGAGCCCAAGCGCGCGCCGTTCGAACCGCTCGTGCCCGGCGTCTCGCACGTCCCGTTCGGCGACGTGGCGGCGTTGGAAGCGGCGATCGACGACGACACGGCGGCGTTCATCGTCGAACCGATCCAGGGTGAGCAGGGCGTGATGGTGCCGCCCGCCGGGTACCTGCAGGAGGTCCGCCGGATCACCGCCGAGCACGGGGCGCTGTTCATCCTCGACGAGGTGCAGACCGGCATCGGCCGCCTCGGCACGTGGTTCGCCTTCCAGCAGGCCGGCATCGTGCCGGACGTCATGACGCTGGCCAAGGGCATCGGCGGCGGCCTGCCGCTGGGCGCCACGATCGGTTTCGGCGCGGCGGCGGAGCTGTTCAAGCCCGGCCACCACGGCACGACCTACGGCGGCAACCCGGTGTGCTGCGCCGCCGGACTCGCGGTGCTCGACACGATCGCCTCGGAGGGCCTGCTGGAGCACGTCTCGTCCGTGGGCAAGGAGATCGCCGCCGGGGTGGAGGCGTTGCACCACCCCGCGATCTCCGGAGTGCGGGGAGCCGGCCTGCTGCTCGGCATCACGCTGCGCGAGGCGGTCTCGGCGAAGGCCGCGGCGGCCGCGCAGAAGGCCGGTTACCTGATCAACCCGATCCAGCCCGACGTGCTGCGCCTCGCACCGCCCCTGGTTCTGGAAGAGTCCGACGCGCAGGCCTTCGTCGCCGCGCTTCCCACCTTCTTCGAGGAGCAGCAGTGACTTTGCGGCACTTCCTTCGCGACGACGACCTGTCCACCTCCGAGCAGGCGGCGGTCCTCGACCTCGCGGACACCTACAAGGCGGACAGGTTCACCGCGAAACCGCTGGCGGGCCCCAAGTCCGTCGCGGTGATCTTCGAGAAGAACTCCACGCGCACCCGGCTCTCGTTCGAGGTCGGCATCGCGCAGCTCGGCGGCAACCCGGTGATCATCGACGGCCGGTCGATGCAGCTGGGCCGCGAGGAGACCATCGAGGACACCTCGCGGATCCTGTCCGGGTACGTCGACGCCGTGGTGTGGCGGACGTTCGCCCAGGCGCGCATGGAGGCCATGGCGTCCGTGTCGCGCATTCCCGTGGTGAACGCGCTGACCGACGAGTTCCACCCGTGCCAGGTGCTCGCGGACCTGCAGACGATCCGCCGCCGGTACGGCAAGCTGGCCGGTCTGACGCTGACGTACCTGGGCGACGGTGCCAACAACATGGCGCACTCGCTGATGCTCGGCGGTGCCACGGCCGGTATGCACGTCCGCATCGGCGCGCCAGCGGGCTTCGTGCCGAACCCGCAGTTCCTGGAGGACGCCAAGAAGCGCGCCGCCGAGACCGGCGGTTCGGTGGCGTTGATCAGCGACCCGCGCGAGTCGGTCGACGGCTCCGACGTGCTGGTCACCGACACCTGGACGTCGATGGGGCAGGAGAACGACGGCAAGGACCGCGTCGGCCCGTTCCGCCCGTACCAGGTGAACGCGGACCTGCTGGCCGCCACCGGGAAACCGGATTCGACGGTGCTGCACTGCCTGCCGGCGCACCGCGGCTGGGAGATCACCGACGAGGTGCTCGACGGCCCGCAGTCGCTGGTGTGGCAGGAGGCCGAGAACCGGCTGCACGCGCAGAAGGCGTTGCTCGTGTGGTTGCTGGAGCAGTCGTCATGACCCGCACCGCCCGTCAGGGCCGCATCGTCGAGATGGTGTCGCAACGAGCCGTGCGCAGCCAGTCCGAGCTCGCGAAACTGCTGGCGTCGGAAGGCATCGACGTCACGCAGGCCACGTTGTCGCGCGACCTCGACGAACTGGGCGCGGTCAAGCTGCGCGGCCCTGACGGCGGTGCGCCGGTCTACGTGATCCCCGAGGACGGCAGCCCCGTGCGCGGCGTCCAGGGCGGGACCACGCGCCTGGTCCGCGTGCTGGGCGAGCTGCTGGTGTCGACGGACTTCTCCGGCAACCTCGCGGTGCTGCGGACCCCTCCCGGTGCCGCGCAGTTCCTGGCGTCCGCGCTGGACCGGGCGGCGTTGCACGAGGTCGTCGGCACGATCGCGGGGGACGACACGATCCTGGTCGTGGCCCGCGAACCGATGACCGGCGCCGAGCTCGCCGACCGGATCACGGCGCTGGCCTCGGGTTCCGTCGATGAATGAGCCAGTGCACGCCGTGCTGACGTTCGATGCGGGTGTCGTGGTGGCGGTGGACGGCGAGACCGTCTCCGTCGCCGAGGCCGTCCGCGAGCTCAACTTCCGCGGCGGCGTCGTGCGGTCCAGTCTGGGATCGGTCGCGGTGCGCGTCGCGCGGATGGCTTTGCCGTCGGGTTTCGGCGAGGTCGACGTCGCGCTGTACGAGGGGCGCGTGGTCGGGCTGGTGGCCCGTTCGGAAGAATCGCTTTACGACTTCGCTAGCTGAAAGTTGCGTGTGATGAGTTCTTTGTGGGGTGGCCGGTTCGAGTCGGGACCGGCCGAGGCGATGGCACGGCTGTCGCTGTCGACGCACTTCGACTGGCGGCTCGCGCCGTACGACATCGCCGGTTCGCGCGCGCACGCCCGTGTGCTGCACGCGGCCGGGCTCTTGTCGGACGACGAACTCGCCGGCATGCAGAAGGCGCTCGACGAGCTGCTCGCCGACGTCGAGTCCGGCGCCTTCACCCCGGTGCTGGAGGACGAGGACGTCCACACGGCGCTCGAGCGAGGCCTGATCGACCGCGCCGGCACCGAGCTGGGCGGCAAGCTGCGCGCCGGCCGTTCCCGCAACGACCAGGTCGCCACGCTGTTCCGCATGTGGCTGCGCGACGCGGCCCGCCGTGTCGCCGCCGGTGTGCTGGACGTGGTGGACGCGCTGGCCGCTCAGTCCGAGACGCACTTCGGTGCCGTCATGCCGGGCCGCACGCACCTGCAGTCCGCCCAGCCCGTGCTGCTCTCGCACCACCTGCTGGCACACGCGCACTCGCTGCTGCGCGACGTCGACCGCCTGCACGACTGGGACAAGCGCGCCGCGTTCTCCCCGTACGGCTCTGGCGCTCTCGCGGGTTCCTCGCTCGGTCTCGACCCCGCCAAGGTCGCCGCCGACCTGGGCTTCTACGCCCCGGTCGAGAACTCCATCGACGGCACCGCCTCCCGCGACTTCGCCGCCGAGATCGCGTTCGTGCTGGCCATGATCAGCGTGAACCTCTCCCGCGTGGCCGAGGAGATCATCATCTGGACCACCGCCGAGTTCCGCTTCGCGGTGCTCGACGACGCGTGGTCCACCGGCAGCTCGATCATGCCGCAGAAGAAGAACCCGGACGTCGCCGAGCTCGCGCGCGGCAAGTCGGGCCGCCTGATCGGCAACCTGGCCGGGCTCCTCGCGACGCTGAAGGCCCAGCCGCTGGCGTACAACCGCGACCTGCAGGAGGACAAGGAGCCGCTGTTCGACTCGGTCGAGCAGCTGGAACTCCTGCTGCCGGCGTTCGCGGGCATGGTGGCGACGTTGAAGTTCGACGTCGAGCGGATGGCCTCGCTCGCCCCGGCCGGCTTCACGCTCGCCACCGACATCGCGGAATGGCTTGTGCGCCAAGGCGTTCCGTTCCGCGTGGCCCACGAGGCCGCCGGTGCGTGCGTCCGCGCGGCCGAGTCCCGCGGCGTCGGCCTGGAGGACCTGACCGACGAGGAGTTCCTCGCCATCTCGCCCGCGCTGACCTCCGAGGTGCGTTCGGTGCTGACCGTCGAGGGCTCGATCGCCTCGCGTGACGCCCACGGCGGCACCGCGCCCGTCCGCGTCCGCGAACAGCTCGACGCACTCGTGGCGAAGGCTGCCTCAGCGCGTGAGTTCTAGGCTGCTGACCAGGGAGGAGCTGGCCATCGACCCGGTCGATGCGTCCCGGCTCCTCCTCGGTTCGTTCCTGGAGGCAGGCGGTGTGCGCGTGCGCATCGTCGAGGTGGAGGCCTATCGGGGCGGCGACGACCCGGCGTCCCACTGCTACCGAGGCATGACCCCGCGCAACGAGGTCATGTTCGGCCCGGCCGGTTTCCTGTACGTCTACTTCGTCTACGGCATGCACTTCTGCGCCAACGTCGTGACGCTGATCGACGGCGTTCCCGGTGCGGTTCTGTTGCGCGCGGGCGAAGTCGTAGATGGTGAGGACATCGCGTTCTCTCGTCGCCCGGCCTCGCGTTCCGCCGCCGAACTGGCCAAGGGACCCGCACGGCTGTGCAAGGTCCTCGGGCTGGACCGCTCGCAGAACGGCGTCGACCTGACGTCCGCTGACTCACCCGTGCGCCTGTACGCGGGCGAACCGGCCACCGAGGTGTTCGCCGGCCCGCGCGTCGGTGTCGCCGTGGCGATGGACGTGCCGTGGCGGTTCTGGATCGACTCTCCGGCCGTGTCGACCTACAAACGCGGCGGAAAGCGGCGAACTAAGATCTGACCACTTTCTGGGCGAGCTTTGGGGGACCACGTGCAGGCCGAGCTCACCGAGGTCGCCCAGGAGATCGTCACCGTCGTCGAGCCGGGGTTCGACCACCTCACGCTCAGGGCGTCCTGCAGCGGGGGCGGCGGCACCTACCGGCTCACGTCCGGACCGTCCGAACAGGACGAGTACCTCTTCGGGCACCTGGAGAAGCTGTTCGCGGTAGGCCTGGACCGTCCCGTCGTGTTCGAGATGCGGGTGCGCGCGGACGGCACCTTCGACGCCCTCGTCACCGAACACATCCTCCAGGCCACGTCCACGCTCCCGCCGACGTACACCGTGGTGAGGAAGCGGCCGAAACGCCCCGACGTGCCCCCGGCGGCGACGTTGGCCGACGTGGAAGCCGTGATCGGCGCACCACTGCCCGCGGAGGTGCACGAGCTGTACGCGCGCGGCGCGGAGATAGACGACGACATCGTGCTGTACCCGCCAGACGAGATCGTCCTGACGTGGAGCCTCTACACGAGGATGGCGGACGAAGACCCGCACGACTGGGCAAAGCCCGTCCTGTACGTAGGGCCTCCTGGCGCCGTGCGGATGGTGAGCTTCCATCCGCTGTGGGTGCCCATCGCGTCCAACAGCTGGGGCGACAACCTGTGCGTGGACCTGGCCCCCGGCCCCAACGGCCGCGTGGGACAGATGATCCAGCTCGCGGGCGAAGCGCCGCTGTCGTACCTGGCGGACTCCGCGACGGCCTGGGCGCAGTCACCGGAAAGCCCCGACTACGAAGGACTGGAACACCACTTCAACGCGGCCGACCTCGGACCCGCCGGAGTGGCCGCGCTGCCGCCGACCAGCCAGAACCTCACCGTCCGCAATCCGGGTGACCTCGACTTCGGCCTGCTCGCCCACCTGACCTCACTGCGCGAGCTCACCGTTCTGGGCGGCGACTCCGTGCACCTCGGCGCCCTGGCGCACCTGCCGCTGGAACGCCTTGAGGTGGCCGCCGACGAGATCGAGCTGCCGGCGTGCGAAACCCTGACCTCTCTCGTGCTCCGCGGTGCGCGCGTCGAACTGCCCTCGCTGCCGAACCTGCGCGTGCTCGACGTGTCCGGCGCAGACGTGGACATCGAGTCGTTGCCCCAGGTCGACTTCCTCGTGCTGAACGCCGAACAGTGGCGGCGCTGCACGCTGGCTCCCGCTGCTGTCTCGCTCACCGGGGAGTCCTCGCTGGCCCGCGCGCTCGTGTGGGCGGCGGAGCGGGGTGTGGAGCTGTCGCGTCAGGTGATCAGCGGGCGCGTGTCAGTGTGAGAGCTTGTCCAGCGCTGCCAGGTACGCCGTGGCGAGCTCCGGAGGGATGTTGAACCCCAGCGGGGACTCCATGCTCGTCTCCATCGCTCTCATGTCGAGGCTGGTGTCGATCTCCTCGCCGGTGGTGACCCGCTCGACCAACGTGTTGGACAAGGCGCGCAGTTCGTGGACGGAGGCGTGCATCGCCTGCAGTTGGGTGTCTGCGAAGCGCGCTTGGAGGCGAGAGGCCTCGCGCGTCGCCTCCTTGGCGTAGCTCGTGCCGTGGATGGCCCGGGCCCACTCCAGGAAGTCGTTGAAGATCCGTACGAACGTCTCCCCGAAGTTGATGATGTTGTTGGGGTCGTCCTGCTCGGTGTTGAAGACGCCTTTGCGCTCGGCGTCGCTGAAGGTCTCTCGCGTGGTCGTGATGAGCTCGGTCAGGATGACGTTGCGGTTGTCGATCGCGTCCCGGCCGTTGCCGTGCTCGACGATGTTGTTGACCGGTGCGTACGGGCGGAAGTGGTCCCGGTACTTGCTTTCCAGCCCGAGCCATCCCTGCCAGACCACGGCGGTGTAGAGCAAGTACTTCCAGCCCTGGGGCTTCTCCCTCAGCAGCGCGGACAAGCTGTCCGAGTTGACCGGCGTCATGTGCGTGAACGCCGAACGGTGCTGGGCCAGCTTCTGCGCGACGGCCTGGCAGATCTTGTCCACCCCGTGCACGTGCAGGTCGAGGTGCTGCACGACCGGCAGGAGCCCGGGCAGCTGCGTGCCGTCGAGCCTGATCGGCAGCAGGAACTCGCCGTCCAGTTCGGTCGCCCGTGACTGCGCCGCCTGGCGCTCCACCTTGGCCAGCAGGTCGTTGAGGTAGTTCTCCGAGATGAACAGGAGTCCGTGCCGCACACGTTTCTGGTAGATCCGCGGAAGGTGTTCGACCAGGTTCCTGCCCCAGTTCTCGACCACCCGGTCCTCGCGGTCGTACACCCGCACGTTGAGTTCGCCGAGCTTGTGCAGGATCGGCAGGACGACGTCCCGATCCGCGCTGGCGTAGGAAGCCGCCACGTCGAAGTCGTACTCCGGCTCCTCCTCGCGGCTCATCGCGACAGCCTGTCCAGCGCCGCCTTGAACTCCAGTTCCAGCGCCGGCTCGATCTCGAACACCAAGGGCACGGTCAGGTTGATCGGCTCACCGGCGGCCAGCCGTTCGACCAGGGTGTCCGCCACGTCGCGCAGCTCCTCGGCAACCGTGTACATCGCCTTCAGCTGCTGGTCGGCGAACTGCGCCTGCACGAACGCGGCGGCGCGGGCGTGCTCGTTGGCATAGCTGGTCCCGCGGATCTCCCGCGCCCACTCCAGGATCTCGTCGAACGTCCGCACGAACAGCCCACCGAGGTGCACGATCCGGTCCGCGTGCCCCGGCGTTCCCGGCCGTCCGAACGCGGCCTCCTGCGTCTCGGCGGTGAACACCGCCTCGACCGCGACCTTGATGATCTCGCTCAGCACCACGTTGCGGTCGCGGATCAACGCGATGCCGCTGCCCTGCTCGACGGTCCCGTTGCGCGGCGCGTACCCGAGGAAGTGCTCCCAGTACTTGGGTTCCAGCTCGGTGAGTCCCTGCGCCACAACGGTCACGTAGAGCAGGTACTCCCACCCCTGCGGTTTCTCCCGTGCGAGCGCGCTCACCGTTTTGGGCGTGAGCGGTGCTTGGACGGTGAACTCCGCACGGTGCTGCGCCAGCTTCTGCACGACGGCGTTCGCGACAGTCTCGGCGTCGTGCACGCGCAGGTCCAGATAGCCGACGTTCTGCGAGAGGCCGGGGATCTCGGTGTCATCGATGCGGATCGGCAGCACGTACTCGGTGTGCTGCTCCAGCGCGCGCCCGAGCGCCGTTCGGTACTGCAGCCGGGCCCACTTGTGGTTGTAGTGCGTCGAACCGAAGAGCAGCACGTACCTTGCGCGCTTGCTGAAGGCCTCGGAGAAGTACTCGACCAGGTCGAGGCCCCACTGCTCGGCCTCGTGGTCCCTGTCGTGGAAGACCTCGACCCCGGCGGCCTTCAGCCGCTCGAAGACGGGGAGGACCAGGTCCTGGTCCTCCCCCGCATAGGACAGGGCGACGTCGAACTCGTACTCGTCCACCCCGCCATTCTTCTAGGAGCGCACGGTCCTGCGATACCAGGCGCGCCGATGTCCTACCGGAAGCGCGACACGGGTGATCAGCGCGGTCAGCAGACCGCCGATGACCAGCCACAAGATAGCGGCCAGGCCCTCGTTGAGCAGGGTGGCCACGGACGCGTTGTCCGGCGTGAACAGACCGTCCAGGCCCAGGGTGATCCCGTCCGCCCAGCCCGCGACGAACTGGAAGAACCCGTTGCTGGCGTTCGCACCCGCGATCACGAGGAAGATGTGCACCAACAGCACGATGGCGAACGTCCAGCACACGACATCGATGACCGCACAGACGGTCCGCACCGTCCGTACCCTGCGGTAGTCGTCGTCCCGCTCGACGACGTGCTCCTCAACAACTGGTTCGTTCACGCGCGGCATGTGCTCGGTAGGCCGGCGTAACTCCGCATCACGTGGGTCCGTCATGCCGATGGCCTACCCGCGCGGGTAGCAGTTCGAAACCCGTTCTCCCAGCGGATGCCCAGAAGTTGCCCATCCCGCTGAGGCAACGTCCGCCCCACGACAAGGGGAGGAACATTGATGCGAAGGACATTCCTGGTCGCCGCGGGGCTCGTCGGCGCGCTGCTGATCCCGGCTGTGCCCGCCCACGCGGCGGTGACCTGCAACGGGCTGCCCGTGACCAGATCCGGCGACGACGGCAACAACTCGATCATCGGCACCGCGGGCAACGACGTCATCTTCGCCGGTGGGGGCAACGACGTCGTCGTGGGGCAGGGTGGCAACGACACCGTGTGCCTCGGCGCTGGGGACGACCTGTTCGTCGGCGGCGACGGCGACGACACGATGGTCTCCGAGGCCACCGCGGACGGCGCGGACACGTTCATCGGGAGCTCCGGCAATCCGTTCAACGGGATCGACACCGTCCTCTACAGCGGCAGGACGACGCCGGTCACGGTCACGCTCGACGACAACGCCAACGACGGCGCGGCGGGAGAGGGCGACAACATCTCCTCCGACACCACGCGGATCGTGGGTGGCTCGGGCGACGACGTGATCGACCTGAGCGCGGGCCCAGGCCAGACGAACGTGGACGGCGGTCCCGGCAACGACACGCTCACCGCGAAGACCAACCTCGCGGGCGGTGCCGGTGACGACTTCCTCAGACTGGTCGTCGGTGGCAGCGGGGCGTTGTTCGGCGGCGACGGCGACGACACGCTCTTCGGTGGCCCGTTCAGCGACCACCTCAGCGGCGACAACGGCAACGACCGGTTGTCCGGTGGCAGCGGTGACGACACGTTGTTCGGCGGTGGTGGCGACGACCTCATCACCGGTGAGGCGGGCGTCGACTTCCTGTTCGGCGAGGCGGGCAACGACGAGCTGATCGGCGGTCTCGGCAACGACGCCGCGATCGGTGGCGACGGCAACGACAGCTCCGGCTCACTGGTGTCGCTGGACGGCGCGGACACCTTCGACGGTGGCGCGGGCATCGACACCGCGAACTACAGCGCCCGCCAGTTCGGCGCCGGCCGGACGTTGACGGTGAGCCTGGACAGCGTCGCCAACGACGGCGAACAAGGCGAGGGCGACAACAACCGGATCGACGTCGAGAACGTCAACGGTGCTGTCGGCGCCAACATCATCATCGGCAACAACAGCGCGAACGTGCTGCGAGGCGGGCAGTCGGCGGACATCATCCGCGCCGTCGACGGGATCTCCGGCAACGACACCGTCATCGGTGGGCTCGGCGGTGACCTCTGCACCGTAGACCCCGGTGACGCCGAGGATTGCGAGTTCTGACGTATCGCGACTGAGCGCGGCGGGTCTACACAGGGTGTTCTCCAACCCCGTGGAGGTCCGCCGTGCCCGTCGAGTTCAGGATCCTCGGACCGCTGGAGGTGCTGGCCGGCGGCCGGCCTGTCGCGCTCGGCGGGCCACAGCAACGGGGACTGCTCGCGTTGCTGCTGGTCGAGGCGAATCAGGTGGTGTCACGGGACCAGCTGGTGACGGACCTGTGGAGAGACGCGCCGGCCAGCGCGAGGAGCCTGTTGCACGGCTGCGTCGCGGGGTTGCGGCGGGTGTTGCCCGCCGACCGGCTGGTGACCCGGCCGCCCGGCTACCTGCTGCGGGTCGGCGCTGGTGAGCTGGACGCCGATCGCTTCGAGGAGCTCACCGCCACCGGCTCGCTGCGGGAGGCACTCGACCTGTGGCGTGGACCCGCCTTGCACGACATCGCACTCGACGCCTGCCGGCCTGCCGCGGCCAGGCTCGACGAACGGCGGCTCGCGGTGCTGGAGCGCCGGATCGACCTCGATCTGCGGCTGGGGAGGTTCGCCGATCTCGCCGCCGAGCTGGCCGTGCTGGTGCGGGAACATCCACTGCGCGAACGGTTGTGGGCCCAGCTGATGCTGTCGCTGTACGGCGCGGGCAGGCAGAGCGACGCGCTCGCCGCGTTCCGGCGGCTGCGGGCCACGCTGGTCGAGGAGCTCGGGATCGAACCGAGCTCGGTGCCGAGGAAGGTGGAACAGGCCGTGCTCGCCGGCGGCGACGCCCTCGGCGCGTACTGGGGTCGCTCCGCCGAGCCCGTGCCGCGGGCCGCAGTTCCCGCGCAGCTGCCCGCGGCGATCTCGGCCTTCACCGGACGTGCCGGCGATCTGGACCGGCTCGACGCACTTCTCAGCGGCACTTCGACGGCCATCGCGGTGATCGCCGGAGCGGCAGGGGTCGGCAAGACCGCGCTCGCCGTGCACTGGGCGCACCGCGTGCGTGACCGGTTCGGAGGCGGCCAACTGTACGTGAACCTGCGTGGACACGCGCCCACCTCACCGATGCCGCCGATCGAGGCGTTGTCCGGGTTCCTGGCGGCGCTGGGAGTCCCGGCCGCGCAGATTCCACCGGACGTCGACCGTGCCGCCGACCTCTACCGGACGTTGCTCGCCGACCGACGGATGCTGGTGCTGCTCGACGACGCGCGCGACGTCGAGCAGGTACGTCCGTTGCTGCCCGGCAGTCCCGCCTCCGCGGTGGTCGTGACCAGCAGACACGGCCTCGGTGGTCTGGTCGCCCGTGACGGAGCGGCCCACTTCGCCCTCGGTGTGCTCACTCCTGCGGAGGCGCACGCGCTGCTCGCCAGGACACTGGACACCGCACGCGTCGAGGCCGGCCCCGAAGCGACGGCGGAACTCGCCCGGCTGTGCGGGTTCCTGCCGCTCGCACTGCGGATCGCGGCCGCCAACCTGACCCTGCGTCCCGAACGGACCGTCCAGGACCACGTCACCGAACTTGCGGCGGACGACCGGCTCGATCGCCTCTCGGTCGTCGGCGACGACGAGACGGCCGTGCGGGTCGCGTTCGGCCACTCCTACGCGGCCCTGCCACCGGCACCCGCCAGGTTGTTCCGGCTGCTCGGCCTCGTCCCGGGACCTGACTGCGGAGTCTCCGCCGCCACCGCGCTGATCGGCGCCGACGCCGGACCGATGCTGGCACTGCTCGCCGACGCGCACCTGCTCCTCCGACCGGCGCCGGGCCGTTACGCCTTCCACGACCTGCTCCGGCTGTACGCGGCCGAGCGGGAGGAGAACGACGCCGAACGGGAGGAGGCCACCGGCCGGCTGCTCGACTGGTACCTCCGCGGTGTCGACGCAGGCGCCCGCACGCTCTTCCCCCAGCAGGTCCGATTGCCGGTTTCCTCTGCGGCACAGGCCTTCGGCACACCGGCAGAGGCACTGGCGTGGCTTGACGCCGAGCTCCCCAACCTCGTCGCCGCCGCACGGCTGGCGGCCGAACAGGGGCCGGCACCGGTCGTCTGGCTGCTCGCCGACTCGCTGCGCGGCTACTGCTGGCTGCGGATGTGCACGGTCGAATGGCTGGCCATCGCCACGGCGGCGCTGACGGCCGCCACCTCGGCCGGTGAGGAGGCCGGCCTGGCCGCCGCGGAGCTCAGCCTCGCCGACCTCCACCGGCTGCACGGCCGCTACCGGGTCGCGATCGAGCACTACACCAGGGCCGCCGCGCTGGCACGGTCCGGCGGATGGCTCGACGGCGCGAACGCCGCGCTCAGCAACCTGGGCACCGCGTACTTCTGGCTTGGCGAGCTGCCCGCGGCCGCCGAGCACTACCGGCAGAGCCTCGAAGTGGCGATCCGGACCGGACGCCTGGCGGGGGAGGCGAACACACTCGGCAACCTCGGCCTCGTCTGCCAGCTGCAGGGCGACCTCGACCGTGCCGCCGAGCACCACACACGCGCGCTCGAACTGCACCGCCGGCTCGGATCCCGCGGCAAGGAGGCGGTGAACCTCGCGAACCTCGGCGAGACCTACCACCTGCTCGGCCGGTTGGACGCCGCGTCCGACCACGTCAGCCGAGCACTGGCCCTGCACCGCGAGATCGGTGACCGCGGCGCCGAGGCGGAGTCGTTGCGCGTTCTTGCCGAGATCCGGCTGGACCAGGGCGAACACGGCCGTGCTCTGGCCGGCGCCATCGAGGCGGTGGAGCTGGCAACCGTCACCGGTCACCTCCCGGTGCAGACCAACGCGCTCAACACCCTCGGCCGGATCCGCCTGCGCCTCGGTCGAGCAGAGGAGGCTCGCGCCGACCACGACCGCGCACTGCGGCTCGCACGCGACGCGAACACCGGTTATGCCGAAGTCGTCGCCCTGTCCGGTCTGGCCGCCTGTCACCTGCGGCTGGGCGAGCACGACCACGCGCGGATCCTGGCCGAACACGCGCTCGCCGAGGCCGACCGGGTCGGGTTCCGCATCGCCGCGGCGGAGGTACTCAGCGTCCTGCTCGACGTCCACCTCACCAATGGCGACCTGTCCCAGGCGCTCGCATGTGGCGAACGCGCGCTCGCGTTGCACCAGGCCACCGGCCACCGCCATGGCGAAGCGCGCACCGCGCTGCTGCTCGGTCACGTCCTCCAAGCGCTCAGGTAGGCACCTCGAATTCGTTTTGGCAGGTAGGGGAGAATCAGCGTCGTGAGCGAGCACATCCTTGACGAACTGTCCTGGCGCGGCCTGATCGCGACGTCCACCGACCTCGACGCACTCCGGAAGGACCTGGACGCCGGCCCGCTCACGCTCTATTGCGGTTTCGACCCGACGGCGCCGTCGCTGCACGCCGGCAACCTGGTCCCGCTGCTCATGCTCAAGCGCTTCCAGATGGCGGGGCACCGGCCGATCGTGCTGGCCGGCGGGGCGACGGGCATGATCGGCGACCCGCGCGACACCGGTGAGCGCACGATGAACTCGCTGGACACGGTCGCCGAGTGGTCCGACCGCATCCGCGGCCAGCTGGAGAGGTTCGTGCACTTCGACGACTCGCCCACGGGCGCGATCGTCGAGAACAACCTCAGCTGGACCGGCCAGGTCAGCGCGCTGGAGTTCCTGCGCGACGTCGGCAAGCACTTCTCGGTCAACGTGATGCTGTCGCGGGAGACCGTGAAGCGGCGCCTTGAGTCCGACGGCATGTCGTACACGGAGTTCAGCTACGTGTTGCTGCAGTCGAACGACTACCTGGAACTGCACCGCAAGCACGGCACCGCGCTGCAGATCGGCGGCTCCGACCAGTGGGGCAACATCGTCAGCGGTGTCGACCTGGTGCGCAGGGTCGAGGGCAAGCAGGTGCACGCGCTGACGGCGCCGCTCGTCACCGACGCCGAGGGCCGCAAGTTCGGGAAGTCCACCGGTGGCGGGCGCGTGTGGCTCGACCCGGAGATGACGTCGCCGTACGCCTGGTACCAGTACTTCGTGAACGTCGACGACGTCACGGTCCTGAACTACCTGCGCCTGTTCACGTTCCTCACGCGTGAGGAGCTGGACGAGCTCGAGAAGCAGACCGCGGAGGCGCCGCACCAGCGCGCCGCGCAGAAGCGTCTCGCGCAGGAGTTCACCGACCTGGTCCACGGCGAGCGCGCGACGCAGCAGGTCATCCTCGCGTCGTCGGCGCTGTTCGGCCGGGGCGAGCTCCGCGACCTCGACGCGTCGGTGCTGGAAGCGGCGCTGTCCGAGGCTCCCAAGGGGCAGGTGCGGCTGGCGGACGAACCCACGATCGTCGACCTGCTGATCGCGTCGGGCTTGGCGGACAGCCGGGGTGCCGCGCGCAGGACGGTCAACGAGGGCGGTGCCTACGTGAACAACGCGAAGGTGACCGACGAGGAGTGGAAGCCGGCGTCGTCGGACCTGCTCCACGGCAAGTGGCTGGTGCTCCGTCGCGGCAAGAGGAACAACGCGAGCGTGCACGTAGAGCTCTGACCTGCACGTTCAGATCGCTGAAGGCCGTCGGTCCCGTCTGGGGCCGGCGGCCTTCGGTGTTTCTGTGTGTGATCGCGGTCACAGTGTGTACGGGATTGGGCTGCGATAGCTTGTTCGTGGGTCCTGTACGGGGCTGTTGACCTGCGGTTTCTAAACCGCGGGTGACCGCGATGCCCCCGATTTGACCCTGCGTTGGCGTGCGTGTAACTTTCTCCATGTCAGCGAGGAACGGGCCGGGAACACCGGAACGGAGCGCGACACGGATCACGAACCAAGCTTCCACGGACTGTGGTAGAGTGGGTGATCTAGAAACGACGAAGACCCAGCCGGTAGCTCTTCTGAGCTCAGAGGCCAAGGGCGTCGGAAGTTTCATACACAAGCTTATGTACGACACAGCCCCGGAAGCGACTCTCCTCGGAGACTAGCTGCGGTGAGCGCGTGTTCTTTGAGAACTCAACAGCGTGCCGAAACACAGCCAGTAATATATGAATTACCTCCTCGTCGAGGTAGTTCCTTTGAGGCAAGACTAGATTGATGCCAGACATATTCCGTCTGGAGCGATCAAACACAATCCTTATTGGAGAGTTTGATCCTGGCTCAGGACGAACGCTGGCGGCGTGCTTAACACATGCAAGTCGAGCGGTAAGGCCCTTCGGGGTACACGAGCGGCGAACGGGTGAGTAACACGTGGGTAACCTGCCCTGTACTCTGGGATAAGCCTTGGAAACGAGGTCTAATACCGGATACGACACTGAACCGCATGGTTTGGTGTGGAAAGTTCCGGCGGTATGGGATGGACCCGCGGCCTATCAGCTTGTTGGTGGGGTAATGGCCTACCAAGGCGACGACGGGTAGCCGGCCTGAGAGGGTGACCGGCCACACTGGGACTGAGACACGGCCCAGACTCCTACGGGAGGCAGCAGTGGGGAATATTGCACAATGGGCGAAAGCCTGATGCAGCGACGCCGCGTGAGGGATGACGGCCTTCGGGTTGTAAACCTCTTTCAGCAGGGACGAAGCGCAAGTGACGGTACCTGCAGAAGAAGCACCGGCTAACTACGTGCCAGCAGCCGCGGTAATACGTAGGGTGCGAGCGTTGTCCGGAATTATTGGGCGTAAAGAGCTCGTAGGCGGTTTGTCGCGTCGGCCGTGAAAACTTGGGGCTTAACTCCAAGCTTGCGGTCGATACGGGCAGACTTGAGTTCGGCAGGGGAGACTGGAATTCCTGGTGTAGCGGTGAAATGCGCAGATATCAGGAGGAACACCGGTGGCGAAGGCGGGTCTCTGGGCCGACACTGACGCTGAGGAGCGAAAGCGTGGGGAGCGAACAGGATTAGATACCCTGGTAGTCCACGCCGTAAACGGTGGGTGCTAGGTGTGGGGGGCTTCCACGCCCTCTGTGCCGCAGCTAACGCATTAAGCACCCCGCCTGGGGAGTACGGCCGCAAGGCTAAAACTCAAAGGAATTGACGGGGGCCCGCACAAGCGGCGGAGCATGTGGATTAATTCGATGCAACGCGAAGAACCTTACCTGGGCTTGACATGGACTAGAAAGCTCTAGAGATAGAGCCTCCCTTGTGGCTGGTTCACAGGTGGTGCATGGCTGTCGTCAGCTCGTGTCGTGAGATGTTGGGTTAAGTCCCGCAACGAGCGCAACCCTCGTTCCATGTTGCCAGCACGTAATGGTGGGGACTCATGGGAGACTGCCGGGGTCAACTCGGAGGAAGGTGGGGATGACGTCAAGTCATCATGCCCCTTATGTCCAGGGCTTCACACATGCTACAATGGCCGGTACAAAGGGCTGCTAAGCCGTGAGGTGGAGCGAATCCCATAAAGCCGGTCTCAGTTCGGATCGGGGTCTGCAACTCGACCCCGTGAAGTCGGAGTCGCTAGTAATCGCAGATCAGCAACGCTGCGGTGAATACGTTCCCGGGCCTTGTACACACCGCCCGTCACGTCACGAAAGTCGGTAACACCCGAAGCCCGTGGCTCAACCCGCAAGGGGGAGAGCGGTCGAAGGTGGGACTGGCGATTGGGACGAAGTCGTAACAAGGTAGCCGTACCGGAAGGTGCGGCTGGATCACCTCCTTTCTAAGGAGCATCTACCAGTGTTCGGAGCAAACGTCTCCGCACTGGTCAGAACCTGCACCCGTTCAGCGGGGTAGGGCTCATTAGTGGATGCTGGCTGGCTAGACGTCCGGTTGCCGGGTGAGTGAGTACTGCAGGTTCGCCTGCGTGGAAAGGTCATCAGGGGGCTGGGTGAACAGATCGGTACGCTGTTGGGTCCTGAGAGAACACGCTTTTGTGTCTTTCAGTGATCGGCTCTCTGCCGCGGATGAACCACCAGGTCATTGTGACTTGGCCGGCGTTCGCAGTAGTGCGGAGGGATCTGATTGTTCTTTGAGAACTGCACAGTGGATGCGAGCATCTTTGTAGCAAGTTAGTAAGGGCATACGGTGGATGTCTTGGCACCAGGAGCCGATGAAGGACGTAGGAGACTGCGAAAAGTCTAGGGGAGCTGTCAACCGAGCTGAGATCCTAGAATTTCCGAATGGGGAAACCCGGACCCAGTCATGTGGGTTCACCCATACCTGAACACATAGGGTATGTGGAGGGAACGCGGGGAAGTGAAACATCTCAGTACCCGCAGGAAGAGAAAACAACCGTGATTCCGTGAGTAGTGGCGAGCGAAAGCGGAAGAGGCTAAACCGCGTCTGTGTGATACCCGGCAGGGGTTGCATTCGCGGGGTCGTGGGACCTCTTGGCTAGTTCTGCCGAGCTAGCGAACAGTCAGAAAACGCATCGTTAGAGGAACGTGTCTGGAAAGCACGAGCGTAGAGGGTGAAACTCCCGTACTCGAAAACGTAGCGTCTGTTTAGAGTGTTCCCAAGTAGCAGCGTACTCGTGAAATTCGCTGTGAATCTGGCGGGACCACCCGCTAAGCCTAAATACTCCCTGGTGACCGATAGCGGACTAGTACCGTGAGGGAAAGATGAAAAGTACCCCGGGAGGGGAGTGAAATAGTACCTGAAACCGTGTGCCTACAATCCGTCGGAGCCTTTAGGGGTGACGGCGTGCCTTTTGAAGAATGAGCCTGCGAGTTAGTGCTACGTGGCGAGGTTAACCCGTGTGGGGTAGCCGTAGCGAAAGCGAGTCTGAATAGGGCGCTTGAGTCGCGTGGTCTAGACCCGAAGCGGTGTGATCTAGCCATGGCCAGGGTGAAGCGCGGGTAAGACCGCGTGGAGGCCCGAACCCACCAGGGTTGAAAACCTGGGGGATGAGCTGTGGTTAGGGGTGAAAGGCCAATCAAACACCGTGATAGCTGGTTCTCCCCGAAATGCATTTAGGTGCAGCGTCGTGTGTTTCACCTCGGGGGTAGAGCACTGGATGGTCTAGGGGGCCCACAAGCTTACCGAAATCAACCAAACTCCGAATACCGAGGTGTGAGAGCGCGGCAGTGAGACTGCGGGGGATAAGCTTCGTAGTCGAGAGGGAAACAGCCCAGAACGCCAGCTAAGGTCCCTAAGTGTGTGCTAAGTGGGAAAGGATGTGGGGTCGCACAGACAGCCAGGAGGTTGGCTTAGAAGCAGCCACCCTTTAAAGAGTGCGTAATAGCTCACTGGTCAAGTGGTCCTGCGCCGACAATGTAGCGGGGCTTAAGCACACCACCGAAGCTGTGTCATTTCGAGTTTACTCGGGATGGGTAGGGGAGCGTCGTGTAGCGGTTGAAGCGGCGGAGTAATCCAGCCGTGGACGCTATGCGAGTGAGAATGCAGGCATGAGTAGCGAAAGACGAGTGAGAAACTCGTCCGCCGGATGACCAAGGGTTCCTGGGCCAGGCTAATCCGCCCAGGGTAAGTCGGGACCTAAGGCGAGGCCGACAGGCGTAGTCGATGGACAACGGGTTGATATTCCCGTACCCGTGTGAACGCGCCCATGATGAACCTTGTGATACTAACCGCCCAAAGCACCTGTCGAAACCCTTCGGGGCTAGATGGATTGTGGAGCGCGGGACCTGAACTTGTAGTAGTCAAGCGATGGGGTGACGCAGGAGGGTAGCTCCGCCAGTGAGTGGTAGTACTGGTGCAAGCGTGTAGGGAGAGGCATAGGCAAATCCGTGCCTCACATATCCTGAGACGTGATGCGTAGCCGATTGAGGCGAAGTAGAGTGATCCCATGCTGCCGAGAAAAGCCTCTAGCGAGCTTTCACGCGGCCCGTACCCCAAACCGACACAGGTGGTCAGGTAGAGAATACCAAGGCGATCGGGCGAACTGTGGTTAAGGAACTCGGCAAAATGCCCCCGTAACTTCGGGAGAAGGGGGGCCGTAGCGCTTGAAGCCTCTTGCAGGCTAGGGCGAGACGGCCGCAGAGACCAGCGAGAAGCGACTGTTTACTAAAAACACAGGTCCATGCGAAGTCGCAAGACGATGTATATGGACTGACGCCTGCCCGGTGCTGGAACGTTAAGGGGACCGGTTAGTCCGCAAGGGCGAAGCTGAGAACTTAAGCGCCAGTAAACGGCGGTGGTAACTATAACCATCCTAAGGTAGCGAAATTCCTTGTCGGGTAAGTTCCGACCTGCACGAATGGCGTAACGACTTCTCGACTGTCTCAACCGCAGGCCCGGCGAAATTGCATTACGAGTAAAGATGCTCGTTACGCGCGGCAGGACGGAAAGACCCCGGGACCTTTACTATAGCTTGGTATTGGTGTTCGATTCGGCTTGTGTAGGATAGGTGGGAGACTGTGAAGCGGCCACGCCAGTGGTTGTGGAGTCATCGTTGAAATACCACTCTGGTCGTATTGGATGTCTAACCTCGGTCCGTGATCCGGATCAGGGACAGTGCCTGGTGGGTAGTTTAACTGGGGCGGTTGCCTCCCAAAGAGTAACGGAGGCGCTCAAAGGTTCCCTCAGCCTGGTTGGCAATCAGGTGTTGAGTGCAAGTGCACAAGGGAGCTTGACTGTGAGACTGACGGGTCGAGCAGGGACGAAAGTCGGAACTAGTGATCCGGCCATGGCTTGTGGAAGCGTGGTCGCTCAACGGATAAAAGGTACCCCGGGGATAACAGGCTGATCTTCCCCAAGAGTCCATATCGACGGGATGGTTTGGCACCTCGATGTCGGCTCGTCGCATCCTGGGGCTGGAGTAGGTCCCAAGGGTTGGGCTGTTCGCCCATTAAAGCGGTACGCGAGCTGGGTTTAGAACGTCGTGAGACAGTTCGGTCCCTATCCGCCGCGCGCGTAGGATACTTGAGGAAGGCTGTCCCTAGTACGAGAGGACCGGGACGGACGGACCGCTGGTGTGCCAGTTGTTCTGCCAAGAGCATTGCTGGTTGGCTACGTTCGGAAGGGATAACCGCTGAAGGCATCTAAGCGGGAAGCTCGTTCCAAGATGAGGTATCCCACTCTTCGTGAGTTAAGGCCCCCAGCTAGACCACTGGGTTGATAGGCCAGAGGTGGAAGACCGGTAACGGTTGGAGCTGACTGGTACTAATAGGCCGAGGACTTGTTACAAAGACGCTACGCATCCACTGTGCGGTTCTGGAAGAACAACCAGAACCGATCGAAACCCCCGGCAGGGTCACATCCTGTTGGTTCGGGGTTTCTGGTTGATATCTCCATAGTGTTTCGGTGGTCATAGCGTTGGGGAAACACCCGGTCCCATTCCGAACCCGGTAGTTAAGCCCTTCTGCGCCGATGGTACTGCACTGGTTACGGTGTGGGAGAGTAGGTCGCCGCCGAACTTTACTTCCCTGAAGGGGCTTGTGATCGCGGGGCACAATTACAGTGCTTCGCTCACAGGCCCCTTTCAGCGTGTCCATAGTAGGAGGATTTGGTGTCCAGGTTCGGGGATCGTCCCGGCGACCGTCAGCGTGGCCAGGGAGACCGACCGCGCCAGTCCGACGGTGGCCGTCCAGCAGGCGATCGCAAGTTCAGCAGCAGCAACAGCAACAAGCCTCCGCGCGGTGAAGGCTCCGGCGACCGCTCCAAGAGCGGCGACCGTCGAGACAACCGCGCCGGCTCCAGTGACCGCGGCGGATACCGCGGCCAGGGTTCCAGCGAGCGCAGCAGCTACCGCAAGGACGACTCCGGCGACCGCGGTGGTTACCGCGGTGACCGTTCGAGCGACCGCGGCAGTTCCAGTGAACGTGGTGGCTACCGCAAGACCGACTCGAGCGATCGGGGTGGTTACCGCGGTCAGGGTTCCGGTGAGCGCAGCGGTTTCCGCAGCGACCGTCCCGGTTTCCGCAAGGACGATTCAGGCGACCGTGGCGGCTACCGGGGCCAGGGCTCCAGTGACCGCGGTGGTTACCGCAAGAGCGAGTCGAGCGACCGTGGTGGTTACCGCGGCGGTCAGAGCTCCAGCGACCGTCCCGGCTACCGCAAGGACGACTCGGGCGATCGTGGTGGTTACCGCGGTCAGGGTTCGAGCGATCGCGGCGGCTACCGCAAGAGCGATTCCGGTGACCGTCCCAGCTTCCGCAGGGACGACTCCGGTGACCGTGGCGGCTATCGCAAGAGTGAGTCGAGTGACCGTGGTGGTTACCGCGGCGGTGAGCGCTCGGGTTCGAGCGACCGTGGTGGCTACAAGGGCTCCAGTGACCGCGGTGGTTACCGCAAGAGCGACTCTGGTGACCGTCCCGGCTTCCGCCGTGACGACTCCGGCGATCGCGGCGGGTACCGCAAGAGCGAGTCGAGCGACCGTCCCGGCTTCCGCAAGAGCGATTCCGGGGACCGTCCCAGCTACCGCAAGACGGACTCGGGCGATCGCGGTGGTTACCGCGGCCAGGGTTCGAGCGACCGCGGCGGCTACCGCAAGGACGACTCCGGTGACCGCGGCGGCTACCGGGGCGAGCGCTCCGGCGACCGTCCTGGTTTCCGCAAGGACGATTCAGGCGACCGTGGCGGCTACCGCGGCCAGGGCTCCAGTGACCGCGGCGGATACCGCAAGAGCGACTCTGGTGACCGTCCCGGCTTCCGCCGTGACGAGTCCGGTGACCGTGGCGGCTTCCGCTCCGGTGAGCGTTCCGGCTCGGGCGATCGTGGCGGGTTCCGCAAGAGCGACTCCGGCGATCGTGGTGGCTACAAGGGTTCCAGCGACCGTGGCGGCTCCCGTTCGGGCGACCGTCCCGGCTACCGCAAGGACGACGCCGGCGATCGCGGTGGTTACCGCAAGAGCGAGTCGAGCGACCGTGGCGCCTCCCGTGGCTCCAGCGACCGTCCCGGCTACCGCAAGAGCGATTCCGGTGACCGTGGCGGTTACAAGGGTTCGAGTGACCGTGGTGGGTACCGCAAGGACGACTCGAAGGACCGCGGCGGCTACCGGAAGAGCGATTCCGGCGCCCCGCGCAACGACGAGCGTTCCGCCCCGCCGCGCGACGATCGTCGTGACGAGCGCAGCCGTGAGCGTGCGGCGCGGTTCCAGGAGCGTCAGGCCGACCAGGACACCACGGCCGAGACCGGCAGCGATGTCGCGGGCTCCGCTGAGGTGACCCCGGCCGCCGAGCGTTCCGGCTACCGCCTGGGCGACGGCGCCGCGGCCACCCGTGCCGCGGCAGGTCGTGAGCCGGCCGCCGACTCCGAGGTCGTCGCCGCAGACGACGCGGACGAGGCTACCGAGACCGAGACCGAGACGAAGGCCGACACCGAGGTCGAGGCCGGCGACGAGCCCCAGGCCGAGGGCGACAAGGTCGCCGACGAGGCGGACGGCGATCGTGACGAGGCGCCCGCGCCGCGTGGCGGACGTCCCCCGCTGCCGGACGAGGCCGACCTGTCGATGCTCGACCCGGAGATCAAGCTCGAGCTCCGCAGCCTGCCCAAGGGCCTCGCGGAGATCATCGGCAAGCACCTGGCCGCGGCCGGGCTGCTGATCGACGAGGACCCCGAGCTGGCTCTGGAGCACGCACGGTACGCGCGGAGCAAGGCTGCCCGTGTCGGTGTCGTGCGCGAGGCGGCCGGTCTGACCGCGTACTTCGCGGACGAGTGGGCAGAGGCGCTCAGCGAGCTGCGGGCCGCCCGCCGGATGATGCCCGGTCCGGGCCACCTGGCGATCATGGCGGACTGCGAGCGGGCACTGGGCCGTCCGGAGCGGGCGATCGACCTCGCCAAGGACCCTGCGGCCAAGGACCTCAGCCAGGAGGACGAGATCGAGCTGCGCATCGTCGCGGCCGGCGCTCGTCGCGACATGGGTCAGCTCGACGCTGCCGTGATCGCACTGCAGGGTCCTGACCTCGATCCGGGGCAGCGCAATCCCTACTCCGCGCGGCTCTTCTACGCTTACGCGGACAACCTGGCCGCGGCCGGTCGCATCGAGGAAGCCGTCAAGTGGTTCCTCAACGCCGCCGAGGCTGACGACGAAGGGGAGACGGACGCCGCCGAGCGCGCGTTCGAGCTGACCCAGGAGGAGACCCCGGAGCAGTGAGCGAGACGTTGGTCGACAGGTACGACGCGTTGCTGATCGATCTCGACGGCACCGTCTACCGGGGGTCCGAGGCCGTGCCCGGCGCCGCGGAGGCGATTGCCGCGGCCAGGAGCAAGGGCGTCGGGATCCGGTACGTCACCAACAACGCCTCCCGCTCACCGCAGATGGTGGCCGATCACCTCGTCGAGATCGGGTTCGAGACGACCGTCGACGAGGTGAGCACCTCCTCGCAGGCGGGCGCGGCCATGCTGGCCGAACGCCTGCCCAAGCGATCCACTGTGCTCGTGCTCGGCACCAAGGCCCTCGAGGCCGAGGTGCTCAAGCGCGGACTCATCCCGACCGACACCGCAGAAGGCGCGGTGGCGGTCCTGCAGGGGCTGTCCATGGACCTCGGCTGGCGCGAGCTGGCCGAGGCCGCGGTGGCCATCCGCAACGGCGCGCTGTGGGTGGCGTGCAACGTCGATGCCACCCTGCCCACCGAACGCGGCCTGCTGCCCGGCAACGGCAGCCTCGTCGCGGCGCTCAAGACCGCGACGGACCAGGAGCCGCTCGTCGCCGGCAAGCCCGCCACCCCGCTGCTGCAGCAGGCGGCGAAAGATCTCGGCGCGCACCGTCCACTGGTGATCGGCGACAGGCTCGACACGGACGTTCTGGGCGCGGTCAACGCCGGAATGGACTCGCTGCTCGTGCTCACGGGTGTATCGACGGAGCAGGAGGCGCAAGCGCTTCCGGAAGAGCTCAGGCCCACGTATGTCGGCGCGGACCTGTCGGTACTGCATCGGCTACCGTAAGACCGTGAGCTACCCCCTGCCCGGACCGCCGCCCAACCCGGCTGACGCCATCGAAGGCGCGCTGGAGAGGCTCGACGGGCTCGAGAACGTCCCCCTCGACGAGCACGTGGCCCGGTTCGACGCCGTGCACGCGACGCTCACCGACGCACTGTCGAGCATCGACAAGGTGTGATGCACAGTGCCTCGCAGGGTGCGGCTCGACGCCGAACTCGTGCGCAGGGGACTCGCCAGGTCTCGTGAGCACGCCAGCCAACTCGTCGCGGACGGTCGCGTGAAGGTCCGCGGCACGGTCGCGACCAAACCGGCGACCGCCGTGGAGACCTCCGACGCGGTCGTCGTCAAGGACATCGACAACGACCCGAACTGGGCGTCCCGGGGCGCGCACAAGCTCATCGGCGCGCTCGACGGCTTCAAGATCGACCCGACCGGCAGGCGTTGCCTCGATGCCGGCGCGTCCACTGGCGGTTTCACCGACGTGCTGCTGCGCAAAGGCGCACGGCAGGTCGTCGCGGCCGACGTCGGCAGGGGTCTGCTCGACTGGAAGCTGCAGACCGACGACCGGGTCGTGGTGAAGGACAAGACCAACGTCCGCACCCTCACGCCCGAGGACATCGGCGGCAAAGTTGAACTCGTGGTGGCCGATCTTTCGTTTATCTCGTTGAGGCTTGTGCTTCCCGCACTGGCCGCGTGCCTCGACGAGGAGGGCGACCTGCTGCCCATGG
This sequence comes from Lentzea sp. HUAS TT2, assembly GCF_051853195.1. Lineage (NCBI taxonomy): Bacteria > Bacillati > Actinomycetota > Actinomycetes > Pseudonocardiales > Pseudonocardiaceae > Lentzea > Lentzea sp. HUAS TT2. The sequence goes on along the minus strand of NZ_CP196667.1, from coordinate 556,440 downwards.
TCAAGCCGCAGTTCGAGGTGGGCAAAGAACGCCTCGGCTCCGGTGGTGTCGTGCGCGACCCCGAGCTTCGTGCCGAGGCCGTGCTCGCCGTGACCAAGGCGGCCGCAGAACTCGGTCTGGCCGTGCACGGGGTCGTCGCGAGCCCGTTGCCCGGTCCGTCCGGGAACGTCGAGTTCTTCCTCTGGCTTCGCAAGGCGGGATCCGTTCCCCTGGAACAGAACGCCGCGGAGATGGTGCGCACCGCCGTCGAAGAAGGGCCCCAATGAGGGAAGTCCTGCTGGTCGTCCACACGGGCCACCAGAGCAACATCGATCTCGCCCGTCAGGTCGCCGGCCGTCTCGCGGTCGGAGGCGTCACGACGAGGGTGCTCGACGACGAGGCGCGTGACCTCGGCCCGTCGTGCTGCACCAAGGTCGTGCCCGCCGACGACCACGCGGCCGAGGGCACCGAGCTGGTGCTCGTCCTGGGCGGTGACGGCACGCTGCTGCGCGGCGCCGAGCTCGCCCGCCCGGCGCGGGTGCCGGTGCTGGGCGTCAACCTGGGCAGGGTCGGGTTCCTCGCGGAGGCCGACTCGGACGCGTTGCACGAGGCCGTCGGGCACGTGCTGGAACGCGACTACTTCGTGGAAGAGCGCATGACGCTCGACATCATCGCGAAGGTCAACGACGAGATCGTCGTGCGGACCTGGGCGCTCAACGAGGTCAGCGTCGAGAAGCTGATCCGCGAACGCATCCTCGAGGTCGTCGTCGAGGTCGACGGACGGCCGGTGTCGGCGTTCGGCTGCGACGGCGTGCTGTGCGCGACGCCGACGGGTTCGACCGCGTACGCGTTCTCGGCCGGCGGCCCCGTCGTGTGGCCGGACGTGCAGGCGATCCTGGTGGTGCCGAGCAACGCGCACGCGCTGTTCGCGCGGCCATTGGTCGTGTCGCCGAAGTCGCACGTGGCGTTCGAGATCGAGGCGACCGGGCATCCGGCGGCGCTGTCCGCGGACGGGCGGCGCACGTTCGAGCTGCCCGCGGGCGCCAGGATCGAGATCGTGGAGGGCGCGGTGCCGCTCAAGGTCGTGCGGCTGCGCCAGGCACCGTTCACGGATCGGCTGGTCGAGAAGTTCGACCTGCCGGTCAAGGGATGGCGGGGACCATCGGCAGGCTGATCGCACCGCTCGGTGCGTCGGCACTCGCTCGTTATGGTGCCCGCGAGGAAATGTCGGACTCGACAAGTAAGGTTCGCCCTGTGCTGGCCGAGATGCGCATCAATGGCCTTGGCGTGATCGACGAGGCCACCCTTGAACTAGACCCCGGATTCACCGTAGTGACTGGTGAGACGGGCGCGGGCAAGACCATGGTCGTGACCGGGTTGCACCTGCTCGGCGGTGGCCGTGCGGAGGCGTCGCGGGTGCGGACCGGTGCCGACAAAGCGGTGGTAGAAGGCCGCTTCCAGGCTCCGGCGGGCAGCCCTGCCGCGAAGGTGGCGGAGGAGGTCGGCGGTGAGGCGGACGAGGACGGTTCGCTGATCGCCATCCGCACCGTCGGAGCCGACGGCCGTTCGCGGGCCCACGTCGGTGGTCGTTCCGTGCCGGTCGGCGTCCTGTCCGAACTGGCGGAGCAGCTCATCGCCGTCCACGGGCAGAACGACCAGCTGCGGCTCATGCGGCCGACCGAGCAGCGCGCCGTGCTGGACCGCTTCGCCGGCGACGACGTGAGCGAGCCCTTGCGTGCCTATCAGGCCGTTCGCGAGGAGTGGCTGCGCGTCTCCACTGAACTGAAGGAACGCACCGAACGGTCGCGTGAGCTCGCCCGCGAGGCAGATCTGCTGCGGCACGGGCTGGGGGAGATCGACGCCGTCGATCCGAAGCCCGGTGAGGACGTGGAGCTTCACGACGAGGCTCGGCGGCTCGCCGATGCCGATCAGCTCCGTGAGGCCGCGCAGGGTGCGCAGTTCGCCGTGTCGGGGTCGCTGGAAGGTGATCCGGACAATCCTGGTGCTCTCGGGCTGATCTCCGAGGCTGCTCGGCGGTTGTCTGCTTCCGAGGATCCGAAGCTGCGGGAGATGGAGCCTCGGCTTGTCGAAGCGGCCACGTTGCTGGCCGACGTCGGGGCTGAGATCTCCGGGTACCTGGATCATCTCGAGGCTGACCCCGGGCGGCTCGAGTCGGTGTTGCAGCGGCAGGCCGAGTTGAAGGCGTTGACTCGGAAGTACGCGGCCGACATCGACGGTGTGATCGCTTGGGCGGCTGACGCTCGGGCTCGGTTGGGTGGGCTGGACACCTCTGAGGAGGCGTTGAGCTCGCTGGCCACTCGGCGGGATGAGCTGGCTGTTGAACTGGGCGGGCTGGCTGGCCGGGTTACGGCTGCTCGGGTTGAGGCTGCCTTGGAGCTTGGCAAGGCTGTCACCGAAGAGCTTGACGGGCTTGCCATGCCGCATGCCTCTGTGGAGTTGGCTGTTCGGCCTCGGCATGCCGAGACCGGGGATGCTCAGGCGTTGTCCGTTGGGCGGTCGGTTCTGCATGCCGGTGCGTCCGGGGTCGACGATGTCGAGCTTCGGTTGATCTCTCACCCTGGGGCGCCGGCTCTGCCCGTGCACAAGGGGGCGTCCGGTGGTGAGCTGTCGCGGGTGATGTTGGCGCTTGAGGTTGTGCTGTCTCATTCCGATCCGGTGCCGACCCTTGTTTTTGACGAGGTCGATGCCGGGGTTGGTGGGCGGGCCGCTGTCGAGGTCGGGCGGCGGTTGGCTCGGTTGGCTCGGTCTCATCAGGTGATCGTGGTGACCCACCTGCCTCAGGTTGCCGCGTTCGCTGATCGGCATCTTGTGGTCGACAAGTCTGCTGATGGGACTTTCACGCGGTCTGCTGTTCGGAAGTTGGACGAGACTCAGCGGGTTGTCGAGTTGGCTCGGATGTTGGCCGGCATGGACTCGACTGATACCGGTCGGGCCCATGCTGAGGAGTTGCTGGCTGCGGCCAAGGCTGACAAGTCTTCTGCTCCTGTGGTTCGGCGGAGGAAGAAGAAGGGCTGAGGGGCGCACGAGTTTTGTGGTGCGTTCCCCTGTTGTGTCGGCGGCTGCCTGTTGCGAGTTCGTAGGTGGTCGCCTTGCGTGCTGCTGGGCTGCTGCCGCTGGTCGCGGGTCCCACTGAACCTGGTCTTCTTCGGCATGATGAGGGTGTGACCGGATCTGTTACCACTCGCCGGGTCTTTGGGGCGGTGCTGGTGTTCGTCGCGGCTTGGTTGGCTGTGGCGGCTACGTTCTTGTCCTCCTACTCGGTCCGGGTTGTGCTCAACGGTCGTGAGTTTCGGTACGACGCCACCTCGTGGGCGGTTGAGCGGGACGACTTCGGCGAAGCGTTGATGTTGGAGCCCCTTGAGTTCGGGGAGCCTGCTGTGGGGGCCGCGCTCGTCATGGCGTTGGCGGCTGTGGTGGCGTTTCGGGTTCCTGCTTTGCGAGTGGCCTCGTTGCTCGGGGCCGGGCTGTTGGCCGGGGTGGCCTGGTCTGCTGTCGTTCGGATGCAGGGGCTGGTGAAGAGGCTCGGGGAGCTTGAGGCTCGGGTGACCTTCGAGGTCGAGCAGGGGGACGGGGTCACCCTGTTGATCGTGGCCGCTGGGGTGGCTGTGGTCGCTGCCGTGTTGCACCAGGAGTTGCCTCGGCGGGTGGCTGGGGGCGGTGCTGGTGATGATGGGGTCGTGGTTCATGCGATTGAGGACGACGCGGATGACACCGACACGCCGCCTTACGGGTATCCGGTGATCGTGGAGCCCAAGAGTGATTGACCGGCGGAAGGTCTCGTGGGTTCTGCTGGTGCTGGGAGCCTTGCTGGCGGTGATCGGGTCCTTGCAGGCGGTCTTCAGCACCGTTTACAAGGGGTTCGGGACAGATCTGATTTCTACGCACACCTTGTGGGTCACCACGTCCAACCCGCAGGACAAGGCTGTTGACCAGCCCGCGCTGTTCGCCGCCGGGTGGCCTGTGGTGATGACGGCTGTCGCCATGGGGGTTGCCGTGGTGTTGCTGGCCAGGGACGAGACCGCGTTCGTCGGACGGCCGTTGGCCATGGGGGCCGCTGGGGCTCTGCTCGGGGTCGTGTTCCTCTACGTGGGGCAGGTGTGGGGGCTGGAGGAGCTCATCACCTCCCAGCCGCAGACCAGGGGCGGCCAGGACGAGTTGCGGTACCACCAAGGCTTCTACCTGTTGCTGGTTGCTGCTGTGGCCGGGCTTGCCGGGGCTGTGCTCGCGCAGCGGCGTGAGGTGGTGGCTGCGGTGGACGACGATGGTGATGAGGACGGGGTGGTCGTGCATCAGCTCGACGGGGATGACGACACGCCTCCGTTCGGGATTGCCATGCCTGGCGAGGACGAGGAGCGGGAGACTCGGTGATCGGTAGAGCTACGGCTGTCTCGTTGATCGCGGCCGGGGTGGTGCTGACGGCTACGGCGATGGTGTTGCCGTGGTACTCGACGGCTTATGCGGGTGGCGTCGAGGTCGTTGTGCGGGCTTGGGGGACCGAGATCGTCAACAAGCCGGGGGACTGGCCCGCCGGGGAGCTTTCGCCCTGGTACGGGGTGCCTGTTGTGGTCACCTTGCTGTTGCTGGTGGTCGGGGTGTGGGTGGGGCGTGCGGCGCTTGCCGGGGCGGCTGGGCAGGTTGGGGCGGTCGGGGTGATCGCTGCGCTCGTCGTGTCCGAGCGAGGGCATGCGCTGGAGCAGCAAGGGGACTTCGCCGTCGGGTTCGGGCTGGTGTTCCTCGTGTTGGGCACGTTGGCCGGGCTGGTCGGGGCCGTTGCCGTTCAGCGGGAGGCGGCGTGAGGAAGATCGTTGGCCTGGTGCTGGTCGTGGCGGCGGCTGGGGTTGCTGTCTGGGCCACGTTGCTGCCGTTCTCGGAGTTGTTGATCCGGCTTGCTCCCGGGCAGCCGCAGACTGCGTACGTGACCACCGGGTGGAGCACTCGCTTCGGTGGCACTGAGGACGCGCACGGGCCGTTGTTCGGCGTGCCGATCGTGGTGATGGCCGCTGTGCTGCTGGCAGGCGTGCGGTGGCGGAAAGTCGCTTTTGCCGGGGCTGCCGGGCTGGCAGGGGTCACCGGAATGTTGTTCGTGTATTTGCTGAACGCGATCAGCTTTCACAAGGAGGGCAACATCGCCATCGATCCGGCCCTGGAAGCCGGGTTCGGCAACGGTATTTGGGTGCTCATAACTGCGGTGGTTCTCGCGTTTGGAGCCGTAGTAGTTCACCCCGACGACTGACCAGCGAGGAATGCCCGGCGTGCCTCACCTGTCGCGTGCGCACCGTGAGCCACTATCGGCTCATGAAGCTTTCCGGGCTGCTGAGCCGCACCAACCACGAACTTCCCGGTGTCACGGGCGTCGCGCGGGTTGATCGGCGCGCGAGCGACCTGGTTCGGCGCATCAGTGCCGGTGACGTCGCTGTCATGGACCTCGTCGACCTCGATCGGCGTACCGCGGAGGCGCTCGTCTCGGCCGAGGTCGTCGGTGTCGTGAACGCGTCGCCGTCCATTTCCGGGCGGTTTCCCAACCTCGGGCCGGAACTGCTCATCGAGGCCGGCATTCCCCTGATCGACAACGTCGGCGCCGTCGCGCTGCGCGAGATCAAGGAAGGCGTCAAGATCCGGCTGCACGAAGGTGTCGTCTACGCCGGGGAACGCGAGCTCGCCAAGGGGATCGAGCAGAACGCCGAAAGCATCGCCGACGCGATGATCGAGGCGAAGGCCGGCATGTCGGCACAGCTGGAGGCGTTCTCCGCCAACACCATCGAGTTTCTCCGCCGCGAACGCGCGCTGGTGCTCGACGGCGTCGGGGTGCCCGAGGTGTACGTGCCGATGCGCGACAGGCAGGTGCTCGTCGTCGCCGGTGGGCCCTCGCACGCCGAGGAGCTGCGCAAGCTCCGCAAGTACATCCGCGAGTACCGGCCGGTGCTGATCGGCGTCGACACGGGCGCGGACACGCTGATCGACGCCGGGCTCAAGCCGGACATCATCGTCGGCGACCCCGACGGCATCGGCACCGCGTCACTGCGCGCGGCCGCCGAGGTGGTCGTGCCCGCGCAGACCGACGGCCACGCGCCCGGTCTGCAGCGGATCCAGGACCTCGGCATCGGCGCGGTGACGTTCCCCGCGTCGGGCAACGCGGAGGACCTCGCGTTGCTGCTCGCCGAAGCACACGGGGCGTCCCTGGTCGTCACGGTGGGGCTGCGCGCGACGCTGCGCGAGTTCCTCGACCGCGGGCACTCCGGTTCGAACCCCTCCACGTTCCTCACCCGGCTGAAGCTCGGCAGCAAGCTCGTCGACGGGGAGGCCGTCGCGACCCTGCACCGCAGCCGGGTATCGCTGGGCGTGATCGTCCTGCTGGTGACCGCCGCGATCGTCGCCATGGCGGCGGCCCTCGCGGTGTCCGGCGTCGGTCACGTCTACGTCGACATCGTGGTCGACGGCTGGCAATCCGTCGTCAACTGGTTCAAGGGGTTCTTCTCGTGATCACGCTGCGCTACCACATAGTTTCGATCACCGCGGTGTTCCTCGCGCTGGCGGTCGGTGTCGTGCTGGGGTCGACCGCGATCAGCGGAAGGCTGCTCTCCGGGTTGAGCGACGAGAGGAACTCGTTGGCACAGCAGGTGAACGACCTGCAGAACGACCGCAACGCGTTGAACGCCAAGCTGACGGAGGCCGACAAGTTCGCCGCGTCCGTCGGGCCGCTCGCGGTCAAGGACCGGCTCACCGAACGCACGGTCGTCATCGTGACCACGTCGGACGCCCGTCCGTCCGACCGGGACGCCCTCACCGGGCTGCTGAAGTCCGCGAGCGCCACCGTCACCGGCGAGATCCAGCTGACCGACGCGTTCGCCGACCCGTCGCGCGGTGACCAGCTGCGCGATCTCGTGGCACGGCTGCAGCCCGCCGGCTCGCAGCTGCCCACGGCCGCGGACCCCGGCACCCGCGCCGGTGGCCTGTTCGGGGCGTTGCTGCTGCTCAACTCGGCCAACAACGAGCCGCAGGCCACGGCCGACGAGACGGCGGCCGCGCTCTCCGGGCTGACCAACGCGGGGTTCGTGAAGGCGACCTCGGGGGTGAAGCCCGCGCAGCTCGCGATCGTGCTGACCGGGGGTGCCGCGATCGGTGACTCGGCCGCGGACAGGGCGTCGACCATCGCGCGCTTCGCCACCCAGCTCGACCGGGCCGGCGCGGGGGTCGTGCTGGCCGGTGCGAACGGCTCCGCGAACGGCACGGGTGCGATCGGCGTGGTCCGCGCGGACACCGCCGCGACGTCGATCCTGTCCACGGTGGACAACTCCGACACCCCGGCGGGCCAGGTCGTCGTCGTGATGGCGTTGCGCGAGCAGCTGGAGGGCCGCTCCGGGCGTTACGGCGTGGCGGGCAACGCGGAGGCGTCCTCGCCGGGCACGGCCAGCTAGTACTCCGTCGTCCACTCGCCGGGCAGGACCTTCTGCAGCTGGTCCAGCGCGTGCGGAGTGCGGGCGCGGGCCCACAGCCACTGGCGGTCGTCCTCGCGGACGACCAGGTCGTCCGCTACGAACCAGCGGGTGCCGGGACTGTGCAGCGGCAGCAGTGCGAAGTGTTCTTCGAGCAGGGAGACGTCCGCCTCGGACGTCTCCCTGTCCGCTGTCTCGGCCCCGTCGCGGAACAGCGACTCGGACAGCACCATCTCGACGCACGCCAGCGAGAACCGGGGCAGCCACGCGTCCCAGCGCTCCTCGGTCCTGTCCACGAGGTCGAGCTTGATCCGGACCTCGGGGTCGTCGCCGTCCAGCACGGCTCCCCAGGCGGCGACCCACTGGTTCTCGTCGCGGAACACCAGCACGTCGTCGATCACGCGCAGTTCGGACGGCGTCAGCAGGCGGTCCTGGTTGCTGGTCAGGTCGGGGCGTTTGCCGAACAACGACAGCGCCTCCTTCACCGCCTCCGGCAGCCGGACGAGCAGCTGTTCCTCGGCGACGGCGAGGTCCGCGCGGTTCCAGCCGTCCTGCGCCTCCAGCGGTTCGGCCCACGCGGCCGCGAAACCCTCGATGAAACGCCACGCCGCCGAGCGGTCGTGCATGGCTCGTGCGGCGCTCCCTGCCACGTCGAAGGTCACGTGACAACGATTCCTGATCCCGGCCCGTGCCGTGGGAGTTCGGCGAAACACCGCACTGCGCCGATCGGGTGATGTGATCTGCCGGGTCGTGGTGCGCTGAGTGACCGGCGGCGTGTTAGCGTTATGGCCCGTGGATAGGGGGATTCGGCCCCCACGATTTTCACGGGAGCCCCGTTGGTGCAGCAGGCACGTACGACCAAGCACGTCTTCGTCACGGGAGGCGTCGCGTCTTCCCTGGGCAAGGGGCTCACCGCCTCCAGCCTCGGCCAGTTGCTCACCTCGCGCGGCCTGCGGGTAACGATGCAGAAGCTCGACCCGTACCTGAACGTGGACCCCGGCACGATGAACCCGTTCCAGCACGGCGAGGTCTTCGTGACCGACGACGGCGCGGAGACGGACCTCGACATCGGCCACTACGAGCGGTTCCTCGCGCGAGACCTGAGCGGCGAAGCCAACGTGACCACCGGCCAGGTGTACTCCGAGGTGATCGCCAAGGAGCGCCGCGGTGAGTACTTGGGCGACACGGTCCAGGTGATCCCGCACATCACGGACGAGATCAAGCGCCGCATCAGGGCGATGGCCGAGCCGGACGCCGACGGCGTCACCCCGGACGTGGTCATCACCGAGGTCGGCGGCACGGTCGGTGACATCGAGTCGCTGCCGTTCCTCGAGGCGGCCCGCCAGGTCCGCCACGACGTCGGCCGCGACAACGTCTTCTTCCTGCACGTCAGCCTGGTGCCGTACCTGGCGCCCAGCGGCGAGCTGAAGACCAAGCCGACGCAGCACTCCGTCGCGGCGCTGCGGAACATCGGTATCCAGCCCGACGCGATCGTGTGCCGCGCGGACCGGGAGATCCCGGACGCGCTCAAGCGCAAGATCGGCCTGATGTGCGACGTCGACACCGACGCCGTCGTCGCGGCCGTCGACGCGCCGTCGATCTACGACATCCCCAAGGTGCTGCACTCCGAGGGCCTCGACGCCTACGTCGTGCGCCGCCTCGGCCTGCCGTTCCGCGACGTCGACTGGACGGTGTGGGGCGATCTGCTGGACCGTGTGCACAACCCGTCGGAGACGGTGAAGATCGCGCTCGTCGGCAAGTACGTCGACCTGCCGGACGCGTACCTCTCGGTCACCGAGGCGCTGCGCGCGGGCGGGTTCGCGCACCGGGCCAAGGTCGAGATCAAGTGGGTGCCGTCGGACGAGTGCCAGACGCCGGAAGGCGCGGCCCGTGCGTTGTCCGGCATGGACGCGGTGCTGATCCCCGGCGGGTTCGGCGTGCGCGGCATCGAGGGCAAGGTCGGCGCGCTGAAGTACACCCGCACGCGCGGTGTGCCGACGCTGGGCCTGTGCCTCGGCCTGCAGTGCATGGTCATCGAGGCCGCGCGGAACCTCGCGGGCATCGAGGACGCGAACTCCAGCGAGTTCGAGGAGAACGGCACCCCCGTCATCTCCACGATGGCCGACCAGCAGGACGTCGTGGCGGGTCAGCGCGACATGGGCGGCACGATGCGGCTGGGTGCGTACATCGCGAAGCTCACGCCGGGTTCGGTGGTCGCTCAGGCGTACGGCGCGACCGAGGTCTCCGAGCGGCACCGCCACCGTTACGAGGTCAACAACGCGTACCGGGGCAAGCTCACCGAGGCCGGCCTGGTGTTCTCCGGCGTCTCGCCGGACGGCCGCCTGGTCGAGTTCGTCGAGCTGCCTGCGGACGTGCACCCGTTCTACGCGGCCACGCAGGCGCACCCGGAGCTCAAGTCGCGTCCCACGAAGCCGCACCCGCTGTTCGCGGCGTTCGTGAAGGCCGCGATCGACTACCGGGTCGCCGACCGCCTGCCGCTGACGGCCGGGGCGAAGAAGTGAGGCACGACTTCCGGACGGTCTCCAGCGAGGACGTGCACGTCGGACGTGTCGTCGCGCTGCGGATCGACGAGGTCGAGATGCCCGGTGGCGGCACGGCCAAGCGCGAGATCGTCGAGCACATGGGCGCCGTCGCGGTCGTGGCCGTGGACGACGCCGGTGAGGTCGTGCTGATCCACCAGTACCGGCACGCGCTGGGCAGGCACCTCTGGGAGCTGCCGGCCGGGCTGCTCGACCACCACGGCGAGGAGCCGGTCATCGGTGCGCGCCGTGAGCTGGCCGAGGAGGTCGGGCTCGACGCGGCGCGCTGGGAGACGCTGGTCGACGTGGCCGCGTCTCCTGGTTTCACCGACGAGGTCGTGCGCGTGTACCTGGCGCGCGAGCTGTCCGAAGTGGAGCGTGAGGTGCAGGGCGAGGAGGAGGCGGATCTGGAGATCCACCGCTTCCCGCTCGACGAGGCCGTGCGGATGGCGATCGCGGGCGAGATCGTGAACGCCTCCGCCATCTCCGGGCTGATCGCGGCCCGTGAGGTGCTGGCGGGACGGGCGGAACCGCGTCCGGCCGACGCACCTTTCCGCGACAGGCCGACCCGGTTCGCCGCGCGCAGGAAGTAAGTTGGGCTCATGCAGACGGTGAAGGGCGCCTTCGGACGGTTGAAGGCGCCCCTCGGCGTTCTCGCCCTGGGTGGCGCGGGTGTGGTGCTGCTGCAGTTCGTCGATCCGAACAAGCCCGGCAACCTGTTGCCGAAGTGCCCGTTCAACTGGCTGACGGGGCTGAACTGCCCTGCGTGCGGTGCCACGCGCATGGTTCACGCGCTGCTGCACGGGGATGTCGTCAGCGCGTTCCACTTCAACGCCGTGTTGCTCGCGTTGGGTGTGCCTCTGGCCGTGTGGCTGTTCGCGCGGTGGACGCGAGATCGGTGGACTGGCGAACGGCGGTCCGTGCCGAAGTCGGTCGGTGTCGCCGTTCTCGTCGTTGCCGCCGTGTGGGGCGTGGGACGGAATCTCGCGGGGATCTAGTCGCGGAGCTTGCGGCCCTGCGCGTCCGTGCCGCCGTTGACCAGGATGATGATCCCGTCGATCAACGACCAGATGCCGCAGCCACCGCACGTGAGCAGCTGTGCGACGGCGATGCCGACGTGGCCGGTGTAGAAGCGGCCGATGCCCAGGTTGCCCAGGAACAGCTGCAGCACGCCCGCGGCGATCTTCGACTTGTCCGACAGGGGCACACCGGTGATCGGGTCGAAGCCGTACGGGGCGGCCGGGTTGCCGTAGCCGGGCGGGACCATGCCGGGAGGCGGCGGGACCGCGTACTGCGGCTGCGGGCCGGTGGGCGGCGGGTAGTACGGCTGGGTGGGTTGCGGCTGGTAGCCGGGCGGGGGCGCGGGCACGGCGAAGGGCACCGAGGGCGGCGCGAGGAACGGCGGGTGGGGCTGCGGCAGGTCCCGGAACAGCTCCGCGAGCTCGAAGTAGCTCTGCGCGACGGACGCGCGGTTCACGCGTTCCTGGTACTCGCCGATGTCGAGCCGCGCCATGGCGAAGTGGTCGTTGAGCGCGGTGATCGCCTCTTCGCGCTGCTGGTTGCCGATGCGCTGCTGTTCAGGCCCGAATGCTTCTGACACGGCTGGCCACGTTATCCGATGCAGGAGATCGATATCGGGAATACGCTGCGACGATGCTGGTCGGTGTCCCAAAGGAGATCAAGAACCACGAGTACCGCGTCGCGATCACACCCGCCGGAGTGGTCGAGCTGGTGCGCCGCGGGCACTCCGTCGTCGTCGAGCACGACGCCGGTGCCGGCTCGTCGTTCCCCGACCACGAGTACACGGCGGCGGGGGCGCGGATCGCCGCGGACGCGGACGAGGTGTGGGGGCTCGCGGACCTGGTCCTGAAGGTCAAGGAGCCGATCGAGCCCGAGTACCACCGCATGCGCCGTGGCCAGGTGCTGTTCACCTACCTCCACCTCGCGGCGTCGCCGTCGTGCACCCAGGCGATCGCGGCGTCCGGGATCACGGCCATCGCGTACGAGACCGTGCAGCTGGCGGACGGGTCGTTGCCTTTGCTGGCGCCGATGAGCGAGATCGCCGGGCGGATGGCCGCTCAGGTGGGCGCGCATTGCCTGGAACGCGCGCAGGGTGGGCGTGGCGTGCTGCTGGGCGGTGCTCCCGGTGTCGCGGCGGGCAAGGTCGCGGTGATCGGCGCGGGTGTGGCGGGGATGAACGCGGCGACGATGGCTGTGGGCATGCAGGCCGAGGTCGTCGTGCTGGACAACAACGTCAACCGGTTGCGGCAGATCGACTTCACCTACCGCGGGCACCTGCAGACGATCGCGTCGAACGTCTACGAGGTCGAGAAGGCCTGCCAGTGGGCGGATCTGGTGGTCGGCGCGGTGCTGGTGCCCGGTGCGAAGGCGCCGAAGCTCGTCAGCAACGACCTGGTGTCGCGGATGCGGCCCGGCAGCGTCCTGGTGGACATCGCGGTCGACCAGGGCGGCTGTTTCGAGGACACGCGGCCGACCACTCACGACGCGCCGACGTACCGCGTGCACGACTCCGTGTTCTACTGCGTCGCGAACATGCCCGGTGCCGTGCCGAACACGTCGACGTACGCGCTCACGAACGTGACGCTTCCGTACGTCATCGCGTTGGCGGACAAGGGCTTTGAGACTGCGGTGGCGTCCGATCCGGCTTTGGCCAAGGGCGTCAACGCCCGTGACGGGGAGATCGTGTTGGAAGGGCTCGCGTGATAACCGAGTTGGTGGCGACCTATCTCGACCACCTCGCCGTGGAACGCGGCACCGCCCGAAACACGCTCGACTCCTACACCCGCGATCTGCGCCGCTACTCCGAACACCTGGAGTCGCTCGGCGTCACGGATCTGGGTGCTGTGACGGAGTTGCAGGTGAGTGAGTTCCTCGCCGTGCTGCGGGAGAGCGGGCTCGCGGCGTCTTCTGCCGCACGGACTTTGGTCGCCGTGCGCGGATTGCACCGTTTTGCGCACCGTGAAGGCGTTGTGCCGCATGACGCCGCACGGGCCGTGCATCCGCCATCGCCACCGAAGAGGCTGCCAAAAGCATTACCCATCAATGAGGTTCTCACCCTGTTGGAAACTGTGGGAAACCTCAGGGACAAAGCGCTGCTGGAGCTGTTGTACTCGACGGGAGCGCGAATTTCCGAGGTGGTCGGGCTGGACGTGGACGACATCGACGCATCCGAGAGGACGGTGTTGCTGGACGGGAAAGGCGGGAAACAAAGGCTGGTCCCCGTCGGGCGCCCGGCGTTGGCCGCGGTCGACGCCTACCTGGTCCGGGCACGTCCCGCGCTGGCGGCCAAGGGGCGTGGCACGCCCGCGTTGTTCTTGAACTCGCGGGGCGGAAGGCTCTCGCGGCAGAGCGCGTGGACCGTTCTGAAGACCGCGGCGGAGCAGGCTGGAATCACCTCGGTGGTGTCCCCGCACACGTTGCGGCATTCGTTCGCCACCCATCTGCTCGAAGGGGGTGCTGACGTTCGGGTGGTGCAAGAACTCCTCGGGCACGCATCCGTTACGACCACTCAGGTGTACACACTGGTAACCGTTACGACTTTGAGGGAGGTCTACGCAACTGCACACCCTCGAGCCACTGGAACATGAGGCTTCCACGGGTACGGTGGGCAGGTGCCGAACTTGGACGAGCCGTCCCCGCAGGCCATTGATCTAGCCGCTGTGCTGCACGCGCTGAGTGACCCGACAAGACTCGCGGTCGTTCGCCAGATCCAGTTGAGCGGTGAGAGGCTGTGCGGGGCTTTCGAGGTCGACGTTGCGAAGTCGACCCTTTCCCAGCACCTGCGCGTGTTACGCGAAGCGGGTATCACACGGACACGATGCCGCGGCAATCAACGGTGGGTGTCATTGCGCCGCGATGACCTGGACCATCTCTTCCCCGGACTGCTGGACGTGGTGCTCTCCGCCGCCGACAGGCGAACACGAACGGATGTCGCGGTCTAAGTCAGTCTTGACAAACACCGGCGAGGCGCGTTGCCGCTCGCACGGGTGCGGCCTAGGCTGCGCCCCGAGAGACGACTACGACCAGTGAGGGAACGCCAGCCATGTCGACACCGGAGCACGCTTTCGCGCCCCGTGCCGATCTGAGCCTGGCTCCGCACGCCGCGCCGGTGGACGACGTTGCCACGGAGCAGGTCGACGGCATCGGCCCGACAGGCAGACCGCGTCGTCACATCCCGGACCCACCACCGCTGCTGCACCACGGCCCGGCGAAGATCCTGGCCATCTGCAACCAGAAAGGTGGCGTCGGCAAGACGACGACGACCATCAACCTGGGCGCGGCGCTCGCCGAGTACGGCCGCCGCGTGCTGCTCGTCGACTTCGACCCGCAGGGCGCGCTCTCGGTGGGCCTCGGCGTGCACCCGCACCAGCTGGAAACCACGATCTACAACGTCATCATGGAGAACGACACCGCCGTTCCCGACGTGATCCGCAAGACCATGGTCGAGGACATGGACCTGCTGCCGAGCAACATCGACCTGTCGGCGGCCGAGATCCAGCTCGTGTCGGAGGTGGGCCGCGAGCACACGCTCGTGCGCACCCTCCGTCCCGTGATCGACCACTACGACTACGTGCTGGTCGACTGCCAGCCCTCGCTCGGCCTGCTCACGGTGAACGCCCTCGCGGCCGCGGACGGTGTGCTGATCCCGCTGGAGTGCGAGTTCTTCTCGCTGCGCGGGGTGGCGCTGCTCATCGACACCATCGAGAAGGTCAAGGAACGCTTGAACCCGAAGCTCAACATCACCGGCATCCTCGCCACGATGTACGACCCGCGCACGCTGCACTCGCGCGAGGTCATGGCCCGCGTCGTGGAGGCGTTCGGCGAGATCGTGTTCGACGCGGTCATCAACCGCACGGTCCGCTTCCCGGAGACCACCGTGGCCGGCGAGCCGATCACCCGCTGGGCGCCGCGCTCGGCGGGTGCCAACGCGTACCGCACGCTGGCACGCGAGGTGATCGCTCGGTGAACCGTCGCCCAACGCTTCCCGGGGCCGCGGAACTGTTCAGGCTGACCGCTGCCGCGCCCGCACCCGAGGTCTCCTCGGACGAGTCGGCCCCGCAGCAGCGCCGGGGTTCCGGCCGCACCAAGCACACCACGAAGATCACGGTCTACGTGTCGGACGAGGAACTCCTCGCCCTGGAACAGGCACGCCTCGAGCTGCGCGGTTCGCACGGGCTGGGCGTCGACCGCGGCCGCGTGGTGCGCGAGGCGATCGCCATCGTGCTGGACGACCTCGAAACGCACGGTGACGCGTCGTTGCTGGTACGCAGGTTGCGCGAGCAGTGACCGAGGAAGCCCCTGCTGAGGTTGCTGCTCCGGACGATGGCAAGTTCAAGGTCAGGCTCACGAACTTCGAAGGTCCGTTCGACCTGCTGCTGCAGCTGATCTCGCAGCACACGCTCGACGTGACCGAGGTGGCCCTGCACACGGTCACCGACGACTTCATCGCACACCTGCGCGGCATGGGCGAGAAGTGGGACCTCGACGAGACCACGGAGTTCCTGGTCATCGCGGCCACCCTGCTCGACCTGAAGGCCGCCCGCCTGCTGCCCACCGGTGACGTCGAGGACGAGGACGACCTCGCCCTGCTGGAAGCACGCGACCTGCTCTTCGCACGACTGCTGCAGTACCGCGCCTACAAGCAGGTAGCGGCACTGTTCGCCGAGCTCGAACAGGGCGCGTTCCGCCGCTACCCGCGCTCGGTGTCGCTGGAACCGCGCTTCGAGGGCCTGCTGCCCGAGGTGATGCTCGGCGTCACACCCGACAAGTTCGCGTACATCGCAGCCGCGGCCTTCCGCCCGAAGCAGAAGCGCACGCTGTCGGTCGCGCACATCCACCAGCACCGCGTGTCGATCCGCGAGACCGCCGACGTGCTGCGCGCGATGCTGATCGAGAAGGGCACCGCGTCGTTCTCCGAGATCGTCGCCGAGTGCACCGAGACCATGGAGATCGTGGCGAGGTTCCTGGCACTGCTGGAGCTGTACCGCGAGAAGTCGCTGGCCTTCGAGCAGGAGGACCCGCTCGGGCCGCTGCAGGTGACGTGGGTCGGCGGGACGTTGGAGGCCGCGCAGGCGCAGGTGCACGCCGGCGACGAGGATGAGGACTACGGCGGATGAGCGAGCCACTGGTCGGGCCGGACGCGGCGGAGATCGAGAAGCCCGGGGCGGCGTTCGACGGGGGCGGGGCGGAGGCCGCGGAGGCTGAGGTCGCTGCCGAACCCGAGCGTGAGCCCGACGCCGCTCTCGACGACGCCGCTCCCGCCGCCGTCGTCCTGGAGGAGCCCACAGCCGGACCCGAGGCGCCCGAATCCGCCGCCGGCCCCGAACCCGACGCCGCCCTCGACGACGCCGCCCCAGCCGCAGTCGTGCTGGAGGAGCCCGAGCCCGAGCCGGCCGACACCACCGACGCCGCCGACCTGGAGACCCAGCTCCTCGCCGCCACCCCGGAAGAGGCCATCGAGGACAGCGGCCTCCCCGACCTGACCGACGACGCCGTCTTCGAGGCCGCCCTCGAGTCGGTCCTGCTCGTGGTGGACAGCCCGATCGCCGAAGACGCCCTCAGCAGTGCCCTTGAGCAGCCGGTTAAGCGAATCAAGCAGGCACTCCGTAGACTGGCCACCCGGTACACCGAGTCCGGTAGCGGCATCGACCTGCGCAGGGCGGGGGACGGCTGGCGGTTCTACACGCGGGACCGGTACGCCCCGTTCGTGGAGAAGCTGCTGCTCGACGGCCAGCGCGCGAAACTCACCCGCGCGGCCCTGGAGACGCTTGCGGTGATCGCCTATCGGCAGCCCGTGACGAGGGCGCGGATCGCGGCGGTTCGTGGCGTCAACGTGGACGGCGTGATCCGGACCCTGGTCGCGCGGGGGCTCATCGAGGAGACGGGCACCGACAGCGACACGGGTGGGATCCTGTACCGCACGACCGAACTGTTCCTGGAGCGGTTGGGGCTTTCGTCGCTTGCCGACCTGCCCGCAATCGCCCCGCTGCTGCCCGAAGTGGATGCGATCGACGATGTCTGAGAACGAGGGCGTGCGCCTGCAGAAGGTGCTCGCGCAGGCCGGTGTCGCCTCGCGCCGCGCTTCCGAAGAGCTGATCGAGCAGGGGCGGGTGCAGGTCGACGGCCAGGTCGTGCGCGAGCAGGGCCGCAGGATCGACCCCGAGACGGCCGTGGTGCACGTCGACGGACTGCGGGTGCAGATCCGCGAGGACGTCGTCACCATCGCGCTGAACAAGCCGTACGGCATGCTCTCGACGATGGAGGACGACCTGGGTCGTCCGTGCGTCGGTGACCTGGTGCGCAGCCGCAAGGAGCGGTTGTTCCACATCGGTCGTCTCGACGCCGAGACCGAGGGCCTGCTGCTGCTCACGAACGACGGCGAGCTCGCGCACCGGCTGATGCACCCGAGCTACAACGTCAAGAAGACCTACCTCGCCGAGGTCCCCGGACCTCTCGAGAAGGGCCTCAACAAGAAGCTCAAAGAGGGCATCGAGCTGGAGGACGGGCCGGTCAAGGTCGACTCCTTCAAGCTCATCAGCTCCGTGCCCGGCAAGGCGCTGGTCGAGATCGTGCTGCACGAGGGTCGCAAGCACATCGTCCGCCGCCTGATGGAGGCCGCCGGTTTCCCGGTGCAGTCGCTGGTCCGCGTCGCGGTCGGCGGCGTGTCCCTCGGCAACCAGCGTCCCGGCTCGATGCGGGTGCTGAACCGCCAGGAAGTCGGCGGGCTGTACAAGCTCGTCGGTCTCTGAGAAGAATCTGAACCCCGCTCGCCCCTCCGGCCTCGAACCGGAGGGGCGATCTGCGGTGAATCCCCATTCACCTTGCGACGAGAACGCTACGGCGACGACGTTGTAAGGGGTCGGAAGTGCGCAGTGAACAACGAGGTGTGGACAATCGGTCTCCGGGGGAGATCGACATGCCACGTACCGAACGCCCGCTGGACAGCGCGGACACCGAGCTCGGCCGGTTCGCGGCCGACCTGAGGAAGCTCCGCGAGAAGGCGGGCGGACCGTCCTATCGCGCGCTGGCTTCACGCGCGCATTACTCGGCGGCGACGCTCTCCGACGCCGCCGGGGGCAAGAAACTCCCGAGCCTCGCGGTCACGCTCGCCTACGTCGAAGCGTGCGGTGGCGACGTACAGGAGTGGGAACAGCGGTGGCGTGACATCGCCGCGCCACCGGAACCGACTGCGGAAGCTCCCTACGTGGGGCTGAAGGCGTTCCAGAAAGAGGACGCCGACCGTTTCCACGGCCGCGAGAAACTCACCGCGAAGCTGCTCGAACTCACGCAGAGGCGCCCTTTCGTCGGCGTCTTCGGCGCGAGCGGCTCCGGCAAGTCGTCACTGCTGCGCGCCGGCCTGCTGCCGAGGCTGAAGCAGGCGCTGATCTTCACGCCCGGTGTGCACCCGCTCGACGAGTGCGCCGTCCGCCTCGCCCAGCTCACCGGGCACTCCGCGGTGGCCCTGCACAGCGAGCTCACCGACCCCGCGGCACTGGGCCTGGTCATCAGGCAGCACGACGAGGACCTCGTCCTGGTGATCGACCAGTTCGAAGAGGTCTTCACCCTGGCGAGCCCGGAGCAACGCGACTGTTTCGTCCAGGCCCTGATGGGCGCCCCGCACGTGGTCATCGGCGTCCGCGCGGACTTCTACGGCCACGTGGGCCGCCACCCCGAACTGGTCGAGGCCCTCGACAACGCCCAGGTCCTCGTCGGCCCGCTGACCACCGACGAACTGCGCCGAGCCATCATCGAACCTGCCCAGCACGTCGGCGCCACCGTCGAGTCCGCCCTGGTCACCCGCCTGGTCGCGGACGTCGCGGGCCAGGCAGCCGCCCTACCGCTCGTCCAGCACGCCCTCGTCGAGACCTGGCACCGCCGCCGCGGCATGACGCTCTCGCTCGTCGGCTACGAGGAGGCCGGCGGCGTCGAGCACGCCATCGCCCGCACCGCCGAGGCCGTGTACTCCCAGCTCGACCCAGACCAGCAGCAGACCGCCCGCCGCACGTTCCTGCGTCTGATCGCGCTCGGCGAGGGCACCGAGGACACCAAACGCCGCGCGGACCGCGAGGACCTCGACGCCGAGGTCCTCGACCGCCTCGCCAACGCCCGCCTGGTCACCCTCACCGAGCAGCACGCCGAACTCACCCACGAGGCGTTGATCCGCTCCTGGCCGAGGCTGCGCGACTGGATCGCGGAGGACCGCGAGCAGCTGCGCGTCCACCACCAGCTCACCGAGTCCGCGAAGGGGTGGGACGGCGACCGCGACCTCCTCTACCAGGGCGCGCGCCTGGCACAGGCCGCCGACCTCGACCCGGCCGAGCTGACCGGACCCGAACGCGCCTTCCTCACCGCGAGCCAGGCCGCCGGTCGCCGCCGCACCCGGCGGGCCCGCGCGGTCATCGCCGTCCTCTCGGTCCTGGTGCTGCTGCTGGCCGGCACGGTCGTGTTCGCGGCCACCCAGGCTCGGGAAGCGACACAGCAACGCAACGACGCACTGGCCGGCCGGGCCGCGACGGAGGTCATGCGGCTGATCCCGGCCGACCCGCTGCAGGCCTCGCGTCTCGCTCTTGCCGCGTATGCGGTGACGCCAGGCCAGGTGACGCGTGATGCGCTGCTCGACGCCGACGCCGCCAGGCAGACGAGGACCGTGTCGCCCAGGCCCGGCCTCGACGACGCGTTCCTGACGATGCAGACGCACGGCGAGTTGCTCGTGTCGACCGGTGCACGGGGTCCCGCCGCGATCGTGGCCAGGTACGACACGAGGACGGAGGGGACGGCGATCGGGACGGACGTCGTCCAGGTCGTGCTCAGCGCGGACGATCGCCGGATCTTCGCGTTCGAGAGGTCTGGCGGGGTGGGCGTCTGGGACGTCACCGACCCCGGCCGGCCGAAGCAGCTCGGGACGCTGCCGCTCCCCGCCGAGACGATGGGGTTCAGCGTGAACCACGACGGCACCACGGCGGTCGGGGTGAAGCTGATGGACGGCGGCCCGCGTGCGCGTGCGGTCGCCTGGGACCTGCGGGACCCCGCCCGGCCACGGAGGGTCGAGCTGCCTTCCGACCAGGTCCGTGATGCCGACGTGGCCCTGTTCGGCCGGAAGGTCGTGGTCCTGCTGCGGGACGACTCCGTCGAGAGCATGAAGGCGCAGATCTGGGACATCGGCAACGGCGAACCGCGTCTGGAGCGGACGGTGCAGACTCCCGCGAACGCCCTCGAAGCCGCGCTCAGCGGCGACGAGCGGCGGCTGGCGGTGCGGTTCCCTGACGAGATCGTCATCTGGGAGCTGTCCGCGCCGGAACCCGAGGTGTGGGCGACGGTGCCGCGGGTGCCGGGTTACCTCATCGCCTCGTTCGCCTTCAGCCCGGACGACCGGCAGGTCGCCGTGCTGGGCAACTCCGTGGTCGAGATCTGGGACGTCGCCGCGCGGGGTGAGGCGGTCAACGCGGGATCGTTCAGCGGCTTCCGGGAGCCGCAGGGACTGCGGTACCGGGCACGGGAGAAGGCCTTCTCCGTGTTCGACGCCAGGAAGTCCACCTCGGTGCTGACCACTGATCTGGAGAAGGTCCGTCACGGGCTCTGCCGGGAGCGGGCGATCGCGCTGAGCGACGACGAGTGGCGGCGCTACTTCCCTGACGTGGCAAGGGTCCCCGTGTGCTGAGTGTGTGAGCCGTGGGCGGCACGTGCGCGGGCCACCCACGGCCACTCCGGCGCCGGTTCGGGGCGCGAGCACCGGGTCTTCCCCGTGGTGTTGCGTTCCCGTCGACGTTAGGGCGAACGGGTTGTTCACGGTGAGGTGTTGGCCGCTGAACAAAGTTCTCTGAACAATGACGGGATGCCGAGACGGGAACGCCCTCTCGACGAGGGCGAGAGCGGTCTCCTGCGGTTCGCGGCGGATCTGCGCCGGCTGCGGGAGCGTGCGGGCAGCCCCACCTACCGGGAGCTGAGCCGGCGGGCGCACTACTCGGCGGCGGCGTTGTCGGAGGCGGCCGGCGGGCGGAAGCTGCCGAGTCTCGCGGTGACCAAGGCGTACGCGAAGGCCTGCGACGCCGATCCGGAGGAGTGGGCGCGGCGGTGGCGGGCCGTGGTCGAGTCCGAACCGCATGCGGCGCAGGACAGTCCGTACGTCGGGCTCGCGATGTTCCAGCCCGATGACGCACCGAGGTTCTTCGGGCGCGAGCGGTTGACGGCCGAGCTGCTCACCACGACGAACCGGTTCACCGGCGTGTTCGGACCGTCCGGTGCGGGCAAGTCTTCGTTGCTGCGGGCCGGTCTCATCGCCCGCACCCGCGAGCCGGTGCTGCTGTTCACGCCCGGCGCGAACCCGGTGGAGGAGTGCGCGATCGCGCTCGCCCGGCTGACCGGCGGGGAGGCGGCCGAGCTCGCCGGCGCACTGGCGGATCCGCTGGAACTCCAGCAGCGGCACGGGCACCTCGTGGTCGTCGACCAGTTCGAGGAGCTGTTCACGTTGTGCCGCGACGAGGAGCTCCGGCGGTGGCTGGTCGCGGCGCTCGTCGGCTGCCGGAGGGTCGTCATCGGCGTCCGCGCCGACTACTACGGCCACTGCGCGCGCTATCCCGAGCTGGTCGAGGCGCTCGAAGGCGCCCAGCTCCTGCTCGGGCCCATGACGCCGGACGAGCTCCGGCTCGCGATCACCGAACCCGCCGCGGTCGCCGGGGCCAAGGTCGAGACCGCGTTGCTGGCGAGGCTCATGGCCGACGCGGTGGGGCAGGCGGCCGTGTTGCCGTTGCTGTCGCACGCGCTCGCGCAGACCTGGCAGCACCGCCGCGGCATGACGCTGACGCTCGCCGGTTACGAGGAGATCGGCGGTCTCGAGGACGCCGTCGCCCGCACCGCGCAGGAGGCCTTGGACGCGTTGTCCCCGGCAGGGCAGGAGCAGGCGAAGCGGATCCTGCTGCGGCTCGTCACCGCCGACGACACGAAACGCCGTGCGCACCAGGCCGAGCTCGAAGCCGACGACGAGGTGCTGTTCGCGCTGGCGGCGGCACGGCTCGTGGTGATCGACCGCGACGGCATCGAGCTGGCGCACGAGGCGTTGATCCGCGGCTGGCCCACGTTGCAGCGCTGGGTCGAGGAGGACCGCGAGAACATCAAGGCGCAGCGCGAGCTCACGCACGCGACGCAGACCTGGGAGTCGCTCGACCGCGACGCCGGCGCGCTGCTGCGGGGACGACGCCTGGCGAACGTTCCCGAGGGACTTTCACTGAACGCGGGCGAACGCGCCTTCCTCGCCGCGAGCAGGGCCGCGGAGGAAGAGGTCTCGGCGAGCGCACGAAGACGCACCCGCAGACAACGCCAGCTGCTCGCCGTTCTCGTGGCACTCGTGGTCGTCGCCGCCAGCTCGACCGTCTTCGCCCTCAGAGCCAGCATCGCCGCCGACGAACAACGCGCCAACGCCGCCGTGCTGAGGGCCGTGGGCGAGGCCGCCGCACTGCGTTCCACGAACCCCGCTCTGGCCCAGCAGGTCGCGCTCGCCGCCTACCAGCTCGTGCCATTACCTCAGGCGCGCAACGGTTTGCGGCAGGAGGACGTGCCCTCCCAGGTGTTGCGCGAAGCCCAGTCCGAGGTCACCGCTCTCGTGGTCGGCCCGACCCAGCAGCAGGTCGCCACCGGGCACCGCGACGGCACGGTCGTGCTGACGGCGCTGGACGACCTGCCGTCCCCGCGCACCTCCCACGACGCCACGAGGCACGCCGGCGCCGTCACCGCGCTCGCGATGGACTCGACCGGTGGCCTGGTCGCGTCCGCCGCCGACGACGGGAGCGTCCACGTCGTCGACGTCTCCCTCGGCAGACCACGCGAACTGGCCGTGCTCCCCGTGCGCGCCACCGCGATCGCCTGGCAGGGCACCACTCTTGTCACCACCGGCTCGGACGGCGCGCTGAGCTTCTGGACGGACCTGCGCCGCGAGCGCCCGAGGCTCCTCACCACCGCACAGCTCGGCCTGGGACCGCTGGCGGGCATGTCGTTCCGCCAGGACGGCCAGGTCCTCGCCGCCGTCACCACCGGCCACGCCGTGCACCTGGTCGACGTCACCGATCCGCGTGACGTCAAGCTGCTGTCCCTGACCAGGGAGTTCGCCGGCGCCGCCCAGTTCGCGGGCGCGAGCGACCTCATCACCACCGCCGGCACGGCCGTGCACCTCTGGGACGCCTCCGACCCGCGTGCCCCGGTACTGCGCGCCGAGATCCGGTCCGGCGGGGGAGAGGTCACGTCGGCCTGGCTCGGCGGCGGCCGGGTCGCGATCGCCACCGACGACGGGCTGGTGCGGCTCTGGCAGCTCGGTGACGGCGAACCGGTGGAGCAGGCCCTGCTGCGCGGGCACGCCGGACCGGTCACCGCGGTCGGCCTGACGCCCAAGGGTGACGAGGTCGTCACGGGCGGCACCGACCGGGCGGTGCGGCTGTGGAACGCCGACCCGCGCGACCCGGCGGTCAGGATCTGCGAGCAGGCAATGCCGCGGATGAGCCGTGAGGAGTGGGAGCAGTACTTCGACGGACTCGACTTCACCCCGCCCTGCCGCTGAAGTCGCAGCGTCCGAGCGGTGGAACGATCACGAAGCGCACGTCGGGGTGGTGACGGATTAGCGGGCTGTTAGACGGCGGGCGAACCTCTGGTGGACAATCCGGCCAGGAGGCGGCATGCCAAGAGGGGAACGTCCGCTGGGTCCGGAGGACACCGCGCTGCTGCGGTTCGCCGGTGACCTGCGCAGACTGCGTGACCAGGCAGGCAAACCGAGCTACCGCGAGCTGGCTCGGCGCGCGAACTACTCGCCGACCGCGTTGTCCGACGCGGCCGGTGGGCGCAAGCTGCCCTCACTCGCGCTGACGCTCGCCTTCGTGCGGGCCTGCGAGGCCGACCCCGGCTCGTGGACGAAGCGATGGCGCGAGCTCGCCGCCGAGCACACGCAGCCGTTGCACCCGAACACGCCGTACCCCGGCAACGCGCCCTTCACCGAGGACGACGAGAAGCGGTTCTTCGGGCGTGAGTGCCTCGTGGAGCAGATCGTCGAGTCGGTCAAGGCCAAGCCCCTCACCGTCGTCCTCGGCGCCTCCGGGTCGGGCCGGACGTCGCTGCTGCGAGCCGGCCTGCTGCCCGCCCTGGAAGACGCCGTGGTGGTCACGCCCGCGAGCGACCCGATCGGCGACCTGGCCGCTGCCCTCGCCGAGGTCTTCGAGAACACCACCGTCGACCGGCTGGCCGCGGAGTTCCGGGAGGACCCCGACCACCTCCGGCTGCGGATCCGCCAGCACCGCCCTGGCCTCGTGCTGCTCGTCGACGACGTCGAGAAGGTGCTGGACGCGGACGACTTCCTCGCCGCAGTCACCCGTTGTCCCCACGTCGTGCTCTTCCTGCGTGCCGACGAGCAGCAGCGCTGGCGGGCCAAGGGCATCGAGGGCACCGAGATCACCATCGAGCCGATGAGCGCGGACCAGCTGCGCCGCGCGATCACCGAACCCGCCGCCAAGATCGGCGCCACCGTCGAGACCGCGGTGATCGCACAGCTGGTCGCCGACGCCGCGAACCAGCACGCGCTGCCGTTGGTGCAGCAGGCGCTGGTCGAGACGTGGCGGCGCAAGCGCGGCATGACGTTGTCGCTCGCGGGCTTCGAGGAGTCCGGCGGCCTCGAACACGTCGTCGTGCAGGCCGCCGAGAGCTTCTTCGCGGACCTGCCGGAGGCCGAGCAGGACACGGCCAGGAAGATCTTCCTGCGCCTCGTCTCGGTGCAGCGCAACGGGAACCCGCAACGCCGCACCCGCCCGTTGGACGTCGACAGCCGCCTGCTGGACCTCCTCGTGCGGGCCAGGCTGGTGACGCTCACCGAGGACGGCGCCGAGCTGACCCACGACGCCGTGCTGCGCTGGCCGAGGCTCGCCGGGTGGATCGCCGAGGAACGCGAGAACCTCAGGACGCACCAGCAGCTCGTCACCGCGATCGAGCTGTGGGAGGCGAGCGACCGCGACCCGCTGGCGCTCTACCGGGGAGTACGGCTGCGCAAGGCCAAGGAACTCGGCGAGTTCTTGACGGTGCAGGAACGCCGGTTCGTCGACATCAGCACCAGGCGCGAGACGCGCCGTTCGACGGCGTTGATCGCGGTCATGGCGGTGCTGATCGCGTTGGTGCCCGGCACGGTCGTCTACGCGCTCTCCAACGAACGCAAGATCACCGAGATGCACGACCGCGAGCTCGGCGGCAAGGCGCTGTCCCAGTCCGAGGCGTTGCTGGAGCAGCGGCGGCCGTACGCGGACAAGTTCGCGCTGGTCGGTTACGAGGTCAGCCCCTCGCCCGAGGCGGAGAAGGTGCTGCGGCTCGCCAGCGCGGTCGCGCGCGCCATGCCGTTCACCGGCACGCCCAAGGAGGACGCGGACGTGGTGGTCGCCCCGCGCGGCGAGATGGCGGCGGTGACGGACCAGGACGGCACCGACCGGATGTGGAGCCTCGACGACGACAAGGCGGTGCCCGGCAAGAAGTTCGCCGACCGCCACCGGGTCGTCAAGCTCGCCGAACGCCGTGCCGTCACCAAGGACTACAACGGCCAGGAACACCTGTGGGCCGTCAACGACGCGGGTGACATCACCTACCTCACGGAGCTGCCGAGCCGGTTCCGCACGCTCGACCTCAGCCCGGACGGCTCGCGGCTCGTCGGCAAGGTCGGCAAGGCGGTCGAGGTCGGGCTCCCGACACCGGACGAGTCGGAGTACGCGGAGCTCTACGACCTGAGCGACCCGCGCAACCCCCGCAAGCTGCCGATGCCGGTGCGCAACCCCGAGACCGTCGCGCTGAGCCAGGACGGCCGCGAGCTCGCGACCAGCGTTTGGGACCCCGCCGCCGGCAACACGAACATCGAGTTCTGGAGCATCGGCGGCACCGTCGAGTCCGCAGGGCCGGCGTTGTCCGAGCACGCCTACGTGCGCGGCATCACCTACAGCGCCGACGGACGATGGCTCGCCGTCGAGCACTCCGCGCCGGAGTCGATCGTCGAGGTGTGGCAACGGGTGCCGAGCGGAACGCCCGTTCTGCGCGCACGGCTCGACACCGCGTTGCGTGCCGGAGCACGTGTCACGTTCTCCGACGACGGCCGTGTGGCAGTGGTCCGTGACAACGTTTTCGAGGTGCACCAGCTCTACACGGACGACCGTCCCGCGGACCGGCTCGTGTACGTCGTCGGGCACGGCAACTCGTCGCGCGCGGTGTACCGCCCGCAGAACCGAGACTTCCTCGTCCGCAGCGGGGGCCAGGACCCGGAACTGCTGCCGTACGACCTCGACACCGGGCGGATCATCAAGCGGATGTGCGAAAAGACCGGCGCACGGCTCACGGACTCCGAATGGGTGAAGAGCTTCGGCGAAGTGGAGCGCGTGGAAGTCTGCTGACCGCCGCGATGTGTGGGAAACAACCCGGAGTTGAGCGGGCACGCATTGTGAACTGGAGATCCACTCTCTAGGGTGACCGAGTGCGTGCGTTCACACGGGGACTCATCGGCATTGCCGGGTTCCTCGCGCTCTGGGAGCTCTTAGGACGCTCTCCCCTTCTACCTGCTGACTCGCTTCCGCCACCGTCCGTCGTGTTCGGTGAGCTCGTCACGCAGTTGACCTCTCCCGCCTTCATGAGTCATGTGGTGGCAACAGTCCTGGCGGTGCTGATCGCCATCTCGATCGCCATCGCCATCGCGGTGCCGAGTGGACTGGTGCTCGGCAGCGTTCCCGCCGTGCGCCACGCGACCCGCGCGGTCATCGAGTTCCTGCGCCCGATCCCTTCTGTGGCACTGATTCCGCTCGCTCTGGTGATGCTGGGGTTCGGCCCGGAAACGAAGATCACGCTCGCGGTCTACGCCGCGCTGTGGCCGATCTTGTTCAACACCATCTACGCGCTCGACGAACTGGACCCCCTGCTCGTCGAGACGTCACGGGTCTTCGGCACCGGGCGCGTGGGTGTGCTGTTCCGCGTGGCCCTGCCGAGCGCGTTGCCGTTCGTCCTCACCGGAATCAGGCTCGCGGCGACGACCGCGCTGATCGTGATGGTGAGCGTCGAGCTCATGGCCGGCAGCCAGATCGGGCTCGGTTTCTTCATCATGGAGGCCCGCAGCGGGCCCGGACGTATGGACCAGGTGCTCGTCGGCACCGTGGTCGCGGGCGCGATCGGCGTCCTGCTGAACAGCGGTCTCGAGCGCGTCCGCCGGCGTTGGGTGGCCTGGTGAACAAGTTTCTTCAACGGTGGACCGTGTTCGCCGGTCTCGTCGTCGTGTGGCAGTTGCTCGGCATGCTGGCCGAGGACCCGTTCTTCCCGCCGCCGTCCGACATCCTGGTCGCGGCCTGGGAGTGGTGGGTCCTGGAGCCGGAGAACGTCACCGAGCACATCCTGCCGTCGATCGGCAGGTTGCTGTCGGGCTGGGCGATCGCGTCGGTGATCGGCGTGGCGCTGGGCCTGCTGCTCGGCCGCTCGGACCGGGCGATGGAGTACGCGGGACCGCTGCTGGTGTTCCTGCGTTCGATCCCGCCGCCCGCACTGGTGCCCGTGTTTCTGTTGCTGTTCAAGACGGGCACGTCGATGCAGCTCGCGACGATCGTCTTCGGCGTGATCTGGCCGGTTCTGCTCAACAGCGTGGACGGTGCCCGTTCCGTCGACGTGACCAAAGTGGACACTTCCGCCGTCTTCCGGATCCCGCGCTACCAGTGGGTTCTCGGCGTGGTGCTGCCCGCGGCCTCCCCGAAGATCTTCGCGGGACTGCGGGTGTCGCTCTCTCTGTCGCTGGTGCTGATGGTCATCTCCGAGCTCGTGGGCACGGACAACGGCATCGGTTCTCAACTCATTCAGGCACAGCGCGAGTTCGACTACACGCGCATGTGGGCGGGCATCGTCCTGTTGGGCGTGCTCGGCTACGGACTCAACACCGTGCTTCTGGCGGTGGAACGCAGGGCTTTGGCTTGGCAACCGAGGAGCAGGGATGAGCAACATGCTTGAGGTGGCCGACCTGGGCCACACCTACGGTGACTACGAGGCCATCGGCGGCCTCACGTTCAACGTCCGCGCCGGCGAGCTGGTGTGCGTGGTCGGACCCTCCGGGTGCGGCAAGTCCACACTGCTGCGCACCATCTCGGGACTCATCGCGCCCTCCCGCGGTGGCGTGTCCCTCAACGGTTCCCACCTCGCGGTGGTGTTCCAGGACTACCAGCGTTCCCTGTTCCCGTGGCTCACGGTGCAGGGCAACGTGGAGTTCCCGCTGCGGTCCCTGCCGCGCGCCGAGCGCCGCGCTCGTGCCGCCGAAGCCCTGGAGTGGGTGGGTCTCGGCGCGGCGGCCAAGAAGCGGCCGTGGCAGCTTTCCGGTGGTATGCAACAACGTGTGGCGATCGCGCGCGCTCTGGCGTACCGGCCGGCGTTGTTGCTGATGGACGAGCCGTTCGCCTCGGTGGACGCGCAGACCCGGTTCGAGTTGGAGGACCTGTTGCTTCGCGTGCGTCGTGAGCACGACACGACCGTTCTCGTTGTCACGCACGACATCGACGAGTCCGTGTACCTGGGTGACCGCATCCTGGTGCTCTCCGGCTCGCCCGCCCGCCTGGTGGCGGACCTGGACGTCCCGCTGCCCGCCGAGCGCGACCAGGTGACCACGCGCACGGACGAGGCCTTCGTGGCGCTGCGGTCCAAGGTGGCGCGGTTGCTCAACGTCGGTGGCAAGCAGACGCTGGACGTGGACAAGTGGGCTGCGGCGGAACGGGAATCGTTGAGCGAGACTGTGTCTTCCGCGAGTAGCTAGTTCGTGCAGGGCGTTGCCCAAGCAAGCGCCGGGGCGCCAACTAAGGCGCCACGAAGGCTGAGCCCCCCGGACCGCAGCGGTCCAGGGGGCTCAGCTGTGTTCTGGGCACGCCAGGCTCAGAGGAGGGGGCAAAGCCTGGCGTGCCTGAGGAGGGCGCTCAGATGCCTTGTGGGGCATGACAAGGCGTGAGCCCGGGTTGGCGCCCCGGCGCTCGCTTGGGCAGCGCCCTGCCTGTGCTGCCTACTCGTTCAAAACACAGCGCTCGCTTGGGCAACTCCCTGCCTGTACTGGTTACTCGTTCACATCACAGGTGGATGTCCAGGTCGGCGCCGTTCCCGATGCCGCCGTCGAGCACGTCGATGTTGCCCAGCTTCACGTCGCCGATGACCTGGCCGAGGTCGTTGTGGACGTCGCCGATCTGAGCGACGTCCTGCACCACGTTGCCGGTGACGTTGTCGGTCACGTCGAGGACGTCCTTGACGTCGACGTCCACCGAGCCCACGACGTCCTTGACCAGCACGTCGGTGTCCACGACGTCCTTCACCAGAACGTCGGTGCCGAGGTCCTTCACGACCACGTCGGCCACGCCGGTCACGTCGTGCACGGCCGCGACGTCGGTGACCTCGGTGACGATCTCGTTGGCGTTGACCAGGTCCAGCGTGCCGGTCACGTCGCTGACGCCGCCGAAGTCCGTGACCAGCGCGGTGATGGAGGCGGGGGCCGCGACACCGGCGATGCCCGTGACGCCGTCGAGGTTGCCGGTGACCAGCTTGAGGCTGTCCGCGGCGGTCAGGTCGCCGGCCTCGGCCAGGACCTCGTCGATGGCGTCGATCTTCACGACGGACGCGCTGTCGAGCACCAGCGGCAGGATCTCGTGCACGTCCACCGGCGAGATGTCGCCCAGACCCGCGGCTTCGAGGGTGCCCTCCGGGTCGAGCTGGAAGGCCTCACGGGCGTCCAGGTCGCCGAGGAGGTTGAGGGTGAAGTCGTGCAGCGTGGTCTGGGTGGCCATGGAACTCGAGCTCCCTGTGGATGGTTCGGGGGATGTCGTGTTGAACCGTATGGACGAACGACATCCCCCGGCATCGGGAGTTGGCCCCAGATTGTGACGTATCGAGAACCCTAGGGGGAGTCCGTCACCCGTTAGGGGGACGGGGAATTCACCCTTGAGGGTCGTCTTTTCGCCATCAGGGGCCGACGTAGTTCTCCGCGAACGTGGCTCGGTAGGCGGGGGACTCGGCCAGGTGCTCCAGCCTCGCCTGGGCCAACCGTCCGAAGAACGGGGAGCTGACGTCGGTGTGGATCATGTTGACCATCCACTGTGAAAATTCCTGTGCCCGCCAGACGCGGTGCAGGCAGTCGTCCGAGTAGGTCTTGAGACCCGTCTCGGACCCGGTGGCGTAGAAGTCGATAAGTGCACGTCCGAGCGTTGCGGCGTCGTTCATCGCGAGGTTCATGCCCTTGGCACCGACCGGGGTGATGATGTGGGCTGCGTCACCCAGCAGGTAGAGCCGGCCGTAGGACATCGGCTCGACCACGTGGCTGCGCATGTCGAGAACGCGCTTCTCGATGATCTTTCCCTCGGTCAGTCCCCATGACGAATCGTGCAGTGCGAAGCGTTTGTGCAGCGCTTCCCAGACCTGTTCGTCGGACCAATCCTCGGCCTTTGTTCCGACCGGCACCTGCAAATAAAAGCGGGACACCGTCGGCGACCGCAACATATGCCCCGCGAATCCATCCTCGTGCAGGGCGTAAATGATGGCTTTAGTCGACGGAGGAGCCTCCGCGAGAATGGCCAGCCACTCGATCCCGTGCTGGTGCGTGAATTCGGACAGGACGCCCTCGGGAATGGACGGCCGGCTCACGCCGTGGAACCCGTCGCACCCTGCCACGAAGTCGCTCGTGATGGTTTCGCGGGTGCCGTCTTCGCTGGTGAAGGCCACCGTGGGGCAGGACGACGTCAGGTCGTCCAGCTCCACGTCGCTGACCGAGAACCGGATGTCACCTCCGCTGTCCAGAAATCCCCCGATGAGGTCCTTGACGACTTCCTGCTGCGGGTAGACGTAGTGTTCGCGACCGCCGTAGAGGTCGCTGTAGGACACCTGGAACGCCTGGCCGCTCACGCGGAATTCACACGTACCGTGACGGTCTGCTTCCATCAGCAAACGATCTGCCAGTCCGAGTGACTCCAGCATGGTTACGGAGCGGTGCTCCAGGACTCCTGCCCGTGCACGTGTTTCCACATGGGTACGACTAGCTTTTTCGAGCACAACGCAGTCGATACCTGACTGCTGGATCAAGTTTGCCAAGGTCAGACCGGCCGGCCCTGCGCCGACAACGGTCACGGAGCGCTTCAACTGGGGTTCTCCTAGCCCTAGACCTGCTGTGCTTAGATGCTCACCGCAGGTAGTTGACTGGAACCTGCTCGTGTCGGTCAACTGGGGTCTTTTGGAGCAGCGTCATTACTCTGAGTGGTTGACCGTCGCGATCCTTCCCCGCAACGACGACACCGCTCCGACAGGAGAGTGCTCCCGATGACTCGAAGAGTCCGCCGTATGGCCATCCGTGGCATCGCCCTTGCCACGCTGCTCGCCACCGTGGCGAGCTGTGGTGCGCTCGGCGGCACAGAGCAGGCACCCCAGACTGGCCAGAACACCAGTGGTCCGGTCGAGAAGGCCAAGATCACTCTGGGGGTCCTTCCCATCCTCGACGTGGCGTCCGTCCACGTCGCGATCAAGAAGGGTTACTTCGCGGCCGAGGGCCTCGAGGTCAACCTCAAGGTCATCGAGGGTGGAGCCAAAGCAATCCCCGGCTTGATCAACAAGGAACTGGACTTCACCTTCGGCAACTGGGTCTCGTTCTTCGCCGCCCAGTCGAAGGACGTCGCGAAGGCAGTCGACGGAATCAAGCTCATCTCCGACGGCTACCAGGCAAAACCCGACATGTTCCTGATCTTGGCCGGCGGTGACTCCGCCATCAAGAGCCCCGCTGACCTCGCGGGCAAGACCATCGCGATCAACACGTTCAAGAACATCGCGGAGCTGACCGCGAAGGCGACTCTCGAGGCCGCGAACGTGGACGTGAGCACGGTCAAGTTCAAGGAGATGGCGTTCCCGGACATGCAGGCCGCTGTCCAGAACAAGTCCGTCGACGCCGCCTTCATGGTCGAGCCGTTCATCACCCGCGCCCAGCGCGCCGCCGGTCAGATCAAGGTGCTGGACGCCGCGACCGGCCCGACGGACAACATCCCGATCGCCGGCTACGCCACCAGCGGTGAGTTCGCCAAGAACAACCCCAAGACCGTCGCGGCGTTCCAGCGCGCGATGGCCAAGGGCCAGGCCGACGCCACCGACCGTCCCACGGTCGAGCCGCTGCTCGTGGAGTACGCCAAGGTCGACAAGGAAACCGCGGGTCTCGTCCACTTCGGTGCCTTCCCGACCACGCTCGACGCGACGCGCCTGCAGCGCGTTGTCCAGCTGATGCAGCGCTACCAGATGCTGGACAAGGAGCTCGACGTCAAGCCGATGCTCATCCAGCCTTCCGGTAGTTGACGAACCGCGCGGGCGGCTGTGATCAAGCCGTGATCAAAGCCGTCCGCGCGAACGTTTCGTCCAGATGAATTATCGCGTGAGGGCCGTTTAGCGGCCTGTTCGTATGTTGTTGATTCTCGAACCACTGTTTTGTCGTCCGAACGGCGGTATGAGAACAGCGCGTTTTACTCCAAGATCCACCAGGTTTGCTGCTATTAAACGGGGCGGGGAGTGTTGACGGTGCGCGGTCGTGAGGACCAGCGAGGCATCGACCGGTTCCGCCTACGCAACTGGCGGCTGCGGAGCAAGCTCGCGGTGGTGTTGCTAGTTCCAGCCCTGACTACCGCGACTCTCGCGGGTCTGAGGCTGAACACCCAGCTCGACGACGTCGAACTCTTCGGCAACGTCCAGCGCGAGCTCGCCGTGAGCCACCAGGCCGCGAAGGTGGAAAACGCTCTACAGGTCGAACGTGACTGGGCAGTGCAATGTGTGGCCGCAGGCAGGCAGAACGCGTGTCCCGAACACGCCGCCCGCACGGGTCTCACGGACACTGAACTGGGCAAGTACAGGGAATCGGGCGCGACGGCCACGGCCTTGAGCGCGCCCCTGCAGGAGTCGTTCACGAAGTCGCTCCAGTCGCTCGACGGACTGGCGAGCTTGCGCGTGACGCTGCTGAGCACGAAGTACCCCGACGTCGCTGTGATCAGCGCGTACAACCAGATCATCGCGTCGCTGAGCACGGTGCACCGAGCCGCGGTGTCCAGCCTCAGCGAGCCGGAGATCGTTCCACTGGTCACCGCCGCGCAGGCGCTCTACACCGCGCAGGAGCAGCTCGGCCAGCAGAACTCGATCCTGACGTCCACCGCGCTGCGCAAGGGTTTCGCACCCGGCGCCGCGGACGAGCTGCGGTCCGCGCAGTCCCGGCTGGACGCGGCGTTCACCGAGTTCAACGACGTGGCGTCGTCGGGCAACCAGCAGAAGTTCCAGGACGTCGTGTCCGGTTCGGCCGTGGACGGTCGCAACCGGCTCGTGCGGCTGGCGCTCGCGCAGGACGCGGAGCGCAAGCCCGTGTCCATCACGGACGCCGAGGTGCTCAAGATCGGTCAGGACACCGCGAACCTGGTTCGCGAGGTCGCGACCGAGCTCGAGGCCCAGGCCGACGCGACGACCACGCGCCTCGCCGACACGGCCCGTTCGGACGCGTGGCGCGACGCCGGACTGGTCGCGATCTCACTGCTGATCGCGTTCGGTCTCATGGCGATGGTCGCGCAGTCCATGCTGCGGCCGCTGCGAGTGCTGCGTCGCAGCGCGCTCGACGTGGCCCGCAACCAGCTGCCGGACGCCATTCGGCGAATTCGTTCGCACCGCGATCCCGAACGGGCCGCGGAAGAGGCGATCGTCCCGGTGCCGCTCAACACGACCGAAGAGGTCGGCCAGGTGGCGCGGGCGTTCGACCTCGTGCAACGCGAGGCCGTCCGCCTCGCCGTCGAGCAGGTGGCACTGCGCGCGAACGTCAACGACATGTTCATCAACCTGTCGCGGCGCTCGCAGGCGTTGGTGGAACGCCAGATCAGCGTGATCGACCGGCTCGAGCAGGACGAGCAGGACCCGGACCACCTGGCGTCGCTGTTCGAGCTCGACCACCTCGCCACGCAGATGCGGCGCAACAGCGAGAACCTGCTCGTGCTCTCCGGTACGACGGTCAACCGCCGCGTCACCCGCCCGGTGGCGATCGCCGAGGTTCTCGGCGCCGCGGTGTCCGAAGTGGAGAAGTACGCGCGCGTCCAGATCGCACCGACGCCGGAACTGATGGTGCAGGGCCGCGTGGTCAACGACCTCGCGCACCTCGTCGCCGAGCTGCTCGACAACGCGACGGCGTTCTCCAAGCCCAGCACCAAGGTGACGGTGCGGACGATAGAGACCCGCAAGGGCGAGGTCGCGATCCGCATCCACGACCGCGGCGTCGGCATGCAGGAGAACGACGTCGTCGAGTTCAACGCGAAGCTCGCCGAGCCGCCGGAGGTCGACGTCTCGGTGGCCCGCGAGATGGGCCTGTACGTGGTCGGCCAGCTCGCGAAGCGCCACGAGATCCGCGTGACGCTCGCGAACAACGACGACATCGAGGGCGGTGTCACCGCTCAGGTGATCCTGCCGATCTCGTTGCTGCACAAGGGAGCCGCGCCCGCGCTGCCCCTGCCGGCCGCGCCGGTCCAGGCCGCGATCGAGTCCAGCAGCACCGGCGAGGGCCTGTCCGGTGTGCCGAAGTGGACGCCGGAGCACCCGCTCGTCGTGTCGGCGCCCGCCACCGCGGACGAGAACTCCGGGCGGCACCGCATCGAGCAGACGTCCGCGGACGGCCTGTTCACCGCGCGGATCGAAGCGGCGGAGGTGGCCGCGGAGGAGGGTTACTCCTACGAGCCGCCGGTCGAGCGACCGGTCGAGGCCGCCACGGAGATCTTCCCCGCGATCGTCGACGAACCGCTGATCTCGCACGACGACCTGTCGAAGTGGTTCAAGACCCCCTCGGCGCCAGAACCGTCCACGAGGGCCGTTCCGTCAGCGGAGCCGGAACGTGCCGAGCACGACGAGTCCGACGACCTCGCCACCGTGAACGGCCTGCCCAAGCGGCAGCGTTCGGCGGACACCGTGAAGATCGAGGCACCGACCGCGGTGCCGCGCGCGGTCGCCGACTACGCCGAGTCCGAGTGGGGAGCGGCGGACGAAGGCTGGAAGGCCGCAGGCGCCCTGGACAAGGGCTCGCCCGCGGCGACGACGGAGAACGGTCTGCCCAAGCGCGTCCCGAAGGCGCGCCTGGTTCCCGGTTCGCTGCCGAAGCCGTCGTCGCCGGCACCTCAGCTGACGACCACCTCGGCCATGCCCGGCCGGTCCGCCGACCGGTTGCGCCAGCGGTTCGCCACGTACCAGAAGGGTGTTCAGATGGGCCGCGAGTCGCTCTTCGACTCCGCCGTCGGAGGCATCCCCGTGATCGCAGAAAGGGAACGCCAGTGACCACCGCGACTGAGGAACTGGACAACTTCAGCTGGCTGGTCGAGGACTTCGTCAGCAGGGTTGCCGGTGTCGCACACGCGATCGTCGTCTCCGCCGACGGTCTGTTGCTCGCTTCGTCCGACCGTCTGCCGCACGACCGCGCGGAGCAGCTCGCCGCCGTCTCGTCCGGCCTGGTCTCGCTGAACCTCGGCGCAGCGCGTTGCTTCGAGGCCGGTGAGGTCAAACAGACCGTCGTCGAGATGGAGCGGGGCTATCTTTTCCTGATGTCCATCAGCGACGGGTCCTGTCTCGCCGTGCTCGCCGCACCCAACTGCGACATCGGGCTCATCGGTTACGCGATGACCCGGCTGGTGGAGCGGGTCGGCCTCCAGCTCACGCCGGAGATCCGCGCCCAGCTGCACGTTTCCATGCGAGCCTGAGTAGAGAGAAGTTCCCATGAGCAACGGTGCTCCGGGTCGTCCGGGGTCACCTGGGGCCGACCTGAACGTGATGTCGTCGAAGATCGTCATCGCGGGTGGGTTCGGTGTCGGCAAGACGACGTTCGTCGGGTCGGTCTCCGAGATCACCCCGCTGACGACCGAGGCCGTGATGACCCAGGCCTCGGTCGGAGTCGACGACCTGTCGATGGTGCCGGACAAGGTGACCACCACGGTGGCCATGGACTTCGGCCGGGTGTCGCTGGACAAGGACCTGATCCTGTACCTGTTCGGCACGCCCGGTCAGCACCGGTTCTGGTTCATGTGGGACGACCTCGTCCGCGGTGCCATCGGTGCGGTGGTCATGGTCGACACCCGCAGGATCGACGAGGCGTTCGCGCCCATCGACTTCTTCGAGGACCGCGATCTGCCTTACGTGATCGCGGTGAACTGCTTCGACGGGCTGATGCACCACCGTGCGGAAGAGGTTCGGGACGCGCTGACGATTCCGTCGTCGGTGCCGATAATCCCGTGCGACGCCCGCAACCGGCAGTCCACGAAGCAGATCCTGATCACGCTGGTGGAGCACGCGTTGCGCCAGCCTTCGTTCGCGTAGAACGCAAGACCCGCTCCCGCGGTAACGGGGCCGGTGCCGTGAGGCGCCGGCCCCGTTCGCGTTGTGCGGTAACCCTTTCGGTGAAATGGCCGATGACCCTCCAGTCCCGGACTCGGAAGGGCGGAACGCGCCCGCCCGCCGACATGCGCGTCGTCACTGCGTGCTTCGCGCTTCCCCGTGACCTGTCGTTCCGCCTTCTGGTCCATCAGAACCGGAAGGGTGTGAACAGTTATTCGCCCGTTCGGCGGCGTCCTGTCCGGCACAGGAGTCCGCGCGAAGTCCGGTAGTAGGGCGTGTTTTCCCTTGCCGCACGGCGTTTCGGCGCGCAAGGTGTTGCGATCACCTACGAACGCTCTTGACCGTGCCAGCGCTGCTTCACACTTGACTCTTCTTGTGCGCCAACGGTGCGGCGATACAGTCGGGGTGCAATTACCCTGCATTGCGAGGAGATTCCTGTGTCCCTGCGCAAAACAATTGCTGTGGTCGCCAGTGCTGCCGCCCTCTCGGTCGGTCTCATCGGCACCGCGGAAGCCGCGCCCCGCACGCTGACCTACAACTCGTCCGGCGCCGCTGAGTTCGTGGCGGCCGTCGACGCGGGCGCGAACGTGTGGAACACGCAGCTCCCGAACACCATCAAGCTGGTGAAGGTCGCCGGGTCCGCGAACATCACGATCGTCGCGGACAACGGCTGGCCCCGTGCCCAGACGACGAGTCTGGGGCGCGGCAAGATCTGGATGGGCCGTCAGGCGGTGACCGAGGGCCACAACAAGACCCGGATCGCCGCGCACGAGCTCGGCCACATCCTGGGTCTGCCGGACCGTCGCACGGGCCTGTGCACCGACCTGATGTCCGGTGCGAGCGCCGGCACGTCGTGCACGAACCCCAACCCGAACTCCGCGGAGAAGGCCGAGGTCGTGCGGAACTTCGGTGGCACCGTGACGGTTCAGGCGACGACGTTCGAGGACGCTGCCTAAGACGCTCGTGGGTGGTTGTGGTCTCCCTGACGGCCACAACCACTCACCGCGAGACCACCAGGTCCACTCCGAGCGCCTGGAGCTCGTCCGGGTCGCCTGGACCGCCGATCACGTGCACGCCGGCCGACCGCAGCAGCGGGACCATGAGCGCGAGCCCTTGCCGCGCCAGCCTTTCCGACGGCGGCCGTGCCAGCCGGACACCCCACACCGGACTGCGGTCCACAGTGGACAGCCCGCCGAACCCGCCGCCGAACTCGTGCAGCAGCACGCGCACGCCCATGTCGTGCAGCACCTCGAGGTTCTCCTCGCCGTCCGGCATCGACCGGACGTCCAGCGCCAGGAACAGCGACGACGCCGGGAAAGACGCCGCGCGCAACGTGGACCGCACGTGCGCCGCCAGGTCCGGGTCGCGCGACTGGTCCCGCGACAACCGGATGAGCACCGGTTCCCCGCGCGAGCAGGCGTCCTGCAGCACCAGTTGCCCGACTCGTGACGCCAGGCCGAGAGCGTCCGCGTAGGCGACCACGTCGTCGTGCCGGGTGGCACCCCAGCGCAGGGACGCCTCCACGAAGGCGAGGGATCCCGAGGCCCACGACACCGGCGCGTACTCCACGGAGATCTCGCCGTTCTCGAAGGCGCCGGGCATCGCGGCGATCCGCGCGAACCGGGCGCGGTCAGCGGCGTCGGCCTCGTGGTCGTAGATCGCCCACTGCCTCTTGCCGCCGGTCTCGGCTCTTCGCAACGTCGAGTGCGCGCGCCGCAGCACCGCCATGGGGTCCGTACCGGGGCCGGAGGTGTGCACGAAACCGATCGACGTCGACACCGCGACGCCGGCGCCCTCCAGGTACACCGGCTCGGACAGCTCCTCGTCGATCGTCGCCGCCAGCGCCGCCACGTCGGGCGAGCCGTGGATCAGCACCACGAACTCGTCACCGCCTACCCGCGCGACCACGGCGTCGGGTAGCACGACCCGCAGCCGCCGCGCCACCTCGACCAGCACGGCGTCGCCGGCCACGTAACCGAGGCCGTCGTTGACGATCGTCAGGCTGTCGACGTCCAGGTATCCCAGCGTGTACGGCTCACCGGTCGCGAGCGCGGACTCCAGCTTGTCGGTGAACGACGCCCGGTTCGGCAGGCCCGTCAGCAGGTCGGTCAGCGACTGGTGTCGCAGCCAGTCCTGGAGCATGCGCTGTTCGGTCACGTCCTCGATCAGCGCGACGTGGAACTTGGGCAGCCCGTCCGACCCGCGCAGCACGGACAGGACGATGTTCGCCCACACCGTGTCCCCGTTGT
This sequence comes from Lentzea sp. HUAS TT2, assembly GCF_051853195.1. Classification (NCBI taxonomy): domain Bacteria; kingdom Bacillati; phylum Actinomycetota; class Actinomycetes; order Pseudonocardiales; family Pseudonocardiaceae; genus Lentzea; species Lentzea sp. HUAS TT2. The sequence goes on along the minus strand of NZ_CP196667.1, from coordinate 517,836 downwards.
CGCGGGCGAGCTCCCACTCGCGCCGCGAAGTGTCCACAGAGGACGCGATCATCCGTCGGCAGGCGTCGGCCAGTGCGACCGCGTCCCGTTCGGCGAAGAGCTCCTTGGGCATCTCCTCGTAGCCGAGGATGGCGGCCAGCGCCTCGTTCGCCTCCACGACGGTGCCGTGCAGGTCGAAGATCGCGATGCCCACCGCCGTCGTCGCGAAGACCTGGGCGAACCGCGCCTCGCTGTCGTGCAGGTCGCGCTGCGCGTCCTCGACGGCCTTCAGCAGCGCGTTCTTGACCTTCTCCTGCTCGGCGAACAACTGGTCGCGCGTGGCCCGCACGTAGCCGGACGCCAGCGCGCCGAGCACCTCGGGGGAGAACTCCGGGCCGAGCACCTCCAGCGTGCGCCGCAGCGAGTCCGGTCCGGTGAAACGCTTGCGCACCAGCCATTCCCCGATGGCCACCGCGGCGCGCCCAGCACGAAGCCGGGCGGCGTGCTCGTCGAGGTGCTGCGTCAGCCTTCGCCGCGACATCGGCGAGTACGCGCTCTCGATCAGAACAGCCGCCCAGCGCTGTGCGAGGGGCGAGGAGGCCATCAGGGCTTGCGGCCCACCGCGGCGTAGAGGTTCGCCTTCGTCGGCTCGTCGCCGACGTCCTCGGGGGTCTCCGGCCGCCACTGCGGCGTGAACACGATGCCGGGCTCCACGATCTCCGTGCCCGCCAGCATGTCCGCGACCTGAGCCTTGGTGCGAGGCGTGATGGGCTCCGCGGTCTTCGCGAAGATCTCCTTACCTGCCGCCATGGCCGCCGGCATGCTGTCCGCGGTGAAGTGCGACAGCGCCACGTACGAGCCGGACGAGAGGGACTCCACGTAGCGGGCCAGCACGCCCCACGGGTCGTCCGAGTCGGGGATGAACTGCAGGACACCCACGACCAGCAGCCCGACCGGCTGGGAGAAGTCCAGGTGCTGCCTGGCCTGCGCCACGACCTTCTCCGGTTCGCGCAGATCCGCCAGCAGCGCCGTCACGTTCGGCTCGTCCGCCAGCATCAGCTCGGCGTGCGTGATCGCGACCGGCTCGAAGTCGACGTACACGATCTTCGACTCGGGGGCGACCTCGTGCGCCACCTCGTGCACGTTGCCGACCGTGGGGATGCCCGAACCGAGGTCGAGGAACTGCCGGATGCCGAGTTCCGCCAGTTCGAGGACGGCACGGCGCAGGTAGGCGCGGTTGAGCCGCGCCATGCCCCGCACCGGAAGCACCTTGATCAGTGCCTCGGCAGTCGCGCGGTCCGCCTCGAAGTTGTGACCGCCGCCGAGCAGGTAGTCGTAGATCCGGGCGGAACTCGGAACGTCGACGTTGACACCTTCCGGAACCCAGCTGACTCGATCGACCACAGCTGCACACCTCTCGCGATGCGAATTCTGAGCGTCGACAACCCTACTGGCCGTGCAGGTAGGCCGAACGAGCGAATTACCCCATCACACGAATGTATGTCAGAGGATAAACCAATCGGTGCAACCGCTTGCGAAACGGAACTTCACCGGTCCCCGCGGTGCGACCCCCATGACGAACATCCCCAGTTCATCGGCCACCGCCGTCTCGTGGTCGCCGTTCGGTGTCACCAGCGTGACGGATCCGGTCGCCGGCATCAGCTGGCCGGTGATCCCCGCCGCCGACACCTCCACCTGCAGCGTCACGCCGTCCGCGTCGAACACCAGCTGCCGCGCCGTCGACGTCGACCGCGCACGGGCGAACAGCGTGTCGTCCAGCACCGAGTCGTACGACGTGATGAGCAGCAGCTCCTCGTCGATGTTGCGCCAGGTGAACGCGGCCTTCGCGGCCTCCACGAACTCCGGCGGCACGTCGTCGGAAGGTGTGCTCAACGCGTCGCGCAAGGCGTCGAGCAGTACGTCGTCACTGTCCCAGTCGTGCCGCACCCAGCACACCTCCTCTCTTCACCGGTGATCCCAGGAACGCCGAGAGCGCCGGGGTCTTCCTCAACTTCTCCAGGCAACGTATCCGCGTCGGTCCGATGCTGCCGACCGGCATCGCGAGCTCTTCGCTCACGACCTGGTAGCTCGGCGGCGGGTCGGTCATCAGCTTCGTCAGCAACCGCTTGCACTGCTCCGTGAGCTCGGCGAACCCATCGCGCAACGCCTGCCGCCGCTCCACGGCCAGCAGGTCCGCCTCGACGTCCGCGTCCACCTGCTCCGACTCCAGCGCGTCGGACTCGGACAACGGGTCGTAGAGGTGCGTCCGCTGCTGCACCCGCAGCACGCGCAGGCACTCGTTGCGGGTGGTCGTCATGATCCAGCCCGGCAGTGCCTCCGGCTCGCGCAGTCGTCCGATCTGCTCCACGAGCCGGAGCCACAGCGTCTGGTTCACGTCGGCCGCATCCGTCGGGCGCAGCCGGTGCTTGTAGATCACCGACACCACCAGCGGCGTGTAACGGTCCACGATCTCGTTCCACGCCGACTGATCGCCCTCGGCCGCCGCGCGCACGAGCGCGGCGATCGGGGATGCAGAACTCACGTCGACTCCTTGCGGTCACAACTGGCGGAGGGCGAGGTTGCCTCGCAGATACAACTATTTGACGAAAATTCCGTAGCCGGGGTGGAAGTCCGGCCCGGTGAGCAGCTTGTCACGCGCCTGACGTGCGTCGATGCCGTCCGCGACCATCGTGGCGGCGATCCGCCCTGTGACCAGGGGAGCGGCGAAGGACGTGCCGTACCAGTACGCCCACAGTGCGAACGGAGTAGCGGAGGCCTCGCCCGGCAGCTGCCACTCGCCCTTGAGGTAGGTCGAGGCGCGGTTGCCGATCGCGCACGCGTCGACCCAGTGGCCCCAGTTCGAGTAGAAGGCGGGGACGATCGAGCCGTCGCGCTCCTGCTGGGCGGCGGCGACGGCGGTGACCCCGCACAGCGCCGCGGGCCAGCTCGGCCGCTGGGTGCCCTGGTTGCCGGCGGAGGCGACCACGACGATGTCGTCCGGCAGCGCCTCGATGGTGCGGCGCAGCGGTTCGGAGGCCACGTCGTCCTCGGTGAAGCAGCCGAGCGACAGGTTCAGCACGTTGACCTTCTTGCGGCCCAGCTCGGTGATCTTGCGGCAGATCCGTTCCTCGTCGCCGAACCCGTTCGGGTCGAGGCCGATCTCCGGGTCGAACGTGACGCCGGGCGCCGCGTTCTGGATGACGCCCGCGACGAACGTGCCGTGCCCGCCCTGCAGCGCGAAGTTGTCGCCACTGCTGTAGGCGGCGTCGACGTCGTCGGCCTCCTTGGCGTAGCGGCCGCCGAACCAGTCGGAGTGCTCGCTGTCGGCGCCCTGCGAGATGCCCGTGTCGATCACGCCGACGCGGACGTCCTTGAGGCGCTCGTCGAACTTCGGCGCGGACACCGGGTCGGCCGGGTAGGGCCGGTCGCCGGGGTTGCCCATCACGAGGCCGCCGTGGCCGACGATCACGTGGTGCGGCTGCACGAGCGGCACGCGCTCGTTCGGCCAGTTCCGCTGGTCGCGCAGCAGGCGAACAATGCGAGGAATGTCCTCCGCGTTGTTCGGCAACGTCAATCGCGCCAATCCGGCGAATCCTTCGCCCGGCCGGGCGACGATGTCGTTTTCGCGCAGCTTTTCGATCACGCGTTGTTGATCCTCGGCTGCGACGAGCAACTGCCCCGGCCGATAAAGGAATTCACGCCCGCGTTCGGCGTGGAAGCTGATGGTCTTGTCCTCGGCGATGAGCTGCAGGAAAGCTCTTTGATAAAGCTCCGCGCTTTCTGGCGTTTTCGACACCACGGCCTCACTAAAGCAGCGTTGACGGGCACCCCGACCGAGCTTGATCAAGCTACCACAGCGGATAAAGTGTTGCCGTGACCGACTTTTGTGCGGAGGACGCGCTGGAGGCCAGGCAGCGCAACCCGCGCGCGGCCGTGGAGATGGCCCGCGCTGTCCTTCGCGCGACGGAGGATCGTTCGGAATGGTCGATCGCCGAGCGCGCGATCGGCCTCGCGCTGCGGGAGATGCACGACTTCCCCGGCGCGGCCCGGCATCTGCGTCGCTCGATCAGGATCGCCTCGGACGCGGGCCTGCCCCGGCTGGCCGCGCTGGCCCAGATGAGCCTCGCGTGGGTGCTCGCCTACACGGGCAAGCAGAAGGCCGCGCTGACGTTGCTGGACGACGCCATGCCGGAGCTGACGGGCGCGGACTCGGTGGCCGCCCTGATGCAACGCGGTGTCGTCTTCCACTACCTGACCCGCTACGACGACGCGCAACGCGACTACACCGCGGCCATCGCCGGCGCACGCCGCGTGGGGGACCAGCTGGTCGAGGCGCGCGCTCTCAACAACCGCGGCCTCGTGCGCGCGTACGTGGGGAACATGCGTGAGGCGTCGGCGGACTTCTCGCTGGCGGCTTCTCTGCTGGGTGAGCTCGGGCAGGAGCTCGGCGTCGCCGACGTGCACTGGAACGCGGGCATCATGGCGACGCGTGGCGGTGACGTCCCCGCCGCGCTGACGTTGTTCGACAAGGCGGAAGAGGTGCACCGCCGGCTCGACGTGATGCGGCCGGTGCTGCTGGTGAACCGGCTGGAGCTGCTCGTCTCGGTGCCGTTGCTGGACGAGGCGCGGGCCGCGGCCGACCGCGCGATCACCGAGCTGAAGGCGTTGAAGAACCCGCTGGGCGTCTCGGAGGCCCTGTACTTCCGCGCTCGGATCGCCCTGCTGGACGACGATCCCGACGCGGCCAACGGGTTCGCCGCCGAGGCGCGCCGTCGTTTCCGCCGCGAGCAACGCCTGCTGTGGGCGGCCGGTGCGCGGTACCTGGAACTGCACGCGGCGGTGCTGCGCGGGGACCGCACGCGTCCGCTGCGTCTGGCATTGTCTCGCGTCGCGTCGGAGCTGGACGCGATGGACTGGCGGTTGCCCGCATTGGAGGCCCGCATCGACGCCGGTCTGGTCGCCGCCGATCTTGGGCACCGGGCGCGTGCTGTCGCGGAGCTGACGGTGGCGGCCGGTGCGCGGCTGCGCGGCCCGGCCGGTCTGCGCGTGCGCGGCTGGTACGCGGAAGCGTTGCGCCGCAAGCTCTCCGGTGACGTGCGGGGCACCTCCTCCGCGTTGCGCCGGGGGATCGGGCTGCTGGACGAGTACCGGGTCTCGCTGGGCGCGGCCGAGCTGCGGGCGTCGGCGGGCGTGCAGGGCCAGGCGCTGGCCCTGGAAGGTCTGCGGCTCGCCCTGGCTTCCGGCAACGCAGCGCGCGTGCTGTCGTGGACCGAGAGCTGGCGGGCAGGGGCGTTGCGGATGAAGTCCGTGTCGCCGCCGGACGACCCGCGTCTCGAGGACGCGCTGGCGTCACTGCGCGCGGTGGCGGCCGACGTGGAATCCGCTGTGCTGGCCGGGAAACCCGCCGGTGCCCTGCGCGCCAAGCTGGTCCGCGCCGAGCAACGCGTCCGCGACCTCACCCGCCAGATGTCGGGCGAGGTGTCCGTCTTCAAGCCGCCGTCGGTCGGGGCGCTGGTGTCGACCCTGGGCTCGTCGGCGTTGATCGAGTTCGTCGAGTACGACGGCGTGCTGATGGCCGTGGTCCTGGCCGGCGGACGTGCCTCGCTGCACTCCCTGGGCGCGGTGGAGGGCGTGGTCCGCGAGATCCGCCTGCTCCGCTTCGCCCTGCACCGCCTGGTGACCCTGCCGCCGAACCTGCCGAACCTGGCCGTGGCGCGTTCGTCCGCAGCCCACGCCGCCGCCCTGCTGGCACGCCGCCTGCTCGACCCGCTGTCGTCGCGGATCGACGGCCGGCCCCTGGTCGTCGTCCCGACCGGAGCCCTGAACGGCCTGCCGTGGGCGGTGCTGAACCGCCAGGTGACCGTTGCCCCGTCGGCTTCAGTCTGGCTGCGCGCGTGTTCTGTCGCGGACGCCTCCGGCGAGGCGGTGCTGGCCGCCGGGCCGCGGATGGCCGCCGCTCCCGCCGAGATCAAGGCCATCAGCGCCCACGTGCCGGGCCGCGTCCTGGTGGACGCCGAGGCGACGGTGAGCGCCGTCGCGTCCGCAATGGACGGTGCCGCGCTCGCCCACATCGCCGCCCACGGCTCGTTCCGCGTCGACAACCCGCTGTTCTCGGCCCTGGAGCTGGCCGACGGGCCGTTGACCGTCTACGACATCGAACGCCTGCGCCGGCCGCCGACCCGCGTGGTGCTGTCGGCGTGCGACACGGGCCAGTCCGCGGTGCGTCCCGGTGATGAGCTGATGGGCTTCACGGCCGCCCTGCTGGGGCTGGGCACCCGGACGCTGATCGCGCCCGTGGTGCCGGTGCCGACCGACGGCACGGCTCCGGTGATGGTGGAACTGCACCAGAAACTCGCTGCCGGGATGGCGCCGGCCGAGGCACTTGCCGCCGTGCAACGGGCTGCCACCGAGGACGCTGCTTATGCGGCGGCCGTCGGCTTCGTCTGCTTCGGCGCCGGCTGATCACTTCGGCGGGCGCTGGGAGTGGACCGCGCCTTTGGCGGTGCACCCGAGCGTAGCGTTCGGTGTGTTCGAGGGGCCCTGGACCTGGACGGCGGTGGTGCCGTCCGCGAACCGTGCGCCCACAAGACATCTGCCGTGGCCACCGTCGGCGCTGATGCCGACGTCGCCGTCCTCGACGAACGCGTCGAGGGTGGGTCCCAGCCACGACAGCCTGGTCTTCTCGTCGATCGACAACGGCGGGAGCTGTGCGCGCAACGCCGTGAGCACCTCGTCGCGAGAGGGTGCGGGCGGGAGTGCGACGAGGACCTGCCGGAAGGCGTCCGCGTAGTTCTCCGGCACGCCGCCACGCCGGACACCCGGCGGGTACAGCGCCTCGGCGCCGGGTGGGCAGTCGACCCGGGAAGGGCCGCCGGCCTGGCCGTAGTAGTTGAACTCCATGCGGTAGCAGGCGGTGATGGCGGCCTGCTGGAACCACATGCCGCTGAACGCGCCGTGGTGGATGCGGAGGACCAGTCGCGCGCTGGGTTCCTCCAGGTCGACGAGGCGGTTGCCGATGTCGGTGAACTCGATGACCTCCCAGCCGCGGCACTCGCTGTCGGCGTCGAGCGCGCGGCGGGCGAACGCGGCCGCGCTGTCCGGCACCGGGTACCTGGCGAGGCATTCCGCGGCTCTCTCTGCGCTGTCGTCGGTCGTCGAGTCGCCTTCCGGTCGCGCCGCGAACCAGGCGAGCGCGGCGAGCACGGCCGCCACCAAAGCCACGATCCCCCAGCGCCTCATGGCCTCGACGCTAGTGCTTCGCGGTCACGGGCATTCCAGAACTTGACCGTTTCGCTTATGGTTGCGCGTCATGACAACGAGGTCGTGGTGGGGCTGGGGCAACGTCGAGGACGCCGTCACCCCGGAAGAACGTCGTGCGCTGGTCGAACGGGTCCGGGCCGTGCTGCCGGACTCGGACCTGACCTTCCACGAGCCACCGGAGCCGTCGTCGCTGGACCTGCCCGGCCCCCGTGTGGTGCCGCCGGGTGACCTCTACTCGACCGATCCCGTCGACCGGCTCGCGCACGCCCGCGGCCAGGCCTATCGCGACGTCACCCGCAACCTCGCCGGCGACATCGGCACGCTGCCCGACGCCGTCGCCCGGCCGCGCACCGAACAGGACGTCGTCGACGTGCTCGACTGGTGCGGGTCGAACGGCGTCGCGCTGATCCCGTTCGGTGGCGGCACTTCCGTCGTCGGCGGGGTCGAGCCGCGTGACCTGGACCGGGTCGTGACGCTGGACCTCGGTGGGCTGGACCGGGTGCTGGAGGTCGATCCGACCAGCCGTGCCGCCCGGATCCAGGCGGGCGTGCTGGGGCCGTCGCTGGAGACCCAGCTGAAGCAGCACGGCCTGACGCTGCGGCACTTCCCGCAGTCGTTCGAGTTCTCGACGCTCGGCGGCTGGCTCGCGACCCGCGCCGGCGGCCACTACGCCACGCTCCACACGCATGTCGACGACCTGACCGAGTCGCTCAGGGTCGTGACGCCGCAAGGGATCTCCGAGTCGCGCCGGCTGCCGGGATCGGGTGCGGGGCCGTCGCCGGACCGGCTCTTCCTGGGTTCGGAGGGCGCTCTGGGCGTGATCACCGAGGCGTGGATGCGGCTGCAGGAACCGCCGGTCCACCGTGCGGGTGCCTCGGTGCGGTTCGCGTCGTGGGAACGGGCCGTCGAGGCGACGCGGCTGATCGCGCAGTCCGGGCTCCACCCGGCCAACTGCCGGCTGCTGGACCCGGCGGAGGCGTTCCTCAACGCCGGGTCGCCGTCCGCCGTGCTGGTGCTGGCCTTCGAGTCCGCGGACCACCCGGTCGACGCGCTGCTCGCCCGCGCGCTGGAGCTCTGCGGCGACGGCGAGGTCGTCGAAGGTGCGGCTGGACGGTGGCGGAAGTCGTTCCTGCGCATGCCCTACCAGCGCGACGCGATGGCCCAGCACGCGATGATCACCGAGACGTTCGAGACGGCCTGCACCTGGGACCGCTTCCCCGAACTGCACGCGGCGGTGACGGAAGCGGCGACCGAGGCGCTGCGCAAGGTGTGCGGCATCGGCATCGTCACGTGCCGCTTCACCCACGTCTACCCGGACGGCCCCGCGCCCTACTACGGCATCTACGCGCCGGGCCGCTGGGGCAGCCTCACCGCGCAGTGGGACGAGATCAAGGCCGCGGTCTCCGAGGCGTTGCTGGGCGCGGGCGGCACGATCACGCACCACCACTCCGTCGGCCGCGACCACATGCCCTGGTACACGCGCCAACGGCCGGACGTCTTCGGCGCGGCCCTGTCCGGTGCCAAGGCCGCGCTGGACCCTCAGGGCGTGCTCAACCCAGGCGTCCTCACCACACGATCGACCTGAGGATCAGCGCCGCGATGAACACCACCGTGAACGCGAGGTCCAGCCCGAACCCGCCGAACCGCACCGGCGGCAACACCTTGCGCACCGGCGCCAGCACGGGCTCGGTCACGCCGTGCGTCACCCGGCGCACCTTCCACACCCAGTCACCGCGCGCCTGCAGCGTGACTGCCCAGTCCACGATCATCCGGCCGATCATCACGATGATGAACAGCGTCAACACCCAACCGACGATCCACCCGACCAAGCCGAACAAGATGGGCCTCCCTTTGTCCTGTATGTCCATGAAGCCACACGAAACTGAGAGGCGCCTGGCAACTCGCTGAGACAGTATTCAGCGCATGGCGTACGACGAGGGCCTGGCTCACCGCCTGGGCGAGTCGCTGGGCGACCTTCCCGACCTGGACACCCGGAAGATGTTCGGCAGCCTGGTGTTCCTCTGGCGGGGAAACATGCTGGTCGGAGCACTGGGGCCGGACCTGATCGCCCGTGTCGGGCCGGAGGCGCAGGCCGACGCGCTGGCCCAGCCGGGTGCCCGCGTCTTCGACTTCACCGGGCGGCCGATGAACGGCTGGGTGGTCGTGGACGGGGAGGCCGTGGCGGAGGACGAGGCGCTGGAGGAGTGGGTCGGGCGGTGCCGGGAGTTCGTGGAGGGGTTGCCGCCGAAGTGAGCCTGGTGGAACGGGTCCTCGACGTGACCCGTGGTGCCGACCGCCGTCGTGCCGTGGTTGCGGGAGTTGCTCGGCGATCCAGAACTCGGCGGCAGAGCCGAAGACGCGCTGGGAGACATCGAGGACTTCGTCGGCCGCACCGCGCGGTAGCCGCTTGTCCCTTTAGTCCCGACCTTCGGACGTGTCGATCCCCAGCACCCGTACGTAGCGTCCCCCCGTGATTGCGAGAGGGGAACGACAAGTGCGAAGAGTTCTGGCGGGAGCAGCGGCGCTCGCGCTCATCACCGCGGGCATGGTCACACCGGCCACCGCGACGCCGTCCGCGCAGCCCGAGTTGCAGGAGACGCGGCAGTCCGACGAGCAGCCGCACGAGCTGGAGGTCAAGCGCCGCGCGTTGAAGCAGCAGGCGCTCGCCGACGTGCTGACCGGTCAGAAGGCGACGGAGAAGCGGGGGACCAGCACCGTCGCGAAGGTCGGCAAGAGCAAGAAGCAGAACAAGGACCAGTACGTCGAGCTCAAGCGGGAGAAGACCGACAAGATCTTCGTGATCCTCACGGAGTTCGGCAACGAGCGGCATCCCGACTACCCCGACCGCGACACGAACCCCGCGACGCCGGGACCGCAGCGGTTCGACGGGCCGGCGCACAACCAGATCCCCGAGCCGAACCGGGCCGTGGACAACACGACCATCTGGCGCAAGGACTTCAGCCAGAAGTACTTCCAGGACCTGTACTTCAGCCGCAAGAAGGACGCCAACTCCGTCGCGAACTTCTACGACAAGCAGTCCAGTGGCCGGTACACCGTCAACGGCCTCGTCACGGACTGGGTGAAGGTCAAGTACAACGAGGCGCGCTACGGCCGCAGCAACGGCTACCCGTGCAACGACAACATCTGCAACAACTCGCGTGAGCTCATCAAGGACGCCGTCACGCAGTGGGTCGCGGACCAGAAGGCCGCCGGCAAGACCGACGCGCAGATCAAGGCGTCGCTGGCCGAGTACGACGTGTGGGACCGCTACGACTACGACTCCGACGGCGACTTCAACGAGGCCGACGGCTACATCGACCACTTCCAGATCGTGCACGCCGGTGGTGACCAGGCCGACGGCGACCCGTTGCAGGGTGAGGACGCGCTCTGGAGCCACCGCGGTTACGCGTACAAGAACTACACGACCGGTCCTGGCAGCAACAAGCTCGGTGGTGCGCAGATCGGTGACACCGGCCTGTGGGTCGGCGACTACACCGTGCAGCCCGAGAACGGCGGCGTGAGCGTCTTCGCGCACGAGTTCGGCCACGACCTCGGCCTGCCGGACCACTACGACACCAACGGCGGCACGAACGGCGTCAACTGGTGGTCGATCATGGCCCAGAACCGGGTGAACGCGCCGGGCGAGGCTCCCGGTGAGCGCGCCAACGAGTTCTCCGCGTGGGACAAGCTGCAGCTCGGCTGGCTCGACTACGAGGTCGCGGTCGCCGGTCAGGAACGCGTCTTCGACCTCGGCCCGCACGAGTACAACAGCGCCAAGGCCCAGGGACTCGTCGTCGTCCTGCCGGACATCTCGAAGAACTTCGACTACGGCGCACCCTTCGCGGGCAGCAAGATGTGGTGGAGCGAGAAGGGCAACGACCTCGACCACTCCATGACCACCCCGCTGGACCTGCGCGGCAAGACGTCGGCGTCGCTCACCCTCAAGGCCCGCTTCGACATCGAGGCCGACTACGACTACCTCTACGTCGAAGCGTCCAATGAGGACGGCAGCTGGACGCAGCTCGACGGCACCGCCGGTGGCCAGCCGTTCGCCCGCGACTCCGGCAACTCGCCCGCGATCAGCAGCTCGTCGGACAACCAGTGGGTCGACGTGAACGTGTCGCTCGACGCGTACGCCGGCAAGAACACCAAGCTGCGCTTCGCCTACCGCACCGACGGCGCCCTCGCGTTGCAGGGCTTCTTCGCCGACCAGATCACGGTGACCGCGGACGGCGCCCCGGTGCTGACCGACGGCGGCGAGACCGCCGGTGTGTGGACCACGCGCGGTTTCCGCACGACCGAGGGCAAGGAAACGAAGACGTTCGACCAGTTCTACATCGCGTCGAACCGCACCTACGAGTCGTACGGCAAGTACAACCAGACCGGCCCGTACCGCTACAGCTTCCCGGACAAGCCCGACTTCGTGGAGCACTTCCCGTACCAGGACGGCCTGCTGGTGTCGTTGTGGAACACGAGCTTCCTCGACAACAACGTGAGCGAGCACCCCGGTGAGGGCCTGATCCTGCCGATCGACGCCAACCCGGCCCCGCTCTACAACCTGGAGGGTCAGCGCTGGTCGCCGACCGTCAGCGGCTACGACGCGCCGTTCTCACTGCAGAAGTCGGACTCCTTCACGTTGCACGTCAACGGCAAGGCGTCCTACGTCCGCGGTGCGGCGGCCCAGCCGACGTTCGACGACACGAAGCAGTTCTGGTTCGCCGAGCAGCCGAACGCGGGCGTGAAGCTGCCCGCCGTCGGTGTCGGCCTGAAGGTTCTGCGCCAGAGCGGCACGTCGATGACGGTGAAGTTGTACAAGACGAAGTAGCGTCGAATGCATGACCGCTGCTGAAGACATGCTGGCCGTCGCCGTCGAAGAGGCGCGGATGGGACTCGCCGAGGGCGGGATCCCCATCGGCGCGGCGCTCTTCGACGGCGACGGCCGTCTGCTGGGCCGGGGCCACAACCGCCGCGTGCAGGACGGCGACGCCTCGATGCACGCGGAGACCTCGGCCTTCCGCAACGCGGGCCGCCAGCGCAGCTACCGCGGCACGACCATGGTCACGACCCTGTCGCCGTGCTGGTACTGCAGCGGCCTGGTCCGGCAGTTCGGCATCTCGAACGTCCTGATCGGCGAGGCCACGACGTTCCACGGCGGCCACGACTGGCTGGCCGAGCACGGTGTCGGCATCACCGTCGTCGAGGACGCCGCGCTGATCGACCTGATGACCACGTTCATCGCCGAGCGCCCCGAGCTCTGGTACGAGGACATCGGCCAGGATTAACGTGGGAAGCATGGCTTCTGTGCTGATCACCTCGACCGCGACGCTGGACTCGCTCGACGTGCTGGTCAACAAGGGCGGAGCCGCGGAGGTGACCTTCGAGGGCGCACTCGAAGGGGCCACCCGCGTTCTGGAGGCCTTCCTGCCGCTGCTGGAACGGTCCGCGTCGCCGGTCGTGGTGAACGTCAGCGGGCCTCAGGGCTCGCCGTCGGCGGCGGCGATCAACATCGTCACAGTGGAGTACGCGAAGGCGTACCCCCGGATGCGGATCGACGCCGTCGAGGAGGACACCGGCCTCGCTCAGGCCGAGTAGCGCTCCACGGCCTCGTCCATCGAGCCCAGGATCGTGAACACCGTGTCCAGCCCGGTCGCCTCGATCGGCCGCAGCGCCGCCCTGGTGGACGCCACCACCACGAACTCGACACCACCGCGCGAAGCGCGCTGCTGCCCGAGGACGAGAGCCTCCAGCCCGGCGGATCCCAGGAACTTCACGCCGCCGAGGTCCACGACGACGGCGCGCTGGCCCTCCGCCACGTGGTCCTCCAGCGGCCCGGTCAGTTCGCCGCTCGAGGTGGTGTCCAGCTCACCGGACACGTGCAGCACGACGACGTCGGGCGCGATCCGATCTGCGACCACGGTGGCCAGTGCGGCGGGGTCAGGCACGCGATCTCCTTCGGTCAGCTGTCAGCACCCCACGTTAACCCTGCTCGAAACCGGCGCTCGACGGCCCCTCAACGAGGTGCGGCCCGCCAGCAGGGAGGCGTGGACGTGCTGGGTCAGGCGGGCGTGCAGTTCGTGGCAGGCGGTGAAGCCGAGGCGGACGTCCTCCGGCGGGCACTGGACGGGCAGCAGCTGCGCGAACGGGTCACCGCCGATGGTGTCGACGGCGGTCAGGAACCCGACCAGCGCGCCCACCAGGCGGCGGTGCAGGCCGAACAACGACAGGGCGTTCGCCAGGGCGAGGGTCGGCGCGGGCATCTCGTCGACGCCGACGAACGAGTCGAGCTCGCGCAACGTCACGGTGAACAGCACCGAGTGCGTCCGCTCGGAACGGGTGCCGTACGCGTCGCCCTGGATGTCGCGCAGCACCGAACGCATCTCGCGGCGCGGCCGCCAGAACGCGTGGTGGCGGCGGAGCTCCGCCAGGCCCTCCTCCGGCAGCGCCACGGGGGAGGTGACCTCGGTCAGCGACCGCAGCGCCTGCTCCCAGCGCGCTTCGAGGGCTCCGTGGAACTGGGCCAGGGCCGGGTGGTCCTCCCAGCCGGCGGCGACGTCGTCGAAACCGCGCATCCGCAGCTCGTAGCAGATCCACAGCGACAGCTGCAGGTCGTCGTCGAGCCACGCGTCTCTGGTGCCGCCGCTGACGAGCAGTGCCGGCCGCGGCAGGGGCGGCAGGCGCAGCGCTGCGACCAGGGCGGAGCTCATGTGGCCGCGGGGAGCGGGGAGGCGCATCAGGTTTCCTCACGCGTTCGGGCGATCAGCATGTCCACAAGGGACTCGGGGTCCGGGCAGCGTCGTTGCCGAGCGGCACCGCAGCCGTTGTGGCGCAACCAGTCCAACTGGTGCTCCACAGTAGACAGAGTGCCACGATCGCGCAGCGCGACCGCGACGTGCTCAACGAGCGAAACTGCCCGGTCGAACGCGGGGGAGAGTTTTCCGGTGTGTGGATCGGCGGCCAGTCCGTCGACCCCGTCGCGCGACGCCCGCCAATATGCCGCCCGCAGCACGGAATCGTCCACCCGCTGTTCGGAGGGTTCCGTCACGACGAGGGCCCTGATCAACTCGGCGAGCACCGAGACTTCCGTTGCCAGCTGGGGAATGTCCGCCACCCGGACCTCAACCGTCGGATGATCGGCCGACGGGCGGACGTCCCAGTACACCATCGCCCTGTCCATCAACGCTTCCGAGCTGATCAGCGCCTCGACGGTCCGGTCGTAGTCCTCGGTCCCGCGCCAGTGCTGCGGCGGTCCGCTCACCGGCCAGCGCGACCACACCATCGACCGCCAGCTCGCGTAGCCGGTGTCCTCTCCCTGGTAGTACGGGGAGTTCGCGCTCAGCGCCAGCAACGTCGGCAGCCACACCCGCAGCTTGTTCGACGCCGCCAATGCTTCGGCCTTCGATGAAACACCCACGTGCACATGCAATCCGCACGCGCCGGTGCCTGTCACGAGTCTCCGGTGGGAGTACTCGATCCGGTGATAGCGGGGGTCATCCGATCCGGGAGGGGGTCCGGCCTCACCGATGGGCGGCATACCGGTCGCCACGAGCCGGCACCCGGCCTCGTCGGCGGCGTCCACGAGCACCCGCCGTCCCCGGCGCACCTGCTCGTCCAGTTCCTCGAAGGAAGACGTGACCCCGGTCGCCACCTCGATCTGGAACGGCGTCAGCTCGCCCTGCACGTCGAGGTCCCCGGGCGCGCGCGAGATCTCCCCGACTCGGGGCGCCAGCGCCACCGGCCGCCGCGAATCGGGGTCTACCAGCAGGAACTCCTGTTCCACGCCGACCGTGTAGTGATTCATCGCCGGGCGGGTACCCGCGTTCCATGGTGATCAATCTCGGAGGGACCAGATGAGACTGCGGCGCAGCGACCCGTCCGGGAAGGGGTGGACCCGGCGCAGGCACGGCCGGGGGTTCCGCTACCTGGACGCGGCGGGCGAGCCACTGTCCGCTGAGGACGTGAACCGGGTGAAAGCCCTGGTCATCCCGCCGGCGTGGCAGGACGTGTGGATCTCGCCGCACCCCAGCGGCCACATCCAGGCGGTGGGCGTGGACGACGCCGGCCGCCGTCAGTACCTCTACCACGAGCAATGGCG
Organism: Lentzea sp. HUAS TT2; assembly: GCF_051853195.1. Taxonomy (NCBI): domain Bacteria; kingdom Bacillati; phylum Actinomycetota; class Actinomycetes; order Pseudonocardiales; family Pseudonocardiaceae; genus Lentzea; species Lentzea sp. HUAS TT2. The sequence continues at coordinate 502,505 of NZ_CP196667.1, read as the reverse complement.
GACCGATCGGGACGCGGAGAAGTTCGTCCGGGTGCTGAAGCTCGCCCCGAAGCTCGGCGGGTTCCGCGAGCAGATCGAGAAGGACATGAGGGCGCGCGGCCCCAAGCGGTTGCTCGCGATCGCGTTGCGAATGCTCGATCTGGGCATCTTCCGCGTCGGCCACGAGGCGTACGTGGAGGAGAACGGCACCCACGGCGTCTCGACCCTGCTGTGCGACCACCTCTCGGTGACCGGCGATCGGGTCCGGTTCCGGTTCCCGGCCAAGTCCGGGGTGCAGGTCGACGAGGAGGTCACCGACCCGAAGCTCGCGAGGGCCGTCCGCGCGCTGGTCAAGGGCAAGACACCGGACTGCCGGGTCTTCGACCTCACCGCCGACGACGTCAACGAACGCTTCCGCGAGCTGGTCGGCGACGAGTTCAGCGTGAAGGACCTGCGCACCTGGCACGCCACGGTGTTCGCCGCCCAGGCCTTCGCGGCGCAGCCGGAGCCGTCGGCGCGGGCGGTCAGCCGGGTCATGAAGGAGGTCGCGGAGAACCTGGGCAACACGCCGTCGGTGGCGAGGAAGTCCTACGTCGACCCACGCCTGGTCGACGCGTTCGAGAAAGGCGAGGTCATCGGCGGAGGCGACCCGGAACGGGCGGTCCGCAGGCTGCTCAGGAGGCCTTGAGCGCGGCGCGGTCGCACTGCCGGCACCACGCGGCACCCTGCGCCGCGGCCAGCGCCGCGAACCCGGCGATGAAGTGCAGCGCGTTCGAGCCGGGGTTCACGTTCAGGAAGTTGACGACCTCGTCGTCGTAGCGGGCGAGGCCCAGCCCGAACATCACCAGGAACAGCACCGCCACCAGCAGCGCGGTTCCGCTCAGCGCCTTCAACCGGGGAACGGACAGCAGCAGTGCGGCGCCGAAGACCAGGTGGATGACGTTCTGCAGCGGGTTGACGCGCAGGCCGAGGATCCACGTCTCGGACTCACCGGCGAAGGACGAGAGGCCGGTCACGAAGAACCCGGCCACTCCCCACAGCACGAGCACGGCGCCAGTGCCGAGCGCCAGCTTCTGAGGCCACCGCAACCGGTTCATGGGGCCAGTATCGCCAGAAACGGACATTCCTGCTCGCTCATTTCACTCTTCGGCCAGGAGATCGTGCCGCAGCTGCTCCAGGGACTTCGTGAGCAGGCGTGACACGTGCATCTGGGAGATGCCGACACGGCGGGCGATCTCGGTCTGGGTCAGGCGGCCGAAGAAGCGCAGCACCACGATGGTCCGTTCCCGTCGAGGGAGGCCCCGCAGCATCGGCTGCAGGGCCTCGTGGATCTCGACGCCTTCCAGTGCCGGGTCGTCGACGGTCGAGCCCTCGAGCGAGTCGAGCGGCGCGAACGCCACGTTCTTCTCGATCCGCAGGCCCTCGTAGACGTCGTTGACCGGCATCCCCAGGTGCCGGGCGATCTCGGAGGGAGTGGGAGATCGCCCGGTTCGGTGCGACAGTTCGGCGGTGGCTCCGTCGATCGAGTCGCACAACTCCTTCAGCCTGCGGGGAACGCGCACCGCCCAGCACTGGTCGCGGAAGTGGCGCCGCACCTCGCCGGTGATCGTGGGCACGGCGTAGGACAGGAAGTCCGTCTGCCGGCCCACGTCGAACCGGTCGATGGCGTTGATCAAGCCGACCGCTGCCACTTGCGCCAGGTCTTCCATCGGCTCGCCGCGTTCGCTGAAGCGGCGGGCGATGTGCCGGGCGAGCGGGAGGTACTCGCGCACCAGCCTGTCCCGCAGCGCGTAGTAGCACTGCGAATCACGGGCGGTGCGGCCGAGTTCCTCGAACGCCGCGTGCTGATCTGGGGTCAACGCGCACCACGATCAGACCTGGGGCGGCGGCGTGACGTCGCCACGCCAGGCGCCTGTCTCGACACCGCGGTTCTCGATGAACTCCTTGAACCGCTTCAGGTCGCCCTCGATCCGGTGGCCGACCACGCCGAGCGCGGCTCCTGCCTTCTCGGTGAGGGTCTCGGGCTCGTACTCCATCTGGAGGTGCACCCGGGTCGTCTCGTTGTCGATGCGGTGGAACGTCACGACGCCGCCCTGCGGCGGGCCCTCGACGGAAGTCCACGCGACGCGCTCGTCGGCGTGCTGTTCGGTGATCTCCGCGTCGAACTCGCGGACGACCCCGCCGATCTTCGTCGTCCAGTGGGTCCTGGTCGGCGTGACCTGGTCGATCTTCTCCACGCCGTCCATGAACGCCGGGAAGGACTCGAACTGGGTCCACTGGTTGTACGCCGTGCTCACGGGCACCAGGACGTCCACCGACTTCTCAATGGTGGTCACAAAACCTCCTCGATCGGTTGTCGTCATCAGGTGAGTACCCGCGTCACGCCCCGTTACACATCCGCTACTTGTCCATTGTGGATAGTCACGCTGAGTGCTGGTCCAATCGCGATCTGCGCATCACGAATTCGCCCACAGTGGTCAAATCGCTATGTGATCCATGTAACAAGAGCGGCATACTGCGCGGTATGTAAACGCCCCCTAGGAGGCGCTGGTGCTCGAGGCGAACAACCTTGAGGTTGTCTACGACGACGTGATGCTGGTGCTCCGAGGCGTGAGCCTGCAGGTGCCCCAGGGCAAGGTCGTGGCACTGCTCGGAGCCAACGGAGCAGGCAAAACGACGTTGATGAGGGCCTTCAGCGGCCTGCTCGACGTGCACGACGGCAAGGTCACCAAGGGCTCGATCACGCTCGACGGTGAACCGATCCACCGCCTCTCACCGGCGAAGATCGCGGACCGGGGCATCAAACAGGCGCTGGAGGGACGCAGGATCCTGGCCGAGCTGACCGTCGAGGAGAACCTCAAGGTCGGCGGCCACGCGAGACCCAAGCGGCTCAAGCAGAACCTCGACCGCTGCTACGAGCTGTTTCCACGGCTGCTGGAAAGGCGAAGACAGAGCGCCGGTTACCTGTCCGGCGGCGAGCAGCAGATGCTCTCGATCGGCAGGGCGCTCATGTCGGAACCGTCCTACCTCCTGCTGGACGAACCCAGCCTCGGCCTCGCGCCGTTGCTCGTGCAGCAGATCCGCGACCTCGTCGTGAAGATCAACGAGCAGGGCACCACGGTCCTGCTGGTCGAGCAGAACGCCAGCATGGCGCTCTCCATCGCCGACCACGGCTACGTGCTGGAGACCGGCAAGGTCGTCATGGACAAGCCGGCGCAGGCACTGCTGGCCGACGACGACATCCGCGAGTTCTACCTAGGCCTCGGCACCTCCTCGTTCCGTGCGGTCAAGCACTACAAGCGCAGGAAGAGGTGGCTGTCGTGAGCGTTCTGGAGGTCACCGACGTCCGGCTCGCGTTCAACGGCGTCGTCGCCGTCGACGGGGTGTCGTTCCAGGTCGACGAGGGTGAGCTGTTCGCCGTCATCGGCCCCAACGGCGCCGGCAAGACGTCCATCTTCAACGTCCTGAGCGGCGTCTACCGGCCGCAGCAGGGCACCGTGCGGTTCCACGGCGACGACCTGATCGGCATGCGGCCGCACCGCATCGCCGCGCGGGGCATGGCCCGCACGTTCCAGAACATCGAGCTGTTCTCCCACCTCACCGTCGTCGACAACCTCATGCTGGGCCGCCACAACCACATGCGGTACGGCGCGTTGTCGGCGTTCTTCTGGCTCGGCAAGGCGCGCAGCGAGGAGCTGAAGAACAGGGCGGCGGTCGAGGAAGTGATCGACTTCCTGGAACTGGAGCAGTGGCGCCGGTTCCCGGTCGGCCTGCTGCCCTACGGCGTGCAGAAGCGCGTCGAACTGGGCAGGGCGCTCGCGATGGAGCCCAAGCTCCTGCTGCTCGACGAGCCGGTGGCCGGCATGAACGTCGAGGAGACCGAGGACATGGCCCGGTTCATCCTCGACGTCCGCGAGGAGCTGAACATCCCGATGATCATGGTGGAGCACGACATGGGCCTCGTGATGGACCTCGCCGACCGGGTGATGGTCATGGACTTCGGCCGCCCCATCCGCACCGGCACGCCCGCGGAGGTGCAGCAGGACCCCGACGTCATCCGCGCGTACCTCGGCGAGCAGCACAAGAGCGTGACCCAATGACCCACACCAAAACGATCACGACAGTGGTCACGCGCGTCAAGAACAGGGCTGAGAGCACGCCCGAGCAGATCGCTCTGCGTGCCAAGGACTTCGGGATCTGGCAGGAGGTCACCTGGTCCGGCTACTGGGCGAACGTCGAGCTGGTCGGGCACGCGCTGCTCGCACTGGGGCTGCAACCGGGCGACCGGGTCGCGATCCACTCCGAGAACCGGCGCGAATGGCTCTACGCCGACCTCGGCATCGTCGCGGCCCAGGGCATCACGGTCGGGCTCTACCCGACGAACCCCGCGTCCGAGGTCGCCTACCTGCTGTCGCACTCGGGCACGCGGATCCTGATCGCGGAAGACCAGGAACAGGTCGACAAGGCGTTGCTCGTGCTGGAGGACACCCCCGACCTGGAGTGGATCGTCTACGTCGAACCACGCGGGATCAAAGGCCGCTACGACAACCCGAAACTGCTGTCCTGGGCCGACTTCCTGGCGCTGGGCGCGCAGCACCGGGACTCGTTCCCCGACGAGCTCGCGGAACGCATGGCGGCCACCCGGCCCGACGACGTCATGACGTTGATCTACACGTCCGGCACCACCGGGCCGCCCAAGGGCGCGATGCTCACCGTCGCCAACGTCGAGTTCGCGGTCCACGTGCTGGTGGAGGGCGGCGGTTTCACTTCGCCACCGCCGTCCTCCGCCGACGTCACGCTGTCCTACCTGCCGTTGTGCCACGTCGCCGAGCGGATCTTCACGACGTGGTTCAGCGCGGCCAGCGGTGTGCAGGTCCACTTCGCCGAGTCGATCGAGACGGTGCAGGCGAACTTGCGCGAGGTGCAGCCGACGATCCTGTTCGGCGTCCCGCGCATCTGGGAGAAGGTGCTGGCGGGCGTCACGATCAGTGTGTCGTCAGCGTCCTGGATCAAGCGCACCACCACGAGGTTCTGGCTCAAGCGCGCCGAGGAGCTCGGCGAGACGCTGGTGCACAACGGTGGCAGGCACACCGGCAAGAGCCGGTTGATCTACGCGCTGGGCTGGTTGTTCTGCTTCCGCGCGCTGAAGGCCCGCATCGGCATGAGGTACGTCCGGTACGCGGCCTCGGGTGCCGCGCCGATCGCACCGGACGTGCTGAAGTTCTTCATGGGCATCGGGGTGCCGATGCACGAGGTCTACGGCATGACCGAGAACACCGCCGTGGCAACGGGAAACCGGCCGGGACGCGTCAAGCTCGGCACGGTCGGCGAACCGCAGCCCGGCACCGAACTGCGGATCGACGAGGAGACCGGCGAGATCCTCACGAAGCACGGCGGCACGTTCGCCGGCTACTGGCAGGATCCCGAGTCCACCCAACGGGTTCTCAGCGACGGCTGGCTGCACACCGGTGACGTCGGCGAGTGGGTCGACGGCACGCACGTGAAGATCACCGACCGGATGAAGGACATCATCATCACCGCCGGTGGCAAGAACATCTCGCCGTCTGAGCTGGAGAACGCGCTCAAGACCTCCCCGTACATCAAGGAAGCCGTCGTGATCGGCGACCAGCGCAAGTACCTGGTCGCGCTGATCGGCATCGAGTACGAGACGGTCGGCCACTGGGCGCAACAGCGCAAGATCACCTACACCACCTACCGGGACCTGTCGGAGAAGGCCGAGGTGCTGGAACTGGTGCAGAAGATCGTCACCGAGGTGAACGGGAAGTTCGCCGCGGTCGAGCAGATCAAGAAGTTCCGCATGTTCCCCAAGGAGCTCGACCACGAGGACGGCGAGCTGACCGCGACCCAGAAGGTGAAGAGATCCGCGCTGGGCAAGATGTTCGACGACCTCGTGGAGAGCATGTATGGATGAGTTTCTCCAGTCGTTGATCCGGGGTCTCGGCACCGGGTCCATTTACTCGCTGCTCGCACTCGGCTTCGTGATCATCTACAAGTCGACGCAGGTGATCAGCTTCGCGCAGCCGGCGTTCATGCTGGCGGGCGCGGTGCTGGTCTCGTACCTCTCGCCCGCGGTGACGTTCGTGGGTGCGGTCCTCGTCGCCGCCGTGGTGATCGCGGTGCTGGCGCTGGGGGTCGAACGCACGGTGCTGCGGCCGATGGTCGGCAAGCCGGTGTTCGTGGTCGCGATCATCACCATCGGCGTGGACGTCGTGGTCAGGGTGGTGACGAACGCGTTCATCGGCCTCGACGTCCGGCAGGTCGGCGACCCGTGGGGCCTGAACACGGTGGAGTTCCTCGGCGCAGAGGTGCAGCAGCGGTACCTCGTGATGATCGCGACGACCGCCGTCGTGACGGCCGCGTTGTTCGTCTTCTTCCGCTACTCGCGCATCGGGCTCGCGATGCGGGCCGTCGCCTACGACCAGGAGGTCGCGCTGGCGCAGGGGATCTCGGTCGGCTCGGTGTTCGCGCTGTCGTGGGCACTGGCCGGCGGGCTCGCCGCACTGGCCGGTGTGTTCGTCGCGACGGGCGCCGGTGTCGACCAGCAGCTCTGGATCGTGGCGCTGAAGGCGTTGCCCGCGATCATCATCGGCGGCCTGGAGTCGCTGGGCGGCGCCGTGGTCGGCGGGGTCACGGTCGGGGTCGTCGAGTCGCTCTTCGGCACCTACCAGAACGACTTCGCCCCGTGGCTCGGCCCGAACTTCGGGCTGGTCGCGCCGTACGCGTTGATGCTGCTCGTTCTGCTCGTCAGACCGTACGGACTGTTCGGCAAACGGGAGGTGGAACGTCTGTGAAGAGGCCGGCGAGCATCAAGGGCAGGCCAGAGCTCTACACCTCCTACAAGCAGGACATGGGTTTCCTGAACACGCGTCCCAAACGCGCGTGGACGGGTGGCCTCGTCGTGGTCGCGCTGTTCCTGCCGTTCATGATCACCGACGACCTGTTGCAGCTGCTCGCCACCGGGTTCGTGGCGGCGATCGGCGCGATCGGGCTGAACATCGTCACGGGGTACGCGGGCCAGGTCTCCCTGGGGCACGCGTTCTTCCTCGCGATCGGTGCGTACACGGGTGCGGCGCTTTCGGGTTCCGAGACCGGGCGGGTGATCGGCTTCGGCATCACGTCGCTGCCGATCTGGCTGCTGGCCTCGGGACTGGTGGCCGCGCTCTTCGGCGTCCTGGTGGCGCCGGTGGCGGTGCGGTTGCGGGGGCTCTACCTCGCGATCGTGACGCTGGGACTGGTCTTCCTGGGAGAGCACGTGTTCCGGGAGTGGACGTCGCTGACCGGCGGGCCGGGAGTCGGCCGGCCGGCGGCCGTGCCCGAGCTGTTCGGGGTGCGGCTGGATCAGGACAACGGGATGTTCACGGCGGCACAGCAGCTGTACCTGCTGATGTTCGTGCTGCTGGTGATCTTCGGTGTGCTGGCGCGGAACCTCGTGCGCTCGCGGGTCGGGCGCGCGTTCGCGGCGGTGCGGGACCGGGACCTGGCCGCGTCGGTGATCGGTGTCGACCTGACGAGGTACAAGGTCCTGGCGTTCGCGGTGTCCTCGTTCTACGCGGGTGTCGCGGGCGCGTTGTTGTTCGTGGTGAACGGGTTCTTCGATCCTGGCTCGTTCAGCCTGCTGTTGTCAGTGCAGTACATCGCGATGGTGCTCATCGGCGGCGCGGGCACCATCTCCGGAGCGATCATGGGCGCGCTCTTCATCACCCTGCTGCCACGCATCACCAGGGAGCTCCCCGCGGTGCTGCCGTTCATCAGTGGTGACGCGACCGGCGTGATCACGGTCTTCCAGCTGGAAGCCGTGCTCTACGGCGTGCTCATCATCGTGTTCCTCATCGTCGAGCCACGCGGGTTGTTCGGCATCTGGGTCCGCGTCCGCAACTACTGGCGCACCTGGCCGTTCTCGTACTGAGGAGAGAATCCCCATGTCCGGTAAGAGACTTGCAAGTCCCAATAAATTGACGCTGTACGTTGGGGCGTTGTTGCTTTTTGTTGCCTCCTGTCGAGGAGGGGATGGCGCCGCACCTCAGGAGGGCGCGGGCGGGATCAAGGTCGACGCCGGTGTGACGAAGGAGGCGTGCCCGGAGGCCGTCGACAAGTCCAAGGGCTGCATCTACCTCGGCACCATCTCGGACCTCACCGAGGGGCCGTTCAAGACCCTGGCCGTGCCGATCACGGACTCGCAGAAGGCGTTCTGGAAGCGTGTGAACGACAAGGGCGGCATCGGCGGCTACGAGGTCGACGTCACGAAGTACGTCAAGGACAACAAGTACAACCCGCAGATCCACAACCAGGTCTACCAGGAGATCAAGAACAGCGTCCTGGCGCTGACCCAGACGCTGGGCTCTCCCACGACCGTCGCGATCCTGCCGGACCTCGAGAAGACCCCCATGGTCTCGGTGCCGGCGTCGTGGACCTCCTTGTGGGGCCACGAGGAGGTCGTGCTGGAGTCCGGCGCGAACTACTGCGTCGAGTCCATGAACGCCGTCGACTACGCCACCGAGAAGATGGGCGTGAAGTCCGTCATGGCGGTGCACAACGCCGGTGACTACGGCGACGACGCGGCGGCCGGGACGAAGATCGCGGCCGAGAAGCGCGGGCTGACGTTCGAGAACGTGACCACCACGGCCGGCCAGGACAACCAGGGCGGTGCGATCGACGCCGTGGTGTCGAAGAAGCCGGACCTGGTGATCCTCACGACCGGACCGACCGACGCCGCCGTGATCATCGGTCAGGCCGCGGCCCGTGGTTTCAAGGGCAAGTTCATCGGCACCTCGCCGACGTGGAACCCCGGTCTGCTGAAGTCGCCGGCCGCGCCCGCGATCAAGGCGCTGTACATGCAGTCGGCGCCGTGGAAGTCGTGGGGCACCGAGTCCGTCGGCCACACCGCGATGCGTGCCGCACTGCCCGGCGTGACGCCGAACGACGGCTACACCGCCGGTTGGGTGTGGGCGTACCCGTTGAAGGCCGCGCTGGAGAAGGCCGCCTCGAACAAGGACCTGACGCGCGCCGGAGTGCTCGCCGCTGTGCGTCAGCTCACCTCGGTGGACTACGAGGGCATGCTTCCTTCGGGTGCAGGTAATTTCTCCGCTTCGCCCCAGGACGCACTGTTCCGCCAGTCGACCCTCTACAAGCCCGACGACGCCGCTCCGACCGGAGTGACGCTGGTAGAGGACTTCTTCACCGGTTCCACGGCAAAAGATTTCAAGTTCGAGAAGCCCTGCTACCAATGAACCGAACGGGTGACACCCGACGCTGAAAACGGACATCGCTGACTAGGCTCCTCTGTGGGCTTTTGTAGGAGGTAGTGAGCGGTGTTGTCGTGCGTCGAGGTTCGCCGATCCGCTGGTGGGCTCCGGTTGTTCGTTCGTCCCCTGGCCGCGTCGTGCTGGAGCGCGCGGCTGGGGTACGAACGGGTGGCGGAGCTGCTGACCGCGATTCGTCAGGCGGAGTCGTGCACCGTGCCGGACGTGGAGCTGCGGTACGTGCCCGACCAGCGCACCGGTGAGGCGGTGCTGGCGTGCGAGACGGGGACCGTGCTGCTGGGCGCCGACGAAGTGTCGGCGTTGCACGACACGTTGCGGGCGCACATGCCGGACCGGATGAGGCCCCTGCCCGTCTAGCCGAGCCGGCGCGCGAGCCATTCGGTGCGCGTGCGCCTCGCCCGTACGGAGAGCTGCGCGTCGGGGAAGATCGCGTCGAAGCCGTGGAACCCTCCTGCCCACGTGTGCAGTTCGGCCTCTCCTCCCGCCGCCCAGATGCGGGTGGCGTAGTCGACGTCCTCGTCCCGGAACACCTCCGCGGTCCCGGTGTCGACGTACGTGGCCGGCAGCCCGGACAGGTCGTCGGCCAAAGCCGGTGACACGTGATGAGGAACCTCCACGAGATCACCGAGCACCGACTGCCAGCCGAACTCGTTCATCTCCCGCGTCCACACACCGGGTCCGCCGGAGTACTGCGTGCTGGACGTCGTGTTGTTGCGGTGGTCGAGCATCGGGCAGATCAGCACCTGGGCCGCGATCTCCGGACCCTTCCGGTCGCGGGCCATCAGCGTGACTCCCGCGGCCAGTCCGCCGCCGGCGCTGATGCCCGCCACGACGATCTTGCCGATACCGAGGGACTCCGCGTTCTCGGCTGTCCACAGGAGACCCCGGTAGCAGTCCTCGACGAGCGTCGTCCCGTTCGCCTCCGGGGCGCGGCGGTGTTCCACCGTGACCACGACGACACCGAGTTCTTCCAGCCACTGCAGGGGAATGTCGATCTGCGAGAAGCGGTCGCCCATCACCATGCCGCCGCCGTGGATCCAGTAGACGCACGGCGCCGGTTCGGTGAGTCCTCCGGGGCTGAAGACGGTCAGGGTGATCTCGCCGACGGTCACGTCGCGGCGTTCGGCGTCGGTCTTGAACGGCGGCGAGGGCATCTGGCGGATCTGCTGGAGCAGTTCGTGGGTGAGCTCGGTCCCCAGCGGCATCCCGGCGAGCAGCGCGCCCAGTTCGGGGTCGAGTGCGGGGCGCGACATCAGAACGCCGCCTTGCCGCCGACGGGCAGCTCGTCGGAGTACGTGGACTCGCCGTCGAGCAGCGTCTCGAGCTTCGCGACGAGGGCCTGCGCCGCCTCGGTGGCGAAGAACGCGCTGTGCGCCTCGGCCGTCGTCCAGCCCTCGGTCACGTGGACGACGTCGGGGTTGCCGGTGGAGCGGCCGACCAGGAAGACCACGCAGTCGTCGTTGGTCATCGAGGGCGCGTCGAGGAGGAACTCGATCACCTCGTCGCGCTTGCCGGGCCGTGCGGTCAGGGTGGCGTGGAAACCGTGCTCGACGCTCATCTGTTCCTACCTTCCGTTCGTTCTGCTGTTCTGGCGATGGACTCATCAGATCAGCTTGAACAGGTGTGACAGGAGATCGATGCTGTCGTGCTCTTGCCCAATCCTCGCGATCTAGCCGATCGGCGCCGGTGAGCTGGCCTCCGGCACCAGGACCGCCGGCGTGCCGGTGCCGTCCGCGGGCACGGCCCACACGTCGTTCAGCCCGTCGTCGCGCTGGATGCCGTACGCGACGGTCCTGTCGTCCACCCAGGCCGGCTGGTCGTCGACGCTGCGGGTCTCGGCGAGCTCGGTGATCCGGCGCGTCCCGAGGTCGAGCACGGACACTCGCCAGCCCTTCTGCGGGTCGCCGCCGACGGCCTTCTTGTAGGCGATGCGGGTGCCGTCCGGGGACAGCGACGGGCACTCGACGTCGTCCGTGTCGGTCAGCGGGCGGACCTTGCGCGCCGCGAAGTCGCCTTCGAGCAGGTAGCGGTGGCCGCCGGTGGACATGGTGGCGTAGAAGCGGTTGTCGTCGGCGGTGAACGTGACGCCCCAGTAGTTCGTGTCGACCGGTCGCTGCGGCACGCCCTCGACGGCGAACTCCTCCAGCGAGGTGACCAGCGCGCCCGTCTTCGTGTCGAGGATGCCCGTGCTGGTGGAGAACCCGTTGGCGGCGTAGGAATGCCCGTCGACGAACAGCGTCCACGCCACCATCCGGCCGCTCGCCGAGACGCGGGTGCGGTTCGGGAAACCGGTCAGCGGCACGGTTCTGAGCTCCTGCAGGTCGCTGTTGAGCACGGCCAGCTCGCTGGCCTTCAACGCCTCGGCCGGACGCAGGCAGGAGATCGTGCCCGCCGCCGAGTACGCGCGGTCGCACCGTTGTTCGGTGACCTCCCGCGAGCCCGCGGGATCGGTGCGCGAGACCGTGGAGAGCTTGCCGTTGCTCAGCACCATCAACCGCGGCCCGGCGCCCGTCGGTACGGACCGCGCGGCGTTCTCGGGGGCGGCACCGGACAGCGCGGTGTAGCCGACGGCGACGCCTCCGAGCAGGACGGCGGCGGTCAGGGTGATCAGCAGGCGGCTGTTCATGAGCGGCGTCCCAGCAGTGCGGCGGTGGCGATCAGGGCGCAGACCACCGCGACGGCGGCGATCCTGGTGGCGGTCTCGGGACTCCAGAACTGCCAGGCGAGACCGAACAGCACGGACGAGCCGAGGTAGGCGAGCGCCTGTCCACTTTGGATCAGTGCGATCCCGGTGGTGCGCAGGCGTTCCGGCAGCACCGGGCCGGCGAGGGCCATCAGCACGCCGTCCGTGCACGCGTAGAAGACGCCGTAGAGCAGCACGACCAGCACGAGCAACGGCCAGCCGCCCAGCGGTCCGAAGAGCAGCAGGTAGACGACGGTCAGCGCGCCGTAACCGGCCAGCATGACCTTGAGCCGGCCGACTCGGTCGGCGAGAGCGCCCAGCGGTGCGGCGAGCAGCAGGTAGACCATGCTCGTGCCCACGGCGAGCAACGGGAACCAGCCGAACGCCAGCCCTTCGCGCTTCTGCAACAACAGATACACGAACCCGTCGCCGATGGTGACGAGGCCGAGCAGCGACGCGGCCAGCACGATCCTGCGCACTGCCGGGTCCTTGAGCAGGGAGAGCTTGAGAGGTTCCTTGCGCTGCAGGGGTTCCGGCCGGTCCCGCACGTAGAGCACGAGGACCAGCACGCCGAACGCGGCGATGCAGGAGCTGGTGACGAACACGGCGTCGAACGACTGCGCGGAGGCCGCGAGCACGGCCATCGCGACGAGCGGCCCGGCGAACGCGCCGATGCCGTCCATCGCCCGGTGCACGCCGAACGCGCGCCCCAGGTCGCCGCTGGGGGTGGAGAGGGTGATCAACGCGTCCCGCGGGGCCGTCCGCAGGCCTTTGCCCGCGCGGTCGGCCGTGATCACGAAACCCAGTGCGGTCAGGGAGTTCCCGGCGGCGAGGAGGCCGAGCTTGGCCACGGCGGACAGGCCGTACCCGAAGCCCGCCACGGCCTTGCGCTTGTTCGTGCGGTCGGCGAGGTAGCCGCCGGCGAGTCTGAGCAGGGTGGTGGCGCCGGTGTAGACGCCGTCGATCAGCCCGTACGCGGCCGGGCTGAGCTGGAGGCCGATGACCAGGTACAGCGGCAGGACCGCGGCCACCATCTCCGACGAGACGTCGGTGATGAGACTGACCGTGCCGAGCGCGAAGACGTTGCCGCTCAGCCCTTTCCAGTTCGCCGACTTGGGTTTGTCGATCGTGGACAGGTACATCATCGGCCTCCAGCGGTCCGTCAGTGGCAGTTGGTGGTGCCGCTGTCGGTGTAGGTCTTGCCCGCGACCGGGACGAACTGCCAGTCGAAGCTGTTGTTGTGCAGCGTCAGCTTCAGCACGCCCTGGGTGCCGGTGTTGCGGGCCTCGCTGTTCGGCCTGATCGTGCCGAAGCCGTAGGCACCGGCGCCGCCCATGCCCGCGACGAACGTCCTGATGCCACGCGAGTTGTCCAGCCCGCCCGTGGGGTTCTGCGGGGCGAACCGCTCGTACTGGTGGTTGTGGCCGGTGACCACGACATCCGCGTTGAAGTCGTACAGCGCCTGGAACAACGGCCGGGTCGCCGTCGAGGGCGCGTGGTTGGCGCCGCTCGTGAACAGCGGGTGGTGCCAGTACGCCGCGGTGCACGGCTTCGTGCTCGCCGCCAGGTCCTGGCGCAGCCACTGCTCCTGCGCGCTGCCGGCCGACATGCTGATGTTGGAGTTCAGCGACACGATGTGCCAGTTGCCGAGGTCGTAGGAGTAGTAGCCCCGGCCAGACGGCCCGGCCAGCGCGCCGAAGTAGTTGTAGTACCCGGTGGCGCCACTGGTGTTGTAGTCGTGGTTGCCGGGTGAAGGCTTGGTGCGCGCCTTGTGCCGGCCCCACGTGGGCTCGTAGTAGTTGGCGAACTCCGAGGCAGTGCCGTTGGTGTAGACGTTGTCGCCCGTGGTCCAGACGGTGCCCTCGATGTTGTCCAGCAGCGCGGCCGTGGCCGTGTCTCCGGAGCCGGAGTCGGCGATGTCGCCCGCGCCGACCCACACCGGGTCGCCGGGAGGCGGGATCGTGCCGTCCGTGACGACGAGCTGAGGTGCGGTCGAACCGCTCTCCCGCGAGTCGTAGTCGGCGCCGTCCGTGCTGGTGGACGTGATGCCGATGCTGTAGGTGCCGTTGCCGGTGACGTAGCTGGTGACGTCTACCTCGTACCAGGCGTTGCGCACGACGGAGCCGAGAGAACCGAGCGTGGCGCCGTCGACAGCGGGCTGGTTGTTCCAGGTCACCGCGGTCTCGGTCCAGCTGACGTCGGACATCGCCCGGAACGTGCCGCCGTTCGGGCTGTCCGAGCCGGAGACGTCGTCGGTGTGGATGCGCAGCTTGGCGTTGCTGACGCTGCCGCTGATCCCGGAGACCGTGAACTTCAGGAACGTGCGCTTGACCGGCGAGTTGTCCGTGCCGAGCTGGCCGGACGTGCCGTAGTTCGTGCCGGTCGAGCCGTTGTCGACGTAGGTGTCGGCGGTGGGGGTGAACGTGGTCGAGGCGGCGTGTGCCGCGGTGGAGGCGGTGAGTGTGGCCGCCGTGACGATGATGCTGGAGAGCACGGCTAGGGGAGCCCTGCGACGTGACATGCCTGTCCTTGTGGTGGTGGGCGGACATGGGCCGTCGCGAAGGGTAGGGCTCAAATGAGCCGCGCACGGTGATCGTTTGGCGGCCAATGGATGAACGGCCGGAAAATCCCCCTCAGGGGTGGCTTTCGCGCGGAGGTATTTCCGTGCCGGGCGGGTGCTCCGTACGGGTATGGGAGTCGAGGTCCACGACCCTTGCTGGCTCGCCGACGTACCGGGAGCCGAGCTCGTGGTCGCGCTGGACGAGGTGGGGGAGCACGCCGCCGACGGTCATCGCGTGACGGTGCTGATCGATCTGGTGCCGGACAACGTGTCGATGTTGCGCGCACTGGCCACCGAGGCCGTCGGGGAGGGCGCCCGCAAGGTGCGCGTTCGGCCGTACGGGGTCGATCGGGTCGACCTGGTCTACGCGGCCGTGGAGCTGAACCGGGTCGCCGAGGACTCCACGGTCGAGGTGCAGTTCGACGTCACGTCCGCCGCGCTGCTGCGAGCTGACCCCGCGGCGTTCGTGCGGGTCGATCCCCTGGTGGTCAAGGCGGACGGGACGGTCGTGCCGATCTGCGCAGGGCTGGAGCGGTACGCGCTCGGCTCACTGGGGTCGTTCGACGACCTGGTGGCGGCGTGGGACCCCGAACCGGTCCGGGACCTCTGCCGGCTGGCGCTGGATCGCGCGCTGGCCGACACCGGGCCGCTCGTGTCCTGGTACGAGCACCTCACCCGGACAGCAGCCGGGATGCCGGCCGGGTGTTGATCACGCTGTCCGGCTCGACACCGCACTCCTCCGCCCGCGCGCAGCCGTAGTTCAGCCAGTCCAGCTGACCGGGCGCGTGCGCGTCGCTGTCGATGGAGAACGTGCACCCGGCGTCGACGGCCAGGCTGAGGAGCCTGCGCGGGGGATCGAGCCGCTCCGGCCGTGCGTTGATCTCGACCGCCGTGCCGTGTTCGGCGCAGGCCTCGAAGACCTTCTCCGCGTCGAACTGGGACTCCGGGCGGCCCTTGCCGACGACCAGCCTGCCCGTGCAGTGGCCGAGGATGTCGACGTGCGGGTTCTTGACCGCGTTGACCATCCTTCTGGTCATCTCGGGCTTCGGCATCTTCAGTTTCGAGTGGACGCTCGCGACCACGACGTCGAGCCGTGCCAGCAGGTCCTCGTCCTGGTCGAGCGAACCGTCGTCGAGGATGTCGACCTCGATGCCGGTGAGGACCACGAACGGCGCCAGCTCGGCGTTCAGCTCGGCGATCACTTCGAGCTGCTTCTCGAGCCGGTCGCGGGTGAGTCCATTTGCGACGGTCAGGCGCGGGGAGTGGTCCGTCAGCACCATGAACTCGTGGCCGAGATCGCGGGCCGCCTCCGCCATGTCCCTGATCGGGCTGCCGCCGTCGGACCAGTCGGAGTGGACGTGGCAGTCGCCCTTGAGCCTCGCGCGCATCTCCTCGCCGCCGGTGATGTCGACGTGCCGGAGCTTCGCGAGGTAGGACGGCTCGCGGTTCGCCAGCGCGTCCACGACGACACCGGCCGTCGACTTGCCGACGCCCTTGAGGTCGGTGAGCGTGCCGAGCTTCGCCCGTTTCTCGACGTCCGCGGGGTCCAGCCCGGCGAGGACGACGGCCGCGTTGCGGAAGGCCTGGACGCGGTACGTCGGCTCGCCGGCCCGTTCCAGGTGGAAGGCCACCTGCTTCAACGCCTTGACCGGATCCATACCTCTTCCTACCTCATCCGGAACGGTTGCGCGGTTCTTGTTGTTGGTGGCGGACCAATCAACAATGATGTCCGCCATGTCCCCACGTCCGGCCGGCGCGCCACCGGCGAACGGAGCCGGTTCACGCCGGAAGCGGAGCAAGGGCGACCTGACGTCCCAGGCGATCCTCGACACCGCCGAGCAGCTGCTCGGGACGCGGTCGCTCGACGCCATCGCCGTCGACGAGCTCACCGCCGGAGCGGGAATCTCCCGTTCCACCTTCTACTTCCACTTCGAGTCGCGCGAGGCCGTGCTCTACGCGTTGTCGGAACGGGTCGCGGAAGGCCTCCACGACTCGGCGGCGCTGTGGCTGCGGCGCGGCAGCGAGCCGCCGGAGGACTCGATCCGGCGGGCGATCGCGGCCACCGTCGCGTTGTGGCGGGCGCACGGCCCGGTGCTGCGCGCGGCGGTGCGGGCGCGGGACACGAGCGAGCTGGTGCGCGGGTTCTGGTCCGGGGTGGCGCGGCGGTTCGTGGACTCGGCGGCGCAGCAGATCGAGATCGAGCGGGAGGCCGGGATCGCGGTGCCGGGGCCGCCGACCGCGCGTGCTCTCGCCACCGTGCTGGTCACGATGAACGAGTCCATGTGTTACAGCCTCTCGCTCGCGCGGAAGTCGGCCGCACGCGACCGTGAGGTCGTCGAGACGCTGACCGCCGTGTGGCTGCGCTCGGTGTACGGGGTTTCACTCTAGATAAGCCGGTTTCGTTGTTTCTCGACACCGTGTCGAATAATTTCGCCGCCATGTCGAGCAATCTGTTTTCGCTGGTAGGGCATGTCGCCCGGACGGAGGTGCGGTCGCATGATGGAGCTGGTACCGCTCGGCGTGATGACCGCGCAGTTGCGAAAGCCTTTGAGGTTCCCGAAAACGCCCGCAGGTGACCGTCTCGTCTACGAGGTGGAGTCCGGGACGTTCTCCGGTGACCGCCTGTCCGGCGTCCTGCACGGCTCGTCCAGTGCGGACTGGCTGACCATCGGCCCGGACGGCACCGCGACCCTCGACGTGCGCTCGGTGCTGCGCACGCACGACGACGCACTCGTGTATTTGCACTACTCAGGACGGGTTGACGTCTCGAATGGCTTCGGCGCGCCGCTGTACGCGGCCCCGTTGTTCGAGACGGGAGACGACCGCTACCGCTGGTTGAACCGCGTGCAGGCCGTCGCGAAGGGCGTCATGGACGGTCTCGTGCTGACCTACGAGGTGTGCGAGGTGCGGTGAATTTCACCCGACCTTCGGGGGTGTCGATCGGGACGGCGACTGCGGAAGCGTTCTGTCGCTGGCCGACGATCGTGAGGGGTACGCGGTGAGGAAGCGTTGGGGTGCGGCGGCTTTGGTCGCTCCGCTGTTCATGTCACTGGTGGGAACGGCCCAGGCGGGGCCGTTGGACGAGTACTACAGCCAGACGATCGCCTGGGCCGAGTGCCCGGCCGGCTGGGTCACGCCGTCGACGGGCGTCGAGTGCGCCACGGCGATCGTGCCGATGGACTACAAGAACCCGGGCAACGGCAACCTGGAGATCGCGCTCTCGCGCAAGAAGGCCACAGATCCCGCGCGCCGCAGAGGCGTGCTGATGACGA
Organism: Lentzea sp. HUAS TT2; assembly: GCF_051853195.1. Lineage (NCBI taxonomy): Bacteria > Bacillati > Actinomycetota > Actinomycetes > Pseudonocardiales > Pseudonocardiaceae > Lentzea > Lentzea sp. HUAS TT2. The sequence continues at coordinate 484,730 of NZ_CP196667.1, read as the reverse complement.
ACCCGGGCGGCCCCGGCGGCTCGGGCCTGGGCGCCGTGCACTGGTTCAACGCCCAGACCGACGTCCTGAAGATCTACGACGTCATCGGCATGGACCCGCGCGGCGTGGGCAGGTCGACGCAGATCCGGTGCATCTCGACCCCGTCCGACGACGAGTTCCCCTCGCGCCCAACGGACTCGCAGCTCGCGAACTGGTCGGACTACGCCCGCGCCGTCGAGGAGAACTGCCAGCGCGGCGGCGGTGAGATGCGCCGGTACATCTCGACCATGAACACCGCGCGCGACATGGACGTCATCCGCGGCGCCATGGGGGAGAAGAAGATCTCCTACGTCGGCTACTCCTACGGCACGCAGCTGGGCGCCGTCTACGGCTCGATGTTCCCGAAGTTCCTGGACCGCAGCGTGCTCGACTCCGCCCTGGACCCGCTGAAGACGTGGCACGAGCAGGACGTCGACGTGGTGGACGCGATCACCGACAACCTTCGCAAGTGGACGGAGTGGACCGCCGCGCGCAACGGCACCTACGGCCTGGGCACCACGCCCGCCGCGGTGCGCGCCGAGCTGGACAAGATCGCGGAGAAGCTGAAGTCGGCCCCGCACGGCGGCTACGCGGACGTGACCTCGTTCGACTACGCCGTGGGCGCCACCCGCTACCGCCGTTCGTGGGCGGCGTTCTCCCGGCACATCGCCTCGATCAAGGCTGGCGTGGCCGACCCAGCGGAGGCGTCCGCGATCGTGGCGGCGCTGAAGAAGGGCGACATCGAACCGACCTCGGCCGGCACCTTCCAGGCCGTGGTGTGCGAGTGGGACTGGTTCAGCGACGTCAACACCTACTACAACGACATGAAGCGGTGGCGCGACACCAACCCTTACGGCGGCACCGTCGACTACATGGCGCCGACCAACTGCACGTTCCGGGCTTTTGTACGGCCTGAGAAGATTCCGGCGATCACCCGGAAGTACCCGGCTGGGCTCGTGGTGAACTCGGATGGCGACACCCAGACCCCGCTGGCCAACGGGCGGGTCATGGCTGAGCACCTGAGCCAGCCGTTGATCAGCGTGTCGAACGATGGGCAGCATGGGCACTACGCGTTGCGCCGCAATGGTTGTGTTGACGCATTGGTGAACAAGTACCTGGTGTCGGGGATTCTACCGGCTTCTCGGGTCACCTGTGCCGGGACGGACATCGCGGAGACGGTGCCTCCGGGTGCGGCTGCTTCGCTGGGTGCGCAGTCGGCTCGGCCGTTGAGCGACATCCTGGGGGAGATCGCGGCGGAGACGAAGCCGTTCTGATCGTGTGAACGATCTTGTCGGACCTGCTGGGTAAGTTATGACGCAGGGGTTCCCGATTCAGGGGGACCCCTGCGTCAGCGTTGCTGCATGGTGTCCAACACCCGTGCCAGCTCCAGCCGCGACGACACGTGCAGCTTCGCGTAGATCCGAGACAGGTAAACCTCGATAGTGCGCGGACTGTAGTGCAGCGCAGCCGCGATGTCCCGGTTCCGCATCCCCTGCTGCACCAGCCGAGCCACGTTCTCCTCGGCCTCGGTCAGCAGCCCCGGAGCCTTCGACCGGGCGCGAGGCACCTTGGCCCCCAACGCCCGCAGCCGGCCACCGGCCTGACGCCGCAACCCATGTGCGCCAAGCCGTTGGAACGCAACATAAGCCTCCATCAGCGCCGGCACCTCGTCATCGCAAACCGAGCCCAACGCGAGCTGCGCGCGCGCCTTCTCGAACTCCAACCCGCCCAAAGCGGCCTCGGACACCGCCTCCCGCAACAGCGAGGCATCCCGCCGGACCACACCGGAGACACGGCGGAGGGTGGTGCGCGACCACGGCGAGACCCGCGTAGAAGACACCTCGGACAACCGGGTCAACGACTTCTCCGCCGAGGAGGCACGCCCGCGGTCCAGGTCCAGCTCGATCATCCGCGCCACCAGCACGCACGAGTAGGCGGCTTCCAACCGCGAGCCGACGTTGTTGTCCAGCAACGCGTACGCCTCGTCGGCCTCGCCCCGCGCGATCAGGTACTCGGCGAGCGACACCGCGTGCAGGCGCGAGATGTTCACGGACTGCGGCGCGGGCAACGACGCCAGCCTGGCGGCCACGTCGAGCTCGCCGCGCCACGTCCTGATCGACAGCTCGATCGCCTGCAGCACGCCGAGGGCCTGGTCGGCCTGCGCTGCCTCGACGTCGGGCAGCCAGCGGCCGATGCCGTCGAGGGCCGCGTCCCAGCGGCCGCCCAGCCAGTCCAGTGCGACGCGGGAGGCTGCTCGTTCCGCACGGAAGCCGTGGGATCCGAACTGAGCAGCCAGGTCCTCGGCTCGACGCAGGCGCCACGACGCGTCGTGCACGAGGCCCGCCAGCGCGGTGATCGAGGCGCAGACGGAGAGCGCCTGCAGCTCGAGCATCGGCTGGCCGTCGCTGCACGCCAGCGCGCGGTTCGCGTACTCGACGGTGCGGTCGTGCTGGAACAGCAGGGACGTCAGCATCGCCAGGTGTTCGAAGACGATCACGCCCTCGGCCGGGGAGGTGATCGGCAGGGCCTCGACGCGGACCACTTCGGAGACGGCGTCGTCGTGGCGGTTGTTGTAGACGAGGAGCACGGCGCGTTGGGCTTCCAAAGACGCCGGCACGACACCGCCCGAGACTTCGAGGTCTGCCAACGACAGTGCTTCCGAGGTGCGGCCCACCGAGAAGAGCGACGCGATCACGGCAGTGGCGACGCGGGTGCGTTCGTGGCCCGGTGGGAGCGACTCCAGGGCGGCCAGTCCCGGGTCGATCGCCAGCGCTGGACGGGAGGCGCGCGCGAGCACCCGGCATTGCAGGGCCAGCAGCTCGGCGCGTTCAGGGGCGTTGCGCGGCAACAACTGCAGGGCGCGAGAGCACAGGGCAGCCGCGGTCTCGGGTGCGGAGGCACGGGCGGAAGCGGCGGCCTCGGCGAGCACGCCGACGGCCACGCGGTCGCCGGGGGCAGCGGACTCGGCCAGGTGCCAGGCCAGCTGGAGGAGGTCCACCGGCAGGCCCTGCGCGCGGTCGTCCAGCAGCCGCGCCGAGATCAGCGAGTGCAGGTGACGGCGTTGTGCAGGGCCGACCTCGTGGTAGAGCGCCTCGCCGACGAGCGCGTGCGAGAAGCGGTAGCCGGTCTCGTCGTGCACCACGATGTGCGCGCTCAGCAACGAGTCGAACGCCGAGACGACCACGGACTCCGGTAGCGATGCGACGCGTGCGAGCAACGGGATCTGGTCGAGCCGCACTCGCCGGAACACCGACACGGCCCGTGCGACGAGCCGCGTGTCGTTCTCCAACGGCGCTACCCGGCGCAACAAAGCCTCGCGCCGCGTCAGCCGGATGGCGTCCGGAGAGACGGCGAGCCGCGCACGGTTGCCGTCCACCGTCACCAGGTCGAGCTCCCGCAACGACCGCGCGATCTCGGTGACGAAGAACGGGTTGCCGTCGGAGCGCTGCCGCACCTCGCGGGCGAGCGCGTCGTCCACGGTGGTCTGCAGGAACTCCGAGACCATTCGTGCGACGTCGGCGCCCGACAACGGGGCCAGGTCGACGCGCGTGACCTCGGCGTACTGCTCGACCCGGTCCAGCAGCGCAGCACCGGCGCTGTGCGAACGGCTCGCGGTGACCAGCACGAGCGGTGCGGCGGACACCCGGCGCAGCACGAGCGTCAGCAAGGCCAGCGAGTCGTCGTCCACGTGGTCGAGGTCGTCGATCAGCAACGCCGCGGGCCGCGTCGCGGTGAGCTCGGTGAGCAGCCGCACCACCCGGTCGCACGCGCGCCCGAACCACGCCCCGGAGTCGTCGCGGACTTCCAAAGCGGCCAACGCCTCCGCACGGGCCTTGTCCGGCGGCAGCGATCGGATCAACGCCGCCACCGCGCCGTACGGGATGCGCTTGCCCAGCACGTCCGACGCCGACGCCAGCACCCCGCACTGCCGCTCGCGCAGCCGCCGCGCGACCTCCGCGAGCAACGACGTCTTGCCGATTCCCGGCTCACCACCGACCTGGACCACGGCGAGCCCGGTCGCGGGCGCCTGGTCGACGCGGCTGAGCACGGCGCGCAGTTCCGGTTCGCGGCCCACGAGCGGCATGGCGCGCGGCGGAGTGTCGGCGATGACGGCCTCCTGGCGGGAATTCGGCTGCTCCGGAGTGTTCCACGCCGCCCTGGGTACCGGATCACTCACTCTCGGTGCGCGTGACAGGGACGAACGTGTTAGACGTTGAGGGTTCCCTACTGACCCGTGGTTCCTCTGAGTGATGCCCTTGAAGCAACCGCCGAGGAGGGTCAATGACGATCCAGGGAACGTGCGCCCCGAAGTTCGCCGAGGTGCGCACCGAGTTCGAACGCAACTTCGCCGAACGCGGCGAGGTCGGGGCCTCCGTGCACGTGACGCTCGAAGGCGAACCCGTCGTGGACCTGTGGGGTGGCGAAGCCGCCGCTGGACGCCCCTGGTCCGAGGAGACCATCGTCCACGTCTGGTCGTGCACCAAGGCCGCCACCGCGCTCACCGCGCACATCCTCGCCTCACGCGGAGAACTGGACCTGAACGCACCAGTGGTCGAGTACTGGCCCGAGTACGGCGCGAACGGCAAGGACGCCACCCTCGTGCGGCACGTCCTGGCGCACCAGGCCGGCCTGCCCGTCGTCACGACACCACTGCCCGCCGGCGCCTTCTACGACTGGGAACTGATCACCTCGACGCTCGCCGCGCAGCAGCCGTTGTGGGAACCGGGCACGCGGCACGGCTACCACGGCCTGACGTTCGGCTTCCTCGTCGGCGAGATCGTCCGCCGCGTCACGGGCCGCACGCTCGGCCGGTTCTTCGAGAAGGAGGTCTCCGGCCCGCTCGGCCTCGACTTCTGGATGGGCCTGCCGGAGGACCTCGAACCCCACGTCGCCCCCACGATCCCGGTCGACCCGACCCAGCCGGGGATCCTGCTGCCGTCGCTGTTCATCACCGCGCTGACCCAGCCCGAGTCGCTGCCGGGCCTGATGCTGCTCAACAACGGTGGCTACATGGCGCCCGGCGAGTCCGACTCGCGCGCGGCCCACGCCGCCGAGATGGGCGCGATCGGCGGCATCTCGAACGCCCGCGGCCTAGCAGGCATGTACCGGCCGCTGGCGCTGGGCGGTGCCTACAACGGCGTGCGCCTGGTCCAGGAGTCCCAGCTCCCGCAGATGTCGAACGTGGCCGTCGCCGGGCTGGACGCCGTGGTCATGGTGCCGTCGCGGTTCGCGCTCGGCTTCCAGAAGGCCACCGACAACACCCACCTGGCACCGAACGACCGCGAAGGCCTGCTGATGTCGGAGGAGGCCTTCGGGCACAACGGGATGGGCGGCTCGCTCGGGTTCGCCGACCCGAAAGCGCGCCTCTCGTTCGGGTACACGATGAACCGGCAGGGTCCGGGCCTGGGCGTGAACGAACGCGGTCAGTCCCTTGTGGACGCCGTCTACCGCGCGCTCGGTCATCGGCAGACCGGTGGCGGCACCTGGTTCGCCTAACCGGGCGGCACGACGCGGCCGAGCCGTTTGCGCGCACCGTCCTCCTGGTACCGCGCAACGGTCTCGGCCAGCTGCACACATGCCCGCTCGATCGACTGCTTGGCCTCGTTGCGCTCACTGGTGACCGCACTCAGGATCAGCCCGGTCAGCGCCACCGAGCCGTTGAACGCCTGCAGCACGATCATCGTGGTCAGCAGGCCGGCCTGGGAGAACTGCCCGGAGGCCGCGGACATCACGGCGGCCACCGAGATGATCGCGGCGCACGGTGCGGCGATCGCGTGCTGGAACCGCAGCGCCGCCCAGATCAGCATCGGGAACACCAGGAACAGCAGCCGCAGCTCGGACGTCGTCACGTAGGCCGCGAGGACCGCCGTGGCCACGAGCAGCGCCCCTGCCTCCGCGAGCCGGCGGGGAGTGACGTTCCAGCGGCCGGGCAGACTGATCAGCAACGGCGTGAAGATCAGCACTCCCATCGCGTCGCCGGTCCACCACACGGCCAGCACCGCGGGCACCTCGCTCCACGGCACGGCACCGTCGATCTTCAACGCCGCCGCGCCGACCAGCGCGCTGACGAGCATCGCCCCCAGCGCGCCCGCGAACACGAGCAGCACCGCGTCCTTCAGGCGGTTCAGCGTCGGCTGGAACCCGAAGCGCGTCAGCAGGTACCAGGCGGTCAGCGGCGCGAGCGTGTTGCCGACGGTGATCATCGCGATGGCGAGCGGACCGGCGCCGAGCGCGAGGTTGGCGCTCAGCGCGCCGAGCGCGATACCGGGCCAGATCCTGCGGCCGGACAGCAGCAGCGCCGCCACGGAGATCCCCGTCGGCAGCCACAAGGGGGTGACCTGTCCCTTGACCAGAGCCAGGACGAGGCCCACCTTCGCCGTCGCGTAGTAAGCGATCGCCACCACGGCGATTGTGACTGCGGTGCGGAGAGCGGCGTTCACCGCCACATGCTGCACCTGTGCACACACGATGGCCATACTTCGCGACAGGGCGTACCCACCTGGACTCACACCGTCGATGACGGAGACTGGCGCGGTGAAGATCGAACTTCTCGACCGGGCACGCCGTGCGGCCGAGCCCGTGCTGAGGCGCCGCGTCGCCACCCTGCCCACCACGATGCGGCAGCGCGCCGAGCACCACTTCGGCTGGGACGTTCCGGGAAGCGGCACCGGCAAGGCGGTTCGTCCCGCGCTCGTCCTCGCGACCGCACGGGCACTGGGCGGCGACGAGGACACCGCGCTCACCGTGGCCGCCGCCGTCGAGCTGGTGCACAACTTCACGCTGATCCACGACGACGTGCACGACCAGGACGTCGAACGCCACGGCCGGCCCGCGCTGTGGACCGTTTGCGGCACAACGGAAGCCCTGCTGACCGGCAACGCCCTGTGCGCTCTCGGCCTCGGCACGATCGCCGGGCTGCGGGGTGTCGACCGGCTGGCCCGGTGCGTGGCGGAGCTGTGCGAGGGCCAGAGCAGGGACGTCGAGTTCGAACGGCGTGACGACGTCAGCCTCGGCGAGTGCCTGGAGATGTCCGCGGGCAAGACCGGCGTCCTGCTCGGCTGCGCGTGCGCGCTCACGGCGCTCAACGCGGGCGCGGACGACGACGTGGTGCGGGAGTTCGACGCGTTCGGCATCGAGATCGGCATCGCCTTCCAGTTCGCGAACGACCTGCTCGGCATCTGGGGCGACGAACGCGCGACCGGCAAGCCCACCGGCTCCGACCTGGCCAGGCTGAAGAAGACCCTGCCGGTCGTCCAAGCCCTCGAGTCGGAGGCCGAGCTCGCCGAGCTGTACGCGCGGGGCGTCCCGCTCGACGAGGAGCAGACCCGCCGGGCGACGGCCCTGGTCGAACGGTCCGGGGCACGGGAGTGGGCGGAGGCCGAGATCCACCGCCGCGTCGACCTCGCGCTGTCGTACGTCGAACGGCACGAAGCGCCCGAACTGACCGCCCTCGCCAAGCTCGCCATCGTCTACTACAGGGCTCTGAGCAGCACCGATTCTTAGCTGTTGTGGAAGCCGCACTACAGCCAGGCTGCTCACGGCAGTGAGATGGGCCCATGCGCACAGCCGAGGTGGCCGACGAGGTCCGCGTGGAGGACGGCGGACGTCGCGTGGTGGTCGTCGCCGGCCGCCTGCACCTGCCGATCTCCGCGGGCGTGACCGACGACCAGGCGCTGACCCTGGCCAGAGCGGGCACGACCGCATGGCACCTCCTCCGCACGTGCGCGCACCTCAGGCCCGACGAGTCGATCGTGGTGCACGACGCCGCGAGCGAGATCGGTGCGATCGCGGTCCAGCTCGCCCGCAGTTTCGCGGCCGGCCGGGTCATCGCGACGGAGACGAGCCAGGCCCGCCGGCGCCGGGCCGTCAAGCTCGGCGCGGACGTCGCCGTCGACTCCGATCGAGACGGTCTGGCACAGCGCGTGATCGGGGCGAACGAGGGCAAACAGGTCGACGTCGTGCTCGATCCAGGCGGCGCGCTGGAGGCTTCGCTGGACGCGCTGGCGCCGTTCGGCAGGATCGTCTGCTATGGCGCTGACCAGGACGAATCCATCAAACTGACCGGGCTGCTCGGCGGTTCGCGGGCGGTCATCGGGTTCCGCTTCGAGCACACCCTAGACCGGCCAGACATGATCGCCAGGGCTGTCAGTGAGCTGTTCGGGTTGACCTCGGCTGGGCGATTGCGTCCGATGGCAGCCAGCTAGTACCCGTTAGTAACAAGCCGAAGGGGACCCATGAGGACCGTGTTCACGACCTGCCCGCTCTGCGAAGCGACGTGCGGGCTGGAGCTGACGGTCGAGGGCGACCGCATCACGAAGGTGCGCGGCGACCGCGAGGACGAGTTCAGCCGGGGTTTCATCTGCCCCAAGGGCGCCTCGCTCGGCACGCTCGACGCCGACCCCGACCGGCTGAGCACCCCGCTGATCAAGCGCGACGGCGAGTTCCAGGAGGCCACCTGGGAGGAGGCGTTCGGCTACATCGACGAACGCCTGAAGGACTTCCCCGACCGCAACACCGTCGCGATGTACCTCGGCAACCCCGTCGTCCACTCGCTCGCCGGCGGCCTCTACGCCGGACCGCTGCGCAAGGCGCTGGGCAGCCGCAACGTCTTCACCGCCAGCACCGTCGACCAGATGCCCAAGCACGTCCAGGTCGGCCACATGTTCGGCGGCATCTTCTCGATCCCGGTGCCCGACATCGACCGCACCGACTTCATGCTGGTCCTGGGCGCGGACCCGTTCTCGTCCAACGGCAGCCTGTGGACGGTCCCGGACGCGCCGGGCCGCTTCAAGGACCTGCAGAAGCGCGGCGGCCGGTTCGTCGTGGTGGACCCGCGCCGCAGCCGCACCGCCCAGGCCGCCGACCAGCACGTCGTGATCAGGCCGGGCACGGACGTGTTCCTGCTGCTGGCGTTGATCCACGAGCTGTTCGCGCAGGACCTGGTCGACCTCAAGGACCTCGCCGGGCACGTCACCGACCACACGGTGATCCGGGAGCACGTCGAGCAGTTCGGTCCCGAGGCCGTCGAGGAACGCACCGGCGTCGACGCGGCCACGATCCGTGCGCTCGCACAGCAGCTGGCGGCAGCCGAACGCGCCGCGGTCTACGGCCGGATCGGCACGACGACGGTCGAGTTCGGCACGGTCGCGTCATGGGCCGTCGACACCCTCAACGTCCTGACCGGCAACCTCGACCGGCCGGGCGGCGTGATGTGGCCGCTGCCCGCGCACAGCAGGCGCGGCACGGGCAGCGGCAAGGGGTTCGGCATCGGCCGCTGGCACAGCCGGGTCAAGGGCCACCCCGAGGTGATGGGGGAGTACCCGGCCGTCACGATGGTCGACGAGATCGAGACGCCCGGCGACGGCCAGGTGCGGGCGCTGTTCACGATCGGCGGCAACCCCGCGCTGTCGCTGCCGAACTCGGCGCGCGTGAACGACGCTCTGTCCTCGTTGGACTTCATGGTCAGTGTCGACCCGTACCTCAACGAGACCACGCGGCACGCGGACGTCATCCTGCCGACGCCGCCACCGTCCCGCCGCGACCACTACGACATCGCGTTCCTCAACAACTCCGTGCGCAACGTCGCGAAGTACTCGCGGGCCGCGATCCCGCTGGAGGAGGGCAGGGTCGACGAGACGGACATCTTCTTCCGGCTCGCCACGATCTTCAGCGGCCTGGGCCCGTCCGCCGACCTCGACGCCATCGCGGCGTTCCAGCTGGCCGACCTGGTGAAGAAGTCCGGTGTGGACTTCGAGCCGGAGGGCGAGACGCGCGAGGAACGCCTGCTGGACCTGAAGCTCCGCACCGGCGCGTACGGGGTGTCGCTGCGGCAGCTGCTCGACCACCCGCACGGCATCGACCTCGGCCCGCTCACCTCGCGTCTGCCGGAGATCCTCCGCACCCCGTCCGGCAAGATCGAGCTGACCCCGCAGCCCATTGTGGACGACCTGCCACGCGTGCTCGCCGCGCTGGGGACACCCGAGACCGACATGGTCCTCGTCGGCCGCAGGCACCTGCGCACCAACAACTCCTGGATGCACAACGTGCCCGCCCTGGTGAAGGGCAAGCCGTTGTGCACGCTGCTGGTGAACCCCGGCGACGCGGACCGGCTCGGGATAGAGGACGGCAAGTCCGCCCAGGTCACCTCCCGTGTCGGCAAGATCGAGGTGCTGGTCGAGGTCACCGCCGACATCGCGCCCGGTGTCGTCTCGATGCCGCACGGCTGGGGCCACGACCAGCCGGGCACGCAGCTCACCGTCGCCCGTGAGCACGCCGGCGTGAACGTCAACCTCCTCACCGACGACCTCCGCATCGACCCGCTCTCGGGCACCGCCGTGCTGAACGGCACCCGCGTGCAGGTCGTGCCCGCCTGAAGGTTCTCCCCCCAGAGCGTCTAGGAGCCGCCATGACCGCCGGTGTCACCATCCCGAACGCGGTGCAAGCCGTCCGCCGGATAGCCGACCTGCCGTTCCTCGCGGAGCAGGCGTACGGCGACGCGGTGGCGTGGCGGTTCAAGCAGGACGGACAGTGGCGCGAGCAGACCTACGCCGAGATCTCGGAGCTGGTGCTGGACCTCGCGTCCGGGTTCGTCCACGCCGGACTGAAGGCGGGTGACCGGGTCTGCGTGCTCGCGAACACCCGTCCTGAGTGGACGGCGGTCGAGCTCGCGGTGCTCGCGGCGGGCGGCATCGTCGTGCCGATCTACCCGTCCAGCACGTCCGAGGAGATCGCCTGGGTGGTCGGGGACTCCGGCGCGTCGATCGTGGTGGCGGAGAACGAGGAGCAGTGCGTCAAGGTCGAGCTCGTCGGCCCTGAGCTGCCCGAACTCCGCACGGTCTTCTCGATCGACCCCGCTGGAGACCGCCCGCGGATCGCCGACCTGCAGGACACCGGCCGCACCTCGCCGCTGGCCGACGTGCTGGACGCCCGCCGCGCCGCGATCAGGCCGGAGGACCCGAGCCTGATCATCTACACCTCGGGCACCACCGGCCCGCCCAAGGGCTGCATCCTCACCAGCGCGAACTGGGTCGCACTGTGCCGTGTCGCGGAAGAGGCCCGCATCGACGCGATGACCGGCACCGTCTACCTGTTCCTGCCGCTCGCGCACGTCTTCGCCCAGATCGTCATGTTCGGCACGATGTACCGGGGCGGGGCGCTGGCCTACTTCGGCGGCGACATGAAGGCGATCGTGCCGGAGCTGGCCGAGGTCCGGCCGACGTTCCTGCCGTCGGTGCCGCGCATCTTCGAGAAGATCTACACGTTCGTCACGTCGAGCGTGCCCGCGGAACAGCTCGCGCAGGCCGTGACGCTCGGCCTGGAGGTGCGGCGCAGGCGCGCGGCGGGCGAGTCCGTGCCGCCGGAGATGGCGGCGGCGTTCGAACAGGTCGACGCGTTGTTCGCGAACGTGCGCGCGGTGTTCGGCGGTCGGCTCGTGCAGGCGTTGTCCGGTGCCGCGCCCATCTCGCGTGAGGTGCTGCAGTTCTTCCACGCGGCCGGGGTGCCGGTGCTGGAGGGCTACGGCATGACCGAGTCCACCGCGGTGGGCACCATCAACACGCTGGGCCGCTTCAAGCTCGGCTCCGTCGGCGCGTCCGGCGTGGCGGGCCTGGAGATGTCACTGGGCGAGGACGGCGAACTGCTGATGCGCGGCCCGCACGTCTTCGCGGGCTACTGGCGCAACGACGAGGCCACGGCCGAGACGCTGCGGGACGGCTGGCTGCACACCGGCGACCTGGGCGAGATCGACGCGGACGGTTTCGTGACGATCACGGGGCGCAAGAAGGACATCATCATCACCGCGGGCGGCAAGAACATCGCGCCGGCGAACGTGGAGAACGTGCTGCGCCAGTCCCGCTGGATCTCGCACGCGGTGCTGTTCGGCGACCGCAAGCCGTACTGTGTGGCCCTGCTCACACTGGACGCGGACGAGATCGTGCCGTGGGCGACGGCGCGCGGATTGCCGTCAGACCTCGAATCTTTGGTGGGTCACCCAGAAGTGCGAACCCTCGTGCAGGGAGTTGTTGACGAAGCGAACTCGCACTTCGCCAGTGTTTCCCAAGTGAAGAAGTTCGTGCTGCTCACCCGTGACCTGTCCCAGGAGGAAGGCGAGCTCACCCCGACGTTGAAGGTCAAGCGCACAGTGGTGCACCGCCTTCACTCTGGGTTGTACGAAGGGCTCTACGAGTAACCCGTACGTACGAGAAATCCAAAAACAGGTACATCCACCCTGGCGGATTCCTTCCACTCAGGGCAGAGTGGGACACCAAGCGGCGCTAGGCCCCCTCCCCCCCTCGGGCCCAGCCGCTTCGCGGCCCCGGCTCAAGGCGTACTCCCCCCAGACGCCCAGCCGGGGCCGCCTTGCATCTTGATGAGGGGAGCTTTGACAAACCTCAGGTTTGTGAAAGCTCCCCCTCATCAAGGTCACCTGCGAGGCGGCGTGGTCGTACCGCGCACGATGAGTTGCGTCTCCGCCACGATCTGCGGCACCTCGGTGTTGTCCGAGTCGAGCCAGTCGAGCAGGAGGTTCACGGCGGTGCGTCCCGCCTGCGCCACCGGCATTGCCACCGTTGTCAACGCGGGCGAGCACAACGCGGCGTACGTGAGGTCGTCGAACCCGGTCACCGACACGTCACCCGGCACCGAGATGCCGCGGTCGCGCAGCCGCGCCAGCACGCCCAGCGCCATGATGTCGTTGTAGGCGACGATCGCCGTCGTGTCCGCCGCCACGGCCAGGTCCGCCGCCTGCAGGCCGCCCTCGTAGCGCGGCGCGAACGGCCCGAGGTCGACCAGGTCGACCTTGTGCTGTGCCACCGCCTTCATCAGCCCGCGGCGACGCTCCTGGTTGGACCATGACGTGCGAGGCCCGTTGAGGTAAGCGATCCGGTGGTGTCCCAATGCGACGAGATGGTCGATGATCGCGTGCATCCCGCCCGCCGAGTCCATCAACGCGGCGGGCACGCCGGGCAGGCGCCGGTTCAGCAGCACCAGCGACGTCGCGCTCGCGACCTCGTAGACCTGCGAGTCCTCCAGGCCCGGCGCGCACAGCACGACGCCGTCGACCTGCTTGGCCATCGCGTGCACGAGCTTCGCCTCGGCGACCGGGTCCTCGTCGCTGTCCGCCACGAACACCGCGTAGTCGGCCTGCATCGCCCGCGCCTGCACGGCCTTGAGCACGCCCGTGAAGAACGGGTTGTCGAGGTCGGGCACGACGATGCCGATGTTGCCCGTCTTGCCCGTGATCAGCCCGCGAGCCGCCCTGTTGGGCTGGTAGCCGAGCTCGGTCGCGGCAGCCAGCACGCGTGATCTGGTCTCCGGGCGCACTAGCTCGGGAGACGTCAGCGCACGCGAAACGGTGGCTACCGATACGTGTGCCCTGCGAGCCACGTCGCGGATGGTGACTGCCACAGATACCTCACCCTCAACTGCCGGTTGAAACAATCATGACGGGTCAGGTGTCAAGCCGGGTCTTTGAGTCTCGTGACGAGCTGGGTCGGGTTCACAAACCTAAGCGCGATCACCAGCAGAACCAACATCGACCCCGTGTAGATCACCGCCATCGAGTCGACCATCTGCTGCGGCCTGATGCCCGCCGACGACATCGCCTCGTACAGCGACACGACCAGCGTCTGGCTGGTGGGGCCCGCCGTGAGGAACGTCAGCTCGAACATCCCCACGGTCCGCACCAGCACCAGGATCGACGCCGCGAGGACGCCCGGCACCAGCAGCGGAGCCAGCACGCGGGTGAAGATCGCGAACGTGGACGCGCCGCACATCCGCGCCGCCGACTCGATCTTCGTGTCGATCTGCTCGATGAACGGCGTCATCGTCAGCACGACGAACGGCACGGCCGGCACGAGGTTCGCCGCGATCACCCCGAACATGCTGCCTGCCAGCTGGAACTTGTACAGCACCGTCGCGAGCGGGATGCCGTACGTCATGGGCGGCATCAGGATCGGCAGCAGGAACAGCACGTTGAGCAGCTTCTTGCCGGGGAAGTTGCGTCGCGCCAGCGCGTAGGCCGTAGGAACTCCTATGAGGACGGAGACGGCCACGACCGACAATGCGACCTGGAACGTCACGACCAGCACGTCCAGCAGCCGGTAGTCGCGCCAGGCCTCGCCGTACCACTTGGTCGTGTAGCCGTCGGGCAGCCAGGTGCCGAACCACGTCTCGGCGAACGAGTTCGTGACGACCGCGCCGACGACTCCGGTCACGTTGAGCATGAAAAACGCCAGAGCGCCCCACGTCAGCCATACGACCGGGCGTGCGGTGAGCCTCATCCCTTGCCTCCCGTCGCGCCGCGGTACAGGGTCGTGCGCCAGATCAGCACCACGCCGATCACGATCAGCATCACCAGCGCCATCAGCATCGCGATCGCCGAGCCGAGCGCGAAGTCGTTGTCCCGCAACGCCGTCTCGTACGCGGCGATCGACATCACGTGCGTCTCGCCCACCGGGTCGCCGACCATCACCGCGCTGGGGAACACGCTGAACGCGAGCACGAACGACAGACAGAACGTGACCGCGAGCCCCGGTGCCAGCAACGGCATGGTGATCGTCCGGAACCGCTGCCGGCGCGAGGCACCGAGTGTCGCCGCAGCCTGTTCCAGCGTCGGGTCGATGCCGGAGAGGTACGACAGCGTCAGCAGGAACGCGAACGGGAACCCGGTGATGATCAGGCTGAACAGCACGCCCCAGTAGTTGTGCGTCAGCCTGGCAGGCTCGTCCGCGCCCAGGGCCAGCCAGATCCGGTTGAACCACCCGGCAGGCCCGAAGAACGCGAGCAGTCCCTCCGCCGTCAGCACGGTGCCGAGGGTGATCGGGACGACCAGCGCCGTCGTCAGCGCCCGCTTGCCGCGGAACCGCCCGCGCATCCGGAACGCGATCGGGACGGACGCCAGCACGTTGACCAGCGCCGCGGGCAGCCCGAGCCGCAGCGTGATCCAGACGGTCTCGGCGAGGTAGGGGTCGGAGAAGAAGGTGATGTAGTTCTGGAACGGGTTGCCGCCGCCCTTGGGCTGGAACGACAGCTGCAACCCGTACAGGAACGGGTAGACGAACAGCAGCACCACGAAGACCGCGCCCGGCACCAGCAGCCACAGCACGCGGTCGACGCCCTTCTCGGCCAGCCGGTGCCGCAGCGAGGCCCGTTGCAAGGTGTCCGTCATGAGAACACCAGCACGCGTTCGACCGGCACGTTCACCATGATCGTGTCGCCGGGCGCCAGCCGTGAGTCGGTGCGGACGTGCAACGGCGAACCGTTGCGCAGCCGTGCCTCCACCGCCTGCTCGCGCCCGTGGTACTCGACGATCTCGACCACGGCTTCGAGCGCGTTCACGCCCGATTCGCCGACGACGAGATCCTCTGGCCGCACCGCGGCCACGGCCTGAGGCCCGAGCTCTTCTCGCTTGACGCCAACGAGTTTCACACCGTCTCCGGTGTGGACGGTCGCGTGTTCGCCGTCCTGGGAGGCGACGGTCACCGGGATCATGTTGCGGTAGCCCATGAACCCGGCCACGTACCGGTTCACCGGATGTGCGTAGACCTCCTCCGGTGAGCCGATCTGCTGCACCTCGCCCAGCCGCAGTACCACGAGACGGTCGGCGAGGGCCAGAGCCTCCTCCTGGTCGTGCGTGACGTAGACGGTGGTGAGCCCGAGCGACTGGTGCAGCCGCCGGATCTCCGTGCGCATCTCCAGCCGGAGTGCGGCGTCCAGGTTGGACAGTGGTTCGTCCATCAGCACCAGCGGTGGTTCCAGCACGATCGCGCGGGCGATCGCCACCCGTTGCTGCTGGCCGCCGGAGAGCTGCGCCGGGAACTTGTGTTGGTGCTCTTGCAACTGCACGAGCCGCACGGCCTCGTCCACGCGCCGGTTCAGCTCGGCTTTCGGCGTTCCCCGCATGGACAGCCCGAACGCGATGTTGCGCCGCACCGACATGTGCGGGAACAGCGCGTAGTTCTGGAACACCATCCCGAACCCGCGCTTCTCCGGCGGCAGGTCGTCGATCCGCCTGCCGTCCAGCGTGATCCGCCCGCCGGTGAGCGGCAGCAGGCCCGCGAGACAGTTCAACGCCGTCGACTTCCCGCACCCGGAGGGCCCGAGCAGGGCGACGAACTCGCCACCCTTGATCGTCAGGTCCATGCCGTGCAACGCGACGGTGTCCCCGAACGCCCGCCGCACGTGGTCGAGGTGCAGCTCCGCGAACCGCTGCCCGGTCACTTCTTGCCGATCTCTCGGTCCCACCGCTGGAACGCCTTCACCTGCTGCGCGGCGGGCAGCGACTGCTCCTTCGGGTTCTGCTCGATCAGCCGGTCGTACTCGGCGCGGCCGAACTTCGCGATGGCCTCCTGCGACTCCTTCGGCGCCATGTCCAGCGTGACGCCCTTGACCGCGGGGCCGGGGTAGAAGTAGCCCTTGTCGTAGGCCTTGGCCTGCTGCTGCGGC
Source organism: Lentzea sp. HUAS TT2 (assembly GCF_051853195.1). NCBI lineage: Bacteria > Bacillati > Actinomycetota > Actinomycetes > Pseudonocardiales > Pseudonocardiaceae > Lentzea > Lentzea sp. HUAS TT2. The sequence continues at coordinate 468,269 of NZ_CP196667.1, read as the reverse complement.
TCCAGCATGAACTTGATCAGCGCGAGGTTCGCCGACAGCACGTCCGCGGAGACGCCCTTGGGGATCACGGCGTAGTGCGCGTCGGTGACCCAGTGGAAGTCCTTGAACGTCGCGATCTTCATGCCCTCGGGCACCGAACCGAGCACGCGCGGGTTGATGTCCCAGCCGGTGGTCGAGGCGACCATCCACGACGTGCCGTTCGCGAGGTTCTTCATGACGTCGGTCGTGCCGCCGGGGTAGTTGTCGACGTACTGGCCGAGGTCTTTCAGGTACGCCCAGGTCTTGTCCCAGCCGTTCTCCGGGTCCTTGGGGTCCTTGTCTCCCAACAGGTACGGCAGTCCCATGAGGAACGTCCTGCCCGGACCGGAGTTCGCGGGCCGCGCGTACTGGAACTTGCCGGGGTGCGCCTTCGCCCACTCCAGCAGCTCGGCGGGAGACGACGGGGGAGCCGGCACCTTCGCCGGGTCGTACTCGAGCAGCGGGCCCGCCGGGTAATAGGTGATCGCGACGCCCTGGTTCTGCGCGAGCTTCTGCATCTCGTTGGCCGCGGGAAGATACACGTCCTCCAGCTTCGGGAGCTTCGCCGAATATTCGGGGAGCACCGTGTAGACGAGTTTCTGTTCGATCACACTCGCCAGTCCGTCGGTTCCCGTGAGCACCAGATGGGTCTGCGAGGTGCCCGAGTTCTGCTCGGCCTTGAGCTTGCCCGGCATGTCCGGCGCGGTCGCCTTGGTGGCGTTCACCCTGGACACGAAATCGGGGTGCTGCTTGACGAAATCGTCGATCATGCCCTGCGTGAGCTGCAGGTTGCCGGCGACGTCGAGCACGTTCAGCTCGACCGGTTTCGACGGCCTGCCGGGGACGGACGAGGGCGCGTCCTGTGCCTGCGGGGCCTCCGGCGCACCACACGCCGTGACGAGTAAGAGGGCGGGGATGACGAGCCGCAACTTCATTGTCCAGCGCATCTCATGGCTCCCTAACTGACTCTGGACCTGGCGCGCGAAAACGTTTACGGTTTTTCTGTAACACTCGTACACCCGCCGCCGGGTCGAACGCAATGCCGCCGCCGCACAACCCGTTCCCAACGAAAGTGGGAGGCTTCTGTGGCACCCCGTTCACGGCGGTTGCCGGCGAGAACCGGCATCCTGGCCACCGCGCTCGCAGTGGCGGTGAGCTCGCTCGTCTCCGCCGCGCCACCAGCCGCCGCCGCGGATGTCCTGCTGTCCCAAGGCAAACCGGCGACGGAGTCGGCGTCCGGCGGCGCGAACTACGCGCCTCGCAACGCGGTCGACGGAGACTCGTCGACGCGCTGGGCCAGCAAGTCGAACACCGACCCGGCCTGGATCCGCGTCGACCTCGGCACGTCCGCCACCATCAGCCGCGTCCGGCTGCAGTGGGACCTCTCGTGCGCCAAGGCGTACCGGGTCGAGACCTCGGAGAACGACGCCGCGTGGACGCCGATCCACACGACCTCCGACGGCAAGGGCGGTGTCGAGGACCTGACGGTCACGGGCCGCGGCCGGTACGTCCGCGTCTACGGCACCACGCGCTGCCGCACCGGCACGTCGTACGGCTATTCGTTGCAGGAGCTCCAGGTCTTCGGCAACACGGGCCCGGCAGACGCCGAACCGCCGTCCGCGCCCGCGAACCTCGTCGCGTCGGACGTCAAGCCCGACTCGGCGAAGCTGACGTGGGAGCCGTCGACGGACAACGTCGCGGTGACGTCGTACGAGATCTACAACCTGGGTCAGTTCGTGAAGTCCGTGCCCGGCACGTCCACCACCATGACGGGCCTGAAGCCGAACACCACGTACGGCTTCTACGTCAACGCGAAGGACGCGGCCGGCAACATCTCGCAGGCCTCCAACACCGCGGAGTTCAAGACCCCGCCCGCCCAGGACGACCCGATCCCGCCGACCGCGCCGAAGAACCTGCGTTCCACCGGCGTCACGGCGAACTCCGTGTCACTGGCGTGGGACCCGTCGACCGACAACGTGGGCGTGACCCGCTACGAGATCTACAGCGGCGGCACGAAGGCCGGTGACGCGACCGGCACGTCCGCCACGATCGGCGGCCGCAGCGCGAACACCGAGTACACCTTCACCGTCAAGGCCTTCGACGCGGTGGGCAACGCCTCGCCCACGTCGAACGCGCTGACCGTGAAGACCCGCTCCGGCGGCGACCAGGTCGGCGCCGTCACGCAGATCGCGACCGACAACGACGTGCCGTGGGGCCTCGCGTTCCTGCCCAACGGCGACGGCGTCTACTCGCGCCGCGACGCGCAGGACATCGTGCGCATCACCCCGTCCGGCACGAAGACCACGCTGGGCAAGGTCCCCGGCGTCTCCGGCACCAACGGCGAAGGAGGCCTGCTCGGCATCGAGCTCTCGCCGACGTTCGCCTCGGACGGCCTGATCTACGTCTACCACACGGCTTCCGGCGACAACCGGATCGTGCGGGCGAAGATCGAGGGCAACTCGCTCACCGGCTGGACGACCCTGCTGACCGGCATCCCGCGCAACAAGTTCCACAACGGCGGCCGTCTGCGCTTCGGTGCCGACGGCAAGCTCTACGCGGGCACCGGCGACGGCCAGAACGGCGCCAACGCCCAGAACAAGCAGAACCTGGGCGGCAAGGTCCTGCGCCTGAACCCGGACGGCTCCGCGCCGTCGGACAACCCGTTCTTCGGCGAGGGTGGCAACGCCCGCTACGTCTGGACCTTCGGCCACCGCAACGTCCAGGGCCTCGCCGTGGACTCGCAGGGCCGCATGTGGCAGGCCGAGCTCGGCAACTCGAACATGGACGAGGTCAACCTGCTGCAGAAGGGCGGCAACTACGGCTGGCCTTCCTGCGAGGGGACGTCGGGCTCCTGTGGTGGTTACGTGGCGCCGAAGAAGACCTTCTCGGTCGGCTCGGCTTCACCCTCGGGTCTGGCGATCGTGAACGACGTGCTGTTCTTGGCGGCGTTGCGCGGTGAACGGTTGTACCGCATGCAGATCAGCGGTTCTTCGGTTGGTGCGACTACTTCGCACTTCCAGGGCACGTACGGCCGGCTTCGCACTCCGGAACCCGCGCCGGACGGGTCGCTGTGGGTCACGACCTCCAACGGGGACAAGGACTCCACGGCGGGCAACAGCTCCACCAAGTTGCTGAAGGTGGCGCTGAACTGACGGTTCAACGCCTTGAGGGGCACTCCGCGCGGAGTGCCCCTCATTCGTCAGGCGGACCGGGTCCGCCGTCGGCGCACGAAGATCGTCGTGACCACGTACGCCAGGAACACCAGCTGCGCGCCGACCACGGCCCCCGTCGCCCATACCGGCGTTCCGTCGGGAAGTGCTCCCAGCGCCAGTGTCGGCCCGGCCGTGCCACCGATGGTGGCGACGGTCAGCGACATCGAGTCGGTCAGCTCGTGCAACCGGCCCGACGGTCCTCTCACGTCCACGGCATTGTCGTCGAACTCGATGCGCAGCTGTGCCGTGTCGCCAGGCTCGTCGTTCGGCTCCGGCTCGCCCAGGTCCGGAGTCACAACACCTGTGTTCACAAGTGTCTCCCTCTACCCGGCACAACCGTTGCGCTCGCCCTGAACGCGGCGACCGGGGGACCGTGTCGCGACGTCGCGCGCCCCCCGCTGCGCGGCACCGCCTCACGATCCGTCCTCAGGATAGCGCCACACCACCCGCCTTCAGCAACCGATTCGCCACATTTTCTGTGTCAAAAGTGTGCAAGTATGGGTGCATGGGAACCGAGAAGCCGGCCGTCGTCGAACGCGTCAACGTCGCGTTGATCGCGGACTCGGCCGCCGCGCTGGGCAAGCTCCAGGCGCGCACCGGCATGAAGAAGGTCGACATCGTCAACCGGGCCGTGCAGCTCTACGAGTTCCTCGAGGCGCAGATGCGCGAGGGCAGGGAGCTCGTGGTGCGCGACGAGAACGGCATCGACCGCATCGTCAAGATCTTCTGACCGTCAACCCGTTCAGCAGCAGCGCGATCAGCCGCCGCGGGTCGTAGCGCGGATCGTCGTCCCGCCCGATGCACAGGTTCCCGATCCCGCGCATCAGCTCGAACGGCCGCACGTCGTCCCGGATCTCCCCGGCCTCGGCCGCCGCAGCGAGCAACGACTCGCACACCGGACCCAGCCGGTCCAGGAAGTAGGCGTGCAACGACTGGAACCCGCTGCTGTCCGACTGCATCGCGCCGGCGAGTCCGTGCTTGGTCACCAGGAAGTCCACGAACAGGTCGATCCACGCCCGCAGGGCTGCCAGCGCCGAGTCCGAAGTGGACAGCAGGACCGGGCCGGCCTCCGCGCACGCCTCGACCTGGTGCCGGTAGACGGCCACGACGAGGTCCGCGCGGGTGGGGAAGTGGCGGTAGATCGTGCCCATGCCGACGCCTGCCTCGGCGGCGATCTCGCGGATCGGCGCGTCGACGCCCGACCTGACGAACACCTCGGCCGCGGCCGCGAGCAGCGTCTGCTCGTTGCGCACGGCGTCTGCCCGCTTGCGTGGTGGCACGGCACCTCCCGGACTCGCACGGTTGACAAAGCGGAACAGTGCTCCGTATCGTTCCGGAACGTCGCTCCGCTTGAGTGGACTGTACTCGAAGGGAAACCCATGACCGTCTTCACGGTGAGCCCTGTCGTTCTCGACGTTCCCGGCAGGCCCGTTGACCTGCAGGTGAAGGTGTCCGCGCCGACCGAGGGCGCCGGCCTGCCGATCCTGCTGCTCTCGCACGGGCAGGGCTACTCGAACCACCTCTCCTCGCTGAACGGCTACGCGCCGCTCGCGAACCACTGGGCAGAGCAGGGCTTCGTCGTCCTGCAGCCGACCCACCTCAGCTCCCGCAGCCTGGACCTGCCCGCCACCACCCCCGGCGCGCCGATGTTCTGGCGGGAACGCGCCGAGGACATGTCGCACCTCGTCGACCGCCTCGACGAGATCGAGAAGGCCGTGCCGCAGCTGCAGGGCCGCCTCGACCGCACCAGGATCGCGGTCGTGGGGCACTCGATGGGCGGCCACACCGCGAGCCTGCTGCTGGGCATGAAGACCGAGGGCGTGAGCCTGCGGGACGACCGGATCAAGGCGGGCGTGCTGCTCGGCTCGACCGGCCGGGGCGACGCCGTCACCGACGTGGTGAAGGAGAACTACTCCTTCATGCAGACCGCGGACTTCAGCGAGATGACCGCGCCCGCGCTCGTGGTCGCCGGGGACGCGGACGCCTCCGCGCACCTGACCACGATGGGACCGGACTGGCACGCCGACCCGTACCACCTCGCGCCCGGCCCGAAGGTCCTGCTCACGCTGTTCGGCGCGGAGCACGGGTTCGGTGGCGTCTCCGGTTACGACGTCGCCGAGACCACGGACGAGAGCCCGGAACGGGTCGCGGCCGTGCAGCGGCTCACCACGGCCTACCTGCGCAGCCAGTTGCTCGGGACCGCGGACTGGCAGGACGTTGTCGTCGACCAGGGTCGCGTCGAGTCCAAGTAGGACTCAGAGCGCGTTGGGCTCCGGGTTCGTCCCGGGGCGTGACAGGAACTCGAAGTCGCAGCCCTCGTCGGCCTGCGTGATGTGCTCGTAGTACAAGGCGCCGTACCCGCGTTCGAACTTCGGCGGGGGCGCCGTCCACGCCTCACGGCGGCGCGTCATCTCCTCGTCGGAGATCTCCACGCGCAACACCCGCGCCTCGACGTCCAGCGTCACGAGGTCGCCGTCCCGCACCAGCGCCAGCGGCCCGCCGACGTGCGCCTCCGGCGCCACGTGCAGAACGCATGCGCCGTAAGAAGTTCCGCTCATCCGCGCGTCCGACACGCGCACCATGTCCCGGACACCCTCGCGCAGCAGCTTGTCCGGGATCGGCAGCATCCCGTATTCCGGCATGCCGGGCCCGCCCTTCGGGCCGCCACCGGCCAGCACGATCACCGAGTCCTTCGTCACTTCCAGCGAAGGTGAGTTGATCCGTGCCTGCAGATCTTTGTAGCCGTGGAAGACCACGGCGGGCCCGGTGTGCCTCCACAACGCGGGATCAGCCGCCACGTACTTGATCACCGCGCCGTCAGGAGCCAGATTGCCCCGCAGCACAGCCAGTCCACCCTCCGGCGAGATCGGGTCGTCCGTGGTCCGGATCACCGACGCGTCGAACACCTCCGCGCCTTCGAGGTCCTCGCCGAACGTCCGCCCGGTCACCGTGATCCGCTCGAGGTGCAACGACTTCCGCAACCGAGACAGCAGCCCGCGCAGCCCGCCCGCGTAGTGGAAGTCCTCCATCAGGTGCTCACCGGCGGGCTGAACGGAAGCCAGCACCGGCACCTCGCGCGACAACCGGTCGAAGTCGTCCAGCGACAACGAGATCCCGGACCGCCCGGCCATCGCGATCAGGTGGATGTAGGAGTTCGTGGACCCGCCCAGCGCCAGCACGGTCCGGATCGCGTCCTCGTAGGCCTCCGTCGACACCACGTCGGCGATCGTCAGCCCCTCGCGCACCATCTCGACCACGCGCATGCCCGACGCGGCCGCCATCCGGTAGTGCGCCGAGTCGACGGCCGGAATCGACGACGCGCCGGGCAGAGTCAGCCCCAGCGCCTCCGCGGCGGCCGTCATCGTCGAGGCCGTGCCCATCGTCATGCACGTGCCGGGGGAGCGGGCCAGCCCGGACTGGATCTCTGCCCAGTCCGAGGACGAGATCGTGCCCGCCCGCTTCTCGTCCCAGAACCGCCACATGTCCGTGCCGGACGCGAGCTTCTCGCCCCGCCAGTTGCCCCGCAGCATCGGCCCGGCGGGCACGAAGACCGTGGGCAGACCGGCGGAAGCAGCGCCCATCAGCAACGCGGGAGTGGTCTTGTCGCAGCCGCCCATCAGCACACAGCCGTCGACGGGGTAGGACCGGAGGATCTCCTCGGTCTCCATCGACAGCATGTTCCGGTACATCATCGGAGTCGGCTTCTGGTACGTCTCCGACAACGTGGAAACAGGAAACTCCAACGGATAACCGCCCGCCTCCCAGACTCCGCGCTCGACCTGCTGCGCCCGTTCGCGCAAGTGCATGTGGCACGGGTTGATGCCGCTCCACGTGTTCAGGATCGCGATGACCGGCTTCCCGAGGTGCTCACCCGGATTCATGCCGAGCTGCCGCATGCGGGCGTTGTGCGAGAACGCCCGCAACCCCTCACCCTCGAACCACGCCGCGCTCCGAAGCTTTTTCTGGGCGAAGGTCACAGCAGGCTCCACGAGTTCAGCAGCACACCCACGGCAGAACGATCAGCCTCGGACAGAACCGAAGCTGGCGGCCGCACGTCCCGGCGGCACAAACCGAGCTGCGCCAACGCCTCCTTCACCACGGACACGTTGTTCGCCGACTCCGATGCCGCCCGCAGCTCCTCGAACTTCCGGATGAACTCCCAGAACTCCATCGCCGCACCGAACTCACCAGCTTGCAGACAACGGAACATCTGCACCGACAGCTGCGGCGCGACGTTCGCCAGCCCCGAGGTGAACCCGGAGGCCCCGACCGCGAAGTAGCCCGGCGCCGACAGCTCGGCCAGCCCCGCGACCCACGTCAGCCGCTCCAGCCCGGCGTCCCGCGCGACCGACGCGAACCGCACCGGGTCCGGCACCGCGTACTTCACGCCCACGACGTTCGGGCACGCGTCCGCCAGTGCGGCGATCTGCGCGCCACCGATCCGCGGGTTCCGCACGTACAGGACCACGCTCAGCTCGGGCACCGACGAGGCGATCGCCCGGTGGTAGTCGACCCATCCGTCCAGCGACACGTACGGGTGCACCGGCTGGTGGATCATGATCCCCTGCGCGCCTGCCCGGTCCGCGAACCGGGCCGCGGTCACGGCGGACGTGAGGTCGTGCCCGACGCCGGCGACGATCGAGGCGCGGTCCCCGACGGTGTCCACGGTGATCCGCAGCGCGCGCTCGGTCTCCGCGGCGGACAACGTGTAGAACTCGCTCGTGTTCCCGTTCGGCGTCACGACCGAGACACCGCCCTCGACCATCCGGTCCACGATCGCGGCGTAGTTCTTCTCGTCGATCGCCCCGTCCGCGTCGAACGGCGTGACGGTGATCGCCACCACGGACGCCAGCTGTTCGGTGAGGTCATCGAACGCCATCGGGAAGCTCCTCGACTACTCGGTCGGCGAAGGTCTGGACGTGACGGCGGAGCAGGTCGGCCGCGACGTCGCCGTGCCCCTCCTCGGCGGCGACGAGGATCGCCCGGTGCTCGGCGTCCTCCGCCTCCCAGGTGGGGCTGATGCCCCAGCCCGCCACCGTGATCAACGCGGCCTGGTCGCGCAGCCCGTCGAGGATCTCGACCATCAACGGGTTGCCGCACCCCGCGTAGAGCGCGCGGTGGAAACGACGGTTCGCCAGGCTGCGTCGGGCCAGGTCAGAGGTGTCGTCCAACACCGAACGGGCCTCGGTGAAGTCGGCCCCGAGCGCGACGGCACGGCGCAGCGCCTCCGGCTCCAGCAACATCCGCACGTCGTAGACGGACGCCGCCATCTCCGCGTCGACCACCCGCACCGAGGCGCCCTTGTACGGGCTCATCACGACGAGTCCCGACCCCGCGAGCGTCTTGAGCGCCTCGCGCACGGGCGTCTTCGAGACGTTGAGCGACGCGGCGAGATCGGTTTCGACGAGCGCCTGCCCCGGTTTCAGCTTTCCGTAAAGAATCGCTTCTTTGATCGATTCCAGAACGAAGTCCGTCCGGGACGCCGGAAGTGCTCCAGGCCGGTCATACATCATATATGAGAGCGTAGGAGCTGCTGGAGGCCCAGGTCAACCGTCTCGTGTGGGCTGCGCAACGTCCTTGTATCTGCGTTGAACCAACTTCCTCATCGGCTCGTTTTGAAGGTGTTGGTCACCGCTGCCCGCGGGACTGGAGAGGGAGAAATTTGAGTGAATCGTTCCGCGTAACCGTGTCCATTGCCGCGTCCGCCAGCGCATGGCACCGAACGTCCTGGGCACCAACGAGTTGAACGAGAACGACATGCTGATGGAAGAACTGCCACCGGAGGCCATGCTCGACGGACCTCCACCGAACGCGGACCACCTGCTTCAGCGCACGCTGGGCACGGTTCGCGATGAGAGACATCAGGCCGTGCGCCGCCGAGGCCGCATCACGGCCCTGTCATCGACCCTCGCGGTCGCCGGCGTGCTCGCTGGGGGCGTCTGGATGGGCCAGGGATTGGGGGTCGGTGGCACCGAGAACGTCGACGCGCTCATGCAGGGGACGTCCTCGACGGGTGCGCACATGGCCGTGCAGGTCACCGACACCGAGGGTGGCCTGAAGCTCGTCGCCACGGTCGACGGGATGCAGGACGGGGAAGCCTGCTGGCTCGTCGTGCACACGAAGGACGGACGAACGTTCACCGCGGGCTCGTGGAGGGCGCACAGCGGTGAGGTGACCTTGGCCGGGTCCGCGATGGTGCGGGCTGGGGACGTGGCCGGGGTCAGTGTGGTGAACCACGATCGCCAGCCGCTGGTGACCGCGCAGTAGAGCAGGTGGCGAAGACCTGTGAGTCGTCGGCGAACGCCCTCACCTCGATGGCGTTCCCCGACGGGTCTCCGGGGCTCGGCCGGCGAAGTTGACCCCTCGTCCAGCACGCTGTCAACATTCGGACATGCCTCTCCCCGCTGTCCGGCCAGTTGCGCGCAAAGGCGTCGCAGGAGAGGCCGCGGACCGGATCAGAGACGCGATCCTGAGTGGTGAGCTGCCTGCGGGCGCCGCGCTCAAGGAGATCGAACTCGCAGGTCAGCTCGGTGTCAGCCGGGGTTCGGTGCGCGAGGGGCTCGTGCTGCTGGAGGGCGAGGGCCTCGTCGTCTCCGAGTGGCATCGCGGCACGTGGGTGCGCGAGCTCACGCCGGAGGACGTCGACGAGCTCTTCACGCTGCGGACGGCGCTGGACGTCCTCGCGATGCGGACGGCGGCGGTCAGGGCGCGGAATTTCGACGCGCTCGACGAGGTTGTCGGGGCAATGAAACTTGCCCGTACGGACGCCGAACGGGTCGCGCTCGACATGAAGTTCCACGACGCCGTGTACGCGGCGACGGGGCATCGGCGGCTCATCGAGGCGTGGCAGGCGATCCGCAGCCAGGTCCATCTGTTCCTGCTCGCGCGGATCGTCGGCGACCCCGCCTACCAGGGCGTGGTCGTTCCCGGGCACGCCGGTCTGGCCGAGGTTCTGAGGTCCGGTGACGCGGAGCGGGCGGGGTGTGCGGCGGAGGAACACCTACGTGGCTCCTACGCGAAACTGGTGGGGCAGAGGTGACCGGCCCTGTTGAGACAGGCCACTTCAGTTTGCCCGAACGGGTTGGCAGGCTGTGCCCGTGACCCGGAACAAACCGGCGACCTTCGCGGTCGCGGCGGTCGCGCTCCTCGTCATCACGGGCTCCGCGGTCCTGCTGCGCGGCACGTCCAACGGCGCGCCGTCCGCCGACCAGTACGTCAGCGAGCTCGACCAGGTGCTCGGCGAACCGAAGACGCCGGCCGTCGTCATCCAGTGCGGCACGAACGAGGACCGTCACCTCAACGCGGACAACCCCGTTGTCTCACCGGGCATCCCGTTCGGCGCCCACCACACACACGAGTACGTCGGCAACAAGTCGGCTGACGCGAAGTCGACCGACGACTCCCTCGCGGCCGCGACCACCACGTGTGAGAAGAACGACCTCTCGACCTATTACTGGCCCGTGCTGCGCATGACCGACAGCGCCGGTCACGACGCGCACGCGGACGGCGGCGGCCTGCACGGAAACACCGGCGAGGTGCTCAAGCCCAAGAGCGTGGAGATCCGTTACGAGGGCAACCCGGTCAGCGCTGTCCTGCCGATGCCGCGGTTCCTGCGCCTGATCACCGGCGATCCGTCGGCGTTCACCAACGACTACGGCCCGAACACGCGCGCCCGGTGGGGCTGCTCGGACCAGCCGGGCCGCTACACGACGAAGTACCCGTTGTGTGGAAACGCGACCACTTTGCGCAGTTACGACTTCGGCAGCTGCTGGGACGGCAACAACACCGACAGCGCCTCGCACCGCACCCACGCGGTGTTCCCCCTGTCCGGTGGGATGTGCCCGGCCAAGACGTTCCCCATCCCGCGGTTGCGGGTCATCGTGGGCTACGACATCCCCGCAGGTCGCCCGTTCGCGATCGACAGCTTCGAAGAGGAGTTGCGCGACCCGGCGACCGACCACGGGATGTACATCAACGTCATGCCGGAGGCGCAGATGGCGGAACTGGTCGGGGTCCTCAACCGATCCCGCTAACATCCGGCGATCTCATTTAGTTGAAACCCGTTGAACCGAAGCTCTCTGCCGCTCGTGTGTCGGCTGAGGTCTTGAACAGGACGCCCGCAAGAGGTGTTCGCGGGCGGGGAGGAGTGGGTGGATGGCGGCTTTGTTCTCCCGCAAACGGGAGACCGCGGCCGACGAGGCACTGATCCGATCGCTCTACGAGGAGCACGGTCGGGCGCTGCTGGCGTACGCGACGCGGTTGACCGGCGATCGGGCGGCTGCCGAGGACGTGGTCCAGGAGACCCTGGTCCGTGCGTGGCGCCATCCCGACGCCCTCGTGAACGGCAAGGGATCGGTGCGAGGCTGGTTGCTGACGGTGGCGCGCAACATCGTCACCGACAGGGTGCGTGCGAAGGCGGCGCGTCCCCAGGAGGTGGCGGAGTCTCCGGCGACGCCACCGATCGAACGCGACCACGCCGACCAGGTCGTCGACTCGGTGGTGGTGCTCGAAGCGCTCGACAGGCTGTCCTCCGACCACCGCGACGTGCTGATGGAGATCTATTTCCGCGGCCGGAGCGTGACGGAGGCGGCGGAAGCGCTGGGGGTACCACCTGGCACGGTTAAATCAAGATCGTATTACGCGTTGCGAGCCTTGAGGGAGACCTTCGGAGGTCAGAAGGTCGCACTGAAGGGGGTGGCTGGATGACCACGCAGCACGACCCGCAACTGCTCGGTGCCTACGTTCTAGGGGCACTGGACGAGCAGGAGGTGCGGGAGATGGACGAGCACCTGGCGTCCTGCCCTGAATGCACGCGTGAACTCGGAGAGCTCCGCGACATGGAGGCCTTCCTCGGCGAGGTGCCGCCGGAGGCCATGCTGGACGGGCCGCCCGAGGGCGGCGATCTGTTGTTGCAGCGCACCTTGCGCCAGGTGCGTTCGGAACGAGGCGGCGTCGCAAGGCGTCGTCAGTACACTCTTGGTGCCGCGGCGGCCGTTGTGGCCGCGTTGGTCCTGGGCGCCGGAGTCTTCGTCGGCAAGGCCACGTCACCCGATGTGACGGCCTCTCCCACTCCGACGGTGGCACCGGACCCGGCGGGCACCAGGCTCGCCACGTTCACAGACCCGGTGACGAAGGCGTCGATGACCGTCAAGGTCGTTCCCGCCGCCGGATGGGTCCGCACGAACATGGCGATCAACGGCATCCCCGAAGGCGAGAAGTGCCGGATCTTCGTCGTGTCGAAGGACGGCAGCCGCCAGGAGGCAGGCTCCTGGGTGGTGTCCAAGAAGGGCGCCGCCGAGGGCACGAACCTGGACGGTTCCGCGCTGGTCGACCCCAAGGACGTGCAGTCGGTGGTCGTCGAGAACTTCGCGGGCAAGAAGTTCGTCGAGGTGCCGGTACAGGCGTGATCCAGGGATAATGGGGTCGTCCTTTCGGGACGGCCCCATTATCTTTTCCTGGTGTCATCACACCTGTTCATCGGCGAAGACTGCTGGAACCAGTCGAGCGGCAGCGTCGGCTGGGCGCTCGACGTGATCGCCGGCCACGTGACGAACGAGGCGGTCGCCGCCGAGCTGCGAGCGTTCTCCAGCGGGCTCGTCTTCGTGGAGGACTTCGGGCGGACCTACGGCGCCGAGGCCTCCGAGGAGATCGTGCACGTGATCCGCACGAAGCTCCGCGCGGCGGCGCTGGCCGAGCCCGAAGGCGAGGCCCGCGAGTACACGGTGGAGATCGTCGACGAGCTCGTGGCGATGGCCGAACGCTGGCGCGGCTTCGAGGTCGAGGCCGGCTAGGGCTTGAGCACGACCTTGCCCGCCGTGGCCCGCGACTCCAGCTCCTCGTGCGCCTGCCACGCGTCCTTCAGCGCGAACGGCGGGTGGACCAGCGGCACGAACCGCCCGCTCGCGAGCCCGGCCATCGACTCCTCCTCCAGCACCCGCAGCCCGCGCCGCATCATCCCCGGCCCGAGCGCGACCGTCGCGGTGAGACTGTTCGCGAACAGCGCCTCCGTGCTGATCGGCGTCATGACCCCGGACGACCAGCCGTGGATGATCTGCCGCCCGCCCGGCCCCAGTGTCCTCAACGCCAGGGTCCCCGCCTCGCCGCCGACACCGTCGAGCACGACGGTCATGTCCTTGAGGCCGTCCGCCCAACCGGGCCGGGTGTAGTCGATGGCGGCGTCCGCGCCGTTGTCCATGACCAGGTCCAGCTTCTCGGTGCTCGCGAGGCCGATGACCTGCGCGCCGACGTTGCGCGCCTCCTGCACGAACAACGCGCCCATGCCGCCTGCCGCCGACGTCACGAGCACCACGTCGTCCTTCGTGAGCTTCGCGGCGTCGAGCACCGCGACCACCGTGCGGCCGGTACCGATCATGGCGACCGCCGACTCGAACGACACGTCGTCGGGCAGCGCGTGCAGGGAGCCGGCGCCGGCGACCGCGAGCTCGGCGTAACCGCCACTGGCCTGGCCGAGGTGCGCGACGACCCGGCGGCCGAGCCAGTCGCCCGGCACGTCCTCGCCGAGCGCGGTGACCACGCCGGCGACCTCACGTCCCGGCGTCATCGGGAAGGTGACGGGGCCGAAGCCGCCCTTGCGGATCGTGGTGTCGACGAGGTGGACGCCGGCGGCGGCCACGGTGATCCGGACCTGGCCGGTCGCCGGCTCCGGGTCGGGGACCTCCACGAACCGCAGGTTCTCCGCCGGGCCGAACTCGTACTGCCGAATCGCGAACATGCCGCTGACGCTACGAACTCCACCTAACTGGAGGTCAACGGTCTGGCTACCCCCTGGTGTGCGAGAAGTACGTGATGAAGCGGCCCTGTGCCGGTAACCCTTTCGAGTGTTGATCTTCGGCGGGTGGCCGGAAGCGCGGAATGATCATGGTTGTGACGCTGGGACCGGAGTCGGTGACGTGGCGGCTCGGCTGGTACACCCGGTTCGAGCTGGTGGTGCTGGGCCGTGCCGTGCTGATGCAGGTCGCGCACCCGGTCATCGCCGCGGCGGTGCGCGACGGCTACCGCGCCGACCCGTTCGCGCGGCTGACGAGGACGATCACGTCGTCCCAGCTGCGGTTGTTCGGTGGCGAGCTGGCCGCGGGGGAGGCCGGGCGGCTGGTGCGGTCGCACGCGTTGATCCCCGGCGCGGACGAGGAGCTGTTCCGCTGGGTGCACGCCACCAGCTTCGACTCGCTGCTCACCGCGTACCGGTTGCTGCGGCCCAGGATGCCCGTGATCCACGAGGAGCGGCTGTACCGGGAGTGGCGCGAAACGGGGGAGACGCTCGGCATCAGGACGATGCCGGGCGATCTCACGGCGTTGCGCGCCTACCTCGACGACGTGGTCGCCACGCAGCTGGAGTGCACCGACGGCGTGCAGGGGCTGCTGGAGGCGTTCGAGCTGCGGTCCGGCAAGGCACCGGGCACCGAACACCTGCCGAGCGCCCTGTGGCCGTTGGTGCGGCCCGTCGCGGCGCGCGTGCTGCCGGACTTCGCCGTCGGCACGCTGCCGGAGGCGTTGCGGGACAAGCTCGGTCTGGAGTGGACGGACCGGGACGCGCGCAGGCTGCGCCGGTGGATCCGGATGATCCGGGTGGTCTCCGCGTTCGTCCCGGCGAGCCTGCTGCACTACCCGATGCCGTACCGGGCGATGCTCAGTGCGCGATCATCACGTGCTTGACGCGCGTGTAGTCCTCCAGGCCGTGCATCGACAGGTCCTTGCCGTACCCCGAGGCGCCGAAACCGCCGTGCGGCATCTCGGACGCGACCAGGCCGTGCGTGTTGACCCAGACGATGCCGAAGTCGAGCCGTGCCGTCAGTGACGCCGCCCGGCCGGTGTCGCGGGTCCAGACCGAGGACGCGAGTCCCTGCGGCACACCGTTGGCGAGCGCGATGGCCTCGTCGTCGTCCGCGAACCGCTGCACGGTGATCAGCGGGGCGAACGCCTCCTCCTGGACCAGCTCGTCGTCCTGTGCGAGGCCCGAGATCACTGTGGGCTCCAGGAAGAAGCCGTCGGAGCCGTGCCGCTTTCCTCCACAGTGGACGGTGGCGGACGAGCGGGACAGCAGGCCGAGCACGCGGTCCAGCTGGGCCTGGCTGTTCAACGGACCGAAGTCGGTGCCGGGGACCTGGGCAGAGGCCGCCTTGGTCAGCGCCGCGACGAACTCGTCGTGCACGGCGGAATGGACCAGCACTCGGCTCGCGGCCGTGCAGTCCTGGCCCGCGTTGTAGAAGGCGGCGCCGACGATGCCCTCTGCCGCCGCAGTCACGTCCACGTCGTCGAACACCAGGACCGGCGCGTTGCCACCGAGTTCGAGGTGCGTGCGCTTCACCGTCGCGGCGGCGCTGCGGGCCACCTCGACACCGGCGCGAGTCGAGCCGGTCAGCGACACCATCGCGGGCACCGGGTGCTCGACCAGCAGCCGGCCGGTGTCGCGGTCGCCCAGCACGACGTTGAACACGCCCGCCGGCAGCACCTCGGCGGCGAGGGTGGCGAGCAGCACCGTGGACGACGGCGTGGTGTCGGCGGGCTTGAGCACCACCGTGTTGCCCGCGGCCAGCGCCGGGGCGATCTTCCACACGGCCATCATCAGCGGGTAGTTCCACGGCGTGATCTGCGCGATCACCCCGACCGCCTCACGGCGCTGGTACGAGGTGTGGCCGGGGATGTACTCGCCCGCGGCGGCCGTGCCCAGGGCGCGGGCGGCACCGGCGAAGAACCGGATCTGGTCCGCGCACTGCGGGATCTCCTCGTCCAGCAGTACCGAACGGACCTTGCCGGTCTCGCGGACCTCGGCGTCGGCAACTGCCTCGGCGTTGGCTTCGAGGAGGTCGGCGAGCTTGAGGAGCGCGTGCTGACGTTCGCCGGGCGTGGTGCGCGACCAGGCGGGGAACGCTGCTGCGGCGGCCTGGACGGCGGCGTCGACCTCGGCGGCACGCGAGACCACCGCGCGGCCGAACTCCTCGCCGGTCGCGGGATCGATGAGAGGCGAGGTCTCCTGTGCGTCGGCCGAGGTGCCGTTGACGAAGTTCGCGACGATCACGTGTGCTCCAGGTGCGTGGGGGCGAACATGCGCAAGACCGCGGGCAGCACGACGACGTGCGGGCCGTCCCCGGCGAACGCCTTGGCGAGATCCTCGCGCAGCGACTCCGGCGTGCTGCGGGTGGCGGGCACCCCGAACGCCTCGGCGAGCGCCACGAAGTCAGGACGGGCCAGCTCGGTGGCGGTGGCCTGGCCGAACGCGTCGGTCATGTACTCGCGCAGGATGCCGTAGCCGCCGTCGTCGACGATCAGCCACACGACCCGCGACCCGTGCTGCGCGGCCGTGGCGAGCTCCGAGATCCCGTACATCGCGCCGCCGTCACCGGACACCGCGAGCACCGGCCCGTCGACGGCCGCGGCCACGCCGAGCGCGGCGGGGAAGCCGTACCCGAGCCCGCCCGCGCCCTGGGCGGAGAACTGCGCGCCACCACGGGGATCCCACGCCGACCAGGCCCAGTACGCGAGGATCGTCATGTCCCAGCACGTCGGCGTGCCGTCCGGGACCGCGGCCCGCAGCGCGGCGAGAACCTGCCACTCCAGGTCGAGCTCCTGCTCTGCGAACCGTTGCCGCACGTTGGCGAGCAGCCCCAGCACCCGTTCCTCGGCGACACCGTCCACGGCTCGTGTCTTCACGCCGGAAGCCAAGGCGCGCAACGCATGCCGGGCGTCGGCGTGGATGCCGAGCGCGGGGTAGTTCGACTCCAGCTTGCCGAGGTCGGCCTCGATCTGAACCACCGCGCCGCGCGGCCGGAACGTCCGGTAGTTGCTCGACAGCTCACCCAGCCCCGACCCGACGACGAGCAGCACGTCCGCGTCGGCCAGGAACTCCGTGGTGTGCCGGTCCTCCAGCCACGACTGCGCGGAAAGCGGGTGCTCCCAGGGGAAGTTGCCCTTGCCGCCGAACGTCGACACGACCGGCGCCCGCAGCTTCTCCGCCAGCTCCAGCAGCGCGTCACGGGCGTGCAGCGCGCCACCACCGGCCAGGATCACCGGCCGGGCAGCGCCGTCCAGCAACCGCACGGCCTCCTCGACCAGCTCCACTCGCGGGTGCAGCTCACGCGGCGACCACGACACCGACGTCACCGGCGGCACTGAAGCGGGCCCGAGCAGCACGTCCTGCGGGATCTCCACCCACACCGGCCCGAACGGCGCGGTGAGCGCGATCTCCCACGCCTCGGCCAGCGCCGACGGGATCTGCGAGACGTGCCGGACGACCCGCGCGTGCTTGACCACGTCCCGGAACGACGCCAGCTGGTCGGTCAGCTCGTGCAGGTACCCGCCACGCACGCCACCAAGTCCGGCGGAGGGGATCTGCGACGAGATGCCCAGCACCGGAGCCGAGCCCGCGGCCGACTCCTGCAGCCCGGCCAGGGTCTGCAGCGCGCCGGGCCCGGTCGACACCAGCAGCGGCGTCACCGAACCGGTCGCGCGGGCGTGCCCGTCGGCGGCGAAGGCGGCGTTGACCTCGGTCCGCGAACCGACGTAGCGCAGGTCGGAGCGGCGCAGCGCGTCGAAGAGCCCGAGCGCGTGCTGGCCGGGGATGCCGAAGACGGTGTGCGCGCCGAGTGCCTCCAGGGTCTCGACGACGACATCGCCACCGTTGCGGGTCACAGGCCCTCCTTCAGCGCCAGCAGACTCACCAGGTCGTACGCCACGTGCGAGGCCGCCACCGACGTGATGTCCGCGTGGTCGTACGCCGGCGCCACCTCCACCACGTCCGCCCCCACCAGGTTCAGCCCCCGCAACCCGCGCACGATCTCCAGCAGTTCCCGCGAGGTCATCCCGCCGGCCTCGGGCGTCCCGGTCCCAGGCGCGTGCGCCGGATCCAGCACGTCGATGTCGATCGACACGTACAACGGCCGCGACCCGATCCGTTGCCGCAACGCGTCCACGGTCTCGTCCACACCCCGCCGCATGACGTCCGACGACGTCACGATGCCGAACCCGAGCCGGCGGTCGTCCTCCAGGTCCTTCTTGCCGTACAACGGTCCCCGCGTGCCGACGTGCGAGATCGCCTCGGTGTCGAGGATCCCGTCCTCCACCGCGCGCCGGAACGGCGTCCCGTGCGTGTACGGCTCACCGAAGTAGGTGTCCCACGTGTCGAGGTGCGCGTCGAAGTGCAGCAGCGCCACCGGCCCGTGGATCCGCGAAACGGCGCGCAGCAACGGAAGCGCGATCGTGTGGTCACCACCGATGGTGACCAGCTTCGTGCCGTCGCGCTGCAGATCCGTGGCAGCGCCCTCGATCGTCTCGATGGCCTCGCCGATGTGGAACGGGTTGACCGCGATGTCGCCGCCGTCGACGACCTGCACGCGTTCGAACGGCGACACGTCCAGGCCGGGGTTGTACGGGCGCAGCAGCCGGGACGCCTCCCGCACGGCCGAGGGCGCGAACCGTGCACCCGGCCGGTACGAGACGCCGGTGTCGAACGGGACTCCCACCACCGCGACGTCCGCGTGCGCCACCTGGTCGAGGCGTGGCAGCCGGGCGAAGGTCGCCGGACCCGCGTAGCGCGGGACCTGCGAGGAGTCGACGGGGCCGATCATGCTGTCACCAGTTCCTCTTCGGTTGCGTCACCGGCCACCCGGCGGTCCCAGTTCGCGAGCACCTCGGGCGAGGTGGGCGGGGTGGCCAGGCTGACCACGACGTACGTCACGAAGGACGCGCCGAGGCTGTAGTAGATGGCTTCGTTGGCGTAGACGTCCACGAACACCATGAACCCGATCGCCGTCAGCGACCCGACCGCCATCGACGTCATCGCGCCCAGCCGGGTGCCGCGCTTCCACACCAGACCGCCGATGATCGCGACCAGCAGCCCGCCGACGAGGATGTTGTAGGCGACGGTCAGCGCGGCCACGACGTCGTTCAGCGCCACCGCGATGGCGATCGCGACGACACCGATCACGAGCGTGAACATCCGGTTGTCGTGGACGTCCGAAGCAGAGTTGCGGCCGGCCTTGGCTTTGCGCCGCCAGATGTCGTTCGACGCCACCGTGGCGCAGGCGATGAGGGCGCCGGACGAGGTGGACATCATCGCGGCCAGCGCGGCGGCGAGCACGAGTCCGCGCACGCCGGTCGGCAGCAGGTTCTCCACGATCGTCGCGAACGCCTCGTCCTTGTTCGCGATGTCCGGGTACAGGGCCTTGCCCGCGAGGCCGATCAACGCGCCCGCGACGGCGTAGACGAGGCAGTAGAGGCCGGAGGTGATGCCGCCCCAGGCCGCGACCTTCGGCGACTTGGCGGTGAACACGCGCTGCCAGATGTCCTGGCCGATCAGCAGACCGAACACGTAGATCAGCAGGTAGGTGATGATCGTGCTGACGCCGATGTTGCCGACCTCGAACATCGCCGGGTCGTTGAGCCGCGCCTGGATGCCGTCGAAGCCGCCGGCGGTGACGAGGCTGATCGGCAGCAGCAGGAACAGGATGCCGACCGTCTTCACGACGAACTGCACGATGTCGGTCAGCGTGATCGACCACATGCCGCCCAGAACGCTGTACAGCACCACGATGCCGCCGCCGATGATCACGCCGAGCGACTTGGGCAGTCCGAAGAGGACGTTGAAGATCGTGGAGTACGCGATCGTGGACGTGACGGTGAGCATCAACGTGTAGGCCGCCATCACCAGACCGGAGACCGTGCTGGAGTTGCCGCCGTACCGCAGGTCGAGCATCTGCGAAACGGTGTAGACCTTCAACCTGACGATCCGGCGCGCGAAGAGCGCGCTGAGCAACAGGATGCCGAGGCCGATGGCGAAGACCATCCAGGCGCCGGAGATGCCGAACTTGTAGCCGAGCCCGACGCCGCCGATGGTCGACGCGCCGCCGAGCACGACGGCCGACATGGTGCCGGAGTACATCGTGAAGCCGAGCCTGCGTCCGGCGACCAGGTACTCGCTCTTGCTGGTGGCGCGGCGCATGCCCCACCAGCCCATGCCGATCATGCCGAGCACGTAGGCGGCGATCACCGCGTAGTCGAGAGCCACTGTTGGACCTCCTTGGGTTGCAGGTCACAGTAGGAACGCGTGCTGGCGCTGGTAAGTGGTCGTTGTGCACAATCAGCGGACCATGGTTGTGCAAACCGTCCCACTGAAGGACCTCGTCGCGCGAGTCGACCTCGGGTTGACCGTCCTGTGTGGAGCCGACGCGCTGGACCGGCCGGTCCGCTGGGCGCACGTGTCCGAGTTGGAGGACCCGACGCCGTACCTGGTCGGTGAGGAGCTGCTGCTCACGGCCGGCGTGCGGTTCCCGTCCGACGTGCCCGCGTACGTCGCCGGGCTGGTCACCTCCGGTGTCTCGGCGATCGGGTTCGGTGTGGAGCCGGAGTTCCCGACGGTGCCGTCGTCGCTGGTGGAGGCCTGTGCGGCGCAGGGGATGCCGCTGCTGGAGGTGCCGCCGTCGACGCCGTTCCTGGCGGTCTCGCAGGCGCTCGGCGCGGTGCTCGCGGAGATCGCCGTGCGGGAGCAGCGGATGCTGGCGGACAGCCAGCGCGCCCTGACCCGTGCCGCCACCCGCGTGCGTCCCGTCGAGTCGGTGCTGACGACGCTGGCGGTGGTGCTGAACTGCCGGGCCGATCTCGTGGACGCCTCGGACGCGCCGCAGGACGTGGCCTCGCTCGTCGGGCGGGTCGCGACGGGGTCCGGCCCCCGTTCGGCCTCGACCCAGGTGGGTGAAGACCACGTCACCCTCGACCCGGTCGAGTCCGCGGTGCTCGTGGTGCGCCGGCCCGCCCCTCTTTCCCCCGCCGAACGGGCCGTCGTCGCGGTCGCGCTGGCGTTGCTCGGACTGTTGCGGCGGGACCTGGAGAGCGAGCGCGGGCAGATCGCGCGGCTCGCCGGGTCCGCGTTGCTGCGGCCGGAGGTGTCCGGAGTGGAGAAGGTGCTGGGGGCCGGTCCCTACCGGGTCGTGGCGGGGGAGTCCAAGGCCGACTACGACGTGCTGGCGCAGCGGTACGGGCCGCTGGTGTCGAAGGACGGTGGCGGGTTTCTGGCGCTGGTGGCCGCGGGGGTCGAGGTGTCCGGTCCGGTGGGGGTGTCTGGCCTGGTGGGCGGGCCGCCGGACTCCACTTCGGCCGCTGTGTCCCGGTCCGCGATCGACTCCGCGGCGGCCGAGGCCTCGTCGTTGCTGGCCCGCGCCAAGGCCACCGGCGAACCCGCTTTCCCGGCCTCCGACCTGTCCTCCCTCGTGGACCCGGTGGCGGCGCGGGAGTTCGCCTCCCGCGAGCTCGCGGGCCTCCTCGGACGCCCCGAACTGATCGACACGCTGAGGGTCTGGCTCGGTCAGCACGGCAGCTGGGACCGCGCCGCGACGGTGCTCGGCGTGCACCGCAACAGCGTCCGGCACCGGATCTCCCACGTCGAACGGCTGCTCGGTCGCGATCTTGGGACGGCCGACGCGCGTGCCTCGCTGTGGCTCGCGCTGCGGTGGCTCGATTAATTCCTTTGCGGTGCGTGTGTGCTCTCGGTCATCATTGTTCACATGATCCGAGCAGATGAATGGGCCGGAGCGCCCTCCAAGCTGTGACCTGCTAGTTCACTTTCTTCTATTTCTGCGAGCATTTTTGTATCAGTGCTCGTTTCTGGCGTGTTCGTCTAGTGGTCAGGACGTCGGATTCTCAATCCGGAAACACGGGTTCGATCCCCGTACGCGCTACGTGGCCCGGTCTTCGTGGGGTGGGCCGGGCCCTCCTCCGAGAGGGTTCATGTCAGACGGACCCAAAGAATCTTCGAAAACTTCGCCCGAATGGTCTAGGCGCCAGTTACGCTCTGCGAATGGCTGCGGTCCCCGCCTTCGCACGCTACGAGGTCGACGTACGTCGGCCGAACGCCGCGCGCATCCATGACTTCTACCTCGGTGGCGCGCACAACTACGCCGCCGACCGCGCGTTCGCCAAGCAGGCAGTCCGGATCGACCCGGAGCTGCCGCTCGTGACCCGGGCTCAGCGGACGTTCCTCCGCCACGCCGTCCGCCACTGCTGGGCGGCGGGCGTGCGTCAGTTCCTCGACCTCGGCTCGGGCATCCCGACGTGCGGTGCCACGCACCAGACGCTGCCCGACGCGCGTGTCGTCTACGTGGACTCGGACGCGGTGACGGTCGCGTTCTCACGTGGACTGTTGCGCGGCGAACCGCGCGCGTGCGCGATCGAGGCGGACCTGCGCCGTCCCGACCAGGTGCTCCGGCATCCGGGCGTGATGTCCCATCTCGACCTGCGCGAGCCGTACGCGGTGCTGATGGTCGACGTCCTGAGGTACGTCGACGACGCCACCGGACCCGGCCGCGTCGTGCGCCGCTACCGGCACGCGCTGCCCGCCGGCGGGTTCCTGGTGGTCTCGCACCCCACGCCGGTCGAGCAGCTCATGGAAGGACTGTCGATCGAGGCACCCGCCGTGGTGCCGGGCGCGTACGCGGGGATCGGGCGCAAGGGCCGCGGCTAGCGCCGAGCGTTTGGTCCCTGTGAAGGCGGGGTAGTCCGGCAGGCGACAAGACACGGAGCCTGGAGGGCGCTATGACCCACCGCATCAAGGTCGCCGGTCTCCAGCCGGTGCAGGTGCTGGCTGGACTGGCCGGCATCGCGTTCATCGTGTTCGGCGTCGTGGGCTTCACCCGCACAGGGGTGGGCGACTGGGCCGCCCAGTCGTTCGTGCTCGGGTTCTCGGTGAACCCGCTGCACAACACGGTGATGGTGGCCGTCGGCGTGCTGGGCCTGCTCATGGCACTCGGCTCGGGCCTGGCCCGGCTGTACGGCTGGCTGCTGTTCGCCGGCTTCGCCGCGCTCTTCGTGTGGGACCTGATGATCACCGGAGTCCTCGCGCAGAACCCGGCAGAGCAGTACGGCAACCCGCTGGCGATCAACGCGAACGACAACTGGCTGCACCTCGGCCTCGCCCTGTTCGGCCTGCTGCTCGCGGTGATGCCCGCGCGCCGCAAGCTGGTCGAGGAGTACGAGGAGGAGCCGGTCGTGCCGGA
Source organism: Lentzea sp. HUAS TT2 (assembly GCF_051853195.1). Taxonomy (NCBI): domain Bacteria; kingdom Bacillati; phylum Actinomycetota; class Actinomycetes; order Pseudonocardiales; family Pseudonocardiaceae; genus Lentzea; species Lentzea sp. HUAS TT2. The sequence goes on along the minus strand of NZ_CP196667.1, from coordinate 445,039 downwards.
ACCGCGCTCGGAGGCTTTCCGGGACGAGCGGGACGGCACGCCCCGGATCGAGCAGACGGACCGGGCTGTGAGCACCGGAGCGGTCACCACGCCGCTTCCCACCGGTGCCGGGCGCAAGGAGCCGATCACCCAGGAGCAGGCGGTGGTCGACCCCAAGACCGAGCGGGTCAGCAAGGACAAGATCAAGCACTAGTACCGAAACTCCCGGACGAACATCTGTCCGGTTCAGACGCGTCGTGCGAGCCCACATACGGCTCACACGGCGCGTCTGTTTCTATGTCGCGATGCCTTCCGAGTTGCTGCCGTCCGAGTTGCTGACCGACGAAGTGCTGATCACGTGGGGTACTGCGCTGGCAGCGTTCCTCGCCGTTGCGCTGCACGGGATCTGGCGGGTCACCCGCAACGTCATCACCATCGCTCACGAGGGTGGGCACGCGTTGCTGGCTGTGTTGACCGGGCGGCGGTTGAGCGGGATCAAGCTGCACTCGGACACTTCCGGGCTGACCGTGTCCCGGGGGAAACCGCGTGGGCCTGGGATGGTTCTGACTGCGTTGGCCGGGTACGTGGCGCCTTCGCTGCTCGGGTTCGGTGCGGCTGTGTTGATCACCAACGAGCAGATCCAGTTGATGTTGTGGATCAGCATCGGGTTCCTGGCGGCCATGCTGATCATGATTCGGAACGTGTTCGGTGTGGTGTCGATCATCGTCACCGGTGGGGTGTTCTTGTTCGTGTCCTTCTACGCCTCTGTCGAGGTTCGGGATGCGGCTGCGTACGTGTTCGCCTGGTTCTTGTTGCTGGGTGGGGTTCGGCCTGTCTGGGAGTTGCAGGTCAAGCGGTGGAGGCGGCAGGCGCCTCGGTCCGATGCCGATCAGCTGGCCTGGTTGACCGGGGTTCCTGCGCTGGGGTGGGTCTCGGTGTTCGGGGTGGTCAGTCTGGCCGCGCTCGTCGGGGGTGGGGCGTTGTTGCTCGGGCGGTGGTGAGGCCGCCTGCGGCGGGCTGTGTGCCGGGGGGCCGGGGTGGGTGAAATACTCGTGGGAAAGCCGGTGGTGGGTGAGAGGTGGGGTCAGTGCTGCGTGGGGATGTCGGGCTTGAGCTGGGCCAGCGGGTCGCGCTTGCGTTGCGCGCTGCCCTGGACGTGGACATCACCGCCGCTGACGCGCTGATTCGACCGTCCAACCGGGACGGTGCCGACTACCAGTGCAACGTCGCGATGAGTCTCGCCAAGAAGATCGGGAAGAATCCTCGTGAGGTCGCCTCGCTGATCGTCGAGCACCTGGACGCAGCCGATGCGGTCGAGGTCGCGGAGATCGCCGGGCCCGGGTTCATCAACCTGAGGCTTCGCCGGGAGTGGCTCGAGGCGCAGGCGGCGAACCTGTTGGCCGACGATCGTCTCGGGGTGCCGAAGACCGAGGAGCCCCGGCGGATCGCCATCGACTACAGCAGTCCCAACGTGGCCAAGGAGATGCACGTCGGGCATCTGCGGTCGACGATCATCGGGGACGCGTTCTGCCGGCTCCTGACCTTCGCTGGACACGAGGTCATCCCGCACAACCATCTCGGGGACTGGGGGACTCCGTTCGGCATGCTCATCGAGCACCTGACGGACGAGGGGCAGGGGGCCGAGCACGAGATCAGCGACCTCAACGCCTTTTACCAGCAGGCTCGGCAGAAGTTCGACAACGAGCCCGGCTTCGCGGACCGCGCTCGGCGGCGGGTCGTGTTGTTGCAAGGCGGCGACGAGGCGACGCTCAAGTTGTGGCACGAGCTGGTCGGGGAGTCGCAGCGGCACTTCAACCAGGTGTACGAGCTGCTCGGGATCGGGTTGTCGGCGGACGACAACTACGGGGAGAGCTTCTACAACCCGTACCTCGCGGACACGATCACCGAGCTGCAGCAGAAGGGTCTCATCGAGACCAGCGACGGCGCGCTGTGCGTGTTCCCGCCGGGGTTCAAGAACCGTGAGGGCGAGCGGCTGCCGCTGATCGTGCGCAAGAGCGATGGCGGGTACGGGTACGCCACCACCGACTTCGCGACGGTGCGGTACTGGGTTCGGGAGCGGAAGGTCGACGAGCTGATCTACGTCGTCGGCACGCCGCAGTCGCAGCACTTCCAGATGATCTTCGCGACCTCCAAGCAGGCCGGGTGGCTGGACGACGCGCACACCGCTGTGCACACCGGGTTCGGCACGATCCTCGGGAGTGACGGGAAGACGATCCGGACGCGGGCCGGCGGGACGATCAAGTTGATCGACCTGCTCACCGAGGCCGTGGAGAACTCCTACCAGGTGATGCCCGAGACGTCCGAAGTGGAGGGTGCGGAGAAGGACGCGCTCGCCCGCACGCTCGGACTCGGTGCGGTCAAGTACGCGGACCTCTCCAACGACCGGGAGAAGGACTACGTCTTCACCTGGGAGAAGATGCTCGCCAAGACCGGTGACACGTCGGTCTACATCCAGTACGCGAACGCCCGGATCCTGTCGATCGGGCGCAAGGTCGGGCGTGAGGCTCCGCTGGACGCGCCGCTGGTGTTGCAGGAGCAGGCAGAGCGGGACCTGGCGTTGAAGCTGTTGCAGCTGCCCACGGCGATCCAGGCGGCCATCGACGAGCTCGCGCCGCACAAGCTCACGACCTACCTGTTCGAGACCGCCACGGCGTTCTCCACCTTCTACAACGACTGCCCCGTGGCCACAGCGGAGACGCAGGAGTTGCAGGACTCGCGGCTGCATCTGCTGACGTTGACGTCGCGGGTGCTGACGCTCGGGCTGTCGCTGCTGGGTATTGGGGCACCCGAAAGGCTGTAACAGGTTTATCCCTGGTCAACGCACGGGTACGCAGTGATCGCAACTCTTCCCCCCAGTTCTAGGGAGTCGCGATGACCTGCACCACCCGTCTGCCCAAGCCGGTCACCGACGTGTGGGACTGGCAGATGGACGGCCTGTGCCGAGGGCAGAACAGCGCCGTCTTCTTCCACCCCGACAACGAGCGCGGGTACGCGCGGGCGGCGCGGGAGGAGAAGGCCAAGGCGATCTGCGAGACGTGCCCCGTGTTGGCACAATGCCGCGCCCACGCGCTGGAGGCTCAGGAGCCGTACGGCGTGTGGGGCGGCATGGGTGAGGACGAACGGCGCCAGATCGTCGGTGCGGCCCGGCGCCGTGTTCGTGCCTATTCCTCTTCGAGCACGTCCCTGAGCTGACGCAACGTCTTCGCGAGCAAACGCGAGACGTGCATCTGGGAGATGCCGACCTTCTGCGCGATCTGCGTCTGGGTCATGTTGCCGAAGAAGCGCATGATCACGATCTTGCGTTCGCGCTCCGGCAGCTTCTCCAGCAACGGGTGCAGTGCCTCGCGTTGCTCGATCATCGCGATCTCGGGATCTTCCTCGCCGATCGTGCTGCCGAGCGAGATCGACGAGTCCTCCGACATCAGCATGTCGTCCAGAGACGCGCTCTGGTAAGCGTTTCCGGCCGCGAGTCCTTCGTGGATCTCCTCGCGGGACAGGCCGAGGTGCTCGGCCAGTTCGGACGGCGTGGGCGCGCGGCCCAGCGACTGCGAGAGTCTCGACGTCCCCGCGTTGATCGCCAGGTGCAGCTCCTTGAGCCGCCTCGGCATCCGCACCGACCAGCTGGAGTCGCGGAAGTACTTCCGGACCTCACCCATGATCGTCGGCACCGCGAACGACAGGAAGTCGCTGCCGCGGTCAGGGTCGAAGCGGTCGACCGCGTTGATCAGACCCACCGTCGCGACCTGCACCAGGTCCTCGTGCGGCTCGCCGCGGTGACCGAACCTGCGGGCGATGTGCTGGGCGACCGGGAGGTGCTCGGTGACGAGCCTGTCCCGCATCGTCTCCCGCGCAGGGCCCGCCGGGGTGACCGCGAGCTCGGCGAAGAGCGGTGCCAGGTGGTCGTAGTCACCCGAGCGGGACTTGCCCTCCCGCTTGGTCTCCTCCGCCGCCTCCGGCTTGGTCTCGGCCGTCTTGGTGGCCTCTTCCGCCCCGGTCACGCATCCACCGCCCCTGCCGTGGACTTCACGAGGTCGATGTGCACCACGAACCCTTCGGTCTCCTCGACCCCGGTCTGCACCGAGTCGACGAGCGCGGTCAGCACCCGCCAGCCGAAGCTGGCCTCGTCGGGGCCCGCCGCCGACTTCGCGGAGACCTTCGCCGACACGTGGACGGCACCCTTGTCGTCCACCGCGAAGTGGCAGCTGAGCACCGCGTCCTGGGCCGCCAGCGTGATCAGGGTCGAACACGTCTCGTCCACGGCGAGCTTCAGGTCCTCGATCGAGTCGAGGTCGAAGTCCTGCCGCATCGCGATGTCCGCCGCGACCGCGCGCACGATGGACAGCTGCGTGGGATCCGCCGCCATCCGAAGCTCGACGCCTGACAATTGAGTCACAGCCACCTCGTAGTCCGTTCTGCTGAAGGCAGGCATGGTGTCTGCCGTACCCGAATCGATCTCATCTCACACGTGTAGTACTGCCGTGGCCTGGGAAATCACCAGGCAGAAGCAACCAACGGGAGGGAGCACTGTGCTTGTGCACGAGGACTTCCTCGCCCTCCGCTTCCCCGCGGACGCGCACGAGGTGGCGCCGGTGCGGCACCGGCTTCGTCAGTGGCTGCGGGGCAGCGGTTTCGGCGAGGACGAGGCCTGCGACCTCGTTCTCGCCGTCAGTGAAGCGATCAACAACTCCGTGGAACATGCCTATCCGGGCTCTGCGGGCGGCACCGTCGAGGTGCGTGCCCGCGTCGATCCCGACGGCTCGGCCCGTGTCGACGTGGCCGACAGGGGCCAGTGGCGCGTACCGCCTCCCGCGCTGACCACACGGGGGCGTGGACTGCTGCTCATGCGGGAGAGCGTGGACGAGGTCGAGATAGACCGCAGGGCGAGCGGCACGACCGTGCGCCTGCGTCGAGCCCGTTCGCCCGCGGTGCCCGTGGCCACGGCCGCGCCGGAATGCGACGTCCAGGTCCACGAGACCTCCTCCGGCGTAGTAGCGGTCGTGCGCGGGAACGTGCCGGCCGAAGCCGGTCCGTCGTTGCGCCGCACGCTCACCACCGCGGCGCGGGGCGGCACCGTCCCGCTGACCGTCGACGTCGCCGGGCTCGGCGTGGAGCGCGGCGGTGTGGAACCGGCACTCCGCGACGTCGCCGAGGCACTCGCGGCCGCGGGGAACCGCCTCACCGTGTGGACGCGCTAGCCGAGGGCCGAGTCGACGGAGTCGTACAGGCTGAAGACCTCGCCCAGGCCGGTGGCCTCCAGCGGGCGCGTCACGGCCCGTGCCTTCGCCACCACCTTGAGCGCGGCGCTCTCCTGCTGCGCCAGCCGGGCTGCTTCCACGAGCACGGCCAGACCGGCCGAGCCGAGGAACGTCACCCCGGTCATGTCCACCACGAAGGTGCCGCCGTCACGGAGGCCGTTGACGAGGGCGTCGCGCAACGCGGGCGCGGACACCATGTCGACCTCGCCGGACACGGCGAGGACCGTGGCACCGGGCGCCGGCTGCCTCACCGACAGCGCGATGGTCTGCTCCGCTCGCGGGTCCTGCACAGTCACCGATGTACTCCCTCTCGCGTTACAGGAACAAGGGGAGCCGCCAATGCAGCGGCTCCTGTGCGGCTGCTGGCTCAACCGCTGCGGACACCACCGTACGGGAGTGGCCGCTCGACAGGACAGATCGAGCTATCCGTACCCGGACAATGGTCGGTTCAAACGCGCAGAGCTTCCCAAAGTCTTCGCGCGACCTCGAACGCGGCCGCCGGCGGGTCGGTCACCTCGTCCTGGCTGTCCTCCAGCGTGCCGCCCACGACCAGGACGAGAGCGGTGGCCACGTCCCGCAGCTTCACGTTGGCGTGCTGGCTGGCCCGCACCAGCAGTTCGAAGGCCTCGCCGGGCGCACTCGGCCGCACTCCCATGACCAGACCTTTCGCCTGCTCGATGTAGCGGCGGTGCTGGACCATCCGCACCATCTGGTCGGCGCGCATCACCTCGCCCGCGCAGAACTCGACGACCGCGGCGGCGGTCGCGATGAGAGGTTCGATCTCCTCGATGGCCTTGAGATCCGCGACCTGGGGCGCGTGCGAGAGGTACACGGTGAGCACCACCGGACCGCTGTCGCCCCAGCTGCCCGGCACCGCGACCACGTGCATGCCGCCGATCTCGCCGGACACCTGCCGTTCGTCGCGTGAGGACTCGACGAGCGGTCCCGCGCCGCTGGTCAGCTGCTCGGCGTCGAGCTCCACGGCGATCCCGTGGGCGGTCAGGAGCTTGCCGTCCGGCCACACGCTCAGGCCTACGCCCTCGCAGCCGTCCAGCTGCGAGCACAAGTGGTCCATCACCCGCGAAATGAGTTCCGCTCCGAACTTCACCTGGTTCACGCGCTGAGGTTAGGCCCGGCCGATGAACTGGACGAGCCGTGCGGTCATCGTCGTACGACGAACGGTTGCACAGGCAAGGACCTGTTCTTCCGCTGCGCTTCGGGCCCGAACAGCTCGGCGCGTCGTTTGATCCAGTTAACGCTTAGGACCCAAACAGGACACGTGTTCTGAACCACAGTCGGTCAGAATTCGTTCTCAGGGATAACGCCGGAGCCCCGGTGCGCGACATCCCTGATGTCACGGAGGGACTGAAATGAGAACCGCCATGGAGACCCAGCCGAAGCAGGACGCGGAGTGCGACTCAGCGCTGCCGACCACGCCGTGCAGCGTGGTCTGGAGCCGGGGCCACGCCTACGTGCTCGAGGGTTTCCGCGCTCGCTGGGTGGGTCGCGACGACCGGGGCCGCCCGCACGCCATCACCGGTGCCGAGATGCAGCGCCGGGGCTGGACGCTCACCCGCACAGCCTGAGAGTTCACCTGTAGGAAACGAACTCAAAAATCGAACACCGCGTACCACCCGCAACCAGTCGCACAGCGTGCCGTGACGCCATCCGGCAGCCCTTGCGCAGTCACTCGTTTAGAGTGCGGGTGTGCGTGATCCGGCTGATCGCCTGCTGACGATTCCGAACCTGCTCAGCGTGCTGCGGCTGGCCGGTGTTCCGCTCTTCCTCTACCTGTTGCTCGGACCCCGCGCGGACGGCTGGGCGCTGCTCGTCCTCGTCCTCGCGGGGCTGTCCGACTGGCTCGACGGCAAGCTCGCTCGCTGGCTCAACCAGATGAGCAACCTGGGCGCGCTGCTCGACCCCGCGGCCGACCGCCTCTACGTGTTCTGCACGCTGCTGGCCTTCGTGATCAGGGACATCGTCCCGCTCTGGGTCGCGCTCGTGCTCGTGGGACGAGAGGTCGTCGTCGGCATCTGCCTGCTCGTCCTGCGGCAACGCGGCTGGGGCACCTTCGAGGTGACCTACCTCGGCAAGGCCGCGACCTTCAACCTGCTCTACGCCTTCCCCCTGCTGCTGCTCGCGCAGGGAGACTCGGGGTGGGCCCAGGTCGCCGCGCCGATCGCCTACGCGTTCACGGCCTGGGGCGGAGCGCTCTACCTGTGGTCGGCGCTGCTGTACGTCTACCAGTTCTTCCTGGCCCTGCGGGGCACACCTCGCACGGTCGCGTGAAAAGATCACCCCATACAGGTTCAGCACGAGGAGCGCAGTCAGTTGATTCCCGAGGAGCTTCGTTACACCGAGGAGCACGAGTGGATCGCCACCAGCGGCGAGAACACAGTGCGCGTCGGCATCACCGACTACGCCCAGGAACAGCTCGGTGACGTCGTCTTCGTCCAGCTGCCCGAGGTCGGTCACACCGTGGCGGCGGGTGACACGTTCGGCGAGGTCGAGTCCACGAAGAGCGTCTCCGACCTCTACTCACCGCTCGACGGCGAGGTCGTCGCCATCAACGACGCGTTGGTCCAGACGCCCGACTCGGTCAACTCCGACCCGTACGGCGAGGGCTGGATGGTCGAGATCAGGCTGAACGACCCCGAGGCGCTCGAAGGCCTGCTGGACGCGGACGGGTACAAGGCCCTGGTGGAGAAGGAGTGACGTCGATCTTTCGCCGGATCTTCGGCCGGAAGGGGAGCCGCGCTGAAGGTGGCGACCCCAACGCGATAGGTTTTACCGGAAGTGACGGATCCAGCAGCAGGAGGAGAGCTCAGGTGAGCACGAACGACGGCCCAGGCGTTCCGCCGGAGCAGTCCCCGGAGCGGACCTCCGTCTTCCGGGCGGACTTCCTCCAGGAGATGGAAGGCGGCGCAGAGGCGCCCGCACAGGAGCCGGCCGTTGCCGGTGTTGACGCCCTTCCCGCCGGTTCCGCGCTGCTCGTTGTCAAGCGCGGACCGAACGCCGGTTCCCGGTTCCTGCTGGACCGAGACACGACGAGCGCAGGGCGCCACCCCGACAGCGACATCTTCCTGGACGACGTGACGGTCTCGCGCCGGCACGCCGAGTTCCGCCGGGAGAGCGGCGAGTTCGTCGTCATCGACGTCGGCAGCCTCAACGGCACCTACGTGAACCGAGAGCCGGTCGACCAGGCCGTCCTCGCGAACGGTGACGAGGTCCAGATCGGCAAGTTCCGCCTCGTCTTCCTGACGGGTCCCGGCTCCGCGGGAGCCTGACGCGTGACGGCCGGGCGGCCACAACGCGGGGTCTTGAGCATCGGGGCGGTGCTCGCGCAGCTTCGTCCCGACTTCCCCGACGTCACCATCTCCAAGATCCGCTTCCTGGAAGCGGAGGGGCTGGTCCGCCCGGCACGCACCGCCTCCGGCTACCGCCAGTTCAGCGTGGCGGACGTCGAGAGGCTGCGGTTCGTGCTGTCCGCACAACGCGACAGGTACCTGCCGCTCAAGGTGATCCGCGAGCAGCTCGACACGGTCCCCGAGGACTCGACGTCGCTCTCGCGGATGGATCTGCTCTCCCAGACCGGTTTCAGCGCCGAACAGCTGTCCCAGCTGGAGCGCGACGGTCTGCTGCGTCCCGGCCCCGCGGGCCGTTTCACCGCGGAGGACATCACCGCGCTCCGCACGATCCGGACCATGACCGGACTCGGCGTCGAGCGCGAGCACCTGCGCGCGGTCCGCGCGGCAGCGGACCACGAGGTCGTTCTGCTGAAGTCTTTCTCAGATCCCGAGACGGTTCGGGAATTGGCTGACCTGTTCACCTCGTTGCACACGTTGTTGGTGAGAGCGGGCCTGCGGCAGTCCTGAGACGGCCGTGGCGGATCTTCAGGCGGGTGCAGTCTTGATCACGATCTGCCCGCAACGATTGAGCACACGGCCCGCTTGGCGGGTAGCGTCGGACATGTACGCCGGGGGATGCTCGGGTGTGAACCGGGTCGTCCCCGAACGAACAGAGGGAGGCGAGGCCCGATGAGCGAAATGCGCGTCGTCGGCGTGCGGGTGGAGCTGCCCCAGAACCAGCCGATCCTTCTTCTTCGCGAAACCGAGGGCGAGCGGTACCTGCCGATCTGGATCGGCAGTGTCGAGGCCACGGCGATCGCACTGGAGCAGCAGGGCGTGCGCCCGGCTCGTCCGCTCACCCATGATCTCCTCAAGGACATCATCGGGGCGCTGGGACGCAACCTCGAACAGGTTCGGATCACCGACCTGCAGGAGGGCACCTTCTTCGCGGAGCTCGTGTTCGACGGCGACGTGCGGGTCTCCGCGCGGCCTTCTGACTCGGTGGCGCTGGCGTTGCGGGTGGGCGTGCCGATCCACGCGGAGGAGTCCGTGCTGGCCGAGGCGGGCCTCATCATCCCGGACGAGCAGGAGGACGAGGTGGAGAAGTTCCGCGAGTTCCTCGACTCGATCTCCCCCGAAGACTTCAGGGGCGCCGACACCTAGATTTCAGGTGTGTCGCACTCCGTCTTGTATGGACCGTGAGGCAGTTCGTTTGGACGTCCCTCGATCGGACTACTTACGGTCGTTATGACCGCTAAACGATCACTAAACGTCACCTGAACGTCCCAGTTCGGGTGACGGTATGACTCTCCACTTGAGGTTGAGGGTCGCAACTCCCCGCGCGTCGCGTTGACCTGCCCTCGGACCGGTCTTACCGTCGAACTCGAGTGGACGTCGCTGCTTCACGAGAGTGGACGCAGCGGCTTGACGGTCATGAGTTTCGTGGCCGTTCCGAGGGGAGGCAGGCGTGGTCGAGGAAGCGCCCTTGAGGGCCGAATCCGGGCTGCAGGGTGAACTGTTCCCGGACTCCTCGCTGCCGGACGAGCTGGTCGGTTACCGAGGGCCCGCGGCGTGCCAGATCGCGGGCATCACGTACCGGCAGCTCGACTACTGGGCAAGGACCGGGCTGGTCGCGCCGACGATAAGGATGGCGCACGGCTCCGGGAGCCAGCGGTTGTACTCCTTCAAGGACATCCTGGTGCTCAAGGTCGTGAAGCGGCTGCTGGACACCGGTGTCTCGTTGCAGAACATCCGCGTGGCGGTCGACCACCTGCGCCGCCGCGGCGTGCAGGACCTGGCGCGCATCACGCTCTTCTCCGACGGCACGACGGTCTACGAGTGCACCTCGCCCGAAGAGGTCGTCGATCTGCTGCAGGGCGGTCAGGGCGTGTTCGGCATCGCGGTGAGCGGTGCGATGCGGGAGATCTCCGGCACGATCCACGAGTTCCCCGCAGAACGCGCGGACGGTGTCGAGATCGCGCCGATGACCGAGGACGAGCTGACCCGCCGGCGTCGCGAGCGCGCCACCGGCTGACCGGCCCGATGATCGTGGCCGACCGGCGGTCCTCCATGGCCGGTCGGCAGCAGCGCAGGCAGCCCGCTGCTCCCTAGCGTTGCCGGTATGACGCACACCGCCTCCTATCAGGTCGTGAAGGTGCTGGAAGCGGCGACGCAGCGCGCTCTCCGGCTGGAGTTCGGCTTCCTCGGCACCGAGAACCTGCTGATCTCGCTGATCGACACCATCGGACCCGGCCGCAAGCTCGGCGTGAAGTCGCTGCGGGCACAGGCGATGGCGCGGGGGCCGGAGCACTGGGCCGACGACGACGGTGGCGTCGTTCCCGAGGCTCATCCGGACGTCACGGCGTTGGTGAACATCGCCTGCGACCGCTTGGTCCTCGAGACCGTGCCACCCGTCAGCCGCGCGCTGGAGGAGTGTCTGCTCGCGGCGATCGCCCTGGCCGGCGACGGCGTGCTGACCACGACCCACCTCTCCCTCGCGTTGCTGGGGCAGCGATCCGGGCGTGCCGCCGACCTGTTCCTGTTGCGCGGCGTGGACGTCGAGGCGACGGCCGCCGCGGTGCGCGCCGATGCCGCGCGGCCCCACGCGGAGGTCGAGGAGGCGCCCGCCGTGCGGTTGCTGCGCAAGGCGGGGGCGTTGGAGGGGGAGTCCGGCGGCGGGTACGTGCGCTGGCTGGTGCGCTGGGTCGCGCGCGGTCAGGGGCTGGGCGGGCCAGTGCTGACCGTCGTGCGCAACGAGGCAGGACGACTGGCCGCGGCCGCGCGGCGGGACGTCTCGTCGCGGGACCTGGTGGCGGCGGTGCTGACGGTCGACCACCAGCTGACGGCGGCGGGCCGGAGGCTGAAGCCGGAGTTCGAGTCGGGTGGCGCGGCGGCGTTGCGCGCGGCGGGGGTGGACCCGGCCGCGTTGCCCGTCAGCGGTGGCGCGGTGGAGCGTGCGATGGAACGGGCGAAGCTCGTCGCGGCACGGCGCGGAGACGCCGTCGTGGGCACCACGCACCTGCTCGTGGCGGTGCGCGACGACCCGGCGGACCCCGTCGCGGGGGCGTTGAGCGGTCTCGGTGCTGAGATGTAGGTCGCGTCCCTAGGGACTAGGTGGGCTGCCTGCGGGTATTCTTCTCGGGTAGTCGCTGAACTCAGGCGGGAGAGACCGGGTTTCGAGCCCGGCGCCGAAGGAGCAAGTCCCTCCCCGGGAACCTCTCAGGCAACCAGGACCGCTGAGCGAGACGCCTCTGGAAAGTGGATCCCCCGGGATCCCGCCGACGGTGAAAGCCCACTCTGTTGTGGGTGAACCTCTCAGGCGCCCGACATCGGGTACGGACAGAGCGGGGAGGGCACAGGACCCGTGTGCCCGCAGCCACCCCGGAGGCGTTTGATGACGCAGGACCGCATTCCGCTCGCCGCTCTCGAGCACGGCACCCCGTTCGCCGACCGCCACGTCGGTCCGCGCCCCGCCGAACTCGCGCGCATCCTCGACGTCATCGGCGTCGGGTCGCTCGAGGAGCTGGCTCAGCACGCGGTGCCTTCGTCCATTCACGAGCGCGACCTCGTGCTGGACCTGCCCGCCCCGGCCACCGAGACCGAGGCGCTCGCGGAGCTGCGCGAGCTCGCGTCCCAGAACCGCCCGATGACGCAGATGATCGGCCTGGGCTACTACGACACCGTGACGCCGGGCGTGATCCTGCGCAACGTGCTGGAGTCGCCCGCCTGGTACACCGCGTACACGCCGTACCAGCCGGAGATCTCGCAGGGCCGTCTTGAAGCGCTGCTGAACTTCCAGACGATGGTCGGCGACCTGACGGGCCTGCCGGTCGCGAACGCGTCCATGCTGGACGAGTCGACCGCCGCCGCCGAGGCGATGACGCTGGTGCGCCGCGCGGGCAAGTCCAAGTCGAACAAGTTCGTCATCGACTCCGACACGCTGCCGCAGACGCTGGCCGTCATCGAGACGCGCGCCGAGCCGCTGGGCATCGAGATCGTCGTCGCCGACCTGTCGCAGGGCATCGAGGGTCTCGGCCTCGGCGGTGACTTCTTCGGCGTGCTGCTGTCCTACCCCGGCGCCTCCGGTGTCGTGCGCGACCAGGCCGCGTTGATCGAGGAGATCCACGCCGCCGGTGCACAGGCCGTCGTCGTCGCCGATCTTCTTTCTCTGACGCTGCTGCGCGCTCCCGGTGAGATCGGCGCGGACGTCGTCGTCGGCACCACGCAGCGCTTCGGCGTGCCGATCGGCTTCGGTGGCCCGCACGCCGGGTACATGGCCGTCCGGTCCGGTCTGGAGCGTCAGCTGCCCGGCCGTCTCGTCGGTGTCTCCGTCGACTCCGACGGCTCGCTGGCCTACCGCCTCGCGCTGCAGACGCGCGAGCAGCACATCCGCCGCGAGAAGGCCACGTCGAACATCTGCACCGCGCAGGTGCTGCTGGCCGTGATCGCGTCCATGTACGCCGTCTACCACGGTCCCGAGGGCCTGCGGTCGATCGCGACCCGCGTGCACCGCCTGGCCACCGTGCTCGCCACGGGCCTGTGCGAGGCCGGTCTCGAGGTCGTGCACGGCGAGTTCTTCGACACCGTCCAGGTGCGGGTCGAGGGGCAGGCCGCCGCTGTCGTCGCGAAGGCGCGCGAGGCCGGCATCAACCTCCGCAAGGTCGACGACGACGTCGTCGCAATCGCTTGCGACGAGAAGACCACGCGCGCGCACATCGTCGCGGTGTGGGAGGCGTTCGGCGTCACCGGGTCCGATGTGGACGCGATCGACGGCGACACCGCCGACGCCATCCCGGCCGACCTGCGCCGCACCTCGGACTACCTGACCCACCCGGTCTTCCACGCGCACCGCTCCGAGACCGCGCTGCTGCGCTACCTGCGCGCATTGTCGGACAAGGACGTCGCGCTGGACCGCAGCATGATCCCGCTCGGCTCCTGCACGATGAAGCTGAACGCCACCGCGGAGATGGAGTCCATCACGTGGCCGGAGTTCTCGACGCTGCACCCGTTCGCGCCCGTCGAGGACGCCGCCGGTCTGCTGAAGATCGTCTCGGACCTGGAGGCCTGGCTCGCCGAGGTCACCGGCTACGACGCGGTGTCGTTGCAGCCCAACGCCGGTTCGCAGGGTGAGTTCGCCGGCCTGCTGGCGATCCGCGCCTACCACCGCGCGAACGGCAACGCCGACCGCGACGTCTGCCTGATCCCGTCGTCCGCGCACGGCACCAACGCCGCGTCCGCCGTCATGGCCGGCATGCGCGTCGTCGTCGTGAAGTGCGACGACAAGGGCAACATCGACATGGGCCACCTGCGTTCCACGGTCGCCGAGCACGCCGACGACCTCGCCGCGATCATGATCACCTACCCGTCGACCCACGGCGTGTACGAGGACACCGTCCGCGAGGTCTGCGGCCTGGTCCACGACGCTGGCGGCCAGGTGTACGTCGACGGCGCGAACCTCAACGCGCTCATTGGCCTGGCCCGCTACGGCAAGTTCGGCTCGGACGTCTCGCACCTGAACCTGCACAAGACGTTCTGCATCCCGCACGGCGGCGGTGGCCCCGGCGTCGGCCCGATCGGCGTGAAGTCCCACCTCGCCCCGTTCCTGCCGAACCACCCGCTGCAGCCGACCGCCGGCCCCGCCACGGGCGTCGGCCCGATCAGCGCTGCCCCGTGGGGTTCCGCGTCGATCCTGCCGATCTCGTGGGCGTACGTGCGCATGATGGGCGGCGACGGCCTGCGCCGCGCGACCCTGACCGCCGTGGCCGCCGCGAACTACGTGGCCCGCCGCCTGGACGAGCACTACCCGGTCCTCTACACCGGCGAGGGCGGCTTCGTGGCCCACGAGTGCATCCTCGACCTGCGCCCGATCACCAAGGCCACCGGCGTGACGGTGGACGACGTGGCCAAGCGCCTCGCGGACTACGGCCTGCACGCCCCGACGATGTCGTTCCCTGTCGCCGGCACCCTGATGGTCGAGCCGACCGAGTCCGAGGACCTGGCCGAGATCGACAGGTTCATCGACGCGATGATCGCCATCAAGGGCGAGATCGACAAGGTCGGCGCCGGCGAGTGGTCCGTCGAGGACAACCCGCTGCGCAACGCCCCGCACACCGCGGCCTGCGTGACCGTGGGCGAGTGGAACCACCCGTACACCCGCGAGGAGGCCGTGTTCCCGGCCGGTACAGGTGCTCCGAAGATCTGGCCGCCGGTCCGCCGCATCGACGGCGCGAAGGGCGACCGCAACCTGGTCTGCTCTTGCCCGCCGCTCTCGGCGTACAGCAGCTGATCTGAGGTCGTGAGGGGAAACGGGCGCACTCGGGGGTGCGCCCGTTTTTCATGCCCCGACGGGACAGGCGTCGTCGCCGCAGTTCTCGTCGGCGCTGATGCCCGGCTTGTTCAGGTCGTGCTCGAACGCGAAGTGGAAGCAGTCGGGGTGCATCCGCTCGAACAGCTCGAAGTCTTCCTTCTCCAGCTCCACCGGCTCGCCACAACGCTGGCACGTCTGTTCATCTGACACGGCCGAATGGTCTCACCCGCGCCGTGCGAACACGACCGCACCGTCCTCGCCGAGCAGCCACTGCGCCTCGACGGTGAACCCGGCCTCCCGCAGCCACGCCGCGACCCGCTCGGGCTTTCGCAGGTGGACGTGCACGCGCATCGGATGCCCGCCGTAGCCCTGCGTCTTCAACCGCGACTCGTCGCCGACGTGGAAACCGAGCTGCAGCAACCCGTCCGGCCGCAGCGCATCCCGGAAGTGCCCGAACACCACGGGCACCAGCTCGTCCGGCACGTGGATCAACGACCACCAGGCGATGATCCCGCCGACCTGGTCTGGGAGCGGTTCGGTCATCGACCCCACCTCGAACCGCAGCCCTGGGTGGTTCCGCCGGGCCAGCGCGATCATCGCGGGGGAGAGGTCGATCCCGAACGCGTCCACGCCGAGCCCGTCCAGCAGCGCCGTGATGGCGCCGGGTCCGCAGCCGACGTCCGCGACGGGACCGCGCACCTCCTCCGCGAACAGCCGCAGCGCCGCCCGCAGGTGCGGCAGGCCGTCCAGGAGGTCGCGCGTCTGCTCGGCATAGCTGATCGCGACCGTGTCGTAGGAGTCGCGGGTGTCGGTGAGCCAGTCGTCCACGCCGAGGGAAGTTACTCCTCGAACGGCTCCGGCCGGTGCCGTCCGAACAAGGCCAGCGAGGAGATCCAGACGTCCGGGTCGCCGTCCCAGTCCAGCGCCTTGATCTGGTCGGCAGAGCGCCGCCCGCCGATGGCCCGCAGCAGCTCGAACGACGTCGTCCGCAGCGTCCCGGCCGGCTCGCCGTGCCCGAGCACGCGGTCCCCGTGCTCCAGCGTGATCCGCAACGCCGGCACGTCGTTCTCCCGCATCCGCTGGTCGAGCTGCTGCAACGGCCGCACCAGTGCCGAGCGCACCTCGGCGCCGTCCCGATCGCCCGCGATCCCCAGTGCCGCGCGGAGATCGTGCTCGTGCGCGATCACCTCGGACACGAGGATCGGCCCCATCGGCGTGTCGAACAACGGCTGGGCCAGCGCGAGGTTCGCGTCCCACTCGGCGAACGCGTCCGCCAGGGAGTTGTCGCGGCGGTCGCGCACCTGCCGTTCGCCCCACTCGCCCGACTCGACGCCGTCGAACCGGCGGTCCACGAAGTCCCGCAGACCGCCGGCGAGGTGCGCCACCACGTCCTTGACCGACCAGCCGGGCGTCGCCGCCACCGGTGTCTGCGGATCACGTCCCTCGACGAGCGTGGTGATCCGGTGCTTGGCCGCGTCGTAGACGGGGGCGTTGGTCATGGTCAGACCTCGTACTCCAGGGTGTATGTGCCGCTGCCATCCTCCGCCCAGTCCACCGTCACCGCACCTCGCGCGTCGAGGTACTTCCCGGTGCCGTCGACGACCTCGATGACGGCCTCCACAGAGGACCGGTACGCGCCGACGTGCCGCAGCACCAGCGTGCCTTCGTCGGCCACGATCTCCTCCAGCGCGGTAGTCCACGCCACGTCGTCGCCGTAGTACATGAGGTACCGGCAGTTCCCGACGCCGCTGACGTCGCCCGCGTACGCGAACTGGACGTGCGCCTCGGTGAGCTTGCGTCCTTCGACGTCCTTGTACGACCGGCCGTCCCAGGTCTTCTCGTCCCAGCTCTTCACTTCGATGGTTCCGGTTGCCTTCATGGGGACCACTCTGCTGGCAATTCCTGACAGATCGTGTCAGGTTTGGCAGATGAAATCCGGCAGACTCCTCCAGGTCCTCCTGCTCCTGCAGTCCAGGGGCCGGATGACGGCGGACGAGCTGGCGTCCGAGCTGGAGGTCTCGCCGCGCACGATCTACCGCGACGTCGAGGCGCTGTCCGCGTCCGGCATCCCGATCTACGCCGACCGCGGCCCGGCGGGCGGTTACCAGCTCGTCGACGGCTACCGCACCCGGCTGACCGGCCTCACCACCGACGAGGCGCAGTCGTTGTTCCTCGCCGGCCTCCCCGGACCCGCCGAAGCGCTGGGGCTGGGGGAGTTCGCGGCCGCGGCCCAGCTCAAGCTCCTCGCCGCGCTCCCGACCGAGCTGCGCAGCAAGGCCGAGCAGATCCGCCAGCGCTTCCACCTCGACACCCCGACGTGGTTCCGCGGCGACGAACCCACCGAGCACCTCGCCACGATCGCCGACGCCGTGTGGGAGCAGCGCCGCGTGCGGATGACCTACCAGCGCTGGGGCGACCAGACCGTCGAGCGCGAGGTCGACCCGTACGGGCTCGTGCTGAAGGCGGGCACCTGGTACTTCGTCGGCAGCGGCCGCACCTACCGGGTCTCCCGCGTGCTCGCGCTCCAGGTCACGCCCGAGTCGTTCGACCGTCCCGGCGACTTCGACCTCGCGCGGTTCTGGGCCGAGTGGTCGCTGGAGTTCGAGGCCCGCATGTACGGCGAGCGGGTGATGGTCCGCATGACGCGTGCCGGACTGGACAAGACCCAGTACCTGCTCAGCGGCTACCAGGCGCGCGTCGTTCGAGACGCCGCACCCGAGCCGGGCCAGGAGTTCGGCTTCCCCACGGAGTCGAACCGGCACGCTGTGGCTGACCTGCTCAAATTCGGCGCGGACGTGGAAGTGCTGGCACCAAACGAGGTCAGACACGAACTCGTCGAGACAATCAAGGCGATGCACGACGTCTACAACGATGCGAAGCTACCCGCATGGTTCCGCTGATCTCGTTGAACAACGGAGTACGGATCCCGCAACTCGGCTTCGGCGTCTACCAGGTGCCGGAGCAGCAGGTGGCCGGTGCGGTCACGACCGCCATCGAGGCCGGCTACCGCAGCATCGACACCGCTGCCGCCTACGGAAACGAGTCGGGCGTCGGCGACGCGATCGCCGACGTCCCCGACCTGTTCATCACGACCAAGCTGTGGAACGCCGACCAGGGCCACGACTCCACGCTGCGCGCCTTCGACGAGAGCATGCGCCGCCTGCGCCGCGACGTGCTCGACCTCTACCTCATCCACTGGCCCACCCCGAAACGCGACCTTTATGCGGACACGTGGCGCGCGTTGGAACGGCTCTACGCCGACGGCCGCGTGCGCGCGATCGGCGTCTCGAACTTCCACACGCGACACCTGCAGCGCCTGTTCGACGAGTTCCCGACCACGCCGGCGGTGAACCAGATCGAGCTGCATCCGTTGCTGCAACAGGAAGAGATGCGCAAGGTGCACGTGACGCACCGCATCGTCACCGAGGCGTGGTCACCGCTCGCGCAGGGCGGCGCGTTGCTGCGCGAACCCGACATCGCGGGCCTAGCCGAGAAGTACGACAAGACGCCGGCCCAGATCGTGCTGCGCTGGCACGTCCAGCTGGGCAACGTCGTGATCCCGAAGTCCGTCACGCCCTACCGGATCAAGGAGAACATCGACATCTTCGACTTCGAGCTGGCCCAGGACGACATGCTCGTGATCACCGAACTGGACAACGGCACGCGCACCGGCCCGGACCCGGACCGCTTCAACGCCGCCTGACCGACGAGCCGCGCGCCTCGGTCAGGCCTTCGTCGACAGCACCTGACCGAGCGCCGCCTCCACCCCGTCCACGCTCTCCACCACCGACACCGACCCACCGGTCGTCTGCGCGATGTCCGTCAGCGCCGCCTTGTCCACGTCACCGCCGATCGCGATGAAGCTGACCGGCAGATCCGTCCCGTGCAGCTGCGACTTCAGCGCCGCCAGGTCGATCCCGCCGTCGGAGGTGCCGTCGGTGATCACCACGACCCGGTTGACCCGCCCGGCCACGAACCCGTCGTGTGCCGTCTCGTAGCAGGCCGCCAGCGCGCTGTAGAGCTGCGAACCCTCCGCGGTCTTGAGCCCGTCGATCGACCTGCGCAACGCGTCGCGCTTCTCCGCGACCGGACCGGTCGAGACCAGCAGCTTGTGCGGCTTCGAGCCGTCGAGGTCGCGGGCGAACTCCCACAGCCCGAACGAACCGGACACCGACCTGTCGACCTGGCCGCGCAGGGCCGCCTTCACCTTGTCCAGCTTGGACTTCATCGACGTGGAGACGTCGGTCAGCACCGTGACGACCTGGCCGCCGCGGTCCGCGGACGCCCAGGCCGAGGAGATCTGCTGCGTGGTCGTCGCGTCGGCGGCCACCAGGTTCTCCGTGACGGGGGACCAGGACACGCCGGGCGAGGGCGTCGGACGGTCCTGAGTGGACTCGACGCGCAGCCCGCCGCGCGCCAGGATGGCCTGCTGCTCGGGCTCGGTCATGAAGTCGCGGAACGCCTGTGCGGCACGGACTTCGGCCTCGCCGACCTCGGTGCCGCCGAGTGCGACGTACGGGAAGTCCGCCACCGGGGCCGGTCCGGCGGGCAGCACGCCCACCAGCGGCTTCGACGGGGCCTCCTTGCCCGTGTTGTGCTTGAACAGGTCCACTTCGGACACCGGCGTCGCCGAGAAGCCCGCCGCGTTGACCGTCGCGCTGTCTCCCAGGCGCCGCAACGCGTCGCGCGTCGTCGGCGGGACCTCCGGGGGCACGGTGGCCGCGAGCTTGGTCAGCGCGGACTTCGAGGCGTCCGAGCCGAGCGACTCCGGCGTGACGGGACCCACGCCGCCGGCGAGCGCCGACTGGATGGCGAGTGCGGAGGCGGTGTTCGCGGCCGGGTCGGGCATGGCGACGCTGAACCGGCCCCAGGACTGGCCGAACTTGGACCAGTCCGTCACCGCGGGCATGTCCGACCAGCGGAACGCCTTCAGCACCGGTGCGGCGGCCTCGGGCACGGCGAGCAGCACCGGCGACGTGCCGATGGACTTCGGTGCCGAGCCGACCAGCTTCGCGTTCAGCGCGGTCAGGCGGTTGGCCCAGAGCGTCGAGTCGGGAAGCCACGCGTGGGGGCGCTTGCCGAGCTTCGACTCGTCCCAGGTCGTCGTCAGGCCTTCCAGCACCGCGGAGGAGTCCGCGGAAGTTACTTCGATGGCGATGCAGTGGTCGTACACCACGGGCCGTGTCGCGCTGTACGCGCGCGCAACGTCCCTCACGGCCTCCGCGACGCTGGGCGTCACGGCCACACGCAGCACCGAATCACCCTCGCTGCAGTCCTGCGCCAATGCCTGAGAGCGCTTGTCGAGCACTCCGCCGGCCCACGACAGTGCGAGCCAGCTGAGACCAAGCAGCACCACGAGCACGACGATGAGCACGGGCCACTTGGCGATTCCGCGCTTCACCTTCGCCCGCAGAGCGCGGTGTCGAGACATCGATCCCTCACAACTACTCAGCGGCCCCCGACGACCGCCAATCACGCTAACAGGTGAACTTCGTCAGCGAAGTGAAGTCACTCCATGTATCGACTGGCAAACGAAGATGAGCCGTTCTCGCAACGGTCGTGCCCGCTCAGCGAACTCGGACTGCCGCCGTACGTACTCCGCACGCCCCTCCGGCGTCTCGATCCGCACCGGCCCGTACCCGAGTCCCGCCAGGTCGTACGGCGAGGCCTGCATGTCGAGTTCGCGCACGTCAGCGGCCAGTTCGAAGCAGTCGGCCACGAGATCCGAAGGTGTTGCGGGCTCCATTTTATAGGCCCACTTGAACAAATCCATGTTCGCGTGCAGACACCCCGGTTGTTCGTTCAGCAACTGTTCGTCGCGAGTGGGCTGCAGAGCGTTACGCGGCCGAGCGGGTTGCGTGAAGAACCGGAACGCGTCGAAGTGCCCGCACTGGATCCGGCTCGCCTCGACCACCTGGTCCGTGCCGTCACTGCCCAGGCGCAACGGCCACGCGTTGTGCCGGACCTCCTCCGGCTGCTGCCGGTAGACCATCGCCCACTCGTGCAGCCCGAAGCAGCCGAGCCGCGCGGGCCTGGAGAGCGTCGCCGTGAGCAACGCCTCCACGAACTCCAGCGTCTTCGCCCGCTGCCCGACGAAACTCCCGACGTCGAGCGTGACGCCGTCCTCGACCTGCTTGTAGTGCGGAAACTCCAGGTACTCCGCCGCGTCCTCGAGAACGACGCCGGGCCCGGGATGCCACCGTTCGAGCCGCACGGGCCGATGGCTGTAGTACGTGAAGAGGAAGTCCATGACGGGGTGCTTCTCTTTGCGAAGCTTCCGCTCCTGATGCGGCCCGGTGAACCGGCGGATGCGGGCGACGTGCGAATCGCGCAGTTCGTGCCATCGGGCTCGGGACAGGACCTCCACGAGCGATTACCGTACGCGAATGGTGAAGAGCCAGGCCTCCACGGTCGCCCAGTACCTCGCAGAACTGCCTGATGAGCAGCGTGCCGAGATCGAGATCGTGCGCGACGTCGTCCTCGCGAACCTCCCCGGCGGCTACGTCGAGGAGATGGCCTGGGGAATGATCACGTACGCGGTGCCGCTGGAGGTCAGCGGCCCTACCTACAACAAGCAGCCGCTCCTCTACGCCGCCCTGGCCGCCCAGAAGCGCTACTACGCCGTCTACCTGACCACGGTGATGGACAAGTTCGAGGAGTCCTTCCGCGCCCGGTGGGCGGAGACCGGCAAGAAGCTCGACATGGGCAAGGCCTGCGTGCGCTTCAAGCGGACCTCTGATCTGGCCCTGGACGTCATCGCCGACGAGATCGCGCGCCTCTCGGTACCCGAGTTCCTCGACTGGCACGCCGAGAACAGGGCTAAAGGGGCGGCACGAGCCCGGTGAACGTCCGCGCGCCGGCGCAGTGCGGGCACTCCCGCCCGTTGTCCACGGTCCGCGGCGCGCCACCGATGATCGCGAGCGTCGGCGCGGCGATGTAGCTCGCGCCCCCGCACAGGTGACAGACCGTGCGCGGCTCCGGCGTGACGGCGAAGAGGTCGTCCGGGTCTTCCTCGTCCTCGAAGTCGTCGTCCTCGGCGAACTCGTCCTCGTCGTCCTCACTCATGCCGCCCAACTTAGTGGGTCAGCTCCGCCGCACGAGTCAACGACTCCGGTGTGGCTTCCTCGCCGCACGCCGCGCACACCACACGTGGCTCCAGCACAGCGCCGCACGAGTGCTCGTACACGAGCGGGAGGGGCCCCTGCGTCACGTAGGTGTCGCCCCACTCCTTGAGGGTCAGAAACACGTTGTGCAGCGCTCGCCCCGTGTCCGTCAGGTGGTACTCGTGCCGTGGCGGGTGGTCCGAGTACTGGTGCTTCTCCAGCAGACCTGTCGCGACCAGCTTCTTCAGCCGCACGGTCAGCACGTCGCGGGACGCGCCGGTGTTCGCCGCGATCTGGTCGAACCGCGTGTTGCCGAAGAAGACCTCGCGCAACGCCAGCAGTGACCAGCGCTCGCCCACGACCTCCAGTGCGTTCGCCACGGAGCAGCTTCGAGGTGCCATGTGACCATCCTATCAGTGAGTTGGCAAATCCAACTTACCTCGCTAACGTGAGTTGGGAAAGCCAACTTAGGAGGTAGTGATGGACTTCAACGGTGCAGCGGTGCTGGTGACCGGGGCGAACCGCGGGCTCGGCAGGGCGTTCGCGCAGGAGTTCGCCAAGCGCGGGGTGAAGGTCTACGGCGGTGCGCGCAACCCGGCGTCCGTGGTGGACGAGGGCGTCGTCCCGGTCCAGCTGGACGTGACCGACGACGCGTCCGTCGCGGCCGCAGCCAAGGAGCTCGGAGACGTCTCGATCCTCATCAACAACGCCGGCGTGCTCGTCGCGGGCGAGGACGTTGACAGCATCAAGGCAGAATTCGAGGTCAACTTCTACGGGCTCGTCCGGACGACGGACGCCTTCGCGCCCATTCTGAAAGCCAATGGCGGCGGCGCGCTCGTCAACGTGCTGAGCATCGCGTCGTGGATCGGCCGCCCGGCCTGGCGCGGCTACGCGGCGTCGAAGGCCGCGGGCTGGTCGCTCACCAGGTCGACCCGGGAAGCGTTGCGGGAGCAGGGAACCAACGTCATCGGTGTGCACGTCGGCTTCATCGACACCGACATGGCCGCGGACCAGACCGGACCGAAGACCAGCCCGGAGGATGTCGTTTCGCAAGTGCTGCAAGCGATTCAGAACGGTGATGAGGAAGTGCTCGCCGACGAGCGCACCCGTGCGGTGAAGGCCTCACTGGCCTCTTGAGACGGTCGGCCCTGCACACGCGGGACCATCGGAGAACTAGGTGTTACCCCTGAGCGCCCGGCGTAGGTTTCCGCCGCAATCCAACCGCTGCGGGAGCGTTCTCCTGATCGCATCCGCCTGGGGCGCTTAGGGGAACAGCGATGCTCAACAGACGAGGTGTGCTCGCCGCGGGCGGAATCGCGGCGGGCGTGTTCGGCGTGCCGAAGCTGCTCGCGCCGGCCGAGGGGCACGAGAGCGCGACGCACACCGAGCACGTGCCGGTGGCGTTCCAGGAGTCGAAGACGTTCTCCGGCGCCAGACCCGAGATAGTCCCGTGGACACGGCCGATGCCCGTGCCACCCGTGCTCAAACCACTGGTGTCGACCTCCAAGCAGGAGGTCTACCAGCTCTCGATCGAACGCACGACAGCCGAGGTCCTGCCCGGCCTGCAGTCGCCGGTCATGGGCTTCGGCGGTCAGTTCGTCGGCCCGACGATCAAGGCCAAGACGGGCCGCAAGACCCTGATCATGTTCCAGAACAAGATGGACGAGGCCGCGAACGTCCACCTGCACGGCGGCCACGTGCCACCGGAGCACGACGGTCATCCGAGGGACCTGATCGAGCCGGGCCGCACCCGCCTCTACCTCTACCCGAACTCCCAGCAGGGCACGACCCTCTGGTACCACGACCACAGCCACGGCACCGAGGCCGCGCACGTCTACTTGGGACTGCACGGCGCCTACGTGATCGAGGACGACTCCGAACGCGGCCTGAACCTCCCGTCCGGCGCCTACGACGTCCCGATCATGCTGCGCGACATCCAGTTCGACGACAGCGGCAACATCGTGGTCTTCGACGACCCGTCCAAGCGCACCACTGTCCTCGCCAACGGCGTGCCGCAGCCCTACTTCGAGGTCGCCGCCCGCAAGTACCGCTTCCGCCTGATCAACACGGCCAACCAGCGGATCTTCCACCTCCGGCTGACCGGCGACAAGTTCACCCGCATCGGCTCCGACGGCGGCCTGTACGCCAACTCCGTGGAGACGGAGGAAATCCTTCTCTCATCAGCGGAACGCGCCGACGTCGTCGTCGACTTCTCGAAGTACCCGGTCGGCTCGAAGGTCACGCTCACCGACTCCGTGGGCGGCGAGATCCTCCGCTTCGACGTGGTCCGCCGCGCCTCCGACTCGAGCCGCGTCCCGGCCGTCCTGCGCCCGCTGCCCTCGATGCCGCTGTCCACAGTGGACCGCGAGGTCGACCTGTTCTACGTCTTCAAGCCCAACGACCGGCCGGACGGCGTGATCAACGGCAAGGTCTTCGACATGGACCGCGTCGACTTCACCATCAAACGCGGCGCCACCGAGACCTGGCTCATCAAGAGTTCCGACCCGACCGGCGTCAAGCACAACTTCCACCTGCACCTGGTGCAGTTCCGCGTGCTGGAGCGCAACGGTGGCCCGCCCCACCCGAGCGACGCGGGCCTCAAGGACACCATCCCGATCACGGCGGGGGAGACGGTGAAGGTGCAGGCGACGTTCACCGGCTACACCGGCCGCTACGTCTACCACTGCCACTTCCTGGAGCACTCGTGGATCGGGATGATGGCGCAGTTGGAGATCGTTCCCTAGCGGCGCAGCTCCCACACCACGTCCACCCCGACGCGGTTGCCGATCGCGGGTTCGCGCGGCGGTGTGCGACGGTCGATCTCGGTGAACCCGAGGCGCCGCGGCACACCGCTGCTCGCGACGTTGGCCTCGTCGTGCCAGATCTGGATCCTGCGCACGCCTTCCAGCGCGAACGCGAACTCGACCAGTTCGGCGGTCGCCGCCGTGGCGTGGCCCTGTCCGGTGTGTGCGGGGTGGAGCCAGTAGCCGATCTCCACGAGATCGTCCCCGTGGTTCCGGTTCGCGGTCACCAGACCGACGATCGCGTCGTCGACGGTGATGGCATGGGGGAACAGCGTCCCGTTGTCCCAGCCCGTCGCGGCTCCGTCGAGGAACTCCGCGAGCATCGCCGCGTCGTAGCCGTTGGCTGCCCACGGCATCCACAGGCTCAGATGCGCGAGCGACTCCGTGACGGCCTGGAACAGCTCCGCCGCGTCAGCGTCACCCAGTCTCCGGAGCTTCATACTTCACTTTGTAGCGCAGGTGCGTGACGGAGTCGCTCTCAATTACCGAGAGCGGGCCCTCCAGCGAGCGGTGTAGACCTTGCCCATCTTGTGCCTCCCTGTGTCGTGTCCTTCACAGGTGCGTCGAACGCGGCGACCGCCGGATCGACGCGGGTCCGCCGGTCGCACACCGGCTCAGCCGATGGGGTCGGGCAGCCTGGTGACCTCGTAGTCGCAGTCGATGACGTCGCCGGTGGCCGGGTCGCGCAGTTCGACTCGCCACTTCGACGCGAACTGGTCGACGCCGTGGTGCATCGGGATCGTGCCGGACAGCAGCACCGTGCCCGGCTTGAGCTGACCGAGCTCGCGCAGCCGGTCCACCCAGTACTGCGGGGTCAGCAGCTCGGCGAGGGTGCCGCGCTGGATCTCCACGCCGTCCGCCCACGCGGTGAGCTCGATCGTGTCGATCCGGTCCGCCACCTCGGACAGCCGCCACGCCTTGCGGCCCAGCACGTCCGGGCCGGCGTTCTTGCTCCACGCGACGCCGTGCACCTCCAGCGCGCGGTCCGTGTGGTCGCATGCGACGGTCAGCAGGACATCTGAGTCAGTGACCACGAGCGCCCACTCGGCTTCGCCGGACGTCTTGCCGTGCTGCGCGGGAACCGTCGAGGTCTGCTGCGCGAGGTACGGCGACACGGGGTAGAGGCTCGGCGTCACGGACGGCGCCGGCACGCCCAGTTCGGCCAGTTCGCGCACGTGAGCGGCTACGTCGTCCTGGCTGCGACCTGCGTATCCGCCGTTGAGCAAGGTCGTGACGGCGACCTCGGCGGTGCTGCCGTCTGGAAGGTCGAAGACCAGCGTGGCGAGCTGTGTACGAGCAGTAGACATCCGGTACTCCTTGCGCATACGAGTTGTATACAGGCAGTATTACCGCATGCCGCCCCACACAGCAACGACACCGACGCCACAGGACGTACCTCGCTCCGCCCTGGTACGGGCGTTCGTGGCCTCGCTCTCCGGTACCGCCCTGGAGTGGTACGACTTCGCGATCTACAACGTCGCCGCGGCCGTCGTGCTCGGCCCGTTGTTCTTCCCCAGCGAAGAGCCGCTGACCGCGACGCTGCTCGCGTTCTCGACGTACGCCGTCGGGTACCTGTCCCGGCCGCTCGGCGGGTTCCTGTTCGGCCGGCTCGGCGACAAGATCGGCCGCAAACGCGTGCTCGTCACGACGTTGCTGATCACCGGCATCGCGACGCTGCTGATCGGTCTGCTGCCGACGCACGCCGCGATCGGTCCCGCGGCCGGTGTCCTGCTCGTGGTGCTCCGGTTCGCGCAGGGCGTCGGGCTCGGCGGTGAGTGGGGCGGCGCGGTGCTGCTGTCCAGCGAGTACGGCAAGCCGGAGCAACGCGGTTTCTGGGCGAGCGCCGCCCAGATCGGCCCGCCCGCCGGCAACCTGATGGCGAACGGCGTGCTCGCGCTCCTCGGCGTCGCGCTGTCGGACGCCGCGTTCATGTCGTGGGGCTGGCGCGTGGCGTTCCTGCTGTCCGCGGTGCTCGTGATCTTCGGCCTGTGGATCCGGGTCAAGCTGGAGGAGACGCCGGTCTTCAAGGCGATCGAGGCACGCGGCGACCGCCCGACCGCGCCGATCAGCGAGGTGTTCCGCACGCAGACCCGGCCGCTCATCGCCGCCGTGCTGTGCCGCGTCGGCCCGGACGTGCTGTACGCGCTGCACACCGTGTTCGTGCTGACCTACCTCACGACCCAGCTGAAGCTGCCGCGCAACGTCGGTCTCGTCGCCGTGCTGATCGCCTCGGGCTTCCAGCTGTTCCTGATGCCGCTGGCCGGCTGGCTGTCCGACAAGGTCAACCGCCGCGGCCTCTATGCGGTGGCCGCGGTCCTCGGCGCGGTGTGGCCGTTCGTGCTGTTCCCGCTCATCGACACGAAGTCGTGGCCGCTGATCGTGCTCGGCGTCGTGGTGGGACTCGGGTTCCACGCGTTCATGTACGGACCGCAGGCCGCGTTCATCTCCGAGCAGTTCAGCGAACGCCTGCGCTACACGGGAAGCTCGCTCGCCTACACCCTGGCCGGTGTGATCGGCGGCGCCATCGCCCCGTTGCTCTTCACCGCGCTGCTGGCCGGGTTCGGCACGTGGGTGGTCGTCGGCCTGTACGTCACGGTGGCGTGCGTGGTGACGCTGGTCGGGCTCTGGCTCGGCCGCGACCCTCGGCCGGAAGACGAGATCCGGCCTGACGTTCAGCCGTTGAGCAGCACCTTCAACGTGGTGTCCAAGTGAGCGGTGATCGCCGCGGTGGCCGCGCCGACGTCTCCGGACTCGAGCGCGGCCACGATCTCGTCGTGCTCGTGGATGACGGCCTGCTGCCTGCCGTGCGCCCGGTACAACGCGACCACACCCGCGCGCACCTGCCGTGCGCGCAACCCCTCGTAGGTCTTCGTCAGCAGCTCGTTGCCCGTCGCCGCCACCAGAAGCGCGTGGAACTGCCTGTCGACGTCGATGAACTGCCGAGGGTCCTCGACCAGGAACCGCTGCTGCTCGATGAGCTCCTGCATCTTCCGCAACGGAACGGTGCCCTCGGTCATCGTGCGCTCGGCCGCGTACCGCTCGACGACGCCGCGCAGCTCCATCAGCTCGCTGATCTGCCGCGAGGACAACGGCGCGACGTAAGCACCCTTCTTCGGCACGAGTTGCACGAGGTCTTCGGCCGCGAGCAGCAGCAGGGCCTCGCGGATCGGCGTGCGGGAGACGCCGATCTGGTTGGCGACGTCCTGCTCGCTGATGAACCGCCCCTGCATCTCAGGGGCGGCGAGAATCGTGTCCTTGAGGAACTCGTAGGCCTTTTCTCTGCCAGACAAGCTGTCTGCACCCTGCATACAACATGTATACCAGAGGAGGATCATGCGCTTCGCGTTGTGCCAGATCAGCTCCACGGCTGATCCGCAGGAGAACCTTGCCACCGTCCGCGCCGAAGTGGCGACTGCTGCTGCAAACGGCGCACGCGTGGTGCACTTCCCGGAAGCCACTCAGTGCCGCTTCGGCGTGCCGCTGAAGCCGATCGCCGAACCGCTCGACGGCCCGTGGGCCACTGCGGTCCGCGACATCGCCGACGAGCACGACGTCGTCGTGGTCGCCGGCATGTTCACGCCGGGCGAGGGCGACAGGGTCACCAACACGACCCTCGTCACCGGCGCCGGCCTGCACCTCGGCTACGACAAGATCCACCTGTTCGACGCGTTCGGCTTCCGCGAGTCCGACGCCGTCACGCCCGGCGAGAAGCCGGTGACGTTCGAGGTCGACGGCACCACGATCGGCCTCGCGACCTGCTACGACGTCAGGTTCCCCGAACTCTTCCGCGCCCTGGCCACCACGGCGCCCGTCATCCTGCTCGGCGCCTCCTGGGGAGCGGGCCCCGGCAAGGCCGCCCAGTGGGACCTGCTGGTCCAGGCCCGTGCGCTGGACGCGACGTCGTGGGTCCTCGCCTGCGACCAGGCAGACCCGAACGCCGACCACGGTTCCGCCCCCACGGGAATCGGCCACAGCGCCGTCGTCGACCCGATCGGCTCCGTGCGCGAGCGACTCGGCGGCGCCCCCGGCACGATCGTGTCCGATGTGGACGTCCACCTGGTCGACGAGGTCCGCGCGAAGCTGCCCGTGCTCGCGAACCGGAGGTTGTGATGCGCGAGGAACACGAGTTCTTCCCGGTCGCGGCGATCGACTGGCGCCCGGCCGATCCGGGCGTCACCGAACGGGTCCTGAGCCGCGACCCGGACACCTCGACCCTCACCAGGATCGCGCGCTGGGAACCAGGTCTGGAGACCCGGGGCGTGATCCGTCACGACTACCACGAAGAGGTCTACCTGCTGGAAGGCGAGCTCACCGACCTGACGCTCGGCAGGACGTTCCGGGCAGGCGACTTCGCGAGCCGCCGACCCGGCATGCCCCACGGCCCGTACCGGACGGACGAGGGCTGCACGATGCTCGAGATCCGCACAGCCCCCGGCGAAAGCCGCTAGACCCAGCGCACGTGGGTGCCGTCACGAACGGTGCCCACGTACTCCTCCACCAGGTCCTCCAACGCCACGACACCGATCACGGTGCCGTCTGCCCCCACTGCGCGCGCGAGGTGCGACTGGGCCCGGCGCAACGCGGCCAAGGCCTCGTCCAGCCGAGCACTCACGGGCACGTCGGGCAGGCCGCGCACCCGGTCCCGCGGCACCGACGTCTCCGCGCCCTCCAGGTCCAGCACGTCCTTGACGTGCAGGTACCCGATCAGCCCCGCCTCGGCGAGCACCGGGAAACGCGAGAACCCGGTCGTGGCGACCACGTTCTCGATCTCACCGACGGTCGGCGTGGCCGACACCGTCGTCAGCTTCTCCAGCGGCACCAGGACGTCGGCCACCGTGCGTGCGGCGGACGACAACGTCTGCGTCAGCCGCCGGTGTTCCGAGTCCTCCAGCAGCCCCTCCGAGCGGGACTGGCCGATCAGCAACGCCAGCTCGTCCGGCGTGTAGGCCGACTCCAGCTCGTCGACCGGCTCCACGCCGAACCGGCGCAGCACCCACCGGCCCACGGCGTTGAACAGCGCCAGCACCGGCGCGATCATCCGCGAGAACCCGTAGTGCACGGGGACCAGCCACACCGCGGCCCGTTCGGGACCGGCGATGGCGAGGTTCTTCGGCACCATCTCGCCGAGGATCGTGTGCAGGGCGACAACGATGACCAACGCCACCGCGAACGCCACACCGTGCACCACGGCCAACGGCAACCCGACGGCGCCGAGGGGCCCCTCCAGCACAGAAGCCAGAGCAGGTTCGGCGATGGCACCGAGGCCCAGCGAGCACAGCGTGATGCCCAGCTGCGCGCCCGCGATCAGCAACGGCAGCTCCTGCGACGCCTTGATCGCGGTACGGGCCCTGGCGGACCCCTTGTCCGCCAACGCCTCCAGCCGGTCCCGGCGCGCGGTGATCACCGCGAACTCGGCACCGACGAAGAACGCGTTGCCCGCCAGCAGGAAGAGGATGATGAGGAAGTTCATGAGGACGACACCACCCGCAGCTCGGCCACGCGGTGCTTGTCCATCCTCATGACGGTCACCCTCCACCCGTCGACGCGGATCTCGTCGCCGACGTCCGGGATCCGCCCGAGCCGCGCCAGCACCAGGCCGGCCAGCGTCTCGTAGTCACCCTCGGGCATCAGGAACCCGGTCGCCTCGGCCACCTCGTCGTCGCGCAGCAGCCCGGACACGATCCAGCTGTCCGCTCCCAGCGAGCGCACCGGCGCGGCCTCACCGCGGTCGTGCTCGTCACGGACGTCGCCGACGATCTCCTCGACCACGTCCTCCAGCGTCACCATGCCGGCCGTGCCGCCGTACTCGTCCACGACGAGCGCGGTCTGCAGCCCGGACGCCCGCAGGCGGTCCAGCAGGGCGTCACCCTCGAGCGTCTCCGGCACCGAGTACACGGGCCGGGTCAGCGCCGACAGGGGAGTGGACACGCGCAGTGCGGACGGCACGGCGAACGCCTGCTTGACGTGCACGATGCCGCTCACCTCGTCCAGCGACCCGTTGTGCACCGGGAACCGCGAGAAACCGGTCTGCCGCGCCTTCATCACGAGGTCCGCCACGGTCGCGTCGGCGCGCAACGCCTCGATCTGCACGCGCGGCGTCATCAGCTCGCCCGCGGTCCGGTCGCCGAAGCGCAGCGACCGGTCCAGCAGCACCGCGGTGCCCTGGTCCAGCGTGCCGTGCTCCGCCGACGTGCGCACCAGCGCGCCGAGCTCCTCCGGTGACCGCGCGGACGCCAGCTCCTCGACCGGTTCGACGCCGAGGCGCCGCACCAGCCAGTTCGCGGAGTTGTTCATCCAGTTGATCAGCCAGCGGAAGACCGTCGAGAACCCCGCCTGGATGCTGACCACGCCTCGCGCGGTCTCCAGGGGCTTCGCGATCGCCAGGTTCTTGGGCACGAGCTCGCCGAACACCATCGACAACGCCGTGGCGATCGCCAGCGCCAGCGCCAGCGACAACCAGTCGGCCACCGGCTCGGACACGCCGACGGCGGTGAGCCCGGGCTCGATCAGGTTCGCGATCGCGGGCTCCGCGATGTAACCGGTGATCAGCGTGGTCAGGGTGATGGCGAGCTGTGCGCCGGAGAGCTGGAACGAGAGAGTGCGATGAGCACGGTCGATGGTCCGCGCTTTCGCGTCGCCGACCTCGGCGACGTGGCGTTCGACGGTGCTCCGTTCCAGCGCGGTCAGCGAGAACTCCGCCGCCACCGCGATGAAGGTGCCCGCGGTCAGCGCCACGACGGCGAGCAGACCGAGCACGCTCAGAAGTATTCCGGTCACCTACGCGCTCCAAGCGAGCGGATGACCGGGTTGGTATGCCAGCCAGGGCCAGACCCCATGGGGACGGCTCAACTCCTCATGACTAAGTACGTGAATAGCCAGACGAGTCTAATTGTGGGCAGTCGACGCCCTGAGCACCACCTCACCCGCCACCCGGACGGTGCGGGCCTCGTCACCCCCGGCGTCCAGCACGAGACCTGCGGCGATCTCGCCCATCTCCTCCAGCGGCAGCCGCACGGTGGACAACGCCGGCACCGTGTCGCGCAGCGTCGGGATGTCGTCGAACCCGGCGATCGAGATGTCCTCCGGCACGCGTACACCTCGTTCGCGCAGCGCCGCCATCGCACCCATCGCCATCACGTCCGTCACGGCGAACACGCAGGTAGCACGCGATTTCGACCCCAGCAGCTCCATCGCGGCGGCATACCCGCCGTCACGGGTGAAGGCGCCGTTGACCACCACCGGCGGCGCGATCCCGGCGTCCGCGAGACCGGCCTTGAACCCGGCGAGCCGGTCGCGGGCCACCACGAGCTCGGAAGGTCCACCCAATACGGCGAACTTCTTGTGCCCTAGCCCGGTCAGCGCACGGGCGAGCGCGCGACCACCCGCGCGGTTGCCAGGAACGACCGTGTCGGTGCGGAGCTTCGCCTGCGACACGCACGCGACACGCCCACCCTGCTCGGTGAACGCGTCGATCTCCGCCGCGAGCCGGGCCTGCGCGGCGCGGTCCGTGGTCCGGGACCCGGCCAGCACCACCGCACGAGCCCGATGCGCACGCAGAGTGGAAAGCAGCTCCGCCTCACGCTCTGGACGGCGCCCCGTCGTGCCGAGGACGACCGAGAGTCCGGCGGCCTCGGCCACCCGCGTCACCCCGGCCGCGATGCACGAGAAGTACGGGTCCGTGATGTCGTGCACCACCAGCCCGACCAGCGAGCTGGAGTTTCGAGCGAGCGCCTGTGCGGACGCGTTCGGCACGTAGCCGAGCTCCTCAGCGGTGCGCAGGACCCGTTCGCTCAGGTCCTCGCTCACCTGCCGCGTGCTGCCGTTGAGCACGCGAGAAGCGGTCGCCAGCGACACACCCGCCTGCTTCGCCACCTCGGCGAGCGTCACCTGTCGGGCGGACACGACCACCTCCGTCAACGTGCATGTGAGCGCTGAGACTAACTCGCGAGGAGGTTGACGGCCGTGAAGCACCGCGATTAGCGTGGCGGGAAAGCGCTTTCCAGCGCTGCTACCAGGGAGGTGCGATGGCAGTCAGGACCATTGGCGTGGCGGTCAACGGCGTCACGGGGCGGATGGGATACCGCCAGCACCTGGTCCGTTCACTGCTGCCGTTGCGCGACGAGGGCGTGCGGTTGCAGGACGGGACCGTGCTGAAGGTGGAACCGGTCCTCGTGGGCCGCAACGCGGACAAGCTCAAGGAGATCGCCGAGCGGCACGACCTCGCGCGCTGGACGACGGACCTCGACGCGGCGCTCGCGGACCCGTCCGTGGAGGTCTACTTCGACTCGCAGGTCACGTCGAGGCACGTCGAGTCGATCACGAAGGCGCTCGAGGCCGGCAAGCACGTGTACACCGAGAAGCCCGTCTCCGACACGGTCGAGCAGGCGCTGGAGCTCGCGCGCCTGGCCGACGCGCGCGGCCTGCGGCACGGCGTGGTGGCGGACAAGCTGTACCTGCCGGGCATCCGCAAGCTCAAGCGCCTGATCGACGGCGGCTTCTTCGGCCGGATCCTCAGCGTGCGCGGCGAGTTCGGCTACTGGGTCTTCGAGGGCGACTGGCAGCCCGCGCAGCGCCCGAGCTGGAACTACCGGGCAGACGACGGCGGCGGCATCGTCTCGGACATGTTCTGCCACTGGAGCTACCTGCTGCACGACCTGTTCGGCCGGGTCGAGGCCGTCACCGCGAAGGCCGTGACGCACATTCCAACCCGGTGGGACGAGCAGAGCAACGCCTACGAGGCCACCGCGGACGACGCCGCGTACGGGATCTTCGAGATCGCGAACGGGGTGATCGCCCAGATCAACTCGTCCTGGTGCGTGCGGGTGCGCCGCGACGAGCTGGTGGAGTTCCAAGTGGACGGCACCGAGGGGAGTGCGGTCGCGGGGCTGCGGGAGTGCTTCGTGCAGCCTCGCGCCGTCACGCCGAAGCCCGTGTGGAACCCGGACCTGCCGGTCACGCACCCGTTCCGCGACCAGTGGCAGCAGGTGCCGGACAACGAGGAGTTCGACAACGGCTTCAAGGTGCAGTGGGCGGAGTTCCTGCGGCACGTCTACGACGGCACGCCGTTCCCGCACGACTTCCGCGCCGGGGCACGGGGTGTCGCGCTCGCGGCGGCCGGTCTGCAGTCCTCTTCGGAGGGTCGCCGAGTGGAGATCGCCGATGTCTAGCCGGATCGTGTTCGCCGCGGCACACGTAGTGGCGAAGGACGAGAGCACGGTGGACTGGGACGCGACTCTCGCGTTCCGGCACCACCTGTGGTCGCACGGCCTGGGTGTCGCGGAGGCCATGGACACCGCGCAACGCGGCATGGGCCTGGACTGGCCGACGGCCGCCGAGCTCATCCGCCGCAGCGCCGCCGAGAAGACCGGCCGGATCTGCGCGGGCGTCGCCACCGATCACCTCACCGGTGAGCCGAGCCTCGACGACGTGCTCAACGCCTACCTGGAACAGCTCGACGTCGTCCAGGAGGCCGGCGCGCAGCCCGTGCTGATGTGCTCTCGGCAGCTCGCGGCGGCGGCCCGTGGTCCCGAGGACTACGAGAAGGTCTACGGCACGTTGCTCGACCGCGTCAGCGAACCGGTGATCCTGCACTGGCTCGGCACGGCGTTCGATCCGAAGCTGGAGGGGTACTGGGGTTCCGCCGAGATCCCCCAGGCCACCAGGAACTTCCTGGAGATCATCCACTCGCGGCCGGACAAGGTCGACGGCGTGAAGGTCTCGCTGCTCGACGCCGACCACGAGATCGGGCTGCGGCGCGCGTTGCCGGACGGCGTCCGCTGCTACACCGGCGACGACTTCAACTACCCGGACCTGATCGCGGGCGACGAGCAGGGCCACAGTCACGCGCTGCTCGGCATCTTCGACCCGATCGCGCCGGTGGCGGCCCGTGCCCTGGCGGAACTGGCCAAGGGCGACACCGCCGAGTTCCACCGGATCATGGCGCCGACGGTCCCGTTGTCCCGCCATCTGTTCAGCGCCCCGACTTACTACTACAAAACGGGCGTGGTGTTCTTGGCGTGGCTGGCAGGGCATCAGGAACGGTTCGAACTCCTCGGCGGCCTGGAATCGGCGCGCAGCGTCGAGCACCTGGCCGAGGCGAAACGGCTCGCGGAGATCGCCGGAGTGATCGAACCGGAGTTCGCGGAACGGCGGTGGCGCCAATGGCTCGCCTCTCGCTGAACCAGGCCACCATCAAACGCGCGACGGTCGCGGAGGCCGTCGACGGGTGTGCGCGGCACGGCATCGAGTCGATCGGCCTGTGGCGTGAACCGGTGGCGGACCACGGCTTGGAGCGCACCGCCAAACTCGTCGCGGACGCCGGGCTGCGGGTGTCCTCGTTGTGCCGCGGCGGGTTCCTCACGGCGGTGGACAACCGGAGCGCGCTGGACGACAACCGCCGCGCGATCGACGAGGCGGCGGCGTTGCGCACCGACACGCTGGTCATGGTGGTCGGGGGAGTGGCGGCCGACAAGGACCTCGTCGGCGCACGTCAGCGCGTTGCCGACGCCATCGCGGAACTGTCGGTGTACGCGGCGCAGGCGGGCGTGGTCCTGGCGCTCGAACCGATGCACCCGGTGTTCTGCGCGGACCGCGGCGTGCTGTCGACGTTGGCGCAGGCGCTGGACATCGCCGAACGGCACGAGTCGGTCGGCGTCGTCGTGGACGCGCTGCACGTGTGGTGGGACCCCGATCTGGACGCGCAGATCGTGCGCGCGGGACCGCACATCGCGTCGTACCAGGTGTGTGACTGGCTCACGCCGGTGCCCGCGGACGTCCTGCTGGGACGCGGTTATCCCGGCGACGGCGACATCGACCTGGACCGCCTGACCCGGCACGTCGCGGCGACTGGGTACTCGGGGGACGTCGAGGTGGAGATCTTCAACGCGGCCATCTGGGCGGCGGACTTCGACGAGGTGATCGAACAGGTGACGCGCAGGTACCACGACGTTGTGGAACCGGCGCTCTGACACCGACGCGGGGAAGCCGGTCGTCGACGGCGGCGACGACCGACCCCGGCGTTGGTACCTATATATCTGAAAACCGGTGGTGTTTGGTGCGAGTTCCCGATAATTCTCGGGAAATCAGCCGCCGTTGACGAACCTGTAAACCTTTGCGCGGTGCCTGGGGCGCGTGGTCGTGATCTTGATGACCGCGTCGAACATGGACCGTCCGAGCTCCGCGCGGGCCGCGACGGCCGGGTGCGTGGTGCTGAAGTCCTCGTCGTTCACGGCCTTGTCACCGGAGAAGGTGCCTGAGGCGAACATCGAGTAGATCAGGATCGCCCGGTTGTCCGCGCTGAACATGATCCCGGCCTCGTTGCGGCCGTCCTCGAACCAACCGGCCTTCGTGGCGACGCGCAGACGCTCGTTCGTCGTGAGGTTGAGCCGCACGCCGTCGGTGAAGCTCGCCGTCGCGCGCAGGATGTTCAGCAGGTACGCGGTGGACTCGGCGGACAGCAGCTGACCGTCGACCAGCTTCTGCAGCAACGTGTGCGTCTCGCGTGCCGTCGTCGTGCCGAGGAAGAACCGGTTCGGGTTCGCCACCGGGACGACCTGGGTGTGCACGAAACCCTTGGACCGCAGAATCTCGTTGATCTCCAGCGCCGGCGCGACCAGGCCGCACAGGCGGACCGCGGTGTTGTCCGAGACGGTCAGCAGGTTCGCCAGCGCGTGGCCGACGGTGACCTCGCTCGGGTATGCGCCGTCGAGCGCGAAGATGCCGTCGGTGTCCTGGATGACGATCGCGGCCGACACGGTGACCGTCTGGTCGAGCCTGATCAGCCCGCGGTCCACCTTGTCCAGCACGGCGACGGCGACGGCGATCTTGTTGACGCTGTAGGCCTCGACGACCTTGTCCGCGTCCTCGTCGACGGCGGACTTCGTCGCTCCGTCGAGGTCGGCGACCGTGATCAGCGACGACCAGCTGCCCTTCGCCTTGCGGGCCTGCCGCTTGTAGACCTGGGCCACGCGCTTGCGCGACCGGTCGGCCGTCGCCGGGGAGCGTTCGATCTCTACCTCCGCGTCTTCCTGCGCTTGTGCTGCACCGTTGGAGCCGAGCACGGCCGTCGCGGCCGCGACGGTTCCCAGCCCGAACACGGACCTGCGGTTCAAAGTCATGGGCGACATCAAAACAGGCGGCACTGACAGATCCCTGACTAGGGTTCCGGATCATGGAAAACGTCTTCGTGGTGACCGGCGCCTCCCGCGGAATCGGGGCGGCGACCGCCTCCCTGGCAGCCCAGGCGGGGTATCGCGTCGTCAGGGCCTCGCGCTCGGCCGAAGAATCTGTCGGTGATCGCGGCTGGGACGCCCGATGCGACGTTTCTTCCTGGGATTCCGTGCAGGATCTCATGACGCGCGTGGAGGCCCGCTGGGGCCGGATCGACGTCGTCTTCGCCAACGCGGGCGTTTCGGTGGACACCTCGTTCGTCTCTTCGGCGGGTGCGAAGCCTTCCGAATGGACGGACATGGTGGTCACGAACGTCTGCGGACCGGCCTTCACGGCCCGTGCCGCGATGCCGGCACTGATCCGTTCCGGCGGCCACCTCGTGCTGACCGGCTCCGCCGCCGGCCGGGGCGTCCGTCCCGGCAACCTGTACTCGGCGACGAAGTGGGCGATCACCGGCCTCGCGCAGGCGATCCGCGCCGAGGCGGTGTCCACCGGGGTCAGGGTGACGGTGGTGCAGCCGGGACTGGTCGACACCGACGCCATCCCGGCGTCGCGTGTGGATGACCCGAAGCTCGCGCCGGAAGACGTTGGCAGGGCGGTGCTCTACGCCGTGTCCCAACCGTCCACTGTGGACGTGAACGAGATCCTGCTGCGGCCCACCGGACAGGCCGCGCATCGCTGACGGGGTTGCTCCATGATCGTGCTCTTCGCGGCGGGAGGTGGCGGCGATCCCGAACGCCACCGCCCGTTGCTCGACCACTTCGCCGCCCGTGGGCGGGGCTCTGCCTCGCGGGCGCGACGCCGTGGAGCAAGGAGCGCGAACCCCACGCCTACGTCACCGGCACTTTGGGGGACACGATCTGGAAGGTCGGCCGCGACGGCACCGTGACGCCGTTCGCGCGCGACCCGCGGCTGGGCGGCGCGTCGTTCGGCAACAACGGGATCGTCTGGGACCCCAGGGGATTCCTCGTCACCGGCCACTACACGAACGGCACGCTGTTCAAGGTCACGCAGGATCGCGTCGAGGAGCTGCCCGCGCCCTCGCTGCCGGGCGCGGACGGGCTCACGCTGACGCCGCAGGGGCTGGTCGTCGTGACCAACAGCCTGGCGGCGCCGGGCAGGAACGCGGTCACGGTCCTCGACACCCGCACCTGGCAGGTGAAGACCCAGCGCGAGTGGGGGACCGCACCGACCACGGCTGCGCGCACGCCGTGGGGGACCTACGTGCTCAGCGGCCGAGTCGACCTGCTGGTGAAGGGGGAGACGACGGACGAGTTCAGCCTCGACCGCTAGGCGGTTTCACCCAGGAACTCCACCAGCAGCCGGTTCACCTCGTCCGGCCGCTCCAGATACCCGACGTGCCCGCACCCGGCGACCTCGGCGTACCGCGCGCCGGGGATCGCCTCGGCCACCTCGCGCGACAACCGCGGCGGCAGCACGATGTCGTCGGCGAACCCGATCACCAGCGACCGCACGGTGATCGCGCGGTAGGCGTCCAGGCGCGTGTCGTACTCGCCCAGGCCGAGCTGGATGCGTTCACCCGCGCTGAGCGACGAGCCGGCGAACTCGTACATCTGCAGCCAGTCGCGGGCGATCATCGGGTCGGTCAGCGTCGTCTGCGACAGGTTCCGCACCGCCGACGCCACCGAGTAGAACTGCGGCGGGATCTCGACGCCCTTGTCGTGCAGGTCGCACAGCGCCTTCGACCACGCCTGCTGCACCGGTTCGGGGCGGCCCGCCGTCGCCATCATCACCGCCGACCGCACCAGCGACGGACGCGTCAGCGCGAGTTCCTGGGTGATGCGGCCGCCCAGCGACGTGCCGATCACGTGCGCCGGTGCGCCCAGGTGCTCGATCACGGCGGCGGTGTCGGCGACCATGTCGTCGAGCGTGAAGCCGCCCGCGCACTCCGAGGACGGCTTGATGCCGCGGTTGTCGAAGTACGCGACGCGATAGCCGGCCTTGACCAGCGCGGGCACCTGGTAGGTGCGCCAGACCCTGCCGGGACTGCCGGTGCCCATGACGAGCACGACGAGGTCGCCGGAACCCTCGGTCTGGACGTTCAGGTCGATGCCGTTGAGCTGGACGAGCGCCATGCGCGAGATCCTAGAGAGCTAGAACCGGCACAGGGGGCGGATTGCCGCAGCGTGTGAGGGATAGCGCGCGCACAGGTCGTCCGCGTGCCCGAACGACACGATGTCGTCGGTGTACGGGGGCACGACGACCGTGCCGACCAACGACCAGTCGCCGGCCGGGGTGCTGCCCTGCCACACGCCCGCGGGCACCACGACCTGCGGGTTCGACGCGCTGAGCACAGGTTCGGTCACCGTGCCGTCGGGGTGCAGCAGCAGCATCCGCAGCGGCGACCCGGCGTGGAAGTGGTAGATCTCCAGGTGCTTCAGCACGTGCATGCCGGAGAAGTCCGGGCTGCGCAACAGGTACGCGATCGCGGACACCTCGTCGGAACGGTGCGTCTGCGCGAAGTACCCGCCCTCGACGGGAAGCTCCTGCATGTCCAACGCGGTGATCAGCTGCTCTGGGGTCACGTCATCTCCGGAAGCGGGGAACCGTGCACGACGACCATGCCCTTGCCGAGCCGCTTCGCCGTGTACATCGCGGCGTCCGCGGCCCCGAGCACGTCGTCGGCGGTGATCTTGGGATCGTACGAGAACCGTTGCGCCACACCGATGCTGGCGTGCACCCGGTGCACCCGGCCGTGCACCTCGTGCGGATGTCCCAGGGCGTCGAGCAGTCGTGCGCCGATCTCGTCCGCGTCGCCGCCGTCGATCAGCACACCGAACTCGTCACCGCCGAGCCGCGCCACGGTGTCTTCTGGCCGGACGTTGTTCTCAAGCCGTGCGGCGACGTTGCGCAGGACGATGTCGCCCTCGGCGTGCCCGTTGTTGTCGTTGACGGCCTTGAACCCGTCCACGTCGATGAACAGCAGGATCAACGGCTTCGCGCGGTCACGAACCGCGAGCGCGCGCTCCAGCCGTTCGCGGAAGAGCGAGCGGTTCGCGACGCCGGTCAACGGGTCGTGCGTCGCCTCGTGCCGTAGCTCCTCGCGAGAGACACGGAGCTGGTCCATCAGCCGGACGTTGTCCATCATCGTGAGCAGCTGACGCACGATCACGAGACACACGACCATAAGTCCGACGTAGATCTCGACCGGGTTGAGGCGGCCGCCCGTCGCGGTGTTCCAGATGACGAACAGGCCGGTGATCGCGAGCGGCAGGTACGGCACGAGCAGGTGCAGCAGGTCGGCCGTGCGCATGCGGCCCGAGGTGGGTTCGAGGTTGCGGGCCGGTGCCAGCGCGCTCAGCAGGAAGAACGCCGGGCACAGCATGAACCCGATGTCTGCCGCCGCCGGGATCGCCGTGTTGCCCTTGGAGATGTAGAACGCGAACACCCAGCCCGACGACGACTGCGCGATACCGGCCAGTGCCACGAAGAGCATCGGCCACTGACGCACGGCCTGATGCGTCCACGACATCACCACGATCGCCACGAGCAGCACGAGGTACGCGGCGGGATGCGCGACGACCGTCGCGAATCCGGGGCCTTCGGTGGCCCACGCGCGGGTCAGCGACTCCAGCGCAGACACCCACGTCAGCACGAACAGCGACCCGATCACGATCAGCCCGTCGAGCACGAGCACCGTGCGGCTGCGGTAGTTCGGCAGCAGGTCGTCGGACCGGCGCTTCTGCGCCTTCGCGATCACGGCGGCCAGGCAGAGCACCGGCACCATCGTGAAACCGATCGGCGCGATCGTCGACGACGGCAGTTGCACGCCCATGATCTGCTGGCCCCAGATCCACGCGGACAACCCGACGCTGAGGCTGATCATCGCCGCCGTCATCCACCGGTCGCGCGACCGCGCGTAGACGACCAGAGCCGCGACGGCGAACACCAGCTGGACGACCTTGTCGATTGCGATACCGATATCGCGCGGGGCCGAGAGGGCGGAGAGGATGGCGATCGCGATGAACGTGCCGACGCACCCCGCGATGATCCAGAACCGCTTCACCGTGACTCCCGTGATCGAAACCCGACCACCGTAGTAACGGCGGCGTGGACTTGTCGAACCGCGTCAGCCCGTGTCGGTGCAAGTCCCCTATCGGTGCACCGGATATGGTTCGAACTGTTGTTCGTTCAGCGATCCGGGGAGCTGTTGTGCGGGTGTTCGGGGTCGACCCCGGTCTGACCAGGTGCGGCTTCGGCGTCGTCGACGGCGGACCCGGCAGGGTCGTGCGCGCCGTGGCCGTCGATGTCCTGCGCACGCCCGTGGACGCTCCGCTGTCCGTGCGTCTTCATGAGCTGTACGACGGCGTCTGCGTGTGGCTGGACCGTTACGAACCACAGGTCGTGGCCATCGAACGCGTCTTCGCACAACACAACGTCCGCACCGCGATGGGGGTTGCGCAGGCATCGGGCGTCGTCGCTTTGGCTGCCGCGCAACGAAACCTGCCCGTCGAGTTCCACACGCCGTCCGAGGTGAAGGCCGCCGTCACGGGGTCGGGCCGCGCGGACAAGGCGCAGGTGACCGCCATGGTGACCAAGCTGCTCGGCCTGAAGGTCGCGCCGAAACCGGCCGACGCGGCGGACGCGCTGGCCCTCGCGATCTGCCACCACTGGCGCGCGCCGATGCGCAACCGGCTGGAGGAGGCGCAGGCCAGGGCCGCGGAACTGGCGCGGGTGCACAAGGCGAAGCTGGCCGAAGCGGCCAAGCGAACCAACTAACGTCCAGCACGTGAAGTCCGGAGGAACCAGGTGATCTCGTCACTGCGCGGCCAGGTGCAGCACGTCGGCCTCGACCACGCCGTCGTCGAGGTGGGCGGCGTCGGGTTCGCCGTCCAGATGACCCCGACCACGCTCGCCACCCTGCATCGCGGCGAGGAGGCGAGCCTCGCCACCACGCTGATCGTCCGCGAGGACAGCCTCACCCTGTTCGGGTTCGCCGACGCTGAGGCCCGCGAGCTGTTCGGCCTGCTCCAGACCGTCAGCGGCATCGGCCCGCGGATCGCGCTGGCCACCCTCGCGGTGCTGGAGCCGGACAAGCTGCGCCACGCCCTCGCCGAAGGCAACATCACCGTGCTCACGCAGGTCCCCGGCATCGGCAAGAAGGGCGCGGAACGCCTCATCATCGAGCTGCGCGACAAGGTCGGCCAGCTCGCCGCGCCCACCACGCCCGCGCACAGCCAGACGCGCGACCACGTCGTGGAGGCCCTCCTCGGGCTCGGCTTCCCGGCCAAGGCCGCGGAGACCACGGTCGACAGCGTCCTCGCGGCGAACCCCGACCAGTCCACGTCCGCCGTCCTGCGCCGTTCGCTCGCGACGCTGGGGCGCAAGTGACCGAGGACGAGCTCAGCCCTTACGTCGCGCCCGCCGAGCGCGACCTCGAGACCAGCCTGCGGCCGGCCGACCTGCACGAGTTCGTCGGCCAGCAGCGGGTGCGCGAACAGCTCGAACTGGTCCTGCACGGCGCGATGCGGCGCGGCACCGCCCCGGACCACGTCCTGCTCAGCGGCCCTCCCGGCCTGGGCAAGACCTCGCTGGCCATGATCATCGCGAAGGAGCTCAACTCCGCGATCCGCATCACCAGCGGCCCGGCCCTGGAACGCGCCGGCGACCTCGCCGCGATGCTGTCCAACCTGGTCGAGGGCGACGTCCTGTTCATCGACGAGATCCACCGCATGGCCCGCCCTGCCGAGGAGATGCTCTACCTCGCGATGGAGGACTTCCGCGTCGACGTCGTGGTCGGCAAGGGCCCCGGCGCGACCAGCATCCCGCTCGACATCGCGCCGTTCACGCTGGTCGGAGCCACCACGAGGTCAGGAGCGCTGACCGGTCCGCTCAGGGACCGCTTCGGCTTCACCGGCCACATGGAGTTCTACAGCGCCGACGAGCTGGACCTCATCGTGAAGCGCAGCGCCAAGATCCTCGGCGTCGACATCGCGGAGGACGCGGCCATCGAGATCGCGGGCCGCAGCAGGGGCACGCCCCGCATCGCGAACAGGCTGCTGCGCCGCGTCCGCGACTTCGCCGAGGTCAGGGCCGACGGCAAGGTGACGGAGGACATCGCCAAGCAGGCGCTGGAGGTCTACGACGTCGACCAGCTGGGCCTCGACCGGCTCGACCGCGCGGTGCTGAACGCGCTGGTCAAGAGCTTCAACGGCGGTCCTGTCGGCGTCTCCACCCTCGCGGTCGCCGTCGGTGAGGAACCGACCACCGTCGAAGAGGTGTGCGAACCGTATTTGGTGCGGGCTGGCATGCTGGCCAGGACACCGCGCGGACGGGTGGCGACACCAGCCGCGTGGTACCACCTGGGGCTGGAACCGCCCGCCGGTGATCAACTGTGGTGACCTGGCACAATCGGGGAAAGCACCTGGACATATCGGACGTGCGTCGAGGCATGTCCACTTGATCGGAGAATGATGGGCAACCTTGGCTCTTTGATGTTCCCGTTGCTGCTGGTTCTGCTGGCGGTGCCGCTGTTCCTCAGCGCGCGCAAGCAGAAGAGGGCAATGGCCGAGCAGCAGTCTCTGCAGAACTCGCTCGCTCCCGGCGACAAGGTGATGACGACTTCGGGCCTGTACGGCACCGTCGCCGACGCGAGCCACGACACCACCATCGACATCGAGATCTCCGAGGGTGTCGTCACGCGCTGGCTGCGTGCCGCCATCCGCGAGAAGGTCGCCGAGACCGACGAGGCCGTGGTGGAGGACAAGACCGACGACGACGCGGTAGAAGAGGTGCCCGCGGCCACCGCACAGGTCGCAGAGCCCCTGGACCACAGCGCCAAGAAGTAACCAACTGGCCCGTGACACCTGGAGTTGGCAACTGTGAACACCGCCAACTCCAGGTAGTGACGCGCAGCTCACGCGGCGCGCGTTACGCTGCGCGCTCGGAAACCATAGCTACTAGGAGACGGACGGATCGTGGCACCTCCGGCCGGGCAAATTCGCCCTGCGAAGTATTTGGCGAGTTTTGTCCTCATCGTGGTCGCGCTCTACGCCCTGGTGTTCCTCACCGGGAACGGTTCGGCCAAACCCAAGCTCGGAATC
This sequence comes from Lentzea sp. HUAS TT2, assembly GCF_051853195.1. Lineage (NCBI taxonomy): Bacteria > Bacillati > Actinomycetota > Actinomycetes > Pseudonocardiales > Pseudonocardiaceae > Lentzea > Lentzea sp. HUAS TT2. The sequence goes on along the minus strand of NZ_CP196667.1, from coordinate 400,991 downwards.
GACCTCCAGGGCGGCACCCTCGTCACCCTGACGGCTCGGCAGGAAGACGGCGCACAGCCGAGCGAGGAAGCGCTCAACCGGGCACGTGACCTCATCGAGGTCCGCGTGAACGGTCTCGGCGTCTCCGGTGCCGAGGTCGTGCGAGACGGCAACAACCTGGTGATCACGGTCCCGGGCGCGGACAGCGAAGGCGCGAAGGGCCTCGGCCAGACCGCTCGCCTCGCGTTCCGCAAGGTCATCGGCCAGCCGGTGCCCGCGGGCGCCGTGCCGCAGACCCAGACGAGCACGCCGCCGTCCGGCAGCGCGAGCACGCCGCCGTCGACGCCGCCGAGCCAGAGCGCCGGCAGCCCGCCACCGTCGAGCGGTGCCCCGCAGGGCCGTCCCGCGCCGAACCTGGCCGCGCAGCCCTCGAGCACGCCGCCGTCGAGCAGCACCGCGCCGTCGAGCACCGCGCCGAGCACGCCGTCCGCCCCCTCCAACGTCGACCCGAAGGTCGCGAAGGAGATCCAGGAGGCGAAGGCGCTCCGCCAGGCGACCGACCCGCAGATCCTGCAGCAGGCCGCGCTCATGCTCGACTGCTCGCAGCCCGACCCGCTGCGCGGCAACGACGACCTCGACAAGCCGCTCGTCACCTGTGACGAGAAGGGTGAGTTCAAGTACACGCTGGCCCCGGTCAACCCTCCCAAGGAGGACACCCAGACCAAGGCCGACGACTACACGAACTACTCCCGCCTGACCGGTGAGGACATCAGCAACGCCGCCGCGAACAACAACCCGAACGGCACCGGCTACGTCGTCAACCTGGACTTCAAGTCCGAGGGCGGCACCAAATGGGGCGCCTTCACCGCGGCCAACGTCCAGCAGGCCGTCGCGGTCGTGCTCGACGGCGAGGTCATGTCCGCGCCGACCATCCAGTCGGCCATCTCCGGCGGCTCGACCGAGATCAGCGGCAAGTTCACGCTGAAGGAGGCCCAGAGCCTCGCGAACACGCTGAAGTACGGCGCGCTGCCGCTGTCCTTCGACGCGTCCGAGGCGCAGACGGTCTCCCCGACGCTCGGCCTGCAGTCGCTCAAGGCGGGTCTCATCGCCGGCGGCATCGGCCTCGCGCTGGTCTTCGTCTACTGCATGTTCTACTACCGCCTGCTCGGCATCCTGACGATCCTGTCGCTGGTCCTGTCCGGCGTCGTCATCTACGCCGTGCTGGTCCTGCTGGGCCGCCTGATCGGCTTCACGCTCGACCTCGCCGGCATCGCCGGGTTCATCGTCGCCATCGGTATCACCGCGGACTCGTTCATCGTCTTCTTCGAACGACTGAAGGACGAGGTGCGTGAGGGCCGCACGTTCCGTTCGGCCGTGCCGCGCGCGTGGGTCCGTTCGCGCCGCACGATCCTCTCCGCCGACGCGGTCAGCTTCATCGCGGCCGCCGTGCTCTACATCATCGCGGTCGGCCAGGTGAAGGGCTTCGCGTTCACCCTGGGCATGTCGACGGTCCTCGACCTCGTGGTCGTGTTCCTCGTGACGCACCCGCTGGTCGCGCTCGCGTCGAAGTCCAAGTTCCTGTCCAACTCGAGCCTGTCCGGTCTGGGTGGTGCCGCCCGAGAGGGTGCCGCGCACCGCTCGACCACGACCGGCAAGACCACCGCCGTGAAGGAGGCCTGACGTGAGCAGCGTGTTCTCGCGCCTCTACGTGGGCAACGGCGCCTTCGACATCGTCGGCAAGCGCGTTCGCTGGTACATCGTGTCGGCCATCATCCTGCTGGTCTGCATCGGCTCGATGGTGTTCAACGGCTTCAACCTGGGCATCGACTTCAAGGGTGGCACCAAGATCTCGATGCCGTCCGTGTCGGCGAGTGGCCAGGCCATCTCGACGGGCGCCGTCGAGGACGCGTACGCCAAGGCGCTGCCCGGCAAGCGGCCGACCGCCGTGCAGGCCGTCGGTTCCGGCGCCAGCGCGTCCATCCAGCTCAAGTCGCCGGCCCTGAACATCGCGGAGGTCGCGACCCTCAAGGCGGGCCTCGCGGCGGACACCCAGCCGCAGGGCGGTGCCGGTGCGATCTCCGACAGCGCCGTCTCAGCGTCCTGGGGCGGTGAGATCAGCGGCAAGGCCCTGTGGGCCCTGTTCTGGTTCTTCGTCGCGGTGACGATCTTCCTGGTGTTCTACTTCGAGTGGCAGATGGCGGTCGGCGCGCTCGTCGCCGTGTTCCACGACGTCATCATCACCGCGGGCGTGTACTCGCTCCTGGGCTTCGAGGTGACGCCCGCGACGGTGATCGGTCTGCTCACCATCCTCGGCTTCTCCCTGTACGACACGGTCGTCGTGTTCGACAAGGTCAAGGAGAACACCCGAGGCCTGCTGGGCCTGACCCGCCGCACCTACGCCGAGGCGTCGAACCTGGCGCTGAACCAGACCCTGATGCGCTCGATCAACACGTCGCTGATCGCGTTGCTCCCGGTCATCGGCCTGCTGGTCGTCGGCGTCGGCGTCCTGGGCGTCGGCACCCTGCAGGACCTGGCGCTCGTGCAGCTCGTCGGCATGTTCATCGGTGCCCTGTCCTCGATCTTCCTCGCCACCCCGGTGCTGGTGGACCTGAAGATGCGCGACCCGAAGTTCATCGCGCAGGCCAAGCGCGTGGCCACCCGCCGCGCCAAGGCCACGGGCCCGCAGGTCGCCGAGGGCATCGAGTCGGTCGACGACGAGGCCCTCAACGCCGACCTGCGCAAGGAAGAGGCGTACGCCGCGGCTGCCTCGGTGCCTCACCGCACCGCCAAGGCAGGCGACGCCCGCCGCCGTCCGACCGGAAAGCGTCAGCGTTGAAATTGGATCGTGCTCTGGGACTGATGCGTGAGGTCCCGGACTTCCCCAAGCCAGGGGTCGTCTTCCGGGACTTCACGCCGGTTCTCACCGACCCGGACGCCCTGCGCGCCGTGGTCGACGCTCTCCAGGACAAGATCGACGACAGCACCCAGGTGATCGCCGCCATCGAGTCGCGCGGCTTCCTCCTGGGTGCTGCCCTGGGTTACGGCTGGCGCTACGGCGTCGTGCCGCTGCGCAAGCCGGGCAAGCTCCCGGTAGTCGCCGACTCGCAGTCCTACGCGCTGGAGTACGGCACGGCGTCGCTGGAACTGCCCGCCGGCGCCATCGAGCCGGGCCAGCACGTGGTGGTCGTGGACGACGTGCTCGCCACGGGAGGCACCGCGGAAGCCGCGTGCGCGCTCGTGGAACGGGCAGGCGGCATCGTGACGGGTGTGTCGGTGGTCCTGGAGATCACCGCGCTGGGCGGCCGCTCACGGCTCGCCGGCCGAGAGGTCAACGCCCTGCTGGCGGTCTAGTCGTCTCCCGGTACTCGCTGTGCAGCCACTCCGTCCTGCTGACCACGGCGGGCACCGGGACCAGCACCCGCGCACCTTCCAGCGCGACCTCCTCCGCGCCGATCAGCCGTCCGGTGTCCGGGCAGAACGCGAGCGTGGCGCGCCGATGACGTTCACCGTCGAGGTGCGTCACCGCGGCGGTCTGCCTGCCGGCGAACTCCAGCGTCTCCGCTGAGAGGCCCGCGCACTTCGCCAGGTGCAGCAGCAGGAGGCGCTGCAACGCCGGCGTCACCACCTGCAGGTTCCAGAACTGCCGGAACGCCTTGAGGACCCCGGCCGTCTTCTCGCCGAACCTGCCGAGTTCGGCCACGAGGGACGCCTCGTCCGTGATGAAGTGAGCCGGGAGCTGACCGGGCCCGTAGTCGTTGCTGGGAGGCACCAGCACCTCGCCGTCGCGCGTCACCAGCAGGCGCCCCGACCCGTCGTCGGCGATCCACTGCTCGCGGTCCGACGGCTCCACGGCGGCCGTGATCGTGCTCTCCCCGGTGCGGCTCAGGAAGCGCCTGGTGTTCAGGGACAAGCTGGACGTGCGCACGTAGTGGTACGGGCCCGTGCCACCCGGCTCCGGCGCCCTGGCCGCCTTCTCCGCCAGGTCGCGCAGCAGTTCGGCAGCGTTCACGGGTTCCCCTCAGCCCGTGGCCGGCACGACGAACCGGTAGGCGACGACCACGGTGATCGCCCACAGGAAGTAGAAGATCGGCAACCCCAGCAGGACCAGCCGCCAGGCCTTCATGTCGCCGTGCCCGAACCGCATCAACGCGGCGGACGCACCGAGCCACGGCACCACCCCGATCAGTGCCGCACGGGCCGCCTCGCTGCCACCGTTGGTGACGAGGTTGAGCAGGACGATCGCGGCGTACCAGATGCCCGCGAACGCCAGGCAGTGCCAGATCGGCCGGTGAGAGTGCACGAGCTCAGTTTCCCAGCCGGAAGATCTCAGGCGATCGGCGGCGGTGCCACGAAGGCGGCGCCGATGCTGACGAAGACCAGTGTGACGAGCGATGCGGGTGCCGTGACGACCGCGATCTCCCACAGCTTCGGGGCTTTCGCGCGGCGCAGCACCAGCCAGCTCAGTGCCGTCGCGACCACCCAGCCGACCGTCGAGCCGATGATCGACCGCTGATCGACGTAGCTCGGGTCGTCGAGGGCGAGGTACGCCATCGTTCCCAGCCACACGAACGTCATCGCGGCGCACCAGATCAGAGTCCTCACCGTGTCGAGTGTTCCAGGAGGGCACGGCTGCGCCGAACCGCACGTGGACTCCTTCGCCGGGTGTGTGCCGGACTGCATTTCTGTGGTCCGTTCTCATTGGTGCTTGTGGGGTGTGGTTGTTGTGCGTCTCTCGTGTTTTTGTGCGTGCGTGGTTGCTAGTAGTTGCGTTGCGTCTAGAGAGATGTGCACTAACGGAATCTATGGCCATCGGCCAGGGCATTCACCCGAACGTGTATCCGCTGACGTGCTTTTATGTCGCGATCTTGCGGTAGCGTCGAACGCATGAGCGAACCGGACTTCCGCCTCCTGTCCACCGACGAACTGCTTGCCGCAGTCGTCGGAGACGTGGTGGAAATTCGCGTTCTCGAGAATGCGATGATGCAGAAGATCGCCGAGCTGGAGCAGCGTGGAGCGGCATCCGAACTGGGATACAGGAATGTGGCGCACGTGTTGCGTCATGCCGTGCGGTGGGACCTGAAGACCGCGCGTCAGTGGGTCGCCCGCGCCGAGTCGCTGACCCGTCGGCTCACGCCGACGGGCTCGCTCCTGGAACCGGAGCTGCCGGTCACCGCCGCCGTGGTGGCGGAGGGCGCGCTCTCGGGTGAGCACATCTCGGCGGTGGCCGAGGTGATGGAGGGCCTGCCGCCCGAGGCCGAACAGCCCGTGGTGGAGTTCGCCCGGGCCCACGAACCCAGCGCGGTGCGCGCGTTCGGCAAGGAGCTGGCGTACCGGCTCTACCAGCAGGACGCGGAGCCGAGCGAGGCTGTGCCGCCTCCGCCCGTCAACCGGCTGCGGATGGAGTGGAAGGGAGATCAGCTGGAGGTGTCGGCGAAGCTCGACAGGATCGCCGGTGCCAAGTTCGAAGCGATGATCGACCCGCTGGCCAAGCCCCGCCCGGCCACTCCGGAAGAAGGCCCGGATCCCCGCACGCGCGCCGAACGCGAAGGCGACGCCTTCGCCGACCTGATCGACCTCGTGCTGCGCGCCGACCGCCTCCCCGAACACGGCGGCGAGCCGGTCACGCTGACCCTGACGATGGCCTACCGCGACCTGGCCGAGCAGACCGGCTTCGCCACCCTGGACAGCCGCGAGCGCATGCCCGCGACGCTGGTCCGCCGCCTGGCCTGCAATGCCGGCGTCATCCCGGTGGTCCTGAGCGGCCGGTCCGAGCAGGTCGACATCGGCCGCAAGACCCGCACCTTCCCTGCCTCGATCCGCCGCCTCCTGGTCGCCAGGGACCAGGGCTGCTCCTTCCCCGGATGCGACCGGCCGCCCAAGCACTGCGACGCCCACCACATCAGATTCTGGTCAGAGGGCGGCGGGACATCGGTCGAGAACGCGGCACTGCTGTGCCGCCACCACCACACCCTGATCCACCAAAGCGAATGGGAGGTAAGGCTTCTCGATGGCACCCCGACGTTCACCCCACCCGCATGGCTCGACCCCACCCGCACTCCCAGAACCAACACCCGTCTCTGCCGCCACGCCGCCTAGTGCCACCAGGGCGCAATCAACCGTTTTCACCCGAATGAGCAGGTTCGTGGAGGAGGGTCAATGCCTACCGTCGGACGAATGACTGCGATCACCTCCACCGCCTACAGCCGCGACCTGGGCGACGAGTTGCGCCGTCTCCGCGAGAAGTTCACCGGGCTGACCGGTCACGCCTTCGCGGAGGAACTCGGCTGGGATCCGAGCAAGGTCTCGAACATCGAGAAGGGCAAGGCGCGCGCGAGCGAGATCGACCTCGTCCAGTACCTGATGATGTGCGGGCGCGACAGCAACCACTTCGAGGCGTTCCGCGAGCGCTACCGCTACGCCTTCGACCCGTACGTGGTGACGGTTCCGGACAACCTGAGGACGCTCGCGCTGGCGGAGGCGCAGGCACAGAAGATCACTTGCTATGACGTCGTGAACGTGCCCGGCCTCATCCAGACGCCGGAGTACGCCAGGGCTCTCCTCGTCGCTTTCGGGAACAAGCCCGAAGACGTGGAGAGGTTCCTCCGATGGCGAATGGAGCGGCAGGCGATCCTGAAACGGCAGAACCGGCCGGAGTGCCTGTTCTACGTGCACGAGCTCGCGTTGCGGCTCCGTGTCGGCGACGACAAGGTCATGGAGGAGCAGTACTTGCGCCTGCTGTTCCACACGCACATCCTGAGAATCGTGCCGATGTCGGCCGGCCCGGCACCTGCCATGAAGTCAGCGCGAATGCTGTTCAGCTTCGAGAAGATGGTGCCGGTCGCCTACAGCGAGACCGATCTGGCCAAGGTCTTCGCGCACGACGGGCGGGCCATCGCTCGCAGCCGGGAACATTTCACGTGGTTGGATGCCGTCGCGTTGGATGAGGGACAATCGCGGAGCTTGCTGGCGAACTACGTCAGCGGACTCCGAAAGGACCTCGATGAGCCACGAACGGAGCTGGCGCAAGTCCACCCGCAGCAGCGGTGAGGGGGACAGCGCCTGCGTGGAGGTGTCACTCTCCGTGGATGCTCTCGTGCGTGATTCCAAGGCCGCCGGGGGTGACGTCCTCGCGTTCTCCGTTTCCGCCTGGCGGGCGTTCGTGGTGAGCGTCGCCTGATCGGCTCAACGGAAGTTTGCGCTGCGCTCACCGTGTGAGCTGTGCCGCTCAGCGCGCCATCGGAAGTTTCCGCATCGTAAACGCGTTATCCTCGGTACTCGCGAGACCCGAGGAGCGTGGGGTTGAGTCAAGACACCGAACCCGCTGCGACGGTTGTTCAACCGTCGGCGACCCGGCGTGTGCGCGCCCGCCTTGCGCGGCGCATCACCGCCCAACGTGCGGCCCCGGTGAAGCAGGTCCTCGAACCTCTCGCCGCCGTGCACCGTGACCTCCATCCCAAGGCCGATCTGGCGCTTCTGCAGCACGCGTACGACGTTGCCGAGGAGAAGCACCGCCCGCAGCGCCGCAAGTCCGGCGACCCGTACATCACCCACCCGCTCGCCGTGGCGACGATCCTCGCCGAGTTGGGCATGGACACCACGACGCTGGTGGCCGCGCTGCTGCACGACACCGTGGAAGACACCGACTACTCGCTCAACCAGCTCAAGGAGGACTTCGGCGAGGAAGTCGCCCGGCTGGTCGACGGCGTCACGAAGCTCGACAAGGTCAAGCTGGGGGCAGCGGCCGAGGCAGAGACCATCCGCAAGATGGTCATCGCGATGGCGAAGGACCCGCGGGTCCTGGTCATCAAGCTCGCCGACCGGCTGCACAACATGCGCACCATGCGGTTCCTGCCGCCGGAGAAGCAGGCCCGCAAGGCCAGGGAAACCCTCGAAGTGCTCGCGCCGCTCGCTCACCGGCTGGGCATGGCGACGGTCAAGTGGGAGCTGGAGGACCTCGCGTTCGCGATCCTGCAGCCCAAGAAGTACGACGAGATCGTCCGCCTGGTCGCGAAGCGCGCGCCCAGTCGCGACACGTACCTGAGGTCCGTCGTCTCCGAGCTGAACACGCAGCTGGAGAGCGCGCGGATCGTCGCGAAGGTCGAGGGCAGGCCGAAGCACTACTACTCGATCAACCAGAAGATGATCGTTCGCGGCCGGGACTTCGACGACATCCACGACCTCGTGGGCGTCCGGATCCTCGTGGACGAGGTGCGCGACTGCTACGCCGCCATGGGTGTCGTGCACGCCGCCTGGCAGCCGATGCCAGGCCGGTTCAAGGACTACATCGCGCAGCCTCGGTTCGGCGTATACCAGTCGCTGCACACGACCGTGATCGGTCCCGACGGCAAGCCGCTGGAGGTGCAGATCCGCACCTCGGAGATGCACCAGCGGGCCGAGTACGGCATCGCGGCGCACTGGCGCTACAAGGAGACCAAGGGCACGCACAACGGCAAGTCCGTCGAGATCGACGAGATGGCGTGGATGCGTCAGCTCCTCGACTGGCAGCGGGAGGCCGCGGACCCCGGTGAGTTCCTGGAGGGCCTGCGCTGGGACCTCGCCGCGCGCGAGATCTTCGTGTTCACGCCCAAGGGCGACGTGGAGACGCTGCCGACGGGGTCCACGCCCGTCGACTTCGCCTACTCCGTGCACACCGAGGTGGGTCACCGCTGCATCGGCGCCCGCGTGAACGGTCGTCTCGTCGCTCTGGAGCGCAAGCTCGAGAACGGTGAGGTCGTCGAGATCTTCACCTCCAAGGCGGAGGGCGCGGGGCCGTCCCGCGACTGGCTGAGCTTCGTGGCGTCACCGCGCGCCAAGGCGAAGATCAAGCAGTGGTTCGCCAAGGAGCGCAAGGAAGAGGCGATCGAGCAGGGCAAGGACGCGATCACCAAGGAGGTCCGGCGCGTCGGGCTTCCCATCCAGCGGCTGGTCAGCGTCGACTCGATGCAGGCCCTCGCCAAGGAACTGCACCACTCGGACATGAGCGCGCTGTACGCGGCGGTCGGCGAGGGTCACACCTCGGCCCGGCACGTCGTGCAACGGCTCGTCGCGCAGCTCGGCGGTGTCGACCACGCCGAGGAGGAGCTGGCCGACCGCGCCACCCCGTCCACGGTCACCCGGCGCCGCCCCACCGGCGACGCGGGCGTGATCGTCAAGGACGCGGGGGACGTGTGGGTGAAGCTCGCCCGCTGCTGCACCCCGGTGCCGGGCGACGACATCCTCGGGTTCGTGACGCGCGGCGGCGGCGTGTCGGTGCACCGCACCGACTGCACGAACGCGGACGAACTGCTGAAGTCGCCGGAACGCCTGCTCGACGTCGAATGGGCGCCGTCGGCCTCCAGCGTCTTCCTGGTCGCCATCCAGGTGGAGGCGCTCGACCGGCACCGGCTGCTCTCGGACGTCACGAAGGTGCTGGCCGACGAGCGCGTGAACATCCTGTCGGCGTCGGTGACGACGTCACGCGACAGGGTGGCCGTCAGCCGGTTCTCGTTCGAGATGGGCGATCCGAAGCACCTGGGTCACGTGCTGAAGGCCGTGCGCAGCGTTGAGGGCGTCTACGACGTGTACCGCGTGACGTCAGCCTCGTAATTCTTGACGTCTGCAAGTACTACCAACTCGCAGTTGGTAGTACTTGCAGACGTCAACAGCCCCCAGGGCAGGTGTCCCGGGGGCTGTTTCCTATGAGCGGTGAGGGTTAGTTCGCGACCAGCGCCGACTTGATGTCGACCGGGGTCTTCGGCTTGCCGTCGCCCTGGCCGGGCTGCTGGGAGATCGTGCCGGTCTTCGCGACCTCGTCGATCTTCTTCAGCGACTCCTCGTCGACCGTGCCGAAGATCGAGTACTTCGGCTGCAGGTTCGCGCCGTCGCCGTAGACGATGAAGAACTGCGAACCGTTCGTGTCCGGGCCCGAGTTCGCCATGGCGAGCACGCCGCGGCCGTAGGTGAGCTCCGGGTAGACCTCGTCCTTGAACGAGTAGCCGGGGCCGCCCATGCCGTTGCCGCCGGGGTCGCCGCACTGCAGGACCTGGATGCCGGTCACCACGAGGCGGTGGCACGTCGTGTTGTCGAAGTACTTCTGCTTGGCGAGGTTCACGAAGTTGTTCACCGTGCACGGCGCGAGCGAGCGGTCCAGGTTGAACTTCAGGTCGCCGATCGAGGTGCCGAGCGTGACGCCGACCGTGCCGGTGGCGGGCTGCTCGCCGTTCGCGGGCGGCGTGTTCTCCTTGGCCGCCGGCTCCTGGCCCTTCGTGTATTCACAGTTCACCTTTTCCGGAAGCGCGGCAGGGCGCTTCGGGATCTGGTGCAGCGCGGTGGGAATGTTCTCCGCCTTGTCCACCGACTCCTGGGTAGGAGTCTCCGACGCGGCGGCGTCACCATTGCCGAAGACGTCGTTAGTCGCGAGGAACCACACGCCACCTCCGACGAGCGCAACAACGACGACCGTCGAGACGACGGCGATGATACGACGCTTCTTGGCCCGCTCCTGGCGGTAGACCATCTGACGCTCAAGCTTGCGCTTGGCTGCCGCGCGTCGCTGCTCGTTGGTGGGCACGTGCTCCCTCCCCAGGGACTCATGCGAATAGGGCGGTCGGCTCGGCAGTCTAGGGCCTGGGCATATGAGCTTTGTGTGGTGGTTAGGCTGTCGTTGAACAGGGAGGTCATTTTCGTGCTCGTGATCGGGTTCCCCACTGGTGCGCTCCAGGCGAACTGCTTCGTCCTGGCGGCCGGCGCGGGCGAGCCCTGCGTGATCATCGACCCCGGTCAGGACGCGGTCGAGCCGATCGAACAGGCCCTGCGCGAGCACCGTCTCGCGCCTGTCGCCGTGCTGCTCACGCACGGGCACTTCGACCACACCTTCTCCGTCACCCCCGTCTGCGACGGCAACGACATCCCCGCGTACATCCACCCGGATGACGTAGCGATGCTGTCGGACCCGCTCAAGGGCATCAGCCGTGAGTCGGCCGCGTTCTTCGGCGGCAACCTGGAGATGCGGGAGCCGTCCGAGGTCCGCGAGCTGACCGACGGCACCGACCTGGACCTCGCCGGTCTGAAGATCACCGTCGACCACACGCCGGGCCATACCGGCGGGTCGGTGATGTTCCGATCCGGTGTGCAGGAAGGCGGTCGCCTGGTGATCTCGGGTGACACGCTCTTCGCCGGTTCCATCGGACGCACCGACCTGCCAGGCGGTGACCACTCTCGAATGCTGTCGTCTCTGCAGAACAAGGTCATGACCTTGCCCGATGACACAGTGGTGCTGCCCGGCCACGGCCCGACGACGACCATAGGCCGCGAGCGTGCGACGAACCCCTACCTGCTCCAGCTGCAGGACGACGCTCCGGCCGCCCCGCACCGAGGACTCTGAGAAACGTGTTTTCCGCACCCAAAGGCGTTCCCGACTACATCCCGCCGACGTCCGCCGCGTTCGCGCACGTCCGGTCGACGCTGACCCGTGCCGCCGAGCTCGCGGGCTACGGCTACATCGAGCTGCCGGTCTTCGAGGACACGGCGTTGTTCTCGCGCGGTGTCGGCGAGTCGACCGACGTCGTGACGAAGGAGATGTACACCTTCCTCGACCGGGGTGACCGCTCCATCACGCTGCGCCCCGAGGGCACCGCGGGCGTGATGCGGGCCGTGATCGAGCACAGCCTCGACCGCGGCTCGTTGCCGGCGAAGCTCTACTACGCGGGCCAGTTCTTCCGCGCGGAGGCGCCGCAGGCCGGCCGGTACCGGCAGTTCCACCAGGTCGGCATCGAGGCGATCGGCATCGACGACCCGGCGCTGGACGCCGAGGTCATCGCCGTCGGTGACGCCGGGTTCCGCGCGATCGGCCTGACCGGGTACCGCCTGGAGCTCACGTCGCTGGGTGACGCTAACTGCCGCCCGGCGTACCGCGAGCTGCTGCAGGCGTTCCTCGCGAAGCTGCCGCTGGACGAGGCGACCAAGCAGCGCGCCGAGCTGAACCCGTTGCGCGTGCTGGACGACAAGCGCCCCGAGGTGCGCGCGCTGGTCGCCGAGGCGCCGCTGATGGTGGACCACCTGTGCGACGCGTGCCGTGAGCACTACGAGCTCGTCAAGGGGTACTTGACCGAGCTGGGCGTGAAGTTCGTCGAGAATCCGCGCATGGTCCGCGGTCTCGACTACTACACGAAGACGACGTTCGAGTTCGTCCACGACGGTCTCGGCGCCCAGTCGGGCATCGGCGGCGGCGGTCGTTATGACGGCCTGATGGCGCAGCTCGGCGGCCAGGAGCTCTCCGGTGTCGGCTTCGGTCTCGGTGTCGACCGCGCGTTGCTCGCGGCGCAGGCCGAGGGCGTGCTGCCGGAGTTCAGCCGGGTCGACGTGATCGGCGTGCCGCTGGGCGAGGCCGCGCGGGCCCGTCTGGTCGCGATCGCCGGCGAGCTGAGGGCCGCGGGCGTCCGGACCGACCTGGTCTACGGCGGCCGGTCGATGAAGGCGGGCTTCAAGGCCGCGGACAAGTCGGGCGCGAAGCTGGCGCTCGTGCTGGGCGAGCGCGACCTGGAGGCCGGCAACATCGGCGTGAAGACCCTCGCGACCGGCGAGCAGGTCACGGTGCCGCTGGCCGACGTGGTCGAAGAGGTGCGGAAGGCGCTGTGAGCGACGACAAGCTCGTTCTCGACCTGCTGGACAAGGCGACGGTCCGCAAGCGTGCGCGCATGGTGGCGATCGGCGGCCTCATGGTCGCCCTCGCCTTCGGCGCGATCGTGGGGTTCATCGGTGGCCGCTGGTCCGGCGTCATCGCCGGGCTGATCGTGTCGGTGCCGGTGATCCTGCTGGCGATGTCCGAGGCCCGCCGCACGGTGTGGCTGGAGGGCACCACCGTGTACGTGCGGGCGTTCGGCACGCGCAAGGTCGACCTGGCGGTGGCCGACGGCCTCGACCTGCTGGTCACCGACCTGCGTGGCGCGCGGACGGTCGGCCTGTTCGTGCGCGGCGGCAAGAAGGCGATCAACATCGCCCTGTCGATGTACTCGGGAATGGGCGGCCGCGAGCTGGGTGTCTACCAGCTCCGCCGGCTCGCTGACGCGCTGGCCGCACGCGGCGACACGCCTGGCCTGGTGTTCTCCGAGCTGCTCGTCGCTCAGCTGCGCGCCGAGGCGCGCGGAGTGGCGGCGCCGGAACGGCCGCTGTACCGGCTCGGGTCGCTGGCTCCGGCCGGGCGGATGGCGCAGAAGCTCCATCCTGACGCCGTCTCGAAGTTCGTGACCTCGCTGGACTGAGGGTCAGGTACCCCACAAGCCTGAGGGCGGCGCGGGGGACAGGGTCGCGGTCGCATCGGTGGTGACAGGCGCGCCACCGATGAACTTCGTCAGCCCCGTGCCGTGCTCGACCCGCCCCTGGAACGGGTCACCGGCCGTCGCGCGGGTCAGCTGCTGCATCGGCAGGCCGTTGTTCGACGCCATGATCACGAAGTTGCCGAAGCGGCGCCCGCGGAACACGCCCGGTTCGGCCATCACGCAGACGTGTTCGAACACCGCGCGCACGGTCGCGCACTGGGCGCGGGCGAACTGCAGGCCGTTGCCGTCGCCGATGTTCGCCGCGTAGATGCCGTCGCTCGCCAGCGCGGCCGCGGCCTGCTGCACGAACTCGACCGACGTCAGGTGCGCTGGCGTGCGGGCGCCGGCGAAGCAGTCGCTCACGATCAGGTCGAACGAGCCGGGGCGCGCCTTGACGAGCACGGCGCGGGCGTCACCCGTGGTGATCTTCACCCGCGGGGGTGGCGGTAGCTCGCGGCGGATGAACGCGATCAGGCCCGCGTCGATCTCGGCCACCTGCTGAGACGCCCGAGGAAGTAGATCGGCCACGTACCGCGCTAGCGTGAGAGCGCCACCACCGAGGTGGAGCACACGCGAGGGCGCGGTGAGATCGACGATGTGACCCAGCCGGCGGACGTACTCGAACTCCAGATAGGTCGGGTCGTCGAGGTCCACATGCGACTGTGGGGTTCCGTTGACCCGCAACGTCCATGAGTTCCGTCCACCGAGATCGGGGACCAGTTCGGCGACACCGGAGTCGATCGACTCGGTGATCGCCTCGGTGTCGGGCCGCTGTCTTCCCACTGCTCTATTGTCTCACCGGGTGTGTCAGTCCAGAGGAGGACCCAAGTGCAGGTTGTCGCGAACGTTCTGATCGCCCTCGTGGCGGTGATCCATCTCTACATCGTGGTGCTGGAGATGTTCCTCTGGACGACCCCGCGCGGACAGAAGGCGTTCGGCCTCACTCCCGAGTTCGCGCAGGAGTCCAAGGCCCTCGCGGCGAACCAGGGCCTCTACAACGGCTTCCTCGCGGCCGGTCTCATCTACGCGCTGATCCGCCAGGACTTCGGTGCGTCCGTGCTGTTCACGGTGTTCGTGATCGTCGCGGGCATCTACGGCACGTTCACGGCGAGCCGGAAGATCTTCTTCGTGCAGGTGGTGCCGGGCGTGCTGACGCTGCTCTTCGTGCTCTTGGCTCACTAGGACGTTCCCACGGCCCCTTGTCGGGGTCGTAGCCGGTGAAGAGGTCGCCCTCGATGCGCGCGGGCCGTGGCTTCTCGGGCTTCACGGCCTTCGCCGCGCGTTTCACGGTCTTCGGCTCGGGTTCCGGCTCGGGTTCGGGCTCGGAGACCGCGATCGGGGCGACCTCCTGGCGCACCGCGACCAGGGCGGCCAGCGCCGTGGTCACCGGGATCGCCGCCACCAGGCCGATGCTGCCGACCAGGGTCCGCACGATCTCCTGCGCGATCTGCTGCGACGTCAGGATCTCGCCCATCGACCGCCCGGCCAGCGAGATCGCCAGCAGCAACGGCAGCGCGGCGCCCGCGTAGGCCATCACGAGCGTGTTCACGACGGACGACATGTGGTCGCGGCCGATCCGCGAGCCCGCGGCGAACAGCTCGCGCCACGTCAGCTTGTCGTTGGCCCGCCGGAGCTCCCACACCGCGCTGGTCTGCGTGACCGTCACGTCGTCCAGCACGCCCAGCGCGCCGATCAGCGTGCCGGCGAGCAGCAGCCCGCGCGTGTCGATGTTGGTGCCGAGCAGCGTGACGAGGTTCGTGGTGTCCTCGTCCAGGCCGGTGAGCTTCGACAGCGCCGAGAACAACGCGCCCAGCACGCCGATCAACGCGAGGCTGACCAGCGTTCCCAGCACCGCCGTCGACGTGCGCGCCGATATGCCGTGTGTCAGGTAGAGCACCACGAACATGATCAGTCCGGCGCCGACCACCGCGACCATCAACGGGTTCTGTCCCGCCAGGATCGACGGCATCACGAACAGCACCAGCACCACGAAGCTCAGCAGCAACGCACCCAGGGCAGCGAGCCCCTGCCAGCGCCCGAGCAGCAGCACGGCGGCCGCGAACAGCAGGGCCAGCACGGCGAGCGACCACCCGCGCTGGAAGTCGACGATCTGGTACGACTCGGCGGCCTGCGGCTGACTGCCCGCGTAGGACAGCACCACCTCGTCACCGAGCTGGAAACTCGGCGCGCCGGGGCCCTTCACGTTCGGGATCGTGACGCTCTGCCCGCTCGCGGCGCCGTCGGTCATCCGCACGGTCACCGCGACGCATCTCTCGCCGCAGTTCTCGGCCACGCCGGTGACGACGGCCGCGACCGGCGTCTGGTGCAGGCCGATCGCCGCGCCCGTCTTCTGCTCGTGCCCGAACGGGTACAGCAGCGCCGCGCCGACGATCGTGGCCAGCGCCAAGGGCACCAGCAGCCACATCAGCAACGTGCGCACGCGCTGTGACGCCGGTTCCTCGTTCAGCGCATGGTTATGCCCGTGACCGTGACCCACGCGCGACATCCTGCCGCATGAGATGTTCGACGGCGGTTATGGCCGTCGTGAACCTGTCCTCGGTGAGCTTCAGCCACGGCACGCCGCGCCGGTACAGCTCGCGTTCGAACAGGCCCGTCATCCACTCGCGGAGGTGTTCGCCGTCGCGCCAGCCGTCCTGTTCGAACGGAACGCCGACGTGGTCGGTCAGCAGGTAGAGGTCCGGTTCGGTGCCGGGGAAGAGGTCCGGCCGGAACCCGAGGTAGCGCTCGCCCCAGACGGTCGCGGCGAACGCGTCGTTGTCCGCGACGACGAGCGGCGCGGTCTCGGCCTGGATGCGGCGTTCCTGTTCGCGGGCAACGTCTTCGAAGTCGCCCAGGGTCCACACGAGACCGTCCACGGTGGCCGACGGGTCGAACGCGCGCGCTGCCGTGAGCTTGTGCTCGGTGTGCTCGCGGCCGTACTCGGGGATCCACGGCGCTCCGAAGTGGTCCGCGAGCTGCCGCGACAGCGTCGTCGTGCCGGTGCTCTCCGCGCCGACGACCACGACCTTCCAGCCCAGGCCGCGCTGGGTCGCGGGCGCCAGGTGGTGCCAGTTCGCGAGGGGATCGGTGCGCATCGCCGTGCCGGAGACGGGGTGCGTCAGGCGGTCGATGTCGACGAGCACGTGCCGCGCGCCGAGCCGTTCGGCCAGTTCGTCGCCGTACTTCTCGCTGGAGAACACGACGTCCACGCGTGCCTTGTCCGGTTCGCCGTCCGCGATCGCCCGCCTGGCCAGCACCGCGCGGGTCAGTTCGACGTGCAGGTTCCAGATCTCGTCGGAGTCGAAGTCCATCGGGTGGTCGTCGAGGTCGCCGATGACGCGCACACCCGGCGTGTGGCGGTGGGTCTCGGTGAGCCAGCGCACGCGGCGGTCGAGCGGGATGGTCTCGTCCGAGGCCGCGAGCACCGTGACGGTCGTGCGCACGCTGCGGGAGGCCGCCGTCTCGATGAGGTGGTGGTGCCCGTTGTGCGGCGGGTAGAACTTGCCGAGCACCAGGGCGTGGTCGAACTCCTTCACACGCGCACCTCGTCCTTCATCCAGTTCCGCAACCCGATCACGCACAGCACCATGAACCCCACGTACAACACTGCCGTCAAGTACAGCTCCTTGTACGCGTACAGCGGCACGTAGATCACGTCCGCGGCGATCCACAGCCACCAGCACTCGATCTTCTTGCGCGCCTGTCCCCAGGTCGCGAGCAGCGACAACACCGTCGTGACGGCGTCCCAGAACGGCACGGTCGACTCGGTGAAGGTCGTCAGGACCCAGTGCAGCAGGCCGGTCCCGAGCACGCCGGCGACCGCGAGCCAGACCCACTGCGGCGTCGTCGTGCGGCTGACGTGCAGCGTCGAGTGCTGTTCGCCGCCGCGCACCCACGCCCACCAGCCGTAGAGCGCGAGTGCCATGTAGACGACCTGCAGGCCGGAGTCCGCGAACAGGCCGCTGGTCCAGAACAGCACGAGGAACGCGATGTTGTTCGCGATCCCGATGGGCCAGTTCCAGGGGTTCTGCACGGCGACGAGCCACACGCACAGTGCGCCCGTGATGAAGCCTGCAACCTCAATGAGTGACACGAGCGCTCCTTGACCGCTGTTCGAACATGTGTTCGAATCGGGGTTGTGCGATGGGACGGACAGAAACTCGAGGCAGAGCCGCAGCAGGCGCTACCGGGGCTACCGGGACTGGTGCGCAGCGTACGAACTCCTGAGTTCGCGGACGTGGTGTTCCACGAGGTCCGCGCCAAATCCGTGCTCAACGGAGTGCCGGGTTCGTCGCTGCCCTTCTCGTGGACGGTCAACCCGTATCGCGGCTGCTCACACGCCTGCACCTACTGCATGGCGGGCGACACGCCGATCCTCATGGGCAACGGCCGCACCAAGCCGTTGTCCGAGCTCAGGGAGGGCGATGAGATCTACGGCACCGAACTGGTCGGCAACTACCGGCGCTACAAGCTCACGACCGTTCTCGCGCACTGGGAGACGCGCAAGACCGCGTACCGGCTGACGCTGGAGGACGGCACGTCCGTGGTCGCGTCCGGTGACCACCGGTTCCTGACCGACCGCGGCTGGAAGCACGTGACGGGCGAGACGGCGGGCATGGGCCGCCGCCCGCACCTCACGACCGGCAACAAGCTGATGGGCACGGGGGCGTTCGTCGAGCAACCCGCCGTGACCGACGACTACCGCCGCGGCTACCTGCGCGGCATGGTCGACGACGAGACCGAGTTCCACATCCCCCTGGCCGACATCGAGGCCATGGACCGCACCCAGGAGTATCTCGACTACTTCGGTGTGCGAGAAGGGAGGGGATTTCTGCCCCAGGTGCGCGAGCTCGCGCACTGGCAGATAGCCCCGAACCCCGACTGGCTCAAGGGATTCCTGGCCGGCGCGTTCGACTACCTCGGGACCTGCTCGCGCAGCATCCTGCGGCTCTCGACGCGCAACGCCACCGTGCTGGAAGCGATCTGCTTGGCGCTCAAGCACTTCGACTTCGACTTCGCGATCGAGGAACTGCGCCGCCGTCGTGGCGTGCGGGTCGTGCGGCTGCGCGGCGGGCTGCGGGAGAACCTGCGGTTCTTCCACACCGTCGACCCGGCGATCACGCGCAAACGCGACATCGACGGCGTGGCGATCAAGTCGCAGCAGCCGCTGGGTGTCGTGTCCGTGGAACCGCTGGGGGAGATGACGCTCTACGACATCTCGACCGGCACCGCGGACTTCATCGCGAACGGAGTGGTGTCCCACAACTGCTTCGCCCGCAAGACGCACTCCTATCTGGACCTCGACACCGGAAAGGACTTCGACAACCAGCTGATCGTCAAGGTCAACGCGGGGGAGGTGCTGTCGCGTCAGCTGCGTTCCTCGAAGTGGAGGCAGGAGCACGTGGCGCTGGGCACCAACACCGATCCGTACCAGCGGGCGGAGGGGCGGTACGCCTTGATGCCAGGGATCATCGAGGCGCTGACCGCCTCCCGCACGCCCTTCTCGATCCTGACGAAGGGCACGCTGCTGGCACGTGACCTGCCGCTGCTGACCGCGGCCGCGCAGGTCGTGCCGGTCGGGATCGCGGTGTCGCTCGCGTTGATGGACCGGGACCTGCACAAGTCGCTGGAACCCGGCACGCCGACGCCCGCTGCCCGGCTGGAGCTGGTGCGGAAGGTGCGCGAGGCCGGTCTGCCGTGCGGGGTGTTCGTGGCCCCGGTGCTGCCCGAGCTGACGGATTCCGTTGAGCAGCTGGACTTCCTGCTGGAGCAGATCGCGGCCGCCGGTGCCACCGGTGTCACCGTGCTGCCGCTGCACCTGCGTCCTGGTGCCAAGGAGTGGTTCGCCGCCTGGCTCCGGCGCGAGCACCCGGACCTGGTCGAGACGTACCGGTACCTCTACGGGCGTGGGTCCTATGTGGACAAGCGGTACCGCGCCCGGCTGGCAGCGCGGCTGGTGCCGTTGATCGAGAAGCACGGACTGACACCGCGCGGGCGTCCCACCGAGGCCGTCACCGGTGTGCCCGGTGACGACGACGGCGTGTGGCCCGACGGCAGCCTGCCGGTGGGTGTGCCGGCACCGCGCGTGGACCAGGAACAGCTCACCCTGCTGTGATCTTCAGAGTGCGGAGCACCCTCTTCCCCAGGGTGTCCTTCGCGGCTACTCGGCCCAGCCGCCCTGGGCCATCGTCTGGAACTTCCACTCGCCGCCGACCTTCGTGAGCAGGTCGCCGTAGCGCACCGTGATCCCGTTGATCGTGCCGTCCGTGATCACGAAGACCAGGTTGTCGTTGATGAAGTGCGGTGTCCTGGTGGACTCCATCTGCACCTCGCCGCCGAGCTGGGCCCCCATCTCCTTCAGGAACGTCTCGCGGTCCCAGGACGTGGCCGCACCGTCGGTGACCGTGTTGACCGGGAACAGGGCCATGTCGGCCATCGCCTCGACGTCGCCCTCGACCGCGAGCTCGTCCCACTTCGCAAACCACTGCATGACCTCGTCGTACGCCATACCGTACATTGTACGGAACCTAGGCGGATCCGACCACTGCCGTGGTGTCCTCGCTGGTCACGAGCTTGGCGTCGAGTCCTGCGGCGGTGAAGGCCTGCAGCGCGGCCGGTGCCTGGCGTGCGCTGGTCTCGCTCATCAGGTGGCCACCGGGGCGGAGCCAGGTCGCCGCCTGGGCCGCCACGCGGCGCATCACCTCGAGGCCGTCGCTGCCGCCGTCGAGCGCCACCCGTGCCTCGTGGTCGCGGGCTTCGACGGGCATGAACTCGATGTCGTCGGTCGGCACGTACGGGACGTTGGCGACCACCACGTCGATGTGGCCCTTGAGGTGTGCGGGGAGGGCGTCGAACAGGTCGCCCTCGAAGACGTTCGCGAGGTTCTGGCGTGCGCACGCCACTGCCGCGGGGTCGATGTCGGCGGCGTAGATCGTGGCGTTGGGCAGCCTGTGGTGCAGGACCGCGCCCACCGCGCCGGATCCGCAGCACAGGTCGACGGCCAGGGCGGGCTTCAGTTCGGTGGCGAGGTCGACCAGGAGTTCGGTGCGGTGGCGCGGGACGAACACGCCCCTGGTGACCACGATCCGTTGCCCGCAGAACATCGCCCAGCCGACCGCGTGCTCCAGCGGTAGTCCGTCGACCCGTTGCCTGACCAGTTCTTCGAGGTGCCGGTCGTCCCTGGCGGCTTCCCGCAGCAGTGCGGCCTCTTCCTCGGCGAAGACACAGCCGGCGGCCCGCAGTCGTTCCACGATGCTCATCGCTGCCGGACGCTAGCAGCGGTATTTACAAGCAGGCTTGACTGTTTGTTTGTTCGGCGGAACACTCGGGGCGTGGAGACGAGGCAGCGCCAGGCCGACCGCAGTCGCGAGACCAAGCGGAAGCTGATGGAGGCGACCGTCGAGTGTCTGGTGGAACGCGGCTGGTCAGGCACTACGACGACCGAGGTGGCCGAACGTGCCGGGGTGTCGCGCGGCGCGCAGCTGCACCACTTCCGCACGCGCGGTGAGCTGGTCGCGGCGGCGGTGGAGCACGTGGGCGCGGAGAGCGTCGAGGTGCTCAAGCAGCGCGCGGAGATCGCCGAGAAGAGCACGCACGCCGTCGTGGAGCTGATCGCGGACTTCCACGCCAGCGACCTGTTCACCGCCGCCCTGGAGCTGTGGGTGGCCGCGCGCACCGACCCGGAGCTGCGCGAGCAGGTGCTCGAACTGCAGGCACGCCTGGGGCGCGAGGTGTACGGGCTGGCGCTGGAGCTGCTCGAGGTGGACGACACCAAGCCGGGTGTGAAGGACGCGGTGCAGGCAACCCTGGATCTCGTGCGCGGGCTGGCGCTCGCCAACCAGCTCGCCGATGACGCCAAGCGCCGGGCGCACGTGGTGCGCTACTGGGCGCGGATGCTGGAGGAACAGCTGTGATCACCGAACTGCTGGCCGATCTCGACGCCGAGTCGCGCTCGCTGGACGAGATCGTCTCGGGGGCGGACGACTGGTCGGTGCCCACACCCGCGGAAGGCTGGACGGTCGCACACCAGATCGCCCATCTCATGTGGACGGACAAGGCGTCGATCCTCGCCATCGCCGATCCCGAGGCGTTCCAGGCGCAGCCGCTGACCGCCGACATCGTGGACCGGACGGCCGCGGAGGGCGCGGTGCTGCCGGACCTGCTGGAACTGTGGCGGGACAGCAGGAAGGCGTTGCTGGAGCACCTCGCGCAGGCCTCCGGGAAGATCCTCTGGTTCGGGCCGCCGATGAGCCCGGCGTCGATGGCCACCGCGCGGATCATGGAGACCTGGGCGCACGGGCAGGACGTCGCGGACGCGCTCGGCGTCGTGCGGGAACCCACCGCGCGGATCAGGCACGTGTGCCACATCGGCGTGCGGACCATGGGGTTCGCGTTCCTGCTCAACGGGCTGGCGCCGCCGGAGGCCGAGGTGCGGGTCGAGCTGACCGGGCCGGGCGGGGAGTCGTGGACCTGGGGGCCCGAGGACGCGGAGAACCGGGTTTCCGGGCCGGCGCTGGACTTCGCGTGGCTGGTGACGCAGCGGCGCAACCGCAAGGAGCTCGCGATCGAGGCCTCCGGTCCGGTGGCGGAGGAGTGGGTGCCGATCGCGCAGGCCTTCGCGGGACCGCCCGGGGGTGGCCGGTGATCAGGATCGGCAACGCGTCCGGCTTCTACGGCGATCGCCTGTCCGCCATGCGCGAGCAGCTGGAAGGTGGTCACCTCGACGTCCTGACCGGCGACTACCTCGCCGAGCTGACCATGCTCATCCTCGGCCGCGACCGCATGAAGGACTCGTCGCTGGGCTACGCCAAGACGTTCCTGCGGCAGATGGAGGACTGTCTGGCGCTGGCGCTCGACCAGGGCGTCAAGATCGTGGTGAACGCCGGCGGGTTGAACCCCGAGGGGCTCGCGCGCAGACTCAGCGACCTCGTTCCCGAGGAGCTGGGGGCCAGGCTCGGCGTCAAGGTCGGGTGTGTCACCGGCGACGACCTCCAGGGCCGGTTCCCCGAAGCGTTGACCGCCAACGCCTACCTGGGCGCGTGGGAGATCGCGGAGTGCCTCGACCAGGGCGCGCAGGTCGTCGTCACCGGGCGGGTCACGGACGCGAGTCTCGTGGTCGGGCCCGCCGCGGCGCACTTCGGATGGGCGCGCGACGACTGGGACCGGCTCGCGGGGGCCACGGTCGCCGGGCACGTGCTGGAGTGCGGCACGCAGGCCACGGGCGGGAACTACTCGTTCTTCACCGAGATCGACGTGACCCGGCCGGGGTTCCCGATCGCGGAGATCGACGAGGACGGGTCGTGCCTGATCACCAAGCACGACGGCACGGGCGGCGCGGTCACCACGGACACCGTTACGGCGCAACTGCTCTACGAGATCGGGGCGCCGCAGTACCTGGGGCCGGACGTCACCACGCACTTCGACACGATCGAGCTCGCCGCGCACGAGCGCGGGGTCAGGATCAGCGGTGTCAAGGGCTCTCCGCCGCCGGACACGCTGAAGGTCTGCCTGAACACGTTGGGCGGGTTCAGGAACTCCACGACGTTCGTCCTCACCGGACTCGACGTCGACGCCAAGGCCGACCTCGTACGGCGGCAGCTGCACGCCGCCATCGGCGACGACGACCTGACGTGGACGCTGGCCAGGACCGACCGGGCGGACGCGGCGACCGAGGAGCAGGCGAGCGCGTTGCTGCACGTCACGATCAAGACGGCGGATCCCAAGCGGGCCAAGGGGTTCAGCAGGGCGGCGATCGAGCTGGCGCTCGCGAGTTATCCCGGGTTCCACGTGACGGCACCGCCCGGTGACGGGACGCCGTTCGGGGTCTACCGGGCGGCGTACGTGGCCCGCGACGAGGTCAGTGCCAAGGCGGTGCTGCTGTGAAGAGGCCGTTGGGAACGATCGTCGGCGCGCGCAGCGGCGACAAGGGCGGGGACGCGAACCTCGGCGTGTGGGTCCGCACCGACGAGGCCTTCGAATGGCTCAACGGGTTCCTCACCACCGAGAAGCTCAAGGAGCTGCTGCCGGAAGCCCAGAACGTCAGCAGGTACGAGCTGCCGAACCTCAAGGCGCTCAACTTCGTGCTGCACGGCCTGCTCGGCGACGGTGTGGCGAGCAGCACCCGGTTCGACCCGCAGGCCAAGGCACTGGGCGAGTGGCTGCGCGGCAGGGTTGTCGAGATCCCCGAGGAGCTCCTGTGATCACGAAGGATCTGTACGAGCGCAAGGAGCTCAGGCAGCTCGTCCGCGACTTCACCCGCAAGGAGATCGCGCCGCACCTCGGTCAGTGGGAACGCGACGGCGAGGTTCCGCGTGAGCTGCACAAGAAGGCGGCGGAACTGGACCTGCTCGGCATCGGGTTCGAGCACGGCGACCTGCTCGACTCGGTCGCGCTGACCGAGGAGATCATCCAGAACGGCGGGTCGTCCGGCGTGATGGCGGCGCTGTTCACGCTCGGCATCGCGATCCCGCACATCTGGCAGAGCGGGAACGACGACCTGATCGAGAGGTTCGCGAAGCCCGCGATCCGCGGCGAGAAGATCGGCAGCCTGGCCGTCACCGAGCCCGGCGCAGGCTCCGACGTCGCCGCCATCAGGACCAAGGCGGTCAGGGACGGCGACCACTACGTCGTCACCGGCGAGAAGACCTTCATCACCTCGGGCTGCCGGGCCGACTTCGTCACGACCGCGGTGCGCACCGGTGGCGAGGGTTACCAGGGCATCTCGCTGCTCGTCATCGAGGACGGGTTCACGCGGCGCAAGCTCGACAAGATGGGCTGGCACTGCAGCGACACCGCCGAACTGCACTTCGACGGCGTGCGCGTGCCGGTGAAGAACCTGGTGGGCGAGGAGAACCAGGGCTTCGCGCAGATCATGCGGCAGTTCCAGGTCGAGCGCGTGACGATGGCGGTCGAGGCTTATGCGACGGCACAACGGGCTTTGGACCTGACCGTCGAGTGGGTGCGCAACCGCGAGACGTTCGGCAAGCCGCTGATCAAGAACCAGGTGGTGCGGCACAAGCTCGCGCACATGGCGCAGAAGATCGACCTGGCCCGGACGTACACGCGCGAGGTCGCGGCACGGATCGACCGCGGCGACGACTGCGTCACGGAGGTCTGCTTCGCGAAGAACGCCGCCGTGGACGCCTGCTCCGAGGTGGTCGACGAGGCGGTGCAGCTGCACGGCGGCATGGGCTACATGCGGGAGTCCGAAGTGGAGCGTCATTACCGGGACGCCCGCATCCTCGGCATCGGGGGCGGGGCGAGTGAAGTGATGACCGAGCTCGCGGCACGACGATTGGGGTTCGCCTGATGGGCAACAGGGAGGCGCTGCTCGCGAAGATCGCGGGACTGGACGCCGAACACGCGAAAGCGCTCGCGGGAGGTGGGCCGAAGTACGTCGAACGGCACCACAAGCGCGGCAAGCTCCTCGCCCGCGAACGGGTCGAGCTGCTCATCGACGAGGACAGCCCGTTCCTGGAGCTGTCCCCGCTCGCCGCGTGGGGCACCGACTTCCCGGTCGGGGCCAGCGTGGTCACCGGCATCGGCCGCATCGAAGGCGTCGAGTGCGTGATCGTCGCGAACGACCCGACCGTGCGCGGTGGTTCGTCGAACCCGTACACGCTGCGCAAGTCGTTGCGGGCCAACGACATCGCGCTGCAGAACCGGCTTCCGCTGGTCAGCCTGGTCGAGTCGGGTGGCGCTGATCTGCCGACGCAGAGCGAGATCTTCATCCCCGGCGGCCGGGCGTTCCGCGACCTCACGCGGTTGTCGGCAGCGGGCATCCCGACGATCACGGCCGTGTTCGGCAACGCGACGGCCGGCGGCGCGTACGTGCCGGGCATGTCCGACTACGTGATCATGATCAAGGACCGCTCCAAGGTGTTCCTGGGCGGCCCACCACTGGTCAAGATGGCGACCGGCGAGGACTCCGACGACGAGTCACTGGGCGGCGCGACCATGCACGGCGCCACGTCCGGGCTCGCGGACTTCGTGGCAGAGGACGAGACCGACGCGATCAGGCTCGCCCGCCGGGTCGTCGCGCGGCTGAACTGGCGCAAGCTCGGACCGGCGCCGGCCGCTGTCGAGGAGCCGGTGTTCGACGCCGAGAGCATCCTGGACGTCGTCTCCGAGGACCAGCGCGTGCCGTTCGACCCGCGGGACGTCATCGCGCGGCTCGTCGACGGGTCGCACTTCGACGAGTTCAAACCGTTGTACGGCAACAGCCTCGTCACCGGCTGGGCCCGCATCCACGGCTACCCGGTCGGCATCCTCGCCAACGCGCGCGGCGTGCTGTTCAGCGAGGAGTCGCAGAAGGCGACGCAGTTCATCCAGCTCGCCAACCAGAGCGACACGCCCCTGGTCTTCCTGCAGAACACCACCGGCTACATGGTCGGAGCCCAGTACGAACAGGGCGGCATCGTCAAGCACGGCTCGATGATGATCAACGCCGTCTCCAACAGCCGGGTCCCGCACCTGACGATCACGATGGGTGCCTCGTACGGCGCCGGCAACTACGGCATGTGCGGCAGGGCGTACGACCCCCGCTTCCTGTTCACCTGGCCCAACGCCAAGTCGGCCGTGATGGGTCCCGCGCAGCTCGCGGGTGTGCTGTCGATCGTCGGACGGCAGGCGGCCATGGCGAAGGGGCAGGAGTACAACGAGGAGCACGACGCCGCCATGCGCAAGATGGTGGAGGCGCAGATCGAGGAGCAGTCGCTCGCGCCGTTCCTGTCCGGGAAGCTCTACGACGACGGCGTGATCGACCCGCGCGACACCAGGACCGTGCTCGCCCTCTGCCTCTCCGCTGTCCACAGCGGACCGATCAAGGGCGCCGACGGCTTCGGCGTCTTCCGGATGTGACCCCGTGATCAAAACTCTGCTGATCGCCAACCGCGGCGAGATCGCCCGCCGGATCATCCGCACCTGTCAGGACAACGGGATCCGCACGGTCGCGGTCTTCTCCGACCCGGATGCCGGCGCGCCACACGTCCGCGAGGCCGACTTCGCGGTGCGGTTGCCCGGTGCATCGCCGACCGAGACCTACCTGCGTGCCGATCTCCTCGTCGAGGCTGCGGTCAAGGCGGGTGCGGACGCCGTCCACCCCGGTTACGGGTTCCTCAGTGAGAACGCCGACTTCGCGCGCAAGGTCCAGGCGGCGGGACTGACCTGGGTCGGCCCGGAACCGGACTCCATCGAGTCGATGGGCTCCAAGGTCGCCGCGAAGAAGCGGATGACCGCCGCGGGTGTGCCGACGTTGCCGGAACTGGATCCGGAGACCGTCACCGAATTTCCGGTGCTCATCAAGGCGTCCGCCGGCGGTGGTGGCCGCGGCATGCGGATCGTGCGCGAGAAGGCCGAGTTCGTGGACGCCTTGGCGAGCGCACGGCGCGAGGCCGAGTCGGCGTTCGGCGACCCCACGGTGTTCTGCGAGCCGTTGCTGGAGCACGCGCGGCACGTCGAGGTGCAGATCCTCGCCGACACGCACGGCACGGTCTGGGCGCTCGGCGAACGCGAGTGCTCGATCCAGCGCCGGCACCAGAAGATCGTCGAGGAGTCGCCCAGCCCGGCGGTGACCGACGACGTCCGCAAGCGCTTGTTCGCGGCGGCCACGGCGGCGGCCGAGTCGATCGGGTACGTCGGCGCGGGCACCGTCGAGTTCATGCTGAAGGGCGAGGACTTCCACTTCCTGGAGGTCAACACGCGCCTGCAGGTCGAGCACCCGGTCACCGAGCTGGTCCACGGCGTGGACCTGGTCGAGTGGCAGCTGCGGATCGCCGAGGGCGCTCGGCTTCCGGTGGAGGTGCCGCAACCGCGCGGGCACGCCATCGAGGTCCGGCTCTACGCCGAGGACCCGGCGAACGACTGGCGCCCGGCGAGCGGCACGCTGCACCGGTTCCACGTGCCCGGTGACGTCCGGCTCGACAGCGGTGTCGAGGACGGGTCCGTGGTCTCGGTGCACTACGACCCCATGCTGGCCAAGGTGATCGCGTACGCGCCCACACGCCGTGCCGCCGCTCGCAAGCTCGCGACGGCGTTGGAGAGCGCCCAGATCCACGGTCTCGTCACGAACCGCGCGCTGCTCGTGGACATCCTCGGACACGACGCTTTCCTCAGCGGCGACACGCACACCGGGTTCCTGAGCGAGCACGACCTCACCCGGACCGTTGACCCGCAACCGTTTGCGCTCGCTGCGGCTCTCGCTTCCGCCGCCTCGCGCAAGATTCCGCACCTGCCGCTCGGCTGGCGCAACGTGCGTTCGCAGCAGCCGAAGGCGAAGTTCCTGTTCGGCGAGGAGCTCGTGGAGGTCGAGTACGACCCCGTGCAGGCCACTCCCGGCGTGGTCGCGCTGGACCTGGACGGCGTGCGCGTTCCGTTCCACGTGGCCAGGTACGGCGATCTGGTCGAGGTCGACTCGCCGCGCGGGTCGGTGTCGCTGAAGGTCGTGCCGCGCTTCCCGGAACCGGAGACCAAGCTCGCGCCGGGCGCCACCATCGCCCCGATGCCCGGCACGGTCGTGCGGGTCTCGGTGAAGCAGGGCGATCACGTCGAAGCCGGTGCCGAACTCCTGGTGCTGGAGGCCATGAAGATGGAACACCGCGTGCTCGCGAACAACGCGGGCACCGTCACCGAACTCCTTGTCGAGCAAGCACAGCAGGTCAACGCCGGAGATGTCCTGGCCGTAGTGGAGGAATCGTGAGCTTCGTCGAGTCCGAAGAGCGGATCGCACTGCGCAAGGCCGTCTCCGAGTTCGGTGCCAAGTACGGGCACGACTACTTCATCGCCAAGGCCAGGGCGGGGGAGAAGACCACCGAGCTGTGGGAGGAGGCCGGCAAGCTCGGCTACCTCGGGGTGGCCGTGCCCGAGGAGTACGGCGGCGGTGGCGGCGGCATCGGCGACCTCGCGGCGGTCTGCGAGGAGCTGGCGGCGGCGGGATGCCCGTTGCTGCTCATGGTCGTCTCACCGGCGATCTGCGCCACGGTGATCGCCCGGTTCGGCACGGACGAGCAGAAGTCCAAGTGGCTGCCCGGTTTCGCGGACGGCACGCTGAAGATGGCGTTCGCGATCACCGAGCCGGACGCGGGTTCGAACTCGCACCAGCTCAAGACGAACGTCCGCCGCGACGGGGACGACTGGATCCTCAAGGGCACCAAGACCTACATCTCCGGCATCGACGAGGTCGATGCCGTGCTCGTGGTCGCGATCCAGGCGACCGGGCCGGTGCTCGTGGTCGTGCCGACGAACTCCGAGGGCTTCACCCACCACCAGATCGAGATGGACCTGGTGGCGCCGGAGAAGCAGTTCACGCTGTTCTTCGACGACGTCAGGCTGCCGTCCGACGCCGTGGTGGGTTCGCCGGACCAGGGCCTGCTGCAGGTCTTCGCCGGCCTCAACCCCGAACGGATCATGGGCGCGAGCATGGCGACGGGCTCTGCCCGTCTCGCGATCAGCAAGGCCGTCGCGTACGCCCAGCAACGTCAGGTCTGGGACCGCCCGATCGGCGCGCACCAGGGCCTCTCGCACCCGCTGGCGAAGATCCACGTCGAGATCGAACTGGCCCGGCTGATGACGCAGAAGGCGGCCGCGCTCTACGACTCCGGCCGCGACAAGGAGTCAGGCGAGGCCGCGAACATGGCCAAGTACGCGGCGGGCGAGGCCATCGCGGCCGCCGTCGACCAGGCCATCCAGACCCACGGCGGCAACGGGCTGAGCTCCGAGTACGGGCTGGCGTCGATGCTGGGCATGTCCCGCCTGTCGCGGATCGCGCCGGTCTCGCGGGAGATGGTCCTCAACTTCGTCGCGCAGAACTCGCTGAAGTTGCCCCGCTCGTACTGACACACTGCGGGCCATGGGGACTTTCAGCACTTCAGACGGTGTCGGCCTCGTCTACCACGGCGAGGCCGACGACCCGTTGATCTGCCTGCCTGGTGGGCCGATGCAGGCGTCGTCGTACCTGGGCGGACTGCCGCTGGACGACGTGATCCGGCTGGACCTGCGCGGCACCGGCGACTCGGAGAAGGCCGACCAGTACCGCGTCGACCACCAGGTCGGCGACGTGGAGGCGCTGCGGCAGCACCTCGGGCTCGACAAGATCAGGCTGTTCGGCCACTCCGCGGGCGGCACGCTCGCGATCCTGTACGCCACGCGTTTTCCGCAGCACGTCAAGAAACTCCTGCTCGTCGCTCCCAGTCCGCGCGTGGTCGGCATCGACGTGACCGACGACGACCGCAGGGCCGTCGCCGAACTGCGCTCGGCCGAACCCTGGTACGCCGAGGCGATCAAGGGCTTCGAGGAGATCTGGGCGGGCAACTTCACGCCCGAGGCGTTCGCGAAGATCGCCCCGTTCCACTACGGCCGCTGGAACGACGCCGCGAGGGCACTGGAAGACCACCCGTCCAACGACGAGGCCGCGCGCGAGTACTACGCCGAGGGCGCCTTCGACCCCGAGCAGGTGCGCGCCGGCCTCGAGAAGCTCGACGTGCCAACGCTTTTCGTCGCCGGCGGGTACGACGTCGGACTCCCGCCGAACCGTGCGCGCGAGTACGCGGACCTGTTCCCGGCCGCCGAGTTCGTGCTGCAGCCCGGCGCCGGTCACTTCCCCTGGGTGGACGACCCGGAGGCGTTCGCGGCCGCGGTCCAGCGCATGCCGTAGAGACCGGGGCCGAAGTCGAGCGCGGCGGCGTGCGCGTAGCCCCCTTCGTCCACGGGGGCGGGGCGGGCGCCGCCGAACATTTCCGCACCGGCAGGGCCGGACGAGAATTGCTCGCACGAGACGGGCGGGGACTCCGGCGGGAATTTGATCTCCAGCACGTAGTCGTGCACGCGTTCGCCGAACCGCCGGAAATGCGTGTGCTCGACGGTCGGATGTGGATAGATCAATTCGTACTCGATCGCGATCGACTCACCGGTGGAGATCGGTTCGTCGAAGAGGATCTCCGCGACGAGGACGCCGTTCGTGCGTTCCCTGGCGATCCGGCCGACCCGGCAGGAACGGACGGCGGTGAGCGCGGGCTGCGCGGAACCCGTTTCCTGACAAAGGATCCAGCGGTCCACATTGGCGGAGTTCGCCCGCATGACCTGCCGTGACCGGACACCGCGCACACCGCCGCAGGACGCGACCTCGACCCGGTCGTGCTGGGCGGTCAGCACCAGCCCCGACCCGTCCCACGGCGCCCGCGCCGACTGCTCCCGCCTGCGTGAACGGCCCCGCGGCCGCGGCGGGCCCAGCAGGCGGCTCAGTGCGCTCGCGGGTAGTCCGAGCACGTCCTCCAGGTGGGCGAGCGCCATCAGCGACTCCGGCCGCTCGGGTCTGCGCCGGCCGGACTGCCAGTAGCTCAGCGCCGTCACGCTGATCGGGGCGCCCCGCGTCTTCAGGCGGTGCTGCAACCGTTCCAGGCTGAGCCCTCGCACCTGGATCGCGACCCGCAGCGCGTCCGCGAACGGACCCGTCACGAGAAGGTCGGCGAGCTCCTCGCGCGGTGGGTAAATCGTGAGCATCACTCCTCCGTTTCACGGAGTCAAGATCGGAAGGCTATCGGCAGCAAAGGGAACGCGGTACAGCCGATCGGCGGTTTTGTCCTGGTTCGAAACTCGGCAGGTTCAGATCTCGGGACTATTACGCCGCCTATAGCCCCGTTTGGTTCTTGAGCATCCCTGCGACGAACAGGACTGCACAATGCGCAAGACTGCAACTCTGCTGGGCTCGGCGGTCATGATCGCCGCCTTCGCGGCTCCCGCCACCGCCGCGGTGGGCGAGATCCGCGTCTCGCCCGGTGAGAACATCGCCGGAAGCTTCATCGTGAAGCTGAAGGACGGCGGGGTCACCGCGAGCGCGCAGACCCTCGGTTCCCGGTTCGGCGGCCAGGTCGGGTACGTCTACGACGCCGTCTTCCAGGGCTTCTCGGTCAAGATGAGCGACGCGCAGGCGCGCAGACTCGCGGCTGACCCCTCGGTCGAGTACGTCGAACGCGACCAGGTCGTCAGCATCCAGGCCACGCAGGTCAACCCGCCGTCGTGGGGCCTCGACCGGATCGACCAGCGCAACCTGCCGCTCGACCAGCGCTACACCTACAACAGCACCGGCTCCGGCGTGAACGCCTACATCATCGACACCGGCGTCCGCATCACGCACCGCGACTTCGGCGGCCGCGCCCGCAACGGCTACGACTTCGTGGACAACGACTCCGTCGCGCAGGACGGCAACGGCCACGGCACGCACGTCGCCGGCACGGTCGCGGGCACGGTGCACGGTGTCGCGAAGCAGGCGAACATCATCGGCGTGCGCGTGCTGAACAACTCGGGATCGGGCACGATCGCCGGTGTCGTAGCCGGCGTGAACTGGGTGGCGTCGAACCACGTCAAGCCCGCGGTCGCCAACATGTCGCTCGGCGGCGGCGCCAACACCTCGCTCGACAACGCCGTGTCCGGCGCGATCACGCGTGGCGTGACGTTCGCCGTCGCGGCGGGCAACTCCAACACGAACGCGGCGAACACCTCGCCCGCGCGAGTGGCCGCGGCGCTGACGGTCGGCTCCACCGAGCGCACCGACGCCCGTTCCTCTTTCTCCAACTACGGTCCCGTGGTGGACGTCTTCGCGCCCGGTGGCGGCATCACGTCCACGTGGAACACCAGTGACACGGCCACGAACACCATCTCCGGCACCTCGATGGCGTCGCCTCACGTCGCCGGCGTGGTGGCCCGCTACCTGCAGGGCAACGCGAACGTGACGCCCGCCCAGGTGGCGACCGCGATCACCTCCAACGCCACCAACGGCAAGGTGACCAACCCCGGCGCGAACACGACCACGAGGCTTCTGTACTGGGCCCCGACCAGCTGATCGCAGCCCTGAGAGATGTGCGGCCCCGGTTCCCTGCGAGCCGGGGCCGTTCTCCCTGCAAATGAAAGGAAGTCTGCCCGTGAGAGCCCTGCTGGCAGTCGCCGCCCTCGCGGCAACGGTCGTGGTCGCCCCGGCGTCCGCTGCCACGTCGTCGTACATCGTCGTGCTGAAGGACGGCGCCGTGTCGACCTTCAGCGGTGCCGTCGAGCACCGCTACACCTCTGTGCTGAACGGGTTCAGCGCCCGGCTGACGCCGGCGCAGCTCCGTGCGCTCAAGGCCGACCCGAACGTGTCCTCTGTGGAGCGTGACGGGATCGTGCACGCCAACAGCGTCCAGCTCAACCCGCCCTGGGGGCTGGACCGGATCGACCAGCGCGCGTTACCGCTCGACCAGCGCTACGAGTACACGACCACCGGCCGTGGCGTGAACATCTACGTGATCGACACCGGTCTTCGCGTGACGCACGCGGAGTTCGGCGGGCGTGCGCGCAACGGCTGGGACACCGTCGACAACGACGCGATCGCCCAGGACGACAACGGCCACGGCACTCATGTCGCGGGCATCGCGGCGGGCAAGACGTACGGCGTCGCGAAGCAGGCGACGGTGTGGGGCGTGCGGGTGCTCAACGGGTCCGGTTCCGGCACGATCTCCGGTGTCATCGCGGGGGTCGACTGGGTGACGAACAACGCCGTGAAGCCCGCGGTGGCCAACATGTCGTTGGGCGGCAGCGCTTCCGCGGCGCTGGACGCGGCGGTGAAGAAGTCGATCGACTCGGGCGTCTCGTACACGGTCGCGGCCGGCGGCAGCAACACCGACCCGGGGAACTCGTCGCCGCAACGGGTCTCGCAGGCGATCTGCGTGGGTGCGTTGACGCAGAACGACACCAAGTCCTCGTCGTCGAACTACGGGCCCCTGGTGGACATCTGGGCGGCCGGCGTGAGCATTCCCTCTGCCTGGAACACCTCCGACACCGCGACCAACGTGCTGAGCGGTTCGTCCATGGCCGCACCGCACGCGGCCGGTGTCGCGGCACGGTTCCTGGAACGCAACCGCGCTGCCACGCCCGCGCAGGTCGAGCGCGCGCTGGTTACCACGGGCACCCCCGGCACGCCACCCGTCACTCGTATCCTTTACTGGCCGCCATCCCTGTGAAAGGTGAATTGTCCGGCAATGCAGGACCGTCTTAAATCTTAAGACACCCTTGGCAGGAACCGGATCTCTCCATAACGTCGAAAGCGCTTCGTTCCCCTGCAAAGAACGGAATGCGAATCATGACGCGAAAGATCCGGTTCCTGGCCGGCGCCGGCGTGGCCTCCCTCGCCATGTCGGTTCTGATGGTTCCCAACGCCTCTGCCGCGGAAGGCGAGGTGCTGTCGCTCAACGCACCGGAGAAGATCGCCGGCAGCTTCATCGTGAAGCTGAAGGAGGGCAAGGCGAACGGGCACGCCCTCGCTTCGCGTTTCGGCGGCACCGTCGAGCGCGAGTACAAGACCTTCGGCGGCTTCAACGTGAAGCTGACCGAGAAGCAGGCCAAGCGCCTGGCCGCCGACCCGTCGGTGGACTTCGTGGAGGCCGACCAGGTCGTCCACACCCAGGCCACGCAGACGAACCCGCCGTCCTGGGGTCTCGACCGCATCGACCAGCGCAACCTGCCGCTCAACAGCTCCTACAGCTACACCTCCACCGGCGCCGGCGTGACGGCGTACGTCATCGACACCGGTGTCCGCATCAGCCACTCGACGTTCGGGGGCCGCGCCTCGAACGGCCGCGACTTCGTGGACAACGACAACGTCGCGCAGGACGGCAACGGCCACGGCACGCACGTCGCCGGCACCATCGCGGGCTCGCAGTACGGCGTCGCGAAGGCCGCGAAGATCGTCGCCGTCCGCGTGCTCGACAACAACGGCTCCGGCACCCTCGCGGGCGTCGCGGCCGGCATCGACTGGGTGGGCGCCAACGCCGTCAAGCCGGCCGTCGCCAACCTGTCGCTGGGTGGTGGCGCCAACGCCACGCTCGACACGGCCGTGCGCAACGCCATCGCCAAGGGCGTCACGTTCGCCGTGGCGGCGGGCAACTCCAACGCCAACGCCAGCACGTTCTCCCCGGCCCGTGTGACCGAGGCGATCACCGTGGGCGCCACCGAGCGCACCGACGCCCGCGCGTCGTACTCGAACTTCGGCGCGGTGCTCGACATCTTCGCGCCGGGCTCGGCCATCACGTCGGCGTGGAACACGTCCGACAGCGCCACCAACTCCATCTCCGGTACGTCGATGGCCACCCCGCACGTCGCGGGTGCGGCCGCTCGCTACCTCTCGACGAACGCGTCGGCCACGCCGGCCCAGGTCGCCTCGTACCTGATCGCGCAGTCGACGCCGTCGAAGGTGACGAACCCGGGCTCCGGTTCGCCGAACCGCCTGCTGTACCTCGCGCCGACCGCGTGAGCTGAGCACTGAGTGAAAGGCCGCGACCGTCCTGGTCGCGGCCTTTTCCTATTGTTGGGTCCATGGTGGAGGGTCTGAAGGGCATCGACTGGTACCGGTTGCGCAGTCACGACGGGTACGCCGACGACCTTCCCAGGTTGCTGAGGCAGGCCAGGACCTCCGTCGAGCCGCACGAGGAGCTGGTGCGGCACCTGACCGGGGAGGAGTCCGAGGTCAGCGAGGCGACGGCGGCGGCGTGGCCGTTCCTGCTCGACCTGGTCGCGCACGACAGCACGCCCAGCCGCGAGTGGCTGCTGGAGAACCTGTGCGGCGCGATCGCGGTCGCCGGGGGCAGCGGCTCCAACGGGGTGCACCCGAGCTGGCCGGCCGCGTGGGAGGCCTCGAAACCGGCGTTGCTGGCTCTGCTCGACCACAGTTCGGCGGCGGTGCGGCGGGGCGTGTTGTTCATGCTGGGGAAAGGGCGCGGGGACAGCGCGCTCGTGCTGCCAGCCCTGTCCCGGCGGTGGGAGGAGGAGCTCGATCCGGCCACGCGGCTGTGCCTGGTGATCGTCGCCACGGAGTTCGCCGGGCGCGGCGACGAGGCGGCGGTGGAGTGGTTGCGGGACCTGACGGTCTCCGGTGACGAACCGCTGGCGCGGCTGCTCGTGTCGGCGGCGACCAGGCCGGACGCCGACGTGATCCTGCGCGGGCTGACAGGGGACCTGGAGCTGTTCCTCGCGACCGGGTCGTTCGAGATGGGCTACGACGAGGTGCTGGAGCACGTGCTCTGGCTGGTGGGGCCCAAGGACTTCGACGGCATCGACCTCGTGCTGGCTCTGGTGGACGTGCTGCCGTGGCGGACGGAAGCGCTCGACTACCTGCGCCGGCTGTTCGAACGCGACACCACCGACGTGGGCCTGGTCGTGCCCTTCGTGCCGGTGTGGATCGCCGATCCGGACGTGCGGCTCCGCGCCTTCGCGGTGTGGCTGACCGGCGTCGCGCAGGCTCGCGAGTACCGGGACCTCGTCGCCGAGAGGGTGCACGACCACGGTGTGACGTCGCTGGGGCAGAAGGTCTCGACGCTGGCCACGTCGGTGCTGCTGGAGCTCGGATGACGCTGGAGGGGCTGGACGACGTCGCGTGGCACTCGATCGACCACGCGTACGGGCCCGCGCTGGACACGCCCGGTCACGTGCGGGCGCTGCTGTCCTCGGATCCCGAGGTGGTCGAGAGGGCCATCACCGACCTGGACCGGACGGTGCACGAGGAGGGCGGGTTCGTGTGCGGTGCCGCCACGGCGGTGCTGCCGTTCCTCGTCGAGGTGCTGCCGTCGCTCGCGCCGGCGCCGCGGGCGCGGCTGCTCGACCTGCTCCACCGGATCGCGGAGTGGGGCGACGCCGAGCAGGTCGACCCCGGCTGGCACGCGGCGTGGGCGAAGGCGAAGCCGCTGCTGGAGAGATCATCTCCGGAGCGGGAAAGCCCTGCCTGAAAATCTGTCGGTGCCTCCGGCTAGCCTTGACGGCAAAGCTGACTTCGTCTACAAGGAGCCACCACCGTGTTGCGCACGCACGAGGCCGGATCACTCCGGGCCGAGCACGCCGGGCAGTCCGTCACCCTCACCGGGTGGGTCGCTCGCCGGCGGGATCACGGCGGTGTCATCTTCATCGACCTCCGCGACGCGAGCGGCGTCGCCCAGGTCGTCTTCCGCGAGGGCGAGATGGCGGAGCGCGCGCACCGGCTGCGCAGCGAGTACGTCGTCAAGGTCACCGGTGAGGTCAGCAAGCGTCCCGAGGGCAGCGAGAACCCCGAGCTCCCCACCGGCGCCATCGAGGTCTACGTGAGCGACCTCGAGGTCCTCAACGAGGCCGCGCCGCTGCCGTTCCAGGTCGAGAGCGACGTGGAGCCCGGCGAGGAGGCCCGTCTCAAGCACCGCTACCTCGACCTGCGCCGGTCCGCCCCGGCCAAGGCCATCCGGCTGCGCAGCGAGGTCAGCCGCATCGCCCGCGAGGTGCTGCACGGCGAGCAGTTCGTCGAGATCGAGACGCCGACGCTGACCCGGTCCACCCCTGAGGGCGCGCGTGACTTCCTGGTGCCGGCGCGGCTGCGTCCGGGTTCCTGGTACGCGCTGCCGCAGTCGCCGCAGCTGTTCAAGCAGCTGCTGATGGTCGGCGGCATGGAGCGGTACTACCAGATCGCCCGCTGCTACCGCGACGAGGACTTCCGCGCCGACCGCCAGCCGGAGTTCACCCAGCTCGACGTCGAGATGAGCTTCGTCGAGCAGGACGACGTCATCGCGCTCACCGAGAAGCTGCTGGCCGCGATCTGGAAGGAGACCAAGGGCGTCGAGCTGCCGCTGCCGTTCCGCCGGGTCTCCTACGCCGACGCGATGGCGAAGTACGGCTCGGACAAGCCGGACCTGCGCTTCGAGCTGGAGCTCACCGAGCTGACCGAGTACTTCAAGGACACGACGTTCCGCGTGTTCCAGGCGCCGTACGTCGGTGCCGTGGTCATGCCGGGTGGTGCCTCGCAGCCGCGGCGCACGCTCGACGCGTGGCAGGAGTTCGCCAAGCAGCGCGGCCACAAGGGTCTCGCGTACGTGCTGGTCCAGGAGGACGGCACGCTGGGCGGCCCGGTCGCGAAGAACCTCACCGACACCGAGCGCGAGGGTCTCGCGAAGGCCGTCGGCGCCAACGCGGGCGACTGCATCTTCTTCGGCGCGGGCGAGGCCCGTGACGCGCGGGCCCTGCTGGGTGCCGCTCGTGTGGAGATCGCGCACCGCGTCGGCCTGATCGACGAGAACGCCTGGGCGTTCGCGTGGGTCGTCGACTTCCCGATGTTCGAGTCGGTCGACAAGCTCGAGGCCGGCGACGTCGCGGTCGGCGGCGGCAACTGGACGGCGCTGCACCACGCGTTCACCTCGCCGACCCCGGAGTGGATCGACAACTTCGAGACCGACCCTGGCAACGCGCTGGCCTACGCCTACGACGTGATCCTCAACGGCAACGAGCTCGGCGGTGGCTCGATCCGTATCCACCGCGCGGACGTGCAGCAGCGCGCGTTCAACGTCATGGGCATCGGTGCCGAGGAGGCGCAGGAGAAGTTCGGCTTCCTGCTCGACGCGTTCAAGTACGGCGCCCCGCCCCACGGCGGCATCGCGCTCGGCTGGGACCGCCTCTGCATGCTGCTCGCGGGCGCAGACTCGATCCGCGAGGTCATCGCGTTCCCGAAGTCGGGTGGCGGCTACGACCCGCTGACGGCCGCTCCGGCGCCCATCACGGCGCAGCAGCGCAAGGAGGCCGGTGTGGACGCGAAGCCCCAGGAGAAGGCCGCCGAGAAGGCCTCCGAGAAGGCCGAGCCGAAGGCTTAACGATCTTTTCGCGCACGGAGGCAACCCACCAGGTGCCTCCGTGCGTCCCAGAACATGAGACCCGTTCGCCCGATCGAGCAGCTACTTGATCGGTATTGACGTCCTGGCGCCGATCGTTCGGGTTGATCGGCACGTAGTGGGCAACGGAAGGTGTTTCCACACGTCCACACGTCGGAGGGGGATCCGGAAACAGCGCGAGCCGTTATCAACGAGTAGTGGTGGTCGAAGCCTGGCCGGATTAGCGTCGGTCCGGCTCACGGACTTGGGGAGTAGGGTCGGAGGGGATGAGCGTGGAGATCACCGCGGGCCCTCCCGACACGACTTCACCTGAGATCGCAGACGCTGTCGGGGCGGCTGAGCGAGTACTGACCAAACGACTGGGCGCACAGGTGCGCCTCGCGGACCCCGAGGCTCTCGGGGGTACCGGTCGTTCCGTCGTCATTCGTGTGCGAGTCGCGTCCTCACCGTTCTCGATGCCCCGCACCCTGGTCGTGAAGCGCTATCCCGCCGGGACCGGCGACCGCGACCCGTGGGCGCACGAGGCCGTCAGCCATCAGCTGCTGACCGCGCTGCCGGCCGAAGAGCGCGCCACACCGGAACTCTTCGCCCACGACGCGGCGTCGCGTCTGGTCGTGCTGGAAGACCTGGGCCGTGCGCCGAGGTTGTCCGAGAAGCTGCACGCCAAGGACGCACGAGCGGCCGAACGAGGCCTGCTCTCGTGGGCACACGCCATGGGCCGCCTGCACGCCACGACGGCGGGCCGTGACGCGGACTTCGACGCGTTGATGCGCAGGGCGGGCGCGCAGTGCTGCCAGGACCCGATCGCGGTCGACGTGCACGCGGCGATCGCCGGCTTACCGGGGCTGCTCGAGACCACCCTGGGCGTCGGCACGTCCACGCAGGCCGTCGAGTTCGCCGCGGCGTCGGCTCGGGCGTTCAGCACCTCACGGCGGCGCGCGTTCAGCCCGTCGACGTCGTGCCCGGACAACCACCTGGTCACCTCGCGCGGGGTCCGGTTCGTCGACTTCGAGGGCGGCTGCGTCCGCGACATCGTGTTCGACGCCGCCGCGCTGCGCGTGCCGTTCCCGTCCTGCTGGTGCGGATGGGGCCTGCCGCCGGGGATGTCCGAGGCCATGGTCGCCGCCTGGCGCGCCGAGGTCGGCTCGGTGTGGCCGGAGATGGACGACGACGCGGTGTTCTTACCGCGGCTGCTGGAGGCCCAGCTGCTGTGGGTCTGGCTCGCGACGTGGCGGGCGCTCTCGAAGCCGATGCCCAACGTTGTCAACGCCCCGCCGCGCAGCGTCGTGCTGACGGGCCGGTGGATGCGGTTGCGGTCCGACGCGCTGCTGCTGGGCGAGAAGACGGTCGCCTCGCACGCCGACGCGGTGATCGGGGCACTGGCCGATCGCTACGGCCCTGAGGTGCTCGAACTCCCGCTTTACCCAGCATTTCGCTGAACCGTTCCCGCACGGTCATTCCCGGATCACCGGGCCAGCTGATCCTGAACCGCGTGCTGGTGTTACTCGGTGACTCGACAGCGGTCGGGATCGGCGACCTCGTGCCCGGCGGCTGGCGCGGCTTCGGCCCGATCCTCTCGTCCGCCTACTCGGACAACGGCTATCGCAACTACGCCGTCTCCGGTGCGCGCCTGGCCGACGTCAGACGCACTCAGCTGCCGCAGGCGTTGCGGGACAGGCCCAGCGCGGCCGTCGTCATCGCCGGCGTGAACGACACGCTCCGGTCCGACTTCTCCGTGCGGCGGATGCACGAGGACCTCGACCACGTCTGTCGTGAGCTGACCGCGGCCGGGGTCTCGGTCGTCACCGTGCGGTTCCACGACCAGGGCCGAGTGTTCAAGCTGCCCGGCCGGTTGCGGCGGGTGCTCAAGGACCGCATCGACGAGTACAACCGCGTGGTCGACGTCGTCGTGGCGCGGCACGGGATCCGCTGCGTCGACCTGCACACCATGCCCGGCGCGTACGAGCTGGAGACGTGGGCGGTCGACCGGCTGCACCCGTCCGAACGCGGCCACCGCATGCTGGCGCGGGCGTTCGCGGCCGAGCTGACCGCGCTCGGGCACCGGTTCGACGAGGTCAGCCTGGAGTGTTCCGGCGGCCGCGAGCTGACGGTCTGGCACCACATGGCGTGGCTGATGCTCAAGGGGATTCCGTGGCTGTTCAAGCGCGGAGCCGACCTGATCCCGCTGCTGTGGGCCGACGACGAGTCGGCGGACACGATCGGGCCGGTGCCGGGCGAGGTGCTCCCCGCCGACACCGGCCGGATCTGAGGCTCAGCCGGCGGTCAGGTCGTAGATCGTCTGGCCGCCCGCGGTCATGGCCTGGAAGTTCGCGGCGACCCACTCGGCGATCTCGCTGTCGCCACCACGGCCTCCGCCGCCACCACCCTCGACGTAGTACCCCACCTTGTCCTGGGCGACGAGAGCCTTGAACTCGTCGAGCGTGGGCGCGGGATCGCTGCCGTTCCAGCCGCCGATCGCGATCACCGACCGG
The DNA here is from genome assembly GCF_051853195.1 of Lentzea sp. HUAS TT2. NCBI lineage: Bacteria > Bacillati > Actinomycetota > Actinomycetes > Pseudonocardiales > Pseudonocardiaceae > Lentzea > Lentzea sp. HUAS TT2. The sequence continues at coordinate 360,587 of NZ_CP196667.1, read as the reverse complement.
CCGGACGCCAGCTGCAGCGACGCCGCGCTCTGGGCGCCGACCGTCGCGGCGGCCCACTCGGTGCCCGCGGCCTTCAGCAGCTGCACGACCTCCGTGGACGACGTGCCCTCCCGCATGCCCATGCCGCCGCCCTGCTGGGAACGCGGCCCTGACAACGGGATCGACCCGCTGTGCGTCGTCGCGGCGGTCGCGAACGCGTACCCGGACGTGCCGAGCAACGCCGCCACCACCAGCACGGCCGCCAGCCAGCGGCGGCCGTTCAGCCCGAACACCAGCGCGAACACGGCGGCCGCGGTGACGGCCAGCAGCACCCAGCGCAGCCACGGCGTCCAGTCCGGCGTGCGGTCGAGCAGGATGAAGCCCCACACGCCGGTCGCCGCGACCATCGCCGTCAGCGCCATCCGCGCCGGGAAGTGGCCGCGGCCGCGCCACAGCTCACGTCCGGCGATGCCCACCACCGCGGCGATCGCGGGCGCCAGGGCGACCGTGTAGTAGGGGTGCGTGATGCCGCTCATGAAGCTGAACACCGCACCGCTCACGAGCACCCAGCCACCCCACACGATCAACGCCGCACGGGTGCGGTCAGTGCGTGGCGCGCGACGCAGGAACCACAGCCCGGCGCCCAGTCCGATCACCGCGGCGGGCAGCAGCCAGGAGATCTCCGGGCCCATGCTGGCGCCGAACAAACGGCCGATCCCCGTTTCCCCGCCGAATCCGATGTTCCCGTTGCCGCCCATTCCGCCACCGCCGGGACCACCGCCGGAACTGCCGAAGATGCGGCCGAGCCCGTTGTAGCCGATGGCCAGTTCCCACAACGAGTCGTTGGTCGACCCGCCGATGTACGGGCGGCTGTCCGCCGGCCAGAGCGCGACCAGCGCGATGAACCACCCGGCCGACACGACGACCGCGACACCGGCGCCGAGCAGGTGCAGCAGCCGCTTGAGGGGCGAGGTGGGTGCCGCGACCAGGTAGGCCAGCGCGAGTGCGGGCAGCACCAGGAACGCCTGCAGCATCTTGGTGAGGAACGCGAACCCGATCGCCGAGCCCGCGAGCGCCAGCCACAACGGGTTCGCCTTCTCCAGTGCCCGCACGGTGCAGTACGCGGCCGCGACCATCAGCAGCACCAGCAACGCGTCCGGCAGGTTGAACCGGAACATCAGCACCGCGACCGGCGTGAGCGCGAAGGCCGCGCCGGCGAACAGGGCCGCGACCGGGCCGGACGTGCGCTTCACCGTCGCGTACAGCAGTCCCACCGCCGCAACGCCTTCCAGTGCCTGCGGCGCGAGCACGGTCCAGCTGGAGAAGCCGAACGCCTTCGCGAACAGGCCGCTCACCCACAGGAACGCGGGCGGCTTGTCGACCGTGATCGTGTTGCCGGGGTCGAGCGAGCCGAACAGCAACGCCTTCCAGCTCTGCGACGCGGCCTGCGTCGCCGCCGCGTAGAACTCGTTGCCGTACCCGGAAGCCGTGAGGTTCCACAGGTACAGCACGGCGGTCGCCGCGAGCAGGCCGAGGAAGGCGCTGCGGTGCACCGTCTTCGTGTCGCGGGGCTGCTGCTGGGGCACTGTGACGGGGGCGGGGGCGAGTGTGGCGGTCACGAGGCGTCCAGTCGGTAGAGGGTGGCACCGGCGACGGTGGTCGCGGTGTAGTTCTCGGCGACCCACGCGGCGATGTCGTGGGCGGCGTCGCTGCCGCTCTCGCCCTGCATCATCCGGCCGGCCGCGACGTAGTAGTGGATCTGTCCATTCCGGACCATCTCCTGGAACTGCTCCAGGGTCGGCGCGGGATCGGTGCCGTTGAAGCCGCCGAGCGCCATCACCGGCTGCCCGCTCGCGAGCTGGAGTCCGGCCGCGTTGTTGGAGCCGATCGTCGCCGCGGCCCACCTGTAGCTGCCCGCGTTGTCCTGCAACAGGGTCACGACCTCGGCGTCCGGTGTCGTGGCGTCGAGCAGGCCGCCGCCCATGCCGCCCATCCGGCCGCTGGACGGGCCCGCGACGGGCAGCGCGCCGGTGTGCGGGGTGGTGACGGTCGCGAAGGAGTACGTGGTGGGGCCGAGCAACGCGGCGATGAGCGCGACCGGGATGGCCCAGCGCATCGACAGCACCAGCCCGACCGCGGCGATCAGCCCCGACATCAGCACGAGCACGGCGACGGGCGTGGAGAAGCCGTTGATCAGCACGTAGCACTGCAGTGCGCTCAGCGCGACGGAACCTGAAAGCACCGCTGCCGCAACGGGTTCGCTCCGGCGTTCCCAGAGCTCGGTGGCCGCGATGCCGACGATGGCGGCGATCGCGGGCGCCAGCGCCACGGTGTAGTAGGAGTGGATGATCCCGTTCATGAAGCTGAACACCCCGGCGGTGACGACGAGCCAGCCGCCCCACAGCGCGAGCGCGGTGCGGGCACGGCCCTTCGTCAGCCACAGCCCGGCGACCAGCAGCACCACCGCGGCCGGCAGCAGCCACGCGATCTGACTGCCCATCTCCGCGCCCAGCAGGCGGCTCCAGCCCGCGGAACCCCACCCGCGGCCGCCGCCGACGCTGCCGACCTCGTCACCGGTGAGGCGGCCGAAACCGTTGTAGCCCAGCGTCAGTTCGAGCACGCTGTTCGTCTGCGACCCGCCGATGTAGGGCCGGTCCGGCGTCAGTTCGACGGCGACGATCCACCAGCCGCCCGCGACGACCATGGCGCCGAACGCACCGGCCAGGTGCAGGATCTTCCTGCCCGCGGACGTGGGCGCGGCGATCAGGTACGCCAGCGCGAACGCGGGCAGCACCAGGAACGCCTGCAGCATCTTGGTGAGGAAGCCGAACCCGACCGCGACACCGGCGAGCGCGAGCCAGTAGGGGCTGGCCTTCTCCGCGGCCCGCGTCACGCAGTAGGCGCCCGCGACCATCAGCAGGACCAGCAGCGCGTCCGGGTTGTTGAACCGGAACATCAGCACCGCGACCGGGGTGAGCGCGAGCACCGCCCCGGAGATCAGCGCGGCCGCGGGGGAGAACCAGCGGCGCACCGTCGCGTACAGCAGCCAGACGCTGCCCACGCCCATCAACGCCTGCGGCACCAGGATGCTCCACGCGTTGACGCCGAACAGCCGCGCGGACAGGCCCATCACCCACAGCGAGGCGGGCGTCTTGTCGACGGTGATCGCGTTCGAGGCGTCCGACGAGCCGAAGAACCACGCCTTCCAGCTCGTCGCACCGGCCTGCGCGGCGGCGGAGTAGTAGGCGTTGGCCCAGCCCGAGTCCCCCAGCCGCCACAGGTACAGCGCGCCGGTCGCGATCAGCAGGACCGCCAGCGCCAGGCGTTCTCGTCTCATGGGGACGAGAGTCGCGGCCTAGCCTGGGTCGGTCGTGTGCTCCCGCTGTGAACGACCTGTGTGCAGCGAGACCGTGAACGTGGTCCGGCCGGGCTTGCTCGTGACCGACACGTCGCCGTCGTGCGCGCCGACCACGGCCGCCACGATCGACAGTCCCAGGCCCGTGCTTCCCGCCGCCCGGGAACGCGAGGAGTCGCCGCGCGCGAACCGTTCGAAGACCTCGAGACCCTGCGGAATGCCGGGACCGTCGTCGGTCACGGTGAGGTCGGCCTGTCCGTTGTGGACGGACAAGCCGGTCGTGACGGTGGTGCCCGGCGGGGTGTGCGCGCGGGCGTTGGACAGCAGGTTGCCGATGACCTGGTGCAACCGTTGCACGTCACCGGGAACGACCACGGGGTCCTCCGGCAGCGCGATCTTCCAGCTGTGGTCGGGGCCCGCGATCCTGGCGTCGCCGACCACGTCCAGCACCAGCCGGGACAGGTCGACGTCCTTGCTCTCCAACGGCCTGCCCGCGTCGAGGCGGGCGAGCAGCAGCAGGTCCTCGACCAGCGACGTCATCCGCACCGCCTCGGACTCGACGCGGCCCATCGCGTGCGTGACCTCGGGCGGCAGGTCCGCGTCGGTCCTGCGGGTCAGCTCGGCGTAGCCCCTGATCGCGGCCAGCGGCGTGCGCAGCTCGTGCGAGGCGTCGGCGACGAACTGCCGGACCCTGGTCTCGCTGTCGTGCCTGGCTTTCAGCGCCTCGTCGACGTGGCCGAGCATCCTGTTCAGCGCGAGGCCGACCTTGCCGACCTCGGTGGCCGGGTCGGTGTCCTCCTCCGGCACGCGTTCGGCGAGCGCGACCTCGCCCTCGTGCAACGGGAGCTCGGAGACGCGGGTGGCGGTGTCGGCGACCCTTTCCAGGGGCACCAACGCGCGTCGCACGATCACCCTGCCCGCCAGCGCCACCGCCGCCACGCCCGCGACGAGGAGCCCGGTGAGGATCCAGACCATCTGCCACACGATGTCCGTGACGGTGGTCAGGGACAGCCCCTTGATCCCGAACCTGTCGGAGACCACCCGGAACTCGCCCGCGTCGCCCAGGTCGACCGTGTGCGGGCCGGACGGCGTCGCCTCCAGCACCGCGATCTCGGCGTCCGTGAGCATGCGTGCCTGCTGGGTGCCCGGCAGCTCGATCGTGCCGCTGATGGTGCCGTCGCGCTCGACCCGCGCGTTGATGCCGGGGGTCGTGTACGGGGAACCCGGCGGTGGCGGCCGGAGAGTGGTGATCTGGCGGTCGAGGTTGTTCATCAGGAACGCGTGCAGTGCGAGCACCGAGACGCCGCCGATCACCAGGCACAGCGCCGTGAGCAGGACGATCTGACCGGAGACGAGCTGGGCCCGCAGCGTTCTAGGACGCAGGCTTGAGGACATAACCGGCGCCTCGCATCGTGTGGATCATCGGGGTGCGCCCGGCGTCGATCTTCTTGCGCAGGTACGAGATGTAGAGCTCGACGATGTTCGCCTGGCCGCCGAAGTCGTAGCTCCACACGCGGTCCAGGATCTGGGCCTTGCTCAGCACGCGCTTCGGGTTGCGCATCAGGTAGCGCAGCAGCTCGAACTCCGTCGCGGTCAGGTCGATCGACGTGCCGGCGCGTTCGACCTCGCGCGTCTCCTCGTTCAGCGACAGGTCGCCGACGACCAGTCGGGTGCCCGCGTCCGCGTCGGTCACGCCGGTGCGCCGCAGCAGTGCGCGCAGCCGCAGCACGACCTCCTCCAGCGAGAACGGCTTGGTGACGTAGTCGTCGCCGCCCGCGGTGAGCCCGGCGATGCGGTCCTCGACCGCGTCCTTCGCCGTCAGGAACAGCACCGGCAGGATCGGGGCCTCGGCGCGCATCTTGCGCAGCACCTCGAAGCCGTCGAAGTCCGGCAGCATCACGTCGAGCACCACCACGTCCGGACGGAACTCGCGCGCGGTCCGCACCGCCGTCGTCCCGTCGAGAGCCGTGCGCACGTCCCACTTCTCCATGCGCAGCGCCATCGACATCAGCTCGGCCAGAGTGGACTCGTCGTCGACGACGAGCACCCGCACCGGCTGTCCGTCCGGCCTGCGGAGTTCCGTCTTCATCGCGCGCATGGCTCCCATCGTGGACGCCGATCCTGTGTACCAGCTGTGAGCGCGGCCCACAGCTCAGGCCTACGGCGCACACAGGTCCGGCACAGGCGGCACCACCACCGTGGCTCTCATGACCGAACAACAGCCCCCGGAGTGGGGCGCACCCCAGCCCGCAGCCGAGCCCGCGGCGCGCCCGGCGTGGACCGCGAAGAAGACGGTGGCGGCCGTGGCCATCGCCGTCGCGATCGCCGGTGCCGGAGGCGTCGCGATCTACGCGGCCAGTGGCACGAACCAGCAGACCGGAGCCGGAGGCATGGGACCGGGCGGCATGGGCGGAGCACCGCCGGACGGGGGCGGCGGCATGCGCGGCGGCCTCGGGTTCGGCACGACGACCCACGGCGAGTTCCAGACCGGTGAGGTCACCGCGATCAGCGACACGTCCGTCGAGGTGAAGTCCACCGACGGGTACACGAAGACCTACGTGATCGACGCCGACACCGTGGCCGAAGGTGTCGAGAAAGGCGACAGCGTGACCGTGATCGCCACCACAGAGGACGGCAAGTCCGTCGCGTCCAGCGTGGTCGAACCTGGTCAGCGCGGTCAGCGGGACGGGCAGACCCCACCCACGAGGTGATTTGGGGTCAAGTGTGAGCGGTTATGGTCGGGTGATCAGCCCGACCACAACCGGAGGTGAGCGGCGTGCGCACGTTCACACTGACTGTGATGGGCTCGACTGACCTGCACGGCAACCTCTTCAACTGGGACTACTACCTCAACCGCGAGTTCGACGACTTCGCGCACAACGACGTCGGGCTCGCGAAGATCTCGACGCTGGTGAACGACGTGCGTTCCGCCGTGGGACGCCATCGGACGTTGCTGCTCGATGCCGGCGACACCATCCAGGGCACACCGCTCGCGTACTACTACGCGAAGGTCGAGCCGATCACGCGTGGCGCGCACACGCACCCGATGGCCGCCGCGATGAACGCCATCGGCTACACCGCCGCCGCGTTGGGCAACCACGAGTTCAACTACGGGCTCTCCGTGCTGCGGACCTTCGAGCGGCAGCTGGAGTTCCCGCTGCTGGCGGCCAACGCGCTGGACGTGGCGACCGGCCTGCCCGCGTTCCAGCCGTACGTGGTGAAGACGGTGTGGCGCACGGGCGGGCCGCCGTTGAGGGTCGGGATCCTCGGGCTGACGAACCCCGGCATCGCGGTGTGGGACCGCGCCCACGTCGACGGCGTGCTGACGTTCCCCGGGCTGGTGGAGCAGGCGCTGCACTGGGTGCCGGAGATCCGGCGCAAGTCCGACCTGGTGATCGTGGTGGCGCACTCCGGGGCCGACCTGTCGTCGTCGCTGGGCGACCAGGTGCCGTTCCCGGAGAACTGCTCCGAGCTGCTGGCCGAGACCGTGCCGGGGATCGACGCGGTGCTGGTCGGGCACGCGCACGTGGAGATCCCGTCGCGGTTCGTGACGAACAAGGTGACCGGGCGGCAGGTGCTGCTGACCGAGCCGCTGTTCTCGGGCAAGCGGTTGTCGGTGATGGAGTTCGACCTGGAGCACGACGGGCACTGGGAGCTGGCCGGGTCGCGGTCGACGGTGCTGTCGTCGGCGTCGGTGGAGGAGGACCCGCGGATCGTGCGGCTGCTGCGGCACGACCACGAGCGGGTCGTCGCGTACGTCAACGGGCGGGTCGGGACCTGTGCCGCGGCGATGACGGTCGAGCGGTCCCGGTTCGAGGACACGCCCGCGTTGCGGTTCATCAACCACGTGCAGGCGCTGGAGGTCTCGAAGTCCACATCGCTGCCGGTGCTGTCGCTGTGCGCGCCCTTCAACCGGGCGGCGGCGATCCCGGCGGGGGAGGTGTCCCTGCGCGACGTCGCCGGGCTCTACATCTTCGACAACACGCTGGTCGGCGTGCGGATGACCGGCGGGCAGGTGCGCGACTTCCTGGAGGAGTCGGCGCGGTACTTCCTGCAGGTCACCGGCCCCGGACCGTTCACGGCCGCCGAGCTCTCCGCCGACGTGCCGGACTACAACTTCGACATCGCCTACGGCCTGACCGCGCCGCTGACCTACGCCGTCGACATCGCGCAGCCGGTCGGGTCGCGGATCGTCGACCTGCGGTTCGGCGGGGTGGCGGTGTCGGACTCGTTCGAGTTCGCGGTCGCCGTGAACAACTACCGGCAGGCCGGTGGCGGCGACTTCCCGCACATCGCCGCCGCGCCCGTGCTGCACAACCAGCAGCAGGAGATCCGGCAGCTGCTGATCGACTGGGTCAAGGCCGCGGGCGTGCTGGACCCCGCCTCGTTCACCGGCTCCGACTGGCGACTGGTGGCCTCCGGTGAACCCGTCGTGGTCACCACGAACGAGTGAATTCGGGCGTGTTGTCCTGCGTGTTCGGCTCTGGCCGGTGGCAGCCGGTCGTCCCGATGAGATAGGTCAGGCGCGTGCAGTTGCCGCTACGCGTCCTCGTCGGTGCTCTCGTCGTGCCGGCGTTGCTCGCCGCGGTGGGTCTCGCCGCGCACCCCGCACCCGCCGTGGCGCCCGGCCACCTGGTGCTCGCGGTGCGGTCGTCGGAGATCGTGCTGGCGGGCACCGCCGTGTCCGCGCAGGAACGCCAGGAGGTCGTGGACGCCGTGCGCGCCCTGACCGCTCACCGGATCACCGACGTGATCACCCCCGACGCAGGCGTTCGCCTGCCGGTGTCCGCGGAGGTGGCCGCCGCGCTGCTCGAAGCCGCACTGGACAGGGACGTCACCGACTTCACCTGCGTGGTCCACAAAGGACACGTGACCGCGTCGGCACACGTGGCGGACCCGGAGCGCGCGGGCTCGCTGAGCGACGCCCTGCGCTCGGCCGCCCCCGGGCTGCGCGTCGACGAGGACTTCACGACTACGGGCTAGGAGCTGTGCGTTGTTCGGGTTCTTCTTCCAGATGTTCCTGCTGTGCGCGGGCGCGTTCCTCGCCGGCGTCCTGCTGACCTGGCTCACCATGCGCACGCGCTCGTCCGCGGTGGTGGAGGTGCAGCCGCTGTCCCTCATGGAGGAGCCTGTGGTCGCCGCGCCCGCGATCAAGGCGAACTCGCGGACGATGATGTTCCACACGCCCGATTCGCCTTACTACAAGCGGATGAAGGGTGACGCGTTCTTCCACTCGCCGGAGGACGCGCGCCGGGCCGGGTACACGATGTGGACGCCGCGGCCTCGGGTGCCCGCCGGCGCCTAGTTCTCGCGCAGCCAGGTGTCGAGTTCCAGGTAGTCGGCGTCGGTGAGGCCGTGGCGCGGGTCGACCTTGTGCAGCAGGGCCCGGCCGTGGTGCTGGGCGACCCAGTCGCGGTCCTTCTCGCCGATCTCGTCGTCCACCCAGGCGAACGGTCTGGTGCCTGCTAGCGCTGCCAGCCCGCGGGTCTTCCAGTGCAGGCCCTGGCGTGCGTCGACGGCCTCGGTGTCCGGGTCGTCCGGCCAGGTGGCCACCGGAAGTTGTGGCAGGCCCAGCAGGGGTGCGATGTGCTCGTTCGCGTCGTCCATCCAGGTCGTGGCCCAGATGAGTTCGCACGGCAGGGCTTTGAGCCACGGGCCGTGCGTCGGGTCCAGCCGGGCGAGACCGGGTGTGCCGGGGACGCCCTCGCCGAACGGGAGCAGCGGGCCGTCCACGTCGAGGAACAGGATCGGCAGCGTCGTGAGGTGGTCGGCCACGGCGGGCACGCTACGGCGTACCTCGTAGGCTTGGCCACGTGATTGCCGACGTGATCAAGCCCGGACTCCGCGTGCTCTTCTGCGGTATCAACCCAGGCCTCGTGTCGGAGGCGACCGGGCACCACTTCGCGCGGCCGGGAAACCGGTTCTGGCCCGCTCTTCATTTGTCCGGTTTCACGCCGTCTCAGTTCGCGCCCGCCGAGCAGGAGAAGCTCCTCGAACTGGGGCTCGGCATCACGAACGTCGTCGCGCGGCCCAGCGCCAAAGCCGACGAATTAACAATTGACGAAATGCGGCAAGGCGCGATCGAGCTCACTGAAAAGGTGGAGCAGTATTCACCGCAGGTTCTCGCGGTCCTGGGCGTGACGGTCTATCGTGCCGCCTTCGGTCGCAAGAAGGCGCAGGTCGGGGCGCAGCAGGACACCGTCGGCGGTGTTCGGGTGTGGATCCTGCCGAATCCGAGCGGGCTGAACGCGCACTGGCAGTTGCCGGCGTTGGCCGAGGAGTTCGGGCGACTCAAAGCGAGTCTCTAAGAAGCCAAGACAAAAGTTCACATTCATGCCCACTGAAAGTGGGCTGGACGGAGTGGGCTCTGGTCTGGTTGCATCCAGATCTGCGTCCGTTCGAGTGCATTCACTCGGAAGTGGAACCCCCGCGAGCCGGATTGCGTCAAAATTTGGCAATGCCGTGCAGAACTTGGTGAATGTTCAACACTGGTGGGGGCGCAGTGGAGATCAGGATTCTCGGCCCGGTCGAACCGTCCGTGCCGCCGAAACCCGCGCAGATCCTAGCCGTCCTGGCGGTCGAGTGCGGCAAGATCGTGCCCGTCGAGCGGCTCATCGACCTCATCTGGGGCGAGGAGCCGCCACCGCAGGCGCGCAAGTCGCTCCAGGTGCACATCTCCAGCCTGCGCCGGGCGGGGCTGCCGGTCGAGCACCGCGCGGCCGGGTACGTGCTCAACGCCGACCCCGGCGGTGTCGACCTGCACGCGTTCCGCAGGCTCGTGGCCACGGCGGGGGACGAGACCGACCTCAAGGCCAAGGCCGAGCTCCTCGACGAGGCGCTGCAGCTCTGGCGCGGCACGCCGGTGGCGTTCGCGCAGACGCTCGACGTGCAACGGCTCGCGGCCGCCGAGACGTGGGTCGACGCCGAGCTGGCGCTGGGGCGGCACGCCGGGCTCATCGACCGGCTCGGGGCGTTCGTCACCGAGTACCCCCTGGCCGAACGGCTGCGCGGGCAGCTCATGACGGCGCTCGCGCGGGCCGGGCGCCGGGCGGACGCCATGCGGGTGTTCCGCGAGACGCGCAAGGTGCTCGTCGACGAGCTCGGGGTCGAGCCAGGCGAGCAGCTCCAGCAGCTCTACCGCGACGTGCTGGAGGGCACGCGGGACAGCCGCCGCAACTACCTGCCGCGCGACGCGGGCGACTTCACCGGGCGCGACCGGGAGCTGAGCCGGCTGCTCGACAGCGACGGCGGCGTCTGGTGGATCGAGGGGCCGGCGGGCGTCGGCAAGTCGGCGCTCGCGGTGCACGCGGCCCATCGCCTCGCCGACCGCTATCCGGACGGGCAGCTGTTCGTGGACCTGCACTCGCCGTCGGGGGCGCTGGACGCGTTGCTGCGCGCGATGGACGTGCCGAGCGAACGCATCCCGGAGTCCGCGGAGGAACGCGCGGCGCTCTGGCGCGCGACGGTGGGCGGGCGGCGCGTGGTGATCGTGCTGGACGGCGTCACGAGCGTCTCGCAGGTCCGGCCGCTGCTGCCGGGCAGTCCCGGCTGCCTGACGCTGATCACCAGCCGCAGCAGGCTGTGCGGGCTCGAGGGCGTGCGGCGCATCCCGCTGGACGTGCTCAGCAGCGACGAGGCCGTCACCCTGCTCAAGCGCATCCTCGGCGACGACCGGGTGGCCACCGAGCCCGACCAGGCGCAGGAGGTCGCGCGGCTGTGCGGGTACCTGCCGCTCGCCGTGCGGATCACCGGCGCGCGGCTGGCAGGGCGGGCGCACTGGCCGGTGTCGAAGCTGGTCAGAAGGCTCTCCGACGAACGCAGCAGGCTCGACGAGCTGGTCGCGGACGACCTCGCGGTGCGGTCCAGCCTGGAGCTGACCTACCGGGCGCTCGACGAGAACGTCCGCCGCGCGTACCGGATCTTCGGGTTCCTCGGGCTGCCCGAGGTGCCGAGCTTCGTGTGGGCGCACCTGCTCGACGAGGACGTGCTGGACCAGCTCGTCGACGCGCGGCTGCTCGACGTCATCGGCAGCGCGCGGTACCGGATGCACGAGCTGGTGCGGTTGCACGCCCGTGAGCTCGCCGAGGCGGAAGACCAGCTGCACGAACGCGAGGACGTCGTCCGGCGGGCCGTGGTCGCCGCTCTGTCCACTGTGGATGGACTGACCGAGCAGCTGTTCCTCGCGGTGCCACGGATGCAGGACTCGCTGGGCGTCGTCGCGGCGGCAGCGCGTCCGACGGACAAGGACGCCTGGTTCGCACGCGAGGAGTCGTTGCTGACGAGGCTCGTCGAACGGGCGGCGGAGCTCGGGCTCGCGGAGATCGCGTCCCAGCTGGCCGAGGTGCTGGTGTTCGCCTGGTTCGGGCTCAGGAACCGTTACGAGGCATGGGAACGAACGCACACGGCGGCGCTGGAGGCCGTGTGGAGGACCGGGGACCTGCGGCTGGAGGCGGTGCTGCGGTGCAGCCTCGGGCAGATGCACTACAAGCGCGACAACCTGGTCGAGTCGCGTTCGTGGTTCGAGACCGCGCAGACGTTGTTCGTGAACCTGGGCGACCTGCGCGGCGAGGCCGTCGCGATGAACGGCATCGGCATGGTGTGCCGGGACCTGGGCCAGTACCCGTGTGCGCTGGAGGCGCTCGGCCGGGCCCGTGAGCTGCTGGAGTCCAACGACCTCGAAGGCGAAGCGCACGCGCTGTACGGAATCGGCTCTGTCAAACGGGAACTCGGCGACGACGAGGGCGCGTTCGGCACGCTTCGCCTGGCAGAGTCCCTTTACCGTCAGGCGCAGAGTCGCCGGGGTGAGGCACTGGCAGCCCGCGGCATCGGGCTCGTCCACCGCGCTCGTGGCGAGCTCGACCTCGCGGAGGACCACATCCGGCGCGCGCACGAGATGGTCGCGGGCACCGGTGACGAGCTGCTCGGCTGCTACACCGCCCAGGCGTGGGCGAAGGTGTTGCTGCGCAAGGGTTCTCTCGATCCCGCCGAGGAGCTGATCCAGCAGGCGCTGGACGGCTGCCGCGACGTGGGCGACCGGTTCGGCGAGGCGCTCGTCCGCCGCACGCTGGGGGAGTGGCGGCTCGCGGCGGGGGACCACGCCGGGGCGCGGATCGTGCTGACCGAGTTGTTGCCGGTGTGGAACGACCTGAGCCTGCCGTTGTGGCGGGCCAGGACACTTCGTGACCTGGGAGCGGTCCACGCCTGTCTGGGGGACGTCGACGGCGCGGACCGCTCCTGGGACGAGGCCGCCGGCCTGTTCACGCGACTGGGCACCAGGGAGAGGGAAGAGGTGCCTCAGTGGCGGGCTCGGTGGGCCTCACGGGCACTCAGCCGGTGATCTTCTTGTACTTCCAGGGCAGGTAGCCACCGCTCTTGAGCGACGAGATCGTCACGGTCTCGTGGTCCATGTCCGTCGCGGTGCTGCCCTCTTCGTAGATCCACGCGGACGTCTTCGCGGTGTTCGCCCACTTCTCGAACAGCTTCACGTGGCCGTTGCGCAGGATCATGTCGCCCGGCTTGAGGTTCGCCCAGGAGATCTTCGTGGCGACCTCGTCCAAAGTGGACGTGTTGCGGCTCGTCGTCAGCTTCCACGTCATGGACACGAAGCCCGAGCAGTCCGTGCGGTACTTCTTGCCCTTGCCGATGTCCCAGGCGTAGGCGGACTGGCTGTACGGAACCTTGCGGTCCCACCAGTCCTTGGCGCGCTTGATGACCTCGGTACGGCTGATCGAGCCGCCGTACCCGGCTGCCGCCTGGACCTGCGAGAGGGACGTCTCCTGCTCGGCAGGACCCTCCGGCGCGGCCTGGGCGATGCCGCTCATGCCGCCCAGCAGCCCGAGCGAGATCGCGGTCGCCGCTACAGCGTGGCGAATGCGCATGGTGTTGCTCCGATCGACTTGCTGATGGTGATGACCGGAACTGTCCACCGCGGCGCCAAAGAACGGCCTAAGGCCGATTTAGGCCTTCCTTTACCGCTCCTTCCTAGCTTTCGCGGCACCTTGGGCATAAGGAGAGAGCACATGTTCGTTCGCACGATCGCAGCCGTGGTCGCGATGTTCGCCGCTCTGATCATGGGCGCGTCCGTCGCGTCGGCGGCCCCGGCCAAGTACACCCACTCGCAGGCGACCGCGCAGCTGAGCGCGGCCGGCATCAGCTGGACGTCCAGCGGTGGCTGCAGCAACCGCAACCAGTCGAACTGCACCTCGTTCGAGCAGATCAACCAGACCACCATCGCGGGCGCCAAGACGTTCAAGAGCGCGTCGGGCTGTGCGCTGACCATCACCGGTGGCACGGAGACCGGCCACGCGTCGGGCACGTACTCGCACTGGAACGGCTACAAGGTGGACTACCGGCTGACCAGCTGCGTCACGAACTACATCAAGGGCAGCTTCTCTTCCATCGGTGGCAACAAGTGGAAGTCGAACGCGGGCAACATCTACTACCTCGAGTCGAACCACTGGGACGTCACGTACTACAACTGCGGTTGCTGATCTGGTGCTGCGGCCGGTAGTAGGTTGGTCGGGTGACCACACTCGGCGCCGTCTACCGGCCTCAGCTCCCGCCCGAGAACCTGCGTTCCGTCGTCCTCGCCGCCGAGGAGTCCGGTGTGGACTCGTTGTGGCTGTGGGAGGACTGCTTCCTGGAGAGCGGCATCGCCTGCGCCTCCGCCGCCCTGGCCTGGACCTCGCGGCTGAAGGTCGGCGTGGGCCTGCTGCCCGTGCCGCTGCGCAACGTCGCCCTGACCGCGATGGAGGCCGCGACGCTGGACCGGCTGTTCCCCGGCCGCGTCACGATCGGCGTCGGCCACGGCGTGCAGGACTGGATGGGCCAGGTCGGCGCGCGGGTGTCGTCGCCCCTGACGTTGCTGCGCGAGTACACCGAGGCCTTGCAGCGTTTGCTGGCAGGTGAACGCGTCACCGTGGAAGGCCGGTACGTGAAGCTGTCCGGCGTCGCGCTGGACTGGCCGCCGGCCGCCCCGATGCCGATCTACGTGGGCGGCCTCGGAATGAAGACCCTGGACCTCGCGGGCGAGACCGGCGACGGCACGATCCTCGACGCGTCGGCGGACCTGGACCGCGTCAGGGCCATCCGCGCGACCCGCGAGCACCCGCTGGTCGTCTACGTGGAGACGGACTCCCGCGACCGCGCGTTCGTGACGGACCTGGTCTCCCAGGTGGCCGCGGCGGGCGCTACCAGCGTGATCTTGCAGCAGTCCGCCACGAGCGAGGACCCCGAAGGGTTCGTCCGTTTCGTGGGATCACTCGATGGTGTGAGTGCATAGCGTCGTAGATAACGACGGATACCTCCGTGCGATGGAACGGTCATGGGCCTTTCGTCGCTGTTCGGGTTCGAGGAGGTAGGCATGCTCGGGCGCAAGAACCGCCGGATCGCAGAGCTGCAGCGCGCCGTGGAGGGCCTGCAGGAACTCCTCTCCCGAATCGGTGACGCCCGGTCAGCGCAGACCGACGCGCTGGAAGAGGTCGACAGAGCCGGTGCCGAACTAGTAGCGCTGCGGCACCGGATCTCCACCGCTCGCGCCGAACTCCAGCCGTTGAAGGAAGAACTCACCCTCCAACGAGCCGGCGTGGTCCGCACGGACGCCGCCGCGGACCACCAGGCGCAGCTGGACCTCATCCACGACGAGATGAAGACCCTGATCAAGACCGGCGCGGCGATCGAAGGTGGCGGGCAGGTCACCTACAACGGATCGGACGCGACCGGCCGCAGGCTCGTCGAGGACTGGTCGGCGCTGATGCTCCGCTCGTACAACTGCGAGGCGGAGAACTGCCTGCGCATGCTGCGGGCAGGTGGCCTGGACGCGGCGAGAAGGCGGCTCGATCGCTCGGCGTCGGCGATCGAACGTCTCAGCGGGACGTTCGCGCTCCGCGTCTCGCCGCGTTACCAGGCTTTGCGGGTGTACGAGCTGGAGTTGACGGCTGATCATCTGCAGCGGAGGGCGGAGAGCCGGCGGACTCGGCGGATCGCGTCGTGAACCACCGTTAGACGGTCCGCTTCGGGCTGTCCCACCTGCTTGTTCTTCGCGACCGGGCACTTCCACCACCCTTTCACTAGCTAACTAGTGAAAGGGTGCTACGGTGGCTCCCATGGGACAGAGGGAGCATCCGCCGGTCCTGACGGCGGATCTGGGGAAGAAGTACTCACGGGGCTGGGCGTTGCGCGACTGCACGCTGGAGATCCCGGCGGGCCGCACCATCGCACTGGTCGGGCCGAACGGCGCCGGCAAGAGCACCCTGATGGGCATGATCACCGGACTGCTGCGCCCGACCACGGGCAGCATCTCGGTGTTCGGCGACGTGCCGAACGGCCGGGGCATGCACCCGTCGGTGGCGTTCCTGACGCAGGCCAAGCCGCTGTACCCGCAGTTCACGGTCACCGAGACGCTCAAGTACGGCCGGAACGCCAACCCGAACTGGGACCAGGCATACGCGGAAAGCCTGGTGGAGAACGCACAGGTACCGTTCGCGGCCAAGATCGGCACCCTCTCCGGCGGCCAGCGGACGAGGGTCGCGCTGGCACTGGCACTGGGCAAGCGCCCGCGGCTGCTGATGCTGGACGAGCCACTGGCGGATCTGGACCCGCTGGCACGCGAGACGGTGCTCCAGACGCTCACACAGGAATGCCGGACACAAAACATCACGGTGCTGCTGTCATCGCACGTGCTGGCAGAACTGGAAGACGTGTGCGACCACCTGGTGCTGCTGGCAGAGGGCCGCGTCAGGCTCGCCGGTGACGTGAAAACCCTGCTGGAGAAGCACGAACAACACGACAAGCTCAGCCAGCTCGCGCTCGCCTACATGCGCATGGAGGTGGCGGCATGACGTGGATCGTGTGGCGTCAGCAGCGGCCCGTGTTCATCACGCTCGTCGCCGGGCTGGTCGTGGCGGTGGCGGCCATCCTGCTGCTGCGGGCGGGAATGGTCGCGGACCTGACCGCGCGCAACCTCCTCGACTGCGTCGACAAGGGGGTGGAGGCGTGCCGGAACGCGGCGGCCGGCGAGTTCCAGACGACCTGGTTCGACAGGATGCACGCCGCTGAGGCGACAGTGCTCGTGGCGCCCGTGTTGATCGGGATCTTCGTCGGTGCGCCGTTGTTCGCGCGGGAGTTCGAGCAGGGGACGCACGCGCTGGCGTTCACGCAGTCGGTCAGCAGGACGCGGTGGATGGCGACCAAGTTCGTCGTCGCCGCGCTGCCCGCGCTCGTGGTGGTGGTCGCCTACCAGCTGGTCGTGCACAGCTGGCTGGACGCGGCCGGGAATCTCGGGCCGTTGAGCACGGGGCCGTTCTACTTCACGACCTTCGACGCCCAAGGGGTTTCACCGGTCGCGTACACGCTCTTCGCCTACACGCTCGGCATGTTCGCGGGCGCGGTGTTCAAGAGGACGCTCGTGGCGATGACGTTGACGCTCGGGTTGTTCATCGCGGTGCGGACGGTGCTCGGCGGGGTGCGCGAGTCCCTCGTCACGCCGACCAGGGTGCTCTCCGACGACCTGGACGGCCGCACGGTCGAGCGCGGTCCGCTGGTGGTGGAGTCGGGCTTCCTGGACGCCAAGGGTGCGGTGGTGGCGGATCCGACGCCGATGATGAACTGCGCCGGCAAGGGAGACGCGCAGGGAGCCGTCGACTTCGCGGCCTGCTACCGGGAGAACGGCCTCGCGCAGAGGTACGCCGACGTCATCCCGGTCGACCAGGCGACCACGCTGCACCTGCTGGAGGCGTCGATCTTCACGGGCGCCGCGGTGCTGTTCGTGCTGGGCTCGGTGTGGGCCGTGCGCAGGCAGACGTGACCCGGACGGGTGGACACCTATGCTGAGCGGCGTGATCGAGTTTCGCATCGATCGGCACTCCGGGGTGTCCACCTATCTCCAGATCGCCGCACAGGTCAAGCAGGCCATGAGGATGGGGCTGCTCGGTCCCGGCGACAAGCTGCCGACGGCACGGGAGGTCGTGGAGGCCACCAGGGTCAACCCCAACACCGTGCTGAAGGCGTACCGCGAGCTCGAGCACGAGGGGCTCGCCGAGGGCCGCCGGGGCATGGGCACGTTCATCACGGCCTCGCTCGCCACCGACGCGACGAAGGCGGACGCGCCGCTGCGGCAGGACCTCGACCAGTGGATGGACCGCGCGGTGGACGAAGGGCTGTCGGCCGACGAGGTCGACGCGATCTACACCGACGTGCGGGGCGCGCACTACTGATGTCCACTGTGGACTTGGGAGCACGATGAACGCCAGTCCGGTGCAGGCGCGGAACGTCGTGAAGCACTTCGGGCGCACCACCGCGCTCGACGAGTGCTCGTTCGAGCTGCCGGAGGGCAGCGTGACCGCGCTCGTCGGGCCGAACGGCGCGGGCAAGAGCACGTTGCTGTCGCTGATCGCCGGGCTCGCGAAGCCCACCAGCGGCGAGATCACCGTGCACGGCACGGCAGTGCGCGGCCGCATGCACCCCGACGTGTCGCTGCTGACCCAGAAAAGGCCGCTCTACGACCAGTTCACCGTCCGCGAGATGATGCGGGCGGGCGGGGCGATGAACGACCGCTGGTCGCCCGCCAAGGCGAACGAGGTGCTGGATCTCCTGGCGGGCGTGGACAAGGACGCCAAGGTGCGCACGTTGTCCGCCGGCGCCCGCACGCAGGTCTCGATCGCGCTGGCGCTCGGCAGGCTGCCGAAGGTGCTGCTGCTGGACGAACCGCTGTCCGACCTGGACCCGCTGGCGCGCGACGAGACGCTGCGGATCGTCATGACCGACGTCGCCGAACGGGGTACGACGGTCCTGCTGTCGTCGCACCTGCTCACCGACCTCGGCGACGTCTGCGACCACCTGCTGCTGCTGGACGAGGGCCGCGTGCAGGTGACGGGCGAGATCGAGGAGATCCTCGGCGAGCACCACGTCGTCGTCGGGCCCGTCGAGCTCGAACTAAAGATGGACGGCGTGGTCGACACCTCGCACACGTCCCGCCAGACGACGGCCCTGGTGCGCGGCGGCACCGTGCCCGACGGCTTCCAGACCACGCACCCCGACCTGGAAGCGCTGGTCATGGGGTATCTGCGGGCCTCACGCACCCGCAAGCTCGCCCGCACTCAGTAGAGCGCCTTGTGCACGCCCTGGATCAACGTCTTGTAGAGACCGCCCGCCGCACCCCACCGAGCCAGCGCCGCCCGTGCCGCGTTCGCTCCCGCCGCCCCGTGCACGCCCCCGCCCGGCCACGCCGACGAGCCCGCCAGGTAGAGCCGGTCGAACGGCGTGTCCGCGCGCCCGAGCCCCGGCACCGGCCGGAAGACCAGCTGCTGGTGGATCGCGCCGGTACCGCCGTTGACCGACCCGATCTCGGCCGGCCCGAGCACGGAACGCCCGAGGATGCGGGACCGGAAGCCGGGCGCGCGTTCCTCGATCATCACCTCCAGGCGGTCCGCACGGCGCTTCAGCCTGTCCGGCGTCCAGTTCCCGCCCAGCGGCACGTGTGTGTACGCCCATGCGGCCTCGGTGCCGGCGGGGGAGCGTGACGGGTCCGTCGTCGTCATCTGCCCCATGACCAGGAACGGGTTGCGCGGCACCTTCCCGCAGGCCAGTTCGTGCGCCACCCCGGCCAGGCCGTTGACGTCGCCGCCGAGGTGGATCGTGCCCGCCTGCGACGCCTCCGGGTTGGTCCACGGGATCGGGCTCGACAACGCCCAGTCGACCTTGATCGTGTCGCTGTCCCACTGGAACCGCCGGAGGTCCTCGGCGAGCCGCCCCGGCAACGCGTCGGCGCCGATCAGGTCCAGGTAGAGCGACGGCGCGGGCACATCGGCCAGGACCGCACGGCGTGCGCGCACGACCGAGCCATCGGCCAGACGCACCCCAACGGCCACACCGCGCGCGTGCAGCACGCCCGTCACCTGGGCGTTCGTCTCGATGCGGCCGCCGAACCGCCGCACCAGCGACGCCGTCAGCTCACCCGCCCCACCGCGGGGGACCGGGTTGCCGACCTCCTGCGCGAGCATCGCCAGCAGCCAGCCGAACCCGGCACCGCCGGACTGGTCGGGGCCGAGGTCCGTGTGCATCGTGTTGCCCGCCAGCAGCACGCGAGCGCCCTCGCCCTCGAACAGCTCCTCGCCCAGCCGCCGCACCGGCAAGGTCAACAGGCGGGCCAGCCGCAGCGCGTCGCCGACCCCGGCCGAAAGCAGCAGGGAAAGACCACCGCGCACGGGTGGAAACGGTTGCAACAGAGAGTGAAGTACCGCGTCGCGCATCTGGAGCCACTTCGAGTACTCCGTTTGCCAGCGCTCGGCGTCCGAGTGGGCAAAAGAACCGACGGATTTGGCCGTTTCCGCGACATCTCGCGAGAGCAGAGCCACTCGGTCATCCGGCAGAACGTGCGCTAGTACGGCCGGAGCGTGCTGCCACCGCACGTCCAGGTTCAGCGCGCCGAGCACCGGCGAGCCCAGACCGAGGGGGTAGAAGGCGCTGTAGACGTCGTTCGAGAAGCCCGGCGCGGTCATCTCCGCCGACGTCACAGCGCCGCCGGGCCTGTCTCGCTGCTCCAGCACGAGGACGTCCCAGCCCGCGTCCGCGAGCAACGTCGCGGCCACCAGACCGTTCGGTCCGGACCCGATGACGACCGCGTCGACCTCGTTCACGCACGCCTCCCCATACCCGTGTCCGCGCCACGATTCCAGATCTTCGTGCGTTCGGATGCGTCCGTACGGAGGTGTGAAATTCGGCCGGAGCCGCCGTATCTCATTTCGTTCGGCACCGAAGAGCTAGCACACTCCGTAGTCGAGCGGTAGTCACATGAACCTTACGTATCTGTGTTCCGTACCACATAGAGAGGCATTATGTGACGACGAAATCAATACTGAGCTACCGCTTAGTATGCCGAGATCATTTGGACAAGGACTGCTGCATGCCCCTCCGCCGTGTACTGCCCACCGCCGCCTTGGCGCTCGCCGTCCTCGTGGCCGGCTGTGGCGCCAAGACAGACGAGAAGGTCCAGGTGAAGACCGGGCCGGGCGTTACCGACGACACGATCTCGCTCGGCATCCTCACGGACATGACAGGTCCGTTCAAAGCCTCCGCGATGACCCGCATGAAGGGCTACGAGCTCTACTTGAAGCAGGTCAACGACCGTGGAGGCATCTGCGGCCGCAAGGTCGAGCTCAAGCTGAAGGACCACGCGTACGACGTGCAGAAGGCGCTCGACGCGTACTTCGACCTGGAGCCCCAGGTCCTCGGTCTGCTGGAGCTCGCGGGTACGCCGATGACCGCCGCGATCGAGCCCGACATCATGCAGACCCGCACGCTGACGGCGCCCGCCTCGTGGGCCGCGTCGCTGCTCGGCAACCCGCACATGATGATCGTGGGCACCACGTACGACCTCGACGTCATCAACGGACTTGATCACTACAAGCGCAAGGGCGTGATCAAGGAGGGCGACACCGTCGGCCACGTCTACGTGCGAGGCAGCTACGGCGACAACGCCGTGGAGGGCAGCCGGTTCGTCGGGACGCAGTGGAACATGAAGATCGCCGAGCAGCCGATCGGCGAGACCACGGCCGACCTCGTGCAGCAGATCGGCGCGCTCAAGGCCGCGGGCGCCAAGGCCGTCGTGCTCAGCACCACCCCCGCCCAGACCGCCGCTGCCGTGGGTGTCGCCGCGGCGATGAAGTGGGAGGTGCCGTTCATGGTGAACGTGGTCGGCTTCGACACCGCCATCCTCGAGTCGCCGGTCGGCCCTGCCGTGGAGAAGCAGGTGTCCGTGGTGACGTCGGTGGCGCCGTTCACCGGCACCCAGGCCGGCCCGCGCGAGGTCGCGGCGGCGTTCACCAAGTACTACCCGAACGACAAGCCCGCGATCTACGTCGACCACGGCTACACCGTCGCGAAGGTGTTCCTCTCGGTCATCGAGAAGGCGTGCCAGAACGGCGACCTCTCGCGCGACGGCGTGCTGGACGCGTTCCACAGCACCAACGGCCTGGACACCCAGGGCCTGACCAGCGCGCTGCACTACTCGCTGGTCGGGCGGCCGTCCGCCACGCAGTCCTACATCACCAAGGTCGACTCGAAGGTGCCCGGCGGTCTCACGACCGTCGAGGAGCTGTTCGAGTCGGACCTGGTGAAGATGAAGGGCACCCGCGCCAAGTAACGCCCGAATGAGAAAGGGCCCCTCCCACGCCGGGAGGGGCCCTTTCTCGTACGGCCTACTTGCCGAAACCGGCCTTGCGGAGCGCGTCCGCCATCGAACCGCTCGCGGCCGGCGGCGCACTGCGCTGCTGGCCACCGCGCTGGGGCTGCCCGCCGCGCTGCTGCGGACGACGGTCACGACCGCCGCCACCGCCGCCCTGCTGCTTCGGAGCGGGCTTGCCCGGCTCGTCGGTCAGGCGCAGCGTCAGCCCGATGCGCTTGCGGGCCTCGTCGACCTCCAGCACCTTCACCCGCACCACGTCACCGGACTTCACGACGTCGCGCGGGTCCTTCACGTAGGTGTTGGACAGGGCCGAGATGTGCACGAGACCGTCCTGGTGCACGCCGATGTCCACGAACGCGCCGAACGCGGCCACGTTCGTCACGACGCCCTCCAGCACCATGCCGGGCTTGAGGTCGGCGATCTTCTCGACGCCGTCCGCGAAGGTCGCCGTCTTGAACGCCGGTCGCGGGTCGCGGCCTGGCTTCTCGAGCTCGCGCAGGATGTCCGTGACCGTCGGCAGACCGAACTGCTCGTCCACGAACTTCTCCGGCCGCAGCTTCGTCAGCACGGCCGTGTTGCCGATCAGCTCGGTGCCCGCCTCGATCTGCATCTTCCGCACGACCGGGTACGCCTCGGGGTGCACCGAGGAGGCGTCCAGAGGCTCTTCGCCGCCACGGATCTTGAGGAAGCCCGCGCACTGCTCGAACGCCTTCGGGCCGAGCCGCGCCACGTCCTTCAACGCCTTGCGCGACTTGAACGGGCCGTTGGCGTCGCGGTGCAGCACGATGTTCTCCGCGAGACCGGCGGTGATGCCGGAGACGCGCGAGAGCAGCGGCACCGAGGCGGTGTTGAGGTCCACGCCGACCGCGTTCACGCAGTCCTCGACCACCGCGTCCAGCGAACGCGACAGCTTCGACTCCGCGAGGTCGTGCTGGTACTGGCCGACGCCGATCGACTTCGGGTCGATCTTCACCAGCTCGGCCAGCGGGTCCTGCAGACGCCGCGCGATCGACACCGCGCCGCGGATCGACACGTCGAGGCCCGGCAGCTCGGACGACGCGTAGGCCGACGCCGAGTACACCGACGCGCCCGCCTCGGACACCACGATCTTGGTGAGGCCCAGGTCGGGGTGGCGCTTGATCAGGTCGGCGGCGAGCTTGTCGGTCTCGCGCGAGGCCGTGCCGTTGCCGATCGCGATCAGGTCGACGTTGTGCTGCTTGGCCCACGCGGCGAGCTTCGCGATCGACTCGTCCCAGCGGTTCGCGGGCACGTGCGGCTGGATGACGCCGTGCGCGACGACCTTGCCGGTGGCGTCGACGATCGCGACCTTCACACCCGTGCGGTAGCCGGGGTCGAGGCCCATCGTGGCGCGCGTGCCGGCCGGGGCGGCCAGCAGCAGGTCGCGCAGGTTCGAGGCGAACACCTTGACGGCCTCGTCCTCGGCGAACTGGCGCAGCCGGCCGCGCAGGTCGATGCCCAGGTGCACGAGGATCCGGGTCCGCCACGCCCAGCGGACGGTGTCGGTGAGCCACTTGTCACCGGGACGGCCCCGGTCGTCGATGCCGAAGCGCGAGGCGATGCGCACCTCGAACGTCGAGGGACCCTCCTCACGCGGCTCCTCCGGCTCCAGGACGAGGTCGAGGACCTCCTCCTTCTCGCCGCGGAACAGCGCCAGGATGCGGTGCGACGGCAGCTTGGCGAACGGCTCGTCGAACTCGAAGTAGTCGGAGAACTTGGCGCCGTCGGTCTCCTTGCCCTCGCGGACCTTGGAGACGACGCGGCCGCGCGTCCACATCTGCTCGCGCAGGTCGCCGATCAGGTCGCCGTCCTCGCCGAACCGCTCGACCAGGATGGCCCGCGCGCCCTGCAGGGCGGCCGCGGCGTCCGCGACCTCCTTCGCGGGGTCGACGAACTTCGCGGCTTCCTCCTGGGGGTTCAGCCCAGGATCACCCAGAAGTGCGTCGGCCAGCGGTTCGAGACCGGCCTCCTTCGCGATCTGGGCCTTCGTGCGGCGCTTCTGCTTGTAGGGCAGGTACAGGTCCTCCAGCCGCGCCTTGGACTCGGCGGCGAGGATCTGCGCCTCGAGGGCGTCGTTGAGCTTGCCCTGCTCGCGGATGGAGTTGAGGACGGCCGCCCGGCGCTCTTCCAGTTCGCGCAGGTAGCCGAGGCGTTCCTCGAGCGTGCGCAGCTGGGTGTCGTCGAGACCGCCGGTCGCCTCCTTGCGGTAGCGGGCGACGAACGGGACGGTCGCGCCACCGTCGAGGAGTTCGACAGCAGAGCCGACCTGGCCTGCGGCCACTCCGAGCTCGTCAGCGATCTTCTGGTGGATGAGCGTTGTCACAGCGCGCCATTCTGC
Organism: Lentzea sp. HUAS TT2; assembly: GCF_051853195.1. Classification (NCBI taxonomy): domain Bacteria; kingdom Bacillati; phylum Actinomycetota; class Actinomycetes; order Pseudonocardiales; family Pseudonocardiaceae; genus Lentzea; species Lentzea sp. HUAS TT2. The sequence continues at coordinate 336,716 of NZ_CP196667.1, read as the reverse complement.
CCGTTGTCCGATTCGACGTGGCACGGTGTCCTTCATGACCATCGCCGAGGTCGTCCCATCACTGCTGTCGGGCCTGGACGTGCCGGGTGCCGACAACACGCTCGGGTTGCCCGCCGCCCGGCGTGTCGTGCTCCTGCTCGTCGACGGTCTGGGCCACGAGCTGCTGCGATCGCACGCCGAGCACGCCCCGTTCCTGTCGTCGATGGCCGGCCAGGAGATCTCCGCGGGCTTCCCGTCGTCGACCGCGACCAGCCTCGCCTCGATCGGCACCGGGCTGCTCTCGGGCGAGCACGGCATCGTCGGCTACACGTTCGAGGTCGGCGACGAGGTGCTCAACTCGCTGACCTGGGCGCGGGCCGACGACCGCCACCACGACCTGCGCAAGACGCTCGTGCCCGAGGTCGTGCAGCCGCACCCGACCCTGTTCGAACGCGCGTCGGCGGCCGGTGTCGCGGTCAGCGCGGTCGCCCCGCTGTTCCACCGCGGCAGCGGCCTGACCAGGGCGGTGCTGCGCGGCTCGTGGTTCCGCGGCGCGGCGGGGTTCGGCGACCTCGCCCTCGGTGCCCTCGCGGCCGTCGGGGAGGACCGGTCGTTCTGCTACGCCTACCACGCGGACCTCGACACGATCGGGCACTTCTACGGGCCCGGTTCCGAGGAGTGGTTGCTGCAGCTGGAGTTCATCGACGCGCTGGCGTCGCGGATCGCCGCCAGGATGCCACCGGACTCGATGCTCGTCGTCACGGCGGACCACGGCATGATCACCGCGGGGGAACGGATCGACTTCGACACCGAACCCCTGCTGTGGCAAGGAGTTCGCGTGATCGCCGGCGAGCCCCGGGTGCGGTATCTGCACACCGAGAGCGACGAGGTGCTGTCCGTGTGGCGCGAGTACCTCGGCGACCGCGCGGACGTGCTGACGCGCGAGGAGGCGGTGGACGCCGGGTGGTTCGGCCCGATCAGCCCGCTGGCGGTGGACCGCATCGGTGACCTCGTGGTGGCGATGAAGGGCTCCGCGGTGGTCGTGCGCACCCAGGCGGAGCCCAGCTGGACCGGCATGAGCGGGTTCCACGGGTCGCGCACGCACGCGGAGATGGCAATTCCGGTGCTCTTCCAGGTCTCGTCCTAGGATCACCGGACGTGACGATCGAACTGCCAGGACCAGTCGGTTTCGTGCTCGGAGGAGGCGGAAGCCTCGGTGCCGCGCAGGTCGGCATGCTGCGCGCGTTGCGGGAGCACGGCGTGCGGCCGGACCTCGTCGTCGGCACCTCGGTGGGGTCGGTCAACGGCTCGCTGCTCGCGCTGGACCCGGACAAGGCCGCCGAACGGCTGGCGGTGCTGTGGGAGGGCATGACACGGCAGCGGGTGTTCCCCGGCGGGCCGATCGCGCAGCTGAGGTCGTTGCGCACCAACAAGACCTACCTCTTCCCCAACACCGGTCTCGCGCACGTGCTGACCGAGGGGCTCGGCGGGTGTTCGTCCTTCGAGGAACTGGCGCTGCCGTTCGGCGCGGTGTCGGTGAACGGCGTGACCGGCGAGGCCGTGAACATCACCGAGGGCGAGCTGATCCCCGCGATCCTCGCCAGCGCGGCGATTCCCGGCGTGTACCCGCCGGTGCGCATCGGCGACCAGGTGCTCTACGACGGTGGTGTGCTCGCGAACGTGCCGATCCGGCAGGCGCTCGCGATGGGCGCGAAGTCGCTGGTGGTGCTGGACTGCGCGTTCCCCGGCCACCTGCCGACGGTGCCGGAGACGCTCGCCGAGACGTTGCTCTTCTGGGCGACTTTGGGGATGCGCAACCAGGCCGTGCTGGAGGTGGAGCTCGCCTCCCAGATCGCGCCGGTGCTGTACCTGCCCGGTCCGCCCGTGCAGGCCGTGACGCCGCTGGACTTCTCGCACACCGCGGAACTGGTCGAGGCCTCCTACCTGGCCTCGACCACGTTCCTCACCTCGCTGGAGTTCGCCGGCGTGGGGCTCTACGGGCACCCATCACACGGGTAGTGCGCTGAACTGATCGGAGGTCGGCGCGGCGGCGCGTGCTGAGCACGGAGGCCTGGGACATGTCACCGATGCTGACATCCGCCCGATGTCGCGGCCAAGGCCGCCCACGTGGTGGGCCGGCACGAAACGTCGGCTCATTTGGAGCCTTTATCGATTCGATCGCGATGTAACACGCTCAGACCTCCGATGACCTCTTGAAGACGGGCCGCCGGGTGGCGTAGACCTTTGCGCGGTAACCACCGAGCACGTCTTCCTACCGCCGCAGGGAGCGTCCACCAGGAGGCTGGCTCGTGCGGAAAACGTTGCGTCGTCTAGGCGTGTTGATGACCGCCGTTCTACTCGTTGCAGGCGTGAGCACCCCGGCGCACGCCGAGGTGCTGCATCCGCGGCAGGACTGGCTGCGGGCGTCCACGTCCGGCCTGTTCCTGCACTGGGGGATGCGGACGAACCCGGGCTACACCAGTTGCAGCGCTTGGGAAGCCGCCGTCACGGGTGGCGGGTGGAGTGCGCAGTACTGGGTCGACGAGGCGAAGAAGCTGCACGCGCAGTACCTCGTGCTGGCGTCGTTCCACAGCCGTCTCGGGTACGCGCGGGCGTGGCCGTCGGCGATTCCCGGGAGTTGCTCGACCAAGCGCGACTTCCTCGGCGAGCTGATCGACGCTGCGGACGAGGAAGGCGTGAAGGTCATCAACTACATGACCGACGACCCGCAGTGGCACGACGAGGGCGGGCACGAGTGGCTCGACTCCGCCGGGTACTCGAAGTACAAGGGCAAGTCGGTGAACCTGCAGGAGCGGCCGGGGTTCGGGCAGTTCAGCTACGACAACTTCGTCGAGGTCATGGCGCGCTACCCGAAGCTCGCCGGGTTCTGGATCGACAACGACAACGCGTACTGGGAGCAGAACGGCCTGTACGAACGGATCCGGCGCGACCGGCCGGACATGGTCCTCAGCAACAACAACGAGGACACCGCGATCATGGACACCATCAGCAACGAGCAGAAGACCGGCATGACGCCGAACTACGACTACCCGCAGGCGGTCTACACGGCGGCGCCGCGGCTCATCGAGGCGTGCTTCAAGCTGCCGAGCTCCGGTGCGTGGTGGTACTCCGGCTCGAACTCCGCCGTCGACTACAAGCTGACGCTGGGACGCCTCATCACCAACGCCGGCAGTGACGTCAAGGCGTTGATGGCCGAGACCGCGATGGTCAACGGCAGGTTCCCCTCGAACCAGGCCGCCTTCAACAACTTCACGAACACCTACCTCGGCGACATCTGGGAGTCGATCGGCGGCACGTACGGTGGCGGCTATCTCCACGGGGGCCTCAAACCGGGGTTCTGGAACGACGGCGCGCACGGCGTCACGACCGTCTCCAAGACCGACCCGAACCTGCACTACGTCCACGTGCTCACCACACCGTCCGGCAGCACGCTCAAAGTGCGCGACAACGGGTACAAGGTCAGCCGCGTCACGAACCTGCGCACCGGCGCGGACGTGACCTGGTCGCAGGCCGCCGGCACGATCACGCTCAACGGCATCTCGAACTGGGACCAGTACGACACGGTGTTCAAGGTCGAGACGGCCGGGCGTGAGGGGGTCATCCCGCCCTCGTCGTACACGATGAGCGCGTCAGCGAACGGGTCCGGCCACCCGGCCTCGCACGCGGCCGACGGCAACTACCAGACCTACTGGGACGCAACGGGTGCGGGCACCGTGTCGCTGCGCTTCGACCTGGGCTCGGCGAAGAAGGTCTCGTACGTCGCGCTGAACCAGCGCGAGGACTCGACCACCTACCCTGCGTCGAACTCCGCGCGCATCAAGAACTACAACGTCTACACGTCCGACGACGGTTCCAAGTGGACGAAGGTGAGGTCAGGGTCGCTGGCCAACCACCGCGCAGTGCAGTTCATCGACCTGCCGGCGAACACGACCACGCGGCACGTCCGGGTCGAGAAGACGTCCACGCAGGGCAAGGCGCAGCTGCGGGTCGACGAGGCGTGGCTGGGCCAGTACTAGCAGCGTGTCGCTGCTTAGTTGTGCTCCTTTTGAACCGGGCAGGTGGCTGAGCGGTGTGGTCGCTCGTCACCGAAAGCCCGGATGGTCGCGCTCTCACGCGCACGTGCAGCCGAGTTGGTGGTAGAAAACTGCTGGCGCAAGCGTTTGCTGATCACCTCAAGTACCGCCAACAGTGCAGGTGACAGCCATGAGAGCGCGATCTTCATGATCGAAGTCCGGCCACCTGCCGGCGTTCCTCCCACTCGTCGCTACTCCAAGAGACAGCTGCGACGCTCTACTGGCAGTCCAGCACCCGTTCGACGTTGTGCTCGGCGATCTCCCGCATCGCGTCCCGGTGCGGGAAGTCGCCGTCCAGCAACCGAAGCGGACCCTCCACGAGGGACAGGTGCTGTGCCAGCCGGTACAACGAGAGCCGTGCCGGGTCGAGGCCGGGCACCGGTCGGTAGTGCGGGCCGAACCGCAGCTCCAGGAACACGTGCTCCCACTCGACGTCGAAGAACATCACGCCCTCGATGTCGATCAGCACCGGCCGCCCGTCCGCCACGAGCACGTGATCAGGTCCCAGCTCGCCGTGGATCAGCCCGTACGACGCGCGCGGCTCGATCGCCGCGTGCCGTTGGCGCAGCTGGGTTTCCAGGCGTTCGCGCTCGGCCGCGATGCGTGGGACCCGTTCGCAACAGGCGTCCAGGTGCCCGAGTGCGCGCTCCAGCACCACGTCCGGCACCGGCGGCGCGTCCATAGGCTGCAACGCGCTCGGGCGGCCGTAGCGCGGGCTGGTGCGCCGGTGCATGGCCTCGAGGTCGTCCCACAACCGTTCCAGCGCCTCGGTGTCCTGGTCGAGCAGCTTCTCCAGGAACTCCGCCCCGAGGTCCTCGACCACGATCACGTCGGTGTCGACCAGCACCAGCCTCGGTACGCACATCCCGGCCTCGGACAGCGCGGTGTGCGCGGTGAGGAACAGGTCGCGCCCGCTCGCGTTGCCGAACAACGGGTCCTGCTCGTGCTCGGGCCAGTAGTCCTCGGAAGCACGCCAGACGTAGGCCACGCCCGTCGTGCCGTCGTCCAGCGTCAGCCGGTAGACGCCCTTCTTGCTGCCGCCGTGCAGTCGGGCTACGTCGATCAGCTCACGGCCGTACGCCGCCTGCGCGATGTCCGCGAGGTCGGCCATCCCCAGATGTGCCACGCTGCGGAACGTTAGTGGCAGGCGCGTGAAACTGGTGCCAACACTTCTGGGGCGGGCGGACACGTACAGACATGACGACCGAAGACGACCGCGCGTTGTGGTCGCAGGCCGCTGGGGGCAGTGCGCACGCCTTCGGAGTGCTGTTCGACCGGCACGCGAAGGCGGTCTACAACCACTGCTTCCGGCTGACGGCGTCCTGGGCAGAGGCCGAGGACCACCTGCAGGCCACCTTCCTGCTGGCGTGGCGCAAGAAGAGCCAGGTGGCGCGGCTCGAACGGGAGTCGGCGCTGCCGTGGCTGCTCACCGTGGCGACCAACGTCGTGCGCAACGAGCAGCGGTCCCTGACCCGGCGGGTGAAGAACCTGCGACGCCTTGACGAAGAGCGAGCGGTGCCCGACCACGCGGACATGGTCGCCGCACGGCTCGATGACCAGCAACGGATGAAAGAGCTGCTCAAAGCCGTGGAGAAGCTGCCGCGCAACGAACGTGAGGCGCTCGCCCTCTGCGTGTGGGCCGAGGTGTCCTACGAGGACGCCGCCGCCGTGCTCGGGATCGCAGCGGTGAGCGTGCGGGCACGGGTCAGCAAGGCGAAGGCGAAACTCCAGCAGCAAGCGCTCGTGCACGTCGGGGAGGACCGATGACCACCATGCTCCCGCCGGCACGCGACCTGCCCCCCGGCCGCCATGTCAGGATCCGCGCCCGGCTCGAACGGTCCATCCACCGGCGCCGGCTCGGCATGCGCTTCGGCACCATGGCCACGGCGCTCGCCGCGGTGGTCACCGCGGTGATGCTCGTGCTGCCCGAACAACCGGCCGGCGAGTACTGGTCGACCCGGCCCACGATCCCCGGACTGAGCGAGCAGCAGGCCGACGACATCGAGGAAGGCTGCCGGAAGGCGTCGGGGACCCCCGCCCGGCCGGTGCTGCGCCGCTACCACCAGGACGCCGCGGGAACGTTCGCGCTGCTCTACACCCCGACCGACGCGCTGGCGTGCGACCTCACCACACCGGGCAGCTACTTCTCGAACAGGTACCTGCCGGGCAGGAAGGGCTTCGACACGCGCTGGCTCAACGGGCACTTCTCGATCGACTACCAGAACCAGACGAGCGGGGACCGCGCCCGGCGGCCGGGCAGTCAGACCGTGGCGGGGCGGGTGGACTCCGAGGTCAAGCGGATGACGTGGTCGGTGCTCGGCAAGACCGTCGAGGCCGAGATCTCCGACGGCACGTTCGTCGCGCGGCTCCTGTGGCCCGCCGACTGGGACCACCCCGGCAACCAGGACCCGAGAGAGGCGCTCAGGGCCTACGACGCCGAGGGCAAGGTGCTCGGCGACACGCTCCTGGACCTGAGCTGGTGTTACGTGGACCCCGAGAACAACGTCGTCTCGGGCTGGTTCGACGCGAAGCCGGCGCTGGACGACTGCAAGCCCGCACGACCCTGGCGCTGAACGTCACTACCAACCGGTTGGCTCAAGCGACATACTGGTTGGTATGACGACTGTGGCGAACTTCGGCGGCACCAGCCACCACGCGGACCTCGACGGGCCCGTGCACTGGGTCGACTTCGGCGGACCGGAGGACGGCCCGCGCATCGTCCTCGTGCACGGGCTCGGCGGCTCGCACCTCAACTGGGTGCTGCTGGCGCCGTTGCTCGCGCAGAAGGCCCGTGTCACGGCCGTCGACCTCGCCGGGCACGGCCTGACGAACCCGGAGGGGCGCGAGACCACGGTCCAGGCCAACACGAGGCTCCTGGGCCGGTTCCTGCGCGAGGTCGTGGGGGAGCCGGCGATCCTGGTCGGCAACTCGATGGGCGGGCTGATCTCGCTCTTCCAGACCGCCTACGACCCCGCGCTGGTCAGGGGCCTGGTACTGGTCGACCCGGCGCTGCCGATGGTGTTCGGGACCCGGCCGGACCCGACGATGCTCAGCACGTTCTTCCTGTACTCGGTGCCGGGGCTCGGCGAGCGGTTCCTGGCGAAGTCGCGGTCGGTCCCTGCCCGCCGCCAGGTCGACCGCCTGCTGGAGCTGGTCTGCGCGGACCCGTCCGGCATCCCCGAGGAGCTCAAGCTCGCCAGCGAGCACCTGATCGGCGAGCGCGCCAAGGTCGACGGCCTCGACAAGGCGTTCCTCGCGGCCGCGCGCAGCGTCGTGTTCACGACGTCCAAGCGCGGCGCCTACTACGCGGCGATGTCCAAGGTCCGCGTGCCCGTGTTCCTGATGAGCGGCGACCGCGACAGGCTCGTCAACGTCGCCGCCGCCCGGTACGTCGCCCGCAAGTACCCGCACTGGCGCTACGACGAGTACGCGAACGTCGGTCACGTGCCCCAGATGGAGATCCCCGAGGTCGTGTCCGAGCGGGTCCTCGACTGGATGGACGCCAGCCGCCTGAGCACGTCCGCGAGCTGACCCAGGGTGAGCCGCTCCCGCAGCACGGGGGCGGCCCCGGTCAGCACGAAGTGGTCGTCGAGCTGCTCGACGCCCGTCAGCTCGATGCCGCGCGGCAGTTCCGGCACCGCGAACACGCGCGGGGGCAGCCACTTGTGCAGCCGCACGTGCAGCTCCGAGCCGACCAACCGGACGGTCAGCGGGAACCAACTGACCGGTTGCAACTCCGGGATGTCCGCGAAGTCCACCTCGACCCGGAACTCGACGGGCGAGGACACCAGGACCGCGGGCGGGTTCACGTGCACGTCCCGGCAGACGACGGTCGCGCGGCGGGCACGCCAGCGCGACCACCGCACGTTCTCCAGCTCGATCCGGACGTCGTCGACCTGGCCGAGAGCCAGTCCCAGGGCGCCCAGCCGCGCGTCGAGTCCCACCACGGTCAGGTGCAGGTCGTGCGCACCCGCCTGAACCGTCAGATCGTGTCTCAGGCCTGGGTCTCCGGCTTCACACCGTTGGTCGTCGTCTTGGCGGTCGCCCGCACGGGGCGGGGCTTGGGGGCGGGCTTCTTCGCCGCGGGCTTGGGAGCGGCGGGCTTGGGAGCCGCGGGCTTGGGAGCCGCGGGCTTGGGAGCCGCAGGCTTGGCCTCCACCACCGTCTGGGCCACCTCGGTCCTCTCCGCGGCCTCGGCGGCCAGCGCGACCATCTCGTCGAACCCTGCCCGGATGCCGTCCGCGAGCAGCTGCACGTCCGGCACACCGTCGAAGTCGGCGTTGATGCCGAACGTGAACCTGTCGAGGTAGGAGAAGATGCCGACGGTGATCCGGATCGTCGAGGCGACCGGCACGTACGGGAACATCTCCACCAGCGGGCGGCCGAGCATGTAGAGCGGGATGCGCGGGCCGGGCACGTTCGTGGTGACGGTCTGCAGGATCTGCTGCGGGAACCGCATCGCGGTCCGCGAGCCCAGCGCCATCAGCGTCGGCGCGGCGAAGTTCGACAGGTTCGTGATGACGTCGGCGCCGGCGGCCTGGCGCGAGCTCTTCAGGTCGTCCATCTGCGCGCGGATCGACGCGAGGCGCTTCACCGGGTCGGCCTCGCCCACGGGCAGGTTCACCAGCACGGCGCTGACGCGGTTGTTCAGCTCGTTGTGCTGGTCGGCCTTGCGCATCGACACGGGGACCATGGTCCGCACGACCATGCCCTCGGTCAGTTCGCCGCGCTTCTCCAGCAGGTCCCGGAAACCGCGCGTGATCGCCGTCAGGATGACGTCGTTGACGGTGCCACCGGCGGCGGTGCGGATCTGTTTGATCTCAGCCAGGTTCGCGCGCGCCCACACCCAGCGGCGGTGCGGTCCGATCGGACCGTTCAAGGAAGTCGCCGCACGCGTGACCAGACGCTTCGCCGTACCGGGAAGAGAACCGAGAACGGTCTTGCCGAAGTCCATGATCTCGCTCAGGGAGCGCACGTTCCGCGCCACGGCGGGCAAAGCGGACAGGTGCTGCACCGGCGTCACCACGGCGTCGCGCACCCCGTCGATGACCAGGTCCAACGTGGACGGCTGCGGCTCGGGCTTCCACTCCTTCGGCTCCGGGAGGACGCTCTCCTTCTTGAAGTCGAGGATGAGCTGCAGCATGTCCGAACCGGACACTCCGTCGATCATGCAGTGGTGGACCTTGGAGATGATCGCCCAGCGGCCGCCTTCGAGGCCCTCGACCAGCCAGGCCTCCCACAGCGGCTTCTTGTCGTCGAGCTTCTGCGCGAAGATCCGGCCGGCGAGGTTGCGCAGCTGGTCCTCCCCGCCCGGCGACGGCACCGCGGTGTGGCGCACGTGGTAGAGGATGTTGAAGTGGTCGTCGTCGACCCAGACCGGACGGCCGACGTGGAACGGCAGCGCCTTCACCTTCTGCCGGTAGCGCGGCACCTGGTCCATGCGCGCCAGGAAGAGACGGATCACGTCGCCGTAGGACGGGGCCGGCCCGTCGAAAACCAGGACGGAACCGACGTGCATGGGCACGTTCTCGTCCTCGATGAAGTAGAAGCTGGCGTCCAAACTGCTCATCCGATCCACTTGAAAAAGAGTAGAGGACGGATGCGTCTCAATCGACGTCCATGCAGGTGAGAGGCACTGCACAGCTGTGAGGTTGCCAACGTGTTACCTGCAGGTGGCGAATCGAGACTCGAAAGTACTGGCAAAAAGATCGTTCACGAAACATCATGGACCCACTGGGCAACGACGCCCAGGGCGCCGGCTCGGGGTTGTCGACGTGTGGGGAGGCTCCTATGTCTGCCGTACCTTCGGACGAAGTCTACGAAGTGCCTGCTGCTTCGCCCCTCCACCTCGTCAGAGGCTCCGCGCCCGGTTTGTTCTGGTATCTCACCGAGCCCACCCGCTGCGCGATCGACGTGAGCGAGTTCGTGGCCACGCGCTCGATGCTGCGGGGCGCGCCGTCCGGTGACGGCCACCCGGTCCTGGTGTTCCCCGGTCTCGGGGCGGCCGACTCGTCCACGGTGATGCTGCGCCGTTTCCTGTCCGGGCTGGGGTATCAGGTGAGCCCGTGGGGTCTGGGCCGCAACATCGGGCCGACGCGCAAGGCCGTGGACGGCATGCACGCGTTGGTGAAGAAGGTCTCCGACGCCTGCGGGCCGGTGTCCATCGTCGGCTGGTCGCTGGGCGGGATCTTCGCGCGCGAGATGGCGCGCGACCACCCGCACCGCGTCCGCCAGGTGATCACCATGGGGTCGCCGTACAACATGAGCGATCCCGTGCAGTCACGGGCGATGCCCGCGTTCGCGCTGTTCTCCCGGCTGCACATCCCGAAGGACGAGTTCCCGCCGCTGGAGTCGACGAGGCCGCCGATCCCGGTGCCCGCCACGTCGATCTACTCCAAGACGGACGGCATCGTCTCGTGGGAGTCGTGCGTCGAGGAACCGGGGCTGCGCAGGGAGAACGTCCAGGTGTCGTCCTCACACCTGGGATATGGCTTCAACTCCAGCGTTCTGTGGGTGGTCGCGGACCGGCTGGCACAGGCGGAGGGCACGTGGGCGCCCTTCGCCGCGCCGCCCGGGATGGCCCGCCTGTACCCGCGCGCCGCCTAGGCCCTCAGCACGGCCGTTCGTCCGAGTAGACGACCAGCGTCTGGTCGGGCTGCTCGGCGAGGTGGAACGCGGTGTAGGCGTAGTCGAGCGGCCCTCTTCCGGGGTGCCGCAAGCGTTTCCGGCCGCCGTGCCGGGGCTGCACGTCGTACTGGGGCCACCAGGAGCGCACCTCCTGGCTGGCCTCGTGCAGGTCGTCGATCAGCCGGGTGAACCGCTCGTCGGCGGGGTGCTGGCCGGCGAGCGCGCGGAGCTTGGCGAGCAGTCCGCGGGCCTCCACCTCCCAGTCGATCAGCACGTGCCGCGACCGCGGGTCCGTGAACACCCAGCGCGCGAAGCTCGGGTTTTCCTCGCCGAGATCGGGAAAGAGCTCGGCCGCGGCCTCGTTGTGGCTGAGCACGTCGTAGGTGGCGCCGATGATGAACGCCGGGTGCGGGTCCAGAAACCCAGGCACGGCAGCCACTTCCGGTGCCAGCTCGGCTTCGGGGATGTGCGGCCTGGTGTGGCCCGCGAGCCGGAACAGGTGGTCCTTTTCGGACTGACCGAGCCCGAGGGCGGCGGCGAGCGCGCCGAGCACCTGGTCGGACGCCTGGACGTCGCGGCCCTGTTCCAGGAACGTGTACCAGGTCGCGCTGATCCCGGCGAGTACGGCGAGCTCCTCGCGGCGCAGACCGGGAGTCCGGCGCCGGCCGGTGCGCGGCAGGCCCGCCTCGGCCGGGGTGAGCCGCTCGCGCCGGCTGCGCAGGAACGCACCGAGTTCGTGGCGCTGTTCGTCCGTTCGTCGCATCCTGGCACCTCCAGTACCAGAATAAAGGGGCTCTGGATACCAGGCTGAGCCTGACGCAGGCTGGGTTCATGGTTATCAAGGACGAAGTCGTGGCGATCACCGGCGCCAGCAGCGGGATCGGCGAGGCGACCGCCCTGCTGCTCGCGGAACGGGGCGCGCGCCTCGTGCTCGGCGCACGCCGGTCGGAGCGTCTCGCGGACCTCGTGGCCAGGATCGAGCAGGCAGGCGGCACGGCCGTGCACACGCGCACCGACGTGACCCGCCGCGAGGACCTGCACGCGTTGGTGGCACTGGCCCAGGAGCGTTTCGGACGGCTCGACGTGCTCGTGAGCAACGCCGGAGCCGGCCCGATCTCGCCGCTGGACGACCTGCGCGTCGACGAGTGGGACGAGATGGTCGACGTCAACATCAAGGGCGTGCTGCACGGCATCGCGGCAGCACTCCCGGTCTTCCGCGAGCAGCAGTCAGGGCACTTCATCACCACCTCCTCCACGGCCGCGTTCACCGTCGTGCCGTCCATGGCGGTCTACGCGGGCACCAAGGTCGCGGTGCGGTCGATCTGCGAGGGCCTGCGCCAGGAGGCTGGTCCGTCGGTGCGCGTGACCACGGTGTTCCCTGGCTTCGTGCACACCGGTTTCGCGGAGGCGTCGAGCAACACCGCTGTGCGGGAACGGATCGCGGGCATGCGCGACGAGATCGCGATCCCGCCGGCCTCGATCGCCCGCGCCGTCGCGTTCGCGATCGAGCAGCCGGCCGACGTCGACGTGAACGAGATCGTCGTGCGGCCGACTGCCCAGGGCTAGGACTACTTGGTCATCGGCTTGCCGTTCGCCGTGACGTTGGTGAACTTCAGGCCGTCGACGTTCTTGACGGTGTTGGTGGTGCTGCCGAGGCCGTCGAACTTCGAGTCGCGCAGGTCGAGGCCCTTGACGTGCTCCTGCGAGAGCCCGGACACGTCGAGGACCTTGGAAGCCTTGGTGCAGCTGGAGTTCGACACGGAGAACGGCCCGAACTTCGGCACGTTGCCGCCCGTCTGCGAGTTGTAGGTCGTGGTGACGTAGACGAACGCGCGCCCGAAGACGCCGGACACGCTGTCCAGGTTGATGTTCTGCGAGAACCCGCCGCGCTGGGTGTTCGACTTGACGTACAGCGCGAACTTGGTGGCGTTGACGCAGTTCAGCCGGTAGCCGTAGACGTTGCGGATGCCGCCGGTCTGCTCGGAGCCGCACGTGATGGCGCCCCAGTTGCCGTTCATGCGGCAGTTGACGACGACGATGTTCTGGCACGGCACGTTGATCCGCCGCCCGTCCTCGTCGCGGCCCGACTTGATCGCCACGTTGTCGTCGTGCGCGCCGAGGTCGCTGTTGGAGATCACGACGTGGTCGCACGACTCCGGGTCGCACGCGTCGGTGTTGTTGGCCGACGTCGTGGGATCGGTGTGCACGTCGTCGACCGTGACGTTCTTGCAGAGCGTGGGGTGGATCTGCCAGAACTTGGGGTTCTTCAGCGTGAGGCCCTGGATCAGCACCGTGTCGCAGTCGTAGGGCTCGATGAACGTCGAGCGCATGTTCTTGCCGGAGCCGGGGACCACGCGCTTCTCGGGCGGGGTTCCCTTGGCCACCAACGACTCCAGGTACGAGCGGTCGCTGCCCTTGTTCCAGCCGCCGGTGGCGCCCGCGTCGAGCGTGCCCTTGCCGGTGATGGCGATGTTGGTCTGCTTGTGCGCGTAGACCATGGGGGAGCGGTTCATGCACTCGATGCCCTCGTAGCGCGTGAGCACCGTCGGGAACTTCGAGGCGTCACCGGAGAACTTGAGCAGCACGCCGTCCTCGAGGTGGAAGTCGACGTTGCTCAGCAGGTGGATCGCACCCGTGACGTAGGTGCCCTTCGGCACCACCACGTGCCCGCCGCCCGCGGAGTTGCAGGCGGCGATGGCCTTCTTGAAGGCCTCGGTGTTGTCGGTCTTGTTGTCCCCCTTGGCGCCGTACGCCGTCGCGTCGAAATTCCGGTCTGGGAACGACGGGAGCTTCGTGTTGCGCACGATCTCGTTGGCGGCCGGCCAGGGCAGCTCCGGAACCGCGATCGCCGTCCTCGTGAGCAACGGGGTGGCGATCGCGGCCACGACGGTGGACTTCATCAACAGTCTGCGGTTGATCCTGCCGTCCATGCGACGTCCTTCTTCCGCGTCGAAGGGCACGGCGGCGGTGTTGCAGAAAATACTGTAAACGTTTGCAGCGGGTCAGCGGAAGGCGTTGCGCGTGTACGTCAGGCTGAAGGCGCCCTTGTTGGTGAAGTACCTGTCGACCACCAGCGCCGGATCGGTGGCCAGGTAGCCGCGGTAGATCGCGCCGTCGTTCTGGTCGTCCCAGCCCCACGGCGCGTTGGCCGCGTTGTCCTTGCCGTTGTCACCGCGGAACGTGCCGAACGACGAGTAGGTCTCCGCGTTGTTGCGGCGCGCCCACATCCCGCCGGCGTCCAGGGAGTTCACCAGCCGGTAGCCGACGCTGCGGTCGTTGCCGCCCGACGGCACCTCACCGGTCGCCGCGGGCTGGTAGACCACGCCGTCGCCGCCGGGGAAGTCCGCGCCGTTCCAGCGGTACAGGCCGTGGCCCTTGGCCTCCTGGAACGTGGCGGGGCGGCCGCCGACCAGCAGCAGCGTGCCGTCGATGGTCTCCGACCCGTTCCGGTACGGCGACCCGGCGGGCACGTAGGAGTAGAAGTCGCTGTGCGCCACCGTGACCGCGGCTTCGAGCGTGCCGAACCCGCTGTCCTTGCGGACGACGAACAGGGCGCCCTCCAGGTCGTTCTCGTGGGTCCTGGTGCCGAACGGGTCGGGCTGGTCGTCCCAGTCGCGCGGGTGGAAGAAGCTGTAGACGAGGAACCAGTGCGTGGACGTCTCGACCACCGAGTAGTACGCGGCGCCGGTGAGCTTCGCGAGCTGGGGCTGGTTCTCCCAGTTGTTCAGCGTGTTCCAGTCGCCGTCGAAGTCCACTGTGGACAGGTAGTCGGCGTCGTGGTCCGAGGAGTCGGTGTCCTGGTGGTGGACCGGGGCCCAGTGCAGTGCCAGGTCGTGGTCCGAGACCGCGGCCTGGGCGGGCGCGGTGAGGGCCGTGGTGAAGAGGGCGACGGCCAGCAGGGAGGCACGGATCGTTTTCACGACGCCGGAGGTTAGCTGTAGATGGTGACCGTCAGCCGGGGGTTCGAGCGAAAGTCCGTCGACTCGTAGGCAACGCGCGCGAGTGGCATCGAGCCGGCCGCCGCGGTCAGCGTCGTCTCGATCTCGTGGCGCTCGTCCTCGGTCAGGTAGGCCCAGAACGAGCTGTGCCAGACCACCGTGTACGTGCCGCGTTCCTCGGGCGGCACGAGGTTCTCGCGCAGCCACCGACCGGCAGGCGAGCGCGCCACCTTCACGCCGACCTTGGCCGCGAGCTCGATGGCGTCGTCGAGGTCCCACCGCAGCGCGTCGTGCTCCGGCGGGATGAACGAGTGCAGGATCATCGCGTGCTTGGGGTCGCCGGGATCGCGCGGCTGCAGGTCGCAGCCGGCCCTGTCGACGATCTCCAGGTTCGCCGGCTGCGGCCCGATCGCGGCCAGCCGCACCGGCGAGTCCTTGTCGCCCCACTCCCAGCCGAGGCCGAACCAGCGGTAGTGGTCGAGGATCAGGTTCAGTCCCGCGCACGCCCCGAGCTCGAGCAGCCGGACCTTCGGCGCCCCGATCATCGTCAGACCGCGCAGCAGGAACCCGGCCGTCTTCGGCTGGTGCTGCTGCACCGTGCGGTCGAGCGCGGCCAGGATCTCGCCCGCGTTCTCGACGATCGCGCGCCGTGCCGCGAGCCACGCCAGCAGCGCCGTCGAGTCGGACTCCCCGGCCATCGCGGCCGCGTGCGCACTGGCGAACCGCTGGCTGAGCTCCGGCGCCTTCCCCGACAACATCAGCAACCGCACGCCCGCGAGCGCCTGGATGCCGAACAACGGGCTGTGCACGGCGCTGTGCGAGCACAGCAGGTCCGACACCGGCCCGCCCCGGTCGAGCTCACTGGCGAGTTCGGAGAGGATGCGCGCGGACACCGGCGCGCTGGTGCGCAACCGCACCGCGAGCGTGCGCAGCGTGGAAGCACCAATGGCGGCCGCTGTCACGTTCCCTCCCTCTTCGGCAGGGCGACTTTACAAGGGCATGAACACATTGCTACCAACTGAGACCGCGCGTGCCGCCAGAAGGCGGTAGGTATCGTGCGCCGGGTGAGCGAGTTCCTGGAGCTGTCCGCGGCCGGTCCGGTCGCCACGTTGACGATCAACCGCCCGGCCAAGCGCAACGCGATGTCCTACGAGATGTGGTCGGCCATCCCGGGGCTCCTCGCGCAGGTTTCCGCAGATGAGACCACTCGGGTGCTCGTCATCCGCGGCGGCGAGCACTTCTCGGCCGGCGCCGACATCGCCGAGTTCTCGACCCTGCGCCGCGGCGCCGAGGGCGCCGCGCACTACGGCGAAGCGGTGCACAACGGCGAACGGGCTATTGCTGAGCTGGGCAAACCCACGATCGCCGCGGTCTCCGGTTTCTGCGTCGGCGGCGGCTGTGAGATCGCACTCGCCTGCGACATCCGGGTGGCTTCCGCCGAGGCCCGGTTCGGCATCACGCCCGCGAAACTCGGCATCGTCTACAACTTCACGTCCACCAAGGCGTTGGTGGACGCGGTGGGCCCGGCGTGGGCGAAGCAGATCCTGTTCTCCGCCGACCTGATCGACTCGGCCACGGCGCTGCGGATCGGACTCGTGAACGAGGTCGTGGAGTCTCTGGACGCCCGCGTGAAGGAGCTCTCCGAGCAGATCGCCGGGCGTGCGCAGGTGTCTGTGCGCGGGGCCAAGAAGATCATCAACTCGATCACGGACGGCGGGCACGAGGACGACTTCGTGCGGGCGCTGTACGCGGAGGCCGCCTCCAGCGCCGACTACGCCGAGGGCGTGACGGCGTTCCTGGAGAAGCGGCCTCCGCGGTTCTAGCCCTCCCTTAGCGGTGAAAGCGTCTGCAAGTACCACCAACTCTTGATCGAATCGCCGTTACCTACTACCAACTGAGCCGGCCGCGTTGTCGGACCGTTTCCGCGGACGCCGGAGTTGGTAGTAGGAAAACGCTGGGTGATCTTGAGTTGGTGGTACTTGCAGACGCCAGAGGCCGACCGCGAACTGGTGGCTCGCGGCGGTGGCTAGAACACCTCAGCGGCGATCGTGGTGTCCGCACCGTGCCCGGTGTGCACCACGGTCTCCCCGGGCAGCGTCAGCAGCTTCTCCCGGATCGACGCCTCGATCGTCGGCCGGTCCGAGAACGACCGCCCGGTAGCCCCGGGCCCACCCTGGAACAACGTGTCCCCGGTGAACACCGCGCCCAGCGACGGCACGTAGAAGCACACGGCGCCAGGCGAATGCCCAGGCGTGTGCAGCACGCGGATCTCCTCGCCGGCCACCGTGAGCACCTGACCGTCCTCCAACGCCAGGTGCGGGAGCACGCCGGTGTGCGTCAGGTTCCACACCACGTGGTCGGCCTGGTGCAACGCCAGCGGCGCCCCGGTCGCGTGCGCCAGATCCGGCGCGACCCGAACGTGGTCGTCGTGCGCGTGCGTCAGCAGAATCGCCACCACCCGACGCCCGTCCACGACCTTCAAAATCGCGTCCACGTCGTGCGGGGCATCGATGACCACGCACTCCGACGAGTCCCCGATGACCCAGACGTTGTTGTCGACGTCGAAGGTCTCGCCGTCCAGCGAGAAGGTGCCCGACGTGACGGTGTGGTCCACCCGAAGCGACATCAGAACACCACGACCGATCGCAGGACCTCGCCGCGGTGCATCTTCTCGAACGCGCCCTCGACGCCGTCCAGCGGGATCTCCTCGCTGACGAACGCGTCCAGGTCGAAGCGGCCCTGCTGGTACAGGTCCACCAGCATCGGGAAGTCGCGCGTCGGCAGGCAGTCGCCGTACCACGACGACTTCAGGGCGCCGCCGCGCGAGAAGAAGTCGATCAGCGGCATCTCCAGCCGCATGTCCGGCGTCGGAACACCCACCAGGACAACGGTTCCGGCGAGGTCGCGGGCGTAGAACGCCTGCTTCCACGTCTCGGGGCGGCCGACCGCGTCGATGACGACGTCCGCGCCGAACGAGTCGGTCAGGTCCTGGATCGCGGTGACCACGTCGTCGACTTCACGCGCGTTGATGGTGTGGGTGGCGCCGAATCCCTTGGCCCACTCCAGCTTCTGCGGGTCGGTGTCGACGGCGATGATCTTCGCCGCACCGCCGATGCGCGCGCCCGCGATGGCGCCGTCACCGACACCGCCACAGCCGATCACGGCCACCGAGTCGCCGCGGCCGACGCCGCCGGTGTTGAGAGCCGCGCCGACGCCGGCCATCACGCCGCAGCCCAGCAGGCCGACGGCGGCGGCGCGGGCGGACGGGTCGACCTTCGTGCACTGTCCTGAGTGGACCAGGGTCTTCTCCACGAACGCGCCGATGCCCAGCGCCGGGGAGAGCTTGGTGCCGTCCGCCAACGTCATCGGCTGCGACGCGTTGAACGTCGAGAAGCAGTACCAGGGCTTACCGCGGCGGCAGGCGCGGCACGTGCCGCAGACCGCGCGCCAGTTCAGCACGACGAAGTCACCGGGCGCCAGGTCCGAAACGCCTTCACCGACCGACTCCACGACCCCCGCGGCCTCGTGGCCCAGCAGGAACGGGAAGTCGTCGTTGATGCCGCCCTCGCGGTAGTGCAGGTCGGTGTGGCAGACGCCGCACGCCTGGATCTTCACGACTGCCTCGCCGGGGCCGGGATCGGGCACCAGCACCGAGGTCAGCTCGACGGGTTGTCCTTTGCCCCGGGCGACGATGCCCTTGACCTCTTGCGCCACTGCGACTCCGTCCTCAGTTGATCAGTGTCGTGCCTTCGAACTCGCCGAGAACTTCCCGGTAGAACTCAATCCCTACACCGTTGGGGTCGCGGATGTACAGGCTGTCCTCGACGCCGCGGTCGGGGCCCAGGTACTCGATCCCCGCCTCGTCCAGCTTGGACTTGATCTCGTCGAACCGCTCGGGGGACGTCGAGAGAGCCAGGTGCTGAACGGCACCGATCGTCTCGGAGAACGCCGGGTGGTCGTGGCCGGGGAAGTCGAAGAATCCCAGCAGGTTCTTGGCACCGAGGTCGAAGAAGAAGTGGCTGGAGCCGTTGTAGTCGCGGTTCTCCACGAGCTCGACCAGCGGGAAACCGAGGAACTCCTGGTAGAACTTGATCGTCTCCTCGACGTCCTTGCAGATCAGCGCGATGTGGTGGACCCCGCGCGTCGGCGAGCCGCCCCTCTCGGCCAGCGGCTTCACGTACTGTTCGCGCAGTTCGTCGCGCTTGGCCCGGATAGCGGCGAGCTCGTCACCCTCTGGCTGTGGCATGAGGGTCAGAGTAGTTGAGGATTCAAACGTCCGCAGGGCCTATCCGGCGACGCCCTCGAACTCCACCGCGCATCCGTCGCGCAGCTGCGCTGCCTGCAGGTATGCCACGCTCGTCCCGGGGCCCAGACGTGCCTCGACGCCGGCGAGATCACCGGGGCGCCGGGCGTAGATCTTCAACGACGACACGTCGTGCAGCCCGAACCCGTCCTCGACGCCCCACTGGGCGAGGTTCGCCGCGCTCATCAACTCCTCGGCGTCGTCGAGGGAAGGAGCCGAGAAGTACAGCTGCCCGTGCGTGTAGACCGCCCGCGCCCCGCTGGGCGAGATGATCGTGACGGGCTCGCCGGTGCGGCAGGCCAGGAGGTGGAACGCGATGCCGCCGCCGAGCGAGCCGACGACGGTGGCCGCGGCCAGACCGCTCCACGTCACCGGCCGCCGCGCGAACGCCTCCGCCTGGCCCAGCAGGAACTCCCGGTAGGTGCGGGGGCTGAGGTCCTGCAGGTAGTTCCACATCCGGAAGACGTGGGGGTACCCGAGCCTGCCGGCCAGTTCGAGCGCCGCCCGGAACGCCAGCCGCCCGGCGTAGGTGTGCTCGTCGCACGGCGGGATCCGCCCGGCGCAGAACAGGTACTCGCCGTCGTGCGCGTAGGCGATCGCCTTGTGTTCACCGGACTCGACGCCGCGCGTGGTCGTCCAGACCTCGGCGAACCCGGAACCCTCCTGCGCCAGGTGGACCGTGAGCTCCGGGTGCCCGGAGTCGACCACCGGGTTGAAGGACGTGCCGGCGAACCGCACGACGCCCAGCCGCGACCGCCCCGGATCGTCCGCGACGGCGGTCAGCGGCTCGAACGTCGAAGACAGCGCACGAGTCCGGAGCTGGCGAGTCATCACTGGCCCTTTCCCAGGGGAAGGGCCAGATTAGGACGTCACCCGATTGTGCGCATCTACCCGTCTTGATTGGACGGACAGGTGCTCAATCCTCTTCGTCGCCGGGCCATTCCCCGGTCAGCTTCTGGAAACCCTTGGCCCCGCCACGATCGATGGCGGCCTTGACCAGGCCGAAGATGGCTCCCTGCAACGCCGCGGCCATCAGCACCTCCGACCAGGCGCGGTTGCGCATCGTCGCGCTGGGCGCCTCTTTGTCGCCCGCCACGAGTTTCCAGATCTGGCCGAAGATCGCGGACGCGAGGAACCCGCCCAGCGCGCCGACCAGCATTCCCAATGGGCGGTAGAGAAACTTCACGAGGTCCTCCTGGAAATCGCCCAGATCGCCACGATGAGCGCGATCAGCGCCGCCGCGATGGCGCCGGGGTGGCGGCGTGCCTTCTCGACCTGCTCGGCGATGGGCTCGGGCAGCGAGTCGATCGCCTGGTTGGTCGCTGCGGTCATCCGCAGCCGCGTCTCCTGCGCCTGCTCCTTCACTCGGCCGGGCACGTCCACCTTGTGCGCCAACGCTTCCACCGTCTCGCCCAGCTCACGCCGGGTCCGCTCGACATCGCGCTGGAGCTCTTCCTTGGGGTCGCTCATCGGTGCGCACTCTCCTTGATCGTCGCGATGTCCTGCTGGACGTTGTCCATCGCCTGCCTCGGCACCGGGGGAGCGGCCTGCTTGACCTGCCCCTTGCCCACGAGCGCGAAGACACCCGCGAACAGCAGAAGGGCGGCCGCGACGATCAACGCGGCCGCCCACGGCGGTACTACGAGTGCCAGCAGCAGGATCAGGCCGGCGACGACGCTCAGCCCGCCCCACCACGCGAACACGCCGGCCGCGCCGAACATCCCGGCGCCGACACCGGCGTGCTTGCCCTTGTCCTTCAGCTCCGCGACGGCGAGACGGATCTCATCACGCGCGAGCCTGCTCACCTGCTCGGACAGCTGGTGGACCAGCTGTGCGGTCGACGTGTCGGTGTTCATGCACCTCGACTACCCCGAGCGGCGTATCGCCAATCAGCCCTGCTGGGCCTGGGCCTCCGCCACCTTCGCGTGGACCTCTTCCATGTTCACGTCGCGCGCCTGCTGGATCAGGTCGTTCAGCGCGGGGGCGGGCAGTGCGCCCGGCTGCGAGAACAGCACGACACCTTCGCGCACGATCATCAACGTCGGGATCGACCGGATGCCGAACGTGGCCGCGAGCTCCTGCTGCGCCTCCGTGTCGACCTTGCCGAACACGATGTCCTCGTTCTTGTCCGACGCGGCCTCGTAGGTCGGTCCGAACGCGCGGCACGGACCGCACCACTCGGCCCAGAAGTCGACCAGGACGATGCCGGAGCCGTCGGAGTCACCGACCACCTCGTCGAAGTTCTCCTTGGTCAGCTCGACCGTCGCCATGTTGGTCCTCCTAGTTCGCTGGGGGCACCCGTACCAACGGAGCGGACCTCGATGGAATTCCCCGCGTGCGCCCGGTCACGCCTGGTTTCAACTTTTTGTGGACGTCTTCAACTGGACGTTGTACGGTCCCCGCCATGAAGCCGCGCCTGCTCGTGACCTCGCTGCTCGTACTGGGGCTCGCCGCCTGCGGGTCCACGTCTGACCCCGCTCAGACGTCCACGCCGCCGTCGTCCGACCTGTCCACGGTCAAGAAGGACGACGCGCTCGCCGCGCTGCTGCCGCCCGAGATCGCCTCGGCCGGCACGTTGAAGGTCGGGTCGAACATCCAGAACCCGCCGAACAACTTCTACGACCAGGACGGCAAGACCCCGATGGGGTCCGAGGTCGACCTCATCAAGGCGATCTCCGCGAAGCTCGGGCTCAAGGCGGAGCACAGCGACATGGCGTTCAGCTCGCTGATCACGAGCCTCGAGACCGGCCGCGTCGACGTGACGATGGCCGCGATGAACGACACCGCCGAGCGCCAGCAGAAGATCGACTTCGTCGACTACTTCACCTCCGGCATCACGATCATGGTGCAGAAGGGCAACCCGCAGGGCGTCAAGACGGTCGACGACCTGTGCGGCAAGGGCATCGCCGTGAACCTGGGCAGCTCGCAGGAGCAGTTCGGCAAGGAACGGAGCCAGAAGTGCGTGGCGGCGGGCAAGGCCGAGGTGACCTTGAGCGTCACCGACAGCGACACCGGCAACCAGAACCAGCTGCGCACCGGCCGCGTCGCCGCGATCCTCAACGACCTGCCGACGGCCGTGTACGTCGCGAAGACCGCGGGTGACGGCCAGTACTTCGAGGTCGTGCCGCTCGCGCCGATCAACGGTGGCCCGTACGGCATCGGTGTCGCCAAGAAGAACGCCAAGCTGTCCGAGGCGATCAAGGGCGCGCTGCAGTCGCTGATCGACGACGGCACCTACGAGAAGATCGTCACCACCTGGGACATCAAGCAGGGTGCGATCACGAAGGCCGCGATCAATGGCAAGTGATGTCCGTGAGGAACTGGTCGTCGTGCCGCTGCGCCACCCCTGGCGGTGGTTCAGCGGCGCGGTGATCCTGCTGGTGCTCGCGGGTCTGGTCTGGGCGATGTCCGAGGCGCAGATCCAGTGGGAGGACGTGCCGGGGTTCTTCACGCACCCCGTGATGCTCGAAGGCCTGCTCAACACCATCGTGCTCGCCCTGGCGGCGCAGGGTGGCGCGATCGTCCTCGGCGTGATCGTCGCGCTGATGCGGCTCTCGGCGAACCCCGTCGCGCGGTGGTTCGCGGTCGGCTACATCTGGCTGTTCCGCGGTCTGCCGGTGCTGCTGCAGATCCTGATCTGGTTCAACCTCGCGCTGGTGTTCCAGAACATCAGCATCCCGGGGCTGTTCTCCGTGCCCACCAACGTGGTCATGACCGCGTTCGTGGCCGCGTTGCTGGGGCTCGGCCTGAACGAGAGCGCCTACATGGCCGAGATCGTCCGCGCGGGCCTGAGCAGCGTCGACGAGGGCCAGACCGAGGCGGCCAAGTCGATCGGCATGACGCCGCTGACGACGTTGCGCCGAGTCGTGCTGCCGCAGGCGATGCGCGTGATCATCCCGCCGACGGGCAACAACTTCATCAACATGATCAAGGGCACCTCGATGGCGTCGGTGATCGCCTTCCTGGAGCTCATCCACGCCGCGAACAACATCTCCTCGCGCAACCTGGAGATCATGGAGACCCTGTTCGCCGCCGCGGCCTGGTACCTCGTGATGGTGTCCGTCGCGTCGATCGGGCAGCACTACCTGGAGCGTGCTTATGGCCCTCGTTGAGGCGGTTGGGGTCCGCAAGTCGTTCGGCCACACCGAGGTGCTGAAGGGCATCGACCTGGAGGTCGAGCGCGGCGAGGTCGTCTGCCTGCTCGGCCCGTCGGGTGCGGGCAAGTCGACGTTCCTGCGCTGCGTGAACCACCTGGAGACCATCGACGCCGGCCGGATCTGGGTCGACGGCGTGCCCGTCGGGTTCCGCGCGTCGGGCGGGAAGCTCTACGAACTGCGCGAACGCGACGCGGCCCACCAGCGGCGCGACGTCGGGATGGTGTTCCAGCGGTTCAACCTCTTCCCGCACCGCACGGCGCTGGAGAACATCATGGAGGGCCCGGTCCAGGTCCTCGGCCGTGGCCGTGCGGAGGTGCGCGCGGAGGCGTTGGCGCTGCTGGAACGGGTGGGGTTGTCCGAGAAGGCCTCCGCCTACCCCGGATCGCTGTCCGGCGGTCAGCAGCAACGTGTTGCGATCGCGCGTGCTCTGGCGATGAAGCCCAAGCTGATGCTGTTCGACGAGCCCACGTCCGCGTTGGACCCGGAGCTGGTCGGCGAGGTGCTCGACGTCATGACCTCGCTGGCCCGCGACGGCATGACGATGATCGTGGTCACTCACGAGATCGGCTTCGCCCGCTCGGTCGCCGACCGCGTGGTGTTCCTCGTCGACGGCGCGGTGGTGGAGTCCGGTACACCGGCCGACGTGCTGGACAATCCGCAGCAGCCGCGCACGCAACAGTTCCTCGCAAAGGTGCTCTGAGTTGATCGACGCCTCGTACCTCGCCCAGTTCCGCGAACCGGAGGGGTATCTCGACTTCGCCCGCTTCGGCCCACCGTCCCTGGCGGTGGTGACGGCGACCTCGCGCCTGGTGGAACAGGCCTCGCTGGCCGGTCCATCCACTGTGGACACCCTGATGCGCGAGGAACAGCGGGTGAAGGCCGCCGTCGCGCGGCTCTGCCGCACCGACACCGACCACGTGGCCCTGGTGCCGAACACGTCGATCGGCCTGTTCCAGGCGGCCTTCGGCCTGTCCGGCACGGTCATGTACTCGGCAGCGGAGTTCCCGTCCAACACCTATCCGTGGGTGCGGGCGGGACTTCCGTCGGTCGTGCTGGACGGCCCGGTGCACCCCGCGGCCGTGGCGACTCATCTGACCGCTGACGTCTCCGCTCTGTCGGTGTCCGCTGTGGACTTCCGCACCGGCTACCGCGCGGACCTGTCCGTGCTGCGCGAGGTCGTCGGCGACCGCCTGCTGATCGTGGACGGCATCCAGGGCTTCGGCGTCGTGGACGAACCGTGGGAGCTCGCCGACGTGCTCGTCGTAGGCGGCCAGAAGTGGCTGCGAGCGGGGTGGAGCACCGGTTTCGTGGTGCTGTCGGACCGCGCCCTGGAACGGCTCTCGCCCGTCCTGTCCGGCTGGACCGGCGCGGTGGACGCGGGCCTGTTCGACGACTCGGTGCACGCCGCCGCCCCGGACGCCGCCTCGTGGAACATCACGAACCTCTCCCCGGTCGTGTCCGGCGCCTTCGCGGAAGCCCTGGAACTGGTCGAGCTGGCCGGCGTTCCCTCCCTGGACTCGGCTGTGCGTGAGATCGTCGCGGAGGTCGAGGAGATCGTGCTGTCGGCCGGCGGCAAGATCGTGTCCGCCCGCGAACGCCGCGCGGGCATCCTCGCCTTCACCATGCCCGAGGCCGCCTCGGTCGTCGGGGAGGCGTTGAACGCCTTCGGGATCACCGCCACGGTCCGCCCGGAGCACGTCCGCCTCTCACCCCACGCGACTACTTCGCGGGGGACGTTGGAGAGGCTGCGAGCAGCCCTGAAGTCGTTGTCCGGCACGGCTTCCTCACCGATCCCGGCCGCGCTGTCGGCGCTGGTCCCGACCATCGACAGCCTGGCCTCCGCGCTGGGCCCGGACACCGAGGTCGTCGTGCACGACCTGACCCGGCTGCCGAACTCGATCATCGCGATCGCGGGTTCGCTGACCGGCCGTCAGGTGGGCGGGCCGATGACCGACCTGTTGCTGGGCCTGGTCCGGCGCGGCACGACCACCGACATGCCCGGCTACGAGACCTACGCACCGGACGGGCGGGCGATCTGGTCGTCGACCACCTTCGTGCGGGACGCCGCCGGTGTTGCTGTCGGGTGTCTGTGTGTCAACAAGCTCGCCGCCCATGAGGCTTCCGGTCCGGTGGAGTCGTTTCCACAGGACGTGGACACGCTTCAGCGCGTGCTGGTGGAGAAGGCGATCGCCGACGTCGGCGTGCCTGTCGAGCTGATGAAGAAGGTGCATAAGTCGCAGGTCGTCCGAGTGCTGGACGAGGCCGGGTTCTTCCTCATCCGGGACTCGGTCGACCACCTGGCGGGTGTCCTGGAGGTCACCCGGTACACGATCTACAACTACCTCAACGAGAACCGAGGGACCTGAGCAGGTGCTGCCAGGCGGGGACCGAGAACGCGAGGACGTCGCCGCTCGCGTTCTTCGAGTCCCGGACCAGCGCGTTGTGGGTGAGCGAGACCTCGACGCAGTTGCCATCCTCCGCCCCGCCGCTGTAGCTGCTAGTACGCCAAGTGCGGTCCTGAGTCATCGGAGTCCTCTCGCGGTGAGCTGACGTAGTCCGCCAGCTTGCTCCGCGATTGTTCCGCACTCAAGGCGAGTTCATCCAGCAGGCCGAAGAGGAGTCGAGTGCGTGCGATGGCGCCAGGGTCTTCGACGAAGACGTTCGCGAGATTGGTCTCGCTGAAGACGAGCGGTCGCACCTTGTCGAACTCCCACATCACGAAGCTGGACGCGACGATAGGAGCGTCTTTCGGCACGATCCGGATGATGTGGGGGTTGAACAGCAGCCTGGCGTACTGATCTTCCATGACCTCGGCGTTGCCGACCTGCAGATCCAGCGCATGCTCATGGACGTAGAACACGCAAGTCGGCCGATCGTGTCGGCGTAGGATCGCCTGACGCTCGGTTCGGTACTGCACGAGGTTCGGGATCCGCTCCTCGGCGACCATCCCGGTCATCCGGTAGACGTAGGCGGCGTACTCGGGGGACTGCATGAGGCCCGGCATCGCCAACACGTCGTAACTCGTGATCGCCGTGGCTGTCGCCTCCGCCAGCACCATCGTCCGGAGGTTGTCGGACACCTGCACCCGGTACTCTTCGAAGGCGTACTGGTAGCGGCGCTTGAAGTCGTTGATGAAGTCGATGTCCTTGCCGCACATAGACAAGTACTGGATGAGGTCGACCTCGCTCGCCTTCGCCCTGCCATGCTCGACCGTTGAGACCTTGCTCGGGTCCCAGCCCAGCTTCTCGGCCATCTTGTTGCCGACGAAGCCCGTGCAGGTCTCGCGGATGCGCCGGAGCTCGTCACCCAGATCCCGGCTGTACGCGGTGGATGCAGTCATACGCCGACGCTATGGCTTGTAGTCAATACAATCAGCTGCTCGTTCGGGTGAAAACAGTCCCGGTCCGGATTCGCGTTCCGGTGGAGCCCCGGGACTTTCCCGCAACTTACGTCTTCCCTCACCGTCATCCCGGCTTTACCGTTCCAGGTGTGAGAGCGCTCTCAAAGGTGAGATGGCGGCGCGGACTGGCCGCCGTAGCGATTGCCCTGTCGTCATTGGCGACGGTCGAGGCCGCATACGCGGCCGACGACTACACGCAGAACGTGACCGCGATCGACGCGACTCAAGCCCGGATCAACTTCACGCCGACGACCCCTGCTGTCTACGTCGACGTGCACTACCTGATCTCGGGGCAGGCGCAGCAGAACTTCCGGATGACCAACAACGCCGGGACCTGGCAGAAGACCGTCGGGTCGCTGTCGTCCGGCACGGTGATCGACTACTGGTTCACCTACGAGAAGTCCGGGCCGCAGTACGACACACCGCACTTCAGCTACACCCACAACGGCGCGTCGCAACCGGTCGCGACGCCCACGTTCAGCCCGCCTGGCGGCACGTACTCGACCGCCCAGACGGTGACGATCTCGACCGCCACGTCCGGCGCGACGATCCGCTACACGATCGACGGCTCGACGCCGACCGGCAGTTCGACCCTGTACAGCGGCCCGATCTCGGTGCCCAGCAACAGGACCATCAACGCCATTGGTATCAAGTCGGGTCAGGCGAACTCGGCGGTGGGCTCCGCGTCGTACGTGATCGGCACACCGGTCGCGACGCCGACGTTCAGTCCGCCGGGTGGCGCCTACGCGTCCGCGCAGACCGTGACGATCTCGACGTCGACGAGCGGCGCGACGATCCGGTACACAGTGGACGGTTCGACGCCGACCACGTCCTCGCCGGTCTACAGCGGGCCCATCTCGGTGCCCAGCAACAGGACCATCAACGCGATCGGGATCAAGTCGGGGCTCGCGAACTCGGCCGTGGCCAGCGCGACCTACACGATCGGCACGCAGCAGGGTTGTACGCAGTCCGACAACCCGAACTTCGGGCCGAACACGCGCGTCTTCGACCCGAGCATGTCGGCGACGAGCATCCAGACGCAGCTCGACATCGACTTCAACAACCAGAAGGACACGCTGACCGCGCAGATGGCGCCGCGGCGGGTCGCGCACCTGTTCAAGCCCGGCACGTACAACGGCATCCACGACGACGTCGGCTACTACACGTCCGTCTCGGGTCTCGGTCGCAACCCCGGCGACGTCGTGATCAACGGTGACGTCACCGTGGACGCGTTCAACGAGTCGGACAAGGGTGTGGCACTGCAGAACTTCTGGCGCTCCGCCGAGAACATGGCGGTCGTCCCGAGCAGTGGCACCAACAGGTGGGCCGTCGCGCAGGCCGCGCCGTTCCGCCGCATGGACGTCCGCGGCAACCTGGCGCTCTACCCGGCGAGCTACGGGTTCGCGTCGGGCGGCTACACGGCCGACACCCGCGTGTCCGGCCAGACGGCGTCGGTCTCGCAGCAGCAGTGGTACACGCGCGATTCCAACTACGGCAGCTGGAACGGCGGCGTGTGGAACATGGTGTTCTCCGGTACGCCGGGCGCACCCGCGAACACGTTCCCGAGCCCGCCGTCGACGAACCTCGCGACGACGCCGATCTCGCGTGACGTGCCTTATCTCTACCTCGACGGCAACCAGTACCGCGTGTTCCTGCCTTCCCTGCGCACCAACGCTTCCGGTGCGTCGTGGGCCAACGGCAGCACGCCCGGCACGTCGTTGCCGATGAGCCAGTTCTACGTCGTGAAGTCCGGCGACACCGCCGCGACCATCAACGCGGCACTGGGTCAGGGCTGCAACCTGTTCTTCACGCCCGGCATCTACAACGTCGACCAGACGATCAACATCACGCGGCCCAACACCGTCGTGCTGGGCATCGGCTACGCGACGATCGTGCCGCAGAACGGCGTCACCGCGATGCAGGTCGCGGACGTCGACGGCGTGCGGATCAAGGGCATCCTGTTCGACGCGGGCACCACGCTGTCGAACTCGCTGCTGACCGTCGGCCCCGCCGGCTCCTCGGCCTCGCACGCCTCCAACCCGACCACGCTGCAGGACGTGTTCTTCCGCGTCGGCGGTGCGGTCGCGGGCAAGGCGACGAACAGCCTCGTGGTCAACAGCAACAACACGATCATCGACCACAGCTGGATCTGGCGCGCTGACCACGGCAACGCCGGCACCTGGGGCTGGAACGAGGCCATCGGTGACACCGGCCTGGTCGTGAACGGCAACGACGTGCTGGCCACCGGCCTGTTCGTCGAGCACTACCAGAAGTACCAGGTGATCTGGAACGGCAACGGCGGACGGACGATCTTCTACCAGAACGAGATGCCGTACGACGTGCCGAACCAGGCGTCCTGGATGGCACCCAACGGGGTGACGGGCTACGCGGCCTACAAGGTCGCGGACAGCGTCACCACGCACGAGGCGTGGGGGCTCGGCAGCTACTGCTTCTTCAACGTCAACCCGTCGGTGCGGGCCGAGCACGCGTTCGAGGTGCCCAACCGGTCCGGCGTGAGGCTGCACAACCTGCTGACCGTGTCGCTCAACTACCAGGGAACGATCACTCACGTGATCAACGACGTGGGAGGAGTGACACCACCGGGCACGGTGCCGGTGAACGTCATCAACTACCCGTAGTGCTGCCCTGAAGTGCGGCCCGTCACCTCCTCCTGGTGACGGGCCGCACCGCTGCCGCCACCTAAGATGCGTGGCATGTCGATCGACCGGGGTGCCGAGTTCGCCGAGTTTTGGGCTGAACGTCACCTGTGCACGCTGTCCACCGTCCGTCTCGACGGGACTCCGCACGTGGTGCCGGTCGGCGTCACGCTCGACGCCGAGGCCGGTGTCGCGCGGGTGATCACGTCCGGCGCGTCGTGGAAGGTCAAGCACGTCAGCGAGGCCGGGTACGCGGCTGTGTGCCAGGTGGACGGTCGCCGTTGGTCCACGTTGGAGGGTCCTGCGGTCGTGCGCGACGACGTGGAATCCGTGCGCGAGGCCGAGCGGCGGTATGCGTTGCGCTACAGGAAGCCGCGGGTCAACCCGGAGCGCGTCGTGATCGAGATCCAGGTGAAGCGTGTCACCGGGACCGTCTGACGTCGTTGTCGTCGGCATCGGTGCCGACGGGTGGGACGGGCTGTCGCCCGCTGCCCAGCAGGCGGTTTCCCGGTCGCGTGTGCTCATGGGGTCGCGCCGCCAGCTGGATCTGGTGCCGGGGGAGTTCGACCGGGTCGCGTGGCCGTCGCCGCTGGTACCGGCGTTGCCCGCGTTGTTCGAGAAGTACCGCGACGTGTGCGTGCTCGCGTCCGGCGACCCGATGTTCCACGGCATCGGCACCACTTTGGTCCGGTTGCTGGGAGACCGGGTGACGGTCATCCCGCATCCGTCGTCGGTGTCGCTCGCCTGTGCGCGGCTCGGGTGGGCGTTGAACGAGGTCGAGGTCGTGTCCCTGGTGGCCCGATCGGCTGACCTGCTACGCCCCGTGTTGACGCCGGGACAGCGCGTGCTCGTGCTCGGTGGTGACCCGGAGACCGTTGCGGCACTTGCTGGACCGATCATCGTGCTCGAACAGCTAGGTGGTGCCGCCGAGCGGGTTTACCCTTGGTCCGGGCAGGACTCGGACCCGCTGTGCGTGATCGCGATCGAGTACGGCGGGAGCGCTCTCTCGCGGGTTCCCGGACTGCCTGATGACGTTTACGAATCCGATGGCCAGCTGACGAAGCGAGAGGTGCGGGCTATTTCGCTGTCGAGATTGGCTCCGCTGCCGGGGCAGCTGCTGTGGGACGTCGGGGCCGGGTCCGGGTCGATCGCCATCGAGTGGGCGCGCACGCATCCGACGTGCCGTGCGATCGCCGTCGAGCAGTCGGCCGAACGCGCAGAGCGAATCGCCGGTAACGCTGCGTCTCTGGGTGTGCCGGGTGTGGAGGTCCACATCGGACGGGCGCCGGACGCGTTGGAGGGGCTGGAGAAGCCCGACGCGATCTTCATCGGTGGCGGCGTGACCGTGCCCGGCGTGCTGCAGGCCTGCTGGGACGCTTTGGCCGCGGGTGGTCGTTTGGTCGTCAACGCGGTGACTCTGGAGTCCGAGGCCGTGGTGGCGCAGTGGTACGCGCGGCTCGGCGGGGACCTGGTGCGGATCGCGGTGAACCGCGGCTCGTCGGTCGGCAAGTTCACCGGCTGGCGGCCGCACATGCCCGTGACGACGTGGAGCGTGACGAAGTGACCGTGCACTTCATCGGGGCCGGGCCTGGTGCGGCGGACCTGATCACGGTGCGGGGGCGCTCGCTGATCGAGTCGTCGCCGGTGTGCCTGTACGCGGGCGCGCTGGTTCCCGTGGAGTTGCTGGACTTCTGTCCGCCGGGCGCGCGCAAGGTCGACACGGCGCTGCTGACGCTGGACGAGATCGTCGCCGAGCTCGTGGCCGCGTCTGACCAGGGGCTGGACGTGGCCCGGCTGCATTCCGGAGACCCTGCGGTGTTCAGCGCGATGGCCGAGCAGATGCGCCGGTTGGACGCGTTGGAGATCGCCTATGACGTGACGCCGGGCGTGCCGGCCTTCGCGGCCGCGGCGGCGTCGTTGCAGCGTGAGCTGACGGTGCCGGGGGTCGGGCAGACCGTCATCCTGACGCGGACCTCGCAGCGCGCCACGCCGATGCCCGAGGGTGAGGACCTGGACACGCTGGGTCGCAGTCACGCAACCCTCGTGCTGCACCTGGCCGTGCAGCGGATCTCGGACGTGGTCGCCGAGCTGGTGCCGAACTACGGGCCGGACTGCCCGGTCGCCGTCGTCGCCTACGCGTCGCGTGAGGACGAGGTCGTGTTGCGCGGGACGCTGGACGACATCGCGGCGCAGGTCGAGGCCGCCGGGATCAAGCGGACCGCGGTGATCATCGTGGGG
This sequence comes from Lentzea sp. HUAS TT2, assembly GCF_051853195.1. NCBI lineage: Bacteria > Bacillati > Actinomycetota > Actinomycetes > Pseudonocardiales > Pseudonocardiaceae > Lentzea > Lentzea sp. HUAS TT2. The sequence continues at coordinate 305,323 of NZ_CP196667.1, read as the reverse complement.
CAGGTGCTGGGGGCGACGCAGTTCCCGGACAGCCATCTGTACTCGGCCACGCGGGTTCGATGATCCTGATCCTCGGCGGGACGGGGGAGGCGCGCGAACTGGCTTCCCGTGTGGCTGCTGTTTCTTCGCTGGCCGGCCGGGTCAGCAAACCCGCCCTTCCTGTCGGCGAGGTCCGGATCGGCGGGTTCGGTGGCGTTGACGGTCTGGCGCAGTGGTTGCGCGCCAACGATGTCCACGCCGTGGTCGATGCGACGCACCCGTTCGCCCGGCGGATCACGTCGAACGCTTTCGAGGCTTGCGAACGGGTCGGTGTGCCGTTTCTGATCCTCCGGCGGCCTGGGTTCACGCCGCAGCCCGGATGGCGCTGGGTGGACAGCGTCGCCGAGGCCGCGCGCGATCTTCCCGGGACGCGCGTCTTCCTGACGACCGGACGGCAGGATCTGGCCGAGTTCGCCGCGTGCCCGCAGTGGTTCCTGGCGCGGATGGTCGAGCCGCCGGAACCCCCGATGCCGCAACGGATCGAGGTGCTGCTGTCGCGCGGACCGTTCACTGTGGACGGTGAGCTGGAGCTGATGCGGTCGCGCGAGATCGACGTCCTCGTCACCAAGGACAGCGGCGGCGCGATGACGTCGGCCAAGCTCGAAGCCGCGCGGCAGCGGGGCGTGCCCGTCGTGATCGTGCGTCGGCCACCGCTCCCACCAGCGGAAACGGTGGCCGACGTCGATGCTGCCGTCAGCTGGTTGGGTACCGCCGGGGCGTGAAGACGACGCCCTGGGGCGTCACGATCGTCTGCGACGAGCCGATGATCAGCAGGCAGCGCATGTCGATCGTGGCCGGGTCGAGCGCGCCGAGCGTGAGGACGCGGATCTCCTCCTCCGGGCCACCGACGTCGCGTCCGACGACGATCGGCGTCTCCGGGGCGCGGTGGCGGAGCAGCAGGTCGCGCATGTCCGCCACCTGGTGCGTGCGGGCCTTGGACGCCGGGTTGTAGATCGCGATGACCAGGTCGGCCTTGGCAGTGGCTTCGAGGCGTTCGGCGATGACGTCCCACGGCTTGAGCCGGTCGCTCAGGGAGATCACCGCGTAGTCGTGCCCGAGCGGAGCGCCCGCCTTGGCCGCCACGGCGTTCGCGGCCGTCACGCCGGGGATGACGCGCACCGGCACGTCCTGGGTCTCCGCCGCGACCTCCAGCACCGCGGTGGCCATCGCGAAGACGCCGGGGTCGCCCGACGACACGACCGCGACCCGCGCACCCTTGCGCGCCAGGTCCAGCGCGAAGGCGGCGCGTTCGGACTCGACCTGGTTGTGCGAGGAGTGCCGCTTCTGGCCGGGGCGTTCGGGAACCCGGTCGAGGTAGGTGCTGTAGCCGACCAGTTCGTCGGCGGCCTCCAGCTCCTGGCGGGCCTCCGGGGTGAGCCACGCGCGGGCGCCGGGGCCGAGGCCGACAACGACGACCTCACCCTTCGGCTTGGCGGGCCTGGACTGGCTCGGCAGCACGGCGATCGAGAAGTACGGGACGGTCTCGGGGTCGACGTCGGCCAGCGGCGCCATCTTCTGCCGGCTCGTCGTGGCGCGCTCCACGTACCAGGCGCCGTCGAGCCTGCCAGCCGCTTCGAGCGCCTCGCGGACGTTGCCGAAAGTGCGGCCCAGCTTGAGGATCGCGGCGCAGTCGGTGTCGGCGAGCCTGGACGCGAGCTCGGCGGGCGGCAGCGTGCCGGGCAGGATCGTGAGCACCTCGTCGCGTTCCACGAGCGGCGTGCCGAGGACGGCACTGGCCCCGCTCACGGACGTCACGCCGGGGACCACCTCCCACTCGTAACGGTCGGCGAGGCGTTTGTGCATGTGCATGTACGAGCCGTAGAAGAACGGGTCGCCCGCCGCGAGCACGACGACGTCACGACCGGCGTCGAGGTGCGCGGCCAGCGTGGCGGCGGCCTCCTCGTAGAACGCGTCGATCTCGCCCTGGTAGTCGTCCGTGTCCTCGGTGGTGACCGGGTAGACGAGCTGTTCCATGATCTGATCTTCACGGAAGTAAGGTGCCGCAATGGTCTTGGCGACCGACCTGCCGTGCCGGGCGCTGTGGAACGCCACCACGTCGGCTTCGTTGATGAGTCGCGCGGCCTTGACCGTCACGAGTTCCGGGTCGCCAGGACCCAGGCCGACGCCGTAGAGCTTGCCCGTCATTCTTCCTCGCTCGCGATCGCGTTGATGGCCGCCGCCGTCATGGCACTGCCGCCGCGCCGGCCGCGCACCACGAGGTGCTCCAGATCCGTTGCGGACAAAGCTTCCTTGGACTCCGCCGCCCCGATGAACCCGACCGGGATGCCCAGGACCGCCGCGGGCCGCGGGGCTCCGGCGGCGATCAGGTCGAGGAGGTGGAACAACGCGGTGGGGGCGTTGCCGATCGCGATCACCGCGCCGTCGAAGCGGTCAGCGAGCAGTTCGAGTGCGGCGGCACTGCGCGTGTTGCCGATCTCCTGCGCTCGTGACGGCGTGCGCGGATCCTGCAGGTAGCAAAGGACTTCGTTGTCCTTCGGCAGACGGCGGCGGGTCACGCCGGACGCGACCATGTTGGCGTCGCACAGGATCGGGGCGCCGCCCCGCAACGCCTCCCTGGCGTCGCGCACGACGTTCGGGGAGAACGCGACGTCGTCGGGCAGGTCGGTCATGCCGCACGCGTGGATCATGCGGACGACGACTTTCGCGACGTCCGCCGGGAACCTGGTGAGGTCCGACTCCGCGCGAATGGTGGCGAAGGACTGGCGGTAGATCTCCGCCCCGTCCTTGATGTACTGCGTCACCTGATCTCCTCGTAGCCGTCGCCGGTCGCGACGAACTCGATCACATCGCCGGCGGGACGGCCGCAGCGGCGTGCACAGCCCGACCAGTGAACGGGCCGGTCGTGCGGGGTTCCGAGCCACGCGCGGGCGTCGGCCCGCACGTCGGAGAGCGACTTCGCGCAGCCGGGGCGCCCGGTGCAGGCGCTCACGCCGTGCCAGGGGGATTCCGGGTCCGTGATCAGGCCGGAGGTGTCGGTGCCGGCGGGGACGACCAGGCTGCGCCACGGGGTCAGGCGGAGGGGCACGCCGGGGAGCTGGTGGGCGTCGAGGCGGCCGAGCGGGACCCCTGGCGTCAAAGGTGAAGGTGCGACAGGAGTCACAACCGGGGTGAGGCGCGGGGCGTCGGTGGCGCCGAAGTGAGCGGTGATCTTTCGCACACCGTCGTCCACTTCGGACAGGCGCCAGGCCGGGCCGCGGAGCTGCTGGAAGAGGCGGGCGGCGGTGAGGACGGCGGAGACGGGGTCGGCGACGCGGATGCCGGTGTCGCGGCCTGCGAGCAGCAGAACGTCGCTGACCAGCCCGAAGTCGCCGCCCAGCCCACTCACCGAAGCACCCACCGTCACCAGGAAACGCCCTGGCAGCGAGGCCAGCAGAGGGTCCGCGCACAGAGCCGCGTCGATCTCGTCGACCAGCGCCTGGTTGTCCTCCAGCGGCGCCGCGATGATGTTGCGGATCCGCTCGTGCGACGCCGACGGCAACAGCCCGGCCGCGGCCAGCCGCGCCCCCAGCTCCACCCCGTCCGCGAGCCCCCTGATCTGGAGGTTCGCCCGCGAGGTCAGCTCCACCGAACCGTTCCCCAGCTCAGCCGCGGCCGTCCGCACCACATCCCACTGAGCAGCGGAAAGAGTGCCGCCCGGCACCCGGATGCGCGCCAGCCCGCCGTCGGCCGCGGCGTGCAGCTCGACGGCGCCGGGGCAGGCGTCCGGGTGACTACGCATAGGTCGGACTGTAACCCGCCGGTTAGGGTGAGCCCGAACGACGAAGCGCAGGAGGAAGCCGGTGCGAATCCGGCGCGGTCCCGCCACTGTGACCAGCGAACACCGCTGGGAGTCAGGAACTCCGCTTCCGAGTCACCCGCACTTTGGGGCGAGGACCCCACGAGGGATGGAGCCTGCGTGATCCTGCTGCTGTCGACCTCCGACACCGACCTGCTGTCGGCGCGTGCGAGCGGAGCCGAGTACCGGCTCGGCAACCCGGCGCGACTGACGACCGACGACCTGCCCGCGTTGATGCAGGACGTCAGCCTCGTGCTCGTGCGCATCCTCGGTGGGCGCCGGATGTGGGAGGAAGGGCTCGACTGGCTGCTGGCCAGCGGGCTGCCGGTGGTGGTGCTCGGTGGTGAGCAGCAGCCGGACGCGGCGCTGATGGAGCTGTCGACGGTGCCCGGCGGGGTCTGCGCGGAGGCGCACCTCTACCTCGCGCACGGCGGTCCGGCGAACCTCACCGAGCTGCACAAGTTCCTCTCCGACACCGTGCTGCTGACCGGCCACGGCTTCGAGGCCCCCACGGCCACCCCCACCTGGGGTGTGCTGGAACGCGAGACCGCTCCAGAAGGTCCGACGGTCGCGGTCCTCTACTACCGCGCCCACCACGTGGCCGGGAACACGGCGTTCGTCCACGCCCTGTGCGACGCGATCGAGGCCAAGGGCGGCAAGCCACTGCCGGTCTACTGCTCCTCGCTGCGCACCGCCGAGCCCGAGCTGCTCGACACGCTGCGCCAGGCCGACGCGCTCGTCGTGACGGTGCTCGCCGCCGGTGGCACGAACCCCGCGAAGGCTTCGGCGGGTGGCGACGACGACGCGTGGGACGTCGGTGCGCTGGCCGCGCTCGACGTGCCGATCCTGCAAGGGTTGTGCCTCACGTCGAGCCGCGCGTCGTGGGACGAGAACGACGACGGACTGTCTCCTTTGGACACCGCGACCCAGGTCGCGATCCCGGAGTTCGACGGCCGTATCATCACGGTCCCGTTCTCCTTCAAGGAGATCGACGAGGACGGCCTCACCGTCTACGTCGCCGACCCCGAACGGGCGCTGCGCGTCGCGGGCATCGCGGTCCGGCACGGCAGGTTGCGGCACATCCCGGTCGCGGAGCGCAAGATCGCGGTCATGCTGTCGGCGTACCCGACCAAGCACTCCCGCATCGGCAACGCGGTCGGCCTGGACACGCCGGCGTCGACCGTGCGGCTGCTGAAGGCCATGCAGGAGCACGGGTACGACATCGGCGACGCGCTGCCGGGTGTGCAGGAACTGGACGGCGACGCGTTGATCCACGCGTTGATCGCGGCCGGTGGCCAGGACGCCGACTGGCTGACGCAGGAGCAGTTCGAGAGCAACCCCGTGCGCATCGCGGCCGCGGACTACCGGGAGTTCTACGAGACGCTGCCCGAGGAATTCCGCGAGTCGATGCAGGAGCACTGGGGCGAGGCGCCCGGCACGCTCTTCGTCGACCACTCCAAGTCCAAGGACGGCGAGATCGTGCTGGCCGCGTTGCGGTCCAACAACGTCGTCGTGATCGTGCAGCCGCCGCGCGGGTTCGGCGAGAACCCGATCGCGATCTACCACGACCCGGACCTGCCGCCGTCGCACCACTACCTCGCGGCGTACCGGTGGATCGAGTCGAACTTCGGCGCGGACGCGGTCGTGCACGTCGGCAAGCACGGCAACCTGGAGTGGTTGCCCGGCAAGACCGTCGGCATGTCGGCATCCTGCGGCACGGACGCGGCGCTCGGCGATCTGCCGCTGGTGTACCCGTTCCTCGTCAACGACCCGGGCGAGGGCACCCAGGCCAAGCGCCGTGCGCACGCCACGCTGGTCGACCACCTCGTGCCGCCGATGGCCCGCGCCGACAGCTACGGCGACATCGCGCGCCTGGAGCAGTTGCTCGACGAATACGGCAACATCTCCGCGATGGACCCGGCGAAGGTGCCGGCGATCCGCGCGCAGATCTGGACGCTGATCCAGGCAGCCAAGCTCGACCACGACCTAGGCCTGGAGGACCGGCCGCACGACGCGGAGTTCGACGAGTTCATCCTGCACGTCGACGGCTGGCTCTGCGAGGTCAAGGACGTTCAGATCCGCGACGGCCTGCACGTCCTGGGCGAGGCGCCGACCGGGAGCGTCCGCGTCAACCTCGTGCTCGCCATGTTGCAGGCACGGCAGATGTGGGGCGGTCAGGTCGCCGCGCTGCCCGGTCTGCGCGAGGCGCTCGGCCTCACGACCACGGGTCGCGAGGACGTCGACGCGATCGAGGAGATCGCGCGCGGACTCGTTCAGGCCATGGAGGACGCGGGCTGGGACCGGGAGGTGGCCAAGACCCTGCACGAGTCCGAGGACGTGCAGAAGATCCTGGAGTTCGCCGCCGTCGAGGTCGTGCCCAGGCTCGCGCGCACCACGGACGAGATGACGAACGTCCTGCACGCGCTGGACGGCGGCTACATCCCGGCCGGCCCGTCCGGTTCCCCGTTGCGCGGCCTGGTGAACGTGCTGCCGACCGGCCGCAACTTCTACTCGGTCGACCCGAAGGCCATCCCGTCGCGGCTCGCGTGGGAGACCGGTCAGGCGATGGCCGACTCGCTGCTGGAGCGCTACCGGGCCGAGAACGACGGCGAGTGGCCGCCCTCGGTCGGCCTGTCGGTCTGGGGCACGTCCGCGATGCGCACCGCCGGCGACGACATCGCCGAGGTGTTCTCGCTGCTGGGCGTGCGGCCGGTGTGGGACGACCAGTCCCGCCGCGTGACGGGGCTGGAGGTCATCACGCTCGACGAGCTGGACAGGCCGCGCGTCGACGTCACGATCCGCATCTCCGGCTTCTTCCGGGACGCCTTCCCGCACGTCGTGTCCATGTTGGACGATGCGGTGCAGCTGGTTGCCGCGCTGGACGAGCCCGCGGAGCAGAACTTCGTGCGGGCGCACATGCTCAAGGACCTGGAGGAGCACGGAGACCAGCGCCGGGCCACGTTGCGCGTCTTCGGTTCGAAGCCGGGCGCGTACGGCGCGGGCGTGCTGCCGTTGATCGACAGCCGCAACTGGCGCGACTCGTCCGACATCGCCGAGGTCTACGCGGTGTGGGGCGGCTACGCGTACGGGCGCGGGGTCGACGGTGTGGCGGCCCGCGCGGACATGGAGTCGGCGTACCGGCGGATCGCGGTGGCGGCCAAGAACATCGACACCCGCGAGCACGACATCGCCGACTCGGACGACTACTTCCAGTACCACGGTGGCATGGTCACGATGGTGAAGGCGTTGACGGGCAAGGCACCCGCCGCGTACGTCGGTGACAGCACGCGCCCGGAGGCCGTCCGCACGCGCACGCTGACCGAGGAGACCTCCCGGATCTTCCGCGCCCGCGTGGTGAACCCGCGCTGGATCGGGGCGATGCGCAACCACGGCTACAAGGGCGCGTTCGAGCTGCAGGCGACGGTCGAGTACCTGTTCGGCTACGACGCCACGACCGGCGTCGTCGCGGACTGGATGTACGAGAAGCTGACCGAGTCGTACGTGCTCGACCCGGAGACCAGGAAGTTCCTGCAGACCAGCAACCCGTGGGCGTTGCACGGCATCGCCGAGCGCCTGCTGGAGGCGGCGGAGCGCAAGATGTGGGAGCACCCCGAGGAGTCCACTTTGGACGCGCTGCGGGCCGCCTACCTCGAGACCGAGGGCGACCTGGAGGACGGCGCCTGACTGATCTTCACCCGTCCGGCCCAACCTTATGTCGCACGCGGGGCCCCTACGTACCTTCTGACGGTACGCGGGGTCCCCGCGTACCGTTCGGAAACACGGATGGGGCGGATTTTGTTGGGGGAGGTGACGGAGCGGGGTCGGGGCTGGGCGATGTCGTCCGGTGGGCGCGTTCAGGCCGCCTGAACAGGTCCGAACACGTAGGAGCCGGCCGCGGAAGGGTTGTCGCCGGCCCAGAACTCGGCCCACAGCGTCGTGAACTCGTTGCGCGACAACCTGCCGTCGCCGTCCAGGTCCAGCCTGGCGAAGTCGGTCGCCTCCACGTGGCCCAGCCAGGCCTCGATCATCAGCCGGTACTCCGCCTCGGAGACGTAGTCGTCGCTGTCCGAGTCCACGGCACCGAACATCGCGTCCGCCGTTCCCAGCACCGGCTCGATGTTGTCCGGCAGCACGTCCACGACGTTCAGAACATCCTCCAGCGTCACCTGGTCCGCGCCTCCCGCTGCCGACTGCAGGGTGGCCCACCAGCCCAGCATCACCTGCGTCAGCAGCGCCTCGTCACTGCCGCGCAGTGCCGCCCAGCGCTGGGCGAGCAGCTCGAAGTCCTCCTTGTTCAGGCAGCCGTTGCCGTCGGAGTCCAACGCGCCGAAGACCAGATCGACCTTGCTCCGCTGAAATTCGCTCGCCATGCGCAGGACGATAGGGCCGAAAGTCGTAACCCAACTATCGGCCGAACGGGTCCGAACTAGTCCACGAACAGAGCATCCGCGAGCTGCAAACGGCCTGAGACACCGAGCTTCCGGTAGATCCCGGAGAGCACGCCTTCCACGCCGTCCGCGGGCATGAGCAGCGTCGATGCGATCTCGTCGTCGGAACGGCCCCGCGCCGCCAGTTCCGCCACCTGGTGCTCCGTCGGGGTGAGCGCGGTCGGCCCTGTCTGCCGCATCCGCCGAGGTCCGGCGCTCGTCGCCACCAGTTCGGAGTAGGCCCGCGCCGACATCGCGGCCGATCCGCACTTCTGCGCCAGGTCCAGGGCGTCACGCAGGCACGTGCGCGCGAACGCCGTGTCGCCCTGGCGGCGCACCACCACGCCGAGGTCGACCAACGCGCGTGCCAGCTCCAGGCGGGCGGGGGAGCCGCGCAGCACCCGCACGGCCTCCTCCAGCAACGTCCGGCCGGCCGCACCCGCGGTCACCCGGCCCTCCGCGCGCAACGCCATGCCCAACGCCCTGGGGGCGCCCCAGATCCGGGCGAGTGCGACCTCCTCCTGGGCCAGTTCACGTGCTCGTTCGCCGTCGCCCATCGCCGCGCACGCCAGCGCCGCCCCGGAACGCCACGACAACGCCGCCGGGTTGCGGTACGGCCAGGCGGCGCAGTGCCGTCCGGCGGCCAGGAACGCTTCCAGGGCCTCGTGATCGTCGCCTCTGGCGGTCAGCACTCGTCCGCGCACGGTCAGCACGCCGCCGAACGACCACGTGCGCCGCGCTTCGTCCGTCGAGGCTTCGGCGATCACCGAGGCGGCCTCGTCCAGGCGGCCCTCCTCGAGCAGGATGTCGGCGAGCAGTGCTGCGTGCCAGGTCGACACGGCGTGCCAGCGCCGGTCCTGGCGCAGGTGATCAGCAGCTACCGCCAGGTCGGCGCGGGCGGAGGCGAGATCTCCCTTGCGGCGCTGGACGTTCGCCCGCATGACGTTCGTCAGCGCGCGCAACGCCGGGGCCTGGGCGCGGTCGACCTCGTCCAGCACGGCCAGCGCCTCGTCCAGCGAGTCGGCGAGGTTCAGCGTCATCGCGGACGTCAGTGACGAAAGAACGTCCGTGGCGGACACCAGCGGCACGGCCTCGGCGGCGCTGATGTCCCCGACCATCACGCGGTGCAGCACCCCGGCGGGAGTGCCGAGCGACACCGACGACGGCACGGCCTCCTGCCACACCAGGCCGTGCACGGCCAGGTGTGCCTGGGCCCAGGGTGATCCGCCCAGAACGAGGGGGATCTCGGCCGGGTTGCCGTCGGCGTGCAGGGCGTAGGACAGCGCGACCGCGGACTCGTCATCGTCCACATCGGACTGGAGGGCCTCGCGCAACCGGGTCGTCGCACCCGGCAGGTTGCCGACCAGCTCGGCGATCCCCAGCAGCCGCAACGCCCGCGACGGGTTCGCCACCGGCTCGCGCAACGCCCGCCACAGCAACCGCGCGGCACCGGACGTGTCGCCCTGGTGCACCGCCTCCTGCGCGGCCCGGTCGAGCACCTCGCCCGCCCACGGCTCCAGGCCGGGCGAGGTCTCCAGCAGGTGGTCGGCCACCGCGCGGTCCGCGGCCCCGTGCGCCCGCAACGACCGCGCGGCCCGCAGGTGCAGCGCCGCCCGTGCCGGAGCGGGCATGTCGCCGAGCACCGCGGGCCCGGCCACGCCGAGCAGTTCGACGGTGCGCACGGCCTCCGCGAGCTCCACCGGGCTCAGCCGCGTCAGTTCCGCCAGCACGCCGGGATGCGGCGACGGACCGAGCGCGGCCAGGCAGTGCGCGGTGGTCACGACGGACGAGGGACGGCGGCGCAGCCGAGCCGCCATGATCTCCCCGGACACCTCCGCGCCGTGCCTCGCCACCCGCCACGCGGCGTCGGCGGTGGGCGGGACGTCGTCGTCCGCCAGGGCTTTGACCAGCCGCGTCACCGCCAGCGGGTTGCCGCCGGTCGCTTCGAAGCACGCGGTGGAGAACTCGGGCGCGGCCTCACCCAGCGCCCCGGAGACGACCCTGCCCGTCTCGGCGGAGGTGAAGTTGTCGAGCGTGATCCGCTGGCAGGACGTCATGATCTCGCCGAACGACGGGTCGTCACACCGCTCGCCCAGACCCACGGCCAGCACCACGGCGATGCGCAGCCGGCGCACCCTCAACGCCAGATAAGCCAGCCAGCGAAGGGAAGCGGCGTCCGCCCAGTGCGCGTCGTCCACGACGACAAGCAGGTCACCGCGTGCGGCGAGCGCGGCTGCCAGCCGGTAGACGCCGTGCAGCACCGGGAAGTCCGCCGTCGCCGCCGTCAGCTGCAGAGCGCCCGTCGCCTCCGCGGGCACGAGATCAGGGTCGACCAGGTCGAAGAGCTGAGCCACGATCCCGAACGGCAGGTCGCCCTCCAGTGCGCTGCCCCGTGCCCGGACGACGTTCCTGCCCGCCGCCTCCCAGTGCGTGGCGAGGTCGTCGAGCGCCGCCGTCTTGCCCGTGCCGGGTGCGCCTTCCACCACCGTGGTCGTGCCCGGCGCCGCCTGATCGCCGATTCCGGCGCACCACACTTTCAGCCGGTTTTCCAAGATCTCTCCACAATCCGCCGCTGAAAGCTCAGCGGAATTGATGCTAGGAGAAAGCGCTCCACTTGCCCAGGTAAAGGTTCCTGGGCTATGGGCGTCTCAACAGGAGTGCGGACCGTATGATCCCGCGGGCAACTACTCGAATGGGTAGTGCAGCTCGGACACGGCCCTTCAAGGTCATCCCGACGGCCTGGAGGGGGGCCACTCGGGGCTGGTCGTGCCACGGGGGCTTGTGGTATTGCAGCGCTTCTTCTCCGCCGCCGCGGAGCGAAAGGAAAATTAGTGTCGGGGAATCGGGACTGTGTGTTCCGCGGCCGCGAGGGAGAACGGGAGCTCCTGAGCGGTGTGCTGAACGAGGGCACCGGTGTGGTGCTGATCGACGGGGCGGCGGGCACCGGGAAGACGCGGCTGCTGGCCGAGACCGCCGCCGTCGCCGCCGGACGCGGCTTCGAGGTCGCCACCGCGCGCGACGAGCTCGACCAGCCGTTCCTGCTGGCCCGCCTGGCCGAACGCCACCCGGACGGCCCGACGCTGGTCGTGCTGGACGACCTCCACCTGGCGGAGCCCGGCACCCTGGCCGCCCTGCGCGCACTGTTACCCGCCTCCACCCACGAGAAGGTGGTGTGGCTGCTCGCCCGCCGCCGCGGCGAGGGCGCGGACCGCCTGTTCGCCGCCGCCGCGGGCCGTGGTGCCACCAGGATCGAGCTGCGGCCGTTGGCGGACAACGCGGTCGTGGACCTCGTCACCGATCTCGCCGGTGGTTTTCCCGACCACGACCTGAAAGCGCTTGCTGCCACCGCGCAGGGTCATCCCGCCGCACTCGCCGCGCTCTTCGCGGCACTGCACGAGGACGACCTGGTGGTGGTCACCGCCGAACACGCCTCGATCAGGGCCGACCGGCCGGCGCGCGCCACCGAGGCGCTGCTGCGTGACCGCGTGAACGCGTTGAGCGGCAAGGCGAGGCACCTGCTGCAGGTCGCCTCCGTGCTCGGGCCGCGCTTCGAACCCGGTGACGTGGCGGAGATGCTGGCGTCGAGCACCGCGATCCTGTTGCCCGCCTTGGACGAGGTCATCGGCGCGGGCGTCGTGACGTCCCTGGACGACCGGCTGGCGTTCCGTCACGAGCTGCTGTGGCGCCTGGTCGCCGACTCCGTGCCCCCGCCCGTGCGGCGCGCGCTGCACCGCGAGGCCGGCGAGATGCTGCTGGGACGCGGCGACAGCGCCGTCCTCGCCGCGAGGCACCTGCTGCACGGTGCCCAGCGCGGCGACGCCCGGTCGGTCGACGGACTCGTCGCGGCCGCGAAAGCCGTGCTGTGGAACGCTCCCGAGGCCGCCGCCGAGCTCGCCGTGCGCGCGCTCGAACTGACCGACCAAGCGTCTGCTTCGCTGGTCCACCGCACGGTCATGGCCGTGCGGGCGCTCACCGCCGCCGGCAGGCTGACTGCCGCGCAGGAGCTCGCCGGGGAAGCGTTGTCCCGTCAGGTGTCCCCGGAGCCCGCCGCCAAACTCCGGCACCTCGTGGCCACGACGACGTTGCTGGGCGCCCGGCACGCGGAGTCGCTGGAGATCTCCGAGGCGTTGCTGCGCGAACCCGACCTGGCGCCGGAACTCGCGCCCTGGGTGGAGATCACCCGGCTGATGGCGTTGCTCGGCCACGACCGGCGCCGCGCGGAGGAGCTGGCAGAGGCCGTCGTGCGGGGTCACCAGGGACCACCGGACGACGTGCTGGCAACGGCTCTGGCAGTGCTGGCCGCGATCGCGCGGGACACCGGCAGGCCCGGCGCCGCACTGGAACTGGCCCGCGAGGCCGCCCGGTCGAGCACCTCGCACGACCTCGGCGCGTACCCGCAGCTGCTGCTCGCGACCCTGCTCGCAGGGCTGCGGGAGTTCGCCGACGCCGACAACGTGGTGCGCCGGGTGCGCAGCGGGCCTTCCGCCGTGGTCACCAGGGAGGTCATGACCGCGGTCGTGCAGGCCAGGATCCTGTTGCAGTCCGGTCGGATGGAGGAGGCCGCCGCCGAGGCGCGCGCCGCGCTGACCGTGGCGGAGGAGACCGGGCACGAGACGGTGGTCGCGCCGGCGCTGGCGGTGCTCGCGATGGTCGCGATCCACACCGGCGACCTGCCCGCCGCGATCGAGCACGTCGGGCGCTTCCGCCACCAGGTCCCGGCCGACGAGATCATCTTCTCCCGCGCCTACTACCAGTGGGCCGACGTGCTCGTCACCTACGTCGGCTCCGGGCTCGAGAAGGCGCTGGCGCTGCTCACCGACGAGTACCCGGGCCTGATGGCGTCGGGCCTGTTCGCCGAGGAGCCCCGCGCCGCCGGCTGGTTCGTGCGCAGGGCGAGGGAAGCCGGGAACGAACGGCTGGCGAAGACCGTCGTCGACCGCGCGGAACGGCTGGCGGAGGAACACCCCGGCTTCCCGGCGGTGGGAGCGGCCGCGGTGCACGCGCGGGGCCTGTTCGACGCCGACGCGGGCCTGCTGGAGCTGGCCGCGCGGCAGCACCGCGACCTGTGGGCACGGGCGAACGCGGCCGAGGACCTCGGCACGCTGCTGGCAGGGGCGACGGACCGGGCCGAGTCGGTGAAGGCCCTGGAGAACGCGCTCGGGCTCTACCGGGAGATCGGCGCGTCACGGGACAGCGCACGCGTCCTGGGCCGGCTGCGCAAGCTCGGCAGGCGCCGCAGGGCCACCTCGGCGCGGCCCGAGTCCGGGTGGTCGAGCCTGGACGACACCGAACGGGCGATCGCCAACCTGGTGGCCAAGGGTCAGACGAACCGGCAGATCTCCACGCAGCTGTTCATGTCACCGCACACGGTGAACTTCCACCTGCGCAAGATCTTCCGCAAGCTCGGGATCAGCTCTCGCGTCGAGCTGGTGCTGAGGTCGAGGGACGACCGATAGGCGTCGCGGTCCGCTTGGCCTGACGGCGCAGCTGCAGGATGCGGGCGGCGCCGACGACCGCGACCAGCAACGCACCGCCGATCGCGCCGAACAGCAGCGCCACGCCCAGGGGAAGGCTGAACTCACCCCACAGGAAGTGGATCGTCGCGTTGTCGCCGTTCTGCAGGATGAAGATGAGCAGGAAGATCAGGACGACGATCGCCACCAGCACGGCGATCCAGGTGCCGCTGATCCGGGTCGGCCGCAGCTTCTTCGGTGCGGCCGCTGCCGGAGCAGCGGGGATCGGCTCGGTGACCGGCGTCTTGGGGGACTCGTCGCTCGGGGTAGCCACGATCCACATTATCGGCGCGCGAGGGCGGTCCCGCGCGCTGGCGAACGGTTACAACTTGCGCAGACCCGCGAGCACGCGTTCGAGCAGCGCGACGTTCGGCTTGTCGCTCGGCTCGTGCACGGCGACCAGGTTGAGCGTGATCAGGTCGCTCAGCAGCACTCGCGTGACGCCGAGCGGGATCTTCATCAGCGCCGAGATCTCGGCGACCGACCGCGGCTGCAGACACAGGCGCATCATCGCCGCCTGGTCGTTGGTCGCGCGGTAGAGCCGTTCCTCCTCGGTGGAGAGCAGCGTCTCCAGACGCAGGTCGTGGCGGGCCGTCGTGCGGCCGCCGGTGCGGGCGTAGGGACGGATGAGGGAGCTGTCCCTAGCGGGGGCGTGGGTCGGTTCTTCTTCTTGCACAGGCCACTCCGGTGGCGGTTCCGGTGGGCGTTGGCGCAACGGTTGCTGACGGGGCAGTTGTTGCGTCTCGGCGCCGTTGAAGTCTTCACTTCCGTCGGCGCGTAGCCGTCTACGGGTCGCCGGAGACCCGAAACGCGCCCCCGTGTAACCGATTGCCGTCGCTTCCTCGTCGTGCACGTGCTCAAGCTATAACGAACACGCCCAAATGTATGTGGATCACGTTGCCTTTTTGTCAGTCAGGTCGAATCTGACTTGGATTGCAGTGCCCGAAGACGTCGTTTGGGTGCGCACGAGGTCCGCCAAACGGTTGACAAGCAACAGACCGCGACCGCCTGGTTCGTTTGCGTGAACCGGCGTACGGCCAGCCAGAACATCGGTGATGTGTCCGTTGTCGTTGACTTGGCAAACAATACTTCTGCTTTCCGCCCAGACGCGGACCGTGCTCTCGCCGCCGCCGTGCCGCACGCTGTTGGTCGCCAGCTCGGTGACCGCGAGCGCGAAGTCGTCGACCCGGTCGTGGCCCAGACCGAGCTTCACGGCCTGCTCACGTGCGAACGTCCGCACCGCCGCCATCGCACCGGCGCCGACGGACGTGCTCGCCGCGTCGGACGGGATGGCCAGCGGCAGCGAGTGGGCGGCGACGACCACCCGTGCGGGGTGGAAGTGGTCGCTGGGGCGGTGGCCGCTCGCGTCGATCACGACCGGGTGGGTCTTCTCGGCGTCGGCCAGCACGTCGTGGTTGAGGGTGGTGGTGTTGTAGGGGCACAGGATGCTCAGGTCGCGTCCGCTGAACGCGTAGTTGACCAGCGCCTCGTGCAGCGCGCACGCCGGGTACTCGACGTCGGTGCGACGGTCCCACACCGGCTCGCTGATGATGCGGACGGCCCCGCGGTGCCGGTCGGCGAACGCGCGGAGCTCGGGGATGATCCGGCCGGGGTTGCGGCCGGTGTCCGCCATGTCGATGAACGTCACGAGGTGAGCGAACCCGCTCAGCGCCTCTTTGAGCAGCTCCAGGTTCCCCGCCGGCACCGCTACGGCGACCGGTTCGGCGCTCGCCAGACCCTCCATGACGAACGGGACGGTCCCGTCGATGTAGGAGTCCTCATCGGAGTAGAAGAGCGCCGGATGTGCGAACGTCATGTGCCACCTCTCGTCAACGTCCCAGGATGCGCACCCGGTGCGTTGCTCAAACCATCATTTCTTGACCCTCACACCGTGTCAGCCCCTACACAGGAACAGTCATGTTCACCATCGGAGACTTCGCCCATCTGGGGCGCGTGTCGGTGCGGATGCTGCGCCATTACGACGCCGTAGGCCTGCTCCTGCCGGCCCACGTCGACCCGTCCAGCGGCTACCGCTTCTACACCGCCGCCCAACTGCAACGACTGAACCGCCTGGTCGCGCTGAAGGACCTCGGTCTGACGCTCGACCAGGTGCGCGTGGTGCTCGACGAGCAGCTTTCCGTCGAACAGTTGCACGGCATGTTGTCGTTGCGGCGGGCCGAGCTGCGGCAGCAGATCCTCGCGGACGAGTCGCGGCTGCGCCGGGTCGAGGCACGTCTCCGCGCCATCGAGAGGGAAGGCACCATGCCCACCGACGAGATCGTCGTGAAGCCCGTTCCCGCCGTCCGGGTCGCCCGGCTGACCGCGACCGCGGCCTCCTACGGGCCGGAGGACATCGGCCCGGTCATCCAGCCGCTGTACCCGCAGTTGATGGAACGACTGGGGCGCGCGGGTGTCACGCCGTCCGGCTGCGGAATCGCCACCTACGAACCCGCCGCCGGGGACGAGGTCGTGGTGCACGCCGGGATCACCGTGGCCGTCGAGCCGTCGCCCGCCTACGAGTTCGAGGTCGTCGACCTGCCCGCGATCGCCGAGGCGGCGACCGTCGTGCACCGCGGCGCCATGGACGACGTCGACGTGACCTACCAGGCCGTGGCGGCGTGGATCGAGGCGCACGGGTACAAGCAGAACGGGTTCGCCCGGGAGGTGTACCTGAACTACGGCGAGGGTGACCCCGCCGACTGGGTGACCGAGCTGCAGCTGGAGATCAGCAAGCCGTAGTGCGCGAGCCCGCCGAGTCCTGTGTGGACTCGGCGGGCTAGTCCTGGTGAATGCGCCTGTGCAACGACTCCATCCGGTCGTCCAGCTGCGCCGCGATCATCGCCGTCGACATCAGCTCGCCCACGAAGTCCGCGGGCGGGCTGTCGTCGTACTTGTAGAACAGCTTGTGCTCCAGCGTGGCCCAGAAGTCCATCGCGATGGTCCGCAGCTGCACCTCGACCTTCACGTGCTCGACGCGGTCCGACAGGAACACCGGGATCCGGATGATCAGGTGCAGGCTGCGGTAGCCGTTCGGCTTCGGCGAGGCGATGTAGTCCTTGGTGTGCAGGATCTCCACGTCGTGCTGGCGCGCGAGCATCGCCTTCACGCGGTAGACGTCCGAGACGAACGGGCAGACCACCCGCACGCCCGCGATGTCGTCGAGCCAGTCGCCGATCGAGTCGAGGTCGAGCGGGAAGCCCTTGCGCCGCAGCTTCTCCAGGATGCCTTCTGGCTTCTTCACGCGGTTGGTGATGTGCTCGATCGGGTCGTGCTGGTGGACCGAGTCGAACTCCTCGCTGAGGATGCGGAGCTTCGTCATCAGCTCTTCGATCGCGAACTTGTAGACGAGCAACCGCCGCTCGAGGTCGCGCAGCAGGCTCAGGTCGTCGGCCAGATCGGTCACCACACCAGAGTACTGATCACGCAGGGTCAGAACTGCGCGACCGCTTCCGGCGCGTATCCGTAGAAGCCGGGAAGACCACCCGTGTGGAGGAACACGACGGGCACATCGCCGGCAGGGGCGATCTCGCGGAACTTCACCGCGGCCTTGCCGGTGTAGACAGGGTCGAGGATCACGCCCTCGGTCTGCGCGAACAGCTTCAGCACGCTCCACATCTCCGGCGTCGGCACGCCGTAGCCCGCTCCGATGGTGTCGTCGGTGACGGTGACGTGGCCGAGCTTCGGGGCGGGTTCGCCCAGGAGGGTGGCGGCGTCGGTGGCGAGGGTGCGGAGCTCCTGCTCGGCGTCGGCCGCGGTGTGCGAGACGCTCGCGGCGTGGACCGTGCCGGGCCAGCCGAGCAGTTCGGTGCCGAGCGCGATGCCCGCCGCCGTGGCGCCGCTGCCGTCCGGGACGACGATGGTGGCGTTGCCGATGCCGCGGTCGTCGAGCTGGCCGACCAGTTCCACGGCCGCCGCGACGTAGCCGAGCGTTCCGAGGCCGTTCGAGCCGCCCACGGGGAGTGTGGCGGCCTTGTCGTGGTTGATCTTCTCGTACGCCTTCACGGTCTCGTCGGCGTCCGCGCAGACGTGCACGTTCGCCCCGAACATGTGGTCCAGCACGACGTTGCCGGACCTCTCGTACGCGTCGCCCTTCATCGGCACCTTGGCCGTCAGCACGAGCTCACAGCGCAGGCCGAGCTTCGCGCACGCCGCCGCGGTCTGCCGGCCGTGGTTGGTCTGCAGCGCGCCGAACGTGATGATCGTGTCCGCGCCCTGGTCGATGGCCGCGCCGAGCAGGAACTCGAGTTTGCGCAGCTTGTTGCCGCCCGCGCCGAGCCCGTTGACGTCGTCGCGCTTGATCAGGACCGGAGGGCCGCCGAGCGCGGACGTGAGCCTCGGGGCGTCTTCCAGCGGAGTCGGCCAGGTGCCCAGGGAGACTCGGGGGAACGCGCTCAGGTCCATGGGCCGAGCTTAATTGCGGTGTTTTGAACGAGTAACCAGTACAGGGAGGGAGCTGCCCGGAGGAGCTCCTTCGTCGCCCCATTCGATGCCGTGCAGGACGTGGGCGAGGACCTCGATTCCGCGCACCACCCGTGGGCCGGGCCGGTTGAAGTAGGACGGCCCGTCCAGCACCCACGTCTCAGGTAGCTGCTGGTCAGGGAGTTCCCGGAGCGTTCGTTCAGGAGGGAAACCGCAGGGCATCAGCAGGACCACGTCGGGTTTGGCGTCGTGGACGGCCTCCCAGGTGATGGGCCTGGTGTGCTCGCCCTTCCCGGCGAGGAGCGGGACGCCACCGGCCGCGGTGATCTGCTCCGGGACCCAGTGCCCGGCGGGCCAGCACGGGTCGAGCCACTCGATCGCGGCCACGCGCGGCCGGGCCAGGTCCCTGGTCTGCCGCTCAACCTCATGGACGCGGTGGCGGAGTGCGGCGATCCGGTCCGCGCTGTCGACGCCGAGCACGTCTCCCACGGTCTTCAGACAGCCGAGCACCTCGTCCAGCGTGGAGGGTTCGAGGCTCAGCACGGTCGGGCCGACGTCCATCACCCGGACCGTGTCGGTGACCTTGCGGTACGAGACGGCGCAGACGTCGCACAGGTCCTGGGTGAGGATCACGTCCGGCGCGAGGTCGTTCAGCAGGTCCGCGTCCAGTCCGTACAGCGACGACCCGCGGTGCACGGTCGAGTTGATCTCGCGGCTGCTCAGCGCGTCCTGGTCGATGCCGGTGCTCGTGACGACGGGCACGCCCTCGATCCCCGGCGGCCAGTCGCACTCGTGGGTGCGTCCCACGAGGTGGTCGGCGAGTCCCAGTTCGGCGACGACGTCGGTGGCCGCGGGCAGCAGCGAGACGATCCGCATCAGACCTCCCTGCCGAACTCGGCGTACCGCGTGGAACCGCTCTCAAGCGCCGCCACGGCGAGCGTGAGGCGGCGGTGGAGCGACGGGTAGATCCGGGGCCTCGCGTCCTCCAGCGTGAGGTACAGGACGCCTTCCAGCTCGGGATCGCACGCCACGGCACCGTCCACGACACCACCGTCAAACACGAACTGGTGGCAGTCGCGCCAGACGCCGTTGCGCGGCGTCCAGTCCACGACCAGCAGCGGTCCCAGCGTCACGGTGAGGCCGAGCTCCTCGCGGATCTCCCGCAGCGTCGCGGCCTTCGGCGACTCGTCGTCCTCGGTCATGCCACCCGGGATGTCCAGCACCGCCTTGTACGTCGGCACGACGAACAGCACGCGTCCGGTGGAATCACGGATCAACGCGCCTCCCGCGCACGTCTTGGTGGGCCGCTGGGACGCCACTCCGGGCACGTACTCCAGTTCGGCCGGACCCTCGTCGAGAACGTCGGCGGCGAATGATGCGGGGTCCCCCGCGTGCAGTGCGGACACCGGCCGATGATCACACCACTGAGTGAATTGCGCACCCGTTGTGCACCGGTTTCCTGCAGGTGGGCGGATGTCCGGAAGATGACGGTCTGCAACCAAACGATCGGGGAGTACGCTGGGCCCTGTAACTCCGTGCGATCAATCGCCGATGTCCACGTCAACATCGGTGGAGGTGACGCCAATGGGGGCAACCGGTGCCGCCAAGCGCAGACATGACGGTAGTTCGGCCCCGTGGTCGGTGGTCGGTCTGACTGTCGTGTTCGTCGTGGTGGCCCAGGTCCAGTTCGCCATCGCGGTCGCGGAATCGGTCTGGTGGCCGGCCGCGCTCGGGGTGCTGCTGCTGGTAGCGGCGGTCGCGTTCGTGAAGACGGCGCGCAGGCTGCGGTGGGAGGACAGCGACTCGTACGAGGCACCGCCCGAGGTGGCCCAGCCGCTTCCGGCGCAGTACGAGGCGCACGTCGACGCCGACGGGAGCCTGGCACGCGCGGTCGGCGAAGTCGTCCACGCATCACGGCGCTGGAGGGCCTGACAGCCTCACAACGCGGAGACCGGGCCAGCGGGTGGCCCGGTCATTTCGCCGTTCCGTCCAGCAGAATGTTGCCCATGCCGACGTCTGCCGAGTGGCTCGAAGTGCGCGCCCACCTGCTCGAACACCGTCACGCGCTCGCGCTGAAGGCCGTCTCCGAGTACCCGGACGTGCCCAGGGTCGCCGGCACGCCGTTGCTCACGTCACCGCACTGGATGCCGGCCGCGCCGATCCCGCTGGCCGACCTCTCGCTGGAGCTGACGGCGTCCACCGCACTGCCCGAGGTGACGGACTCCCTGCTGCCGGACGGGTTCGGCAGCTACTCGAAGGCCATGGCCGCGCTCGCGGCGCCGACGGTGTTCCAGAACCGCGAGACCTACCGGCTGCTGGACTTCACCGGGCGGCACCTGACGTTCGGGATCGGCACCTACTTCGACGGCATCGACGTGGGCGAGGCCAGTGCGCACGAGTACGCGGCGCGCGAGGCCGGCCGGATCGACGCGTTGCCGTTGCGCGCGCAGGTCGGCGATCCGTGCGATCCCCGGCAGCGGCCCGTCAACGTCGCCGTCAGCACGCTGACCCTGCGCCAC
Source organism: Lentzea sp. HUAS TT2 (assembly GCF_051853195.1). Taxonomy (NCBI): domain Bacteria; kingdom Bacillati; phylum Actinomycetota; class Actinomycetes; order Pseudonocardiales; family Pseudonocardiaceae; genus Lentzea; species Lentzea sp. HUAS TT2. Next base: position 284,610 of record NZ_CP196667.1, on the reverse strand, counting down.
GACGAGGCTTCCGGGGAGGCGACGTTCTTCCTGCACTGGCGCGACCCGAAGCGCGTCGGGCACGCGGGCGGCATGTTCCAGGTGCTGCCGGTCGGGGTGTTCCAGGGCGTGTCCGAGGCCGACTTCTCGTTGTGGCACTGCATGATCCGCGAGTTCGCCGAGGAGATGCTCGGGGCTGAGGAGATCCACGAGGTCGACTACGCGGCCTGGCCGTTCGCGCGGCGGCTGACGGAGGCCGCGCGGGTGTTCTACCTCGGCATGGGCGTCGACCCGCTGACGTTCGCCACCGACATGCTGACCGTGGCGGTGATCGAGGCCGGGGAGTTCGACGAGTTGTTCGGCGATCTGGTGTCGCACAACGAGGAGGGCCAGGTGCTGCGCCCGCTCGCGTTCACCGCCGAGAACGTCGAACGGTTCGTGCACCACGAACCGACGCAGGCCGCGGGTGCCGCCTTGCTGTCGCTGGCCTGGGAACACCGTTCGGCGTTGCTCAGCGCCTGAACGGGTTCGGCAGGTAGGCCCACCGCGTGGTCGAAGGGTCGAGCCGCATCAGGGTGAGAGGCTTGGCGGGCAACGGGTCGTGCAGCAGCGCGTGCCGGTCCGGCGTGCCCGGGACGGCTTTCGCCACCACGTCCCACAGGTCGGCGGCCGGAGCGTCGAGCGTGCCGATCAACCCGGTCAGGGCGGTCGCGAAGAACGTCGCGAACGTCTTGGCGCGCAAGGCCTCCGGGCTCGCGTGCAGACGGGTGGGCAGCCCGGCGCGCGGGCTGACGCGGATGTCGGCGAGGTCGCGGTAGATCACCCGGCTCGGCCTGCCGTTCACGAGACCCACGAGGAGGTTCTGCTCGTGCGCCTCCAACGCCACCCCGCGCGCGAGCAGCGTCATCAACGGCGGCACGGTCAGCTCGGCGAACTCCGCGAGCCAGCGGACGGGATCCGGGATGTGCCAGTTTCCCAGCGCGGCCAGGGGCAGCAGGGTTTCTCCCTGACGTGGCAACGGTGTGTCGCGCAGGATCACGCCGAGCCGCCTGTCCGGTTCGCCGTCGGTGAGCACGGCGGCCGATGCCCGGTTGTGCTGCAGTTCGATGCCCTCGACCACCGTGCCCAGGAAGTCGGAGACCGTGGTCGCCGTCGCGATCGAGCCGCCGGAGATGTCCCGCACGGCCGAGGTGATCTGGGCGCTCAGCGTCGTCTTGACGTGCCAGGAGCCGGTCGAGAGGGTCCGCAACGCCATCAGCGGGCTCGCGTCCAGGGTGCCCTCGGTGTGCACCGCCAGCCGGTCCGCCTGCCACGGATGCACCGGGAGCAGGATCCGCTCGCCGTCGCGGAGCTCGTCGGGCCAGTCGCCGAACACCACGTGGTTCGCCGCGGAGTGCAGGCGCAACGGAACGACCGGGCGGTGTTCGGGGCCGTACGCGAGGTGGTCCAGGGCGGTGAACCCGGTGCGGTTGCGGCAGCACGGGTGCAGCGGATGGCCGTCGACCACGCTCTGCTCGTGCTCCTCCAGCGACCTGTCCAGGAACGGGGTCGTGAGCGGGCTCGTCGTGCGCGACAGGGCCAGTCCGGCGACGCTGTGGGCGACCTCGGTGACGAGGCTCTCAGAGTGCTGCCAGCGCAGTGCGGTGAGGAGGTCGACAGGGTGGAGGTACTCGGCCGGATCCACGCTGACCTGCGGCAACGGCTCGATCGCGAACGCACGGCGCAGGCGCGCGAGGATCGCCGCACGGGCTCCCGGCAACGCCGCGATGAAGCTTTCGGCGCGTCTTTCGTCCAGCGCTGCGGCGAAGGCGGACTCGACCGGTGTCTGCGTCAGAATGATCTGATCCTGACACATCGCCAGAGGGAAGCGGACACCGGTGGAATCGATCACTGATCCCGACGGCATCACGACGACGGCCCTGCTCAACTGCCTGCGCCGCGAGGTGGGGGAGTGGGCGGACGGCACGCTCCGGCTGCCCCGCACCGGCGTCCTGCTGCGCGTGCGGGAGGGGCGCTGGCTGTCGGACCCCGAGGTGTTCACCGGATCGTGGCAGCCGCTGTCGTGGCACGAGCTCGCCGTGCTGATCACGAAGGAGCTCGGCGACCCGCCGGTCGGGTTCCTGGACGAGATCGCCGGGTCGCGGTCGGCCATCGCCGCCGTCCTCGACGCCCGCGCCGCCGCGCCCGCCGACCTCTACCAGCGCTCCGAGCAGGCGTTGATCGCCGGCCATCGCTACCACCCCGCACCGAAGGGCCGCGGTGGGCTGCCCGCGGCGGAGTGGCTGCCGTACTCGCCCGAGGTGCACGCGAGCTTCTCGTTGGCACGCCTGGAAGGCACGTTCGTCGACGACGGCGAGGTGCCGTTTCCCGCCGGTGTGCTGCCCGCGCACCCGTGGCAGCTCTCGTTGCTGGGCCTGACGGGTGAGGCGACCGACCACGAGGTGTGGCCGACGTCCTCGGTGCGCACGGTCTACGACCCGGCCGCCGACCTGTTCTACAAGTTCAGCCTGGACGTGCGGATCACCAACGACGTGCGCCGGTTGTGGGCCCACGACCTGCGGTGGATCCCGCCGCTCGCACGTCTGCTGAGACCGGTGTTCGCGGACATCGCCTCGGTCTTCCCCGGCGCGGCCTTCCTGATCGACCGCGGCTACCGGACGTCGCCGGACTCCTTCGAGGGCCTGGCGGTCGTGGTGCGCGACGGCATCCGGCAGCACGTCCTGCCCGGCGTGACCCCGTTGCTGGCGGCCGGGATCAGCGAGGGGTTCGACGGGAACCCGTTGGACGGCCTGGACTCCGAGAGCGCGCTGCGGTGGTTCCGGCAGTACGTCTCGGTCGTCGTTCCCCCTGTGCTGCACGCGTTCTTCGCGCACGGCGTCGTGATGGAGTGCCATCTGCAGAACGTGGTGGTGGGGGTGGACGCCGCGGGCATGCCGGTGCAGGCGATCTACCGCGATCCCGAGGGCATGCGGCTGCTGCCCCGGCACGCGGAGCTGCTGTCCTCAATGGACGGAGCGGACGGGTCGCGGGGCGTCTCCGAGGCGAAGGGGTGGGAACGGCTGCGGTACTGCCTCGTCGTCAACCACCTGATCGAGATCGCCGGTGCCGTGCTGGACCGGCATCCCGGTCTGGACGTGTGGGCCGAGGCACGGTCTGTTTTCGTTGTGTATGCAAGGGATCACGGATGTGAACAGGTGATGTCCTTGCTGGAGAACCGGTTCGTGCCCGCGAAGGCGAACCTGCTGCTGCGGTGGACGCGGGCGGAGGGTGCGGCGAGCCGGTACGTCGACTGCCCGAACCCGTTGTACCGGAACCAGCCCCTTTCGTGACACCGTTTTCATCGCGCCCATACGTTCAGTGACATGACACGTCTGCCAAGACGCGCTCGTACCTGTGGGGCACGTTCGTCTGGAACATGTTCGACTTCGCCGTCGACAGCCGTTCCGAGGGCGACACCTTGGGGCGCAACGACAAGGGCCTGGTCACCTACGACCGCGTTACCCGGAAAGACGCGTTCTGCATGTGCAGAGCGAACTGGACGAACACCCCGTTCGTGCACCTGAACAGCGCCCGGTGGACCCAGCGCACGGTCGCCGCCACCACCGTGCGCGCGTACGGCACCGTCGACAACGTCCAACTGACGTTGAACGGCGTGGCCGTCGGCGCACCCAAGCCGCCCGCCTCGGACCACATCCACACCTGGCCGATCACCCTCCGGCCGGGCGCCAACACCGTCACGATCACCGGCACGCGCGACGGACGCACTTGCACCGACACGGCAACCTGGACGCTCGCTGCCGCGTGAAGGGTGCGTGCTGTGTCTTCTCGGAGAGGTGAGCGCGGGACCGGTGGACCTGGGTGCGCCCAGGCAGCGGTGCGTCCTGGCGGCGCTGGCGGTCGACGCGGGCAAGGTCGTGCCGGTCGACCGGCTGGTCGACCGGGTCTGGGGCGTCGACGCGGCGCCGCGAGCCCGCACGACGCTGCACAGCTACGTGTCGCGGCTGCGGCGCGCGGTGGCCCAGATCGGCGGGCTCGCGATCGAGCACCGGTCGGGCGGATACGTCCTGACCGGTGACGCGATCGACCTGCTGCGGTTCCAGGACCTGCGCGCGCGTGCCCGCGGCGGTGACGCGGCGGGCTTGCTCACCGAGGCGTTGGCGCTGTGGCGGGCGGACGCGCTGACGGGCCTCGACGGCGAGTGGGTGCGCGAGGAACGCGACCGGCTGGAACAGGAACGGCTGGCGGCCTCGCACGAGCTGATCGACGCACGGCTCGCCGCGGGGGAGGGCGGGGAGCTGGTGGCCGAGCTGGCCGCACGGGTCGCCTGCCACCCGTTGAACGAACGCGTGGCGGGCCAGTACCTGCTGGCGCTGCACCGATCCGGACGCAGCAGTGACGCGCTGGAGCACTACCGGCGGGTCCGCGAACGGCTGCTGGCGGACGTGGGCACCGAGCCGTCGGCCGCGTTGCGCTCGCTGCACCAGCAGATCCTCGTGGCCGATCCCCGGCTGCGCGTCGCGGTCGCGGTGGTGCCGCGGCAGCTGCCGTCGAGGCCCGCCACGTTCCTCGGGCGGCACGAGGAGCTCCGCCGTCTCGACGACGCGGCCGGCGCCGCCGTCATCTCGGCGATCGCGGGCACCGGCGGGATCGGCAAGACCAGTCTCGCACTGCACTGGGCGCACCGGCGCGCCGACCGGTTCCCCGACGGGCAGCTGTTCGTCGACCTGCGCGGTTTCTCCCCGGCCGAGGAGCCGATGGGCGTGGACGAGGCGCTGGGAGGTCTGCTGCACGCGCTCGGCGTCGAACCGGGTCATCTGCCGGCCGGCACCCAGGCCCGGTCGGCGCTGTTCCGCTCGCTCGTGGCGGGCAGGCGGATGGTGCTGGTGCTGGACAACGCCGCGGGCACCGACCAGGTCGTGCCGCTGCTGCCGGGAAGCGACCTGTGCACCGTGATCGTCACGAGCCGCAACCGCCTGCCCGGCCTGGTCACCCGCCACGCCGTCCAGCACGTGCTGCCGGCGGAGCTCACCGTGTACGAGGCCCGCGCCCTGCTCACGGCCCGGCTCGGCGTGCGGCGGCTGCGGGCGGAGCCGGTCGCCGCGGACGAGCTGGTCGCGACGTGCGGCGGGTTCCCCCTGGCGTTGAGCATCGTCGTGGCCCACGCCCAGATCCGGCCGGGCCTGCCACTGGCCCGGCTCGCCGCCGACCTGCGTGACGCGGTCATCGACGTGCTGGACAGCGAGGAACCCTCCGCGAGCCTGCCCGCCGTGCTGTCGTGGTCGTTGCGCGCACTGTGCCCGCGGCAGCGCGAGGCGTTCGCGTTGCTGGGCGTCGCTCCCGGTCCCGACATCGGCCTGGCCGCGGCGGTCGATCTTCTCGGTGTGCCCGCTGCTCAGGCCAGACAGGTGCTGCGGGTGCTGGAAGAGGCTTCGCTGCTGCGGCAGGATGTTTCGGGCCGGTGGCGGATGCACGACCTGGTCCGCGCCTACGCCGCCAGCCTCGCCGGTGACCTGCCGGACCGCGAGGCCGCGACGCGACGAGTGCTCGGCCACTACCTCGAAGCAGCGCGAGCGGCCGACCGGATCATGGACCAGGTCCGCTGCCCGCCACCGATCGGCCACGTCGTGCAGGACGTCCACGTCGAGCCGGTGCCGGACGACGCGGCGGCGCAGGAGTGGTTCGAGGCCGAGTTCGCCTGCCTGGTCGCCGCCCAGCAGTCGGCGCTCGACCAGCGGTGGTACCCGGTTGCTTGGCTGCTGGCCTGGCACACGACGACGTTCGTGGCGCGGCGAGGCCTGGGGCACGCCAGGCTCGCGCTGTGGAGGGTCGCCGCCGAGGCCGGTGTGCATCTGCCGGAGGTCCTCGCGCACACCGAGCACATGATCGGCTCCGCCCACGTCGTCCTGGGCCGGCACGAGGACGCCGTCGACCACCTGCACCGCGCGCTGGCGTTGGCCGAGCCCGCCCACCTGGCGAGCGTCCACTACTCGCTCGGCGTCGCCTGGGGCCTTCGGGACGCTCGTCAGGCCCTTCGCCACGCCCGGCGTGCGCTCGTCGGCTACCGGAGCCTGGGCGCGCGGGAGTGGGAAGCGCGCGCCCTCGCCCAGATGGCCTGGCTCACGGCGTTCCTCGGACGGCTCGACATGGCGCGAGTCCTGAGCGGCGTCGCCCTCGCCCTGCACCGCGAGCAGGGATACCGCACGGGGGAGGCGACCATGCTGGCGTGCCTCGGTTTCGTCGCGCACGAACGCGGCTGCTACGAGGAATCCGTTGTGCACTACGAACAAGCCATCGCCGCGGTGCGCTCGTTGGGGCACCTCCACGGACTCGCGGACGGCCTCGAACGGCTGGGACACACCTTGGTGGCACTGGGCAGGCTCGGGGATGCCGAGGCCGCGTGGCGAGAAGCGCTCGGCATCTACCTCCAACGCGGCATGGAGGCGGAAACCGAGCGCGTGCAACGACTTCTCACCCGTTGAAGGCGGAGAAGATCTTCGCGAACTCGCAGGGCCTCACAGCAGGCGCTTGATCTCTCCCCTCGCCCGGTAGAACCCGCCACTGGCCGAGGTGTGGATCTCCGTCACCAGGTACCGCGCGCCGGGGACGCGGATGTCCTTCGGGAACTGCACGGCGCGGGCCCGGTCGTAGCCCTCGGAGATCACGTGCACGCGCAGGCGGGCGCCGTCCTGCACGCACTCCACGACGACGCCGCCGGCCGGAACCGCGCTCGCCACCACGGTCTCCACCTCGGCCGTCGCCTCGACGCGCTGCCAGTGGTCGGCCTTGATGTCGCTGCGCTGCGGCAGTTCGCCCTGCTCGGCGGCGTGGATGGCGGCCGGGCTCGCGTCGATGCACGCCAGCGAGCCGTCCGTCGTGACGATGTAGAGGCGCTCGTCGCGGTACTGCATGGAGAACGCGGAGCCGCAGCCCGTGGCCAGCTTCCACAGGCGGGTGCCGTCGGCCGCGAAGCAGTACACGGACGAGTGGTTGTCGCCGGCGAACACGTAGTCGCCGCCCGGTGAAGTCGCGCAGGAGAAAACCGCTGCGTCGCAACGATAACGAGCGGTCTCGGCTCCGGTGGCGCGAGCTAGGCGGTGCACCCAGCCGCGGCTGGTGCCCGCGAACACCTCGGTCGGCTCCTGCCAGCCGAACAGCACCGCGCCAACGGTTTCGGCGTGCCAGACGGGATCGCCCGTGCGTGCCGCGTAGTGCGTGACGCCCCGCGAGTGGCCGTGGAACGCGCCTTCCGGTGCGTTGCGCACCATCCACGCGCTGTCGCCCGTGCTGCGGCGCGACCACTGGAACTCGTCCTCGTGGTCGACGATCGTGATGCCGCCCTGGCGGTCCGACACGCCGAGCACGCCGTCGTCGATGTCGAGCCAGTAGATGTCGACGTCGGCCGCGATCTCGTACGCGACGCGCGGGACCTTGCCGCCCAGGTCGTACACGCGCCCGTCGTCACAGCCCGCGTAGATCCAGAAGTCGTCGGCCACGATGCACTTCACGCCGTCCGGCAGACCGTAGCGCCCGGTGACCCGGCCGTCGTGCGAGAGCGTGAAGACGTCGCCGCGCTCGTTGCCGACCCACGCCTCGTCGTCGCCGATGAAGATGCCGAACGCGGGCGCGCCGGAGTGGAAACGCCACAGCACAGGCGCTTGCCGCGCACTCGACTGCACACTGGTGATCTCGCGCCGGGTGATCGCCCGCCGCTGCCGCTGCCCCTTGACCGCGGGCGCGTAGCCCTTGCGGACCTTCTCGCCGATCTTCTTCTCGGCGGCGCTCACGGCCTTGGCCTCGTCCGCGAACGTGGACTCGCGCGTCGAACCCCGCTCGCCGATGCGGCCGAAGGTGATCGACACCCTCGTGCCGTCGACGACGACCTCGTAGAACTTGTGCGCGCTCCCGCTGGACTCCGACAGCTCCAGGTACGTGGTGGCAGCAGCCACGGTCTTCCCCCTCGCGTTGATCAGCTGAACCGACCGTAGCAAGGGGGTCTGACAATTTTCGGAGCTCAGGCGCCGGCGGCGGCGAGACCCGTGCGGAACCAGTCCGGCATCTGGTCGTCGTTGCGCGGGAACCACTTCTGCTCGGTGGCGAAGTTCTGCGGGGACGGGGCCTCGTCGAAGTTCGGTGCCTCGTCGCGGTTGTAGCGGATCGAGAACCTGCCGGGCGGGTCCAGGATGTACTCGAACTCGATCCACGAGCCGAGCCCCTCGGAGTACATGCCCTTGCGCAGCTGCTGGAACTTCCGCCACACCTCCGGCGGGAACGACCAGCCGCGGACGGTCCCGTCCGTCATCTTCACACCCGTGTCGGCCTCGCTGTGCGGGCCGATCATCTTGGCGCGCAGCACCAGGCGCGACCACCCCTGCGGCAGCGTCGGCAGGATCTCCTGGGTGATCTCCGCGAGCTTCTCCTGCTGCTCGAGCGGGCTGAGAGCCGGCCAGTTCGCCATGGTTGTTCGCTTCCTCCTAGATCGCGGTCGGGCCCGGCCAGCCTACTGATCGACCGGGCTCGCCTCGTGTTCGCGCTGCAGTTCCAGCCCGCGCTCGACGGTCTCGCGCAGCCAGCCCCGCAGGTGCTCGTCCGCCCGCGGGAACGCCTCCAGGTCGCGCACGAACATCACCGGGTGCAGCTCGGGGGACCACTTCGGGTCCTCGTCGTAGTTGAACGTCACCTCGGGCTCGGCCCCGCGGTGCAGCACGAACCGGGCCGACAACCACGCGCCGCGCTCCTCGTCGTACATCTGCTCGCGGAGATCCTGCAGCTGGTCGGTGATCTCCGCCAGCCGCACCTCGCCCGCGAACCTGCCCTCCGCTGTCTTGGCCGCCGCGGTGAGCTCGTACGCCAGCACGTTCGCCCAGACGTCGAGGGTGACGCGGTTCCACCCGACCGGGGCACCTTTTTCCAGCAGCGTGCAGATCTCAGCGATTCGCGTATCGGTTCGTGGGTCCATAGTTCACCTCCGGACGGTTCGGGAAGACCCGTTCCTTGGTCACCACGTTCTCCACGATCTTATTGCCGTCGGCGTCGAGCTTCGGCTTGCCGTTCGCGTCGACCTCGTACGTGACCTCCTGCCAGCGCATGGTCACCTCGGCCGGAACGCCGTCGGCGTCGCGCGTGGCCCGCACCTGGTAGTTCTGGATGTCCTGGTGGTCCTTGGAGGCGAACTCGACGAGGTAGTTCTCCTTCTCGCGCCACGAAGCGGCGTGCACCCAGCCGTCGCGGATGTTGCCGGAGTTGGACGCGGCCATCTGCGGGTGCATGTTGACGTACTCGCCGAGGCCTCCGAGCTCGTTGGCGAGCAGGTGGCCACCGGCCCACTTGACGCGCGAGTCCTCCAGCTCCTGCGGCGTGAGCTCGCGGTCCGGCGGGTTGTTCGGGTACGCGGCCTCGCCCTCCTGGTAGGCCCGCTGCTGCGCACCCTTGCCGGAGTCGTCGTCGCGGTACTTCGTGTTCTGCCCGCCCGCCTCGACCTCGCCGGTCATCGCGTCGGTCTGCCCGTGCTCGTTGGTGTGGAAGGAGAGCACCTTGTCGGGGTTGTGGGTGTTCGGCACCTGGTACTGGACGTCCGGCAGCAGCGGGTGGCTGAGGTCGGGGTTGAACCCGGACCACTTGCCCTTGCCGTCGACCTGCATGTCCTGCCGGCCCGGCGTCGCCTCGACCCACTTGACGTTGCCGTCGCCGTCGGTGATGAACGTCGTGCGCGTGCCGTTCTGGTTGGCGACCGGGTACTCGGTCCACGGCTGCAACGGCTGGTGGTCCCGCAGCGGGACCGGCACCGGGTCGGGGCTCTCGATCGGCTGGAGCCGGTCGGGCTGGGTGTTGCCGTCCGGCACCGTCTCGCGGTCGCGGTGCGGGGCCTGGATCTCCTCGTGCCGGTTGAGCGGCTGCCGCGGGGCGTCCGGGTTGTTCGGGTCGATCGGCTGGTGCGTGGGCCGGTCGAAGTCGACGAACCGCTCGTTGAACGCCGGGTCGTCCGGTGGGATGACCCGGTCCCGCGGCGGCGGCGTGTACTCGGGGTCGGCCTCGGGGTCGTTGTCCTGGTGCTGCTGCGGCGCGTCGGAGCTCTCCGGGTCGTCGCCGCGGTCCCTGGCGTCGGCGCCGTCGGTGTCCCGGTCGCTGCCGGGCGCGTAACCGTCGTCGCTGGCCTTGGTCCTGGTGCCGTCCGGGTGGTGCGTCTCCCACTCGCCGTTGGGCGGGATCTTGGGCGAACGCGTGCCGTCGGGCCCGATCTCGACGTCACTGGTGAAGACGCGGCCGCTGCTGTCCGTCCACGCCGGCTTGGTCGGCGCCACGACCGGCGCGTCGAGGTGCCGCGACAGCTGCTGCGCGAAGTCGTTGCTGCCCGCGTCGCAGCCGATCAGCCGCACGGGCCTGCTGCCGTCGTAACCGCTGCGGCGCAACATGTCCGCGTACTCGGCGGGCGTGTAGTCGTGCCCGCCGATGCGAGCCCGGCCGTCCGGCGTGACGTGCACGTCGGCGGTGAAGAACCGCGGGTCCTCCGGCACGCGGTGGGGCAGGTCGCCCATGTCGCCGTCGCCACCGTGGTGCGACACACCGGCAGGCGTCTGCTCGGCGTGCCGCTCGTGGGCCTGCTCCGGGCTGGGCCGCTCGTCGGCGTGCTGGTTGGGGGCGTCGCCGTCGTGGTGGCCCGGGGCGTCGGTGTCGCGGTGGGTGCCGTCGGGACCGTGGCCGGGGCCGCCGGGGGAGTGGGTGGGGCCGTCCGGACGTGACCCGTCGGGCCTGGTGCCGTCCGGGCGCGACGTGTCGGGCCGCGATCCGTCGGGACGGTTGTGCGGCTGGCCGGGCGCGTCGGGACGCTGACCGGGGTGCGTGGTGGGGCTGTCGGCGCCACGCGGGCGGGCACCGTCGGGGCGGTTGGCGTCCGGGCGGTTGTGCGGCGCGGGGGAGTCCGGCCTGCTCGGTCCGCCGGGGTGGCCGCCGGGAGAGTCCGTGCGGGGTCGTGACGCGTCCGGCCGGGTGCCGTCGGGCCGCGAACCCGGTCCGTCGGTCCTCGGACCGGGGGCGTCGGGACGTCCGCCGGGCCCGTGACCGCCAGGGCTGTGCGGGCTCGGCCCACCGTGCGGCGCACCCGGACCCGGCGTGAAGCCGGGCTGCTGCGGCGCGTGCGGGCTGCCGGACGCGTTCGGCGTGTTCGGGCTGGTGTGCGGGGCGGCGGGGCCGTCCGCGTGGGTGGGTGAGGTAGTCGACTGGGGCCTGGTCGGCGTGTCCGTGCGGCCCGCCGGGGACGTGGTCCCGGGGCCACCGTGCGGTCCGTCAGGCGAGTGCGGCGCGCCAGGACCCGACGGCGAACCGGGGCCGTGCGGCATGCCGGGACCTGAGGGCGCGCCGGGTCCGCCGTGCGGCGCTGACGGTGCGTTCGGGCTGTGCGGTGCGCCGGGGCCCGAGGGCGCGTGAGGTGCGCTCGGACCGCTGTGCGGCGCTGACGGCGCGTTCGGGCTGTGCGGTGCGCCGGGGCCGGACGGTGCGTGAGGTGCGTTGGGACCGCCGTGCGGTGCACCGGGACTCGAGGGAGCGCTGGGGCCGCTGTGCGGCGCTGAGGGTGCGTTGGGGCTGTGCGGTGCGCCAGGACCCGAGGGTGCGTGCGGCGCTCCAGGACCTGACGGCGCGTGGGGTGCGCTGGGGCCGCCGTGGGGCGCGCCGGACGGTGCGCTGGGACCGCCGTGCGGGGCGGAGGGGGCGTTCGGCGAGCCCGAAGGGCCGAAGTTCGGCTGCGACGGGGCCGACGGGCGGGCCGACGACGGGGTCACGTCCGAGCCGCGCTGGGAGGGCATGCCCGAGCCCATGTCGCCGCGTGAACCCGGCGTGCCGGTCCAGCCGCCCGCGGAACCCGGACGCGGCGCGCCGCCGGACGGGCTGCCTGCCGGGCCGCCTGCGGGGCCTCCCGCCGGGCCGCCCATCGGGCCCTGTTGCGGGGTGGTCGGGGCGCTGGACGGTGAGACGTTGTCGCGTGGCGCGGCCGGGGCGTGCGTCGGGGCCTCCGGGGCCGTGACGCCCGCTTGGTTGGTCTGGCCCGTGTTGCGCGGAGGAGGTGCCGGTGCGTCCGGAGGTGCCGACGGGCCGTGCGTGCTCGGGGCCGACGGGGAACCTGACGGCGGCGGGCTGCCCGACGGGCCACCGCTCGAAGGTGAGTTCGGCGACGGCGCGCTGGACGGGCTTGGCGACGGCGACGGGGACGACGGGGACGACGGGGACGGAGACGACGTGGGCGAAGGTCCGCTCGGCGACGAGGCCGGTGGGCCCGACGAGGGCGAGCTCGGCGAACCGTCCGGAGAGGACGGTGAGCTCGGCGAACCGGACGGCGAACCCGGCGGAGAGGACGGTGACGTCGGCGAAGTCGTTGGCGCGTCAGGGGAAGAAGTCGACGTGGGCGAGCCGCTGGTGTGCGTGCCGCCCGCGTTCGGGAGGTCCGGGGTGTTCGTGGAGTGGATGAGACCGCCGGGCTTGATGGACTTCGTGGAGATCACGTCCAGGCCGGTCACCTTGCCGACCAGCTTGCCGACGACCTTCATGATCTTGGCGAAGCACTCGACGATCTTGCCGATCATCGGGGAGACCCGCTTGATCGTGGTGATGAGCTTCTGGATCAGCTCACCGATGCGCGTCGCCCACTTGGAGATGGCGGTGACGGCCTGCGCCACGATCACCGGCGTGCCGAAGCCGAGCGTGAAGACGGCCTCCAGCACCCACGTGATCAGCTTCGCGACCAGGTCGGCGATCAGGTCGCGCACCATCTCGCGCACGAAGGCGACGACCATGCCCATGATGCCGACCACGGTGCCGACGGAACCGGCGGTCGAAGCGGCACCGGCCAGCGCGTCACCCTGGGCGGCGGCGGCCGCGCGGTACGAGTCCGCGGCGGGGCCCTGCCACCCGTTGGTGCCCTGGACTGCCTGCTGGTACTCCTGCGCGACCTTGCCGAGCTCCTCGGAGACCTTGCCCCAGGTCGCGGAGTACGACTCGATCACCGGGGGATTGCCGGCCAGCCAGTCGAGCGCCTCCTTCAACGGCTGCATGTGTTCCATCAGGAACGAGGCAGCGGAGGAGAGCAGGGTGCCGAACGGGTCGATCGCCATGGACGCGGCGTCCGCGACCAGGCCGACCATGCCCAGGCCGCCCTCGACCCAGTTGCCGTCCTTGATGCCGTTGAACGTGTCCATCGCGGACTCGGCGATGGAGATGCCGGTCATCCAGCCGTTGTCGCCGGTACCGGCGTTCATGAACCCCGACGGCGCGGCGTCGGGCTTGACCACCAGAGGATTGGACATCACATGCCTCCGAAGGTCTTGGCGATGGTCCCGTCCGAGATGTCCTCCGGCACGTGCCGTCCCTCCCCCGAACCCAGCGGTACGTACTAGTTCTCCAGGATGACGCAGCGTCGGGCAACCCGGTTCCACTAAGTCCGCAAATGCTCCATCCGGAGCAACGGGTCAGGGAACCACCCCGAGGTCGGCCCACACGAGGTAGCCCTTGTCCTTGTACGAGCAGTCGTCCCCGGTGCGTTCCTTGTTCACGAGCCGGAGCGTCCTGCCGCCCGTCACCGGGACGTCGATGCTCTCGATCTCGTCGTCACGGGTCACGAACCCGTGGCCGATCTCCTCGCCGTCGAGGTAGATGCCGTAGTGCAGCTCGTCCACGCCGTCGGAGTTGACCTCGCTGAAGCCGACCTTGCCGTACAGGCGGGTGAACTCGCCGTCGAGGTCGAACTCCATCCACTGGTCCGTGGTGCACGACGAGTCCTGCGCGCGGGAGTCCTCGAACTTGCCGCCCCTGGTGGAGATCGTGCGACCGGCCGTCGACACCGAGTCCGCACCCTTGCCCTGCTTGATCGACATGTCGCTGAGGTACTTCATGCCGGCCAGGTCGATCGTCGTGGTCGTGGGCGTGCCGGAGGACGAGGAAGTGGAGGGGGCGGGGACCGACGAGGACGGAGCCGCGGCGGTCTCTCCGGAGGGCGCGTTGAACAGGCTGTAGCCGGTGTAGATCACGGCAGGCAGGCACAGGACGACCGCGGCCCTGCACAACCAGACGTAACGGGGCCACTGCGCGCCGGCCACCACGAGCGCCGCCACGGCGCACAGTTCCAGCAGGACGCTGAACACGAACAGCGCGGGCCTGCTCGCCTCCGCCGCGATCTGGCCGAGTCCGGTCAGCAGGGACAGGACGGTGACCACCGGCACGAGCACGCGGGCGACCGCCGAACGGCTCTGCTTCTTGTTCCCCCTACCGGACTTCGGCATCCGCACCTGCTCCCACAGCTCGGCCTCGGTCGGGTTATCTCCCCGAGCCCGAGCCCGTTACACCTCACCCGAGCGCAGGCAGGTGCTCGCCGAAGATGCGGTCCCAGTCCAGCTCCGGCCCAGGTGCGGGCCGTGGCTCGGGAACCGGGCCGTGGGTTGGGATGATCGAGCCGTTGAGGAACTGCCACACCTCGTCGCCCACGCGCTGGTGCGCCACGACGGCGGCCTTGCGAGGCTGGGGTATGCCGGTGGGGATCGTTGCCACGAAACGGACTCCGCGGAACCCGGCGCAGTCGGTGGCCTCCAGGGTGCCCTGGTGCCGGGTGGCGATGCGGCGGGCGATCGCGAGCCCGAGGCCGGCGCCTCCCGCGGCACGGGTGCGGGCCTCGTCGAGCCGGGTGAACCGGTCGAACACGCGCTCCCGGTCCGCCTCGGGGATGCCGGGGCCGTCGTCGATGACCTCGAGCGTCGCGGCGGGCCCTCCCTGCAGGCGCACGATCACCGCGGTGCCCGCGTGCCGTTCCGCGTTGTCCAGCAGGTTGCCGAGCAGCCGCGACAACTGGGCGCGCCGCCCCGGGACGAGCACGTTGTCGTCGGCTTCCAAAGTGACCATCGCGCGGCGGGAGACCTCCCTGCGCACCACGGCGGTGAGGTCGACGGTGTCCTGTTTGTCCAGTGCGTCGGCGTCCAGTCTGGCCAGCAGCAACAGGTCCGTGGTCAGTTCCTGCAGCCGTTCGGCGTCCTCCAGCGCGGACTTCACGACGGTGGGCCAGTCCGCCATCTCCGGGTGCGACTGCGCGATCTCCAGTTCGGCCCGCAACGCGGCCAGCGGGCTGCGCAGCTCGTGCGAGGCGTCCGCGACGAACCTGCGGGTGTCCTCGACGGTGCGGTGCATCCGGTCGAGCGTCTCGTTCAGCGTGGCGCCGAGCCGGGCTATCTCGTTGTCGGAGGACGGCACCGGGACACGCCGGGTCAGGTTGTGCTCGTTGATCTCGGCGACCTCCGCCCGCATCGCCTCCACCGGCCGCAGCACCCTGCTGACCGCGGCCAGCACCGTGACCGACACCAGCGCGGTGACCGAGGCGAGCATGCCGAGGACGGTCAGCGTCGCGCCGTCCATCTCCAGCTGCGCGTCGGCGGCGATCGCCTCCGCCGCGAGTTCCTGGCGCCGTGGCCCTTCCCCGACCTGCCGGTACGGGGTCTTGTTCAGGGTCACCGGCCACAGCGACAGCTCCGGCCGCACCTCGTTGCTCGCGTGCCAGACCGACGACGCCGGTGCGGGGACGACCCGCTGGTGGTCCAGCTGAACGCACTGGGAGGCGCACACGAAGTGCGTGCGCGAGCTGTCCGCGGTCTGGGTGATGATCTGCTGGCGCTGGGACTCCAGCATCAGCGTCCCGGCGAGGCCGAGCAGCACCGCGGTGACCACCGTGGCCAGCACGGTCACCCTGACCTGCAGGGACCTCATCGCTCCACCAACCGGTAGCCGACACCGCGCACGGTCGTGATGGTCCGCCGCTCGAACGGCGTGTCGATCTTGCGGCGCAGCGCGCTGATGTAGACCTCGACGAGGTTGGGGTCGGGGTCCTGCGCCGCGTCCCACACCCCGTCGATGATCTCCGACTTGGTGACGACCTCGCCCGCGTGCCTGAGCAGGAAGTTCAGCACCGAGAACTCCTTCGCCTTCAGGTCGATCCGCGTGGTGCCCCGGTGGCACTCGCGGCTGACCGGGTCGAGCACCAGGTCGCCCGCCCGCAGCAGCACCGGCTGGGCGGTGCGCGACCGCCTGGCCAGCGCCCTGAGCCGCGCCACCAGCACGACGTAGGAGAACGGCTTGGTCAGGTAGTCGTCCGCGCCGGTGTCCAGGCCTTCGGCCTCGTCGAACTCGCCGTCCTTCGCGGTGAGCATCAGGATCGGCGTCCACACGCCCGCGTCCCGCAGCTCCTGGCAGACCCGGTAGCCGTTGAGACCGGGCAGCATGATGTCCAGGACGATCACGTCGTACGGGTGCTCCCGCGCGCGCCACAGCCCGTCCGTGCCGTTGCGCTCGACGTCGACGGCGAACCCCTCCGCGGTCAGGCCACGGGTGAGCAGGTCAGCCAGGCGGGGATCGTCTTCCACCACGAGCACGCGCATGGGGCCAGGGTGCCGCATTGATCATGGTCGTGTCCTGAAATCCGTTTCAGGATCGTTCAGCGTCCCTTCAGGTTCACCCTGACACCCTGTGCGTCGTGGACGAGGGGGATCCACGGCCGGGGGAGAAGGTGGCGGCAACGTCGGGGGGCGGTGCTGCCACCTTCTGAACTGGTCCAAGGGATGAGCGGTCTTTCCGTCCACTGTGGAATATCGCGGCGTTTTCCCTGGTGGCGGGCATTTCTCGGATTCCGCGGTAACGGATCGGTAACCACACCCATCCGTTCCCCGAGGGGTGGCGAATCACGAGCAGCAACTGCCCGTTCACCCTTGGAGATGTCCCGTCATGAACAAGACCGTCCGCAGCACCGTTCTGGCCGTTGGCGCTGTCTCGCTCGCCCTGTTCGGAGCTGCTTGCGGCTCGGGTGACACGGCGAGCAGCAGCTCCTCCACCGCACCGACCTCCGCCACCTCGTCGGCGCCGTCGTCGGCCGCGATGGCCGACCCGGCCAAGGACCTCGTCGGCCCCGGTTGTGCCGACTACGCCAAGCAGGTTCCGTCCGGTTCGGGTTCCGTGAGCGGCATGGCCGCCGACCCGGTCGCGGTCGCCGCGTCGAACAACCCGCTGCTCACGACCCTGGTCTCTGCGGTGTCCGGCAAGCTGAACCCGAAGGTGAACCTGGTCTCGACGCTCAACGGCGCCGAGTTCACCGTGTTCGCGCCGGTCGACTCGGCGTTCGCCAAGATCGACCCCGCGACGATCGAGAAGCTCAAGACCGATGACGCGCTGCTGACCAAGATCCTGACCTACCACGTCGTCCCCGGCCAGATCACGCCCGACAAGATCGCCGGCGACCAGAAGACCGTGCAGACCGGCACCGTGAAGGTCACCGGCTCCGGCAACGCCATCAAGGTCAACGACGCCAACGTCATCTGCGGCGGCGTGCACACCGCCAACGCCACCGTCTACCTCATCGACTCGGTCCTGATGCCTTCGTAGTCGTTGCCACAGCAGGACGAACTCCGGGAACAGCGCAGCTGTTCCCGGAGTTTTCCATGTCCGGACTAGCGAAGGTCGAGCGAGAGGACCGGGGCGCTGGTGGGGCTCGGTGACCCACCAGCGGGCTCGACGGTGAGCAAGGCCTCGCCGGCACCGGCGATTCCGGTCACGTGCAACGACATCGCTTTGCCTGCAGGCCAAAGAGTTCCGGCCGAGTGCGGCCCGTGACCGTCCACCAGCCACAGCTGATAGACACGATCACGAGCCAACGGGCGCAGGGTGTCCGCCATGAAGAGCATCTCGTCACGCCTGCGCGACAGCGCCGCGGTGGCAGCGGGATCTCCCGCGGTGACGAGCCGCAGATCCGGTGCTGCCAGCAGATCACCCGCCGGCGTGTGCGGAAGGGCAACGGCGGGAACAACTCCCGGTGTGCTCAGCGCGCCGTGCACACCGGCCACCGCGGCGGCGGCGACGCAGGCGGCCGAGATGAGAGCCGCGGCGTGCCGGAAACCCTGGCGCCGCGAGAAAACAGCGCCGATCTCGCAGTCCGGTGGAACCTGGCGCACGTGTCCGACGGCGTTCAGCAACCGCGGCCGGAGGTCACGCGGGACTCCGTGATCGACGGCGTGGCCGAGCCTGGCCGTGGTCTCGTTGAGTTCGGCGAGCTCGTCGGCGCAGCTCCGGCACGTGGCCAGGTGCGCTTCGAACGCGGCTCGCTCGGCGTCGGGCAGCGCGCCGAGTGCGTGTGCACCGGTCGACAGGTGCGGGTTGAGCGCACGCTTTCTTCCCGGTTTCACTTTTCTTCTTCGCAGCCGTCGGATGAACGGATTGCTCGTCACATCCCGCGGTGTACGCCCATCTCCTCCATGGTCAGCCGCAACGCCTTGAGTCCGAAGTGGACTCGGCTGCGCAGGGTGGCCTGGGGCAGGTCCAGCTCGGCGGCCACGTCCCGGTACGACCGGCCGCGCAGGTAGGTCTCGACGACCGCGGCGCGCTGGTCCGCGCTGATCCGCAGCAACGCCAGCTGCACCAGCCGCCGGTCGATCGTGGTGCCCGCGATGTCGGCGCTCACCTCACCGGCCTCGGCAGCGGCGGCCTGGGCGGCGGCCACCCTGCGGTCGTGCCGCAGCCGGGACCTGGTCTCGTCGATGACGACGTTGCGGGCTATGGCGAACAGCCACACGCGCATGCTGGCCAGCTCTGGCCGGAAACCGTCACCCGACCTCCACGCCCGCAGGAACACCTCCTGCACGGCCTCCTCCGCCGCACCGCTGTCGCTGAGCTGCCGCAACGCGAAGCGGTACAGCTCAGGAGCGTGCAGGGGGTAGATCTCGCCGAGGTCTGCCATGAGCTCCCCATCGCCGTTCCTGCACGGGATTCGAGGCGGAAGGCGTGGCGGATGGGCGTGATTTGTCCTGGTTTCAACACAACTGCCGGTTCGGTCGTACACACCTGTGTTCCACCACCACGTACCGGGAGAGAACATGCGTATCGCTCGCACGACAGCGCTCGTAGGCGCGGCAGCACTTCTCATGACCGTCCTCGGCACCGCGCCCGCATCGGCGTCGGCGGACCAGCCCCGCGTCCACCTGCTCACCTCCGACGGGGTGCTGAGCACCAGGAGCTGGTCGTCGCCGTTGTTGTCCCAGCACCGGGTCCGGGTCACCGGGCTCAAGGCCCGCGACCGGCTGATCGGCATGGACGTGCGGCCGGCCACCGGCGCGCTGTACGCGATCGCCGCGTCCGGCCAGCTCTACGTCCTCGACGCGCGCACGGGCAAGGCGACGACGGTCGGCACGCCGGTGGCGCTCACGGGAACGGCGGTCGGCTTCGACTTCAACCCGACCGTCGACCGCATCCGCCTGGTCACCACGAGCGGCCAGAACCTGCGGCTGGTGCCCGACACCGGTGCCGTGGCCGCGGTCGACACCCCGCTCGCCTATGCCCAGGGCGGTGGCACGCCGCAGATCTCCGGTGCCGGCTACACCAACAGCTTCGCCGGCTCGACGTCCACCACGCTCTACGACCTGGACAGCCGCAAGGACACGCTCGTCACCCAGGGCACCGCCGCCGGCGTCACCCCGGTCGTGTCGCCGAACACCGGACAGCTGTTCACCGTCGGCAGGCTCGGCATCGACGTCGAGAAGACCAACGGCTTCGACATCGCCACTGTGGACGGACGTCAGCACGCCCTGGCCGCGGTCCGGCCCGGTTTCTCGTTGCTGGGCGGGACGCTCCTCGTGCGGATCGACCTGGGCACCGGGCGCGCGTCGGTCGCCGGTGTCGCGGGCGGCGACGTGGTGGGTCTCGCGTTCGGCCGCTGACGGTCAGGAGATCCGGCGGTCGACGGCGACCCAGTTCGTCTCCCACGTCGTGCCGCCGTCACCGGAGAAGGCCTGCTCGAACGTGGCCCTGTCCTTGCCCTGGCGGGTGACGAGGAACCGCACCTTGATCGGGCGGCCGCCGAGCTGGTCGTCGCCGTGGAACTCGCCCACGCCGTCGCGGAACCCGCCGAACACCGCCGGCGTGAGCAGTCCGTCGCGCATGCTGACGAAGGTCAGGCTCCACCGCTCGGCCTGTGGTTCGCACAGCCGCAGGTTCATGCCCTCGATGCTGCCGTCCGCTGACGACTCGGCGGCGGACGCGGTCGTCCCGGCCACCATGAGGACGGAAAGGAGCGCGATCAGGATTCGCTTGTGTGGCAAGGTCATGGCCTGACTATCCGAGCGGAGTGAGGCCATGGACAAGAAGGCACCTGCGGGTAACCCCTCACGCCCCAACCCGCTGCCGGGCTGCCCCATGGCGGCCGCGTTCGCCGCGATCGGAGGGAAGTGGAAGCTCACGCTGCTCTACTGGCTCGTCGAACGGGTGGAGACCGGACCGGTGCCGGCACCCGTCCTCTACCGGCTCACGCCTTACGGGGAAACGGTTCTGCCCGTCGTCGAAGGCGTCCGGGTGTGGGGTGAGGCCCACCTCGTGCGCACGCACGGCGATGCCGCGCCGACGGCCGCGATGAGCTGCGCCACCACGATCGCCTGAACGCGGACGGCGAGCAGGGCCCGCCGTCCGCGCGAGGATCAGCCGACGCGACAGGAGACGCTGGGCCAGTTCCAGTTACCGCCGTGCGAGATGGTGAAGCCGAACGTGTTGCCGTTGCCGTTGGGGCGTGCGGTCATCACGTTGGCCGAGTCCCACGTCGCGCTGGTGTTCCAGGTGGCGATGATCCGCTGGGGCGAGCTGACGGTGACCGTGACGATCCAGTTGTCCGTACCGGTGACCGTGACGTTGCCGTTGAAGCGGTCGCTCCACTTCTCGCCCTCGGAGTACGTCGCCGTGCAGCCCCCGCCGCCGGGGTTGGACGACGTCGTGGTGGTCGTGGTGGTGCTCGTCGGCCCGGGGTTCGTGCCGCTGTTCAGCACGTTGAGGACCGAGGTGTAGGCGGCCTTCTTGTTGCCGCCGCCGTCGAACAGCAGCGGGGTGCCGGAGGCGCGCCACGAGTCGCTGTCGCGGATGCCCCACACGGTGATGCCGGTGCACCGCGCCACGGAGAGACAGGCCTGGGTGACGCCCTGGTACTGCTGGGCCTGCGAGCTGCCGGAGCCCTCGATGTCCAGCTCGGTGATCTGCACGTCCACGCCGAGAGCGGCGAAGTTCTGCAGGGTCGTGTGGTAGTTGGACGGCACCGGGTTGCCGCTGTTGAAGTGCGCCTGGAAGCCGACGCAGTCGATCGGGACGCCGCGGGACTTGAAGTCCTGCACCATCCGGTAGACGCCCTGGGTCTTGGCGTGCGACCAGTTGTCGGTGTTGTAGTCGTTGTAGCAGAGCTTCGCACCGGAGTCGGCCGCTCGCGCCGCGCGGAACGCCGCCTCGATCCAGTCGTTGCCGGTGCGCTGCAGGTTGGAGTCGCGGCGTCCGCCGCTGCTGCCGTCGGCGAAGGCCTCGTTGACGACGTCCCAGGCGTAGATCTTGCCGCGGTAGTAGCTCGCGACCTGCGTGACGTGGTTCAGCATCGCGTTGCGCAACGAGGAACCGGACATGTTCTGCATCCAGCCGGGCTGCTGCGAGTGCCACGCCAGCGCGTGTCCACGCACCCGCTTGCCCTGGTTGCGCGCCTGGTTCACGATCCGGTCCGCGTTGCCGTAGCTGAACTGACCCTGGTTGGGCTCGGTCGCGTCCATCTTCATCTCGTTCTCGGCCGTGACCATGTCGAACTCGCGGTTCAGGATCCCGGTGTAGGTCGAGTCGCCCAGTTTGTTCGCGGCCACCGCGGTGCCGAAGTACCGGCCGCTCTGCTGGGCTGCCGCACCCAGTGTCGAGGCGGCGCCACTGGCGGGCGACGCCCCGATGACCGCGGCACCCGCGACGGCGGTGAGCAGGGCTGACACGAGGGTTACCCGTGCGACTGACTTCGCTGTCAGCGTCATTTTTCGGCGCTTTCTGAGAGGAGGATCGGTCAATGCGAGGTTCGGTGTGAGCGGCAGGGATCGCGCCAAATCCAGATGCCGTCCGAGTCGAACCTCGAGCAGTGTTGACCGAACCGGTTCGACGGTTCAAGAGCCGATTCCACGCCGTCGAACCGTTGAACCACCTTTCGAATTCCGTCGAACGTCCAGGTGAACGCCCCGCCCGGCATGGTGCAAAAGGGACGGAAACCGGCAAAGTTTCGAAACTCAGTTCACCGGACAGGACGAGAACAACCTGCGGGTGCCAGGACCGTTGTAGGCCGCACGATCGGAGAACCGGCAGCCGAACGCAGGCGAGGCGACCGCGGCACGGTCACCGATCGCGTCACCGGCCGGCTTGCGGCCGCGGTCGGTCCACGCCACGAGGTCGTCCCACGCCGCCCCTGCCTCCGCCGGCGAGAACTCGCAGTGGTCCACCGTGCGGATCGCCCGCTGCACCAACAACTTCGACTGACCGCGGCGGACGACGTCGGCCCGGTAGTCCTGTTCCATCGAGAACGGCACGAAGAGGTCACCCAGTCCGTGCAACGAGAGCACGGGAACCCCTGGCCTGCCCGCGATCGCCGGCACCTCGGTGAGGGCGGGGGAGAAGCGGGTCCGCCAGTCGCGCGGCGCGACCCGTTGCACCGCGCGGTTGAGGTCGACCGGCGTGTTCGGCTGGTACCGGGTGCCGAGGTTGGTCGCCAACCGGCCGGGGTCACGCGAGAGCGGGGCGCTGTCGTCGGCCGGCGCGGCGAGACCGAACAGGAAGTCCTTCCAGAACGCGAAAGCAGGCGTCGAGCCTGGACGTGGTCCGCCGCTGAGCTCGACGACGTTCGCGCGGAACTGGGCACCCCGGTCCGTCACCGTGTCCGGGCCTCCTGGCACGAGCCCGTTCAGCCCCAGCTTCTCCTGGATCCGCGGCACCACGGCCGTCTGGTAGTCGGCGGGGATCGGGTACGCGCGGGTACCGGCGAGCGCCTGCGCCGTCAGCTGGTAGTCGAGGAAGAAGTCGAACAGCTCGTGATCGCCGAGCACACCGCACATCGGCAGCGCGCCGTCGTAGAAACCGGGGTACTGCTCCAGCGAACGGCCGATGACGTGCCCGCCCATCGACACGCCCGCGATGAACACCTGCTTCGGCCTGGCGACCAGCGTGCCGAAGTGCCGTGCCAGGTCGTGCGTCGCCGAGACACCGGCACGGACGTCGTATCCGTTGCTGTAGTAGGAAGACGCGGCCCAGGCATAACCCTGGCCGAGCATCCGCGTGCGCAGGCCGTACGCCGGCGGGTCCACGGTGAGCACGGTGCCCGTGCCGCGGTAGCCGTGCGCCCACATGGCGAGCCGGCCGTTCCACTTCGCGGGCACCTCGACGACGTACGCGGAGTGCTGGTGGATGCCCTGCAGCACCCTGGTCGGCTGCCCGTCGACCACCTCGGGCCGCAACGGCGGGTTGTTGACGGTGTAACCGGGCAACGGCTGGTCACCGGGCACGTGCTGGGGCGCCGCCACCGCGGGCGCACCCCCTGCGACGAGCACGAGTCCCAGCAACGACACCACGAACCGTGTTCGCATGGCACACCTCCGTTGGCGACTCCGCCGGTCCATTCCACCCCGGCGGAGCCGCCCCGGTCACCACCCAACGGCCCAATGCGGTCAGCTCACGGCCACCGGCGCCCGCGAACGCCCGAGTTCCGCCGTCGGGCGCTGGAAGGTCTCGCGTCCGGTCGCGATCGCGGTCGCACTGAGCGCGCACACCGCCGCCGTGAAGATCGCGACGCCGATCCAGTCGTCACGCCCGGAGCCGATCGCCGCCACCACGCTCGGGGCGAACCCCGCGATGGCGAACCCGATCTGCGTGCCGATCGCCATGCCGGAGAGCCTGACCTCGGTGCTGAACATCTCGCCGTACAGCGACGGCCAGATGCCGTTGATCGCGGAGTAGCACACGCCGAACAGCAGGATGCCGAGCGCGAACACCAGCCCGTACGCGCCGATGGAGATCGACCACAGGTACGGGAAGATCAGGATCGCGCACGCGCCACAGCCCGCGAGGAACACGGGTTTGCGCCCGATCCGGTCGGAAAGCCCTGCCAGCAACGGGATCGCGGCCAGCGCGACGACGTTGGCCAGCACCCCGACCCACAGCATCGGCGTGCGCGCCAGGCCGATCGTGTTCACCGCGTAGCTCAGCGCGTAGACGGTGAAGATCGTGCTGACCGACGCGATGGTGGCCGCGAGGACGACCCGCAGGACGTCCTTCCAGTGCGTCCGGAACAACACCGCGGCCGGCAGCTTGGCCGTCTTGGTGCGCTTGAACTCCGCGGTCTCGTCGATCTTGCGGCGGATGACGAGACCCACGACCACGACGATCGCGCTGCACCAGAACGGCACGCGCCAGCCCCACGTCAGCAGGTCCTCCTGCGGGAGCGCCGCCACGGGCAGGAAGATCGCCGTGGCGAGGATCTGTCCTGCCTGCGTGCCGCTCAACGTGAAGCTGGTGAAGTACGCCCGGCGGTGGTCCGGTGCGTGCTCCAGCGACATCGAGTTCGCGCCCGCCTGCTCGCCCGAGGCCGAAAGCCCTTGCAGCAGACGGAGAAACACGAGCAGCACCGGTGCGAGGACGCCCGCCGTGGCATAGGTCGGCAGGCAGCCGACGGCGAACGTGGCCACGCCCATCAGCAGCAGCGTGAAGACGAGGACCTTCTTGCGGCCGAAGCGATCCCCGACGTGACCGAGGATGAACGCGCCCAGCGGCCTGGCGAGGTAGCCCACGCCGAACGTGCCGAGCGCGAGCAGGGTCCCCGTCGCCGGATCGGCGGCGGGGAAGAAGACCTTGTTGAAGACCAGTGCCGCGGCGGTGCCGTAGATGAAGAAGTCGTAGTACTCGAGGGCGCTGCCGATCCAGGCTGCCAGCGCAGTCTTGCGGGCCATCGATGTGGTCACGGCGTACTCCTATGTACGACCTAG
Organism: Lentzea sp. HUAS TT2; assembly: GCF_051853195.1. NCBI lineage: Bacteria > Bacillati > Actinomycetota > Actinomycetes > Pseudonocardiales > Pseudonocardiaceae > Lentzea > Lentzea sp. HUAS TT2. The sequence goes on along the minus strand of NZ_CP196667.1, from coordinate 259,822 downwards.
TTAGTTAACACAAGGTCGGATATGTGACCCCCGTGTGTCAAGAGTGAGATTTCAGCTGGTCAGGTAGTCGATCAGCATGTCACCGAGCATGCGTCGGTAGTGCTCGCGGCGGTCGGGGTCGAGCATGTCCCTGCCGAAGATCGCGGCGAACGTGTGCCGGTTCGCGAGCCGGAAGACGCAGAACGAGCTGATCACCATGTGCACGTCGAGCGGGTCGGCGTCGTCGCGGAACCGGCCGGCCGCGCGGCCCCGTTCGAGGATCTGAGTCAGGCCGTCGAGCGCCGGGTTCGCGAGTCCGGCCAGGACCTCCGAGCGGGCGATGTGCTCGGCGCGGTGGATGTTCTCGATGCTGACGAGCCGGATGAAGTCGGGGTGCGCCTCGTGGTGGTCGAACGTCAGCTCCGCGAGCCGGCGGATGGCGTCCTCCGGCGCGAGGTGCTCGACGTCGAGCTCCGCTTCCAACGCCCGGATCTCCAGGTAGGCCTGCTCCAGGACGGCGATGTAGAGCTGTTCCTTGCCGCCGAAGTAGTAGTAGATCATCCGCTTGGTCGTGCTGGTGCGCTCGGCGATCTCGTCGACCCGCGCCCCCGTGTAGCCCTTGTCCGCGAACTCCCGCGTGGCCACTTCCAGGATGTCGGCGCGCGTGCGGTCCTTGTCCCGTTGACGCTCGGCATCGGGTGACGATGGTGCGGCCACCGAGCCCCCTTCGATCTGCGGATGACCAGCCAACTCTAGTGCAGCACTTCCGGCGGGCGACGGGGAGCGCTACGGTGAACTCACTAGTTCGTACATTAATCGGGAGGCCGGGTGACCAACTACCTGATCGGGCTCATCGGCTCCGGCATCGGCCCGTCGCTGAGCCCGGCGCTGCACGAGCGCGAGGCCGCGGAGCTCGGGCTGACCTACCGCTACCGGCTGCTCGACCTCGACGTCATCGACCAGCCTGTCGGCAAGGTGCTGGCGCAGGCCAGGACCGAGGGGTTCCACGGGCTCAACATCACCCACCCGGCCAAGCAGGCGGTCCTGCCGCACCTCGACGAGCTGGTTCCGCAGGCCGCCGCGCTCGGCGCCGTCAACACGGTGGTCTTCGAGAACGGCAGGGCGATCGGCCACAACACCGACGCGACGGGGTTCGCCCGCAGCCTGAGCCGGGGTCTGCCGGATGCCGCGATGACGAACGTCGTCCTGCTCGGCGCGGGCGGGGCGGGCGCCGCCGTGGCCCACGCTTTGCTGTCACTCGGCACCGCACACCTCGGCGTCCACGACGTTGACCAGGACCGCGGCGCGCAGCTGGTTTCCGTGCTGGAACGCGCGTTCGGCGCCGGCCGGGCCTCCACCTGCATCCCCGAGGACGTGCGCACCGCGGACGGCCTCGTCCACGCGACCCCCACGGGCATGGCCGCGCATCCCGGCCTGCCGATCGACGAGTCGTTGCTGCGCCCCGAACTCTGGGTCGCCGACATCGTCTACCGGCCGTTGGAGACAGCGCTCCTCGCCGCCGCGCGGGCACGCGGCTGCCGGGTGCTGCACGGCGGCGGGATGGTCGTGCTCCAGGCCGCGGAGTCGTTGCGGCTGTTCACCGGCGCCGAACCCGACGCGGACCGGATGCTCGCACACTTCGAAGAGCTGGAAGGAGAACCCGCGCATGCGTCCTGACCTGCGCACCGCCATCGCCACCGTGTGCCTGTCCGGCACCCTGGACGACAAGCTGACCGCGGCCGCCGAGGCGGGCTTCGACGGCGTCGAGCTCTTCGAGAACGACCTGCTGGCAGACCGCCGCAGTCCCGCGGAGATCCGGCAGCGCTGCGCCGATCTCGGTCTGACCATCGACCTGTACCAGCCCTTCCGCGACTTCGAGGCCGTGCCGCCGGACGTGCTCGCCGCCAACCTCCGCCGCGCCGAGCAGAAGTTCGACGTCATGGCCGAACTGGGCGTGGACACCGTGCTGGTGTGCTCCTCGGTGTCGCCGGACGCCATCGACGACGACGATCTCGCCGCGGAACAGCTGCACCTGCTCGCGACGCGCGCGGGCGAACGAGGCCTGCGCATCGCCTACGAGGCGCTCGCCTGGGGCAGGTACGTCAACGGCTACGAGCACGCGTGGCGGATCGTGCGCCGCGCCGGACATCCGTCGCTCGGCGTGTGCCTCGACAGCTTCCACATCCTGTCCAAAGGGGACGATCCGCGGGCCATCCGCGCGATCCCCGGCGAGAAGATCTTCTTCCTGCAGCTCGCCGACGCGCCGACGTTGCCGATGGACGTCCTCCAGTGGAGCCGCCACCACCGGCTCTTCCCGGGGCAGGGCGACTTCGACCTGACGACGTTCACCCGCGACGTCCTCGACGCCGGGTACCGAGGCCCGCTCTCGCTCGAGGTGTTCAACGACGTCTTCCGCCAGTCCGACCCGCACCGCGCCGCCGTCGACGCCATGCGGTCGTTGGTCAGCCTCCAGGACTCGTTGCTGCTGCTGGACGTTCCCGCCGCGCCCGTCCCGGCCGGCTACGCCTTCGCCGAGGTCGTGGGGGAGTCGGACCTCGCCGTGCTGGGCTTCACGCGGGCGGGCGTGCACCGCTCGAAGCCGGTGGAACTGTGGACGCAGGGTTCGGCGCGTGTGCTCGTCAACGCTGAGGGCGAACCCGGCGCGATCGCCGCGCTCGGCGTCTCCGTGCCGGATCCGGCCGCCGCGGCCCTGCGCGCGAAAGTCATGCTCGCGCCCCCGTTGGCACGGATCGCCGGGCCCGGCGAAGCGCCGTTGACGGCGATCGCGGCACCCGACGGCACCGAGATCTTCCTGTGCGCGGACGACGACTGGCTCGGCGACTTCGTGCCGACCGGCGAGACGGCCCTGGACGCCGGCATCACCGGCATCGACCACGTGGCGCTGACCCAGCCGTTCGACAACTTCGACGAGGCAGGCCTCTTCTACCGTTCGGTGCTGGGCCTGGAACCGGGCGCGACGGCGGAGTTCGCGGCGCCGTTCGGCCTGGTGCGCGGCCGCGGCGTGAGTGGCGGCGGCGTGCGGCTCACCCTGGACGCCGCGCTGGTGCGACGAGGAGGGTGGGCTCCGGCGGTGGAAGAGCCGCAGCACATCGCGTTCACGTGCGCCGATGCAGTTGCCTGCGCCCAAAAGCTCCGGCAGCTGGGCGCACGGCTGCTGGACATCCCCGGCAACTACTACGACGACCTGATGGCGCGGACGAACCTGCCTGCCGATCGCGTCGACGCGCTCCGCCGCCACTCCGTGCTCTACGACCGCGACGAGTTCGGCGAGTACCTGCACTTCTACACCGAGCTGGCCGGGGCGAGGGTGTTCTTCGAGGTGGTCGAACGGATCGGTGGTTACCGCGGGTTCGGTGTGGTCAACGCACCCGTCCGGATGGCCGCCCACCACGAGGCGCGCCGACTCGCTCGCACCTGATCGTCAGTCGTCCCAGCGGATGCCGGTCAGCTCCTGCGAGCGGTCCCACAGCCGGCGACCCAGCTCCGGATCCGTTGCCGCCGAAGACACCTGCGCGTGCCGTGGATGTCCGGCCCGTCCGCCGAACTCGGCGCCGCACCGGCATCTCCAGGAGGAGCAAAGGCATGAACAGCAACGCTGACATCAACTTCTACCTTGACCCGATCTGCCTGTTCGCGTGGATGACGAGCAAGTAGGTCAGGCTGGTCCAGGCGCAGCGCGGCTACACCGTCTGCGGGTGGCGTCGGCGTCACGACGCAGCAGGCCGGCGAGGTCGAGGACTGGCACGCCGGAAGCCGCAGGCTCAAGAAGTAGGCCGGTGCCCGTCCAGGAACCGCCGCACCACGGCTGCGGGATCGGCGGGTGCCTGGGTGGCCCGCTGGTCGACCCGCCGCGCGATGGCCCGCATCATCACCGGGCCGACCAGTGCGAAGAACGTGTGCCGCGGCGGTTCCACGACGAGCGACCCCCGCCGCTGGTGGTGCAGGATCACCGCGTCCACCCGCTCCAGCAACGACTCCGGCTCGGACAGCACCGCCGCCACCTCCGGGCTGAACTTGGCCTCCCGCATCAGGGTGAGCACGACCCCGCCGCGGGTCTCGTAGAGCCGTGAGTAGTAGCTCACGATCGTGAGCAGGTCGGCCGCCACGTCGTCGCCCGGCGTGTCGAGGTCGAGCGCGAACCCCGCGAAGTTGCTGCGCACCGCCTGCCGCAGCAGGTTCTCCTTGGAGGTGAACCGGCGGAACAGCGTCGCCTCGTTGATCCCCGCGGCGTCGGCGATCGCGCGCGTGGTCGCCCGTTCGTAGCCCTGCTCGGCGATCACCGCCAGGACCGCGTCGAACACCGCCTCGTCGGGCACCCGGCCGGCCACTCACCCTCCTCGATGAATGCAAGTGTGCACTTGCATCAGCGTGACCGGTTGGCTACCTTGTTTGCAAGTGACTGCTTGCAAATAGCCTACCCAAGGACGGGGCTCATGGCCGACACCAGCCTTCCTTCACGTTCCTCTGTCCTCGCGCCCACCGCCGGAGAGGTCGTCGTCGGCCTGCTGGGTGCCGCGGTGATCTCGGTCGTCGTCAACGCGCTGATCGCCCTGGTGGCGGGCAGGTTCATCCCCGAGGGCACCGAGCGCATGGGCCTGGCCCTGGCGGAGTACGCGCCCGCCACGGTGATCGGCATCCTGCTCGGCACGCTCGGCTGGTACCTCGTGCGCCGCTTCGCCGGCAACCCGCGGCGAGTGCTGCGCGTCCTGGTGCCCGTCGTGGTCGTGCTCTCGTGGATTCCGGACCTGGGCATCCTCGCCGGGGGAGCCACCGTGGTGAACTCGCTCGCGCTGATCGCGATGCACACCGTCGTCGCCGCGGCCACAGTGCCTGTGCTGTCACGGGTTCTGCCGCTCGGAGCCAAGTGAGCACCGGCATGTGACGTGCCGTGCAACGGCTGCCGCGATCGCCTACCCTGGCCAGGGGTTCAGCAGCGCAGCACCGGGTCAGCCCCACCCCGTCATCGGTGTTCGCCGGACGGGAAGGAGACGATCCGAGGTGCCGCAGATGCCGCCCAGCGCCGATGACTGGACGCTCGACCGGACCAGGTTCGCGGCCGACGCCGCGAGAGCCACCGCGTCCGGCAAACCGCCCCTGCGCGACCACGGCGCGCCGCTCGGACCGCTGGCCCAGCAGTTCGCCACCCTGACGTACTCCCTGCTCGACGCCACCACGACGGGCGAGGTGCTGCAGCAGATCGTCCAGGCCGCGGTGCAGGTGGTGCCGGGCGCGGACCTGGTCAGCATCACGCTGCGGTCGCGTGACGGGAAGTTCCACACGCCCGTGGAGACCGACCCGATCGCGATCGAGCTCGACCAGCTGCAGTACGACCTGCTGGAGGGCCCCTGCCTCGACGTCGCGGATCCGGAGGGCCCCGCGGTCGTGTCCGCGCCGGACCTGGCCACCGCGTCGGCCTGGCCGAAGTTCGGCCCGGCGGCGGCCGAACGGGGCATGGGCGCGGTGATGTCCACCGCGCTGCTGCCCGACGTCGAGTCGCCCAGGCTGTCCGGCGCGCTCAACATCTACTCCCGGCAGCAGCACGGCCTCGACCAGAACGACCAGGCGGTCGCGTTGCTGCTGGCCACGCACGCGTCCCTGGCGCTGGCGCACACCGAGGCCGTCGACGCGGCCACCCTGCAGGCGGAGCAGCTCCGCCGGGCGATCAACTCCCGCGACGTCATCGGCCAGGCCAAGGGCATTCTGATGGCCCGCCGCGGACTGGACGCCAACGACGCGTTCGACCTGCTGCGCCGCTCCTCGCAGGACCTCAACGTGAAGCTCGTCCAGCTCGCCGAGATCATCGCGAGTCGCCACGACGAGCTGGATCTGCCCTGAACCCGGGCGTGCATCGGCCTGCGAGAGAAACGCGACGTTTGCTTTCGACGGCTCAGGGCACTCCGTGTACATGGGTGCAGATGACAAGCTGGATGCCAAGGGCGACGAGCTCAAGGGCAAGCTGAAGGAAGGCGTCGGCGACGCCACCAACGACCCGGGCCTGCAGGCCGAAGGCAAGACCGACCAGGCCAAGGGTCACCTGAAGGAAGCCGCGGAGAAGGTCAAGGACGCGTTCAAGAAGAACTGATCCACCGTGTCGTCGAGTGGCTCCACATCACCGATGTGGGGCCACTCCGCGTTTCCACACGTCGGCGATGTCGCGGCTGGCGGTGATGTCCTGGAGCGGATCCCTTGTGAGCAGAAGGAGATCGGCGCGCTTGCCCGCGGCGATGACACCGCGGTCGTGCAGCCCGAACACCTCGGCCGCACGGGAGGTCGCAGCGGCGAGTGCGTTCGCAGGGCTGAGTCCTGCGTCCACGAGCAGCGCGAGTTCCTCGTGGACGGCACTGCCATGGGCGACACGTGCGGGCGAGGTCTCGTCGGCGTTCGCGTCCGTACCGAGAACGATCGACGCGCCGGCCTCGTCGAGCGCCTTGGTCGAGGCGATCGTCTGTCCGAAGTGGAGCGACTTCGGCCTGAACGGGATGCGCAGGTTCTCCAGGATCGTCCGCATCATCACGAGCGTCGGCGACACGGCTGTGCCCGAGACGGCGACCCGGCCGGCCAGGTCCGCGGACAGCGTGGCGCTGATGGGCGCGTGGGTGATGACGTCGGCGCCCGCGTCGAGCGCGATGGCGTAGGCCCGCGGTGACGCGGCGTGGACGACGACTCTCTTGCCTGCCCGGTGCGCTTCGGTGATGAGGGCGGCAACTGTGGCGGGGCTGAGAGGCCGTGGCTGGAACGGCAACAGCTTGTCCTCCAGCACGATCTTGAGGTGGTCCGGTTCCTGACTCAGTCGCTCGGCGACCCACCTTGCGGCGTCGGCGGGACCGCTGACCGCGGTGGAGGCCGGAAAGCCCATCTTGCGCACGGCCGTGCCGCGGACGGCACACGCCGGATAGGACACTCCCCGGACGTCCGCGCGATCGTCGGATTCGTTGTCCCGCAACGCACGCAGCTCGTCCCACCGCGTCGTGCCCATGTCGAGCATCGTCGTGACGCCCCACCGGAGCCCGGCGGCGAGTTCGTCGGCATGGCCGATGTGCACGTGCGTGTCGATGAGTCCGGGCAACAGGTACCCACCCTGCCCGTCGACTGTCACGCCACCGGTGTCGCCGGTGAGCACGCCGTTCTCGACGCCGATCGAGGTGAGCGGTCCGAAGGTGTGCTCAGGGGTGAACAGGTGGACGTTGGTGATCGTGAACCGCGTGATGTCACACCTCTTTCGGTGCAGGGCGATCGAGCGGGTCGAGCACAGCGGCAAGTGCAGTCACCGCAGCCTCGACGTCCGCGGCACCGGTCTTGCCCAGCAGTGCGTGCTGGGCGGCGACGACCTCGCGAACCACCCGCTCGGCGACCTTTTTCCCCTCTGCTGTCAGCACAACGCGTCTGCTGCGCCCGTCCGATGCGTCCGAACTCTGCGAGGTGAGACCGCGGCGCTCCAGCGACCGCAGCACGTTGCTCAGCCCGCCGGTCGTGAGCAGCAGCCGCGACGACAGCTCCGACGGCTTCAGGTGCGCGTCGGCGGTCAGCAGGGTGCCGAGGACGTCGTACTCGGCCCGGCTCAAGCCGAAGTCCGCGAGCACGGCCACCGTCACCCGGTCGGTCAGCGCGTGCATCCGCGCGACGCGCTTGGTGAACTCGATCGTCAGTATCGGCAGCTCAGGGGCGTTTTGAGCCCACCACGCCACCACCCCGCCGACCAGGTCCGTTTCCCCGCGCGCAGTCACACCGGGCAAGCTACCTTTGGATATAGCTTTATGTAAAGGTAATTCCGCCGGGTCGAGATCGCTATCGTCACCGCATGCTCGACTTCCCGGAGATCCAGCAGCGTGAGCTCGCCGCGCTGGCCGACGACCTGAGCGCGCTTGACCAGCAACAGTGGCGCTCGGCCACGTTGTGCGCGGACTGGGACGTCGAGGAGGTCGTCGCTCACCTCGGCGCGGCCACGCGGACCACCCGCTGGGGCTGGATCCGCAGCATGGCCGGCGCCCGGTTCAACCCGGACGTGCACAACCGGCGGCGCCTGGAGGAGTTCCGCGGCGCCACCCCGCAGGAGACGCTCGAACGGTTCCGGCACGTCGGCACGATCACGCTGCCGGTCGAGTCGTCCCCGGCGGGCCTGGGCGAGGTGATCGTCCACTCCGAGGACATCCGCAGGCCCCTGGGACTGCGGCACACCCCCGACGCCGCCGGACTGCTCGCCGTCGCCCGCTTCTTCGCCACGAAGAACTTCGCGGCCAACAGCAAGACGTTGGTCAAGGGCCTGTCTCTGCGGGCGACCGACGCCTCGTTTCAGGAAGGCAACGGCCCCGAGGTGCACGGGCCGTTGCTGTCACTGGTCATGGCGATGGCGGGCCGCCGCGCGTTCCTGGCAGACCTCGGCGGCGACGGCGTCCCCGAACTCACTCGTCGGACTGGATGACCATCAACCGGAACGTCGTCGACGGCGACTCGCGCCCGCACGTCTGCACCATGTGCCAGGCCAGGTTGCCGGGACCGTTGTCGGCCTGAGGCAACCGTTCCCTGCTGATCCCGAGGATGTTGTCCGGGCTCTTCTCGAGGATCTCCGGCGTGCCGACGAGCACCGCCAGGCCGAACGCGAGCACGTCGGCGCGCATGTCGTCGTCCAGGTCGTCGGTGAGCCCGATCATGCACTGCGGCTCGCCGTTCGCGCCGGAGCTGAGACCGACCAGCCCGGCCAGCCCCACACTGCGCTCCACGGGCACGTCGATCACACGGGTGTCCGTGCCCATCGCCAGCGCCATCAGTCTGGCCACCGGTGTGGTGAGCAGGGGGTCGTGGATGGTGGCGTCGCCTTTGCCGGCGGGTTCGTCCGTGTGGTCGCTCATGATGCGGTCGATCGTATTGCCGATCCCGCCCGGTCGCGGGTTGCGTCAGCCATCCGGAAACGGCATCACCCGTGTGCCCGAGTGATCGACGCGAGAACGATCTCCTGCGCCGCGCGGACCGTGGCGGCCAGCGAGTCCGGATCCCTGCGGATGCGGTCGATCCCGGCCAGCATGGCACCGGACAGCAGTTCGACGGTGAGCCCCACGTCGTCGACCCCGTCGAACTCGCCCTTGGTGATGCCGTCGCGGACGACGTCCTCGACCTCGGCCACGAGCGCGGCGAACGGGTTCTCCGGCCCGTTCGGAAGCTCGGCGACCAGCGGGCTGGAGTTGGGCAGGAACATCAGCCGCATGGCGGGGTTCGTGGACGCCGACAGGATCGTCTCGACGATCGCCCGCATCCGGTCCGCCGCCGGCTTTCTGGACCGCGCGATCGCGGACACCTGCTCGGCCAGTGGACGGCTCGCCCGGTGCGCGAGCCGCAGGACCAGCGTCCGCTTGTCGCTGGCGTAGTTGTAGAGCGTGTTGCGCGCGAGCCCGGCCTTGGCGGCGATGTGGCCCATGGTGATGGAGTCGTAGTCGCGTTCGAGCAGCAGCAGCCGCAGCGCCTCGGTGAGGTCGGCCCACACCATCGCGTGGTGTTCCTCGATGGTGGCGGCGCGGATCCGCGGCATCTGGTCGTTCTCCTCGGTCGTGGGCTACTGGGTCTGCAGCTGTGGCTGGTTCTCCTGGTGGATCGCCGTCAGCTTGACACGGTTGAGCCGCCAGCCGTCGGGCGTGCGCACCGCCTCGTCGTCGTAGAAGCCGACCACCAGCCACGGACTGCCGCCACCCGGCAGCCAGTGCTCGGCGCGGACGTGCGCGTGGATCTTCGCGGTGTCGCCGTCGATGTCGACCACGTGCCCGGTGATGGCGTGGTGGGTCGCCTTGAACGGCGCGAAACTGGCGCGGAGGGCCTCGATGTAGGTGTCCAGCGGGATCGTCATCTCCGGCATGCCCGTCACGGACTCGAAGTCCATCGTGAGCTCGTCGGTGAAGACCTTGCGGGGCAAGGTGTCGAACTCCTTGAGGTCCGCGATGTCGGCGTAGCGGCTGATCAGTTCGATGAGCTCGGCGCGGTCGTTGAGGGTGTTCATCGGCCTCTCCTCCTGAGTTTTGCGACAACCTGTCGTAAAAGATTACGACAGGTTGTCGCAAACGGCAAGCGGCCCGGAACTGACCAGAAGTTGTCCTCTTCACCGCGCGCCGCTCCAGGACGATGTTCCGATGGGACCGTGGAGGGATGACTCGACTCGCAAGCTGGGCCGGTTGCGTCGTGGCGTGCGGGTGCACGTCGAGGTTTCCGGCGGCGACGCGAACGTGCGCCTGGTCGACCGGGCGAACCGCAGGCTGCTCAGATCCGGGCGAGAAGCGACCAGGTTCTACGGCGGCCGGGTCAAGCAGGGCACGGAGACCGTCATCCAGGTGCCCAAGGAGGGCGTCTGGTTCCTGGCCCTCGAGTCGCTGGCCCCGCCACCCGCCCGCGTCAGCCTCAAGACGTGGTGCGAGCCGCCACCGCTGCCCGAACGCTCGCTGCAGGGCCTGCGCAACACCCCGCCGAAAGCCGGATCGCCCGACGACGACGGCTATCACGACGTCTTCCTGTGTTACGCCAGCGAGGACCGGGCGGCGGTCGCGGAGCCGCTCGCGAGGGAACTGCGCAACCTCGGCGTCGAAGTGTGGTTCGACCGCTTCACGCTAGGGCTCGGCGACAGCCTCACCAGGAAGGTCAACGAGGGGCTCGCCGGCAGCAGGTTCGGGATCGTCGTCCTGTCGAAGGCCTTCTTCGAGAAGGAGTGGCCGAACCGGGAGCTCGAGGCGATGATCAACCTGTCCGTCTACTGCGAGCAGAAGATCCTCCCGGTCTGGCACGAGATCACGAAGGAGGACGTGCTCAGCCGGATGCCGCTGATGGGCGACCGGATCTCCCGTGACACCAGGCAGTTCTCCGTCACCGAGATCGCGTCCGAGATCGCCCTGTTCGTGCACTCCTGAACGGTGAGAGCGCTCCCGGCTCAACGCTTGTCGCCATCGGCGCCGTGGGAGAAGGCGGCAGTGGCCTGGGTGTGACGAGGCTGTTGCTGGGCCTGCAGGGTGGGCAGGCAGCGGACGAGGTCGTCGACGAGGAGATCGGCGAGGTCGTGGGTGAAGCCGTTGCGGACCACGACGCGGAGCACGGCGAGATCCTCGCGGTTGGCCGGGAAGGTGTAGGCGGGGAGGAGCCAGCCGCGTTCGCGCAGGGCAGCGGAGACGTCGAACACGGAGAAGCGGTCGTCGGTGACCGTGAAGGCGAAGACGGGGAGCTGGTCGCCGCGGGTGAGGAGCCGGAACGGGCCGAGGCCCTCGATGCGGGCGGCGAGGCTGACGGCGACGTCGCGACTGTAGTGCTGGACGCGGGTGTAGCCCTCCAGGCCCAGTCGCAGGAACGAGTAGTACTGGGCGGCCACCTGGGCGCCGGGGCGGGAGAAGTTGAGCGCGAAGGTGGGCATGTCGCCGCCGAGGTAGTTGACGTGGAACACGAGGTCCTCCGGCAGCGCGGCGGCGTCGCGCCAGAGCACCCAGCCGACTCCCGGGTAGACCAGTCCGTACTTGTGACCGGAGGTGTTGATCGAGGCCACCCTGGGCAGCTGGAAGTCCCACTCCAGACCGGGATCGCAGAACGGGGCGATCATCGCGCCGGACGCGCCGTCCACGTGCACCGGGATGTCCCAGCCCCTGTCGGCCTGCACCGCGTCCAAGGCGGCGCAGATCTCGGCGACGGGTTCGTAGCTGCCGTCGAAGGTGGAACCGAGCACGGCGACCACGCCGATGGTGTACTCGTCGCAGTGGTCCGCGACCTGGTCGGCGGTGAGGTGGAAGCGATCGCCCTCCATCGGCACCAGCCGGCAGTCGACGTCCCAGTAGTTGGCGAACTTCTCCCAGCACACCTGGACGTTGATGCCCATGACGATGTTCGGCCGGTCGATCGGCAGAGAGGCCGCGCGACGCCGGTGCTGCCAGCGGCGTTTCAACGCGAGTCCCGCGAGCATGCACGCCTCGCTGGAACCGGTGGTGGAGCAGCCGGTCGGCGAGTCCGCGTCGGGGGCGTGCCAAAGCGCGGCGAGCATCCGGACACAGCGCTGCTCGAGTTCGGCTGTGCGCGGGTACTCGTCCTTGTCGATCATGTTCTTGTCGACGCACTCGGCCATCAGCGTCGCTGCCTGCGGTTCCATCCAGGTGGTCACGAAGGTGGCCAGGTTGAGCCGGGAGTTGCCGTCGAGCATCAGTTCGTCGTGCACCACCTGATAGGCGGTGTCCGCGTCGAGTTCCCCTTCAGGCATGCGGTCCCTGGGGATGCGGCCGGGCTCACGGGTGAACACGGGGTTGGCCTCGAGGTGAGGGCGGGCCTGGCGGTGGGGGTCGGACGAATGGGTGAGCGGCACGACGACTGCCTTCCGCGAGGGACGGGTCCGGTCTGGGACCGAGCAGCTCCGGCCCAGGACCATTCTCTCGGCGCTGGGTGATCTCGCCACCTGACGCGCTCGTCGCCCAGCTGGCCTGAGCGCCGTTCTAACGGTCGTCTCAGGTCCGCTCGGTATGAACTAGGCATCGCCGGCCCTGCGCCGGACGGCGACCGGACCGCGTCCCTGAAAGGCAGCCGTTCATGATCTCTGTGCTCGTGGTGGACGCCCAGCCGCTGCAGCGCTTCGGGTTCCGCATGCTGCTGGAGAGCACCCCCGACACCGAGATCGTCGGCGAGGCCGAGAACGGCGCCGAGGCCGTTCGGCGGACCACCGAGCTGCATCCCGACGTGGTGCTGATGGACGTCCGCATGCCGGGCGGCGACGGGATCGAGGCCACCCGGCGCATCGTGGCCGCCGGTGGGCGTTCGCGCATCCTCGTGCTGACGACGTTCGACGTGGACCGGTACGCGTTCGCCGTGCTGCGGGCAGGGGCGAGCGGGTTCCTGCTCAAGGACACCCGCCCGGAGGAGCTGCTCGCGGGCATCCGGGCCGTCGCCGCCGGGGACGCGGTGATCGCGCCGGTGCTGACCCGGCGGCTGCTCGACACGTTCGCCGACCAGCTCGGCGACGACCTCGGCGCGCCTGTGCGGAAGGATCCCCGGCTGGACTCCCTGACCGGCCGCGAGCGCGAGATCCTCGTCGCGATCGGCCAGGGCCTCACCAACGGCGAGATCGCGCAACGGTTCACGCTGTCGGAGTCGACGGTGAAGACCCACGTCGGGCGGGTCCTCGCCAAGATCGGCGCACGGAACCGGATCCAGGCCGTCATCCTCGCCTACGACCTGAGACTCACCCGGCCGATCTAGCGCTTCGTCAGGCGAGCACCACCTGGCCCTCAACGACCTTGACCGGGATTCTGATCAGCGGTGCGGGTGCCGGCCCTCCGGTCACCTGTCCTTTCTCGTCGTAAGTGGCGCCGTGGCAAGGGCACTGGAATCCAGGGCCGACGTAGGAGACCGGGCAGCCCTGATGACTGCAGGTCGCGTTGAACGCCAGGAAGGTGTCCGTCGCCGGGCGCAGGAGATGGGCGGGCGTCCCGTTCGGCATCGTGAAGCTCTTCGACGAGCCGACGGCGACGTCGTCGACGGCAGCGATCACCGGGCCGTGGCTCACCGGGTCCGCAGACGAGCCGGCAGGGCGCCGGGCGAGCGCCAGCACGCTGCCCGCGGTGACGCCGGCAGCGGTCGCCGCCCCCGCGATCAGACCGCTCCGCAGCACGGTCCGCCGCTCGACGTCGTCCTGCACCGTCCCGTCCTCGTCCGGCGCGGGGTGCACCGGCAGGCCGAGCCCGCGCCGCACCTTCGCGCGCAGCCGGGCACTCAGCGACAACACCCCGGCGTCGCCGGCGATCAGCAACGGGGTCCAGGCGAAGGCGAACACGATGTCGGCCCCGACGTAGTACGGCCGAGTCGTCCAGCTCACCGTCAGGAAGAAGCTGAGCGAGAGGAGGACACCGCCGAGTGCGGCGAGCCGGGTGAACAGCCCGAGCAGGGTGGCGAGCCCGACCGCGATCTCCCCGAAGGCGATCGCCGGCCCGGCGACGGTCGCGTGGTCGGCGGCCAGCGAGACCAGCGGGCCGATCGGGGAGGTCGCGGCGGCGTTCACCATCTGCGCGTGGACACCGAGTGGGGACGTGTCGTCCAAGTAGTGCGTGTCGAGGAGTTTGGACAGACCGGCGTAGGCGAAGGTGCCACCGAGAAAAGCACGCAGTGGCAGCAAGAACCAGACCGGCGACCGCCTCGGGGAATCCCAACGCATCCGGGTCATGTCAGGACTTGTGGGGGGGAGACCGTCATGATGCCCGTGCACATCTCGTCGCTGGTGCCGTCGCCCCACACCACGTAGCGCGGCGGCAGCTTGCTCAGCTGTGGCAACCGTTTGCGCAACCCGGCGTCGTGCGTGCACGTCACCCGCAGCGTGTCCCCCGGACCGATCTCCACCGGCTCCGGCAGCTTCACCAGCCGCTGGTTGTCGAAGTCGAACTGCGGCACGTCCAGCACGACCTTGGCGTTCGGCCTGCCCGGGTTGAGTTCGACCTTGATGGCCCGCCCGAGCAGGTGCATGTGGCCGAAACCGGCGAACAGCGTCATCGGTGCCGGCACCTCGTGGTCGCAGGTCTGGGTGTTACCGGGCTTCGGCGCGCTCTGGCCGCACTCCTCCAGCTGACGATCCGCGGTTTCACCGACCTCCGGCCCGAACCGCTTCGTCACGTCCGCGATCGAGGCAGCCCGGTCGCAGAGCGGACCCGACTCGTCGGCGGTGCAGGGCAGCTCGGTCGGCGCGTCGAGCGGGAACGTGTCGAGTTCCCGGGTCTGCGGCGTGCCGCCGGTCAGCCGCAGCCGCACCGCCGTGCGATCCGACCCGGCCGGCTTGCCGTCGGTCACGAGCAGGTTGTAGTGCATCTGGAGGATGAGCAGGCTGCCCGGCTCCAGCTTGAAGCCGGCGTCCTGGGTGTACAGCGTCTCCGTGGCGCCCGGCGCCCAGGTGTCCACCCACGTCGCGCCGGGGTCGGCGCTTTCGTCCTCGCTCTCCACGTCGGCGCCGGCCACGCCGGTTCCGCCGAAACACTGCCAGCCGAGGCCGGGGGTCTTCGCGTCCTGCTCGCGCACGAGGGCAGCACCGCCCGGCGGCACCGCGTACACGATGGCGTGGTGCGCGAGGGCGACGTTCTCCGGCATGACCTGGGTCCCGGTCAGGAACTCCGCCTTGGTCAGGCCCGGATCGATCACCTGGCACCGGTACTCGTCCGTGCCGCCGCCCTCCGGAGGTGCGGGCGTGTAGGCCTCGGCCATCTTCAGGTCGACGAACCGCTCGCCGGCGCGCAGCGGCTGCGCTGGAGCCGGCGGCTGGCCCGCGTGAGCGTTGTGCGGGCCGGGCGGGACGGGCGCCGCGCCGTTGCCGGCGTTCGACCCGCAGGCAACGACGGCGAACGCCGTCGCCAGCGCCACGGTGGCCGCCCCAAACCTCCACAGTGGACTGTCAGTTTTCCTCATGACCTGAACGCTAGGGCGGAATCCGTCCCGTTTCGTCGTACCGCGGTCGTCACTTCGGCAGGGAGGCGGTACGACGGTACTACTCCGTTGAGTCCCTTTAGGACTGCCGGCGGGCCTGAGCACCGCATTAACGGTCCTCTCAGATTCGCTCGGTAGGAAGTCGACGCCAGACAGGCGAAACATCACTTGTGCGGGAGGCTCTTGAATGGCAGTCGAAGCAGCGCCGTCCGGAAAGAAACCGGCAGGCCGGTGGGTGCCGTGGTTGGTGATCGGCTTGTGGTTGGTGCTGACCGTCGTCATGGGGCCGTTGAGCGGAAAGCTGAGTTCGGTCACCACCGACAAAGCCGTGGACACCCTGCCGGCGAACGCCGAGTCCACCAAGGTCGCGGCACTGGAGGACAGTCTCCCCGGCGGGAACGACAACACGTTCGTCTTCGTGTACCACCGCGACAGCGGCATGACCGATGCCGACCGCGCGACGGTCGAGCGCCACTACAACACCCTTGCCAAGCGGTATCCGCCGAAGGTGGTGGCCCCGGACGGCGAGGACGAGGGCCCGCGGACAAGACCTTCCAGCAACGGCAAAGCGATGATGTTCACCCTCGATGTGGCCACGTCCTACGGCGCGCCGGAAGCTGTCGTCGGCCCGTTGCGTGACGCCGCGAGGGACCGCCCCGCCGGCCTCGAAGTCGACGTGACCGGCCCGGCCGCGGTCGAGGGCGACATGGACGCCGTTTTCGACGGCATCGACCTGCAGGTCCTCCTCACCACCATCGTCGTCGTCACGCTCCTGCTGATCATCACCTACCGCAGCCCGGTGTTGTGGCTCATCCCGCTGGTGGCCGTGGGCGCGGCCGCACTGACCTCGATGGCGACCGTCTACTTGCTGGTCAAGGGTTTCGGCATCGTGGTCAACGACCAGAACTCGGCGCTGCTGACGATCCTGGTGTTCGGCGTCGGCACGGACTACGCGCTGTTGCTCATCGCCCGATACCGGGAAGCGTTGCACCACCACGAGAACGTCCGGGTCGCGATGATCCACGCGCTGCGCGGTGCCGCGCCGGCCATCGTCGCGTCCGCGGCCACCGTGGTCGCCGGCCTGCTCTGCCTGCTCGTCGCGGACCTGAACAGCACCAGCGGGTTGGGCCCGATCGGCGCGGCCGGCATCCTGTGCGCGCTGGTGGCCATGCTGACGCTGTTCCCGGCGCTGCTGGTGGTGCTCGGCAGGCGGATCTTCTGGCCGTCCATCCCGCGGTTCAGCACGGCCGTGGGGGAGAAGCCGGGGTTGTGGGTGAGGCTCGGCGCCGCCATCGGTCGCCGCCGGTGGGTCGCGACGCTCGGCTCGCTCGGGATCCTGGGCGTGCTCGCTCTCGGGCTGACGGGCAACACCGGCGCCCTGCGGGAGCAGGACCAGTTCGTGTCCGCGCCGGAGTCGGTCACCGGCTTCACCGTTCTGCGCCAGCACTTCCCGGAGCTCGGCGGCCAGCCGATGACGATCTTCACGCGGCCGGCGCACCAGGAACGGGTGCTCGAAGTCGTCAAGGGCGTTCGCGGTGTGGCGGTGGCCGTCCCCGGTGAGACCAGCGGTGGCTGGGCCGACATCTCGGTGTTCCCGACGGACGCGCCGGACACCGTCGCGGAGTACGACACGATCAAGCGGGTGCGCACCGCCGTGCACGCGGTGAACGGGGCGGAGGCGATCGTCGGCGGACCCAGTGCGGAGCACCTCGACACCGCGGAGACCACCAGCCGTGACGAGAAGCTGGTGATCCCGTTGGTGCTCGTCGTCGTCCTGATCGTTCTCGCGCTGCTGCTCCGAGCGATCGTGGCCCCGCTGGTCCTGATGGCCACCGTGGTCGTCTCGTTCGCGGCGGCCTTCGGCGGCAGCGTGTTCGTCTTCGACACGGTCCTCGGGTTCAAGGGCATCGACTATTCGGTGCCACTGCTGGCTTTCCTGTTCCTGGTGGCGCTCGGCGTCGACTACAAGATCTTCCTGGCCAGCCGGGCACGGGAGGAGACCGTGCGACTGGGCACCAGAGAGGGGATGCTCAAAGCCCTCTCCGCCACCGGTGGCGTCATCACCTCGGCGGGCCTGGTCCTGGCGGCCACGTTCGCGGTCCTCACCACGCTTCCGCTGGTGATGCTGATCGAGGTCGGGTTCCTGGTCGCCTTCGGCGTGCTGCTCGACGCCCTGCTGGTGCGGTCGGTCCTGGTGCCCGCCCTCACCCTGCTGATCGGCCGGCGGATGTGGTGGCCGAGCCGGCTGTCCCGGCCGGTGGAGCAACCGGACGGTCAACGGCCGCGCGTCGACGACGAGGAGCCAGTGCTGCAACGGTGAGTGCGGCAGATCAGCGCACCGCGGTGTCCTCCCCGGCGGTGAGCCGCGCGATCGGGACGGCCGGAAGGTCGACCCGGAGCAGCGCGCCACCGCGCGGGGAGCGGCCCACGGCGGCCCGGCCACCGTGGGCGTCCACGACCCGCTGCACGATCGACAGCCCCAGACCGGATCCCGGCAACGCCCGAGCGCTGTCGGCACGGTAGAACCGGTCGAACACCCGCGGTACGTCGGCGGAGTCGATGCCCGGCCCGGCGTCGTCGACCTCGAGCACCGCCGACGCGCCCTGGACACGAAGCCGAACCTGGACCGGCTGGTCCGCGGGGGACCACTTGCCGGCGTTGTCGATGAGGTTGAGCACCGCCCGTTGGAGCGCGGCGGGACGCCCTCTCACCCACACGGAGGTCACGTCGAGCGCGACCTCGACGTCGGGCATGCGGGAACACGCCTGCGCCGAGGCGGCCACCACCACGTCGGCGAGGTCGAGCAGTTCGGTGCTCTCGTCACTGATGTCACCGCGTGCCAGGTCGGTCAGCTCGGCGGCAAGGGTGCTCAGCTCGGCCACCTGGGTGCCGAGATCGTTGAGCAGCCGGGTCCGGCTCTCCGAGGGAAGTGCGGTGTCCAGGGCGCCGCGCCGATCGAGCCGGATCAGCAGTTCGATGTTGAGGCGCAGGCTGGTGAGCGGGGTCTTGAACTCGTGGGCGGCGTCCTCGGCGAGCAACCGTTGCGCCTGCCGGGAGTCCCGGAGCGCGGCGAGCATGTCGTTGATCGACTGGATCAGCTGCCGGATCTCCCCACCGCCCTCGTCCGGGATGTCGGCGTCGAGATCCCGGGTGTGCGCGACACGGACCGCGGCGGCGGTCAGCCGGTCGATCGGCGCCAGCCCGGTCCGCGCCACGGCCCGCCCGACAAGAGCGCCGCAGACCACACAGAACAGCCCGATCAGCAGCATGCCCAACCCGAACTGGTTGATCGGGCTGTCGTCGGCCACGCGAGCCACCTGGATCGCGCCATCACCTGCCCGCAACGTGTAGACGAGGTAGCCGTCGTCGTCGCTGTCGCCCGACTCCACCAGGTCGGCCGACACACCCCGCGCCACGAGCCCGGCCTCCTCGCTGACCGGGGGCAACGCGGGCTGGCCGACCGGCGTCCGGACCGAGCCGTCGGCCAGGACGACCCGCACCAGCCGACCGGCTCCGGGATACGGCGGCAGCTCGACCTGCGCCAGCCCGGCACGCTCGGCGCTGGCCACCAGGACACGGGAGTCGGCGCGCAGCTGTTCCTCCGCGGTGTCCTGCAACTCCCGGTCCAGCAGTTCGCTGGCCACCTGGAAGGCCAAGAACACGCTGGCCGCGATGGCCGTAGCCGCGATCACCGTCAGCCTGGTCCGCAGGGACTGCAGGCGCCACCACCGCGTCAGCCGCCGCCTGCTCACGGAGGAGTCTCCCGCAACGTGTACCCCAAGCCGCGCCGCGTGTAGATCAACCGCGGCTCACCCTCGGCCTCCATCTTGCGGCGCAGGTAGCTCACGTAGACCTGGAGGTTGTTGGAGGTGACGCTCATGTCGAAGCCCCAGATCGCCCCGAACAGCTCGCCACGGGTCAACACGCGGGTCGCGTTGCGCACGAGGACCTCCAACAGGAAGAACTCGGTCCGGGTGAGGCGGAGCGGCCGCCCACCACGCCACGCCTCGAACCTGTCGGGATCGACCCGGACATCGGCGAACGTCAGGATCTGCGACTCGTCGTCGCCCGGCGCGCGGCGACGCAGCAGAGCACGAACCCTGGCCAGCAACTCCTCGGTGGCGAACGGCTTGGGCAGGTAGTCGTCGGCACCCGCGTCCAGCCCCGCGACCCGGTCGGAGACCTGATCCCGGGCAGTCAGCATCAGCACCGGCAGATCCCGCCCCGCCGCCCGCAACCGCCGGCAGGTCTCCACCCCGCCGAGGCGGGGCATCATCACGTCGAGGATCAGCAGATCCGGCTCGTCGCCGTCGATCCCGTCGAGCACGGCGAGACCGTTGGCGACGGTGCTGGTGTCGTAACCCTCGACCTGGAGCACCCGCTCCAGCGACTCACGGATGGCCGCCTCGTCATCCGCGATCATGATCCGCACGCCGGCCCGCCCCCCTCCAGTCGATGCTTTGGCCGCTCATGGTCCTCGATGAACCTGAGGCCAGCGTTAGAGCGTCACGGCTGCAGTGGGCTGGACCAGCCACGCTTGCCGTGGCCGACTCTCGCCCGGTTGTCGATCTGCCGGACGTCTCATCCGTCGTAGGGTGGAGGCCGCCCGCCGAGGGGGCCCGTACCCGAGGGGTCGAAGACATGGCGAAGTACATGATCCTCATCTACGGCGACGCCGCGCAGTGGGACGCGATGACCGAGGAACAGTGGCACGCGCACAACGAAGGCCATGCGGCGTTCGCGGCCAAGGCAGGTGCCCGAGTTCTCGACGGCCGACAGCTCGAGAACACCCCCATGGCCACCTCTCTGCGCGCAGACGCACACGGCGATGTCCACACCACCGACGGCCCTTTCCTGGAGACCAAGGAAGGAATCGGCGGCTACTACCTGCTCGAAGCGTCCGACCTGGACGAGGTGTTCGAACTGGCCCGGCTGCTGCCGGAGCTCAACTACACGCACAGCGGCCTGGAGATCCGACCAGTCGTCGAGCGCGGGTGAGCGACACCAGGGACGACGTCGTCGCGGCGGTGGCAGAGGCCTACCGCCGCGACTGGGCGGTGGTGCTCAGCGCGACCGCCCAGCTGACCAGAGACCTCGACCGGGCAGAGGAACACACCCAGGACGCCTACGCCCAAGCCCTGCAGACGTGGGAGGCGGCGGGCATCCCGGAGCGGCCAGGTGCGTGGCTGACCACCACCGCCCGCAACCGAGCCCTGGACGCACTGCGCAGGGACTCGGTCTTCCGCCGCAGAATGCCCCTGCTGGTCACCGACTCGACGACGCAAGGGCCCGAGGACGCTCTGAACGACGACCGGCTCCGGCTCATCTTCACGTGCACTCACCCCGCACTGGCGATGGACGCCCAGGTGGCGCTGACGTTGCGACTGGTGTGCGGCCTGTCCACCCCTGAGGTGGCCAGGGCGTTCCTGGTACCGCCCGCGACCATGGCGGCCCGCATCACCAGGGCCAAGAAGAAGATCGCCGCCGCCCGCATCCCGTACCGCGTGCCGGGCCCGGACCAGCTGGAGGAACGGGTCAGTGCGGTCCTGGAGGTCGTCCACCTCGTCTTCACGACCGGCCACACCGCCCCGTTCGGCGACGGCCTGACCCGCCGCGACCTGACCGACAGCGCCATCAGACTCGCCCGCCTGCTGCACCTGCTCATGCCGACCAACGCCGAGATCACCGCCCTGCTGGCCCTGCTACTGCTCAACACGGCCCGCCAGAACACCAGAGAGGCCAACGACGGCCGCTTGCTGCTGCTGTCCGAACAGGACCGCACGCGCTGGGACCGTCAGCTCATCGCCGAGGGGCAGTCGTTGCTGACCGAGGCCCTGCTCCGGCGCCCACCGACCCGTTACGCCCTGCAGGCCGCGATCGCCGCCCTGCACGCGGAAGCTCCGAACTGGACCGACACCGACTGGGAAGAGATAGTCGGCCTCTACGACCTCCTGCGCCGACTGTGGCCGTCCCCGGTGGTCGAGCTCAATCGCGCCGTCGCCGTCGGCATGCGCGACGGACCTCAGGCCGGACTGGACGCGTTGGCGCCGCTGCTGGCCGATCCAGCCCTGGCCACGTACCGCTATCTCAGCGCCGCCCGCGCCGACTTCCTGCGTCGGCTGGGGGACTGGCCGCAGGCGATGACGGCGTACCAGGAGGCGCTGACGCTCACCGACAACCAGGTCGAACGTGCCTTTCTCGCCGAACGGTTGACCGAGGTCGCGCGCAATCTGTGACACGGCGGAAGTCCTTCGAAAGGTAGGGCGGGAGGCCGCCTGGACGACGCGCAAGCCTCATGCAGGGCAGTCCGCTGGGCGGTGAGAACGCAGCGTCTAGCGGAACGACAGCAGCTCAGGCCCTGCCGCGGGCAACGAGGCGCTCGGGGTGGGATCGGTATGCCGCGTGAGCTGCAGCGATGACTTTCGAGCGGGACAGGGTCTGATCGCGGCGCCGGGCGGTACCCAGTCCTGTCCCGACTTCGGACGGGCGGCCATTCCAGGTCGGCGAGTACAGGGAACCGATCGAAGTGGCGGTCATCCGCGTGGCACTCGGACGCGGCGGTACTGACCACCGCCAATGCGGCACCCAGTGCCGCGATCTGGCCCACGGCACGGCCACGGGTCGCGAGCACGCATCCACCACACCCCTTCTGTCCACAGTAGACAAACTGCGGTCTGGTTCACGCACCAACGCCGGCTCGGCCCGTTCAGACCGGTCCATGCCGCACAGGTGCGGCATGGACGCGTGGGTGCCCAGGTGCCAGGTTGGACCGAGCGCGCGCAGTTGAGGTCAAGACGGGGCAACAGGGGGAGACCGGGGCGACGACCGTCGTGGGCTGCACCGGGAGGTGCGGCGGGTCGTTGTGGTGGTGTCCCGGCTGGCCGCGTCGCAACGGGTTGTTGCGGGGGAGGACTGCTGTGCGTGATGGTCGGAAACCGGGTTTGGTGCCGCAGCCGCTGGTCGCGCGGTTGCGGCGGAGACACGATGTGGTGTCCAAGTCGGTCGTGGAGGCGATCGTGCGCGCCAATCCACGGCTGGGTGAGCTGACGGGGTCGTTCACGCGGAGGTTGGAAGGGGTGACTCGGCACGCGATCAGCCGCGCGCTGGACCTGTGGCCGGTAGGGCAGCCCGCGCCGGAGGACGAACTGGAGATCTACGCCGACCAGGCCGCTGACGCAGCTCGGCGGGGGTTGTCGCTGGACGAGGTGATCACCAGCTACGAGATCGGCGGCTCGGTCATGCTGGCCGACTACTGGGCTCAGGCCGAGGTCGGCGACCAGCGGGAACTGGCCGAGCTGACCGCCTGGCACGCGCGTGAGGCGCCGCTGGCCATGGGCCGGGTCCGGACGGCATTCATCACCGCGGCGATGACCGAGGGTTTCGGCGGTCAGTCGCGTCGCGCGTACGCGCGGGCGTTGGTCACGGGGACCGTGACCGCCGGATTGGCCGCCGCAGTGGGACATGGGCTGAAGCGGGGCTACGTCGTGTTCGCGATCGCCTGGGATGACGCCGAAGGAATCCGGCGGATGCGCACCGCGTTGCCCGATCAGGGTTTGCTGGACGAGGATCCGCCGAAGGCACCGGTTGTCCTGATCGCGTGCGACCGTGCGAGCGCGGAAGAAACGGTCCGCGAGTTCTGCGCCGAGCTGTCCCTCGACGGGCTGGCCGTCGTCATGTCCCACGCTGAGGACGCCGCTTCCGTACCGGAGGCCGCCAGTACTGTCCGCCGGATGACCCCGCTTGCTGTGGCGACGATGGCGACCGGTGTGCTGCGGCCGGAGATGTTGCTGCTCGATGCCGTGGTCGCGGAGCATGGAGAGTTGCGCGCGGAACTCGGGCGGATCATCCGGCCGGTCGCCGAGCGCCCGGAGTTGCTGGACACCTTGGCCACGTTGTACAAGGCCGACCTCGACCGCGGGCGCAGTGCCTCACTGCTCGGCATCCACCGCCGGACGCTGACCTATCGGCTGGAACGCGTCAGCGAGCTGACCGGCCTGCATCCGTTGAGCAGCAACGGGATCAAGCTGCTGCAGGTCGCCATCACCGCGGTGCGGCTCGACGCGGCTCACGGCACGGTGATCAACGTGGAGAAGTAGCCGGCCGGGTAGGCCTCGCCGACCATGACACCTTCGGCCGCGACCCACGCGTGCCCGCCGAACGGCGGGAGTCGACGTACTCCCACGCACCACGTCGGCCAGTGACCACGCAACCGGCACAGCAGCGCGGTTGCCAGGGAGCGCGGGAGACAACCTTCCCGTGCGGCGCAGACCAGGCTGACAGCGACGATGTCGGCACGGACCACCGTCGCTTCCTCCACAGTGGATGGACGAGCACCGCGGCGCAGCCGACTCAGGACGAGGCGGATGTGTCGCGGTGACCGGGTGGCCAGCAGTCGCGCCACACCGACAACCAGGTACACCACGACTCGCCGGCGCAGTGGCACGGAACGCGGCTGATGGGTGACGAGGCCCATCGCGGTCATCGTGACCCTCCCTGTGCCAGACCCGCGGCGTGCAGTTCGCCGACCAGGTCGCTGATGTCCTGCGTGGCCGTGTCGAGGTCGATGTCGTAGAGCCGGGTGATGTCCTGTGCCGCTTCGGCTGGTGTGGCGCCTTCGACCATGCTGCGCAAAGCCTTCGCGCCGGTTGGGTTGAGCTCCCAGTACTGGCCGGTGTTCTCGTCGAGCAGGACCACGCCGTAGTCGGTGTCGGCGAGAGCGAGGCCGTCGCGCAACCGCAGTGTCATCTCAGGACTCCTCGGGTCGATGCGGGAAATCGTGCAAGTGTGCGTAACCACACTTCGCATCCCACGGTCTGGTAGAGCACCCCGAGCGGCAGGTGCGCGGGCAAGGGGCGGCTGCACAGGTCTCGAAGCAGACTGGTGTCGATCAGGCCGAGGCGTCCGAGGTGGGAGTCCTCCCACAGCGCCAGCAGGTCGGATCGGTTGCGGCGCAGACCAGGGTCCTCGTCACCGGTGCTGTCGGCCTTGGTGTGACGGGAAATGCTGACTGCCGGGACGATGCCCGTCATGGCCGTGGCGATGAGTGGCTTGTACCGCCAGGGCGTGACGCGCTGCTCGGGACGTACCGCGAGGGCGGCCTCGATGACGCGGTCGTCGTAGTACGGCGCGGCGACCCTCACCCCGGCATGCTCGGCTGTGTGCTCGAGGTAGCGAAACCCACCAGCACCGAACCGCACCGCAGCCAGGTCCTGGTGCTGGCCGTGGCGCGGTGACAGGGGTTCGGCAGTGCGGGCCGCTGCGCGGATCAGGTCACCTACCGCCTCAACGGCCTGCGGGCGTACCCACGGTGGCAGGCGCGGCGGCAACGTGTCCCACATCAGCGCGGGCTCGTTCACCGGCGCGGGGGTGTTCAGACCGTCAGCCACTGTGGTGAGCCAGTGGCCGTACGGGCGCGTGTCGAGCACTTGCCTCAGCACCCGCCTGAGCGACCAGCGGTTCTGCGCCATGAACCCGCGTAGCTGGCGAACGCCGGCACGCACGTTTGCCGGCGATCCCGCCAGGAGGTCATCGCCGCCGAAACCGGTCAGGTGCATCTGGGAACCTCGCGCCGTGGCCCATCGCACGACGGTCAACCACCGCTCGCAGTCGACGGTGAGAAAACTCGGCTCGTCGAACACCTCGTCCCTGTCCAGCAGACCGTCGTACACGGTCGGTATCTCGTCCGCGGGAACGACGTGGTGCTCGATTCCGGGCACCTGGCTCGCGGTGCGCCTGGCCCAGTCCACGTCGTCGTCGCACGGGTCACTACCGGCGAGGGTGCAGGCGACCACAGGCGCATGCATTTGCGCAGCGGTGCAGCACACCGCTGTCGAGTCCGCGCCACCGAGATCGGAGCTCACCACAACGCGTCCCCGCACACGCGCCAGCACCGCGTCGACAAGCGCCTCCCGTAGCCGTACGGCGCCTTCATCCAGCGAGAGCAACGGTTCCGGTGGTGTCCAGTGCCTCGCCGTGTACGGCCGTCGAGCACCTTCGAGGACTAGGTGGCGATCCCCGGTGACGACGTCCACGCCACGCCACATCGGCTGGTCGCTCAACGGATGCAACGTCGACGGCTGCAGAAGCCGTATGGCGAGCCGCACCTCGTCAAGCTCGGCTCCGGCGAGACCAGCCAGCACATCGGCCCGGTCCGCAGCGACGGAAACCGCGCCGACACGCGCGTGGAAAACACGCCGCACGCCGCTCACCGTTCCCTGTACCCGCACCCTGCCACCTACGGAAGCAACCAGGTGCACGCTGCCGACGAGGGAACGGGCGACAGCATCAACATCCGCCAACGTCCGGACTCGCGCCACCGCGTCGGCGAAACCGGCCGGCGACGCGTGCTGCCCGAACACGGCTACCGCGGTGTCCCCGGCGCAGGAGGACAGGACCTCGTCCTCACCCCAGCAGCCCGCTATCCACGCCCGTCCCGACGGATGGTCGAGCACCTTCGTCGCGCGATCGCTCAGCACAGCCATCACCTCGCCGGCCGCCGCACAGTCCGGTAGCACCACGAACCACATGAAGTCCCCGTTTCGCCTGCCCGAGCCGGCCCTGGGGCGTCACCGCCACCAGGGCCGGCCTCACCGGTCGAGGGATGTCACCAGGCGCCGAATCCCCAGCCGATCCGGTCACGCGCCCCTGCAGCGCCGTAGCCGGTCCTGGCCGCGAACGTGCCGACCGCCCGGAGCGTGGGGCGTTCGTAGATCAGCTTCATCAATGCCTCCTGTTGTGTCACAAGGGATTCCTGAAAGCGCGCGGCCCGCCGAACCTGACGATAGCTTCAGCGCCGACCGGCGGATATGCCACAAACAGGAAGGCCTGCCACGAGTGGACTTCCTCTTTGGGCAACGGGCACCTGTGTCGGCTGCTGCTCTTCAGGAGGTGAGCGACGTGGAGGGCGGAGGTGGCGGGGGTGGCGGAGGCGAGGGAGCCTTCGACGGCATGGGAGGCGTCGATCCACCCCGCCCCTTGGAGCCGCCACTACCGAGTGGATACGGGGAGTTGGGGTTCGACGGACGCGTCGGTGGTGTGAACACGGGTGCGGGTGGCGGCTTCACTCCGAGCACCGAACCGTTGGACAACGGTGCTGCTCTCGAGGCGAAGTCGGGCTTGAAGCCAGCCGCTGTCGGCGGTTTCGGGGTCGACGGGGTGCTCGGCGACCGCATGGATTTTTCGGGCGAGATGACCGGTTTCGGGGCCGGCCGGGCCGCGGGAGGTTTGCTTCCACTCGTGTGGTTGTCCTGTTGTGGAGGCGTGGAGGGCTGAGGCGCCTGCGGTGGCGCCGCCGGCTGCCGGGGCGTAGGCGGTAGAGGCGTAGGCGGCCTGGGGGTAGGCGGCTGAGGCGTCGGCTGGTCGTCATCTCGCGGCGGGGTGTGCGGTACAGGTTGCGGGCCGGCGTTCTCTCCCGGCGCCGCACTCCGCGGTGGCTGCGCCGGCGCCTGGTTGCTGGTGGGGCTGCTTGGTGCCGTGGGACTGGCAGCCGGCGGCCGGACAGCCGGGGCGGGCTTGTTCGGAAAGGCACCGGGTTTTCCGCCGTCCGGCCTTGTACGGGACAGTGGCGGGCGTGGGTCCGGCTTGTTCGGGTTCCTGTCCTGGTCGTTGAGGTGCCCGTCGCCGTCCCAGTCGGAGTCGCGGTAGTCGGGCCGGCCGTCGCCGTCGGTGTCCGGCGCGGGGTACCGCTTGATGGTGACCTTGCTGGTGTCGGTCGGCCCGGCACCTTGCTTGGGCGGAACCCGCAGGCCGTGCTTGCGGGCCAGCGCCTCGGAGATGCGGTCGGAGATGAGACCGGCCCCAGCTCGGTTGGGGTGGAACGGCTCACTGCTCGCCCACTGGGTGGACGATCCGGTGATCGCAGGCCAGATGCCGGTGATCGCCGGGTCGTCGCTGTTGAGTTCGCGGCCCTTGAGCGCGTCGGCGAGGTCGACGGTCGTGCCGCACCCGCAGATCTCCTCCGCCCGCTTCAGCGCCTGGTTGACCCGCTCACCGAACTTCCGCATCTCGGCGAGCGCTTCGGGGCTCATCCCGTCGAACCACGAGTTCTTGGCCGGGTCGATCGCCATCGGGTAGTTCGGGAAGAACAGCTCGGCGTTCGGCGCCTGGTTCCTGATCGCCTGCCAGACCTGCAGCAGCCTGGCGATCACCGTGGGCGCCTGGCCCTTCCAGCTCTCGTCTGCCTGGTCGCGGTAGTCCTGATCGGACTTTCCGGTGTCCAGCAGTTGCCTGGCCGCTTCCTGCAGGATCCTGGTCTTGTCCGCGTCGCCGCGCACGAACGACTCTGCCAACGGGCCGAAGAGCACATCGTTGCCGCCAAGGCCGACGATCACCGCATCGGCGTCCTTCGGTATCTGGCCGAGCTGCGGGTGGTTGACGGCGAGGTCGTTCTCCTCGTGCATGGTGCTCGGGTTGAGCGGGTCCCGCGCCCGGTTGCCCGGGACCTTCTCCAGCGGGTCCCGGCGCTGCGTCTCGAACACGTCCGACGTCGTCGCACCGGAGGCGGCCACGACGTGCACCTCGACCTCGAGGCCGGGATTCGCGGCCTGCAGCCGCGCCACGGCCTGCATGGCAGGGCTGTCCATCGACTGGTGCCGTGGATCCTGTGGGTCGAAGTAGCCGCCGCGCGTCGCACCTCGCCCTAGCCTCTCACCGTGGACGGCCTCGCCGGCGGTGTACGAGTCACCCACGACCACGATCTTGAGTTTGCTCTTGTGCTGCTGCTGCTGCTGTTGTTGGAGCTGTGGTGTCCCCGGCTTGGCGACGGCGACAGCTCCCGGCGCCACGGCACAGACCACCGCCAACGCGGCGCCCAGCGTCAGCACCTGGTCAAAGACGCGACCCCGGTCACGAACACGCATCAAACGCACCTCCAAGAGGGCTGGCCGTTCTCGGTATCACCTGCGGTGCACTGATCGTGGTGGACCGCACCCGAGCGGATCCATGCCGCACAGATGCGACATGGACGAGCCAGTGGGCTTGCTGCCACGCTGGATCGGGTGAGTACCCAGCTCGAACTGGACGGGTTGACGTCGAGCGGCTCACCGTCGACGCACGCGGCGACGACCGATGCCGAGACCTCAGCCGAGACCGACGGCGTGGTGAGCCTGCATCGGCAGGTTCGGGGAATCGTCGCCGGGGTCGTGGTGCTGGCTCGGCTGTCCACACTGGCCATGGTCGCGTTGAGCGCAGTCGGCGCCGTACATGTCGATGCCTACATCAGAGCCGCGCTGGCGATCACCGTGTACGCGGTTCTGTTCATCTGGAGCGCGGTGCTGATCACGCTGGCGCTCCGCCGGCCCATGATGCACGGCGGGGTGCTGGTCGCGGACGTCGCGGTCGCCGTCACCGCCATCGTGGTTCTGCCGACGACGGTGGACAACATCAAGTTCTCGAACATCTCCAACTCGTATCTGGAACCCATCACGGTCAGCGTCGCCGTGACCGTGGCACTGGTCAGCGGTTCGGCCCGGCACACTGCGGCCGGTTGCACCGCGCTCGCCGCGGCCTACGCCATCGGGCAGGTACCACTGTTCGCGAGCGGCACGGACATCACGTCGCTCGTCAGCACGATCGGCTGGCAGGTGGGCACAGCCGTCTGCTGCCTGGTGTTCATCCAACGGCTGAGACAGACAGCCCACCAGGTGGATGTCGCCACCGCACACGTGGTCACCGCACGGGAACGGCTCGCCGCTCAGCGTGCCCACAACGAGGAACGCGCCCGGCACTTCCGCGAAGAGGTCCGCCGCTACCGCGCCCTGCACGACGGGCCGCTGCGCATCCTGACCGGGATCGCCGGTCCCGGTCCAGCGGCCCACCCCGATCCTCTGGTGCGCCGGCAATGCGCGGTCAGTGTCGACATCCTGCGCGGTGCCGCCCCTGATGAGACCGGCGGCACTCTCACCGACCTCTCCCTGGCGTTGATGGAAGCCGGCACCAATGCCGCCGCTCTCGGGCTGCGGGTCGAGTACCACTTCGCCAAACTGCCCGACAGCCTGCCCGCCGAGGTCGTCGCAGCCTTGTGCCTTGCCAGCGCGGAAGCGTTGAGCAACGCCGCCGCGCACTCCGGTACCAGCCGCGCCCGCCTCACCGCCACAACGAGCACGGACGGCGAGGCTCCCGGAACCGTGGTCATCGTGGCGATCGTCGATCAGGGCGAGGGATTCGACCCCGCCACCACCGAACTCGGTTACGGCATCCTGCACTCGATCATCGAACGGATGACCGAGGTCGGCGGAGCAGCCGTCGTGGACAGTCATCCAGGTGAGGGGACTCGCATCGACCTGCGGTGGCCGGCATGACCGAGATGATCAGTGTCGCCGTCGTCGACAACGACAAGCTCGTCCCCGCGGGCCTGCGGGCCCTGCTCGCCGACACCCCGGACATCACCATCACCCACACGGCTCTCACCGTTACCGGCTACCTCGCTGAACAAACCGGCGGGCCCGCCGACGTGATCCTGCTCGACCTGCAGTTGGAGGACGGCAGCAACCCGGCCGAGAACGTCGCCACCCTGCGCCACACCGGCGCCGCGGTCCTGGTCATCTCCGTGCACGGCGACCGCCGCCACATCCGCGCCACCATTCGCGCCGGAGCTTGCGGCTACCTCATCAAGGACGACGACGCCGAAAAGCTCACCGACGCCATCCGAACTGTCCACAAGGGACATTTGGCGCTGACCGCCGAGCTCATGACCATCATCAACGACGACCCACCTGAACTATCCCCCCAGGAACTCCAGGTCCTCTACCTCTACGGCACTGGAAGCACCCTGGCCGCCACCGCCCGCCGCCTCGGCATAGCCATCCCCACCGTCCGCTCCTACCTCGACCGCATCCGCGCCAAATGGGCCGCTGCCGACGAACCCGTCGACGACGTCCGCGCCCTCATCCACGAGTACCCCGTTCCTCACGTCCGACCTGACCGGCCTGGGTGAGACTCTGGGCGTTCGACACGTCGCTCGGGCCGCCGTTCGCCAAGCGGATCGTCAGCAGGTTCGGGTCGGTCAAGCTGCTTGTCCCGCCAGGTCGGAGCGCTCTTCGTGGATCGACTCGCCCAGGTGACTTGTAACGTTGAGCGCACTTTGGACTGGCGCTGGAACAGCGTCGTTCGCTCGGCGGGCTTGCGGAACGACGCGGCGGCGGGAGCTCGTCCTGTCCGCGCCGCGGAATCCCGGCCCGTTCAGTCCTGCTGAGACGGCCGGGGTTCTCAGTAGGACGATCGCCGAGCTTCCCGTCTTCTGCGACCTGCTCACCCACGTGCCGCTCAGTCTCGAGGGCGACGTCGACATGGAGAGGGCGCGTCGTTACAAGATCAACGCGTTTGCCGCCTACGACGACATGGCGCGTCACCTGGAGGCGGTGAGCGTGATGTCGAGTGCGCGAGTCGCCGACCTCATCACCATCGCGCTCACCGCCAACCTCTGGCAGGTCGCACACCCCACGCCGACCCTGGCGGCTCTGTACGCAGGAAGCCTTGGCGCACACAGCTCTGGCCGGAGTTGGTGAATCGGGCACGGACGGCAGCAATAGCCGCGGCGTCGAGGTCCGCGTCGTCGAGCACGATGAACGGGTCGGAGGCGCCGGGCTCGAGCACGGTCTTCTTCACCGCACGGCCTGCTGCCGCACCGACCGCGGCATCCGCGCGGTTGCTGCCGGTGAGGGTGACGGAGGCGATGCGGTCGTCCGCGATGATGCGTTCGCTGATGGCGGGGACGTCGGGTTCGGCGACGACGAGCGTGGTGAGTGCGCCAGGAGGGAACCCGGCACGGCTCACGAGGTCCTGGATGGCGAGCGCGCTTCCGGTGACGTTGGGGAGTGCTTGAGCAGCACGGTGCCCGCTGAGCAGGATGGCCGAACCGCGCGAGGTGGCCGAGGTGACGGCCTGGCTGCTCAGCGACAGGGCATCGATGGTGCGCGGGGCGTTCATGCTCGTGGACGGGGGAGCGGGCGCGTAGCGTTGTGCGCCGTGAACGATCGTGCGGACGTGCCGGACCGGGTGCTGGACGAGGTGCGGGCCATCTGCGCCGCGCTGCCGGAGGCCACCGAGCAGGCGGCGTGGGTGGGTATGCGGTGGAGCGTCCGCAACCGCAGTTTCGTGCACGTCTTCACTGCGCATCCCGGTGAGACCGGGGCGTACAGCCGGGCCGCCGAACTCACCGAGCCAACAGTGATCATGACGTTCCGGGCCCAGCCCGAGGAGTTCGACGCCCTGGCCGGAGCCGGGGAGCCGTTCTTCCGGGCGGCGTGGGGCAAGGACGTGGTCGGGCTGAAGGTGCTGCCGGACGTGGACTGGGACGAGGTGCGGGAGTTGCTGACCGAGAGCTACCGCGTGCTGGCGCCGGCGAAGCTCGTGAAGCTGCTCGGTTGAGCGGTCAGGGTTCGCGGGTGCTGGGGATGGCGGTCCACGTCCGCTCGTGGCGATTGGCGGTGATCTCGGCGAATGCCTGGTTCACGGCGGCGGCGGACGGTTGCTTGCGCGGGTGGTTCCTGGTCAGCAGGGCGGGCATCGCGGAGGCGAGCGACTTGAACGCCACGTATTCCTTGGATCTGTCGGACGTCCAGGGAATGGTCAGGCTGTAGGTCCGTTCGTCGTCGGCGAGTACTCGGCAGCTTGATCAACGAGTACGAACCCGCGGCGGCCTAAGGCACAGGTCAGACCGCTGAGCCTAGTTTTGCCACCCCACAGGGACACGCGACGGTGGCGTTCACGCTCGACACCTACTCGGCGGACATCGAGGACCTTGATCGTGATGCCGCAGAGGCAGTGATTGGTCTGTTCCTGCCGCCCTCGCAGAGAGGGCTGGTCTGACGTGGAACGACGCCGGTTTAGCACCACTTTTTGCACCGAGGCCCCGGAGCGAGGGGTCTGCGAGTGCCCGACAAACCCGAAAGCCCCCGACCTGTGCAGGTCGGGGGCTTTCGGGTTGTGTGGGCGATACTGGGATCGAACCAGTGACCTCTTCGGTGTGAACGAAGCGCTCTCCCGCTGAGCTAAACGCCCGTGTTCTGTTGTCGTGCTGTCCCGCTCTCGCGGTGTGGCCATAGCCTACAACATCATCAACGAGAACCAAAAATCGGGCTCTGCAACCAGCTCCACTCCAGGCCGAACCAGCCGCCTACCAGCGCGAACACGTTGAGGAAGTAGCAGGTTACGATGACGATGGCGCAGACGCCTGCCATGACGAGGCCTCGTACCCAGGACGGCTGGCGCTTGAGCCAGGCTACCCAGCGGTCGTAGTAGCGCTTCGCGAACTTCAGGACTCGGCCTGCCCACTCGAACTCCGTGGCGAGGATGGCGAGGCCTGCGAAGACCACGAGCCAGCCCGGGCCCGGGTACGGGATCATGATGATGCCCGCGATCAGCACGAGGCCGCCGATCACGCCCACGCCGATCCGGTACGCCAGGTTCAGGGCCGGGTTCCTGTGGAACCAGTGGCGCCAGCCCTTGTGCTCTTCTTCGGGCTTCACGTCGGGCTTCGTCATGTGTCGATCATCCTGTTGGGATTCAGGCGGGTGCAACCTGACCGCCTCCGAGCACCTCCGAGGGTTTCGGCGGGGCCTGGCGGCCTGGTTCGAGCGACACCGCGAAAGTTGTGTGCTTGTGCGCTTCGGAGGACCAGGTCAGCAGTTGTGGGTCGGTCGAGCCTGTGCGCACGTCGAACACTGCCAACGGTACCGGCGACGGAGTGCTCGCACCCCAAACTACGTAAATGTGGCCCGTGTCGTTCGGTTTGAGGTTCATCGGCATCACGGCGGCCGAGGTGGGGCTGGAGAGGACCACTGCCACTTCGGTGCCTGTGGTGGCGCGCAGGACCGCCCTGTTCGTGGCTGGGTCTGCGGCTAGGGAGAGGGCCTTGTTCAGGTCGTTGGTGCGGGCCTGGGAGGCCGCTACCTCGCCTGAGAGCTGGTTCACGCGCACGCCCAGGTAGCCGCCGCCTGCCAGTACGGCCAACGCTGCCGCGGCTGCCAGCAGTGTGCGGCCTGAGCGGCGGCGGTGTTGCGGGCGCAGCGGGATCGGGGCCGCGTGGCGCGGGGTGTGTGGTTGTGAGGGCGCTTCCTGGGGGATGTGCTCGATCTGTTCCATCAGCCTCGCGCGGAGGCGGGGTGGTGGTTGTTCTTGGCGCAGCGCGCCGCCTATGCCTGCGAGCACCTCTTGGGTTGCCTGCACGGTTCGCTGGCACGTGGCGCAGGTCGGCACGTGGTCGCGGGCCAGTGCTTCCTCGTCTGGCTCCAAGGAGTGCATCGCCCAGCCGACGGCGAGCTCCTCGTGAGCGCACAGGTCGCCGTTCACCGGTGGACTCCTGTCGTCTCGCCGGTTTCGCCGGCCCACAAGTTCCCCAACGTGCCTCTCAGGCGTCTGATCGCCGCGAACGTGCGCGATTTCACAGTCCCCAGGGGGATGCCTGTCAGCTTTGCCACCTCGCACTGCGTGTAGCCACCCAAATAGGCGAGCGCTATCACCTGGCGCTGTTCTTCCGGGAGCGTGTGCAGGGCTGCTCTGACCTCGGCGCTCACCACGCTGACCAACGCTGCGTGGTCGGAGCCCTCGGCAGGAGGGGATACGTCGTCGGTGAGGGGAACAGTTCGACGACGCTGAGTGTTCTCTTTACGTACGGCGTCCACCGCGCGGTGGTGGACCAAAGTCATCAACCAGGTTCCGAAACTGCCGCGGGCCGGGTCGAATCTGGCGGGATGTCGCCACAGGGCGAGGAAGGCCTCCTGGACGACGTCCTCGGCCAGCTCCGGGTCCACGCAGATGCGTCTGGCCAGCGAGTATGCCGGTGTGCCGTACCTGTCGTACAGCTCACCGAACGCCGACCGATCGCCCTGTGCGAGGCTTTGCACGAGCTCGAAATCGGTCGGCCGGCCGTCGCTCGACGCAACGGTTGGGCCGGGCGAGTCAGCCACCAGAGATGTCCTCACGTCCAACATTCGCGCAACAGCCGGTACCGGGTTCAGGTTAGACCCAGCAAGATGGGAGTCGCTGAACGCGGGCTAACGAGCGAGGAGGCCACGGAGCGCGTGTGCGCGGTCGCGTTGCGGAGTCGAGCTGACCCGATGGGGTGATATGCCCCCGAATCGCGAGCGTTCCTCGCCACATGCACGTCACAACTAAGGTGCTCGGTCGTTTCATTGACCGGGAAGGGAGAAGAGGGTAACGACGATGCGCAACGATCACGTGACGCTCCGCTCGACAGCGGTCTTCGACCTGCTGGCGCCGAGGACACCTGCGGTCCCGGTCCAGGTGGAGCTTCGATACGACACGAAGGACCCGTACGCGGTCGTCGCCGCGTTCCGCACCGGCCGCGCCGGTTGGGTCGAGTGGGTGTACGCCCGCGACCTGCTCGCAGACGGTCTCATCGCCGACGCCGGCGACGGTGACGTCCGGATCCGCCCCGCCGCCGACGACCCCGAGGTCGTCGTGATCGAGCTGAGCTCGCCTTCCGGGCACGCCATGTTCGAGGCGTCCGCCCAGGAGCTCGCCGACTTCCTCGACCGGACCTATGACGTCGTCGTGCCGGGCAACGAGCACCTGTGGGTCAACGTCGATGAGGCGCTCACACACCTCATCTCGAACGACCTGAGCTGAATAACCCGAGGTAGGGGGCCCGCGAAGGCGAAGCGGGCACCCCCGGTGAAACTCGCTTGAACCCCTCGTATAAGCTTCGTTTCAACATCATGAAGTCAGTGATGTACGCGGATGTAGCGCAGTTGGTAGCGCATCACCTTGCCAAGGTGAGGGTCGCGAGTTCGAGTCTCGTCATCCGCTCTGTGGTTCCCGGTGTACTTTGCCGTGGAGTCATGCTCCTGGCGGAGTGGCCGAGTGGCTTAGGCAAGGGCCTGCAAAGCCCTGTACACGGGTTCGATTCCCGTCTCCGCCTCGGACGATTAGCTCAGCGGGAGAGCACTACCTTGACACGGTAGGGGTCACAGGTTCAATCCCTGTATCGTCCATTTTGGATCGTCAGCGGGGCCAGGTGCACAGTGCACCTGGCCCCGCTGACGTTTCGGCACCCGCGGCACGCCCAAGATCAGCCGATTTGGAACTTCGGGGGAGCGTCGGATAAAGTTCCTCTCGCACCACGGGAAACCGAGGGGCACGCGGATGTAGCGCAGTTGGTAGCGCATCACCTTGCCAAGGTGAGGGTCGCGAGTTCGAGTCTCGTCATCCGCTCGGACGATTAGCTCAGCGGGAGAGCACTACCTTGACACGGTAGGGGTCACAGGTTCAATCCCTGTATCGTCCACTCAGCACAGGAAGCCCCCGATCATCATGATCGGGGGCTTCCTCGCGTTCGGGGTATGATCCGGAGCCCAGTTAATGTCCATTTATTGGTCGAAGCCGCCGCAAATGCCCACTTTTTTGTCTTTTATCGCGACGGTCGCCGCCTCTACCGTTGTGCGCTGTGTCCTACAAGTACGATTTCTTCATCAGCTACAGCCGCAAGGGCAGTGTGCAGAAATGGCTGTTGACCCACTTCTACGGCAAGCTCGTCGAGTACCTCGCTGACGAGAGCGCACCCGAGCCGAGGGTGTACATGGACCGCACCATGCCGCGGGCCGTGGAGTGGGCGCACAACCTGGAGAACTCGCTGCGGCACAGCAAGATCATGATCCAGCTGCTGACCCCGCCGTACTTCGAGTCGGACTGGTGCATGGCGGAGCTGGAGAGCATGCAGGCGCGGGAGGCCATGCTCGGCCTGGCCGGCGCCGACATCTCGCAGGGACTGATCTACCCCATCCTCTATTCCGATTCCGAGAACTTCCCGGACGTCGGGCGAATGCGTTCCTGGCAGGACTTCAAGGAATACGCGCACCCGGACGCGGTTTATCAGGACTCCGTCGACTACCTCTCGTTCTGCCGGCAGATCAGGGTGCTCGCGCGTGATCTCGTGCAGCTGGCCAAGCAGGTTCCGCCGTGGAGTCCCGACTGGCCGATCGTCGAACGGCCGAATCCGGTGCTCATCCCGCCACCGCCGTTACCGAGGTTCGAGTGATGACCGGAACCGTGATCACGTTCTACTCCTACAAAGGCGGCGTCGGACGCAGCTTCACCCTGGCCAACACCGCTGTGCTGCTCGCGCGCTGGGGTTATCGGGTGCTGGTGGTCGACTGGGATCTTGAAGCGCCCGGCCTTCATCTCTACTTCGCACCGCACCTGACCGAATCGCCGAAGAGTGGCGTGGTCGACATCGCGCAGGAATACCTCGCCGGAGTGCGGACGCCAGGTACGCACGAGGTACGGGTTCGTGTCGACGGCGTGCTCGACCTGATCGCGGCGGGCGGGGCAGAGGACGGCAGGCTCGATCCCACCTACTCGCGGCGCATGCAGGGGCTCGACTGGGAGGACCTGTACCGGCGGGGGTTCGCGGCCCACCTGGAGGAGTACCGCGAGCAGTGGATCGCCAAGTACGACTTCGTCCTGATCGACAGCCGCACCGGCGTCTCGGACATCGCGAGCATCTGCACGGCCCAGCTGCCTGACCGGCTCGTCGTCGTGTTCACCGCGAACGACCAGAACCTCAACGACGTCGTCGACGTCGCGCACATGGCCGACCGGGCCAGGGACCGGCTGCCCTACGACCGGCCGCGCCACCAGGTGATGCCGGTGTTGTCCCGTCTGGACAACCGCATGGAGTACGAGCGGGCGGAGACGTGGCAGAAGAAGTGCGCCGAGGTCGTCACGCCGCTGTTCCGCAACTGGCTGGTCAAGTCCGTGACCCCGGAACAGATGCTCCGGCACGTCACCATCCCCTACATCTCCTACTGGAGCTTCGGCGAGCTGCTGCCCGTGCTGGAGGAGCAGGCGCCGTCGTCCGACCAGATCTCGTTCGCGCTGGAGACGGTCGCCGCCGTGATCGCGCAGCAGTTCGACCGGACCGACCTGCTGCGCGACAACCGCGACGCCTACGTGGCCGCCGCACGGGCGCGCAGACGCAAGTTCGACCTCGACCTGCTGGTGTCGAGCCCGCGAACGCTGTGGCGCACCGGCACCGAGCTGATCACCGAACTGAAGCTGCTCGGGCTCAAGACGGACCGGTCGGTCTCGGGTGACCCGGAGATCCTGGACCAGGCCGGTGACATCGCCGAGCACCTCTGCCTCGTCGTTGCGGGGGAGCTGAGCCGCTGGCAGCTCACCGAGGCGGAACGGTTCGTGCGCCGCACGCTCGGCCCGGACGGCGCGCAACGGCAGATGTTCTGCCTGCTCACCCGCGGCACGGACCGCGAGCTGCTGCCCGGTTTCCTGCGCGGCCTGCGGCACCTCGAGTTCGACCCGGACATCCGGCCCGTCCGGGTGGCGCGGGAGCTGCACGACCTGATCAAGGCGACTCCCGCGCCCGAGACCGAACCGGACCAGGAGGCCCTCAGGGGCGCCGAGGCCGCGTTGCGGGAGGTGCCGGAGCAGCTGCCGTACGCCGGGAGGGTCGCGCTCGTCGAGGAGACGGTCCGCGGCATGGCCGGTGCGCTCGACGACGGCGACATGGAGCTGCTGCGCGACCGGTCCGCCGACCTCCTGCTGCTCAGCAAGCCCCATCGCGACGGGCCGGGGGTGGCGGCGCCGGCGCGGCTGCGCGGCGACGTGCGCGCACTGCTCGCCCGGATCGAACGACGAATCACCGCGTTCACCGACTGAAAGGCGGCGTGATGCCGGAGACGTACGCACCCAGCGCCAGGGCTGCACTGGTTCAGCTGATGCTGGAGGACCGCGAGATCCCCAACGTCGAGCTGGTGCAGCAGTTCAAGATCGAGCTGGGCAAGGACGATCGCAACGCCCTGAACGACGACGGCCTCCTGGAGACGTCGAAGGACGGCAGGCGACTGGTCCACCGGATCACCGACAAAGGCGTCGCCTGGTGCATGAACGACCTCATCGAAGGCGAGGCTCCGGCACGCATGGGACCGCTGGCACGAGTGCAGGCCGCGGTGTTGCGCCGGGTGCTGCGCTTCCTGAACGACCGCGGCACGCTCGCCGAGGCGGTGCGCACGGGTGACCTGGAGGAGCTGATCACGCGGGTGTACCTGGAGCTGGGAGACGGCTACCAGGACTGGGTCCGGCTCGCCAAGGTCCGCCCGAGGCTCGGCGCGGACCGCGACGAGGTCGACGAGACCCTGCTGAAGATGGTGAAGACCGGCACCGCGCACCTGGTCCCCGACTCGAACCGCAAGGTGCTGACCGAGGAGGACCACGCGGCCGCGATCCGGATCGGCGACGAGGACAAGCACCTCCTGGCGATCGAGGAATCATGACCGAGCACCTGCGCGAGGCGCTGGCGGTCGTGCGGTTCAACTCCGCCGAGACCCCGGACGACGTGTGGCACGCCTCGCCGTTCCACGTGGAGGGCCTGCACACCAGGGCGGAACACCGCCTGCGGGCGGGCATCGCGGACGCCAGGGCCAGCGCCGGGCCGAGCATCGGCGGACTGGTGCTGCAGGGCGAGAAGGGCGTCGGCAAGACGCACCTGCTCGGTTCGGTGCGCAGCACGGTCCAGGAGCAGGGCGGGTACTTCTTCCTCGTCGAGGTCACGTCGGGCAAGGCCTTCTGGGACGACATCGCGGACGCCATGCGCAGCGAGTTGCGCAGGGCCGGTGACGACGGCGACCTCCAGCTGACCGTGCTGTTGCGCCAGCTGTGCCGGGGAGCCGACGTGTCCGCGGAGGTCGCGCGGGCGGTCACCGGTGAAGCACCGCTGACGCCAGAGCACCTGCGGACCTTCCTCACCGGGCTGCGGGTCGTGGACAGCAGGATCGCCGTCGAGTGCGGCGACACGATCAGGGCGCTCGTGCTGTACGCCTCGGAGCACTCCGACATCGGCAGGTCCTATCTCAAGGGCGTGGACGAGACGAGCGAGGACCGCAGGCGCTGGGGTCTGCCGTCCGAGGCCAACCCGTCGCGGACGCTCGTCAGGGACATCTCGCGCGTGCTCGCGATGACCGGGCCGTGCGTGATCGCCGTCGACCAGCTGGACACGCTGGTGAACAAGGGGCAGGACGCGACCGGCGAGGCGGTGACGAACCCCGAGCTGGTGCAGGAGATCGCGGACATCTCGGACGGCCTGATGCGGCTGCGCGAGACCACGCGGCGCACGATCACGGTGGTCGCGTGCCTGCCCAACACGTGGAAGCTGCTGAAGTCGATCGCCAGCGACACCGTGGAGGACCGCTTCACCACGACGCCGATCCTCGCGTCGATCGCTGATCCCGCGCTGGGGCAACGGCTTCTGGAGAAGTGGCTCGGCGTGATGTACCGCAGCCACGGCATCACGCCGCCGCATCCCACCTGGCCCGTGGCGCCGAGCGCGTTCGACCCGGCGAACTGGGCAGCCCGCACGCCGCGCCAGCTGCTCAAGCGGGTGCACCAGCACGCAGAGGCCTGTTTGTACGGCGAGATAAGGGAACTGGCCTCGTTCAACGAGCCGGTGCCGTCCGAGGCCGTGCAGGCGCCGGTGCCGGTCGGGCCCGAACCCGACTACATGGCGGAGCTCGACGCCAGGTTCGCGCGGTTGAAGGAGACCGCGGGGATCGCCGCCGTGGACGTCAGGCCGCACAACGAGGACGAGGTGCTGCCCTCGTTGTTGCTCGCCGGGCTCAAGTCCTGGATCACCGAGGTCGGCAACGACGAGTTGAAGTGGCATCCGGAACCCCATTCCGACGACATGGGGCTGCACGCGGGCCTGAGGCTCACGGTGAACGAGGAGCTGGACACCCAGGAGCGCTGGGGGTTGCGGTTCATCGCGACCAGTCACGGCAACACGGTGCTGCGCAAGCTGCGTGAGGCCCGTGCTGCTGCGGAGGGGACGCATGGTGCGCGCGGCCGGCATCTGATCATCATCCGCAACGGGGCGAAGGGCTGGACGGGGGCGGTGACGCGGACCCTGGTCGCCGAGCTCGAAAGCGCGGGCGGGCGGTGCGTCGACATCACGGACGACGACCTGCGGACGTTCAGCGCTCTCAAGGAGATCTGCGCGGTGCAGACCCATCAGCTGCTCGCGTGGCTGGTGGCGCGGAAACCGGCCAGCGGCACGACGTTCCTGCGGGCGGTGCTGCCCGACCAGGAGAGAACCGCGGCGAGTCACCAGGAGACGCGCCCTCCGCCGCGGGCCGACGGGGCGATCGTGCTCGGGATGGACGGGGAGATCCGGATCGAGCTGGAATCCCTGCGCAAGCACGCGATCGTGTTCGCGGGGTCCGGCAGCGGGAAGACCGTGCTGCTGCGCAGGATCGTCGAAGAGTGTGCGCTGCAAGGCGTTTCGGCGATCGTGCTGGATCCCAACAACGACCTGGCGCGGCTCGGGGAGGCCTGGCCGGAGACGCCGGGGGAGTGGCGGGCCGGTGACGAGGCCCTGGCCGCCGAGTACCTGGCCGGCACCGAGGTCGTGGTGTGGACGCCGGGACGGGCCGGTGGGCGGCCGCTGAGTTTCCACCCCCTGCCCGATTTCGCTTTGGTGCGGGGAGATCAGGACGAGTTCGAGGCCGCGGTCGAGGCCGCCGTGGCACGGTTGGTGCCCCATGCGCGGATCGCCAACGAGACGAAGTTCGCCGTTCGTGGGCGGGCCGTGCTCAAGGAGGCGTTGAAGCACTACGCGCGCACCGGCAGGAGAGACCTGAACGGGCTCGTGGACCTGTTGGCGGAGCTGCCGGACGGGGTCAGCAAGCTCTACTCGGCGACGGCCACCGCGGCCGACCTGGCGGAGACGCTCAGGGCCGCGATGGTCAACGACCCGCTGCTCGCGGGCACCGGTGAAGCCACCGATCCCGGGGTGTTGTTCGAGGCCTCGCCAGGAAAGAAGGCCCGGATCTCGGTGATCAGCTTCGTCGGGCTGCCGTCCGACGAGCAACGGCAGGGGTTCATCAGCCAGCTGCAGCTGGAGGTGTTCGCCTGGATCAAGCGCAACCCCGCGGTGGACCGGCCGCTCGGCGGGCTGATGGTGATGGACGAGGCGCAGACGATCGCACCGTCCGGCGGGGTCACGGCCAGCACGCAGACCACGATCCTGCTGGCGTCGCAGGCCCGCAAGTACGGGCTGGGGCTGCTGCTCGCCACGCAGGCGCCCAAGGGCGTGCACAACCAGGTCACCGGCAACGCCACCACGCAGTTCTTCGGGCGGTTGAACAGCCCGGCGCAGATCGCGGCGGCGACGGAGATGGCACGGGCCAAGGGGAGTTCGGTCACGGACATCTCGCGGCTGGAACGCGGGCAGTTCTACGTCACCGGGGACACGTTCGGGTTCCGGCGGATGCGGGCGCCGTTGTGCCTGAGCCACCACCCGCCCAGTCCGCTGCGGCTGGAGGAAGTGATCGAGAAGGCCAGGAAGTGATCAAGGGCGGTGTCCTCCCGGGGACACCGCCCTTTTCGCGTTGCCGGGTTGACCACCTCGGCAGGCAACGGGAAACACCTGGTTTCACGCTTTTCGAAGACGAATGCTCGAAGGGAGCCCGCAGAGAGCGGGCGAAATCCGGAAATCAATTCCGTCACCTTCGGAGGATTCGCCATGTCCAAAATCGTGTCCACTGTCGCGGCCGGCGCCGCCACGCTCCTGACCGCGATCGCCGTCGCGGCCTCCGTTTCCGGTGGTGTCGCGGCCAACGCCGACGGCAACCCGCCGCCGCCCCCCACCACGACCACCACGGAGACGCAGGACGGCGGCGGCAACGTGTGGCACGGCTGAGCAGGCGGGGGAATTCGATCTGGCCATTTTTTGGCAAGGCCGGATCGATTGCCCCGCCCGTGTTCGGATGATGTACTCGGAACAGGCCGGGGTGGGGAGGTAATTGTGGTCACGACCTTTGGTGAGTTGTTGCGCCGGCATCGCATCGCCGCGGGATTGTCGATGGGTCAGCTGGCGAAACAGATCCACTACAGCAAGGGTTATCTCAGCAAGATCGAGAACGACCTCAAGCCTCCGACCCCGGCCCTGGCCCGGCTCTGCGACGGAGCGTTGAACGTCGGCGGCGTGCTGATCGAGGCGGCGACGCGGCCCGTCTCCTCGCTCGGACGGAGTCAGGAGCTCCTCGCCGGCACGATGCTCGGCGCCGGGCCGTTCGGGATGCGATCGGTCCCGGACGAGTCGGTGCTCGCCGGGATGCGCGCGTCGTTCGAGACCCTGCGCAGCCTCGGCCTGCGGACCAGCCCGCTGATGCTCGTCGGGCCGCTGAAAGCCCTGCAGCACACCGTGCACGGGATGGCGCGCGAGAACACCGGGCCGGTCGGCACCCGGCTGCTGCGGTTCGCCGCGCGCATCGCCGAGTACACCGGCTGGATGTTCCAGGAGGCCGGCGACGAGCCGAACGCGCTGTGGTGGACCCGGCACGCGTCGGAACTCTCCCGCGCGGCAGGCGATCCGGACATCGCCGGCTACGCGTTCGTGCGGGAGGCAGGGCTCGCGCTCTACCGGCAGGACCCGGCCGGCACGATCAGCCTCGCCCGGCAGGCGCAGTGGATCGGCAGGGCGGGGTCGCGGGTCCTCGCGCTGGCCGCGCGGCGGGAGGCGCAGGGGCACGCGCTGGCCGGCGACCGGTACGTCGCGGAGAGCGCCTTCGACCGGGCCGCGCAGCTGATGCAGGCGATCGACCTGGGCGGCCCGTACCCGGCGCTCGGCCCCAGCGCGCCCGATCCCCTGGAACTGGCCAGGGGATGGGCGTTGTCCGACCTCGGACTGAACGAGCAGGCCGCGGCCGTGCTGGGTGCGCAGCTCGCGCTGGTGCCGGCCACGTCCCGCCGTTCCAGGGCCAGGTTCGGTACACGCCAAGCACTCGCCTACGCGTTGTCAGGCGAGGTCGACGAGAGCTGCCGCACGCTCGCCGGCACGCTGGACGACGCGGCGCACGTCGACTCCGCGACGGTGCGGACCGACCTGCGGCAGCTCGCGAGAACCCTGGGCCGCTGGCACAACCACGGCGCGGTCAGGGAGATCGCCCCTGACCTGAAACGGCTGCTCGCTCAGCGCTGACCGCACGCGCAGGTCAGCCCCGCCCGTTCGGCCCGCACCTCCTCGGCCTCCGGTTGTTCGAGCTCGCGGAACACCGCCTCGGCGGCGTCCCAGTGCGGGACGGCCTCGTCGTGCCGCTTCAGCTCGTGCAGCGTGCGCGCCACGCCGATCTCGCCGTGCGACTGGTTGGAGAGGTTGCCCGTCCCGATCGCGACGTCCAGCGACGACCGGTAGAGCAGCAACGCCGCCGGCAGGTCACCGGTGTCCCGCACGGTGGCCGCCCGGTCGCGGTCGAGCCGTGCGCTCAGGTCCGGATCGGTCACCCCGATCGCCGCCTTGGCCGCCATTCCGTGATGGTGCAACGCTTCCGTGAGCCTGCCCGCGAGCCGGTGCGCGTCGGCGATGTTGGTCAGCGCGAAAGCGGCCACGCACGCGTCACCGAGCTCGACAGCGATGTCATGTGCCTCCAGGTGGTCCGGGATGGCCTCGTCGAGGT
Organism: Lentzea sp. HUAS TT2; assembly: GCF_051853195.1. Taxonomy (NCBI): domain Bacteria; kingdom Bacillati; phylum Actinomycetota; class Actinomycetes; order Pseudonocardiales; family Pseudonocardiaceae; genus Lentzea; species Lentzea sp. HUAS TT2. The sequence continues at coordinate 216,002 of NZ_CP196667.1, read as the reverse complement.
CGCCGAGGTGCTGCCGGATCGCGCCGAGGTTGTTCAGCGCGTGGGCGAGTCCCTGCTGGAACCCGATCTCCCGCAGGATCTCGACGGCCTTCTCCTGCTGTTCCAACGCGATGTCGTAGCGGCGGTGCTGTTCGTTGATGTAACCGAGCATGCTCAACGCGTGCGCACGGCCGCGCAGGTCCCCGGACTGCTCGTACTTCGCTTGCGCTGCCGCGAAGTGCTTCAACGCCTCGTCGTGGTCGCCCAGCTGCAACGAGGAGATGGCGAGCGCGCCCAGTGCGGCGGCCTCACCGGCCACGTCACCGACACGGGTCCAACGCCGCAATGCCTGTCCGGCCAGCTCCAGGGCGTCCGCGTGCCGGCCGCACCGGTCGTTCGCGGTGGAAAGCCGTTGCAGCACATGGGCTTGGCCGTAGTCGTCCTCGGGGTGCACCCGTTCGACGGCCTGGATCCAGTCCTCGAACAGGTTCAGCGTGTTGAAGTGCCGCCAGATCAAGGCTGCCAGGCGCCACGCGTGGTCCGAGCCCGAACGCCGGATCGCCGCCATCAGGTTGTCGCGCTCGGCGGTGATCCACGTCAGCGCCTCGGTCTCGGCGCTGAACTGCAGGCCGTACGGGCTTTCGCGGTCCGCGGACGGCTGGATCGTGCGGTCGAACGGGTACGCGACGCTCACCGCGCCGGACAGCGTCACGAGGTAGAAGTCGAGCAGGCGCACCAACGCGTCGGCGGGTGCCGCTTCCTGGGCGGCGAACTCCTTGACGGAGTCCAGCATCTGGTAGCGGTCGGGTGCGGTCTCCTCCAGCAGGCAGACCTCGTGCAGGTCGTAGAGCAGCTTGCGGGTGGCGGCGACGTCACGGCCGATCAGGGCCGCCGCGCCGACGAGGTCGACGTCGGGTCCCGGCAGGTGCCCGAACAGGCGGAACACCTGCTGCTGCCGCGGTTCGAGCTGGCCGAAGGACGCGTGGATGGCGGCGGCACCGTCCCGCCACGCCCCGCTGTCGTCCATCAGGCCGAGCAGGTGCTCGAGCGACCACCTGTCGTGCTTGCGCAGCAACGCGGCGGCGACGGTGATCGACACGGGCAGGTACCCGCAGCGCTTCACCAGGCCTGCGACGTCCGACGGCTTGCCTCGCACGCGCGGCCCGATCAGCGCCAGGAACAGCGCCTCCGCGTCGGCCGGCGGCATCGGGGCCAGCCGGACGTGCTCGCTGATGTCCGGCTCGCCCATCTTGCGACTGGTCACGAGGGCGAAGCAGTCGCGTGCCTCCGGCAGCAACGGCCGGATCTGCTCCGGTGAGGCCGCGTTGTCCAGCACCACCAGCGTTTTCGTGCCGTAGAGCTGGGTCTGGTAGAGCGTTGCCTTGCGTCCCACGGTGTCCGGGATCTGCTCGGCCGGCACGCCGAGCTCGGTCAGCAGCTGGCTGAGTGCTTCCGAGACCGACATCGGCGCCACGTTCGGCGTGAACCCGCCCAGCCGCACCAGCAGCTGCCCGTCGGGGAACCGGTGGCGCAGGCGGTGCGCGGCCTCGACGGCCAGGCCGGTCTTGCCGACACCGGGTGCGCCGCTGATCCACACCGCGCGCCGTTCGTCCGACCCGGCCGCGGCAGCCTCGATCGTGGCGAGCTCCTCGGAACGGCCGGTGAACCCTCCAGGACGGGACGGCAGCGAGCTGACCGGCTCACCGCGGCGGGCGCGTTCCGCGAGGTTGCGCAGCACCGTTCCCGGTTCGAGTCCGAGCTCGGCGAGCGCGGCGGACGCGGCGTCGAAGGCCCTGATCGCGCCGACCCGGTCGCTCCCGGCGATCAACGAGCGCATCAGCAGTTCGGCGTACTTCTGGTTGTCCGGGGCGGTGCGGACGGCGCGGCGCATCCGGTCGCGCGCCGAGCGGTGGTCCCCGGTGAGGAGCTCCAGCTCTGCCAGGTCACCGAGCGCGTCGAGGTGGGCCTCGTCCGGCGGGATCACCTCGGCGCCGCCGATCCTGTCGACGTCGATGTCCTCCAGGAACCGGCCGCGCCACAACGCCACGGCCTCGCGCAGCAGCTCGACGGCCCGGCGCTGGTCGTTGTCCTGCAGGGCCGACGCGGCCTCGGCGCGCAGCCGGTCGAAGCGGACCGTGTCGATGCGGTCCTCGTCGACGCGCAGCACGTAGCCGGTGGCCGTCCGCTCGATCTCCGCGTCGGTCCCGTCGAACGCCTTGCGGAGCTTGTTGATGTACCCGCGCACCAGCGTCCGGCGTTCCGGGTTGTCGGGCCACACGACCTCGGTGATCCGTTCGGGTGACACGGGTTTGTTCGCGTTCAGCAGGAGCACGACGAGGATGAAGCGTTGCTGCTGGTCTCCCAACGGAACAGGGGCGTGGTCGTGCCACGCCTCCAGTGGACCCAGCATCCGAAATTCCACGCCGTCCTCCCGGTGTACGAGCTTCCGTCTGGGTGGAATGTCGCGCAATGCGCCGTTGGTGTGTCAGCGAATCAGCTTTTTGTCCACGTTTGATCAACGCGATCCGGTAACGGTGCACGTCATGATGCCCGACGTGTTGCCGTGTTACTTGGTGTGCGACGTGTCGTTCTCGATGAGCGACCACATCGACGAGGTCAACGCGGGAATGCGTGAGTTCCGCGGTGTGGTGCACGCGGATCGGCGTGCCGCCGCGCAGATCCGGCTCTGCGTGGTCGTTTTCGCGGAAAGCCCGCTGGTCGTGCGGCCGTTGCTGCCCGCGCTCGACCCGGCGGAGCTGATCAGGCCGCGCCAGGAGTCCGGCTCCGACTTCGGGTCCGCGTTCACCCTTCTGCGCACCGTCATCGAACGCGACGTGCACGCGCTCAAGGAGCAACGGGCTCGGGTGCGCCGCCCGGTGCTGTTCTTCGTGTCGGACGGCAGGCCGACCGATCCGGCGTGGCCCGCCGCCCTGGAACGGCTGACGGCCACCCCGGCGTGCCCGGAGATGATCGCGTTCGGGCTCGGCGCCGTCGACCAGCCGACGCTGGGCCGCATCGGCACCTCGCGCGTGTTCCTCGGCGGTGACGGCGTCCGGCTGGGCACCGCGCTGGCCTCTTCGGTCGCGCGACGGGTCCTGCGAGCGGAGCACGTGTGACCGATCCACGGCGTGTCCACTTCTCGTCCACACCTGCGTCGCAACCTGCCCCCAACAGCACGGGAGGAGATCCGGAGATGATGACGAACCTGGTCCGGGAGCTGAAGACCCTCCGCAAGGGGCGGGGTGTGCACGCCGGCCGGATCGTGGACAGGGTGGGCCCGTCGCTGGCCGCCGCGTGCGGGATCACCAGCGCGGACGGGTCGGTCGCCGCGAAGCAGAAGCTCGTCACGCGACTGACCGAGCTGGTCGAGCAGCTCCCGGAGGACCTGCAGCTCGCGGCACGGGCGGCGTTCGGTCTCATCGCCGACGTCCGGCAGCCGCTCTACCAGGAGCGCGTCACCTGGGTGGCCGCGCGGATCGACCGCGACTCCCGCACCGTGCGCCGCCGCGTGGACGAGGCCGTGGAGCAGCTGGCCGAGCTCGCTGCCACGACCGCCCCGCGCACGGACGGCGGCTGGCACACCGCGGAGCTCAGCGTCGCCGTGGTGCTCGACCAGGGACAGCCCGAGGTGCTGGAGCGCTACCAGGTCGTCGCGGACCAGGACGGCGTCGACTCGCTGGACTTCGCCCCGGCCTTCCCCGTCCGGCGGCGCGACGTGGACGTGCACCTCCTCTACGGCGGCACCCTGCGCGACCGCAGCGGTCTGGAACGTCCGGGCTTCACGCTCGTGCCGGCCGAACCGCTGATGCGCGGCGCCACGCACGACTTCGCGATCCGCTACCGGATGTCCCACCGCGACGCCATGCACCCGTGCGTGCTGCACGTGCCCGAACGGCCGTGCGAGGTGTTCGACCTGCGCGTGCGGTTCGAACACGACCGCAAGCGGTTCGTGCGGGCGTTCGACGGCGTGCTCGTGCAGCGGACCGAGGCGGAGCCGGTCGGGATGCAGCAGTCCGTGGACCGGGCGGGGGAGATCCACCTGCGGTTCCGGCGGCTGCTGCCGGGGCTGCTCTACGGCGCCCGGTGGGGCGGGTCGGTGGTGTGCTCGACGCGCAGGGCGTCATGACCGGCGGGGCTCGTACCAGGTCTCGCCGGCCGGTTCGCCCGCCATGTTCCACGCCCAGACACGGGTCGGCGTGATCCGGCAGTAGACGCCCGGCCCGACCATGCCGGTGCGTTCGACCGGGTCGTCCGCGGTGCCGTAGACGCGGATCGCCCGCGCGACGAACGGCGTGAACGAGACCAGGTCGTCGACCACGAGCGACACCTTGCGGCGGCCGGCGGTGATGTTGCGGAACTTGCGGGTGGTGAGGACCTGCTCGCCCGCGCCGCCGACCCAGATGTGCGTGCCGTCGTACTCGAACGCCAGCGGCACCACGTCGGGCCAGCCGTCCTCGTTGATCGTGGCCAGCCGGGCCAGGGGCTGTTCGCGCAGGTAGGCGATCTCTTCGTCGGTGAACATGCCCCTCATACGAACAGAGGCGGGCGGTTTCGACTACTGGTGCGGGGGCGGGTAGTACGGCGGCGGCATGCGCTTGCGGCGTGAGCGGCGCACGAGGAACACGATGAGCACGATCATGCCGACCAGGAACAGCAGGAACGCCGCCGCGGCCACGATCAGCCACGTCACGATGGTCTTGCCGACGTCCGCGTCGTCGTCGGGCTTCTCTGCGACCTGCCGCTCGCCGAACGTCTTGAGCAGCTCGTCCGCGCTGTAGACCTCGTAGGTGTCGTTCAGCGCGACCGACACCTGGTCTACGTGGCGCGGGTAGCTGTCCCAGACGATCCTGGCCACGTCGTCCGGGATCTTCGTGGCGTCCTGGGTGGTGGCCCTGACCTCCAGGCGGTCGGTGCCGTTGGTCGAGGTGTGGTCGGTGGAGATGCCGCTGTAGCCCGCGTCCTGCAGGCGTGTCTGCAGGTCCGCCAGGTCGCTGATCACGCCGCAGCCCACCAGGGTGGCGCACAGGAGGATGAGCAGCGCTAGACGTCTCATGGCTTGAGGTTAGGGAATGCTGGAGCCGTGCGCCCCTTGGTTCTGATCGACGTCGACGGTCCGCTCAACCCGTGGGCCGCGAACCCCAAGCCGGGCAACTTCCGGCTGTTCGAGATCAAGGACGGCTGGCGGCGCAGGCTGCGCGTCTGGCTCGATCCCGAACACGGCGTCCAGTTGAGACGCCTGGCGGAGGAAACGGGCGCCGAGCTGGCGTGGGCCACGACGTGGCTGCACCGGGCGAACACCGAGATCGGTCCACGTCTGGGGCTGCCGCCGCTGAAGGTGATCGAGTTCCACGACGCGACCGGCTGGAAGTACCCGGCGGTGGCGCGGTACGCCTGGGAACGGCCCCTGGTCTGGTTCGACGACGACTTCGGGCTGCACGCCGCGCGCCGGGAGGAGTTCGTCCACAAGCGACGGCACCTGACCACCGCGCTCGTCCACGTCGATCCCGGTACCGGGATCTCGCCACAACACCTGGACGAAGCCAGGGAAGCAATCGGCCGCAACCCGTAGGACGCCGAGAATTCACGGTTGGAGTCGAGAAGGTCTCAACCGGCGCGGCTGGCTTGACAACGAAAGCATCCCGAGCCAATCCTCCGCTGGTGCTGAAGCGAGGGAACGTCACGACGAAGTTGATTGGCGTCGGCGCGTTGGTGCTGGCGGTGGCCGCCTGTGGCGCCCCGCCCGCCAAGGAGACGCCGGCCGGTGCCGCCGGTACCGCGAAGTCCGCGAGCGAGTTCGGCGGCATGGACAAGCTCGTCGAGGAAGCCAAGAAGGAGGGCAAGCTCAACGTCATCGCGCTGCCCCCGGACTGGGCGAACTACGGCGAGATCATCAAGGCCTTCGAGGCCAAGTACGGCGTCAAGGTCGACTCCGCGCAGCCGGACGCGTCCAGCCAGGAGGAGATCAACGCCGCCAAGCAGCTCAAGGGCAACGACCGCGCGCCGGACGTGTTCGACCTCGGGCTCAACGTGGCGCTGGCCAACAAGGACCTCTTCGCCCCCTACAAGGTCAGCACGTGGGACGACATCGCCGCGGAGCTCAAGGACGCGGACGGCGCCTACTACGGCGACTACGGCGGCTTCATGTCGATCGGCTACGACGCCGCCAAGGTGCCGGCGCCGACGAGCGTGAAGGACCTGCTCAAGCCCGAGTACAAGGGCAAGGTCGCGCTCAACGGCGACCCGACGCAGGCCGGTGCCGCGTTCTCCGGCGTGATGATGGCGGCGCTGGGCAACGGTGGCTCCGCCGACGACATCGCCCCCGGTGTCGAGTTCTTCAAGCAGCTCAAGGCCGCCGGCAACTTCCAGCCGGTCGACCCGTCGCCCGCGACGATCGAGTCCGGCCAGACGCCCGTCGTCATCGACTGGGACTACACCAACGCCGCCCAGACCGAGAAGCTCAAGGGCAAGCTCGACTGGAAGGTCGTCGTCCCGGCCGACGCGCAGATCGGCGCCTACTACAACCAGGCCATCAGCAAGGACGCGCCGCACCCCGCGGCCGCGCGCCTGTGGCAGGAGTTCCTCTACTCCGACGAGGGCCAGAACCTTTACCTGAAGGGCATGTCCCGCCCGGTGCGCCTGGACAAGATGGGCGACAAGGCGGACAAGGCGGCGAAGGAGAAGCTGCCGAAGACCGAGGGCAAGCAGGTGTTCCAGACGCAGGCCCAGGCCGACAAGGCCAAGGCCGTCCTGACCGCGACCTGGGCGCAGGCCATCGGATGACCTCAGTCGCTCCTGTAGCGGCGGCAAAGCCCGGCGGTCCCACCCCCAAGAAGGGTGGGGCCGCCGGTCGGCCATCTGTGGCCGCTTGGCTCGTCGCGGTGCCGTTCCTGGCGTTCGTCGGCACCTTCCTCGTCTACCCCACGGTGCTCGTGCTGTTCGGTGCCTTCCAGGACTCCGACGGCGCGTTCACGTTCGACAACCTCTCGACCCTGTTCACGGGTGTCGTCTTCGACGCGTTCGTGCGCAGCATCGAGCTGTCCGCGCTGACCGCGGTCATCGGTGCGATCTTCGGCGCGCTGCTCACGTGGGCGATCGCGGTCGGCAACCCCGAGGGGATGCTGCGCCGGATCGTCGTCGCGGGTAGCGGTGTGCTCGCCCAGTTCGGTGGCGTGCCGCTGGCGTTCGCGTTCCTCGCGACTGTCGGCTTCGAGGGTCTCGTCACGAAGTACCTGCGTGACAACGTTGGCATCGACCTGTTCGCCGGCAGCGCGTGGCTGTTCGAGCTGCCCGGCCTGACGCTCGTCTACACGTTCTTCCAGATCCCGTTGATGGTCATCGTGTTCCTGCCTGCGCTGGACGGCCTGCGCCCGCAGTGGCGCGAGGCGAACGCGAGCCTCGGCGGCACGAGCTGGACCTACTGGCGGCACGTCGGCGGCCCGATCCTGACGCCGCCGTTCCTCGGCGCGCTGCTCCTGCTGTTCGCCAACGCGTTCAGCGCCTACGCCACGGCCGCGGCGCTCGTCTCGCAGGGCAGCCCGATCGTGCCGCTGCAGATCCGCGGGTTCCTCACCGGCGAGGTCGTGCTCGGCCAGGAGAACCTCGGCAAGGCGCTCGGCCTCGGCATGGTGATCGTGGTCAGCGTCGCGATGGGCGTGAACGTGCTGCTGCAGAAGAGGGTGGCCAAGTGGGTTCGCTAGTGAAGCAGCGCGTCCTGCGCACGATCATCCTGCTGGTCCTCGGCGTCTACTTCATCCTGCCGCTGATCGCGATGGCGGAGTTCTCCACCCGTGGCAGGGGCGGCAGCCGCAGCCTCGAGTCGTGGACGTCCATCGTCGACGACGACGGCCTGATGGAAGCGCTCGTCAACTCGCTGCTGCTGTCGGTGACCAGTGCGGTGCTGATGCTGGTGCTGCTCGTGCCGACGATGGCGTGGATCCGGTTGCGGCTCCCGCAGTTGCAGCGGCTCGTGGAGTTCCTGTGCCTGCTGCCGCTGGCGATCCCCGCGATCGTGCTGGTGGTCGGCATGGCGCCGCTCTACGCGTGGGTGAACTACTTCCTCGGCGACTCACCGCTGACGCTGACGTTCGCGTACACGATCCTGGTGCTGCCGTTCGCCTACCGCGCGGTCGACGCCGGACTCGCCGCGATCGACCTGAAGACACTGGCCGAAGCCGCACGCAGCCTCGGCGCGTCGTGGTTCACGGTGCTGTGGAAGGTCGTCGTGCCTAACATCCGCGTCGCACTGATCGGTGCTTCGTTGTTGTCGGTGGCCTTGGTGCTCGGTGAGTTCACCATCGCGTCGTTGCTCAACTTCGACACGTTGCAGGTGCAGGTCAACCTTCTGGGCAAGCGCAACGCGGGTGTGTCCATCGCGGTGTCGCTGCTGTGCCTGCTCTTCGCGTTCGTCCTTCTGTTCGCACTCTCTTATGTCGGCCAGCGGCGCCGTCAGACCGTGGTCGAGGAGTAAGACATGAGCCACCTGCAACTCAAGGGACTGCGCAAGACCTTCGGTGGCAACACCGCGCTGGACGGTCTTGACCTGGAACTGGCCGAGGGCGAGCTCGTCTCGTTGCTCGGCCCGTCCGGCTGCGGCAAGACGACGGCGCTGCGCATCGTCGCGGGCTTCGAGACGTCCGACTCGGGCACGGTCACCGTGGGCGGCAAGGACATCACGAAGGTGCCCGCGAACAAGCGGGACATGGGCATGGTCTTCCAGGCCTACAGCCTCTTCCCGAACATGACCGCGGCGCAGAACGTCGCGTTCGGCCTGAAGATGCGCAAGGGCGACGCCAAGAAGGCGGGCGAACTGCTCGAGCTGGTCGGCCTCGCGCACCTCGGCGGCCGCTACCCGCACCAGATGTCGGGTGGCCAGCAGCAGCGCATCGCGTTGGCGCGCGCTCTGGCGATCCAGCCGCGCGTGCTGCTGCTGGACGAGCCTCTGTCCGCACTGGACGCCAAGGTCCGCGTGAACCTGCGGGACGAGATCCGTCGCATCCAGACGGAGCTCGGCATGACGACGCTGTTCGTCACGCACGACCAGGAGGAGGCGCTCGCCGTCTCCGACCGGGTCGGCGTGATGTCGCACGGCAGGCTGGAGCAGCTCGACACCCCGTCCGTCGTCTACCGGGAACCGAAGACGGCGTTCGTGGCGCAGTTCGTCGGCGTGACCAACAGCGTCGTGGCCAAGGCGGAGGGTCAGACCGTCGTCGTGAACGGCGTGACCGTCGCCGCGTCGCACGACCAGCCGTCCGGAAGCGACGTTCGCGTCATCGTGCGTCCCGAGGACATCGGAGTCTCCGCGCACGACGGCGACGCCGGTGGCAAGATCGTGGGCGACGTGCTGACCCAGTCGTTCCTCGGGCCGGTCACGCGGATCTCGGTCAGGGTGGGGGAGCAGGTGCTGCGCATCGACCAGCCCTCCAACACCGCCGCCGCGTACCAGCCGGGCACGCAGGTCGCGCTCGACCTCAGCGAATCACGGATCATGGTGGTGCCTGGTTGACATTTCCCCCGAGTCGAGGGATTCCCGCGGCTCGCGCCGCGGGGTTTCCTGCTTCACCGCCAACTGCCCGCCCGGAGTGTTCCGTTGAGGTCTGACGTCGGCTCCACAGACTGTCACCGCCAGCCCGGCGGCCAGGATGTTGCGCGCCGCGTTCACGTCACGATCGTGGGTCACACCGCAGGTGCAGGTCCACGTGCGCACAATGCGAGGTTGTAGACCTTCCGAACGCACCCGAACGTGCGCGTCAACTCCGCTGCCTGAGTGTTGGTCGGATAGAAGCGGTACTTGAACGCCCGCTTGACCGCTCCACTCATCCTGCAGAAACTAGCAACTTGCGTTTGCACCCATTTGGCTGGGTGGAGAAAGCCCATTCGGAGGCAGTCAGATGATCAAGAAGCTCCTCGCGCGCGACACGGCGGAGACCCACCGGGTCGCGACGCCGTTGGAGCTGTTGTTCGACCTCAGCTTCGTGGTGGCGGTCGCCCAGGCCGCCGCCTCGTTGCACCACGCCGTGTCCGAGAACCACGCGGGCGCGGGCCTGCTGGCGTTCTGCATGGCGTTCTTCGCGTTGTGGTTGCCGTGGCTGAACTTCACCTGGTTCGCCAGCGCGTTCGACAACGACGACACGCTCTACCGGATCATCACGATGGTCCAGATCGCCGGCGTGCTGGTCATCGCGGCCGGCATCCCGGCGGTCTTCGAACGCCAGGACTACCGGATCGTCGTCGCGGGCTACGTCGTCATCCGGCTCGCGATGGTCGCGCACTGGCTGCGCGCGTCGATCGACAACCCGTCGCACAAGGGCTGCACGCGCCGTTACGCCGCGGGCATCGCCGGCATGCAGGTCCTGTGGGTGTTGTGGGTGGTCGTCGCGCCGACGAGCCTGCAGCTCCCGCTGTGGATCCTGTTCATGATCGGCGAGCTGCTGGTGCCGGTCTGGGCGGAGCGCGACGAGGCGACGACGTGGCACCCGCACCACATCGCGGAGCGGCACGGCCTGTTCACGCTGATCGTGCTCGGCGAGTCGATCCTGGCGGCCACGCTGGCGTTCCAGAAGGGCTTCGACACCGGCGTCAACCTGATCTCGCTCGCCGCGGCCTCGCTGGTCATCGTGTTCTCGGTGTGGTGGATCTACTTCGAGGCGCCGTCGCACCTGCTCAACCTCAAGAAGGCGTTCCTCTGGGGATACGCGCACCTGTTCATCCTCGGCTCGATCGCCGCACTCGGCGCGGGCCTGGCCGCGAGCGTGGACTACGACCTGCACCTCTCGCACGCGCCGGGCACGACGGTCGCCGCGTTCACGACGGTGCCGCTGGCCGTGTTCTTCCTGTGCGTCTGGTACGTGCAGGACTGCCCGGGACAGTCGGGTGTGCGCAAGTACCTGCTGCCGCTCGGGTCGGTCGCGGTGCTGGCGGCGACGTTCGGGCCGGCGCCGATCCACGTGACGGCGGGCATCGCGCTGGTCCTGTGCATCGCGACGCGGCTGGTGCAGTCGGCCGATCAGCGCGTCGCCGTGTGAGGCACTTTCGCGTCTTCTCTTCCTTCTGACACCGGTGGTGCGATGATCGTCGCCATGACCGGTGTCCGTGAACTCCGCCTGGTCGTCACCGCTGACGACTACGAAGAGGCCCTGCGTTTCTACCGCGATGTGCTCGGCCTCGAGCAACGGGCGGCGTTCACGTCCGACGGCGGGCGCGTCACGATCCTGGAGGCAGGCAGGGCCACGCTGGAGCTCACCGACCCGCCGCACGCGGAGTTCATCGACTCCGTCGAGGTCGGCAAGCGCGTCGCCGGGCACGTCCGGGTGGCCTTCGAGGTGGACGACTCCGCCGCGGCGACCCGTGCGCTGGAGGCCGCCGGGGCCGAGGTGATCGCGGAGCCGACGCGCACGCCGTGGAACTCGCTCAACGCACGGCTGGCCGCGCCGGCCGGGTTGCAGCTGACGTTGTTCCAGGAGCTGGGCGAGTAATGACGATCTCCGCTGCCGGCTACCGCGACCTCGCGAACCGGGACGTGCTGGCGTGCGCCGTGGTCACGGTCGCCGCGAAGCTGCCGATGTCGATGACGCCGCTGATGATGGTGTTCCTGACCAGGGGACTGCCCGGCGGGTACGTGCTGGCCGCGTCGCTGGTCGCCGTCTACGTGCTGGGCGAGATCCTCGGCGCCGCGCTGCTCGGCCTCTTCCTCGACCCGTCGAGGATGCGCGGGCAGCTCTCGGTCGGGTTGCTCGTGGGCGCGGGGGCGTTCACGACGCTGGCCTTGACGCAGAACGTGACGGTGCTGGCGATCGCGGCGTTCGTCGCGGGTGCCGGGCCGTCGACGACGCCGGGCGGGTTGCGGGCGATGTTGCTCGGGCTGGTGCCGGACGCGTTGGTGCCCAAGGCGATGGGCTTCGACGCCATGATCACGCAGGTGGTGTGGGCGGTGGCGCCCGCGTTGGTCACCGTGCTGGCGTTGAGCGTCGACCACCGGGCGCCCGTCGTGGTGTCGGTGTCGCTGGTCGTCGTGGCGGCGTGGCTGGTGTTCATCCTGCCGCGCGGGCACGTGACGTCCCGTTCCGGCACGGCGAAACCCCGGGTGGTGGCGTCGGCGTGGCCGATCTACCTCGTGAGTGCGGCGGCGCTGGCGCAGCTGGCGGTCGCGGAGCTCGTGCTGCCGGCGTTGCTGGAGCACCGGGGGATCGGGATCGGCTGGATCGGGCCGTTGCTCATGGGGTTCGCGGCGTGCAGTGCACTCGGTGCGGTGCTGTACGGGTTGCGGCCGTGGCCTGGGACGTTCCGCACGCAGGGGTTGGTGCTGCTCGTCGTCACGGCGACGTGCGTTGGAGCGCTGGCGTTGTTCCCGAACCTGCCCGGTATCGCGGGGGCGTTGCTCGCGGCCGGGCTGTTCCAGTCCGGCGTGCTCGTGACGCGCAGTCTCGCGTTGCGCGAACGGCTTCCGGTCGGCGCGCACGCGGCGGGGTTCTCGATGATGTACGCCGTGACTGGCGCGGGCTACGGGCTCACCGCCGTCGTCGTCGCCTGGGCGATGGACGCCGGTTCGCCGGTCTGGGCCGTGTTCGGTGGTGTGGCGGTGACCCTGGTCCTGACAGCAGTCAGCGCGGCTGCCGAACGCCGGCAGCCGCGCTGATCTGAGAGGGAACGACTACCCGCGGTAGAAGTTCCCCTGGGTCTGCACGTTCAGCTCGTCCGTGCGGAACAGCTTCGCCACGAACGTGCGCGGGTCGCGCATGTCGATGACGTCGAAGCCGCGGCCCATCTCCGAGGAGTAGATGTAGCCGTTGTACCAGTAGGTCGACCAGGTGCCGCCGCTGCCGTTGTTCGGCATCGGGCCGCGCTCGAAGAAGCCGATCTCACGCGGCTTGCTCGAGTTCGTGAAGTCCCACACCGAGATGCCGCCCTGGTACCAGGACTGCACCATGATGTCCTTGCCGGGCACCGGGATCAGCGAACCGTTGTGCGCGACGCAGTTCTCCGTGTCGGTCTGCATGCGCGGGATCTTGTAGTAGGACTTGAAGACCAGCTTGCGGTTCTTGCCCTTGCCCACGATGTCGTAGATGCCGTTGGCGCCGCGGTTCGGGCCGATCTTCTCGTTGCACGTCGCCGCGCCACCGCCACCGAGCTCGTCGGTGAAGACGACCTTGGTGCCGCTGTTGTTGAACGTGGCGGAGTGCCAGAACGCGAAGTGCTTGTCGTCCTGGACGCGGTTGATCTCGACCAGGTTCTCGCGGTTCGAGATGTCCCAGAGGACGCCGTCACCCATGCACGCGCCGGCCGCGAGGTCGAGCTGCGGGTAGACGGTGATGTCGTGGCAGCCGGAGGTGGCCGAGGTGTAGCCGGTCTCGATGGTGCCGGGGGTGCCGGCGTTGCCGCCGTCCGGGAACAGGACCGGCGCCTTGAGCAGCGAGGCGGAGGCCGGGTTCTTCACCGGGACCTTGACGATCGAGATCTTGTCGTGCGGAGGCTGGCAGTCCGGGAACGTGGCGTTGGGCGAGTAGGAAGAGACGTAGAGGTACACGTCCTTCTTGTTCTTGCTCGGCACCATCGTGTGGGTGTGCGAACCGCAGGCGGTCTCGACGGCGGCGACGTAGCGGGGTGCGCTCTTGTCACTGATGTCGAAGACCTTGATGCCCTCCCACGACTCCTTGATCGTCGCGGGCTGGGACACGCTGTTGCAGGAGTTGTCGCTGCGCGAGGAGTCCGTCGACAGGAACAGCAGGTTCCCGTAGACCGAGATGTCGTTCTGCGAGCCGGGGCACAGGACCTGGCTCTTGATCGTCGGCTTCTTCGGGTTGCGGACGTCGTAGATGACGAAGCCGTCGTAGTTGCCGACGAACACGTAGTTGTCCTGGAACGCGATGTCGGTCTGCGTCGAGCTGAGCGGAGCCAGCTTGTCCAGGTGGGCGACCGGGACCATGTTGCGGCTGCGGCTGATCTCGTCGACGCCGGGGAGGGCGTTGGATCCGTCCGCCCGGGACTCGAGCTGGGCCTCGCTCAGTCCCTTGCCGTCGGCGGGAAGATCGGGCTCTGCGAGCGCGGGAGCCGTCAACGTTGACAGCGTCAGCGTGAGGGCCCCCAGAATCGCGAAAGGCGTTCTGCGCCGCCGGGCCGTTTCGCGTGAAGTCACAGCTTTACCCCCTCGGTACGGGTTGGTGAGGGGGAGTATGACCCTTTCGCCTTGCTAAGGGCCAGCGTCTTTCGGAGGGTTCTGCACTCTTTGTCCACAGTTGAAACGTCGGACTTACGTCATGGAGTAATTGTCCGGTTTCACGGGGTCACCGGCTGTATGCCACGCCGCGAGGCCTGGATCGGCGGGAGGCGGACTGTATTGTCCGAAGCATGCGTTCTGGGGTCCTGGTCTTCGTCGCGGCGGCCGCGTTGCTCGCCGGCTGCACGTCCGAGCCCGCCGCCGCACCGGTCATCGCGCCGGACACTCCCGGCGGCTCGGCGCCCACCGTCGCGCCCTCCGACGTGACGGGCAGGGTCCAGGCGCCGCCGAACGACGCCGACCGCGAGTACGTGGCGATGATGATCGCGCACCACGAGCAGGCGCTCGCGATGACGCGCTTCGCCCCCGACCGCGCGGAGAACGAGACCGTGAAGGGTCTGGCCGACCGCATCCGCTTCAGCCAGGAGCCGGAGATCGGCGCGATGAAGCAGTGGCAGCGGACGTTCAACGCGATCGGCACGCACGGCGACCACTCGTCGATGCCGGGCATGGCGACGCAGGACCAGTTGAACGCATTGGGTGCCGCGCGTGGCAAGGACTTCGACCGGATGTTCCTGGAGCTGATGATCAAGCACCACGAGGGTGCGATCAAGATGGCGACCGACGTGCGCGGTTCCGGGACCAACGTTCAGGTCGAGGAGATGGCGGACGACGTGGTCGCCACCCAGGACGACGAGATCAAGAGGATGAGGAAGCTCCTGACGGAGCTGTAGGAGCGCCTATTCGGTGCGCTGCCGCGGCAGGACCATGTCCTCGGCGTGCGTGAAGCGCTCCGGCTCGTTGCCCGTGACCAGGCGTGCGATCGTGCGGTGGCCCTTGTGCGCCTCGCGGAACGCCTCGGAGGCGACCCACGCGCGGAAAGCGTCTTCCGACTCGAACTCGTTGACCGAGACGTACGGCTGGTCGTCCTGCGTCGGCTTGAGCAGCGTGCTGCGCAGCAGGCCGGGGACTCCGGGCAGGTGGGTGCGCATGTTGCCGCGGAAGTACCGCTCGAACTCCTCGGACATGTCCGGGTTCACGAACATCCGGTTGGTCGCGATGAACATGCTGGCCTCCCTGATCCCGACGCTCTGTCGGGAACTATTCCAACACCACGTCGGGAAATCAAGCGCGATACGATCCCGATGTGCCGAGGATCAGCGCAGACACCGTCGCGGAGCATCGCGCCAACCGCTTACGCGCCCTGCTGGACGCCGGGCGGGACATCGTGGCGACCGAGGGGGCGGAGGCGCTGACGCTCGCGTCGCTCGCCAGACGTGTCGGGCTGTCGCGGCCGAGCCTCTACGAGTACTTCCGTTCGCGTGAGGAACTGGTCGCCGCGATCGTGTCCGACGCGCTGCCGGAGTGGGCGGTCAAGCTGGAGGACGCGGTCAACAGCGCCTCGTCCGTGCCGGAGAAGATCGAGGCGTACCTGCGGACCGAGCTCGCGATCATCACCGACGGCAGTCACGGCGCGGTGGTGGCGTTGTCCGCGCACACGTTGCCGGACTCGTCGCGCGAGCAGATCAGGGCCGAGCACGAACGGTTGCTGGCGCCGTTGGTCGGGGTCTTCAAGACGGCCGGGGTGGAGCGCGCGCAGCTGAGGGCGATGCTCGTGCACGCGATGGTCGAGGCGACGTCGCGGATGATCACGCCGGGGCGCAACGAGCACAACGAGGCGGTCATCGCGACGTTGCTCGACCAGGTGGTGCACGGGCTGGACAAGCCCATCAGCTGAACGGCACGACCTCGCCGTGGCGGACCAGTTCGCCGTAGTGCTCCGGCTTGAGCGGGTCGAGTGCCAGATCCAGCAACGCCGTCGCGGCCTGGGCCGGGGTGGGGGCGGTGCTGACGTCCCACCACAGCGCCGAAGTCGGCGTGTTGATCATTCCAGGGCACGCCGCGGCGATCAGGACACCTCGGGTGAGGTCGGCTTCGCGGCGTTCGTTCGCGAGCACGCGCACGGCGGCGACCTGGCCGATCTTGGACGGGATGTTCACGAAACCGGGCCAGGCGCCTGCTTTCGTGCGGCCGTCCCGCACCGCGTCACGCCAGCGCGCGATCTGCACGTCGAGCTCGTCCAGAGTGGACGGTGTGGTGAAGTGCTGGTGCAGCACCGGTGCGAGCTGGTGGAGGGTGCCGAGCGAGCTGGCGACCACGATGAGCCTGCCGTTGTCGTTCAGCAGGGGTGCGAAGGCCTTCAGGAGCCTGGTGGTGCCGAAGTTGTTGACCTCCGTGTAGTCGTCGATGATCTCGCGCGGGTCGTCGTCGGGGCCGACGCGCATGACGGCATTGCCGAAGACGACGTCGACGCCGCCGTGGCGTTCTTTCAGCTGTGCGGCCAGTTTCGCGGCGGAACCGGGGTCGGCGACGTCCAGGAGTTCGCCGCGGACCTTCGCGCCACCGCCCGGCATGGCCTGCACGGCGGCGGTGATCTTCTCGACGTCCCTGCCGGTGAGGTAGACGGTGTCGGTGGGCTCCAGTCGTCGGGCGAGCCCTTCGGTCAGTGCCAGGCCGAGGCCTTGGGTGGCGCCGGTGACCAGTGCGATCGTCATGTCAGGCCTTCGCGAGGAGGGTTTCGGAGTACGTCCACAGGCGGGCGGCGTTGTCCTGGTCGACGGCGTAGCGGGCGACTCCGTGCAGCGGCGGGGCCTCGCCGCGACCGTCGACGACGGGGGCCTCGTTGCAGTCGTCGAAGTAGCGGCCGCCGATGCCCTCCAGCAACGGTGACGTGGCCAGCAGGACCGACGTCGCCGCGCCCTGTTCCGCGGTCTTGATCGTGGTGAGGTCGACCTCGTGGGTGGTCATGTCGAGGTGGCGCGACAGGTTCGTGAAGATCGCGCCGGGCATGAGCGCGTTCGCCGTGATGCCGTCGTCGGCCCAGCGGCGGGTCGCCTCGACCGCGAACAGCACGTTGGCGGTCTTGCTCTGACCGTAGGCGGACCACGGGTCGTAGGTGCGGAACGCGTAGTTGACGTCGTCGAAGATGACCGGCGAGATCATGTGGCCGGTCGAGCTCACGACGACGATGCGTGCGCCACCCGCGGCCCTGAGGGCGGGGTGCAGGCCGTTGGCCAGGGCGAAGTGGCCGAGGTGGTTGGTGGCGAACTGCCACTCCCAGCCCTGCTCGGTGTACTGCTCGGGGGTGGCCATCACGCCCGCGTTGGCGACCAGGACGTGCAGCGGGCCGTTCCAGGCGCTGACGAACGCCTCGACGGACGCGAGGTCGGTCAGGTCGAGCCTCGTGACGTGGACGTTCCCGCCGATGTCCCGCGCGGTCCTCTCGCCCGCCTCGGTGTTGCGGACGGCCAGGGTGACCTCGGCGCCCCTGCCGGCCAGTGCCCGCGCGGTCTCGACGCCGATCCCCGAGGCGGCGCCGGTCACGATGACGCGCTTCCCTGTCAGGTCCACGCCCTCGGCGACCTCTGCGGCGGTGCTGCTGAATCCAAATCCTGTTTCGATCACATCTGCCACGCTAGGCTCGGTTTGGCTATGCGGGTAGCGAGAGTTACTCAACCTAGGTATGCGGAGATGTCATGGCTCTGAGTGACGCGTCGCTGGTGGCGCTGCGGGTGTTCCGCGAGGTGGCCGAGCGGGGCACGTTGACGGCGGCGGCCTCGGCGCTGGGCTACACGCAGTCCGCGGTGTCCCGGCAGATCGCCGCGCTGGAGAAGGCGGCGGGCGCTTCGTTGCTGGAGCGGCGCCATGACGGCGTACGGCTCACGGCGGCCGGACGGCTCGTTTTGCGGCGTGCGGCCGTGGTGGTCGATCAGGTCGATGCCGGTGCGCGAGAGCTCGCGGGACTGCCGGAGGAGGACGAGAGCACGATCAGACTCGGCTGGTTCGCGACGGCCGGTGCCTGGCTTGTGCCGCAAGCACTTCTCGCGTTGGGGCGCACTCATCCGTCCATCAACGTCGTCACGCGTGAGGGCAGCACACCGGCGTTGGTGCGGGCGTTGCGCGCGGGCACGCTGGACCTCGTGCTGATCAGCTCTGCGCCGCCGTTCCGGGCTCCTGACGACGAGATTCCCGCGCTGGAGGTCGACACCCTCGTCGAACGCAGTCTGCGGGTGGCCGTTCCCGCTGCGCATCCGTTGGCGCGCAACGACTTCATCGACGTGGACGACCTGCGGGGCCAGCGCTGGATCGCCGGTCCCGGCGACCCCTGGGTGATGGGGGTGTGGCCCGGTCTGGACGAGCGGCCCGTCGTCGCGCACACCGCTCGGGACTGGCTGGCGAAGCTGCGGCTGGTCGCGGCAGGGCTCGGCATCACGACGGTTCCCACGTCGCTGACGGCGATCCTGCCGGACGGGGTGCGGGTGCTGCCGGTGCGGGGCGGGCCCGCCGAGCAGCGCCGCGTCCTGCTCGCGCGGCTGCCGGGACCGATGCCGGAGCCCATGGCGCGCCTGGCCGCCGTGTTGCGCGCCGCCGTTCTGGAGACTGAGTAGCGGCATCAACCGATCGGTTGATCCTGGTCGCGCTCGTTGTTCGATGATCTTTCGCTGCCGTTCTCCGAGGCTTGGAGCATGGCAATCATCGAAGTGAGCGGCCTCGGGAAGAGGTACGGGCCCCGCGTCGCGGTGGACTCGGTGTCGTTCGAGGTCGCCGAGGGGGAGATCTTCGGCGTGCTCGGGCCGAACGGGGCGGGCAAGACGACGACGGTCGAGTGCGTGGCGGGGCTGCGGAAGCCGGACCAGGGGAGCGTTTCGGTGCTCGGGCAGCGGCCCGCCGACGTCCGCGCGTCGATCGGGGTGCAGCTGCAGGACTCCGAGCTGCCGGAACGGATGCGGGTCAGCGAGGCGCTGGAGCTGTTCTCGTCGTTCTACCCGGCGCCCGCCGACTGGTCGGAACGGCTGGGGCTGACCTCGCACCTCGGGGTCGAGTTCGGGCGGCTGTCGGGCGGGCTGAAGCAGCGGTTGTCGATCGCGCTGGCGTTGATCGGCTCGCCGCGGGTGGCGATCCTGGACGAGCTGACGACGGGGCTCGATCCGCAGGCGCGGCGGGACACCTGGTCGGTGATCGAGGAGGTGCGGGCAGCCGGCGTGACGATCCTGCTGGTCACGCACTTCATGGAGGAGGCGGAACGGCTCTGCGACCGGGTGGCGGTGTTCCGCGACGGGCGGATCGTCGCGCTGGACACGCCCTCCGCGCTGGTGTCGCGTGTGGACGGTGCCACGCGGGTGCGGTTCGTGCCGTCCGTCGCGGTGGACGTGGCGTTGCTGGAGGCGCTGCCGGAGGTCACCGCGGTGTCTTCGGCAGGGGAGCAGATCGTGGTCAGCGGGTCGGAGAACCTGCTGCACGCGGTGACCTCCCTGTTGGCACGACGGCAGATCGTGGCACGCCAGCTGCGCGTCGACCAGGTCTCGCTGGACGACGCCTACGTCGAACTGACCGGGGGTCGTGATGTTGAAGATCATTGAGATCGAGGCGCGGTTGTTCGTTCGCGATCGGCTGAACTCGTTGTTCGCTGTGTTGTTCCCCAGCTTGTTGTTGCTGGTGCTGGGTGCGATTCCGGCGTTGCGCACGCCTGATGCGAACTTCGGCGGCCAACGGTTCATCGACAGCTACATGTCGGCGCTCGTGGTGTTCACGCTGGTGTTCATCGGGTTGCAGCGGTTGCCCGCGGTCGTGGCCACGTATCGCGAGAAGGGCGTGCTGCGCCGGCTGTCCACCACGCCCATGCACCCGGCGCGGCTGCTGGCCGGTCAGATGGTGGTCAACTTCGCCGCGGTGATCTTGTCGGTGCTGCTGCTTATGGTGGTGGGGTACGTCGTTTTCGGCGTCGACCTGCCTCACCATCCACTCGGCCTGGCGTGTGCCGTGGTGCTGGGAGGCGCGGGCACGTTCGCGCTGGGCCTGGTGATCGCCGCTCTGGCCCCGAACGCGCGGTCGGCCGGTGGCTGGGCGACGGTGGTGTTCATGCTGCTGATGTTCTTCGGCGGCGTGTACCTGCCGCGGTTCATGCTGCCCTCGGTGATCCAGGCGATCGGGTCGTACACGCCTCCGGGTGTGGAGGCGTTGCAGCAGGCGTGGCTCGGTACCGCGCCGGATTGGAGGCATCTCGCGATCATGGGGCTGGTGAGCCTCGTGGCAGGTACGGTCGCGGCCAGAACGTTCCGCTGGAATTGACGTTCTCCCGCACTAAAGGGTGGGGATTCCCTCCACGCTGCGCCTGGATTGCGCGGCGTCTGGGTGGATTACCGTTTCACCGCGCGGTGCCGGCATCGCTGCTGGTCTGACCCGTGCTCCACGGTCGTTTAGCCTCTCCGCACGTCCTGCGGCGAGAATGTTGATGGCCGCGTTGACATCCCGGTCGTGGGCCGCTCCGCAAGGGCAGGTCCACGCGCGGATGCGGAGCGGCATCTTGTCGTTGATCCGGCTGCAGGCCGAGCACTTCCGGGTCGACGGGAACCAGCGGTCGACTCGGCCGAATGTGCGACCGTGCCGGTTGGCTTTGTATTCCAGCATCGCGGTGAACTGCGCCCACCCCGCGTCGTGAACGGACTTGGCCAGGCGCGTGCGTCCGAGACCGGCGACGCACAGGTCTTCGACGAACACCGCTTGGTTGTCGCGGATGATCATCGTCGAAAGCTTGTGCTGCCAGTCCTTACGAGAGTCGGTGACCTTGGCGTGTGCGCGGGCGACTTTCACGACCGCTTTCTTGCGCCGGTTCGAGCCCTTCGTCTTGCGGGACAGGTCCTGTTGCAACTTGCGGAGTTTGCGGGCGGCGTTCCGCAGGAACTGAGGTGAGGTGACTTTGGTGCTGTCCGACAACACCGCAAAGTGCGCGAGCCCCATGTCGATGCCGACCTCGGGACCGGTCTCCGGCAGCGGTTCGTTCGGGGCGTCTACGACGAACGAGGCGAAGAACCTGCCTGCCGCATCCCGCACGATCGACACACTCGACGGTGACACGGGGAGTTCCCGCGACCACACCACCCGCACATCACCGATCTTCGGCAATCGCAAACGGCCGTTGTCCAGGACCTTGAACCGGGCGTTGGCGGTGAACCGGATGGCCTGCCGGTTGTCCTCACGCGACCGGAACCGGGGTGCTGCGACCTTACGGCCCTTGCGTTTCCCGGAGACCGAGGCGAAGAAGTTGCGGTACGCCACATTCAGATCGGACAGGGCCTGCTGCAACACCACTGCGGACACCTCGCCCAGCCACTCCCGCTCTTTCGTCTTCTTTGCCTGGGTGATGACCTGCTTCGACAAGTCGCCGTCCGAGATGTACGGAGATCCGGCCGCGTGTGCTTCCTGTCGTACGCGGAGGCCGTCGTTGAACACCACCCGTGCACACCCGAATGCCCGCGTCATCAACTCCTGCTGTGGGGGTGTCGGATAGACGCGGTATTTGTAGCGAAGCCGCACGACAAAGATCATAAACTTGGTTTGCAGGCCGGTGTGATCGGTCCACACCTGGGCCGGATGGATGAGATCATGCGGGCGGCGTACCGACTTCGAGGCTTAGCCGGCCTTCTGGTTCGCCGACAGCGCCGACGGCCTCCCACACGGGCCTTCACGACCAGGCTGAAGCCCGGCGCATTGGCCCACAGTTGGGAGTAGCTCGTGGACATGGCCGCGTTGGACAGGTGGGAGCGCAGGCTCGTCGCGATCGCCCACGTGATCCCGTACTTCGTGCTGACCGTGACGACGGTGCTGTACGCGGTCTTCACCGAACAGACGGTCGCGCAGCGCTGGTTCACCTACGGCGTGGTGGCGTGCTGCTTCGCGTGGATGGCATGGTGGTTCACGCTGCATCCCGGGTGGCGCGGCCGTCCGCGGCTCATGGCCGTGTTCATCGGTGGCATGGTTGTGTTCTACGCGGTGCTGGGCATGCAGGAGCACTGGTTCGGCGTGGTGTCCTACGCGCTGTACGTCTACGCGAGCGAGGTCCTGCGCGGTCGCTGGATGTTCGTCGTGGTGGCGCTGACGGCGGTCCTGGCGGCGCTGTCGTTGTTCGGCGGCTACCCCGTCGACGCCCAGGCGGCGTTCTGGTTGCTGCTGGTCGTCTTCGTGGTGCTGGCGTGCACCTTCACGTACGTCGGCCACGTGACGACCGAACAGGCCCGGCTGCGCAAGGAGCTCCTGGAGGAGAACGAGGGCCTCCACGCGCAGTTGCTGGTGCAGGCGCACGAGGCGGGCGTGCAGGACGAACGGCACCGCATGGCCGGCGAGATCCACGACACCCTGGCCCAGGGCCTCGCGGGCATCATCACGCAGCTGTCGGCGGCGACGGACGCCGACTGGGAACGCCGCGTGGCGGTGGCGTCCGAACTGGCGCGCGCGAACCTGGCCGAGGCCCGCCGCTCGGTGCACGCCCTGCAACCACCGGCCCTGGACTCGGCGGCCCTGCACGAGGCCCTCGACGACGTGGCGTCGGGCTGGTCGAAGCACAACGGCGTACCGGTGTCGGTGACGCTGACCGGAGCCGTGCGCGAAATGCACCCGGAGGTGGAGGTCGCCTTGCTGCGCACCGCCCAGGAGGCCCTGGCGAACGTGGCGAAGCACGCCTCGGCGTCGCGCGTGGGCCTGACCCTGTCGTACATGGAGGACGTGGTGACCCTGGACGTGCGCGACGACGGCGTGGGTTTCGACCTGGCCCGCCCCTCGGACGGCTTCGGCCTGCCCGCGATGCGCCACCGCGTCAACCGCCTGTCCGGCGCGCTGTTCGTGGAGTCCGAACCGGGCGCGGGCACGGCGATCTCGGCACGGGTGCCCGCGTGATCCGGCTGGTCATCGTCGACGACCACCCGGTCGTCCGCGACGGGCTGCGCGGCATGCTGTCCGCGGCACCGGACTTCGAGGTGGTCGGCGAGGCGGCCTCGGGCGACGAGGCCGTAGCCGTGGTCACGGCCATGTCGCCGGACGTCGTCCTGATGGACCTGCGCATGCCGGGCTCGGACGGCCTGTCCGCGATCGAACGCCTCCGCACCCACCCGTGCCGCGTCCTCGTGCTCACCACCTACGACACAGACCGCGACGTGCTGCCGGCCATCAAGGCAGGCGCCACCGGCTACCTGCTGAAGGACACCCCACGCGACGAGTTGCAGCGCGCGATCCGTTCCGCACACGCGGGCGAGGCCGTGCTGTCACCCGCCGTGGCCACGCGCTTGCTGGGCCAGGTGCGGGAGCCGGCGCTGGAACCGTTGTCCGCGCGGGAACTCGACGTGCTGGCGCTGGTGGCCAAGGGGACGACGAACCGGGCGGTGGCGGCGGCGCTGTTCATCAGCGAGGCCACGGTGAAGACCCACCTGCTGCACGTGTACGCGAAGCTCGGCGTCTCGGATCGGGCGGCGGCTGTGGCGGTGGCGTACGAGCGGGGGTTGCTGAAGGGGAGTGGGCGTTGAGCCGCGCCTTGACCGGCATGGGCTCGCGGTGTCTGGAACGACTGTGGAGATCCCCCGCGGCGGGACCACTTCGGTTGGTCCCGCCGCGTGCGGCAACTCCCCCTTGCCAGTGGCACCCCCCGATGCCACTCCCTCACCCCTCGCGATGAAGGAACTCCCGCCAGTCCCCGAGATACGAGATGTCCCGGATGTCACCCGAATGGAGCAACGGGTCGACCATGGCGTCGCGCAGCACGGTCGCCAGGGCCGCGCTGCCGTCCTCCAGTTCGATGACGCCGATCTCCAGTTCCGCGGGTTCGGCGGGGACGAGGTGGTCGCGCAGGATCTTCAGCGGCAGGTCGTAGAGCTCACCGGCCACCGAGGCCGTGCCCGACTCGTGCATCGCGGGGAACTTCCCCCGCACCGAGAAGTAGCGGTACTTGGCCGCACTGCGGGCTCGGCACACCATCGGCGTGCCCTGCAGCTGTGAGTGCAGCGGTCCGCCCCGCATGCCGCCGCCGTTGAGGAAGATCAGTGCCATGACTCTCCAGGGTTCGGTGGATGGGGGTCGACAGGGCGGTCAGGGGGAGGCCGCTGCCGCCGTGCCGCACGGCCACGAGCTCGGCCGCGATCGACACCGCGGTCTCGGACGGGCCGCGGCCGCCGAGGTCGAGGCCGATGGGGGAACGCAGCCGCGCCAGAGAAGCCTCCGGGACGCCCTCCGCGCGCAGGCGTGCCAGGCGTTCCGCGTGGGTGCGGCGGGAACCTAGGGCGCCGACGAACGCCAGGGGCCTGGACAAGGCCTCGACGAGCACGGGGATGTCGAACTTCGGGTCGTGCGTGAGCACTACGACGGCCGTGGTGGAGTCGGTGTGGGTGGAGGCGAGGTAGCGGTGCGGCCAGTCGACGACGACGGAGTGTGCTGCGGGGAAACGTGCGGGAGTGGCGAACACAGGGCGTGCGTCGCACACGGTCACGTGATAGCCGAGGAAACGGCCGATCTCGGCCACGGCGGCGGCGTGGTCGATGGCGCCGAAGATCAGCAAGCGCGGTGGTGGCATCCACGACTCGGTGAACACCTGGCCCTCTGCCTCGAAGCGCACCGACACGGGTGTCCGTCCACTGAGGCCTGAAGTGCCGCGCGCAACGCAAGGGAGTCACGCTGCACCAGCACGTCCAGCGAGCCGCCGCAGGTGAGGCCGACGGCGAACGCCGTGTCGTCGGAGTAGCCGAAGGAAGCGAGAGCGGGAACAGCTGTCTCCAGCACCTGGCACGCCAGGTCGTAGACCTCGGCCTCCACGCAGCCGCCGGACACGCTGCCGATCACCTCGCCGGAGGGGCCGACGGCCATGGCGGCGCCGACCGGGCGGGGCGCACTGCCGCGCACGGCCACCACCGAGGCGACCGCGAACCGGTCCCACGACAGCAGAGTCGGAGCGAGGTCACGCATCGAGTCCTCCTCGAGAAGGGGCCCGGCCGGGTGGCCGCCCGGCCGGGCCCCGGCAGAGTCACTTGCCGGTGATCAGATCCACGCCGAAGTACACGGCGAACATCAGCGCCAGGCCGGTCATCAGCCAGCCGGGCCAGCGGCCCTTGCAGGCGCGCAGCACGACGTAGGACACGAGGCCGGCGCCGATGCCGTTGGTGATCGAGTAGGTGAACGGGATGATCGCCACGGTCAGGAACACGGGGATCGTGAAGTCCGTTTCCTGCCAGGGGATCCGGCGGATCTGGGTCATCATCAGGCCGCCGATCACCACCAGTGCCGGGGCCGCCGCCTGCGCGGGCACCACGGTCGCCAGCGGCGTGAAGAGCAGTGCCACCAGGAAGAGTCCGCCGGTCACCACCGAGGCCAGGCCGGTTCGGGCGCCTTCGCCAACGCCCGCGGCCGACTCCAGGAACACGGTGTTCGGGGCGGACCCCGTGACGCCACCGGCGATCGCGCCGGCGCCGTCGACCATGAGGATCTTGCCCATGCCCTCGACCTTGCCGTCCTTGGTGAGACCCGCCTCGTCGGAGACCGAGGTGATCGTGCCCATGGCGTCGAAGAAGCCGGACAGCACCAGCGTGAACAGGAAGATCGTCGCCGCTATCACACCCGCCGACACGAAGCCGCCGAACAGGTCCACGCGTCCGAACAACCCGAAGTCCGGCGAGCTCACCACCGACGAGGGCAGCGACGGGGTCACGAGTCCCCAGCCCTGCACGTCGAACGCGGCGTTCACGCCGATGGCGATGAGCGTGGCCACCACGATGCTGATCAGCACGGCACCAGGGACGCCGCGCGCCATCAGCACGATCATCAGCAGCAGGCCGAGGCAGAAGATCACGATCGGCCAGCCGCTCAGGTGGCCGTCGAGGCCCATCCGCACCGGCACGGTCGAGTGCGCGGCGTCCGGCGTGCGGGTCACGAAACCGGCGGAGACCAGTCCCACCAACGCGATGTAGAGACCGATGCCCACGGTGATCGCGATCTTCAACGGCTCCGGGATCGCGTTGATGATCCGCTCGCGGACGCCGGAGGCGGCCATGATCACGATGCAGATGCCTTCCAGCACCACGAGACCGAAGGCCTGCGCCCACGTCATCGTCGGCGCCATCTGGAAGGCCACCACGCCGTTCACGCCCAGACCCGCCGCGATGGCGAGGGGTGCGTTGCCGACCAGTCCCATGAGGACGGTCATCACGCCGGCCGCCAGCGCGGTCGCCGTGGTGATCTCGGCGATGGTGAGCTTGGCGCCGGTGATGTCCGCGGACGCGCCGAGGATCAACGGGTTGAGCAGCACGATGTACGACATCGCGACGAACGTCGTGATACCGCCGCGCAGCTCACGTCCGAACGTGCTGCCGCGTTCGGTGATGCGGAAGAACTGGTCGAGCGACGAAGTCGTCGGTCGGCTCCGTAACTGGGTCATGGATGGACGGCCTTTCCCATGCCGGTGGGCGCGTTCCAACGTCGGAACGCGTTTGTGCGATGCGAGCTCCGGTCAGCTAGGCAGGCTTGTGGCCCTAGTAATCGATCCGAGTTGCGAGAGACGTCCACGCGGTGAACGGGGCGTTGTCCTCGCCTGTGGAGATCTGGTGCACCGGCAAGTCCCATTGGGAGCGGGGCTTGCTGAAGAGTTCGTAGAACTCCCGGTCGTCGAAACCGGCGGCCGCGGCGTCGTCACGGTCGGCGGCGTAGATCACCTTGTCCACCCGCGCCCAGAGCGCGGCGGACAGGCACAGAGGGCACGGCTCGCACGAGGAGATCAGCGTGCAGCCGGTCAGACGGAAGTCGCCGATCGCCTGGCAGGCAGCGCGGATCGCGACGACCTCGGCGTGGGCGGTGGGGTCGAGGTTCTGCGTCACCTGGTTCACCCCGGTGGCGATCACCTCGCCGTCACGGACGATCATCGCGCCGAAGGGGCCACCACCGGAGGCCACGTTGCGGGTGGCCAGGTCGATGGTGGCGAGCAGATGTGCTTTCACAGCAGGAAACTCCAGAAGATCAGGTACCGGTGAGGTGTTCCGGGCGGACCGGGACGCGGGTGAGCGCCAGGCCGGTCGCCGCGCGGATCGCCGCCACGATCGCCGGGGTCGACGAGATGGTGGGCGGTTCGCCGACGCCGCGGATCCCGTACGGGGCGTGGGGGTCGGCAAGCTCGAGCACGTCGATGCTCATCGGCGGCATGTCGAGCACGGTGGGGATCAGGTAGTCGGTGAAGGACGGGTTGCGCACCTTGCCGCCGGAGGTCTGGATCTCCTCCATCACCGCGAGGCCGAGGCCCTGGGCGGAACCGCCCTGGATCTGGCCCACGACGGCCTGCGGGTTGAGCGCCTTGCCCACGTCCTGCGCGCAGTCCAGCGACACGACGCGCACCAGGCCGAGGTCGACGTCCACGTCGACGACGGCGCGGTGGGCGGCGAAGCCGTACTGCACGTGCGCGTTGCCTTGCCCGGTGACGGGATCGAGGGCCTCAGTCGCGCGGTGACGCCACTCGGTGGTCTCGTCGATCACCTCGTCGCCGATGTCGCTGCGACCGTCCAAACGCGACCGGACCAGGGCACAGGCGGCCTTCACGGCGCCGCCGGTGACGTACGTCTGGCGCGACGCCGAGGTCGAGCCGCCGTTGCCGATGGTGGTGTCCATCGGCAGCACGGTGACGCGCTCGATGCCGAGCTCGGTCCGCACGATCTGCTGCATGATCGTCACGAGGCCCTGGCCGACCTCGCACGCGGCGGTGTGCACCGCGGCGGCCAGCGAGCCGTTGACCATCGACACCCGGACGCGTGCGGTCGAGTAGTCGTCGTAACCCTCGGAGAAGCAGATGTTCTTGATGCCGACCGCGTAACCGACACCGCGGACGACGCCCTCGCCGTGCGTGGTGTTCGAGACACCACCGGGCAGCTCACGGATGTCCGACGACGTCCCCGCGGGCAACGGCTTGTCCTGCACCAGCTTCAGCAGCTGCGCGACGGGCGCGGCCGAGTCGACGACCTGACCGGTCGGCATCACCGACCCCTCGGTCATCGCGTTGCGGATCCGGACGTCGACCGGCGACATGCCCAGCGCCTCTGCCAGCTTGTCCATCTGGGACTCGTAGGCGAAACCTGCCTGCACAGCACCGAATCCGCGCATCGCGCCGCACGGCGGGTTGTTCGTGTAGAGGCCGTAGGCGTCGATCGTGACGTTGTCGACCTCGTACGGACCCACGCCCAACGTGGCCGCGTTCGCCACGACAGCGGGCGTCGAGGACGCGTACGCGCCACCGTCGAGGTACATGCGGGTGCGGATGTAGACGAGCTTGCCGGTGTGGTCGGCGCCGTGCTCGTAGTACAGCACCGCCGGGTGCCGGTGCACGTGCCCGTAGAACGACTCTTCGCGGTTGTAGACCATCTTCACGGGCTTACCGGTGTGCAGGGCCAGCAGGCACGCGTGCACCTGCATCGACAGGTCCTCGCGGCCGCCGAACGCCCCGCCTACACCGGACAGCGTCAGCCGCACCTGCTCCTGCGGCAGGCCCAGCGCGGCCGCGATCTGGTCGCGGTCGACGTGCAGCCACTGCGTCGCGATGTAGAGGTCCACCGAACCGTCGGTGGCCGGCACCGCGAGCCCGGACTCCGGCCCGAGGAACGCCTGGTCCTGCATCCCGACCTCGTACCGCCCGGTCACCACGACGTCGGCCGTGACGTCCTGCGAGCCGCGCCGGATCGGCACGTGCCGCACCAGGTTCCCGCCGGGGTGCAACGGGGTGTCCTCGGCGGCGGTCTCCATGTCGACCACGGGTTCCAGCACGTCGTAGGTCACGACGATCTTCTTCATGGCCCGCAGCGCGGTCTCCGGGTGGTCGGCGCCGACCAGTGCGATCGGCTCGCCCTGGTAGCGCACGACGTCCACGGCCAGCACCGGCTGGTCCTTGTGCTCCAACCCGTACAGGTTGCGACCGGGCACGTCCGAGTGCGTCAGCACCGCGTACACGCCCGGAACCTTCAGTGCCTCGGTGATGTCCACCGACGTGATGCGGGCGTACGGGTGCGGTGAGCGCAGCGTCGCGCCCCAGATCATGTCCTCGTGCCACAGGTCGGACGCGTAGGCGAACTCGCCGCGCACCTTCAGGTTGCCGTCCGGGCGCTGCGGCGAGGTCCCGATGCCACCCGACACCGCGGAGGTGAGTTCGGCGGGAGTGAGGGTCATCGCGCTGCCTCCTGGAGCTTGGTGCTGGCCGCGGAGAGGTCTCGCGCCAGCTCGTCGGTCGATGCCGTGAGCAGGACACCGTCCCGCACCACGACCTCACCGCCCACGATCAACAGTTTCAACGGCGGGGGAGTGCCGAGCACCAGTGCCGCCACCGGGTCCGCGATGCCCGCGTAGTTCATCCCCGACAGGTCCCACACGGCGAGGTCCGCGACCTTGCCCGGCTCGATCGAGCCCAGCGAGTCCGCGCGGCCCAGCACCTGCGCGCCGCCCATCGTGCCCATCCACAACGCCTTGCGGGCGTCCATCGCGCCCGGACCGCCGCGCTGCCGTGCCTGGTAGAGCGCCGACCGCAGCTCGACGACCAGCCCACCGTCCTCGTTGGACGCGGCGCCGTCGACCCCGAGACCGACCGGCGCGCCGGCGTCCAGCAGGTCGCGGACCGGCGCGATGCCGGTGCCCAGCCGCCCGTTGGACGTCGGGCAGTGCGCGGAACCGGTCCGGGTCGCCCCGAGCCGTTTCACCGCGTCGGAGTTCAGGTGCACGGTGTGCGCCAGCCACACGTCCGGTCCCAGCCAGCCGAGCTGCTCGGCGTACTCGGTCGGCGTGCAGCCGTTCTCCGCCAGGCACTGCTCTTCCTCGTCCATCGTCTCGGCGAGGTGCGTGTGCAGCCGGACGTCGTGCCGGCGAGCCAGATCCGCCGCCCCCGTCATGAGCTCGCGCGACACCGAGAACGGCGAGCACGGCCCAACCGCCACTCGCACCAGCGCGTCGTCCGCGGTGGAGTGGTGGTCGCCGATCGCCTGCTCGGTCGCGATCAGCGCGGCCTCGGTCTCCTCGACCAGGTTGTCCGGCGGCAGCCCGCCGTGCGACTGGCCGCGGTCCATCGAGCCGCGGATCGCCTCCAGACGGATCCCGATCCGGCGCCCGGCCGACACCAGCGCGTCGAACACGTCGCCGCCACCGGACGGGAAGACGTAGTGGTGGTCGGCGGCGAGCGTGCAGCCCGTCAACGCCAGCCGCGCGAGCCCCGCCGACGCCGCCGCGTGCGTCACGGTGTCGTCCAGCCCGCGCCACACCGGGTACAGCGCGGTCAGCCACTCGAACAGCGTGGCGTCGGTGGCGAGCCCGCGCGTCGCCCACTGGTAGAGGTGGTGGTGCGTGTTGATCAGCCCCGGCGTCACCAGGCACGACGACGCGTCGACGTAGGTGTGCGACTCGGAGGGCCGGGGCGCCGGACCCGAACCGACGGACTGGATCCGTCCGCCGTCGATCACGACGTGACCGGACAGGTGCTCGGTCCCTGCCTCGTCCACAGTGGACACCGCGCAGCGGTCGAGGACGATCATCGGCGCGACGCCGCCAATCGCACGGCGTCCAGGATCTTCTCGTACCCCGTGCAACGGCACAGGTTCCCGGCCAGCGCCTCGCGGATCTCCGGGTCCGACGGGTTCGGCACGCGGTCCAGCAGGTCGTGCGCCTGCACCACGAGACCCGGCGTGCAGAACCCGCACTGCACCGCGCCCGCCTCGACGAACGCCTCCTGCACGGGGTCCAGCACGTCCCCGTCCGCGAGCCCCTCGACCGTCGTCACCTCGCGGTCCTGCGCCTGCCCTGCCGCCACCAGGCACGCACACACCGGCACCTTGTCCAGGTACACCGTGCACGAACCGCACTCGCCCTGCTCGCAGGCGTTCTTCGAGCCGGGCAGCCCGAGCCGCTCGCGCAGCATGAACAGCAGCGACTCGCCTTCCCACACGTCGTCGGCCTGGCGCTGCTCGCCGTTGACCGTCACGTTCACGCGCATGCTCGCTCCCCGTCCAAGAGTTCCTGCCAGGCCCAGCCGAGCGTCCTGCGGGCCATCACTGCCAAAGCGTGCTTGCGGTAGGCCGCCGAGCCGCGCACGTCGTCGATCGGTGACGCGGCCTGCGAGACCAGCTCCCCGAACTCGCGCTTCACCGAGTCCAGCAACGGCTTGGGGTTGCGGAAGTCCAGCGCGGAGGCCAGGAACTGCTCGGCGTCGTGCGCGTGCCGTGGCGTCGGAGCCGCGGACCCGACCGCCGCGCCCACCCGGTTCTCCTCGGGGAACAGCGAGATCCCGAACGAGCACACCGCGATCACCATGGCGTTGCGCGTGCCGACCTTCGAGAACTGCTGTGGCCCCTTGGCAGGCGTCAGGTGGACCGCCACGATCAGTTCGTCGGGCTCCAGCGCGTTCCGCTTCACCCCCAGGTAGAACTCGGCGGCCGGGATCATCCGGGTACCGCGAACGGAGGCCACCTCGATGACCGCGTCCGACGCCAGCAGCACCGGGTGCGTGTCCCCCGCGGGGGAGGCGGCGCCGAGGTTGCCGCCGACCGTGCCGCGGTTGCGGATCTGCGGCGACCCGACCGTGCGTGCGGCCATCGCGAGGCCCGGCAGCTGCTCGCCCAGCTCGTCGATGATCCGCACGTACGGCACGCCGGCGCCGACCCGCAGCCCGTCCGACCACTGCTGCAACTCGGGGATCCTGGTCAGGTCCAGCAGGGCGGAGGGCCTGCGGTGGTCGTAGTTCATCTCCACCATGACGTCGGTGCCACCGGCGATCGGCACGGCGTCAGGGCGGTGCGCCTTGATCTCCAACGCCTCCGCAAGCGTTTCCGGTCGAAGGAAGTCCATGGTCAGCTACCTCGGTAGGTGGAGTAGGCGAACGGCGACAGCAGCAACGGCACGTGGTAGTGCTGGGCCGGATCGGAGTAGTCGAAGGTGAGCACGACCTCGGGGAAGAACGGCGCCGCCTGCGCGGTGTCGAACACCAGCCGGTAGACCCCGGCCTCCAGACCTTCACCCCATCCGGTGATCCGGCCATCGGTGTTCGTCTCGGCGTTCGCCACCTCGGTCCCGTCGCGGCGTTGCAGCGACACGGCGATGCCCGCGAACGGCCTGCCTCGCGCCGCGTCCAGCACGTGCGTGGAGATCGTCACTCGCCCTCCCATCTGGTTGTGAGCCAGTACACATACCCAATGTGTCACTGAGCTACGGCCGGATTACATGAATCGCCAGGCTCCTACAGACGGTGAATTTGTGCTTTCCTACAAACACGAACGGACGAAAGTGACCTCTCATGTTGTTGCTGCGGACGTTGCTGCAGATGCCGGAGCTGCGCCTGAGTCTGCACACCGGTGAGGACCAGCTCGACCGCACGGTCACCCGCGTGTACGGAACGGAGCTGCCCGACCCCAGCCGGTACCTCTCCGGCGGGGAGCTCGTGCTGTCCGGCCTGCTCTGGCACCACGGCGCGCAGGACTCCGAGACGTTCGTCCGCTCGCTCGCCTCCGCCCGCGTCGCCGGCCTGGCCGCGTCCGAGACGGAGAACCGCGCGCTGCCCGACGACCTCGTCGCCGCCTGCGTCCGCCACCACGTGCCGCTGCTGGAGGTGCCGGTCGACCTCTCGTTCGCGACCATCACCGAACGCGTCTCGATGGAACTGGTCGGCCTCTCGCGCCACCGCCGCCTGCTCAACGTCGTCGCGGAGGGCTCCGGCCTGCCCGCCCTCGTGCGCGCAGGAAGCCACGAGCTGGGCGCCCCGTGCTGGGTGCTGTCCACCGCGGGCCGCGTCGTCGCGGGCGGCGAGCTCGCGGACCGTCTCACGCTGGTGAAGGAGTTCCTGCAGGCCGACCGGCTGCCCAAGACCGTGAAGGGCATGACCCTGGTCCCCGTCTCCGAACGCGGCGGCAACCGGCTCACCAGCTGGATCCTCGTCGTCGGCGGCGCGGCCACGCAGGAGGCCGCCGCGGAGCTCGCCTCGCTGGTGGGCCTGGAACGGCTGCGCGAGGCCCAGGGCAGGCAGATCGAGAACCGCACGGCAGCGCCACTGGTGTCCGCGGTGCTGAGCGGCTCTGCCGACCTGGAGTCACGCCTCGCGGCCGCCGGCCTGGAGCGCGCCCGGCTGCGGGTGATCAGCGCGGTGACGTCGGAGGGACGGACCGACCTCGCGGCGGCCGTGCTGGAGGAGGCGCTGCCGCAGGCCCTCGTGACCCCGGTCGGCGACACCGTCTACGCCGTGGCGAAGGCCGACGACTCGCAGCCCGACGACCTGCGCGAGGCGATGCGCGTGATGGAACCGGGCCTCGGCTCGTCCCGCGTGCTCGTCGGCATCAGCTCGCCCGTCACGTCCCGCGGGCTCCGAGGCGCTGCGGAGGAGGCCACGCACGCGCGTCGGCTGGGAGAGCGCCGTGGCGGCCGCACGTGTGTGGTGGCGGGCGAGGAGATCGCACTGCACCAGTTGCTGCTCGCGGGCGTGCCGGAGGAGTTGCGCACCTCGTTGCGACGGCGGCTTCTCGGGCCGGTGCTGGACTACGACTCCGAGCACGGGTCGGATCTCGTGGGCACGTTGAAGATGTTCCTGGACTGTTCGGGGTCCTGGACGGCGGCGGCGGGGAAGCTGCACGTCCACGTGAACACGTTGCGGTACCGGGTGGGGCGCGTCGAGGAACTGCTCGGTGTCGACCTGGCGGAGTTCGAGGCTCGTGTGGACCTCTTCCTGGCGTTGCAGGCGGGGTAGCTTGGACGGATGCCCGAACATCGGCCGATAGAACGAATCGCGGCCGACCTTCGACGGGTGCGCCGCGTGCGGGCCCGGTTCGAGCCGGGGGAGTCGGCGATCAAGAAGATCGGGGCTCGTCAGGCTTATGACGCGTTGCTCATCCAGGCCTGTAGTGCGCTGGACGTGGAGCATCGGTTGCTCGTGCTGCCCGAGGGGATGGACCGGGAGATCGAGCGGTTGCGGGTCGAGGAACGTCTGAGGGATCTCGGGTTGTCACTCTGATGGCTGATACTTCTTGAGCCTTCAGGCTGATGCCGAAGCACCCGCCGGCTTCCTACCGTTCGCTCCATGAAGACCGCCGCCTTACTCGTGGGCCTGCTGCTGGCCGGAAGCACCGGCTGTGCGGCAGCGCCCAGCATCCGCGTGGTGGTCGAGGGAACGGGCACGGCCGACCGGCTCACCTACTCGTTTCCCGGCGAGGAGGAACGGACCCTGCGCAACCCCGACATGCCGTTCGAGCGCAGGGGCAAGCGCAAGGGGCGGATCGCCGTCCGGCTGGAGGGCGTGCACGGCGAGCTGACGTGCAAGATCATCATCAACGGCCGGCAGATGCGTTCCTCGACCTCTAGCACAGGAGCGGCACTCGCGTGCGATCACTCGATGGCCGTCTGATGTAAGTCGAGGAAAGCCCGTAGCTTCAACGTGTCGGGGAGGTACGGGTTGATGAGTGACGTACTGGCTGTCAGAGCCACAGGAACCATCAGGGGCAGGAACGACGTACCGCCGAGGTTCCGGCCACCCGCGCCGCCGCGGCACTTCGTCGGCAGGGACGCGGAGCTCGCGAGCATCAGGGCCGGGGTGACGGTGTTGCACGGCGCGGGCGGGGTGGGGAAGACCGCGCTGGCGCTGAAGTGGTTGCGGGAGCGGGGATCCGGGGATCAGCTCTACCTCGACCTGGCCGCGCACGACCTGGGCCGCGTGTTGCGCGCGTTCGGGCTCGAGGCCGAACCCGACGACGAACGGGCGGTGTTCCGCAGCCTTGTCACGCGGCGGCAGTTCACCCTGTTGCTGGACAACGCGGACTCCGCCGACCAGGTGACGCCGCTGCTGCCCGCCTCGGGCACGGTGCTCGTCACGAGTCGGTCGAGGCTGAATCTCCCGCAGGCGCACGAGATCGGCGTCGAGCCGCTCGCCGACGACGGCACGCTCGGGCCGTTGCTCGATCGGTCCTATGTGGAGCTTCCCGAACGGCAGGCGCGGCTCTACCGGCTGTGCGCGTGGGAGCCGGACGCGTTCGGGGTGCCCGTGGCGGCGGCGATCGCGGGGGAGCCCTACTGCGACGTCGAGGACGCGCTGGACGACCTGGTGGAGAAGTCGTTGCTGACGGAGGTCGGAGACGACGCGTTCCGGTTCCATGACCTCGTGCGTGCTCATGCGCGCGCAAAGCGCTATCAATAGTAAAAAGGGTGCGCGGTCGTTTACCGGCATGGCTCTCCGTTTAACGAAGTTCCTTGCTGATTAACGGTTGTCCACACCGACCCGTCCCTTTCGGGAATCCGAATTGGTCATATCCTTCGAGTCATGCCGAAGGATTTCCGGGCCACGACGCTCGAACGCGCCATCGGGCGTCAGCTGGCCGGGTGGCGCGCCGAGCGCGAGCTGAGCCTCACCGAGGCCGGTCAGCGCGTGGGCTTCAGCAGCGCCAAGCTGTCCATGATGGAGAACGCGGTGCAGCCCTCGGCGCCGGTGGACGTCATGGCGCTCGGTTACGTCTACAAGGTGCCGACCCCGGAATGGCAGGCCGTGGTGTTGCGCGCGCAGTACGCGGAACGGGTGCGTGCGCGCGCTGCCGGGAATGCGGTGAACTTCGATCCGGCGGCGGACTTCGCGAATCTGGTGTTCGAGGCGACGGTGCTGCGCGCGTTCACCACGGATCTGGTTCCGGCGGTGTTCCAGCTCCCCGGTTACACGAACGCGGTGCTGCGGTCCGACGATCCGGTGCGGACGGCGCGGCTCGCGATGGTGCGGGAGGCGTGGACGTCGCGGCTGTCCGACAAGGACCCGCTGGCGGTGCACGCGGTGTTCCCGGAGGCGGTGCTGCGGCAGGTGGTCGGCGGGCCGCGGGTGATGAAGGCGCAGCTGCTGCACCTGATGGAGGTCAGCGAGCACCCGGTGGTGAGCGTGCGGGTGGTGCCGCGTGGTGCGGGGGCGTACCCGGCGATGGGGTCGCCGTTCACGTTGCTGGGGTTCCCGCACCGGCAGCACAACGACGTGGCGTACCTGGAGACGTTCCTCAAGGGCGAGTACGTGGAGGAGCCGGGGCTGACGGAGGAGTGCGCCCAGCGGTTCGCGGGCCTGCAGCACACCGCGCTGGGGACGGGGGAGTCGCTGGAGCTCATCGCCGAGGCCGCCGCTGACCTGTAGAGATGTCGGATTCCTGAGAAAACTCCTGTTCGGCCGTCAGCAGGGGAAGGATCAGGGCGCACGCCAATCCGAGACATCCCTCTGGCAAGGAGGCGGCATGTACCGCAGATTCGGTGTCCTGCTCGCGGCGGTCCTGGGCGTCACGCTCACAGTCGCGGCGCCGGCCACCGCGGACGGTTCGAAGCACTTTCCGACCGAGTTCTCCCTGCCCAACGGGTGGCAACCGGAAGGAATCGCGATCAGCGGCACCACGGCCTACTTCGGGTCGCGGGCCGACGGGTCGATCTACGCGGCGAACCTGCGCACCGGCACGGGCAAGGTGCTCGCCAAGGGGCCCGGCACGCCGTCGCTCGGTTTGAAGGTCGACAGCCGCAAACGGCTGTGGGTCTCTGGTGGCACGGGCGGCGACGCACGGGTCTATGACACGCGCACCGGTGCGTTGCTGGCGAAGTTCCAGTTCGCCACCGCGGACACGTTCGTCAACGACGTCGTGTTGACCGACAAGTCGGCGTGGTTCACCGACTCGCGCAAGGCGGTGCTCTACGAGGTGCCGCTGAACCTCAAGCCGCACCGGACGCTCGCGCTCACCGGCGACCTCGTCGTCACCCCCGGCGCGACGAACCTCAACGGCATCGTCACGGGGCTCGACGGCGGCCTGATCGTCGTGCAGAGCAACACCGGAAAGCTCTTCCGGATCGATCCCCGGAGCGGAAAATCGACCGAGATCAATTTGAGCGGTCAAACACTCACCAATGGCGACGGTCTGTTGCGTGAGGGACGGCAGTTGTACGTGGTGCAAAACAGGCTGAACAAAGTCGCGCGCTACACGCTGAGTCGTGATGGCGCGACGCTCGCGGCGGAACGCACGGACGCGCGGTTCGACGTTCCCACGACGGTCGCCGCGTTCGGCAAGCGCCTCTACCTGCCGAATGCCCGGTTCAGCACGCCTCCGACGCCCGAGACGACGTACAACGTCGTCGCGGTGGAGCGTCCGTAGAACGAGCGGCAGAACTAGCCCGTACGGGGGTTCTTGCCTTGTGAGAACCCCCGTACCGGGTGTTGCTCCTGTCACTCGACTGGGTAGCCTGCGACCGCGTACTGCGTGTGATCGCTGTCATTGGGTAACGATGATCTCTCCCCGTAACCTAAATGCAGCCGAAGGAGTTACTTGGGTTACCCGCAGCGCTAGCCGTGGGACACAGGAGACCGTGAGAGCGCTGTGAACGAGAAGAGCGGTTACACACCGACCAACTACCGGACCATTCGGTCGCGGCTGGCCGGTGTCGTGGTCGTTCCCAGCGTGGTGCTGCTGGTCATGTGGGCCGTTTTCTCCTCGTACACCCTTTTTGACGGTTTCTACATGCGGTCGGTCGCGGCCGGGGTGAAGAGCGCGACGATCCCGTCCGTCGAGGCGCTCGCCGCCCTGCAGAAGGAACGCCAGCTGACCCTGGAGGTCCTCAGCAACGCCGAGGGCGTCGACAAGGGCGGGCTGGGGCGCCAGCGCAGCGTCACCGACGAAGCGGTGCGCAAGATGAAGGACGCGTTCACCGAACTCGCCGAGAGCGCACCCCAGGACACGGTCGACCGGATCAACGCCCTCGACTCCGTGCTGAACGAGCTGCCGCAGCAGCGTTCGCGCATCGACTCGGCTTCGGCGAACCCGCAGGCCCTCTACGACTACTACAACAGCCTCCTCGACTCGGGCGTCGGGCTGCTGTCACGGCAGGCGCGCCTCGTGCCCGACTCGGAGGCGAGCCAGGCCAACGTCCAGGCCGTCACGATCTTCCAGGCCGCCGACTGGCTCTCGCGCGGCGCCACCATCGGGTCGCGCGGGCTGCTCAACGGCAAGTTCACCGCGCCGGAACGGGTCGAGTTCGCCCGTCTGGTCGGCGCCTACCACTCGGGCCTCGACGCCACGATCCCGTTCGCGCTGGAGCAGCCGCGCGTGCAGTACGACGCGCTGCGCGGCAGCACCGAGTACCGGACCCTGCTCGACCTCGAGGGCCGGATCATCAACAGCGACACGACGGTGACCGACGTGCAATGGCGCGGGGTGGCCGCGCCGGTGCACGACAACCTCGTCGGGCTCGCGGTGACGCAGGCGCGCAACGCCGCGGACCTCGGCCTGGACAAGGCCGACAGCCGGGTCGCCGCGGTGCTGATCGGCAGCCTGATCGCGTTGCTCGCGGTCGTCGTCGGCATCGTGCTGGCGTTGCGCATCTCGAACCGGCTCGTGTCACGGGCACTGGTCACGCGGCTGGCGTCGCTGCGGGAGGACACGCTGCGGCTCGCGCAGGAACGGCTGCCGCACATCGTGGCGCGCCTGCGCGGCGGCGAGCAGGTGGACGTCCACCGCGACATGCCGCCGCTGGACTACGGCAACGATGAGATCGGCCAGGTCGCGGACGCGTTCAACGCCGCCCAGTACACGGCGGTCGCGGCGGCGGTGAAGGAGATGCAGGCACGCGAGGGCGTGAACCGGGTCTTCCTCGACATCGCGCACCGCAACCAGGGGCTCGTGCACCGGCAGATCAAGATCCTCGACAAGCTGGAACGCGAGGAGGAGCACCCCGAGCGGCTCGACTCGCTGTTCCAGCTCGACCACCTGGCGACCCGCGCCCGCCGCAACGCGGAGAACCTGATCATCCTCGCCGGCGAGCAGCCCGGCAGGCAGTGGCGCAAACCGGTGCGGCTGAGCGACGTCATCCGCTCCGCCGTCGCCGAGACCGAGCAGTACGTCCGGGTGAGGGTCAACCCGGTGCCCGACCGCGCGCTGGTGGGTGTCGCCGTCGCCGACACCATCCACCTGCTCGCGGAGCTCGTCGACAACGCGACGGCGTTCTCGTCGCCGCGTTCGGAGGTGATCGTCCACTCCAGCGCCGCGCCGCACGGCCTGGTGGTCGAGATCGAGGACCACGGCCTCGGCATGACGCAGGAGGAACGCCTCCAGGCCAACGCGAAGCTCTCCAACCCGCCGGACTTCGAGACGATGGCGTTCCGCGGGGAGTCCCGGCTGGGGCTGTTCGTCGTCGCCAGGCTCGCCGCACGGCGGGGCATCAAGGTGGAGTTGCGCGACTCGCCGTACGGCGGCACGGTCGCGTTGTGCGTGCTGCCGCCGAACATCGTCGCCCCGCACAACACCGCGGGGGACATCACCGAGACCACCCAGATGCCGGTGCAGTCGTTCCACGACGCGCACCACGGCCACGTGGATCACCCGAGCTTCCCCGTGAAGGTGAATCCCGAGGTGCAGGAGGCACTGAACGCAGGGCTGAACGCGCTCGTAGAACCTGATATGAGCACAGTTGCCCCAGCGGCCGTGTCCGCAGCACCGGTGGACGAAGCCACCCCCGCGGCCCCTCCGGCCCAGGACGGGAAGGCACCCCTTCCCCGCAGGAAGAAGCGGCAGAACCTCGCGCCGCAGCTCATGCAGTCCTCGGAGGAGCCGCCGCACGCCGAGCCGGTGACCGGCGAAAGGTCGGCCGAGCGGACCCGTGACGGTTTCGCCGCGTTCCAGCGCGGTACCCGTGACGCCCGGCTGACCGACGACTGGAGATCAGAAGGAGCCCCCTCGTCATGAAGGACAACGCAAGCCAGCACGGCGAACTGAACTGGTTGCTGGAGGACCTGATCCAGCGAGTGGTCGGCGCTCGCCACGCGGTCGTGCTGTCAGCGGACGGACTCCTGCTCGGCCGCTCGGCCGGGCTGTCCCGCGACGACTCGGAGCACCTGTCCGCGATGGCGTCGGCGTTCCAGTCGCTCGCCCGCGGCACCGGACGGCACTTCGGCGGCGGCGCGGTCCGGCAGACCATCGTGGAGATGGAGCACGCCTACCTGTTCGTCACCGCGGCCGGCCACGGGGCCTGCCTGGCGGTGCTGGGTGAGGAGGACGCGGACATGGGGATGATCGCCTACGAGATGAACATGCTGGTCAAGAGGGTGGGCACGTACCTGTCGTCGGCTCCGCGCCAGGAGACGGCGACTGTGCCCTCGGCGCGCGAGTCGCGCTGATGACCGGGCGCGACGACTGGTGGTACGACGAGGCCGCGGGTCCGCTGGTGCGGCCGTACGCGATGGTGCGCGGCCGCACCCGGCCGAACGCGCCCGACCTGCACCTGGTGACGCAGGTCCGAGCTTCCTCGTTTGCGTCCGACCAGACGTCGCTGACGGTCGAACATCGCGAGATCATGGCCCTGTGCGCACGCCCGCTCTCCGTCGCCGAGGTAGCCGCTTACCTCGACGTGCCGCTCGTCGTGGTGAAGGTCCTGCTGTCGGACCTCATCGAGCGTGGTGACGTGCTCGTGCAGAACTCGTCCCCCAAGATTCCCGACAGGGATCTCCTGCAGGCCGTACTGGATGGTGTTCGTGGGATCTGATGGCCAGCTGATCGTGCCGACCGCGGTCAAGATCGTCATCGCCGGCGGGTTCGGCACCGGCAAGACCACGATGGTCGCGTCGGTGTCCGAGATCCCGCCGCTTCGGACCGAGGAACTGCTCACCGAGGCCGGCGTGCACGTCGACGACCTCGCCGGCATCGAGGGCAAGGACACGACCACCGTCGCCCTCGACTTCGGTCGCATCACCATCAACACCAAGGTGGTGCTGTACCTGTTCGGCACGCCCGGCCAGAACAGGTTCTGGTTCATGTGGGACGAGCTGGCCACCGGTGCCATCGGCGCCGTCGTGCTGGTGGACACGCGGCGGCTCGACTCGTCGTTCCCCTCGATCGACTTCTTCGAGCACAGGGGGATCCCGTTCATCGTCGCCGTGAACTGCTTCGACGGGTCGCAGATGTACACGGTGGACGAGGTTCGGCACGCTCTTGACCTGGACGAGGCGATTCCGGTGGTGCTGTGCGACGCGCGGAACCGGGAGTCGTCGAAGGCGGTGCTGGTGGAGCTGATCCAGCACTCGATGAACCGGCTGGCCGCGGTCTGAGCACCCCCGCCGAAAAGCCTCGTCCGACACGCTGAACCACCCCGCGAACCCCACACTTGAGCGTGCCAGACTCAAGTTTTTCAGTGCACGCGGGGACCCCGCGTACTGTCTGACCGCACGCGAGGGCCCCGTGTGCGGTCTGGAACGGGGCCGGGCGGGGTGGGCGTTCGCGTAGGTGAGCAGTGTGGGCGGAAGGCCCGCTCCGGGGAGCGGGCCTTCCGCAAGCCTTACTTGGCGTAGTTGTGGAAACCGCGCCCCGACTTCTTGCCCAGCAGGCCCGCGTCCACCATGCGCAGCAGCAGCGGCGGCGGGGAGTACAGCGGCTCCTTGAACTCGTCGTACATCGACTCGGCGATGGCCTTGGTGGTGTCGAGGCCGATCAGGTCGGTGAGGCGCAGCGGACCCATCGGGTGCGCGCAGCCGAGCACCATGCCGTTGTCGATGTCGTCGGCCGAGGCGAAGCCGGACTCCAGCATGCGGATCGAGGAGAGCAGGTAGGGGATCAGCAGCGCGTTGACCACGAAGCCTGCGCGGTCCTGCGAGCGGATGACCTCCTTGTGCAGGGTGGCGCGCACGAACGCCTCCGCGCGGACCTGCGTGGTGGCGCCGGTCAGCAGGGACGGGACGATCTCCACGAGCTTGAGCACCGGCACCGGGTTGAAGAAGTGCACGCCGATGACCTGCTCGGGACGGCTCGTGGCCATGCCCAGCTTCATGATCGGGATGGACGACGTGTTGGACGCGAAGATGGCGTCCTCGTCCTTCACGACCTTGTCGAGCGAGGCGAAGATCTCGATCTTGACCTGCTCGTTCTCGGCGACCGCCTCGACCACGAACTGCCGGTCGGCGAACTCGCCGATGTCGGTGGTGAACCGGATGCGCCCCAGGGCGCCGTCGCGGTCCTCCTCGCTGAGCTTGCCGGACTTGACGCCCCTGGCGAGCGAGGTGGCGATCCGCCCCTGCGCTGCCTCGGCCGCGCCCGCGTTGACCTCGACGACGATGACGTCGAGGCCGGCACGGGCGCTCACCTCGGCGATCCCGGAGCCCATGAGGCCGGAACCGACGACTCCCACACGTTGAATGTCACTCACGCGACCGATCCTGCCACGAGTGGCTCGACACCAGGTCGCGCAGCGTCTCCTGCACGGTGGCCGCGTAGTCGCCGACCGGCCGGTAGCCGAGCGCGAGGGCGGCGGACGTGTCCAGGACGAAGCCGCGGTGCCACGGGTGGCGGCCTGCCTGGTCGTGATCGAGCAGGATCTCGTGCCACTCGTGCCCGAGGGAGCGCGCGATGATGCGGGAGATCTCCAGGCCGTTCGGGGCGTCCGGGTCGGCGGCGTTCAGCACGCGCGCGCCGGGGTGCAGGGCGGCGGTCTCGATCAGTGCGGCGAGGTTCGCGGCGGCGGTCGGGTGGTCGACGCCCTCGCCGCGTGACGCCAGCACGACGACCTTGTTCCCGGCGAGGATCCGTTCGACGAAGTACCGCTCCAGCGGCCGCCTGTTGCCCGGACCGTGCACTTTGGACGGTCGCAGCACGGTGACCGGCAGGCCGCTGTCGAGCAACGTCCGCTCCGCCGCCACCTTGTTCGGGCCGTATCCCTCGCGGGTGAACGGGTCCGACTCGAGTGGTGCGAGCGTCGGCTGGTCCTCGGTGACCGGGCCGCCGAACCGGGGAGGCTCGGCGGAGTTCGCGTGCCGTCCGCGAGAGTCGACGTACACCGCCTTGGCCGAGATCATCACGACCGAACGTGCCTTGCGCGCCGACGGGAGCAGGGTCCGCGCGTCGGCGGCGGCGTAGCAGAGGCAGTCGACCAGCAGGTCGGCGCCGTCGCCCATCGCGGCAGCCAGTGCGCGCGGGTCGGAACGGTCCACCTCGCTGCCGACCGCGTCCACGTTCCAGCCCGATGCCCGCAAACGCCGAGCGGCGGCACGGCCGATGAGGCCCGTGCCGCCGAGGATCAACGCTCGTCTGCTCACTCGAGCATCAGATCAGAGCCCGAGGCCGAGGCCTTCGGTCAGGCCGCCGACGCCGTCGAGCACGTCGAGGTCGGTGACGCCGCCCAGAACGTTGCCACCCAGCCCGTGACCGCCGAGCACGTCGCCGCCGAGCACGTTGCCGACGGTGCCGTCGACGACGCTGTGGACGGTCTCGTGCACGCCGCTGACCGGCGCGACGTCCGGGACGACCTCGTGGACCACGTCGGTGACGGTCGTGACGTCGGTGGTGACGGCGCCGAGCACGCCGGGCACGCCGTTGACGGAGACGATGTCGGTGACACCGGTGACGGTGCCGAGGACGCCGTGGACGTCGGCCACGCCG
Organism: Lentzea sp. HUAS TT2; assembly: GCF_051853195.1. Classification (NCBI taxonomy): domain Bacteria; kingdom Bacillati; phylum Actinomycetota; class Actinomycetes; order Pseudonocardiales; family Pseudonocardiaceae; genus Lentzea; species Lentzea sp. HUAS TT2. Next base: position 172,598 of record NZ_CP196667.1, on the reverse strand, counting down.
CCGACCGTGCCGAGCACGTCGCCGGTACCGGCGAGGCCCGTGACACCGGACAGGTCGGTGACGCCGCCCAGGTCCGTGACGTTGCCGAGGTCGGTGACGCCGCCCAGGTCGCCGAGGCCGGGAACGAGGCCGGTGACGCCGTCGAGGGTGCCCGACACGTCGCCGTGGCCGGACAGGTCGCCGACGAGGCCGTTGACGGCGCCGAGGTTCGCGAGGCCGGTGAGGGCGCTGTAGGACGAGAGGCCGTTGACGTCCGCGATCGAGGCGGCGTCGAGCACCAGCGGGAGGATCTCCTGGACGTCACCGGGGGTGATGTCGCTCAGACCGCACGAGCCGAGCACGCCTTCGGGGTCGAGGTTGAACGCCGAGAGCGCGGTCGGGTCGTTCAGGAGGTTCAGCGCGAACTCCTGCAGCGTGGCCGGCTGGGCCTCCTGCGGCGCGGCCGCGGCGGTGACCTCGGGCGCGGCGGGCTGGACGGGCTGCTGCTGCGGGGTTGCCTGCTGCATCATGGAAGCGGAGCTCCTACGGCGATTCGGGGGATGTCGCCAGGAACCGTATTGAGATCAACATCCCCCATGCATCGGGTGTGATCCCTAGATTTCGGACGGCCGGGGTCCTTAGGGGCCGAAGGTCACCCGTTAGGGGGACGGTTCACTCGTTAGGGGTACCGCGCCCACCCGGACGCAAGAACGGCGGCACGGCCGACGAGGCCCGTGCCGCCGCTCGATTGCCTCAGTCGAGCTCCGCCTCCGCCTTCGCGATGGCCGCGAACTCCTCCTCCGGAGCGTTCGCCACCAGGTGATGACGGCTGTAGAACCAGTAGTAGGCGACAGCCACCAGCACGATGCCCGCCGTCACAGCAGCAGCGACCTCGTCGACGAAGAACGTCGCGATGACCGCCGCCACCGCCAGAACCAGCGCCACGCTCGTGGTCACCACACCGCCGGGAGTCCGGTACGGGCGAGGCAGGTCCGGCGCCGTCTTACGCAGAACGATGTGCGACACCATCATCAGCACGTAGGACAGCGCGGCACCGAACACCGCGATGTTGATGAGCCGAGCCCCGCCCGTCACGGGGTCGACCGACTTCATCACGGTCGCGAGCGCGAACCCGATGGTGCCGGGCACGATCAACGCCAGGTAAGGCGTCTTGCGCTTGCCGGTCTTCGACAGCCAGCGCGGCAGGTATCCCGCGCGCGACAACGCGAACAGCTGCCGCGAGTAGGCGTAGATGATCGAGAAGAACGACGCGACCAGACCCGCCAGGCCGACGTAGTTCACGAGCTGCGCCAGGAACGTGTCCCCGCCGTAGGCCGCGCGCACCGCCTCCGGCAACGGGTTGCCGGACGCCTCCAGCGCCTTCGAACCCGCGCCGCCGGGCGCCACCAGGAGGATCGCCGCCGCGAACACCAGCAGCACGACCATCGCGCCGATGATGCCGCGAGGCATGTCCCGCTTGGGATCCCGTGCTTCCTCCGCCGCCAGCGGCACGCCCTCCACCGCGAGGAAGAACCAGATCGCGAACACGATCGCGCCCCACGCCCCGGTCACACCCATCGGCAGGAACGAGCCGTCGCCGATGTCGAAGAGCTTCGAGGAGTCGAACTTCGGGATCATGCCGCCGACGAACGCGACGAGCGCGACCACGGCGACACCGGTGATCACGAACATCACCCGCAACGCCTCGCCGACGCCGTAGAGGTGGATGCCGACGAAGACGATGTAGCAGACCAGGTACACGGGCCAGGTGGCGTCCAGCAGACCCAGTGCCTTGACGTAGTCGCCGATGAACACCGAGATCGCCGCCGGGGCGATGGCGTACTCGATGAGAATGGCGATACCTGTGGCGTACCCGCCCAACGGGCCGAGCGCGCGCCTCGCGAAACCGTAACCGGCGCCCGCCACAGGGAGCGCCGAAGCCAGTTCGGCGAGACCGAACACCATGCACGTGTACATCGTCGCCATCAGGATCGTGGCGACCAGCATCCCGCCCCAGCCACCCTGGGCGAGGCCGAAGTTCCACCCGGCGAAGTCGCCGGAGATCACGTACGAGACACCCAGCCCGGCCAGCAGGACCCACCCTGCCGCGCCACGTTTGAGCTGCCGGTGCTCCAGGTAGTCGCTGCTCACCTTCTCGTACTCGACGTGCTTGGCCATATGGACTCCTAATAGTCCTTTAAGCGGTGGTTGAGGGTGGCGCTCGTCACCCGGCGGTGTCAAGATGGTGCCGCCAATGGCTCGCAGACATACCTTTGGAGGAACGCGGAGATGCTGACCGTCGAGGAGTTGCGCGCGGCCGTGGAGACCGGTGAGATCGACACCGTCCTGGTCGCGATCGTGGACATGCAGGGCCGCCTGCAGGGCAAGCGGTGCGCTGCCCAGTACTTCCTCGACGACGTTCTCGGGCACTCCGCGGAGGGCTGCAACTACCTGCTCGCGGTCGACGTCGAGATGAACCCGGTCAGCGGCTTCGAGATGTCGAGCTGGGACCGCGGGTACGGCGACTTCGTGATGAAGCCGGACCTGGAGACCCTGCGCCGCGTGCCGTGGCAGGAGGGCACCGCGATGGTCATGTGCGACGTCGTCTGGGAGAACGGCGACCCGGTCGTCGCCTCGCCGCGCCAGGTCCTGCGCAAGCAGCTCGACCGGCTGGCCGCGCTCGGGCTGGACTGCTACGTCGGCACCGAGCTGGAGTTCATCCTCTTCGACGACTCCTACGAACAGGCCTGGAACGCCGGCTACCGCAACCTCACGCCGTCCAACCAGTACAACGTCGACTACTCGCTGCTCGGCACCGCGCGCGTGGAACCGTTGCTGCGGGCCATCCGCAACGGCATGACGGGCGCCGGCCTGACCGTGGAGTCGGCCAAGGGCGAGTGCAACCCCGGCCAGCACGAGATCGCGTTCAAGTACACGACGGCGCTGCGCACGTGCGACCAGCACGCCATCTACAAGAACGGCTCCAAGGAGATCGCGGCACAGCAGGGCAAAGCGCTCACGTTCATGGCGAAGTACAACGAACGCGAGGGCAACTCCTGCCACATCCACCTCTCCTTGCGCTCCAAGGAGGGCGAGCCCGTCTTCGCCGAGGGCCACGGCATGTCCGAGCTGATGAAGCACTTCCTCGCGGGCCAGCTGGCCGGGCTGCGCGAGCTCACCTACTTCCTCGCCCCGAACATCAACTCCTACAAGCGTTTCGTGAAGGGCTCGTTCGCGCCGACCGCCGTCGCGTGGGGACGGGACAACCGCACGTGCGCGCTGCGGGTCGTCGGCCACGGCCACGGGCTGCGGTTCGAGAACCGGGTTCCCGGCGGCGACGTGAACCCGTACCTCGCGGTGGCGGCGCTGATCGCGGCCGGTCTGCACGGTGTGGAGCAGAAGCTGGAGCTGGAGGACGAGTTCGTCGGCAACGCCTACGCGTCCGACCGGCCGACGGTGCCGACGACGCTCAAGGAGTCGGCGGAACTGCTGGCGGGCAGCACGATCGCGCGCGAGGCGTTCGGCGAGGACGTCGTCGCCCACTACCTGAACGCGGCCAAGGTCGAGCTGGACGCGTTCGAGGCGGCGGTCACGGACTGGGAGAAGGTACGCGGGTTTGAGCGCCTCTAAGCCACTCATCGGCATCAGCACCTACCTGGAGCGCACCCGCTTCGGGCTCTGGGACGTGGAAGCGGCGGTGCTCTACCGCGGTTACCTCGACTGCGTGGCCGAGGCGGGCGGCAACCCCGTCATGCTGCCGCCGGTCGGCACCTGGAACGCCGAGAGCATCGCGTTCCTCGACGGCCTGGTGATCGCGGGCGGCGCGGACATCGACCCCGCCGCCTACGGTGCCGAGAGGCACGAGCGGACCGGTGAGCCGAGCCGCGCGCGTGACGACGCCGAGTTCGCGCTCGTCGAGGCAGCGCTCAAGCTCGACCTGCCGGTGCTCGGCGTGTGCCGGGGCATGCAGGTGCTCAACGTGGCGCTCGGCGGCACGCTGCACCAGCACATCGAGGGCCACAACGAGGCTCCCGGGGTGTTCGGGCACACCGACATCGCGGTCGCGCCCGACACCCTGCTGCACGCGGTCCTGGGCGATCGAACGACCGTTCAATGCCATCACCACCAGTCCCTGGACCGGATCGCGGACGGGCTGCGGGTCACCGCGCAGGCACCGGACGGCACGGTCGAGGCCGTGGAACTGGAGGGCGCGCGGTTCGTCGTCGGTGTGCAGTCGCACCCCGAGCAGGACATCGAGGACCTCAGGCTGTTCGAAGCTCTTGTCGACGTTTCAAGGAGAAAAGCGTGACCTTCGACGTCATCAACCCGGCCACCGAGAAGGTCGTGCGGTCCGTGCCGCACACCACCCTCGGTGACACGGACGCGGCGATCGGCCGGGCGCAGAAGGCGTTCGAGAGCTGGCGCAACGTCGCCCCCGGCGATCGCGCCAGGCTGCTGCGGAAGTTCGCGGAGACCGTCGACGCGCACGTCGAGGAGCTGGCGCTGCTGGAGGTCGAGAACTCCGGCCACACCATCGGCAACGCGCGCTGGGAGGCGGGCAACGTCCGCGACGTGCTGCAGTACTACTCGGCCGCGCCGGAACGCCTGTTCGGCAAGCAGATCCCGGTCGCCGGCGGCCTCGACGTCACGTTCCACGAACCGCTCGGCGTCGTCGGCGTGATCGTGCCGTGGAACTTCCCGATGCCCATCGCGGGCTGGGGGTTCGCGCCCGCGCTGGCCGCCGGCAACACCGTCGTGCTCAAGCCGGCCGAGGTGACGCCGCTGACCGCGATCCGGCTCGCCGAGCTGGCGCTGGAGGCGGGCATCCCGGAGGGCGTGTTCCAGGTGCTGCCGGGCAAGGGCAGCGTCGTCGGCAACCGGTTCGTCACGCATCCGTTGGTGCGCAAGGTCGTCTTCACCGGCTCGACCGAGGTCGGCAAGCAGATCATGGCGGGCTGCGCGGACCAGGTGAAGCGGGTGACGCTGGAGCTGGGCGGCAAGTCGGCGAACATCGTCTTCGCGGACTCCGACCTGGAGAAGGCCGCCGCCACGGCGCCGTACGGGGTGTTCGACAACGCCGGGCAGGACTGCTGCGCCCGTTCGCGGATCCTCGTTCAGGCCAGCGTCTACGACAGGTTCATGGAACTGCTGGAGCCCGCGGTCAAGGGCGTGAAGGTCGGCGAGCCCGGCGACGAGGCGACCGAGATGGGCCCGCTCATCACCGCCGCACACCTCGGCAAGGTCGCGTCTTACGTCCCAGACGACACCCACGTCGCGTTCCGCGGGTCGTCGCCGGACGGACCCGGTTTCTGGTTCCCGCCGACGGTCCTGACGCCTCCGGCCGACCACGTGACGGTCACCGAGGAGATCTTCGGACCGGTCGTCGTCGTGCTGCCGTTCACCGACGAGGCAGACGCGATCCGGATCGCGAACGACTCCGAGTACGGCCTGTCCGGGTCGATCTGGACCAACGACGTCAGCCGCGCGATCCGCGTCTCGCGTGCGGTCGAGGCAGGGAACCTGTCGGTGAACTCGCATTCGTCCGTCCGCTACTGGACCCCGTTCGGCGGGGTGAAGCAGTCCGGCCTCGGCCGCGAGCTGGGACCGGACGCGCTCGACTCGTTCACCGAAGTCAAGAACGTCTTCATCGCTACCTGATTCCAGGCGAACCCGAGGAGAACAACAAGATGGTGCAGCGACTCGAAGGCCGCGTGGCCGTCGTGACGGGTGGCGGCAGCGGGATCGGACTCGCGACCGTGCGCAGGTTCGCGAGCGAGGGCGCGAAGGTCGTCGTCGCCGATCTCGACCCCGCGTCGGGCAAGGCGGCCGCGGACGAGGTCGGTGGACTGTTCGTCCAGGTCGACGTGACCGACGAGGAACAGGTCAAAGCGCTGTTCCAGACCACTGTGGACACTTACGGCAAGCTGGACATCGCGTTCAACAACGCCGGTATCTCGCCGCCCGACGACGACTCGATCCTCACCACGGGCATCGAGGCGTGGGAACGCGTGCAGAAGGTGAACCTCACGTCGGTTTATTTGTGTTGCAAGTACGCGCTTCCGCACATGCAGGCCAACGGCAAGGGCTCGATCATCAACACCGCGTCGTTCGTCGCGACGATGGGAGCGGCGACGTCGCAGATCTCCTACACGGCGTCGAAGGGCGGCGTGCTCGCGATGTCGCGTGAGCTCGGTGTGCAGTTCGCGCGCGAGGGCATCCGCGTCAACGCCCTGTCTCCCGGCCCGGTCAACACCCCGCTGTTGCGGGAACTGTTCGCGAAGGACCCGGAGCGGGCCGCGCGGCGTCTCGTCCACGTACCGCTCGGTCGGTTCGCCGAACCTGAGGAAATCGCCGCAGCGGTCGCGTTTCTCGCGTCCGACGACTCGTCGTTCATGACGGCGTCGAACTTCCTCGTGGACGGCGGCATCGCCGGCGCGTACGTGACACCGCTCTAGGGATGATGGAGCACGCGCAGGAGGCGTTGTTCCGCCCGGTGCGGGCGGGCAACGCCTTCGAGGAGACCGTCGAACGGCTCATGCAGTCCATCCGGCTCGGCGTCGTCGCGCCGGGTGAGCGGCTGCCGTCCGAACGGGAGCTCGCCACCCGGCTCGGGGTGAGCCGGGTGACCGTGCGCGAGGCCATCAGGTCGTTGCAGGAGAACCATTACGTCGAGTCTCGAAGGGGTCGTTACGGCGGCACGTTCGTCAACGAGGTGCTCCCGAAGTCCGCTCCCGGCAAGGACTTCGGGGACCTCCACGACGTGCTGACGTTGCGGAAGGTGCTGGAGACGGGCGCGGCGGAGACGGCGGCGGGACGATCCCTGGGGCCCGCCGAACGCCGCGGGCTGCGCGCCCGGCTGGAAGAGGCTTCGACCTCATCGCTTGTGGAATATCGGCGCAAGGACTCGCGGCTGCACCTCGCGATCGCCGAGGCCACCGGGTCCGCCGCCCTCACCGCCGCCGTCGCCGAGTCGCGGATGCGCGCCAACGAGCTGCTGGACCACATCCCCCTGCTCGAACCGAACCTCGCGCACTCCAACGCCCAGCACGAGCGCATCATCGCCTCCATTTTGGACGGAGACCCCGCGACGGCGCGTCAGGCCATGGCCGAGCACCTCGACGGGACCGCGTCGTTGTTGCGCGGATTCTTGGTCTGACCGGTCAGACTCCGGCGAACGCAGCAGTGTGGGAGGGTCATGGTCGTGGACCGGACGGTGTGAAAACGTTTACAAGCAAGAAAGTCGTGTTGTCATGCACATTCCGCATGGAACAACACTTGGCCTAGGGCTTTCGGGCAGTTACCGTCCGAAACCTCGGGGACTTGCAGCGCAAGGAGCTGTTGATGCCAGGGTTGCGCAAGGTGTTTCGCGACGCCATGGGCAGGGTGCACTCACTCCGCGTCTTGTCCGAAGCGGGCATGGTGAGTCTCACGAACATCAGGATGTCCCTGCAGGCGTTGCAGGAGGTCAAGGTCTGGGGGCCGAACGTCACGGCGCTGCGCCGTTCCGTGCGGCTGAATCCGGACGGCGTCGCGATCGTCGACGAACGTGGTTCGGTGACCTACAGACAACTCGACCGGCGTTCCAACGCGATCGCACAGGGATTGCGTTCGCTGGGCGTGCAGCACATGCACGTCGTCGCGCTGATGTGCCGCAATCACCGCGGCATGGTCGAGTCGCTGCTGGCGTGCGCGAAACTCGGTGTGCGCGTGCTGCTGGTGAACACCGGATTCGGCGCACCGGTCGTTTTGGACCTGTTGCAACGTGAACGCGCGTCGCTCGTCATTCACGATGAGGAGTTCACGCCGCTGTTCCAGCAGCTGCCGCCGTCGATCCCGCGCTGGCTCTCCTGGTCGCGCGACGGACTGGACCGCCGCACGCCGACACTGGACCAGCTGGTGGCCAAGGCGCCGCGCGGAGAGCTGGAGCCGCCGCGCGAACCGGGCGTCGTGATCCAGCTGACGTCCGGCACGACCGGCACGCCCAAGGGCACGGCCCGCGAGATCAAGTCGGTGCTGACCGCGTCCGACTTCCTCGACCGCATCCCGATGAGCTCCGGCGAGTCGACGTTCATCGCCGCGCCGATCTTCCACTCCGTCGGCTACTCGCACCTGACGCTCGCGATGTCGCTGGGCTCGCGCGCGGTGCTGCACCGCCGGTTCGACCCGCGCAAGACGCTGTGGTCGGTGCAGGGCCAGCGCTGCACGACGCTGGTGCTGGTGCCGACGATGTTGCAGCGGATCATGGAGCTCGACCGGCACGTGCTCGACTCGTTCGACCTCTCGCACCTGAGGGTCGTGTTCTCCTCGGGCGCGCCGATCTCGCCGGACCTAGTCGAACGCACCCAGGCCGTGCTCGGGCCGGTGCTCTACAACCTCTACGGCTCAACGGAAGTCGCGGTCGCCACCGTCGCCACGCCGGAGGACCTCGCGGCCGCGCCGTCCAGCGTCGGCCTGCCGCCGCACAACTGCGTCGTGCGCATCTACGACGAGGACGGCAACCGCATCACGCGGTCGTTCGTGACGGGCCGGATCTACGTGCGCGGCTCGCTGACCGTCGACCTCTACACGGACGGCTCGCAGAAGGAGTCCATCGACGGGCTCGTCTCGACCGGCGACCTCGGGCACTTCGACCCCAACGGACGCCTGTACTTCGACGGCCGCGAGGACGACATGATCGTGTCCGGCGGCGAGAACGTGTACCCGGTCGAGGTCGAGAACCTGCTCATGACGCACTACCGGGTGCGCGACGCGGCGGTGCTCGGCGTGCCGGATCCCGAGTACGGGCAACGGCTGCGCGCCTTCGTGGTGCCGGTGGCGGGGGCACGGATCGACGTGCGGGAGCTGCGCGAGTTCGTGCGCACCCGGCTGGCCAGGCACAAGGTGCCGCGCGAGGTCGTCGTGGTGCCGCAGCTGCCGCGCAACGCGACGGGCAAGGTGCTGCGGCGCCAGCTCCTGGCGATCAGGCTCGGGCCGCAGCCGCACTGAGCCAGATGGGCGGAACGCACGCCACCGCAGAACGAGGGGGACTAATCCAGCGGGGGCGCGCGTTCCTGGTTTTGGGGAGCGCGCGACTCACGTCGTCGGGGATCGGGTCGCGAGTCGCGCGCTCGGTCGGGTCACCGCTCGAAGCGGTCGCCGCGGTCACCGCGGTCGTTGAACGGGCCGCGCTGCTCGAACCGGTCGCCACCGCGGTCGGGCCCGCGGTCTCCGCGCTCGTACATCCGCACGTGGCCGGGGCCGCCGCGGTGGTCGAGGCGGTTGGCGGCCACCGCTCCCACGATGCCGCCGCCGAGGACCAGTCCCAGCAGGCCCACGGCCACCAGCTGGGTGGCGCGGTGCCCGGCGAAACGCCTCACGCGGCCAGGACCTGCTGGTACGGCCGGTGCGGCGACCGGGGTCCCGGCGGCGGGCGCGGCAGACGGAGCTTCCGCGGCGGATGCGGCCGGCGCGGCGGGTGCTGCCGCCGGGGTCTCGGGGCCGGGTGCCGCCGGTGGCGGCGTGGCCGGGAGTTCGGTGGTGGGCTGCTGGCCAGGAGTGGCCGCGCCACCGGCCGGCAGCGGGGTCGTCGCCTGGCCCGGTGCGGGCTGGGCTGCCCGCGGATCGTTCTCGGACGGCTCCTGCGGTGGAGGCGTCTGTCCCTGCTCGCTCATGTCCTCAACGATGCGCCGTTCGACTGAGCTGGGGCTGACAGCCACCTGTTCGTTTCCTGAAGCCCGCCCGGATCCCTCACGGAGTTCAGCACGGGCCTGGAACCAGCGAAAACGTGCCGCTGGTCGGCATAGGTGGCGCCGAAGAGCTCGTCGTCCAGGACGCCCGTCCACAGGAAGTGCAACGCCGTGCGCGTGCCGTTGCGGGCGTCGCGGCGTGCGTAGTGGTCGCGCAGGTCGGCGTAGAGCAGGCGCAGTTCGTCCCGGTTGGACTCGGTGAGGCGTACCGGGCATTCGACGACCAGGTCGGACATGATCGATGCTCCATTCGGCGGGCCGGGAGACAACAGAGTGCTCGCCCGAGGTGCTCCGACGCATCCGAAAAACCACTCAGAAGTGCGTACGTAGGTATCGCGGCCGGAATCCGCTTGCGCGCACCGGCTTCAATCGGTGCATGGAACTCGTACCTCTGCGCCAGGAGTTCGCGCAGGCCATGGCCGCGGGCGGACCGAACAACGACGAGGTCGACCGCCTGACCGGTACTCACGCGACGTTCACGCTCGAGGATTACGAGGCGTACATCGATCGGACGCTGAACGATCCGAACCGCTACACCCGCGCCATCACGGAGGACGGGAGGTTCCTCGGCGAGATCGTTCTCACGATCAATCCGCACAATCGGTCGGCAGGCCTGCGGATCGCGTTGTGGGACGGGTACGGCAAGGGGTACGGCTCGATCGCCATCAGGCACGTGCTCGACCACGCGTTCAACGAGCGCGGCCTGCACCGGGTCGACCTGGAGGTGTACGACTTCAACGACCGGGCGATCCACGTGTACCGCAAGCTCGGCTTCCGCGAGGAGGGCCGTCTGAGGGACGCCCTGCTCTGGGACGGCGTCTTCCACGACGCGATCGTCATGTCCATCTTGAGCACCGATAACATCTGATCCGAACACCCACTACATCGAACGTAGGAGTCACCGTGTCCGAGTCGCGCCCAGCAGTCGCCCAGAACCCGCCGCGCGTGGTGGTTCCGGCTGGGACGACGGCGGGCACGGCCGTGCGCGAAGCCGGTCTGCCGGGCAAGGGTTCCGACGCGATCGTCGTCGTGCGCGACGCCGAGGGCCACCTGCGCGACCTGTCGTGGACCCCGCAGGTCGACGTCGAGGTCGAGGCCGTCGCGGCCGACACCGAGGACGGCCGCAGCGTCGTGCGCCACTCCGCCGCGCACGTGCTGGCGCAGGCCGTGCAGCAGCAGTTCCCCGAGGCCAAGCTCGGCATCGGCCCGCCCGTGAAGGACGGCTTCTACTACGACTTCCAGGTCGAGAAGCCCTTCACGCCCGAGGACCTGCAGGCGCTCGAGAAGCGCATGAAGCAGATCATCAAGTCCTCGCAGCGGTTCTCGCGCCGGGTCGTCGAGTCGATCGACTCCGCCAAGGCCGAGCTCGCCTCCGAGCCGTTCAAGCTGGAGCTCGTCGACATCAAGAGCGACGTCGACACCAGCGAGGTCATGGAGGTCGGCGGCGGCGAGCTGACGATCTACGACAACCTCGACCCGCGCTCCGGTGAGCAGGTCTGGGGCGACCTGTGCCGCGGCCCGCACGTGCCGACGACCAAGCACATCCCGGCGTTCAAGCTGACCCGCGTGGCCGCCGCGTACTGGCGCGGCAACGAGAACAACCCGCAGCTGCAGCGCATCTACGGCACCGCGTGGGAGTCGCAGGAGGCCCAGGACCTCTACCTGGAGCGCCTGGCCGAGGCCGAGCGCCGCGACCACCGCAAGCTCGGTGTCGAGCTCGACCTGTTCTCGTTCCCCGACGAGATCGGCTCCGGTCTCGTGGTGTTCCACCCCAAGGGCGGCATCATCCGCAAGGCCATGGAGGACTACTCCCGGCAGCGGCACACCGAAGAGGGCTACGAGTTCGTCTACTCGCCGCACATCACCAAGGGCAAGCTGTTCGAGGTCTCCGGTCACCTGGACTGGTACAAGGACGGCATGTACCCGGCGATGCACCTCGACGCCGAGCTCAACGAGGACGGCACGGTCCGCAAGCCCGGCCAGGACTACTACCTCAAGCCGATGAACTGCCCGTTCCACGACCTGATCTTCAAGGCGCGCGGGCGTTCCTACCGCGAGCTGCCGCTGCGCATGTTCGAGTTCGGCGGCGTCTACCGGTACGAGAAGTCCGGTGTGGTGCACGGCCTGACCAGGGTGCGCGGCATGACGCAGGACGACGCGCACATCTTCTGCACCCGCGACCAGGTCCGCGACGAGCTGAAGTCGCTGCTGACGTTCGTGCTGGACCTGCTGCGCGACTACGGCCTGGACGACTTCTACCTGGAGCTCTCGACCAAGAACCCCGAGAAGTACGTGGGTGAGGACGAGATCTGGGAGGAGGCCACCGAGACGCTCGCGTCGGTGGCCCAGGAGTCCGGTCTGGAGCTCGTGCCCGACCCCGGTGGCGCCGCGTTCTACGGCCCGAAGATCTCGGTGCAGTGCCGCGACGCGCTCGGCCGCACCTGGCAGATGTCGACCATCCAGCTGGACTTCAACCTGCCGGAGAAGTTCGAGCTGGAGTACACCGGCCCCGACGGCTCCCGCCAGCGCCCGGTCATGATCCACCGCGCCCTGTTCGGCTCGGTCGAGCGCTTCTTCGGCGTGCTGACCGAGCACTACGCGGGCGCGTTCCCGGCGTGGCTCGCGCCGGTGCAGGTCATGGGCATCCCGGTCACCTCCGAGAACGCCGACCACCTGTTCGCGGTGCGCGAGACGTTGAAGAAGGCCGGCATCCGGGTCGACGTCGACGCCTCGGACGACCGCATGCAGAAGAAGATCCGCAACCACACCATGCAGAAGGTGCCGTTCATGCTCCTGGCCGGTGCCAAGGACGTGGAGGCGAACGCGGTGTCGTTCCGGTTCCGCGACGGCACGCAGATCAACGGCGTGCCGGTGGAGCGGGCCGTCGAGCAGATCGTCGAGTGGGTCGGCCGTCGCGAGAACGCCTCGCCCACGGCGGAACTGCTCTCGTGACGCCTGAGTTCTCCGAGCAGGCCGGTGTGGGGGTCCACGACGCGTTGCAGCGTCTGTGGACCCCGCACCGCCTGTCGTACGTGCAGGGCGCGGGCAAGGCGGACGGGGACGAACCCGCCGGCTGCCCGTTCTGCCGCGTGGTCGAACTGTCCGACGAGGACGGTCTGATCATCGCGCGCGGGGCGGAGGTCTTCGCGTTGCTGAACCTGTACCCGTACAACCCCGGGCACCTGATGGTGCTGCCGTACCGGCACGTGGCGGACTACACCGAGCTGTCCGTCGGCGAGACCGCGGAGCTCGCCGCGTTCACGCAGAAGGCCATGAAGGTCGCCCGGCACGTGGCGGCGCCGCACGGGTTCAACATCGGCATGAACCAGGGCGTCGTCGCCGGCGCCGGGATCGCCGCCCACCTGCACCAGCACGTGGTGCCGCGGTGGGGCGGGGACGCGAACTTCATGCCGGTCATCGGGCACACCAAGGTGCTGCCGCAGCTGCTGGGGGAGACCCGTCAGCTGCTGGCGGACGGCTGGAAGACGGTCGACTGATCGCTTAGCGACACTTATCTGTTGACTTTCGATAGGTCGCTGGGCGACAGTCGGTCCATGCCTCGACTGTTGCTGCCCCTGGTGGGCTGTGTGCTCCTCGTCGCGCTCGGCGTGGGCGCGATCATGTACGCCGACCACGACGACGCCCCCGGTCTCGGCGCCATCGGCTTTGTGCTCATTATCGGCGGCATCGTGCTCGGTGTTCGGTCGGTATTGCGGGCTAAACGCGGCGTTTAGCGGGACGCGCATGATTGAAAGCCGTACTAATTGTTGGACAAAAGAGTGACAAAAACCACTCATGTTGTCCGCACAGGACAATCGGGGCTGTTTCCATGGGGGGCGGAATAGCTTTCGGTTACAACTTTTGGGTGCTTTTCTCCAGTCGATCGAGACGTAACGCCAGCACAAAGCGATTCCAGGTAGGTGAGATCACCCACCTGGAGGTGTCAACTGCGAGTCAAGTCCCCGCCTATGGCCGATCGTCTCACCGTGTGCGAATGGTTACGGTGCGAACATGACCGCACCTGAGCGTTCGCGATTAGCGAGAGAGCGGCTTTCGCGTGAACTACGCCGGTTGCGCACCGAGGCGAAGATGACCGGCACGGCCACCGCCCGTGCCACCGGGATGAGCCAGTCAAAGCTGTCGAAGATCGAGAACGGCATGCTGCTCCCGTCCGTAGCGGATGTGGAGCGTCTCGTGGCGGAACTGGCCGCCGCGAGAGAGACGCGCATCGAACTGGTCGAACTCGCCAGGTCGCTGCACGCGGAGGCGGAAACCCGTCGCGTCGTGCTGCACCGAGGAGCGCACCGCCACCAGCAGACGATCAGCCGCGTGGAGGCGCGGGCCGCGACATCGAGGTTCTTCCAGATAAATCTGGTCCCCGCTTTGTTGCAGTCCGAGCCCTACCTGCGGACCGTGCTGGGGACGATGCCGCATTCGGAGCAGGAGGCCGCGGTGGCCGCCCTGCGCACCCGCCGATCCCGGATGGACGACCTGGCCAAGCAGTTCGTGTTCGTGCTCTCCGAAAGCGCACTGCGCTGGCGGATGGGCTCGGCGGAGCTGATGGCCGAACAGGTGGAACACCTGATCGCGATCCAGCGCCGCCCGAACGTGCGCCTCGGCGTCGTGCCGTGGTCCGCGGACGCGAACGTGGTCGCCCTGCACGGTTTCCACATCTACGACGAGCGTGTCGTCACGGTCAGCGTGCTGACCGGCAACGCCACCATCACCGACCCGCTGGACGTGCGCGAGTACCTCGCGTTGTTCGGGCGGCTGGAGCGGCTGGCGGTGCGAGGGGAGGAGTTGCAGGCGCTGCTGAAGCGCATTGCCGAGGACCATCGCCGGCTCGGCTAGCCTCCGCCGCCTGTCGCTCATCGCACGCGGGGACCTTTCGTACCGACATGCGGTACGAAAGGTCCCCGCGTGCGGTGAGGCGAGGGGTGAGACGGGCGCGTTTCAGCAGTCCAGCTACGCTGCGACCTGCCATGCTGAACATCTTCGCTCGCGCGTCCGTCTCGCGCGTCACCGATCCGATCGGGGCGTGGCTGCTGGCGCGTGGCCTCACGCCCAACGCCGTGACCGTGGCCGGCACGATCGGTGCCGTCGCCAGCGCGCTGTGGTTCATTCCCCGCGGGCAGCTGTTCCTGGGCTGCCTGCTGGTGACGTTCTTCGTGCTGCTCGACCTGATCGACGGCGCCATGGCCCGCGCGCAGGGGCCCACCAAGTTCGGTGCCGTGCTCGACGCCACCTGTGACCGCATCGCGGACGGGGCGTTGTTCGCGGCACTCACCTGGTACGCGTTCGACACCGGTGACCGGTGGACCGCCGCGGCCGGGTTCATCTGCCTGGTGGCCTCGCAGGTCATCTCCTACGTCAAGGCGCGTGCCGACGCGTCCGGTCTCAGCGCGGACGGCGGTCTGGCCGAGCGGGCCGAGCGGTTCATCGTCGCGTTGATCGGTGCCGGCGTGCAGGGGCTGGGTGTGCCGTACCTGATGGCCATCTCGTTGTGGCTGCTCGCGGCCATGACGGTCGTGACCGTGTTGCAGCGGGTCCTCTCCGTCGCGAAGTCGGCGAGGGAGGCCGCGTGAACCTCGCGACCCTCGGATACAGCGCCGGGTGGCGGCTGATCCGCCTGCTGCCGGAGTCGTGGGCGCGCGGGGCGTTCCGCGCGGGCGCCGACTACGCGGCCAAGCGCGGCGGTGCGAGCGTGGAGCAGTTGCGCACCAACCTGCGGAGAGTCGTGCCGCAGGCGGGTGAGGACGAGCTCGACGACCTGGTGCGCGAGTCGTTGCGGTCGTACGCGCGGTACTGGTGCGAGGCGTTCCGGCTGCCGTCGATGGACCTGCGCGCGGCCTACGAGAAGTGCGACTCGCAAGTGTCCGGGGTGGAGAACCTCGACGCGGCGATCAGCAACGGCACCGGCGCGGTCGTGGCGCTGCCGCACAGCGGCAACTGGGACATGGCGGGCGTCTGGCTCGTCGGTCACTCCGGCACGTTCACGACGGTCGCCGAGAGGCTGAAGCCCGAGTCGCTGTACCGCAAGTTCGTGGAGTTCCGCGAGACGCTGGGCTTCGAGGTGCTGCCGCTCAACGGCGGCGACCGTCCACCTGCGACGGTGCTCGCCGAACGCCTGCGTGCCAACAAGGTCGTGTGCCTGCTGGCGGACCGCGACCTGACGTCGACCGGCGTGCCTGTGACGTTCTTCGGCGAGCAGACCCTGATGCCCGCCGGGCCCGCGCACCTGGCCTCCACGACGGGTGCGGCGCTGCTGCCGGTGGGCTGCTGGTTCACCGAGGACGGCTGGCACTTCCGCATCCACCCGCCGATCAAGGTCAGCAACGTCCAGACCGCCACGCAGGCCGTCGCGGACGTGTTCGCCGCCGACATCGCCGCGCACCCTGCCGACTGGCACATGATGCAGAAGCTCTGGCTCGCCGACCTGCCGGAGAAGCGCCGCGCCGCACTGGCCAGGAGGCTCGCTCGGTGAAGGTGGTGGTCAGATGAGGATCGGAATCGTCTGCCCGTACTCCTTGGACGTGCCAGGAGGCGTGCAGGCGCACGTCGTCGACCTCGCGCGCGCACTGATCGGCCTGGGCCACGAGGTGAACGTCCTCGCGCCCGCCGACGACGACCAGGCGCTGCCGTCGTTCGTCACGTCCGCGGGTCGCGCCGTCGCCATCCCGTACAACGGATCCGTGGCGCGGCTGTCGTTCGGCCCTGTCTCGTACGCGCGGGTCCGCCGCTGGATCGACGACCACGAGTTCGACGTCCTGCACCTGCACGAGCCGACCGCGCCCTCGCTGTCGTTCCTGGCACTGGTGGTCGCGGACGGCCCGATCGTCGCCACCTTCCACACCTCGACGCCGCGCTCCAAGATGCTGTCGGCGTTCCAGCCCGTGCTGCAGCCGTTCCTGGAGAAGGTCACCGCCCGCATCGCCGTCTCCGCGCTGGCCCGCCGAGTGCAGGTCGAGCACCTCGGCGGCGACGCGGTGGAGATCCCGAACGGCGTCGACGTCGACTTCTTCGCCTCCGCGTCCACTTTGGACGGCTACCCGCGCGCGGGCGGCACCATCGGCTTCGTCGGCCGCTACGACGAGCCGCGCAAGGGCATGCCGATCCTCTGGGAGGCGTTCGGCCTGATCGCCGACGAGTTCCCGGACCTGCGCCTGCTCGTCGTGGGCCGCGGCGAGGACCCGTTCGACGGCCCGTTCGCCGACCGGGTGGACCTGCTGGGCCAGGTCAGCGACGAGGACAAGGCGAGGATGCTGCGTTCCGTCGACGCCTACGTCGCCCCGAACACCGGCGGCGAGTCGTTCGGCATCATCCTGACCGAGGCCATGTCCGCCGGCACCGCCGTGGTGGCGAGCGACCTGGACGCGTTCCGCCGCGTGCTGGAGGACGGCAAGGCGGGCGCGCTCTTCCCCGTCGGCGACGCCCACGCACTGGCCGACGCGCTGCGTTCGGTGCTGCGCGACTCGGCCCTGCGCGCCGAGTACGTCGACATCGCCTCACAACGGGTGCAGGCGTTCGACTGGTCCGTGGTCGCCTCGCAGGTGCTGCGCGTCTACGAGACCGCCATCGCCGCCGACCCGCGCCGGGTGAGCGAGGCATGACCACAGCGCTCGTCGTAGTAGTCGTGACCTTGCTGCTGGCCGTGTGGATCCTCAGCATCGCGAACCGCCTGGACCGCCTGCACGTCCGCACCGACGCCGCCTGGGCAGCGCTCGACGCCGCCCTCGCCCGCCGAGCCGTCGTGGTCCGCGCACTGCTGGACACCGAACTCTCGGCAGCCGCGTCCCGAGCCGAGTCCGCGCCCCGCGCAGACCGCGAACAGGCGGAGAACGAACTCTCCGGCCTCCTCGGCGCACTCGACCGCAGGACGGTAGCCCCAGCGCTGACCGCCGAACTGGCCGACGCCGAAGAACGCGTGATGCTCGCCCGCCGAGTCCACAACGACGCCGTGCGCGACACCCTCCTGCTACGCCGCCGCCGCGTGGTCCGCTGGCTGAGGCTGGCCGGCACCGCACCGCAGCCGTCGTACTTCGAGATCGCCGAACCCACCACGCCCTCCGACGCCGTGATGCTCAGGCCCCGCCCGTCCGCCCGCGTGGTCCTGACCGACGCGACCGGCCGAGTCCTGCTCTTCCAGGGCTTCGACCCGGCGCGCCCCCAGGAGTCCTTCTGGTTCACGGTCGGCGGCGGCGTCGAGGACGGTGAGGAACTGCGCGACGCGGCCGTCCGCGAGGCGTTCGAGGAGACCGGCCTGAAGCTGGCGCCGGAGTCGTTGGTCGGGCCGATCTGGCGCCGCCGCACGGTTTTCAGCTTTGACGGTGAGACGTTCGACGCGGAGGAGTGGTTCTTCTACGCCTCCGTCGAGGGTGAGCTGACCGTCGACACCTCGGGGTTCAACGACGTCGAGGAGACGACCATCTCCGGGTACCGGTGGTGGAGCGCGGAGGAGCTGGACGCCGCCGAGGACACCGTTTATCCGGTGCAGCTGGCTGAGCTCATCCCCACGCTCACGCCGGAGTGGGACGGCGAGACCCGCACGGTCCGCTGATCGTCAGCCCTCCGGGCTGCGGCGGTAGTGGCAGGCGTTCGCGCCGATCTGCACGACCTGCCCGGACGCGTCCTTCACGTAGTTGGACACGTCCGGTCTCGGCAGGTCGTCAGGCACGCCAATCAGTATGGACCTAAACGGCGGAGATGATCGCCGACCCGTAGGCGTCGCGCGTCTTGTCCTTCTCGTCGTGCATCAGGTACAGCGCGAAGTTGTCCACGCCGATCTCCTTCAGCTCCTGCAACCGCTCGATGTGCGCCGACTCCGGCCCGACGAGGCAGAAGCGGTCCACGATCGCGTCCGGCACGAAGTCGGTGGAACGGTTGCCCGCCTTGCCGTGGTGGGCGTAGTCGTAGCCCTCGCGGTCCTTGATGTAGTCGGTCAGGGCCTTGGGCACGACGCCCGAGTCGCCGTACCGCGCCACGAGGTCCGCGACGTGGTTGCCGACCATGCCGCCGAACCACCGCAGCTGGTCGCGCTGATGACCCAGGTCCGTGCCCACGTAGGCCGGTGCCGCCACGCACATCGTGATGGCTGACGGGTCACGGCCGGCGGCCGTCGCTGCCTCGCGGACGGAGCCGATCGTCCAGCGGGCGATGTCCGGGTCGGCGGTCTGCAGGATGAAGCCGTCGGCCTGCTCGCCGACCATCTTCAGCGCCTTCGGACCGTACGCGGCCATCCACATCTCGAGCTTTCCGTTGCGCACCCACGGAATTTGCACCGCTGTGCCGTGGTGTTCCACGGAACGCCCCTCGGCCAGCTCCTTGATCACGTGCATCGCGTCGCCCAGGGTCGCCAGCGTCGCGGGCTTCTGGCCGATCACGCGGCGGGCCGAGTCGCCCCGGCCGATGCCGCAGACCGTGCGGTTGCCGAACATGTCGTTCAGCGTCGCGAACAGCGATGCCGTCACCGACCAGTCCCTTGTGGACGGATTGGTGACCATCGGGCCGACGATCAGGTCCCGCGTGGCGCTGAGCACCTGCGAGTAGATGACGAACGGTTCCTGCCACAGCACGCAGGAGTCGAACGTCCAGCCGTAGCGGAAGCCGCAGTCCTCGGCCGCGCGGAGGCCTTCCACCACGTCCCGCGCCGGCGGGTCGGTCTGCAGCACTACACCGAAGTCCACGGGTGACCGCCTTTCTCAGACGAGGTACTGGTTGAGGTCGCGGGACACGAAGCGGCCGTGGCCGGTCGAACCGTGGTACGCGCCGTCCGCGATCACCTTGCGGCCGCGGGAGAACACCGTCTCCACCTGGCCGGTGATCTCGAAGCCCTCGTAGGCCGAGTAGTCCACGGCCATGTGGTGCGTGTCGGCGGAGATCGTCTGGGATGCCTTGGGGTCGTAGATCACGACGTCCGCGTCGGCTCCCGGTGCGATCACTCCCTTGCGCGGGTACATGCCGAACATGCGCGCGGGTGTCGTGGAGACGATCTCGACCCAGCGTTCGCGGGTGATCTCGCCCTTCACGACGCCCTGGTGCAGCAGGTCGACGCGGTGCTCGACGCCGGGCATACCGTTGGGGATCTTGGAGAAGTCGCCGACGCCGAGCTGCTTCTGGTCCTTGAAGCAGAACGGGCAGTGGTCGGTGCTCACCACCGAGAGGTCGTTGGTGCGCAGGCCGCGCCACAACGACGACTGGTGCTCCTTGGGCCGCAACGGGGGCGAGGCCACGTACTTCGCGCCTTCGAAGCCCGGCCGTGCCAGGTCCTCCAGCGACAGGTAGAGGTACTGCGGGCACGTCTCGGCGAACACGTTCTGGCCCGTGTCACGGGCGGCCGTCACGGCGTCGAGCGCCTGTGACGCCGACAGGTGCACGATGTACAGCGGGGAACCGGTCACCTTCGCGAGCTGGATCGCGCGCGACGTGGCCTCGCCCTCCAGCTCGGGCGGCCGGGTCAGGCCGTGCTGCACGGGGTCGCCGAGGCCGGAGGCCAGCGCCTGCGCGACGAGCTGGTCGATCGCGATGCCGTTCTCCGCGTGCATCATGATCGTGGCGCCGGTCTCGCGCGCCTTCTGCATGGCGCGCAGGATCTCGCCGTCCGTCGCGTAGAAGACGCCGGGGTAGGCCATGAACATCTTGAAGCTGTTCACGCCGGCCGCGATGCACGAGTCCATCTCCTTGAGCGACTCGTCGGTCACGTCGGAGATGATCATGTGGAAGCCGTAGTCGACGGCGCAGTTGCCGTCCGCCTTGGTGTGCCACTTGTCCAGAGTGGACAGCAACGACGAGCCCTTGGGCTGCACGGCGAAGTCGACGATCGTGGTCGTGCCGCCCCACGCCGCCGCGGTGGTGCCGGTCTCGAACGTGTCCGCGGACTGGGTGCCGCCGAACGGCATCTCCATGTGCGTGTGCGCGTCGATGCCGCCGGGGATGACGTACTTCCCCGCCGCGTCGATGACCTCGTCTGCCTGCACCTCGAACCCCGGTGTGACCAGCGCGGCGATGTGCTCGCCGCTGATCAGCACGTCGGCGGCGTGCGAACCGGTCGCGTTGATGACCAGGCCGTTGCGGATGAGAGTGCTCACGGGTTCACCAGGCCCTCGTAGGTGTCGGGGCGGCGGTCGCGGTAGAACGCCCACGTGTCGCGGACCTCGGTGATCAGGTCCAGGTCGAGGTCGCGCACGACGAGCTCTTCCTCGGTGTCCGAAGCCACCTCGTCGACGAACTGGCCGCGCGGCGACACGAAGTACGTCTGGCCGTAGAACTCGTTGTCACCCAACGGCTCCACGCCGACCCGGTTGATCGCGCCGACGTAGTACTCGTTCGCGACGGCCGCGGCGGGCTGCTCCAGCTTCCACAGGTACTCGCTCAGCGAACGCGAGGTCGCCGACGGGTTGAACACGATCTTGGCGCCCGCGAGCCCCAGCGCCCGCCAGCCCTCGGGGAAGTGGCGTTCGTAGCAGATGTACACGCCGATCCGGCCGACCGCGGTGTCGAACACGGGGTAACCGAGGTTGCCGGGCTTGAAGTAGAACTTCTCCCAGAAGCCCTTCACCTGCGGGATGTGGTTCTTGCGGTACTTGCCGAGGTACGTGCCGTCCGCGTCGATCACGGCCGCGGTGTTGTAGTAGACGCCCGGCTGCTCGACCTCGTACATCGGCACGATCAGCACGATGTTGTTCTGCGCGGCGACTTCCTGCATCAGCTGCGTCGTCGGACCGTCCGGAATGGACTCCGTGTAGGAGTAGAAGTCCGCGTCCTGCACCTGGCAGAAGTACGGGCCGTAGAAGAGCTCCTGGAGACACAACACCTGCGCGCCTTGGGATGCGGCCGCTCGGATGTGCTCGACCGCGTTCGCGATCATCGACTCCTTGTCGCCCGTCCACTTCTGCTGGACGAGCGCCGCCCGGATGATGTTGCTCACCTGGTCGTCTCCTTTGCCGTGTTGTCCTTCAGAGCGAGGAAGACCAGGAAGCCGGCCGCGAAGCCGACGACCCAGTTGTAGTCGTAGAGGGGCTTGAGGAACGGGATCAGCCCGTCCACCGGGAACGGCCCGCCGTGGGCGCCGCCGACCGCGAGCACGGAGCCCACGAGCGTCGCCACGACAGCACGCCAGTTCCAGCCGCCGTTGAACCAGTACGCGCCCCTGCCGTCCAGGTAGAGGTCGGCGAGCTCCAGCTTCGTCTTCTTGATCACCCAGTACCCGGCGACGAACACGCCCGCCACCGACGCCAGCAGGCCGCCGTAGAACCCGAGCCACGCGAAGATGTAGATGCTCGGGTCGGAGATCAGCCGCCACGGCTGGATCACGATGCCGATGACACCGGTGATCAGGCCGCCCACCGCGAACGTGATCCGCTTGGGGAAGGCGTTCGAGAAGTCGTAGGACGGGCTGACGACGTTCGCCGCGAGGTTCGCCGAGATCGTGGCCAGCACCAGCGAGATCAGCGCGATGATCACCAGGAGCGTGTTGTCGAAGCGGGACGCGAGGTCCGCCGGGTCCCAGATCGCCTCGCCGTACAACGCCTGCGCGCCGGACGTCGTCAGGATCGCCACGATCGCGATGAACGACATCGTGGTCGGCAGACCGAGGATCTGGCCGGTGACCTGCTTCTTCTGGCTGCCGCCGAACCGGGTGAAGTCCGGCATGTTCAGCGACAGCGTCGACCAGAACGCGATCATGCCCATCAGCGCGGGGAAGAAGAGCTTCCAGAAGTCCGGTCCCCAGCCGAGCTTGCTGGGCGCGTCGAGGATCGGCCCGAACCCGCCGGCCTTCACCAGCACGTAGCCCAGCAGGATCAGGAACCCGACGCTGACCAGCGGCGCCGTCCAGTTCTCGAACCGCCGGATCGCGTCCATGCCGCGCCAGATCACCAGCATCTGCACGACCCAGAACCCGAAGAAGCACAACCACAACGTCCACGGCTGGCCGCCGATCTGGGACGCGTTGGTCCACCCCTCGCCGGTCAGCCGCCCGATGATCACGTGCAGCGCCTTGCCGCCGACCCACGTCTGGATGCCGAACCAGGCGCAGGCGATGAACGCGCGCAGCAACGCCACCAGGTTCGCGCCGCGGATGCCGTAGAAGGCGCGGGCGAACACGGGGAACGGGATGCCGTACTTCGTGCCCGCGTGGCTGTTGAGCAGCATGGGGACCAGCACGATCAGGTTGCCCAGTGTGATCGTGAGGAACGCCTGCACCCAGTCCATGCCGATCGCGATCAACGACGCCGCGAGTGTGTAACTGGGGATGTTGTGCGCCATGCCCATCCACAGCGCGAAGAAGTTGTACGTCGTCCATGTCCGCTGCTCGACGGGCACGGGTGCGAGTTCGGGGTTGAAGAACCTGCTGTCCTTGATGGGACCCACGTCGCTCAGTTCGACGCGGCCATCAGGTGTGACCTGGGGCGGTGAGGACTCGACTGCCATCGTTCAACCCCCTGTTACGCTGCTGAAACAACCTCAGCCCTGCCGGATTCCATCCCGGAATCCTGGGTCCGCCGCCGCAGGTGTGGCAGTGTCAGAGTGTCCACGCTTGTCATGATCGGCGCACATTGTGTTCCACTGGCGGACATGGGGATCTCTCGGCGAGTCGTCCTGCTCGGGGGCGCGGGCCTGGTGGGAGCAGCGGGGACGTACGGCGCGCTGACCCCGCGCGGCCGCCGTCTGCTCGGTTGGACAGGGCCTGACGGCGTGGTGCCCGCCGTCCCACCTGTACCCGTTCAGCCGATGCCCTGGGGTGCGTGGATGGGCGCGGACGGGCCGGTCGTGCTCGTGCTGCACGGGCGTGGGGGCAGCGTGGCCTGGTGGGAGGAGCTCGGGCTGTCGCGGTTCCTCAACGGGTGCGGGTTCCGGTGCGCGGTGGTCAACGGTGGTGAGGACTACTGGGTGAACCTCGTCCCGCCGGTGCCGTTCGAGGCCGCGCTGGGGATTTCCATGGGCGGGTTCGGGGTGCTGGACATCGCTTCCCGGCAGCCGCTGAAGGCCGTGGCGGCCATCAGCCCGGCGCTCTTCCCTTCGTGGGAGGACGCCCAGCGGATCAACGGGTTCGCGTCGCGGGACGTGTGGGAGGCGCACGAACCGTTGCGGCACACGGCGAGGATCACGTCACCGGTCGGCGTGTGGTGCGGGCGGGAGGATCCGTTCCACGATCCGGCGGGGGAGCTGGCGGACGCGGTCGGTGCGCAGGGGGCGTTCGAGCACGGCGAGCACGACGTGGGCTACTGGCGCCGGGTGCTGCCGGACGCGTTGCGGTTCATCGGGGATCGGCTGTGAGCATGCGGGCCAGCGCGTCCCGGTCCACAGCCGCCAGCCGTGCGTCCTCGTGCCTGTCGTTGCGCTCGAAAGCGAGCACGAGGCCTTCCAACGCGTCGTGCATCAGCGGCACGTCGTTGCAGTGGCGCACGACCTTCCAGGCCTCGTAGAGGTTGTTCAACGCGCGCACGTCTTCCCCCGCCCGCAGACAGGAGTGCCCGAGCCGCACCCGCAGAACCGCGACGAACCAGGTGTTGTCCAGGTTGATCGCCGCGTCCAAGGCCAGCTGGTCGGTCATCAGCAGGTCGTCCAGGTGGCCGCGCAGACCGAGGTAGTCGTGCAGCGCCTGGGCGATCGCGCCCCCGTGGGGGATGTGCCGCAACAGCAGCGCGGACAGCACGGACGAGACGAGCGTCGGCCGGTGGCGGTCGAACCAGTGCAGCGCTTCCGGCTGTTTCGGCGTGCGGAGTGCCTCGTTCATCCGCGTGGCCCGCTCGGCGAAGTAGGTGAAGAACCGCGACATCGCCTGTTCGCGGGTCTCCTTCTCCTCGTCCGCGCTGACGCAGTCGGCCGCGAAATGGCGCACCAGGTCGTGGAACCGGTCGCCGGGTTCGATCAGGTGCGCGGTCCGCAGCTCCCTCAACACCTTGCGCGCCTTGACCTCCGTGCACCCGGCCAGCTGCGCGGCGCCCTCGACCGTCACCTCGTGCGATGGGTGCAGCGCGGACAGCCGGAACACCCGGCGTTGTTCCTCGGTGAGTGCTCGGTAGGACAGTTCGAACGCCGCGCGCACGGACCGTTCGTCGCCGTCGTCGAGCAGGTCCAGCTTCACCTCGCGCAGCTCGGCGACCCAGTCGTGATCGGGGTCGGTGCGGCGCAGCGCCGCCATGATCCGCAACGCGAGCGGCAGCCGTCCGCACAGTTCGGCGAGGTCGGGATCGCCCACCAGCGCGGCTGCCTCGTCCGGCGCGAGCAGCCCCAGCTCCAGGTGGTGGGCGTCGTCGAGACCGACGAGCCGGTGCCTGCTGGTGACGATCGTGCGGTGCCGGTTGGGCAGCAACGGCCGCACGTGCTGCGCGGACCTCGCGTTGTCGACCACGATCAGCATCGGTTCGCGGTCGGCGACGAGGGTGCGGAACAACGCGGCGCGGGTGTCCTCGGAGCGGGGGATCTCCCGCACCCCCAGCGCGGTCAGGAACTCCTCCAACGCCTGCGCCGGCGTCACGCGGCGTTCGTCGTCGTAGTCCTGGAGGTCGACGAAGAGCTTGCCGCCGGGGAACTTCTCGGCGTGCCGCAGCACGAGTTCGGTCTTGCCGACACCCGCGAGGCCCGACACGACGGTCAGACCGGCCACGTCCAGTTCGGCGAGTTCCCGCTCCCGGCCGACGAAGGACTGGCCGGCGTGCCGCAGACCGTCGAGCGCGGTGGGCGCCGGTTCGGGGGAGGTGAGGTGAACGGAACCCACGGTGTGCGCCTGCACCACGTTCCCGTGGTTCTGCCCGACCTCGTTGGTCACCGCTGAGATTGTGCCACCTTCAACCGCACCACGGCCGTGCCCGCTTTGCGGTCGTGCCAGGTCCGCGTCCCGCGCAGGTCCAACGCCTCCACGACCGACAGCACCAGCAGCACGAACCCGCCGACCAGCAGCAACGACGACAGCCAGCCCGCCGACCCCCCGCTCACGTGCCCGCCGATGACGACCCACGGCTGCTGCCAGCCGAGGCCCGCCATCAGTGCGGGCTCCCGCCAGCCCAGACCGGTCAGCACGAGCACCGCGCCCGCACCGGGCAGCGCGGTCGTGATGAGCGTGCGTGCCAGCACCCGTCTGAGGTTCAGACCGGACGCGGGGCCCACCACCCGCAGCCCCGTGAGGGCCTTGCCGAGGGTGTTCAGGCGCAGCAGCAGAGCGTCGTACACCGCCGCGCAGAGCACCACCAGCACGGGTTCGTGGACCAACGGCCACGCCACGACCAGCACCAGGAGCCAGTCGAGCAGACGGGCGATCAGCCGACGAACGAGCATGATTCACGCTAAGCGGCGGAAGTGCGTCATAAGTGGTCAGTTCATGGTCAGTTGACGCAGGAACTCAGCGGTCCAGCGGGCCTCGTCGCGGCTCACCTTCACAGCGGTGAGACCGTCCGTCTGGAACGCCGTGATCTCGGACGGCGTCAACGGCCACGGCGGACCGTCCACGTCCGAGCCCTCCTCGCGGGCCACGGCCAGGACCAGCAGTTTCGAACCGGTCAGCCACGCGACCCGTTCGATGGCCTGGGCGTGCAGGTCAACGGGCAGTGCCTGCACCGTCATGTTCTCCACGACGAGGTCGAACGCGTGGTGCCACTCGGCGGGCGGATTGAGCAGGTCCGCGACCACGTAGGAGACCGAGGACTCCGGGTGGCGCGCCTGCACGGCCGCCACGGCGGTGGGGGAGATGTCGAACGCGGTGACCTCGAAGCCCAGCGAGGCCAGGAACTCGGAGTCGCGGCCGTAACCGCAGCCCACGACCAGCGCGCGCTGGCCGGTGCCGTCGAGACCCGTTGCCCATTCGACGAGGTGCGGCTGCGGGTGGGCGATGTCCCACGGGACGGAGGCCGTGCCGGCGTCGGCCTCCGCGTAGAGCTTCTCGAACCAGCCTGTCGGATCTGCCGCCTGCAGGCGGCGAGCGTCGTCATCAGCGGACATGACGACACCCTTTCAGCTCACCGCGCCGCTCGCGCCCGAGTTGCGCAATCCACAGACCGTCGTCGGCGGGCGTGCCGTCGGCCATGTGCTGACGCAGCTGCTGCACCAGCTCCAGCCAGGACGCCTTCACCGCCTCAACAGCCTCCGGGCCCATCGCCGCCGCGCGCGACCTCAGGTCGCCCAGCTGGTCGGCGGTGAAGTAGCTCTCGTACACGGACATCATCTCCAAAGTGGACAGAAGTGACTCGGTGGTGTGCCCGTCGAGCAACGCGGTGAGCCGCGACCGAAGCGCCTCCATCTGCTGCGCCTGGGCCGTCAGCGCGGTCAGCTGGGCCTCGAAGAGCGGGCGCAGCGAGTCCGAACGGGACAGTGCCGATCGGACCTCCTCCAGGGAGAGACCGAACTGGCGCAACGATCTCACCTGATAGAGGCGCCGGACGTCGTCCGGTGTGTACCGACGGTGACCGGATGCCGTGCGCTCGGACGCGACGACTAATCCGATCTCGTCGTAGTGGTGCAGCGTGCGGACGGTCAGTCCGCTCGCTTTGGCCAGGTCACCGATGCTCCAACGGGTCACACCGAGACCGCAGGACCTCCCGTGACGTGAGGTTCAAGCCCTGAACACCCGATCGAGCGGGTTAATCCGCGAACCAATTGCGCCGATGAAATCGAAGATCGGTCCCCAAACCAGATTGAGGAAAACTGTGTCTCGTTCCGGACTGTTCCGTGCCGCCGCCCTGCTCGCCGCCAGCGCCGCCCCGCTCCTCGCGGGTTCGGCCAGCGCAGCCGAGCTTCCCCAGCTGGGTGCCGGCGTTCCCGAGGTCGGCGCGGACAAGCTGATCACCGACGCCTCCCAGCGCGCGAACCCGCTCGACTCGGCCTCCGCCGTCCAGCTGCCGCACGTCGGCGCGCCCGTGGCCAGCGACCTGCCGGTGCCCGCGCTGCCCGCCGTCCCCGGCGCGCAGGAGCGCACCATCCCGGCGCCGGTCGTCCCGCAGCTCGGCACCCTGCCGTCCCTGCCGCACGCCCAGGACCTGACCGGCAACGCGCACGTCGGCGACCTCCAGGCCCCGGCCCTGCAGGACCTGCCGACCAACGGCGTCGTGCCGAACCCGGCTGTGCTCTCGGGCGTTCACCCGACGATCAACGGCTGAGTTCCCACGTCGAAAATGGGCCCGTGCGCGCTCACGGGCCCATTTCGTGCACCAGGAGCGCGACGTAGAGCGAGAGCACGGACTCCGGGTCCTCCAGAGAGACGCCGAGAACCTGCTCGATCCGTCCCAGCTGCTGGTAGTACGCGGTCCGGGACAGGTGTGCTGCCGCAGCAGCCGCCGACTTGTTGCCGCCGTTCTCGCACAGGCACCGCAGCAGCTCGACCAGCCGGGAACCCTGGGCAGCGTCTCGCGCCAGCAACGGCCCGAGCTCGCGGTCCGCGAACGCCCGCACCCGTTCGTCCTCGCGCAGCAGGTGCAGCAGGCCGCGCAGCCGCACGTCGTCGAGCCGGTGGTAGAGCTGGGATCCCGGTGCCCGCAGCGCCGCCCCCGCCACGTGCGCGGCCTCGCCGAGAGAGCGGCGAACGTCCGATGTGGACGTGACGGTCGTGCCCACGGCGATCACCACCGCCTGCGCCGCCGTCCGGTGGATCTCGCGCGCGACCTTGCGCAGGACCCCTTCCACGCCAACGGTCATCGGCACCGACAGCAGCGCGCGCACCGACGTGTCGTCCACGACGCCGACCAGCGCCGCGACCGTTACCCGCCGCCCCGCCAGTGCCGTCGCCTCGGCCAGGTCACGCAGGACCTCTTGCGTGGCAAGCGTTTGCCCCTGCAACACCGACACCGGCCGGACCGCCACGCCGATCAGCTGCCGTCGTTCCAGCGGCACGCCCAGCGCCGCCGCCCGCGCACCGAGGTCCGCCGACTGCGGTGACTGGCCGAGCAGCTGGGCCAGCAACGTCCGGTGGGTCT
This sequence comes from Lentzea sp. HUAS TT2, assembly GCF_051853195.1. NCBI lineage: Bacteria > Bacillati > Actinomycetota > Actinomycetes > Pseudonocardiales > Pseudonocardiaceae > Lentzea > Lentzea sp. HUAS TT2. The sequence continues at coordinate 143,992 of NZ_CP196667.1, read as the reverse complement.
GCCGTTCCAACGACTCCCGGTCGCGCGCCACGAGCCGATGCACGGCCAACGCGGATGCAGCGCGTTCGGCGACCACGACGTGCCGGTGCGGTGGTGGCTCCGGGGAGACCATCACGAGCCGGCCCCAGTCCGCCCCGCGCGCGCCGACGATCGTGATCAACCAGCCGGACGCCGCGTCGTAGGCGGTCCGTTCGGTGACCGTGACGGCCCGCGAGCGCGCCGCCCAGTCGTCCAGCAGCGTCACGGGGTCGTGCCCGGCGGCGTCGTAGGCGAGCACGTCGTGGCCGAGCGTCTCCAGCACGACCGCCAGCCCGGACGTCCGCGCCACCTCGCGCAGCACCTCGGACGGTTCGGCGCCCGCGACCGTCAGCGACGTGAACGTCTCGTGCACCTGTTCCGCGGCCCTCAGCTCGGCCAGCTGGGCGTCCACGATCAGGCCCACGACCGCCTCGGTCACGGCCACGTACTTGGTCTCCTCGGTCAGCGTGACCAGGGGTAACCCGTGCCGTTCCGCGGCGGTGACGAGCGCGCCCGGCACGTCGTCGCGCCACCGCCGCCCCAGCTCGACGATCAGGCCCGCGCAGCCGACCGCGGCCAGTTCCTCGATGTAGCGGGCGAGGCCGGACTCGGGCAGCATCACGCCGGTCGTGAGCACCAGCTCCCCGCCGCGCAGCAGCGGCGCGATGTCTGCGATCTCCGCCACATGCACCCATCGGACGCGGCGGCTGAGCCCGGCCGATCCGGCCACCACACGGGGCTTTCCCTGCCGGATCACCGGGAGAGCGACGACTTCGGAGACCGTCGGGTACATGGACACAACGTAATGCCAACCAGCCGATCCGGGTACAGGTTGTGCATGGCGGCGCACCCTGCGCGCCAGCAGACTCCGAGGCAGGCGTCGGACCCCTGGAGGACGAGATGGCTCACAAGGAGCTGCTGGCACGACACCGCGCGGTGATGCCGAAGTGGGTGGCCCTCTACTACGACGAGCCCATCGAGATCGCGAGCGCCGGCGGGCGCCGGGTGACCGACCGCGAGGGCACGACCTACCTGGACTTCTTCGCGGGCATCCTGACCAACGCCATCGGCTACGACGTCGCGGAGATCAGCGACGCCATCCGCTCGCAGCTCGACACGGGCGTGCTGCACAGCTCGACCCTGTACCTGATCCGCTCGCAGGTGGAGCTCGCGGAGAAGATCGCCGAGCTGTCCGGCATCCCGGACGCCAAGGTGTTCTTCACCAACTCCGGCACGGAGGCCAACGAGACCGCGCTGATGCTCGCCACCCAGGCGCGCCGCAGCGAGCAGGTCCTGGCCCTGCGCAACAGCTACCACGGCCGGGCGTTCGCCACGATCGCCATCACCGGCAACCGCGGCTGGTCGGCGTCCGCCCTGTCGCCGATCAAGGTCAGCTGGGTGCACGGCGGCTACCGCTACCGCTCGCCGTTCAAGGCGATGGACGACAAGGACTACATCAAGGCCTGCGTCGACGACCTGCGCGAGATCATCGAGACCACGACCTCCGGCGACGTCGCGTGCATGATCGCCGAGCCGATCCAGGGCGTCGGCGGCTTCACGTCCCCGCCCGACGGCCTGTTCCGCGCGTTCAAGGACGTGCTGGACGAGTACGGCATCCTCTTCATCTCCGACGAGGTGCAGACCGGCTGGGGCCGCACCGGCGAGCACTTCTGGGGCATCCAGGCGCACGACGTGGTGCCGGACGCGATGACGTTCGCCAAGGGTCTCGGCAACGGCCTCGCGATCGGCGGCGTGGTCGCGCGCGGCGACCTGATGGACACGATCACCGCGAACTCGATCTCGACGTTCGGCGGGAACCCGATCTCCACGGCCGGCGCGCTGGCCACCGTGAACTACCTGCTCGACCACGACCTGCAGGCCAACGCCGCCAAGCTCGGCTCGCGCCTGCTCGGCGGCCTGCGGTCGCTGGCCGAGAAGTACCCGGTGATCGGGGACGTGCGCGGCAAGGGCCTGATGGTCGGCGTTGAGTTCGTCGGACCCGAGGGCGAACCGAACGCCACCGCGGCCGGTGTCGTGCTGGCGGAGTCGAAGGCGCGCGGCCTGCTCGTCGGCAAGGGCGGCCTGTACGGCAACGTCATCCGGCTGGCCCCGCCGATGACGCTGACCGAGGACGAACTGGAAGAGGCACTCGGGATTCTCGCTCAGGCGGTGGAGATCGCGTGATCAACGCCCAGAAGTGGATCAAACACCGCATCAACGGCAAGCCCTGGGAGTCCGCTCCCGAACGGCTCGGCGACGTCTACGACCCGACGACCGGCAAGGTGGCCTCCCAGGTCGCCTTCGCCTCGGTGTCCGAAGTGGACGCAGCGGTCTCCGCGGCCGCGGAAGCGTTTGCGTCCTGGCGAAACGCGTCGCTGGCGCAGCGTTCGACGGTGATGTTCAAGTTCCGCGAACTGCTCAACGACCGCAAGGGCGACCTCGCGAAGATCGTCTCTGCGGAGCACGGCAAGGTCGTGTCCGACGCGGCCGGCGAGATCCAGCGGGCACTCGAGTCGGTCGAGTACGCGTGCGGGATCCCGCAGTTGCTCAAGGGCGGCTTCAGCGAGAACGCGTCGACCCGCGTGGACGTCTACTCGATCCAGCAGCCGGTGGGTGTGGTCGGCGTGATCTCGCCGTTCAACTTCCCCGCGATGGTCCCGCTGTGGTTCGTGCCGACCGCGATCGCCTGCGGCAACACCGTGGTGCTCAAACCGTCCGAAAAGGACCCTTCGTCGTCGAACTTCCTCGCGGAGCTCTTCGCCGAGGCCGGACTGCCCGACGGCGTGCTGAACGTCGTGCACGGCGACAAGGTGGCCGTGGACCGGCTCCTCGAACACCCGACCGTGAAGGCGATCTCGTTCGTCGGCTCCACCCCGATCGCCCGCTACGTCTACGAGACCGGCACCGCGCACGGCAAGCGCGTGCAGGCACTGGGCGGCGCCAAGAACCACATGGTCGTGCTGCCCGACGCAGACCTCGACCTGGCCGCCGACGCCGCCGTGTCCGCGGGCTTCGGCTCGGCGGGGGAACGGTGCATGGCGATCTCGGTCGTCGTCGCGGTGGGCGAGGTGGGCGACGACCTGGTGTCCAGGATCAAGTCGCGGATCGCCGACGTGAAGGTGGGTTCCGGCGCGTCGTGCGAGATGGGACCACTCGTCACCGGCGTGCACCGGGACAAGGTCACGTCCTATTTGGACGCCGGTGTCTCCGCGGGCGCGGTGCTCGCGGTCGACGGCCGCGACCACCCGATCGACGGCGAGGCGAGCGGCTTCTGGCTCGGTCCGACCTTGTTCGACCACGTCGGCACGGACATGACGATCTACACCGACGAGATCTTCGGCCCGGTCCTCTCGGTCGTCCGCTGCGACACCTATGAGGAAGCCGTCGAGATGGTGAACTCCAACCGCTACGGCAACGGCACCGCGATCTTCACCAACGACGGGGGCGCGGCCCGGCGGTTCCAGAACGAGATCGAGGTGGGCATGGTCGGCGTGAACGTGCCGATCCCCGTGCCGGTGGCCTACTACTCGTTCGGCGGGTGGAAGGAGTCGTTGTTCGGCGACTCGCACGCTTACGGGCCGCACGGCGTGCACTTCTTCACCCGTTCGAAGGTGGTCACTTCGCGGTGGCTCGACCCGTCGCATGGTGGCGTGAACCTGGGTTTCCCACAGAACACCTAGGGTGGTGCGGTGAGCACTCGCCGCTCGTACGACCGCGTGGCCGCGCGCTATGCGCTCGAACTGAGCGGCGAGCTCGCCGGGAAGCCCCTGGACCGCGCTCTGCTCGACGCCGTCGCGGAGTCGGCGGACGGTCTGGTCCTGGACGTCGGCTGCGGACCCGGTCACGTCGCGGCCTACCTGGCCGGACGGGTGCCCGTCGTCGGCATCGACCTGTCACCGCAGATGTGCGCGTACGCCGACGTGCCCGCGTGCGCCGGCGACATGACGGCGCTGCCCGTCCGATCCCGCTCGGTCTCCGCGCTCGTCTGCCTCTACGCGGTCATCCACCTCGACGAGGGGCAGCGAGCCCAGGCCTATGCCGAGTTCGCACGGGTGCTGCGCCCCGGCGGGCAGGCGCTGATCGCGTTCCACGTGCGCGACGAGGAGACGCGTGCGGGGCAGGAGAAGACCCTGACGCGGTGGTGGGACAGCGAGGTCGACCTGACCTTCCGCTTCCTCGACCCCGACGAGGAGACGCGCATGCTGGCGGAGGCGGGCCTCGCGGTGACGGCCCGCCTCGATCGCGCTCCGGATCCGCGTGTCGAGCACGCGAGTGAGCGGGCCTATCTGCTGGCGCGCGCCGCCAACGCCTCCGGCAACGGGTCGTAGCGGGAGAACCGGCGCGTGAACGTGCCGGTCCCCGAAGTCAGCGACCGCAGCTCGACCGCGTACCGCAGCAGCTCCGACGACGGCACCTCGGCGCGGATCATCGTGCGCCCGCCCTCGCCGGCCTCGGTGCCGAGCACCCGCCCGCGCCGTCCGGACAGGTCGCCCAGCACCGTGCCCAGGTGTTCGTCGGGCAGCCGGATCGCGACCTCGTCCATCGGTTCCAGCAGCTGCGTGCGGGCGGCGGAGGCGGCCTCCTTCAACGCCAGGGCGCCTGCGGTCTGGAACGCGGCGTCCGAGGAGTCGACGGAGTGCGCCTTGCCGTCCACGAGAGTCACCCGGACGTCGACGACAGGGGTGCCGTCGTGCAGGCCTCGTTCCAGCTGGGCGCGCACGCCCTTCTCGACGGACGGGATGAACTGGTGGGGCACCGATCCGCCGACGACCTTGTCCACGAACTCGAAACCAGAGCCGCGGGGGAGTGGTTCCACGACGATGTCGCACACGGCGTACTGGCCGTGACCTCCAGATTGCTTCACGTGCCGGCCGTGGCCCTTCGCCGGTCCCGCAAAGGTTTCGCGGAACGGCACGCGCACTGGCTCGGTGTCGATCTCCGCGCCGCCCGCGCGGAGGCGGGCCAGCACGACGTCGGCGTGCGCCTCGCCCATGCACCAGACGACCATCTGGTGCGTCTCGGCGTTGCGGTCCAGGCGCAGGGTCGGGTCGCTCGCTACCAGGCGGCTCAGGTTGCGGGCCAGGTTGTCCTCATCGCTGCGGGTACGGGGCACGACGGCGATGGGCAGCAACGGTTCCGGCATGTCCCACGGCGCCATGAGCAGCGGCTGTTCGGGGGCGGAGACGGTGTCGCCGGTCTCGGCGGTGGTCAGCTTCGTCAGCGCGCAGAGGTCACCGGCCACGCAGTACGGGACCTCGCGCAGGGACGAGCCCAGCGGCGAGTAGATGTGGGCCACGCGTTCGTCGGCGTCGTGGTCCTCGTGGCCGCGGTCGGCCATGCCGTGCCCGGAGACGTGCACGGGGCGTTCCGGGCGCAGGGTGCCGGAGAAGACACGGACCAGCGACACGCGGCCGACGTAGGAGTCCACTGCTGTGCGGACCACCTCGGCGACGAGTGGCCCGTCCGGGTCGGCGGCCATGCGGGGTTGTGGGATGCCGTCCACCGATGTCACGGACGGAAGTTCGTGCTCCAGCGGTGACGGGAACGCGCGCGCGATGCCGTCCAGCAGTTCCACGAGGCCCATGCCGGTTGCGGCGCACACGGGCATCACGGGGTGGAACGAGCCGCGCGCGACGGCGGTCTCGAGGTCGGCGATCAGCGTGTCCTGGTCGATCTCCTCGCCCGCCAGGTAGCGGTCCATGAGGGACTCGTCCTCGCTCTCGGCGATGATGCCCTCGATCAACGCCGCCCGTTCGTCTGGATAGGCCTCGCCGGACGTGAGCAGCCCGACCAGCGTGTCGCCCTCCTGCATGTACAACGGCACGACGCCCGCGCCGAACGCCGCCTGGCACTCGATGACCTCGTTGCCGAAGTTCGCGCGGTGGTGGTCGGTGCGGGTGATGACGACGGCGCGTGGCATGCCGACGAGAGCGCACTCCTCCCACAGCGCGACGGTGGCCGTGTCGACGCCCTCGAAAGCGTTGACAACAAAAAGGGCCGCGTCCGCGGCCCGTAGTCCTGCCCTGAGCTCACCCACGAAGTCGACGTATCCGGGGGTGTCGATCAGATTGATCTTGATGTCCCCGTGCTGGATCGGTGCTACCGCGAGGCCTACTGATCGTTGTTGTCGCACGGCCGCCGGATCGTGATCGCAGACCGTGGTGCCCTCGGTGACCGATCCCGCGCGGGTCAGCACGCCGGTGGCGGCGAGCAGGGCCTCGGTGAGCGTCGTCTTGCCGGCCCCGGACGGGCCCACGAGCACGACGTTGCGGACCTTGGCCGGATCGTCTACAGCGACCGCGCCTGCCGGTGTGCCGTTGTCGGAGTTCCTGCTTCCCATGGCGACCTCCGTCAAGTCGTAGTGTTCGATCTCACACCCGTTCCCGTTCCTGGACAACCCCGCAGACCCGACTGGTCGCCCACCGGCATTCACGCTCACGCGCGTGAGCAGGCTCACCACCTGCGGTTGATCGGAAAGTGGCCTTCTGATTCGCGGCTCCAGTGGCTTGGGTGAGGGGGCCACAGCAGACGTAGGGTGAGTTCACCAAGACTTCCCCTCGTGAAAGGTTGCCCAGGTGAGCACTGATCAGGTCACGGGTACCGCCCGCGTCAAGCGCGGCATGGCCGAGATGCTCAAGGGCGGCGTGATCATGGACGTGGTCGACGCCACCCAGGCGAAGATCGCCGAGGACGCGGGCGCCGTGGCCGTCATGGCCCTCGAGCGCGTGCCCGCCGACATCCGCTCCCAGGGCGGCGTCGCGCGCATGAGCGACCCCGACCTGATCGACGGGATCATCGACGCCGTCTCGATCCCGGTCATGGCGAAGGCCCGCATCGGCCACTTCGTCGAGGCCCAGGTCCTCGCGTCGCTCGGGGTCGACTACATCGACGAGTCCGAGGTGCTCACCCCGGCCGACTACGCGAACCACATCGACAAGTGGGCGTTCACCGTCCCCTTCGTCTGCGGTGCGACGAACCTGGGCGAGGCCCTGCGCCGCATCACCGAGGGCGCGGCCATGATCCGCTCCAAGGGCGAGGCCGGCACCGGTGACGTCTCGAACGCCACCACGCACATGCGCAAGATCCGCCAGGAGATCCGCCGCCTGCAGAACCTCCCCGAGGACGAGCTCTACGTGGCCGCCAAGGAGCTCCAGGCGCCGTACGAGCTGGTCAAGGAGATCGCGCAGAACGGCAAGCTCCCCGTCGTGCTGTTCACCGCGGGTGGCATCGCGACCCCGGCCGACGCCGCGATGATGATGCAGCTCGGCGCCGAGGGCGTGTTCGTCGGTTCCGGCATCTTCAAGTCCGGCAACCCGGCCCAGCGCGCCGAGGCCATCGTGAAGGCCACCACCTTCCACGACGACCCCGACGTCATCGCCAAGGTCTCGCGCGGCCTGGGTGAGGCCATGGTCGGCATCAACGTGGACGAGATCCCGGAGCCGCACCGCCTGGCCGAGCGCGGCTGGTAGGTCAGAACGAACGAGAAGGGCGCGTCCCCACGACGGGGACGCGCCCTTCTGTCGTCCTATGACCCCGGCGTGAAGCAGTACGTGGTCTTCGTTTCCTCATAGGCCATCGCCTTCAACGAGTCCGCGCCGCACGCCGCCTCGTCCGCGGTGTTCGTGAGCACCCGCACCTTGATCGCTCCGGTCGCGCCGCAGTCCACCACGGGGTTCTCGGCGGTGAGAGAGGCGAGCATGAAGTCGTAGCACTGGCCGTCGAAGAACACCGGGATCAGGCACAGCGTTCCCTCGCGACCGTTGTAGGTCGTGTACGCGTCCGGGTCGCCGCCGCACTCCTGGAAGTCGAAGTCGAGCACCTTGCTCACGGTGTAGTTGTGGAGCCTGCCGTCGCAGGAGACCTCGTCGTACTTCATGTTGGACTCCACGCCCGTCAGCTTCACGCAGTCGCCGACCGCGGTGCCGTGGCCCTCAGGGAACAGGTAGAAGACCGTGGCCAGCATCGCCACGAGCAGGACGCCGAGGCAGCTCGCGATCACCAGGCCGACCCGGGAGGTCCTTCGTGGAGGGACGAAGGAGGGCGGGTGGATCAGCGCCGGGTGGACCAGCCCCGTACGAGGCGGGTGCGCGGGCGGCGAGGTGGGTGGTGCCCACACGTTGGCCGGTTCACCTGGCCCGTCCGGAGAAGCGGCGGGCGGGATGGGCGGAGTCGTCATGGATTGCCCCCAGTGCGGCTCGACGCGGATGTGATCGTCTGGCCGACGCGAGCAGTCCCCCCAGACTTCCGCCCATCCTAGAGACGGCCGGGGCTTGCCCCGACCGCTCAACGGGTCATGTGGCCACCGTCTCGACGAGGCCGGACAACGCGGCCGGCAGCTGGTCGAGGTGCAGCACGCCGAGTCGTTGCGTGGCACGGGTCAGCGCCACGTACAGCTCCGCCGCACCGCGCGGCCCGTCGGCCATGATCCGCTCAGGCTCCACGACGAGCACCGAGTCGTACTCCAGGCCCTTGGTCTCCGCGGCGGGCACCGTGCCGGGCACGCCGGGCGGCCCGATCACCACGCTCGTGCCCTCGAAGTCCGCCTCCTGCTTGACGAACTCCTCGACGGCGCCCGGCAGCTCGTCCGTGGTCACGTGTCGCGACCAGGGCTGAACCCCGTTGGCGCGCACCGAGTCCGGCGCCTTCACGTCCGGCGCGAACTCGGCCAGCACCTGTGCCGCGACGGCCATGATCTCCGCGGGCGTGCGGTAGTTGACCGTCAGCGACCGGTACTCCCAGCGGCCGGGCACGTACGGGTCGAGCATCTGGCCCCACGACGTGGCGCCTGCCGCCGCACGGCGTTGTGCGAGGTCGCCCACCACCGTGAAGGAACGGCCGGGGCAGCGGCGCATCAGCACCCGCCAGTCCATTTCGGACAGTTCCTGCGCCTCGTCCACGACCACGTGCCGGTAGGTCCAGCCGCGGTCTGCCAGCGCGCGTTCGGCGAGCGTGCGCTGGTCGTGGTCCTCGAAGCGCTCGGCCAGGTCCTCCGCGAAGAGCATGTCCGACGCGAAGAGGTGGTCCTCGTCGTCCATGTGGTCCACGCGGCCGACCATGCTGTCGAGCACCTCGGCGGCGTACCGGGCCTCGGCCGCGCGTTCCGCCTGCGCCGCCTGGTCATCGGCCTGTTCGGTGCCGTCCTTGCCCAGCAGGTCGTACAACTCGTCGAGCAACGGCACGTCGGACACCGTCCACGCGTCGCCCTCCGCGCGGTGCAGCGACGGATCGGCGCCCGCCTCCGCGAGCCGCTCCGGCGACGAGTACAGCGCGCTCAGCAGCTCGAACGGCGTCATGATCGGCCACAGCGAGTCGAGCACCGCGAGGAACGAGTCGTCGTCGGCGAGGTCCTTCACCAGGCCCGCGCGCATGTCCTCCCAGGCCTGCTTGTCGGACCGGGACATCCAGCCCTTCCCGATCCGGCCGATCGCCCGCTCGGTCAGGACGTACGTGACGATCTCGCGGAACACCGCGCGCGCCTCGTTGTGCGGCAGGCCGCTGTCGCGCGCCTCCTGCCGGGCCCACTCGGCGACGTCCGCGCCGATCTCGATGACGACGTCCTTCATGCCGACCGGGATGGGGTCCTCCGGCACGCGCTGCAGGGCCGCGACGGCCGCCTTCAGCACGTCCACCATGGTGCGCGCACCCTTGAGCCGCGCGACCTCCGGCGAGTCCTCCGCCGTCGCGCGCAGGCCGGGCAGCAGGCTGCCGGCGGTCGAGAACACGACGTCCGACTCGCCCAGCGAAGGCAGCACGCGGCCGATGTGGTTGAGGAACGCCGGGTTCGGGCCCACGACGAGCACGCCGTGCCGTTCCATGCGCTCTCGTTGCGTGTACATCAGGTACGCGACGCGGTGCAGCGCCACGACCGTCTTGCCGGTGCCGGGGCCGCCCTCGATCACCAGCACGCCGGGGTGGTCGAGCCGGATGATCGCGTCCTGCTCGGCCTGGATCGTCGCCACGATGTCGCGCATGCCCTCGCCGCGCGGCGCGTTCAACGCCTCCAGCAGGGCCACGTCGCCCTGCTCCTCGCCGAGCTTGCCGAACACCTCGTCGGTGAACCCGGCCACCGAACGGCGGCGGGTGAGGAACTGACGGCGCCGCAGCATGCCCTCGGGGGTCGCCCCGGTGGCGGTGTAGAACGGCCGCGCCGCCGGTGCCCGCCAGTCGAGCAGCGCCGGTTCGAACTCGTTCTCCTCGTCGAACAGGCCGATCCTGCCGATGTAGGAAGTGTCGCCGTCGAGGCTGTCCAGGCGGCCGAAGCACAGGCCGTAGTCGGCCACGTTCAGGCGCTTCATCTCGCGGTGCCGGGCGCGCACCTCGTTGTCACGTTCCATCGCGGTCTCGCCGGTGCCACCCAGCGCAGACAGATAGGCGGCCTTCACGCGTGCACGTTCGCCATCGAGCCGTGCGTAGAGACCGGCCACGTAATCACGCTCGGACTGCAGTTCTTCTTCGTAAGCCACGTGCTCCCCACAGCGCCCTTGTTCTGCCTGAGGCGATGAGTGTGAACGATCCACGGGGTCTTGTGGCAAGGCCCCCCGCCTGCTATACGTTTGAGTGGAGAGACGGGCCGGGTCGCGGGTGCGACCTGGCCCGTTTTCTCGTGTGACGCCGGCCGCTGCACAGTTCACAACTCGGTGGCCTGGTAGATGCCCGGTCGTCATCATGGCCGGATGAACGTGCCGTACCGCTGGGACCTCGTGACGCCCGACCAGCTCGGGTCGCTGCTCGACGGCGTGACCGCGCCCGAGCCGTGGTACCTGCCCGAACTCGCCGAGTGCGCGGGCAAGGTCCTGGCGCGCAGCGGCAACGGCGACCTGGTGTTCGTGGGCAGGTCGCTCGACTCGATGTTCGACCTGCTCAGCGGGGCGCTGCCGGACTCGGGACGGGTGCTGAGCCGGTTGCCGATCTCGCTCTACGGCTCTGGCGAGCTCATCCCCGGCGACGTCCGGCGCGCCAGGGAGATGGCCGCGGCGATCGGCATCACGCCCGCGGCGCTGGCCAGGCGCGATCGCCCGGTGACCTTCGTGGACGTCGTGCACGTCGGCTCCACGTTCACCAAGCTCTTCGCGCTGCTGGACGACTGGATCGCCGAGGAGCGCGAGACCTGGCCCGCGATCCGGCGCAAGCTGCGGTTCGTCGGCGTCACGATGCGCACCAAGACCAGCCCCAACACCTGGCGGTGGCAGCAGGAGCACCCCGAGTGGACCCACCGACTGCCGGCCTCCGCGGTGGTGAACGTCTCGCTGGAGAGGAAGGTCTGGTCCTACTTCGGCGACCATCAGACCAAGCTGACGCGGGGCTACCGGCTGGTGAAGTGGCGCGGGTACTCCGGCGAGATCAAGAGGGACGAACGCACGCGCATGGCCTTGGCAGAGGCCGTGCACCTGGTCGAACTCGGACGCACCAAGGAGGTCCGGCGGATGATCGCGCAAGCGATGGACGGCGAACCCGCGCTCTCCGAGCCATGGCTGCGCACGTTGCGAAGCAGGTTGAGCTAGACCGTGTGCTCCATGACCATGACAGCGCTCGTGCCCGGTTCCAGCGCCTTGCAGATGTGCGGCACGTCGCCCGGATAGACGATGTAGTCACCGGGTCCGAGCTCGATCGGTTCGTCGGCGAGGCCCGCCAGGCAGCGGCCGGTCGCCACGATCATGTGCTCGATGCTGCCCGGCACGTGCGGCAGCGACTCGCGCGCGCCGCCGGGTTCGAGGGCCAGCCAGTAGATGTCGTGCTTGGTGCCGGGACGGCACGCGGCCAGCAGCGTGGCGGAGTAGTGCGCGCGCTCGGAGTGGATGACCGGGCCCTCGCCCGCGCGGATCACCTGCACGCGCGGTACGGCGGGTTCGACGAGCTGGCTGAACGGCACGCCCAACGCCACACCGAGCGCCCACAGGGTCTCCACGCTGGGGTTTCCGGCGCCGGACTCCAGCTGCGAGAGGGTCGACTTCGCCACGCCGGCCTTCTTGGCGACCTCCGAAAGCGACATGCCGGTGCGGTCGCGCTCGCGGCGGAGGTTGGCCGCGATGAGGTCGAGTGGTGCGTTCGACACAGAAGTCCATCCGTTCGTCTTGACGAACACCGATCCCAGGTGTTCATCTTAATGGGTGGTCCGTTCGATCTGGCGAACTCTTGATGCTGTGCTCCTGCGTGACGTCGCCGCGGTAGCACTCGGTGCCGCGGTGACCGGTGCGAGCTTCGGCGCGATCTCGGTCGGCTCCGGCCTGCCGTGGTGGATGCCGGTGCTGATGTCGCTGCTGATCTTCGCGGGCGGCTCGCAGTTCATGGCCGTGGGCGTCGTCGCCGCTGGTGGCAGCCCTGCCGCCGCGGTGCTGGCCGGGCTCGTGCTCAACGTGCGGCACCTGCCGTTCGGGCTCGCGGTCGGCGACGTGCTGGGCAAGAACCCGCTGGCCAGGATCGTGGGCAGCCACCTGCTGATCGACGAGTCGACGGCGTTCGCGATGGCGCAGAAGGATCCCGCGAGAGCGCGTGCGGCCTACTGGGCGTGCGGCGTGTCGTTGTTCTTCAGCTGGAACACGGGCGTGCTCATCGGTGCGCTCGTGGGGCAGGCGATCGGCGACCCGATGACGTTCGGGCTGGACGCGGCGTTCCCGGCGGCCCTGCTGGCGCTCACGCTCCCGGCGCTGAAGGACGCGGGGACGCGCAACGCGGCACTGGTGGGCGCCGCGATAGCGCTCGCGACCACGCCGTTCCTGCCCGCCGGTGTGCCCGTGCTGCTCGCGCTCGCCGGACTGTTCGTGTTCAAGTCGAAGAAGGAGGAGCCGTGCCCGTCACCGCAGTCCTGATCCTGGCCGCCGGCACCTTCGCGATCCGCCTCGCCGGGCCGTTGCTGCGCGACCGCGTGACGTTGCCCGACAAGGTCCGCGACCTGATGTCGGCCAGTGCGACCGTGCTGCTGTTCGCGCTGGTAGCGGTCTCGGCGCTGACGAACGGCAAGCAGTTCGGCGGCTGGGCGCTCGCGCTCGGCGTCGCCGTCGGCGGACTGGCCGCGTGGCGCAAGCTGCCGTTCGTGGCGGTCATCGTGCTCGCCGCGGTGACGACGGCGGGGCTGCGGCTCGCCGGGGTGGCGTAGGGGCCGATGCTTCCGCGATAGAGGGCCGATGGGGGACAGGCCTCAGATGAACCCATGGGCGCGAAACCTGGACTGGTCGGGCGGGACCGGGAGACGACGCAGCTGGGGGAGGCACTCACCGCGGCGGCCGGCGGTGACGGGCACCTCGTGGTGGCCACCGGGGGACTCGGGGCCGGCAAGACCGCACTGCTCACGACCGCGCGGGAGCTGGCCGCGCGGCACGGGTTCACGGTGCTCGCGGCACGCGGCAGCTACCTGGAGCGCGACCTGCCGTTCGGCGTGGTCAGCCGGTTGTTCGTCTGCGTGCAGCCGGGGGACGACGTCGGGCACCAGCCGCGCATCGCCGCCGCGCTCGGGCAGTCCGACGCCCTGGCCGAACCGGGCCCGGTGACGTTGCCCGAGCTGCACGTCCTGCACCGAGCGCTGGCGCGGATGGCCGCCGAACGCCCCGTCGCCATCGTCGTGGACGACGCGCAGTGGGCCGACCAGCCGTCGTTGCAGTGGCTGAGCACCCTGCCGCACCGCATCGAGCACCTGCCGATCTTCGCGCTCGCCGGGATCGGGGCGGGCGAGGTGTGCGCGGGGCCGCAGACGCTGGAGGAGCTGCTCGCCGCGTCGACCAGCGAGATCCGCTTGGACGAGCTGTCGTTCGCCGACTCGCGGGCGTTGATCGAGAACGAGCTGGGGCCGCGGGACGACGAGTTCGTCGCGCAATGCCGTGCCGAGGCCGGTGGTAACCCGCTGCTGCTGTTGAACCTCGTGCGCGCGTACACCGACCACGTGCAGGGACTCACCGCACCGGCGTTGCTGCCGACCGTCAACGTCCGCCTCCGCCGCCTGGCCCCGCACGCCCCCGACGCGTTGCACGCCCTGGCCGTGCTGGGGGGAGAGGTGACGCTGCCGCGCGTCGCCGAGCTGATCGGCATCGAGCCCTGCGAACTGGCAGGAACGATCGCCGCGCTGCACCGGATGGGCTTCCTGTCGGCCGACGGCGCGTTGGTGCATCCGTTGGTGCGCAACACCTTGCGGGCGGAGTTGACGATCACTGAACGCCAGGACCTGCACGCCGCCGCTGCACGGCTGCTGACCGAGACGGGCGCGTCGGCGGAGGCGGTGGCCGAGCACCTGGTCGAGACGCGGCCGCAGGGCGAGGAGTGGGCGACCGAGGTGCTGGTGTCGGCCGCGGGACGGGCCCGTGCGCGCAACCGGGTCGTGGACGCCGTCCGGTACCTCCGCCGCGCGATGGACGAGCCGGGATCGCACGGCCTGCTGGCGGAGCTCGGCGAGGTCGAGTCCTATGTGGACGTCCCGGCGGCCGTGGACCACCTGGGGGAGGCCGATCCCGCGCACCCCGCGTTGCCGGGTCTGCTGGCGTTGCTGGGGGAGGAGCCGGAGGCCGAACCCGATGTCGTCGGCGACCCGGACGTCATGCCGGCCAGGCCCTCGGAGTTCGGGCCTTTCCTGCGTGCCATCGGATTCTTGCGGACGAGTGGTGAGCTGGCGGGCGCCTACGCGCGTACGGACCGTGCATTGACCGTGGCGCGTCGATGGCAGCACCGGCCGTGCATCGCGGCCGCACTCACGGCGCGTTCGGCGTGCCTGCGAGATCTCGGACGGCTGGCGGGTGCCGAGGCCGATGCCCGTGAGGCACTGGCGGTGCTGGAGAGCTGTGGCGCGGCTCGGGTGTCCTCGCCGGTTTTCGCGGCGTTGACCGAACTTGCGTTGGCACTGCTGGAAATGCGTGACGTCGAGACGGCGTCGGCGGTGTTCGAGGTCGTGCCGGGCGAGGTGCCGGACCTGTTCGGGGCTCCTGGGCTGTTGGCGGCGCGCGGACGCGTGCGGATCGCGGCCGAGCGGCGCAAGGACGGCATGCGCGACCTGCTGGACTGCGGCGAACGGTTGCGTGCGCGCCGTCGCGACAGCACGTCGTGGCGGCTGCTCCTCGGAGGAGAGCACCTTCTCGCCGAGGAACGGCTGGCGCGCTCCCTCGGCGCTGTCCTGCCATTGGCGGCCTCGTTGCGCGAACAGGGCGTGCTGCTCGGCGTGGAGGGCGTTGCGCTGCTTCAGGAATCGGTCGACCTGCTGGCCCCGACCGGTGCGTTGCTGGAACGGGCGCGCAGCCACTTCGCGCTGGGCCGCGCGCTGCACCTGGCCGGACGGGTCAAGCCGGCTCGCACCGAGCTGCGCGTGGCCGTCGACCTGGCCGACGACTGCGGTGTCGAGGAGCTGGCCGAGGAGATCCGCCAGGAGCTCGCGGCCGGTCCCGCGGGCCTCACCGAGTCCGAACGGCGGGTCGCCGCACTGGCCGCCGCGGGCAAGATGAACCGCGAGATCGCGGCCGTGCTGTTCGTGCAGCTGCGGACCGTCGAGATCCACCTGACGAAGGTTTATCGCAAGCTCGGCATTGACGGCCGCGACCAGCTCGCACCCGCATTGCGCCTGGCCGGTTAATGCTTCCTGACGTGCGAGAAAAGCAGGTTTGTATGAACCTCTGTCACCTCTCGCCGACTGGTGAACTTGTCGAGCACGAGCCGTTGAAGATGACCGACGTCCGATACCGCGACGTGCACCAGGAAATCTTCTGGACCCGTCACGTGTGACAGCGCGAGCGTTTCGGGAAGAGACAACACGTAAGCCATGAACGGGTCGACGATCTCCTTGGTGTGCGGGCGGATCTTCACCGCGAGCATCGCCTGGACGTGCTGCCCGACCGCGTTCGGATCGATCTCGGCGTGGTAGCCGGTGATCACGCCGCGTTCCCTCAACGCCCGGTGCCGGACCACCGCCGTGGACTGCGCGACGTTGACGCGTTCGGCCAGGTCCTTGTTCTGCAGCCGCGCGTCCTTCCGCAGCTCCCGCACGATGGCCTCGTCGATCGAATCCAGCACGGCTGTTCTCCGTTCCACCGAATCGCCTGCGGTCTTCCGCCCACTCTGCCGAGGAAGTCTCCACCATTCAGGCCATGACGCGCATCGAGACCATCGCAGTGCACGGCGGCCGCGACGACCTCGCGGAGCTCGGCGTGCACGCACCTCCCATCGACCTGTCCACCACCTACCCCGTGCCTGACCAGGCGCTCGGCGGGGAGGCGCTGGGGGAGTGGGCCACCGGCGCCGCGCGGGCAACCTCGCCCGTCTACGCGCGGCTGCACAACCCGACGGTGGCCCGATTCGAGCAGGCGCTCGCGGCTCTCGAGCACACCGAGACGTCCGTGGCGTTCGGCAGCGGCATGGCCGCGGTCACCGCCGTCGTCCAGGCCGCCTGCGTGATGGCGGGAAAACCGCACGTCGTGGCCGTGCGGCCGTTGTACGGCGGCACCGACCACCTGCTGTCGTCCGGTCTCCTGGGCGTCACGACCACGTACGTCGAAGCGGGCCTGGTGTCCTCCGCGATCCGGCCGGACACCGGGCTGATCGTGGTCGAGACACCGGCCAACCCGAACCTGGACCTGGTCGACATCGAGCACGTCGTGCGCCAGTCGGGCGGCGTGCCGGTGATGGTCGACAACACCTTCGCGACGCCGATCCTGCAGAACCCGGTGCTGCACGGCGCCTCGTACGTGCTGCACTCCGGCACCAAGTACCTGGGCGGACACGGTGACGTGCTCGGCGGTGTGGTGGCCTGTTCCGAGGCGCTGGCAGCGGCGTTGCGGCAGGTCAGGATCATCACGGGCGCCGTGCTGCACCCTCTCGGCGGCTACCTGCTGCACCGCGGGCTCGCGACCTTGCCGTTGCGCGTCGAGGCGGCGTCCCGGTCGGCTGCAGTGCTGGCTTCGCGGTTGGCCTCGCACGACGCCGTGGAGTTCGTGCGTTACCCGTCCGCGTCGGTGCAGATGCGCGGCACGGGCGCGATGATCGCGTTCGGTGTGCACGGTGATCCGGTCGAGGTCGTGCGCCGGCTTCGGCTCATCACGCCGGCCGTGTCGCTGGGTTCGGTGGACACCCTTATCGAGCATCCCTCGGCTTTGACCCATCGCCTGGTACCCGGAGAAGAACTGCGGGCTTCTGGCGTTCCGGACAATTTGCTGCGCATTTCCGTCGGACTCGAGCACGTCGAAGACATTTGGTCAGACCTGAACGAGGCGCTGTGTGATGTCGCTTACGTTAAGTCTTCCCCAGGTGATTACTTGGTGATGACCGCCACTCGCTAGGGTTCCCCGAATCAGCGCGTCGGGGCGCGGGAGGTTCCGACGCGAGCATTTTTCCGTTTCGGAAGGAACCTCCTCGTGAGTTCTGTGGAAACTGATGCGGACGGCTACACCAAGGCGCTGAGCAAGCGCCAGGTGCAGATGATCGCAATCGGTGGAGCTATCGGCGTCGGCCTTTTCCTGGGTGCGGGCGGACGCCTCGCCACAGCGGGGCCGTCCCTGATCCTCGCGTACGCGGTGTGCGGCCTCGCGGCGTTCTTCGTCATGCGCGCGCTGGGCGAACTCGTCCTCCATCGCCCCGTGTCCGGCAGCTTCGTCGAGTACGCCCGCGAGTTCATCGGCCCGTGGGCCGGCTTCACGTCGGGCTGGCTCTACTGGCTGAACTGGGCGATGACCGGCATCGCCGAGATCACCGCCGTCGCGATCTACATGCACAAGTGGTTCCCCGACATGCCGCAGTGGATCACCGCGCTGGTGGCCCTGGTCGTGTTGATCGCCATCAACATGTTGTCCGTCAAGCTCTTCGGTGAGCTGGAGTTCTGGTTCTCGGTCGTAAAAGTGACCGCGATCGTCGTCTTCCTGGTGGTCGGCGCGGGCCTGGTGATCGGCAACGCGGACATCGGCGGCACCACGGCGTCGGTCTCGAACACCCTCGGCCACGGCGGGCTCTTCCCGGCCGGCTTCGGCATCGCGCTGATGACCCTGCAGGCCGTCATCTTCGCGTACTCGGCGATCGAGCTCGTCGGCATCGCCGCGGGCGAGACCAAGAACCCCGAGAAGATCATGCCGCGCGCGATCAACGGCGTGGTGTACCGGATCGCGATCTTCTACGTCGGTTCGGTGCTGCTGCTGACGATGCTGCTGCCGTGGGACCACTACACCGGGACCGAGTCGCCGTTCGTCACGGTGTTCTCGGCGCTGGGCATCCCGGCCGTCGGCGACATCATGAACGCCGTCGTGCTGACCGCGGCGCTGTCCTCCTGCAACTCCGGTCTCTACTCGACCGGCCGCATCCTGAGGTCGCTGGCGCAGAAGGGTGAGGCCCCGGCCATCACCGGCAAGATGAACTCCCGGCACGTGCCCTACGGCGGGATCCTCTTCACCGGTGTCGCGTACCTGGCCGGCGTGGTGCTCAACTACATCGTCCCCAAGGACGCGTTCGACATCGCGATCGCCATCGCGTCACTGGGCGTCGTGTCGACGTGGGCCACGCTGATCATCTGCCAGATGAAGCTGCGGCAGAAGGCGTCGCGGGGCGAGATCGAGCGCCCGTCGTACCGGATGCCCGGCGCGCCGTACACGTCCTGGCTCACGCTCGCGTTCCTCGCGCTGGTGGTCGGGCAGATGGCCTTCTCCGACGGTCACGCGGAGCGGATCGCGTTCTGGTCCATCCCGGTCCTGGCACTGGTCTTGTTCCTCGGATGGCGCTTCGTGAAGTCGCGTCAGCCGGTGGAGCAGCGGGATCTCGTCACCATCGACTGACGCAGCCCGTTCAGGCCGCGAGCCGTCCCCACGCGTTGGGGGCGGCTCGCGGTGTTTTCGCAGGCAGGCTCGGTCGTGTCGTGGCAGCATCGGGTGACGATGGCGCGCGAGGGGAAGCGGAGTGGCGTCGCTCGGGGACTTGGGGGATGCGCTCAGGCGTGTGCTGGTCAAGATCGACCAGGCGATAGCCGCGCATCACGAGGCAGCGGAACTCGCCGAACAGGCGCGCGATCTGCTGTCCATCGCCGGCTTCGGCACGCTCCAGGCCGACGTGGACCAGGCTTGTGCCCTGTTCACGCGGGTGATCGAGGGGATCAGCGAGCCGGAGGGCCAGGTGTCCACCCTCGCGACGGTGGCCGACGAGATTCGCTCCTACCTGCGGAGTCAGGGGATCGGTCAGGAACCGGGTGGCGCCGTGCAGTCGTCGCAACCGCCCGCGCCGCGTTCACCTGAACGTGTGGAGGCGCTGAGGGATCAGCTCCCGCCACCAGTCCAGCCTGGAACGGGACAGCGCACGCATGGGCGTTGGTTCGCCGACAACGGCGACGAGGTCGCGGCGATCGTTAGCGGGCAGGACGACGCGTCGGCTCAGGCGTGGGAAATGCTGCGGGAGACCGATTTCCCGGAACCTGGTGCGCCTGTGACCGTCACTCATGTGGAGACCAAGGTGGCGGTGATGATGCGCCAGAAGGGCATCCAGCACGCCACCGTGGTGCTCAACAACCGGCCGTGCCGTGATCGCTACGGGTGTGACACCGTGGTCCCGGTGCTGTTGCCGGAGGGTTCCACGCTCACAGTGCACGCGCCGAACTACCGCAAGACGTACACCGGAGGGATGCGGGCACCGTGGCAGCTCTAGAGGTCTGGTACGACCAGAAACCCGAGGACGACTTCAACCCCGGCGATCCCGCCATCGTCATCCGCACACACGAGGAACTGACCGAGTTGCTGGACAGGGTGAGCGAGCAGTCCGCACGGCAACCGTGCCCGTCGATCATCACCGTGTACGTGGCGGAGGATGCGTACCGGTTCCCTTCCGCACGAGTGGGCGTGGGCGTCGGGCTCGGCTACGTGCAGATCAACAGCCGGACCGGTCGCCGTGCGACGCTGGGCGACGACATCGTT
This sequence comes from Lentzea sp. HUAS TT2, assembly GCF_051853195.1. Taxonomy (NCBI): domain Bacteria; kingdom Bacillati; phylum Actinomycetota; class Actinomycetes; order Pseudonocardiales; family Pseudonocardiaceae; genus Lentzea; species Lentzea sp. HUAS TT2. The sequence continues at coordinate 124,127 of NZ_CP196667.1, read as the reverse complement.
GGTGACCGGGTCTACGACTTCCAAGGCCACGGCGAGGACGTACCGCTTCGCCACGAAGTGCCGCTGGCGACGGTTCGTGCGGTGCTGGCGGCATATCTCGATCACGACGGTCTGATCCCGGACGACTTCCCTGGGCTGCACGAGGTCCACTGACCAGGGGTGCGCGGCGGTCCCGTGGACCTCGAATATGCTGGTGAGCATGGTTGTCGCTGCCCCTCCCGTCATCGGCGTGCTCGCCCTCCAGGGCGACGTCCAGGAGCACCTCGTGTCCCTCGCGAAGTGTGATGTCACCGCGCGCCCGATCCGCCGTCCCGAGGAACTGGACGAGCTGGACGGGATCGTCATCCCCGGCGGCGAGTCGACGACCATCAGCAAGCTCCTGGCCAACTTCGAGCTGCTCGAGCCGCTGCGCGCCAAGATCAAGGCCGGTTTTCCCGCCTACGGGTCGTGCGCGGGCATGATCCTGCTGGCCGAGACGGTGCTGGACGGCCGTGAGGACCAGGAGCAGCTCGGTGGCCTGGCGGTCACGGTGCGGCGCAACGCGTTCGGGCGGCAGATCGACTCGTTCGAGACCGATCTCGACCTCGCAGGTGAGAGCGTGCACGCCGTGTTCATCCGCGCACCGTGGGTGGAGGCGGTTGGCGAGGGGGTCGAGGTTCTCGCTACGGTGCCCGTTACGGCTGAGGCGGGCGATGCCGCCGGTAGGATCGTCGCGGTCAGGCAGGGCAACGTGCTGGCCACGGCGTTTCATCCGGAGCTCACGGGGGATGAGCGCGTCCATCGCCTGTTCGTGGACATGGTTCGTGGTTTGACTGGTTCGGAGGAGAAATGAGCGGCCACTCCAAGTGGGCGACCACCAAGCACAAGAAGGCCGCCATCGACGCCAAGCGCGGCAAGCTCTTCGCGCGGCTGATCAAGAACATCGAGGTCGCGGCCCGCACCGGTGGTGGGGACCCGGACGGCAACCCGACGCTGTTCGACGCCATCCAGAAGGCCCGCAAGAACTCGGTGCCGCTGGACAACATCGAACGCGCCCGCAAGCGCGGCGGCGGTGAAGAAGCCGGCGGTGCCGACTGGCAGACCATCATGTACGAGGGCTACGGGCCCAACGGTGTCGCGGTGCTCATCGAGTGCCTCACGGACAACCGCAACCGCGCCGCCACCGAGGTCCGGACGGCGATGACGCGCAACGGCGGTTCGATGGCCGACCCCGGTTCCGTGTCGTACATGTTCAGCCGCAAGGGCGTCGTGATCGTGCCCAAGGCGGACACGTCCGAGGACGACGTCATGCTGGCGGTGCTGGAGGCCGGTGCCGAGGAGGTCAACGACCTGGGCGAGGCCTTCGAGGTCGTGTCCGAGGCCGGTGACCTGATCCCGGTCCGCAAGGCGCTGCAGGACGCGGGCATCGACTACGAGTCCGCCGAGTCGAGCTTCATGCCGTCGGTGTCGGTGCAGCTGGAGGCCGAGGGCGCGAAGAAGATCTTCAAGCTCATCGACGCGCTGGAGGACTGCGACGACGTGCAGAACGTCTTCGCGAACTTCGACGTGTCGGACGAGGTCATGGCCGAGGTCGGCTGAGCACGAGCAAGCACGAACGCCGGTCGCGCAGCAGCGTGGCCGGCGGTTTGCGTCACTGCGCCCGAACGACCTTCAAGAACGCCGACCAGGCTTCAGAAGAGACGGAGAGGTGGGTCGAGGGCGCCTTGCTGTCACGGATGCCGACGCCGTGGCCCACCTCGACGCAGTTGTCGCCGTCGCCGCTGTAACTGCTCTTGCGCCACACGGTCATTGGAGGCCCTCCAAGATGCTGTTGATCACCGCCCTCGATTCTTCCTCATCCAGGGCGACAGCAGCGAGGTCTTTCAGGATGTTCTCGTAGGTCTCGACGGTGTCCTTGTCATCGAAGAACAAGCAGCACTTGACGCTCTCGATGTAGACGACCGGCGGGTACTTCGGGAACTTCATCAGCCGGAAGTCGCCGGAGACGCCCGCATGCACGCCGACCGACCTCGGGACGATGCGGATGCTGATGTACTTGCGCACAGACAACCGCAGCAAGTGGGCGAGCTGCTCGCGCCACACCTCTTCGCCGCCGACCGGAAGCCACAGGGCCTGCTCGTGCACGTAGAAGGTGAAGGTTCGGCTGTAGTCGAGGATCTCGGTCCGGGCCGCTCTCGCCGCCACCGTCGCCGCGAAGTTCTCGGTCGACACCGTCCGGGCCTTGGCGGTGACAGCCTCGATGTACTCGTAGATCTGGAGCAGACCGGGCACGAGGATCATCGACCAGCCGGTGATCTCGGTGGCTTCCTTCTCCTGGTTGATCAGCGTGCGGACCTGGTCCGGGACGCCGTCTTCGGGAAACTGCACGAAGAAGCGTCCGACCTCGCGGTACAGGGCGAGCAGGCGTTCGCGTTCGACGAGTGGGGTGCGGCAGTAGGCGAGCAGGGTGGCGACCTCCAGTTCGGTCACACCGCCCTTGCCGGCGAGCATGTCGGACAGTTTGGCCTCCTGCCAGCCGAGCAGTTCGGCTAGCTGGCGCTGGGTCAGTCCGGTGTTCTCGATGGCGGCTCGGACGCCGTTGCCGAACTCGCGGCCCACCACGCTGGACGATCTCTTGGGCATGGTCGGACGGTAGGGGCAGGGGCTGCGAAAGCTCTATCGTTTCGCGCCAAATCTGCCTGAAGGTGGGAGCCTTGGAGATGCTCCAAGCAGGCATAAGGCGCCGGAAGGGTGCCGTAGGCTGGGTGCCGTGCTTTCCGACGAAGACATCGAGCTGCGTGCTCGGCTGCTGTCCGCGGCCGACCGGTTCGGCCACACCAACATCGTTGTGAACCCGGACGCCGAGGGGCCCGGATACGTGTTCTCGGTGGGGGCCTGGCGCCGGTTCGGCGTGGCGGAGGCGGTGGTGATCGGGCTGCCGCAGGGCATGGGCGAGAACCTGATCAACATGTACGTGAAGCGCGCCAGTGGCGGTGAGCGGTTCGTGCCCGGGCAGCTCTACCACGACTTCTTCGACGGGGTGCCGGTCGCGTTCGAGCGGGTCTACAAGGGGTTCTACCCCGAGTTCTTCGGGAGCGCCTACCTGCTCTACGACGGGTCGGAGTTCGCGGCACTGCAGATCATCGTGCCGACGCCGCAGGGGCAGTGGCCGTGGCAGCCGGACGCGCCGGAAGGGTTCCACGACCACCAGATCATCCTCACGGAGAGCGGCCTGCCGGAGAGCTGGACGCCGGGGGTCACCGGGCCGTGAACGTCCACATCGGACCGATCGGGCCGGAGCGCGCCGGTGAGGTCATGACGATCCAGCGCGCCGCCTATCTCCAGGAGGCCAGGCGGTACGGGGCGTGGGACCTGCCGCCGCTCGTCGAGACGCTCGACCAGATCCGCGACCACCTCGCCGACGGCACGCCCGCGTTCGGGGCGTTCAGCGGCGAGAGGCTCGTCGGCTCGGTGCGCAGCCGGGTCGACGGCGACCGGATGGAGGTCGCCCGGCTGTCCGTCGCGCCCGACGTCCAGGGCGGCGGGGTCGGGCGGAGGTTGCTGGAGGCGGTCAGCGAGCACGCGCCGGAGGCCGTGAGGGTCGTCTGGCTGTTCACCGGGGCCGAGAGCGACGGGAACATCGGGTTCTACGAGAGCGCCGGGTTCGTGAAGGTGAGCGAGCACCTCGACGCCGTCGGTATCAGGTGCGTCACTCTGGAGCAGAAGGTCATCTGACGTTCAGGGACCGGTCACGAGTGGCTGGCATGGTCTTGTAGCGGTCCACCCACGACCAACCACCGGTGCGGACGTCGATCACACGTCGGCTGATCCGTCCGGCACCCACTGCCCCCGGCGCATCCGGCGCCGGGGGCAGTGTTGTGCCTGGGGGAGACCAAAACGTTGTCCGGAGGTCGTTGTCCGCTCCAACCGCTTCGACACCGGACAACGATCTACCTGTAGAAATGCGGTGCGATCAACGGTCCGGGGGGATCCGGGGATCGCGGCCGGGGGAGGAACGCCCCGCCCCGCAGGAGGCACAGGGGGATGCGGAGCGGGGCGTTTCGGAAATCGCAGCGGGAACCCGGTTCTCGGTCAAGATCAGCACACGGCGTTCCGCCAGATCCGGAATCATCCGCAGGACCTAAGGCTTACGTCCCAGAAGTCCGATCAGCCGAGTTTGGTCGTCGGCGTCCACGCCGACCGGAACGGGCGAATCGAACATCGGCGAACCACCCCAGTCCTCGATGTTGCGTTCCACGTACTTCAGGACCATCGACGCGAGATCGGGGTCAATTCGTTCGTCGGCGCCGATCGAGCGCGCCAGGTCCCAGGCGTGGACCGCGAGATCCGTGGTCATCTGCCAGCAGTACTCCTCGCCGTCCATCAGCCCCGACGACACGTGCACGGGTTTCACCAGCGCGTGCTTGCCCAGCCACGCCTCGCGTGCCGCCGCGGCCGCCACGACCCAGGACACGAGCGGGTCGTCGCCCAGGTTGTCGTGGTCGAAGCGGTCGCCGACCTGCTCCACCGTGCAGCCGGCGAGCAGTTCCGGGGCCCAGAGCTGCTCGTAGACGAGGTGGCCGACGAGGTCTCTGACCGACCACTCCCGGCAGGGGGTGCCGAGCGACCACTGGTCGGGAGCGATCTCCCGGACCCGCCGGTCGAACTCCGTCATCGCCACGCCGTGCGCCTGGATCAAGTCCATCCCAGCAGTGCATCAAATCCTGCCCAGCCGCGCATCCCGGCGTGAGAGTTGGGCCACTCGGACGCAACCCCGATTTCTAACCGTACGAGCGTTCGGCGTAATCTCGACCAGATCCGCCGTGACATCGTTGACACGAGAGGACGATGACTGTGAGCGCTCCTAGCGCCAGCATCTCCGCGCAGGACAAGGGATTCTTCGGGCACCCCCGAGGCCTGTCCACGCTGTTCTTCACCGAACTCTGGGAACGGTTCTCGTTCTACGGGATGAAGGCCATCCTCGGCCTCTACCTGTGGACAGCCGTGGCCGAGGGAGGTCTCGGCGTCGACAAGGCGCTCGCCCTGTCGGTCGTGGCCATCTACGGCACCGCGGTCTACATGTCCGGTGTCGCCGGCGGCTGGCTCGCCGACCGCGTGTTCGGCGGTCAGCGGGCGGTGTTCTACGGCGGCGTGCTGATCATGCTCGGCCACATCTCGCTGGCCCTGCCGATCGGTCTCGCGGGCGTGTACCTCGGCCTGGTCCTCATCGTGCTCGGCACGGGCCTGCTCAAGCCGAACATCTCGACCGTCGTCGGCGGGCTCTACGAGCAGCACGACAACCGTCGCGACGCGGGCTTCACGATCTTCTACATGGCCATCAACATCGGTGGCTTCATCTCGCCGCTGATCACCGGCGCGCTCGCGGACGGCCTCGGCTTCCACTGGGGCTTCAGCGTGGCCGCGGTCGGCATGGCGCTCGGCCTGATCCAGTACCGCTTCGGCCGCAAGAACCTGCGCGGCTCGGCCGCCGTGGCGCCGAACCCGTTGCACGCGCAGGAGAAGGGCCGCACCTACGGCCTGATCGGCCTCATCGCGGTGGCGATCGTCGGGCTGGGCGTGCTGGCGTACTTCCTCGGCGGTGTCGAGGGTGTCATCCTGATGATCAGCATCATGTCCATCGTGCTGCCGATCGGCTACTTCACGGTCATGCTGCGCAGCAAGAAGACGCTGCCGCACGAGAAGCCGCGGGTCGTCGCCTACATCCCGCTGTTCATCGCGGCCGCGATGTTCTGGCTGATCTTCGAGCAGAGCGCGTCGGTCATCGCGGAGTTCGCCGACTCGAACGTCGACAACCACGTGTTCGGCTGGGAGTTCCCGGTCGCGTGGTTCCAGTCGATCAACCCGATCATGATCATCGCGCTCGCGCCGGTGTTCGCGCTGCTGTGGGTGAAGCTCAAGGACCGCGCGCCGTCCACGCCGCGCAAGTTCGCGGGCGCGCTGGTGCTCGTCGGCCTGTCGTTCGTGCTCATGTACTTCGCGAGCAACTCGGCCGCCGACGGCAAGGTGACGCCGCTGTGGCTCGTGCTGATGTTCCTGATCATGACCGCGGGTGAGCTCATGCTCTCGCCGGTCGGCCTGTCCGTCACGACGAAGCTGGCGCCCAAGGCGTTCGCCTCGCAGACGATGGGCCTGTGGTTCCTGGCGAGCTCGGCCGGTACCGGTGTGGCCGCGCAACTCGTGAAGTTCTACACGACGAGCCCGTCGGCGTACTTCCTCACGCTGGGCGGTGCCGCTGTCGTCCTCGGCGCCGGTCTCGCGGTGGCGGCTCCGGCGATCAAGAAGCTGATGTCGGGCGTCGAGTAGGTCCTGACACAAGGCGAGAGGGAGGCCCGTCGCGGCGGCGGTGCGGCGGGTCTCCCTCTCGCCTTCAAGGATGCACTACGCACATGTGTCATTGGGGCACGAACATTGCTCCAGCCGGGTGAAGTCGAGCACTCCCCGCAACAAATCTCGCCCCAGGTCAGCGCTACTTCACCGTCAGTGACCGGCTGGATGCGTTGGCGCGTACCGGAAGTCGCAACGCGCCGCGGATGAGCTTGGACCGCCGGCGCGTCATCGGGCCGTCCGCGCCGAGGTTCGGGAAGCGCTTGAAGAGCTCGTGCAACGCGATCGAGCCCTCGATGCGGCTCAGTCCCGCGCCGATGCAGTAGTGGATGCCCGCGCTGAACGCGAGGTGCTCGCGCGCGTTGGACCGCGTCGGGTCGAACTTCAACGGGTCCTTGAAGACCCTCGGGTCGCGGTTCGCGGCCGCCAGCATCAGCATCACCGGCATGCCCTTGGGCAGCGAGATCCCTGCCAGCTCAAGGCGTTCCTTCGGCCAGCGGATCGTGTACTGCACGGGCGGGTCGAGCCGCAGGACCTCCTCGACGAACCCCTCGGCGTACTCGGGGCTCTGGGCCAGCGGCGCCACGGTGTGCGGGTTCTCGAACGCCTTCAGCACGCCGTTGCTGATCAGGTTCACCGTCGTCTCGAAGCCGGCGAAGAGCAGCAACCCCGTGGTGGCAACGAGATCCTCGCGGCTGAGGTCCTCGTGCTGGGTGACGAGGTGGCTGACGATGTCGTCCTTCGGGTTGCGGCGGCGCTCGTCCATCAGGCCGTCGATGAAGTCGTTGTACTCGATGATCGTGGCGTGCAGGCTCTTGAGCTGCTTGTGCGACCACACGCCGTCGAGCGTCTCGGCCAGCGAGCTTCCCCAGCGCGCGAAGACGTCCTTGTGGTCGTCGGGCACGCCCAGCAGGTCCGCGATGACCTGGATCGGCACCTGCGAGGCGAACTCGGAGACCACGTCGAAGCGGTCGTCGAGGCGGTCGAGGTACTGGGTGACGATCTTCTGGATGGACTCGGTGCGGTCCTTCAGCGCCCGCGGCGTGAAGAACGGCTGGACCAGCTTGCGCAGCCGGGTGTGCGTCGGCGGGTTCATCATCAGGAACGAGTCCTGCACCGGGTTGACGATCTTCTCGCCGTCCTTGACGAGCGTGATCGGCACCATCGACGCCTCGTCGAAGGTCGCGGTGATGAACCTGTTGTCGCGCAGCACCGAGTCGCAGATCTCGCGGCTCGGCGTGACGTAGGCGCCCATGCGGCTGCGCACCATGTCGCCCTTGGCGCGCACCTTCTCGTACATCGGGTACGGGTCGCGGTCCGGCGGCGAGGCCATGACACCGGCGTACGGGTCACCGAGCAGCGCGTAGCCGCGGACGAGCGTGCGCAGCGCGAAGAACTGAGTGGCGGTCTTCAGCGTGGACGGCATGCGTCCACATTGAGTGGTTCTCGAAGAACTCTCAAGAGCTGCGGCGGTGGCGGCGCACGGTTTCTTCGACCAGATCGAGCACCGGCTCCATGTCGTCCGCCGGCAGGCCCATCGCGAGGTGCGAGACGAGACCTTCGAGGACGAGCTCCAGGAAGCTGGTCAGCACCGTCACGTCGACGTCGTCGCGCAGGTTGCCGGCCTCGCGCTGGCGGATGAGGCGCTGCCGGGTGGCGGCGGTGAGCTGTTCGCTGCGCTCGGCCCAGCGCGCCCGGAAGTCCGGGTCCGTGCGGAGCCTGCGGGAGACCTCGAGGCGCGTGCCGAGCCAGTCGGCCGCGTGCTCCTCGGTCCGCTTCTCCGGCTCGTCGAGGAGGTCGCGCATCACCTGGACGAGGCCCTGCTCCGCCACCACGTCCGCCATCCGGAGCGCGTCGTCCTCGGCGAGCGCGAGGAAGAGCGACTCCTTGTCGCGGAAGTGGTGGAAGATCGCGCCGCGAGAGAGTCCCGTCGCCTCTTCCAGACGGCGTACGGTGGCACCCTCGTAGCCGTGTCGCGCGAAACAGGAACGCGCGCCGTCGAGGATCTGACGGCGGCGGGCGTCGAGGTGGTCCTGACTGACCCTGGGCACCTGTAGATGGTCGCAGGGTGTGGGCGGGAAATCCAATCCGTACGTACGGATTGGACAGGTCCATCAGTGTGATCTTCCCGGGTGATCCCTTTCGTGTGGATCATCGGCCGGGCCTGCGTGAACGGGCAACGTCGCGCCCATATCCTCTCGCGGCATGGAGACGCAGGAGATCATCAAGCTGTCGACGCTCGCCGAGCGTCTCGGGTGGCAGCGGCGTGAGTCGACAGGCGTCCACATGATCGACCTGCTGCTCAGTCGCACGGTCACGGATCTCATCGCCGCACTGGCCGAGAACCGGGATCGGTAACGGGATTCTGGTAAGCGCTTTCCCGCAGTTCCTGGAGGGGGTTGACTCCGGATGTCGCGGGTGGTGTGATCTGCGCGACAGTCAGGAAAGTTTCCTGTCTAAAACTGAATCCGCCGCCGCTCCGTCGTGATCCCCCTACCCGTCTTTGTGGGAGGCACAACAGTGGCACCGAGTAGAAGCCGGGCGTTTCGCGCGTTCGGCGTGATGGGTGTTGCCTGTACAACAGCCGTCGCAGTGATGTCGGTACCGGAGTCGGCCCTCGCGGCGCCGGTCCGGTACGAAGCGGAGAACGCGACGATCTCGCAGGGTGTGGTGGAGTCGAACCACGCCGGGTTCTCCGGGGCCGGGTTCGTGAACGTCGACAACGTCGCGGGGAGCTCGGTCGAGTTCACCGTGAACGCGTCGAAGGCGGGCCAGGCGAAGCTGGTCTTCCGCTACGCCAACGGAACCGCGGACAACCGGCCCGCCGACGTGAGCGTCAACGGCGGTCTCGCCGTCGACGAGCGCGCCTTCGCCGGCACGGGTGCGTGGACGACGTGGGTGTCGGCCGAGAACACCGTGAACCTGAACGCGGGCGAGAACAAGATCAAGCTCACGTCCACCGGTGCCACCGGGGGCCCCAACCTCGACTACCTGGAGGTCGAGGAGATCGCGAGCGTTCCCGCCCTGGAGCAGGAGGCGGAGAACGCGACGATCTCGCAGGGCGTCGTGGAGTCCAACCACGCCGGGTTCTCCGGCACGGGCTTCGTCAACTACGACAACGTCATCGGCTCGTCGGTCGAGTACACGATCAACGCCGACTCCGGTGGCGAGCACGACCTCACGTTCCGCTACGCCAACGGCACGACGGTCGACCGTCCCGTCTCGGTGACCGTGGACGGCTCGAACGCCCAGGCGGTCTCGTTCCCCGGCACGGGCGCGTGGACGACGTGGCAGACGCGGACCCTCAAGGCCACGCTGCACGCCGGCGCGAACAAGATCAAGGCGACCGCGACGACCGCGAACGGCGGCCCGAACGCGGACAAGCTGACCGCCGTGCTGACCGGCCCCGCGGACAACGAGGCGCCAACGCCACCGCGCAACCTGCAGTTCGTCAGCTCCACCCACAACTCCGTGTCGCTGAAGTGGGAGGCGGCCACCGACAACGTGGGCGTCACGGGCTACGACATCTACCAGCACGGACAGCTCGTCACGAGCGTCGGCAACGTGCTGGAGGCCACCGCGACCGGCCTGCGCGCCGACACCCTCTACGACTGGACGGTGTTCGCGAAGGACCGGGCGGGCAACGTCTCGCAGGCCTCGAACAACGTGCCGGGCCGCACCCAGCCCGCACCGCCGGACAACCAGGCGCCGACCACTCCCGGCACGCTGCGGTCGACCGGAGCGAGCTCGGCCAGCGTGTCGATCGCGTGGGGCGCCTCCACGGACAACGTGGGCGTCACCGGTTACGAGATCCACTTCGACGGGGCCCTGAAGCAGACCGCGGACGGTTCGGCGACCTCGGCGACCATCGCCGGGCTGGTCACCAACCAGACGTACGCGGTGAAGGTGCGGGCGAAGGACGCGGCGGGCAACCTCTCGGCGTTCTCGAACGAGATCTCCGTCAAGCCGACCGCGGGCGGCGGCACCGGTGCGCCGAACCCCGGCACTGTCAAGCAGATCGCGGCCGGTGTCGACGTGGCGTGGGGCCTCGCGTTCCTGCCCGACGGATCGGCGCTGGTGACCGAGCGCGAGACGTTCAACGTCCTGCGCGTCACCGAGGCCGGTGCCAAGACCGTCGTCGGCAAGGTGCCGGGTGCGGTGGGCACGAACGGTGAGGGCGGTGCGCTCGGCATCGAAGTCTCGCCGAACTTCGCCTCCGACCGGTTCATCTACGTCTACCACACCTACGCCGACGGAAACCGCCTGGTCAGGGCGCAGTTCGACGGTGCTGGGCTGTCCGGCTGGACGACTTTGCTGAGCGGTGTGCCGAAGAACCGCTACCACAACGGCGGGCGCCTGCGGTTCAGCCCGGACGGCCGGTTCCTGTTCGTCTCGACCGGTGACGCGCAGAACGGCAACAACGCGCAGAACCTGAACACCAACGCCGGCAAGATCCTGCGGCTCAACCCGGACGGCTCCATCCCGTCCGACAACCCGTTCCCCGGCAAGGCGATCTGGAGCTACGGCCACCGCAACGTGCAGGGCCTCGACTTCGACTCGCAGGGGCGCCTGTGGGCCTCGGAGTTCGGCAACTCGCAGCAGGACGAGGTCAACCTGATCACCAAGGGCGGCAACTACGGCTGGGAGCCCTGCGAGGGCACGATCGGCAACTGCGCCGGCACCGTCCCGCCGAAGAAGACCTGGTCGACCTCGCAGGCCTCGCCCTCAGGCCTGACGATCATCAACGACTACGTCTTCGTCGCCACCACCGTCGGCCAGCGCATCTACCGGATGCGCATCGACGCCAACGGCAACCTCGTCGACCAGCAGATCTACTTCCAGGGCACCTACAACCGGCTGCGCACGGTCGAGGTGGACCAGGAGGGCGACATCTGGCTGACGACGACGACCGACAAGGACGGCTCGGCCGGCAACGACCGGATCATGCACATCGACATCGTCTACGAAGGCGGCTCCAGCGGGTTCAAGCTGACCTCCTCCGCCTTCGCCGACGACGCGATGATCCCGGCCAAGCACACCTGCGCCGGTGACGGCGTCCCCGGTCAGGACCCGTCGCCGCCGTTCGCGTGGGGTGAGTCGTCCGGTGCTGCCGCCTACGCGATCGTGTTCGCCGACCGCGTGAACAACGGCAACAAGCTGCACTGGGCGATCTGGGACATTCCGGGCGCCACCCGGTCGTTGCCGGAGAACCTCGGGGCCGGGTTCAACGTGCCGAACCAGGGTTCGGCGAAGCAGAAGGCGATGGAGTCCGGCGCCAACTCGCTGAAGTACTTCGGGCCCTGTCCCGGTGGCTCCACCAACCCGTACACGTTCACGTTGTACGCGTTGAACACCGCGACTGTTCCCGGGATCACTTCCGGTTCCTCGATGGCCCAGATCGAGACGGCCATCAAGAACGCCTCCACCGCGAACACGGTGCTGCGCGGCCGTTCCAACGCCCGGCGCTCCTAGCTCCACCTGGTGAGACAGGTGCCCGTACGCACGCGTGCGTACGGGCACTTCACTTGTTTCGTAAGGATTTGAGGGCTGCGAGTGTCAGACCCCGCGTGTAGCGTCGAACGGGCCAGACGATCACGGGGAGTGTGGCAGCGTGACTGCGTTGCGTAACCAACCGGCGCCGGCGAGGTTCGCCGACCGCGCCGAGGCCGAGGCTTATGTGGCCTCGGTCTGTTTCAAACACGGGCCTCCGAGGCTGTTCGGCGTGGAGCTCGAATGGACCGTTCACCACGCCGAAGACCCGGCACGGAAGCTGGACAAACACAGGCTGGCGGCAGCTCTCGGGGAGCACGCGCCGCCGACACTCGTTCCGGACAGCCCTCAGCGGCCGCTTCCCAGCGGCACTCCTTTGACCGTCGAACCGGGCGGGCAGGTCGAGATCTCCACACCTCCCTGCACCAGCCTCCCGGACCTCTTCCGAACGGTCACCCAGGACATCTCCCACCTCACCGCGATGCTGGCCGACCACGGTCTCGTGCTCGGCGAACACGGCGCTGACCTGCATCGAAGTCCCACGCGCGTGCTGCGGGTGCCCCGGTACGCCGCGATGGAGCACGCGTTCGGCGAGCTCGGCCAGGACGGCATCTCGATGATGTGCAACACCGCGGGCCTGCAGGTGTGCCTCGACTTCGGCGAGCAGAAGCACCTGCAGGACCGGTGGGCGGCCGTGCATCAGCTCGGTCCTGTGTTCATCGCGATGTTCGCGAACTCGCCCAGCATCGGCGGGATGCACGAAGGCTGGGCGTCCGCGCGGATGAGAACGCTCTACGGCTGTGATCCCGTGCGCACCAGACCCAGTGCTGTGTGCGCCGATCCGGCCCAGGCCTATGCGCGAAGAGTCGTGGACACGCCCGTCATCGTCGTGCGCGGACCGGGTCCTAGTTGGATCCCGCCGCGCCGCATGACGTTTGCGGACTGGTTGAACGGGGCACACGATCGCGTTCCTACAAGCGACGACCTGGACTACCACATGTCGTTGATGTTCCCGCCGGTCCGGCCGCGCGGGTACATCGAGATCAGATACCTCGACACGCCCGCGCCCGGCGGGTGGGTCGCGCCGAGTGCGCTGCTCGTCGCGCTGTTCAGCGATCCGTCCGTTGTGGACGGTGTGCTGGCGGCGACGGAACGGGCAGCCGGGCGGTGGCTCGCCGCCGCGCGGTACGGGATGGCGGACGAACGCGTCGCGCGCGCCGCGAAGGACGTCGTGGCGCTGGGCATCGAGGCGTTGCCCCGCACCGGACTTTCTCAGGACCAGATCGGCTTCATCAGCCGGGAGCTTGAGGGGAAGCTGTGACTGAAGAACTCCGCGAGCAGGTGGCGGAGGAACTGTTGCGCTCGCGCGCGCGTTCCACCGCCCTGACCGACGCCGTCGACGAGCACGACCTCGTCCGGCAGCACTCCAAGCTGATGTCGCCGCTGGTCTGGGACCTGGCGCACATCGGCAACCAGGAAGAGCTGTGGCTCGTTCGCGACGTCGGCGGACGCGAACCGGTGCGCAGCGACATCGACGAGTACTACGACGCGTTCAAGTTCTCCCGCAGCGTGCGGCCCGAGCTGCCGTTGCTCAACCCGCGCGAGGCCCGCCAGTACGTCGGTGACGTGCGCGGCAAGGTGTTCGACGTGCTGGAGAAGGTGCCGCTGCAGGGGCGCCGGCTCGTCGAGAACGCCTTCGCGTTCGGCATGATCGTGCAGCACGAACAGCAGCACGACGAGACGATGCTCGCCACGCACCAGTTGCGCACCGGCGAACCTGTTCTGTACGCACCGCCGCCGCCCAGTGGAAACCTCGTTCCCGTGACGGAGGTGTTCATTCCGGGCGGACCGTTCGAAATGGGCACGTCGGACGAACCGTGGGCGCTCGACAACGAACGTCCCGCGCACGCCGTCCACGTCGACTCGTTCTTCATCGACACCACCCCGGTCACGAACGGCGAGTACGCCGAGTTCATCCTGGCCGGCGGGTACGACGACCGTCGACTGTGGACGGACGAGGGCTGGGAGCACCGGACGAACGCCAAGCTGGTGGCGCCGCGGTTCTGGCAGCGCGAGGAGAACTCGTTCGTGCGCACCGCGTTCGGCGTGACCGAGCCGATCGTGCCGGACGAACCCGTTGTGCACGTGTGCTTCCACGAGGCCCAGGCCTACGCGACGTGGGCGCACAAGCGCCTGCCGACGGAGGCGGAGTGGGAGAAGGCGGCCCGTTTCGACACGGCGACCGGCAAGACCCGGCGTTACCCGTGGGGCGACGAGGAACCGGCAGAAGACCACGCGAACCTCGGCCAGCGGCACCTGCGCCCGGCCCCGGTCGGCGCCTACCCGGCGGGGGCGTCGTCCAGCGGCGTGCACCAGCTGATCGGTGACGTGTGGGAGTGGACCTCCAGCGACTTCGGTCCCTACCCGGGCTTCGAGGTGTTCCCGTACAAGGAGTACTCCGAGGTCTTCTTCGGACCGGACTACAAGGTGCTGCGCGGAGGCTCGTTCGGCACCGACAAGTCCGCGGTCCGCGCCACGTTCCGCAACTGGGACTACCCGATCAGAAGGCAGATCTTCTCCGGCTTCCGCTGCGCCAGGGACGCCTAGGCCGATGTGCCGCCATCTGGCTTACCTGGGCACCGCTGTGCCCATCTCCGGCCCGCTCTTCGACGCACCGCACTCGCTGGAGCACCAGTCGTACGCGCCCGCAGACATGAGGGCCGGGGGAACGGTCAACGTCGACGGGTACGGCGTCGGCTGGTTCCCCGGCCCGGTGCGGTACCGGCGGGCCGGCACGTTGTGGAGCGACGCGAACCTGCGTCAGCTGGCGGGCACGTCGTCCACGGCTTTCCTGGCGGCGGTCCGCAGCGCCACCGCCGGGATGCCGGTGACGGACGCCGCGTGCGCGCCGTTCACCGACGGCACGTGGTTGTTCAGCCACAACGGACGCGTCGACGGCTGGCCGCACACCGCGGCGGGCCTGGCGAAGACGCTCGACGTGACCGATCTGCTCACGATGGACGCACCGACCGACTCCGCGCTGCTGTGGACGGTCCTCAGGCGTCGCCTGGAGACGGGGAAGGACCCGGCCCAGGTGCTCGCCGAACTCGTGCGGGAGGTCGTGGACGCGGCTCCGAAGTCGCGCCTGAACTTCCTGCTGACCAACGGAGAAGTGCTCGTGGGGACGACGTGGACACACGCCCTGTGGGTGCTGCAGAAAGGCGAGGGCGTGACACTCGCGTCCGAGCCGCTCGACGACGACCCGGGCTGGCGGGAGATCCCTGACCAGCATGTGGTCACCGCCGTTCCATCCACTGTGGAGGTTCGACCACTATGACCGAGCCGGTGCTGGACGTTCATCTCAAGCCGGAGGACGCCGCACACGCGCTACGTGCCGACGTGCGGGCCGGACTGACCGCGGACCCCAAGTGGGTCTCGCCGAAGTGGTTCTACGACGCCGTCGGCAGCGCGTTGTTCGAGGACATCACCCGACTGCCCGAGTACTACCCGACCCGTGCCGAACGGGAGGTGCTGGCCGCCCGCGCGGGCGAGATCGCCTCGACCACGGGTGCGCATTCGCTGGTGGAGCTGGGTTCCGGCTCGTCGGAGAAGACGCGGCTGCTGCTCAGCGCACTGACGCGACACGGAACGCTCAGGGAGTTCGTGCCGCAGGACGTGTCGGTGTCGGCGTTGACCGAGGCCGCGCACGCGATCATCGCGGACTACCCGGGCTTGCGCGTGCACGGCGTGGTCGGCGACTTCACACAGCACCTGAGCCTGCTCCCAGGGGAGTCGCCGCGCGTGGTGGCGTTCCTGGGCGGCACGATCGGCAACCTGATCCCGGAGGAACGGGAGAAGTTCCTCCGCACGGTCCGCGACGTGCTGGATCCGGGGGAGTGGCTGCTGCTCGGCACGGACCTCGTCAAGGATCCCGGCACGCTGGTGCGGGCGTACGACGACGCGCAGGGCGTGACGGCGGAGTTCAACCGCAACGTGCTGAACGTGCTGAACCGCGAGGTCGGCGGCGACTTCGACGTCGAGGCCTTCGAGCACGTGGCGTTGTGGAACGCCGAGCAGGAGTGGATCGAGATGCGGCTGCGCGCCAAGCGGGCCATGCGCGTGACGCTCGCCGAGCTCGGCCTCACCGTGGAGTTCCGCGAGGGCGAGGAGCTGCGGACCGAGGTGTCGGCCAAGTTCCGCGAGGAGGGCGTCAAGCAGGAGCTGGAGGACGCCGGATTTTCGCTGCACCGCTGGTGGACCGACGCCGAGGGCAGGTTTGCGGTCTCACTGGCCCAAGCGGTGTAGCCCAGGTCACAACCCGACGATAGGCGGGTACTGGCGGCCTGCCGTCGGTGGTGGGCTGGGGTGATGACTCCTGCATCAACGCGTGCCGTGCGTGTGGCGCTCGTCAGCGCGCTCGCGCTCGGCACCGTCATCACCGGTCTGGGCAGCGCGTCGGCCCAGCCAGAGGCCACCTCCGCCGTCAGACCCGCCGCGTGGGGACCGTGCGCGGCGGACGTGCTCGCCGAGATCCCCGCCGCCGAACGCACCAAGGTCAGCTGTGCGATCCAGACCGTGCCCGTCGACCACTCGCGCCCGCGCGGGGACTCGACGGGCATCGTCATGATGAAGCGCCCCGCGGGCGACCCGGCGAAGAAGATCGGCTCGCTGTTCATCAACCCCGGCGGTCCCGGTGGCGCCGGCCTGATCTACAGCGCGTACGGCTCGAGCTTCTTCACCCCGGAGATCCTGGAGAAGTTCGACCTCATCGGCTTCGACCCGCGCGGTGTCGGCCGCAGCGCGCCGCTGCGCTGCTTCCGCACCCAGGAGGAGGCCGACGCGGTCAACGTCGGCTGGTACGCGTTGCCGATCACCCGCGACGAGATCGCCAGCTCGATCCGGCAGTCCAAGGTCTACACGGACTACTGCAAGATCAACGCCGGCCCGTTGCTCAACCACATGTCGACCGAGGCCGTCGCGCGCGACCTCGACGTGATGCGCGAGGCCGTGGGGGACAGGCAGCTCACGTACGTCGGGTTCTCGTACGGCACGCTGCTCGGCGCCACCTACGCGAACGTCTTCCCGGCCAAGTCGCGTGCCCTGGTCCTGGACGGCAACGTCGACCCGCAGCTGCGCCTGACCAACGGCGCGCAGTACGACCGTGAACGTGCTCGCGGCTTCGAGATCGCGCTCGACGCGATGCTGAAGCGCTGCGACTCCGTCGGTGTCGAGCGGTGTGCGTTCGCCGGGGATGCCCGCAAGAAGTTCGACAACCTGCGCGAGTCGCTGCGCAAGGCGCCCACGACGTTGCCGAACGGCACGACGGTGACGCTGACCGACGTCGTCGGCCGCACGTCGAGCAACCTGTACAGCCCGACGACGTTCAAGGCGCTGACCACGTGGCTGCAGTCGATCCACGCGGCGCAGAACCCGTCCGCGTTGGCTGTTCAGTCCGTTGTGGACGCTCCCGCGATGCTGAACAACCTGGGCGGCAAGGCCGACGTGCGGGTGCTGCCGGAGACGCCGTACACGAGCGACGACTCGTACTACGCCGTCAACTGCATCGACAAGCCGTTCGCGCGGACGAACCGCAACTGGGCTGCCACCGCGGACAAGTGGGAGAAGGAGTCCAGGACTTTCGGCCGCTACCAGGCCGCGTCCGACCTGCTCACGTGCCCGACCTGGCCGACGCGCAACCCGGACCGCTGGATCGGGCCGTGGAACAAGCGCACCAAGAACCCGGTCGTCGTGGTGGGCAACTACTACGACCCGGCCACCCAGTACCTGTTCTCGCAGCGCATGGCCAAGCAGCTCGGCAACGCGCGGCTGATCAGCGTCGACTCGTTCGGCCACTGCATCCTCGGTGACTCGGCCGGTGCCGACGCGGCGGTGACGAGGTACCTGGTGGACCTGACCGCGCCCGCTGACGGTCAGGTGTTCCAGCCGAACGCGCAGCCGTTCTGATCGTGACGTGCCCGCCTGTCGTCCGGGACACAACCAGACGATAGGCGGGTACAAACGGTGCACGCAGGGTGGTGGGGTGCATCCGTGACGTCATCTTCCAGTTCTCTGCGTGTTGTGCGCGCGGCGCTCGCGAGCGCCCTCGTGCTCGGCACCATCGTTTCCGGCCTGGGCGCGGCGAGCGCCCAGGCCGATCCCGCCGTCAAGCCCGCTGCCTGGGGGCAGTGCGCGGCCGACGTTCTCGCCACCCTTCCCGCCACCGTGACGCCCGAGGAGCGCGCGAAGCTCACGTGCGCCGTTCAGGAAGTGCCCGTCGACCACTCGCGCCCGCGCGGTGAGAAGACCGGCATCGCCATGATGAAGCGACCGGCCAACGACCCGTCGCGCAAGATCGGCTCGATCTTCCTCAACCCCGGTGGTCCCGGCGGTTCCGGTCTGATCCGCGGCGCCATCGCGAAGAACTACTTCCAGCCGTCGGTGCTGGACCGGTTCGACGTCGTCGGCTTCGACCCGCGCGGCGTGGCCCGCAGCGCGCCGATGCGCTGCTTCCGCACGCAGGAGGAGGCCGACTCGGTCAACGAGGGCTGGTACTCCCTGCCCATCACCAAGGCCGAGATCGCGAGCACCATCAAGCAGTCCAAGCTCTACACGGACTACTGCAAGATCAACGCCGGCCCGTTGCTCAACCACATGTCGACCGAGGCCGTCGCGCGCGACCTCGACGTCATGCGCGAGGCCGTGGGCGACAAGCAGCTCAACTTCGTGGGCTTCTCGTACGGCACGCTGATCGGCTCGACGTACGCGAACATCTTCCCGCAGCGCACGCGGGCGATGGTGATCGACGGCAACGTGGACCCGCGGCTGCGGCTGACCAACGGCGCCGAGTACGACCGCCAGCGCGCCGACGGCTTCGAGATCGCTTTGGACGCGATGCTGAAGCGCTGCGACTCCGCCGGTGTCGCCAAGTGCGCGTTCGCCGGGGACGCCCGCGGCAAGTTCGAGGCCCTCAAGGTCGCACTGGGCAAGGGTCCGGCCACGTTGCCCGACGGCACGAAGGTCACGCTGTCCGACGTCGTGGGCCGGGTCGCGGGTGACCTGTACTCGATCGCGCGGATCACGCCTCTGGCCGCGTGGCTGCAGAGCATCCACGCTGCGCTGAACCCGTCCGTCGCCTCTCTCAGCGTTCAGTCCACTGTGGAGCTGGCCGCGCCGTTGAACAACGCCGGTGGCCGCATGGACGTCGACCCGCTGCCGGACACCCCGTACACCGCGGACGACTCGTACTACGGCGTCAACTGCACCGACAAGCCGTTCGCCCGCACGACCCGCAACTGGGAGCGGACCGCGGCCGAGTGGGAGAAGGACTCGCCCACGTTCGGTCGCTACCAGGCCGCCTCGGACCTGCTGACCTGTGCGACGTGGCCGACGCGCAACCCGGACCGCTGGATCGGGCCGTGGAACAAGCGCACCAAGAACCCGGTCGTCGTGGTGGGCAACTACTACGACCCGGCGACGCAGTACCTGTTCGCGCAGCGCATGGCCAAGCAGCTCGGCAACGCGCGCCTGATCAGCGTCGACTCGTTCGGCCACTGCATCCTGGGCCGCTCGGCGGGCACGGACGCGGCGGTCGCGAAGTACCTCGTGGATCTCGTCGCCCCCGCTGAAGGTCAGGTGTTCCAGCCGAACGTTCAGCCGTTCGCCTGATCCTTTCGCAGCCGGCGGTGGCGGTGCTCGTGCAGCACCGCCACCGCGGCGGCGACGATCAGCACGGCCGGCGAGTACACCGGCCACAGCCACACGGCGAGGCCGAACAGCGCGGCCGTGACGAACGCGGCAGGGGTGCGCCGCACGACGGCCCACACCAGCACCGCCGCGGCGACCACCCAGAGCAGGCGGTAGTCGTAGAGGTCGAGCTCGCGGCTCATCTCCACACCGCGAAGCGTCGTGACGCTCTCCTCGCCCGTGTACCAGTCCGGCTGGGTCCCGCAGCGGGCACCGGGCCGGGTGCAGAGATCGGACCGCAGGGGTGCGTTCACGGTCAGGGTGAGCGCCGCGAGTGCGCTGACGCCCAGCACGGCCCACGATGGAACCCTCACAGCAGCGCGCTCCTCACGATCAGCACGACAGCACTCACTCCGGACACGACCAGCATCGGCGTCCGCACGCCCTTCGCGTCGACCTTCTTGCGCAACGGCCCCGAGAGCAGGAAACCGGCGACCAGGAACGGGATCAGCGCGAGGCCGGTCCACAGCTGGTGCGCGCGGACCTGGCCGGCGGCGAGCAGCCCGATCACGGACGCGCCGGAGCCCAGCACGAAGAACGCCGCGAGCGTCGCCCTGACCTGCGGCCCCGCCTGGTTCTGGTAGAGCAGCGCGACCATCGGCCCGCCCACCGCCGTCGCCGTGCCGAACGACCCGCTCGCGAACCCCGCCGTCACGAGGGACTTGGGCCGGGGCTCCGGTCGCCAGGCCGTGATCGACAGCAGCACGCACGCCAGCACCGAACCGCCGACCACGAGGCCGAAGCCCTTCGGGTCGAGCGAGTCGACGATCCAGATGCCGACGAACGTCCCCGGCAGCCGGCCGAGCATCGCCCAGCCGACGCCGCGCCAGTCCACGTGCCCGAACTCCCGCGCGAGCGCCATCGACGCGTGCGCGGCGGCGATCATCAGCACCGGCACCGGCAGCAGCGTCGGATCCAGCAGCGCGAGCAACGGCACGGCGACCAGCGCCAGGCCGAAGCCGATCAGGCCCTGCAGCAGACCCCCTATCGCGACGACCACTCCCGCTGCCGCCAGCAACCCCCAAGACATAGTTCGCGATGCTATCGACCGTTGTTCGCCTTCCGTTGGCCCAGCGCATCTACATTGCGCGCCATGACCGCCTCCCGCCGTTCCTTCCTGCTCGGCACCGGTGCGACCGCCGCCGCTGCCGCCCTGGTCACCCCTGGTTCCGCCAGCGCTGACAACGTTGTCGGGTACGGCCGTCCCGACCCGGAGGCGCGGCGGTTCACGCTCGCCGTGATCCCGGACACGCAGTACATGTTCGACCTCGACCGCGGCGACTCGGCGCCGTTGAAGGCCACGCTGCAGTACCTGGCCGACCACCGGAAGTCCGAGAACATCGTCTTCATCAGCCACCTCGGCGACCTGGTCGAGAACGCTCGCGCGAGCGAGATCGACGACATCAGCGAGCGGTTCGAGGTGCTCGACCGCCGCCGGATCGGGTACAGCGTGCTCGCCGGCAACCACGACGTGCCGGACTCGCGGCTGGACGACCAGCGCGGCCGCACGCCGTACCTCGACCGGTTCGGGCCGCAGCGGTTCCGCACGTCGCCGACGTTCCGCGGGGCGAGCGCCGACGGCTACAACTCGTTCCACGTCTTCCGCGCGGCCGGGCAGGAGTGGCTGGTCCTCGCGCTGGACTGGCGCATGTCCGCCAAGGGTTTCGAGTGGGCGCGCTCGGTGCTGTCCAAGCACGCCAAGCTTCCCGTCATCCTCACCACCCACGAGCTCGTCTACGACGGAGGTGACGGTCTTGCCGCGATGTCCGACTACGGGCGCCGGCTGTGGAACGAGCTGATCAAGGACAACGACCAGATCTTCCTGACCCTGAACGGGCACTTCTGGCCGCCGGCGCGGGCGACGTTGCAGAACTCGGCCGGCAACGACGTGCACGTGCACATCACGAACTACCAGGACCGCTACTACGGCGGCGGCGCGATGATCCGGCTCTACCACTTCGACCTGGACCGCCGGGTGATCGACGTGCGGACGCTGTCGCCGTGGCTGCTCGGCAAGAGGTCGCTCAACCCGTTGGAGCGCAAGGAGACCGAGCTGACCGGCCCGGACGACCGGTTCAGCTTGCCGATCGACTTCGAGCAGCGGTTCGCCCGCTTCGACCCGCCGGTGCTGCCGCCCGCCCAGCCGGTCAGGGACGTGCTGGTGCGCGGCACGGTCGCGTACTGGCGGCTCGGCGAGGGCCTGAAGGACCTGTCGGGCAACGGGAACGACCTGAGGCAGACCGGTTCGCTGACGCCGTCTGACGACCACAGCCGGTTCGCGCCGTCACACCGCTCGCTGTTCTTCGACAAGACCGGCTACCTGTCCACTGTGGATTCCGCGCCGGTGAACCGCGAGACGTTCGAACGCGGGTACACCATCGAGGTGTTCCTCAAGCTGCCCGCGGGGTTCAGCCACCCGTGGTGCGGCTTGTTCACCAAGCTCGCGCCCGGTTCCGCCGCGGGCAAGACCGGCGACGACCCGAGCGAGCCGATCGCGACCCTCAACGTGGCCGGTGGCGGCCAGCTGCAGTGGGCGGTGTTCCCGCGCAACCTGCCGAGCATCTCGACCAACTGGGGTCACGAGATGGACTACGAGGCGTGGTGGCACGTCGCGGTGGTCAACGACGGCGTGCACACCACGCTGTACGTCGACGGATCCCCCTTGCTGCGCAACCCGTCCACGCCCGCGCGCGGCATCTCGACCGCCGGCGACCCGTGGCTCGTCGGCGCCTACGCGTACAACAGGGTCGTCGAGAAGTCGTTGCACGGCTGGCTCGGCGACATGCGGATCGTGAACCGGCCGCTGGACCGTTCCGAGTTCATGCGGTCGAAGGCAGCCCGAACCGCGGGAACAGACTGAGGTCGAAGAACGACGAGACGCGCGTGATCCGGTCGCCCCGCACCTCCAGCGCCTGGAGGTTGAACGGCCGGAACACGCCGTCCGGCTCCCTGAGGTAGAGGCCGAAGGCGGGCTGGCCGTTGGCCTCCGTGGCGATCATCCTGGCGCCGTGCGGGACCGACGGGCACTGGTTCGTGAGGTGCCACGCGACCATCTCGGGGCCGCGGTAGAACTGCGGGTACGGCGGCATCTCCCAGATGACGTCCTCCGCGAACATGCCGATGATCGCGGGGATGTCCTTGGCCTCGAACGCCTTCACCCACCGGTCGAGCAACGCCTTGGCGTCCGCGGGTTCGACGACCTCGTCCTCGGTGAGGTCTCCGAGCTGCGCGTGGGCCCGTTGCAGGGCGCTGTTGACGGCTGCGACGGTCATCTCCAGCTCATCGGCGGTCTCGGCGGCGCTGAGCCTCAGCACGTCGCGCAGGATCAGCACCGCGCGTTGCCTCGGTGGCAGGTGCTGCAGGGCCGCGACGAACGCCAGCCTGGTGGACTCGCGTTCGCCGACGATCGCGGCCGGATCCGTCGGGAACGGCTCCAGCCACGGGATCTCGTGGTCCTGCGTGAGCGGGTCGTGCTCCGTGGCGCCCTGGGTGCCGAGCCCGAACGGCAGCGGCCGTTTCGCCCGCCCGTCGAGCGCGGTCAGGCAGACGTTCGTGGCGATGCGGTAGAGCCAGGTGCGCAGCGAGGAGCGGCCCTCGAACTGGTCGTACGCCTTCCACGCCCGGAGGTAGGTCTCCTGCACCAGGTCCTCGGCGTCGTGCAGCGAACCGAGCATCCGGTAGCAGTGGGTGAGGAGCTCCCGTCTGAACGGGTCGGCCGCGGTCTCGAAGTCCGTTGTCATCCTTGTGCTCCGATCGACTTGCGCAGCCGGGTGATGAGCGTGTCCACGTGGGTCCTGAGCTCCTGCGGTTCGTGGATCTCGAAGTCGATGTCCAGGTACAGCAGGAAGAACACGATCCGGTCGAGTGCCTCGGCGCCGGTGCGCATCAGGCAGGAGTTGTCGTCGATCGGCTCCAGTGACGCAGCAACGGGCGAGGTGCGTTCCGCGACGACGTGCAGCGGGGCGTGGACCGTCAGCACGGCCTGGTAGGTGTAGACGTTCGAGGCGACCTGCCGGGAGACGAACTCGCCCAACGACTCCGCCGGTGGTTCGCGCGGCGTGAACCGTGCGGCGAGCGTCGGTTGTTCGGTGATCCGGTCCACCCGGAACGTTCGCCAGTCCTCTTTGGACACGTCCCACGCGACCAGGTACCACCGCCGCCCGGTGTGCACGAGACCCTGCGGTTCGATCAGCCGCTTCGACGGCTCGCCCTGCGTTGAGGCGTAGGGGAACCGCAGCTGCTGGTGGTCGCGGCAGGCGGCGGCGATGATCGTGAGCGTCTCCGCGTCGACCGTCGGGCCCACGGCCGTCAGGGGAGTGGTGTGCGCCTGGAGCGCCTGGACCCGCCTGCGCAGCTTCGCCGGGAGCACCTGTTCCAGCTTGGTGAGAGCGCGGACCGACGTCTCCTCGATGCCCGCGATCGTGCCGTTCGCGGCCGTTCTGAGCCCGACCGCGACGGCGACCGCCTCGTCGTCGTCGAGCAGGAGCGGCGGCAGCTCCGCGCCGGCCCCGAGCTGGTAACCGCCGGCCGCGCCGGGCAGTGACGTGACGGGATAACCGAGGCTGCGCAGCTTGTCCACGTCCCGGCGGATCGTGCGCACGTCGACGTTGAGCCGCCCGGCGAGCTCCGGGCCCGTCCAGTCACGCCGCACCTGCAACAGGGACAGGAGCTTCAGCAGCCGTGCGGACGTCTCCAGCATGGGGTGATTCTAGATTCCATTGCGGACAACGGCCTTCGGTGGCTAGGGTTGTCCACATGACTGCCGGGTCGGCCTCGTGCCGTGAGCGGAACGGTTGCCCGGCCCTGACTTGATCAGGGCCCCTCCATCCCCGCGCCTATCCGTAGATCGGGATACGCGCGTTCGGGAGAGGAGGTGATGCGCAATGCTTCCCAACGTTGGTGATGTCTTCTCGGGGAAGGTCGTCTCGACCGTTCCCTTCGGTTCGTTCATCGAGCACCCCGCCGGTGCACACGGGCTCCTGCACGGCCGGCAGGCCGAGGTCGGTGCCTCGGTGCAGGTGAAGGTGCTCGCGGTGGACGCTGAGCAGCAGCGGTTCAGCCTGGAGCTGGCGTGAGTCAGTGCTCGGGCAGAGGCGCCCTGCCCGGGTTCTCTCACGGCTTGCGGTAGTCCGTGCATTCACTGGTCAGGCGGTCGTGCAGGGTTTTGCGGTGTCCTTCTTCGGAGGGTGCCGGGCCTAGTGCGTCCGCTGGGCTGGTGACGCCGTGCAGTAGCCGGTACAGGACTACATCCGTTGCTGTGTAAAGCCAATCGTCCGCCTTGCCGGGTGGGGCGGCTGGGCCCAGCATGTTCTCGAACCACGCCGGGAAGAGCAGGTCGTTGGCCACCGCGTCCTCTATGCGGGTGCGGATCTGCCGGCGGGTGCGCTTGATGGCCTCGTTGCCGGCCGACTTGGCGACGGTGTCCTTGGCGTGCGTGTCGTCGTCCGGGGCTTCTGGGCGGTGTTGGGTCGCTGCGGCTTTCCACTGCTTGTAGTTCTTGCGCCACAACGGTTCCGCTGTGGGTGGGAGGTGGGTCAGGGCCTCTGCCGCGTCGATCGCTTCCAGGGCTCTCTTGTCGTACTCCGCTATGGCCTTGCGGGTGTCCTTGGCTTCCTGAGGGGTGAAGGTCTTGCGGGCGTAGGCTTCTTGGCCTGCTCTGATGCTGTCGAGCTGGCGGGGTTCGATCTCCGGCCAGTCGTCGAAGTTCGCCTTGGTGGTCTCGCTCGCCCTGACTTTTCTGTTCAGGGCCACCAGGAGGCGTTCCAGGCGGTGGACGCTCTCGGCCAGTTCGGTGACCCGGTCGTTGGTCTTGGTCAGCTTGCGGGCGTTGTCCTTGATCTGGTTCGTCTGAGCCAGTTGGTCGTGGGCCGCGTCTGTTTGAGCGTTCTCCAGCCTGGTTTCCAGGGATTTGAGCTCCTTTTTGAGGCGCTCGATCTTGTCGTCCAAGGCCTTGACCGGGTCTATGTTCACGTGCGCGTCCTCCAGGCCCACCAGGCGATGCCGGCTGCGGTGATCATCGTCGCCCAGCCGTTGGCTATCGGGGTCAGGAGGGTGGCGGCCAGCGCCGCGCTGATCGCCGCGGTCCTCGCCCTGGGCTCCCAGACGGTACGGCCGGCGGGATCCACCAGGACCGCCGCGGCCGTCGCCACCGCCAGCAGCAGGGAGAGCAGGGACCAGGCGTCGAACCAGCCCACGGCGACGATGAGGGCCGCCGCCGTGGTGGCCGCGGCGATCGCCCGGTTCGGCACGGTCAGCCTGGCCGCCTCCACGTTCCTGCGGGCCTGCATGACGGCTTCCACTTCGGCGTTCGTGGTGGTGAGGAGAGCGGGGAAGTCGGGGCTGCCGGGGCCTGCGGCCTTCAGGGCCCGCAAGGCTGTTCGCAGGGACTGCTGGCGGTCGGCCAGGTGAGCGAACGGATCGGCTGCCATGCCCTGACATCGTGATCAAGGGGGGTGGGCTGGGCTAGGCCTGTGAGGGGAGTTGGTCCGGTTGCCGACGAACTTCCCTCACTTGGGCTAGTGGTCTCGCTTCGCTCGCCCTGGGCGTGGGTGAGGTGACGAAGCCACCCCACCCAGACCGCTGGGGTCAGGACTTCCTGCGGGCCTCCGGGGGCCAGACGACCTCGATCGGCACGCCGGATGCGCGTGCCTGTTCCACGACGTCCGCCGTGCCGCCCTTGCCCTGGGCCGGGATGCCGTCCCAGACCGCCACCAGGACCTCCACGGAGGCGAGCATGCGTTCGTTCGCCGCCACGTAGGCCTGGCGCCCGCTCGACATGTGCGGCAGGACGCTGACCACCGTGGCGGCGGCACGCAGTTCGTCGTAGTCCGCTACCTGGTGTGGTTTCAGGCGGTCCCGGTAGTCCAGTGCCGGGAGGACCACCTCCACCTCGCCGCCCAGGGCCAGGACGGCTCTGGCGAAGAGCTGGTCCGCGCCCGGCGCCAGGCAGGTCACTCCCACGAGGTGGGAGTCGAGCTTGGTCAGGGTCTCCGTTATCGCCGCCTGGACCGCTGGGACGCATTCCGGGACCAGGTTGCTGTGGCCGGTGATGCCTACTCGCATCAGGCTGTCCGGATCGCTCTGATCGCGTCCCTGGTGTCCTGCACGGCGGGGATGTGGCGGTGCCGTGCCGCTTCCTTGGCGAAGTCCTCGAGTTTCCTCAGGACTCTGCCCGAGGAGAGCTTCGCCGCTGTCGGCAGGACCTCGTTGATCAACCCGCACGCTGCCTCCGGGTCTCCCGCGACCATTTTGGTGCGCGCCAGTCCGATCACGTCGAAGGCGCGGTTGCGCACCTTGGACGGGTCACGGAGTTCCAGGGCTCGCCGGATGTGTTGTTCGGCGAACACCGCTTGGGTTGGGTCGTGCATTGCCAGGTCTCGGCAGCGGGCGCCGATGACGCCCTCCAGCTCTGCCTCGTCGAAGCTGTGGAGGTAGCGCGGTTCGTTGTCCGCCAGGCGTTGGGCGAAGCTCTCCTGGGCCATGCCCACTGCCTGGTGGAACTCCCGCGTCTTGCCCATCTGGGCGTAGGCCCAGGCCTCCCTGGTGAGGAGCAG
Organism: Lentzea sp. HUAS TT2; assembly: GCF_051853195.1. Classification (NCBI taxonomy): domain Bacteria; kingdom Bacillati; phylum Actinomycetota; class Actinomycetes; order Pseudonocardiales; family Pseudonocardiaceae; genus Lentzea; species Lentzea sp. HUAS TT2. The sequence continues at coordinate 97,017 of NZ_CP196667.1, read as the reverse complement.
GGCCTTGAGGGTCGGGGTTCCTGTCCGGCGGGTGCCGTACTGGCCCAGCTGGACCAGTTCCAGGCCGTCCTCCGGGCGGCCCAGGTCGAACATCTGCCTCGCCATGGCCGCCAGGCAGAGGGCCGCGAAGCCGTCGTTGTGGCCTGCCTTGGCCATGCGGATGGCCAGCACGTAGTAGCGCTGGGCCGCGTTGTGCAGGCCCGCGTCGAACGACATGCTCGCCGCCACCTTCGACAGTTCGGCGCCTATGAAGAACGCGCGTTCTGTCGTGGGGCCGCTCGGTGCCCGGCCCAGGCGTTCCGCCAGCTCGTCCAGCTGGCCCAGGACCGCTTTGCGGGCCAGGCCGTAGCCGCCCCTGCCGCCCCAGCCCCGCAGGCCGTCGGCCACGCGCTGCAACGCGAAGAGCTCCTCCTCGCTGATCGCCGAGTGCGACGACCACTTCGACAGGTTCTGCAGGGGGTGCAGCCACCGCTGCAGCGGCTCGACCAGTGCGGACCCCACCGTCACCGCGGCGGCTCCTGTGAGCGCCGCTCGTCTGCTGATCGCCAAGTCGCTCCTCGCCGTCTCCTCGACCGAACGGGCAATGCTCGTCGCCTCCCAGGGGGCGGCGAGCACGTCTGGCGGGCCCGAATCGGGGGAGCCCACCTGAGCTGGGATGACGACTCGGTCGAACCACAGTCGTTCGCCCGGTACACCGAGCACGAGCGCGAAGTGGCGCAGCCGGTCGAGTCGGTCGATCTGGTTCTCGCCCGACTCGTAACGCGACAGCTGCGCCTGGCTTATGCCCAGCCACGCCGCCATGCGGTCCTGCGTGACGCGGCTCAGGTGCTGGGGGTGGTGCCGGTACGCGGAGATCAGCGCACCCATGTCTCGGTCGGCGCACGCTGCGGCGATCGCGGGGAGGTCCCAGAAGTCGTCGGGCACCTCAGGTGGTCCGTGCACGTCCGCACGAGCGTTGCGGCGGCACCGGTAACACAGCCGATCGGAGTTGTCGGCGGCGATGAACGCCCCACACGGGCAAGCGCGTCTGGATTTGGGTCTCGCTGCATCCATCGGCCTCGCCCCCGTCACTGAGCGTTTCCCCAGTGTACGGAGGTGTGATCGTCAGTCCATCCATCTCATGCATAAGACGTAATGGATTCGCGTGTCGCAGTCCTGGTGCCCCCGTGTGGCGGATGAGCTTCATACGCCCGCTGCATGAGGCTCATGCAGCGGGCGAGTGGTGTTGGCGGGAAGTGAGAAGCACCCTGCACAACGTCAGCCGCGGGTCGATCCCCGTGGCGTGGCCAGTGCCTGACCCACCCAACGGGGAGGACAACCGCCGATGAGCCTCACGACCGCGGAGACCGGCACGTCCGGGATCCCACAGAACAGGGGACACGCACGTGCGATCGGGGAGGCCGTCGCCGGCTACCGGTTGCTCGGCTGGCAGGTGACCGTCACCGAGCAGGGTGTGTTCCTACCACTAGGCCCCGCCACGACAGCCCTGGCGATGCCGGCCAGGATCGGCTCGCGCGTGCTGGCCGACCTGAAGTCGCGCATGCTCGCCGGACCGGTCACGGTCATCCCCGGCCCCCGCGAGCACTGGATCTTCCTCGCGGAGCTGGTGGCGTTGCTGCCCACGCACCTCAAGGCGCCGCCGGAGGTCCAGTTCGTGCGCTCGCCGCACCGGATCGCGCTTCCGCCGACGATGACCAGGTACGGGTCGCTGCGCTGGGCGAACCCGCCGTCGCACTCGCGGCACTGGTTCCCGCCGTTCACCGCCGTGCTGGCCCTGGCCCGGACGGCTGCCGCGGAGGACCAGCGCCGATAATCGGTGCTCGTGGATCGTCGAACAGTGTTGTTGTGTGGGCTCGCCGCCGCGTTGAGCGCCTGTGGCGAGCCCGCTCCTCGCAAGTCGGGTGGTGTCGGGACCGCCCGGCCCGGGGATCGGGTGGTGGCCGCCTCCGGGGTGCCCGAGGGGTCCGGGGTGCTGGTGGACATGCCGGGCAACGCCCAGCTGTTGGTCGTGCAGCCTCGATCGGGTGAATTCCGTGCGTTCAACCCCGCGTGTCCGCACGTGGGCTCGTTGGTCAACCCTCCCGCCGGCGGAGTGATCACCTGCCCGTTGCACGGGAGCGCTTTCGACCCGGCTACGGGTGCCGTCCGCAAAGGACCTGCGACTTCGGGCTTGACCGAGGTCGCCATCGCTCGTTCCGGAGACGATTTGGTGCTCGGCTGAGAGCTGTGCATTTGCTGTGCATCGGGCATCTCGCTGAACTTTCACCGACCGATTCGCGTAATGCTGTGGTGTGACCCCGAACACCCACCACCACGGAGGATCGGTCGTGAACACCGAAAGCCTGGTCAGCAGGCGGGCGGCACTGTGCGGAATCGCCGTCGCCCTCGCTGTACCCAGCGGACTCGTGACCGCGTGCAGTTCAGCGGGTCCCTCCTCGGGCTCGTCGCCCACTTCCGCCGGAGGCTCGGAACCGACTTCCGGAGCCGCTGGTTCCGCGGGTACGTCCCTGGTCGCGCTGGCCGACGTGCCCGAGGGCGGCGGTGCCGTCGTCGACGGTCCCGGCGGCCGCAAGATCGTCGTCGCGCGCATCTCCGCCACCGAGGTGAAGGCGTACGACGCGTCGTGCCCGCATCAGGGTTCCGTGGTCGCGGAACCCGCCGGTGGCACCATCACGTGCCCTTCGCACGGCAGCCAGTTCGGTGCGTCCGACGGCTCGGTGAAGAAGGGGCCGGCGACGTCCGGCCTGCGGGCGGTCGGCGTGAAGGTCGACGGCGACCAGGTGGTCCTGACCTGACCCTTTCTGTTTTTGTCAGACCACGTCGATAGTCTTGACGGCGTGGCAGATCCCTCGACGTATCGCCCCGCCGTGGGCACGATTCCTGAGGCTCCCGGCGTCTACAAGTTCCGCGACGCCGGTGGCCGGGTCGTGTACGTCGGCAAGGCGAAGAGCCTGCGCAGCAGGCTGAACTCGTACTTCGCGGATCTGGCCGGGCTGCACCCGCGCACGCGCCAGATGGTGACGACGGCGGCCTCCGTCGAGTGGACGGTGGTCGCCACCGAGGTCGAGGCGCTGCAGCTCGAGTACAACTGGATCAAGGAGTTCGACCCGCGTTTCAACGTCCGGTACCGCGACGACAAGTCGTATCCGGTGCTGGCCGTCACGTTGCACGAGGAATACCCGCGGCTGCACGTGTACCGCGGCCCGCGCAAAAAGGGCGTGCGTTACTTCGGGCCTTTCGCGCACGCCTGGGCCATTCGCGAGACGCTCGACCTGCTGCTGCGCGTTTTTCCCGCGCGCACGTGTTCGGCGGGCGTTTTCAAGCGGCACAACCAGATGGGCCGCCCGTGCCTGCTCGGGTACATCGACAAGTGCTCGGCGCCGTGCGTCGGCAAGGTGTCGGCGGACGAACACCGCGACATCGTGCTGGATTTCTGCGATTTCCTCGCGGGCAAGACGGACAACATGGTCCGCCGCCTCGAACGAGAGATGCTGCAGGCCTCAGAAGAGCTGGAGTTCGAACGAGCCGCGCGCCTGCGCGACGACCTGGGCGCACTCCGCCGCGCGATGGAGAAGCAGGCTGTCGTGCTCGGCGACGGCACGGACGCGGACGTGATGGCGTTCGCGCAGGACGAGCTCGAGGTCTCGGTCCAGGTCTTCCACGTGCGCGGCGGCCGTGTCCGCGGCCAGCGCGGCTGGGTGCTGGACAAGGTGGAGGCCATCGACGACGCGGCGCTCGTCGACCAGTTCATCATGCAGTTCTACGGCGACAACACCGAGAACACCCCGCGCGAGGTCCTCGTCCCGGTACTCCCGGACGACGCGCCGGCCCTCGAAGACCTGCTGTCAGAACAACGAGGCTCCCGGGTCGTCCTGCGAGTGCCCCAGCGAGGCGACAAGCGGGCACTGATGGAAACGGTGGCGCGCAACGCCTCCGAGGCCTTCGCCCAGCACAAGCTCCGCCGGGCCGGCGACCTGACCGCCCGCTCCGCAGCCCTGCAAGAGATCCAAGACGCTCTTGCGTTGGACACCGCACCCCTGCGCATCGAGTGCATCGACATCAGCCACGTCCAGGGCACCGACGTGGTGGCCTCCCTGGTCGTCTTCGAGGACGGCCTGGCCCGCAAGGCCGAATACCGCCGCTTCGCCCTCCGCGAGGCGGCGACGGAAGGCGACGTGGCCTCGATAGCCGAGGTGGTCCGCCGCCGCTTCCAGGCGATGCTGCGCGAGACCGCCTCGGGCGGCCCCAACCCCGGCATCGACCCGGACACCGGCAAACCCCGCAAGTTCGCCTACCCGCCCAACCTCCTGGTGGTCGACGGCGCTGGGCCCCAGGCCGCCGCGGCCTCCGACGTCCTGGCCGAGCTGGGCATCACCGACGTGGCCGTCGTCGGCCTGGCCAAGCGGCTGGAGGAGGTCTGGGTCCCCGGCGAGTCCGACCCGGTGATCCTGCCGCGCAGCAGTGACGGGTTGTACCTGCTGCAGCGGGTTCGCGACGAGGCTCACCGGTTCGCCATCGCCTATCACCGGCAGAAGCGGTCGAAGCGGATGACCACGTCCGAGTTGGACGAGGTTCCTGGGCTGGGGGAGACGCGGAAGGCCGCGCTGCTCAAGCACTTCGGGTCGGTGCGGAAGCTGCGGCAGGCCACTGTGGACGAGATCAGTGATGTGCCGGGGGTGGGACGGCGGACCGCTGAGGCGGTGGTGGCTACTTTGGCTTCGGCGGGCGGGAAGGCCTGATGGGGCTTGGGGTGTTGGGCCGCGCGGAGGTGGGGACGTTGCGTGCCGCGCGGGTGTGGTTGCTGGCCGGGCTGTCGCGTGCGGTGCGGGTGTGGCCGGCTGCCGGGTTGTGGCGGACCGGGCGGGTCGTGGCCGATGGCCGCTCGTTGCCCACAGCCGCCGGGTCTCCGTTACCCCACAGCACTTCCCGCAGCGTCCGCCCGCCGCACGCAACACGGGTGCTGCGTACCGGACCGGATCGCGGCAGGTGTCCGAACACGGCCGCCGCCCCACCCGATCCGTCCAGGACCGCCGCCCCAACCGGGCCGTCCAGGACCGGCGTGGCCGCAGCACCTCCCACCGACCTCACAACCCACAGCCGTCCCGCCTCTCCCACAAGCCGCAACCGCCCCGCCACCCCCATTCACCCGGCACCAGCCCCGCGAACAGGGCGAGGATCGTGACCGCGGCCACGACGCGCCCCTCCCAACAGCCGAACCTGCCGCGCGCGGAGGCCGTTCCAGTGGAGACTGCACGCCGGGCACAGCGCCACCTGCGCGCGGCCCGCCCCAGCGAGCTCGTTCCAGCAACTGGCAACCGGGCTTGCCCAAACGAGAGCGCCCAGCAGCGCTCATGAACAGGTAACGGAGTCGTAGTCGTGAACGCGGAGAAGTCCGGCATCGAAGTCGCCGTGGTGACCGGGCTGTCCGGTGCGGGCCGCAGCACCGCGGCCAAGTGCCTGGAGGACCTCGGCTGGTTCGTCGTGGACAACCTGCCCCCGGAACTCATCGCCACCATGGTCGAGCTCGGCGCCCAGGCGCGCGGGGCGATCACCAGGGTCGCCGTCGTCATGGACGTGCGCAGCCGCGCGTTCACCGAGGACCTGGCCGCCATCATCAAGGACCTCGACGCGCGCGGGTACAAGCCGCGCGTGCTCTTCCTCGAAGCCACCGACGACGTGCTGATCCGGCGGTTCGAGGCGGTGCGGCGCGGTCACCCGATGCAGGGGCACGGGCGGCTGCAGGACGGCATCGAGGCCGAGCGGATCCTGCTGACGCCGCTCAAGCAGGAAGCCGACCTGGTTCTGGACACGTCGGCGCTGAGCATCCACCAGCTGCGGGCCAAGATCGAGGACACGTTCGGCACGGAGGCGGCCACCCGCACTCGGGTCACGGTGCTGAGCTTCGGCTACAAGTACGGGCTGCCTATGGACTCCGACCTCGTCATGGACGTGCGGTTCCTGCCGAACCCGTTCTGGATCCCGGAGCTGCGCGAGCAGACGGGGCTCGATGGTGAGGTGCGCAACTACGTGCTGTCCCAGGAGGGCGCGGACGAGTTCCTTGATCGGTACCACGAGCTGCTCCGGCTCATCGGTGCCGGATATCGGCGTGAGGGCAAGCGCTACCTGACGCTCGCGATCGGCTGCACCGGTGGCAAGCACCGCAGTGTCGCCCTGAGCGAAGAGCTGGCCGCGCGGCTGGCGAGCGAGGACGGCATGGCCGTGAAGGTCGTGCACAGGGATCTGGGACGTGAGTGACGAAGTTGAAAGCTGTTGCTTTGGGTGGCGGACACGGGCTGCACGCGACGCTGACCGCGCTGAAACGGGTCACCGACGACGTGACGGCCGTGGTGACCGTCGCGGACGACGGGGGCTCGTCCGGCCGGCTGCGCAGGGAGCTCGCTGACCTGCTGCCGCCGGGCGACCTGCGCAAGGCCATGGCGGCGCTGGCCGGGGAGGACGAGGCCAGCCAGCGCTGGACGTCCCTGTTCAAGCACCGCTTCGGCGGCACGGGGGCCCTCGCCGGTCACGCGGTCGGCAACCTGGTGATCGCCGGGCTGCTCGAGCAGCTCGGCGACCCGGTGGCGGTGCTCGACCTCACGAGCAGGCTGCTCGGCGTCAAGGGCAGGGTGCTGCCGATGTCGAACGACCCGCTCGACATCGAGGCGGACGTCGTGGGCCTCGACGAGGACGAGACGGACGTGCGGCGCATCCGGGGACAGGTCGCCATCGCGACCACGCCGGGGCTCGTGCAGCGCATCCGTCTCACTGCCCCGAACGGGCGACCTGCCGGCTGTCCGGAAGCAGTACAGGCTGTACTTGACGCCGATGTCGTGGTACTCGGCCCCGGATCGTGGTTCACCAGCGTGTTGCCGCATCTGCTGGTGCCCGAACTGCACGAGGCGCTGGTGCACACGCGCGCCAAGAAGGTCCTTGTGCTCAATCTCGTCCCCCAACCGGGTGAAACCGCTGGTTTCTCTCCGGAGCGGCATTTGGACGTAGTCTGCGAACACGCACCCGAGCTGAAGGTGGACGCGGTGATCGCCGACGTCGACTCGGTCCCGACCCCGGACCGGTTGACGCGAGCCGCCTCGGCACTGGGTGCGAGAACGCATCTGGCCAAGATCGCCGCACCGGACGCCGCTGAGCGGCATGATCCGATGGCACTGGCGGGTTGCCTGAGGCAAGTGGTCGAGGAGACCGGAGTGGGAGGGACGAGCCCGTGGCGATGACGTCGGCGGTCAAGGACGAGCTGAGCAGGCTCGCGGTATCCAAGACCTGTTGCCGCCGCGCGGAGGTGTCCTCCCTGCTCAGGTTCGCCGGCGGACTGCACATCGTGTCCGGCCGGGTCGTCGTCGAGGCCGAGCTCGACCTGGGATCCGCGGCCCGCAGGCTGCTCAAGGAGATCCAGGCGCTCTACGGCCACCACGCCGAGGTCTTCACGATCCAGTCGAACGGCCTGCGCAAGGGCACCCGGTACGTCGTCCGCGTGGTCAAGGACGGCGAGGGTCTCGCCAGGCAGACCGGCCTGCTCGACCCGCGCGGACGCCCCGTGCGCGGCCTGCCCGCGCCGGTCGTGTCCGGTGGCGTGTGCGACGCCGAGGCCGCGTGGCGCGGTGCCTTCCTGGCGCACGGCTCGCTGACCGAACCCGGTCGCAGCTCGTCGCTGGAGATCACCTGCCCCGGTCCCGAGGCGGCGCTGGCCCTGGTCGGCGCGGCGCGCAGGATGGGCATCTCGTCCAAGTCGCGCGAGGTCCGCGGGGCCGAGCGCGTGGTGATAAGGGACGGCGACGCCATCGGGGCGATGCTGACCAAGCTCGGCGCGCACGACAGCGTGATGGCCTGGGAAGAGCGCCGCATGCGGCGTGAGGTCCGCGCCACCGCGAACAGGCTGGCGAACTTCGACGACGCGAACCTGCGCCGCTCGGCCCGCGCGGCCGTCGCGGCGGCCGCACGGGTGGCGCGCGCGTTGGAGATCCTCGGCCCGGAGGCACCGGACCACCTGGCCGCCGCAGGGCAGCTCAGGCTCGCGCACCGCCAGGCGTCCCTGGAGGAGCTGGGCCAGCTGTCCGACCCGCAGATGACCAAGGACGCGGTGGCAGGCCGTATAAGGCGTCTGCTGGCCATGGCGGACAAGCGGGCCAAGGACCTGGGACTGCCGGACACCGAGTCCGCGGTCACGGCGGAGATGCTCGAGGCCGAGGTCTGAGGGCGAAGCACCCGGAGCACGGTCGAGCCCCCTGACGCGGTGTCAGGGGGCTCGATCCGTTCTAGCGCATCCCGAGCTGGGTGAGCAGCGGCGTCGCGAGCGTGCGCGAGTAGGTCTGGGTCACGTGGTTGTTCCGATACACCACGACGTTGCCGACCACGGCGGGGCAGACGTCCGCGCGGCAGTACCACGGGGTCAGGTCCACCACCTTGACGCCGGAGACGCCGGCGGAGGCAGCCACGAGCGGGTCGCCCTCGCCCTGGAACGCCTCGGCACGCGGGGTGCCGCACGCTGCCGGGTCGCCGGAGTTGCGCTCCAGACACCGCGGCACCTGGCTGTTGGGGCGGGGCAGGTCCCTGATCACCGCGACAGGGATCCCGGCGCCGGACAACGCCGTCAGCATCTCCCGGTAGCCGCGCACCATGTCCTCGCGGGACTTCCACGTCCACTTGAGGTCGCTGAGGTACGACTCGCGGGACATGCCGGACACCACCACGAGGGTGGGCCTGAGCTCCTTGAGACGATCGAGCACGCCGCGGTTCTGGTCGGAGCAGATCGTCAGCGGTGCGCCGGCCGCCGAGGGCGGCACCGAGGTGAACGGGCAGCCGTTGCGCGTCATCGTCCGCACCTGCCACTGGCCGCGGCCCTCGCCGAGAGCGAAGTCGATCAGCGGTGAGTTGTACTGCGCCGCGTGCGAGTCGCCGAGCAGCACCACGGTCTTCCGCGCGGAGCTGTCGCCCCACGTGCAGGCGGTGGAGGGGAAGTCGAGCTGGTAGACGTTGCAGTCCCTGTCGTTGTCGCTGTCCGGGCCGTCCTGGTTCGCCACGGCCGGGTCCGGCAGCAGCGGCACGCCGGTGGGTGCCGGCCGGGGTGAGCGGGCGTCCAGCGCCATCGCGCCGGGGTGGTCGGCGTCGAGCACCGTGAGGGACGCGAGCTCCGTCAGGCGCTTTTCCGCGGTGTACCAGGGGATCGAGGCCGCGACCACGGACACGACCACGAGGATCGCGCCGAACAGGTACGTGCCGCGGCGACGGCCGAACCTGTTGCGGCGGAACGGGTCCTCGACGAAGCGCTTGGACAGCGCGGCGAGCACGAGGCTGATCGCGAGGGCGACGAGCATCTCCTTCTTCGACAACCGGTCGTGCCCGCCGAGTTCGAGGATCACCACGATGACGGGCCAGTGCCACAGGTAGAGGCTGTAGGAGATGTCGCCGACGTAGCGGACGGGACGGACGCTCAGCAGCCGCGCCAGCAGCGTGCCGGCGCAGGCCAGCATCGCCGCGGTGCCGAGCACGGGCAGCGCCGCCACCCAGCCGGGGAACTCCATGTCGGTCGTGTAGAGCACGGTCGAGACCAGCACGGCCGCGAAACCCAGCCAGCCGAGCACCTCCCGCACCGTCCGCGTCAGCGACACGCGGTGCAGCACCATCGCCGTGAGGCCACCGATGCCGAGCTCCCACATGCGGGTCGGGGTCACGAAGTACGCGGCACCGTGGTCGACCGGCGTGTAGTAGACGGAGAACGCGAACGACGCGGCCGTCACCAGTGCGACGGCGCCGACGGCGTAGGGGACCGTGCGGCCGTTGAGGCGTCCCGCGAGCGCCGCGCTGCCGATCAGCAACAGCGGGATCACGAGGTAGAACTGCTCCTCGACGGCCAGCGACCAGTAGTGCTGCACGGGGGAGGCGGCGGCGGTGGCGTGCCCGTAGTCGTTGGACAGCACGGCGAGCAGCCAGTTCTGGGCGTTCAGCGCGGAGGCGACGACCTCGCGCAGGAAGCCCGGCCACCGGGACTCGGGCAGCAGCACCACGACGGCGGCCACGACGGCGAGCAGCGTCGCGGTGGCGGCGGGCAGCAGACGGCGGATGCGCCGCGCGTAGAAGTCGCGCAGGCTCACCGTTCCGGTGCGGCGCAGCTCGCCGGTGAGCGTGCCGATGATCAGGAACCCGGAGATGACGAAGAAGACGTCGACACCGACGAAGCCGCCCGGTAACCACGACGGGCGCAGGTGGTAGAGCAGGACCACGCCGACGGCGAGCGCCCGGAGGCCCTGGATGTCGCCGCGCAGAGCGTGCTGGGGGCGGGGAGCTTCGAGCACCGCGGCGGGTTGCTCGGCGGAGGTGACCGCCACGGACGACTCCTAGCTACGTGGTGTCGCGGCACCCCATCCGCGCAAATGCGGCAGAGGATAACCCGATCGGGTGGCTCCCTTCGCACCCAGGTCAGTGGGTCTGCCGGCCCGCCCACACGGCGAGCTGGGCACGCGAGCGCAGTCCCAGCTTCGACCGCGCGTGCGTGACGTGCCGGGCAACGGTGTGCGGTGAGATGCCGAGCCGTTGCCCGATCTGCCGGTTCGTCAGCCCCTCCGCCACGAGCGTCGCCACGTGCAGCTCACGTGCGGAGACCACGCCGTCGTCCTCGGCCAGCGGCTGCGCGGTCAGGGCGTAGGAGATGGCCTGCGCCAACGACATCCGCTCGCCCGTCGACTCGGCGGCGCGCAGCCGCACGGCCGTGATCCGCTCGCGGCAGACGGCACGCGCGTCGTCGAGGAGGGCCTGCCAGTACGGCTCCGCGCGGAAGTCGTAGCGGGTGCGGACCAGCGACGCGGAGGTCAGCAGCGAGAGCGCGCGTTCGTCGTCGGAACCCACGCCGACCAGGCCCAGCGCCAGCCCCTCCAGGTCGTAGTACTGGTCCATCGGGTGCTCGGAGCCGACCTCCAGGCTCTCCCGGAACAGCTCGACCGCCTCGGGATAGCTCCTGCGCGCCAACGCGATCGCGCCCGCGCTGTGCAGGACCGGGTTCAGCATGTGCGGCAGGCCGATCAGCCTGGTCAGCGTCAACGCCTCGCGCACCAGCGGCGCCGCCCGGTCCGCGAAGCCGTGCTGCAGCAACGTCCAGCCGTAGGAGTTCAGCAGGATGGCGCGCGCGAGCTTGTCGTCCGAGTCGTGCAGCAGCACGGCGGCCTCGTCGAACATCTGCCAGGCCAGCGCGGGATCACCGGTGTGGGCCTCCGCGGAGGCGAGCACCTCCAGCGCACGGGCCGTCGTGCCGGGACGGCGCGCGTCGGCGCGTTCGATGGCCAGCGACTCCTCGGCGAACCGGCGGGTCACGTGCCAGCCGCCGCGCACCCGGTGGTGCATCGCGGCCAGCACCGCGAGGGTGCTCCGGTACGGCTGCGGCATCGGCTGGGACAGGGCCTGGTGCAGCTGTTCGGTCGGGGCGCCGCGAGGGCCGCGCGGGGTCGAGGTCCAGGCCGTCGCGACGATCGCGAGCGCGTGCCGGGACCAGTCGCCGGTCTCGGCCGTCCTGGCCACGGCCAGTTCCAGCAGGCCCACGTTGCGGTCCAGGCGCAGGACGACGGGCGGCGACGGGAAGAACGACGAGATCTCCGGCTCCACGACCGAACACACCCACTCGACCACGCGGTCGGCCACAAGAGTGAGATCCCCGTGCGCGATAGCGCGCTCGTAGCAGTAGAGCCGGACGGACTCGAGCTGGCGGAACGTCGTGTGGCCACCGACCCGGTCGACCACCAGCAACGACTTCTGCTCGAGGCCCGTCAGCAGCTCCAGGGCGTCCGGGACACCGCACACCGCGCTCGCCACACCGAGGTCGAACGGCACGCCCAGCGCCGCGAGTCGCCGAGAGGCCGCCTGCTCCTCCTCGGACAGCAGGTCGTAACTCCAGCCGATCGCGGTCCGCAGCGTGCGGTGCCGGTCCTCGGCGGCGCGCGGCCCGCCTGTCAGCAACGCCAGCCGGTCGCCCAGGCGGGCGAGGATGTCGGCGGGGGAGAGCACGGTGATGCGCCGCGCGGCCAGTTCGATCGCAAGGGGCATGCCGTCGAGCGACCTGCACACGGCGACGACGTCGGCGACGTTCGCGGCGTCCACCTCGAACGAGCGGTCCACCGAGACCGCACGGTCGCGGAAGAGCACCACCGCGTCGTGCCGCAGGGCCTCGGCGACGTCGCAGTCCGCGGGCGGCAGCTCCAGCTCCCCGACGGCGAAGACCTGTTCGCCCGCAAGGCGAAGAGGCTCCCGCGACGTCGCCAGGACGCGCAGCCGCGGGCAGCAGGCCAGCAGCTCCGCCACGACGTCGGCGACGTCGAGCAGCAGGTGCTCGCAGTTGTCGAGCACGAGCAACGGCCGCCGGTGCTGCTCGATCTCGGCGATCACCGCGTCGAGCACGGAGCGGTTGGGCAGCGGGTGCGCGCCGACCGCGTGGTAGATCGCCTGGACGGCGTCGGAGGCCGGAGCCAGCGCTGTCCACCACGTCTGGTCGGCGCGTTTGCTGACGTGCTGCACGGCGAGGCGGGTCTTGCCCGCCCCCGCGGGACCGGCCAGCGTGACGAGGCGGTCCGTGCCGTGGCGTGCCAGCGAGGCCAGCTCCTCGCGGCGGCCCACGAACGTGTCGAGCGGCGAGGGGACGGTCGAGTCATGCGGGGAGTCATCGCGTGCCGAGCTGCGTTCGCGGTAAGCGCGCTGACGGCAGGCGTTGGAGCAGTAGCGTCGGCCCGCGACCGCTTCGGGAAGCGGGTCCCCACATGTCACGCAGGCGGCATTGGCCGTCATGACCATTGACCGTACCGGCGCGTAACGGTCCGTAACACCCGCTGTTTCGGGGTATTGAAGGGTCCTTCCGAGCCTGGCAAGGATCACTCCATGACAGCGCAGACCAGACCCGGGAACCCGCTCGTCCCGCCGCAGGACCGCCAGGTGGTCGACGAGTGGCTCGCACGGATCACGGCGGTCGTCGGCAGGGACCCGAAGGACACCGGACCGGAGGCTTGCCGCACGGCCGCGGAGGCGGCAGAGGAACTGAGCGCGTACCTCTGGATGCTCCGCGCCCTGCGCCGCCGAACGGCCTAATCAGGGGCTGTTTTTCTGGCTCGATCAAGAGATACGCACTATCCCTGTGACCAGGGACGCAGTTCGGCAGATAGGGTGGGCTTGTTCCTACCAAGCTGAACGCAAGGAGTCAGTCGTGACGGTTCGTGTAGGTGTCAACGGTTTCGGTCGCATCGGGCGCAACTTCTTCCGCGCCGTGAGGGCCGGCGGCCACGACATCGAGATCGTCGCGTTCAACGACCTGGGTGACGTCGCCACCATGGCCCACCTGCTGAAGTACGACAGCATCCTCGGTCGACTGGACGCCGACGTGCAGGTCGTCGACGAGGGCATCTCCGTCGACGGCAAGGTCATCAAGGCCCTCGCCGAGCGCAACCCGGGCGCTCTGCCCTGGAAGGACCTCGGCGTCGACGTCGTGGTCGAGTCGACCGGCTTCTTCACCGACGCCACCAAGGCCCGCGCGCACGTGGACGAGGGCGGCGCCAAGAAGGTCATCATCTCCGCGCCGGCCAAGAACGAGGACCTCACGGTCGTCATCGGCGCCAACGAGGAGAAGTTCGACGGTTCGCAGACGATCATCTCGAACGCGTCCTGCACCACGAACTGCCTCGCGCCGCTGGCCAAGGTCCTCAACGACAGCTTCGGCGTCGAGCAGGGCCTCATGACCACGATCCACGCGTACACGCAGGACCAGAACCTGCAGGACGCGCCGCACAGCGACCTCCGCCGTGCCCGCGCCGCCGCGCTGAACATCGTCCCGACCTCCACGGGCGCCGCGAAGGCCATCGGCCTGGTGCTGCCGGAGCTCAAGGGCAAGCTCGACGGCTACGCGCTGCGCGTGCCGATCCCCACGGGCTCGGCCACCGACCTGACCGTCACGCTCAAGCGCGAGGTCACCGTCGAAGAGGTCAACGCCGCGTACAAGGCCGCCGCCGAGGGCCCCCTGGCCGGCATCCTCAAGTACTCGACGGACCCGATCGTGTCGGCCGACATCGTCACCGACCCGCACTCGTGCATCTACGACGCGCCGCTGACCAAGGTCATCGGCAACCAGGTCAAGGTCGTCGGCTGGTACGACAACGAGTGGGGCTACTCCAACCGCCTCGCGGACCTCGTCAAGCTCGTCGCGTCGAAGATCTGAGCAGGGGCGAACAGTCAGTGAAGACTCTCAGCGACCTGCTCGCCGAGGGTGTCGCAGGTCGGCGCGTCCTGGTGCGCGCCGACCTGAACGTCCCCCTCGACGGAGACAAGATCACCGATGACGGCCGCGTGCGCGCGTCCGTGCCGACGATCAAGGCACTCGCCGACGCGGGTGCCCGCGTGATCGTCACCGCCCACCTCGGCCGCCCCAAGGGCGAGCCGGACCCGAAGTTCTCCCTGGCGCCCGCCGCCGCTCGCCTCGGTGAGCTGCTCGGCACCGAGGTCGCGCTCGCGGGCGACCTGGTCGGCCCGTCCGCCACGTCCGTGGTCGGCGCGCTCACCGACGGTGGCGTCGTGATGCTGGAGAACGTCCGCTTCGACGCCCGTGAGACCTCGAAGGACGGCGCGGAGCGCGCGGCACTGGCCGACGAGCTCGCGGCGTTCGCGGACGCGTTCGTGTCCGACGGTTTCGGTGTCGTGCACCGCAAGCAGGCCTCGGTCTACGACGTGGCGCAGAAGCTGCCCGCGTACGTCGGCGGTCTGGTCGAGGCCGAGCTGAAGGTGCTCAAGAAGCTCACCGACGACCTGGAGCGCCCGTACGTCGTGGTGCTCGGCGGCGCGAAGGTGTCCGACAAGCTCGGCGTCATCGCGAACCTGCTGGCCAAGGTCGACCGGCTGCTCATCGGCGGCGGCATGGCGTACACGTTCCTCAAGGCCCAGGGCCACGAGGTCGGCACGTCGCTGCTGCAGGAAGACCAGCTCGACCAGGTCAAGGGCTTCCTCGAGGAAGCGGACAAGCGCGGCGTCGAGCTCGTGCTGCCGGTCGACGTGCTGGTCACGGCCGAGTTCGGCAACACCGACCACGAGGTCGTCCCCACCTCCGAGATCCCCGCGGACAAGATGGGTCTCGACATCGGCCCGAAGTCGCGCGAGCTGTTCGCGTCGAAGCTCGCCGATGCCAAGACGGTGTTCTGGAACGGCCCCATGGGCGTCTTCGAGATCGAGACCTACGCCGGTGGCACGCGTGCCGTCGCGGAGGCCCTGGTCAAGTCCGACGCGTTCACCGTCGTCGGCGGCGGCGACTCGGCTGCCGCGGTGCGTGCGCTGGGTCTGCCCGAGGACGGCTTCTCGCACATCTCCACCGGTGGTGGCGCGTCCCTGGAGTTCCTGGAAGGCAAGGAACTCCCCGGCATCAGCGTTTTGGAGTCCTGATGGCAGCCCGGCTCCCGCTCATCGCGGGCAACTGGAAGATGAACCTCAACCACCTCGAGGCCATCGGTCTCGTGCAGAAGATCGCTTTCTCCCTCCCGGAGAAGTACTTCGCCAAGGTCGAGGTCGCCGTTCTTCCCCCGTTCGTCGACATCCGCAGCATCCAGACGCTGGTCGACGGCGACAAGCTGCTGCTCAAGTACGGCGCGCAGGACATCTCGCAGCACGACTCCGGTGCCTACACCGGTGAGGTCTCCGGCCCGATGATCAAGAAGCTCGGCTGCCACTACGTGGTCGTCGGGCACTCCGAGCGGCGCGAGTACCACGGCGAGACGGACGCCATCGTCAACGCCAAGGTCAAGGCGGCGCTGAAGGTCGAGGTCACCCCGATCTTCTGCTTCGGCGAGAAGCTCGACGTCCGCGAGGCCAAGGGTCACCTGGAGCTGGTGCGCCAGCAGCTGGAGGACGGCCTCAAGGGCTTCACCGCCGAACAGGTCGCCCAGATCGTGTTCGCCTACGAGCCCGTCTGGGCCATCGGCACCGGCCGCACCGCCTCTTCGGCTGACGCGCAGGAGGTGTGCTCGCTGGTCCGCTCGTTCGTCGCGGAGAAGTACGGCGAGGAGACCGCGGCCGTCGTCCGGGTGCTCTACGGCGGTTCGGTGAAGTCGTCGAACATCGGTGAACTGATCGCGCAGAAGGACATCGACGGCGCTCTCGTCGGCGGTGCCAGCCTTCAGGCGGACGAATTCACCAAGCTGTGCGCATTGGCTGCCGGCGGGCCTCTACCCTAAGTTGATCTGGCTTAATCCCTAATCCCACCGGATGCACACGTTCGGCAGTCGAACAGGTACTCTATGGCGTCGGCTGCCTGACAGCGAGGAAGAAATGATCCTGTTCCTGCAGATCCTGTTGATCGTCTCCAGCGTGCTGCTGGTGCTGCTGGTGTTGCTGCACCGCGGCCGTGGTG
The DNA here is from genome assembly GCF_051853195.1 of Lentzea sp. HUAS TT2. NCBI lineage: Bacteria > Bacillati > Actinomycetota > Actinomycetes > Pseudonocardiales > Pseudonocardiaceae > Lentzea > Lentzea sp. HUAS TT2. The sequence goes on along the minus strand of NZ_CP196667.1, from coordinate 80,648 downwards.
GCGGCCTTTCTTCGCTGTTCGGCGGCGGTATGCAGTCGAGTCTGTCCGGTTCCTCCGTCGTCGAGAAGAACCTCGACCGCCTGACGCTGTTCGTCGGCGCGGTCTGGGTCATCGCCATCGTGGGCATCGGACTCCTGATCAAGCTCCCCGGGGCCTGATCAACCGTTCAGCGGCAGAAGCCCTCAGGGGCTTGGAGTAACCACTTGGTGGGGGTGTAACGGTCGATGTCCGGTGGTAACGCGATTCGCGGTACCCGCGTCGGCGCAGGCCCGATGGGCGAATCGGAACGCGGCGAGTCCGCGCCCCGTCGTCGGGTGTCGTACTGGTGCGCGAACGGTCACGAGTCCCGGCCTTCCTTCGCGGTCGAAGCGGACGTGCCGGAGAACTGGGACTGCCCGCGCTGCGGCCTCCCCGCAGGTCGCGACGAGCAGACACCACCCGCTCCTCCGCGCAACGAGCCGTACAAGACGCACCTTGCGTACGTGAAGGAGCGGCGCTCCGACGCGGACGGCGAGGCGATCCTCGAAGAGGCTCTCGCCAAGCTGCGCCGCCAGCGCGAAGAGCCTTAAGGCTCAGATCCTCCGAATACGCGAAAGGCCCCCTCATCCTGCGGAGAGGGGGCCTTTCGCGTTGTTGCTCGGTTGCACGCGGGGCGCTTTCGTACCGCATGTCGGTACGAAAGGGCCCCGCGTGCGGTCAGCGGCGAAGGCCGCTGAACTGACGGCGCAGCATCGCCGCTCCGACGAGCAGGAAGAACAGCAGTACGACGAGCGTGCTGGTCGTGCCACCCGAGGAGCTCGACAGCGTCACGTCGACGTTGCCCACGAGCACGATGCCGCACTCCGCGCGCACCTTGTGGCGGCCGGGCTCGATGCTCGAGAACTTCACCGGCGAGCGGAACGTGCCGTTCTCGTCCGCCGTGGTCTTGCCGACGTCCTGGCCCAGCGACTTCAGCGTCACGTCCGCGCCCTTGGGGCAGCCGGTGCCGGTCGCGGTCAGGTCGTCACCGGGCTGGATGTTCTCCTTGTCCAGGACCAGGACGCCGTCGTCGGGGTTCGTCAGCGCGTCGGTCGTGGAGGAGGAGGGCGGGGTCGACGAGTCCGTGGTGGTCGTGGTCGTCGTCGTGGTAGTCACCGGGGGAGTGGTGGTGGTCGTGATGACCGGGGGACGGGTCGTCACGGGCGGGTTGGTGACCGGCGGGTTCGTCACGGGCGGCTGCGTGGTGACGGGCGGGCGCGTCGTGGTGACCGGCGGCGGGATCTGGACCGTGTAGTTGTTGGACGCCGAGCTGGCCTGGCACGAGGTCGGCTGCACGGTCACGCGGTGGCTGCCGGCGGTGGCGTTCGCCGGAACCGTTGCCGAACCGGAACCCGTTCCGTTGCTGTCGCCGGAGCCGCTGCCCACTACTGTCTTGCCGTCCCACAGGACGCGCACCGTGCGGAACTCGCACGTCCGGGGGAAGTAGATTCCCGTCCACGAGACTTTGAAGCCCGTTCCCGGTGCGCCGACGTTCGGGCTGACCGTGAGCGCTGGCGGCTGCTGGGCCGCGGCCGGTGTGGCGACCAGCACCGTAACACCGGCCATCATGGCCACGAGTAAGCCTAAAGACCGCATTCCAACTCCCCGGATCAGAACCTAAGGTGCGCTAGTGAGACGTCGCATGGCCGGTGCAGGTTTACTGCTGTGGGTCGGAATTATGCTGCTTCCCTCAACGGCCTCCGCACAGGACGGGTCTGTGATCCTCGAGGCCGATGTGGACGGTAGGCCGGTTGGAGTAGGGACCCTGGTGCTGGACCCGTCGCGGACCGCGAAGGTCTCCATCACGGTCCGCAACAACACGAACACCCTGCAGCGCGTGAAGACCGTGCGGATCAGCGGCACCGCGCTGGCGTTGACCTTCTTCGCTTACGACACAACGGTTCCGTTCGACGTGCCGGCGAAGTCCTCCGAGACCCGTTCGTTCCCGCTGGAGCCGACCGACCTCGGCTCGCAGGCGATCGGTCTCCTTCCGGTCACGGTCGAGGTCATCGACGTCGGGCGGGAGAGCATCGCGTCCGTCGAGACGACCGGGGACGTCCGGGGCTCGCTCTGGTCGGTCTACGGGGCGTTCGGGCTGGGCGTGCTCGTGCTGACCGGTCTGTCGTGGGCGGGTGCGTTGATCGCGCTGGCCCGTCGCCGCCTGCCCGTGAACCGGTGGCAGCGAGCCATGCGGTTCCTGCCGGCCGGTGTCGGTACCGGGCTGGTCGCGGTGATCTCGCTGTCCGTGCTGCGGCTGGTGGCGCCGTCGCCGACGGCCGAGATCCCGTTCATCGTCGGGGCCGCCGCGGCCGCGTTCGTGCTCGGTTACCTGACGCCGCACCCCGGTGAGCAGAGGCATCCGTCCGATGTGGATACCGTGAGGATTCAACGGTGATTCAGTCCAGTGTGGTCGCCGCGTTGCCGCAGTACGCCGTCGGCGAGCAGATCGGCGAGGGCGGCATGGGTGTCGTCTACGGCGGTGTGCACCGGCAGCTGGGGCGTCCCGTGGCGATCAAGCGGCTGCCGCACGCCGTGGCCGAGGACCCGCGGATGAGCGAGCGGTTCGAGCACGAGGCGCGGTTGCTGGCCCGGCTCGACCACCCGCACATCGTGCCCGTCTACGACTACGTCCGGCAGCAGGGCGAGCACCTGCTGGTGATGGAACGGCTCGACGGCGGCACGGTCTGGTCGCGGTTCTCCGACGACGGCCTGACCGCGCAGCAGTCGTGCGGGATCGTGCTGGCGGCGTTGTCGGGGTTGCACGCGGCGCACGAGGCCGGGGTGCTGCACCTCGACGTGAAGCCCAAGAACCTGCTCTTCACCTCGAACGGCGTGGTGAAGGTGGCGGACTTCGGCATCTCCCAGGTGGTGTCGGAGGGCGCGACGCTCGTGACGCACGGTGGCGCGGTGCTCGGCACGCCCGCCTACATCGCGCCGGAGCAGGCGATGGGCAACGCGCTGTCGCCCGCGGCCGACGTCTACGCGACCGGCACGATGCTCTACGAACTGCTCTGCGGCGACCTGCCGTTCGAACGCGGCGGCGGCCCGATCGCGATGATCCAGAAGCGGGTCTTCCAGGAGCCGCGGCCGGTGCCGAAGGTGCCGGAACCCCTTGCGAGTGTGGTGATGCGCAGCATCGCGCGCGAACCCGAGGCGCGCTATCGCAACGCCGAGACGTTCGCGATCGACCTGGCGGGCGCGGCGGGCCACCTGTTCGGCCCGGACTGGCTCGTGCGTCTGGGCATGCCCGTGCACCTCGCACCGCAGGTGTCGTCGTCGTCCACGCGTCCGTCGCTGCGGCCGGTGCCCGAACGGGACACGGTCACGCTCACCGGGCAGCGGATCCGGGCCACGCTGGTCGATCCGGTCCCGGCCGCCCGGCTCAGCGGCAGCAGCACGCTGGTGCCGGCCTCGGAGGTGATCAAGCCGCCATCGAAGCCGTGGGCGTTGTGGCTGGTCGCCGCACTCGCGTTGATCGCGATGGCCGTCGTGCCGTTCGTGGCGACCGGTAACCCGCCCACCACGATCGTCGAGCTGGACCTGGCCGACCCCGTGAAGGTCGAGGGCACGCACCTCGTCGTGACGGCGGCCGGGATCCCGCTCGCGGACGTGCCCGAGCGCGCCCCGGAGGGCTTCGTGCTGCCGGGCGCGGCGCGGTGGATCATCGGCGGCGTCGTGACGGCCCAGGTCGACGACCAGCCGCCGTTCCTGCTGAAGTCCAGCCAGACGCCGTGGCTGAGCCTGATGGGCACCGGCTCGGTGTTGTTGCTGCTCTTCACGTTCGCGTACCTGGAGTCGAACCTGCGGGCGCTGCGCCGGCGGCAGACCGGGGTGGCGGCGGTGATCGCGTCCGTGCCGCTCGGCCTCGGACTCGGCCTGTCCGTGTGGCTGCTCGTGTCCGTGCTGCTGGAGCACGAGCCGACGATGCCGATCGCGCTCACGTGCGGTGTGCTCGGCGCGGCGGCGGCATTGAGTGCGTCGCTCGCCTCTAAGCCCGCCTGACCGCCAGTTCGAACAGGTCCGCGAGCTCCCTCGCGTACGCGGAGACGTCGGTGTCCGGCCGGGCCATGAGCTCGGCCGGCGCCGCCTCCATCGCGGCGATGACCGACACCGCCATCACGCGCGGTGCGAAGTCCCGCAGCTCACCGCACTTCTGGCCTTCGCGGAACATGTCCTCCAGCTCGGCCAGCGTGCGTTCGTTCTGCTCCTCCGACCACGTCCGTGCGGCTTCGGCGTCCCGTGCGGCGGCCGCGATCTGGGAGATCGCGATGAGCTCTGCGGGGTGCTCGCTGCAGTAGTGCACGAAGCCCTCGATGAGTGACCGCAGCGCCGCGGGGTAGCCGTCGGTGCTCTTGGAGCGTGCGGTCAGTGCGCGGTCCATCGAGTCGTGCACCGTCAGCATGACCTGCTTCATCAGTTCCTCGCGCTTGGCGAAGTGGTACGTGATGAGCCCCGGGCTGATGCCCGCACGCTGTGCGATCTGCACGAACGACGCCTTGGCGTACCCGATCTCGGCGATCGTCGCGATGGTCGCGGCCACGATCTGACCGCGCCGGGCGTCCTCGATGAAGCTGCGCTTCTGGTCGCCCGACCGATTTTCTGGTTGCATGACCAGTAGCCTAGTTGAGTAACTAGTCGAGGGGGAACGATGATCAGTCGAAAGGTGTTCTTGAAGGCCGTTGCCGGTGCCGCGGCACTGAGCGTCGCGGGAGGAACGGCGTCAGCGGCGCCGAAGAAGCGGGGCGGCGTCTGTTACGACACCGGCGTGCTGCACGCGGTGGGGGACCCGTTGAGCCGCGTGCGGTGGAGCCGTCCGCAGCTGGAACGGGAGATCCGCCTGATCGCCGACGAGCTGCGCTGCCCGTCGATCACGGCGTTCGGCACCGACCTCGGCCGGCTCGCCGAGACGACGGACGCGGCGCTGCGCCACGGCATGCAGGTCTTCGTGCAGCCGAGGCTCTACGACCACCCGCAGGAGCAGGTCCTGGAACACATGGCCGAGGCAGCGCGCACGGCCGAGCGGAAGCGGCGCGGCGACAACGTCAAGTTCGTCACCGGCTGCGAGCACTTCCTGTTCACGCCGGGCATCATCCCCGGCGACACGTTCCTGGACCGGCTCGCGAACATCCCGTCGATCACGGACTGGCCCGGCGTCATCCAGCGCTTCCGCGAGTTCATGGTGAAGGCCGTAGAGGTGGCGCGCAGGGAGTTCCACGGCCGGATCACCTACGGCGCTGCCGCGGGGGCCGATGGCGACTGGAACGACTGGTCGTTGTTCGACCTCGTCGGCCTCGACTACTACACGTACTTCGAGACCGATGCCGAGTACGCGACTGACCTGGACAAACACCGTCGCTGGGGCAAGCCGCTGATGATCATGGAGTACGGCTGCTGCACGTTCACGGGCGCCGCGGTGGCCGGCGGGATGGGCTGGGACATCGTCGACTACGAGGCCACCCCACCGGTGATCAAGCCGGGCTTCGAGCGGAACGAACGCGAGCAGGCCGACCACATCGCCCGCATGCTGCGCGTGTTCGGCGCACAGCCCGATGTCGAGGGATCGCACCTGTACTCGGTCATCTCACCGGACTCGCCGCACAACCCGACGTGCCGCGATCGCGACTACGACATGGCCTCGTACAGCTTGCTGCGCACGATGCGTGAGCGGTTCGACGACGACAACTCGCCCTACCGGCTGAAGCCCAAGAAGTCGTTCCACGCCTTCCAGCGGTTCAATCGGTGATGACGCGCTCGCGAGGGAACGTGGCCGACACCAGGAAGCCGCCGTCCTCGGTCGGGCCGGCCGAGAACTCGCCACCGAGCAACGTGGCGCGCTCGCGCAGGCCGACCAGGCCGTGACCTCCGCTGGGCAGTGACGACGACGGGCTGGACGCCGCGGTGTTGCGGATCTCGACCAGCACGTTGTCGTCGTACTGGGCGTCGATGAACACCGTCGCGCTCGCTCCCACGGCGTGCTTGCGGATGTTGGTGAGGGCCTCCTGCACCGTCCGGTAGACGGCGCCGGACACCGGTGCGGAGAGGTCCTCCACCGGCCCCTTGAGCTGGATGGTCACCTCGAAGCCCGCGTCGGCGGCCAGTTCGGACAGCTCGTCCAGGCCCGGCTGGGTGTCCTCCGTGGTGCGCAGGACGGACACGAGCGTGCGCAGCTCGTCGAGCGTGCGCGTCGACAACGTGCGGATGGTGCCCGCGACCTGTTTGTGCTCGGCGTCGACCACGGCCATGCGCAGCGCACCCGCCTGCATCGCGATGAGGCTGACCTGATGCGACACCACGTCGTGCATCTCGCGGGCGAGCTTTGCCCGTTCGTCGGCACGGATGGCGTGCGCGTGCAGCACGCGCTCTCTCTCGCGGGACTCGGCGAGTTCGCGGATGCGGTTGGACAACTCCTGGCGTGCGTGCACCAGCAGGCCGATCGCGATGGGCAGGCCCGACACCAGGAAGCCGTAGATCGCCGAGTGGAAGTGCCCCGACGCCGGGCGCTCGATCAGTTCCTCGAACGGCCAGGCGACGAACCGGCAGAGCCAGACCAGCGCGGCCGCGAGGCCCGTCTGCCAGCCACCGAGGTAGCGGCGGGCGACCGTGTAGAGGGCGATCATCGCGGCGAGCTGCGACCAGCCGACGAAGAAGCCGGGGATGGTCAGCACCAGCGTGAGGAACGGGAACCGCCGCCGCAGGACCAGCGCGCCGACCGCGAGCCAGTTGAGCCACAGCTGGTAGTTCTCGATCGGCGGGAGGTCCGTGATCGGGTCGGCCTCGAGCCACAGTCCGTACAGCCAGACGTCGAGGACGGCGAAGAAGATCAACGCCAGGTCCGCGAGCACCTGCCGGTAGTCACCACTGAGCGGCCAGCGCGAGCGGGCCGCGGTCTCCTCCGGCCGTCTGGCCGGGAGCAGCGTCGTGGTCAGGATCCGACCTCCCCTGTGAGCCTTGCGATCCTCACCGTACTGCGCGTATGCGGCGGATGGCATTGGCTGCCCCTTTACCCCGACCTGCCCCGTCATGGGGGTAAGACGCCCGCACACGCGAATCTGTACGCCGCTCTCCTCACATATGTGCTACCGCACACGTCCGTGCGGACGCGTGCGGTAGTCACAGCACTACTGAGGGGCTGTCCGGAGGGCTGTCAGGGGCACGTCTTCCAGCTGAACTGGTAGGTCGTGTCGATGGCGCCGTCCGTGGAGTCCATCGACACGAAGCTCGTCGTCGTGGCCGTGTTGGACGAGCCGGGGTAGACGCGGAGCTCGGTGTTGATGTTGAAGTTCCGCTTCTCGCCGCAGGGGGAGTAGACGATCGCGGCGACCTCGGTCGTGTCGGTGGCCTGCCAGTCGTCGCTGTGCGGGCCGTTGTACCGGTGCTGAGCCGAGTCGTTCTGCGACATGCCCTGGAAGTAGTAGTTGGCCTTCTGGATGGCGTACGCGCCTCTCTCGAGGTGCGCGAACCCTCTGTAGTCGGCCTGGGCGATGCCGTAGGTGAAGCCCTGCGGGACGTTGACCCGCAGGTTGAGCTGGCAGTTCTTGCGGAAGTCGGTCGGCCGTGCGCCGACGCCGATCTGGGCCAGGTAGTCGCTGTAGGTGACGGTGAAGGCCTTGTTGTCCTCGGAGACCGCGACGGCCGCCGTGCCGGCGGGGCAGCCGGAACCGTTGACGGTGACGACGTCGATGGTGATGTGGTCCGGCGGAGGCGTCTCGTTGGGGGAGCCGGGTGGGATGACGATCGTTGAGGCGAGCAGGGCAGCGGCAACCGCGTTGAGCATGGGGCACCTTTCCAAACGCGTCTCGCAGGGAGGGGTGGCGGCGGTTGGAACTCCGGTGGCGGCGGCCTTTGTCAGAAAATCAGCAGCGCTTCCACGAGAAGTGATGCAGGGTGCGTACTTCTCCGCGCTGGTAGTCCATCGTCATGAAACTGTTCGTATTGGCGTCCGAGCTACCCTTGTCGACCCGCAGCGAGCTGTTGACGTTGAGATTCTTCTTCTCGCCGCACGGCGACCAGACGATCTCCGAGAACTCGGTCCGGTGAGTGATCGACCAGTTGTCGTCGAACGGCCCCGCGAACGTGTGCTTCCACGTCGTGGTGGCCGATTGACCCTGGAAGTAGTAATTCACCGACTGGTACCCGGTCGCGCCGGGTTTGAGGTACCCGTAGCCGCCGTAGGTCGCTTCCGCGATGCCGTAGCTGAAGCCCTGAGGGACGTTGATCTGCAGCGTGAGCTGGCAGTTCTTCCGGAAGTCCGTCGCAGCCGCACCCTTGCCGGCCTGGGCGAGGTAGTCGCTGTAGATCACCCAGAACGAGGTGTTGTCCGGTGAGACGATCACTTCGGCGGTGCCCTGCTTGCACCCGGAACCGTTCACCGTCACCACGTCGATCGTCACGCGCTCCGAAGGAATCGTCGAGGCGTGCGCGGGTGCTGACGACAATGTGAACAGCACAGCCAGAGCGGCTGCTGCCGTCGCTTTACGCATGAAGTTGGCCTTTCCTGGTGCCTCTTTCTCAGCGTGGAGCGGCAGCGGTGCCGCGAAGGTTAGCGCAGAGGCTCAACCAATGGTGTGATCCAAATGGCCCAGCTCACACTGATGGAGCAGTTCGTGAAGGATCACCAAAAATAGTCGGTGACCTGGTGCTGAAGCCACGAATAGTTTCCGGCATACTTGCCCGCATGTCGCTGGCTGGGCTGGTGCTCGTCGTTGAGGACGAGGACCCCGTGCGTAGGTACACCGTGAGCCTGCTCGATGAGCTGGGCTTCACCGTTCTGCAGGCCAGTGACGGCACCGAGGCGCTCGCGGTCCTGCGTGAACGGTCCACCGAGATCGGCGCGATGCTGCTCGACCACAGCATGCCCGGCCTGTCCGGCGAGGAGGTGCTCGCCGAGCTCAAGCGCGAGGGCCTGACCGTGCCGGTGGTGCTGACCAGCGGTTACGATCGCACGTCGCTGGAGCGGCAGTTCGCGGGCCACGAGATCGCGGGCTACCTGCAGAAGCCGTTCCGCCTGGAGACGCTGGACGAGACGCTGCGCGCGGTGCTCGCCCGCAGCGCTCAGGCGTCCTGAGCCAGCACCCTGCGGATCCGTTCGAGCAGCACCGACTCCACGTACGGCTTGGTGATCAGCACCTCGTCGTCCAGGACCTCGTCGGTCGTGTAGCCGGACATGTAGATCACCGCGGGCGCGGCACCGGTCGAGCGCAGCAGCCGGACGAGCTCAGGGCCGCCCATCTTCGGCATCACGACGTCGGTGAGCACGAGGTCGATGGTGCTGCGGTGCGCGGTCGCGAGCTGCAGCGCCTGCTGACCGTCACCCGCCTCGATCACCACGTAGCCCGCGATCTCCAGCGAGCGCCTGGTCATGACCCGCACCTGCGCGTCGTCCTCCACGAGCAACACGGTGCCGGCGCCCCGGTGCGTGGTCGTGCGGCGCGTGCAGGGCGCTTCTGGCGTGCCGTCGCGTTCGATCGGCACGGGCAGATAGACCTCCACGGTCGTGCCCTCGCCCAGCGCGCTGATGAGTTCGATCTGCCCGCCGGACTGCTGCACGATGCCGAACACCGTCGACAGGCCCAGCCCGGTGCCCTTGCCGACCGGTTTGGTCGTGAAGTACGGCTCGAACACCTGCGCCTGCACGTCCGGGGCCATGCCGGCGCCGGTGTCCTGGACGCGCAGCACGACGTACTCGCCCGGCCGCACGCCGACGATCCGGCCGGTGTCGCCGCTGCCGAGCTTGCGGTCCGCGATCGAGATGCTGAGCGTGCCGCCGTCGGGCATGGCGTCGCGGGAGTTGACCGCGAGGTTGAACAGGATCTGCTCGACCTGGCCCGCGTCCGCCCACACCTGGGAGACGCCGTCCGGCAGCTGCATGTCCAGTTCGATGTGGTCGCCGACGAGCGTGCGCAGCATCGAGTGGATCTTGGTGAGGTTGTGCTTGAGGTCCAGCGACTCCGGGTGCAGGACCTGCTGGCGGGTGAACGCGAGCAGCTGCCTGGTCAGGTTCGCGGCCCGTTCGCCGGCGTGCCTGATGTCCTCGATCGCCGTGCGCCTCGGATCGTCCTGAAGGGTGCGCCGCAGCAGCATCTCGCTGTTGCCGTTCACGACCGTGAGGATGTTGTTGAAGTCGTGCGCGATGCCACCGGTCAACCGGCCGATGGCTTCCATCTTCTGCGCGTGCCGTAGCTGCGCCTCAGTCTCGCCGACGCGTTCTTCGAGCCGTGCGCGCGCGTCCTTCAGCTCCTGCATCAGCCTGATGCTCCGCAACGCGCTGCTGAGCTGCTGCTGCACGGCCTCGTAGATCCAGCCGGGCTCCGGGCCCTCCTCGAAGATCACGTACCCGAGGTGGTCCTCGTCGGTGTAGAGCGGGGCGACCAGCGCGCTGAACGGGACGTCGCGCCGGAACTGGTACGGCGTCAGGTTGATCGTGGGGAACGGGGTCTCCGGCGGGGTCGTGAGCGCGCCGTGCTCGTACCGGACGAGTGTGCGCGCCGTGCCTGGCGTGTCGTACGCCATGACGTGACAGCCGGGGATCGCAAGGCGGGGGAGTTCTTCGGCCAGCGCGGTCGTCAGCTCGTCCACGCCACGTGACGCGATGAGCCGTTGTCCCGCTTCACGCACCGTCTGGTCGTGACGCTCGTGCGACAGGTACTTGAACCGTGCGTCCGTGGCGAACGCATCGCCGAGAAGAAGCTGCACGCGCAGCCACAGGTCGTTGATGATCGTCGCGTCACTGATGCGCGCCGTCACGAACCTGTGCAGGTCGAACAGCGGTGGCCACCACTGCGCCGGTTCGGACCCGGCGCGCGCACTCAAGCGGATGTACTCGGCCAGCAGCTTCAGGAACTCCGCGCCCTCGACCTCGCCGCGGCCCGCCGCCAGCAGCTCGACGACGAGCTGCTCGGCCCACCCGTCCGGCAGCTTCGCAGAGGGCTGCCCGAGCGAGTCGCGCAGGTGGTCGGCCACCGTGGACGCGGTCGCGGACTCGCTGATGTTGAGCCGGTCGTGCGCGGGAGCGTGGTCTCCGAGCCCGGACGGCAGGCAGCCGCACGACCGCCGCACGATCAGCTCGGTCGGCATGGTCTGCCGCTGGCGCGTGGGCTCGCCCTTCACCAGCGCCACCGCGAGCTCAGCGGCCCGGAAACCCATCTCGTGGTACGGCGCTCTGACGGTCGTGAAGGCGGGCGTCGCGGCGTCGACGGTCTGTGACCGCGTGCTTCCCGTGCCGTGACCGAGGTCGTGCGTGCGAACGTTCGTGTGGTTGCCGTACCCGACGACGGCGACGTCCTCCGGCGTGCGGAAACCCAGCGCCTCCAGCACGGACACGACCCCGATCGCGTAGTCGTCGTTCGCGGCGGCGATGGCGTCCGGCGGTTCCTCGATCTTCGCGAGCATCCTGCGCACGGCGTCGGCGGCGCGGTTCGGTTCCCAGATGAACGAGCCCGGCATCGTGACGAGCGAGGGGTCGAACGGGATCCCGTGGTTGCGCAACGAATCGGCGTACCCCAGGAACCGCTCTCGGGCGCCCGCATGCGTTTGCGGCCCGCGCACGAACGCGATCCGCCGCTTGCCGTGCACCTCGATGAGGTGGTCGACGGCCTGCTTCATGCCGTCGCGGTTGTCCATCAGAATCGTTGGCCACTGGGCAAGGCCGGTCTCAACGCTCACGATGGGCATGGGTGCATACCGCTTCACGTACTCCTGCATGCCCTCGGAGCCGATGAGCTGACCCACGCGCGTAGTCCACACGACGAGTGCATCGATACGGTTGGCCGAGATCAGGTCGTAGACCGTGTTCGCCCGACGTTTGAGCGGATCCGGATGGTCCAGTTCGCTGCCGACAAAACACACGAGGTCGCACCCGAGGTGCTGAGCGCCATCACTCACACCGCGCCACTGCTCGCCCGCGAGCTCGATGAGCGGGCCAGCGGTGATCATCCCGATGGTGGGACGTCGCTTCGCACTGCCGTTTGCCACAAAACCCCCGCTACTCAACGCGATTGGGGATGATACGCGTTGTCGGGGGGAATGCCTGCCGTGTTACCGGAGGGATTGGTGAACGCTGTACTGGAGGGCCTGGCGACGAACCCCGCGCTCCCGGCCCACCTGCTGGACCGCCTGACCACCTGGCCCGAACTGGCCTCCGACCTGGCAGATCGCACCGATCTCTCTCCTGCACACGTACGCGCGCTATTGACCCACAACGACCCCACAGTCGCATACAAACTGCTGGAGCAGGGTTACGTCCAGCCAACAGAAATACCCATTGCCAACGAATCGGTCGCCCTGGTCGTCACCGGCCACCCCGACGCCGATCCCGCACTGACCCGCGCACTGGCCTTCCACCCGGACCCGGCGATCCGCGCGAGCCTCGCAGAACGGGCATTCCACCTGCCCGCCGACGTGGTCGACCTGCTGGCCCGCGACCCGGATCCGGCGGTGGTGGCTTCGCTGGCGCGCTTTTCTTCGTCGGGTTCTTCGCTGGCTTTTTTGAGCGGTCATCCGGATGTCGACGTGCGTCGTGCGCTGGCTTCCAACCCGTTCGTGGCTCCTGCGGTGCTGGCTTCGATGAGTGCCTCGGGCGGACTGGCCCGGGAGTTGGCCGGCAATCCCGCTACACCTTCTGCTGTTGCCGCGGAGCTGCTGCGTCACCACGCATCCCGTTACTTCCTGGCTGGGCGCACGGATCTGCCGTCCGGTGTCTACGAAGAGCTCGCGGCTGAGCTGGAGCCCGGCATCCTGTCGCAGTTGGCCGCCAATCCTGCCGTTCCTGTTCCGGTGTTGCGGTCTCTTGCCGGGACCCGTGCTCTGCGGCTCGTTCTGCTGCGCAATCCGGTGATTCCGTTGTCGTTGCTGGAGGAGCTTGCGCCTGTCGCGCCTGTTGGGGGCGAGCTCGTTCCGCGTGTTGCTTCCGCTTCTGTTGCTGAGCTTCGGGAGATGGCCTTGTCTCCTGTTGCGCAGGTGCGGATGTTGGTGGCCGGGCGTTCTGACTTGCCGCCGGATCTCTTTGCCGGGCTGGTCTTGGACGGGGATCTGGGGGTTGCCGCTGCTGTGGTGACGCATCCTCTGGTTGTGGTTGAGCAGCTTGGAGAGCTGGCTTCTCGGCACGGGGCTGGGTTGTACCCGTGGATTGCCCGGAATCCGTTGTGTCCTGCCGAGTTGTTGCACCACATGGCTTTGCGGGCTGATTCTGGGGAGGAGATCTTTCGGGCTGTTGCCCGGCATCCTGCTGCTTCCGGGGAGACTTTGTCGTTGTGCCTGGAGGATGCTCAGGCGCGGTATCTCGCTGCCGCTCATCCTCACCTGCCGGTGGCGAGGATCGTCGAGTTGCTGGGGAGTGCGTTCACGGCGGGGGCCGCGGCGGCGAACCCTTCGTTGCCGGTGCGGGTGATGGAGGAGCTGGTGGATCGGAGCGGGGTGTGAGCGACTACCACCACTTGATCAGGTTGGTCTGCTCCTTGCGGACCGCGTACCCGTTGGCCGCGTAGAACTCCCGGGCGTGCACACGGTTCTGCCCGGTCACCAGCCGCACCCCGGCGGCACCGTCGGCCCGCGCCCACTCCTCGCCCGCGGCCAGCAGCGCCCTGCCCACACCCCGGCGCTGATGCCGCGGCGAGATGGCCAGCGTGATCAGGTTCTTCAACGGCCGGTGGTAGGTGTTCTCGTAGTCGCTGAGCTGGATGTAGCCGAGCACGTCGGCGCCGTCGACCGCCACGAGCAGCACCACGTTGGGCGCCTTGATGATGCGTTCCAGCTGGGCCAGTGTCTCAGGCAAGGGGAACTCGTAGTCCAGCGCCTCGCGGTTGATCTGCTGGATCGCCGGCGCGTCTTCGGCCAGCACGTCTCGGATGTGCACCTCGACCCCCTCGGTTGATCACTCCAGCTAACCACGCTGGGCGAGACGGGCGAATCGGCTGGACACAAACAGGATCGCGCTGCAACGCTCGAACCCGAGGTGATGACGTGCGCGCTCCCCGACGACGCTTCGACACTTCCGCCATGATCGAGTTGCTGCTCGGGGTGCCGACGGTGCTGAGCAGCCTGCTGATCGTCACGCTCGTCGGCAGGCCCGTGACGCCGGAGATGCCGTGGCTGTTCCCGGTGGTGTGGCTGCTTTCCGGCGCGATCGTGTTCGTGCCGGCCGTGGACAAGCTGCTGGCGGCGCTGGCGCACCGGTTGCGTCGGCCGACCCGGACGGAGAGTGCCGCGCTGGCGCCGTTGCTGGAGGACGTGTGCGGTGCGGCCGGGGTGGATCCTGCGCGGTACTGGTTGCGGATCCAGAACTCCAAGGAGATCAACGCGATGGCGGTCGGCGGGCACGTGGTCGGGGTGTCGACGGCGGCGCTGCAGTTGCCCTCGAAGCAGCTCGAAGCCGTGCTGGCGCACGAGATCGGGCATCACCTGGCCGGGCACACGAAGATCTCGTTGCTGCGGTGGTGGTTCGAGTTGCCGGCTCGCGCGGTGGTGTGGCTGGTCATCGTCACCGGGGTGGCCATCTACGTGGCGGGCGACAAGATCGGCACTACCGGGGCCAGGGTCGTCAGTTTCGTGTTGATCGTGGCGCTCGGGGTCGCGGCTGTGCTGGTCAGCCCGTGGGTGTTGTTGGTGCCGGTGATCGCGCCGCTGCTGGCGCTGGCGAGCAGGAGGGCCGAGCTGCACGCCGATCGGATCGCGGCCGAGCTCGGGTACCGGCTGGTGTTGCTGGAAGTGTTGCAGCGCTGGGTGAAGGAGGGCTACGACGAGCAACGGGCCATGGCCGGGCTCCGGGCCCGGATGCTGGCCTCGCACCCGTCGTGCGCGCTGCGCATCAGCAAACTGCGTGGGGAAAGGCGAAGGCCCCTGAGCCGGAGCCCAGGGGCCTGAAAGCCGTCAAGCCAGTGGCGGCTTGAACAACGCCGGCACCGCTGACGCGGCCGTGGTGTCCAGCAGCCACAACGTCCTGCGGCGGCCGGTGGCGCCCGCGGCGGGGAGTTGCACCTCGCCGGCGCCGTCGAGGGCCATGGCCACGGCGGCGGCCTTGGCCTCGCCGGTGGTCATCAGCCAGACCTCCTGCGCGCACCGGACCGAGGCCAGCGTCAGCGACACGCGCGTCGGCGGGGGCTTCGGGCAGTTGCGCACGGCCACGACGGACCGTTCCTTCTCGTGCACGGCAGGGGAGTCCGGGAAGACCGAGGCCACGTGGCCCTCCTCGCCGACGCCCAGCAGGCAGACGTCGAACGTGGGCACGTCGCCGTGATCCTCCGGCTGCGCGAGGGACGCCAGCAGAGCGGCGTAGGCCTCGGCGGCCGCCTCGGGGTCGTCGCCGAACTTGCCGTCCGAAGGCTCCATCACGTGCACCCGTGACGGGTCCAGCGGAACGTGGTCCAGCAGCGCGGCACGGGCCTGCGTCTCGTTGCGGTCGGGATGTCCCGACGGCAGGAAGCGCTCGTCGCCCCAGAACAGGTCCACCCGCGACCAGTCCACCGCGTCGCGCGCGGCGCCCCGGTTCAGGTGTTCCAGGACGGCGGTGCCGGTGCGGCCGCCGGTCAGCACGACGGACGCGTGGCCACGTGCGGCCTGGGCGTCGACCATGCGGGTCACCAGGCGGGCCGCCGCGGCGGCGGCCAGGAGGTCGCCGTCGCGGTGGACCACCACTTGCGAGTTGCTCACGAACCAGCCTTCGCCTTCGACTTCTTGGGTGCGGCCGAACCGTTGGCGGCCTCCGCGGCGACAGGAGCCTCCTCGGGCGCCTCCGGCTTCGCCGAGTGCGCGCGGCCCTTCGTGACCTTCGACAGCGACTTCAGCGCCGCCGCGTAGACCTCGTCCGGGTCGAGCCTGCGCAGTTCCTCCGCGAGGCAGTCGCGCACCGAACGACGCTGCAGCGCCACCCGCCGCGAGGGCTGGCCGGGCTGGGTCAGCGTGCCGACCTTGCCGTCCGGGCGGATCAGGTCGACGTCACCGGAGGGACGGCCGAGCCGCACCTCCACGATGCCTTCACCCGACGTCGCCTTGAAGCGCTTGGCCGGCACCTTCAGCCGGTCCGTCAGCCACGCGGCGAGCAGGTCCGTGGACGGCGAGTCGGCCTCACCGGTCACGTCGGCCTCGACGACCTTCTCGTACGGCGGCAGGTCCAGCGACGACGCGAGCATGGCGCGCCACAGCGTCAGCCGCGTCCACGCCAGGTCCGTGTCGCCCGGCGCGTAGTGCGCCCGCCGGGACTCGAGGGCCTTGATCGGGTTCTTCTCGGCGGCGGCATCGGTGATGCGGCGCTGCGCGAGCTGACCGATCGGGTCCTTCGACGGGGACACGGGCGCGTCGAACGGCCACCACGCCACGACCGGGGTGTCCGGCAGCAGCAGCGGCATGACGCACGAGGCGCCTTCCTTGGCCAGTTCCCCGTACAGACGAAGAACAACGACTTCCGACGCTCCGGCGTCGCCACCGACGCGGATCTGCGCGTCCAGGCGAGGTGCCGCCTGACGAGCGCCGCGGGCCACGACGATCACACGACAGGGGTGCTCGCGCGAGGCGTCGTTGGCCGCGTCGATCGCGGCGTCGGTGCGCTGGCCGTCCTCGGTCACGATGACGAGGGTCAGCACGCGACCGAGGGTCGTCGCACCGCCTTCGTCGCGCAGCCGGACCAGGCGCGAGTTGATCTGGGAGGTGGTGGTCGAGGGCAGGTCGATGATCACGGACGCCTCCAGTGCCTTCCGGTCCGAGCCGTCATCGCGTCCGCCGACGGCGGCCCCCACGTACCGGCCTTGTACTTCTCCAAAGCGGGTTCGTCCTTGCGCGCCCAGAACTCGAGCACCGGGTCCAGGATCTCCCAGGACAGCTCGACCTCGTCGTTCTTCGGGAACAGCGACGGCTCACCGAGCAGCACGTCGAGCAGCAGCCGCTCGTAGGCCTCCGGCGACGACTCGGTGAACGAGTGGCCGTACCCGAAGTCCATCGTGACGTCGCGGACTTCCATCGTGTTGCCGGGAACCTTCGACCCGAACCGGATCGTCACGCCCTCGTCCGGCTGCACGCGCACAACGAGCGCGTTCTGGCCGAGCTCCTCGGTCGCCGTGTCGTCGAACGGCAGGTGCGGCGCCCGCTTGAACACGACGGCCACCTCGGTGACACGACGGCCCAGGCGCTTGCCGGTGCGCAGGTAGAACGGCACCCCGGCCCAGCGGCGGGTGTTGACCTCGCAGGTGATCGCGCCGAACGTCTCGGTCTTCGACTCGGGCGAGAAACCGCCCTCCTCCAGCAGTCCGAGCACCTTCTGGCCGCCCTGCCAGCCACCGGTGTACTGGCCGCGCGAGGTGGTCTCCTCGAACGGCTGCGCGGGCCGCGTCGCCGAGAGGATCTTCACCTTCTCCGCTCGGAGGTCGGCCGGCTTGAACGAGACCGGCTCCTCCATCGCGATCAGCGCGAGCAGCTGCAGCAGGTGGTTCTGGATGACGTCGCGCGTCGCGCCGATGCCGTCGTAGTACCCGGCGCGGCCACCGAGACCGATGTCCTCGGCCATGGTGATCTGCACGTGGTCGACGTAGTTCGAGTTCCAGATGGGTTCGTACAGCTGGTTCGCGAACCGCAGCGCCAGGATGTTCTGCACGGTCTCCTTGCCGAGGTAGTGGTCGATGCGGAACACCGACTCCTCGGGGAAGACCTCGTTGACCGTCTTGTTCAGCTCCTTGGCCGACTTCAGGTCGTGGCCGAACGGCTTCTCGATGACGACGCGGCGCCACTGGTCCGGTGCCGTCTGGGCGAGACCCGCGCGCTTGAGCTGGTTGACCACCGTCGGGAACGCGCCCGGCGGGATCGACAGGTAGAACGCGTGGTTGCCGCCCGTGCCGCGCTCGGCGTCGAGCTGGGCCAGGCACGAGGCCAGGTTGTCGAACGACGCGTCGTCGTCGAACGTGCCCTGCACGAACCGGATGCCCTCGGCGAGCTGCTGCCAGACCGCCTCGTTGAACGGCGTCCGCGCGTGCTCCTTCACCGCGTCGTGCACGACCTTCATGAAGTCCTGGTCGGCCCAGTCGCGGCGGGCGAAGCCGACGAGACCGAAGCCCGGCGGCAGCAGACCCCGGTTCGCGAGGTCGTAGATCGCGGGCATCAGCTTCTTGCGCGACAGGTCACCGGTGACACCGAAGATGACCAGCGCGCTCGGGCCCGCGATGCGGGGCATGCGCTTGTCCCGCGCGTCCCGCAGCGGGTTGTGCCACTTGGCGGATGTGGTCACGAGCCGTCCTCCTGGACTGCCTCGACGAGCTGGGCCAAGCCGGCGATGCGGTCCTCGAGGTGAAGACGCAGCACCGGGCGACCGTGTTCGGCCAGGACCTGACCGTCGCCGAGCGCCTGCGCGAGCTGCAGCTGCGCCAGCGTGTAGGGACGGCCGGGCACCTCCAGGTCGTCACCGGACTCGCCGGTGATCTGGATGAACACGCCGTTCTGGTGACCGCCCTTGTGGTACTGGCCGGTCGAGTGCAGGAAGCGCGGACCCCAGCCGAACGTGGTCTGCAGGTGCGTCCTCTTCGCGATCTCCGCACGGAGCAGCTCGAACGACGCGTCGTCGATCCTGTCCAAGTACGCCTGAACGGAGATGTAGCCGTGGTCGGGCGCCACTTCAACGATCGCCGCAAGCGCTTCCGCGACCGTGGTGACCTTGCGCGGTGCCCAGTCCGTGCCGTGTCCCTCGACCGGGCCGTCCACAAAGGACGGTACGGTCGCGGCGACGGCCGGCGCGTCGAGCAGCGCGCGGGAGGCCTTCTTCGCGGCCTCGACGTCGGGCTGGTCGAACGGGTTGATGCCGAGCACCCTGCCCACGAGCGCGGTCGCGTACTCCCACAGCAGGAACTGCGCGCCGAGCTTGCCCTCGACCGCGATGTTCGCCGACCCGGTGGCCGGTCCGATCGCGACGGTCGTGGCATCCGTTCGTGCGTCCACGAAGCCGGGAGCGCCGGGGCCCTCGACGACGACCGGCAGCAGGCCGGTGCCGTTCTTGCCCGTCGACTCGGCGATGAGCTGCTCGGCCCAGTCGCCGAAGCCCACGATGCCGGACCCGGTGTCCGCGAAGATGATCTTCTCGGCTCCGTGCGCGTGCGCGGCGCCGAAGACTCCGGCCAGGATCACCGCGGGGTTCTCCACCGAGTCCTGCGACACGACCTTCGCGACCTCGGCCGCGTCGTCGAGCAGGGCCTCGACGTCCGCACCGGCCAGGTAGGACGGCACCAGGCCGAACGCGGTCAGCGCCGAGTACCGGCCACCGACGTTCGGGTCGGCCAGGAACACCTTGCGGTAGCCCGCCTCCTCGGACGCCTTCTGCAGCGGCGAGCCGGGGTCGGTGACCACCACGATGCGCGACGCGGCGTCGATGCCCGCGTCGGTGAAAGCCTTCTCGAAGATGCGCCGGTGGCTGTCGGTCTCGACGGTTCCACCGGACTTGGACGACACCACGATCACCGTGCGCTCGAGATCACCGGCGAGAGCGTCGGCGACCTGGGCGGGATCGGTGGTGTCCAGCACGACCAGCGGGACGCCCGCGGTCCGCGTGATCACCTCGGGGGCCAGCGACGAGCCACCCATTCCGGCGAGAACGACGCGGTCGACGCCCTCGGCGTGCAGATCGGCGCGCAGCGCCACGAGATCGGGGAGCAATGCACGGGACGTCTCGTGCAACGTCGTCCAGGAGAGGCGGATGCTCGCCTCGGACTCGGCTTCCGGCCCCCACAGGGTCGGGTCCTGCGCGGTCAGCTTGCTCGGCACCGAATCCGCGACCAGGTCAGCAGCGATGATGCTGACCTGGTCGGCGTTCGGTGACCTCACGATTTCGACGGAGGTCACTTCGTGATCAGCCCTTCAGTTGAGCCAGTTGGTTCGTCACCGTCTCGAGCAACTCTTCCCAGGACTTCTCGAACTTCTCGACGCCTTCGGTCTCCAGGACCACGAACACGTCCTGAAGGTCGATTCCCACGGCGGCGAGCTTGTCGAAGACCTCCTGGCCCTCAGCGGCGCGCCCGGTGACCGTGTCACCGGTGATCTTGCCCCCGTCGGCGACGGCGTGCAGCGTCTTCTCGGGCATCGTGTTGACGACGCCGGCGACGACGAGCTGGTCGACGTAGAGGGTGGGGGAGTAGCTCGGGTCCTTCACGCCGGTCGACGCCCACAGTGGACGCTGCGCGTTCGCGCCGTCCGCCTTGAGGGCCTCCCAGCGCTCGCCCTGGAACGTCTTCTCGAACGCTCCGTAGGCGATCCAGGCGTTGGCCAGGGCGGCCTTGCCCTTCAGCGCCTTCGCCTCGTCCGTGCCGATCTTGTCGAGCCGCTTGTCGATCTCGGTGTCCACCCGGGACACGAAGAAGGACGCGACCGAGTGGATCGAGCGCAGGTCGTGGCCGTTGGCCTTGGCCTGCTCGAGACCGGCGACGTAGGCCTCCATGACCTTCTCGTACCGCTCGACGGAGAAGATCAGCGTGACGTTGACGCTGATGCCCTCGGCGATCGTCTTGGTGATCGCCGGCAGACCCGCCTCGGTGGCCGGGATCTTCACCAGCAGGTTCGGCCGGTCCACGGTCTTCCACAGGTCCTGCGCCTCGGCCACGGTCTTGTCCGTGTCGAACGCCAGGCGCGGGTCGACCTCGATGGAGACGCGGCCGTCCACACCACCGGTCGAGTTGTAGATGTCGCGGAACTTGTCGCACGCGTTGCGCACGTCCGTCGTGGTGACCTCGCGGATGGTCGCCTCGGTGTCGGCACCGCGGTTCGCGAGCTCGCGGACCTGCTCGTCGTAGGACTCGCCCTTCGAGAGCGCTCCCGCGAAGATCGTCGGGTTCGTCGTGACACCGACGACGTTCCAGTCGCGGATCAGCTCGTCCAGGTTGCCGCTGGTGAGCCGCTCACGGGACAGGTCGTCGAGCCAGATGGAAACTCCGGCGCCGGACAGGGCGTCGAGGTTGGGCTTGCTCACTGGATTAACCCCTCACTCGGTCAAGGGAACGGCGGGCGGCGGCCACGACGTTCTCGGTCGTGAAGCCGAACTCCTTGAACAGGACCTGGTAGTCGGCCGAGGCACCGAAGTGCTCGATCGAGACGATCTCGCCGTTGTCGCCGACGTAGCGGTACCACGGCTGCGCGATGCCGGCCTCGACCGCGACGCGCGCCTTGACCGCCGACGGGATGACCGACTCGCGGTACTCGGCGTCCTGCTTCTCGAACCACTCGATCGACGGCATCGACACCACACGCACTGCAACGCCGTCGGCCTGCAGGGCCTTCCCGGCCTCGGCGGCGACCTGCAGCTCAGAGCCTGTGCCGATGATCACGATCTCGGGGTTCTCGTCACCGAAGAGCACGTAACCACCGCGCTTGACGCCCTCGGCGGAGGTGCCCTCCAGCGTCGGCAGGTTCTGCCGGCTCAGCGCGAAGCCGACCGGGCCGAGCTGCTCGATGGTGGCCTTCCACGCGTACGCGGTCTCGTTCGCGTCACCGGGACGGATCACGGTGAAGTCCGGGATCGCGCGCAGGGCGGCGAGGTGCTCGATCGGCTGGTGCGTCGGGCCGTCCTCGCCCAGGCCGATGGAGTCGTGCGTCCACACGTACGTCACGGCGGCCTGCATGATCGCGGCCAGACGCACCGACGGGCGCATGTAGTCGGAGAACACGAGGAACGTGCCACCGAACGGGCGGGTCGGGCCGTGCAGGGCGATGCCGTTGAGGATCGCGCCCATCGCGTGCTCGCGGACACCGAAGTGCAGCACGCGGCCGTACGGGTCGGCGTTCCACATGCCCGTGGAGATCGACGGCGGACCGAAGGACTTGGCGCCCTTGATCGTCGTCAGGTTCGACTCGGCCAGGTCGGCCGAACCGCCCCACAGCTCGGGCAGGTGCTTGGCGAGCGCGTTGATGACCTCACCGGAGGCCTTGCGGGTCGGCACGCCCTTCGCGTCCACCGGGTAGACCGGCAGGTCGGCGTCCCAGCCCTCTGGCAGCTCGCGGGCGACGAGGCGGTCCAGCAGCTTCTTGTTCTCGGCGTTGGCGGACGCCCACGCGTCGAACGACTTCTGCCACTCGGCCTTGGCGTGCTCGCCGCGCTTCACGACCTCGCGGGCGTGCGCCAGGACCTCGTCGGCGACCTCGAAGGTCTGCTCGGGGTCGAAGCCGAGGATCTGCTTGGTGGCCTTGACCTCGTCGACGCCCAGCGCGGCGCCGTGCGCGGCACCGGTGTTCTGCTTGTTCGGCGCCGGGTAGCCGATGATCGTGCGCAGCAGGATGAACGACGGCTTGTCGGTGACGGCCTTGGCCTTCTCGACGGCCTCGAGGATGCCCTTGACGTTCTCGCCGGACTCGACGACCTGGACGTGCCAGCCGTAGGCCTCGTAGCGCTTCGCGGTGTCCTCGGACAGCGCGATCGTCGTGTCGTCCTCGATGGAGATCTTGTTGTCGTCGTAGAAGACGACCAGGTTGCCCAGCTGCTGCGTGCCCGCGAGCGACGAGGCCTCGGAGGTGACGCCCTCCTCGATGTCACCGTCGGAGGCGATCACGTAGATGTGGTGGTCGAACGGGCTGGCGCCCTGCGCGGCGTCCGGGTCGAACAGGCCGCGCTCGCGGCGGGCGGCCATGGCCATGCCGACGGCGGAGGCCAGACCGGAGCCCAGCGGGCCGGTCGTGATCTCGACGCCCCTGGTGTGACCGTGCTCGGGGTGACCCGGCGTCTTCGAGCCCCACTTGCGCAGGGACTTGAGGTCGTCGAGCTCCAGGCCGTAACCGGACAGGAACAGCTGCACGTACAGCGTCAGGCTGGAGTGCCCCGCGGAGAGCACGAACCGGTCGCGGCCGATCCAGTCCGCGTCCGCGGGGTCGTGCCGCAGCACGCGCTGGAACAACGTGTACGCGAGCGGCGCCAGGCTCATCGCGGTGCCGGGATGGCCGTTGCCGACGTTCTGCACGGCGTCCGCCGCGAGCACGCGCGCGGTGTCCACGGCGCGCTTGTCGAGCTCGGTCCAGTCGTCAGGCAGATCGGCCTTGGTGAGCCGGGTGATGTCGTCGGTGACGGTCACGGACTTACAGCTCCAAACTTGTCGTCTCGTGCGGGGCGAGACCCAAGCGATCGAACACAGTCGTGAATCGATCCCGAACGGCCTGACCCGCTTCTCTCCCACGTCCTCCGGCCAGCCTAGTCCTGAGAGATTCAGATGTTGCTCTGAAAGGTCCCAGGCACGTGTGTGCCGGGGCACACCAGCACCCGAACGGGCTGTGAATTCTTTGCGCGGTTACCATCAGTCGCTGGATTTCACACCTGTCTCAACACGAGGAGCGTTCCCGCGATGAGTGCCGTCCTCGAGGCCCCCAGGTCGCCTCGCCAGGTTGTTGGCGCTTACGTGGCGCTCACCAAGCCGCGGGTCATCGAGCTCCTGCTGATCACCACGATCCCCGCGATGCTGCTGGCCCAGCACGGCCTGCCGCCCCTGTGGCTCATCGCCTGCACCCTCACCGGCGGCACCCTCGCCGCGGGGTCGGCAAATGCCCTCAACTGCTTCGTCGACGCCGACATCGACTCGGTCATGAAGCGCACGGCGGCCCGCCCGCTCGCCCACAACGCCATTCCGCCGCGCAACGCCCTGATCTTCGGCGTCGTGCTCGGAATCGTCTCGTTCGCTTTCCTGTGGATCTTCGTCAACCTGATGTCGGCCGCGTTCGCGGTGGCGACGATCCTCTTCTACATCTTCGTCTACACGCTCGTGCTCAAGCGCCGCACCTCCCAGAACATCATCTGGGGCGGCATGGCGGGCTGCATGCCGGTGATCATCGGCTGGAGCGCGGTGACGGGCACCGTCGAGTGGCCGGCGCTGGTCATGTTCGGCGTGATCTTCTTCTGGACGCCGCCGCACACCTGGGCGCTCGCGATGAAGTTCAAGGAGGACTACGCCCGAGCAGGCGTGCCCATGCTGCCCGTGGTGGCGACAGCTCAGCAGGTGACGCGGCAGATCGTGATCTACAGCTGGATCACCGTCGTCTGCACCCTCGCCCTCGCTCCTGTCACCTCGTGGATCTACGTGGCGATCGCGGCGGTGTCGGGCGTGTGGTTCGCCGTCTTCGCGCACAAGTTGCACAACGTTGTTCGCCGCGGCGGGTCCACGAACACCATGAAGTTCTTCCACATGTCGAACCTCTACCTGATGCTCGTGTTCTGCGGTCTCGCCGTGGACGCCGTGGTCGGGTTGCCGGTGCTTGGCTGGCCGTTCTAGCTGCACCTCCAGTCGTACGGCTGTGGCGCCCGTTGAGTTCACCGTCACCGGTGGTGAAGGTTCACCACTGGACTTCGTCGCGGCCGTGACGCCCGCGTCCTCGCTGGTCGTGATCACCGATCCGGGCGGCTGGGCGCAGGTCAGCCAGGGGCTCGCAGTCGGGGCCGCCGGCTCGGCCGTGGTCACGACCGAGGTGCGGGTGCTGCGGTTCGCGGTGCTCGACCTGCGGCACTTCCCGTCGGCCTCCGCGCTGCCGTCGCTCTCGGACGTGCCCGGCGACGTGGTGGCGCTGCACGACACGCGGTCCTGGGACTCGGCGCCGGTGGTCGCGTCGCTGCGCGGGCTGGGCAGGCCGGTCGTGCTGTTCACCGCCGTGCACACGTGGGTGTCCGGTGTGGACGCTTCCTCGGTGCTGATGGGCTGGAGCGCACCGCACGTCGTGCTCGCCCAGCCGCGCGGACCCGGTGAGGCACGGGTCGAGGACGTCCTCTGGCAGTTCCGGGAGCTGGAACGGCGAGGGGCGATGACCTACACCGCCCTGCCCGCGCCGCCGGTGGTCCCCGACCGCGCGGTCACCGTGCTGGTCGCGCACCCCGGTGCGACCGAGGGCATCGCGGGGGCGTTGCGGCCCGGCGCGAACTACGAGGTGTGGGCGCGCGTCGGTGCGCACGGCACGGTGCTGCCGGCGGACCTGGAGCTGCGGGCCGTGCTGAGCATGCCGGGCCGGCCGGTGCAGGCCGAGTCGTTCGTGCTGCCCGCCGACGGGCCCAGCTCGTGGGTGAGCTTCGAGGTCACCACGCCGTACGCCGCCGTGCCGTGGACCGGCGAGCTGGTCGTCTACCACGGTGTCGTGCCGGTGCTCGTCCAGCAGGTCGTGCTGTCGGTCGGCGCGGGCGAGCCCCGGTCGGTGCCGCGCCTGAAGCTCTCCCGGACGTTCGGCGATCTCGCGCCCACGTCGTCGCGGGCGGCGTCGATCCTGGTGCTCGGCGACCGGGCGCTGGTCGCGGCGGGCGGGGTGCCGTCGTGGGTCAGCCTGGCGGGCTGCTCGGTGACGCTGCCGCGGCTGTCCGCGCTCGATCCCTGGTACGGCAAGGACTTCCCGGCCTACTGCGCGGATCTCGCGTTCCTCGCCCGGCAGGGTTGGGCGATGTACGCGCGGCTGTTCGGCGAGCTCGGGCCGGCCGACGCCGTCCGGCGGGCGGCACGGGTGACGGGTCGTCCGGCCGGTCTGATGGTGGCGGCCGCCTCGGGGGCGGGGTCCGTGCCGTGGCCGATGATCTACGACCTGCCGTTCACGGACGGGCCGCACCGGTTGTGCGCGTCGGTCGGGCAGTTCGGGCCGTTCGGTGCAGGGGGAGAGGTGCCCGCGCACTGCCCTGTCGCCGATCACAGCGGGAACGTGTTGTGCCCCTTCGGTTTCTGGGGTCTGTCGAGCGTGCTGGAGCACCCGGCCGGTCCGCTGGTGACGCGCATCTCGCCGCGCCCGTGGCCGTTCGAGGTGTCGATGGCGGTCGACGCGGGGATGGACCGGGGGCTGACCGAGCGGCACGTCACGGAACTGATGTCGCAGATCTCGCCGGAGTCCGTGACATCGGCCTATGTCACGCCGTCCGAACTGGGGCGGGTGCTGGCCGATGAGTCGATGGACGTCGTGCACCTGCACTTCCGCGAGGGGTTCCTCGACGCCGAGGAGATCGCTCGGTGGGACCGCGAGGGAGTGTGGCCGCGTCCGCATTGGCCCGTGCGCAAGCCGTTGGTCGTGGGGACATCACCGATGGCCGAGCTGGTGCACTCGTTCGTCGAGCACGGCGCGTCGGGCGTGATCAGCCCCGAGGTGGCCGTGCCGCAGGACATGGCGGGCTGGGCGACGGGCATGGTGCTCGCGCGGCTGGCCGCCGGGCTCAGTGCCGGGGACGCGCTGCGGCAGATGCGCTGGGAGATGCTCAGCCGTGGCAACGTGATGGGGCTCGCCTACGCGTTGCACGGAAGTGCGGATCTCCGGGTTCGCTGAACCGCGGACGGCGGCTGGTCGTTTACCTCGGCATGCTGAACTCGCAAGCCCAGATCCGTCAGGCCGTCGCGGAACTGACCGAGGCCTTCGGTGACCGGGTGCCGGACGAGGTGATCCGCGAGGTCGCTGCCGCCACGCACGAGGAACTGTGTCGCACCGCGACCGTGGGCACTCATCTCGCCGTGCTCACCGCACGCCGCGCGGCCCGCGAACTCGCGTTCACCGCCATCGGGGTCACGATGCCTCAGCAGCAGACCGCGGGCCTCACGCCTGCTCGTTGACCCGCAGGTAAACGGTCTCGGCGCGGCTCACGGCCGTGCGCGCAAGCCTCGACAACTCGCTGAGGTGCGCGAACGCGGCGTGGAAGTCCATGTCGACGAGAGGCGCCCACGACAGCGCGACGTCGTGCATGCGTGCCGGATCGGCTTTGACGAGCTGCGCCACGAGCGCAGCAGGGAGTGCGACAACGTTGTCATCGGGCAGAGGTGCCCACACCTCGTTGAACACCTCATGCCACACGACGACGGCTTCGCGCGGGTCGTAGTCGCCGGCAGCGACCGACTCCGTGCCGTTTTCGACGAAGAACGTGCTCAGGACGCCACCTTGGTCAGCAGGTCCTCGACGCACGGGTCGTCGAGGGACTCAACGATGCACTTCCACAGCTGGAGGTTCGTCTCGGCCCACCTGGTGTAGGTCGCGGCGGCCTCCGAGTCGTAAAAGTAGTAGCCCTCGTCGGCTTTGCCCACCTGCTCGCCCACGATCTTGTGCGCGAGCTCGCGCAACGTGATGCCGTTCTCCTGGAGGTACTTGTGCGCCAGGACGACCGGCGTGACCGGCAGCGCCTTGAACAGGGTGTCCGCGTCGGACAGCGCCTGCGCCTCCAGGGAGATGTCGCGGGAGCGGGTGCGCATCTCGGCCTCGACGACGATCCGCTCGATCCACTCGATGTCGCCCAGCGAGACACCGGCGATGAAGAGGATCTTCCGGCGCAGCGCCGCGCCGTCCGTGGGCAGCGAGTTGCGGCGGACCATGTAGTTCAGGTCGTGCACCAGTGCGGCGACCTCCACCACGTCCCGTGCGGCGCCGTTGCGTTCGGCGAAGTGCACGGACTTGTCCCGTACGAAGCTCACGTGGTGCCAGCCGTGGAACTGCAGCTTCGCGGCCAGGTCCTCGCACAGCCGCTTCACGCGCTGCTCCACGTCCGCTATGACCGACCTCGGGATCATCGTGCGCGTACGCATCATCAGCCCTCCTGACAAGGTGGGCTGATGGTAGGCGTGCCGCAGCGGCGTCGGCGGGGCTTTACAGGTGGTTCGTCAGATCCTCCAGCCGGTCCTCCACGGGCACGTGCCGGTGGCTGACCCCGGTGTCCGGGTCGTAGCTCAAGCTCCACGGGTTCACCGCACGCGACTTGACCAGGAACGTCATGGTCCCGTCCGCCGCCCGTGGGATGCGGTGGAACTCGTGCGCGAGCATCGTGCCGGTGGTGCCCTCGGGACATTGCGTGCGATTGGTGAGTTCTGTGCCGACGACCGTGCGGCCGCCGACGCCGAGCCGGGCGTCAAAACGTTCGTGCAGGTAGGCGCCGCTCAGGATCGTCGTGCAGAAGTGGTAGCGGTGGTTGTGCACGGAGTCGGCGTATCCGGCCCGCCAGTCGTTCAGCGGCTTGTACTCGTGCAACCAGAACGTGAACGGTTCGTCCGCTTCGTCCCTCAGACACCAGGCGAAATGCGTTGTCGTCTCGCGCGAATGCGCGATCACCCAGGTCGCCTCCTGGGGAGTGAGCCCGTCGATGTGGGCGCGAAGCTCTTTGCGCAGCTCGGGGCGGGCCGCCCAGTCGGTGAACCACATGCCGACATCGGCCCAGTGGTCGACCAAGGGGAATTCGGCACGCTTCATCCGGGCGGCGAGCTCCTCGAGCGCGGACAACCCGGTGAACTCGGCTAGCAAGATCGATCAGCTCCTCAACTGAGCAGATGCGGAGAATTCGCGACGGAATGCGTGGAACTTGCCTTCGAGTTCCGTGAAGCCGTCTTTGGCGAGTGTGTCGCCGGTGATCTTCTCGAACAGCGCCAGGAAGTCGTCGCGAGTAGTCGCTGGCGTGATGGCGAAGTGGTAGCCGGCCTTGGAATTGCAGATGCGCAGGAACTCCGCGCGTTCCATCGCGTAAAGGAACGAACTCTCAGTGAACCTGAGCGTGCGCGGATACTGCCTGAGCACTCCCGCTGTGTTGCTGTAGAGCGTGAGCCACGCCGAGTCGTCGAACAGCTCGAGCCGGTCGAGTGGCGGATCCGAAACGATGGTGACGTCGATCCGGGAACAGCGGCTGCGCGCGGCGAAGAGCCCGACGAGACCTATGCCGATCTGTTCCTTGAGCCGTTGCTGGATCTCGTCGTAGTCGCCGTCCGCGCCCTCGTTGCGCAGCAGGTACCGCGCGCGCCCGCTGATCGCGTTGTCGTCGCGCGGATCGGCCAGCACGGCCCTGAGCTCGCACTCCGTCTGGCTGAGCAGCACTCTTCCCGCCGCGTACCGGCCCGCGAACCCGCGGAAGCAGTATAGCCGCGTCCGTTCCAGGTCCTGCATCATGAGCTGGTTGAACACAGGGTCCGGCGTGGCCGTCGGCTCGAACACGTGGCTGGGGAAGAACTCCCGATCGAGTGCCCGGTACTCCTGGGTGAGCTCTATCAGGGCCTTGCGGCTCTCCTCGATGACCGGCGCGAGAAGCGCCTTCTGCGCCGCTTTCGACGTGATCAACGTCTGGGTGAAGCTCACCACCGCGGAAATGAGAGTGCCCGTACCCAGTGCCGTCAGCAGGTTTCTCGGTGCCCCGGAATCCATTTGACTGGAAATGGCCAGCGACGCACCCGACGTCACGACGAGTATGAGGAGGAGCAACCCGGTCCGAGTCCAGAACAACTCCTGGATCAGGTTGCTGCGGATGCCTCCGGCCTCCGCGGACACGTGTTCCACCTCCTGGGTCACCAGATCGGCCGCTACCCGAACGGACGAATGCGCTCGGTGTCCGATCAAGTGCGAGGAGTTACTGTACGCGTCGGTCAAAAGATAAGGAAGCTGCTATTCGTGCGACATTCCGGACCGGAATAAGCGCCTTTGAGCCCAGTGGCCGGACCGCATCCGTGCGCCTCGGTGACGCCCCGTCGCCGCGGACCCCGATCGGGTCGGATGAGGGTGACCGGCCCACCCACATGTACCCATGCCGGGTGGCATGGGCCAGGCGGCCGCGCGGGCTGCTACACGCCGCTCACACCTGTCCGAATACTCTCACCCACCATGCGTAACGTCCTGCTCATCGCTTCCGTGGCGCTCGCGGCGGCCACCGGCCTCGCCGGCTGCGCCGGTTCGGCCCAGCCCTCCGCCGGCGGATCGTCGTCGGCGGCGACGCCCACGAACCCCTGCAAGGTCGACGACTTCAAGGTTACCGGCGCCTTCGGTGCGGCCCCGGCGGTCGAGATCCCGAGCTGCAAGCCCACCGAGGAGCTCCTCATCAAGGACCTGGTGCCCGGCACCGGCGCCGAGGTGAAGGCGGGCTCGACGGCCACCGTCAACTACCAGCTCACGACGTTCTCCGACAAGAAGGTGCTCGACAGCTCCTTCAAGCGCGGCGAGCCGTTCGCCGTCGAGAACGTCGGCCAGGCGCAGGTCATCGACGGCTGGAACGAGGGCATCATCGGCCTCAAGGAGAACGGCCGCCGCCTGCTGATCGTGCCGCCCGCCAAGGGGTACGGCCCCGGCGGCCAGGGCATCAAGGCGAACGAGACGCTCGTGTTCGTCATCGACGGCGTGAAGGTCACCCCCGCCGCCTGATCCCGAACGCGAAAACGGCCCCTCGGCAAGCATCGAGGGGCCGTTTTCTTTGCTCTTACGGCAGGAGCAGCAGCTTGCCCGTCGTCCTGCGCGACTGCAGGTCGGTGTGCGCCTGCGCCGCCTCCTCCAGTTTGTACCGCCCGCCGATCCGGATGTTCAGCGTGCCGGACGCGATCGCCCCGAACAGGTCGGCGGCCCGCCAGTCGAGCTCCGCGCGGTCCAGCAGGTAGGCACCGGTCGACGGCCGCGTCAGGTACACGGACCCGGCCGCGTTGAGCCGCTGCGGGTCCACCGGGGGCACCGGTCCCGACGACGCCCCGAACAGCGCCAGCATCCCGCGCGGCTTCAGCGAGGCGAGCGACTGGTCGAACGTGTCGGCGCCGACCCCGTCGTACACGACGTCGACCTTCTCGATCTGCGAGGCGAAGTCCCCGTACCGCAGCACCTGCTCGGCACCGGCCTCCCGTGCCAGCGCCTCCTTCTCGTCGGTCGACACCGTGGCGATGACGGTGGCGCCCTTCGACTTCACCCACTGCGTCAGCAGCAACCCGACACCACCGGCCGCCGCGTGCACCAGCACCCGGTCGCCTTCCTTCACGACGTACGTCGAGTGGATCAGGTAGTGCGCGGTGATGCCCTGCAGCAGGCTCGCCGCGGCCAGCTCGACGTCCAGCCCGTCCGGCACCCGCACGGCCGAGGCGGCGGGCACGACGACCTCGGAGGCGTAGCTGCCCAGCACGCCCATCCACGCGACCTTGTCGCCGGCGGCGAAGTCGGGGGAGTTGCTGGTGACGACCTCGCCGGCGCCCTCGAGGCCCAGGGTGGTGGGCAGCGGCAGCGGGTACTGGCCGCTGCGCTGGTACGTGTCGATGTAGTTGACGCCCGCCGCGGCCACCTTCACCAGCAGCTCGCCGTCACCGGGCACGGGCGAGGGCACGTCCGTGTGCTCCAGCACCTCCGGTCCACCGGCCGAACGCACCACCACTGCCTTGGGCATCTGTCCTCCTTGATCGACTCAACCCGCTCAACCCCGGTCGCGACCACGATGTTCCCGGTTCCACCGAATGGGAACCACCGCGGTCCCAGCATGGCGGCATCCGATTCGTCCCGCTGGCGCTACGTTCGGTACTACCACGGTGACAGTCGGCACTCGGCCCTGATATGACCGGTCCATGCGAAAAACATCCCTGCTGCTGATCGCATTGCTGCTACTGGTGGGAGCGCTTCCATCCCACGCCGCCTCCGCCAAGAAGGGCGTGAACGCGGCCGACGACCCAGGACCGGCCGGCGCCGCCATGACCGCGCTGGACGCCCGCTGGTACTACACCTGGGCCTCTGACCGGCGCGGGATCCAGAGCAACGCCGAGTTCGTCCCGATGATCTGGGGCGCGGCCAGCGTCACCGACGCCGAGCTGAACAAGGCGAAGGCCAACGGCAAGCAGTTGCTGGGGTTCAACGAACCCGACATGGCGGGCCAGGCGAACATGACCGTCGAACGCGCGCTGGACCTGTGGCCACGCCTGCAAAGCACCGGACTGCGGCTCGGCGCCCCCGGTGTCGCCTTCGGCGGTGACGTCGCCGGCGGCTGGCTCGACAGGTTCATGGCCGGGGCGAAGGCGCGCAACCTCCGCGTCGACTTCATCCCGATCCACTGGTACGGCCAGGACTTCTCCTCCGCGGCCACAGGACACCTGGAGTCGTACCTGCGCAACGTCTACAACCGTTACCAGAAGCCGATCTGGCTGACCGAGTACGCGCTGATCGACTGGCGTTCCGGCCGCGCGGTCTACCCGAGCCAGCAACAGCAGACCGCGTTCATCACCGCGTCGACCAGGATGCTCAACGGACTGTCCTTCGTGGAGCGGTACGCGTGGTTCACGTTGTCCACCAAGACCAGTCCGACCGGACTGTCCACCGGCACCGCGCTCACCGCGGCCGGCAACGCCTACAAACCGGCCTAGTCCTCACCCAGGGCCACCCGGCGCGCGAGCCCCAGCGGCAGCGCGCCGGACCCCGCGATCCGGTCGTGGAAGTCGCGCAGCGAACCCAGTCCCGCCGTCAGGTACTCGTCGCGGATCAGGTCGATCTCCAGCGCCCCGGTCAGATAGGACGGCGCCTGCGTCGGCCACGCGCAGTACCGCTTCACCTCGCCCGCCGCGGTGCCCGGCGTCAAAGCCGTGCGCGCCACCATGAACGCCTCGGCCTCGGCCGGCGTCATGTCGCCGCAGTGCAGTGCCGTGTCGACGATCATCCGCGCCGCGCGGAACAGGCGTGCCTCGACGTGGCTCATCAGCGCGCCCTGGGTGGTGTAGTAGCCGACCGAGCGCAGCAGCTTCTCCGAGTACAGCGCCCAGCCCTCGGAGAAGTACGACGTCCGGAACACCTTCCGCAGCGGGTGCGCGGGGCCCTGCGCCGCCAGCCACGCCGAGTGCCAGTGGTGGCCGGGGTAGGCCTCGTGCACCGAGATCGTCGGCAGCTGCGAGCGCGAGTTGGTGCGCAGGCGTTGCGCGACCTGCTCGTCGGACGCCCCGTCGGGCGTGAACGGCACGAAGAAGAACCCGGTCCGCTTCGAGGTGAGCGACGGCGGCCCGAGGTAGCTCGCGACCGACATGAGCGCCCGCTGGAACGGCGGCGACTCGACCACCTGGCAGTCCTCGCCCTCGGGCATCGTCACCAGCGAGTGCTCGATCAACGCGGCGCGCGCCCGTGAGGTCTCCGCCTCGTACTCGGCGCGCATCGCCTCCATGGTCGGCGGGTGGTCGTCCTGCAGCGAGCTCATCACCGCGCGCCAGTCCGGCGACCCCGCCAGCTCGACCAGCTCCGCCTCCAGCTCCGCGTAGGCGTCCTGCCCGCGCTGGTGCAGCTCCGGCGCCCCGTAACCCAGCAGTTCCTTGTCCTGCAACACGGTCGAGTAGAGCTTCTCGCCCATCCGCCAGTCGCCCGCGGCCCGCACGGCGAGGTCCTCCAGGAACGCGGCGTGCCGGTCGAACGCGTCGGCGGCGGGACCGGCGGCCTCGGCCAGCGTCGCGCGCAGCCCCGGTGACGACACCTGCTGCGGCAGCTGGTCCAGCAGGAACGCGCGGCCCGTCCGCACCTGGCCGAGCGTGCGCAGCACGACCAGCGACGACGTCAGCGACGCGTCGAGGTTCGCCTCGGCGGCGGCGAGCACCGACGGCACCTCGCGCAGCTTGGCGACGGTCGACGTGACGAGGTCGGCCTCGGGCAGCAACCCGTGCAGGAACGGGCCCAGCAGCCCGAAGAAGATGATCCCGGTGTACTCGTGCGGGTCGCGCCGCCAGCCCGGCCACGCCTCCATCGCCGAGGCCCCGCGCAGCACCGACACGGCGAGATCGCGGTCCACCGACGTGGGCAACGCCTCCAGCCGTGCCAGCCAGGTCTCCCTCTCCCTGGCCCGCTGCTCGAACGCCGCGGCGGAGAAGTCCCCGAAGGTGGAGTAGTGCTCCAGCGAGCCGACACCGGCGGCATGGGCCGGGTGGTGGTCGAAGTACCACGAGAGGAATGACGTGAGCGTGTCGGTGGTCACCCGACCGAAGCTACTCGCTGGTTTTAGAGTGTGAGGGTGTCTGATCAAACCACGCAGAAGCGCATCGCCGAGTTCGTGAAGGCCCACGGCAAGCCGGACACGGCGGTCAGGGCGGTAGTCGAGCCGATCGGCCGGGCCGGCGCGCGGATCGTGCTGGTCGGCGCCGATGGCGCCATGGGCGACGTGATGACCGCGGACGTCGAGTCCGCCGTCAAGGCCGTCGAGGCAGCCACCGGCGTCGAGCAGGCCGAATGGGACCGCGAGACCACCGGCGCCACCAAGATCGGTTCCGCCCACCGCCGCAAGATGGCCAAGATGCAGTCATGACGGCTGTGCTCACCTCGTGCGATCGGCCGCGGTCATGAAGGTCGTGCTCGCTTCGTGCGACCGCCTGCCGTTCGGCGACGGCGACGAGGAGTCGCTGGTCGCCGCCCTCCGGCGCGACGGCGTCGACGTCGAGTGGCAGCCGTGGGGCGGTGCCGTCGAGGCCGACCTCGTGGTCCTGCGCACGACCTGGGACTACCCCGACCACCTGGCCGAGTTCCTGACCTGGTGCGAGAGCGTGCCGGGGCTCGCGAACCCGCTGCCGGTGGTGCGCTGGAACATCGACAAGTCGTACATGGCCGAGCTCGCCGCCCACGGCGTCCCCGTCGTGCCGACCACCGTGGTGCAGCCGGGGGAGGACCCCGCATTTCCGGATGGCGAGTTCGTGGTGAAGCCGGCGGTCGGCGCGGGTTCGCGCGGTGCCGGCCGGTTCACCGACCACGCCGCGGCCCGCGCACACCTCACCGCACTGGGCGTCAAGGCGCTGGTGCAGCCCTACCAGTCCACTGTGGACGAGAATGGCGAGACCGCGCTGGTGTTCTTCGCGGGCGAGTACTCCCACTCGTTCCACAAAGGACCGATGCTGGCGCAGGGCCTGGCAGAGGCGGAGTCCGGCCTCTACGTCGAGGAGCGGCTGGGCAGCATCGAGCCGTCGCCCGGTCAGGTCGCGCTCGCCGAGCAGGTGCTCGACGTGGCCGCGGAGCTGCTCTCGTTGCGGCGCAGCGACTTCCTCTACGCCCGCGTGGACGTCGTCGAGGGCGCCGACGGCGAACCGCTGCTGCTCGAACTGGAGCTGACCGAGCCGTCGCTGGGCTTCAAGCTCACGACCGACGAGGCCGCGTCCCGGTTCAGCAAGGTCATCCAGGAAGCGGCGTCCCGCGGCTAGGGTCGGATCATGACCACCGCGAACGTCAACGGCATCAACATCGGCTACGACGACGAAGGCACCGGCGACGACGTGCTGGTGCTGGTGCACGGCCATCCCTTCGACCGCACGATGTGGCGGCCGCAGGTCGAGCACTTCAGCGCCAGGGGCCACCGGGTGATCGCCGCCGACCTGCGCGGCTACGGCGAGACCACGGTCGTGCCGGGCATCACGCCCTTGGACGTCTTCGCGGCCGACATCGCGGGCCTGCTCGACCACCTCGGGATCGAGCGGTTCGTGCTCGGCGGCCTGTCGATGGGCGGGCAGATCGTCATGGAGTGCGCGCGGACGTTCCCCGAACGCCTGCGCGGACTGATCCTCGCCGACACCTTCGCGCAGGCGGAGACCGAGGAAGGTCGCCGCCACCGCAACGACATGGCCGACCGGCTGCTGCGCGAGGGCATGGGCGGCTACGCCACCGAGGTCCAGTGGAAGATGGTGGCGCCGCACAACCCCGAGGCCGGCGAGTTCGTCGCGGGCCTCATGCACAACGCCCCGCCGGAAGGTGCCGCGGCGGCGCTGAGGGGACGCGCCGAACGGCCCGACTACAGCGAGACCCTCACCACGATCACCGTGCCCACGCTGGTGATCGTGGGCAGCGACGACGAGTACACGCCGGTGAAGGACGCCGAGTACATGAGCGAGCGCGTGCCAGGTTCGACGCTGGTCGTGGTCGACGGTGCCGCCCACATGCCGAACCTGGAACGCCCCGAGGTGTTCAACCGCGCGGTGGAGGAACTGCTAGCGCAGACCTGAGCCGATCCCGGTCAGTCCGCGCACCTCCATCTCCGCCTGCTTGGCCGGGTCCGCCTTCTCGCCACCGAGGACCGTGCCGAGGAACCCGGCCAGGAACGACAGCGGGATCGACACGATGCCGGGGTTCGACAGCGGGAAGAACGCGAAGTCGGCGTCCGGAAAGACCGACGACTTCGAGCCGGAGATCGCGGGGGAGAACACGATCAGCAGCACGCACGACGTGAGACCGCCGTAGATGCTCCACAACGTGCCGCGGGTGTTGAACCTCTTCCAGAACAACGAGTACAGCAGCGTCGGCAGGTTCGCGGAGGCAGCCAGCGCGAACGCCAGCGCGACCAAGAAGGCAACGTTCTGGCCGTTCGCCGCGATGCCGCCGACGATCGCCAGCACGCCGACGCAGACCGCGGTGATGCGCGCGACCTTCACCTCGTCGCGCGGGTCGGCTTCGCCGTGCTTGATGACGTTCGCGTAGACGTCGTGCGCG
Organism: Lentzea sp. HUAS TT2; assembly: GCF_051853195.1. Taxonomy (NCBI): domain Bacteria; kingdom Bacillati; phylum Actinomycetota; class Actinomycetes; order Pseudonocardiales; family Pseudonocardiaceae; genus Lentzea; species Lentzea sp. HUAS TT2. Next base: position 44,561 of record NZ_CP196667.1, on the reverse strand, counting down.
AACGAGGCCGACGCCGTCAGCGTCAGGCCCGCGACCACGGCGAGGATCGTGGCGAACGCCACGGCGCACACGATGCCGAGCAGCACGGTTCCACCGACCTGGAACGCCAGCAGCGGCGCCGCGGAATTTTCGCCGCCGGGTGCGCCGGTGATCTTGTCCGTGCCCACCAGGGCCATCGCGCCGAAGCCGATGACCAGCGTGCACGAGTAGAAGATCGCCATCATCCACGTCGCCCACACCACGGACTTACGCGCCTCGCGGGCGTTCGGCACCGTGTAGAAGCGCATCAGCACGTGGGGGAGAGATGCGGTTCCCAGAACCAGGGCAAGCGCGAGAGAGATGAAGTCGATCTTGGACAGGTCCGTGGCGCCGTACTTCACGCCCGGCGACAGCACGGCCTCGCCCAGCGGCGAGCGCTGCGTCGCGCGGTCGAGCATCGAGGAGAAGTCGAAGCCGAACTTGCCGATCAGGAAGATGGTCAGCAGCGACACGGACAGAATCAGCAGCACGGCCTTGATGATCTGCACCCACGTGGTGCCCTTCATGCCGCCCACCAGCACGTACAGCACCATCACGATGCCGACGACCGCGATGATGATGGCCTGGCCGATCTTGCTGTGCACGTCCAGGAGCAGCGCCATCAGGCCGCCGGCGCCCGCCATCTGCGCGATCATGTAGAAGATCGAGATGACCAGGGTCGCGTTCGCCGCGGCCGCGCGCACGGGGCGCTGGCGCATGCGGAACGCCATCACGTCGCCCATGGTGAAACGGCCGGTGTTGCGCAGCCGTTCGGAGATGAGCATCAGGCCGATCAGCCAGGCGACCACCCACCCGATCGAGTACATGAAACCGTCGTAGCCGTTCACGGCGATCGCACCGGAGATGCCCAGGAACGACGCCGCGGACAGGAAGTCACCGGAGAGCGCGATGCCGTTCTGGGTGCCCGTGAAACTGCTGCCCGCCGCGTAGTAGTCCGACGCGCTGACGTTCCGCGAAGACGCCCGGTAGACGATGTAGAGCGTCAGCAGCACGAAGATGCCGAAGACGGACAGGTTGATCGCGGTGTTCGCCCCGGTCACGCGAGCTCCTCGTCGGTTTCCACGAGCGCGCGCACCTTGTCGACCTGAGGGTCGAGCTTCCGCTTGGAGTAACGCGCGTACGCCATTGTGATGATGATGGTGGTGACGATCTGGAGGAATCCCATCGTCAAGCCGACGTTCACTGTTCCGAACAGCGGAGTGCTCATGAAGTCGGCGGCGTAAGCAGAAAGCAATACGAACGTGACGTACCAAGCGAGGAACACCAGTGTTGCCGGGAGAATAAATCGCTTGACCCGGCGCTTCAGGTCGAGGAAATCCTCACTCGTTTGGATGGCATCGAAATCAGGCTCACCGTCACCATCGATAAGCAATGAGTGAGCAGGCTCTTCAAAGGTCGCGAAACCGGGGGTGGCCGGGCGTGACACGGAGGGCAGCGCCTTCGTCATCAACCGCTCGCATTCGTTACGGGGAGTGCCCGGCGAGGCTCCGCGCACAGAGCGCGTCCGATCCGGGGGTGGGGGGCGCAAGCGTAACCACGCGGGGCGTTGAGTCAATCCCTGGAACGCGCATGACCACCCCAAAAGGTCGGTAGTCACGGTGGGTGATCGATCGTGCACGCCCCAGGTCGTTGTCGCGTCACGCTCTCTGGCCTACTATCCGCTCACACCCGATACGGCTGACGGAGATATCGAGCTGCGGGGACATCGACTCGCGAGGATTCGCCAGGCCAGGAGGTAGCCGATAGTGGGGCACTTCGAGCGCGCCTTGGGGATCATTTCGTGAATGTCGAGTGGAGAAAGATCAGCGACTGGCGCAACTGGCGCCTGCCCGTCAAGCTCGGCGTCGTGCTCGTGGTGCCGGTGGCCGTGGCCGTCGGCGCGGGCGCACTGCAGATCTCCGGATACGTCGACCGGTCCGACAACTACGTGCAGATGCAGGGCCTGGTCCGGCTCAGGGCCGATCTCGCGCCATTGATCTCCAGCATCCAGCAGGAACGCACGCTCGCCGCGCAGAGCGCCACCAGCGGTTCCGGTGTCGGCGCCTATCAGAACCAGATCCGCGCCACCGACAACGCCGTCTCGACCGTGCGCCGCCGTCTCGAACGCACCGACGGTGTCAGCGACGTCTCACGCCAGCGCTTCGCCGAGGCCGGCGGTCAGCTGGAGACGTTGAAGAACCTGCGGGAGAAGGTCTCGCAGGGCGGCGACGGCGGCGACCCGTCCGGCGGCACCTACGGCTACTCCGCGATCGTGAAGTCGTTGCTGGACTTCGAACAGGCGCTCGTCGGCCAGTTCACCGACAACGCCATCTCCGGCACCGCGGTGGCGCTGCACAACATGGTCATCGCGCAGGAGCAGGTCTCGCTGCAGCACGCGTTCGTGCTGGCCGGGATCGGCCGCGGCAAGCTCCTCGGCCCCGAGGTCCGCGCGCTGGAGCAGTCCGACATCCGGTTGCAGGACCGCCTGAACGACTTCCAGGCCATCGGCACCACCGAACAGCGCCGCGCCTACGACCAGACCGTGACCGGTGCCGCCGTGGCGAGCCGCAACGCACTCGTCGAACGCGCGCTCACCCAGCCGGAAGGCACCCCGCCGCCCGCGACGCGCCCCGGCCAGCCCAAGCCGCCGCCGGAGTTCGGCATCGCCGTCGACGACTGGAACAAGGCGTCCGGCACCACCTCGCGGCTGATGGAACAGGTCGTCCGCGAACTGCAGGACGAGCTCGCGAACACCTCCGCCGCACTGCAGGACGACACGTCCAACAAGGCGGGCGCCGCCGCGGTCATCCTGCTCGCGATGCTGCTCATCGCCGGCACGCTCGGCTTCGTCATCGGCCGCTACCTGCTGCGCTCGCTGTCCGAGCTGCGGCGCTCCGCCCTCGACGTGGCGCACCACCACCTCCCCGAGGTCGTCGCCGCCATCCGCGCGGACCGCGCGCCGGACACCACGATCGAACCGGTGCCCGTGCACTCCGTGGAGGAGTTCGGCCAGCTGGCGCGCGCGTTCGACGCCGTGCACGAGCAGGCCATCCGGTCCGCGGTCGAGCAGTCGTCGCTGCGGTCGGGCATGAAGAACATCTTCGTCAACCTGTCACGCCGCTCGCAGGGCCTCGTCGAACGCCAGCTCAAGCTCATGGAGGAGCTGGAGCGGCACGAGGAGAACCCCGAGCAGCTCGCGAACCTCTTCAAGCTCGACCACCTCGCGACGCGCATGCGCCGCAACAACGAGAACCTGATGGTGCTGTCGGGCACCGACGTCGCCCGCCGGTTCCACCAGCCCGTGCCGCTCGCGGACGTGCTGCGCGCCGCCGCGTCGGAGATCGAGCACTACCAGCGCGTCGTGGTGAAGTCGACGCCGTCGGTCGAGATCGTCGGCTACGCGGCCAGCGACCTCGTCCGCCTCGTCGCGGAGCTGCTGGACAACGCCACCGCGTTCTCCGCGCCCGCCACCCAGGTCGTGATCGGCTCGCGGCTCGACCAGCAGGGATCCGTGCTGATCGAGGTGGCCGACCAGGGCATCGGCATGGGACCTGCCGAGCTCACCGAAGCCAACGAGCGGCTCTCGACCGGCACCGAGGAGGACGTGCCGGTCTCGCGGCAGATGGGTCTGTTCGTCGTCGGCAGGCTCGCGGGCCGCCACGGCATCACCGTCCGGCTGCGCGGGGCGGGAGAGGGCCGCGAGGGCCTGCGGGCGTTCGTGCTCGTGCCCTCGGAGCTCGTCCGCTCGCACGAGCCGGCCCCGGTGCAGTCCCAGCCGCGGCACGCCGCGCTGCCGCAGCCGAAGCCTGCCCTCCCGAAGCCGCCGCACGTCGTCGTGAAGACGCCGAACCTGGCGCCACCCCCAGCGCCCGCACCGGCCATCGACGGCCCGCGCGAGTCGGCGGAGTGGACGTCGTTCCGCGGCGCCGCGATCGACGAGTCGCTGCCCCAGCGCACGCCCCGTCCCGCGTCGGCCGCGCACAACGGCGTGCCGGCGGAGTCGCCGAGTGAGACGACGTCTTCCTGGTTCAGGGGAAGCGTGGTGTCGGGCGAACCGGTCAACGGTGACCATTCGGCGGCGGTCAACCCCGGGCCCTCGCCCGCGTCGTCACCGTCGGTAGTGGCATCCTGGTTCGGGAAGAAGCCGGGAGGCACGGTCTGGGAGCAGGCGGGCGACCCCGCGACGGACGCCGGCGAGACCGATGCCGGGTTGCCGAAACGGGCGCCGCGTAAGAACCTGCTCCCCGACCTCGCGGAGCGTCCCGAGAACGGCACACGCCCCGCGGCGGGCCCGAAGCGCGATCCGGAACGAGCACGAGGCTTTCTCGCCAGCTACCAGACGGGCCTGCGACAGGCGCCGCTCGGCAGCAACGGGAGTGGAAAAGGCCAGGGGAACGGCCAGTACAACGGGGAGAAGCCATGAGCACGCCGCAGTCGCGCCAGGTCGACCAGTTCGGCTGGTTGATCACGAACTTCACCGATCGCGTGGCCGGTGTCGCCCACGCGATCGTGATCTCGGTGGACGGCCTGCTGCTCACCAAGTCGACCGGTCTGCCACCGGACCGCGCAGAGCAGCTCGCCGCGATCTCCTCCGGCGTCACGGCACTGACGATGAGCGCTTCACGTTGCTTCGAAGGTGGCGGAGTGTTGCGCACCGTGATCGAGATGGACTACGGGATCATGCTCCTCATGTCCATTCGAGACGGGTCTTGTCTGGCGGTTCTCGCCGCGCCCGACAGCGATGTCGGCCAGGTGGCCTACGAGATGACCGTGGTCGTCGAGCAGGTCGGTCAGATCCTCACCCCCGAACTGCGAGCGCAGCTGCACAGCGTGAGGTGATCCATGAGTTCGTCCGCTGAGGGGCACCGACGACGAAAGCGGGCCGAGACGGCCGCCGAGCAGACGTTCGCCGACCTGATGAACGGGTTCTCCCTGGACTCGGGCCGAAAGCGAGCGCGCACGCCGGACCGGCCGCCCGAGCGGGAGGCGACTCCCGTCGCACCGCAGCAGGACATCAGGGCCTTCGAGTCCTCCATTCAGGAGGCTCAGGACTCCTCGATCGTTCGTGCATATGCCTGGACGGGTGGGCGCACTCGGTCCAACATCGAGCTCGAGATCGAGACACTTGTCTCCGCCAATGATCAGAGTCGGCAGTCTGCAGGTATCTTGCAGGCTGAGCACCAACGCGTTGTCGAGCTGTGCCACTCACCGCGATCCGTCGCGGAGGTGGCCGCACTGATGCGTCTCCCGCTGGGAGTCGTGAAGGTGTTGCTCGGCGACATGGCGGAACGAGGTCTGGTGGACGTGCACCAGACCGCTTCCGCAGGCGGTGACACGCCGGACCTCGGGTTGATGGAGAGAGTGCTTAGTGGACTACGTCGGCTCTAGATTTCCCGAATTCGGCCCTCCTGGGCCGCCCGGTCGGGAGCTGACCTCGGCCAAGGTTGTCGTCGCCGGTGGCTTCGGCGTGGGCAAGAGCACCTTCATCAGGTCCATCGTGGAGAACGATCTCCTGACGATGAACGCACTCCCGCCGGAACGCGCCGGTGCCGTGACGGAACTGGTGCGCATCCAGTTCGGCCGCGTGTGGCTCGACCCCGGCCTGGCGCTGCACCTCTTCGTGGCCCCGCAGTGGCAGGACCCGCGCGCGGGCTGGGGCGACGTGGTGCGCGGCGCCGTGGGTGCCGTGGTGCTCTTCGACGTGATGCGTCCCGCGGACTCCGTGGACGCGATGCGGTACTTCGAGGACCACAACATCCCGTACGTGCTGGCGCTGAACAACGTGCACGCGTCCGTCCGGTCGGACGTGAAGGCGATCATCCGCGGCATGGGCATCTCGCCCGACGTGCCGGTCGTGAACTGCGACCCGCGCGTGCGGATGTCCGTGCGCGAGACGCTGATCTCGCTGACCGAGCACGCGAAGCTGGACCGGTGGCGCCGGCGGCCTGGGCCTGACGAGACGACCCCGCTCCCGTCCGTCTGCTGACTTGGGGCTTTTCCAAGCGCTCGCTCTTTCTGGTTGTTCGATCCCAGGCAACTGGCGTTGGAAGGCTTCTGCCTTCTAGCGTCAGTTCTCGTGGGTCTCGTCGTTGCCGTGGCAATGGCGGACGCACGTGCCACACTGAAACTGTGGGTCGACCGGAGTCAGAGAGCCAGTCAAGGGGTGAGGCAATGACCACCGCGCGGCGTCTGGACGGCTACACCCTGGACGACTGGGAGAGTCTTGACCCCCAAGAGGGCCGTCGCATCGAGTTGGTCGACGGGCGGTTCGTCGTGAACGCCGCGCCTGCGATGAGGCACCAGCGGGTAGCTGACCGGCTCCAGACCCTTCTCGACGCGGCTGTCGCGCGCGAGGGCATGGAAGCGTTGACCGCGATCGCGGTCCGCCTGAACAGAACTCTCGGCTACATCCCTGATGTGGTCGTGACGTCGGAATTCATCGACGCGGGCTCGGTCGATGTCCGGGACGTGACGCTGGTCGTCGAGGTGGTCAGTCCGTCCACGAAGAAGAACGACAGGCTGGAGAAGCCCGCGGCGTTCGCGGCTGCAGGCGTGGAACGCTACTGGCGCGTGGAGATGGTCGGTGTCGTCGATCCGACCATCTACTGCTACGAGCTGGACGAGGGCGCCTACTCGTTGGTGGCGACGCTGACTTCCGGTGCGGCAGGAACAGTGGCGATCACCAGCACGGTGTCGGTGACGTTCGACCCGGCTGATCTGACTCGGGGCCGTCGTTGAACTGATCGGCCTCCTGGATCCCTTTCTGAGCTGAAACGAAAGCTGGAAGGCACTCGCCTTCCAGCTTTTTCGCATGCCCCTGACAACCAATCCGACGCCTCCCGGCCGCCAGCGTTGACAAGATCGCTACGATGACTTCAGTGTTGACCGAAAGCAGTGTGTTCGCCTGGGAGGGCCACAGATGAGCGTCGGACGCGAGACCCGCCTGTCCGCCTGGATCGAGCGGTTCGCGGCCCACTTCGCCGAGGAGGGCATCCCGCTGATCGGCGGCCGCATCCTCGGTTACCTGCTGGTGTGCCAGCCGGTCGAGCGCACCGCGGCCGAGCTCTCGCAGGAGCTCGAGGCCAGCAGCGGGTCGATCAGCACGAACCTGAAGTACCTGGTCAACGTCGGCCTGGTGACCAAGCGGACCCGGCGTGGCCGGCAGGCAGCCGAGTACCGGATCAACGAGAAGGCCTGGACGGACTTCATCCAGCGCAAGTTCGACGCGATCGCCAGCGTCCAGGTCCTCACCGACGACGGCATGCGGTTGCTCAGCGGTGATCCGGAGCGGTCGATGCGGCTGCGGACCGTCGACAACCTCTACGGTTGGCTCTCGGAGGAACTCCCGGCATTGTGGGAGCGCAGGCCCGCCTCGCCGAAGTAGCGTGGTGCCATGTGGCACCCGTTTCGCGACGACATCGAGTACTACGAGGAGCGGGCCAGGGGACTGCTGGCCTCCGCGTGGGACGGCGTGCCGGGTGCGCTGGCGGTCTTCGACGACGTGCCGCTGACGGACGAGGGTGCGCACAGCGTGCTCGCGCAGGCCCACGGGTGTCAGGACTGGAAGGCGCTCAAGGCCAACATCCGCAAGCCCCGGCCGTTCGCGCGTGCCTACCAGGCCATCGAGATGCAGAACCCCGGTGAGCTCAAGGCGATCATCACGCGCGACCCGTGGCTCGTGAAGGCCAGCGGTACCAACGGCAACGACCTGCTCGGGCTCGCCACGGCCAAGTGCGACGAACGTCTGGTCGAGGTGCTGCTCAACGACGGCGCGGACATCGACCACCAGAACGTCCACGGCTGGACGGCGTTGCACCAGGCGGCCTACGCGAACCTGCCTGACCTCGCGGAACTGCTGCTCGCCAAGGGTGCCCGCACGGATCTGGACGCACGGGGCGAGGGCGGCACGCCGCTCACGGTCGCGTTGTTCTGGGGGAACAGGGAGACCGCCGAACTCCTGGCACGGCACGGGGTCCACCCGCCGAACCTGCGCACGGCGGCGGGCCTCGGAAACCTCGATCTCGCCACCGAACCCGAGGCGAGAAGAGGCTATTACCGGCCCCACAGCGGTTTCCCGCGCTGGTGGCCGACGAACGACCCGCAGGAGGTCCTCGACGAGGCCTTGTCGTGGGCCGCCCGCAACGACCGCACCGAGATCCTCGGCGACCTGCTCAAGCGCGGTGCCAGGATCGACGCGGACGTCTACCGCGGCACGGCGCTCGCGTGGGCGGCGTGGTGCGGGCTGGAGAACACCACCCGCACGTTGCTCGACCTGGGCGCGAACCCCAACCAGCGCACGGGTTTCGGCGGGCCGATGCACGGCGAGGGCGTCACGGCGCTGCACCTGGCGGCTGAACGCGGCCACCTGAAGGTCATCCGGATCCTGCTCGACGCGGGAGCCGACAGGACCATCACCGACGTGAACTTCGAGGCGACACCGGCGAACTGGGCCGGCCACAACGACCAGGGAGAGGCTCAGGCCTTGCTGAGCGCCTGATCCTCGGAGGCCGGAAGCTCGACCTCGTGCGTGCGTTCGCGTGACGACGTCCACAGCATCGCCGTGGCGACGACGACCGCGCCGGCACCCAGCACGTGCAGCGACACGAGCACCTCGGGCACCCCGGTGAAGTACTGGACCATGCCCAGCGCACCCTGGGCGACGACAACGCCGATCAGAACCCAGTAGGGCTTCGTGCGCACGAAGAAGCCCATCGCGATCAGCATGCCCAGGAACAGGAACAGCAGGTCGGCGTGGATCTGGGCCAGCGTCGGCACCGGCACGTCCAGGCGTGGGGTCTTCGAGTCGCCCGCGTGCGGGCCGGCGGCGGTGACGAACGTGCCCGCGATCAGCAGCGCGTACATGACGACCGCCATGACGATCTGCAGCCCGCGCGCCCCGGCCGGCACGAGCCAACGGGCGGGGCCGTCGCCCTCGCTCAGCGAACGCAGGAGCAGCACGGCGAACCACACCAGCACCATCGAGACCATGAAGTGGACCGACACGCTCCACCACACCAGTCCGAGGCGGACGGTCGCGCCGCCGATAACGGCCTGCGCGAGCACACCGGCGACCTGGGCGGCGGCGAGCCAGACGACGCGCTTGCGGCGCGGCTTGTTCAGCCATGCGGCGACCAGGCACAGGCCGGTGATGATGCCGATGACGCCGAAGAGCGTCCGGTTGCCGAACTCGACCCACTGGTGCAGCGCGGCGACGTCCGGGTGCTCGACCGGGATGATGCTGCCCGGCACGCACTCGGGCCACGTCGGGCAGCCGAGCCCGGAGCCGGTGACGCGCACGATGGACCCGGTGACCGCGATGCCGCCCTGCGCGATGATGGCGGCAATCGCAAGGGCGCGTTGCAAAGGAACGAGGAAAGCGGTCAATCGAGACACGCCGACGATGGTAGGCCGCGTCAGGTGAGGCGAGTCGTCCGGGTAGCCAGAGCGCCCGCGACAACGCCCCAGGCCACGAGCACTGCGACCGGGCCCACACCCGGAGCGGTGCCGTGCACCACAGAAGTTTCCAGCGCCTGGGCCAAAGCGGCGGACGGCAGCAGGTGCACGAACCCGACCGGTACTGACAGGGCCACGCCGCCGACCATCAGCAGCACGAACCAGATGATGTTCGCCAGCGCCAGCACGATCTCGGCCCGCAGCGCACCGCCCAGCAGCACACCCAGCGCGCCGAACGTCAGCGTGCCCAGCACGATCAGCAGCACCACCCACGGCAGCCCGGCCAGCGGGAAGCGCCAGCCCAGGAACAACGCCGTGACCGCGAGCAGCAGGATCTGCAGGGCCACCACGACCAGCGCGCCGCAGATCCGTCCGGCGACGAGCAGCCACCGGGGCAGCGCCGAGGCCGAAAGCCGCTTCAGCACGCCATAACGCCGGTCGAACCCGAGTGCGATCGCCTGTCCGGTGAACGCCGACGAGATGATCGCCAGCGCGAAGATCCGCGCCGTGGCCGAACCGACGCGCGGCTCGGGCATCGGGATCACCGACATCAGGCTGAGAGCCACCAGCAACGCCAGCGGGATGATCACGGTCAGCAGGATCTGCTCGCCGTTGCGCAACGTCAGCGTCGCCTCGGTGCGCGCGTGCACGAAGAGCATGCGCGGCAACGAACCGCGGCCGGGTGCGGGCTTGAACGTGCCGGGAGCGAAGGTGGTCACGAGCGCAGCTCCCTGCCGGTCAGCTCCAGGAAAACGTCTTCGAGGCTGCGCTTGGCCACGGTCAGCTCCTCGGCCAGCACGCCCTGCTGCGCGCACCACGACGTGACGGTGGAGACGACCTGCGGGTCGATCATGCCCTCCACGACGTACGCGCCCTTGGTCGCCTCGCGCACCTTCAGGCCCTCGGGCAGTGCGGCGGACAGCAACGTGAGGTCGAGACCGGGCCGGGCGCGGAAGCGCAGCTGCTGGTCGTCCGGCCGGTTCGCGGTCAGCTCCGCGGGCGTGCCCTGCGCGACCACGCGGCCCTCGTCGATGATCACGACGTCGTCGGCCAGCGCCTCGGCCTCGTCCATGAGGTGTGTCGTGAGCAGCACGCTCACGCCGTCTTCGCGTAGAGCCCGCACGAGGTCCCACACCAGACGGCGGGCCTGCGGGTCCATGCCCGCGGTCGGCTCGTCCAGGAACACGAGCTCAGGGCGTCCGATCAACGCGCACGCGAGGGACAACCGCTGCTGCTGGCCGCCGGACAGTCGCTTGTAGGGGGTGCGGACCGCGCCACCGAGCCCCAGAACCTCGATCAGCCACTTCGGATCGAGCGGATCGGCGGCGCACGCGGCCACGAGGTTCAGCATCTCCTCGGCGCGGATGCCGGGATAACCGCCACCGCCCTGGGGCATCACGCCGATGCGGGGCCGCAGCGCCTCGGAACCGGCGGCGAGCCCGAGCACGCGCACCGAACCGTCGTCGGCCGTGCGGAATCCCTCGCAGATCTCGACGGTCGTCGTCTTGCCCGCGCCGTTGGGCCCGAGCAGGGCGAGAACGGTGCCGGGCTGCTGAACGAGGTCGAGGCCGTCGACGGCGGTCTTCGAGCCGTATCTCTTGACCAGCCCCGACACTTCCACCGCAGGCTGGGGATTCGGGCTCACGAGCACGCAGCCTAGGCGGTCGGGCCGATCCTCACGCAGCTGGGTCATTCGGCCCATTCCTGAAGCGGGGCTGAAAAAGGTGGGGCTAGCCCTACCCCTGCGACTCAGGGACACCTCAGGGTCCCCTCGGGGGAGTTCCCCATTGGTTGATCACCCCGTTCGCCAGAGACTTTTCTCGTGATCGAAGCGGGGGAGAAAAGACGGGGCCTGGTGGTCGGGGGACTGGTGTTCTCACTGGTTCCGATTTTCTACCTGCACGTCGTGTCGGCGGGTCAGCTGAACCCCGTCTCGGACGTGATCAGCGACTACGTGTTCGTGGACAACGGCACGGGCTGGCTCGCGGCGACTTCTCTTAGCCTCGCGGCCGTCTCGGCGTTGCTCGCCGTAAACCTGCGGGGTGTAGGCAGGTCAGCGCAGTGGCTGATCGGCATCTGGTCGGCGGGTCTGACCGTGTCGACGATCTTCCCGACCGATCCGACGGGAGCGCCGACGTCGTTGTCCGGCTACGTCCACCGGTACGCCGGCGCGGTCATGTTCCTGGCTCTGCCCGCGGCGGGAGTGCTCATCGCCCGCAAATTTCCTGCTCTGCTCGGTGTCGCAATAACGGCGAGCGTGTCGAGTGCGGCGTTTTTGGTCAGCCACGTTTCCTTCGCCGGTTTCGAGGCGCGCGGACTTACGGAACGCGTTTTGTTCGCATCCCTTTACGGACTCCTTTTCGCCATCGCGGCACTACAGGTGAGGCGCACCTCATGACCATGATCGCCATCACGCTCGCCGTGTTCGGTGCCGTGTGCTTCGCCCTCGCGGCCCGCCTGCAACACGACGCGATCGCCGAGACCGGCGCCAGGGCGAGCGTCCTGCGGCAGCCTCGGTGGCTCGCCGGGTTCGCGCTGCTCGTCGGCGGTGCCGGGGTGCACGCGGCCGCGCTCGGCATGGCGCCGCTGACCGTCGTGCAGCCGATCGGAGTGCTCGCGATCGGCATGACCGCGTTGATGGACCGCCGTTTCCGCGAGATGCCGGCGATCCTGCTCACGACCGTGGGCGTGGGTGTGTTCGTGTTGCTCGCCTCGGGCAGCGCGACCGCGACCAAGGTCGTGCCGGACGCCGAACTCACGGCCGGACTTGTGACCCTCGGCCTGATCGCAGTGCCGGGCGTGATCGCTGCCGTCACGACGAACGCGCGCGTTCGTGCCGTGGCCTTCGCATCTGCTGGTGGCGTCGCGTACGGATACGTGTCCGTGCTGATGCGCGCTGTCTCGCAGTCAGTGCAGCAAGGCGGTTTCGGGCTCTCGCACCTCGCGTCGGTGCTCGGCATCGCCCTCTCACTCGCCGTCGGAGGCTGGCTGGTTCAGCACGCCTACGCCGGCGGACCTCCTCATCTCGCCGTCGCCTGCCTGACCGTGGTGGACCCGCTGGTCGCGGTCGGCCTCGGCGCCTTCCTGCTCGGCGAGGCAGCGCATTTGTCTCCTTTGACCGGTGTCGCGCTGTTCGCCTGCGCTCTCGCCGCCGTTAGCGGCGTGTTCGCACTTGCTCGTCAACCTCGTGAAAACATCCGAACGGAGCCACTCGTGAACACCTCCAGCGCGCTTCGCGTCGTCATCGCCGCGGACACGTTCCCGCCGGACGTCAACGGTGCCGCGCGCTTCGCGCAGCGTCTGGCGGTCGGTCTCGCCGAGAACGGCCACGACGTCCACGTCATCGCCCCGGACTCGCCCAGGGCCGCGGAGATCCCCGGTGTGACGGTGCACCGGCTGCGCTCGCACCGGCTCCCGTTCTACCCGGACTTCCGCTTCTGCCTGCCGTGGCAGGCCTCCAAGGAGGCCGACGCGCTGGTGAAGTCGCTCAACCCGGACGTCGTGCACGTCCAGGCGCACTTCGTGGTCGGCCGGTTCGTCCTGAACTCCGCCGTCGCCCAGGGCATCCCGACGCTCGCCACGAACCACTTCATGCCGGAGAACCTCTTCAGCCACGCCCACGTGCCCGCGTTCCTGCAGGGCTGGGCCCGCAAGCTCGCCTACCGCGACCTGGCCCGCGTCTTCGACCGCGCCGACGTCGTGACCGCGCCGACCCCGCGCGCCGTGCAGCTGTTGCACGACAGCGGTTTCCCCGAACGCGCGGTGCCCGTCTCGTGCGGCATCGACATCGCCCGCTACCAGCGCGAGGTCACCCACAACGACCGGCCGACCGCGCTGTTCGTGGGACGCCTGGACGAGGAGAAGCGCGTCGACGAGTTCCTGCGCGCCCTGGCCCGTGTGCCCGGCGCGTTCGGCGAGATCGTCGGCGACGGCACCTGCAAGGCCGAGTGGGAGCTGCTGGCCCGCGACCTGGAAATCACCGACCGCGTCCGCTTCCACGGCTTCGTCTCCGAGGACGACCTGCTCGACGCCTACGCCCGCGCCGACCTGTTCGTCATGCCCGGCGTCGCCGAACTGCAGAGCCTCGCGACGATGGAGGCGATGGCCGCGGGCAAGCCGGTGATCGCCGCGAACGCCATGGCGCTGCCGCACCTCGTGCACCACGGCCGCAACGGCTGGCTGTTCGAGCCCGGCGACGTGAACCAGCTGGCCCAGCGCCTGCACACGCTCGTGCACGACGAGCCGATGCGGGCCAGGATGGGCGCGGCCAGCAGCGAGATCATCTCGCACCACGCGCTGGCCACGACGCTGGAGCGGTTCGAGGCGCTGTACGCGCGGGCGATGGGGCAGACGGTTCCGGTCATCGCGCTGGCTGCCTGAGGTTCAGGTGGGGAGGGGCGCTGCCTGACGGGGGAATCGTCGGGCCGCCAGTGCCGGGGTCAGCGGTCGTCCGCGGGGAAGTCCGCGGACGCGCTGACCTCGGCCCACTTCCGCGTCTCCGCACTCCTCCCGGCCTCCGCCGCCAGCACCGTCTCGACCGCGGCAGCACCCAGCACCAGGCGCCGCGGCGGCTCCGGCGAGGCGACGACGTCGAGGATCACCTCGGCCCCGCGGGCGGGATCCCCTGGCTGCACCCCGTCGGTCTCGTCGCGGAACCGGTTGATCGCCCCGACGGTCTCCTCGTAGTCCTCGCCGACCGAGTGGCGGACCATCGAGGAACCCTGCCAGTCGGTCCGGAACGCGCCCGGCTCGACGATCACGACCCGCACTCCGAACGGCGCCACCTCGTTCGCCAGCACCTCGGAGAAGCCCTCCACCGCGAACTTCGCCGTCTGATAGGCGCCCATGCCCGGCGTGCCTCCCGCGCGGCCACCGACGGACGAGAACTGCACGAAGGTGCCGGAACGCTGCCGCCGCAACACGGGCAGCGCCGCACGGGTCACGTTCACCACGCCGAACAGGTTCGCCTCGATCTGGGCCCGGAAGTCGGCCTCGGCCATCTCCTCGATCGGCGCGCTGTTGGCGTACCCGGCGTTGTTGACGACCACGTCGAGCGTGCCGAACGCCTCGACGGCCTGGGAGACGGCACCACGGGCCGCCTCCGGGTCGGTGACGTCCAGCGCGACCGCCCGCACCCGGTCCCCGAACCGTTCCACCAGGTCCGAGAGCTGTTCCGGTCGCCGCGCCGTCGCGACGACACGATCACCCGCAGAGGAAGCCGCCTCGACCAGCCTGCGCCCGAACCCCCGGGACGCCCCGGTGATGAGCCACGTCTTCGACATCGTCCGCTCCTTAAGTGTCACTTTCTGTGACACTTAAGACGCTGAAGGCAGTCCGAAAATGCCCGGAGCAGAAATGGCCTCGGTCACATGGTCAGGCGCCGACGCCGTGCAGGAACGTCTCGATCACGAGCGCGGCGGCCGGACCGGGCTCCAGGGCGGGCATCTCCTGCGCGACCGTGTGCAGCTGGGTCTGCAGCACCCGCAACGCCCAGCCAGGGGGCAGACCGGGCGCGATCACGCCCGTGCGGCCCAGGAAGTCGTCCATCCGCGCGTCCAGCTCCGCGCGGCGCCGCTGGATCTCCTGGTCGGTCACCGCGCGGATGTCGACGGGCCAGTCGCGGCTGAGCCGGATGCCGCCCTCGGCGAACGTCAGCAGCGCGTCGCGCACCGCGAGGTCGCCGGAGAAGCTCACGTCGATCAGCTCGGAGAGCCGGTCCAGCCGTGCGCGGTAGACCGCCAGCAGCAGGTCCTCACGGGAGTCGAAGCGCCGGTAGACGGTCCGCTTGTCGACGCCGGCCGCGATGGCGACGTCGCTGATCCGCGCCAGGGGGTCCGCGGAGAACACCCGCGCGGCCGCCCGCAGCACCGCTTCGACGTTGCGCGTCGCGTCAGCCCTCATCCGCGTGTCCCGAGCTTCTCCCCGATCCGTTGTGCGACGTGCAGTCCGGTCTGGGTCAGGGTGAGCTCCGCGGGGTGTTCGCCCTCGCCCTGGACCATGAACCGGTACAGCGAGGCGTGCCCCTCCAGGCGTTCGCGCAGGGTCGCCGCGACGTCGGAGCCGTCCGGGTAGATGGCAGGGATCGCCTCGTCGACGAGCTGCTCGCGGATCCGGCGGCGCTCGATCCGCGGCACGTACCAGGACGTGATCAGCAGCAACGTCAGGCCGAACGCCAGCGCCGTGCCGATCACCGCCTGCCAGCCCCACCCGCGCGGCCCGATGACCAGCAGCACGTCGGCGAGCACGAGGTAACCGACGCCGTAGACCACGGCCCAGCCCGCGGTCGCCGCGGCGGGAGGCTCCGCGCGTTCCGTGCCCCACACGCCCTCGACCCGGCGCCAGCGCTGCAGCGACTTGCCGCCGGACAGTGCCATGTAGATCCCGAACGCTCCACAGAGGACCGACGCGGGGATCACCAGCCACGGCTTGGTGTGCAGCGCGAACCGCCACACCGACCAGACCATCGCCGAGACCACCAGCACGACCGCCGCCTGCTTCCAGCGGCGTTCGATGATCTGCAAAGGACGGAAGTCGGCCAGCACCGCGAGAGGCGTGCGGATCGGGGCGGGCAGCGAGCCGAGGACGAGCAGCGCCGCGACGACGAACGCGACGCCGGCCACGGTGATCGTGCCGGTGGTGAGCTCCGCGCTGTCGTCCGGCATCCGTTCGACGGCTATGGCCACCAACGGGATCACGGGTGAGAGCAGCACCAGTCCGTGCAGCATCGTGCCGCTTCTCAGTGCCGCGTAACCGAAAGCGGCGAGCAGGCTGGCCGCACCGATCGCGGCGCCCGGACCCGCCGCCCACGGGGGCAGCATGCCGAACAAGGCCATCACGACCAGTGCGCCACCGACCGCGAGACCGAGAAGTCCCAGGAACTGCGCCAGTTTCCCGCCACGGGTCAGGCCGGTGATCGTCCAGTAGGGCAGCAGCGCGGCACCGCGCACCACCCGCGTCACCGGACGCACGGCGGCGAGGCCGGACTGTTCGGAGTCGGCGACCGTGACGGCCACGGCCGCGGCGGTGGCGGCCGTGCGGATCATCTGGTCCGACGCAGCCTCCTGTGTGAGGGGCTCTCGGCCGATGCCCGCGCGGTCGAAGGCGTTCAACGCGCTCATGCCGAGCGTGACCGTGTGGCCCTCGGGATATTCCAGGCGCCGCAACAGGTCCGCGTGCTCCTCGAGGAACAGCTCACCGCGCGACCGCTTGTCCGCGCCGTCACCGCGGTCGGCGATGATCGCGGCCCGCAGCCGGGGGAGCTCCTCGCAGATGATCCGCCAGTGCAGGCCCCACGCGGCCAGCTCGGCGAGCTTCATCGACGACGGCGACAGCTCGTTGTCGGTCTCGTAGATGCCGCAGAGCTCCTTCTTGGCCTCCTCGGCGCACACGGCGACCTGCATCGGCAGCTCCAGCCCGAACATCGCCTCGACGACCTGGTCGACGACGGCCTGGGCGCGTTCCTCCGCCGTGCGCTGGTCACCCTCGGGCCGTCCGAGCGTGTCCATCCGCCGCAACCGCCGCGGGTCGAACAGCACCCGGCACAGCATCGTGGCGCCGTCCAGCCTGCCCCAGATCCAGTCGTTGACCCGCCACGACCGCTTGAGGAACCCGGAGAACCGCGACAGCGAGGCACCGCCGGCCTTGTCGTCGGCGGTGATCGACTGCTGTGCGAACGCATTGCGCGTCTGCAGCGACACCTGCACCAGCTCGACCGCCGTGTCCAGCCCGGTCGAGGCGTCGTCGGACAGGCACGTGCCTGCGACCTCCAGTGCCAGCAGGCGGCTCAGCCACCGTTCGCCGTCGTCGAGCCCGGCCTCCGCCGTGGTGGCCGCCGGGTCGAGCAGGGCGTGCCAGCAGACCAGCCCGCCGAGCTTCAGCCGGTGCTCGTCCAGCGCGCCCAGCACCTGCCGTGCCGCGCCGACGATCCGGCCGATCTCGGCCACCTGCGCCTTGACCTCCAGGCCGAGATGCCCGTCGATCATGTGCTCGTGGTAGCTCGCGAGCCTGCCGGTCCAGTAGGTCTCGCCGAGCGAGTCGGACGGCTTCCAGTCGAACAGCTCGGTGCGCAGCCTGCGCAGCTCCGCGCGGACCTGGTGGAGCTCGCGGCGGACCGTGGCGATGTCCTCGGCCTGCCGTTCGTCCACGACCCACACGAGCCGCTTGAGCAGGTCGAGTGCCGACGCGCCAAGGCGTTCGGCCATCGTGATGCCCCACTCCCAGCCCGTGTCCTCACGGCACACGACGCTCGGCAGCCTCACGCCCGGCACGTACGGCAGCACGCCGTGCAGCTTCTTCCACTTGCGCTGCGCGGTCTCCGCGGCCCGGCGCGCCCGTTCGAACGACCAGTTCGCCGGGTTTCCCTTGGGCAGTGAGAACTGCTGCGCCGTCACCTGGCGCGCGGCCAGCCGGATCTCGATGTCCTCGTAGTGGCCGAAGAGCTTGTCCGCCAGCGAGTACACCTCGCCGACCACGTCCTCGCCGCCCGCGTGCAGGCGTTCCAGCAACGACATCCGGCCGCCCCTGCTGCTCGCGGCGCGCCGGTTGTGCTCCTCGATCTTCTCGACGTAGGTCCTGTTGGCCTGGCTGGACATCGCACCCAGCAGCTTGCCGCCGGACCCGACCGTCGTCAGGCTCCTGTCGATCATGTCGGCCACCGGCTCTGACCCCAGCGGCTCCGCGTGCGGGAAGACCAGCAGCATCACGCGGCGCACCGGCCCGTCCGCGGGCATCCGGTCGATGGCCTCCAGCGCTTCCTTCGTCGGCGTGTTCACGAGAACGCCGCCGTCGACCGCGAACCTGCTGCGGTCGTCGCCGTTGGCCCAGCTCGCGACGTCCCCCATGTCCGGGCGGCCCGGCGTGGCCTGGCCGCCGACCGGGATGAAGCTCGGCTCGAACGCGAACGGGAAGCTGGCACTCGACCTGGCCGCCAGCGCGAGCTGCAGCACCCGGTCGTCGAGGGTGGCGGGGGTGAAGTCGTCGCGGGTGTCCTCGGAGACCCACGCGTAGGGGTCGCGGCGGAACGAGAACGAGCCCTGGTGCACCGACTGGGTCAGCGGCTGGCCCAGGTCGTCGTAGGAGATCTCCGGGACGCCGCCGAGCAGCGTCGTGGTGATCCGCAGGTCGATCGGCCGTTCGTCGCGCTCGGTCGGCTCGAAGTCCACGGTGAGCCTGGCCAGCGCCTCCTGCAGCCGGGGGAGGAAGAACTCGTCACCCTTGAGCAGCGAGCCCGGCTGGCCGCGGAACGGCGTGCGCAGCAGCTGTTCCATCCGCCCCTGCTCCGCCCAGAGGTCCCGCAGCCTCGTCAGGTCGGCCTTCTTGTTGACCTGCGACAAGGCCAGCGCGGCGCCGTTGATGCCGCCCGCCGACGTGCCCGCGATGACATCCGCTCTCGCCGTGCAGCCGACGAGGTCGAGCAGGGGCTGGTAGACCGACCCAGGCCTGGTCAGCCGGTCGAGCTCCAGCACGACGCCGCCCATCCAGACGGCCAGGCTCACACCGCCGTTGAGCACGACGGCGAACCGGACCTCTTCGCGCGACATGGGTTGCTCGGTCATGCGCACCACCCCCTCCGGCGTGGATCTTCCTCTGAAGGGAGGTCGTCCGCCGGAGGATCGGGGTTACCGGTCCGGTCAGACCTGTCCGCCGCCGGCGGGATCGGACCTCAGGAACGGCCCGACCCGCTTGCGCGCGATCAGCACGCAGACCGCGAACGTGATCACCGCGCCCGCGACCGCCTGCGGCACCGTGTAGGCGCGCCCGTCGAACGCGGACCCGGTCGGCGGCAGGATGATCGCGATGATCGCCGACGTCACCATGGCGAACATCCGGAACTTCGGCCCGACCACCGCGGTGGCCAGCGGGATCGCGGCCCACAGCACGTACCAGGGCTGCAGCACCGGCCCGAGCACCAGGATCGCGCCGAGAGCGGCGCCCAGGCCGTTCATCGCCTTGATCCGGCCCTTGAAGCTGTACCAGAGCAGCACGATCGTGATCACCACGTACAGGCCCTGCCCGAGCAGCCTGGTCAGCGAGATCATCGCCTCGGTGTGGTTGCCGAGGCCGAGCAGGATGCCGGTGCCGGCCCCCAGGAAGCCCAGGGCCGTCGGCGGCGACATCCACGACTTCACGGTCGACGCGACGTTCAGCGTCTCGACCCAGCCGAACCCGAACCCGGTGCCGAGGCAGATCGCCACGACCCCGACCCCGGCTATCGCCGCCATGATCCCGGCCACCAGTGCCAGGTGCTTGAACTGCCCGCCGAGCTTGCGCGCCACCATCACGCCGAGGAACCCCAGCGCGGCCATCGCGGGGATCTTCACCATCGCCCCGCACACGATGACCCCGGCGCCCAAGGTGATCCACGACCACTTCAACGGTTCCAGCCCGCGCATCGCGAGCTCCAGGCCGACCAGCATCAGGCCGAGCGCCAGGCCGTCGTTGTGCACGCCGATGACGATGTGGAACAGCACCAGCGGGTTCAGCGCACCCAGCCACAACGCGCCGACCGGCGGCACCCCGAACCGGGCCGCGAGCCGCGGCAGCGCCCACACGATCATCGCCAGGCCGCACAGCACCAGCAGCCGGTGCACGAACACGCCGGACACCACGTGGTCGCCGGTCAGCATCGCGGTCAGCCGGCCGAACGCGAGGAACAGCGGCCCGTACGGCGCCGGCGTCTCCCGCCAGATGTTCGGCACACCGCGGGTCAGCACGTGGTCGACGCCCAGCGCGTTGGCGGGCCCCAGCTCGTACGGGTCCAGCCCGCGCGCCGCGATCTCGCTCTGCGCCAGGTACGAGTACACGTCGCGGGAGAACATCGGCACGCAGAAGACCAGAGGAACGGTCCACATCAGCAGCGTGCGGTCCATCTGACCGCGCGAGATCAGCCGCGGCCGCCCCGGCTTCACGAACCGGCCCAGCGCGAGCCAGGCCGACACGATCATGAAGATGCCGGTCCAGACGACCCCCATCGCGACACTGGGCATCCTCGAGAAGAGCCCGAGGACCGGCACGCCGTAGAGCGGTGAGTAGATGGGCGCGGCCCCGCCGCCCAGGGATCCGACGGTCAGCAGCAACGCGCCGATGGTGCCCCAGCGACGGACGATGTCCAGCTGGCGACGCTCCCGACCGTTCAAGAGGTCGCTCTCCGGAGTGATGGCTCCGCCGTTCGTGGACATGTCAGGAGAGTATCGAGCCACGTTCAGCCGTGAGTCAGGTCACCCTGTGACCGCGATCTTTGCTACCTCCGGCTAAATACGCAACACTGGTGTTGTGAAAAACGCCGAGACCCATCTTGACGCCGTGCCGCAGCACGACGGCAGGACTCGGCGTGCCGTCGCCAGGCTCCTCCTGGAGCAGGGCCCGGTCACCGCGGCGAGCATTGCCGAGGAACTGGGCATCAGCCCCACGGCAGTGCGCCGTCACATCGACGCGATGCTGACGGACGGCGAGGCGACGACCAGGGACGCACCGCGGCAGACCCAACGTGGTCGTGGCCGTCCCGCGAAGTTCTTCCTGCTGACAGACGCCGGACGCGCCCGGTTCGGCCACGCCTACGACGACCTCGCGGTCGCCGCCCTCAGGTTCCTCGCCCAGACGGGTGGGGAAGAGGCAGTGCGCGCCTTCGCGCAAAGTCGTGTCGACGCACTCGTGGACGGTCACCGTTCGACGATCGTGGCCCAGGTCACGCCCGCCGAACGGGCGAAGGCCCTTGCGACCGCGTTGACCAGGGAGGGCTACGCTGCGGCGGCGCGAAATGTGGGTACGGGCGAGCAGTTGTGCCAGCACCACTGCCCGGTCGCCCACGTTGCCGCCGAGTTCCCCCAGCTGTGCGAGACCGAGACGGAGACGTTCGCGAACCTCCTCGGTACCCACGTGCAGCGCCTCGCGACGATCGCCCGCGGCCACGCCGTGTGCACGACGCACATCCCGAACATTTCACGGATCCCAGATGATGGAGGGGAGCCCGCATGACTGCCGCTGCCGAGCAGCGCACGCCCACCACGGTGCAGTCTCCGCTCACGCAGGAAGAGACGATTGCGTCTCTGGGCAACTACGAGTTCGGCTGGGCCGACTCCGACGTTGCCGGCGCGAGCGCCCGCCGAGGAATCAACGAGGACGTCGTCCGCGACATCTCGGCGAAGAAGGACGAGCCCGAGTGGATGCTCGAGTACCGGTTGAAGGCGCTCAAGCTCTTCGACCTCAAGCCGATGCCGAGCTGGGGCGCTGACCTCTCTGGGATCGACTTCGACTCGATCAAGTACTTCGTGCGATCGACCGAGAAGCAGGCCACCAGCTGGGAGGACCTGCCCGAGGACATCAAGAACACCTACGACCGCCTGGGCATCCCGGAGGCCGAGAAGCAGCGCCTCGTCGCGGGTGTCGCCGCCCAGTACGAGTCCGAGGTCGTCTACCACCAGATCCGCGAGGACCTGGAGGAGAAGGGTGTCCTCTTCCTGGACACCGACACGGCCCTGAAGGAGCAGCCGGAGCTCTTCAAGGAGTACTTCGGCTCGGTCATCCCCGCGGGTGACAACAAGTTCTCGGCGCTCAACGCCGCGACGTGGTCCGGCGGCTCGTTCATCTACGTGCCGAAGGGTGTCCACGTGGACATCCCGCTGCAGGCCTACTTCCGGATCAACACCGAGAACATGGGCCAGTTCGAGCGCACGCTGATCATCGTCGACGAGGGTGCCTACGTGCACTACGTCGAGGGCTGCACGGCGCCGATCTACTCCTCGGACTCGCTGCACTCGGCCGTGGTCGAGATCATCGTGAAGAAGGGCGGCCGCTGCCGCTACACGACGATCCAGAACTGGTCGAACAACGTCTACAACCTGGTCACCAAGCGCGCCAAGGCCGAAGAGGGCGCGACCATGGAGTGGGTCGACGGCAACATCGGCTCCAAGGTGACCATGAAGTACCCGGCCGTCTTCCTGATGGGCGAGCACGCCAAGGGCGAGGTCCTCTCGATCGCGTTCGCGGGCGAGGGCCAGCACCAGGACGCCGGCGCCAAGATGGTCCACATGGCACCGCACACCTCTTCGACGATCATCTCGAAGTCGGTGGCGCGGGGCGGTGGCCGCACGTCGTACCGCGGCCTGGTCCAGGTCAACAAGCGGGCGCACCACTCGAAGTCCACGGTGAAGTGCGACGCGCTGCTGGTCGACACCATCAGCCGCTCGGACACCTACCCGTACGTCGACGTCCGCGAGGACGACGTGCAGATGGGTCACGAGGCAACGGTCTCGAAGGTCTCCGAGGACCAGCTGTTCTACCTGATGTCGCGCGGCCTCAACGAGGACGAGGCCATGGCGATGATCGTGCGCGGGTTCGTCGAGCCCATCGCGCGCGAGCTCCCCATGGAGTACGCCCTCGAGCTGAACCGCCTGATCGAACTGCAGATGGAAGGGGCCGTCGGCTGACATGGCCGCCCTGTCTACGAAACCTCACTCCCACGGAGCTGTCGTCCCGGTCTCCTCGCGCGCGGAGCACTTCACGTCCTACGACGTGAACGCGTTCGAGGTCCCGGGCGGCCGTGAGGAGATCTGGCGCTTCACGCCTCTCAAGCGTCTTGCCGGTCTGCACTCCGGCGCTGCGGCAACGGGTTCCGCTGCCGTCGAGGTGAGCGCCGCCGAAGGCGTCACGGTCGAGACCGTCGGTCGCGACGACGAGCGCCTCGGCAAGGCCGGCGTCCCCGGTGACCGCGTCGCGGCGCAGGCGTACTCGTCCTTCGAGAACGCCACGATCGTGACGCTGCCCGGTGACGTGAAGTCCGAGCCGACCACCGTCACGGTGACCGGCGCGGGCGTCGGCGCTGTCGCCTACGGCCACATCCAGGTCAAGGCCTCGCAGTTCGCCGAGGGCACCGTGATCCTGGACTTCCGCGGCTCCGGCGCGTACGCGGACAACGTCGAGTTCCTCGTCGCGGACGGCGCTCACCTCACGGTGATCACCATCCACGACTGGGCCGACGACGCCGTGCACGTCTCGCAGCACCACGTGAAGCTCGGTCGCGACGCGACCATCAAGCACACCGTGGTCACGCTCGGCGGCGACGTCGTGCGCGTGACGCCGGTCGTGCAGTACGCGGGTCGCGGTGGCGACGCGGAGCTGTTCGGTCTGTACTTCGCGGACGCGGGTCAGCACCAGGAGCACCGGCCGTTCATCGACCACGCGCAGGCCAAGTGCCGCAGCAACGTCGTCTACAAGGGCGCGCTGCAGGGCGAGGGCGCGCACGCGGTGTGGATCGGTGACGTGCTCATCCGTGTCGCTGCCGAGGGCACCGAGACGTTCGAGCTGAACCGGAACCTGATCCTGACCGACGGTGCGCGTGCCGACTCGGTGCCGAACCTGGAGATCGAGACCGGCGAGATCGAGGGTGCGGGCCACGCCAGCGCCACCGGCCGGTTCGACGACGAGCAGCTGTTCTACCTGCAGGCGCGCGGCATCCCGGAGGACCAGGCACGACGTCTCGTCGTGCGCGGCTTCTTCCAGGAGCTGATCGCGAAGATCACGGTCCCCGAGGTGCGCGAGCGCCTCGAGGCCGCCATCGAGGCAGAGCTCGAGGCGGTCGGCACGTGATCAAGGTGTGTGCACTGTCCTCACTGGACGACCGCAAGCCGTTCGCCGCCAGCGTCGACGACGTCGATCTGGTGCTGGTGCGCGACGGCGAGCGGGTGCACGCACTCGCGGATCTGTGCTCGCACGCCGCGGTGTCGTTGAGCGAGGGCGAGGTCTCCCGCAAGGGGATCGAGTGCTGGTTGCACGGGTCGTGCTTCGACCTGGAGACCGGCAAGCCCTCCTCGCCGCCCGCCAGCGAACCGGTCGACGTCTACGCCGTCGACATCCGTGACGGCGACGTCTTCGTCGACGTCACCGTCACCACGAACTGACTTCTAGCTACACCACCAGGAGAACGGCAAGTCATGGCCACCCTTGAGATCAAGGACCTGCACGTCTCGGTCGTCAGCGAGGACGCTCCCAAGGAGATCCTCAAGGGCGTCGACCTGACGATCAAGGCCGGCGAGACGCACGCCATCATGGGCCCCAACGGCTCCGGCAAGTCCACGCTGTCCTACGCGATCGCCGGGCACCCGAAGTACACGATCACCTCGGGCACCGTCACGCTCGACGGTGAGGACGTCCTCGAGATGTCCGTCGACGAGCGCGCCCGCGCGGGCCTCTTCCTCGCCATGCAGTACCCGGTCGAGGTCCCCGGCGTCTCGATGTCGAACTTCCTGCGCACCGCCGCCACCGCCGTCCGCGGCGAGGCCCCTGCCCTTCGCCACTGGGTGAAGGAGGTCAAGGGCGCGATGGCGGACCTCGACATCGACCCGGCGTTCGCCGAGCGTTCGGTGAACGAGGGCTTCTCCGGTGGTGAGAAGAAGCGCCACGAGATCCTGCAGCTGGGCCTGCTCCAGCCGAAGATCGCGATCCTCGACGAGACCGACTCCGGTCTGGACGTCGACGCCCTGCGCGTCGTGTCCGAGGGCGTCAACCGCTACAAGGCCTCCGGTGAGGTCGGCGTCATGCTGATCACGCACTACACCCGGATCCTCAAGTACATCCAGCCGGACTTCGTGCACGTCTTCGCGAACGGCCGGATCGTCGAGTCCGGTGGCCGCGAGCTGGCCGACGTGCTCGAGTCCGAGGGTTACGTGAAGTACACCGGAAAGACGGAAGCTGCCGCAATTTCCTAACGTTGCAGGTGTTGAGAGGAGGCGCTGTGACCACCACCGCAGCACCACTGGACGTAGCCGCCCTCAGGGCGGACTTCCCGATCCTGTCTCGCACCGTTCGTGACGGGAAGCGCCTGGTCTACCTGGACTCCGGCGCCACCTCGCAACGCCCGACGCAGGTTCTGGACGCTGAGAAAGCGTTTTTGCAGCAGCACAACGCCGCTGTGCACCGCGGTGCACACCAGCTGGCAGAGGAAGCGACCGACGCGTACGAGGGTGCGCGTCAGCGCATCGCGGACTTCGTCGGCGCCGACTTCGGCGAGCTGGTGTTCACCAAGAACGCCACCGAGGGCTTCAACCTCGTGGCGTACGCGATGGGCAACGCCGCGACCTCGGGTCCCGAGGCCGCGCGCTTCGTCGTGGGTCCCGGCGACGAGATCGTCGTGACCGAGATGGAGCACCACGCGAACCTCGTTCCGTGGCAGCAGCTCGCGTCCCGCACCGGCGCGACGCTGAAGTGGTTCAAGCTGACCCCGGACGGCCGTCTCGACCTGTCCGATGTGGACAGCGTGATCACCCCGCGCACCAAGGTCGTGGCGTTCACGCACCAGTCGAACGTGACCGGCGTGATCAACCCGGTCTCGGTGCTCGTCGCGGCCGCGCAGAAGGTCGGCGCGCTGACGGTGCTGGACGCGTGCCAGTCCGTTCCGCACAGCCCGGTGAACTTCCGGAAGCTGGGCGTGGACTTCGCGTCGTTCTCGGGCCACAAGATGCTCGGCCCGTCCGGCATCGGTGTCCTCTACGGACGTCGCGAGCTGCTGGAGGCGTTGCCCCCCTTCATCACCGGCGGCTCGATGATCGAGCTGGTGAAGATGGAGGGCTCGACGTTCGCCCCGCCGCCGCAGCGCTTCGAGGCCGGTTCGCCGATGACGTCCCAGGCCGTCGGCCTGGGTGCCGCGGTGGACTACCTGAGCGTCGTCGGCATGGAGCGGATCAACGCCCACGAGCACGCGCTGACCGTGGCCGCGCTCGAGGGGCTCTCGGGCGTCAAGGGCGTCCGCCTGATCGGCCCGCAGGACGCGGTCGACCGTGGCGGCGCCGTGCCGTTCGAGATCGAGGGCGTCCACCCGCACGACGCCGGCCAGGTGCTCGACAGCCTGGGCATCGCCGTCCGCGTGGGCCACCACTGCGCGTGGCCGCTGCACCGCTGCCTGAACGCCCAGTCGTCGGTGCGCGCGACGTTCTACCTGTACAACACGATGGACGAGGTCGACGCACTGGTCGACGGGGTCCGCGAGGCGCAGAAGTTCTTCGGGGTGGCCTGATGCAGCTCCAGCAGATGTACCAGGAGATCATCCTGGACCACTACAAGAACCCGCACGGCCGAGGCCTGCGCGACCCGTACGACGCGGAGTCGTTCCAGGTCAACCCGACCTGCGGCGACGAGGTGACGCTCAGGGTCCACCTCGTCGACGACGTGGTGAAGGACGTCTCCTACGACGGCCAGGGCTGCTCGATCAGCCAGGCCTCGACGTCGGTGCTGACCGACCTCGTCGTGGGCAAGCCGGTGGGCGAGGCGTTCAAGAAGATGGACGCGTTCGTCGAGCTGATGCAGAGCCGCGGCCAGATCGAGCCCGACGAGGACGTCCTGGAAGACGGCATCGCCTTCGCCGGAGTCTCGAAGTACCCGGCGCGCGTGAAGTGCGCGCTGCTGGGCTGGATGGCCTTCAAAGACGCAGTAGCACGAAGCCAGGGAGCAGCATGAGCACCGAAGAAGTCGTCCGGGGAGCCGAAGGCATGCCGGTCTTCGAGCCCAAAGCTGACGTCGCCGCGCTCGACGACCTCGAAGAGGCGATGCGCGACGTCGTGGACCCGGAGCTCGGCATCAACGTCGTCGACCTCGGGCTCGTCTACGACATCCACGTCGACGAGAAGAACGTCGCCACCATCGACATGACGCTCACGTCCGCGGCCTGCCCGCTGACCGACGTCATCGAGGACCAGACCCGCGCCGCCCTCACCGGTGGCACGGGCGGCGGCCTCGTGTCGGACTTCCGCATCAACTGGGTGTGGATGCCGCCGTGGGGCCCGGAGAAGATCACCGACGACGGCCGCGAGCAGCTGCGCGCGCTCGGCTTCACCGTCTGATCCCAGTTCGCTCGAACGGCGCGCGTCCTGCGGGGTGCGCGCCGTTCGTCGTTCAGAGCAGGTCGAGGAACGCCGCCGCCAGCGGGCCGTTCATGGACGTCCTGCGTGCCTCGGCGACGCTCACGAGCGAGGAACGCAGCTCGTGTCCGTCGGTGTCGGTCCAGTCGGACCCGCCGGCGCGTTCGGTCGCGGTGCCCTGGAAGACGACCTGGAGGAAGTCCGGATAGGGGTAGAGGTAGTCAGGACGCCTCGGGGCGAGGTGTTCGAAGTGCAGCCACCCCAGCGGACGCAGGCTTTCGCGGTCGAGCAGCCACCCGGTCTCCTCGTGCACCTCGCGCGTCGCGGTGTCCTCGTGCGTCTCGCCGGGTTCCCGTTGGCCACCGGGCAGGACGTGGCCGCCGTCGACGTTCTCGCAGAAGACGACCAGTTCGCCGACCCGCACCACGCACCGGATCGACGTGACCAGCTCGTCGGGCAGGTCGGCCGGACCGGCATGGGCGCCGGCCAGCAACGGCATCGCGCCGTCCAGCCAGACCACCTCGTCGGTGGCGGCAGGTGTGTGCACGGCCAACAACCTCGCCATGTCCGGATGACGCACCCCGAATCCAGGCCTGGTACCCCTCATGAACACCATCGAAACAGAAACCCAGCATCTGGAACACCGCGAGAAGTTCGAATAAATGCGTTGCGGGCGCTCTCGGCGTTCGCTTAGCTTGGTCCCATCACGAACGACAGAGATCAACCGGAGGAAGACATGCTTGCCAACGCACAGCTCGCGGGATGGCGAATTCTCGCCCTCATCGCCGGCGGTCTGCTGGCGGTGGCGTGGGGCTCCACGCCATGACCTGATCCCCAGGTCATGACCTCGGAGCCGCCCACGGGAAACCTGGGCGGTTTTCTTTTTGTCCTGCCCCGATACCGATGAGCTTGGGAAGCGGAACGGATTCCAAACCCGTTGCCCGAGGGTTCGACTCCTTCCATCGGTGCTGCTCGAAAACAATGCGGTCGTGGTGAACTCGGCGGACACGTCGGTCTTCCAAACCGAAGAAGAGGGTTCGATGCCCTCCGACCGCTCGTTCCACTGCGGATCTGGTCCAACTGGCAGAGGCACATGGTTGAGGGCCATGACAGTCGGGGTTCGACTCCCCGGATCCGCACGCCCCGGTAGCCCAACGGAAGAGGCAACGCGCTCAGAACGCGTCCAGTGCAGGTTCGAATCCTGCCCGCGGCACCGCACAACCGAATAGGGGGGACGCGCCGGCGCGCAGGTGATCCTTGCAAGATCGCCCTGGAGGGTTCGACACCCTCGTCTTCCACTCCGTCCCGTAGCTCAGTCCGGTGAGAGCGTCCGTCTGATACGCGGTAGGTCCCAGGTTCAAATCCTGGCGGGACGACCACACGATAAATTGGACCCACGACCGACGGGAGTGGGTAGGGGTGGCACGTCTTCACGTCGGCTGCGCGATGTGGAACCACAAAGCGTGGCCAGGACGGTTCCTGCCACAACCCTTGCCACCTAAGGAACGTCTGCGGGCATACGCGGGCTGGTGCAACGCGGTCGAGGGCAACACCACCTTCTACGCGACCCCTGCCAGGACCACCGTGGAAACGTGGGCGCAGCAGACCGATCCCGGTTTCCGGTTCGTGGTGAAACTGCCGAAGGTCGTCACGCACGAGCGCAGGTTCGCCGGGGTCGAGGTGGAGATGCGGGCGTTCCTGGACGCGATCGAACCCCTCGGCGAACGGGCCGTGCTGTGGACGCAGCTGCCCGCGTCGTTCGGCCCGCAGGACGTCGAGGCGCTCGGCCGGTTCCTGCGCAGGCTGCCCGCCACGCTCCGGCGCACGGTGGAGGTGCGTCACCTCGACTTCTTCACCGACGCTCGTTCAGCCGAAATGCTCGAAGCAACGCTCGACGACGCGCGCGCCGAGTGGATGACGTTCGACACCGAGGTCCTCTTCCAGAGCCCGCCGACCAGCGAAGGCGAGGCGGAGGCGTGGGCCAAGAAGCCGAGGATGCCGCGGCGGACGCGTGCGCTGACCGATCGGCCGGTCGTCCGCTACCTGGGCCGGGACTCCGTCGAGGAGACGGTCGAGGGATGGCAGCCGTGGGCCGAGGTGGTCGCGAACTGGCTCGGCGAGGGCCTCTCGCCGAGCTTCTTCGTGCACACCCCCAACAACGACGACGCACCCGAGCTGGCCCGCCGCTTCCACGACGACGTGCGCGCGCTCGTTCCCGGACTCGATCCGCTGCCCGAGCCGGAGCCCGTCGAGCCCGCGACCCTGTTCTGAACCGTGGACCACGCCAGCAGGGCGATCTCCGCGGCGGGCGCTCTCTTCTTCGACGACGCCGGACGCCTTCTGCTCGTCGAGCCGACCTACAAGCCGCACTGGGAGATCCCGGGCGGGGTGATCGAGCACGGCGAGACCCCGAGCGAGGCCTGTCGCCGTGAGATCGAGGAGGAACTGGGCCTGGTCAAGGAACCCGGCAGGCTGCTCGTGGTCGACTGGGCACCGCAGGGCGACCAGGACCGCGTCCTGTTCGTGTTCGAGGGCGGCCTGCTCACCACCGCCGACGAGATCCGCCTGCAGGCCGAGGAACTGAGGTCCTACGAGTTCGTGCCCCCGGACGAGGCAGGCAGGCGCCTGATCCCCAGGCTCGCCCGCAGGGTCGCGGAAGCGTTGCGAGCAAGGGAATCAGGCGAGACCCGCTACCTGGAGCACGGCAGGCCTCAGGCGTAGACCCGTTCCACGAACGACGCCAGCTGGTCCTCCGGCAGGTGCCGGGCCAGGTCCGCCTCCGACACCATCCCGACCAGCCGGTGCTCCTCGATCACCGGCACCCGCCGGATCTGGTTGTCCTCCATGGTCCGCAGCACCTGCGCCACCGAGTCCGAGGCGTCGACCCAGTGGACGTGGCACCCGAACTCGCTGACCTTGGTCGCGGCCAGGTCCAGGCCGCCGGCCACGGCCCTGATCACGATGTCGCGGTCGGTGATGATGCCGTGCAGCCGGTCGTCCTTGCCGCAGATGGGCAGGGATCCGACGTCGAGGTCCCGCATCATGCGGGCGGCCTCGACGAGGTTCGCGTCCTCGTCCACGCACTGCACTCCGGGGTGCATGATGTCGCGCGCTGTCGTCACAACCTCCTCCTTCCGGCCTTTTCCACCAGCATCCGCGCGTCCGGACCACCCTGCCGAGTACTCCGCTGAACGGCCCAAGCGGTGCTACTCTCCGTATGCCTAGGGTTACGCAGTTGCTATCTCCGGGGGCCGCGATGGGGCTGTTAGCGCAACTGACCGACGATCCCTGGGGTGGCCTTTCACCGTCCGTGTACGAGACGGGCAGGCTCGTCGCACTGGCCCCGTGGCTGCGGGGCCACGACGCCAGGGTCCGCTACCTCCTCGGCAGCCAGCACGCCGACGGCACGTGGGGCGGTCCTGGCGAGTACGCGCTGGTCCCGACGCTGAGCGCGGTCGACGCATTGGGTACGCACCCGGCGGCCCGCAGAGGTCTCGACGCGCTGCGCAAGCTGCTCAGCCGTCCGCTGAAGCTGCCCGACACGGTCGCCGTCGAGCTCATCGTGCCCGCGCTCGCCGAACGACTCGGCCTGCGCACGCCGTTCGACCCCCGCCCGTTGCACGCGCTGCGCCGGAGCCCGTTGCCGGACAAGCTCTGGCACACCCTGGAGATCTTCGGCCCCCGTCCCGAGGTCGTCGCGGCCGGCGGCATCGTCGCCGCGAGCCCGGCAGCGACTGCCGTTCAGGGCACGGGCCTCGACTACCTGGAGGCCGTCCAGCAACGGTATGGCGGCCCCGTTCCCGCCGGCGTCCCCGTCCCGTTGTTCGAACGGTCCTGGATCATCGTCGCCCTCGGCTCCGCCGGGCTGGACGTCCCCGATGCGCGGCCCTCCCTGATCAGGGCGGCGTTCTCGCATGAGGGAGCGGCAGGCGGGCCAGGGCTCCCGGCCGATGCCGACGACACGGCGACCGCGCTGAACGCCCTCGCGTTGTGCGACGGCCCCGGTCCGATCAGCACCCTCGACCGTTACCGGGAAGCCCGCCACTTCGCCTGCTTCCCTGGCGAGCGCACGCCGTCGACCAGCACGAACGCCCACGCGCTGCAGGCCCTCGGCCACGACCGGGAGCTGGAGGAGTGGTTGCGGGACATGCAGGAACCGGCAGGCAACTGGCTCGA
Organism: Lentzea sp. HUAS TT2; assembly: GCF_051853195.1. Lineage (NCBI taxonomy): Bacteria > Bacillati > Actinomycetota > Actinomycetes > Pseudonocardiales > Pseudonocardiaceae > Lentzea > Lentzea sp. HUAS TT2. The sequence goes on along the minus strand of NZ_CP196667.1, from coordinate 13,068 downwards.
CAAGTGGCACGCCTCGCCCTACTACGCCACCGCGTGCGCCGTGAACGCCTTGCGGGGCAACGAAAAGGCCGTCGACTGGGTGCTCGGCACACAGCACGCGGACGGTTCGTGGGGCCGTTGGGAAGGCACCTACGAGGAGACCGCCTACGCCATCCGCGTCCTGTCTTGGACAACACGCGATGTCACGACGGCTGTGAGGCGTGGTGTGAAGTTCCTGCAGGAGTGGGGAGACCGTGCGCACCCGCCGCTCTGGCACGACAAAGACCTTTACACCCCAACGAGAATCGTGCAGGCGGAAGGCATGGCGGCGCTGCACCTCGCCTGCGCGGTGTGCCGATGAACCGGACGGAGCTGCGGTTCGCACTGCGGATGATCCCGTTCCTCGACTCGGTGGAGGACTTCGAGGACGGCATGGTGCGCTTGCGGGACCGGCGCTGGCTGGTCTGGCACCCGGACGTCATGGCGGCGCTGTTCCGCAACGACCGCGACCTGCGCCATCCGCCGAGCCGCACGCTGAGCCCGTTGCTGGGCAATCGTTCCGTGCTGTGGCTCGACGGCGCCGAGCACACCGCGTACCGCCGCACGCTCGCCCCGATGCTGCGCGGCGCCCGGTACCGGACGCTGATCGAGGAGATGGTCGACCGCTCGATCGCGGAACTACCGGCCGGCCCGACCAGCGTCCTGATGTGGACCAGGAGGCTCACCCTCAGGATCATCGGCCGGGTCGTCTTCGGCGTGGACGACGACGAGCTGCTGACCGCGTTCACCCGCTGGCTCGACCGCCGCCTCGGCAGCCGCGTCCGCACCCTCGCGCACCGCTACCTCACCCCCGGCGCCACCAGGTCGGATCCGCAGCTCGACGCGATGTTGTTGCACCGCGCGCGAACCGCCGAACCTCCGGCGCTCGCCGCGCACCTGCCACCGGAGGACCTCCGCGACCAGGTCGTCTCACTCCTGTTCGCGGGCCACGAGACCACCGCGAGCGCCACCGCCTGGACGTTGTACTGGATCAGCCGGACGCCGGAACCGACCGCCGACCTCGACGCCACGATCATGGAGTCGCTCCGGCTGTCCCCGCCCGCCACGCTGGCCGGCAACCGGATGAGCGACGAGGGCATGGTGATCACCCCGAGCATCTACCTCGCGCACCGCCGGGCAGCGACCTACGAGAACCCGCACGCGTTCGACCCGGCACGCGGGCAACCACCGCCCGGCGCGTTCTTCCCGTTCGGCGGGGGAGTGCGGCACTGCCCAGGCAAGGACCTGGCCCTGCTGGAGATCCGCCTGATCGTCACGGCGCTGCTGCGGCACAAGCACGTCCGGCTCAGCTCGCCATCCTGCACACCCCAGCTGCGGGGCGCCGCGATGGCGCCGCCGCCGAGCCTCGCGATGGTGGCCGCTTGCCGGCGTTGACCTACCTCCACCGCCTGGAACACCCCTTCGGCACGCACTACGCGTGCGCCGCGGCCTGGGGTGCCTGCTACGCGACGAGATTCGACCTCGCCGTGGTGATCGCGGTGCTCGCGAACTTCGTCGCGATCATCTCCGGCAACCCGCTCAACGCCTACGCCGACGTCCGCAACGACATCCACACCGCGGACAAACGTCATCTGGCCCAGGCGGTGCAGGAGATCGGCGCGCGGAAGGTCCTCGCGCTGGCGATCTTCGAGATGATCTTCGCGCTCGCGCTGGCGATCGCCGTCTCGTGGCAGGTGGCGGCCGGCGTCGGGCTGATCCTCGTGCTGTACCTGGCGTACAACCTCGAACCGATCAGGTTGAAACGGCGCGGTTATTCCGGTCCGGTGGTGCTCGCGATCGCCGCCGGGCTGCTGCCGAGCGTGACGGCCTACTCGGCGGCCGGGGGACAGGCGGACCCCGCGGTGTGGCTGGTGTTCTCCGGTGCCGCGGCGCTGGCGACGGGCCGGGCGCTGTGGTGGGCCGTCCCCGATCGCACCGGCGACGCCCGCGTCGGGTCGCGCACCCCGGCCGTCCTGTACGGCACCCGGCACGCCGTCAACGCGACCACGCAGCTGACCGTGGGCGGGTTGCTGCTGGTCGGCGGCGGGCTGTGGTTCCGGTTCGGGCCGTTCTGGGCGGCCGTCGGTGTGGTCGCGTGCTCGCTGTTCCTGCTCGCACGGGATCTGCCGTCAGCGCGCCAGCAGTTGCGGTACGGCATGACGCTGGCCGTCGTGTCGACGGTGGTGCTGGCCGCGATCCCGTTGCTGGCCTAGAGCTTGCGCGCGAGTCCGCCGCATCCCTGGAAGTTCTCCGGGTTGCGGTCCTGGACGTCCGCGAGATCCGGTTCCCACAACGGGATCGGCACCACACCGGGTTCCAGGACCTCCATGCCGTCGAAGAACTGCACGACCTGCTCCGGGTACCGGAACGCGAACACCGGCAGCGGCTGATCCCCGTACATGGCACCGAAGAGCTGCACCGCGGCCAGCATGAACGGGTCGCGGCACGTGTGCGAGAGCCCGAGATAACTGCCGGGCGCCAGCGCGTTCAGGTACTTGGCCAGGACCTTGTGCGGTTCGGCGTCGTCCGTGACGAAGTGCAGCACGTCGAGCGCCAGCACCGCGACCGGCTGCGACAGGTCCAGCGTCGAGCGGACCTCCCGCGACTCCAGCACCTTCTCCGGTTCGCAGAGGTCCGCGCACAGGTATTCCACCCGCGGCTGATCCGCGACGATCGCCCTGCCCTCGGCCGCCACCGCCGGGTCGATCTCCACGTACACCACGTTCGCGTCCGGGGCGACGAGGTGCACGTTGTCCGCGGTGGGCAGGCCGGAGCCGAGGTCGAGGAACTGCCGCACGCCGAGCGCGGTCAGCCGCCGGACGACCCTGCCCAGGAACGAGCGGTGCGTGCGGCACAGGTACGGCAGGTGCGGTGCCGCGGACACGAGATGCGCCGCCAGTTCCTGGTCGGCCTCGGTGTTGCAGGTGCCGCCGAGCCAGTAGTCCCTGACCCGCGCGGTGTTGGGCAGCTCCGGACCGTTCACTCCCGGTGCCCAGATGGGGGTGGCCACGGGGATTAAGTACCGGATCGCGGCTTGGAGGCGCGCCAAGCAGACCCGAGATTTACCCGATCGTGTGAACGATCAGATCGGCGAAGTCTGGGCGACCAGGAATCCCACCACGTCGTCCAGCCTGCCGCGGCGCGCGAACGCCCTGCGCTGCCGCACCGCACCCGTGCCGTCGAGCAGCAACCGGTCGATCCCGGTGGCCACCATCTCGTAGTCGCCGCTGAGCTCCAGCGCCGGCCGGATCCACCGCAGCAACGACGCGACGATCGACGACGCGGGCGTGGGCGTGCCGGTCACCGGGTCGATGCCGAAGCCCTCCAGACCGTCGCGCGCGGCACGCCACATCGCGACCTTCAGCAGATGCGGCGGCAGCTTCACCGGCGCCGCACCGGAACTCAGTGCGGTGGCGGCGATCCCGCGCACCAGGGCGGCCATCAGCACCGCCTCCTCCACCGTCGGCGCGACGTCGGAGACCCGCAGCTCGAGCGTGGGGTGGTGGGCGGAGAGCCGGATGTCCCAGTAGAGCATCCCCGCGTCCATCGCCGCGCCGCTCGCGACGATCTCGTCCCGTGCCGTGAAGTACTCGGGCGCGGAGTCGAAGTGCGGCGGCGCACCCGAAGTGGGCCAACGGTTCCAGACCACGTACCGCCAGCTCGCGTACCCCGTGTCGCTGTCGAGCCAGTACGGCGAGTTCGCGCCCAGCGCCAGGATCGTCGGCAGCCACGGCCGCAGGTGGTTGCTCACGAAGATCTTCGACTCGTCGTCCGGCAGGCCGATGTGCACGTGACAGCCGCAGATCGCGAGATCGTTGGTGAGCGCTCCCATCTCCTGCGCCATCCGGTGATAACGCGGGGAGTTCGTCAGCGGCGTCGGCATCGTGAGGCCCAGCACCGGTGTCCCGGTCGCCGCCAGCCTCGCGTCGTGCCGCGCGGCCCGTTCGATCAACGCCCGCCGTGCCACGGCCAGCTGCTCGCGCAGCACACCCATGTCCGTGCAGATGCCGCTGGCCGATTCCACCTGGTACTGCGCGATTTCCGGCTGCAGATCCACCTCGAACCGGTCGGCGCCGGCGAGGACTTCCTTGGCACGGTTGGCCAAATGGCCGGTGGAGGCTTCGACGAGAACGAACTCTTCTTCCACCCCAACGGTGAGGATGCCGTCCGGGCTCGTGCGCTGCGCTGGTACCGATTGAGTTCTGCTGCCGACGTGCACGCCGAACCTCCAGTGCGCTGAGTAGCACTCTCGATGCTATGAGTGATCAGAGCGCCGCACAGGAGGCGTTTGGTTGTACTTGTTAACTCACCGCGCGTTGCGCGACACCACGCAGCACGTCACGTCGTTCGGTCCCCGGCCGGCCCATGACCCAGCTGGACCCGGCGAGCGACTTCGCGTGCTCCTTCACTGGCGCCAGCAACCGCGACACCTCGCGATACGACCCCACCGATCCGGGGGCACAGATAAGGGTCGCAAGAGAGAGGGTCACGTGTCGTCCCTCTGCCGTGTATGGCTTGTCGAGCAAACGCGCACTCAGCGGCACCGTCTCGTCGAGCCCGGCGAGGAGGAGGAAGTCGTCGCCACCGACGTGCCCGACCTGCACGCCGGGGAACGTGTGCGCGAGGTCCGCCAGGTCGTGCCCGATCTCGCGGATCAGGTCGTCGCCCGCCGCGAAGCCGACCGTGTCGTTGACCAGCTTGAAGCTGTCGACGTCCAGCCAGGAGATCGCGAAGATCTCACCGGCCTCGATGCGCCGGTCCACTTCCCTCGCCACCGCGTCACTGCCGGGGAGTCGCGTCAACGGGCTCAGCGCCGCCGCCTGTTCCACCTTGAGCTCGGCGACACCGCGCACGACGTCGGCCACGCGCACGACACCCATGCACCGCTCGTTGTGGTCCACGACGATGAGGTCGTCGTTGGTGCGCTCACGGTTCGCACCCGCCACCACGTCCAGCAGTTCGAGCGCCGACGACTCGGTGCCGATGACGTGCGGCTTGTCCGCGAGCCGTGCGGCCTCACGCTTGGCGTGCAGGGCGTGCCCGTACGGACCGGTGACCGCGAGCAGGAACCGGTTGCGGTCCACCGACCACTTCGGGCGCCCCTCCTCGTCCACGAGGACGACACCCGTGACCGAAGGCTGTGAGGCGAGAACCTCACGCACCTCCTCGCTGGTCGCGTTCTCGGGCAGCGTCGTCGCCGGGTGCAGGAAAGCCGTGATCCGGGGACCTGTGTTGCTGCGCCGGATCTCGCCGGTCTCCGTGACCGCCTCGGGCGCGATGCGGGCGTTCACCGCAGGTCTTCGCTGCGGGGGAGCGAGGAAACGACCCTGCGCGTACCCCACCCCCAGCTTGCGCAGGTACGTGAGTTCCGCCTCGGTCTCCACACCCTCGGCCACGACCTGGCCGCCCGTGTACTCGCCGAGGTGCACCAACGATTTCACCAGCGCACCCCGCGCGGCGTCGTCGGGCAGCGTGCGGACGATCTCGCGGTCGAGCTTGATGTAGTCAGGAGAGGCACTGGTCAGCAGGCCGAGCGGCACGTCGCCCTCGCCCACGCAGTCGAGCGCGATGCGGAAACCGTTGTTCCGCAGCGTTTGCATGCCACGGGCGAGGCGCGCGCGATTGGCGCGTGAGTACGGTTCGCCGATCTCGATGACGATGCTGTCCGGTGCACGTCCCGCGTCCCGCAGAGCGCCGTATAGAGGGCTCATGACCTCGGGCTTGTCCGCGACCGTGATCGCGAGCAGGTTCACGTGCAGGGGCAGCATCAGGTCGAAGTCGGCCGCGGAACGAACGGCGCGGCAGGCGAGTCCGACGTCGGCGTTGGTCAGCAGGCCGGCCTGGAAGGCGGCCTGGAGCAGATCCTGCACGCTGCCGTCGTGCGGCCGGGCCAGAGCCTCGATCGCGACGACGCCCCCGGTGTTCAGGTTGAACAGCGGCTGGAAGGCGAACCTGACGTCATCCAGCAAGGCGGGCACGCCTTCGATCGTGCCGGTGCGAACGACGCGCACCAAGTGGGTTCACCAGCTGTTCATGAGGTTGGCGACGATTTGCCACGCCGGGGATGCGCACGGTGACACGGCGTTCACGCTGGGAGTTTGCTAGCGGAGTTTCCACCTGAGGTGGGCTGGCGCGGCCCGGAACAGGGCGGCCATGGCCCGCACTGTTCCGCTGACGTCCTCGCGGCCGGACAGGTAGGCGCGCTGCAGTTCCGGGTCGAGCTGGAAGAACAGCTCGAAGAAGTCCCGGGTCTCCTCGCCGTCGAGGCGGAGGAGGGCTTTGAGGCCGTGGTTGCGCATGGCGTGCACGACGCGGGCCTTGGTGGGCCAGATGACGTGCTTCGGGTCCTCGTTCGCCTTGATCGCTTGCGCGACCTGCGGGGCGAGGTGCAGTGAGGTGGCGACGCTGTAGCCCGTCGCCGGGTGGGTGAAGCCGGCCGCCGCTCCGAACGCTTGTGCGGCCCTGGGGGCGTCGAGGGGGAAGCGGACGCGTTCTTCTTCCTCGCTCGGGCTGAGGCGGGCGTGCAAGCGTTCGCGGAGTTCGTCGAGCGGCATACCGGGGCTGCGCGCCAGACAGGTCTCTTCGACGAGGACGCGGTTGTTGCCCAGAGGGACCGTGTAGAGGAACGTGTCGCCGTTGCCACGCCAGTCCATCAACGTCGTCTCGGTGCTGTCCGACTCGATGACCGTGCCTACGGCCGTTTGTTCGGCACGGCCCTTGCGTGCACCTGTGGCGTTGAACGTGTGGCGCGCTGGTTCTGGCCGTCGGAGGACTTCGACGGTGTCCGGCAGTTCGTGGAGCTTGGCGTTGTCCAGAACGACGTAGGTGCGCTGGATCAGGTGCTCCTCGCGCGCGTAGGCGCGAACAGTCGTGCTCGTGGCGCTGGTCGGGGTGTTCGGCGGGAGCTCGTCGGCCCACGCGCCGTACGTCGCCGTCCAGGGGCGGTGCGGGTGTCGGTCGACGATCGCCGTGTGGAGACCTTCCTGTGCGCACGCGCGAGCGAGCGCACGGCCGGCCGGACCTCCACCAATCACCACCACGTCGAACGTCACGAGGTCCATGATTGACCCTGTGGCCAAGACCTACCGACAACACCTCGTACGTCGTGTCGGCAACATCGTCATCAGTCGCGCTGTCTCTCTCGGCATCGCGCCCTCCTACTACGTGCTGCTGACCATTCGTGGCCGGCGCAGCGGTGCGGAGCGGACGATTCCCATTCGCCTGATGGAGCACGACGGCCAGGAGTGGCTCGTCGCGCCGTACGGCGTGCGCGACTGGGTGCACAACGCACGGGCAGCCGGTTCGGCGGTCCTGCGAAGGGGACGTAGGTCACGTCAAGTCGTTTTGAACGAGGTTTCCGCGGCCGTCGCGGCACCCGTGCTGGCCGCTTATGTGCGCAAGGAGCCCGTGACTAGGCCTTTCTTCGACGCACGGGTCGGGGACCCCGTCTCGGCGTTCGAGGCGGAGGCTGCCGCGCATCCGGTGTTCGCGGTGACGAACGCGCAGGTCAACGGCGGTTCGAGCGCTTAGGTGACCCCCCGATTTGGAGATCGAAAGTGCCCCGTGTAATGTTCTCCAAGTCAGAGCGACACGGGCCGGGAAACAAGCCGGAACGGGCCTGACAAAAAGCCGGAAGACAAAAGCCTCTGAGAGGCCGATTTGACACCGGCTCGCAACACCAAATAAGCTTCAAACACAGCCCCGGAAGTAAGTCAGCGAAAAGCTGATGTGACTGCGGTGAGCGCGTGTTCTTTGAGAACTCAACAGCGTGCCGAAACACAGCCAGTAATATATGAATTACCTCCTCGTCGAGGTAGTTCCTTTGAGGCAAGACTAGATTGATGCCAGACATATTCCGTCTGGAGCGATCAAACACAATCCTTATTGGAGAGTTTGATCCTGGCTCAGGACGAACGCTGGCGGCGTGCTTAACACATGCAAGTCGAGCGGTAAGGCCCTTCGGGGTACACGAGCGGCGAACGGGTGAGTAACACGTGGGTAACCTGCCCTGTACTCTGGGATAAGCCTTGGAAACGAGGTCTAATACCGGATACGACCACTGATCGCATGATCGGTGGTGGAAAGTTCCGGCGGTATGGGATGGACCCGCGGCCTATCAGCTTGTTGGTGGGGTAATGGCCTACCAAGGCGACGACGGGTAGCCGGCCTGAGAGGGTGACCGGCCACACTGGGACTGAGACACGGCCCAGACTCCTACGGGAGGCAGCAGTGGGGAATATTGCACAATGGGCGAAAGCCTGATGCAGCGACGCCGCGTGAGGGATGACGGCCTTCGGGTTGTAAACCTCTTTCAGCAGGGACGAAGCGCAAGTGACGGTACCTGCAGAAGAAGCACCGGCTAACTACGTGCCAGCAGCCGCGGTAATACGTAGGGTGCGAGCGTTGTCCGGAATTATTGGGCGTAAAGAGCTCGTAGGCGGTTTGTCGCGTCGGCCGTGAAAACTTGGGGCTTAACTCCAAGCTTGCGGTCGATACGGGCAGACTTGAGTTCGGCAGGGGAGACTGGAATTCCTGGTGTAGCGGTGAAATGCGCAGATATCAGGAGGAACACCGGTGGCGAAGGCGGGTCTCTGGGCCGACACTGACGCTGAGGAGCGAAAGCGTGGGGAGCGAACAGGATTAGATACCCTGGTAGTCCACGCCGTAAACGGTGGGTGCTAGGTGTGGGGGGCTTCCACGCCCTCTGTGCCGCAGCTAACGCATTAAGCACCCCGCCTGGGGAGTACGGCCGCAAGGCTAAAACTCAAAGGAATTGACGGGGGCCCGCACAAGCGGCGGAGCATGTGGATTAATTCGATGCAACGCGAAGAACCTTACCTGGGCTTGACATGGACTAGAAAGCTCTAGAGATAGAGCCTCCCTTGTGGCTGGTTCACAGGTGGTGCATGGCTGTCGTCAGCTCGTGTCGTGAGATGTTGGGTTAAGTCCCGCAACGAGCGCAACCCTCGTTCCATGTTGCCAGCACGTAATGGTGGGGACTCATGGGAGACTGCCGGGGTCAACTCGGAGGAAGGTGGGGATGACGTCAAGTCATCATGCCCCTTATGTCCAGGGCTTCACACATGCTACAATGGCCGGTACAAAGGGCTGCTAAGCCGTGAGGTGGAGCGAATCCCATAAAGCCGGTCTCAGTTCGGATCGGGGTCTGCAACTCGACCCCGTGAAGTCGGAGTCGCTAGTAATCGCAGATCAGCAACGCTGCGGTGAATACGTTCCCGGGCCTTGTACACACCGCCCGTCACGTCACGAAAGTCGGTAACACCCGAAGCCCGTGGCTCAACCCGCAAGGGGGAGAGCGGTCGAAGGTGGGACTGGCGATTGGGACGAAGTCGTAACAAGGTAGCCGTACCGGAAGGTGCGGCTGGATCACCTCCTTTCTAAGGAGCATCTACTGCCGATCTTGGGCAAACGTTCCGAGCGGTAGTCAGAACTCGCACCCGTTCAGCGGGGCGAGGCTCATTAGTGGATGCTGGCTGGCTAGACGTTCGGTTGTCACGACAGTGAGTACTGCTCTTCGGAGCGTGGAAAGGTGTCGCGAGGGCTGGATGAACAGATCGGTACGCTGTTGGGTCCTGAGAGAACACGCTTTGTGTCTTTCAGTGATCGGCCATCAGACGCGGATGAACCACCTGGCATTGGTCAGGCCGGCGTTCGCAGTAGAGCTGGTGGGTCTGATTGTTCTTTGAGAACTGCACAGTGGATGCGAGCATCTTTGTAGCAAGTTAGTAAGGGCATACGGTGGATGTCTTGGCACCAGGAGCCGATGAAGGACGTAGGAGACTGCGAAAAGTCTAGGGGAGCTGTCAACCGAGCTGAGATCCTAGAATTTCCGAATGGGGAAACCCGGACCCAGTCATGTGGGTTCACCCATACCTGAACACATAGGGTATGTGGAGGGAACGCGGGGAAGTGAAACATCTCAGTACCCGCAGGAAGAGAAAACAACCGTGATTCCGTGAGTAGTGGCGAGCGAAAGCGGAAGAGGCTAAACCGCGTCTGTGTGATACCCGGCAGGGGTTGCATTCGCGGGGTCGTGGGACCTCTTGGCTAGTTCTGCCGAGCTAGCGAACAGTCAGAAAACATTGTGGTTAGAGGAACGTGTCTGGAAAGCACGAGCGTAGAGGGTGAAACTCCCGTACTCGAAAACTCGATGTCTGTTTAGAGTGTTCCCAAGTAGCAGCGTACTCGTGAAATTCGCTGTGAATCTGGCGGGACCACCCGCTAAGCCTAAATACTCCCTGGTGACCGATAGCGGACTAGTACCGTGAGGGAAAGATGAAAAGTACCCCGGGAGGGGAGTGAAATAGTACCTGAAACCGTGTGCCTACAATCCGTCGGAGCCTTTAGGGGTGACGGCGTGCCTTTTGAAGAATGAGCCTGCGAGTTAGTGCTACGTGGCGAGGTTAACCCGTGTGGGGTAGCCGTAGCGAAAGCGAGTCTGAATAGGGCGCTTGAGTCGCGTGGTCTAGACCCGAAGCGGTGTGATCTAGCCATGGCCAGGGTGAAGCGCGGGTAAGACCGCGTGGAGGCCCGAACCCACCAGGGTTGAAAACCTGGGGGATGAGCTGTGGTTAGGGGTGAAAGGCCAATCAAACACCGTGATAGCTGGTTCTCCCCGAAATGCATTTAGGTGCAGCGTCGTGTGTTTCACCTCGGGGGTAGAGCACTGGATGGTCTAGGGGGCCCACAAGCTTACCGAAATCAACCAAACTCCGAATACCGAGGTGTGAGAGCGCGGCAGTGAGACTGCGGGGGATAAGCTTCGTAGTCGAGAGGGAAACAGCCCAGAACGCCAGCTAAGGTCCCTAAGTGTGTGCTAAGTGGGAAAGGATGTGGGGTCGCACAGACAGCCAGGAGGTTGGCTTAGAAGCAGCCACCCTTTAAAGAGTGCGTAATAGCTCACTGGTCAAGTGGTCCTGCGCCGACAATGTAGCGGGGCTTAAGCACACCACCGAAGCTGTGTCATTTCGAGTTTACTCGGGATGGGTAGGGGAGCGTCGTGTAGCGGTTGAAGCGGCGGAGTAATCCAGCCGTGGACGCTATGCGAGTGAGAATGCAGGCATGAGTAGCGAAAGACGAGTGAGAAACTCGTCCGCCGGATGACCAAGGGTTCCTGGGCCAGGCTAATCCGCCCAGGGTAAGTCGGGACCTAAGGCGAGGCCGACAGGCGTAGTCGATGGACAACGGGTTGATATTCCCGTACCCGTGTGAACGCGCCCATGATGAACCTTGTGATACTAACCGCCCAAAGCACCTGCGAAACTCCTTCGGGAGTTAGCGGAATGTGGAGCGCGGGACCTGAACTTGTAGTAGTCAAGCGATGGGGTGACGCAGGAGGGTAGCTCCGCCAGTGAGTGGTAGTACTGGTGCAAGCGTGTAGGCCGAACTGTAGGCAAATCCGCAGTTCATATAGGCTGAGACGTGATGCGTAGCCGATTGAGGCGAAGTAGAGTGATCCCATGCTGCCGAGAAAAGCCTCTAGCGAGCTTTCACGCGGCCCGTACCCCAAACCGACACAGGTGGTCAGGTAGAGAATACCAAGGCGATCGGGCGAACTGTGGTTAAGGAACTCGGCAAAATGCCCCCGTAACTTCGGGAGAAGGGGGGCCGTAGCGCTTGAAGCCTCTTGCAGGCTAGGGCGAGACGGCCGCAGAGACCAGCGAGAAGCGACTGTTTACTAAAAACACAGGTCCATGCGAAGTCGCAAGACGATGTATATGGACTGACGCCTGCCCGGTGCTGGAACGTTAAGGGGACCGGTTAGTCCGCAAGGGCGAAGCTGAGAACTTAAGCGCCAGTAAACGGCGGTGGTAACTATAACCATCCTAAGGTAGCGAAATTCCTTGTCGGGTAAGTTCCGACCTGCACGAATGGCGTAACGACTTCTCGACTGTCTCAACCGCAGGCCCGGCGAAATTGCATTACGAGTAAAGATGCTCGTTACGCGCGGCAGGACGGAAAGACCCCGGGACCTTTACTATAGCTTGGTATTGGTGTTCGATTCGGCTTGTGTAGGATAGGTGGGAGACTGTGAAGCGGCCACGCCAGTGGTTGTGGAGTCATCGTTGAAATACCACTCTGGTCGTATTGGATGTCTAACCTCGGTCCGTGATCCGGATCAGGGACAGTGCCTGGTGGGTAGTTTAACTGGGGCGGTTGCCTCCCAAAGAGTAACGGAGGCGCTCAAAGGTTCCCTCAGCCTGGTTGGCAATCAGGTGTTGAGTGCAAGTGCACAAGGGAGCTTGACTGTGAGACTGACGGGTCGAGCAGGGACGAAAGTCGGAACTAGTGATCCGGCCATGGCTTGTGGAAGCGTGGTCGCTCAACGGATAAAAGGTACCCCGGGGATAACAGGCTGATCTTCCCCAAGAGTCCATATCGACGGGATGGTTTGGCACCTCGATGTCGGCTCGTCGCATCCTGGGGCTGGAGTAGGTCCCAAGGGTTGGGCTGTTCGCCCATTAAAGCGGTACGCGAGCTGGGTTTAGAACGTCGTGAGACAGTTCGGTCCCTATCCGCCGCGCGCGTAGGATACTTGAGGAAGGCTGTCCCTAGTACGAGAGGACCGGGACGGACGGACCGCTGGTGTGCCAGTTGTTCTGCCAAGAGCATTGCTGGTTGGCTACGTTCGGAAGGGATAACCGCTGAAGGCATCTAAGCGGGAAGCTCGTTCCAAGATGAGGTATCCCACTCTTCGTGAGTTAAGGCCCCCAGCTAGACCACTGGGTTGATAGGCCAGAGGTGGAAGACCGGTAACGGTTGGAGCTGACTGGTACTAATAGGCCGAGGACTTGTTACAAAGACGCTACGCATCCACTGTGCGGTTCTGGAAGAACAACCAGAACCGATCGAAGCCCCCGGCAGGGTCACATCCTGTTGGTTCGGGGTTTCTGGTTGATATCTCCATAGTGTTTCGGTGGTCATAGCGTTGGGGAAACACCCGGTCCCATTCCGAACCCGGTAGTTAAGCCCTTCTGCGCCGATGGTACTGCACTGGTTACGGTGTGGGAGAGTAGGTCGCCGCCGAAC